>NZ_AP025688.1 GCF_023168325.1 Tsukamurella sp. PLM1
CACCGTCGGGCCCGAGTACCGCGGATCTGGCAGTACCCGTAACCGAGATCGCCCCGGGCATGCCCGGGCGCCGGCACCGTCGGTCCAGCTGCCCCCGCCGATGACGGGGCCCAACAGCAACCACAACGGCGCGACCTCCGCGTCGGGCTCGTCGAGCCTGAACCAGAAGTACACCTTCGAGACCTTCGTGATCGGCGCCTCCAACCGGTTCGCCCACGCCGCGGCCTTCGCCGTCGCCGAGGCCCCGGCCCGCGCCTACAACCCCCTGTTCATCTGGGGGGAGTCGGGGCTCGGCAAGACCCACCTACTGCACGCCGCCGGCCACTACGCACGGCGGCTGTTCCCGGGGATGCGCGTGAAGTACGTGTCCACGGAGGAGTTCACGAACGACTTCATCAACTCGCTCAAGGACGACCGCCAGGTCCAGTTCAAGCAGCGCTACCGCGACGTGGACATCCTGCTGGTCGATGACATCCAGTTCCTCGAGGGGAAGCTGGGCATCCAGGAGGAGTTCTTCCACACGTTCAATACGCTGCACAACGCGAACAAGCAGATCGTGGTCTCCTCCGACCGGCCGCCGAAACAGCTGGCGACGCTGGAGGATCGGTTGCGCACCCGATTCGAGTGGGGCCTCATCACGGACGTCCAGCCACCCGAGCTGGAGATCCGCATGGCGATCCTGCTCAAGAAGGCGCAGATGGAGCGGATCCACGTGCCGCCGGACGTGCTCGAGCTCATCGCGACCCGCATCGACCGCAACATCCGCGAGCTCGAGGGCGCGCTGATCCGGGTGACCGCGTTCGCCTCGCTCACGCAGACCGACGTGACCTACGAGCTCGCCGAGATGGTGCTGCGCGACCTGGTGCCCGATACGACGACGATCGAGATCTCCTCCAGCACCATTCTCTCCGTGGTGGCGGAGTACTTCGAGATCTCGGTGGCCGACCTGAAGGGCACCGAGCGCGCGCGGGCGGTGACGCACGCGCGGCAGATCGCCATGTACCTGTGCCGCGAGCTGACGGAGCTCTCGCTCCCGAAGATCGGGCAGATCTTCGACCGCGACCACACCACCGTCATGTACGCCGAGCGGAAGATCCGCAAGGAGATGCCCGAGCGGCGCCGCGTCTACGACCAGGTGCAGGAGCTCGACCCGGATCAAGCGGCGCAGCCAGTAGCGCCTGGGCGGCGCCGCACGGAAGGCGCGGCGCCACACCGGATCACCGTCCGGCGCTGCAGATCAGCGGGCCGCCGCCGTTCTCACCCGCCGAGCTCTCGTCCGAGACGACCGTGCCGTTGCGCGTGATCTTGCACGTCACGTCGCCCGTGTAGCCCACCACCGTCACCGAGACGACGAACGCGTCCGAGGTGAACGTCTTCGACCACGGCAACGGCTGCGAACCGAACAGGCCCGTGTCCGGGACGCCCACCGTCACCAACTGCGCCGAGCCGCTCCCGGTGACCTCCACGGCCCACTGCCGCGCGTTCGGGCCCGTCGTGGACCCGCCGCCGAAGATCGGCGGGATGGAGATGTCCGACGGGATCCCGCTCGGCAGGGAGATGCCGCCGCGAGTGGTGCTCGGGGGCGTGGTCGTGGTCCGCGTGGTCGTGGTGGCCGACGTTGCCGTGGTCTCCGACGAGCCGCTCGTCGCGACCAGCACCACGATCACCGCGAGCACCAGGACGAACACGACCGCCGCCGCCGCGATCCACAGGATCTTCTTATTGCCACCTCCGGAGCCGTCGCCCCCACCTCCGGGGCCGCCCGGGCCACCGGCATCCGGGGAGGCCCTGCGGCGGCTGCGGGCCGGCGCCGTACTGGTCGCCGTACGCGCCCTGCGCGTAACCGAGTCGATAGCCACCGTCGTACTGGGTGGGCGGGCCCTGTGGGCCGTCCGGGCCCGGGTACTGACCCTGCGGCGGGACGGGCGGCGGGCCCTGGGGCGCACCGAACTCGTCGCGTTCGTACGCCCGTGTGGGCTTGGGAGCGCCGCCGGGGGAGGCGGGGTAGTTCTGGCCGCCGGGGTGCTCCCCGGGGTGCTGCGGATCCGGATATCCCATGGTCACACCGTACGCGCAGGCGCCCGCGCACGAGAGCCGAAGTTACTCACCGGTTCGGTACCCAGCCTGTGGATGGAACCGGGAAATCCCAGGACTGACCTGGGGAGAGTTCATCCACAGGTTTCCACAGGCGGGCTTCATCACCAATTACACGGATGTACTTCCACACCCCGTGCGGCGCGTCGTCAACATCCCGACACGCGACGGAACCTGCGCCGACGGCGAGTTTCCACATCCTCCACAGGGCTTATGACGATGACATATTTCTTCTCTAGATATCTCTTCTGAAAAGAGGCGGTGTGAGGGTCCGGCGCGCTTCGCCCGCGCGAACGTGTAGTTCGGGCTGGGCTGCACGGAGCCGGGAAGGCTCCTATAGCATCGGTAGTCTCACGGCCGTGCCCGCCACGCCGTACCCGAATGCCCCTCACCGAAAGGCTCCGTCGGCATGAAGTTTCGCGTCCCGCACGAGGAGTTCGCCGAATCCGTCGCGTGGGTAGCTCGCAGCCTGCCGTCCCGTCCCCCGGTCCCGGTGCTCGGCGGCGTCCTGCTCACCGCGGGTGACGACGGACTGACCGTCTCCGGGTTCGACTACGAGGTCTCGGCGCGGGTGCGGGTGGCGGCGGAGGTCGCGGACGAGGGCCAGGCGCTGGTCTCGGGCCGCCTGCTCGCGGACATCACCAAGGCACTGCCGAACAAGCCCGTCGACGTGCAGCTCGATGTCACTCGCGTCGCGATCACCTGCGGCAGCGCGAAGTTCTCGCTGCCGACGATGCCCGTCGAGGACTATCCGCAGCTGCCCGAGCTCCCGCAGCAGACCGGCGCCATCGAGCGCGGTACGTTCGCCGAGGCGATCTCGCAGGTCGCCGTCGCCGCCGGCAAGGACGATACGCTGCCGATGCTCACGGGCATCCGCGTCGAGATCGAGGGCGAGAAGGTCGTGCTGGCCGCGACGGACCGGTTCCGTCTCGCGGTGCGCGAGTTCGAGTGGCAGCCGCAGTCGGCCGACGTCAAGGCCGCCGTCCTGGTGCCGGCGAAGACCCTGTCGGAAGCGGCTAAGACCTTCGCCGTCGATCCCGAGGTGGGCATCGCGCTGGGCGCGGGCTCGGCGGTGGGCGCCGACGGCCTGCTCGGCGTCGTGGGCGCGGACCGTCGGACCACCACCCGCCTGCTCGACGCGGACTTCCCGAAGTTCCGGCAGCTCCTGCCGGCCTCGCACACCGCGCTCGCGACGATGGAGATCGCGCCGCTGCTCGAGGCGATCAAGCGTGTGGCCCTCGTGGCCGACCGCGGCGCGCAGGTCCGGATGGAGTTCGGCGACGGTACGCTGCGGCTCTCGGCCGGCGGCGACGACGCCGGCAAGGCCGAGGAGGAGCTCCCCGCCGATTTCCAGGGCGAGGCGCTCACCATCGCGTTCAATCCGGGCTACCTGCAGGACGGCCTCGCGGCCATCCACACCGAGTCTGTGACCTTCGGATTCACAACGCCGAGTCGGCCTGCGGTGCTGCGTCCCGCAGTGGACAATGGCTACGAGCCGGACGACTCGGGCGCGTTTCCCGCGCCGCAGAGCTCGTACACGTACCTGCTGATGCCGGTGCGTCTGCCCGGCTGATCGAACCGTCTTCTCCGCACGGAAGGGTGCCGCGAACATGCAGTTGGGTCTGATCGGTCTGGGCAAGATGGGCGCGAACATGCGCCAACGCGTGCGTAACGCCGGGCACGAGGTCGTGGGTTACGACCCGCGGCCCGAGGTCACGGATGTGCCGTCGCTCGAGGCGCTCGCGGAGGCGCTCACCGCGCCGCGCACGGTCTGGGTCATGGTGCCGGCGGGCGAGCCCACCCGCGAGACGGTGCGCAAGCTCGCCGATATCCTCGAGCCGGGCGACCTGGTGATCGACGGCGGCAACTCGCGCTATACCGACGATCAGGTGAACGCGGAACTGTTGGCGGGCAAACAGATCGGATACCTCGACTGCGGCGTGTCCGGCGGCGTGTGGGGTCTGGAGAACGGCTACGGCCTGATGGTGGGCGGCTCCGACGCCGACGTCGAGCGAGCCCTGCCGATCTTCGACGCCCTGCGGCCCGAGGGCGTGCGGGAGGATGGCTTCGCGCACAGCGGCCCCGTCGGCGCCGGCCACTACGCGAAGATGATCCACAACGGCATCGAGTACGGCCTGATGCAGGCCTACGGCGAGGGCTACGACCTGCTCGAGGCCGAGCCGCTGATCGAGAACGTCGCCGGCACGCTCCGCGCCTGGAGCAAGGGCACCGTCGTGCGGTCCTGGTTGCTCGACCTGCTCGTCAAGGCCCTGGAGGAGGATCCGGGCCTGACCGACATCACCGGTTACACCGAGGATTCCGGCGAAGGCCGGTGGACCGTCGAGGAGGCGATTCGTCTTTCGGTACCCGCTCCGGTGATCGCCGCCGCCCTGTTCGCGCGATTCCAGTCGCGGCAGGACGATTCGGACACCATGAAGGCGGTCTCCGCCCTGCGTAATCAGTTCGGCGGGCACGCCGTGCGCCGCGCGGACTAGCCGGGGCCGACCGCTTCGTTGTACGTCCGCCGGCTGCAACTGCACGACTTCCGGTCCTGGGACGACGTCACCGTCGACCTGGAACCGGGTGTCAGCGTCTTCGTGGGCCGCAACGGCTACGGGAAGACGAACCTCGTCGAGGCGCTGAACTACCTCGCCACGCTCGGCTCGCACCGGGTGGCGACGGACCAGCCGCTGATCCGGGTGGGGTGCGACAGCGCGTCGGTGTCCGCGACGGTGCACAACGCGGGGAGGGAGCTCACCGCGGAGATCGACATCATCGCCGGGCGAGCGAACAGGGCGCGGATCAACACCGCCCCCTGTCGGCGCCCGCGTGAGCTGCTGGGAATCCTGCAGTCGGTGCTGTTCGCGCCCGAGGACTTGGCGCTGGTACGCGGCGAGCCGGGCGGCCGGCGGCGGTTCCTCGACGATCTGGCCGTCCTGCGGACCCCGCGGGTCGCGGCCGAGAAGGCGGACTACGACCGGGTTCTCAAGCAGCGCACGGCGTTGCTCAAGACCGCCTACGGGGCGGCGCGCCGCGGCGGCGCCGACGCGGAGTCGATGCTCGCGACGCTGGACGTGTGGGACGCGCAGCTCGCGCACTTCGGCGCGGAGGTGCTCGCGGCGCGGCTGGAAGTGGTGGCCGCGCTCGCGCCGCACCTGACCGTCGCGTACGCGGGGCTCGCCCCGCATTCGCGCGCCGCCACCGTCGGGTACTCGAGCGCCCTGCTGGAGGATTCGACGGTGACCCCGCCGCGGCCACGGTGGCCGAGCTCGAGCAGGCGATGCTCGACGGGCTGGCCGCCGCGCGGCAGCGGGAGATCGACCGCGGCGTGTGCCTGGTGGGGCCGCACCGCGACGACCTGGACCTCCGGCTCGGGAACGAGCCGGCGAAGGGGTTCGCCTCGCACGGCGAATCCTGGTCGTACGCACTGGCGTTGCGACTGGCGTCGCTCGAGCTGCTGCGCGCGGACGGGGGCGAGCCCGTACTGTTGCTCGACGACGTGTTCGCCGAGCTCGACGCCAAGCGGCGGACCGCCCTCGCGGAGGTCGCGGCCGCGACGGAGCAGGTCATCGTCACCGCCGCGGTACCCGAGGATCTTCCCGATGCGCTGCGGGCCGCCACCTTCGCGGTCACCGTCGAAGGACCGGCGGAAGCGCGGCTGTCGAGGCTCGCCCCGGGTGAGCGGCCCGCGGTCGCATCAGCGGGCGAGCTCGGGCAGGTCCGGGATCTGCGCGACGCTCTCGAGCACGTGGTCGGGGTCGACGGAACCGAGGGTGGCGCGGTCGGCCTTGCCCGTGAGCACGCCGCACGCCACGGCACCGGCGTTGCGCCCCGCCTGGATATCGACCACCGTGTCGCCCGCGACGAGCACCTCGCGGACGTCCGCCACTCCGGTGGCCTCCATGGCGCGGAAGATCATGTACGGGTGCGGGCGGCCGGCGGCGACGTCGGACGTGGTCACCACGGTGTCCACAGTGTTGTCCGGGGCGCCACCGATGCTCCACCCGAGCGCGGACAGCAGCGGATACGCGACTTCGTCGTCGAATCCGGTGGTGAGCGCGACCTTGACCCCTCTCGCCCGCAGAGCGCGCAGCGCATCCTCGACGCCGGCGATCGCCACGGGCGGATGGGCGGCGTACTCCTGCTTGAGGTAGGTGCGGAAGCGATCGAATCCGGAGGCCACGAGCTCGTCGGTGGGCTCGACACCGCCGAGTCGCAGCAGGTTCGTGATGGCCTGCACCTTGTCGGTGCCCATCCAGGTCTGCAAGTCGAGCGGCGCGACGGTCGCGCCGGCCTCTTCGACCGCGGTCTTGAGTGCTTCGTAGACCGTGCCACCGTCATCGATGGTGGTGCCTGCCATGTCGAGCGCGACGAGCGAGATCATTGTCGTATCCCTTCGGGAGCGTGAGTCTGAGCGACAACTTGACTATATAGGTGGCTGTCAATAGGCAAACTAGTATTGACAAGTTCTGTGATGTGGCTCATAGTTCTCGTCATGTCGAACAACACTCGCCTCAACGTCGTCGTCGTCGGTGCCGGGATCGTGGGCACGGCCCACGCTTACCACGCCCACCGCCGCGGGCACCGGGTCGTCGTCATCGATCACGCTGACGCGGTCGTGGGATCGTCGGTCCAGAACTTCGGCCACGCGTGCATCACCGCGCAGTCCGGTCGCGCCCTCGGCTACGCCCGCGAGGGCCGCCGGCACTGGCTCGCGCTCGCCGAAGAGGCGGGCTTCTGGGCCCGTGCCTGTGGCACGCACATGGTGGCTCGCGCGGACGACGAGCTCGCCGTGATGCGTGAGTTCGCGGCCTCGCGTCCCGAGGGCGACGCGGTGCTGCTGGACCGCGAGGAGCTCCTCGCGCGCATCCCCGTCGACGGTGCCGCCGTGCTCGGGGGGCTCCACCTCCCGCAGGACCTGCAGGTCGACCCCGCACGGCAGCGCCGTCGATCGCGGTATGGCTGGCTGCACAAGGCGTCGAATTCTGCTGGCGCACCGCGGTTCACGGCTTCCGGCCGGGCGTGGTTCACACGAGCCGCGGCGACGTGGCCGCGGACGAGACCTTCGTGGCCGTCAACTACGACATCGATCGCCTCTTCCCCGGACTGGCCGAGGACGGCGGCCTCCTGCGCTGCCGCCTGCACATGCTGCGCGCGCGTCTGCCGCTGCCGTTCGCGCTGCCCACGCCGCTGTTCACCGGCTGGTCGCTCCTGCGGTACTCGGGCTTCGACGACATGCCGTCGGTCGGCGCGGTGGCTGAGCGGCTCCGCTCCGAATCGCCCGACGGCGTCGAGGTGGACCTGCACCAGATGTACACGCCCCAGGCCGACGGCTCGCTCCTCGTCGGCGACACCCACTACAAGGACATCAGCACCTCACCGTTCCAGTCCGAGGAGGGGTTCGAGATCCTCCTGCGCACCACCGGGGAACTGTTCGGTGTCGACCGGATCGAGGTCGAGGAGCGGTGGCAGGGCGTGTACTCCTCGGCCCCCGGCTCGGAGTTCCTGTTCGCCGAGCCGGTCGAGCGGGTGCACGTGGCCACGGTGACCACGGGCATCGGCATGACCACCGGGCTCGGGCTCGCCGCCGAGCACGTGGCGACGGTCCTCGGTCCCACCGGTCTCGATCGAACGCGCTCGCCCGAGCGTGAATCAGTAGCCACCCATTAGCGTTTCACAGCCCTAAGGACGATGATGACCACACTCGACAGCACGCCGGAGTTGAGGAAGATCCCCCGCTACGAGCGGTGGCGCTTCCAGATCTTCGGTGTCACCTGGCTCGCCTACGCGGGGTTCTACTTCACCCGGCAGGCCTTCTCCGTCGCGAAGCTCGGGATCCTGGAGGACCCGGTCCTCGGCGAGACGCTGACCAAGAGCGTGCTCGGCACCCTCGATGCGGTCTACCTCGCGGCGTACGCAGCGGGGCAGTTCATCTGGGGGGCGATGTCCGACCGGTTCGGCCCCCGCAAGGTGGTGCTCGGCGGGCTACTGATGTCGGCCGTGGCCACTGTGTTCATCGGCGTTCTGCCGGCGCTGGTGTTCCTGGTGCCGCTGATGATCGTGCAGGGACTCTCGCAGTCCACCGGCTGGTCCGGGCTGCTCAAGAACATGGCCCAGTTCTTCTCGATCGGTGAGCGCGGCCGGGTGTTCGGGCTGTGGAGCACCAACTACGCGTTCGGCGGCCTGGTGGCGGCACCCTTCCTCGGCTGGGTCGCGTACGACCTGTTCGGGAACTGGCGAGTGGCGTTCTTCACCGGAGCCGCAGTGGTTCTCGCGGTCGCTGTGCTCTTCTTCCTGTTCCAGCGCAACACCCCGACCGACGTCGGCCTGCCCCGGATCGAGGACTACCACTCGCAGGAGGCGGCGCTGCTGGACGCGCACGCGCAGGAGGAGGCACCGTCGGAGACCGAGGAGCCGCGCGCGTCGCTGAAGGAGACCGTGCGCTTCGTCCTCGGCAATCGGATGGTCCTGATCCTGGGCGCCTGCTACTTCCTGCTCAAGCCCGCCCGCTACGCGATCCTCTTGTGGGGCCCCGTCATCGTCTCGGAGCGCCTCGTCGACGCCTCGGCGTTCACGGCGATCACCGTACCCGTGGCGTTCGGCGTGGCCGGTGTGGTCGCCCCTATCCTGATCGGACAGGTCTCCGACCGGGTGTTTCATGCCCGTCGAGTCCCGGCCTGCGTGATCAGCCTCGCGGTCCTCGTGGTCGCGCTCGCCGCGTTCGCACCGCTGACCGCCACCGGCAACATGTGGGTGATGGTCGCGATCCTGGCGGTGATCGGCCTGTCCATCTACGGAGCCGACGCGATGATCTCCTGCGTGGCCGCGGTCGACTTCGGTACGAGCAAGCACGCGGGAACGGTGACCGGTGCCATCAACGGTTGCGGATCGGTCGGCGCGATCCTCGGCGGGCTGCTGCCCGGCCTGATGGGCGCCGGCGCCCTGTTCACAGGGTTCTCCGTGGCCGCCGCGGTGGCGATGCTCCTGCTCCTCCCGATGTGGCGGCACATGCCGAACGCGGAGTGACGGCGGTCAACCGGCGGTGCGACGACTCGTGTTGACGATGCTGAACGTCACCCGGTCCGGACGGTAACGGTCGTCGGCGAACTCGAAGGTCCGGCCGTCACGGTCGGTGGACACCCGGCGTTCCCGTAACAGGGCGGCGCCGGGTTCCACGTCGAGGTGCCGGGCGTCGACGGCGTCGGCGGTGAGTGCGTCGAGCTCGTGCCGCATCGTCTCGAACCCGACGCCCCGCTCCGTGAGGTACTCCGTGAGCGAACCGGAATCGGTATCGAACTCCATGAGCAGCATCCCCACGTCGAGAACGAAGGTGCTGCGCTCCAACATGGCCGGCGCACCGTCGAGCATGCGCAGCCGGAGGATGAACACGACGAAGTCGTCCGTGGTCAGGCCGAGGGTCTCCGCCTCCGGGGCGGTCGCGCGTCGCCGCGTGATCTCGACCGTCCGGCTCGACGGGGTCTGGCCGCCGAGCTGGGCCCATTGGGAGAACGGAGTGAAGACGTCCAGAGTCTGACTCGGCAGGTGGCTCTGGACGACGGCCGGGCGGCCGCGGGTGAGATGGATCAGGCCCTCGCGGTTGAGGGTGGCGAGCGCTTGGCGGACGGGGCCGCGGGAGACGCCGAACTGCTCGCACAGCACCGCCTCCGACGGCAGCGACTCGCCTACGCGGTAGCGATGATCCAGGATCTGCTCGCGCAGTGCCGCCGCGACGACTGCGTACCTGGGTTCCACGTCGCACTCCTCCCGGAACGGTCGACCGTCCTCGCGGCCCTCCAATCTACCGGGCCGCACGGAGTAGCCTGAACCGGTAATCCGTTCGGGACGAGGGAGGGGCCGTGGCCGGTTCGCAGGACGACGGTGCGCTGCACGGCTCGGCCATCGCGCGGCGCGCGCTCGAAGAGGCACGGGCGGCGGCGAAGGCGGCCGGCAAGTCCGTGGGCCAGGGCCGCGCCGAGCCGATGACCGGTGGCGTGCGCCGGCTGCGGAAGGGTTCGAAGCGGTGGAGCGGCCCGTCGCCCGACGGCCGCGACCCCCAGCCGTTCGGGGCGCTCATCGGTGGCATAGCCAAGGCCCGCGGATGGGATCGGAAGGTCAGTGAGGGAACGGTTCTCGGTTGCTGGGAGTCCGTCGTGGGGGCCGACGTCGCCGCGCACGCCCGGGCGGTGAGCCTGCGCGAGAAGGTGCTGTACGTGAGCGCCGAGTCCACGGCGTGGGCGACTCAGCTGCGGCTCATGCAGTCCCAGTTGCTCGCGAAGATCAACGCCGCCGTGGGGCAGGGTGTGGTGACGTCGCTGAACATCACTGGGCCGAGCGCGCCCAACTGGCGCAAGGGCCCGCTGCACGTGCCGGGCCGCGGTCCGCGCGACACGTACGGCTGATCGTCTGCGGCGTGGGTCACCCCGCTGGTTAGCCGCCCAGCGGCCCCGTGTAGGCGTCGGGTTGCGATCCGGGGTGATAGCGCCGAAACGGCATCGAAAGCGTTCTGAGCGCATTCAGGGCGCGCCACGCGCGTTCATCGTCGTGAAGAGGAGTAGACTGGACAGGCAAGAGTGGTCCGCCTCCCGGGCCGCTGTCCGATCACCACCGCGGTGCACCCGGCCGGATGATTCCACGGCCGTCGACCCGGTGGTTCCGACGAAGGAGCGCCAACACATCGTGGCGGCTGACAACAACGGCAAGAACGGCTCCGGCTCGTACGGTGCCGACTCCATCAAGCAGCTCGAGGGCCTGGAGGCGGTGCGCAAGCGCCCCGGCATGTACATCGGCAGTACCGGCCCGCGCGGCCTGCACCACATGATCCAGGAGGTCGTCGATAACTCGGTCGACGAGGCGATGGCCGGCTACGCCACCAGGGTGGACGTGCGGCTGCTGGAGGACGGCGGCGTCGAAGTGGTGGACGACGGCCGCGGGATCCCCGTCGCCATGCACGCCAAGGGCATGCCCACGGTGCAGCTGGTGCTCACGTCGTTGCACGCCGGCGGCAAGTTCGACTCGGACGCCTACGCCGTGTCCGGCGGCCTACACGGCGTCGGCGTCTCGGTGGTGAACGCGCTGTCCAGCCGGGTCGAGGTCGAGATCGACGTCGACGGCTTCCACTGGCGCAACGACTTCCACTGGGACGACAAGAAGCGCGACGTGGTCGCGGGCGACCTGATCAAGGGCGAACCCACCGACCGCACCGGCACCGTCGTGCGGTTCTGGGCTGATCCGAAGGTGTTCACCGAGACCACCTTCTACGATTTCGAGACCGTCTCGCGGCGCCTGCAGGAGATGGCCTTCCTCAACAAGGGCCTCACCATCACCCTCACCGACGAGCGGCCCGCCGTCGCCGAGGTTCCCGACGAGGACACGACCGAGGCGGCACCGTCGGCACAGGAGGACGACGTGGCCGCGGCGCTGTCCGAGGTCACGCCGCGCAAGCGCGAGCGCATCTTCCACTACCCGGACGGCCTCGTCGACTACGTCAAGCACATCAACGCGCGCACGTCGAAGACGCCGATCCACGGCACGATCATCTCCTTCGAGGGCAAGGAGAAGGGCCACGAGGTGGAGATCGCCATGCAGTGGAACTCCGGCTACTCGGAGTCCGTGCACACCTTCGCGAACACCATCAACACGCACGAGGGCGGCACCCACGAGGAGGGCTTCCGCACGGCACTGACCTCGATCGTCAAGGCGTACGCGAAGGACAAGAAGCTGGTCAAGGAGAAGGACGGCGACCTCACCGGCGACGACATCCGCGAGGGCCTCGCGGCCGTCATCTCGGTCAAGGTCGCCGAGCCGCAGTTCGAGGGCCAGACCAAGACCAAGCTCGGCAACACCGAGATCCGCGGCTTCGTGCAGAAGGTGGCCCGCGAGCAGCTGCAGTTCTGGTTCGACTCGAACCCGGCCGACGCGAAGACCATCGTGCAGAAGGCCGCTGCCTCCGCCCAGGCCCGGCTCGCGGCCCGCAAGGCGCGCGAGCTGGTGCGGCGCAAGAGCGCCACCGACATCGGCGGCCTGCCCGGCAAGCTCGCCGACTGCCGCAGCAACGACCCCGACAAGTGCGAGGTCTACATCGTGGAGGGCGACTCCGCCGGCGGCTCCGCCAAGAGCGGGCGCGACTCGATGTACCAGGCGATCCTGCCCATCCGCGGCAAGATCATCAACGTCGAGAAGGCCCGGATCGACAAGGTGCTCAAGAACACCGAGGTCCAGTCGATCATCACGGCGTTCGGCACCGGCATCCACGACGAGTTCGACATCGCCAAACTGCGCTACAAGAAGATCGTGCTCATGGCCGACGCCGACGTGGACGGCCAGCACATCTCGACGCTGCTGCTGACCTTGCTGTTCCGTTTCATGCGGCCGCTCGTCGAGCACGGGCACGTCTACCTGGCGCAGCCTCCGCTGTACAAGCTCAAGTGGCAGAAGGGCGCCGACCCGGAGTTCGCGTACAGCGACCGCGAGCGCGACGTCCTCCTCGAGGAGGGCCTGAAGAACGGCAAGAAGATCAACAAGGACGACGGCATCCAGCGCTACAAGGGCCTCGGCGAGATGAACGCCAAGGAGCTGTGGGAGACCACGATGGATCCGACGGTCCGCGTGCTCAAGCAGGTGACGCTCGACGATGCCGCCGCCGCCGACGAGCTGTTCTCGATCCTCATGGGCGAGGACGTGGTGGCTCGCCGCTCGTTCATCGCGCGCAACGCCAAGGACGTGCGGTTCCTCGACGTGTGATCGCGTGCGCGCCCGCCTGGCCGGCGCGCCGCGCACCGTCGAACCGCTTGAACTCGAAGGACTCCCATGACTGACACCACCCCGCCCGCCGAGACCGGCGGCCACGACCGGATCGAACCGGTCGACATCCAGCAGGAGATGCAGCGCAGCTACATCGACTACGCCATGAGCGTGATCGTGGGCCGCGCGCTGCCCGAGGTGCGCGACGGCATGAAGCCGGTCCAGCGCCGGATCCTCTACGCGTCCTACGACGCCGGCTACCGGCCCGACCGCAGCTACGTGAAGTCGGCGAAGCCCGTGGCCGAGACCATGGGCAACTACCACCCGCACGGCGACAGCGCGATCTACGACGCCCTCGTGCGCCTCGCGCAGCCGTGGTCGCTGCGCTACCCGCTGATCGACGGGCAGGGCAACTTCGGCTCGCCGGGCAACGATCCCGCGGCCGCCATGCGTTACACCGAAGCCCGGCTCACGCCGCTCGCGATGGAGATGCTGCGCGACATCGACGAGGAGACGGTCGATTTCACGCCGAACTACGACGGCAAGACGATGGAGCCCACGGTGCTCCCCGCCCGCGTACCGAACCTGCTGATGAACGGCTCCGGCGGTATCGCCGTCGGCATGGCCACCAACATCCCGCCGCACAACCTGCGCGAGCTCGCCGATGCCATCTTCTGGTGCCTGGACAACTTCGAGGCCGACTCCGAGGCGACGCTCGAGGCGTGCATGGAGCGGATCAAGGGCCCGGACTTCCCGACGTACGGCCTCATCGTCGGCAGCCAGGGCATCAAGGACGCGTACTCCACCGGCCGCGGCTCGATCCGCATGCGCGGCGTCGTGTCCGTGGAGGAGGACTCCAAGGGCGCAACGGAACTCGTCATCACCGAACTGCCGTACCAGGTGAACCCCGACAACCTGGTCCTGTCGATCGCCGAGCAGGTGCGCGACGGCAAGATCGCCGGCATCAGCAAGATCGAGGACCAGTCCAGCGATCGCGTCGGCATGCGGATCGTGGTGCGGCTCAAGCGCGACGCCGTGGCCAAGGTGGTGCTCAACAACCTCTACAAGCACAGCCAACTGCAGACCAGCTTCGGCGCGAACATGCTGTCCATCGTGGACGGCGTTCCGCGCACCCTGCGCCTGGACCAGATGATCCGCTACTACGTGACGCACCAGATGGACGTCATCGTGCGGCGCACCCGGTTCCGGCTGCGTAAGGCCGAGGAGCGGGCCCACATCCTGCGCGGCCTGGTCAAGGCGCTCGACGCCCTCGACGAGGTGATCGCCCTCATCCGTCGGTCCGAGACCACCGAGATCGCCCGCGCCGGCCTGATCGAGCTCCTCGACGTGGACGAGCTGCAGGCCAACGCGATCCTCGACATGCAGCTGCGCCGCCTCGCGGCCCTCGAGCGGCAGAAGATCATCGATCAGTTGGCCGAGATCGAGCTCGAGATCGCGGACCTCAAGGACATCCTGGAGAAGCCGGAGCGGCAGCGCGCGATCATCCGCGAGGAGCTCGGCGAGATCGTGGAAAAGTTCGGCGACGACCGGCGCACCAAGATCATCGCGGCCGACGGCGACGTCACCGACGAGGACCTGATCGCCCGCGAAGACGTGGTGGTCACCATCACCGAGACCGGCTACGCCAAGCGCACCAAGACGGATCTGTACCGCAGCCAGAAGCGCGGCGGCAAGGGCGTCAAGGGCGCCGACCTCAAGCAGGACGACATCGTGGCGCACTTCTTCGTGTGCTCCACCCACGACTGGATCCTGTTCTTCACCACCAAGGGCCGCGTGTACCGCGCCAAGGCGTACGAGCTGCCCGAGGCGAACCGCACCGCGCGCGGCCAGCACGTGGCGAACCTGCTGGCCTTCCAGCCGGAGGAGCGCATCGCGCAGGTCATCCAGATCAAGGGCTACGAGGACGCGCCGTACCTGATCCTGGCCACGAAGAACGGTCTGGTGAAGAAGTCCAAGCTCGAGGACTTCGACTCGAACCGCAGCGGCGGCATCGTCGCCATCAACCTGCGAGATGAGGACGAGCTGGTGGGCGCGGTGCTCGCCTCGGAGTCCGAGGACCTGCTCCTAGTGAGCAAGAAGGCGCAGTCGATCCGCTTCAAGGCGACCGACGAGGTGCTCCGCCCGATGGGTCGGGCGACGTCCGGCGTGCAGGGGATGCGGTTCAACGAGGACGATCAGCTGCTCGCACTGAACGTGGTCCGGGACGACACGTACCTCCTCGTCGCGACCTCGGGCGGTTACGCCAAGCGCACGTCGATCGCTGACTACACTCCTCAGGGGCGTGGCGGCAAGGGCGTGCTGACGATCCAGTTCGATCCGAAGCGCGGCGAGTTGGTGGGCGCACTCATCGTCGACGACGAGACGGAGCTCTACGCCATCACGTCCGGCGGCGGAGTGATCCGCACCGCGGCGCGGCAGGTCCGCAAGGCGGGCCGCCAGACCAAGGGCGTGCGGCTGATGAACCTGGCCGAAGGCACTACTCTCTTGGCCATCGCCCGTAATGCCGATGAGACCGACGAGCCCGAGCAGGCGGAGAGCGACGCGTGAGTCGCCTCGACGTGAAGGAGCGCATGTGAGTAACCCTGGAACCGGCCCCGGCCAGCCGCCGGAGTCCGGACCGGAGGCGGGCCAGCGGCCCGTCCGCATCCCGCGACGCGATACCGATGTCGGGCGCGCTGTCGACGCCCCGACCGAGGGCGTGGAGCGCGAAGAGCTGCCGAAGAACCTGCCGGACCTGGACAAGATCCACCATGTGGCCCCGGCGGCTCCCGCCCCGGCGCCCAGGCCGGCCCCGCAGGCCACGCCCGCCAAGGGGGAGGACGAGGCACCGTCGAACCTGCACACCGTGGGGGAGACGCCGGCCCGGGCCGCGGGCGTGCGGACCCAGCCTGCGGCCGGGGGCGTGCGCGCGGGCATGCAGTTGCGCAGCATCGACCCGTGGACCACGTTCAAGCTGGCCGGTGTCGTGTCGGTGGTGCTGTTCTTCGTGTGGATGATCGCGGTGGGCGCGCTGTACATCGTGCTCAACGGCATGGGCGTCTGGGACAAGATCAACGACAGCTTCCAGACGCTCACCAACGAGCAGGCGGGAGTGAGCCTGCTGTCGGCGGGGGACGTGTTCACCTACGCCGGGCTCGCCGGGCTCGCGAACGTGGTCCTGCTGACCGCGCTCGCGACCGTGGGGGCGTTCATCTACAACCTGTGCGCCGACCTGGTCGGCGGTATCGAGGTGACGCTCGCAGACAGGGACTGACCAGCGGTTTTGTAGAAGCCGAGGTGCGCTGGTAATGTTTCACCTCGGTTCACGGGCCTATAGCTCAGGCGGTTAGAGCGCTTCGCTGATAACGAAGAGGTCGGAGGTTCAAGTCCTCCTAGGCCCACCACACCCCGTCCCGGGGCCTTAGCTCAGTTGGTAGAGCGCCGCCTTTGCAAGGCGGATGTCAGGAGTTCGAATCTCCTAGGCTCCACAAGAGTAACACCAGGTCAGAAGCGGTTTCCGAGGCATTCGGGAGCCGCTTCTCGCGTTCCGTGACAAGAATCTGACAAGTATCTCCTGTCAACAGGGTGGAAATCAGGCGGTGAGCATCGCGTCGAGCAGGTCCGCGAGGTCGCTCGTGTCACCCGGGTACAGGTGCCCGTAGCGGTCTAGTGTGATGCTCGCTCGCCGATGCCCCAACATCGACTGGACCTTCTTGATGTTCGCTCCCTGGGCGATGGCAAGCGATGCAGCCGTGTGACGTAGCTCGTGTGGGTGTAGGTCGTACTCAGTCACCGTTACTACCTTGCCATCGGCTTCCTTCTCGACCTCGACGGGAAACAGCTTCACCTTCTCCACAGCGGGGTCGAATACACGGGCTCGCCAGTTCCCGTGACGGATGTATCCACCCCCTGGTGCAGGGAACACCAACTGCTCAGGGTTGAGCGCGGTCGGGATCATGTCCGCAATGCTCTTGGGGAGGGGTACCCGACGGGTCTTCTTGTTCTTCGGGAGTCCCTCGACGTGCTTGGAGTTGACGAGGGTCACACTGCGCACGATGTGCATCTCCCCTGCCTTGCGGTCTAGGTCGCCGTGGCGCAGCCCCACCAGTTCGCCCATGCGGAGTCCGCAGATGCCCAACGTCTGATCGCCGCAGCATCTGTACCCGCAGCGTTGGCGAGGGCGCGGAGCTGATCGAGGGTGAGGAACCGCATCTCAGCGGGAGTGATCGGAGGCAGCTTGACCTTGAGCGCAGGATTGGCTGAAAGCCGATCATCATCTATCGCCTGCGCCAGGATGCGGCGGAGCACGCCGTACTCCTTGTGGATCGTCTCTGCGGGCATCTCCGCATCGACCATG
Organism: Tsukamurella sp. PLM1; assembly: GCF_023168325.1. Taxonomy (GTDB): domain Bacteria; phylum Actinomycetota; class Actinomycetes; order Mycobacteriales; family Mycobacteriaceae; genus Tsukamurella. The sequence goes on from NZ_AP025688.1 coordinate 17,192, forward strand.
TCGGCTACCCACGCACGGCACATCGGACGAGTCACCGCATTCAGGGGGAGCTACGAGGCGAGCTTTCGCGTGACCAAGTGCCCACTGATGCCCAGAACCCCGGACAGGAACGACTGTGCGTCTTCTACTTCCGCTGCGGTGCAGTTGAAGAGCAGCTTTATCTCGGCATCGCGCTTCTTCACGTCTGCGGTTAGGAGGACGGCGACCACTCCGACACCTGTCGCAGTTCCCACGAATACGTCGATTCCATCGCCGTCGCCGCTTGTCGTTCCGTCGAGATAGCCGTAGTCGAGGGGGTAGATCGCCTCTGGGATTCGGGGATGGGTGGTCCCTGCTGGACGGTCGATGACGACCTGTGAAGTTCGTGCCAGCGCGTCGAGGGCCTCGAAGAACTCGACCGATGCAGGCAGTGGTTGATCGTCGTGGTCGGTCATTGCGAAACCTGCGACAACCTACCGAGCTTCGAGAGCATCCGCCCCATGTGCGGATCGAACAGCACGGGATCAGCGGCGAGAATCTCATCGGGCTGCCACCAGCGAACGGAGCGGTACTCGCGGGGATCGACCCGCAGCTCAGCGTCGCTGCTGTGGGCGAGCACGTACCAGAGGCTGACATCGTTGTGCACGTTGTCCGATCCCACCGTGTCGGTGACGGTGATGAACAGCGGGTGTGCGCCGACGATGGGATGAAACGCCGCCTCGATTCCCAACTCCTCTTGGCACTCGCGGACCACGGTGTCGGCGGGATGTTCGTCGGGCTCGACGTGACCTCCTGACGGAAGCCACAGGCTCGCCTTCACGTGGTCGCCGAGGAGGACCGAACCGTCGTTGGGATCGACTAGGAGGAAGTACGACACCAGGTGCCGTGACGGCTCGACAGGGCTACTCACGCGGCGGAACACGTCGGTGGTCTGCGTGAGCCAGCGCAGTACCTCAGCGCGGTGCTCAGTTTCGAGTGGATCAATCGGAACGATCTGCTCGACTTCATCGGTGATGGAGGTGTGGAGGACGACCACCGCCACGGGCTTTCCGTTGCGCGTGATCGTCACCGGACAGATCGCGGCCTCCGAGATGAGCCAGCTCAGCGTCGCGCGAGCGCGGTGCAGCGGGACGGTGGTCATGCTCTCGATCTTGGTCGCTGACGCTGACACTGTGCAGGTCCGCGTGGTCATGTCCCGACTACGCTGACCGCATGAACGACCCGATCCCCGTGACGATCATCAGCAGCACGCCGTGGTTTCTAACGTGGGCTCCGTCGATAGTCGGCGGTCTGGCGCTCCTCGGCACACTCGGAGTGGCGTGGTGGAACCACAAGCGTGCAGTGGAGCGCGACGCCGAGAGTTTCGTGCGTGCTCAGCTCACAGAGGGGGTGCGCGAGATAGTTGGCTACATCGAGCAGGAGCTGTTCAAGGCAGCCCAGGATGACGCCACACACAAGGTGACGAAACGGCAGGTGCTCGATGTCGGACTGACGCTCTTGACCCACACGACGACGCTGGGGATGTATTCCGCCTCATGCGGAAAGCTCGGCTCGGACCTCCTTCACCTGTTGTGGAAGGCCGTGGAGACACAGGAGGGTGACGAGGATATTGAACGCTTCCACGGGCTTGAGGGCTACGAAGCCTTCGGCAGATACATGCAGACTCTGGCGCTGTACCGCCTCTACATCATCGAGGCGTATCACGCTGCGATCCGCGACCCAAAGGCTGACCGCCCGACCTCGTTTGACGCCTTGATTGGGGACACCCCCGATCCGCCGCTGCCTTGGGAGGAACGCCCGCCGCAAGGTGAGCCGAACGGGCGGTAGGCCACTGATCAGGACTCCTCGGCCAAGCTGCCCGGGATGGTGCCGACGAGGCCGTACATCTCTCGGTACTCCACGACCACGCGGTCCACGGCTGCTTTGACCGCATGGGTGCCGTCATCGAACTCGGGGATCGCTACCGCCGAGCGCCGCTCGCGGGCTACCTCGGGTGGCGCTCCGCCAAGTTGGGCGGCGAGCCTCAGTTGCCCACAAGCGAGCGCCACATGGTCGAGCGCATCAGTGAGGCTGTCGGGAGGCGCGAGCATCTGAATCTGGTAGTTGAGCGATGTGATCTGCGCGAGGTTCGCCTGGACTTCGTTTTCGTAGCCCTGCATCTCGCGGGCGAACATCTGCTGTAACGCTGTATTGGCCTCCGCAGTCCCCTCAGCCAGGCGTACGCGGTAGTTGTGCAAAAGGACGGCAGGCGGGACCACTCCAAGGGCAGCGGCAAGGTAGTCCGACAGCTTCACGGCCAGCCTCTCTCGACGGTGACGTGCAAGCTCTCGCTCGTCGATAGCAGCAGCGTCGCGGACGCGGCGCTGCTCTGCCTCGGTGACATCCTTCTTGCGGCGCACCTCTGCCGCCGCAATCTCCTTGTTCTGCCGTCGGACGGCGGCGCGCAGGTCGGCGCGCTGTCGCTTCGCGGCGTAGTGATTGTTCAGCCAGACGCCAAGGAGAGCAAGAATCGCGGAGAGGAGTGCGACGCTGGCGATCAGCAATGGTCCGTACGTCGTGATCCAAGACTGTTCAGCGACAGGCTGCGCAGGGGGCGTCGGCGTCATTCACAGATCGTAGGTGCGGGCGTTCCAACCTCGTCAGGTATCGCGCTGCTGGTCGCCATCGGGCGACTCCACCTCGCCGTCGGTCTCGGGCGCATCCTCGGTCGCAACGAGGGAGTCGCTGCGTCCCACCACTCCTCAACGGATGTGTTGATCGTGTCAGCGATGTCCCCGCTCATCAGCTTGAGCGTCGAGAGCTTCTTTCCGATGTTGTCTCCGGACACGCCCAGGGAGTAGACAGCGCGCTCGCCGACGATGAAGCGGTCGTGCAGGTGGCCCTTTGACCCCACGCGAACTTCAAGCTCTTGCTCGGGTTCTAGGTCACGCAACAAGAACCGAAGCGGGAGCAGTTCTTTCTCCTTGAGGTTCGGTCCGACGATGACCCGCTTGATCGAGGCGAACTCTATGAACAACGCAAGCTCAGGTGCTCGCAGATACGGGTCCACAATGGTGCAGCTTCCCGCATCCCCAATCTCGGCGAGAAGAGATGCCCAGGCGAGAGGTCCATCATCGTGCAGGACGAGAACGTTGTCGTCGGACGAGCGCTGTTGGTCAGAGCGTAGGAGCGCCTTCCCAAGGTCGGTGAGGCGCAGCCCTGTGCCTGTGCTGTTCGTCGTGATCCAGCGGAGGCGGGTGAGCTGCTCGATCAATGTCTCATCGGGCTCTCGGCGGGTACGAGTTCTCGGCTGCGCTGCGGCAAGTTGCGCCCATGAGCTATCAGGTCCGATAGCCAGGTTCAATTGATTCGCGAACGACTTGTTGACTGAACCCATGATCTTCGCGGTGTCGGTGAGTTTCAGGATCGTGTCGCGGATCGAAGGGCTGAGGGTTCCAGGACTCAGCGGCTCGATGGTCTCGACCGTGACCTTGCCTGGCAGAATATTCGGTCGCTCGAACCACTCGGTCACGTCATCGACGCTGGGCGAGAAGCCGCCATCGTTCACCTCACGGATGAACGTGAGAACACGCCGTTGATCGTCGTTCAGGATCATCGTCAGATCGTACTTGGCAGGAACGACAGGTCAGCGTGGATTCTCAGCGTGGCGGCAGGGTGTCCCGACTGGCACTCTTAACCGTGCCCTACCAGCATAGATGTATGGATCGAGCACCATCAGCACCCGCCCCGTACGTGCCGCCTGCCTATCGCGCGGGGACACCCCTGGCGGAGAAGATCGAGCGCGAGAACGCGGAGTCGCGCAAGCGCATGGCGCGGGAAGCCGAGCGGCGTTCGGCTCTGTACGGCTCTTCTCAGCCGAATAGAGGGCGCGGGGCATCCTCCGCGCCCGAGAGCGAGGGCAAGGGCAAGGGGAAGCCCAAGGGCGAGAACAAGAACGGTCCCCGCCGTCGGCGCAAGCCTGGTGAAGCTCCGCTACTCGGACCCTGGCTGCGGGTCTACGGTGTGATGTGTCCGAGGTGCCACGCCCATCGGTCCGAGCTATGCCATACGTCCAGCGGAGAGTTCCGATCCGTGTGGGAGCCTCATCGCGGGCGCGAGAAGCGAGGGCTTCGTGATGTGCGAATCACCGACCGAAAGGTCCGCCCACTGTTTGAGCAGGCGCTGACCGCGTGGGAGGCGGGCATGAGTGCGCGCGAGGCTGGCGTGCCGAACTCCCTCCCCGGAGTTGATCGCGAGAAGGGCACGGGGAACGGTCAGCACCAGGCGCAGGGGACTAGACAGGTGCAGGTCACGCGGGTCAAGCCCAAGGGGCGCGTGCAGAGCAAGAGCACGAGCACCAGCGGGGCAGTCGGGGTGCTCGGGGCATGGCTGGGCTCGTGGGTGTCTGCGTTCAAGTCCGCGTACTCGGAGCTGGGCGAGGCGTATGAGCAGGAGAAGCGACGGTGATCGGAGCTGATATCGCGTGCACGTATCGGTGCAGGTCGAGGGCTCGTGACGTGACAAGATTCTGACAAGAATCTCGTGAAATCACCTGGCGAGAATGTAATCAGAAGTGGTCACAAACCTGCATAATACGAGGTCACGCGAGTGTGTCTCGATCTGACCAGGCTGTTTGATCGCCTCTGCAAGGCGGATGTCAGGAGTTCGAATCTCCTAGGCTCCACTCGAAATCTTCATGCCGCAGGCGGTACCCGACCGGGTGCCGCCTGTCGCGTTCTCCGGGTCCGACGGTGCCGCCCGCCCGGTCGGGGCGGCGGGCTGCGGCACCCGAATTGCCTGGCGGATCGGCTAAGGACACCCGGAATGCCTAGTGGAATTGCTTGTGGCACCCGAATTGCGCGTGGACACCCGGCATGCAGGGTGTCTACGAGCATTTCGGGTGTTTCGGCCTGGATCGGCGGGCAGATCGGGTGTCGAAGCGTGAACCGAGGCCGACGGTGCCGCCCTGCGCTGCAACTCCCGTCGTGCGAGCGGACTCAGTGCGGAGCGACGTGGGCGCCGCGGAGGTGAGCGCGCGGGGTTAGACTGCGCACGCCGGATGCGGAATCCCGTAGGGGAGCGGTCGCGCCACTGTGAAGCCAGACCCGCACCGGTGGCCCGGGGGACCGGGCACCGTCGAACCGCCTACCCGGGCGCGAAAACCCGGACGTAAGGAGCGCCGCAATGGCGAACACCACCACCGCGCACGCCGGTGACCTCTCGCTGCACCTCTCCCGCCGGGCCGTACGGCTCGGCGTCACGCTGATCCTCGCGGTACTCGCGTACTACTTCATCGGCATCGACCAGGGCGCCGTGTCGGTGTTCGGGAACGACATGCACGTGCACGAGTTCTTCCACGACGCCCGGCACTTCCTGGGCTTCCCCTGCCACTGATAGGGGGAGCGATGGAGAAGCACGTCATCGCCCGCGGCGCACTCGCCGGGGCGATCGGAGGCCTGCTCGCGTTCGTCTTCGGGCGGGTCATGGTGGAGCCGATCATCGGCCGCGCCATCGACTTCGAGGAGGCCCTGGGCGCCGCGGAGCACGCCGCCCACCCGGGCATGGCCGACGAACCGGAGCTCATCGCCCGTGCGGTGCAGCAGAACCTGGGCCTCGGCGCCGGAATGATCCTGTTCGGCGTCGCGATGGGTGCGCTGTTCGCCGTCGCCTACTGCGTCGCGGCGCCGAAGCTCGCGCACTGGACCCCGCGGGGTGTCGCGCTGGCGGTGGCCGGCTCGTTGTTCGCGGGCCTGTACGCGATCCCGTACCTGAAGTACCCGCCGAACCCGCCCGTCGTCGGCGACCCGGACACGATCCGCGAGCGCACCGGCGCGTACCTGCTCATGGTCGCGATCTGCCTTGCGCTCATCGCGGCAGCGTGGGTCGTGGGGCTCGCGGCCGTGCCCCGATTCGGGGGCTACCGGGCTGTGCTGATCGGAGCCGCGATCGTCGTCGCCGGCGCGGTGGTGGCGTTCCTAGTGCTGCCGGGCACCGTCGCCACGCCCGACGGGTTCGATCCCGACGACCTGTACTGGTTCCGGACCTACTCGTTCGTCGCGCAGGCGATCCTGTGGGCCGGGATCGGCCTGGTGGGTGGGGAGCTCCTGCATCGCCTGACGGTGCGCCGGCGGCCGACCGCGATGCCCGTGGCGGCCTGACCCCGTGCGGACCCACCGTCGCGCCGGACCTGGGCAACGTGGCGGCGGCGGCCTACCCTCAGGGGTATGAACCGCCGCTGCGCACTGTGCTGGGTCGCCACGCTGGTCGCGCTGATCGTCTCCGCGACCGCGCACTACCGCGGCGGCTGGGGCGGCCTGGACGGCCTGTTCCTGGTGATCGCCTTGGCCTGGGTGCTGCTCGCGATCCAGGCGCACCAGCCGGCGAGCTGGCGCGGGTAGGACGCGCCGCACGGCTCGCCCGCCCGCCAGCTCAGCCCCGAACCCGCCGCGCGCGCAGCACCACGTCCTCAATGTGATGGGTGGACACGGCGCCGTGGGGGCGTGCCCGCTTCTCGTGCACCTCGATGACCCACTGATCGGATTCGGTGACAGCGGCGGCCACGTGGTCGACGCTCACGTAGGCGTCGGGGTCGAACGCCTGCGCGTGCTCGCCGGTCGCGGCCACCGCGCGCATCGCCTCCGGGTCGTGGCCGACCACCAGCAGCGTGCCGTCGGGCGCGACGGCCTCGAGCAGGTTGAGTACCGCGCGCTGGTCCGGTGAGCGGGGGATGGACGCGTACTGAGCGCTGACCAGGTCGAACGCGCCTGTGGGGAACGGATCGAGTGCGCCAGCGTCGGCGAGCAGGGTCGCGACGGCCGCCCCGCGCTGTGCGGCTGCCGTGGCGACGTGCTCGAGCGCGCGCGCCGAGACGTCCGATGCGGTCACCGCCCAGCCCTGTTCCGCGAGCCACACCGCATCGCCGCCCTCGCCCGCACCGACGTCGAGGGCGCGCCCCGGGGCGAGTCCGGTGATCTCGCGGACCAGTGTGCCGTTGGGGTTGCCGCTCCACATGCGCTCACCGTCGTAGCGGTTGTCCCAGTCCCGGCGGTTGGCCGACGGCCGGGCGTCGGCGGCGAGGTCCTCCTCCGCCAGGTCGAAGCTGATCATCGCGCCGACGGTGCTGCCCTGGGCCGCTGCCGCCAGGAGCTGCTGGGACGGGTCGGTGAGGCTGCCGGCCGCGTACAGCCCCGGCACGCCGGTCGCGCCGCGGGGGTCGACGGTGACCACATCGCCGAAGCCCGAGGGGTGCGGCTCGGGGTGCAGGCCGAGCTCGGCGAACGCTTCGGCGCGGGCCCGGACGCGGGGCGCCACGACCACCGCGTCGGCGGGCAGGACCGTCCCGTCGGCCAGCTCGACGCCGGTGACCGCGCTGTCGCCGGCGACGTTCACCCCGGTGACGATGCGGCGCGCGGGCCCGGAGACCACGGTGACCCCGCCGGCTCGGAGCGCGGGCACGCGCTCGTCGTCCTCGAGCGCCGGGTCGCCGAGGACCACGGTGAGGCGGTCCGTGAGCCGCCGCAGCAACGGCGTCGGATGCAGGCCCAGCGGGGCGTCGACCAGCTGGACCACCCGGCGGTCGCGGACCTCGTAGCCGTGGCAGAAGGGGCAGTGCAGCACGTCGCGGCCCCAGTGGGCGGCGAGCCCGTCGACCGGGGGCAACTCGTCGGCGAGGCCGGTGGCCGCCAGGACGCGGCGGGCGAGGATCGCGTGGCCGCCGGCGAGCTCCACGCGGAAGCCGTCCGCGGTGCGGGTGACCCGCTCCGCCTGCGTGGACAGTACCTCTCCGCCGTACGCGCGCACGTCCTCGCGGCCGCGACGCAGCAGCTCGGCGGGCGGCGCACCGTCGAACCCGAGGAAGCTGTGGAGGTGCTCGGCGGGCGCGTTGCGGGGCTCGCCCGCGTCGACGACCAGGACGGAGCGGCGCTGGCGGCCGAGCTGCAGGGCCGCGGCCAGCCCGGCGACGGAGCCGCCGATCACGCAGACGTCGCAGTGGCGTTCGATGAGGTTCATGACTCCCAGCGTACGAAGCCTCACCGATATCGCAAGGAGTCTTGCTATATTCGCAAGATGACCGAGTTGAGTGCGATCGAGAACCTGGTACGGACGCGGCTGCGCAGCCTGCGGACCACGCTCGGGCTGTCGCTGGACGAGCTGGCAGCTCGCACCGCGCTGAGCGCGTCCACCATCAGCCGGGTAGAGACGGGCCGGCGCGGCATCAGTCTGGACATCCTGGTGCCGCTGGCCAAGGGACTGCAGGTGGACCTGGACGCGCTGCTCGATGCAGGAGACTCCGATGATGTGGTGCTGCGGCCGGCGCCCAGCCGCCACGACGGCCGGACCACCTGGCTACTGACGCGTCCGACCAGCGACATCCTGGCCATGAAGCTCCGATTGGAGCCCGCTGCCCCGACCGAGCCGCGCGTGCATCCGGGCCACGACTGGTTCTTCGTGCTCGAGGGGCGGGTGCGGCTGACCCTCGGGGAGCGCGAGATCGAGGTGCAGGCGGGCGAGTCGGCGGAGTTCAACACGATGACGCCGCACGCCATCGGCGCCGTCGACGGCCCGGCCGAGGTGATCATGATCTTCGACCGGGCCGGGCGCGCGGCGCACGGGGAGGGGTAGTGGCTACTCGCCCTGCTTGCGGGGATCCTCGTCGACGGTGCCGTCGGTCGCCACTTCGAGGTCGATCTCCTCGCTGGTCAGCGGCGCGCTATCGCCCGTGGCGCCGCTCGCCGGGCGCACGCGCGGCGGCTCGGGCGCGACGGGCGGGGCCGACGGGGTGCGCAGCAGCTTGAACGCCACGCCGCCGATCGCCAGCACGAGGGTGACCGCCAGCGTGATCAGCAGCGGGCGGCGCCATGCCGGGCCGGCGGAGGCGGCATCGTCGGACAGCGTGATGGCGCGATCCGGATCGACCTCGGCCGGGGAGATCCACGAGCGGACCAGCCGGTACAGCGCGCCGAGCGCCCGGCCGGCGAGCGAGAGGCCCAGGCCCGAGAGGGCGCGCGCGATGTTGGCGGGGCCGAGCACGCTCTGGCTGAGGCCGGACACCAGCCGCTGGGCGTTGGTCGGGCGCGCGGCGGGTGCGGCGGCCTCGGGGGCGGGTGCTGCGTCGTCGACAAGAGCGGGGGTTGCCATCGTGGCGGGTTCCTTTCGGCGGACGAGAAGGCGTGTTCCACCGCCGGATCCGCGATCTCGACCGGTTCGCACCTGCGGAGAATGGCAGAATGGCGGTGTGACCAACTCCAACGCTACCGCCCACGCGACTCTGCACACCTCCGAAGGCGACATCCGCATCGCGCTGTTCGGCAATCACGCCCCCGTGACCGTGGCGAACTTCGTCGGGCTCGCCCAGGGCACCAAGGAGTACACCACGACCAACGCGTCGGGTGGCACCTCCGGCCCGTTCTACGACGGCTCGATCTTCCACCGCGTCATCGACGGATTCATGATCCAGGGCGGCGACCCGACCGGCACCGGCACGGGTGGCCCGGGGTACGACTTCGTCGACGAGTTCCACCCCGAGCTCAAGTTCGACCACCCGTACATTCTGGCGATGGCCAACATCGGCCGTCCCGCGACGAACGGGTCGCAGTTCTTCATCACGGTCGGTAAGACGCCGCACCTGAACAACCGGCACACGATCTTCGGCGAGGTCGCCGACGAGGAGAGCCGCAAGGTGGTCGACATCATCGGCGGCGCCCCGACCGATCGCGCCGATCGCCCGGTCAAGGAAGTCACCATCAACTCGATCACGATCGACTAGCGCCCCGCGCTGTCCGCGACGCCCGGCCGAGGATTCGGCCGGGCGTTCGTGTTTGTGCAGTGCGATCGCACATTCATTACTTAGCGCAGGCCATTCATGATTCGCGATCGTCTGCGCTACCGAATTGTCCGAGGCGCAACGATTCCAGTGATGGGCATCACGGTCCGCGCAGGTCGGTGACGATCTTCACCGCACAGCAGCCCGTCTGAGATGGACACCTGCGGTTCGCGGTTCGTAATCTTTCCGTGATCTTGTGGAGATGAAGGCGTGACCAGCATGCCGCTCCGCCGGAGTCGGGAGTTCGAAGAAAGTGTCCAGCGACAGTACGAAGACCACGAAGACCACCCTGCGCGCCGCCCTCGGCGTCGCGCTCGCCGTGACCGGACTCGTCGCAGCACCCGCCGTGGCCCAGGCGGCCCCGGCACCCCGGACACCCGTCAACCAGGTGGCGCAGGCCGGCGGCCCCGACCGCTCCGCCGTCGTGCGGGCCGCGATGACCCGCATCGGCATGCCGTACGTCTACGGGGCCGCGGGCCCGTCGTCGTTCGACTGCTCGGGCCTCGTCACCTGGGCCATGAACCAGGCCGGCGTCAGCGTGCCGCGCAGCAGCTACGCACTGATGAGCGCCGGCACCCCGGTCGCGCAGACGAACCTGCGCCCGGGCGACGTGGTCATCACCAACGGCGGCGGCCACGCGGCGCTGTACGTGGGCAACGGTCAGGTCGTGGAGGCCGTGACCTCCGGCGTGCCCGTGCGGGTGGCGGGAATCCGCGGCTTCGTCACCGCGCGCCGCTTCTGATCTACGGGCGGAGCTCCTCGAGACGCTGGGCGACGGCGGTCGTCGCCTCGCCCAGCTCCCAGCGGCCGAGGAACAGCATGTCGTCGCCGCGGGTGAGCTCCAGCAGGACGGACTCGCGGCCCCAGTGCTTGGTGATCGTCCGCTTGATCTCCAGGCCGTCCCACGGGAAATACTTACGGCCGAACACGCCCCGGTAGGTGACGCCCGCACCGTCGGCCTGCAGGCGGGGGCGCAGCAGTAGGACCTGCAGGCCCAGAAACGCGAGAACGACGGTGCCGAGCCCGACCAGGATCAGCCCGATCGGGTCCTTGATCACGCCGAACGAGACCGTCACGGCGCCGAGGGCTACCGCGCCGAGCAGCGCCACAACCCCGACCCCGCGCGGAGCGCTCCAGTTATCCACAGGTTTATCCACAGCTGGGGATGAATGACATCGATGTGTTTTCGCTGCTCAGATCTACTTCCACCACATCGTCATCAACAGGCCGACGATCATCAGGCCGAATCCGATCGCGAAGTTCCACGCGTCGAGGTTCGCCATCCACTCCAGCGGCTCGCCCGGGCCGCCGAGGCCCTGGGGATCGGCGCCGACGTAGTACACCAGCAACCAGGCCAGGCCGGCGAGCATGAAGCCCAGGAACAGCACGACGAACCAGCGACCGGACGGCGCGCTCACCTTGACCGGGGTGCGCGTGTCCGTCGACGCGTTGATCGTGTAATCGGTCTTCTTCCGGACCTTCGACTTCGGCATGACTTCCTTCTACCGGGGTGCTTTTCACCTGCCAGGTTATCGGATGTACCTGCGTACGCCCCACCCCGTAGGCTGAAGCACGTGCGGATCCTCGTCGTCGACAACTATGACAGCTTCGTGTTCAACCTGGTCCAGTACCTGGGCCAATTGGGCGTGGAGGCGGACGTCTGGCGCAACGACGATGCCCGGCTGGACGATCCGGCCGCCGCGGCCGCGCAGTACGACGGTGTGCTGCTCAGCCCCGGCCCCGGCACCCCGCAGCGCGCGGGGCAGACGATGCCCATGGTCGAGGCGGCGCGGGCAGCCGGCTCCCCGCTGCTCGGCGTGTGCCTGGGCCACCAGGCGATCGGCGCCGTGTTCGGCGCCACCGTGGACCGTGCGCCGGAGCTGCTGCACGGCAAGACCTCGCTCGTGCACCACAACGGCCACGGCGTGCTCGCGGGCCTGCCCGACCCGTTCACCGCGACCCGTTACCACTCGCTGACGGTGCTCGAGCCCACGATCCCCGACGAGTTGGAGATCACCGGTCGCACCGACTCCGGCGTGGTGATGGGTTTCCAGCACCGCGAGCTGCCGATCCACGGCGTGCAGTTCCATCCCGAGTCCGTCCTCACGCAGGGCGGCCACCGAATGCTCGCGAACTGGCTCGCCGTCTGCGGCCTGACGATCCCCGAGGCCCGCGTCGCGGAGCTCGAGCACGAGGTCGCCGCGGCGCTCGCCTGACGGGCCGGCCCGGCACCGTCGGACTGCGGGAGCCGCAGCCGACCGACCGGCCTACGACCGCCGTACGTGCAGGACGATCGACGCCGACGAATCCACCTGCGCGCCGACATCGGGATCGGTCCGCCAGACCCTGCCCTTGTCGAACAGGCCCGACGGGGCGTCGACCACGACGCGGATGTTCTCCGCCGAGAAACCGGCCTGGATGAGCGCGGCGCGCGCGGCGTTCTGATCCTGGTTGATCACGTTCGGCATGGTGATCGGCTTGGCCCGCGACACCTGCAGGGTGACGGTGCTGCCCTTGTCGGCGTTCGACCCGCCGGTCGGGTTCTGGCCCACGACGGTGCCTGCGGCCGCCGGGTTGTCGACGCGCGCGATCTGCACGTCGAAGCCCAGGCCCTTGAGGTTCGCCTCCGCCTGCGAGACCTGCGTGTTGGTCACGTCCGGCACCCGCACCTGCTCCTTGCCGGAGCTCACCGTGAGCACGATGGGAGTGGTCTGCGGCGTGTTGGCGCCGATCGCCGGGTTGGTGGAGATCACGGTGCCGGCCTTGACGGTGGCCGACGGCTCGCGCTTGGGATCCTTGGACACGGTGAAACCGGCCTTGGTGAGGATATCGCGGGCCTCGGCCTCGGGGCGGTTCGCCACGTCGGGCACGGCGACGATCTTGGGGCCGGTCGACACCTGCAGGATCACCGTCGAGCCCTCGGCGGCCTGGGCGTCCGGCCCCGGCATCGTCGAGATCACGTGCTCCGCGGGCACCGCGTTGTCCGGCACGCGCTGGATCTCCACGTTGAACCGCAGTTTCTGCAGCGCGACCTGCGCCTCCGTAGCCGGCTTGCCGATCTGTGAGGTCACGGTGGCCAGCTTCTCGCCGCTGCCCTGGCTGCTCAGGAAGTACCAGGTGCTGCCGCCGACGAGCACCAGCGCGATCACCGCCAGCGAGAGCAGGACCACCAGGCGCGAGCGGCCGCCGCGCTTCGGAGGGGCCGTGTGCCGGCGCCGCGTCGGGGCGGGCGCGGACGAGTCCACGACCTCGGTCGGGGGATCCTCGTCCGACGGTGCGCCCGTCCCGGCCGCGGCGGTGTCCGCAGCGGCGGCCGCGGGCGCTGCGGCCTTGGCCGCCTCGCGGCGCCGGGGCCTCGCGGGTTCGGTGAGCAGCGCGTCGCGTTCGTCGTCGGTGAGGACCATCGGCGCCTCGGGCTTGCGCCCGGCGAGGACGCGGATGAGGTCCTGCCGCATCTCGCCCGCGGTCTGGTAGCGGTTCGCGGGGTTCTTCGACAGCGCCTTGAGCGTGATCGAGTCCAGCTCCGGCGGCACGGTGTCGAGCAGCGACGACGGCGTGGGCGGATCCTCGCGGACGTGCTGGTACGCCACGGACACGGGCGAGTCGCCGGTGAACGGCGGCTGCCCCGTGAGCAGCTCGAACAGGACGCAGCCGGCGGCGTACACGTCGGAGCGGGCGTCCACCGAGTCGCCGCGGGCCTGTTCCGGCGAGAGGTACTGGGCCGTGCCGATGACGGCGGCGGTCTGGGTCATGCCGGCCGACGGGTCGCTCATCGCCCGCGCGATGCCGAAGTCCATCACCTTGATCTCGCCGGCGCGGGTGAGCATCACGTTGGCGGGCTTCATGTCGCGGTGCACGATGCCGTTGCGATGGCTGAAGTCCAGCGCCGCGCACACGTCGGCCATCCAGGTCATCGCGGCCTGCGGGGCGATGGTGCCGTCGCGGCGCAGCACGTCGCGCAGGGTCTCCCCGTCGACGTACTCCATCACGATGTACGGCAGCGGCCCACCGCTGGTCTGCGCCTCGCCGGTGTCGTAGACCTGCACGATCGTCGGGTGGTTCAGTGACGCCGCGTTCTGCGCCTCCCGCCGGAACCGCTCGTAGAAGCTCGGGTCCCGGGCGAGGTCGGCGCGGAGGATCTTGATCGCGACGTCGCGCGACAGGCGCGTGTCGCGGGCCAGGTGCACCTCGGACATGCCGCCGAACCCGAGCGTCTCGCCCAGGTCGTAGCGGTCGTTGATCCGCCGCGGCGGGGTCGTCATCCGTCGCTCCCGCCCAGGACCGCGCCGGGGATGGGCAGGCCGAAGATCCGCGCGGCGGCGGCGTCGTGGTCGGCTCAGGGCCGGTGACGTCCGTCGTCGTGGTGGGTGGCTCCGTCGTGGTGGGTGGCTCCGTCGTGGTGGGCGGCGGGGTGGTCGTGGGCCGCGGCGGCGGCGGGGTGGTCGTCGGCTGGGTGGCCGTCGACGTCTCCGTCACCGTCTTGGTCGGCTGCGTGGGTGGCGGCAGCGGCCGCGCCGATGTGGCCACCCCGACGGCGGCGGGGCCACCGTGGTCTGGACCGAGCTCGACGGGGGCAGTGGCGACTCCGTGCCGGTGTCGCGGAACAGCAGGTACCCGCCCACGATGCCCGCGGCCAGCAGCAGCAGGATCACGGACACGCCCAGGATGGTCTTCTGGGCGCGGGTCCAGCCCCTCGGACGGGTGGGCCGACGGTGCCGCGGCCCGCGGGGTCGGGTTCGAGTTGCGGACCACCGGCTGCGGGCCGGGCCGCGCGGGCGGCGGGACGATCGCGGTCGCGGCCGTCTCGGGCGCCCGGGAGGCGGCTGGCAGGGCGCCGCCGGTCCAGCCACGCGGCATGGGCGGGCGCTGCCCGGCCTTCACTGCGGCCACGGCGTCGGCGAACTCGCCGCCGTTGGCGTAGCGCTGCCGCGGGTCCTTGACCAGGGTCAGCGTGATGAGCTCACGCACCGGCGCCGGAAGGTCGGCCGGAAGTGGCTCCGGCTGGTCGCGGATGTGCTTCATCGCGACGGTGATGGCACCGTCGCCCGTGAACGGACGCTTGCCGGCGAGGCACTCGTACCCGACCACGCCCAGGGAGTACACGTCGGAGGCCGCGGTCGCGTCCTCGCCCGAGGCCTGTTCGGGGGAGATGTACTGGGCCGTCCCCATGACCATGCCGGTCTTGGTGACGGGTGCGGCGTCGACGGCCTTGGCGATACCGAAGTCGGTGATCTTCACCTGTCCGGTGGGGGTGATGAGGATGTTGCCGGGCTTGACGTCGCGGTGCACCAGGCCGGCGGTGTGGGCCACCTGGAGCGCGCGGCCGGTCTGCTCGAGCAGGTCGAGCGCCTGCGCCTGGCTGAGGTGGCCGAGGCGGCTCAGGACGGCGTTGAGCGGCTCGCCGTTGACGAGCTCCATCACCAGGTAGGCGAGCGGTGCGCCGCCGGACTGGTCCTCGGTCTCGCCGTAGTCGTACACGCCGGCGATGCCGGGGTGGTTGAGGGCCGCGGTGGTGCGGGCCTCGTTCCGGAACCGGGCGAGGAACTCCTTGTCGTCCGAGAACTCGGCCTTGAGGACCTTGATGGCGACGCGGCGGTCGAGCCGGGTGTCCATCGCCTCCCACACCTGACCCATACCGCCGGTGGCGATGAGCCGGAGGAGTTCGTAGCGGTCGGCGATCACCGATCCGGTCTGCAGACTCATCAGTTCCCCTGCCCGTTCACCGCGGCGTTGATCACCGCACGTCCGATCGGCGCTGCGAGCGACCCACCGGTCGCCGCCTCGCCCTGGTTTCCACCGTTCTCAATGATGACCGCCACTGCTACCTTCGGATCGTTGGCCGGGCCGTACCCGATGTACCAGGCGTGCGGGGCTTCGCCGCCCTTCTGCGCCTGCGAGTGCTCCGCCGTGCCCGTCTTGGACGCGATGCTCACGCCGCCCCCGGAGCCCTTGGTGTTGCGCTCCGACGCGAGCATCAGCTCACGCATCTGCGCGGCGACCGCCGGGGAGATCGCCTGGCCGGCCCGCTTCGGTGCCGTGACGCCGAAGGTCGAGAGGTCGGGCGACTGGTAGCTGTCCACCAGGTACGGCTGCATCCGAATGCCGCCGTTGGCCAGCGTCGCCGCGATCACCGCGTTCTGCAGCGGCGTCAGCGCGACGTCCAGCTGGCCGATCGCCGACTGTCCGACCTCCGCGGGGTACTGCATGCTGCCGGTGACGGACTGGGCCACGGGCAGCGGGATGGGGTCGGGCGTCGAGTTCACGCCGAAGTTGTTCGCCATCTGCTTGATCGCCTCTCCTCCGTCCTGCATCTTCGTCGTGGCCAGGTCCACGAACGCGGTGTTGCACGAGTATTGGAACGCCTGCAACAGGCTGACGGTACCGCCAGAACTGCTGGGGCACGTCATGCCCGCGTAGTTCGAGAGCGTCGTGCCGCCACCCCGGGCAGGGTGATCTGTTTGTCGGCCGTGAGCCGTGTGTCCAGGTCGACGCCCTTTCCCTGGGACAGTGCCGCCGCGGTCGTGATCACCTTGAACGTCGATCCCGGGGTAGGTCCAACTGGTAGCGCGGTTGTCCATGGGCTTGTTCGGGTCGTCATTGAGTTCCTCCCACGCTCCGCGCACCGACTTGAGGTCGTGCGAGGACAACCGGCCCGGGTCGTAACTGGGGGTGGAGACCAACGCGAGGATCTTGCCGGTCTGCGGCTCGATCGCGACGGCGGCGCCGTGGCACGGCCCGGCGCTGCCGCACGCGGAACTGAGGCGTTCGTACGCGACGCGCTGCAGCGTCGGGTTGATCGTGGTCACGACGTTGCCGCCGCGGGGATCGCGGCCGGAGAACAGGTCGATCATGCGGCGGCCGAACAGCCGGTCGTCGGATCCGTTGAGGATCGCGTCCTCGGCGTGCTCGATGCCGCCCGAGCTGTACACCATCGAGTAGTAGCCGGTGAGGGGTGCGTACGCCGTCGCCATGTCGGTGGGGTAGGTCCGCAGGTACTTGTATCGGTCCTCCGTGGGCACCGACTGCGCCATCACCTGGCCGCCGGCCAGGATGGAGCCGCGCTGGCGCGCGTACTCGTCGAGGAGCACGCGCTCGTTGCGGGTGTCGGTGCGCAGATCGCCGTGGCGGTTCGCGGTGGCGGTGCCGGCCATCTGGAACACCTGGACATAGGTCGACCAGCCCAGGAGGACGACCACCAGGGCGACGACGACGAGTGAGATGCGGCGGATCGGCCCGTTCATACGCGCTTCACGATCTCGGTCGGCCGGTCGGGGACCGGGGCGCCGGGCTTGCGGGCCACCTTGGGCTCGCGCGCGGCGTTGGAGATGCGCAGCAGGATCCCGATGAGCGCGTAGTTGGTGAGCAGCGACGAGCCGCCGTAACTCATGAACGGCGTCGTGAGGCCCGTCAACGGGATGAGCTTGGTGACGCCGCCGACCACGACGAACAGCTGGATCGCCATCGTCGCCACGAGGCCCGCGGCCAGCAGCTTGCCGAAGCTGTCGCGCACCGTCAGGCTCGCGCGGAAGCCGCGGAAGATCAGAATCAGGAACAGCATGAGCACTGCGGCCAGGCCGATCAGCCCCAGTTCCTCGCCGATCGCGGCGATGATGAAGTCGGTCGAGGCGAACGGGACCATCGTGGGTCGGCCCGAACCGAGGCCGGTACCCGCGAGGCCGCCGGTGGCCAGCGAGAACAACGACTGCGCGGGCTGGTTGCCCTTGCCGTAGAAGTCGTCGAACGGGTCCTGCCACACGGCGACGCGGACCTGCAGGTGCGGGAACAGCTCGTACGCGATCAACGCGCCGACCACCGCGAGCGACAGGCCCACCACGATCCAGCCGACCCGCTCGGTGGCGATGTACACCATCGCCAACACCGTGAAGAAGATCAGGAGTGGCGTGCCCAGGTCGTTCGCGTAGCCGAGGACCGCGAGAGCGAGCACCCACACCAGCAGCAGCGGCGCCAGGTCGCGGGCGCGGGGAGGTCCACGCCCAGTACCCGCTTGCCCGCGGACGTGAACAGGTCACGCTTGGACACGAGGAACGCCGCGGTGAACACGATGAGCAGGATCTTGCTGACCTCGCTCGGCTGGATGTTGAACAGCGGAGTCTTGATCCAGTTCTTGGAGCCGTTGATCTCCGACATGCTCGACGGCAGCAGCGCCGGCAGCGCGAGGAAGACCAGGCCCGCGAGGCCGATCGTGTACGCGTACTTCGACAGCGTGCGGTGATCGCGCAGGACGGCGAGGACGCCGATCAGAACGGCGACGCCGATCAGGGTCCACAGGACCTGCTGGTTCGCCTCCTGGGTCTCGACGATGCGGCCGTTCTCGCCCTTCTGGTTGCCCAGGTCGAGGCGGTGGATCAGCACCAGGCCGAGGCCGTTGAGCAGCGCGACCACGGGCAGGATCAGCGGGTCCGCGTGCGGCGCGAACCGTCGCACCGCGACGTGCGCGGCGCCGTAGAGCACGACGAACGCGATCACGTACTTGGCCAGGTCGATGGTGAGGCGCTGCTCCTGGGCCCATTCGACGATCGACAGCGACGCGCCGACGACCACCGTCGCCGCGATCAGCAGCGTCAGCTCGTAGGTGCGGGATCGCCGGTTCGGGTCGAGGGCGATGCCCGATCCGGGAGTGCTGGTCGCGGACGTCACGACGTCCCTCCGCGGCACGGCTGCTGCGGCGTCGATGACTGCGTCACGACCTTGGTGACCGGCGCCGGTGGGGCCACGGTCTCGCCCGCCGGGGCGCGGGCATCGGGGTCGGCGACGGTGCCGGCGTCGCGGGCGGCACCGGGGCGCCGGACGGGGCGATCCCGGTCGGGGCCGGCTCGACGACGGTGGTGATCGCGCAGCGCTCGATCAGATTGTCCGGCCCCGTCAGGGCCCGGGCCTGGTCGCGGGCGGCGTCGAGCGAGCTCGCGTACGGCAGGCCGGTCAGGTTCGAGCGACCGCGCGGCGTCAGATCCTTGACGGTGAGCGGCGCGCACCCTGGGCGGCGCGAGCCCCGTCCGCGGGAGCGTCCGCGATGCAGACGACCTCCTGCTGGGAGTTGAGCTTGCGTCCGAACACGGTCTGCTTGACGCCGTGCGAGATCACGATGGTGCCGTCGTCCTTGGCGCCCACGAAGTAGTTCGCGTTGACGATCGAGCGGGTGGCGACGATTCCGATGGCGGCACCGATCACCAGCACCAGCAGGACCGCGAGGGCGATCCACTTCCCGCGGGGTTTGCGCCGTGGCTCGTCGTCGTCGACCTCGGTCGCGACGACGCGGCGGGCGCCTTGCGCGGCGGCCGGAGTGCGGCGGCCCGGCCGGCGGCGGTGTTCGCGGGTGGGACGTAGTCCTCGTCGTCCTCGTTGGCGGCGCCGCCGACGATGGGCCGGCTCTGGCCGAAGCTGGTGTCCTCGACGCGGGCGACGACGACCGTCACGTTGTCCGGGCCGCCGGAGCGCAGGGCGAGCTCGATGAGACGGTCCGCGGCAGCGTCCACGTCCTCGGTCGCCAGCGCCAGGGTCTCGCCGATCGTCTCGTCGCTGACCACGTCGGACAGACCGTCGGAGCACAGCATGTACACGTCGCCGGACTTGGCCTCGCGCAGCGTGAGCGTGGGCTCGACCTCGTGGCCCGTGAGCGCCTTCATGATGAGCGAGCGCTGCGGGTGCGTGTGGGCCTGCTCGGCGGTGATGCGGCCCTCGTCAACGAGGGTCTGAACGAACGTGTCGTCCTTGGTGATGCGCGTGAGCTGACCGTCGCGCCGCAGGTAGCCGCGGGAGTCGCCGACGTGGATCAGGCCCAGCTTCGAGCCCGCGAACAGGATCGCCGTGAGCGTGGTGCCCATGCCGTCGAGCTCGGGGTCCTCGGCCACCTGTTCGGCGATGGTCTCGTTGCCCGCGACCATCGCCTCCTCGAGGGTGCCCAGCAGGTCGCCGCCCGGTTCGTCGTCGTCGAGGGGCGCGAGCGCGTTGATCATCAGCTGCGAGGCGACCTCGCCGGCCGCGTGACCGCCCATGCCGTCGGCCAGGGCCAACAGGCGCGCGCCCGCGTACACGGAGTCCTCGTTGTTGCTGCGCACGAGGCCCCGGTCGGAGCGGGCTGCGTATCGAAGGACCAGGCTCACGGGCGCAACTCGATCACTGTCTTGCCCACGCGCACCGGGGTGCCCAGCGGGACGCGGGTCGGAGTGGTGACCTTGTTCCGGGCCAGATACGTGCCGTTCGTCGAGCCGAGATCCTCGACGTACCAATCGTCACCGTCGCGGGCCAGGCGCGCGTGCCTGGTCGACGCGTAGTCGTCGTTGAGGACCAGCGTCGAGTCGTCGGCCCGGCCGATGAGGACGGGTTGCTGGCCGAGGGTGATGCGAGTGTTCGCGAGGGGGCCGTGGGTGACGACGAGGTACTTCGCGACCTTGCTGGTGCGGGAGAAGAGCGCTCGACGGGGCGCCTTCGCCTCCTTCTGCCGCGGGCGCAGGCCCGACGCCAGCCGGGCGTCGGAGCGCAACGCACTGATCACGAGCCAGATGCACAGCCAGAGCAGCAGGAGGAAGCCCGCCCGGGTCAACTGCAGTACCAGTCCCTGCACGGTGCCTCCCTCCTGGTCTGTCGACGCACACTCGGTCGGCGCCCGTCACCGGGCGCGTGTTGCGGGTCTGCTTTTCGCCAGCCCGAAGTGAAATCTACTGGAAGCGCACCACGATATCGGAGTGACCGACCCGGATGCGGTCACCGTCGGCCAGCTCCCAGTTGGAGACGGGCACGTCGTTGACCGAGGTGCCGTTGGTGGAACCCAGGTCGTTGAGGACGGCGGCGTAGCCGTCCCAGCGGATCTCGACGTGGCGGCGCGAGACGCCCGTGTCGGGGAGACGGAACTGCGCGTCCTGCCCGCGGCCGATCACGTTGGCGCCTTCGCGGAGCGCGAAGGTGCGGTTCGAGCCGTCCTCGAGGTACAGCGTGACGCCCTGCGGGGTCTGGTAGCCGCCGCCCTGGGGCTGCTGGTATCCCTGGTCGTAGCCGGGCTGCTGCTGGTAGCCGCCCTGGTCGTAGCCGCCCTGGGGAGCCGGCTGCTGGTATCCCTGGTCGTAGCCGGGCTGCTGGTAGCCCTGGTCGTACCCCGGCTGCTGCTGGTAGCCCTGGTCGTACGCGGGCTGCTGGTAGCCCTGCTGCTGCCCGTAGTTCGGGTCGTAGGCGGGCTGCTGGTAGCCCTGGTCGTAGCCGGGCTGCTGCTGGTACTGGTCGTAGCCCGGCTGCTGGTAGTTCTGCTGGCCGTAGTTCTGGTCGTACCCGGCTTGCTGGTAGCCGCCCTGGTCGTACGCCGGTTGCTGGTAGCCCTGGTCGTAGCCGGGCTGCTGGTAGCCCTGCTGCTGACCGTAGTTCTGGTCGTAGCCCTGCTGCTGGTCGTACCCCGGCTGCTGCTGGTAGCCGCCCTGGTCGTACTGGCCGCCGTGCCGTCCCTGGTCGTATCCGGGATTGTTGCTCATGGAATCGGCTCCTGATTCTGCAGGTGGTCGCTGAGGTACAAGGTTCTGAGGAACTGCGTCCGGGTCCACGGTGCCGCGGGCCCGGAACTGGCCGGTGTGCAGACCAGGTGACTGCTCGAAGTGAACGACCACGTCACCATAAGTCTGCCAGCCGTTGTCATGGATGTATTCGTCGAGGTGCTTCGAGAACGCACGGATCGCGAGCTCGCGATCCGCCTCGAAGGTCTCTTGATCGGTGGGGGACACGGCGATCACGTACTTGTTGGGCACGAGATAGGCCCCGTCACCGAGGGTTTGCAGTTGGTCCTCGGCTTCCCGTTGAAGCGCGGCCTCCACTTCCTGGGGAACAACCTTGCCGCCGAAGACGCGGGCGAAGCCGTCACCGACGGCCCCCTCGAGCTTGCGCTCGAATCGTTGCAGGATCCCCATAACGACTTCCTCCTTCCTCAGCGTGTCGTAGTGCATGTACTGACCAATGATGATAGCCGCGATCGCGACACGGCGAACCCAGCGTAACCCCATTCGTCCCAACTGTCCCTTTGGTAGCACGCCCGACGGTGCCGGGGCAAGGGTCGAGCGCAGGTGACGGCCCGATTTCGCACCGTGCGTCGTCTCGTGTTAATCTTCTCCGGTCGCTCGGGCGAGTGGCGGAATGGCAGACGCGCTGGCTTCAGGTGCCAGTGTCCTTCGGGACGTGGGGGTTCAAGTCCCCTTCGCCCACCACCACGAGCAGTTCCATGAACTGCGGCACCCGAAGTCACGAACTCAGAAGAGCTTGTGACCTCGGGTTTCGTCGTTTCTGGGGCGGATTTGAGGTTCCGTGTTCCGGAAGTCGCAGGCGACGCGATTGACCTGGGCGAGCAACGCACTCCTGATGATCGTTCCAGCGGTCGTCCTGATCGGCCTCGTGACCGACCGCGGGCTCTCGACATCTCATTGCAGGGGACGAGACTTGCGGGTCGGATCGAGTCGGCGCGGGGTCAGGCCGACCGCTGCGCCCGCGCCAGCAGGCCCGGGTCATGGGCGCAGACGATGAGCAGGTCCGGGTCGTTCTGCGCCTGCAGGGCGCGGATGCGCTCCTGATTCCGCTTGACCCGGGTGTAGTCGGTGGCCACCATGCGCTCGAATGCGCGGGTGGCCAGGGGCACCGCCGCGTCGCCCTCGACGGCGCTGCGGTGGTAGAAGGCGTCCCCGCAGTGCAGGATCCACCGCTCGCCGGCGTCCACGGCCACGGCGGTGTGGCCGAGCGTGTGTCCGGGGAGCGGGACGAGCACGAGCCCGTCGGAGATGCCGGGCAGGGGGGCGACACCGTCGAACCCCGCCAGGTGTCGGTCCCGCGGGCGTGCCCGACGACGCTCCGCGGGTCGGCGGGGAGCTGCGGCCGGTTGTAGCGCATCCGCGACGCGATACTGCGCGAGTACGCGGTCTCCGCCTCGATCGCGGTGGTGTGCAGGGTCGCGTGGGGGAAGTCGCTCACGCCGCCGACGTGGTCGAGGTCGAGGTGCGTGGCGATGACGTGCCGGACGTCCGTGATGTCGTACCCGAGGGCGGTGACCTGCGCGGCGGCGGTCTCGGCCGGGTCGAAGCGGGGACGGATCATGTGGCGGATCGGGCCGACCCGCTCCGCCGGACGCGCGATGTCCTCCCTGCCGAACCCTGAATCGACGAGCACGAGCCCGCTCTCGGTCTCGATGAGGAGGACGTGGCACACGCTCTTCTCCGAGAGGAACGGCTCGATCGTGCCGCAGTTCAGGTGGTGGACCTTCATCGCCGGGTGCCTCCTCGGGCAGATATGAACAATGTTCAGTATTGGTTCGCCGCCAGGACAGTGACGTCGGAGAAGCCGCGGTCCACGAGGACCTTCGCGGTGGTGATCCCCGCGACGCCGGTGCCGACCACGATCACCCGCGGTTCGCGCCTCATGATCGCGCCGCCTCGGCGAAGCGCGCCTCGAAGAACGCGAACACCCGCGACCACGCGTCGGCGGAGGCATCCGCGTCGTAGGCGAGCCCGGTCACCCGGAGGACGGCGTCGGGGGCGATCTCGATCCGGTTGGCGAAGCTGTGGCCCACGCCGGGGTAGGTCTTCAGGTCCGAGGGGATTCCGTGCCGGTCGAGGACGCGCCGCAGGCGCCGTTCGCCGAACGGGATGAACGGATCCCGTGCGCCGAAGGACCCCACCACCGGGCAGGTTTCCGCGGTGACGGCGCGGTAGGTGGTGAGGCTGCCGTAGAACGGGGCCGCCGCGACGTACCGGGCATCACCCTCGAGGAGGGCGAAACCGCCGCCCATGCAGAAGCCGGTGATCGCGACCTCGCCGGTCGACCGGGCATCGGATGCCAGCACTCCGCGAGCCCGTTCCAGCACGGCGAACGCGGGCCCCGTGCCGGTCGCGAGCGAACGCATCGTGGAGACGATGCAGCCCAGTCGATTCCGTCCCGCGGTGAACATCAGCGGTGCCATCGCGAGGTATCCCGCTTCGGCGACGATGCGCAGGTTCCGTTCGATATCCGGTTCCGCGCCGGTGATGTCGTGGACGAGCAGCACGGAGGGCGCGGCCCCGTCGGCGCCCACGGGCGCGCAACGAGCGCCTCAAAGGGGGCGGGCTCCGAATCGATCGTGATGCGTTCGATGGTGACAGTCACCGGGTACTCCGTTCGGTGGCCTCCGCGACGACGAGCGGGAGACGGGGCGGGTGGCGGTGCGACGAGATCGTGTGGATGTCGTTACGGGCGGCCAAGCGCCGCAGTGTCTCCCGGGTGGCGGCCTGGAGATCGGGTGCGGCCATCGAGATCCGTTCGTACTGTGCGAGCGGGAACGCGGCGGGTGCGCCCGTGCGCGGATCGCCGTATCCGGCGTCGCCGGTGTGCAGCAGCCAGGCGTCCTCGAGCCGCACCGCCACGCCGCAGTGCCCGACGGTGTGCCCGGGGAGCGGCACGAGCACGACGTCGTCGGTGATCCAGGAGCAGCCGTTGACTCCGAGCCAGTCAGCCGTCCCTGCGTGCGGGTGCCAGCGCGGACCGTGCTCGAAGAACCGGGAGCGGTATGAGATCCGCGCGCGGAGAGAGCCGGAACGGGAGGTCTCGAGCTCCGTTGCCGCGACGTGCACGGTGGCATCGGGGAAGTCCACGATCCCCGCCGCGTGCTCGCTGTGCAGGTGGGTGAGCACGATGCCGGTGAGGTCCTCTCGGCGCAATCCGATCGACGCGAGGCGGTACAGCAGCGAGGCCTCCGGACGGTGCGGAAGCCGCAGGAAGAAGCGCTCGAAGCCGATCCGGGACGGGTCCTCGAAGACCGAGGCCGGGAAGCCGGCGTCGACGGCGAGCACGCGGTCACCGTCGACGACGACGAGCGCGAGGGTGGGTACCTCGCCGCCTCCCGGGGGCGCAGCGGTGCTACATCGAACAGGTGGATCGTCATCGGGAGGCCCCTTCCGCCTCGAGGCTGATGAGCAGCGCTGCGGCCGCGCGCCGGTCGACTTTGCCCGCCGCATTGCGCGGGATCGCGCCGACGAAACGGATGTCGCGGGGCTGCTCGAATCGGGACAGCGATCCGCGCAGGTAGTCGCGGAGCGACTCCTCGGTCAGGCGGTCGGGATCCGCTTCCACGAGCGCGACGAGGCGCTGGCCGTACTGCGCGTCGGCGACGCCCAGCGCACAGGAATCCGCGACGTCCGCGTGTGCTGCGAGGGCGTTCTCGACGGCACGTGGGTAGACGTTCTCGCCGCCGCTGACGATCATGTCGTCGTCGCGGCCGGCAACGTGCAGCAGCCCGTGCCGGTCGAGATGGCCGAGGTCGCCGGTCGCGATCAGTCCGTTGACGCTGCTCTTGTCGGGGCCGCCCGTGTACCGGCCGACGGCCGGGCGCCCGCCGACGAAGATGCGCCCCGTGATTCCGGCGGGAACCGGAGCACCGTCGGGGCCGAGCACCCGGACGGTCGCCCCGCGACCGGCCTCCCGACGGTGCCCGGAGCCTGCCGCAGGTCGTCCGGGGTCGCGAGGGTGGCGAGGGCGACCTCGGAGGAGCCGTAGCCGTTGAACAGGACGTCGCCGAACCGCGCCGTGAACCGGTCCGCCAGCGCGGGGAGCAGTGCGGACCCACCGCTCAGGACGACGGGCGGAACCCGCTCGCCGGGAGCGCTGTCGAGGATGCGGGCGAGCATGGCGGGGACCACCATGAGTGCGTCGGCGGCGTGCGCGGCGGCCCGCTGCAGGGCGGCGGCGGGTTCGAAGCGCGACTGCGTGATCACCGTGCCGCCAAGGCCCAGGGTGAGGGCGAGGGCCGCGAGGCCGAAGGCGTGGAAGAAGGGTACGGCCACCGCGGTGCGGTAGCCGATGTGCGCGCCGGTGCGGGCGATGACGCTCGCGGTCATCCCGAGCAGGGTCGACGGTGCCGGATCGCGCGGCACGCCGCGCGGCGTGCCCGTGGTCCCAGAAGTCAACAGGATGAGCCGGCCCTCGCGAGGTGCGGGTTCGACGGTGCCCCAGCGATCGCGGAGGGCGGCGGAGGCGATCGTGGTCTGCGGGATTCCGCTGAGAACTCCGGTGAACTCCGCGTCGGCGATCACGAGCCGGACGTCGTGGCCCTCGAGGGACGCGGCGAGCGCGCGGCCGCGGAAGTCGGTGTTGAGGAGGAGCACGTCCGCACCGAGCGATGCCGTCGCGAGCAGCGAGACCACGAAGCGACGGCTGTTGCGGCACAGGATACCGACGGTCCCGCCGGGGCCGACGCCGTGCGTCCGGTGCAGTGCGGTGGCCGCTGCGCCGACCTCTTCGAGGAGGTCTTCGTAGGTGAGCACACCCTCGTCGTCGACGAGTGCGACGCGGGCCGGTGTGCGCGCCGCGGCCACGCGCAGCAGCGTGACGAATCCCGGCGAGCCGGCGCCGATCCCGCGCACGATCGCGGGCCACCGCCGGGGCGCCGGCGGGATCAGGACACCCGATCCGAGGAGCGCGCGGGCGATCTCGGGGACGGCGCTCATCGCAGCACCTCCGCGTTCGCGCGGGCGGACGGCGAGTCCTCCCCGAACCGGAAGGCCAGCGTGTACGCGGCGGAGAAGGCGCCGCCGGCGACGGTGGAGGCGACGTCCAGCGGCCACGACCACCACGGGGCGAGCGAGCGCGGACCGTCGACCACGGCGGCGGCCACGATCTGCGCGGCATGCGCCGGGTCCAGGCCGGGGAGCCGGCGCATGCTGGGTGTGGGCGCGCTCATGCGGGTGTGGATCAGCGCCATGTAGATCGACGTCGCGCTGATGTTGCGGGCCCGCAGTTCCGGTGTGACGCTGCGGAACCAGACGTCGAAGGCGCCCTTCGACGCCTGGTATGCGCCCCACCGCGGCCCGGGGTGCATGCGGACGCCCACCGTCGAGATGTTGACGATGCGGCCGCCGCCGGCGTCGGTCATGGCGGGGACGAGGCGCAGGAGCAGGCGGACGGGGCCGAGGTAGTTGATGTCGACGGTGCGCTCGAAGTCCTGCGGCCGGTCGAGCTGCAGGGTGAGCGAGCGGCGGATCGACTTGCCCGCGTTGTTGATCACGATGTCGGGCGCGCCGTGTCGGCCGACGATCGCGGTCGCGAGGTCCTCGACCGCGCGCGGATCCGTGAGATCGGCGGAGAGGACGTGGGCGGTGCCGCCCGCCGCCCGGATCCGCGCGGCGACCTCCTCGAGCCTGTCGGCGGTGCGCGCGACGAGCAGGACGGTGGCGCCGGCGGCGGCGAAGAGCTCGGCGGTGGCGGCGCCGAGCCCGAACGAGGCGCCGGTGACCAGGACCGTGCGCCCGGCCACGGCCTGGGCGAGACGATGCGGATCGGTCTCCCGGCGTGGGCTGGACAGGCGTCCGAGGAGCGAGGGCGCGGCCATCGCGGCTCCAATCTGAACAAGGTTCATTAATGAACAAGGTTCAGAATGCCGCGCGGCCAGGCGTCTGTCAAGGATCCGATGTGATCGAGAGGCACACCCCGGAACGCGGCGGCGCGGACGAGTCCGCGCCGGTTCAGCGCCGCCGTCAGCCGCCACCTGCATCGATACCCGATTCCGGCGGTGTCGTCCGGTATCGTTCCGCTTCGGTACCGAGTGAAGGGCAGCGCCATGTCGACCCCGAGACCGCGCGAACCGGGGAGCACCCGACAGCGTCGCTCCTGCGCCGGGCCGGGGCGGCCAGCTGGTACCTGGTGGGCATCGTCGTGCTGGCGGCCATCGCCGCAGCGGCCGTCAGCGCGATCAGCGGAATCCTCGTGCCGCTGGTGATCGCGGTCATCCTCGGAATCGTTCTCGAACCCGTCTCGCAGGCCCTACGGCGCCGGGGCGTCCCCGCCACCATCGCCACGGTGCTCACGTTGTCAGGCGCGGTCGCGCTCGGCGCGGGTACCGTCGCCGTCCTGGTCCGCGGGTTCGTGGGCCAGCTGCCGGAGATCCACCGTCAGCTGCGCAGCGGGTGGGACGCCTTCGTCGTGTGGGCACGCGAGCTGGACCTGGACTCGCAGTGGCTCGAGCACGTGCGCGCCGCCGTCGAGCAGCACATCGGTCCACTCGGACAGGGCGCGCTCGGCGTGGTGACCAGCACGTTCTACGGTGCCGTGTCCCTGGTCATCGGCATGTTCTTCGCCCTCTTCTTCCTGTTCTTCGTGCTCCGCGACGGACATGCCTTCCCGGGTTGGCTGGCCCGCAGCACCGCGCTCGCCGAGAACGAGGTCGACGAGGTGGTGGCGCTCTCGCGTGTGTCGGTACTCGGATACTTCCGCGGCACGGCGATCACCGCGGTGATGACCGCGCCGATCTTCATGGTGCCGCTCCTGCTGCTGCGGGTACCGCTGGCGGTGCCGATCTTCGTCCTCTACTTCTTCCTGTCCTTCGTCCCGTTCGTCGGTGCGTGGATCACGGGCGTATTCGCCGTGCTCATCGCGTTCGGGTCAGGCGGCCCCACCGCGGCCCTGGTCATCGGCATCACCTTCGTGATCTCCAACGGCACGATCCAGAGCGCGGTCAGCTCTGGGCCCTGGGCTCCTCGCTCCGCCTGCACCCCGTCTCGGTGCTGCTGGCGACGATGATCGGCGGCACGGTCGCAGGCCTGCTCGGCATGGTGCTCGGTGCGCCCGTCCTCGCCGCGGTCCTGAAATCGGTGGCGGCGGTGCGGTGCTCGCGCACCGTCGGGCGGCCCGACGGTACCGTCGGGCCCGCCGGCACGGAGGGCACCGTCGCCGCGGGTGACGGGGCCTGACCACGGTCAGGGCACCAGGAACCAGGCGGCGGAGTACCGGCCGGCCGCGCTGCGCCCGCCCAGCGCGAGAGCTATCGGCGGCAGGGACGTCCGGTGCCCGTAGGCCGGAACCCGGTCCGCGACCTCTGCGCGGCCCACGGCGTTGCGGTAACGCGCGTACTCGGTAACAGCCCGATCAGGGCGATCACCGCCGACCACAGCAGCCTGCGGAGCCGGCTCACGTGCCCGGACCGCGCTCGACCCCGAGGTCGCGGCCCAGCAGGTCGGCCGCGAAGGCGACCGCTTCGTCCCAGCCGACCCCGAGGAAGTCCTTCCGCGCGGTGCTGTAATGGTTGGCGAGGCCGGTCACCGTCGACCAGAGGACCGCCATGGCCGGCCGGACGTCACCGGCGTAGCCCGACCGGGCGAGGGCCTCGCCCAGCATCGTCACCAGGCGGCCCGTGGCGTCGCGCAGCTGCTGCTCGACCGCGGGCTCCAGCGCCGCCGCATCCTGGACCAGGGACAGTGCGTCGAACTGGCGACCGAACACCGGGTAGTCGGCGCGGTACGCGTTCGCCACCGCGGTGAACGCCTCCGCGAAGTCGGCGGCTCCCTCGATCTGCGGGCGCAGCCGCGCGGTCATCCGGGTGACGTGGTCGGCGAACAGCCCGATGAACAGGGTCTCCTTGTTCGCGAAGTAGGTGTAGACGGCGCCGAGGGAGATCCCGGCCCCGTCCGCCACGTCCCGCATGCGCAGCGCGTTGTAACCGCCCGCGCGGAGCAGGCGCTCGCCGGACCGCATGATGTCGATCCGGCGCTGATCGCGGTCGCCCCACTGGGTGGCCGGCTTTCGGTCGGTGCTCACTAGGGCACGATCCTTTCTGCAGCCATGTTCGGTATGGTTGTGATCTCTCGGTTCCGGCGGGTGCACGGCCTATCGTGCATGCCCTTCGAGGGCCAGTGTGAGTACTGCCGGCTCCGCCGGGCCGGGAGCCGCGGACCGGCATCAGGAACACGCCCCGTAGAGGGCCGATTAGTGAGCTTCCGGCAGCGTCTCCCCACTCCGAGCAGATCTCGTGATGACGTGCGAGGGAGAGTTGTATGTTCGTCGGCTGGGACTGGGGCAACACAGCCCATGACATGACTGTTATCGACGACAACGGCGTCAAGGTGCATCGTTCGGCGGTACCGCATTCCGAGGCTGGGATCTCCGCTGCGATCGCCCGGTTGGCCGAGGTCGGTGACCCTGCGGATCTTCCGGTGGCGATCGAGACCACCCGCGGTCTGGTCGTTGACCGATTGACTGCGGCGGGTCATCCGGTGATTCCGGTGCATCCCAACGCTTTCCATGCCGCTCGCCCGCGGTGGGGTGCTGCACGGGCGAAGACCGACCCGGGGGATTCGTTCAAGCTCGCCGACTACGCCCGCACCGACGGGCACCGCCTGGCCAGGTTGCGACCCACCCGACCGGCAACCTTGGAGCTGCAAGCCCTGACGCGTGCTCGTGGCGATCAGCTGGAGCTGCGGATCGCGGCGGTCAACCAGCTCGCGGCCCTGCTCGATCAGTACTGGCCCGGCGGCAAAACCGTGTTCGCCGCTCTGCACTCGGCGATCGCCCTGGCGTTCCTCACCCGCTACCCGACCGCCGCCTCCGCGGCGAAGCTCACCGCCAAGCAACTCGAATCGTTCTGCGCCAAGCACGGCTACAGCGGACGCCGTCCCGGCGCTGAGCTGCTCGCTCGCCTGCGGACGGCACCGACACCGGTCGGCATCATCGGCGACGAGGTCATCGGGCAGGTGATTACCGCCCAGGTCAATGTCGTCCGAGCGCTGCAAGCCAGCATCGACGAGCTCGACAAGGCTATCGCAGGAAAGTTGCGCAGCACCCCTATGCGGCTGTGCTTGCAGATCTTCCGCGCATCGGCACGCTGAATCTCGCGCAGGTCATCGGCGAGGTCGGACCGATCCTCGAACGCGCCACCAGCTTCGACCAACTCGCCGCAGAGACCGGCATCGCGCCGATCACCCGCGCCTCCGGCAAAAGCCACGTCGTCGGGTTCCGGCACGCCACCAACCGGCGCGCCCGCCAAGCCCTGCACACCTGGTTCGACAACAGCCGCCACGGCGACCCCTGGGCCCGGCAACGCTACGCCGACGCCCGCGCCCGCGGGCAGCGTCACCCACACGCCCTGCGCACCCTCGGACGGTCCTGGCTGCGCATCATCTGGGCATGCTGGCAGACCCGGACGGCCTACGACCCCCAGCACCGAACCGCCCGAAATGCACCAATCGCGGCGTAGGGGTTGACTCAGGAATCTCACACCTCGATCTTGCCTGCAATCGCAGCGTCGTACCTCATCGGATCGCGATGGCGGGGGCGAGCGCGCGGTCCGCCTCCCGTAGACGGCGACGACCCGGCGCCGGGCGTCCGCCCGCACGACCCGGTTGGTGGTGAGCCGTGGACCGCCTGTCAGCCGCGGGTCGCTGTGCTGCGCACGTGGAAGTCCGCGTCGTCCGGAGCGGCGAGCATGCGATCCATCGTCGCGCGGTCGAAGGGCCACAGGTCGATTCCGCCGCCCTCGGTCAGGTACCAGGAGTTGCAGCCGGTGTTCCACACCGTGGGGCCCATGGCCTCGGCGACCTGCCGGTTGAATTCGGCCGTGGCCTCCTCGGTCACCTCCACCCGGTCGATCTCGCCGCGGCGGAACCGGTCCAGCCACTGTGCGATGTACTTCGCGGTGAGGTCGGCCGAGTACTGCAGCGAGATCGAGCCCGTCGGAGAGTTGGGGCCCAGCACCGTGAACAGGTTGGGTAAGCCGGGGATCGCGGTCATCCGGTACGCCCGCGGACCGTCGGCCCATGCGGCGTCGAGGGTGATGCCGTCGCGCCCCGTGACCCGCATCGGCCGCATGTAGTCGTGCGCGCGGAAGCCGGTGGCGAGCACCAGCAGGTCCGCCTCGTGGAGCGCGCCGTCGGCGGTGCGGACGCCGGCCGGTTCGACCCGGCTGATGCCCTCGGTGACGAGGGAGGCGTTGCGCGCCTTGACGGCCCGGTAGTAGCTGCCGGAGACGACCTGCCGCTTGCACAGCGGCTCGTCGTCGGGGCGCAGGCCCTCGCGCAGCGGCTCCGGCACCTGGGCGCGGAGCGAGAGCCGGGCGTACGCCTGCACCGCGCGGCGCCGCCACGACGGCGTGGTCACCACGTCGGCCAGGATCCCGGAGGCCCACAGCAGCGCCCGGTGGGTCTGATCCAGCAGCCCCGGAACGCGTTTGAACGCCTCGGAGACGAGGCCCAGCTGGGGCAGCCACATCGGCGCCCACAGCACCCACTGCGGTGAGCGGACGAAGTGCGTGAGGTGGGCCGCCTTCGGCTGCAGCGCCGAAACTACCTGCACGCCCGTCGATCCCGTACCGATGACCGCGATCCGGCGGCCGTCGGTGACCAGCGAATCGTCCCAGCGGGCGGTGTGCACCACGTCGCCGTCGAAATCCGCGAGGCCCTCGATGTCCGGGATCGACGGGTTGTGCAGGACGCCCGTCGCGCACACCACGAAGTCCGCCACCATAGTCTCGCCGGTGTTCAGGGTGAGCGTCCACGTGCCGGAGACGTCGTCGAACTCCGCGGCGAGCACCTCGGTGTCGCAGCGGATCCGGTCGCGCAGGCCCAGCCGGTCGACAACGTCGCGGTGGTACTGCTGGATCTGCGGTCCGGTGGCCCACACCCGCTCCCAGTCGGCCTTCGGGGCGAACGCGAACTGATAGATCTGCGATGGGACGTCGCAGGTGAGGCCCGGATAGTGGTTCCAGTACCAGACCCCGCCCACGTCGGAGCCCTTCTCCAGGACCACCCAGTCGGTGAAGCCGTTCTGCTGCAGGACGTGTGCGGTCGAGATGCCGGCCACGCCGGCCCCGATCACGACGACGCGGGGTTCGCTCATCGGGCCTCCTCGAGTCCGCGGCGCACGGCCGCCGGTGCGGTGCGGCGGGCCGAGGCGAACGCCGTCGCGCGATGCCCGCGGGCCATGAAGTTCGGTCCCAGCCCGGCCAGGTCGGTACCGTCGGGCGCGATGACGGTGACCTTCTGCCCCCGGGCCCGCGCGACGGCGACCTCGTCCCAGAACACATGCGACATCGGTCTTCTCAGCGCGCCGTACTCGATCAGGCCGCCGATGCCGGGGCCGCGAACGCCGGGCGCCGAAGCCATGGAGACGACGGCGACGATCTCGTCGGCGTCCTGGGGCGCGATCAGGTCGACCGACGCGGTGGAGGCGGCGCCCCCGTCCACGAACGTGCGACCGTCGATCTGCACCGGAGGCATCCACGCGGGGATCGCCCAGGACGCCCGCAGCGCCTCCGCCGCAGTCGCTTCCGGGGTGCCCGGCGCGCCGAACGCGACGCGCTCGCCCGTGGCGGGCTCGTAGGCCACGAGACGGACGCCCGGCGGCACCGGCGCGCCGGGACCGACGGCGGCCTCCGCCAGCTCCGTCAGCCAGGTGGCATCGCCCCGGCCGCGGGGCGCAATGCCGGTGAGCGGGGCGTGCCCGCCGCGGCGGGTCCACAGGGTGGACGGGTCCGCGGGCGGGGAGAACGGGATGCGCGGCAGCGACGCCGGCGTGGCCGCGAGGTGGCGCGAGAGCGCGGGGTGTTCCGACCTGCCCTCCTGCATCGCCACCAGATCCGGTACCGAGAACTTCTGCAGCGCGGTGATGATCTCGGACCCGGCGGAGGTGCCCTGCAGTAGGTCGAAGTCGCGGACGTCGATGCCGAGCCGATCCTCGAGGGCGGCCAGGGCCGCGATCGTCCAGGCGCCGCCGATGGTTCCGCCGCAGCCGATGACCAGCGCGCGCGTCACCGGGCCGCCTCCTCGCCGGCGGCGTGGGCGGACGCGTGCCGGTCCATCCGGTCGGTGTAGGCCTTGCGAGCCGCGGCGTCGAGTGCGAGCGTGCGGCGGTCGTCGATCAGTGTGCGCGCCAGGCGCTCGATCGGCTCGGGGACGAACGCCTCCACCAGGCTCCAGCCGGGTGCGACCCACTTCGGAACGGAGGTGCGCGCCGCGCGGGTGCGCAGGGTGTCGAGCACGGCGGCCGCCACGTCCTCCGGGTCCACGGTGGGCATGCCGCCGCCGAGCTGCGCGCCGGAGGAGAGTTCCGTCCGCACCGCCGACGGGAGGATCGCGCAGATCGCGACGCCCGTCCCGTCGTACTCGCGGCGTGCGGCGAGCGAGGCGCCGAGCGCAGCGAACTTGCTGGCGTTGTAGGTGACCATGCCGGGGATCGGGATCATCCCCGCCATCGACGCGACGTTCACGACGTGACCGCGGCCGCGGTCGACCATGCCGGGGACCACCGCGCGCATGCCGTTCAGCATGCCGCGCACGTTGACGTCCAGGATCAGGTCCGTCGTGGCCTCCGCCTCGGTCTCGAATCTCCCGAGCGGCATGACGCCGGCGTTGTTGACCAGGACGTCGATGGGGCCGGTCTCGGCGAGGAGGGCGGCCCAGGAGTCGCGGTCGGTCACGTCCAGCCGCAGCGCGCGGGCGCCGGGGATCGACGATGCCGTCTCTTCGGCGACGTCGAGGTCGACGTCGCCCAGAGCACGTGCGCGCCGTGCTGGGCGAACAGGCGGGCGGTCGCTGCGCCGATGCCGCGCGCGCCGCCGGTGACGAGGATGAGCGCACCGTCGAGCCGGGCGAGGTGGGCGGAGGATCCGAACGGGAACATGGAGGCCTTTCTCGGGCTGATTAGACACACAGTATCGGAATACCGACAGTTTTTGAATACCGCTTCGCGGTACCCTGTTTCGCATGGCCAGGCTCACCCGGGTGGAACAGCGCGCCCAGACCCGCGCGGATCTGCTGATCGCCGCGCGCGAGCGGTTCCTGGAGGTCGGCTACGCCGCGGCCGGGCTGGAGGAGATCGCAGACCGGGCCGGGTACTCCAAGGGCGCGGTCTACTCGAACTTCGTGGACAAGCCGAACCTGTGCCGTGAGGTGCTGCAGGGGATCCACGAGGAGAAGGTGGGCGAGCTCTCGGCACTGGTCAGTGGGCCGGGGAGTTGTCGGAGCGCATCGACGCGCTCGAGGAGTGGGTCGAGCGCACCGTCGGGGACGTGGGCTGGACGATGCTCGAGCTCGAGTTCGTGACGGTGACCCGCAACGACCCCGAGCTCGGCGCGATGGTGGTGGAGCTGCGGACCGCGGCGCACCGCACCATCGTCGAGATGCTCCGGGACATGCTGCGCGGAAGCGACCCCGATGATGCGCAGTTCGCTGCTGAGGTGGAGCTCTACGAGCTGGAGGCGACCGCGGACCTACTGCTCGCGGCGGCGATCGGGCTGGGTATCCAGCGCGCGGTCGACCCGACGCTCTCGGCCGAGCCTGTACTGGCGTCCATGCGCAACACGCTCACGCTGCTGGGCGCCGGCGTCGCCTGACCGGCGCCGATCCCTGTCAGAGCAGGACCACGGACTCGCGGTGGACCGCGACGGCGCGGCCGTCGTCGAGCTTGACGGACACCGCCTCGTCGTCGGTGCTGAGCACCGTCCCGAAGCTCAGCAGCTCGTCGCGGAGCTGCACTCGGTCGCCAGGGGCCACGGCGGATCACCTCGAATCGTCTATGGAGCGAAGTGAAGAATAGCCGTTTGCAGGCACACCGGAGGGCGGTTCACGGGATGTTCATGCAACGCGCCGCCGCCTGGTGGGACAGATTCTTCAGATCTGTCCCAAGTGCGTGTACAGTCGCTGCGAACCCCCGATCAGGAGGATGAGCAATGACCGCCGTGCAGACCGGCACCGAGTTCGAGACCGGACTCGCGCAGCTCGACCCCGCGCTCGCCGAGCAGTGGCCCGCTCCCGCAGAGCCGCGGATGGTGGGAGACGACCCGTTCTTCGAGGCACCGTCGGGCTTCGAGGACGTGCCCGTGGGCACAGTGTTGCGGTACCGCGACGTCTCGATCGGCTTCCTCGGCCGGATCAAGCAGAAGGTGCGCGCCACCCAGCTGCTGTACCGCACCGTCAACATGCACGGAGTTCCCGAAGTCACCGTGACCACGGTGATCAGCCCGGCCCGCGGGGCGAAGCCCGGCGCGCCGCTCGTCTCGTACCAGTGCGCCATCGACTCGCTGCACCCCAAGACCTTTCCCTCGTACGTGCTGCAGCACGGCGTGCGCACCGAGGATGCGTCGTTCCCGCAGATCGAGTACCTGTTCATCGCCGCGGCCGTCGCCAAGGGCTGGACCGTCTCGGTGCCCGACCACGGCGGCCAGGCCGGCCGCTGGGGCATCCCCCGCGAGCCCGGTTACATGGTGCTCGACGGCCTGCGGGCCGCGCTCTCGCACGCGCCCCTCGGCCTCGCGGCGGGCACGCGCCTCGGCGTCTGGGGCTACTCGGGCGGCGGACTCGCCACCTCGTGGGCGGCGGAGATCGCACCGTCGTACGCCCCGGAACTGAACCTGATCGCCGGGGCCGTGGGCGCGCCCGTCTCCGACCCGGGCAACGTGTTCGTCTACCTCAACAACACCCTGTTCACGGGCCTGCCCACGCTGGTCATCGCTGCGCTCGCCCGCGAGTACCCGACGCTGCGCGAGGTGCTCGCCGAGCACGTGGACGACAAGGGCCGCAAGCTCTTCTACGAGGACGCCCTCGACTGGTCGCCCGAACGCGCGATCCGCAAGATGGCGCACAAGGACTTCGGCTACTACTGCGACGGCATCACCTTCGAGGAGATCGCGAAGCTGCCGAAGCTGCTGGAGATCTTCGACGACATCCGGCCCGGCCAGTCGTCGCCGACGGTCCCGATGCTGGTGGTCCAGTCCACCAAGGACCAGATCTCGCCCGCCGACGACGCCACGGCGCACGTCGAGCGGTACGCGTCCGGCGGCACGCACGTCGAGTACCGCACCGATCAGTGGAGCGACCACTTCTCGATGCACTTCCTCTCGGCGCCGATGCTGCTGGGCTGGCTCGCCGACCGGCTCGACGGTAAGCCCGTCGCGCCCGCCGGGCACACCCACAAGCGCACCATCATGGCCTCGCCCCGGCAGATCGGCCGCACCCTGCGGCTGGTCGGGACGCTCGCGCGCGTCGGGCTGGCCCGCCGGATCTAGGGGCGCGCCCGCTACCGCGCGGGGGTCGTGGTCGTCGTCGTGGCGGCCTTCGTCGTCGTGGCCCGCTTCGTCGTCGACGGTGCGGTCGTCGTGCGCTTCGGCGTCGTGGTCGCCTTCGGGGTGGTCGTGGTCTTCGACGGTGCCGTCGTCGTTCTCTTCGTCGTTGTCGTCGCCGCCGAGTCCGCAGTCGACGTCTTCGACGTGGACTTCGCCGTGGTCGTCCTCGTCGTCGTGGCCGGTTTCGTCGTGGTCCGCTCCGTGGTGGTCACCGCGGTGGACGGTGCCGTCGTCGAGCGCGGTGTCGCCGGTGCGACCGTCGCCTCGGAGGTACGCGTGGTCGTCGTCGTGGTGGTCTTCGACCGCTTCTTCGACGTGCTGGTCGCGACGGTCACGTCCACGTCGTCGCCCAGGACCTCCGCGAGCGTCGCGCGCGAACCGTTCGACACGGTGGCCCCGGCGATGGCCGCGGCGGTGGGGACGAGCACCGTCGCATCGCGGTACGGGTTGCCGACCACGTCACTGCCCGGCACGGCGGTCACCACCTCGGCCCGGTCGGTGGTGGGCAGCGGCGCGAGCACGACCCCGGGGTACGTGGGCGGGGCCACGTACGCGCGGTCCGCCGAGCCGTACGCGGGCGACCACGGACCGACTACCCGCGCCTGGTCGCGGGCCGCGACGGGACGGCCGGGGGTCACGGCCCAGACGGGGTAATAGGGCTCGTCGAACTGCGGGGCGGGCCGCTTGTGCGGGTTGTCGGGCACGTTCAGCCCGATCGACACCGAGATCAGCGGCTGCGTCCGCGGCTTCGACCAGTTCTTGGGGTACACCCAGAACACCGGGACGTCCGCGCGGAACCCGGCCTCGAACCACGGCTTCGGCCAACCCGGGCGCTCCCACGGCTTCGGCTGACCGGGGTACCAGGGGCGCACGCCCAGCTGGCGGCCGTAGATCGTCCAGCAGCTCTGCGACTGCACCTCGACGCCGGCCTCCCAGTCGTTGTAACGCCCGGTCTCGCAGATCTGCCGGTACACGGCGATCTGGTGTTGCGTGTAATTCCACGGCCGCGTGTTCACGGGCCGGGTGAAGGGTGGCGGGGGCGGGGCCACGTCCTGCGGGGCCACGGGCAACCCGGGCACTGCCGGGGCCATCGGGTAGTAGACGGTGGTGTCGTCGTTCGACGCGGTGACGGTGCCCTGCTGCAGCCCGGCGTTCGCCACGGCCTGCGCGGCGACGGGGTCGCCCACCATCGTGACGCCTTTCTCGGGGACGGGCACGCCGTCGGTCTGCACGGCCCCCGGGTTCGCGGTGTACTCGTCGCCGACCGTCGGGGAGAAGACCACCGAACTGTCGTCGGCACCGTCGGACCCGCAGGCGGTGAGGGTGGCCAAGGTGGCGGCGGCCGCGATCACGGCGCCGAGCTGCTTCGCGTTCATCGGTGAACCGATCCGATCGATCGAGTGCGGTGCGCGCTGATTCGTAACGCCGTTCTACTGCAACCAGTCGATCACGCGGCTGATCGCAGCGTCAAGCCGCGGCGGCCGGCGGTGGGCGGTCGACGCCGGGGCGGTGACGGGGATTCTGTGGAACCCGTCTTCCCAGGTAGGATGGCCCGCGTGATGCACAAGCACGGGGACACGGCAGGAACGTCGCGCACCATCCGGATCTGGGGTTGGATCGGCGCGGCCGTCGCGCTCGCCACCTCGCTGGTGCACATCCCCATGCTCGGCGACAACAGCTGGGTGGTGTCGATCATCGTCGCGGCGATGCTCATCGGGTGCGCGCACTGCTCGGTGTGCCTGTTCCGCAACCCGACGGTGAGCGCCTGGGTCCGACCGGCGCAATGGGCGCGATCATGATCGCGCTGCACCCGGTCCTGATGTCGGCGATGGGGCACGGCTCGATGGCGGGCATGGACCACTCGATGCCGGGCATGGACATGGGCGCGATGGGGCACTCGATGGGCTCGATGCAGCCCTGGATGACGTTGATGATCGTGTTCGCGGCTGCGGAGATCGCGGTGGCGGCGGCCGCGCTTGTGATGATCGCCATGCGTAGCCGGGCCGCGGCGCGGTAACGGCGGGGCACGGAGAACGGATAGAGGAATCGATGAACGCGAACACTGACCTCAAGCGAGCGGGCCTGCGTCGTGCCGCCACCCTCACCGCCGCGACCGCGCTGGTCGCCGGCCTGACCGGTGGTGTCGCCGTCGCCGACCCCGAAACCACCACCAAGCCCACCGTGCCGGTGAGCGATTTGCTGGTGAACTCCAGCGACTTCCCCAGCGGATACATCATCATCCCCGCGCCGCAGCAGCGCCTCGCCAACGAGCTGGGCGCCGACCCGCTGACGCTGGTGCAGACGGCGAAGGTCGACCCGCCCGAGTGCAAGAACCTGCTCTCGGCAGCCAAGAACTCCGACCAGGGCGAGAACACCGTGGCCGGCGTGAACGACAAGGACCGCAAGACCCTGAGCGAGTCGCTCGTGGCCAAGGAGGCCGACGTCGACACGCTCAAGGTCGGGCTGCTCAAGCTGTGCTCCGACGTGACGATCGAGGCGAACGATCCCCGCGGCGGCACCGTCAAGGTCCGCGCGATCACCAAGGAGGTCGCGTCGAGCACGCAGAAGGCCACCTTCGAGATC
Source organism: Tsukamurella sp. PLM1 (assembly GCF_023168325.1). Taxonomy (GTDB): domain Bacteria; phylum Actinomycetota; class Actinomycetes; order Mycobacteriales; family Mycobacteriaceae; genus Tsukamurella. The sequence continues at coordinate 56,389 of NZ_AP025688.1, forward strand.
GCTGTCGACGGCACCCGCACCAAGGGCACCGAGTCGTTCCCGGTGCACCAGAAGGTGTTGTTCGGTGTCGCGTCGCTGCGCGGTTACACCGTCGCGGTGCAGGGCACCAAGCTCGGCGGCGACCCCGACCGCGGCGAGTTCGACTCGTTCTTCGACAAGTCCGTGAAGAAGATCAAGGACGCGAAGTAGCTTTGTCCGCGGTGGCGCAGGAGGCGGCCCCCGCTCCTGAGCAGCGTCCGGTCGGGGCGCCCAGGGGCGGGCTCGCGGGGCTCGCGATCGGCTCGGCCGCCGCGCTTGCGGTGGTGTTCTGGCTGATCGCCACCGAGGGCGAGCTGCGCTACCTCGTCAACGGCAACGCCTACCCCGGCGCGCTCACCGCGTACGGGGCCGCGGTGGGCCGGTTGATCGGCACCGTTGCCGCGGCGCTGACCTTCGGCGCCGTCACGTACGCCGTCTTCCGCACGAAGGCCCTCGATACGGGGGAGCTGGGGTTGCGGGGGTATCTCACGCAGCTGCAGGCCCGACGGTACGCCGCCGTCTGGGCGGTCGTCTCGCTCCCGATGGTCTTCCTCGCCGCCGCGGAGAGCGCCGCGCAGGACCTGGTCGCGACGTACCGGGTCGGTGGCCTGACCACGCTGATCTCGGCGTCGGACACCGCCAAGGGCTGGATCGTGTCGCTGGTGTGCGCGGTGATCGTGCACATCGCGCTGCGGACCGGGATCTCCTGGATGGCGCACCTGTGGATCTTGCTGCCGGCGGTGGTGGGCCTGCTCGCCACGGTCGTCACCGCGAACGAGGCGCAGAACTGGAACCACGACTACACGACCGCGGCGCTGACCACCCTCGCGGTGGCCGCCGCCCTGTGGCTCGGCGGGCTGTGGTCGGCGGTGCGGCTGCCGGCGCGCCCCGAGCGGCGTTGGATAGGCCCGCTGTTCGCCGCGGTGGCGGTGCTCAACGGCATCGTGATCGCCGTGGTCATGGCGCCGGGCTCCGACCTGTGGGTCACCTGGTACGGCCTGCTGCTGCTCGCCACCGGCGCGCTGCTGGTCGCGGCGGGCGCGGCGCATTGGTTGCGCGCCCTGCCGGTGGCTGCTGCGCTGGTGACGGCCGCGTTCGGCACCGCGATCGCGGCGTCCGAGCTGACGCCGCCGCCGTTCCTGCGCTCGCGCCCCACGGTGGGGGAGAACTTCCTCGGGTACAACCTGCCGGATCCGCCGAGCGCGATGGCCTTCCTCGGCAACTGGCGTCCCGACCTGAACCTCGCGCCGTTCGCGATCGCGCTGGCTGTCGGATACCTGCTGCTGGTGCGGCGCACCACGAACTGGCCGTGGTACCGCACCGCGCTGTTCCTACCGGGCTGCGCCGCGCTGCTCACTCTGACCAGCTCCGGGCTGCGGACCTACTCCAACGCGATGTTCAGCGTGCACATGGTGGTGCACATGCTGATGACCTCGATCGTGCCGGTGTTCCTGCTGCTCGGCGCACCGGTGACGCTGCTGCGCGACACGCTCACGGGGGCGCCCGCGCGGTGGCTCGAGACGGTGCTCGGGTCGCGTTCGTTCGCGGTGCTGATGCGGCCCGTGGTGCAGCTCGGTCTGTTCGCCGCGGTGCTGTACGGGCTGTACTTCACCCCGCTGTTCGACGCCATCGGCCGCTACCATTGGGGCCACCTCGCGATCTACGCGGCGCTGCTGTTCACGGGCTTCCTGTTCTATTGGCGCGTGTTCCAGATCGACCCGGTGCCGGGCGAGCTGCCGTTCATCGGCCGCATCGGGATGTTGCTGGCGATGATGCCGATCACCATGGTGTTCGCGCTGATCGTGATGACGATGGACGGGCTCGTCGGGTCGCGCCTGTACCTGTACCTGGACTTCGCGTGGATGACGGATCTGCACCGCGACCAGTTCGTCGGCGGTGTCGTGGCCTGGGCCACCGACGAAGCGGCCATCGCCCTCGTCACCCTCGGCCTCGTCCTGCACTGGGCCTGGGCCAACCGCGACGAGGACTCCGAGCCCGAGCTGCTCTGAGCCGTCCCGCTTGCCCGCGGTCCGGACGGTGCTGTGCGGCCCGGTATCGAGCGGTTGTTCACGGCGACTGTTATGCCGGTTCCGCATACCCGTGTTTCCGCAGGTCACGGTGCTTCTTGGCGGTGAGGTCATGCAGAATCGGCATACCCCACCTGATCTGTGGGTCGTCGGGCTCGCGGGGGCTATGCGGAATCCGCATGACGTGCCTCAGCAAATACGGCGTTGACCTGCGAGAACAAGGCTATGCAGACTTGGCATTGCGTGTTCGGCGAACATGTCTGCACCTCACGCCTGCGCGGCTAGGTCGCGCCGAACTTCCGCAGGCGCAGGCTGTTCCACACCACGAAGAACGAGCTGAAGGCCATCGCGGCGGCGCCGATGAGCGGGTTCAGCAGGCCGGCGACGGCCACGGGGATCGCCGCCACGTTGTAGCCGAACGCCCACACGAGGTTGGTCTTGATGGTCTTCAGCGTGGCGCGGGCGAGGCCCAGCGCGTCGGGTACCGCGGACAGCTCCTCGCGCATGAGCACCACGTCGGCGGCGCCCTGCGCCACGTCGGTACCGGTGCCCATGGCCAGCCCCAGGTCGGCGGCGGCGAGGGCCGGTCCGTCGTTGACGCCGTCACCCACCATCGCGACCCGCCGCCCCTCGGCCTGGAGGGCACGGATGGCCTCGACCTTGCCGTCCGGCAGCACGTCCGCCCGCACGTCGTCGATGCCCACGAGCGCGGCGACCTTCGCAGCCGCGGCGGCGTTGTCGCCGGTGAGCAGCACGGTCCGGATCCCGGCGTCATGCAACCGGGCGACGGCGTCCGCGGCGTCCGCCTTGATCGTGTCGGCCACCTCGAGGACGGCGGCGACGGCACCGTCGACCTCGACGACGGCGACGGTCCGCCCGGACTCGGCCGCAGCGGAGACGGCCTCCGCGAGCGTCCCGGGCTCGACGAACCGCGGCGAGCCGACGCGCACCGTCGTACCGTCGACGGTGCCGGACGCGCCGAGGCCGGGTACGGCCCGGAACTCGTCGACGGCGGGCAGGTCGGCAGCGGCGCGGGCCACGACGGCCCGGGCCACGGCGTGCTCGGACGCGGCCTCGACGGCGCCCGCGAGGCGCAGAACCGCGTCCTCGGTGAAGCCGGGCGCCACCGTCACGGAGGCGACCTCGAGCTGGCCGGTGGTCACAGTGCCGGTCTTGTCGAACACCACGGTGTCGATGGTCTCGGTGGCCTCGAGCGCCTGGTGCCCGCGGACGTACACGCCCAACTGCGCGCCCCGGCCGGATGCCACCATGAACGCGACGGGCGTCGCGAGGCCCAGCGCGCACGGACAGGCGATCACGAGCACGGCGATGGCGGCCTTGACCGCCGCGTCGATGCCGCTGCCGAGGAACCACCCCACGAAGGTCAGCGCCGCGATGGCGAAGACGCACGGCACGAAGATCGCGGACACCCGGTCGGCGAGGCGCTGCATCCGCGCCTTCGTGGCCTGCGCGTCCTCCACCAGCCGCAGCATCGCTGCGAACGTGGTGTCCGCGCCGACGGCCGTCGCGCGGACCGTCAGCCGACCGTCCTGGCAGACCGTGCCGCCGACCACCGCGTCGCCGACGCCCGCGGGGACGGGCCGGGACTCGCCCGTCATGGCCGAGTTGTCGACGAACGCCGACCCGGATTCGACGATGCCGTCCGTCGGGAAGGTCTCGCCCGGGCGGACCACGAAGAGCTGCTCCTCGCGCAGCTCCCCGACGGGGATCCGCAGTTCGGAACCGTCACGGACCAGCACCGTCGCCTCGCGCGCCCCGCGCGTCGCGAGCTCCCGCAGCGCCGACGCCGCCTTCGCGCGGGCGGCGGCCTCGAAGTACCGGCCGGCGAGCACGAAGACGGTTACGCCCATCGCGACCTCGAGGTAGATCGGGTCGGCGGTGAGGATCGCGTTCCACAGGCCATGCGGGTCGGGCCGCTCCCGGCCCGGTGTGAGCACCGTGACCAGCGACCACGCGGTGGCCGCGATGATGCCGACCGAGACCAGCGTGTCCATCGTCGCCGCGCCGTGCCGCGCGCCGAGGAACGCGCGCTTGTGCAGCGGCCACGCACCCCACGTGACCACCGGCAGGCTCAGCGCGAGCAGCACCCACTGCCAGCCGGGGAAGCGCGTGGACGGGATGGTCGCGAGCACGATCGACAGGTCGGCCGCCGGGACGAACAGCACCAGCGAGACCACCAGCCGGCGCAGCACGTCGCGTCGCTCGCGCTCCTCGGCGAGGATCGCGCGGCGCGGGTTCGGGACTTGGGCGCCGCGGTGTACCCCGCGGCCTCGACGGTGCCGGTCAGTTGCTCGACGGTCACCGTCGGCGCGTGCTCGACGGTAGCCGTCCGCGTCGCCAGGTTGACCACGGCGCGTACCCCGTCGAGCTTGTTGAGCTTGCGCTCGACCCGGCCGACGCACGCGGCGCAGGTCATTCCGCCGACGTCGAGGAAGGTGCGCTGGGCCTGCTCCGGCTGCGCGGGAGCCGCCGAAGACGGCGCGTGGTCGAGATCCGTCACCCCTCCAGTATCCACGCGGGGACGCGGAGCCGGAAAACGCGAAAGGCCTTGATACCGGCTCCCGGAATGGGGGAGGAGGGGGAACCGGTATCAAGGCTCAATCACGCAGCCACCGACGTGGGGGGAGACGTCATATGGCGGCCGCAGAACCCACGATACGTGGTGTACGCGTACGCTCGCCAACTTTCCTGCGATGAGGCGTGGTGCGTCTGAGCACGCCAGTTCACAGGCTGTTGTCATGACCGCTGTGCAAGTTCATCACGAAGCACGTCAAGAGCGGTGTCGACGTCGACCCGAGCGTCGGCGCTCACGCCGACCAGGTTGAGGAAGCCGTGCAACGCGCCCGGGGCCAATTGCGTCGAGACGTCCACTCCGGCGTCGCGCAGCCGTGCCGCGTAGGCCAGGCCCTCGTCGCGCAGCGGGTCGAAACCGGCGACCACGACGTGGGTCCGGCCGATCGCGGCGAGGCCGTCGGCGTGCAGCACGTCGAACCTCGGGTCGGTGTCCTGGCCCGGGTCCGGGGTGTATTGATCGTGGAACCAGTCGATGTCGGCCTTGGTGAGGAAGTAACCGGACGCGAACGTGTCGCGGCTGCGGTTCGCCGGATCCGCGCCGGTCACGGGATAGAAGAGCAGCGAGAGCACGGGCTGCGGCCCACCGTCGAGCGACAGCGCGCGTGCGGTGACCGTCGCGAGGTTGCCGCCGGCGCTGTCGCCGGACAGGGCCACCCGCGCCGGGTCCGCGCCCAGCTGGTCGGCGTGCGCCAGCGCCCACTTCGTCGCGGCCACCGCGTCGTCCACCGCGGCGGGGAAGATCGCCTCCGGCGCCAGCCGGTAGTCCACCGCGAGCACCCGCACGCGGGCGCGGTCGGCGATGTACCGACACGGGGCGTCGTGCGAGTCGAGGTCGCCCAGGACGAAGCCGCCGCCGTGGAAGAACACGACCAGCGGCGAGCCGGCGTCCAGCCCGGCGGGCGTGTAGAGGCGTGCCGGGATCGGGCCGGCGGCACCGTCCACCATGAGCCCACGGGTGACCACGGACGGGGCCGGGTTCTGCCCGACCGCGGCGCAGAGCTTGCTCATGGTGGCCCGCGAGTGCGCGATGCCGAGGTCCGCCCGCCCCGCGAGGCCGTGCACTCCCTGCGCCTTGAGCAGGAACAGGGTGATCTGCGAATCGACGTCGAGTTCGTTGCCCTCGACGGTGCGCGGGGTGCCCAGCCGCTGCTTCACGTGCACGGGCAGGCCGAAAAGGGCCTTCGCCGCGCCCGCGACCAGCGGGGTGGGGATCTTCAGGGACAGCTTCTGGACGAGTGCGGTGAGCGCCATGCCGTTGATAGTAGGACGTGCGTCACGCGTCGCGCGGGCCGTACTTCTCGAGGTACTCGCGATGCAACTCCGCCTCCTTGAGGCGCTGCGCGTTGTCGATCATGTCGGGGTCCAGCCCGTGGTGGCGCAGCCGGCCGCGCCGATAGATCTTGTTCAGCACGATCGAGAAGTACACGAACGGGATGAAGATCGGCAGCGTCATGGTCGCCTTCACCAGGATCGTGGTGGGGAAGAACCAGAACGGGATCAGGATCAGGATGCAGGGGATCGCGAAGCGTACGACGGTGCGCAGCGCGGCGCGCGGGCCCACGAGGTCGTTGGTGACCCACTCGTGCATCGACGCCGGCAGCACCTTCTTCCCGTAGGAGTACAGCACGTACTGCACAGGGTTGGGCTTGCTCCGGTCGTTGCTCATACCGTTCATGATCCCACCGCGGGCACCGCGGAAGCGAGGGGGTGTCGCGTGCTGTGACGTCGTCCGTGAGCGACGAAAACCGGACGCGTATCGCCGTCAAGAAGGCATCCGAACCATTCGAAAGCCTAGAATCGGACGTTGTGAGTCCCGGCAGAAACGATCAGACCGCGCAGAGCATCCTGTCTGCGGCGGTGGCGAGCATCGGCAGCGTCGGTATCTCGCGCACAACGATGGAGCACGTGGCGAACCTCGCGGGCATCGGTGTGGCCACCGTCTACCGGCGGTTCAACCGCAAGGACAACCTCGTCCAACAGGCCATCCGATACGAGGCCGAGCAGCTGCTCAAGACGGTGGAACAGCAGGTCGTGGGCCTGCCGACGGTGGAGGAGGCCCTCACCGAGGGCTTCGTCGCGTTCCTGCGCGAAGCGCACCGTCGGCCCCTGATCCGGGGCATCGGCGACGGCAACGTGGTCGTGGGCCTGCCCATGATCGCGCAGGGCGGCGGCATGCTCATCGAGATCGGCCGGGAGTTCGCCGCGAACATCATCGCCGGCTTCCAGGCCACGGGCGATCTCCCCGAGTTCGACCCGAAGCCGATCGCGGAGATCTTCGCGCGGATCGGGCACTCGGTGCTGCTCGCGCCCGACGGCCTGATCAGCTTCGACGATCCGTACACCGCCGGCCGCGTGGTCCGCGAGTGCCTGATGCCCGCGATCTCCGCCCACACCGCGGCGGCCTCGGGGGACGCGCCGTGATCCGCCCCGCCCGGCCCGCCGACGTCCCGGAGATCCTCACGATGATCGCCGAGCTCGCCGCGTACGAGAGGGAACCCGACGCGGCCGTCGCCACCGCCGCGCAGCTCGACGCCGCGCTGTTCGGGCCCGCCCCGGCCGTGTTCGCGCGCATCGCCACCGAGCCGACGGGATCCGGCGATGCGGAATCGATCGTCGGGATGGCCGTGTACTTCCGGACGTTCTCCACCTGGACGGGGACGCACGGGATCTGGCTCGAGGACCTGTACGTGCGGCCCGGCGCCCGCGGCGGCGGGCACGGCAAGCGGCTGCTGGCGGCCCTCGCGCAGGAGTGCGCCGCGAACGGGTACCAGCGATTGGAGTGGACCGTCCTCGACTGGAACGCGCCCGCCATCGGCTTCTACCGCTCGATCGGTGCGGTCCCGATGGACGAGTGGACCACCCAGCGGCTCACCGGTGAGGCCCTCGAGGCGCTCGCCGCCTCGGCCGTCCCGTCCGTTGCCGCCGACGGTGCCTGATGGACGTCTTCGAGGCCATCCTGCGGCGGCGCGACGTACGCAACGAGTTCGCGGGTGAGGTGATCGACGAGGACCGGCTCACCCGGATCCTGCGGGCCGCGCACAGCGCGCCGAGCGTCGGCAACACCCAGCCCTGGGATTTCGTGGTGGTGCAGGATCCGGACACGCTGGCCCGGTTCGCCGCGCACGTCGGGCGATGCCGAGACGACTTCGCGGCGTCGCTCCCGGCCGACCGCAAGGACACGTTCAACCCGATCGTGATCGAGGGGATCGAGGCCTCGCGGACCGGCGTGGTGGTCACCTACGACCCGACCCGCGGCGGGGCGCACATCCTGGGCCGGCACACCGTCGACGAGACGGGGCATCTGTCGGTGGCGCTCGCCATCCAGAACCTGTGGCTGGCGGCCACGGCCGAGGCGGTCGGCGTCGGCTGGGTGTCGTTCTACCACGAGGACTTCCTGCGCGACCTGGTCGGCGTGCCGGAACACGTGCACGTCGTTGCATGGTTGTGCGTCGGTCCCGTCACCAGTCTCCAGACCGTCCCCGACCTGGAACGATTCGGTTGGCGTGACCGGCGCCCACTCGCCGACGCGGTGCATCGGGAGCGGTTCGCGAACGAGGATGTCGGATCCGATCGCTAGACTGCGGAAACCAGGCGAGGGGATCTTCCACGTGAGTTTGTTCAACGAGCGCGTCGGCCGGCGTGCGGTACTGGTCGGCGCGGCCGCGGCGGTTCCGCTGGCGGTCGCGGGATGCACGATCGGCGATCTGGGCGGGTCGGGCGAGAGTCAGGGCCCCACCGCGCCGCCGCCCGATCCGGCGGAGGTCACCTTCGCGCCTGCGGACGCGGCGAAGGACGTGGCGCCGATCGCTCCGGTCACGGTGTCGATCGCCAAGGCGACGCTGGGCACTGTCACCGTCACGGACGCCGAGGGCAAGCAGGTCGAGGGTGCGCTGTCGACCGACATGCTGTCCTGGAAGTCGTCGGCGCCGCTCGCGTACAACGCGACCTACACGGTGGTCGTGAAGTACGAGACGCTGGGCGAGCAGCGCGAGAAGCGCAGTACGTTCTCCACCGTCGTCGTGAACGAGACGAACAAGACGCTGCCGTACTTCGAGAACACGGGCGGGCTCTCGCTCAACGACGGTGCCGTCTACGGGGTCGGGCAGGTGGCCGTCGTCCACTTCGACGAGCCGATCCAGGACAAGGCCGCGGCGCAGAAGCTGCTGAAGGTGACCACCACCCCCGCCGTCGAGGGCGCTTGGATGTGGACCACCGCGCAGACCGTGGCGTGGCGACCCAGGGACTACTACCCGTCGGGCACGAAGGTCTCGATCGAGGCGAACGTGTTCGGCAGGCAGGTGAGCCCGGGGCTGTGGGGCGAGAAGGACGTGGCGATCTCGTTCAGCATCGGCGAATCGCACGTGTCCATCGCCGACGACAACACCAAGCAGGTGCAGGTCTTTGTCAACGGCCAGATGGTGCGGTCCATGCCCACGTCGATGGGCCAGGGCGGCAACGAGGTGATCAACGGCAAGACGTTCCACTTCTGGACTCAGCGCGGCGTGTACACCGTGCTGGACAAGGCGAACCCCGTGATCATGGACTCGTCCACCTACGGCCTGCCGATCAACTCGCGGTTGGGCTACAAGCAGACCATCGGCTGGGCCACGCGCATCAGCAACGACGGCATCTACCTGCACGCGCTGGATAACATCGGAGCGCAGGGCGTCCGCAACGAGTCGCACGGTTGCCTCAACCTGAGCCCCGCGAACGCGCAGTGGTTCTTCGGCCTGTCGCAGCCGGGCGACGTGGTGGAGGTCCGCAACACCGGCGGCCCCGCCCTCGAGCAGTGGCAGAACGGCGACTGGTCCGTGCCGTGGGCCACCTGGGTCGGCGGCGGCGCGCTGCCCGCGGGGGAGCAGGACGACGGTGCCGAGACCACGTCCGCGGCGCCCTCTCCGTCGGCGGCGCCGTCATCGGACGATCCGAATGCGGACGTTCCGAACTAGGGCACACCGGGCGCGATCGGTGGGCCATTGCGGCGCACGGTCGGCACCCGCGAACGCGCGACTCTCGGATTCTGACCGTTGAGGACACGCAGCGTGAGGACACGTCGCTCTGCGCGAGGCCGAGGACGCGGCGTGTGGTGGGGGCTCGATCGCCGTGTCCCCCATGGGAAGCCTGGTCGTCACGTGCGGCCCGGTCAGGTCACACATGTCCGGAAAGGCCAGAATCCGAGGGGCGTTGGATCGCCCTAGCCACCCTCGGCGGACGTTCCCGCCGTAGCCGTCGCGAACAGCGTCACCTCGCGCTGCGCGACCGCGACGCCTACGCGGCGACGGCGGACCGTCGACCGCGGATGCCGATGACAGCGGCCAGCAGGCAACCGGATCCGACGGCGGCGGCGAACCAAGGGAAGATCGCGGCGGTGCCGTACCCGGTGGCGAGGTATCCGGCGATCACGGTCGGGACGCCCATCGCGAGGTAACCGAGCAGGTAGTACGCGCTCATCACCTGGCCGCGGGCGTGCGCGGGAGCCACCGCGGACAGGTGGCGCAGCGAGCCGCCGAACGCGAGGCCGAAGGTCGCGCCCAGCAGCACGGTGTCCAGGACGATCAACCACGTCTCGCCGTGACGCACCGCGAACACGGCGAGCGCGAGGGAGGCCACGAGGCCCAGGTCGCCGACGATGGCGGTGGGGCGCGGGGCGAAGCGGCCGCCGATGTACTGCGAGATCGCGGCAGCCACGGCCATCGTCGCCACCAGTACCCCGGTGAACATCACCGAATGGTGCCCCGTCACGTGCTGGACCAGCGCCGGGTACAGGCTGAGGAACACGCCCAGCACCGACCACGCGGTCACGATGCCGATGCCCGAGAACACGAAGTCCGCGGCGATCTCGCCCGGCACCTGCGGCTTGGACAGCCGCACGCGCCCGCCGGTGCGGCCCGTGTGCGGCTCGATCAGGGCGATCACGCCGACCAGGATCACCAGCACCACCACGCCCATCGCGGCGAACGGCGTGCGGAGCGGGTTCGGTGCGTACTGCGCGACCGCCGCGGCGGTGATCGCAGTGGCGGCGATCCCGACGTTCAGGAACACCCCGGACAGCATGCCGTTGCGGGCACCGTCGTGCGGCCGGACGTCCAGCAGCGCCGCGCCGGCGACCACGGTGATTGAGCCGATCGCGGCGCCGTGCAGGAAGCGCGCCAGGATGAGCTGCCACTCGGCGCCCGCGACCAGGAACAGCACGAGGCCGGCGAGGATCGTGGCGACCGCGACGAGCAGCACGGGCTTGCGGCCGATGGCGTCGGAGATCGGCCCCACGGTGAGCGCCGCGCCCAGAGCGCCGATCGCGTACACCGCGAACACGACGGTGGTCGACAGCGCCGAGAGATGCCATTCCTGCTGGTAGATCGGGTACAGCGGCGAGGGCAGGCCGGACACCCCGAGGGCCAATGCAAGCAGCGTGAGCAGCAGCGCGAACGCCCAGCGCTGCGGGTGCACGGTGCGCAGCGGCGGTCCCTCGGTCTGCGCGGCGATGCTCATGGGACTGCCTCCGGTGTAGGGTTGGGTTCGACGATCATCGAACCATCTCGCACAGTACACCTGGTTCGACGAGGATCAAACCGTTGTCTCAGGGAACGAGAACCATGACCGACACGCCCGTCGCCCCGCTGCACACAGTGCTCACCGCGCTCGCCGACCCGGTGCGCCTGGAGATCGTGCGCCGCCTGCACCGCGCGCAGCGAGCGACGGCATGTGCCGACCTCTACGACGGCGTGACCAAGGCCACCGCCAGCCACCACTTCAAGGTGCTGCGCGAGGCCGGCATCACCCGCCGCGACGACATCGGTGCCCACGCCCGCCAACTGCTCCGCGCGGAGGACGTGGACCGCGCCTACCCCGGCCTGCTCGAGGCAGTCGTCACCGCCGCCGACCAGGAAGCGGCCGCAGCGCCACCAGTGCCAGCCACACCGTGAGCGCGAGGATCTGCAGGCGCTGCGCCAAGCCCAGGTAGAGCGCGGGTTCGACCATCGCGGCCAGCGTCCACCCCGTGGCCGCGAGGTACGCGATTCCCGCCGCGAGCGCGGCCAGGGCACTGTCGAACCCGGGACGGGTTCGATTCGGCCCGCTCGCGCCGCTCCCGGCGCCGGGCGGATTCGGCCCGCGTGTCCCGCGCCGCCACAGGATCCACCCCACCACCGCCACCACCCCGCCGAACCCCGCGGCACCCGACGAGAAGGCGTGCCCGGCGTGCGTGAGCGGCACCAGGCCGGCCGCCTCGCGCGCGGCGCAGGCCGTATCCGCGGTGGGGGTGCACGACAGCGGTAACAGCGCGTCGCAGATCGTGGCGACGCCCAGCAGCACCATGCCGCCCAGCGCGATCCGCGCCGGCCGGGACGAGGTCGCGCAGCGCCCCAGCACAGTGCGGCCGCGACCACGAAGCACGCGCCGGCCAGGATGTCGGTGGCCCGGAACAGCTTCGCGAACGGCTGGCCCGCGGCCCCGATCTCGCTGACGTACGAGCGCAGCACGCTCAGCTCCGAGCCCAGCGACGGCGCGATCAGCCACGCTGAGTACAGGACCGCGCCGGCGAGGAGCACGAGGCGGGCGCGGCGCATGGCCCCCAACGTACCCACGCACGGACCTAGCGCTGGCGCAATCGTGACCATCCAACGGCTTCGGAACATTCACATGCTATTAGTATGTATTACTTCGTGAACCTCACGCCCCCGGCGTCGCGAGCGGCCGGCCCCGGATTGCGACACGGCTGTGACATTCGTGGGGCGGTACGGAGTCGGGCGGGCGACGATGGTGGACAATGCTCGGCGTCATGTTCGCAACCACACGTCCCTGGACCGCCGCGACGACGGCCGTCGTCACCGCGCTGGCGTTCGCCGGGCTCTACCTCGCCGTCGTCCACACGCAGGCGGGCCAGCTCGTCGATCACGAACTCATGCGGATGATCTCCTCGGCGTTCGGGGTGACGAGCCCCGTCGAGGGCGCGCTGGGCCGGTACCAGCTCCCGATGCTCGCGGCCGGCGGCCTCCTCGTGGCCGGGGTCGTCGCAAGTCGCAGGGCGAAGACCGTCGCCGTCTCCGCGGTGCTCGTGCTCAGCACGACGGTCGTGGGGGCGTACGTGCTCAAGGCCCTGCTCGAGCGCCGCTCCTTCGGCATCGGCCCGGAGCTCAATTCCTTTCCGTCGAACACCGTCGCGGTGGTCGCGGCGCTCGCGGTGATCCTGGTCGGCTCCGCCGCCCGGCGCTATCGGACCGCGGCGTTCCTCGTCGCGGCGGCGACCGGGAGCGTGGTCTCGGTGCTGGTCGTCGCCCAACAGTGGCACCGTCCCGGCGATGTCCTGGGAGCATGGTTGGTGGCCGTCGGCGCCGCCGCGGTGGTCCGGGTCGGTCAGGCCGCCTGGGCCTGGACCTCCGACGTGGAAGGGAGCCTCACGGGTGGTCAGGCTGCTGCTCATCGAGGATGACCAGGCGATCGTCGACGCGCTGACGCTGTCGCTCGGCCGGCTCGACCATACGGTCGAGCACCTGGGGGCGGCGCCCGAGGACCTCGAGCAGCGGGTCGCGGCCACCGACGCGGTGATCCTCGACGTCGGTCTTCCGGGCGAGGACGGCTTCGCCGTGTGCCGCCGGATCCGCCGCTCGAGCGCGGTCCCGATCCTGATGCTCACCGCCCGCTCCGACGACATCGACACCGTCGCGGGGCTCGAGGCCGGTGCCGATGACTACGTGGTCAAGCCGGTGAGCCCCCGCGTGCTCGACGCCCGGATCAAGGCCGCGCTGCGCCGTTCCGCCCCGGCCGCGGAACCCGCGCCGGCACCGTCGAGCGAGGCGACGGCACCGTCGAACGACGGCCCGCTGACCGTCGACCGGGCCGGAGCCGAAGTGCTGCGGGACGGTGCGCCCCTGCCGCTCACGCCCACCGAGAAGCGGCTGATCTACGCGTTCGCCGACCATCCCGGGCAGGTGCTCAGCCGGGAGCAGCTGCTCGCGATGGCCTGGAACCAGGACTTCCTGGGCGATTCGCGCCTGGTGGACAATGCGATCCTGCGCCTGCGCCCCAAGATCGATCCGCCCGACGGGCCCAGCCACATCGAGACGGTCCGCGGGTTCGGCTACCGGTTCCGGCCCGCGCCGTGACCGGGAGCGCTCCGCGCCGGGGACCGCTCGCCGGACTGCGCAACCGCATCCTTGCGATCATCGTGATCGTCACCTGCCTGACCGCGGGGATCACCGGTCTCGCGGTGGGGATAGTGGTGCGCGACTGGGTGTATCAGGACGCGCAGGACGCCGTGCTGACCACCTTCCGGCACGACATGGAGTCCTTCGAGCGCCGGGGAATGCTGGTGCCCGGCAGCGGCGGCGAGCCGCGGGGCACCCGCTCGGCCGTCGGGGACTACCTGCCGGGGAACTTCACGGTCGACGTCGACGGTGCCACGGTCCGGCAGGGCGCCGCGCGCCCGCAGGACCTGCCGGCGTCGATGCGCCGCGAGCTCGAGCGCGTGCCGTCGCTGTACCGCTTCCAGCGGCTGCCCGACGGGAAGGTCCTGGTGGCGCACAGTGTTCCGCGGCCTTCGATATTCGATGCGGAGAGTGTGGTGGTCTACGACGTGCAGCCCCTCGAGGACGTCCGGCCGCGCCTGAACCGGCTGACGGTGCTGGTCGCGGTCGCGGTGGCGGGCAGCGCACTGCTCGGCATCCTGGTCGCGCTCGTCGTGGCGCGCACGGTGATCCGTCCGCTGGGCCGGATCCAGTCCGTCGCCGCCCGCGTCACCGACGGCGACACCGAGGCGCGCCTGCCCGCCACGAACGTCACCGAGCTGCGTGATCTCACGGACACCTTCAACGCCATGCTCGATCGGCAGCACGAGTCCATCGAGGTGCTCCGGCACCAGGACGCGCGGTCGCGTCGCTTCGTCGGCGATGTCTCCCACGAGCTGCGCAGCCCGCTGGCCGCGCTGGTGCCGTCCGCCGAGGTGCTGCGCGAGGAGGCCGCGACGCTGCCCCGGACTCCGACCTGCGGCGCGCCTCCGAGCTCGTCGCGGGCGAGGTCGATACGCTCGCCGGCCTCGTCGACGATCTGCTCGAGATGACCCGGCTCGACGCCGGTGCCGCGGAGGTCCGGCGCGAATCCTTCGATCTCGTCCCGACGGTGCGCGACGCCCTCGCCGCGCGCGGCTGGCGGTCCGTCACCGTCGACGGTCCGCCCGGACTCGACCTGGTCAGCGACCCGCGGCGGGTAGTCGCGGTGGTGACGAACCTGGTGGGGAACGCGCTGCGGCACGGTGCGCCGCCGGTGTCGGTGGGTGTGTCGGCCGTCGACGGTGCAGCGATGGTCGAGGTGCGGGACGCCGGCCCGGGAGTGCCGGCGGGCGACGAGGAGCGGGTGTTCGACCGGTTCGCGAAGGCGCAGGAGGCCCGCTCGCGGGGCGGGGGCGGGGAGCGGGTCTGGGGCTGGCGATCGCGCGGGACAACGCGCGGCTGCTGGGCGGCGGCGTGGACTATCGGAGGGACGGCACGTCCACCGTCTTCCGCGCGTGGTTCGCCCGGTAGATTCGAGCCATGCGCGTGGCGGTGATCGACTCGGGATTCGGGATGGTCAACTACGCCGACGCCCTCTCGCGCGTGCGGCCCGACACCGAGCTGGTGCTGGCCCGCGATCCGGACAACATGCCCTATGGCCTGCTCGAACCAGCACGGATCTCGGAGTGCGTGGTCGCGATGGCGGGGGCGGCCGCGCGGTTCGAGGTGGACGCGATCATCGTGGCCTGCAACACCGGTTCGATGTACGCGCTCGAGGCCGCCCGCGCGCGGTTCGAGCCCGCGGTCCCCGTGGTCGGCGTCGTGCCGGCCATCCGGCCCGCGGGGGCGACGAGGCGCCCCTTCGCCGTGTGGGCCACGGCCGCGGCGACGGTGAGTGACTACCAGACCTCACTCATCGATAAGTTCTCCGACCCCGTTCTCGCGCATCGTATTCCGTGCTACGGGCTGGCCGAGGCGATCGACTCGGGCGATGCGGGCAGGGTCGCCGCCGCGATCGCGGACGCCGCCGCGCGCACCCCCGCCGAGATCGAGTCGGTGGTCCTTGGCTGCACCCACTACGGGCTGGTCCGAGAGCCGATCGTCGCCGCGCTGCGCGGGCGGACGGGGCGCGAGGTGGCGGTGTTCGACTCGCCGGAACCGGTCGCCCGGCAGACGCTCCGCCGGCTCGGCATAAAGCCCGGCGGACCGTCGGAGCTCGGGGCCGTGGTGGCCGTGCTCGAGTCCGGCCGGCCCGGAAGCCTGCCAGCGGCCCTGGCCGCCTATCCGGCGGGGCGCCTCCTACTCGAGCGGTGCCCGACGGTGCCCCATCGCGCCGGATAACGACGCGCGGAAAAACCGCGATGAGATATATGCATGATCGCAACTCTCCTGTTATCCTGAGAGCGCACTGACCGCAGCTGACCCGCTCGCTGCGGTCAGTAGTCATTTGCAGGGCTTTTGATCATTCAAGTTAGGTCCGCTTCTCTCAGGTGAAACCTCAAGTGTCTCAAAGGCTGAGATCGTCCGCCGTGACCCGGACGTTGCCGACTGCGGTGGTGCTCTCGCTCGTCGCGTCGGGTGAGCGGTCCTCCTGCGCCGACCATGCAGAAACCGAATACCCGCAGGTGGCGGTCCCTCAGCGGGACGCGACCCGGGATATTCGGTTTCTGTATGGGCGGGCGATCACCATGTCCTCGCCGTGCCGGCCCGGCCGCGATGGGCCCGTGCGGCCCCGACCGCCTGCGCCGCCTACGCCGCGAGATCCCGGCGGGATTCGGATGTAGCCGCGGCGATCAGGCCCAGGGCGGCTATCGCGACCAGCACCAGGGTGGCGCTGGTGAGCACCGTCGCGCCGGGCTGCGTGGCCACATGGTTGAACGGCGAGAGCTTGGACACCCAGTCGGGGAGTTTGAGCACGTCGGCGACCAGCATCATCACGCAGGCGGCGAGCACGATCCAGCCCACCGACGCCCATTGCGCGGACAGCGCCCCGGCCAGCGCGGCGATCGCGGTGATCACCCACACCGCGGGGAGCGCCGCCATCGCCGGCACGATCAGCTGGCGCCCCGCGGTGAGCGAGACGCCCACGCCGAGTGCGAGCGTGGCCACCGAGGTGGCGATCACGGCCGCCGTGAGGTGTGAGACGTACCAGCGCAGGCGCTGCACCGGCGCCGACAGCAGGTACTCGGCCCGCCCGGACGTCTCCTCCGAACACGCGGTGTTCACGATCGAGATGCCCAGGGCCGCAGTGGCCATGGCCATGATGGAGAACTCGGCCCCGAAGAAGACGTCGAGCAGGCTGGACCCCGATCCGCCGATCCGCTCGAGCATCTCGCGGGTGCCCTCGTTGCCGGCCAGGGAGTCGATCGCCGACCCCATGCCGCCGAACGCCGCGCCCACCGCCAGGAAACCGACCGTCCAGCCGATCAGCTGGCCGCGGTGCAGCCGCCACGTGAGCGCCTCCACCGAGCCGAGCAGCGTGCTCGCCCGCTCGCGGCCCCGGCCGACGGGGATCAACCCGGCGCCCAGGTCGCGGTTCGCGGCCAGTCGCAGCGCGACGGCCACGAACGCCACCGAGAGCAGGATCAGCGGGATCGCCGGCCACAGCCGATCACCCGCGAACGGGCGCAACTGCTGCGCCCAGCCCAGCGGGGACAGCCAGGAGGCCCAGCCGGGCTCGGCGGGGGCGGCACCGTCGGGATCGAGGACGGAGACGTCGCCGAGCGCCCGGAGCAGGTACGCCCCGCCGAGGCCCACGGCGAACAGCCCGCGGGCGGCGCGCGCTCCTTCGGTGACCTGCGCGCAGACCAGCGCGAACGCCGCGAAGACGATGCCGACCAGGGCCCAGAGCAGCCCGAACACGACGCTCCCGCGCGCGTCGGCGCCCATCCCGATCAGCGTCAGCGTGCTGAGCACGCCGATGGCGAGGCTCAGGCCCGCGCTCTCGATGAGCGCGGCGATCGGCGGCGCGGTGCGGTCGATCGCGGAGGCGCCGAGCATCTCGCGGCGACCGGACTCCTCGTCGGCGCGGGTGTGGCGGATCACCAGTAGGCCGGTGAGCAGGCCGAGCGCGGCGGCCATCATGACGACCATCTTGATCATGCCGACCGCGCCCACGGTCGCCGAGTACACCGGCCCGAACAGCGCCACCAGCGACGGGTTCTCGGTGGCCGCGAGGGCTGCGGACTGCAGCGCCGCGGGGTCGGCGTAGTTGGTCTTCGCAACCGAGTACGCTGACGCGGCCATCGACACGTACAGCAGCAGCCACACGATCAGCTGGATGCGGTCGCGCCGCAGCACCAGCCGGAGCGTGGGGACGAGCCCGGTCATCGCACGGCCCCCGCGGTGTCGTAGTGGCGCAGGAACAGCTCCTCGAGCGTGGGCGGGCGGCTGGTCAGCGACGTCGGGGCTCCCGCCGCGAGCTCGCCGAGCACCCGGCCCAGATCCGCGGACTCGACGCTGAACGAGATCCGGTCGCCCTCGACCTGGAGGTCGTGCACCCCGTCGACGTGCACGGGCCGTGCGAGAACCGCCTCGACGCGGGTGCGCGACAGGTGGCGGAGCGAGGCCAGCGAGCCGGTCTCGACCGACGCACCGTCCTTGATGATGGTGACGGTGTCCGCCACCCGGTCGACCTCGGACAGGATGTGGCTGGACAGCAGGATCGAGGTGCCCTCGGCCTTCGCCTCGGCGAGGCACTGCGTGAACACCTCCTCCATGAGCGGGTCGAGACCCGAGGTGG
The DNA here is from genome assembly GCF_023168325.1 of Tsukamurella sp. PLM1. Lineage (GTDB taxonomy): Bacteria > Actinomycetota > Actinomycetes > Mycobacteriales > Mycobacteriaceae > Tsukamurella. The sequence continues at coordinate 74,754 of NZ_AP025688.1, forward strand.
GCTCGTCCAGGATCAGCAGTTCCGCGCGGGCCGAGAAGGCGGACACCAGCGCCACCTTCTGCCGGTTGCCCTTGCTGTAGGTGCGGGCCTTCTTGCTCGGGTCGAGCGCGAACCGCTCGATCAGCTCGGCCCGGCGGCCCTCGTCCAGCCCGCCGCGCAGGCGGCCCATGAGGTCGATGATCTCGCCACCGGAGAGGTTGGGCCACAACGTCACGTCGCCCGGCACGTACGCGAGGCGACGGTGCAGCTCGGGGGCCTGACGCCACGGGTCGCCGCCGAGCAGTTCGACGGTGCCCGACGTCTTCTTGAGCAGTCCGAGCAGGATGCGGATGGTGGTGGACTTGCCGGCGCCGTTGGGACCGAGGAAGGCGTGTACCTCCCCGGGGGTCACGTGCAGGTCGAGTCCGGTGAGTGCGTGTGCGCTACCGAAGGTCTTGGTGAGGCCCTCGGCGCGGATGACTTCATTGGTCATGCGGCTGACGCTACGCCGATTTCAGAAATTTGTGAAGTGTCCAAATTTTAGGTATCGTGACCTGCATGGACGCGCCGAACTTCGTGGAGAACATGGCCGCCGGTCTCGTGGAGGCGGGCACTCAGCGGATGGCCGCTCGGGTCTTCTCGGCGGTCCTCGCGTCGCCCGACGGCGCCCTCACCCCCTCGGAGGTCGCGGAACAGCTCCAGGTCTCGCCCGGTGCGGTCTCGGGCGCGGTCGGCTACCTCGTGCAGGCGGGCATGATCCGCAGGACGCACGTACCGGGGTCCCGGCACAGCCTGATCGAGCTCGGTGACGACGTCTGGTACGAGGCGCTGACCTCCCGCAACCCGATCGTGGAACGCTGGCTGGCCGTGGCCGACGCTGGCCTCGAGGAGCTCCCGCCCGGCGGTCCCGCCGCCGAGCGGGTCACGGTGATGCGCGACTTCTTCGAGTTCATCCTCGCCGAGTTGCCGGTGATGATGGAGCGCTGGCGCACGATCCGCGAGGAGAAGCACGGCTACTGACCTCGGTCCGCCGTCCGGTGCGGAATAGTCTGGTGCCGGAAGGCAGAGGAGGATGTCCAATGGCGCGCGTTGCCCCCGCCGTTCGCAGCCGGCAACTGGTCGAGGCCGCGCGCGAGGTCCTGTCCCGCGAGGGCGTCGCCAGCACCTCGCTGCGCGCGGTCGCGGCCGAGGCGGGCGTGCCGCTCGGTACCATGCAGTACGTCTTCCCCACTCGGGAGTCGTTGCTGCGGGCCGTGATCGAGGACGTGGTCAACGAGATCGACGCCGTCTTCGCCGACACCGAACACACCGACGCGGGTCTGGAGCCGGCGCTGCGGGACGGACTACGCGCGTTCTGGAACAGGTTGGCGGGCAACAGGAACCTTCAGGTCATGCAGTACGAACTGACGACCTACGCGCTGCGCACCGCCGGCCAGGAGGAGCTCGCGCGCTGGCAGTACGCGTCGTACACCCGGGTCGTGGCCACCTGGTGCGCGCGGGCGGCGAGTTCCGCCGGTGAGGTGTCCGCGATCCCGCTGGACCGGCTCGCGCGGATCGCCGTCGCCTCGGTCGACGGGTTGATCCTGCAGTACGTCTGCGACCCCGACGACGCCCGCGCGGACCGCGACCTCGAGACCGTCATCGACACGCTCGTCGCCCTCGCCGCGCCCCGACCGGCCTAGAGGTACGGCCGCAGAAGTGTTGCAGATCACCCCGAAGCCGCTTACTCTCAATTTCAGTCAGTCGTATGACTGAAAATGGAGAGTTGGGAGTACGCCATGGACCACGTCGACGTCGTCGTCATCGGAGCCGGCCTGTCGGGGCTCGCGGCCGCACGCACGCTCACCCGGGCGGGGCGGACGGTGGCCGTGCTCGAGGCCCGCGACCGGGTAGCGGGCCGGAACCACGGAGCCGTCTTCCGGAACGGAGTGCCGGTCGAGATGGGCGGTCAGTGGGTCGGTCCCACGCAGGACGCGGTACTCGGCCTGATCGACGAGCTCGGCCTGCGCACGTACCCGTCGTACGACGTCGGCGACGCCATCACCGTCTACGACGGCGCCGCCCACCGGTACTCGGACGAGACGTTCGGCCTGTCCGACGAGGACGCCGCAGAGGCCGGTCGCGTGTGGGCGGCGATCACCGTGACCGCGGAGACCGTCGATCTGGGGACCCCGTGGACCACCACCGGCGCTCCCGAGTTGGACCGGCAGACATTCGACCAATGGTTGCTCGGCGAGACGACGAACTCGGTCGTCATCCGGTTCTTCCGGCTCCTCGTCCCTGCGGTGTTCTCGGCGGAAGCGCATGAGCTGTCGCTGCTGCACTTCCTCTTCTACCTGAAGTCGGGCACCAGCCTGGCGATCCTGGTCTCCACCACCGGCGGCGCCCAGGAATCCCGCGTAGTGGGCGGGGCCCACCTGATCTCCGAGCGCATGGCGGCGGACCTCGGCGACACGGTGCGGCGGAACACCGAGGTCACCGGCATCACGCAGTCCGAGAGCGGTGTGGTGGTCGCCTTCGACGGCGGCGAGATCGCCGCCGGCCACGCGGTCGTCGCCATGCCGCCCACACTCGCGGGCCGCCTGCGCTACTCACCGCCGCTGCCGGCTGCCCGCGACGCGCTCACTCAGCAGTTCCCCGCCGGTTCGGTGATCAAGGTCAACGTCGCCTACCCGACGCCCTTCTGGCGCGAGGACGGGCTGAACGGTTTCGTGATGAGCCTCGACGACGCCTTCAACGTGGTATTCGACAACTCGCCCGAGGACGGCTCGTGCGGCGTCCTGGTGGGTTTCCTCGAGGGCCGGCACGCTCGCGAGGCCGCCGAGCTCACGGCGGCCGAGCGCCGCGAGCGGGTGCTCGCCGACTTGGTGAAGTACTTCGGCGAGCGCGCCGGGGAGCCGCTCGATCTCCTCGAACTGAACTGGAACGAGGAGCAATTCACGCGCGGCTGCTACGGCGGCCGGCTCGGTGCGGGCGTGTGGACGAACTACGGTCGGGCCGTCGCCGAGCCCGTCGGCCGGATCCACTGGGCCGGCGCGGAGACGTCCGACGTCTGGAACGGGTACATGGACGGGGCGGTACGGTCCGGATACCGCGCCGCGGAGGCGATTCTGGCGGAACCGCGATGACCGGCGGGCCGCTCCCGGCACACGCCGAGGTCGTGATCGTCGGCGCGGGTGTCGCGGGGCTCGTGGCGGCGGACTTGCTGCACCGCCGCGGTGTGGACGTGCTCGTCCTCGAAGCGGCGGGCCGGGTCGGCGGCCGGACGATGGTCGAGACCACCCCACTCGGCTCCGCCGTCGACCTCGGTGGGCAGTGGGTGGGTGAGGGGCACCACCGGTTCGAGGACCTCGCCGATGAACTCGGACTCACCCGCTTCCCGATGCACAGCCCGAAGGCGCCGGGCATCTTCGACGATGGCGACCGGATCGGGGTTGCGTCGGCACCGACTCTCCTTGCGAACCTGTTCGTCGTCGGGCTGGATCTCGCCTCGCGCGGCCCCGTCCCGGATCGGTGGCGCGCGACGCCCCTGCGGCGATGGGTCCACCGGCTGCCATCAGCGCGGGCGAGGAGCCTGGTCGAGGCGATCGTCGCCACCATCTGCTGCTCCGGAACCGACGAGCTCTCGGTGGCAGCGTTCCTCCACCTGGTCCGGCACCAGGGCGGTCTGGTCACGATGATGAAATCCGCAGGAGGAGCACAGGACTCGCTACTGATCGAGGGCGCGGGTGCGATCGCTCTCCGCCTCGCGGAACGACTCGGCGACAGGGTGCGGCTGGGCGCGACGGTCACCACGATCGCCTCCTCCGATCCGGGAGTCACGGTGACGACGCCCGCCGGGGGCGTGACCGCGGCGAAGGCGATCGTCACCGTCCCGCCTCCCGGCGCCGCGCGCATCGCGTTCTCGCCGGCCCTGCCGGAGAGCCGGATCCGGTTGCAGAGAACCACGAGAATGGGCACCGTCTACAAGGCCCTGGCGGTGTACGACACGCCGTTCTGGCGGGACCGGTCCGACGCGGAGCTGATCGAGCTCGATGAGCCGGCGTGCGCCGTCTTCGACTCCTCGCCGCCGGACGGGCCGGGGCATCTCACCGTCCTCGTCGGTGGGGCGGCGGCCCGCCGCATCGGCGATGCACCGGCGGCGGACCGCCGGGACCTGATGCTCCGCCGCCTGGCCGCACACTTCGGCGACCGGGTGCTCCACCCGGTGAGCTGGCACGAGAAGGCCTGGCATCACGACCCGTTCGTGGACGGCGGCTACGCCGTGCTGCCGCGCATGGGTACCGGTGAGGGCTTCTATCCGGTGGAGCACACACCGACCGGCGACGTCCACTGGGCCGGTTCGGAGACCGCCGCCGAGCACGCCGGCTACATCGAGGGCGCGATCGAATCCGCCCACCGCGTGGTCGCGGAGATCGCCTGATCGGCGGAGAATGGGGGCGACCCGGCGTTTCGCGTGATCCCTCTAAGGAGTCCTGCCCATGACCGCACCCACCCCGCCCGGCGGCACCTTCGACCTCGGGGGCGACCTCACGGTCACCCGCTTCGGCTACGGCGCCATGCAACTCGCGGGCCCGCACGTCTTCGGCCCGCCCGCCGACCGCGAGGCCGCGATCGAGGTGCTGCACGACGTGATCGACCTCGGCATCACGCACATCGACACCAGCGACTACTACGGTCCCTTCGTCACCAACGAGATCATCCGCGAGGCGCTGCACCCCTATCCGGAGTCGCTGCACATCGTCACCAAGGTCGGAGCGCGCCGCGACGACACCGGCGGCTGGCCCCGGCCCTGGAGCCCGACGACCTGCGCCGTGCCGTCGACGAGAACCTCGAGCGGCTTGGGCTTGACGTGATCGACGTGGTGAACTTGCGTGTCGGCGACTTCGACACCCCCAGCCCCGGTTCCATCGCCGAGCCCTTCACCGTGCTCGCCGAACTGCAGCAGCAGGGCCTGATCCGGCACCTGGGCGTGAGCACCGTGACTTCGGAGCAGGTCGCCGAGGCGCAGTCGATCGCGCCCGTGGCGTGCGTGCAGAACTTCTACAACATCGCCCACCGTGTCGACGACGAGCTGGTGGATTCCCTGGCGGCGCAGGGCATCGCGTACGTTCCTTACTTCCCGCTCGGCGGGTTCAGCCCGCTGCAGTCGGACGCGCTGATCGCCGTCGCGGCGCGACTCGGCGCCACGCCGATGGCGGTCGCGCTCGCCTGGTTGCTGCAGCGGTCGCCGAACATCCTGCTCATCCCCGGCACGTCGTCGATCGTGCACCTGCGCGAGAACATCGCCGGCGCCGCGCTGGAGCTCCCGGAGGACGCCCTCGCCGAGCTGGACGCGATCGGCGCTTCGTAGCGCGGTGGGTGGTGCTCGTCCGGCGGGGAGCCGGCGCCGCGCGGGGGACGACTGCGGTGGAGGCCCGCGCCGACACGTCAGCGGGGCTGCCGCCCGGCATCGAACCGCCCGTCGGCGACGAGGCGGGTCATCGCCACCACGGCGATCGGCGCGACGGCCATGATGGCGACGAGAACGTAGAGCTGCATCACGGCGGCGGACAGCGGCGAGGCGCCGCCCAGCACCATCCCGACGAAGGCGCCCGGGATCGCCACGAGCCCGACGGTCCGCGTCTGGTCGAGCGCCGGGATCAGGGCGGTAGCCGCTGCGGCCCGGCAGATCTCGAGCCGGATGAACCGGGGCTCAGGCCCAGCGCGAGTCCCGCCTCGACCTCGCCCCGGCGGGCCGCGAGCTCCTCGAACGCCCGATTGCCGGCCAGCCCGGCCGCGGCCATCGCGGCGCCGATCGCGCTGCCCGCCACGGGGATCACGGCGATGCCCCGGGCGGGCAGCACGTCGGTGAGGATCAGCGCCACCGTGAGTATCGCGCCGGGGGCGGCCACGGTCACCGTCGTCCGGGCGATTTCGGACCCGCGCGGCCGGCGCCCCACCGTGCGGCGCGCGGCCGTCCAGCCCGCGGTGAGTCCCATCAGCGCCACGAACGCCGCCGTGAACCACAGGCTCCGCACGATCAGGCTCAGCGCCGCACCGAGGACGGCCAGCTGAACGGTCGCGCGCACCGTCGAACCGAGGATCGCGCGGCCGAATCCCGTGCCGCCCAGCCACGCGACGGCGGCGCCCGTGAGGGCGAGGGCGATGAGGGCGACGGCGAGCCCCGGGCCCACCGTGAGCAGCTCGCCCGGATCACTTCCGGTCACGTCGTGGAAACCTAGCCGAAACGCGGGGATGTTGAGACCGGCTCGTTGGATCGACGCAGGTCAAGACTGGTAAGGATGACCTTTCATTTGGTGTTCCCCCGTCGGGAATCTAGAATTCTCGCTACAGCCAACGATGCCTGAGGTGAGTCGTGTCCAGCGGACACGAACCGCTCGCCGCCCTTGATTCACCCGTTCCGCCGTGAGGCGCCGCGCAAAGGCAGGTTTCGATGAGCCGTTTCGTCCCCCGGGCCCCCAGGGTCTGTACCACCCCGCGAACGAGCACGACGCGTGTGGCGTCGCCTTCGTGGTGGACATGCACGGGCGCAAGTCCCGTGACATCGTCGACAAGGCCATCACCGCCCTGGTCAACCTCGAGCACCGCGGGGCCGCGGGCGCCGAGCCCAACACCGGCGACGGCGCCGGCATCCTGATCCAGGTCCCCGACCGGTTCTTCCGCGAGGTCGTCGACTTCGAGCTGCCGCACGCCGGGGCCTACGCCACCGGCATCGCCTTCCTCCCGCAGGCCGCCGCCGAGGCGGCGCGGGCCACCGAGGGCGTGGAGCGCATCGTCGCCGAGGAGGGCCTGACGGTGCTCGGCTGGCGCGAGCAGCCCACGGACGACGGCTCGCTGGGCGCGCTGGCGCGCGACGCCATGCCCACCATGCGCCAGATCTTCATCGCCGGAACCGATTCCGACGGTGCGCCGCTGTCCGGTATGGATCTCGAGCGCGCATGTTTCGTGATCCGTAAGCGGATCGAGCGGGAGCTCGGGACCGACGGTGCGGGCGCCGGCTCGCAGGGCGAGGAGTCGGTGTACTTCCCGTCGCTGTCCGGCCAGACCTTCGTCTACAAGGGCATGCTGACCACCCCGCAGCTGCGCGGCTTCTTCGTGGACCTGCAGGACGAGCGCGTGGAATCCGCGCTGGGCCTGGTGCACTCGCGCTTCTCCACGAACACGTTCCCCAGCTGGCCGCTGGCGCACCCGTACCGGCGCGTCGCGCACAACGGCGAGATCAACACCGTCGGCGGTAACGAGAACTGGATGCGTGCCCGCGAGGCACTCATCGACCCGAAGGTGTTCGGCCCCGGCGCCCAGGACAAGATCTTCCCCATCTGCACCGAGGGCGGCAGTGACACCGCGCGGTTCGACGAGGTGCTGGAGATGCTGCACCTGGGCGGCCGCAGCCTGCCGCACGCGGTTCTGATGATGATCCCGGAGGCGTGGGAACGCCACCAGGACATGGACCCGGCCCGCCGGGCGTTCTACGAGTACCACTCTTCGCTCATGGAGCCGTGGGACGGACCCGCGTCGGTGTGCTTCACCGACGGCACCCTGATCGGCGCCGTGCTGGACCGCAACGGCCTGCGCCCGTCGCGGATCTGGGTGACCAAGGACGGCCTCGTCGTGCTCGGTTCCGAGGTGGGCGTGCTCGACATCGACCACAGCGAGGTCGTCTACAAGACGCGCCTGCAGCCCGGCCGGATGTTCCTGGTGGACACCGCGCAGGGCCGCATCGTCTCCGACAAGGAGATCAAGGACGAGCTGGCCGCGGCCGAGCCGTACCAGGAGTGGCTCGACGAGGGGCTGCTGCGCCTGAAGGACCTGCCGGACCGGCCGCACCCCGTGATGCCGCATGACCGGGTCACCCAGCGCCAGCAGATGTTCGGGTACACGACCGAAGAGCTGAACCTCCTGCTCACGCCGATGGCGAAGACCGGCGCGGAGGCGATCGGCTCGATGGGCACCGATACGCCGGTCGCGGTGCTGTCGCTGCGCCCGCGGCTGCTGTTCGACTACTTCCAGCAGCTGTTCGCGCAGGTCACCAACCCGCCGCTGGACGCCATCCGCGAGGAGATCGTCACCAGCCTGGGCGGCACCATCGGCGGCGAGGGCGACCTGCTGCACCCGGCGCCGGGCAGCTGCCGGCAGATCCACCTGAGCCAGCCGATCCTCAACAACGACGAGCTGATCAAGCTGGTCAAGGTCAACGACGACGGCACCCTGCCCGAGTTCCGCTCGGTGGTCATCCCCGGCCTCTACCACGTGGCCGAGGGCGGCAAGGGCCTGCGCGAGGCGCTGGACACGGTGCGCACGCAGGTGTCCGAGGCGATCGACGGCGGCGCGCGGCTGATCATCCTGTCGGACCGCAACTCCGACCGGCTGCTCGCGCCGATCCCGTCGCTGCTGCTCACCTCGGCGGTGCACCACCACCTGGTGCGTGAGCGCACCCGCACCAAGGTCGGGCTCATCGTGGAGTCCGGCGACGCCCGCGAGGTGCACCACATGGCCGCGCTCATCGGCTGCGGCGCCGCCGCGGTGAACCCGTACATGGCGTTCGCCACGATCGAGGACATGCACATCCGCGGCGAGCTCAACGGCACCCCGCTGGAGAAGCTGAACGCCAACTACGTCAAGGCCGCCGGCAAGGGCGTGCTCAAGGTGATGTCCAAGATGGGCATCTCGACGCTGGCCTCCTACACCGGCGCCCAGCTGTTCCAGGTGATCGGCCTGTCGCAGGAGATCGTCGACGAGTTCTTCACCGGCCTGCAGAGCCAGCTCGGCGGCATCGGCCTGGACGAGATCGCCGCCGACGTGGCCGCGCGGCACACGCGCGCGATGAACGACCGCCCCGAGGAACTCGCGCACCGCGAGCTCGAGGTGGGCGGCGAGTACCAGTGGCGTCGCGAGGGCGAGTACCACCTGTTCAACCCGGACACGGTGTTCAAGCTGCAGCACGCCACCCGCACCGGCCAGTACCAGGTGTTCAAGGAGTACACGAAGCTGGTCGACGACCAGAGCAAGCGGCTGGCATCGCTGCGCGGCCTGTTCGCCTTCAACCCGGATCGGCCGTCGATCCCCCTCGACGAGGTGGAGCCCGCGAGCGAGATCGTCAAGCGCTTCTCGACCGGCGCGATGAGCTACGGCTCGATCTCGGCCGAGGCGCACGAGACCCTGGCGATCGCCATGAACCGCCTCGGCGGACGCTCGAACTCGGGTGAGGGCGGCGAGGATCCCGCCCGCTTCACGCCCGACGAGAACGGCGACCTCCGCCGCTCGGCGATCAAGCAGGTCGCTTCCGGCAGGTTCGGCGTGACCGCGCACTACCTGAGTAACTGCTCCGACATCCAGATCAAGATGGCGCAGGGCGCCAAGCCCGGCGAGGGCGGCCAGCTGCCGCCGCACAAGGTGTACCCGTGGGTCGCCGAGGTCCGCGGCTCGACGCCGGGCGTCGGCCTGATCTCGCCGCCGCCGCACCACGACATCTACTCGATCGAGGACCTGGCGCAGCTGATCCACGACCTGAAGAACGCGAACCCGAGCGCTCGGATTCACGTGAAACTCGTCTCGGAGATCGGTGTCGGCACCGTGGCCGCGGGCGTCTCGAAGGCCCACGCCGACGTGGTGCTGATCTCGGGCCACGACGGCGGCACCGGCGCCACCCCGCTGACCTCGGTCAAGCACGCGGGCGCGCCGTGGGAGATCGGCCTGGCCGAGACCCAGCAGACGCTGCTGCTCAACGGCCTCCGTGACCGGATCGTCGTGCAGGTCGACGGTCAGCTCAAGACCGGGCGTGACGTCATCGTCGCCGCGCTGCTCGGCGGCGAGGAGTTCGGGTTCGCGACCGCCCCGCTGGTGGTCTCGGGTTGCATCATGATGCGCGTGTGCCACCTGGACACCTGCCCGGTGGGCGTGGCCACCCAGAACCCGGTGCTCCGCCGCCGGTTCACCGGCAAGCCCGAGTTCGTGGAGAACTTCTTCCTGTACATCGCGGAGGAGGTGCGCGAGCTGCTCGCCGAGCTGGGCTTCCGCACCCTGCAGGAGGCGGTCGGCCAGTCGCAGATCCTCGACACCGCGGCCGCGCAGGCGCACTGGGGCGATGCCAAGGCCGGCAAGCTGGACCTCGCGCCGATCCTCGCGCAGGTCGAGTCGCCGTTCATGAAGCAGGACCCGTACTGCAGCCAGCCGCAGGATCACGGCCTCGAGAAGGCCCTGGACCAGCAGCTGATCTCGCAGGCGCGGGTCGCGGTGGAGACCGGCGCGCCGGTGACCATCGAGACGCCGATCTCCAACGTCAACCGCACCGTGGGCACGATGCTCGGCCACGAGGTGACCAAGGCGCACGGCGCCGAGGGACTCCCGGCCGACACGATCGACATCAGCTTCAAGGGCAGCGCGGGCAACAGCTTCGGCGCGTTCGTCCCGAAGGGCATCACGCTGCGCCTTGAGGGCGATGCCAACGACTTCGTCGGCAAGGGCCTCTCGGGCGGCAAGATCGTGGTCCGGCCGGCGCGCAACGCCCCGTCGGAGTTCGTGGCCGAGGACAACATCATCGCGGGCAACGTGATCCTGTTCGGCGCGACCTCGGGCGAGGTCTACCTGCGCGGCAAGGCCGGCGAGCGGTTCGCCGTGCGCAACTCGGGCGCCCTCGCGGTGGTCGAGGGCGTGGGCGACCACGGCTGCGAGTACATGACCGGCGGCCGCGTGGTGGTCCTCGGCGACACGGGCCGCAACTTCGGCGCCGGCATGTCCGGCGGCGTGGCCTACGTCTACAACGCCGACGGGCAGTTCGAGCGCGACCTGAACACCGAGCTGGTGGAGCTCGAGTCGCTGGGCGAGGCCGATATCGAGTTCGTGCTCGAGGCCGTGACCAAGCACTACGAGTACACCGATTCCGCCATCGCGGAACGGATCCTGGCCAACTGGGGCCGGGAGCGACAGCTCTTCGCCAAGGTGATGCCGCGCGACTACAAGCGCGTGCTCACCGCCATCAAGCGTGCCGAACTCGACGGCCGCAACATCGACGACGCAGTGATGGAGGCCGCTCGTGGCTGATCCCCAGGGCTTTCTGAAGAACACCTCGCGCGAGCTGCCGGTGCGCCGGCCCGTCCCGCTCCGCCTGCTGGACTGGAACGAGGTGTACAAACCGTTCGACGGCACCACGCTGCGCAAGCAGGCTTCGCGGTGCATGGACTGCGGTATCCCGTTCTGCCACAACGGTTGCCCGCTGGGGAACCTGATCCCCGAGTGGAACGACCTGGTGTACAAGGACCGTTGGCACGACGGCATCGAGCGACTGCACGCGACGAACAACTTCCCGGAGTTCACCGGGCGGCTGTGCCCCGCGCCGTGCGAGGCGTCCTGCGTGCTCGGCATCAACCAGGACCCGGTCACGATCAAGCAGGTCGAGGTCGAGCTGATCGACAAGGCCTTCGACGAGGGCTGGGTCTCGCCGCAGCACCCGACGAAGCTGTCGGGCAAGAAGGTCGCCGTCGTCGGCTCCGGCCCCGCCGGTCTCGCGGCGGCGCAGCAGCTCACGCGCGGCGGCCACACGGTGACGGTGTTCGAGCGCGCCGACCGCATCGGCGGCCTGCTCCGCTACGGCATCCCCGAGTTCAAGATGGAGAAGCGGCACATCGACCGCCGCCTCGCCCAGATGAACGCCGAGGGCACCGTCTTCAAGACGGGCGTCAACGTGGGTGTCGACGTCACCGTCGAGCAGCTCCGCGAGGACTTCGACGCGGTCGTGCTCGCCAACGGTGCCACCGTCTGGCGCGATCTGCCGATCCCCGGCCGCGAGCTGGACGGCATCCACCAGGCGATGGAGTTCCTGCCGTGGGCCAACCGTGCCGCCGTCGGCGACGACGTGGTCGACGAGGCGGGGCTGCCCCCGATCCATGCCAAGGACAAGAAGGTCGTCATCATCGGCGGCGGCGACACCGGCGCCGACTGCCTCGGCACCTCGCTGCGGCAGGGCGCCGAGATCGTGCACCAGTTCGAGATCATGCCCGAGCCGCCGCGGGAGCGCGCCGAGTCGACCCCGTGGCCGACGTACCCGCTCATGTACCGCATCAGCTCCGCCCACGAGGAGGGCGGCGAGCGGAAGTTCTCCGTGAGCACCGAGGAGTTCATCGGCGAGGACGGCAAGGTCACCGGGCTGAAGGCCTATGAGGTGAAGTTCGAGGGCGGCAGGTTCGAGAAGGTCGAGGGCACCGACTTCGTGCTCGAGGCCGACCTCGTGCTGCTGGCCATGGGCTTCGTCGGGCCGCAGCGTGACGACCTGCTCGACAAGCTGGGCGTCGAGTACAACGACCGCGGCAACGTGGCCCGCGACGACGACTTCCAGTCGACCGTCCCCGGCGTGTTCGTGGCGGGCGACGCCGGCCGCGGCCAGTCGCTCATCGTGTGGGCGATCGCCGAGGGCCGCAGCGCGGCCGCCGCGGTCGACCGGTTCCTCATGGGGGAGACGGCGCTGCCCGCGCCGATCGTCCCCACCACCGCGCCCCAGCGGTAGTCCCGGCCCGACGGTGCGCCGCGCACCGTCGGGCAGGACGACGGAAGGCCGGGCCCCCGACGGGAGCCCGGCCTTCCGCGTTCGCTGCGGACTACTTGCCCTTGAGCAGACCGCCCAGGATGCTGCCCAGGACGTCGCCCGCGCCGCCGCCGGCTGAGCCGCCGGCGTTCCCGCCACCCAGCATGGTGCCGAGGATGCTGCCCAGGAGGTCGCCGCCGCCCTGCTGCGGGGCCGGGGCCTGCTGCTCCGGCGCCGCCGCGCCGCCGCCCGCGAGCTTCTTCATCACGAACGAGATGACGATCGGCGCGAGGATCGGCAGCAGTTGCTTGACCAGGCCGTCGGTGACGTTCGAGGACAGCGGTGCGGCGGCCGCGGCAGCCACGTCGTCGGTCTTCTCGCCGAACAGGCTGGCCACGATCTCCTGGCCGTTGCCGCCCTCGGCGGCGTCGATGAGCTCCGCCTGCGGCTGCGTGGTGTCCTGCGCCTGCAGGCCCGCGAGCAGCGTCGGGACGGTCTGGTTGACGGCCTCCGACGCCACGTCGGGAGTGACGCCGAGCTGCGCGGCGATGTCGTCGATCGGAATGGACTTGAGCAGGTCGTCGAGGTCGGACACGGTTCTCCTCGTGAGGATGTGGGGAAGCAAATTCTTCCCGACCACCCATACAGTAGCCACGCCTCGAGGCGGTCCTCGTCGTGGCCCGGTTGTGAGGAGCGACACGCTCGGGCGGCCAGCACTGGACCCCCGCCGAAACGAGGAATACAGTATCTGTAACCAATCGTTCCGCATCGAGACCGCACCCTCGGAGACTCCCGTGAAGCTGTACCGCCGCACCGCCGCATTCGGTGGACGAACCCTCACCAGACTGCGGAACCGTCGGCTCGCGCGGACGCTCGCCGAGGACGGCGAACGTCTGGTCACCGCCTCGGACCTGCGGATTCTGCGCGCGGGCTGAGCGCGTCCACGATCAGCGCCGCCACCTGCGCGGGCTGCGCGTGCATGGCCAGGTGCCCGCTGGGCGCGATCACCGCGAACCGGGCGTCGAGGAGATCGGCGAGCGCGCACTGCTGCGCCAGCCACGCCGCCGCCCACGGCGTCGGCCGGCCGGCGTACGCGGCCGCCACGGTCGCCGGCACACCCGCCGGCGGTGGGGTCGTCGCCCGCAGTCGTTCCAGCTCCGCCGCCAGCGCCGGGTAGCCGGCGTTCTCCAGGAACACGGCCCGCAGATAGCCGGGGGAGCGCAGCACATCGCGATACTCCTCCGGCAGCGGCGCCGCCATCCCGTACAGCGCCGGCACGATCCGGTGTACCCCCACCGCCACCGCGAGCCCGGGCGGCGCGCGTGCGCAGACCACCCGGCAGAAGCGGACGACGGGAGTCGTCCTCGACGCTGCCGTCCAGCAGGACCAATCCCGCCGTGCGCCCGCGGTGCTCGCGCGCGAACGCCTCGGCGTAGAAGCCCGCCATCGAGTGCGCACAGATCACGGCCCGCTCCAGGTCCAACGCGTCGAGCAGCTCCCGCAGCCGGGTGACCTCGGACGCGAGGGTGGGGACGGCACCGTCGGGCCACGGGGCGGAGCGGCCGTAGCCCGGCCGGTCCAGGCGGACGACGGTGCGGCTCGGCGCGAGCAGGGCGGTGACGGCGTCCCAGTCGAACCAGTTGCCGGCCAGGCCCGAACACAGCACGACCGGCGGTCCCGAGGCGGGCCCGGTGGGCCCGTCGACCACCACGTGGGTGCGGGTACCCGCGAGTTCGAGCAGCACACCCGCGAGGGTAGTCGGGCATGATGGTCGGGTGAGCGATCCGATCGACGTGGCCATCTCCGACGATGTGATCCGGCTGGGGCAGTTCCTCAAGCTGGCGGGGCTGATCGACTCCGGAGCGGAGGCGAAGGCCGTGATCGCCGACGGCGAGGTCACGGTGAACGGCGAGGTGGACGCCCGGCGCGGGCGGCAGCTCGCGGTGGGCGACGTGGTGGAGGTCTTCGGGCGGGCCGCCCGGGTCTCCCGTTAGCGGAGGACGATGCCGTCGTCGTCGCTGAACAGGGTGTCGCCCGGGTGGAAGGTCACCCCGCCGAAGGTCAGCGGCACGTCGCGCTGCCCCTCCGCGGTCTTGGTGGACTTGCGCGGGTTGGTGCCGAGCGCCTTGACGCCGATGTCCAGTGTGCCGATCACGGCGGCGTCGCGGACCGCGCCGTAGGCCACGATGCCCGCCCAGCCGTTGCCGCGGCCCAGCTCGGCGATGAGGTCGCCGACCAGCGCGGTGTGCAGCGACGGGACGCCGTTCTCGTCGGAGCCGTCGATGACCAGCACGCGGCCCTCGCCGGGCTCGCCCAGGATCGACTTGAGCAGCGCGTTGTCCTGGAAGCACTTGACGGTGACGACCTCGCCGGCGAACTGCTTGCGGCCGCCGAACTGCCGGAACTGCGTGTCGCAGCTGCGCACGTCGGGGCCGATCTCGTCGACCAGGTCCGCGGTGGGGGTGAACTGCACGTCGCTCATGCCGCGATCATAACGGCGCTCACGATTTCGCAATCTTGTGCGGTGGACACGTCGTGGAGCACGTCTGACTGCGCAGAACTCCACATCGTGAACCAACCACGCTATTGAGTGAGCATCAACAAGCGGGTAATCTGGCGGCATGCCAGCACCTACCCAGGCCACGTTCGACCGTCTTCGCGCCCTCGCGGCGATCGACCACCCGGAGCAGCGCGAGTCGCGCGACGTCCTCGAGGCGTTCTCCGGCGCGAAGGTCACCACGATCCCGGTGGGCACGGTCGAGGACGTGGAGAAGGCCTTCGAGCGGGCCCGCCTCGCGCAGAAGCAGTGGGCGGCCCGCAGCGCGAAGGATCGCGCGGCCGTGCTGCTGAAGTTCGCCGACCTGGTGAACGAGCACCGCGCCGAGCTCATGGACATGGTGCAGCTGGAGACCGGCAAGGCCCGTCAGTACGCGCAGGAGGAGTCGCTGGACGTCGCGATGACGGCCCGCTGGTACGGCAAGAACGCGCCGAAGATCCTGGCGGAGAAGAGCACCGACGGCATGCTGCCGGTGTTCACCAAGACCCGCGTGCGTTACCAGCCCAAGGGCGTGGTCGGCGTGATCGCGCCGTGGAACTACCCGATCACCCTTGCGGTCTCCGACGGTGTCGCCGCGCTAGCCGCCGGCAACGCCGTCGTGCTCAAGCCCGACTCGCAGACCCCGTACTGCGCCCTCGCGGCCGTCGAGCTGCTGTACCAGGCCGGCCTGCCCCGCGACCTGTTCGCCGTGGTCCCCGGCCCCGGCGGCGTCGTGGGCACCGCGATCGTCGAGCGCGCCGACTACCTCATGTTCACCGGCTCCTCCGCCACCGGCGCCACGCTCGCCGAGCAGTGCGGCAAGCGCCTCATCGGCTTCTCCGCCGAGCTGGGCGGCAAGAACCCCATGGTGGTCACCAAGGACGCCGACATCGCGCACACGGCCGACGGTGCCGCCCGCGCCGCGTTCTCGAACTCGGGGCAGCTGTGCATCTCGATCGAGCGGATCTACGTCGAGCGGGAGATCGCCGACGAGTTCGCCCGCGTCTTCGCCGAACGCACCGCCACGCTCGCGCTGGGCGCCGGCTACGACTTCGAGAACGAGATGGGCTCGCTCGCGTCGAAGTCGCAGATCGACACCGTCGCCGCGCACGTGGACGACGCGGTCGCCAAGGGCGCGACGGTGCTCGCCGGCGGCAAGGCCCGCCCGGACCTCGGCCCGTTCTTCTACGAGCCGACCGTGCTCAAGGACGTGCCGGAGGAGGCCGTCTGCTTCAAGTCGGAGACCTTCGGGCCGCTCGTGTCCATCTACCCGGTGGACTCGGTGGACGAGGCCGTCGAGAAGGCCAACGACACCGAGTACGGGCTCAACGCCTCGGTTTTCGCGGGGACGGCCAAGCAGGCGCAGGAGATCGCCGAGCGGATCAACGCCGGCACCGTCAACATCAACGAGGGCTACGCCGCCGCGTGGGGCTCCACCGCCGCGCCGATGGGGGGCATGGGTATCTCGGGCGTCGGCCGCCGTCACGGCGCCGAGGGCCTGCTCAAGTACTGCGAGTCGAAGACCATCGCGCAGCAGCGGATCATCGGCATCGGCGGCATCAAGGGCGTGCCCCGCAACGTCTTCCTCAACGTGGTCCCGTCGGCGATCAAGGCGCTCAAGCTGATCGGCCGCTGACCCCGCCCGGAATTGAGCACTGTTCATGTTCACCGCGACCTGCGCTTTCGGGGTCCGAAACAGTGTTCAATTGCACGGAGGAGGCGGAAATCCGGTTGCGACGCGGTAGTGGGGGCGGGACCCTGGAGGCATGGAGGTCACGTTCGTCAAGCGCCGGAACGGGTACGACGTGCGGATCGTCCGGGCGACGGGGCCCGAGCTCGCGCCGCGCGGGGCCCGGGCGGGCGCCCGCCGGTGCCGCACGACGCGGCGCACCTCATCGTCGAGGCCGAGGCGGGCCTGCGCGGCGGGGTCTTCGGGCGGATCGCCGACGCGAACGGCCTCGACGGGCTGTTCTGGCCCGCCGACCCGGCCGAGCGCCGCAAGGCGTCCCGCCGCAAGCGGCAGCCCACGGCCGCGCAGGCTGCGGACATGGCCCGCTCGGAGTACCTCGCCTCGCTGACCGCGGCGCTGTGGGAAGTCGAGCGCGGGTACCGGAAGCCGGAGCCCGCGTGGCCCGGAGCCCTCGAGGACGCGGACATCGAACCGGCGCTGCGCGAGCGGATCTTCGCCCGGTACGACGACTTCGCCCCGCGCTGGGCAGCACTCCCGGACGGGGCGAGCTCACGCTGCGCTGGTGAGACTCCCTCGTGTTCCGTTCGGTGCGCGACTGAGACGGGACCGCGGACCGTCGGCGATGGTACCGGGACGTACGCGGCCGATCGTGGGCACATGGCTCACGTACTCACGAAGTCGGCTGCGGCACTTGTCGCCCTGGTCGCGCTGGCGGGGGTGGTCGTGGCGTGCTCGGAGACGCTCGCCGGAACCCCGATCGGGACCCGGACGGGCATCGTCGGGCAACTGGGGGAGGCCGACGGCGTGGTCCTGGACCGGGTGCCGGTGGATGCGGACGTGCCGGCGGTGACCAATCTCGATCCGAAGCTGCGCACCGCGATCCGATCGGCGGCGCGGGCGGCCGCCCGCGACGGCGTCGCGATGCACCTGACGTCGGGCTGGCGGTCGGAGCGGTATCAGCAGCACCTCTACGACGACGCCGTGCGGCGTGACGGTGCGGAGGAAGCGGCCCGGCTGGTCGCGTCCCCGTCGAGCTCGAGCACGTGACGGGTGACGCGGTGGACGTGGGGCCGACGGCCGCCGCGTACTGGATGGACCGTCACTCGGAGCGGTTCGGGCTGTGCCGGACCTACGCGAACGAGGTGTGGCACTACGAGCTTCGCAGCGGTGCGTCCTGCCCGGAGCTGGTCCCCGACGCCTCCGTGCGGCGGCGATGACCGCCGCGCGGGGACGGACCTAGGAGCTGACGCCGAGGCGGTTGAGCAGGTCGGCGTCGATGCCGTCGAGTTCGCGCGCGATGGCCTGGTGCGCCGGGCGGCGCCGCGCGGGAGGCATCGACTCGGACGCGGTGATCGCGGTGGCCAGATCGTCGAGGCGCTGCGCGACGGCGGCGGTGAAGGCCTTCGTCTCGGCGTCGGGGTGGGTGGCCGCGAGCTGATCGAGCGAGCGCCGGGCCGCCGCGACGCGGGCCGATAGGCCGCCGCCGTAGCCGGCGAACGCAGCGACCTCGTCGACGGGCACGCCGAGGCGCGACGCCTTCGCGGAGTCGAGCTGGTTGCGGCCGGCCTGCGCGGCGCGGTACGCGAGTGGCACCACGACCGGCGCCAGCAGGCGCGCGGTGGAGATGTAGCGCTTGAGCCGCGCCTCGGAGAGCAGCTTGCCCTCGACGGCGGCGCGCGCGTTCGTCTCGGCGATCTTCAGGTTGGCCGCATCCGACTTGCCCTGCGCCTTCGCCACGATCTTCGAGCGGTGCAGATCCGCCTTGAGTGCCTTGCGCTCGCTCTTCGACGCGCTCTTCACGATGCGCTTGGCGTCGCGATCCGCGTTCTTGGCGGCGAGCTTCGCCTCGAGGCGCGCCTTGGACTTGAGCGCCTTGGCCTGCGCGCGGCGCTCCGCGCGGGAGGACTTCTGCTTCTTGCCGAACAAACCCATCAGTGCACGTCCTTGTAGGTCAGTACCTGCCGTCCGCTACAGCATTGCACAGCGCGGCTTCCGCGGTTGTCAGTGCCGCCCGCCATACTGCTAGGCAGTGGACATCGACCAGGCTGTGAAGACGACTCCGGTGAGCGCGCGGGCGCTCACCGGTTGCCGGCACCGTCTGGCGCTCGAGGCCCGGGCCCCGCAGGGCGATCCGGACCCGGGCATGGCGCTCCGGGTCGAGGCGGCCGCCGTCTTCCGTGCGTCCGTCCGAGACCGGCTGCCCGGGCTCACCGTCATCGAACCGGGGGAGGGCGCGGTCCGCCGCACGCTCGCCGCGATGGACGCGGGAGCCGAGCGGATCTGGGGAGCCGTGCTCCCCACCGCGCACGACCGCCGCGGCCACAGCGAACTCCTGCTGCGCCTCGCCGACGGCTACATCCCGATCATCGTGGTCAACCACAAGACCTGCGACCCGGGCGCCGGCGCCACCACGTCGCCCCTGGATCGGTGGGAGCCCCGCGAGGACGAGGCGGTGCGCACGCGCCCGCACCGCGGCGACGCGATGCGTCTCGCCCACCTCACCCGGATGCTGCAGGAGCTCGGTCGCGGGTCGCGCACGCTGCTCGGCGGCAGCATCGGGGTCGACGGTGCGCGCATCGTGGTGCACGAGGTCGGCCCGCTACTGGCCGCCTACGAGGAGCGGTTCGCGGACCGTCGGGACGTGCTCGCCGGCACCGCCCCGACCGAGCCGGTGCGGGTTGCCGAGTGCCGGCGGTGCCCTGGTGGCCGCAGTGCGCGCAGACCCTCACCGAGGCGCGGGACGTGAGCCTGGTGGCCGACGGGCGTTCGGCGCCCGGGCTGCGCGAGGCGGGCATCGGCACCGTCGACCAGCTGGCCGAGTACGCGGGGCCCCAGCCCGAGGACGTGCCCGTGCCCATCGCCGACCTGCGGGCCATGGCCCGCGCGTGGCGGGACGGGCAGGTGCTGGTGCGGCGGCAGCCCGAGGTGAAGGTGCGCCGGGCCGACGTCGAGGTCGACGTCGATATGGAGAGCTACCAGGAGTACGGCGCCTACCTGTGGGGCACCTGGCTGCGGCGCGACGGCGTCGACCTCGGCTACCGGCCGTTCGTCACCTGGGACCCCGTGCCGACGCGCGACGAGGCCCGCTCGTTCGCCGAGTTCTGGGCCTTCCTCATGGACCGGCGCGCGGAGGCGCACGCCACGGGCAGGACCTTCGCCGCGTACTGCTACTCGCAGAACGCCGAGAACAAGTGGCTGCTGGCCTCCGCGGACCGATTCGCGGGCGAACCGGGCGTGCCGGCGCGCCGCGCCGTCGAGGAGTTCATCGCCTCGCCGGAGTGGGTCGACATGTTCGACGCCGTGGGCGACGCGTTCCTCTCCTCGACGGCCGCGGCCTGAAGAAGGTCGCGCCCGTCGCCGGATTCGCCTGGCGCGACCCGGAGGCCGGTGGCGAGGCCTCGATGCTGTGGTACCGCATCGGGGTCGGGATCGATGCCGGGTTCGACGATGCCGACCGCGCCGCCCAGCGCCGGCGCATCCTCGAGTACAACGAGGACGACGTGAAGGCGACCGCCGCGCTGCGGGCGTTCATGTCGAGCGAGAAGGTGCTCGCGCTGCCCGTGGTGGGCGGCTAGGCCTGCGCGGCGCAAGTGTGCGCGGCGCAGGGCGTCGGCGAAGCTGCCGCTGCCGAGCAGCGCGACACCGCCCAGGACCGCGATCATCGCGGGCGACAGTTGGCGCGCCGTCTCGGCCGCCACCGGCGCCACCCGCTGCGCGGAGGAGTAGGCGGCCGTGAGGACCGTGGTGTCGCGGTGGTTCGCGTTGCTGGGGGCCGCGTCGTCGCCGTCGTTGTCCGACGGTGCCGCACCGCCCGGCGTGCTCGCCGGGGCGGGCGCGGGCTTGGGTGCGGCCGGTGCCGCGGGCTGCGGGCCGACCACGACGGGCGGCGCGACGATGACCGGCGCGGCTGCCGCGGGGGCGGCCGGCGCGGCGGGTGCCGTCGCGGAGCCCGAGCTGCTACCCGAGCCGGCGCCCGGACCGCTGCCGTTCGACGGGGCCGGGGCGGCGGAGGAGTCGTCGGCGACGCCGGAATCACTACCGTCGTTGATCTCGTCGGTGCCGGACGGGAGCGGATTGCCCGTGCGCACACCCGGGGTCTCGATCTTCGCGCCGCCGGAGCCGGTGCTGCCGGTGGAGCTGCCGCTGCCCGTCGAGGTGGAGCCCGACGAACCGCCGGTCGAGTCGCTGCCGGAGGTGGAGCCCGAGCCGCTACCGGAACCCGACCCGCCGCCCGCGCCGGATCCGGAGCCCGAACCTGAGCCGCCGCCCGAACCGCCGCCGACCCAGTCAAGGATGCCGCCGAACAGCCCGCCACCCTTGCCCGAGTCCTTGTCGTCGCCCTTGCCGCTGTTACCGTCGGCGGGATCGTTGTTAGCGGTGCCGGACGGGTTCTCTACGTTCGCTCCGGGCGTGTTCGCGGCGGGCTCGTCGCCGGTGGTTTTCGGCTGCGCCGGTCGATTCGGACGTGGGGGAGTCGCTGCCATCCGGGTCCGCCCAGGCGGGCGCGGAGGCGATCATGCCGATCGCGGCGGCGACCATGACGGCGGCTTTGAGTCGCTTGGTGAGGTGCGTCGGAGTCGACACGAGCACCCCTTTCATCATTTACGCACGCGTGTAGGTAAGAATACAGTACGCGTGCGCACTGCCGGTAATCGATCACGAAGAGGTCGTGCCGGGTGGCAAAGTACGCTATAGTGTGATCGAGCTTGTAGCACCCGCAAAGAAGTTTGTTGCAGGAGCCGGTAGTGGCAAGCGTGCCGGGATCGAGAGAGGGATGGCACAAAGTGGACGCAGGTAATAAGTACGACAGCGACGCCCTGGTGGGTCAGGGTCTGTTCGCGAGTCGGCTCGAGGAGCTGTTCCGCACGGTGCCGGGCCCGAACGGCCGCGCGTTCACCGCGAAGGCGATCGCGCAGCGGTCGACCGCCCTGGGCTTCCGCCTGGGCGAGTCGTACCTGAGTCAGCTTCGCTCCGGCAAGGCGAAGTCTCCGTCCTTCCGTACGGTCGAGGGCATCTCGGCGGCGTTCGGGGTGGACGTGCACTACTTCCTCGAGGACGAGGCGGCGCAGCGCACGCGTGACCAGATTCACCTCATGCGGCTCCAGGCCGACACCAAGGTGCAGATGGCCGCATTCCGCCTGGCCGGGCTTTCGCCGGACTCGGTGAACATGGTCAACGAGCTCATCAAGGTGCTCCGGGTGCAGCAGGGCCTCCCCGCCGATCCGCCGGAACTTCCCGTAGACTCGCGCGAAGCCGAGGGGCTCTAACCTTCCACGGACGGCCCGCCCCTCCCGACTCGCGAAGGAGGGGCGTGCGTTCCGTCAAAGCACTTCGCCGCCTCTGCGAACGCGAGGTGCGCAGTCTCGATCTCGACCTGCCGTTCGACGCGGTCCAACTCTGCGAGAAGTACGGCACCCGGCGGGGCCGGGACATCCTGGTGATCAGCCAACCGCTGCCCGTCGGCATGCCCAACGGGCTGTGGCTCGTCGGCGACGATGCCGACTATTTCTTCTACCAGGCCAACACCTCGCGGCTGCATCGCGATCAGATCATCATCCACGAGTTCGGCCATCTCATCGCCGGGCATCAGCACGCCGGTCCCGCCGCTGCATCGGCAGCCGCGGCCGATCCGTCGTCGCCGGAGGCCGCCGCCGCACTGCACCGCACCTGTTACGACGACGACAACGAATGGGAGGCCGAGATGATCGCCTCCATCATTCTCGGCTGGGCGTCCGAGGCGGGCGCCCTCGCGGGCCGCACGGCGAAGCACGACAGCCTCCGCGGCATCCAGCGTGCGTTGGGAGGCCACTCCCGGTGGCTGTGAAGCTCGTGAACGTCCTGGGCGTCGCGTTCTTCACCATCGTGTTGTGTTGGCGCGTGGATCGCCTGTACCGGGCCAAGGCCGGGATCCAGGCGGTCGCCGTGACCGTCGCGATCGCGGCGTTCACCCTGGCGGTGCTGCTGCTCGGCTCGCCAGTCGCCGCGACGATCGACGGTGCGCTGTGGCGCGGCGCTGCGCGCCTCGGCGGGTACGCCACACTGGCGCTGGCGGTGGCCGCGCTCGCGGTCGCGTTCTTCTACGGCCCCACCGAGTCGGCCCGGCAGCGCCGCGCCGGTATGGAGGCGGTGCCGCTCCTGGCCGCGGTGATCGGACTGTCCGTCGCGATGACGGTGATGCCGCCGTCGCTCCGCGACGCCAACCTGGACTCCCTCACCGTGCAGGAGCTCGGTTTCGCGGTGTTCTTCGCGATCTCCGGCGGGTACCTCATGTACGGCCTCGCGGACTGCGTGTTGTCGCTCTGGCGGCTGCTGCCCTTCGCCGACGGATACCTCGTGGCGTCGCTGCGGCTCATGGCAGGAGGACTCGGGCTCACCGCGATCGGCTCTCTGACGCAGGTCTCGTTCGTGCTGACCAGCCTGGTGCACGTGGTGTCCTGGCCGGTGCTGCTGACGTTCTCGCGGGCCTGCACGGCGATCGGCATCGTGCTGTTCGTCGTCGGGCTCAGCTACCCGGGGTGCGAGGCTTCTTCGTGCAGCGCGAGTACCGCAAGCGGCACCGGCGGGACTACAAGCGGCTGGAGCCGCTGTGGCAGCTGCTCACCACGGCCGTCCCCGAGGTGGTGCTCGACGCGCGCGAGGCGGGCCGCGACCCGCACCTGCGGTTCCAGCGCCGGGTGGTCGAGATCCGCGACGTGCTCGTGCAGCTCAGCCCGTATCTGCCCGACGACTTCGGCGGTTCGATCCCCGAGGAGAACGTGCACAACCTGCTCGTCGCGATCGACCTGCGAACGGAGGCCGGGGCCGCCCCGGCACCGTCGAGCATGGTACTGCCGCCCGAGGGCCCCTCGATCGACGACGACGCCGCCCCGCTCCTCGTCCTGTCGGACGCGGTCAGGGCGACGCCGGCGGAGGAACTGCAGCTCTGAGAGCTACCGCGGGGCCATCCGGAGCGCGCCGTCCATGCGCACCGTCTCGCCGTTGAGGTAATCGTGCTCGGCCATGAAGTACGCGAGCTGGGCGTACTCGCTCGGCTCGCCGAGGCGAGCGGGGAAGGGGACGCCGGCCTCGAGCGTCTTCTTGAACTCGGGGGTGACGCCGGCGAGCATCGGCGTGGCGATGACGCCGGGGGCGATGGTGTTCACGCGGATGCCGAACTGCGCGAGGTCACGGGCCGCGGAGATGGTCATCGCGTGCACGCCGCCCTTGGACGCGGCGTAGGCGATCTGGCCGACCTGGCCCTCGAACGCGGCGACCGACGCGGTGTTGACGATGAGGCCGCGCGAGCCCTGCTCGTCGAGCGCGTCCTGCTTGCTCATCTGGTCGGCGGCGAGGCGCATCACGTTGAACGTGCCGACGAGGTTGATGTTGATGACCGTCTGGAACAGATCGAGCGGGTGCGGTCCGTTCTTGGAGAGGACGCGCCCGGCCCAGCCGACGCCCGCGCAGTTCACGGCCACGCGCAGCGGGCCGGCCTTGACGGCCTCGGCGATCGCGGCGAGGACCTCGTCCTCCTTGGTCACATCGGCGGCCACGAGATGCACGTTCTCGACGGGGGTGGCCTTGTCGATCGACGGCTGTAGGTCGATGCCGAAGACCGTGGCGCCGGCGTCGGCGAAGCGCTTCGCGGTGGCGGCGCCGAGGCCGGATGCGCCACCGGTGACGATGACGGAGGAGCCGGAGACGTCCATGGCGGGTTCCCTTCTGTAGTGGAGCGCGACCGCCGGTGGGCGGTGCGACGCATCTCACACTAGTGAACGGCCGTTCTTCACCGGGCGGGGGTGTCGGACAGGGCGTCGTCGGCCTGCGGGGCCGAGGCGGCCACCGCACGGTGGGCCCGGCGCACGGCCACCAGTCCCCCGCGACGGTGACGGCCACGGCCAGCCCGGTGACGGTGCGCGACAGCGCGCTCAGCTCGGGCCACGCCTCGGCGAGGAGCCAGCCGCCGAAGCCGAAGAACAGGACCGTCGCGCCGATGGCGATCGCCCGTTCGGGCAGCTTCGAACCCAGGAGCGCGCCGATGGCGATCGCCAGCGCGTCGGCCGCGACCATGCCGGCCGTGGAGCCGATCCAGACGCCGAACCAGTCGTGCTGGGTGGTCAGGGTGATCGTCGCGAGCATCGTCTTATCGCCGAGTTCGGACAGGAAGAACGCCGACGTCACGGCGAGGAACACCGACCGGGTGACCCGGTCCGCCGTGGCGGATTCGTCGTCGGACAGGGTGTCGCCGCGCCACGTCCAGAACGCGAACACCAGCATCGAGACGCCGGCCACGGCGGTGATGAGGTGGGTGGGGATCGCGGAACCGAGCGCGTAACCGATGCCGACGGAGGCGATGTGGGTGAGGGCGGTGGCCGTGGTGATGCCCGCGAGCACGACCCACCACTTGAACCGGGCCGCGAAGGTCATGGCCATGAGCTGCGACTTGTCGCCCAGCTCGGCGACGAACACCACGGCGAAACTGATCAGGACTGCACTGAGCACCGCGAACCTCCCGAAAGACCTGTGCCACACGGATCCGACGTTCGGACCGCGCAAGTGGCACAAAGGTCTCGCCCACCGGATCGAGGTCCGGTTCGCGCGGCCGGGCTGGCGCCAGTATGTCGACCATGCGATTGGGGGCTACCTTCGTGCACCGCCCACAGTACCGGGCGGCGCACGAATCTACAAGTGGGAGTTAAGTTTTGGAAGCCTGACGGGGTTCTTCATCCGTCTGGTGCGCAGGTTTCGGGACCCCGGATCCGACGGTGCCGGGCTACCGTTTCGCCGCGTCCAGGCCGTCGACGTCCGTGATCAGCCACCCGCGCTTGTGATCCAGCGTGATGACGTACGTCGTGAGGACGTCGCGGCCCCGGGGCGACTCGACGCGCTCCCACGGGGGAGCCGATGTCCCCGAGAAGATCCGGCGGCGGGCGGTGGCCTGGTCGCCGGGGATGGCGATCGCGGTTGACGAAGACGGATGCTCCGCGCCGACGGTGCGCGCGGCGGACCGTCGGGCCTGGGGAGGTGCGGGAACGACGAAACCCCGCCGGCGCCGGGCGCGCTGGACGGGGTCTCGAGGCTGAGGAGGGAGAGGTCAGGCGGTGGCGGCGGCGTAGCGCGCGGCCACGTCGTCCCAGTTCACGACGTTCCACCAGGCCTTGACGTAGTCGGCCTTGACGTTCTTGTACTGCAGGTAGAAGGCGTGCTCCCACATGTCCAGCTGGAGCAGCGGGGTCAGAGCCTCAGAGATGTTGCCCTGCTGATCGGTCAGCTGCTGGATGATCAGGCGCTGGCCGATGTGGTCGTAGGCGAGCACGGACCAGCCCGAGCCCTGCAGCGTCATCGCGACGGCGTTGAAGTGCGCCTGGAACTTGTCGAAGCCGCCGAACTGCTCGTCGATGGCCGCGGCGAGGTCGCCGACCGGCTTGTCGCCGCCGTTGGGCGACATGTTCTTCCAGAAGATCGAGTGGTTGGTGTGGCCACCCAGGTGGAAGGCGAGGTTCTTGCTCAGCAGCGGCGCCTTGGTGGCGATCGAGCCGTCCTCGCGGGCCTCCGCGAGCTGCTCGAGGGCCTGGTTGGCGCCGGCGACGTACGCGGCGTGGTGCTTGCTGTGGTGCAGCTCCATGATCTCGGCCGAGATGTAGGGCTCGAGAGCGCTGTAGTCGTAGTCGAGGTCCGGCAGAGTGTAGACGGCCACGTCTTTCCCTTCGTTGCGGGAGCTTCTCGCCCCCTGATTGGTCCTACGTACCGCTCCAGCTTTTCTTATCTGGAATGGTTCCGCAATAAGGATGCCCGAATGCGCATGAAGCGCGGTTGAGGTTCTGGGAAGGGGTCAGCCCAGGACGAGGATGAGCGCCAGCGCGATGGCCAGCGCCGTCACCGTGAGCAAGGTGCGCGTGAGCGAGCGCGAGAAGTAGACGGTGCACGAGCCTCGGGTCGCCGTCGGCGACGCCGCGGTCGCCCGGGTGTGCTTGACCGTCATTGCGCCCTCCGGTGTTGCGGCTGTGAACGGGATCACAGCCTGTGATGTCGACCACCATAGCGGAACTTCGCCCGTGTAGAAAATCATCCGCTGATAAAGGATGCCGACGATTCGTACACGGCCCTCTGCGGGCGGTATGCCCGGAGTTTGTTGTTCACTCAAGTGAATGTGACGTATTAGGCTGAGCGGTCGCTTTGCGGCCCTCACCTGGCGCATCACGGCAGGCGTCGATAGGCAGGACCCGCATCTCTATCGCAAACGCTTGGAATCCGGCGGCGAGACGCGGATCATGGTTGCCATGACCGGATTCAGCATCGGGGTGCGCACCATGCACCCGCACGCTGGTCGGGCCCGCCGCATTCGCACCCTCGTCGGCGGCCGCCAGACCCGCGCCGACATCATCGTGTCGACCGCACTGCTCGTCGCCTCGCTCACCGCGACAACCGTGAACGTCGTCCTGGCTCTGCGCGCGCTGCCCTCGTTCCGCGACTGCGCGGCGATGGCCTGCAGCTACGGCGGCGCCTTCGACGTCTTCGCGATCACCTTCCTCACGTCGTTGCTGCTGGGGACGACGTTCGGCGCCCGAGCGGTGCTGAACATGCTCAACCGCCGCAACGCCTGGGCGTACGCGATGCTCGACGCCGTGATCTCGCTGGGCTGCCTGTTCGGCGGCCTGGCCTGGGTCGCCGCGTTCTGACACCGCCGCCGACGGCGCTAGCCTGAACCCATGACGGATACCGCGCCCGGCGCACGAGTGAACCTGCGCGCCGCCGCAGCGCCGCTGGCGACCGCGGCCGGGATCGGCGCGCTGACGCTCGCCCTGCACCTGCGCGACCCGCACGAGCAGTACAGCTGGGGAGTCTGCCCGCTCTTCGCGGCCACGGGCGTGTACTGCCCGGGGTGCGGCGGCCTGCGCGCCGTCAACGACATCACCAACGGCGACTTCGCCGGCGCCTTCGGCTCGAACGCGCTGATCTTCCCCGCCGGGGTCGTGCTGGTGTGGCTGTGGGTGTGGTGGCTGGGCCGCCGCGTGGGGGTGGACGTGCCCGCGGTGCCGAAGAACAAGTACCTGTGGATCACCGTCGGCGTGCTGGTGGCGGTGTGGACCGTGGCGCGCAACCTCCCCGGCTCTCCGTTCGCGCCCTGACCTGCGTCGATGCGGTGGCGTCGGTGGCGACCGCTACCGTCGGGACCATGAGTGGATTCGTCACCGACCTGCAGGACGCGGCCAAGTCCGCGAACCACCGTGTCCGCCACGCCCTCGGCCGGGCCGGGGCGTCGTCCCCGTCGTCCGCCTCGAGGGCCCGATCGCCGCGCCCGCGATGTCGGGCGGCCTCGGCCGCGGGGCCCTCAACCTCGCCGGCGTCGAGTCGGTGCTGCGCCGCGCGTTCGAGACGGACGACGCGGTCGCGGTCGCGCTGGCCCTCAACAGCCCTGGCGGATCGCCGGCTCAGTCGGAACTGATCGGCACCCGGATCCGGCAGCTCGCTGCGAAGCACGAGCTCCCGGTCCTCGCCTTCTGCGAGGACGTGGCCGCGTCGGGCGGGTACTGGCTGGCCTGCGCCGCTGACGAGATCTACGTGACCACCACGTCGATCGTCGGCTCGATCGGCGTGATCTCGGCGAGCTTCGGCGCGAAGGAGCTGATCGGCCGGATCGGCCTGGAGCGCCGCGTGTTCACCGAGGGCGACGCGAAGCACCGGCTGGACATGTTCGAGGACGTCGCTCCCGGGGACGTCGAGTGGCTGCACGGCGTCCAGCGCGACATCCACACCGCCTTCCGCGAGTGGGTCGTCGAGCGGCGCGGAGCCCGTCTGGGAACCGATCCGGAGCTGTTCGCCGGCGAGGTCTGGATCGGCCGCAAGGCCGTCGAGCTGGGCCTCGCGGACGGCATCGGCACGCTGCGCGGCGTGCTCGCCGAGCGCTTCCCCGATGCCGACGTCCAGGCGATGCACACCCCGAAGCCCTCCTGGCCAAGGTGCTCGGGGGCGGCGCCGCGGTCGACGGTGCCGGCCTCGCTGCCGCGGTCACGTCCGGCGTGTTCGACGGTGCGCTGTCGGCGCTGCACCGCCGCGGCCTGTGGGCGAATTTCGGTTCGTGAGGCAAACGGTCCACAGACGCTCGGATCCGCGCTGGTGACCCAGGGTTCCGAGAACCCTCGACCTGTGGATGAGCCTGTGGAAACTGTGGATGAATCCGGGGGTACCCGGGCGCACATGAAAGACTGATGCCATGACGGACTACCCCGGCGACGGTCCGATCCCCGTCGACGCCCTGCCCGAGATCGCGACGATCACGCTGCTCGACGTTC
Organism: Tsukamurella sp. PLM1; assembly: GCF_023168325.1. Taxonomy (GTDB): domain Bacteria; phylum Actinomycetota; class Actinomycetes; order Mycobacteriales; family Mycobacteriaceae; genus Tsukamurella. The sequence goes on from NZ_AP025688.1 coordinate 103,751, forward strand.
GTGAGCTGGACGAATGGGACCTCGGTCACGCCCCGGGCGCGGTGCACATCCCGCTCGCCGAGCTGCCGATCCGCTACGGCGAACTCGACCTCGACTCCGACCTGTACGTGATCTGCCGCGGCGGCGGGCGCTCGGAGAAGGCCGTCCGCTACCTCGAGACCGTGGGCGTCGAGGCCGTGGTCGTGGACGGCGGCATGATCGCCTGGGCCTCCGCCGAACGCCCCGTCGTGCGGCCGGACGGCAGCCCGGGGGCCGTCTGATGCACCCCGCCGGGCGAACGCGCGTCCAGCGACCGCGCCTGCGCTGGCTGGCGCGGCGCCCGCCGGAGACGCTGCCGGTGCCGCGGCGGGCACCGTCGGGCCCGAAGCCGACGCCGCGCTACCCGGCGCCCCCGCGCTGGGGCCTGCGCCAGGACTTCACCCCGGACGCTCCCGAACGGGAGAGTGCGGCCGAGAGCGCGGCCGGGCTCACGCCGTTCGCACTGCGGCTCGCGACGGGCATCGTGTTCCTCGCCGCCTTCGCCGAGCTCGTGGCGTACCTGCTGCTGGTGATCAACCGCTCCGGCCCGGTGTCGATGTGGCTCGCGTGGCCCGCCACCGTCGCGGTGTTCGCGCTGGGCTGGCTCGCGGTGTTCGCGGTGGTCGGCGTGGCCGTGGTGCTCGCGCTGTGGCTGCGCGCGGTGCGCGACCGCGCCTACGCGGCGCTCGGCACCGCCGAGCCGCGGCCCGTGTGGCAGTTGTGGGCGTACTGCCTCGTCCCCGTGGTGAACCTGGTGGCCGCGCCGGTGCTGCTGCTCGAGACCGTGCGCGCGCAGGACCGTTCGGAGCGGCCGGGGTGGATGGTCGCGTGGTGTTCATCCGGCGGTGGTGGGCGGCGTGGGTCGCGCTGACTATCGTCACCGTGGGGTGCGTGGCGTACTCCCGCGCCGCGGGTGGGCTGCAGCACGGGGCGGACGCCATGGTCTACACCACGTTGACGTACCTGCTGGCCGGCGCGTTCCTGCTGGCCACGGCGCGCCTGGTGCGGATGATCGAGCGGGGCCGTGGGCCCCCGGCGGGAGGATGACACGCGATGGTTGGCGGCGTAGCGGGCATCGTGGCGCACCGGGGCGCCAGCGGCGAGTTCCCCGAGCACACCATGAGCGCGTTCGAGGCCGCCGTCGCGGAGGGCGCCGACGCGATCGAGTGCGACGTCCGGCTCACCCGCGACCAGCACCTCGTCTGCCTGCACGACCGCACCGTCGAGCGCACCTCCGACGGCACGGGCGCCGTCTCCGAGCTCGACCTCGCCGACCTCAAGGCGATGGACTTCGGCTCGTGGAAACGCCCGGGCACCCGGAGCCGGTGGTCACCCTCGACGAGCTGATCGACCTGGCCCGGTCCACCGGGCGGAAGCTGTTCGTGGAGACCAAGCACCCCGTGCGGTTCGGCGGCATGGTCGAGCAGAAGCTGCTCGCGGCGCTGCAGCGGCACGGGCTCGCCCGGCCCGGCGACCTGCGCGACGCGCCCGTCACCGTCATCTCGTTCTCCGGTTCCGCGGTCTGGCGGGTGCGCCGCAACGCCCCCGGTGTGCCTGCGGTGCTGCTGGGCGAGGCCTCGCGCCGGCTGGGCGGCGGCGCGGCCACGGCGGTGCGAGCCCAGGGCATCGGGCCCTCGGTGGACTCGCTGCGCGAGCGGCCGGACACCGTCGCCAAGGCCCGGGCCGCCGGGCGGTTCACGTACTGCTGGACGGTGGACTCGAGGCCGACGTGGCCCTGTGCAACGGCCTCGGCGTCGAGTGGATCGCCACCAACCACCCGGCCCGCACCCGTTCCTGGCTGCGGGGCTGAGCGCGGGGCGGTGAGCGGGGGTGCGGGCGCGCCCGCGCGCGGCGCGCTCCAGTACCCTGCGGGGCATGGGTAGACGCGAACGCAATGCCACTCCCCGCGAGGGATCGAACCGTGCCGAGAAGCTCGCGGCGCAGCGCGCCCGCGCCGAGGCCGGCGCCGCCGCGGGCAGCCGCCCCTTCGAGGGCATGGCCTCCGAGTGCGACATCGTCGCGCTGCGGCAGTTCGTCCCCAGCGCCACCGCGCCGCTGAAGGTCGCGGGCGCGAACCGCGAGGTCCGCCTCGCCACCGTGCTCCCGGGCGCCTCGTACGCGATGGTCCGCGAGGAGGACGACGGTGTCGTCGGGTACGCCGCGCTGCAGACCTCGACCCGCCCCGCCGAGCCGGGTGCCGCGCTGGCCGGGGCCGCCCGATTCGCCGCGGACGCCCCGGTCGGGGAGGCCCTCGCCGAGCCCGTCGACGGTGCTCTGCTGGAGGTCCTCGACGCGGCCGCGCCGCTCGAGATCACCGTGCACAAGGACTTCGACTGGTGGCTCTCGGGCGATGTGGACGCGTCGACCCGCCAGCTCGTGGAGCAGGCGAACTCGCTGATCACGCCCGCCGCGCGCATCGACCTCGGGGCCGACGGGGTGGGCGCCCCGTGGTGGGCCGACACCGGCTCGAAGGCGCACCTGCGCTGGGTGCACCCCGCGCCCGAGGACGAGCTGATGGCCGCCCGGCGCGCGTGCACGCCGCCGGCGGGCTCACCGTGGGCGAGGGCTCGCGGTTCGCCGGCTCGTTCCGCGCCGACGGCCTGCTGGTTCCGGTCTTCGACCTCGACCGCGAGTCGCACCCCGACGAGTGGGTGGCCGGCACCGTCGAACTGGGCAAGCGGTTGGCCGAGGCCCTGGCCGACACCACCGAACTCACCGCCGCGCAGCGGCGCTCGCGCGACGGCCTGCGCGGCCGGCAGGTGTCGCTGTAGTCAGCCCGTGAACTTCTCGCCCAGCTGGCCGGACAGGTACGCGACGAGCGTCTTGCGGATGTCGTAGCCATCGAGGCTCGGGTCCAGCTGGGTGAGGGTGCGCAGCAGCCGGGGGCGGTCCAGCACGTGCTGCGGGATCTCCCGGGTGTACCAGGGCGACGAGTTCGGCCGCGAATCGCGCATCGCGGTGTTGGTGCGCACGGTGACCTCGCCGATCACGATCCGCCACAGGCCCAGGAGCAGCTGCAGCGAATCCTCCTCGGGGATGCCGAGCTCGTCGGTGGTCTGCAGGAACTCGTCGAACGACCACGCCGAGTAGGCGTCGATGATCTCGTCGGCGGAGAGCACGTCGATCACCCACGGGTGCCGCTCGAGGTGCTCGATCACGGCGAGCGGCAGCGCGATCAGACGCTCCCGCGGGTCGTCCGGCAGGTCCGGGATCGGCGTGTTCCACGACTGATGCTCGAGGACGGCGCCCAGCAGGTCGTTTTTCGAATCGAAGTAGTGGTAGATGCCCATCGCGCTGATGTCCAGGCGCGCGGCCAGCGTGCGCATGGAGAACTTGAGCGGGCCGTCGTTGGCGAGGATGTCGGCGGCGGCGGCCACGACCTGCTCGCGGTTCACCTTGGGCGGACGGCCGATTCGGCCCTGCGGACTCATTGCGCCAGCTTATCCGGTACCGGGCGTCCCGCTCAGCAACCGATCCGGAATGGGCCGGTCGGCCGCGAGCAGTCCGAAGAACTCGGTCGTGTTCTTGCCCCAGGCGAGGGAGTCGCCGTCGTTGGTCCACTCGCTGCCGGCGGTGGGGGTCGTGGTGGTGACGGTGCCGCTGCTCATCGCCCAGGCGAGGCGCGCGAGGTCCCACAGGTGGGTGTCGGTGTCCACGTTGAGCGCGTCGACGACCGCGTTCGACAGGCCCCACAGCGCGAACGGATTGAGCAGCGTGGTGGGGGAGGTGGCGTCCTTCATCAACGCCGACATGAACTCCCGCTGGTGCACCACCCGGTCGAGGTCGGCGTTCGGGGTGGCCCGGGTGCGGACGTACCCGAGGGCCTGGGCACCGTCGAGCTCCTGGCAACCGGCCTTGAGCCGGATCCCGGCCTTGGGGTCGTTGATCGGGTACTTCGGGCACATCTCGATCCCGCCCAGCGCGTCGACCATCGCCGCGAAACCGCCGAACCCGATCTCGGCGTAGTGGTCGATCCGGATGCCGGTCGCGGTCTCGACCGTCTGCGACAGCAGCTGCGCGCCGCCCGCGTCGCCGGCACCGGAGGTGCTGCCCAGGAAGTACGCCGCGTTGATCTTGTGCTCGCCCTGCCCGGGGATCGAGACCGACAGGTCGCGGGGGATGGACACGACCGTCGCGTCGCCGGACCGGGGGATGTGCACCAGCATGATCGTGTCGGTGCGGGCGCCGCCCAGGTCGCCGCCCGTCGCGAGCGCCTTCTGCTGCGCGGGCGTCAGCCCCTCGCGCGCGTCGGTGCCCACGAGCAGCCAGTTCGTGCCCGGCGTGTCGGCGATCCGGCCCTCGTACGCGGCCAGCGCGTCGATCCGGGTGAGCTTGCTGTCGAAGTAGATCGTGCCCGCCACCGTGCCCACGAGCAGCAGCACCACGAGGATCGCCAGGACCCGAAAGGGCCGGATCCGCAGCTTGCGCCGGGGCCGCTTCGGTTTGACGGGTTTCGGCGCCGGGGGTTCGACGGTGCGCCGTCCCCGCGCGCCGCGGGGCGGCCGGGGTGGGGGCGGCACGCGGCCGTCCGTGCTGCCGCGGGATCCGACGGGACGTTTGATCGCGTTCGGGGGGAGCGGTTCGGGCTCCTGACGGGGCGCCCAGTCCTTGCGCGGCTGCGGCGGGCCGGGCCGACGGGGCGGTTGTCCGGCGGGGGCTGGACACGGCGCTGGTCGGCGGGCCGCTGCGCGGGCTGCGGACGGCGGATGCCCTGCGGATGTCGCGGCCGGGGATCGCGGGCGCGCGGATCCCCGTCCGGTACCTGCGACCAGGCGAGGTTCCGCCGGTCGCGGGGGCGTTCGTCGTTCACGCACATCGACTGTACGGGCCGGAACTGAGAAATCGTCTCAGCGACGTCGGTCGAATCGCGCGGTGTGGGTGGGCGACCGAAGGACGTGTGCCGACGCGCGAGCTATACAGATAGTGAATAACGCCTGGTTAGCGGGTTCGCTGTCGCGAGGACCTGCGGTTATGTGCTTTCTGTATGACGCTTCGGGGAACAATCGACCTCCGTGGACCGGGCGCCCGTCACCCCAGCCAACCCAGGTGCGGGCGCAGCAGGGCGTACCCGACGAAGGCCACCACGTCGATGAGGAAATGCGCGATCACCAGCGGCCACAGCCGCCGCCACCGCTCGTAGGCGGCGCCGAAGACCACGCCCATCACCAGGTTCCCCAGGCCGGCCCCGAACCCCTGATACAGGTGATACGAACCGCGCAGCACCGCCGACGAGGCCACCCGCCCCACGCGGCCCACGCCCAGCCGCTGCAGCCGGGTCATGAAGTAGCCCACGACCACGACCTCCTCGGCCACGGCGTTCCCGGCCGCGAGCAGGATGTAGGCGAGGATCCGCCACCACTGCGTGTCGCCGGACGCGGGCACCAGGTTCGCGGTCATCCCCAGCGCGCGCCCCACCAGGTACAGGGCGAGGCCCGGCAGCCCGATCAGCGCGGCCAGTCCGGTGCCGAGGCCGATGTCGCGCAGTACCTCCCGGCGCGGGCGGCGCAGCGCGAACCCGATGTCGGCGAACCCGATGCCGGACCGAGCCAGCAGGTACAGCGCGAGCGCGGCCCACCCGAACAGCTGCACCGCGCCGAGGCACTGCAGGAGGAAGTCGACGACGGCGTGGGGGCTCCGGACGGGGTTGAGGGTCACCGTCGTATCGCGCACCCCGGGCCCGAGCTGGTAGCCGATCAACCGCACCAGCGAATACAGCCCCGACCAGGCGAAAGTGACCGTCAACACCACCGCGATCTCGGCGCGCAGCAGGCGGCGCTCGCGCGGCGCGAGGGGCTCGGGGGCGGTCACCGGGACACCCTATCGGGACGCCGATACGATTGCCCGGTCCTGCAGCGAGTGAAGGGTCCCGACGTGTCCGCTCCCACCGAGCCCCAGCTGGGGCCCATCGACCGGTACTTCCGCATCTCCGAACGCGGCTCGACGGTGCCGCGCGAACTCCGCGGCGGCCTGGTCACCTTCTTCACGATGGCCTACATCGTGGTGCTGAACCCGATCATCATCGGCGGTGTCGTCGGCAACTCGAAGAACGTGGACGTGCTCGGCAACGTCCTGCCCACCGCCCAGGTAGCGGCGGTCACGGCGCTCGCCGCAGGCGTCATGTGCATCGTGTTCGGCGCGATCGTCAATTACCCGTTCGGCATCGCCGCCGGCCTCGGCGTGAACAGCCTGCTGGCCGTGTCCGTCGCGCCGCAGGTCACGTGGCCCGAGGCGATGGGCCTCGTGGTGATCGACGGCATCATCATCGTGATCCTGGGCGTCACCGGCTTCCGCACCGCGGTCTTCCGCGCCATCCCCGCCGAGCTCAAGGCCGCGATCGCCGCGGGCATCGGCGCGTTCATCGCTTTCATCGGATTCGTCGACGCGGGCTTCGTCCGGCGCATCCCGGACGCCGCGGGGACGACGGTGCCGGTCGGCCTCGGCATCGGCAACTCCGTCGCGGCCTGGCCGACGGCGGTGTTCGTGTTCGGCGTGCTGCTCATCGGGATCCTGGTGGTGCGCAGGGTGCCGGGCGCGATCCTGCTGGGCATCGTCATCACTACGATCGTCGCCCTCATCGTGCAGAAGGTGGCCGGCCTGGGCCCGTCGTTCAAGGACCCGCACGGCTGGAGCCTGAACATCCCCGAGCTCCCGTCGTCGCTCGGCGGCCTGCCCGACCTGTCGCTGGTGGGCGAGGTGGACGTGTTCGGCGCGTTCACCCGGATCGGCGTGCTCGCGGCGTCGGTGCTGGTGTTCGCGCTGGTGCTGTCGAACTTCTTCGACGCCATGGGCACGATCACGGGCCTGACCAAGGAGGCGGACCTCATGCGCGAGGACGGCTCGGTGCCGAACATCGGCAAGGCGCTCACCGTCGAGGGCGTGGGCGCGATCGTGGGCGGCGGCGCGTCGGCGTCGTCGAACACGGTGTTCGTGGAGTCCGCCTCGGGCATCGCGGAGGGCGCGCGCACGGGCCTGGCGAACATCGTGACCGGCGTGCTGTTCCTCGCCGCGATGTTCTTCACCCCGCTCTACGAGATGGTGCCGTCCGAGGCCGCGGCGCCGGCGCTGGTGATCGTGGGCGCCATGATGATCGGCCAGCTCAAGGACATCGACTGGTCTCGCTTCGACATCGCCCTGCCCGTGTTCCTCACGGTGGTCGCGATGCCGTTCACCTACTCCATCGCCAACGGCATCGGTATCGGCTTCATCACCTGGGTGATCATGGCCGTCGCGCGCGGCAAGGCACGGTCGATCCACCCGCTGCTGTGGATCGTGGCCGCGCTGTTCGCGGTGTACTTCGCCAAGGAGCCGATCGAGGTCCTGTTCGGGCTCTGACCTGCGGTCACACAGCCCGACGGTGCCGTCGCCGCGCCGTTATTCGGCGGTGCCGTCCGGCCCGTCGGACGTACGGCGCTCGCCCTTCGCGGCGGCCTTCTCCGCCTTGGCGGCCTCCTTGGCCTCGGCCTTGGCCTGCTTGACGGCGGCCTTGTCGGCGGCCTTCTGCAGCTTGCGCTCGGCGCGGCGCTTGCCGTAGATCTTCAGCGCCACCGGGATCGCGAGGGCGAGGGCCAGGCCGATGATCGCGCCCCACATGGTGGCGCCGCGGAACATCGGGGCGTCCACGTTCATCACGTCGCGCCCCGCGCGGGCAGCGCCGCTGATGCCCATGGCGACGCTGGCGGTCAGCAGGTTCGGCACCGAGACGAGCACGGCCAGGACGCCCGCGCCCGCAGCCAGCCGCGGCGACGAGCGGATCCGGCGCACGGCGAAGTAGAGCAGCAGCAGCGGCACCGTGGTGCAGATGATGCCGAAGGCCAGGCCCAGCCCGGTGCCGGTCGCGATGCTCTTGCCCACCCAGCGGCCCACGGTGTTCGCCCACCAGCGGGGGATGAACGCCGCGGCGATGAAGTAGACGATCACGGCCAGCACCGCGATGCCGGCCCAGATCGCCGCCTGGCGCACGCCCTTCTTGGCCATCTCGCCGGCACGCTCGCCGACGGGCCGCTTCTCGGTCGGGACGGGATCGGGTGCCGGGGTGTTCATGCCGCCAATCTAGCGGCTCGTGTGCATCCGCACCTGATGTACGATTGTACATGTACAGACGTACATTTTGGAGGCGACATGACCGAACAGATCCGCAGGCGCGATCCGGAGCGCCGCCGGCGCGAGATCGTCGACGGTGCCGTCGCGATCGTCCTGGAGCAGGGGCCGGACGCGCTGACCCACCGCAAGGTGGCGGCCCGCGCAGGGGTGCCGCTGGGCTCGACGACGCAGTACTTCGCCACCCTCGAGGACCTGCGCGCCGCGGCTCTGCGCACGATCCTCGATGAGACCGACGCCTGGCTCGCGGAGCTGGAGGAACGGTTCGTGGCCGAGGGGGCGTCGCCGTCGGCCTACGCGGCCGCGCTGCACCGCTACCTGAGCGATCCGCAGCTGGTGCGGGGCGACTTCGCGCTGACGTGCGCGGCGCCGTCGAGCCCGGAGTTACTGGAGCTGAGCCGGGCGTGGACCGCGAGCCTCGTGGGAGTGCTTTCGAAGTACACCGCGCGGGCCGCCGCCGAGGCGGTCGCGGTGTACACCGACGGCGCCGCCATGCATGCGGTGATCCAGGGGCGCGCACCGGAACTCGACTCCGTCGAGCGGGCCGTCGCGGCGCTGTGGGGACTGCGGTGACCGCCGTGACGGCGGGGCCGTCGTTCGCGCGGCGGTGGGCGTCGGCGGCGGTGCTCTCGATCAGCCTGCTGGTGATCACGGTGGACCTGACGATCCTCAACATCGCCATCCCGGATCTGGCCGCCGACATCAGGCCCTCTGCGGCCCAGCAACTCTGGATCATCGACGCGTACTCGCTGGTGCTGGCCGGCCTGCTGGTGTCGACTGCGTCGCTGGGGGATCGGTTCGGCCGCAAGAAGATGCTGCTCCTGGGCTACGCGGTGTTCGGGATCGCCTCCGCGCTGGTACTGGTCGCGGACTCGCCCGGACAGGTGATCGCGCTGCGCGCGCTGCTCGGCGTGGGCGGAGCGATGATCATGCCGACCACCCTGTCGCTGTTGCGCGTGATCTTCACCGACCCGGCGGAGCGGGCGAAGGCGCTGGGGCTCTGGGCCGCGGTGGCGGGCGTCGGGGCCGCGGTCGGACCGATCGCCGGTGGCGTGCTGCTGGAGCACTTCTCTTGGCGGGCGGCGTTCCTGGTGAACGTGCCGTTCATGGCGGCGGTGCTGATCGCGGGCTTGGCGATCCTGCCGGAGTCCACGGTGGATTCACCGGGGCGCTGGGACGGGTTCGGCGCGGGCATGTCGATCGCGGGCATGGTGGCGCTGGTGTGGTCGATCAAGCGGTTCGCGAAGGACCACACACTGGCGTCGGCGCCCGCCCTGATCGCGCTCGCGGTCGCGGTGATCGTGCTGGCGGCGTTCGTGTTCCGCTCGCTGCGCCGGTCCGACCCGCTCTTGGACGTGCGACTGTTCCGGCGGCGGCAGTTCAGCGCCGCGATCGTGGCCGCGCTGGGCGTGATGTTCGCGATGGCCGCGGCGCTGCTGCTGCTCGCGCAGTGGATGCAGCTGGTGCAGGGCTACGAGCCGATCGAGACCGGCGTCCGGCTGCTGCCGGTGGCGATCACCGCCACGCTCGCCTCGATCGCGGCGCCGTGGCTCGCCGGCGTGACGAGCGCGCGCATCGTGCTGTCCGGCGGGCTGGTGGTGGCCGGGATCGGGATGATCCTGATCGACGCCTCGGGCCCGCTGAACTACGCGACCCTGGTGGCGCCGCTGGCGTTCGTGGGCGCGGGCATGGGCGCGATGACCGTGGCCTCGGCGATGATCATGTCGGGCACGCCGGAGGAGAAGGCGGGCAATGCCGCCGCCCTCGAGGAGACGTCGTACGACCTCGGGAACGTGCTGGGCGTCGCCGTCCTCGGCAGCGTGGCCGCGATGTTGTACACCGCGGACGCCGACTTCGGGTCCGTCCCGGGCATCGATCCGGCGACGGCGGAGGCTGCGGGCGAGTCGCTGGGCGCGGCGATGGCCATCGCGCAGCAGACGGGCTCGGGCGCGCTGGCGGAGCACGCGGCGGCGGGTTTCACTGCATCGCTGCAGACCACCGGCCTCGTGGGCGGCGTGCTTCTGCTGCTCGTGGCCGCCGGCGTGTACGCGTTGACGCCCAAGGACACCGACATCACGCAGCAGGCGCACTGAGGCCCGCGCTCACGATGTCGGGTCCTGGTGCGTCGGAGGTGCGTGGCACACTTCCGAAGCGGTGGAACCCGACATCGTGAGCGGCTTGCGTCGCGGTGCGCGGTGGCGATGGGTGCGGACGATGTGCATGATCTCCGCGAACACGGTGTTCCAGCGGAACATCACGTCGTCGTAGTCGAACCGCAATCAGCGCACACGTACCACCCCGACACCCGACATCGTGAAGAGGTCAGCTTGCGCGCAGGCCGTTGAGGAACGGGCAGCCCAGCAGGATGCGGATACCGCGCTGCAGGGCGGCCATGTCGTCCGCGGGCTGGGCGAAGTTCAGCCGCACGTCCACGTCGGAGAGCTCGTGATGCTCGGCGCGCAGGCGGATGCCGAAGCGGTCGATGCCCAGCAGCCGGATCCGGTGATTGCGGAGCTTGCCGGGCAGGCGGCGGGCCAGTTGGCCCACCATCTCGGGGTGCCCGGTCTCCACGTGCGCGAGCCACGCGGATTCGTAGCCGGCGAACGGGTCCGGCTCGGCTGCAGCCAGCTGATCGCCCGTCACCGACGACGCGCCGGCGGTGTCCGCCAGCACGGCCGACTCGATCGGCATGGTCAGCAGGCGCGAGCCGTTGCCCACGTCGAGCAGCTCCTCAAGCGGGTTCTCGATCGCGACACGCGCGGCGAGCGCGGCACCGTCGGCGACCTCGGACAGGCGGCCGGACAGCCAGACGAGCGAGCGCATCCGCTCGCGCAACGGCAGCGGCGAGATGTCGTTGATCTCGACCATGGCGCGGGTGCCCTCGAGCCACGGCGCGTCGTCGGGGATCGCCACCACGAGCCGGTCGCCCAGCATGTGATGCAGCGCGACGGTGATGGGCTCGTACCCGTCGGCCACGAGGACCGCGGCGTGCGGAACGGCGGCGACGGTGCGGACGCGCTCGGCCGGGGTCGGCTCGGCGATGGTGGGGGCGCTCATGACGACTCCTCTCGCTTCGGTGGATCAGATCGCTATGAAGGTAACCCTAACCTAATGGGGCGAGCAAGTCCGGGCAAGGGTTATCGTCAAGGTGATGGCGATCGAACTGGAGCTGCTCGCGCCCCCGCGCGAGCCGATGTCCCTGGTCGACGGGCTGGCGATTGCGGCACCGTCGGGCCTGGCGAGCTGCACGTACGAGCCGGGCGCCCCCACCGCGCTCGCGGAGTTCCTGGTGCACGGCGTGCACGCCGAGGGGCCGGGCTTCGAGGTGGCCGCCGCCGATGCCGACGGTGCCGTGGCCGTGCTGTGCGCGGTGGTCGCCGCGCTCACGGGCGACGACATCCCCGGCGCGCTCGCCGCGCCCGACGAGCAGCGGCTGGCCGCACTCAACCCGATGGCGCAGGACGCCGTGCGGGAGCGCCTGCGGCACGTCGTGGTGCCGGATCCACAGGCCGTCACCGACCGCCTGCGCGCGCTCGGCCTGAACTAAGAGACCTGCTCGCCGGGCACGGTCCACGCCGTCCGGCACACCTCGACCGTGGGCGACAGGCTGCCGCGGTCGAACCAGCTGCGCGCTGTCGCGGGCTTGAGACGGACGTCGGGCGCGTTGACGGGGACCGTCCACACCCCGGCCTGCTCCGAGGCCTGCGCGAGGTCGGCGGCGGTGATGCCGTGGTCGACGAGGCGGTGCATCGTTGCGCCCGCGAGGCACAGGGTCTGGACGTGGGCGCGGCGGCGGTACTCGTTCGCCAGGGGCGTGGACTCGCCGGTCGCGAGGATCAGGGCGCGCACGTCGGCGCTCTGGCCGGACGCGGACTCGACGTGGTCGGCGACCGCGAGCGAGAGCCACTGCAGCAGCACCGCGGCCTGGTTGCCGGCGCCGGCGATCGCCGCGTCGGCGTTGAGATACGTGTTCTCCCCGCAGGTTCCGTACGACGAGACGCGGCCGCGGGAGAAACAGGTGGTGCCGGGCGGCACACCGTCGGGCGTGCTGAACGCCTCTACGCGGCTCGGGCGCGCGCCCCACGCCGCCTCGAGGCAGACGGTGCCGGCCGTCGCGAACGCCTGCACGGCGTCGCGGTTCGTGGCCAGCGGCGGCAGCGCGCAGGTGGGTGGCGACGTGAGCTGCACGGCGAACATCGCGTTGCCCGTCACCTGCGCGACGCTCGGCGGCGCGGGCGGCGTGGCCGACGTGCCCAGGATCGGCGAGGCGAACCGGGACGCGTCCGGCTTGGAGACCGCGGCCCAGCCGACGGCACCCGCGATCAGCGCGACGGCCACGACGAGCGTGATCCAGCCCGCGCGGCCCAGTCGTCGAGGACCGCGGGCGGCGCCCGCGCCGGAGCGGGCGCCGGCGTAGGGGCTGCCGGTGGGGAGCCGGTTCGACCGCCACGGGTTCGGCCCCGTGGGCGGCGGACCTGCGCTGATGCGGTCCAGCGGATTCTCGTCCTGCGTCACCCTGCCCCCCTTAGTGAAATTTCGACATGATGATACTGAATCGTGGTGTGGACGCCTCCCCAAGGCGGCACGGTTAGGCTCGTGTCGTGACGCGCATCGCCTACTTCGGACCCGAGGGAACCTTCACCGAGATGGCGCTGCTGCAGTGCCAGGACCTGGCCGCGCGCGGGGAGATGGCGGTGCCGGGGTTCGACCTGGTGGGCGCCGAGCGGATCAGCGCCCCCAGTCAGGTGGCCGCGCTCACCCTGGTGTCCGACGGTGCCGCCGACCTCGCGTGCGTGCCCATCGAATCGTCGGTCGAGGGACCGGTGACGCCCACCGTGGACGCGCTGGGCTTCGGGGCGCCGTTGCAGATCTTCGCGGAGACGGACCTCGCGGTCGCGTTCTCCGTCGCCTCGCGGCTCCCGCTGGAGGAGGTGCGCACCGTGGGCGCGTACCCGGTGGCCGCGGCGCAGGTCCGCGCGTGGCTGGCGACGAATCTGCCGCAGGCGCAGGTGGTTCCGTCGGCGTCGAACGCCGCTGCCGCGCTGGACGTCGCCGAGGGCCGGGTCGACGCGGGCGTGACGACCGCGCTGGCCGCGCGGATGTACGGCGTGCCGGAGGCGGCCACCGGCGTCGCCGACGTGGCCGACGCGCGGACCCGGTTCGTGTTGTGCGGCAGGCCCGGTCCGCCGCCCGCGCGCACCGGCAGCGACTGCACCGCGGTGATGATCGACGTGCCCAGCCGGCCGGGCTCGCTGGCGCTGGCGATGGCCGAGTTCGCGCTGCGCGGCGTCGATCTCACCCGCATCGAGTCGCGGCCGAAGCGAACCGTGTTCGGCAGCTACGTGTTCCACTTCGACTGCGTCGGCCACATCGACGATCCGGCGGTGGGTGAGGCGCTGCAGGCGCTGCACCGCGTGTGCGACGACGTGCGCTTCCTCGGCTCGTGGCCGCGGCCGGGCGGGCCGGGAACCGCGCCGACCCCGCCGGGCGACGCCGCACTCTGGCTCGAGCAGGTGCGGAGGGGCGAGCGATGACGGGGCTGCTGCACCTGGTCCGGCACGGCCAGACGACCGCGAACGTCGGGAGGGTCCTCGACACCCGCCCGCCCGGCGCGCCGCTGACGCCGGAGGGGACGGAACAGGCGCGCCGGTTCGGCGCCGCGCGCGCCCCGGGAGCGGTGCTGCTCTCGTCGGTGGCGCGCCGCGCGCAGCAGACCGCCGGCCTGATCGGCGCGGAGTGGGGCCTGGCCGCCGACGTGATCGACGGCGTGCACGAGGTGCAGGCCGGCGACCTCGAGGGGCTGAGCGACGAGGGCTCGATCAAGGTTTTTCAGGATGTCGTGAAGCGCTGGTACGCAGGTGATCTCGATGCGGCGATGCCGGGCGGCGAATCGGCGTGGACGCTGTTCGACCGCTACCTCCCCGCGGTCTCCGAGATCCGTCGCCGGCACCTCCCGAACGGCGATGCGTACCTCGTCAGCCACGGCGCCGCGATCCGGCTGGTCGGGTTCCACCTGACCGATGTCGACGGTGCCTACGCCCACCGGCACCACCTGCCCAACACGGGAGAGGTCGTGCTGCGCCCGGTGGGCACGGACGGGTGGGAGCTGGTCAGCTGGGCCGACGCACCGTCACACCTGGACCCGATGGGCTAGGAGCCGGGCCGGGCGACCGACCGGCGCGCGACGGTGGCGATCATGTCCCGCCGGATGAGTCCGCTGCCGGCACGGATCGCGGTCCAGTACAGCGTGAAGGCGATCCGGGCGGCGGTGCTCGTCGGCCGGCAGTGGGTGCGCGTCTCCAGCAGAGTGCGGCGCTCGTCCAGCGCGGTGAGCCGCCATTCCATGCCGTAGACGAGCCAGCCGGGTTCGTCGAACGCGCGGATCTCGTCGACGGTGTGGCACTCGGCCACGTGCGGCGCGACGGGCGACCACGGCCTGCCCACGAGCGCGAACAGCAACGTGCGCGGCGGATCCGCGACGGTCACGGCGTGCGAGGAGAGGGTCTCCATGAACGGCAGGCCGGCGTTCGGGGTGCTCAGCGGCGATCGGATCCGCCAGAGGGTGCGGAGGAGGCGGAGGTCCGCCCAGGTGGTGGTCGTCAGGGCGTTCCACACCGCGTCGATGGGGGCGTCGGCGACGCCGTGGTGGTATTCGCCGAAGACCGGGTCGTCGACGATGTCGTCGAGGGCGGTGGCAGGGCGCGAAGCAGTTCTAGAATTCATATTCTAGAATGTATCGTCTATATTGGTCCCGTGGCAAGAGCGGCGAAGTTCAGCGAGGACGATATCCTGGATGCGGCGTCGGCGGCGATCGCCGACGCCGGGCGGGGAGCGACGATCGCGCAGGTCGCGAAGGCCGCCGGTGCGCCGGTCGGCTCCATCTACCACCGGTATCCCTCCCGCGAGGATCTGTTCGTCTCGCTCTGGCTGCGGTCCATCCGTCGCTTCCACGTCGGGCTCCTCGAGGCGATGGCCGCGCCGGACCCGAACGAGGCGGCCATCGCCGCGGCCGTGCACATCCCGCGGTTCTGCCGCGAGCACCCGCGGGACGCGCTCGCGATGACGATGTACCGCCAGGCCGACCTCGTGGCGTCGGCACCGTCGGGGCTGGTGGAGGAGGTCAGGCACGTGAACGACCGGGTCGACGACGCCACTCGGGACGTCGCCGCGCGGCGGTACCCGGAGGTCGACGACTTCCGGCTCGCGCTGCTCGCCACCGCCTGCCGCGAGAGCCCGTACGGGCTGGTCCGTCGGTATCTGGGTTCGTCCGTCCCGATCCCGCCGTGGCTCGACGATGCCGTGCGCGCGTCGACGGCCGCGATGCTCGCGCTGGGGGACCGGTGAGTCGCCTCGCCGGGACGGACCGGTCGGCGGCGGACGGGTACTACCGCCGCGGCATGCGGGCGGTTCGTGCGGCGGGATTCGTGGAGCGCACGGTGGTGGCCGGCGGGCACACGACCGCCTACGCCGAGGGCCCCGACGGTGGCCCGCCGCTCGTCCTGCTGCACGGCCAGGCGTCGCGGTGGCAGGACCACCTGCGCGTTCTGCCCGAGCTGGCGCGCGACCACCACGTGTTCGCGGTCGACGTTCCCGGACACGGGGATTCGGCGCGGCTGCGGCCGGGCGAGTACACGAACGAACGTGTCGCCGAGCTGATCGGCGAGTTCCTGCGCGCGGTCGTCGAGAGGCCGGCGGTGCTGGCCGGGCACTCGTCGGGCGCGCTCCTCGCGCTCGCCGTCGCGGCGCGCGAGCCCGATGCGGTGCGACGGTTGATTCTCGAGGATCCGCCGCTGTACTCGTCGGTGCCGCCGCGACTGGCGACCACGATCGGCGGGGACCTGCCGGGGCTGTGCCGGGACTTCCTGGGCCAGGATGCGGAGCCCGACTTCCAGCGGTACTTCCTGCGTCGCACTGCATTGTTCGAGCTGTTCGGCCCGCTCCGTCGGATCATCGCGGCGAACGCGGTGCGCAAGCGGCGGTCCGATCCGGAGCGACCGGTCCAATTACGCGGCGTCCCCGACGATCTCAACATGTTCCTGCGGGGCGTGCACGACTACGATCCCGCGTTCGGGGCGGCGTGGGCGTCGGGCGCCTGGTACGACGGATTCGCCACCGACGAGGCCCTGGCCGCGGTCGCCGCGTCCGGGACGCCGACGACGTTGCTCCACACCGACTTCTGGCTCCGTACGTTCGGCTCCTCCTACAACCGGCGCGGTGTGCTGATGGCCGCGATGGACCGCGACGACGTGGACCGTGCGACTCGGATCCTGCATCCGCAGAACGTGATCGGCGTGAAGTCCGGGCACCTCGTGCACTTCGTGCGGCCGCAGGTCTACATCGACGCCGTGCGCGGGCACGCAGCGGTCAACTGAGCGCGGCCTCGATCGCGATGGTGGCGGCGGCAGTGAAGCCGTTCTCCCGCTCGTCGGGGGAGAGCGCCTCCTCGCGGAACATGTGGTCCGTCACGGTGAGCACCGTCAGGGCCTCGCGCCCCTCGGCGGACGCGACCGCGTAGAGGGCGGCGGTCTCCATGTCGACTCCGAGCACACCGTGGTCGCGCAGGCCCTCGTGCAGGCCCGGGCGCGCGAGGTAGAAGTGGTCCGACGAGTACACCGGGCCCACGCGCACCGTCGTCCCGGCGCGTTCCGCGGCATCGGCGGCGGCGCGGAGCAGGGGTACGAGGCCGCCGGGGCGAACCGCACGCCCGGGATCCGCGGGTCGTTGATCGCTGAATCGGTGTGGGCGGCGGTCGCGATGATCACGTCGCCCAGCGCGATGCCGTCGGGATAGCCGCCCGACGTGCCGACCCGGACGATCCGCTGCACCCCGTACTCGCGAAACAACTCGGTGGCGTAGATCGTCATCGTCGGCAGGCCCATGCCGGAGCCCATCACCGAGATCGGCCGGCCACCCACGGTGCCGGTGTAGGCCTCCATGCCGCGCACCTCATTGACCAGGCGGACGTCGTCGAAGAGGGTCTCGGCGATGCGCGCGCGCGCCGCGGGTCACCCGGCATGAGGACGGCGGGAGCGTAATCGCCGGGGGCGGCGGAGTTGTGCGGCGTCGGCATGTGTCGAATCCCTTCAGGCCCAGCCCAGATCGTGCAAGCGGTGGTCGTCGATCCCGAAATGATGGCCGATCTCGTGCAGCACGGTCACGCGGATCTCGTGGCGCAGCTGCTCCTCGGTTTCGCAGACGTCCATCAACGCCTCGCGGTAGATGGTGATCGTGTCCGGGAGGGTGCCCACGTAATTCCAGTCGCGCTCGGTGAGGGCGATGCCCTCGTAGAGGCCGAGCAGTGTCGGCTCGTCCTCGTTCCGGTCGCGTACGAGCACGACGACGTTGTCCATCGCCTTCGCCAGCTCAGGCGGGACGTCGTCCAGGGCGTCCGAGACCCACTCCTGGAACAGCCTCCGGGATACGTGCACGGCTAGCCGCCGGGCTTGGGTGCCGAGGGCCGCGCCGCGCCCGGGAAGGTCGGCATGACCGGCGGCTTACCGTCGATGAGCAGGCCGGAAGACTTCGCCGAACCGGTGACGGGGGTGAACGTGAGGCCGTCCCGCGAGGATGCGACGAAGCAGATCGCCGAGCGTGAGCCCGCCGTCCATGACGGCTGCGACAGCTTGTTCCACTGCAGCTGCAGCCCGGACTTGCGCAGGCCGTCCTGCGCGCCGAACCATCCGGTGGTGCGTGACGGGCAGATCCGGGCCAGGTACTCCTCCTGCTGCCCCAGCGTGGGCAGGACGCCCCGGGGAACGCCTGCCGCAGGTCGATCACCGCGGTCACCTCGAAGGCGTGCGGCTTCGCGCAGTCCACCGGGCTCGTCGCCTGGCCGCGGTCGCCGATCCCGATGCAGGTGCCGGGCGGCCACGACAGCGACGCGTCCTGGTTGACGACCTTGCCCTGCACCTCCTGGACGGCGCCGGCACCGTCGACCACCTGGACCCCGCAGCGCATCGTGCGGTCCCCGGACTCCCACGCCTTCTCGCCCGCGGTGAGCAGGCCCGTCTGGAACCGGCCCTTCGGGTCGAGGCGCTTGCCGAGGTACTCGGTCACGATGGGCGGGCAGAGCTGGTCGCGCTGGGCGGCGAGCGCGGTCTCGGTCGGGTATTTCGCCTCCGCCGGGAACGTGCGGGCGGGCTCGCCCGCGACCTCGAACTTGTGCGGCTGCATGCAGTCGACGGGGGCCAGCGTGGTCGGGTCCTTGTCCCACGTCAGGCACGTGCCGGGCTTGGACCGGTCCAGGATCGTCCCGGCCGCGGCCAGGCGCGGAGCCTTCTCCTCGTTCTTCGGCTCGAACGCGCCGGTGGCGAACAGGGTCGCTCCGATCGCGATCGCGCCCACGACCACCGCGGCGAGCACGGCGCGCACCGCCCAGGCCCCGCCGCGGAACCGCGCGGGGGCCTCGGGCTCCGGCTCCGATTCGGGTTCCAGCTCGGGCTCCTGGTCGAGCTCCGGCTCGGACTCCTGGTCGAACTCCGGCTCCGGGGGCGTTTCGGCCTGCGGTTCGGGCGTGGACGGGTCGGGGGTGTCGTTGTCGTCGGGCATCACGTTCCATCATGCCTGGCCGGGGCGCGGTCCGGTGGCCGGTGTATCGGTTGGGGTGGTCCGACGGTGCCGTAATAGGCTTAGGCGCGTGATCGACGTCAAGCTGGTACGCGAGAACCCCGACCGTGTGCGCGCCTCGCAGCGCGCCCGTGGAGAGGATCCGTCGCTGGTCGACGTCCTGCTGTCCGCGGACGCGGACCGTCGGGCGGCCGTGCTGGCGGCCGATAACCTGCGGGCCGAGCACAAGGCATCGTCGAAGTCGATCGGCAAGGCGGCTCCCGAGGACCGCAAGGCCCTGGTGGCGGCCGCGGGCGAGCTTGCCGCGAAGGTCAAGGAGGCGGAGGCCGAACAGGACCGCGCGGACGCGGCGTTCGACGAGGTCGCGCGGAAGATCGGCAACGTCATCATCGACGGGGTGCCCGCCGGCGGCGAGGACGATTTCGAGGTGCTCGAGCACGTGGGGACGGTCCCCGAGATCGCGGACCCGAAGGACCACCTGGAGCTGGCCGAGGGCCTCGGCCTGCTCGACATGGACCGCGGCGCGAAGGTGTCGGGCTCGCGGTTCTACTTCATGACCGGCCACGGCGCGCTGTTTCAGATGGCGCTGCTGCAGCTCGCGGTGCAGAAGGCCGTGGCGAACGGCTTCACCCTGATGATCCCGCCCGTGCTGGTGCGGCCCGAGGTGATGGCCGGGACCGGCTTCCTCGGCGCGCACGCCGACGAGATCTACCGCCTCGAGGCCGACGACCTGTACCTCGTGGGCACCTCCGAGGTGCCGCTGGCCGGGTACCACATGGACGAGATCATCGACCTGTCGAACGGCCCGGTGCGGTACGCCGCGCAGTCGAGCTGCTTCCGGCGGGAGGCCGGGTCGTACGGCAAGGACACGCGCGGCATCATCCGCGTGCACCAGTTCGACAAGATCGAGATGTTCGTCTACTGCAAGCCCGAGGACGCGGAGGCCGAGCACCAGCGGCTGCTGGACTTCGAGAAGGAGATGCTCGCGGCCGTCGAGGTGCCCTACCGGGTGATCGACGTGGCGGCGGGCGACCTGGGCTCGTCGGCGGCGCGCAAGTACGACAGCGAGGCGTGGGTGCCGTCGCAGGGCCGCTACCGCGAGCTCACGTCGACGTCGAACTGCACGACCTTCCAGGCCCGGCGCCTGGGCATCCGGTACCGCGACGAGGACGGCCGGCCGCAGATCGCCGCGACCCTCAACGGCACCCTCGCCACCACGCGGTGGCTCGTCGCGATCTGGGAGAACCACCAGCAGCCCGACGGTTCCATCCGTGTGCCCGCCGCGCTGCAGCCGTTCCTCGGCACGGACGTGCTGCGCCCGTAGGAGGCGTTTCCGCACGCTGCAGCCGTGCTTCGGGGCGGAGCGATGGGCGCGGACATCAGAATCCGATCACGTGCCACCAATCGGAGCCGAGTCCCTTCACCACGAACACGCTGCCCGAGGGCGGTTCGCTGCCGTCGGGTCGGTACTCGAGGTGGCTGATCCCGGTCGTGTTGTCCGTGGGAGGGATCGCGAAGGCTACGACGCCGGCCCGCTTGGACGTCCGGTGTATGCGCAGCGTGCCGATTCGGCGATCGCCGTGGTCGGTGAAGTCGGTGCGCGGGTCGGCGAGGACCTGCTGGGCGGCGGTGGTGAGCCGGGGCTGGTCGTAGGCCCACTGCCATCGTCGTGGGGTATCGGTTACGGCCAGTGCCAGGGCGAGAACCCCGATGAGCGGGATCGGGAGCAGCCGCCACGAGCAGCGTTTCGTGCGCCGGAACCAGACGGCCAGGTACGCCAGCCATAGGACGATCAGGATGACGCCGAGGACCCATGGCCAGGTGGCCGTGGCGTCGTTGACGCCGAGCATCAGGGTGCGCAGCCAGAAGGCGCAGTTCGCCAGGACGAGGACCGTGAGGGCCCACCCGACCCGCGCGAGGGTACGACTACCGGGCGACATTCGCCAAGATTAACCCATGCGTCGCTGGCGCGGATCAGACCTCGATCTGCTCCGCAAGCTTGGTCAGGCGGAAGCGGGCCATCGCGAGGTTGGCGCGCGAGCGGTCGAGAACGAGGTAGAGGAACAGGTCGTCGGTGCCCTGGTTGATGGGGCGCACGATCTGGTACTGCGTGCCCAGCGTGATCAGGATGTCCTCGATGTGATCGTCGAGATCCAGGTCGCCGAGCGTCCGCCCCATCGCCTGGACCAGCGCCGAGTTACCCGCGGCCGCCACCTCGAGGTTGAACTCGGCGGGGTCGCCCGCCGTGGCCAGCGCCATGCCGCTGGCCGCGTCGACCAGCGCCACGCCCAGCGCGCCGTCGATCGCCATGGCTTCGTTCAGGGACTCGTTGAAGTCGGTCATATCGCCGGGCTCCTCGGGTTCGTGCGGGGTGGTCGGGGTGTGCAGGCTCTGCAGGGTCTCCGCGTCGACGTACGTCTCGTCGATCTGCGTGTACGGGAACGGGTCGATCGCCAGCGGCTCCGGCAGCCGCGGCGGCTCCGGCGCATGATGCACCACGTCGACCACTTCGACGTCGATGTACGACTCGTCCGGCTCGTCGAGCGTCTCGGCCGCCGCGGTGCTCGCGTCGGCTCCGTCCGTGCCGGTCCCGGGCGCCGACGGTGCCTCGTACCGCGGGGGCTCGTAGGCGGGGCGCTCGAACGTGGGCTGCGCCGACGGGTCGAACTTGGGTGGTGCGAACTGGTCGAAGCCCCCGTCGAACCCGCCGTCGAACCCGCTCGCCGTGGTCGACGACGTGCTGTAGCCGAACCCGCCGGACCGGCCGGCCTCGAACGTGTCCGGCTCCGGCGCGACGCCCTGGAAGGTCTCGGACGTCAGCGGATCCGTGAGTGGGTCGGGCTTGCTGCGGGGCGGCTCCGGCGCCGACGGTGCAGCACCAGGCCCGGCGGCGCCCTGCGCCGCCGCGACCTTGGCCGCGACCTGCTCCTCGGGCGGCGGGATCACCCGCGACGGGCGCGGTCCCTGCTCCGCGCTGCCCGGTCGCGCGGCGTCCGGTTGGGCGGCGCTCGGCTGCGCGGGGGTCTCGGCGGCCGGCCGCGGGGGCGCGACCTGCCGCTGCGGCGGTGGCGGCGGGACCGGGCGGGGAGGCACCGTCGGGCCCGGGGAGGCGACGGTGCCGCCGGGCGCGAGCCCATGCCCGTGTCGTGGACGCCGTAGTAGTCCTCGACGCGCTGGCGGTTGCTCGGAGGACGGCGCTGGGGGTTCCGTCCGGTCACGTCAGCTTCTTCGCGCGCAGCTCGTGGCCGCTGGAGGTGAGGCACCGGCCCGACTCCAGGTCCCACTGCCAGCCGTGCAGGTTGCAGGTGAGCTTGCCGCCGTCGACCACGCCGAACTTCGACAGGTCGGCCTTGAGGTGCGGGCAGCGGCGCTGCACCTCCCAGCCGTCCAGCTCGGTCGACGCGGTGTCGTCGTGCGCCTCGGAGAACCAGCCGTCGGCGTAGGCGATGCGCTCGTCGGTGAGGCACTTGAAGAAGGTATAGAGGAACTCGTTGTAGCCGCCGATGCGCCAGGTGGTGAACCGGGTCGAGAGGAAGATCGTGTTCACCCAGTCCGGCTCGTCGTCGCGCAGCACCGTGCGCACCAGTTCCGCGGCGATGCGGAAGCCGTAGCGGTACTTGCCGTCGCCCTCCTGCGGCTCGCGCACCGTGCGGGCGGGGAAGTCGAGCACCACGGTTTCGACCGACCCGTCCGACGAGGCCATCTCCAGCCCGACCGGGTAGCCGATCCCTTCGCTGATCAGCGGCGACGCGGCCATGATCGGCTCGAACTTGGCCTTGAGCGCGCCGAGCAGGGGGACACCGTCGTCCTCGGCCCAGGTGGCCTTCTCGGCCTCCAGCACCGACGCCTGGCGAGCCGCGAAGGCGTCGAGGTAGGCCGTCTTGTTCTCGAAGATGTCCATCACCTCGGCCTCCGGGACCGGGTGCGTCAGGGCAACGAGTTCCTTGCCCTTGAAGTCGCCGACGGTGCCCGGGATGAACAGCAGGCCACCGTCGTTGCCGTTGCGCTTCATCTGGTCCAGGAAGGTGATCTGGTCCGGGAAGATGTTCGACGGGTCGCCGCCCAGCGTCTCGCGGTCCACGCGGCCTTCGTCGTTGAGGTAGCGCAGCTCGGGGTCGAGGAAGGCCGGCGGGCCCGCGGACGGCACCACCCAGGTGCCGGCGACCTGGTCGACGTAGCTGCGGGCGCGGTCCATGCCGCGCTGGCGCTTCTGCTCGGCGAAGCGGCGCTTGGAGCCCTTCGGCATGTCGTAGACCATCGGGTACCAGATGGCGCCGGAGTACTGCAGCAGGTGCACGTCGACGCCGCCGAACTCGTCGAGCACGTCCATGTCCACGGGGCGGGCGTCGTTCATGTTGAACAGCACCGTCTCGCCGTCGGAGACGACGAGGCCCGAGTCGCCGATGGGTCCGTCGGCGGGCGCGCAGCGCGATGATCATGATGTCCAGCTCGCCCTTGGGGCCGCTGATCGTGTGCTTCACCGAGTCCTGCGTCTCGAAGAACTTCGTGAAGCCCAGCTTCTCCAGCTCGCGCCGCAGGTCCGGGACGGGGTAGTCCGGCAGGAGGACGGTGGCGTCCTTGTTGACGTTCTCGACCAGGTTCTTCGCGTCGAAGTGGTCGCGGTGCAGGTGGGAGACGTAGAGGTAGTCGACGTCGCCGAGCGCCTTCCAGTCCAGCTGGGTGTTGTCCGGGAACGGGAACCACGACGCGAAGTAGGCCGGATTGACCCACGGATCGCACAGGATGGTGCCTGCGGCGGTGGAGATGTGGAAACCCGCGTGCCCGACGCTGGTGACCTGCACAGTGGAGCCTTTCGCCTACGTGTCGTTACCGCTACAGGGTAATGGGAGTGACGCGTGCGCGGCTCCGCGTCCCCACGGTTACGCTTGCGGGGTGGAACCCGTCTACGGAACGATTCTCGAAGTTGCCCGCGGTATGTGGGCCTTCCAAGGCATCAAGTTCACCGAGGTGGACTTCCAGAAGTTCCCCGCTCGGGAGGGGCGGTGGTGGCCATCAATCACACCGGCTACCTGGACTTCCCGTTCGCCGGGAAGCCCGCGTACGCGGCGGGCCGCCGCAAGGTGCGCTTCATGGCGAAGCAGGAGGTCTTCGACAACTCCAAGTCGGGGCCCATCATGCGGGCGCTGCGGCACATCCCCGTCGACCGGGAGGCCGGCGCCGAGGCCTACGCCGCCGCCGTCGACGCGCTGAAGTCGGGCGAGCTCGTGGGCGTCTACCCCGAGGCCACGCACAGCCGCAGCTTCGAGCTCAAGGGCTTCAAGTCGGGCGCCGCGCGGATGGCGATCGAGGCGGGCGTACCGATCGTCCCGGTGGTGGTGTGGGGCGCGCAGCAGATCTGGACCAAGGGTCTGCCCAAGCAGCTTGGCCGCAAGAAGTTCCGGATCATGATCGGCGTGTGCGACCCGCTCGATCCCGTCGGGCCGCCCGAGGAGCTGACCGCGCGGCTCAAGGAGTCGATGCAGGCCATGCTGCTGCAGCTGCAGGACCTCTACGGCCCGCACCCGCAGGGCGCGCCGTGGGTGCCCCGCCGCCTCGGCGGCACCGCGCCCACGCTGGAGGAGGCCGACGCGATGGACGCCGCCGACATCGACGAGCGCCGCCGCAAGCGGGAGGAACGGTTGGGCGACGGTGCCTGACGGCGCGGGTGCACCGTCGGGCCAGGAGGTGAGCGGGGCACCGTCGGGCGAGGAGGTGAGCGGGGCACCGTCGGGCCAGGTCCACGTGACCGGGGTGTCCGGGGTGGACGCGCCGGGGCTCGATCTGCTCGGCGCGGCGCCGCTGCTGGTCGCGAGCGACGTCGACGGCACGCTCGTCGACGATCATGAGCGGCTCACGCTGCGCACCCACGTCGCCGTGAACGCGGTGCGCGCCGCCGGCGGCCACTTCGTGCTGGCCACCGGCCGCCCGCCGCGGGCCGTCGACCCGATCGCCGACCAGCTCGACTTCGCGCCGCTCGCCGTCTGCGCGAACGGCGCCGTACTCTACGACACCGGTTCGGGCCGGGTGGTCTCGGCGGCGCTCATGTCGCCGGAGCTGCTGGAGACCGTCGCCGAGCTGGTCCGCCGGCACCTGCCCGGCGCCGGGTTCGCCGCCGAGCGAGTGGCCCACGGCGAACACGACGCGGCGACGCCGCGGTTCGCCGCGTCCACGGGCTATCAGCACGCGTGGCTCGAGCCCGACACCGTGACGGCCGCGGACGCCGAGGTCCTCGCCCACGCGGCCGTGAAGCTGCTGGTCCGGCAGCCGGGGATGACCTCCGACGAGATGCACGCCCGTATCGCCCCCCATGTACGCGGCCTCGCCGACGTCACGTACGCCACGAACAACGGGCTCATCGAGTTCCATGTCCCCGGCGTCACCAAGGCCACCGGCATCCGGCGGGCGATCGAGCACC
Source organism: Tsukamurella sp. PLM1 (assembly GCF_023168325.1). Taxonomy (GTDB): domain Bacteria; phylum Actinomycetota; class Actinomycetes; order Mycobacteriales; family Mycobacteriaceae; genus Tsukamurella. The sequence continues at coordinate 128,847 of NZ_AP025688.1, forward strand.
TCGGCCTGACCGACGGGGTGCGGTCCGCCGCCTTCGGCGACATGCCCAACGACGCGGAGATGCTCCGCTGGGCCGATGTGGGTGTCGCGATGGGCAACGCCCACCCGGTGGCCCGTGGTGCCGCGAACACCGTCACCGCCACCAATCTCGACGACGGTGTCGCCCGGGTGCTGGAGCGCTGGTTCTAGGTCCGGGTTCGACGGTCCGCCGCCGGGCGCGCTGTGCAAGGCCTCGGCTCCCCGGGGGAGCCGGCGTCCCTGGGTGGAGCTGGTGTCCCCCTCGCTGCAGCAAGGGGGAGACCAGATTGAGCCAGGGATGCCAGCTCCCACTGGGGACGGGATCGCACACCGGCCCGCTCCCACCGGGGAGCCGGCGTCCCCGGCGAAATCCGGCATCCCACCAACTGCAGTTGTGGGGACGCCAGCTGCGGTCGGGGAGTCCGGCTCCCTGTAGGGAGCGGAGGTCGGGCGACGGCGGGGTGGAAGCCGGGCGACGGCTGGGAGGTCGGCTCCCTATAGGGAGCAGGAGCCCGGCGCGGCCGGCGCACCCTGTGGCAGATGTGACTGATGTTGCTTACGTGACGGATGTTGTAGATGGTGTTAGTCTCGACCTCACGTTGAGCTTTGCCCTTTCCGGGGCGGGCCCACTGATGAGCTGTCGAGCTAAGGAGAAACCATGCCCGTGTGGATCGACGGCGGTCCCCGTCGCCGCCGCGTACGGCGTACCGTCGCCCTCGCGATGCTCCCGGCGCTGGCCGTGGGCGGCGCTGCGGCGCTGCTCGGCACCACGAACCTCGTCGGCGACCCGATGCTCACCGCGGGGAATGACGTGACCTTCACCGGCCAGGGCAACGGCCACGGCCGGGGACTCGGCCAGTGGGGCGCCTTCGGCTACGCGAAGTCCGGCTGGAAGGCCGAGCAGATCGTGGCCCACTACTACGGCGGCTCCCAGCTCGCCCGCGCCGACGTCAACCTCCCGGTCCGCGTCCACCTCACCACGCAGAAGGCCGCGAACGTGCTGGCCCCGGCGGGCGCGAAGATCGGCGACCAGCAGGTCGCGCCCGGCCAGGCCGTCAAGATCGAGGGTGGCAACGCCGTCATCACCACCGGCTGCGGCGGCCCCGTCGTCAAGACCGTTCCCGCAGGCGCCGACGCCACCATCGAACCGCTCAACGCGCAGGCGAACCGCCCGGTCGGCGAGCTGCTGAAGTTCTGCGGCAGCAACGCCCCTATCGGGGCGCGATCGCCGCCAAGGACGGCAAGGTGTTCAACGTCGTCAACATCGAGGACTACGTGCGCGGCGTGGTGCCGGTCGAGAGCAAGGTCGACTGGGCCGATCAGGGGGGCTACGAGGCCCTGCGCGCGCAGGCCATCGCCGCGCGCTCGTACGCGCTGGCCGAGAGCGCCAAGCGCGGCGACCGGTACAACGACACCCAGGACTCCCAGGTCTACGGCGGCGCCGGCAAGGAGGACCCGCGCACCGACAAGGCGGTCGCGAGCACCGCCGGCCTGGTCATGGCCAAGAACGGCTACGCCGTTTCCACCGAGTTCTCCAGCTCCACCGGCGGCTGGACCGCGGGCGGCGACTTCACTCCGGTCAAGGACGCCGGCGACGTGGTGTCCCCGTACAAGAACTGGACCCAGACGGTGCCCGCCGCGAAGATCTCCCAGGAGTTCGGCGTCGGCGCGCTGAAATCGGTGCGGGTCACGAAGGTGCAGTCGGCGCAGGCCGGCCGCGTCGAGGCCGTCGAGATCGTGGGCGCGGACCGCACCGTCACCGCGACCGGCGCGGACGTCCGAAAGAAGCTGGGCCTGCGTTCCGACTGGTTCACCGTCAACGGCCAGGCCCCGGCGTCCGGCGCGTCGTCGGCGCCCTCCGCGCCCGGGGCGCCGTCTTCCGGGCCCGCCGGGCCGGGGACGCCGTCGTCCGGGGCGAGCGCGACCACCGTCGCGCCGGTGCCGGGACGCGTCGTGGACCAGCCGATCGTCGCGGCACCGGTGGACCCGTTCAACCCGGTTCCCACCGCACCGAACGCCTCGCAGGTCGCCCCGCAGGGCGCGACCACGGCCACGGTGAACCCGTCGGCCGCCGTCGCCGCGCCCGCAGCCCCGGCCGCGCCCGCAGCCCCGGCGGCGCCCGCCGTCCCGACGGTGCCCGGTGCCGCCCCGGCCGCCCCTGCCGCTCCGGCTGCCCCGACCGCCGCCGCGGTACCGACCGCGCCGGCGGCCCCCGCGATCCCGGGCGTCCCCGCGCCGCCCACGGCCGCCCCGGTGCAGGCCGCGACCGGCGAGGCCGCCGTCGCCGCCGCCTACGCCGCCGCCGGCGGCGCGAACGGCACGCTGGGCAAGGCCGTCGCCAACCCGATCACGTTCCCCGATGGCTCGATGTTCCAGTCGTATCAGAACGGCACGATCTACTACACGAAGGCGAACGGTGCGCAGGTCGTCCCGTCGGGCGTGGCCGCGCCCGCGACGTTCCTGAATTGGGCCACCGCGTTCGCCTCGGGCGGGGCGCCCAGCCTGCCGCCGCTGCCGCTGCTCAACCTCATCCCCGGCTGGGGCGACCTGCTGGGCATCAATCCGACCGCGGAGGCGGCACCGACGGGCGTCCCGGCCGTGCCGGTGGCGCCGGGCGAGTCCACCCCGTCCAGCGCCGCCGCCCCGTCGGCACCGGCCACCTCGTCCGCAGCCGCGGCACCGTCGGCGCCCGCTGCCGCGACGACGCCCGCGGCGGCCGCCCCGGCACCGTCGGGCGGCTCCACCCCGCTCGCGGTCCCGACGGTGCCCGGGGCCCCGGCTTGATCACACGGCCGGACGGGGTGGCGTCATGCGCGTCGTCCGGCCGGTACCCTGAACGTCCGTGGTGACCTCCTCTTCCCAGACCTATGACCTCATCGTGGTGGGCTCCGGCTTCTTCGGCCTGACCATCGCCGAACGGACGGCCGCTGAGCTGGGCAAGCGGGTGCTCGTGGTCGAGCGCCGCCCGCACCTGGGCGGCAACGCGTACTCGGAGGCCGAGCCCGAGACCGGTATCGAGATCCACAAGTACGGCGCGCACCTGTTCCACACCTCCAACGAGCGGGTGTGGGAGTACGTCAACAAGTTCACCGATTTCACCGGCTACCAGCACCGCGTCTTCGCGATGCACGACGGCCAGGCCTACCAGTTCCCCCTCGGCCTCGGGCTGGTCAGCCAGTTCTTCGGCCGCTACTTCACGCCCGACGAGGCGCGGGCACTGATCCAGGAGCAGGCCTCCGAGTTCGACTCCAAGGAGGCGCAGAACTTCGAGGAGAAGGCGATCAGCCTGATCGGCCGCCCGCTCTACGAGGCCTTCATCAAGCACTACACCGCCAAGCAGTGGGAGACCGACCCCAAGAACCTGCCGGCGGGCAACATCACGCGGCTGCCGGTGCGATACAACTTCGACAATCGGTACTTCAACGACACTTACGAGGGCCTGCCCGTCGACGGGTACACGGCCTGGCTCGAGAACATGGCCGCGTCGGAGCTGATCGACGTGCGCCTGAACACCGACTGGTTCGACGTGCGCGACGAGCTGCGCGCCGCCTCCCCGGACGCGCCGGTGGTCTACACCGGCCCGCTGGACCGCTACTTCGACTACTCCGCGGGCCGCCTCGGCTGGCGCACACTGGATTTCGAGACCGAGGTGCTGCCGACGGGCGACTTCCAGGGCACCCCGGTGATGAACTACAACGACGCCGACGTGAAGTACACGCGCATCCACGAGTTCCGCCACTTCCACCCCGAGCGCACGAACTACCCGACCGACAAGACGGTCATCATGCGCGAGTTCGGCCGGTTCGCGAACGACGACGACGAGCCGTACTACCCGATCAACACCCCGTCCGACCGCGAGATGCTCGGCGCGTACCGCGAACTGGCCAAGGCCGAGGCCGCGGACGCCAAGGTGCTGTTCGGCGGCCGGCTCGGCACCTACCAGTACCTCGACATGCACATGGCCATCGCCAGCGCGCTGTCGATGTTCGACAACACCCTGCGTCCGCATCTCGAAACCGGTGCCGCGCTCATCGAGGAGGCGGGCCAGTGAGCTCCACGGACACCCGGGCCAAGACCCTGCTGCAGCGCGTCATCCTGCCGCGCGCCGGCGAGCCGCTGGACGTGCGCTCGCTGTACATCGAGGAGGCCGAGACCAACTCGCGCCGCTCGCACGCCCCGACCCGCACGTCGCTGAGCATCGCGGGTGAGTCCGAGGTCAGCTTCGCCACGTACTTCAACGCCTTCCCCGCGTCGTACTGGCGCCGCTGGACCGTCCTGAAGGACGTGGTGCTGCGGATCGAGCTGCGCGGCACGGCCCGGGTGGACCTCTACCGTTCCAAGGTCGACGGTGCCCGCATCGGCCTGGGCGGCGATCTGGTCGCGACCGACGAGAGCGGCTACGGCGTCGCCGAGTTCGCCACCGACCTCGGCCCGTTCGAGGACGGCGGCTGGATCTGGTTCGACGTGACCGCCGACAGCGACACCGAGATCATCTCGGCGGGCTGGTACGCCACGATCGGCGAGGAGGGCCTGCCCGACAAGCGGGTCACCGTCGGCATCCCGACCTTCAACCGGCCCGACGACGCGGTCGCCGCCCTGCAGGCGCTGACCAGCGATCCGCTGGTCGACGAGGTGATCGACGCCGTGCTCATGCCCGACCAGGGCAACAAGAAGGTCATCGACCACCCCGACTACGAGGCCGCGATCGCGCCGCTGGGCGACCGCTACCGCCGTTTCGAGCAGGGCAACCTGGGCGGCTCCGGCGGCTACGGCCGCATCATGTACGAGGCGCTGCGCCTGACGGACAGCCCGTACGTGCTGTACATGGACGACGACATCGCGATCGAGCCCGACTCGATCCTGCGCGCACTGCAGTTCGCGCGGTTCGCGAAGACCCCGATGCTGGTCGGCGGCCAGATGCTCAACCTGCAGGACCGCAGCCACCTGCACTGCATGGGCGAGGTCATCGACCGGAACGCCTTCATGTGGACCGCGGCGCCGTTCGTCGAGTACGACCACGACTTCTCCGAGTACCCGCTGAAGGACAAGGAGAACAGCAAGAATTTGCATCGACGCATTGATGTTGATGGCAACGGCTGGTGGATGTGCCTCATCCCGCGCGTCGCCGCCGAGCAGATCGGCCTGCCGATGCCGCTGTTCATCAAGTGGGACGACTGGGACTACGGGCTGCGCGCCGCACGCGCCGGCTACCCCACGGCGACGGTGCCCGGGGTTGCGATCTGGCACATGGCCTGGTCCGACAAGGACGACGCGATCGACTGGCAGGCGTACTTCCACCTGCGCAACCGGCTCGTGGTGGCCGCGATCCACCACGAGGGCAGCACCCGCGGCATCATGACCAGCTCGATCAAGGCGCTCATGAAGCACCTGCTGTGCCTGGAGTACTCGACGGTCGCGATCCAGATCGAGGCCATGCGCGACTTCCTGCGCGGCCCCGAGGCGCTCTACGAGCTGCTGCCGACCGCCCTGCCCAAGGTGGCCGCCATGCGCAAGGAGTACCCCGACGCGGTGGTCCTGCCCAGCGCGACCGAGCTGCCCCGCACCACCGGCGCCGCGACGGCGCTGGGCTCGAAGATCCCGCTCAACCCGATCACCAAGGTCGCGACGCTGGCCAAGGCCGTGCGCAACAACCTCCGCGCCGCCGATCCGCGCAACCACGAGGTGCCGCAGGCCAACTACCCGCCGCTCGAGGCCCGCTGGTTCAGCCTGGGCCGCGTCGACGGGGTCACCGTCACCACCGCGGACGGACGGGGCGTGGTCTACCGCCAGCGCGACCGGGAGAAGATGTTCGCGCTGATGCGCGAGAGCCTGGCCGTGCACCGCGAGGTGGACCGCCGGTTCGACGAGATGAAGCAGCGCTACCGCGCCGCGTACACCGACCTGACCAGCCGCGAGGCCTGGTCGAAGATCTTCGAGCCCTCGGCGCCGGGAGCGGAGCGAGCGGGCCGGATCGACGCCGCGGCGCCGGGAGCGGAGCGAGCGGGCCGGATCGACGCCGCATCCGCGAAGGAGGACGTCCAGTGAGCGCGAACGCCCCGGAGCAGGCCCTGAGCCCCGAGGAGATGATCCTCGTCGGCGTGCAGGCGCAGCTCGCCGGCCGGCCGGGGGTCCTGCCGGCCGCCCGCGGCCTCAGCCACTTCGGCGAGCACTCGCTCGGCTGGCTCGGCCTCGCCGCCCTCGGCGCGGTTCTGCAGCCGCAGCGCCGGCGCGAGTACGTCACGGCGGGTGCCGGCGCGTTCGTCGCGCACGCCGCGTCCGTGGTGATCAAGCGGATCGTGCGCCGCAAGCGGCCCGACCACCCGTACATCACCGTCGGGGTGGGGACGCCGAGCAAGCTGAGCTTCCCGTCCTCGCACGCGACCAGCTCGACCGCCGGCGCGATCCTGTTGGGCCGCGCGTCCGGCATCCCCGGCGGCGCGCTGCTCGCCCCGGCCGCCGTCGTCCCGCCGATGCTCACCTCCCGCATGGTCCTTGGCGTGCACTACCCGACCGACGTCGCCGCGGGCGCGGCGATCGGTGCCGCGACCGCGCTCGCCGCGATCGAGGGTGAGAGACTGTGGGTCGATCGAGCGGCGCGGCGCGGCTCGAAGAACCGGACGAAGGGATCGAACAGCTGATGAGCGAGGAGCCGATCGAGCACGGCGAGCCGAAGGCACCGTCGAACCTCGCCACCGGACTGATCAAGGCGATCCGGCCCCGGCAGTGGGTCAAGAACGTCCTCGTCGTGGTCGCCCCGCTGGCCGCGGGCCGCGACCAGCTCGAGCACGTCGACTTCGCGGGCGTGGGCATCGCGTTCATCGCATTCTGCCTGGCCGCGTCGTCGATCTACCTGATCAACGACGCCCTCGACGTCGAGGCCGACCGGGCGCACCCCACCAAGCGGTTCCGCCCCATCGCGGCCGGCGTGGTGCCGGTGAACCTGGCGTACGTGCTCTCGGCGCTGTTCGGGATCGGCGCGATCGCGGTCTCGCTCGTCGCGAACGAGGAACTGGCGATCGTGATCGCGGTGTACATCGTGATCCAGCTGGGGTACTGCTTCGGCCTCAAGCATCAGGCCGTGATCGACATCTGCATCGTGAGCTCGGGCTTCCTGCTGCGCGCCGTCGCCGGTGGTGTGGCCGCCGAGCTGCCCAAGGGCCTGTCGCAGTGGTTCCTGCTGGTGATGGCGTTCGGCTCGCTGTTCATGGCGGGGGGCAAGCGGTACGCGGAGCTGCAGCTCGCCGAGCGCACCGGCGCCAAGATCCGCAAGTCGCTGGAGTACTACACCACCACCTACCTGCGCTTCGTCTGGACGCTCGCGGCCACCGCCGTGGTGCTCTGCTACGGCCTGTGGGCCTTCGACAAGACGGTGCACCCGGACAACATCTGGTACGCCCTGTCGATGGTGCCCTTCACCATCGCGATCCTGCGCTACGCGGTCGACGTCGACGGTGGCGAGGCGGGCGAGCCCGAGGAGATCGCCCTGGGGGATCGCGTGCTGCAGGTGCTCGCGATCGCGTGGATTGGAACCGTCGTTGCCGCGGTCTACTTCGCCTGACGCCCCGGCCGACACGATTCGGCCCGCCCGCGCCGCGTCCTTTCCGCTGCCCCGAGTCACCCTGTGGCTCGGGGTGCTCGCGTGCGCGGTGCTGTTCGGTTACGGCGCGTGGCAGCGACGGTGGATCGCCGACGACGGGCTGATCGTCCTGCGGACCGTGCGCAACCTGCTGGCCGGCAACGGCCCCGTCTTCAACGTGGGTGAGCGCGTCGAGGTCAACACCTCCGCCGCATGGACGTACCTCATCTGGTTCTTCTCCTGGATCAGCGGCGTGCAGACCGAGTACGTGGTGCTCACCGTCGCGCTGGTGCTGTCGGTGGCGGCGATCCCGCTGGCCATGGTGGGCACCGCCCGCCTCTACCAGGGCGGCCCCGGCTGGTCGCGGCTGCGCGGCTCGGGCCTGCTGCTCCTGCCGGCCGGCGGCCTCGTCTACATGGCCCTGCCGCCCGCGCGCGATTTCGCGACGTCGGGCCTCGAGGTGTCGCTGACCATCTTCTGGGTGGCCCTGCTGTGGTACCTCGCGCTCGCCTGGTCGCAGGCCGACCGGGACCCCGTCGAACGACGGGACGTGCTGCGCACCCGGGTCCTCACCCTCTCGACCGCGTTCGTGGCGGGGCTGTCGTGGCTCGTACGCCCCGAGATGGCGCTGGTCGGCGGCCTGGTGCTGCTGGTGATGTTCGCGGCCCCGATCGGGTTGCGGATGCGGCTGGGCATCACCGCGGCCGCGGGCCTGCTGCCGGTCGGCTACCAGATCTTCCGCATGGGCTACTACGGGCTGCCGGTGCCGAACACCGCCATCGCCAAGGACGCCAGCGGGTCCAAGTGGGACCAGGGCTTCACGTACCTGATGAACCTCGTGGAGCCGTACTCGCTGTGGCTGCCCGTGCTCGCGCTGCTCGTCGCGATGCCGTTGCTGCTCCTGCCCACGAAGGGCGCCCGCACCCCACTCACCGGCCGGTTCCGGCTTCCGCGCGGCGGCGCCCGCGGCCTGCGCGATCAGCTGCAGCGGCCGTCGGTGATCGTGGCGGTGATGTTCCTCGGCGGCGTGGCGGAGACGCTGTACTGGCTGCGCCAGGGCGGCGACTTCATGTCCGGCCGCGTCCTGCTCGCGCCGCTGTTCCTGCTGCTCCTACCGGTGATGGTGATCCCGTTGCGGATCCCGGCGCGCCGCCCGGAGGATTCGACGGTGCGCGGCATCGCCCGGCTCGCAGGGGGCACCGCGGGCGCGGCCATCGCGGCCGTGCTGTGGGTGCTGGTGATCGGCTGGGCGCTGCACGCGACCACGTTCCGCGGCCAGCCCGACGGGACCGCGATCGGCAAGACCGGCATCGTCGACGAGCGGGCGTTCTACTCGCTGCAGACCGGCCACGCGCACCCGATCACCGCCGACGACTACCTGGACTACCCGCGCATGAAGGCGCTGCAGGAGATCCTGCGGCAGACCCCGCGCGGCGGCGTGTACCTGCCGTCGTTCGACTACGACTGGTGGTTCATCGATCCGCTGCCGTACCCGCGCCCGGACGATGTGCCGCTGCGGCAGACGGTGTTCTTCACGAACCTGGGCATGACCTCGATGAACCTGGGGCTCGACGTGCGGGTGTGGGACCAGGTGGGCCTGGCCTGGCCCGTCGCGACGCACACGTCGCGGCTCGAGGACGGGCGCATCGGCCACGACAAGGAGATGTTCCCGGACTGGGCCATCGCCGAGGCCAAGGCGTATCCGAAGAAGCCGGCCGTGCCGCCGTTCATCGACCCGAACTGGGTGAACCAGGCGTCGGCGGCGCTGCAGTGCCCGCAGCTGCGGCAGTTGCAGGACTCCTACGCCGCGCCGCTCACGTTCGACCTGTTCAAGCGGAACATCAAGCTGTCGCTGGCGAACATGCAGCTCCGCATCGACCGGGTGCCCGAGTACACGCTGCGCATGTGCCGCCTGGACGTGCCCGCGCCGCTCACCCCCGAGCAGATGACGATGCCGAAGAACTGACCGGTCGCGGGCCCGGAGTCACAGGCCGTGCCGGTCCAGGAACCCCTCGATCGCGGCGGCGAACACCTGGTTGTCGTCGCCGGCCACCATGTGTCCCGCCCCGCTGACGTCGGCCACCTCGGCGTGCGGCACCCGCTGGAGCATCTTCGCGATGCCCGCGTCGCTCACCACGTCGGACTTGCCGCCGCGCACGATCAGGGTGGGGATCGTGACCTCCGCGGCCGCGGCGCCGAGTCGGTCCTTGTCCTGGATCCGGGTCTCGTCGGCGTCGTCGCCGCGCATGAACGCCGGGTCCCAATGCCAGTACCAGCGCCCGTCCTCGCGCAGCCGCACGTTCTTCTTGAGCCCCTCGAGGTTGCGGCCGCGCTGACGGGTGGGGTTGTACGCGGCGACGGCGTCCGCCACCTCGTCCAGCGTGGCGAAGCCGTCGGTGTGTGCGGCGAGGAAGTCGGTGACCCGCTTGACGCCCTCCCGCTCGACGTCCACGACCACGTCCACCAGAACCAGACCGGCGGCGATCCCGGGGTTCTCGCCGACGGCCGTCAGGCTGGTGATGCCGCCCAGCGACGCCCCGATCAGCACCGGCGGACCGTCGAGCGTGCCCAGCAGGCCCAGCAGATCCCCGACGAAGTCCCCGAGCGCGTACCCGCCGCCGGCCGCCCACGCGCTGTCGCCGTGCCCGCGCGCGTCCAGGGTGATGACGGTGCGCCCCCGCTGCGCCAGGTCCGCGGCCGTGCGGTCCCAGGAGTGACGGGTCTGGCCGCCGCCGTGCAGCAGCACGATCGGCGCACCCGCGCCGGTCCCCGTGCTCCAGCGGTCACCCGCGATCGTCTGCCCGTCGACCTCGACGGTGAACGATTCCGCGGCCGGCAGCGATCCACACGATTCGGTCATCGAATAGTCGTACCACGGCGGCGGCCGGCAGTGACCCGGGCCACCCTCCGCGCGGCACCGAGACCCTGAATCACACACGTGTAACACTGGTCCCATGCTTCGCAACCGTCGTACCGGAACGCTGCTCGCCGCCCTCGTGCTGGCGGCCGGGGAGTGACGGCACCGTCGGCCTTGAGCCCCGCACCCGCCCTCGCGGACCCCACCCCGGCACCGGCGCCGGCCTCCCAGGGGAAGCCGCGCATCACGGACGTCCAGTGGACGGGCGACCACCGCGTGGACCTCACGGTCTACTCGGCCGCCGCGAACGACACGATCAAGGTCCAGCTGCTGCTCGCGCGCGACTGGCACGCCGACCCCAAGGCGAGATTCCCCACGCTGTACCTGCTGGACGGGATGCGGGCCCGCGACGACCAGAACGGCTGGTTGCTGGAGACCAATGCGGCCGACTTCTACCGCGACAAGAACGTCACCGTGGTGCTGCCGGTGGGCGGCCAGTCCAGCTGGTACACCGACTGGCGCCGCCCCGACAACGGCAAGAACTACAAGTGGGAGACGTTCCTCGCGAAGGAGCTCCCGCCGTTGCTCAAGCAGGGCTGGCGGGCCACCGACGTGCGGGCGGCGGCCGGCGTCTCGATGGGCGGCACCGCGGCGTTCACGCTGGCCGCCCGCAACAAGGGGCTGTACCGGTTCGCGGGCTCGTACTCGGGCATCCTGTCGACGAGCACGCCCGGCACCCCCGAGTCGATCGCGATCGCCATGCGGGACGCCGGCAACTTCAACGCCGACGCCATGTACGGCCCGCCGACGGATCCTGCGTGGGCGCAGCACGACCCGCTGAAGCTGGCCGAGAAGCTACGCGGCATGAGCCTGTACTTCAGCTCGGGCAACGGCACCGGTGCCGACGGCGCGCCCACGGACCTGCAGGCCATGGCGCTCGAGGTGCTGTCGCGCTCGTCCAACCAGGCGTTCGCGGTCGAGTTGAACCGGCTCGGGATCCCGGCCAACGCCGTGTACCGGCCGTCGGGCAACCACAGCTGGCCGTACTGGCAGTTCGAGAACGGCGAGGCGTGGCCGCAGGTGCAGGCCGCGCTCGGGGTGGGGAATCCCAAGCCCTGCCAGACCGGCGGCGTGATCGGCGAGCTGGCGCCGAGGAGCCGGGCGCTGGGATCATGCGTCACGGTCGAGTACGCCGTACCCGGCGGGCGCGCACAGGACTTCCGCGGCGGCCAGATCTTCTGGTCCAACGACACCGGCGCGCAGGTCGTGGGCGGCGCGATCGGCGGGGCCTACCTGGGCGCGGGCGGACCCGGCGGCCCGCTCGGCTACCCGACGGGGCCGAGCAGGCCCTGCCCGGCGGTAAGGGCCGGTACCAGCAGTTCCAGCACGGCACCGTGTACTGGTCGCCGCAGACCGGCGCGCGGGCGGTGCGCGGCGCGATCGGCGACAAGTACGCCGCGCTGAACTACGAGCGGTCGGCCCTCGGGCTGCCCGCCGGCGATGAGACGAAGCTGCGCGCGGGCGCGTTCCAGCGGTTCCAGGGCGGCCAGATCTACTGGACGCCGAAGACCCCGCGACCGTGGTCAACAACGGCCCGATCTTCGCCGAGTGGGGCCGCCAGGGCTACGAGGCGGGCCGCCTCGGCTATCCGATCGCGGATTCGACCCCGATCCCCGGCGGGTTCGAGCAGCGCTTCGAGCACGGTGTGATCGCCCTCGTCAACGGCGCGACGACGGTTCGATAGCCCGGGACCACGCCCGGCCGTGGGTTGTCGGTCACATCTGCCGGTAGCCTGGCAGCGTTGCGTGCGCAGGTACTTCAAGGAGAGAAGACATGGCTGGAGTTCGCGGAGCCCTCACGGTCGCGGTGATGTCGGGTGCGGTGCTGTTCGGAGCCGTCGCGTGCGGCGGCAGTTCGACGGTGACCGCCCCCACCACCGCCATCGACGGCGGTGGGGAGGGCGCGTCGTCCGGCCCGACCACACTGCCGGCCACGGCGCCGTCGTCGGCCTCGGGCTCGGCGTCGCCCGCCAAGAACGCCAAGGACACCGCGTTCATCGCGAAGCTGCGCGCGGAGGGGCTCGTGGCCTCGGACGAGAACATCGTGGGCGCTGCCGGGATGGTGTGTGCGGCGCTGGACCAGAACCCGAGCAAGACGTACATCGAGAAGACACTGCCCACCTACGTCAAGGCCATGATCGGCCAGTCCCGGGTGCGCGAGGGAGTGAGCGCCGCAGACGCCGACAAGGCCGCCACGGCGGACGCCACGAAGCTGATCGCGGAGGCCCGCGCCTCCTACTGCAAGGCGTAGCCCGTGACGCACCAGCAGCCCGACGGTAAGCCCCGGGGACGCCGGTTCTCGCCCCTCACCATCGTGGTGGGCCTGATCGTGGTGATCGCGCTGGTGCTCCTCGCGATCATGATCGGTACGTGGCTGCGCCCGGGCCCGACGATGCCGCCGGAGTCGCCGGACAGCTCCGGCCCCGGCAGCTCGACGGCCGCGCCGCGGCCGAAGTCGCAGCCGGCGGACTGCCCCGACGTGCAGGTGATCTCGGTGCCGGGCACGCTGGAGTCCTCCTCGAAGGACGACCCGTACAACCCGACGTTCAACCCGAACTCGTTGATGCTCAAGGTGACCGCTCCGCTCGCGGCGGCGTTCCCGGACTCCCGCGCCGACGTGTGGACCACCCCGTACGTGGCGCAGCTGTCGAACCCCGTCGCGATCCCGCCGGACGGTCAGGCGTCGTACGAGAAGTCGCGCACCGAGGGCTATGAGAAGTCGGTCGCGCAGATCAAGAAGGTCTACGACAAGTGCAAGCTCACCGGCTTCGTGCTGATGGGCTTCTCGCAGGGCGCCGTGATCGCGGGCGACATCGCGAACGAGATCGGCGCCGGTAAGGGCGTGATCCCCGCGGACAACGTGCTCGGCGTGGGCCTGATCTCGGACGGCCGGCGCGAGCCGGGCGATGCGCGCACCGTCGGGCCGAACCCGCCGGGCGTGGGCGTCGAGGTCGCGTACGGCGGCTTCAGCTTCGGCAGCCTGTCTCTGCGGGGCGAGCGCGAGGGCGGCTTCGGCGCGGTCACCGACCGCACGGTATCGCTGTGCGGCACGAAGGATCCGATCTGCAACCAGCCCAAGGACATCTTCCAGGTGGGGCAGATCGCGACCACCCTGCCCGAGCTGCAGAAGGTGCTGGCCGGCAACTCGCACGCGCTGTACGCCACGACCACCGACTGGTCGTACAACGGGCAGACCGCCACGCAATGGCTGCAGGGCTGGGCGCGCGGTGTGATCGAGAAGGCGCTCAAGCCTCCGCACAGCTAGCCCTGGTATCCACGTAGGAATGGCAGGCACGAAGAGTCAGGTAGCGCGGAAGGCCGGGCGGGTGTTCGGCATCGCCGTCATCGTCGCGGCGATCATCGCGCTCATCGTGGTGGGCACGCTCCTGTGGTCGATGTGGCGCAAGCCCGAGATCACCCCGCCGGGGCCGCCCACGGCCCGCAGGCGGCGAGTTGCCCGGACGTGCAGGTGATCTCGGTGCCGGGGACCTGGGAGTCCGCGGCGAACGACGATCCGATCAACCCGAAGGCCAACCCGCGCTCGCTGATGCTGCAGGTCACGGGACCGCTGCAGAAGCGCTACAAGCCGCTGCGCGCGTCGGTGTACACCGTCCCGTACACGGCGCAGTTCCACAATCCGATCGCGGTCCCGCCGGACGGCCAGATGACGTACGCCGCGTCGCGGCAGCAGGGCACCGACCGGGCGATCGCCAAGATCACCGAGGTCAAGGACAGGTGCCCGCGCACCGGCTTCGTGCTGATGGGCTTCTCGCAGGGCGCGGTGATCGCGGGCAACATCGCCTCGCAGATCGGCGCAGGTAAGGGGCCGATCGTCGAGGACCGGCTCCTCGGCGTGGGCCTGATCTCCGACGGTCGGCGGGTCCAGGGTGAGGGCCGCGCCATCGGTCCGGATCCCGCCGGCGAGGGCGTGGAGGTCACGTTCGGCGGCTTCAACTTCTCCGGCGTCGACCTGGAGGGCCGGCGCAACGGCGGGTTCGGCGCGGTGAACGACCGCGTGGTCACGATCTGCGGCTCCAACGACCCGATCTGCAACCAGCCCAAGGGCGGGCTGCTGGGCCTGGCCACCGGCCTGCCGCAGGTGATCTCGACGATCACGCAGAACTCGCACGCGCTGTACGGCACCACCGCGAACTGGTCCTACGAGGGCAAGACTGCCCCGCAGTGGCTCACCGGCTGGGCCATCGGCGTCATCGACAAGGCGCCGAAGACCAAGTAGCACCCGAGCTGCGGTCCCCACGGAACGCCGGCTTGTGGCGGGGGAGAGCCGGCTTCACGTGGGGGACTCGGCGCCGAGTGGGGGACGGCCGGTCCCTCACTGGAGGAACGGCGTCCAGTAGGGAGCGAAGCCCGGGCGGGGGATTCGGCGCGGCGCGGGGGACGACCACCCCCGCCGTGCCCTTCCCGGACCGGGCACCGTCGGGCAGCGGTTAGGCTGTGCGCAACGTTTCACGACCGCACCACAGCCGACCAGGAGTATCCACACGTGAGCACTGAGCCCCGCAAGTTCCGGTTCGCGGCCGGCGGCGCCGGCAACGCCGACGAGGGCGGCGCGCGCAAGTTCGTCAAGCTCGCGCAGGAGGCCGAGGAGCTGGGCTTCGACACGTTCGCCATCCCGGACCGGCTCGACGCCCAGGTGGGACCGCTGGCGGCGCTGGGTGCGCTGGCCGTGAGCACTGATAAGATCCGCCTCGCGACGTCGATGCTCGCGATGCCCTTCCGGCACCCGGCGGTGCTGGCCAAGGAACTGACCACGATCGACGTGCTGTCGAAGGGGCGCCTCGAGATCGGCCTGGGACTGGGCGCGTTCAAGGACGACTTCGACCAGTCGGGCATCGACTTCGAGGAGCCGGCCCGGCGCCTGCAGCGCCTCGACGAGGGCCTGACGGTGCTCGACGCGCTGCTCCGCGGCCAGGAGGCCGAGTTCGAGGGCGAGGTCTTCCGGGTCAAAGACCTCAAGGGTTACCCGCGGCCGCGGCAGGGGCCGCGCCCGCCGATCGCGATCGGCGCCGGCGCGCGCCGCACGCTGGAGCTGGCCGCCCGCCGCGCCGATGTGGTCTCGATCAACCCGCGCAGCTCGGCCGAGGGCAAGCTGAAGATCTCCGACATGTCGATGGACGCGGTGAAGAACAAGGTCGAGATCGTCAAGGCCGCCGCCGGGGAGCGCTTCGCGGAGCTGGAGCTCTCCTGGTCGATCGCGACGATCGTCGTCACCGACGACCGCGAGCAGGTCGCCGATTTCGCGCTCAAGGCCATCGAGCGCGGTCTCTCGGCGAACATCGAGGTCGACAAGGAAGTCACGATCGACGACGTGCTCGGCTCGCCCTACCTGGCGATCGGCACGTTCGACGAGATCGCCGACCAGGTGCGCGCCACCCGCGCCGCCACCGGCATGTCCTACGTCGGGGTAGTTCCCACCCAGATGGAGGCGTTCGCGCCCGTCCTGGAGCAGCTCAAGGGCGAGTGACGTTCGCCCGATGCCCGACCTCACGGTTTTCGTCCAGCCCGAGGGCGCGCGGTACGATAGTCGGGTTTGCGGATTTTCACAGCGTGCGAACGCCCCGAACGGGTGAAACATGTTGCGGACTTCACGCACTATGAGGTGGCGCACAGACCCGCAACGGGTCGTGCCCGCCACGCGATGTACCACTGTATGACCGTCTGCCGCCCGGCGCCGGTTACGAGGAGCGATGCATGAACAACGAGTTTGACCAGTTTCTGGACGAAGACGGCAACATCTTCTTCCGCCCCGGAACCACGCTGGTCGACTTCGTCGAGCGCAACGCGCGGGAGCGCGCCGACACCCTCGCGTACCGCTTCATCGACTACAGCCGGGAGCGCGACGGCGTCGTCCACGAGCTGACCTGGTCGCAGTTCGGCGCCCGCCTGCGCGCGATCGGCGCCCGCCTGCAGCACATCACCAAGCGCGAGGACCGCGTCGCGATCCTGGCCCCGCAGGGCCTCGACTACGTGACGGCGTTCTTCGGCGCGCTGTACGCAGGCAACATCGCGGTGCCGTTGTTCAGCCCGGACGAGCCGGGCCACACCGACCGCCTGCGCATCGTCCTCGAGGACTGCAAGCCGACGGCCATCCTCACCAGTTCCGGCTCCGCCGAGGCCTGCCGCAACTTCTTCCGGCACCTCCCGGCCAAGGAGCGCCCGCGCATCATCGCCGTCGACGCCGTCCCGGATTCGGTCGGCTCGACGCTCAAGCCCTTCCCGATCTACCGCGACACCATCGCGTACCTGCAGTACACCTCGGGTTCCACGCGCAACCCGGCCGGCGTGCAGATCACCTACGAGGCCGTCGGCACGAACGTGATCCAGATGATCCACGCGCTGGACCTCAACGAGAACTCCCGCGGCGTCACCTGGCTGCCGATGTTCCACGACATGGGCCTGCTCACGGTGATCCTCCCCGCGCTCGGCGGCAAGTTCATCACCATCATGAGCCCGTCGGCGTTCGTCCGCCGCCCCGGCCGCTGGATCAACGAACTGGCCGCCGTCGAGGACGGCGCGGAGACCTTCGCCGCCGCCCCGAACTTCGCCTACGAGCACGCCGCCGCCCGCGGCCTGCCCAAGGAGGGCGAGACCCTCGACCTGTCGAACGTCAAGGGCCTGATCAACGGCTCCGAGCCGGTCACCGTCTCGTCGATGAAGAAGTTCAACGAGGCCTTCGCCCCCTACGGCCTCTCGCCGAAGGCGATCAAGCCCTGCTTCGGCATGGCCGAGGCGACGCTGTTCGTCAGCTCGACCCCCGTCGAGAACGAGGCCCGCGTGGTCTACGTCGACCGCGACCAGCTGGCAGCCGGCACCTTCGTCGTCTCCGAGGAGGGGGCCGAGGGCGCCGTCCCGCAGGTCTCCTGCGGCGACGTCGCGCTGAGCCAGTGGGCGTGCATCGTCGACCCGGAGACCGGCAAGGAGGTGCCCGACGATTCCGTGGGCGAGATCTGGCTCCACGGCATGAACATCGGCTCGGGTTACTGGGAGCGCGACGAGGAGTCCCGCGAGACCTTCCAGAACTACCTGACCCCCTCTCCGAGGGCAGCCACTCCGAGGGCGTGAAGAACCTCGAGAAGGCCAAGTGGATGCGCACCGGCGACTTCGGCGTCTACCACGGCGGCGAGCTGTACATCACCGGCCGCGTCAAGGACCTGGTCATCGTCGACGGTCGCAACCACTACCCGCAGGACCTGGAGTTCACGGCGCAGGAGTCGAACACCAAGTACATCCGCACGGGCTACGTGGCCGCCTTCTCGGTGCCGGCCAACGAGCTCCCGGCAGCCGTCTTCGAGAACGCGCACTCCGGCCTCACCTTCGACCCGAACGACCAGAGCGAGCAGCTGGTCATCGTGGCGGAGCTCGGCGCCGGCGGCGCCAAGCAGGACCAGCAGGCCCTGGCCGACGGGATCCGCTCGGCGGTCGGTTCGGCGCACGGCGTGCTCGCCCGCGACGTCCTGCTGGTGCCCGGCGGTTCGCTGCCCCGTACCAGCTCGGGCAAGATCGCCCGGCGCGCGGGTCGCGCCGCCTACATCGACGGCACGTTGCGCGGCGGCTACACCCAGACGGCGTTCCCCGACGCCGACGCGAACAACGTCCAGTAGCGCCCACCAGCGCACGGCGGAACCACAACTTCATCACACGCGACTGCGTAACCCACGGTCTCGACGCGAAGGGTAGACACAACATGGCTGAGAACGAGTACACCCCCCATGAAGGCCCGACCGGCAAGGCCCGCGAGGATCTGAGCCTCGAGGAACTGCGCGTGGATGCGGCAGTGGATCGCGGACGCGACCAAGCAGCCCGTCGAGAACATCACCGACGACAAGTCGCTCGACGAGTTCGGCCTGGGTTCGCGCGACGCGGTCTCGATGGCGTCCGACATCGAGGACTTCACCGGCGTGCAGCTGACGGCCACCGTCGCCTTCCAGCACCCGACGATCGCCCTGCTCAGCCAGCGCATCATCGACGGTGACCCGGTGGTCTCCGACGACGACCTCGCGGCCGAGGCGGCGCAGTACGACCGCGGCGAGGAGTTCGAGGCGAACCGCGGCACCCACGACGTGGCCGTCGTCGGCCTCGCGACCCGCTTCCCCAAGGCCGGCGAGACCCCGGAGTCGACGTGGGAGTTCCTGATCGGGAACGGCGACGCGACCACGGACCTCCCCGAGGACCGCTGGCTCGAGTTCAAGCAGGACCCGCGGCTGAAGGCCGTTCTCGACGACGCGAACGTCCGCGGCGGTTACCTCGATGACGTGGCCTCGTTCGACGCCGAGTTCTTCCAGATGACCCCGCGCGAGGTCGAGATGGTCGACCCGCAGCAGCGGCTCGCGCTCGAGCTCACCTGGGAGGCGCTGGAGCAGGCCAACATCCCTCCCAGCTCAGTCAAGGGCACCCGCACGGGCGTGTGGCTGGGTAGCTCCGCCAACGACTACCAGATGCTGGCCGTCGCCGACCCGACGAAGGCCAACCCGTACGCGCTGACCGGCACGTCCTCATCGATCGTGGCGAACCGTGTCTCGTACTTCTACGACTTCCACGGCCCGTCGGTCACCGTCGACACCGCGTGCTCCTCGTCGCTGGTCGCGATTCACCAGGCGATCCGCAGCCTGCGCGACGGGGAGACCGACATGGCGGTCGCCGGCGGTGTGAACATGCTCATCGTCCCCGCCGCGACGCTGGGCTTCGACAGCCTCGGCGCGCAGGCGCCCGACGGCAAGATCAAGGCCTTCAGCTCGGACGCGGACGGCATGATCCGCGCCGAGGGCGGCGGCGTCGTCCTGCTCAAGCGCCTCGCCGACGCCGAGCGCGACGGCGACGACATCCTCGGCGTCATCGCGGGCTCCGCGGTCACCTCCGACGGCAAGTCCAACGGCATCTTCGCGCCGAACCCGGAGGCGCAGGTCATCAACCTGCGCGACGCCTACATCGACGCCGGCATCGACCCGCGCACCGTCGACTACCTCGAGGCGCACGGCACCGGCACCATCCTGGGCGACCCGCTCGAGGCCGACGCCATCGGCCGCGTCCTGGGCCGTGGCCGCGACGCGGAGAAGCCGCTGCTGCTGGGCTCTGCGAAGACCAACTTCGGTCACCTCGAGGCCGCCGCGGGCATCGCGGGCGTCGCCAAGGTGCTGCTCGGCATCCGCAACGGCCAGATCCCCGCCTCGCTGAACTTCGCGGGCCCCAACCCGTACATCCAGTTCGAGGCCAACCGTCTGCTCATGGCGGCGCGGAACACGGAGTGGCCCAAGTACTCCGGCAGCCGACTCGCGGGCGTCACCGGAAACGGCTTCGGCGGCACCAACGCCCACGTCGTGATCAAGGAGTACGTCGCGCCCGAGATCGTCGACGGCGCCACAGAATCCGACGAGGCCGCGGCGAACGTCGTGCCCGCGTTCTACGCCGCCACCGTCGAAGGCGTCGCGGTCCCGCTCGTGCTGAGCGCCTACGTCCCGTCGCGCCGACGGGCCGCCGCCGCCGAGCTGGTCGAGTGGCTCGAGTCCGACGAGGCGAAGTCGTACACGCTCGCCGAGATCGGCCGCACGCTGGCGAGCCGCAACCACGGCCGCGTCCGCTCGGTCGTCCTGGCCAAGGATCTCGATGAGGCGATCAAGGGCTTCCGCGCGATCGCCGAGGGCAAGAACGCCCCGAACGTGATCTCCGCCAACCAGCCCGACGCGGCGGGCCCGGCGTTCATCTTCTCCGGCTTCGGCAGCCATCACCGCAAGATGGCCAAGCAGCTCTACACCGAGAACCCCGTCTTCAAGCACTACTTCGACGAGGTCAACGAGCTCATCATCGACGAGTCGGGCAACGACTACGCCGACATGATCCTCGACGACGCGCAGACCTTCCACATCGAGACCGGCCAGGTGGGCATCTTCGCGATCCAGGTCGCGCTCGCCGGTCTGTTCCGCCACCACGGCATCGAACCCGGTGTGGTGCTGCCGCATTCGATGGGTGAGGCCACCGCGGCCTGGCTCACCGGCGGCCTGTCGCTCGAGGACGCCGTGCGGGTCATCTGCAACCGTTCGCGCCTCATGGGCGAGGGCGAGGAGATGCTCCCCGAGGAGATGGAGCGCTTCATGGCGCTCGTCGAGTACAGCGCGGCCGACATCGACACCGTGCTCGGCGACTACGAGGGACTGGAGATCTGCGTCTACGCGGCGCCGACGCACACCGTCATCGGCGGCCCCGGCAAGGTCATCGACAAGATCGTCGAGGAGACCGAGGCCAAGGGCCTGATGGCGCGCAAGCTCGTGACCCGCGGTGCCTCACACACCTCGCAGATGGATCCGCTCCTCGGTGAGCTGCAAGCCGAGCTCATGGGCATCGAGCCGCACCCGCTGCAGTACGACATGTACTCCACCGTGAACAAGGAGGAGTTCTACCGCGCGGGCCACGCCCCGGTGCACGACGTGGACTACTGGATCAAGGGCCTGCGCCACAGCGTGTGGTTCACGCAGGCCGTGGAGAAGGCTGTCGAGGCCGGCTACCGCACGTTCATCGAGTTCTCCCCGAACCCGGTGACCCTGATCTCCGTCGCCGCGGTCACCTTCGGATCGGGCATCCAGGACGCGGCGCTGGTGCAGACGCTCAAGCGCAAGGAGGACGAGCCCGGCACGATCATGACCGCGCTCGCCACCGTGTTCGCGCGCGGTCACCATGTGGACGTCGCCTCGCTGTTCGGCCCTGGCCGCTACGCGCCGGTGCCGCGAACGAAGTTCCAGCGCAAGCACATCTGGATCCAGACCAAGCTGCCCGACGGTGGCTCCGGCGTGGTCCCGGGCGGCCACGTAGCGCTGCCCGACGGCCGGCACGTCTGGCAGCTCGACGCCGGTGCGCTCACGCTGGGCGACCAGACGAAGATCTCCCTGGTCGACTTGGCCAAGCACGCCGCCGTTCAGGTGCTCGACGGTGCCGCCGTCACCGCCGCGGTCGAGCACGGCGAGCCCGAGGACGGGCTGACCCTCACCACCACGCTGACCCCGCACCCCGGCGGCGCGTCGATCCAGGTGCACGAGAATCTCGGCGCCGGGAGCGGAGCGAGCGGGCCGAATGGTGCTGCGTCCAGTCGATTCCGGCTGCTGCTGGACGCAGTCGTGGTCGGCGGCGAGGCCTCCGGAACCGCTGCGGCGCCGCTCATCACCAAGGCCGCCCCCGCGGTGGAGGAGATGGACGAGCTCGACGAGTTCGAGGCGGAGCCCGAGATCACCGTCTCCGAGGAGACCGCGGCCCCCGCACCCGAGGGCAGCGGCGAGCGCTGGTCCCGGATTCGGGCGAGACGGTGGAACACCGTCTGGGCCTGATCATCTCGGAGATCATGGGCTTCGAGATCGAGGACCTCCCGAAGGAGATCCCGCTCATCGATCTGGGCATGGACTCGCTCATCGCGATGCGCATCAAGAACCGCGCCGAGTACGAGTTCGACATCCCGCCGATCCAGATCCAGGCGGTGCGCGACGCCTCATTCAACGACGTGGTGCAGTTCGTGGAGTACGCGGTCGAGCACCGCGATCAGGTGGACGCGCTGGCCGAACACCAGTCCGGCACCGGCGAACTCGCCGACGCGGGTCAGCTGGCCGAGATGATGAAGGCCGCCAAGGCGGAGGCCGCGGCGAAGGCGGAGTCCGCCGCCACGGCGCCGGCCGATGCCCCCACAGCCGAGGCCGCGCCCGCCGAGACCGGGCCCGCCGAGACTGGGCCCGCCGAGACCGCCGAAGCGGCACCGTCGGGCGAGAAGACCGAGGCTGAGACACCCGACCTGCTCGACGGCGCGGCCGTCGCGGCGGCCGTGGGCGACGGCGTGCCCCCGCGCGACGCGGCGGAGCGCCTCACCTTCGCCACCTACGCGATCGTCGTGGGCAAGTCGCCGGGCGGAGTCTTCAACGAGCTCGACGTGCTCGCCGAGGACGTCGCGGAGAAGCTGACCGCGCGTCTGTCCGAGCGCGCCGGCGGCGAGATCGATATCGAGGACGTCATCGACTCGAAGAACATCGAGGAGATGGCCACCTACGTGGGCGCCGTCATGAACGAGGCGACTCCCGTGGACGGCTTCGTCCGCACGCTCCGCAAGCCGGAGAACTCGGATCGCGCGCCGCTCTTCCTGTTCCACCCCGCGGGCGGCAACACCACCGCCTACGAGGCGCTGCTGCGCAAGCTGCCGGAGGACCTGCCGATCTACGGTTTCGAGCGCGTCGAGGGCGAGATCGAGGAGCGGGTCGCCGAGTACCTGCCGAAGCTCAAGGAGATCCAGCCGGAGGGGCCGTACCGGCTCGCGGGCTGGAGCCTCGGCGGCGCCTTCGCCTACGGTCTGGCGCGGGCGCTCGAGGACGAGGGCAGGGAGGTCGCGTACGTCGGCCTGCTCGACGTGGTGGCGCCGAAGGTGCCGCTCACCGATGAGCCCGCCGAGAAGAAGGCCCGCCTGGAGCGCTGGGAGAAGTTCGCGCGCAAGAACTACGACATCGGCGACGAGATCGAGCTGCCCATGGACCGCCTCAACGCGGCCGACGACGAGGGTCAGTTCCGGATCATCATGGAGCTGGTGCAGCTGTCCGACAAGAAGATCCCGACGTCGATGATCGAGCACCAGCGCACCTCCTTCGTGGACAACCGCATGCTGATCAAGGTGAACCCCGCCGACTACGGCAAGTTCGGGGGCACGGTCACGCTGTACCGCGCGGACCGCATGCACGACGGTGCCGTCGAGCTGGAGCCGAACTTCGCCGATATCGCGCCGGACGGCGGCTGGGCGCCGGTGGTCGAGGACCTGCGGATCGTCAAGATCGGCGGCGACCACCTGCAGATCATCGACGAGCCGTACGTCGGCAAGATCGCGGCACACATGGCGGACGAGCTCGACCGGGCCGACGGCGGCCGGTGAGTTCCGGGCAGGGGATAGGGTGACAGACGTGACGGACGTATCGGACCAGGTGGATCTCAGCACGACCGCCGGCAAGCTCGAGGACCTGTACCGCCGCCTGGAGGTGGCGAAGGATCCCGGCAGTGAGCGGGCGCGGGCCCGCCGCGACGCCAAGGGACTGCCGAGCGCCCGCGCCCGCATGCGCATGCTGTTCGACGAGGGCACCTTCGTCGAGCTCGACCAGCTGGCGAAGTCGCCGGGCGACGACAAGATCAAGGACGGCGTGGTGATCGGCTACGGCCTGGTCAACGGCCGGAAGGTCGCGGCATTCAGCCACGACCAGACGGTCGGCGCCGGCACCGTCGGCGAGATGTTCGGCCGGAAGATGGTCAAGCTGTACGACTTCGCGGCGGCCGCGGGCCTGCCGGTGGTCGGCATCAACGACTCGGGGGGCGCGCGCATCCAGGACGCGGCCACGTCGATCGCCTGGTACGCCGAGCTCGGCCGGCACCAGGACGGCCTGTGCGGCCAGGTCCCGCAGATCTCGATGATCCTCGGCACCTGCGTGGGCGGCGCCGTGTACGCGCCCGCCAACACCGACGTGCTGATCGGCGTGCAGGACAACACCTACATGTTCGTGACCGGCCCCGAGGTGATCCGGCCGACGACGGGCGAGACCACCTCTGCGGAGGACCTCGGCGGCGCGATCAAGCAGGCCCAGTGGGGCAACCTGCACCACGTCGCGGTCGACGAGGCGGCCGCCTTCGACTGGGTCAAGCGCTACCTGTCGTTCATGCCGGACTCGATCCACCAGCGCGCGCCGTTGATCAACCCCGGCCTGGAGCCGGAGATCACCGAGTCGGACCTCTCGCTCGAGTCGATCATCCCGGACGCCGACACCGCGGGGTACGACATCCACGATGTGATCCTGCGCGTCTTCGACGACGGCGACTTCCTCGAGTACGCCGAGCTGTGGGCGCCGAACATCGTGACCGGCTTCGCCCGCGTCGACGGTCAGCCCGTCGGCGTCGTTGCGAACCAGCCGATGCACATGGCCGGAACGCTCGACACGCAGGCGTCCGAGAAGGCCGCCCGGTTCGTGCGCCTCTGCAACTCGTTCAACATCCCGCTCGTCTTCCTCGTGGACGTCCCCGGCATCCTGCCCGGCGTCGAGGAGGAGAAGATCGGCACGATCCGCCGGTCGGGCAAGTTCATCTTCAGCTACGTCGAGGCGGCGGTCCCGAAGGTCACCATCATCCTGCGCAAGTCGTACGGCGGCGCGTGGGCCGTGATGGGCTCCAAGCAGTTGGGTGCCGACTTCGTGTTCGCGTGGCCGACGGCGCGCCTGGCCGTGATGGGTGCCGAGGGCGCCGCCGCGATCATCAAGCGGCGCGAGATCGAGGAGGCCGGCGAGAACGGCCCCGCGATCCGGCAGGCCTTCATCGACTTCTACAACCAGTTCATGGCGACGCCGTGGCTGGCGGCCGAGCGCGGGTACATCGACGGCGTGATCGAGCCCAAGGAGACGCGCCTGCTGATCCGCAAGTCCATCGCGCAGCTGCGCGACAAGGAACTGCAACGCGTGCCGCGCCGCACCTACCTCATGCCGATGTAGGACGATGCCCCCCATGGCCTCGATGGACGGCTTTCCGCAGCTCACGGGCGCGGTGCTCACCGATCCGGACGTGACGGCGGCGTACGCCGTCGATCACTGCTCGCCGGTGCACGGCGCGGTGCCGCTCGCGGTGGTGCTCGCCGAGACCACCGAGGACGTCGCTGCGGCGGCGGCCTGGTGCTACGCCAACGACGTGGTGATCGTGCCGCGCGGCGCGGGCAGCGGCCTCGCCGGCGGCGCCAGCGCCATCGAGGGCTGCGTGATCATCTCGCTCGCGAAGATGAACGCGATGCTCGAGATCAACGTGGCGGATCAGTACGCCCGCGCGGAGGCGGGCGTCCTCAACGCCGACCTCGACCGCGCCGTCCGCGAGCACGGGCTGATGTACCCGCCGGACCCGTCGTCGTTCGAGATCTGCTCCATCGGCGGCAATGTCGCGACGAACGCCGGCGGCCTGCGCTGCGTCATGTTCGGCGTCACGCGCGAGTACGTGCTGGGGCTCACCGTGGTGCTGCCCGACGGGCGGATCATCAAGACCGGGCGGCGCACCGTCAAGGGCGTCACCGGGTACGACCTGACCCAGCTGCTTGTCGGCAGCGAGGGCACGCTCGGCATCGTCACCGAGGTCACCGTGAAGCTCCGTCCCGCGCCGGTGATCCCGCCGACCACGGTCGCGGCGTCGTTCCCGGACGTGGTGAGCGCGGCGGCCGCGGTCGCCGCGGTGGTGGGCACGGGCGTGGTGCCCGCGCTCATGGAGCTCATGGACCGCCGCACCCTCGAGTGCGTGGAGGCGTTGCGTCCCTTCGGTCTCGAGGACGAGACGCGGGCGATGCTGATCGGCCAGGGCGCCACGCCCGACGACGCCGCGGTGCTGGCCCGCGAGTTCGACGCCGCCGGAGCGCATTACACGGTGGTCTCCGACGATCCGGCCGAGGCCGCGGAGCTGCTCGCCGTGCGCCGCGCCGCCTTCCACGCCTACGAGCACGCGGGCAACATCTTCTCGGAGGACGTGGGCGTGCCCCGCTCGCAGCTGCCGGAGATGTTCGCCCGGATCGAGGCGATCTCCGCGAAGTACGGCGTCGACATCCCCACCTGCGCGCACGCGGGCGACGGCAACCTGCACCCCACGCTGATCTACCCGAAGGACGATCACGAAGTGCCGCAGGCGATCTGGGACGCCGCGGACGAGGTTTTCCAGGCCGCGTTGGCGTTGGGCGGAACGCTCACCGGCGAGCACGGCGTGGGCGTGCTCAAGGCCCGCTGGGTGGGCGAGGAACTGTCCGACGACGTCCTCGAGCTGCACCGCGGCATCAAGGCCGTCTGGGACCCGAAGAACCTCCTCAACCCCGGCCGCGGCTTCTAGCCGGCTCGCTCCCGTCAGGTCGAGTGCCAGGGGGTTGCGGGTACGTCGGCGACCTCCTTCGCGGCGGCCGCGGCCACGTCGGCAGCCTCAGCCGTCCAGGGCGACGAGACGCCCAACACGAGGTGGTCGACGCCCCAGCCCGCCGCGGTGCGCGCCCGCGCGGCGAGGTCGGCGGCACTCTCCGCGGGGCTCAGTCGCGTGCTCATCGTCGTCTCGATGTCCGACGGTGCGCGGCCGACCTCCCGGCAGTGCCCGGCGAGCACCGCGAGCTTGCGTCGGACGGTGGCGCCCTCGTCGGGCATGTCGAAGACGTTGCACGCGTCGGCGTACCGCGCCACCAGACGCAGGGTGCGCTTCTCGCCGGCGCCGCCGACGAGGATCGGCGGCCGGGAGGCCGGCAGCGGGGAGAGCCGGGGCCGCTCGCAGCGCACCGTCGCACCGTGGAACGGTCCGTCGTCCCCCGACCAGATGTGGTGCGCCAGCCGCAGCGTGTCCTCGGTGGCGTCGAGGCGGTCGCGGGCCGCGGGGAACGGCAGGCCCATGTCCGCCGCCTCAGCGTCGTGGTGTCCCGCGCCGAGTCCGAGCCAGGCGCGGCCCTCGGTGAGGACGGCGAGCGTGGTCACGGCCGCGATCAGTACGGTGGGCGGGCGGAACGTCGCGGGGGAGACCATGGCGCCCAAATTGATCCGCTCGGTGCGCGCGGCGAGGTAGCCCAGCGTCGTGGACGCCTCGAGGTGATCGTGGTCGTCCGGCGGCGCGGTCGGGTCGACCTGCAGCAGGTGGTCCGCCACCCACAGCGTGTCGAGGGCCGCGGCGTCGGCCGCTGCGGCGACCCGGGCCAGGCCG
Source organism: Tsukamurella sp. PLM1 (assembly GCF_023168325.1). Lineage (GTDB taxonomy): Bacteria > Actinomycetota > Actinomycetes > Mycobacteriales > Mycobacteriaceae > Tsukamurella. Next base: position 156,063 of record NZ_AP025688.1, read on the forward strand.
GGCAGCGGACCGTCGGGAAACGACGGGTTCGTCACGGACAGACTGATCTTCACTGCGCTCTCCTTCTACGTGGGGCCGTCTCCGTCGGTGTCGGCCGGGTTCTGTGCGAGGCCGCGGATCAGGACGTCGACGACAGCGGCGCCCTCGGGGAGCACGGTCGCGGCGATCTCGGGGCCACTCCGCCCTGCGGCGGCGAGCCGGTGGATCTCCAGCGTCATCGCCTGCGTGATGCCGACTATCGCGATCGCGAGGGACCGGGTGCGGACCCCCTCGGCCAGCTCCCTCGCTCAGCTCCCCCTCGCTCATCTCTTCGGCGAGGAGCAGCGCGAGGTCCGACGCGGTGGCCTCGGCCACGAGGAGCTCGCGGGCCCGCAGGGCGGGGCTCGCGGCGATGATCGCGCGCACGCGGACCAGACCCGCCACCGCGGCCGGGTCGTCGTGGGCCGGACGCCGCGCGGTTCGAGCAGGTGCGCGCGGAACGCTTCGAGGACCGAGACGCCCGGCGCGCGGTCGCGCAACGTGCCGATCAGTCGCTCGCCGTACTCCGTCATGCCGTGCAGGACCAGGTCCTCCTTGGTGGGGAAGTAGTTGAAGACGGTGGCCGGCGAGACGTGCGCGTCCCGGGCGATCTCGGTGACGGTGACGCGGTCGAACCCGCGCGCGGCGAACAGGTCCAGCGCCACGCCCTGCAGTCGGCGCCGGGTGTCGATCTTCTTCTGCTCGCGCAGACCGACCTGTTCCGTCACGCGTCCTCCTAAAATTATTGTTGCTCTAAAGTTAGAGCGACTCTATCATGGAGGCGGCAAGAATCCCACCGAAGGAGGAATCCGATGAACGACCGTGATGCCGTCGCCGACGCGCAGCGCCGGTTCGACGATGCCGAGCTCCGTGACGACCGAGCGGCGCTCGATGAACTGATCGACGCCGGCTTCCTGTCGATCGGCCCGAAGGGCTTCGTGCTCGACAAGGCGCAGTGGATCGCACGGCACGACCACTTCCGGTACCACGAACTCGACGTGTCCGAGATGGACGTGCGGACGTTCCCCTCCGCGGCGATCGTCCGGAGCGTGCAGCGCAACCACGCCGACTCGTCGGGGCACGACGTCCGGATCGCGACCCGCGTCTCGCAGACCTGGGTGCAGCGGGCGGGCGCCTGGCGGATCGCCGGGATCCAGTTCAGCCCCTCGCCGACGCCTGAGCGGCGTCGTCGACTCAGGCGAGCGTGTCCACGAAGACCGCCGCGATGGCCTCGAGGCCGCGCTGGTCGTCCGGGGTGAACCGGGCGGGGTGATCGCTGTCGACGTCGAAGACGCCGACGAGGGCACCGTCGGGCCCGATGCGCGGAACGACGAGCTCCGAACGCGTGGCCCCGTCGCAGGCGATGTGGTCGGGTACGGCGTGCACGTCGTCCACGCGCTGGGTCTCGCGACTGCGGGCCGCGGCGCCGCAGATCCCGCGCGAGAGCGGGATGCGGATGCATGCCGGCAGGCCCTGGAACGGCCCCACGACGAGATCCTCGCCGTCGAAGAAGTAGAAGCCGACCCAGTTGAGCCCGGGTACCGTCGCCATCACGAGGGCCGAGAGGTTCGCGGCGTTAGCCACCCGGTCGGGCTCGCCCGCGACGAGGGCCCGGGCGTACTCGGCGAGCTCGGCGTAGCGCTCGGCGGGGTCGGCGGAGAGGTCGGGGAGCGTGAACGACACGCCCACAAATTACGGGGTCCGACGGTGCGCCGTCATCCTTCCGCCGGGGCTGATTCTGGGTGCAGGCTGAGAGAGATCAAGGTTCCACGCAGTGTGAGCGATGTCCGAAAAACACCTATCGTACGTCCCGTGCCTGCGAATATGGATTGAGTTCGCGCTGCCGAGTAACGACACGGAACGGCGGTCCGACTAAGAGTTTGTCAGGAACTGAGATCTGGCATACAGTGCCTGTCGAGCACTGATCCGCTTGTGAAGCCGTGGCACGGGGTCTTCCTGTGGTATCGGCCGGTCCCGGGTAACCGGGTTCGCGCAGGCGGTTAGGACGCGCCCACCGGGCGGACAACAAGGAAGAGAGTCTCGAATGCGTATGCGCAACGGCTGGGCCAAGAAGGCCACCGCCGCCGCGGTCACCGTGGCTGCCATTCCGGCCCTGACGATCGCCGGCACGGGCGCCGCGAACGCTTGGGGTCCGGGCAGCGCCAAGAACCCCCGAAGGGCTTCAAGCAGGCCTTCGTCAACGGCGCCGGCATGCCGAACGTGAAGGTTCGCAGCTGGGCCTCGACCACCACCGCGCCGAGCAAGGCCCCCACCGTCGTGTTCCTCGACGGTCTGCGCGCCACCTGGGACGTGTCGGGCTGGGAGCGCGACGCGAACGTGGCCTTCCTGTCGCAGAAGGGCATCAACGTCGTCATGCCCGTCGGCGGCACGTCGAGCTGGTTCACCGATTGGCAGGCGCCGTCGTCGACCAACCGTCAGCCGTACCGCTACACCTGGGCGTCGTTCCTCAAGAACAGCCTCCCGCAGTACATCAAGAGCCTCGGATTCAGCGACAACGTGTCGCTGGTCGGCCTGTCGATGTCGGGTAGCGCGGCCATCATCAACACGGTCGAGTCGAACGGCTACTACAAGCGCGCCGCGTCGCTTTCGGGCCTGAACAACATCTCGGCGCCGGGCATCCCGATCGCCGTCGGCATCGCATCGCTGGATTCGGGCGGCTACAACGCCGGCCTGGACATGTGGGGCGGCCCGTTCGACGCGCGCTGGGCCAAGAACGACCCGACCGTTCAGGTGAACCGCCTGAAGAACATCCCGCTGTGGATCTCGGCCGGCAACGGCGTCTTCGGCAAGTACACCCCGAACCCGGGCCCCGCCGACGTCATCCAGGGCGTGCCGCTCGAGTGGCTCGCGCTGTCGCAGTCGCGCTCCTTCCAGGGTGCGGCGCAGCGCGCGGGCCTGAAGAAGGTCCACTACGACTTCCCGCCGGCCGGTACTCACACGTGGGGCTACTGGCAGGACCAGGTGTGGCAGATGCAGCGCACCGGGTGGTTCTCGAAGTAGTTCGTCGCGACCCACGAACGGATCACACGACAAGCGGCCTCGTTCGGACGAGCGGGGCCGCTTGTCGTATTGTGATGGGGATGACTTTCCTGAGGAATATGGGATCGTCTGTAACGCCTAACCCTGTGAACTCGATGAGATCCAGGGAAAGAATCGCTCATGTGACACGTGTGATTAGTGTGACTTGAGAGACCAATGATGTTAGAGTGACACCTGTGACTTGGCTCGGCTGCTCCATGGCCGGCCGTCCGGTCCACGAGCAGATGCGCGGAGACGCGTGAAAAAGGAGAGGTCAGCTATGCGAGCAGCCTGGGGTAAGCGAGCGGGTGCGGCGGTACTCACCGCGGCGATGGTTCCCGCCCTCGCCGGTATGGGTGCCGGCGTCGCCGGCGCTTGGGGTCCGGGGTCGGCGAAGAACCCGCCGAAGGGCTTCAAGTCCGAGAAGGTCGACGGCGCGGGCATGCCCGCCGTGACCGTGCGTTCGTGGGCTTCCACCACGACCGACCCGTCGAAGGCGCCCACCGTGGTGTTCCTCGACGGCCTGCGTGCCACGCAGGACGTCTCCGGCTGGGAGCGCGACTCCAACGTCGCCTTCCTGTCGCAGAAGGGCATCAACGTCGTCATGCCCGTCGGCGGCACGGCCAGCTTCTACACGAACTGGGCGAACACCTCCAAGCACGGCAACGGCACCTACAAGGCCACGTGGGGCAACTTCCTCGCGACGAGCCTGCCGAACTACATCAAGTCGCGCGGCTTCTCGAGCAACATCTCCCTCGTCGGTATCTCGATGGGTGGCGGCGCCGCGCTGATCAACGCCGCGAACAACCCGGGCGTGTACAAGCGCGCAGCTGCGCTGTCGGGCTTCCTGAACACCTCGGCCCCGGCATGCCGGTCGCCGTCGGTGTCGCGATGCTGGATGCGGGCGGCTACAACGTCCTCGATATGTGGGGCGGCCCGTTCGACGCCAACTGGGCGAAGAACGACCCGACCGTGCAGGCCGCGCGCCTGAAGGGCATCCCGCTGTGGATCACCGCCTCGACCGGTGAGCCCGGCAAGTACACCCCGAACCCGACCCCGGCCGACATCGTCCAGGGCGTGCCGCTGGAGATCCTGGCCAAGTCGCAGTCGGAGGCCTTCAAGGCCGCCGCTGACAAGGCCGGCGTCAAGGCTCACTACGACTTCTCGTCGGTGGGCACGCACACGTGGGGCTACTGGAGCGACCAGGTGTGGCAGATGCAGCGCACCGGTTGGTTCAACTGAACCCCGCGCTGACGTAACGTTCGCAAGGAAGGCCCCGGGCACCCGCCCGGGGCCTTCCGGCGTGTCGGTACTGTTGTCTGTCGAGCCCCACACGAGAAGCCCGAGGTTGCAGCCATGACCCCGCCGTCCCCCACGCCGCCCGAGGCCGACGAGCCCGTCGGTTTCCGCATCGACCCCGTGCTCGCGCGCAGCTGGCTCCTGGTCAACGCGGCGCAGCCCGAGCGGTTCGACGCGGCGGCCCGCTCCCGGGCCGACATCGTGGTGCTGGACATCGAGGACGCGGTCGCGCCCAAGGACAAGGTCGCCGCGCGCGCGAACGTGGTCGAGTGGCTCAGCCGCGACGTCGACGGTAAGCCGAACGACGGCTGGGTGCGCGTGAACGGGTTCGGCACGCAGTGGTGGGCGGACGACCTGGAGGCGCTGCGCGGCGCGAAGCACCTCGGCGGCGTGATGCTGGCGATGGTCGAATCGATGGACCACGTGACCGAGACGGCGAAGCGGCTGCCGGACACGCTCATCGTCGCACTGGTGGAGACGGCCCGGGGCCTCGAGCGGATCAGTGAGATCGCGTCCGCCAAGGGCACATTCCGCCTGGCGTTCGGTATCGGCGACTTCCGTCGGGACACGGGCTTCGGCGGCGAGCCCGCCACCCTCGCGTACGCGCGGTCGCGGTTCACCATCGCCGCGAAGGCTGCGCATCTGCCGAGTGCGATCGACGGCCCGACGGTGGGCTCGAAGGGGCTGCTGCTCAGCGAGGCGACCGCGGTGTCGGCCGAGTTCGGCATGACCGGCAAGATCTGCCTGACACCCGATCAGTGCCACCCGGTCAACGAGGGGCTGAGCCCCTCGCAGGAGGACATCCGCTGGGCACGCGAGTTCTTCGCCGAGTTCGACCGCGCCGGCGGCGAGATCCGCAACGGGTCCGACCTGCCGCGCATCGCCCGCGCCACGAAGATCCTCGACCTGGCGCGCGCCTACGGGATCGAGGCCGCCGAGGGGCTCGAGGGCGAGCACGCCCCGGCACCGTCGGACACCTTCCACTACTGAGCCCGGTCTGCCGGCCGGGCGAGCCGCGCCCGGCCGGCCGGGCGAGCCGCGCCGCTGAGTGCCTGCCCGCGGAGAGCGCGACGGCCGCGGAAACGACGAACTCCCGGCCCGCACGCACCAGGGTCTGCGGCGGCCGGGAGCTCGGCGAGCGGCGATCAGGCCTGGCGCAGCGCCTCGATCTCCAGGGTGAGGGTGACCTTGTCGCCGACCACCTTGCCGCCGGTCTCCAGCGGCATCTCGATGGAGATCCCGAAGTCCTGCCGGGTGATCACGGTCTTCGCCTCGAAGGCTGCGACCTCGCCCGGCCCATGCCGGGGTTGGTGCCCAGGAACTCGAGGTCGAACTCCACGGGCTTGGTGACGCCGCGCAGCGTGAGATCGCCGGCCAGCACGAAGTCCGACCCCTTCTGGGTGACGCCGGTCGAGACGAAGGTGGCCTTCGGGTGGTTCTCGGCGTCGAAGAAGTCGGCGGTCCGGATGTGCGCGTCGCGCTGCGCGTTGCGAGTGCTCACCGTGGTCACGTCGACCTCGGCGGTGAGCGACGCGGTGCCGTCCTCCGCCACGGTGATCGTGCCGGAGAACTCGCCGAACTGGCCCTTGACCTTGCTGACCATCAAGTGGCGCACGGAGAACTCGACGGACGAGTGGACCGGGTCGACGACGTACGTTCCGGGGGTGAGGGTGGCGCTCATGGTTGCTCCTTCGATCGTTGAATCTCAAGACTTACCCAGCATAACCGGACTGCGGTCCGAGCTATTCCGGAGTTCGTGAATTCGACGCGATCACCCGTCGAGCGGCGAGCTACTGCGCCCCGTGGAACACCGCCTCGACGTTGTTTCCGTCGGGATCGCGGACGAAGGCGCCGTAGTAGCCGGGGTGGTATTCCGGCCACAGCCGCGGCGCGTGCAGCGACTCGGCTCCCAGCTCCAGCGCCTTCGCGTGGAACGCGTCCACGGTCGCCGTGTCCGGCGCGGTGAACGCGAAGTGCGCCTCCCGGTTCGAGGTGCCCTCCGCGGCGCCCGAGATCCAGAAGTCGGGCGTAGTGGTGCCGTACCCGACCGCCACGTCGTAATCCATGACGCGCCGGGCGCCAGGACGCCGAGCACGCCGTCGTAGAAGCGCTTCGCGCCTTCCAGGTCCGCGCAGTTGATGCCGAAGTGGTCGATCATCCCGGGTCTCCTCGGTTCAGGGCGGGCGCGGCGCGTCCGTGTGAGAGGTGTAGCAGTCATCACTGACAGATTCCTCAGGCGAGGGCGGCCCGGGCCGCGTCGCGGGCGGACTGCGGATCGGGCGCGGCGACTGCGGCCTCGGCGGCCCACCGGCACTGCTGCAGCGTGACGCCGCCCACCCGCGCGCCGACGGCGGCGGCGGCGCCGGCCGCGCACGAGAGCGAGCTGACGCCCGGCCCACGAGGACGCAGGCCAGCAGCGGGTCCGCGGCGGCCTCGCCGCACACGCCCACGGGCTTGTCCGCGTCGGTGCCGGCCTTCGCCGTGAGCTGGATCAGCCGCAGGACCGCGGGCTGCCACGGATCGGTGAGCGCGGCCAGTTCGGTGCTCATCCGGTCGGCGGCCATGGCGTACTGGGTGAGGTCGTTGGTGCCGATCGAGACGAAGTCCACCTCCGCGAGCACGGCGTCTGCGCACAGGGCCACGGCCGGGACCTCCACCATCACACCCGCCGTCAGCCCGCGGGCGCGCACTTCCGGAGAACTCCCGGGCCTCGGCCGCCGTCGCGATCATCGGGGCCATCACCCACGGCTGTGCGGGCGCGCCCTCGGCGGCCGAGGCGATCGCGTCCAGTTGCCGCTCCAGCAGTCCGGGGTCGCCGTCGGCGATCCGGATGCCGCGCACGCCCAGCGCCGGGTTCTCCTCCTCGCCGTGCTCGACGAACTTCAACGGCTTGTCCGACCCGGCGTCCAGCGTGCGGATCACGACCTTCCGGCCGGGGAACGCGTCGATCACCTCGCGGTACAGGGACGCCTGCTCGTCCACCGACGGCTCGTCGGCCCGGTCGAGGAAGGCGAGCTCGGTGCGGAACAGGCCCACGCCCTCCACCTGGCGTTCGGCGGCCGCGCGGGCCGTCGTGCCGTCCTGGACGTTCGCGAGGATCGCGACGGCGGCACCGTCGGACGTGTGACCGGGCCCGCGCCAGCGGGCGATCTCGGCCGCTTGCCGCGCCGACTGCTCGACGAGGGCGTTCGCCTCCACGGCGTCCGGGTCGACGGTGACGGTGCCCGCCCCGCCGTCGAGCAGCACGGGCACGCCCGCGTCGACGGTGCCGGCCTCCGCGAGCCCCACGATGCACGGGATGCCGAGCTGCCGGGCGATGATCGCGGTGTGGCTGGTGGGGCCGCCGAGCCGGGTGCCGATGCCCACCATGAGTGCGGGATCGAGGCCGGCGGTGTCGGCCGGCGCGAGGTCGTCGGCCAACAGGATCGACGGTGCGTCCGGCACCGGGACGCCGGGCTCGGGGCCGCCGAGGAGCTCGGCGACCACGCGGTCGCGCACGTCCCGCAGGTCGGTCACGCGTTCGGCCATCAGTCCGCCGATCTTGGTGAACATGTCCGCGAACTGCTCGGTGGCGTGGCCACGGCGTTCGCCGCGGGGGTGCCGGCCCGGATCAGCTTCTCCGTGGTGCCGATCCACGCCTTGTCGGAGGCCAGGCCGGCGTTCGCGCCGAGCACCTCGGCCGCGGCGCCCTGGGCCTGCGCCGCCCGCAGGCGCAGGCGGTCGGCCACCGCCTGCGCGGCGGTCGAGAACCGGGCGGCCTCGGCGTCGCGGTCGTCCTCCGGCAGGTCGACGGCGGGCGGCACCTCCGGTCGGGCGCCCGGCCACATGACGGGGGCGTAGGCGACGCCCGGCACCACCGGGGTGCCGGTCAGGATGCGGGTACCGGACGCGGTCGACTGCTGTGGACTCATGTGACCCAGATTACGAAATCCTCTTGACTTGTCAACAAGAACAGGCGTAAAAACAGATTAGACAAAGAGAAAACCACAGAAAGCAACGAACTCGGAGGGGCGATGTACGCGGAGGAAAGACAGCGCGCGATCGGTGAGCTGGTCAGCGGCCGCGGCCGCGCCTCGGTCGTCGAGCTGGCGGAGCGGTTCGACGTGACGCCCGAGACGGTCCGTCGCGATCTCGATGTGCTCGAGCGGCTCGGCGGCGTGCGCCGGGTGCACGGCGGCGCGGTGGCGGCGGGTGTGCTCGCCGGCACCGAGCCCGGGGTGGGGGAGCGCGAGGTCACCAACGCCGACGCCAAGCGGGCGATCGGCCACGCGGCCCGTCGCTTCCTTCCGCCGGCGGGCGGCTCGGTCCTGCTCGACGCCGGCACCACCACCATCGCCGCGGCGCGCGAGATGCCCGCCGGCCTGCGCATCACGGCGATCACGAACTCGGTGCCCGTCGCCGCGACGCTCGCCGGACGAGACGGGATCGAGCTGCGCCTGCTCGGCGGACGCGTACGGGGCCTGACCCAGGCGGCGGTCGGCGCCGGAACCGTCGCCGAGGTCGCCGCGCTGCACGCGGATGTCGCGCTCATCGGCACGAACGGCCTGAGCGCAGCACGGGGCCTGTCCACCCCCGACGCCGACGAGGCCGCGATCAAGCGCGCGCTGATCGCCGCCGCCGACTTCGTCGTTCTGCTCACCGACGCGGCGAAGTTCGACCGCGAGTCCCTGGTCGGCTTCGCCGGGCTCGACTCGATCGACGTCCTGGTCACCGACACCGCCCCCACGGGTGCGCTCGCCGCGGCGCTGGCCGACCACGGCGTCGACGTGGAGGTCGTCCGATGATCGTCACCGTCACCGCGAATCCGAGCCTGGACCGGCTCGTCGCCCTCGGGTCGCCCCTGCGGCGCGGCGCCGTTCAGCGCGCGGACGGAGCCGCCGCCGACCCGGGCGGCAAGGGCGTCAACGTCTCCCGTGTGGTGCATGCCGCGGGGGAGGGCACCGTCGCCCTGCTCCCCGCGGATCAGGGCGATCCGCTGCTCGCCGGCCTCGCACGCCTCGGCGTGCCCGCGATCGAAGTTCCCGTCGGGCACGAGGTGCGCAGCAACATCACCATCACCGAGCCCGACGGCACCACCACCAAGCTGAACGCGCCCGGCGCGCCCGCGCCCCGGAGGTGGTGCGCGCCTTCGAGGAGGCGATCGTCGCCGCGGCCGACGGTGCCTCCTGGCTCGCCCTGTGCGGCTCGCTCCCGCCCGGGCTCCCCGACGACTGGTACGCCCGTCTCGCGGCTCGCCTGGCGGGTGGCCCGCGGATCGCCGTCGACACCTCCGGCGCCGCGCTCGCCGGCGCCGCAGTCCCGGGCGTCTCACTGCTCAAGCCGAACGGCGAGGAGCTCGCGGAGCTCGCCGGCGTCGACGGGAGCGACTTCGAGACCCGTGCGGAGGCCGGTGATCTCGCGCCGGTCCGCGCGGCGGCCGAATCGCTGCACCGTGCCACCGGGGCCACCGTGCTGGTCACGCTCGGGGCCGCCGGCGCGCTGCTGGTGACCCCGGACGGTGCCTGGCACGCCGTACCTCCACGGGTCACGGTGCGCAGCACCGTGGGCGCCGGCGACAGCGCGCTCGCCGGCTACCTCATCGCTCACGAACGGGGCGCCTCGGCGCCCGAACGTCTCGCTCTCGCGGTCGCCTACGGCGCCGCAGCCGCAGCACTGCCGGGCACCCAGGCGCCCCGACCGGAGGAACTCGCCGTCGCCGACGTGCGGGTCACCGCCCTCTGAACATCCACCGCCGTACCACGATCCACCGCAGAACCGGAGAACACCATGCCCGATCCGATCATCGCGCCCGAACTGGTCGCGCTCGACGTCGCGGCCGGGGCCGACAAGGCCGAGGTCATCGCCTACTTGGCCGGCCGTATCACCGATGCCGGCCGGTCCACCTCGGTAGACGGCCTCGTCGAGGCCGCGCTCGCCCGCGAATCGCAGTCCGCCACGGGGCTTCCCGGCGGGATCGCCATCCCGCACTGCCGCGCCGAATCGGTCACGGCCGCGAGCCTCGGCTTCGCTCGCCTGGACCCGAAGGTCGACTTCGGCGCGCCGGACGGCGGCGCCGACCTCGTGTTCCTCATCGCCGCGCCGGCCTCCGGCGGCTCGCAGCACATGAAGCTGCTCAGCGCGCTCGCCCGCGCGCTGGTCCGGCCCGAGTTCACCGCGTCGCTGCGCGCGGCTGCGACGCCGGAGGAGGTGGTCGCCCTCGTCGAGGACGTCATCACTCCGAAGCCGGCGGAGCCGAAGCCCGCCGCTCCTGCTGCGGCGGAGTCGGCGGAGTCGGCGGCTCCGGCCGCGCCAGGAGACGACGGTGGAGAAGGCACCGTCGGACAGGCCCTCACTGGTGGCGATCACGGCGTGCCCCACGGGGATCGCGCACACCTACATGGCCGCCGACGCCCTCAAGCTGGCCGCCGAACGGGCCGGTGTCGAGCTCACGGTCGAGACGCAGGGCTCGTCCGGCTCCACGCCGCTCGCGCCGCAGACCATCGTCGAGGCGGGCGCCGTCATCTTCGCCACCGAGGTGGGCGTGAAGGGCCGCGAGCGCTTCGCGGGCAAGCCGGTGATCACCTCGGGCGTCAAGCGCGGCATCAACGAGCCCGACGCGATGATTGCCGAAGCGGTTGCGGCCGCGTCGGATCCGGACGCCCCCAGGGTCGACGGTGCCGCCGCCGAGTCCGAGCCGGCCGCCGCGCCGGTGGGCCTGGGCGGGCAGCTCAAGCGCGCCCTGCTCACCGGCGTGAGCTACATGATCCCGTTCGTCGCCGCGGGCGGCCTGCTGATGGCGCTCGGGTTCCTCATGGCCGGCTACGAGATCGGCAGCGAACACGGCGAGGACGGCATGTCCAACGGCGCCTACATCGCGCTGCACGACTCGCTGTGGAATCTTCCGCCGGAAGGGCTGCTGCACTATCTGGGGGCGGTGTGCTTCGCCGTCGGCAGCGCGGCGATGAGTCTCATGGTCGCGGTGCTCGCGGGCTACATCGCCTACGCGATCGCCGACCGGCCGGGTCTCGCACCGGGTTTCGTCGCGGGCGTGCTCGCCGTCACCGTGAACGCGGGGTTCATCGGCGGCGTGATCGGTGGCCTGCTCGCCGGCGTCGTGGCGCTGTGGCTCTCGCGGATCCCGCTGCCGCAGTGGGCCCGTGGCCTGCAGCCGGTGGTGATCATCCCGCTGCTCGGCACGCTCATCACCGGTGGCACGATGTACATGATCCTGGCCGGCCCGCTGCGCTGGGTGAACGAGGAGATGACCAGCGCCCTTAACGGGATGAGCGGCAGCAGCAAGGTCGCGCTCGGCGTGGTGATCGGCCTCATGATGTGCTTCGACCTCGGCGGCCCGGTGAACAAGGCGTCCTACGCCTTCGGCGTCGCGGGTCTCGGCCTGAGCACCGCCGGCGCGCCCCAGTGGGAGATCATGGCGGCGGTCATGGCCGCCGGTATGGTGCCGCCGCTGGCGCTCGCGCTGGCCACCTTCGTGCGGCCCCGCCTGTTCACCGAGCCCGAGCGGGAGAACGGCAAGGCGGCCCTGCCGCTGGGACTGTGCTTCATCTCGGAGGGCGCGATCCCGTTCGCCGCGGCCGACCCGCTGCGGGTGATTCCGTCGATGATGCTCGGCGGCGCGGTCACCGGCGGCCTGTCGATGGCGCTCAGCGTGCAGCTGCGCGCGCCGCACGGCGGAGTGTTCGTCATGTTCGCGACCAACGGCACGTGGCCGCAGTTCGTCGTCGCGCTGGTGGCGGGCGTGGTCGTGAGCGCCGTGGCGGTCGTGCTCGCCAAGTCGGTCGCGGCCCGTGGCGCCGCAGCTGCCGATTCCGCCCAGCCCGCGGCCGTCGCCGCGTAATACTGGTCCTGACCACTCCCGCGGGCCGCCCGCCGCGCGGCCGCACAATCCCATCACCCACGAGGAGAGACATGCCCAGCACCACCGTCGCCGTCGGATCCGCCGTCGGCCTGCACGCCCGCCCCGCCGCCGTGATCGCCAACGCCGTCAACGAGTCCGGCCACGAGGTCACCCTGTCGGTCGCCGGCGGTGAGCCGGTGGACGCCGGCTCCGCCCTGATGATCATGACGCTCGGCGCCGAACAGGGCGTGGAGGTCACCGTCGAATCCGCGGACCAGGGCACCGTCGACGCGATCGCGGCCCTCGTCGCCCAGGACCTCGACGCGTAGTCCGGGTCACGACGTCGCGGGGCGGACGGTGCTCACCGTCCGCCCCGCCGTCGTCCGCGCCGCCGGGCAACCCGGTCAACGGCGCCGTCAGTGAATCGGACCGAGGACATCCGAATGCCCGTTGCGGCGACACCAGCTGACCAAGTAGCGGGCGTGCAGCCCGCACCACCGGTACACGGCGCCCTGGGTCAGGGGCAATGCGGCGTCGTGCTCGTGCCGCGCGGTGATCATCGGCCCCAGGTAGTGACTGGTCACCTTGTTGGCGGTGCTCGGCGAGACCTTCGCGGCCGCGGCGAGCGTCGCGTTGTCGCCGGCCCGGCCGCTCGCGATCGCGCCCGCCATCCGGCCGGCGGTTCGGCCGCGCTGTCCGGTCAGGAGCTCGTACAGCGGCGTCCGCCGGTTCGACGGTGCCGCGCGCTCGGCCAGGCGCTGCCCGAGCGCGACCGCCTGGACGGCCTCCATGAGGTGGTGCAGGCCCGCCGATTTGGGGAAGACGCCGAAGACCTCGGGACGTAGCCGCGCCTCCTCGAGGTGGTCGGTCTCCATCCCGTGGCCCTGGGTCGCGAGGATCACCGGCGCCTGCCGTGCCGTCTGGTCGAGGCGATCGATCACGTCCAGCCCGTCGAACGTCCACTCCGACTCCGGGTGGTTCCAGATCAGGTCCGCGAGCACCACGTCGTACCGGACCTGGCCACTGATCGCCCGCAGGAACTCGGCCTCCGTGCCGGCCACCGTCACGGTCGCGACGTCTGCGCCGAGCGGCGCCGCGACGACGTGGCCGAGGGGAGAGGCGATCAGTATCCGGAGTCCGCGGGGCACGAGGAGAAGGTACTGCCGTGCACACCGTCGGAATGTCTGATCGCGCACGATTCATCCGGTCGGAGGGAGGATCCGACGCGTATCCGCGCCGGAAGTGTGTTTCCGGCCCCTGATTCAGCGGCGGGCCGTCACCCAAACTGAGTACCGGCGGCCGCGCTCGAGCGGCGGGGGAAACGAGGCGAACGATGACGGTCATCGACGATGTGAGGACCGGAGGGCACGCTCCGGAGCGGCAGCGGATCCGGATGAGCGCGCGCGAGCGCGAGGTGCTGACCACCTACGTGCTGGGTGCGACGGTGACGGTCACTGCGGCCGAGCACTTCATCGGCGAAGCGACCGTGCGCACCCACTACCGGCGTGTGGTGGAGCGGTACGCGGCGGTGGGGCGACCGGTCGGTAACCGCGTGCAGCTCTTGCTGCTGATGGTCGCAGACGGGTGGATCGACCTCGACGACGCGCTGCGCCGGATCGATCAGGCAACGGGAGCGATGCAGTAGCTGATCCGCTGCGGCGCCGCGTAGTTCAGCGCGGACGATCCGCGGCAGGTGAGTGGCGCGCCCGCCCGTTCGGTCACACGGATCACATTCGGCATCGCGGTACCGAGCGCGGTGGGGCAGGAGACCGGGCGGATGTCGGTGGTGGCCGCGGCGTCCGGCTTGACCTGGTAGCACTCACCCAGCGTCATCCGAGGGACGACGCACAGCGTGGAGCCGCCGGACTCGACCCGCGCATAACTCGGCATGCTGCACGCCGTCTTCGCCGCGGCCTTCTCGGCCACCGCGAAGCTGAAGCCGTCGCCGTCGCACCCGGTCCGGGTCACGTTCCCGCCCGCCACCGTGACGCAGTCGCCGACCTCGACCGCACTCACCGGCGCGACTTCGGGGCCCGACGGCTTGACGCCGAGCAGCACCGCCGCGGCGCCGACGATCAGGACCGCGATGATGCCGGAGTAGACGACGGACGTGGCGGCCTTCCATGCGGGCGTCGGCCGGACCTCGCCGAGCCGCCGGCCCACCGACGTCGCGTCGAAGCGACGACGGAGCGCGGCGATCCGGGGCTGCGCGTGGTCGAACAGGGGCGTGGACATAGTCTCAATCTTAACTTGAGACTCACTAGATAACACAAGTCTCAGTTTTCACATGTCGGATCGGCGCGGCGGGGTCCGTGCCGGACGCCCGCTCACTAGGCTTTGCGACATGCTGAAGGACGCGCCCGTCATCGCCGTGGGTCCGGCCCCCGATCCCGAGTTCGACGCCGCGATCACCGCCGGCGGAGGCGAGCCCGGCGTACTCGCCGCCGCGTCCGGCCTCGTCTGGACCGACTCTCGCACGCCCCTGCCGGACCTGCCCCCGACGGTGCGCTGGGTCCAGCTCCCGTTCGCCGGAGTCGAGGGTTTCGTCGGCTCGGGCGTGCTGTCGACGTACCCGGAGGTGGTGTTCACCTCGGCGGCCGGGGCGTACGCCGGCACCGTCGCCGAGCACGCCCTCGCGATGCTCCTGGCGGGCGTGCGCGGCCTGTGGCACCGCGAGTTCGTGGGACCCCGCCGGTTCGGGGCCGCGCACCGCGCGCCTCGGGGTTCGACGGTGGCCGTCGTCGGCGCGGGCGGCATCGGGCGCGCGCTGATCCCGGCGTTGCGCGCGCTCGGCGTCAAGGTCGTCGCCGTGAACCGCTCGGGCGCCGACGTCACCGACGCCGTCGTCGTCACCGCCGACCGCCTCGACGAGGTCTGGCCCGCCGTCGACCACGTGATCCTCGCGGCACCGTCGACCGCGGAGACCCGCGCCCGGTGGACGCGGAGGTCCTCGCCCGGCTGCAGCCGCACTCGTGGATCGTCAACGTCGCCCGCGGCTCGCTGATCGATACGGACGCCCTGGTGGTCGCGCTGCGCGCGGGCACGATCGGCGGCGCCGCCCTCGATGTGACGGATCCCGAGCCCCTCCCCGCGGACCACCCCCTGTGGTCGATCCCCAACGCGATCATCACTCCGCACGTGGCCAACCCGCCGCAGCACCTGCGGCCGGCGCTGCTCGAGCGCGTCGAGGTCAACGTCCGGCGGTTCGCCAACGACATGGAGCCGCTCGCGGTGATCGACGCCGCGCGCGGCTACTGACATGCCCGACGGTCCGTCGTCCGCGGCGGGCGGCGGATCCACCGGGCCGACGCCCGACGACGTCGACCTCATCGTCCGGGGGATCGTCGGTTTCGCCAAGCGGATCCGGTCCGACGCACGGCTGATGGGCGACGAGGTCTCGTACGTCGACTTCACGCTGCTGTTCGTGCTGAACGAGACCCCGGGGATGCGCGCGGTCGACCTCGCCGAGGCGGTGTCGATCGACAAGTCGACCGCCAGCCGACAGCTCGCGAGCCTGGAGCGGCGGGACCTCATCGTGCGGGAGGCGGACCCCGCCAATCCGCGGTCGCGGCGGCTGCGGCTGACGGCGCGCGCCGAGCGGGTGTTGGCCCGGACCGACCGTGAGTGGCGGGCCCGGATCGAGGCGCGCACGGCCGACTGGCCGCGGGAGGATCTCAGGACGTTCGCGACGCTGATCGACCGCTACATGCGGGTCGACCTACCGGACGAGACCGCGTCTCACCAGGACGTTGGCGGGGCTAAGCACCCTACTTTCGAGTAAGTTTGGGTGTGTTATGGTCAGCCCACTGTTCTGAGCATCAGGCGACCCACGTTGTACATCCGATGCCTGGCGAACCCAGGTGCCCCGTGGATTCCGCCCCCGTTCACACCGCGACGGGGGCGTTGACGCGCGTGGAGTCCGCCCTGTGCCGGAACTTCCGGCCCGCAGCCGCGGCGCCCGGTAGGGACGACAAGGAACGAAACGCATGAACGTCGGTGAACCGACCATGACCCGTGCGGGTCGGCAGTGGGAGTGCTGCGCATGATCATCGGAGCTTTGAAAGAGGCGCAGCCGGGCGAGACCCGTGTCGCCGCCACCCCCGCCACGGTGGCCCAGCTGATCAAGCTGGGCTACGAGGTGGTCGTGGACTCGGGCGCCGGTGCGGCGTCCTCGTTCGCGGACGAGGCCTACGTGGAGGCCGGCGCGTCGATCGGTGACGCGCGCGCCGCCGACATCGTGCTGGGCGTCAACGCCCCGTCGAGTGCGCAGCTCGACGGTATGCGGCCGGGCACGATCGTCGCCGGGCTCGGCCCCCGCGCAGAGCCCGGAGCTGCTCGAGGACCTGCGCCGCCGGGAGCTGACCGCGTTCGCGATGGAGTCGGTGCCGCGCATCTCGCGCGCGCAGTCGATGGACGTGCTGTCCTCGATGGCGAACATCGCCGGCTACCGCGCCGTGGTCGAGGCCGCGCACGTGTTCGGCCGGTTCTTCACGGGCCAGGTCACGGCCGCGGGCAAGGTCCCGCCGGCCAAGGTGCTCGTGGTGGGTGCCGGCGTCGCCGGCCTCGCCGCGATCGGTGCCGCCGGCTCGCTCGGCGCCATCGTGCGCGCCACCGATCCGCGCCCCGAGGTGGCCGACCAGGTCGCGTCGCTGGGTGGCGAGTACCTCTCCGTGCAGAACGAGGAGGCCGAGGTCTCGGCCACCGGCTACGCGAAGGAGATGGGCGACGACTACAAGGCTCGCGAGGCGCAGCTGTACGCCGAGCAGTGCAAGGACGTCGACATCATCATCACCACGGCTCTGATCCCCGGGCGCCCCGCGCCGCGGATCATCACCGAGGAGATGGTCGCGTCGATGAAGCCCGGCAGCGTCATCGTCGACATGGCGGCGTCCAACGGCGGCAACGTCGGCGGCACCGTCGCCGGCGAGGCGATCGTCACGCCGAACGGCGTCACCATCATCGGCTACACGGACCTGGCCGGGCGTCTGCCCGCGCAGGCCTCGCAGCTGTACGGCACGAACCTCGTCAACCTGCTCAAGCTGGTGACGCCCGAGAAGGACGGGCAGCTCGTGCTCGACTTCGAGGATCCGGTCCAGCGGTCGATCACGGTGACCCGCGCGGGCGAGCTGCTGTTCCCGCCGCCGCCGGTGCAGGTCTCGGCGGCTCCGAAGGCCGCGCCGGCCGCCGAGGTCGAGCCGAAGCCGGTCAAGGAGCCGATGTCGGCGTCCAAGAAGGTCTCGCTCACGCTGGTGGGCGTCGTGCTGTTCGGCCTGCTGATCAGCTTCTCGCCGAACCCGCTGCCGCAGCACTTCACCGTGCTCATGCTGGCGATCGTGATCGGCTACTACGTCATCGGCAACGTGGCGCACGCGCTGCACACGCCGCTGATGTCGGTGACCAACGCCATCTCGGGCGTCGTCGTGGTCGGTGCGCTGCTGCAGTTGGCGTCGACCAACGTCACGGTGCTCGTGCTGTCGACGATCGCGATCCTGTTCGCGTCGATCAACGTCTTCGGTGGTTTCGCGGTCACGCGCCGCATGCTCGCCATGTTCAGCAAGGGGGCATGAGTCAGTCATGGGAATCACTGCAATCGCCACGGCGGCGTACATCGTCGCCTCGCTGCTGTTCATCCTGTCGCTGGCGGGCCTGTCCAAGCACGAGACCTCGAAGAGCGGCCTGACCTACGGCATCGTCGGTATGGCGCTCGCGTTGGTCGCGACCATCGCTCTCGCTGTCCAGCACATCTTCGACCTTGATGATCTCGACCTGCAGTGGCTGCCGGTCGTGCTGATGGCCGGCGCCATCGCGATCGGCGCCGTGATCGGCCTCTGGCGGGCGCGCATCGTCGAGATGACGGGCATGCCCGAGCTGATCGCGCTGCTGCACTCGTTCGTGGGTCTCGCGGCCGTGCTCATCGGCTGGAACGGCGCCCTCGGCGGCCCGCACCTCGACGAGGTCGCGGCCGAGGACCACGGCGCGATGATCGGCATCCACTCGGCCGAGGTCGCGATCGGCATCTTCATCGGTGCGGTCACGCTGACCGGTTCGATCGTCGCCAACCTGAAGCTGTCCGCGAAGATGAAGTCGGCGCCGCTGATGTTGCCCGGCAAGAACGTCATCAACGTCGGCTCGCTGGTCCTGTTCGCGGTGCTGACCGCGGTGTACGTGGCCCGTGATGCCAAGACCGACACCACGGGCTACATCCTGCTCGGCGTCATCACCGCGCTCGCCCTGTTCCTGGGCTGGCACCTGGTGGCCTCGATCGGCGGCGGCGACATGCCGGTCGTGATCTCGATGCTCAACAGCTACTCCGGTTGGGCCGCGGCCGCGTCGGGCTTCCTGCTGGGCAACGACCTGTTGATCGTGACCGGCGCGCTCGTCGGCTCGTCGGGTGCGTACCTGAGCTACATCATGTGCAAGGCGATGAACCGCTCGTTCATCTCCGTCATCGCGGGTGGCTTCGGCATCGAGGCCGGCCCGGCCGACGACAAGGACTACGGCGAGCACCGCGAGGTCAACGCCGAGCAGGTCGCCGAGCTGCTCACCGGCGCCAAGTCCGTGGTCATCACCCCGGGCTACGGCATGGCCGTGGCGCAGGCCCAGTACGGCGTGGCCGAGCTGACCAGCGAGCTGCGCAAGAAGGGCGTGAACGTCCGCTTCGGCATCCACCCCGTCGCCGGCCGGCTTCCGGGGCACATGAACGTGCTCCTCGCCGAGGCGAAGGTGCCGTACGACGTCGTGCTCGAGATGGACGAGATCAACGACGATTTCCCCGAGACCGACGTGGTCCTGGTGATCGGTGCCAACGACACCGTGAACCCTGCCGCCTCGGAGGATCCGGGCAGCCCCATCGCGGGCATGCCGGTGCTCACCGTCTGGGAGGCCGAGAACGTGATCGTGTTCAAGCGGTCGATGGCCGCCGGTTACGCGGGCGTGCAGAACCCGCTGTTCTTCCGCGACAACTCGGCGATGCTCTTCGGTGACGCCAAGGACCGCGTGCAGGACATCCTCGCCGCGATGCACTGATCGCGTGACGCCCTCGGGCCCGGCACCGTCTTCCCGACGGGGCCGGGCCCGAGTCGTCTCCAGGTCGGGGCTTCGCGCGCCATCTGCGGCGCCGCGGGCGGTTCAGTCGCGCCAAGCCCCTCGATCGCTTGGGAGCCGTCGGTGAAGGGCAGGTCCTTCCCGACGGTGTCCGGCCGGTCCAGCACCGAAGCAGCCACGAGTGCGACGTTCGCGCGCGACGTTCCCGGATTGTCCGCGGCGCGCACGGCCGCGGGATCCACCCGCCCCGTGGGCTCGTCGAGCGTGAGGCGGCCGGGCATGAGGACGGTCCAGTCCAGGTCGGAGGCGCGCAGGGCGACGTCGGCGGCGGCCTTCGCCTCCGCGTAGGCGAAGAAGGAGTCCGTTTCCGGGACGCCGTGGTCCGGGGCGGCGCCCAAGTAGGAGACCATCACGTAGCGCCGCACCCCGGCCGACTCGGCGGCCTGGATCGAGCGGATCGCCGCGTCGCGGTCCACCGCGTAGGTGCGCGCCGGGTTCCCGCCGCCCGCCCCGGCGGAGAACACCACCGCGTCCGCACCCACGAGCGCCGCCGCGATCTCGTCCTTCGACGCGTTCTCCACGTCCAGCACCAGCGGCGTCGCCCCTGTCTCGGCGACCTCCGCCGCGTGCTCGGGGTTGCGGATCCACGACGTCACCGCGTCGCCCCGCGAGCTGAGGATCCGCGCCAGGATGAGCGCGATCTTGCCGTGTCCACCGATGATCGTGACAGCTGCCATGCATTCCAACGTACGCGTCTCGACGTGTGCGGGATTCTGCCCGCTCAGCGGCGACGATCCCGCACAGACGTCAGCCGCCGAGGGGCATGGTCGCGAGCCGCAGGGCCAGGAGCAGGAGGAGTGCACCGATCCCGAGGTTGATCGCCCGCCACACCCCTGGCCGGCCGAGCACGCCCGACAGCCGACGCGCGCCGAATCCCAGGAGGCAGAACCACGCGACACTCGCCACGGCGGCGCCGGCGGCGAACCACCAGCGGTCGGCGGCGTACCGCGTCGACGCCGAACCGAGCAGAAGCACCGTGTCCAGGTAGACGTGCGGGTTCAGCCAGGTCAGCGCGAGAACCCCGGCCACGACGGCCGCGACGGAGGCACCGCCGTCGCCGCCCGCGACGAGTCCTGCGGACCGGCGCGCCGACCACAGCGACCGCAGACCGTAGCCGGCGAGCACCACGACGCCGGCCCACTTCACCAGTTCCAGGAGCACCGGACGGCCGGACACCGCGGCCCCCAGGCCGGCCACCCCGGCGCAGATCAGCACGACGTCCGAGGCGATGCACACCGCCACGACCGCGCCGAGCCCACGGCCTCGAACGCCCACCTGGAGGATGTACGCGTTCTGCGCGCCGATCGCCACGATCAGCGAGAGCCCGAGTCCGAGGCCGGCGAGGAGCGCGGAGGTCACGGCGACGACGCTAGGTCGCGCAGTATATTAGCGCCAATACGAGATTGCGATCTCCCATTAGAATCACTTCATGCTGAGCGGGCATCATCTGGAGACCCTCGTCGCGGTGGTCGAGGAGGAGAGCTTCGGCGGCGCGGCCGCCCGGCTGCGCATCACGCAGTCGGCCGTCAGCCAGCGGATCCGCGCGCTGGAACAGCAGGTGGGACACGTCGTCGTCACCCGCGAGGGCCCGTGCCGGCCCACGGCGCAGGGCGAGGTGCTGCTCGGCCTCGCCCGCGGGGTCGCCTCGCTCGAGGCCGATGCGCTGGGCCGGCTCGCGGGCGGGGCACCGTCGGCCGTGCTGGACGTGGGCGTGAACGCGGACTCGCTCGCCACCTGGTTCCGCGACGTGATCGACGCGGTGGCCGCGCTGCCCGACGGTCCGCTGCTGCGCCTCGTCGTCGACGACGAGCACCACACCGCGGGCCTGCTCCGCGCCGGCTCGGTGCTCGGCGCGATCACGACCGACCCGGAACCGGTGCAGGGCTGCGCCGTCGAGTACCTCGGCACCATGCGGTACCTGCCGGTGTGCGCGCCCGCGTACGCCGAGCGGTGGCGCTCCGGCGGGCGCTGGCCCTGGCGGGAGATGCCCGTCGTGCAGTTCGACCTGCGCAAGGACGAGCTGCAGACCAAGGTGCTCCACCGCCGCGGCATCAGGGAGTCGCCACCGATGCACCGGATCCCGTCGTCGGAGGCCTTCACGTACGCCGTCCGGGCAGGGCTCGGGTGGGGCAGCCTGCCCGAGGCCGACCTCGGCGACGCCCTCGACCGCGGCGCGCTGATCCGGCTCACGGACGACGTCGTCGACGTGAAGCTCTACTGGCAGTCCTGGCGGCTGCACACCCGCGCCACGGAGCGACTCGCCGACGCCGTCCACGCCGCCGCGGCGGTCCACCTGCGCTGATCCCGCGTGTCTCCGGCGCAGCGCGGGTACCTTGGCGCTCATGCCGGATCATCCAGCGCCGCACCCGCTCCGCACGCTCCACGAGGGGCTCAGCGACCTCGACCGTCGGCTCTTCGACGCCGTCGCGGTCTCGCCGAGCCCGCTGCTCGACCTCACCATGCGCCCGCTGTCGGCGGCGGCCGATCACTCGAAGCTGTGGATGGTGCTGGCAGTGGGCATGGGTGGGCTGGGTGGCCTGTCGTCGCGCCGCGGCGCGGTTCGCGGCGTCGCGACGCTCGCCGTCACGAGCCTCATCGTGAACCAGGGGCTCAAGCGGATCTACCCGCGCGGCCGCCCCGTGCACGACGGTGTGCCGGTCAAGCGCGCCCGCCGTCAGCCCACGTCGACGTCCTTCCCGTCCGGGCACTCCGCAGCCGCGGCGGCCTTCGCGATCGGCGTGGGGTTGGAGAACCGTACCGCGGGATACGCGCTCGCGTGCCTGGCCGGGGCGGTGGGCTTCTCCCGGATCGCCACCGGCGCCCACTACCCCGGCGACGTGCTTGCCGGGTTCGCCGTCGGCGCTGGCGTCGCGGTCGCGGGCGCCCGCCTCGTGCCGCCCGTCGACGACAGCCGCACCATGACCCCGGAGCCCACCGTCGAGCGGATCACCACCGACCCGGACGGTGCCGGCCTCGTCGTCGTGCTCAACCCCGCGTCGGGCGACGGCACCGGGACCCGCGTGGCCGAGGAGATCCGCCGGGACCTCCCGAAGGCCGAGATCGTGGAACTCACCGAGGATTCCGACATCGACGCCGTCGCGGCGGACGCCGTGGCTCGGGCGGAGTTCCTCGGCGTCGCGGGCGGCGACGGCACCGTCGCGACTCTCGCCGCGCACGCCGTCGCGGCGGGCACGCCCCTCGCGGTCTTCCCCGCGGGCACCTTCAACCACTTCGCGAAGGACATCGGCTCCGAAACGGTCGCCGCCGTGGTGGATTCGATCCGCAGCGGGCGCATCGCCCGTGTCGACGTGGTTTGGCTCAACGACGAGAAGCTCCTGCTCAACACCGCGAGCATCGGTGCCTACCCGGCGTTCGTCCGTGCCCGCACGCGGTACCAGCGGCGGCGCATCGGCCGGGTCACTGCGACGGTGCGCGCGCTGCGCCGAGTACTGCGCCACACCGCGCCGGTCTCGGTGCGGATCGAGGGCCGCCCGGTCACGGTCTCGTTCTTCTTCCTCGGGAACTCCATGTACGGCGCACCGAGTTTCGTACCCGGGCGCCGCACCCGGGTCGACGACGGCGTGCTCGACCTCCGGTACCTCGAGGGCGGGCACAGCAACGCGACGGCGCGGCTGTTCGGATCCTGGATCAGCGGTCGGATCCGCAACTCCCGGGTCTACCGCGAACTGCAGGCGCCCGTCGTCACCATCGAGGCGGACGAGCCCTTCCGGGTGGCCCACGACGGCGAGGCGGGGAACTGCACACCCGCGCCCGCTTCCGGGTCGACTACCGCGCGCTCCGCGTCTTCGGCACCAGCACGACCCGCTGAGTCAGCGCGTCCCCATCAGGGTGATCCGGTTCGCCGTCATGTCGTCGGCGATGAGTGTGCCGGTGCCGCCGCCGGTTCCAGTGCCGTCCGTGCGGGTGTGCACGCTGTTGACCACGCCGACGGCGGTGAAGGAACCGTCGGGCCACTTCGCGTACACCGGG
Source organism: Tsukamurella sp. PLM1 (assembly GCF_023168325.1). Lineage (GTDB taxonomy): Bacteria > Actinomycetota > Actinomycetes > Mycobacteriales > Mycobacteriaceae > Tsukamurella. The sequence continues at coordinate 179,347 of NZ_AP025688.1, forward strand.
CCGCCCGAGTCCCCCTCGATGGCGGGGATGCCGGCCCAGGTGACCCGGGACCGGTCCACGGAGTCGAGGACGCCGCAGTGGCGGCCCGTGCGGGCGCCCACGATGCAGATCTCGGGACGGCCGGCGCGTAGCTCCTCCGCGGTGCTGTACCCGGTGACCTTGCCGATCGCCGCGGCCTCGGGGCGCACGTTCTCGCCCTGCACCTGGATGATCGCGATGTCCTGGCCCCGTGCGGTTCTCGTGGCCTTGATGTACTCGCCGAACGGCACGTTGCGGCCGCCGGAGGTGAGATAGCGGGCCACGGGCGTCACCGTCGGCCGCGCCTGCCGCGCGAGTTCCGCGCAGTGGCCGGCCGTGAACGCGACGACCTGGCCGCCGGGGTAGCGCCCGAAGAAGCCGAGCGTGCACACGCTCGCGTAGACGCCGAACGGGTCGGCGTACGTGGTGATCCCGGCCCCGGTGGTGGGCAGCGGCGCCACCGCGGCCGGGCGCTCGGGCGCGACCACGGGGTACGGGGACACGATCGGCGTGGTCACCACCACCGTGGAGGGCGACGGTGCCTCCGGCACCACCCGGTCGTCCTGTTGGATCACCTCGCATCCGGCGAGCAGCGTTGCCGCGGCGACCCCCGTGAGAACGCCCGCGGTCGAGGCAGGATGGCGGCGACGCACCGTCAGGCCCGCGACCGGATGGCGTCGGCGACCGCGGTGATCGCGAGCGCCCGGACGACGTCGACCTTCGCCTCCACGGCGCCGGTCGCGGCCGAGATGAAGGCGTCGCCGTCGAAGCGGGTGTGCGGCGGGTCGATCGCGCGGGCGAGGCCGTCGTGCGCGCCCTGCGCGAGGATCAGGCACTCGATCTTGGTGAGCTTCGCGTTGGTGATCACCACGCCGATCGTGGTGTTCTGCCGGTTGCCGCCGAAGGGCTCGTAATCGCCGAAATCGGCGGGACCGGCCTCGCCGGTGAGGATGTCGCCGAAGGCGTTCACGGCGCACAGCGCGCCCACGACGATCTCGCCCGCGCGGACCTCGGCGTACGCGAGGCCGGCGTCGTGCAGGTTCTCCAGGCCGCGGGCCTTGCCCGTGGTGGCGCCGGTGCCGGCGCCGATGAGGCCGTGCAGCTCGGCGTCGGCGCTCGCGGAAGCCGCTGCCGCGTAGCCGTTCTCGGCGGTCGGGCGGACCGTCGGATCGCCGACCATGAGGTCGAACAGGCCCAGGGTGGGGACGATGGGTACGCGGCCGGCGACGGTCTCGACGCCCCGGCCCTCCTCCTCGAGGCGGCGCATCACCCCGTCGGCGCTGGCGAGGCCGAAGGCGGAGCCCCGGTGAGCACGGCGGCGTGGATCTCCTCGACGGAGCGCTCGGGGGAGAGCAGGTCGAACTCGCGGGAAGCGGGGGCGCCGCCGCGCACCTCCCCGGACCCGACGGTCCCGTCGGGGAAGGTCACGACGGTGCAGCCGGTGCGCGCGGCCGCGTCGGTGAAGTGGCCGACGCGGACGCCGGGGACGGTCACGCTCTGAACGACGGGCATGTCCCCAGGCTACGACGGTGCCGCCCGGCGCGGGTGCCGGCGGGTCAGGCGCGGGTGGGGGCGTACGCGGCCTCGTACGCGGCGCGCGTCGCGTCGCGTCGCTGGGCCACGGCGGGGTTCTCCAGCTCGGGGTCGAGGCCGTTCTTCTCCAGCCGGCGGGCGCGATTGGGGCGCATGTAGGCGGCGTTGTAGAAGGCGGCGAGCAGCGCGCCGAGCAACACCGTGGCGCCGCGCAGCGCCAGTGGGCCGGGGAGCAGCATGAGCAGCGCGTACACCGGGAGCACCGCGAACTGGCCGCGGATCAGGTGTCGCGCCGCCCAGGTGCGCCGGGTCAGGGTGCGGCGCACCCATTCCCGGTTCCGCTCCGGCAGCGATCCGGTGTAGACCCAGGCGAGGTAATGCAGGGGATCGGGACGGTGGACGGCGTTCATCGGGACTCCTTCAATGCGCCTGCGGCGAGCGCTTTGGCGTTGACGGTGGTGAGCACGCGGTGCAGGTCCTCGAGTTCGTCGAGGCTCGCGCCTAGGGCCTCGATCACGGCGGGCGGCACGGCGAGGGCCTGTTCGCGCAGGTCGCGGCCGGCAGCGGTGAGCTCGACGTCGATCCGGCGCTCGTCGTCGGCGGCGCGGCCGCGGGTCACGAGGCCCTGGGTCTCGAGCCGCTTGAGCAGCGGGCTCAGCGTGGGCGAATCCAGCTGCAGCGCCTCGGCGATCCCCTTCACCGACCGCGGCGACTCCTCCCACAGCGCCAGCATCACGAGGTACTGGGGGTGGGTGAGGCCCATGGGCGCCAGGATCGGCCGGTACACCGACAGCACCGCGCGGTTGGCGACGGCCAGCGCGAAGCACACCTGGCGTTCCAGGGAGAGCGGATCGGGGTCTGTCATGCCGCGACGTTAGCAGATTAGTAGTGCACGAATCAATAGTGCACTAACTATTCCGTGGGGCCCTCCCACGGCGCCTCGTCGGCGGAGGGCAGATCGCCGGGGAGCAGGTCGCGCCGGAACCCCGCCAGCTGGGTTGCCGCAGGTGGCCGCCCCGGCGCAGCGACGAGTACCGCACGTCGCCGATCACCTTCGGCAGCACCCAGACCGCGTCGCGCGCCTCCGGATCGTCGATCGGGGCGGTGAACGGGGAGCGGCGCATGCGCAGCGGCTCCAGCTCCTCGGCCAGCGCGGCCAGGTCGCGGTCGCTGAACCCCGACCCCACCGACCCCAGGTAGACGAGCCCCGTCTCCGCGGGCAGGCCCACGAGCACCGAGCCGATCCCGTTCGCCCGCGAGCCCTTGCCGGGCTTCCAGCCGCCGATCGCGACCTGGAGGTCGCGCCAGTTCTTGTGCTTGAGCCAGGCGCGCACCCGCTGCCCCGGCAGGTACGGCGAATCCCGCCGCTTCGCGATGATCCCCTCCCAGCCGCGCGCCGCGCTGAGCGCCGCGGCCTCGGCTCCGGTCATCGCGTCGACGAGCGGCGGCACGCTCACCGCCGTGTCGTGCTCGAGCAGCGGCGCAAGGCCTTCCAGCACCTGGCGGCGCACCGTCCACGGGCGCTTCGTCAGGTCGACGCCGTTGAGCGACAGCACGTCGAAGAGGTACAGCCGCACCGCGCCGGACCGGGTCTCGCCGCCCGCCATCAGGTGGAACGACGGTACGCCGTCCGGGTCGAGCACCACCGCCTCGCCGTCGAGCACCACGTCCATCCCGTCGAGATCGGCGGCGAGCGACTCGAACTCGGGGAACTCGCCGGTCACCGTGCGGCCCGAGCGGGTGCGCAGGGAGACGGTGCCGCCGCGCACCGTCGCGATCATGCGGTAGCCGTCCCACTTGCCCTCGAAGGCCCAGTCCGCGGCGGGGAGCCCGTCGATCCCGGATTCCGTCGGCAGCATGGGATCCGGCGCGAGGCCGGCGGCGGGCTTGGCGGGCGCGGACTTGTCCTTGGTGAGGTGCGCCAGCCAGTTCTTGTCGCCGGTACGGATCAGCGCGTACCGTTTGCCCTGCAGCCGATTCCCGTGCAGCGTCACGATCACCTCGTTCGAGCGCCACTTCTCCAGCTCGTAGGTGCCGTGGTCCCAGATGGTCACGTCGCCGCCGCCGTACTCGCCCCGGGGGATGCTGCCCTCGAAGGCCGCGTAGTCCATCGGGTGGTCCTCGGTGCGGACGGCGAGGTGATTGATGTCGGGGTCGTCGGGGAGGTTCTTCGGCACGGCCCAGGAGGCGAGCACCCCGTCGTGCTCCAGGCGGAAGTCGTAGTGCAGGCGCCGCGCGTGGTGCTCCTGGATGACGAAGATCGGATCGCCGGTCGACGGTGCGCCGCCGAAGGGCTCGGGCGTCTTCCGCGCGTCGCGCTTGGCGCGGTACTCGCCGAGGTCGACGGGCTCGGGCGGCGGCGCCGACGGCGCCTCGGCACCGTCCGGCCGGGCGGCGGCACCGTCGAGCCCGGCGAGGAGGTCGCCGTCGGCCAGGGCGCGCGCGAGGACCTCGCCGAACTCGAGCTGGCGCAGGCCGGGGCGGGCGAGCTCGTCCCAGGTGCGCGGCGCGGCGACCCACGGATGGTCCCGTCCGCGCAGCGAGTACGGCGCGACGGTGGTCTTGGACGCGCTGTTCTGCGACCAGTCGACGAAGACGCGGCCGCCCCGCTGGACCTTCGCCATCGACGCGGTGACCAGCTCGGGCGATTCGGCCTCCAGCTGCGAGGCGATGGCGTGCGCGACCGTGCGCGCCCCGTTCGCCGAGATGCCGCCGGGCAGGGGCGCGTAGACGTGCAGCCCCTTCGACCCGCTGGTCACGGGGTAGCCGTCCATGTCCATCGCGGCGAGCAATTCGCGGATGCGCAGCGCGAGCGCGGCGCAGTCGTCGAGGGTGACGACGGGGCCGGGATCGAGGTCGAGCACGAGGCGGTTCGGCGGTCCGGGGACCTCCGGGCGGTCGGGGTCGGCGTCGTCGGGCACGAACGCCCACTGCGGGACGTGCAGCTCCAGCGCGGCCTGCTGGCCCAGCCACACCATGCCGGCGGCGTTGTCGATGACCGGGTACTGGGACTCGCCGTCGGAGTGGAACTGGCTGCCGCGGCGGATCCACGCGGGCGCGTGGCTCGGCAACCGTTTCTCGAAGAACGCGGTCTTGTCCACGCCGTTGGGCCAGCGCTTGCGGGTGAGCGGCCGGTCGTGCAGGTGGGGGAGCGCGAACGGCGCGATGGCCTGGAAGTAGTCGATGACCTCGGCCTTCGTGGTGCCCGTGGCGGGGTAGAGCACTTTGTCGAGGTTGGTCAGCTGCACGCCGACGCCGTCGACCTCACGGTTCTCCCGGATCTGCGCCACGGGCCCATTATCGGGCCCCGCGCCCGCAGTGGGGAGGAACGTCCCGCTCGCGCCCTCGCTAAATGACTCCTCACCAGTCACAATGGTCACATGCGCGCGATATGGACGGGTGAGCTGTCGTTCGGGCTCGTGAACGTGCCCGTGAAGGTGTACTCCGCGATCGAGAGCCACGACGCGAAGTCGCACCAGGTGGACTCGAAGGACGGGGTCCGCATCCGGTACAAGCGCGTGCGCGAGGGCACCGACGACGAGGTGGAGTTCGCGAACATCGCGAACGCCTACGAGGCCGACGGCGGCGAGACGGTGGTCCTCTCGAAGGAGGACATCAAGTCGATGCCGGTGGAGAAGCACCGGGAGATCGCGGTCACCGAGTTCGTGCCGCGCGAGGACGTCGACCCGATCATGTTCGACAAGCCGTACTTCCTGGAGCCCTCGTCGAAGTCGCCCAAGGCGTACGTGCTGCTGCGGCAGGCGCTGCAGGAGACCGACCGGCTCGCGATCTGCACGTTCACGCTGCGCAACCGCACGCGGCTGTGCGCGCTGCGGGTGGTCGGCAACGTCATGGTGCTGCAGACCCTGCTCTGGCCCGACGAGGTGCGTACGCCCGAGTTCCCGGCGCTCACCGAGGACGTGAAGATCCGCCCGCAGGAGCTCGCGATGGCCGCCTCGCTGATCGACTCGATGGCGACCGACTTCGACCCCGAGCAGTACGAGGACGACTACCAGGTGCAGCTGCGCCAGCTCATCGAGGCGAAGGCCACGGGCGGCACCGCATTCCCCGAGGCCCCCGAGGAGGAGTCCGAGGACGACGAGGTCGCGGACCTGCTCGCTGCGCTCAAGGCGTCGGTGAAGAACCGCGAGGCGCAGGCCGAGAAGCCGGCCCGCAAACGCGCCGCGAGCTGACCGGGTCGGGCTGGGGCGCCGGCCGGCGCGGGTCCCTCGGCCCGACGGTGCCGCCGGGCGGCGGTGCTACCGGGCGCGGGTCTGCAGTTCGCGCACCACCGCGTCGAGCCAGCCGCCGACGGATTCTCGCGCCGCGAGGGTGTCGGGGTAGCGGCAGCGCAGGTGCAGGCCCGCCTCGTCGAGGATGAACCAGAGCATCACGCCGTCGGTGTCGATGGTGGCGCCCACGTACTGCGCGTCGAGCCGGGTGGCGTCGATCCGCACGGGCAGGCGGCGCAGGTCCAGCCAGGAGATCGCGAACATGCCGGGCGCCTCCGGCATGCCGCCCCACTCGGCGAGCACGTCCCGCAGCGGCCAGGACCCGAGCCGCACGGCCTCCTTCACCGCCTCCGCCGCGGCGGCGGGATCCCGGACCGCGAGTCCAGTACCGAGTTGGTGATGAACCAGCCCACCGAGTCGTGCCAGGTGTCGTCGTACCGGCTGTGCACGGGGAACACGGCCCGCAGCGGCACCCCGGCGAGGTCCAGTGTCACCGCCGTCATCGCGGCGACGGTCATCGAGAGCGTCGAGACGCCCGCCGCCCGGGCCGCGTCCCCGAACGCGGAGACCTGCGCCGGGGCGAGCACGTCGCGCACCTCCACGCGTTCCACGTACGGCTCGGGCGCGCCGAGCGGCAGCGGGAACCGCGGCATCACCCCGCCGCTGGCGCGGAGGATCTCGGCCCATCGACGACGCACGTCGTCCGGCGCCGGCGGACGTGCGGCGAGTGCACGGGTGTGATCGGCGAAGGGCGGCACCGGGTCCCACGCCGGCGCCCGGCCGTCGAGTGCGGCGTCCAGCGCCGCCAACAGATCGCGCGCGATCACCAGCATCGACCACATGTCGGTGTGCGAATGGTCGGCCGCCACGATCACCGTCGGTCCTGCCGCGGTCTCCAGGACGCAGAGCCGGTGCGCCGGACGGCGATACGGGGAGCAGGCGTCGTCGAGCACGCTCCGCAGCGCGTCGCCCACCGCCTGCCCCGGCCCGATCTCGTGCTCCACCCAGTTCCCCGGGCGCACCGAGATCTCGTGCAACGACGGCCCGTCGGGCCGGGGCGGAACGCGGTGCGCAGCGCGCCGTGCCGCGCGATCACCGCGAGCCAGGCCGCGGCGAGCTGCTCGCGTGGCACCGGGTCGGGGAGCCGGAACGACAGTGCCATCCACGAACCCGGCCGGTCCCCGCCGCCCACGTGCCGCGCCTGATCGAAGGACACGGGCAGGGCTTCGCCGGGCTCCGACGCCGCGACGTCGTAGCCGTACAGCCGGCCGAACGGCAGGCGCAGGTGGGCGACGTTGGTCAGGCGCATGGGCGGTACCCTAGCCCTCCAACGAACCCTCCGCGCGGCGAGAGAAGGCCGGATGACCAGCTTCGACGTCCCGGGCGCCCGGCTCGCCGTCGAGTACAGCGACGAGCACGGCCGTCCCGTCGTGCAGCTGCACGGCCTCACCTCCAGCCGCGCCCGCGACCGGGTCCTCGACCTCGACCTGGGGCGCGGCCTCAGCGGCACGCGGCTGCTGCGCTACGACGCCCGTGGACACGGATCCTCCACGGGCCGAGCGATTCCGGGCGATTACCGGTGGCCGAACCTCGCCGACGACCTGCTGCGGCTCCTCGACCACTGGTTCCCCGGGGAGCGGGTGCACGGCGTCGGGCCGTCGATGGGCACCGGCACACTGCTGCACGCCGCCGTGCGCGAGCCGGAACGGTTCAGCGGGCTCACCCTCATGGTGCCGCCGACCGCGTGGGAGACGCGCGTCGCGAAGGCCGCCGAATACCGCGCCGCCGCAACGACGATCGAGGAGCGCGGGCTGGAGGCGTTCCTCGCCGTGGGGGAGGGCGCCGCGCCGCCTCCGGCCACCGTCGAACACCCGCCGACGCGGCCCGACGTCCCCGAATCGCTCCTGCCCTCGCTCTTCCGCGGCGCCGCCGCGAGCGATCTCCCCGCGCTGGGGGAGATCGCCCGCATCGACGTGCCCGTCACCGTCCTGGCCTGGATCGACGATCCGGCGCACCCGGTCTCGACGGCCGAAGCGCTCAGCAGGACGCTCCCGCGGGCGACGATGTCGGTCGCGCGGACTCCGCAGGACGTGCGGGGGTGGCCGTCGGTCCTGTGCCGGGAGGTCGCGGGGTGAGCCGCGAGACCGCCACGCCGACCAGGCACAGGACGCCGCCCAGCAGGCCCCACGCGGTGGGCGTCTCCGCCAGGAAGGCCCAGCTCAGCAGGATGGACAGGCCCGGCACCGCGTACGACGACGAGGCCGTGACCCCCGCGGACGTGTGCGCGAGCGCATAGGCCCACAGCAGGAAGGCGAGCGCGGTGGGCACGAGGCCCAGGTACACGATCCCGACGGTGCTCGACGTGGGCGCGGCCGCCAGCTCGTCGAACAGGCGTGGGACCCACGGCAGCAGGACGACGGCGCCGGTGATCGCGCCGAGCGCGGTCGCGGTGAGCGGATCGACGGTGCGCAGCACCAGCTTCTGGGCGACCACGCTGATCCCGTAGAGCAGGGCGGCGGCGACCGCCAGCGCCACGCCGGCACCGTCGCGCCGGCCGTCGCCGGTGAAGGCGATGATCGCGGCCCCGGCGAAGCTGATCGCGATGCCCACCACCAGCAGCGGCGGGAAGCCCTCCTGCAGGAAGGCGCCGGCCAGCACCGCGACGATGATCGGTGCGATGTTCACCAGCAGCGCCGTGGTGCCGGCGTCGAGGTGCTGCTCCGCCGCGTTGACCAGCACGGTGTACAGCGCGAACCATAGGGCGCCGTACCCGACGGTGAGCGCGAGCATCCGCCCGCGAGGCAGCCGGACACCCCGTTGTACAGGGCGTTCATGCCCCAGATCACGGTGAGCACGGCGGCGCCCACCAGGAGGCGTCCCTCCGCCATCGCCACCGGCGAGACGTGCGCGCCCAGGGAGCGGATCACCACGAACGCCGACGCCCAGGCGAGCATCGTCGCGACCAGGGCCAGGGCGGGGAGTTGTTTCGTCATGCCTTTCACGGTGCGCGTGGCTCGACATAAGCACAAGCGAACGTTTCTGCATTACGATTCAGTAAGACTGAATGGAGAGAACCATGCTCGACGCGCACCGACTCATGATCTTCCGTTCCGTCGCGGCCACGGGCTCCGTCGCCGCCGCGGCGGCCAGCCTCGGATACACGCCGTCGGCGGTGTCGCAGCACGTCGCGGCCCTGCAGCGGGAGACGGGTCTCAAGCTGCTGGAAAGGGTGGGGCGAGGTGTCGAACTCACTCCCGCCGGCCGGGTGCTGGCCGGCGAGGCCGACGGTGTGCTGGAGCAGCTCAACGCGCTCGGGGCCACCGTCGACGACCTGCGGGCCGGCAAGGCGAACCGGATCACCATGAACGTGTTCGCGACGGCGGGCACGCACTGGATGCCGGCGGTCGTGCAGACCCTGGCCGCCGAGTTCCCCGACACGCGCCTGCGGCTGCGGATCGAGGACGAGGTGAACGAGATCGCCGCCCGGCGGCCGGACATCGCCGTCGCCGTGCGGCAGGAGCACGCGCAGACCACCGCGGTGCAGGGCTACTCGCACGAGGACCTGGTGGTGGAGTCCTACGTGGCAGTGGTGCCGGCGGAGCACGAGTTCGCCGGTCGCGCGCTGGTGGACATGGCCGAGCTGGAGCACGAGCGCTGGATCGACAACGACGTGCGGCGGGGTGCGTGCCGGCAGGCGGTGCTCGACGCCTGCGCCGCAGCGGGGTTCATGCCGCGGTTCGTGGTCGAGACCACCGACTACCCGTCCGCGCTGCGGTTCGTGGCGCGGGACGTCGGCGTCACCGTGCTGCCGCGCCTCGGGGCCACCGAGCTGCCGCCGGGCACCGTCGCCGTCGACGTGTGCAACCCCGCGCCGCGGCGCACGATCGTGGCCTACGTCAAGGACTCCGAGTGCCGGAACCCCGTGGTGCGTCGCGCGATGCACCTGCTCCGCGAGGCGGCCGCGCCCGATTTCGCGAAGCGCCCCATGAATATGACATGAGATGTCATATTCAGCTGTCACCGTTGTTGCCGAACCGATTTCCGCAACGACGAGAGGTATCTCATGCGCGCACCCAACCTGTTCCTGATCTACGTCTCCGACGCCGAGCGTTCGACGCGCTTCTACTCGGACCTGTTCGAGATGGAGCCCGTCTTCGTCTCGCCCTTCTACGTCGCGTACGAGGTCGCGGACGGGGTCCTGTTCGCGCTGTGGAGCCGCCGCCGGGACGTCGTCACGCCGGAGGTGCCGCGCCTGTCCGAGGTAGGGCTCATGGTGCCGGGGGCCGCGGAGGCGATCGACGAGCTGCACACCGCGTGGACGGCGAAGGGCCACACCGTGGTGGAGGACATCCACGACGACGTCTTCGGCCGCACCTTCGTGATCGCCGACCCCGACGGCAACCACGTGCGGGTCTCCCCGGTCGACTGACGTCGCGACCCCGGCGAGGGCCGCGAGCACGAGCGACCACCCGAGCAGCGGGGACGCTGCTGCATCGCTCCGGTCGCCAGGATCCGTCCCGACGGCGAGTGCCTCGAACGCGTCAGGAACGAGATCAGCGCGAACGGACCCCGGCCGGAATCACCGCACTCCGGCGGCGGGCCGGTGCGGAGCGGGCGGACGGGATCGTCATGTCACGGACGCTCATACCTCGACCGAGGTTGATGGCAAGTGGAAAAACCGGTTGATCCCGGGCGCGGATCGGCGCACCGTTGAGGGATGCCCACCGATCCCGCCGCGCGCTCTCGTGTGCCCCGCATACTGCGGCCGCTGCTGCGCAGGAACTACCGGTTCCTGTTCGTCACGCTGCTGTGCGCGCTGATCGCGGACGGCATGTGGATGATCGCGATGGTGTGGCAGGTGATCCGCATGGGCGGCTCGCCCACCAGCGTGTCGGTGGTCTCCGGCGGTGCCGCGGCGGGCCTGCTCGTCTCCACGCTCGCGGGCGGCGTGCTCGCCGATCGGCTACCGCAGCAACGCATCCTGTTCGTGCTCGAGGTGCTCAACGCGGTCGTGATCGGCGGCGTCGGCGTCCTGGTGCTGGCGGAGGCGATCACCGTCCCGATGATGCTGGGAGCGACGTTCGCGCTGGGCCTGGTCTCGGGGTTCTACTTCCCCGCGTACTCGGCGCTCGTGCCGCGACTCGTGTCGCCGGGCGAGTTGCTGGCCGTCAACGGCTACGAGTCGGCGGTGCGCCCCGCCGCGTCGATGGCGGTGGGCCCGGCGATCGCCGGTGGGCTCATCGCCGCGGCCTCGCCGGGGCTCGCGCTCGTGGTCGCCGGCCTGCTGCCGGTGGTGGGGGCGATCTCCGTCGCCCTCATCCGCCTCGAGGACGACGGTGCCGAGCCGGCCGGGGAGCCGGGCCACCCGTTGCGCGAGCTGTGGGAGGGCGTCCAGTACGTGCGCCGCACCCCGTGGCTGCTCGCGACGCTGCTGTTCGCGAGCCTGCTGGTGCTGCTCGTGGCCGGCCCGCTCGACGTGCTGCTGCCGTTCGCCATCAAGGACCACGCGGGCGGCGGACCGTCGGACCACTCGATGATCCTCGCCGCGTACGGCTTCGGCGGAGTCGCGGGTGCGCTGTTCATGGCGTCGCGGAAGCTGCCGCGCCGATACCTCACGGTGATGATGTGCCTGTGGGGCGTCGGCGCGCTGCCGCTCGCCGTGTACGGGACGGCGACGAACGTGCTGGTCATGGTGGTCGCGGGCTTCGCGCTCGGCGTGGTCTTCGAGGCGCCGGTGGTGATCTGGGGGACGCTGCTGCAGCGCCGGGTGCCGCGCCGCCTGCTGGGGCGCGTGTCCAGCCTGGACTTCTTCGTCTCGCTCGTGTTCATGCCGCTGTCGCTCGCTCTGGCCGGCCCGGTGAGCCACCTGATCGGGCTGACGACCACGTTCGTGCTGGCCGCGATCCTGCCCATTCCGTTCGCCGCCGCCGCGATCCTCTGGGCCCGGATGGGACCCGACGAACTCGCGCACCCGCTCGGCGACGACGACACCGAAGACGCCGCGGAGGACGGTGCGCCGGAGGACGGGGGCACCGTCGAACCCGGGAACGGGCGGGGCGCGCCGGACCGCGACGCGCCGGTTACGCCCACCGTGAACGCTCCGCCGCACGAGCGCACCGTCGGATAGGCTCGTGCGCATGACGAGCGGGGTGGCGAGTATCGAGACGCACGAGCCGGTGGAGGCTCCCGTCCCGCCGCGTGCCGCTGCTGCGCGAGGTGTTCGGCCGGGTGCTGCGGCAGGAGCGCACGCGGCAGGGTCGCACGCTTGCCGAGGTCGCGCGGGAGGCGGGCGTCTCCACGCAGTACCTCTCCGAGGTCGAGCGCGGGCGCAAGGAGGCCTCGTCGGAGGTCCTCGCCAGCGTGTGCGACGCGCTGGGCGGCTCGATGATCGAGTTCGTCGGCGGCGTGCACCGCGAGCTGCTGGGAGCGCGCCCTCGCCCGGTCGCCCTCGCCGCGGCCTGAGGCCGGCGGGTCCGCTACTTCTTCTTGCTCTTCTCGACGGGCTGCGCATCGGTCTCGACGGCTTCCTCCGCGGCCGCCGCTTCTGCTGCCGCCGCTTCTGCTGCCGCCGCTTCTGCGGCTTCGGCCTCCATCGCGGCGACGGCGTCCTTGCTGTACCGCAACAGGTGCGGGTGCACCGCGCGAAAGCCGCGGGCACGGTACGCGCGCAGGCTCTTCGTTCCGAGGTCGGGGGCCTCGGCGACGGCCTGGGTGAAGTTGTCGTCGATCAGCACCGTGCCCGGCCGGGCGGCGCTGGTCAGGCGCGCGGCCAGGTTCACCACACTGCCGAACAGGTCGCCGTAGCGCTGCAGCACCTCGCCGTACGCCATTCCGACCCGCAGCTGGGGGAACTCGATCTCGATGGCGTCGAGCTCGGGGTACTCGTGCGGCGCCTGCAGTTCGAGCGCGATGCGGGCCGCGGCGGCGGGTTCCTCGGCGGCGAACATCACCTCGTCGCCGACGCCCTTGATGATCCATCCGCCGCCCCCGTAGATCACCGACTGCATGCGGGCCTCGAAGGTGGCGACCAGCGTGTTCAGCTCCTCGACCGCCAGGCCGCGGCTCAGGCGGGTGTAGCCCACCATGTCGGCGAAGCCGACGGCCATGCGGGCGGTGAGCGCGTCCGTGTCCTCCAGGGTCACGATCCGCTGCAGAGCGGTGGCCAGATGTCGGCGCCAGATGTGCGCCTGCAGGTTCTCCATCCGGTCGATCACCTTCGCAGCGCCGCCCAGCGGGTCCTTGATGCCGGCGTCGTCGGCCGCGTCGAGGTACTGCTTGACCATCCCCGACTGCCACTCCGCGAGCCGGTACATCGCCTGGCCGAGGGACTGCGCCGCGGGTACCACGTCCTGGGACTCGACGGCCCCGCTGTGATACAGCTCGGCGAGGTCCTTGACGATGGCCACGTCGTCGCGAGTGAACGCCTTCTGGTCGTCGTCGCGCAGGTCCGCGAAGCCCGCGGAGGTCCACCAGACGCGCAGGTCCTCCACGTCGATGCCGCCCTGCTCGGCTAGCTCGCGGAACGTGTACTTCCGTTTACCGGGGAGTAGCAGCGCGTCGATGTCGAGTTCTCCGGCGTCGCCCATACGTCCACTGTATGGGGCCTAGGCTGGAGACGTGACCATCAGTGTGTTCGACCTGTTCTCGGTGGGTATCGGCCCGTCGAGCTCGCACACCGTGGGACCGATGCGAGCGGGCGCGGACTTCGCAGACGAGCTGCGGTCCGCCACGCCGACGGTGCGCGCGGTCCACGTCGATCTCTACGGCTCGCTCGCGGCGACCGGGCGCGGGCACGGGACGTTCACTGCGGTGCTGTTGGGGCTCGAGGGCAACCGCCCGGAGACGGTGGATCCGGACTACGTCGACAAGCGCGGCGCGGAGATCGAGGCCACCCGGCGGATCCGCTTCGCCGGGGCGACCGACGTGCCGCTCTGCACCGAGCAGATCGTGCTGCATCCGCTCACCGTGCTGCCCCGGCACACCAACGCGATCCGGTTCCGGGTGGAGCTGGCGGATGGCGGCACGCACGAGGCCGTCTATTACTCCGTGGGCGGCGGTTTCGTGGAGCGCGAGTCGGGTGCCGCCACTGTGAACCCGCTCGCCGGGACGCGCGGAGTCCCGCACGACTTCGACACCGCCTCCGGGCTGCTGCAGCTCTGCCCCCGGACGGGGCTGACCGTGCCGCAGCTGATGCTGGAGAACGAGATCGCGCTGCACGGCGGACCGTCGGACATCGCGGAACGCGAGGTGCGTGACGGGCTGCTGCACATCTGGTCGGTGATGCGGGCGTGCATTGAGCGCGGGTTCCGGGCCGAGGGCGTGCTGCCCGGCGGGTTGGGGGTCAAGCGGCGCGCGCCGGGGCTGTACCGCCGGCTCATCGAGTCCGACGGTGCCGATGCCATGGACTGGCTGAACGTGGCCGCGATGGCGGTGAACGAGGAGAACGCGTGCGGCGGGCGGATCGTGACGGCCCCGACGAACGGCGCGGCGGGGATCGTGCCGTCGGTGCTGTACTACGCGCTGCGGTTCCGGTCCTCGCTGGCCGCGCGGCGCGACGAGGTGATCTGCGACTACCTACTGACCGCCGCCGCGATCGCGGTGCTCTACAAGAAGCGGGCGTCCATCTCCGGCGCTGAGGTGGGCTGCCAGGGCGAGGTGGGCTCCGCGTGCTCGATGGCGGCCGGTGCGCTGGCGCAGATCATGGGCGCCACGCCCGCGCAGGTGGAGAACGCCGCCGAGATCGGCATCGAGCACAACCTGGGCCTGACCTGCGACCCGATCGGCGGGCTCGTGCAGATCCCCTGCATCGAGCGCAACGCCATCGCGTCCGTGAAGGCAGTGAACGCCGCCCGCATCGCGCTGCACGGCGACGGCACGCACCGCGTCTCGCTGGATCAGGCCATCGAGACCATGCGCCAGACCGGCGCCGACATGCTCTCGAAGTACAAGGAGACCTCCCTCGGCGGGTTGGCGGTGAACGTCCCCGAATGCTGAGGGTGCCCGCTCCCTGTAGGGACGTGGTGTCCCCGGCGTGAGCGTGATGCCCGCTCCCTGTAGGGGCGTGGTGTCCCCGGCGGATTTTGGTCTCCCCCAGCTGCAGTTGGGGGGACGCCGGCTGTAGTCGGGGGCGCCGGCTCCCTATAGGGAGCGGTGGCGCGCGGGGACGCGGGTGCAGGACGCCGGCTCCCCATAGGGTGCGGAAGCAACGGGACGGGGCGACGGAAGTTGTCATACGTGGTCGCTAGGGTGGCGGGCATGGACGTGCTGACGGTGGCGGCGGTGTGTTTCCGGGACCAGACCGGGCGGGTGCTCACGGTGCGCAAGCGGGGTACTGATGCGTTCATGCTGCCCGGCGGCAAGCTGGAGCCGGGGAGGCCGCGATCGACTGCGCGGTTCGCGAGATCGACGAGGAGCTCGGCGTCGCGCTGACGACGGCCGACCTCACGCACTTGGTGTCGTGGC
Source organism: Tsukamurella sp. PLM1 (assembly GCF_023168325.1). Lineage (GTDB taxonomy): Bacteria > Actinomycetota > Actinomycetes > Mycobacteriales > Mycobacteriaceae > Tsukamurella. The sequence goes on from NZ_AP025688.1 coordinate 194,592, forward strand.
GCGGCCCCGCCGCGAACGAGGCGAACACCGATATCGAGTCCACCGTGTTCGCCACGGAGCTGAGGGTGGAGCCGCGTGCTGCGGCCGAGATCGCCGAGGCCCGCTGGATCGACCCCGCTGACCACGGCGGCGTGACCATCGCCCCCATGCTGGAGCTGTACCTCTTCCCGCGGCTGGCGGGCGCGCCGAGCGCATGAGGATCAGCCAGCCCCAGGCGCGGCGGATCGCCCTCGCGGCACAGGGTTTCGAGTCCGGCTTCGCCGGCACATCCACACCCACGATGCGCCAGGTCCAGAAGACGATCGACCGCCTCAAGCTGATCCAGATCGACAGCGTCAACGTGGTCGCCCGCAGCCAGTACCTGCCGGTCTTCGCGCGCCTCGGCGACTACGACACCGCCCTGCTCGACCGAGCCCGCGACAAGAACCCGCGGCGGCTCGTCGAGGCGTGGGCGCACGAGGCGTCGCTGGTGCCTCCCGAGACCTGGCCGCTGCTGCGGCACCGTCGGACCGCGGACCGGGTGGCGCAGCGGTTCGCGGGTTACGACTCCCGACACCCCGGCCAACTGGACCGGCTGCGCGGCGCGCTCGCCGAGCTGCCGCCGCTCACCGCCCGCGCGCTCGAGGCGCACCTGGAGCACGAGCAGGTGGTGGAGAAGACGCACTGGGGCTGGAACTGGTCGTCGGTGAAGGAGGGGCTGGAGGTGCTCTTCCAAGCGGGCGAGGTCACCAGCGCCGGCCGCACCAGCCAGTTCGAGCGGCTGTACGCCCTCACTCCGACGGTACTCGGGGACCTCGCCGAGCACGAGGTGTCCGACGAGGACGCGTTCGTCGAGCTGATCCGGCAGTCGGCGAAGGCGCACGGCATCGGGACGCTGCGGTGCCTGCGCGACTACTTCCGACTCTCGACGGCGCAGGCTGCGCCCGCCGTCGAGAAGCTCGTCGAGACCGGCGAACTCGTGCCGGTGGAGGCCGACTGGTGGCCGGGCACCGTCTATCTGCATGCGGAGGCCAAGCGCCCGCGGGCGATCGCGGTGCGGGCGCTGCTCTCGCCGTTCGATCCCGTTGTCTGGCAGCGCGAGCGGGCGGAGGCGCTGTTCGACTTCCGCTACCGCATCGAGATCTACACGCCGAAACACAAACGCGTACATGGCTACTACGTGCTGCCGTTCGTCTTCGGCGACCGCATCGTGGCCCGCTGTGACGTGAAGGCGGATCGCGCCGCGGGCGAGCTCCTGATCCACTCCACCACGTGGGAACCCGGCGGTCGCGACGTGGAAGCGGAAGCGGCGCTGGAGAAGACCGTCGCCGAGATGGCCGGCTGGCTGGGGCTCGAGGGCTACCGGCTCTGACCGGCGAGGCCGCTCAGGGTGTCGGCGAACTCCTCCGCGATCCGCAGTTGCGTCCGCAGTTCCGAGCAGCGCTGCTGTGCCGCCGCGGAGCACTGATCGACGAAGGTGGCGGCGTCGGCCCGCACCTCGGACGGTGACGCCGGGTCGGCGAGCGTGTCGAGCGCGGCGAGCAGGTCCCGCATCTGCTCGAGCGAGAAGCCGAGGGGCTTCATCCGGCGGATGACCAGGAGGCGCTCGACGTCGGCTGAGGTGTACAGGCGGAACCCACCGGGGCTGCGCTCGGAGGGCTCGACCAGCCCCACCTCGTCGTAGTGCCGGATGGTCTTCAGCGACAGCCCCGTCGCCTCCGCGACCTGGCCGATCTGCAGCAGCCTGCCGCCTTCCGTCTCGTCAGCCATGACGCGAGCCTAATGCCCGCCGCCCAGGTGGCCGCTGAGCCGGTCGTGCCGTTCCGCCGAGGCCGGGTTGAGCCCGACGAACTCGACCTCCTTGCCCTTGCCGCGGTACTTGGTCTCGATCGCGTCGAGCGCCGCGACGGTGGAGGCGTCCCACACGTGCGTGCCCGAGAGATCGACGACCACGCGCGCGGGGTCGTTTGCGTAGTCGAATTGGTAGACCAGGTCGTTGCTGGAGGCGAAGAACAACTCCCCGCGCACGTGGTAGGTGCGCGTGGTCGCGTCGTCGGAGTCGGCGGCCGTCACCTCGGTGAAGTGGGCGACCCGGCGGACGAACAGCAACGTCGCGACGATGACGCCGCCGATGACACCGTAGGCGAGGTTGTGGGTGGCGACGGTGATCGCGACGGTGACCACCATGACGGCGGTCTCGCTGCGCGGCATGCGGCGCAACGTCGCCGGCGCGATGCTGTGCCAGTCGAAGGTGCCGACCGCGACCATCACCATGACCGCGACCAGGGCGGCCATCGGGATCTGCGCCACGAGGTCGCCGAGGCCCACGACGAGGATCAGGAGGAAGACGCCGGCGAGGAAGGTGGAGATCCGGGTGCGCGCACCGGAACTCTTGACGTTGATCATGGTCTGGCCGATCATCGCGCAGCCACCCATCCCGCCGAAGAAGCCGGTGACGACGTTGGCGACGCCCTGCCCCCAGCCCTCGCGGGTCTTATCGGAGTGCGTATCGGTGATGTCGTCCACGAGCTTGGCGGTCATCAAGGACTCCAGGAGCCCGACGAGCGCCACCGCCAGCGCGTACGGTGCGATGAGGCCGAGGGTGTTCAGGGTGTACGGGATATCGGGGATCAGCCACTGCGGCAGCGTGTTCGGGAGTTCCCCCTCGTCGCCGACGCTCGGCACTCCCAGGCCGAAACCCATCGTGACGACGGTGAGCAGCACGATCGCCACCAGTGGCGCCGGCACCGCGGTGGTCAGCCTCGGCAGGCCGACCAGAACGACCAGACCCGCCGCGATCATCGGATACACCTGCCACGGCACGTCGGTCATGTGCGGGAGCTGGGCGAGGAAGATCAGGATGGCCAGCGCGTTGACGAAACCGATCATCACCGACCGGGGGACGAACCGCATCAACCTGGCGACGCCCAGCGCGCTGAGCAGGACCTGGAGTACGCCGGCGAGGATCACGGTGGCCAGCAGGTGATCCAGCCCGTGCTCGCGCGCGATCGGTGCGACGACGAGCGCCACCGCGCCGGTGGCGGCGGAGATCATCGCCGGCCTGCCGCCGACGACGGCGATCGTGACGGCCATGGTGAACGATGCGAAGAGGCCGACTCGCGGATCGACGCCGGCGATGATCGAGAACGAGATCGCCTCCGGGATCAGCGCCAGCGCCACGACGAGGCCGGCGAGCGACTCCGTCTTGAGGCGCCTCGGGCTCCGCAGCGCGGCGGCGACGTCGCTTCCCCGAATCACCTGCGGCACGCCTGTTTGTCGAGACATCGAGATCCGAACCCTCCGAGTGTGGTGTGCGCAGCGCGGCCGAGCCCGGTTGCGGGTCATCGCGGCGGTGCGCGACTCCGCGCGAACCGGACCAGACTCTACCCTCCCGTAAGGGGATTTGCAAGTCGGACGGTGAACCGCCTCCGCCCGGATGTACCGGATCACGGTTGCGCTGTGACAAAATGATCGGATGACCGCTGTGCCGACCCTGCTCGCGCGGTAGGCCGCCCGCCGTGGCACTGCTGCGCCGGCGCGGCGGAGGCGGGTATCCGACGGGGGCGTCGGCCCGTTCCGCCGCCCCGGACGGCGCGCGGTACTTCTACGACACCGAATTCCATTGGGACGGCGTGAGCATCCGCCTCATCTCGATCGCGGTCGTCTCGGACACCGGGCGCGAGTTCTACGAGCACTCCGATCAGTACGACAGGAAGCGGGCCGCGGCCGATCCGTTCCTCGCGGAGTACGTGCTCCCCGGCGTGACGGGGATGCCGCGGCGCTCCGATGCGGAGCTGCGCGAACGCCTGCAGGAGTTCTTCGAACCGCGGCCCTCCTCGCTCTGGGCCGACTTCGGCGCCTGGGATCAGATCGCCCTCATGCAGATCTGGGGAGACATGGACCGACAGCCGCGCTGGCTACCCATGGCCACGCGCAACGTGCGGGAGTACGCCGCGGTGTTCGGCCGTTCGCTCCCCGACTACCCCGCAGGCCACCACGACGCCCTCATCGATGCCCGCCACGTGCGCACGATGTTCCGACTCCTCGAGGACAGGATCGACGCCCTCGAACGCACACCGGACGCACGCTCGCCCGGGCCGGCGCCGTCGTGACATCGGCCGATCCGCCGCACCACGCGGGGGATCAGCCGGTGATCTCGACCTCGCGGGTCAGCTCCACCCGGTCGAGGAACGCGCGGTCGTGGGAGACGATCACCAGCGCGCCCGCCCAGGACTTCAGCGCCTCCACCAGCAGTTCCACCGACGGCACGTCCAGGTTGTTGGTGGGCTCGTCCAGTACCAGGGTCGACGGTGCCGGGTCCCCGAGCAGGGCGATCGCCAGCGCGAGCCGCAGGCGCTCGCCGCCGCTGAGACTGCTGACGATCCGCTCGGACTGCCGCCCCCGGAACAGCATCCGCGCGAGCGCGGCGTGACACTGCTGCGCGTCCAGGCCGGGATGGGCGTCGCGCACCGCGTCGATGAGCGTGCCCTCCTCGGCGTCATGCGACCCGCTCGCTCCGCTCTCGGCGCCGGCGGGCCCGAACCGCACGTCCTGCGGGACGTAGCCGATCACCGTCGGAGGATCGGCGGCCCGGGCGGCGGCGATCGCGCGGCGCAGCACCGTCGTCTTCCCGGCCCCGTTCGGGCCGACCAGCGCGACCCGCTCCGGGCCAGTGACCTGGAGCGGACCGTCGTCGAGCTGCGTGCGGTGCACGCCCGGCCCCGGCTCGGGCATCGCGATGCGGACGCTGCGGTCGTCGCGCAGGCCCTCCTGTGCCTGATCGAGCGCGTCCCGCGCGGAGTCGACGCGGTCCTCGTGCAGACCGCGATGCTTCCCGGCGGAGACCTCCGCGGCGTTCTTGCGCAGCCCCGCGATGATCTTGGGTACCCGCTTCTCGGCCTCGGCCTTCGCCGCGAACCGGGCGCGACGGTCGAGCTTGATCTGCGCCTCCACCAGGTCGCGGCGCTGGGCCTTGAGGTCGACCTTCGCGGAGGTGACGGCCTGCTCCGCGGCGGCCTGCTCGGCGTCGAGGATCTCGCGGTAGCGCGAGTACGGGCCGCCGAACACGCGGACCGCCCCGCGGTACAGCTCCACGGTCGAGTCCATCTGCTCAAGCAGCGTGAGGTCGTGGCTGACCACGACGGCCGTGCCGGCGAACCGCTCCAGTGCGTCCGTCAGCAGGCCGCGGGCGCGTTGGTCGAGGTTGTTGGTGGGCTCGTCGAGGAGCAGGGTGTCGGGTCGGCGCAGCAGCTGTCCGGCGATGGCGAGCAGGGTGGCCTCGCCGCCGGACAGCGTCCCGACAGTGCGGTCCAGGGCCCCCAGCCGCAGGCCCAGTCCATCGAGGACCGCGGTCGCCCGTTCCTCGACGTCCCAGTCGTCGCCGACCGCCTCGAAGTCCTCGGGCTCGGCCGAGCCACCTTCGATACGGCGCAGGGCGGCGACGGTGCCGCCGATGCCGAGCGCGTCGGCGAGCGAGTCGTCGGGCTCGGCCTGGGGATGCTGCGGGACGTAGCCGACCACACCCGCGCCGCTCACCGAGCCCGCCGTCGGGGTGATCCGCCCCGCGAGGATGCGCAGCAGCGTGCTCTTGCCCGCACCGTTGGCGCCGACCAGGGCCGCTCGGCCGGCGGGGATGGTGAAGCTGAGGTCGTCGAAGACCGTCGTGCCGTCGGGCCAGCGCAGGGTGAGTGCCGAGACGGCAAGAGAGGTAGCCATGTGTGCTCCTTGAGATCGTCAGGGGCCGCGACGGGTGGAATGGTCACACCGGATGCGTGGCGGCAGGGCCGAAGACGTCTCAGGACAGCATGGCGACGAGTGTAATCAGAGATGCGTGCGCTTCGCATCGGAATTTCCTCGGCGGGAAATGTGATGTGCGTCCCACTGTGGACCGTTGCGCTTGTGCGGTCGACGGTGCGTGGTGCTAGCTTTGACACATGTCCGGGAGTCTTGAGGCCCATCTGCGCGTCGGTTATGAGACCGTCGCGCTGGGCTGCCGTCTCCCCATGGTTCGCGTGCACTGTCGAATGTGTTGCTGCTGAGCGTTACCGCTCGCACCTCTACGGCTCGTCCTTGAGCTGAACCCTTTCGACAATTCCATCTTCACGCCTGCGCCCGGTGCTGACCGGAGCTGCGGCGTACGCACACCTTCGAGGAACCATGACCGTCGTTGATCTTCCCGCCGTTTCCACCACCGCGCCCCGCACCGAGGCGCGCACCGCGCAGGCGCGAGCCACGCGGCCCCGCAATCCGCTGGCCCGTCCGGCCGCCGTCGACCGCGCGCCTCGCACCGCCGCTCCCGCCCGGGTCTTCGCGCCCCAGCTGCGGGTCTCGGAGAAGCCTGCCGCCGCGGTGCTCCGCGTGATCCGCCGCGGCGGCCTCGTGCTGCGCGACGAGATCGTCCGCGAGACCCAATTGTCCGCCGCCACGGTGAACCGCCAGGTCACGGCGCTGATCGAGGCCGGCCTGGTGCGTGAGCGCGCCGACCGCGCCGCGAGCGGCGTTGTCGGACGGCCCCGTCTGCCCCTGGAAGTGGACCCGAACGGCCCGCTGGCCCTGGGTATTCACATCGGCTTCCGGGTGAGCACGGTGACGATGCACGACGTGGCCGGCAAGGTGGTCGGCGCCATCCAGATCCCCACGCCCGAGAGCGGTGAGCCCGGCGAGGTGCTCTCGGTGATCGCCACGAGCGCTCGACGGTTCCTGGCCCGCTGGGACGGTCGTACGGTTCTGGGTGCGGGCATCGCCATCGGCGGCCGGGTGGACGACCGCGGTGTGGTGGCCGATCACCCGCGCCTAGGCTGGAAGAACGTTGCACTCGGAGAGCGTCTTTCGGGTGCGATCGGCCTGCCGGTGACGGTGGCGCCGCACGTCGAGGCGATGGCGGCCGCGGAGCTGCACCTGTCGGAGGAATTCGAGTCGCAGGGATCCACGCTGTACTTCTACGGGCGCGAGACCGTGGGCGTGGCGCTCGCGCTGCACGGCGCGGTCCACTCGCCGAAGTCCGGCCCGCACACCATCGGTCACCTGCCGACGCGGGGCGTCGAGCTGCTGGACCCGAAGCGGACCGGCCGCCTCGAGGACGCCGTGACGGACACCGCCGTCGTGGATGCCGCTCGCGCGCAGAAGCTTCCAGTGCGGACCATCGCCGACCTGCACAAGCTCGCCGAGGGCGGCGACGAGACCGCGCGGGCGATCGTGGCCGAGCGCGGCCGCGTGCTGGGCGAGGCCGCCGCGCTGGTGGCCGACATCTTCAACCCCGACCGCCTGATCCTGGGCGGCCAGGCCTTCACCGACCACACCGCGATCCTTCCGCACGTGTCCGCAGCTCTGAAGGCCACCTCGGCCGAGCCGGGACGGTCGGTGCGGGTGAGCGGTGCGGGGGCCGCGTGCAGCAGCAGGCCGCCGGCGCCGCCGCACTCGACGGTGTCTACACCGACCCGCTGGGTGCCGTGGCGCGCGCGGTCGCCTGAGCCGACCCCGCCGCGCCGGCAGGCCGCAGTGGGCTGCGATGATGTCGTCCGTGGGATCGAGGGAGGGGCGACGGCCCGGCGTCGGATCGGTGATCGCCGTTCTGGTCGCGGGGCTGATTCTCCTCGCCGGCTGCACGTCGCCGGTGCCCGGGGCTCCCGTCGCGGACCCGTCCGCGGTGCCACGTCCCGACACCGGCTCGTATCCGACCACGCCGCGCACGTTGCAACCGATCCCCCGGGCGGCGGTGTTCGAGGCGGAGGCTCTCCGCATGCTCGCCGTGCTGCCGCTCATCTACGAGGCCGACGCCGCGTTCCAGTTCGGTGCTGGCGGATCGTTCGGCGAGTTCGAGCCGCGCATGGCATCGGCATTCGGTTCGGTTGGTGCAGCCCGTCTCGCCGCCGCCGAGATCGGGGTGCGCAGCGCCGCGACCACCACCTACGTGGGTGCCGCTGGCAGCACGAGGCGGGTCGACATCGGGCTCTTCCGACTGCCCTCGCCCGAGATGGCGGCGGCCGTCGTCTCGGGCGATCTGCTCGCCAAGGACGCGGAGTACCTGGACATCGCACCCCCGACAAGGTGGCGCTCCCCGTGCCGGGGTTCCCGGCGGCGGTCGGCTACACGATGGCCTGGCCGACCCGTGGTATCGAGACGGTCGCCTACGTGCCACTGGGGCGGTTCGTCCTCACGTTCGCGGGCGCGTTCGGGTCCGACCAGATCGCGAAGTACGCGGCGGCGGCGGACAAGGCGCTGTCGGCGTTCAAGCCCACCCCGCTGGAGGACATCGGCCGCCTGCCGATCGACGAATCAGGCCTGGCCCGGATGACGCTCGAGCCAACGGCGGGAAGTCCCGGCTACTCGGTACCCGCCCGGGCGGTGCTACCCATGCAGTACCACGTGAGCGCGACGGCGAGGGCGTTCGAGGAGGCCGGTGTCGACGTCGCGGCGCGCGGTGCGAGCTCCGTCTACCGGGCCCGGGACAGGGCGGGGGCGGCCTCGCTCCTGGACGCGCGGATCGCCGAAGTCCGCGAGAACCGCCAGGGCGCCGCGATCGAGTCGGTACGCGGTGTTCCCACCGGGCAGTGCTTCACCTACACGTCGGGGACGACGACCACCTACTGCGTCGCCGCCGTCGGCAGGTACGTCGTCGAGCTGACCGACGGCCAGCGACAGCGCGCGGTGCAGGGGCTCGGCGCCTCGTACCTCCTCCTGCGTTCGGCAGCGTGATTCCGGCGACGGGCCGCCAACCTGCCGTTAAGCGGGCTCCAACTGACTTCGCGGTAGATTCGTAACGCTGTTGACCGCAGGGTGTGGAGGTGTTGCGTGGTTGCCGAACCGGGTGAATCGATCGCGGGGTACGTGGTCGAATCGGTGCTCGGCACCGGAGGCATGGGCACCGTCTACCGCGTGCGGCACCGCACGCTACCGCGGTCGGTGGCGCTGAAGGTCCTGCAGAGCCAGTTCTCGGCTGATCCGGGTGTGCGCGCGCGGTTCGACCGCGAGGCCGACATCATCGCCGGGCTCAAGCACCCGCACATCGTGGACGTGTACGACCGCGGCGAGTCGGACGGGCACCTGTGGATCGCGATGGAGCTGGTGGAAGGCGGCAACCTCGCGTCCACTGTGGAGCGGGAGGGGCCGTTCAGCCTGGACCGCACCGTGGCGGTGGTCGAGCAGGTCGCCGATGCCCTCGATTACGCCCACCAGCACGGCATCCTGCACCGCGACGTCAAGCCCGCCAACTTCCTCGTGGACCGCGGGCGTCGCGGCGAGCAGGTCAAGCTCGCGGACTTCGGCATCGGTGCCGCGCAGACCGAGGTCGGGCAGCACACGCAGACGGGAACCGTCGTCGGGACGCTGGCCTACACGGCGCCGGAGGCGCTGCTGGGCAACCCGATCGACCCTCGCGCCGACGTGTACTCGCTGGCCTGCGCCACCGTCGTCCTGCTGACCGGCGCGCCGCCGTTCAACACCACCATCTCGGGCCAGCTCATGCTGGCGCACATCAGTCAGAACCCACCGAGCGTGCGGCTCAAGCGGCCTGATCTCTCGCCCGAGATCGACTACGTGCTGGGCCGCGCGATGGCGAAGAACCCCGCGGACCGGTTCGCCACTGCGGGCGAGTTCGCCGACGCGCTGTCGGCGGCGTCCCGGCGCATGTCCGGCGCGGCGGCGGTTGCGCCCGTGCAGGGGCCGCAGGGCGTGAACTGGCAAGGGACACCGTCGAATCCGGCACTCGCGACCGGATTCAACTCCGCACCCGGCACCGTCCCCGGTTTCGGGGGCCCGGCGGACCGTCCGGACCGACTGCGCTGCAGGGCGTTCCGCCCGGCCTGGGCCCGAGCAACCCGTCAATGCCCGGCTACGGTGGTCCGGGCGGCCCGGGGAGTGCGCCGAAGCCGAAGGGGCGCAAGCCTCTCCTGATCGGCGGAGCGGCGGCGCTGGTGGTGGTGCTCGCGGTGGTGCTCGGGTTCGTGCTCCTGCGCGGCGGTGACGGGTCCGACGGTCCCGCACTCGACGCGTGGAGTGCTCGCACCGTGACCGACGTGAACGGTGAGACGAAGCTCGACTCGCGGCCGGAGCGCATCGTCGCGCTCGGCGCGGGCGATGCGGAACTGGTGTCCGCGTTGGGCTTCGACGTGGCGGCGGGCGCGAACGGGCCGAAGTCGGAGATGCCGTCGTGGGTGCCCGCGCTCAAGGACGTGCCCACCGCGGGAACGTCGACCGACCCGGACAAGTCGGCGATCGAGAAAGCGAAGCCGGACCTGATCATCAACACCGATCCCGCTGCGGCGGAAAAGGTCAAGGACCTCAAGTCGCTGGCCGGCGGGCGCGCGATCGCCGTGCCGACGGCGGGAAGCAACGGCTGGACGTGGCAGGAGCAGCTGACCTTCATCGCCGAGGCGCTGGGAGCGAAGGACCGCGCCGCGGCGGTGAAGAAGACCTACGAGGCGAAGATCACCGAGTTGCGCTCCGCGCACCCGGATTTCAACGGCAAGAAGCTGGACGTTGTGCATTTCAACGGCAGCGCGACGATGCTCGCCACCAGCGCCACCAACCCGTTCCAGCTGCTCGGGCTGCTGGGCTTCTCGATGCAGACGCCGGGCGCGGGATCGGGTTCGGCGTGGCTCACACTCGGGACGTCGGACTTCTACAAGGCGGTCAGCTCAAGCGAGGTGGACCGCACGATCGTCGCGCGCACCGACGCGGCGGCGGGCAACGGCGGCTACGACGGTCTGCCCTCGTCGTTGACGTACGGCGTGCCGATCGTCATCGTGGACAAGACGAACGGGGTGGACGCGCTGGTGTACGGCGGCCCGCTCGCCCTCGACGCCATCGAGAGCCAGGTGCTCCCGGCGATCGCGAAGGGGATCAAGTAGATGGCCGAGCAGACGCTGACCGGCGACGACCTGCGGCGCTACGCGGACGCGCTCGCCGAGGGTCGGAAGCCGCTGGTGTACCTCGTCGAGGCGGTGCCCGGCCTGGGACTGGCAGCGGGCGCATCGGCGCGCGTCGTCGAGATCGCGGGCGGGGTAGTGACGGTGAAGCCGACCGGCGTGGACGATCAGTTGCCGTACGAGGCACGGGAACTGCGGGCCACCAAGCAACCGAAGCCGGTCAAGCGGGCTCCCGCGGCAAAGGGTGCCGCCCCCGCGAAGAGTACTGCCCCCGCGCAGGGCGCGGCCGCCGCACCGAAGCGGGCGGCGAAGGCACCGTCGGGCAGCGGTGGTGGGACGGGTGCCCGAGCGGCCCGGTCGGTGGCGGTGACGCTGCACGTCGGATCGGACAATGTGGCGGTGCTGAAGGTGACGCCGAATGCGCAGAAGCCGTCGGGCGGCCGCGAGATACCGCTGGCCGCAGTACACAAGGCGCTCGCGGGGCTCGCCGACAGGGAGGCGCGGGCCGCGGTCGACGACGTGCTCTCGGCAGCCCGCGACGCCGCGGCCGACCGGGTGGCCGCGTTGCAGGCCGAGCTGGCCGCGGCGAAGAAGTCGCTGGCCACGCTGGAACGGGCCAAGCGCGGGAATTCCGCACCGGGGCGCGCTCGTTAGAGTGGGGCATGACTCTCGAAATCCCGCACCTGGATCTGTCCGCTGACGAGGTGCTCACCAGCACCCGGTCCGTCCGCAAGCGCCTCGACCTGGAGCGCCCGGTCCCGATCGAGGTGATCACCGACGCGCTGGAGGTGGCGCTGCAGGCACCGTCGGGCAGCAACGCGCAGGGGTGGCACTGGATCGTGGTGACCGATCCGGAGCTCAGGAAGACCATCGCCGACTACTACCGCCGCTCCTACTACGCGTACGCGGAGGCGGGCGCCGCGGCGCGCGCGGCGAACCCGCCGAAGGACGCGGAGACGGCCGCGAAGGTGGCGTCGTCGGCGACGTACCTCGCCGACGTGATGGATCAGGTGCCCGCGTTGGTGATCGGCGCGATCCACGTGGCCGGTGGGGAACTGCCGCCCGGCAACCAGGCCGGCGTGTGGGGGTCGCTGCTACCCGCCGCGTGGAGCCTGGCGCTGGCGCTCCGCGAGCGCGGCCTCGGCTCGGCGTGGACCACGCTGCACCTGCAGTACGAGCAGGAGGTTGCCGCGGCGCTGGGCCTGCCGCCGAACATCCGCCAGGGTGTGCTGCTGCCCGTCGCCTACACCAAGGGCACCGACTTCAAGCCCGCCAAGCGTGCTCCCCTCGAGTCCGTGCTGCACGTCAACGGTTGGTAGGCCCGACGGTCCGCCCGCCGTCCCCGTTCGGCTCCCTATAGGGAGCCGGAGTCCCCGACCTGAGCCGGTCTCCCACCAGCTGCAGTCGCGGGGACACCGGATTCAGCGGGGGACACCAGCTCCCTGTAGGGAGCGGACGCCCGAGCGGAGCGAGGTAGCGGGCGGACATCGGGCGCGTCGTCGGCGGTCGCGGTCAGATGCCCAGGGCGGCCTCGACGAGGAACACCAGCTCGTCGTGGAACCGGGGGCGGCGACGCAGGCGGCGCGTGCGGGCGAAGTCGTTGGCGATCGTCATGGCGGCGCCCACGGCGATGCGGGCGGCCGCCGCGTCCCGGGCCCCGGCGGCACCGTCGGAACCCACGGCATGGTCGGATCCCGAGGCGCCGTCGGAACCCGCGGCACCGTCGGAACCCGCGGCACCGTCGGAACCCGCGGCACCGTCGGACCCCGCGGCGAGGAGGGCCACCCAGCGCGCCACGTAGGCCTTCTGCGCGGCGAGCAGCGCCTCGCCGCCGGATTCGATGACCACCTCGCGGCCCACGGTGAACGCCACCGCGAGATCGGTGGACGTCACCAGATTCGCGGCGTACGACCGCACCAGTGCGCGCAATTCGGCGAGGGGCGCACCGTCGGACTGGGCCGCCGCAGTGACCACGCCGACCTCGAGCGCGGCGCGCGCCCGGCCGACGATCCCCACGAGGATGGACCCCTTCGACGGGAAGTGGCCGTACACACTCGGGCCGGAGATCCCCACGGCCGCACCGATGTCGTCCATGCCGACCGTGCTGTAACCGCGAGAGAAGAAGAGCGCGGAGGCGGCGTCGAGGATCTCGTCGCTGCGGACGACCGGGGTGCGCGGGGGCGGGGCGCGGGCAGCGCCGGGGCCTTCGACGGTGCCGCGCGCAGGACCCGGGCGGTGATCGCCTCGAGATCGGTGCGGTACCTGCGGATCCCGATGCGCCCGCGGCTGGGCGGCACCGAACCGCCCACGGCCAGCACGGCCCACGTGAGCACGCGCGCGTCGTCGTCGGTGAGTTCGGGGTGGTCGCGGCGGAGCACCTCGGTCCACGACCCGAGCACCGCCTCACTCGCGGCGATCATCTCGCCGGCCTGCTCGGGCCTGAGATGCCGGCGGTTCCAGCGCCACAAGGCGAGCGGCCCGGGGTCGGACACGGCCATCGCGAAGACGGCGGACGCGAGATCGTCGAAGGTCGCGCCCGGCCGGGCGAGCACTCGGGAGGTGGTGGCGCCCATCTCGTCGACGGCCGATCGCATGGCCGCGGCGAGGACGGCCTCCTTGTCGGGGAAGTGGCGGTAGACGCTGGGACCGCTGATCCCCGCGGCGCGCGCGATATCGGACACCGAGACGTTGCCGTACCCGCGCTCGAGGAACAGGTCGGTGGCGACGCCGATGAGCTGGCGTCGCCGTTCGGCGGGGCGCAGGCGCGTGCCCGAGCTGCGAAGAGTTCCCATGATTAACGTCACGATAGCCCATAAGACTCGTTCCAGGGTATCGTCCTAGCTGGGATTCTTTCCAAATAAGCTACAGACGGTTAGCCTGTACCTGTGACAGTCTCCGCGGTATCCGTGGGGGCCTAAGAACACCTCTGCCGAAAGGACGGAAGACCGACGTGTCTGACGCATTCATCTACGAGGCGATCCGTACGCCCCGTGGCAAGCTCAAGAACGGCTCGCTGACCGCGATCAAGCCCACCGACCTGGTGGTCGGCCTGATCGACGAGATCAAGGACCGTAACGAGAACCTCGACCCGGCCGCGATCGACGACATCGTTCTCGGCTGCGTCTCGCCCGTGGGCGAGCAGGGCGCCGACATCGCGCGCACCGCGTCGATCGTCGCCGGCCTACCGGAGACCGTGGCGGGCGTGCAGATCAACCGCTTCTGCGCCTCGGGCCTCGAGGCCACCAACATCGCCGCGCAGAAGGTCGGCTCGGCCCGGGCGACGACCTGGTGCTCGCCGGTGGCGTGGAGTCGATGTCCCGCGTGCCCATGGGGTCCGACTTCGGTGCGCTGTTCTACGACCCGCAGTACAGCTACGATAACTACATCGCGCCGCAGGGCATCGGTGCCGACCTGATCGCCACCATCGAGGGCTTCTCCCGCGACGACGTCGACCAGTACTCCGCGCAGTCGCAGGACCTCGCCGCGAAGGCGTGGGACGAGGGCCGCTTCGCGAAGTCAGTCGTGCCCGTCAAGGACCAGAACGGCCTCGTCGTGCTCGACAACGACGAGCACCGTCGCCCCGGCACCACCGCCGCCGACCTCGGCAAGCTCAAGCCCGCCTTCACCGTCGTCGGTGAGATGGGCGGCTTCGACGCCGTGGCGCTGCAGAAGTACAACACCGTCGAGAAGATCAACCACGTCCACACGGGCGGCAACAGCTCGGGCATCGTCGACGGTGCCGCGCTGGTCCTGGTGGGCAACGAGGCCGGCGGCAAGAAGGCGGGCCTGACCCCGCGCGGCCGCATCGTGGCCACCGCGTCGACGGGTGCCGACCCGACGATCATGCTCACCGGGCCCACCCCGGCCACCGAGAAGGTGCTGGCCAAGGCCGGGCTGACCCCGAGCGACATCGACGTGTGGGAGCTCAACGAGGCCTTCGCCTCGGTCGTCCTGAAGTGGATGAAGGACTTCAAGCTCGACCGCGAGCAGGTGAACGTCAACGGCGGCGCGATCGCGCTGGGCCACCCGCTGGGGGCCACCGGCGCCATGCTGGTGGGCACCGTGCTGGACGAGCTGGAGCGCTCGGGCGGCCGCTACGGCCTGATCACGCTGTGCATCGCCGGCGGCATGGGCTCGGCCACCATCATCGAGCGCGTCTGACGCCCGCCGGAACAACAGGAGAGACGAAGAAAACATGTCTGACAACATGATTCGCTGGGAGCAGGACGCCGACGGCATCGTCGTACTGACGATGGACGATCCCACCAGCTCCGCCAACACCATGAACGAGCTGTACGGCACGTCCATGCGCGCCACCGTCGACCGCCTCGAGGCCGAGGCCGAGTCGATCACCGGCGTCGTCATCACCTCGGCGAAGAAGACCTTTTCGCCGGCGGCAACCTGACCGAGATCCGCAAGGCCACCCCGGCTGAGGCGCAGCAGGTCTTCGACAACGTCCAGGAGATCAAGCGCGACCTGCGCCGCCTGGAGAAGCTGCCCAAGCCCGTCGTGGCCGCCATCAACGGCGCCGCGCTCGGCGGCGGCCTCGAGATCGCCCGGCCGCCAACCACCGCATCGCGGCGGACGCCAAGGGCAGCAAGATCGGTCTCCCCGAGGTGTCGCTCGGCCTGCTCCCCGGCGGCGGCGGCGTGACTCGCACCGTCCGGATGCTGGGCCTGCAGGGCGCGCTCATGGGCGTGCTGCTCCAGGGCACCCAGATGAACCCGACCAAGGCGCAGCAGACCGGCCTCGTCAACGAGGTCGTCGGCACCGTCGACGAGCTGCTCCCCGCCGCCAAGGCGTGGATCAAGGCCAACCCCGAGGGCGGCGTGCAGCCCTGGGACGTCAAGGGGCACCGCATCCCCGGCGGCTCGCCGATCGACAAGACGCTGGCCCCGAACGCCCCCGCGTTCCCGGCCAACCTGCGCAAGCAGCTCAAGGGCGCGCCGATGCCGGCGCCGGAGGCCATCATGGCCGCCGCGTTCGAGGGCACCTACGTGGACTTCGACACCGCCCTCGAGATCGAGTCGCGCTACTTCACCAAGCTGGCCACCGGCAGCGTCTCGAAGAACATGATCAAGGCGTTCTTCTTCGACCTGCAGCACATCAACGGCGGCGGCTCGCGGCCCGACGGGTACGAGAAGTACCAGGCCAAGAAGGTCGGCGTCATCGGCGCCGGCATGATGGGCGCGGCCATCGCCTACGTCTCGGCCAAGGCCGGCATCGAGGTCGTCCTCAAGGACATCGACATCGAGGCCGCCAAGCGCGGCAAGGCCTACTCGGAGCAGCTCGAGGCGAAGGCGCTGGCCAAGGGCCGCACCACGCAGGAGAAGTCCGACGCGCTGCTCGCCCGGATCACCCCCACCGTCGACCCCGCCGATTTCGCCGGTGTCGATCTGGTGATCGAGGCCGCATTCGAGTCGGTCGAGGTGAAGAACAAGGTCTTCCAGGAGATCGAGGACATCGTCGAGCCCGACGCCATCCTCGGCTCGAACACCTCCACGCTGCCGATCACCATCCTGGCGGAGGGTGTGAAGCGGAGTGAGGACTTCATCGGCATCCACTTCTTCAGCCCCGTCGACAAGATGCCGCTGGTGGAGATCATCAAGGGCGAGAAGACTTCCGACGCCGTGCTGGCGAAGGTGATCGACTACACCCTGCAGATCAAGAAGACCCCGATCGTGGTCCACGACAGCCGCGGCTTCTTCACCTCGCGCGTGATCGGCACGTTCATCAACGAGGCGCTCGCGGCCATCGGTGAGGGCGTCGACCCGGTGTACCTGGAGCAGGCGGGCCAGCAGGCCGGCTACCCGGCGGCGCCGCTGCAGCTGACGGACGAGCTGACGCTCACCCTGATGCAGAAGATCCGCCTCGCCACCGAGACCGCGCTCAAGGAGGAGGGCAAGGACGTGCCGCAGCACGGAGCCTTCGCCGTGGTCGACTGGATGGTCGAGAACGGCCGCACGTCCAAGAAGGACGGCGCGGGCTTCTACGACTACGCCGACGGCAAGCGCACGGGCCTGTGGCAGGGCTTCCAGGAGCACTTCAAGTCGGGCAGCGTGACCCCGGACTTCGCCGAGCTCGAGGAGCGCATGCTGTTCATCGAGTCCATCGAGACGGTGCGCTGCTTCGACGAGGGCGTGCTCACCTCCGTCGCCGACGCGAACATCGGTTCGATCTTCGGCATCGGCTTCCCGGCCTGGACCGGTGGCGTGCTGCAGTACATCAACACCTATGAGGGCCGCCCGGGTACGCCCGCCGAGGGCCTCGCCGGCCCGAAGGCCTTCGTCGCGCAGGCGAACGCCCTGGCCGCGAAGTACGGCGAGCAGTTCACCCCGCCCGCCTCGCTGGTCGCCAAGGCCGAGGCCGGCGAGACCTACGAGTAGGACTCACTGAGCTCGCGCTGAACCGATCGGGGCCCGGCACCACTTCTGTGGTGCCGGGCCTCTCGTTCCCCGGTTCGACGGTGCGGGCCCGCGGCGGAAGCGGGGTGGTGGGGCGTTCTCCGCGAGGGTATGCGCCCCGCGCATCCCTGCATCGTCGCAGGTTTCCTGCCCCCGCTGTAGGCCCTGAGCATCCACCCTTCGGCGGGCTGGAACTCCCGGGGTCGCGCCCCGGTTGCCGACGTTCTCCCCCTCATTTCGCGCGGTCCGAGTGGTCTCCCACCCGCCGCGCGCCTGCCCATCCCGCGTGCGGGGTGTGGAGCCGCGTTCTGGGTGGGGGGTGTTCCGTCGCGGCGCACCGTCGGGCCCGCTACTCCGGGCCGGCCTCGATGACCTGCTCCGCGACCTCGGCCAGCCGGACGTTGCTGTCCTGCGAGAGGCGGGCCAACAGGCGGAAGGCGGCGTCGGAGTCCAGCTTGTAGCGCTCCATGATCATGCCCTTGGCCTGACCGATCACGTCGCGCGTGGTGAGCGCGGCGCGGATCTGCTCCTTCTCGCGGACCGCGGAGAAGGCCACCGCGGCGTGCACCGCGAACAGCGAACCGATGGACACGGATTCGTTGTCGAAGGCGTGCGGCTCGCGGGCCATGAGGTCGAGGGTGCCGTAGGCGTCGTTCTGTACGTACAGGCAGAACGAGAGGATCGAGCCGACACCGGCAGAGTGCGCTGCGGCGCTGAACCGTGGCCACTGGCCGTCCGCGGACGTGTCCTCGACCAGGATCGTGGTCGAGGAGAAGGTGGCGCCGACGCTGGGCCCCTCCTCGAGATCGCGCTGCAGGTCGGCGACGCGCTGGGCCTCGTCGCCGATCACCACCGGGTGGGAGATCCCGCCCTTCGGATCGACCAGCGTCACGCTGGCGAAGGCGGCTCCTGGCACCTGTTCGACCGCGAACTGAGTCACGGCGTTGAGAAGCGACTCGGAATCGGAGGACTGCTCGCGCAGCAGTCGGGCGATCTCACCCATCCGCTCGCTCAGTGTGAGTTCCTCAAGCGGAACCTCCGTCGGAGCCTCCTCGGGGAGGACCCCAGGACGGAGGGAAGCTGTTCAGAGGACTGTCTACGTGACGGCACGGCCACCCGTTCTCCGCGCGGCATCGGCGCGGGTTCACAAACGTGGGTCGGTTCCGCCGGTTTCTGGACGGCTTGCAATGGAGGGGTTGGTTTCCGGATCGTTGATCACCATATCGAGACGCGGCGCTCGGGGTCCAGAAACAGGCGATCCCCGACACTCACATCGAACGCGGCGTAGAACTCGTCGACGTTGGACACGATGGTGTTGCAACGGAACTCGGCGGGCGAGTGCGGGTCGATCGCGAGCCGCCGGATCGCCTCTTCAGGGCGGGTTTTGCCGCGCCAGATCTCGCCCCAACTGTAGAACACGCGCTGCAGGCCGGTGAGGTCGTCGATCCGCGTCGTCGCGTCGTCGACGGTGCCGCCGGCGCGCTCGCGAGCGATCGCGTAGGCGGCGAGTGCAATGCCGAGGCCTCCGAGATCGCCGATGTTCTCGCCCACCGTGAATCCGCCGTTCACGTGATGCTCGGTGCCGGCCAGTTCGCGCGGCACCAGCACGTCGTACTGCTCGATGAGCGCGCGGGTGCGCTTGCCGAACTCCTCGCGGTCGTCGTCGGTCCACCAGTCCTCGAGGTTGCCGTCGCCGTCGTACTTGGCGCCCTGGTCGTCGAAGCCGTGGCCGATCTCGTGCCCGATCACGGCGCCGATGCCGCCGTAGTTCACCGCGTCGTCGGCGGTGGGGGAGAAGAACGGCGGCTGCAGGATCGCCGCGGGGAAGACGATCTCGTTCATGCCGGGGTTGTAGTACGCGTTCACCGTCTGCGGCGTCATGAACCACTCGTCGCGGTCCACCGGGGCGCCGATCTTCGCGAACTCGCGGTCGTGCTCGAACGCCTCGCCGCGCCGGATGTTGCCGATCAGGTCGTTCCGTTCGATCGTCAACGCCGAGTAGTCCCGCGTCGAATCCGGGTAGCCGATCTTCGGGGTGAACTTGCCGAGCTTCTCCAGGGCCTTCTCTCGGGTGGCCGGAGTCATCCACTCGAGGTCCGTGATGCGCCGGCGGTACGCCTCCACGAGGTCTGCGACGAGCGCCTGCATGCGCTCCTTGGACTCGGCCGGGAAGTTCTGCGCGGTGTAGAGCTCACCCACCGCGAACCCCAGGTACTGCTCGACCAGAGTCACGCCGCGCTTCCACCGGTCGCGGATCTCCGGGGTCCCGGTGAGGGCGGTGCCGTAGAAGGCGAAGTGTTCGTCGACGAGCGCGTCCGTGAGGAACGGGCTGCGCGAGTGCAGCACGTGCCAGGCCAGCCAGGTTCGCCACTGTCCGAGCGGCCGGTCGGTCAGCAGCGCGGCGGCGTGCGTGACGAACGAGGGCTGGCGGACGTTCACTTCGGCGAAGGTGGCGGAGTCGGGGGTGCCCGTCAGTTCGGCGATCCAGGCGGGCAACGCCAGGCCCGGCGCCTCGGCGTCGAGCTCGGCGAAGGTGCGCAGGTTGTACGCCTTGTCGGCGTCGCGCCGGTCGACCACGTTCCAGTGTCCGGCGGCGATGGCCGTCTCGAGTTCGAGGACCTGCGCGGCGGCCTCCTCCTCGGAGCCCGGCGCCACGATCCCGTCCAGCAGCTCGGCCGCGATCCGGAAGGTGGCGGCGACGTGCGCGACGAACTGCTCCCGGATCGGCGCGTACTGCTCCTCGCGGTAGTACGCCTCGTCGGGCAGCGACAGGCCGTACTGGACCAGGTTGACCACGTACCGGTCGGACCGCTTCGCATCGGTGTCGACGTAGTAGCCCAGCAGGCCGCCGACGCCGGTGCGCTGCAGGCGCCCGAGTACCGTCACCAGGTCCGACGGTGACTGCGCCCACCGGACCTCGGTGATCTCGTCCGCCACCGGTCCGAGCCCGGCGGCGGCGATCGCGCCGGTGTCCATGAAGCTCGAGTAGAGGTTTCCGATCCGCGCACCGTCGCCCTTCGCGCCGCCGGCGGCGCACTCCTCGACGATCTCGCGCACCGTCTGCTCCGCGGCGTCGCGCAGCGCGTGGAACGCGCCGTCGGTCGAGCGGTCCGCGGGGATCTCGTGCTCGTCCAGCCACTTGCCGTTGACGTGGCCGAACAGGTCATCCTGCACGCGGACGGCGGGATCGACGTGGCTGAGGTCCAGGGCGGGGAGGAAGTCACCGTTCCATCCTGCCAGCCGTGTCCACGGATCCCACATAATGGGAGAAGTGACTCGTCAGTATTCCGTGTGGCGGCCCACACCATTAGCGTGCGTTGTGGTCGAAACCGCAATTCGGGTTAGCCTGATGCGAAGCTGAGAAGTTAGAGGAGATTCTGGCCATGAGAGCAACCCGGCAACGCCTGCGCACGGCCCTGGCCGCCCTACTCACCGCCATGGCGCTGGTCGCGGCCGGCATCACCGTTCCGTCCTTCTCCGCGCAGGCGGACGCCGAGCCGTGGAAGCCCGGCACGGGGTCGCCGGGATGATCAACCCCGAGTGGATCGCCTCGCACGACGGCCCGACGAAGTACCCCAACATGACCGTGGACTGGGATGTGCCGATCCGGATGTCCGACGGGACCGTGCTCAAGGCGAACGTGTTCCGCCCCGCCGACGCGGCGGGCCGTGCCATCACCGCGAAGACGCCGACCGTCGTCAACCTCACCCCCTACACGAAAGTTCGTCAGCGCCCGGCCCAGGTCGCCGTGAACACCCCGGGGCTGTCCGATGCGCTGATCGGGGTCCTCAATCTGTTCAACTTCGCCGGCACCCCCATCGCCGGCGTCAACGACCTGCGCGACGTCCTCAACGGCGGCATGGCCAACTCGTTCACCGGAGTCGACCGCAAGCTGGTGCAGAACGGCTACACGCAGGTCGTCGTCGACGTGCGCGGCACCGGCAACTCGCAGGGCGTGTGGCAGGTGTTCGCGGACCGCGAGCAGCAGGACACCGTCGAGGTCCTCGATTGGGTGCGGAACCAGCCCTGGACCAACGGCCGGATGGGCATGACCGGCGTCTCCTACTCCGGCATCAACCAGTTGCAGGTGGCGTCGAAGAACCCGAAGGGCCTGCAGGCGCTGTTCCCCGTGGTTCCCGGCGCCGACCTCGCGGCCGACATCATCGCCCCGGGCGGCGGCCTCGGCGTGGGATTCCTCGGGCCGTGGCTCGCGTTGGTCAACATCCTCAAGTTCGTCCCCGACGTGCGCTCCATGCTCAACGGCACCTTCGACTGGCGCTGGCTCAAGGACCGCATCGAGAACCCGGCGGTGTTCGTGCCGCAGTTGCTCTCGGGCGTCTTCTCGCCCACCGTCGAATCCCTGGACCCGAAGACCAAGGAACTCGTCCAGAAGGACTCGCCGCTGCGCAAGGCGTACCGCACCCCGCTGGACAGGATCACCACCCCGACCTTCGCGCTCGGCGCCTGGCACGACCTGTTCACCAACACCGAGTGGCGCCTGCCCACCGAGCTCAGCAGCCTCCCGCCCAGCAAGAAGAAGCTGATCATGGGCGACGCCTACCACGTGACCGTCTCGCACGACATGGGCGGCGTGAACCAGCCGACCCGCGCGGACGTGCTGCAGAAGGCGTGGTTCGACAAGTGGCTCAAGGACATCGACAACGGGATCGACAACTACGCGCCGGTCACCGTGCACCGTAAGGGCGGCGGTTGGTGGCAGGGCGACACGTTCCCCGAGCCCGGCCAGAGGTATCAGCGGATGTACCTGTCGAGCGTCTCGTCCGGGTCCGCGCCCGGCTCCCTGTCGGACAACAGCCTGCAGACGGCCAGGCCGAAGATCGCGGCGCGGCGCACCGTCGGGCCCGGTCTGTCGACCCTGTGCTCGAACGACACCGGCCAGGCCATGTTCGGCCTCCTCGTGTTCCAGGGCTGCGCCGCGGACAACCGCGTGGCCGAGATGAACGGGCTGACGTTCTCCTCGAAGCCGGTGAAGAAGTCGACGGTCGTCTCCGGGCCGATCAACCTGCACCTGACCACCACCCAGGACGCGCGGGACGCGTATTGGAGCGTCATGGTCACCGACGTCTCGCCCGACGGGCGCTCGGAGGTCATCAGCTCCGGCCAACTCACCACCTCGCTGCGGCAGATCGACGAGTCGCGCAGCATCCGCACCGCGGCGGGCGACTACTCGGCGCCGTACTACCAGCTCGACGTCGCCCAGCGGGAACTGGTCAAGCCCGGGCAGGTCGTCGAGCTCGACATCGCCACGCACGCCACCTCCGCCGTGCTCAAGCCAGGCCACCGGCTGCGGGTCGACGTGTTCGCGCTCAACCTGATCAAGGCGATGACCGTCGGGCCCGTCACCTCGGAGACGCGGTTCGCGCCGCAGCACGTGGTCATCGACCCGAACCGGCCCAGCTATCTCGTCGTGCCGTCGGACCGTCCGCTGCCGTAGCGGGTCAGCCGCCGAGCCGGCTGTGCATCTCCCAGAACAGGAGTTCGGCGCCGTCGGGCCCGGCGGTCGCGCGTCGGCCGTCCCCGGCCGTGCGGAGCGAGTCACCGTCGGACAGCGGACCCGCGCCGTCCACCGCGGCGGCGCCCCGCGCGAGGTAGAGGTGCCCGAAGGGCGCGTCGGGCAGGTCGACGGTGCCGCCCGGCGCGAGGCGCGCGGCCCAGAGGGTCGCGTCGCGGTTGCCGATGCGGATCGCGGCGTCGCGCGCCGGCGACCCCGACGCGATCGGGACGAGCCCGCCGCCGGCCAGCTCCGTGCCCACGTCCCGCTGTTCGTACGACGGTGCCTGCCCGGCCTCGTCCGGCAGGATCCACATCTGCACGAACCGGACGTCGGCGCCGGCGGGATCGGGCCGGTCGTTGCGCTCGGAGTGCGACACGCCGGTGCCGGCGCTCATCCGCTGCGCGAGGCCGGGGTGGACGATGCCGGAGTGCCCCTCGCTGTCCTGGTGGACCAGGGCGCCGGACAGCACCCAGGTGACGATCTCGACGGCGCGGTGCGGGTGCGTGTCGAAACCGCGCCGGGCTGCGACCCGCTCGGCGTTGCAGGCCAGGAGGACGCCGTGGTGGGTGTTGTCCGGGTCGTAGTGGTCGCCGAACGAGAAGCAGTGGCGCGAGGCCACCCCCGGCATCGCCGACGCCGCCCGTTCCCCCGAACGGACAACTCGGTCGCCGTGTCGATCCATGTCACCAGGATGCCACGTTCGTTTGGGTAAGCTCCCGCCGTCAGAGACGGTGGCTACCATCGACCACGTGGGAGGCGATGTGAGACGGAGCGGACGGGCACGGCTCGGCGTCACCGCGCTGGCCTCGGCACTGCTCCTCGCCGTCGGCTCGTCGCTGGCGGCGTGCGGTGACGATGCGACCGCGGACGTGCAGAAGATGCTCGCGGGGTACGCGGAGGCGATCGAGGACGGCAAGGCAGTGGCGGCCGCAGCGTACACCTCGTCGCCGGACGCGGCGGGTGGCGTCATCGGGCGCACGCTGCGCGATATGAACGCGAAGAAGGTCGAGGTCAGCGCCTCGAACGTGCAGAAGTACTCGGGCGGCAACGCCACGTTCGACGTGAAGACCAAGTGGAACTTCGGCGACGGCCGCGACTGGGATTACACCACCAAGGGCAGCGCCTCGCAGCTGTCGATCGGGTGGCGCATCTCGTGGGATCCGGCGGTGCTCGCCCCGGGGCTCACCCCCGAGACATCGATCCGCCAGATCCGCACCGACGCCCGGCCGCCCAAGGTGTTCGCCGCCGACAAGTCGGACCTGATGTTCGCGGGCACCGTGCACCGGCTCACCGTCGATCCCGCCAAGACCAAGAATCTGGGGGACAGCCTGGCCCGCGTCGCGCAGATCGTCTCGCCCGTCGCGCCGCTGGTGACGGCCGAGTCGCTGGAGGCGAAGGCGAAGGCAGATCCGGGCAAGCCCGTGCCCGTGGTCGACCTGCGCGACGACGACTTCGGGGTGCTCGAGGACGACCTCGAGGCCGTCCCGGGGCTCCAGGACAGCCCGACGGGCGACCTGTTGATCTCGAACCGTCAGTTGTTCTCGCCGCTGTTCGACGGCATCAAGGGCGCGTGGCAGGCGAACCGGGATGCGACCGCCGGCTGGGAGGTGCAGCTGGTCTCCGGCGACAAGCCCACGAAGATCGTCGGTTACCAGGGGCCGCCCGGTCCCGATCTGCGGACCTCGATGGACCCGAAGGTTCAGCTGCAGGCCGAGAACGCCGTGGTCCAGCTGGGCCAGCCGGCCGCGATGGTCGTGCTGTCCGTCTCGAGCGGCGCGGTGCTCGCGGCGGCGCAGAACACCCAGGCGAGCCGCATCGCGACCGACTGGGCGCTCACCGGCCTCTCGACCACCGGGCCCGTTCTCGCTCCCGTGTACAGCGAGGTGAACGCCGCCGCCGGTAAGGACGCCGACAAGCAGAAGAAGCTGCTCGCGCCGCTCGGCATGGGCACCGACTTCGCCATGACCGGGGTGAAGACGGTGACCGCCGAACTCCCCGGCACCGGCGGGCGCGAGGCCGCCGAGCTCGGGGCCGACACCGTCAAGGCCAGCCCGTTCGGGATGGCCGTGTTCGCGGCCGCGATCGCCAAGGGCAAGACCACCGCGCCGTACGTGGTGCAGGGGCAGACCGCGTCGCCCAGCGCGCCGCTGGGCGACGTCGACGAGAAGATCCGCAACGCCGTGCGGGCGAAGATGGATTCGACTGTGTCCCCATCCGGCGACGGCAGCGACCTGGTCTCGACGAAGGTCAAGGGCCTCGTCGGCACCAACGGCCCTGAGGGGCCGGGCTGGTTCATCGGCTACCAGGGCGACCAGGCGTTCGCCATCATGGTGACCGGGGAACGGTCCGGCAGCGGATCACTGCAGGTCGCCGGGGCGTACCTGAAATAGGTCCGAGCCGCGGCGAGTCGCGGCCGGAGGGGGCGAAAATTCAGGCGCGGCGGGCCACGGCGATCCGCGCCGCGGCCCGCCAGCCCAGCAGGAACAGACCCAACGCGACCGTGGCGACGATGACGAACGGGACCTCGACGCCCCGCGGGGTCAGGAGGCCGCGGGCGGTCATGCCGACGGCCACCGTCGAGATCCAGATGATGACGCCGGCGGGGAAGACGCGCCCCGGGGCGAAGGTCTGCGCGCGGCCGGGCTCGTGCCCGCGGAGCGCGGCCAACACGTAGGTGAACGCCCAGCCCACGGTCAGCGCCAGCAGGAACGGCCACGCGGTCTCTGCGAAGCCGGCCGGCGCGAACACGGGCTCGTCATGGGTGAACCGACCGACCGTGACGAACAGCAGCACGAACACGACGTCGACGACGGCGATGACCGGAATGCGCATGATGTGCACGGTAGTCGACCTCCACGCCGTGACCGGCACGCGGCCGGGGCGCGGTCCTCCCAGACGCGCCCCGACCGGGCCGTAACCCCCTCGCCCCCCTCCACTTCCGGGGCGATGTGAGCGTGCGGGTCGTCCGCTCACACCCATGACGATGCCCCGTCGGGCTTGACTACCGGTTGTGTCGCGCTAAAACCGCAGGTGGGGCGCTCAGGTCCCGGGCTTCGACGGTCCGCCGTCGCGCTCCGCCGCGTCGTTCGCTTCCGAGGGTGCGTCGGCGTCCGATGCGCGGGCGTCCGATGCGTCGGCGTCCGAGGGCGAGTCCGGGGGTGCGGGCTTGTCGGTGGCGTCGGGGTCGACGTCCATGGTGCTGCGGTAGCTGACGAAGAACACGATCCAGCCGATGATCACGACGAGGACGTAGCTGACCAAGCGGTACAGGATGGTCGCGGTGAAGGCCTGGCTCAGCGGCATCCCCGAGAGCACCAGCGCGGGGACCAGGGCGCCTTCCACGAGCCCCAGACCGCCGGGGATCGGGCTGATGGTGTTGACGACCTTCGACGCGGCGTAGGCGCCGGCCAGCGCGGCGAGCCCGGGGGCGGCCCCGACTGCGTAGCAGGCGAATGCGAGGCAGGCCACGTCGGCGACCCAGTTGAACAGCGACCAGCCGAACGCCTGCACCCCGTAGCGCCGATTGAGCTTCACGGACTGCAGCTGGTCGAGGGTCTCCTTCCAGCGGTCCAGGCCGGTGTCCTCGGGCTTGTTGCGCAGGTCGTTGACCCAGCGGATCAGCCGCGCGCCGACGACGTACAGGCCGTCGGGGTGCGAGGCCACGTACTGCACCAGCACCATGAAGACGACCAGCATCGCGACGGAGAACAGCACCGAGTACGGGCTGGTCTTGGCGCCCGCGAGCAGGCCGCCCGCGAGCCCCAGCACCGCCAGGCCGGCGGACATGAGCAGCCCGCTCATCACGATCTGCCACGCCGCCACGATCCGCGTCGCGCCCCACATGCGGGTGCGCCGGTACACGAGCGTGGGCGCGAGCACCTGGCCGCCGGGCATCGTCTGGGATACCGAGTTCGACGCCAGCTGCAGCCCCAGCGCCTGCCGCTGCGTGACCTTGACGCCCGCGGACCGCAGCAGCACCCGCGTCACCTGCGCGAACGAGTCCATCGAGAAGAACACTGCCACCACACAGGCGAGCACCCATTCCCAGCGGATGTGCTCGAGGTCGCGCAGCGACTTCGACACCGTCGGCCCGAACAGGTACACCTCGACCGCGAGGACCACCGCGATCACCACGAGCAGGACCCGACGGACCCACTTCAAGCGCCGCCGCGTGACCGCGGGGTCCTTGCTCGGTGATTCGTCGTCTGCCTGCATCGGCGCCAGCCTACTCACGGGTTAACGTGGGCACATGCAAGCCCTCGCATCCCGGCTGCGACGCGGCGGTGCGGCGTCGCCCGGTGACGACGATCCCCGCGCGCCGCTGTGGCGCGGCGCCCAGTGGTTCCGGACGTTGTCGGTGGTCTACGCGGTGGGCCGGCAGATCGACGAGGCGGACCGCTACGCGCGGATCGGGTGGAGTTGGGTGCTGATCGGCGCGGTCGTGCTGGTCAGCGCGATCGCCGCGACCGGCTACCTCAAGGGCTTCGGCCGGCACCTGTGGTTCGTGATCGCCGAGTTCGCCGCGGCCGCGACGCTGGCGCTCGGCACCGTCTGGGTCGCGACCGGCGAGTTCACCGCCCACAACCAGGCGCTCCCGACCACGCTGTGGCTGACCAACCCGGTGGTCTCGGCCGCGATCCTGTCCGGCCCGGTCGGCGGCGTGATCGGCGGCGTCGTGATCGCCGCGGTCAACGCGATCTACCGCGGCACGTTCCCCGAGACCATCGTCCGCGACGCCAACTACCCGGTGTTCATGGCGGTCGGGCTCGGCATTGGGGTCGCCGCACGCGTCGCGATCACGTCGCAGGACCGGGTCCGGGAGGCGGAACGGGTGGCCGCCGACGCGCGGGCCCGCGAGCGGCTCGCCCGGGAGGTCCACGACGGCGTGCTCCGGCCCTCGCCTTCCTGGCCCGACGGTGCGCCGAACTCTCTCGGTCCGGCACGGTGCCCGGCGGCGCGACCGGGCCCGAGCTGCACGAGTTGGGGCAGCTGGCGGCGCAGCAGGAGCGGGCGCTGCGGCACCTCATCGCCGAGACCCCGGACGGCGGCGTCCCCGAGGCGCCGGACGCGGGGGAAGGCACCGTCGACCTGCGGGACCTCCTGCGGCCGCTGACGTCCGGCACCGTCACCCTCGCGGAACCGGGCGGGCCGGTGCTACTTCCCGCGGCCGCCGCGACCGAGGTGGTCGGTGCGGTGCGCAACGCGCTGGACAACACGGCGCTGCACGCGGGGGAGGGAGCGCGGTCGTACCTGCTCCTCGAGGACGTCGGCGACGCGGTGCTGGTGACCGTGCGCGACGACGGCACCGGAATCGCGCCGGGACGCCTCGACGCCGCCCGCGCGGAGGGCAGACTGGGGGTGTCGGAGTCCATCGTCGGGCGGATGCGGGCGCTGGGCGGCAGCGCAGAGCTGACGACGGACGTGGGAGGAGGCGTGGAATGGGAGTTGTCGGTGCCGCGGGCGGCGCACGAGCTGTGACCGCCCCGATCGCGAGGAGGCGAGTGTCATGGACACTGCGAACGTAGATCCGGCGGGAATCTCCGTGCTGGTGGTCGACGACCACCCGATGTGGCGCGAGGCCGTGGCGCGCGACCTCGAGGCCCGCGGATTCGCGGTCGCCGGCACCGCCGATTCGGTGGCCGCGGCGGGACGGATCGCGAAGGCGGTGCAGCCGGGGGTGGTGCTCATGGACATGTCGCTGCCCGACGGGAACGGCGCCGCCGGCACCGCGCTGGTGCTGGAGGCCGCCCCGAAGGCGCAGGTGCTGATCCTCTCCGCCTCCGACGAGCGGGACGATGTGGTGGAGGCCGTCAAGGCCGGCGCCTGCGGCTACCTGGTCAAGAGCGCCTCCGCGGAGCTCGTTGCCGCGGTGCACGCCACCGCCGCCGGGCAGCCCGTGTTCACCCCGGGCCTCGCCGGGCTGGTGCTGGGGGAGTTCCGGCGCATGGCCGCAGCGCCCGAGCCCGCAGGTCCCGCGCTCACCGCTCGTGAGACCGAGGTGCTGCGGCTCGTGGCGAAGGGCCTGTCCGCCAAGCAGATCGCCACCCGCCTGCACCTGAGCCACCGCACCGTCGAGAACCATGTGCAGGCCACGCTGCGGAAACTGCAGCTCGGCAACCGCGTGGAGCTGGCCCGCTACGCCCTGGAGAACGGGTTGGATTAGCCGGCACCCTCGGGCCGACGTGGGTGGGCCGGCACCGGCCCGGAGTCGGCACCGTCGGGCTGCGGGGCGAGAGCGGTCGGCGGGTGGCCGGTGAGGTACTCGGGGCTGAGCAGGGAGTCGAGCACCGCATCGTCGAGCAGTTTCCGCTCGCGGACGATCTCGACGACCCCGCGCCCCGACTCGAGCGCCTCCGCGGCCACGGAGGTCGCGGAGGCGTAGCCGATCGTCGGGCTGAGCGCGGTGACGACGCCGATCGACTCGGCCACCATGCTCTCCAGGCGATCGGAGTTCGCGGTGATGCCGGCGACGCACCGCTCGCCGAGCACCCGCGCGCCGCGGGTGAGGTGGCTGATGGACTCGACCAGCGAGCGCCCGATGATCGGCTCGAAGGCGTTGAGCTGCAACTGCCCTCCCTCGGCGGCCATGGTGATGGTCACGTCGTGGCCGATCACCTCGTAGGCGATCTGGTTGACCACCTCGGGGATCACCGGGTTCACCTTGCCGGGCATGATCGACGATCCGGCCTGTACGGCGGGCAGGTGGATCTCGCCCAGGCCGGCGCGCGGGCCCGACGACAGCAGCCGCAGGTCGTTGCAGGTCTTCGACAGCTTCACCGCGATCCGCTTGAGCACCCCAGAGAGCTGCACGAACACGCCCACGTCCGCGGTGGCCTCGATGAGGTCGACCGCGCCGATCAGCTCGTAGATGCCGGTGATCTCGCGCAGCCGCTCGATCGTCTTCGGGCGGTAGCCGGGGTGGGCGTTGAGGGCGGTTCCGATGGCGGTGCCGCCGATGTTCAGCTCGTGCAGCAGGCGCGTGGCCTCCTGCAGACGGACGATGTCCTCGCCCAGCGTGGTGGCGAACGCGCCGAACTCCTGGCCGAGGGTCATTGGTACGGCGTCCTGTAGCTGGGTGCGGCCCATCTTGAGGATGCCGGCGAACTCCTCCGACTTCGCGGCGAACGTGCCGCGGAGCTCGGTGAGTGCCTCGGTCAGCTCGGCGAGCTGGGTGATCAGCGCGATCTTGATGGCGGTGGGATACACGTCGTTGGTGCTCTGCCCCAGGTTCACGTGGTCGAGCGGGTGCAGCACGGCGTAGTCGCCCTTGGGGCGGCCGAGGTGCTCGAGGGCGGCGTTGGCGATCACCTCGTTGGCGTTCATGTTGGTCGAGGTGCCCGCGCCGCCGGCGATGGTGTCGACCACGAACCACTCGTGCAGGCCGCCGCCGCGGATCCGCTCGCACGCCGCGACGATCGCCGCGCAGCGCTCCTCCGACAGCAGGCCCAGGCTGCGGTTGGCTTCCGCCGCAGCCTGTTTCACCGAGGCGAGCGCGTTCACCAGGTGGGTGTGCGCGGCGATCGGGACGCCGGAGATCGGGAAGTTCAGCAGTGCCCGCGCGGTGTGTGCGCCGTAGTAGGCGCCGGCGGGGACGTCGATGTCGCCGAGCAGGTCGTGCTCGCTGCGAGTCTGAGGAGAGGTCATCCGTCGATCGTCGCGCACCGTCGGCGATCGACGGGCTGATCGGCGGAATCAGTCGGTAGCACCGGCTTGTTCATCGGTCGCGAGCGGAACCCCGGAGCTCGCGAACACGTCGAGGACGTCGGCGTGGAGCTTTGCGCCCAGCGCGGCCCGGACCCCGTCGGGATGGGTCAGCCGGAAGCCGAAGGGCTCGTCGTCGGGGGTGCCGAAGCTGCTGCGCTACCGGTCGCGAGGCCGGTACGAGGCCAGCCCCAGCGCGACCACCGCGAGCTGGCGGGTGGTGCGGTCGATGAGCTCGTCCTCGTCGCGGGTGTTGCGTGAATCGATGCGCACCAGCTCGGCGACGAAGCCCAGCATGATCGTGACGTAGAGGTCGGCCACCATGTCGAGTTCCTCGACGCTCCAGTCGGAGAGCGGAGCGATCCGTGACAGGTCGTGGGTGAGCTCCTTGGCGAACAGGCGCAGCTCCACGTCGATCGCGCGCTGTAGCTCGGGGGAGCCGCCGTAGCGTTCGCGCACCAGGAACTGGAACTCCGCGTCGTTGCTGCGGGCCTGCTTGGCGACGATCCGCACCGCGTCGGAACCGCTGGGCGCCAGGCCCTCGCGGCGGCCCTCGCGCAGCATGCGCCGCAACACGCGCATCGCGTCCTCGACCAGCGTGACGCCCAGGTCGTCCATCGACGCGAAGTGGCGGTAGAAGGCGGTGGGCACCACGCCGGCGGCCTTGGCCACCTCGCGCAGCGAGAGGCTGGCGAACGAGCGTTCACCGGCCAGTGAGAGCGCCTCGTCCAGCAGGGCCTGCCGGGTGCGTTCCTTGGCCTCCGCCCGCGACGGCCCCGGGGTGTGCCGTTCGACGGCGCGCGGGGTGGGTCTGGGCATGGGATCCAGTCTATCCCCCGCAGCTCGGGGCGCCGTCGCCGACGCTGTGGCCGAGGTCACGGAACAACTCCTTGACGGGGCGCGGACGTTTGCGTGCATACTGTGAGTGTACAAGCGTGCACTGAACGGAGAAACACAGCCATGAGTCGCTTCACTCGATTCGCCGGATCCGTCATCGAGGCGGTGCTGACCCCGCACGCCGTGGACCGCTACCTCGAGCTCGTCGATCCGATGGTCACCTGGACCGAGATCCGCGGCCGGGTCACCGCAGTGAGCCGGCGCACCGACCGCACCGTGACCTTCACCGTGGCGCCCACCCGCCAGTTCGAGGGCTTCCAGGCAGGCCAGTTCATCCAGGTCAGCACCGTGATCGACGGCGTCCGGCAGACCCGCTGCTTCTCGCCGGCCGGCTCGCAGCACGAGGGCGGCGAGCTCGAGTTCACCGTGACCGCCGACGCGGACGGCCACGTGAGCAAGCACCTGCGCGAGCACCTCGCTGTGGGCGACGTCCTGGGGCTCACTCCCGCAGCCGGCGCGTTCACCCTGCCCGGCGAGCCCGGCGACCGGCCGGGCCGGATCCGTCTCATCAGCGGCGGAAGCGGCATTACGCCCGTGCTCTCGATGCTGCGTACGCTCGTGGACGAGAAGCACGACGGTGCCGTCGACCTGCTGCACTTCTGCCGCGACTCGGCGGACAACCCCTACCGCGCCGAACTGGACCGGCTCGCCCGGTTCGCGAACATCTCGGTGACGTACGTGTACACCCGCGCCGGCGGCCGGCACCTCGGTGCCGAGCACTTCGGCCAACTGGAGGACTTCGGTGACGTCGGTCTCGCGTGCGGCCCCGCCGCGCTGCTCGACGCCGCGAAACAGCTGTACTCCGACGCCGGTGTCGAGCTCCGCGTCGAGGAGTTCACGCCCCCGGTCGTGGCGGCACCGTCGGGCGAGGCGACCGGCACCCTGCGCTTCACCGAGGCCGGCACCGTGGTCGACAACGACGGCCGCAGCATCCTGGACCAGGCCGAGTCCTCCGGCCTGTTCCCCGAGAGCGGCTGCCGGATGGGCATCTGCTTCTCGTGCACGGCCGTCAAGAAGTCGGGCTGCACCTCCAACATCCTCACGGGCGAGACGAACGACGAGCCCGATCAGCACATCCAGCTCTGTGTCAGCGCGCCCGTCGGCGACGTCGAGATCGCGCTCTAGCCACCATCTTCGAAGGGGAGAGAAATCATGACCGAGCACATCACCCTCACCGCCGAGCAGGTCGAGATCATCGGCGAGCGGTTCGACGCGATCCGTGCGCGCATCCTCGCCGACCTCGGCGAGAAGGACCGCGAGTACATCTACAAGATCGTCCGGTACCAGCGCGGCCTCGAGATCGCCGGCCGCGCGATGATGTACCTGCCGCCCCTGTGGCCGGTGGCCGTCGGCGCGCTCGGCGTCTCCAAGATCCTCGACAACATGGAGATCGGCCACAACGTCATGCACGGCCAGTACGACTGGATGCGTGAGCCGGGCCTGAACTCCCGCGAGTTCGAGTGGGACACCGTCTGCCCCGCCGACCAGTGGAAGCACAGCCACAACTACCTGCACCACACCTTCACCAACGTCCTCGACATGGACCGCGACATCGGCTACGGCATCCTGCGGATGGCGCCGGAGCAGAAGTGGCACCCGTACTACCTGGGCAACCTCGCCTACGCGAGCGCGCTCATGGTGCTGTTCCAGTGGGGCGTCATGCTGCACGACCTGGAGGCCGAGCGCATCGTCAAGGGCGAGCGCAAGTGGGCCGACATCAAGGACCTCGTCGCCGGGATGCGCCGCAAGGCGGGCAAGCAGGTGCTCAAGGACTACGTGATCTTCCCGCTGCTCACCGGCCCGCTGTTCCCGCTGACGTTCCTGGGCAACCTGTCCGCGAACCTGGTCCGCAACCTGTGGACGTTCTCGATCATCTTCTGCGGACACTTCCCGTCCGGCGTGCAGACCTTCACCAAGGAGGAGACCGCCGACGAGACGCGCGGCGAATGGTACGTGCGGCAGATGCTGGGCTCGGCGAACATCGACGGTGGCCGACTGTTCCACATCATGTCCGGCAACCTGAGCTTCCAGATCGAGCACCACCTGTTCCCCGACATCCCCGCCAACCGCTACCCGGAGGTCGCCGCCGAGGTTCGTGCCACGTGCGAGGAGTTCGGCCTGCCGTACAACACCGGGTCGCTGCGCGGTCAGCTCGGTTCGACGTGGAAGAAGATCGCCAAGCTCTCGCTGCCCAACCGGTGGACCAAGCAGGAGCCCGAGCTGGCCGTGACCATCGAGCGCACGCGGCACGAGGACGCCGCCCGCGGCGCCCTGGCGAAGGCGGGCTGGCAGCGCGCGGTCGAGCGTGAGATGGTGTCGGTCTAGGACCTCGGGTCCAGGGAACTCGGCGGAAGGGCGCGGACGTGGGCAAGCTGGAGCGGCGCAAGGACGCGACGCAGGAGGCCGTCGAGTCGACGGCCATCCGCGTCGGCCGGATCGCCACGATCATCACCACCGCGGTCGCGGACGTCGCCCGGGAGATCGGCGACGCCGTGGGCGACGCCCTGGAGATGCGGCAGGCCGCCAAGCGCGCCGCCGCCGACGAGGAGCGTGACGCGGGGCGCGCGCCGCACGCCGGCGCTCCCGAGGGCGGATCGGACGCGCAGTAGCGGAGGTGAGTCACGGCCCGTAGTTCGAGTCCAGGGACTCGCAGACGGTGCCCGGGAATCGCAGGGCCTGCAGCTCCGCGCATCTGGAGAGATGTTCTCCTACAGGACCATACACATTCTGAATAATGCCTGGTCAAGCTTCCGTTCGGTGCGCGGACCAGGCATTATTCAGAATGTGTATGGCTCTCGCTGGAAGTAGTCGACCTTTTAACCCCGACCGGAACCCCAGTCTCCGAACCGCCGCGGCCGTCGAGTCGCCCCAGCCGCAGATGTCAGTCGTCCACCTCGACACCGTAGGCGCGCACCAGCGCGGCGACGCCGTCGTCCCACCCCTGCCCGAGCGCGCGGAGCCGCAGGGTGCGCGCACCGTCGGGCGACTCGCGGCGGTACACCTCGAACAGCACCGTCGCCCGCAGCCCGTGCTCGGTGGGCGCGGGCAGCGCCCACGTCCCGTCGGCGCACCCGACGGTGGCGGACGGCACCGTCGGGAGGGTGAGGGCGGGGCCGTCCGAGGCGACCGCGACCACGATCCGGCAGCCCGGCGGGAGGAGGCGCGGGACGAGGGCGATGCCGGATTCGCCGAGCTCGGCGACGCCCTCCGGGTCGCGCGGGTTGTTGTAGAAGACCAGGTGCGCCTCGCTGACGATCCGGTCGTCCACGCCGGTGACGAGCACGAACAGGTCGTCGCCGGCGCGTCCGGCGGGGAGTTCCACGCGGAGCTCGAGCTCCGCCGAGCCCGGTAGGTCCACGGTCTCGCCGCGTCGCAGCGGCACGGGGCCCGACGGTGCCGGTCCCGTCGGCGGAGCCGCCGGAGCTGTCGCCGCCGGCCGGACGATCGTGGCGTCGGCGTCGGCGTCGGCGTCGGGGTTGGCGTCGGCGTCCGGTTCGGCCGGGCGGAGCGTCGTGGACGCGTAGTGCGGATCGTCCTGCGTCGCGGGCCCGACGACGGCCCGCGCGTCGGGCGCGGCCGCCGCGACCGCCGACAGCGCGGCCGCGAACTCGCCGCTGGTCGCGAACCTGTCCTCGGGAGCCTTCGCGAGCGCTCGGGTGAACACCGGCGCAAGCGCGGCGGGGAGGCCCTCGCCGCGCTCGTGGATCGGCGGAACCGGCTGGTACAGATGGGCGCCCATCATCGCGGCGATCGACTCGCCGCGGAACGGTGCCGTACCGGTGAGCAGCTCGAACGCCGCGGTGGCGAGGGAGTACAGGTCGGTGCGGTTGTCGAGCTCGCCGCCGCTGATCGCCTCGGGGGAGAGGTAGCCGAGGGTGCCCACCGTCACCCCCGCCATGGTGAGGCCGCCCGCGTCGCCGGACGATTTGGCGATCCCGAAGTCCACCAGCTTCACCGCGGTCGCGCGCGCGTCGCGCAGCCGCACCAGCACGTTCGCGGGCTTGACATCCCGGTGGGTGATGGCGAACTCCTGGTAGGCGTAGTCGAGCGCGGCAGCGACGCCCGCGACGATCTCCGCGACCAGCCCCAGCGGCAGCGGGCCCTGTTCGCGCAGTAGCTGTTTCGCGTCGGTGCCCTGGACGTACTCCATCGTCAGCCACAGTCGCCCGTCGTCGAGCCGGCCACGGTCGTAGAGGTGCACGATGTTCGGGTGCGAGAGCGGGGCCAGCAGGTCGGCCTCGTGGATGAACCGGGCCTGGAACTCCGGGTTGCCGGAGACGGCACCGTCGAGCAGCTTGAGCGCGTCGCGCCGCGGCAGGCGCGGGTGCTCCACGAGGTGCACCTCGCCCATCCCGCCCGCGCCGAGCCTGCCGATCACCCGGTACCCGGCGATCTGCAGGTCCTGGTCGTTCCCCGCCATGGCAGGCAGCCTACTCGCGCCGCGAAGCAGCCCGGACGAAAGAACGAGCGCCGACCGGGAGTCCTCCCGATCGGCGCTCGTCCGTCACCTGCGTACCTACTCGCCCTGCGGCGGGCGGGGCCGCCGCGGCATCTCGCCCGACGGTCCGCCGTGCTGCGGCGGGCGCGGCCCGCCCTGGCCCTGCGGGCGCGGGGGATACGGCGGGCGCTGGCCCTGCGGCCCACCCGCGCGCGGCTGCATCGGACCGCTCGGACGCGGTCCCGGTCCGCCCTGGGGGCCGGGCTGGCCGGGCTGGCCGGGCGGGCCCTGGTGACCGGGCGGCGGTCCCGGGGACGCCGGCCGGGAACCGGCGGCTGGTAGCTGCGCGGGTCCTGCGGGGGACGGCGCGTGGGTGCCTGGCGCGGGTCCTGCTGCGGGCCGTGGGAGAAGCCCAGCGGCGGTCCGGGGCGGCGCGGTCCGGGGCCCACCGGGGTGGGCCGGGCCGGGCGTTCGGCCTGCTGGTTCGGCAGGTTCAGCGGCGGGATCAGGCGCCCCGATTCCGGCGAGCTGATGGGACGCGGCGCGGGGCCGCCGGCCCCGACCAGCTGCGGCGCGGCCTTGCCGGGCGCGGCCGCACCGGGCTTGACCTCGCTGAGCGGGCGCCCATCGCGGGTCTCCGCGGGCAGGGAGGTCTCGCCCAGGCCGATCGCCTCCTGGATCCTGCGCATCCAGTTCGGCGCCCACCAGGAGTCGTCGCCGAGCAGCTTCATCACGGCCGGGACCAGCACCATGCGGACCACGGTGGCGTCGATGAGTAGCGCGAAGATCAGGCCGAACGACACGTACTTCATCATCACCAGGTCGGACGTGGCGAACGCCGCCGCGACACAGGCCAGCAGGATCGCCGCCGCGGTGATGATCCGGCCGGTGTTGGCGGTGCCCGCCCGGATGCTCTGGTTCGTGGTCGCGCCGGCCGCGCGTTCCTCGATCATGCGGGAGATCACGAACACCTCGTAGTCGGTACTGAGGCCGAACACCACGGCGATCACCAGCACCAGCACCGGCGCCATCATCGGGCCGCCCGTGAAGTTGAGCAGGTCCCCGCCGTGCCCGTCCACG
This sequence comes from Tsukamurella sp. PLM1, assembly GCF_023168325.1. Lineage (GTDB taxonomy): Bacteria > Actinomycetota > Actinomycetes > Mycobacteriales > Mycobacteriaceae > Tsukamurella. Next base: position 231,471 of record NZ_AP025688.1, read on the forward strand.
AACATCCACGTCAGGAAGCCCAGCGTGGAGCCGAGCGACAGGATCGACATGAGCACCGCCTTGATCGGCAGCGTCAGCGACCCGAACGCCAGGAACATCATGAAGGTGGTGACCAGGACCAACGCCAGCATGAGCCACGGGAGCAGGCTCAGCATCGAGTCGATCGAGTCGTACTGCAGCACGGGCATGCCACCCACCAGGAAGCCGACGCCCTTGCTCGGGTCGGCGCCGTCCATCGTGATGGCGCGCAGGGCCGTGACGGCCTCGCCGACGGCCTTGGTGTCGTTGGGGTCCTGCATGCTGCCCACCGACGTCCGGACCGAGACCTCCTGGCCGCGGACGACCAGCTTGTCGGATCCGCCCTTGACGGTGTCGACCGCGTCGGTCGCCGCGCCGAACCGCGCGGAGTTCGGGTCCGCGGGGTTGGACCGAGTGAACCCGGGGATCTTGTTCGCCTCGTCGAGCACCTGCTTGATCTGAGCGTCGCTCGCGTTGGTGAACACGATCCTGACGGGCTGCCCCGTGTGCTCCGGGAACAGCGCCTGGAACTGGTCCTGCGCCTGCCGGGTCTCGTTGGTCGGCGGCAGGTAGGTCTGCGAGATGCCGCCGAACTGCAGGCCCACGATGGGGATGCAGATCGCCAGCAGCAGCGTGACCACCGAGACGATCGCGGCCTTCGGGCGCTTCATGACCGCGTCGGTCACCTTGCCCCACATGCCGGCCTCGATGTTTGCCTTGGTCTTCGCGCCGCCGGTCTTCTCGGCCGCCCAGTGGATGATCCCGCCGATCAGCGGCAGCTTCCAGCTGTCGAAGACGGTGAGGAACCAGTGGAAGCTGAGTGCGAAGACGCGCGGGCCCAGTGCGGCCAGCATGGCCGGCAGCAGGGTCAGCGAGAGGATCGCGGAGATGAACACGCCGAGCAGTGCGCCGGTGGCCATCGAGGTGAGCAGCCCCAGCGGGGACATGTACAGGCACGCGAGCGCGCCCACGATCAGCAGCGACGACATGATGATCGTTCTGCCCGCCGTCATCACCGTGCGTCTGACCGCCGTCGGTGTGTCGTAGCCCTCGTCGAGCTCCTCCCGGAATCTCGAGACCATGAACAGGCCGTAGTCGTGGGCGATGCCCAGGCCGATCAGCGAGATGATCGGGCCGACGAACAGGTTGACGTCCATGAAGCTCGCCATCACCGAGGCGACGGCCATCGCGGCGCCGATGGTGAGCACACCGACGATCATCGGCAGGACCGCGGCGACGATGCCGCCGTAGACGAAGAACAGCACGATCGCGACCAGCGGCAGCGCGATGATCTCGGCCTTCTTCTGGTCCTTCTGCACGCCCTCGGTGACCTCGGAGGTCACCGGCACCAGGCCGCCGACCTGTGCCTCGAAGTACGGCTTGTTCGCCTCCGCCCGGAGCATCTCCATCAGCGGCTTCTGGATCTCCACCCAGTCCTTGCCGCGCTGGGTGTCGTCCGCCGAACGCATGGGCAGGGTGAAGAAGCCCCACGTGCCGCCGTCGGCGTCGGTGCGGGTGAACTGCTTGAACAGCTGGTCGTTGGCCTGCGGGGCGCCCGGCGCGAACATCGTGTAGCTGAGCGAGCTCTCCTGCGGAGCCTGCTCGTTCGCCGGGTTCAGCGGCGAGTCGTCGCCCGTCGCGTACTTCGCGAGGATCTCCTGGCGCGTCTTCTCGACGGCCTTCTCGACCTCCGGGTCGCTGATCTTCTTGCGTTCCTCCGGCGTGCAGTCCGCCTTCTCGGGCGGGCAGGCGGGCTTGATCAGCACCAGGATGTCGGGCTGCATCTCGCGCCCGTTGGCCAGGTCGGTGACCTGAGCGGCCGCCACCGAGTCGCTGGCGTCGTCGTAGAGGCCGTTCATCTTCGTCTTCGCACCGAGCCCAAGGAAGCCCCAGACGCCGGTGATCGCGATGCTCACGAAGAGCACCGCGATGATCGTGTATCGGAACGCGTACGTGAAGCGTCCTATCGCTGAGAACAAGCGAAATTTCCTTTCCGGTGGCCGGGCCGTGCAGGCGCGACGTCAGGCTCGACTCGAAAGTAGCGAAGACAGGGGGCGGAACGGCTGCAGCCACGCACCCTCGTCGGGCAGCGAGTCCAGGCTCACACGTGGCAGCGGCTCCCGGAACACCCCGGCGATGTCTTCGAGATCGACGAACTCCAGGGTAGGGGACTGCAGCGCCCAGGCGGCGTGCTCGCGGAACCCCAGTACTTTGACCGGTACACCGGTTGCGGCGATCTCCTCCAGCGGCTCGCGGAAGGCCTGGCCGTCCGCGGACGCCACCAGCAGGCCGCCGAGCCCGGGCGAGTACCGGCGCACGTCGATGTGGTCCAGCATGTCCTCGTCGACGTCGCTGTCGTCGTCGATCTTGGGCTTGGCGAAGACGGCGTAGCCCACGTTCCGCAGGGCCTCGACCCAGGGGCGGACCACGTCGGCGGTGCCGGGCGCGATGTTGGTGAAGACGGTGGCCTCGGGCTCGAGCCGGGAACCGGTCTCCTCCTCGCGGGAGGCGGTGAACTCCAGGAGCCAGCGGCCGAGAGCGTCGAACCGCGGGCGGTGCGCGGCCGTGGGGCGGCCGCCGAGGATGGATCCGAGCCCCATGTCGAGGTTCGGGGCGTCCCAGACCAGCAGGACCCGCTGCGCGGGGTCGGGCGTGGGGGTGGGTGCGTCGGCCGGAGTCGTCACCGCACCTCTCCTTCCTCCACGCGCTCCCAGACGAACTCGTGGATCTCTCGGCCCACCTGCGCGGCCTTGTCCTGGAACTTGGTCACCGGCCGGTCGACCGAGATCGGCAGGCCTGCGTCGGCGAGCCGCGGAGGCAGTTCCACGCGCCGCAGTCGCGGCTCCAGGGGTGCGACCTCCGCAATCGCCTCTGCATAGTCTGCATGATCCGTGGCCACGTGCAGAATCCCTCCGACACGCAGGCGGTCGGCGATCAGGGCGAACATGCGCCGTTGGAGCAGCCGCCGCTTGTGGTGGCGGGCCTTCGGCCACGGGTCCGGGAAGTACACGCGGACGCCGGTGAGCGTGCCCGGCTCGATCATGTCCTCGAGCACAGCGACCCCGTCGCCGCGGATGACCCGCACGTTCGTCAGCTCGGCCCGCTGCACCGCGCCGACCAGCTGCGCGATGCCGGGGAGGTACACCTCGACGGCCACCACGTCGCGCTCGGGTTCGGCCTGCGCCATCGCCCACGTGGAGGTGCCCGTCCCCGAGCCGATCTCCAGGATGAGCGGCGCGGTCCGGCCGAACCACGCCGCCGCGTCCAGCGGGTGCGACGGTGCGCCGAACGTCCCGTCCGGCACGGGCGGCGCACCGTCGGGCACCGGCGCCGCGGCGGGGATGTCCCGGCCGAGCGTCGCCCACCCGGTGTCCATCGCCGTCTGCTGGGCGGGGGTGAGGGACGCGCGGCGGGAACGGAAACTGGTTACTCGCGGGTAGAGCCGACGGTGCTCGGCGCGGGGGTCCTGGGGCTGGGGCACGCCGTCCATCGTCTCAGCCCGCACGAATGTGACCTAACATTGGCCGCATGATCGTGCGTAACAATCGCCACACGGCGCGCCGCTTCGTCACCCTGATGGTGGCGTTGTTCGCCGTCACCGGCCTGGTCGCCGCCTGCGGCGGCAAGGGCGACACCGCGAACGACGCCCCGTTGCCCGAGGCCAGGACGCTGATCGACGCGTCCGCGGCGGCCGCGCGGGCGCTTCACGACGTCCACCTCGACCTCTCCGTCGAGGGCACCGTCCCCAACCTGCCCGTCAAGAGCGTCAACGCCTATCTCACCAACGACCCGAAGGTGGGCGGGCAGGGCGACGCCGACGTGGTCTACCAGGGCACTCCGGTCAGCGCCAAGTTCGTCGTCGCCGACGGTGACTTGTGGGTCCAGTTGGGCTCGGGCCAGTCGTACAGCCGCACCGGGCCCGCCGCGGACGTCTACGACGCCTCGGCCATCCTCGACCCGAAGAAGGGCATCGCGAACCTGATCGCGTCGGTGCGCGACGCGAAGGTCGAGGACCGCGAGCAGATCGGCGCCAACAAGACGATCCGGATCTCGGGAATCATCCCGGGGACCGCGCTGGCCGGCATCGTGCCGAAGGCCGAGCTGGGCGACCGGCCGCTGACCTTCTGGGTGCAGGAGGACGCGCCCAACAACCTGGTGCGCGCCAACGTGGGCTTCGATCAGGGCACGCTGAGCGTCACGCTGAGCGACTGGGGCAAGAAGGTCCAGCTCCTGGACCCGAAGACCGCGAAGTGACGCTGGTGGGGGCGGGGGAACGGACGACGGACGCGCCGGTCCGCGGCCGCGGCGTCGCGATCGGCGCCGCGGGCCTCGCGGTGCTCCGGCGCGCTGGACACGTACGTGGTGGTCTCGGTCCTCGAGGACATCATGCGCAGTGTCGAGATCCCGATCAACAAGATCCAGCTGGCCACCCCGATCATCACCTGGTACCTGCTGGGCTACATCGCGGCGATGCCGCTGCTCGGCCGGCTCTCGGACCGGTTCGGCCGCCGGCTCGTCCTGCAGGTGAGCCTTGCGCTGTTCATCGTGGGCTCGATCCTGACCGCGCTCGCGGCGACGGTCCCCGAGGTGCTCGTGGGTCGGGTCGTGCAGGGCGTCGCCAGCGGTGCGCTGCTGCCGGTGACGCTCGCCCTGGCGGCCGACCTGTGGTCTCCGCGCCGACGGGCCGCCGTGCTCGGCTGGGTCGGTGCGGCGCAGGAGATGGGCAGCGTGCTCGGCCCGGTCGTGGGCGTCGGCGTGGTGACCCTGGTGCACAACCACCTCGGGACGGTGCCGCGCGACGACGCGTGGCGGGTCGTGTTCTGGCTGAACGTGCCGCTCGCGCTGATCGCGATGGTGCTGCTGCAGGTCACCGTGCCCAAGCGGGCCGTCGAGAAGCAGAAGGTCGACGTGGCCGGCGGGCTGCTGCTGGCCGTGGCGCTCGGACTGTCGGTGGTCGGCCTCTACAACCCCGAGCCCGACGGCGAGCACATCCTGCCCCCGGGCGGGGGCTGGCTGTTGATCGGCGCCGCCGTCGCGTTCGTGCTGTTCGGCGTGTGGGAACGGTTCGCCCGGACCAAGCTGATCGCGACCGCGGGGATGCGGGTGCGCCCCTTCCTGGCCGCCTGTGCCGCGTCGGTGTGTGCCGGCGCGGCGCTCATGGTGACGCTGGTCGACGTCGAGATCTACGCGCGCGCCGTGCTGGAGCGCGACGGGGTGGCCGCCGTGCTCACCCTAGTGCGGTTCCTCATCGCGCTGCCCGTCGGCGCGGTCCTCGGCGGCGCCCTCGCCACCCGCGTCGGCGACCGGGCGGTGTCCGTCGCCGGCCTGGTGATCGCGGCCGGCGGCTACGTGCTGATCGCGATGTGGCCGACCGATGTGCTGTCGGCGCACTACCTGGGCTTCCTCCCGGCGCTGGACACCTCGCTGGCCGTCGCGGGCTTCGGCCTCGGCGTGGTGATCGGACCGCTGTCCTCGGCCGCGCTGCGCGCGGTGCCGCTGACGCAGGCAGGCATCGCCTCGGCGCTGCTCGTGGTGGCGCGCATGAGCGGCATGCTGATCGGTGTCGCGGCGCTGACGACGTTCGGCTTCTACCGGCTCAACTCGATCGTGGCGTCAATGACCCCGGTCTCCTCGTCGGGGAATTTCAAGGACACGATCCTCGCGGTCGCGCGGCAGACGCAGGAGGCCTACGCCCTGATGTTCGGCGAGGTCTTCGCGGTGACGGCCGGAATCTGCGTGGTCGGCGCGGTCTTCGCGCTGTTCGTGGCGGGAGGCCGGCACGAATCGCCGGAATCCCCCGTCGAGGACGACGAGGCGCTCGTACGCTCCTGAGGTGGGACCGGCGCGGGGGCGCCGGGGAGTCGGGGGCTCGCGATGGGGGATCTGTCCGTGCGCACCGGGGCGCCGTGTGTGCGCCTGCTGGGCCGCGAGGGCGTCGGGAAGTCGGTGCTCGCCGCGGCCCTGGTGCGCCGCGGCGTCGAGGTCTGCGGGGACCGGCCCGCTCCGGCCGACGCCCGGGTCTACTGCTTCGCGGGCGGCCTGCGCGCCACCGACCGCGCCGCGATCGACGCGCTCGCCGCAGCCCCCGAGTCGGGGCCGATCACCGTCGTGTGGTGCAAGGCCGACGCCGCCGGGTCCTGGCGCGCCGCCGATGCCTACGCCGAGCGCCTCGGAGAGGTTCTCGGCGGCCCGGTGCACCCCGTCATCGCCCTGCTGGACGCGCCGGACGCCGATCTCGCCGCGGTCCGCCGGATCGCGGAATCGGGCCTACCGCTGCCCGAATCCGTGACCGCGGCCGCCGCGGCCCTGGGCGCCGATGCGCCGCTGCTCGAGGATCTCGGCGCGTACGGACTCGCATGCGCGGTGGGCGCACTCCGCGAGACCCCGTCCCTGTCCGACGACGACGTGCTCGCGCACTTGCGCGCCCTCGGCGGCGTCGACGCCCTGCTGGTGCCGCTCGCTGCGGCGGTGGACGGATACGAGCACCGTCGGTCGGCCGAGTTCGACGGGGAGCTGCGTGCCGTCGCCCGGACCGATTGCGCCCGGCGCGACGAGGCGGAGCAGCTCCTGCTGGACCGCCTGGGCGCGCGTCGTGACGGTCCTGGTGGCGGGGCAGGATCCGGCGGGTGCCGTCGCGGTGGCTGCGCTGCTCGACGGCCGGGCGGCCGTGGTCGGCGCCGACGGTGCGCTCACCCCGCTCGGCGAGCGCGCCGAGCGCTACGACGCCGCGGTCTACGTGCTGGACGCCTGCGTGCCCGCCGACGCGGTGGATGCGGTCGCGCTGGGTCGCCTCCGGTCCGCGTACCCGACGGTGCTCGCGGCCACCGGCACGGACGTGTACGCGGGCGCGGCGGCGACGATCGCCGAGTCGGCGCGCCGATGCGGCGCCGAGGTGCACGACGTGCAGCCCGACGGCGGCGCCGGTGTCGAGGCATTGCGTGCCGCCCTGCAGAGGCTGGCGCCGGTGCGGGCGCCGGTCCCCGCCGCAACGCCGTCCCCGGCGGCGAACCCGGCACTGGAGCGCGCCGACCGGTCCGCGTACCTGCGCACCACGATCGCTCGGGTGCGCGCGACGCTGCTCGCGTCCTCCGCGGACGCGTTCCGCGGCGCGTCCGCCGGCGGTCTCCCCGGACTCGCTGGAGCTGCGGGCGGAGGGTCCGGCGCCGCCGGGTCCGACGCGGACGACCGCGGATTGCTGGACGCGCGGCTGCGCGACGTCGCAGCCGGCCTCGAACGGTCGCTGCACGAGCACCTGTGCGCGGCGTACCGCGGGACGTTCGCCGGCTGGCGCGTCGCCCCCGAGCCCGCGGCGCCGGCCCTGCCCCGTCCGGAGGCGCCCGCGGCGCCCGCGCGGTCCCGCCGTCCCGAGGACGTGGCCGTGCTGATCCTGGGCGCGTCCGCCGGGCTCGGCATCGGCCGGGCGGTGGCGGCGCCGCTGGAGGCGCTCGGTGCGTTGCGTTGGCTCGCGCTGCCGATCAGCCTGGCCGTCGGGCTCGCGGCTGCGCTGTGGCTGCTCCGCGTTCGGCGCCGCACCACGGATCGGGCCGCCCACCGGACCTGGGCCGACGCGGCCACCGCTGCGTTCCGGCAGCGCGTGGAGTTCGAGCTGGCCGCGGCGTTGGTGGCCGCCGAGTCCGACGCGGCGCTCCGGCTGGCGCGCGGGCCGGGAACCGATCGGGGGGCCGGTGCGTCTAATGGGTATGGACCATGAGTTCGGATTGTTCGGGCCGGACGTTTTCGGTCCCGATGTCTTCGACGGCGCCGTGCCCGCCGCCGAACCGGGGCCGGGAGGCCTGTGGGTGCACGCGGAGGGCGGTTGGTTCGACGTGTACGCCCTCGACACCGACGGGGACGGGCTGGTGGACACCGGCACCGTCGCCGATGCGGGCGGTACCGCCGTGTTCACGGATCTGGACGCCGACGGCGTGGCCGATGTGTACCACCGGATCCGGCCCGGCGGCACCTTCGAGACCTGGCGGTTCGCCGAGGGGCGGTGGCGGCTGATGGACAGCGGAGACATCGCCTGACTCGTCCGTCGACTCGTGGTCGCGGCCGCCGGTACCGGACGCGGAGTGATCGGCCGACCTCGTGTGAGATGTCGCACGTCACCCTCGATGCTGTGACCTTGCTCGATGTGTGACACTGGTGCAAAGAGATCGGCACGACATCTCGGGAGACGAACACATGACCTCTGCAACCATTCCGGGCCTGGACGGGGACTCGATCCCCACGAAGCACGCGAAGCTGATCGAATGGGTGCGTGAGGTCGCCGAGCTCACGCAGCCCGAGCGGGTCGTGTGGGCGGACGGTTCCGACGCGGAGTGGGACCGACTGACCTCCGAGATGGTCGCTGCGGGCACCTTCACCAAGCTGAACGACGCGAAGAAGCCCAACTCGTTCCTCGCGCTGTCGGACCCGGCGGACGTGGCGCGGGTGGAGTCGCGCACCTACATCTGTTCGGAGACGAAGGAGGGCGCGGGCCCGACGAACAACTGGGTCCGCCCCGCCGAGATGCGCGCGACGATGACGGATCTGTACCGCGGTTCGATGCAGGGCCGAACCATGTACGTGGTGCCGTTCTGCATGGGCCCGCTGGGCGCCGACGATCCGAAGCTGGGCGTCGAGCTGACCGACAGCCCGTACGTCGTGGTCTCGATGAAGATCATGACCCGCATGGGCACCCCGGTTCTCGAGAAGCTGGGCGACGAGGGCTTTTTCGTCAAGGCCATCCACTCCGTGGGCAAGCCGCTGGCGCCCGGCGAGGCCGACGTGACGTGGCCGTGCAGCGAGACCAAGTACATCACCCACTTCCCCGAGTCCCGCGAGATCTGGTCGTACGGTTCGGGTTACGGCGGCAACGCCCTGCTGGGCAAGAAGTGCTACGCCCTGCGCATCGCCTCGGCGATGGCGCACGACGAGGGCTGGCTCGCCGAGCACATGCTGATCCTCAAGCTGATCTCGCCGGAGGACAAGGTCTACTACATCGCAGCGGCGTTCCCGAGCGCCTGCGGTAAGACCAACCTCGCGATGATCCAGCCGACCCTGCCGGGCTGGCGCGCCGAGACCGTCGGCGACGACATCGCCTGGATGCGTTTCGGCAAGGACGGCCGCCTGTACGCGGTGAACCCCGAGTTCGGCTTCTTCGGCGTCGCCCCGGGCACGTCGATGGACTCGAACCCGAACGCGATGAAGACCATCGACGCCGGCAACACCATCTTCACCAACGTCGCCAAGACCGACGACGGCGACGTCTGGTGGGAGGGCATGTCGGCTGCGCCGCAGCACCTCACCGACTGGCGCGGCGACGATTGGGAGAGTTCGTCCGCCGAGAACGAGGACGGCGTCGTCACCGTCGCCGCGCACCCGAACTCGCGGTACACCACCCCGATGTCGCAGTGCCCGTCGATCGCCCCCGAGTGGGACGACCCGCAGGGCGTGCCGATCTCGGCGATCCTGTTCGGTGGCCGCCGCAAGACGACGGTGCCGCTGGTCACGCAGGCGCGGGACTGGAAGCACGGCGTGTTCATGGGCGCCACCGTCGGCTCCGAGCAGACGGCCGCCGCCGAGGGCAAGGTGGGTACCGTCCGCCGTGACCCGATGGCGATGCTGCCGTTCCTCGGCTACAACGTGGGCGACTACTTCGACCACTGGTTGAACATCGGCAAGCAGGCCGACGAGTCGAAGCTGCCTGAGGTGTTCTACGTCAACTGGTTCCGCCGCGGCGAGGACAAGCGCTTCCTGTGGCCCGGATTCGGCGAGAACAGCCGCGTCCTGAAGTGGATCGTCGATCGCATCGAGGGCCGGGCCGTGGGCAAGGAGACGCCCGTCGGCATCGTCGCCACCCCGGAGGAGCTGGACCTCACCGGCCTGGACACCCCCGTCGAGGACGTCGCCGAGGCGCTCGCCGTGAACGTCGAGGAGTGGCGGAACGAGCTGCCGTCGATCGACGAGTGGTTCGCGTTCGTCGGTGACAAGCTGCCCACCGGCCTCAAGGACGAGCTGGACGAGCTCAAGCAGCGCCTGGCCTGATCCGTCTGACGCAACTGTGCCCCCGTCGCTTCCGGCGGGGGCACAGTGCTGTTCCGGTGCGTGGGCCGCGCCCTCGGCGGCGCCGGCGTACCGTCGCGGTGATGGCAAAGTTCGACATGCTGGCATTGAGGCGGAGAAGCGTGAGCAAACACACTCCCCGGCGGCCGTGCGCCCGCGAGATCGGTTGTTGTACAGCCTGATCCAATAAATTGCCAAAGCGAACGAGTATCGCTTCATCAGACGGAAGATCGTTGACGGATCGGCAGTGACGAGGTTCACATCAGCGCGGCCATCGTGCCGTGATTGTTACCTCTGATACCTGGATTCCGGTTGTCGGTTCGTGTTGGCTAGTTGGTGGGTCGAGGCGGCGATCTCGGAGCCCACTTCCGATTTCCGTTCTATTGCAACACTTCTCATTCTCACCGCGTACTCCGTTCGGGAGCCGCGGCGATCGGTCGTGGCCGTGAACGCCCCTCGCCCGTCTGATCGATCGTGCGCGAATGGAGTAGAGGAGAGTGCATTTGTCCAGGTATCAGGGGCGGCATCGCCGGCAGACACGGGCTTCCGTCGCAGTCACACGCGTGACAGCCTCCGCGGCAGCTGCCGTCACCATGGGTTCGATCTGGCTCGGGGCGGGCGTCGCGCAGGCGGGTGGTGACCCGAACGGAGTCCCCGCGCCCGACCCGGCGGCTGCGGGAAGCGCGACAGGAGGAGCTGCGTCCGGCGCCGGAACCGCGGGCACGGGGGCAGCGGGTGCCACGGGAGCGGCGGGTGCTCAGGGTGCCGGTGCCGCCGGTCGTGGAGGCGGTGCGGCGACGGGTGCCGGCGGCGCGGGTGCGCAGGGTGCAAGCGGCGGCCAGGGCGCCGCGGCGCCGTCGGGCCGGGGTGGAGGTGCCTCGGGATCCGCTGGTGCGCAGGGGAATGCGCAGGGTTCCGCGACCGGTACCCAGGGCAGGGGCGGTCCGGGTGGGAACGGCGCGGGTGGGAGCGGCGCGAACGGCGGGACCGCACCCGGCGGCACCGTCGCTCCGCGCATCGCGAGCCCGGCCACGAACGGCGGAGCGAACGGCGCGGCGACCGGCGGCGGTGCCGGTGCTCCGGCCGGGGCGGGCGATGGTGGACCGACCGCACCCCCGACCGCACCCACGACCGCCCCCTCGGTCGCGAGCCCGGACGCATCGGCGGGTGCCGAGGGAACGACGTCCGGCGGTGCGGACGCCGCGCCGACGTCGGGTGGCGCGGTGGCGTCGACCGAGCGCGACACGGACGCGGGGTCGGTGGGCGCACGCACTGCCGGCGCGCCGGTCGCCGGCTCCTCGGGCTCGGGGGCGCGTCGTCCGCATCGTCGACCGGAACAGGCTCTACCGGAAGCGATTCCGCTGGTGGCGGCGTCTCCGTGAGCGGTGTGGGTTCGGAGTCGGAGTCCACGGTCGCCTCGACCGGCGCAGGTGTCGGAGCCGGCAGCGAGGAGAGCGAACCGTCGAGCGGCGGTGTGCTCGGCACCGTGTTGGACGCGGTCCCGCTGCTCTGATCGCCCGCGACTGCTGCCTCGATTCGTTGCAGCCCTCCCGGTTCGCCCGACTTCCCGGGTGGGCTGCGACGAATCGGCGGGAACGGGCGGCGTTCCGGGGACTCGATACGCCGGACCCGGGACGACATGGCTTCGCCGAGGCCGACCGGTCCGACGCCGCGCGTGCGGATTCAGGTGGTGCGGCTGAGGATCACGGTGCTGCCGATGTAGGTGAATCCGCCGACGGCGCATAGTCCGGCCCAGATCGCGGCGGCGGAACTGCCCGTCCCGATCGCCCACAGGAAGCCGCAGACGAGAACGACCGACAGGACCTGTGAGGTGATCGAGCCGGCTTTCAGTGAGATCGTCTGCTGCCGCTCGTCGTCGGCCGTGCCCGCCAGCAGCGCGCTGGCCTCGTTCCTCCGGGCGCGCACGGCCACGACGACGACGTAGCCGATGATGATCGCCGCCATCAGGATGCCGACGATCCATTCGCCCCGGGCCGCGCTCGCCCCGAAAGCGATCGCGCCCAGGACGACCCCGGTCGCGGGCATGATCCATCGCGCCTGCTTCTTCTCGGCCGGCGTTTCGCTAGTCGACATGGAAGACCTCCTCGACGGTCGTGGTGAAGTACCGGGCGATCCCGATCGCCAGGGCCAGCGACGGGTTGTACCGCCCCGCCTCGATCGCGTTGATCGTCTGGCGGGACACACCCAGTACCGCACCCAATTCGCCCTGCGAAAGCCCGTTCTCGACGCGCAGCCGGCGTACATCGTTTCGCACACCTGGAAAGTACCCTTTACAGATGCTCCTGTAAAGGGTGCTTTCCAAAGCGACGGCGGAACAGAGCGGACGAACGGAGGAGTCGCGTGAATTCAGCAGCCCCCGGCGCCGCGTTCGGCGGCTCCTTCGCCCTCGCCGACAGCGCCGACAGTGACGACGCGGAGCCGGATTCGGCCGCTGGCGGGCCGGCTGGCGGCGAACAGGGCCCATCGACCGGACGTAGTGCCACCCGTCCGATCGGGCAGGGTGACGTCCACCCGTCCGGCGGATCCCCACCGGCCGCGGTCGCTCTAGTGTCGATGCCATGATCGATGCTCTGGCAACGGGTTCCGGCCGTCGGTGGTCCGACGGTGCGGTCACCGTCGCGCGGGTGCGCGGGGGCCGCTCGCTATCAGTGCGGCGGCGCGGCGAGCGGCTGGACGTTCGGCACCGGCTGAGCCCCGACGACCTGCGGGACTCGTTGGCGCTGCGGATCGCGGCGGAAGCCGGGCAGTGCGCGGTCGACGAGTTCGAACGGATGCTGGTCGGCGTGGTGCGCACCACGGTCGACGACGCGCCCGAAGCGTGGCGCCGCTACTACCGGAACTCCATGGCGGACCTCGAATCCGGTGCCGCTGACTTCGCTCCAGTGCACGCGACGGCGTCGGAACTCCTGGTCGGGCGGTCCCTGTTGGACCTCGGGTCGTGTTTCGGATTCTTCGCGCTGCGTGCCGCGCGGTCGGGCCTGCGGGTGACCGCGACCGATGTCTGCGGGGGGACCATGTCGCTGCTCGCCGCGGTCGCGGACGATCTCGGGATCCCGGTGCGCACGCGTGTCGCCGATGCGGCTGACACGCGGCTGCCCGACCGCTGCGCCGACACCGTCACCGCCCTGCACCTGCTGGAGCACCTTCCGCCCGACCGCGGCGCGGCGGTGCTCGACGAGGCGCTGCGGCTGGCCCGGCGCCGCGTGATCGTCGCTGTCCCCTTCGAGGACGAGCCGGACGCGCGGTTCGGGCACGTCCGCACCTTCACGACGGCTGGCCTCGAGGCGATGGTCGCGGGCCGCGGGGTCGAGTACCAAGTGTTCGAGCACCACGGCGGTTGGCTCGTCATCGACCTCTGGGATCCGCGCGGTCGCGGGCCGGGACCTCCCGGCGCGACCCTCAGATGAGCCCGCGCTTGCTGGCCTCATACGCCGCCTCCGCCCGCCGGCGCACACCGAGCTTGCGCAGCACGTTGCTCACGTGGAACTTCACCGTCGTCGGCGAGATGAACAGCTTCTCGCCGATGCCGTTGTTGGAGTGTCCCCTCGCCAGCAGCCGCAGCACCTCCAACTCGCGCGCGGTCAGGTCGTCCTCGGTCGGCCCGTGCGCCAGGGTCTGCACGATCGCCACCGCCGTCCGCGGGTCGAAGGCGCTCTGCCCGCGCGTCACGGAACGGATGGCGCTCACCAACTCCCGGGTGTCCACGTCCTTGACCACGTAGCCGCGCGCCCCGGCCTGTACGGCCTCCACCACCAGGCGTTCGTCGAGGAAGGTGGTGAGCACGAGCAGGGCGATCTCCGGGTGCGCCGCCGCGAGGTCCCGGCACAGCGACAACCCTTCCAGCTCCGAGCCGCCGGATAGCTTCAGGTCGATCACCATCACGTCCGGGCGCGCGGCGTCGGCGACCGCGCGCGCCTCGGCGCGGGTCGCCGCTTCGCCGACCACCTCGAGGTCGGGCTCGCGGTCCAGGACCGACCGCAGCCCCTGACGGAGGATGGCGTGGTCGTCCACCAACACGATCCTCGAATCGACGGCGGTCGCCGCGGCCTGTTCCCGGTTCACGGTTCCTCCTCGATCGGCAGCTTCACCTGCACCCGCACGCCGCCCAGCCGGGATCTCCGGAGGGCGAGGCGCCCACCGCACTCCGCCGCGCGGTCCGCCATGTTCGCCAGGCCCCGGCCGTGGCCGTCCACGTCCCGGTCCAGGCTGGCGCGCAGCGCGGACCGGAGCGCGGCGGGGTCGCCGGCCCCGTCGTCGTCCACGGCCAGGTCCACGTGCGCGGCGCCGTAGTGCAGGGTCACGGTCGCGCGGTCGGCGTCGGCGTGCACCGCGACGTTGAACAGCGCTTCGCCCGCGATGCGCAGGAGCGCGTGTTCGACCTCCGCGGGCAGCTCGCGGACCCCGCCGCGCACGCGCACCGTGACCTTCAGCTCGTCGGGCTCGTGCACCACGCCGAGCTGGCGGAGCATCTCGGGGAGTCCGTCCTCGTGCCGGTCGCCGCTGTTGTTGAGGGTGTAGATCGCGGATCGCAGCTGTTCGACCGCCCGCCGCGTCATCTCCTTCGCGAGGTCCAGCCGCTCGGTGCGCTCGCTGTCCGGGATCTCGCTGCGGCACACCTCGATCTGCATCCCGGCGGACAGCACGGCCTGGGTCACGCTGTCGTGCAGCTCGCGCGCGATCCGGTGCCGCTCGTCGTCCAGCGCCCGGTGACGTTGCACCACACCGAGTTCCCGCTGCATCCGGGTCAGCTCGGCGTTGCGCACCGCCAGGTCGGCGGCGGTGCGGCGTGCCTGCGCATGGGCCTGCTCGGACCGGTCGAGCAGCGTCGCGATGTTCTCGTACAGCGCGGCGTTGTGCAGTGCCACCGCGGTCTGGCTGGCGAGGATGTTGAGCACCGCGCTGTCCGTGCCGTCCAGCTCGCGCCCCGGCGGCGCCCACGCGGCGATCGCGCCGACGACCGTGCCGTCCAGTA
This sequence comes from Tsukamurella sp. PLM1, assembly GCF_023168325.1. Taxonomy (GTDB): domain Bacteria; phylum Actinomycetota; class Actinomycetes; order Mycobacteriales; family Mycobacteriaceae; genus Tsukamurella. Next base: position 246,529 of record NZ_AP025688.1, read on the forward strand.
CCAGCGGGACGAAGGCATGCCGTCCGTCGAGCAGCGACTCGCCGGCCACCGTCTCCGGATCGCGGATCCGCTCCAGGCATTCGGTCACCTCGTACGGCAGCGGCGGGCCGGTCACGCGGTCCACCAGGTACGGGATGCCGTCCGGGCCCAGTACCAGCCGCCGCGGGCCGGCGGACTGCAGGCGGCCGTCGGTGAGCGCGAACACGACCCAGTCGGCCTGCAGGTGTTCGCGCGCGGCCTGCGCTGCGGAGCACACCAGCGTCTCGGGGCCGTCGACGGTGCGCACCAGCGCCCCGGCGATGACGTCCAGGGCGTGCAGCACCCGCTCGGCGCGCTCCTGCGCCCCGCGGTACTGCGGGTAGTAGGAGCCCTTGCCCGACCGGAGTCCGGTGAGCGCCGCGAGGTCCGATTCGGCCGTCACATCGCCGCCCGGAACAGCACGGTCATCTCGTCGACGGTGGCGGGGCGCGGGTTGGTCGTCATACACGAGTCCCGCAGGCTCTGCGCCGCGAGGCGCGGCAAAACCTCCTGGGGCACACCGAGATCCGCGAGGCCGCGAGGAGTGCCCACTTCCCGTGCCAGCGCCTGCACCCGGTCGGCCACCGCCGCGGCCGCCTCCGCGGGCGGCGCGAACTGCTCGGGAAGGCCCATCCCGGCCGCGATCGCGACGTAGGGCCGCGGGTCGGTCTCGGCGTTGAACCGGATCACGTGCGGCAGCAGGATGCCGTTGATCACGCCGTGCGGCTTGTCGAGTAGCCCGCCCACCTGATGGCTCATGGCGTGCGCGGCGCCCAGGATCGCATTCGTGAAGGCCATCCCGGCCTCGAGGCTGGCCTGCGCCATCACGAGCCGGTCCGATATCCGCTTCGGGTGCGCCATGCTTTCCGCCAGCGCATCGGTCACCATGCCCACCGCCCGCAGCGCGTGGTGGTCGGTGAGCGGATTGTGCGCCAGCGAGACGTAGGCCTCGACGCCGTGCGTCAGCGCATCGAGGCCGCTCGCGGCGCCGAGCCACTCGGGCATCGTCGTGAGCAGGCGCGGGTCGATCACGGTCACGTCCGGCACCAGCGTGCGGCCCAGGATGGTCACCTTGGTGGCGCGGGCGGTGTCGGTCACGATGCAGAACTGGGAGACGTCCGCGCCGGTGCCGGAGGTGGTGGGGACCATCACCATCGGCGGCACGGGGCGGCTGACCCGGTCCACGCCGACGTAGTCGAGGATGTGCCCGCCGTTGGTGGCGAGGATCGCCACCCCCTTCGCGGCGTCCATCACCGAGCCGCCGCCGATCCCGATGATCACGTCGCAGCCGGCGGCCGCGTACCGCTCGAAGCCCGCGGCCACCTCGTGGTCCTTGGGATTCGGCGTGACAGCGCTGAACACCTCGGGACGCAGCCCGGCGGAGCGCAGGTACTCGGTGAGCTCGGTGACCCAGCCGGCCTCGATCAGCCCGAGATCGGTGACCAGCATCGGCCGCACCGCGCCGAGCCTGGCCGCGGCGTGTGCGGCCTCGCCGAGAGCGTCCACGCCGAAGACGATCTCGGGGGCGTGGAACTTGACGGTGCGCGGCACCTCGCGGGCGATCAGCGGTACCGACGCGATGCGATTGTCGAGGTGGGTCACGGGGCGGCTCCTCAACGGATCGATGTGATCCATGTTACAAGCCCGGGTGCGCCGGGGGACGGTCCGTTCGCACGGGTGACTCACCTAACCGATCGGGTAGGTCAGTCACCGGAGCGCGTTGCCCAGGTCCCGGGCGCGATCGATGAGCGCCTCTGCGTCGCGCGCGATCACGACACCGTCGCAGTGCTCCCGGTACGAGGGCATCGCGCACGTGGCCTGCGCCCAGTACCGCTCCGGCTCGGGGGTTACCCACGCGAGCCGGTGCACCCGCCTACGCAGCTCCGCGAGGTCGTCGGCACCGTCGGGTCGCCCGCCGGACCGTCCGTCCCCGACGATGAGCACCGACGTCCGCCGCCCGAGCGAGGTGGGTGCGGCGAGCAGCTCGGAGAACACCCGTCCGTAGTCGCTGGAGGCCTCGAGGTCGATCTCCGGGTCGGCGAGGACCCGGGCCAGGGCGTCGTCCCCATGACCGGCGAGCAGGGCGTCCGTGACGTCCACGGGCCGGTCGACGAAGGCGAAGACCTCGCACCGATGGGTTCGCCGGCGGATCGCCTGCGCAAGCCGCAGCGCGAACGCGGTCACCGGCCGCACGGACAGCGAGACGTCCGCCAGGATCAGCACGCGTAGCCGGTCCGGCCGCGGCACCCGCGTGGCGAGCCGGAAGGGGACCCCGTCGGTGCGCAGTGCCGCGCGCGCGGTGGCGCGCATGTCCAGCCGGCCGTGTCCGCGGTAGCGCACCCGCTCGCGCGGCGCACCACGCATCCGCCGGAGCACCTCGTGCACCGCGAGCTCCAGCTCGGCGTGGGAGCGCGACTCGGCGCTCCCCGGCGCACCCGGCGCGGGCGCGCCCGCCTCCGCGAGGGCGCCGACGAAGTCCGCGAGCGCCGCCGCGAGCCGCTCGGCCTGCTGTCGGGTCAGTTCCTCGCCGCCCCTGTCCGCGTACAGCCGGTCCGGGTCGTAGGCGTCCAGCCAGGCCAGGATCGCCTCGGGATCCTCCCAGTGCAGGGTGCCCGCCGCCGCCACCGTGGCGCCGTCGGCCAGTCCGCCGACCTCGGTGGTGCCCGCCCGGTCCACGTCGAGGGTGTAGCTCACGCCGCGCCGGCCGCCGTCGTCGGAACCGTTGACCGACAGCTCCTCGTCGGCTGCGGTCACCGAGAAGTCGTCGTCGTCCTTGTGCGGGTTGAAGCCCTTCTCCGCCTCGGGGGTGTCGAACAGCTCGCCCACCTCGGCCGCGCGTTCGTTGTAGTCGGCGTAGGGCGCCAGTTCCGCGTCGTCGGCGAGTTCCAGCGCGTCCGGGAAGGAGCCCGTGAGGCCGGCCCGCGACGGCTCCCGCCCGGCCGCGTCCTCCTCTGCGTCGGCTTGCGGGTCGAAGAGCTCCGCGAACGCCGCGTCGAATCCGGGGTTCTCGTGCTGGTACTTCACGCACGTGGCCCGTAGGGCCGCGGCGAGCCGGCCGCGGTCCCGGGCCCCGAGCAGGCCCAGGACGCGGCGCACCTCGATCACCTCGGCGGGCGAGGTGGCCACGCCGTGCGCCCGCAGCCGCAACCCGAACGCCGCCGAGACGACGTCGAGGACGCCGGCCCCGCCCGCTCGGCCCGGCTCAGAGCCCGCCATGGCCCCTCCCGCCGTGCCCCGGAACACGCTTGTGGTCGTGTTGGCCGGGCGCGCCGCCACCGTCGGGCGCTCGCGCGCGGGCACGTCCCCCGACGGTGCCGAGGCCCCGTCGGGCTGCGACCGCACGAGCGCGACATCGGAGGAGTACTTGAGCAGCGCGGCGTACAGGAGGTCGGGCGACTCGGCCGCGCTGCGGCCGGTCGCCGCCAACACCGCCGCGATCCGGGCGGCATCGATGACCTCGGAGATCGACGGGCTCTTGCGCAGCGGCAGCCCGCGCAGCCGGCCCGCGAGCTCGACGACGTCGGCGATCGCCGACGACTCGACCTCGGGCGCCCGCGCCCCCACGATCTCCCGCTCCCGCTCCGCCGTCGGATAGCCGAGGTGGTAGTGCAGGCAGCGGCGCTTGAGCGCGGCGCTCAGCTCGCGGGTGTCGTTAGAGGTCAACACCACCCACGGCCGGGTGCGGGCCGTGAAGGTCCCGACCTCGGGCACGGTCACCTGGCTCTCGGCGAGGACCTCCAGCAATAGCGCCTCCATCGACTCCTCCGTGCGGTCGACCTCGTCGACGAGGAGCACCACCGGCTCCTCCGAGAGGATCGCCGCCAGCAGGGCCGCGCCGCGAGGAAGGTCTCCGAGTACAGCCCGAAGTCCTGCGCCGCGAGGTGCGCCGAGGCATCGGCGAGCGACTCGAAGCCCGAGAGCTCGGCGCCGATCCGGTCGCGCAGCATCTGCACGTGCAGCAGCTGGCGGGCGTAGTCCCACTCGTACAGCGCGCGGCTGTCGTCGAGGCCCTCGTGGCACTGCAGCCGGATCAGGCGCCGCCCGGACACCTCCGCGAGCGTCTTCGCCAGCTCGGTCTTTCCGACGCCCGCCGGCCCCTCCAGGAGCAGTGGGCGGTCGAGCACCGTCGCGAGGTGCACCACGGTGGCCAGGTCGTCGTCGGCGATGTAGTCGCTCTCGCGCAACGCGTCCCGGAGCGCGGCTCCGTCCACGAACCCGGGTGGGTCCATCGGTTCCACGGCCACCGTGGTCATCTCCTTCTCCTCTGCTCGGTCCGTGCCTCAGTACTTCCCGTTGATCGCGTGGTCGACCACCGGGATCATCGATCCCACCGTCACCTCGCGCGGGTTGCCCGGGGTGCACCAGTCGTCCTGGATGTGCTCCGAGATCGCCAGCACCGTCTTCTCGTCGCCCTTGATCACGTCGCCCCGGCCGCTGTACTTGCCGGAGTTCATCTGGTTCTTCTCGTAGGAATCGGTGCGGACCTGCCCGAAGTTGTCCGGGATGCCCACGTCCTTGGCGAGCCGGATCGCGGCCTCGACCGCCGCGTCCGCGGCCTGCACCGTGGTCATGTTGCGGGTGTCCACCCCCATGGCCACCGCGATCTCGGCGTACCGCTCGTAGCGCGACGGCAGGTTGTACTCCCACACGCGGGGCAGCGCGATGGCGTTGTTGAGGCCGTGGTGGCTGTCGAAGAATGCGGAGACGGCGTGCGAGATCGAGTGCACGATGCCGAGGCCGCCGGAGTTGAATGCCTGCGCGGAGATGTACTGCGCGTTCATCATCCCCTCGCGGGCCTTGAGGTTGCGGGGCTCGAACGTGGCCTCCCGCAGGTTCTTCGCGACCAGTTCGATCGAGTACAGCGCGTTCCCCAGTGAGGGCGCGAAGTCGAGGCGGGAGACGTAGGGCTCGCTGCCGTGCGCCAGCACGTCGAAGCCGCAGTACGCCGTGAAGTGCTGCGGGCAGGTGTAGTACAGCAGCGGGTCGTCGATCGCGAGGGTGACGATCGCGGCCTCGTCGAAGGCCACCCACTTGTGCGGCTTCTCCATGTCCGAGGTGTCGGTGATGACGTACGCCCACGAGGTCTCCGAGCCGGTGCCGGCCGTGGTCGATACCGCGATGTGCGGCGGGTTCTGCTGGTTCGTGGACTTCGCGAAGCCCTCGAACTCGTTGATGTTGCGGCCGTCGTGCGCGATCACCACCCGCGCGCCCTTGGCGGCGTCGTGGCTGGAACCGCCACCCACGGAGATGATGCTGTCGCACTTCTCCTTCTGGTACATCGCCGCGGCTTCCATCACGTTGTAGTCCTTGGGGTTCGACTCGACCTTGTCGAACAGGACCACCTCCACGCCCTGGTACTCGATCTTGCCGATCAGCTCCTCGATGATCCCGGAGCCGCGCAGTCCGGTGGTCACGAGCAGCGCCCGCTTGAAGCCGAGGTTCTTCGCCTCCACGCCGATGATGTCGTGCGCGCCGACGCCCATCAGGGCCCGGGGGAAGGGGTGGAACTCCTTGATCGGGAAGTCCCAGATCTGATTCAGTTCGATGGCCATGACAGGTGCTCCTCAGGTCGGGTTCGTCAGGGTGTGATCCGCCTCACAGGGTCACTCTGACGCCGGAATCGCCTGGTGGGAACAGCATCAGCGCGGAACCGTACGGTCGACCACACCCGTCCCGTCCGATCGGGTAGGTCCGCGCCCCTCCCGGACGGTCAGGGCGCGATGCGGCGGGCGATCGCGTCGGCCGTCATCAGCACGCTCGCGTGCGGGCCGCTGCGCAACGGCCCGGGGAGGACCGAGCCGTCCACCACCCGCAGCCCGACGGTGCCGGCCACGGCCCCGTCGGGCCCGGTCGCTGCGCCGAGGGGGACGGTGCCCCAGGCGTGCGAGGACATTCCGGCGGCGTGGTCGACGGTGATGCTGCCGGGCTCGACGAGGGACGCGAACGCCGGCGAGGAGAGCATCTCGACCACGTCCTGCGTGCCCGCGGCCATGCGCGCGCGGGAGGCGGCGCCGGGCTCGCCGAGATCGAGCCGGATCCCGTCGCCGCCGGAGCGGATCGAGCCGGTGGTGGGGTGTGCCATGTCGGCGACGCCGATGCACACGCCGCCGGGCGGGAGCCCGTCGATGTAGGCCGCGAAGTCGTCGGAGTAGCAGCGGATCTCGAGTCCTTCGGGGGTGTGCACGACCGCCTGCAGCAGGGTGCGGGGGCGATCGGGACCCGCGGCGCGAAGCGCACCAGCGTCTCCGGATGCTCGGACACGGGCAGCGCGCCCAGGAGCGGGGACAGCAGGGCGGCCGAGCCGAGCGTGCCCGCGGCGAGGATCACCTCGTCCGCGTCGATCCGGCCGCGGTCCGTGATCACCCCGCTCACCCGGCCGCCGGCGGCGACGAGCCGCTGTGCCTCGGCCCGCACGAGCCGCGGGCCCGTCACGCCGGGATCGTCGGTCGTGCCGGCGAGGAACGCCTCCGCCGCGGTGCGCCGCCGGCCGGTCGTGCGGTTGGACCGCACCCGGTTGAGCCCGACGCCGGGCCACGGCCCGCTTGCGCGGGGAACCCGTGCGCCCCAGTACTCCTCGAACGCCGTCGGCACCGCGCCCAGCTCGGTGTCGGCGAAGGGCGTCACGCGCATCGCGGCCTCGACCCGGGCGAAGGCGTCGCCGATCTCGGTGGGCGGGTACGGCCAGGCGGTGTAGTCGCGGCGGTGGCCGCGCAGGAAGTAGCCGCCGTTGACGGCGGACGATCCACCGACGCCGCTGCCGCGCACCACGTCCCGCCCGCGTGCTTCGGTCGTGCGGCATACCCGGACGGCCCCGGGCTCGACGGGCAGCCGGGTGAGCGCCGTGACGTCGGGGCCGGGCGGGGTGAGCGGCCCGCGCTCGAGCAGCAGGACCCGGCGGGCGGGATCGCGGGCCAGGTGCGCCGCCACGAGGCAGCCGGCGCTGCCCGCGCCCACGACGACGACGTCGGCGGAGGTCATCGGCGGGTGAGTGTCGGACGCAGCGCGCCGGGGTCGCGGCGGGTGAGGGCGCCCTGCCACACGCCGAGGCCGTAGGCCAGGTCGTCGAGACGGTGCAGGGCCGCCCAGGTGAACGGATCAGGATGCCGCGCCGACGGTTCCGCGAGTACCGCGGCCACCCAGGTCGCGGCGGCCTCCGCGATCGCGGCGGTCAGCAGTGGCCGCCGGAACCGCGGGACGATCAGCGCAGCCGCGGCGGCGAGCGGCCAGTGGTGACGCAAAAGCGCCGACCAGCCCTGCAGCGCTCCGAACCAGGCGGCGCGCGCGACGTTGCGGGCGGCCACCGCGTCGCCGGCGGGCACGGCGCGCAGGGCGCGGCGCAGCCGGACGAACATCCAGGCGTACACCGCCGCGGAGACCAGTGCGCCGCACCGGGTCCGGGAGAGCAGGCCCACCGTCGCGACCGCGCCGGGCACGGTCGTCACGACGGGCGCGGCGGCGGCGCCGTGCCGCCGGGCGAGCTCCGCGGCGCCGGTGCCGTAGAACCTGCGGCGGCCGAGCAGCTGACGCAGGCCGTACCGGTGCTCGTGCCCGACCCGCGCCCCCGGCTCGTAGCGCACCGTCCGGCCCGCCGCCGCGAGCCGCCAGCACAGGTCCACGTCCTCCGCCACACGCAGCGATTCGTCGAATCCGCCCGCGCCCGTGAGCGCCTCGCGGCGGGCGAGGAGCGCGGCGGAGGGCACGTACGCGAGCGGGCGGCCCGGCGCGGCGGCCGCGGGGCGCGGCCCCATGTCCAGGCTCGAGTACCGGTCGGCGTACACCGCGACGGGCCGCAGCCGCGAGGGCCGCCCGAGGCCGACGATGCGCGGCGCCACCAGGGCGACGCCGGGATCCGCGAAATGCCAGGCGGACCGGGCGAGCCAGCCCGGCTCCGGCACGGTGTCCGAGTCGAGGAAGGCCACCAGCTCGGTGTCGGCGAGCCCGGCCCCGCGGTTGCGCGCCGCGGCGGGGCCCACGTTGCGCGGCAGCCTCAGCACCCGGACCGACGGTGCGCCGCCCACCCGGATCGGGACCGGCGAACCGTCGTCCACCACGATCACGGGCAGTCCCGGCCGGTCCGCGAGCAGGCTCGCGAGCAGGCGGTCGACACCGGACTGGTTGTCGCGCACCGGGATCACCACGGTCACACTCGGGGGCGGCGGGGGTGGGTCCGGAGGGACGGGGTCGGCCACGCCGGCGTCGAGGAGGCGGCGGGCGAGGCGCCGCGTGTCGTCGTCCGCGACGACGAGGGTACCGTCCGGGCCGATCATCGCGGCCGCCGCGCGGGACAGGGTGAGCACGCGCAGCGGGGAGCCGCCGACGAGGTGCTCGCCGCGGCGGGTGACGGCGGGCGCGATCCGGATGGCGAAGCCCTCGGGCAGGTTCCGCTCGGCGGGGGCGGTCACCGGAGCCGCCCGGCGTCGTCGACGCGCCAGGCGTGCAGGGCCGCGGCGAGGTCCGCGGCGAGCCGCTCGACGAGCCTCTCGCCGTGGTCGGCCGAGGCGTCCGTCGGGTCGCCGAGCACGCCGTTCGCGGACACCGCGGCGGTGCCGCCGGCCTCCAGCGCGCCCATGAGTTCGCCGATCGGCGCGGTGTTGCCGGGTTCGATCCAGCTGCGGCGCACCGCGTCCGGGGCGAGCGCGAGTAGCACGGAGGTCTCGGTCGCGCCCGCGTGCGCGTCGGCGGCGGGGAAGGCGCACGGGAACCAGGCCGCGTCGCGGCCCTCGTACCGCAGCCGCCGCACGGCGTCGGCCAGTGGCCGTGCGTTGCCGCCGTGCCCGTTGACGATCACCAGGCGCCCCGCCCACCGGGACGCGCTGCGCCCCAGCTCGATCAGCACGGTGCGCAGGGCCTCCTGGCCGATGGAGACGGTGCCGGGGAAGTCCTCGTGCTCGCCCGAGGCGCCGTAGGGGAGTGCCGGGCCGAGGACGGCGGTGCCGTCGGGCGGGGTGAGCCGGGGGCACCGTCGGGCGGCGTGGGTGAGGCGGCGTCGACGGCCCGCCGCGCGACCTCCACCGCGATGCGGGTGTCGGTGTCCACCGGGAGGTGTGGGCCGTGCTGCTCGACGGAGCCGAGGGGCACGACCAGCACCGGCCGGACCCCGTCGAGGTCCGGCCAGGTGAGGTCGGCGAGGCGCGCCATGGGGTGTCAGCCGCCGAAGACGCGCTCGAAGCCGTCCGGGATGATCAGGTCCTCGCGGCTGAGCTCGGCCACGTCGGCGCGGCCGAGGCCCATGAGGGTGGAGTCGACGCCCATGCGCAGCAGGTCGAGCACGTTCTCGACGCCCGCCTGCCCGTTCGCGGCGAGGCCCCACAGGTACGCGCGGCCGATCATCACGGCCTTGGCGCCGAGGGCGAGGGCCTTGACCACGTCGCTGCCGCGGCGGATCCCGCCGTCCAGCAGGACGTCCACGTCGCCGCCCACGGCGTCGGCGATGGGGCCGAGGACGCGGATGGTGGCGGGCGTCCCGTCGAGGTTGTTGCCGCCGTGGTTGGACACCGAGATGGCCGTGGCGCCGATGTCGACTGCGCGCTTGGCGTCGTCGAGGCGCGAGACGCCCTTGACCATGAACTCACCGTCCCACTGCTCGCGCAGCCACTGCAGGTCGTCCCACGTGGGCGGGGGCGTGTGCATCCACTGCCCGTAGACGTCGAAGAAGGTGGGGCCGGGCTGCCCCTTGTCGGCGATGTTCGGTGCCGTGAGATCCGGGATCTCGAGCTTGCCACCGCGGAACCAGCTCAGCGCGTACTTGGGCTTCAGAACCATCTCGGGTGCGAGGCGGGCGACGGCCTTCACATCGACCCGCTCGGGGATCTCGGGGCTGCCCCAGTCGCGGCCGATGTTGAAGACCCAGTCGGTGGTCACGATCAGGCCCTGGCACCCGGCTTCGCGGGCCCGCTGGACGCGCGCCAGGATGTCCTCGCGGCTGCCCAGCCAGTAGATCTGGAAGAAGATCTTGTCGTTGACCTCGGTGACCTCCTCGACCGGCTTGGAGGCGAAGCTGGACAGACCCATCGCGGTGCCGCGCGCCGCGGCGGCGCGGGCGACGGTGACCTCGCCGTCGATGTCGACCGCCTGCACGCCGGTCGGTGAGATCATCACGGGGAAGGCCAGTTCCTGGCCCATCACCTTCGTGGCCAGGTTGCGTTCCGGCGCGACGCCGACCACGTGCGGCGCGAAGCCGATCTCATTGAAGGCCTCGACGTTGTCGCTCAGCGTGATCCCGCCCTGGGTGCCGGCGACCAGCGACGAGTACACCGTCTTCGGGAGGCGCTGCTTAGCGCGGCGTTGGGCCTCGTGGACCGTCTCGAACCACGGGTTGCGGCGCCAGGGGTTCTTCTCGGCGAGTTCGGAGAGTGTCGGCATGGTTCGTCTTTCGTCAGGCGCAGCCGGTGGCGGAGCAGCCGGTGGCGGTGGTGGGGGCGAACCCGGCGAGGGGGTTCTCGTCGCAGTCGCGTGACGGCGGCCGGGTCATCAGTGTCAGCGGCACGCCGCGGGAGTGGTCCTTGTTCGCGGTGGGTTTGGTGCGTTCCCCGGCGAGCAGCGATTCGCCATAGCCCTGCACGCATTCCGGGTCCGGTCCGTCCATCGGCAGACCGGTGAAGAACTTGGCGGCCATGCACCCGCCGCGGCAGGAGTCGAAGAAGCTGCACTGGGTGCAGGCGCCGGCGCTCTGCGGCTCGCGCAGCGAGCGGAACAGGTCGGATCCCTGCCACACCCGCTGGAAGCCGCCGTCGGCGGTGACGTTTCCGGCGAGGAAGTTCTCGTGGATGGCGAAGGGGCAGGCGTAGACGTCGCCGACGGGGTCGATCAGGCACACGACGCGGCCGGCGCCGCATAGGTTCAAACCGGGCAGTGCGCCGCCGCCGGATCCGCCGAATGCTGACAGGTGGAAGAAGGAGTCGCCGGTGAGCACGCCGTCGCCGTGGGCGACGAGCCAGTCGTACAGTTCGCGCTGCTGCTCCGGGAGCGGGTGCAGATCGTCCCAGACGTCGGCGCCGCGGCCCGACGGGCGCAGCCGGGTGATCCGCAGCGTGGCGCCGTACCGGTCCGCCAGGGCCTTGAACTCGTCGAGCTGGGCGACGTTCTCGCGGGTCATCACGACGCTGATCTTGGCGTCGGCGAAGCCGGCATCCGCCAGGTTCTCCAGCGCCCGCACCGCCATCGCGAAGGAGCCCGGGCCACGGACGGCGTCGTTGACCTCGGCGGTGGCGCCGTCGAGGGAGATCTGCACGTCCACGTAGTCGGAGTCGGCGAGCCGCCGGGCGACCTCCGGCGTGATCCGCAGGCCGTTGGTCGAGAACTTCACGCCCACCTGGTGCTCGGTGGCGTAATCCACCAGTTCCCAGAAGTCGGGGCGCACGGTCGGCTCTCCGCCGCCGATGTTGACGTAGAAGACCTGCATGCGCTGCAGCTCGTCGATGATGGCCTTGCACTGCTCGGTGCTGAGCTCGCGGGGGTCCCGCTTGCCGGAGCTCGACAGGCAGTGCACGCAGGCGAGATTGCACGCGTAGGTGAGCTCCCAGGTCAGGCAGATGGGCGCGTCGAGGCCGCGCTCGAACTGGTCGACGAGGCGGCCGACGGGGCGGGCTTGGGGCTTCTCGATGGTGGTCATGTCGATCACTCCTGATCGGTTGCCGGGATGATCATCCCGGACCCGCACAGCGCGTCGAGGGTCCGGACGTACCGCGGGCGGTCGGCGGGCGCGACGGGGGCCGCGTCGAGGGCGTCGTCCGCGGACGGATGGGTGTGGAGGGTGCGCACCAGGTCGACCACGACGAGGTCCTTGAGGAAGGACAGCTTGCGCGTTCCGAAGTGGTAGAGCAGGGCGCCGAAGGGCTCGGGGCGCACCGCGACTCGGGGATTGAGCCGCCAGCTGAGTGAGGTGTCGAAGAGCACGGGTTCGGGGAGGGCCGGGCCCCGGCGGCGGCAGCGCCGCCGGAGGCCGGTGCGGTTGCGGCGGTCATCAGTAGACGCCGCACATCCCGTCGATGGAGACTTCCTCCACCAGTGACTCGGTGACGAGTTCGTCCTGCGTTTCGGTGTGGCTCTCGGACATGGGATTTCCTCCTCGTTCTTCTGAATGTGGTGCACATCACACGGTAATGACACTGAGTGCAGAATCAAGAGTTGCGCCGAAATCCCCTCCAACCGGGCAGGTCGGATAGACTCCGCGCGGAGGTGGGAGCAGATCGCCGGCGCGGAGGTGGGTCATGGCCGCAGTCAGGCGCAGCGGGCCGCTCGGCGGTCGGCCCAGCGCGACCACGCGAGGGCACCTCAGCGCCGTCGCCATCGACATGTTCATCGAGCGCGGCTTCGACGAGACCAGTGTCGACGACATCGCCGCCGCCGCGGGTATCGCCCGCCGCACCCTGTTCCGCTACTACCCGTCGAAGAACTCCCTCGCCTGGGGCGAGTTCGACGACCACCTCGACGGCCTTCGCCGGATCCTCGCCGAGCCGGCCGCGGGACGGTCGCTGGGCGAGGAGCTGCGGGACGCCATCGTCTCGTTCAACGCGGTCCCGGCGGAGGCCGTGGAGAGTCACCGCCGGCGGATGCGGCTCCTGCTCACCGTGCCTGCGCTGCAGGCGCATTCGATGATCATGTACGCGGACTGGCGGCAGGTGATCGCCGAGCACTGCGCCGCGCGGATCGCGGCGCGATCCACCGATCACATCCCCCAGACGGTCGCCTGGATGGCGCTCGGGGTGGCCCTCGCCGCGTACGAGCAGTGGCTCGCGGAACCCGGCGTCGAACTGGAGGCGCTCCTGCGCACCGGCTGCGACCTGCTGATCGACAGCGTCGCCGCACTGACCGGCTGAGGGCGTCAGTCCGGCGCGGTCCAGCGCTGCGGGCGGCGGAAGGCGCGGTCGAGGAGCTGGTCGGGGGCGAGCCGTAGGGCGGTGTCGCGCGCGAGGGCGACGAGCGGGTTCGGCCACTGACCGGCGGCGCCGAGCAGATGCGCCTGCCGTGCGATGCGCTGTGTCCGCGCCCGCCGCGCCTTGTCGTACGCGCCCAGCTTCGCCGGGACCACCCGCGGGTCCGGGTCGCTCGCGTGGGGCCGCAGCAGCGAGACGAGCACCGCGGCGTCCTCCAGCGCGAGGTTCGCGCCCGGCCGAGCGTGGGCGGCATGGCGTGGGCGGCGTCGCCGACCAGGGTCGCCTGCCCGCGCGAGTAGGTGCGCAGGGGATGCGCGAGCCGCTCGATCGGCTGGTACCCGATCCGCGCCGGATCGGTGGCCGCGACGAGATCGGGGATGGGGCCGTGCCAGTCGCCGTAACGGGCGAGCAGTTCGTCGGGCTCGGGCACGTCGTCGGCCGCGGAGGGCCGCACGGCGAACCAGTACACCCGCCCGTCGCGCAGCGGCATGTAGCCGAACCTCTCACCGCGGCCGAAGGTCTCGCCTCCGTCGGGCAGTTCGACGGGCGTGTCGGTGATGCCCCGCCACGCCCCGTAGCCGCAGTAGGCGGCACCCGGATCGCCCGCGTGGCTGCCCCGCACGCGGCTGCGGATCCCATCCGCGCCGACGATGACGTGCGCGTCCTCCAGCAGCCCGCTCGGCCCCAGGTCCAGGGTGGCCCGGCTCATCCCCTCCACCCGGATCCCCGGCCGGACGGTGTCCGGCGCCAGGCCGCCGAGGAGTGCCCTGTGCAGGTCGGTCCGATCCACCACGCGCAGGTCGGCGACGGTGGTCGGCGCGAACGTGGCGAGCATCGTGCCGTCGTGCCGTCGGGTTCCGATCGGGATCGACGGCGGACCGTCGGCGGTGACGGCCCGCACCCGGTCCTCCAGGCCGAGCGAGCGCAGGGCGGCGAAACCGTTCGCGAACAGCGACAGGCCCGACCCGCGGGGGAGGAAGCGGGCGGCCTGTTCGAGGACGATCACCTCGGCGCCGGCTCGCTGCAGCCCGGACGCGGCGGCGATTCCGCCGATGCCCGCGCCGACGATCGCCACGCGCAGAGAGTTCGTCCTCCACATGCGCTTCACGCTAGTGCTGAAACCGTGCGGTGTCACCGAGGTGTGCGCCACCCGACGAGTGGGGAACCGCGGTTTCCGGACGCCGGCACGGCGAGTGGCGCGGCCCCGCCTAGACCGCCGCGCCCAGCAGCGATTCCAGGGCCCGCGCCATGTCGGGTGCCTCGATGCGCATGAGCACGGCCTCGTCGACGCCGGCCAGGTCGACGCCGGAATCCGCGAGGCGCAGCTCGCGCTCCTCCTCCGCCGCCTCGATCACGTTGCGCACGAACCGGCCGTTGCCGAGCCGGTCCAGCCGGTCGGCGACCCGGGTGCAGCAGGTCTCGAGGACGGCCGCCGCGTCGCCGGTGAGCACCGCGTCGCGGGAGCGGGCCATCGCGGCGCCGATCTCGGCGAGCTCGCCGGGGGAGTAGCCGGGGAACCGGATCCGGCGCGCGAACCGGGAGGCCAGGCCCTCGTTCGAGTCGAGGAAGCGGTCGATCTCCGCGTCGTACCCCGCGACGATCACTACCAGCCGGTCGCGGTCGTTCTCCATCCGGGCGAGCAGCGTGTCGATCGCCTCGCGGCCGAACGCGTCGCCGCCCGATAGGCCCTCCTGCACGAGTGTGTAGGCCTCGTCGATGAACAGCACCCCGTCGAGCGCCGAATCGATCACCGCGCCCGTCTTCTGCGCGGTGGCGCCGAGGTACTGGCCCACGAGGTCGCGCCGCGGCACTCCACCACGGTGTCGGTGGCCAGCAACCCGAGCCCGCGGTACATCCGGGCCACGATCCGCGCCACCGTCGTCTTGCCCGTTCCCGGCGGTCCCGTGAACGCCAGGTGCAGCGAGCGGGAGCCGCTGGCGAGTCCGCGGTCGGCGCGCACCCGCGCCAGCTCCATCGTGGTCTTCAGACGCGTGACCTGTTCCTTGACCTCTCGCAATCCCACCTGCCGTTCCAGCTCGGCCGCGGCGTCGGCGAGGAGATCGGCGGCGGGCTCGGTGCCGGCCTCGGGAGCGGCGGCCGGCACGCTCGTCTCGAGCACCAGGCGGTGGCCCGGGTCGCGCAGCGCGGCCTCGGCCGGCGGGTACGACGGTGCGGCCCGCTCCAGCAGCGCGCGGGCGCCGTCCTCGTCGCCCTGCTCGCGCAGGACGAGCCCGTGGCAGTACTGCGCCGCGGCGGCGGCGCCCGGCACCGGCCCGTCGGCGGCCGCCGACAGCAGCCGGGCGGCCTCGGCGAACCGGCCCAGCTGCGCGGCGGCGGATCCGGCGAGGGTGCGGGCGGCCGCGGCCAGGACGGCGTCGTCCCAGGCGTCGATGCCGGCGAGCGCGGACGCGACGTCCGGCCACCGTCGGGACCGGGAGGCGACGACCGCGCGCTGATACGCGACCACCGGCTCCGCGGGCGCGGCCTCGAGAACGCGGTCGGCCTCGTCGGGCGCGCCGTCGGCGAGCAGGCGCGCCGCGTACGCGACGTGCGCGGTCACGGCGTCGCGCAGCGGATAGTCCACGTACAGACCGGTGGCGAACGACGCGCAGAGCGTGCCGGGCGGCAGTCCCAGCCGCCGGGCGGCCGCGCCGATCCGGTCCGCGCAGCGATGCAGCGCGGCCAGGACCTCGGCGGTGGCCTCCCCGGCCGCGGCGCGGCCCAGCCACGCGTCGGCCAGCGCCGGATCGGCCGTCGTGGCCGCCTCGAAGGCGCGCCGGGCGAGCGCGGGATCGACCGGCGCCGAATCGAACTCCCCGACACCGTGGCCGAGAGCGGCGACGCCGGCGCGGAAGGCGGTGAGCGCGGACGTCGCCGAAGCCGAAGCAGAAGTCATAGGTCCCCCCGAACCGTGCAGGGATCCCCCGATCCCTCCCCGCCAAACTAGCCGGGGTCAGCGCGCGAGGAGGGCGATCTCGCGGATCTCCGCGAGATCGGGGCCGTACTCGTCCGACGACCAGAACCGCAGCCGCCAGGTGTCGGCGCCCTCGCCCGCGTGCCGTGCCGAGGCCTCCACCTCGTAGAACCCCCGCGCCATCGGGAACTCGACCACCTCGCCGGGACCGTCACCGTCGAGCCCGCTGTCTGGGGAGAACCACTCGACCGAGCCCGAGGTGTCGACGCACAACTGGGTGCGCAGCACCGTGTCCCACTCGCCCTCGGGGTGCGGCGGTGAGTCCCAATGCTCGAACTCGACGGGCATCGCGGTCTGGTTGCGGGACGGGGAGGCGAAGCCGGCGGTGGCGCGGTTGGTCGCGGCGCCGTGCACCGTGACGGCGGCCAGCAGGTCGTCGGGGACGCGGTGGCCGAAGCAACTGCCGAAGAACTTGCCGCCCCGCAGGTCGAGCACGCCGGACAGCTGCATCAGGATCTGGGGCTCGAGTCGCATGCCACCATTGTGGCGGATACCCGACTCAGGGTTCCTCCCGATGCCGCAGGCCTGCCGTTTCTGGCATTCTCGATGGCATGTCACAGACTCCGTTCCAGACGGTCCCGGCGCCGCCCGCCGCCCCGGCGGTGGCCGCGCGCGCCGTGAACGTCACCAAGGTCTACGGCGAGGGCGACAACGCCGTCTACGCGCTCGCGGGGATCTCGGTGGACTTCCGGGCCGGCGAGTTCACGGCGATCATGGGGCCGTCCGGCTCGGGCAAGTCGACGCTCATGCACTGCCTGGCGGGTCTCGACGCCGCGAGCGGCGGATCGATCGTGGTGGGCGGGACCGAGCTGACGTCGCTGAACGACAAGCAGATCACCGAGCTGCGGCGCGACCGGATCGGGTTCGTGTTCCAGAGCTTCAACCTGGTGCCCACCCTGACGGCGCTGGAGAACATCACGCTTCCGCTCGACATCGCGGGGCGCAAGCCGGACGAGCAGTGGCTGAACGCGGTGATCGACCGGCTGGGCCTGCGGCCGCGGCTGGGGCACCGGCCCACCGAGCTGTCCGGCGGGCAGCAGCAGCGCGTGGCGTGTGCTCGCGCCCTGGTGGGGCGGCCCGAGATCGTCTTCGGCGACGAGCCCACGGGCAATCTCGACTCCCGGTCCGGCGCGGAAGTCCTGTCCATCCTTCGGGCCGCGGTCGACGACTTCCGGCAGACTGTCGTGATCGTCACGCACGACCCGCGCGCCGCGTCCTACGCCGACCGGGTGGTGTTCCTCGCCGACGGCCGCATCGTGGACGAGATGCGCCGGCCCACCGCGGAGCGCGTGCTGGAGAAGATGATCCACCTCGACGAGCTCGTCGCCCGCTGATGGCCTCTCCGATGCGGCGCGTGGCGCTGCGGAACCTCATGGCGCACAAGGGGCGCCTGGTCCTGACGGTGCTGTCCGTGCTGCTCGGCACGTCATTCATCGCCGGCTCGATGGTGTTCACCGGAACGCTGTCGAAGGCGTTCGACGGGATCTCCGACCAGATCGCGGTGGGCGTCGACGCGCGGGTGTCGCCGAAGAACGCCCAGGGGCAGGGCGGATTCGGTCCGGCCGGGCCGGGCGTCCCGCTGGCGGTGGCCGATGAGGTGAAGGCCGTTCCCGGCGTGCGCGTGGTGGCTCCGGCGATCACCGGCACGATCGCGCTGCGCGACGGCAACGGCGACGTGGTCGCGCCCACCGGCGCGCCGCAGGTGGGCGGTGCCTACCTGCCGCCGGGGGAGAACCTCGATCCGTCCGGCCTGAAGCTCACCGCGGGGCGCGCACCGTCGGGCCCGAACGAGATGGTGCTCAACGATTCCGCCGCCGATCGGCTGAAGCTCCCGGTGGGCGCGAGAACCACGATCGTGGCCCCGCACTCGCCCGGTCCCGTCGACGTGACCGTCGTCGGCACGTACTCGGTGTCGATCGACTCCGGCGGGTACGTCGGCGCCCTGTTCGCGAAGGACGAGGCGCAGAAGTTGTTCGGCGACGGTGCCACCGCCCCGTACATCGACATCGGTGCGGCGCAGGGCACCACGCCCGAGCAGTTGCGCGATTCCCTGGCGGCGAAGCTGCCGGAGCTGAAGGTGCAGACCGGGGCCGAGGTCCGGCAGGAGTTCGAGGACACGATCAACCAGGGCCTGAGCTTCCTCAACTACTTCCTCGTGGCGTTCGGCCTGATCGGCCTGCTGGTGGGCGTTTTCATCATCTACAACACGTTCTCGATGCTGGTCGCGCAGCGGCTGTCGGAGCTGGCGCTCCTGCGTGCCATCGGTGCGAGCCGCGGCCAGGTGCGCAACTCGGTGGTGTTGGAGGCGCTGGTCGTGGGTGTGGTCGGCAGTGCGCTGGGCCTGGCCGTCGGCATCGGTCTCGCGGTGCTCCTGCGCACGGCCGTCACCGCGGCGGGCGCGGGCTTCCCCGACGGCGGCCTGTCGGTCAGCCCCTCGGTGATCGTCACGGTCATGGTGGTCGGCACCGTCGTCACCGTGATCTCGGCGTTGATCCCCGCCGTGCGCGCGTCCCGGGTGCCGCCCGTCGCGGCGATGCGGGCGCAGGACGGCGGCTCCGCCGCGTCGGTGATGGTCCGCGGCGCGGTCGGCGCGGCGCTGCTGCTGTGCTCGCTCGCGCTGCTGTTCGTTGCCACCACGGAGGTCGGGGCGGGCGCGGCGATCGTCGTCGGCATCGCCGGCTTCGGGCTGATCCTGGCCGTCGTGATCGGCGGGCCGGCGCTCGTGGCGCCGCTGCTGGGCGGCGTCGGCAGGGTGCTCGCGGCGCCGTTCGGTCCGGCGGGCCGGCTGGGCCGCACCAATGTGATGCGCAACCCGCAGCGCACCACGGCGACCGCGTTCGCACTGGTCATCGGCGTGGCGTTGGTCGGCGTCATCGGCACGCTGGGGGCGTCGATGCAGAAGTCGATCGACGCCCAGGTCGACAGCGGCATCCGCTCCGACCTGGTGCTGCAGGCACCGTCGCTGGGCATGCCGCCGGCCGCGCTCACGGCGATCGAGGGCGTGCCCGGGATCGGCACGAAGACCGTGCTCTACGGGGTGCCCGCGCGCGTCGGGGACGACCGGGTGTCCGTCCTCGGGGTCGACGGTGACGTGACCTCCGTGTTCAACCTCACCCGCGCGTCCGGCGACCTGACGCTACGGGCGGGCGGCATGCTGGTGGACGACAGGACCGCCCGCGAACGCGGCTGGGGCGTGGGCTCGAAGGTCGCCCTGGGCTCGGCGGTGGGCAGGGAGAAGGCCGCGGTCACCGTCACCGGGATCTACGAGGGCAAGGGCGGCATGCTGTCCGGGCCCGTGGTGGCCGCCCCGGACCTGAACGTGCTGTACCCGCCGGCGCGGGGTTCGTCGTCGCCGATCGTGACTCCGCAGTCGGTGTACATCAACGCTGCCGAAGGGACCTCCGTGGAGGCGTTGAAGGAGCGCCTGCGAGAGTCCGTGAAACCGCTGCTGGTGGTGAACGTCGACGACCAGCAGGATCTCAAGGATCAAGCGGGCCAGGCGATCACGGCCATGATGGGGGTGCTGTACGCGCTGCTCGGGCTCGCGGTGGTGATCGCGATCCTGGGGATCATCAACACCCTGGCGCTGTCGGTGGTCGAGCGCCGGCGGGAGATCGGCATGCTGCGCGCCATCGGTCTGGTCCGGGGGCAGGTGCGCCGCTCGATCTACCTCGAGTCGATGCTGATCGCGGTTTTCGGCGCGGCGCTCGGCCTCGTCCTGGGCGTGCTGCTGGGCGTGTCGCTGGTCAACGCGCTGCGCGACGAGGGCCTCGGCTCCGTCGTGGTGCCGTGGCCCACGGTGATCGTGATGCTGGTGGCGTCCGCGTTCGTCGGCGTGGGCGCGGCGATCCTCCCGGCCATCCGCGCCGCCCGCACGCCGCCGCTCGCGGCCATTGCGGAGGGCTGATCCCGCCGCTGTCACAGATCCTGCGCGGTCGGTGTCCACTGTGCGGAAGGCTCATTTCTCGCATGAGGAGGCAATCATGAAGGTCGTCGTGATCGGCGCGGGCTACGCGGGCGTCATCGCCGCGAACCGGCTGGTGAGGAAGTCCGGATCCGGCGGCACCGTGCAGGTGTCGATCGTGAACCCGCGGTCGGAGTTCGTCGAGCGGGTGCGGCTGCACGAGCACATCGCCGGCAGCGGCACGGCCGTGACACCGCTCGCCGAGATGCTGGACCCGCGGATCCGGCTGGTCGTGGGCACCGTCGACAAGATCGGCGACGGTACGCTCCTGCTCGCCGACGGCACGTCCTGCCCTTCGACCGCGCGATCTACGCCGCGGGCGGAGCGCCGACGGCACCGTCGGGGGCGTACGTGGTGGGCGCGCTCGAGTCCGCCGACGAGGCGCGCCGGGCGCTCGCGGACCTGCCCGACGGGGCCGCGGTCACCGTCGTGGGCGGCGGCCTGACCGGCATCGAGACCGCCGCGGAGGTCGCCGAGGCCCGGCCCGGCCTGCGGGTGACGCTGCGCAGCGAGGGCGAGGTCGGGGCGTCGCTCGGGCCCGGTGCGCGGGCGCGGGTGCGCCGCGACCTCGACCGCCTCGGCGTACTCGTCGAGCGCGGCCGGTTCGACGGTGCCGGCTCCACCGACGCGGTGCTCTGGGCGGTCGCGAACCAGGTCAGCGACCTGGCGGCGCGCAGCGGGCTGGAGGTGGACGCCGACGGGCGGGTGGTCGTCGATGAGTTCCTGCGCAGCGTCTCCGACCCGCGGATCGTCGCGGTGGGCGACGGCGCGGCGGTTCCGGGCGCGCGTCTGAGCTGCCAGACCGCGCTGCCGCAGGGCATGCACGGCGCCACCAATCTGGTCCGGGAGCTGGCTGGGACGCCGATGCGGCCGTACTCGATGGGGTACACGGGGCAGAACGTCTCGATCGGCCGACGGCGCGCGGTGATCCAGGCGGCCCGCCGCGACGACACCCCCACCCGCATTCAATTCGGCGGCCGCGCAGCGGCACTCGTCAAGGAGTTGGTCTGTCGCGGGGCCAAGGGGGCCACCCGGACGGCGCGGTTCGCCTGGCTTCCGGCGCCGCGATGACCGGGCCGGGGACGCACGCCGAGCAGGTGTTCGCCGAGCACCGGCCGCTGCTGTTCTCCGTCGCGTACGAGATCCTCGGCAGCGTCGCTGATTCCGAGGACGTGCTGCAGGAGACCTACCTGCGCTGGCGCGAGGTGGATCTCGACGCCGTGGAGCATCCCCGGGCGTATCTCGCCCGGATCGTGACCCGGCAGGCGCTGAACGCGCTGCGCACCGCGGCGCGACGGCGGGAGGATTACGTGGGGCCGTGGCTGCCGGAGCCGCTCGAGGCACCGTCGGGCGACGGGCCCGCCGAGCACGTGCTCACCGGCGAGGCGGTGACCACGGCGATGCTGCTCGTCCTCGAATCCCTCAGTCCCACCGAGCGTGCCGTGTTCGTGCTGCGCGAGGTCTTCGACTTCGGCTACCCCGAGATCGCCGAGGCCGTCGGCAAGAGCGAGGCGGCCGTACGGCAGACCGTGCACCGCGCGCGCGGGCACGTGCGGGCCAGGCGGCCGCGTGAGGTCGTGGATCCGGAACGGGCGCAGGGTGTCGCCGAGCGCTTCCTCCTCGCCGCGGCGACGGGCGACGTCCAGGCGCTGATGGACGTTCTCGCGCCGGACGCGGTGTATCTGGGCGACGGCGGCGGCGTGAAGTCCGCGGCGCGGCGGCCGGTCCTCGGCGCGGACCGGGTGGCGCGGATGATGATCGGTACCCTGCGCAAGTCGGCGAACTTCGGCGAGATGAGCCTGCGATCCGCCGTGTACAACGGCATGCCGGCGATGGTCGTGTCGTTCGACGGTGCCGTCGACCTCGTGCTGTGCGTCGAGGTCGGAGACGGGCGGGTGTCTGCCGTCTACGTCGTGCGCAATCCGGACAAGCTGCGCCGGGTCGCCGGATGATCGAGCTGCCGCGGCGGGAAGCGACGTCGGCCGTCAGCGCTTGCGGAGGACCAGGACCAGGTTGGAGACGAGGAGCTCGCGCAGCACCGGCACGCGGACCATCCACCAGGCCCAGGACGGGTGGTAGCGGGGAACGCGGCAACCAGGTCCGCGTTCTCGACGGTGTGGGCCCAGTCCAGGCCGTCCGTGGCGGTGACCCGGAACAGGGAGGTGCCGTAGAGGTTCTTCGGCGGATGCCCGTGTTTGCGGGTGTACATGCGGGCCGCGCGGGCACCCCGAGGTAGTGCGTGAGCCCCATCTCGTGACCGCCGAACGGCCCGTACCAGAGCGTGTAGCTCAGGATCACCATTCCGCCGGGCCGGGTCGCCCGCAGCATCTCGTCGCCCATCGTGCGCCAGTCCCGCACGTGCTCGGCGACGTTGGACGACAGGCACACGTCGACGGCGCCGTCGGCGACGGGGAGCGCGAGACCCGAGCCCCGCAGGCCCCGCGAGGAGGTGATGCCGGCGGCGTGCGCCTCGGACGGGTCGGGTTCGACCGGGATGTAGACGGCGCCGTGCTCGGCGAACGCGTCCTCGAAGTAGCCGGGGCCGCCGCCCACGTCGAGGATGACGGCGCCGTCGAGATCGCCGTACAGGTCGCCGGTCAGCTCGACGGTGTCGCGCGCCAGCGAGCCGTAGAACCGGGCGGGCTCCGACTGCTCGAAGCGGAAGTCGGACAACAGCCCCACCGAGCGGCGTAGCACGGCGCGGCGACGGAGTTGTTTCGTCGCGTTCTTCCAGGTGGCGGGGTACACGCAGACGGACGGTACCCTAGAACGCGTGCGTGAGGTCCTCCTGCTGTGTTGGCGTGACACCCGCCACCCGCAGGGTGGCGGCAGTGAGCTGTACCTCGAGCGCGTCGGCGAGGAACTGGCCGCCCGCGGCGTCCGCGTAACGCTGCGGACGGCGATGTACCCGGGTGCGGCCAGGTCGGAGACAGTGCGCGGCGTGCGCATCTCCCGCGGCGGCGGACGCTTCACGGTCTACCCGCTGGCGCTGCTGGCGATCGTGCTGGCGCGGTTCGGCCGGGGCCCGCTGCGCGGCATACGTCCCGACGCGGTGATCGACACGCAGAACGGCATTCCCTTCTTCGCGCGGCTCGTGGCGGGCGTGCCCGTCACGGTGCTGGTGCACCACTGCCACCGCGAGCAGTGGCCCGTCGCGGGCCGGCTCGTGGCGCGGATCGGGTGGTTCATCGAGTCGCGGCTCTCGCCGTGGGTGCACCGCGCGTCCCAGTACCTGACGGTGTCGCTGCCGTCGGCGGAGGAGCTCGCGCTGCTCGGCGTCGGCCCGGAGCGGGTAGCCGTGGTGCGCAACGGGATCGACTCCGTGTCCCCGGGGTCGCGGACGTGCGTTCGGTGTCGCCGCGGATGGTGGTGCTGTCCCGGCTCGTGCCGCACAAGCAGATCGAGGACGCCCTCGACGTGCTCGCCCGCCTGCGCCACCGCATCCCCGATCTGCATCTCGACGTCATCGGCAGCGGGTGGTGGGACGCCGAGCTGTACGCGCACGCCGCGAAGCTCGGCGTCCTCGACCGGGTGACATTCCACGGGCACGTCACCGAGCAGCGCAAGCATCGGCTGCTCTCGCGCGCCTGGGTGCACGTCATGCCGTCGCGCAAGGAGGGCTGGGGCATCACCGTGATCGAGGCGGCGCAGCACGGCGTGCCCACCGTGGGGTACGTGTCGTCGCGAGGGCTGACGGATTCCGTGGTCGACGGTGCCACCGGGCTTCTGGTGCGCGATCTCGCCGGGCTCACCGAATCGGTGCACACTGTGCTCAGCGACCCGCTGCTGCGGGAGGAACTCGGCGCGAAGGCGCAGGAAAGGGCGGGCGAGTTCTCCTGGCCCGCCACCGCCGACGGCGTCTCCCGCGTGCTGGCGGCATCCGTCGCGGGGGAGCGCGTCGGCGGCCTCGTCTGATTCGGCGAGGTGACCTGGGGCCGCGCGGGCAC
The DNA here is from genome assembly GCF_023168325.1 of Tsukamurella sp. PLM1. Classification (GTDB taxonomy): domain Bacteria; phylum Actinomycetota; class Actinomycetes; order Mycobacteriales; family Mycobacteriaceae; genus Tsukamurella. The sequence goes on from NZ_AP025688.1 coordinate 270,307, forward strand.
GTGGTGCTCCGAGAAGCGATGCTTGCGACGCATCGCCGCGTCTGCGCAGGTCGCGGCGTCCGGTGGGGAGCGAATGTCGCGCGGGGGTCAGTCGGTCCCTGACCGCAAGCGCGGCTTCTGGTGGGGGTGCGAACGTAGGGTGGGCGGATCGGCGTCGCGCGGGGGACGACACCAGGTGAGGGCCGACGCCCGGTGGGGGGCACCGTCCAGCGCGTCTCCTACGGTCCCGACCCGATGCGTTCGCTCACAGCTGCACTCGCCGACGCGGAGGGCGCGGTCGTCGTAGCCTGAAACGGTGGCTGAACCCGAGAAGCGGCGTCCCGCGATCCTGACCGTCGACGACGATCCCAGCGTGTCCCGCGCGGTGGCCCGCGACCTGCGGCGCACGTACGGCGACGAGTACCGGATCGTGCGTGCCGAGAGCGGCGAGCAGGCCCTGGAGGCGCTCAAGGAGCTCAAGCTCCGTGGCGACCTGGTGGCCGCGATCCTCGCCGACTATCGCATGCCGCAGATGACGGGCCTGGAGTTCCTCGAGGCCGCGATGGACGTCTACCCGGGCGCCCGCCGGCTGTTGCTCACCGCGTACGCGGACACCGGCGCCGCGATCGAGGCGATCAACGTTGTCGATCTCGACCACTACCTGCTCAAGCCGTGGGACCCGCCGGAGGAGAAGCTCTACCCCGTCATCGACGCGCAGCTGGAGGCCTGGCTGTGCAGCGACCACCGGCCCGTCCCGGAGACGAAGGTCGTCGGCCACCGCTGGTCGGCCCGCTCCTCGGAAGTGCGGGAGTTTTTGGCCCGCAACCAGATCCCGTACCGGTGGTACACCGCCGAATCGACCGAGGGACAGCGGCTGCTGGCCGCCGCGGGCAGCGACGGCCAGCTGCTCCCGCTCGTCGCCGCCGCGGACGGGACCGCGCTGTGCGCACCGTCGGACAGCGAACTGGCCGAACACGTGGGCCTGAACACCACCCCGGCGGAGGAGTTCTACGACCTCGTCGTGATCGGCGCCGGCCCCGCGGGGCTGGGCGCGGCCGTATACGGCGCCTCGGAAGGGCTGCGGACGGTGCTCATCGAGCGGTCCGCCACGGGCGGGCAGGCCGGACAGAGCTCCCGCATTGAGAACTACCTCGGCTTCCCCGACGGGGTCTCGGGCACCCAGCTCACCGACCGGGCGCGGCGGCAGGCCACCAAGTTCGGCGCCGAGATGATCACCGCCGCCGACGTCGTCGCGCTCGAGGTGACGGGGTCCGGGAGGCGCGTGCGGTTCGCCGACGGCACCGTCGTGGGGGCGCACACCGTCATCCTTGCGACGGGTGTCGCGTACCGGCAACTGGACGCGCCCGGCATGGAACGGCTCACGGGCGCGGGCATCTTCTACGGCTCCGCGATGACCGAGGCGCCGGCCTGTGCGGGCCAGGACGTCTACATCGTGGGCGGCGCGAACTCCGCGGGCCAGGCCGCGGCGTACCTGTCGCGGGGCGCCCGCTCGGTCACCCTGCTGGTGCGCGGCCCGTCGCTGGAAGCGTCGATGTCGTACTACCTCATCCAGCAGCTGAACGCGATCGACAACGTGCACGTCAAGCCCCATACCCAGGTGGTCGAGGCGCACGGCGACGACCACCTCACGCGGCTCACGCTGCGCGACACGCAGTCGGGTGAGACGGAGCAGGTCCCGGCGGATTTCCTGTTCGTCTTCATCGGCGCCGAGCCGCGCACGGACTGGCTCGACGGCGTCGTCGCGCGCGACGGGCGGGGCTTCCTGTTAACGGGCCCGGACCTCGCGCTCGACGGTGCCTCCCCGCGCGGTTGGGAGCTGGACAGGCCGCCGTTCCACCTGGAGTCGAGCGTCCCCGGCATCTTCGTCGCCGGCGACGTGCGCTCCGAATCGGCGAAGCGCGTCGCCTCCGCGGTGGGCGAGGGCGCGATGGCCGTGATGTTCGTGCACCGCTATCTGGAAGGAGTCGACTCGTGAGCACCCACGACCCGTGCTTCGTCGACGAGCTGCGCACCCTGTTCCTGTTCGAGAAGCTCAGCGAAGAGCAGCTCGAGTGGCTGTGCGAGCGCGGCCATGTGGAGACCTTCCCGGCCGGCCCCGTCTACTCCACCGGTGACCCGGCGCGGTGGCTGTACGTCCTGCTCGGGGGCACGATCGCGCTGTCGCAGAAGGTGGGTGACGCGGAGGTCGAGACCACCCGCACCGACCAGCGCGGCGTCTACTCGGGCGCGTGGTCGGCGTTCCTCGGCAAGGGCGGGCCGGCGCAGAAGCAGTACAACTCGTCGATGCGCGCGGTGACGCAGGCGCAGTTCTTCATGCTGCCCGCCGCCGACTTCAACGAGGCGATGCACGAGTGGTTCCCGATGGCGGTGCACCTGTTGGAGGGTGTCTTCTACGGCGGCCAGCGCACGCGGCAGATCGTCGAGCAGCGTGAGCGCCTGCTGGCGCTCGGCTCGCTGTCCGCGGGCCTGACCCATGAGCTGAACAATCCTGCGGGCGCGGCCACCCGGGCGGTCTCGGAGCTGCGGACCCGCGTCGGCGGCATGCGGCACAAGCTGGCGGGGATCGCCGGCGGCAAGCTCGACCGGACCCGCCTGGTGGACCTCGTGAAGTTCCAGGAGGAGGCCGTCGAGGCGGTCGCGGTCGCACCGGATCTCGGCCCGCTGGAGGCCTCCGACCGGGAGGACGAGCTCATCGATTGGCTCGACGATCACGACATCGGCGACGGGCACGTGCTCGCCCCCGTCTTCGTGGCGGCGGGTCTGCAGACCGACTTCCTCGATCGCGTGGCGGGCGCGCTGGACGATGGGCCGGTGCTCTCGGGCGCGCTGCGGTGGTTGTACTACACCGTGGAGACCGAACTGCTCATGAACGAGATCACCGATTCCACGGACCGGATCTCGACCCTCGTCCAGGCGGCCAAGCAGTACTCGCAGATGGACCGAGCGCCCTTCCAGGTGCTCGACGTGCGCGAGCTGCTCGACAGCACCGTCGTGATGCTGAGCCGGAAGCTGGGGGACGTCACCGTCGTCCGCGAGTACGCCCCGGATCTCCCCGACATCAAGGGCTACGGCGCCGAGCTGAATCAGGTGTGGACCAACCTCATCGACAACGCCGTGCAGGCCATGGACGGTTGCGGCACCCTGACGCTGCGCGCGCGCCGCGAGGAGGCTTCGGTCGTCGTCGAGGTCGCCGACACCGGCTCCGGTATCCCCGCCGACGTGCTGCCACGCATCTTCGAGCCCTTCTTCACCACCAAGGGCGTCGGCGAGGGAACCGGTCTGGGACTGGACATCTCGTGGCGGATCGTCGTCAACAAGCACCACGGCGACCTGGCGGCGCGGTCCGAGCCGGGGAACACCGTCTTCGCCGTGACGCTGCCCATCGACGGCCCGCAACGCGAGGAGATCGCCGACCCCGAGGTTTCGGAAACCCCCGCGCACTGAGCTCGACGTCTCGGCGACCCGATCAATGCGAGGATGGCTATAGCCGTACCCGGACCAGGAGGAGAATCGTGCCGCAGACCGTCAGAGGAATCATCGCCCGCAGCAAGGGAGCGCCCGTCGAGGTCGCGGGGATCGTCATCCCCGATCCGGGCCCCGGTGAGGTGGTGGTCGCGGTGCAGGCGTGCGGCGTCTGCCACACCGACCTGCACTACCGCGAGGGCGGCATCAACGACGAGTTCCCCTTCCTGCTCGGCCATGAGGCAGCGGGCGTCGTCGAAACCGTCGGCGAGGGTGTGGATCACGTGGCGCCCGGGGATTTCGTGATCCTCAACTGGCGCGCCGTGTGCGGCCAGTGCCGCGCCTGCAAGCGGGGAAGCCGCAGTACTGCTTCGACACCTTCAATGCCACGCAGAAGATGACCCTCGAGGACGGCACCGAGCTCTCGCCGGCTCTCGGCATCGGCGCCTTCGCGGAGAAGACCCTGGTCCATCAGGGCCAGTGCACCAAGGTCGATCCCGAGGCCGACCCCGCCGTGGTGGGCCTCCTCGGCTGCGGCGTGATGGCCGGCCTGGGTGCCGCCGTGAACACCGGCGGCGTCTCCCGCGGCGACACGGTGGCCGTGATCGGGTGCGGCGGCGTGGGAGACGCGGCGATCGCGGGCGCCCGCCTCGTGGGCGCGCGCACCATCATCGCCGTCGACCGGGACCCGAAGAAGCTGGAGTGGGCCCGCGAGCTGGGCGCCACCCACACCGTGAACGCCGCGGAAGTCGATGCGGTGGAGGCGATCCAGGAGATCACCGACGGGTTCGGCGCCGACGTGGTGATCGACGCCGTGGGCCGGCCCGAGACGTGGAAGCAGGCCTTCTACGCCCGCGACCTCGCGGGCACCGTCGTCCTGGTGGGCGTGCCCACCCCGGACATGACGCTGGACATGCCGCTCATCGACTTCTTCTCGCGCGGTGGGGCTCTTAAGTCGTCGTGGTACGGCGACTGCCTGCCCGAGCGGGACTTCCCGCAGCTCGTGGACCTGTACCGGCAGGGGCGCCTGCCGCTCGAGAAGTTCGTCACCGAGCGGATCGGTCTCGACGAGGTGGAGCAGGCCTTCGAGACCATGCACCGCGGCGAGGTGCTGCGCTCGGTGGTGGTCCTGTGACGCTGCGGGTTGAAAAGGTCGTCACCAGTGGCCAGTTCAGCCTCGATGGCGGTACCTGGGACGTCGACAACAACGTGTGGCTCGTCGGCGACGACAGCGAGGTCGTGGTGATCGACGCCGCCCACGCGGCCGACCCGATCATCGAGGCCGTCGGCGGGCGGACCGTGCGTGGAATCGTCTGCACCCACGGACACAACGATCACGTGACCGTCGCGCCGGAGCTGTCCGACCGGCTCGACGCGCCGATCCGGCTGCACCCCGGCGACGACGTGCTGTGGGACATGACCCATCCGGGCGTCGGCCACGAGAACCTCACCGACGACGGCCGGATCGCCATCGGCGGCACGGAGATCCGTGTGATCCACGCGCCCGGACACTCGCCGGGATCGGTGTGCCTGTACCTGCCGGAGGCGGGGCAGCTGTTCAGCGGCGACACCCTGTTCGCCGGCGGGCCCGGCGCCACGGGGCGCTCCTACAGCGACTTCTCGGTGATCATCGAGTCGATCCGCGACCGGCTGTTCGCGCTGCCGCCCGAGACGAGGGTCAACACGGGCCACGGCGACGGCACCACTCTCGGTGCCGAGTCCCCGCATCTGGAGGAGTGGATCCGCCGGGGCCATTGACCCGGCCCCACCCCGCGGTCGGGGGTCAGGCGGCCTGGAGGGCGGGGGCGCGGTCGGCGATCTCGATGATGCGATCGCGGAGCAGCCGGAAGACGGTGTCGACGGCGCGGGCGGCCTGCGGGGTGTCGGGGTGCATCGCGTTGAAGTCGAGGCCCGCGGTGTCGCGGTTGATCCAGGTGAACACCTCGCGTGAGGGCGTGGCGTTCGCGAACACCGAGAAGTCGTGGTGCCGTGCGAGATCGGCGCCGGGCACCCGCGTGACGTCGATGTAGGAGAGCATCGGCGCGGAGAATCCGTGCTCCACGGGGAACTCGGGGTCGTCGGCCAGCAGGTCGATCACCGGGAACACTGGCGTGCGATCCAGCTGCCGGGCCACGGCGACGGCCTCGTGTGCGCGGCGGGCCACCTCGTCGAACGATCCGTTCGCGGAGAACTGCACCGGGACCAGCGTCACGTACCAGCCCACCGCCATCGCGTCGCCGGTCGCCGAACGATCGGCGCGGGGGATCAGCATGGTGAACAGCTCGTCGCCGGTCAGGGCGTGATGGACCTGCCCCAGCACCGCCAGTAGTGCGCTGCTCATGTTCGCGCCGGCGCACCTGGCGGCGGCCCCGAACCGCGCGGTGCGGCCCGCGTCCACGAACGAGCTGTGCACCGCGATGCGTCCGGGGGCGCAGGCACCGTCGGGCAGGCCCAGCGGGAGCGGGAAGCGCGGCATGCCCCCGGCCCGGCGGAGCGTCTCGCGCCACTGCACCACATCGGGATGCGTGGGCGTGAGGGTGGCGGCCAGCGTGCGCTGCTCGGCGGTGAAGTCGCGGTACGGGCGGACGGGCGGTGGCGTGAACGGCGTGCCCGCGCGTGCGGCCGTGTACCGCGAGACCAGCTCGAAGAAGCCCACCGCCTGCGAGACGCCGTCGGTGTACAGGTGGTCGGAGCAGACGACCACCTCGAAGCGCGGGTCGGCCGCGCCCGGCCGGGCGTGCTCTGTGCCCGTGACGGCGAACGCGAACGCGGCCCACTCGTTCAGGTCGGGCACCTCGGCCATGAGGTAGTCCTTCACCGTTGCGGCGGGATGCGTCGCCGAGGTGGCGGTGATGGCGAGCGAGATCTGTTCCGGCTGCAGCGTGCGGCCGCGCGGATCGAGATCGGTCGTCACCGGAAACGCCGTATGGAAAATACCGTGGGCGCGCACGAAATCGGAGAAGACGGAGGTCATCGCCTTCTCGTCGAATACATCGTGAATCGTGAATGTGGTGAAAACGAGGCGGCGCACGCAGGCCTCGCCGTCGATCCCGCTCCGGAGGTGGTCCGCCTGGATGAACGCGGTGCGAACGCCGAGGTCGGGGGCGGTCTTCATGGTCTCTCGCGTGACCGCGTCCGGAGCCCAGACGGACCACTCGCCCGCCTCGCACTGCCACTGCTCTGAGAATCCGGAGATCATGCCGAACATGATCCCGTCAGTGGATAGCCCTACAAAAGGTGCGAGAGCAGTGAGATATCTGACAGTTATTAAGGCTTCCCATTTCCCGCGACAGCGATACCATGCGCGTCGCTAATTAAGGTGATGAATAACCGGAACGCGTGTGCAATAAGGACCGCAAAGTGGGCGCGGTCCTCCGCGGCTACTCGTCGCGGGCGCGCCGGCGCGGCCGTGCCCTCCCGCCGCCCGCCGTGCCGCCCGCCGCGGCGGCGGCCCGCCGACGAGGGTGGCGAGCCACGCCAGGTGCGCCGCCCACGCACCCCCGCGCTGTGCGGACGAGGGCCGGCCCGGCAACGGAGCGATCTCGCCGGGTACCCGGTACAGCCGCAGTTCGGGGGTGTCCGCGGCGAGCGCAAGGCCGGGCAACGGCACCGTCGGGAAGCCGGGCGCACCGTCGATCAGTACGGCCTCGACGAGGACCCATCCCACCCCGAGCGCGGCGAGTCGGCCGGCGAGCTCGTCGCCGCCCGCGGCGAGCGCGTCCTCGGCGTCGGCGGCGGGGCCGGGCACCCGGTCGACCGACCGTCCGCCGACCCGGAGTTCACCGGTCTGCAGGACGGGCGCGCGCAGCATGCGCGGCGCCGGGTCCAGGGTCGGCGCGGGCGGGCCGTAGCCGTACTGCCGGAACATCCCTGGCGGCAGCACGGCGACCGCGCCCGCATCCGGCGGCACGGCATCGGCGACGGTGCGCCACGACGCCGGGTAGGTCACCGGCGCCAACGCCCCGCCGACGCCCCACGCCAACCCCGGGAGCACCGCGATCGGTGCCGCCACCGCGATCACCGCTCCCGCCGCCCGCGCGGGCGCGGGCATCGCCGCGACCAGGGCGGCCGCGCAGGTCGCGACGAGCGGGGCCGCCAGCGCCACCCACTTCTGGCCGTCGCGCAGCAGCCCGCTGCCGGGGATAGCCTGGACCACGGCCTCGAGCAGCGCGACGCCCGGACCGGTGGCCGCCAGCGCCGGCAGCACCACCGCGCACAGGGCGAGCAGCGCGAGCCGGCCCAGGGAGGGCGAGGAGCCGGCCGCGCAGCACGAGCAGGCCGCTCGCCAGCACGGCGAGGACGAGCGCGGTCCACAGCCACGGCGCACCGTCGGGCACGGCCTGCCGGTTCCAGATGCCCCCGAGGCCCAGCAGCGAGCCGAGCGTGCCCAGCCCCGGCTCCGCGCGGGCCGAGAAGGCGGCCACGCTCGCGGGATCGGTGCGGATGCCGGTGCCCGAGACCAGCGACGGGTACACCCACGGCGCGGCGGCGAGCACGAACAGGCCCACCTGCCACGCCCACCGGCGCGGCACCGCGACCAGGCCCGCCACCAGCGCGAACACCGCGCCGGTGGGCGTCAGGCCGCCCGCGGCAAGCCCTACAGCGAACCCGCCGACCTGTCGCCACCCCGAGGATTCCAGCCCCACGACCACGACCCAGCCGATCGCGGCGTACCCGGCCAGCAGGCTCCAGTGCCCCTGCAGCAGGCGCTCGGCGACGAACGGGTTCCACAACCCGACGCTGGCCGCAGCCAGGCCCGCGCCCGTGCCCGCGGGCCGGCCCACCGCGGCGAGCACGGCGAGCGCGCAGCGGCCGAAACCCCAGCCCGCGGCGACCAGCGAGACGAACAGCAGGGCCGTCACCAGCAGGCCACCGTCGACCACCTGCGAGCCGACGGCCAGCAGCCAGTCCTGCGGGGTCGCGCGTGCGGCGTTGCCCCCGAGGCCGAGCGCGGCGTCGGTGAGGTGGGAGCGGGGCGTCGAGACGGCGTCGCGCAGCACCAGGTAGCGGCCGCCGACCGCGAGCGGTCCCAGGATCACGACGCCGAGCACGGCGGACCAGGCGGCGAGGGCCACGTCGCGCGATCTCATCGATCCGAGCCTACTGACACAATGGCCGGGTGGGTGGACTGGCGCTGGTGACGATCGGATCGATGGTCGCCAACCTGTGTTCGTACCTGGTGCACCTGCCGGCGAGCCGATGGCTGGGGCCGTCCGGCTACGGGGAGTTCGCGGTCCTGCTGCAGCTCTCGCTGATCCTCGCGGTCCCCGCGCTGGCGCTGCAGACGGTGGTCGCGCGGCAGGTCGTCCGCGGCGCCGGGGCGGCGGAGATGCGCGCGCTCGGGTATCGCATCGCCGTCGGATCCGGCCTGCTCGCGGCCGCGCTGGTGCCGCTCGCCGCTGTCGGCCTGCACACCCGGCCCGGCACCGCGGCCGCGGCGCTCGCCGCGGCGCCCGCCCTCGTGGTGCTCGCCGTGGAGCAGGGGCTGCTGCAGGGGGCCCGGCGGTTCGGCCGGCTCGCCGCGCTGCTCGGCGTCGCCGGCCTGGGAAAGCTGGCATTCACCGTGCCCGGGCTGTTGCTGGGCCCGGGGCCGGCGCTCCTCGGGACGACGGTGGGCGCGCTCGTCGCGGCCGGTATCGGCCGGGCGCTCGCGGGCTCATCCGGCGACGGGGCCCCGGCCGGCGCCGGGGATGCCGGTGGCGACGCGGGCGGTGGGGAGCGCGCGGGTGTTCGTGCGGTGCTCGGCGCGAGCTCGGTGCAGCTGGTGCTGGTGGTCTTCGCGTCGCTGGACCTGTTGCTGGCGCGGCCGGTCCTCGGGCCGGCCGCGGCGGGCACGTACGCGCTGGGCGCGGTGGCGGCGAAGGTTGCGTTCTGGCTGCCGCAGGCCGTGGGTGTCGTGTTCTACCCGCACCTCGCGACGCCCGAGCACTCGACGCGAGCACTGCGCACCGTCGCGGGACTGCTGACCGGGCTCGGCCTCGCGTGCGTCGCGGGGGCCGCGGTGTGCGCGCCGCTCGCGACCCTGCTGGCCGGCGACGAGTACCGGCCCGTCCAGGGCTGGCTGTGGCTGTTCGCTGCGCAGGGTGCGCTGCTGGCGCTGCTGCAGGGGCTGCTGCTCTACGCCATCGCCGTCGAGCGAACCCGCATGGCGCTGTTCGCCTGGGCTGTGGTGGGGATCGAGGCGGCGGTCCTGCTGACCTGGCCGCGCACGGTGGGCGAAATGATCACCGCCGCGGCGCTGTGTGCGCTCGCGGCGGTGACGGTGATCGGTGCTGTCGTGAGGATCAGCGCTGGTCGGGCTTCCGGAAGTCGATCGCCTCGGTCTGCGAGTCGTCCGGCCGGGGCTGGGCGCCGAACGCCTCGGTGACCGGCTCGTCATCGGTCGCGTTGGGCGTCGTCGGCTCGTCGTCCAGCGGTCCCGCCGGGGGCGCGCCGAAGCCGCCACGGCCGCCCGCGTCCCGACTCGGGCCGCCCGCCGGGGCCGCCCGGCGACCGAGGAGCAACGCGAAACCGCCCAGGCCGAGTGCGATGAGGCCGAGGACGCCGCCCGCGACCGGGACCACGTACTTGGTGATCGCCAGCTTGTTCTGCGCCGACTTCGCGGCCTCCGCCTGCGAGCGGACCGTCGCGTCGACCCAGCGCTGGTTGGCGTCGAAGACGTCCAGCTTGAAGTCGCGCACGGCGCGGGGGTGTTCGGGGCCACCTGGCCCGGGAGCCGGAACTGCTGCTGGTAGTGCAGCTGCTGGTCGACGATGATGCCCGACTTCGGGTCGACCCACAGGTCGACGCCGGTCTTCGCCCAGCGGTTCAGCGTGATGTCGTCCTTGTCGTCGACGCCCTCGATGCCCCACCAGCCCGCGGTCTTGGTGAGGACGGTGCCGAGGGTCGCGTCGTTGCCGTCGCGGATCGTGGAGAGGTCGACCCAGTCCTGGGCGCCCTGGAAGTGGAGCGTGTTGGTACCGCTGACCTCCTTCTCCTCGACGAACTTCAGCGGCACGTTCTTGCGGGTGATGAGGTCGAAGTACTGGTACTCGCCACCCTGCTCGGTGCCGGCGGGGAAGCGGTACTGCAGGCCCTTGCGGTCCGGGATCTTCACGGCCGGGGTGCTCTCGCCGGGGGCGAAGGTGGCCTCCGACGTCTTGCCGGTCGGCGCACCCGTCTCGCGGTCGAGCTGCACCCGGTCGAGCCAGGCCTGCACCAGGCCGTCGTCACAGGGGCGCTCGTTCTTGGTGGCGCCGGTGAGTTCGGGGTGGCGCGGCTCGCCCTTGGTCTTGATCGACGGGACGACCATCGACATGCCGGACTGGATCGTCATCGTCGACTTGTCCGACGGCGAGGTCACCAGCGACCGGGTCTGCGTCGTCACCGAGACCTCGTTGATCACGGCCTTGGGCTTGTTGAACGAGCACAGGTCCAGGGACTTCGCGGGGAACTCCGCGTCGGCCTGGGAGTCCGCGGGCTTGGTGGACTTGGCCACGGTCGTGACGTCCAGGTCCAGCGGGATCGTCTTCAGCTTCCCGGCGACGTACGCCGGTGCGGCGATCGCCGACGTGATCAGCACTGCGCCCAGGAAGATCAGGATCGGACCGATAACGCGCGCCAGCCGGCTACGGCCTACCGCCATCGAAGTGTCTCCTCACGGTCTTGCGGAGCGCGTGCGGGGTTCGCACACGCCGACGGGCCACGCGGTCGCGTGCGCCCTTACAACTACCCGAGCCTACAGGGACGCGCGGGGTGATCCTGCTCTCGCGCGCGGGCGGGGCCCGAATCGCAGGTAGATTCTGTGGGCGATGACCGAACACCGGACCAGCGATTCCGCGACTGCAACACCCGCCGGTGCTGCAGGATTCGTGCCCGCGCTGGAGGGGATGCGGGCGCTCGCCGCGATCGCCGTGATGCTCACGCACACCGCGTTCCAGACCGGCCAGGTGGACGGTTCCGTGCTCGGCCGGGTCTGGGGCCGGTTCGACATGGCGGTCGCGCTGTTCTTCGGGCTCTCCGGGTTCCTCCTGTGGCGCGCGCACGCGCGAGCCGCGTGGTCCGACGGTGCGCCGCCCCCCGCGGGTCGTTACTACCGGTCGCGCGTCGTCCGGATCATGCCCGCGTACCTGGTGGTGGCGGTGGTCGCGCTCGCGCTGCTGCCGCGGTCGACGCCGCCGTCGGGCTCGACGTGGCTCGGCAACCTCACGCTGACCCAGGTGTTCGTGCCGTACTCGCTCACGGACGGGCTCACGCAGATGTGGTCGCTGTCCGTGGAGATGCTCTTCTACCTGGTGCTGCCGCTCGCGGCGCTGGCCGTGGTGCGGCTGCGGGGACGGGCGGCGCACTGGCGGGTCCCGGTGCTGCTCGGCGCGGCCGTGGTGTCGCTGAGCTGGGCGTGGGTGGGGGCGTCGCTCCCGCTGCCGCGCGGGGTGAACCACCACAATTGGCTGCCCGCGTACGTGCCGTGGTTCGTGGCCGGGATCGTGTTGGCGGAGATGGTGTTCGCGCCCGCATCCCGGTACGCGCGGGTGCGGCGGGTGGCGCGCAGGTCGGTGTGCTGGCCCGCGGCCGCGGTGGTGTTCGCCGTGATCGTGACCCCGCTGGGCGGCCCGGTCACCCTGGACACGCCCGCGCCGTGGCAGTTCGCGGTGCGCATCGGGCTCGGTGGGGTGTTGGGGTTCCTCCTGCTGGCGCCGCTGGTGCTGGGGCCCGGTTCGGACCGGGCGCGCCGACTGGGGTCCGGGCCGATGCTGGCGCTCGGGCGGTGGTCGTACGGGATCTTCATCTGGCACCTCGTGGTGCTCACCGCGGTCTTCCCGCTGTTCTCGATCGTCCCGTTCGGTGGCTCGTTCGTGAAGGTCACGGCGCTCACCCTGGTGTTCTCCGTCGCCGTCTCCGCGCTGAGCTACGCCTGGGTGGAGGAGCCCGCCCGGCGCGCTCTCGCCCGTCACGAAGCCCGACGGTCCGCCGCCCGTCCCGCGTCGTCGGCAGCGTCGCAGGCTGCGCCCGAGCAGGTCACCGTCGGATAGGACGGACGGGTCGGGTCGTCCCGCGCCGACCCTCGGTCGCTCCCGCGGCACTGAGCTGCTCCCGCGGCGGCCATGGCAGCCGCGGGAACGACTAGTCGCAGCGGGAAGGCACCGTTCGGCGCTGAACGTATGGTTCCGGTGATCGGAACCTACTCCGCTGCGAGTTCGTCACTGCCGTCGCCGCGGCCTCCCGCCGCTGCGTGACCACGGCAGCGTCGACCACGCCATCAGGAGCACGCCCACCAGGGCGAGTCCCTGCGGCCAGGGTCCGTGGCCGACGTATCCGGACTCGGCGTGCCACGGCCCCGTCGCCAGCCACAACATCGCGGCCAGCACGAACCCGGACGCGCCGAACACCCGCAGCGCGGCGCGTCGCTCGGGCGGCAGGTGCAGGGAGGAGAGCAGCACTGTCGCGCCGCCGGTCACGGCCCACAGCACGAGACCAGGCCACCCCGACAGGGCGAACGCCGCCGCGCCCACCCCGAGCCCGGCGAGCACCCCTGGCCGCCACGCCCGGACCGCCGCGCCGGCCCCCGGCCGCGCCCCGGGGACGAGCGCCAGGGCAGCCAGGATCAGCAGCAGGGCCAGACCGCCGAACAGTCCGATCCGGTACGGCGCGTTCAGCGCGAATCGCAGCGTGACGGTGCCGTCGGTGCCCGCAGGGATCACCCAGCCCTGCTGCCACCCGTTCACCGTGACCGCACGCAGCGGGGCACCGTCGGGACCCGTTGCCGCCCAGCCGTTGTTACGCGACTCGGGGACCACGAGCACGCGGTCGGCGGCCGCGTCGTCGACCGACACCACGCGGCGATCGGGCGTCCAGCTCAGCACTCGCGCGGGCTGATCGCGGGCGCCGGCCTCCGCCGCGGCGGACGCCGGCGTATCGAGAACCAGTGACTCCACGCTGAACGCCGCACCCGGCGACGCCACTACGTGCTGGCGCCCCGCGGGCAGCGGCACCGCCGGATCGCACGCCACCGCGCGGATCGGGGTACCGTCGCGCAGCTGTCGCGCGCCGGCCTCGAGCCGGAAACGCACCAGCGCGTCGCCGATCCGCACAGTGGGGCCGCTCTCACACGGCACCGCGACGGCGCGGTCCGGCGCGGTGGGCTCCGAATCGGGGACGGGCGCACCGTCGGGGCCCGGGCCCGCACGTCGGCCAGCCCGGCCGGCATCTTCTCCGGGAAGCCGAGGGCGTTGATGTTGATCCTGGAATCCCAGTCCAACAGCGAGATCGAAATCGAATCCGTTACGGCCCCTTCGAGTTCCACGGTCGCGGAGTCGCCGTCCTCGGGGAGCTCGCGGATCTGCCGGCCGGTGCCCAGGTCGACGGCGATCCGCGTGGGCCGCGCCGGCGCCTCCCCGCGGGGCAACTGCAGCTTCAATCCGCCCACCAGCTGCGGCGACGGCAGCCGCATCCGCAGGATCGGCTTCGGCGCGGTGGACTGCGTGGACGACTGCGGCGCCGACCACGCGGTGTTCGGGTCGCCGTCGGTGGCGGCTCCGCCGTTGCCCCGGCCGTCGCCGACCGCGGCGTCCGCGTACGACGACGGCGCACTCGGATCCGCGAGCAGCGTGGTCAGCGCCTGCCCGGGGCGGGCACGCACGGTCAGCGTCGGGATCACGGACGGTGCGCCCGGCCCGACGACGGTGCGCCGCAACGGGCCCGGCTCCTCGGGCCCGATCGCGATGTCGGCGCACTGGACCGGACCGGGGGCACCGTCGGGCCCCGGGGTGACGACGCAGCCCGAACGCCCCATCGTCTCCTGACCGAACACCCAGCGCTGTGCCGCACCGGATTCCGGCAGCACCACATCGTGCCGGGCGGGGATCGCGCGTCCGCCGCGCGCGTCCGTGAGCTGCGCCTCGGAGATCGCGAACTGGTTGCCCCACGTGTGATCCGCAGTCTCGGCGGCGGTGATCCGCAGCCACCGTGTGGATTCCGACGGCGCGACCAGCGTGATCGGGGTGCCGACCGTCACCGGATCGGAGTAGACGGTGCCCGCCTCCGTGGTGATCAGCAGCCGGGTGACCGCCGGACCCAGCGCGCGGCCCACCGTGACGGTGACCGCCAGGTCCTCGCGCGGCTCGGGCAGGGTGAACTGCAGCCACTGATTGATCGCGTGGTCCAGGCCCGACGACACCCAGGGCGTGTTCTTGTCGCCGTCCACCGCGGCGGCCACTCCCGCACCCGGCAGCACGGTGCCCAGTTGGGTCGCGTCGGAGGCGGACGACGACGCGGTCACCGTCGCGCCGTCCCACTGCGCGTTCACCAGGCCCGCGCCCGGCACGGGGTAGTCGGGCAGGCGGTTGAGGGTGCGCCGGGCCTCGTCCCGCGTCCGCACCGCGGAGCTGTGGTCGTCCACCCGGCCGAAGTCCGTCTCCCGGTTGCGGGGCGTGTCGGTGACGGTGAGCGCACCGTCGGGAAGGCCCGCCGCGGCCGCGTCGGGGGCGAGCAGCGCCGCGCCCAGCTCGCGCCGCCCGGCCGCCGCGGCGTCCGCCTGCAGCGTGAGCAGTGACTCCGGGCCGCCCGCGATCCGCGGCATCGACGCGGCGTCGGTGAGGTACGGCCCGTCGGGGATCGCCCCGCCCACGCGGTAGATCGTGATCGCGGGCAGCGGCGGTCGCAGCCCCGAGTCCACGACGACGTCCTCGACCGTCGGCGGCGCGATGTCGGGCCCGAACCGCGCCACCTCGCTGATCCCCGGCGATCCCTCGATCGCCGCGCGGGCCAGCGCCGGGCGGGCCGAGCGGGAGGTGGCGGGATCGAGGTCGGCGCGCAGCACCAGGTAGGAGATGCCCTGGCGGCGCAGGGTGGCCGCGAGCCCCGGCGACGGCGTGCCCGCGCTGAACAGCCGCTGCACCGAGTCGAGTGCGCGGATCGCGCCCGGCGGGTTCAGCGGGATCGCGTCGCGCACCGCCCACGGGGTCTCGGCGAGGGGCTGGATCGGTTCGTCGCGGGTCAGGCCCCACAGCTGCGCGCCGAACGGTGCCCCCGGGACCACGAGGGCGCGTTCGGCCCGGGCTTGACCGGGCGCCGTGCCCGCGGCGTGCGAGGACAGCCACCCTGCGGCCTGCGACCAGTAGTCGGGGATCTTGTCGTACGCGCCGCGCGGCGCGAGCCTGCCGGTCCACGCCATGCCGCCCGCCAGCGCCAGCACCACCACCACGGCCAGCGCGCCCGCGGCGAGGCGGTCGTGCTCGGGGTGCGCCAGTGCCCGCCGAACCTTCGCCAGGCCGACGGTGCCGGGCAGCGGCGCCCGCGCAAGCAGGTGCGCGAGCCCCAGGACCAGCGGCAGCCGCAGGAACGGTTCCAGCTTGTACACGTTGCGCAGCGGTGCGCCGACACTGTCGAGGAACACGCGGACCGGCTCGGCGATGGGCGAGCCGAGCCCGCCTGCGTAGCCCGCGCCGATCCCGGCCAGGCCGACCAGCAGCACCGTCGCCCAGACCCCGCGCTTGGGCATGTGCCGCATGGTGAGGCCCGCGATGCCGGCGGCGGCGGCGAGGCCCGTGACCACCACGGCCGCGGGGGCGGTGGTGAGCATCGCGCCCGCGGCGCGCTCGTCGGAGATGAACGGGCTCCACGACGTGGTGCCGCGCAGCACCTCCGGCAGCGACGCCCACTGCGTGGTGGCGCGCGACGACTCGATGAACTCGAGGAACGGGGGCTGACCCGGCCCATGATCAGCAGCGGCACGATCCACCACGTGGTCGCGAGCGCCACACACACCGTCCACCAGGCGCTGAACCGCCAGAACCGGCCCGTCCCGGTGCCCACGCGCGCGTGCAGCACCCACCACAGCGCCGCGACCGCGCACGCGAAGCCCGTGGCGACCGCGTTCACCGCGCCCATCAGCGCGACCGCGCACGCGGACTTCGCGGCCAGGTTCCGCAGCGGGACGTCCGCGCCCTGCAGGAGCTGCACCAGCGGGAGCAGCACCCACGGCGCGAGCATCACCGGTGCCGTCTCGGAGCTGATCGCGCCCAGCGTCGTGAGCACCTGCGGGGCCAGCACGAACGCCGCGCCCGCGACCACCCGGCTACCGCGCGAGCCCGTGCCCAGGGCCTCCGCCAGCCGGACGATCCCCCAGAACCCTGCGAACAGCAGTAGCGCCCACCACAGGCGCTGGGTGATCCACGGCGGGACGTGCAGTAGCTGGCCGAGCGCGAAGAACGCCCCGTGCGGGAAGAAGTAGCCGTACGCCTGGTTCTGCACCTGGCCGAGCGGCGACTGGCTCGACCACACGTTGGCCGCGCGGGCCAGGAAGCCGATCGGGTTCGCCGTGAGATCGAGCTTGGTGTCGGCGACGATCCTGCCGGGCGCACTGAGGAAGCTCAGCGCCAGCAGGGCGACGAACGCCCACGCGCCTGCGCGGCGGGTCAGGGGTTCGGCGTTGGGCTGGGCGCTACTTGTTGGCACCCGAGTCGTCGCGCTCGCCGTAGTTCGACGAGCCCTGCAGGAAGCCCTTGTCCTTGGACACGTTATCCAGGCTGGTGGACGGCGTCGTCTGACCGACGGCCGCGCCGCTCGTCAAAGCAAGGGCGACGGCGACGACGATGCCGGCGAGCGCAGCGGTGGCGCTGGCGATGATCGAGGTGCGGTCCATGCGGGCGAGTCTACAGGTCCAGCTCCGCGCAGCCCGACGGCACGATCATGACCGGCCGCTTGCATCCGCGCAGGACATGCTCCGACACGGACGAATGCCACAGCGACCGGATGCCCGAGACGCCCCGGCTGCCGGAGACGATGACGTCCACGTCGAACGTGTCGGATGCGGCGATGAGCGCCGTCCAAACGGTGGTGGACACCTCGATGAGCTCACCGTGCGCGGTGAAGCCCGCGGCGGCCGCGAGGTCGACGCCCTGCTGGTTGGTCTTCTGCGCCTCGGCGTGCACCACGTCGCTCTCGCGGGTGAGCGCGGTCTCCGCGGCCCCGGCGCCCGCGACGCCGGACATCGCCGACAGCCGCGCGGCCTGGTGGATCGTGGACTCCCACGCGGTGACGACGATCGCCTCGGCGTCGCGGCCCTGCGCGAGGACCTTGCTGGCGTACTTGACGGCGCGCTGGGAGGACTCCGAGCCGTCGTACGCGATCAGAACCTTGACGGGGACACTCATGCGGATCACCTCGATCTTCGCGGTTACCTGATGGCTCCAACGCTACGCCGAAACGGTGTGGTTGCACAGTGCAAGTGAGGGCGTGTTCCGCCGGGCGACGCCGCCGCTGCCAGACTGGGGCGCATGCGCCTGGCCCGGAACCTCACCGTCCTGCTGGTCGCCGCGGCGAGCGTCGCGGCGTGCGATCCCGCGTCGCCCCCGGCCCCGTCGAGCAGCGTTCCCGTCGCGGCCCCCGCCACCAGCTCGACGGTGTCGGCGGCACCGTCGGGCCCGGGACGCCCGGCCGCGTGCGGGACGGACTTCCTGGCGAAGCTGTCGGTGCGGGAGAAGGTGGGGCAGTTGCTCATGGTGGGAGTCACCGACGCGGCCGACGCCCGGAGTGCGGTGCGGCAGGGCGTGGGCGGCGTGTTCATCGGGAGCTGGACCGACAAGTCGGTGTTCTCGGGCGGGACGCTCGCGCAGGTCGCGAAGGCGGGCAAGGTCCCGGCGTGGGTGTCGGTCGACGAGGAGGGCGGCCGGGTGTCCCGCGTCCCCGGCGCGAACCTGGTTTCGGCGCGGGAGCTCGCGCGGACGATGAGCGTGGCGGAGGCGCGTGCCGAGGGCGCGCGCATCGGGAAGCTGCTGAAGTCGAAGGGGATCACCGTCGACTTCGCGCCCGACGCGGACGTGTCGGCGCAGCCGGCGGACTCGGTGATCGGTGACCGCTCGTACTCGAACGATCCGGCCGTGGTGACCAAGTACTCGCAGGCCTTCGCGGCGGGGCTGCGCGACGGCGGGGTGTACCCGGTGTTCAAGCACTTCCCGGGGCACGGCAGCTCGTCCGGGGATTCGCACCTGGGCGGCGTGAGCGTGCCGCCGCTGAGCTCGCTCAAGCAGAAGGACCTCATTCCCTTCCGCGCGGCCGCGACGTCGGACGCGGGGATCATGGTGGGCCACCTCACCGTGCCGGGTCTGACGGAGCCGGGTCTGCCCACGAGCCTGAGTCCGGCGACGATGCGGCTCCTGCGCACCGGCTCGGGGTACGGTGCGCAGCGCTTCGACGGCCCGATCTTCACCGACGACCTATCCGGCATGAAGGCGATCACGGACGGCTTCAGCGTGCCGCAGGCCGTGGTCAAGTCGCTCACGGCCGGCGCGGATGTGGCGCTGTGGATCTCGACCGATCAGCTGGGCGCGGCGATCTCCGCGGTCGAGGAGGCGGTGCGGTCGAAGAGGCTCTCGCGTCAGCAGCTCGACGATTCCGTGCTCCGGGTGGCGCGCGCGAAGCACGTCGTGCGCTGCTGAAACGTCGCGGGTTCCGCCGTAACTTACTTCTCGGTAACCAGGTGCCGTAGGATCTGACTCGAGAGTAAGGAGGGCGCCGATGGCCGGTGGTACGAAGCGTTTGCCGCGCGCGGTACGCGAGCAGCAGATGCTGGACGCCGCCGTCAAGGTGTTCTCGCGCAACGGGTTCTACGAGACATCGATGGACGCGGTCGCGCGCGAGGCCGAGATCAGCAAGCCGATGCTGTACCTGTACTACGGGTCCAAGGACGAGTTGTTCGCCGCGTGCGTGACTCGCGAGGCCGGTCGGTTCATGCGCAGCATCGAGTTCGACGCCAGCCCCACGCTCCCGCCCCTGCAGCGGCTGCGGTCGGTGATCGCGGGGTTCCTGAAGTACGTCGACGAGAACCGCGACGCCTGGCGCGTGATGTACCGCGAGGCCACCGGACAGGCCGCGTTCGCCGCGCTGTCCGAGGCGAACCGCGAGCGCGTGGTGGAGATGACCGCGGTGTTGCTCCGCGAGGCCGCCAAGTACGCCCCCGACGACACCGATTTCGAGATGTACGCCGTCGCCCTGGTCGGCTCCGGTGAGGCGATCGCGGACCGACTGGCCACCGGCAAGGTGCAGCTCGACCGCGCCGTCGAGATCATGACCTCGTTCCTCTGGGGCGGCATCCGCGGCGAGCGCCCGGAGTAGGTCGTCCCGCAACGCGCGGGTGAATACGCGGCTGGGCGGTGGTACGAAGCCAGATCTGGCTTCCTGTGTTCGTGCAGGCGAGGATTCACCCCGCGCAATCCTTCGCCGATCCCCCGGGCGTCCAACCCTGGAACGCACAGTGCCCGCCGGGCCGAGGCCGGGCGGGCACCGTCGAACAGGGGACTACAGCGGGGTGATGGTGGCCGTCACGTGCGGGAAGCCCTTCTTCAGGTCCTTCGCGATGATCTCCTTGCCGCCGGTGGCGGCGTCGGTCGCGACGAACAGGCCGATCCGCGCCGGCAGGATCACCGGCTTGCCGAAGCGCACGTGATGCACCACGGCGTCGGGCACGTGGCCCTCGACGACGCGCAGCATCGCCGCGGCGGTCCACGCGCCGTGCGCGATCGACGACGGGAACCCGAAGGCCTTGCCGCCGATCGACGACATGTGGATCGGGTTCCGGTCGCCGCTGACCCCGGCGTAGCGACGGATCAGCGAGCCGTCGACGGAGAGCAGCGCGTCGGGGGCGCCGGGGCGGCCCTCCTTGGGCGACGGTCCCGAGGGCTCGCCGGACAGCGAGGTCCGCTGTTGGATCAGCATCGTCGACACCTCGGACGCCACGGACTCGCCGGCGGCGTCGGAGAACTCCGTCGTGAAGTCGATCAGCATGCCCTTGCGGTGCTCGCGCAGGTTGCCCACCGAGGTGCGCAGCGTCAGCTGCTCGCCGGGCACCACGCGTCGGCGCCGGGTGATGGTGTTCTCCACGTGCACCGAGCCCACCGCCGCGGCGGGGAAGTCGTCCGCCAGGAACAGGTCCATGATCAGCGGGAACGAGAGCACGTAGAGGTACATCACGGGCACCTCGCCCGTGTTCTTCAGCCCCACGACCTCGCAGTACTCACCGACCCGTGCGGGATCGACGTCCACGGTGAGCTCGACGGAGCGCTCCGGCAGCGGCGTCTCGGGCTTGAGCGGCCCCTGCTTGCCGATCACCGGGAGGATGCCGCGCAGGCCGCGCGTGAGCACCGAGAGGCTCGAGGGCGGCGCCTGCAGGACGGTCGTGTTCTTCGCCATCTCAGGCCCCCAGCAGGCTCTGACCGCAGACGCGCACGACGTTGCCGGTCACGGCGGCCGACGACGGCGCGGCGAAGTACGACACCGTCTCGGCCACGTCCACCGTCTGGCCGCCCTGCTGCAGCGAGTTCATCAGGCGGCCGGCCTGGCGCGTGGCCAGCGGGATCGCCGCGGTCATCGCGGTCTCGATGAAGCCGGGCGCCACCGCGTTGATCGTGATGTTCTTCTTCGCCAGCACCGGCGCGTACGCGTCGACGATGCCGATCACGCCCGCCTTGGTGGCGCCGTAGTTGGTCTGGCCGCGGTTGCCCGCGATGCCCGCGATCGACGAGACGTCCACCACGGCGCCGCCCTCGTTCAGCGCGTCCTCGGCGAGCAGCGCGTCCACCAGCTGCTTCGGCGCCTTGAGGTTGACGGCCATGACGGCGTTCCAGCGGCCCTCGTCCATGTTGGCGAGCAGCTTGTCGCGCGTGATGCCCGCGTTGTTGACGATGATGTCCAGGCCGCCGTGGCGCGCCTTGACGTGCTCGGCGATCTTCTTGCCCGCGTCCGCGGCGGTCACGTCGAGCGGCAGCGCGGTGCCGCCCACCTTGTTCGCGACCTCCGACAGCGCCTCGCCCGCAGCGGGGATGTCGGCGGCGATCACGTGGGCACCGTCGCGCGAGAGCACCTCGGCGATCGTCGCGCCGATACCGCGTGCGGCACCCGTCACCAGAGCGGTCTTGCCGGCCAGCGGCTTGTCCCAGTCCGACGGTGCCGTCGCCTCGCGGTCCGTCACGCGGATGACCTGCGCGTCGACGTACGCCGACTTGCCGGACAGGAGGAAGCGCAGCGTCGAGGCCAGACCCGAGGCGCCGGTGGCGTCGTCCGGGTGGACGTACACGAGCTGGGCGGTGGCACCGTCGCGCAGCTCCTTCGCGACGGAGCGGGTGAAGCCCTCGAGGGCCCGCTGGACGATGTGCTCGTCCAGGTCCTCGATCAGCTCCGGCGTGGTGCCGAGTACCACGAGGCGCGCGCTGTTGCCGAGCGAGCGCATCTGCGGGCCGAAGAACTCGTACAGGCCGATCAGCTCGTCGATCGAGGTGATGCCGGTGGCGTCGAAGACCGCGCCGCCGAGCTTCTCGGCGCCGCGGGCGCCGCCGTTGTTCACCACGAGGTCGTAGTCGGCGAGCAGCTCGCGCACGGGCTCGACCAGGCGGCCCTTGCCGCCGAGGAGGACGGGGCCGCCGAGCGCGGGCTTGCCGGCCTGGTAGCGGCGGAGGACGGGCGGCTGGGGCAGGCCGAGCCGGCTGGCCAGGAAGGAGCCGGGGCCCGACTTCACGAAGGCCGCGTAGAAGTCCGTGCTGGGTGCATCAGGCATGTGAGGTACCTCATCCGTGTGGGGTTCCGATAGGCTATCGACAAGCAACTTACTCCAGAGTAAGAATACTCGGTAGTAGCAACCCTCGATTCCCAGGGAGAACCCGTGGCCAACATCGAAACCCGCCCGGTCGCCATTCTCGGTGGCAACCGCATCCCCTTCGCGCGCTCGGACAAGGCGTACGCGAAGGCCAGCAACCAGGACATGTTCACCGCCGCGCTCAACGGCCTGGTGAGCCGCTTCAACCTGCAGGGGGAGCAGCTGGGCGTGGTCGTCGGCGGCGCCGTGCTCAAGCACAGCCGTGACTTCAACCTGATCCGCGAGTCGGTGCTCGGCAGCCCGCTCTCGCCGTACACGCCGGCCTTCGACGTGCAGCAGGCCTGCGCCACGGGCCTGCAGGCCATCAACGCCGCGGCGCAGGGCATCGCGCTCGGCCGTTACGAGTCGGCCGTCGGCGGCGGCGTCGACACCACCTCCGACGCCCCGATCGGCGTCTCCGAGGGCATGCGCAAGGTGATGCTCGAGCTCAACCGGGCCAAGAGCACCGTCGACCAGCTCAAGCTGCTGGGCAAGCTCCCGGCCAACCTGGGCATCGACATCCCGCGCAACGGCGAGCCGCGCACCGGCATGTCGATGGGCGAGCACGCCGCCATCACGTCGAAGGAGTTCGGCGTCTCCCGCGCCGACCAGGACGAGCTCGCCTACCTCAGCCACAAGAACATGGCGGCCGCCTACGACCGCGGCTTCTTCGAGGACCTGATCACGCCGTACCTCGGCCTCACCCGCGACGACAACCTGCGTCCCGGCAGCACCGTCGAGAAGCTCGCCACGCTCAAGCCCGTCTTCGGCGTCGCGCTGGGCGACGCGACGATGACGGCAGGCAACTCCACGCCGCTGACGGACGGCGCGTCGACGGTGCTGCTGTCCTCCGACGAGTGGGCGCAGGAGAAGGGCCTGCCCGTGCTCGCCTACCTCAAGGACGTCGAGTACTCGGCCGTGGACTACGTCGGCGGCAAGGACGGCCTGCTCATGGCGCCGACCTACGCGGTGCCGAAGCTGCTGGCGCGCAACGGGCTCACGCTGCAGGACTTCGACTTCTACGAGATCCACGAGGCCTTCGCCTCCGTCGTGCTCGCGACGCTGCAGGCCTGGGAGTCGCCCGAGTACTGCAAGGACCGCCTGGGTCTGGACGCGCCGCTCGGCTCGATCGACCGGTCGAAGCTGAACGTGAACGGCTCCTCGCTGGCGGCCGGCCACCCGTTCGCCGCGACCGGCGGCCGCATCGTGGCGTCGGCCGCGAAGATGATCAAGGAGAACGGCGGCGGTCGTGCACTGATCTCGATCTGCGCCGCCGGTGGTCAGGGCATCACCGCCATCATCGAGGGCTGATACCCGGGGCGCGCGCCCCGAGGACTGATGGTGCCGGCCCCGGCCGCCTAAGCTGGTGTCATGACCGCGACGGACGATCTGATCGAGAGGATCCTGCGCGAATACGACACCATCACGGTGGTCGGGGCCAGCGCCGATCCGGCGAAGGCCGCGCGCGACGTGCCCGCCTACATGCAGCACCGGGGCTGGCGCATCATCCCGGTGAATCCGCACGCCGAGGAGATCCTCGGCGAGCCGGTGTACCGCTCGCTGGCCGACGTGCCCGAGCAGGTGGGTCTGGTGGACGTCTTCCGGCCGTCCGAGCAGACCCCCGAGATCGCCCGGCAGGCCGTCGCGGCCGGGGCGACCGCCCTGTGGCTGCAGCTGGGCATCCGCTCGGCGGAGGCGCGGGAGATCGCCGAGTCCGCCGGTCTGCTGTACGTGGAGGACCGCTGCCTGATCATCGAGCAGCGGCGCACCCGGATCTCCAGGAGATCCGCATGAGCGCGGGGCTGCTCATCGTCGCGGTGATCGCCGTGGTGGCGGTGCTCACGCTGGTGGGCGTGCTGTGGTTCGTGCGCGACTCCAACAAGCGCATCCGCGCATTCGCCGATTCGGGGGACCTGATCCCGGGCCGGCCGGGGCGAGCACCCGCGGAGTGGTCGAAATCCTCGGCGCCCGAGGCACTCCTGCATCAGCGCGTGCGGTACGCCATCGCCGATGTGCACCGCGGCGCCGCCGCGCCCGCCGTCCCGCCGCCCGCGGGTTCCGCGATCAACGGCCCCGAGTCCGACCTCGCCGCCCTCGACGACGCGGTCTTCGAGCTCGACGATGCGATCATCGCCGCGTCCCGGCTGTCGGGGGAGGAGCGCACGGAGGCGCTGGCGGCGCTGGAGCCGAAGGTCGCCGCGCTGGAATCGCTGACAGGCACGCTGTGGGACGCACCCTCGGCGAAGCGGCGCGCGCTGATCGACGCCGCCACCTCGGCCCTCCGCCGCTGACGCCGCGTCGGGAGTGTGGCCGCGGCAGGAGTGGCATAGTCGTTCCGAAACGCGATGCGTGGCACGTATCGGCAGTATCACTGCAGGTGGGGGCCGTTTCATCGTCATCGGGGATGCGTTTGACGCATTCCCTCCGTCCCCCGGCCCGACGGCCCGCCGCCGTATGGCTGGGGAGTCGGTGTGCGGCGCGGGAGACGCGGCTCCTGGTGGGGAGTCGGCTCCGCCTGGGGGACGGTCGTGCCCCTGCCAGGCGCCGTTCTGGGCTGTTCGTCGACTCGGGGAGGAAACGTCTGAGTCGCGGTTCGGCTACGCGCGGGGACGACGCCACTAGGGCGGGCGGTGGCCGGGTATGCGGATCAAGCATGCCCCGGTCCGGATAATCGGCGTCTGACCTGCGGATTCATCGGGGTATGCGGGATGTGCATGTCCTGCGGCGATGATCATCGCCACACCGCCCTCACTCGTGCCCCGCGGCCCCTGCCCCTGGCGCCGAAGTCCGCTGCGCCGCCACCGCCGCGCGGACCCGCTCCACTGCCCGCGCCAGCGCCCACGACAGGGGCACGGTGATCACGGTGGTCACCGCGACGATGGGCCACGTCGAACCGGTGAACAGCGACCAGCCGAACACGTCCAGCACCACGATGTCCATGACCATCACGTGGATCAGGAAGTATTCGTAACTGATCGAGCCGAGCCACACCATCGCCCGCGAACCCAGCACGCGCGAGGACCCCACCGCGAACGCCGCCACGAGCAGCCCGCCGATCGCGGCCTCCAACAGGAACTTGGTGATCCCCTGCGCGGGGTGGGTAGCGAGAGGTCGATGGGTCCGGCGATCGGCGTCAGCAGCAGGCCGTACGCCCCGGCCGCGGCCGCGAGCAGCACCCACCGCCGCCGCACGCGACGCGCGTACAGCGCCGCCAGGATCCCCGCCGCGAAGGCCGCGGCGTACCCCGGCGGCCACGATCGCGCGGTCTTCCCGAACACCTCGGTGGCGGTCACCAACCACAGCCACCCGATCGACACGGCGATCATCGTCGCGGGCACCCGCCACCACCACCGGGCGGCCCCCGCCGCCAGCAGCGGAAGCGTCAGGTAGAAGGCCACTTCCACGCACATCGACCACATCTGCGACAGGCCGGTGTGCACGTACCCCACCCCGTAGATCTGGGTGAAGCTCATGTGCCGCAGCCACCCGCCGACGCCGTGCCCGTGCGGGGAGGCGTCCGGCCGCCACACGTAGATCAGGTACACGACGGTGACCACGGTCCAGTACGCGGGCAGGATCCGCCACGCGCGGCTCACGAAGTACCGCCGCACGTCCGGGGTCCGACGGTCCGCGGCCCCGTCACCCCCGGCACCGACGCGGGCGGCACCGTCGGGCCCGCCGGACAGCCACGGGCGCACCAGGAGGAACCCGGACAGGGCGAAGAACACCGGGACGGCGGTCTCGAGGCGGGCGTACGCGGCACCGGCCGCGTCAGGGTGAAGTCGCCGGCCCAGAAGGCGGCGTGCGTGACGCACACCCCGAACGCCGCGACCGCCCGCAGCCCGGTGAGCGCGGGGATGTGGCTGGAGCGCGGAGCGGAATCGATGGCGTCTCAGATCTTGATCGCGGGTATCAGCCGGTCGAGGTTCCACAGCCGATTGCGGCGCGCGGAGAGACACGACACCGTGACCGACACGACCCACAGGACCACCAGGATCGCGATCGCGACCCACAGCCGGTGGTCGATGCCGCCGAGGATCAGTTGTCGAAGTCCGTTGACGCCGTAGGTCATCGGGTCGTACTTGTGCAGCACTTGGAACGGTCTCGCGGTGGTCTCCACCGGGTACATGCCGCCGGAGCTCACCAGCTGCAGCATGAGCAGCGCCATGATCAGCACGCGGCCCACGGATGCCCCGACCAGTGCGTTCACCGCCTGGGTGAACGCGAGGAACGCGAGTGAGACGCCCATCATGAAGAACAGCATGGCGATGGGATGCGCCACCTCCAGGCCGAGGGCGAAGCGGACCACGCAGTACAGGATCACCGCCTGGCACAGCGCGATCGCCGCCGCGGGCAGGTAGCTGGCCATCACCACGCGGATCGCCAGCACCTCGGCGGCGATGGCGCGGTTCTGCAAGGGCCGGAACACCATCCACAGCACCAGCGCGCCGAAGAACAGCGCGAGCGTCAGGAAGAACGGCGCCATGCCGGTGCCGAAGTTCGGTGCGCGGTTCTCGTGCGTCGTTGCCAACTGGACGGGGCCGCCGATCGTGTCGGCGACCTGCGCGGTCTGCTCCTGCGACCACTTCGGCACGGCGCCCGCGCCCTCGCGCAGCTTGGTCGACAGCTCCTGGCTGCCGTCGCGCAGCTGCACGGTGCCGGACGCGAGCTTGCCGGCACCGTCGGACAGTTGGGTGATGCCGTCGTCGAGCGTGGCGTTCCCCGCGGCGAGCTGCGCCGCCCCGGACCGGAGCTCGGTGAGCTTGGCGGTGAGGTCGCCGCCGGTGGACCCGATCTTGGCGAGCACGGTCTGCAGCGGGCTGCCGGGCGTGCGCAGCTGCTCGGTGAGCACCGCCGCGCTGCCCGCGGCGGCAGTGATCTGCTGCTTCGCGGCGGGCGTCATCGACGCCTGCGCGAGCTGCGCCCGCACGAGTCGCAGGCCGTCGGCCGCCTGCCGCGCCGCCGGCTCGGGGCTGGCGGCGAGCTGCCGGATCGCGGCGTCGATCCCGGCCAGCGCGGTGTCCTGCGTCTTGACGAAGACGCCGGCCTTGTCGGCCGCCTCGACGAGCGCAGCGGCGCTCTGCTGCAACTGCTCGGTGTTCCCGCCCAGCCCGGACAGCGCCTTCGTGACGGCGAGGATCGGATCGGTCGCCTGGTTGATGCCGTCGGAGAGCTGCTGCGACCCGGTGCGCAGCTGCGCCGAGCCGGTCTTCGCGGTCGCGAGGCCGGAGGCGAGCTGGGCGGCACCGTCGTTCGCGGTCACGAGACCGTCGTGCAGTTTCCCCGCCCCGTCGGCCGCATCTTCGATGCCGGACCCGGCGGTGATCATCATCGACAGCACCTGATTGACGGCCTGCCCGGAGATCCGCGTGGACACCGCATTGAGCACCTGCGCCATCGCCGACTGCCCGATGGTGGAGCTGACGTAGTTGTTGGCGTCGTTGTAGATCGCCTTGAGCTGTGCCTTCTCGGGCTTGCCGGTCATCGGCGAGGAGATGGCGGAGGAGAAGTTCTCGGGCAGCTCCAGCATGAAGTAGTAGGTGCCGTCCTGGACGCCCTGCCGCGCCTCGGAGGGCGAGACGACGTGCCAGTCGAGGCTCTCGTCGTCGGCGAGCGCCTTCTCGACCTCCGCGCCCGCGTTGATCTTCTGGCCCTTGACCTCGGTGCCCTTGTCGGCGTTGACCAGAGCGACCGGCATCTTGTTGACATTGCCGAACGGGTCCCAGAACGCCCACAGGTACAGCGCGCCGTACACCAGCGGCAGCAGCATCAGCACCACGATCGCGGCGCGGGTCATCCGGCTGCGGCCGAACCGCTTGATCTCGGAGCCGAAGGCCAGGCCGGCGGCGATCGGGACGAGGTTCTTCTTGCCGGGCATCGATCAGTCCTTCCGGGTCAGAGCGCGTCGGTCGTGCAGGGTGTGCGACGGTGCCGTTCCCCGAGAGGGTTGGTGACCCCGACGATCACGGTGTACCGCTCGGCGATCGCGCCGAGCCGCTGGACGGCGTCGGCGCGGCCGGGGTTGTCGCGAACCTGCTCGAGGTCGCCCACCACGAGGATCGGATGGTTGCCGAGCAGAGCGAGGGTGATGCGCAGCAGGAACCGTTGTAGATCGCTCAATTCGACGATGCGGGTCTTCGGCGCGGGCCGGTCCAGCTCGCCGAACACCTGATCCAGCTCCAGCCGGCCGGCGCTCAGCGGCACCATCGAGTACCAGGGCGCCAGCCAGCGCCGCTGTTCGGCGAGCACGGTCTCGACGGTGACCGACTCGTCCAGGTCGTCGATGTCCTCGAAGGCGGCGATGGCGCACTTTCGGCGGATCGCGGCCGGCGTGGTCGCGCCCAGGGCGTCGACAGTGCCGTGGCTGGGCTTGAGCCGCCCGGCCAGCGTGAGGAGCAGCGCGTCCTGGTCCCGGCCCGCCGGCATCTGAACCGCGTGCAGGCCGGGGCCGAACTCCAGGTCGATACCGCGGAACAGCGGGCCGTGCTCGCCGTCGACGCCGAGGTTTCTCGCAGCGAGATGTACTTCGTTCGGCTGGGCTTCGTCCATGCGGGCACTCCGTCGGTCCGGGTCATCCTGGTGCGCAGGTCGGTCGCAATCCTACGGTGGCTGCCCGACGGTGCGGCGCGCACGTCGGGCGCACCGTCGGCCCGGGAACGGACGAGGGCGCCCCGACCGGTGGTCGGAGCGCCCTCGGGTGCTCGGAGTTACGAGGCGACGATCAGAACGCGGCCTCGTCGAGGTCCATCGCCTGGTTGTCGATCGCGGCGATGATGTCCTTGGTGCCGGTGAGCAGCGGCAGCATGTTGGCGGCGAAGAACTTCGCGACGCCGACCTTGCCCTCGTAGAACGACTTGTCGGCGCCGGTGGCGCCGCCGTCGATCTTGGCCTGCGCGATGACGGCCTGGTGCAGCAGGCGCCAGCCGATCATCAGGTCGCCGAAGGCCATGAGGAAGCGCACCGAGCCGAGGCCCACCTTGTACAGCTCCTTGGGCTCCTGCTGCGAGGCGAGCGCGAAACCGGTGAGCGTGGCGGCCATGGCCTGCACGTCCTCGGCGGCGGTCTTGAGCAGCGCGACGTCGGCGGCGAAGGCGCCGCCGGCGTTGGCCTCGATGAACGCGGTGATCTGGCCGGCCACGTGGCCGAGCGCGGCGCCGCGGTCGCGGAGGATCTTGCGGAAGAAGAAGTCCTGCGCCTGGATGGCGGTGGTGCCCTCGTACAGCGAGTCGATCTTCGAGTCGCGGACGTACTGCTCGATCGGGTAGTCCTGCAGGAAGCCCGAGCCACCGAAGGTCTGCAGCGACTCGGTGCCGAGCAGCGTGAACGCGCGCTCGGAGCCGACGCCCTTGACGATCGGGAGCAGCAGGTCGTTGACCTTGTAGGCCATCTCCTCGTCGGCGCCCGAGACGGGGGTCGCGGTGCGGACGTCCTGGTGCGCGGCGGTGTACAGGTACACGGCGCGCAGGCCCTCGGCGTAAGCCTTCTGCGTGAGCAGCGAGCGGCGCACGTCCGGGTGGTGCGTGATGGTCACGCGCGGCGCGGTCTTGTCGGCCATCTGGGTCAGGTCGGCGCCCTGGACGCGCTGCTTGGCGTAGTCGAGCGCGTTGAGGTAGCCGGTCGAGAGGGTGCCGATGGCCTTGGTGCCGACCATCATGCGGGCGTGCTCGATGACCTTGAACATCTGCGCGATGCCCTTGATCTCCTCACCCACGAGCCAGCCCTTGGCGGGCTTGCCGTGGCCGCCGAAGGTGACCTCACAGGTGGTGGAGGTCTTGATGCCCATCTTGTGCTCGACGCCGGTGACGTAGACGCCGTTCTCCTCGCCGAGGTTGCCCTCCTCGTCGAAGTGGTGCTTCGGCACGAAGTACAGGCCCAGGCCCTTGGTACCGGGCGCGCCGCCCTCGGGGCGGGCGAGCACGAGGTGGAAGGTGGACTCGAACATGCCGTCCATCACGGCG
Source organism: Tsukamurella sp. PLM1 (assembly GCF_023168325.1). Lineage (GTDB taxonomy): Bacteria > Actinomycetota > Actinomycetes > Mycobacteriales > Mycobacteriaceae > Tsukamurella. Next base: position 300,331 of record NZ_AP025688.1, read on the forward strand.
GACGTGATGAAGCGCTTCACTCCCTCGATGTGCCAGGAGCCGTCCTCCTGCTTGACGGCCTTGGTGCGGCCCGCGCCCACGTCCGAACCGGCGTCCGGCTCGGTGAGCACCATGGTGGCGTTCCAGTTGCGCTCGGCGGCGATCTTCGCCCACTTCTTCTGCTCGTCGGTGCCCTCGTCGAAGAGGATCTGCGCGAAGCCGGGGCCCGCGGCGAACATGAAGACGGGCGGGTTGGCGCCGAGGAAGAGCTCGCCGATGCCCCAGTACAGCGAGCGGGGCACGTCGGTGCCGCCCAGCTCGTCGTTGAGGCCCAGGTAGGCCCAGCCGCCGTCGGCGAAGATCGCCTGCGACTTCTTGAAGGCCTCGTTGATCTTCACCTCGTGGGTCTCGGGGTTGAAGACCGGCGGGTTGCGGTCGGCCTCGGCGAAGGACTCCGCGATGGGGCCCTCGGCCTGACGGGCCGCCTCGCGCAGCATCTCCTTGGCGGTGTCCTCGTCGAGGTCGCCGTACGCACCGGAAGCCAGCACCTCGCCGACGCCGAGGTCCTCGAAGAGGTTGAACTCGATGTCGCGGACGTTGCTCTTGTAATGGCCCATGGGGCTGTTCCACCTTCTTAGATCAGGCTGTCGGACTGTTACCTGCCGGTAAGTTACCGCTCGGTAATATGTACAGAATAACGTGCCCGCGGCGTGCGAACAAGTGCAAGCGCCCTATTGTGCGATCGCGTCGTTCCCGCGGCGACGTGCTCGAACCGCCAGGTCAGTGCCGGTGCCGTGGTACGGATCACTCTCGCGCCATTCCACGTGTTCCACCACCATGTCCTCGGGTAGGGCCGCCGAGAGCTCGGCGGCGCCGAACGTGGGTAGGTCGGGATGAGACTCCGCCTTCTCATGCGCCAGCACCAGGAGCAGCCCGCCCGGCGCCAGCGAGCGCGCGACCTTCGCGATCGCGCCGGCCCGGTCCGCAGGATCGGGGTGCAGGTACGCCCACACCGCCAGGTCGTAGGGCTGGTCCGGGATCTCGTCGGTGACGACGTCGAGCGGGGTCCAATGCAGACGGGCGCGGACGGTGCGCGGCGAGCGGGCCGCGACGGTGGCCGCCTTGTCGAGGCCGACGCGCGAGTAGTCGACCGCGGTCACGTCCCACGCGCGGGTCGCGAGCCACAGCGCGTGCCGCCCCTCGCCGGCGCCCACGTCCAGCGCACGGCCCGGCGGCAGCACGGCGACCTGCTCGACGATCCACGGATCGGGCGGCGTGCCCCACACCAGTTCAGTCGCGCGGTAGCGGGCGTCCCAGTCCTCGGCGCTCCTCATCGGGCTCACAGCAGAGCGTCCTTGAGGTAGGCGACGTCGTCGGCGAGCCCGTCGGCGGGCGTCTCCAGGATGATCGGGGCGCCGGCGGCGCGGGCCACGTCGGCGAGCAGGTCCGGGTCGATGGTGCCGTCCTGCAGGTTCGCGTGCCGGTCCCGGGCTGAGTCGAACTCGTCGCGGGAGTTGTTGAGGTGCACCAGGTCGATGCGGCCCGTGATGGCCTGCACGCGCTCGACGATGCCGAGCAGCTCCTCGCCGCCCGCCCAGGCGTGGCACGTGTCGAGGCAGAAACCGGCGCCCTGATCGCCGACGGCGTCCCACAGCCGGTCGATGGTCTCCAGCTGGCGCGCGATGGCGCCGTCGCCGCCGGCGGTGTTCTCGATGAGGATCGGCACGCCGAAGCCGCCCTTCTCCTCCTGGCGGGTGAACAGCTTGCGCCAGTTGTCGATTCCCGCCTGCAGGTCCTCACCGCCGCGCAGGTGGCCGCCGTGCACCACGAGCCCGAACGCGCCGAGCTCGGCGGCTGCGGCGGCCTGCTGTTCGACGGCCTTGCGGCTGGGCATGCGGAGCCGGTTGTTCAGGCTGGCCACGTTGATGACGTACGCGGAGTGCACCACGATCTCCAGCGGCGACTCGCGCAGTGCCTGAGTCTGCGGGTGCGGCTCCGGCTTCTTCCAGCTCTGCGGGTCCGAGACGAACATCTGGATCACGCCCACCCCCAGCTCTTCGGCCGTCTCGACGGGGTGGGTGTCACTGCGAACATGGGCACCGATGCGCATGCGTACAGCGTAGTCGCTCGCCTGTGCCGTCCTGGGGCTGTGGAGGACCGCGGTCCTGTGGATGACGGCCGGTTACCGGGGGTTCGACGGGGCGTTCCCGCCGGGCCGTGCGCCTAGCCTCACGACATGGCGGCGATGGGGACGGCGACGTGGCGGGGCGAGCCCGCGCAGGCGTACGAGCGGTGGGCGGGCCTCGAGGTCCGCGCGGCGGACGGGCTGGAGGCGGCGCTGGAGCGCGCCGCGGCGGAGATCCACTCCGGGGAGGAGAACTCGCGGCGCGGCTCGCGGCGATCGACCTGCCGGAGGCGGTGCGGTTCGGCGCACCGTCGAGCACGGAACGGATACCTGCGCTCCCGAAGTCCGCCGCGCAGCGTGACCGGGAGAACCGCGAGCGCCTGGCCGCCGACCTGCGGAACGCGCCGCCGGGGGCGCGCCGCACGATGCTCGAGGCGATCGACGCGCGACTGCGCGAGTTGGGCCGCGGCGGCGAGACGGTGCAGCTCGTCGAGTACGACCCGTCGGCGTTCGGTGGCGACGGTGCCGTGGTGGTTGCGATCGGTGACCTGGATGCGGCCCGGAACATCGGCGTGATCGTTCCGGGGATGGGGACGACCGCCGCGTCGGTGGGCTCGGTGACCCGCGATGCCGCCCGGCTGCAGGCCGCCGCGCGCCGGGCCGATCCGCTCACCGCGACCGCGACGGTGGCGTGGATCGGGTACGACGCGCCGTCGGGCCGTGGTGCGGTCGCGCAGGTCCTCACCGGTGCCCATGCCCGGCGGGGCGCCGCCGAGCTGTGCGCCGACCTCGCGGACCTGGCGCGCATGCGGCCCGATGATCCACGGGTCGTGGTGTTCGGGCACAGCTACGGATCGACGACCGCGGCCACGGCGGGGGCCGGCGGGGCGCTGGCGGGCACTGTTGACGCGATGGTGCTGCTGGGCTCGCCGGGGGCCGGTCCGGTGCGCTCCGCGGCCGAACTGGGGATGCCCGTGCACGTCGCCCGGGATCCGGACGATCCCGTGCCGCTCGTCGGCCTCACCGACGGTGCCGCCCAGGAACTCCGGCGCCGGTTCGGCGTGGAGTTGGGGCTCGGAACGGATCCGGCGTCACCGTCGTTCGGGGCGGAGCGGATCGAGGCAGACGGTGCCGCCGGATTCGGGTTCGGTTCCCACTCGGGCTATTTCGCCGAGGGTTCGCGATCGCTGGAATCCTTCGCCAGGATCCTGACGGGGGCCGGCCATGCCCGCTGACGAGGCCGACCTTGCGGAGATCGCGGTCCTGGCGGCGCGGTGGGAGCACGCCGCCGGGGCACTCACTCGCGCCGCGGAGCAGTGGCGGTCGCGGGCCGGCCCGCCCGAGGTGACGGCGTTCGCCGAGCGTGCGGCCGCGACGCTCGCCGGTCATGCGGAGGTGGCGAGCGCCGCGGCGGAGCGGCTGCGGGACTACTGCACGGCGGTCCGCTCGGCCGACGACGACGGTGCCCGCAGCGTGCGGTGTGCGATCCAGGCGGCGGACAACATGAGCACCACGCCGATCGCGGACGTCACGGAGACGCCCGCGTCGAAGGCCTGACCGGCGGCCCGCACCAGGGCGTCGGCGGCATCGGCCGGGAGCTGCGAGGCGATGTGGTGCGCCCCGGCGAGGGTCTCGGACGCAGCGTCGGCCTGGGCACCGTCGAGCCCGGCGGGGAGCACGAGCTTGGCGGCGTACGCACCGGCCAGGATGGAGCCGAGGACGGCGGTGCCGAGCACGGAGCCCAGCTCGTACGCGGTCTCCGAGACCGCCGAGGCCGCGCCCGCCTTCTCAGCCGGTACCGACGAGACGATGAGGTCGTTCGACAGCGTCTCCGCGGCGCCGATGCCCACGCCGAGCATCGCGAACGCGATGAGCACGGCGATCGTCGACTCCGGCGAGGCGAAGGCCATGACCACGCCGTACGCGGCGGCGGAGACGAGCATGCCGCCCACCACCACGGTCGACGGGGCGATCCACCGCACGACCCGCACCACGTACAGGCCCGCGACCATCATCGTGATCAGCCCCGGGACCAGCGCCCAGCCGGCGTCCATCGGGCTCATGCCCACCACCAGTTGGAGGTGCTGGCTGACGAAGAACATGAAGCCGACCAGCGAGAACACGCTGAGCAGGTTCACCGCGACCGCGCCGGAGAAGCGACGGTCGGTGAACAGCCGCACGTCCAGCATCGGGTCCGGGCGGTTCAGCTGCCGGTGCAGGAACAGGGCCGTGGCCACCACGCCGACGGCCAGCGCCGACGCCACGACCACCAGGTCGCCGCCCTTCGCGAGCGTCTTCACGGCGTAGACGATCGGGGTCAGCGCGAGCAGCGAGAGCACGATCGACACCGGGTCGATGCGGCCCGGGTTCGGGTCACGCGACTCGGGCACGACGACCGGCGCGAGCACGAGCAGCGGGATCAGCACGGGCACGGCCATGAGGAAGACCGAGCCCCACCAGTAGTGCTCGAGCAGGAAGCCGCCCACGATGGGGCCGAGCGCGGCGCCCGCGGCGAAGCACGACGCCCACACCGCGATCGCCAGCCGCCGCTGCTGCGGGTCGGTGAAGATGTTGCGCAGCAACGAGAGCGTGGACGGCATCAGCATGGCGCCGAAGAAGCCGAGGCCCGCGCGGGCGGCGATCAGCGCACCCGCGGTGGGGGAGTAGGCCGCCACCACGGACATCGCGGCGAAGCCGGTGGCGCCGATCAGGAGCAGGCGGCGCCGCCCGAACCGGTCGCCGAGGCTGCCCATGGAGACCAGCAGGCCGGCGAGCACCAGCGGGTAGACGTCGATGATCCACAGCTGCTGCGCGGCGGACGGCGCCAGCGTGGCGGCGATCGAGGGGAGCGCGAAGCCGAGCACGGTCCCGTCGATCGAGACCAGCAGAACGGGGAGCATCAGGACCGCGAGCGCACCCCAATCGCGCACCGTGGCGCGCGCGGACGACGCGGTCGTGGTGGAGAGCATGGTGGTCATGGCGGCACTTCCTGAGTGTCGTGGGTTCGAGTTCATCGTTACTGTACCATCTGGACGGTATAGAAACGAGAGGCGTCGATCACCCTCCGCGCCCGGCCACCCCCTACGATGCGAGATGTGCCGCCCCCTCCCGCCGCCCGCGCCAAGCTGCTCGACGCCTTCGTGAAGATCCTCATCGAGCACGGCGAACGCGCCGCGACGCTGGAGGCCGTCGCCGCGGAGGCCCGGGTCAGCAAGGGCGGGCTGCTCTACCACTTCGGCTCGAAGAAGGCCCTGGTCGACGGGCTGTGCGACTGGCTGGACGAGCTCGTCGCCGCCGATGTGGAGCTGATGGCCGCCGCGCCCGAAGGGGCCGTGGAGTACTACGTGCGCACGTCGAACTACGACGACTCGCAGCTCGACCGCGCGATCGTCGCGGTGATGCGGCTGAGCCAGGCCGCCAACGACCGCGCCGAGCGCGCGATCCGCACGATGCAGGACCGTTTCCTCGCTACCGTGCAGGAGCAGGTGCCCGACGAGGCCACCGCACGCGCGGTCCTCCTCCTCGGCGACGGCCTCTACTACGACGCCGCCCTCAGCGGTGGGCGCCGACGCGCCACCGACGAGCAGATGGCAGGCCTGCTGGCCGTCGTCGCCCGCATGGTCGACGGGGCCCTGACGGCGGACCGTCGGGCCGCGTTGGCCGACCGGTCCGCGCGGACGGCGGATCAGCGTGCGGCGGGGGTCCCGTCCTCGACGGGGTCCCACACGTCGCCCGGGAGGTCGCCGGGGAGGTTCGGATTGCCGCGCCCGACGAACCGCTCGTCCACGCCGCGCTTGGTCATGGCGTCGTAGTCGCGCAGTGCGCCGAAGGCCCACTTGCCGAGCAGCGCGATCGCGACCAGGTTCACCGCGGCCATGAACGCCATCGCGACGTCGGCGAGCATCCAGACGGTGTCCAGTTCGGCGAGGGTGCCGAAGCCGACGGCGGCGAGGACCAGGGTCTGCAGGATGCGCAGCCTCTGCCCGTGCAGGCCGAGGAAGTTGAGGTTGATCTCGGCGTAGGAGTAGTTGCCGATGATCGACGAGAAGGCGAAGACGAAGACCAGCAGGGTCATCGGCACCGTGGTCCAGGCGCCCAGGACGGCGGAGACGGAGTCCTGGGTGAGAACGGCGCCGCCGGACTCCGGCTCGCTACCGGGCGTGTAGATCCCGGAGACGAGCACGATGAACGCGGTTGCGGTGCACACGATGATGGTGTCGACGAAGACGCCGAACGACTGGATCAGTCCCTGCTTCACGGGATGCGAGACGGTGGCGGTCGCCGCGGTGTTCGGCGCGCTGCCCATGCCGGCCTCGTTGGAGAACAGGCCGCGCTTGACGCCGTTGAGCAAGGCGGCCAGGATGCCGCCCGCGGTGCCGGCGAGCGCCTCGTCGAGCCCGAACGCGCCGGCGACGATCTGCCGGATGACCTCCGGGAAGGCGGTGATGTTGAGCGCCACGATCACCAGCGCGAGGCCCACGTAGATCAGCGCCATGACGGGCAGGATCACCTCGGCGACCTTCGCGATGCGGCGCACGCCGCCGTAGAGAATGGGCGCGGTGATCACCATGAGCCCCACGGCGATCCATGCCGTGTCGATGTGGAAGGTCGCGGAGAGCGATCCGCCGATCGTGTTCGCCTGCACCATGTTGAAGGCGAAGCCGAAGGCGAAGATCAGCAGCACGGCGAACACCATGCCCCAGCGGCGGGAGCCGAGGCCCTGCTGGATGTAGTACGCCGGCCCGCCGCGGAAGCTGCCGTCGGCGTTGCGGACCTTGAACAACTGCGCCAGCGTCGCCTCCACGAACGCCGTCGCCATGCCGACGAGCGCCACGACCCACATCCAGAACACCGCACCCGGCCCGCCGAGCACGAGCGCCACGCTCACGCCGGCGATGTTGCCCGTTCCCACACGGGAGGCGAGGCCCACGCAGAAGGCCTGGAACGACGAGATGCCGCCCTCGGCGTCCGAGCGGGACGAGCCGATCGCACGGATCATCTTGGGCAGCAGGCGGACCTGGACGAACCGGGTGCGGATCGTCATGTAGGCGCCGACGCCCAGCAGCAGTGGGATCAGCACGTTGTACAGGTTCGTGCTGAGCCAGGCGATGGCCGTGTTGACGTGGTCGAAGAGCGAGGTCATCGGTTCCTCTCGTGGAGCGTGCGGTGCCACGATGGTTTCATGCGCGCGACGAAGGCACCGTCGAACCGCCCCGACGGGAGCCGAGCGCCGGTACGCACGGCTAATTGAGTTGAGTTCAGTAGGGTCTTTACGGTGCCTAACCTGCGGGGTAGCGTAGGGCCATGCCATCGATCTTCATCTCCGGCGGTGCCTCGGGCATCGGCCGGGCCACTGCCCTGCGTTTCCTCTCCGAGGGATGGACGGTGGGCGTCTACGACGTCGACGCCGCCGCGCTGGAGGAGCTGAAGTCCGAGCACCCCGAGATCGTGACCGGTGCGCTGGACGTGACCGACTACGACCAGTGGGAGGCCGCGCTCGCCGATTTCACACAGCACACGGGCGGCGGCCTGACGGTGCTCGACAACAACGCGGGCGTGTTGTTCGGCGGCGACCTCGACGAGATCACGCCGCAGCAGATCAAGCTGCAGATCGACATCGACGCCCTCGGCGTCACCTACGGCGCGAAGGCGGCGCTGCCCTACCTGAAGAACCAGCCGGGCGCGCACCTGGTGAACATCAGCTCGGCGTCGGCGATCTACGGCCAGCCGGGCATCGCCACGTACAGCGCCGCCAAGTTCTACGTCTCCGGCTTCACCGAGGCGCTGGAGCTGGAGTGGGAGAAGCACGGGATCCGCGTCGTCGCGATCTGGCCGCTGTGGGCGAAGACGGCGCTCGCCGAGACCGACGCGAAGAGCACGCGCACCCTGGGCGTGAACATCACGCCCGAGGAGGTCGCCGAGCAGGTGTGGAACTCCGTGCACCCGGGGATCCGCGTCCCGTTCCTGCCCCGGATCCACTATTCCGTCGGAACCCTGACCACGCTGCTGTCCAATTCGAGTAAGTTCGCCCCGAGGTCGGTCGTGCGGCTGATCAACCAGTTCACCAGCCAGTAGCCACCGCCGGCTGCATTTCCCATCCGAGAAGGAGTCTCCACCACCGTGATTGCGACCACCATGCAGGACGGCGAGCTGACGATCGCCAGCCTCGTCGAGTACAGCCGTCGGGTCTTCCCCGAGGCCAAGATCACCACGTGGACCGGTGAGGGCCTGCGCGATCTGACCTTCGCCGAGGTCGGCGACAAGGCCGCCCAGCTGGCCCACGCCCTAACCAAGCTGGGCGTGCAGCGGGGCGATCGTGTGGCGACGTTCATGTGGAACAACAACGAGCACCAGGTGGCGTACGCGGGCGTGCCCGCGATGGGCGCCGTGCTGCACACGCTGAACCTGCGCCTCTCCCCGGAGCAGGCCGTGTTCATCATCAATCAGGCCGATGACAAGGTGATCCTGGTCGACGCCACCGTCGCGCCGCTGCTCGGGAAGTACCTGGCCTCGACCCCGAACGTGCAGCACGTCATCGTCGCGAACGGGCCGAAGGAGGCGCTGGAGGCGCCCGAGAGCATCACGGTGCACTCCTTCGACGAGCTGATCGCCGACGAGCCGACCACCTTCGCGTGGCCCGAGATCTCGGAGCGGGACGCGGCCGTCATGTGCTACACCTCGGGCACCACGGGCGACCCCAAGGGCGTCGTCTACAGCCACCGCAGCATCTGGCTGCACTCGATGCAGGTGAACTCGAGCTCCGGCATGGCGCTCGGCAACGCCGATTCGGTGCTCGCGATCGTGCCGATGTTCCACGTCATGTCGTGGGGCCTGCCCTACGCCGCGATGATGGGCGGCATCACGCTGATCATGCCCGACCGCTTCCTGCAGCCCGAGCCGCTGCTGCAGATCCTCGACGCCACGAAGGCCACCTTCGCCGCCGCCGTGCCCACCATCTGGGCCGGCGTCGCCGCGCAGCTCGCCGCGAAGCCGCAGGACATCTCGCACCTGCGCGAGGTCGTCGTCGGCGGCGCCGCCGTGCCCCCGTCGATGATCCGCACCTTCGATGCGCTCGGTACCCGCATCGTTCACGCCTGGGGCATGACCGAGACGTCCCCGCTGGGCTCGGTCTCCCGGCCTCCGTTCGGCATCGAGGACGAGGCCGAGGAGTTCGCGTACCGCGTCACGCAGGGACGCTTCCCCGCGTCGGTGCAGGCACGCCTCATCGACGACGAGGGCAACGAGCAGCCCTGGGACGGCGAGGCTTCCGGCGAGCTCGAAGTGCGCGGTCCCTGGATCACCGGCTCCTATTACTCGCCCGAGGGCAACGTCTCCGACGAGTCCAAGTTCCACGACGGCTGGCTACGCACCGGCGACGTCGCGTCGATCAGCCCGGACGGCTTCATGACCATCCGCGACCGCACCAAGGACATGATCAAGACCGGCGGCGAGTGGATCAGCTCCGTCGAGCTGGAGAACACGGTCATGAGCAACCCGACCATCGCCGAGGCCGCCGTGGTGGCCGTGCCCGACGAGAAGTGGGACGAGCGTCCCTTCGTGCTCGCCGTGGTCAAGGACCCCGCCGACGCCGACGCCGAGAAGCAGCGCGCCTTCCTGACGGACCTGCTGCCCAAGTGGCAGATCCCCGAGCGCTGGGCCTTCGTCGCCGAGGTGCCGAAGACCTCGGTCGGCAAGTTCGACAAGAAGCTCATCCGCGCCGAGTACGCCGACGGCACCTACACGGTGATCGACTCCCGCGGCTGACGCCACCGACGACGGGGCCGCCGCAGCCGGAAGGCTGCGGCGGCCTTGTCTTTTGCCGCGATTCTTACGATTCCGTGAGGTATGCGGACGACCCTCGCCTGCGTCGCCGCCGCGTGCCACGCTGGATCCATGACCGAGGAGACCGCGAGCCCTGCTGAGCGCCGCCCGCCGGGATGGGCCGCCGCGCTGGCGGGCGTCCTCGCCGGCGCCGCCGGGTTGGCCGTGGCGGAGATCGTCGCAGCCGTCGTCGCGCCGGGAGCCAGCACGCTGTTCGCGGGCGGGGCGGCGGTCATCGACGCCGCGCCGCCGTGGCTCAAGGACTTCGCCGTCGAGTCCTTCGGCACCGCCGACAAGGCGGTCCTTCTCGGCTCGATGGGCGTCGTCCTCGCCCTGGGTGCCGCAGCCGCGGGCCTGCTCGAACTGCGCCGCCCGCCCTGGGGTGCTGCTCTGCTCGGCGCCGTCGGGATCGTCGGCGCGCTGATCGCGATCCTGCGCCCGGACGCCACGGCGATGTGGGCGGTCCCGAGTCTCGTCGGCGTCGCCGCGGCGATCCTCGTCCTGCGCCTGGCGATCCGCCGCCTCCGTCCCGCCCCCGGGGCCCGGGAGGAGGCCGCCGGGATGGACCGGCGCGGCTTCCTCCTCGTCGCGGGCGCAGCCGCCGGGACGACGGTGCTGGCCCTCGCCGGCGCCCGCCTGCTCTCGGCGGGCGCGACGGCGGTGAAGGCGGCGCGGGAGACGCTCCGCCTGCCCGTACCGCGGACCGTCGCGCCACCGGCCCCGGCGGACCCGCCCATCGCCGGGCTCACCCCCTACGTCACGCCCGCGGCGGACTTCTACCGCATCGACACCGCCCTGCGCGTGCCGCAGCTCGACCCGGCGGACTGGTCCCTGCAGGTGCACGGCATGGTCGACGCGCCGTTCACCCTCACCTGGGACGAACTCCTCGCCCTGCCGCTGGAGGAGCACTACGCCACGCTCGCGTGCGTCAGCAACGAGGTGGGTGGCGATCTCATCGGCAACGCGATCTGGCTCGGCTACCCGATCCGGGTACTGCTGGAGCGGGCCCGCCCGCGGACGGGCGCCGACATGGTGCTCTCGCGCAGCAGCGACGGCTTCACTGCGGGCACGCCCCTGGACGTACTGCGGGATCCCGCCCGCGCGTCGCTACTCGCGATCGGCATGAACGGCGAGCCGCTGCCCGTGATCCACGGCTTCCCCGCCCGGCTGGTGGTTCCGGGCCTGTACGGGTACGTCTCGGCGACCAAGTGGGTCACCTCGCTCAAAGTCACGACCTTCGCGGAGGATCAGGGCTACTGGACGCCGCGAGGCTGGTCGGCCCTCGGGCCGGTGAAGGTCTCCTCGCGCATCGATGTCCCGCGCGGCTCCGTCTCCGCCGGGGCGGTAACGGTGGCCGGGGTCGCCTGGGCGCAGCACACCGGCATCGGTGGCGTCGAGGTCCGCGCCGACTCCGGCGACTGGGTGCCAGCCCGGCTCGCCGAGACCATCGGCCCCGACACTTGGCGGCAGTGGAGCGTCTCCTCCCGCTCGACCGCGGCGAGCACACCCTCGAGGTGCGCGCCACCGACGCGCACGGGACGGTCCAGACCGACGCGACTGCGCCGCCCGCTCCCGACGGTGCCACCGGCTGGCACCGCGTCGTCGTCACCGCGCGGTGACGGCGCGGAATCCTCAGTCTCCCAGGGGCTTCACCGCACACAGGCGGGACGGGTCCTCCATCACCACGCGCACGCCGTAGCCCACGTCGGAGGCCAGCTGGGTCAGCAGGTAGGCCGCCACCGTCGAGATGCGGGTGACGTCGGTGAGGTCGAGGACGATCGTGCTGCCGCTCTGCGCGCGGCCGAGGCTCAGTGCCTCGTGCACGACCTCCTCCACGGCGACGAAGTCGACCTCGCCACGCAGGCGCAGCACCGTCCGGCCCGACGACGGGTCGGTGGTGACGGAGGCGACCGCGCTCACCGGCGTGATCGACCGGTTGAGGATGTGCAGGCCGAACTCGCTGCTCATCCGCTGCAGCACGGCCACGCCGCGGCTGGAGTTGCCGGCCTCGTCGAGCGGCGGGCTGAACACGCAGATGCCGTACTCGCCCGGCGTCGCGGCCACGATGCCGCCGCCCACGCCCGACTTCGCGGGGATCCCCACGGACACCATCCACGCGCCCGACCGGTCGTACATGCCGCACCCCGTCATCACGGAGAGCGTGTGCCGCGCGACCGCCGCGCTCACCACCCGCTCGCCGGTGACGGGGTTGACTCCGCCGTTGGCGAGGGTGCCGCCCATCACCGCCACGTCGTGCGCGTCCACCAGGAGCGAGCACTGCCGGAAGTACGGGTCGAGCGCGTCTTCGATGGGGACGCGCAGCGCGTCGGTCGAGCGGGCGAGCGCGGCGAGGGCGAGGTTGCGGAAGCCGGTCTCCGACTCCGAGCGGTAGACGGCCTCGTCGAGCTCGAGATCGCGGCCGGCGAAGCGCGACAACCCGTCCCGGATCACGGCGAAGCGGTCGGCACCGTCGGCCCCCGGGATCAGCGACGTCGAGACGATCGCGCCCGCGTTGATGAGCGGGTTCTCGGGCCGGCCCGACGGGTCGAAGCTGATGCCGTTGAACGCCTCGCCGCTGGGCTCGACCCCGATCCGTTCGCTCACGGCCGCCACGCCCAGGGCCTCGAGCGCGAGCGCGTAGACGAAGGGCTTGCTCATCGACTGGATGGTGAACGGAACGCGGTAGTCGCCGGCGCCGTAGCTGTGCCCGTGCACCGATACCGACGCCACGCCGAAGGCCTCCGGATCGGCAGTCGCCAGCTGGGGGATGTAGTCGGCGACGGCGCCCGGATGATCCTCGCGGCGCACGTCGTCGAGGACGCGGGCCATCGCCGCGTTGACGGGGTTGTCGGTGAACCCGGTGAGGCCGCCGGGCTGTCGGTCCGTGCTCGTCTCACTCATACCGCCAAGCTATCCGACGGTGACCGGGCGTGCCGGGGCCGTCCGAAGCCGACGAGAGGAGGCGCGACGCGGCGAGTATCGTTGCAGTCACCGTGACGTGACCAGGTGAGCAGCGCATACCCGCGGATATCGCCAGTGAAGCATTGCCGCAGACATTTCTTGGAGTACAGCTATGACGAACACGCTGCCCGACGGCCGGGCACTCGACGACGCCGTCGCCGCAGGGACCCGCGCCTACGAGCTCGATCGCGCCCACGTCTTCCACTCGTGGTCGGCGCAGGCGCAGATCACCCCGATGACGATCCTCGCCTCCGAGGGCTCGTACGTGTGGGACGGCGAGGGGCGCAAGCTCCTCGACTTCAGCTCGCAGATGGTCAACACCAATATCGGCCACCAGCACCCGAAGGTCGTCGCGGCCATCGCGGAGCAGGCCGCGAAGATCTGCACCATCGCGCCCCAGCACGTCAACGAATCCCGCAGCGAGGCCGCGCGGCTCATCGCCGAGCGCACCCCGGGCGACCTGGACAAGGTCTTCTTCACCAACGGCGGCGCCGATGCCGTGGAGCACGCCATCCGCATGGCGCGCGTCCACACCGGCCGCCGCAAGGTGCTCAGCCGCTACCGCAGCTACCACGGCGGCACCGAGTTGGCGATCAACGTCACCGGCGACACCCGCCGGTTCGCGAGCGACTTCGGCGGCGAGTCCGTCGCCCACTTCGACGGCCCCTTCCTCTACCGCAGCTCCTTCTACGCGGAGACCGAGGAGCAGGAGAGCCAGCGCGCGCTCGAGCACCTGGAGCGCACCATCGTGCTCGAGGGCCCGAACACCATCGCCGCGATCATCCTCGAGTCGATCCCCGGCACGCCCGGCATCATGGTGCCGCCGCCCGGCTACATGGCCGGCGTCCGCGAGCTGTGCACGAAGTACGGGATCGTCATGATCGCCGACGAGGTCATGGCAGGCTTCGGCCGTACCGGCAAGTGGTTCGCCATCGAGCACGGCGCCACCGCCGCCGGCCCCGTCGTGCCCGACCTGCTGACCTTCGCCAAGGGCGTGAACAGCGGCTACGTTCCCCTCGGCGGCGTCGCCATCGGCGCCGAGATCGCCGCCACCTTCGCCGACAAGCCCTACCCGGGCGGCCTCACCTACTCGGGTCATCCGCTCGCCACCGCGTCCGCGGTCGCGACCATCAATGCCATGGCCGAGGAGGGCATGGTCGAGAACGCCGCGACGATCGGCGACGAGATCATCCGGCCGACCCTCGAGGGCTTCAAGGCGAAGCACCCGTCGGTCGGCGACGTCCGCGGCGAGGGTGTCTTCTTCGCGATCGAGCTGGTCCGCGACAAGGAGACCCGCGAGCCGCTGGCGCCCTACGGCGGCAGCAGCCCCGCGATGAACGAGACCGTCGCCGCGCTGAAGAAGGGCGGCCTGCTGCCCTTCGCCAACTACAACCGCATCCACGTCGTGCCGCCGTGCAACGTCTCCGCCGAGGAGGCCCGCGAGGGTCTGGCGATCATCGACGAGGCGCTGAACGTCGCGGACGCGCACACCGTCTGACCCCCGAAGAAGCCAGGAGCCCGACATGCCCGCTCTCAAGCCCGTCCTTCCCGCCGAACTGCAGGCCGGTCGTCCCGGCGTGTACGAGTTCTCGGTGCGCTCCGCGCGCCCGGTCTCCTGGGTGTGGGGTGAGCTGACCTCGGACCGTCCGCTGCACTGGTGCAAGGGGATCCGCAAGATCGAGTGGACCAGCCCGCGGCCCTTCGCCGCCGGCTCCACCCGCCGGGTGCACCTCGGCCCCGGCGTCAGCGCCGACGAGCTCTTCTACTCCTGGGAGGAGTCGGAGACGCTGTGCGAGAAGGCCTTCTACGTGCAGTCCGCCACCGCGCCGGGGCTAGCGCGGCTCGCGGAGAAGTACCGCGTGGAGGCGCACACCGAGGGCGGTTCGGTCTTCACGTGGACGTTGCTGATCGAGCCGATCGGCGGCGACCGCGTGATCGGTCTCAGCGGCTTCCCCGCCGGCCTCATCGTGAAGTGGCTCCAGCGCGACACCGAGCGGTACCTCGGCTCCGCGTAGTCAGGCCCGGACCGGCTCCAGCCCCTCGGGCAGATCGTGATCGCCTGCCGCGCAGTCGCACTGCGCGGCAGGGTCGGTGGCGGTGATGGTGGCCGTCAGCGCGTCGATCAGGCGCGGGAGGTTCGCGCGGAACTGTGCCAGCACGTCCGCCGTGTGCACGCCCTCACCGGCCTCGATCCCCGCATCCAGGTCGGTGACCAGGGCGATCGACGCATAGCAGAGTTTGAGCTCGCGGGCCAGGGTCGCCTCGGGTAGGCCGGTCATGTTCACCAGGTCCCAGCCCTGCGCTGCGTACCAACGGCTTTCGGCGCGGGTGGAGAACCGCGGCCCCTCGATCACCACCATCGTCCCGGCGTCGCGGTCGGCGCCCGGGGCCGCCGACGCACGCAGTGTCGGGCAATAGGGATCGGCGAAACTCACGTGCACGCCGCCGGCGTCGAAGAACGTCGACGTCCGTCCCGACGTCCGGTCCACGAGCTGGTCCGGCACCACGATGGAACCGGGGCCGAGGGCACCGTCGAGGCTGCCGACCGCGCACGGCGCGAGCACCTTCCGCGCCCCGATCCGCCGCAGCGCCCACAGGTTCGCGCGGTAGGGCACGGTGTGTGGGGAGTACTCGTGCCGCAGACCGTGCCGGGGGAGGAAGGCCACCTCGCGCCCGGCGACGTGGCCCACGGTGATCGGGGCGCTCGTCGGCCCGTACGGCGTGTCGACGGTGCGCTCCTCGCCGCCCGGCAGGAACCGGTACAGTCCGGTCCCGCCGATCACTCCGATCATCGCGCCGCCAGTCGTCCGCGGACGGCGGCGGCGACCTCGTCCGGGCGCGGGACGCCGAAGAAGTGCTCGGAGCCGTCGCCGAGGGTCACGCACAGCCGCTCGCGGCTGCGCCGCAGGATCCCGCCGGTCACCTCGGTGACGCCGGCACCCGCGATGTGCTTGAGCTGCACCGCAAACGGGGTGCCCTGTACCCGGGCGGCGACCCCGCGGGGCGGAACTTCAGGTGGGTCGGGGTCAGTTCGAGGTGCCCGCGCACCGCGCCCTTGCCGAGGTACCGGGCCGCCGGCCAGCTCATGTCGCTCACCCCGACACAATAGGTGGAATCAGGTGTCAGTTTCGCGGTAGCATCAGCTATCCGTTTACGTGATCGTGGGGGTTGAGATGCCGTATCTCGGTCTGGTTGTGATGCTGCTGTGGGTGGCGGCGCTGATCGACGTCATCGTCTCGGATGAGTACCGCATCCGACACCTGCCCAAAGTGGGGTGGCTGATCATCGTCATCCTGGTCCCGCTGGCGGGCTCGCTCATCTGGTTCCTGGTGGGCCGGCCGGTCGGGGCGACCAGCAGCGTACCGTCGCGCACCACGGGGTTCCCCGAATACGAGCGCCCGGGCAGGCACCTGGCCCAGTATCCGGACGACGATGACGAGTTCCTGCGGCAGTGCCGGGCGCGCGCCGAGGAGCAGCGTCGCCGTGCCAAGGGACTCGACGCGCGCAATCCTGCGGACTCGCCCGAGGGCGAGGACTGAACGGCACCGCACCGCGCGGGCTGGGCGGCACCCACCTCACCTCCCTCGCGGTGCTCCGGGCGAACCTCGGCTCCACACTGGGGTCGCGGCCGTGCTCATCAGCACGATCGCGGGGCTCGGGGTGCTCGCGCGGCTGCCTCTCATCCCGGATCCGCGCTGGACTCCGTCGGTCGACCTGGAAAGCCTGCAGGTCGTCGTGACCCTCGGCCTGTACCCCGCGGGCACGTTCCTGGTGACGATCGTCTGGCTGCTGGTCAGCATCGTTGTGACGGCGATCGGGTCCGTCGTCGCGGTCCGGCACCTCGCGGGAGTGCGGACCCCGCTGGGATTGGCCTGGCGGCAGTCGAAGCCGCGCCTGATGGCGGCCTTCGGCCTCGGGGTCCTCGACGCCGGGGTGATCCTCGCGCCGATCATCACCGCCGCTGCGGCGCGATCGCGCTCGCAGTGCGCGCCGGGCCGGAGTCCGCGCGCCTGACGACCACGGTGCTGTTCGGGCTCGCCGCGGTGGCTGTGCTCCCGACCCTGGTGATCGCCGGCGATCGGCTGGGTGGTGGGGCGGGTCGCGGTCCACCCGGGATCCGGTTCCAGGAGGGATCGCATCGGTGGTGCGAAGCGTGGAGCCGATGACGGGAATCGAACCCGCGCTACCTGCTTGGGAAGCAGGAGTTCTACCATTGAACTACATCGGCAGTCGTGGCACCGTCATCGACGGCGTCGCGTGTACCGGCAACACTAGCACGGGCACCGTCGGGGCCGACGGGCCGTCACCACTGCTCGAAACTCTGGACGGATACGAAGAAGCCGTGCTCGCCGCGTCGGCAGGTCACGCCGCGCGTTTCGGAGACGCACGTCATGCCTCCCGCAGTCACGCTGTGCCCGTACTGCAGGGTCTTCTGCCCGGGGATCACCATGAAGAACACACCCTGGTTGAAGCACGACGGCTCGAAGACACCGCCGTTCACGGAGACGTACCCCTTCGACAATTGATCGCGCGGCATCGAGCCGTGGTCGCAGTCCGCGCCGGGCGGGACAACGGTGGTCGTGAAGACCTGACAGCCCACCGTTCCGGAATCGAGGCCGCAGGCGATGTTGCGGCTCGGCGTGAAGAAGTAGACCCCGTGCCCGTTGCTCGGCCGGTACTGACCGGCCTGGTCCGCCACGATCGGGGACTGCGGGGACGCCGAACTCAGGGGAGCGACGGTGCCCGGGGCAGTCGCGGGCACCGACTCCGTCGTCCCGGACGCCGTGACCGGCGCCGTGACGGTGACGGTCGGCGGACCGTCGGACCCGGAACCGCATGCCGAGAGGGCGAGCGCGAGGGCGGCGGGGAGCACGATCAGTGCGGGCTTCATGCTCTGTGGTCGGCGCGCGGACCGGGATCGTTACCCGTGGCAACGCTCGCGCCACGCGCGGCCTGCCCTACGCTGAACCCGTGCTGCTCTCCGATCGCGACATTCGCGCCCATGTGGAATCCGGCCGCCTGGGGATCGACCCCTTCGAACCGCAGATGGTGCAGCCGTCCAGCGTGGATGTGCGGCTGGACGGGCTGTTCCGCGTGTTCAACAACACCCGCTACACACATATCGATCCGAAGCAGCAGCAGGACGAGCTGACGACGCTGGTGGAGCCGGCCGAGGGGGAGCCCTTCGTGCTGCACCCGGGCGAGTTCGTGCTCGGCTCCACGCTCGAGGTGTGTAGCCTGCCCGACGATCTGGCCGGCCGCCTCGAGGGAAAGTCCTCGCTGGGCCGCCTCGGCCTGCTCACGCACTCGACGGCGGGGTTCATCGACCCCGGCTTCTCCGGCCACATCACGTTGGAGCTGTCGAACGTGGCGAACCTGCCGATCACGCTGTGGCCGGGGATGAAGATCGGCCAGCTGTGCCTGTTCCGGCTCACCAGTCCGGCCGAGAACCCCTACGGCAGCTCGGCCGTCGGCTCGAAGTACCAGGGCCAGCGCGGCCCGACGCCCTCGAAGGCGTACCTGAACTTCCAGCAGTAGCGCCTCGCCGAAACGTCGACTCACGAATAGCGCGGGCAACCGACCGCGGTTCTGTCGTCGCTCAGTCCGGCGCGGAGTGCCGGCCGCGTCGTGGCCGGTCGGCCGACGGATCCGGCCGCGCCGGCGGGCGGGGCTGGGGTGGTGCCGGCGGGCGGGGCTGCTGCCGCGGGGACGCGGGGATCGGCTCGTCCGGCAGGCGTCGCCGGCCCGGCTGCGGCTCCCGGGCCGCGACGGGGAACTGCCCGGTCGGCGGGGCGGCCGGCGACTGCCCGGTCGGCGGGGCGACCGGCGACTGCGCAGGCGGTGGCGCGGCGGCTCGGGACTGCGCCGGGGCGGCGGTCGTGGCCGCCGTCCGGGCCGCCGCGTGGCGCTCCCGCACCCGGATCTCGGAGGGGTCGGTGTCGGGGTGGCTCTGCGAGTACCGCGCGGCGGCCTCGGCGCTGACGGCGGCCCGCTTCGGCTTGGCGAGCAGCGTGGCGATCGCGGTGGTCAGCGGGACCGACAGCGCGAGCCCGATGCCGCCGACGAAGGCGCGGACCAACTCGATGGCCACGGAATCGGACGTGAGCACCTGGCCCAGCGGCCGCCCGGCGATCGAGAACAGCAGCAGTAGCGGCAGCGCGGTCCCCACGTATGCGAACACCAGCGTGTAGACGGTCGACGCGATGTGGTCGCGGCCCACGCGCATGGCCGAGAGGAACGTGCGCCGCCGGGACGACTTGGGCGACAGCTTCGCCAGCTCGAAGGTGGCGGAGGCCTGCGTGATGGTCACGTCGTTGAGCACGCCGAGCGCGCCGATCACGAATCCGGCCAACAGCACGCCCGAGGTGGAGACCGTGGAGGCGTAGGCCTGCAGGTTGGTCGCGTCTTCACTACTGAGACCGGTGACCTGGGTGGTGATCGTGGCCAGCCACGCGAGGACCCCGCACACTGCGAGGGAACACAGGGTGCCGAGCAGCGCGGCCGAGGTACGCAGGGAGACGCCGTGCGCGAGGTACAGCACCACGTACAGGATCACCGCCGACGCCACGAGCGCCACCCACACCGCCGAGTTGCCGTCCAGGATCGAGGGCAGCGCGAACAGCACGATCACCACCCCGGACAGTGCGAGCCCCAGCAGTGCCCGCAGGCCCCGCCACTGCGCCACGGCGATCACGACCGCCGCGAACACCAGCCCCCACACCCACAGCGACATACCGCGGGCGTAGTCGTAGAACGCGTAGTTCGCGGGCGAGCCGGCCACGCCGCCGCCGTTGAAACTCATCAGGATCTTGGTGCCGGGCGACAGGTCGGGCTGGCCGGTGCCGGGGTCGCCGGCCGCGACAGGTCCACGCCGGTCCGGTTGGACGGCGTCTGGCCGGGCACCGCGGAGACGTTCATCCGCTGCGTGCCGATCGAGAACATCGTCCACTTGCCCGAGTCCTGGCCGCTGGTGATGCGCACCGAACTGTTCAGGCAGCCACCGTCGGGATTGAGGACCGGATGGGGCTGTGTTTCGCTGACCTGACCGTTCCCGTTGGGCGTGAAGTCGCAGTCGCCGATCATCTGCTCGGCGACGGTGCCGTTGGACAGGCTCGGCGTCTGCGGGCCGCCGGGCACGCTGACGCGCAACTGCGACGGCCAGAGCAGCACGACGCCGGCCACGACCGCCACCCCGATGATCGCGAGCAGGCCGATCACCACGCGCGACGCCCACTTGCCGAGCGAGATGTTGCTCAGTGAGTGGCTGTGCACGTGGGTGGCCGGGTCGGCGTCGTGGTGATCGTGGTCGGCTGTCACGCCGCCACCCTACTTCTGCTTGTACGAACTCAGGAAGTTGCCGAACCGCTCGAGCGCCTCGGACAGATCACGGGCCCACGGCAGGGTCACCACGCGGAGGTGATCGGGCGTGGGCCAGTTGAAGCCCGTGCCCTGCACCATGAGGATCTTCTCCTGGTTGAGCAGGTCCAGCGCCAGCTGCTCGTCGTCGTGGATCTCGTGCACCTCGGGATCCAGCCTGGGGAACGCGTACAGGGCGCCCTCCGGCTTGACGCAGCTCACGCCGTGGATCGCGTTGAGCTTCTCGTAGGCCACGTCGCGTTGCTCCAGCAGCCGCCCGCCGGGCAGGATCAGGTCGTTGATGGACTGGTACCCGCCGAGCGCCACCTGGATCGCGTGCTGCGCAGGCACATTCGGGCACAGGCGCGTCGACGAGAGCAGGGTCAGCCCCTCGATGAATCCGGACGCGTGCTCCTTGGGCCCGGTCAGGACGGCCCAGCCCGCGCGGTACCCGCACACGCGGTACGCCTTCGACAGGCCGTTGAAGGTCATCACGAGCAGGTCGGGGGCGAGCTCGGCGATGGAGATGTGCTGCGCGTCGTCGTAGAGGATCCGGTCGTAGATCTCGTCGGCCAGCACCAGCAGCGAGTGCTTGCGCGCCACCTCAACGATCTGCTGCAGCGTCTCGCGCGAATACACCGCGCCCGTCGGGTTGTTCGGGTTGATCACCACGATCGCCTTGGTGCGCGGTGTGATCTTCGACTCGATGTCCTCGACCGACGGGTTCCAATCGTTGTCCTCGTCGCACAGGTAGTGCACCGCGGTGCCGCCGGCGAGCGACGTCATGGCCGTCCACAGCGGGTAGTCCGGCGCGGGGATGAGCACCTCGTCGCCGTTGTCGAGCAGCGCCTGCATCGTCATCGTGATCAGCTCGGAGACGCCGTTGCCCAGGTACACGTCGCCGATGTCGAAGTAGGGGAAGTCCGGGATCTCCTCGTAGCGGGTCACCACCGCCCGTCGCGCGGGGCGATGCCCTGCGACTCGCTGTACCCCTGCGAAGTGGGCAGCGCGTGGATCATGTCGCGGACGATCGAATCCGGCGCCTCGAACCCGAAGGTCGCCGGATTGCCGATGTTCAGCTTGAGGATGCGGTGCCCCTGCGCCTCCAGCCGCGCCGCCTGCGCCACCACGGGTCCGCGGATCTCGTACAGCACGTTCTGCAGCTTGGCGGACTGCTCGAGCGGCTTGAGTTCGGTGCGGATGTGGGGCACGTGCGGTCGGCTCATGGGCTATATCGTCGCAGGTTGCGGCAAATCCTTTTCGCTCACCTCGCCGTTGCCCGACGGTGCCGCCCCCTCGGCCCGGTGCCGGGCGGCGCCGACCACGAGCAGCGCGTAGCCCACCGCGATCCACGCGCCCAGCACGGCGAACGCCGCGCCCGCGCCGGAGCCGATCACGGCACCGTCGGCGAAGAAGGCCGCGCTGCGCAGGGCCGTGCCCGTGGCGCCGATCGGCAGGCTCTGTCCCAGGACCGCCCAGACGTGCGGCAGGAATTCCGGCGGGGCGCCGATCCCGGCGAGCGGCATGCCGACCAGCATGAACAGCAGCGCCGCAGGCGCGATGCCCTTGGGTCCGGCGATCGACACCAGGCCTGCCACCGTGGCGCCGATCGCGAGCATGCCGGCGCTCATGGCGAGCCACTGGCCCCAGAACCCGCCGGGCAGCACGCCGACCCACATCGCGGCGCCCACCGCGGCGGCGCCGACCACGGCCGCGCCCACGGGCAGGGCCACGGCCACGATCCTCGGGTGGCCGCCGATCATCACGGTGGCGAGCGCCAGCACCATGCCGGAGAGGAACACGGGCATCACGATGGAGCCGAAGCCGGCGCCGCGCGGGTCGTCGGCGGAGAGCGGCGCGACGTCGACCGTCTGCACCGGCGCGCCCTGGGCGACGCCGGTTGCCAGCTGGGTGATCATCGGCGCGACGGCGGGTGAGGCGCCGCTCGCGACGACGGCCTTGGGCTGGGCGCCGGGCACGATGCCGCCGTAGACCTCGCGGTCCTTCGCGGCCTGCACCAGCTCCGATTCGGTGGCGAACGCGCGTACCGCGAACCCGCCGGGCTGCTGCGCGTCGAGCCGCTGTTGAACCTGCGCCGCCGCGGCCTGCGGGCCGACCACGCCGATCGGCAGGTCGTGCGGCTTCCCGTGGGACGCCGGCCCGGTGAACAGCAGCACGATCAGAGGGATGGCGATGGCGAGCCCGGCGAACACCGCCGCGAGCTTCGTGTGGGACGTGCTCATGGGAGCCTCCGTAGGTATTTCAACGTTTGTTGAATCAGACCGTACGTCCGGCCCCGGAGCTATGTCAACAGATGTTGAAATACGCTAGGCTTCTCGACATGACGACCGGACGGCGCGCGGGCGCCAGCACCGCCAAGGCGGACATCCTCGAGGCGGCGCGCGAGCTGTTCGCCGAGGTCGGATTCGACCGGGCGACCATCCGCGCCATCGCCGCCCGCGCGAACGTGGACGTGGCGCTGGTGTCGTACTACTACGAGAACAAGGCGGGGTTGTTGCGGGCGGCCATGGAGTTGCCCTGGACCCGCGCAAGTTCATTCTCGAGGCCGTACAGGGGCCGCGGGAGAACCTGGGGGAGCGGCTGTTACGCGGGGCGTTCCGCGCCTGGGAGAGTCCTGAGGCGGGCGCCGGCGTGCGCGCCGCGCTGCGGGCCGCGGCGGTCGACACGGTCGGGAACCACAGCACCCTTGGTGAATTCGTCAGCAGCGAGATGATCCCGACCGTGATGTCCGTGACCGGCATCCCGAAGGAGTCCGCCCGTGTTCTCGCGAGCACCGTCCTCGGGCTGGCGTTCATGCGCTACCTGGTCCGCGCACCCGCGTTCACGGAGGTGTCGGTCGACGAGCTGATCGCGTCGTACGCTCCGGTGATCCAGGGCATCGTCGACGCGGACGCGCACCCGGCCCGGAGCTAGCCGGGTGAATCCGCGGCCCAGCGGGCACGAGAACCCGGATCTGGCTTCGTAGGGTCCTACAGCCGCGGATCGACCCGGGCGCTAGTCGAGGTCGCGCGCGGGCTTCTCGGCGTTCCCGACCTCGACCTCGACCTCGGCCTCCACGACCTCGATCGTTTCGCCGGGCCGGAGTGGAGGAACCGGCTCGGTGGGCTGTACGGCTGCGGGGGCGGGCTCGACGGCCGCCGGTGCCACCGCCGGGACGGCCGACGCATCGGGTGCCTGCGGATCCTCGTCGTCGCCGAGGTTGTGGAACGCGCGCCCCAGCTCCTCGGAGACGTTGATGATGCGCGCCTTCTTGACCTCGGGCTTGTCGATCTCCTCGGCCACGTACTGCGCGATGAACCGGCGGATCTCCGAATCCACGCTGGCCACGACGCGCACGATCGACCCGCGGATGGTCCGCGACTCCACGTCGACCCACACGTCCTTGGGCTTGGGCGGGTCAACCTCGATGCGCAGCTCCAGCGGGGCGGCCGCGCGCACGGTGAGCGGCAGGGTGATGAGTCCGGCCACGTCGTAGCGGATCCGGTCGACCTTGAGGTCGATCAGCAGGCCGATGCGCAGCGGGATCTTCACGGTGAACGTGATGAGCTCGCCCACCTGCCGGGTGAGCTGCGGCTCGTCGATCTCGACCTGCGCCCACACCTTCGCGACCCCACCGGGGCCCGACGGGATCGGGCCCACGGTGAAGTCGCCGCCGGCGATGTCGGCGAACGCGGAGCCGACGCGCTCCTCGTTCACGGCGATCTCGAAGAACCGCCGACCGAACTCCTCGTAGCTCACGTACTCAGGCACTCGTACATCCTGCCCTAAGAGCGATAGTCGATCGACTTGATCCGATCACTTCCGGCCGCCGGGGCGCTTGGCCCCCGCAGCGATCCCGAAGCCCTTCGCCTTCGACTCGCCCTCGGTGGCCAGCGTGCGGTCGCTGCCGCCCGTGGTCGCCTTGGGCTGGTCAGCCGGGGTCTCCGGCGCCGACGGTGCCTTCCCGTCCGACTCCGGCTGCGCCGCGGGCTCCGCGGGCGCCGACGGTGCCGGTGTGACGGGAGTCTCAGTCGGCGCGGCGGCCGAATCAGTCACAGCTGCTGGTTTCGGCGCACCCGGCTTCTTCGCGCCGGGGCGCTTCGCACCCGCGGCGATGCCGAACCCGGCCGACTTCGACTCGCCCGCGGTCTTGAGCGTGCGGTCCTCAGCGGGAGCGGCGGGCGCCGCAGGGGCCGCCTCGGCCGCCGGTGCAGCAGGTGCGGTCGCCGCCGGCGCGGCAGGTGCTGCGGCAGCGGGAGCGGCCTTGGGTGCGCCGGGCTTCTTGGCGCCGGGTCGCTTGGCGCCCGCGGCGATGCCGAATCCGGCCGACTTGGACTCGCCGGCAGCCTTCAGTGTGCGGTCCTCGGCAGGCGCGGACTCGGCTGCCGGAGCGGCCGCCGCCTCCGCCGCGGGTGCCTCCGCCGCAGGTGCGGCTGCCGGAGCGGCCGCTGCGGGCTTGGGCGCGCCGGGCTTCTTCGCGCCCGGGCGCTTCGCTCCGCCGGCGATCCCCAGGCCGACCGCGGGCTTCGCGGGGGCCGCGGGAGCGGACGGTGCCTCGGACGCGGGTGCCTCCGCCGCAGGTGCGGCTGCCGGAGCGGCCGCTGCGGGCTTGGGCGCGCCGGGCTTCTTCGCGCCCGGGCGCTTCGCCCCACCGGCCATGCCCAGGCCGACCGCGGGCTTCGCGGGGCCGCGGGCGTCGACGGTGCCTCGGCCGGAGCGGCGTCGGCGGTGGGAGCGGGAGCGGCGGCGGGCTTGGCGCCGCCGGGCTTCTTCGGCCCGCCCGGGCGCTTGCCGCCCCCGGCGAGTCCGAGACCCACGGTGGGCTTCGCGTCCTTCTTCTCCGCCGGAGCGGCCGGAGCCGCTGCAGCTGCGGGGCCGCCTGCGCCGGGGGCGCCTCGGCAGGGGACTCGGCGAGGGCGGCGGCACCGTCGGACACCTTGCGGTTGGGGTTGCCGAGAACGATCCCCTCGGGCAGGCCCCGCTTGACGGACTCGAGCAGCATCTGCGCGACGTCGACGACCTCGGGCGCCTGCTCCGGCGTCTCGGCGGTCTGCGCGGTCACGCCGTCGGAGAGCATCACGCGGCAGAACGGGCAGCCGGTGGCGATCTTCTTCGGCGTGGCCTCGGGCGTCGACGAGAGTGTGTTCAGGGCCTCGTCCACGCGGTCGATGTTGATCCGCTTGCCGAGCTGCTCCTCCATCCACATGCGCGCGCCGCCGGCGCCGCAGCACATGGACCGCTCGAGGTGCCGCGGCATCTCCTTGAGCGTGGCGCCCGAGGCGCCGATCAGTTCGCGCGGGGCCTCGTACACCTGGTTGTGGCGGCCCAGGTAGCAGGGATCGTGGTAGGTCACGTCCTCGCTCGGGGGCGCGACGGGCACCAGACGCTTCTCGCGGACCAGCTTGTTCAGCAGCTGGGTGTGGTGGACCACCTCGTACTTGCCACCCACCTGCGGGTACTCGTTGCCGAGCGCGTTGAAGCAGTGGGCGCAGGTCACGACGATCTTGCGCTGCTTCTCGGGGAGGCCGTCGAAGACCTCGTCGAGCTGCTCGATGTTCTGCTGCGCGAGCATCTGGAACAAGAACTCGTTGCCCGCGCGGCGGGCGGAGTCACCGGTGCAGGTCTCGCCCGGCCCAGGACCAGGAAGTTCACGGCGGCCACGTCGAGAAGCTCGGCAACGGCCTTGGTGGTCTTCTTGGCGCGGTCCTCGAAGGCGCCGGCGCAGCCGACCCAGAAGAGGTACTCGAAGCCGTCGAACGACTCGACGTCCTGGCCGTAGACGGGGATGTCGATGTCCATCTCGTCGATCCAGGCGGTGCGCTGGCTGGAGCTCTGGCCCCAGGGGTTGCCCTTGTTCTCGAGGTTCTTGAACAGGCCGGCCAGCTCGTGCGGGAACTCCGACTCGATGAGCACCTGGTACCGGCGCATGTCCACGATGTGGTCGACGTGCTCGATGTCGACGGGGCACTGCTCGACGCACGCACCGCAGGTGGTGCAGGACCACAGGACCTCCGGGTCGATGACGCCGCCCAGGGCACCGTCTTCGCCGGCCGGGCCGACGAGCGCGCGCTCGGCCTCAGCGCGGGCCTCGGCCGGGATCTTCTCCAGCGCGGCCTCGTCGACGGTGCCGTCCTTGTTCACCAGGCCGATCTGCTCGCCCGCGGTGTCGGTGCGTCCGCCGGCCAGCAGGTACGGCGCCTTGGCGTAGCCGTGATCGCGCAGACCCATGATGAGCAGCTTCGGGCTCAGCGGCTTACCGGTGTTCCACGCGGGGCACTGGCTCTGGCAGCGGCCGCACTCGGTGCAGGTGGTGAAGTCCAGCCAGCCCTTCCAGGAGAAGTCCTCGATCTTGCCGGCGCCGAGGTTGTCGACGTCGGGGTCGGTGTTCTCCATGGTCAGGACCTTGCCGTTGGAGACCATCTCCTTGGCGGCGCCCAGTGCGCGGCGGCTGCCCAGCTCGCGCTTGAAGTAGATGTTGAAGAAGGCGGAGAAGCGGTGCCACGCGACGCCCCAGGTGAGGTTGCTGCCGACCAGTATCAGGAACATGACGCCCGACATGAGCTTGATGAAGGCGAAGACGGTGACCATCGTCGGGCTGTTGGGGAGCAGCTCGGCGACGTGCCGGGTGAAGAAGTCGGTCACGGGGTCGGACTCGCCGGTCATGGCGATCTTGCCCGCCTTGACCATGATCATGCCGAGGCCCTCGAAGAAGACGATGGCCTCGATCGTGTACGCGGGCAGGAACTTGCTGCCGGCGAAGCGGGAGAACAGCGCGGGGTTGCGCGGGTGCTTGACCTGGCGGATCACGATCAGCACCAGGATGCCCACGAAGGTGGCGATGCCCAGGATCTCGTCCACCAAGTGGTAGATCGGCGACGAGCCGATGACCGGCCAGTGGAAGTGCGGGTCGAACGTCTGCGGCAGGGCCTCGAACCACAGCACCATGCCCAGCAGGAAGCCGACCATCACGAACCAGTGGGCGATGCCCACCGTGCGGTTCTTGATCATCTTGGTGTGGGCGAGGAACTCGACCACGACCTCCGCGGCACGCGGGATGAAGGGGAGCCAGCGGTCCTTGGCGGACTGGCCCTGGGCGATGATCCGCACCATGCGGAGTGCGCCGCGGAAGAAGATCCCCCACGCGACGACGAAGGCGATGGCGCCGATCGTGCCGAGGGCGATGTTCAGCGGGGTGATGTCGGACTCGGCGGCGGCCAAATACGTCTGGTCCACGTCGTGCACCTTTCTGCCTCGCGGGCTGGCTGGCATCCATGTTACTCGTCAGTAACATGGATGCGAAACCACTGCGTCTGGCATAACCGTAGAACGCGGATATATGTGGTCCTGCGTGAAGGTTCACCTAACTCCTGCTCGGTAAGGTGTCCTCATGACTTCGGGACTGCGTTCGCGCGTGAATCCCACGGCGCGACTGCGATCCGTGGTGAGCGGCATCACGGGCGCCGGGCCGCTCTACGTGCCGCGCGACGCCCCGCAGGCCCCGTCGCGATCGCGTTCGGCGCGTCGGTGAAGGGCGGCCGGCCGGGCTCGTTCGTCGAGGGACGGCTCGTGGCGTCGCTGCAGCTCCTGCGGCTGGGAAAGGTCGAGAAGATCCTGGTCTCCGGCAACGCCGGCGGCACCTCCGGCGACGAGATCGCCGTGATGACGGCGTGGCTGCGCGCGCGGGGCGTCCCCGCCGGGGATCTCCTCACCGACGGTGCCGGTCTCGACACCTATCTCGCCTGCCGGCGGGCGCGCGACGAGTTCGGGCTGGGGCGCGTCCTGCTCGTCTCGCAGTTCTTCCATGCCCGACGGGCCGCCGCCCTCGCCCGGCACCTCGGCCTCGACGCGGACGCCGTCCGCGCCGAGTGCGGCTGCACCCGGCGCGCCTGGATCCGCAACCTCGCCCGCGAATACTTGCTCTCCCGCCCCAAAGCCGCGCTGGACATCGCCCGCCGCAGCTGATCGCGACGGGGCGGTCGTTCTTCGAGGTCACCGGCGATCCGCAATCGGTTCGGAGTCGCTGCAGGTCGCCGCGGAGTAATGCTGTCGAACTTTCACGGGCGGTCGGCGTAGGGTGGGGCGCATGAACCGAGGAGGAGTGTCCGGCGCCCTGCGCCACGGCAGATGATCACGCCCCGCAGCCGATCCGCCGGACCGGCTGCGTAGCGCTGCCCACACACCTCCACCCTCGCGCGTATCGCCGAGGGCTTCTTGAAAGACGGTTCGATCATGGATCCCGTTTCCCAGCAGCAGATCATCGACGCGTTCCGCGGCGCCACCAAGAGTGAGGTCAAGCGGGTCACGTTCCCGCAGGACTTCGATGACATCGATTTCGCGAAGCTCGAGTTCCTCGGCTGGCGCGATAGGAAGATCCCGCGGCGTGCGTACGTCTCGGTGCCCGCCGAGGTCGGTCTCGTGAGCATCCTGCTCACCTAGGCCGATGCCAAGCCGAGGGCCAAGGCCATGTGCACGTGGTGCCGCGACGTGAACATCACCAGTCAGGCGGTGCTCTACACCGTGCGGCGGGGCGGCGCGGCCGGCCGCAAGGGCGACACGATAGGCGTACTGATCTGCGAGGACTTCAGTTGCGCCGCGAACGCCCGCAAGCTGCCGCCGGCCTTCCACAAGGGGACCGATACCGAGGCGATCCGCGAGCAGAACCTGGCGGACCTCCGGCGCAGGGTCACCGGGTTCGTGGCCGAGGTGCTCAGCACCGAGGGCTGATCGTCTACTTCGCCTGGGGGAGCTTCGCGCCCTTCGGGGAGACCCGACCGGCGGAGGGCGGCGGCACCATCGGCCCCACGTCACCGTCGGGCGCGGTGTCCAGATCGAGGATGACGGGGGCGTGGTCCGACGGTCCCTTGCCCTTGCGTGCCTGCCGGTCGATCCACGTCGCGGCGGTGCGGTCGGCGACGGTGCCGCTGGCCAGGATGAGGTCGATCCGCATGCCGAGGTTCTTGTTGAACATTCCGGCGCGGTAGTCCCAGTAGGAGAACACCTGCTCGTGCGGCCAGTGCTCGCGCACCACGTCGCGCAGGCCGAGCGCTTCGAGGGCGGCGATCGCCTCTCGCTCGGGCGCGGTCACGTGGGTGTGCCCGACGAAGGCCGCCGGGTCGAAGACGTCCTCGTCCGTCGGCGCGATGTTCATGTCTCCGCAGACGAGCTGGGGAACGTTGTCGGCCTCGACCTGATCGCGCAGCTTCGCGAGCCACTGCAGCTTGTACTCGTAGTGGTCGGAGTCGATCTCGCGACCGTTCGGGGTGTACAGGGAGTGCACACGGATGCCGGGATCGTCGGGGGCCGTCAGCCCGGCGCCGCAGACCGCCGAGATGGCCCGGCCCTCGACGATGCCCTCGTACTCCGGTGCGCCGGGGATGCCCACGACGACGTCCGCCAGGCCCACCTTCGACAGCACTGCCGACCCGTTCCACTGCGGCTGGCCCGCTGTGGCGAACTCGTAGCCGCGCTCGGTGAGATCCGGGCCGATCAGGGTGGCGAAGGCATCGTCGGTCATCTTGAGCTCCTGCAGGCACACCACGTCGGGCGTGCGGGAGTCGAGCCATTCGAGCAGGCGGCCGTGCCGCTGCTTGACCGAGTTCACATTCCAGGTGGCGACGCGCATGGACCCACCGTATCGGGGCGGTCCGACACCTCGGGGACACTGGGTGTCATGGATTCGAGCGAGCGATACCTGCACGCCGCGGTGGCGGCGTCGGCGGTGGTGATCCGTGAGTACTCCACGTCGTTCTCCCTCGCCGCCCGCCTGATGCCGCCGCGCGTGCGCGGGCACATCACGTCGATTTACGGGCTGGTGCGCGTCGCGGACGAAGTGGTCGACGGTGCCTGCCCATCCGATCCGCGCGCCCACCTCGATGCGCTCGAGCAGGCGGTGGAGCGTGCGATCGTCGAGGGTTTCAGCACGGATCTCGTGGTGCACTCCTTCGCGCACGCCGCCCGGGTCACGGGGTTCGGAACCGAGCTCACCCGGCCCTTCTTCTCGTCGATG
The DNA here is from genome assembly GCF_023168325.1 of Tsukamurella sp. PLM1. GTDB lineage: Bacteria > Actinomycetota > Actinomycetes > Mycobacteriales > Mycobacteriaceae > Tsukamurella. The sequence continues at coordinate 330,579 of NZ_AP025688.1, forward strand.
CGCTCCGACGTGACGCCCGCCCCGCACACGGAAGCCTCGCTCGCGCAGTACATCCACGGATCAGCGGAGGTCGTCGGGCTGATGTGCCTGCGCGCCTACCTGGTGGGGGAGGCGCCGTCGGACTACGAACGGTTGGCGCCCGGCGCGGCCCGGTTGGGCGCGGCCTTCCAGAAGGTCAACTTCCTGCGCGACCTCACCGACGACGAGATCCGCCTCGGCCGCGCCTACCTGCCCGAGCTCACGCAGCGCGCCTTCGACGCAGCACTTGACGACGCCTCCGCCGACCTCGCCGCCGGCCGCGCCGCGATCGCCTCGCTCCCGCGCGACGTGCGACGCGGTGTCTTCGTGGCGGCCGACCTCTACGCCGAGTTGATCAGTCGGCTGCGCGCAGCCGGGCTCGACGGTGCGCGGTCCGGTCGCGTCCGCGTCCCTGCGACGCGCAAGGCGACGGTGCTCGCCCGTTCCCTGGCGCGCCCGGCGGCGCGCGGGTCGGCCTGAAAGCGATCGTTACCCGCGGGTAGCAAGCACCGGATGCAGGCGTTTCCCCAGGACAAGGCCTGAGCTAACGCTGTTAAGTAACGCGGGGGCGGTGGGGTCGGGCGGCCGGGCCCCGGCCGTGCCCCGGCTACTGCGACGCGGCCCGCGGCAACTCGGCGACGGGATTCCGCTGCAGGAACGCGGTGAGCAGCGCGACGAACTCGCGGCTGCACTCGAGCTGCGGCATGTGGCCGACGCCCGGAATCAGGTGCGTCTCGGCGTGGGGGATCAGCCTCCGCGCGGCGTCCAGGTGCGCGGGCGGAAGCACCTTGTCGCGGTCACCCCACAGCACCATCGTGGGCCGCGGCGTCTGCGCGATGGTCCGGTGCAGCTCGTCGCGCCAATCCTGACGCACGCCGCCCAGCACGGAACCGAGCGCATCGGCCGTCTTCCACGCGGTGAGCCCGGCCTCGGTCTCGCGGGCGATCGCCATCGCGTGGTCGATGCGGGCACGGGTGGCGTAGGACTTGTCGGCGAAGATCAGCCGCTCCTGGATGATCGCACCCGGACGGCTCGGCGTCGTCGCGATCAGCTTGCCCAGCAACGGAACTCCGAGCAGGCGCAGCAGCGGCGTGACCTCCTTGCCGAAGCCGGCGGGGTCCACGAGCGTCATCGATGCGACCAGCTCCGGATGCCGGGCCAGCAGCGTCATGGTCACCGCGCCGCCCAGTGAATTGCCCGCCACGTGCACCGGACCCGAGACGTCCAGCGCCGCGAGCGTTTCCGCCACGCCGTCGGCGAGAGCCGCGAGGCCGGCACCGTCAGGATGCGGGGCCGACCAGCCGTACCCGGCGAGGTCGGGCGCGATGAGCCGGTACTCGCCACGGTGTTGATCCGGCCCGCTCGCTCCGTTCCCGGCGCCGAGCGCCTCGAAGGTCGGGTCCCAGTCCTCCAGGCTGCGTGTGATGCCGTGCAGCAGAAGCAGAGTGGGTAGCGAGGCGTCGCCCGACTCGCGGACCCGCACCCAGCGGCCGCGGACGGGGATGCTGCGGGTCACCGGTTCGCCTCGACCCACTCGAAGGTCGCCTCGGCCAGCGGGCCGGGGTTCTGCGCCACCACCCAGTGCCCGCCGGGCACCGAGACGTGCCGCGACTTCGGCGATTTCTCCAGGCCGGCGAGCTGCAGCGGCGGCGTCACGAACAGGTCGCCCTCGGGCGTGATCACCTGCACGGGCACCGAGGTGGTGGCGTCCGCCGGCTTGAGGAACGGCGCGGGCATGTTGGCCCGGTAGAGGTTCAGGCCGTTGGTGAAGTCGCGGTCGCTGCGCGTGTAGCCCTCGGCGACCTTGCCGCCGGTGCCGCGCTTCTCCAGCGTCTCGATCAGCTTCTGGCCCCAGCCGCGCTTGTACAGCGAATCGGCCAGTCCTGGAACGAGGAAGAACGGGATGTACGTCGAGCCCGCCGCCTGGCGCAGACGCGCGGGGACGTCCTTCGCGCTGCGGACGCTCTGTAGGTACTCGCCCGCGTGGTTCAGGTTCGGGCCGGACACCGAGGTGTACGAGGCGGTCTTGTCCGCGACCGCGGGATCGACGACGGCGTGCCAGCCCTGGATCGAGCCCCAGTCGTGGCCGATGAGGTGCACCTTCGAGCGATCGCCGCTCACCTCGCGCACCGCGTCGATGACCCGCGAGATGTCGGAGATGAGGCGGTCGAACCGGTAGCCGGCCTTGCCCGCCGGAGCCTCCGACTCGCCCGCGCCCCGCACGTCGTAGGTGTAGACGTTCGCGCGACCATCGAGGGCCGCGGCGACGCCGTCCCACACGTGGTGGTTGTCGGGGTAGCCGTGGATCGCGAGCACCGTCGGGCGCGCCGCGTCGTGGTTGCCGTAGCGGAAGCCCGCCAGGGTGAGTCCGTCGGACGTGGTCACGTCGAAGCGGTGCTGATCGGTCATGGTGTGCGCCTTACAGATCGATGGTGAGATGGTCGCCCGCTGCGCGCGAGACGCAGGTCAGCATCTGACCCTGCTCCCGCTCGAAGGGCGTCAGGGTCTTGTCCCGGTGGTCGACGGTGCCCTCGGTCACCGTCATTCGGCAGGTGCCGCAGAAGCCCTGCTTGCACGAGTACGGGGCGTCCGGCTTGGCCTTGAGGATCGCGGCCAGCAGCGTCTCGTCGGCGGCCACGTCCAGGGTCTGGCCGGACTGGGCCAGCGTGGCGGTGAACGGCTTGCCGTCGACCACGGGCGGAGCGGAGAAGCGCTCGTAGTGAAGCTCGACGTCGGTGCGGCCGATCAGGCCCACGCGCAGCGCCTCGAGCATGGGGATCGGCCCGCAGGCGTACAGCGCGGTCGGGCCCGCCGCGTCGCCGATCAGCGTCTCGGCGGTGGGGATGCCGTGCTCGTCATCGGTGCGGATCTGCACCTTGTCGCCGAACTTCGCCACCTCGGCGATGAACGGGATGGTGTCGGTGGAGCGGCCGGTGTACAGCATCGACCAGTCCAGGCCGAGGCGTTCCGCCGCGATCATCATCGGCAGGATCGGCGTGATGCCGATGCCGCCGGCGACGAAGCGCAGGTGCTCCGCGGACGAGCCGTGGCCCGGAACCGCCATGGGCATGCCGTTGCGGGGGCCCTTGACGGTCACCGTCGCGCCGACGTGCAGCGTCTCGTGCACCTCGACGGAACCGCCGCCGCCGTTCGGTATGCGGCGCACCGCGATCCGGTAGGTGTCGGAGTCCGCCGGGTCGCCGCACAGGGAGTACTCGCGCATGCGACCCGAGGGCAGCAGCAGGTCGAGGTGGGCGCCGGGCGTCCACCGGGGGAGCGGGGTGTCGTCGGCGGACACGAAAGTCAGTGCGACGACGTCCTTGTCGTGCGCGACGATCTCGCGGGAGACCACCCGCAGTTCGCGGCTGGTGCTGGGCTCGGCGAGGTGCCGCGGCTTCATCAGGTGCGCGAACGCCGGGATGGTCACGCCGAAGAAGGCGTTGGCGAAGCGCAGCAGCGGATCGCGCTTCCACCTGCCGTACAGGTGCGGCGGGATCTCGGTGACCGGCTCTCCCCACGGACGGAAGACCGACTGCGACGTGCGCTTCGACGACGGGGACGGGGGCTGATCCGCGCCGGGCTGGGGCTGGTTCATCCGTTCGCCGCTCGCGCTGCCGGGGACGTGGCGAGGTACGACACGGCCTGCGCGGTCGAACCGATCGATGCGGGATCGAACTTCGGCTTGAAGTAGATGAGCGTGAACTTCACGACATCACGCAGCTTCGGAAGGATGTCCTTGTGCGAGCCCTTGAGGTACTCCCACCACAGGCGCGGGTACGAGTAGCTGAAGTTCGGGTCCTTGCGGAGCATGTAGCCCGATGTGCGGTGCAGCGCGAGGACGAGGAAGACGATGCCCACGATCATCGCGCGGCAGCGATGGAAGTAGCTGGGGTCGAAGTAGTTCGCCACGTCGTGCGCGACGGACCGGTGCTCCACCTCTTCGGCCCCGTGCCAGCGGCAGATGTCGGCCATCGTCGGGTCGACGTTGTACTCGTCCCACGCGTTGTTCAGGGCGAAGACCCCGAGGATCGCGGTGTAGTGCTCGACTGCGGCGATGAGCCAGAGCCGCTGCACCATGTCGTTGTACTGGGCGCGGTCGGAACGGTAGGTCCGCGGCGCGAGGATCTTGCGGAAGATGTACTCGAACTGTCGCGCGACGGGTGCGGTGTCGATGCCGCAGCGCTGCAGGTACTCGGACAGCGCGCGGTCGTGGGACTCGGCGTGCATGGCCTCCTGGCCGATGAACCCGCGCATCGTGCGGGCGAGGTTCTCGTCCTTCACGTACGGCAGCGCCTCGGTGTAAACCTCGCAGAACCAGCGCTCTCCCTCGGGGAGCACGGAATGCAGGATGCTGCTGATGATGTCGCTGGCCACGGGCTCACCGGGGATCCATTCGAGCGGGACGTTCTCCCAGTCGAACTCCACGTTCCGGGCGTGGATCTCGACTTCGGCGGGCTCGTGCTCCTGAGCCTTGGCGCGCGAACTCATCGTTGCGACTCCTTCCGTGGGCGTCTTTACATTCAACACCCTCGTGTCCATCGGGCGCCAGCACAAGTGAGAGCGACCACGCCGGAATCTATCACTTTCCTGCATGCGTGCAGAACTCGTTGTCGCGAGCGGCGATCGCGCGTAATCTACAACTTGATGGTTGTAGATGAATTGGCACCGGAGGAGGCGGACCGCCTCTTCCACGCCCTCGCGGATCGCACCCGGCGCGACATAGTCGTCCGGGTGATCGGGAGGGAGTGCTCCGTCTCGGAGCTCGCCCGAGGCTACGAGATGAGCTTCGCGGCGGTGCAGAAACACGTGGCGGTGCTGGAGAAGGCCGGCCTGGTCGTCAAGACCCGCCGGGGCCGTGAGGTCCTGGTCGGCCCGGACGTCGAGACCATCGCGCGCGGCACCCGCCTGCTGCGCAGCTACGAGGACCTGTGGCGGGGACGCGTGGCGCGCATGGACGCGCTGCTCGCCCCCCGACCGATTGAGGAGATCCGTCATGCCCGTGCTCACCACCGGCGCCGATCGCGAGGCGCTCACCTTCACCCTCGAGGCCGAGTTCGCCGCCTCCCCGGAGCGCGTCTGGCAGCTGTGGGAGGACCCCCGGCTGCTGGAGAAGTGGTGGGGCCCGCCCGGATGGCCCGCCACCTTCGTCCGCCACGAGCTGCGGCCCGGCGGCGAGTCCCGCTACTACATGACCGGCCCGGACGGCACCAGGGCCGGCGGCTGGTTCTCGACGGTGTCCACCGACGCCCCGTCGACCTTCACCTTCCGCGACGGCTTCGCGGGCGAGGACGGCGAGCCCGTCGACCCCGAGGACCACTCCACGACCACGGTCGTCATCACGCCCGACGGCGACGTCACCCACATGACCCTCACCGCCACTCACCGATCGCTCGAGCAGCTCGAGCAGGTCCTCGAGATGGGTATGGAGGAGGGCATGACCCAGGCGATGAACCAGATCGACGCCCTGCTGTGAGCGGTGCGGTGGATAGTGCCCACTCAGCGGGCACTATCCACCGCACGTCGATCTCGGAGGCGTCACCATCCCCAGAACGTGCGCTGTGCGGCGACGGCCCAGGACTCGATCCGCTCCACGTCGGCGCGCTCGGGAAGCGTGCAGTCGCCGTCCAGCAGCACCCGGACCGCGGCCTCCAGGCGCGCGATCTCCTCGGAGACGTCGTCGCGGGGGATCTCGCCGCGCTTGACGGCAAGTACGTGCTCGCGCTCGGCCTCCGGCATCGGCAGCGTCAGCGTGCCGCGCGCGGCGATCTCGTGCCCCTGGTACGCGAGTCGCAGCGCGTGGCTGCCGTACTTCACGTCCCAGCCGTAGCGGCTGACCAGTTCCGGCCGGTTCGGCACGCCGCTCGCGCGGCCCATCATGCGCTCGTGCTGCGAGTGCATGTAGCCGAGGAACCGTTCCACGGCCCGCCGCGACAGGAATGCCGATCGCATGGCCCGCAGCGACCGTCCCAGGTCGGTCATGGTGATCACGGATTCCTGCGGCGCGTACAGGGGCAGTAGCACCGTGGGGTTCCCCTTGACGGCGAGCCGGAGGTACTTGCGGAGGCCGTACATCACGAGGTCGGTGTCGCCGGGGCCGCTGCGGACGCCCTCGGGCTGCGTCCGCCAGATGTAGTCCTCGCGACGCGGTTCCACGCCGAGCAGGTACTCCGGGGGCTCGAGGTAGACGCCGAGCTCGTCGTGGTCGTCGGTGCCCGCGATCGCGATGCCGTGCACGCCGGAACCCACGACGGTGCGGAGGATCTCGCCTCGCACTGCCGTGTCGCGGTCGCCGTACTCGACGTTCTGCCGATCAGTCATGGTCGACGACGGTAAGCGCGCCCCGCCGTGCGCTCAATTGAATTTCGGTTAGCGACCGATGCGCTCCACCGCAGAATGACGGGGTGTATCTGACCGTCTCCACCACGCGTGTGCCGGCCACCGACCTGGGCTTCCTCCTGCACAAGCACCCCGACCGGGTGCAGGAGTTCACCCAGCCCTTCGGCACGGCCACCGTCTTCTACCCGGAGGTGACCGAGACGCGCTGCACCGCGGCGCTCCTGCTGGAGGTCGATCCGATCGCGCTCGCGCGTCGCCGTCGGTCCACGCCGGACTTCGCGCTCGCACAGTACGTCAACGACCGTTCCTATGCGGCCTCGTCGCTCCTCGCGGCGGCGCTGGCGGACGTCTTCCGCAGCGCGCGGGGCGGCCGGGGCGGTAGCCGACAGGCTGTCGCCGACGACAAGATCCCGCTGGAGATCGCGATCCCGGTGCTGCCGTGCCGCGGCGGCTCGGGCGTAGCCACGAGGCTCTTCGGCCCGCTCGGCTGGACGGTCGACGCGGAGCCGATCCCACTCGACGAGACGATCACCGAGTGGGGCGACTCGCGCTACGTTCGGCTACGCCTCACTGGCACCGTGCGGCTCGCCGACGCCCTCAACCACCTCTACGTGCTGCTGCCGGTCTTCGACGAGTCGAAACACTACTGGCAGGGCCCCGACGAGGTGGACAAGCTGCTGCGCTCGGGTGCCGGCTGGCTCGAGACCCACCCGGACCGGGAACTCATCACCCGCCGGTACCTCGGCCGCGGCCCGGGCCTCGCCGCGCGGGCCCTCGAGCGCCTCGCGGAGGTCGAGGACTTCCGCCCGAGGCGCAGGACGACGGTGCCGCGACCGACGACGCACCGAAGCCGCTGAACCTGCTGCGGCACGACGCCGTGCTCGCGGCCGTCGTGGCGAGCGGCGCGACCTCGGTCGTCGACCTCGGCTGCGGCCCGGGGCAGTTCCTGGGCCGGCTGCTCGCGACGCAGGGGATCGACCGCGTGGTGGGCTGCGACGCCTCAGTCCGCTCGCTGCAGCGCGCCGCGCAGCGCCTGCATCTCGACGACATGACCGAGCGCCAGCGCGGCCGGATCGACCTGTTCCAGGCCGCTCTCACCTACGAGGACGACCGCCTCGCAGCCTTCGATGCGGCGGTGCTCATGGAGGTGATCGAGCACGTCGATCCGGCGCGGCTCGGTGCGCTCGAGCACGTCGTGTTCGGCGCTGCCCGGCCCGGCACCGTCGTGGTCACGACGCCCAACAGCGAGTACAACGCCCTCTACCCCGACCTCATAGGGCTGCGGCACACCGATCACCGGTTCGAGTGGGACCGGGCGCAGTTCGCCGCGTGGGCCGCCGACGTCGCGGACCGGCACGGCTACGCCGTGCGGCACGACGGGATCGGCGACGCCGATCCCGAGCGCGGAACCCCACCCAGATGGCCGTTTTCACCCGGAAGGAGTCCGGCCGATGAGCACCGACACCGTCGTCACCGTCCCGATGCGCGGCCTGATCCTGCTGGCCGGCGCCTCGGGCAGCGGCAAATCGACGTTCGCGCGCAAGCACTTCCGGCCGACGGAGGTCGTCTCCAGCGATGTGTGCCGCGGCCTCGTCGCCGACGACGAGAACGACCAGGCGGCCACGTCCGACGCGTTCGACCTGCTGCACCACCTGGTCGGCATCCGCCTGCGCCGCGGCCTGCTCACCGTCGTCGACGCGACCAACGTGCAGCGGTCGTCCCGGGCTTCGCTCGTGGCGCTCGCCCGCGCGCATGACGTCCTCGTCGACGTGATCGTCTTCGACCTCCCCGACGAGGTCGCGATCGAGCGGAACCGGCGGCGCGCTGACCGCACCTTCGGGCCGCAGGTGATTACCCGCCAGGCGCGGGAGCTGCGCCGGTCGCTCAAGGGGATCAAGAAGGAGGGCTTCCGCCGCGTCCACATGCTCCGTGACACCGCGCAGGTCGACGGTGCCTCCATCCTGCGCGAGCGGCCGTGGAACGACCGGACCGAGCTCGCCGGCCCGTTCGACGTGATCGGCGACGTGCACGGCTGCGCGTCCGAGTTGCGCACGCTGCTCACCGATCTCGGCTGGCGCGTGCGCGCCGACGGCGCCGACCACCCGGAGGGCCGGACAGCGGTCTTCGTCGGCGACCTCGTCGACCGCGGGCCGGACACCCCGGGCGTGCTGCGGCTCGTCATGGGCATGGTCGCCGCGGGGAACGCGCTGTGCGTCAGTGGGAACCACGAGAACAAGCTGGTGCGCGCGCTCAAGGGCAACCGGGTCACCGTCGCGCACGGGCTGCAGGAGTCGCTGGACCAGCTGGCCGCCGAGCCTGAGGAGTTCCGCAGCGCCGCACTGGCGTTCATGGACTCCCTGCTCAGCCACTACGTGCTCGACGGCGGCCGGCTCGTCGTCGCCCACGCAGGGCTCAAGGAGGAGTACCACGGCCGGGCGTCGCGCCGGGTGCGCGCGTTCGCGCTCTACGGCGACACCACCGGCGAGACCGACGAGATCGGGCTGCCGGTGCGGTATCCGTGGGCGCGGGACTACCGCGGCGCCGCGGCCGTGGTCTACGGCCACACGCCGGTCACCGAGCCGCAGTGGATCAACAACACGCTGTGCATCGACACCGGTGCGGTGTTCGGCGGCGCGCTCACCGCGCTGCGCTACCCGGAGTGCGAGATCGTCTCCGTGCCTGCGGAGTCGGAGTGGTACGCGCCGGCACCGGGAGCGGAGCGAGCGGGCCGCGAGTCGCAGGACCGGCCGGTAGTGGAGGCACCGTCGGACGACCGGGCGGCCTCCGTCCTGCGGTACGACGACGTGGCCGGCACCCGCTGGCTGTCCACCCGCACGGCGGGCCGCGTGAAGGTCGAGGGCGACAATGCGGCCGCAGCGCTCGAGGTGATGAGCAGGTTCGCCGTGGACCCGCGCTGGCTGGTGTACCTGCCGCCGACCATGTCGCCGGCGTCGGTGGCGCGGGAGGACGGCTTCCTCGAGCACCCGTCGCGTGCGTTCGAGGACTTCGCCGGCTGGGGCGTGGAGCGGGTGATCTGCGAGGAGAAGCACATGGGCTCGCGAGCCGTCGCGGTGATCGCGCGTGATTCCGCCACGGCGGCACGCCGATTCGGCGTCGCCGACGGCGGCACCGGCGCGGTGTACACGCGCACCGGCCGCGCGTTCTTCGACGACGTCGAGCCGCTGGTGGATCGCCTCCGGCGAGCCGTGGCACCGCTGTTCGACCGGCTCGAGACGGACTGGCTCGCGCTGGACTGCGAGCTGCTGCCGTGGTCCGCGAAGGCGGGCGAGCTGATCCGATCCCAGTACGCGTCCGTGGGCGCCGCGCGCGAGGCGTTCCCGGCCGCGCTCGCCGGGCTCGACGGTGCCGCGGCGCGCGGTCTCGACGTCGCCGCGCTCCGTGATCGGACGGCGCGGAGGGCGTTGAACACGAAGGCGTTCCGCGACGCCTACGCGCGGTACTACCGGCCGACGGACGGGCTCGACGGGGTCACCGTCGCGCCCTTCCAGGTGCTGGCGGCGGAGGGACGAGTCCTCGCCGAGGAGTCGCACGAGTGGCACATGGCGGTGCTCGGCGCGCTGGACGATCCGTTCCTGACGCCGACGCGGCACTGCACCGTCGACCTGGCGTCGGAGGCGGACCGCGCTGCGGCGACCCGGCGGTGGACCGAGCTGACGGACGCCGGCGGCGAGGGCATGGTGGTCAAGCCGCTGGGTGTGGTGGGCCGGAAGGTGCAGCCGGGGCTCAAGGTTCGCGGCCGCGAGTACCTGCGGATCATCTACGGCCCGGACTACCTCGACTCGCTCGACGTGCTGCGCGACCGGAACCTCGGCCGGAAGCGGAAGATGGCGCTCGCGGAGCACGCCCTCGGTCGCGACGCGCTCGCGGCGTTCGTCGCGGGCGAGCCGCTGTGGCGAGTGCACCAGTCGGTGTTCGCGGTGCTGGCGCAGGAGTCGGAGCCGGTGGACCCGCGGCTGTAGTGATATCGCAAAACTTGTCGGTGGTGTCGGCCATGATCGCGTTATGGGACGTACTCTTGAGGACGAGGTGATGACCATGGCCGCCCCGTTGAACAGTGATTCCGCCTTCGATCCGCTCGTGGATCTCGCGGGTCTGTGGACGACCGATCTGGCCGAGCGCTACCTCCCCTGCCCGAGCTGCCTCCCGCTTATTACGAGTGCGAGGAGGGAGGCTCGTGATGAGCCCACGGGAGGGGACTGCGAACAGCTGGGCGACGGGGCGGCTGTTCAAACTGCTGGATGCCGCGGCGGAGCAGGTAGGGATTCCCGTCTATACCTCGGTGAACATGATGTTCACGAAGCAGACGTGGATCGAGCCGGACCTCGCGGTGCTGCGGAATCATGTCGACGACGAGGTGTGGGTGCCCGCCGAGGAGATCCTGATGCCCGTCGAACTCATCTCCCGAGGTAGCCGCAGGCGCGACCGCATCGACAAGCCCCGCCTGTGCGCCGCGGCCGGCGTGCCGTACTTCCTGCTCGTGGAGATCCATCGCGGAGAGGTCGCCGTCGAGCTGCACAAGCTGGTCGACGGCTCGTACGTCGAGGCGGCGCGAGCCACTGGCGGGGAACGGTTCGTGACGCCGGAGCCGTTCCCACTGAATTTCGATCCGGCCGAGCTGCTCGCCGGCCGTGCGACGCGGTAGGCGTCACTCGTCTGCCAGGGCCTCCGCCGCCAGCTTTCCGGAGATCAGCGCGGGCGGAACTCCGACGCCGGGATGCGTCATCGACCCGGCGAGCACGGCGTTGGCGATGCCGGGCACCCGCTGCGGGCGGCGTAGCGGCCCCGTCTGGCTGAGCGTGTGCGCCGCGGCGAACGGGGTGCCGGCGGACATGCCCTGCTGCGCCCAGTCGGCGGGGGTGTCCACGCGGAGCACCTCCGCCGCGGAGATGCCCCGGTAGCCGCGGCCCTCCAGCGTCCGCAGCGCGTCGCGCACGTACTCGCCGCCGATCGAATCCCAGTCCAGCGGCGCCGATTCCAGGTTCGGGCACGGCGCGAGCACGGAAACGACGGAGTGCTCGCCTGTTTCATGCGGCCCGCTCGCTGCGCTCCCGGCGCCGAGCGTGACCGACGGTCGCGTGATGAGGAACGACGGGTCGCTCATCAGCCGCCCGCGGCCCCGCGTCGCGGTGATCTCCGCGAAGGTCTGCTCCCACGCGGCGCCGAAGTCCAGCGTGTGATGCGCCTGCGTCGGCCAGTGGTCCTGCAGGTCCTGGTCGACCTGCAGGTGTGCGACGACGGCGGACGGCGAGTGCCGCACGCGCCGTCGCGGCGGGCGCCCGCCCAGCGGCGCGATCAGCGCATCGGCGATCGGCGCGTCCGCGGTGACCACAACCGCCCCCAGGCGCTCGCGATCGACGGGGAGGTCGCCGCGCAGGTGGCGGTAGCGCAGCCCCGTCACCTCACCACGCCGGCCGTCGAGCCCGAGGACCTGCGAGTTCAGCAGCACGCGCCCACCGGCCCGGTCCACCTGCCGGGCCATCACCTCCGCGACCGCACCCATCCCGGCCCGCGGATACCAGACGCCGAGGCCCACATCCATGTGCGAGATCACCGCGTACACCGCCCGCGCCGCCGACGGCGCGACGCCGGCGTACAACGCCTGGAAGGTGAGCATGCGGCGGGCGCGGACGTCGTCGACGCGGCGGTCCACCTGGTGTTGCATCGAGCGGAGCGCGCCGAGCCTCACCAGCCGGCCCAGTGCCGCGAGGTCGCGCGGATTCGCGTACGAGCCCCACGCGGCGTCGCCGCCGATGAAGCGCTCGTAGGCGGCGTCGAACATCGCCTCCTGCCAGCGCATGTGCTCGTCGACGGCGAGGTCGTCGGGCACGTGCAGCACGCCCGCCGGTGATTCCCCGAGCGCGGGGAAACGACCCGCGTACGCGGGCGTGACCGGCAGCAGGTCGAGTTCCGCCTCCGCGTCCGCGCGGGCCAGGCCGCCCGCGGCGAGGGCGTCGAACGCGAGGTCGGGCATCGTCAGGACACTGGCGCCGAGGTCCAGTTCGTACGATTCGCCCGATCGCCGGTGGATCCGCTGCGTCGCCGCCCGGCCGCCCACGTACGGCGCGCGCTCGTAGACGGTCACCTCGTGTCCCGCCCCGAGCAGATGCAGCGCCGCAGACAACCCCGATAGTCCGGCCCCGATGATTCCAATGTGCACGGGACGAGTCTAAGAACTCTTCAAAGCAATACATTGCAATGTATGCATATGTGGCATACGCTCAGGACATGAGCGCAGAACACGACCACGAATCCGGCCACTCGGCGCGGTGGGAGATCGGCTTCGCCATCGCCTCGGGCGTCACGTACACCGCCGGCATGATCGCCGAGTACGCCCTGAAACTGCCCGACATCGGCACGGCCTTCTTCCTCGCCACCTACTTCTTCGGCGGCTTCTTCACCATCCGCTCCGCCATCAAATCCACGCTGAACGGCAAGTTCGAGGTCGACTTCCTGATGCTGGTCGCGGCGATCGGCGCCGCCTCCATCGGGCGGTTCGCCGAGGGCGCGGTGCTGCTGTTCCTGTTCAGCCTCGGCCACGCGCTGGAGGAGTTCGCGCTGGCCCGGGCCTCGAAGTCGATCGAGGCCCTCGCCGGCCTCGCGCCCCGCACCGCGCTGGTGCACGTCGGCGGACCGTCGACCACGGCGGGCGAGTTCGTCGACCGGCAGGTGGAGGACGTCGCCGTCGGCGACCTCGTACTGATCCGCCCCAACGCCCGCGTCAGCTCCGACGGCGTGGTCGTCGACGGCCGGTCCGCGATCGACCAGAGCGCCGTCACCGGCGAGTCGATGCCGGTCGAGAAGGAGCCGCTCGATCCCGCCCGCTCCGGCCGCGTCGCCGACGAGAACAAGGTCTTCGCGGGCACCGTCAACGGCTCCGGCGCCCTGGTCGTGCAGGTCACGGCGCTGGCGAAGGACTCGACGCTGAGCAAGGTCGTCGAGCTCGTCGCGTCCACCGACCAGGCCAAGTCGCCCACGCAGCGCTTCCTCGACAGGTTCCAGCGGATCTACGTTCCGGCCGTGATCGCCTTCGTCATCGGCGTTTTCGTCGTCGGGTACTTCGGGCTCGGCAACCCCTTCGACGATGCCTTCTACCTCGCGATGGCCGTCCTCGTCGCCGCGAGCCCCTGCGCGCTCGCGCTCGCCACTCCGTCGGCCGTGCTCGCCGGCGTCGCCCGCGCGGCCCGTGCCGGGGTGCTCGTCAAGGGCGGCGCGCCGCTCGAGACGCTGGGCCGCGTCACGTCGATCGCCTTCGACAAGACCGGCACCCTGACCTGGGGCGAGCCGCGGGTCACCGACACCGTCGCCGCTCCCGGGGTCGAGCTCGACGAGCTCCTCGCGACCACCCTCGCCGTCGAGAAGCTCTCCGATCACCCCCTCGCCGCCGCGGTCGCCCGGGACATCATCGGCCGTACGACTCGGGTTAAGGAGGGGGTGCTCACCGCCTCCGACCTGCAGTCCGTCACCGGCCGCGGCGTCCGCGCCCTGGTCGACGGGGCGAAGGTCGAGATCGGCAACGAGCGGCTGTTCAGCGACGCCGGGATCGCGCTCGACGGCGCCGTCGCCGCCGACGTCGAGCGGCTGCAGGCCGGCGGCCGCACGCTGATGATCGTGCGCCGCGGCGGCCGCTTCCTCGGCGTGATCGGCGTGATGGACACGCCCCGTCGGGAGGCCGGGCAGGTGCTCGACCGCCTGCGCGAGTCCGGCATGACCGACATCGTGATGATCTCGGGCGATCACCAGCAGGTGGCGGAGGCCGTGGGTCGCGAAGTGGGCGTCGACCGGGCGCTCGGCGGCCTCCTGCCCGAGGACAAGGTGACCCACGTCCGGGGCCTCTCCGGCGCGGGCCCGGACGCCCGACGGTGCGCGATGGTCGGCGACGGCGTCAACGACGCCCCCGCGATGGCCCAGGCGGACGTGGGCATCGCGATGGGCGCCGCGGGATCCGCTGTGGCGCTTGAGACCGCCGACGTCGCGCTGATGAGCGACGACCTGGGCCGCCTGCCCTTCGCGGTGCGGCTGAGCAGGCAGACGAGCCGGATCATCCGGCAGAACCTCATCGCCGCGCTCGGCATCGTCGTGTTCCTGGTGATCGTCACCTTCCTCGGCATGCCGATGGGGCCGGTGGTCTTCATCCACGAGGGCTCGACGCTCATCGTCGTGGCCAACGCGCTCCGGCTGCTCCGCTTCGAGGTCGGGCGGGAGCACGACGGCGTGGAGCACGAGGTGCGCCCCGAGCGCGAGCCCGCGGCCGCGTGATGGCCGTCCCCCGGGTGCCGCTGGGCGCCGGGGGACATCCGGGTCAGTTCAGCGGCGGGAGATTCCGGGCGAGGTAGTCCCAGACCTGGTGCTGCGCCTCGTCGGAGTAGATGTGCTCCCGCTTGGCGCGGGACTCCACGGGATCGGACCAGCTCGGGGTGCCGCCGTAGCCGAGAGTGGTGAGTTGCTGTTGGCAGGCGCGGTCGAGGATGACGGCGGCCACCGTCGCCGTCTCGAGGTCGGGGCCCACCGTGACGATGCCGTGGTTCACGAGGAACAGTGCCTGCGCATCGCCGAGCGCCGCGGCGACGCTGCGGCCGAGCTCGCGGGTGAGGATCAGGTCCGCGGTCTCGGTGAACCGCGGCACCCCGTGCTCGGCGAAGTAGTTGGCCTCGTGACTCATCGGCAGCAGTTCCGCGCCGGCGGCGGCGAGAGCCACCGCGTACCGGCTGTGCACGTGGACCACGCCGCCCACATCGGGGCGCGCCGCCATCACCTCCGTGTGGATGGGGAATTCGCTGTGCCGCTGGCCGCCTCCGGTGAGGACCTCCCCGCCCGACGCGACGAGGTGGACCCGCTCCGGGGTGATCTCCTCGAGGCCGTACGAGGCCTGCTTGAGCCACACGCCGCGGCCCTCGGGGTCGCGTACGCTGACGTGCCCCCAGATCAGGTCGCCGGCGCCGGTCGCGGCCATGATGCGTGCGGAGGTGGCGACGGTGTCGCGCGGGTCGTCGGTCATGAGAGCTCCAATCTGAAGTGCGAGTGCGGAATTCATCGGAACATCACGTTGATGACCTTCTCCTCGGTGTAGCTGAGGAGCTCCTCCAGACACTCCTCCTTGCCGCCGACGCCCGATCCCTTGAATCCGCCGTAGGGAACGTTGGGGAAGTGCATCGACGAGCCGTTGATCCAGGTGTGGCCGGCCTCGAAGTCGCGGGCCACGCGATGAGCACGGTCGAGGTCGCGGGTCCACACGCTTGCGGTGAGGCCGTACTCGACGGAGTTGGCGATCGCCACCGCCTCATCCTCGGTGTCGAACGGGATCACCGAGAGGACGGGCCCGAAGACCTCCTCCTGCGCGATGCGTGAGGTGGGGGTGACGTCGGCGAGGACCGTGGGCGCGACGAAGAACCCGGTCGCGTACTCCTCGCCCTCGGGCCGGCCGCCGCCGGTCACCAGGCGCGCACCCTCGTCGAGCGCGATCGCGATGTAGGACAGCGACTTCTCGTACTGCGCCCTGTTGATCATCGTTCCCTGTTCGCTCGACGTCTCAAGAGGATCGCCGATCCGTCGTGCGCGGACCAGGTCCGCCACGCGGGCGACGACGGCGTCGTAGATCGGTCGCTGCACCAACAGGCGCGAGTTCGAACCGCACGACTGGCCGGACCACGTGAAGTTCATGCCGAAGACCGCGCCCGCCGCCGCGGCCTCCACATCACTGTCCTCGAAGACCACCATCGCGTTCTTGCCACCGAGCTCGAGGGTCACGTGCTTGACCGCCGATTCGGCCGCGGCGCGCTGGATCGCCCGGCCGGTGGGCTCGGAGCCGATGAAGCCGATCCGCCGGACCGCGCGGTGCCGGACCAGCCGATCGGGTACGGCCGGCCCGTCGCCGACCACGATGTTCACCACGCCGGGCGGGAAAACCTCGGCCGCCAGTTCTCCGAGCCTGAGGGTGGACAGCGGTGCGGCCTCGGGCGGTTTGCCGACCACCGGATTGCCTGCGACCAACGGAGCGGCGATGCGGCACGCGAACATGAGCGGGTGGTTGTACGGCCAGATCTTGGCGACCACGCCTACCGGCTCACGGACGGTCAGGTGCAGCGCGTTCGACGCCGGGATGGTCTGCCCCTTCATCTCCAGCGCGAACCCGGCGAACATCCGCATCTGCTGCAGTGCGATCTCCACGTCGAAGCGCGCGTTGGCGATCGGGGAGCCGGCGTCGACGCAGTCCAGGAAGGCCAGCTCCTCCGCGTGCTCGTCGATGAGGTCGGCGAAGCGCAGCACCAGCGCCGCTCGCTCGGTCGCCGGGACCGCGCGCCATGCGGACCGCGCGGCCTCTGCCGCCTCGGCGGCGGCGTCGACGTCATCGGACGTCGCGTCCGGGACTCGGGCGAGTTCCGTCTCGGAGAACGGATCGGAGGTGCTGAATGTCCCGCCGTCCGAGGCGCCGCGGAGCGCCCCGCCGATGAGCAGGCGCCACGGGTGCTGCGCGAGCGCAGCGATGCGATCCGCCTGCCCTGCGCGCGCGTTCGTCACGGGTGTCGTGGTGGTCATGTCCTGTTCTCCTGGGGTGCGGGGCCGACGGTGCCGGCGAGCAGCTCGCGCAGCTCGCCGTCGGTCACCTCGACCCGGTTGTTGGTGCGGAAGGGATGGCCGTCGCTCGCCGTGATCATGGACGCCAGTCGCTCGTCGCTCATGACGCTCGAGTCGAACCGCGGCGTGAACTCCACTGCCCGATAGACATCCGGCAGGCGATCGACGAGCGCGATCGCGGCGGGGGACAGCGCCTCCCGGTTGAGTTCGGCCACGCGCGGCAGCAGGACGCCGTTCTGGAACCCGTGCGCCAGAGGGACGAGCACCGACGACGACAGCGCGTGGACCAGGCCGAGACCGCTGTTGCCGCACGCGAGATTGGCGGCGGTGCTCGCCTCGAGCAGGCGCTGCAGTACGGCGTCGTTGGTGCCGTCGGCGTTGGGTCCCGCCGGGCCCGCCCCGGCGACGGCGATCGGCAGGGTCTCGAGGATGTCCTGTGCGGCGCGGAGCGCGAGGGCGTCGGTGAAGACCGTCGCACCGCGTGCCCAGAGGGACTCGAGCGCGTGGGTCAGTGCGTCGAGACCGGCGTAGAGCATCGGCGTCCGCGGCAGTCCACGGAGCAGGGTGGCGTCGAGGACGGCAGTGCGGGGAGCGCAGCCGGGACCGCGGACGATGACCTCTCGATCCCGCCCGGGTTCGTGCAGCACCAGCGCGTTCGAGACCTCGCTGCCGCTGCCCGCGGTGGTCGGGATCGCGAGAGACGGCGCGGGGAGGGCCGGGACCCTGCCCGCGCCCTCGTACGCGACCACGGGGCCCGGGTTGGTGAGCAGGATCGCGACCGCTTTGGCCGCGCCGAGGCCGGAGCCGCCGCCGACGGCGAGGACACTCGCACAGCCCGCCGCACGAGCGGCCTCGGCCCCCGCCTCGACGGCGGCGACGTCCGGATCGGGATCGATCAGGACGACGGCGCCGACCCGGTCGGCGGGGACCTCCGCCAGGACGACGTCCAGCACGCCCGCGTCGGCCAGCCCGCGATCGGCGACCACCGCGGTGGGACCGGGCAGGGCGTCGATCTCGTCCCCGAGGTCCGCGAGGCTCCCGATGCCCGCGACGATGCGGGTGCGCACGTGGAACGATCGACGGGTCATCGTGGTCACCGCAGCTCTATAGTCTGCAGGTCGGTGGCGCCGATCCGCGCGACCGCCGTGTCCAGGAGCGTCCCGCACCCGGGGCAGGCGTACTCGCGCAGCTCGAGTCCCTCGTGCAGGCGCAGGTACGGGCCGTGATCGCCGGGGTCCGCGACGCGCCGCGCGGTGCCGGCGAGCCAGTTCCCCGCGTCGCCCAGCCGGGCGCCGCAGCCGCAGTGGACAGCACCGTCGGCCGTGCGGACCAGTGCCGGGCCCATGGGGGCCCCGTCTGCCGACTGTTCCGCGCCGCAGTCCCGGCCGGTGCGCGCGGCGCGCAGCTCGTTGCGTCGTTCGCCGGTGCGCGCCTCGTCCAGGATGCCGTCGGTCAGGACGACGCCGTAGAGATCCGCGGCCGCGCCGGCGCTGACGTAGCCGTGGGCGACGTCGGTGGCGACGGACTGCGGATCGCGGGTCAGCGGATCTCCGTAGCCGCCTCCGCCTTGGAAGCTGTAGGCCAGCGCATCGCCCGGGCGGAGGGAGAGGAAGCCGGGCTTCGCGCCGAGCACCTGCACGTCGTCCCCGCGCCGGCTCAGGTCGTCGACCGAGGTGATCCGGCCCGCGGGCGAGGCACCGTCGGACGGGATGAACTGGTTGCGGTTGCACGATCCCTCCAGGCCGCCGAACAGGCCGACGCTGTTGGGGACCTCGACGCCGTGGCCGACGATCATCGCCGTCAGATCCTCGGTGTCGTGCGGGGTGATCGCGAGCCCGACGGTGCAGCCACCGCGGTGCCGGCCCGCGCCGCCCGTATCCGTGAGGATCGATCGGTAGAGGAAGAGGATGGGGCCGTTCGCCTCGTGGCTCTCCACGTTGGTGATTGCGGGCCGGGGTACGCAGAAGTCCCCGGATCCGTTGAGGCCGTCGTGGTCCCGGTACGCCCCTCCGCCGCCCGCGGTGGAGTCGAGGAGGAAATTGCCGTAGGGGCGGCCGTCGCGATCGCGTCCGTTGAGGACGAGGGCGGTCATCGATCCCTTGGTCACCGCGGCAGCGTCCTGCGCAGTGAGCGGGGACATCGCGGCGAGGCGGGACAGCGCCGCCAGCGCGACGTTCTGCACCACCCAGACGGCCGAGATGGTGGCCGACGACACCGGGGCGGGCCAGGTGGCGTTGCAGATCACGCCGTCGGGCGCGGTGATGGTGAGCGGGCGGAACAGACCCTCGTTCCAGCTGATCCGCGGCGCGAGCGTGGGCAGCAGCGCGGTGAACACGCCGGCGACCAGGCCCGATCGCGTGCAATTGACGAATCCTGGTGCCTGCGGGTCGGTGCCGGTGAAATCGAAGTCGAGCGTGTCGCCGGACTTGGTGACCGTGAGCCTGAACTCGTAGAGGGCATTGGTGTGCCCGTCGTGCTCCAGGTAGTCGACGGCCCGGAACACCCCGTCGGGCAGTTGCCGGAGGCGATCCCGCAGCTGCTCCTCCGCGTGCGAGATCTCGCGGTGCATCACCTCGAGGACAACGTCCAGTCCGTACCGCTCGAAGAGCTCGCCGAGGCGGCGCGCCGCGACCTGATTCGCGGCGATCATGGCCTTGAGGTCCAGGCCGACGGCCATCGGCATCCGGGTCATCCCCATCACCATGTCCCAGAGGTCGCCGCGGATCTCGTGGTTCTCGACGATCTTCACGCCGGAGAGCAGCATCGCTTCCTGCTGGATCTCGGTGGCGCCGAACGCCCAGCTGCCGAAATTGAGGCCGCCGACGTCGATCTGGTGCGCGCACGCGCCGACCCAGGCGACCCGCTCACCGTCGTGGAAGACGGGGGCGACGATCGACACGTCCTGCTGGTGCAGGGCGCCCTTGTACGGATTGTTCAGGATGAACATGTCGCCCTCGGCGATGCCGGGGTTCTCGGCGCGGTCGGCGATGATGTTGCGCACGACGCTCGCCATCGATCCGGAGTGGAACAGGACCTGCGGGCCCATCGTCACGATCGAACCGTCGGAGAGGTAGGTGCCCACGTTGAAGTCGGTCGCGTCGGTGACCACGGGCGAGCCGGAGACCGACTTCAGGGTGATCGCCTGCTCCTCGGTGATCGCCGAGAGCCGGTTGCGGACCACCTCGAAGGTGATCGGGTCCACTTCCGCGGCTGCGGGGTTCAGAATGTCTGTGCTCATGACTGATTCCTTCTTTGCCGTTCAGGCGGTGATGATGAGGTTCCCGAAGACGTCGACGCCGACTCGTTGGCCGAATCCGGTGTAGACCGTGGTGGTGGGGTGCTCGACGACTGCGGGGCCGGCGATCTGCTCTCCCGGCGCGAGGGAGAACCAGTCGACCACCGTCGCGTCCATCCAGCCGCCCGCAGCGAGGTCGTAGACCTTGCGGACGTGCGGTGCGTGCGAACGCGTCGCGGTCGTGTCGCGGAAGGTCGGCTTCGGGGTGCGGCCGATGCCGCTGACCCGGAACGTGGTCAGCTCGATACCGGCCTCGCGGAACCCGGCGCCCTTGCCGTAGGTGTCCTCGTACGCGGCCTCGAACCGGTCGACGACCTGGCGCACGACGTCCGCGTCGACGGTGCCCGGTGCTACCGGCACGATCAGCTCGTGCGTCTGGCTGCGGTAGCGGACATCCACCGAGCGCTCGATCACGGTGTCGGCCGGGTCGACACCGTCGCGGACGAGCTGGTCGCGGGTCGAGGACTCGAGTTCTGCGAAGACCCGGTCCATCGCGGCCGCGTCGATGTCCTCCCACGGCGCGAGATTCCCAGGGTGGTCTTCACCAGGTGGGAACGCTCCGCGCTGTGATAGATGTCGGCTGCCAGGGCGCCGTAGGCCGAGTGCGCCATCGACGTCGCCGGCACCACGATCTTCTCCACGCCGAGGTCGGCGCCGAAGCCGGCGCAGTGCATGGGGCCCGCGCCGCCGTAGGCGTACAGCACGAAATCGCGAGGATCGAGGCCGCGGCCGACCGATAGCTCGCGGAGCGTGTCCGCCATGCGGGAGTCCACGATGTGCCGGATCCCCGCGGCCGCCTCGACCACCGTGAGTCCGAGCGGTTCGGCGATCTGCGCGCGGATCGCCTCCTCGGCGGCCGCGCGGTCGAGCTGCATCCGCCCGCCGAGGAAAGTGTCGGGATCGATCACGCCGAGTACGACGTCGGCGTCGGTCACCGTCGCCCTGGTACCGCCGCGGCGGTAGCAGACTGGTCCGGGAAGGCGCCGGCGCTCTCCGGGCCCACCCGCAGCTCTCCCGCGACCACGTCGGCGACCGAACCGCCGCCGGCGCCGATCGCGGTGATGCTGACCATCGGTGCCGCGACGTGGTATTGCGCGACCTCGGTGACCGCGGACACCACGGGCCTGCCGTCGACGATGAGACCGACGTCGAAGCTGGTGCCGCCCATGTCGGAGGTGATGACGTTGCGGTGGCCGAGTTGCTCGGCGAGGTGTTGGCTGCCGAGCACGCCCCCGGTCGGACCGCTCGCCAGCAGCAGAACGGCGCGATCCGCCGCGTCGCGGGCGCTCATCACGCCGCCGATGCTGTTGAGCACGCTGAACCGGCCTGTCATGCCCGCTTCGATCAGCTTGCGTTCCATCCGCTCGAGGTAGCGCTGCACACTCGGGCCCAGGTAGCTGTTGAGCACGGTGGTGGAGGTCCGTTCGTACTCGCCGAGGACGGGGTTGACCTCACTCGACAGGCTCACGTAGACACCGTCGCCGGCGACCTCCCGGACGATCTCGGCGATGCGCAGCTCGTGCGCCGGGTTGCGGAAGGACCAGAGCAGGGCGACGGCGTAGGCGGTCACGCCGTCCGCCGCCAACTCCTCGACCGCCGAGCGGACTGCGGTCTCGTCGAGCTCGATCACCACCTCGCCGGCCTGGTCGACGCGCTCGAGGACCTCCTTGATCCGGCTGCGCGGAACGATGGGGTCCGGGTAGCGGCGGCGACTGAACTCGCCCAGCTGCTCCACGGGGGTGCCTGCGGTGAAGCCCATCAGGCGCTGCAGCAACAGCGTGTCCCCGAAACCCTTGGTCGTGATCAGGCCGGTGGTCGCGCCGCGCCGTTCGATCAGCGCGTTGGTCGCCTGTGTGGTCCCGTGGCCGAAGCTCACCACCTTGGCGAGCATGTCGCCCAGCGACTCGCCGCGCTCGTCGGCGATCAGCGCCAGCGCGGCGAAGACGCCGTCCTCCAGCGCTTGCGGAGTCGTCGGGGCCTTGTTCGTGAGCACGGCCCCGGCCTCGTCCATCACGACCACATCGGTGAACGTGCCACCGGTGTCCACACCCACGTAGAGTCCCTGTTTCATCGAATGCACCTTTCTCGCTGTCGAGCACACCGGACGGGACCGCTGTGGAGGTCGATGTCGCTGTGCAACAGCACTATCCATCGAGTTCTGCGATGCTGATCTGCTCGTGAATCCGAAGCTACTGTGATCCAGGCGACAGTCGATCTAGGATTCTGTTATGCGGAACCGGCCGGCGTACGGACAGAGCTCGGTCGACAATGCGTTGCTCCTGCTGCACATCCTTCGAGATCAGGGAATCGTCAGCGTGAGCCAGGCGGCGGAACTGTTGGGCGTGGCCCGGTCGACCGCGCACAGGCTGCTCGCGATGCTGGTCTACCGCGATTTCGCGGTCGAGAACGACGAGAACAAGTACGTGCCCGGGCCGTCTCTGTACGTGGCCGCAGTTGAGCACCGGCCCACCGGGGAGTACAACACGCACCTGCGTCCCGTCATGACGCGAATCGCCACGGAGACGGGCGAGACCGTTCAACTCGCGGTGCGGACGGGGCGGTGGGTGAGGTTCATCGCCACCGTGGAATCGGCGCAGGCGATCAGGGTCGGTGATCGTCGAGGTGTCGCACTCCCCGCGCGACTGACTGCAGCGGGGCGCGCGATTCTCGCGGAACTGTCGCCACCGCACCTTCGTTCGCTCTACCAGACTCCGGGGAACGACGGCGAGGCAGGCCTGAGCAATCCGCAGTGGCAGCGGCTAGGCCGCGAACTCGAACTGACGCGGCACCGGGGGTACGCGGTGAATGCTGGCGATACTGAGGAGGGGCTCCATGCGATCGGGATCGCGGTGCGGGCGGCCGACGGGTCCGTGGGGGCCGCGCTGGCCGTCGCGGGCCCCGCGACGCGGCTCGGGGAGGGCCGGATCGCACAGATCGGCGCGTATCTCCTGACGCAGGCGGATCACCTGCGACTACCGGCGGCACGCCCGGAATAGGCGACGGCCGCCCCGGCGTGGCCGGGCGTGCCCATGCCGGGGTGGTCGAGTCGCGTTCAGCGCGGCCGCGTCAGAGCCAGCGCGGGGGCCGTCGAGCGGTGCTTCGGCCAGCCCGACGGTGCCTCGGCCGGCGGCCCAGCGGGTGACTGCGGCCCTGTCGCCGGCCACCGGTACGCGGTGCCGCGGGTCGGTGGCCGGGTCGACGGCAACCGGGGCGCGCCCATCGACCCGCAGCTCGATGTCCCCGCCCTCGCCGGTGCTGCGCCAGCGGTCGACGATGTCCTGCAGCAGGCCGTCGAGGACCGGCGCGGGGGCGTCGGCGAATCGTGCCCCGGCACCCAGGTCGACGGCGTGGACCCACACCTCGCGGGCGCGCATCCAGATCGTCTCCGTGGCGGTGATCTCCCGCCCCTGCGCGGAACGGACGACTGCCGCCCACGCTTCCTCCGGCGCGTGGCGCCACTTCTCGTCGAGCCGGGCGACGGTGTGGTCGAACAGATTCCGGAGGGCGCCCGGTGCCAGCGTGGCACCCTCGGCGATCTCGAAGCGCGCGCCGCCGGGAGGGGTACATCGGGGTCTCGGTTCCCGTGGCCGCCCAGTCCATCAGGCGGCACAGTGCGGCGGCGTTGTAGGCCACGTGCGCCACGAGATGTCGGCGAGTCCACCCTTCGAGTCCGGAGGGATCGCGCAGCTGATCGCCAGAGAGCGCTCCCAACTGGCGCGCGAACTGGGCAGTGCCGCGGCGGCACAGGGTGAGCTGTTCCTCCCGGGAGAGGTCGCGGAAGACGAGGGGGCATTCATGTCAGGCGACGATCGTGCGGTTGCGGACCGATCCCAGGCCCTCGATGCTCACCTCGACGACCTCGCCGTCACGGATGTAGCGGGCCGGCTTGCGTGCGTGGCCGACGCCTCCGGTGGTGCCGGTGATGATCACGTCGCCGGGCTGCAGGGTGACGATGTGGGAGATGTACTCGACGAGTTCTTCCGGGCCGAAGACGAGGTCGTCCGTACTCGCGGACTGCATGACCTCACCCTCGAGACGGGTCTCGATCCGGGTGCCGAGGCGGTAGTCGGTGTCCAGGTACGGCCCGAACCCCGACGTGCGGTCGAACGTCTTGCCCTGGTCCCACTGCAGGGTCCGGTACTGGTAATCGCGCATCGTGTAGTCGTTGATCACCGAGTAGCCGGCGATGTACCCCGCGGCGTCACCGGCGGTCACGCGGGTGGCACGTGCGCCGATGATCACCGCGAGCTCGGCCTCCCAGTCCAATTCGTCCGCGGCGTAGTCCGGCACGATCACGTCGTCGTACGGGCCGGTGAGGGCCTCGGCGAACTTCGCGAAGAGCGTCGGGTACTCGGGTAGGTCCCGGCCCATCTCGCGGATGTGCGTGCGGTAATTGAGGCCGACGCACACGATCTTCTCGGGCCGCGGCACCACCGGCGCGAAGTCGGCGGAACGCAGATCGACGCGATCTCCGTCGGCGGCGTCCGCGACGGCCCGCCAGTCGGGGTTCGCGAGGAGTTCGGAGAGATCGGCGTATCCGTCGATCACCGTGGCCGAGGTGTCGTCGTCGGCACGCACCGCGGCGGTACGGCCGTCGCGGCGGAGGGTTGCCAGGCGCATGGTCATGCTCCTTCGGAGAAGTGGGTACGGGCGAGGTGGAGCCGCTCCACGATGGGAGCGTCGGAGAAGGCGAACAGGTCGAGTCCGTCATCGGTGTGGGCGGACCACTCGGTCCACGACGAGACGACCACGAGATCGCCTGTGTGAATGTGCTTCTCGACTCCGTCTAGCACGATCGAACCGGCACCGTCGAAAACCTGGAAGACGGTGGAGCCCACGTCGCGTCGCGCGCGGGTGCTCGCTCCGGCTCGCAGCCGGTGGAACTCGGCACGGATGGTCGGAAGGACGTCGCCGCCCGTGGTGGGGTTCGTGTACCGGACCGCCGCGTGCCCGGGCGCGACGGTGGCCGCATGCCCCTCGTCCTCGAGCGCGAGCTGTTCGGCGAGTGCCGCGTCCGTGTGTGCCCACCGGTAGCAGGAGATCGGGGAACTGCTCGCGGCGTCGAGGCCGATCAGGGGGCGCAGTCCCGGGTGTGCCCAGAGGCGCTCGGCCCGGGAGACGTCGGGGGTGCCCTCGTCTGTCACGCCGTCGGCACCGAACTCGAAGAAGCCGGAATCGGTGTAGTGGATGAACGGGATGTCCAGACCGTCGATCCAGGCCATCGGACTGTCGGAGTCGTTGTGGTGGCCGTGGAACGCCCAGCCGGGGGTGAGGAGCAGGTCGCCGCGGCGCATGGCAACCGGATCGCCGTTCACCACCGTCCAGACGCCTTCGCCCTCGACCACGAAGCGGAAGGCGTTCTGCGCGTGCCGGTGCTCGGGCGCGGTCTCCTTCGGGCCGAGGTACTGGATCGCCGCCCACAATGTGGGCGTCGCGTACGGAGGCCACCGAGGCCGGGGTTGGCCAGGGCGATCGCGCGGCGTTCGCCGCCACGGCCCACGGGCACGAGATCGCCGGCCCGCTGCGCCATCGGAAGCAGGTCGGACCAGCGCCACACGTGGGGGACGGCGCGCGGCGCGGGAACGATGGGCATCAGGTCGCCCAGCTGAGTCCACAGTGGATTCAGGTGAGCGGCAGCGAAATCCGAGTACAAGCGATCCAACTCGGGATCATCGCTCAGGTCGTTGGGCACGGCGCCTCCTCGCTTCGTGTGTCGGATGCCACAACGCTAGAAAGGCTGTGGCGTTGAATGCACCGTTGTTCTGCAGAGCAGAACCCTCGCTACCCAGCCGTGGTGTCCGGGGTCACAGTCGTTGCAGAGTTCGCGGAGATGTGAGGAGCAAGCGATGACGACGAAGGTGATCGTGGCAGGCGGCGGGATCGGCGGAGTCGCCTCCGCACTGGCCCTGAGTAAGCGGGGCGCGGAGGTGACCGTTCTCGAGTCGGCACCGGAGTTCGGCGAGGTCGGGGCCGGCCTCCAGATCGGACCGCACGGCTCACGGATCCTCCAGGAGTGGGGCGTCTTCGACGAGGTGGTCGCGCGCGGCGTGCTGCCGAAGAACCTCGTGTTCCGCGATGCGATCACCGCTGAAGAACTGACCAGGCTCGACCTGGGCGCGGACTTCCAGCGCCATTACGGCGGCGTCTACTTCGTGGTGCACCGGTCCGATCTGCACTCGGCGCTCGTCACGGCGGCGCGGGCCGCCGGTGCGGACCTTCGTACGGACAGCCGGGTGGTCGATGTGGTGACCGAAGGCGACGGCGTGCGGGTCACGCTGGCCGACGGCGAGGAACTGACCGGCGACGTCGCACTCGGGATGGACGGGTTGAAGTCGACATTGCGGGCGAAGCTCTCGGAGGACGAGCCGGTGGGATCGGGTTACGCGGCGTACCGCGGTACCTTCCCGATCGATCAGGTGCCCTTCGCCGCCGATATCGAGGATGTGATCGGGTACATCGGACCGGGATGCCACTTCATCCAGTACCCTCTGCGCGGCGGCGCGATGCTCAACCAGGTCGCGGTGTTCCACTCTCCCGGCTACGAGCGCGGGGAAGTCGAGTGGGGCGGACCGTCGGAATTGGACGATGCGTTCGCGCGCTGCCATCCGACCGTGCGCGCTGCCACCGAGCACCTCTGGCGGGACCGCTGGTGGCCGATGTACGACCGGGAGCCGATCTCGGACTGGGTCGACGGCCGGATGCTGCTCCTCGGCGACGCGGCCCATCCGCCGCTGCAGTACCTCGCCTCAGGTGCCGTGATGGCGCTCGAGGACGCCCGCAGTATCGCGGACCACATCCCCGCCGACGCCGCGGACTGGCCGACGGCCCTCGCCGCAGTGAACGCCGTCCGTGCCCCGCGGTGCAACCGGATCATGTCGACGGGCCGGATGTGGGGTGAACTCTGGCATCTCGACGGCGCGGGGCGGGTAGCGCGCAACGAGCTGTTCCGGCTGGTCCGGGGCGACGGCGCCTACAAGTACACGGACTGGCTGTGGTCGCCTCAGAGTGCCTGAAATCCGCTGAGGGCGAACGCCGATGCCCGGCCGGAACAACCCGGCCGGGCTTCTGCGTTGAGCGGGGCAGACTGAACTTTGGAGGTCCCATGTCTGAGCAGATCTCGCTGCCCGTTCTCTTCGTCCCCGACCTCGTCGTGCTCCCCGGCATGGTCGTGCCGATCCCCCTCGACGACGCCGCGCAGGCGGCCGTCGACGCCGGCCGCGCGAGCGAGCGCGGCAAGCTCCTCATCGCCCCGCGTCTGGACGACCGCTACCCGACGCACGGCGTCGTCGCCTCGATCGTGCAGGTGGGGCGGGTCCCCGGGCAGTCCGAGTACGTCGCGGTGCTCCGCGGCGAGCAGCGCGCCCACATCGGGTCCGGCACCACCGGTCCCGGCGCGGCGCTGTGGGTCGAGGTCGACCTCGTCGACGAGACCGCGGTCACCGAGCGCACCCGCGAGCTGGCCGCCGAGTACAAGAAGGTCGTGCTCGCGATGCTGCAGCGCCGCGAGGCGTGGCAGGTCATCGACGCCGTCAACCGGCTCAGCGACCCCGCCGCGCTGGCGGACACGTCGGGCTACTCGTCGTGGCTGACCAACGAGCAGAAGCGCGAGCTCCTGGAGACCGGCGACGTCGACGCGCGCCTGCAGCGGCTCATCGACTGGACCGGCGAGCACCTCGCCGAGACCGAGGTGAGCGACAAGATCGCCTCCGACGTCCGCGACGGGATGGAGAAGCAGCAGAAGGATTTCCTGCTCCGGCAGCAGCTCAACGCCATTCGCAAGGAGCTCGGGGAGGACGAGCCCGACGGTGCCGACGACTACCGGTCCCGCGTCGAGGCCGCCGACCTGCCCGAGAAGGTCCGCGAGGCGGCGCTGCGCGAGGTCGGCAAGCTGGAGCGCGGCACCGACCAGAGCCCCGAGGCGGGGTGGATCCGCACCTGGCTCGACACCGTCCTCGACCTGCCGTGGAACGTCACCACCGAGGACTCGGACGATCTGGCCGGCGCGCGGGCGATCCTCGACGCCGACCACCACGGCCTCGACGACGTGAAGGACCGCATCGTCGAGTACCTGGCCGTGCGGTCGCGCCGGTCGCAGCGCGGCATGTCGCTGGTCGGCGGCCGCGGGTCGGGCGCCGTCATGGTGCTCGCCGGGCCTCCGGGCGTGGGCAAGACCTCGCTCGGCGAGTCCGTCGCCCGGGCGCTCGGGCGGAAGTTCGTGCGCGTGGCACTCGGCGGCGTGCGGGACGAGGCGGAGATCCGCGGGCACCGTCGCACCTACGTGGGCGCGCTGCCCGGCCGGATCGTGCGTGCGATCGGCGAGGCCGGGTCGATGAACCCGGTGGTGCTGCTCGACGAGATCGACAAGGTGGGCTCCGACTACCGCGGCGACCCCGCGGCGGCGCTGCTCGAGGTTCTCGATCCCGCGCAGAATCACACCTTCCGCGATCACTACCTCGACCTCGACCTGGACCTGTCCGACGTGGTCTTCCTCGCGACGGCCAACGTGGTGGAGAACATCCCGTCGGCGCTGCTCGACCGCATGGAGCTCGTCACCCTCGACGGCTACACCGAGGACGACAAGGTCGCGATCGCCCGCGACTACCTGGTGCCGCGGCAGCTCGAGCGGGCGGCGCTGACCGCCGACGAGGTGACCGTCACCGACGACGCGCTCCGCGAGATCGCCGCGAACTACACCCGGGAGCCGGGCGTGCGGCAGTTCGAGCGGCTGCTCGCGAAGGCGCTGCGCAAGGTCGCGGTGGAGCAGTCCTCCTCGTCGGAGGGCGAGCGCACCGTCGTCGACGTCGGGGACCTCAAGGGCTTCCTCGGCCGGCCCCGGTTCACCCCGGAGACGGCCGAGCGCACCGAGGTGCCGGGCGTTGCGACCGGGCTCGCCGTGACGGGCATGGGCGGCGACGTCCTGTTCATCGAGGCGCTGCACACGCCCGGCGAGGCGGGCCCGGAGCTGAAGCTGACGGGCCAGCTGGGCGACGTGATGAAGGAGTCGGCGCAGATCGCGCTGTCGTACGTGCAGGCGCACGCCGCCGACTTCGGCATCGAGCCGACCGCGCTGAACGGTACGGTGCACATCCACTTCCCGGCCGGCGCCGTCCCCAAGGACGGCCGTCGGCGGGCGTCACGATGGTCACCGCGCTGGTCTCGATGCTGACGGGGCGGCGCGTGCGCAGCGACGTCGGCATGACCGGCGAGGTCACGCTGAACGGCCGGGTGCTGCCCATCGGCGGCGTCAAGCAGAAGCTGCTGGCCGCGCAGCGCAACGGCCTGAAGACCGTCTTCGTCCCGCAGCGCAACGAGCCCGACCTGGACGACGTCCCGGCCGAGGTCCTCGACGCCCTGGACGTGAAGCCGATGGTCGACGTCGCCGAGATCGTGACGCAGGCCCTGGAGCCGGTGTCGGAGGGTGCTCAGGTCGCCGCATAACGGGTTCGACGGTGCGGGCGGGTCGCCTCGGCGGCCCGCCCGCTCGGCGTTCCGTGGGGAGAGCTGGCGTGTGGTGGGGGAGTCGGCGCCGCGTGGGGCGGCCGGCCCCTCACCAGGGGAGCGGCTTCTCGTGAGGGAGCGAACGGATCCGAGGGGATTCGGCGCGGCGCGGGGACGAACGTCCGGCGGCGTCCCGGCGCTCCCCGCGGCGGCACCGTCGGGCTGCGTGACCTGCGAGAACAAGACTTGCGCGCGATGCGCTCAACTTTTTCGAGAATCGGGAACATTCCCACGACGTCGCCCGTTGGACATGACGTACTGCTTGAGCGTAGTCCACTCAATGAGGTAGAACTGACGTGTTCGCTCCTTGAGTGCGGGGCGCTGAAGTCTGATCCGTAGTAGAACAACCAGGAGGCATATCAATATGGGACGTGCAGTAGGCATCGACCTCGGCACCACCAACTCGTGCGTCGCTGTCCTCGAGGGCGGCGACCCGGTCGTGATCGCGAACGCCGAGGGCTCGCGGACCACCCCGTCGGTGGTCGCCTTCGCGCGCAACGGTGAGGTCCTGGTGGGGCAGCCCGCCAAGAACCAGGCCGTCACGAACGTCGACCGCACCATCCGCTCGGTCAAGCGCCACATCGGTACCGACTGGGCGCAGTCGATCGACGACAAGAACTACACCAGCCAGGAGATCAGCGCCCGCACGCTGATGAAGCTGAAGCGCGACGCCGAGGCGTACCTGGGTGAGGACGTGACCGACGCAGTGGTCACCGTTCCCGCGTACTTCAACGACGCGCAGCGCCAGGCCACCAAGGAGGCCGGCCAGATCGCGGGACTGAACGTGCTCCGCATCGTCAACGAGCCCACCGCCGCCGCGCTCGCGTACGGCCTGGACAAGGGTGAGAAGGAGCAGACCATCCTGGTCTTCGACCTCGGTGGCGGCACGTTCGACGTCTCGCTGCTGGAGATCGGCGACGGTGTCGTCGAGGTCCGCGCGACGTCGGGCGACAACGAGCTCGGCGGTGACGACTGGGACCAGCGCATCGTCGACTGGCTCGTCGAGAAGTTCAAGGCGCAGCACGGCATCGACCTCACCAAGGACAAGATGGCGATGCAGCGTCTGCGTGAGGCCGCTGAGAAGGCCAAGATCGAGCTGAGCTCGGGTCAGAGCACGTCGATCAACCTGCCGTACATCACGGTGGACGCGGACAAGAACCCGCTGTTCCTCGACGAGAACCTCTCGCGCAGCGAGTTCCAGAAGATCACCAGCGATCTGCTCGAGCGCACCCGCAAGCCCTTCCAGGCGGTCATCAAGGATGCCGGCATCTCCGTGGGCGACATCGACCACGTCGTGCTCGTCGGTGGTTCCACCCGTATGCCCGCCGTGACCGAGCTGGTCAAGGAGCTCACCGGCGGCAAGGAGCCCAACAAGGGCGTCAACCCGGACGAGGTCGTCGCCGTCGGCGCCGCCCTGCAGGCCGGCGTGCTGCGCGGCGAGGTCAAGGACGTGCTGCTGCTCGACGTCACCCCGCTGTCCCTCGGCATCGAGACCAAGGGCGGCGTGATGACCAAGCTCATCGAGCGCAACACCACGATTCCCACCAAGCGGTCCGAGACCTTCACCACGGCCGACGACAACCAGCCGTCGGTGCAGATCCAGGTCTTCCAGGGCGAGCGTGAGATCGCCGCGCACAACAAGCTGCTCGGCAGCTTCGAGCTCACCGGCATCGCGCCGGCGCCGCGCGGCGTGCCCCAGATCGAGGTCACCTTCGACATCGATGCCAACGGCATCGTGCACGTGACCGCGAAGGACAAGGGCACCGGCAAGGAGAACACCATCAAGATCTCCGACGGCAGCGGCCTGTCGCAGGAGGAGATCGACCGGATGATCAAGGACGCCGAGGCGCACGCGCAGGAGGACAAGGCTCGCCGCGAGGAGGCGGAGACCCGCAACCAGGCCGAGTCGCTGGTCAACCAGACCGAGAAGTTCCTCAAGGAGAACGAGGACAAGGTCCCGGCCGAGAACAAGGAGAAGGTCGAGGCCGCTGTCAAGGAGGCGAACGAGGCGCTGCAGGGCACCGACATCGCCGCCGTGAAGGCCGCCGTCGAGAAGCTGTCGACCGAGTCGCAGGCCCTGGGCCAGGCGATCTACGCCGCCGCCGGTGCGGAGGCGCAGGCCGACGGTGCCGACGCCGGCGCGCAGGCCGATGACGGCGTCGTGGACGCCGAGGTCGTCGACGAGGATCCGAAGGACGCGAAGTAATGCCGACCCCCGAGAATCCGGTGGAACCGGAAGAGGAGATCTCGGAGACCGCGGGGGCCGACGCTGACGTGGCCGACGCCGCGGCGGAGGAATCCGCCGCGGCCGGGACCGAGACGCCCGAGGTCGACGGTGTCGAGGCACCGTCGGACCAGGTGGGCGAGCTGACGGCCGACCTGCAGCGCGTCTCCGCCGAGTACGCCAACTACCGCAAGCGCACCGCGCGCGACGTGGTGGACGCCCGCGCCGCGGGCAAGGCGGCCGTCGTGACGGAGCTGCTGGTGGTGCTCGACGATCTCGACCGCGCGCGCAACCACGGCGACCTCGAGGCAGGACCGCTCAAGTCCGTCTCCGACAAGCTCGACGGCGTGCTCAAGGGCCTGGGACTGGAGTCCTTCGGCGTGGAGGGCGACGAGTTCGACCCGGCGATCCACGAGGCCGTGCAGCACGAGGGCGACGGCGCCGACCCCGTTCTGGGGGCGGTGCTGCGCCAGGGATATCAGATCGATGGCAAGGTGATCCGGCACGCGATGGTCGCAGTGGTCGACCGTCCGGCGGGTGTTCCGAGCCAGGACGAGGAGTAGAGGAGGTGATGCCCAGTGGCACAGAGGGAATGGGTTGAACAGGACTTCTATCGTGAGCTGGGCGTTAGCTCCGATGCGAGTGCCGACGAGATCAAGAAGGCGTACCGCAAGCTGGCCCGTGAGCTGCACCCGGACGCGAATCCGGGCGACGCGAAGGCCGAGGAGCGATTCAAGCGGGTCTCCGAGGCCCACGCGGTGCTCTCGGATCCGGCCAAGCGCAAGGAGTACGACGAGACGCGACGCCTGTTCGGCGGCGGTCGCTTCGGCTCCGGCGGCGCCGGTGGTTACGGCTCGGGTGGTTTCGGCACCGGCGGTTTCGGCAATGCCGGTGGCGGGTCGGGCGGGTTCTCGTTCTCGGACATCTTCGACGGTGCCGCCGGCAACGGCGGCGGCGGAATCGGGGACATCTTCGAGGGCCTGTTCAACCGCGGCGGAGCGGGGCAGGGCCCCGGCCCGCAGCCCACGCGTCCGCGGCGCGGCGGCGATCTGGAGTCCGAGATCACGCTCGGCTTCCGGGACGCCACACTGGGCGTGACCACGCCGATCACGCTGACCTCGCCGTCGCCGTGCACCACCTGCCACGGGTCCGGCGCCAAGCCGGGCACCAGCCCGCGGGTGTGCCAGTCCTGCAACGGCTCCGGGCTCGTGAGCCGCAACCAGGGCGCGTTCAGTTTCTCCGAACCGTGCCCGGACTGCCGCGGCTCTGGCTCGGTGATCGACGATCCGTGCCCGGACTGCAGCGGTACCGGCGTCACAGTGCGCACGCGCACGGTGAACGTGAAGATTCCGCCCGGCGTCAAGGACGGCCAGCGCATCCGGCTGGCAGGTCAGGGGCAGGCGGGGATGCGCGGGGCACCGTCGGGCGACCTGTTCGTGGTCGTCCACGTGAGCGCCGACGACGTGTTCACCCGCAACGGCGACGACCTCCTGGTGACCCTGCCGGTCAGCTTCTCGGAGCTGGCCCTGGGCGCCACCGTGACGGTGCCGACGCTGGCGCAGCCGGTGGGCGTGAAGATCCCGGCCGGCACCACCGACGGGCGCACCCTGCGGGTCCGCGGCCGCGGAGTGCCGAAGCGGTCCGGCGGCCACGGCGACCTGCTCGTCAAGGTGCAGGTCACCGTGCCCTCGTCGCTCGACGAGCGGGCCCAGGAGGCGCTGCGCGCCTACGCCGACGCCGAGCGCGCCGCGGGCTTCGACCCGAGGGGCGGCTGGCCCGGCGCGGCGGCCGCGAGCGGGGCGGGGGCGTAGCGATGAACATCGACGTGCAGTTCCCCGAGGACCCGGACGCCCACGTGTTCATGATCTCGGTGGCTGCGCAGCTCGCGGGTATGCACGCGCAGACCCTCCGCACGTACGACCGGCTCGGGCTCGTGACGCCCGAGCGGTCGGCGGGCGGGGCCGCCGCTACTCGACCCGCGACGTCGATCTGCTCCGCGAGGTGCAGCGGCTCTCGCAGGACGAGGGCGTGAACCTCGCGGGCATCAAGCGGATCATCGACCTGACCAACCAGGTCGATGCCTTGCAGCGCCGGGTCGAGGAACTCACCGCGCAGGTCGAGAACGCCCGGCGCGGAGGCGAACTCGTGCACGTTCCGAAAAGCTCAGCGATGGTGGTGTGGCAGCCCAGGAGTCGCCGCAAGCCCTGATCGTGCGCCCATCCACGGCCCCGGGAGTCGACGCCCCCGGGGCCGTCGCGTCCTGAACGGCGTCGTCGCCGTCCCGTCTCACAGCGGGTCGTGCACCACGTCCGCCGGCGCGGCGCCCTGCGCCACGGCCTTCTCGCTCGCGGCGCGCAGCAGGCCCTTCGGCCCGGCGATCAGGACCCGGCGGCCGGTGAGATCGAGATCCGACATGGCGTCCACCAGTGAGCCGTGCCGCAGTGGCAGGCCCGGTACGCCGTGGCCGGCCGCTTGAGCCACCACGGGTCGCGCCGCGCATCCGTCACCTGCGTCACCTTGAGCCACGGGTTCGTGGCCGCGAGCGGCGCCAGCGATTGCGAGTCGTACAACAGCCCCGGCGAACGCGCCCCCACGAGGAGGTGCACGTCGGGGTTGTCGCCGCTCATGGCCATGGCCAGCAGTATCGACTTCATGGGCGCGAGGCCCGTGCCCCCCGCGATCATGGTGAGCGGACGGTCACCGTCGGGCCGTAGGAGCCCGTGTACCTGCCCGAACTGCCACACGTCGCCGCGCCGCGTCTCGCCGTGGACGGTGCTGGAGAGGTAGCCGCCCGGCACGGCGCGAATGTGGAACTCCAACTGGCCCTGTGTGTTCGGGGGCATCGCGAGCGACAGCGGCCGCCACTGCCGGGGCACCTGCGGGATCTGGGTCTCGACGTACTGGCCGGGGCGGAACAGCAGGGGCTCGTCGGCGATCAGGCGGACGACGGTCAGCCCGGGGTGCGGCCGCAGCACCTCGACCACGCGGGCGGTGCGGCGCGCGGGCGTCGGGTCCGAGTGCGCGCCTCCGCGCATCACGCCGGTGAGCAGTTTCACCGCCTGGTCGAGGGTCGCCGCGTCGTGCTCGTCGAGACCGCCGAGGGCCGGTACGTCGCGTGCACCTCGGCCGTGAGCGCGGCCGCCATCGTGTCGTAATCGGCCTCGGTGAGACCGTACTTGCGGTGATCGCGGCCGAGCTGGGAGAGGAACTCGATCAGGTCGTCGTGGCCCTCGGTCCGCGGGATCGACGTCAGGACGTGGTGCAGCACCCGGAAGAACACGCCGCGATGCCCGGTCATGTTGGCGGGAAACAGGTCCCGGAGGGCGGGGTTCATCGCGAACAGACGCGCGAACAAATTCTTGGTGAATTCATCGGACACCGGCTCGAGGTCTGCCGCGATCTGCGTCAGACCGTGCCGTGAATGCGAACCCACTGAAGATCCGTTCCTGCCCGTCGAAACCTGTCCTGACCGGGTTTCATCGTACCTGCGTGAAGGCGGCGCGCGGATCACACGCGACGTCCACGGCGACGGTATGCCCGATTCCGGCATCGAGTACATTCGACGGCGGTCCGCGGCGCTCGCGCCGCGGCCGTCGTCCGGCGCAGTGTCGCAGCGCCACCCGATCAGTGCTCGAGGAAGAGGGTTCTGCCGCCATGGCCGCATCGCGAGATCGTCGTCACCTGCGCCGCATCGGATACGGGGTCGCCCTCGGTGCGGGCCTCGCCTTCGCGCCGTTCGCCGTGGCCGCCGCCACGCGGAGCCGGTCACGCAATCGCCCGCCGCCGAAGCGCCGGCGCAGCAGCGTGAAGCCCGCGACGTACTCGCACAAGGTGGCCGCGAAGCCCGTCGTGGCGAAGCCGGTGGCAGTGAAGCCCGTGTCCGCCAAGCCGGTGGCTGCCAAACCGGTGGCCGCGAAGCCGGTCGCCGGGCGTGCGGTCGCGCCGCGCGTCGCGCCGGCGGCGCCCCGCGGGCAGGCTCCGCAGGCCCGGACGGCGGACCGTCGGCCGGTCGTCGTGATCGGCGCCTCGGTCTCGACCGGCAAGGCCGTGTCGAGCGCCGCGGCGTACCCGCGCCAGGTGCACTCGATCTCGGGCCGCCCGGTGTACGTGAGTGCAAGGTCGGCGCCGGCTACGCCGACGGCTCGATGGCGCGGCTGACGCGGGCCGCGAACCTGCCGGCCCGCAACCCCTCGCTCGTGGTGCTCCAGGCCGGGACGAACGACGTGGGTGCCAAGCCCGCGGCCGTCGCGGGCCAGGTGCGGCAGGTCGTCTCGACGGTGCGGCGGCAGGCGCCCGGCGCGAAGATCGCCGTGGTCACCGTGTTCCCGTCGATCCACAACGGTGCGCCGGCCCATGCCGTCGACAACGCCATCGTGTCGGCCGCCCGGTCCGTGGACCCGACGGTGGCCGTCATCTCCCCGCTCGACGAGGGCTGGCGCTACCGGGCCAGCGGCGACGGCCACCCTGGCGCCGCTGCGCACGAGCGGATCGCCGAGCGCGTGTCGGCCCTGGCCTGAGCTGGGGCCGCTCACGATGTCGGGTTTTGGCGCTCCGGAAGTGCGCTGTGCACCTCCGGAGGGCGAGGAGCCGACATCCTGAAGCGACGGCGGCCGACCTGCTCCACCTGCCTGTTTCTAATGTTGCGAAAGTCGCAGAAGTTATGAATGTGACTGGTGATGTGTCAAAATCTCGGCATGACGATGTCGAGAATCGGTGGAGCGCTGGTGGCCGGAGTCGTGGTGGCCGTGTCTGCGGCAAGCCTGTCGGCCGGCGGTGCCGCCGCTGATCCGGCCACGACCGGGCAACCGGCCGAGTCCGGTCCCATCATGGTGATCGGTGCCTCGATCTCGACCGGGTACGAGGTGGCCGGCGTCGTGGCGTATCCGCGGATGATCAGCGCGATCGCGCGTCGCAGCGTGTACCTCAGCGCGCGCAGCGGGCCGGCTACGGCGACGGCTCCATCGCGGGCCTCACGCAGGCGGCGAACCTTCCGGCGCACAAGCCCTCGCTCGTCGTCGTGCAGGCCGGATCCAACGACGTCGGCAGGTCGGCTGCCGCGATCTCGACGCAGGTCCAGCAGGTGATCTCGACGGTGCGCCGCCAGGCGCCTGGCGCGAAGGTCGCTCTGGTCACGGTGTTCCCGACGATCCACGGCACGGGACCCAACGCGCGGGCGACCGAATCCGCCATCGTCACCGCGGCGCGGTCGGTGGACCCGTCGGTGTCGGTCATCTCGCCGCTGAGTGAGGGCTGGGAGTACGGCACCAGTGCCGACGGGCATCCCGA
Source organism: Tsukamurella sp. PLM1 (assembly GCF_023168325.1). Taxonomy (GTDB): domain Bacteria; phylum Actinomycetota; class Actinomycetes; order Mycobacteriales; family Mycobacteriaceae; genus Tsukamurella. The sequence continues at coordinate 367,829 of NZ_AP025688.1, forward strand.
TGCCGCCACGCACCAGAAGCTCGCGGAGCGCGTCGCCGCCCTGGTCTGACGATGCCACCGGCGGTACCATATGTGGCATGGTCAAGACGACGTTGTACCTGCCCGACGACCTCAAACGGGCCGTCGAGATCGAGGCGCGTCGGGCATCGATTCCGGAGGCGGAGGTCATTCGGCGCGCGATCCGCGCAGCCACGCCGGCGGCGCCTCCGCGACCCAGCGGTGGCCTGTTCTCAGGGCATGAGTCGATCGCCGAGCGGGTCGACGAGCTGTTGGTCGGATTCGGCGAGTGATCGTCGATACCAGCGCGCTCCTGGCGTACTTCGACTCGGCCGAGCCCGCGCACGAGCGGGTGAAGGCCGTGATCGAGGGGTGTGACGACCTGCTGGTGGTGTCCCCGTACATCCTCGCCGAACTCGACTACCTCGTTCTCACTCGACACGGCTCGTCCGCGGAGCGGAAGTGCTGGAGCAACTCGCATCCGGTGCGTGGGAGCTCGCATCGATGGACCGCGGGCGGCTCGCTGCGGCGACAGCGATCGTCGAGCGGTACTCCGATGTGCCGATCGGCGTGGCTGACGCCTCCAACATCGTGCTCGCCGACGAGTACCGCTCGCCGGTCGTCGCCACCCTGGATCGACGGCACTTCGGCATCCTGCGGTTCTCCGACGGCTCCGCGCCGACCGTCGTGCCGTGACCGCGGACCTCGAACCGTCCGAGGCCCCTGCGCGCACGTGTGACGGGGGTCACGGCGCCGGTCGGAGTTGAGCGGAACAGACTCAAGTGGTGGCGCGTTGAAGAGTGCAGAAGGCATGCTTGAGTCGACCTGGCTCAGGGTGCACGACGTGTTCGAGACGACCCCAGGAGGGCACAAGAGTGGATTCGTTCAACCCCACCACCAAGACGCAGGCCGCGCTCACCTCGGCCCTGCAGGCGGCATCGTCGGCGGGTAACCCGGAGATCTCTCCGGCGCACCTGCTCGTGGCGCTGCTGGACCAGACCGACGGGATCGCCGCGCCGCTGCTCAAGGCGGTGGGGGTGGATCCCGTGGCCGTGCGGAACCGCGCGCAGGAGATCGTGGACCGCAAGCCGAAGGCCAGCGGTTCCACCACCACGCCGCAGCTGTCCCGCGAGTCGATCGCGGCGATCAGCGCGGCGCAGAAGCTCGCGACCGAGATGGGCGATCAGTTCGTCTCCACCGAGCACGTGCTGTACGGGCTCGCGGAGGCGGGTGGCGAGGCCGCGCAGGTCCTGACCTCGGCCGGCGCCACCCCGCAGGAGATCCGCGACAAGTTCACCGCGGTCCGCGGCAGCGCGAAGGTCACCTCGCAGGATCCGGAGGGGCAGTACCAGGCGCTCGAGAAGTACTCGACCGACCTCACCGCGCGCGCCCGCGAGGGCAAGCTCGACCCGGTCATCGGGCGCGACAACGAGATCCGCCGCGTCGTGCAGGTGCTCAGCCGCCGCACCAAGAACAACCCGGTGCTCATCGGCGAGCCCGGCGTCGGCAAGACGGCCATCGTCGAGGGGCTGGCGCAGCGCGTCGTCACGGGCGACGTGCCGGAGTCGCTGCGCGGCAAGACGGTGATCTCGCTCGACCTGGGCGCGATGGTCGCCGGCGCGAAGTACCGCGGCGAGTTCGAGGAGCGGCTCAAGGCCGTGCTCGACGAGATCAAGGACTCCGCCGGCCAGATCATCACCTTCATCGACGAGCTGCACACCATCGTGGGCGCCGGGGCCACCGGCGAGTCCGCGATGGACGCCGGCAACATGATCAAGCCGATGCTGGCCCGCGGCGAGCTGCGGCTCGTGGGCGCGACCACGCTCGACGAGTACCGCCAGTACATCGAGAAGGACGCCGCGCTCGAGCGCCGGTTCCAGCAGGTGCTGGTCGGCGAGCCGTCGGTGGAGGACACCGTGGGCATCCTGCGCGGCCTCAAGGAGCGGTACGAGGTGCACCACGGCGTGCGCATCACCGACTCCGCGCTGGTCGCCGCCGCGTCGCTGTCCGACCGCTACATCACGAGCAGGTTCCTGCCCGACAAGGCGATCGACCTGGTCGACGAGGCCGCCTCGCGCCTGCGGATGGAGATCGACTCGCGCCCCGAGGAGATCGACGCCGAGGAGCGGCTGGTCCGTCGTCTCGAGATCGAGGAGATGGCGCTGGCCAAGGAGTCCGACGCCGCGTCGAAGGACCGGCTGGAGAAGCTGCGCGGCGAGCTGGCCGACCACAAGGAGAAGCTGGCCCAGCTCAATTCGCGGTGGCAGAACGAGAAGGGCGCCATCGACTCGGTACGTGCGCTCAAGGAGCAGCTCGAGACGCTCAAGGGCGAGTCGGAGCGCGCCGAGCGCGACGGCGACCTCGGCCGCGCCGCGGAGCTGCGCTACGGCCAGATCCCCGCGCTGGAGAAGCAGCTCGACGAGGCGGTGGCCCACTCGGGCGCCGCGTCGGACGGCGAGGTCATGCTCAAGGAGGAGGTCGGCCCGGACGACGTGGCCGACGTGGTCTCCGCCTGGACCGGCGTCCCCGCCGGCCGCATGCTCGAGGGCGAGACCGCGAAGCTGCTGCGCATGGAGTCGGAGATCGGCAAGCGCGTGATCGGCCAGGAGGCCGCGGTGCAGGCCGTCTCGGACGCGGTGCGCCGCACCCGCGCCGGCGTCGCCGACCCGAACCGGCCCACGGGCTCGTTCCTGTTCCTCGGTCCCACGGGCGTGGGCAAGACGGAGCTGGCGAAGGGGCTCGCGGAGTTCCTCTTCGACGACGAGCGCGCCATGGTGCGCATCGACATGTCCGAGTACGGCGAGAAGCACTCCGTCGCACGGCTCGTCGGCGCGCCCCCGGGGTACGTCGGCTACGAGGCCGGCGGCCAGCTGACCGAGGCCGTGCGGCGCCGCCCCTACACGGTGGTGCTGTTCGACGAGGTCGAGAAGGCGCACCCGGATGTGTTCGACGTGCTGCTGCAGGTGCTCGACGAGGGCCGACTCACCGACGGCCAGGGCCGCACGGTGGACTTCCGCAACACGATCCTGATCCTCACGTCGAACCTCGGCGCGGGCGGCACGCCCGAGCAGGTGATGGCCGCGGTGCGCGCGAAGTTCAAGCCGGAGTTCATCAACCGGCTCGACGACGTGCTGATCTTCGACTCGCTGAGCTCGGAGCAGCTCACCGGCATCGTGGACATCCAGCTGGACCAGCTGCGCAAGCGGCTGAGCCAGCGCCGGCTGGAGCTCGAGGTCTCCGACGAGGCCAAGGGCTGGCTCGCGGAGCGCGGCTTCGACCCGCTCTACGGCGCCCGGCCGCTGCGCCGCCTGGTGCAGCAGGCCATCGGCGACCAGCTCGCCAAGGCACTGCTCGCGGGCGATGTTCGCGACGGCGACACGGTGCACGTCACGGTGTCGCCGGACGGCGATCGCCTGGTCGTCGGCTGACGCACGGAACGCTGACCCGCAGAACAGGGCGGGCGCGACCACACGGTCGCGCCCGCCCTTGTCGTGTCCGGGGCCTACTCCGCGGACGGTGCCGTGAGCAGCCCGGCGTGGAAGTCGGCGATCAGGGCGTCGACGGTGCCGCGAGCGTCGAAGCGGTTCGTGCCGATCACGCCGGTCGGGCCGCGCTTGCACCACCCGGCCACGTACACGCCGGGGAGGGCGGCACCGTCGGGCCCGAGGACGCGGCCGTCGGCGTTGGGGATGGTGCCCCTGGCCTCGTCGTAGGGCACGCCCGGGACGGACGTGCCGCGCAACCCGATCGACGGCAGGACCAGGCCGCACGCCAGCTCCGACGGTGCGCCGTGGTCGTCGAAGGCGACGGTGAGCCCGCCGTCGGACGCGGTGATCGCGGTGGGCGGTGTGCCGAACCGCAGCACCACCCGTCGGCCCTCCGGTGCGGACCCCGCCGCCGGAAGCGCCTGCAGCAGAGCGAGTTTCTGCGTGCGGTAGAAGCGGGCCTGCTCGTCCGCGAGCTCGTCGACCGCCCCGCTCTCGGGGCCCTCCAGGTCCCCCGGCTCGACCACGACCGGCACCGTGCGGGCCAGCCCCAGCAGCTCGGGGGCGGTGAACGCGGCGTGCGTCGGGCCCCGTCGGGCGAGGATCACGACCTCCCGCACCTGCGAATCCCGGAGCGCGGTAACGGCTTCCTCGGTCATGTCGGTGCCGGTGAAGGTGTCGGGGTCTGCGGTGAGGACCCGCGCGACGTCGAGCGCGACGTTGCCGTTGCCCAGCACCACCACCCGCTCGTGCGTGAGATCGACAGCGCGCCCGGCGAAGTCGGGGTGCCCGTTGTACCAGGCCACGAAATCGGCGGCCGCGGTCACCCCGGGCAGGTCCGCGCCGGGGAGGTCGAGGTCGCGGCCGTGCAGCGAGCCCACCGCGTACACCACCGCGTGATGCGAACCGGCCAGGTCCTCGTGCGTGAGGTCCTCGCCGATCCGCACCCCCAGGTGCGTCGTGACGCCGGTGGCCTTGCGCGACTTCGCGAACTGCTCCTGCACCTTCTTGGTGTCGGCGTGGTCGGGGGCAACGCCGAACCGCACCAGCCCGCCGGTTTCGGGGAGGCGCTCGTAGACGTCGATGGTGGCGCGCACGTCGATCCGGTTCTGCAGTTCGCTCACCACGTAGTGCCCGCGGCCCCGGCGCCCACGACCGCGACGCTCAGCGTCTCGGCGTCGGACGCCGGCCGCTTGCGGCCGATGCGCGGGTCGGTGAACGGGTGGTCGCGGTCCGCGGACGACCCCACGGCCTCGTAGTAGTCCGCGTTCATCGTCTCGAACGGAGCCATCTCCGCGGTCAGTTCGTAGTCGGTGGTGATCGCCGAGACGGGGCAGGCGTCGATGCACGCGCCGCAGTCGATGCACACGTCCGGGTCGATGTAGAGCATCTCCGCGGTGGCGTACTCGGGCTCGTCGGGCGTGGGGTGGATGCAGTCGACCGGGCACTCGGTGACGCACGACGCATCGTTGCAGCAGTTCTGGACGATCACGTGGGGCATGTCTTCGATAGTGGGCCGCGGGCGGCGCCGGGGCAAGGAATGCGCCGCGTGTCAGGGTGAGGGTATGACGACCATGACGCCGCACGTCGCCGCGACAGACCGCCACACCACCGCCTACCTCGCCTCGGGCCCCGTCGACGGTCCGCTGCTGGTGTTCGTGCACGGCTGGCCCGAGCTCGGCTACACCTGGCGGCACCAGCTGCGATCCCTCGGTTCCCTCGGCTTCCGGTGCGTCGCGCCCGACATGCGCGGGTACGGCTCGTCGACGGTGCACCCCGAGAAGACGGCGTACCGCCGCGAGGAGGCCGTGACCGACATGCTGGAGCTCCTCGCCGCGCTCGGCCGCGAGAGCGCGATCTGGATCGGCCACGACTGGGGCGGGCCCGTGGTGTGGAACATCGCCACCCACCACCCCGAGGTCGTCGACGCGGTCGCCTCGCTCAACGTGCCCCACTTCCCGTCGAGCGGGCCCACGCCCTTCGACCTCATCGACCGCGACAAGTACCCCGCCGACGAGTACCCGTACGGCCAGTGGGACTACCAGGTGCACTACCTCAAGTCCTTCGACGCGGCGACCGCCCAGTTCGAGAGCGACCTGCCCGGCCTCATCGCCGCGCTGTTCCGCCGCGGAGAGCCGCGCCACCTCGAGGGCCCCGCGCCGACCGCGCTGGTCACCCGCAACGGCGGCTGGTTCGGCGGCGGACCCGTGCCGCAGCTGCCGCTCGACCCGGCGGTCCTCACCGAGGAGGACCACGCCGTCTACGTCGCGGCCTTCGAGCGGAACGGCATGGCCGGCCCCAACTCCTGGTACGTGAACACGCCCGCCGACATGGAGTACGCGCGGACCGAGCTGGGCGGCGGCCGGATCGACAAGCCGGCGCTGTTCCTGCACGGCCGCTACGACGCGACCCTCGACACCGTCGGGACGCGGCTCGCCGAGCCGATGCGCGCGGCGTGCACCGACCTCACCGAGATGATCGTCGACTCCGGACACTGGATGGGGGAGGAGAAGCCCGCCGAGGTCAGCGCCGCGATCGCGGGCTGGATCGCCCGCAGCGTGCCCGCCTCCTACCCGGTTACGCTGGGCGCATGACCTCCGTCGCCGAGATCGCCGATGCCAAGTTCGTCCTGCTGACCACCTTCCGCAAGGACGGCACCCCCGTCGCGACTCCCCTCTGGGCGGTGCGGGACGGCGCCGACCTCGTGGTGTGGACCGTCGCCGACTCCTGGAAGGTGAAGCGGCTGCGGCGCAACCCGTCGGTGCTGGTCCAGGCCTGCGACGCGCGCGGCAAGAAGACGTCCGGCCCCGAGGTCGCGGGCACCGGCGAGGTCTTCGACGGCCGCGAGGCCGGGGCGAAGATCGCGAAGAAGTACGGGGTGCTGGGGTGGCTCACCGTGACCGGCTCGAAGCTGCGGCGGGGCGCCGGCGGCACCGTCGGGATCCGGGTACGCGACGCGGGGTAGCGCGCACGGCCACGCGGGTCAGAGCCCGGCGAGACCGATCACCGCGAGCGTCAGGACGCACCCCACGAGCGCCGGTGCGAGAGCGGCGGCCGCAGCCGCAGCACGACCACGGCGAGAGCCGCGATACCGACGCACACCAGGGCGGCCGCGGGTCGCACCGCCATCGTGGCCCGGGCGACGACCGCCGCGACCAGCACCAGCGCGACCACGGTCCGGACCCGGGCCAGGAAGGTCCGCTCGGTCGCCAGGGTCGACGGTGCCCCGTCGCCGGGCGTCGCGCCCCTCTCGCCGGACGTCACGTCACCAGCAGCGCGACGGCGAGGACGACGGCGGCCAGCACGACCAGTGCGGACAGGACGAGCGTCGCGGGGGAGCCGCGCAGCGCGCGGCCGGTGCGCATCGCGCCCTCGACGGTGAGCCAGCGCCGGAACGCGTAGCCGGCCAGCGCGGCCGCGACCACGAGCAGGCCCGCGACTAGCGGCGTGCGCACGGCGTCCGGCGCCACGTGCGGGGCGAACGCCTCGAGACCGACGGCCGCGGCGACCAGGCCCAGCGCGGTACGGATCCACGCCAGGAAGGTGCGCTCGTTCGCGAGGGTGAACCGGGCGTCCGGCGCCTCGCCGTCGATCAGCTCCCGCGGCGGCCAATGCAGTCCCACACCGACAACGCTAGCGGGGCTCACAATGATTCGCCCGCCACATTCACAGGCCCGTCTCAGACACGGCGAATAGGTTCGCCCGGGGTGCGGCGTTGCAGGCGCACCATGGAGACGAGGACGCGTGCGAGGGAGGTGAGTCGCAGTGGGTGGTGGCGGCCGCGCGCGGAGTCCCTGGCCCGCGGTGCTGCTCTGCCTGCTGGGCATCGGCGTCGTCGGCGCCGGCATCGCCTACGCGCTGCACGTGTCCGCCGAAGTGGGCAACTCCCGCCGGATCCTGCCCGCCGCGCAGTCACCGGGCGCGCCGGTCAACGACCAGAAGACGGTCGCCATCACGCCCGGACGGGAAGTGATCGGGGCGGTGCTCACCGTCGAGGACGACACCATCACCGTGCGCTCCGCGCCGGGGGCGCACCGTCGAACTCGCGACCGGGCCGAACACCCAGGTGACCACCACGCACGGCAGCCGGCTGTCCGATCTCGAGGTCGGCGACGTGGTGATGATCCAGGTGAGCGCCGACGGGAAGGCGGCGCTCGCGATCTACGCCGGTCAGATCTCCGTCGCCGGAACCCCGTCAGTCGGGTGAACCCGCCCGTCGACCCGCTAATGTAGGTGGCGATGTCGTACGTAGTGTTCCTGATCCTCGCGGTGGTCTGCGCGGCGCTCGCCGCCGCGCTCATCTGGTATGAGCGCAGCCACTCGCCGAATGTCCACTCCGAGCGTGCCGATTGGGCGGCCGACCGGGAGTTCGTCTACCGCCCGGACGACCCGACGCTGCGCGAGGAGTTCCACCGCGGCGGGATGGTCGCCGCCGGGGACCCGCCGATCGTCGACGTGGCCTACGGCAGCTACTTCGGCGCCGCCGCGTACGTCTTCGACCTGCAGGGGACGCGCACCGTCGCGGCGGTGAACCGGGGCGCGTCCTCGGGCGCGCTGCTGGACCTGCGGCCCGAGAACCAGCACCCGCCCGTCGAGCCGGGGATGGACCCGCTCGGCGCACTGGGGCCGCGGGTGCTCTACACCAACAACGCCGAGGTCGCGCGCCGCGTCGCCGACCGTCGGATGATCACCTTCGCCGAGCAGGTGCCCGACCACATCGAGTCGGTGTGGAACGAGGGCGAGTGGGCGCTCGCCGCGATGCCGGCCACCGACGATCCGGAGGACCTGGACGAGGCGCTCGAGGCAGTCCGCCGCTTCGGCGATCTGCTCCGCGTCCTGCCGCCCGAGGGGCACGCCCGCGTGCTCGGCGGGGGCGGTCCGCGGGATCCCGGGCAGCCCGTGCCCGTGCGGTCGGAGCCCCGACGGTGACCGGCGCAGAAGACGTCGACAGCGCCGCCAAAGCGCGGCTCGCCGAGTTGGTGCGCGAGCTGGCCGTGGTCCACGGCAAGGTCACGCTGTCGAGCGGCGCCGAGGCCGACTACTACGTCGACCTGCGCCGCGCGACCCTGCACCACGAGGCGTCCCCGCTGATCGGTGCGCTGCTGCGCGAGCTCACGGCGGACTGGGACTACGTGGCCGTCGGCGGACTCACCCTGGGGGCCGACCCGGTCGCCACCGCGGTGATGCACGCCCCCGGCCGGCCGATCGACGCGTTCGTGGTCCGCAAGGCCGCCAAGGCGCACGGTATGCAGCGGCAGGTCGAGGGGCCCGACGTGGTGGGCAAGCGCGTGCTGGTGGTCGAGGACACGACCACCACGGGGAACTCCCCACTCACCGCGGTGCGGGCGCTGCGTGACATCGGCGCCGAGGTGATCGGCGTCGCGACCGTCGTCGACCGTGCCACCGGCGCCGCGGACGTGATCGCCGCCGAGGGCCTGCAGTACCGCTCGGTGCTCGGCCTCGCCGACCTGGGGCTGTGACCGCCTCGTCCGCCGCCGACGGTGGTCAGGACGAGCAGCTCGGCCCGACCGAGTGGGTGACCGGCCTGCCCGGACCGCACACCGTCGGGCTGGGGCCGTGGGCCGAGGAGAATCCCGGGGTCCCGGCACCGTCGGACCCGCGGTACGACCCCGAGCTGCTCGCCGACGGCGATCGCCGCAACGTGGTCGATGCGTACCGGTATTGGACCCGGGAGGCGATCGTCGCCGATCTGGACGCCCGCCGGCACCCGTTCCACGTGGCGATCGAGAACCTGGGGCACGACGCCAACATCGGTACGGTGGTGCGCACCGCGAACGCGTTCGGCGCGGCGGCCGTGCACATCGTGGGACGCAAGCGGTGGAACCGCCGGGGCGCCATGGTGACCGACCGCTACCAGCACCTGCACCATCACCCGGACACGGATGCGCTGGCCGCGTGGTGCGCGGCCGATGGCCTGCCCATCGTGGCGGTGGACAACCTGCCGGGCTCGGTGCCCCTCGAGCGCGCTCACCTACCCCGACGGTGCCTCCTCCTGTTCGGGCAGGAGGGCCCGGGCGTGTCCGGCGGTGCGCGGCACGTCGCGGGGTCGACGGTGTCGATCGCCCAGTTCGGTTCCACCCGCTCGATCAACGTGGGCGTGGCCGCGGGCATCGCCATGCACGCCTGGGTGCGCGAGCACGCCGACCTCGACGGGGCGTGGTGATCGGTCCGCCCTGACCTGCGCGGCAGTGCACGTGTCGGTGGCGCGTGATGAGATGTCACTATGACGGCGGTGGAGTGGAATCAGCGCGCCGCGGCGGCACAGGCCGCGGTGGTGGAGCGGCACCTGCGCCCGGTGTGGGGCATCCCCGGTACGCGGCTCGGCGTGCCCGCGTACCCGGCCACTCGGCCCGACTCGCTGCTGCTCAGCTGGAACTACTGGTGGCAGGCGCACCTGCTGGACACGGCCGTGGACGCCTACGTGCGGGACGGCGCGCCCAGTACCCGCAAGCTGGTGCACCGGATCGCGCGGGGGCACCGGCTGCGGAACCTGCTGCGGGTCACCAACTCGTACTACGACGACATGGCGTGGATGGCACTGGCTCTGGAGCGGGCGCAGCGGCGCGGGGTGAACGCGGCGCGCCGCCTGCGCGTGCTGAACGACCGGCTGTACGACGCGTGGGTGCCCGAGGCCGGCGGCGGCATCACCTGGCGCACCACCGGCCTGTTCCTCAATGCGCCGGCGAACGGTCCCGCGGGGATCTTCCAGGCCCGCATGGGCCGGTTCGAGCGGGCCGAGCAGACCGCGGACTGGATCCACCGCCGCCTGCGCGACGACGCAACGGGCCTGATCAACGACGGTGTGGACGGCGACTACGAGCACCCCGAGTCCGGGAAGATCCATGTCGAGAAGTACAGCTACAACCAGGGCGTCACGATCGGGCTCGATACGGAGCTCTCGTCCGACCTGGCGCCGCGGCACGCGGCCCGCGCAGCCAGGCTGATCGGGGCGGTCTTGGACGGCATGACCGACGGCGGGGTGATCACCGGTGGGGGCGGGGGAGACGGGGGCCTGTTCAACGGCATCCTCGTGCGATACCTCGCGCTCGCCGCAGTGCAGCTGCGCGGCGGACCGGGCACTGCCGACGCGCGGGACGCGGCGGCCGAGATCGTGTATGCCTCGGCGGAGGCGGCCTGGCGCGGATCCCGCGAGCTCGACGGCCGGGTGCTGTTCTCCGCGGACTGGTCCCGCGACGCTCGGATCCCCACGTCAGACGGCGCCGCGGCCTACTTCACCGGCGGCACGGTGCGTGGCAGCGAGATCCCCGAGCGGGACCTGTCCGTGCAGGTCGGCGGGTGGATGGCGATGGAGGCCGCCGCGGCGCTCGCGCGCAGCTGAGGGGATCAGTCCTCGGTCAGGGCACCGTCGGACATGCGCCAGCGGCGCGTGGCGCGGACCGTGTCGAGCATGCGGCGGTCGTGGGTGACCAGGATGACGGTGCCGTCGAACGACTCCACGGCCTGCTCGAGCTGCTCGATCGCGGGCAGGTCGAGGTGGTTGGTCGGCTCGTCGAGGACCAGCAGGTTCACGCCGCGGGCCTGCAGCAGCGCGAGCGCCGCGCGGGTCCGCTCGCCGGGGAGAGCGACGATGCCGGCCGCAACACGTGGTGCCCGCGCAGCCCGAACTTGGCGAGCAGCGTCCGCACGTCCGCGGGCGGCGTGTCGGGCACTTCCGCGCAGAACGCGTCCAGCAGCGCACCGTCGGACAGGAAGCGGCCGCGGGCCTGATCGACCTCGCCCACCTCGACACCGGACCCGAGCGTGACTGTTCCGGCCGAGGGCGTGAGTCGCCCGAGAACTAGCCCCAGCAGCGTCGACTTCCCGGCCCCGTTCGGGCCGGTGAGCAGGATCCGGTCGCCGTACTCGACGCTCACGGTCACCGGGCCGACCGTCAGCGCGGGATACCGCACCAACGCCCCCGACGCCGTCACCACCACCGTGCCGCTGCGCGGCGCGGAGGCGATCGACATCCGCAGCTCCCATTCCTTGCGCGGCTCCTCGACCACCTCGAGGCGCTCGATGGCCCGCTCGGTCTGCCGGGCCTTGGAGGCCTGCTTCTCGGTGGACTCGAGCCGGGCCTTGCGGCCCGCCTTGTCCGGGTCGCCGCCGGACTTCATCTTCCGGCGCGCGTTCCGCACCCCGTGCTCCATCCAGTTCCGCTGCATCTGGGCGCGATCCTGCAGATCGGAGAGCTTGCCCGCGTACTGCTCGTACGCCTCGCGGGCGTGCCTCCGGGCGACGTCGCGCTCGACGAGGTACGCCTCGTAGCCGCCGCCGTACACCCCGATCTGCTGTTGCGCGAGGTCGAGCTCGACCACGGTGGTCACCGTGCGGGCCAGGAACTCCCGGTCGTGCGAGACCACGACGATCGCCGTCGGGGCGTCGGCGACGAAGCGCTCCAGGAGCTCCAGGCCGGCCAGGTCCAGGTCGTTGGTGGGTTCGTCGAGCAGCAGCACGTCGTAGCGCGAGGCGAGCACCGCCGCGAGTCCCGCGCGGGCCGCCTGCCCTCCGGACAATCCCGTCATCGCGGCGTCCGCGTCGGGCAGGCCCACGTCAGCGAGGATCGACTCGAGCCGTTGGTCCAGGTCGGCCCCGCCGAGGGCGAGCCAGCGGTCCAGGGCGGGCGTGTACAGGTCGGTGTCGGGATCGTCCGCCAGCGCGGCCGCGGCGGCGTCCATCGCCTCCTGCGCGGCCGCGACCCCGGTGCGCCGCGCCACGAATCCCGAGACGCTCTCGCCGGGCCGCCGCTCGTGCTCCTGGGCCAGGTACCCCACGGTCGCGTCGGCCGGGGCGAGGTCGACGGTGCCGGACACGTCCAGCCCGGCAGGGGCACCGTCGCCGGCGAGGAGCCGCAGCAGCGTGGACTTTCCGGCCCCGTTCGCGCCGACGAGGCCCACCACGTCGCCCGGCGCGATCACGAGGTCGAGCCCGGAGAACAGGGTGCGGTCGGCGTACGCGACGGTGAGGTCGCGCGTCTGCAGGACGGTCACGTCAGTCTTTGCGGTGGCTGCGCCCTCAGCCACCGCGATGGCCGGGCCATCAGTCTTCCAAGTCGACGGTGACGTTGGGCTTGGACATCTCGCGCCGGTACCCGACGATGCCGACGATCGTCCCGGCGATGAGCATCACCACCATGCCGCGCAGCGCCCACTGCAGCACCCACTTGTACTCCTCCAGCGCTGTCGACGCGTAGTACCCGATGAGCAGTAGGAACGGTGCCCAGATCAGCGAGCCGAGCACCGAGGCCACGGTGAACGTGCGCTTGTCCATCCCGACGGCCCCCGCGACGAGCGGGCACAGCGTGCGCACCCACGGGATCCAGCGGGCGATCAGCACGGAGAAGAACCCGTGCCTGTCCATGAGGTGCTTGACGCGGTGCAGGTTGTTCGCGTTGAGGTACCGGCCGTCCTGTTTGGCCAGCACGTGGTCGCCCATTTTCACCCCGATGCCGTAGCCCACGTGGTTGCCGACGATCGCCGCGATGAATGCCGCGACCGCGAGCCCCCACACCGACATCGCGGAATGCCCCGTCGTCGCCATCGCCAGGCCCGCGGTGAGCAGCAGCGAGTCGCCGGGTAGGAACAGCCCGATGATGAAAGCGCACTCGCAGAACACGAACCCGGCCACGATGAGCCAGATCATCACCGGCCCGGCGTTCTGGACGAATTCGAGCACCGCGGGGGCCTAGGCGCCGGTGTCGGCGGCGGCGCGCCGCTCGGCGAGGTACTTCTTCGCGACGCCCCAGATGATGGGCAGCACGGAGACGAACACGATCAGCAGGAAGATCGTGTTGATGTTCTCGCGGACGAAGCTGAACTTGCCGAGCCACACGCCGAGCAGCAGCAGGCCGTCGCCCCAGACGATCGCGCCGATCACGGTCCACATGAGGAACTTGGCGAAGGTCATCTTGGCGGCGCCGGCGGCGAGCGGGGCGAAGGTGCGGACGAACGGCACGAAGCGGGCCAGTACCAGGGTTGCAGGGCCGTACTTCTCGAAGAATGCGTGCGTCTCGTCGAGGTACTTGGTCTTGAGGAAGCGGGCGTCGGGCTTGAAGAACTTCTCGCCGCCGAAGCGGCCGATGAAGTAGCCGACGATGCCGCCGAGGATCGCGACGATCGGCACGGCGATCAGGAGCACCGGGAGCGACATCGCGCCGCCCTCGTACTTCACCTCGTCGGCGGCCGCGCTCGCCGTCCCGGCGGAGGCGAGCAGGCCGGCGATGAACAGCAGCGAGTCACCGGGGAGAACGGGGAACAGCACGCCGGATTCGATGAACACCACGAGTAGAAGGCCGACCAGGGCGATGGTGCCGAAGGCGTTCAGCACGGCGATGGGGTCGGTGAGCTCGGTGATGGACAACGCCTGCATGGTGGTCGAGGCGGCCAGAGTCAGGTCGTTGAGATGCACGGGTGCCAGAATACCGTCCCTAGGTGAGCACTTCGTCGATGTAGCACCAGCGCCACGACTCCCCGGCCTCGAAGCTGCGGATCACGGGGTGGTTCGTCAGCTCGTGGTGCGCGGTCGCGTGCTTGCCCTCCGACGAGTCGCAGCAGCCCACGTGTCCGCAGGTCAGGCACAGTCGCAGCGCGACGGGGTTCTGCCCCGATTCGACGCATGCGAGGCACGTGTCGCTGAGTGCAGCCGGGTCGGGCGTCGAATCGGACACACGGAGATGGTCACACTCCTCCTGCGCCCACGGCGGCGTCAGCAGTTCCGCGACGGCGACGCGCTCGCTGCGCATCGCGGAGACGGTGAGCAGGGCCTCCTCCACGTCGAGCGCCGCGAGCACCTGCTCGAGCACCTCGTGATCGCCCGGCCGCTGTCGCGCAGCCGCAGCACCTCCGCGCGCTCGGCGACGAGCATCTGCAGCCGCACCTCGCGGACCTGCGCGGCCGGCGTCTCGTGCGCCTCGGGGCCGAGGCGCTCCCAGAACGACCGCTCCCGGGTGATCGCGCGCTCCCGGATCCCGTCGAGCACGGGCTCCGGCACCGCGTTCTCCGGGCTCGCGGCGATCTCGTCGAGCCGGGCCAGCCCGGCGTTGATCGCGGACCGCATGACGACGGCCTGCTGCAGCGCGTCCGACCGCGCGTTGGGTCCCCGCACGTGGAGCAGCTTCGCCAGCGCCGGCAACGTCGAGCCCTGGAACAGCAGTGTCCCCGCCACGACGGCCATGGCCGCGAACACGAGGACCTCCCGGTCGGGACAGTCGGCGGGCAGGATGAACGCCGCGGCCAGCGTGACGACCCCGCGCATCCCGGCCCACGACAGCACGGCCGTCTCGCCGGCGGAGAGCCGCTCGTCGGCGTCGTCGACGCGGATGGAGATCAGGGCCGACGGGGCGCACCACACCATTCGGGCGAGGATCACGGTGACGATCACGGCCACGCACGTCACGATGATCAGCGGCCACCCGACCGATGAGGCGGCGGCGCCCTCGAAGATGGTCCGCATCTGCAGCCCGATGAGGAGGAACACCGCGTTCTCGAGCAGGAACTGGATGGTGTTCCAGTTGATCCGCGCCGACATGCGGCCGATCGCGGTCTGGTCGGTGGGCGCCTTGTAGGCCACGATCAGGCCCGCCACGACGACGGAGACCACGCCCGAGCCGTGGATGTGCTCGGCGGGCAGGTACGCGAACCACGGGCTGATCAGGGTGATGCCGGTAGTGAGCACCGGGTCCGTCAGGCGGCGCAGCGCGAACCTGATGAGCACGGCGGCGAGCCCGCCGATCACGACCCCGCCCACCGCGCTGAGGGCGAACGAGCCCAGCACCTGCCAGAACCCGACGGTGCCCGCGATCGCCGCGATCGCCGTGCGCAGCAGCACGATCGAGGTGGCGTCGTTGAACAGGGACTCGCCCTCCAGGAGGGTGGTCACCTTCCGGGGCAACCCGATCCGGCGGCCCACGGCGGTGGCGGCCACCGCGTCGGGCGGCTCGACGATGGCGCCGAGCGCCAGCCCGGCCGCGAACGGGATGTCCAGCAGCCACGAGGTGACCGCGCCGACCGCCGCGGCGGTGAACAGCACGAGGCCCACCGACAGCATGCCGATGGGCCGGATGTTGGCCTTGAAGTCCACCAATGACGCCTTGGACGCGGCGGCGTACAGCAGTGGCGGCAGCAGGCCCAGCAGCACCACGTCGGGATGCAGCGGCACCGAGGGTAACGCCGGGACGAACGAGGCGGCGATCCCGACCACCGTCAGGACGAGCGGCGCCGCCAACCCGAAGCGATCACACAGCGCGCTGACCACGAGAACCGTCGCGGCCAGTGCGACCAACCCAACTGCGAGCTCCATGAGCGATAGTCTTTCACCTGGAAACGCAGAACCGCTCGCTCAGGAGGACAACCACATGCCCATCGCGACCCCCGAGGCCTACCGGGAGATGCTGGACCGTGCCCGTGAGGGCGGTTATGCGTACCCGGCGATCAACTGCACGTCGAGTGAGACCGTCAATGCCGCGATCAAGGGCTTCGCTGATGCCGGCAGTGACGGGATCATCCAGTTCTCCACCGGCGGTGCCGAATTCGGTTCGGGGTTGGGGGTCAAGGACATGGTGGTCGGTGCGGTCGCGCTGGCCGAGTTCGCGCACGTGGTCGCCGCGCAGTACGACGTGACCGTCGCGCTGCACACTGATCACTGCCCGAAGGACAAGCTGGACACCTATGTCCGCCCGCTGCTGGAGATCTCGCAGGAGCGGGTGGACGCGGGTCGGAATCCGTTGTTCCAGTCGCACATGTGGGACGGCTCGGCGGTGCCGCTGGAGGAGAATCTGGAGATCGCCCGGGAGCTGTTGGCGAAGGCGAAGGCCGCGAAGATCGTTCTGGAGATCGAGATCGGTGTGGTCGGCGGTGAGGAGGACGGCGTCGAGAACGAGATCAACGACAAGCTGTTCACCTCCGATGAGGATTTCGCGAGGACCGTGGACGCGCTCGGCGCGGAGGGGTATCTGCTCGCGGCGACGTTCGGCAACGTTCACGGCGTGTACAAGCCGGGGAATGTGAAGCTTCGCCCGGAGGTGCTGCGTGACGGTCAGGCGGTCGCGTCGGAGAAGTTGGGGCTGCCGGCGGGGAGTAAGCCGTTCGATTTCGTGTTCCACGGTGGCTCGGGTTCGCTCAAGAGTGAGATCGAGGAGTCGTTGAGCTACGGGGTGGTGAAGATGAACGTCGACACCGACACCCAGTACGCGTTCACGCGTCCGGTGGCCGGGCACATGTTCGCCAACTACGACGGTGTGCTCAAGGTGGACGGCGAGGTCGGCAACAAGAAGGTGTACGACCCGCGGTCCTACCTGAAGAAGGCCGAGGCGGCGATGTCCGAGCGCGTCGTCGAGGCGTGCAACGATCTGCACTCCGCCGGCAAGTCCATCAGCCGGACGTAGTCGTAGGGTCGTCGGGCCGCGCTATTGCAGCGCGAGCCCGATGATCACCGCGAGCATCAGCACCACCATGGCCGCGGCCGCCGCCCACTCCGGGCCGGTGAGCCGCGGCCGTGCGCGTCCGGGGTGCGTGCCGGCGGATCGTGCCTGCGGGGCGGGCCCGGGATGGGCCGCGGGGGCCGGTCCGCCCGACGGTGCGCCGTGCCCCTGCCGCGCCGCCGGCCGGACGCCCGGCGGGGGCACGGGCCGGCTCGGTGGCTGCGACGGCGCCGACCGGTGCTGGTGCGGGCCGTGCTGGGCGTGGGGCCGCGGGGCCATCGGATGAGGCGCCGCGATCGGCGGGGTCGCGGTCCGCCGGGGCGGGGTCACCCGGCCTGCGCCGCGCGCGATCCGGTCCGTACGGGGCGGCGGCGGGCTCGGAACCTCCGAGTACGCCAGCTTGGGCACCGACGGCGCCGTGCTCGGCGTAGCCGCGGGCGGCTTCGCGTTCCGCTGTGTCGGGTCGTCCGACGGCGAGCTCATCGCGCCCCGACCCGCGTGCACACCTTCCAGGTGCCGTCGTTCTTCTCGAGCGACAGGGTGTTGCGCACCTTGGATTCGGGATTGTTCACGTAGTGCACCTCCACCTGGACCTCGGCGCGGTCTCCGCGCACGTCCACGGCCTGGAGGCCGTCGACCTCGGGGAGCATGCCGTCCGTCTTGGCGGCAGCATGGATGCGCTGCCACTGCGCCTCGTCGACGCCGTCGTAGTAGGCCTTCGCGCCGCCGCAGGTCTGTTCCCGGAGTGCGGCGAGGTCGCCCCGGTTGACGGCGGCGACGAAACTCGTCGTCGCGTCCGCCGCGGCCCTGCGGGGTCGCCCGACGATCCGCCGTCCGAGCGCGGCACCAGCAGCAGCACCGCCGCGACGACGAGTACCACGGCCGCGACAGCCGCCGCGATGATCCACGCGGTCCTGCCTCTCCGGGGCATCCGCTCAGGCTGGGACGTCGACGGCGTGTAGTACGACGGTGCCTGCCGCGCTGCGGGGACCGCCGCCACCCCGGTGGCCGCGGCTGTCGGCACGACGCCTGCCGGTGGGTCCTCGTCCCGCGCCGACTCGGCCGGTGCGTCCTCGGGCCGCGGCGCGCGCAGCGCACCGGGCACGGGAAGCACCTCCGTCGCGGGCGTCGCGTCGGGGAGCTCGTTCTGCTCCGTGTCGATCACGGCCTGGTCCGGCTTCGCAGCCTTGGAGAGGGGGATGGCCTCGGTCGGCGCCTCGTCCGCAGCCGTCTCCTCGGCCTCCGTGCCGGGTTCGACGGTGCCCGCGTCCGCCGCCGGCTCCTCCTCGGCTACGTCGGCCTCCTCGGTCGGCTCGTCGTCGGCGGCGTCGGTCGACTCCTCGGCGTCGGCGGTGGCGGGTACCTCTGCCGTGCCGGAATCGGCCTCGTCCGTGCCGGTTTCGCGGTCGCGCTCGGCCGCGCCGACGGCGATCCCCGCTGCGGCGCCGACCCCGACGACCGCCGCGGCGGCCGCTGCCGTCGCGGTCCCGTCCGGCCCCTCGTCCGCGTCCTGCGGCTCGTCCGTCGGAGTCTCGGCTTCGGCCGGCTCGTCGGTCTGCGGTTCCTCCGCGGCCTCGGCCTGATCGACGGGCTCGTCGGCGTCCGTCTCGGCCTGGTCGTCGAGTTGGTCGGGCTCCGCCTCGTCGGCTTCGGCGGTCTCCTCCGGCGCGCCGTCCTCGCCGGTGCCGGGCGGCGTCGGAACCGGGATGGCGACGGTGTCGTCCGTGCTGGGCCGCGATGCGACCGGGATGACGGTGGTCTCCGCTTCGGCGTTCTCATCGACCGGCGGGGTCGTGTTGACCGGCCCCACGGTCCGCAGCGGTGACGGTGCCGTGCTCTCGGCCTGCGCGTCCTCGGCGGGCTCGGCGTCGTCGCCCGCCGCATCCTCGTCGACCGCGGCGTCTTCGGCGGGCTCGGCCTCCGTGGCGCCCGCCGCGTCTTCGTCGACCGCGGCGTCTTCGGCGGGCGAGTCCTCCTCGGCCGCGGCTGCGGGTTCGCTGTCCGCCTCGTCGGTGGTCGCGTCGTCGGCCCCGTCCTCGGTCGCCGCCTCCTGCTCAGCTGCTTCTTTCTCGGCTGCTTCTTGCTCCGCTGCGTCCTGCTCCTCCGCTGCGTCGTCGTCGGCGTCGGAACCCGCCGCGCCGGGACCCGCCGCGACGGGGAGCACCGTCGTCTCCGCCTCGGACGGGCTGTCGGAGGCCGGTGCGGGGAGGCGCCGTCGACGGCGATGGCGGTGGTCTCGGCCTCGCTGGGGGCCGGCGCACCGTCGGGCCCGCCGACGAGACCGGCGAGCGACTCGGAATGCGACGGCGTGAGGGCGTCTGCGGGGGCGCTGCCGAGGGAACCGGCCGTGTCGGTGCTGTCGTGGAGCGGCGCGGCGGGCCACGATGCCAGGCGTCCGCGCAGGTCACGAAGCCGCGACAGGGGTCCGAAGTTCTTGTCCCGCGCCATCGATTCCGCCATCCCCTCGCTCGCCGACAAAATCCGTGCCGCAGCGGCGCGCCGCAGACGGAACACCTGACAGACTAGCGGGCCGCGGACGTGGAAGACTGGGCCCATGACGTCGTTCGGAGATCTCCTCGGTCCGCCTCCGGTCCTCCTCGACATCGACGAGGAACCGGAACTGCAGCTGCACAAGGGCCGCCCGGCCGCCGAGGTCGCGGCCGACTTCCCGACGTCGTCGCTGGCCTGGGCCACCCTCGCCGAGGGCGCGCTGGAGGCCGAGCAGGCCGTGACCGCGTACGCGTACGCACGCACCGGCTACCACCGCGGGCTGGACCAGTTGCGTCGCCAGGGGTGGCGGGGCTTCGGGCCCGTGCCGTTCTCGCACGAGAACAACCGGGGCTTCCTACGTGCCGTCGCCGCGCTGGCGAAGGCCGCGAAGTCGATCGGCGAGGAGGACGAGTACCTCCGCTGCCTGGACCTGCTGAACGATTGTGACCCCGAAGCCGCGGGCGCTCTCGGACTCGGCGAGTAGCCGGATCCGCCGGCGGCACAACGCGCTGCCGCCGATCATCCGGAGCCGCACCAGCCGGCTCTGGCGTTCCAAACTGCCCATCCTGCAGTGCGCGCTGGCTGCCGCCATCGCGTGGTTCATCGCCAACGACGTGGTGGGGCACGTCTCGCCGTTCTTCGCCCCCATCGCCGCGGTCATCTCGCTGGGCCTGTCGCTCAATCAGCGCCTGCGCCGTTCGCTCGAGTTGGTGGGCGGCGTCACCGTCGGGATCGGTGTCGGCGACCTGCTGATCTCGGCGATCGGCACCGGCCCGGCCAGCTGGGCCTGGTGGTCGCCATCGCGATGGCCGTCGCCGTCCTCGCCGACCGCGGGCCACTGGTTCCGATGCAGGCCGCCTCGTCGGCGGTCCTCGTGGCCACGCTGTTGCCGCCCGGCTCGACCGGCGGCTGGACCCGGATGCTGGACGCCCTCATCGGCGGTCTCGTCGGGGTGCTCATCGCCGCGCTGATCCCGAACAACCCCGCGGGGCGCCCGCAAGGACGCCGCGAAGGTGCTCGACACGATGCGCCGGGTCGTCGCGTCGGTCGCGGCCGGGCTCACCGACGGTGACCGGTCCAACCTGGACTGGGCCCTCGAGACCGCCCGCGCGACCCAGCCCGACCTCGACCAACTGGGCGCCGATCTCGCGGGCGGCATCGAGATCGCGAGGGTATCGCCCGTGTTCTGGAGTTCCCGCGCGCGCATGGACCGCCTGCAGGCGATCGCGGAGCCCCTCGACAACGCTGTGCGCAACGTGCGGGTGATGGCGCGCCGCGCGCTCGCATCGAACCAGGCCCGCCAGCGGATCGACCCGGCGTTGGTCACCGAGATCGGGCGTCTCGCCGACTCCTTCAAGATCCTGCGCGACGTGGTGCTCGCCCCGCCCGACGGCCGGCCGGACCAGGCCGATGCCGCGCGGGTGCTGCGGTCGGCGGCGCGCCGCGCGAACGCCCTGCACCTCGAGGAGGAGAGCGAGTCGCTCAACGAGGTGATGATCTACGGCCAGCTGCGCTCGACGATCGTGGACCTGCTGCAGGTCGCCGGCCTCTCCCGCACCTCCGCGGTCGCGCAGATGCACACCGTGCCGACGAAGAAGGACGTCCCGCAGAAGGACGCGCCGACGTCGCCGGCCGGCGAGCCCGGGGTCAGCTGATGAGCAGCCAGTCGTCGGTGTTGCGGTAGAAGGTCGCGCGGGTCACGACCGTGGGATCGGTGCGGCCGTCGCGCGTCACGACGAGTTCGAGGCCTCCGGTCTGCGCGGCGCGACCGGACAGCCACCGTCGGCGCACGCCCTTCGCGAGCCGGGCACGCACCCCGCCCCCGTTGCCCGACGGGCCCGTGGGCTCGACGATCACGGCCTTGGCCTGGCCGGTGAACAACTTCTCCGAGTCCACGAATGTCTCGCCGGTGAGCTGGCCCCCGTCGGGGCCGGTGACCTTGGCCTTGCCCACCAGGACGAAGCCACGGTCGTCGCGGATCAGGGGCACGGCGCGGGGCGTACCCGTGAGCGGATCGCCCGGCGGGTAGATCGACGATGCGTGTGAGTTCTCGGTGGGCACGTACGCCACCTCCACGTCGAGCCGTTCGGACGCCATGAGCCGGGCGATCACCGCCGCCAGAAGGTCGTCGGGCCCCGCGACCACGATCCGCTTCGGGAACGTCAGCTTCTGCTTCAGTTCCGCCTTGGCGGAGTCGAGGTCCACGGTGATCGTTTCGAGGTCGCGGAGGCTGCCCGGGATACGGACGTCGGGGGCGCGCACCACGACGGTGCTCTGGGTCACGGAGCTCACCGCTCCTACTGTAAGGTTGCGGCACGGCTCGACGTTATCCAGGTGAATCTTCGAGGAGTGCGGGCCGGAAGGAGATCGTCCATGCCTGCGATCGTGCTGATCGGCGCCCAGTGGGGCGATGAAGGTAAGGGGAAGGCCACCGATCTGCTGGGGGAGAAGCTCCAGTGGGTGGTCCGCTACCAGGGCGGCAACAACGCCGGCCACACGGTGGTCCTGCCGAACGGCGACAAGTTCGCGCTGCACCTCATCCCGTCGGGCATCCTGACCCCGGGCGTGAAGAACGTGATCGGCAACGGCGTCGTGGTTGACCCGTCGGTCCTGCTCGCCGAGCTCGACGGCCTCGAGGCGCGCGACGTCGACACGTCGAACCTGCTGCTCTCGGCCGACGCGCACCTGCTCATGCCGTACCACGTGGCGATCGACAAGGTCACCGAGCGCTTCCTCGGCAACAAGAAGATCGGCACCACCGGCCGCGGCATCGGCCCCTGCTACCAGGACAAGATCGCCCGTGTCGGCGTCCGCGCGCAGGACGTGCTGGACGAGTCGATCCTCACCCAGAAGGTCGAAGCGGCACTGGAGTTCAAGAACCAGGTGCTCACCAAGATCTACAACCGCCGTGCCCTCGACGCGCGCCGGTGGTCGACGAGACGCTGGAGCTCGCCGAGAGCTTCAAGCACCGCATCGCCGACACCCGCCTCGAGCTGAACCTCGCGCTGGAGCGCGGCGAGACGGTGCTGCTGGAGGGCTCGCAGGGCACGCTGCTCGACGTCGACCACGGCACGTACCCGTACGTCACCTCGTCAAACCCCACGTCCGGCGGCGCGTCGGTGGGCTCGGGCATCGGCCCCACCCGCATCACGACGGTGCTGGGCATCCTCAAGGCGTACACCACCCGCGTCGGCTCGGGCCCGTTCCCGACGGAGCTTCACGACGAGTGGGGCGAGTACCTCGCCAAGCACGGCGGCGAGGTGGGCGTCACCACCGGCCGCGCGCGCCGCTGCGGCTGGTTCGACGCCGTGATCGCCCGCTACGCGACCCGCGTCAACGGCATCACCGACTACTTCCTCACCAAGCTCGACGTGCTCAGCTCCATCGAGAACGTCCCGATCTGCGTGGCCTACGAGATCGACGGTGTGCGGTACGACGAGATGCCGCCCAACCAGACCGATTTCCATCACGCGAAGCCGATCTTCGAGACGATGCCCGGCTGGTGGGAGGACATCTCCGGCTGCCGCACGTTCGAGGACCTGCCGAAGAACGCGCAGGACTACGTGCTGCGGCTCGAGGAACTCTCCGGCGCGCACATCTCGTGCATCGGCGTGGGCCCGGGTCGCGACGAGACCATCGTTCGCCGCGCCATCGTCTGAGGCCCCCAGGCCCGAGCGTGGTCGATGACGCGCAGAACAGCTATGCGTGCCGCGCATAGTCGTTGAAACCCTGGTCAGTGGGATCTTGGCCGCCTCGAGTCATGCGTCTGGCGCATGCCCTGGCTGTGGGTGCGACCAGACCGGGGCCCTGCGTGATGTCGCCGGATCGAGGGCGGCGTTCGTCCCCCGCGCGACACCGATCCGCGGCTCCGGCGTTCCGTCCCCCTCAGGCGCAGTTCGTGGGGCAGGGGTTCGAACGACCCCCGCGCGGCGTTCGCGGTCGATCAGCGCAGCGACGGGTCCTGCGCGCGGACGGCCCGCACCTCGTCCATCGTCGGCGCGTACGCCCCGGCCCGGCTCACGGTGAGCGCGGAGGTGATCACGGCGCGGTGCAGCGAGGGCTGCACGTCGCTCCACTGGGCGGCACGGAGCCGTCGGGCGGCGTAGCGCGAGCCGAGGAACCCGGCGTCGAGCAGGCCCGACACCAGACCGGCCATGAACGAGTCGCCGGCCCCCACGGTGTCGCCGACTTCCACGGTCAGCTGGTCCACGTGCAGCATGTCGCGGTTCCCGGCGAGCAGTGCGTACGCGCCCCACGGCCCGCGGGTGACCACGACGAGCGCCGGGCCGGACGCGATCCAGCGGCGCATCACGTCCTCGACCGGTTCGTCGGGGTGCAGCCAGGCGATGTCCTCGTCGCTGGCCTTCACCACGTCCGACAGCGCGATCATCTCGGTGATGCGCGGCAGCACCTGCGCGGGCGTGCCCATCAGCGCGGGGCGGATGTTGGGGTCGTACGAGACGGTCGCGTGGTCGCGGATCTGCTGCGCGACCCGGAGGACACCGTCGGCCCCGGAGCGAGCGTGGCCGCGAAACTGCCCGTGTGCAGGTGCCCGTACCGCTCCAGCGATTCGACGGGCGGCACCTCCCAGGTGAGGTCGAACTCGTACGTCGCGCGACCTTCGGCGTCGACGTTCGCGTACGCGAGCGGGGTGTTGGCGGCACCGTCGGACCCGGGGACGATGTCGACGCCGGCCCCGGCCGCGGTCTCGGCGATCCGGTGGCCGCGGACGTCGCGGCCCCACCAGGACAGGATCGACGACGGGTCGTCGAGCGCGGCGAGCCCGCACGCCACGTTGAACAGGCTGCCGCCCACGTGCTCGGCGGGCTCGGCGCCGTCGCGCAGCACGACGTCGACGAGGGCCTCGCCGAGGCAGAGGGTCCGGTCGGTCATATCAATGGCCTTTCGCCGCGAGCGGGTCGGGGACGCCGTCGTCCGGGTCGGAATCGAGGCCCAGCCGCTCCGTCATCTCCTCGAGTGGGATGCCCTTCGTCTCGGGCATGACCTTGAGTACCCACAGTAGCTGCAACACCATGAAACAGAAGAAGATCGAGAATGCGAAGCCGCCGCCGAGTGCGCCGAGGATCGGCGGGAAGGCGAAACTCGTGATCGCGGCGAACACCCAGTGCGTGGTGCTGCCGAGGGACTGCCCGGCCGCGGATCCGGTTGGGGAAGATCTCGGAGATGAACACCCAGATCACGGCGCCCTGGCCGAACGCGTGCGAGGCGATGAAGACGACGAGCCCGAGCAGCACGAGCGCCGCCGAGGTCCCGTCGTAGTCGCCGTCGTAGACGAACATCACGCCCGCGAGGAAGCCCAGTGACACCAGGTACCCGACGGAGCCCACCAGCATCAGTCGGCGGCGTCCCAGCCGATCGATCACCGTGAGCGCGGCCATCGTGGCGATCAGGTTCACGAAGCCCACGGCGATGCTCATCAGGTACGGTGCGTTGCCGGTGGCGCCTGCGTCCTCCATCACGCGGGGCGCGTAGTAGAGGATCGCGTTGATGCCGGACAACTGGTTGAAGAAGGCGATCGCGACGGCGAGCAGGATCACCTTGCGGTGCCCGCGCGTGTAGAAGCGGGACTTCGCGCGGCCGGACTCCGCAGCGAGGGACTGCTGGATCTCGGCCATCTGCTCGTCCGCGTCGGCCTGCGTGGAACACAGTCGCTCCGAGATGGCGCGGGCCCGGGCCACGTCGTCGTGCCCCGCAAGCCACCGGGGCGTCTCGGGCACCGTCGGGAGGAGGAGCAGGAAGACGGCTGCCGGAACGACCATCACCCCGAGCATCCACCGCCACGCGTTCGGATCGTCGCCCATGACCCCGCGGATGATCGCGTTCGACGCGTAGGCCACCAGGATGCCGAGCACGATGTTGAACTGCACCAGCCCGACGAGCCGTCCGCGGTGCTTGGGCGGCGAGATCTCGGCGGTGTAGATCGGCGCGCACACGCTGGACGCGCCCACGCCGAGCCCGCCGATGAACCGGAACAGCTGGAGCAGTTCGACCGACGAGGTGGGGGCTACCGCGCAGCCGATCGCGCTGATCACGTACAGCGCGCCGATCGTGTACAGCACCTTCTTGCGGCCGTACCGGTCGGCGGGCCTGCCCGTGACGACCGCCCCGATGATGGTGCCGATCAGCGCGGTCGTCACGGTGAACCCGAGCATCCCGTCGCTGAGGCCGAACTGCTCCTGGATCTGCTTCTCGGCGCCGGAGATGACGGCCGTGTCGAAGCCGAAGATCAGGCCGCCCAGCGAAGCGACGACGGCGCTGCGGATCACCAGTGGTTTCATGATCCCGAACGGTAGGCCTGCCGCCCGCCCGCCGAGTGAGAACAACTGAAACACTCACCACCCCACAGCGATCGGAAACAAACGCGGACCGTCGGGTCTCCGGACGTGCTGAACGGCCTGCGGGTTTGCCATGATGGACCCCATGACGAACCTCACCGAGACCGGCGGCAATCCTCGGATCGGCACTGCGCTGACCCCCGGCGCGACCAGGGCGCTCCTGCTGGGGTCCGGCGAGCTGGGCAAGGAGGTTGTGATCGCGTTCCAGCGCCTCGGCGTCGAGACGATCGCCGTCGATCGGTATGCGAACGCCCCCGCGATGCAGGTCGCGCACCGCAGCCACGTCATCGACATGACCGACGCCGCCGAGGTCCGCCGCGTCATCGAGGAGGAGAAGCCGGACTTCGTGGTCCCCGAGATCGAGGCGCTCGCCACCGACGCGCTCGTCGCGGCCGACGAGGAGGGCCTCGCCGAGGTCATCCCCACCGCCCGCGCCGTGGCGCTCACCCTCGACCGCGAAGGCATCCGGAAGCTCGCGTCCGAGGAACTGGGCCTGCCGTGCTCGCCGTACGCGTTCGCCTCGTCGCTCGAGGAACTGCGCGCCGGCGCCCAGGAGGTCGGTTTCCCCTGCGTCGTCAAGCCGGTCATGTCGAGTTCGGGCAAGGGGCAGTCCGTCGTCCGCTCGGCGGAGGAGCTCGACGGTGCCTGGACGTACGCGGTCGACGGTGCCCGGGTCCGCAACGAGCGAGTCATCGTCGAGGGCTTCGTCGACTTCGACTACGAGATCACGCTGCTCACGGTCCGGGTCTTCGACGCTGAGCGGGGGAAGGTGGTCACGCGGTTCTGCGAGCCCATCGGGCACCGGCAGTCCGACGGTGACTACGTCGAGTCGTGGCAGCCGCAGCCGATGAGCCAGGCCGCGTACGACGCCGCGACCTCGGTCGCCGGCCGTATCACCACCGCGCTCGGCGACGGCGGCACGGGTGGCCGCGGCGTCTTCGGCGTGGAGCTGTTCGTCAAGGGCGACGACGTGTACTTCTCCGAGGTCTCGCCCCGCCCGCACGACACCGGCCTGGTGACGCTGGGCTCGCAGCGGCTCTCCGAGTTCGAGTTGCACGCCCGCGCGATCCTCGGCCTGCCCGTGGACACCTCGCTGATGTCCCCCGCCGCGTCGGCGGTGATCTACGGGACGAAGGAGTCGAGCTCCGTCGCGTTCGACAGCGTCGCGCGTGCGCTCGAGGTGCCGGAGAGTGACCTGCGCCTGTTCGGCAAGCCCGAGGGGTACCCGAAGCGGCGCACGGGCGTGGCTGTCGCGACGGCAGACACCGTCGAGGTGGCCCGGGCCAACGCCGCGGAAGCCGCCGGCCGCGTGACCGTGATCGACTCCGCGGATCCAGCGCCGGCCGAGGCGCCCGCCACCACTGCGGTGCCGGTGCAGCGTCCGGTTCCGCCGGCGGAGGACCTGTCGACCCGTGCCATGCCGATGCAGCGCCCGGCGCCCGGAGCGACCGCGCAGCCGGGGCAGGCTCCGCAACCTGGGCAGCCGGGGCCGGGGCGGCCGCTCGTGCCGCAGCCGCCTGCGCCGCAGGGGCCGCCGCAGTCGCTGAACAAGCCCTCGGCGGCGTCGGGTCCGGCAGTGCCGCCGGCCCCGCCGACGGCCGCGTCCCCGGTGGTTCCGCCGCAGGGCGCACCGGTTCCGCCCGCGCCGCCGACGGCGGCCTCGCCCGTCGTCCCGCCGCAGCCGGGCCAGCCCCCGCAGGTCCAGCCCGGGCGGTCGGCGCAGCCCGGGCAGCAGGGGCAGGAGGGCGGCCCGGGAGCGGCGATGTCGCGTCCGCACACTGTCACCGGTAGCCGCCCCGCGCAGCCTCGCCCGATCCAGCCGGCGCGGCGCTCGCCGGTGAGCGAGCCCTCCGCCCCCGTCACGGAGCCGGAGGAGTACGACCACAACCCGCCCACGTCGCTGGGGCTTCCGCCCCAGCGTCCGCAGGATTAGCCGAACCGGTCGAACGCCTCCGCCCACTGCCGCGCGTCGAGGTCCCGGGGGAGCGGAGAACGGTGGAACCGTTGAGCTTTCACCCACCGGTCCACCTCCGTTCGACGGTGCCGCCCAGCCACTCCCGCGAGCACGGCGGCGAGTCCGCGGCCGCGGCCGGTAAAGACGGCGTGCACGAAGCCCGCGTAGGGGTGTCGAAGATCCGTTGCGAGCAACGGGGATTCACGCCGGGTGATGGTCAGTAAGCCTGCGTCCACGCTCGGTCGCGGGGTGAAGGCGGACGCGGGAACCCGTCGGCGGAGCTGGAATTCGTACCAGGGTGTCCATTGCGCCGTCATCATCGTGGAACCTCCGACCCCGCGCGGCGGCGGGCCACCTCCCACTGCACGAGGAGTACGGCGTCCGTCCAGTGCGGGGCGTGCAGCAGCTTGCGCAGGACGGAGGTGGTCAGGTGGAACGGTAGGTTCCCGACCACGACGTGCGGTTCGTCCGGCAGGCGGTGCTCGAGGAAGTCTCCGTGGATCACTGTGGTGTGGGGAAGCTTCCGCGCGAGACGTTCCCGATGGGCACCGTCGATCTCGACGGCGGTGAGTGGCCTGTCCAGGCGTGCGAGAGGAATCGTCAACGCGCCGGAGCCGGGGCCGATCTCGAGGATCGGCCCCTCGGTGTCGTCGACGACGTCGACGACGGCGGTGATGACGCTGCGGTCGGTGAGGAAGTTCTGGCCGTGCTCATGACGGCCGCCGCGATAGGTGGGCATTGTGGTTCTCCGGAGACGGATGTCGGCCCGGGCAGCACGAATCGCCGCCCAGCTGGATGTGCTGGGGCGGGAAGCGTCGTCGGTGGAGCTTCGCCCGCCGCTAGAAGCGGCCGCGGTCCACGACCGCCGCACTCGCGGCGGCGGCAGCTGCTGAAGAACTCACGCCGTGCACGTTAGGTGCCGGCCCGGCGGGAGACAACCGATTATCCGCGCTGCAGCCAGTACGCCTGCGACTTGATGCGCTCCTTGGGGAGCCCGAACTCCTTCTTCGCGGCCTTCGTGATCTCCCGGGTCGCCTTGGTCTCCGCGGCGACGAACAGGAATGCGTCCGAAGGGATTCCGGCCCTCGTGACAGTTGAGACGAGGGTCGTGCCGCGCCCTTCGCGCGGCACCCAGGTCACGTTCGTGGCGTGGACGGGGATCTCGCGTTCCTCGGTGTGCTGGAACTCCAGGAACACCCGGCTCGGGACGTCTGTCGACCCGACGAGCGAATTGATGGCGGGGATGGAGGCCGCGTCGCCCACCAACACGTACTCCGACGGTGCCTCGGGGACGTCGAGGTCCGAGCCCATCATGGTGGCGGCGATGCGGTCGCCGGGCCGGGCGTCCAATGCCCAGCGTGGGGCGGGACCGTCGTGCATGGCGAACTCGATCGTGAACTCCGAGCGCTCGGGATCGATGATCGTGTAGCCGCGCTGGACGAGGTTGCCCTCGTCGGCGTCGGTCGTGGCCTCGCCGCTCTTCGGTACCCACAGCCGCACCCACATCGTGGGGAACCACGGATTGTTGAGCAGGAACGTCCCGCCGTCGAACCGGACACGGTGGTAGTGATCGTTCACCGCCTCCGCCGAGAGCACGGTGAACACGTAGTCGTCGGCCCGCATCGCCTTGAGGATCAGACCTGTCACACCTCTACCCATGATGGTGAGGCTACCCTAAATAGTCCTGTCCGCCCACATAGGTGGTGTGTGACTCGAACTCCTCGGCCTCGACGGCGCCGGCGATCGCGGCGGCGAACTCGGTGACCGTGGGGAGCGGGCCGTGGCTGCGGCGTTCCTCGACGGCGGCGGGGTCGCGGCGCTCCAGGAGGCGAACGATGATCGTGCCTTCGATCATGTCGCCCGAAACGACGCGCAGGTCGAGGTCCAGCTCCGACGCCAGGGCGCGCAGCGCCCGCTCCCCGGCGAGCTTGCTGGCTGCGATCGGCTCGTATCCGGCGGGGACGGGGCGGGTCTCGGAGAAGTGGGCCTGGTGGCTGGTCACGAAGACGATCCGTCCGCCCGGCCGCAGCCGTTGCGCGGCGGCGCGGGCGGCCGCCACCTGCGCGTCGCGGTTCAGGCGCATCGCGTAATCGCCGTCGGCGCCGAGTTCGAGCCCGCCGGACGCGTTGAGGATCACCGCGTCCACGGGGCCGAACGCGGTTGCCGCTGCGTCGAGGAGTCGTGGCGGTCCATCGGGTGCGGTGACGTCTGCGCCGACGGTGATCGCCCGGCCGCCGGCTTCGCGGACCAGCGCGCACACCTTCTCGGCGCGACGCTCCTTCTCGCGGTAGTTCACCACCACGTCGTGGCCGCGCGCGCCCAGCGCCACCGCCGTCTCGGCACCCACTCCGCGGGACGCCCCGGTCACCACTACGACCGCCATCGCCGAACCTCCATGCTTCTGATTTCGAACTGCTGTCAGCATGACGCTTCGAATTCAGAAGCGCAAGTAGGCTGTGATCCGTGTCAGTGCGTGACGTGGTGCCTCAGCGCCGCGAGGACCCGGATCCGGCGGTCGTCGCGGCGATGGAACTGCTGGGTCAGCGCTGGGTGCTCCGCATCGTCTGGGAGCTCGAGCCCGGATCGCTCGGATTCCTCGAATTGCGCAGGCGCATGGGCAATTGCAGCTCCAGTGTGCTCGCGACCCGGCTCGCGCTTCTGGTCGAGAAGGGAATCGCTCGCAAGCTCCCCGACAAGCAGTACGAACTCACCACCCGCGGCGAGGCCCTCGGCCGCGCCCTCTGGCCGGTCTGGGACTGGGCTGCGGACTGAGTCGTCACAGGGCGTCCGTCGAAACGAGACCACCATCGGCCAGACGGCACCGTTGCAACGGCTCACCTGCTCCGGCGGGGCCTGGATCGTCACACCGGCCGTCTCCGGCGGCGAGGAGTGCACCGCGGTGGGCGCTCAGCGGGTCGGGGCGAGCGGCCTCCAGACCTGCACGCACGGCCCGTACGGATTCACGTGGGAATGACGCCCGCGGCCCGTCGCGGCCCGGGTGAAAGGAGGACGACGGACGATGAAACGAGCTGTTGCGGCGATCGGCGCCTGTGCGGGACTGCTGACGGCGGGAGCGGTGGTGACTGAGGCCTCCGCCGGAGCGTCCGGCCCCGTCGTCGCCGCGTCACCGAACTGAGCGACCGCGCGCCGAGCGGCGCCGGACCGAATTAGAATCATCGTGAGCGAAAAGTGCCGCCGCCCCGAGAAATCGGGGCGGCGGCACCGTCGTACTAGCGTTCCGGACTAGTCCTGCTGGACCTTGGTCGGCTCGGAGGCGGCGAGCATGTCGCCGCGCTCGACGACCTTCACGCGCTCCCGGCCCTCGGCCTCGCCCAGGCTGCGCTCGTGCTCGTCGAGGCGGTACCAGCCGTCCCAGGTGGTGTACGGGGTCTGGTGGTCGTCGAGCCACTGGGTGACGCCGTCCGCAGACGGGTCCGACGGGGCGTTCAGCTTGCCCGCGTGGAAGTCCTCCAGCAGGCACGCGATGGTCTCGTTGGCGTCGCCCTTGGTGTGGCCGATGAGGCCGACGGGGCCGCGCTTGATCCAGCCGGTGGTGTACACGCCCTGGATGTGCTGACCTGCGTCGATGACGCGGCCGGCCTCGTTGGGGATGACGCCGGCCTGGTCGTCGAAGGGGATTTCCGGGAGATCGTTCGAGAGGTAGCCGACGGCGCGGTAGACGGCGCCGAGTTCCCAGTCGGTGAACTTGCCGGTGCCGCGCACGTTGCCCGTGCCGTCGAGCTCGGTGCGCTCGGTGCGCAGGCCCGTGACCTTGCCGTTCTCGCCCAGGATCTCCACCGGAGACTCGAAGAGGTGGATGAACAGCTTGTGCGGGCGGTTGTTCGGCTCGCGGATCGCGTAGTTCTCGAGGATGGTGGCCACCTGGTCGGTGATCTTCGACTCGCGGCGGGCCTTGGCCGAGCCCTCGTCGTACTCGATGTCCTCGGGGTTCACGACGACCTCGATGGTCTGCGAGTGGTCGAGTTCCTTGAGCTCGAGCGGGGTGAACTTGACCTGCGCGGGGCCGCGGCGGCCGAAGACGTGCACCTCGGTGGCCTTGTTCTGCTTGAGGCCCTCGTAGACGTTCGGCGGGATCTCGGTCGGCAGCAGCTCGTCGGCGGTCTTGGCGAGCACGCGGGCCACGTCGAGGCCCACGTTGCCGACGCCGAGGACGGCCACCTTCTCCTGCGTGAGCGGCCACTCCCGGGAGAAGTCCGGGTGCCCGTCGTACCAGGCCACGAACTCGGCGGCGCCGTAGCTGCCGTCCAGGTCGATGCCGGGGATCTCCAGATTGCGGTCGGCGACGGCGCCCGTCGAGAAGATCACCGCGTCGTAGTGGCGGCGCACGTCCTCGAGGGTGAAGTCCTTGCCGAAGTCGAGGTTGCCGAGCAGGCGGACCTGCGGCTTGTCGAGCACCTTGTGCAGCGCGGTGATGATGCCCTTGATCCGCGGGTGATCAGGGCGACGCCGTACCGGATCAGGCCGAACGGCGCGGGCATCTTCTCGAAGAGATCGATGCTGACGCCGGGGTCCTTCGCCTCGTCGGACTTCATGAGTGCATCCGCCGCGTAGATCCCGGCGGGGCCTGCGCCCACGATGGCAACGCGCAACGGGCGGTTCTGTTCGGTCATGTGAAGTCGGCTACCTTTGTCTGCATACACGGTTTGTCCCCACCAGGTTAGTGCGGACTTATCAACCGTTCCTAGTCCGGGTGGCGCATCGCACCCCCGGAGAGGCACTGGAACGTGTTCTAGTTACAGAGGGTAGAGACTTCAGTGAGCGCAGACAAGAGCCCCGGCGACGTGAGCCCCGGGCGCGGCACCACCGCGACCCCGTTCCTCATCGCCCTCGTGATCGCGGTGTTGGCGATCGGCGGCATCCTCACGTGGAACGCCATCCGCCCGTCGGAGGAGCGGCTGAGCGATTCGGCGCAGGTGCAGGTGACCATCGGCCAGTACTACGGCGCCCTCAACAAGGGCCGGTACGCCGATTACGTCGCGAACACCTGCGCCAAGGACCGCGCGGCCGCCGACTTCCCCCAGGAGGCCGGGTTCGCCGATGCGCGCAAGGCCGTCGTCGATAGGGAGGGCGAGGCGAAACTCGACGAGGGCGACGTCAAGAACCTCACGGTGCACGGCGACACCGCCTCCGCCGAGCTCACGGTCACGTACGAGAAGGCCGGTGAGCGCACCGAACAGGCGACGTTCGTCCGCGAGGACGGCAAGTGGAAGAAGTGCTCGTGACCTACGCCGGAGACCTCACCCCCCGCGAGTGCTGGGACCTCCTGCAGGAGGACCCGCAGGCGATCCTCGTGGACTGCCGCACCGAGGCCGAATGGAACTACGTCGGCATCCCCGAGCTGTCGCAGGTCGGGCGCAACCCCGTGCTCGTCGAGTGGCAGCGCTACCCCGACGGTGCGCTCAACCCGACGTTCGTCGACGAGCTCCGCGCCAAGGGAGTCACCGACGAGACCCCGGTGGTCTTCCTCTGCCGGTCCGGGCACCGCTCGATCGGCGCCGCGGAGACCGCCACCGCCGCCGGCGTGCGGCGCGCCTACAACGTGCTCGACGGCTTCGAGGGGCCGATCGACGGATTCGGACATCGCGGCGTGGCGGGCTGGCGCGCCGAGGGTCTGCCCTGGCGGCAGTTCTAGGCTGAAGCCATGACGGAGTTCAGCCCCTGCCCGACGGCCTGCGGCCCGAGACCTACGCCGTGCGCGGCGGCGTCCTGCGGTCGAACTACGAGGAGACCTCCGAGGCGCTGTTCCTGAACTCGGGCTACACCTACGAGAGCGCCGAGGCCGCCGAGGCGGCCTTCAACGGCGACATCGACCGGTTCGTGTACTCGCGTTACGGCAACCCGACGGTGGCCATGTTCCAGGAGCGCCTCCGCCTCCTGGAGGGCGCCGAGGCGTGCTTCGCGACCGCCTCCGGCATGTCAGCGGTCTTCACCGCGCTCGGCGCGCTGCTCAAGGCCGGCGACCGGCTCGTGGCGGCCCGCTCACTGTTCGGCTCGTGCTACGTCGTGTGCAACGAGATCCTGCCGCGCTGGGGTATCGAGACCGTCTTCGTCGACGGCGAGGACCTCGCGCAGTGGGAGGAGGCGCTCAGCGTCCCCGCCCAGGCGGTCTTCTTCGAGACGCCCGCGAACCCGATGCAGGGGCTGGTGGATGTGCGGGCCGTGTCCGCACTGGCGCACGACGCCGGTGCGAAGGTCGTCCTGGACGCGGGCTTCACCCCTGTGGGATACCAGGATTCGTTCGGTATGGGCGCCGACGTGGTGGTGCACTCGTCCACCAAGACCATGGACGGTCAGGGGCGCGTGATGGGCGGCGCGATCCTGGGCACGACGGAGTACATCGACGGCCCGGTGAAGCAGCTGATGCGGCATACGGGCCCGGCGATGGCGCCGTTCAACGCGTGGGTGCTGCTCAAGGCGCTCGAGACCCTGGACCTGCGGGCCGAGCGGGTGAGCGCGAACGCGCAGAAGGTGGCGGAGTTCCTCGACGCCGATCCCCGCGTCTCGAAGGTGCTGTTCCCGTTCCTGCCCTCGCACCCTCAGTACGAGCTTGCGAAGACGCAGATGAAGGCCGGCGGCACGGTGATCACGCTGGAGCTGGCGGACTCGGAGTCCGCCGCCGGCAAGGCGCGCGCCTTCGAGTTCCTCAACCGGCTGCAGGTCATCGACATCTCCAACAACTTCGGCGACGCCAAGTCGCTCATCACGCACCCGGCCACCACGACGCATCGGGCGACGGGGCCGGAGGGTCGCGCGAAGATCGGGCTCACCGATTCGATGCTGCGACTGTCCGTGGGGCTGGAGAACGTCGACGACCTCATCGCCGATCTGGATCATGCCCTGGGCTGAGCCGGCTGCCGCGAATGCGGTCGTTTTCCTGCACTATCCGTGGGATTTCGACCACACTCACGCGCTCAGATCGTCGATCGCCGCGCGCCAATGGCGGACGGCGTCGACGTCCACCGGCGTGTCCCAGCCGCCGTGGCGCACCCCGCTGCCGGCGTGGAACGCGTCGATCCCCGCTGCCGTGAGCCGCGGCAGGTGATCGAAGCGGAGCCCTCCGCCCACCAGGAGCCGCTGCGGCGCATCTCTTTCCGCGGTAAGGGTGTCGATGCCGTCGTCCACACCGGTCGCCGCGCCCGCAGTGAGGAAGGTGTCCAGGCTCGGGAGGCCGGCGACAGCCTCGCGCAACGCCTTCCGGTCCGCCGCGTGATCGATCGCGCGGTGGAACGTCCACGGCGCGCCCTCGATCTCCTCGACGATGCGCGTGACCGCCAGCAGGTCGACGGTCCCGGCGGACGTGAGGAAGCCGAGCACGAACTCCTGCGCCCCGGCGCCTTTCAACTCGACCGTGCGCCGTACCAGCGCGCCCAGGTTCCCGGGCGCGAAACCGTCGGCGAGCCGGAGCATCACGCGCGCCGGGATGTCCACGGCGGCGCGGACCTCGGCGACGATGGCGGGGGAGGGGCTCAGCCCGTCGGCCGCCATGTCGGCCACGAGCTCCACCCGGTCGGCCCCACCCGCCTGCGCGGCGACCGCGTCCCGGGCATCCAGAGCGATCACTTCGAGCAACGGCATGAAACCAGTCTCCCAAGGACGCCGCTGGAAATCCGATGGACCGAAGTGTTGCGTCCGAATACGCTGCCGTGCATGGATATGCGCAAGTTTCCCGAATCGCTGCGGCAGTGCTACTGCCGTCGGTTCGGCGTGCCCGCATAACCTGCGGCAACCCGGGCCGTCGCTTCACCGCCGGCCCGGTGCCCATGCGTCACACGCATGGCTTCTCGGACCGGTGACCACCACATCGAGACGAGAAAGACATGGAGAAGATCAGTAAGTCCTTGGTCTCGTGGGCGTCCATCTTGGACGAGAAGACCCGCGAGCAGGCGATCACCACGGCGAAGCTGCCGTTCATCTACCCGCACATCGCGTTGATGCCCGACGCCCACCTGGGCAAGGGGGCCACCGTCGGTTCGGTCATCCCGAGCCTCGGCGCCGTGATCCCCGCGGCCGTCGGCGTCGACATCGGCTGCGGGATGATCGCGGTCCGCACCCAGTTCACGCTGGCCGACCTGCCCGACGACCGCGCGACGGTCCGCGAGGCCATCGAGCGGGCGATCCCGCTCTCGCCGGGCCGCTACAACAAGAAGGTCGCGGCCACGGCGGAGCCGAGGATCGCGGAGCTGACGGCGCTCGCCGAGCGGGCCGATTTCGACCCGGCCCAGTACGCGGGGAACTGGAGGCTCCAGCTGGGCACGCTAGGCGGAGGAAATCACTTTGCAGAGCTAAGCATTGATAGCGACCAGCGGGTTTGGGCATTCTTGCACTCCGGCTCCCGTGGGGTCGGCAACAAGATCGCCCAGCACCACATCGCCGTCGCTACCCGCCTCTGCAAGCAGTGGTGGATCGAGCTGCCGGATCCGGACCTCGCGTACCTCGTGGAGAGGACGCCCGAGTTCCGCCGGTACATCGCCGAGCTGACGTGGGCGCAGCACTTCGCGCTGCTCAACCGTGAGGAGATGATGGACCGGGTGATCCGCCAGCTCGGCGAGTGGGTGGGGACACGTGTCGTCGAGGCGGAGCGGATCAACTGCCACCACAACTTCACCAAGCGTGAGAAGCACTTCGGCAAGGAGGTGTGGGTGTCCAGGAAGGGCGCGATCGAGGCGACCGAGGGCAAGCTCGGCCTCATCCCGGGCTCCATGGGCACCGCGTCCTACATCGTCGAGGGCAAGGGCTACGCCCCGTCGCTCAACAGCTCGCCGCACGGCGCGGGCAGGAGTACTCCCGGTCCGCGGCGCGCAAGACGTTCACGCACGAGCAGTTGCGGGAGGCCATGGCGGGCATCGAGTTCCGCGACAGTGCCGACTTCATCGACGAGATCCCGCAGGCCTACAAGCCCATCGACCGCGTCATCGCTGACGCGGAGCAGTTGGTCAGGGTCCGCGCCGTGCTGCGGCAGATCGTGAACGTCAAGGGGCAGTAGTCGCCCACGTGTAGGCGGAAACCGTGATGTTCTCCCAGGGGTTCATCGCGGTTTCCGTCTACAGCTGTCCGCTCGAGAATGAGCGGTCGAGGTGGTAGCGGGCGACCTCGACGGCGCGCTCGGGCGTGTGGTGCCCGATCACCACCGCCGTGCTCAGGCCGTTGCACAGTGCGATGAGGCTGTCGGTCTCCACGCCGAGATCCACTCCAGGTGCAACCTGGCCGAGGCGGTCGGCCTCGAGGAAGGCTTCGTGGATGCTCGATCGCAGTCGGCCGACGCCACCCGCCAGGGGTTCGGCCGCGAGGGCTGGATTCGTCATGGCCAGCGCCGCGAATGCTGACGAAACTCGGTAGAAGGCGTAGCTCGGCCCGTCGGTCGGAATCGCCTCGAGCAGGAATGCGTCCAGCACGTCGCGTGGCGTCGGTGCATCGAGTGCGGACAGTCGTTCGCGCCACCGCTCGTTCGATTGCTCCTCGAGCCGCCGGAGCGCGCCCACGAGGAGCTGTTGCTTGCTAGTGAAGTAGTACTGCACGAGCCGTAGCGAGACTCCAGCCTCGGCCGCGACCGAGCGCATCGACACCGCGTGCAGGCCGTCGCGCGCAGCGACGCGGGCCAGCGCGTCGGCGATCTGAGCTCGTCGTTCGTCGTGATCCACGGACCTCGGCAACGCCACCTCCTTGTTGATACAGTCGTATCACATCGTTTTGATACAGGTGACGTAGAAAGGTGGGTCATGTCTGGACGCGTGCTCGCCGCGGCCTGTCTCGCGCAGCTGATGATCACGCTCGACGTCTCGGTCGTGAACATCGCGCTGCCCGCCGTCCGGGCCGACCTGGGGCTCGGCACCGTCGGGCAGCAGTGGGTGGTGACGGCCTACGCCCTGCCGTTCGCCGGCTTCCTCCTGATCGGGGGCAGGTTCGCGGACCTGGTCGGTGTGCGAACGACGTTCGGCGGTGGCATGGCTTTGTTCACCGCGGCGAGCGTCGTCGCCGGGGCGGCCCCCGGCCCGGGGTCCTTCTCGCGGGGCGTGCGCTCCAGGGGCTGGCCGCGGCGTTCGTCGCGCCCGCCGCGCTGGCAATGGTCACCACCACCTTCGAGGAGGAGGCGCGCACGCGGGCGCTGGCCTGGTGGACCGCGATGAGCATCGCGGGCGGCACGGCCGGCAACCTGTGCGGCGGCGTGCTCACGGAGGTGTTCGGCTGGCGGTCGGTGCTCCTGGTGAACGTTCCGCTCGGCGTGATCGCCTCGACCCTGGTGCGGCGCGCCTCGTTGCCCGCCGGATCGGCGCGGTCGCGCGCACGGCGCGGTCGCCTGGATGTGGGCGCCGCGGCCCTGGTGACGACGGCGCTCATGATCGCCGCGTTCGGGCTCGGCGCGACGGGCGAGCGGCGCTGGACGGCCGGCGGTGCGGCGCTCGTGACGGCGGTGATCCTGTTCGCCGCCTTCGTCCGTCGTGACCGCCGCAGTCCGCTGCCGATGGTCCCGGCCGGTGTGCTGAAGGGGCGGGTGGTGCGCTGGGGCAACGTCGGGATCCTGCTCGCCGGAGCGGCGCTGGTGCCCATGTGGTTCTTCCTGTCACTCCAGCTGCAGGTGTTGCTGGGGTATCCGCCCGTGATCGCCGGCCTCGCGTTCCTGCCGCACACCGTCATCCAGCTGATCGTGGGCCTGCGGTGGACGCCGCTCCTCCTCCGGCGATTCGGCGCAACAGTGCTCGTGGCCACCGGCTCACTCCTCCTCGCCGCGGGCTTCGCCTGGCAGAGTCTCCTGGTACCCGAATCGTCCTATGTCGCAGCGGTCCTCCTCCCCGCCGTCCTCATCGCGGTGGGGGCCGGGGTCATGAATCTGCCGTTGACCACGATGACCGTCGCCGGCGTCCCCGATTCGATGGCCGGCACGGCCTCGGGAATCATGAACTGTGCCAAGCAGATCGGTGGTGGAATCGGATTGGCCGTGCTCGTCGCCGCGACCGCGGGTATGGCCGAGCCCGCGACCGCCTACGGTGTCGCGTTCGTGATCATGGCGGGCCTGGTCGCGCTCATCGGCGTCGGAGCCGTGCTCGTCGCACGGATACCTCGGCCGCGGATTCCTCAGCCGGGGAACGGGTCCTCCGTGTGACCGACGAGGTCCGCGACGGAGTCGATCGTGCGGGTGGGCCGGTAGGGATAGGCGGTCACGGACTCGCGGGTGGAGATGCCGGTGAGCACCAGGATGGTGCGGAGGCCGGCCTCCAGGCCGCAGACGATGTCGGTATCCATCCGGTCACCGATCATCAGGGTGTCCGCGGAGTGCGCCCCGAGGGCGCGCAGGGCGGATCGCATCATGAGGGAGTTCGGCTTGCCCACGTAGTACGGCGAGAGGCCCGTGGCCTCGCGGATGAGGGCGGCCACCGCGCCGGTCGCCGGCAGCAGGCCGTCGCGCGACGGCCCCGTCG
The DNA here is from genome assembly GCF_023168325.1 of Tsukamurella sp. PLM1. Classification (GTDB taxonomy): domain Bacteria; phylum Actinomycetota; class Actinomycetes; order Mycobacteriales; family Mycobacteriaceae; genus Tsukamurella. The sequence continues at coordinate 406,984 of NZ_AP025688.1, forward strand.
GATCCGGGTTCGTGGCGATGAACCGCGAGCCGCGCTCGATCAGCCGGATGGCGGTGGTGATGGCCTCGAACGAGTACGTGCGGGTCTCGCCCAGCACCACGTAATCGGGATCGTTGTCGGTGAGCACGTAGCCCACGTCGTGCAGGGCCGTGGTCAGCCCGGACTCGCCCACGACGTACGCCGTCCCGTTCGGCCGCTGGTCCTGCAGGAACTTCGCGGTAGCGAGCGCCGATGTCCAGATCCGCGCCTCGGGGATGTCGAGGCCGGTGGCGACCAGGCGGGCGCGCAGGTCGCGCGGCGTGCGCGTCGAGTTGTTGGTCAACACCATGAACGGCGTCCCCGCGGCCGTCAGCTCCGCGATGAAGGCGTCGGCGCCGGGGATGAGGTGCTCCTCGTGGACGAGCACTCCGTCCATGTCCATCAGGTACGTCCACTCGGTCATGCCCGCGAATCTACTCCGAGCAGGTTTGGCGTCGTCGTGATTCGAACCTTGACGCCGGGTCGCGCGACAGGGCATTCTCGGATCAGGTCATGAGTGCCAGTGACAAGCCCCGGCTCGCTGGTCGGCAACCCTCCTCCGCGGTGGGGTGCTCCGGGTGACGACCTGGCCGCATCGGAAGGGTGCGGCAAGCGCGGATTCGCGGCACTGCTCGGGCGGTGTCGTGCGTCCTCAACCGTTGAAGGACATCTCTCATGAGCATCACCATCGCCGAGCGCACCGCCGTCTGCCTCACCCCGACCGTCACGTCGCCCGTCACCGCCGTCCGCAGCACGCCGCTCTCGCTGGGCCCCCTCGCCGCGGTCACCGGTGCCGACGAGTACGCCCCGCTCAGCGACGGCGCGACGGTCCGCTACGCCAACTTCGACTACGCCGCCAGCGCGCCCGCTCTCGTCGAGGTGCAGCACGCCGTGCAGGAGGCGCTCGCCGAGTACGCGAGCGTGCACCGCGGCGCCGGCCACCTCTCGCAGCGCTCCACCTCCCGCTACGAGCGCGCCCGCGAGGTCGTCGCCGAGTTCGTGGGCGCCCGCGCCGACGACCACGTCATCTTCACCGGCAACACCACCGACTCGATCAATCTGCTGGCGGGCTGCGTGCCCGGCGAGGTCGTGGTCCTCGATTGCGAGCACCACGCGAACCTGCTGCCGTGGAAGCGGATCGGCGCCCGCGTGATCTCCGCGCCGCTGTCGATCGAGGGCACGCTCGAGGTGCTCGAGAAGGAGCTGAGCGCGCGTCCCGCCGCCCTGGTCAGCGTGACCGGCGCCTCCAACGTCACGGGTGAGGTGCTGCCCATCCGCCGGCTCGCCGCGCTCGCGCACCGGCACGGTGCCCGGATCGCGGTCGACGGTGCCCAGCTGGTGCCGCACCGTCGGATCTCCCTGCGCGAGAGCGGCGTCGACTACCTCGCCTTCTCCGGACACAAGCTGTACGCGCCCTTCGGCTCAGGCGTGCTCGTGGGCCGCGCCGACTGGTTCGACGAGGCCGAGCCCGTCCGCTGCGGCGGCGGCGCCAGTTACGAGGTGATCGGCACGCCCGTCTCGAAGTCCGTCGAGGTGGCCTGGCACACCGGGCCCGCGCGGCACGAGGCCGGCTCGCCGAACGTCCTGGGCGCCGTCGCGATCGCCGCCGCGTGCGAGGCCATCGAGCGCCTCGGCGAGGACGCCATCGCCCGCCACGAGCGGTTCCTCACCGACCTGCTGCTGCGCTCGCTCGAGGGTGTCGACGAGGTCCGCACGCTGAAGATCTGGGCCGACTCCACCGAGCGGGTGGGCATCGTCGCGTTCACCGTCGACGGCCGCACGCCCCGCGAGGTCGCCGAGTTCCTCTCGTCCGAGCACGGGATCGGCGTGCGCGACGGGAAGTTCTGCGCCCACCCCGTCGTTCACCGATTGGGGTGCTACGACGGCGCCGTCCGCGCGAGCATCGGCCTCGGCACGAGCGAGAACGACGTGCGCCGCCTGGCGCGCGCCCTCGAAGACCTGTCCGCACGAGCGAAGTGAATCCGGAGGATCCCATGACCGTCTCCCGCCCCGCACTGGTGGTCACCGTCGACGGTGAGCCCGAGTCCGTGCACCTGACCCGGGTTCGCGCCGCCGACCTGCGCCTCGCGCAGCGGGAGCGCGGCTACCTGCGTGCCGAGGCCGAGCGCGCCGGGCGGGAGCCGGGCGCGGTCGCGCTCGAGGTCGACGTCGTGATCGACGAGCGGGCCGCGGACGCCCGCGCCAGCTACGCCCCGAACGGCGCCGCGCCGCAGGGCATCATCTACATCGGCACCCCGTCAGGGCTGAAGTCCCTGATCGAGGACGTCTACGCCGCCGAGGTCGCCGACGCGGTGGTCCTGCGGCCCGTGGGCGGCGCGCGCACCAAGGACCTGATCACCACCCTGCTCGCCGCGTAGGCACCGTCATACTGGGGCGTGACCGCGCCGTACTCGCCCCGCACCGAAGCCGTCCGCGCCGCCCTCGCCGCGGCCGGTCATCCCGACACCGTGCGGCACGTGCCCGACGGTGCCCGCACGGCCGCCGAGGCGGCCGCGGCACTGGGCTGCGAGGTGGGCGCGATCGCGAACAGCCTCGTCTTCCTGGCCGACGGTGCGCCGCTCCTCGTGCTCTCCAGCGGGCGGCACCGCGTGGACACCGCCGGCCTCGCGGAACGGATCGGGCGCGAGCGGATCTCGCGCGCGCAGCCTGAGGACGTGCTCGCGGCGACCGGGCAGGTGATCGGCGGCGTCTCGCCGGTGGGCCACCCGGCACCGGTGGTCACCGTGATCGACGAGTCGCTGCGCGACTACCCGGACCTGTACGCCGCGGCGGGCACCCACGACACGATCTTTCGCACCGATTTCGATGCGCTGGTGGCGCTGACCGGAGCCCGGATCGTGCGCACGAATGCCTGATCGGGCGGTGCGCCCGAATCGCTTCGCCCCCAGATAGTTGTATACTGCACGTAGTTCGAGGTTCCCGGCGCCGCCGGGGTGTGTCAGCGGAGGCGTGGCGATGGATGAGGAACGGGCGAAGCGAGTCGAGGGCATCGTCGGCGTGATCGTGGAACTCACCCGCCTCAAGGAGCGGCACGCCGCGATCACCCGCAACGTCGTGGCGCCGGACGGCGTGGAGCTCGCCGCCTATGCGGCCCTGTTCGCCCTGGAGAAGGACGGCCCGATGCGCTCGTCCGTGCTCGCGGAGCGGATCCACACCGACCCCTCCACCGCGAGCCGCTACGTCAGCACCCTGACGAACCTGGGCTACGCCGACCGCACCCCGGATCCGTCCGACCGGCGCGCCGCGCTCGTCGCCGCCACCGAGGCGGGGCGCGAGAAGGTGGCGCACATCCGCGCGCAGCGCAACGAGCGGCTGCGCCCATTGCTGGCCGAGTGGACCGACGAGGAGATCGACCAGTTCGTCGCCCTGGGCAACCGCGCGCTCGACCAGTTCGAGCAGGCGTTGTCATTGATGCGAGAACCCTGACACTGACCGCATCGAGCAGACTGGTGACATGACCGAGCCCGAAACCGAGCCCGCGAGCGCACCCGAGACCGTGCCCACCGCAGGTGCGATCCCTCCGACGTCCCGCGCCGAGATCGACGAGCTGCGCGCTGAGAACGCTGCGCTCGCGGCCGAACTCGCCGAACTGCGCACGGGGTACCGCGCGATCGCGGGGCACACGCGGCTGCGGGCGTCGGGCACCGTCGACCCCACGGGCTTCACCGTCGAGCGCCAGGGCTCCTCCGCCGCGCGAGCGGGCCGACTCACCACCCCGCGCGGCGAGATCGCCACGCCCGCCTACGTTCCGGTGGCGAGCCGCGGTGCCGTCGCCGGGCTCACGCCGGCCGAGCTGACCCGCCTGGGTGCGCAGGCGCTCACCGTCGACCTGCACGAGATGTACCTGCAGCCCGGACCCGCCGTGATCGAGGGCGCGGGCGGGCTGGGCGCCGCGATGGCCTGGCCCGCGCCCGTCGTGGGCGACACCGGGATCGCCGCGATCGCGGCGCAGCGCAAGACCCGGATCACCGACGAGGGCATCGCCTTCCGCGGCCGGCTCGACGGGTCTCCGCACCACTGGGAGCCCGAGGAGGTGGTGCGCGTGGCGCACCGTCTGGGCGCCGACATCGCTTTCGCCCCAGCCGATCCGGCCGACCCGGCCCGCACCGAGCGCTGGGCGCGGCGCGCCCTGGCGGAGCACGCGTGGCAGACCGCCGACCGGCACGACGCCGTGTCCCTGTGGGGCGTGGTCACGGGCGGCGCGGATCCCGAGGCCCGACGGTCCGCCGCCCGTGGGCTGTGCCGCCTCGCCGAGGGCGACCGCCGTGAGGGCGGCCTCGGCCTCGGCGGGTACCGGCTCGAGGGCGTCGTTCCCTCCCGCGACGGGGAGGCCCTGCGGGCCGGCGTCGAGGCCCTGGACGGCGACCGGCCGCGGTACGTGGCGCAGGTGGACACACCGGCCGACCTGCTGGCCGCGGTGGCCGCGGGCGTCGACCTCGTCGACGGCGCCGGTGCCGTACGCCTGGCGGCGGAGGGCACGGTGTTCACCGCGGCGGGGATGCTGGACCTGACCGACCCGGCGCTCCGCGCGGACTTCCGCCCCCTCGACCCCGGGGCCGAGCGGCGCGGCACCGTCAACCGGGCGGACGAGTTCACCAGGGCGTACGTCCATCACCTGTTCGTGGCGAACGAGGGGCTCGCGGTCACGCTGTGCGCCCTGCATAACGAGCACTTCTTCACGTCGCTCGCGTCGGCTGCGCGCGAGGCCATCGGGGACGGCGGTTACGACCGCTTCGCGATGTCGTTTCTGCGGGGATTCGGTAAGGTCTAAGCGATTTCGCCCACCGATCGGCAGGAGAAGCCGTTGCGCCGCACTGTTCAGACTCGTTCCCTCCGCCGCCGTGCCGCGATCGCCGCGGTTCCCGCGGCAGCCGGTCTCGTGCTCGCCGCCTGCGGCGGGGGAGGCGAGGAGGCGGCATCGTCGAGCACCCCGCCGGCACCCGTGGACGAGGCGAAGGGGCTGACCCAGCAGGACCTGCCCGCGGGACTGACGGTGAGCACCGTCGAGTCGGAGAACGCCCTGATGACCGCGCTGCAGTCGGTGCAGCAGGTGCAGGACAGCGCGATCGAACCCGCGGCGTGCAAGGACAAGAACGTCGCGGCGCAACAGGAGGTGGCCGAGACGGTCAAGTCCGGCGTGCAGCAGACGGTCGCAAAGGGGCAGACGGTGCTGTACGGCGTCACGCTGCTCCCCGGCGATGTGAAGCCGGCGGTGTTCGAGGCCGCCGGAACGGGGAGTGCGCCACCGTCACCTTCGGCGGCTCGCTCCAGCAGACCACCGTCCGCGCGGACCTGCCGTCCGGGACCGACGGGGCCACGGGATTCGTGTTCGAGATCAGCCGTAAGACCGGCGACCGGACGGCGGTCGCGACGTCGGCGTACTTCGCCAAGGGCGGCGTCACCGCCATGGTGAACGCGAACCCCGGCGCCGACGGGAAGGTCGACCGGGCGGTCTTCGAGGACCTGATCCGCCGGGTCGCGGCCAAGCTGTAACCCGTACCGAACGGCGAAGAGCGGCGGCGAGGAGACCCTCGCCGCCGCTCTTGTGCGCGCTCCTGGTGCGGGTGGACCGCTAGTGCGCCTCGGAACCGGCGGTCTCGGCGCGGGCGATCGACCGGGCGATCTCCTCCTCGGCCTCCTTCTTGCCCACCCACGACGAGCCCTTGACGAACTTGCCGGGCTCGAGGTCCTTGTAGTGCACGAAGAAGTGCTCGATGGCGTCGAGCTCGAACTTGTCGATGTCGGCGATGTCCTGGACCGAGTCCCAGCGCGGGTCGCCCGCGGGCACAACGAGCACCTTGTCGTCGCCGCCCTTCTCGTCCTCCATCTTGAACATGCCGATGGCGCGGCAGTCCACGAGCGCGCCTGGGATCACCGATTCCTGGAGCAGGACCAGCGCGTCGAGCGGATCGCCGTCCTCGCCCAGGGTGTCCTCGATGTAGCCGTAGTCGGTGGGGTACCCGAACGACGTGTACAGGTAGCGGTCCAGCTTGAGACGGCCCGTCTTGTGGTCCACCTCGTACTTGTTCCGCGAGCCCTTGGCGATCTCGACGGTGACCTCGAATTCGACGCTCATTGTTTCCCTTCGCTCACGTCAACCATGCACGCTGAGGATACCCGTGTCGCACTGCGGTTAGGGTGGTACGGTGCCACGCTCACGGATCCGACGAACCCTGACGCGCCTCGCGATCACCGTGATCGTGCTGGCGGTGGTCGTCGTGGGCGCCGTGGCGGCCACGCTCGGTTACGGCGTGTACCGCGATCGCCAGGACCTCGCGGCCACCGTGCCGCCGCGCCCGGCGGAGCCCGCGTACAGCCCCGCGATCGCCGCGGTGAGCGGCACCGTCGCCCCCAGCTCGGCGGGCGTGAACGCCCAGATCGCCGCGGCACTGCGCAATCCCGACCTCGGTGACCTCACCGGCGTCATCGCCGACGCGGGTACCGGCACCGTGCTCTGGCAGCGCGACGCGCAGCGCCCGCGCACCCCGGCCTCGACCACGAAGGTGCTCACCGCCGCGGCCGCGCTGCTCACGCTGCCCGCCGATAAGCGGCTGAGCACCACCGTCGTCGCGGGCTCGCGGCCCGGCGAGGTGGTCCTCGTGGGCGCGGGCGATCCCACCCTCCGCTCGGGGACGTCCTCGATCTTCACCGACGCGCCGGCGATCGCCGACCTCGCGGCGCAGCTCAAGCGCGCCGGGACTCCGGTCGACCGGATCCTGGTGGACGTCTCGCTGTTCACCGGGACCGACTTCGCCCGCGGCTGGGAGCGGGCCGACATCGCCGGCGGCGACATCACGCCGATCCAGTCGTTGATCGTCGACTCCGGTCGCGTCCGCCCGGCCGAGGACTACTCGCCCCGCGTCCCCGACCCGGCGCTCGCCGCGGGCCAGGACCTCGCCGCAGCGCTCGGCGTGCCCGCCACCGCGGTCGCCGCGGGGACGGCGCCGCAGGGCGCCGCGCAGCTCGCGGCGGTCCGGAGCGCTCCGCTCAGCACCCGCCTGCACGACGCGCTCGTCCACTCCGACAACGTGCTCGCCGAGACCATCGGCCGCGAGGTGGCCATCGCCACCGGCCGGCCCGCCTCGTTCGACGGTGCCGTCCGCGCCGTCGAGGCCGCCCTGCGCGACGCCGGGTTCGACCTCACCGGCGTGGAACTGTCCGACTCCAGCGGCCTGTCGAACCTCAACCGCATCCCCGCGGCGGTGCTCGACGGCATCGTCACGGCCGCGGCCGGGAGCGCGAAACCACAGCTGCGTCCCCTCCTCGACCTGCTTCCGGTCGCGGCCGCGACCGGCACCCTCGCCGACCGCTACGTGACCGCTAACCGGCTCGGCGCGGGCTACGTGCGCGCGAAGACCGGTAGCCTGTCGGGTGTCTCCACGCTGGCCGGTTACGTCACCGGGCGCGACGGTGCCGTCCTCACCTTCACGCTCATGTCCTCCGGCACCCCGGTCGACGTGGCGCGCCCCGCCATGGACGCCGTGACCGCCGCGCTCCGCGGCTGCGGGTGCCGCTGACTATGGCCGACCCGAAGAGCACACGCGCACAGGTGGACTGGGCGCTCGCCGCCGGTGCCGGCAGGCGCGTCGTCGGGGTCCTGGGCAGCGGGCCGGCGACCACCGCCTACACCCGGGACCGCGCGTCGGAACAGCTGCTGCAGTTCGCCGCCGCCGCGGAGGAGCACGTCCGCGGCGTCACGGGGTTGCACACGCCCGGCGCCGTGCCGCCCGCCCGCGCCGTGGACCGCCGGGAGTGGGTGTCGGCCGCGGCGCGCTCGATGGAGGCGCTCGTCGAGGCCGACGACGCCGGGCGTCCCGGCCTGGGGGCGCGACTGGCCGGCCTGCAGGCGGGGTCGATGCTCGGCCTGGTCGCGGGATCGGTACTGGGACAGTACGACCCGTTCGGCGTCGAGGGCGGCGAGCTGCTGCTCGTGGTGCCCAACGTGCTGACGGTCGAGCGGGCGCTGAAGCTGCGACCGGACGACTTCCGCATGTGGGTGTGCCTGCACGAGGTGACGCACCGCGTGCAGTTCGGCGCCAATCCGTGGCTGCGGGAGTACATGCGCGAGAACGTCTCCGCGCTCACGAACACCGGCGGCGCGGGCTCGGTGGGCGATCTGCTGGAGCGGGTCACCCGCGGGCTGTCCGGCGACGGGCGGCACAGCGGGATCATCGGCGTGCTTCAGATCGCCGCGCCGCCGGAGCAGTTCGCCGCGATCGAGCGGCTACTCATGCTCGGCACGCTGCTGGAGGGCCACGCCGACCATGTGATGGACGCGGTCGGTCCGGCGGTGATCCCCACGGTCGGGAGCATCCGGGCCGCCTTCGACCGGAGGCGGGCGGCACCGTCGAACCCGATCCAGAGGTTGCTTCGCGTCCTGCTGGGCATGGACGCGAAGATCGCGCAGTACGTGCGTGGCAAGAAGTTCGTGGACGCGGTGGTCGCGCAGGTCGGGATGGAGCGGTTCAACGCCGTGTGGTCCGGCCCCGAGACGCTGCCGTTGCCAGAAGAGCTCGACGATCCGGGCCGCTGGGTGGCCCGCGTGCTGGGCGACGTGCGGCCGTGAACCGGCCGGGCCCTGCGGCGCTGCGCGTCCGGCAGGCCGTGCGGGCGTGGCACGCGGCGCACGGCCCCGCGCCGACGGTGGCCGTCGCCCTGTCGGGGGGCGCGGACTCGCTCGCGCTGCTGACCGGCGTACTCGCCGAGGGGATCGACGCCGTGGCGCTCGTGGTCGACCACGGGCTGCAGGACGGCGCGTCCGAGGTGGCCGCGCGGGCCGCCGCAACGGCGCGGGACCTCGGTGCGCGGGCGGCCACGGTCCTGCCCGTCGTCGTCGACGGTGCCGGCGGGCCCGAGGCGGCCGCCCGCACCGCCCGGTACGCCGCGCTCGACGCCGCGCGGGACGGGGCGCCGGTGCTGCTCGGGCACACCCTCGACGACCAGGCGGAGACGGTGCTGCTGGGGTTGGGGCGGGGAGCGGAGCCCGTTCGCTCGCCGGCATGACGGCGTGGGCGGCGCCGTACGGGCGCCCGCTGCTGGGCGTGCGGCGGGCCGAGACCCGCGCCGCGTGCGCCGAGCTGGGGCTCGCGCCGTGGGAGGACCCCCACAACGTCGACCCCAGGTTCACCCGGGTGCGGCTGCGCACCGAGGTGCTGCCCCTGCTCGAAGAGGTGCTCGGCGGTGGCGTCGCGGAGTCGCTGGCGCGCACCGCGGCCTCGCTGCGCACGGACAACGAGGCGCTCGACGCGCTGGCGCCGGCCCCGTCGGGCCCCGAGCTGGCGGTGGAGGAACTCGCGGAACTCCCTGCGGCCCTGCGGCTTCGGACGCTGCGATCCTGGCTCGCCGAACGCGGGGCGAGGGCGCTGACGGCCAAGCACCTCGCCGCGGTGGACGCCCTGGTCAGCGACTGGCACGGCCAGGGTCCTGCCGCCGTCCCGGGCGGATCGGCGGGGCGGCGGCTGCAGGTCCACCGCACAGGTGGCATTCTGAGAGCGTGGTGAACGGGACCGGTGACTTGTACGCGGACGACATCGCCTCGGTGGTGCTGACCGAGGAACAGATCAGGGAGCGGACGGCCGAGCTCGCCGCCGAGATCGCGGAGCGCTACAGCTCCCGGGAGGGCGACTCCGACCTCCTGCTGATCACGGTGCTCAAGGGCGCGGTCATGTTCGTGACCGACCTGGCGCGGGCGCTGCCGGTGCCCACGCAACTGGAGTTCATGGCCGTCTCCAGCTACGGCTCGTCGACGTCGAGCTCCGGCGTGGTGCGGATCCTCAAGGACCTCGACCGCGACATCGCGGGCCGCGATGTGCTGATCGTCGAGGACATCATCGACTCGGGCCTCACCCTGAGCTGGCTGCTGCGCAACCTCGCGACCCGCAACCCGCGCTCGCTCGAGGTCGTGACCCTGTTGCGCAAGCCCGACGCGGTGCGCGTGGACGTGGACGTCAAGTGGGTCGGCTTCGACATCCCCAACGAGTTCGTCGTCGGCTACGGCCTCGACTTCGCCGAGCGCTACCGGGACCTGCCGTACATCGGCATCCTGGAGCCCAAGGTCTACAGCGAATGACGCTGCTCACCGCCGCGGCCACCGCCGAACGGGTGCGATCGGGCCGGCTGACGGCCGTCGACGCAGTCCGCGACGCGCTGGCTCGCGTCGGTGACGACGAGGTCAACGGCTGGCGTGTGCTCCGCCCCGAGGAGGCGCTCGCCGAGGCCGCCGCCGTGGACGCGCGCCCGGACCGGTACGCGCTGCCGCTCGCGGGCGTGCCCGTCGCGATCAAGGACAACGTCGCCGTGTCCGGCTACCGGGTGCTCGACGGGGTGTCGGAGGCCTGCGGCGCGGGACTGCCGGTGGAGCAGCACGATCACCCCGTGGTGAAGCGGCTGCGGGCAGCGGGCGCGGTGGTGATCGGCCTGACGCGCGTGCCCGAATTGTGCCTGTGGGCGATGACCGATGACGAGTCAGGGCCGGTGCAGAACGTGCACCGCCCGGGGCGCACCCCCGGCGGGAGTTCCGGCGGCAGCGCCGCCGTGGTCGCCGCGGGCCACGTCGCGCTCGCGCAGGGCAACGACGGGCTGGGCTCGCTGCGTGGTCCTGCGGCGTGCACGGGGATCGTCGCGATCAAGCCGGGGCGCGGGGTGGTTCCAGCGCAGCTGGGGCCCAACAGCTGGTCCGGCATGGCCGAGAACGGGCCCCTGACGCGCACCGTCGAGGACGCGGCACTGGCGCTGTCGGTCCTGGCCGGGCGGCCCGAGTTCGCGGAGATCGGCGACGGTGCCGGGCTCCGCGTGGGCCTCGGGCTCAACCGGCCGACGGCTCTGACGTTCACCTCGCGAGGGATCGTGACGGCGGTGCGGAGCGCCGCCGAGCGCCTGGCCGCGGGCGGGCACGCCGTCCGCGACGTGCGGGTGCCGTACCCGGCGACGCCGCTGCCGCTGCTCACCCGCTGGTTCGCCTTCGCGGCCACCGACGCCGACGACATCGTGGCGCGCGGCGCAGACCCCGCGCTCCTGCAGGCCCGCACCCGGCGGCACGCGGCCGTGGGGCGGGTGGTCGCGCGGCGCGGGCTGGTGCGGCCGGCCGACGCCGCGCGCATCGAGTCCGGGCTCGCCCGGTTCTTCGCCCACGAGGGGATCGACGTGCTGGTCACCCCGCGCTCGCCCGTCGCCCTGCGCGGGCCCGACGGTACGCCGCCCTCCCGTGGGCGGCGAGCGCCGTCCCGAGCCTCGCGTACGCGCCGTACCCGAGCCTGTGGAACCTCGTCGGCTGGCCGGCGATGACGGTGCCCTTCCTCGGCGAGGGCGTGCAGCTGATCGCCCGGCCCGGTGGCGAGGCCGACCTGCTCGCGCTGGCCGCGAAGATCGAGGTGTAGCCGCGAAGCCACCGCGCGCGGGATCTTCAGGCGCGGGCACTCAGTAGTAGGAGCGGAGGAACTCGGCGACGGCGGGCGTCGGTGGCGCGACGTGCACGAGGTCGATGCGATCGTCGCGGATGATCCGGATCGGCCGGTGGTCGAGTCCGTCCGGGAAAGGTCCGTCGTACGCGGCGACGGCGAACTCGACGTTGCCGGCCTGGAGCATCGCGATCGGGTCGTCGCACATGACGAGCTTCGCCGGGGCGAGCTTCTCCCGGTTCCATCGGGCGACGGTGCTGTCGAGCGCGGTGGGCAGCGCGCCTTCACGGAATGCGAAACGCAGGGGCGTCAGGTGCGCGGCGTCGAGGTCGGCGAGCGCGTCGTAGTCGGCGAGGATCGACTCCATCAGCGCGAAGGCCGCCGGTGCGTCGCCGGTGGGGACGCAGCCGTCCGAGGTGCGCCGGAACAGCGGGTACCCCACCAACTGCTCCGTCGCCTTGACCGCCCGCGTGATGGTGGGCTGCGACAGCCCCGTGATCGATGCCGCCGCACTGATGCTGTGCGCCCGCGCCACGATGAGCACCAGCCGGAAGCGGTCGATCTCGGACATGCGCGGACTGTATGTCGAGCGTCCGCTCCACGCAGCGGTTTCGTTGCGCTCGCAATGACTGTGCAGGTCAGCGCGGTGGGCACGAAGGGGCGGGGCCGCGAGGGGTACGTGTATTTCTGCGGAGCTATTCAGAATGTGAATAAGTCCTGGTCGAGAGCGTGTATCTGGGTTCGGTCAGCGGTTATTCACATTCTGTATGGCTGGTGGATTGGGGTACCACCACCTCGCGCCACGATCAGGCCGAACGGGTGGGCGCGAGAAGTGGCCGTGTTTCCGCCGAGCTTACAGATGATGAATAAGGCCAGGTTAGACGAGTGAGGCGGGGTTCTGCCTGCGGCTATTCATGTTCTGTACGGCTGGTGGAGTGAGGTACGCCCCTCGGCTCGCCCGTGTTCGCTCTGGGCGCAGCGACGCCGCGGGCGGTGCCCGCGCGCTGCACGGTAACCTGGGAAGTCGACCCCGCGCGGCCCGCCGCGCGCGCCGCAGAGAAGGGCTGACGAGCCGCGAGGCGAAGCGATATGAAACGGAAATCACTGATCCGCACACTGGCGATCATCGCCGGCTTCGTGCTGCTGGTCTGGGCCTTCACGATGGTCGGCGGCAGCAACAAGGACTACAAGCCGGTCTCCACGGGCGCGGTGATCACGCAGCTCCAGACGGGCAACGTCACCGACGTCCAGATCGACGACCGCGAACAGACCCTGCGGGTGACGCTCGAGAAGCCGATCGCCGGCACCGAGGACAAGAAGGTGTTCGCGAAGTACCCCGCGGGCACCTCGCGCGACATCCTCGGCGAGATCCAGGACGCGAAGACGCCGGACGGCAAGCCGCTCGAGAACTACACGACCAACGTGACCTCGGACTCGCCGATCATCTCGATGCTGCTGTTCACGCTGCTGCCGATCCTGCTGCTCGTGGGCCTGTTCTTCTTCCTGATGAACCGCATGCAGGGCGGCGGTCGCGGCGGCGTCATGGGCTTCGGCAAGAGCAAGGCCAAACAGCTCACCAAGGACATGCCGAAGACCACGTTCGCGGACGTCGCAGGCGCGGATGAGGCGGTCGAGGAGCTCTACGAGATCAAGGACTTCCTGCAGAACCCGGCGCGGTACCAGGCGCTGGGCGCCAAGATCCCCAAGGGCGTGCTGCTGTTCGGCCCGCCCGGAACGGGTAAGACGCTGCTCGCCCGTGCCGTCGCGGGTGAGGCGGGCGTCCCCTTCTTCACGATCTCCGGCTCGGATTTCGTCGAGATGTTCGTGGGCGTCGGCGCGTCCCGCGTGCGTGACCTGTTCGAGCAGGCGAAGGAGAACAGCCCCTGCATCATCTTCGTCGACGAGATCGACGCCGTCGGCCGCCAGCGCGGCGCCGGCCTCGGCGGCGGCCACGATGAGCGCGAGCAGACCCTCAACCAGCTGCTCGTCGAGATGGACGGCTTCGGCGACCGCCAGGGGATCATCCTGATCGCGGCCACCAACCGGCCCGACATCCTCGATCCGGCGCTGCTGCGCCCGGGACGCTTCGACCGGCAGATCCCCGTGTCCAACCCGGACATGGCGGGCCGCAAGGCGATCCTCAACGTGCACGCGCAGGGCAAGCCGCTGGCGCCCGACGCCGACCTCGACGGCCTGGCCAAGCGCACGCCCGGCATGTCCGGTGCCGACCTCGCGAACGTCATCAACGAGGCCGCGCTGCTCACCGCGCGCGAGAACGGCTCCGTCATCACGGCGCCCACGCTCGAGGAGGCCGTGGACCGGGTCGTGGGCGGCCCGCGCCGCAAGAACCGGATCATCTCGGAGCACGAGAAGAAGGTCACCGCGTACCACGAGGGCGGCCACACGCTCGCCGCCTGGGCGACGGAGGGCCTGGACCCTGTCTACAAGGTCACCGTCCTCGCCCGCGGCCGCACCGGCGGCCACGCGCTGGCGGTGCCCGAGAACGACAAGGGCATGTACACCCGTAACGAGATGATCGGCCGGCTGATCTTCGCGATGGGCGGCCGCGCGGCGGAGGAGCTGGTGTTCGCCGAGCCCACCACGGGCGCGTCGAGCGACATCGACCAGGCGACCAAGATCGCCCGCGCGATGGTTACCGAGTACGGCATGAGCGCTCGGCTCGGCGCCGTCAAGTACGGCCAGGACGAGGGCGACCCGTTCCTGGGCCGCGGCATGGGCGGCGGCGCGCAGTACTCCGACGCGGTCGCGGCGCAGATCGACGAGGAGGTGCGCTCGCTCATCGAGGCCGCGCACACCGAGGCGTGGGCCATCCTGACCGAGTACCGCGACGTGCTCGACGTGCTGGCCGGCGAGCTGCTGGAGAAGGAGACGCTGGTCCGCAAGGACCTCGAGCGCATCTTCGAATCCGTCGAGAAGCGGCCGCGCATCACGCAGTTCGATGATTTCGGCAGCCGGACCCCGTCGAACAAGCCCCCGATCAAGACGCCCAAGGAGATCGCGATCGAGAAGGGCGAGCCCTGGCCGCCCGTCGACGAGGAGGCGGAGCGCCGCAGGGCCGAGCAGGAGCAGGCGGCGCTGGCCTCCGCGCAGAACGGTCGGTCCGGGGAGTACGGCCAGAACGGCCAGTGGGGCGTTCCGGCCGGGCAGCAGTGGCCGGTCCCGGCGGGCGGCGCACCGTCGGGCTACGGGCAGCAGGGCGAGCAGCCCCAGCCCGGCTACGGCCGGCCCGGTTACCAGTGGGGCGGCCAGCAGCAGCCCTACCCGGGCCCGCAGTACCCGACCCAGCCCCCGCAGTACGGGCAGCCGGGCCAGCAGGCGCCGGCGGGGAGCCGTCCGGACTACGGTGCCCCGGCCGGCTGGTCCGCGCCCGGATGGCCTCCGCAGGGCCAGCCGCAACAGGGCCAGTCGCAGCAGGGCCAGCCGCAGCAGCACGGCCAGCCCCCGCAGCCTCAGCAGGGCCAGGCGCCCCAGACGCCCGGCCAGCAGAGCGGGGAGCAGTCCGGCTCGGCACCGTCGAGTGAGAGCTGATGGCGCACGGAGACGGGGCCGCGATCGCCCCGTTCGATCACGAGCGCGCGGTCGCGGCCGTGCGTGAGTTGCTCGCCGCCGTCGGCGAGGACACCGAGCGCGAGGGCCTGCAGAAGACGCCCGAGCGCGTCGCGCGGGCGTTCGCGGAGGTCTTCGGCGGGCTGCATGTCGACCCGGACGAGGTGCTGGACACCACGTTCGGGGAGGACCACGACGAGCTGGTGCTGGTCAAGGACATCCCGATGTACTCCACCTGCGAGCACCACCTGGTCTCGTTCCACGGCGTCGCGCACGTCGGCTACCTGCCGGGCGAGAGCGGGCGGGTGACCGGGTTGAGCAAGCTGGCGCGGGTCGTGGACCTGTACGCCAAGCGTCCCCAGGTGCAGGAGCGGCTCACGGCGCAGATCGCCGACGCACTGGTCCGCAAGCTCGATCCGCGCGGCGTGATCGTGGTGATCGAGGCCGAGCACCTGTGCATGGCGATGCGCGGCATCCGCAAGCCGGGCGCGAGCACCACCACCTCCGCGGTGCGGGGCGCGTTCAAAGACAGTGCGACCTCGCGCGCCGAGGCGCTCGAGCTGATCCTGCGCCGGTGACCGGGGCGTCGGGGCGCACGCTCATCATGGGCGTCGTGAACGTCACCGCTGACTCGTTCTCCGACGGCGGGCGATACCTGGAGCCGGGCGCGGCCGTCGCCCGGGCCCGGGAGCTCGTCGCCGACGGGGCGGCGATCGTCGACGTGGGCGGCGAGTCCACCCGTCCCGGCGCGCACCGCGTGCCCGCGGAACTCGAGCGCGACCGCGTGGTCCCCGTGATCTCCGCGCTCGCGGAGGAGGGGATCGCGGTCTCGGTCGACACCATGCGTGCGTCCGTCGCCGCCGCGGCGCTCGCTGCGGGCGCCGCGATCGTCAACGACGTCTCCGGCGGCCGCGCCGACCCGGGAATGACGACGGTGGTCGCCGACTCGACGGCCCCATGGATCCTCATGCACTGGCGGCCCGCGCAGGGCGCGCCCGGCCCCGCCTGGGCCGATATCCACCATGAGATCACCGACTACGACGACGTGGTCCTCCAGGTGCGTGACGAACTGCTGCACCAGGCCGACGCCGCGATCGCGGCGGGCATCGCGCCCGAGCGCATCGTGCTGGACCCGGGCCTCGGGTTCGCCAAGAACGCGGACCACAACTGGGCGCTGCTGCATCGGCTCGACGTGTTGCAGGACACCGGATTCCGGGTGCTGGTGGGCGCCTCGCGCAAGCGCTTCCTCGGCGAACTGCTCGGCGGCCGCGAGCCCGCCGGCCGCGAGGTCGCCACGGCGGCGGTGTCGGCGCTCGCCGCGCAGGCCGGAGTGTGGGGCGTCCGGGTGCACGACGTGCGGTCGACCGCGGACGCGATCGCCGTGACCGCCGCCTGGCAGCGCGGCGCCGCCCCGACCACGACTGCGACCCAGGACGGAGCCTGACATGGCGGACCGGATCGAACTGAAGGGCCTGCGGGTGCGCGGCCACCACGGCGTCTTCGAACACGAACGCCGCGACGGCCAGGAGTTCGTCGTCGACCTGGTGCTGTGGGTCGACTCGCGGCCCGCGGCGGCCTCCGACGACTTGAACGACACCGTCGATTACGGCGCGCTCGCCCAGCGGGCGCACGACATCATCGCGGGCGAGCCGCGCAACCTCATCGAGACGGTGGCCGCGGAGATCGCCGACGACATCGCCGCTGACGAGAAGGTGTACGCCGTCGAGGTCACCGTGCACAAGCCGGCGGCGCCGATTCCGTTGACCTTCGCGGACGTCGCGGTGATCGCCCGGCGCTCGAGGTCCGGCGCGCGGAGCACGCCGTGACCAGGGCCGTACTGTCGTTCGGCGCGAACCTGGGGGACGCGGCGGGAACACTCCGCACCGCGGTCGACGCCCTCGGCCCGGCCCTGGTGCGCTCCTCGGCGTTGTTCCGGACGCCGCCCTGGGGCGGGGTGGAACAGGACGACTTCGTCAACGCGACGGTGCTGGCCGACGACCCCGGCCGGGACGCGGCCGGGTGGCTCACGTTCTGCCGCGAGCAGGAGGCGGCGGCGCAGCGCGTCCGCGATGTCCGCTGGGGCCCGCGCACCCTGGACGTCGACGTGATCGCGGTCTGGGACGGCGATCGGCCCGTCCGGTCCGGCGATCCTGAACTCACCCTGCCGCACCGCGCGCGCACCAGCGCGCGTTCGTGCTGGTCCCGTGGCTCGACGCCGACCCGTCGGCGCAGCTGCCGGGGCACGGCGCCGTCGACGCATTGCTCGGTGACCTGCCGGCCGGGGAGGTCGCGGCGGTGACGCGGCTGTGAGCGGGGCCGAGCGCGGCCCGGGGCCGGAGGAACCGGGAGGGCCGACGGTCCGCGCGACGGGCTGGGTCGAGCTCGTCGCGATCGCCGTGGGTATCGGCATCGGCGTGTACCTCATCGCCGCCAACGTGGTCGCGCCGATCATCCCGATCTGGGCCGGAGCCCTGCTCTACGGCATCGCCGCGGCCGACCTGTACATCGCGCAGCTCGTGCGGTCGCGGCTGGGCAGCGGCGACGTGGGGCTGGGGCCCGGACGGATTCATCCGATCGCGGTGGCGCGCGCGGTCGCGCTGGCGAAGGCGTCCGCGTACCTCGGGGCAGTGGCGCTCGGATTCTTCGGCGGCACCCTGACCTTCCTCTACACGCTGGGCAACGATCTGGACGCCGCGCGCGCGGATCGTCCGGGCGCGTGGATCGGGCTGGTGGGCGCGGCCCTCCTCCTCGCTGCGGCGCTGTGGCTGGAACGTTGCTGTCGCACCCCCGACGATCCCGAGGAACAGCCGGCCGACACCTCGCCAGCCTGAGCACCTCGATCGGAGGTGAACGGTAAGGTCACGGTCATGACGCAACCCACGATCCCGAATTCACGGAAGCGTGTCCCGCGCCGGTCGAGCGGCGGCGCCGGTCAGTGGATGCTGGGCGTGGTGATCGTGCTCGCCGTAGCGGGTACGGGTATGTGGGTGTTCTCGGACGATCGCAGGTGGGGCCTGGTGGCGCTGATCCTGCTGGTGTGGGGCCTGGTGATCGCGGCGTTCCTGATCGCGCGGTACACCCGCGACCTGCGCGCGGCGGAGTCCAAGGAGAGCGGCCTCAAGACCGTCTACGAGCTGCAGCTCGAGCGCGAGATCAGCGCCCGCCGCGAGTACGAGCTCCAGGTGGAGCGCGACATCCGCGCGGAGGTCCGCGACGAGGCGAACGAGGAACTGACCGCCCTCAAGTCCGAGGTGCTCGCGCTGCGCGCCAACCTCGAGGAACTGCTGGGTCGCGATCTGGGGCCGTCCTACTCCGAGCTGTACGCCGCGGCCGAGCAGCGCGCGATCGACGCGCAGCGCGCCAAGGCCGACTTCGTGGCCGACGACCAGTTCCGCGCGCAGCAGGACTTCGCCCGGGTTCCCGACCAGAGCTCCGAGGTGGACGACTACTACGGCGCCGCCTCGGTCGCCGAGGAGCCCGACGTCACGGTCCCGGAGGCGACGGTGCCAGCCGGCCCGGGCGCGGTGCCCGCCACCGCCCCCGCCGCGGCGCCCGGCGGGCCCGGAACGGCACCCGCCGGGTCGGGGCAGGACGAGTCGCCGACCACGGTGTTCCACGTGGTCACCGACGTGCCGCCCGCGCCTGCGGAGCCGGCGGGTCCCGACGCGCAACCGGTCGACGTCGAGCACGTGGACGCCGCACAGCTGGACACCGGGGCCGATGAGCCGTTCGTCCCGATGGCGCCGCAGTCGGGTTACCGCCCGCCGTTCCCGCCGCGGCGGTACACCGCGGACGCGCCGCAGCAGCAGTATTCGCAGTTCCAGCAGTACTCGCCGCAGCAGGCCGCACCGCAGCAAGCGCCAGAGGACCAGCCGCGCCAGCAGTACGCACCGGGCCGCGTCGAGCCCGAGGCGCCGTCGCAGCAGCAGCAGCCGCAGGCGCAGCCCGACCAGCACGAGCACGTCGCCGGGCAACACACGTCCGGCAACACCGTCGCCGATCTGATCGCCCGGATGAACGCCGACACCGAGCGCACCCAGGGCGGCGGCCGGCGCCGCAAGCCGGAATGATGATCTAGCTCACACAGCATTGCCCGCGCGGGCGGCGCGGGCATAGCCTTCGGGGAGAAGTCTGGTACCCGCGCGGCGGGACTGGAACGACCCCCCTGGAGGCGCACGCCCATGCCCGAGTTCTCGGACTCGCAGAGCCGACTCGATCCGCTCGCGGGCATCCCCAATCCCCACGCCGGCCCGGCTGTCGGTCGGCGTCATCTCCGCCGGCCGCGTCGGCACCGCGCTGGGCGCGGCCCTCGAGAACGTCGGCCATATCGTGACGGCGGTGGCGGCACCGTCGAACCGCTCGCGCGAGCGCGCCGCGCGCCGCCTGCCCGAGGCGGCCGTGGCGGCACCGTCCGACATCGCCGAGAAGGCCGAGCTCCTGATCCTGGCCGTGCCGGACACCGAACTCCCCGAGCTGGTCGACGAGCTGGTAGCCCGCAGTAACCCGTCCGCGATCGTGCTGCACACGTCCGGCGCGCTGGGCGTGGGGGTGCTCGCTCCGCTCGCGCGTCTCGGCTGCACCACCATCGCGTTCCATCCCGCCATGACTTTCGTCGACGACGCCGACGACACCGCCCGCCTGCGGTCCTGCTGCATCGGGATCACCGCGGTCGACGAGGTGGGGCACGCGGTCGGGCAGGCGCTCGCCCTCGAGCTGGGCGCGGAGCCGGTGCGGGTCCCCGAGTCGGC
Organism: Tsukamurella sp. PLM1; assembly: GCF_023168325.1. Lineage (GTDB taxonomy): Bacteria > Actinomycetota > Actinomycetes > Mycobacteriales > Mycobacteriaceae > Tsukamurella. Next base: position 426,734 of record NZ_AP025688.1, read on the forward strand.
CCGCCCGCTGTACCACGCCGCGCTCGCGCACGGAGCGAATCATCTTGTCGCGCTGGTCGACGATGCCGTCGTCGCGTTGCGCGCGGCGCTCGCGGGAGGCGCCGGGCTGGACACCGTGGGCGGACCGTCGGACGGGCTGGCCGAGCGCGTGCTCGCGCCGCTGGCCCGTGCGGCCCTGGACAACGCCCTGGCCCGCGGCCCCGCCGCGCTGACCGGCCCGGCCGCCCGCGGCGACGCGGGCGCGGTGGCGCGGCACGTGGCCGCGCTCGGCACCGTGGACCCGGTCGCCGGCCCCCTCATCGCAGATGCGTACCGCGCCCAATCCCGGCGCGTGGCAGCCCAATCCGGAACCTCGGCCATGATCGACCCCGTCCTCGAGAAGGAAGACCGATGAGCGCACCCACCCGTCCGTACACCCCCGGCCAGCTGACCGTGCACCACGATCCGGCGCAGCTGACCAAGGTGACCTCGGCCCTGAAGTCGACCGGCCGGCAGATTGCCTTCGTCCCCACGATGGGCGCGCTGCACGCCGGGCATTTGGAGCTGGTACACGCGGCCAAGCTGAACGGCGCCGTCGTCGTGGTGTCGATCTTCGTGAACCCCTTGCAGTTCGGTGCGGGGGAGGATCTGGACGCGTACCCGCGCACCCTGGACGCGGACGTGGAGAAGCTGCGCGCCGCGGGCGTGGAGCTGGTGTTCGCGCCGTCGGCGGTCGAGATGTACCCGAACGGGCCGCGCACCACCGTCCAGCCCGGCCCGGCGGGCCTGGGCCTCGAGGCGGACAGCCGGCCGACGCATTTCGCGGGCATGCTGACCGTGGTGAACAAGCTCCTGAACATCGTGCGGCCGCACACCGCGTACTTCGGCGAGAAGGATTACCAGCAGCTGGTTCTCGTGCGGCAGATGGTGACGGACTTCAACATGGACGTGAAGATCGTCGGCGTCCCGACGGTCCGCGAGGCCGACGGCCTGGCCATGAGCTCGCGCAACGTGTACCTGTCGGAGGACGAGCGGGAGGCCGCGACAGCGCTTTCCGCCGCGCTGCTCGCCGGCGCGTACGCCGCGCAGGGCGGCGAGTCCGCGATCCTCGCGGCCGCCAACGAGGTCCTCGCCTCGCGGCCGGAGATCGACGTGCAGTATCTGGAGCTGCGCGCGCCCGACCTGGGCGTCGCGCCGGAGAAGGGCGACGGTCGACTGCTCGTCGCCGCGAAGGTCGGCGCCACACGCCTGCTGGACAACGTGGGCATCGCGATCGGTACCGGATTCCTGGAGGAGCCGGGAGCGGAGCGAGCGGACCGGATCGAAGCAGTGGAGGCCGAATAATGCTGCGCACGATGATGACCAGCAAGATCCACCGCGCCACCGTGACGGAGGCGAACCTGCACTACGTGGGTTCGGTCACCGTCGACGCCGACCTGCTCGACGCGGCGAACCTGTTGGAGGGTGAGCAGGTCGCGATCGTCGACGTGACCAACGGTGCCCGCCTCGAGACGTACACCATCGCCGGCGAGCGGGGCAGCGGCGTTATCGGGATCAACGGCGCCGCAGCGCATCTGGTGAATCCGGGCGACATCGTGATCCTCATCGCCTACGGCCAGCTGAACGAGGAGGAGCTGAGGACCTACGCGCCGAACGTGGTGTTCGTGGACTCCGACAACAAGCCCGTCGAGCTGACCGCCGACGCGGCGCACGTCCCGGACGGGTTCGGCCTGGTCACCGGCAGGATCTGATGCTGCTGGCGATCGACGCCGGCAACACGTCGGTCACGGTGGGGCTGTTCGCCTCCGCTGCGTCCGAGGAGCTGGTGGGCACGTGGCGCCTGCGCAGCGACGCCCGCATGACCTCCGACGAGCTGGCTCTGATCATCCGGGGGTTCCTCGCCGACGCCGGCGCGGCGCCCGCGGACGTGACCGGGATCAGCGCCCTGTCGACGGTGCCGGAGTTGCTCCGGTCGATCCGCGCCCTCGCGCCGCGCTACTTCGACGGTGCGGTCCACGTGATCTTGGAGCCCGGCGTGAAGACCGGGGTGCCCCTGCTGGTGGACAACCCGCGCGAGGTGGGGACGGACCGGGTCGCGAACGCGGCCGGCGCGTACGAACTGTTCGGCCGCGCCGAGGGTGCGCCGTGCATTGTCATCGATTTCGGCACCTCCACGCGCGTGGACGTGGTGAGCGAGCGCGGCGAGTTCCTGGGCGGCGCGATCGCCGCGGGCGTGGGGAGCGCGCTCGACGCGCTCGCGGAGCGGACGGTGGCCCTGCGCCGCGTCGAGCTGACGCCGCCGCGGTCGGTGGTGGGGAAGAACACCGTCGAGGCGCTCCAGTCCGGCATCCTGTACGGCTTCGCGGGCATGGTCGACACGCTCGTGGAGCGGGCGCTGGACGTGGTGCCGGGGGCGCTCGTGATCGCCACCGGCGGGTACGACGGGGTGGTCACCGAATGTCGCACCGTCGGGCACCGTCGGGAGGACCTGACGCTGCAGGGCTTGCGCGCGGTGTACCTGCGGGAGGTCGCGAACCGCGCGCAGCGCGAGCGCAAGGCGGACCGCCGCGTGCCGAATTCGCCTCATCGATGATTCGAACCCTTGCCGGTGGCCGCGGTGGGCTGCTAGTTTCACTGCCATGAGCCAGGTGCGCAGCTGCATGGAGTGTTGTCGGGTCCGCTAGGAACCCGGCCCCCTTTCGCTGCCCGGACGCGTATCGACACGCGCTCCGCCTCCCTCCTGGAGAACCTCGATGCACCCCGTGCACTTCACCCCCGCCGCAGGTCAGATCGTCGTCGACGTCCGTGTCCAGGCCGAACGCAACCGCGACGGCATCCTTCCCGGCGCCGTGGCGCTGGACGCGGCCGCCGTCGCCGCGCGCCTCGTCCCCGGTCTGCCCACCAGCCTGGCCGCGGCGGGTCCCGACGCGCAGTGGCTGCTGGTGAGCAGCAACGGCGCGACCGCTGCCGCCATCGCCACCCGATTGCGTGATCGCGGGGTTCAGGCGTCGTCGGTCGACGGCGGCTTCCGCGCCCTGGCCCTCGGTCTCGCACCCGGCGCCGGCGTGGATTCCGGATCGGCGTCCTACCGGCGGGCCGTGGAGCAGTTCGCCGCCCACGAGGCCTGAGCCTCTCGAGGCGGCGGATGCGGCGGCGGATGCGGCGGCGGTCCGCCGCGCACCGCGGCTCCCTCCGGCGCACCGTCGCGCCTCCGGACCCGCTTCATCCCGCACCACCGCGGCCCGGCTCCCTGCTGCGGGCTGGTGTCCCCGGGGTGACCTGGTGGTGCGCTCCCTGGTGGGAGCTGGTGCCCCCGGGGCGATGTGGTGTCCCACCAGCTGCAGTCGGGGGGACGCCGGATCGAGTGGGGGACGCCGGCTCCCAGTAGGGAGCGGGAACCCGAGCGGAGCGAGGGCGCTCAGCACAGCGGGGAACGAATCGAGGGCGAGCGACGCACCGTCGGGCCCGGGACGTGCGCCGGTAGAATGACGGCCCGTGACTACTGCACCCTGGACGACTGGGTCTCCCGCCTCGCCGATGAGGCGGTGGCCTTCGCCGAGCGGAACGAGACGCCGGTGAAGGTGGCGTCGGGGATCTCGCCGTCGGGCCCGATCCACCTGGGCAACCTGCGTGAGGTGATGGTGCCGCACCTGGTGGCCGACGAGCTGCGCCGCCGCGGACTGCAGGTGGAGCACATCATCTCCTGGGACGATTTCGACCGGTTCCGCAAGGTCCCCAAGGTCAACGGTGTCGATTCCTCCTGGGAGGAGCACATCGGTAAACCACTGACGCGCGTACCCGCTCCGCACGGATCGGACGCCGAGAACTGGGCCGAGCATTTCAAACGCGAATTGCAAGGCGCGCTGGACGATCTCGGCGTCCAGTACCGGGGAATCAGCCAGACGCAGATGTATACCTCTGGCGCATATGTGGACCGGGTGCTGCACGCCATGGCGCAGCGCGGCCGTATTGATGCGATTCTCGAGCGTTATCGCACCCTCGATCGCGGAGAAAGCGTCGCCGAAGCGCAGAATTCGGACGATACGGACGCGGAATCGGTATCGGGTGCGGCGGAGGACGCCGACGGATCGGGCGATTCCGGCTACTACCCGTACAAGCCGTACTGTTCCGTTTGCGGTACCGATTTCACCACGGTCACCGGCTATGACGACGAGTCGACCGATCTCACTTATACCTGCCGCTGCGGTCATACCGAGACCGTCGTGCTCCGCGAGCACACGAACGGCAAGTTGGTGTGGAAGGTCGATTGGCCGATGCGCTGGGCGTTCGAGAAGGTCACCTTCGAGCCGTCGGGCGTGGACCATCAATCGCCCGGATCATCGTTCGCCGTCGGCAAGGACGTGGCGCCCCTTTTCGGCTGGAAGCGTCCGCTCGGGCCGATGTACGCGTTCGTGGGCATTCGCGGAATGGCGAAGATGTCGTCGTCGAAGGGCGGCGTCCCGACCGCCGCGATCGCGCTGCGGTACTTGGAGCCGCCCCTGCTGCGCTGGCTGTACGGCCGCAAGAAGCCCAACCAGTCGTTCGACGTCGCCCTCGACGGCGAGCTTCCGCGCACCTACGACGAGTGGGACGCGCTCGTCCGCAAGACCGGCGGCGACAAGGCGCAGCCCGGCGACATCGCCGCGCACGCCCGCGCCGCTTCGGTGTGGGACACCGCATCGTCGCAGGTCCGTGAGCTGCCGCTGACGCCCCGCCCGATGCCGTACAAGACGCTGGCCTCGATCGTCGACATCACCACGGGCGACGACGAGCAGACCCTGCGCATCCTGGCCGCGCTCGAGCCCGACCAGCCGCTGACCGCGCTGGATCCGCTGCGCCCGCGGCTGGACCGGGCGACCGCGTGGGTCGCCGAGCAGATGCCGGAGGCCGATCGCACCGTCGTGCGGACGCGGCCGGACGCCGAGCTCCTGGCGTCCCTGACGGACGAGCAGCGCGCGGGACTGCGGCTGCTGCTCGAGGGCTCGGGGACGCCGGCCCCCGAAGGGCTGGGTCGGCTCGAGGACGACTGGACGCTCGCGGGTATCACCCATCAGGTGTACGGCGTGGCCAAGGTGCAGCGCGGTCTGGGCGCCGACCAGATCGTCAAGGGCGATAAGGAACTCGCCGCGGCGCAGCGCGCATTCTTCGTTCTGCTCTATCAGCTTCTGGTGGGCAGCGACACCGGGCCGCGGCTGCCCACTTTGCTCCTCGCGATCGGGGCCGATCGAGTGCGTGAGCTGCTGGAGGTGCGGCAGTAACCCTATTCGTCGATCGGGGTGTGAATCGCCCGAATCGGCGCGTGGTTCTCCCTCTGCTAATGCGATCGTTATCGATTCGCGACCGAATTCGGTGGCGTCGAATCGAAAAGCGAGTATTCATGTGTATAGACTCCGTGCGGACTTCAGTACGGAATCGAATACTCGAGAAGGGGCCGATATGGCGCGCAAGGTGACAGTCACGCTGGTCGACGACGTGGACGATACGCAGACTGCGGATGAGACCGTGGAATTCGGTCTGGACGGGGTGACCTACGAGATCGATCTCTCTTCCAAGAACGCCGCCAAGCTGCGTGGGTCGCTCGAGGAGTGGGTTGCGAACGCGCGCCGCAGCGGCGGCCGCAAGCGGGGGACGCGCGCTCTTTCCGCGCCGCGCGGTCGAACCCCGATCGATCGCTCGCAGAGCGCCGCGATCCGCGACTGGGCCCGCAAGTCGGGGATGAAGGTGAATGACCGCGGACGGATCAGCCAGGACGTGATCGACGCCTACAACGAGGCGAACTGAGCCTACTGCCTTCGCCCCGGCGCGCCCCGCGTGCCGGGGCGGACGTGTATCCGGGGCGTTTCGCTCACGGCGGAACGGGGACGAAATCCGGAGACAGTGCGTTTGACCTGGTGTATCAGGATCCGGCCGGTGGGCGACGGGGCCCGCGGGCCCCGGCTGCGGGGCACTGCCGACACCGCTGCCGACCGGTCCGAACTACAGTGAGAAGACGTTGATGCAGACGGCTATCTGCGGGTTCGGCCTCGGTCGTTCCCCGAAGTAACCGGGATGTGAGGAAAATGGCCATGTTCGAGAGGTTCACCGACCGCGCTCGTCGCGTCGTCGTCCTGGCGCAAGAAGAAGCCAGGATGCTCAATCACAACTACATCGGCACCGAGCACATCCTCCTGGGCCTGATCCATGAGGGTGAGGGCGTGGCCGCCAAGGCGCTGGAGTCGCTGGGCATCTCCCTCGAGGGCGTGCGCAGCCAGGTCGAGGAGATCATCGGTCAGGGCCAGCAGGCCCGTCGGGCCACATCCCCTTCACCCCGCGTGCGAAGAAGGTGCTGGAGCTGTCGCTGCGCGAGGCGCTGCAGCTCGGCCACAACTACATCGGTACCGAGCACATCCTGCTCGGCCTGATCCGCGAGGGCGAGGGCGTGGCCGCCCAGGTCCTGGTGAAGCTGGGCGCCGACCTCAACCGCGTGCGCCAGCAGGTCATCCAACTGCTGTCGGGCTACCAGGGCAAGGAGGGCGGCGGCGGTGAGCCGGCCGGCGCCGGGGCCCGCACGAGTGGCGGGGGTGAGGCGGGCACACCGTCGACCTCCCTGGTCCTGGACCAGTTCGGCCGGAACCTGACCGCGGCCGCGGCGCAGGGCAAGCTGGACCCGGTGATCGGCCGGTCCAAGGAGATCGAGCGCATCATGCAGGTGCTCTCGCGGCGCACCAAGAACAACCCGGTGCTGATCGGCGAGCCCGGCGTGGGCAAGACCGCCGTCGTCGAGGGCCTGGCGCAGGCCATCGTCAACGGCAACGTGCCGGAGACCCTCAAGGACAAGCAGCTGTACACGCTGGACCTCGGGTCCCTGGTGGCCGGCTCGCGCTACCGCGGTGACTTCGAGGAGCGCCTGCGCAAGGTCCTCAAGGAGATCGACACCCGCGGCGACATCATCCTGTTCATCGACGAGCTGCACACGCTCGTCGGCGCGGGTGCCGCCGAGGGCGCGATCGACGCCGCGTCGATCCTCAAGCCGAAGCTGGCCCGCGGCGAGCTGCAGACCATCGGCGCCACCACCCTCGACGAGTACCGCAAGTACATCGAGAAGGACGCTGCCCTGGAGCGCCGCTTCCAGCCCGTCCAGGTGGGCGAGCCGAGTGTCGAGCACGCCATCGAGATCCTCAAGGGCCTGCGGGACCGGTACGAGGCGCACCACCGCATCTCCATCACCGACGGTGCGCTGGTCGCCGCCGCCACCCTGGCGGACCGGTACATCAACGATCGGTTCCTGCCGGACAAGGCGATCGACCTCATCGACGAGGCGGGCGCGCGCATGCGCATCCGCCGAATGACCGCCCCGCCGGACCTGCGCGCCTTCGACGACAAGATCGCGGACGCGCGCCGGGAGAAGGAATCGGCGATCGACGAGCAGGACTTCGAGAAGGCCGCGTCGCTGCGCGACAAGGAGAAGCAGCTCATCGGCGAGCGCGCCGAGCGCGAGAAGCAGTGGCGCGCCGGCGACCTCGACGTGGTCGCCGAGGTCGACGAGGAGCAGATCGCCGAGGTCCTGGGCAACTGGACCGGCATCCCCGTGTTCAAGCTCACCGAGGAGGAGACCACGCGTCTGCTCCGCATGGAGGACGAGCTGCACAAGCGGATCATCGGCCAGGAGGACGCCGTCAAGGCGGTCTCGAAGGCGATCCGCCGCACCCGTGCGGGTCTCAAGGACCCGAAGCGCCCGTCGGGCTCGTTCATCTTCGCCGGCCCGTCCGGCGTGGGTAAGACCGAGCTGTCGAAGGCGCTCGCGAACTTCCTGTTCGGCGAGGACGACGCGCTCATCCAGATCGACATGGGCGAGTTCCACGACCGCTTCACCGCCTCGCGCCTGTTCGGTGCCCCTCCCGGGTACGTGGGCTACGAGGAGGGCGGCCAGCTCACCGAGAAGGTGCGCCGCAAGCCGTTCTCCGTGGTGCTGTTCGACGAGATCGAGAAGGCGCACAGCGAGATCTACAACACGCTGCTGCAGGTGCTCGAGGACGGCCGCCTGACCGACGGCCGGGCCGCACGGTCGACTTCAAGAACACCGTGCTGATCTTCACGTCGAACCTCGGTACCGGCGACATCTCCAAGGCGGTGGGCCTCGGCTTCACGTCCGGCGATTCCGACGGTGCGAACTACGAGCGGATGAAGCTCAAGGTCAACGACGAGCTGAAGAAGCACTTCCGGCCCGAGTTCCTCAACCGCATCGACGACATCGTCGTGTTCCACCAGCTCACGCAGGACCAGATCATCGAGATGGTCGACCTGATGCTGAACCGGGTGGGCACCGCGCTGAAGAACAAGGACATGGAGATCGAGGTCACCGACAAGGCCAAGTCGCTGCTCGCCAAGCGCGGCTTCGACCCGGTGCTCGGTGCCCGTCCGCTGCGCCGCACGATCCAGCGGGAGATCGAGGACGCTTTGAGCGAGAAGATCCTGTTCGGCGAGGTCGGCGCCGGCCAGATCGTGGTGGTCGACGTCGAGGGCTGGGACGGCGAGGGCAAGGGCGAGGACGCGAAGTTCACCTTCGCCGGCAAGCCCAAGCCGTCGATCGACCTGGAGAAGTCCGACGACGAGCCGGCCCTCGTGGCCGACGCGTCCGCGGCGTCGACGCCGGGCGAGAGCGCGTAACGCCGAGACCGTCGGATCGAGGAGCCGTCACCCTTCGGGGTGGCGGCTCCTCGCGTTCTCGGCCTGCTGCTCGCTGAGCCGGGCGATCTCTTCCGTGGCGGGCGGGCGCCGTGGGTAACGATCAGTGCGAGCGAATGGGTGCCCGGGGCGTCGGCCGTGCGCACGCCCGGTCTTCGGCCCGCCCGACGGTGCCGGGCGGTGGTGGGCCGCGGACCGTCGGACCGCCGGGAGTAGGTTGGCAGCATGACCGAGGCCGGATTCGACCAGCGCACGTTCCGACATGTGATGGGGCAGTTCTGCACCGGCGTCACGATCATCGCCACGTCGGACGCGCAGGAGAAGCCGGTAGGGTTCGCGTGCCAGTCCTTCGCAGCGCTGTCGCTGGACCCGCCGCTCGTGCTGTTCTGTCCGATGAAGACGTCTCGCACCTGGAAGCACATCGAGGCGTCCGGGAAGTTCGGCGTCTCCGTGCTAGGGCAGGAGCAGGAGGCGGTGAGCGCCGCGTTCGGGCGCTCGGTGGACGACAAGTTCGAGGGCCTGCGCTGGACGCCGTCGCCGCTCGGCAACCCGACGATCGACGGCTCGCTGACGTGGATCGACTGCACCCTCGAGAACGTGCTCGACGGCGGCGACCACCACATCGCCATCGGTCGGGTGCATCACCTCGGCGAGGTCGACGACGCGAAGCCGCTGCTGTTCTATCGCGGCGCCTATCTGTCCACGAACCACCCGCAGCAGCACCCCGCCGCCAGCCTGGACTCGTTCCTCACCTGGGACTCCGGCGCCTGGCTCTGAGCCTGTGCCGCCTGCCGGTGCGGGCGCGTGGAGGCCGCGTGACACCGGGTTACGGCGCCGCCTTGCCCTGCACGTCGAGGACGACCTCGAACTCGAGGAGGTCGGCACCCGAGGCGACGGGCTTGCGGCCCTCGCCGCCGCCCGGGTTGCGTTCGCCGGCGTGGGCCTGGCGGGCCGGACCGTCGCGCCAGGCCTCGAAGGCCTCGTCCGACTCCCATTGCGTGACCACGAAGTAGCGGTCGTCGCCCTTCACCGGGCGCAGCAACTGGAAGCCGAGGAAGCCGGGCGAGTTCTCCACGGCGTGCGCTCGGTGCGCGAACCGCTTCTCGAGCTCGGGGCCCGCGCCCTCGGGGATGTGGATGGCATTGATCTTCACAACCGACATGGCTCCGACCATACCGCCGCCGGGCCGGGTAGGTTGGGGCCGATGGATGAGTGTGTGGGCCTGCGGGATTGGGGCGGCGGCGAGGGCGCCGCGCCGATCGTGCTGTTGCACGGCCTCATGGGCCGCGGTCGCACCTGGCGGCGGCAGATCCCGTGGCTGCGCCGATACGGCCGGGTGTTCACGTTCGACGCGGAATTCCACCGGGGCGCAAGACTTCCCGCCCCACCGGACGACATCACCACCGAACGATTCGTCACCGACGTCGCCGAGATCCTCACCTTCCTGGACCAGGGTCCGGCGACGCTGATCGGCCACTCCATGGGCGGCCTGCACGCCTGGTGCACCGCCGCCGAGTACCCCGAACTGGTGCGGGCGTTGGTGGTGGAGGACATGTCCCCGGAGTTCACGGGGCAGTCCACCGACACCTGGGCACCGTGGTTCGCGAGCTGGCCGGAGCGGTTCGCCTCGCAGGCCGATTGCGAGGCGCTGTTCGGGCGGGTCGCGGGGCGCTACTTCTACGAGGCGTTCGACGACGGTGCGCTGCACGGCGACATCGACGTCTTCCGCGCTATCGCCGACCACTGGGGCCCGCGCGACCATTGGCCGCAGTGGCGCGCCGTGCAGGCGCCCACGCTGCTCATCGAGGCCGAGTTCTCCGTCGTGCCGCCCGGGGTGGGGGAGCGCATGGTCGGCTCGTACGCGGGCCCCGACCTGCGGTACCTCAAGGTCGACGGTGCCGGCCACCTCGTCCATGACGACGCGCCCGACTGTTATCGGGGCGCGGTCGAGGCGTTCCTGTCCGGGTTGGATTAGTCGTGCCCGAGGGCGACACCGTCCACAACCTGGCCGCACGACTGCGGCCGGTCCTCGCGGGAAACGTGCTCACCGCGTGCGACATCCGAGTGCCGCGGTACGCCGGCGTCGACCTGACGGGCCGCACCGTCGGGTCCGTGACCGCGCGAGGCAAGCACCTGCTGATCGACGCGGACGGTGCCGTGATCCACAGCCACCTCAAGATGGAGGGGCAGTGGCACGTGTACCGCCCCGGCGAGCGGTGGCGCCGCCCCGCGCACACCGCCCGCGCGGTGCTCGCCGTCGCCGGGGCGCAGGTGGTGGGGTTCTCCCTCGGGAAGCTCGAGGTCCTCACGCCGGCCGAGGCCGACGGTGCCCTCGCCCACCTCGGGCCCGACCCGCTCGGTCCCGACTGGAATCCTGCCCGCGTCGCGGCGAACCTCGCGGCCGAGCCCGGCCGCCCCGTCGGGCTGGCGCTGCTGGACCAGAGGATCCTGGCGGGGGTGGGCAACGTGTATCGGAACGAGCTGTGCTTCCTGAGCGGGGCTCACCCGGCGACGCCGGTCGAGGGGTGCGGTGATCTGCGGGCGCTCGCCGGCGATGCGGCGCGGCTCCTGCGTGCCAACCTGGGGCACGGCCGGCGGGTGACGACGGGCGTGGACCGGAACGGCATGCGTGCCCGGGGCGCAGCGAGCGGGCCGGCGCACTTCGTCTACGACCGGGCGCGTCGGCCGTGCCTGCGGTGCGGGACGGCGATCGTCGCCGGATCACTCGGTGGCGCAGGCGATCCCGAGCGCACGATCTGGTGGTGTCCGAGGTGCCAGCCGCAGCAGGCGCGTCGGCGGTTCCACCGGGACCAACCTGTGGGGCGCGTTCGGGGTGCTGGCGGAGACGGTTCCTGACGAGAGTGAGTGGGGGCGTTCTGGTCGCGGTGTGTATTTGCTCGGCCGACGTGCCCGCGGGGCACCTGATCTGCCCGCGGTTCTGGGCTGAGACACCCGGAATGCGCTCAGGCACCCGGCATGCAGGGTGTCTACGCGCATTTCGGGTGTCGCGACGAGCGTGAGCGGGCGTTTCAGGTGTCGCGACGAGCGTGAGCGGGCGTTTCGGGGCTGCGGCGGCCGGCTCTGGGGGTCAGTCGCGCTGGGGAAGCTCGCAGCCGTCCGGGCCGCACGCCTCGGCGTTCCCATCGGCGTCGCTGCCGATCACGGTGAGCGGTTCGTCGCCGCGGGCCTTCGTCAGCGCCTCGGTGAACACCTCGGGCGGCTGTGCGCCGGACACGGCGTACTTGCCGTCGAACACGAAGAACGGGACACCGCCGATGCCGATGCGCTTGGCGGTCTCCTCGTCGGCGCGGACGGCATCCGCGTAGGCGGTCGGATCGTCGAGCACCGCGTGGGCGGCGGCACCGTCGAACCCGGCGGACTCGGCGATCTGCACGAGCCGATCCGTGCTGCCGAACGCGGGCGCGGCCTCGGCGAAGTTCGCGCGGTACAGCGCATCCAGCAGCGCCTCCTGGCGGCCCAGTTCGAGGGCCCAGTGGAGGAGGCGGTGCATGTCGAAGCTGTTGCCGCTGTCGCGGCCGTCGACCTGGTAGGGCAGGCCGAGCTGTTGCGCCTGCGCGCCCAGGCCCCGTTCGTTGGCGGCGGCCGGGCCTCGCTGATCCCGTACTTCGCGGCGATCCGTGGGACCACGGGCTCGGAGGCCCCGGCCGTGGGGTCCAGCTCGAACGAGCGGTGGATCACCTCGACCTGATCACGCTGCGGGAACGCGGCGAGCGCCTCCTCGAAGCGGGCCTTCCCGATGTAGCAGAAGGGGCAGTTGATGTCGGTCCAGACGTCGACGCGCATGTCCCGTGCAACGCCCGACGGTGCGCGCTGATTCCTTCGCCCCCGGTGTCGTTCTTGCGCGTCGGGCCACGACCGGTTCGCGTTCTAGCCGTACAGGGCCTCGAAAGCGGCGCGCGCCTTCGCAACTAGCGCAGCGCGCGTCGCCGGGGTCTTCGCTGCCGCGAGGTCGCAGAGCACGAAGTCGACCTGATCGGGCAGGCCGTTGTTCGACAAGATGAACCCCTTGCGAGCTTCTCCTAGCATGAACTCGAAGTTCGCGACCCGATCGGTGGTCATCGCGCCTCACTCTCGTCGAGAAGCCGTCCGACCGTCACGCGCAGAACCGGGGTGCTCGGGTGAGGCACTCGCGGGCGAACTCCGGGTTGTGGCTCTGTCTGCGTGTCGCCGCAGACGCGCGAACTCGCATGAGGTTCAGGCACAGAGCTGCGGCCGCGCGGGTTACCGCCGTGTCGTTCACCAGGCGTTGCAGGACTACGAGGTCGTCGGCGTGGAAGAGTGCCGACTCCGGCCCAGAGTCCTTGTACCCGGCATAGTCCAGGCGCGCTCCTTGGTCCGACGGGCAAGGGCGATGTACTCGTACTCGCTTCCATCGGTGAGTTCGGGTTCGTAGACGTGGACGAAGCCGCTCAGGTGGCCGGACTTCTTCGACCGGGTAATCGTGAGGGCCTCTGTGGAGCCCACCGACAGGCAAGCGACTGTGTCGGAACGCTGCGTTGTGTTTCCCCTGACCGTGGATGGCATGCAGCTCAGCGTCCAGTGGCGGACTTCGGTGTGCAAGGGGAGCGGGACGCACCGCGCGAGAAACGCGGCGACGATGTCGACGACGAGGCGCTGGTCGACATCAGCCAGCACCGACGAGAACCTTCCGAAGTTGTACGCCGCGCCAGCACTCAGCGTGTCGACTCCGGCACTCCGTTCCCCGGCGAGATCGACTCCATTGGCTGCCAGTCGATCGGCCCGCCATGACTCCTGGTCCTCGATGCTCATCAGTTTGTCGAACTGCTGGTCGGTCGCAAGGATCACGGACATCCCGTCCTTGTTCCGTGCGGTCAAGTGGTCGAACTGAGCTTGGTCGATCAACGTCTTCTCAACACAGAGGAGGTACCTGTTGGGGTCCGGTGCAGCGAGCGCTGCGGGCTCGGGGCGCAGCCGGATCGATGAGATGTCGTCGTACTTCTTCGCGTGGGCTCGGAAACGGTTGGCGATGTCGATCGCCTTGCCGACGTAGCACGAGCCGTCATGGAACTCGATGAGGTAGATGCCCGCTCGAGACGCGCCGAGCCTGGCGGCAATGGCGCGGGGAGTCGGGCAGTTTACGTGGATCGCGAAGCCGTTCGCGGCTGCCCAGTCCACAAGTGCATGCCGTCGGGCCTCGATCTCCGCCGTCGTCGGAGGTGCGACGGCAGGGTGCGCACGCAGGGGGAGCGACGGAGAGGATTCGTGAGACGCAGCTGGAAACGTGGTCGTCAGGGTCCAGTCGGGAGCCCAGGCGAGCGCTTCAACGACGACTTGTTCGGCGCTCAACTGATGGCGAATTCCACCGACTTCGACCCATGTCGACGTGTCGTCGAAGATCCAGCCCTCGGCGGGGTCCTTGCGCCACAATGCTTGTGCCCACGGTGCGCCGTCACGGCGAGCAACGACGTGCGTCGCCCCGTCTCTCGATCGATCGACCATGTGGTCCTCAATCCCGCTGCGACGAACGCGTCGAGTACATCGAGCAGAGGCGAACTGTTCGATGCGATCGCCTGAACCTCATCGCCATTCGCGGATTCGATGTCGTTGGCATCCGCACGGCACGCGAGTGGGATGGGCGGCTCGTCGGTCGTCGATGAGTCGACGTCCTGCGACAGGACCCATACGCCGTTGACAACCACCTTGTCGGTGTACTGCTCGCCGAGGACATCGGTCGCCAGCGCGATCGTGCCATCGGCGGTGCTGGTCAGCTCCACAGTCCCATCGAGGGCGAGGAGCCACATGCCGGCGACATAACTCCGCATGTCGACGTGCATCCCCCAGAAGATGTCGTCGACCAGAAGACCTTGGTGAGCGTTCACTCCGCCGCCTCGCGGCGCTCGGAGGGGGCGAAGGCGGGCATGGCGCCGGGGGCGCCGTCGAGCCTGGCTGACCGGTAGTCGCGGACCTTGCGGCCCACCATCTCCTGCGCCTCCTTGGCCCGCCCGCGGGAGTAGGTGACGGAGTACTCGTCCTTGACACCGATGCTGCGGCCGACCTCGATCGCGTCCTGGTCGGCGCCCATGTAGAGGAACTGCCAGCCGTACTTGTCGGTCTGGTGCTCGACCATGGCCTTGATCGCGGCGTGCGTGTACTCGGTGCTCGAGTTCTCCAGGCCGTCGGTCATGATCGCGACGATCACGGTGCCCGGGCGCTGGTCCTCGTCGAGCGCGGCGAGCTCCTGGCCGGCGTCGTGGATGAGCCTGCCCATCGAGTCGAGGAGCGCGGTGGAATGGCGCGGGATCAGGGTGAGCGGACGCACGTCGGCCACCGGAAGCCCCTGGAAGACGGGCGTGTACTCGGTGTCGAACTGTGCCAGCGAGACGATGCACTCCCCGTCGCCGGAGCGTTGCTCGGCGATGAAGGCGTCGAAGCCCTGCTCGGTGGCCTGCTTGATCGAGGCCATCGAGCCCGACCGGTCGAGGAGGAAGTAGATGTGTGTCTTGCGCGGGTCGGTCATGGTGGCCCCGTTTCGTGAGGTGAGTGGATGTCGGATGGTGGTCAAGAACGGCGACGGGCGGTGAACTTCAGTGGCGGCGCGGGTGCGGGCTCGCCCCGCTCCCTGTCGTACCGGGCCCGTTCGACCCCGGCGGCGGTCACCCGGCCGGCGTCGTTCGCGTAGCCGCCGAGGGTACGGGTGCGCGCGAGCCGGGGCCCGACGGCGTTCTCCGTCAGCCCGGCGCTGGCGCCGACCGCGCGGATCGACGCGCGGTCGTCGACCACGGCGCGGGCCATCGTCTCGTCGATCAGCGCCGAGAGCTGCTCCGCAGCCTCCCGGAGCGGAATCAGTGCCGCGGAGTCGGATTCGCCGTCGGCGGCGGTGACCAACTCGCGGATCCGGTCAAGAGTCGATCGCTCTGGGGGCATGACCCACCATAACGCACGAAGTGCGTATCCGCAATAACTGCGGATACGCACTTCGTGAGGTGCGAGCGCCGGCCGGCGGCGCGGGATCAGCCAGCTCCGCCCGCGTGCACGGCGCGCTCGATGGCGGCGCCGAGGTCGTCGTCGATGGCGCGCCAGTACTGGAAGGCGCGCTGCAGCACCGGTTCGCTGACACCGTCGAGCAGGTGTCCCGACACGTTCCCGACGAGCCGCTCGCGCGCGGCGTCGTCGAAGACCTCCCGGACGAGCGTGCGGGCCTGCGAGACGTCGTCGTCCTCCGGGTGGGCGACGTACGCCGACCGCACGATCTCCCCGTCGGCGGCCCACTGCGGTTCCGGCTGACCCGGGTAATCGGCGGCGGGCCCGCCTTTCGAGTTCGGGGCGTACACGGGATCGCTCACCGGATGGATCCGCATCGCGCCGTCCTTGGAGTAGCTGCGCACCTCGTTCCGCGGCGAGTTCACCGGGATCTGCTTGTAGTTGGCGCCCAGGCGGGCGCGATGGGCGTCGGCGTACGCGAACACGCGGCCCAGCAACATGCGGTCCGGGCTCAGTCCGATCCCGGGAACCAGATTGCTGGGCTCGAACGCGGCCTGCTCGATCTGCGCGTGGTTGTCCGTGGGGTTGGTGTGCAGCGTCATGCGCCCGACCTCGTGCAGCGGGTAATCGCCGTGCGGCCACACCTTGGTCAGATCGAACGGGTTGAACCGGTACGTCTTCGCGTCGTCGAACGGCATCAGCTGCACCTTGAGCGTCCAGCTGGGGTGGTCCCCGGCCTTGACCGCGTCGAACAGGTCGCGCACATGGTGGTCGCCGTCGGCGCCCGCCAGACGGTCCGCCTCCTCCTGCGTGAGGTACTCCACGCCCTGATCGCTGATGAAGTGGTACTTGACCCAGTGCTTGACGCCCTCGGCGTTGACCCACAGGTAGGTGTGCGAGCTGTAGCCGTTCATGTGCCGCCACGTCTTAGGAATTCCTCGGTCGCCCATGAGCCAGGCCACCTGGTGCGCCGTCTCGGGCGAGAGCGTCCAGAAGTCCCACTGCATGTCGTGGTCGCGGAGGTTGTTGTCGGCGCGGCGCTTCTGCGAGCGGATGAAGTGCTGGAACTTCATCGGGTCCCTGATGAAGAACACAGGGGTGTTGTTGCCCACCATGTCGTACACCCCCTCCGAGGTGTAGAACTTGAGCGCGAAACCGCGGGGATCGCGCCAGGTGTCGGCGCTACCGCGCTCTCCGGCCACCGTCGAGAAGCGGGCCACCATGTCCGTCTTCGCACCCGGCTGGAACAGCGCGGCGCACGTGTACTGCGAGACGTCGGATGTGTTCTCGAAGCTGCCGAACGCGCCGCTGCCCTTCGCATGCGGCTGCCGTTCCGGGATCCGCTCACGGTTGAACTGGGCCATCTGCTCGATCAGGTAGTGATCGTGCAACACGATCGGGCCGCCCGCGCCGACGGTGAGCGACAGCTCGTCGCTCCCGGCCGGGGCGCCGGAATCGGTGGTCGTGTAGTTGGGCTCGTTCGACATGCCTTCTCCTCACTGGTAGGTGGCACGGCCGATCCGGCTGGGCGAGCGAGGCATCCGCGCGGCGGGCTGTGGCGATCCAGCGGGCCTCGGTCGCGAGTCAGGCAGTTCGACCGTTGCTGAAGCGGTCTAACATCGCCGACGATACGCGCTTCCGCGCGTCCGTGTTGCCCGGATCTCGCGGGCCCCGCGCGGCGGGCGGGGCCCGCCGGGGCCGGGGCGCTACGCGAGCCGCGCCCGGTACTCGGGCTCGAACTGCGGGTTCACCCCGCGTCCGCCCAGAACGTGGCGGAGGAGGCGCCGGCGCCGATCACCATCCCCGCCATCGCGGCGATGGAGTCCGAATCGCCGTTGGAGGTGGCCGCCCACTGCAGCGCCTCGAACGGCGACAGCGGCGCCTCGGCGACCATGAGCGCCAGCGCCGTCGCGGTGCCGGCGTCCCAGCCCTCACCGACGCCCGCGCACGGGTCGCCGGTGGCGCCCGCGGCCAGCCGGTCCTGCGCGTGCACGAGGTGCTCGCGGAGGATGGCGGCATCGTCGGCCAGCCAGGCCGGAAGATCCACGCCCAACGGCGCGACGGCCTCGGCCAGGAACGGTTCGGCCAGACCGGGCCAGGAACCGTCGACGATCGAATCCAGCACCGAAACGGCTTGCGGCAGAAGGGGGCCGCCGGGCCTGCGGACCGCGTCGGCGAGAACGATCGCGGAGATCACCGCCAGCGGGTGCCGGTGCGTGATCACGGCCTGCAGCGTGGTGAGCCCGACCCAGCGCTCGTCGTCGGTGGTGGCCGGCAGCAGGCGCATCACGGCGCCGCACCCGCCCGACTCGATTGCGCCGCCGGGCTCGAACCACTGCCGGCCGGCGTCCAGGTTGCGGATGGACCCCATACAGGTGTTCCCGGGTGCGCGGTCGTTGAGCGGCGAGTGGGCCCACGCGCTGAACTCGCGCGTGATCGCGTCCGTCGCCTCGGCCACCGACTGCCCGGGGCGCAGCGCGTCCTCGAGCGCGAGCGTCATCTGCGTATCGTCACTGATCACCCACGTGTCCGACGGTGGCGCGACCGGCGCACGCATCTGTGCGTACGAGGTGAATTCCACCTGATAGCCCCAGGCGTCGCCCGCGGCCAGGCCGATCAGCGCGTTCCGATAGTTCATGTCGTCCTCCCTCGCCGTGGAGCGTAGCCAGGGTGGTGACAAGAAATCAGGGTTCAGAGCGGATACTTCACACCGGTGAGGTTCTCCGAGACGTCCCACAACTCGGCCCACTTCGCGCGGTCCTTCGACACGGCGGTCGTCGAGCACTTGCCGACCTTCCCGCGGGATTGGAACAACTCCGTCGGGCCCCACCACGGGTGCGGATCGAGATCGCGATCGGTGGCGGCCAGGATCAGCGACTGCGCGGCCTTCTCCGGCGGGTTGTTCAGCAGGGCGACCGCGGGCTTCAGCACGAAGTCGAGTGGGGTGTCCGTGCGCGCGAACAGGCCGGTCGGGGAGACCCCGGGATGCACGTAGTACGCCTTCTTCGACGACCCCGCGGCCTCGAACCGGCGCTGCAGCTCCCGCGCGAACATCATGTTCGCGAGCTTGCTCTGCCCGTACGCCTCGGTGCGAAGGTACTTGCGGGAGTTGTAGTTCGGATCGTCCATCCGCCAGCGATAGTTCTGCTGGTGCGCAACGGACGAGACCGCCACCACGCGGTCCGTCAGCCGGTCCAGGAGCAGGCCGGTGAGGGCGAAGTGCCCCAGGTGGTTCACGCCGAACTGCATCTCGAAGCCCTGCTTCGTGCGGCGCAGCGGGATGTTCATCAGGCCGGCGTTGTTGACGAGCACGTCGACCTCGGCGGTCCGGTCGGCGAACGCCCGCACGGAGTCCAGGTCGGCCAGGTCTAGGGCCTCGACGGTCACGTCGCCGTCGATCCCGTCGGCGATGCGCTGGGCGCCCGCGACGTCGCGGCACGCCATCACGACGCGGCCGCCGGTGGCGGCGAGGTGGCGCGTCACGATCTCGCCGAGTCCCCCGTTCGCGCCGGTCACTACATAGGTGGTGGTCATGGCGGCCAGCCTACGAGGCGGTCGCGGGACGCGCCGCGCGGCCGTAGCGCTCCCGCGCCTCCGCGGGCGTGACGGTGCCCGACGGCTCGTCGGCCTGCGTGAAGTGGCGGCGCAGGATCTCGCCCGTCATGGGCGCGACGAGCGCGCCGAGCCGGACGGTGCCCGCGGCGTGCTGGGCCGACGCGGCGCGGACCGCGAGGCGGACGGCGAGCGGGTACGCCCCGTCGACGATCCCGGGCTGGTCGAAGCCGCCCATCTCCCGCATCCACGCCGGCAGGGTCGCGGCGGTCGCGGGCGCGATGAGTGAGCTGCCGACGCGCAGCTTCAGCCCGCGGTCGCGGGTGCGCAGCAGGTAGTGCATGCCGGTGCGGGCGCGCTCGGTGAGCGCGAGCGTCGGCCGTACCCGCGCGAAGTACTTCCGCACCTCGTCGCGCGAGGTCGGCACCTCGGCCGGGTCGCAGGTCTGCAGCTCGGCGGCGACGACGCAGTCGCGCCAGTACCGCGCCTCCTCGTCGGCGGAGAGCGGGCCGGGGCCGTACATCTCGTAGCACTTGAGCACGGAGTGCCAGCCGGTCACGTGGATCCACAGCTGCGAGGCGGGGTTGTTGGCGCTGTACCGCTTCCCGGTGATCGGCTCGATGCCGGTGGCCTTGCGGTGCACGTCCATGAGGTGCTCGGACGCCTCGATCGCGGTCTTCGAGTCCGCGGTCGCGACCAGCAGGAAGTAGGCGAGCGTCCGGTCGAGCCGGCCGAACGGGTCGGTGTAGATCCCCGCCGAGTCCGCGACCGCGGCGGTGAGGTTCGGGTCGAAGTGTTCGAGCACCACCGAGCGCTGGAATCCGATGAGCGCCGTGGGCGAGGCCCACACCTTCCAGGTGGGTGAGTGCGGGCCGAAGAATCCCTGGTCGGTGACGCGCAGTGCGCCGTTTGAGAGCTTCATGACCTGAATCTATCACCAATTGCTACACATGTGAATAAAAATCTCCTCAGGCCTCTCCGGCGAGCGCGAAGAGCCCGTCATCGGTCTGCTCGACCAGTCCGTCCATCAGCAGCGAGTCCAGTGCGCGGTCCCGCTGCGCCGGATCGCGCTGCCACGCGAGGTCGAGACTGGCGCGGGGGACGGCACCGTCGGAACCCCGCAGTACGTCGAGCAGCCGGCCGCGTGCCTGCCGGTCGGTGCCCTCGTACTTCTGCACCTTCCGGGGCGCAACCGTGTCCGACGGCGCCCCTGCCGCCAGCCAGGCGCACTCGTGCTCGATAGGGCACTCCTCGCACCGCGGCGAGCGGGCGTTGCACACCAGCGCGCCGAGTTCCATCAACGCCGCCGACAGTCGCGGCCGGCGCGGCGCCGGCACGGTGTCCAGGACCGCGCGCACGGCCGCCAGGTCCCGCTTCGCCGACGGTGCCGCCGCATCCGATTCGCCGCCCACGGCGCGCGCGAGCACCCGGCGGACGTTGATGTCGACCACCTCGGCGTCGTGTCCGAACGCGAAACACGCCACCGCGCGGGCGGTGTAGTCGCCCACGCCCGGCAGGGACAGCAGCTCGTCGACGTCGGCGGGGACGGCACCGTCGAACCGCTCGACGAGGGCCTGCGCGCACGCGTGCAGCCGCATCGCCCGGCGCGGGTAGCCGAGCTTGCCCAGGCGCGGACCGCGTCGGCGCCGGTGGCTGCGGCGAGATCGGCGGGGTCGGCCAGCGCTGCATCCACGCGCGCCAGACCGGCTCGACCCGCACGACCGGCGTCTGCTGCAGCATGACCTCGCTGACCAGGATCGCCCACGCGCCGACGCCCGGGGCGCGCCACGGCAGGTCGCGCTCGGCCGCGTCGAACCAGCTCATCACCAATGTGAAGTCCGGGACAGAAACCGCGGTGTTGTTTCGGGGGTGCGCACGAGGTGCATTATGGACCCATGCCCACTTCGACTCCTCCCGGCGCCTGGCGCGCCCTCCGTGACGGTAACCGGCGCTTCGTCGAGGAGCGCCTCAGCATCCGAACCAGGGGCACAGTCGCGTGGCGGAACTCGCGAACGGGCAGCAACCCACCGCGGTGCTGTTCGGCTGCGGTGACTCCCGCGTCGCCGCCGAGGTGATCTTCGACCAGGGCCTCGGCGACATGTTCGTGGTGCGTACCGCCGGCCACATCCTGGATGCGGCGGTGATCGGGTCGATCGAGTACGCGATCGAGATCCTCCACGTGCCGCTGATCGCGATCCTCGGGCACGACAGCTGCGGCGCCGTCGCGGCCACCGTGAACACGCTGGACACCGGCGTCATGCCGCCCGGCTACATCCGCGACATCGTCGAGCGGCTCACTCCATCGATCCTGGCCGGTCGGCGCGAGGGCTTCACCGAGGTCAACGACTTCACGGCCCAGCATGTGATGGAGACCGGCTGGCTGCTCATGGAGCGCTCCCGGATCATCGCCAAGGGCGTCGAGGAGGGGCGCGTCGCGATCGTCGGCCTCACGTACGAGCTCGCCGAGGGGCGGGTGCGCCTGCGCGGCTCGGTGGGCGACATCGGTGAGGATGCCACGTCGCCGTTCCGTGCCGTTCGGCCGGCGTGATCGACCCATCTGAAGACACGCCGCTGCAGGTCAGCGGCATGCAGCCGGGGAGCCGATACCGTTGAACCGTGCTTGAACCCAACGGACCCCTGCCGCCCGAGATCTACTGGCGCCGCCGCGTGCTGGCTGCTGTCTTGGCGCTGCTGGCCGTGCTCGTGGTCGTGCTGTTGATCATCTTCGTCGGCGGCGGCAAGGATTCGTCGGACACCGCATCAGCGGCGTCGTCGTCGCCGGTCACCACCGGCGCTCTCCCGCCGTCCCAGGCGCCCGACGGTGCCGATCGCTCTGCCGCGCCGAACAACGGCGCGGGCGGCGCCGCCGGTTCCGGCGGCCAACAGTCCGGCGCGCCCGGATCGGGCGGACAGCCGGGCGCGTCCGCGTCGTCCGCCGGGGCATCGGGCGGCGGCGTCCCGACGCCGGGCGCCGTGGTCGCCGGCGGGCCGTGCCCGACGCCAACATCTCGGTCGTCGTCGTGGCCGACAAGGCGACCTATGCGGTGGGCGAGCAGCCGACGTTCGAGGCCACCGTCACCAACGCCGGCTCTGTGCCGTGTTCGCGTGACATCGGCACGGGCCAGCAGCAGCTCATCGTGCTCACCCTGGACGGCTCCAAGCAGCTGTGGTCGAACTTCGACTGCACTTTCCAGCCGGAGATCAAGAACGAGGTCATGCAGCCCGGCCAGCAATTGCGGTACCAGCTGCAGTGGGCGGGCACCACCTCGGCGCCCGGATGCCAGGCGCAGCGCGTGCCCGTCGCTCCCGGCGCGTATCAGGTGGTCGCGCAGCTCGGCGCGAAGCGGAGCGCGCCGGTGACGTTCAACGTCGTCAAGGCCGCCCCCGCCCCGGCGACCGGATCGGGGAATTGACGGCTTCCGGATTCAGAACCGCTCGACCGACGCCTCGGCCAGGCGGGAGAGGCCCTCGCGGGCCTGCCGCGCACCGTCGGACCCGATGCCGGGGACGGCCTGCAGATCCGCAGCGGACGCGGCGAGCAGCGTCTGCAGCGTGCCGAATGCGCCGACGAGTGCCTCGACCTGCGGGGCGCGCAGGCGCGGCACCGAACCGAGGAGGCGGTAGCCGCGGGGCGATACCGGATCGTCCTGCGCCTCGACGGTGCCCGAGAAGCCCAGGGCCGCAGCGATGGTCGGGGCGCTGAGCAGCTCCGCGTCGGTGAGCGCGTCGATCGCCGCTTCGGCGGAGTGCCGGGCCCCGTCGCCGACGGGGAGGTAGTCGCGCAGCACGGGTTCGCGCAGGGAGGTGGCGTCGCCGAGCAGGTCCTCGAGCTGGAGCGCGATCTGCCGGCCGGACGTGCCGAGTTCGAGCACGTACTGCTCGATCTCGACGGCGAGCCGCCGGACCAGCTCCAGCCGCTGCACCACGAGCGAGACCTCGCGCAGCGTCACCACGTCCTCGATCTCCGCTCTGGACAGATGCGCGAGCACCTCGTCGAGCCGATGCGCGTACCGCTCCAGTGTGGCGATCGCGAGGTTCGCGCGGGAGAGGATGGGCGCCGCGTCGTCCACCAGGTGCCGCACCCCGACGTAGGCGTGCACGATCGACATCGACGCGCTCACCGAGATCACGGGGTACCCGGTCTGGATCGCGGCCCGCTCGGCCGAGCGGTGCCGGGTGCCGGATTCCTGGGTGGGGATCGACGAATCGGGCATCAGCTGGACGTTCGCGCGCACGATCCGGGTGCCATCGGTGGACAGGACCACCGCGCCGTCCATCTTGGCGAGCTCCCGCAGTCGGGTGGGCGCGAACTCGACGTCCAGGTGGAAACCGCCGTCGCAGATCTTCTCCACCGCGTCGTCGTAGCCGAGCACGATGAGCGCGCCCGTGCGGCCGCGCAGGATCCGCTCGATCCCGTCGCGCAGGACGGTGCCGGGCGCGACGCGGATGACGGTGTCGCGCAGCGGCGCGTTGTCGGCGAACGCGTCTTCCAGATCCATAGCGGTAGGTTAACCCGCGTGGCTCACTCCGCCGCCGCGGTGACGGATCGGCCACCGAGCCGCGCGAGGCGCAGCGCGTCGGCGACGGTCGCGGTCTGCGCGATCCGCATGTCGCCGACGCGGAGCTTCTCCGAGGTCGGGGGCACGATCGCGTGGGTGAACCCCAGCCTGTGGGCCTCGGCGAGCCGGCGCTCGAGCCCCGTCACCCGGCGTACTTCCCCGGCCAGGCCCACCTCGCCCAGGACGACGGTGTGCGGGCGGAGCGCCCTGTCGACGTCGCCGGACGCGATCGCCAGCGCCAGCGCCAGATCGGCGGACGGTTCCGTGATCTTCATCCCGCCGACGGTGGCCGCGTAGACGTCCTTCTGCGGCAGATTGGCGAGCCCGCCGTAGCGGGCGAGCACGGCGAGGATCATCGCCACGCGCGCCGAGTCGAGGCCCGACACCGCCCGTCGGGGCTGGGGGAGTGGGGTCGGCGTCACGAGCGCCGGAGCTCGCCGAGCATGGGCCGCTTACCGTCGAGGCCGACGGTGACCGCGGTCCCGGGGACGGCCTCGTCGCGGTGGTGCAGGAACAGGCCCGACGGGTCCGTGACCTCGGCGATGCCCGACTCGCGCTGCTCGAAGCAGCCCACCTCGTCCGAGGCGCCGAACCGGTTCTTGACGCCGCGCACCATGCGCAGGGTGGAGTGCTTGTCGCCCTCGAAACTGAGCACCACGTCCACGAGGTGCTCCAGCGAGCGCGGGCCGGCCACCGCCCCGTCCTTGGTGACGTGGCCGACGAGCACGACGGCGATGCCGGAGGCCTTCGCGAGCGACGTGAGCGTCGCCGTGATGGCGCGGACCTGCGTGACGCCGCCGTGGACACCGTCGACGCCCGAGGCGGAAAGGGTCTGCACAGAGTCGACCACCATGAGGGTCGGGGAGATCTGCTCGACGTGGCCGAGCACCGTCCCGAGGTCGGACTCGGCGGCGAGGTACAGGTGGTCCGAGAGCGCGCCGGTGCGCTCGGCGCGCAGCCGCACCTGCCCGGCGGACTCCTCGCCCGTGACGTACAGCGACGTGCCGCGGCCCGTCGTGGCCCAGCGGTGCACGACCTCGAGCAGCAGCGTCGACTTTCCCACGCCGGGCTCGCCGGCCAGCAGGATCACCGATCCGGGGACGATGCCGCCGCCCAGCACCCGGTCCAGTTCGCCGATGCCGACGGGCAGCGCCCGCGTGGAGTTCGGGTCGATCCGCGTGATCGGGACGGCCGGGCTCGACGGCAGGACGAGGCCGACGTTCGACGCCGGGCCAGATGCGCCGGGCCGCCCGGGGAGGCCTCCTCCATCGTCGACCAGGCGCCGCACGAGGGGCAGCGGCCGACCCATTTGGGCACGGTGTGACCGCATTCGGTGCAGGTGTACTGCACCTTGGCTTTCGCCATGACTACCGGAGGGGCGGCGTGCGGTTAGTGGCCGCCGCCGGTGCCGTGCTCGCCGGCGGCGTGGTCACCGGCGGCCGGGGTGATGCCGACGGCGGACGCCGCGCCGGCGCCCGCGTCGAGGGGCACGTCCAGTTTGAGGGAACCGGCGCGCTCGAGGTGGAACCAGACCTGCTTGGTCAGGCCCGGGCGCCACGTGCCGTCGACCGGGACCGTGACCTTCAGCCGGGTGACGCCGGAAGCGTCGCTGCTGCCGGCCGGGGCGGCGCCGTACAGCGAACCGCCGGGGGCGAGGGTGGTGTCGCCGCTGATGGTGGCCGAAACGTTGTTCTCGAGGGTGATCGCCTTGAGCTTGTCGCCGGTCTTGGGGTTCAGGTTGGAGACGACGAACGCGAGCTTGCCCTGGCCGCCGGTGACCGGGAACAGGACGTGCACGTCGCTGATCGCGATCTGCTGATCGACGAAGGTCTGATTGGCGCCGTTGACGGCCGCCACCTGGTTGGCGGTCTGCGAGATCTGGCCCGCGCCGCAGGCGGAGACGGACAGCAGGGCGCCGGCGGCGAGCAGGGCTCCCGCGATGCCGGTCGCGGTGCGGCGGGTCGAGACGGTGCGTGCGGCCACGGTTCCTCCAGTTTCCTCCCGTGCGCGGCGACACCCGCGTGCGGACAAGGCTGAGTATGTCACCACGCAGCGTAGTAGAAGACGTGTTGCGGTGTGCCGTCGGGCCGGAGGCGGGTGGCGGTCGAGCCGGAAGCGGGTGATCGGCGCGGCTGAACCCGCGGAATCGACCGGTGTTATCCTGGTCATATCGAAAGGGGCAAGGATCAGATGATTTTCAAGGTCGGAGACACCGTTGTCTACCCCCATCACGGTGCCGCACTGATCGAAGCTATCGAGATCAAGACCATCGGTGGACGTGAGCGCGAGTATTTGGTGCTCAAGGTCGCACAGGGTGATCTGACGGTCAAGGTTCCCGCTGAGAACGCCGAGGTGGTCGGTGTTCGTGACGTGGTCGGCCAGGAGGGCCTGGACAAGGTCTTCCAGGTGCTGCGCGCGCCGCACACCGAGGAGCCCACGAACTGGTCGCGCCGGTACAAGGCGAACCTCGAGAAGCTCGCTTCGGGCGATGTGAACAAGGTGGCCGAGGTCGTCCGCGACCTGTGGCGGCGCGAGCAGGACCGCGGCCTGTCCGCCGGCGAGAAGCGCATGCTCACCAAGGCCCGTCAGATCCTGGTCGGTGAGCTGGCGCTCGCCGAGTCCACCGACGACCAGAAGGCGGAGTCCCTGCTGGACGAGGTGCTGGCGGCGGCGTCCTGACGGTCGTCGCGCTGGTCCCTGCCGCCGGGCAGGGGACGCGCCTGGGGATGAACATCCCCAAGGCGTTCGTGAAGCTTCAAGGCCGTCCACTGCTCTCCTGGGCAGTGGGCGGTCTTCTCGCATCTTCGGTGGTCGACGAGGTGATCGTCATGGTCCCGCCGGACATGCTCGACGATGCCCGGGCGCTGGTCCCGCAGGCGCACGTCGTGGTCGGCGGGGCGGAGCGCACCGATTCGGTGCGGGCCGGGCTCACCGCCGCGGCCGCCGGGCGCGGAGCGGCGGAACTGGTGCTCGTGCACGACGCGGCGCGGCCGCTCACTCCGGCACCGATGATCGCGCGGGTGGTCTCCGCGCTCCGGGACGGCGCGTCCGCCGTGATCCCGGTGCTCCCGGTGGCGGACACCGTCAAGCGTGTCTCGCCCGACGGTGCCGTGGTCGCCACCGTCGACCGGACGGACCTGCGCGCCGTGCAGACGCCCCAGGGATTCACCGCTGCGGCTCTGTGCGGCGCCTACGACGCGGCGCCCGGCGCGCTCGCCACCGACGACGCCGGGCTCGTCGAGCGGGCCGGCGGCACCGTCGTCACCGTGCCGGGCGATCCGCTGGCGATGAAGATCACCACAGCCTTCGACCTGCGGGTCGCGGAAGTTCTTGCGCAGGAGCAGAAATGATCATTCCCCGCGTCGGCATCGGCACCGACGTCCACCCGATCGAGCCGGGTCGGCCCTGCTGGATGCTCGGTCTCGAGTTCGACGGTGACGGTTGTTCCGGGCACTCCGACGGCGACGTCGCGGTGCACGCGCTGTGCGATGCGCTGCTCTCCGCCGGCGGGCTCGGCGACCTGGGCACCGTCTTCGGGGTGGGGCGCGCGGACAACGTGGGGATCACCGGGGCGTCGATGCTCACCCACGTGCGCTCACTGCTGTCCGAGGCCGGTTTCACGGTCGGGAACGCCGCGGTGCAGCTGATCGGGAACCGTCCCAAGGTCGGGCCGCGGCGGGAGGAGGCCGTCGCGGTGCTGAGCGAGCTGCTCGGGGCGCCCGTGTCCGTCTCCGCCACCACCACCGACGGCCTCGGCCTCACCGGCCGCGGCGAGGGCGTGGCCGCCGTGGCCACGGCGCTGGTCTACGCCGCGGGCTGACCCTCGGGACGGCAGCTCACGGGCGCTCGCCGGGGCGGGCCGTGTGTCGACGTCACGAGCTATGCGTAGCGAGCATAGGTGTAACAACTGCAGGTCAGGGCTATTTCTGCAACGGCCTGCTATGCGCGACACGCATGCCCCTCCGTCAGCGGGCGCGACAACGCGGGCTGCCCCCAGAAACACACGAACCGCAGGCGTGGAGCCGCGGGGTTAGGCCGTGAGCTGCCCGGCCCGCGCGCGACGCAGCGTCACCGCGGTATCAGCCGTGAGCAGGATCAGCGCGACCCAGACGATGCCGAAGCCGATCCACCGCGCCGGCGAAACGTGCTCGCCCAGGAACAGGACCGCGCAGAGCAACTGCATGATCGGTGTTGCGAACTGGATCAGCCCGACCGTCACGAGCGGGATTCGCCGTGCCGCCGCGGCGAACAGCAGCAGCGGTACCGCGGTGGCGACGCCGGCGAACGCCAGCAGCGCGGCGTGGCCGGCGCCGTGGCGGGCGAAGTCGAGACCGCCGCCCCACGCCGCGATGCCCCCGAGCACGGCCGCGGCGATCGGCGCGAGCACTGCGGTCTCCAGGGTCAGTCCCTGCACGGCGGTCAGGTGCGCGCCGACCTTGTTCTTGACGAGTCCGTACAGCCCGAACGAGAAGGCGAGCGCCAGCGCGCTCACGGGGAACCGACCGGCCGCCACGGCCAGGTAGACGAACGCGAGGACGCCGATGCCGACGGCGATCCACTGCAGCGGCCGCAGCCGCTCGCGGAGAACGACGACGCCGAGAGCGACCGTCACCAGCGGGTTGAGGAAGTAGCCGAGCGCCGCGTCCGACGTGTGCCCCGACGTGACCGCCACGATGTAGACGATCCAATTGGTCGAGATGAGCAGCGCGGCGATCGTCACCCCGGCCAACAACCGCGGCCGGCGCAGTACCGCCCGGATCCACGCGAAATCCCGCATGACCAGCAGGATCACGGCGCACAGCAGGAGCGTCCACAAGATCCGGTGGGCCAGGATCTCCCACGAACCGGTGGGTGAGAGCGCATCGAAATAGAGCGGGAACAGCCCCCACAGCAGGTACGCGCCGATGCCCATGACGGTGCCGCGGGTCACCTCGGAGACGTCGCGATCAGGCACCGAATGATCCTACCTATCTGTCGAGGTGACTGAGAAGTAGCTCGTGTGCCGGTCGGGGATGCACGGCACCGTAGAATCAATCGGCGTGACGCTGCGCCTTTACGACTCCCTGACCCGCGAGGTCCGTGACTTCGTGCCCCTCGTGGACGGGAAGGCGGGCATCTACCTCTGCGGCGCGACGGTTCAGGGCGTTCCCCACATCGGCCACATCCGCAGCGGGGTCGCCTTCGACGTGCTGCGCCGCTGGCTGCTCGCGAAGGGCCTGGACGTGGCCTTCGTACGCAACGTGACCGACATCGACGACAAGATCCTCCGCAAGGCAGCCGACGCGGGCCGCCCGTGGTGGGAATGGGCCGCGACGCACGAGCGCGAGTTCACCCGCGCCTACGACGCGCTCGGCGTGCTGCCCCCGTCGGCGGAGCCGCGGGCCACGGGCTTCATCACCCAGATGGTCACCTACATGGAGCGGATGATCGAGCGCGGGCACGCGTACGCGGCCGGGGGCGACGTCTACTTCGACGTCCGCTCCCTCCCGACCTACGGCGAGCTGAGTCGGCAGAAGGTCGACGACGTGCACCAGGGCGAGTCGGCGGCCACCGGCAAGCGCGATCCGCTGGACTTCACGCTGTGGAAGGCCGCGAAGCCGGGCGAGCCCAGCTGGCCGTCGCCGTGGGGCGACGGCCGACCGGGCTGGCACCTCGAATGCTCGGCGATGGCGACGAGCTACCTGGGCGCGCAGTTCGACATTCACTGCGGCGGCATCGACCTGATCTTCCCGCACCACGAGAACGAGATCGCCCAGGCGCACGGCGCGGGAGACGGGTTCGCGAACTACTGGCTGCACAACGGCTGGGTCACCATGTCGGGCGAGAAGATGAGCAAGTCGCTCGGCAACGTCGTCTCGATCCCCAACCTGCTCACCCAGGTGCGTGCCGTCGAGCTGCGCTACTACCTGGGCTCGGCGCACTACCGGTCGATGCAGGAGTACTCGGCCGGCGCGCTGCAGGAGGCAGTCACGGCGTACGGGCGGATCGAGGCGTTCGTGCGGCGCACCGTCGAACGGGCGGGGGAGGTGGAGCTCGGCGACTGGACCGAGGGCTTCGCCGTCGCGCTCGACGACGATCTCGGCGTACCGTCGGCGCTGGCGGAGGTACACGGCGCGGTACGGGCCGGGAACGCGGCGCTTGAGTCGGGCGATCTCGACGAGGCGCGTCGGCTCGCGGGCGCGGTGCGGGCCATGACGGCGATCCTCGGCGTCGATCCGCTGGACCCGCACTGGGTGACGGAGAACGCCGGCGACGGTCAGGCCATGGACGCCCTCGGCGTGCTGGTGCAGGCCGAACTCGAGCGGCGGGCCGCCGCCCGCGCGGAGAAGAACTGGACGGAGGCCGACGCGTCGCGGGACCGGCTGCACGCCGCGGGCATCGAGGTGACCGACGGGGCCGACGGCTCCGCATGGACCCTGAAGACGAACAAGTAGGAGTCGGACTGATGGCAGGCAATTCGCAGCGCCGCGGCGCGGTCCGCAAGGCGGGCACCAAGAAGGGACAGGTCCAGGGCTCGGGCGGCGTCCGGCGCCGCGGGCTCGAGGGGCGCGGCGCGACGCCCGCCGCCAAGGACCGCCCGTACCACCCCGCGCACAAGAAGGCCCGGGCCGCGGCGAAGGCGGCGGCCAATCCGCAGCGCCGCCCGTCGAAGGTGGCGGGCCGCGCGCCGGAGGACGGTCCCGAGTACGTGCTCGGCCGCAACCCCGTCGTCGAGTGCCTCCGGGCGGGTGTTCCCGCGACGGCCCTCTACGTGGCAGTCGGCTCGCAGAACGACGAGCGGCTCACCGAGTCGGTGCAGATCGCCGCGGACAAGGGCATCGCGATCCTCGAGGTGC
This sequence comes from Tsukamurella sp. PLM1, assembly GCF_023168325.1. Classification (GTDB taxonomy): domain Bacteria; phylum Actinomycetota; class Actinomycetes; order Mycobacteriales; family Mycobacteriaceae; genus Tsukamurella. The sequence goes on from NZ_AP025688.1 coordinate 457,287, forward strand.
AGCGCGGCGAACTGGACCGGATGAGCGACAACGGCCTGCACCAGGGCATCGCACTGCAGGTGCCGCCGTACACCTACGCCCACCCCGACGACCTGCTCGCCCGCGCGCAGGACCGCGGCGAGGCGCCGCTCATCGTCGCTCTCGACAACATCACCGACCCCCGCAACCTCGGCGCGGTGATCCGCTCGACCGCCGCGTTCGGCGGGCACGGCGTGGTCATCCCGGGCCGACGGTCCGCCGCCGTCACCGCCGTCACCTGGCGCACGTCCGCGGGCGCCGCGGCGCGCCTGCCCGTCGCGCAGGCGCCGAACCTCAACCGCACGCTCGCCGACTACGCGGCGGCGGGCCTCCAGATCGTGGGGCTCGACGCGGGCGGCGACGTGGCCCTGGACGACTACCGCGCCGACACCGGCGTGGTCGTGGTCGTGGGCAGCGAGGGCAAGGGCCTGTCGCGGCTGGTCCGCGAGAACTGCGATTCGATCCTGTCGATCCCGATCGCGTCGTCGGTCGAATCGCTGAACGCGTCCGTCGCGGCCGGCGTGGTGCTGGCGGAGTTCGCGCGGCAGCGACGGCGGTGAGCCGCGTCCGCTGACCTCAGAGTTTCGCGCTAACGATAACGGTTGCCCGTTAGTCTGATCGGGTGACGTCGCTGGAGGAACGGCAGGAGCACCGGCGCCGGGCGATGCTCGACGCCGGGGTCGATCTCCTGGGCAGCGGGGACCGGAGCGCGCTCTCGGTGCGCACCGTGTGCCGGTCGACGGGGATCACCGAGCGCTACTTCTACGAGGCGTTCGGCACCCGGGACGCGTTCGCGCGCGCCGTGTTCGACGACGTGACCGACCGGGCGAGGGAGGCGCTCGTCGGCGCGGTCCGCGAGACCACGGACGCCACGGATCCCGCCGAGATCGCGGCCGCCGCCGTCGCCGCGTTCGTGGAGTTGGTGATCGACAACCCGCGAGCCGGGCGCGTGCTGTTGCTCGCGCCGTACCGGGAGGCGGCGCTGTCCGAGCGCGGTCTCAGCAGGTTGCCGGACTTCTTCGCCGTGGTGGCGGCCGCACTGCCCGGCGACGTGGGCGAGAACACGAGACGACTCGTGGCCGTCGGGCTCGTCGGGGCGCTGACGGCGATCTTCACCGAGTACCTGTCCGGCCGTCTCGACGTGGCGCGGGCCGAGCTGGTCGCGCACTGTGTACGTCTCGTCGCCACGGCGCCCGTGCGCTTCTCCGACGCGGAGTGACCCGCCGCCGTCTCAGCGGGTGAACGGCCGTACGACGCCGGCGACGTCGAGCACGGCGCGCAGGCGTTCGGCCACGGCGACGGCGGCGGGATTGTCGCCGTGCACGCATACGGATTCGGGCGCCACGCGCACCTCGGTGCCGTCGATCGCTTCGACGGTGCCGTCCACCACCATCCGCAGCACGCGTGCGGCGATCTCGTCGGGGTCGTGCAGTACCGCGCCGGGCTGCGAGCGGGGGACGAGCGCACCGTCGGGCAGGTAGGCGCGGTCGGCGAACGCCTCCCGCACCCCGCGCAGCCCCGCCGCCTCCGCGTACGCCAGGAAGGCCGAGCCGGGCAGCCCCAGGACGGGCAGGGCGGGGTCGCACGCGCGCACGCCGTCGACGACGGCCTGTGCCTGCGCCTCGTCGGTGACGATCCGGTTGTACAGCGCGCCGTGCGGTTTCACGTATTCGACGGTGCCGCCCACACTCCGGGCGATCGCCTGCAACGCGCCGATCTGGTAGATCACGTCGGAGGTGAGGTCCTCCGCCGGGACGTCGATCGCGCGCCGCCCGAAGCCGCGCAGGTCGGCGTACCCGACCTGGGCGCCGACCGCGACGCCGTTCTCCACAGCGGCCGCGCACGTCTGACGCAGCATGGTCGGGTCGCCGGCATGGAAGCCGCACGCGATGTTCGCGGACGTCACCACCCGCAGCAGCGCCGCGTCGTCGCCGAGGCGCCACGCGCCGTACGACTCGCCGCAATCGGCGTTCAGGTCGACTCTCACGCCTTCGACGGTAGCGCGTGCCGGCAGTCGTGCGACTCCTCGACGGGGGCGACGGTGCCGCGGCGCCCGCGCTGCCCGAGCAGGCGGCACACCATGTAGATCGCGAACGAGATGGACGTGACGAACACCGACACCGGCAGCGCCGGGGCGAGCGAGACGATGATGCCGCCGACGGCGGAGACCAGCGCGAACGTCAGCGAGAGCAGCGTCGCCCTGCCGGGGGAGCTGGTGACCCGAGCGGCGGCGGCCGCGGGCGTGATCAGCAGGCTCATCACCAGCAGCGCGCCCACGATCTGCACGCCCTGCGCGGCCGCGGCACCGACGAGCATCGCGAACACCACCGACAGCGCCTTCACGGGCACCCCGTGCGCGGCGGCCACGTCCGGGTCGGTCGAGAGGAACAGCAGCGGCCGGTAGATGAGCGCGAGGATCCCCAGCACTACGACCGTGGTGATCGCCATGAGCTTCACGCCGTCGAGCCCGACGGCCACCACCTGGCCCGTGAGCAGAGCGAACGCGGTGCCCTGCCGGCCGGGGTAGAGCGCCAGGAACAGCACCGACAGGCCCAGCCCGAACGCCATGATCACGGCGATCACCGAGTCGCGTTCGCGCGCGTACACGCCGAGCAGACCGAACAGTAGCCCCGCCACCAGTGCGCCGAGCAGCGCGCCGGCGCCCACGTTGAATCCGACGAGCAGCGCGAACGCGGCGCCGGTGAGCGAGAGCTCGGAGGTGCCGTGCACGCTGAACGCCATCTGCCGCGACACGATCAGGGGGCCCATGATGCCCGCGAGTACCCCGAGCAGCGCCGCGGCGAGCAGCGCCTGCTGGATGAACGGCTGCTGCAGCAGTTCCCAGGTGAGTGAGAAGTTCGTCAGTTCGCGCAGGTGGTCCATCTACTCTCCTCCCACGACGACGAGCCGGTCGCGTACGTGCAGCACGTCGACCGGCGTGCGGTACAGCCGGGTCAGCCGCTCCGACGTCATCACCTCGGCGGTCGGGCCCACCTCGAACCGGCCGTCCACCAGGTAGAGCACGCGGTCGCAGTAGGGGAGCACGGGGTTGATCTCGTGGGTCACGAAGAGTACCGCGGTCTCGTGCTCGCGGCGGCGCCGTTCGATCAGCGAGACCGCCAGCTGCTGGTGGCCGGGGTCGAGCGAGAGCAGTGGCTCGTCGCACAGCAGGATCGTCGGGTCCGATGCCAGGGCCTGCGCCACGCGCAGCCGCTGCTGCTCGCCGCCGGACAGCGAGCCGACGGGCGCGTCCGCGAACGGCTCGGCATCCACCTGGCGCAGCGCCGTGTCGACGGCTCGCCGCCGGGCCGCCCGGCCTCGCAGGCCCAGGCCCCAGGAGGCACCGTCGAACCCGAGGCCCACCAGGTCGCGCCCGCGCAGGGGCACAGCACCGTCGAGGGCCCGCTGCTGGGGGATGTAGCCGATCCGGCCGCGGACCTGCGCGGTGCCGGACGAGAGCTCGGCCTGCCCTAGCAGCACCCGCAGTAGCGACGTCTTGCCGGCGCCGTTGGGGCCGAGCACGGCCACGAACTCGCCGGGTGCGATGTCGAGATCCAGGCCGTCCCACAGAGTGCGGTCGGCGTAGCGCAGGGCCGCGTCGCGCAGGCTGATGACCGGTCCGCCGCCCGACGGTGCGCCGTCCGACTGTCCGCTCACGGGCGCGGCTTGAGCGCGTCGGTGAGTCGCGTGATGTTGTCCGACTGCCAGGCGACGTAGTCGTCGACGCCCTCGGGCAGCGACTCGGTGACCTCGACCACGGGCACCCGGGCGGCCTCGGCGGTCGCGGCGAGCGCCGTGGTGACGGGGTTCTCGGTCTGCGAGTTCAGGACGACCGCGCGCACCTGCTTGCCGGTGACCAGCGCGTTCGCGGCCGCGATGTCGGCGGGGGCCGGGTCGGTGCCGGACTCGATCGCGGCGGTGTAGCGCGGCGGCGCGGCGTCGGTGAGGCCCGCGAGGGCCAGCAGGTAGCCGGCGACGGGCTCGGTGGCGGCGACCTTGGCGCCGGGGTTGGCCTGGCCGATCCCGCGCGCCCGGCTGATCACGCCGTCGAGCTTCGTGCCGAACTCCTTGGCCCGGTTCTCGTACCCGGCGCGGTGCTCGGCGTCCTTCTCGCCGAGGGCGTGCGCGACGGCGGTCGCGACCTTCTGCATGGTGGGTAGGTCGTAGAAGACGTGCTCGTTCTCGCCCTTGGGGTCCTGCAGGCCCACGGCGTCGACCTTCGCGGCGGCGGCGCCATCGGCGGCCTTCTCCATGTATGCGTCGTAGTGGCCGCCGTTGAACACCAGCACGGACGCCTGCTTGATCTTCAGCGTGTCCTGGGCCGAGGGCTCGAACTCGTGCGGATCGCCGGTGGGGTTCGCGAACAGGGAGGTCACCGTCGCGTCGTCGCCGGCGACCGCCGTCGCGATCGCGCCGTAGACGTCGGTCGAGGCCACGACCGCGGGCTTACCGTCGGTGTCCGACGACGCCGGGCCGCAAGCGGTGAGCGCCAGGGTGGCGACGACGGTGCCGGCCACGGCCCCGGCGAGACGGTTGCGGATGCGCACGACTGCTCCTTACAGAACGGAAATGAAAACCGTTCCCAAGAATAGCGCGGGGAGGCGTCCCGCGCCAATCGCGCGGACCGGGTCGGACGGTGCGCTCAGCCCGCGCCTAGCCCTTCGATCCGTCTCCTGCCTCGCCCTGCGCTTCGGCCTCCGCGGCGGCGGTGGCGTCCTCGACGATCGACGGGAACTGCGCGCCCATCGCCTCGGAGAGTGCCTGCGCCGCGGACAGCGGGCGCACCATCACCATGAAGTCGTCGATCTTGCCGTCGGCGTTCACGTGGATGAAGTCGCATCCGGTGATCTTCTTGCCGCCGACCGCGGCCTCGAAGACCAGGGCGTGGTCGTCGTCGTCGTTGATCTCGCGCACGTAGCGGAAGTCGTCGAAGACGCGCAGTACGCCGCGCAGGATCGCCGCGGTGATGTGCCGGCCCTCGTAGGGCTTGAAGGCCACCGGGCTGGTGAACGTCACGTCGTCGGCCAGCAGGCCGTCGAAAGCCTCGGCATCGCGGGCCTCGACGGCGGCACGGAACTCACGCATGGCAACTCCTAGTAAATTAGTTGAGTAGGTGCAGGCGATTATAGGCAACTAATTGACTAGAATGGAAGGTATGGCGCTGCGGCACGCGATCGAATCCACCCTTCTCGTGCTGGGGGAGGCGTCGGGGTACGACCTGTCCAAGGAGTTCGACGGTGCCCGTGCCAACTTCTGGGTGGCCACGCCGCAGCAGCTCTATCGGGAGCTGGACCGGATGGAGTCCGACGGGGCCATCGTCGCGCGGATCGTCGAGCAGGAGAAGCGGCCGAACAAGCGTGTCTTCCGGCTCGCCGACGCCGGCTGCGCCGAGCTCGCCGAGTTCACCGCGACCACCCCGCGGGCGACGGCGATCCGCGACGAGCTGATGGTGCAGGTGCAGGCCGTCGAGGTGGGCGACCCCGCCGCGGTGTGCGCGGCCGTGCGCGCGCACCGCGACGCGTCCGCCGCGAAGCTCACCTACTACGAGCGGATCGAGCGCACCTGGCTCGGAGACCGCGGCCGCGACGAACTCCTCGCCGACCGTCACCTCGGCGGCCCGTATCTGACGCTGCTGCGCGGGTTGTCCTTCGAGCGGGAGAACGTGGCCTGGGCGGAGCTGGCGCTGCCGGTGCTGCGCGCCCGGATCGCCTGACGCGCGGCCCGGTCGTGCCGGGGCTCAGCGCACGACGTGCGGCATGAGGGCGTCGGGCGGGATCACGCCGAACTTTCCGGCGTTGTAGTCCTCCAGTGCCTGCACGAGCTCGGCCTTGGTGTTCATCACGAACGGGCCGTACTGCGCGACGGGCTCGCGGATCGGCCGGCCGCCGAGGATCAGCACCTCCATCGCGGGCCGGTTCGAGTCCTGCGACTCGTCGGCGGCCACCGTGATCCGGTCGCCGGGGCCGAGCTGCGCGAGCTGGCCCTGGTGGATCGGGTGCCCCACGGGCCCGACGGTGCCCTTGCCGCTCAGCACGTAGACCAGCGCGTTGAAGTCCCGGTTCCACGGCAGCGATGCCTCGGCGCCGGGCGTGATGGTCGCGTGCACGAAGTTGATCGGCGTGCGGGTGGAGCCGGGGCCGGCGTGCCCGTCGACCTCGCCCGCGACGATGCGGATCAGCGCGCCGCCGTCCTGTGTGGTGACGAGCGTGGTCTGGCTGCCCTCGAGGTTCTGGTACGCGGGCGTCGTGAACTTCTCCGACTTGGGGAGGTTCACCCACAGCTGGATGCCGTGGAAGGTGCCGCCCGATTCGACGAGCTCCGCGGGCGGGGTCTCGATGTGCAGGATCCCGGAGCCGGCGGTCATCCACTGGGTGGCGCCGTCGGTGATGAGTCCGCCGCCGCCGTGGCTGTCCTGGTGCTGGAACAGGCCGTCGATCATGTACGTCACGGTCTCGAAGCCGCGGTGCGGGTGCCAACTCGTGCCCTTGGGCTCGCCGGGCTCGTACTCGACCTCGCCCATCTGGTCCATGTGGACGAACGGGTCGAGGTCGCGCGGGTGGACGCCGGCGAAGGCGCGGACCACGGGGAATCCCTCGCCCTCGTGGCCCCGGGGCCCGGTCGTGATCTTCCGGACCGGTCGTTCGGTCTCCGACGGTGCCGCCGCTGCGATGCGGGGCAGGGTGAGAGTGTCTGCGGTGACGGCGGGCATGTCGTCCTCCTCGATTGGCTGGTGACGCTGACACTATCATCAACCGGACTGTAGTCCGATTAATTCCGGGAGTTCGTCCGCTCTTCTCCCACGGCGTCGAGTGGTTCCCACGCGTCCTCCCGCGGTGCTCAACTGTTCCCGCGGCGCTGACTGGTTCCCGCGCGTCCTCCCGCGGTGCTCAACTGTTCCGCGGCTGCCATGGTCGCCGCGGGAACAGTGGGATGGAGCGGGAGTCGGCGACGCGATGATCAGCATGCGTGACTACTTGCGCAGCCGACTCGACTTCGCGCGGGAGTCGTGACGCTACTGTCGAGTCCGTGACTCGATCAGTGGGATTGGCCGTCTCGAACGACGGCACGGAGATCTTCTACGCCGACCACCCGGCGGCGGGCGCCGGCGATGCGGCACCGGCGAAGCCGGCGTTCCTGCTCGTCCACGGCTGGTCCGCCAGCTCGGACTCGTGGGGTGCGCCGCTGATCGACGCGCTCACCGCCGCCGGACACCGCGTGGTGGCCGTGGACAACCGCGGCCACGGGCGCAGCTCGGTGCCGGTGTCCGATCATCCGTACTCGAGCGAGTGCTTCGCCGACGACCTCGCCGTCGTGCGCCGCGACCTGGGCCTGCAGGAGGTGATCCTGGTCGGCTGGAGCTACGGCGGCCTCATCATCGCCGACCACCTCGCGACCCACGGCACGGACGGGGTCCGGGCCGTCGGCCTCATCGGCGCCATCACGTCCATCGGCGGCTCGAAGGAGGCCGGCCCGTTCCCCGGCGGCGTCACCGGTGAGTCCATGAACGCCGCGCTCCCCGCCGCGCTGTCCGCGCACCCCGGCAAGGCCATCACCGCCCTGGCCAAACTGCGGATGCTTCCGCACGGGTTCGACCAGGACGCGCTCGGCCCCGTCGCCCAGCAGCAGTTCGGCATCGCGCTGTCCACGCCCCCGGCCGTCCGGGGCGGCCTGTTCCGGCGCACCGTCGACCACGACGGTGATCTCGCGGCCTGGACGTTCCCCGTCCTGGTCCAGCACGGCCGGGACGACGAGGTGGTGGCACCGTCGACCGCGGAGCACCACGCGCGGATCCTGCCGAACGCGACCCTGTCCTGGTGGGACGGCGGCGGGCACGCCCTTCGTCGTCGACCCCGCCCGCAGTGCCCGCGAACTCCTCGAACTAGCGCGCTGATCGGCCGGGGTTAAGCTGGACGACGTGCCTACTGGGAAGTCCGTGGCCCCCGTGCCGCGCCGGATCGCGGTGCTGTCGGTGCACACGTCGCCGCTGGCCCAGCCCGGGACGGGTGACGCCGGCGGGATGAACGTCTACATCTGGCAGACCTCCCTCGAGCTCGCGAAGCGCGGCATCGAGGTCGAGATCTTCACCCGCGCCACCTCCTCGTCGGACCGGCCGATCGTGGAGGCCGCGCCGGGCATCCGGGTGCGCAACGTGGTCGCGGGCCCCTTCGAAGGCCTGGACAAGACGGATCTCCCGGCGCAGCTGTGCGCGTTCGCGGCTGGCGTGCAGCGCGCCGAGGCCCGCGAGGAACCCGGCTACTTCGATCTGATCCACTCGCACTACTGGCTCTCCGGCCAGGTGGGCTGGCTCGCTCGCGACCGCTGGGGCGTGCCACTGGTGCACACCGCGCACACCCTCGCCGCGGTGAAGAACGACGCCCTCGCGATCGGCGACACCGCGGAGCCGCAGGCCAGGCTCATCGGCGAGCAGCAGGTCTCCGACGAGGCCGACCGGCTCATCGTCAACACCGAGGTCGAGGCCGGCCAGCTCGCCCGGATCCACGACGTGCCGCCCGGCCGCATCGACGTCGTCTACCCCGGCGCCGACCTGAACACCTACACGCCCGGGGACGGGGCCGCCGCCCGCGCCGAGCTCGGTATCGCGCCCGACGAGCTGGTCCTCACCTTCGTCGGGCGCATCCAGCCGCACAAGGCGCCCGATCTCCTACTCCGCGCCGCTGCCCCGCTCATCCATGCGCACCCCGAGCGCCGCATCCGGCTGCTCGTGGTCGGCGGGCCGTCGGGCACGGGGCTCGAGCGTCCGGACGCGCTGATCGCGCTCGCCCGCGAGCTCGGCATCGAGCACGCCGTCACCTTCTCGCCGCCCCGCCCTCCGGCCGGGCTGGCCGAGGTCTACCGCGCGTCGGATCTCGTTGTGGTTCCCAGCTATTCGGAGTCCTTCGGGCTCGTCGCCGTCGAGGCGCAGGCCTGCGGCACGCCGGTGGTCGCGGCCAACGTGGGCGGCCTCTCGGTCGCCGTGGCCGACGGTGCCTCCGGTCGTCTCGTGGACGGCCACGACGAGGTCCGGTGGACCGCCGTCCTCGACGAGATCACCGCGGATCCCGCCCTGCGGCAGCGCCTTTCCGACGGTGCCGCGGCACACGCCGCGCAGTTCTCGTGGGCGGGCACGGCGGACGGACTGTTGCGCAGTTATGGACGCGCCATCGCGGCGCGCGACGATGCGGCCCGGACGGTGCGCCGTCGTCGCCGCAGGACGGGAGTGCGGGTATGACGAACGAGGCCGGGTCGACGTTGACGCCCGACGGGGTGGAGGCGGCGCTCGCCGAGCGGGAGCTGGAGTTCACGCGGAAGTCCGAGTCCGGCAAGGACGTCGCGCATTTCGTGATCGAGCTGCCCGGCGAGAAGAAGCTCAAGACCACCACGCTGCTCACGCTGGGCGTGCACGGGGCCCGGGTGGAGGCGTTCGTGTGCCGGCACGTCGACGAGAACTTCGAGGGCGTGTACCGCTATCTGCTGCAGCGCAACCGGCGCCTCTACGGGGTGGCCTACACGCTGGACAAGGCCGGCGACATCTACCTCACCGGGAGGTTCGCCGAACTCACCGAGGACGAGTTGGACCGGATCCTGGGCCAGGTGCTCGAAGCCGCCGACGGCGACTTCAACACCCTGCTCGAGCTCGGCTTCTCCACCGCGATCCGCCGCGAGTTCGACTGGCGCGTCTCCCGCGGCGAACCGCTGTGGAACCTCAAGCCGTTCGAGCACCTACTGCCAGAGTTCCCGGAAGACCTTCCGCAGTAGCGGTTCCGGTGTTCGCGGCCCGGGCCCGGGGAATCGCCAGGGCCACCACGGCGGCCACCGCGGCGACGACGCCGGCGATCACGAACGAGCCGGTGAACGCCGACTCCGCGGGCAGCTCGACGGCGCGCGGCGTGCCCGCGCCCAGCGTGATGGTGGTGCGGGTGAGCACCGTGGCCATCACGGCGGAGGCCACGGCGGTGCCCATGGACCGCATGAGCGAGTTCAGGCCGTTCGCGGCGGCGGATTCGGTCTCCGGTATGTTCGCCATGATCAGCGCGGGCATCGCCGAATAGGCCACGCCCACACCGCCGAACACGATCATCGAGCCCAGCGACATCTTCCACGTCGCGTCGGTCAGGCCGAGCAGCGCGAAGTAGCCGATCGCCGACATCGCGGCGCCGATCGCGAGTGTGATGCGCGCGCCGATCCGCTTGGTCAGCAACGCGGAGACGGGGAGAGGGCCATCATCACCAGGCCGCCGGGCACCATCCAGAGGCCGGCGCCCAGCATCGTCAGGCCGAGGCCGTAGTCGGTGGTCTCGGGGATCTGCAGCAGCTGCGGCATCGTCAGCATGAGCGAGAACATCGCGAAGCCGACCATGATCGAGGCGAGGTTCGTCAGCAGGATCGGCCGGCGCGCCGAGATCCGCAGGTCCACCAGGGAATCGCGGGTACGCAACTCCCACCATCCCCACGCGAGCAGCACGAGGACTCCGCCGATCGCGCAGCCGATCGTGGCCGCCGAGGTCCAGCCCCAGCTCTGCCCCTTGGTGATCGACAACAGCACGGACACCAGGCCGACGGTGAGGCCGAGCGTGCCCACCACGTCGAACCTCCCGGGGCTGAGGGTCGGCGATTCCGGGACCACCACGTACACCAGGCCGAGGGTGACGATGCCCAGCGCGAGCGAGAACCAGAACAGGGTGTGGTAGTCGAAGTGCTCCGAGATGTAGGCGCCGAACGGGATTCCGATCGCACCGCCCACGCTGAGCATCGCCGACATGAGCGCGACGGCGCCGGGGATCTTGCGGGCGTGCAACTCGTCGCGCATGAGCGAGATGCCCACGGGCACGAGGCCCATGGCGAATCCCTGGAACGAGCGGCCGACCACCGTGAGCAGGAGCGTGTGCGAGAGCGCGCAGATCAGCGAGCCCGCGATCAGGCTCAGCAGGCTGGTGAGCAGGATCAGGCGCTTGCCGTACATGTCGCCGAGGCGGCCGGCGATGGGCATCGCCACCGAGGAGGCGAGCAGGGTCGAGGTGATCACCCAGGACGCGTTGTCCGAGGTGGTGTCGAGGAGGTGCGGCAGTTGCCCCACGAGGGGCACCACCAGCGATTGCATGAGGGAGGCCAGGAGGCCGCCGAGGCACAGGACGGCGATGAGGAGGCCGTCCGACGATGCTCCCGCGCGGTTCCGGCGAAGCGTGGCTGTCATGCCGGAAACCGTAGTTGCAACATACAACCTAAGCAACCGGATGCGGCGCGCATCACCCGCGCCGGGGGTACTGTGACGTGCATTAATGCGGGGCCGCGAACCGCCGCGAATCGGGCTTTCCGGCCCTAGTGTCGAGGGCGTGAACTCCACGACGAAGCTCCGCGCCGGCGCCGCACTGCTCCTCGCGGCCGTCGTGGTTCCGATCCTGCTGGTCCTCACGCTCACGCTGCCGCAATTCCGGCTCGACGCGCAGTCGATCCCGCTCGACGGTGCGCCGCACGTAGTCGAACTGCCGGCCGGTGCCGAGTACGCGGTCCTCGCCGCGACGCGGACCAAGGAGGGCGCACCGTCGTGCGTGCTGACCGGACCCGATGGTGCGCCGATCCCGTTGCGTGAGGTGTCCGGGGGTGTCACGGTGGAGAACCGGATGGTGCTGCGCGTCTTCGACACGGGCGCCGGCACGGTCGCGGCGACGTGCCCGCCGACGCCGGGATACACGGAGGTCGTGCTCGGGAAGCGACCCGACATGCCGCGCCTGCTGGGCGGGATCTTCGGCGCCTTCGGCTTCGCGCTCCTGGTGGGCGGGCCGGGCCTGATGCTGCTCATCGGCGGTCTCCGGGGTCGCGCACGGAACGCCTGATTTTGGTTATGACCAGTTTTGCTGATCTGCGGATACTCGAGGTGAATACACTCTAGGATGGCCGCATGGAAATCGTGATCCGCCCGACTCCCGCCGACGTTGCCGTCACCGCCGCCGACATCGTGGCCGACCACGTGCGCCGTGGTCCCGCCGTGCTCGGGCTGGCGACCGGTTCCACCCCGCTCGCCACGTACTCCGAGCTCATCCGCCGCCACCGCGACGAGGGTCTGAGCTTCAAGGACTGCGTCTCGTTCAACCTCGACGAGTACGTGGGGCTGCCGAAGGGCACCCCGAGAGCTACCGCGAGGTGATCCGCAAGGAGTTCACCTCGCACGTCGACATCCCCGACGCCAAGGTCGAGGGCCCCGACGGCACGGCCGCCGACATCGCGGCCGAGGCGAAGCGCTACGAGGATGCGATCAAGGCCGCGGGCGGTGTGGACGTGCAGTTGCTGGGCATCGGCACCGACGGGCACATCGGCTTCAACGAGCCCGTCTCGTCGCTGGCCTCGCGCACCCGGATCAAGACCCTGACGACGCAGACCCGTGAGGACAACGCCCGCTTCTTCGCCTCGATCGACGAGGTGCCGATCCACGTGCTCACCCAGGGCCTCGGCACCATCTCCGAGGCGGAGCACCTACTGCTGCTCGCCACCGGCGAGGGCAAGGCCGAGGCAATCGCGGCCACCGTCGAGGAGCCGGTGGCCGCGATCAACCCCGCGTCGGTGCTGCAGTTCCATCCGCACGTCACCGTCGTGATCGACGAGGCCGCGGCGTCGCAGCTGCGGCTGCGGGATTACTACGTCCACGTGCTCGCGAACAAGCCGGCGAATCAGCCGTTCTAGGGCTCAGGGCCCCTCGGGTCCGAACAGGCCCGCCATCAGCGCTGCGAGGCTCGCGGCGAAGTCGTCGACGGTGGCGGGCTCCGCATCGAGGTCCGCGCTCGCGCGCGGGTTCGGTACCGCGTCGCCCGGCATCGTTCCGACGAGTTCGTCCATGCGGTCGTGCGTCAGCGGCGTCCCCTCCGCCCGCTGACGCAGGTGGGAGAGCACGCTCCCGAGCGTCAGGCTCCAGAGTGCGCGGTAGGCCGAGAGCGCTGCGGCGCGGTCGCCGGTGAGCTCGTACGTCGCGCCCATCACGGCGTCGGTGAGCAGGAGTGCGCCCCGGCCGATCCGCTGCGGCCGGATGAGTGCCTCGGGCACCCACGGGTGCGCCGTGAGCGCCTCGTAGAGGGTGGTCATCGCCAGCCGGATGCAGGCGCGCGGCTCCTCGGGGAAGGCGATCGCCGCGAAGGGCTCCGCGATCGCGTCGAGCGCCAGCGCGAGCAGGTTCTCCTTGTCGTCCACGTGCCGGTACAGCGCCATGGTGGTCACGCCCAGGTCTCCGGCGAGTTCCTTCATGGTGAGCCCGTCGACGCCGGCCTCGTCGAGCCGGACGAGAGCCCGTTCGACGATCCGTTCCCGCGTGATGCTGGGCGGGCGGCCGCGGCGTGGCGTGATCTGGCGCATGCCCACATTCTGTCGGAGAGGTCTTGTGGGCGCGCAGAACTGAGGCTACCCTTCCAATTTATGTTACTAGATACACAAAAACTCCGGTGCGGGCCGCGCTCCTCCTCGCCGCGCTCTCCCAGTTCCTCGTCGCCTTCGACGCGTCCGTCACCAACGTCGCGCTCCGGGCGATCCGCGACGATCTGCACTTCAGTCCGCAGGGCCTGTCGTGGGTGGTCAATGCCTACGCGATCGTCTTCGGCGGGCTGCTGCTCCTCGCGGGCCGGCTCTCCGACCGGTTCGGGCCGCGCGCCCTGTTGCGCTTCGGCTTCGCGGTGTTCACGGTCGCATCGCTCTGCGCGTACCTGTGCCACGAGCCCTGGCAGGTGATCGCGGTGCGCGTGCTGCAGGGCGTGGGCGCCGCGGCGATCGCGCCGGCCGCGATCACGTCGGTCGCCCTCACATTCCGTGAACCGGCGCAGCGCGCGAAGGGATTCGCCGCCATCGCGATCGGCGCCTCCGTCGGCGGCGCGGTCGGCGTCGTGCTCTCGGGCGTGCTCACCGACGCGTTCGGCTGGCGCACCGTCATCGCCTGCGGCGCCGTGGTCTCCGCACTCGGTCTCGCGCTCACGTACGCGGCTCCCGGGCCCGTGGCGGGGGCGGACCGTCGTACCGACTGGGCGGGCGGCGTGCTCGCCACTGCGGGCCTGACGGTGCTCGCGTACGCGATCGTGGCCGCCACCGACCACGGCTGGGGTAGCGCGCGGACGCTCGGCTGGTTCGTGGTGTCCGCGGTGCTGCTCGCGGCGTTCGTCGCGGTCGAGCGGCGAACGACGGTGCCGCTGGTCGACTTCCGCGTCCTCGGCCGGCGCGCGGTGCTGGTCCCGTGCCTGGTGTTCGCCTTCGTGGTCGCGGGGCAGTTCGGCGCCTTCTACTTCGTCTCGCTGTATCTGCAGATGGGACTGGGCTATTCGGCCACCAAGACCGGGCTGATGTTCCTGCCCTTCTCCTTCGGCATCATCGTCGCCGTGCAGATCGCGACGCGCCTCCTGCCCAGGATCGGCGCCCGCCGCGTGGTCGCGATCGGCACGGCCCTGGCGACCGTGGGCTTCCTGCTCTTCGCGCCGCTCCCCGCCGACGGCGACTTCCTCACCGCGGTGCTCATCCCGTCGCTGGTCACCTCGGTGGGCATCGGCATGGTCTTCCTGCCGCTACCGAACGTCGCGACCGCGGCGGTGGCGCCCTCCGCAGCGGGCATGGTCTCGGGCGTGCTCAACACCTTTCGGCAGGTGGGCGGCGCCCTCGGGCTCGCGATCCTGGTCACGGTGTCGGCCGCGCTGAACGACGGCTCCGCCGTCCTCCCGGGCTACCGCAGCGCGCTGCTGGTCAGCGCCGGCCTCGTGGCGGCGGCGTTCGCCCTCGCGCTGCTCCTGCCCGCGAAGCACGAACGGGCCACTCGTTAGAATGGCGTAGTGAATACGCGGCAGCTCGGTTTCGGTGCCCTGGCCGGTCTCGCGGCCGCGATGGGACTGGGGCGGTTCGTCTATACGCCGATCCTGCCGCTCATGCAGGAGCAGACGGGCATGTCGCCCGGTTCCACCGCGATCGTCGCGACGTTCAACTACCTCGGCTACTTCCTGGGTGCGTTCGCCCTCGCGATCTGGCCGCGCCTGGCACGCAGCACGGCGTTGCTGCGGGCCTCGCTGCTCGCGCTCGTGGCCAGCGAGGTGGCGATGGTGCTCTCGGTGAACGTGCCGCTGTGGTCGGCGGTGCGGCTGATCGCCGGCCTGGCCAGCGCGGTCGTGTTCGTCTACTGCGCCGGGGCGGTCGCCGGGACCGCGGCGGCGGGCGTCGCGTTCTGCGGTGTGGGCGTCGGGATCGCCGCATCGGGCCTGCTCGTGGTCGGGCTCGGCGAGGTCGTCGGGTGGCGCGCGCTCTGGTGGGTGTCCGCCCTGGCGACCGCGGTGTTCGGGGTGTTCGCGTGGCGGCTCCCGCCCGGCGGGCCCGGCACCGTCGCCCGGCCCGACGGTGCCGCCCCGCCCCGGCCCGGCATCGCCGGATGGGCGATCGGGATCAGCTACTTCCTGGAGGGGCTCGGCTACATCGTGCTCGGTACGTTCCTCGTGGCCGCGGTCGCGGTGGGCGGGCGGCCGTGGGAGGGGCCGGCGGCGTGGGTGACCGTCGGGCTCGCGGCCGCCGTCTCGCCACTGATCTGGGCGCGGCTGCGCCGCTACCGGTCCGCCGAGACCCTGTTGGTGATCGCGCTTCTGCTGCAGGTGGTCTCGGCGGTGCTGCCGGCGCTGGTGCGCGGCCCGGTGTCCGCGGCGGTGTCCGCGGTGCTGTTCGGCGGGACCTTCATCGGCGCGGTGATGCTGTCGATGGAAGTGGGCGCGCGGATCGGTGTTCCACGCTCGGCGGCAGTGCTGACCACGGGGTACGGCATCGGTCAGATCCTCGGCCCGCTCGTGGTCGCGCCGATGCTCGGCGACGGCTACGACGCCGCGTTCCTCACCGCGGGCGGCGTCCTCGTGGCCGCGGCGGTCCTGGCCGCGGTGGCGCGCTGGACGGCTCCCGATCGGGTGGCCGTCGGGTCTTGACTATTTTCCTAAATAGGAAATAATTGCGAGGTATGGATGGAAACAACCTCGCAGCAGCAGTGATCTACCGTGACGCCCCCGCCGCCCTGGAATGGCTCGAGCGGGCGTTCGGTTTCGAGACGACGATGGCTATCGACCCGCCGCCGGGCCAGCCTACGATGGGGCACTACGAGATGGACTGCGGCGGCGGCCGCATCATGATCGGCTCGGAGTGGACGGATTCGGCGCGCAGCCCCGCCAGCGTCGGGGGAGTGAACACCCAGTCCCTGCACGTGGGGCTGGCCGAGGACATCGACGGGCACTGCGCGCGCGCCCGCGCCGCCGGCGCGACGATCGTCCAGGAGCCGCAGGACGAGTTCTACGGCGACCGGACCTACCGCGCCGCCGACCTCGACGGCCACGTGTGGACCTTCGCACAGCACGTCCGCGACGTCAGCAGGGCCGAGGCGGAGGCCGCGATCGGTACGTCGATCCGGGCGAAGAACTGGCCGTGACGGCGCCGCAGCTGGACGCGACCCTCGCGGCGCTGTCCGATCCCGTGCGCCGCCGCGTGGTGGAACTCCTGGCGGACCGGCCCCGTCGGCCCGGGGAACTTGCGGCGGAGACGGGAGCCAGCCCCTCGACCCTGAGCAAGCACCTGCGGGTGCTGCGCACCTCCGGGCTGGTGACGGAGGAGCATCCCGCACACGACGCCCGCGTGCGGATCTACACCCTGCGATCGGCACCGATGACCGAGCTGCGCGGCTGGCTCGAGGCCGCCGAACGCGGCTGGGCGCAGCAGCTCACGGCGTTCCAGGACCTGCTCGCGGAGGAGGCATGACGCCGGCTCCGGGGGCTGCCCGGGAACCCGACGCCTCCCGCGTGCTGGTCGCGCTGCGCGTGCCCGCGACGCCCGAACGTGCCTTCGCGACCTTCACCGAGCGGATCGACGACTGGTGGGTGCACAACGGGCTGTTCCAGTTCACCCCGGGCGCACCGGGACCATGGTGTTCGAGACCGGGCCGTCGGGCCGACTGGTGGAGAGGTACGACGACGGCACCGAGTTCGAGATCGGCGCCGTGCGCGCCTGGGACCCGCCGCACGGCTTCGTGATCGGCTGGCGCCAGGCCGGATTCGAGGCGGACCAGGACACCGAGCTGCACGTCTCGTTCGCCGCCGTCCGCGACGACCCGCCCTCCACCCGCGTCTCCGTGCAGCACTTCGGGTGGGACACCATTCCGCCGGAGAACGCGGCGCGGCACGGCTTCCCGCTGCCCGTCTTCTCGCTCCGCTTCGCGCAGTGGTGGCGGGACCAGCTCGCCGCCCTCGCCGCGCACTGACCTCCCGGGCGCGTCGGGACGAACGCAACGGGGAGCGGCGGGCGTGCCCCGTCAGCGCTGCCGGAGCGTGCGCTGCGGGAGTCGGCTGCCGACGGCGGAGAGAGCGGTCAGCTCGGCGACCTGCGCGTCGGTGAGGGTGATCGACGCGGCGCCCAGGTTGTCGGCGAGATGCTTGCGGCGGGTGGTGCCGGGGATCGGGACGATGTCGTCGCCCTGCGCCAGCACCCAGGCGAGCGCGACCTGGGCGGCGGTGACGGGCGCGCCGTCGGAACCCGCACCGTCGGAACCCGCGCCGGCGGAGGTGAGGTCGGCGGCGATGGAGTCGATCCGGTCGACGAGCCGCAGGTTGGCCTCCAGGTTCTCGCCCTGCCAGCGAGGGATCGATTTCCGGAAGTCGTTCCCGCCCAACGCCGCCGCCACGGCCTTGCGGTCGGCGGTGAGCAGGCCCCGGCCGAGCGGGCTGAACGGCACCAGGCCGGCACCCACCTCGCGCGCGGCCTGCAGCGGACCGTCCTCGACGTCCCGGGTGAAGATCGAGTACTCGGACTGCAGCGCCGCGATCGGGTGCACGGCGGCTGCCTTCCGGATGTCGTCCGCGGTCGCCTCGGAGAGGCCGAGCGTGCGGACCTTGCCGGCCGCGACCTGCTCGGCCATGGCGCCCACGGTCTCCTCGACCGGGACCTGCGGGTCGACGCGGTGCAGGTAGTAGAGGTCGATCACGTCGACGCCGAGGCGGCGCAGCGAGCCGTCGACGCATCCGGCGACGCGCTCCGGACGGCCGTCGATGCCGACGGGCCTGGCGTTCTCGTCGTTGACGAAGCCGAACTTGGTGGCGAGCACGATCTCGTCGCGGTGGGCCTGGACGAACGGCGCGAGGAACTCCTCGTTGGCGCCGTTGCCGTACATGTCGGCGGTGTCGAAGAGGGTGACGCCGGCGGCGAGCGCCGCCTCGAGCGTTCGGCGGGCCTCGTCGGGGTCGGCCGAGCCGTAGGCGTGGCTCATGCCCATGCAGCCGAGGCCGAGAGCGGAGACCCGCAGGTCGCCGAGAGAGCGGGTGGGGAGCATGTCAATCCTCCTGGGGTTCAAGGTTGTCGACGGTGCGCTCGCAGTCGCCGAGCGCGCCGCCGTACGTCGCGATCTTGTAGTCGATCACCGCGAGCGAGTACCTGAGGTCCTCGATCTGCGCGACGGTGCGGGCGCGGTGCGCCTGCAATAGAGCGAGCCGCGCGGGGACGGTCGCCTCGCCGCCGTCCACGAGGTGGATGTACTCGGTGATGTCCGCGATCGGCATGCCGGACAGGCGGAGCCGGGTCAGGAAGATCACCCGCGCGAGCGCGCGGGGTCCGTACCGGCGGTGCCCGGCACCGTCGCGCTCGACGGTGACCAGCCCGATCCGCTCGTAGTAGCGCAGCGTGTGCGCCGTGATGCCGACCAGCTCCGCCACCTCGGCGACGGTGAGTGGACCGTCGCCGGCCGGGCCGGATAGCAGCTCGTCCAGGCTCGGCAGCGGCCCGCGTGAGCCGACGATGGCGTTGAGATCCTCGGTGAGTGCGACCACGTGAGCAACGCTAAGCCTTCGAGTGCACTCGAAGTCAACAGGAAGGATTCACGGCTGGTCGCTGGGCGTCCACGGCTGGACGAAGCCCAGGTCGCCCAGGCCCTCCGCGGCGGCGATCAGCGGGTAGCCGGTGGCGCCGTCGAGCTCCTCGCGGAGGATGTCGGCGTGGCCGGCGCGCTCGGAATCGGCCGCGGGTGCCATGAACGGCATGGGGTGCTCCTGGTGATCGACTCGTCGGGACCGTGCCAGTCAACCGCGAAGCACCGACAGGTTCCGTGCGCCGTTGAAATGTCGTCTCAGAAAAGCGATGTCAAGACCTATCATTGTTCGAGTAACGCTCATAAAATAGAAGACATGAGCTATTCGGATGACGCCTTCACGCTGGGCAGGCGGGTGTGCACCCCGCTGCCTGCGGTGGTTGACGATGCGGTGTCCGCGCTCAGCGCGGCCGGCGCATTGACGCGCCTGCGGCGGCTCACTGCGGAGCAGAACCGGCTGGAGGCGGAACGGTCGGCGGTTCTGACCAGGCTCTACGAGTTGCGTGACGACGCTCGCCGGGCGCAGGAGGAGACGTCGCGCCGGTTCGTCGACGACTGGGACGAGTTGGTCGCCGAAGTCGGTGCAGCGTTGGGTGTCGGCCGCACGGCCGCCGGGTCGGCGGTGCATCGTGGGCTGGATCTGCGGGAGCGATGCCCGCGGTTGTTCGAACTGTTCGTCTCCGGGGCGGTGGGCCTCTCGGTGGTGCGGGAGGTGCTCCGCGCGTCCGCGGCCGTCCTGGATGATCGGGTCGCGGTCGCCTTCGACGAGCGGATCACCGCCTGGCTCACGGCGCGGAGCGGCCAGTCGTTGTCGGTGCGGGCAGTGGCGGAAGCGGCGAAGAGCGTTCTAGTGCGGTTGGATCCGGAGGCGGCGCGGGAGACGCCGCCGGCGGCGCCGCGGGAGCGGTTGGAGTTCCACGCCCGCGCGGACGGCCTGGTCGATCTGGAGGCGGTGATGCCGACAGCGCAGGCGCTGCGGTTGTCCTCGCTGGTCGGCCCGGTGGCGCGGTCGGTGTGCCGGGACGACGGCCGCACCCTGGGGCAGCGTCAGGTCGCCGCGCTCGTCGCCCTGGCTGAGGGTTACGAGAGCCTGGCGTGCCTGTGCGGCAAGGATTCGTGTGACCTGCGTCAGGCGCGGCCGCGGAGCGGGGCGGTGTCGCAGGAGATCCGGGCACTGGCGGTGATCGTTCTCAACGAATCCGATCTCGCCGATGTCGTGGCCGACGGGGCTGATGCGGGAGCGACCCCACCTGAGCCCGACCTGTTCTCCGACGGCCCGTTCTCCGACGGCGCGGCGGACGAGACGAGCTCCGCCACCACCGATGACGTTCAGGACGAGGGCCATGAGCGCCATGAGCGCGACGAGGGCGGCGCCGACGGTGACGCCCCGGGCACGGGCGCCGACGCATGTCGCGGAGCCGTGGTCCTCACCGGGGACCCCGGTATCACGGGGCCGGTCACTGTGGAACGGGCACGGGAGCTGATCGCCGCCGCGAACACCCAGTGGCGGGTCCTCGGGCGTCGCGATCCCACCACCGGTGAGGTCCACGCCCGCGGCGCCGGCGGATACCGGCCCACCTGGTACCAACTGCTCGTCATGCGCCTGACCTACCCGACCTGTGTGTTCCCCGGGTGCAGTGTGCCGTCCGACTGCTGCCAGGCCGATCACGTCGGCGAATACGACCACGACGATCCCGCCGCGGGCGGACGGACGACAGTCGCGGGCAAGGGCACCGCGGGGAACCTGGTGCCGCTGTGCGGTTTCCATCACCGGATCAAGACGGAAACGGGATGGCTCTCCGACGTCCTGCCGGACGGCACCGTCGAATGGCGGCACCCCGCCGGAGGCGTGCACACCGTGCCACGCGGCACTGCCCGAGAACTCCTGCCCGGGCTCGAGAGGATCATCTGGGACGCCCCCGAACCCGCACCGGCGAAACTCAAGAACCTCGACGGACTGGCCACCGCCGCGAAACGGCGCGCGAAGTCTCGCCGCGCGCTCCGTGCGGAGAATCAGCTCTTACGCGAGGACCACCGCGAACGCCGCGCCGCCGCGGCGGAGCAGCGTGCTCGAGATCGCGAACGCGCCGAAGCCGAAGCCGCGGGCATCGACTACGACGACACGCAACCCCTCCAACCCCCACCCTTCTGAGCGAGTATTCGTGCTGCGGTGCGCCGAGCCTTCGTCGGTGAGAACGCGCGGTCCAGCGGCCGTCGTGCCGGGTGATGGTGATCGGGTGGTCGAAGGCGTGGCTGATCGCGTCGGTGGTCAGCACGTCGTCGACCGCGCCGGCGGCGGTGATCCGTCCGTCACGGATCAACACGGCGTGCGTGGTGGTCGTCGGGATCTCCTCGAGGTGATGCGTCACCAGGATGGAGGCGAGCTCGGGGTGGGCGCGCCGCGCACCGTCGACTGCGGTCAGGAGGATCTCGCGCGCGGCGAGGTCGAGGCCCGTGGCCGGCTCGTCCAGCAGGAGCAGGGCTGGTGCACCCATGAGGGCGCGGGCGATCAGCGCGCGCCCGCGCTCGCCCTGCGAGAGCGTGGGCCACACGGAGTCCGCGTGCCGCGTCATGCCCAGCGAGTCGACGAGTTCGTTGGCGCGGGAACGCTGCTCGCCGGTCGGCGCCCAGCGGGGCGGGAACTCGGGGGTGTTCGTCAGGCCGGTGATCACCACATCGCGCACGCTGAGCGGCGCGTCCAGGCGGTGCCGCGGGTTGACGTGCCCGATGTGCGTGCGCAGCTCGCGCATGTCCACCCGGCCCAGGCGCTTGCCCAGCACGTCGACGGTGCCGTGGGTCGGGTGGGTGACCGCGCCGCACAGGCCGAGCAGCGTCGACTTCCCGGCCCCGTTCGCGCCCAGCAGCACCCAGTGTTCGCCGCGCCTCACGGTGAGCGAGACGTCATCGAGCAGCTTGCGCCCGTTGCGGACGAGGTCCACGTGGTCGATGCTCAACACGTGCGGGTTCTCGGTGGGTGCGCTCACTATCCGTTCCCTTCACTCAAATTGATTGGATGATTGTATGACTTCTGTTTGGTGGGATCCCGGCCAGTACCTCCGATTCGGCGGCGAACGCACGCGCGCCTTCGCCGACCTGCTGGCCCGCGTCCCGGTCGCGGCCCGCACCGTCGCCGATCTGGGCTGCGGCCCGGGCAACGACGCGCCCCTGTCCGGGCCCGCTGGCCCGAGGCCACGATCCACGGCGTCGACTCGAGCGAGGAGATGATCGAGCGCGCCCGCGCGGACACCACCGACCCGCGCGTGACCTACGAGGTGGCCGACGCCGCCGCGTGGCGTGCGCCCGAGCGGCCCGACGTCATCGTGTCCAACGCCATGTTCCAGTGGGTCGGCCGGCACATCGAACTCCTGCCCGGCATCGCCGACGGTGCCGCCCGCGCCTTCGCGTTCCAGGTCCCGGGGAACCAGGACGCGCCGTCGCACGCGCTGCTCGCGGCGACGGCGACGGAGTTCGGCGTCACCGACTTCCGCCGCGTCGACGTGCGAGAACCCGTCGAATACCTTGCTGCGCTGCAGCGTCCGGGCTGGACCGTGGACGTCTGGGAGTCGACCTACCTGCACGTGCTGCAGGGGCCCGACGCCGTCTACGAGTGGATCTCCGGCACCGGCGCGCGCCCGGTGCTCGCGAGGCTCGACGGTGCGGAGCGCGAGGAGTTCATCGCGCGGTACAAGGCGGAGCTGAACATCGCCTACCCGCCACAGGATTTCGGGACGGTTCTGCCGTTCCGCCGGATCTTAGCCGTCGCCACCCGCGATCAGGAGTCGAGCGCGTAATCCCGGAAGGCCCGCACGGCACGGGGTAGCGCGACATCGGGGCGCCAGATCAGCCCCACCTCGCGCGTGGGCGCGGGCCCGGACATGGGCACCAGTACGAGGCCGGGCGGCCACAGCGGATCTTCGTCGACGGGCAGGAGTGCCACCCCGAGGCCGGCCGCGACCAGCCCGGCCACGGTGAACGACTCGGACGATTCGAAGGCGATGCGTGGCCGGAAACCCGCCGCGGCGCAGCGTTCTTCGAGGATGCGCCGGAGGCCGAACTCGGGGTGCATCGTGATGAAGTCCGCGTCGGCCGCCTCGGAGAGGTGCACGGAGGTGCGCTCCGCCAGCGGATGCCCGGCGGGCACTGCCAGCGCGAGGCGCTGGACCGCGAGCAGCCCGAAGGCGACGGCGCCGGTCGCGGGGCGGGGCGAGACGATCGCGAGGTCGGCCTCGTCGGCGAGCACCCGCTCGGTGACCGTGCCGGCGGCGAACTGCGACAGCTCGAACGTCACGCGCGGTTCCCGCTCGCGGAACCCGGAGACGAGCCGGGGCACCAGCGCGACGCCGAAGGAGTGCAGGAAGGAGAGTCGGATCGTGCCCTGCGACGGGCTGCGCAGGTCCGCGATCTGGGCGCGCGCAGCGGCCAGCTCGGCGTGCGCGCGGCGCGCGTGGTCCAGATAGATCTCGCCGCTCGCGTTGAGCACCAGCCGCCCGTGCCGCCGGTCGAAGAGCGGCGCCCCGATCTCCGCCTCGAGCCGCGCCAGGGTCCGGGAGAGCGTGGGCTGGGTGATCCGCAAGGCCGCCGCCGCGTCGGTCATGTGCTGCGTCTCGGCCAGAGTGATGAACCGCATGAGATCGTCCGACGTGCTCGGAACTGGCCTACCAGCTGCGGTCATGCGTTCTTTCTATCAGGATCGACTGATTCATGCATTTCACACATCGTCGTTTCCGGAGCAGGGTGGTGCTCATGACCGCCACCGTCGAACCCGGGACCGCGACGCCGCTGCGGGCCGGGAGCGCGGCGTACCGTCGAACCACCCTGGCGCTGTTCGTGGCGGGCCTGACCACCTTCGGGTCGATGTACTCGACCCAGGCGGTGCTGCCAGAGCTGACGCGGGTCTTCGGCTCCGCGCCCGACGTCTCGGCGCTCGCGGTGTCCGTGACCACCGGCCTGCTGGCGCTCGCGATCATCCCCGTCAGCGCGCTGTCCGAACGCTTCGGCCGGACGCGCATGATGACGGTGTCGGCCGTCGCCGCCGTGCTGCTGGGCCTGGTGATCCCGCTCGCGCCGACACTGCCGGTGCTCCTGAGTCTCCGTGCGCTGCAGGGGATCGCGCTGGCCGGTGTGCCCGCCGTCGCGATGGCCTACCTCGCGGAGGAGGTCGACGGGCGCGACCTCGGCGCGGCGATGGGGCGGTACGTCGCGGGCACGACCATCGGCGGCCTGCTCGGCCGCGTCGTCACGGCGGTGGGGCTCGATGTCATGGCCTGGCGCGGCGCCATGGAGCTCTTCGCCGTCGCCGCGGCGGTGCTCACGGTGGTGATGATCCGTACCCTGCCGGCGTCGCGGTTCCACGTGCCGAAGCCGGTCTCGGTGGGAACGACGGTGCGCGGCATGCTCGGCCACCTCCGCCGGCCGGAGCTCGCGACGCTGTTCGTGCTCGCCTTCCTGCTGATGGGCGGCTTCGTCAGCGTCTGCAACTTCCTCGGATTCCGGTTGCTGGCCGAGCCTTTCGCGTTCGCGCCCAGTGCGGTCGGGCTGGTCTTCCTGATCTATCTGGCGGGCACCGTCTCGTCCGGCGCGGCCGGCCGGATCGCAGACCGGAAGGGGCGCCGCCGCGTGCTGCTGGCCTCCATCGCGACCATGGGCGCGGGACTGGTGCTCACGCTGCCGGATTCGACGGCCGCGGTGCTCGCGGGAATGGTGGTCTTCACCGCCGGCTTCTTCGCGGCGCACAGCGTCGCCGGTGGATGGGTCGGCCTGCTCGCGACGGAGCACCGCGCGGAGGCCTCGTCGGGGTACCTGTTCTGCTACTACGCCGGCTCCTCCGTGCTCGGGGCGTCGGGCGGAGCAGCGTTCGCCGCGCTGGGGTGGACGGGGCTGGTGATTGCGGTCTCGGTGGCCGTCGTGGCGGCGTTCGGGCTGGTCGTGGCGGTGTTGCCGCGTTCGAGCGGCGGGTCCGGAGAGCGCTGAGTAGCGTCGGTGCCATGCGCATCGGAGTCCAGCTTCAGCCCCAGCACTTCACCGCCTACCAGCAGTTCCGAGACGCCGTCGCCCGGCTCGAGGGCATGGGCGTCGACATCGTCTACAACTGGGACCACTTCTTCCCGCTCTCGGGCGACCCCGGCGGTACGCACCTCGAGTGCTGGACGATGCTCGCCGCCTGGGCGGAGCAGACCTCGCGGATCGAGATCGGCGCGCTGGTCACCTGCAACAGCTACCGCAACCCCGACCTGCTCGCCGACATGGCGCGCACCGTCGACCACATCTCGGACGGCCGCCTGATCCTCGGCATCGGCTCGGGCTGGTTCCAGCGCGACTACGCCGAGTACGGCTACGACTTCGGTACCGCCGGCTCGCGCCTGACGGCCCTGGGCGAGGCTCTGCCGCGGATCACCGAACGCTGGGCCAAGCTCAATCCCGCTCCCACGCGCGACATCCCGATCCTCATCGGCGGTGGCGGCGAGAAGAAGACGCTGCCGCTGGTCGCGCGGTACGCGTCGGTGTGGCACTACTTCGTGGATCTCGAGACCTACCGGCACAAGTCGGCGGTGCTCGCCGAGGCGTGCGCGAAGATCGGCCGCGACCCGAAGGAGATCGCGCACAACGTCGCCATTCCGCGGGGGAACGGCGTCGACGACGCACTCGCCTTCGCCGACCAGCTGGTCGCCGAGGGCGCCACCGAGTTCACCGCCGAGCTCCACGCGCCGGACTTCGATTACATCGTCATCGAGGCCCTGCTCCGCTGGCGGGATTCGCAGTAGGGCGATAGGTCACGACGCCGCTCCACGGGGCGCCGCCGGGGTCGCGGGGTCGGGCTGCGGTCCGGCGGCCAGACGGTGCGCCTCCGGCGTGTCGAGCCGGCCCAGCGCCACCGCGGCGGGGAACAGCGGGTCGATCCGGGCGGCGCACCACCCGCGCTGCTCGAAGTGCGCGACGCCGTCTGCGGGCAGGAACCGCCACGGCGCGTGCCGGAGCAGCCCGCGGTTACGCTCGGCCATCAGCGATCCCACGCCCGCGGAGCCGAGGTCCAGGCACCATCGATCGACGCCCGCGGCGAGCAGGGTGTCCGCGAGCGCATCCGCCTCGGCGGGGAGAGGTACATGATCAGCCCCTCGGCCAGCACCAGGGTGCGCGGATTCGCCTCGGCCGAAAGGGCCACTGTGAGCGCATCGGTGTCCGTGAGATCCATCGGCACCCGAAGCAGCCGGCATCGCGGCGCCTCGCCCGCCAGCGCCGCCTCCTTCTCGGCGACGATCGCCGGCAGATCCACCTCGATCCACTCCAGGTCGGCGGGCAGATCCAGCCGATGGGGTCGGGTGTCCAGTCCGGCACCGAGATTCACCACGCGGGTGCATCCGTCGGCCACGGCGTCGAGCACCGCGCGGTCCAGCAGCACCGTCCGGGTCACGAGGTACCAGCCGTCGCCGCCGCCGGCCGCGGGGGCGACGGACTCGGCGATGGCGCGCCCCGTCGGACCCGCGAGGCGCGCCGCGAGCGGGTCGTTCAGCAGCGCGTCCGGTCGTGCGGATTCGAGTGCGCGGTGGTGCGCGACCCAGCGTGCGGTGTCGTCGACGGTGTGCACCTGATGGTTCACGGGCCCTCCGAACCTCTATGGATGTAGAGTCTCTATAGTTGTAGAGGGTCGGCGGTGAAAGGGCAAGCGTGGACGAACGACGGACGGTGATCTGCGAGGCGGTACTCGACCTCGCGGCTCAGGGTGGCAACCGGGCCGTCACGCACGGTGCCGTCGACAAGCTGCTGGGCATGCCCAAAGGGTCGACATCGTACTACTACCGCACCCGCGCGGACCTGCTCACCGGCGCGATCGGGCGCCTGCGGGAGCGATCGCGCGAGGAATTCGACCGCGCCGCGCCGCGGGCCGTCGACCCCGAGACCGCGGCGGACGCGATGGCCGCGCAGCTGCACCTTCTGCTCACGGACCGCAGGCGCGACGCGCTGGCCCGTTACGCGCTGGCCCCGGACGCGCGGTCCGAGGGGCTCGCGGCCGAGCTCGCGACCTGCCTGTTCTCGATCCCGTTGGCCACGAACCTGTTCGAGGCGCTGGGTGCCGTCGAACCCGGGCGGGCGGCGGCCGACCTGGTGAGCCTGCTGGAGGGACTGCTGTTCGACCGGCTGTACGGCGCGCGCTCGCTGGGGACTGCGCGCACGCCACGGGAGAGCCTCGCAGACCTGCGTGAGCCGATCCGGCGGGCGTTAGAATTCCGCGCATGACTTACGGCACCCTGATCCTGCTCCGTCACGGCGAGAGTGAGTGGAACGCGTCCAACCAGTTCACCGGATGGGTGGACGTGGCGCTCACGGAGAAGGGCCGCGGCGAGGCGCAGCGCGGCGGTGAGCTGCTCAAGGAGGCCGGCCTGCTGCCCGACGTCCTCTACACCTCCCTGCTGCGGCGCGCGATCACCACCGCGAACATCGCGCTGGACGCCGCCGACCGGCACTGGATCCCCGTGGTCCGCGACTGGCGCCTCAACGAGCGTCATTACGGCGCGCTGCAGGGGCTGAACAAGGCCGAGACCAAGGACAAGTACGGCGACGAGCAGTTCATGCTGTGGCGCCGCAGCTACGACACCCCGCCGCCCGCGATCGACCCGGCGAACGAGTACAGCCAGACCGAGGATCCGCGCTACGCCCTGCTGCCGCAGGTGCCGCTCACCGAGTGCCTGCTGGACGTGGTCAAGCGGTTCGTGCCGTACTACCAGGCCGTCATCGAGCCGCAGGTCGCGCAGGGGAAGACGGTGCTCGTGGCCGCGCACGGCAACTCGCTGCGCGCGCTGGTCAAGCACCTCGACGGCATCTCCGACGCCGACATCGCGCAGCTCAACATCCCGACCGGCATCCCGCTGACCTACTCGTTCAACGAGGACGGCACCGTCGCCAACCCGGGCGGCACGTACCTCGATCCCGAGGCGGCCGCCGCGGGCGCGGCTGCGGTCGCGAACCAGGGCGGCAAGTAGCCGTACGGACTTCGACGGGGCGGTGCCGAGCTATTCGGTACCGCCCCTCAGTATTTCCACAGCATCCCCTACGCCGAACGGGATAGGTTGGATCACATGGCTGACGTGACTGTGACCCACTCCCCGCAGGAGGAGCGCTACGTGCTCACCGTCGACGGCGAGCAGGCGGGCTACCTGGATTATCTCGACGAGGTCGACGTGCGCCTGCTCACCCACACGGTGGTCGACGAGGCGTACGGCGGAAACGGCTACGCCGCGGTGCTCACCAAGGCGGCGCTGGACGACGTGCAGACCTCAGGGAAGAAGGCCCGCGCGGTGTGCTCGTACGTGGCGAACTACGTCACGAAGCACCCCGAGTACGCCGAAGTTGTCGAGGTGGCCGCCGACCGGTAACCCGCTGTTCACCAGTCGTTCCCGATGTGAAGGACCGGACATGGACGTGGGTACACTGACCGCGTGACTGTGGCCCTCTGTGTGGTGTCCGCCCTGGCCGGCGCCCTCATCGGATGGCTGGCGCGTCGCGTCCGACAGCGGGTGGCCGCGCCGGTCGACACCGGTCCCACGCGCATGACGGTGGCCGAGTTGAACCGGGCCGTCGTCCAGGAGTCGCCGACGGGCCTCGTCGTGGTCGACCGCTTCCGCGACGTGATCCTCTGCAACGCCCGCGCCGAGGCGTTCTCGCTCGTCCGCGAACAACTGCTCGACGACCGGGTCTGGAACGCCGTCTCCCAGGTCCTCGCGACCGGGGCACCGCGCACCGTCGAGCTGACGGTGACGCGCCGCGCGGACCGGGCTGCCATCGCCGTGCGCTGCCGGGTCGACCTGATCGAGGGCACCGCACCCGACGAGCGGTACGCCGTGGTCTACGCCGACGACGACACCGAGAACCAGCGCATGGAGGCCACGCGCCGCGATTTCGTCGCGAACGTGTCGCACGAACTCAAGACGCCGGTCGGGGCGATCGGCCTGCTGTCCGAGGCGCTGCTGGAATCGGTTGACGATCCGGAGGCGGTGCAGCACTTCGGTTCCCGCGTGCTCGTCGAGTCGACCCGCATGGGCAATATGGTCAACGAGCTGATCGCCCTCTCACGCCTGCAGGGCGCCGAGAAGCTGCCGGACCTCGGCCGCGTGGAGGTCGACGACATCGTGGGCGAGGCCGTCGCCCGCGCCCAGGTGTCGGCGGAGGCGAACAACATCTCGCTCATCGTCGACCAGCCGTCGGGCCTGGAGATCCGGGGCGACGACACGCTGCTGCTCACCGCCCTGTCGAACCTCATCTCCAACGCGATCGCGTACTCGCCGCAGAACACGCAGGTGTCCATCAGCCGGCGCGCCCGCCCCGGTGGCGGGCCCGACGGTACGCCGTCGGTCGAGATCGCGGTCACCGACCGGGGGATCGGCATCGCCCCCGAAGACCAGGAGCGCGTGTTCGAGCGCTTCTTCCGCGTCGACAAGGCGCGGTCCCGGATGACGGGCGGGACCGGACTCGGCCTCGCCATCGTCAAGCACGTCGCCGCGAACCACGGCGGCGCCATTAGGCTCTGGAGCAAACCGGGTATGGGATCGACGTTCACGCTGGTGCTGCCTGCGTTGACGGCACCCGTGTCCGGGGCGAACGAGCACGATGACCACAGTGAGGATGTACTGCGGTGACACACGTACTGATCGTCGAGGACGAGGAGTCGCTGGCCGACCCGCTCGCGTTCCTGCTCCGCAAGGAGGGGTTCGAGACCACGGTGGTGGGTGACGGGGCCGAGGCGCTGCGGCACTTCGACTCCGCGGGCGCCGACATCGTGCTGCTCGACCTGATGCTGCCCGGCATGAGCGGCACCGACGTGTGCAAGCAGCTGCGCGCCCGCTCATCGGTGCCGGTGATCATGGTGACCGCGCGCGACAGCGAGATCGACAAGGTCGTCGGCCTCGAGCTGGGCGCCGACGACTACGTCACCAAGCCCTACTCGGCACGGGAGCTCATCGCCCGCATCCGCGCCGTGCTGCGTCGCGGCGCCGACACCGCCGCCGCGGACGGCCTGGACGACGGGGTGCTCGAGGGCGGCCCCGTGCGGATGGACGTCGAGCGGCACGTGGTCACCGTCGGGGGAGAGGCCGTGACCCTGCCGCTCAAGGAGTTCGACCTCCTCGAGTACCTGCTGCGCAACAGCGGCCGGGTGCTCACCCGTGGACAGCTCATCGACCGCGTCTGGGGCGCCGACTACGTGGGCGACACCAAGACGCTCGACGTGCACGTCAAGCGCCTGCGCAGCAAGATCGAGTCCGACCCGGCCAACCCGAAGCACCTGGTCACCGTCCGCGGCCTCGGCTACAAGCTCGAGCCCTAGCGCCTACCGGGGCGCGTCACAGCTCCACGTACTTCATGTCGAAGCTCTGCCGCTCGGTGGCGGCGGCGGTGGCGGGGTGCACGGCCACGAGGCGACCCTGGCGCGCCTCGCACTCGCGGGCGAGCACGGCGTAGGCCTGCTCGCCCAGCAGCTCCGTCAGCTCCGGGGCGTAGCTCTGCCACACCTGCTGCGCGCCGACGTGCGCCTCCGGCGAGCCCGTGCAGTACCACTGCAGGTCGAGGCCGCCGGGACCCCAGCCCCGTCGGTCGTACTCGCCGATCGTGGTGCGCAGGATCTGCTCCCCGTCGGGCCGCTCGATCCACTCCTGGGTGCGCCGGACGGGCAGCTGCCAGCAGACGTCGGGTTTGACGGTGAGCGGCTCCACCCCGGTCCGCAGGGCCATGGCGTGCAGGGCGCACCCCGTGCCACCGTCGAACCCCGGACGGTTGAGGAAGATGCAGGCCCCGTCGAGGCGGCGCGTGCGGATGGCGGGCTCGTCGTCGAGGTCGTCCTCCTCGAGGTAGCCCTTCTTGCCCAGGCCCTTGCTGCGGAACTGCCAGTCGGCGTCGGTGAGCTTCGCGACGGCCTTCTTGAGCCGCCTGCGGTCGTCCTTGTCGGACAGGAACGCGCCGTGGCTGCAGCAGCCGTCCGTCTCCCGGCCCGGTTCGATCCCGTGGCACGACGCGGTGCCGAACATGCACGTCCAGTGCGAGAGCAGCCACGTCAGGTCGGCGGCGATCAGATGCTGCGGATCCGCGGGGTCGGCGAACTCCAGCCACTCGCGCGGGAAGTCCAGGGGGACTTCGGGCACGGGGCGCCGCAGGCCGGGCATCGGAAGGTCGGTCACAGGGGCCACGGTAGTCGGGTCTAGATTGACACCGTGAGATTGGGAGTCCTCGACATCGGGTCCAATACGGTGCACCTGCTCGTGGTGGACGCCCACTGGGGCGCGCATCCGACGCCGATGAGTTCGACCAAGGCCACGCTGCGGCTGGCCGAGAAGATCGAGCCCAGCGGGCGGCTCAGCCAGGCGGGCGAGGACGCGCTCGTCGAATCCGTCGAGGAGTTCACGAAGATCGCGCGCAGTTCCGGCTGCTCCGAGGTGATGGCGTTCGCCACCTCCGCGGTGCGCGACGCCAGCAACACCGACACCGTGCTCGCGCACGTCAAGGACGTGACCGGGGTCGACGTCGAGGTGCTCTCGGGCATCGACGAGTCGCGCTTGACCGCGCTGGCGGTGCGCCGCTGGTACGGCTGGAGCGTGGGTCGCGTACTCAACATCGACATCGGCGGGGGCTCGCTGGAGCTCAGCAACGGCGTCGACGAGGAGCCGGACGTCGCGCTGTCGCTGCCGCTGGGCGCGGGCCGCGTCACCCGCGAGTGGCTGCCCGAGGATCCGCCCGGCCGACGCCGGGTGAGCATGCTCCGGGACTGGCTCGACGCCGAGATCGCCCCGCCGCCGCCCGCCTCGAGGCCGCGGGCGCACCGGACATGGTCGCGGGCACGTCGAAGACGATGCGCACGCTGGCCCGCCTGACCGGGGCGGCACCGTCGTCCGCCGGCCCGCGGGTCAAGCGCACCCTGACGGCCAGCAGCCTGCGCCAGCTGATCGGATTCATCAGCCGGATGACGGCCGCCGACCGCAAGGAGCTCGATGGCCTCAGCTCCGACCGCGCGGGCCAGATCGTCGCCGGCGCGCTGGTCGCGGAGGCGGCCATGCGGGCGTTGAACGTGGAGGCGCTCGACATCTGCCCGTGGGCGCTCCGCGAGGGCGTCATCCTGCGGTACCTCGACACGCAGGCGGGCTTCACGCCCGAGAACGGCACTAAAGTCCAGTAAATGGCATGGGTAATATGGCAGATCGCCGCGCGCGCCGTCGAGGTCGTGCCGCAGTGAAGACGTAGAATCTGCCGAGACCCACATATATCCACAGGACGGTGACGTGCATGAGTGAGGAGCGCAGGATCTCGCTGGCGGAACTACTCGCCAGGGAAGGCGCGACCACCCCCGGCCGGTGGTGGGCGACGTCGGCGACACCGCGGCGGCGAGAACTCCATCACCGTCGCCGAGCTGACCGGCGAGATCCCCGTCGTCCGCGACGACGTGCCCGAGACGCCCGCCGCGCAGTCGCCCTCCGCGCAGGCGGCCACGGAGCAGCCGGAGGCGTCCGCCGATCCCGCAGTGACGGAGCAGCCGGAGGACGACGAGCCGATCACGTCGTCCTTCCTGGCCGCCGCGGTCGAGGACGTCCGGTCCGAGGATGACGGTGCCGCGGCGGGCGCCGCAGAAGCCGACGCCACGGAAGTCGAGGTCGCCGAGGCCGAGGTCGTGGACACCGGGGACGCGGAGGCCGTCGAGGCCGATGTCGCCGAGGCGGAGGTCGTCGACGACGCGGACGCGCGCACCGACGTCGAGCACCACACGAACGAGGGCCACACGGAGGCCAACTACGCGTGGTCGAAGTGGGATCAGTCGGAGGCGCCGATCATGGCGACCGCTGATTTCAACACGGCGCAGGTCCGCGAGCGGCAGGCCCGTTTCGCCGATGCCGACAACGAGCCCACGGTGGACGTGGCGCCCGTGACCGACGTGCCGGACGAGGCGGCACCGTCCGCCCCGGACACCGCAGCGCTGAGCGCCCAGCAGATCGACGAGGCCCGCGCGGCGCTCGATACGGACGCGGCGCCCGCCGTCGACGTGGCCGGCGCGGAGGACGGCCCGGCGGCACCGAAGGGGCGCGGTCAGGGCTGGCTCGCGCTGATCGCCGAGGTCGTACTCGGCGTCGCCGCGGGCGCCGGCCTGTTCTTCGGCTTCTTCAAGCTCTGGAACTGGGGCGGCGGCACGTGGACCATCGCGCTGACCGTGGTGCTGGCGTTCGTCGTGATCATCGCGATCGTGATGTTCACGCACTTCCTGCGGCGGACCACCGACTACCTGACGCTGGGATTGGCGCTGTTCGTGGGCCTGGTCATCACCTTCGGGCCGCTCGTGATGGCGCTCGCCTCCGACTGAGTACGCTTGCTGCCGTGAGCGGTATCGAGGTCGGGTTGTCCACGGCCTCGGTCTACCCCGAGAAGCTCGAGGCCGCGTTCCGGTACGCCGCCGAGACTGGGTACGACGGCGTCGAGCTCATGGTCTGGCACGAGTCGGCCAGCCAGGACATCGCCAACGTAGCGGGGCTGTCGATGCGGTACGACATGCCGGTGCTGTCGGTGCACGCACCCTGCCTGCTCATCAGCCAGCGCGTCTGGGGAACCGACCCGATGGCCAAACTCGGCCGCGCGGTGACGGCCGCGGAGGACCTCGGCGCGCGCACCGTCGTCGTGCACCCGCCGTTCCGGTGGCAGCGGCGCTACGCCGAACACTTCGTGGACCTGGTCAACGAGCTCGAGGACGACAGCGACGTCGCGGTAGCGGTGGAGAACATGTTCCCGATGCGGCTGGACGCGTTCTTCGGTCGCCGCGGCGAGTCGGTCGAGCGGCTCAAGCGCCGCGGCAGCCCGGGTGCGGCGCTGTCGGCCTTCGCCCCGTCGATCGACCCCACCGACGTGGGCTATGCGAACTACACCCTGGACCTCTCGCACACCGCGACCGCGGGCGTCGACGCGCTCGACCTCATGGACCGGATGGGCGACGGCCTGCGGCACCTGCACCTCACCGACGGCCTCGGCGCCGCGGTCGACGAGCATCTCCTGCCCGGCCACGGCACCCAGCCCGCGGCCGAGGTGTGCCGCCGGCTCGCGGCGTCCGGCTGGGACGGCCAGGTGATCCTGGAGATCGCGACGGGCTCGGCGCGCTCGCCCGAGGAGCGGCGTGCGATGCTCACCGAGGCGGTCGAGTTCGCGCGGGAACACCTGCGTGTTCCGCCCGCCGCCTGACCTCGAGAAGGAGCAGCACATGGCTTTGTTCGCGGACCTCGTCGCGGTGACGAAGGCCCCCGGCGGGTACGTCGCCGAGATCGACCCGACCTGGTCGGTGGGGCGCAAGGTGCACGGCGGCGCGCTGCTCGCCGTGGTCGCGTCCGCCGCGCGGGCCGCGTACCGGGACGGTGACGGTGCCGACCCGCAGGCCGAGCCCGTGGTCGTGTCCGCGCAATACCTCGGCGCTCCCGACCCGGGCACCACCTCGCTGCGGACGTCCGTGGCCAAGCGCGGCCGCACCACCTCGGTCGTGAACGTCGAGGCCGTGCAGGGGGAGCGGACGTACGTCCAGGCGGCGGTGACGCTCGCGCGGCGCGACGCCGGCGACGGCCTGTACGCCGAACCCACGCCGCTGGACGCCCTGCCGCCGGAGCCGCCGTCGGACGCCCTGGCCTGGGACCCCGAGCATCCCGCGGCGAAGGTGTTCAAGGTGGGCCGCGTCGCGGAGGTGCACTACGACGTCGCGTCCCTGCCGGTCTCGCGCGGCGAGACCGGGGCGGCCGAGACCCGCGGGTGGGTGCGGTTGCGCGAGGAGCCGCTGTCGGCCCTGTTCGCGCTGCTCGCGACCGACATCTCGTTGCCGGTGGTGGCCAACCTCGGCCGGGTCGGGTGGGCGCCCACGCTGACGCTGACGGCCTCGGTTCCGCGCGAGCCCGCACCCGGGTGGCTCCGGTTCCGGGCCTCGGCGGCCGCCGTCGGGGAGCGGTTCTTCGAGGAGGACCACGTCCTCGTCGACGAGGCGGGGCGCACCGTCGCGACCTCCCGGCAGCTGGCCATGGTGCCGGTCGCCGTTCCAACAACCGACAAGAAGGAGTGACATGAGCGAGAACATCGCGCTGATCGGCGGCGGCCGGATCGGGGAGGCCCTGCTGGGCGGGCTGATCGCCGCCGGGCACGCCCCAGGGACTCTGGCCGTCACCGAGCCCCACGCCGGCCGGGCCGCGGAGCTAGCGGAGCGATACGGGGTGCGGACGTCGGAGACCGTCGGCGGGGCGGTCGACGGTGCCGGCCTCGTCGTGATCGCCGTCAAGCCGGACGTGGTCGCCGCGGTGCTGCCCGACGTGGCAGCCGCGTTGCGGCCGGGAGCGGTGGTGGCGTCGGTGGCCGCGGGTGTCCCGACGACGACGTACGAGGCCGCGCTGCCCGGCGGGACGCCGGTGGTCAGGGTCATGCCCAACACGGCGATGCTCGTGGGCCGGTCGATGAGCGGCATCTCCGGCGGCCGGGACGCGACCGAGGCCCACGTGGCGCTCGTCCGCGGCGTGATGGAGGCGGTGGGGCAGGCGATCGTGGTGCCCGAGGCGAAGCTCGACGCGCTCACCGCGCTATCCGGCTCCGGGCCGGCGTACGCGTTCCTCGTCGCGGAGGCGATGATCGACGCGGGGGTCGATCTGGGGCTCACCCGGGACCAGGCGACGACCCTCGCGACCCACACGATCGCGGGTGCAGGTGCACTAATGGTTGAGACTTCCATGTCGCCCGTCGAGCTCCGGGCAGCGGTCACCTCGCCGGGCGGGACGACCGCCGCTGCGATCCGTGAGCTGGAGAAAAATGGCCTCCGACCTGCGTTTTACGCCGCGACCCGCGCTTGTGCGGAGCGGTCCGCGGAGCTCGGTCGGCTCTCCTAGAAAATTTGGTTAGCTCACTCCCGTCGCATTATTCCCATTGGTACCGCTAAGCTGCTCGAAGCACGTGCGTGTCAGGTCCGCCGGAGGAAGCCGGCGGCGCGACATGTGCCGGAGGTTAGGGATTACATGGCGTCTGCAAGCAAGAACAGCAAGCCCACCGATATCGGCGTGGGGAACAGGGCTCAGCCGGCGGAGCCGTCGTCGGCCGGTTCCTCGTTCCTGACGGTGGCCGAGGTCGCCACCCTCATGCGGGTGTCGAAGATGACGGTCTACCGCCTGGTCCACAACGGCGAGCTGCCGGCGGTGCGCGTGGGCCGGTCGTTCCGTGTGCACGAGAAGGCCGTGCACGACTACCTGCAGACCTCGTTCTTCGACGCGGGGTAGGCCGGGGCGGCCCGGCGCGGAGGGTGGATTTCACCTGGGCCGCGCCGGCGGGTAGAGTGGATAGTCGCTGCGTGACCGCGGGTGTTTCCGTCCGCCGCGCCTGTACAGAGCAACAGATAAGAGAACGTGAGGAACCCATGGGTTCAGTGATCAAGAAGCGCCGCAAGCGCATGTCGAAGAAGAAGCACCGCAAGCTGCTCCGTCGCACGCGAGTGCAGCGCAGGAAACTCGGCAAGTAGGCCTTCAGGTCACACTTTCAGCGGAACCCGCCCAGGACTGGGCGGGTTCTCGTGTTTTCCGGTTACCCTTCAGTAATGAATGAGTCGTTCGCCGGAGCGCCGCTCGTCGTCATGGTGACGGGCGCGTCCACCTTCGTGGGCGGCTACCTGGTGCGGCGGTTGGCCCAGCGGCCGGACATCGAGCGCGTGATCGGGGTCGACGCGGTGCCGCCCACGAAGGCGATGCACCGCCGGATGGAGCCCGCCGAGTTCATCCGCGTCGACTACCGCAGCCACATCTTCGGCAAGATCATGGCCACCAACGAGGTGGACACGGTGGTCCACTGCTCCACCTCGGTCACCGACAACCACTTCCCGTCGGCGTCCACGAAGGACGCGATCGTCTTCGGCTCGATGCGGGTGTTCGCCGCGTGCCAGAAGTCGGAGACGGTCAAGCGTGTGATCATGCGCTCGTCCACCCAGGTCTACGGCTCCAGCTCGCGCAACGCCGCGCTGGTCACGGAGGACCTGGTCAGCGGCGCCGCCGTGGCCGGCGGTCACCCTCGTGACCTGCTGGACGCCGAGGCCTACGCGCGCAGCATGGCGCGCCGCCGCTCCGACATCGACCTCACTGTGCTGCGCCTCGCGCCGATCATGGGCCCGAACATCGAGACCCTGCCGCGGTCCCTGTTCGAGCGGCCGGTCGTGCCTTCGCTGATCGGGCGGGACGCGCGCCTGCAGTTCCTCCACCAGGACGACGCACTGGGCGCGCTCGAGCACGCCGTGGTCGCGGGACGCCCCGGCACGTACAACATCGCCGGCGACGGTGCCATCTCCATGTCGCAGGCCATCCGCCTGGCGGGCCGGGTGCCCCTACCGGTGATCGGCCCCGCGTTCGGCCCCGCGGTAGCCGCGATCCGCGGCCGGGGGCGCGGCCACTTCGACAAGGTCCAGCTGGCCTACCTGAGTTTCGGCAACGCCTTCGACACCACGCGCATGCGAAACGAACTGGGATTCGAGCCCCGGTTCAGCACGCGGCAGGCGATGGAGGACGTCGCCCGCCAGGGCCCCGTAGAACCTACAATCGGAGTGGATTCGATCCGGGGTGTCGAGCAGCGGGTGGCCTCGCTGGCTCGGCGGTTCGCGGGAATCGGTTCGACAGATCGGCACGGCTGGACGGTAGACGCATGACGAACCCATCAGGCTCGCAGCACGCGAAGGTGCTGCAGTTGCCCGTGTCCATCGACACCGCGCGTACCGCCGCCGGGCGGGAGCGGGCGCAGCAGCGCCACCCGTCTGCGCTCACCGGGAACCCGGCACCGTCGGCGCCCAAGCCCGAGGCCACTGTCCACGCCCTGAACCCGGACTACCTGGCGCAGGCGCTGCCGGCGGAGCCCGGTCCGGGCTGGCGCGTGCGCGCCGCGGATTCGGTGGTCGACGGTGCCGCCTTCGTCCGGGAGCGCCTCACCGGCGACTACGACATCGACCAGTTCGGGTTCGACCCGCACCTGACCGACGCGGTGTTCCTGCCCGCGCTGCGCCCGATGTACGACAAGTGGTTCCGGGTGGACACCTCCGGCGCTGAGAACCTGCCCCGCGAGGGCGGCGCGCTGCTGGTGGCGAACCACTCGGGCGTCATCCCGCTCGACGGCCTGATGTCGGCGGTCGCCGTGCACGACAACCACCCCGACCATCGGCACCTGCGGCTGCTCGCGGCCGACCTGGCGTTCGAGTATCCGTTCATCGGCGAGGTGGCACGCAAGATGGGCGCCACCGTCGCGTGCAACGCCGACGCCGAGGCGCTGCTCACCCGCGGCGAGCTGGTGGCGGTGTGGCCCGAGGGGTTCAAGGGCATCGGCAAGCTGTACCGCGACCGGTACAAGCTGCAGCGGTTCGGCCGCGGCGGATTCGTCACCGCGGCGATCCGGGCCGGCGTCCCGATCATCCCGGTGTCCATCGTGGGCGCCGAGGAGATCTACCCGATGCTCGCCGACGTCAAGCCCGTCGCGCGGCTGCTGGGCCTGCCCTATGCGCCGATCACGCCGCTGTTCCCGTGGCTCGGCCCGCTGGGCATGGTGCCGCTGCCGTCGAAGTGGCACATCGAGTTCGGTGCGCCGATCTCAACTTCGCAGTACTCGCAGGCCGACGCCGACGACCCCATGGTGGTGTTCGAGCTCACCGACAACGTCCGCGAGACCATCCAGCAGTCCCTGTACCGCATCCTCGCGCGCCGCAAGAACATCTTCCAGGACTTCTAGGCCCGCCGGGCCGTGCGCGTCCCTGCGCGGTTTCGACGATGCGTTGCGGGGTTCGACGGCGCGTGCGTGGCCCGGCTCCTCGTCCGCCGAGAGTTCCCGCTCCCCGAGTTCCCGCTCCCGGGGCTAGTCGTCGCTGAAGTGCTTGATCAGCGCGGCGGCGCCGCCGACGGCCACGCCCACGCCGATGGCGGTGGGAACGCCGATCTTGGCGGCCTTGCGCCCGGTGCGGTAGTCGCGGATCTCCCAGCCGCGGACCCGGGCGACGTCGCGCAGGTCGGAATCCGGGTTGATCGCGACGGCGGTGCCCACCAGGGAGAGCATCGGCACGTCGTTGTGCGAATCGCTGTAGGCGGTGCAGCGCTTGAGGTTCAGGCCCTCGCGGATCGCCAGCGACCGGACGGCGTGCGCCTTGCCGAGGCCGTGCAGGATGTCGCCGACCAGCTTGCCGGTGAACACTCCGTCCTGCGACTCCGCGACGGTGCCGAGGGCCCCGGTGAGGCCCAGCCGGTCGGCGATGGTCTGCGCCAGCTCGACCGGCGTGGCGGTCACGAGCCACACCTGCTGGCCGGCGTCGAGATGCATCTGCGCGAGCGCGCGGGTGCCGGGCCAGATCTTGTCGGCGATGATCTCGTCGTAGATCTCCTCGCCGACGGCCTTGAGCTCCTCGGTGGATCGGCCGGCGATGAACGACAGTGCCTTCTCGCGCCCGGCGGCAACGTCCTCGCTGTTCTCCTTGCCGGTGAGCCGGAACTTGGCCTGCGCCCACACCGCCGAGGCCAGATCGGAGTAGGAGAAGTAGTTGCGCGCCGCGAGACCGCGGGCGAAGTGCACGATCGACGCGCCTGGACCATCGTGTTGTCGACGTCGAAGAACGCGGCCGCGGTGAGATCAGGCGGCACCGCCTCGTCGCGCGGGCCCTCCTTCTCGAGGAGCAGCGAATGCGCGGCGTCGGCGCTCGCCTCGCCGGCCGTGCTCTGCCGACGTTCTTCGGCGCTGGCCTGGTCCGACAAGGGCACCTCCCACTCGCGTGTGATCTCCCACAACCTTAGCGCTCGCGGCAGTGGGACACTCGCCACATGGCTGTCATCACATTGCTCACCCGCGAAGGATGCGGGATGTGCGCCCGCGCCCACGACGAACTCACCGCTCTCCGCGCGGACGTGGGTTTCGAGTACGAGCAGGTCGACGTCGACGCGCCCGGCAACGCCGAGCTCCGCGGAGAGTACGGCGACATGCTGCCGGTGGTCCTGCTGGACGGCGAGCAACACAGTTATTGGGAGGTCGATACGCCGCGCCTGCGCGCGGATATCCTGGGCTGAGTAACCCGCGAGAGGTGATCTCCGTCCCTCTGCGGAGGTAGGTGAGGCTGCGCGCGTTTTCCCATTTCAGGGGATGCGGGGTACCGTGCCTTAGCGGGAAACTACGGACTGTAGTTCCCCGGAAAGATCTGCGAAGGAGCAGCGAGGGTGTCGGTACTGCTGTTCGGCGCGTCGCACCGCAGCGCGCCGGTGTCGGTCCTTGAGAAGATGGCGATCACCGAGACCGATCGTCCGAAGGTGCTCGCTCAGCTCATGGAGTCGCCGCACATCGACGAGGTCATGGTGGTCACCACGTGCAACCGCGTCGAGATCTACGCCGTCGTCGAGGCCTTCCACCCCGCGCTCGAGGCCGTCTCGGAGGTGCTCTCACAGCGCTCCGGCCTCACCATCAACGAGCTCAGCAAGCACGCCTTCGTGCGGTACTCCGAGGCCGCGGTCCAGCATCTCTTCTCGGTCGCCTCCGGCCTCGACTCGATGGTCGTCGGCGAGCAGCAGATCCTCGGCCAGATCCGCGGCGCCTACGCCGCGTCCGATGAGCACCAGGTCGCCGGCCGCGTGGTCCACGACCTCGCGCAGCGTGCCCTGCACGTGGGCAAGCGGGTCCACAGCGACACCGGGATCGACAAGGCGGGCGCGTCCGTCGTCTCGGTCGCGCTGGATCGTGCGCAGACGGTCCTCGCCCCGCAGGGCGGCTCCGTGACCCGCGCCGTCGTCGTCGGCGCAGGCGCGATGGGCGGGCTCGCCGTCGCGCACCTGGCCCGCGCGGGTGCTACCGACATCACCGTCGCCAATCGCACCGAGGACAAGGCGGCCCGCCTCGCGCAGGCCGCTCTCGACGCGGGGGTCGACGGTGCGCGGTCCGTCGCCATGGACGGCCTGGTCGCCGCGCTCGCGGACGCGGACGTGCTGATCGCCTGCACCGGCGCGGTCGGCAGCGTGGTGAGCCTGGCCGACGTGCACTCCGCGCTGGCGCGGCGCACCGTCGACACCGATCTGGTGGTGTGCGATCTGGGCCTGCCCCGGGATGTGGACCCGGCGGTGGCCGGGCTCCCGGGCGTCACCGTGATCGACATCGACGCGCTCTCGCGCGAGCCGGGCACCCAGGCCGCCGAGGAGGACGCGGAGAAGGCGCGCGGGATCGTCTCCGACGAGCTCGCCCAGTACCTGTCCGCGCAGCGCTCCGCGGAGGTCACCCCCACCGTGACAGCGCTCCGGCGCCGGGCGGCGGAGGTCGTGGAATCCGAACTGCTGCGGCTGGATTCGCGTCTGCCGGGCCTCGAGGGGGCCGACCGGGACGAGGTCGCGCAGACGGTGCGCCGCGTCGTCGACAAGCTCCTGCACGCCCCGACGGTGCGCGTCAAGCAACTGGCCGCCACGCCGGGCGGCGACTCGTACGCCGAGGCGCTGCGCGAGCTCTTCGAACTGAAGCCGGGCGCCACGGGCGCCGTCTCCGCGACCGAAGGATCCGAAGACCGAAGTGTCTGAAGTGACAGCTGAAGCAATCCCCGCCCCGATCCGCATCGGCACCCGTGGCTCGCTGCTCGCGACCACGCAGGCCGGAACCGTCCGCGACGCGCTGATCGCCGCCGGGCACCCCGCCGAGCTGGTCATCGTGACCACGCCGGGCGATCTGAGCTCCGATCCGGTCGAGAAGATCGGCGTCGGCGTCTTCACCTCCGCGCTGCGCGACGCGCTCGCGAACGGCGAAGTGGACGTGGCCGTGCATTCCTTCAAGGACCTGCCCACGGCGCCCGACGAGCGGCTCGTGATGCCCGCAGTGCCGCCCCGCGAGGACGCGCGCGACGCCCTGGTCGCGCGCGACGGACTGGTGCTGGGCGAGCTGCCCGCGGGGTCCGTGGTGGGTACTTCCAGCCCGCGGCGAGCCACGCAGCTTACCGCACTGGGTCTGGGTTTGGAAATCCGCCCCCTACGAGGCAATCTTGATTCTCGGTTACGCAAAGTAGCGGACGGCGAACTCGACGCGATCGTGGTCGCACTCGCCGGACTCAAGCGGATCGGTCGCCACAACGAGGTGACGGAGGCGCTCGACCCGGTACAGATGCTCCCGGCGCCCGCACAGGGCGCGCTCGCAGTGGAGTGTCGTCGCGACGATGCGGAACTGCATTCCGTGCTCTCCGGCCTGGACGATCCGGTCACACGCGCGGCGGTCACCGCCGAGCGTGCCCTCCTCGCCGAGCTGGAGGCCGGGTGTACCGCGCCTGTCGGTGCGATCGCGGACGTCGTCGAGTCCCTCGATGACGACGGTCGGATCTTCGAGGAGCTGTCCCTGCGCGGCATCGCGTTGGCGGCGGACGGCTCCGATTCGGTCCGTGCCTCCGCTGTCGGGCCGGTGGGCGAAGCCGGCGCGCTGGGCATCGCGCTGGCACGGGAGCTGCTCGACCTGGGCGCACGCGACCTGCTCGCGTAGCACCCGCAACTACTGGGAGCCGATACATGAGCCGCACTGCACAGTCCGCGAAGGCCGCCACGGCAGCCGACACCGACACGGTGTCCACCCGCGCCGCCGCGAAGACCACCAAGCCGGCCCGAGGCCGGGCGGTGGCGCCGGGACGTATCACCTTCGTGGGTTCCGGCCCGGGCGATCCGGGGCTGCTCACCTTGCGTGCACAGCAGACTATCGCGGGCGCCCGCACCGTCTACACCGACCCCGACGTTCCGCAGACCGTGCTCGACATGGTGGGCGTGGAACTGCCGGTCGAGCCGGTGGAGGCCGATGAGGACACCGCCGACGCGTCCACCGCGAAGGGCCGCAAGGGCGAGCCCGCGTTCCGCAACCCCGCCACCGTCGCGCCCGCCCTGGGCGAGCCGGCCGAGGTGGCCAAGACCCTCCTCGCGCAGGCGCGCCACGGCCACGACGTGGTCCGTCTCGTCGCGGGCGACCCGCTGTCGTCCGATGCGGTGCTGGCCGAGGTGAACGCCGTGGCCCGCACCCAGATCGTTTTCGAGATCGTCCCGGGCCTCTCGCCCGCGACGGCCGTGCCCACCTACGCCGGCATGGCGCTGGGGTCGGCGCACACCGAGGCCGACGTGCGCGGCGAGGTCGACTGGGCGGCGCTGGCCGCGGCACCGTCGCCCCTGGTTCTGAGCGCGACGGCCGAGCACCTGGCCGACACCGCCTCCGCGCTGGTCGAGAACGGCCTCGCCCCGCAGACGCCGGTGGCCGTCACGACGCAGGGCTCGACCTGCAAGCAGAAGACCGTCGAGGCCACCCTCGCGACGATGGGCGAATCCGCCGCTGCGCTGCCGGGCCCGCTGGTGGTCACGGTCGGGAAGATCGTGGGCCAGCGGAACAAGCTGTCCTGGTGGGAGTCGCGCGCGCTGTACGGCTGGACCGTGCTGGTGCCCCGCACGAAGGACCAGGCCGCCGAGATGTCCAACCGGCTGCGCGCCCACGGGTCCATCCCGATGGAGGTCCCGACCATCGCGGTCGAGCCGCCCCGCAGCCCCGCGCAGATGGAGCGCGCGGTGAAGGGTCTCGTCGACGGCCGCTATCAGTGGGTCGTGTTCACTTCCACGAACGCCGTGCGCGCCGTGTGGGAGAAGTTCATCGAGTTCGGCCTGGACGCCCGCGCCTTCTCGGGCGTGAAGATCGCCTGCGTCGGCGAGCAGACCGCCGCGAAGGTGCGCGCCTTCGGCATCGAGCCGGAACTGCTGCCCACGGGCGAGCAGTCCAGCCTGGGCATGCTCGAGGTGTTCCCGCCCTTCGACGACGTCTTCGACCCGGTCAACCGGGTGCTGCTGCCGCGCGCCGACATCGCCACGGAGACGCTCGCCGAGGGGCTGCGCGACCGCGGCTGGGAGATCGACGACGTGACCGCGTACCGCACCGTGCGGGCCGCTCCGCCGCCGGCGTCGACCCGCGAGATGATCAAGACCGGCGACTTCGACGCCGTCTGCTT
Source organism: Tsukamurella sp. PLM1 (assembly GCF_023168325.1). Classification (GTDB taxonomy): domain Bacteria; phylum Actinomycetota; class Actinomycetes; order Mycobacteriales; family Mycobacteriaceae; genus Tsukamurella. Next base: position 501,094 of record NZ_AP025688.1, read on the forward strand.
CACCTCCAGCTCGACGGTGCGCAACCTGGTCGGCATCGCCGGCAAGCCGCACGCCCGCACCATCGTCGCCTGTATCGGCCCGAAGACGGCCGAGACCGCGATCGAGTTCGGCCTGCGCGTGGACGTGCAGCCCGACACCGCGTCGGTCGAGGACCTGGTGGAGGCGCTCGCGGCGCACGCGTCCCGGCTCCGCGCGGAGGGCGCCCTGCCCCCGCCGCGGAAGAAGCCCCGCCGCTCGCGGTCCTAGGGCTTACGTAGGCTGGGGCGCATGACATTCCCTCAGGTGCGGCCGCGCCGGCTGCGCACCACGCCCGCCGTCCGGCGGCTCGTCGCCGAGGTGTCGGTCGAACCCCGGCAGCTGGTGCTGCCGATGTTCGTCCGCGACGGGATCGACGCCCCGGCGCCGATCTCCTCGATGCCGGGCGTGGTCCAGCACACCGTCGAATCGCTGCGCGCGGCGGCCGAGGAGGCCGTACGGGCGGGCGTGGGCGGCCTCATGCTGTTCGGGGTGCCCGACGATGCCGACAAGGACGCCGAGGGCAGCGCGGGATGGCGGCCGGACGGGGTGCTCAACCGGGCCCTGCGCGCGCTGCGCGACGACCTGGGCGACGACACGGTGATCATGGCCGACACCTGCCTGGACGAGTTCACCGACCACGGGCACTGCGGCGTGCTCGACGCGCAGGGGCGCGTCGACAACGACGCGACGCTGGAGCGGTACGCGCTGATGGGTACCGCGCAGGCCGACGCCGGGGCGCACATGCTGGGCCCCTCGGGAATGATGGACGGCCAGATCGGCGTGCTGCGTTCCGCGCTGGATTCCGCTGGGCACCAGGATGTCTCGCTGTTCGCCTATTCGGTGAAGTACGCCTCGCCGTTCTACGGCCCGTTCCGCGAGGCCGTGGGTTCGTCGCTGCGGGGCGACCGCCGCACCTATCAGCAGGACTCGGCGAACCGCCGGGAAGCGTTGCGCGAGTTGGAGCTCGACCTGGCCGAGGGCGCCGACCTGGTAATGGTCAAGCCCGCCATGAGCTACCTGGACGTGCTGGCGGACGTCGCCGCCGCCTCGCCGGTTCCGGTTGCGGCGTACCAGATCTCGGGCGAGTACGCGATGATCGCCGCCGCCGCGCAGAACGGCTGGATCGACCGCGACGCCGCGATCCGCGAGTCGCTGGTCTCCATCCGCCGCGCGGGCGCCGACATCGTGCTCACCTACTGGGCGGCCGAGGCCGCGGGGTGGCTGAACCGGGGGCAGTGGTGACCGCGCCGCAGGGCCCCGTCTGGCCCGGTCCGGGGCCGCAGCCGCCCACCTGGCCTGCGCCGGTGCCGCCACCTAAGCCCACCCGGCCGCCGCGCCCGACGACGTGAAGCTGTCCGTGCAGCTGTGGGCGTTCGTCCTGGTGATGTCAGTGATCTCGCGGGTGGCGCAGGCGGTCTCGTCGCGCGGCTCGGAGGCGATGCGCGAGCAGTTCGAGGCCGATCGCCAGGGCGACGGGTTCATGGCGAAGACGATGCGCGAGGCGTATCCCGACTTCCAGTCGTTCGACAACGCGGTGTTCGGGATGGCGCTGTTCATGACGGGCGCGGGCGCGCTGGTCGCGGCTCTGCTGGTGTACCTGCTGTGGCGCGGGCAGTCCTGGACGCGCGTCGCGCTGCAGTTCGTCGCGGCGTTCGTGCTGGTCCAGGGTGTGCTGGCGTTCTTCTCGGGCGAGGCGCTGGTGGCCGTGCCCGCGATCCTGGCGGCGATCGCCGCCGTCGGCGCGATGATCGCGGCCAACAGTCGGGACGCGATGGGCTTCTTCAAGCCCGGCGCGGGGACCGGCCGGTGACCGCGCCCGCGACCGCGCTGTACGCGGAGCGCGGCCTGTCCCGCATCTGGCTGCTGCTGGTGCCGGCGGCAACGATCGCGATGATCGTGACGCAGGCAGTGCTCGTCGGGCGCACCTCGGACTGGTGGGTGTGGGTGGTGCTGGGGCTGGGCTGCCAGCTCTTCGTGTGGATGCAGGTGACCGCCGGCCGCACGCACGTCTCCGTCGAACTCACCCCCGAGGAACTGCGCTGCGGCGACGAGCGGATCCCCGTCGCCGACATCGCCGAGATCCTGCCCGGTAAGGCGCCGGACCACCCGCGGCGCGCGAAGCCGGAGGACTTCCCGTCGTGGTCGTCGAGCCGCGTCATGGGACGCCTGCCGCAGGTGCCGCGGCGGCGTTACGGCATGGGGCTACGGCTCACCGACGGATCCACGGTGCAGGCCTGGGCCCGCAACGACTACGCGCTGCGCGCGGCGCTCGGACCGCTTCTCACGCCGGCCTGACGAGCCCGGCGACGGTCCGCCTGATCTGATCGGCCGCCCGTTCGACGGTGCCGCTCGGCGCCAGCAGGTGGCTCACCGTCAGGCGCACGAACACCTCGACGGTGCCGCCCGGAACGTCGTGGGGGAGGGCGCCGTCGAGCGCGGCGATCGCGCGGTCGATGACGGGCGACGGGTCGGTGGTGAGCAGGGGGAGCAGGTCGGCGTCGCCGCGGTCGCCCGCGAGGATGGACTTGAGCAGGGCGTTGCCGGCGCCGTGGTGGAGCGCGAAGGCCGCGGCCGCGGCGAGCCCGGCGAGCAGATCGTCCGGGTGCTCGTGCAAGCGCGCGATGACGCCCGCGAGGTACTCGTCGGTCTCGCGTTCGATGAGCGCGCGGGCCACCTCGTCGCGCGCGCCGACCGCCTTGTAGAGCGCGGTGCGGCTCACGCCGACGCGTTTGGCGATGAGCGACATGTTCACCGCGCCCCAGCCCTGCTCCGCCACCAGGTCCCGCGTGACGTCCAGCGCACGGTCGCGCAGGAGCTGCTTGACCTCGGTCTGGAAGTTCGGTCGGACACCGGCGGGGGCACTCATGGTCTCAGCGTACATGTGATGAATATCTGTTCGCATAGTTGACAGATTATGGTCATGTGTAATCCAATGAGACGGATCAGTGATGAGCGTCACCCGCGGCAGCCCCCGCGGGGAACCACCGAAGGAGCCCGCCATGACCGCCTCAGCCCCCATTCCCGTCGGCGCCGACGGCACCGACTACGACGTCCTGGTGATCGGCTCCGGATTCGGCGGCTCGGTCACGGCGCTGCGCCTGACGGAGAAGGGGTACCGCGTCGGAGTGCTCGAGGCCGGGCGCCGGTACGAGGATCAGGATTTCGCCAAGACCAGCTGGGACCTGCGCAAGTTCGTCTGGATGCCGGCGCTCGGCCTGTACGGCATCCAGCGGATCCACATGCTGCGCGACTGCCTGATCCTGGCGGGCGCGGGCGTCGGCGGCGGTTCGCTGAACTACGCCAACACCCTGTACAAGCCGCCGGCGTCGTTCTTCGCCGACGAGCAGTGGGCGGGCATCACCGACTGGTTCGACGAGCTCTCGCCGTATTACGACCAGGGCCGTCGCATGCTGGGTGTGGTGCAGAACCCGCACATGACGCCGGCCGACGAGATCGTCAAGCAGGTCGCCGACGACATGGGCGCGGGCGACACCTTCATCCAGACCCCGGTCGGGGTGTACTTCGGCGAGCCGGGGAAGACGGTGGCCGATCCCTTCTTCGGCGGCGCCGGCCCCGACCGCACCGGCTGCATCGAGTGCGGCGAGTGCATGACCGGCTGCCGCCACGGCGCGAAGAACACGCTGGTGAAGAACTATCTCGGTCTCGCCGAGCGGGCTGGGGCGCAGGTCCACCCCTTGACGACGGTGACCGGGCTCGCGCAACGTGCCGACGGCGTCTGGGAGGTCTCGACGGTGCGCTCGGGCGCCAAGATCCGGCGTCGCAAGCGCACGTTCACCGCGCAGCACGTGGTGTTCGCGGCCGGGACCTGGGGCACGCAACAACTGCTGCACAAGCTGCGCGACAACGGCTCGCTGCCGGAGCTCTCGGACCGGGTCGGAGTCCTCACGCGCACCAACTCGGAATCGATCCTGTCCGCCGTGCGGATGACGGTCGACGAGGACCTGGACCTCACCCGCGGCGTCGCGATCACCAGCTCGTTCCACCCGAGCAGCGATACGCACGTCGAGCCGGTGCGGTACGGCAAGGGGTCCAACGCGATGGGCATGCTGCAGACCCTGATGACCGACGGCGGCGGCCGGGTGCCGCGCTGGCTCAAGTTCTTCGGCACGGTGCTGCGGCACCCGCTGGCCTTCCTTCGGGTGCTGGTGGTGCAGGGCTGGAGCGAGCGGACCATCATCGCGTTGGTCATGCAGAATCTCGACAACTCGATCACCACGTTCACCAAGCGCGGGCTGTTCGGCCGGAAGATGTCCTCGCGGCAGGGGCACGGCGAGCCGAATCCCACCTGGATCCCGCTGGGGAACGAGGCCACCCGACGCATCGCCGACAAGATCGACGGCGCCCCCGCGGGCACCTGGGGCGAGGTGTTCAACATCCCGATGACCGCGCACTTCCTGGGCGGCTGCGCGATCGGCGCGGACCCGTCCACCGGGGTTATCGACCCGTACCACCGCGTCTACGGCTACCCGACGCTGAGCGTGGTCGACGGGTCCGCCGTCTCCGCCAACCTCGGCGTGAACCCGTCGCTGACCATCACCGCGCAGGCCGAGCGGGCCGCCGCCCTGTGGCCGAACAAGGGCCGGTCGATCAGCGCGCGCCCCAGGGCGAGCCCTATCGCCGCATCGCGCCGGTCGAGCCCGTGCGGCCCGTCGTCCCCGCGAGCGCACCCGGCGCCCTGCGCCTGCCGATCGTCGAGATCCGCCGGGGCGAGCAGGTCATCGGCTGACCGGGTCCGGTCAGCCCTGCCAGGCGGGGCGGGTGTCGCCGCGAAGGGCGGCGAGGCCGCGGCGGACCCGCTCGGTCTGCCGCGGGGACATCGCGGGCAGCGCCGCGGGGCGGAACCACGCGATCTCGAGCGACTCGTCGTCGGCGACGTGCGCCTCGCCCGAGACGTAGCGGCAGAGGAACAGGATCGTGAGGTACTGCGCCGCATCGCCGTTCGGGTAGCGGACGGGCTCGTCGGTGCGCAGCGCGAGGAGATCGAGCACCTCCGCCTCGACGCCCGCCTCCTCGCGGATCTCGCGGATGATCGCCTCGGCGGGTTGCTCACCGGGCTCGAGGATACCGGCGATCGACGCCCACTCGCCGGTGTCGGCGCGGCGGCCCAGGAGCACCTCGCCGGCCTCGTTGACGACCACCGCGGCGACGCCGGGCAGCCACAGCAGGTCGGTGCCGATCTTCTCGCGGATGGTGCGGACGTACTCGGGCACGGGCATGCTTGTCAGGGTACGGAGGAACCCCGACCCGGAGGCGCTCGTGCTGCACGAACTGATCACGCGGGAGATCGCTCAGGGCCCGCTCCCGGGTGCCGTCGCGGCGTTCGACGATCCGGCGGGACTGGAGGTCGCGGTCGCCGGTGAGCGTGCCCCGGGCGTGCCGATGACGCGCGACACGGTGTTCCGGCTCGCGTCGGTCAGCAAACCGATCCTGGCCGCGGCGGCGCTCGTGCACGTCGAGCGCGGCACCGTCGGCCTCGACGATCCGGTGGCGCGTTGGCTGCCCGAGCTCGCCGAGCCGCGGGTGCTGCGCGACCCGAACGGCCCTCTCGTCGACACCGTGCCCGCGGTTCGTCCCGTCACCGTGCGCCACCTGCTCTCGTTCACCGGCGGACTGGGCATGCTCTCGGACTTCTCCGTGCCGCTCATGGACGCGCTGTTCGGAGCTCTCCATCAGGGCCCCGCCGATCCGCTCGGCACGCCGCCGCCCGACGAGTGGATCGCGGCCGCCGCGCGCCTGCCGCTCGCGCACCAGCCGGGGGAGGTGGACGTACAACACCGGGGCGGACATCCTCGGTGTGCTGCTCGCCCGCGCGACCGGCGGCTCCCTCGGCGAGGTCCTCGCCGACGCGGTCCTCGCGCCACTGGGCATGTTCGACACCGCCTTCCGGGCGACCGAGGCGATGCGTCCCCGGCTGGGCGACGCCGTCATGACGGCGCCGGAGGGCCTGGCGATCGTGGATCCGGCCGACGGTGCCTTCCTCGCCCCGCCCGTCTTCGAGTCCGGCGCGGGCGGCCTGCTCTCCACTCTCGACGACCTGCTCTGCTTCGGGCGGATGCTGCGCGGCGCCGGCGAATCCGGCGGTGTCCGGGTGCTGACCGCGGAGTCCGTCGCGGCGATGACATCGGCGCAGGTACCGCCGCAGCCCGGGAACGTCTTCCTCGACGGCGCCGCGTGGGGCTACGGCGGCGCGGTCGACGTCGACCACGTGCACCCGTGGAGCGTGCCGGGGCGGTACGGCTGGGTGGGCGGCTCGGGCACGGCCTTCTACTACCTCCCCGCGACGGGTCGGATCGCGGTGTGGCTCGGTCAGCTGCAGCTCGCCGGCCCCGCCGAGGGCGGGTCGATCGAGCGGTTCTGCACGGCGGCGGTGGCGGACTAATACCCCCAGGGGGTATTGTGGGGTCGACGGTGAGCGGGACCATGAAGGTCGTCGACCGTCCGAGACGAGGAGCGAGAAATGGCAGTGGAGAGCACTTACACCGTGACCGGCATGACCTGCGGGCACTGCGCCGCATCGGTGCGCGAGGAGATCTCGGAGATCGGCGGCGTCACGGGCGTCGAGGTGAACGTCGAGACCGGCGCGGTCACGGTCGCCAGCGAGGCCGAATTGACACGCGACGCCGTCGAGGCCGCCGTCAAGGAGGCCGGCTACACGCTGGTCTGAGCGGTCCAGCTTCGCGCGGATCGCCGTGCCGACACGTTACGGTTGAGTCATGTCTGAGCAGGGTTTCGGGGATTTCGAGTTCGAGCGCAAGTTCTTCGTGCGCGAGGTCCCCGAAGCCGCCGCCCTTGATCCCGCGCCCACGCTGATCGTGCAGGCGTACCTGTTCGCCGCCGATGGCTACGCCGTCCGGGTGCGCGTGCAGGGGCCCGCGCCGGAAGAACTCACCGACGATCCTGGCGTGCTCGTCGACGCGCTCGGTGGAGTGACCACCGGAACGATGGCCGCCAAGGGGCCCGCCGTGGGCGGCACTCGGTACGAGGCCGAGCGCGAGCTCGACGCGCTGGTCGCCGGGCAGATCGTGCGCCGCGCCGAGCACGTCGTGGCGAAGGTGCGTTACTCGATGTGGCTCGGCGAGGACGGTTGGATCATCGACGACTTCCTGGGCGCCAACGCGCCGCTCGTGATGGCCGAGGTGGAGCGCGGCGGCCCCGTCGTCGATCTCGCGATCCCGGACTTCTGCGCGACGGAGGTCTCCGAGGACGACCGGTTCCGCAACGAGTACCTCGCCCATGTGCCGTTCGGCACGTGGGCGGAGCCGTACCGTCGTGAGCTCGCGCTCCTCGGCCCGCGATTCGTGCACTCCCTCGGCGAGAACCGCCTCGGCGGCGTCTGAGATTCCCGTCACTTCTCCTACCCCGGGAGGTTGACACGCTCTGTCTTAACGCCGTTAACTTAACGACGTTAATGCAATCTCGCCGGAAGGTCGGACGATGATCGATGCACTCACGCGGCTGGTCGCGCGGCGCGCCAGGGCGGTGCTGCTGCTGGCCGTGATCCTGCTCGCCGCACTGGGATTCGCCGGACTCGGCGTGGCGGACAAGCTGCAGGCCGGCGGTTACGTCGATCCGCAGGCCGAGGCCATGCAGACCTACAACCGCATGGCGGACGACTTCCATCGCGGCGGGCTGCCGCTGGTGCTCGCCGTTTCCGTGCCGGAGGGGCAGGAGGCCGCCGCGGGTGCCTACGGCCGTGAGCTGGTCGACCGGCTCAAGGCCGACGGTCGTGTCGAGAGCGTCGTCGACGGCTTCAGCACCCCCACGCCGATGCTGCTCAGCGAGGACAAGCGCACCGTGCTCATCGTCGCCGCGATCGCCGGCGGCGAATCGCAGGCCCCGCTCAACGCGAAGGCCATCGTCGGTGACCTGCCGCAGCCGCCCTCGTCGGTCACCGTGACCGCCGGCGGCCAGGCGTACAGCTACGCGCAGATCAACGACCAGTCGTCGCGCGATCTCCTGATCGCCGAGGCCGTCGCCATCCCGATCACGTTCCTCGTGCTGGTGTGGGTCTTCGGCGGGCTGGTGGCCGCGGCCATCCCCGTGCTCATCGGCATCGCCGCGATCATCGCGACCACCGGCATACTACGGGCCTTCACCGCGATCACGGACGTCTCGATCTTCGCCATGAACCTCACCACCGCCATGGGCCTCGCCCTCGCCATCGATTACACGCTTCTGATCCTGAGCCGATACCGCGAGGAGGTCGCGGCCGGCGTCGAACGCCCGGAAGCGCTGCGGCGCACCATGAACACCGCGGGTCGAACGGTGCTGTTCTCCGCGGTGATCGTGGGACTGTCGCTGGCCGCGATGGCGATCTTCCCGATGTACTTCCTGCGCTCGTTCGCGTACGCCGGCGTGGCGGTAGTGGTCTTCGCGGCGCTGGCCACGCTGGTGCTCACGCCCGCGATCCTCACCGTGCTCGGCGACCGCGTGGACGCGCTGAAGTTCGGCCGACGCCGCGCCGAACCCGCGCCCGAGCGGAGCGTGTTCTACCGATTCACCGAGGTCGTGCTGCGCCGCGCGGTCCCGGTGGGGCTGGCGCTGATCGCTCTGCTGCTCCTCCTCGGATCTCCGTTCCTGAGCATCCATTTCGGCTTCCCCGACGACCGTGTGCTTCCCGCCGCCGCGAGCTCGCACCAGGTGGGCGACACCATCCGCTCCGACTTCGCCGAGGACGCCGCGGGGCAGGTCAGTGTGGTCCTCACCGAGCGCGTGGACGACGGCGCCGTCGCCGACTACGCCGGCCGGGTCTCGCAGGTCGAATCCACCGGCTCGGTCGTGGCGCCCACCGGCACGTATCTCGGGGGCGCGCGGGTGGCCGACGGTGACCCGACCGCGCGGGCCGCGAACGGCACCGTCCTCCTGACGATCTCGTCGACGCTCGACCCCCTCTCCGACGACGCTTCGGTCCAGCTCGACCGGTTGCACGCCGTGCCCGCGCCGACGGCCACCACGTTCGGCGGCTCCGCGCAGCTCAACCGGGACTCGGTGGATTCGATCATCGACACGCTGCCGCTCGTGCTGTTGGTGATCGCCGCGACCACGTTCGTGCTGCTGTTCCTGCTCACGGGAAGCGTGGTGCTGCCGATCAAAGCCCTGGTGATGAACGTGATCTCGCTGTCGGCGGTGTTCGGGGCGCTGGTCGCGATCTTCCAGTGGGGCTGGCTCGGCGGGCTCGACACGACGGTGACCGGGGCGATCATCGCCAACATGCCGGTATTGATGTTCTGCATCGCGTTCGGTCTGTCGATGGACTACGAGGTGTTCCTGCTCTCGCGGATCAAGGAGTTCTGGGACCACTCACCGGTCAAGGACCACGCCGCGAACGACAAGGCGGTGGCGCTCGGCATCGCCCGCACCGGCCGGGTGGTGACAGCGGCCGCGCTGTTGATGGCGATCGTGTTCGCCGCCATCGGATTCGCGGGCGTGTCGTTCATGAAGATGTTCGGCGTCGGCATGATGATCGCCGTCCTGCTCGACGCCACGCTGATCCGCATGCTGCTGGTGCCGGCGTTCATGCGGGTGGCCGGGGTGTGGAACTGGTGGTCCCCCGCGCCACTCAGGAGGATCCACGAGCGGGTCGGTCTGCGAGAATCGTAGGACCATGACACAGGAGAGGCGACGCCGCAGCAAGCGGGGCGACGGGGAGCGGCTCGGCGCGGACATCCTCGACGCCGCGACGGCGCTGCTCATCGACACGGGCAGCGCCGAGGCGGTGTCCATCCGCGCCGTCGCGCAGCGGGTCGGGGTCACACCTCCGTCGATCTACCTGCACTACGCCGACAAGGACGCCCTGCTCACGGCCGTCGTCGCGCGATATCTCGCCCAACTCGACGACGCGCTCACCGAGGCGGAGCGGGCGCGCCGACCCCGCTCGACGCGGCGCGCGCCCGGGCTCGCCTTCGTGCGGTTCGCCCTCGCCACGCCCGAGCTGTACCGGCTCGCGGCGATGACTCCGTCCGAGTCCGCCTCCGACGTCGACACCGTGATGGGGGCGTCCGCCTTCACCCACCTCGAGCAGAACGTGCGCGACCTGCAGGAGGTCGGCTACTACCCGCCCGGCGACCCGCAGCCCATCGCCCTGCGGATGCTCACGATCGTGCACGGCGTCGCCTCGCTCCTCGTCGCGAAACCCTTTCTGCCGTGGGGCGATCCGATCGAGTACGCGGACCGGGTGATCGGCGGGGCCTGCCTCGGGATCGCCCTCACCGCGGGCCTGGACGAGCTGCCCGACGGTGCCGAGGCCCTCGCGATGGTCCGGGGGCTCCGGGGCGACTGACCACGCACCGTCGTGGGTGGTAGTCGCTGTGCCCTCCCTTCGGGGTCTCCGTGCTGCGCCGAAACTCGAGAAGTACTGGATGAACAGACAGCAGTTTCGACGAGCGCGAGGCCGTGCCGCACCGCGCTATTGTCGGGACGTGGGAGAGTCGCGAGCGTCGTCGTCCGGGCGGAGACCGCTCGCCGTCGGCGATGTGGTGGTGCGGTACTGCGCCTGGCTCGGCGAGTGGACCGGAGCGCAGGTCTTGGCGACGGCTGGCCAAACGGTCGAGGTGGTGGACCTGGACTGGTCGTCGCCGGTCGAGCCGCGATCGGTGGCGGAGCTCGGTGAGCTGGTGCCCCTGATGGATCCGCGGGGGCGGCACGACCGGGCGCGACCGGCGCAGCTGAACGTCCCGCGTGAGCTGCCGCGATCGTTCACCGTGCTCGGTGCGGCGGCTCAGCTGGACCTACCGCGGTGTCATTCGTACGGATCCTGGAGCCTCACGTGCGGCTTCCTGCTCGACGAGGCGCGTCGCCAACGCGCGGGGGCGTCGCAGTGGCCGTGGCTGGTGCGGTGCGATCACGCGGACCTGGACCATCGCGTCGGTTCGGGGCGGCGGGACGACATCCTGGCGCTGCATCTGTTCCGCGTCGGCGAGACCGACTGCGCCGAGATCGCCGGGCGGTTTCCGAAGCTCGTTCAGCTGGTGCTTGCGGGATGCGGCGACCAGTTCCAGCCGTACTCGGGCCCGGATCACGGTGTGTTGCGGAACGTCTCGGCGCTCAACGGGCTGCACGATCTGGAGGTCCTGCGGTTCGAGCACGTCTACGGGATGACAGCGGCCGATCTCCCACAACCGGATTCGCTTCGCCGGCTGGACTCGTTGACGATGACCGGGATACCCGCCGACTTCGCGCAGGCCGTGCGATCGGCGTGGCGGCCGCTGGTGAAGTCCGGCGTGGCGTTATCGGTACGGCAGGCCCGGTCGAAGGAATGGCTGGCTGAGCATGTCCGCACTGCGTGAGGCGCCAGCACGGGCGTGGGGGCACCGTCGGGCCGGCTACTGAACGGCGACGCTGTTCCGCGGGTCGAGCATCGGAACATCCAGGGCCGCAGCCGGGATGCCGAACGCGTCCACGAGGGACTCGGCGATCGGGCGGGCGCGGCCGCACAGCTCGTTCACACCGCGGCGGATGGCCTTGGCCCGCTCCACCGAGACGTGCCGGTGCATGAGGTACCAGCCCAGGTCGCGCTCGAGCAGCGAGTACACGTACAGGTTCCGCATCAGCTTGAGCGCGTCGCGGGTCTGCCGGTCCTTGACGTCGGTGATCAGATCGACGAAGGCCTCCAACACGATCCGCTCGATGTGCGCCTCGCCCACCTTGATCAGGTGGTCCTGGGTCTCGGTGAACACCTCGAGCGGATCCGCGTCATCGTCCTTGGCGCGGCGCATGCGGGCGGCCGCCGTGCGCAGCAGATGGTCCTCGCGGCCGCGCAGGAGCCGCAGCTGGGTTCCGGGGTGGGTGAGGTCGCTCGCCTCGGTGTCCTCGTCCGAGTCGTCGAGCAGCGTCTGGACCACCTGGCGGGCGGCGGTCTTCTCCAGCACCACGTCCTTGGCCATGTTCGCCACGAACCGCACCCAGCCCACGGCATCGAGTCCCTGCACGTCGGCGGCGTACGCGGTGAGTTGCTCCTTTGCGACGAGCTGCGTGAGCACCAGGTTGTCGCCCTCGAAGGTGGTGAACACGTCGATGTCGCCGCGCAGCAACGGAAGCCGGTTCTCGGACATGTAGCCGGCACCGCCGCAGGCCTCGCGTGCCGCGCTGATCGCGTCGGACGCGAGCCGGGTGTGGCCGGCCTTGATCGCCGCGGCCTTGCCCTCGATCTCGCGGGCGTACGCGGGATCGACGGCGTCGGGGTCGCCGGACTGCAGCTCGTGCAGCTCGGCCGTCAGCTCGTTCTGGGCGATGGCGAAGGCGTACGCCCGGGCCACCAGCGGTAGCAGGCGGCGCTGGTGGGTGCGGTAGTCCAACAGCAGCAGCTCGTTGTCGCCGCCGGGGGCGTCGAACTGGCGGCGCACCAGGGCGTACTTCGTCGCCAGGGTGATGCCGAGGCGCCCCGCGGCGCCCGCCGCGGCGCCCACGGTGACGCGGCCGCGGATCAACGTGCCGAGCATGGTGAAGAAGCGCTTGTTATCGGATTCGATGGGACTGGAATAGGTTCCGTCCTCGGCGACCTCCGCGTACCGGTTCAGCATCTCCTTGCGCGGGATGCGCACCCGGTCGAACACGATGCGGCCGTTGTCCACGCCGGGCAGGCCGCCCTTGTAGCCGCAGTCGGAGGTGGTCACGCCGGGGAGGTCGGCACCGTCGGCGTCGCGGATCGGGACGACGAAGCAGTGCACGCCCCGCCCGGTGGGCTCCTCGTCGGGGCCGCCCGTGATGAGCTGCGCGAACACCGAGGCGTAGCGCGCGTGCTTGCCGGCACCGCCGATGTAGTCCTTGCGGGCGCTGGAGGTGGGCGAGTGGATCTCGAACTCGCCCGTCGCGGGAATGTAGGTGGCGGTGGTCTCCAGCTCCTGCACGTTGGAGCCGTGGCCCGTCTCGGTCATGGCGAAGCAGCCGAGCACGTCGAGGTCGATCAGGCCCTTGACGTAGGTGTCGTGGTGGTACTGCGTGCCCAGGTTCTCCACCGCGCCACCGAACAGGCCCCACTGCACGCCCGCCTTGACCATCAGCGACAGGTCGCCGTAGCCCAGCGTCTCGATCGCGGTGACCGCCGCGCCCACGTCGCCCGTACCGCCGTGCTCGGCGCGGAAGCCGTCGGCCGGGAAGCCCAGCGGCACCATGTCCTTCATCTGGCCGAGCATCAGCTCGCGGTACTCGTCCAGGCTCAGCCCGGCCTTGGGAACCACTGTCCCCGACTGGATCTGCTCACGGACCACGTCCCGCGTGGCGGCCCACCGGCCGTCCAGGAGGGCGCGGAGCGCTGCGGTCAGTTCGGGCGACGATGCCGACTCAGTCATGGCCTCCACCGTACCGACCGCGGGTGAAATGTGCGGGTTGCGCACCGCGCGTCCCGGCGGCGCGGCGGAGCTACTCCGCCAGGCCGAGGAACATCGGGATCCGCTGACCGATCGCGATCAGGTGATCGGGTTCGACCGTCCCGACCCGTTCCCTCAGGTTCGATCGCTTCAGTGTGGTGATGGCGTCGATCATGGCCCACGAGTCCTGGGTGAGACCGTTGTCGCGGCTCGCGGGGATGGAGACTCTCAGGAGGGGCATATCGTTGCGATGCGTGGTGAGGAAGCACACGGTGACGGCCTGCGTCGCGTCGAAGAAGTCGCTCTGGAGGATGATCACCGGTCGCGGCTTCGACGCGCGGCCAGCGCCGGCGCCGGTCCAGATCTCGCCTCGTTTCACTCGGTTTCCCAGTCCGTCACGTCGTCGATGAAGTCATGGACGGCCGACGTGTCCGGATCCGAGGCGGCGAGTGCCGATTCCCGGTGGGCCTGCTCCGCGAATCCGGGGGCGCGCGTGTCCGGGACCCAGATCTGGAGCGGGCGTAGACCCCTTGCGCGCAACCCCTCGCGGTGCCGGCGAACTCGATCCCTGGTACTCACACCCCGATGTTACATGTAACATGGGGTGTGCGGCGGCGTGCTCGACGCCGGCCGGTCAGACCTGCTGCAGGCCGCGCACCCCGTCGCGGATGTCGAACGACGCCGCGGTCTGCACCGGCGCACCGGGCTTCGAGACGTACGGCAGCACCCGGTAGTCGGCGCGCATGGTCTCGGGTGTGATCCGGGTGCTGATGTAGCCGCGCTGGTTTCGCAGCAGGCGGATGTGCGGATTGTCGCGCAGCTGCGCCTTCTCCTTCTCGCTGTGGTCCGCGGAGCCATCGCCGCCGCTGGTGATCGACGTGGCGGTCAGCTCGGACGCCACGACGGCGTCCCCGCGCCGGATGTCGTTGGCGTAGTGGGTGTGCACGTCGCCGGTGAGCACCACCGGATTGCGCGTTCCCGCCGCCTGCCAGCCGTCCATCACTCGATCGCGCGAGCCCACGTACCCGTCCCAGGCGTCGGGGTTGTAGCCGGCGGCGTCGCTCGGGTCGTAGTCGATCGGGGCGAACATCACCTGCTGGCCCAACAGGTCCCAGCGCGCCTTCGAGGCGTGGAGACCGTCGAGCAGCCAGCGCTCCTGCTCGGCGCCCGTGAGGCTGCGCGCCGGGTTCCGGTTCTCGGGGTCGGTGGCCGGCGACTTGTCGTTCCCCACCTGGTCGTCGCGGTACTGGCGGGTGTCCAGCATGTGGAAGGTGGCGAGGTCGCCCCACTGCACGCGGCGGTAGAGCCGCATCGACAGCCCGGTCGGGACCTGGGCCCGCCGCAGCGGCATGTTCTCGTAGTACGCCTGGAACGCCGCGCGACGCCGCTCCAGGAAGTCGGGCTGCGGCTTCTCGGGCTTCTCGTGGACCTCGCCCGCCCAGTTGTTGTCGATCTCGTGGTCGTCCCACACCACCACCCACGTCGCGGCGGAGTGCGCGAGCTGCAGGTCCGGATCGGACTTGTACTGCGCGTACCGCTGCCGGTAGTTCGCCAGCGTGACGGTCTCCGGACCGCGGTGGTCGCGCACGTTCCCGGTTTTGAGCTCGTACCCGCCCGCCTCGTACTCGTACTGGTAGTCGCCGAGGTGCAGGATCAGGTGCGGGCGCTCTTCGGCGAGATGACGGTACGCGGTGAAGTAGCCGTGCTCGTACTGCGAGCAGCTCGCGAACGCCATCGCGAGCGGCGTCATCGCGCCCGGTGCGGGCGTCGTGTGCGTCCGGCCCACCGGGGAGAGCGCCCTCGGCGCGGAACCGGTAGAAGTACTCCCGCCCGGGCTGCAGGCCCGCCAGCTCGATGTGCACGCTGTGCCCGGCCTCGGGCGCCGCCGTCGCGTCGCCGCGTTGCACGACCTTCGAGAACCGCTCGTCCTCGGCCACCTCCCACTGCACGGGGAAGGCGCGCGCGGGGATGCCGCCCATGCCGTCGTCCGCCAGCGGATCCTTCGCGAGCCGGGTCCAGAGTACGGCACCGTCGGGCGTGGGATCGCCCGAGGCGACGCCGAGTCCGAACAGATCCCCGCGTGGCGTCGCGCTGCGCGAGGACCCCGGGGCGGGGTCGCCGCCCGCCGCGCAGCCGGCGCCCGCGAGCGCCGCCGCGCCCGCGGCTCCGAGGAGAAGGGTACGACGGGAAACGAACGGTGAGGGCATGCCTGCACCGTGCCCGGCCGGGGTGACGCGGGCACGACGCCGACATGAGCACCCGGTGAACGTGTCGCCCCGGATCGCGTGCGCGGCTCAGCGGCGGGCGGCCTCGAACGCGTCCCAGGCGCGCCGGACCTCGGCGGACGGGTCGTAGACGATGCTGTTGCGGTCGTCGATCACCAGGGTGGCGCGGGACGTGCCGTTGTACTGGGGCCACTCACCGGCGGGACGGCCGGTGCGGGCGAACGTGATCCAGTCGCGCTGCATCCCGTCGGACACGCGCATCGCGACCCGCCGGTCGCCGAGCGCGCCCACGACCCAGCCGGTGACGCCGTGGTACACGCCGAACACCGCCATCAGCTCGGTCGCGTGCGTCGCGCCGTAGCCGAGCACGTCCAGCACCTTCGGCGCGAAGTCGTACCGGTAGAAGTAGGTGGGCGCGTGCCGGCTGTGCGCCTGCGCGATCCGCAGCGACGGTGCCCAGAACATCATGTCGCCGACGATCCGGTTGAGCGAGGCGACGCTCGGGTAGCCCGGGTACGCCGCCCCGAGCGCGTCGGCGGCGGCCAGTTCCACGCCCAGGCTGTGCGCCACGCGGTCGGCGGACGGCTTGCCCATCCCCGGCATCTTCGTGAACAGGGTGGCCTCGGTGCGGTTGGTGCCGATGATCAGCGGGACGTCCGCGCCCCGTCCGGCCGCGATCGCGACCTCCGGATCCTCCGGGAGGAGGGCGCCGTCGACGACCGGGCCGTACGGCACCACCCCGGACTGCTCCCGGTTGAGCTCGCCCATCAGCTGATTGCCCGCGCGGCCCAGTTCCTCGGGCGTGGCGGTGTCGATCGCCTCGGGGCCGCCGAGGATCTCGACGACGCGCTTGCCCCGGCCGCGGGCGACGGCGGCGTCGACGGTGAGCTCGGGGGCCGAGCTCTGCGCGATCGCGCGGTGGAACAGGCCGTGCGCCGAGGGGGTCGCGAGCAGCGTGGTGACGGCGTTGCCGCCGGCGCTCTCGCCGAAGACGGTGACGTTGCCCGGGTCGCCGCCGAACGCGGCGATGTTGCGCTGGACCCACTCGAGGGCGGCAACCTGATCGCGCAGCGCGAGGTTGCCGTCGATCGGCCGCACGTCGGTCGCGAAGTCGGTGAGGTCGAGGCAGCCGAGCGCGCCGAGTCGGTAGTTGATCGAGACGAACACCACGTCGCCGCGCTCGACGAGGGAGTTGCCGTAGTACAGCGGCGTGGCGGAACTGCCCATGAGGTACGCGCCGCCGTGGATGAACACCATCACCGGGCGCGGTACGCCGGCCGGGCGCGCCGGGGTCACCACGTTCAGGGTCAGGCAGTCCTCGCTGGTGGGCTGGTACTCGCGGAACCCGATCAGCGTGTACTTCTTGTTCTGCGGCGCGGCGGCGCTGAACGCCGTGGCCTCGCGGACGCCGTCCCACCGCGCGACGGGTTGCGGCGCACGGTAGCGCAGCGGGCCCACGGGAGGCTGCGCGTAGGGGATGCCGCGGAACGCGTGCACGGTGCCCTGGTCGAGCCCGCGGAGCTCGCCCGCGTCGATCCGCACGCGCGGGCCCTCGGGAACCGGTTCGGTGCGCCGGGTCTCCGTCGCCGTCATGAGTCTCCGTCCGTCGTGGGCGCGACCGGGGCACCGTCGGGCCCGCCCCCGTCTGCGTCGACGGCGGCGACCAGGGCCGCGATGTCGCGCTCGAAGGCGCGCACGATGGGCCACGGATCGGGCACCTGCTTCTTGCAGGCGATCACACCGATGTTCAGTGTGCCCTCCTGGGAGAAGACCGTCACGTTGAGTCCCGCGCCGTGGAACACCGGGCCCAGCGGATACATCGCGTGGATCCGCGCGCCGAGGAAGTACAGCGGGAAGTCCGGGCCGGGGACGTTGGAGATCACCAGGTTGTAGATGACCGGGTGGTAGTCGGGGAGGTTGTTGTCGCCGTACAGCTTCGCGCCGAGCGACATGATCGACGCGGGTGCGAACTGCGCCCACGAGCGCAGCAGGTTGTCGTCCAGCTCGCCGTGGTGCTCCTTGCTGGTCGCCACCCGCTGCCGGATCGCCTTCAGGCGTTCGACGGGGCCGTCGACGTCCGTCGTCAGGCGGGTGAACATGCCGGTCACCTTGTTGGTGCCCTCGACCAGCGTCGCGCCGATCTCGGCCTCGTGCACCGACACCGGGACCATGCCGATCAGCGGCTGGTCCGGCAGCTCGCCGCGGTCGTGGAGGAACTCGCGCAGTGCGCCGGAGCAGGCGGCCAGCACCACGTCGTTGACCTTGGCGTCGAAGTGGTCCTTGATCCGCTTCACGTCGGCCAGCGGGACCGAGGCGAATGCGATCGACCGGTGGCCGGTGATCGCGCTGTTCAGCGACGTGCGGGGCGCGCTGAACGGGGCGGGCATCGCCTCCCCCGGCGTGAGCGCGACCACCACTTGAGCGGCACGGGCACGGTGCGAGGGAGCAGCGACACCAGCGACAGGGGCGCAGCAGCACGTTCTTGGCCCCGTCGGCGGCGAGGGCGAGGAACGGCGCGCCACCCGTGGACTTGTCCACCATCGCGGGGTCGAGCGCGGGCGGCTCGGGGGTCAGCGAGCACAGCTGTGCCATGAGTCCCGCGCCGGTCACGCCGTCGACGCCCGCGTGATGCATGCGCATCATCACGGCGATCCGGCCGTTCTCGAGGCCCTCCATGATCCACATCTCCCACAGCGGCTTGCTGCGGTCCAGGGCCTGCCCGGCGATGTGGGCACACAGTTCCGCGAGCTCCTCGCGCCCGCCGGGGGCCGGGACCGCGATCCGGTGCACGTGCGCCTCGATGTCGAAGGACTCGTCCTCCACCCATACGGGGTGATCGAGGTTGACGACCGAATCGTGCAGCTTGCGGCGGAACGCGGGCATGGCGGTGATGCGGCGGGCAAGCTCGGACCGCAGGTCCTCGAACCGGTATCCGCCCTCGACGGTGCCGGGGTCCAACTCGAGGATGCCGCTCACGTGCATCAACTGGGAGCGCGACTCCAGGTACAGGAAGGAGGCGTCCAGCCCGCTGAGTCGTTCCATTGGTCGTGCCCCCAGTGCATCCGGCGATGATGTGCGGCTCCGGTATGTGGAACCTGTTCCACTATAGAGGTGGTGGGCGCGCTGCTGCGAAGATCTTGCGCGGTCCGTGATCCGGGCGGGTGGAGTGTTGTCCGCCGGAAAGGGTATGCGTGGAGTGAATACCTGTGTTTGTGCAGGTAGTGACATGTTCTTGTGCGATGGGGGTATGCGTCGGGTGCATACCCCTCGTGCGGTGGGGGCTACGACGATCGCTGGGTGACGAATTCGCAATGGTCCGCGCCGCAGTTATCCGCCGGCTCCGCCGCGGCCGACGAACGTGCTAGCGGTGGTGTCGTTCGTGCTGTCGCTGATGTGCCTGCTTCCAGTCGTGCCGCCGATGGCGCACGTCGCGAGGAAACAGATTCGCGAGCGGAGTGAGAACGGCGACGTGTTGGCGGTCATTGCGCTGGTGCTCGGCTACCCGTTGTTCGCCCTGATCATGCTCGCAGTCGCGTACGTCGCCGGAGCTCTTCCGGCCGGTGTCATCGTCATGATGACGGATTCCGCGCCGCTCGCATGGGTCGCCGGCGCACTGGTCGGCATGGGAGCGCTGGCAGCGGAGATCTACTTCTACTCGCGCTGGGTGCGAGGGCTCGGCCGGGTGAGGACTACGCGTCGAATGAGAGTCCACGAGGCGAGCTGAGCGGCGCTGGTGTGGTAGTCGATCCGACCCTGCGATCGACGCCGCGCGAATCGGGTGCGGATGGCCTCCCGCACCCAGATCATCCGGTCGCACCCGGCATGCCGGGTGCGCTCGCGCGTTTCGGGTGTGGATGGCCTCCCGCACCCGAAATGCCCGCGCTCCGCGGGTTCTCCTACACCCTGTAGTTGACGATTTGCTTCGGCCTGGGACACTGGAGGTCGTGAGTTCTCCCCAGACCCAGGCCAGCGCCGCACTGTTCGACCGCGCGGCCCGCTCGATTCCCGGCGGAGTGAACTCCCCGGTGCGCGCCTTCTCGGCCGTCGGCGGCACCCCGCGGTTCATCACCGAGGCGAAGGGATCGCAGCTGACGGACGCCGACGGCAACCGCTACGTCGACCTCGTCTCCAGCTGGGGCCCGATGATCCTCGGCCACGCGCACCCCGCCGTGGTGGAGGCCGTGCAGCGCGCCGCCACCACGGGCCTGAGCTTCGGCGCCCCCACCGAGGCCGAGGTCGCGCTGGCCGAGGAGATCATCGCCCGCGTCGCCCCCGTCGAGCGGGTGCGCCTGGTGAACTCCGGCACCGAGGCCACCATGAGCGCGGTGCGCCTGGCCCGCGGCGTCACCGGCCGCGCCAAGATCATCAAGTTCGCCGGCTGCTACCACGGCCACGTCGACGCACTGCTCGCCGACGCGGGCTCCGGCGTCGCCACCCTCGGCCTGCCCACGAGTCCCGGGGTGACGGGCGCGCAGGCTGCCGACACCGTCGTCCTGCCCTACAACGACCTGGTCGCCGTCCGCGAGGCCTTCGCGCAGTACCCCGGGCAGATCGCGGCCGTGATCACCGAGGCCGCCGCCGGGAACATGGGCGCCGTCGCGCCCCTGCCGGGCTTCAACGAGGGCCTGCGCGAGATCACCAGGGCCGACGGTGCCCTGCTCATCCTCGACGAGGTCATGACGGGCTTCCGGGTGAGCCGGTCCGGCTGGTACGGCCTCGAGCCGGTCGACGCCGACTTGTTCACCTTCGGCAAGGTCATGTCCGGCGGGCTGCCGGCCGCGGCCTTCGGCGGCTCGGCCGACGTGATGGGCCATCTCGCCCCGCTCGGCCCGGTCTACCAGGCCGGGACGCTGTCCGGGAACCCCGTCGCCGTCGCGGCCGGCCTCGCCACGCTGCGCAACGCCACCGACGAGGTGTACGCGAAGCTCAACGCGAACTCGATCCGCCTCGGCGCCCTCATCGGCGACGCGCTCACCGTCCAGGGCGTCCGACACCACGTCCAGTACGCGGGCAACCTGGTCTCGGTGTTCTTCACCGACGGCCCGGTCACGGACTACGCCGGGGCGAAGGCCGCCGAGACCTTCCGGTTCGCGCCGTTCTTCCACGCCCTGCTCGAGCAGGGCGTTTACCCGCCGCCCAGCGCGTTCGAGGCGTGGTTCGTCTCGGCCGCCCTCACCGACTCCGATTTCGAGACCATCGCGGCGGCCCTGCCCGCCGCCGCCCGCGCGGCCGCCGCCGCCCAGCCGCGATAGGACCCCGATGCCCCAGGCCCAGACGATCGTGCACGTGATGCGGCACGGCGAAGTCCACAACCCCGATGGGATCCTCTACGGGCGTCTGCCCGGGTTCCGCCTGTCCGAGACGGGCCGGGCCCAGGCGCAGACGGTGGCCGACGCCCTCGCCGACCACGACATCGCGGCCGTCTTCGCCTCGCCGCTGCAGCGCGCGCAGGAGACCGCCACCCCGATCGCCGCGTCGCACGGCCTGGCCATCATCACGGACGAGGAGCTCATCGAGGCGGGCAATCGGTTCGAGGGCCTCAAGGTGGCGGTCGGCGACGGCGCGCTCCGCGAGCCCAGGCACTGGGCCAAGCTGCGCGACCCGTTCACCCCGTCGTGGGGCGAGCCCTACCTGCAGATCGCGCACCGGATGCTCGGGGTGGTCGACATCGCCCGCGAGCGTGCGCGCGGCCACGAGGCCGTGCTGGTGAGCCACCAGCTGCCCGTGGTGACCCTGCGCCGGTACCTCGAGGGCAAGCGGCTGTGGCACGACCCGCGCAACCGGCAGTGCTCGCTGGCCTCGCTGACCAGCCTCGTGTACGAGGACGACGCCCTTGTCGACCTCGTGTACTCCGAGCCGGCGGGCGCCACCGACCCGCTGGTGCGCGGCGCGTGAGGCGCGTCCGCCGCGTCGCCGCCGCTCTGCTGGTCGCGTCGTTCGCGTTGACCGGCTGCGTGCAGTACGCCGACCAGAGCAGCAAGGGCGGCGTGATCGCGCCCGGCGGCAAGGTCCGGCAGTTCTACGAGCCCGACCAGCGCAGCACCGTCGAGGACCTGTCCGGGCCCAGCGTGACGGACGCGAGCACCACCGTGCGGCTCGCGGACTACGCGGGCAAGGTGGTCGTGATCAACGTGTGGGGCAGCTGGTGCGCCCTGCCGGATCGAATCCCCCGAGCTCGAGCGCGCCTTCCAGGCGACCAAGGACCGCGGCGTGCAGTTCCTCGGGATCAACGTGCGCGAGACGGCCGGCGACGATGCGGCCCGCGACTTCATCTCCTCGTTCGGGCTGACGTTCCCGTCGATCTACGACCCACCCGGCCGCACTCTCCTCGCCATCGGCGAGCAGTACCCGACCACCGTGGTGCCCATGACCTTCGTGCTCGACCGGCAGCACCGCGTGGCCGCCTCCTACCTCACGACCGTGAACGAGCAGGAGCTCGAGGACACGATCGACAAGGTCGTGGGGGAGGGCTGATGGGAGAGGCCTTCGCCGACGCGGCCGTCTCCGGCCCGCTCCTGCTCGCGCTGGGCGCGTGCCTGCTCGCGGGGCTGGTGTCGTTCGCGTCGCCGTGCATCGTCCCGCTCGTGCCGGGCTACCTGTCGTACCTGGCCGGCCTCGTCGGCGCCGAGGCGCCGGCCGCCACCGTCGACGAGGCGAAGGCGGGGGTGCGCGCCGGGCGGTGGCGCGTGATGGGCGCGGCCGTGCTGTTCGTCGCGGGATTCACCGCGGTCTTCCTGCTGATGACGATGTCGGTGTTCGGGCTGGCCGCGTCGATCCGGCTGAACTCCGAGACGCTGATGCGGATCGGCGGCGTGATCACCATCGTCATGGGCCTCGCGTTCATCGGGCTGGTGCCGATGCTCGAGCGCGACGTGCGGTTCGCGCCCCGGCAGTGGACCACCCTCGCCGGGGCGCCGCTCCTCGGCGGGGTGTTCGCGCTGGGTTGGACCCCGTGCATCGGCCCCACGCTGGCCGGGATCCTCTCGATCGTCGTCGGCACCGACGCCGAACCGGCCCGCGGCGCGTTCCTCATCGTGGCGTACTGCGCGGGGCTGGGCCTGCCCTTCATCGTCCTGGCCCTGGGGTCGACGGTGGCCGTCCGCGCGGTCGGGTGGTTGCGGCGCAACTCCCGGCGCATCCAGGTGGCCGGGGGTGTGCTGATGATCGCCGTGGGCGTCGCGCTGGTCACCGGGTACTGGGCCGAGTTCATCGACCTGGTGCGCCGCCTGTTCGTCTCCAACACGGTGATGCCGATCTGATGAGTACTCCTGTCAAGCAGTCCCTTCCCCGCCGTGCGTGGGCGACCGTCCGCAACACCTGGCGCTCGCTGACCTCGATGAAGACCGCGCTGGTCCTGCTGTTCCTGCTCGCCGTGGCCGCGATGCCCGGCGCGCTCCTGCCGCAGCGCGACATCGACGCGCAGGCCACCGCGAAGTGGATCGACGACCACGCGACCATCGGCCCGATCCTCGACAAGGTCCAGGCCTTCGACGTGTTCCGGTCGGTGTGGTTCACGTCGATCTACGTGCTGCTGTTCGTCTCGCTGGTGGGCTGCATCGTGCCCCGGCTGTTCGAGCACGTGCGCGCGCTGCGTACCCCGCCGGTGTCCGTGCCGCGCAACCTGTCCCGCCTGCCGCGCCACACCCGGCGGGAGAGCGCCGAGGCGCCGGACGCCGCCGCCGCGACGGTGCTCACCGGCCTGCGCGGATGGCGCAGGATCTCCCGCCCGGGCGGCCCCAACGATCCCGCGGGCACCGTCACCGTCTCCGCGGAGAAGGGATACCTGCGCGAGGCCGGGAACCTGCTGTTCCACATCTCGCTGCTCGGGATCCTCGTGGCGATCGGCGTCGGGCAGCAGTACGGCTACGAGGGTTCGCGCATCGTGATCGAGGGCGACGGCGGCTTCTGCAACAGCTCGTCGAACTACGACAGCTTCCGCGCCGGCAACCTCGTCGACGGCACCGGCCTCGCGCCGTTCTGCCTGCGCGCCGACGACGTCCAGGCGACTTTCCTGCCCAACGCCCAGCCCGACATGTTCCGGACGATGGCCTCCTACCAGGACCGCGAGGGTCTGCGGACGGACACCTGGAAGCAGTACGCGATCGAGGTGAACAAGCCGCTCCGGATGGAGGGCGTGCGCGTGTACATGCTGGGCCACGGCTACGCCGGCACGTTCACCGTGACGTACCCCGGCGGTCAGACCCGCACCCAGACCATGCAGTTCGCCCCGCAGGACAAGGTCTACTTCCTCAGCTCCGGCGCGCTGCGGTTCGACCCGCCGCCGGAGCTCTACCGCACCGAGGACGAGCGGCGCACCAAGCAGATCGGGATCGAGGGGCTCCTCGCCCCCACCAAGCAGCTCGACGGTTCCCTGCTCACCTCGAAGTTCCCGGCGCCCAACGATCCGGCCGTGGCGGTCGACATCTACGAGGGCGACACCGGTCTCGACACCGGCAAGCCGCAGAACATCTTCTCGCTCAGCCGCGATCAGATCGACTCCGGCCGGCTGGAGAAGAAGGCGCGGGTGAACCTGACGGTCGGGCAGTCGACCACGCTCGAGGACGGCACCCGGGTCCGCTTCGACGGGGTGAAGAGCTTCGCGGCGCTGCAGGTCAGCCACAACCCGGCGCAGAATTGGACGCTGGTGTTCGCGATCGGCATGCTCGCCGGACTGGTCGTGTCGCTGACGGTGAAGCGGCGCCGGGTGTTCGCCCGGCTGACCCCGCGCGACGACGGCGGTACCGTAATGGAGATCGCCGGCCTGGCCCGCACCGACCAGGCCGGATGGAACGAGGACTTCGAAGCACTGGCCGACCGCCTGGCCGGCCCCAACGGTGAGAAGGTAACGCAGTAATGGGACCCGAGACGAACCTCGAGCTGGCGAAGTACGCCGACGTACTGTTCACCAGCGCCACCGCGATCTACGCGATCGCGCTGATCCTCCTGGTGATCGAGCTGGCCACGTCCCGCGTGGACGCGAGTGCGGCCCGCGACCGCAGCCGCGAGCTGGTCGCGGCCGGCGGTGCCCCCATCGCCAGCGACGGGGCCCCGGGGCTCGTCGTCGACGACGGTCCGCGGCGCAGCAAGTCCGAGCGGATCGGCCGGATGGGCTACGCCGTGATCGTCGCGGGCCTGCTCGCGCACGTCACGTCGATCGTCGTCCGCGGCATGGCGACGGGGCGCATGCCGTGGGGCAACATGTACGAGTTCGTGACCATCACCTGCGCGGGCGCGGTCCTCGCCGGGCTGGTGATGCTGCGCAGGTCCGAGACCCGGCCGATCCTGGTGTTCGTGCTGGTGCCCGTGCTCGCGTTGATGTTCGTCGCGGAGGGCGTGCTGTACACGACGGCCGGTCCGGTGGTGCCGGCGCTCAAGTCGTACTGGCTCGCGATCCACGTGTCGATCGTGTCGATCGGCTCGGGCATCTTCCTCGTGTCCGGCGTCGCGAGCCTGCTCTACCTGCTGCGGCGCCGGTACGAGCTGCCGGACGGGACGCTCGCGGCACCGTCGGGCGCGCTGGGCCGGCTGGTGCAGGCGCTGCCCGCCTCGCACGTGCTCGACCGCGTGGCGTACGGCACCGTGATCGTGGCGTTCCCGTTGTTCAGCGCGGGCGTGATCTGCGGCGCCATCTGGGCGGAGGCGGCGTGGGGCCGGCCGTGGGGATGGGATCCGAAGGAGACGGTGTCGTTCATCTCCTGGGTGATCTACGCCGCGTACCTGCATGCGCGGGCCACGTCCGTGTGGCGGAAAGCGGCGCCGTATTTGAACATTCTCGGTTTCGCCACGATGGTGTTCAATTTGTTCTTCATCAATTACGTGGTGTCGGGTCTCCATTCTTACGCGGGCTGAGAATCCGCCGGGTATCCACGTACGAAAGGGCGCCGCTCCGGATCGGAGCGGCGCCTTCGGCGTTCGTGCGGGCCTACGAGCTGGTGTTCTGGTTCAGGAGAGCAAAGACTTCGGAGGCGCGGAAGCGGCGATGGCCGCCAGGGGTGCGGACGGAGCCGAGTAGGCCCGCGCCGGCCCACCGGGTGACCGTCTTCGGGTTCACGTTGAAGAGCGCAGCGACCTGGCCTGGGGTCATCAGGCGCTCGGGCTGGCGCGGGGCCGCCGTGCGCGGGTCGGCCGTGCGCTGGGCGAGGTTCTGGTGTGCCGTCGTCATCCGCCCAGTATGCAGCGATTTGCCCGAGTACGCGAACCTCCATTCAAGTGCCAAGAATTGGTAAAGTCGGATTTCGGACTGGTAGTAGGCTGGACGGCATGACCGATACGGGAGCAGCCAAGCGAGCGCTGGCGCGCGACATTCTTTTGTATACACTGTTTCGCCTGGCGCTTGTCGTGGTGATCGCCGCGGCGTTCTACGGAATCGGCAGACTGTTCACCGACGACGTTCCCCTCGTCATCGTCTTCCTGTTCGCGCTCGTCGTCGCGATGCCGCTGTCGATGGTGATCGGAAAGGGGTTGCGGGATCGCGTGAACAAGAACGCCGCGATCATCGACGACGCACGCAAGAACAAGCGCGACGATTTCCGTAAGCGTCTGCAGGGCGTGGACGAATGACCCGGGTCTGCGACCGGTCGCTCGACCGCTCGTGGGTCGACAACGCCGTCCGGCTGATCGAGGCCGACGCGCGCCGCAGCGCGGACACGCACCTGCTGCGGTTCCCGCTCGGGTCGTGGGCGGACGGGGTGCAGCTGTACCTCAAGGACGAGACCACGCACATCACGGGCAGCCTGAAGCACCGTCTGGCCCGCTCCCTGTTCCTGTACGCGCTGTGCAACGGGTGGGTGCGCGAGGGCACCACGGTGATCGAGGCGTCGTCGGGGTCCACCGCGGTGTCGGAGGCGTACTTCGCGAAGCTCCTCGGCCTGCCGTTCGTGGCGGTGATGACGCGGACCACCTCGCCCGCGAAGGTGGCGCTCATCGAGCGCGAGGGCGGTACCTGCCACTTCGTGGACCGCGCCGACGAGGTGTACACCGAAGCCGCTCGGCTCGCGGATGAGCTCGGTGGCCACTACATGGACCAGTTCACGCACGCCGAACGCGCCACCGACTGGCGCGGGAACAACAACATCGCCGAGTCGATCTTCTCGCAGCTCTCGCTCGAGGAGAATCCGGAGCCGGCGTGGATCGTGGTGGGCGCCGGCACGGGCGGGACGTCCGCGACGATCGGCCGCTACATCCGGTATCGGCGGCACGCGACGCGGCTGTGCGTGGTGGACCCGGAGAACTCCAGCTTCCTCCCGGGATTCGAGGCGGCGGACTGCGGCGTGGAGACCGGGAAGTCCTCGCGGATCGAGGGCATCGGACGCCCGCGCGTCGAGCCGTCGTTCATCCCGGAGATCGTGGACCGCATGGTCGGGGTGCCCGACGCGGGTTCCATCGCGGCGGCGCGGGTCGCGTCGGCGCTACTGGGCCGGCACGTCGGCGGTTCCACCGGCACCAACCTCTGGGGTGCGTTCGGCGTGCTCGCCGAGATGGTGGCCGCGGGTACGCGGGGCAGCGTGGTCACCCTGCTCGCCGACGACGGTGACCGCTACCTCGACACCTACTTCGACGACGCCTGGGTCGCGGAGAAGGGCTTCGACCTCATCCCGCCCACGCTCACCGTCGAGCGTTTCCTGGCCGACGGTTCCTGGCGGGAGTGAGCGGGGCGTCCTGGCTGCGGCGTGAATCGCTCGCCCGACGTGTCCGTGGGGCACCTGTTCTGCCCGCGGTTTTGGCTGGGGCACCCGATCTGCGCTCAGGCACCCGGCATGCAGGGTGTCTACGGGCATTTCGGGTGTTATTGGTGCTGGTGGCGGGCAGTTCGGGTGTTGATGGTGCTGGTGGCGGGCGTTTCGGGTGTCGCAACCCGCGGACAGGCGTTTCGGGGGTTGCGGCGGCCGGCTGCGGTGGTAGCTCGCCGCGGGCGTCGTTCGACCGGCGCCCTACATCCGGGTCAGGCGCCCAGGAACAGCCCCACTGCGGCGGCGATGGACCACACGAGCATCGCCAGCCCGGTCTGGGCGAGGGCGGGGATCAGGGCGGGGCCCTGTCCGCCGCGGACGACCGGCAGCGCCGCCCGCGCGGCCAGCGGAGCGGAGAGCAGGGTGAGCAGCGCCCACGGCGTCGCGACGGCGGCGAGGGCGAGGCCGAGCACCGTCGGGATGAGGACGAGAGCGGCGAACAGGACGCGGGTGCGGGCGTCGCCGAGCCGGACGGCGAGGGTGATCTTGCCGGATTCGCGGTCGGTGGGGATGTCGCGCAGGTTGTTGGCGACGAGGACCGCGGAGCTGTACGAGCCCACCGCGCAGGCGGCGAGAGCGCCGGCACCGTCGACCCGCCCGGCCTGGACGAACTCGGTACCCAGCACCGCCACGAGCCCGAAGAACACGAACACCGCGATCTCGCCGAAGCCGAGGTACCCGTACGGCTTCGACCCGCCGGTGTAGAACCACGCGCCCGCCACGCACACCGCGCCCACCGCGATCAACCAGGGCGCGGAGGTCAGCGACAGCGCCACCCCGGCCGCGCCGCCCACCCCGAAACAGGCGAACGCCGCCCGCTTCACCGCCGCGGGGGAGGCGAGCCCGGACCCGACGAGGCGCAGCGGCCCGACGCGGTCGTCGTCGGTGCCGCGGATGCCGTCGGAGTAGTCGTTGGCGAAGTTCACGCCGACGATCAGCGACAGCGACACCACCAGCGCGAGGAGCGCCTTCCACCAGACCGCCTCGCCCAGGAAGCCCGCCGCCCCGTGCCCGCGATCACCGGGGCGATCGCGTTAGGGAGCGTGCGGGGTCGGGCCCCTTCGAGCCACTGCGCTGCGGTTGCCATGCACCCAGCCTATGCAGTCGCTACAGGACGGAGGTGTCCAGGTCGAGCGTGGTGCGGTCGAGCTTCGCCAGCAGGTCGAACCCGGTGTGCGCCGTGGGCAGCTCGTAGACGAAGAAGTACTGCGCGGCCGTCCGCTTGCCGCGGTAGAAGGCGTCCTCGCGGGCCGTGCCGTCCTCGGCGTAGGTCGCGAGCGCCTGATCCAGCCATAGCCACGCGATCACGACGTGGCCCAGCGCGTCGAGGTAGGCCGTGGCGTTCGCGAGGGACAGCGCGGGGTCGCCGGCGCCGCCGAGCGTCATCGTGACCTCGACCGCGCGCTGCGCGGCGGCCCGCAGGGCGGCGGCGTGCGGAGCCAGCTCCTCGACCTTGTCGGCGCGGGCGGCCGTCTCCTCGATCCGCCCCAGCAGTGCGCCGAAGGCCGCGCCGCCGTGCTGCGGCACCTTGCGGCCCAGCAGGTCCAGGCCGTGGATCGCCTTGGCGCCCTCGTGGATCGCGTTGAGCCGGTTGTCCCGGTACAGCTGCTCGACGTTGAACTCGCGCGTGTAGCCGTAGCCGCCGTGGATCTGGATGGCGTAGTCGTTGGCCTTCGTGGCCCACTCGCTGGGCCAGCTCTTGATGATCGGGGTGAGGAAGTCGAGGAGCTGCCCGGCGGCCGTCCGCTCGTCCTCCGACGGTGCGGTGTCCGCGTCGTCGACCAGGCGCGCGCCGAACAGCGCGAGCGCCAGGCCGCCCTCGACGTAGCTCTTCTGCGCGAGCAGCATCCGGCGCACGTCGGGGTGCTCGATGATCGGGACCTGCGGCCCGGTCGGGGCGGTGACGGGCCGGCCCTGCACCCGGGTCTTGGCGTACTCGAGCGACTGCAGGTAGCCGGTGTAGCCGATCGCCGACGACGCGAGGCCCACGGCGACGCGCGCCTCGTTCATCATCTGGAACATCTGGACCAGGCCGCGGTTCTCGGTGCCGACCAGGTAGCCGGTGGCACCGTCGAGCGAGAGCAGGCAGTTGGTGGTGCCCTTGTTGCCCATCTTGTGGTTCAGGCTGACCAGCGTCACGGCGTTGCGCTCGCCGACCGACTGATCGTCGTTCACCAGGTACTTCGGGACGATGAACAGCGAGATGCCCTTGACGCCGTCCGGCGCGCCGGGGACCTTTGCGAGCACGAGGTGGACGATGTTCTCGGACATCTCGTGGTCGCCGCCGGTGATCCACATCTTGGTGCCGGTGATGGCGTAGCTGCCGTCCGCGCGGGGCTCGGCCTTGGCGCTGATGTCGGCGAGCGCGGAGCCGGCGTCGGGCTCCGAGAGGCACATGGTGCCGGTGAACCGGCCCTCGATCATCGGCTCGAGGAAGAGCCGCTTCTGCTCGTCGGTGCCGAAGGAGCGGATCACGTTGCCGTTGCCCAGGGTGAGGCCCGAGTAGACGGTGGTGGAGACGTTCGCGGCCTGCATCCACGCGAACGCGGCCTTGCTGATGAGCGAGGGCAGGCCGATGCCGCCCTCCTCGGCGGGGAGTTCGCCGAAGGTCAGGCCCGAGGCCGCGATCGCGTCCAGCCCGGCCTTGGTCGCGGGCAGCGTCTTCGCGGTGCCGTCGGGCTGGATCGTCGGCTCGTTCGCGTCGGCGTCCTTGTAGTGGTTCGACAGCTTCTGCACCGCGATGTCGGCGGCCAGGTCGAGCGCGGCGTCGAAGGTCTCCTTGGAGTGCTCCGCGAAGGCGTCGCGCTTGGTCAGCTCCTCGGCGTTCAGCCACTCGTAGAGCAGGAAGTCGACGTCGCGGGGGTTGAGCAGCGGGGTCTGCGCTGCGATGTTCTGCTTCACGGTTCTCCGATCCGGGCTGGTACTGCGGAGCTGTCTTACTCGGCGGTAACCTTACCCGAGATTCCTTCAACCGTGAATATTTGTGACGTCAGTCAACCCGCGCTCACCGGGCGCGCCACGCCGCGGACTGCTGCGCCGCGATCGACACCAGCCGGTCGAGGCCGAAGTTCACGTCCAGCAGGTGCGTGCCCATCAGTGGCAGCTCGTTGAGCGGCTGCGGCACCGTCAGCCGGATCCGGTACATGCTGTGCCGGTTGACCTCCGAGCAGCTTCCCACGCCGCGGCTCCTACTCACCGTCCAGGTGCTGGCCGACGTGGGCAGCGCCTCGGGGAAGGTGGTGTAGTCCATGAGGACGGAGATGATCCCGAAGGCGTAGCGCTCGCTCGGCACCGTCACGCCGACGGGGCCGGAGTCGCCGGACAGGGGCCCGGGGTCCGTGCAGGCGACGTGCTTGCCCGCGCCGACCGGGAGCTCCATCGTCTGGGACAGGAGGTCGAGGTCGGTGTTGCCGAACATCGAGATCACCGGCGCGGCGGTGTCCGTGGAATATGCGACCACACAACCGAACTCGGCGCGGCGGGTGCACAGCGGGATGTTCCGGAAGTCGCCACCCGTCGTGCTTCCCGCCGCCGTGGTCACGTTGCCGCCCATGAGGAAGGCGCCGACCAGGCGGTTCCGGACCGCTGCGTTGCCGTCGATCTCCTCGCGGATCAGCTTGCGCAGCATCATCGTTCCCTGCGAGTGCCCGATGAGGACGACGCCGCGTCCGCCGTTGTCGCGGGCCAGGTACTCGCGCCAGGCCGTCCGCACGGCGTCGTACGCGGTGTCGACGACCGGCTTCAGGTGCATCAGCATCGTGGGCGCGAGGCCCGTCAGGGTGATCTGCGGGTAGATCGGCGCGAAGACGCGGCACATCGACCCGAACCGCGCGGCCTGGAACCGGGCGATCGAGTCCACCTCGGGCATGCGCACCGGGTTGGCGTTGAGTGCCACCTGGTTCGTCACCGTCGGGTAGACGTAGAAGCAGTCGACCGCCTTGTCGGCGTCGGTCACCCTCCTGGCCGGGGTCGTCTTCCCGGTGCCGAGGTCGGTGGTGTCGGTGGGGAGGGTGCACGGGTTCGCGGTGCCCGGCCGGCACATCCACGTCGTCGACGGTGCGCCCTGCGCCGCTCCCGCCGCCAGGCTCGCGCCGAGCGCGAGGGTCGCCGATACCGCTGCGAGTCGCCCGAGGGCGCGCCGAAGGATCATGCGCTGAAGATATACCGTAAGTTTTGGAATTCTCTCAGTATTCGGAGAACCGGTCGACCAGCGCCCGTCGGTCGACCTTGCCCGGACCGCGCCGCGGCAGCTCGTCGAGCAGGTGCAGCGCCCGCGGCGCCGCCGTCCGGTCCACCTCTGCCGCCACGGCCGCGCGCAGCGCTTCGACGGTGACCGTCGCCCCCGGCTCCGGCACCACGGCCGCCTCGACGGCCTCGCCCAGCCGCGGATCGGGCCGCCCGAACACCGCCACCTCGGCGACGCCCGGCACCCGCGCGAGGACGGCCTCCACGACCTGGGGGAGCACCGTCAGGCCGCCGGTGGAGATGGCCTCGTCGAGCCGGCCCGTGACGGCGAGCACGCCGTCGGTGAGAGTGCCGGCGTCGTCGGTGCGGAACCAGCCCGGCTCGGCGAAGGCGGGGTGGCCGGGCGCGTTCCGGTAGCCGAGGGCCACCGTCGGGCCGCCCAGCACGACACGGGAATCCGGGACGTCCACCCGGATCTCGACACCCGGCAGCGGCACGCCGTCGTACACGCAGCCGCCGGCGGTCTCGCTCATGCCGTACGTGCGCACGATGCGGATCCCCGCGGCGAGGGCGGCCTCGCGGGCGGAGGGCGGGCAGGCGGCGCCGCCGACGAGCACGCCGTCGAACCGGGCGAGGGCCTCCGTGGCAGCGGGGTCGGCGAGGGTCTTGACCAGCTGTGTCGGCACGATCGAAACGTATCGACGGTCCGCGGTCATCCGCGCGTGCGCGGGACCGAGGGCGGCCGGGTCGAAGCCGTTCCGCACGTCGAGGCCCAGCGGCGCGTGACCGGAGGCCAGCGACCGCAGCATCACCTGCACCCCCGCGACGTGGTGCGGCGGCATCGCCAGCAGCCACTGCCCGGGCCCGCCGAGCCGCTCGTGCGTGCCCGCGGCGCTCGCGGCGAGGTTCGCGCGCGTGAGCATCGCGCCCTTGGGCGTCCCCGTGCTGCCGGATGTCGCGACCACGAGGGCCGCGCGCTCGTCGATCGCCGTGCCCGCCGCGAGGGCGTCGGACAGGCGCGCGGCCTCCTGCGATCGTGCGCGGGGACGGGCAGCCACGCGGGCGCCGTGCCCTCCAGCAGGGCGGTCAGCTGCGGGAGTGCGGATTCGACGGTGCCGATCGGCAGCGGCTCGAGGTTCACCGGTCGAGACTACTGCGCGGCGCCCGGTCCACCCGGCGCGTCCGGGCCGTTCGGATCGTGCGGGCCGTGATCGGCTCGCGGGCAGCCATCGGGGTTGAGCGGGCCGTCGTCGAAGGGCCAGCCCTTGCGCTCGAGGCGCTCGCGGACACGGGTGATGTCCTTCTCAAGCGGCATCTCGTGGGTGCGGCCGCTGATGGCGACGCCGGCGTCGACGCGGGTGATGGGCTCGATCCCTTCGGGCGAGAGGTGCGCGTCGTCGATCAGCTCGCGCGTGACCTGCCGGAGCTCCTCCTTGGTGAGCTGTCGGTCGAGTAGCGCGAGGAGCGGCTGGTAATCGGTGCTGGGCACGCCGTCGGGATATCCGGCGCGCAGCCAATCGACGATCCTGGCCAGGAAACCCGGGTTCGAACTCATTGAAGACCCCACCTCCGGTGCGAGGGTGCCCTGCGGGCGCGGTTGTGCCGTAGATACGGATGCCGATACGGGAACGGCCCCCTATCTGGACTCCAGAATAGGGGGCCGCCCGCAGCTCGGCAGAGCGCGACAGCGAAGGGAACGTGCTTCAGCCGGCGAATCCGGTGAGCGGCCAGCCGCCCGCGGCCAGCTTCGCCGCGACCTGGTGGAGCTCATCGGCGCTGGGCTCGACCTGAGTGATCTTGGTGATCGCGGCCTCGATCTCCTCGCGGTGCACCTCGTCGGGACGGGCGGCGAGGATCCGGCCGATCACCGCATCGACCTCGGTCTCGGTGAGCGAGCGCTTGAGCAGCGCGAGCAGCGGGAAGTAATCCTTCGGCGGGACGCCCTCGGGGTAGCCGGCGCGCAGCCAGTCGAGGACCTGCGTAAGGACGTTGTCCTGGGTGTTCTCGGTGGTCATGCGTCCGCCCCTACTTCTTCTGGAACCACGGGTAGATGTTCTCGAACGTGAGCTCGTACTTGAAGCCCGACGCGACGATCATCGCGACGCCGAGGACCACGGCGACGATCACGATCAGGAACGCGACGGCGGCGAGCACGTTGCCCAGCGGGTTGGGCTTGTGGACGGTGCCGTCCTCCCGTTCGTGGCCGTTGCCGACGGCGAGGCCGCGGACGCCGATCGCGAACAGGGCGGGCAGGCCGGCACCGAGGATCAGGCCCACGAGCAGGACCTTCCACACCGCGTCGAGGGCGAGAGAGATGGTGTTCATGCGTGTGTCCCCTTAAACCTTGGCCTCGGCGGGCGCGATCGAGTTGCTCGCGTCGTCCCACTCGGCGTTGACGTTGTTGGAGTCGACCTTCTGCTGCTGCGCGCGCCAGTACATGTAGCCGGACAGGGCGCACAGGAGCGCGAACGCGACGATCGGACCCGCCAGCGTCGGGATGCCGTTGGCGATGTAGTAAGTGATCGCACCCACGATCGCGGCGGCGGGGAGGGTGATGACCCAGGCGGCGACCATGCGCAGCGCGACGCCCCAGCGGACCGTGGCGCCCGGCTTGCCGACGCCGGAACCGAGGATCGAGCCGGTGGCGACGTGCGTGGTGGACAGCGCGAAGCCGAGGTGGCTCGAGGTCAGGATGATCGTGGCCGACGACGCCTCGGCCGCCATGCCCTGGGGCGAGCTGATCTCGATCAGGCCCTTGCCGAGGGTGCGGATGATGCGCCAGCCGCCGAGGAAGGTGCCGAGCGCGATCGCGGCCGCGGCCGAGAACTTCACCCACAGCGGGACGCCGTGCGTGTCGTCCCAGAACAGGAGGCTCCCGCTGCTGTCGGGGTTGCCCTGGCTGTAGCCGATGAGCGCGAGGGTGATGACACCCATGGTCTTCTGCGCGTCGTTGGTGCCGTGCGCCAGCGAGACGAGCGAGGCGGTGCCGATCTGGCCCCAGCGGAAGCCCTCCTCGGTGAAGCGCTCGGCGACACCCGCGACGACCTTGAACACGAGGAACGTGCCGACCGCGGCGACGATGCCGGCGACCACGGGGGCGAACAGCGCGGGGAGCACGACCTTGCCGATGACACCGTCGAGCTTGCTGGTGCCGTTCCAGACCACGCCGCTCACGCCCAGCGCGGCGATGGCGGCGCCGATCATGCCTCCGAACAGCGCGTGCGAGCTGGAGCTGGGCAGGCCCAGCAACCAGGTCAGCAGGTTCCAGATGATGCCGCCGACGAGGCCGGAGAGCACGATGATCAGCAGCGCGCGGCCGCCGTTCGCGATGAGCTCCTCCTTGGGGGAGCCGTCCTTGTTCTGGATCTTGATCACCGCGTTGGTCACGGTGAGCGCGACCTCCACGGACAGGAAGGCGCCGACCAGGTTCAGGATCGCCGACAGGCTCACGGCCGTCTTCGGCTTCAGAGCGCCGGTCGCGATGGACGTGGCCATCGCGTTTCCGTGTCGTGGAAGCCGTTGGTGAAGTCGAAGGCGAGTGCCGTCACGATCACCAACAGCAGGATGATCAGTTCGCTGTTCATGAGGGAAATTCTGCGGGCAGATCATCGAATCACCAAACCGGTGAGATGCGTCCAACATCCTTCTGACCTGCAGGTTCGTATTTGGAAGAGGATAGTTCATCCAAAGTTCATTCAGTCGGGTCTCAGATGCGGCTCAGTTAGTATTTGCGACATGACGTCGTTGGACATCCGGGTGCTGGGCCAGGTCTCGCTCTCCGTGGACGGTGCCCCGAACGAAGTGTCGGGCGTCAAGCCGCGTTCCGTGCTCGCGCTGCTGGTGATGAATCGCGGCCGCGCCGTCACCGTCGATTCGCTGAGCGAGCAGGTCTGGGACGGCAACCCTCCCGCGTCCGCACGCGCCAGCCTGCAGGTCTTCGTCAGCGGGCTGCGCAAGGCGCTCCGTGGCCCGGGTGCCGGATCGGGCCTCGACGCGCTGCTGGTGACGTCCGGATCGACGTACCGCCTCGACCTCGAGCCGGACCAGTCGGACGTGGGCCGCTTCGACGCCGCGCGTCGGCGGGGCGCCGAACTCGCGGCCGCCGGCCGCTACGACCAGGCGTCGCTGATGTTCGCGTCGGCGCTGTCGGAGTTCCGCGGCGACGCGGTGGCGGATCTGCGCGGACTGCAGTTCGCCGACAACTTCGCGGTGGGGATGGCCGAGGAGCGGGCCGCGGTGCAGTCCGCGATGTACGACGCCGAGATCGCGGCCGGGCGCGCCGCGTCGGTGATCGGGGAGCTGCGCCGGCTGGTGTCGGAGCACCCCCTGCAGGAGCCGCTGTGGGGCCAGCTCATCACGGCGCTGTACGTCACGGGGCGCCAGGCCGACGCGCTCGAGGCGGCGCGGGAGCTCCGTCGGACCCTGGCCGATGAGCTGGGCGCCGACCCGACCCTGCGCTCGTGGAGCTGGAGGGGAAGGTACTGCGGCAGGAGCAGCTCGCGTTCGCGGCCGCGCGTCCCGCCGCACAGCCCGGCGACGGCCGGGCGTTCGAGAAGACCGAGACCGATGTCACCATCGACGGGGCCGGCCCCGCGGCAGCCTGACCGCCGCCGACGGCACCGAGTACCCGGTGCACGGCGAGGTGCGGCTCGGTCGCCTGCCCGACAACGACATCAGCATCGACGACACGAAGGTCTCCCGCGAGCACGCCGTGATCACCGGCTCCGTGAGCGGCTTCGCCGTACGCGACCTGCAGTCGTCCAACGGGACCTACGTGGGGGAGCGCCGCGTCTCCGGCCAGCTTCCTCTGTCCGACGGTGACGAGCTCACCCTGGGGCGCACGACCTTCCGGTTCCGGATGGTCGAGGAGTAGCCCGGCGCGCTGCGCCGCTGCGGGTCGCCGCGCGCGACCGATGAAGGGATGTGTCGTCTCGCGGAAGCCATGCGGGCGGCGCATACCTCGATATACGCAGGTTGGAGTGTGTTCTCTCGGGACGGGTCATGCGTGAAACGCATGGGTCTATGGTGAGCGGGTGATCAACGGGGCGCACGTCATCCACTACTCGGCCGACGCGGACGCCGACCGCGCGTTCCTCCGGGACGTCCTCGGCGTCGAGGGAGTGGACGCCGGTGGCGGCTGGCTGATCCTGCCGCTGCCCGCCTCGGAGGTCGCGGTCCACCCCACCGACGGTGCGCCGAAGCAGGAGCTCTACTTCATGTGCGACGACGTCGAGGCCGAGGTGGCGGAGCTGCGGGCCAAGGGCCTCGAGACGGCGCCGGTCACCGATCAGGGCTGGGGCCTGCTCACCTCGCTGACCCTGCCGGGAGGCGGCACCGTCGGGCTGTACCAGCCGCGGCATCGGCGCGCGCACGGCTGAGCCAGCCGGTGGGGCGGCGTTACGCCGCGTCGATCGCCGCGACGGTGGCGGCCAGGACCCGCCACCGTCGATGCCGGTGCCGGAACATCGCACGCACGAACAGGCCCGTGAACAGGCCGCTCACGCCGTCCTCGATCTCGATCGCGTCGGTGTACCGGCAGCGGTCCGGTCCGAGGGGCTCGAACGTGAGGCGGTGGTTCCACACGCGCACCGGGCCGCCCCGCTCGTTGGTGTAGATCTCGAGGTCATCGAGCCGCCGCACCGTGATCTCGTGCGTCCAACTCGGGAGGATGCCCCACCAGCGCACGCGCCCACGCGCGGAGAAGCCGGCCTCGACGGGGACGCCCGCGGGCGGTGCGCCGGACATGTCGAACGACAGCACGGGCGCGAGGACGAACAGCATCACCTCGGGCGTCGCCGCCATCGTCCGGGCGCGGGCGGCGGGCAGAGGCAGCTCGGTGGTGATGGAAATGATTCCCATATCTGCGACGCTACCCGGCCCGGAGGAGCGCTGCTCGGCGTCAGTCCGGCAGGGCCGCGCGCAGGAGGGAGGCGGCACCGTCGGACCTGCGGGGCCTGCGGCGGAGGAACCGGCCCAGCACGGCGCGCTTGTCGCCTGCGAACCGCGGGATCACGTGCAGGTGAACGTGATCGACGGTCTGGAACGCGGCGCGGCCGTCGTTGACGACGAGGTTCACCCCGTCGGCCGCGAGCGCGCCGTCGCGCGCGGCCCGAGCCAGACGGTGCCCGAGCGCGAACATCGCCGTGCCGTCCCCGGCGGGGAGGTCGGCCAGGCGCGCCGCGTGCCGCTTCGCGGCCACGAGGGTGTGGCCCTCGCTCACGGGGCGGACGTCGAGGAAGGCGATCGCCTCGTCGGTCTCGGCGACGATCGCCGCGGGCGCCTCACCCGCGACGATCGCGCAGAACGCGCACTGCGCCACGGTGACTCAGTAGTAGTAGGGGAACGGGGACCAGTCGGGGGCGCGCTTCTCCAGGAAGGAGTCGCGGCCCTCGACGGCCTCGTCGGTCATGTACGCCAGGCGGGTGGCCTCGCCCGCGAACAGCTGCTGTCCGACGAGCCCGTCGTCGGGAAGGTTGAAGGCGTACTTGAGCATCCGCTGCGCCTGCGGGCTCTTGCCGAGGATCTTCGCGGTCCACTCGAGCGCGACGTTCTCCAACTCGTCGTGGTCGACGACGCGGTTCACGGCGCCCATGTGGTGCATCTCCTCGGCGCTGTAGGTCTCGCCCAGGAAGAAGATCTCACGCGCGAACTTGTTGCCCACCTGCTTGGCCAGGTACGCGCTGCCGTAGCCCGCGTCGAACGAGCCGACGTCCGCGTCGGTCTGCTTGAACCGCGCGTGCTCGCGGCTCGCGAGCGTCAGGTCGCACGTCACGTGCAGCGAGTGCCCGCCGCCCGCGGCCCAGCCGTTGACCAGCGCGATCACGACCTTCGGCATGAACCGGATGAGGCGCTGCACCTCGAGGATGTGCAGGCGGCCACCCTCGGCCTTCACGCGTGCCTCGTCGACGCCGTCGGCGGTCGCGCCCTCGACGTCCGAGTCGTGGCTCGTCGCGTACTGGTAGCCGGAGCGCCCGCGGATGCGCTGGTCTCCGCCCGAGCAGAACGCCCACACCCCGTCCTTCGGGGCGGGGCCGTTGCCGGTGAGCAGCACCGCGCCCACGTCGGCGGAGCATCGCGCGTGGTCCAGCGCACGGTACAGCTCGTCGACGGTGTGCGGCCGGAACGCGTTGCGCACCTCCGGCCGGTCGAACGC
Source organism: Tsukamurella sp. PLM1 (assembly GCF_023168325.1). GTDB lineage: Bacteria > Actinomycetota > Actinomycetes > Mycobacteriales > Mycobacteriaceae > Tsukamurella. The sequence goes on from NZ_AP025688.1 coordinate 539,730, forward strand.
CACGCGGACGGTGCCCTGCGTGATGTGCCGGTGGTACGTGATGTCGGTCAGGTCCCCGAACCCGGGGACCGGCTGCCACAGCTCGGGGTTGAAAGTCACGCAGTCGACTCTACTGTTGGGGTCGTGGTGGACGTCGACGAACTGGTGGCCGCGGCGCGGGTGGTGCGGCTGCCGATGCGGGTGCGGTTCCGCGGGATCACGGCCCGGGAGGCGGTGGTCTTCGAGGGACCGCACGGCTGGGGTGAGTTCGGCGCCTTCCCCGAGTACGACGACGCGGAGGCCGCGCAGTGGCTGCGCGCCGGCGTCGAGGCCGCCTACGAGGGACTGCCCGAGCCGCTGCGCACCGTCGTCGCGGTCAACGCGACCGTGCCCGCTGTCGACGCCGCGCAGGTGCCCGAGGTGCTCGCTCGGTTTCCCGGTTGCCGCACCGTGAAGGTGAAGGTGGCCGAATCCGGGCAGGGCCTGGACGACGACGTCGCTCGGGTCGCCGCGGTCCGCGGCGCGCTGCCGGGCGCGATCATCCGCGTCGATGCGAACGGCGGCTGGTCGGTCGACCAGGCGTACGGGGCGCTCTCACGGCTGCTGTCCGACGGTCCACTGGACTACGCGGAGCAGCCGTGCCGCACCGTCGAGGAACTGGCGGAACTGCGCCGCCGGCTGGACGGTGCGTGCGACGTGGCCGCCGACGAATCCATCCGGCGCGCAGGCGATCCGATGCGGGTCGCCGAGCTCGGCGCCGCGGACGTGGCCGTGGTGAAAGTGGCTCCGCTGGGCGGGGTGCGGGCGGTCCTGGACGTCGCTGCGGCGCTGAAAGACGCTGCGGGCGTCCGGGTCACCGTCTCGTCGGCGCTCGACACCGCGGTCGGGCTGTCGGCGGGCATCGTCGCCGCGGCGTGCATCGAGGACGGCAACGCCGCCGGGCTGGGCACAGGCGGCTTCTTCACCGCGGACCTCGGTGCGCACCCGCTCGTCGACGGCGCGCTGCGGGTGCGCACCCTCGCGCCGACCGCGGCGCGGATCGCCGCGGTGGAGGTGACGGGGGAGCGCCGGGACTGGTGGCTGGACCGGCTGCGCCGCTGCCACGCTCTGCTGGCGCCGTAACGGCTACTTCCAGGGCGCGTGGGCCCAGCCGAGCAGGCGGTGCGGGCGCGGGTTCGGGGCGTCGATGACCTGGATCTGGCTGCCGTCGCCGTAGCCGCGCCGCAGGCCCTGCACGCCGCCGCTGAGGTACGTGCCGTCCCCGAGCGAGATGTCCACGTGGTACCCGTAGTCACTCTGGGTGAACACGAGCGCGCCGCGTGGGGCCGGGAGCTCGGCGTGCCCCAATCCCTTCGCCTCGAGGGCCTCGTAGAACGAGCGGGCGTGGTCGCGCGGGATTCCGGTGGCGGTCGTCTTTCCGTAGGCGAAGTCGACGAAGTCCTCGCAGCCGTACTCGCCGAAGGTGTCGGTGCCGACGAGCGTCATGCCGCGGGCGATCGCCTTCTCGACGTCGGCCGCCTGCGCCGGCGGCGCGCCGATCAGTGCGAGCAGTACCGCGGTCAGGACGGCCACCAAGGTGCGACTCATTGTTCCTTTGTAGCGCTACTGGATCACGCCGACCCGCAGGTTGCGATCGAATCCGGTTCGTGTCCCCCGCGAAGTAGCGCGGAAAACATGTCGGATGCGCCGTCTAGGGTCACGTACATGGAGAATCTGATGACGGAGCTGGGCGCTGCGCTCGCGGACCAGGCCGGGCGCAAGTCGAAGCTCGAGACGCTCTGGTCGCGCATCGCGCCCGAGGATCACGCGGGCCGCTGCATCGCGGCGCACTACATCGCGGATGCGCAGGACGATCTGGATGCCGAGGTGGAATGGGACGAGGTGGCCCTCGCCGAGTCCGCGCACGTCAGCGACGCCGAGCTGCAGGCCGTGCACGAGTCGCTGTCGGTGGCCGGATTCATGCCCTCGCTGCACCTGAACCTGGCCGACGGGTACCGCCGCCAGGGGCGCTTCGCCGAAGCCGCGGATCGTCTCCAGACCAGCCGCGAGTTCGACTTCGTGCTGGACTCGGCGATCGACCCCGCCTACGCCTCCGGGATCCGGGACGCGCAGGACCGCTTGGCGGACCGTATCGCCGCGGCGGACTCGTCGGCGGATCCGCTTCCGTCCTGAGTCGCCCGACGGTGCCGCCGCGTCACTCCGGGAGGTCGTCGCGCAGCGCCCGGGCGGTGTCCTCGTCGCCCTGCGCGAACAGTGCGCCGATGAGCATCGTGCGGAGCGCCCTCGTCTTGGTTCCGATGTCGGCGGAATCGGGCAGCGCGGATTCGATCATGGTGAACCCGTTGACCAGGGCGACCACGCCGCGCGCCAGTTCGGGGTCGGCGTCGACGCCGGCCAGTGCTGCGGCCGCCGTCGCGAGCCGGTCCGCCGCGGCCACATACTCCGCGACCACCGGCCGCGCGGACTCCTCGCGCGCCGCGCGCAGGTACGCCTCGACCAGCGCGAGCGAGTCCGGTCGGCGGACCTGCGACGACGCGGCGAACGCGGCGATCACCTGGTCGGGTGTGGCATCGCCGGTGTCGAGCAGGCCGGCGAGCACGCCGAGTCGCTCGAACTCCTCGGCCACCAGGGTGCGCATCGCCTCCTGGGTCAGTTCGTCGATCGACGAGTAGAAGTAGCCGATGGACGTGGTCGGCAGCCCGGCCCGCGCGGTGACCGCGCGGTGCGTCACCGACGAGTAGCCGGATTCGCCGACGATCGCGACCGCCGCGTCGATCAGTGCGCGCTTGCGTTCCAGCGTGCTGCGCCGGTGCTTCCGCTCCTCCACGCCTGCAGAGTCTAGGCCGCGACGAAAATCTGTACAGAGTTACAGACTCGCGCTATCGTCGATCTCTGTAAGTTTGTACAAACTCGGCGCCCGTGCCGGGAGGAGCAGCCATGACCACGGACATCACCCACACCGCCACCCGCGCCAATGCCGTCACCGATGACGTGCTCGGCACCCTCGACGCCACCGGCGTCGCCGAAGCCATCGCCGCGGGCGCCTTCACTGCGCAGGAGGCGGCCGCGGCCGCGGCGAAGCGGATCCGCACCGTCGACCCCGAGGTCCGGGCGGTGCGCTGGTGGCTGCCCGACGGCGGTGCCGGGCCGCAGGCCGCACGGGATGCGGCGTTCTACGGCGTACCGTCGGCGATCAAGGAGAACACCCCGCACGCGGGCCTGCCCACCACGATGGGCTCGGCGGCGCTGCCGCAGACGCCGGAGCGGCGCAACGGCCCGGTCGCGGACCAGCTCGCCGCGACCGGCGTCAACGTGCTCGCCTCGACGGCGATGCCGGAGTTCGGCATGACCGCGAGCGCGGAGTTCGGCGACGGCCGGCCGTCCACCCGCAACGCCTGGAACACCGGCTACACGGCGGGCGGGTCGTCGTCGGGCGCGGCGGCCCTGGTCGCGTCGGGTGCGCTGCCGATCGCGCACGGCAACGACGGGGGCGGCTCCATTCGGATCCCCGCGTCGCTCAACGGGCTGGTGGGACTCAAGCCCACCCGAGGGCGGATGGCGGGCATGCCCGAGCTGCGGCTGCTGCCGGTGAACGTGGTGTGCGAGGGCGTGCTGACCCGCACCGTGCGCGACACCGCGCGGTACGTCGCGGCGGCCGAGCGGCACCGTCGGAACCCGGCGCTGCCGCCCGTCGGGAACGTGCGCGGCGCTGGGCGGCGTCGCCGGATCGGGCTGGTCACCGAGTCGGTCACCGACTTCGGTATCGCCGGCGAATGCCTCACGCCCGTCCTCTCACTCGCGGACGAGCTCGCCGACCGCGGCCACGAGGTCGTCGAGCTGACGATGGCGGACCTGCGCATCGATGGCGGCTTCGTGGACGACTTCCTGCACTACTGGGGGCTGCTCACGGCGGTCGAGGTCGGCGCGACGGCGGCGGCGTCGCGCGGCCGCTACGACTTCGGTGCGCTCGATCCCGTGACGCGGAGCCTGCTGCGGTCCGGGCGGCGCAGCGCACCGTCGATCCCCGGGGCGATCCGCCGGCTGCGGGCGGTGACCGGGAACTACGAGCGGATGTTCGTCGAGCGCGGCGTCGACGCGATGCTCTCACCCACCATGACCAGCCCGACCCCGCGGATCGGCTACCTCGATCCCAACCTGCCGTTCGGCGAGTTCATGTCGCGCACCATCGCGATGGTGGGGGTCACCCCGCTGAACAACGTGTCGGGCGGCCCGGCGGTGTCCGTGCCGTGCGGGTTCGACGGTGACGGGCTCCCGCTGGGTGCACAGTTCGCAGGCCCGGCGGGCATGGAGTCCACGCTGCTGGAACTGGCGTACGAGGTGGAGGAGCTGCGCCCCTTCGCGCGGATCGACCGGTAGCGCAGGGCGCCGGGGTCAGCGGCGGAACCACCCGCGCTGGGCCCGCTGGCCCGCGGGTGCGGCGTGGCCGTCGCACCAGTCCTCGGGCCGGACGCCCGCGCGCACCTCGTCGACGTGCGAGCCGCAGCCCGTCCAGGTGGTCTTGCCGCACACGCGGCAGGTGATCGCACTGCACATGACCCGGACCTTACGCCACGGCCGGCCCGATTCGGATATCCCCCCAGGGGGATATGTCATGATGGGGCGACGGCCGACGAGAGGAACGGATTCATGACGGACTTCACGATGAGCACGACCATCGACGCGCCCTACGCCGACGCGGTGGCGCGGGTGCGCGAGGGGCTCGCGGACGCCGGTTTCGGCGTGCTGACGGAGATCGACATCCGGGCCACCCTCAAGGCCAAGCTCGATGTGGACGTCCCGCCGAAGGTGATCCTCGGCGCGTGCCGGCCGCAGCTCGCGCACGAGGCGCTGGGTATCGACCCGCGCGTGGCGGCGCTGCTGCCGTGCAACGTGGTGGTCTCCGCCGACGGGGACGGCGCGCTGGTGGAGGTCATGGACCCGAACGTGATGCCGGAGTTCACCGGCACGGAGGCCCTGGCGGGGGTGGCCGCCGACGCGCGGGAGCGGCTCGCCGGCATGCTCGCCGGGCTGCGCGCGTGAAGCTCCCCGAGGAGGGTGTCAAGCCCGTTGTGACCCGCCTCAAGCGCGCCCACGGCCATCTCGCGACCGTGATCCGCATGCTCGAGGAGGGGGAGGACTGCGAGGACGTGCTCACTCAGCTCGCCGCGGTGAACAAGGCCCTCGGTCGCAGCGGTTACGCCCTCGTCGCCACCGGCCTGCAGCACTGCATCGCGACCGAGGGGCCCGAGAACGTGGACCAGCAGAAGCTGGAGAAGCTGTTCCTCGCGCTCGCGTGACCGGCTACGTCAGCTCGTCGACGGTGACCGTGAAGCCCTGGGCGCGCAGGCGATCGGCGAGCACGCCGCCGAGGGCGACCGCGGGGGTGAGCACGCCCGCACGGTCCGGCAGCGCCGCGCCGCCGCGGGCCGGGTCCCCGTCGAGGGCCAGCGCGAGGGAGGCCTCGCCCAGCATCACGGCGGTGCCGCTGTAGCCGGGGTCGAGGTCGGCGCCGATGGTCGCGCGATAGCGGCGGCCGCTCGTGGTGCGGGTGTAGACGTCGCCGATGAACCTGCCGTTGGCCTGCGACTTCTCGCTGGGGCCCTCGCCGGGCGCGGGCAGAACCTTCTCCAGCGCGGGACGCAGCGGCTTGATCGCCAGCGCGGCCATGCCGACGGCGAGGGCGCCGCGCACCACGTGGGAGGCCACCGTCGAGACCACGGGGACCGAGCCGACGGACATGGTCTCCCGGTAGGTGAAGTCGGGGCCGTAGGCGAAGTCGAGCAGGCCGTTCGAGCGGCGCACCACGCGGGTGTTGTAGCTGGCCATGAAGAACGGGGCCAGGGTGCCGCGCAGCGACGGGTCCACGGTGGAGGCGTCCACCGTCGAGAGGTCGCCGGGCTGCGTCGGGGTCTCCCGAGTGGGGTCGGCGCTCAGCGAATGCGGCCGCCCGGCGATGCGCCGGGCCTCGCGGTCGGCCGTCACCTCGTCGGCCAGGCCGATCGCGGACGCGATGGTGCCGCCGCTCGCGCCGCCACGCAGCGAGCGCATGACCAGCGTCGTGGAGCCGAGCGTGCCGGCACCGTCGGCCTGGGCGCGCTCGTGGACGAGGAACGTCCCGAGGTCCGAGGGGATGGAGTCGAACCCGCAGGAGTGCACGATCTTCGTGCCGTTGCCGGCCGCCTGCTCGTGGAACTTGTCGATCGAGCGGCGCGCGAACAGCACCTCGCCGGTGAGGTCGGTGTAGTGGGTGCCCGCGTTGACGCACGCGCCGACCACCGTCTCGCCGTACTTCGCGTAGGGGCCGACGGTGCTGCACAGGACCGTCGTGCGGGCGACCATCTCGTCGAGGGTGGAGGGCTTGTCGACGTCCGCGACGACGATGCCGAAGCCGGCGGCGCGCGGACCGAGCGAGTCCCGCAGCTTCTCCAGCTTGGCGGCGTTGCGGCCGGCCAGCGCGATCCGCACGCCCTCAGGCGCGTGGTTCGCGAGGTGGCGCGCCGTCAGTTCACCGACGAAGCCGGTGGCGCCGAACACGATGAGGTCGAACTCCTGGTTCCCGCAGTCATGCTGCGATGTTAGCAGTGTTCGCGCAAGTGTGTGCGAGTAGTACGCCTGGCGGAATCGGGTGTCATTTTAGTGGAATTAAGGTATGTTGATGGGTGATGCGGACATTCTTCCGAGCAACCATGAGGGTGAGAGATGGTCAACAATCTGGATACGCAGACTCACACCGATGCCATCCGCACCGGAACCCCTGAGCTCGTGCGACAACTGAACAGTCATCTCGGGCCGACTCTCGTGGCGACGCTCGCAGGTGTCCGGGACCGGAAGTTGCCGCATAAATGGGCGAAGATCGATGGGCCTTCCCCGCGGCCTGAGGCGTTGGAAAGGCTCCAGATGGCGCATCGTGTCTGGGGGCTCATCGCGACATCTGAGAGCGACAGCATTGCTCGAGCATGGTTCATCGGGCTCAATCCCAGGCTTGGGGAGGTCGCGCCGATCATGGCCCTGCGAGCAGGTGATTCGGCAGCGGTGTGGCACGCGGCTCGTGCGTTCGTATCGGGCACGGACGATTAGCTCGATGCGTCACCGACAATCGACACGTGTGTGTGGAGCGACAGGATTGGCGTTAGTCGAATCGCAGCTCGATGCCACGTACCGGCTCGCGAAGGAGTCTTACGGGCCGGTGAATCCGCCGCTCCGCTCTGCGACGGGGTTACCGATCGAAGAGTGGGGGCGCTACGACGTCATCGGCGATCGCACCGTGTACACCGGAAGTTGCGAAGAAGTCGCGTACGCGGAATCTCTCGCGCACCTGCGGCCCGCGATCGTCGATGGCGATCTGGGAGTGCCAGACCTGGCGGACCTCTTCGATGGAGAAGAGGCGAATGGGGTTTCGTTAGCCGAGCTGGTCAACCGTGAATGGTCCGCCGCCCACCACATGCCCGTCGGGCAGATTGCGGCGGCATGGCGGCAGGAACGCCGGATGAACCGCATCCTGCTTCCGAGCGCTGGATGGTTCGTCGACATCGAGACTGTCGACTCGATTCGGGCGATCCGTCGGAACGTGGGGTCGATCCTGAGGGTCGCGGGGGCCGACGATCTCGATACGTCCCACCTCCGCGGCAGTAACCGCAGACTCACGACCGCCATTGCGCAGTGGATCCACGGTGTGACCCTTGACAACGGTGCTCCGCCGCTCGGCATCGTCTACGGCTCGAAGCACGATAGCCACTGGTCGAACTGGGCGATCTGGCTGCGATCCCAAGAGCCTGGGAGCTACGAGTTCCCGCTGACGGTGACGGGATCCGTTCCTATTGACGAGCCTGCACAGAATCCTCCCCTTCAGCAGATCTGCGATCTGTTCGGGATTCGCTGCCACTGATCGTCACCGGCTCGCTTCGTTCGTCAACTCCGACGGGCGGGAAACGATATCCGCCGTGCCGGCGCGCCACCGCCGGAACCCGCGGGCCGCGGCGGGCGCGAGGAAGAGCATGAGCAGCAGCCGGATCAGCTGCGCGGCCACCACGAACGTGATGTCCACGTTCGACGACGCGGCCACGGCAAGCACGGCGTAGAGCCCGCCCGGCGTGGTGGCGAGGTAGCCGTCCAGCGCGGACACGCCGGTCATTGCCGACAGGGCGAAACCCAGTCCCGCGCACCCGGCCCCGATCGCCACGATCAGGCCCGCCGCCCACGGCAGCAGCCGCGCCATCGACCGCAGCGACGCGCGGGTGAATCCCACCCCCGCCTGCCAACCGATCGTCAGGTACCCGACGAACACGAGCCAGGCCGGCACCGTCGACCCCGCGGTCAGGCCGGTGAGGTTCCCCGCCAGCGACAGCACGAGCGGGCCCAGCAGCCCGCCCGCGGGCAGCCGCGACGCGACCCCGATCGCCCCGCCCGCGCCCGTGCAGACCGCGACCACGGCCAGGTCGAACCACCACGGGCGGTCGGGCCCCGTCTCGATGCCCGACGATGCCCCTGCCGCGTGCGGGTACAGCGCCGCCACCAGCGGCAGCGACGCCGTGACCATGCCGACCCGGAGGTACTGCACCACGGCGACGGTGCGCTCGTCGCCGCCGAGCTCGCGCGCGATGGCCACGAGCCCGCTCGCGCCGCCGGCCACCAACGACAGGGATCCGGTGAGCGAATCGATGCTCCGGTGCAGCCCGAGTAGCGCGCCGGCGGCGACGGAGAGCAGCAGCGTCGCGAACCCGACCAGGAGCGCCGCGGTCCAGCGCGACCCGAGCGCCGCCAGCGTGTGGGACTGCATGAGCGTGCCGATGTACACGCCGAGCACGCCCTGCGCGGCCAGGGACAGGCCGCGCGGCACGTCGCCCGGCGCCCGGCCGGCCAGTGCGAGCGCCGCCGCACAGAGCAGCGCCGCGAACAGCGGGCCGCTCGGCACGCCGAGCGCCACGAGAACGGGCGACAGTGCGCACGACGCGGCGATCAGTCCGGCCCACCTCATGACTGTCCCGCGCATGAACACAAGTATCAGCTTGAAAGATCGGCGATGCAACCCGCGAAATACGCAAAAGTATGAAGTAAACTCTTGCTATGTCTGATGTCGGCGATCTCCGCTACGGCGTGCACTCACTCAGTCGCGCGATCCGCGCCCACCGCCGCCCCGGGCCGCTCACCGAGACCCAGTACCTGATCCTCGGCAGCCTGGACCGCGGCGGGCCGTCGACCCCGCGGCGCTGGGGGAGGAACACCACGTTCGCGCGCAGACGCTGACGCCGGCGCTCAACGCCCTCACCGATGCCGGCCTGGTGCGCCGGCGCCGGGACGAGGCGGACCGTCGGCGGCAGTACGTGGAGCTCACCGACGAGGGCCGCGCCGTGATCGAGGACGACCGCGCCGTCCGCAACGCCTGGCTGGAAGCGGCGATGGCGGAGCGACTCACGCCCCTCGAACGCGACGTGCTGCTCCTCGCGGCGCCGGTGCTCGTCAAGCTGGCGGACCGGGATCCCGGCCCGCGGACTGGCGGTTCGAAAGCGGATGCCAAGCCGCGCGAGTAGTTTCGGACTGCGACGGCGCGGACGGAGGAGGCTCGCGACATGACGGGATCCGGCGGTCGATGGGGAACGGTGCTCGTGGCGGCCGTCGCCGTGCTCGCGAGCGCGTGCTCGCAGGTGGTGTCCGGCAGTCCGCAGGCGGACCCGTCGGCGGCGCCCCGGCTGGAGACGGGCAACTATCCGACCACCGCGCAGGAGGTCCCGGCCGCGGCGCGACCCGGGGACGCGTACCAGCAGGAGGGCTGGCGGATCGCGGACTCCGTGATCTTCGTGTCCGATGTGGACCGGAGGTTCTCGCGCCGCGTCACGCCCGCGTGGCCGGTGATCTCGACGAAGATGCTGGTGCCGAAGAACCTGCCACACTTCACCGACGTGCAGGCGACCGCGCTCGGCGGCTACAACCTGCTCACCGGTTTCATCGACAACCGGGGCGACACGGGAGCCACCACGGGCCTGTGGGGGTCGGCGGGCGTGCTGCGGTTCCGGGACGCCGGCTCGGCCGACCGGGCGCTGACGGCGATCACCCCGGCGGGGGCGAAACCGGTCGACACGACGTCCACGTTCCCGGGCTCCAGGGTGATCGCGGTCCGCACCGAGACGCTGGGCGCCGGACGCGAGCTGATCAGCCTGGTCATGCTCCGCGGAGACCTGTGGGTGGTCGCCGCGGTGGTGCTGCCCACGGTGAAGGAGGCGTCCGAGGTGGCCGCGAAGATGCTGCGCGCGCAGTACGACAGGACCGCCGACTACAAGCCGCTCCCGCTGGACACGCCGTCGGAGTACCCGATGGACCAGGACGCGATGATGACTCTGGTGTTCCCCGGTCCGAAGAACCCGGCGCTGCTCGAGTTCGGGCTGAGCGCCGACGGCGGCCTGCTCCGGGGCTATCGCACGGCGCGCGCGGAGGCGCACCTGTGGGGGACCGAGGAGAAGCGGCACACTCAACTGCTCCAGAACGGCCCGCAGCTGGTCGCGAGCAACGGCGACGAGAGCCTGAGCCGCGTGACCCGCTTCGACACGGCGGCGAACGCCCAGGCCTTCCTCACGGCGCAGTTCCCGATCTCGAACACCGAGTCGCCCATCGAGGGGATCGACAAGAACTCCGTGTACTGCGCCAGTATCGAGCGCACCGGGACCATGTGCACCGTCCGGCGGGGCCGCTACCTGCACGAGACGTTCTCGACGACCGCGCAGAAGGCCTACCAGCAGACCGCCGCCGCCTATCTGGTGCTCAGCTCGGCTCCGCAGTAGCCGGCGCGGCGTGCGGTCGTAAGGTGGTGCGCATGCAGAAGCCGCCGAACCCGTCCACGCTGCAGGCGCGCGTGATCGTGGACGAGCTGGTGCGCGGCGGCGTCACGGACGTGGTGCTGTGCCCGGGCTCGCGCAACGCGCCGCTCGCCTTCGCCGTCCACGCGGCGGACACCCGCGGCGAGCTGCGCTTGCACGTGCGGATCGACGAGCGCACCGCCGGATTCCTCGCCGTCGGCCTCGCCGCCGCGTCCCGCCGTCCGGTCGCGGTGATCATGACCTCCGGCACGGCGGTGGCCAATCTCTCACCCGCCGTGTTCGAGGCCAACTACGCCCGCGTGCCGCTGGTGGTGATCAGCGCGAACCGCCCGTACGAGCTGCTCGGTTCCGGCGCCAACCAGACCGTCGAGCAGTTCGGGATCTTCGGCACGCAGGTGCGCGCGGCCCTGTCGCTCGGGCTCGCCGAGCCGGGACTCGACCGCAACTCGCAGTGGCGCAGCGCCGTCTGCCGCGCGCTGGCCGCGGCCCGCGGCGCCCGGACCGGTAACGCCGGCCCCGTCCAGTTCGACATCCCGCTGCGCGAGCCCCTCGTGCCCGACGACCCGTCGCCCGAACTGGCGCAGGGGCGCCCCGACGGCGGTCCGTGGACCGTCGCGCCGGTCGCCACGCTCGACGTGCCGCTGCCGATCGACCTGACGCCGGACACCGTCGTCATCGCCGGGCACGGCGCGGGGGAGAACCCGGCCCTCGCGGGCCTGCCGACGGTGGCGGAACCGACGTCGCCGCAGGCGAGCAGTTCCGCGGGGGCCGAAGCCCGAGCCCTCCTGCACCCGTGGGCGCTGCCCGCGCTGGCGCCCCGGCAGGCCATCATCTGCGGCCGCCCGACCCTGCACCGCGAGGTCAGCGCCCTGCTGGCCGATCCGGAGGTCACCGTCTACGCCGTCACCACCGGCCCGCGCTGGCCGGACGTGTCCGGCAACGTGGCTGCCACGGGCACGCGCGTGGTCCCGGTGGGTGCGCCGGATCCGTCCTGGCTCCGACGGTGCGCCGACGCCGACGCCGCTGCCCGGCACGCCGTCGAGGAGGGGCTCGCAGACGGGCCCGTCACCGGCCTGCACGTCGCGCGCGCCGTCTGCGCGGGGCTCGAGCCCGGCGATCAGCTGGTGGTCGGGGCGTCGAACCCCGTCCGCGACGTGGCGCTCGCTGCGCACGTCCCGCCCGGCGTGCGCGTGCTGTCGAACCGTGGCGTCGCGGGCATCGACGGCACCGTCAGCACCGCCGTCGGGGCCGCGCTCGCCTTCCCGGAGCAGCGCACCGTCGCGCTGATGGGCGACCTGACGTTCGTGCACGACGCGTCCGGGCTGCTCATCGGCCCCGACGAGCCGAGGCCGGACAACCTCACGATCGTGGTCGCCAACGACAACGGGGGCGGCATCTTCAACCTGCTCGAGCAGGGCGAGGAGCGCTATTCCGGTCGCGAGTACGACGGTGCCGCCGCCCGCGTGTTCGGCACCCCGCACGGCACCGACATCGGCGCGCTGTGCGCGGCGTACGGGGTGGCGTACCGTCGGGCCACCGCGGTCGAGGCCGGCGCGCCGGGCGAGGGACTGCAGGTGATCGAGGTGCTGACCGAGCGGGACGGGCTGCGCGCCCTGCACGCCGCGATGCGGGCCCGGATCACCGCGGGGCCGGAGCGCGGCGCGTGAGCCGGACGGCGCTGCGGCGCGTGCAGATCGTGCTGCTCTCGGCGGCGATCCTCATCACCGCCCTGTGCGCGGTCCTGGTCGCGGCGGCGTGGCGCAACGACCGGACCATCGAGCGCGACCTGGGCGTCGCGACCGCGGAGGTGCTCTCCGCGGCCCCGCCGCTCGACCGTGAGCTTTTACACGACCGACGGCGTGAACCACAATCCGCCGCTGGGCGTGCTGTACCCGAGTGAGCTGTCGGTGGGCGACCGGATCCAGGTGGAGTACAGCAAGTCCGATCCCGAGCTCGTCCGCGTGGCCGGACGGTCCGCCGTGGTCGCGGTGCTGCCCGCGGCCTCGGTGGCGGCGGCGTCGTGGCTGGTGATCGGCGCGGTGATGGTGCTGATCGCGGTCGGTCACCGGCGCGCGGAGGCGGACGACAGTTCACCTTCCGTTCCGCCCGGCGTCGACCGGTAGGTTCCCGAACCGTCACCCCGCCGGGGGACACTCGTGCCGTGCGTATCGCCATCGTCGCGGAGTCCTTCCTGCCGAACGTCAACGGTGTGACCAACTCGGTGCTCCGGGTCCTCGAGCACTGCCGCCGCACGGGCGCCGAGGCGATCGTGATCGCGCCCGATTCCGTGACCGGCGAGGAGCCCGCGCCGCTCGAGCACCGGGCTTCCCCGTGTACCGGGTACCGGCGCGGATGCTGCCGAAGATCTCGTCGCTGCCGATCGGGCAGCCGAACATGCTGATCCTGGACGTGCTGCGCGAGTTCGCGCCCGACGTGGTGCACCTCGCGTCGCCGTACTTCCTGGGCGCGGGCGGGCTGGCCGCGGCGAAGCGGCTCGGCATCCCCACGGTCGCGATCTTCCAGACCGACGTGGCCGGCTTCGCCGGCTCGTACGGGCTCGGGCCGCTGGAGCGCGCGGCGTGGTGGTGGACGCGGCAGATGCACAAGCAGTGCGATCTGACCCTGGCCCCGTCGTCGGCGTCGGTGCGGGACCTGCGCGATCACCGCGTCCCGCGGGTGAAGACCTGGGCCCGCGGCGTGGATGCGGAGCGCTTCGCCCCGTCACATCGGTCGGCGTCGCTCCGCGCCGCCTGGCTGGGCGAACGTCCCGATCGGCTGGTCGTCGGGTTCGTCGGGCGGCTCGCCGCGGAGAAGCACGTGGAGCGGCTCGCCGGCCTCGCGCACCGCGACGACGTGCAGCTCGTCATCGTCGGCGGCGGCCCGGAGCGGGCGCGGCTCGAATCACTGCTGCCCGGAGCGGTCTTCACCGGCCAGCTCGGCGGCGCGGACCTCGGCGCGGCGTACGCCTCGCTCGACGTGTTCGTGCACCCCGGCGAGCACGAGACGTTCTGCCAGGCCGTCCAGGAGGCGCTCGCGTCGGGCGTCCCGTCGATCGCCCCGGACCAGGGCGGCCCGCGCGACCTGGTCGCGCACTGCCGCAACGGCTACCTGCTGCCGACCGCCGAGTTCGCCGACCTGCTGCCCGGCGTGATCGACACCCTGGCCGATCCCGCCCTGCGCGCGCGGTTCGGCGACGCCGCCCGCAAGTCGGTGCTGGCGCGCACCTGGCCCGCGCTGTGCGACCAGTTGTTCGGCCACTACGCGGACGTGATCGCCGGACCCGCAGCCGGTCGCGGTGTGCGCGCCGTCGTGTAGCTTTCGGGGCATGGCGAGGGCATCCTGGACAAGCAACCCGGTGAGGTGGCGTCGATGTTCGACGGTGTCGCCCGCCGGTACGACATCACCAACACGCTGATGACGGGCGGCCTCGATCGCTACTGGCGGCGGCGCACCCGCCGCGCGCTGCAGCTGCGTCCCGGCGACCGCGTCCTCGACCTGGCCGCCGGCACCGGTGTCTCGACCGTCGAGCTCGCCCGCTCCGGCGCCTGGGCCGCGGCGTGCGACTTCTCCACCGGCATGCTGCAGGCCGGCGCGTTCCGGCGCGTGCCGATGGTCGCGGGCGACGCGATGGCGCTGCCCTGGCCGACGACTCCTTCGACGCCGCCACCATCTCGTTCGGCCTGCGCAACGTGCAGGACACCGCGGCCGGCCTGCGCGAGATGGCGCGCGTGGTGCGGCCCGGCGGCCGGCTCGTGGTCTGTGAGTTCTCGACGCCGACCAACGGCGCATTCCGTGCGCTCTACGAGAACGTGGCGTTGCAGGCGATCCAAGTGGTTGCCCGCGGATCGTCGAACCCCGAGGCGTACGAGTACCTCGCCGAGTCCATCAAGAAGTGGCCGACGCAGGAGGAACTCGCGCAGGTCGTGCGTGACGCCGGCTGGGGCGACGTGGCCTGGACGAACCTGACGGGCGGCATCGTCGCCCTGCACACCGCGACCCGACCGCTAGGCTGAACCACGTGGAGAAGACGGTGGCCGGAGTCCAGCTGGGGTCCGACGAGTTCGCGGCCGGGGTCCGCGCGGACCTCGCCCGTGTCGAGCAGGTGATCGCCGACGGCATCGCCGAGGCCGACGGGTGCGTGATCGAGGAGGCGCTGCATCTGTTCGAGGCGGGCGGGAAGCGGTTCCGGCCGATGTTCACCGTGCTGTCCGGACGGATCGGCGGGACGCCGTCGCCCGAGGTGATCACGGCCGCGGCGGCGATGGAGCTCACCCACCTGGCCACGCTCTACCACGACGACGTGATGGACGAGGCGGACACGCGCCGGGGGGCGCCATCGGCGAACGCGAGGTGGGGCAACTCGATCGCCATCCTGGCCGGCGACTACCTGTTCGCGCGCGCCTCGGCGTTCGGTGCCGACCTCGGTCCGCGCGCCGTCGGCGTGATCGCGAAGTGCTTCGGCGAGCTGGTGACGGGCCAGATGCTCGAGCTCAAGGGCGCCGGCGATGCCGACCCGGTGCAGCACTACCTGGACACGATCTGGGGCAAGACCGGCAGCCTGATCGCCACCTGCGGTCTGCTCGGCGCGCTGCACGGCGGGGCCGACGAGGAGCTCGCGCAGCGCATGTACCGCATCGGTGCCGACATCGGCATGGCCTTCCAGATCAGCGACGACATCATCGACATCAGCTCCGTCGCGCAGCAGTCGGGCAAGACGCCCGGCACGGACCTGCGGGAGGGCGTCTGGACGTTGCCGGTCCTGCACGCCCTTCGCGATCCGGGGCCGGACGGTGACCGCTTGCGTGCCATCCTGACCGGTCCGGTCACCGACGATGCCCTGGTCGACGAGGCCATCGCGCTGCTCGACCGGTCCGCCGGTATGAAGCGGGCCCGCGTCACGCTCGAGGAGTACGCGGACCGCGCGCGCACCGAACTCGCGGCGCTGCCGGAGTCCGAGCCGCGGGCGTCGCTCGAGTCGTTGGTCACGTTCACGGTCGCCCGCCTGGGCTGAGGTCCTCCGCGTGCAGGCCCACGGGCTAGGGAACCGGATCCGCACCGCGCTGCTCCTGGCGTTGGTCGCGGGATTCGTGATGGCGACCGGGGCCGTGTTCGGCGAGATGGCGTTCCTGCTGTCCATCGTGCTCGCCGCCGGGTTGTGCGCGTACCTCTACGTGTCGGGGCCGTCACTGCCGCTGCGCGCGATGCACGCGCGCCGCGTCTCCGAGCTGCAGCAGCCCGCATTGTTCGCCGTCGTTCGCGAGATGTCGACGGTCGCGCGGCTGCCGATGCCGACCGTCTACCTCTCGCCGACCGCCGCGCCCAACGCGTTCGCGGTGGGGCACTCGCCGACGCACTCCGCGGTGTGCGTGACGGCCGGCCTGCTGGCGCTGCTCGAGGCCGATGAACTGCGGGCCGTCGTCGGCCATGAGCTCGCCCGGATCGGGTCGCGGGACACGCTGGTGTCGTCGATCGCCGGCGCGTTGGGTGCGGTGATCTGCGGTTTCGCGGGATTCGGCTACCTGCTGGGGTTCGGCGACGGCGGGTCGCGGCGCAGCCGCGTGGTGGAGGCGATGCTCTCGGTGCTGGCGCCGATCGCCGGCGCGCTCATCCGCCTGGGCGTCTCGCGCACCGTCGACTTCCGGGCCGATCACGACGGCGCCCTGCTCACCGCGGCACCGGCGTCGATGATCCGCGCGCTGGAGAAGGCGTCCGCGGGCGTCGCCGACGCCGCGCTGCCCCGGATCCCGACATCGCCGTCCACGCCCACACCATGCTCGTGTGTCCCTTCCGCGACGGCGACCGGCGCGCCCGCGTGTTCCGCACGCAGCCGCCCGTCGCCGATCGCGTGCAGCGTCTGGCGGCCCTCACCGGCTAGCGACCCGACGGTCCGCCCTCGGCGTCCGGTGGGGGAACTGGCGCCGCGCGGGGGACGGACGAGCCCCTGCTGTGCGCCGTTCCTGCGGTGAGGGGCGGAACTTCCAGGTCGCGGATCGGCTACGCGCGGGGGACGAAAAGGTGTGGATACTGGCTGGTAGCTGTGGATGAATTGCCGCTGGAGCCGGGGGCGGGTGAGAAGCGCGTGCTGGGATAGCCCATGGGGGAATTACTGACGAGGGAGTACCTGCTGGCGACCGGCCGCAACAGAGCCGAGATCAGCCGCGCCGTGGACCGAGCGGAGCTGATCCGGCTGGCGAAAGGGGTGTATGCGCTGGCGGCGGAGTATCCGGCGGTCGAGTTGTACCGGATGCGGGTGCTGGCCGCCGCGACATCGTGCGGCGGGGTGGTCAGCCACGAGAGCGCCGCGGCGCTGCACGACATCCCCGTTCCTGCAGCCGGCGCGTACGGACGTGCACTTCACCGTGGCGCGTACCCACGGCGGCGGCCGGCGCCCCGGGATCCACGTTCATCCGCGTCCGCTGCTGCCCGCCGAGATCGTCGATCTCGGCGGCGTGCGCGTGACCTCGCGGGTGCGTACGCCGATCGACGTAGCGATGACCGGCGACCTGATCCGCGCCGTCGCCGCGATCGACGCGGTGCGGTTCGTGCCGCGGATCCCGGCGCCGTCGGATCCGCAGCCGGTGTCCCTGGCGGCGCTCACCGAGTGCCTCGACCGGTTGGGGCGCCGACGGGGATCGGCGAGTGCTCGTCGTGCTCTGGCCTTGTCCGTCGACTGCAGCCAGTCGCCGGGGGAATCGTGGTCGCGAGTGCTGATGCACGGTTGGGGCCTGCCGATGCCGCGATTGCAGACGGAGTACCGCTTCGGCGGTGCGCAGGTGTTCGCCGACTTCGAGTGGGGACCGCTCATCGGCGAGTTCGACGGCAAGGGTAAGTACGGCACGACCGACGCCGAGCGCGCCGCGGCGCTCGAGGCGGAAAAGGAGCGCCACGCGCTGTTCGTCCGCGCCGGCTTCGAGGTCGTGCGGTGGGACTGGAACGACCTGGTCGTCGACTCCCGGCTGCGCGCTAAACTGCGGCCCGCCCTCGCCCGCCACGGCCTCCTCGCCGCCTGACTCGGCCGGCGCCGGGTGGCTCTCGGCGGGGGACCTGGCGTTCAGCATGGGAGGTCTGGCTTCTGGTGGGGGATTCGGCGCCGCGCGGGGACAACCGAACCCCTACCGCGCGCCGTTCCTCCGGTAGGGGACGGAACCTCTGGGTCGCGGATCGGCTACGCGCGGGGGGCGTTCGCCCGTCGCCTCGCCTCCCCGGCCCGACTGTGCCTTCCCGCAGCCCCGGCCGTCCCCAACCTCCAGCGCAGTGACGAAATCCGCAGCCCGGGTCTCAGGTGAGAAAACCCACAGCTGCGCCCCCTGCTCGATGGCCGCAGACTCGGCCAGCGGGAGACCGGACGAACCGAGGGACGGGTGGGGATGACGCCGTCGAGCGCATCGGACGAGCCGAGCCGTTAGGCGAGGTGAGGACGTCTAAGCGAGCGGCAACATCCCCACGCGGCCCGGCCGCGGCGCACCGTCGAACCACGCGGCCCGGCCGCGGCGCACCGTCGAACCAGCGGCCTCAGCGGTAATTGACGAACTGCACCGCGATGTCGAGGTCGGAGTTCTTGAGCAGCGACTGGACTGCCTGCAGATCGTCGCGCGACTTGCTGGACACGCGCAGCTCGTCGCCCTGGATCTGGGCCTTCACCGACTTGGGGCCCTCGTCGCGGATCAGCTTGCTGATCTTCTTCGCGTTCTCGCTGGTGATGCCCTCGACCAGCGAGCCGGTGATCTTGTACGTCTTGCCGGAGGCGACGGGCTCGCCGGCGTCGAAGGCCTTGAGCGAGATCCCGCGCTTGATCAGCTTCTCCTGGAACACCTCGAGGCCCGCCTTGACGCGCTCCTCGGCGTCGGAGGTGAGGACCACCTTGTCCTCGCCGGAGAACTCGACGGTGGTGTTGGTGCCGCGGAAGTCGTACCGCTGGCTCAGCTCCTTCGACGCCTGGTTCAGGGCGTTCGCGACCTCCTGGCGATCGATCTTGCTCACGACATCGAACGACGAATCGGCCATCTCGGCGGGACTCCTACTCAGTTGACCTGCGGGTTTGCGCGCCCCCACGGGGGCGTTGTAGTCTATCGTCCGCTGCCCTCACGGACAGCAAAGGCACGTTGCCCGAGCGGCCAATGGGAGCGGACTGTAAATCCGTCGGCTTTGCCTACGTAGGTTCGAATCCTACACGTGCCACCAGCTGCGGCCCCCGGTGATCTGATCATCGGGGGCCGCAGCGATAACGAGCTGACCTGCGGATTTGGATGAACTCCGCCGCGGTGTGTAATCTCGTTGAGGCTCTTGGAGCGCCGGGAACGGCGACCCGAGGCACGCCCCCTTAGCTCAGTCGGCAGAGCGTTTCCATGGTAAGGAAAAGGTCGACGGTTCGATTCCGTCAGGGGGCTCGCTAGACCAGTGCAATGTGCTGATAGCTCAGGGCGGTGTAGCTCAGCTGGTTAGAGCGCACGACTCATAATCGTGAGGTCGGGGATCGAGCCCCCCACCGCTACAACTGACACAAAGATCGTGAAAGAGGGACCGTCGTGGCTTCATCGACAGATGTCCGCCCCAAGATCACCTTGGCGTGCGAGGTGTGCAAGCACCGCAACTACATCACCAAGAAGAACCGGCGCAACGACCCCGATCGCCTCGAGCTGAAGAAGTTCTGCCCGAACTGCGGCTCGCACCAGGCGCACCGAGAGTCGCGCTGACGTAACACGTTGACCTCAGGGAGGGTGTCCGGCCAGGACGCCCTCCCTTTTGGCATACTACCCTTCAGCCCTTTCACGTTAGGTAGGTCCCACACGTGAGCAATGACATCGATGTGCCGGGTGGTCCGGTCACCGAGCAGCTCAGCCCCGAAGAAGTCGCGGAGCGCACGCGCGCCGCGGTCGGCTACAACTACGAGTTCGCCGAGAAGTACTACGTGAGCCGCGAGAAGGTCCGCGAGTTCGCCAACGCGAGCCAGCTGACCGACCCGGTCCATCACGACGTGGAGGCCGCGCAGGCGGCCGGCTACGCCGACATCGTGGCGCCCCCGATCATGTTCTCGCTCATCGGGATCATCGCGCACCGCCCGCTGTTCGAGAACGCCATCGTCGGTTACGGCCGTCGGCCCGTCGTGCAGTCCGAGCAGAAGGTCCAGTTCCACGCGCCCATCGTCGCGGGGATGACGCTGACCACGCACGTGCACTTCGATCAGTTCAAGCAGGCCGCCGGTGTCGACCTGATCGTCACGCGGAACGAGATCTCGGACCAGGACGGCAACCCGTTGGTCACGTCGTGGACCACACTGGCCGGCCGGTCCGGTGAGGGCGAGGATGCCGCCTTCATCAACGCAATGGAAAAGGTGATGATGTATGGCGCTTCGTAACTTCGCGGACGTGTCGGTGGGCGACGAGCTCCCCGAGCGGACCTTCGAGCTGACCCGCGGCGACCTGGTCAACTACGCCGGCGTCACCGGCGACCCCAACCCCATCCACTGGTCGGATCACATCGTGAAGCTGGCCGGCATGGAGGACGTGGTCGCGCAGGGCATGCTGACGATGTCGTTGGGCTCGAACTACATCACCGAGTGGCTGGGCGATCCGGGTGCGCTCAAGGAGTACAGCGTCCGGTTCAGCGCCATGGTGTACGTCCCGGCCGATCAGAAGGCCGAGCTGCAGTACACCGGCAAGATCAAGTCGCTCGACCCCGAGACCAAGACCGGCGTCGTGTTCCTGACGGTCAAGCAGGGCGAGCGCAAGATCTTCGGCAAGCCGATCGCCACCGTCCAGTTCGCCTGACGGGGCGTTTTGAGGTGCGGCACCGATGTGCCGTACACTGAACTGTCCGCACCAGAAGGCGGGCGTGCGAAAGCGCGCCCATCGAAAGGTGGGGAAGTGCGGGGCCGGAAGGTCCCGCAAGGGTGTAGCTCAGTTGGTAGAGCAGCGGTCTCCAAAACCGCAGGTCGCAGGTTCGAGTCCTGTCGCCCCTGCATAGGCGGGCCCCGGCCCGGCTGTCGAAATCGGCGGGCCGACGCCCGCTGGAAGATCCAGCGGAGGGATGTGCGTGAGCGACGACAAGGACGACGCGACCACCGGCGAGACCGCCGGCGACAGCGCCGCCGAAGACGCCCAGCAGGCCCGTCCCTCCGGTAAGCGCTCGAGCGGCCGTCGCGGTCGCACCGCGCTGGCGGAGGCTCCCGCGCCCGGTGAGGCGGCGGAGGCCGGCCCGTCGAAGAAGGCCGCGGCCAAGAAGGAGTCGCGCAATCCGTTCGCTGCGGTGTGGCTGTTCCTGCGCCAGGTCGTCGCCGAGCTGCGCAAGGTCATCTGGCCCACCAAGAGCCAGATGGTCAACTACACGATCATCGTGCTGGTGTTCGTGGTGGTCCTCACCGCGTTCGTCAGCCTGCTGGACCTCGGCTTCGCGAAGCTGATGCTGTGGGCGTTCGGCAAGTAGCCGGACCACGGAACGACGAGACGGAAGGAACTTCGGCGCTGTGAGCACCCCGGAGCACAACGAGGCAGAGCAGGACGTCCAGGAGGACGTGCTGGTCGACGACGCTGCCGCGGCGACCGAGGTGTCGGCCGAGGACGAAGCCCTGATCGAGACCGAGGAGAGCGTCTTCGGCACCCCCGAGGAGGACGCGGCCGCCGGCGACGGCGCCGAGCTCGTCGAGGAGGAGGCCGAGGAGGAGGAGATCGACCCGGTCGAGGAGCTGAAGGCGCAGCTGCGCATCGCCCCCGGCGATTGGTACGTGATCCACACCTACGCGGGCTACGAGAACAAGGTCAAGGCCAACCTCGAGACCCGTGTCCAGAACCTCGACGTCGGCGACTACATCTTCCAGGTGGAGGTCCCCACCGAAGAGGTCACCGAAATCAAGAACGGCCAGCAGAAGCGGGTCAACCGTAAGGTGCTGCCGGGCTACATCCTGGTTCGCATGGACCTCAACGACGAGTCGTGGGGCGCGGTCCGTAACACCCCCGGCGTCACCGGCTTCGTCGGCCTGACCAGCAAGCCCTCGCCGCTCACGATGAACGAGGTCGTGAAGTTCCTGCTCCCCGAGAGCGCCCGGACCAAGCCCGCCAAGGACAGGGCCGTCGCCGGGTCCGACGGTGCCGCCGCAGCGTCCGGCGCGACGGTCTCGCAGGGCCCCGCGGTCGAGGTCGACTTCGAGGTCGGCGAGTCGGTCACCGTCATGGACGGCCCGTTCGCGACCCTGCCCGCGTCCATCAGCGAGATCAACGCCGAGCAGCGCAAGCTCAAGGTGCTGGTGTCGATCTTCGGTCGTGAGACGCCCGTCGAGCTGGCCTTCAACCAGGTCGAGAAGATCTCCTAGCGAGAACATGCTTCCCGCGCCGCTGCAAAGGCGCGGGGTGATGAAAAAGGATACTGAGGATGCCCCCGAAGAAGAAGAAGGTCGCCGGGCTCATCAAGCTGCAGATCCAGGCCGGGCAGGCCAACCCTGCTCCGCCCGTGGGTCCCGCGCTTGGTCAGCACGGCGTCAACATCATGGAGTTCTGCAAGGCGTACAACGCCGCGACCGAGTCGCAGCGTGGCAACGTCATCCCCGTCGAGATCACGGTCTACGAGGACCGTTCTTTCGACTTCAAGCTGAAGACTCCTCCCGCTGCGAAGCTGCTGCTCAAGGCCGCAGGAGTGCAGAAGGGCTCGGGCGAGCCGCACAAGAACAAGGTCGCCAAGGTGACCTGGGATCAGGTGCGCGAGATCGCCGAGACCAAGAAGGAAGATCTGAACGCGAACGACGTCGATCAGGCCGCGAAGATCATCGCCGGCACTGCTCGCTCGATGGGCATCACCGTCGAGTAGTCGGATCGGGAGGCGTAAGCCTCCCGTGGGAGGCCGGCTCGGCCCGCGGAACCACTCCTGCCCGTAGTGGGCAAGATAAGAAAGAGCTAGATACATGAGCAAGAACAGCAAGGCCTACAAGGCCGCTGCCGAGAAGGTCGACAAGGACAAGCTGTACAGCCCGCTCGAGGCCGTCACGCTCGCCAAGGAGACCTCCTCCACCAAGCAGGACGCCACCGTCGAGGTCGCGATGCGCCTCGGTGTCGACCCCCGTAAGGCCGATCAGATGGTGCGCGGCACCGTCAACCTGCCGAACGGCACGGGTAAGACGGCGCGCGTGATCGTGTTCGCCGTCGGCGACAAGGCCGAGGAGGCCAAGGCCGCGGGTGCCGACGAGGTGGGCGCCGAGGACCTGATCGAGAAGATTCAGGGCGGCTGGCTCGAGTTCGACGCCGCGATCGCCACCCCGGACCAGATGGCCAAGGTCGGCCGGATCGCTCGCGTCCTGGGCCCGCGTGGCCTCATGCCGAACCCGAAGACCGGCACCGTCACCCCCGACGTGACCAAGGCCGTGAACGACATCAAGGGCGGCAAGATCAACTTCCGCGTCGACAAGGCGGCCAACCTTCACTTCGTGATCGGTAAGGCCTCCTTCGATGCGAAGCAGCTGGTGGAGAACTACGGCGCCGCGCTGGACGAGATCCTGCGCGCGAAGCCGTCGGCGGCCAAGGGCCGGTACCTGAAGAAGGTCACCGTCTCGACGACCACCGGACCGGGCATCCAGGTGGACCCGCAGCGCGTGAGCAACCTCACCGAGGAAGAGGCGTAAGCCCTTCCCGTTCAGGGACACTGACGAAGAAACCCCCGACCTGTGGTCGGGGTTTCTCGGTGTTCCGGGCCGGTGTTCCGGGCGCCGTGAGGTCGGGCTCAGACCAGGAAGTACGAGCTCGACGACGACGCGAGACCCACGACGACCAGCCAGAAGATGATGTAGGCGACGATGCCCGCGGTCGCGATGCCGCCGAGGATGACGCCCACGAGCGCGAGCGTGTTCTTGTAGCCGCGCTGCTTGGACTTGTTCAGAGCGATCCAGCTGACGATGAGGCCGGGAAGGCCGCAGCACGCGACGGCCAGGATGAGGCCGACGATGCCCATCGTGTTCTCGGGATCCTCGATCTTCTCGCCGTTCGGGCCGAACGGCGCGGGCTGGCCGTACGCCGGCTGGCCGTACGGCTGCTGGCCGAACTGCGGATCGTACGGCTGCTGGCCGAACTGCTGCTGCCCGTACTGCTGCTGGCCGTACTGCTGCTGGCCGTAGTCGGGCTGACCCGACGGCTTCTGGAACGGATCCTGACCGTAGGGCTGGTTCGGGTCCTGCGGCTGGCCGTACGGATCATTCGGCGTCGACATCGTGAATTCTCCCCTTGTGAAGACGAAAGCTAAGTGCGAGCTAAGCGTAGCCGACCGGCCTGACGGCGCGCTTGTCGCCGGCTTGGCGCGCGCGGCGCGTCTCCGCGGCGGCGGCGCCTGTGCGACAGCGAAAACGTGTCGGCGGTCGTCGGTATCCTCGCCGCTATGGACGACGACAAGCTGCTCTCGCGCATCGGGGCGCTGCTGCGGCAGGCCGAGGGCACGGACAACGAGCACGAGGCCGCCACCTTCACTGAGGCGGCGCAGCGACTGGCCACGGCGGCGTCGATCGATCTCGCCGTGGCGCGGGCGCATCGGCGCGGTGCCGAGCCGGCGCGCGCGGCGCGCAGCAGCGCACCGTCCGGATCGGGGAGGCGGGCAGGCGCGGGCTGCGCACGTTCGTCGAGCTGTTCGTCGCGATCGCGCAGTCGAACGACGTGCGGTGCGACGTGGCGTCCAACTCCACGTTCGTGTTCGCCTACGGGTTCGCGGAGGACGTGGACGCGTGCGAGGCGCTGTACGCGTCGCTGGTGATCCAGATGGTCCGCGCGTCGGACGCGTACCTGCGGTCGGGCGCCCACAAGTCGGAGACGGTGCAGCAGCTGTACGAGGACCGTCGCACTCGGCGCCGGTGGGTCGAGACGAAACCGGTCGCTGCGGTCACGGCGCGGATCAACTTCCAATCGGCGTTCGCCGCGCGCATCGGGGCACGGCTCGCGGAGGCCCGCGCGGCGGAGACGGCGCAGGCCACGGCCCAGGGCGAGCCCGGCACCGCGGTCGCCCTGCGTGACAAGGAACTCGAGCTGAAGTCGTTCTACCGGGAGCAGTCCTCGGCCCGGGGCCGGTGGCGCGGGTCCTCCGCCTCCGCCGGCTATTCCGACGGTGCCCGCCGCGCGGGCGACAGGGCGGGCCGGTCCGCGCGTCTCGGCGACACGTCCGAGTTGGGCGGCGGCCGCGGCGAACTGGAGCGGGGCGCGTAGTGCCCCGCCGTACGTGCCGCACTCGCCGCCGCCGCCACCGCCGCGGCGGTCCGCGGCGGTGTGGTGGGCGGTCGGCGCGGCGGTCGTGGTGGTGCTCCTCGTCGCGGTGATCGCGGCCGTGCTGGTCGTGCGCAGCACGGGCGGGGGTTCGCAGGCGGGGGCGGCACCGTCGTCCACGAGCACCGCGACGGGGAGAACCTGCGGTCTCCCCGGGCCGAGCTCGACGACCCCGATCGGTGAGCGGGTGGTGTCGGGGCCGGTGTCATTCCCGGTCTCGGCGGCGCCGGGCTGGTCGCCGCAGCGCTACCAGCTGTTCTCGCCGGGCGCGCAGTCCGCGGGGCTGCGTACGCCGGTGCCGGGGCACCGGTGGGACGCGCATGCGGAGATCGGCCTCACCACCTTCTCTCCGAAGGTATCGATCCATGAGGCTGCGCGGCGGATCATCCCGTGCATCGTGGGCAGCAGTCGGTACGACTCGTACCGCCCTCGCCTGGAGGGGCTGACCGACCCTGAGCCGATCACCGTCGACGGCGTGCCCGCCGCGCGGGTCACCGGCCGGATCCTGGTCAGCCGCTCGGGCCTCGCGATCGCAGGCGATGTCGTTACGGTGGTGGTCATGGACTCGGCACCCCAGGCATACTTCGAGTCGGACACTCCGATCGGCGATACCGCCCTCGCGGCGGTGGCGAACCAGATCTTCGAGCAGCTCAAGGTGGCGAGGGACGTATGAGCAACCCGCAGGATCCGTACGGTCAGCAGCAACCGGACCCGTACGCGCAGCAGCCCGATCCGTACGCGCAGGGCGGCTATCAGTACGGATACGGCGGCCAGCAGCCCGATCCGTACTCGCAGCAGTACCAGCAGGGCTACCAGCAGCAGCCGTATCAGTACCCGGGCCAGTACCCCGGTCAGGGGCCGCAGGGCAGCCGCCGCAGGGGCCCAAGCGCACCGGCCTGTTCGTCGCGATCGGCGTCGCCGTGGGCCTGGTGATCGTGGTCGCGCTCGCGGCCGTGTTCCTGGTCGTGCGGTCGTCATCCAGCGAGGACCCCACGGTCGCGGCGCCCACGTCGAGCGCCGCCGACACCACGACCGGCGGAAGTACGGGCGGCGACTGCGGCATGCCGGGAACCGGGCTCGCGTCGGAGATCACCGACCGCGTCTCGTCGGGCCCGCTGTCGTTCCCCGTGTCGGCGGCGCCCGGGTGGGAGCGCGAGAGCTACACGGTGTACGCGCAGAGCATCGCCGCCGCCGGCCTGCAGAAGTCGATGGGAGACGGTCAGCCGTGGCAGGCGGGCGCCGAGGTCGGGCAGACCAACTTCGGCTCCAAACTGGACCCCAAGGACGCGGCTGCGCGGATGATCCAGTGCATCGCCGACGGCGCCGGGTACAACTCGGCCACCAGCAAGCGGGTCGAGCAGACGCCGCCGGAGTCGATCACCGTCGACGGGGTGGCCGCCGCGAAAGTCACCGGGAAGATCCTCGTGACCGCACCGGACGTCACGGTCGCCGGTGACGACGTGACGGTCATCGTGATCGCGTCCGCCCCGCAGACGTACGCGATGCTGGTGATCCCGATCGGCCGCGACGACATGGCCGCGACGGGCAAGGCGATCATCGAGCAGCTCAAGGTGGCTAAGGACGTCTAGGATGTGCAGCGGGCCGCGGTCTACCGGGCGGAGGAGTTGGTCCGCGGCCTGTTCGACCACGCCGGGGGAGGGCGCACCGTCGACGTCCTGGGAGTCCCGCTGACCCTGCCGCCCGAGGCCCGGTTCGCCGCGGTCGACTCGGTGCAGGCGTACGTCGACCGTGTGCTCGGCGCGGGCCGGGTGCGAGTCCGCGCGCGGGCCGGCTCGGCGGGCGCGCACTACGAGGCCGGAGGTGTGATCGCGGTTCCCGCCACCCGGGACGGCACGTGGGCGCTGCGGGAGCTGGTGATCCTGCACGAACTCGCGCACCACGTGGTCGCGACGTCGGGCGCCGGCGGTGCCGCGCACGGCCCGTCGTTCACCCGCGCCGTCGTAGACCTCGCTGCGCGGGTCATGGGCCCGGAGGCCGGCCTGGCGTTGCGGATCGTCTACACCGAGTCCGGCGTCGCCGTCGGCTGATCCGTCGTCGCGTGGGGGGCGCCGTGGCGTCACGTGGGGGAGTCGGCGCCGCGCGGGGGACAGTCGGACCCTCACTGCACGAGCGGCTTCCAATAGGGGGCGGAACGCCGGAGCCGCCTTTCGGTGCCGCGCGGGGGACGAACGGCATCGGGTGACGCGGGCAGTCGCAGCCCGTGCGAGGTGCCCGCTCCCAGCTGGGGCGTGGTGTCCCCGCATCGAGCCGGCGTCCCACCAGCTGCAGCTGGTGGGAGACCAGATTCTGCCGGGGACACCAGCTCCCAGCTGGGAGCGGCCACCCGAGCGGAGCGAGAACCGGCGGAGCGGACACCCGCCCGGCCCCGGGGGCGGCACCGTCGGACCCGATTTGGTGACCCGGCGTCGGTCGCGTACCCTGGACTCTCGGAATCCGGTGTTCCACCGGACTGTTCCACCGAAGACCGTCGGTCATCGGGCGTGAGCCCGATCGAAGGTCCGGCCCCGAGTCGGCGACCCACGCAGGAGGACGAGGCTTCCGCCGCACGCCGCGAGGTGTGCGCCTACGAACCCCGTGCGCCCTGCGCCGGGGTTCTCGTCGTTTCGGGCTCGAATCTTCGCCCGACGGATGACACGTAGAGAGGAGGCGAAGTATGGCAAACGCCGAGAAGGTCGCAGCAGTCGCTGAGATCGCCGAGAAGTTCTCGAAGTCCACGGCCACCGTGGTCACCGAGTACCGCGGGCTGTCGGTCGGTTCCATCACCGAGCTGCGTCGTTCGCTCGGAGCTGGTGCCACCTACTCCGTCGCCAAGAACACCCTGGTCAAGCTCGCCGCCAAGGATGCTGGCGTCGAGGGCCTGGACGAGCTGTTCGAGGGTCCGACCGCGATCGCCTTCATCGAGGGTGAGCCGGTCGAGGCCGCCAAGGCGATCAAGAAGTTCGCCAAGGACAACAAGGCCCTGGTCATCAAGGGCGGCTACATGGACGGCAAGGCGCTGTCCGTGGCCGAGGTCGAGCGTATCGCCGATCTCGAGTCGCGCGAGGTGCTCCTGGCCAAGCTCGCCGGTGCCATGAAGGGCAACTTGGCGAAGGCCGCTGGCCTGTTCAACGCTCCCGCCTCGCAGGTGGCCCGCCTGGCCGCCGCGCTGCAGGAGAAGAAGGCCGCCGACGAGGCTGCCGCGTAAGACCGCTGATCCAGCGAACCCCGCGCGCACCGCTCGCGGGAACCATCACCACCTTGCCTCGCGGATCAGCGAGCAAGACTGAACGGAAGGACGCCACCATGGCGAAGCTCACCACCGACGAGCTGCTTGATGCTTTCAAGGAGCTGACCCTGCTCGAGCTCAGCGAGTTCGTGAAGGCTTTCGAGGAGACCTTCGAGGTCACCGCTGCTGCTCCGGTCGCCGTCGCGGCTGCCGGCGCTGCTCCCGCCGCCGGCGGCGCCGAGGCCGCTGCCGAGCAGGACGAGTTCGACGTCGTCCTCGAGGGCGCCGGCGACAAGAAGATCCAGGTCATCAAGGTCGTCCGCGAGCTGGTTTCGGGCCTCGGCCTGAAGGAGGCGAAGGACCTCGTCGAGGGCGCCCCCAAGCCGATCCTGGAGAAGGTCGACAAGGAGGCCGCCGACGCCGCCAAGGCCAAGCTCGAGGAGGCCGGCGCTTCGGTCTCGGTGAAGTAATTCCCGAACCGCACGTCAGTGCTGGAACGGCCCCGTCGCATTGCGGCGGGGCCGTTTCCGTGCGTGCGCCTGGCCCGACGGTGCCCGTCCGCCAGGCCCGGTACCGTCGGCCAGAGTGACTCGTCAGTACGAACCGAGAGGTCCGGTACCGCGACCTGGTGTGACTGCGGTACTGTGCTCCCATCGGTCTGTGGCGCGAGCCACACCTGGAGTGCGACGAAAGGTCTCGACAGTGGGTGTCGAAGTAACTACCAAGAACCTGACCAAGTCGTTCGGTTCCCAGAACATCTGGTCGGACGTCTCGCTGACCCTGCCGCAGGGTGAGGTCTCGGTTCTGCTCGGCCCGTCGGGTACCGGTAAGTCGGTGTTCCTGAAGTCGCTGATCGGTCTGCTGCGCCCCGAGGAGGGCGAGATCATCATCGACGGCACGGACATCCTCACGTGTACGTCGTCGGAGCTGTACGAGATCCGGAAGATGTTCGGCGTGCTGTTCCAGGACGGCGCGCTGTTCGGCTCGATGAACCTGTACGACAACACGGCCTTCCCGCTTCGTGAGCACACGAAGAAGAAGGAGAGCGAGATCCGTCAGATCACGATGGAGAAGCTCGAGATGGTCGGCCTGATCGGCGCGGAGGACAAGCTCCCCGGCGAGATCTCCGGCGGTATGCGTAAGCGTGCCGGCCTGGCTCGCGCGCTGGTGATGGACCCGCAGATCATGCTCGTCGATGAGCCGGACTCCGGCCTCGACCCCGTGCGTACCACCTACACCAGCCAGCTGCTGATGGACATCAACGCGCAGATCGACTGCACGACGCTGATCGTCTCGCACAACATCAACATCGCCCGCACGGTGCCGGACAACATGGGCATGCTCTTCCTCAAGCACCTGGTGATGTTCGGCCCGCGCGAGGTGCTGCTCACCTCCGAGGAGCCGGTGGTCAAGCAGTTCCTCTCCGGCTCGATGATCGGCCCGATCGGCATGTCGGAGGAGAAGGACTCGGCGCAGATGGAGGCGGAGGCCGCGCGCGTGGCCGCCGGCCATTCCGACGGTGGCGTCGACGTGCCAGACGAGATCGCTCCGCAGATGCAGCCCACGCCGGGCATGCCGCCGCGTAAGGGCGAGCAGCGGCGCAAGGCCCGCGTCCGCCAGATCCTGCCGACCCTCCCGGAGCGCGCGCAGATCGCGATCCGCAAGGACCTCGGCGACGACCCGGCGGATTTCGCGGCCACCCCGGTCCAGGCGCACAGCGCCGCCGCGGTGCAGGCGCCGGAGACGGCTCCCGTCTCCATCCAGAAGCAGTTCCCGGGCGACGACGCGCCCACCGCCGGCTACCAGGTGACCCAGCCGGTCGACGAGAACCCGACCGATCACCTGCCGAAGGTCGACGGCCGCTAGTCCCTCGCACTCGACAGCGCCGCCCCGGAGTCTCCGGGGCGGCGCTACGTGTTTCAGGTGGCGCTCAGGGTCCGCGGGGAGCCGCTCAGACTGCGCGATGCATCGCGCCGGGCTCGATATTCGAAGGAAATCGGCGGTTTCGCTTGACGTTCGCGTGGATTCGGGTCACAGTTATCGGCAGGATGCGACGTGCTCGTGTCCACGTGACAGCATCGTCGGGTGCGTCCGGCCCATCCGGCAGCCAGCCCCGGGCCGGCAGTCCTGACGGTGCGCGGTGTTCGATTCTCGGCGCGCGTGTCGCTTGCGCGCAAGCCCCGGCGGGGCTTAGTCTGGTCTGCCTCTTGCGGGGTGGTCGATCCTCTGTTATTGTTGGACGTTGCGCTGGCTGCCTCCTGCCCATCTGAATATCCGCCTCTGCAATTGAGGGCGTTTGCTCTGCGGGTTGCCGTCAGCACAATTTGGCAACGTTACTAGTCACAGCAGAGGACGCATCTTGGCAGTCTCCGTCTCCAGCCAGACTCAGAACGATCAGAACGACGCCGTGGTGCCCGGAGCGCCCAAGCGCGTGTCGTTCGCGAAGATCTCCGAGCCCCTTCCCGTGCCGGGCCTGCTCGACCTGCAGATCGACTCGTTCGAGTGGCTCGTCGGTACGCCCGCTTGGCGGGAGAAGGCCGCCGCGCGCGGCGAGGCACAGCCCACCGGCGGTCTGGAGGACATCCTCGCTGAGCTGTCGCCCATCGAGGACTTCTCGGGCTCGATGTCTCTCTCCTTCTCCGATCCGCGCTTCGACGAGGTCAAGGCCTCGATCGAGGAGTGCAAGGACAAGGACATGACGTACGCGGCGCCGCTGTTCGTCACCGCCGAGTTCATCAACAACAACACCGGCGAGATCAAGTCGCAGACCGTCTTCATGGGCGATTTCCCGATGATGACCGACAAGGGCACGTTCATCATCAACGGCACCGAGCGTGTCGTCGTCTCGCAGCTCGTCCGCAGCCCGGGCGTGTACTTCGACGAGACCATCGACAAGTCGACCGAGAAGCCGCTGCACAGCGTCAAGGTCATCCCGGCCCGCGGCGCGTGGCTCGAGTTCGACGTGGACAAGCGCGACACCGTCGGCGTCCGCATCGACCGCAAGCGCCGCCAGCCGGTCACCGTGCTGCTCAAGGCCCTCGGCTGGACCAGCGAGCAGATCCTCGAGCGCTTCGGCTTCTCGGAGATCATGCGGTCCACCCTGGAGAAGGACAACACGGCCGGCACCGATGAGGCGCTGCTCGACATCTACCGCAAGCTGCGCCCGGGCGAGCCGCCCACGAAGGAGTCGGCGCAGACCCTGCTGGAGAACCTGTTCTTCAAGGAGAAGCGCTACGACCTGGCCCGCGTCGGCCGGTACAAGCTGAACAAGAAGCTCGGTCTCCCGGCGAACTCCGACGGCACGCAGCCGCTGGTGCTCACCGAGGAGGACATCGTCGCGACGATCGAGTACCTCGTGCGCCTGCACGAGGCACCGTCGGAGCAGCTCACCTACATGACCGTGCCGGACGGCGACGAGGTCCCCGTCGAGGTCGACGACATCGACCACTTCGGCAACCGGCGCCTGCGCACCGTCGGCGAGCTGATCCAGAACCAGCTGCGCGTGGGCCTGTCCCGCATGGAGCGCGTCGTCCGCGAGCGCATGACCACGCAGGACGTCGAGGCGATCACCCCGCAGACCCTGATCAACATCCGCCCGGTCTCGGCGGCGATCAAGGAGTTCTTCGGCACCTCGCAGCTGTCGCAGTTCATGGACCAGAACAACCCGCTGTCGGGCCTGACCCACAAGCGCCGCCTGTCGGCCCTCGGCCCCGGTGGTCTGTCGCGTGAGCGCGCGGGCCTCGAGGTCCGCGACGTCCACCCGTCGCACTACGGCCGCATGTGCCCGATCGAGACCCCTGAGGGCCCGAACATCGGCCTGATCGGCTCGCTGTCGGTGTACGCGCGGGTCAATCCGTTCGGCTTCATCGAGACGCCGTACCGCAAGGTCGTCGACGGGCAGACCACCGACGAGGTCGTCTACATGACGGCCGACGAGGAGGACCGTTACTACATCGCGCAGGCCAACGCCGCGACCGATGCGAACGGTCGCCTGTCGGACGACAAGGTGCTCGTGCGTAAGCGCGGCTCCGAGGTGGAGTTCGTCCCCGTCTCCGCTGTGGAGTACATGGACATCTCGCCGCGCCAGATGGTGTCGGTCGCGACGGCCATGATCCCGTTCCTCGAGCACGACGACGCCAACCGTGCCCTCATGGGCGCGAACATGCAGCGCCAGGCCGTGCCGCTGGTCCGTTCCGAGTCGCCGCTGGTCGGCACCGGCATGGAGCTGCGCGCCGCGGTCGACGCCGGCGACGTGGTCATCACCGAGAAGCCGGGTGTCGTCGAGGAGGTCTCCGCCGACTTCATCACGATCATGGCCGACGAGGGCACGCGTAAGACCCACAAGCTGCGCAAGTTCGCGCGCAGTAACCAGGGCACCTGCGCCAACCAGCGCCCGATCGTCAACGCGGGCCAGCGGGTCGAGGCCGGACAGGTCCTGGCCGACGGCCCCTGCACCGACAACGGTGAGATGGCGCTCGGCAAGAACCTGCTCGTGGCGATCATGCCGTGGGAGGGCCACAACTACGAGGACGCGATCATCCTCTCGCAGCGCCTGGTGGAGGAGGACGTGCTGACGTCCATCCACATCGAGGAGCACGAGATCGATGCCCGCGACACCAAGCTGGGCGCCGAGGAGATCACCCGGGACATCCCGAACGTCTCCGACGAGGTGCTGGCCGATCTCGACGAGCGCGGCATCATCCGCATCGGCGCCGAGGTCCGCGACGGCGACATCCTGGTCGGCAAGGTCACCCCGAAGGGCGAGACCGAGCTGACCCCGGAGGAGCGGCTGCTCCGCGCGATCTTCGGTGAGAAGGCGCGCGAGGTCCGCGACACGTCGCTCAAGGTGCCCCACGGCGAGACCGGCAAGGTGATCGGCGTCCGCGTCTTCTCGCGCGACGACGACGACGAGCTGGCCCCCGGCGTGAACGAGCTGGTCCGCGTGTACGTGGCCCAGAAGCGCAAGGTCCAGGACGGCGACAAGCTGGCCGGCCGCCACGGAAACAAGGGCGTCATCGGCAAGATCCTCCCCGCCGAGGACATGCCCTTCCTGCCCGACGGCACCCCGGTCGACATCATCCTCAACACGCACGGCGTGCCGCGTCGTATGAACATCGGCCAGATCCTGGAGACCCACCTCGGGTGGGTCGCCAAGACCGGCTGGGACGTGCGCGACGAGAACGGGAACATCCCGGACTGGGCGTCGCAGCTCCCCGAGGAGATGTACGCCCAGCCCAAGGACACCAACACAGCCACCCCCGTCTTCGACGGTGCGCGGGACGAGGAGCTGGCCGGCCTGCTCGGCTCGACGCTCCCGAACCGCGACGGCGACGTGATGGTTCAGGCCGACGGCAAGGCGACGCTGTTCGACGGCCGCTCGGGCGAGCCCTTCCCGTACCCGGTGGCCATCGGCTACATGTACATCCTCAAGCTGCACCACCTGGTCGACGAGAAGATCCACGCCCGCTCGACCGGTCCGTACTCGATGATCACGCAGCAGCCGCTGGGTGGTAAGGCGCAGTTCGGTGGTCAGCGCTTCGGTGAGATGGAGTGCTGGGCCATGCAGGCCTACGGCGCCGCCTACACCCTGCAGGAACTGCTCACCATCAAGTCGGACGACGTGGTCGGCCGCGTGAAGGTGTACGAGGCGATCGTCAAGGGCGAGAACATCCCCGAGCCCGGCATCCCCGAGTCGTTCAAGGTGCTCCTCAAGGAGCTCCAGTCGCTCTGCCTCAACGTGGAGGTCCTGTCGTCCGACGGTGCCGCCATCGAGATGGCCGACGGCGACGACGAGGATCTCGAGCGCGCTGCTGCCAACCTCGGCATCAACCTCTCGCGCAACGAGAACGCCTCCGCCGAAGACCTCGCGAACTAGTCCACGCCAACCGAACGAATTAGGAGAGAAGTGCTCGACGTCAACTTCTTCGACGAACTGAAGATCGGTCTGGCGACCGCCGATGACATCCGTAACTGGAGCTACGGCGAGGTCAAGAAGCCCGAGACCATCAACTACCGCACGCTCAAGCCCGAGAAGGACGGCCTCTTCTGCGAGAAGATCTTCGGCCCGACCCGGGACTGGGAGTGCTACTGCGGCAAGTACAAGCGCGTCCGCTTCAAGGGCATCATCTGTGAGCGCTGCGGCGTCGAGGTCACTCGCGCCAAGGTGCGTCGTGAGCGGATGGGCCACATCGAGCTGGCCGCGCCCGTCACCCACATCTGGTATTTCAAGGGCGTCCCGTCGCGCCTTGGCTACCTGTTGGACCTGGCGCCCAAGGATCTCGAGAAGATCATCTACTTCGCGGCCTACGTGATCACCGAGGTCGACGAGGAGCAGCGCCACAACGAGCAGTCCACGCTCGAGGCCGAGATCGAGTCGGAGAAGAAGGTCCTCGCGGACCAGCGCGACGTCGATCTCGAGAACCGCGCCAAGAAGCTCGAGGACGACCTCGCCGTCCTCGAGGCCGAGGGCGCCAAGGCCGACCAGCGCCGCAAGGTGAAGGACGGCGGCGAGCGGGAGATGCGGCAGATCCGCGACCGCGCGCAGCGCGCCATCGACGAGCTGGACGAGATCTGGACGACCTTCGTCAAGCTCGCTCCGAAGGACATGATCGTCGACGAGAAGCTCTACCGTGAGCTGCAGGACCGCTACGGCGAGTACTTCAAGGGCGCCATGGGCGCCGAGGCGATCAAGAAGCTGATCGAGAACTTCGACATCGACGCCGAGGCCGAGTCGCTGCGCGAGACCATCCGTAGTGGCAAGGGCCAGAAGAAGCTCCGGGCGCTGAAGCGACTCAAGGTCGTCGCGGCGTTCCAGCAGTCGGGCAACTCGCCGCTGGGCATGGTCCTCGACGCGGTGCCGGTGATCCCGCCGGAGCTGCGCCCGATGGTCCAGCTCGACGGTGGCCGGTTCGCCACGTCCGACCTGAACGACCTGTACCGTCGCGTGATCAACCGCAACAACCGCCTCAAGCGACTGATCGACCTCGGCGCGCCCGAGATCATCGTCAACAACGAGAAGCGGATGCTGCAGGAGTCCGTCGACGCGCTGTTCGACAACGGCCGGCGCGGCCGTCCGGTCACCGGGCCGGGCAACCGTCCGCTGAAGTCGCTGTCCGATCTGCTCAAGGGCAAGCAGGGCCGGTTCCGCCAGAACCTGCTCGGCAAGCGCGTGGACTACTCGGGCCGTTCGGTCATCGTCGTGGGTCCGCAGCTCAAGCTGCACCAGTGCGGCCTGCCGAAGCTGATGGCGCTCGAGCTGTTCAAGCCGTTCGTGATGAAGCGCCTGGTGGATCTCAACCACGCGCAGAACATCAAGTCGGCCAAGCGGATGGTCGAGCGGCAGCGGCCGCAGGTGTGGGACGTCCTCGAAGAGGTCATCGCCGAGCACCCCGTGCTGCTCAACCGTGCCCCCACGCTGCACCGCCTGGGCATCCAGGCCTTCGAGCCGCAGCTCGTCGAGGGCAAGGCCATCCAGCTGCACCCGCTCGTCTGTGAGGCCTTCAACGCCGACTTCGACGGTGACCAGATGGCCGTGCACCTCCCGCTGTCCGCGGAGGCGCAGGCCGAGGCCCGCATCCTGATGCTGTCCTCGAACAACATCCTGTCGCCGGCGTCGGGCCGCCCGCTCGCCATGCCCCGTCTGGACATGGTGACCGGCCTGTTCCATCTGACCACGGAGAAGAAGGACGCCGTCGGCGCCTACGCTCCGGCGGCCGAGGACCAGCCGGAGACCGGCGTGTACTCGTCCCCGGCCGAGGCCATCATGGCCGTCGACCTGGGCGACCTGTCGATCCAGGCGCCGATCAAGGTGCGGCTCACGCAGCAGCGTCCGCCGGCCGAGATCGAGGCCGAGCTGTTCGACGGCGCCTGGACGCGCGGTCAGGCCTGGACGGCCGAGACCACCCTGGGCCGCGTGCTGTTCAACGAGCTGCTGCCGGCGGACTACCCGTTCATCGACGAGCAGATGCCGAAGAAGCGTCAGGCCGTGATCATCAACGACCTGGCCGAGCGGTACCCGATGATCGTGGTCGCGCAGACCGTCGACAAGCTCAAGGACGCCGGCTTCTACTGGGCCACGCGTTCGGGCGTCACGGTCTCGATGTCCGACGTGCTCGTTCCGCCGAGCAAGAAGGACATCCTCGACCGCTACGAGGAGCGCGCCGACGGTATTGAGCGCAAGTACGCCCGCGGTGCGCTCACCTCGGGTGAGCGTCGCGACGCGCTGGTGGAGATCTGGAAGCAGGCCACGGACGAAGTCGGTAAGGCGATCGACGACTTCTACCCCGAGGACAACCCGATCACGATGATCCCGAAGTCGGGTGCTACCGGCAACATGACCCAGGTGCGCAACCTGGCGGGCATGAAGGGCCTGGTGACGAACCCGAAGGGCGAGTTCATCCCGCGTCCGATCAAGTCCTCGTTCCGCGAGGGCCTGACGGTGCTGGAGTACTTCATCAACACCCACGGCGCGCGTAAGGGCCTGGCCGACACCGCCCTGCGCACCGCCGACTCGGGCTACCTGACCCGTCGTCTGGTCGACGTGTCGCAGGACGTCATCGTCCGCGAGACCGACTGCAACACCACCCGCGGCATCATCGTGCCGCTGGCGGAGCTGCAGGCCGACGGTTCGCTCATCCGCGACGCGCACGTCGAGACCTCGGCGTACGCCCGCACCCTCGCCGAGGACGCGGTCGCCAAGGACGGCACCGTCGTCGTCGAGCGCGGCCACGACCTGGGCGACCCGCAGATCGAGGCCCTGCTCGCCGCCGGCATCGACCAGGTGAAGGTGCGCTCCGTGCTCACCTGCACCACCGGCACCGGTGTCTGCGCGATGTGCTACGGCCGCTCGATGGCCACCGGCAAGCTGGTCGACATCGGCGAGGCCGTGGGCATCGTCGCCGCCCAGTCGATCGGTGAGCCCGGCACCCAGCTGACCATGCGTACCTTCCACCAGGGTGGCGTCGGTGACGACATCACCGGCGGTCTGCCGCGTGTCACCGAGCTGTTCGAGGCCCGTGTCCCCAAGGGCAAGGCCCCGATCGCCGAGGTCTCCGGCCGCATCCGCCTGGAGGACGACGACCGGTTCTACACGATCACCATCACGCCGGACGACGGCAGCGAAGAGGTCGTGTACGACAAGATCAGCAAGCGCCAGCGCCTGCGCGTGTTCAAGCACGACGACGGCTCCGAGCGCCTGCTGGCCGACGGCGACCACGTGCAGGTGGGCCAGCAGCTCCTCGAGGGCGCTGCCGACCCGCACGAGGTGCTCCGCGTCATGGGGCCGCGTCAGGTGCAGGTGCACCTGGTCAACGAGGTCGAGGAGGTGTACCGGTCGCAGGGTGTGTCGATCCACGACAAGCACATCGAGACCATCGTGCGCCAGATGCTGCGCCGCGTCACGATCATCGATTCGGGTTCGACGGAGTTCCTGCCCGGTTCGCTGACCGAGCGCTCGGAGTTCGAGGCGGAGAACCGTCGCGTCGTGGCCGAGGGCGGCGAGCCCGCGGCTGGCCGGCCGGTGCTCATGGGCATCACGAAGGCCTCGCTCGCGACCGATTCGTGGCTGTCGGCGGCCTCCTTCCAGGAGACCACCCGCGTGCTCACGGACGCCGCGATCAACACCCGCTCCGACAAGCTGGTGGGCCTCAAGGAGAACGTCATCATCGGTAAGCTCATCCCGGCCGGTACGGGCATCAACAAGTACCGGAACATCCAGGTGCAGCCGACCGAGGAGGCCCGCGCGGCCGCGTACTCGGTGCCGAGCTTCGACGATCAGTACTACGGCCCCGAGGGTGCGTTCGGCGCACCGTCCGGCGCCGCCGTGCCGCTCGACGACTACGGCTTCTCCGACGGTTACCGGTGAGCTGAGTAGCTGATCACGGCCCCCGCCCTGCTTCTGGCAGGCCGGGGGCCGTTCTCATTGGTTCGACGGTGCCGGTTGCCAGCGGTTTCCGCGGCGCTGACCTAGGACTTCGTCGCCGAAACCGGAGCGTCTCGAGCGCGGGAAACGTCGACTTCGTGAGGTGGTGTGGGCGGTCGAC
The DNA here is from genome assembly GCF_023168325.1 of Tsukamurella sp. PLM1. Classification (GTDB taxonomy): domain Bacteria; phylum Actinomycetota; class Actinomycetes; order Mycobacteriales; family Mycobacteriaceae; genus Tsukamurella. The sequence continues at coordinate 578,005 of NZ_AP025688.1, forward strand.
GAGCGCCACGCCCCGGACTACTGGTTCCCGCGGCAATGCCCGCGGGCGATGGCCTGGCGGACCGACGCGTCGTCCGACGCCGATGTCGCCGCCCTCCTCACCGGGGCCGATCGCGTGCACATGATCGAGTACGGCTGGCTCGAGGCGTTCCTCACCGCCGAGGTCTACGCGTACCGGTTCGACGCGGAGCAGTTCACGCCGTTCGGCGACGACGGGCACGCGATGGTCGCCACGGTGGAGGTCGTGCCGCTGGGACCGCCGGAACCCGTGGGCGCTCTCGCGGCGCTGCACGACGCCGCCCGGATCGAGCTGCGGGTGGTGCCGTCGCTCGAACCGTGGTGGGACCGCGTCGTGACGTCGTCACTGGGGTGGAGCGGGATCCGGCTGCGCAATCGCCGTCACGGCGCCTGATCGTCCGATTGTCAGCGGTTTCGGCGCTGTCGACCTGCGATTCGTCCGCCGAAACCGCTGCGAACCACCTCCCTGTTGACGGGACGAATCGAGTGTGTACGGTGTGAACATTCGCCGATGTTCACACCGTGAACACTGACTCGAGGAGTCCGCTATGACCGCTGTGCCCGCCAACGCCGCATCTGCCGCACACGCCACGCAGGCGCGGGGGCGCTCGAAGTCCTGGATCGCGGGCATGGTGATCACCGTGCTGGTCTGGGCGTTCCTGGTCTTCGACGTCGTGGGCAAGGTGACCAAGCCGCAGGCGGTCATCGACGGCACGCTGCAGCTCGGCTTCCAGGACAAGCACATCCTGGTCATCGGGATCGTGCTGCTCGTCGGCGTCGTGCTGTGGACGATCCCGCGCACGGCGGTGATCGGCGCGATCTACCTCACCGGCTACCTCGGGGGCGCCGTCGCGATCAATCTCCGCGCCGAGCAGCCGATCGCCGGCTTCGTGCTCTCGGGCGTCTACGTCGGCGTGCTGATCTGGCTGGCGATGCTCCTCCGTCGGCCCGACCTGCGCCGCGCGATCCTCGGCCGCTGACCGCGCCCGTGCTGCGCCGGGAGCTACGGAGTCGGCACGATCTCCGCGCCGAGCGGCAGCAGCGACACCCGGATCATCTTGAAGTTCGCGATCCCCAGCGGGATCCCGATGATGGTCAGGCACAGTGCGATCCCCGTCGTAATGTGCCCGATCGCCAGCCAGACCCCGGCGACCAAGATCCAGATGATGTTCCCCAGCAGCGACGCGGCACCGGCGTCGGGCCGGTCCACCACCTTGCGGCCGAACGGCCACAGTGCGTAGCCCGCGATCCGGAACGATGCCAGCCCGAACGGGATCGTCACGATCAGGATGCAGCACAGGATCCCCGCGGCCACGTATCCGATCGCCATCCAGAATCCGCAGAGCACCAGCCAGATGATGTTGAGGATCAGCTTCATCGCACCAGTATGCCCGCAGGTCTACCGTGGACGTATGAACCTGTTCCAGCGCTCGGCCAAGGTCTTCAACGCCGCGTTCACGCCCCTGCTCTCGGTGCCGGTCGTCGGCCCGCTCCTCGGCAAGTCGATGGTCACGATCAGCTACAGCGGCCGCAAGTCCGGAAAGCGGTTCTCGCTCCCGGTCGCGTACCAGCGCCGTGGCGACGAAGTGATCATCGGTGTCGCCATGCCCGAGCAGAAGCAGTGGTGGCGCAACTTCCTCGGCGAGGGGGCCGATCTCACGCTCCATTTTCCCGACGGTGACCGAACCGGCCGCGCCGTCGCCTCGTCCGGGCCGAAGGGCACGGTCGTCCGCGTCACGCTACCCTGACGTGGGATCCACTGCCCCCAGGGCGTTCTGCGCCGTGGCGAGCTTGTCGCGCAACACCGCGACCACCTCGGGCGGGCCGAGCACGGTGATGTTCGGCAGCGCAGCCCAGAGTGTCCAGACGGCCTGCCCGAAGTCCCGGAACGCGAGGGTGCCGGCACCGTCGGGCCCGGGTTCCGCCAGGGGAGTCCCGAACGTGCCCAACCGCTCCCAGCCGTACTCGTCCGCGCGCACCGTCACGGTGACTGCCGGATTCCCCGACCGGAACGAGGCCCGGGACTGCTCGAACTCCGCAGCGAGATCCACCTCGTCGGGGCGTTGCGCGGCCTCGGGCAACAGTGCCACCGACTGGAAGCGCGACGTGCGGTAGGTGCGCCGCTCGCCGTCGCGCAGCGCCATCAGGTACCAGGACTGGCCCGCGTGGACGAGCCCGACGGGGTCGAGAATCCGTTCGGCGGGGGCCTTTCCGCGCGCGGCGTAGACCGCGCGCAGCCGCACTCCCTCGATCACCGCGTGCTGCAGCTCGCCGAGGAACGGCTCTGGCGCGGCCGGGCGGGCGAATCCGTCCTCCCGCACGTGGATCCGTTGCGCGGCGGCCGCAGCCTCCCGACGGTGCGCCTCCGGCAGCGCCGCCGTCACCTTCCGCATCGCCGCCGCGAACGCGGGCGACGGTGCCCCTGCGAGAAGGGCTTTCGCCTCGTCGAGCGTGAGTCCTGTGAGGTCGGTGCGATAGCCGGGCAGCAGCCGGATTCCGCCGCCGCGTCCCGGTCGGTGTAGACGGGGACGCCCGCCGTGGAGAGCGCCTCGACGTCGCGCAGCACGGTGCGCGTGGAGACCTCGAGCTCCGCGGCGAGCTGCGCTGCGGTCATCGTGCCGCGGTGGCGCAGCAGCATGAGGACGGACAGGAGGCGGTCGGCGCGCATGTCTCTCAGACTGGCAGATCGGGAACGCTGTTGGAGCCCGGACTACTTCATGACCACCCTGGTTCGGCCGCCCTCGAAGGTGATCGTCCCGCGTTCGAAGGTGCTGACCTTGGCCGTGCCCAGGTCGACCTCATCGCTGGTGGGGTACCCGAGCGCGCCCTGGCTGCCGCCGAGCTCGTTCCACTTCTTGCGGATCTCGCCCCACACGACGTACGGGGCTCCGCCGGTCTTCGTGATGATGACGCCGCCCACGAACCATTGGTAGTGGCCGTCCGGGTTGGTCTTCTCCGCCCCCAGTGGGGGCCGAGGTCGGCGCGCTGCGCCTCGCCGAGGCCCTGGAACTTCTGCAGAAGATCACCGTCGATCGTGTACGTGACGCCGTCGGCACCCACCATCGTGGTCGACGGTGCCGCCGCCGCGGGAGCCTCCTCCGTCGCCCCCGCTCCGCCCCGTAGCACTACGACGAGAACGATCGCGACGATCGCCGCGAGCGCGGTGGCGCCCGCGCCGGCGATCCACCACCGGGTACGCCCCGACGAGCCGGCACCGCCGGACGGTCCGGCCACCGTCGGCGCGGCCTGGGGCAGTTGGGCCGACCCGGCCGCAGGTGTCGCGGCGACCGTCTCGGACGGCGCCGTCGGAGCCTCCGGTGCCGTGGTTGCGGCCGGCGCCGGACCCGGAACAGGCGCAGGCGCTGGAGCCGGCGCAGGCGCCGCTGCGGGTTCCGACGTGACGAACCGCCCGGCGTCGGGGTCCACGACGGTCCGCGGTGACGGTGCGATCGCCGCTCCCGCGGCGCGGGCGAGGTCGGTGCAGCTGTGGAACCGATCCATCGGGTCCTTGGCCATCGCGCGGCCGACGACGGCGTCGAGGCCCGTCGGCAGGCCGGGCTTGCGCTCGCTGGGCACCGGCACGGGGTCGTGCAGGTGCGAGCGCAGGAGCTGCGGCAGGGAGGTGCCCGGGTACGGTGCGGTCCCGGTGACCAGGTTGAAGAGCGTTCCGCCGAGGGAGTAGACGTCGGCGTGCCGGTCCAGCGTGCGGTCCTCGAACTGTTCCGGCGCCGCGAACTGCAGGCTCGCGACGAGTTTCCCGGTGCGGGTCTGGTTCACGGATTCGGTCAGCGCTTTGGCGATGCCGAAGTCCGCCAGCAGTACGCGGCCGAACCCGCCCGACGGCGTCTCCTCCAGCAGGATGTTCGCGGGCTTCACGTCGCGGTGCAGCACGCCGTTCTGGTGGGCGTAGTCGAGTGCCCGCGCGATCTCGGCGACGATGTGAACGGCGTGCGGCACGCCGATCCGTCCCTGCCGGATCGCGGTCGCGGCGTCGATCCCGGGGACGTACTGCATCGCGATCCACAGCTGACCGTCCTCGTTCCCGCGGTCGAGGACGGAGACGATGTTCGCGTGATCGAGACGTGCGGCGTGGTCGGCCTCGCGCTCGAACATCCGCTTGGTCGTCGCGTCGTGGGTGAGCGACTGGTGCAGCAGCTTGAGCGCGACCTTGCGGGGGACGCGCGGGTGCTCGGCGACGTACACGGACCCCATCCCGCCGGTCCCCAGCACTCGTTCGATCACGAATCCCGCGAAGACGGAGCCCGGACTCAGATCGGCCACGATCGCCTCCCTTCCCCGAACCGATGCGTGGTGCAAGTGTGCCCAGCCTAGACAGCGCGGCGATCCGGGGAAGGCGAGGACGCCGAAAGCGGACCGGATGATCACTTCGCGCACCGTCGAAGAACATGACAGAAGGTGTCGTATTAGGCCGGTTGAATCGATCCCATGAACACCACAGCCACAGATCCCCGCCCCGCCTACGCCGCCGTTTCCGCCTGGATGCAGTCCCTGCTCGCGAACATCACCGAGGAGCAGCTCGCCCTCCCCACGCCCTGCGACGAATTCGACGTCCGGGCGCTCGCCCAGCACGTCAACGCCGTCGGCCTGCGGGCCGTCGCGCTCGCCGAGTCGGCCACCGTCGAGGGACAGCCCTTCCTCGCCGACGCGCACGACGCCGCCACCTACGGCGCCACCCGCGAACGCGCCCTCGCCGCGTGGGACGTCGCGCCGCTCGAGCGCGAGGTCACCGTGCCGTGGGGCGTCGTCCCCGGCTTCGCGGCCCTCGGCATGTACGTCAGCGAGACGCTCGTGCACGGGTGGGACCTCGCCGTCGCCACGGGCCAACCGTTCGAGGCGCCCGACGGTGCCCTCGCCGAGCGTGCCCTCGCCGTCGCGAAGGTCGCGCTGCCGGCCGAGATCCGGGGGATGGACGACGTGCCGTTCGGCCCCGTCGTCGAACCGCGCGACGGGGCCGGCCCCACCGAACGCCTCGCGAACTGGAACGGCCGCAGCTCGTCCGGCTGGGTCGCGGAGGCGACCGATCCCGCCCGTTAGCCATTGACATGAAGGCCGGTTGAGGTCTTAGCGTCGAAGAATGAGTATCGAGCTGAACCACACCATCGTCGCCGCGTCCGACAACCTCGAGACCGCGCGGTTCCTCACCGAACTGCTCGGTCTCGAGGATCCGGTGGACATCGGCGGCGGCCACTTCCAGCAGGTCCGTCTCGCCAACGACGTCGTCCTCGACGTCATGACGGTGCCCGGGCCGATCCATCCGCAGCACTACGCCTTCCTCGTCTCCGAGCAGGAGTTCGACGAGATCTTCGCGCGGATCACCGAGCGCGGTCTGGGTTTCTGGGCGCATCCCGACGGTTCCGGTGCCGGCGAGATCAACCACCGCTTCGGTGGCCGCGGCGTGTACTTCCGCTCGCCCGACGGTCACGCCCTCGAGGCCCTCACCGCCGCCTGAGTCTCTGACGGCGCCGTCCTCGCCCGCCGAGTGCTCCCGCGCGCACGTGAGTGGTCCTGCGGAGCCGGCGTCCGATGGGAATGGGCGTCGGGTGGGGGAGTGAACGCCGCGTGGGGGACGACCGAGCCCCCGCTGGAAGCACACGCCGGCGCGGCGTCTGGCGGGGGACTGAACGCTGGGTGCGCCTATCGGCGCGGAGCGGGGGACGACCGCGCCTGGCCTCGCCCGAGCCGCATCCTTCCAGCCGGCGATCGCCCCGCGCGATGTGAGGTATGCGTCGGCCGCATGGGGCGTCGCCTGAAAACCGCTTCTGACCTGCAGATTCGCAGGTATGCGTCCCCTGCATGGCTGTGCGGAGCGATCATCGCCCCGGCCCCGGCCGACGCAACCCGGCCCCAGCCGACGCAACCCTGCCGCCGCCGAAACCCTCAGTCCTCGAACAACGCCCGGATGTCGGAGGCGGCGAGCCGGGCGTCGAAGCCGCCCTCGCCGCCGACCACGGATTCGAACAGCGCCGCCTTGCGCTCCTTCAAAGCCATCACCTTGTCCTCGATGGTGTCGGCGGAGACGAGCCGGTAGACCATCACGCTGCGCGTCTGGCCGATCCGGTGCGCGCGGTCGATGGCCTGCGCCTCAGCCGCCGGGTTCCACCACGGGTCCAGCAGGAAGCAGTAGTCGGCCTGCACCAGGTTCAGCCCGAATCCGCCGGCCTTCAACGAGATCAGGAACACCTGCACCTCGCCGGAGGTGAACTTCTCGATCGCCGCGGGCCGATCGGTGGTCGATCCGTCGAGGTACGCGTACCGCACGCCCTCCTCGTCGAGTCGTTCCGCGGCCTTGCGCAGGAACCCGGTGAACTGGCTGAACACCAGCACGGCGTGCTTCTCCTCGAGCAGCTCGTCGAGCTTGTCCACCAGGAAGTCGAGCTTCGCGACGTCCTCGACCGCCAGGTCCTCGTCCACCAGCGACGGGTCCAGCGCGAGCCGCCGCAGCATCGTCAGCGACCGCAGGATCTCGAACCGGTTCCCCTCGAAGTCGTCCAGCAGGCCCAGCAGCTTCGCCCGCTGGTCGGCCAGGATCCGATCGTAGGTGTGCCGGTGCTCGTCCGAGAGTTCCACCTGCACCACGGATTCCGTCTTCTCCGGCAGGTCCTTCGCCACGAGGTCCTTCGTGCGGCGCAGCATGAACGGGCGCACGCGTCGGCGTAGCCGGGCCAGGCGGTCGTCGTCGCCGCCGCGCTCGATGGGGCGCCGGTACTCCTCCGCGAACCACGACCGCCCCGGGAACAGCCCCGGCACCGTCAGCGCGGTCAGCGCCCACAGCTCCTCGAGGTGGTTCTCCATCGGCGTGCCGGTGACGGCCAACGTGAACGGCCGGTCCAGCTGCGTCACCGCACCGAACGCCTTCGACCGCGGGTTCTTCACGAATTGCGCCTCGTCCAGGATCACGCCGGCCCAGCGCACCCCGGCGTACTCCTCGGCGTCCAGTCGCAGCAGCGTGTACGAGGTCAGCACCACGTCCGCGCCGGCCACCACCGACGCGATCGAAGCGCCGGCCTTCCGCGACGTCTCGGTCACGGCCGCGACCGACAGGTGCGGCGCGAACCGCCGGCACTCCGCCGCCCAGTTGCCCACCACCGATGTCGGCGCCACCACCAGGAACGGGCCCGGTGTCTCCTCGGCCCGCTCGTGGGCGCGGCAGATCAGCGCCAGCGTCTGGAGAGTCTTGCCCAGGCCCATGTCGTCGGCCAGGATGCCGCCGAAGTCGTTGTCGTACAGGAACGCCAGCCAGTCGAGCCCGTCCCGCTGGTACGGGCGGAGCTCGGCGTTCAAGGTCGACGGTGCCTCCTGCCGCGCCAGGTCGCCCGCCGTCAGGGCGCCCACCCGGCGGGACCAGTCACCGTCGAGGTCGACACCGTCGGCCAGCTCCGTGAGATCGTCGACGAGGCCCGCCTGGAACCGGCTGATCCGAAGGCCGTCCCGCCCGGCGGCGTCCGTGCCGGGGCCACCGGCCCCGTTCCGTGCCGGGCGTCGCCCGCCGCGCGCGGGCAGGTCCCGCGCCTCGCCGATCAGCTCACGCAGGCGGTCGAACCGCTCGCCGTCGATCCGGGCGAGCACCCCGCCGGGCGTCACCAGCGTGTCGTGGCCCGCGGCAACGGCCGTGAACACGTCGCGGAACGGCACCTCCTCGCCGTCCACCTCGACGGCCACCTCGAGGTCGAACCAGTCGGTCGACGGCCCGTCGGAGTCCGACCGCACGCGCACCGACACCGACGCCGCGGAATCGGCCCAGCGGAACCCGGGGTCGTCGGTCACCTCCACCAGCACGCCCGGCACCGATCGCAGCACCGGCGCGACCTCCGCCAACCACACCGCGGCCTCGGTGCCGCGGTAGAAGCCCTGCGAATGATCCACGCTCACAGCGGCTTCGCGCAACGCGCCGGCCATCGCGCGGGTGATGCGCTGCTGGCCCACGGAATCGGCGAGACCGGCCGGCTCGCGGCCCAGTGCGTAGTCGCGGGCCTCGCCGCTCACGGTGTACCGCCACTTCCAGTCGACCTCGAGCTCGCCGGCCTCCGGGTAGTACCTGGCGGTGCACAGCAGCTCAGGGCCGAGCACCTCGACCTCGCCGACCAACTGCTCCGGATCGCGCACCGGCGCGACGGCCGCGAGATAGGGCAGATACTTCTCGCGCAGCTGGGGCACGGCGTCGGCGGGCACCTGCACCGGGGTGAAGCGGCGCAGTGCGGCGGTGTGCGCAGCGGACATCGGCGGGTCGAGCGGCGCGAGGTGGAGTACGTCACCGTCGAGCTGGAACACGCCGAGCGCTCGCTGCGCGCCCAGCAGCCCGCCGGTGAACGGCCGCGGACCGTCGCCGAAGTCGACCTCGCGGTCGAGCTCGACGCCCCGTCCGTGGGGCGCGCGACCAGGCCGATCCGCGTGGTCGGACCGAGCACGACGGTGCCCCGGGCGCGCTTGGTGAGCAGAGGCACGCCCGCATCGCGGATAGCGCGGAGCTGATGCCACAGCAGGGGATTGTCGACGGTGCCGAGGTCGGCCCACGAGTCCGTGCTCGCCCCGTAGGGGGCCCAGGTGATGATCTGTGCGAGCGGGGCCAGCACGTCCCGCTGCGCGGGCGAGACCCGCGGCGCGGTCGCGATGGTGCGCCAGCGGACGTCGCCGGCCACCCATGACCCGTCGCGCATCCCGGGCGTCGCGAGCCGCACCTGCAGCCGCTGACCCGACAGCACGCCCCGCTCGTCCACGTCGAACTGCAGGGCGACGGGCAACACGGCGGCGCCGGTCCGCGGCGACTCGGGGAGCAGCGCCTCGAGTTGCCGCTCCCACGGATCGGGCTGTTCGACGAGGCCGTCCTCGACGTCCTCAGCGGTCAGCTCCAACAGCAGGGCGACCCCGTGTTTGCATTTGAGCTGTACCGGGCAGGTGCACAGGCTGCGGACAGGACGCCAGCCGTGCGTGCTCGGAGTGAGCCACACGCGGGTGTCGTACTCGTGGGTTCCGGCGACGACGCCGGTGACGACGTGCGTCTCGTCGTCCCACTCCAGATCGCCGACGAGGCCGGTGCCCACGTATTCACCCGCGCGACGCACCGTGGGGGCCCCGAAGAACGAGGTCAGGTCCTCGGGGTGAACGAGGGCCCGCTGCTGGAAGTCGATGCGCTCATGGTCAAGCGGACAGTCTACCGCGAATCGGCGACGGCGTAGTGTCGCGAGCGCCCTCCCCACTCCGTCGTCAGGCCGCGGGTACCGGCACCTCGATCCGTTCGGTGGCACCGTCGGGCGAGCGCAGCAGCACCGTCGCCGCGAGCGCGCGCCCGGGCGGAACGGCGCGCGCCGTGACGGATCCGGCCCGGGCGGACTCGACCGCGTCGGCGATCCGGTCGCGCACTGCTTCGGCCGCTGCGGGCGCGAGATCGCGCAGGCCACCGTCGTCGAGCAACACAACCTCGACGCCGCGCCGCCGGGCCTGCTCGGCGGCGATCGCGACCCGCGGTGAGAGCAGCCCCGGCGCACGCACCGAGTCGCGCAGCCGGGCCTCGACCATCCGGCATTCGAGCTGCTCGGGCGCCGTCAGCGGCATCCCGGTCGCGAGACGTTCCAGCATGGGGCGGGCCTCCCGGTCGAGGAACGCGCGCTGGCGGCGCCGTATCTCGCGCGCGGTCTCGGCGCCGGCCTCGGCGGCGCGGCGCTCCGTGGTCCGGGCCCGCATCCGGAAGGTCTGGGTCGCGACCGGACGTAGCGTGAGCGCGAAGAACGTCGCGGTCAGGGTGACCGTCGCGCTGGGCAGGCAGCGCAGCACACCGTCGAGGGCGCCGTGCCCGCGGTCGACCGCCCACGCGACCACCACGGCCGCGGTCATCGCGACGGACAGCCATGTGGTCGCGGTCCGGCCGCGCACGGCGAGGTACGACGTGAGGCCGGCACCCGCGCCGATCGGCCAGGTCGACAGGGCCAGCGCCGGATCGGCCGGCAGGAACGGGAACACGGTCAGCGCCGCGCCGGGGCCGGCCGCGGCCACCAGTGCGGTCCATCGCCACGGCAGCGGGTCGCCGGGCGCACGGATCAGCGCGAGCGCGCCGGCGAGGATCGCGAGCACGCCGGCTGCCTGCGGCCAGCCGGGCCGCACGTCGATCCGGGCGTACCAGGCCAGCACGGCGAAGGTGGCCGCGTAGGCGACCGCGAGCACTACGGCGGACTGGTTCCGCATCCCGATGATGTCGCGGACGTCGTGCGCGTCCGTCCCGCCGGCGGGGCTCACCGGCGCCACCCGACGGTCACCGTCGTCCCCGCGCCCGGGGCGGATTCGACGACGGCGGTGCCGCCCGGTACGGCCCGCATCCGGCCGACGATGCTGCCCGCGACGCCCAGCCGGTCGGGCGCGACGGCGCCCGGGTCGAAGCCCACGCCGTCGTCGCTGACCCGCACCGTCACCCCGTCCGCGGCGAAACCGGCCCGGACCTGCACACGTGCGCCGGGACCGGCGTGCCGGACCACGTTGCGCAGCGATTCGCCGACGGCGGCCGTCACGGCGGTCAGCACGCCGGACGGCACCGTCTCCGCGTCGTCGGGGACGTCGGCCACCCACGCGCCGTGGGGCGCCAGGCGCGTCACCGTGGCCGCGACCACGGCAGCCGCCTCCGCGGCGGGGACCGACTCGAGGTCGTCGTGCTCGCCGTAGCGGTCCAGGGTGGCCAGCACGGTGCCCGCGTGCCGGGCCACGGCCGACGGTGCGTCCACCCGCGTGGCGGCGAGCAGGGTCGCGATCACGTCGTCGTGCACGAGCGCGGCGAACCTCTGCTGCTCGTGGCCCCGGGCCTGCGCGGCGGCCTCCGCCGCCGTGGCCTCGAGCGCCTCCTCGTGGGCGGCGTCCAGGCGGCGTCCCACCCGCCACGCGACCATCGACGCCGTGAGGAACACCGCCGAGAACGCGAGCGCGAAGAGCAGCGACGGGAGCAACGGGTCGTGACCGGCGCCGACCCGGCGGTTGAGCACCACGGCGGCGCCGACCACCGTCACGCCGTAGACCGCTGCGACCGCGGGGCGCGCGGGCATCGCGACCGCCATGGCGGCGAGGGCGGGGATGAAGTACAGGAAGTGGTCGCCCGCGAGCTGGATCGGATCCAGCGCGTCGGCGAGGATCCAGGCGCACGTGGAGAGCAGGAACACGGCGGCGGCGACGACGGCGGTCCGGCCGATCGCGCGCCGGTAGTCGCGGGCGAAGCTCGAAGGCAGCAGCGCGGCGCCGCCGCCGAACACGGCCGTCGTCGTGACCGCGGTGAGCCACGGGGCGACGCGCCACGCGTCCACGACCGACCCGAACGTGGTCGTGAGGTCGAACAGGTAGCCCGCGGCGATGAATCGCGCGAAGACCCGCGTCAGGCGCTCGTCGGCGCTGGTCAGCGCTGCCACAGCCGCCTGCGTGGGGCGCCGTCGGCCGACGCCGGGCCGACCGGCCGGGGCATCGGCAGGAAGCCGTCCTCCACGGCGCGCTGGTACATGTCCAGTTTGGTGCCGGCGGGCCGGCCTGCAGCGCGTACTTGCCGCGGATCCGGTCGATGTAGCTCTCCACCGTCTTCGGCGAGAGGGCGGTCAGCTCCGCGACGCGGGTGGTGGTCTCGCCCGACGCGTACAACGCCAGCACCTCCCGTTGTTGCGGGCTCAGCCCCACCGCGGCGAAGTCGGGGTCGCCGTCGATCGCCGCCGCCCATTCGGTGGTCACCACGGGACGACCGGCCGCGGTGTCCCGCACCGCCTGGACGAGCTCGGCGCGGCTCACCGTCTTCGGGACGATGCCCCACACGCCCGCCCGGGCGGCCTGGCGCGCCAGGTACGGGTCGGTGTCGAAGCTGCCGGTGTACACCAGCACGCGGGCGCCCGCGGCGTGCAGCTTCTCGATGTTGGCCTCGGGCGCGGTGCCGTCGGCGAGCAGCAGGTCCAGCACCACCACGTCGGGGACGGCGCGGGCCAGCAGCTCGTCCACCCCGGCCGCGTGGCCCACGAATTCGAGGCCGTCGGCGGATGCGAGGCTGGCCTCGAATCCGAGCACGATCAGCGCGTGGTCCTCGACGATGCCGACGGTGTGCGACGCGCGGTTCGCCGGAGGCTCGACGACCGCTTCGGTTCCGGTCATGCGATGAACATACGCCGCGGTGGCGACCGTGTCCGAATCATCGAAAGGTAATGCCCGATGCACTGATTCGTTGTGCTGGGCATGGGTGAGGGGGATTTCCCCGGCGGGACGGACCCGCTTTCGCGGCGCGCCAGCCCCGGTTACGGTCGATTCGGACGAATCGGAGGTGGGGAGATGGCCGCAGCGGTGATCACGAGGGGCGCGGGCGATCCGTGCGACGAGGTGGGGCTGACCGACCGGGAGGTCGAGGTGCTCCGGGCCTGGTTCCGCACCGACAGCAAGGCCGCGGCGGCACGTGCCCTGTTCATCGCGGAGTGCACGGTGGCCGAACACGTGGCGCGCGTGCGCTCGAAGTACTCGGCCGCCGGACGCGGCGCCGCCACGAAGACGGCGCTCGCCGCGCGACTGCTGCAGGACGGTCACATCCGCGTCGACGAGCTGCTGTAGCGCTCAGTGGATTCCGAGCAGGACGGCGCGCATACCGTCGACCTGCTCCCGGAGGGCGGCCGCGACGGCCGCCGTCTCGCGCCGGCCCGCGGCCTCGGGCCGCACCACCATCCAGTACTCCAGCTGCGCCGACACGTCGTCGGGCAGCACGCGGACCAGGTCCGGGTGGGTGTCGGCCAGGAAGCAGGGGAGTAGTCCGAGGCCGGCGCCGGCCGCCGTGGCCTCCACGTGCACGAGCACGTTGGTCGAGCTGAGCCGGTCGGTCATCTCGGGCACCAGGAGCCGCGCCTGGTCCAGGTCGTCGACGGTGAGCATCGCGTCGATGAAGTAGATGAGCGGCCGCCCGGTCAGATCGGCGCGGCGGCGTGGCGTCCCCTCGGCCGCCAGGAACTCCCGCGATCCGTACAGGCCGAGCCGGTACGGGGCGAGCGGCGCGGGCTCGACCCGGTAGGTGGTGGGGCGGCCCACCACCACCTCGATGTCCACCCGGACCGGGTCGACGGTGCGCGCCTGGTCACGGTGAGCAGGTCCACCGACAGCCGCGGATGCGTCCGCCCCAGCCGCGCGACCGCGGGCGCCACGACGCGCGCGCTGAAGCCGTCGGTCGCGGCGATGCGGACGGTCCCGTGCAGGTCGTCGTCGGTGTCGGCGTGCAGGTCCTGCAGGGTCGCCTCGATCCGCTCGGCCGCGCGGACGGCGGTGCGTCCGAGGTCGGTGAGCTCCCACCCGCCGGCGGCGCGGGCCAGGAGCGCCCCGCCGAGCGCGTGCTCCAGCGCGGCCACGCGCCGGGACGCGGTGGTGTGGTTGATCCCCAGGAGGTCGGCCGCCGCGGTGTAGCGGCCGGTGCGGGCGACCGCGAGCAACGTGAGGAGGCCGTCCGCGCTGGGGTCAGGGACGGTGTGCATGAACGCAGATCGGATCGGCGGTGGTGGTCATTGTGTCTGCGATTTTATCCATACATACTTCGTCGAACATGGCGTGCGTCACATCCAGTCGTCGCCGTGATCCGTCACACAAGGAGTGGATATGACGCAGACCGACCTGCAGCAGCCGCGCGGGCTCCGGAAGATCGTCGCCGCCTCGATGGCCGGGACCGTCGTCGAGTGGTACGAGTTCTTCCTCTACGGCATCGCCGCCACGGTGGTGTTCAACAAGATCTTCTTCAAGGCGGGCACCAGCGAGTACGACGCGATCATCGCGGCGTTCGTGACCTATGCGGTGGGCTTCGCGGCCCGCCCGGTCGGCGGCATCGTCTTCGGTCACCTGGGCGACAAGCTCGGCCGCAAGAAGCTCCTGCAGGTCTCGATCCTCATGGTCGGCGTCGCCACCTTCCTCATGGGCTGCCTGCCCACCTTCGACCAGATCGGCTACTGGGCGCCCTTCCTGCTCGTGGTGCTGCGCTTCATCCAGGGCTTCGCGGTGGGCGGCGAATGGGGCGGCGCCGTGCTGCTCGTCGCCGAGCACAGCCCGAACGCCCGGCGCGGCTTCTGGGCGTCGTGGCCGCAGGCCGGCGTGCCGGGCGGCAACCTGGCGGCCACCGTCGTGCTGCTGATCCTGACCAACGCGCTGTCCGAGGCCGACTTCCTCGCATGGGGCTGGCGCGTGGCGTTCTGGCTGTCCGCCGTGATCGTGCTGGTGGGCTACTACATCCGCACCCAGGTCGACGAGTCGCCGCTGTTCAAGGAGGCCCAGCAGGAGATCGAGCGGGAGAAGGCCGTCTCGTACGGCGTCATCGAGGTCGTCAAGCGCTACCCCCGCGGCGTGCTCTCGGCCATGGGCCTGCGCTTCGGCGAGAACATCTTCTACTACCTCGTGGTCACCTTCTCGATCACGTACCTCAAGACCGTCGTGAAGATGGACACCTCCGACATCCTGATGTGGCTGCTCATCGCGCACGCGGTGCACTTCGCGGTCATGCCCGTCGCGGGCGCGCTCACCGACCGGGTCGGCCGCCGCCCCGTCTACTGGGCCGGTGCCGCGCTCGCCGCGACGTGGGGCTTCTTCGCCTTCCCGATGTTCGACACGGGACACGGCGCGGTGGTCGTCGCCGCCGTGACGATCGGCCTGGTCTTCCACGCGCTGATGTACGCGCCGCAGCCGGCGATCATGGCGGAGTCCTTCCCGACCCGCATGCGCTACTCGGGCGTCTCGGTCGCCGCGCAGGTCACCTCGGTCGTCGCCGGTTCGCTGGCCCCGATCATCGCCACCAAGCTGCTCAAGGACTTCGGCTCGTCGGTGCCGGTGGCGGTCTACCTCGCGCTCGCGTGCGGCATCACCTTCCTCGCCGTCTTCTTCGTCCGCGAGACCAAGGGCATCGACCTGGCCACGATCGACGCGGAGGACCGGGCCGCGCTGCAGGCGCAGCAGTCCGCCGGGACCCGCGCGTGAAGGCGGTCGTCACCGGCGGGGCCGCGGGGATCGGGGCGGCCGTCGCGCGCCGGCTCGCCGCCGACGGTGCCTCGGTCACCGTCGTCGATCGCGACGGTGCGGCGGCCGCCGAGGTGGCCCGGGAGATCGGCGGGAGCGCCCTGGAACTGGACCTGACCGACACCGTCGGGCTCGCGGACCTGCGCCTGGACGCCGACGTCCTGGTCAGCAATGCCGGGGTCCAGCACGTCGCGCCGATCGAGGACTTCGAGCCGCAGTGGTTCCACCGCATCGTCGCCCTGATGCTGGAGGCGCCGTTCCTGCTGACCCGCGCGGTGCTGCCGGGCATGTACGAGCGGGGCTTCGGCCGGATCGTCCACGTCTCGTCGGTGCACGGGCTGCGCGCATCGAAGTACAAGGCCGCGTACGTCGCGGCGAAACACGGCGTGGAAGGACTGTCGAAGGTCACGGCGCTGGAGGGCGGCGAGCACGGCGTCACCAGCAACTGCGTCAATCCCGGGTACGTGCGCACGGCGCTCGTCGCGAAACAGATCGCCGAGCAGGCCGCCGCGCACGGCATCACCGAGCAGCAGGTGACCGAGGAAGTGTTCCTGGCCCGGCCCGCGATCAAGCGGCTGATCGAGCCCGACGAGGTGGCGGGCCTCGTCTCGTGGCTGTGCGCCCCGGGCGCGGCGATGGTCACCGGCGCCTCGTACACGATGGACGGCGGCTGGACCGCCAACTGAGCCGGGCGCCACCTGGCAGTCTCCTGGGAGGTGCGCGTCTGAGTTGGAGCCTCGCTGTGCCAACGGCTACCGTACAAAGGGCCTGTGACCAGGTATTGCTGTGGTGTATTGAGGATTGTTTAATCAGTGGTGGACCAGACGATGAGCGAACGCGGCGCCGAGCCGACGGCCGAGCCCGCGGACGCGGCGCCCCCAAGCCGAAGAAACAGGGCGGCCACCTCTACGAGCTGGACGTCGTCCGCATCGTCACCTTCGCCGGCGTGATCTTCGACCACTGCGTCTCGGGCACCACGTTCCCGTTCAGCGTCGCGTCGAACGCGATCCAGACGATGTTCCATTACACCCGCAACGCGTTCTTCGCGCTGACCGGGTTCGTGCTGGTCTACCAGTACCGCGACCGCAAGCTGAACGCCGTCGACTTCTGGCGCCGCCGGTACAAGGCGGTGGGCCTGCCGTTCGTCGCGTGGACGGTCTTCTACTGGCTGTACCACATGTACGTCATGTGGCCGCCGGCGTTCTCGAACATCCCGCGCACGTTCGAGACGTGGGAGGGCACCGTCGCGGCGCTCAAGGTGCTCGCGTACGACCTGCTGACCGGCGACGCCTGGTACCACCTGTACTTCGTCTTCGTGACGATGCAGGTGTATCTGATCTTCCCGTTCCTCCTGAAGTTCCTCCGCTGGACCTGGGGCTATCACCGCTACCTCCTCGCGGGCAGCCTCGTCTTCCACCTGGTGCTGCTGCACTACATGACCACCCTGCGCCCCGAGATCTTCAACTACGGCCTCCTGGCCAAGCTGTGGAACCACCTGCCGGCAACGGTCTTCCCGTACCAGTTCTTCACGCTGCTCGGCTGTGTCGCCGCGATGCACCTGGAGGGCATGCGCGCGTGGGTGGTCCGGTTCCGCGGCCGGATCATCGTGCTGGCCCTCGGCGTCATCGCCGCCACGCTGATCACCTACGGCCACAAGGTGAGCATGGAGGGGATGTTCCCCACCGACGCCGCCAACGTCTTCCGCCCGTACGCCGCGGCGATGTTCGTCATGATCATCATGGCGCTGTACGCCGCGGGCACGTACTGGTCCGACCACCGCACAGCGGGCTCGTTCTGGGACAAGTTCCTCTCGACCGCCTCCGACCGCTCGTTCGGCATCTTCCTGGTGCACGCGTTCGCGCTGCAGGAGCTGGCGCCCACGATCCACCGGTTCCGGTTCGACGTCTACGCCCCGATCGTCACCGTCGTCACCTTCGTGGTCACGGTGTTCTTCACGGCCGCGATCACCGAGGTGCTGCGCCGCACGCCCGTGAGCCTGTGGACCACCGGCCGGAAGATGATCCCGATGGCGAAGCAGAGCCTGCGCGTGTCGGTCGGGATCGGTGTCGCGATGATCGTGATCGGTGCCGCCTTCTACTGGATCGTCGACGTGCCCGCCGGCGCGGTGTCGATCTTCCTCGGCGCGGTCCTGCTGGTGTGGCAGGCCCTCGGCCGGACGGTGTTCGCCGGTCCGGCCGGTGCCCGTCCCGCGCAGATCAAGGCCTGACGGTCCGCCGCACCCCGCCGGTCCGGGTGGTGCGCAGTTTCGCCAGCGCGCGGGTGGCGGCGTGGTGTCCGCACATGCCGTGGGCGGCGGGGCCGGGTGGGGTTGCCGCAGAGCAGATGTACATGCCGGGGACGCCGGTGTCGTAGGGCTGCAGGGTGATCCGGGGACCGAAGGCGAGTTGGAGCGGGTCCTTGGATCCGGTGTTGATGTCGCCGCCGACGAAGTTGGCGTTGTAGCGGGACATTTCGGTGGTGGAGCAGACGGCGGTGCCGATGATGCGGTCGCGGAAGCCGGGGGCGAAGCGTTCGATCTGGGTGATGATCTTCTCGGTGGCGTCGCCGGTGTAGCCGTGCGGCACGTGGGCGTAGCTCCAGACGGGGTGGATGGTGCCGGCGCTGCGGGTGGGGTCGGCGAGGTACTGCTGGCCGACGAGCACGAAGGGCCGGTCGGGCATCCGGCCGGCGGCGATCTCGCGTTCGGTCGCCGCCGTCTCGGCGTAGTCGCCGCCGAGGTGGACGGTGCTGGAGCGGCGGGCGTCGGGGTTGGTCCAGGGGACGCCGCCCTCGACGGCGAAGTCGACCTTGAAGGCGCCGGGCCCGCGGCGGAACCGCTGGAAAGCGCGTCGGATCCGCGTCGGCATGACCTCGCCGGCGATGGCCGCGACCTGCGCGGGATCCAGGTCGAACAGCACGAGGTCGCTGGGCGGGAGCTCGGCGAGCGATGTCACCCGCGCGCCCGTCTCGATGTCGCCACCGAGCTCGGTGAGCTCGGCCGCGAGGGCGGCGGCGATGGCGCCCGAACCGCCCTCGGCCACCTGCCAGCCGTAGGCGTGCCCGGCCGAGAGCAGGCCCAGGCCGATCGCGGACGTCATCGGCTGGTGCAGCGGTCGGAACGTGTGCGCCGCGACACCGCCCCACAGGGCCCGGGCCTGCGGGGTGCGGAAGGCCCGCGCCAGGGCGGAGGCCGGCAGCGGCGCCGGAGCGCCGAACCGGGCCAGGTGGACGGGGTGCTGCGGCACCCGCAGCAGTGGTGACAGGATCGCCGGTCCCACCTCGTCGATGTGCTCGACGGTGTGCGCGAACAGGGCCCGCCACAGCGCACCGTCGGGCCCGAATCCGGCGGCGGTCTCGGAGACGGACCGCCGCAGCACGCCGCCGGTGCCGTCGTCGAGCGGCTGCACGCAATCGATCTCGGCGGAGCGCCAGCGCAGGCCGTGCCGCGCGAGGTCGAGCGAGTTCAGGAACGGAGAGCCGACCGCCATGGGATGCATCGCGGCGCAGTGGTCGTGGATCAGTCCGGGGACGATCCCCTCGAACGATCGGGTGCCACCGCCGACGGTGCCGGACGCCTCGAGGAGCGTGACGTCCACGCCGGCCCGGGCCAGGGTGATCGCGGCCGCCAGCCCGTTGGGACCGGCACCGACGACGGTGGCGGTGGTCATGCTCCGACCACCGGGCGATCGTCGCTGGGCGTGCTGGTGCGGATGGTCGACCAGGTGGGGGTGTGCGGCGCGGGGCCGTCGGGCAGCCAGGGCTGGGTTTCGACGACCTCGTGCACGTTCCAGGTGCCCTCCTCGACCACACCGAGGGCGGCGTCGATCACCTTGTAGGCCTGTGTCTTCTTGTGCACTGGCTGGGATTCGACCCACACGATGACGCACTCGCCGGGCTCGAACCGCGCCTCGTCCTGCACGGCGCGGATCATGTCCTCGTTGTGCAGGTGCCCATCGCCGAAGTTGAACCCGATGATCGAGTTGCAGAGGAACTCGGCCTCGCGGACGGTGCGTCGGTCGATGTCGGGCAGGGTGGCGAGCAGCACCGAGAACAGGCCGCGGCCCTGGCTGTGCAGCGAACGCCACCCGATGGTCATCTGCAGGGTGATCTCCGCCCACAGCGGCGGGTAGCCGGCCGCGATGAACTGGTCGATCTGGTTGGGGGCCGAGCGGGTCACCCGGTTCAGCTTCTCCTCCGCTCCCGGCGCGAAGGTCCACAGTGCGGTGGCCCAGTTGCCGGCGTACTGGCGCATCGACGGCAGGAACGAGACCTTGTCGGGGCGCAGGTTGCCGAGGACCGGGAAGAAGGCGAGTCCCGCGGTGATGAGGATCGCCAGCCACGCCGGGCTCATGTCCCACAGCGCGTAGCCGCTGTCGGCGGGGAACCCGATGAACAGGAAGATCGCGGTGTAGCCGAACAGCAGGTTCCACTCCAGCGGCACGGCCAGCGGGAAGGTGGAGATGATGAACAGGTGGTAGAGGCACATGAACACGGCCGCCACGACGGTGACGGTGCGGCTGGTCGAGAACAGCAGGATCAGCGGTGCGATGATCTCGACCACCACACCGGGGCCGTGCGCCATGAACCGAGCGATGCCGGACGGGCGCATGTCTTCGGAGAAGTTCTTGTACTGCAGCTTCTTGAACCAGCTGCCCGGCACGAGCGGGCTGTTCGAGACCATGGGCGGAATGACCATGGTGAAGTGGTGGTTGCACTTGGACAGGCCTGCCCCCAGCCACACCACGCCGATGACCAGCTTGAGCGCGATGATCATGTTCTCGAAGCCGTGATCACCGAAGATCATCGGGAGGATCGCGAAGGCGAGCATCGGGGGCAGGTACTGCTCGCCGCGCGCGGCCAGGAAGACGGTCTTGTCGCGCAGGCCGATCAGGACGAGCAGCGCGACCGGCGCGATCAGCAGCTCTGGCCGCATGAGGCCGTGGGAGGCGTCGATCCCGAGCGCGGTCATCGCTCCGGCGAACCCGCCGAGACCGCCCACGCCGGGCAGTGCGATGGCCACCACGAGGGAGACCAGCATCGCGAGGTACACGGCGACGTCGAACACGGTGCGACGATCACCGTTCGTGCCGGGGACCCACTTCCACGGGCGCAACCGGATCGTTCCGGGCGCGCCCAGAACAGGATTCCGCCGGTCATCGGCTTCGCCTTGCCGGCGAGCGGGCCCCATGATCCGGCGATGCCGATCGCCTCCAGCAACACCGTCCACAGCACCAGCTTCTGGTACACGATGGGCTGATTCCACCACTCGCCCAGGGCGAACGGCTGCATGCCGGAGGTCAGAGTCGCCAGCGCCAGGCCGCCGAGCCCGTAGAAGACCAACAGCTTGAACACGTAGATGACGTGGATCATGTACGGTGTGCCGAAACCGAATTCGGCCCACTGCGTGCTGAGTACGCGGATGCGCTCCATGAGTGGGCGCTGGAGGAACTCCTCGGGTTCCACGGCGGGGAACACCGGATCCTTGAATCCCATGATGACTCTCCTCGTTCGGACGATGCTGGACTACTGGTGCGGGGCGTGGGCGGTCGGCGCCGGGGGTGCGGTGCGGCCGCGCAGCGTGGGTTTGTCGAGTTTGCCGACGGGATTCTTCGGCAGGCTCGACAGGATCGTGATCTGTGCGGGCAGTTTGTATTTCGCGAGTCGAGAGGCGGCGTGGGCGAGGACCTCGTCGGCGTCGATCGAACCGCCGGGGACCGGTGCCACGAACAACACCGGCACCTCCCCGAACCGCGGGTCCGGCCGGCCGACGACGGCGGCCTCGGCGACCTGCGGCAGCTGGTAGATCACCGCCTCGATCTCCTTGGGGTAGATGTTCTCGCCGCCGCGGATGATGAGGTCCTTGGCGCGGTCCACGAGGGTGAGGTAGCCGTCGGCGTCGAGACGGCCGATGTCGCCGGTGCGGAGCCAGCCGTCGACGAGCGTCGTCCGGGTGTCCTCGGGGCGGTTCAGGTAGCCCCGCATCACGTTCGGGCCCGCGATGAGCACCTCGCCGGGCTCCCCGGCCGGCAGCTCGGCACCGTCGGGACCCACGACCCGCACGGTCACGCCGGGGATGGCGGGCCCGACGGTGCCGGCCCGGCGCGGCCCGTCGAACGGGTTCACCGTGGCCACACACGTGCATTCGGACAGGCCGTAGCCCTCGACGAGGGGGAATCCGAAGCGCTGCTCGACTTTTGCGAGCAACTCGACGCTCGCCGGGGCGGCGCCGCAGACGCCGTACCGGATCGACGCGGTGTCGGGGCGGACGTCGGCCGGCAGGTCGGCCAGCATCTGGTAGATGGTCGGGACGGCCGAGAAGTACGTGGGTCGCACCCGCTCGACCTGCGCGAAGAACGTCTCCGCCCGGAACCGGCCGGCCACCGTCGTGCGGCCACCGGCCAGGAGCGGTGACAGCGTCCCCACCACGATCCCGTTGGCGTGGAACAGGGGCAGGATCAACAGGCTGTGGTCCGCGGGGCCGAGCCCCAGGGCCGCGATCACGGAGATGCACTGCGCGGTGAGGTTCGCGTGATCGAGGCGCACGCCCTTGGGGCGTCCCGTCGTCCCGGAGGTGTAGATCAGCAGCGCGAGATCGTCGTCCTGGGGCGCCGCGGGCGGTGCGGGGAGGCGGCCGCGAGGTCCGCGGCGAGCAGGAGCGGGGCACCGAGTTCCTCGTCGCGGGCGTTGTCGGTCACCAACACCGCCGAGCCGGCGTCGGTCACCTGGTAGCGCACCTCGTCGGCGGTCAGGGCGGGGTTGATCGGGGTGACGGCGGCGCCGAGCCGCCACGCCGCGAAGAGCGTGACGATCAGGTCGGCCGTGTTCGGCAGCAGGACGGCGACCACGTCGCCCCGGCCCACGCCGCGGGCGGCGAGCGTCGCCGCTGCCCGCGCCGTGACCTCCTCAAACGCGGCGTTGTCGTAGCTCGCGCGGTCGTCTGCGATCGCGGGGGCCGACGGTGCCGTGCCCGCCCGGTGGGCGGGGAGGAGTGCCAGGTGCATCGGAGGG
This sequence comes from Tsukamurella sp. PLM1, assembly GCF_023168325.1. Taxonomy (GTDB): domain Bacteria; phylum Actinomycetota; class Actinomycetes; order Mycobacteriales; family Mycobacteriaceae; genus Tsukamurella. The sequence goes on from NZ_AP025688.1 coordinate 600,024, forward strand.
GGCCTCTCGGTGGGCGGGAGTTGTGCTCATCGATGAATCTAGGCCTCAGTGATGGAGGTCACATCGTCCGCGACGCCCAAGGTTTCGGTTCGCTTTGTCGGCTGCGGACAACGATCGGGTTCCGCGGATCCGCGATCACCGACGGTGCGCGGGGCTACGCTCGGGCGTCATGCCCAGTAGTGAGCGTTCCGCCGCGTCCACGGCCGCCGCCGAGGTGATCGTCCGGATGGAGCCGCGCGTCGCCGAGGTGACCGATGCCGTGCGGGACGTCATCCTGGCCCAGATCCCGGAGCTGCGCGGCGACACGCAGTTGGTCCAGCTGCTGCGCGCCAGCGTCGACGGCAACATCGTGACGATCTTCGCCGCGATCCGGCACGGCATCGACGTGGCCGGCGTGACCGCGCCCGTGGCGGCGCTGGAGTACGCGCGCCGCCTCGCCCAGCACGACGTGACCCCGAACGCCCTGGTCCGCGCGTACCGCCTCGGCCAGCAGGAACTGCTGCGCCTGGTGTTCGCCGAGGTCCGCGCCGGCGGCCTCGACGCCGATACCGCGCTCGAGGTCTTCGAGGCCACCTTCACCGCGACCTCGCAGTACATCGACTGGATCTCGGAGCAGGTCATCGAGGTGTACCGGCTGGAGCTCGACCGGTGGCGGGAGAGCCGGGAGCGGATCCGGGGCGAGCAGATCCGCCGGATCCTCGCGGACGGGGCCGACGCCCGCGGCACCGAGCCGCGCAGGGTCGACGAGCTGAGCACTGCGCTGCGCTACCCGCTGCGCGGGCACAGCCTGGCCGTCATCATGTGGTACCCGCAGCCGGTGCTCGAGCGGGGCGAGCTGATCGGCATGGAACGTTTCCTGCAGTTCGCGGCGAAGAAGCTCGGCGCCGCCGCGCCCCGCTGTTCGTGGCGAACGACCGGCAGACGGCGTGGGGCTGGATCCCCTGTCCGGTAAGGCGGTCGACGGTGCCGTGGACGCGCTGCGCCGGTTCGCCGACGCCGACGATCAGGCCCCGTCGCTCGCCATCGGCGCGGTGCGTCGCGGCATCGAGGGCTTCGCCCGTTCGCACGTGCTCGCCGGTGACGCCCGCGCGGTGGCGCTGCGCGCGGCGGGGGAGGGGCGGGTCACCGTCGCCGCGGACGACGCCGGTGTGGCGATCGCGGCGATGCTCGGGGGCGATCTCACCACGGCCGACGTCTGGGTCCGCGAGGTGCTGGGGCCGCTGGCCGAGCCCACCGAATCCGATGCCCACCTGCGACATTCGCTGCAGGTCTTCCTGGAGGCGGGGTCGAGCTTCACGGCGGCGGCGCCGCTGCTGCACCTGCACACGAACACCGTGAAGTACCGCGTGCGCAAGGCCCTCGAACGCCGTGGCCGCCCGCTCGAGGACGGCCGGCTCGACGTGGAGATCGCGTTGCTGCTATGCCGGCGGTTCCCGGCGATCATCGGACCGCACTGGCGCTGACCTGCGCGGTTCCCCGCGACCGACAAACGTGTGGCCGGGTTCGGTCCCTTCGGGACATGGGCGCGGCACCTGTCGACCTCCTAGCTGTACCCGGCCGTCACGTTGGTAGCAGGCGGCTGGTCGGCGGGTGGCCTCCGAGTGCGCTGTGACGGCGTTCAGTGTTGTAGAAGGTCAACCACGGTGCAAGGGCTGAGGTGCGGGCATCGCCGCTGAGGTAGACGCGGCGATAGGCCCACTCGGTCGCCAAAGTCCGGTTGAACCGCTCGACCTTGCCGTTCTGCCACGGGCAGTGGGGTTTGATGAACTTCTGCTTGATGTCGTGCCGGGCGCAGACAGCGCGCAGTGAGTACCGGTAGGCCCAGGCGTTGTCGGTCATCAGCCGCTCGATTCGGGTGATGCCGTGCGCAGCGAAGTAGGCGATGGCTCGTTCGAGGAACGCCGCGCAGGTGATGCCCTTCTCGTCGGGCAGGACCTCGCTGTAGGCCAGGCGGGAGTGATCGTCGACGACGGAGTGGATGTAGTCGTAGCCGAGCTTGACCTTCCGGTCGCGGGCGATGCTGCCGCGGCCGTGCGCCCGCCACCCTCCACCATCAGGATCCGGCCGAGCTTCTTGACATCCATGTGCACGAGTTCGCCTGGACGGCAACGCTCATACCGCTTGGCTGTCTGTTTGGACGAGCGGATCACGTCGCCGGTGATCGGATCACACTCCCGCAAGTACGGCACCTTGTGCCGCCGCAGGATCCGAGAGACGGTCCTCGCGGGCACCCCGACCTTCGGGCCGAGGACATCCGGGCCGTCCCGATGTTCGGCACGCGCTCGGAGAACATTCTGCTCGACCTCGTCGCTGGTCTTGGTCGGCATCGTGTGTGGCCGCGAGGACCGCGTGACAAGACCCGCGTCGCCTTCAGCGGCGTGGCGGTCGATCCAGGTCTTGACGCACTTGCGGGACACGCCCATCGCCGCCGCGATATGGGCTTGACGCCAGCCGGCCTGATGCCGCTTGATGATCAGCCGCCGACCATGAACGGTCAGCCGGGCACTACCGTGGGACACGAGAACCTCCGAGTTGGTGTGGGCCTTAGACAAGCCACATCCCACTCGGAGGTTCTCCCTCGTTCAACCAGCCACGCCGCTACCAACGTGGTGGCCGGGTACACCTAGCGTGGGCGGCAGAGCCGAACGCGACGGAAGGAACACCAGGTCAGCCTCCCTCATCTCCGAGCCGGGCCCCGGGGCGTTCGCGGGCCGCACCGTCGTCATGTCCGGCGGGAGCCGCGGCATCGGGCTGGCGATCGCGGTCGCGCTCGCCGAACGCGGCGCGAATCTGGTGCTGCTGGCCAAGACCGACGATCCCGACCCGCGGCTGCCCGGCACCATCCACACCGCCGTCGCCGAGATCGGCGGTGCCGCCGGCCGCGAGGGGGCCGCCGTCGGCGTGGTCGGCGACCTTCGCTCCGACGACGACATCGCCCGCCTCGTGGCGACCGCCGGCGACCGGTTCGGCGGCATCGACGTGTGCGTCAACAACAACGCGAGCGTGCTGAGCACGATCCCCACCGCCGAGATCACCATGAAGCGCTACGACTTGACGCAGCAGGTGAACACACGCGGCACCTTCGCACTGACCAAGGCGTGCCTGCCGCACCTGGAGCGGGCCGAACAGGGGCGGGTGGTCACGTTGTCGCCGCCGCTCAACCTGTCGCCCGACTGGCTGGGCCGCTACCCGGCGTACATGCTCGGCAAGTACGGGATGTCCTTGCTCACCATGGGATTCGCGGCGGAGTTCGCCGATCTGGGCATCGCCGCGAACTGCCTGTGGCCGGAGACCACCATCGCGACTGCGGCGGTGCAGAACCTGCTCGGCGGCGACGAGGCCACGGCGCACGCGCGGGAACCGCAGATCATGGCCGACGCGGCGGCGGTGCTGCTGGCCCAGCCGCTCTCGGTCACGGGGCGGTGCTTCCTCGACGCCGAACTCGTCCGCGCCGCCGGCGTCGCCGACCTCGGCCCCTACGGCGGGCAGGACCCGATCGACTACGACCTGTTCGTCGATCCGCCGGCCTGAGCGGCGGATCAGGCGGGCGGATCCAGGCGCACCGTCGCGGAGCGTGCAGGTTCGGTGACCATGGTGCGCAGGGCGTCTGCGCCGCCGCGGTACTTGGTCTCGAATCCCTCGTCGACGAGGCGCTGCACCTCGTCGGTGGTGTCCGGCACCAGCGTCACATCGGCTTCGAGGCCGTTCGCGCGCACCCGCGCGACGCCGGTGATCCGGGCCCACTTGTACCAGCCACCGTCGACCCCGAAGGCCGAGCGGACGTACACGGCGTCGCCGACGGGGACCGACCAGATCGGCACCCAGCGGCGGAGCGTGCCGTCCTTGCGGTAGCTGCTGATCTCGATCTCCTGGGCCTGGCGGAGGGCGGTTGCGAGGTCGGGTCTGAGGGTCATTGTTGTAGTCTCCTATCGGTTTTCGAGGATATTGGTGGGCTGGTCGGCGACCAGCGAGGACAGCAGGCGCAGGGCGTCGGCGGCCGGCGAGGCGGGTTCCGGGGCGAAGGCGTATAGGGTCAGACATCCCTGGACGTTGAGTGTCAAGCAGCGACGGGATGTCGGTGGGCCCATGCGACTGCCGAGTCGTATTGGGCACCGTGGATGAGGCAGCCGTGGAGGATGCCGACGAGGCGGTTGGCGAGCTGGCGCAGGGCGGGGTTGTGCTTGAGGCCGCGGGCGCGGAGCTGGTCATAGTAGGTCTTCGCGTCTGTGTCGTGCAGCAGGGCGCAGGAAGCCTGCAGCTGGAGCGCGTCGATGAGGCGGTCGTTGTGCACGTATCGGGCTGCGACGACTCTCGTTTTGCCGGACTGTTTGGTGATCGGGCTGGTCCCGGCGTAGTTCTTGCGCGCTTTGGCGCTGCGATAGCGGCCGGGAGCGTCCCCGAACTCGGCGAGCACCCGGGCACCGAGGATCGGTCCGAGGCCGGGCTGGCTGCAGATGATCTCAGCGGCCGGGTGCCGGCCAAAATGCGCCTTCACCTCCTCTTCGAGGACGGTGATCTGCTCGATGACCACACCCAGCACTGCGACCGAGGAACGCACCGAAGCCGCATACGCGGCGGTGACCACAGCAGGTTGCCCGAGGTGCTCGCCGCGCAGGATCTGCTGCACCCGAGCCGCTTTGGCGTCCTTGTTACGGCAACCCTTGAACATCGGGAGGATCTGCCGCGGTGTGAGTTTCGCCGCCGACCCAGGATCGGGTGCCTTGGCCAGCAACGCCAGAATCGGGCGGCTGGTCAACGCCAGGTCCAGCTCCGAACAGAGGATCAGGATCGCGGGGAAGTACTCCCGCAGAGCTGATCGCAGTCGCAGCATGTGTCGGGTGCGGTCCCAGATCATGCTCTGATGCGCGCGGGTGACGACCTTGACCGCCTCGGAGATCTCCGAGTCCCGACCGGCCTCGAGGAGCTGATGCCGCCGCACCCGGACCATGTCGGCCAGGGCGTGCGCATCACCCTTATCGCTCTTCGCGCCGGAACTGGACAGGATCTCCCGATGCCGATGCGCCTGCCGCGGATCAACCCCGAACACCCGGTACCCGGCGGCGATCAGAGCGTTCACCCACGGGCCCCGGTCGACCTCGATGCACACCAGCACGTCAGCGGCTTCACCGTCCTCGGGCAGGAACCGGCCGACGAGTTCACCGAACGCGGTGATGCCCTCGATACCCTCCCGCAAACGGGCGCGGCGCAGGACGCGGCCGTGTTCGTCCTGGACCTCCACATCGTGATGGTCCTCAGCCCAATCGTCTCCGATGAACAACATTCCCGACACCTCCCTTGGCTGCAACAACACGGAACTTGCTCCGGCAGCCCTGCCGGGGAAGGTAAGTCGCGGACTAATGGACCAGTACTCACACACCTGCCGAGCAGGGCCGGCACGACATCCCAGCAGCGATCGACCTTTCCTGGCGCACCGCTGGGGGCACGATCTGACCCAAGGGCTCGAAGGCCCAGTCCGCGAGAGTGCTCACCCAGCAGCGGCTACCAGTTGCCAAGTCTGCCGAACATCGATCCAAGCTGACCGGCACTTCCCATTAGTCCGCCGGATCCGGAGATCTCGAGCGCTTCGAACGACAGCGCCATCTCGCCCACCGCCTCATGCCGGAATCGCTTGGCGCCCCGCCGATGTGCCACCACCCGGTGTGCGGCCCACTTGGTGCGGAACTCATCACTGGCGGTGGAGAGCTCGCCCACGAGCCCCGTGAGTGACTTCGCCTGCGGGTCCGCGGCTGCGGCTGCGCGCAGCATGGCGACGGCATCGTCCGCGGCGGTGTTCCAGTCCGGGAACGTCCGGTCGGCATCCGGATCCAGGAACAGGAACCGCGCCGCGTTGGCCCGGCCGACGGTGCCGGTCACGGGCGCGTAGAGGGCGAGGCCGAGCGCATTACCCGCCACGAGATCCAGGTTCGGTGCCAGGATCACCGCCGGCACGGTGACCATCGAGTCGAGGATCGCCTGCAGGGTCGGGCTGACCGAGGCGCGGGCCCGAGGTGCACGGCGGGAGGGCTTGGTCGAGGCGGCGCGTGTCAGGGTGAGGAAGTGCTCGGCCTCCACGTCGTCGAGGCGCAATGCGCGGGTGATCGCGTGCAGGATGTCCTCGGAAACGCCTGCCACCCTGCCGCGTTCGATCTGGATGTAGTACTCGGCGGACAGGCCGGCCAGCATCGCGACCTCCTCGCGACGCAGGCCCGGTACGCGGCGGCGGCCGGCCGACGGCAGCCCCACCATGTCCGGCGTGATCCTTGCGCGCCGCGTGGTGAGGAAGTTCTTGATCCCCTGCGCGATCTCCATATCTGCAGGCTACGCATCGTCCAGGCGCCGAGACAGGTGCTGCCGGTACCCCCGATGACGGGCCTCTGTTGCGGGATGTGTGGGCCCGGCATCGTGGGTATCACCGAACGAGCAGAGCGCTCGGAAGACAGCACCTGAAGGAGAAGAACTCATGACCGCAGTCACCTTCGACAACAACGGCATCACGATGGCCGGCGAGCTGAACCTGCCGGACGGCTTCGACGCCGCGAGGACCTACCCCGCGCTGGTCGTGGTCCATCCGGGCGGCGGGGTCAAGGAGCAGACCGCCGGCCTGTACGCTGGCAAGCTGGCCGAGGAGGGTTTCGTCACCCTCGCGTACGACGCGTCGTACCAGGGCGAGTCCGGCGGCGAGCCGCACTTCCTCGAGGACCCGGCGGCCCGGGTCGCGGACATCAGCGCCGCCGTGGACTACCTGCAGTCGCTCGACTACGTGGACGCCGAGCGGATCGGTGCCTGGGGCGTGTGCGCCGGGGGCGGCTACGCCGTGGCGGCCACCAAGGTGGACGCGCGGATCAAGGCCGTCGGCACCGTCTCCGCGGTGAACATCGGCTCGGCGTGGCGGAAGGGATGGGACGGATCCGGCCAGGACTCGGACGCGGTCGCCACCCGCGACGGTGCCTCCGGCCGGCGCACCGTCGAAGCCACGACCGGCGGCGACGCCGCGACCCTGCCGTACGTCCCTGCGGAGATCACCCCAGAGGTCCCGCGCGATATGGCCGAGGCTTCGGACTACTACCTGACGCCGCGCGCCCAGCACCCGAACGCGCAGAACAAGTACCTGTTCGCGCAGTCGATCCCGCGCATCCTGGGCTTCGATGCCTTCGTGCTGGTGGAGGACCTGCTGACCCAGCCGGTGCTCATCGTGGCCGGCAGTGAGGCCGGTTCGCTGTGGCACTCGACCGAGCTGCATGCGCGCGCACGCAGCGAGAAGAAGCTCGTCATCGTCGACGGTGCCGCGCACATGGACTTCTACGACGGCCCCGAGTATGTCAAGCGCGCCGTCGCCGAGGCGGCGCCGTTCTTCGCGGAGAAGCTCGCTTCCGCCTGATCGACCATCGTCTCGCGGGCGCGAGACGCACAACGAGGGCCCGCCGCCGGCGTGGCCCTCGTTCGTTTCCGGGAACCGGTGAGGTCAGTGATCGACCCAGGTGACGACTTCGTCGAGCCCGGCGCGGGCGGTGCGGTAGCCGTTGGCCGGGGCGTCCTCGTCGGGGTATCCGAACGAGATGCCCAGGAGCACCTTCCGGTCCTCGGGGATGGCGAAGTGCTCACGGACCAGCTGCGAGTGCCCGGCGATCGCGGCTTGCGGGATCGCCCCGAGCCCGAGGCTCCGCGCGGCCAACAGGAACGTGCCCACGTACAGGCCGGTGTCGACGGCGCCGTACAGGTCGTGGACGGCGTCGGTGGTCACGATGACGGCGTGCGGAGCGCCGAACAGCCGGAAGTTCTGTGCTGCCTGCTTGGCCGAGGCAGTCCGGTCGCCCTTGGCGACGCCCACGGCCTCGTACAGCTGCCAGCCCGATGCGCGGCGGCGCTCGCGGTACACGCCGCGGTATTCGGCGGGAGGGTCGAAGTCGAACTTCGCGTCGTGGTCGGCGGCCCAGTCCGAGAGCGCTGTCCGGAACTTCTCCGTGCCCTCGCCGCTGGTCACGATCACCTGCCAGGGCTGGGTGTTGCACCACGAGGCGGAGCGCTGGGCCAGCGTCAGCAGACGCTCGATTGTCTCGTGCGGGACCTGCCGGTCCTGATAGGCGCGGCAGCTCCAGCGGGATCGGAGCAGGTCCTCGAGGACGTCGGTCGAATCGGTCATGATGCGCTCCTTCGTGAGCGACGGAGGGGTGGCTACCGGGTGACGAGAACGAGTGTCTCGGCGATGCACGCGGGCTTGGGGCCACCCGCGTCGAGGACGAACTTCGCGGTGACCAAGGTCCCGGCGGCGTTCTCGGTGACGTCGGTGAAGGTCACCGAGGCACGCACCTGCGAGCCCATCGGCACAGGCGCCGGGAAGCGGACCTTGTTGACGCCGTAGTTGACCCGTGCCGTGCCGAAGGCGAGCTGCACCAAATCCGCGTTGAACACGGGGATCAGCGACAGCGTGAGGTAGCCGTGCGCGATGGTGGTGCCGTACGGTCCGTCCTTTGCGCGTTCGGGATCGACGTGGATCCACTGGTGATCGCCGGTGGCGTCGGCGAACAGGTCGATGCGGGCCTGGTCGACGGTGATCGGCTCGCTGGGGCCGATGGTCTCGCCGAGCAGCGAGCGCAGCTCCTCGAGACTGGAGATCGTGCGGGGCATGGCTTCTCCTAGAAGGTCAGGTCGACGGTGGCGTTCGGGCCGGCGTCCACGCCGCCGGGGCCATACAGGGCGAGCGCCGCCCCGCCGTCGGCCGGGGTGGTGACGAGCGTGGCGGCCTGGCCGCAGAACAGCGGCGCGAGGCCGCGGTGTGTGAGCGAGGTGATGGGGGCTCCGCCGGCGAGCCGGTGCGTTTCCAGGAGTGTGAGCGCCTGCAGCGGGCCGTGCACGACCAGCCCGGGGTAGCCCTCCTCGCGGGTGGCGTAGGGCCAGTCGTAGTGGATCCGGTGCGCGTTGGCGGTCGCGGCGGAGAACCGTGCCAGCAGAGAGGGATCGGTGCGGAAGCTCCACTCGGTGTCCGAGCTCCGGTGCAGCGGCGGGCCCGGGACTGGCTGCGTCACGGGCACCTCGGCCGGAGTGCTGGGTTGTGCCGCCGCGGAATCGACGGGCCGCTCCGCCGCCGGACGGTAGACGAGGTTCTGCACCTCCTCGACGGCGAGGTCACCCGAGCCGTTGAACAGCCGGTACGTGACGTCGACGATCACGAGGCGCCCCGAGCGGCCCGTCTTTTCCGCAACATTCGTCACCTCGGCCTCGCGGCGGGTTGTGGCGCCGACAGTGAGCGGCCGATGGAAGGTGGCGCGGCCGCCGGCGAACATGCGGCGCGGCAGGTCCACCGGGGGCAGGAAGCCGCCCTTGCGCGGGTGGCCGTCGGCGCCCAGCAGACCGAGGCGTTCCAGCGGGGAGTGCGACCCAGTGCCAGAGCGGAGGGAGCACATCACCGGCGCCGGGAGTCGGCAGCCCGTCGTCGAACAGTGCGGCCAGCGCGGCGACGGGATTCGGATCGATGAGCTCCTCGGTGATCTCGAGGTGCGGCTCCCAGCCGGGGAACGAGGGGAACACCGGCGCGCTCACATGAACCGCCCGCCGGTCACCTCGAGCACGGTGCCGGTCATGTACGAGGAGAGATCGGAGGCGAGGAACAGTGCGACCGAGGCGATCTCGGAGACCTCGCCAGCGCGGCCCATGGGGATCTCGGACATCTTCGCGTCCCAGACCTTCTGCGGCATGGCCTCGGTCATCGCGGTACGGATCAGTCCGGGCTGGATCGCGTTGACCCGCACGCCCAGGTGCGCGAGCCCTTCGCGGCCGCCTTGGACAGGCCGACGATGCCGGCCTTCGCGGCGGAGTAGTTCGTCTGGCCCGCGAGGCCGATCTTGCCGGACAGTGAGCTCATGTTGACGATGGTGCCGCCGCCGTTCTCGCGCATCACCGCGCCCGCCAGGCGGGTGCCGTTCCAGGTTCCCTTGAGGTGCACGTTGATCACCTGGTCGAACATTTCCTCGGTCATCTTCCGCATGGTGGCATCGCGGGTGATACCGGCGTTGTTCACCATCACGTTCACCGGGCCGAAGGCCGCGGCTGCGGCGTCGAGGGTGGCCTGCACGGCGTCGGCGGAGGTCACATCGCACTGGCTGCCGATGGCGACGGCGGACCCGCCGAGCTTCTCGGCGGCTGCCTGCGCGGCCTCCAGATTCACGTCGGCGATCACGACACGGGCACCCTCGGCGACGAACTGCTCCGCGATGGAGTAGCCGATGCCCTGCGCGGCTCCGGTGATGACGGCGGTCTTGCCCTCGAGCAGAGGCTTGGTCATGGTGTGCTCCTTCAGTTCTGGTGGTTCGCGATGCGGGCGAGGATGCGGCGGGCGCGGTCCACCACGGGCTTGTCGACCATCGTCCCGTCGACGTTGGCGACGCCGTCGCCGGCAGCCGCGACCGCGGCGACGACGCTCTCGGCCCAGGCGACGTCCGCGTCGGAGGGGCGTAGCGCGGCGGCGACGGGGCCGAGCTGCTTCGGGTGGATGCACAGCTTCCCGGCGAAGCCGAGCCGGCGCGCGTACGCGGTCTCGTCGGTGAGCAGGGCCGGGTCGTCGAGGGCTGCGGTCACCCCGTCGACGGGGCCGGGCAGCCCGGCGGCGGCGGAGGCGAGGACGAGCGCGCCCCGCGTCGGGAGCAGTGCCTCGCGGTCGACGGGATCCACGTCGATCTCGGCGCCGAGATCGAAGCTGCCGAGCGCAAGGCGGACGACGCCGGTCACGTTGGCGAGACGCGGCGCCTCGAGGACGCCGCGGGCCGTCTCGACCAGCGCGACGATCGCGGCGTCGGGCCCGAGGGCGGTGGCGAGCGTCGCGAGCTGCACCGGGTCCTGCGCCTTCGGCTGCACGATCGCGCAGCCGGTCGGGGCGGCGTCGGCGACGTCGGCGACGTACCACGGGGTGTCGGCGGCGTTGATCCGCACGGCGCAGGGATGCTCGGAGGCCCAGGCCGCGGCGTTCGCCCGCGCGGCCTCCTTGTTCTCGGGTGCGACGGCGTCCTCGAGGTCGAGGATCACCAGGTCGGCTCCGGCCGCGGCGGCCTTCGCGAACCGTTCCGGCCGGTCCGCGGGCACGAACAGCAGCGTGCCCGCCGTGCGGATCGTGCCGTCGAGGTCGGCGCTCGTCACTTCAGCGCCCTCTTGGCCTCGCGGACCAGCCCACCACCGATGATCAGGCGCTGGATCTCGCTGGTGCCCTCGTACAGGCGCAGCAGGCGGACGTCGCGGTAGATCCGCTCCACGGTCATCTCCCGCATGTAGCCGGAGCCGCCGTGGATCTGGACGGCCTTGTCGGCCACCTGGCCGACCATCTCGGTGCAGTACAGCTTGGCGACCGACGGCGAGATGCGCCGGTCCTCGCCGGAGACGTACTTGGCCGCCGCGTCGCGGGCTAGCGCGCGGCCGGCCATGATCCCGGTCTGCATGTCGGCGAGATGCGCCTGGACGAGCTGGAAGTCGCCGATCGGGGTGCTGCCCTGGGTGGTGACGGCGGCGTGCCGCACCGACTCGTCGAGGGCGCGCTGCGCGGAGCCCACCGCGAGGCCCGAGATGTGCACGCGACCGCGGGCGAGCGAGGTCATCGCGGCGCGGTAGCCGGTGTCCTCGTCGCCGCCCACGAGCGCCGCGGCGGGCACGCGGACGCCGCTGAACGAGACGTTCGACGTCCACGCGCCCTGCTGGCCCATCTTCTCGTCGTGGTGCGCGACCTCGAGGCCGGCGTGCCCGCGGGCACGAGGAAGACGGCGATGCCGGGACCGTTGCCATCGGCGGGCCGGGTGCGGGCGAAGGTCACGAACAGGTCCGCGAGTTTGGCGTTGGTGATGAAGCACTTCTCGCCGTCGATGACCCAGTCCTCGCCGTCGCGGACGGCCTTGGTGCGCAGGCCCGCCGGATTCGAGCCGGCGCCGGGCTCGGTGAGGGCGAACGAGGCGACCACCTTGCCGGAGGCGATCTTCTCCAGCCACGTCGCCTTCTGCTCGTCCGTGCCGAAGTTGACCAGGACCTGGCCGGCGATGCCGTTGTTGGTGCCGAACATCGAACGCACCGCGAGCGAGGTGTAGCCGAACTCCATCGCGAGTTCCACGTCCTGGGCGAGGTCGAGTCCGAGGCCGCCCCACTCCTGCGGGATGGCGTACCCGAACAGGCCCATGTCCTTGGCCTGCTGCCGGATGTCCTCGGGAATCGCATCGGTGTCGGCGATCTCCCGCTCGCGGGGGACGACCCGGGTCCGGATCCACTGGCGCACCTGCGCCTGGATCTGCTCGAAATCTTCCTGGCTGACCTCGGACATGTCGTTCGATTCCCTTCGTGGACGTCTCTACTAGATATAATATATTGAGACGCTGGACACAAGGTCTCGATTCGCTGAACCGGCCCGACGGTCAGGTCTTGTGCATATAATATATTTTGGATATGCTCTGGGTCACACCTGGCGACAGTCGCCGGAGAACGAGAGAGGACCGCACCATGCAGGGTTTGTACTACGAGGAGTTCGAGGTCGGCTCGGTCATCGAGCACACGGTGCGCCGCACCGTCACCGAGGCGGACAACGTGCTGTTCTCCACCATGACCCTGAACATGGCGCCGCTGCACCTGGACGCCGAGTACAGCAAGAACTCCATCCACGGGCAGCGGCTGGTCAACAGTCTGTTCCTGCTCGGCCTGGTCTGCGGCATCTCGATGCACGAGACCACCTACGGCACAACTCTCGGCAACCTCGGCTTCTCGGACATCAAGTTCGCCAAGCCCTGTTTCCACGGCGACACCATCCGCGTCGAGACCGAGATCGTGGACAAGCGCCTGTCCAAGAAGCGCGACGATTCCGGGATCGTGACCTTCAAGCACCGCGGCATCAACCAGCGCGACGAGGTGGTCTGCGAGGCCACTCGCGTGGGCCTCATGCTCACGAAGGCCTCGGGCCCGACCGCCTGATCGCTCGCGCAACCGATATCCGACGATGCGGCCGCGGCCGCGCAGGAAGGAAACGAGATGGCGGAGAACAGATCCGACACACTCGCCTGGGTCCCCACCGACGAGGTGCGCGGTCGCAGCCGGCTGCTCGCCGCGATGCGCGGCTGGAACGTCGACTCCGTCGCCGCCCTGAACGAGCGCGCCGTAGCGGACCCCGACTGGTTCTGGCGCGCCGCGGTCGCGGACCTGGACATCGAGTTCAGCAGTCCGTTCGACGCGGTGCTCGACGACTCGGAGGGGAAGCCCTTCCCGAAGTGGTTCACGGGCGGCGTGATCAACGTGGCACAGCTCGCCGCGCACCGGCACGCGAGCGGCCCGTACGCCGACAAGACGGCCGTCGTCTACGAGGGTGACGCAGGGCAGCGGCGCACCCTCACCTTCGCCGAGCTCTCTGCGCAGGTGCACGCTTTCGCGGCGAATCTCGCCGGACTCGGCGTCGAGCGCGGTGACCGCATCGTCCTGTTCATGCCCGTCGTGCCCGAGGCCGTCGTCGCCTACCTGGCCGCGGCACACCTCGGCGCTGTCGTGGTCCCCACGTTCAGCGGCTACGCACCGGAGGCCCTCGCGACCCGGTTGCAGGACTCCGAGGCCAAGGTCCTCGTCACCGCCGACGGCACCACCCGCCGGGGCAAGCCCGTCGAGATGAAGGTCGTCGCCGACGCCGCGGTCGCGATGGCGCCGTCGGTGCAGACGGTCGTCGTCGTACGGCACCTGGGCTCGGACGTGACGATGCAGGCCGGCCGCGACGTCTACTTCCACGACCTGCCCGCGGATCCCGTCCCGGTCCCCGTCGCGGCGACCGAGTCGAACGACGCGCTCGCGATCGTCTACACCTCGGGCACGACGGGCCGCCCGAAGGGGATCGTGCACAGCCACGGCGGGTTCGCCGTCAAGACGGCCATCGACTTCGGCTACGCCTTCGACGTCCACGACGACGACGTGGTCTGCTGGATCACCGATCTCGGCTGGCTCGTCGGCCCCATGCTGATGACCGGGCCGCTGCAGCTCGGCGCCACGATCGTGATGATCGAGGGCCTGCCCACGTATCCGAACGCCGGACGCATGTGGGACGTCATCAACCGCAACGGCGTCACCGTCCAGGGCATCGCCCCCACGGCCGCCCGCGCGCTGCGTGCCGCCGGCGACGAGGCGCTCGCGGACGTGCCCACCCTGCGGTCCTTCGTCTCCACGGGCGAGGCCTGGGACATCCCCACCTGGTGGTGGCTGTTCGAGGAGATCGGCAAGGGGCGCGTTCCGATCATCAACTACAGCGGCGGCACCGAGGTCGGCGGCGGCATCATCGTCGGCTACCCGTTCCTGCCCGCCGACGCGGCGGCCTTCAACGGCGCACTGCCCGGCGTGCACGCCGCGGTCGTCGATGACGACGGTCGACCGGTCGTTGGGCAGATCGGCGAGCTCGCCGTCCTGAACACCTTCCCGGGCCAGACGCACGCCTTCTGGCAGGACCGCGAACGGTACCTGGACACGTACTGGAGCCGGTTCGAAAACGTCTGGGTGCACGGCGATCTCGCCTCCGTGGACGAGCGGGGGATGTGGCTCATCCACGGCCGTTCGGACGACACGCTCAAGCTGTCGGGCCGGCGGGTGGGTCCGGCCGAGATCGAGACCTCGCTCCTGCGCGATGCGCGTATCTCCGAGGTCGCGGTGATCGGCGTGCCCGACGAGGCGCGCGGCCAGCGCGCCGTCGCCTTCGCCGTCCTGCGCGAGTCGGGCGCGGCACCGTCGGACCTCCAGGACGCGGCGACCACGAACGCCGGCCGGTCCTTCGCGCCCACGGTGTATTCCGTGGACTGTCTGCCGAAGACGAAGAACGGCAAGATCATGCGCCGCGCGATCCGCGCGCGCTTCCTCGGCGCGGACGCGGGGGACATGTCCTCGCTCGATCCCGCCACCCTCGAAGCGATTCCCGTCTACGCGGATGACAACAAGGAGAACTGATATGTCTGAAGAGACCGGCACCAACATCGAGGTCGTCCGCGAGGCGACCCGCGCCCTGGCCCGCAAGTACGACAACGACTACTGGCTCGAGAAGGACCGCAACCACGAGTACCCGTGGGAGTTCGTCAAGGCCTTCGCCGCCGGCGGCTGGCTCGGCGCGATGATCCCGGAGGAGTACGGCGGGCTCGGCCTGGGCCTGCAGGAGGCCGGCGCGATGATGGAGGAGATCGCGGCCTCCGGTGCCGGCATGTCCGGCGGCTCCGCCATCCACTTCTACGTCTTCCCGCCGGCGCCGATCGTCAAGTACGGCTCGGAGGAGATGAAGCGCAAGTACCTGCCGCAGATCGCCTCCGGCGAGATGCTGCTGGCGTTCGGCATCACCGAGCCCTCGGCCGGTGTCGACACCTCCCGCATCAAGACGAAGGCCGAGAAGGTCGACGGCGGCTGGGTCATCAACGGCGAGAAGGTGTTCATCACCAACGCCCAGAACGCGCACCGCATCCTGCTGCTCGCCCGCACCAGCCCGCGCGACGACGAGCACCCGCTGCGCGGCATGACCATCTTCTGCGCGGAGATGGACCGCGACCACGTCAGCGCCCACGAGATCGACAAGATGGGCCGCGCCGCGATCGACACCAACCAGCTCTTCATCGACAACCTCTTCGTCGCCGACGAGGACGTGGTCGGCGAGGTGGGCCGCGGCTTCAACTACATCATCGACGGGCTCAACCCCGAGCGCATCGTCGTCGGCCTCGAGGGCATCGGCATCGCCCGCGCCGCATTGGAGATCGCCACCGAGTACGCCAAGACGCGCGTCGTCTTCGATCGCCCGATCGGCAAGAACCAGGCCGTCGCGCACCCGCTCGCGGACTCCTGGATCCGCATCCACGCGGCCCGGCAGGTGGCCATGAGCGCGGCCAAGCTGTTCGACGAGGGCAAGCCCTGCGGTCCCGAGGCGGCGGCGGCCAAGTACCTCGGCGCCGAGGCGGGCTACGAGACCGCGAACCGTGGTTTCTCCACCCTGGGTGGCTACGCGTACGCGAAGGAGTACCACATCGAGCGCCTGCTGCGTGAGGTGCGGCTGCTGCCGAACGCGCCGTTCAGCCAGGAGATGGTGCGCAACTTCGTCTCGCAGCAGGTCCTCGGCCTGCCGCGGTCGTACTGAGCGCCCGCACGCAGAGACCAGGACAGAAGGGAGACGGGGACGTGACCGGACCGCTCGACGGTGTGAAGGTACTGGTGTTGGCCGGCATGGGCCCCGTGCCCTATGTCTCGATGTTGTTGGCGGACATGGGCGCCGATGTGGTACGGGTGGTGCGGCCGCCCAACCGCGCTGCCCGCGCCCTCGGCGCGACCGTGGGCCTGACCGATGAGAAGGACGTCGTCAACCGCGCCGTCGGTGCGATCGCCGTCGACCTCAAGAACCCGGAGGGCAAGGCCTCGGTGATCCGCCTGGCGGCCGACGCCGATGTCTTCATCGAGGGCTACCGGCCCGGCGTCGCGGAGCGGCTCGGCCTCGGCCCCGAGGACCTGCGTCCGCACAACGAGAAGCTGGTGTACGTGCGCCTGACCGGGTACGGCCAGGACGGCCCGCGTTCGCGCGACGCCGGCCACGACATCAACTACGTCGCCCAGTCCGGGGCGCTGCACGCCATGGCCCGCGAGGGCGAGGGCCCGCGGCCCCCGATCAACCTGCTCGGCGATTACGCCGCGGGCGGCGCCATGGGTGCCTACGGCATCGCGTGCGCCCTCGTCTCCGCCGCCCGTACGGGCAAGGGGCAGGTCATCGACGCCGCGATGGTCGACGGGGTCGCGGCGCTGACCGCCAAGCTCCAGGGGCTGCGCGCGGCGGGGCTGTACTCCGACGAGCCCGGCACCAACTTCCTGGATTCGGGCGCCCCGTTCTACGACACCTACCGGTGCGCGGACGGCGGCTACATCGCAGTCGGCGCGCTGGAGCCGGACTTCTACCGCGAGTTCATCGCCCGCCTGGGCGTGGATACGGACCAGTGGCCGGAGCAGGAGGACCGGTCGGAGTGGGCGAACCTGCGCAAGCTGATCGCCGACGCCGTGAGCGTCCGCACCCGGGACGAATGGGCGGCGGTGTTCAACGGCACGGACGCCTGCGTCACGCCGGTCCTCACCTTCGACGAGGCCGCCGTCGACCCGCACAACGCGGAGCGGGGCCTGTACCGCAGCGTCGCGGGTGTCCTGCACCCCTACCCGGCACCCCGGTTCTCCGGCACGCCCGCGCGGGACCCGCAGGCGCCCAACGGAGATCTGTCGGACGCCGCTGCCGTTGCGGCACGCTGGAACTGACCGCACCACTTCGAATCCGCATCGAACCGAGAGGACGGCGCCGTGAGCCGCTACGCCGAGTTCACCGAGCTCAAGATCGACACCCCCGAGGAGGGCATCCTCCGGATCACCCTGGACGCACCGAACCTGAACGCCGTGGGCCCCCAGGCCCATCGCGAGTTGGCGGACGTGTGGCCGGTGATCGGGCTGGACGAGTCCGTCCGCGCGGTCCTCATCCGCGGCGCGGGGAGCGGGCCTTCTCCGCGGGCGGCAGCTTCGACCTCGTCGAGGACATGATCGGGGACTACTCCTCGCGGACCCGGGTGATGCGGGAGGCGCGGGATCTGGTGCGCAACATCATCGAGGTGCCGCAGCCCATCATCTCCGCGATCAACGGCCCGGCCGCCGGTGCGGGGCTGGTCGCGGCGCTGCTCGCGGACATCTCGGTCGCCGGTCGCCGGGCGAAGATCGTCGACGGCCACGTGCGGCTCGGGGTCGCGGCGGGCGATCACGCCGCGATCTGCTGGCCGCTGCTCACCTCGATGGCGAAGGCGAAGTACCACCTCCTCACCAACGAGATCCTCACGGGCGAGGAGGCCGAGCGGATCGGCATGGTCTCGCTGTGCGTGGACGACGACCAGGTGCAGGAGCGCGCGATGGAGATCGCCCGCAAGCTCGCCGCCGGTTCCCGCGCGGGGATCCAGGGCACCAAGATGGCGCTCAACGGCTGGTACCGCCAGGCGATGCCGATCTTCGACGCCTCGCTCGGGCTGGAGTTCTACCACTTCGGCGGTCCCGACGTCGTCGAGGGCGTCACCAGCCACAAGGAGAAGCGGGAGCCGAGGTTCTCATGAGTTCCGATGTGCAGCACGGCGTGAAGCACGCGCCGCTCGAGGGAGTCACCGTCGTGACCATCGAGCAGGCCATCTCCGCGCCGCTCGCCACCCGCCACCTCGCAGACCTGGGGGCCCGCGTCATCAAGATCGAGACGCCCGGTTCGGGGGACTCGACGCGCCACTACGACTCGGTGGTCGGTGGACAGCTCTCGGCGCACTTCACCTGGCTTAACCACGGCAAGGAATCCGCAGCGCTGGACCTGAAGTCCGAGGCCGATCTGGCACTGCTGCATGGCATCCTGGCGAGCGCGGACGTCTTCGTCTCGAACCTGGCACCCGGAGCGCTCGGGCGGTTGAGCCTCGGGCCGGCCGAGCTCGCGGCGCGCTACCCGCGGCTGATCATCGTGGACATCTCCGGCTACGGCGCCGGCGGATCGTACGACCACAAGCGCGCCTACGACCTGCTCATCCAGTCCGAGGGCGGTGTGTGCGTCGACCGGCACCCGGGGCACCCCGCGAAGCCCGGCGTGCCCGTCGCCGACGTGGGGACTGCGCTGTACACGTACTCGACGGTGCTCGCCGCGCTCTACGACCGCGAGCGGACCGGCCGCGGCGCCGTGATCCCGATCGCCATGCTGGACACCATCGCCGAGATGATGGGCTTCGCCATCAACGGCGTGATCCACGCGGGCGTCGAGCCCGAACCCGTGGGCCTGGGTGCGCCGATCGTCGCGCCCTACAGCGGCTACGCGACCTCCGACGGGCAGACCGCGGTCCTCGGGACCACCAACGACCGGGAGTGGGCCAAGCTCGCGGCGATGGTCGGAAGGCCGGAGCTGGCCGACGATCCGCGATACGCCCGCAACGTCGACCGCGTCGGGGCGCGTGCCGAGGTCGACGAGGTGCTGGCCGGCTGGTGTGCGCGGCACACACTCGCCGAGATCCAGGCTCTCGCCGACGCCACGGGCATCGGCAATGCGCGCCTGAACACGGTGCGCGACCTCGTAGAGCACCCGCAGCTGCGTGAGCGCGGGCGGTGGCGCGGGGTGGGCACCCCGTCGGGCCCGGTTCCGGCGCTATTGCCGCCCGGCGTGGCCACCTCTTGGTCGGTGCGCAGCGGAGACGTTCCCGCGCTCGGGGAGCACACCGTCGCGATCCGCGCCGAGTTCGGCTCCCCATGACCTCGGCACCCGCGTCCGCGGTGAAGCTGCCGACCTCGCTCAAAACGGCGGCCATGCTGGAGATCCGGCAGATGATCTTCTCCGGCGAGCTCCGGCCCGGCGACAAGATCGACCAGGACCGTGTCGCCGACCGGCTGGGAGTGAGCCGGCTGCCGGTGCGCGAGGCGGTGATCGCACTCGATGTGGAGGGCGTCGTCGAGCTCGCCCCGCGCCGTGGTGCCTTCGTGGCGGCGCTGTCGCAGGACGATGTACGCGATCACTACGGGATCCTCGGCGCCGTCTCGGCCTCGCCGCGGCGCGGGCCGCGGCCAGGATGGGTGAGGCCGAGCGCGACGCGATGGCGGACGTGATCGGCAGGATGACCTGGGCGGAGCAGCCGGCCGACCGGGAACGCCTCAACTTCGAGTTCCATCGCGCGATCAACCGGGCCTCCGGGTCACGACGGCTGATGTCCGAGATCAAGGCCCTCGGCGCCTTCGCGCCGATCGGCTTCTACGAATCCCACGACCACTGGCACGACACCGCCAACCGGGACCATGGCGCGATCGCGGTCGCGGTGGCGGGCGGTGACTGCGCGGCGGCGCGCGCCGCCACGGAGGAGCACTTCGTGCGCGCCGGCGACCGGGCCGTCGCGATGCTGTCCGAGCGCGGATTCTGGCGCTGACGGACTGCCCGAGCGGCCAGTTGTGTCTCGCGTCACCTACTGCTATATATTTTATACACACCGAGGAGGTTATCGATGAGTCTCACCGCCGATGAACAGCAGATGGTCGATCTGGTCGCCGATTTCGTGGACCAGCGGGTCGCCCCGCGCGTCCGCGAGTTCGAGCAGGACGACATCTATCCCGAGGAGTTCATCGAGGAGATGAAGGAGCTGGGCTTCTTCGGGCTCCTCGCCCCGGCCGAGTTCGGCGGCGTCGACGTGAGCACCGAGTGCTTCTCGCGCGTCACCGAGGAGCTCGCGCGCGGCTGGATGAGCCTGGCAGGCGCCGTGGGCGGTCACTCCGTGATCACCTACCTGATCCGCACGTTCGGCACGGACGAGCAGAAGACCAAGTACCTGCCGAAGATGGCCACCGGTGAGATCCGCGCGACCATGGCGCTCACCGAGCCCAGCGGCGGCTCGGATCTGCAGGGCATGCGCACCTACGCCACCAAGGGCGAGGACGGCCAGTGGTCGATCAACGGCAGCAAGACCTGGATCTCCAACGCCGCGCACTCCAGCCTGTTCGGCCTGCTGTGCATCACCGACCGCGACGCGAAGCCCTCCCACAAGGGCATGAGCGTGATCCTGGTCGAGCCCGGCGAGGGCTTCCTCATCTCGAAGAAGCTCCCCAAGCTGGGCTACCGCGGCGTCGAGGCCTGTGAGCTGGTCTTCTCCGGCCGCAAGGTGGGCGACGACGCGATACTGGGCGGCGTGCCGAACAACGGTTGGGCGCACATGATGCGTGGGCTCGAGATGGGCCGCATCCAGGTGGCCTCCCGCGCCCTCGGCGTGGGCCAGGCCTCGCTGAACGCCGCCGTCAAGTACGCGCAGGAACGCGAGTCCTTCGGCAAGCCGATCTGGAAGCACCAGTCGGTGGGCAACCTGCTCGCCGACATGGCGGTCAAGCAGCAGGCCGCGCGCCTGCTCACCGCCGATGCGGCGCAGAAGCTCGACCGCGGCGAGCGGGCCGACATGGAGGCCGGTATGGCGAAGCTCTTCGCCTCGGAGGCCGCGATGCAGATCGCGCTCGACGCCATCCGCGTGCACGGCGGCTACGGCTACTCCAAGGAGTACGACGTGGAGCGCTACTTCCGCGACGCCCCGCTGATGATCGTCGGCGAGGGCACGAACGAGATCCAGCGCAACGTGATCGCCGCGCAGCTGATCGCCCGGAACAAGGTGGCACTCTGATGGCGGCCGTCAACGGCCTGCGCCGGGCCGCCATCGTGGCGCCGACGCGCACTGCGGTCGGGACCTTCGGCGGCGCACTGAAAGACCTCCCCGTCGAGGACCTGGGCGGCGCCGTGGTCAAGGCCGTCGTGGAGCGCTCGGGCATCGACCCGTCCCGCATCGACGACGTGGTCTTCGCGCAGTCCTACGCCAACTCCGAGGTCCCGTGCGTCGGGCGCTGGCTCGCGCTCAACTCGGGCCTGCCCATCGAGGTCCCCGGCATGCAGCTGGACCGACGGTGCGGTGGCGGGCTTCAGGCCCTCATCACGGGCGCCATGATGGTCCAGACCGGCGGCGCCGACGCGGTGCTCGCTGGCGGTGTGGAGTCGATGAGCCGGATCGAGTACTACACGACCACCAATCGGTGGGGCGCCCGCGCCGGGACCGTCCAGCTCTACGACCGCCTCGACCGCGGCCGCGAGCGCAGCCAGCCCGTCTGGCGGTTCGGCGAGATCAGCGGCATGATCGAGACCGCCGACAACCTGGCCGTGGACTACGGCATCACCCGCGAGGCATCGGATGCGTGGGCCGCGCAGAGCCAGCAGCGCGCCGCCGCCGCATGGAACGAGGGCCGTTTCGCCGACGAGGTGATCCCCGTGGAAGTGCCGCAGCGCAAGGGCGATCCGCTCGTCTTCGACCGTGACCAGGGTGTCCGTGCCGAGTCCACCGTCGAGTCGCTCGGCAAGCTCCGCGCGATCGGCACGTCGGGCACCGTCACCGCCGGCAACTCCAGTCAGCAGAACGATGCGGCCGCCGGCATGCTGATCGTGGCCGAGGACCAGCTCGACGCGCTGGGCCTCGAACCGATCGGCTACCTGACCGGATGGGCGGCCGCGGGCTGCGAGCCGTCGCGTATGGGCATCGGGCCCGTGCCCGCCGTGCAGCGGCTCGCCGCGCGCAGCGGCCACGAGTCGGCGAAGGCCCTGCTGGAGAAGCAGGACCTGGTCGAGCTGAACGAGGCTTTCGCGACGCAGGTCCTCGCCGTGCTCGAGGGCTGGGACTTCCGCGACGCGGACAGGATCAACGTCAACGGGTCCGGCATCTCGCTCGGCCACCCGATCGGCGCCACCGGCGCCCGGATGGTGACGACGATGCTGCACGAGCTCAAGCGCCGCGGCGGCGGCTCCGGCCTCGCCACGATGTGCATCGGCGGCGGCCAGGGCCTCGCGGCGACCTTCGAGAGCGCTTAGGACACAACAGAACAACTGCGGCTCGCACCGCGCGGGCGGAAGGAGATCGACGCTGTGGCGCCGACAGTGCAGCCCCACTCGGAGAACGTGTGGAGCGAGATCGAGACCCTGCCGCCCGCGCAGATCGCGGAGGTGCAGAACGAGGCTCTGCGCGAGCAACTCGCGTACGTCGCCGCGCACAGCGAGTTCTACCGGCGCACGTTCGCCGAGGCGGGCGTCGACCCGTTGGCCGTGCGCACCACGGCCGACCTGGCCGCGCTTCCCTTCACGGAGAAGCAGCAGTTGCGCGATTCGCTCGCCGAGCGCCGCCCGCTCGGGCTGCACCAGGCTGTGGCCGATGCCGACATCGTGCAGATCCAGGCATCGTCGGGCACCACCGGCAGCCCGTCGTACGTGGGCCTGACCCGCTCCGATGTGGCGCTGTGGTCCGAGCTCGGCGCCCGCGCCCTGTACGCGAACGGCTTCCGCCCGGGAGATCGGCTGCTGCACGGCTTCGGCATGAGCAAGGGCTTCGTCGGCGGCATCCCGATCCTGCAGATGGCCCAGTACATGGGCATCGTCGACATCCCGATCGGGGCCGAGGCCGGCGCTGATCGGCTGCTGCGGGTCCAGGCCGACCAGCGGCCGAACCTCCTGATCGGCACCCCGAACTTCCTGGCCTACCTGGCGGAGCAGGCACCGTCGATCGTGGGGCTTCACGCCCGTGACCTGGGCGTGCGCGCCATCTCCGTCGGTGGCGAACCCGGCGGCGGCCTGCCCGCCACCCGCGACAAGATCGAGGGCCTGTGGGGCGCCTCGTCGCGGGAGATGCTGGGCGGCACCGACATCGGCTGCGTCTACTGGGGCGAGTGCGAGGCCCAGGACGGCATGCACTACCACTCGCCGGACCTGCTGGTCGTCGAGCTGATCGACCCCGAGACCGGCGAGGTCAAGCCCGCGGTCGAGGGCGCGCACGGCGAACTGGTGTACACTGCGCTCCGCCGGCAGGCCTCCCCGCTCGTCCGCTTCCGCACCCGCGACCACGTGGTCGTCACCGGGACCGACTGCTCCTGCGGCCGTACCGGTTACAAAGTGCGGTGCGTCGGACGCACCGACGACATGCTGATCGTCCGCGGCATCAACCTGTTCCCGTCGGCGGTCAAGCAGCTCGTCGCCGAGTTCGAGCCCGTCGCCACCGGGAGATGCGCATCCGCGCAGACTTCGAGGGCCACTCCACGCAGCAGCCCTTGCAGCTGGTCGTCGAGTACGCCGACGGCGTGGGCGAGTCCGCGCGGGCGCAACTGGCGGCCGACGTCGAGTCGCGCGTGCGATCGGCGCTGGGCGTCAAGGTCGTGGTGAACCTGGTGCCGGAGCTGACGCTGAAACGCCCGGACCACGTCAAGGTCAACCTGATCGAGCGCGTCTGATGGCAGAGCAGAGCCGCGCGCAACGGCTGATCGGCGACCTCGCACCCAAGCTCGCCCAGCTCACCGACGACGTGCTCTTCGGCGATGTCTGGGCCCGGCCCGGGCTCTCGCCGCGGGACCGCAGCCTGATCACAGTCACGTCCCTGATCACCCAGAGCCGCCCGGAGCAGCTCCACGGGCACCTGGGGCGCGCGCTCGACAACGGCCTCACCGAGGACGAACTCGTCGAGGCGATCACTCATGTGGCCTTCTACGCCGGGTGGCCCGCAGCGGTCTCCGCCCTGGGCACCCTCAGAGCCGTGCTCGAGGAGCAGTCGGGGGCCTGACGTCCGAGACGACGAAGGGGGTGTCCGGTTCTCCGGACACCCTTTCTCGTGCGCGAACGCTACGCGGCGGCCCTCTCCGGGACGGGCGCCGCCTGGTCCGCCTTCTCCGCCGGGGACTTGGGGATCAGCAGGGTCACCACCACGAGGACGAGCGTGGGGATCGCGAAGCTCGCGAAGCTCCACTTCGTGCCGAGATCGGCATTGAGCACCCATGCGCCGAGCATCGGCCCGAGGATCGAGCCGAACCTGCCGAGGCCGATGGCGACGCCCAGCGCGGTGCCGCGCAGCGCCACCGGGTAGAAGGCGCCGATGAAGCCGTAGGTCATCACATTCGCGCCGACGGTGCCGATGCCCGCGATGCCGATCGTCAGCATGAGCAGGCCCGTGGGCAGGTTGAAGCTCATCACCACCAGCGCGAGGAAGCCGAGGAAGTACGCGGGGGCGATCACGCGCCGCGGCGTGAACCTGTCGGCGAGGGCGGACCACCCGACCAGGCCGATGAGCGTGCCGATCTGCATCACGAGCATGAACTGCAGCGCCGAGCCCAGCGAGTACCCCGCGCTGCGCATGATCTCGGGCAGCCAGGTGTTGAGCCCGTAGATCACGATGTTGATCAGCATGCTGGCGGCGATGAACATGACGGTCGCCAGCCAGTACCGCTGGGAGACGACCGCGCGGTACCCGCCCGCGGATTCGGCGCCCTGCGCGAGGTCGCGCTGCTCCTGCAGCTCGGCCACGATCGCGTCGAAGTCGACCGCGTAGCGCTGCGAGACAGCGCGGGCTTCGTCCATCCGGTTCTTCGAGACCAGCCAGCTGACCGACTCGGGGAGGTGGAACCACATCAGCGGCACGATCACGAGGAAGACGCCCGCCGTGTAGTACATCGGGCGCCAACCGTGATCGGGGATGACCCGCAGCGCGAGGGCGAGCAGAGGACGGTTCCGACCGCGTAGCCCGACATCGTCAGGCCGTTGTACAGCTGCCGGTGATCGCGCGGAGCGAACTCCATGGCGAGCATCAGCGCGAGCGGGAGCACGCCGCCGAGGCCGATGCCCGCGAGGAAACGGCACACGCCCATGAACAACGGCGAGGTGGCGAACCCACAGGCCACCGAGGCCAGTGAGAACCAGGTGACGCCGATGAGCATGAGCCTGCGGCGGCCGACGAGGTCCGCAAGGCGGCCCACGGTCAGGAATCCGACCATCAGGCCGACGAGCGTCCAGCTGCCGATGGCGCCGGCGGTGGTCTTCGACAGTTCCCAGCCGGGTTCCTTGAGGAGACTGGGGACGGTGGCGCCGTAGACGATGAGGTCGTAGCCGTCGGCGACGATCGCCAGCAGGCAGAGCCCCACCACCCAGAGGCCGCTGCGCGGCGTGCCGGAAGCGTTCGAATCGGACATGTCGTACTCCTGGAGTCGTCCCGGACACGTCGCCGGGGAGAGGGTGAATCCCACTGGAACGGAGCTTGACCGCCAAGCGAGATAGATCATATATTACATATGACAGTGGTGCGGGTCACTATCTCGGGGCCTGAAGCACCGTCGCCCTACTGAAAGGACGGGTGGATGCCGGACGCGCGCACCTTCCCCGAACCCATGCCCGCGCTCGTGCGGATGATCCTGGACACGCGGTACGAGGACCTTCCGGAATCCGTTCTGCGGCATGCCCGGTACACCCTGCTCGACGGCATGGGAGTGATGATCGGCGGCTCGGGCATGGACGGCATCCCGGAGATCGTGGAACTGGTCACGGAGAAGGGCGGCGCCCCGCAGACGCCGCTGCCGTTCTACGGCGGTGCCTACCCTGCGTCAGAGGTGGCGCTCGCCCTCGGCCCCATGCCGCGCGCCATGGACTGCGGCGACCTGCACGAGGAGGCCGGGCACGTCAGCGAGTACATCGTGTCCAGCCTGCTCGCCGCCACCGGTCTGCGCGAGAGCCCGGTGACCGGCGAGGAGTTCCTGGCGGCCACCGTCGTCGGGCAGGAGGTGCTGATCCGTCTGGGCTCCGCGTACAAGGTGATCAGCACGGCCATCCCCAACGGGGACTGCGGCGGGCACTACATCTTCGGCGCCGTCGCATCGATCGGCCGGCTGCTGAACCTCACCCACGAGCAGCTCGAGAACGCGATGGGCATCGCGCGCACCATGACCCAGCCGCACACGATGGGCATCTACGCACCCGCGACGCTCATGGTGCGCGTTCACCACGGACTCGTCTCGCAGGCCGCGATCACCTGTGTTCAGCTGGCGCTCAAGGGGATCACCGGCCCGCGGGAGCAAGTGTTGACCGGCCCGAAGGGCTTCTTCTCCAGCGTCCGCTGGGACATCGACCCGTCGGGCGTGGTGGAGGGGCTCGGCACGCAGTGGGTCATGGAGAACATCACCACCAAGGGCTACAGCGCCTGCTACTTCTCGCACAGCTCCATCGACGGGATCATCGACCAGATGGCCAAGGGCGGCTTCGGGCCCGGCGACATCGCGACGGTCCATATCGCCGTCTCGCCGTCCGGGTGGGACGCGGTCTGCGAGCCCGTCGAGAAGAAGTGGGCCCCGGTGACGGTGCCCGAGCTGCAGTTCAGCCTGCCGTTCGCCGTCGCGAGCGCGGCGCACGACCGGACCGTCTTCCTCCAGACCTACGAACCGGAGGCCTCGAACCGGCCCGAGGTGCGCGAGCTGATGACGCGGATCTCGTCCGAGCGGGATCCGCAGGTCTCCGACTGGGGCTGCCGCATGACGACGACCTTGCACGACGGTCGCGTGTTCACCGACGAATACGTGTACGTCAAGGGGCATCCCGCGAATCCGTTCGACGGGGCCGACTTCGTCGCGAAATTCCGGCAGTGCGTACCGTATTCGATCCTGCCGCTCAGCGAGGACGTGATCGAGCAGATGATCCGCGACGTCCTGGCGCTGGAGAAGTCGTCGAACGTCGTCGATACCCTGCTCGTTCCGCTCCTGCCGGCGCAGGCCTCCGTATGAGCGGGGAGTTCGACGGCCAGGTCGCCGTCATCACCGGTGGCGCGGGCGGCATGGGTGCCGAGGTCGCGGCGCGGCTCCTCGCGGAGGGTGCGCGGGTCTTCTGCGTGGACCTCGCGCAGCCGAAGGTCGACGGTGCCGTCGGCGTGCCCTGCGATATCAGCGACCCGTCCGCCGTCTGCCAGGCGGGGGAGTACGTCCTGGAGCAGGCGGGTCGCGTCGATCACCTGGTGAACGCCGCCGGGCTGGTGAGCACGACGCGCCCCGTCGAGGCCATCTCGGACGAGGAGTGGAAGCGCCTCCTGGGGGTGAACCTCGACGGTGCCTTCTACTGGACCCGCGCGGTCATCCCGGCGATGAAGGAGCAGGGACGCGGCAAGATCGTCAACGTCTCCTCCCGTGCCGGCCGCACGCTGGGCAACTTCGCGGGCGCGCACTACGCGGCCGCCAAGGCGGCGATCCTGGGGCTGACCCGGCAGGTGGCCCTTGAGGCCGCACCCCACGGCGTGTACGTCAACGCCATCGCCCCGGGCCTGGTGCGCACGCCGATGCTGAGCGGATCCGTGGCGGACGAGCGGGTGGAGGAGTTCCGCCTCGCCACTCCACTGCGCCGGATCGGGACGCCTTCGGACATAGCGGATCTCGTGCTGTTCCTGCTGTCGCCCAAGTCCGACTTCATCACCGGAGCCACTGTCGACATCAACGGCGGCGACCTCATCCTCTAGCGCACGACGGTGGCCGGAATCCCTGCCGCACTGCATCTCGACACAAGGAGTGACACATGTTGGAATTCACCGATCGCGTCGCGATCGTCACCGGAGCGGGTCGCGGGCTCGGCGCCTCGCACGCCAAGCTCCTCGCGGCCCGAGGCGCCGCCGTCGTCGTGAACGACCTCGGCGGATCCGCGGTGGGCTCGGGCTCGAGCGCGACGCCGGCCGAGGAGGTTGTCGCGGAGATCGTCGCCGCCGGCGGGCGGGCCGTGGCCAATGTCGATTCCGTCTCCGAGAACCCGGAGGGCATCGTCGGCACGGCACTCGAGGCCTTCGGCCGGCTCGACGTCGTCGTGAACAACGCGGGCATCAACCAGGTCCACGAGTTCGGCCCCGGCGTCATGGATTCGCTGCGGCGCCACATGGAGGTCCACTTCTTCGGCATGGCCGGGGTGACCGCGGCGGCGTGGCCGCACCTGGTGGCGAGCGGTGCGGGCCGCGTCGTCAACACCACGTCGCCGACGCTCATCGGCTTCCCGCAGCAGACCCCGTACGTGTCCGCCAAGGGCGCGATCTTCGCGTTCACGCGGACGCTGGCCTTCGAGGCACAGGAGGTGGGGATCAAGGTCAACGCGATCGCGCCTACGGCCGCTACCCGGATGTCGGACGAGGCGGACCTGCCGGAGGAGTTCAAGCAGTTCATGCGCGACAATCTGCCCACGTCGCTGGTCAGCCCGGTCGTCGCCTACCTTGCGCACGCGGACTGTGCGGTCAACGGCGAGGTACTGCAGGCGCAGGGCGGCGAAGTGCAGCGTCTGGTGCTCGGCTTCAACGAGGGCTTCGCGAGCAAGGACCTCACGCCGGAGCTGGTGCAACAGCACATCGAGGAGATCCTCGACCCCTCGACCCACACGCCGTTCGCCACGATCGACAAGCAGGACCTCTCCGCCGTCGGGAAGTAGTCTTCCGCTGCGATCCGAAGATCCCGGTGGGGCGTGTGCTCCACCGGGATCTCGTCCCTCTGGTCAGTTCAGATTCATGTACACGGCCTTCGGGTAGAGGTAGCTCTCCACGTGCTCTTTCGCCCCCTTCCAGCCGTAGCCGCTCATCTTCGTGCCGCCGAAGCCGATCGCGGGATCGAGCACGCCGTAGCAGTTCACCCACACCGTGCCGGCGTCGATCGCCTGCGAGACCTTGTGCGCCGTACCGAGGTTCTCGGTCCACAGGCCGCCCGCCAGCCCGTACGGAGTGGTGTTGGCGAGTGTGATCGCCTCCTCCATCGTGTCGAACGGGATGACGGTGGCCACGGGCCCGAAGATCTCCTCCTGCGCAATGGTCATCTCGTTGTGAGCGCCGGCGAAGACCGTCGGCTCCACGTAGAAGCCGTTCGCGTAGTCGCCGCCGAGGCGGCCGCCGCCGGCGACGAGTTCGGCCTCGCCCGAGCCGATCTCGATGTATTTCTGCACCCGCTCCAGTTGCCGCAGGGAGATGAGCGGGCCCAGCTGCGTGGCGGGGTCGAGGCCGTCGCCCACGCGGACAGACTTGGTGAACTCGCCGATCCGGGCGACGAACTCGTCGTGGATCGGGCGCTGCACGAAGATCCGGCTTCCGGCGACGCAGACCTGGCCGCTGTTGGTGAAGACGCCCATCGCGGCGCCCGGCACGGCCTTGTCCAGATCGGCGTCGGCGAAGACGATGTCGGGAGACTTGCCGCCCAACTCCATCTGCAGGCGCTTCAGGTTCCCCGCGGAGGCGCGGACGATCGTCTGCGCGGTGCCGACCGAGCCGGTGAAGGCGATCCGATCGACGCCGTGGTGCTCGGCGAGCGCGCTGCCCGCGTCGCGGCCGTAGCCGGTGACCACGTTGATGACACCGTCGGGGACGCCGGCCTCCTGCATGAGTTCGCTGACGCGGAGCACGGACAGCGAGGCGTCCTCGGCGGGCTTGAGCACCGCGGTGCAACCGGTGGCCAGTGCGGGGCCGAAGATCCACCACAGGCCGATCAACGGCCCGTTCCACGGGATGATGCCGCCCACCACGCCGACGGGGCGCTGGTACTTCAGCGTGAGGAAATCGCCCGGGAGCGAGTTCGGCTGCGCCGCCACCCCTCCGGCGCCGGTCTGCGAGGCGTAGAACTGCAGCACCTGCGAGGTCCATTCCTTCAGCCCGGTGGTGCGGCTCAGCGGGGCGCCCATGTCCAGCGTCTCGATGAGTGCCAACTCGTCGAAATGCTCGAGGATCACATCGTGCACGCGCAGGATCAGCTTGCGCCGCTCGTGCGGTGTCCACCGGGACCATTCGCCCTCGAACGCGGCCCGCGCCGCGCGGACGGCGGCGTCCACGTCCTCCGCGTCGCCTGCGGCGATCGTGCCGAGCGACCCGCCGTTCGCGGGGTTGATCACCTCGATCGTCTCGCCCGAGGCGGCGGGAACCCACGTGCCGCCGATCAGGTTCCCCTGTTTCCGCCCGATGAAGGCGGGCGTCTCTACCGTTGTCATGTCCTACTCCGAGTATCTCTAGTCGAATGCGAAGACGCCCTTGCCGGCGTCCTGCTTGTCGAACCACTGGTACGCTTCCGCGGCCTGGTCGATACGCCAGGTGTGCGAGTACAACTCGTCCACGGGGAGGTCGTGCGCGACGACGAAGTCGGCGCACCGCGCCTGCTCGATCGACGACATGGTCCATGAGGTCATCAGGGTCCACTGCTTCGTGTAGACGGCCTGGGTCGTGAACGCCACCTCGCCGGGGAGCCCGGTGAAGACGACGCGGCCGAACGTGCCGAGCACCGACAGCGCGTCGTCCGTGGCGCGGCCCGAGGTCTCCATGACGACGTCGGCGAGGCGGCCGCCGGTGTGCTCCGAGACGATCGCCACGAGGTCCTGGCTGCGGGAGTTCACCACCACGTCGGCGCCGAAGGTCTGCGCGAGCCGGCGGTCGTCGACATCGACGGCGATCACCTTGGCGCCCATCGCGGCCGCGAACATGGTCGCGGACAATCCGACCGGCCCCTGGCCGATCACCACGGTGACGGTGTCCTCCACGCCGCCGAGACGCTTGATCGCGCCCCACGCGGTTCCCGTGCCGCAGCCGATCGCCGCGCCCGCCTTGAAGGACAGTGCGTCGGGCATGGGCAGCAGCGAAGTGACGGGGACCAGAGCGTAGGGTGCGTGACCGCCGTTGACGTGGATGGACATGGTCTTGCCCGGCGCCGTCTCGCACATCTGCGGCCACCCCGCGCGACAGCGGCGGCAGGTGCCGCAGCCGAAGTAGTGATGGATCATGACGCGGTCTCCGGGCATCGCCTGCGCCTCGCTCACGCCCTCGCCGACGGCGTACACCTCGCCGCACGGCTCGTGGCCTTGCACCACGGAATGGTCGAACTCGAAATTGCCGTGGTAGAAGTGCAGGTCGGATCCGCACATGCCGGACGCCCGGATCTTCACCACCACCTCGCCGTGACCCGGTCGGGGCTCGGCGAACTCCTTCAGTTCGACGGTGCCGTCGCCGCGGAACGTGATGCCCTGCATGTCAGTTCGCCTCCTTCGTCCGAGCGGCGCGGAGCGCGCGTTCGCGGTCTCGTCGAGCCGGAGGCCCTCGGGATCACGCTGTGGATCGCCGACGACGACCACGCCGTACTGCCGTGCCGCGGCGTCGATGCTCACGTACTCGTTGCGCACGTCCCGGAGCACGGCCTGCGGATCGCGGGTGAGCGGATCGCCCCACCCGCCGCCGCCGTTGGTCAGGCAGCGCAGCACTGTGTTCGGCGCTGTCCGCCACCTGCTCGCTCGCGAAGAAGTGGTAGCTGCCCGATTCCGGGTCGAGCCACTTGGATTCCGGGTCGAGCACGCCGGCCACTGGCACGCTGTCGCGGTACACGTCCGGTCCGGTGGGGAGCATTCGGTGCGCGGCACCGTCGGACTGCGGGAAGAGCCACATGGCGCCGTTCGGTCCCGCCTCGCCGCCGTTCGCGCCCACCCCGCTCGGCTCCTTCGTGCGGAACGGCGAGAGGTACTGCTCGGCGGCGGTGAGCCACAGCGTGTCCTTGAGATTCGCTGCGCCGCCGCGGAAGGCGCCGGCCCCGCCCGTGTCGATCGCGTGTTCCTTGCGCAGCAGCACGACGGGGGAGTCGTGCTCGATGGTCTCCGTCGCCGGGTCCAGGTTGTTGAGGGTGAACAGGACGGTGTAGCTGTCGCCGTCGCCCGCCGCGGTCGCGCCCCACGGGCCGTGCTCGCCGCCGCACTGGGTGGCGCTGGTCCAGAACCGGCCGTCGTCGGTGAGGCCGGAGGCGTTGTGCGTGTTGGTCGATCCGTAGTCGCCGCCCACGCCGCGCCCGCCGAGGACCGGGTTGAGCGCGTCGAAGATCGCCGAGACCACGGGGCCGGAGGCCTCCCAGAACATCATGATGCCGCCGTCGGGCGGCAGCGACGACACGATCGAGCCCGGCGCGGTGACGAGGTCGACGTTGCGCCACGTGCCGGAGGTGAACGGGATCGACGGGTCGAGCAGCATCGTCAGCGCCACCCCGACGGAGGTCTTGGTGTCGAGGACACCGCAGTTGATGACGGTGCGGGCCTGCGGAGCCGTGCCGGACAGGTCGACCTCGATGTCGTTGCCGCGCTTACGCAGGAGCACCTGAACCCGGTACTCGAGGCTGTCGTCCAGGCCGTCGGCGTCGATCAGGGCCGAGCCGGTGTAGTCGCCGTCGGGCACCTGCGCGATGGCGTCGGACATCCGCTCGGCCGAGCTGTCGCACGCGTACGTCAGTGTGCCGAGGAAGGATTCGATCCCGTACCGTTCGATGTTCGCGCGCACCAGGGACTCGCCGAGCTTGAGCTGCTCGAAGATGCTCTTGAAGTCCGGCAACAGCATTCCGCCCCAGCGGGTGTTGTCGAAGATCAGGCTGAAGGTCCCGCGCACCGGCTCGTCGCCGGACCAGAGCAACATCGGCGGGATCACGAGACCGTTCTCGAAGACGTTGCGCTTGGTGGCGGAGAAGCCCCCCGGCACGGTGCCGCCCATGTCCAGCTGGTGGGCGCACATGTTCACGAAGGCCACGATCCGGCCGTCGTGGAAGACGGGGCGGATGAAGGCCACGTCGTTCACGTGCCGGCCGCCCCGGTACGGGTCGTTGCAGATCAGCACGTCGCCGGGCTTCAGATTCTCCGGGCCGTATTCGGCGACGGTGTTGCGCACCGCGTCGCCCATGGTGCCGAGGAAGACCATCAGGCTGTTGGAGACGACGGCCATCGGATAGTCCTGCTCCGGCGGACCGCTGATGGTGCAGGCGAAGTCGTACCAGTCGCGGATGATGGGGGAGAAGGCCTCCCGCATGAAACCGGTCGACATGTGTTCGACGACGTAGTCGAGCCGGTTCTTGAGCACGGAGGCGGTGAACCTGTCGCTCCCGTACGCGGCGGCGAAGTCCTCATCGGACAGGTCGCGGATGCGGGTGATGTCCGGCGTGCGATTCTCGGTAGTGGTCATGGTTTCAGTTCCTCCGGATCACGATCTGGCCGTACTCGCCGACGGTCGCCGTCTGGCCGGCGCCGATGTGGGTGGTGGACAGGCCCTCGTTGACGATCGCGGGCCCGGGGAGCACGTCGCCGAACCGGAGGGACTCGCGGTCGTAGACCTGCGCGGTCTGCGCGCCCTCGCCGCCGTCGGAGATGTCGCCCAAGTAGCGCAGCGTGCGGGTGCCGGTCGGGGTGAGCGGTTCGTCTCCGCGCGCCGCGAGCTTCGGGTACTCGATCTTGTCGGTGGCCAGCACCGCGCGCACCCGGAAGGTGACGCCCTCGACCGGCATCGCCTCGAACCGGTTCCCGGAGCGGGCCTGGTAGGTGTCGTGGAACGAGGTCACCATGGCTGCCACTGCGTCGGCGTCGACGGTGCCGTCGGGCACCGGGACGAACGGGGTCTCCCAGCTCTGGCCCACGAGGTGGGCGTCCATGCTGCGATGCACCTGCGCGTCGGCGTCGCTGATCTGCTCACGCAGTTCGCGCTCCATATCGGTGAAGATCGCGTCGATCCGCTCGGCGTTCGCCCCGTCGAGCATGAGGTAGGCGCTGCGGTTGACCGTGAACACCTGGTCCGCCGACAGCAGGCCCAGTGCAGAGAACAGGCCGGGGCTCGGCGGGATGATCGCTTCCTTGCATTGGACCGCGTCCAGGACGGCCGGCAGCAGCATCGGACCGGCGGCGCCGAATGCGACGAGGCTGTAGTCGCGCGGGTCCACGCCGTTCTTGATGGCCACGTTGAACAGGCCCTCGGCCATGTTGTTCACGGCCATCTCGTAGGCGTAGCGCACCCGCTCGGGCAGGGTGAACGAGGTGTCGAGGCTCTCGAAGGCGCGCTGCGCCAGGTCGCGATCGATCGCCACCTCGCCGCCCGCGAAGCCGTCGGGATCGAGGATGCCGATCATCAGGCACGTGTCGGTGGTGGTCGGCTGCGTTCCGCCGCGGTCGAAGCACGCGGGACCGGGCTCGGCGCGGGCGCTGTCCGGGCCCACCTGGATCTCGCCGTCGGCCCCGATGTGCACGATGCTGCCGCCGCCGGCACCGATCGAGCTGATGTCGTTCGCCAGGGCGTTGACGACGAGGTCGTGCTCGAGCTCGAAGCTGGTGTTGACGAAGGGCTCGCCCGCGGTCACGACGCTGATGTCGCACGAGGTGCCGCCCACGTCCGCGCACAGCAGGTCGTTCTCGCCGATGAGCTTGCCGAAGTGTGCGCAGGCGACGGTGCCGGCTGCGGGCCGGAGAAGACGATGCGGAAGGGCTTGGCCATCGCGTGCTCCGCCGGGACCAGGGTGGCCGCGCAGTCCGCGAAGTTCAGGGAGCCGGTGAAGCCGAGCTCGCCCAGGCCCGAGCCCAGGCGGGCGGTGTAGTCCGAGTAGATGATCTTCATCAGGGTGTCGATCACCGTGGTGGAGGCGCGGGCGTACTCCTTAGCCAGCGGGGACACCTCACTGGAGATGGAAACGGGGATGTCGCCCAGGATCTCGAGCACCAGTTCGCGCAGCCGCTCCTCATGGGCGCGGTTGACGTACGAATTGATCAGGCAGATGGACACGCCTTCGACACCGCAGCGGCCGAGGACCTCGATCTGCTCGCGGGCCTGCGCCTCATCGAGCTCGAACAGCACCTCCCCGTTCGCGAGCATGCGCTCTGCGATGCCGCGGCGCAGGTACCGGTCCACCAGCGGCTGGGCCGCGTCGCCGAAGCTGCGCCGCCAGTTCGGATCGAGGATCGCATCCTGCGGGCGCCACACGCGGCCCATGTCCAGGATGTCGCGGTGGCCCTCGGTGGCGAGGAAGCCGACCTTGGGTAGCTTGCGCGTGATCACGGCGTTGAGGCCGTGCGTGCTGGCGTGGTTGAAGACGGTCGAGCCGTCCACTCCGAGCCGCTCGGCCCCGCGCAGGACGGGCGCGGTCACGTCGGTGTACTCGGTGGACACCTTGGTGGTGAGGATCTTGCCGTCGCGCCACCCGACGACATCGGTGAAGGTTCCGCCTACGTCTACGGCGATCATGTCGGTCTCTACTTTCGTGGTTCGGTGCGGGTCTGTTCAGACCAGGTCGACGAGGAGCGTGATCGGGCCGAGGCGGTTCGCGGGCGTCCGCGACAGCGAGTGCAGGCAGTTCTGGCACTTCACGACGCGGACCCAGCCGGTCTCGCCGACGACGTCGTACTCGGCGAGTGAGCTCTTCGCGCAGCGCGGGCACGTGCCCGCGACCGGCGTCCGCTCCGCCGACGGTGCGGTGGTGTCCATGGGTTCTCTCCCAACCTGTTCGGGGTTCTCCTCGGTGGAGTGCCGCCACGGTACGAGTGAGTGATCCGCGCCACAATCCGCGATGCGAAGGCTGTCCGGAACGCGAAATCATCAGGTACGACTCCGTCAAGGATGCGACCACAGTCATATATGATGTTTTGGAGAATGTGATGGGCGTCACGAATCGGAGGTAAGGATGCAGGCTCTCGCGGAGGTCGACGGATCCGTGCACCGTTCGTTCACGACGACCGACCCGGACGTTGCGCACGGCTACGTGGAGCGGACTTTCGCGCAGCACGAGATGACCGTCTCCGGGGCGGGCGCCGTGCGGTTCCGCCTCGACAGCGCGGTTACGCCGGACGTCACCGTCGGGCGGATGGCGTACGGGACGCGGGCGCGGATCGTGGGCCCGGCGATGCGCGACTGCTATCACGTCAACCTGCTGGTCTCGGGCCGCTGCACCGTCGAGCAGGCGGGGCGGCGCGCGGAGTTCTCCGCCGAGCGGAACCAGTCGGGCGTCGTATTCGGGCCGGACGAGCCCGTGTACATCGACTGGAGCGCGGACTGCGCGCAGTACCACCTGAAGCTGTCACGGCGGACGCTGGAGGAGCACGCCGCCCGGCTCGCCGGGCGCACCTCCGCCTCGCCGATCGCGTTCGATCTGACGTTCCCGCTGGACAACCCCGCGGGGCAGTCGTTGTGCTCGGCAGTGGCCTTCTACTACAGCCAGCTCTCGCGTGACGGCGGGCTGGTCACGATGCGAGCCGTCCAGCGCGAGCTGGAGTCGGCGCTCATGACCCAGGTGCTGCTGGTGGCGCGCAGTGATCTCACCGCGGCGCTGACCCGCTCGGGCGGAGAAGTCTCCGATCACCGCATCTGCGAGCTCATGGAGTACGTGCGCGGTCATGCGCAGGAGGACCTGTCGGTGGCGCGGCTGTCACAGTTGGCGGGAGTCACCGCGCGGACGCTCCAATCGGGGTTCCGGCGGGAGGCGGGCATGTCGCCCAGTGAGTACGTGCGCAGCGTCCGACTCGACGGCGCGCGCGCGGATCTGCTGGCCGGAAGCGCGGGCACCGTCAGCGATGTGGCGAACCGCTGGCACTTCTTCCATCTCGGCCGGTTCGCGCAGCAGTACCGGGCGCGGTTCGGTGAGGCGCCGTCGAGAACCCTGCCGCGCTGAGGAATCCACGCCCTCGCGACGGTGGCGTCGTAGACTCCGACGATCAGGATCCGAGCCACCGGCCGGTGCCGCTGACCTCGAAGGGGAGACATGACCGAGGAGTCCCGATTCCGGCTCGTGCCCATGAAACCGCGCGATCCCGGGGAGAGCGGGCGGGCCGCGTCGACGCTGGAACTGTTCTTCGACCTCGTCTTCGTCGTGGCGGTCAGCATCGCCGCCGTGCAGCTGCACCACGGGCTCACCGAGGGGCACGTCGGTTCGGGGATCGTCGACTACGCCATCGTCTTCTTCGGAATCTGGTGGGCGTGGATGAACTTCACCTGGTTCGCGACGTCCTTCGACACCGATGACTGGCTCTATCGGGTACTGACCATCGTGCAGATGGGCGGCGTGCTCGTGCTTGCGTCGGGGATCAAGCCCGCCTTCGAGGACGACGACTTCTCGGTGCTCATCATCGCCTACGTCGTGATGCGGCTCGCGCTCGTCGCCCAGTGGCTGCGTGCCTCCCGCTCCGCGGGGCCCACCCGCCGGGCCACGCTGACGTACGCGGTGGGAATCACCGTGGTGCAGGCGCTCTGGCTGCTCTCTCTGCTGCTGCCGGAACGGCACTTCCCGGTTGCCCTCGGCGTCCTGATCGCGGCCGAGCTGGCTGTGCCGATCGTCGCCGAGCGCAGCGGCACGACGCCCTGGCATCCGCACCACATCACGGAGCGGTACGGCCTGTTCACGCTGATCCTGTTGGGGGAGAGCCTGCTCGCTTCCGCGAACGCCATCATCGAGGCGCTCGACGAGGCCGAGGCGCTGGCACCCCTGATCTCCATCGCCGCGCTCACGCTGATCGCGACCGCCGCGCTGTGGTGGATCTACTTCTGGGCCCCGCATCACCGCGCCATCGACGGCCTCTCGCGGTCCCTCGCCTACGGCTACGGGCACTACTTCATCTTCGCCGCGGCAGGCGCGTTCTCCGCCGGCATCGAGGTCGAGATCGATGTTCTGACGGGGCACAGCGCGCTGCATCAACCCTGGGCGTCGTTCGCCTACACGATCCCGCTCGCGGTGTTCATCCTCGGGATCTGGGCGTTGGCGATCCGGCCGCACGGCGACGGGATCGTCAACGTCGTGGTGCCGGCGGCGGGGCTGCTGGTCCTGGTGGATCCGCTGATCCCGGTGCCGTTCGCCCTGACCACCGTCATCCTCGTTGCGACGGTGGCGGTCCTGGTGTGGCGGCGGCCGGTGGCCGCCGGGACTGATCGTCAGGCCGCGACGGGTTCGAGAGTCCCGCGTCGCCGGCGCACTATGACAGGCACTGCGAGCGCCAGGACGGCGCCGATGGAGCCGGGGATCATGAACGCGTAGAAGGCCCAGGTGGCCCCGTGACCGGCCTCAAGGATCCACCCGGCGAGCGCGGGTCCGAGCATGGCACCGATGCGGCCGAGTCCCATGACGACGCCCAGCGCCGAACCGCGGGCGTTCTCCGGGAAGTTGTTCGCGACGAAGCCGTACAGCACGGTATTGGTGCCGGTGCCACCGATGCCCGCGAAGACGATCGCGACCAGGAGCAGGCCGGTGTCCATCTTGTTGGTCAGGACTGCGAGCGCGATCACCCCGACGATGAACAGGGCCGGAACGACCTTCCCAGGGCCGACCCGATCGGCGAAGTACGAGCCGATCACCGCACCGATCACTCCCCGCCTGCAGGGCGAGCAGGAACTGCAGCGACGAGCCGAGTGCGTAGCCCTGGCTGCGCATCAACGCGGGCGCCCAGGTGTTGAGGCCGTAGACCATCACGTTGACGCAGACGCTGATCAGGATGAAGACGAGGACCCGCGTCGCCATCGAGGCGGTCGCCAGCGAGCGGATCCCGCCCCGCCGGTCGACGGCCGCCGGCGCGGAGGATTGCGCGAGCAGGGCACCGTCGACCGCGTCCTCCCGGCCGTACTGCGCGGCGAGGGTGCGGGCCTCGTCGAGGCGGCCCTGGCGGACCAGGTACTCGACGGACTCGGGGAGGCGGAAGTACATGATCGGAAGAAGCACGATGAAGCATGCCGCGACCCAGAACAGGGAGCGCCAGTGGAAGTGGGGCAGCATCCACATCGCGACGAAGGCCGCCAGCATGCCGCCGAACGAGAAGCCCGTGAGCATCGCGCCGTTGTAGAGCAGCCGCCGCTTCGGCGGGGCGTACTCGAGCGTGAGGGCGACGGCGGAGGGGACGACGGCGCCGATGCCCACGCCCGTGATGAACCGGGAGACGCCGAAGACGGCGATGCTCGGCGCGAGGGCGCTGATCAGCGAACCGAGGGAGAAGAGGACGATTCCGGCGAGCAGCGCCGATCGGCGGCCGAACCGGTCGGCGAGCGGCCCGGCGCCGAGGAAGCCGACCATCAGGCCGCCGAGGGTCCAGGAGCCGATGAGCCCGGCGGTGCTCTTGGAGAGCTGCCACGTCGGCTCGTCGAGCAGTTCGGGCAGGGCTGCGCCGTAGATCACCATGTCGTAGCCGTCGGCGACGATGATGACGAAACACAGGAGCGCGACGGCGAGGCCGCTGCGTCGCGCGGTGGTGGAACCGGGTATGGGCATGGAGCTCTCCGAACGGTGAGGGTACGACGAAAGACGCGTGCGAGGTGTCGCGGATGTCGGACACCTCGCACGCGCTGTGTGGTGATGGTGCGAGAAGGGACTCGCGGTCAGAATTCGAAGACGGCCTTGCCGCGCGTCTGCTTGTCGAACTCGACGTACGCCTTGCCGGCGTCCTCGATGCTCCACCGGTCGCTGAAGACCGCGTCGACGTCGATGCCGTGGTTGGCGACGAACCGGGCGCACTCGCCCATTCCGACGTTGTTGAAGGTGTACGAGCCGATTACCGAGACCTGCTTGATCACCAGGTCGGGCGAGACGTCGAGGTCGATGTTGCCGCCCAGGCCCACCAGGACGATGCGGCCCCACGTGCCGAGGGCGCGCGTCGCGGCCTTGCGCGCCGCGGGGACGCCGGAGGTGTCGATCGCCGCGGAGGCACCGCGTCCCTTGGTGAGATCCTTGACCGCGTCGACGACGTCGACCTTGGTCGAGTCGAGCACGTAGTCGGCGCCCAGGCGTGCCGCCGTCGACAGCTTGTCCGCGGTGACGTCGGTGACGATCACCTTGCAGCCCAGCGCCTTCGTGAACTGGATGGCGGCCTGGCCGATCGGTCCGGCGCCGGCGATGAGCACGGTGTCGTGGCCCGTGATGTTGCCGCGCTTGATCGCACCGAACGCCGTGCCCGTGCCGCACGCGATCGCCGCGCCCGCCGAGAAGCTGATCGAATCCGGCAGGGTCACCAGCGTCTCCGCCGGCACGACGATGTACTCGGCGTGGCCGCCGTGCGCCGTGGCGCCGTAGATGGTGGCGCCCTGCACGCACAGCTGGGACCAGCCGGTGCGACAGGAATCGCAGTAACCGCAGCCCTTGTAGTGGAAGACCATCACGCGGTCGCCCACGCTCCAGGCGCGGGGATCCACGCCCGGGCCGAGCTCCTCGATCACGCCGCAGGGCTCGTGCCCGGCGACGATCTTCGGGACCTCGGTGATGCCCCGCTCCGAGAAGTCCTTGAAGCCCAGGGCCTTCAAGGCCTCCTCCGGGGGATCGCGGTAGAACTTCAGGTCGCTGCCGCACAGGCCGGACGCCTTGATCCGGACGACGACCTCGCCGGGACCCGGCGTGGGATCCGGGAAGTCGGTGACCTCCAGCTCGCGGTTGCCCTTGAAGTAGACGCCCCTCATCAGCGGGACGCCGAAACCATGCAGGCCAGCACGACGGCGGGCTGATCGGTCTTATTGCTCCAGATGTGCTTGATGCCGCGGTTGACGATCGTGTCGCCGGGCAGCATCTTCGTCTCGCCGGTCTCGGTCACGGCGTACAGCTCGCCCGAGAGCAGCGTGACGACGTCGACGGTGTCGGTCTCGTGCCAGAGGCCGCCCGCCTGACCCTCCTCGGCGCCGTCGTGGCTGTCGCCGCCGTGGAAGGCGTCCAGCGACTCGGCGTACGCCGCGGCGTCGAACTCGCTGTCGGGCGGGAAGCTCGCGATGCGGACGGTGAGACCGTTGGCCGGCGGGTCGATGACGGGCTGGTCGCCGAGGGTGTTCGGGGCGAGGATGTGGTTCGGGATCGAGTCGAACTGCCACAGCTCCATCACGGTGAATCCGGGAGTGGCGACGCGGACCTCGGTGTTACCGTCCGAGACGATCGTCGACTTGCCGTTGTCGTCGAGGCCCGTGACGATCAGGCGCGACTGTGCGTTGAGGTGTTCTCCGGGCATATCATTGACTCCTTGGTTGAGGGTGGTGCTTCGGTCGGATTTCGGTGAATCGATCGTTCAGCGGCGCAGCAGGGCTGCGAAGGCGGTGGCGGGGGTGTCGAGCGGGGCGCCCTTGATGGCCGCGAGCAGCTCGTCCGCGCGGGCGTCGCCGAGTTCCTCGGCGGCGAGGTCGCGATATTTGGCGTCGAGGTCGGCCTCGGACATCGGGTTATCGGCCGAGCCCACGGAATCCTCCACGAACAGGTGCTCGGTGGAACCGTCGGAGAAGGTGACGGTGATGTCGCCCACCATCTTCCGGCCGTAGTCCTTGTCGAGCTCCGGCTCCGGGCGGATGGTGATCCGCTGGGCGAACTCGGCGACCTCGCTCGACGGGCCGAGATCGAGCCGGCCGTCCAGGTAGGCCTTGTGCACCTGGTAACCGTTGCCGATCCCGAGTGCGGACAGCGAGAACTGGAAGGGGAGCGCGTACTGCAGCTGCTCGATCTTCTGCGGCGCCCACGCGCTCACGTTCTTGTTGCCCACGACCACGTCGCCCGAGGGCTGGATCGCCAGCTCCACCTTCTCGATCTCGCCCACGCGGCCCGAGAGGGTGCGCGCACCGTCGATGAACGCGTGGTTGTAGCCGCACGCGCAGTAGGGCTTGAACAGGGGGCCAGCGATCTCGAAGGGACGGTCCAGGGCGAACCGCTCGGTGTCGGCCGCGGTGAGTTCGCGCCGGACGAAGGTGTTGAAGAAGCCCTTGGCGCCCGAGAGGAACCTCGTCGGTCCGGTGATGCCCGCCGCCGCCATCTCCGCGGCCCGGATCCCGTTACGGGTGCCGATCCCGGAGTGGATCCGCTTGATCGAGCCGCCCGAGCTCGTGTACTCGGTGGTGCCCGAACTGTGGCTGAACGCGATGGACAGTGCGTGCAGCGTGGCCTCGGCGTCGTAGCCCTTCATCTTCGCGACGACGGCCGCAGCGCCGAAGGGAGAGCACCGCGTGCGGGTGGAAGCCGTTCTGTAGCAGCATAGGCGCGGCGAGGGTGCCGATCCGGGTGTAGATTT
The DNA here is from genome assembly GCF_023168325.1 of Tsukamurella sp. PLM1. Classification (GTDB taxonomy): domain Bacteria; phylum Actinomycetota; class Actinomycetes; order Mycobacteriales; family Mycobacteriaceae; genus Tsukamurella. The sequence continues at coordinate 642,088 of NZ_AP025688.1, forward strand.
CGTAGCCGGCGACGATTCCGACGAGGACGTCCTCGATCGTCGCGCCGGTCTCCTCGCCGATCGCGATCGCAGCGGACACCACGGCGCTGCCGGGGTGGCTCAGCGAGGCGCTGTGCGCGTCGTCGTACTCGAAGCTGTGGCCGAACGTCGCGTTCACGAAAGCGGCGTCGGCGGCGCTGAACCTGTCGTCCGACGCGGTGACACTGGAGACGCCCGGGGCGTGCGAGGCGCGGGTCAGGTCCAGGATTGCCTGGCACCAGGGGAGCGAGCTGCAGCCCACCTGCAGCGCAAGCTGGTCCTCCATCAGGCGGCGGGTGCCGGCGAGGGCCTCCGCACTGATCGTCTCGAAAGTCAGGCCGGTGACGAAGGCGGCCGCGGCCTGCTCGATAGTGAGGTCTGTCATGGAAGTGGTTCTCCTCGAAGTCAGGACAGGCGGTCGTAGGTGGCGGCGGGGAGGCCGTAGGACTTGAGTTCGACGTAGGCGTCGAAGCCCTCGAGGCCGGCCTCGCGGCCGATGCCGCTGTTCTTGAAGCCGCCGATGGGCGCGGTGAAGCCGACGCCGTTGCCGTTCACCTCGACGGTGCCGGTGCGGATCTGCCGGGCGACGGCGAGCGCGTGCTCCGGGTCGGCGGCGAAGACCGAGCCGTTGAGCCCGTACTCGGAGTTGTTGGCGATCGCCACGGCCTCGGCCTCGGTGTCGAAGGTGTGCACCGTGAGCACCGGACCGAAGATCTCCTCCTGCGCGATCCGCGCGTTCGGATCGACGTCGGCGAAGATCGTGGGATTGACGAACCAGCCGCGGTCGAGCCCGTCGGGGACGCCGCGCCCGCCGACGAGGACCTTCGCCCCCGAGTCGACGCCGATGCCGATGTAGTCCTCGACGCGGGAACGGTGGTTCCGGCTCGCCATGGGGCCGATCTCGGTGGCGGGGTCGAACGGGTCGCCCACGGGCATCGATGCCATGAGGTCCACGAGGCGGTCGTAGAGCTCCTCGCGGCGCGAGTTCGCGACCACGATGCGGGTCTTGTTGGAGCAGACCTGTCCGCTGTTGCGCAGCGAGACGGCGCGGATGGCGGCGATGGCGGCGTCGAGGTCGGCATCGTCGAGCAGCACGGCCGCCGACTTGCCGCCCAGCTCGAGCGTGCACCGTCGCAGCGCCTCACCGCAGATCGCGCCGATCCGACGACCCGCACCGGTGGAGCCGGTGAAGGAGATCTTGTCGACGCCGTTGTGGCGTACCAGGTACTCACTGACCTCGCGCTGCGCCGGCACCACGTTCACGACGCCCGGCGGGAGGCCGATCTCGTCGAGCAGGTGCGCCAGGAAGTAGGCGTCGAGGGGCGTCTCGGGCGTGGGCTTGATGACCATCGTGCAGCCGGCGAGCAGCGCGGGCGCGAGCTTGATCATGGTGATCAGCAGCGGCGCGTTCCACGGGACGATCGCGCCGACGACACCGACCGGCTCGCGGGTGACCATCGCGTTGCCGGTCACCGACTGGCGGAAGTCCGTCCACGGGTACAGCGGTGCCAGATCCAGGAAGGCGTCCAGCAGGAGCCGGGGGCCGATCGACTGCATCTTCGTCGATATGGTGATCGGGGCGCCCATCTCCGAGGTGACCAGTGCGGCCGCGTCGGCTTCATGCTCGGCCAGTTTCGCGCTCAGCTTGCGCAGCAGCGCGATGCGGTCCTCTAGGGGCGTGCGGGGCCACGGACCGTGGTCGAACGCCTGCCGCGCGGCCGCGACCGCCTTGTCGACGTCGGCCTCGACGGCCTCGGGGACCGTCGCCACGACCTCCTCGGTGGCCGGGTTGATGACGTCGAACGTGCGGGTGCTCGACGGGCTCACCCACTCGCCGCCGATGTAGAGCCTGTCGTAGCGTGCCTGCCACCCTTGATCGCTCATCGGGCCTTCTCCTTCTGCCGGTTCGCGTGGTGCGGATCACGTTCTCCGTAGATCGAAACATGCAGGTGGGTCCATGTTTCGTCGTCCGGTGTGACCGCTGACACAGCAAACTATATTATATTTGCGCGACGAGCGGAACCCTTCGGTGTGAATCGGGACACAGACTCACCGGGTGTGCGGCAGGGGTTCCGCGCCACGGGTCGTCGTGCTACCGTATATAAAATATTTGTGATTCGGGTCACGCAAGGAGAGGCGATCATGCAGCACAAGCCGCTGGAAGGCATCCGCATCCTGGAGATCGGCGGATACATCGCGCTGCCGTACGGCACCTCGATGCTCTGCGCCCTCGGCGCCGAGGTGGTGAAGATCGAGAAGCCCGTCGTGGGTGAGGACTTCCGGCGGCACCTGAACGAGAAGAGTCCGTACTTCCGCCAGTACAACACCGGCAAGCGCAGCCTCGCGGTCGACCTGAAGTCGCAGGAGGGAGTCGATCTGGTCAAGGGCTTGATTCCGCACTTCGACGTGGTGCTCGAGAACCTGCGCCCCGGAAAGGTCGCTGCGATGGGGCTCGGCCTGGAGGACTGCCGTGCGCTGCGTGCCGACATCATCTACGGCTCCGTGACCGGATTCGGGTCGACGGGGCCTCTGGCCGACCGGCCGGCGTACGACACCATCGGCCACGCCTTCGGCGGCCTCTACTCCATCTTCGGCGACGAGGAAACCCCCAGCTGGCCGGCGGTCTGTCCGCCGACCTCATCACCGGCATGGCCACGTGTACCGGCGTGCTCGCTGCGATCGTCGGGCGGCAGAACACGGGGAAGTCGCAGTACGTGAAGACCTCGATCATGGAGGCGGTCAGCGTGCTCACCGCGGACTCGATGGCGCAGCTCTTCGAACTCGGCCACAACCCGACTCGCACCAGCCGGCACCCGCAGGCGCAGAACTTCTGCGTCAACACCGCTTCGGGCGAATCGATGGCGGTGCACCTGTCCTCGTCGCAGAAGTTCTGGGGCTCGCTGTGCAAGTCCATGGACCGGATGGACCTGCTCGAGGATCCGCGGTTCGGTGAGTACCGCCCGCGCGAGGCCAACTACTTCGAGCTGGTGCCCATCGTGGCCGCTGAGTTCCTCAAGCGGCCGTACGCCGAGTGGGAGGCGATCCTCACTGCCAACGACGTGCCCTTCGCGCCGGTCCTCACGATGAGCGGCTACCGCGAGCATCCGCAGGTCGAGCACCTCGGCATGTTCGAGCCCCAGGAAGACGGACTGCCGCTGGTCCGGCCGCCGTGGACCTTCGACGGCGAGCGACCCGACCGCGCCGGCACCGCGCCCCGCGTCGGCGGCGACAGCCGTGCCGTGGCCGCTGAGGTGCTCTCCGAGGACCAGATCGATGGTCTGATCGCCTCCGGCGTGCTGTTCGTCGACACCCCGGACGCCGCCCAGGCCGCTCCGGCGGCCGAGCGGGCGGACGCCACCGCGTGAGCGCCGGCAACAGCCCCCTCGACGGCCTGCGGGTCGTCGAGTTCGCGTCCTTCGTCGCGGGCCCGTCGGCGGGCATGACGCTCGCCCAGCTCGGCGCCGACGTGATCCGCGTCGATCCGCTCGGCGGCGGCCCCGACAACGGGCGCTGGCCCCTCTCGAAGGCGACCGGCGGCAGCCTGTACTGGAACTCACTCAACCGCGGCAAGCGGTCGGTCACCGTCGACGTGCGCAACCCGGAGGGCGGGAACTGGTCCTGGCCTTGGCCGCGGCGCCGGGCCCGACGCGGGCGTCCTCGTCGACAACCAGGTGGGCCGGCCCTGGCTGACCCACGCCGCCCTCGCCGAGCGCCGCCCCGACGCGATCCGCGTGCACATCGGCGGCCGCGCGGACGGCGGTCCCGCCGTCGACTACACCGTCAACTCCGAGGTCGGCGTCACCGACCTCACCGGCTCGGGCGAGAACCGCACACCCGTCAACCACGTCCTCCCGGCGTGGGACATCATCGCCGGCCAGGCCGCGACCACGGCGCTGCTCGCGGCGCTGCGCCGACGCGACCGCACCGGCGCGGGCTCCAACGTCGCGATCGCCCTGGAGGACATCGCCATCACAGGTATCGCGAACCTGGGCTGGCTCACCGAGGTGCGCGAGCGCGGCGACCGGCCGCGCCACGGCAACTTCATGTACGGCAGCTTCGGCGTGGACTTCGAGACCGCCGACGGCGGGCGCGTCATGATCGTCGCGCTCACGCCGCGCCAGTGGAAGGCGCTGCTCGCCGCGACCGGCACCGAGGCAGTGGTCGCCGCCATCGAGCAGGCAGTCGGGGAGGACTTCACCGACGAGGCCGCACGGTACGTGCACCGGCAGACGCTCGCCGCCGTCATGCGCCCCTGGTTCGCCGAACGCGATCTTCAGGCCGCAGGTGATGCGCTCACCGACGCCGGCGTGCTGTGGAGCCGCTACCGCCGGATGAGCGATCTGGTCGCGGACTTCGAGGCCGGGACCGCGTCGGGTGTGCTCGCGGAGGTCGATCAGCCGGGCATCGGCCCCGTCGTCTCCGCGCACAGCCCGATCCGCGAGTCCGGGAAGTACGGCACCACCGCGGCCGCGCCGGCCCTCGGGGCCGACACCGACGCGGTGCTCGCCGGCGTGCTCGGCCTATCGGCCGGCGAGATCGGCCGCCTGCACGACGCCGGGGTGCTCGCTCAGCGGGACTGAGCGGCGGCCTCGAACAGCCAGGACATCACCAGCGCACCGGGATCCGCCACGCCCTTGACCGCGTCGCCGAGGTAGCTGGCCCGGCCGCGCGAGGCGGCGCTGTCCGCCGTCGCCGCGACGCCCTGCGCCGCGGCGGCCGCGGCCGCCGCGAGGGAACCTCCGGCGTCGAGCACGTCGGCGGCGGGGGAGAGCGCGTCCACCACGGTCTTGTCGCCGACCCGCGCGCCGCCCAGCTCGACCACGGCGTCGAGCCCGGCGCGCACGCCGGCGGCGAAGCCGGCACCGTCGGGCTGCAGCGCCCTGCCGAGCTCGGTGAAGAACGTGCCGAACACGGCGCCGGACGTGCCGCCCGACCGCACCAGGTAGGAGGTGGCGATCGCGGTGAGGACCTCGGAGTCCCTGCCGCGCAACGGGAGCGGGAAGTGGCCGAGCGCGGCCGCCATGTTGGTGCCGAAGTCGCCGTCGCCGGCCCTGCGGTCGAGTTCGGTGAGCTCGTCGACGGACCGCTGCACCTTCCCGACGAAGTCCGACAGCCAGACGTTGGGCTCGCCGGTGTCCGCGGAGTCGTCGGCGCGCGCGTGGTCCAGGGGGTCGAGGTGCGACGGCGCCGTCGTCGCGGTGGGCCAGCCCGGCGCGGCGGTGGGCGCGTCCCAGAGGCGGATCAGCTCGTCGTCCAGCGGTATCACCGTGATCGAGGCGCCCGCCATGTCGAGCGCCGTCACGAATCGTCCTACCAGAGAACGGGTCACGTCGATGCCGCGCTCGGAGAGCTGCTTGACCGTCTCCGCGAACAGCACCCCGAGCTCCAGGTCGGTGACGGCGCCGAGGTTGTTGACCACCACGAGCGCGCGGTCGCCGGAGCCGAGGCCGGTGCCGGGCAGGATCCGCGCCAGCAGATCGGTGACGATCTCCTCGGCGGCGGTCACCGGGCGCTCCTCGCGGGCGCGCTCGCCGTGGATGCCGACGCCGAAAGCCATGTGCCCCGGGGCGAGTTCGAACGACGCGGCGTCCGCGCCGGGGACGTTGCAGCCCGACACCGACACGGCCATCGAGCGGGCGGTACCCGCGACCCGGCGGCCGAGCGCCGCGACGCCGGCCAGGTGACGTCCCTCGTCAGCCGCTGCGCCGCACAGCTTCTCGACCACGATCGTCGCTCCGGTGCCCCGGCGTCCCGGCCCGGCGGTGTCCTCCGTGGCCACGTCGTCGTCGACGAGCACGACGTCGGTCGCGACCGCCGGCCGGTCGCCGGCCCGAGCGCCCGCCAGCCGCCGCGCGACCGCGAAGTTCATCACGTCGCCCGTGTAGTTCTTCACGATGTGCAGGACGCCCGCGCCGGTGTCCACCGCACGGGTGGCGGCCTCGATCTGAACGGCGTTGGGAGGTGAAGATCAGGCCCGGGCATGCCGCGTCGAGCATGCCGGCCCCGACGAGCCCGGCGTGCATCGGTTCGTGGCCGGAGCCGCCGCCGGAGACCAGGGCCACCCCGGAGGTGCGCGGGGTCCGGCGGGCGACGAAGCCCCCGGGGTTCCACACCGCGTCGGGGTGGGCGGCGAGGAGACCGCGGAGGCCGTCGGTGAACAGGGCCTGCGCGGAGTTCTCGAAGCGGGGCCGGATCGTCACGCGCTCCACGTTAGCGGGGATGTGCAGTTCCGCGTGCCCGTCCTCGACCACCGCGAAGGCCGAGGTCGGGAACTTGCCCAGCGTGAAGGTGGCGTCGAGGATCTGCGCGGCTTCGGCCAGGCCCGGATCGTGCCCGACGACGAGCACCGTGCGGGCATCGCCTCCGTGCCGCTCGACGATCGCGAGGATCTCCACGCCGCTCGCGCCGTAGAGGTCCTTCACCAGTTCGACCGGCGCCTCCACCGCAGCCTGCTCCAGGGTGGCCCGTGCCCGTTCCGCGGTCGAGCACAGGACGAGGTCCACCTCGTATCCGTAGCGGCGGATCGCCTTGCCCGCCAGGCCCGCCTGCCGGATCCCGCGGGGCGCGAGCGGCCGGTCGTGATCCCTCACCTTGTCCGGGTAGGCGGACTTTCCGTGCCGCAGCAGGATCAGGGTGTCCATATCGGGCATCCTACGGGGTGAACCAGGATCGCAGCCGCCCCGATCCGGGCGCGGCCGGCCCGTCGTCCAGGTCGAACAGCACGACGGTGCCGGGCGCGAACCCCGGCAGCTCGGCCGCCGGATCGAGCTGTGCGGCCGCGTCGGGAAGGCCGGGGAAGTGCGCGACCACCAGGAGGACCGGCACGTCGCCGGGCAGCCCGTTGATCTCGTCGAGGATCGTGCGTCCGGGGCACTCGTAGAGCTCCTCGGTGGCGGTCATCGGGCAGCGCAGCCCGGTCGCGTGGAAGGTCTCGACGGTGCGCCGCGCCGCCGAGACGAGCGCGTGCGTGGGCGCGAGATCCTGCTCGAGCAGCCAGCCGGCCGAGCGCAGGGCCTGCTCGCGGCCGGTCTCCGTGATCGGGCGGGCCTCGTCGGGGATCGACATGCCCGCCTCGCCGTGTCGCATGAGTGCCAGCACCGTCATGGTTCCGATCTTGCCCTGTCCGGGATGCGTACATTGGTGTCATGGCTGGAAAAGAGCTCGATCCCGCGCGCAAGAAGGCCGCGCTGGACGTCGTGAAGCAGCACCCGGGAATGGTCGCCGCGATGGCCGCCCCGGCGGTCGTGGTCGTCGCGGTGGGCTTCTTCATCAGCACGGGCCTCGGTTTCCTGCTGCTGGTGGCCTTCGGTGTGCTCGGCGCCGTCGGGTATTCCCGGCTGATGCGTCGGCGCTGAGCCGTGCGGGTCGACGCCTGGCTGTGGGCGGTGCGGCTGACCAAGACGCGGTCGGCCGCGGCCACCGCATGCCGCGGCGGGCACGTGCGGGTCAACGGCGCCACCGCCAAGCCGGCGCAGCACATCGTTCCGGGCGACGAGGTGCGGCTGCGGCTCGCGGGCCGGGAACGGATCGTCGAGGTGGTGTCGTTGATCCCCAAGCGGGTCGGCGCACCCGTGGCCGCCACGTGCTACATCGACAACAGCCCGCCGCCCCGCCGCGCGAGATCGTCATGTCCATGCCGCAGCGCGACCGCGGCGCCGGGCGCCCCACGAAGCGCGAGCGCCGCGAAACCGATCGGCTACTCGGGCGCGAATGACGCCGCATCGATGATCCGCTCGAACCACAGTTCCTGTGCCCCGAACATTCCTGCGTCGGCGCCGAAGTACCGGCGGATCACCGCTTCGATCTGCTGCTCGCGGGTGTACCCGAGGAGTCGGCACAGCCTGGCCGCATCGCGAAGGTCGCCCTCCGAGAGGCGAGTGGACATCGCCTTCATCGCGAGGATGTACTCGGTGAGGCGATCTCGATGCTGAGCAGGTCCGATACGGCGGGTGACGGGATGGTCGTCGGGGTGCGGCGGCATGTGTGCCTGGGTGACTCCGTCGGACAGCCAGTTCGAGGGAGTCCTCGCTCAGTCGCGACGGTGTGTGCGGCGTCGAGAACCTCGTCCCGTGGGCGCAGGACACCGTCGAGGTCGCCGGTGGACCGCCCCGCATTGTAGGCGAGGGCCATCGCCGCGCCGCCCACCAGGAAGATCCGCCCCTCGATGCCGCGCCGTCGAAGCTCCGCCTCGAGTGCACCGAGCAGCTCTTCGATCTGCGCAGCGGTCAGTGACAGGGCCACGGTCAGACTCCTTCGAGGTTGCCGGCCGCGAGGATCACATTGCGCTCGCGCAGGGCCGCGGGAGTGCGCAGCATCTCGAGCAGGCGGTACCTCGGTGGCACGCCGAGCGGGTCGAACAGGTCCGTGCATCGGCGTCCCGGCTCGGAGCACCAGTCGAGGACGCCGGCCGAGACGCGGCCCGCGCCGGTGAACACCGCTGCGCCCGCGAGGACCGCATCCCAGCCCGCCAGGCCGGTCGCGGGAGGCCCGCGGTGGAAGGCGTCCAGGGCGGGGCCGTCGCCGAGGAGCGTGCCTGCAGCACTGATTCGCGGAGTACCCGGACGGCGAGGGACGGGTCACTGCGGAGCGCCTGATCCGTGCGCAGGGCGTCGGCGAGGGCTGCGTAGGACACGAGACCGCGGGGGATCCTACCTGCATCGGCGGATAGTGCAGCTTCCACGTCGAACTCCTCTCCGTCCACTTCACTCTACTTTCGGCGCGGGCGCGACGGGAGTCGACGGCGACTCTGCGACCGTCAATCCCTTGTGCATATAATATATTCAATGCTAGCGTCTGAGGTCACACGCAGGACCGTCAAGGGAGCAGCCACATGTCCATGAAGCCGTACCGTTCCATGCTCTTCGTCCCGGGCCACAAGTCGGCCTGGGCGGACAAGGGGATCGCGTCGGGCGCCGACGCGATCATCCTCGACCTCGAGGACTCGGTACCTCCCGCGGAGAAGGTCGAGGCGCGCGTGACGGTGGCGGGCACGATCGACCGGCTCGCGGGCGAGGGGATCCGCCCCGACCTGTGGGTGCGCTGCAATCCCGACGAGACGGGCCTGCTGAACGGCGACCTCGAAGCCGTCATCCGACCGGGCCTGACCGGACTGTTCCTGGCCAAGGTCTACAACGCCGCCGATATCGCCGCGCTCGATGCGATCATCACCCACATCGAGCGTCGCGACGGCGAGATCGGCAAGATCCAGCTGCTCGTCTCGTACGAGACGCCCACCTCGATGGCGCAGTGCGAGGAGATCGCCGCCGCCAGCCCGCGCGTCGCGTCCCTGCTCGGCGCCACGGGCCCGGACGCCGATGCCGGCCGCTCGCTGGGGATCGAGTTCACCCCCGAGGGGCTCGAGACCCTGTACCTGCGCAGCCGCCTCGTGTTGGCCGCGGCTTCCAACGGTTTGAGTCATCCCGTGGTGGGCGTGTGGCAGGACATCAAGAACCTCGACGGCCTGCGCACGTTTTGCCTCGACAACCGCCGCCTCGGCTACCGCGGCCTCGTCGTGATCCACCCGTCACACGTGGCGGTGGCGCACGAGGTGTTCACTCCCGACGAGGAGACCGTGGCCTACTACCGTCGGCTGCTCGCCGCGTACCACGAGGCGGAGGCCGCGGGGAGCTCGGCCGCGACCTTCGAGGAGCAGCACATCGACATCGCGCACGTGAAGACCGCGGAGGGCGTCATCGCGCTCGCGGACTCGGTGGCGGCCAACGCCTGAGCCGCGTCACCCCGGCGCCGACAACGGCGCCGCCAGAGACCGGGCCGGGCTCCGGCGAGTCGAGACGTCAGGACTCGACCCAGAGCCCGGCCTGTTCCAACAGCGCGATCACGTGATCTGCGCTGTCCACGAGGTGCGCCTCCATGAGCTTGCGGACCTTGCGCGAGTCGCGCGCCTTGAGCGCGTCGAGGATCTCGATGTGCTGCAGCCGCGTCGCCTCGACGTGCGCCTCCAGCGACGCGTAGAACTGGTTCGGCAGATGCTTGACCACGCCGGCCAGCAGCCGCGCCAGCCGATCCGAATCGGCCGCGAGGTTGATCTCGCGGTGGAAGGCGTGCCCCAGATCGCCGACGGCCTGGGTGTCGCCCGCTGCGGCGGCCGCCATCGTCCGCTCGTTGATCTGCGCGAGCCGGTCCAGGAGCTCCGGCGTCGCAGCCTTGGCGGCGCGGGCCGCGAGCTCCCCGGCCAGCTGCCCCTGCGCCCAGAACAGGTCGCGCACGTCCTGCCGGGTGAACTCGGCCACCTGGAAACCACGTCGGGGGACCAGTGTCACGAAGCCCTCGCTGCGCAGCGTCAGCAGGCCCTCCCGGACGGGCGTGATCGAGACCCCGATCGCCTCCGCGATGGGCTCCATCCGCAGGAATTCGCCCGGGCGCATGTTGCCGGACATGATCTGCTCGCGGACGTAACCCGCGACCTCCTCCGGCAGCTGGCGACGCTTGGTGCGCCCGCGTACGGGCAGGTCGTCCGTCCTAGCCACAACAGCGCTCCTCGTCTTTCGAAACCACAAACTTAAAACACAATATCCGGCCCGGGGCTCGTCCGTGCGGAGGCGACTACCGTGGGCGCCATGAAGTCGTCATCCGTCCGGCGGGCCCACCCCGAGGAAGCGGGCCCCGTGGCGGCCCTCGCCGCGCGCACATTCCCCCTCGCGTGCCCGCCGACGCTGGCCGGCGAGCACGTCGCGGACTTCATCGCGACGCACCTGTCCGAGGCCGAGTTCGACCGGCACCTGGCCGATCCCGCGCACCGGGTGTTCCTGGTCGACGGCGCGGACGGCCCCGTCGGCTACGCCCTGGTGTTGCACGGCCCGCACGACGAGGGGCCGCAGGCGCTGCGCGGCGCACCGTCGGCCTACCTGTCCAAGCTGTACGTGGACCCGGACCACCACGGCGGCGCGGTCGCGCGCGCACTGCTGGACGCGGTGCGCGCGGACGCCGCGGGCCTGCCGGTGTGGCTCGGCGTGAACGCCGACAACGCCCGGGCGAAGCGCTTCTACGCGAAGTCGGGGTTCGTCGTGGCGGGGGTGCGGGAGTTCACCGTCGGCGGCACGACCTTCGTCGACGACGTGCTGGTGCTCGGCGCCGCCACGGGCGCGTAGAGCCGGGTGATCTCGTTGCGGCCGCGCAGGTCCTGTTCGTCGGTGAACCGCCAGTGCTGGGACTCGGCCTCGCGGGCGCCCATGACCGCGGGCTCGGACGCGACGGGCAGGGAGGTGTCGCGCTTGGCGACCTCGGACAGCCGCGCGGATTCGTTGACCGGATCGCCGATCACCGTGAACTCGTAGCGCTCGATCGCGCCTACGTTGCCCGCCACCACCACGCCGTACGAGACGCCGATTCCGGCGGCGAGGTCCGGGACCGCGGCGGGCAGCCGGTCCGCGATCTGCCGTGCCGCGCGCAGCGCCCGCCCGCGGGGTCGGGGTGGGGGAGCGGGGCGCCGAACACGGCGAGCACCGCGTCGCCCTCGAACTTGTTGACCAGGCCGTCGTTCTCCTCCACTGCGGTCACGATCACCTCGAAGAACCGGTTGAGCAGCGCGACGACCTCGGTGGCGGGGCGCTGCCGGGCGATGGTGGTGGACCCGACGACGTCGACGAACAGCACGCCGACCACCTGCTCCGAGCCGCCCAGCTGTACGCCCCAGCCGAGCGCCTGCTCCGCGACGTCGCGGCCGACGTGCCGGCCGAACAGGTCGCGCAGCCGCTCGCGCTCCGCCAGGCCCGTGGTCATCTCGTTGAACCCGGCCTGCAACTCGCCCATGTCGGAACCGTCGAAGATGCGCACGGCCACGTCGGTCTCGCCGTCGCGGACCCGGCGGAGGGCGCCGCCGAGTACCCGCAGCGGCGCGACCAGGGTGTCGGTGTTCAGCAGCGTCAGCAGCGGCCCGGTGAGCAGCGCGATCGCCGCCAGTGCGGTGACCGCGACGAACATGTCGAGCTTCGTGGTGTCGGGACGGAAGGTGCCCATCAGCATCACCAGGAACATGCCGAGGATCGGCACGCCGGAGCCGATGGCCCACGCCGTCGCCGCCCGCATCCGCAGCCGCCCCTTGCGGGGCGCGCGGTAGCCGGCCTCGAGTGCCTGCGCCGCGGCGGGGCGCAGCGCGAACTCCGTGATCTGGTACGAGATCGCGCACACGACCACGCCGGACAGCCCTGTGACCAGCGCCATCTTGGAGATGAGATCGGTGTTGATCGTGCCGTAACCCACCGCCATGACGACGGTGCCCACCGCCCACAGGACCGCCTGCAGGAAAGTGAGCCGCCACGGCCCGCTGAGCGCGGCCTGCGCCTCGGCCGCGTTCGGCTCCTCCCGGCGGATCGACCAGCGCAGCGACCGGACCAGGCGGATCGTTCCGATCGTCGTGCCCACGAGGAACGCGATCCCGATGTACAGCGGGACCACCAGGTAGTTCATCCACCAGGCGTCCCACGGGATCGGGGGCGCCGGAATCCCGACGGTGGCGAGCGCGATCGCCAGGCCCACGCCGATCAGGTTGGCCACGATCACGCCGATGGTGATCACCAGCTGGACTCGGACTCGGGTCAGGCGCGAACTGTCGTCGGCGGATCCCAGCAGGATCGACCCGTAGTCGGCGCGCAGCCCCGGCAACTTCATGCTGTTAAGTTACCGGGTCGTCACTGCCAGACGGGGGCGCGTTTGTCGAGGAACGCCGACATCCCCTCCTGCGCGTCCGGGATCATCGCGTTGGTCGCCATCACCTCGGACATCGCGGCGTACGCGTCGGGCTCCGTCCGGTCGATCTGGTCGTAGAAGGCGCGCTTGCCGATGGCGAGCGTCGCGCGGCTGGACGCGGCGATGCGCTGAGCGAGGTCCGTGACGGTCGCGTCGAGCTGGTCGGCGGGGACGGCCGCGTTGATCAGACCCCAGTCGACCGCGGTCTCGGCGTTGATCATCTCGCCCGTGAGCAGCATCTGCATGGCGCGCTTGCGGCCGACGGCGCGGGAGAGGATCATCGGCGTCGAGCAGAACAGGCCGATCTTCACGCCCGGCGTCGAGAACCGCGCGTCGGCCGCCGCGATCGCCAGGTCGCAGGTCGCGACCAGTTGGCAGCCGGCCGCCAGCGCCATGCCCTGGACCTGGGCGATCACGGGCTGTCGCGCGCGGTGCACCGCCGCCATGAGATCGGTGCAGGCGGCGAAGATCTCGCGCTCCTCGTCGAGGGTGCGGCCGACCATCTCGCTCAGGTCGTGCCCCGCCGAGAACGCCAGCCCCTCGGCGCGGATCACGATGACCCGCACCGCGGGGTCGGCGTCGAAGCTCTCGAGCGCGGCGGTGGCCGCCCGCATCGTGGCGAGCGAGAGGGGATTGCGTCGCCGGGCGGCGCCGAGGGTGAGCACCCCCAGGCCGTCGGCGACGTGCGTGCGGATCGGTGCGACGTCGGTCATACCTCGACGGTAACGACTACACCTCGCCGTTCGCGAGGAGTTCGTCGAGCTTGGCGTAGCCGTCGTTGATGCCGGTCTCCATCCCGCTGGCCAGCATCCCGTCGCGACTGGAGAAGCTGTCCAGCAGCGAGGTCGAGTGCATCCGCGTGCGGCCGTCGCCGAGGTCCTCGAAGGTCATGGTCTCGAGCGAGACGGAGTCCGGCCAGCCGTCGAAGGTGAAGGTCTGCACGATCCGGTCCTCCCGAACGTCGTGGAAACTGCCGTGGAACGAGTAGCGCTCGTCGCCGCGGGTGTTGTGGTACGCCCAGCTGCCGCCGGTGCGCGCGTCCCAGTGCACGATCTCGGTGTCGATGTCCGACGGTCCCACCCAGCGCGCGTAGAGCTCGGGGTCGGTGTGGGCGCGGAACAACTGCGCCGGCGTGGCCTGGAAGTCGCGGGTGATGGTGATGCTGGGAAGGGTGGCGGAGGCCTCGATGGTGGCCTCGGCATGGGTGTCGGTCATGATGCTGCTCCTTCGTCGGTGGTGGGGTTCTCTTCTGCGTTCATCTCGGCGAGCACCGCGTCGAGGCGCTGGTAGCGCTGTTCGGCGCGGCGGCGGTACCGCTCGATCCACCCGTTCATGAGGTCGAAGACCTCGGCCTCGAGGTGGGCCGGGCGGGCCTGGGCCCGCTTGGTCCTGCTGATCAGGCCCGCGTTCTGCAGCACCGCGAGGTGCTTGGACACGGCCTGGATGCTCACGTCGTAGCGCTCCGCGATCTCCGTGAGCGTGGCGTCGCCGTCCGCGAGACGGGCGACGATGTCGCGGCGCGTGGGGTCCGCCAGTGCGGCGAACGCCTTGGACAGGTCGTCGGCGTCGTCGTTCGTGGTCCACCTCCTCGTTGTTCAACCGTTCTGTTGAATACGACGGTACGCCGTGCGCGAATGATGTTCAACCCTTTGGTTGAAAAAGATTCCGTCGGGCGCGTAGCCACCCGCTCGGCTCGTGGCGGTGCTAAGAACGACGCATGTCATCGACCGCATTCGCCGACGGTGCACGGACCCTGCTGCGGCGTCTCGGCGTCGTGGTGATCGCGATGCTCCTCGTGGCCGGCCCGGTGCCGGCGCACGCCGACCCGGTGCTGCCGGTCTCGGGCGTGCTGCGGGTGGGCACCGAGGGCGTGTACCAGGTGTACAGCTATCACGACGAGTCCGGGAAGCTCGTCGGATACGACGTGGAGATGATCGAGGCCATCGCGCAGAAGATCGGTCTGCGCGTGGAATTCGTGGAGACGCCGTGGGATTCGATGTTCGCCGCGCTCGAGTCGAACCGCTTCGACCTGGTGGCCAACCAGGTCACGGCCAGCCCCGAGCGGGCGGCGAAGTACGACGTGTCCGAGCCCTACCTGCAGACCGGCGGGTCGATCCTGGTGCGCGAGGGCGACGATTCGGTGAAGTCGCTGGCGGACATCCGCGGGAGGACCGCCGCACAGAGCATCACCAGCAGCTGGTCCGGTGTCGCCGAGAAGGCCGGCGCGCGGATCGAGCCGGTCAACAGCTTCACCGACGCCGCGAACGTGCTGGCGCAGGGGCGGGTCGACGTGGTGGTCAACGACACCGGCGTCGTGCGGAACTATCTCGCCGTGACGCCCGGCGCGAAGGTGAAGATCGCCGCCGAGACGCCGGACAAGGCGCAGTCGGTGTTCGCAGCCCGCAAGGGATCCGGCCTGATGCCCGAGATCAACCGCGGGCTCGCGGAGATCCGCGCCGACGGCACCGCCGAGCGGATCTCGCAGAAGTACTTCGGCACCGCGCCCCGGGCCGCGGAGCGGTCGACCACCTGGGACCTGGTCCGCCGGAACCTCGTGCCGCTCCTCAAGGCGACGGTGACCATGACGATCCCGCTCGCGGCGATCACCTTCGTCCTCGGCCTCGCGATCGCGCTGGCGGTGGCGCTGGCCCGGATGTCGGCGCGCAGGATCCTGAGTGCCGCGGCGCGCGTGTACATCTCGGTGATCCGCGGCACTCCGCTTCTGGTGCAGTTGTTCATCGTGTTCTACGCGCTGCCCGCGCTGGGGGTGGTGATCGAGCCGTTCCCGGCGGCCGTGATCGCGTTGTCGCTCAACGTGGGCGGGTACGCGGCGGAGATCATCCGCGCCTCGATCGGTGCGGTGCCGCGGGGGCAGTGGGAGGCGGCGACCACGATCGGCATGGACTACCGCACCGCGCTGCGGCGGATCATCCTGCCGCAGGCGGCCCGCACCGCGACCCCACCGCTCGCGAACACCCTGATCTCGCTCGTCAAGGACACCTCGCTGTGCTCGGCGATCCTCGTCACGGAACTGTTGCGGCAGGCGCAGATCGCGGCCGCACCGACCTTCGACTTCTTCGCGATGTACGTCGTGGCGGCGATCTACTACTGGGTGATCTGCCAGCTGCTCAGCGTGGTCCAGGCGTCGCTGGAGACCCGATTCGAAAGGTACGTGGCACGATGACCGACCTGATCTCGGTGCGCGGACTGGCCAAGTCGTTCGGGGAGGTGGACGTGTTGCGCGGCATCGACTTCGACGTGCCCGAGGGGACGGTCACCGTCGTCATCGGGCCGTCCGGATCCGGCAAGACGACGGTGCTCCGCTCCCTCAACGCCCTCGAGCTTCCGGACCGGGGCACGGTCACCGTCGGGTCCGAGACCGTGGACTTCGGCGCCGGCGCACCCGGAAAGGCTGCGCTGCAGCGGTATCGGGCGCAGAGCGCGATGGTGTTCCAGTCGCACAACCTGTTCCCGCACTTCACCGCGCTGCAGAACGTGACCGAGGGGCCCGTCGTGGTGCAGAAACGGCCGGCCGCCGAGGCGGAGGAGGAGGCGCGCGCACTGCTCGCCCGGGTCGGGCTGGGCGAGCACGCCGACAAGTACCCCCACCAGCTCTCCGGCGGGCAGCAGCAGCGCGTGGGGATCGCGCGGGCGCTGGCGCTGCGGCCGCAGGTCGTGCTGTTCGACGAGCCCACCTCGGCGCTCGATCCCGAGCTGGTGGGCGACGTGCTGGCCGTGATGCGCGACCTCGCGGACGAGGGTCGGACGATGGTGGTCGTGACCCACGAGATCGCCTTCGCCCGCGACGTGGCCGACCAGGTGCTGTTCGTCGACCGCGGCGCCGTGCTGGAAGCGGGTACGCCCGCGCAGGTGATCGGCGACCCGCAGCAGGACCGCACCCGCGAGTTCCTGCGCCGCATCCTGCATCCGCTGTGACCGAAGGAGCATGGTCCGCACGGGGGTCGGCAGCGTTCGAGCAGACCGCCGGAGACGCGGCGTTGAGGTGCTAGACCTCGACGCCGCCCCGGATCACCCGCTGCAGCCGCAGGTCGGAGGTCAGCTCCAGCACGTCGGCACGCAGGCCGGCGGCGAGCTCGCCGCGGTCCTGTAGGCCCAGGAGGCGGGCCGGGGTGGTCGCGCCGGCGCGTGCGGCGTCGGCCAGCGAGACCCCGGAGTGCTGCACGGCCCGCGCGAACACGTCGAGCACCGACGAAGTGCCGCCGGCGATCGCGCCGCGGGAACCGTCGGGGGTGGTCAGCCGGGCCACGCCGGCGCCCACCGTGACCTCCAGCGGGCCGAGCGTGTACTGCCCGTCGGGCATGCCGGCCGCCTGCATCGCGTCGGAGATCAGCGCGATGTGGTCGGCGCCGACGGTCGCGAAGACCATGGCGACGGTTCCCGACGCGAGGTGGATCCCGTCGCCGACCAGTTCCGCTACCGCGCGACCCTCGCCCGCCACCTTCAGGGCGGCGCCCACCGCGCCGGGGTGACGGTGGTGCATCGGGTGCATGCCGTTGAACAGATGCGTGATGCTGACGGGGCCGGCCGGGGTGTCGAGCGCCGCCGCGACGGTGTCGTAGTCGCCCGCCGTGTGCCCCACCGACACCACGGCGCCGGCGTCGGACAACTGCCGCGCGAGCTCGGCGTAGTGCGCTGTCTCCGCGGCCAGCGTCATCGAGCGGATCCGCCCGCCGCCGGCGTCGAGGAGCGTCGCCAGGAGCGCCGGGTCGCCGTCGATGATGTACCGCGGGTCCTGCGCCCCGCACACCTCCTGGGCCAGGAACGGCCCCTCGAGGTGCAGGCCCGCGACGGTGCCGTCGTCGACGAGCGGCGCGAGCGTCGCGATTCGCTCCAGCAGCTTCTCGGGCGCCGCCGACACGAGCGACGCGAGCAGCGTCGTGGTGCCGCGACCGAGGTGGTGCGCGGCGGCCGCGCGGGCACCGTCGGCGTCGGAATCGGGGAAGCCGTGCCCGCCGCCCCCGTGGCAGTGCACGTCGATCATGCCGGGGACGTACACGTCGTCCGACGGTGCCGGCAGACCGGCGGGTGGGAACGCGGAGGCCGGGCCGACCTCGGCGATGAGGCCGTCCGCGAGGGCCACGACGCCGTCGTCGATCGTCCCCGACGGGGTGACGACGGTGCCGCGCAGCAGTTCGGTCAAGCCGTGGCCTCCGCTTCCAGGTCCTCGTCCTCGCGACCGGGGGTCTTGAGGTTGCGCCGTTTGATGATGAAGCTGAACGTGAAGTAGTAGATCACGGCGTACACGAGTCCCATCGGGATGAGCCACAGGGGGTTGGTGGCCTTGCCGAAGTTGAGCACGTAGTCGATCGCGCCCGCGGAGAACGTGAAGCCGTGGTGGATGTCCAACCAGTTCGCGATGAGCAGGGAACTGCCTGTGAGCAGCGCGTGCACCAGCAGTAGCGGCCAGGCCACGAAGATGAACGAGAACTCCAGCGGCTCGGTGATGCCGGTGAGGAAGCTGGTGAGCGCGACGGACATCATGATGCCGCCGACCACCTTGCGGTTCTCGGGCTTGGCGCAGCGGTAGATGGCGAACGCCGCGGCGGGCAGCCCGAACATCATGATGGGGAAGAATCCGGTCATGAACGTGCCGGCCGTGGGGTCGCCCTGCAGGAACCGGGCGATGTCGCCGTGCACGGTCTCGCCGCCTGCGGTCCGGTAGTCGCCCAGAATGAACCACACGACCGAGTTGATGATGTGGTGCAGGCCGAGCGGGAGTAGGAGGCGGTTGACGGCGCCGAACACGCCGCCGCCCACGACGGAGTTCTCCGCCACCCAGTTGCCGAGACCGGTGAGCGCCCAGTTGAAGGCGGGGTAGATGAACGACATGATCACGCCCACGACAATGGCGCCGGACGCGGTGAGGATGGGGACCAGCCGGCGTCCCGAGAAGAAGCCGATGTAGTCCGGCAGTTTGGTCTTGTAGAAGCGCTGCCACAGCATGGCCGACATGATGCCGATGACGATGCCGCCGAGCACGCCGTAGTTCACCACCGCGGGCTCACCGGCCTTGTCGACCTCACCGGCCAGCACCACCGGCGACATCGCCTTCTCGACGGCCTGGAAGGACAGGTAGCCCACGAGCGCGGCGAGCGCCGTGGAACCGTCGGCCTTCTTCGCCCAGCCGATCGCGATGCCGACCGCGAACAGGATCGCGAGGTTGGAGATCAGCGCGTCGCCGGCGCCGCCGATGACCGCGGCGACCGTCTTCATCGAGGAGAAACGGCCGAGCAGATCGTCCTGGCCGAGGCGCAGCAGCAGACCCGCCGCGGGCAGGACCGCGATGGGCAACATCAGGCTGCGCCCGAGTTTCTGGAGACCGCTCAGATCGAGCCGTCGTGCTGATATACCGGATCCGGATGAGGAACTCAATTTTCGCTCCTGTCGAGGGACGAGTCCACTAGGGTGACGACAGGTTATAACCAGTTGGGGTCGGCGCGAGTCGATTTCCCGGAACCTCTTCGAAAGGCGGCAGACATGTCGAAGGCGCAGGACATCGTGAACGGGCTGGGCGGAGCGGACAACATCGAGGAGGTCGAGGGCTGCATCACCCGGCTGCGCTGCGAGGTCAAGGACACCTCCCTCGTCGATCAAGGCGCGCTCAAGAAGCTCTCGCACGGCGTGATGATGGCGGGTTCCGCGGTGCAGGTCGTCGTCGGGCCGACGGCCGACGCGCTCGCCGAGGAAGTGCAGGACCTCCTGTGACCGACGTCCTCGCGCCGGTCGCCGGGCGGCTCGTGCCGCTGTCGGCAGTGCCGGATCAGGTGTTCGCCGGCCAGATGGTGGGCTCGGGCGTCGCCATCGAACCGGCCGCTCCCGGCGACGGTGCCGACGCCGTCGTCGTCTCGCCCGTGGCGGGCACGGTGCTCAAGTTGCATCCGCACGCCGCGATCGTCCTGGGGGACGGGGGTGTGGGCGTTCTGGTGCATGTGGGGATCGACACCGTGAACCTCAACGGAGAGGGGTTCACTGTGCTCGCCGTCGAGAAGGCGAAGGTGGCCGCGGGAGATCCGTTGATCGCGTTCTCGCCGAGCATGATTCGCGAGCGCGGACTCAGTGCGATCTGCCCGGTCGTGGTGATGGATTCGAAACCGGGGTCGATCGCGGACCCGAAGGAAGCCGATGTGGCGGCGGGGGATCCGATCTTCGTCGTGTGACGCCCCGCCCGGTGACCGTGTTCATCTGGTCACAGTGATCGATTGGAGGCGAAATCCTCTCACCGTGTTGAGTACTGTGAGCGCGAATGTTGGCTGCGGAGGGCCGTGAACTATTCGTAGGACGAATGATTCGGCTGCGCCGCGACGTGAACGGAGGTCCAAGGTGGGCTCGGCGAGGAATTTCGACGAGAAGGGTGCTCGGTGGACGCGCACCTGATTCAGCATCTCATCACCGTGCCGCTGTTCACCGGGATCATCGGCTACATCACCAACTGGACCGGCATCCTGATGCTGTTCGAGCCCAAGCGGTTCTACGGCGTCAAGATCCCGGGCATGGCCACGCTGTACCCGTTCCTCCCGCGGCGGGTCCAGGTGATCCCGGCGATCCAGCCGGACGGCCGAGTGGGCTGGCAGGGGATCGTGCCGTCCCGGGCCGAGAAGATGGCGAGCATCGCCGTCGACAAATCGCTCAACAAAGTCGGCAGCATCGCCGAGTTCTACGAGGTGATGGACCCCGAGCACGTCTCGGAGGTGCTCACCCGCGCGTCGTTGCCGATGATCCCGTCGATCGTCGAATCGGTGATGCAGCGCGAGAACCCGCGCCTGTGGTACTCGCTGCCCGAGGATGTGAAGCTCCTCGTGTACCGGCGGGTCTCGGTGTCGCTTCCCAAGGACGTCCGCCGGATCACCTCCACGATCGGCGAGAACATCGACGACTACATCGACGCCAAGCTATTGGTGATCCGGTACCTCACGAACAACCCCGCGGTGCTCAAGGACATCTTCTACAACATGGGCCGTAAGGAGCTGAAGTTTATGCAGAACTTCGGCTTCTACTTCGGTTTCCCCATGGGCTTCCTGCTCGTCGCGCTGCTGCACTTCTTCCCGTACTGGTGGCTGCTGCCGCTGGGCGGGATCGTGATCGGCTACGTGGTGAACTACATCGGCATCCTGATGATCTTCGAACCGCTCCATCCCACCTGGTGGGTGCCGTGGAAGCAGGGCCTGTTCCTCAAGCGGAAGAAGGAGATCTCCGAGGAGTACGCCAAGGTCATGGCCGACAAGGTGATCACCATCGAGAACATCTGCGACGAGCTGCTGCACGGCCCGCGGTCCGACCGCACCCGCGCCACTGTCGAGACCGTGCTCCGCGACTCGATCGACAACGCGGCGGGTTGGGCCCGCGGATTCGTCAAGCTGTCCGTGGGGTCCGAGGCCTACGACCGGGTGCCGCAGCTGGTCGGCGTCGAGGCGCTCAAGGTCGCGGAGGCCACGGTCAGCGAGCCGCAGTTCGTCGCCGAGCAGCAGACCAAGGTCCGCGAGTTCGTGGTGGAACGGATGAGCAAGCTCAGTCCCGAGGACCTCAGTGAGCTCCTGCGGTCCGCGATCAAGCAGGACGAGTGGCTGCTGTTCCTGCACGGCGCCGTGCTCGGTTCGTTCGCCGGGTTCCTCCATCTAGCAATCTTCGGGGTGTGACAGACGTGGCTGACAAATCCGGTTCCAGGACGACGCGCGACCAGGGTGGGTCGCAGGGGAAGGCGCGGTCGAAGGCGCGGGTCGAGGAGGACGCCGAGCCGCGGGCCGAGAACGACGGGCGCGAGCTCGCCGTCCGCGAGGGCGGCGCTGAACCGGCGACGCAGGATTCCGGCGGCGGCGGACTGTTGGGCCGGATCGGCCGAGTGTCCAACTCCGCGTTCAACGTGACCCGCGAGATCGGCGGCTCCGCGCAGCGGCTCACGCAGCAGTTCGTCAGCGAGGCCGGTCACCTGGTGGACGTGGCGCTGACCACCGAGACGGCGCCGCGCGTCGTCGTCCACGGCGAGGTGGTCGAGGAACTCCCCGAGCGCGAGCGCATCGAGACACCCGCCACCACGGCCGAGGAGCTGCGGCGCGCGGGTGAGCGGCTGCTGGCCCAGTCGGCCGAGCCCGCGGGCGCGGACGCCCCGCATCCGGCGTACCCGCACGTGCTCGAGCAGCTCTGCCCGGACGAGGCGCGCGTCCTGCGACTGCTGTTCACCGACGGTGCCCAGCCCGCGATCGACGTGCGCACCAACCGCCCGTTCGGGGTCGGCGCCGAGACGGTCGCCGCCGGCGTCACGATGATCCCCGAGGTCGCCGGCTGCCGGAACCCCGACCGGATCGCCGAGTACCTCGGCAACCTCCACCGGCTGGGGCTGATCTGGTTCTCGAAGGAGCAGGTCGAGGTGCGACGGTACGAGCTGCTGCAGGTCCAGCCGCAGCTCATCGATGCGATCAGCAGGGCCGGCCGCTACGCGAAGACGGTCCGCCGACGCATCGAGATCACCCCGTTCGGACGGGACTTCTACGGCACCTGCTTCCCGAAGCCCTGATCAACCGGCCTCGGTCACCGTCATCTGGACTCGGTAGCGGTCCGAGCGGTACCAGGAGTAGCTGTGCTCGACCCGGGTGCCGCCGGCGAACGCGGTCCGGTCGAACGCGAGGATCGGCGCGCCCGCCGGGACGCCGAGGAGGCGGGCGAGTTCACCGTCGGCGGAGATCGCGCCGATCGACTGCTCCGCGTGGTCGATCGCGTAGCCGTACTCGGTGCGCAGCAGGTCGTAGATCGACTGCGTCAGGTCGTGCCGGTCCATCGCCGGAGCCACCGTCTGCGGGTACCAGGCGTCGTCGATGGAGATCGGCACCCCGTCGGCCAGTCGGAGGCGCTTGATGTGAAAGGCCTTGTCGGCGGCGCGGATCTGCAGCGCCGCCGTCGTCGACGGGGGCGGGACGCGCAGCTCGGTCTGCAGCACCACGGTCGACGGTGCGCGGCCCAGCCGGCGCATGTCCTCGTGGAACGAGGCGAGGTGCAGCTGAGAGCGCGCGGGCCGGTCGGCGACGAACGTGCCCTTACCGCGGATCCGCACCAGCGTGCCCTCGGCCACCAGCTGGCGGAGCGCCTCCCGCACCGTGATCCGGGAGACGCCGTACTCGTCGCAGAGCTGCCGCTCGCTGGGCAGCGCGGCCCCGGGCTCGAGCCCGTCCGCGCACCGCTGCTCGAGGAGGGCGCGCAACTGCTCGTGTTTGGGTACCGGGCCGTCCGCGATCATTGCCCCATCTTGACATACAGGTCATTACCAGTAGGGGGTTACTGAGGGTGAATATCGAACCGCGCGTCAGCGGACCCCGGCGGCGCGGAACTGGACGCTGATCCGCGGTCCCGCCTGCGGCACTTTCGGCACCGCGTGCTCCCAGGTGCGCTGTGCCGAGCCACCCATCGCCAGCAGGTCACCGTGTCCGACGTGCAGTTTGGTGCTGGCGCCGCCGCCGCGCGGGCGCAGGAGGAAGGGACGTGTCGCGCCGAGCGAGACGATCGCGACCACCGTGTCGTGCGTGGCGCCGCGGCCGATGGTGTCGCCGTGCCAGGCCACCGAATCCGCCCCGTCGCGGTACAGGCACAGCCCCACCGAGGTGAACGGCTCTCGCAGATCGTCCCAGTACAGCTCGCTGAGCTCCGTCAACGCCGCGCGTAGCGCGGATGCGGGAGCCGGGCCCCGGTGTCGTAGTAGCGCAGGAGCCGCGGCACCGGCAGCGTCCGGTCGTACATGCGGCGGCGCTCCTCGACCCACGGCACGTCCCGTTCCAGGGCCGCGAACAGCGCGTCCGGATCGCGCTGCCATCCGGTGCGCAGGTCGAGCCAGGCACCGTCGGTCAATTCCCGACGGTGCGCGGGCACCTCGAACAGCGAATCCTGCATCGCCGACGACGGTACGCGAGACCTCCGACAGGTTCTGCGGCGCGACCGTAGGGTGGAGGTCGTGCGATTCGGACTGTTCATCCCGCAAGGCTGGCGATTCGACCTCGTCGGCATCGATCCGGCGGACCAGTGGTCCGTCATGAACTCACTCGCCCGGCGGGCGGACGACGGACCGTGGGACTCGGTGTGGGTGTACGACCACTTCCACACCACCCCGGTGCCGAGCCGCGAGGCGACCCACGAGGCGTGGTCGCTGATGTCGGCCTTCGCGGCCACCACCAGCCGGGTGAAGCTGGGCCAGATGTGCACCGCGGTGAGCTACCGCAACCCCGCGTACCTGGCGAAGGTCGCGGCCACCGTCGACGTGATCTCCGGCGGCCGGGCGCAGGTCGGCATCGGCGCCGGATGGTACGAACACGAGTGGCGCGCCTACGGTTACGGCTTCCCGCCGGCCGGCGAGCGGCTGGGCCGCCTCGATGAGGTGCAGATCCTGCGCCAGGCGTGGACCGACGGCATCGCCACCCTCGACGGAGAGCACTACCGGGTGGACGGCGCGATCTGTGAACCGAAGCCGCTGCAGGAGGGCGGGATTCCGCTCTGGGTCGCTGGCGGCGGCGAGAAGAAGACGCTGCGGATCGCGGCGAAGTACGCGCAGTACACCAACTTCGACGGCACCTTCGAGGGCTTCGCCCGCAAGTCGGAGGTGCTGCGGCGGCACTGCGCCGAGGTGGGAACGGACTACGACGCGATCACCCGCTCCGCCAACTACAACATCGTGATCGGCGAGGCCGCGCGTGACGTGCAGACCAGCCTCGACGTCACCCGGAACCGGCTCCTGGAGCACGCCCCGGAGGCGTCGGTCGACGCCGAGATGGGCGCCTACCTCGGGATGCCGGGCGTGGGCACCCCGGGCGACATCGTGGCGAACCTCCAGCGGCTCGAGGCCGAGGGGATGACGTACGCGATCTGCTACTTCCCCGAGATCGCCTACGACACCACGGGTCTGGAGCTGTTCGAGCGGGAGGTGATCCCCGCCCTGTCCTGATCGTGCTGCGCCGGGAGTTCTGCGCGGAGATCCGGGACGGCGACCCGCCGTGTAGTCAAGGCCGCAGGGCCGCCAGCCGCCGCGCTCCCTCGGTCAGGACGTCCGCGCGCTTGCTGAACGCGAACCGCAGCAGGTGGCCCCAGCGGGCGTGGTCGTCGGCGAGCGCGCTCACGGGCACGGCGGCCACCCCGGCGCGCGCGGGGAGCTCCCGGGCGAGGGCGGCGG
Organism: Tsukamurella sp. PLM1; assembly: GCF_023168325.1. Classification (GTDB taxonomy): domain Bacteria; phylum Actinomycetota; class Actinomycetes; order Mycobacteriales; family Mycobacteriaceae; genus Tsukamurella. Next base: position 666,974 of record NZ_AP025688.1, read on the forward strand.
CATCGTCGAACCCGAGGGCCGCGCGTCGGCCACGACGAAGTACGTGCCCTCCGACGGGTGGATCGCGAAGCCCGCGTCGCGCAGCGATGCGGTCAGCAGGTCGCGGCTGCGTTGCAGCGTGGGCGACAGCGCTGCGAGCCAGTCGCGTTCGTTCTCGAGGGCGTGCGCGACGGCGTGCTGCAGCGGCGTGGCTCCGGTGTAGGTGAGCCACTGCTTCGCGGAGCGGCAGGCGTCCGCCAGCGCGCGGGGCGCGGTGATCCACCCGATCTTCCAGCCGGTCAGGTTGAACGACTTGGCCGCTCCCGAGATGCGCACGGTGCGCTCGCGCATTCCGTCGAACGAGGCGAGCGGGCGGTGCGACCTGCCGTCGAAGAGGAGGTACTCGTACACCTCGTCGGTGAAGCAGAGCAGATCGCGCTCCACGCAGAGGTCGGCGATGAGCCGCAGATCCTGGTCGGAGAGCACGGTACCGGTGGGGTTGTGCGGCGAGTTCACCATGATCGCGGCAGTCCTCTCGGTGATCGCGCCGCGGAGCAGGTCCGGGTCGAGCCCGTAGCGGCCGTCCGCGGTCTCCACCAGCGGGACCACCACGCGGCGGGCGCCCGCGAGCGCGACGGTCGCGGCGTACGAGTCGTAGAACGGCTCGATCAGGACCACCTCGCGTCCCGGCTCGACGAGGCCCAGCACCGCGGCCGCGATCCCCTCCGACGCGCCGACGGTGATCAGCACCTCGCCGTCCGGGTCGTAGCGCAGCCCGTACTCGCGCTCGACCTGCGCGGACACGGCGCGGCGCAGGATCGGCAGGCCGTCGCCAGGCGGGTACTGGTTCATGCCGCCGTCGATCGCGTCCTTCGCGGCCCGGAGCATGCCGACGGGACCGTCGCTGTCGGGGAAGCCCTGGCCCAGGTTGACGGCACCCGTCTCGGTGGCGAGCGCCGAGATCTCCGCGAAGATCGTCGACGTGAAGAGCTGGAGGCGTTCGACGGTGCGCATGTTCCCAGCGTAGTGGCCGCCGCGACTACGGTTGGTGGCATGAGCACAGCCGTCGTCGTCGGATCCGGACCCAACGGGCTCACCGCCGCCGCGTACCTCGCCCGCGAGGGGCTCGAGGTGACGGTGCTCGAGGCCGAGCCGACGATCGGCGGGGCCTGCCGGTCGGACGAGCTGGGCGGCACCGTCGTCGACCGGTTCTCGACGGGGCACCCGCTCGCGTACGCCTCGCCCGCGCTGCGCGACGTGGGGCTCGACATCGCCTGGGGCACCGCGGAGATCGACGTCGCGCACCCGCTCTCGCCGGAGCCCGGCGACGCCGTCGGCACCCTCGCGGACGTGCCAGACTGCGGCCCCGAGGTGATGGCGGCGTTCTTCGGCCCGATGACCGGCGTGCCGCGCCACCCGGCCGAGGCGGTCCGGTGGGGCCCGCGGTTCACGCTGCCGGCCGCGATGACCGCAGCGGCGCTGGGGCGCGTGGGCGGCGCGGTGTTCGCGGGTGTGGCGGCGCACGGCATCGTCCCGCAACACCTGCCGCTCACCTCGTCACTCGGCTACATCCTGTCGGGCGTGCGGCCCTGGTCCGTGCCGATCGGCGGGTCACAGGCGATCTCGGACGGGCTGGCCGCGCTCGTGCGCGAACGCGGCGGGACGATCCGCACGGGGAACGCGTGACGGCGCTCCCCGACGCGGACCTGGTGCTCCTCGACACCGGCGTCCCCGCCGCGCGAGACCTGTTGGGGGACTCCGCTCCCGGCTGGCTCCGGCGGCGCTCCCGGTCCTGGCGGTTCGGGGCGGCGGCGTTCAAGGTGGATCTGGTGCTGGACCGCGGGATCCCCTGGGCCCAGAGCGCTTTACGACGGTCCGCCTTCGTCCATCTGGGCGGGACGGCGCGGGAGATCGCCCAGAAGGAGCTCATGGTCAACCGCGGGCGGATGCCCGAGCGGCCGGTGATGATCCTGTCCCAGCAGTACCTGGCCGACCGGTCGCGCTGCAGCGGTTCCCTCGTGCCGGTGTCCATGTACGCGCACTGCCCCAACGGATTCCCCGGCGACCTCACCGAATCCGTGCTGACCGAGGTGGATCGGCACGCGCCTGGGGTGCGCGAGCGCGTCATCGAGGTCAGGTCGGTCGGGCCGGCGCAGCTGGAGGCGACGAACGCCAACCTCGTGGGCGGCGACATCGCTGCCGGCGCCGCGACCCCCGCCCAGCTGGTGCGCCGGCCGAAGTTGTTCGACCCCTACCGCCTCACGGACCGCGTGTACCTCTGCTCCGCCGCCGCGGCCCCGGCCCGGGCGTGCACGGGATGGTCGGCTGGCACGCGGCCCGCGCCGCTGCGCCGGCTCTGAGCGCTCGCCGATCCGGAGACCCGATGCGAGCCCGCGAATCGCGTCGCGTCAGATCGCGGGCAGCGCGATGTACTTGGTGTTCAGGTACTCCTCGATGCCCTCGCTGCCGCCCTCGGAGCCGAGGCCCGACTGCTTGATCCCGCCGAACGGGGCGGCGGGGTCGGAGATCACGCCGCGGTTCACGCCCACCATGCCGGCCTGGAGCTTCCGGGCGACCCGCTGCGCGCGGCCCACGTTCTCCGTGAAGAAGTACGCGGCAAGGCCGTACTCGGTGTCGTTGGCGAGGGCGATTCCCTCGTCCTCCGTGTCGAATCCGACGATCGCCGCGACCGGGCCGAAGATCTCCTCGCGGCGGATGCGGGCACCGTCGGGAATGGCATCCAGGACGGTGGGCTCGTAGAAGAACCCGGCACCGTCGACCGGTTTGCCGCCCGTGCGGACGGTGGCGCCGGCGGCAACGGCCTCGTCGACGAGAGCGGCGATGGCGCCGCGCTGCTTGGCATTGATGATCGGGCCGATGGCGGAGGTGTCCTCCCACCCGGGCCCGGCGGTCATCGCGGCGACGCGCTCGGTGAGCTTCGCGGTGAACGCCTCCCGGATGCCGTCCTGCACCAGAATGCGGTTCGCTGCGGTGCACGCCTCGCCGCCGTTGCGCATCTTCGCGAGCATCGCGCCGTCGACGGCCTTGTCGAGGTCGGCATCGTCGAAGACGAGGAACGGAGCGCTGCCGCCCAACTCCATCGACGTGCGCAGGACGTTGTTCGCCGCCTGCGCCAGGAGGATCTTGCCGACGCCGGTGGAGCCGGTGAAGGAGACCTTGCGCAGCCGCGAGTCGTCCATGAGCCCGCCCACGACGGTGGACGCATCGAGCGTGGGCAGCACCGAGAGCACGCCGGGAGGCAGGCCGACCTCGGCGAAGACCTGCGCGAGCAGCAGCATCGTGAGCGGTGTGTCCTCGGCGGGCTTGACGATCATGGTGCAGCCGGCGGCGAGCGCCGGCCCGATCTTGCGGGTTCCCATGGCCAGCGGGAAGTTCCACGGGGTGATGGCCAGGCACGGGCCCACCGGCTCCTTGACGACAGTGATCTCCCCGGTCCCGGCGGGGGCAGTCGCGGTGCGGCCGCCGACGCGGACGGCCTCCTCGGAGAACCAGCGCAGGAACTCCGCGCCGTAGGCCACTTCGCCGCGGCTCTCGGGCAGGACCTTGCCCATCTCCAGGGTCATCAGGAGCGCGAAGTCGTCCGCGCGGGCGGTCACGGCCTCGAAGGCCGCGCGCAGGATCTCGGCGCGCACGCGGGGTGCGGTGGCGGCCCAATCGTCGGCGACCGCGGTGGCGCCGTCGAGCGCGGCCCGCGCATCGGCGGGGGTGGCGTTCGCGACGGAGGCGAGGGCTCCGCCCGTTGCGGGGTCGATCACCTCGAAGGTGCGGCCGGATTCGCTCGGCGTCGACGCACCGTCCAGCCACAGGCCGGTGGGGACGGAGTCGAGCAGTGCGGTGCGGTTCACGCCGCGGCCTCGCGGATCGCGGTCTCGAGCACGGTGAGGGCGTCGTCGAGGAGCTCGTCGCCGATCACGAGCGGCGGCAGCAGGCGGATCACGTTGCCGTAGGTGCCGCAGGTCAGGATCACGACCCCGGCCGCGAGGGCCCGCGCGGCGATGTCCTTCGTCAGCTCGGGGTCGGGTTCGACGGTGCCCGGCCGCACCAGCTCGATCGCCAGCATCGCGCCACGGCCGCGGACGTCACCGATGACATCCAGTTCCGCGGCGAGGGCGCGCAGGCGGGGGAGGGCGCGGTCGCCGATCGCGCGGGCGCGGGCCGGGAGGTCCAGCTCGGTCATGGTGTCGAGCGCGGCGAGCGCGGCGGCGCAGGCCACCGGGTTGCCGCCGTAGGTGCCGCCGAGCCCGCCGGGGTGCACCGCGTCGAGGAGATCCGCCCGGCCGGTGATCGCCGACAGCGGCATGCCGCCCGCGATGCCCTTGGCGAGCGTCACGATGTCGGGCACCACTCCCTCGTCCTCGCACGCGAACCATGCTCCGGTGCGGGCGAATCCGGTCTGCACCTCGTCGGCGATGAAGACGACGCCGTTGTCCTTCGCCCACGCGGCGAGTGCGGGCAGGAAGCCGGGCGCGGGCACGATGAAGCCGCCCTCGCCCTGGATCGGCTCGAGGATGACGGCGGCCACGGCGTCGCCGCCGATCTGCTTCTCGATCTGATCGATCGCGCGACGGGCGGCGGCGGCACCGTCGGCCTCGAGACCGGCGGCTGCGTCGCGGTACGGATACGACATGGGCATCCGGTACACCTCGGGCGCGAACGGGCCGAAGTCCTTCTTGTACGGCATGGTCTTCGCCGTCAGCGCCATCGTGAGGTTGGTGCGGCCGTGGTAGGCGTGGTCGAAGGCGACCACCGCGTCGCGGCCGGTGGCCAGGCGCGCCACCTTGACCGCGTTCTCCACGGCTTCGGCGCCGGAGTTGAACAGCACCGTGCGCTTGGCGTGGTCGCCCGGTGTGAGCGCGTTGAGCCGCTCCGCCACCGTGACGTAGCCCTCGTACGGGGTCACCATGAAGCAGGTGTGCGTGAAGTGCGCCGCCTGAGCCGCAACGGCTTCCGCCACTCGCGGGTCCGAGGCGCCGACGCTGGTGACGGCGATGCCGGAGCCCAGGTCGATGAGGGAGTTGCCGTCCACGTCCACGATGACGCCGCCGTCGGCGTCCATGGCGTACACGGGGACCGACGAGCCGACGCCGGCGGCCACCGCGGCCCGACGGCGCTCGGCGAGGCGCACGGACTCGGGGCCCGGCAGGGGCGTGACGAGCGAACGGACCTGCGGCAGGCGGTAGGACACGGACGTGGCTGCGGTGGTCATCTCGGACTCCTCGGATGCGCGGGCGGGTTCTTTCACTGTGCTCCACGCCACGAAGCAACGCATCTGCCAGAATGATGAATCAATCGCAATGAAATCAACGAAATGGAGCGGTGATGACCGTGTCCGTGCGCTGGCTGCTCGCCCAGCGCGACCTGGGCCTTCGGCTGCGCGCAGGGGACGCGGGCGCGGAGGCCGAGATCTCGTTCGTGATGACCACCGAGCTGACCGATCCCACCCCCTGGCTCGCGGGCGGCGAGCTCGTGCTGACCACGGGCATCGGCATCCCGCCGGACGCCGCGGGCTGCCGCGCCTACGTCCGGCGGCTGCGCGACCGCGGGATCTCGGCTTTGGGTTTCGGCGTGGGCGTCTCCCGGGACAGCGCACCGTCGGCGCTGGTGACGGAGGCCGACGAGCTCGGTCTGGCCCTCGTCGACGTGCCGCTGCCGACCCCGTTCGTGGCCGTCGCGCGCGCCGTCATCGACGAGATCGCGCGACGCGCGAACGCCGCGAACGTGGAAGCCGGGCGTGCCCAGCAGCGGATGACGCGGGCGGCCGTGGCAGGCGGACCGTCGGGCACGTTGCGCGAGTTGGCGATCGGCTGCGGGGTACGGCGCTGTTGCTCGATCGCAGCGGCCGAGTGGTGCAGGCGCATCCCGCGGACTTCGACCAGGCGCACGCCCGGGAGGCCGAGGCGCAAGTGCGCGAGCACGGCGCGGCGTCGGCGGTCGGGAGCGCGACGGTGCCGCCGGACGGGACGGGGAGTGGGGCCGCGGCGATCGTGACCCAGCCGATCCGGGTGGGCGATCGCGCGCACGGGTACCTGGGCGTGCTGCTGCCGCGCGATCCGCTCGCCACCGATCACGTGCTGATCGGGCACGCCAATTCGCTGTTGGCCCTGGACTTCGAGCGCCCCCTGCGGCTGCGGCTGGAGCAGTGGCGGTTGAACGCCGCGGCCCTGCGGCTCGCGCTGTCGGCGGGGCCGGGCGACGCCGCGCAGTTGGTCGGGGCGGCGGCGGACCCCGAGGGGATCCGGGCGCTCGTCATCCGCGGTGGCGACCCCGACGCGGCGACCGCGACGGTGCGGGAGGCGCTGCACGCCGCAGGACGCCCCGTCTTCGTCGCCGAAACCGGTTCCGCTGGAGGGGTCGTCGCGTTGCTGGGCGGCGGAGACGATGCGGCCTTCGCGGACCGCCTGGTCACCCGGCTCGACGCCCGATCGCGCGCCGCGCTGCAGCTCGGTCTCGGCTCGCGGCATCCCGTGGGCGCCGTCGTGGAGGCTGTCGCGGCGGCCGAATCCGCCTCCCGCGCTGCGCGGCCGGGCGGCCGCACCGTCGACGCGTCGGACCTGGCCGGGCGCACCCTGCTGACCGACCCGCCGACCAGGGACGCCCTCGCCAGGCTGGACCGGGAGCTGATCGCGCCGCTGCGCGCGCACCATGGCCTCGTGGAGGCGCTCCGGGCGTACCTGGAGAACCACGGCCAGTGGGAGGCGACCGCTGCGGCGCTCGGGGTGCACCGGCACACCGCGCGGGCGCGCGTGGCGCGGGCGCAGGAGGCCCTGGGCGTCGACCTCGCGTCGGCGCGCGTGCGTGCCGAACTCCTGCTGGCAGTGATCCTCAGCGACGAGTAGCGGTGAGCACGCTGTGGCTCAGCTGATCTGGCAGACCCAGGTGCCGCTGCTCTCCGAGTAGACGTACGTGCCCGGCACGCCCATGCCGGTGGTGCACGGCTTGCCGCCCGGATCGTCGTCGCGGACCTTCGTCGAGGTGCGGGGCGGGGTCGAGGTCGGTGCGGTGCCGTTCTCGGTGGGGTTGTCGCCCGCGCCGTGGTTCGGGTTGGTGCAGATGGTGCCCTCATCGGGGCCGCCCGTGCACGGAACGTTGTACGTGCCGCCGTTGTCCGGGCCCTGGGGCTTCGTGGTGGCCGGGTGCGGTGTCGGTGCGACGGTGCCCGTTCGCGGCGGGGCGGGCGCCGTCGGCGCGGCGCTGGTCGGGACGACGCTGCTCGGGGCGGACGACTGCGTGCTCGTCGCCGGGGCCGACGAACTCGTCGACGCGGGGGTGGAATCGTCCGAACAGCCGGTGGCGACGGCAAGGGCGGCGGCGATACCCACCGTGGCCGTGAGGATCTTGCGCATGCGGCCAGGCTAATCGGGACGACCTGGGCAGGGAAGCCGATTGTGGTACTGCAAGTCAGAACGTTCAGCGTTTCCACCGGATGGCGGTAGCAATTATCGCTGGACCCACCACCCGGCTGCGGCCACGATGGATGCAGAGATCGAGCGGCGAACGAAAGAGGTGGTCGATCATGGGTTTCCGGGCAACGGTGCGCACCTGGATCGCGCGCTTCGGCGAGTTCCGGCGTACGCACATCGAGATGCACGAGCGGTACTGGCTCATGCTCGAACCCTGGACGCACGACATGCTGCACTGGGGCGCGGACGGGACGCTGCACGGCACCGTCGCCGTCGAGCGGGCGCGGCCGCCCGTGACGCGCGGCGGTTGGTGCCCGTGCCGTCCGCTGGACGTGGGCCCGGAGATGCGTGACACCGCCGGACGGTGCGGTTAGCCGGCTACCCGATCGCAGGGCCGAGGATGTCGTCGGCGTCGACGATGCGGTAGGCGTAGCCCTGCTCCGCCAGGAACCGCTGGCGGTGCGCGGCGTAATCGGCGTCCACGGTGTCGCGCGAGACGACGGAGTAGAAGTGCGCCGTGCCACCGTCGTGCTTGGGCCGCAGGAGGCGGCCGAGACGCTGGGCCTCCTCCTGCCGGGAACCGAAGGTTCCCGAGACCTGCACGGCCACCGAGGCTTCCGGCAGGTCGATGGAGAAGTTCGCCACCTTGCTGACCACGAGGGTGGAGATCTCGCCGGTGCGGAACCGCTCGAACAGCGCCTCCCGCTCACGGGTCTTGGTGGAGCCCTGGATCACCGGAGCGTCCAGCGCCTCGCCGAGCTCCTCCAGCTGATCGATGTAGGCGCCGATCACCAGCGTCTGGGCGTCGGGGTGTCGCTCGAGGATCGACTTCACCACGGCGGTTTTCGCGGGCGCGGTGGAGGCCAGCTTGTACCGCTCGTCGGGCTCGGCGGTGGCGTACTGCATGCGCTGGTTCTCGGTGAGCGTGACGCGCACCTCCACACAGTCGGCGGGCGCGATCCAGCCCTGCGCCTCGATGTCCTTCCACGGCGCGTCATAGCGTTTCGGCCCGATGAGCGAGAACACGTCGCCCTCGCGGCCGTCCTCGCGCACGAGCGTCGCCGTGAGGCCGAGGCGCCGGCGGGACTGCAGATCCGCGGTCATCCGGAACACCGGGGCGGGCAGCAGGTGCACCTCGTCGTAGATCATCAGGCCCCAGTCGCGCGAGTCGAACAGGTCGAGATTCTTGTACTCGCCCTTCGACTTCCGCGTGAGCACCTGGTAGGTGGCGATGGTGACCGGGCGGATCTCCTTCTTCTCGCCCGAGTACTCGCCGATCTCCTCCTCGGTGAGCGACGTGCGCGCCAGCAGCTCCCGCTTCCACTGCCGCCCCGCCACCGTGTTCGTCACCAGGATGAGCGTGGTCGCCTGCGCGCGGGCCATCGCGGCCGCGCCCACCATCGTCTTGCCCGCGCCGCAGGGCAGCACGACCACGCCGGAACCGCCCAGCCAGAACGAGTCCGCGGCGGTCTTCTGGTAGTCGCGCAGCTCCCACGGACCGGTGGCCGTGTCCAGCGCGATCGGGTGGGCCTCGCCGTCGACGTACCCGGCCAAGTCCTCAGCCGGCCAGCCCGCCTTGAGCAGCAACTGCTTGAGGTGGCCGCGCTCGGACGGGTGCACCACGACGGTGTCGTCGTCGATGCGAGCCCCCACCATCGGCGCGATCTTCTTGTGCCGCAGCACCTCCTCCAGGACCGCCCGATCCAGCGAGACCAGCGTCAGGCCGTGCACCGGGCTCTTCACCAGTTGCAGCCGGCCGTACCGGCTCATGGTGTCGACCACGTCCACCAGGAGGGGCTGCGGCACGGGATAGCGGGAGAAGCTGACGAGGGCGTCGACGACCTGCTCCGCGTCGTGGCCGGCGGCGCGCGCATTCCACAGCGCCAGCGGCGTCACGCGGTAGGTGTGCACGTGTTCCGGGGCGCGCTCGAGCTCCGCGAAGGGCGCGATTGCGGCGCGCGCGGCGTCCGCCAGCTCGTGGTCGACCTCCAGCAGGAGGGTCTTGTCGGACTGGACGATCAGGGGTCCGTCGGTCATCTATCCATTGTGCCGCGCCGGGCGGAACTCCTGCTCGTCGCCGTGGTCGCGGACAACGACGCCGGCCTCGCCGAGGCGCAGCCGCAGGTCGCGGGCGGTGGGCGCGCGCTTCTCGGCCCGGGCCACCGCGCGCTCGCGCAGGAGCGACTCGACCTCGGGCTCCACGTCGCCGCGGCCGTGCACGAACCGCGTGTACTCCGCCTCGTAGGGGTCCGCGGCGCCGCGCCACGGGTAGCCGGTGTCGGTGAGCGCTCGCGCTATGCGGGCCTTGGGCACCCCGTCAGTGCCGGCGGCCGCGAGGAGGCGGCCCCGTCGGTCCAGGAACGTGAGCTCGCCACCGCGCCCGAGGAACGTCTCGCCGATCTCGTCGCGCGCCATCCACCGACGGTGCTCGTCCACGACGAGTTCCACGTGATCGTCGGCGACGGTCAGCGCCGCGACCTCGTTCTGCCACGCCCCGACCAGCACGACGCCGCCGATGAGCCCGGCGACGGCGAGCACGCCGACGGCCACTCCGACCGGCAACTGCGCGGCGATGCGCAGTGGGCCGGGTGAGCCGTCGACGGTGCGCTCGAGCCAGCTCACGAGGCCTCGCACGACGAGGCCGAGCAGCGCCCCGGCGACCGTGGTCACGAGGAGCACGCCGACCTGCACCCAGCGGGAGAGACCGATCGTCGTGGTGGGGGAGACGGTGGCGGTCACGGGTTCTCCGTTCGTAGATAGGCGAGGGCGGCGCGGCGCACATCGGGCCGGACGTCGCCGTCCGCGAGGTGTGCGCCGTCGGTCATCGAGATGAGGAAGGTGGCGGCGTGCGCGGGATCGAGGCCGGGGTCGAAGGCACCGTCGGCCTGTCCCCGCGCGATGATCTCGGCGAGCGCATCCCGGACCAGTCCGTCCGCGGTGGCGACGATCTCGGCGAGCGCGGGGTCGGCCGGCACGCGGCGAATGACCTCGGCGACGAGGCCGGGGGCCACGGGATCGACGGCGGACTCGGCGAGCGCGTCGACCACGAGAGCGATACCGGCGCGCGGGTCAGGTTCGGCGAGGGCCCGTTCCCGGAGCTCGGTGTTCCGCTCGATGTCGGTGCCGAACAGCGCGCGGAACAGGCCGGCCTTGTCGGTGAAGTAGTAGAAGACGGTGCCGGAGCTGACCCCGGCGCGGGCGGCGATGTCCGCGGCGCGGGCGCGCTCGAAACCGGCGGTGGAGAACTCCGCGGCCGCCGCGTCCAGGATGGCGGCGCGGCGGCGGGCGGTGAGGGCGGGGTCGACAGTGCGGGCCACGCATCGAGAATATCTATAATTGAGTGATCAGTCAATCAATTGGCGGCGAGCCGCCGGGCGAGCGCCGGCACCACGATCGCGGCCGCGACCACGTGGGTGAGGATCAGGACCGCGGCGGATGCGGCGTCGAAGCCGAATGTCACGTCGGGCACGAACGACAGCACGAGGAGCGTCACGCAGGTGCGAACGAACGTCGAGCGCGGGTGCCGCGCACGGCGCGCCAGCACCGCCGCGATGCCCACGGCGATCAGCGAGAAGACCATCGTGAGCTCGGCGAACCCGAGCAGCGGGATGGCGGAACCGTCGGGCCCCGCGAACGTGACGCCTGCGGCGGAGGCGACCGCGGCGATCGCCGTGGTGGTGACCGAGGCGACGACGGCGGCCGCGACGCCGTGCCTCCACACGGGCAGGCGGTGGGTGCGGACGGGTGCGGTGGTGGTGGCGGTGGTGCTCATGGCGTGCTCCTCAGCGGTGGTGACGGTGCCCGGGGTGGGCGCGTCCTACCCCTTCCACGAACGGGGTCGACGGATTTCGACGTCGGCGCTGCGAAGAATTTCCCGGGGTGGTGTCGTATCGGTACGCCTGCGTTCGTAGTGAGGGTGAAGGGCGGCCACCGGGGCCGCCCGACGACCGAGAGGAACGAGAACATGACGCACTACCTGCTCTCTGTGCACGGCCCCGTCGAGCGTGGCGACTTCGGCGACTACGGCACCAAGGAGGCGATGGAGGAGGCGTTCGCGCGGACCGACGCCTTCAACGAGCAGCTCAAGGCAGACGGCTACTGGGTGTTCGCGGGCGGGCTTGCCGAGGCGACCACCGCCACCGTCGTCGACGGCCGCGGCGACAAGCCGATCATCACCGACGGCCCGTACCTCGAGTCGAAGGAACTCATCGGCGGCTTCTGGGTCGTCGACGCCCCGGACCTCGACGTCGCGCTCCGGCTCGCGGCCGAGGGCTCCAAGGCGTGCGGCGGCACCGTCGAGGTCCGCGCCTTCGACGGGCTGGCGTGACCGACACCGGCGCCGGGAGCGGAGCGAGCGGGCCGAATGGATCCCGTGCTGCGCTCGACCGGGTCTTCCGCGAGGAGTACGGCCGGGTCATCGCCTCGCTCGTCCGCCGCTTCGGCGACATCACGATCGCCGAGGACGCGGCGGGCGAGGCGATCCTCGCCGCAGCGGAGAAGTGGCCCGAGTCCGGCGTCCCGCCCAATCCGGGCGCCTGGCTGACCACTACCGCGGGCAATCGCGCGATCGACCGGATCCGGCGCGAGAACCAGCGCGAGAACAAGCACAGGGCGGCCGAGATGATCCACGACGACTCCGGCCCCGAGCCGACCGGCGCGGTCGAGGACGACCGGCTGCGGCTGATCTTCACCTGCTGCCACCCGGCGCTCGCGCCCGAGGCCCGGGTCGCCCTCACCCTGCGCCTCCTGGGTGGCTTGACGGTGCCGGAGATCGCGAGCGCCTTCCTGGTCGCCGAGACCACGATGGGGCAGCGGATCACCCGCGCCAAGAAGAAGATCGCCGCCGCCCGCATCCCGTACCGCGTGCCGGCGGCCGCCGACCTGCCCGGCCGGGTCGACGGGGTGCTGACGGTGCTCTTCCTCGTCTTCAACGAGGGATACCTGGCCAGCGGCGGCGGGGTGCCGATCCGGGAGGAGCTGAGCGCGGAGGCGATCCGGCTCGCGCGGCTCGTCCGGGCGTTGCTGCCCGACGATCCCGAGGTCACCGGGCTGCTCGCGTTGATGCTGCTCACCGAGGCTCGCCGTGCGGCGCGGGTGCGCGGCGGGCAGCTCGTCCCGCTCGATGAACAGGACCGTGCGGGCTGGGACCGGGCCGCGATCGCCGAGGGCCACGGTCTGGTCCGTGAGTGCCTGGCGCAGAACCGGCCGGGGCGGTATCAGATCCTCGCGGCGATCAACGCGGTCCACACAGACGCTCCCAGCGCCGACACCGTCGACTACGCGCAGGTCGTCGCGCTGTACGACCAGCTGCGCGCCATCGACCCGTCGCCGATCGTCGCGCTCAACCGGGCGATCGCCGTCGCCGAACTCGACGGGCCGGAGGTGGCGCTCGCGCTGGTCGATCCGCTCCCGCTTGAGGGGTATCACGCCTGGCACGCCACCCGCGCCCACCTGCTCCGGAAACTCGGGCGCACCGCCGAGGCCAAGGCCCAGTACGACGCTGCGATCGCTGCGACCGGCAACACCGCCGAACGCGCCTATCTCACCCGCAAGCGCGGTGAGCTGGTGTGACGTCAGTCGGCGAGTTCCGCCGTGGTCACCCGGTGCAGGGCGAACCGGCGGGGAGCGGCACCGTCGACGGCGGTGAGCTGGCCGTGGCGCACCGACTCGGGCACCACCACGTGCCGGGTGTACACGCCGTTCGCGTCTACGTAGCCCAGCCGTACCGTCCGGCCGTCGCCGGCCGCGGCCTGCAGCAGGGCCATCAGCTCCGGGCCGGACGTGGGGCCGTCGTCCGACGGGACGTCCTGCCGCCGGATCTGCACCGCCGCATCGGCGAGTTGCTCGAGCGTCGGCTGCGCCGCCGGGGGACGGGGCGCGGCGACGGCAACCGGATCGCGGCGGGCCGCAGGTCCACGACGACGCCCCGCGAGTCCTCCGCGGCGGCGTTGAAGCTGGCGGCCGCCAGCCCCGCCACCAGGTCCGACAACGGGACCTGGGCGATCAGCACCGTCGGGGCCACGGCGCGCAGGGCGAGCGCCTCGGCCGCGGGGGAGGCGAGGACCGCGGCGATGAGGGCCGGATCGTCGGAGCGCAGGAAGGAAGCCGCGACGCCCGCGCGCAGAGCGCCGTGCCGACGCGCGACGTCGTCCACGAGGTACGTCAGGCCCTGCGGCACCGGCGTCACCGAGTGCGCGACGAAGAAGGCGTGCACCTCCGCCGACGTCCGGCCGGCGTCCAGTGCGCGCCGTACCGACGCGTCGGTCACGCGGTACACCGCGGCGCCGCCCGCCGACTCGAGGTCCGCGACCAGCGCGACCGCCGCCGCGAAGTCGTGCGTCGTGGGACCGGGGATGGTCAGCGTGAGATCGGCCTGGAGCAGGAACTCCTCGACGGGCTTCGGCAGCGCCGCGGCCATGGCCTGTGCGGGGTCGGTGGTGCGGGCCGCGCGGCCGGCGGAGGTGAGGGCGCCGCCCGCCACCAGGCCGACGATCTGCGCCTGCTCGACGATGCCGGCGATCGCCTCCAGCGTGAGCCGGCGGTACCAGGACGGATGCGCGTACCGCGCGGCGGCGTGCAGGTCCTGCCTGTGCGGCGCCGTGCCGGGCGGGGCGAGGGCCAGAGCGTCGAGCACGGCCGCGCGGTCCTGCGGGGCGACGGTGCTGCGCGCCGCCCGGTGCAGCGGCCCGACGATGCCCTCCTCGCCGCGCGTGCCGATGAGCGCCGGCTGCCGGCGCAGCTCGAGCCAGGTGCGGGCGAGCAGCGCCCAGCGCTCGGCGGGCGCGGACCGCTGCCACTCGTCGACCGCGACGGTCGGCGCGAACACCGAGTCCTCCTCGCCGTCGAGCTCGCCCTCGGCGATCAGCCCCGCGGCCGCCAGCAGTTCCAGCAGGAGGGCCGCGCGCTCCTCGGTCAGGCCCGCGGCCTTGGCGACGCGACGCAGCTCGCGGACGCCGATGCCGCCGGCCTTCACCCGCTGCGCCGGGACCGCGCCCAGCACGTCGAGCACGTCGTCGGCGTGCCGCAGCAGCTCCAGCGCCGCGACCGCGCCGGCCCCGTCGGCGCCGGGGACGGGCGGACCGTCGGGCTGCGGGGGCTTGAGGGAGGCGCCGAGCGGGAGTTCGCCGCGCAGCCGCGCGCGGACCTCCCAGGGCAGCTCGACCGTCTGGTGATCGACGCGGGCGAGCAGGCCGGAGGCGAGCATGCGCTGCACGGGATGCTCGGGCGAGGTGCCGGGGCCCGCGGCGGCGGTGCGGCCCAGCGGGGAGCCCTCCGCCAGGCGATCGAGCAGGGCGCGCTCGTCGGGTCCGGTGGCGGCGAGGGCCGCGTCGATGGCGTCGAGGTCGGGCGGTGCGAGCAGCTGCGTCGAGCGCCACGGCACGGCCTCGCGGATCTGGGGGAACGTGCGCAACTCGTCCTCCCCCACGGCGAGCCCCAGGTCGAGCAGTTTCCGGGCCGAGGCCGCGACCTGCTTCTTCAGGGCGCGGCCGCGCAGGTGCCGGGCGAGGGCGTCGACGGTGCGCGGTTCGGCCAGGAGGAGCTCGAGTAGGGCCAGGTCGAGCAGCGTGAGGCGCTCGGCGGCGCGCCCCAGCGACGCCGCGGTGAGTAGGCGGCTCGCGAGGACGGGAAAGCCCGCGGGTACGGGGGCCGCCACGTCGCGGCGGGCGTCCAGGAGGGCGGTGATCTCCGCGTCGCTCCGGCTGCGCAACCAGTCGGCGAGGGCCGCCGACGCCGGAATACTGTTCACCTTGTGCAGCCTAGATGTCGCGGCATGTCAGAATAGCGGCGTGTCTGAGACCTCGAATGCGAACAAGCCCGGCTACGTCGACAACGGCTGGCCGCAGGTGGACGACGGCCACGCCGCGCACGCCGTGAACGAGCTGGCGGCCCCGGTGGTCGGCGCGATGTCGCCGTTCGGCGAGATCGACTTCCCCCAGGAGCACGTCCCGTACGTCCACCCGAACACGCGGATCAATCGCTGACGTGGGCCTGACGCACGTCGACGACGCGGGCGCGGCCCGCATGGTCGACGTGTCCGACAAGGCCGTCACCGCCCGCACGGCGGTAGCGGCCGGGACCTTTCGCACCACCGAGGCGGTGATCGCCGCGATCGCCGACGGTGCGGTCCCCAAGGGCGATGTGCTCGCCACCGCCCGCATCGCCGGGATCATGGCGGTCAAGCGCACGTCCGATCTGATCCCGCTCTGCCACCCACTGCCGATCTCCGGCGTACAGGTGGACCTCGAACCGTCCGGCGCGGAGATCGCGATCACCGCCACCGTGCGCTGCACGGGCCGCACCGGCGTCGAGATGGAAGCACTCACGGCCGTCTCCGTGGCCGGGCTCACTCTTCACGACATGGTCAAGGCGCTCGATCCCGCGGCGGTCATGACGGACGTGCGAGTGCTCGCCAAGGAGGGCGGCAAGACCGGGAGGTGGTCCCGCGATGACTGAACCCGTCCGACCCTCACGCGACCGCGCCGCGACGGTCGTCGTGGCCTCGACCCGCGCGTCGCTCGGCGAACGCGAGGACGTGACCGGCCCGCGGATCACGGCGTGGCTGCAGGAGCGGGGCTTCGACGTGTACGGCCCGGTCGTGGTGCCCGACGGTGAGGAGGTCGGCGCCGCCATCCGGTCCGCCGTCCGCCGGGGCGACGCCGTGGTGCTCACCACGGGTGGTACCGGGCTGACGCCTACCGACCGCACGCCTGAGGAGACCCGGGGTGCCCTGACCTTCGAGATCCCCGGCCTCGCCAACGCGATTCGCGCGGCCGGCCTGCCCGACGTGCCGACGACGGTGCTCAGCCGTGGCCTGGCCGGCGTCGCGGGATCGTCCCTGGTGGTCAACCTGCCCGGGTCCACGGGCGGGGTCCACGACGGCCTCGCCGTGCTCGACGGCGTGCTGCTGCACGCCCTGGACCAGATCCGCGGCGGCGACCATGGCTGACGTGGTCCTCGCGCAGGTGACGGAGAACCCCATCGACCTGGCGACCCACGAGGCGGCCGTCGCCCGCGCCGAGGCCGGCGCGGTCGTGGGCTTCGTCGGCGCCGTGCGGGATCACGACGGCGGTCGTGGGGTCACGCGGCTCGAGTACTCGGCCCATCCGACCGCGCCCCGCGTGCTTGCGGACGTGGTGCGGCTGCAGGCCCTCGAGGCCGACGGGGTGCGTGCGATCGCCGTCTCGCATCGCGTGGGACCACTCGGGATCGGCGACGCGGCGCTGGTCGTGGCGGTCGCTGCCGATCACCGCGCGGCGGCCTTCGCGACCTGCGCGCGGATCGTGGACGCCGTGAAGGAAGCGCTCCCGGTGTGGAAGCATCAGCTGTTCCGGGACGGAACAGACGAATGGGTCGGCAGCGCGTAGCTGCCGACCCATTCGGTCGAGATCGAGGTGCGGTGTGGCTCAGTAGCCCTTGGCCGCGGCCTGCTGCAGCATCGCGAGCACGGCCGGATCGACCTTCTGGCCGCCGTTCTGCGCCTGCGAGATGATCTGCTGGACGTAGGCCGAGTTGACCGACTGCCCGGGCTTCGCCACCGGCTTGGCCACGGCTTCGCAGCAGGCTTGGCGGCGGGCTTCGCGACCGGCTTGGCCACGGGCTTCGCAGCAGGCTTGGCCACGGGCTTCGCGACAGGCTTGGCGGCGGGCTTCGCGACCGGCTTGGTCACGGGCTTGGTGGTGCTCGCCTCGGTGGGCGAGACGGTGCGCGGCGTGGGCGCACCGAGGCCGGTGCCGCACGAGGGCCATGCGCCCTTGCCCTGGCCCGCGAGGACCTTCTCGGCGATCGCGATCTGCTGCGCACGGCTGGCCTGGTTGGCGGTGGGGGCGTACTGCGTGCCGCCGTACGACGCCCACGTGGACGGGCTGAACTGCAGGCCGCCGTGGTAGCCGTTGCCGGTGTTGATGGCCCAGTTGCCGCCCGACTCGCACTGCGCGACCTTGTCCCACTGGGAGTCCGGTGCTGCGTTGGCGGCGGGCGCGGAGAGCGCGAGACCCGCGCCACCCAGCATCGCGCCGGTGGCGGCGACCTTGGCGGCGGTACGGGCGGTGGTGGACTGCTTGCGGTGACGACCGGTCATCGTGTGAAGTCTTTCCTCTCTACGCGCGTGCGAAGTTAGCTGTCGGGTTCGAGCGAGAGGCTGCTCGGCCGGGTGTCGGCTTGACCCCAAGGGCGTGCGCCCTGCGACCGGATGGCCGCGGTGGTTCCTCCGCCTTCGTCCAGGTGTAGATCTGTGGTGCATTTCCCGAATCGGACACTGGACGAAGCTCTGCGCTGCGAACGATCGGGTGGCTGCTGCTGCGGCCCCCAGCGACGGTAACAGAACCCCGCCCGTGGCCCAACCGTTACCGGACCGTGATTTACGGATGTGTGATCGATGTCACTGGCCGGTCAGCCGCCCGCGAACGGCGGCAGCACGTCGAGCATCGCGCCGGACGCGGGCGCCGAGACGTCGCGGACGGCCACCTCGTCGAGCAGAAAGCTGCAGCGGGTGAGCACCTTCTCCAGGTCGGGGTGTCGCGCAGTCAGGAGGTCGGTCACCTGGGCGACCGAGGCACCGTCGGGCACCGGGATCGTCTCCTCCGGCACCCCGCGGCCGCGCGGGCGGCGGCGAAGTAACGGATCAGCACGGATCAGCCCCCGATCGCGCTCATGGGGCGCACCGGTTGGAGGAACGTGGGGTCGTCGATGCCGTGGCCGGCCTGCTTGCCGACCATCGCCTCCGCCCACGCGTCGGCGATCTGCTCGTCGGTCGCGTCCTCGCGCAGCAGCGGCTTGAGGTCGGTCTCGCCGGTGGCGAACAGGCACGTGCGGATCTGCCCGTCGGCCGTGAGGCGGACGCGGTCGCAGTCGCCACAGAACGGGCGCGTGACGGACGCGATGATCCCGACCGTCGACGGTCCGCCGTCCACCAGGAAGCGTTCCGCGGGGGCGCTGCCGCGAGCCTCGCCGTGCGGCGTGAGCGTGAACTGGCGGCTCAGCTCGGCCAGGATGTCGTCCGCGGTGATCATGGTGCCGCGGTCCCAGGTGTGCCCCGCGTCGAGCGGCATCTGCTCGATGATCCGCAGCTCGTATCCGGCGTCGAGGCACAGCCGGAGCAGGAGCGGCGTCCTGAAGCCGCCCGGGCCCGAGAACGGCGTTGACCTTCACCGGGTTGAGCCCCGCGGCCGCCGCGGCGGCGATGCCGGCCAGCGCGTCGTCGAGGCGGTCGCGGCGGGTGACCTTCGCGTACTCGTCGCGATCGACGGTGTCGAGCGAGACGTTCACCCGGTTCAGGCCCGCCGCGGCGAGTTTGCCCGCGTGCCGGGCCAGCGACAGACCGTTGGTGGTCAGCGAGATCTCCGGCCGGGGCTCGAGCGACGCGGCGTGCGCGACGATGGCGTCGAGGTCGGCACGCAGCAGCGGCTCACCACCGGTGAATCGGATCTCGGTGATTCCGAGGTCGCGCACGCCGATGGTGAGCAACCGGTTGATCTCGGGCCCGGTGAGCACGTGGTCCTTCGCGAGCCACGGCAGGCCCTCCGCGGGCATGCAATACGTGCAGCGCAGATTGCATCGGTCGGTCAGCGAGACACGGAGGTCCTTCGCCACCCGGCCGTACCGATCCACCAGGGGTTTCACGACCGCTCCTCCCGGCCGCCCGCGACGATGCCGACGATTCCCACCAGGAACCCGACGGGCGCGAGCGGGGTCAGCGCATAGACCCACGTGGGCGCGGTGGAGCCGCCGGTGAGGAGCGGCGTGAGGAACAGGGCGGCGATCGCGATCAGCCCGATCGCGAAGAGCGCGATCGAGACGGAGACGGCGACGGAAACCAGCTTGCCCACTCCTCTAGACTAATCCCAGTGCGTCTCGCCGGGAGCGGGGCGCGTTTTGTTGTTCTTCAGAGTGAAGAAGGTGACGACGGTGCCTACCGGCAGGGTCAAGTGGTACGACACGGACAAGGGCTTCGGCTTCCTCTCCCAGGAGGGCGGGGAGGACGTGTACGTCCGCTCGTCCGCGTTGCCCGACGGTGCCGACGGGCTGAAGCAGGGCCAGCGGGTCGAGTTCAGCATGGCCGCCGGCCGCCGCGGACCGCAGGCCCTGACGGTGACCGTGCTCGAGCCCGCCCCCAGCATCTCGCGGGGTACCGCGGGCGCGCAGCGGGGCGGGCGTCGGCCGGCCGCGAACCGCCGGCCCGCCGAGGAACTGAATGTGCTCATCGAGGACATGATCCAGCTGCTCGACGCCGGCGTGCAGCCCGAATTGCGTAAGGGCCGCTACCCGGACCGCAAGGCGTCCGAGCAGATCGCCAAGGTGCTTCGCGAGATCGCCCGCGAGCTGGACTCGTAGAAGTCCGCCCCGCCCGGTGAGCGGGTGTGGGAAGCCAGCCGCACCCGAAATGCGCGAGCGCACCCTGCGTGCCGGGTGTAACTGAGCGAAACGGGTGTGGGACCTGCATCCGCACCCGAAGTGCGCGGAGCCGAGCGCATCCGCACCCGAAGTGCGCGGTGGCTACGGCTTCTGGACCAGGGCGAAGTCCTTGGCGACGCTGGGGGCCAGGGTGTCGATGCCCCAGAGCGCTTGCGCGATGAGGTTGCCGTACTGGTCCTGGACCGTGGACGGCACGTTGATCTCGACCGCGGCGAGCAGCAGGTCGTCGGTGGACTTGAGCACGAGCGTCGCTTCCTCGGGTTCGAGGTGAGTGATCGTCTCGAGTTTCGCCTCGCCCAGCTTGGTGTCGTACCGCTGGATGGTGAGGAACCACGGCCGCGCGGTGATGTAGTCGGGCAGCGAGATCACGAGCGCCTGCCCGGGCTCGACGCCCAGCTTCGGGGGCTTGATCGGGGAATCGCACCGCAGCGCGGCCACGTCGTCGCAGAACTGCAGGGGCGGGACGGTCAGCATCGTGGCGCCGACGGTGGCCTGCAGCGCGGGCCGGGCCTCGGGCTGCTTGCGATGGTCGAGCGCGGCCAGCACGGTGTACGTCATCAGCACGGCGACGGCGACGAGGAACACCGCCCCGGCGACGAGCAGTTTCCGGCTGGGCTTGATCATCGAGGTACCCCGTTCATCGTGGGTGGGACGTGTTCCGGCCGCTTGCCGCCGAAGTTCGGGATCAGCGAGCCGCCACGGTAGGTGAGCACGGTCTGCAGGGTGCCGACCGCCATGATCGCGGCCACGCTCGCGAAGCCGATCCACAGCGTGGGCGGCAGCAGGACGCCGAGCGCGGCCCCGCCGACCCAGCCGAGCTGCAGCGCCGTCTCCGAGCGGCCGAAGGCCGACGCCCGCGACTCGTCGGGCAGGTCGTCCTGGATCGCCGCGTCGAGCGACACCTTGCCGATGGCCGAGGCGCCCGACGCGATGAACGTGGCGACGCCGGCCACGAGGAGATCGCCGAAGAGCGCGGCCGCGATCGCGGCGACCCAGGTGACCGAGGTGGCCTGGACCACGAGCCGGGCCGGCTTGGGCAGCTGCAGCCGCGCGCCGATGCCGTTGCCGAGGAAGTTGCCCACGCCCGCCGCGGCGCCGATCGCGCCGATCATGAGCAGCGACTGCGTGGCCGCGCCGCCCGCGGCCTGCTGTGCCTTGCTGTAGAACGCGATGTACAGGGTGAGGAACCCCGTCAGGATGCGGATCGTCGTGTTGCCCCAGAGCCCGGTGACCACACTGCGGCCCAGCGGCACGCGCAGGTTCTTGAACGCCGCGCCCAGCGCCGACGCGCCGCCCGCGCCCTGAGCTCCGCCCGGCGCCGCCGCCTCGCGGGCCATCGCTCCGGTGTACGACAGTGTGGTGGGCACCTCGCCCGCGGTGCTCTCGACCCGCTTGGGGATGCGCATGCACAGCACCGCGCCGCCGATCGCGAACGCGATGAGCACGTACATCCCGCCGGGGATGTGCAGCATCCGGCTGAGCCCGAACTCGGCGCCCGACGCGATCGCGCCGCCCACGCCCGATCCCACGACCAGGCCGAACAGGGTGAGCCGCGAGTTGACCCGCGCCAGGTCGATCGACGGGGCAGCACCCGCGGCACCATCGCCGACTTGAGCACCGAGAACGATTTACTCATCACCATCATCCCGAGCGCGCAGGGATAGAGCACCCAGGGATCGAAGTTCACAGTGTTGTTGATCGGGTCGTACTCGCAGTTGGTGATGAGCAGGATCGCGAGCGCCACGCGGATCCCGAACGACGCCGCGAGCGCCATCCGGCGTCCGTGCTGGATCCGGTCCAGCAGCGGGCCCATGAACGGCGCGATGATCGCGAACGGCGCGATGTTCACCAGCAGGTACAGTGCCACCTTCGACTTCGACTCCGCCTGCGCGGCCGCGAAGAACAGCGTGTTCGCCAGTGCCACCATCAGGGCCGCGTCCACCGCGTTGTTGAGGATCACCGGATAGGTGAGCGCGGTCAGCCCGGACTTGTCGGCACCGTCGGCGGTGGTGGCCTGCCGCCACTTCGCGAGCCCGGCCTCGGTGATCTCGCGGCTGCGCATCGCCGCGACGCGCGTGACGGTGATCTTGCGGGGCATCCGCCGCCGCTCCTCCTCGGCCGCGCGACGCTGGGCGGGCGTAGGGGTGTCCTCGAGCGGGGGCAGATGGTGGTTGCTGGTCTCGAACCGCGGCCGCGGCCGTCCCGGGTTCGACGGTGCGCCGTTCCCACCCCGGCCGTTGCTCGCCGGCCCGTTGCTCGCGGGCCCGTTGCCGGTGGTCGGACCGGGGCGCCGCGGCGGCACGGTATGGGCGCGCGGAACCGACCCCGGACGGCGCCGGGGCTCGTCGGGGGGATACTGCTGCTGCCCCGGATGACCGCTCACGCGCACCATTGTTCCGCATCCGGCCGACAGGTGTCGGAGGGCGTGCGCCGCGCGCGAGAGCGTACGGCACACTTATGGGGTGAGTTCCGCATTGCAGTCGGGTGCCGCGGTCGACCTCGCGCGCGCCGCGCTGGAAGCCGAGGAGGGCGCCCCCGTGGGGGCGCACGTGGCGTCCGTCGTCGAGGACGAGTTCGCCGTCGCCCACTACTTCGAGGCCGATCTGCCCGCCTACCGCGGCTGGCAGTGGTGCGCGGTGATCGCCGCGACGCCCGGCGGCGAGCTGACGGTGTCGGAGACGGCGCTGCTGCCCGGCCCCGGG
Source organism: Tsukamurella sp. PLM1 (assembly GCF_023168325.1). Taxonomy (GTDB): domain Bacteria; phylum Actinomycetota; class Actinomycetes; order Mycobacteriales; family Mycobacteriaceae; genus Tsukamurella. The sequence goes on from NZ_AP025688.1 coordinate 689,487, forward strand.
TCGCTGACCGCGCCCGAGTGGGTGCCGTGGGACCAGCGGATCCGTGCGGGCGACCTGGCCCCCGGCGATACGTTGCCGCCCCGCGAGAACGACGTGCGCATCGAGCCGGGCCACGCCCTGTCGGGGGATTCCGAGGTCGACGACGTCGCGGGCGAGATCGGCGTGAACCTCGAGCGCGTGATGTCGCGGATCGGCCGGATCGAGGCGGCGGAGCGGTGGCTCGAGGGCCCGTTCGGCCCGGAGTCGGAGATGGCTCGCTCCACCCGCTATCACTGCGGCGACTGCGCCTTCTACCTGCCGCTCGCGGGCGCGCTGCGCGCGGCGTTCGGCGTCTGCGGCAACGAGTACTCGGCCGACGGCCACGTCGTGCACGCGCACTACGGGTGCGGCGCGCACTCGTCGGTGACGGCACCGTCGGGCCAGGGGAGCCCCGCCTACGACCCCTACGACGACGGCGCCGTGGAGAAGGTCCCTGTCGAGCAGGGCTGAGAGCGACCCGTTCGGGACCGCCGCGCTGCGGTCGGCGGTCCTCGCGGCGTGGCGTGATTCGCCCACCCGGGCCGCGGAGGACGCGGCGACGGAGCGCGACCTGGTCACCGTCGGGTACCGCGACCGCGTCGTGGTCGAACTGGCGCAGAACGCCGCCGACGCGGCCGTCGCCGCCGGGATCGAAGGCGAGCTCGCGGTCTGGACCGCGCCCGACGGCGTGCACGTCGCCAACACCGGCGCCCCGCTCACCGCGGACGGGGTGGCCTCGCTCGCCGCGCTGCGCGTCTCTCCCAAGTCCGACGGTGCCGCCGGCGCGGTCGGCCGATTCGGTGTCGGGTTCGCCGCGGTCCTGACGGTGACCGACCACGTCCAGCTGCGCTCGTCCGGCGGCGGGATCGAGTTCTCCGGCGCGCGCTCCCGGGCCGACGCGGGCCGCGACGACGTGGCCGCAATGCGCCTGCCCTACGCCCTGGACACGCCGCCGGCGGAGGGCTTCGCGACCGAGGTCGTGCTGCTCGGTGCCGACCCGGCGCTCGCCGGCGAGTTCGCCGCGCAGGCCGAGGACCTGCTGCTGGACCTGCCGGCGCTGGTCGCGGTCACCGTCGACGGGGAGCGGACCGAGCCGCCCGGCCTGCCCGAGGGGCGCGGCCCGCACGCGCGCTGGGTGCGCGGGGCCGACGCGTCGCGCCTGCACGCGCCGACGGTGACCGACGAGCCGCTCACCCTGCCCGTCCGCGTGATCGCCGACCTGCCCACCACGCCGGACCGGCGGCGCCTGCACCCCGACGCCGATGTCGCGCTCGCCGCACGCGGGTACGCGGCCTGGGTGGCGGCCCAGCCCGACCCGCTGCGACTGCTGCCGCCCCGGCGCCCGCCCGCCGGAGCGGTGGACGCCGCCCTGCGGGAGGCGATCATGTCCGAGCTGCGCGGGCACCCTGGGTCCCGGGGCCCGACGGTGCGCCGATCCGCCCGGATCGCGCCGCCGTGCTGCCGGGGCTGACCGACGAGCTGTACGCCCTGCTGCGGGAGGTGCTGCCGCTGGTGCCACCGGCGATGTCGGGGGCGCCCGAGGCCGCGGCCCTGGTCGCGCTCGGGGCGCGCGAGCTGACCGGCGCCGACCTCGCCGACGCCGCGCCGCGCGACCGCGATCCCGCCTGGTACGCGGCCCTGTACGACGCCCTCGACGCCGCGCGGCTGCCTGCCGAGGACCTCGGTGCGCTCCCGGTGCCGCTGGTCGACGGGCGGGTCGTGACGGGCGCGCGTGGCGCCGTGATCCTGCCCGGCGGCCCCGCGGAACCGCTCGGGACCGCGGACTCGCTCGCGGCCGTGACGTGGGCGCGGGTCGTGCACCCTGCGGCGCAGCACCCGCTGCTCGACCGTGCGGGCGCCCGCCGCGTCGCGGCGGCCGAACTGCTCGCCGACGACGCGCTGCGGGCCGAGGTGGAGCGGGTCGACTGGGACGCCGGCCCCGACGACTCGGATCTCGCGCTCACGGAGGCCGTGCTGGCCGTGGCGGCGCGGGCCGGCGCCGGCGGGCCGGGCCGGCCCGGCCCCGTCGGGCCGAGTTGGCTGGGCGCGCTGCCGGTGCCGGGGGACGACGGCGCGCTGTACCCCGCCGACGAGTTGCTCGCGGCGGCGGCACCGCTGCGGGCGGCGCTGGGCGACGATCACCCGTACGGCACCGTCGACCCGGAGTTCGAGGCGCACCACTCGGCGGAGGCGCTGCGTGCGATCGGGGTGGTCTGGTCGTTCCCGGTGCTGCGCGAGGTGCTGCCCACCGAGCCGGACGTCACGCTGGACGGCGCCGAGGACTGGTGGGAGCAACTGCCCGCGGAGCCGGACGAGCTGGTCGCGGTCCGGGACCTCGACCTGGTGGAGCACTGGGACGAGGCGCTCACGCTGCTCGCGGATCTGCCGGGCGTGCTCGACGACCCCGATGGCTACACGGCGTGGTGGCTGCGCACGTACACCCCGCTGGGCCGGCTCCGGCCCCGGACGAGGAGGCGTTCGCAGGTCTGCTCGACCCCTGCACCCATCCCGCGGCGCCGCGCCTGCGCTCCGCGTTGTTCACGGGGGTGCGTTCGGACGCCGACGCGCAGATCCTTGTGGACGCCCTCGCCGACGGGGAGCGCAGCCCCACGGCCGGGACGGTGTTCGCGGCGCATCGCGCGATCGCGGGGTACCGCCCGGCGCCGCCGGACCGGGTGCGAGGCCTCGACGGTGCTCTGCTGGCCGCGGACGTAGCCGCAGTGCTGGACCTTGCGCACGCGCGGTTCACAGGAGAGGCGCTGGTGTTCGGCGGCATCGACGTCGCGGTGGAGCTCGCGGAGACTCTCGACCTGCCGCTGGCGAGCGTCGAGGCCGTTCGAATACTCACGCGCGGAGAGCGATTCGTGCGCGGGGCGCATCCGGGCGTGACGCTGGCGCAGGCGCTCGGGGAACTGCCGGACGCGCCCGGGATCGAGGTCCACGCCGAACTGCGGGTGCGGGCGCGTGGGCGCGAGCGCCGGGTGCCGTTCCTGGTGTCCGACGGTGTGCTGCATGTGGATTCGGAGCGGTTGTGACGGACGGGGCGTGGCCGAACGGGCTGGACACGGCGGTGCTCGACACGATGGTGTCGGCCCGCTCGGATGCGCTGACCGCGGTCGTGCGCGGGGTGACCACCGTGGGGAACACGGTGTCGCTGATCGTGATCGCGACGATCGGCGTGCTGTTCCTGCTGCGCCGCGGGCGCCGCGCGTGGGCGGGGTACTGCGCGGCGACCTCGCTGCTGGCATGGGGCCTGATGGCCGGCCTGAAAGTGCTGTTCGGGCGCGAGCGCCCGCCGATCCCGCCGCGTCTGGTGGAGATCGACTCCCTGAGCTTCCCGTCCGGGCACGCGCTGAACTCGATGGTCGTGCTCGGCGTGCTGGCCGTCGCCGCAGCCGGGACCACGGGCCGACGGTGGCCGCTGGTCGCGGCGCTGGTGGGCTCGTTCGCGATCGGGATGAGCCGCGTGTACCTCGCGGCGCACTGGATGACCGATGTGCTGGCGGGGTGGGCGATCGGAGCGCTGCTGGTGCTGATCGGCTATGCGGCGCTGCGGTTCACGTCAGGCCGCGCTGGGCGCCCCGGTCCCCGCGCCGGGCCGCCCGCCGCTGCAGGGTGAGGACGGCAGCGCCCAGGGCACCCACACCCACGCCGCAGGCGCACACGACCCACACGTCGCCGAACGTGTTCCGAGCGAGCAGGGTGACGACGAGGAGAACGGCGAACAGCACGGTTCCCGCCACCACCACCGGCCGGGGTTCGGTGAGCGCTCGGGGCAGGTCCGGCGCTTCAACCGCACCGGGACCGTTCGATTGAAGGTTCACGGGTACTCCAGGGGTTCATGCGCGGAAAACATTCTTATCGATGTACTCTAACGCCGTGACTGACAATGACGATCGGCTGGCGGGGGATCTTGCGCTGGCCACTGTGCGGTTCGCCCGCCACCTGCGCGGCCGGCGTCGCGATTCGCTCGTCTCCCTGACGCAGCTCTCGGCGCTGAACGCCCTCGCGAACGACGGGCCGCTCACCCTGGGCAGCTCGCGGCGCGCGAGCGCGTGCAGCCGCCGTCGATGACCCGGGTGATCGCTTCGCTCGCCGACCTGGGCCTGGTCCGGCGCGCGCCGCACCCGACCGACGGTCGCCAGGTGATCGTGAGCCTCTCCGACGAGGGAGAACAGGTCATCACGGGCGAGGCCGCTGCGCGGGAGGCGTGGCTGCGGGGCAAGCTCGACGAGCTCACCGATGAGCAGCGCGTCACCCTGTCGAGCGCCGTCGGCATTCTCAACGGGTTGATCGCCGCGGAGGAGAAGGCCTGACTTCTCGTCCCCGGGCAACGCACGGTCCTGCCGGATTCATTCCGGCGGGACCGTTCTTCTTTATTGGAATGCAAAAACATGGGATGAAATGCATTCACTGGTACAGGCCAATTCAGAACGTGGTTCCGAGTTCCGGTTGGCGTGCCGTCGTGAAGATTTCCAGGAGTGCGTAATCGCCGTCGACCCGCCCGGCCCGCGCCATCGTCGACGGCGTGACCGCGCCCAGGTACAGGCCCGCCAGCGTGGCCCCCGTCAGGCGCACCGACGGTGCCTCGTCCGTCGCGCGGCAGCGGGCGGCACCGTCGATCACGGTGAGGCGGTACGCGGCACCGTCGACGGAGAGGACGACATCGCCGTCATGGTCGTAGGCCCGGGCCTCGAGGGCGGCGGGCAGGTCGAGGAACTTCAGCCACAGCCGATCCTGGCGCGCGGTGACGCGGAGCGATCGGGGGTCGACGAGCATCTCCCGCAGCGGGTGGTCGATCGGCAGGTCGGCGGTCACCTCGTCGAAGACGTCCAGGCCGAGGACGGCCTGCCAGAGGTCGGCCGCGGCGTCGTCGGTGAGCGCCGCGAAGTGTTCGAGCTGCGCGCGGTCCTTCTCGTCGACGCGGTAGGTGGCGTAGCCGTCGGGGTGCAGTAGGTACCGGCGCGCCGAACCGCCCCAGCGCACCCACTCCGGGTCGGCGTGGAAGAGCTCCCAGAACTGTTCCACGGACACCGATCCCGGGGTGGCGGCGTGCCAGCGCCGGTGCAGGCCCTCGATCGCCTCGCGGGCCTGCTCGCCCGTGACCGCGCGGGTCCGCAGCGGGCCGGCGAGGGGCGCGCGGAGGCGGGCGGTGCGCCGCGCGATCGTGACCTCGTCGACGAACGTGGTGGGGCCGTACCCGAATCGCTCGTAGATCGTGCCCTCGCTGGCGGTGAGGATCGCGACCGCCGCGCCGTCGGCGCGGTACCGGGCGTGGAGCTCGCCGAGCATGTTCCGCAGGACGCCGAGCCGGCGATGGCTGGGCGCGACGGAGACCCACGTGACGCCCGGCGCCCGCAGCTGCGCGCCGCCGGGCACGGTGAGGGTGAGGTCGAACGATCCGGCGACACCGACCAGCGCGCCGTCGGTGGTGTCACGGGCGACGACGAAGCGGTCCAGGTCCAGGGTGCGCCGGATCAGCGGCATCGCGTCGGCCTCGAAGGGGAGCCGAACGCGCGCACGTCCTGCGCGAAGATCTCCGGCCAGTCGGATTCGGCGGCGGTGCGGATCTCGATCACGTAGCCCGATATTAGGCTGGTGGCGTGGTGGCGCAACCGATTTACCCGGTTCACGACGCGGAGGATCCGCGGCTGGACGACTTCCGCGACCTGTCCGCGGCGGACAAACGGCCGGACCTCGCGCGCGGCGTCGTGCTGGCGGAGGGTGTGCCGGTGGTGGAGCGGATGCTGGCGTCGCGCTTCACGCCGCACGCGATCATGGGGGTGCGGTCGAAGCTGGACCGGCTCGGCGCGGCCGCCGCCGGGGTGCCGCGCTACGAGGTGACCGCCGAGCTCATGGCGGAGGTGGTGGGATTCCACCTCAACCGCGGGGTACTGGCGGCGGCGCGCCGTCCCGCGCCGCCCGCGGTGGGGGAACTGCTCGACGGCGCGCGCACCGTCGTCGTCCTCGAGGGTGTCAACGACCACGAGAACCTGGGCTCGATCTTCCGCAACTGCGCGGGCCTGGACGCCGACGCTGTGCTGTTCGGGCCCCGCTGCTCGGATCCGCTGTACCGGCGCGCGGTGCGGGTGTCGATGGGGCACGTGCTGCTCGTGCCGTTCGCGCACCTGCCCGCGGAGAATTGGCCCGGCACGGGCCTGGCGATGCTGGCGGAGCACGGATTCCGGACGGTGGCCCTCACCCCGTCCGGCGAGGCGGCGGTGGCCCGCGCGGTCGCCGACGCCCCGGGGAAGCTCGCCTACCTGGTGGGCGCCGAGGGGCCTGGGCTGGCGGCGGAGACCCTTGCCGCCGCGGACGTCCGCGCCGCGATCCCGATGGCGCGGGGGACCGATTCGCTCAACGTGGCCACCGCCGCAGCCGTGGCGCTGTACGAACTCGCGCGACGGGGGTGACGTGAGATTCCCGCCCTGGTTCGTCGGCGCCGCGGTGGCGGCGCTCGTCGCGCTGCTCGCGGGGGCGGTGTTCTCCGGCCTGTTCGTGGCGGTGATGGCGGTGAACCGGTGGCTCGGGCTGTTCCTCCTGGTGCTGGGCACGGCGGGCGCCGGGCCGGTGGTGGCGGCGTACCGTCGGGCCCCGGTGGTGAGGTGGTTCTGCGCGGGTTTCGCGGGGGCACTCGGGATCGCCTGGCTCGCGGCGGTCACGGCGCTGGCGAACGGGGCGGTCTGACCTACTACTGTGGGTGCAATGCCGAGTGTGTTCGTCTCCCTGCGGACACGGAACTACCGCCTCTGGGCTGGTGGCCAGTCGGTGAGCCTGGTCGGCACGTGGATGCAGCGTGTCGCCGAGGACTGGCTGGTGTTGGACCTCGCGCACGGACGCGGCTGGGTGCTGGGCGTGGTGATGGCGCTGCAGTTCGGGCCGACGCTGTTCCTGTCTCCGTGGGCGGGTCTCCTCGCCGACCGATACGACAAGCGGCGGGCGCTGATGTTCACGCAGACGTCGGCGGCGATGTGCGCCGCGGCGCTGGCGCTGCTCACCCTGACCGGCGTGGTCCGGCTGTGGCACGTGTTCGTGCTGGCGTTCGTGTTCGGGTGCGTGACGGCGATCGCGGGCCCGTTCCGGCAGGCGTTCACCATCGAGATGGTGGGCGACGCGCTGCTGCCCAACGCGATCGGGCTGAACTCGATGGTGTTCAACGCCGCACGGATCGTGGGTCCGGCGGTCGCGGGCCTGGTGATCGCCGCGTCGAGCACCGGCACGGTGTTCGCGGTGAACGCCGTGCTCACCGCCGCGATCGTGCTGGCGCTCGCCGCGATGCGGGTCTCGGAGTTGCACCCGTCGCCCCCGGTGGCGCGGGCGCGGGGCCAGCTGCGCGCGGGCTTCCGGTACGTGCGCGAACACCGGGAGCTGCTGCTGGTGATCGTGGCTGTGTTCTTCGTCTCGACCTTCGGGATCAATTTCCCGCTCGCGCTGTCGCTGCTGGCGCGGCAGGAGTTCGGCCTGGGGGCCGACGCCTACGGCCTGCTCTCGACGGTGCTCGCTGTCGGCACGCTGACCGGGGCGCTGCTCGCGGCCAAGCGCACCGGTAGGGCGTCGCTGCGCACCTGTCTGGTGGGCGGGTGCGCGTTCGGCGTGGCTTCCGTGCTGGCCGGGATGGCGCCGTGGTTCTGGGCGGTGGCGGCGCTGCTGGTGCCGGTGGGGCTGCTGCAGATGGCGTTCACCACTTCCGCGATGAGCATCATGCAGCTGTCGGTGGATCCCGAGTTCCGCGGCCGCGTGATGGGGATCTACATGCTGGCGTTCCTCGGCGGCACCCCGCTGGGGGCGCCGCTGCTGGGTGCGATCGCCGACGTCACCACCCCCGCCGCGCCGCTGCTGGTGGGCGGAGTGGTCTCGGCGGTGACGTGCGTGCTGTGCGGGGGCTACGCGCTCCGCCGGCGGGCACCACAGCGGTGACGCGTGTCGCCGAGTCGGAGTTGAGTCCGAGTCGTGCGCGGGCCGCGGAAGCGGTTGTGGTCTCTGTGCGGGCCATTCAGAACATGAATAACGCCTGGTGAAGATGCCGACCCGCGCATCGGTCGGTGTACGCCGTGATCCTGATTCGGCACGGCGGGCGCATCGCGCGGGCCGGAGGAGCGTTGATTCGGACTGCAGCCGATCAGGGCGCCACATACCACGGGTCACAATCGGATGCGGAAGTGGCGGTCCGATACCGGCGTGTCGTCCGCCGCAACAGGTTCCGATTCGCCGGTGCCGCAGTTGTACGTCGATTCCGCGATCGGACCAGCGGTTTCATCGCGGAATCCGGGTACAACCGGTGGTCGGCTGGGCGTATTCAGTTTCCGTATGGACCGTGCGGCCGACACACCCCCGCCGAGCGGCGGCGGCCGTCAGAACCCGAAGAAGCTGCGGACCTTTCCGCGGTCCTCGTAGTCGCCGTCCAGGGGCCGCTCGACGGGGGCGGGCGGCGCACCGTCGGGCCCGAGGACGGGCGCCCCCTGCGCCGACGGGACCACGGGCCCGGCGGTGCCGGACGCCGGCACGAAATCGATCACCTGGATCCGGGCGGGATCCAGGTCCGTCGCGTCCAGCGGATGCGTGTAGCGGAAACCGAGGAGTTCGCGGTTCGCCTGCTCCGCGAACTCCATCGGGTGGAAGGGCAGCGCGCGGGGGTCGGGGACGACGCCCTCCGCGTAGGTGAGCGGGTGCTCGCCGGCCCAGAACGGGCCCTCGAACAGCTCGGGTAGGCCCTCGTCCTCGAGGATGTCCACGGGGTGCGCGGCGAACGCGCGCTTGAGCACGCCGTCGGTGCGCACGGCGAACCCGCCGACCGCCCGCTCCGCATCGGAGACCAGCAGGAACTGCCGGTGCGCGGGCTGCAGGTCCCACCACTGATCGGAGAGTTCACCGGGCCGGTCGGTGCGCAGTCCGTCGTGCGCGATCACCGTGAGGCCGCCCCACGCCGCGACGTACACGTGACCGGGCTGAGGGTCGGCCGCGCGGGCCAGGGATTCCGGGCGGCCTGCGACGGGCTCGCCGAGCACTCGCTCGGCGATCGCGCGGGACGCGGCCTCGTCGGGCCGACCCACGATGGCCAGGATGCCCTTGGGCTCCGCCACGTCGATGAACCACAGCGTCGCAGCTGTTGCGCCCAACGTTCCTACCCGTTCTTCCCGCCGCGGACACCGAGTAGTACGTCCTCCCAGGAGGGCATCTCGGGATGACGGCGCCCGTGCTGGCCCGCCGCGGCGGCCGCCGGGAACTGCTGGGACGCGCGCTCGGGCTGCTCCGGGCGCGGCTCGACGGTGCCTTCCACGACCGGTCCGGGGACCGCGCGCAGCGGCTCGTCGACGGTGCGCTGGATGCTCCGGAGTCCTTGCCGCGCATCGGGATCGAGGAGGGTGCGGGCGGTCTCGTCCACCGGGGTGGCGGTGCCGCCGTGCGAACCCGGCGCGAACCGGAAGTGCGCCTGGTTGCCGGACTTGCCGACGCTCCACGAGATCCGGACCACCCAGCGGTTGTCGGCGCCCTTGAAGGCGTCCCACTCGGTGGTGTCGGCGTGGCCGCGCTCGGCCAGCGCGCTGCGGACGACGTCGGCCAGGGTGGCGTGCATCGGCCCGTCGCCGCGCACGGGGTGAGCGAGCTGCGCCATCTCGGCGGCGCGGGAGCGTTCCAGGAGCACCGGGCCAGCGAACCGCTTGATGCGGTGGTTCGGGGCGCCGGTGAGTTCGGCGATCTCCTCGATGGTGGCGCCGGCACGGATGCGGGCCTGGATCTCCCGGGGGACAGGTCGGCACCCAGCTCGAGCTCGGTCTGGGTGCCGGTCTTCAGCTCACCGCTCACGGCCGCCTTCAAGGTCTCGTCGATCGGCACGCGGAACCGCCCTGCGGGGCCTCGCAGACCACCGACGTCCCGTCGTCGTCCAGTCCCACAACCCGCAGTTCCTGCATGAATCCAGGGTAGGTTATCGAATCGTTACGCGCCGTCAGACACGCGCTCGACCACGAAATCGATGCACTTCGTCAACGCCGTGACGTCCTCGGGGTCGATCGCCGGGAACATGCCGATGCGGAGCTGGTTGCGACCCAGCTTCCGGTACGGCTCGGTGTCGACGATGCCGTTCTCCCGGAGCGTCTTGGCGACGGCGGCCGCGTCGACCTTCTCGTCGAAGTCGATGGTGCCGACCACCTGGCTGCGCAGCGCCGGGTCGGTGACGAACGGCGTCGCGAACTCGCTGGCCTCGGCCCACTGGTAGAGGCGGTCGCTCGAGTCCTTGGTGCGGCTCACGGCCCAGTCGAGGCCGCCCTGACCGTTGATCCACTCGATCTGGTTCGCGAACAGCAGCAGTGTCGCCAGCGCGGGGGTGTTGTAGGTCTGGTTCTTGCTCGAGTTGTCCACCGCGATGGGCAGCGAGAGGAACTCGGGGGTGTAGCGGCCCGCGGCCTTGATCTCGGCAACCCGCTCCAGTGCCTTCGGGCTCATCAGCGCGACCCAGAGGCCACCGTCGGCGGCGAAGCACTTCTGCGGCGCGAAGTAGTAGACGTCGGTGTCGGCCACGTTCACCGGCAGGCCGCCGGCGCCCGAGGTGGCGTCGATCGCGATGAGCGCGTTCTCGCTGCCCGCGAGCCGGCTGACCGGCACGGCCACGCCCGTCGAGGTCTCGTTGTGGGCCCAGCCGATGAGGTCGGCGGAACCGTCCGCGACGAGTTCGGGCGCCGAGCCCGGATCGCTCGACACGACGACCGGGTCGCCGATGAACGGGTTGCCCTTGGCGACCGAGGCGAACTTGTTGGAGAACTCGCCGTAGGTGAAGTGCTGGCTGCGCTCGCGGATCAGGCCGAAGGCGGCCGCGTCCCAGAAGGCGGTGGTGCCGCCGTTGCCGAGCACCACCTCGTAGCCCTCGGGGAGGCTGAACAGATCCTTCAGGCCCTCGCGCACGCGGCCGACGACGTTCTTGACGGGGGCCTGGCGGTGGCTGGTGCCGAACACCGAGGCGCCGGTATCGACGAGCGACTGCAGCTGCTCCGGGCGGACCTTGGACGGGCCGCAGCCGAAGCGGCCGTCGACGGGCTTGAGCGCGGCGGGAATCTCGATCGTCATGCCTGAATCCTAATGGTGTCCCACCCGGGCACCTCGTCCGGCCGCCGCGCGGCCGGGCCGGTGTACTGCGCCGACGGCCGGATCAGCTTGCTCGAGCGCTTCTGCTCCAGGATGTGCGCGCACCAGCCCGCGGTGCGCGCACAGGTGAACATGGCCGGCATCATCCGCACGGGCACGCCCGCGTAATCGAGGATCACCGCGGCCCAGAACTCGACGTTCGTGGAGATCGCGCGGTCCGGGCGCCGCTCGGCGAAGACCGCGTTCGCCTCGCGCTCGAGTGCGGCGGCGGCCTCGTACCGCGGCGCGTCCAGGTCGCGGGCCACCTCGCGCAGCACCGCGGCGCGGGGGTCCTCCGCGCGGTACACCCGGTGCCCGAAGCCCATGATCCGCTCGCCCCGGTCCAGCCGGGCCGTGACCACGCCGCGCGGGTCGTCGGTCCGCTCCACCTCGTCGAGCATCGGCAGCACGCGCGACGGTGCGCCGCCGTGCAGCGGGCCCGACAGCGCGCCGACCGCACCCGAGAGTGCCGTCGAGACGTCGGCCCCCGTCGAGGCGATGACCCGCGCGGCGAGCGTCGAGGTGTTGAGCCCGTGTTCCGCCGCCGCGACCCAGTAGGCGTCGATGGCCCGCACGTGATCGGGATCCGGCTCGCCGTGCCACCGGGTCATGAAACGGTGCGTCACCGTGGGGGATTCGTCGATGATGCGTTGCGGCACCGCGGGCCGCTCCAGCCCGCGCGCCGACTGCGCCACGAAGCTGAGGGTCGTCACCGAGGCGCGGGCCAGGTTCTCGCGCGCGGTCGCGTCGTCGATGTCCAGCAGCGGCTCGAAGCCCCAGAGCGGCCCCAGCATCGCGAGCCCGGCCTGCGCGTCCACGCGGACGTCGCCGCTGTGGATCGGCAGGGGGAAGGGCTCCGCGGCGGGCAGTGGGTTGCCCCACTCGCCGTCCACGAGCAGGCCCCACACCTCGGCGTAGGTGACCTCGTTGCGCACCAGGTCGGCCACGTCGACGCCCCGGTACCGCAGCACCCCGCCCTGCTTGTCCGGCTCCGCGATCTCCGTGGAGAACGCGACGACGCCTTCGAGTCCGCCCGGAATCCCAGTCATGGGCATTACCTTAGTGGCGTGGACTTGTCTGCGATGCGGGAGAAGTACGACGGGGATCCGTCCGATCTGGGCCCGAGGACCTGGCGGCCGGCTGGGTGCCGCTGTGGCGGTCCTGGTTCGACGAGGCCGTCGCGGCCGGCGCGCCCGAGCCCAACGCGATGGTGCTGGCCACCGTCGACGAGGCGGGCCTCCCGCCACGCGGACGGTGCTGTGCAAGGGGCTCGACGAGCGGGGCGTGGTGTTCTACACCAACTACGGCTCGGACAAGGCGCGCGCCCTGGAGGCGAACCCGCGTGCGGCCGTGACCTTCCCGTGGATCGCAATCCACCGGCAGGTGCATGTGCGCGGCGCGGTGACGCGGGTGAGCCCGGCGGAGACGGCGGAGTACTGGGCTCTGCGGCCGCGGGGATCGCAGCTGGGCGCGTGGGCGTCGGACCAGTCGCGACCCGTGGCGGACCGTCGGGCGATGGCGGACCGGTTCGCCGAGGTCGAGGCCCGGTTCGAGGGCGCCGACGTGCCCGTCCCGCCCGAGTGGGGCGGCTACCGGATCGCGCCGGAGGTCGTCGAATTCTGGCAGGGCCGCGAGAACCGGGTGCACAACCGCGTGCGGCTCGTGGCCCCGGATTTCGTGCCGTTCCGCCTGCAGCCCTAGAGGTTCGAGTGGGTGATGCGGCCGGCCACCATCGTGAGGTCGACGGGCATCGTACGCAGCCGGTGCGGCTCCGGATCGTCGCCGAGGGCGGCCAGGTCCGCGGGCTCGCCGACGGCGATGCGACTGCGCGCCGACAGGCGTAGCGCGGTCCGGACGTCGACGGCCTCGGCCGGCTGCCACGGCGGGTCGCCGTCGCGGGCGCGGGTGACGGCGGCGGAGATCGCGAGCCACGGGTCGAGCGGCGTCACCGGGGCGTCGGAGCCGAGGACCACGTCGATCCCCGCCGCGACCAGCGACCCGATGCGGAACGCGTCGGTGGCGCGGTCGCCCCAGTACCGCGCGACCAGTTCACGGTCGTCGAGCATGTGCTCCGGCTGGATGGACGCACCGATCCGCAGCGTGGCCATCCGCGCCAGGTCGGCGTCGGTGAGCAACTGCGCGTGCTCGATGCGGCCGCGGATCCCGGTGCGGGCGAACGCGTCCAGGGCGAGCGCGTTGGCGGCGTCGCCGATGGCGTGGATCGCGGGCGTCAGGCCCAGCTCCGCGCCGCGTCGGAGCAGCGACTCCAGGTGTTCCGGCGGCACCTCGAGGACGCCCCGGTCCGCGGTGCCGGGGTACGGAGCGTGGCAGTAGGCGGTGCGGGTGCCGAGGGAACCGTCGGTGATCACCTTGAGCGGGCCCACCCGGGCGAGGCCGTTGATCGGGTCGCCGGTACGCGCGCCGCGCTCGGCCGCCGCGTCGAGGTCGTGCGGGTAGACGCCCGCGTCGATCCGGACCGGCGGCGCCGCGCGGCGCTCCCACGCGCGCACGGCATCGTCGAAATCCAGGTCGACGAGCCCGACGACGCCCCGGCGTCCGAGGTCGGCGAGGGCCTCGCCGATCCAGGCGTCCGCGCGGTCGGCCACCATCGACTCGACGCGGGTGGCCGCGGCGAAGCTCGCCGCCTCGCGCAGCATCCCGGTCCCGTCGAGGTCGATGCCCAGCAGCCGGCCGAGGGCGGCGTTCGACCAGGAGCTGTGCAGGTCCGAGGAGACCACCATGACGGGTACGTCGGGCGCGATGTCGTCCAGGAGCAGGCGCGACGGTGCGCCGCCCCACAGCCCGTCGCGCATCCCCGCGGCGACCACCGGCAGGCCCGGCTCCGCTTCCGGGAGGGCCGCGCGGACCAGCGCCGCGACCTCCTGCGGCCCGGTGGCGGCCCGGACATCGACGCGCCGGGAGGAGACGGCCCACGTGCGCACGTGCACGTGCTCGTCCCAGAGGCCGGGGATCAGTCGGCGGCCGCCGAGGTCGAGGACATCGGCCGAGGGCACCGTCGAGCCCGCGGGGGAGAGCGCGGCGATGCGACCGGAATCGATGTCGACATCGACGGATCCGGCCCCGTCGACCCGTGCGTTCGCGAGCCTCACCGGCGCCACGGTAGCGCGCCGGACGCGCGGCGTTCGGTTGGCGGCGAGTAGTGAGGAAGTCGTAGGATCTTTCGGTGCCGAGACTCCTGGCCGACACCCGGCCGCTGCAGAATCCCGACTACCGGAGGCTGTGGTGGACGGGCATCGTCACGGTGATCGGGGCGCAGCTGACCGCGGTCGCGGTCCCCGCGCAGATCTACGCGATCACCGGATCGTCGGCGTACGTGGGCCTGACCGGCGTGTTCGGCCTGGTCCCGCTGGTGATCTTCGGCCTGTGGGGCGGCGCGATCGCCGACGCGCTCGACCGGCGCCTGGTGATCATCGGCACCACGCTCGGCCTCGCGGGGACGGCGCTGCTGCTGGCGCTGCTGCCCGACAACGTGTGGCTGATCCTGTGCGCGTTCGCCCTGCAGCAGGCGTTCTTCGGGGTGAACCAGCCGACCCGGTCGGCGATCTACGCCCGCCTCGTGCCGCCCGAACAGCTGCCGGCCGCGAATTCGCTCAACATGACCGTGATGCAGTTCGGGGCGATTGCCGGGCCGATGCTGGGTGCCCCGCTGATCCCGGTGATCGGCGTGCATTGGCTGTACACCCTGGACGCGTGCTCGCTGCTGTTCACGCTGTGGGCGGTGTGGAAGCTGCCGTCGATCAAGGCGGAGGACAAGGGACAGTCGCTGGGGTTGCGCTCGGTGCTGGACGGATTCGCGTACCTCGCCGGTCACAAGGTGCTGATGATGAGCTTCGTGGTGGACATCATCGCGATGGTCTTCGGCATGCCCCGGGCGCTGTTCCCGCAGATCGCGCACGAGAACTTCGGAGATCCGCTCGAGGGTGGCTTCGTGTTCGGGGCGCTGTTCGCGGCGATGTCGGTGGGCGCGGTGCTCGGCGGTGTGCTGTCCGGCTGGACCTCGCACGTGCGCCGGCAGGGGCTCGCGGTGGTCGTGATGATCTGCCTCTGGGGCGCGGCGATCGGCGGCTTCGGCGTGGCCGCGCACGTCAGTTGGCTGTGGGCGGCGCTGGTGCTGCTCGCACTGGGCGGCGCCGCCGACATGTTCTCCGCGGCGTTCCGCACCACGATGCTGCAGGAGGCGGCGACGGACGACATGCGCGGCCGCCTGCAGGGCGTGTTCATCGTGGTCGTCGCCGGCGGCCCGCGCATCGGCGACGCGGTGCACGGCGCCGCGGCGGCCACCGCCGGCGCCGCGATGGCCGCGGCGGGCGGTGGCGTGCTGGTGATCGTGTTCACCGTGCTGGCGGCCCTCGTCGTGCCCGCGTTCGTCCGCTACCGGGTGGTGCGCTGACCGCAGCCCCTGACTGATTGAACGATGTTCTGGAGAGGAAAACCGCAGGTCAGATTCTCCAGAACATCGTTCAATCGAGGGAGGGGAAGGCGACGCCCGTGAGCTCCTCCGAGACGGACCACAGGCGGCGCTGCAGGTCCGGGTCGTAGGACTGCGCGCTGGAGGTGACCACCTTCGGGGCGCCCCGCCGCTCGCCGAGCCCGTCCGGGCCGTAGTACTGGCCGCCGAGGACGCCCGGGTCGGTGGCGGCACGCAGCTGCGGCAGTGCGCCGTGCTGCGCGTCGTGCGAGAACAGGGGAGCGGCCACCTGCGCGACCTGCAGGGCCTTCGGCAGGTTCCGCACCAGCTCGGTGTCGGCGATGCCGGGGTGCGCGGCGACGGCGACGGTGCCGCGCTCGCCCGACGCGCGCGCGGCGAGGCGGCGCTGCAGCTCGTAGTGGAACAGCAGGTTCGCGAGCTTGCTCTGCCCGTATGCCGCCACTCGCTCGTACGAGCGCTCCCACTGCAGATCGTCGAAGTGGATCGCGGCGCGGATGCGGTGCGCGATGCTCGCGACCGTCACCACCCGCGATCCGGGCACGTCCAGTAGGAGGTCCAGGATCTGCGCGGTCCACGCGAAGTGGCCGAGGTGGTTGGTGCCGAACTGCAGCTCGAAGCCGTCGGCGGTGGTCTGCTTCGGCGGGTACATGACGCCGGCGTTGTTCACCAGCAGGTCGATCCGCGGCGTGCTCTCGCGCAGCTCCGCCGCCGCATCCCGCACCGAGGCGAGCGACCCCAGGTCGAGGCGCTGGACGCGCACCGTCGACCCCGGGGCGGTCGCGGCGATGCGCCGGGCCGCCGCCGCGCCCTTGTCCGTGTCGCGCACCGCGAGCACGACGTCCGCGCCGCGCCCCGCCAGCACTCGGGCGGTCTCGAACCCGAGGCCCGTGTTGGCGCCGGTGACCACGGCGGTGCGGCCGGTCTGATCGGGTACGTCGTTCTCGGTCCAGCTCATGTCCACTCCTCGGGGGAATCGGGTTAATAGACCGTCGGTCTGTTGCAACCCACGTTAAGAGACTGCCGGGTCTCTTGTCAATAGAACGCCGGTCTGTAAAATCGATCCGTGGGATTCCAGCGGGCACGCAGTGCAGAGCAGCGGCAGCAGCGCCGGGAGGCGATTCTCGCCGCCGCGGAGGCGATGCTGGGCGAGATGGACGTCGCGGCGGTCACGCTGAGTGAGCTCAGTCGTCGGGTGGGCCTCGCGAAGTCGAACGTGCTGCGCTACTTCGAGTCCCGCGAGGAGGTCCTGCTGGAGGTGCTGATGCGCGCGGCCGGGGAGTGGATCGTCGAGTTCGAGTCCGAGTGCCGCGCCGACGTCCCGGCGGGAGGCCCGTCGGCGGCGCGCGTGGACGCGGTCGCCGACGTCTTCGCCCGCGTCGCCGCGGCCCGCCCGGAGCTCCTCGACCTGCTGTCGGCGCAGGCCGGCGTGCTCGAGCGCAACGTCTCCACCGACGCGATCGTGCGGTTCAAGCGCAGCGCGCTCGTCGCGATCGACGCGATGGCCGCCGTGCTCACCCGGGCGCTCCCGGAGCTCGGGGACCGGGCGCGCGAGACGTGCTCGCTGCTGCTCACGCTCGCCGGTGCGCTGTACGTGCAGGCGGAGCAGTCCCGCGGCTGCGAGTCCGCGTACCTCGTCGACCCGACCCTGGCCGTCTTCCGCGTGGACCTGATCCCCGCGCTGCGCGAATCCGTGGCCGTCGTCCTCGCCGGCGTGCTCGCCCGCGGCGATTGAACACCGTTTCCGTCGAAGAAATCCCAGGTGGGCGTGGACCGAAACAGTGTTCAATCGGGTTGCGCGGGGTTGCACGCCCCGCCCGTCGGCCCGACGGTGCTCCTCCCGGCGGCGCCGCCGGTACTGTGACGCCCATGACGGTGCAACCGGGGTTCACCATCTCCGCCGGCGGTTACACCGCCGAGATCGCGCGCAGGGGCGCAGGCCTGCGGGGCCTGCGCCGCGGAGCGGTCGCCCTCACCGAGGAGTGGCCGCTCGGGGAGAAGCCGCCACTGTCAGCCGGCCTCGTGCTCGCCCCCTGGCCCGGGCGCACCGAGGACGGCATCTACTCCTGGGACGGCGAGCTCTACCGCCTCCCGGTCACGCACGAGGACACCGGCACCGCCAACCACGGCCTGGTGCGCGAGCGGGACTGGGACGACGTGGAGATCGCCGCCGACGCGGTGACGCTCGTCCTCGACGTGGGTCGGCATCCCGGCTGGCCGTTCGACCTGCACCTGCGGATCCGGTACTCCGTCGGTGACGACGGCCTGACCTGCCGCTTCGAGGCGCGCAACGCGGGCACCGTCGACCTGCCGTTCGTCGTGGGCTTCCACACCTACCTGCGCGTGGGCGACGCCCCGGTCGACGAGTGCACGCTCGAACTGGGTGCCGAGCAGTGGCAGCCGCTGAACGCGCGCCTGCTGCCCGACGGTCCACCACGCACCGTCGAGGGCACCGAATACGACTACCGCGCACCGAAGCCCCTGCGCGGCGTGCGCATCGACACGCCGTTCACCGCCGCGGCCGGCACCTACACCCTGCAGTCGGCGCAGGGGGAGACGGTGCTGTGGGCGGCACCGTCGCTGCCCTGGGCCCAGGTGTTCATCGCCGACCCGGACGGCGCGAAGGGCTTCCCCGGCCGCGGGCCCGACGGTGCGCCGGGCCGGGCCCGGCGGTCGAGCCCATGTCCGGCCCGGGCAACGCGCTGCACACCGGAACCGACGTCGCACGCGTCCCGCCGGGCGGCGTCTACACGTGCGAATGGGGCATCAGGTGACGCCCCCGTTTTCGCCACGAACCGCGATACCGCTAGGTTCTAGCCAGGTAGCTTTTATCCGCCGACTACAGCGAGGGGATACGAACATTGTCCACCGATGACAACACCGGGAACGCTACGGTCGCCTACCCCGGCGGCCAGATCGAGCTGCCGATCGTCAAGGCGACCGAGGGTGCGGACGGTATCGCCCTGGGCAAGCTGCTCGCGCAGTCCGGCTACAGCACGTTCGACAACGGCTTCGTCAACACGGCGTCGTGCAAGTCATCGATCACGTACATCGACGGCGGCGCGGGCATCCTGCGCTACCGCGG
This sequence comes from Tsukamurella sp. PLM1, assembly GCF_023168325.1. Lineage (GTDB taxonomy): Bacteria > Actinomycetota > Actinomycetes > Mycobacteriales > Mycobacteriaceae > Tsukamurella. The sequence goes on from NZ_AP025688.1 coordinate 708,155, forward strand.
GTACCCGATCGAGCAGCTCGCGGAGAAGTCGACGTTCATCGAGGTCAGCTACCTGCTGATCCACGGTGAGCTGCCGACCCCGGAGCAGCTGGCCGAGTTCACCGCGAAGATCCAGCGGCACACGCTGCTGCACGAGGACCTGAAGCTGTTCTTCAACGGCTTCCCGCGCAACGCGCATCCGATGCCGGTGGTCTCGTCGGCAGTGAACGCGCTGAGTGCGTACTACCCCGACTCGCTGAACCACAACGATCCGGCGCAGGTCGAGCTCGCGACCATCCGCCTGCTCGCGAAGTTCCCGACCATCTGCGCCTACGCGTACAAGAAGTCGGTCGGCCAGCCGTTCCTCTACCCGGACAACTCGCTGAGCCTGGTCGAGAACTTCCTGCGCATGACCTTCGGTTTCCCGGCCGAGCCCTACGAGGTCGATCCGGAGCTCGTCAAGGCGCTCGACATGCTGCTCATCCTGCACGCCGACCACGAGCAGAACTGCTCCACGTCGACCGTGCGCCTGGTGGGCTCGTCGAACGCGAACCTGTTCACCTCGATCTCCGGCGGCATCAACGCCCTGTGGGGCCCGCTGCACGGCGGCGCCAACCAGGCCGTCCTCGAGATGCTCGACGACATCAAGGCCTCCGGTGGCGACACCGCGGCCTTCATGAACAAGGTCAAGAACAAGGAAGACGGCGTGAAGCTCATGGGCTTCGGGCATCGCGTCTACAAGAACTACGACCCGCGTGCGGCGATCGTGAAGCAGACCGCGGACCGCATCTTCGAGCTGCTCGGCGTATCCGACGAGCTGCTCGACATCGCCAAGGGCCTGGAGGATGTCGCGCTCCACGACGACTACTTCATCGAGCGCAAGCTGTACCCGAACGTGGACTTCTACACCGGTCTGATCTACCGCGCGATGGGCTTCCCGACGCGCATGTTCACGGTGCTGTTCGCGCTCGGCCGGCTACCCGGCTGGATCGCCCATTGGCGCGAGATGCACGAGGACCCGACCACCAAGATCGGTCGGCCTCAGCAGATCTACACGGGCCACACCGCCCGTGACTACCCCGGTGCCTAGATGCCGCCGATCCGTCGCGACAACCTGCACCGCCTGATCAAAGGAGTCGGAATGACCAAGCCGGAGATCGAGTTCATCGAGGGCCCCGCGCCCACCGAGCTCGTCATCAAGGACATCGTCGTGGGCGAGGGCGCCGAGGCGCAGCCCGGCAGCGTCGTCGACGTGCACTACGTGGGCGTCGAATTCGAGTCCGGCGAGGAGTTCGACTCCTCGTGGAGCCGCGGCGAGTCGATCAACTTCCCGCTGCGCAGCCTCATCGCCGGCTGGCAGGAGGGCATCCCCGGCATGAAGGTCGGCGGTCGCCGCCAGCTGATCTGCCCGCCCGCCCTGGCCTACGGTCCCGCCGGCGGCGGCCACCGCCTGTCGGGCAAGACGCTCGTCTTCGTGATCGATCTGCTCGGCGTCAAGTAGCTCGACGTTCGTCGGGCACGGGGCCTCGTCTCCGTCATGAGCTGCTCGGCGTCAAGTAGCTCGAAGCGCTCAGGGCCCCGTGCCGTCGCCCGACGGTGCGGGGCCCTCGCGTTGCCCGGGTCGGGCTCAGGACTCGGTCGAGGCGGCGCGGCGCGCAAGGGCGACGGTGGCCGCGCGCAGTTCGGCCGGGTCGTCCAGCCGGGTGCCGTACCCGACGCGCGTGACGGCCCAGCCGCGCGGCGTGCTCACCCGGATGTCGAGGCCGTACCGGTCGGCGCCCTCGCAGCGCGCCTCGGTCGCGTCGGGGTAGCCGCCGAGGCGCTGCGCCATCGCGAGCAGCGCGGCCGCGTGATCGTCGTTGAGGTGGCGCACCGCGCGCTCGGCCCGGTACTCGACGGGGTCCGGCTCCGCGGTGGCGTACGCCGCTGCGTCGGCCGAGTCCATCCGGCCGTATCCGCCGACCCAGCGCACCCGCTGGACCTGCAGGATCCACACCGTGAAGTCGCTGTAGTCGATGTAGTACCGCGCCGCGGGCACCGCGGCGAGGTGCGCCTCGCGTGCGGCGGCGGCCTCGTCCGGCCCGGGGAGGCGGACGGTGCCGGCCAGCGTGATCCGGGTGTTCGCGAGCGGGTCCGCGCTCGCGCCGGGCGCCACGACCGAGACGCTCGCCCGCGGATCGCGGCGCAGATTGCGGCCGTGCTCGGCCATCGTCGAGACGCACAGGACCGGGTCGCCGCCCAGCAGGCCGTAGGTGACCAGCGAGGCCCACGGCGCACCGTCGGAGGAGAGGGTCGCGAGCGTCGCGGTGTTCGTGGCGCCGGCGACGGTGCGGGCCTCCTCCGCGGCGGACGGCCGCGCCGGATCGTCGATCTCCGTCAGGGGCGGGGCCAGGCTGGGGGCGTCGCCGGGGTCGCCGTGATCGCGCGTCGTCATGGGAGCAGCGTAGGGCAGATCCGTTCGTTCAAGGGATACCGCTGGGGGCCTTCACCTGCCAGAGTGGTGGGATGACGGCGAAGAAGATCGGCCTGACCACCAGTGTGCTGCTCGCGGCGGGCATGGTGGCCGCCTGCGGGGGATCGAACGGCGAGCCGCAGGACTCGCCCGTGAACTTCGTCCCGGTGACGGGGGACAACTTCACCGCGAACCCGGGGGCGTTCCAGACCGACGGCATCGCCGTGCCGCCCAAGGAGGTCATGATGGTCGGCGACCCGGTGGCCGCGCAGGCCGTCGTGAACGCCGGCCTCCCCCAGGGGACCATCACCTCCACGTCGCAGAACACCACCGTCTACTACCCGCCGGTGCCCGACGACATCCCGGGCGTGCGGGTCGCGCCGCAGCCCGCGGTGCCCGAGCCCATGTCCCGGCCGGCGAACTACCGTCCGTGGCAGTACACGCCGCAGCAGATCGACACGTTCCGCACCATCTGCGAGACCGGCCGGTGGGGCTCGTGGATCGCCGGCGTCGAGCGCCAGACCCAGACCTGCTGGTCGCTGTACGGGCGGCAGTTGGGCGTGCGGCCCTGGACGCCCGGGCAGCCGCGCCCCTGGGACCGTCCGGGCTACCCGAAGCCGTGGTTCGACCCCGGGTTCCGCTCCGACGTGCCCGTGATGTGGGTCTACCCGCGCAATTGGACCCGGCCGAGGCCGCAGCCGATCATCTCCGTGTCGATCACCATCAACCTCGGCACCAACCCGTTCCGGCGGGTGAACCCGCGCCACACCGAGCCGTTCTATCCGGTGTGGGCGGTGACGCCGGGTCGCGTGGTGGACGTGCGGAACCAGGGCCGGATCGTCGCGCCGGTCTACACGGTGAGCACCACGACCACGACCACCACGACGACCACCGTGACGGCGCCGGTCGCTCCGGGGTCGTGCTGGCGCCGATGCCCACCTCGGCGAAGGTCGAGCCGATCGTCGCGCTGCCCGGCGCCGCGGTGGCCGGCAACGTCAACACCGACGTGAAGGTGACCGCACCGGTCCCGGCCGCGCTGCAGGGCGCGCAGATCCAGGCCGGCTCCGTCGCGAAGCTCGACGAGGCGGTCGGGACCAGCGTGTCCGCGACCGTCGCCTCGACCGCGCAGGCGGTCACGACGGAGGCGAAGGCCGCGACCTCCGCGCAGACCACGACGGAGACCGCGCAGGCGACGGGGGCGCAGACGTCGGGGACGCAGACGTCCGCGGCGCCGGGGACTGCGGGCGGCGGCACGGCGCCCGCGGCGACGTCGACGGGCGCGTCGGTCCCGACCGGCGCGCGGGTCGCGCCGCCGAGCGGCGCCGGCGAGGCACCGTCGACCACGGCGGCCGCGCCGACCACGACGGTCCCGACCACCGTCGCCCCACCGGTGCTGACGACCACTGTCGCGCCCCCGCCGGTGCAGACGACGGTGCCGACGACGACCGTTGCCCCGCCGCCCGTGCGGACGACGACCGTTGCCCCGCCGCCCGTGCGGACGACGACCGTTGCCCCGCCGCCCGTGCAGACGACGACCGTTACCCCGCCGCCCGTGCGGACGACGGTGCCGGTCTCGACGACCACCGTCGCGCCCCCGCCGGTGCGGACGACGGTGCCCAAGCCCACGGTGGCGAAGCCGATCGTCACGACCACGACGCCACCGGCCGCCGCGGGGAGTGACGGGCCCCGGGCAGAACGGGTGCCTGAGCCGTCAACACCGCGCAGAACAGGTGCCCGAGCCGTCAGCACCGTGCAGAACGGGTGCCCGAGCCGCCGGCACCGGGCAGAAGGGGTGGCTGAGCCGTCACGCACCCGTTCTGCGCGTGGACACCCGGCATGCAGGGTATCTACGTGCATTTCGGGTGTTCCAGGTGCCCGATGCGAGCATTGCCGGTGTCGCGCGGGCGGATCCGGGCGTCGGGGCCGCAACCCACCCGACCGCGTCAAGAGCGTCGCCACGCTGCCACTTCAAAGTTTGGTTGACCGAAAATAATAATTTGCATACCCTCTACCTGTGTTGACCGATACCGCCGTGCGGAAGCCGAGCAAGGTGCGCACGCTGATGCTGCTCGGGCCGGCGTTCGTGGCCGCGATCGCGTACGTGGACCCCGGCAACGTGGCCGCGAACGTGACCGCGGGTGCGAAGTACGGGTATCTGCTGGTGTGGGTGCTGGTGCTCGCCAACGTGATGGCGGTGATGATCCAGTACCAGTCCGCGAAGCTCGGTGTCGTCACCGGCCGCTCGCTGCCGCAGGTGCTCGGGGACCGTTTGTCGAAGCGGGCGCGCCTCGCGTTCTGGGGTCAGGCCGAGCTCGTCGCCGCCGCGACCGACATCGCCGAGATCATCGGCGGGGCCCTCGCGCTCAACCTGCTGTTCGGGCTGCCGCTGCTCTGGGGCGGGCTGATCGTGGGCGTGATCTCGACCCTGCTGCTCACGTTGGCCGACGGACGCCGGCAGTACCGGTTCGAACTCGTGGTCGTGGGCTTCCTTGCGATCATCGTGGTCGGATTCCTCTCGGGTCTCGTCGCGGCGCCGCCCGACGGTGCCGCCTTCCTCGCCGGGCTCGTTCCCCGGCTGCAGGGCGCGGAGACGGTGCTCCTCGCGGCATCGATGCTGGGAGCCACCGTCATGCCGCACGCGATCTACCTGCACTCGGCCCTCGTGATCGACCGGCACGGGGCGCCGCCCGAGGCGGGGCGCGCCGAACGCGCGCGTCGGCTGCTGAAGGTGACCCGGGTCGACGTGGTGCTCGCCTTGATCATCGCCGGCGCCGTGAACATCGCGCTGCTCGTCCTGGCGGCGAGCAGCCTGTACGGCCGGGAGGGGACCGACTCGATCGAGGGTGCGCACGCCGCGGTCGCGGACGCGCTCGGCCCCGTGGTCGCCGGTCTGTTCGCGGTGGGCCTGCTCGCGTCGGGGCTCGCGTCGACGTCGGTGGGCAGCTACGCGGGCGGCACGATCATGGCGGGGCTGCTGCACCGTCGGATCCCGGTGGTGGTGCGGCGCGTGGTCACGATGATCCCCGCGCTCGTGGTGCTGGGGCTCGGCCTCCCGCCGACCGAGGCGCTCATCGTCTCGCAGGTGGTCCTCAGCTTCGGGATCCCGTTCGCGCTGTTGCCGCTGCGCCGGTACACCTCCGATCGCGCGCTCATGGGCGAGTTCGTCGACGGTGGCCCGTTGCGGTGGGCCTCCGCCGCTGCCGCCGCATTGATCGTGGCCCTCAACGTCGCACTGATCTACCTCACGTTCGTGGGCTGACCGCGCCGGCGGCGACGGAATCGTCTCCGCGGCATGTCGACGGTGGAGACCGACCACGTCCATGATTCAATGTTCGCAACCAGATGATCTTGACAGCGGAGATCATTCGCGGAGGAAGCGATCAATATGTCCGTGCGTGCACTCGTGGTGGGTGTCGGTGGCGTGGGTGCCGCAGTCGCGGTGTGCTGGTCGCTGTTCGCCCCCGCCGAAGTGACGCGGGATCAGGTCGAATCCGGCACCCTCTCGCAGGTGGCCGACGCCCCGTCGGACGCTCTGAACTGCGAGGGTGGGCTGCGCGCCGAGGTGGGCGCGGCGCAGTCCTGCACGCTCATCCGCGGGGACGAGAAGTTCTCCGTGAACCTCACGGTCACGGACGTCGACGGGGAGCGGGTCAGCTGGGACTCGGTCGTCGCCGGCGCACCCGAGTCCGGCCAGCGCGTCCCCGTCGCCGAACTCGAGATCCGCACTCGCGAGGTACTCGCCCGCGAGCGCCCCGTCGAGGTCGTGACCTGCAACGGGGCGCTCCCCGGGGTGGTGGGCGCCGTCCAGGACTGCACGATGACGTCCCGCGGTGCGCGGCACGCCGTCCTGGTGGAAGTGGCGACGGTGACCCCCGATCACGTGCGCTGGGGCGTCACCGTCACCGAATGACGTCGTCGAACGCACCCACCCGCGGTCGCGGCCCCGGCGACCGCCCGGGTGGGGTCAGCCGCACGGCGCGAAGTACGGCTCGCCCGGAACGAGCCGTTCCCACTCCTCCGCCGTGATGGGCGCGGAACGCGAAGCGCATACCGCGTCGATCACGTGCTGTGGGCTCAGGTCCCATGTGCGCAGCCTGCCCCTGTTCCCGGAGGCGACCACCATCGAGCCGTCGCCTGTGAACCGCGCGTCGAACAGGATCGCGCCGTCCACGGTGAGCGTCGCCTCCCGCTCGGGCGACGCACCGTCGTGCCGCCGGTACAGCCGCGCCTCGCCGCTGCTGGACGCGACGACGAGCCGCGCACCGTCGGGGAGAAGGCCGCGCCGTTGACCGACCCGCTGGGGCCGCTGAACCTGATGATCGCCGGCTCGTTCCCCGTCCCGGCGTGGCGGACCTGCGCCAGGTGGCCGCCGCCGGACGCGGCGAGGAGCAGCGTACTGCCGTCCGGGGCCACGGCGAGAGCCGCGATCGACGCGTCGAAGACGTCGGTGCTGCGCACCGGCTTCGGTGCCGCGCGTTCGCGCAGATCCACCTGCAGCAGAGCGCCGCCCGCGGTGCCCAGCACCGCGAAGTCGTTGCGTAGGAACCCCAATGATGGAACTCCGTCGGTCACGTCCAGCCCGCCGATCACTCGCGGCGCGGTGCGGTCGGCGATGTCGAGGACCGCGACCCGCGGCGTGGACAGGCCGCCGACCAGGGCGGTCCGGCCGTCCGGCGAGACCGCCACGGTCTCCACGATCGAACCGAGTGCCTGCGCCCCGGTGGGCGACAGCGCCGGCCGGGTCCGGTCCCGGAGGTCCGCGAGGAAGACGCGACCGTTGCCGGTGCCCAGGACGGCGGTGCTGCCGTCGCGGGAGAGGGCCAGCGCGCCGGAGAACAGGTCACCGCCCGGCGGCGCGATGTCCGGGCCGGCCTTCACCAGGGCGGGCCCGGGCGCAGCGCGCCACTGTCCGACCGCGGAATCCGGGCCGCCGTTGGCGACCAGCACGTCCGAGCCGTGGACGGGGATCTGGAACACCGCGCGCGAGCCGAGCTCGAGGCCGGCCGAGCGCAGCGGCCAGCTGCGCAGGACGCCGCCGTCGGCGGCGGCAAGCACGGTGCCGCCCGCCACCGTCGCGAGACCGATCGGCTCGGGCCCGGTGAATACGAGATCCGGCTCGCCGTCCCGGAGACTGCTGATCTTGACCTGTCCGTCGGAGCTCGCCGACACCAGTCGCGCACCGTCGCTGGTGAACTCGACATCGTTGACGTAGCTGGTGAACCCCGAGACGGTGCGTCGCAGGCCGGGCGCGTCCGGGTCCGCGGCGTCGAGGAGAACCGCCTCTCGGCTGCGCAGGCCCGCGGCGAGAGTGCGCTCCTGGAAGGACATCCGGACCGCCTGGTTGGAGGCACCGTCGAGCGGGAACGTGCCGCGCCGCACCGGCGCTGGGCCCGATACGTCCCACAGGGTGATGCCGCGGCCGGGGGCGGACACGGCGGCGAGCCGCGCATCGGCGCTGAGCGCGACCCCCGCTTGCGACTCGGCGAAGCCGTCGTCGGGGAACGGGACCCGCGACCACGGCGCGTCGAGCGCGGTGCGGCGCAGCAACTCCGGCGGCGCGTTGTCGAGGGAGACGAGCACGGTGCGCGCGTCCGCGGAAGCGGACAGCCGCACCACCGGCCGGCCCAGGTCGGTGGTCCGCGTGACCCGCGGCGCGGCGGGATCGCGCGCGTCCACCTCCACCACCCCGCGGCCGGTGCCGACGAGCACCGCCGTACCGTCGGTCGTGAACACCAGGCCGGACCCGGGGAGCGCACCCGGCTCGAGATCCGCCGCACCCACCACGTCCTCGACGCCGCGCGCGTCGATGCGGTACAGCGCGAGGCGCGTCGGCGTACGGACCGCCGCGAGCAGCCCCGACGGTGCCGCGGTCACCTCGAAGTAGCTGCCGATGGTGCGGCGCGAGGCCAGTGGGTCGGACAGCGTGTCGAGCAGGTTCGACCGTGCCTCCACCGTCTCCGAGATCCGGTACGCGGCCACGGCCAACTGCGCCGCCAGCGCCGAGTCGCGGGGGCGCAGCCGGCGGGATTCGAGCGCCAGCTGACGGCTCGTCGACTCGCCGTGCGCCTGTGCGGCGGCGTCCCGGGCGCGCGCGGTGTCCGCAAGGCCGAACCACGCCATCGTCGCGGCCAGGACGGCCACCAGCGCGAGCGCACCCGCGGTGACCGCGACGGCGCGGAGCTTGCGGACCTGGCGGCGCTCGCCTGCGATGCGCTGCTCGCGCCGCTCGATACTCTGCTCGATCATCGACCGCTCGGTGGTGCCCCAGCGTGTGGGGCGCTCCTCGGTCAGCGAGGTGACCAGGTCCAGCATGCCGGAGGACAGCAGCAACGTCTGCGGCTCGCCCGCCGCCGACCAGTGCGCTGCCGCCACCCGGATCCGGTGTTCGAGGCGCAGCCGCGCCCGGTCCTCCTCGACCCACTGCGACAGCCTCGGCCACGCCTGGACGAGTGCCTCGTGCGCGAGCTGCACGCCGTCGTCGCCGACGCTCACCAGCCGCGCGTCCACCAGCCGGTCGAGCAGGCCGGTGGCGTCCGCGTCCACGCCCAGCTCAGCGCGCGGCGCGATCCGGCGGGCGACCCGGTACTCGCCCACGTTGATCAGGCCCAGAAACAGATCGTGCATCGTGGCGCGGCCGGCGTCGTCGAGGCTCGCGTACACGGTCTCGGCGCTCTTCTCCACGGCCCCGGACAGGCGTCCCGTCTCGAGGTAGCCGTCGACGGTGAGGCGGCCCGGCCCGGACCGCTCCCACGTCGTGAGCAGCGAGTGCGACAGCAGGGGCAGGACGCCGGCGGCGTCGCCCGTGGCCTCGGCGTCGTCGAGCAGGAGCTCCACCAGTCCGGGGTCGACGGTGACCGCCGCCCGTTCGGCGGGGCCGACGATCGCGGCGCGCAGGCCGGGCCGGTCCAGAGGGCCGATGACGACGGTGCCGGACGCCGCCGCGTCGGTGTACCCGGGCTCGGCCACGAGGCGGTCGAGGAAATCGGAACGCAGGACCAGGACCACGACGGTGCGCGGCCGCCCGGCGGCGAGCGCGAGCGCGCGGGCGACAACGGCGCGGGCGGCGTCGCCTCCCTGCGTCCAGATCTCCTCGAACTGGTCGATCACCAGGACGCGGTGCGCGGCGGGATGCTCGTCCAGTGCGGCAAGGGCCTCGTCGATGGATTCCTGCGGTGCGGTGCCCGGCGTGATCACGATGTGGTCCCAGCGCGCGCCGCCGTCGGCGGCGAACCGCCCCGCGAGGCCGGCGCGGACCACCGAGGACTTCCCGATGCCACTGGCCCCGACGACGATGATCGGTGATTTCAGTTCCGGGTTGTTCGCGATCGCAGTAACGCGGCGGAAGAGATTGTCGGTGTCCTTCTCGCGCCCGAAGAAGTCGTCCAGATCGCCGATCTCGAAGGGCGAGAAACCCCGGTACGGAGGTTTTCCCACCGTTCTTTTCTTTGGTGCGCGAACGAACACGGGCCCGAGCGACGGCGTCCCACCAGGTGTCGGCGTCGCTTTCCGCGACGCCGCACACCGCCAGCACGCGGTTGAAGACGTCGCGATTCGCGGCGGTCGGAGCGTGCGCCCCGGACAGCCAGCCCGACAGGGTACCGAGATGGACCTCTGCCTGTTCCACGAGTTCTCGTACGGTGAGACCTGCGGCGTCGCGCAGTCCGCGCAGCGCGGCGCCGAGTTCCGCGCGTGTTCCCACCGTGCGCGGATCCGGGCGCTCCGGTCGATCGTCGTGCGATGTCATCGCGCCTCCCCCGTACGCCACGCATTCACGGCATTCACGCTGGTCGCCGTACGGAGATCGTACGAACACCGACGATGATGACGGAAATTCCGGGCGCCGGATGACAGATTCATCTCAAGGACGCCCCGCGGCTCGCGTGGGCGGGGAATTGGGAAGTAGGTGACCTCGGCATGACGGTTGTCGAAATGGTCGAGAGCGCGGCCGCGCACCCCGGTGCGGCCGTGCCCGGGGAATTCGGTGGCGCGTCCCCCGCGCTGTCCGCGCGGGAGGTCGAGGTCCTGCTCGCGTGGTTCGCGAGCGACTCGAAGGACGGAGCCGCGGGGGTGCTGTTCATCAGCGCGGCCACGGTGGCCACGCACATCGCCCGGGTCCGCGCCAAGTACGCCGCGGCGGGGCGCCCCGCCCGCTCGAAGACGGCGCTCTTCGTCCGTCTGCTGGAGGACGGCTACACCAGCCTGCAGGACTGGTGACGGCTCAGCCGCGGCCGCCCAGGAAGCGGTAACGGTCGAGGCGGCGGCTGATCCGGATCGGGTCGGGGATCAGCGACAGTTCCGCGAGCGATTCACTGACCGCAAGGCCGACGCGGCGCGAGAACTCGGTCGGCTCGGCGGCGGCGTCGGGCCGCTCGGGGATCACCCGGTCCACGATCCCGTCGGCCAGGAGGTCGGCGGCGCGGATCCGCTGCCGGTCCGCCATCTCGGTCGCGTGCTCGGTGTCGCGATACATGACCGCGCTCGCTCCCTCCGGCGGCAGCGGCGCGAGCCAGGCGTGCTGCGCGCACAGCACCCGGTCCGCGGGGAGCATCGCGAGCGCGCCGCCGCCCGTGCCCTGGCCGAGCAGGACGGACACCGTCGGGACCGTGAGGGTGACCAGATCGGACAGGCTGCGCGCCACCTCCCCGGCGAGGCCGCCCTCCTCCGCCTCGCGGGACAGCGCCGCACCCCAGGTGTCGATGACGAGGACCAATGGCAGCTTCAGCTCGGCGGCCAGCCGCATGCCGCGGCGGGCAGCGCGGAGCGCTGCAGGGCCCAGCAGCGGGGGAGCGGCGCCGTCGGCGCGGGTCGTGTCCTGCCCGACGACGACGCACGGATAGCCCTGCACCCGCGCGAGCGACAGCAGCAGCGTGTGGTCGGTCTCGCCCTCGCCGGTGCCCGACAGCGGTAGCCGGTCGGTGGCGGAGTGCCGGAGGAAGGCGCGGACGCCGGGCCGGCCCGCCGCGCGGCTGATCCGGACGGACTCCCACGCGGGCGTACCGTCGTCCTCCGCGCTGAGCTCCTCGCGCACGCCGAGGTGCGGGGCCAACGGATCGGCGTCCTGGACGCCGGCGAGCACCCGCAACGTGCGGTGCGCCAGCAGCCGGACGAACCGCAGCGGAACGACGCCGTCGATGAGGCCCCGGCTGAACAGGTGCTCGGCGGTCTGGACGCCGTCCGGGAAGGACTCGCCGTGCAGGGCCTCGTAGACCCGCGGCCCGAGGAAGCCGATGCGCGCGCCGGGTTCGGCGATCGTCACGTGCCCCAGCGAGCCCCACGAGGCGAACACGCCGCCCATCGTGGGGTCACGCAGGTACACCAGATACGGCAGGCCCGACTGCTTGTGCAGCGTGATCGCCGCCGAGATCTTGACCATCTGCAGGAAGGCGACGGTGCCCTCCTGCATCCGCGTACCGCCCGACGTGGGCGTGGCCAGCAGCGGCAGCCGCAGAGCGGTGGCCCGTTCGACGGCGGAGACGATGCGCTCCGCGGCCGCGACGCCGATCGAACCGCCGAGGAAGGCGAAGTCGCACGCGATGAGCGCCACCCGCTGCCCGCGGATGCGGCCTTCGCCGGTGATCACGGCTTCGTCGTGGTGGGAGGCCGCCCGGGCGCGGTCCAGCGCGGCGGCGTACTCCGCGTCCGGGTGCACGTCCAGGAGCGGGCCGTCCCAGCTGGTGAAGGTGCCGCGGTCGAGGATCGCATCGATGAGGTCCTGCGCCGTGATCGCCATGGAATTCAGGCTACTGGGAACACCGGGCGGCGCGGACGCGTTGTTCGGGCCATGACCGTACCGAACGTGAAGCTCAATAACGGAACCTCGATCCCTCAGCTCGGCTTCGGCGTCTGGCAGGTGTCCGACGACGGTGCCGAGGCCGCTGTCGCCGAGGCCCTGCGGGTGGGCTACCGGTCCGTGGACACGGCGAAGGTGTATGAGAACGAGAAGGGCACGGGCCGCGCGATCGCCGAGAGCGGGCTCGCGCGCGAGGACGTCTTCCTCACCACCAAGCTGTGGAACTCGGACCAGGGCTACGACGAGACGCTGCGCGCCTTCGACGGCTCGCTCGAGCGTCTCGGCACCGATTACGTGGACCTCTACCTCATCCACTGGCCCGTCCTCGAGTACGACCGTTACGTGGACACCTTCAAGGCGTTCCAGCAGATCCGCGATTCGGGTCGAGCCAAGGCGATCGGCGTCAGCAACTTCACCGTGGAGGCGTTGCGCCGCGTGATCGACGAGACCGGCGAGACCCCGGCGATCAACCAGATCGAGCTGCACCCCGGCCTGCCGCAGGACGAGCTGCGCGCCTTCCACGCCGAGCACGGCATCGCCACGGAGGCGTGGTCGCCGCTCGGGCAGGGCGAGTCCCTGACCGATGCCGCAGTCGTCGAGGTCGCAGCCGCGCACGGCGTGACCCCGCGCAGGCGATCCTGCGCTGGCACCTACAGCTCGGCAACGTCGTCATCCCCAAGTCGGTGACGCCCGCCCGCATCGCCGAGAACTTCGACGTCTTCGGCTTCACGCTGTCCGACGACGAGGTCGCCCGCATCAGCGCTGTTGAGGGCAAGCGCATCGGCCCCGACCCGGCCACGTTCAACCTGCGCTGACATCGGCTTCCGCCGCGCTGGCACCGTCGAGTCCCCGGGACCGGCGGTGCCTCCACGGCTGGACACTCGGATTGTGGCCGATTCGGACAAGCGTCCCACCGCTGATCATCCACGGCGACCAGTGGGGGAGACGGATTCCGGTGGGGGAGATGCTGGCGTGCGGCGGGGGACTCGGTGCCGAGTGGGGGACGATCGAGCCCACACGGGAGGCCTGGCGCACGGTAGGGGACGGAAGCCCGGGGCGGGGATTCGGCGCCGCGCGGGGGACGACAGCGCAAGTGGGCCAGTCCACCACGGACACAATCGGAGAGGCGCCTGCACACGAATCCCCGGTCCGCAAAGGCCCCGGCGAGACGACCGGCGTACCGGACGCGACCACGAACGAACGAGGGACGGGTGGGGGAGAGGCCGTCGAGCGCATCGGACGACCCGAGCCGCTAGGCGAGGCGAGGACGTCTAAGCGAGCGGCGTGTCCCCCACCCGGCCCGGTCCAGACCCGCCGGACCCGCGAAGAATCTCGGCGATCGCTCGCGCCGCCTCCCTCCCCGCCCGGTTCGCGCCGATCGTGGACGCCGACGGGCCGTACCCGAGCAGGTGCAGTCGGGGCTCGCCGGCGACCTCGGTCGCGAGCCGCCCCGTCATGACGATGCCGCCGCCGGGTGCTCGCAGCCCGAGCGGCGCCAGATGATCCATCGAGTACCGGAAGCCGGTGCACCACAGGATCACGTCCGCGCGGACCAGCGAACCGTCGGCGAGCAGCGGACCGTCGGGGGAGAGGGAGGCGAACATCGGGCGGCGGGTGAGCACCCCGGAGTCGATGCCGCGCCGCATCGCGGCGGTCACCGGTAGGCCCGTCACCGACACGACGGAGCCGGGCGGCAGGCCCGCCCGCACCCGCTCCTCGACGCGCGCGACGGCGCGGCGGCCCTTCTCGGGGTCGAACGGGGTCTCGTCCCACTGCACCTCCCGCCGGCTGAACCAGACGGTGTCGGCGACCTCCGCGATCTCGAGGAGCAACTGCACCGCCGTGATGCCGGCGCCGACGACGGCCACCGTCTTTCCCGCGAACGGTTCGGCCGTGCGGTAGTCGTGCGCGTGCAACTGCGTCCCGCGGAACTCGTGCGCGCCGCGCAGCGCCGGGAGGAACGGGCTGTCCCAGGTGCCGGTGCAGTTGATGACGGCCCTCGTGCGGTACTCGAACGGCCCGTCGTGCGCGCGGCCGGAGACCATGTAGTCCTCGGCGTCGCGCGTCACGGACGCCACGTGGGCGGGCCGGTGCACGTCGATCCCGAACCGTTTCTCGTACTCGCCGAAGTACTGTGCGACGCCGGTGGAGGCGGGAATGTCATCGCAATCGGTTCCGAGCGCGTCCTGCAGCCCCCATCCCGGCAGGTCGTGCACGCGGTTCGCGGCGCGGAGCGTCAGCGATGGCCAGCGCTGCCGCCATGCGCCGCCCGGGCCCGAGTTGTGATCGAGCACAACGTAATCGCCTATCCCGAACCGGGGCAGGAAGTACGCGGCCGACAGCCCGGCCTGGCCGGCACCGACCACGACGACATCCTTCACCCCCGTAGCGTAGATTGCGGGCCATGATCGGTTACACGCTGGAGGACAAGGTCGCCATCATCGAGTTCCAGCGCCCCGAGGCGCGGAACGCATTGAACCCCGAGCTCATGGACGGCCTGGAGGCGGCGTTCGACCGCGCCGAGGCGGACGGGGTGTTCGTCATCGTGCTCACGGGCCAGGGCACGGTGTTCTCCGCGGGGGCGGACCTGCGCTCCGGCGCGGTACTGGACAAGGACTTCATGACGCGGGTGATCCGGTTCTACCAGCGGGTCGAGGCGATGAAGCAGATCGTGGTCGCGGTGCTCAACGGCCCGGCGTACGGCGCCGGCGTGCAGATGGCGATGGTCGCCGATCTGCGCGTGGTGGATCCGAGCACCGTCATCGCCATTCCGGCGGCCAAGCTCGGCGTCACCATCGACAAGTGGACGCTGCGCCGCCTGGAGGACCTGGTGGGCGGCGGCCATGCGCGCGGCGTCCTGATGGCCACCGAGAAGATCGGGGCCGAGCAACTCGCGCAGCTGGGCTTCGCGAACCGTGTCGGTGATCGGGAGGCCGGCCTCGAGTACGCGCGCCACATCGCCGGGCTGGCGCCGCTGTCGCTGCAGAACTACAAGGCGTTGTTCAAGAGCGACGTGGCGCGTGAACCGCTGACCGAGGCGGAGGAGGCGCGGTTGCACGCCGTGTGGGAGTCCGAGGACCTCAAGGAGGCCATCATGGCGCGGCTCGAGAAGCGCGAGCCGCGCTTCCTTGGCCGTTGATCATGCGGCTCGGCAGCGTCGTCACGTTCGCCGCCGGCGCGGCCGCCGGGGTCGCGGGTGCCGCGGGGCTCCGCGCTGCGAGTGGCCTGAAGCGGTCGATGGGCGCGCAGGTCGACACGGTCTACACCAACACCGACCCGGACAGCCCGCACCAGCGTTTCGACGCGGCCAAGATCGCCCGCGGCGTGGTCGGCCGTGCCCGGCACGGGCTGGGGCACCGTCGGGCCCGATCCCGTTGGCGGCGGACCCGAGCCCGGAACAGGCGTCCGACCTGGCCGTCACCTGGTACGGGCACTCGTCGGTGCTCATCGAGGTCGACGGTTTCCGGATCCTCGCCGACCCGGTCTGGGGCGAGCGGGTGTCGCCGTCGCCGACGATCGGTCCGGCCCGCCTGCATCCGGTGCCGGTCGCGCTCAGCGCGCTGCCCGAGATCGACGCGGTGATCATCAGCCACGACCATTACGACCACCTCGACCTCCCCACGATCGACGAACTCACCCGCGAACGGGACGTGGTGTTCTGTGTGCCGATCGGCGTGGGGGGCCACCTGCGCGCGTGGGGCGTGCCGGACGGCCGGATCGTCGAGCTGGACTGGGACCAGGCGCACACCCTGACGCGCGACGGGAAGAGCCTCAAGGTGGTGTGCACCGAGGCCCGGCACTTCTCCGGGCGTGGCCTCACCCGCAACTCCACGCAGTGGGCGTCCTGGTCGCTCGTCGGACCCGAGCACGCCGTCTTCTTCGGCGGCGACACCGGCTTCACGGAGCGGTTCAAGCTGGTCGGCGACCATTTCGGCCCCTTCGACCTGACGCTGCTGCCGATCGGCGCCTACGACCCGCTCTGGCCCGACGTGCACACCAATCCGGAGGAGGCGGTCGCCATCCACGTGATGATCGCCAAGCCGGGCGCCCCGTTGGTTCCGGTGCACTGGGCCACGTTCAACCTGGCCTTCCACGACTGGTCCGAACCCGTGGAGCGGCTCCTCGCCGCCGCGCGAGAGGCCGGGGTCGCGACGATCATCCCCATGCCGGGAGGCCGGGTCGACGGTGCCCGCGCCGCCGGTCCGGAGGACTGGTGGAGCAGGGTCGGCTAGCCTGGCCACATGGATTTCAAGGATCTCGCGAACAAGGCCAAGGCTGCTCTGGGTAAGAACCCGAGCGTCATCGACAAGGCGGGCGATCTCGTCGACAAGAAGACCGGCGGCAAGTACGCCTCGCACGTCGACAAGGCGCAGGACGCGGCGAAGAAGTTCGCCGGTGGCCAGCAGGGACAGCAGGGGCAGCAGAACCCCGACCAGCAGCAGTAGGTACCGAGTAGCCTTCCTGACTCATGGGTCGTCATTACGCGCCGGGGGACCCGGCTGCGGGGAAGCCGCGTGGCCGCATCATCGCCCGCGTCCTCCTCGGCATCGGTCTGATCGCCGTCCTGGTGGCGGGAGTGCTCGCCATCGTCGGCGGCAAGGTCTCGCAGTGTGACGGCTCCGCGCACTACACGGTGATGGCCGATCCGACGCTCGCGCCCGCTCTCCGCGCGCAGACCGCGCTCGCATCGGATCGGTGCACCACCTTCGCGGTCACCGAGACCCCGGACACGCAGACCGCCGGTCGGCTGGCCGGCGGGGGCGAGACGCCCGATCTGTGGCTCGCCCTCCCGCACCCGGTCCGCGGCCGTGTCGGCCCAGCTCGGGCGTGAACTGCCCGCATCGGCGGTCGCGGGATCGCCGATCGTCCTGGCCGGCGCCGCGATCCCGCAGCCCGCCAGCTGGCTCGAGGCCCTCTCCCAGGCCACCATCCGCGCGGTGCCCGCCGATTCCCCCTTCTCCGCGGTCCCCGTCGTGGCCGGCGTCTCCGAATCGACCCAGCCGGGTGCCGATGCGAAGGCGCTCACCGCGGCGCTCGCCCGGTACGCGCAGGCCGCGAAGCGCGTGACCGGGGAGCCGGTCGCCGCCGCGGCGGCCGAGGGCGGCGTGGTCGTCGTCCCCGAGTTCGCGTACCTGGCGGCCAAGAAGAAGACGAACGACGTCGTCGCGACCGTCCCGAAGTCCGGTGCCCCGCGCGATGAGCTCCTGCTCGCGGTGACCGCCACCGGCGAGCGGCGCGCCGCCGCCGAGCAGGCCGGCAAGCGCCTCGCCGCGGCGTTCGCCTCCGCGGACGGCAAGGACGCGCTGGCCCGTGAGGGCCTGCGCGGCGTCGACCTGACCCCGGCACCGTCGGGCGGGGTGGGCGAGGTCGCCCGGCTCCCCGAGCCCGACGCGGCGCAGCTGGCGCGCGCCGAGCAGGCGTACACCGCACTCGCCGTGCCGCTCAAGACGCTCGTCGTGGTGGACACGTCCGGGTCGATGGAGGAGAAGGCGGGCGACACCACGCGGATCAAGATGCTCGCGTCGGGATTCACCAAGGTGGTCACGCAGATCCCCGACGCGAACGCGGTCGGCCTGTGGACTTTCTCGCTGGGCGCCGGCGGTGCCAAGGACTGGGCCGAGGTCGTCCCCACCGCTGCCCTGTCCGCCGACCGGGGCGGCAAGCCCCAGCGGCAGGCGCTGCTGGACGCGGTCAACGCGCTGCCCGGGAAGGTGGGCGGCGGCACCGGCCTGTACGACACGACGCTCGCCGCCTACCGGCAGGCGGTGAAGGACTTCGACCCGGCCTACTCGAACTCGCTGATCCTGCTCACCGACGGCGGCAACGAGAAGAACGGTGGCACCACGCTGGACGAGCTGGTCGCCGAACTCACGAAGCTCGTGGACCCGGCGCGGCCGGTGAACATCCACACCGTCGGCATCAGCAAGGACGCCGACCTCGCGGCTCTCAAGAAGATCGCCGATGCCACCGGTGGCACCGCGCAGTCGGCGGAATCGGAGGAGCAGATGCTCACCGACTTCGTGACCGCCATCGCCAAGCGCGCGAAGTGATGGTGCCCCCGACACGAATCGAACGTGCGACCTGATCTTTAGGAGAGATCCGCTCTATCCAACTGAGCTACGAGGGCGTGCGCGCACGAGTTTAGCGGGGCGAGCGGGTGCCGGTACATTCGGAATCGGTTTGCTTTCTCATGTGGGGGGATTCTCGTCGTGCCGAGTGGTATCGCCGTGCTCTTGATCGTGATCCTGGGCGCGCTCGTGTTGGTGCAGCGCCGGGTGGTCGCGCACTGGACGACGCGCCCCGCGCGCCTCGTCGGGAACCTGCTGCTGGTCGCGGCGGGGCTGCTGACGGGGGCGGCCGCGGTCGGCCTGCTCGCGGGTGCCGGCGCTATCGATCCGGCCGGGGTCCGCTGGATCAGCGCCGCCGGTCTCACGTGGCTGGCCACCGTGTTCTACCTGCTGCTCACGCTGATCGTGCTGGGGGTGGTGTGGGTGCTCGGCCGGGTGGTGCGCCTGCTCCGTCCCGGGTTCGACGGTGCGCCGCTCCGCCGCGGCATCGCGCTCGCCGGGGTCGTGGCCGCGGTCGCGGCCACCTTGTACGGGCTGGTCGAGGCGGCCACGCCGCGGGTCACCCACACGGACGTGCCGCTCGCGTCGATGCCCGCGGCGCTGGGGACGGTGAAGGTCGCACTGATCACCGACATCCACGCCGGGCCGGTGCGCACCCGCGCGTTCGTGCAGGACGTCGTGGACCGGACCAACGCCGAGAAGCCGGACCTGGTGCTCCTGGGCGGAGACCTCATCGACGGCACGGTCGCGCAGATCGGCGACCACCTGGCCCGCTGCGCGACCTGCGCGCGCCGATGGGGGTGCTGGCGGTGACCGGGAACCACGAGTACTACGCGGGCGACGCCGTGAACTGGGTGCAGCGCTGGCGCGACGTGGGCGTGCGGCCGCTGGTCAACGAGTCGGTGCGGGTATCGCGGGATGGACCGAACGGCGGTTCGTCGGTCACCGTCGTCGGGGTCAACGACCGCAAGGGCACCGCGCCGCTCACCCCCGACTACGACGCCGCCTTCGCCGGAGTGCAGCGCTCCGAGTTCACGATCGCCGTCGCGCACGAGCCGCTGCAGGGACGCGAGTTCGCCGCCCGCGGCGCTGACCTCCAGGTCGCGGGCCACACGCACGGCGGCCAGCTGTGGCCGTTTCGGTACTTCGTCCGCCTGCAGCAGCCCGCGCTCGCGGGGCTCGAATCGGTCGACGGGATGCCGGTCTACACCAGCCGCGGTGCGGGTGCCTGGGGCCCGCCGGTGCGGGTGGCGTCGCCGCCGGAGATCGCGATTCTGCAGCTGCGCGCGGCGTGATCCGCACATAATCGGCGCATGGCCGGTCGGATGAACGTACGCGCGAGTACCGAAGTCGGGCCGGTCCGGGTGAGTGTGGCACCGTCGGCCCGCCCGGCGAAACCCGCCCGGCCGGCGGGGCCGGCGAAGCGCAGGGCGCTGGCCACGGGGCTGAAGCTGCCGCGGAAGGCGGAACTGCCGCCGCCCGTGGCGCCGCGGGGCTGGTACCCGGACCCGGAGGATCCCGGCCGCATGCGCTGGTGGAACGGTGCGAAGTGGACCCGCAAGTTCGCCGAGCCCGGGACGCGCGAGCCGAATCCGCGGGACGGGCGGGGCGGGAAGGTCAGCGCCCGCGTCGCGGACGTGCCACCGAAACTGCGTCCCGTGCGCCCGCCGCAGCGGCGGGTGACGTCGCGGCTCGCCCGGGCGACGACGAACCTGGCGTCGTACCCCCGGCGTGCCGAGCGCTCCGGGCGCTCCGGGCGGGAGTAGGGCACGGTGTGGTCGCCACTGCTATTCAGAAGGTGAATAACTCCAGGTCCGATGCTCGCGCGCGAGGTCTACCTGGGGTTATTCACTATCTGAATAGCTGCTGCGGTAGGTGGTCCCACCGGCCGTGCGCGCGGCGGTCGACGGCGACCGCGGCCCACCTCGGCCCAGCGCCTCACCCTCGGCGTCCCGGGCCTCCTGCGCGCCGCGGGAGGCCAGCTGATCGGCCAACTCGTTGCCCTCGTTGCCGGCATGACCCTTCACCCAGCGCCACTCGATCTCGTACTGCGCTGCGGCCCGCTCCAGCCGTTGCCACAATTCGACGTTCTTGACGGGCTGCTTGCTCGCCGTCTTCCAGCCGTTGCGCTTCCAGCCCGCGACCCACTTGGTGATGCCGTTCTTCACGTACGAGCTGTCGGTGTAGAGCACCACCGGGAGCGGGCGCGTGATCGCCTCCAGCGCGGAGATGGCGCCCATGAGTTCCATGCGGTTGTTGGTGGTGTCCTTCTCGGCGCCGTACAGCTCCTTCTGGTGCGCACCGAAGCGCAGCACCGCACCCCAGCCGCCGGGCCCGGGATTGCCCAGGCAGGCACCGTCGGTGTAGATCACGATCTCGTCCGCCACGTGTCGTAGCGTAGTTGCGTGCCGAACAACCACTACCACCACCTCGTCTTCGGCGACGAGGCGCTGGCGCGGCAACGGGCCAACGGCAGCTACGTGGCCTACGGCCGGCAGCTCGAACGCGGCGACGACGGCCCGCAGGCCCTCACCGACCGCGAGCTGCTGATGATCAGCCGTGCCGATCAGTTCTGCCTGGCCACGATCACCCCGCACGGATGGCCGTACCTGCAGTACCGCAGCGGCCCCGCCGGTTTCGTGCAGCACGACCCGGCGACGGGGCGGCTCGGCTTCATCGATCTGCCGGGCAACAACCAGTTCGTGACGCTGGGCAACCTCGCTGACGACGACCGGCTCGCGATGTTCTTCGTCGACTACCCGCGGCGGGTGCGACTCAAGGTATTCGGGCGCGGCGCGGTGCGCGAGACCGCGGACCGTCGCATCATCGAGGTCACGGTCGAGGCATACGACTGGAACTGCCAGCGCAGCATCATCCCGCGCTTCGACCGCGAGTACATCAAGCAGCTGGGCCAGGCGTACCAGAAGGTCGCCGCGGAGCGGGAGGCGGAGCTGCAGGCCGAGATCGACAGACTGCGCGCCCGCGTCGCCGAGCTCGAGCGCTGAATCCTCGCGGGCCGCTGAGCGAGCGCCGGATCAGAGCGGCCCGGTGGGCCCGTCGAAGCGCGGGTCGCGTCGCGGGATCGCCTCGGTCTCGGGCTTGGGCGAGACCCGTACCGGACGCGGCGGCCGCTTGACCACGACGGTGTGCTGTTCGGATGGCACCGTCGGGGCCGGCGGCGTCGCGCCCTGCGGCTGCGGCGGTATCGCGGTCGGCCAGTTCCGGTCCCACTCCGGTTGCGGCCGGCGCTGCGCGACCGGCGCGATCGCGGTCACCTGGTGCTCGTCGGCCTGCGGCGGCTCGGGGTTCGACGGTGCTGCGGGCCCCTGCACAGAGGACGCGGGCCGGGCCCACCCGGCGTCGGCGCCGGGACCGTGCGGCGGCACCGGGCCGGGGGCGCGGCGTTCGCCTGCACCGGGGGCACCGGCTGCCCCGGCACCGGCTGCCCCGGGTTCGCCGGGGCCGGCGCGAACGGTGCCGCGGGCGCCGCAGCAGGTGCCGGACCGGGGTGACGGCGGACCGTCGGGCGAGGAGCAGCGCGAGGGAGCCGAGCAGCAGCGCCACTGCTCCGCCGATCACGATGTACGGACCGGCCGCCGCGGTGGTGTCGACGTCGACCGACAGTCCGGCGACGGGGACGGCCTGGTGGCCGGTGGGGATGATCAGGGCGTACGCCGCGACGCCGAGGGCCGCGAGCCCACAGAGCCCTGTCACCGCGCCCGCAGTGCGCCCGAGGGGCGAGCGGAGGAACGCGCCCGCCGCGGCCGCGGCGACGGCGGCCACGGCGAGCACGATCACGGTCCAGCCGGCCCACGCGGCGTCGGTGGCGATCGCGGAGCTCACGTCGTAGCCGTCGAATTCGGGCATGGTGACCGCGCCCACGCCCGAGATCTCGGCCTCGAGGCTCCGTCCCGAGAGGAGACTGCCGAGCCCGCTGAGGTCGGGAGTCGCGGTGAACCAGGGCAGGAAGGCCGCGACGATCAGTACCGCGCCGCCGATCGCGGCGAGAGCGAGCCCGGCCAGGCGCGGCAGGACGCCGCCGGATGCGGCGGGTACGGACGAGGAATCGGGCATTGCGGGCCTCCTAGAGCGAGTCGGTTCCCACCGTACGACGCACTGGTTGGCGGTCGCTGAACTCGCACCAAAGCGGTGGCTACCGACGGGTACACTGAGCGGATGAAACAGCGACGCGCAATCTGTCCCACGGGGACGGTCGGATGACCGCGGCGCTGCAATCGACCGACGACGCCAAGGGGCGCGCGCGCACCCGTCGGCGCCTGATCCGCGCGGCTTACCTGGTGTTCGCGCAGCACGGGTACGGCTCGACCAATGTCAAGATGGTGTGCGAGGCCGCGGGTTTCACGCGGGGCGCGTTCTACTCGAACTTCACCAGCCTCGAAGAGCTGTTCATCGAGGTCTGGAAGTTCCACGTGCAGTGGATCATGGACGTCATGGCCAAGGTGGTCGACACCTACGTGGTGGCGGGCGCCGATTACGGCAAGCTCATCGAGATGGCCGTCCGCGCGATCCCGGTCAACGAGCGCTGGCAGCGCGTGAACGGCGATTTCGTGGCGCTCTGCACCCGCACCCCGGAGCTCAACCAGACGGTCCGCGACGCCCAGCAGATGCTGCTCGCCAACATGATCCCCACCGTGATGCACGTGCTCGAGGCGGCCGGCCGCCGCGTGACCAAGCCGGAGGCGCTCGGCTACGCGCTGCTCGCGGTGCACGAGGGCACCGCCTCGTACTGCGTGATCGACCCGGACAACGAGATCCTCAAGCAGAACCGGATCGATCTGCTCACCGCGACCCTCAACATGTACAGCGAGCCGATCGCGTGACCCGCACGGCGCTGGTCATCGGCATCGGCGCCGGTGACCCGGGGCACGTCACGGTCGGCGCGATCGAGGCGATGCGCGCGGCCGACGCCCTCTTCGTCCTCGACAAGCCGAACGCGGGCACGCTCACCGGCATCCGGCAGGAGATCGTGGACCGGCACGCGCCCGGCGCGAAGGTCGTCCTCGTGCCGGATCCGCCGCGGGACCGGTCCGCCGAACGCGGCGCCTCCCGGCCCGACGGTGCCTATGCCCGGAACGTCGCCGACTGGCACGACGCCCGCGCTGCGGCGCTGGCCGCGGCGATCGCGGAGCACGTGCCCGACGGCGGGAGCGCGGGATTTCTGGTGTGGGGCGACCCGTCGCTGTACGACTCGACGCTGCGGGTCGTCGAGCGCGTGGCCCGCACGCTCCCGCTGGCGCCGAAGGTGATCCCCGGCATCACCAGCGTGCAGGCGCTGACCGCCGCCCACGCGATCCTGCTCAACCGCGTCGGCGAGCCGATCCATATCACCACCGGCCGGCGCCTGCACGAGGACGACGGCCGCAACACAGTGGTGATGCTCGACGCCGACTGCACCTTCCGTGAGACCGCCGAGCCGACGGACCACATCTACTGGGGCGCCTACCTCGGCACGCCCGACGAGATCCTGATCGATGGACCCGTCGGCGAAGTGGGCGAGCTGATCGCCCGCACCCGCGCCGAGGCCCGCGCGAAGCACGGCTGGATCATGGACGTGTACCTGCTCCGCCGCCCCTGATTCAGTTCAACGCGTCGAGCACCTTCTCCGCCAACTCCGGCCGGCAGATCACGAGGTCGGGGAGGTAGGGGTCGGGGTTGTTGTAGGTGAGCTCGCTGCCGTCGAGGCGCGAGCAGTGCAGCCCCGCGGCCCGCGCGACGCCGACGGGGGCGCAGGAGTCCCACTCGTACTGGCCGCCCGCGTGCAGGTACACGTCCACCTGCCCGCTCACCACGGCCATCGTCTTCACGCCGGCCGAGCCGAGCGAGACCGGCTGTAGCCCCAGCTGATCCGCGACCCGGAACATGCCCGGGGTCGCGCGGCTGCGCGACAGCGCGAGGTTCCCGGTGAGCGCGCCGGTCGGTGCGGTGACGGTGTCGGACCGGAACATCTGGCCCGTCGCGGGCAGCGAGACCGCGCTCTGCACCGGCCGTCCGTCCTGCGTGAGCGCGACGTGCACGGCGTAGTCCGGACGGTGCGCGGCGTAGTCGCGGGTGCCGTCGAGCGGGTCGATCACCCACACCCGATCGGCGGCGAGCCGCTCGGTCGAGTCGGGGGCCTCCTCGGAGAGCACCGCGTCGTGCGGGCGGTGGGTGCGCAGGACGCGCGCGATCCATGCCTGCGCGAGGCGGTCGCCGGTGTCGCCGAGCAGCGGACCGTCGAGCAGCGATCCGTGCCGGATGGCCTGCAGGATCCGCCCGGCACCGTCGGCGATCTCGGCCGCGAGGTCGATGTCGGACAGGGCGCCGCCGCCGGAACGGCCGAAGAACGTCATACCCCCACCCTAGAGTGGGGTCATGCCGGAGCTTCCCGAGATCGCCGCGATCGCGGACTACGTGGGCGCCAAGGCCGTCGGCACCGCCGTCCGCAGGGTGGACGTGGCGGCGCTGTCGGTGCTCAAGACCTACGCGCCGGGCCCGCACGACCTGGTGGGCGCCACCGTCACCGGCACCCGCCGGATCGGCAAGTACTTCGTCCTCGATGCACGCAAGGGCGACGATGCCCGGCCCTCGTCGTGCACCTCTCCCGGGCCGGGTGGCTGCGCTGGTCCGAGAAGCTGTCGCCGACACCGCTCAAACCGGGTGGCAAGTCGCCCATCGCCCTGCGTGTGCACGTCGGACCGGAGGGGGAGGGCTTCGATCTCACCGAGGCGGGCACGCAGAAGCGGCTCGCGGTGTGGATCGTGCGCGACCCGCAGGAGATCGAGATGGTCGCGACGCTCGGTCCGGACGCGCTGGCCGTGACCCGCGACGAGTTCGGTGCGATCCTCGTGGGCTCGCGGGCGCAGCTCAAGACGCTGCTGCGCGACCAGCGCACGATCGCCGGCATCGGCAACGCTTACTCCGATGAGATCCTGCACACCGCCAAGCTCTCGCCCTTCGCGGCGGCGAAGTCGCTCGACGAGGCGCAGGCCGACGCCCTGTACGCCGCCATGCGGTCCGAGCTCGAGGACGCGGTCGAGCGGTCCGTCGGGCAGCACGTGGCCACCCTCAAGGCAGAGAAGCGATCCGGGATGAAGGTGCACGCCCGCACCGGCAGCCCGTGCCCGGTGTGCGGCGATACGGTGCGCGAGGTCTCGTTCGCCGACCGCTCGTTCCAGTACTGCGCCACCTGCCAGACGGGCGGCAAGGTGCTCGCGGACCGTCGGATGTCGAAACTGCTGAAATAGGCGAAACCGCCCTGAGGGTCGGCATCGCGTGGCGTTGACGGGCAGGCGCCCTACCTCAATAGGAATGAACTGGGGTGCCAGCGCACCTGTGACGCCCCGGAACCCGACATCGTGAAGCGCAGGCGCGATGGACGACGATGCCGCCGGACCCTGGGTGAGGGGTCCGGCGGCATCCGTGTTCCAGCGGCCGGTGAGTGCCGCTCCGGCGGGACTACTTGATGAGCTTGTCCGCGCCGTCGTTCTTGCCGGTCTCGGGGTCGTAGTCGCCCAGGATCACGTCGCCCTCGGCGGCCTCCTCCTCGATCGCCTCGGACACAGCCTCGGCCTGGGCGAGCGCGGCGTTGCGGCGCGCGATGGTGATCGCACCGCCGGCGACGGCGCCACCGAGCGCGACGGCCGCGAGCCACGGCTTGTTCAGGCGGTCGCCCAGCAGGTGGTCGACGGAGTACTTGCCGGGGCCGGTCAGGGCGAGTGCTGCGGCGGCGGTGCCGAGCACCACCTGGTACTCGAGGCCACCGCTCTGCGCGGCGAAGCCGTTGGGCCGGTGCACGTCGGCGGCCACGATCATCGCGCCCACACCGCCGGCGGCGGCCAGCGGGGTCGCGGCACCGAGCGCGAGCGCGGCGCCCGCGAACTCGCCGGCACCGGCGATGGCGGCGTTCGGCTTGCCGGGGGCGAAGCCCATCGACTCGAAGCCCTGGCCGGTGCCCTCGAGGCCGCCGCCGCCGAATGCGCCGAACAGCTTCTGTGCGCCGTGGTACGCCAGCGTGCCTCCCACGACGGTACGCAGGGCCAACAGTCCGAGGTCACGGGTCTTGCTCACGATGGATCCTTCCTAGAGGTGCGAGGTACTGAGACATTCAACCGGACCGTGGTCCGAGGCATTCCGGGTGTGCCGGGAGTCACACGACGAGCTGCCCGGCCAGGTCGGGCACCGTCGCGCCGCCCGTCGCCCGACGGTACGCGGTCCCCACCGATTCGATCGCGCCTTCCAGAACGTCCGACGGCAGCGAGTACGGGATGCGGATGTTCCGCTCGAGGGCACCGTCGACCCCGAAGGCCGAGCCGGCGGCGATGCGCACCCCGAGTCCGGCGGCCGCTGCGGCGGTGGCGGTCCCGACCGGGCGCGACAGCGTGACCCACAGACACAGGCCGCCGAGGCCGGGGACGCCGTGGCGCCGGGGAGGTGCCGCGCGACGGCGGCGCGGGCCACTGCGCGCGACGCGCGCAGCGAGTCGAGCCGTCCCGGCAGGAAGTCCGCGAGGTGATCGAGCGCGTACGCGGCGGCGAGCTGTTCGAAGACCGCACCCGCGAGGTCCATGTCGTAGCGCGCGGCGGTCAGGGAGTCCGGCGAGGTCTCGGTGCGGATCCACCCCACGCGCAGGCCCGCCCACACCGTCTTGCTCGCGGATCCGAGCGTGATGATCCGGGCGCCGCGCGGCGCGAAGGCGGCGACGGGCGGCGGCGCGGGAACGTCGAGCGCGAGCTCGGCCATCGTCTCGTCGACGACGATCGGCACCCGGTAGCGCGCCGAGATCTCGCCGAGCCGCGCCCGCCCGGCCTCATCGAGCAGCAGGCCGGTCGGGTTGTGGAAGTCCGGGATGGTGAAGATGATCCGCGGATTCTGCTGTTTCACAACTGCTTCCAGCTGGTCCAGGTCCCAGCCGTGCTCGGGGTGCAGCCCCACCGCGATCGGGCGGGCGTTGTGCCGGCGCAGCGCCAGGATGGTGCCGTGGTGCGTCGGCTGCTCGATGACCACCCGGTCGCCGGGGTGCACCAGCGTGTCCAGCACCACGCGCAGCGCGTGCTGCGCGCCGGAGGTGACCAGCACCTGCTCGGACGACGTCGGCAGGCCGCGGTCGGTGTAGCGCCGGGCGATCGACTCGCGCAGCGCCCGCACGCCGCCGGGGTACAGGCCGATGCCCGCCAGGTACGGCGGAGCGCACTCGAGGGCGTGGCGGTATCCGTCGTGCACGATCTGGTCCGGGGCCGACGGTGCCGCGATGTTCAGCCGGATCAGGTCGGCCTCGGCGCCGGTGTCGGCAGGTTCGGCGGGCGCGGAGTGCGGCAGCGTGAGCACGCTGCGCGCCCTGCCGGGACTGCAGGTGGCCGCTGTCGCGGAGCTCGGCGTACGCGGCGGTCACCGTCGTTCGGCTCACCTGGAGGTGGGCGGCCAGGGCGCGCTCGCTCGGCAGCGCGGTCCCGACGGGGACCCGCCCGTCCAGTACCAGCAGGCGCAGCGCCTCGGCGAGCGCGACGTAGGCCGACCGCGGACCGTCGGGACGCCACGCGCCCAGTTGCTTGGTGAGGGCGGCCGCGCCGACGGTGCCAGTTGACGGGAACACGAAGCCAGTATGTCAGAACTGGCTATGGAATATCAGTCCACCACGCGGGATGGTTGTCGGCATGATGATCCGATTGCTGAAGCTGTTCGTGGGCCTGTGGCTGTACGGGACCGCGATGGTGGCCATTCTCAAGGCCGGCCTGGGCAACATGCCGTGGGACGTGCTGCACCAGGGGCTCGCCGGGAAGTCGGGGCTCTCGGTGGGCGTGACGTCGATCCTGGTGGGCGCGGTCGTCCTGCTCGCGTGGGTCCCGATCCGGCAGAAACCCGGGTTCGGCACCGTCGCCAACGTGGTGGTGATCGGCGTCGCGTTCGACGCCATGGCCCCGCTGTTCCCCGCGAACCCGGCCCTGGTGATCGCCGTGCCGATGATGCTGGGCGGGATCGTGCTCAACGCCTTCGCGACGGTGCTCTACATCGGGGCCGGGATGGGCCCGGGCCCGCGCGACGGCCTGATGACGGGGCTCGTCGCCCGGACGGGCGGCTCGGTCCGGGTGGTGCGCACGTCGATGGAGGTTGCGGTCGTGGTGGTCGGGTTCGTGCTCGGCGGCACGCTGGGCGTGGGGACGGTGCTCTACGCCGTCGGTGTCGGGCCGTTGATCCAGCTGTTCGCGCGCACCGGCTTGGGCGGCCCCGCGCTGGCGGCCCGTGGCGACGCGCACGGCGCTCCGGCTCCCGCGGCGGATGACCATGCCGCGGTTAAGGTGAGTGAATGCGGATCCTCATCACCGGAGCCAGCTCCGGTCTCGGCGAAGGCATGGCTCGGACGTATGCGGAGCGCGGCGAGGACGTAGGTCTCCTCGCGCGGCGCCTCGACCGGCTCGAGGCGCTGCGCGCCGAGCTCACCGCCTGCCCGAAGTCCGGCGCCGTCGCGATCGAGCAGCTGGACGTCACCGATTTCGCCGCGGTCCCGGTGGCGATCGGCACGGTCGTGGAGCGCCTGGGCGGCCTGGACCGCGCGATCATCAACGCCGGCATCGGCAAGGGCGCGCCGCTCGGCACGGGGAAGGCGTACGCGAATCTCGAAACGGTGCAGACCAACCTCACCGGCGCGCTCGCGCAGATCGAGGCGGTGCTGGAGGTGTTCCGCGCGCAGGGGCGCGGGCACCTCGTGCTCATCTCCTCGATCGCCGGCCAGCGCGGCATGCCCAAGGCGCAGACCGCGTACTCGGCGAGCAAGGCCGGGCTCACCGCGCTCGGCGAGGGCCTGCAGGCCGAGTTCGCGGACAGCGACATCACCGTCACCGTGATCAAGCCCGGCTTCATCGAGACCGACATCAACAAGGGCGTGAAGACGTCCATGAAGGCGTCGCTCGACGACGGCGTGAAGGCCCTCGTCAAGGCCATCGACCGCGAGCCGAAGGAGGCCGCTGTGCCGCCGTGGCCGTGGACCCCGCTCGGCGCCGTGCTCCGGCACGCCCCCGACGAGCTCACCCGCCGCCTGATCTGACACCTGCCGCCTGAGTGGCGCCCGTTGTCCTCCTGCCACCGCGGGTCCGAGAACCGCCCGCGCGCTGCCGAAACCGCGGTCGATGCGCCGGCTCACCCGGGAGGACTAGGGGGCCAGCCCTGAGGCGGCCGCGCCGAACCTGGGGGATCGGCCCGGATGTGCCGCGACACCGAAGTTCCTAGCGTGAATAGGGACGAAAGGTGGTGCGAAATGCGCACGTTCATCAAGGCAGCAATGATCTCGACGGTGGCCGGCGCGGGCCTGTTGCTCGCGGCGGCCCCTGCCCACGCGGATCCGGACATCAGCGATTACGCCACGGGCAGCATCGGCGAATCCTGTGCCGGTTACCCGCTCGGCAAGCTCGCGCTGGAGCGCAGCCAGGGCTTCGTGCTTACCTGCACGAGCAACGGCACCTGGCAGATCCCGAAGGAGCCCTGAGCGGCTCCGTCGACCGCGGCTCCCGCGCGGACCGCGGCTCAGACCGCGCGCCCGCGCGCGGTCCGGTACCAGCGCACCTGGGCGTCGGTGGAGGAGTCGAGATCCGCGGCGGGCGGCGCACCGTAGGACGCGATGACGGGGAGGAGGGCGTTGGCCTGCACCTTGCCCAGCTCCACGCCCCACTGATCGAACGCATTGATGCCCCAGACGGCGGCTTCGGTGAATACCTGGTGCTCATAGAGGGCGATCAACTGCCCCACGACCGACGGGGTGAGCTTCGGTGCGAGGATCGTGGTGGTGGGCCGGTTGCCGGGCATCACCTTGTGCGGCACGACTTTCGAGTCGGTGCCTTCAGCGGCGATCTCGTCGGCGGTCTTGCCGAAGGCGAGCACCTTGGTCTGCGCGAACAGGTTGCTCATCAGGAGGTCCTGCATCGTGCCGACGCCGTCGGTGGTGGGCAGGTCGTCGGTGGACTCGGCGAACCCGAGGAAGTCGGCCGGGACCAGACGGGTGCCCTGGTGCAGGAGCTGGAAGAAGGCGTGCTGGCCGTTGGTTCCCGGCTCGCCCCAGAAGATCTCGCCGGTATCCACGGTGACGGGAGTGCCGTCGACGCGCACCGACTTGCCGTTCGATTCCATCGTGAGCTGCTGCAGGTAGGCGGGGAACCGCGCCAGGTCCTGCGAGTACGGGAGTACCGCGCGGGACTGCGCGCCGAAGAAGTCGGAGTACCAGAGCCCGATCAGCCCCAGCATGAGCGGCGCGTTGCGCTCGGCCGGCGCGGTCGCGAAATGCTCGTCGACGGTGCGGAATCCGGCCAGGAACTCGGCGAACCGCTCCCGCCCGATCGCGACCATCACGGACAGGCCGATCGCCGAGTCGACCGAGTAGCGGCCGCCGACCCAGTCCCAGAACCCGAACATGTTCGCGGTGTCGATGCCGAACGCCGCCACCTTCTCGGCGTTCGTGGACACGGCCACGAAGTGCTTCGCGACCGCCGCGTCCCCGATCTCCAGCTTGCTCAGCAGCCAGTTCTTCGCGGCGTGTGCGTTGGTGAGCGTCTCCTGCGTGGTGAAGGTCTTCGACGCGACGATGAACAATGTGGTCGCCGGGTTGAGCTGTGCCAACGTGGCGGAGATGTCCGCCGGATCGACGTTGGACACGAAGTGGCAGGTCAACCCGCGCTGCACGTACGCGCGGAGCGCGCCGTAGACCATCGCGGGCCCCAGGTCGCTGCCGCCGATACCGATGTTCACCACGTCGGTGATCGGCTCGCCGGTGGCGCCGCGCCACGCGCGCGAGCGCACCGCGTCGGCGAAGTCGCCCATCTTCTCGAGGACGTCGTGCACGTCGCTGCTCACGTTCTGCCCGTCCACCGACAGGTCCGCGCTCGACGGTGCGCGCAGGGCCGTGTGCAGGACCGCGCGGTCCTCCGTGGCGTTGATGTGGGCACCGTCGAACATGCGCTGCCGCAGGCCCGCGACGTCGGCCGCGTCCGCGAGGCCCGCGAGCAGCGTGAGCGTCTCGCGGGTGACCCGGTGCTTCGAGTAGTCGATGTACAGATCGCCCACCCGGAACACGAACTCGGTGCCGCGCTCCGGGTCGGCGGCGAACAGCTCCCGCAGGGTGGTGCCCGAGATCTCGCGGTGGTGATCGACGAGGTTCCGCCAGGCGGGGGACGCGGTGATGTCGCTGTCGCTCATGGATACAAAGCCTAGTGCGACTCGCGGTCTCCTGCGCGGCTTCGGCGAGTGCGGTTATCGTGGCTGACATGGCTACCGAACAGCGCGTGCGTGACCTCCTCGACCGCGTCCCCACGGGGATCTTCGTGAGCGGAACTTTCCGCGACTCCGGTTCGGGCGCAACCTTTCCGGTGCACGACCCTGCCACCGAGGAGATGCTGGTGGAGGTCGCCGACGCCACGCCCGAGGACGGCGTCGCCGCACTCGACGCGGCCGTCGCGGCGGGACCGGCCTGGGCCGCGACGCCGGCCCGGCAGCGCGCCGAGATCCTCCGCGCCGCGTACGAGGGCCTGATCGCCCGCACCGAGGACTTCGCGCTGCTGATGACGCTCGAGATGGGCAAGGCGCTGCCGGAGTCCGTCAACGAGGTGAAGTACGGGGCGGAGTTCTTCCGCTGGTTCTCCGAGGAGGCCGTCCGCATCGCCGGCCGGTACACGCCCGCGCCCGCCGGCACCGGCCGGATCCTGGTGAGCAAGGCCCCCGTCGGACCCTGCCTCGCGATCACGCCGTGGAACTTCCCGCTGGCGATGGGCACCCGCAAGATCGGCCCGCGCTCGCCGCCGGCGCCACGATGCTGGTCAAGCCCGCCGGGCTGACCCCGCTCACGATGCTGCTGCTCGCCGAGGTGCTGCGCGACGCGGGCGTCCCGGACGGCGTGATCTCCGTACTGCCCACCTCGAAGTCCGGCGCGCTGACGGGCCCGCTGCTCGCCGACCCGCGGCTGCGCAAGCTCACCTTCACCGGCTCGACCGAGGTGGGCGCCGCGCTCGTCGCGCAGTCGGCCCCCGGCATCCTGCGCACGTCGATGGAGCTGGGTGGGAACGCCCCGTTCGTCGTCTTCGACGATGCCGATGTGGATCAGGCCGTCGCGCAGGCCCTGCTCGCCAAGCTGCGCAACGGCGGCGAGGCGTGCACCGCGGCGAACCGCTTCCACGTGCACGAATCGGTGGTCGAGGAGTTCACGGACAAGCTCGTCGATGGGATGGCGAAGTACGTCCTGGGCCGCGGCGTCGACGAGGGCGTCACCATCGGGCCGCTGGTCTCCGCCGACCAGCAGAGCATCGTCTCCGAGCTGGTGCAGGACGCGGTCGCCAAGGGCGCTTCGCTGCGGCTGGGTGGGGTGGCGCCCGAGGGGCCGGGCCACTTCTTCCCCGACGGTTCTCGCCGGCGTCCCCGCCGACGCCCGGATCCTCACCGAGGAGGTGTTCGGCCCCGTCGCCCCGATCGTCGCGTTCGCCGACGAGGACGCGGGCGTGGCGGCCGCCAACGCCACCCAGTACGGGCTGGCGGCGTACATCTTCACCAAGGACCTGGACCGCGCGCTGCGGGTGGCCGACCGGATCGAGTCCGGCATGGTCGGCGTGAATCGCGGCGTCATCTCCGACCCGGCCGGACCGTTCGGCGGCATCAAGGCCTCGGGCTTCGGTCGCGAGGGTGGCAGCGAGGGCATCGAGGAGTATCTGGAGACCCGCTACATCGCCCTGCAGTGAGTCAGACCCGGACCTGCCGGAACTCGGGCGCGACCTCGGCGATCCCGTAGGAGGGGCGCGGACCGTCGGGCCGCTACCGGCCGAGCGGGCCCCGACCCAGCCGGAGCAGCAGCATCGCCAGGGTGTGGCCCTCGCGGCCGAGCTCGGAGAACCGCTCGAGCACCTTCATCTCCCGCGAGTGCACCAGGCGGGTGCCGCCGGACGCCATGCGCGTGCGGCCGATGATCCGCGAGACCTCACTGCGCCGCTTGACCGCGGCCAGGATCTCCGCGTCGAGGCGGTCGATCTCCTCGCGCAGCGCCTGGATCTCCTCGTCGGCGAGCGGCGTCTCGGCGCCGGTGTCGTCCGGTGTGCTCATGCTTCGATTTTTCCACAGTCGGGGTGCGCATCCGGTGCTCAGGTGTCGCGGCCGGTGCCGCCACGGAGTGATCACTACCATCGACCGGGTGCCACGTCCGACCTCCTCGCCCGATCCGCGGCGCGTGCTGTGGATCGGCGCGGCGCTGCTGATCGCGGCGCAGCTGCTCGTGCGCGGGTACGTGCTGGCGCGGGGGAGCTTCTACTGGGACGACGTCGCGTTCATCGGTCGGGCGTCGCGCCCGCTCACGGACCCGGGCGCGTGGTTCGTCGACTACGACGGCCACTTCATGCCGGCCACCCTGTTCGCGGCGGCCGCGATCACGAAGACCGCGCCGCTGAGCTGGCCGTCGCGGCGGCGTCGGTGCTGGTGCTACAGGCGGTGGCGTCGGTGGCCACGCTGCGCGCACTGGTGATCGTCGCGGGCCGGCGGCCGGTGGTGCTCGTGCCGTTCGTGTTCGTCCTGTTCAGTCCGCTCACCCTCACGGCGACGGCGTGGTGGGGGTCGGCGCTCAACGCCCTGCCGCTGCAGATCGGGCTGGCCGTCGGCGTCGCCGAGACGGTGCGCTACCTGCGCGGGCACCGTCGGTCCGGGGCGTACGCCGTCCTCGCCCTGCTCATCACCCTGCTGTTCTTCGAGAAGGCCCTCGTCATCCCCTTCGTGGCCCTCGCGACCGCGTGCCTGCTGCCGTTCCTGCGCCGGCATCCGCGCCCGGTCCGGACGGTGCTGCGCCGGGGCCGGGGCCTATGGGTCGCGTTCGCGGTGGTCGTCGCGGCGTGGATCATGCTGTGGCTGTCGGTGACCGCGTCGCGTCCGGGGCAGCACACCGTCGGGTTCACGGCCCGCGTGCTGTGGCGGTCGGTGAACGCGGTCCTCGCCCCCGCGACGTTCGGCGGCCCGTGGACCTGGCGACGCACCAATCCCGGTCCGCCACTCGTGGTGACCGATGTCGCGCTCACCGTGGCCGGGCTTCTCGCGATCGCCGCGATCCTGGCGGCCACCTGGCGGTTCGCGCCGCGCGGGCTTGCGGCGTGGGGTGCTGCGGGCGCGTACTTCCTCGGCGCCTCATCGACGGTGTTCTTCCTGCGCAGCTCGGAGTACACCTCGTCGCTGCTGCCGCTGTCGCTGCGCTACTTCGCGGATTTCGCGTGGGTGCTGGCGCTGGCCGGTGCGCTCGTGCTGCGCTCGGCGCCCCGTCGAACCCCGCCCCGAGGGGTGGTGGGCCGGCGCGTGCCCGCGGGCCTTCCGGCGTTCGCGCGGGACCGCTGGTTGTGTACCGCATTGGTGATCGCCTTCGCGATGAGCGGATCCTTCTCCGCTGTGCGCTTCGCGCCCCTGTGGCACGACAATCCGAGCGGCCCCTACCTGCAGAACCTCCGCGCCGGCGTCGCCGAGTACGCCGACCGCGAGGTGCTCGACCAGGAGGTCTACGGCGATGTCCTGAGCCGGCTCTCCGGCCCGTACAACCGGCTGTCCCGGATCCTCGCGACGCAGCCCGCCCGCCCCCGGTTCGCCGAGTTCGCGGGGGAGGCCACCGTCGTCGACCGGGAGGGGCGGTTCCAACCCGGCAAGGTCACCCGCGTGCGCAGCCTTCCGCTGGGGCCGTACCCGTGCGGCACCCGCGTCGACGACCGTGCCCACGTCACGCTCGCGTTCGAGGGGCCGCTCGCCTACTGGGACTGGGTCGTGCAGTTCAACTACCTCGCCTCGTCCGACGGTGTCGTCTCCCTGCGGCAGCAGCGCGGCGCGACCGAGGTGCGGGTGCCGGTCCGCAAGGGCGCGCACACCGTCTACGTCCGAGTGGCGGGTACAGGGGACGGCCTGATCGCGCGGGCGGAGACGCCGGGCCTCGTCGCCTGCGTGGGAAGTGGGCCGGTCGGCCTGTTGATCCCCGCGTCGATCCCGGACCCGCCGGCGAACCCCGCGCCCCGCTGACCAGTAGTTATTCCACAGCGTGGATTAAAGGTGCGACAGGTGAACGGATGGTGTCGCAAAGCTTCGGCGATTCGGGCGAAAAACCCACGTTGTGGGGGTAGGTTCCGGTTCGTCCGGATCGATGTGACCGGACTCACTCCAGCCGAAGGGTGTTCTCCCCATGCACGCTGCAGACCAGCGGATCCTTCCTCGCCGTTACGCCGCGCCCGCCGTCGCCATAGTCGCCGCCGCGGCCGTCGCCGTCGCCCCCGTCGCCACCTCGATGGGCGCGGTGGCCGCACCGTCGCTCCCGCCGATCGTCCAGGACCTCGGCGGCGCCGCCAGCGCCGTCGCGAACTGGGCCACCGCGATGGGCCTGAAGTTCGTCACCGATCCCGTCACCGGCCTGACCAAGCTCGTCACCGACCAGGTCGGCAACGCCACGGTGATCGGTGACGTGCTCCTCTCGGGCGGTCAGGATCTCATCGAGGGTGTGACGGAAGGGCTCCCGAAGGCGCTGGCACAGGCGCAGCAGCTGATCGCGGAGGGCAAGCCCGGCGACGCCTGGCAGGCGATCGCGTTCAGCCTCACCGGTCCGATTCTCGGCCAGCTCCTCAACGGTATGACGCCGATCATGAACCAGTTGGGACCGCAGATCGGTCCGTTCGCCGACGCGCTCACGGCCGCGATGCCGTCCATCGTCGGCCTGGTCTTCCCTCTGCTCACGTCGACAATTACCCCGCCGAAGGATGTCCTCACCGGGATCGCCGCAGCGACGCAGGCGTTGCAGGCGGGCGACCCGTTCGGGGCGGTGAACGCGCTGCTCGACACAGCCGCCAAGGTGGGCGAATTCGCGGTGGAAGCGATGTTCGGCGATCTGAGCATCACCAAGGGGCTCGCAGGGCTTTTGCCCGCCGTCCTCTCGGGCCTCGCCGGATCGTCGTGGGCGGACGCGGGGCCATTCACCCTGCCGACCGGCAACACGGTGACGTTCGCGCCGGCTTCCGCGTCCACCCTCGCCGCGTCGCCCACAGCGCTGCCCGACTTCGGCGCGATCGGCACGATTTGGACGGACTCGTTCAAGGGAGTCTTCGACTACCTCAGCGGACCCGCCGGGCTGAGATCAGCGATTGACGCGGTGTTGTCAGGGTTGCCGCAGGGGCAGTTCGCTTCGCCGTACGTCGTGGCGCACGGTGTACTTCTCGCGCCGTTGCTGATGCTGGGCGAACCGGTGATCAAGACCGGCGACATCATCAACCCGTACCTCGGCCCGATCGGCAACGGTATCGGCGGTGCGACGTTCCCGTTGATCATGACGACCCTGGGGATCTACAGCGCTACACGGCTCGCGCCGGAGGCCGCGTTGACGTCGATCGAGAACGTGGGCAAGGCGTTGGCAGCAGGCGATCCGATCGCGGCTCTGCAAGCGGTGATCACCGGAGCGGGTACCACGCTCGCGGAGCTGAACAAGGGCCTGTTCATGTCTGATCCAAATGGTTACCCGGCGTTGTTGCCGAGCCTGGTCAGCATCGCAGAGGGGTTCACCGACGGTGTCCTCGGCAAGACCGAGCCGCTCGATGCGGGTCTCATGCGGACCACCGCCGCCACCGACGTCGATGCAGCCGGTGCGGACGAGGCAGTGGGTGGCGACACGGCGGCCGGTGCCTCCGGCGGGGATGCGGCGGGTGAGGATGCGGCGACCGGAGGCGGCGCACCGTCGGAGGCCGGGACGCCCGTGGGGGAGACGGAGGCCCCTGCCGAGGGTGCGGGGACGCCGGCTGAAGGAGCGGCCGCTCCTGACGACGAGGCGCCGGCTGAAGAGGCTCCCGCAGAGGAGGTGGCGGAGGCCCCCGCTGCTTCCGAGGAGGTGACGGGTACCGACGAAGCGACCGATGCCGACACCGCAGGTACCGGTACCGACGCAGCCGGCACCACGGGTGATACCGACACTGCGGGTAAGGACACCGCGGACACCGCGGACACCGCGGATTCCGAGGAGACCGCCGCCGCGGCCTAATCCACATCTGTCGCCGGCGGGCGGAACGGGTACCTGAAGCCGGTAACACCCAAATTGCGCATGAACACCCTGCACGCAGGGGGTTCATGCGCATTTCGGGTGTCTGGACCGCTGTCGGCGGGCGGAATGGGTGTCTGGACCGCTGCTGGCGGGCGGAATGGGTGTCTGGATCGCTGTCGGCGGGCGGAACGGGTGTCTGAACGCCTCTAAACATGTCGCGGCCACGTGCTCCGAAACCTGTCACCCGCCCCGGCTACTCTGGACGGGAGATGAATGACCCAGCACCGCAGCAGTCCGGACTCCGCCAGCGCCAGCCCTTCACCCGCCCCAGCCAGCGGCACAAGGCGCAGCAGGAACGCGGCCAGGAACTGCTCGAGGGGCTGAACCCGCAGCAGCGGGCCGCGGTGCTCCATGAGGGATCGCCGCTGCTCATCGTCGCGGGCGCGGGGTCGGGCAAGACGGCGGTGCTCACCCGCCGCATCGCCTACCTGCTGGCCGCGCGCAACATGCACCCCGGCCAGATCCTCGCGATCACGTTCACCAACAAGGCGGCGGCGGAGATGCGCGAGCGCGTGGCGCAGCTCATCGGCCCGCGCGCGAAGGTCATGTGGGTGTCCACGTTCCACTCCACCTGCGTGCGCATCCTCCGCGCGCAGGCGGGCCTGCTGTCGGGCATGAACTCGAACTTCTCGATCTACGACGCGGACGATTCCCGGCGTCTGCTCACGATGATCGTCAAGGACATGGGGCTGGACGCGAAGAAGTTCGCCCCGCGCGCGCTCGCCACCCACATCAGCAACCTCAAGAACGAGCTGATCGATCCGGAGCAGGCCTCCGCGGACGCGGCGAAGACGGGGGAGCCGTTCGCGGTCACCGTCGCCGAGGTGTACGGCACGTACCAGTCCCGGCTGCGCGGTGCGAACGCCTTCGACTTCGACGACCTGATCGGCGAGACGGTGGCGCTGCTGCAGTCGCACCCGAACGTCGCGCAGTACTACCGCCGCCGGTTCCGGCACGTGATGGTGGACGAGTACCAGGACACCAACCACGCGCAGTACGTGTTGGTCCGCGAGCTGGTCGGGTTGGAGACCGACGCGGACGGCGTGGAGCCCAGCGAGCTGTGCGTCGTGGGCGACGCGGATCAGTCGATCTACGCCTTCCGCGGCGCCACGATCCGCAACATCGAGGAGTTCGAGCGGGACTTCCCGAACGCGGAAACCATTCTGCTGGAACAGAACTACCGCTCCACGCAGACCATCCTCTCGGCCGCCAACGCGGTCATCTCCCGCAACGCGGGTCGCCGGGAGAAGAAGCTCTGGACCGACCAGGGCGACGGTGCGCTCATCACCGGTTACGTGGCCGACAACGAGCACGACGAGGCGAGTTTCGTGGTCTCGGAGATCGACGCGCTGGCCGACCGGGGCGCCAAGTACAGCGACGTCGCGGTCTTCTACCGCACTAACACCGCCGCCCGCGTGTTGGAGGAGGTGTTCATCCGCCACGGCGTCCCGTACAAGGTGGTCGGCGGGGTGCGCTTCTACGAGCGCAAGGAGGTCCGTGACCTCGTCGCGTACCTGCGCGCCATCGACAACCCGAACGACACCGTCAGCCTGCAGCGCATCGTCAACACCCCGCGCCGCGGCATCGGCGATCGCGCCCAGGCGTGTCTCACGGTGCACGCCGAGAACCGCGGGGGCACGTTCGCGAGCGCCATCGAGGACGCGGTGGACGGCACCGTCGCCATGCTGAACCCGCGCTCGCGCAACGCGATCGCCACGTTCGCCGGCCTCATGGCCGACCTGCGTCGCGTCGCCGCCGACGAGGATCAGGACCTGGGCGACCTGCTCGACGCCGTCGTCGAGAAGACGGGCTACCGGGCCGAGCTGGAGGGCTCGTCCGACCCGCAGGACGGCGCGCGGCTCGAGAACATCGAGGAGCTGATCAGCGTCGCGCGCGAGTTCTCGGCGCAGGACTTCACCGACGTCCAGGTCGACGAGGGCAGCCCCGAGCCGGGCTCACTGGCCGCGTTTCTCGAGCGCGTCTCGCTGGTTGCGGACGCCGACCAATTGCCGGACGGCGACGCCGGCGTGGTCACCCTCATGACGCTGCACACGGCGAAGGGCCTCGAGTTCCCGGTGGTCTTCGTGACCGGCTGGGAGGACGGGCAGTTCCCGCACATGCGCGCGCTGGGCGACGAGTCCGAACTGGCCGAGGAGCGCCGCCTGGCCTACGTCGGTATCACCCGCGCGCGCGAGCGGCTGTACGTCAGCCGCGCGATGATCCGCTCCGCCTGGGGCGATCCGATGCAGAACCCAGAGTCGCGTTTCCTCCAGGAGATCCCGCAGCACCTCATCGACTGGCGCCGAACCGAGCCGCGCCGCAGCCAGTTCGGCGGCTCGCGCGGCGTGTTCGGGCAGGACCGGCAGTCCTGGGGCGGTCAGTACGGGGCCGGGCCCGGTCCCAGGGCTCCGACGGTGCCTGGCAGCCCAAGCGGGCCCCGAAGCCGTCGCGGCGCGCCAACAAGCTGTCGCTGGCCGTGGGCGACCGGGTGTCGCACGACTCGTTCGGCCTGGGCACCGTCACCGCCATCACGGGCGCCGGTCCGATGGAGCGTGCCACGTTCGACTTCGGGTCGTCGGGCACCGTCACCCTGATGACGTTCGGCGGGCTGCCGATGGAGAAGCTGTAGGTCCATCGAACAGGCTCCGGATGCGGTTGCGGGCGTCGTCGGTTTGGCACAGGGCGCGCTGCGCGGCCTGCTCGCGGGCGAGGTGCTCCGGGAACGAGAGCGTCGCGCCGTCACGAATGAGGCATTTGGCCGCGGCGAACGCCTGGCGAGGACCATCAGCCAGTGTGCGGGCCAACTCATCCGTGGCCGAAGCCAGGTCTGCGTCGGGTACCACGCGCGAGGCGATGCCGATCCGGAGTGCTTCCGCGGCGTCGACGACCCGATTCGTGAGGATCAGATCCAGTGCCGTCCGAGCGCCGACCAGACGCGGCAACGTGTATCCGACACCGCAGTCGGTCGCCAGGCCGATGCGACCGAATCCCGTCATGAACTTGGCCGACTCCGCCGCGATGACGAGATCCGCGGCGCACAGCAGTCCGAGCCCGCCGCCGACGGCGTACCCCTGCGCCACGGCGATCACCGGAATGCTCAGACCGGCGATCGTGGCCACCACCTGATGCAAGCGATCAGTCATGTCTACGGTCAGTCGGTCGGCGACATCACGGTCACCGGCCAGTGGCGCCACGTCGCCGCCGGCGGAGAAGTTGCGTCCTCGGGCATCGAGCACCAGGACACGGACGGTCTCGTCGGCGGCGCAGACAGCTGTGGCTTCGATCAGCGCGTCTGCGAGGGCGCGGTCGAGCGCGTTCGACCGGTCCGGCCGATTCAGCGTGATGCGGGCGATCCCGCCGGTCATCGACCAGAGGACGTCGGGTGCTGCGATGTCGTGACGATCAGTCATGACAGTCATGAGCCGGCCGGTTGAGAGTGACGTGGAGGGCGTCGCCGCGGTGCTCGACGAGGACGGCGTCGTCCGGACTCATGATTCTCTCCGGGTGCTCGTGACTGCGGGAGCAGGCTCATGGACGCCGTCGATCAGGGTCGCGGCGTAGAGGTCCTCGATGTCGGCGGCGTACTTCTCGTTCAGCACACGGCGCTTGAGCTTGCCCGTAGGGGTGACCATCGGCGTGCCCGGATGCCAGCCCTCGGGCACGATCTTGAACCGCTTGATCTGCTCGATGCGCGACAGGTGCGCGTTTCCATCCGCGACGGCTTGCCGGATGGTCGCCACCACGACCGGATCGTGGTACAGGTCATCGCCGGTGGCGGTGACGCCCAGATCCGGGGCGACCTCCGCCTCGATCGTGATCAGCGCGACGTTGAACGGACGATTGTCCCCGTATACCATCATCGGGCCCACCAGCCGAGAGGCGTCGCGCACAGCGCCCTCGATGTTGCTCGGGGACATGTTCTTTCCGCCGGAGTTGATGATCAGCTCCTTCTTCTTGTCGATGATCGAGTAGTAGCCCTCGTCGTCGACGGCGAAGATGTCGCCGGTGTGCAGCCATCCGTCCTGGTCGATCGTGTCGGCGGTCTTGACCGGATCCTTCCGGTAGCACTTCATCAGAAAGTCTGCCCGCACCAGCATTTCGCCGTCCGCAGCCAGTCGGCACTCGTAGCCCTCCATCGGGAAACCGACGGTGCCCGCCTTCGCCAGCTCGATCGGAGCCGCGGTCGCGATCCCGATCTCGGACATGCCCCAGATGTCGGTCGTGGGGACACCGATCTTGTTGAGGAAGGCCAGCACCTCGGCGTTGAGGGTCGCTGAACCCGACAGCGCCCATCGCAGCTCGTCGAAGCCGAGTCGAGAGCGGATGGCGCTGAGTACGGCATCGTCACCTCTATCGAACGCTGCCTGCAAGGCCGGGTCGGCGGCCAGCGCGGCCTCGGCGCCCTGCTTGAGCTTCTCCCACACCCGCGGCACCGCCGCGAAGGTCGTCGGACGGACTTGCGCGAGCGCTGCCCCGAGGTCGGCCATGTTCGGGCACATCGTGATCGCCGCGCCGTAGATCGAGTGGAAGTAGTACAGGATGCCGCGGTCGGCCAGATGGGCGGTGGGCAGGTACGACACCGCCCGGTCGTCAGGAGTAATGGGGAAGCGAGCGACATGCGAGCGTCCCATCGCGAGGAAGTTGTCGTGGGTGTGTTCAACTCCTTCGGCGGCCCCGTCGTGCCCGAGGTGTAGATCAGGCACAGGGTGTCGTCGGGCCGGACCGCTCGCCAGGCGGCGTCGAAGTCGAAGCCCTTCTCCGGGCGGAGCCGGTCGACGTCGCCGTCCTCGATGACCAGGACGGGGATGTCGGTACCCGAGTCACGGACGTTGTCGGCGAATTGCCGTTCAGTGACGACGATCCGGGCGTCGGAGTTATCCAGCATGTAGCGGACTTGCTCGGGGGAGCTCGTGTTGTAGATGGAGAACGTGGTGACTCCGAGATGGTTCGCGGCCATCTCGCAGAGAGCGTGTTCGGCACGATTGGCGAGCAGCGCGGCGAGGGTGTCGCCGCGTCGCAGGCCCAGGGCTGCGAGCCCGCCCGCGATGCGCTCCACCTCAGCACCGTACTGTCCCCAGGTCAGATCGATCGAGCCGTCCAGGTTCCGGAGTGCGGAAGCGTCGGGCCGGGTGCGGACGTGTCGTTGAAATGCTTCGGGGATGGTGGTCGGCTCGGTGGTCACAGCTGGTTCCCTTCTCGTGGATTGTCGATGATGGCCAGCACATGATCGGCGTCGATCTGTTGGCCCGCGGATACCGCCAGGAGCGACACCGTGCCGTCGTGGGGTGCGCTCATCGTGACTTGCATCTTCATAGCTTCGAGGACGACGACCGGGGCACCGGCGATCACCTCGTCGCCCTTAGCCACGTGGACGGACGTGACGAGGGCCGGCATCGGCGCGACCAGTGATCCGTCGGGCAGGTCTGAACCCGGGTCACGGAAACGGGGTACTTCCCGCAGGCTCACCGCCCCGAGGGCCGAGTCGACGTCGATGCGGTCGTTCGCAACCGAGACGGCGAACCGGTGGCGGGCGCCATCGACGTCGAGTTCGACTGCGTCCGCAGTGGATTCGGTCACTCGCGCATCTGTCAGGTCGGTGCCGGCCGCCGAGACGCGGTACCCGTCGCGGGTGTTCCGGTACTCGACCTCGATCTCCTCGTCGCCGGCGAGGTACGCGGTGCGCTGTGGCATCGACGGAACGTTGCGCCAGCCCGACGGCAGGTCGGCTCCGACTCGGGCCCGCGCGTGCCGGTCGGCGGCTTGGGCCAGGGCAGCGGCCACCGCGGACAGTCGAATGTCATCGGGGCCGGCCAACGGCGCGAAGACCTCGGGTCCGTTGTTGCGGGTGAAGAACGCAGTATCGATCTCGCCCGCCAGGAACTCCGGGTGGCGCAGTACGCGGACGAGCAGGTCCCGGTTGGTGACCGGTCCGTGCAGGTGCGCGTGAGCGAGCGCACCGGACAGGATGCGGGCGGCCTCCGTGCGGGTCGGCGCCCACGCGATCACCTTGGCGAGCAGGCCGTCGTAGTGCACGCCGATGGTATCGCCCGCCCCGAAGCCACTGTCCACCCGCAGTCCCGGCAGA
This sequence comes from Tsukamurella sp. PLM1, assembly GCF_023168325.1. Taxonomy (GTDB): domain Bacteria; phylum Actinomycetota; class Actinomycetes; order Mycobacteriales; family Mycobacteriaceae; genus Tsukamurella. The sequence continues at coordinate 751,583 of NZ_AP025688.1, forward strand.
TCAGGAATCGCGAACTCACTGTGGCTGTCGACGAAATCGAACTCGTGGATGGGCCCGTTGGTCGGCATCCAGTTGTTCGCCGGGTCCTCGGCGACGAGCCGCGCCTCGATGGCGTGGCCGTTGAGTGCGGGTATCGAGGTCTGCGGAAGCGCTGCGCCCTCAGCGATGCGGATCTGCCAGGCAACGAGGTCGAGGCCGGTGACGCATTCCGTGACGGGGTGCTCGACCTGCAGTCGGGTGTTCATCTCCAGGAAGTAGAAGCGGCCGCGATTGTCGGCCAGGAACTCGACTGTGCCCGCGCCGACGTAGTCGACGGCTTTCGTCGCGAGAACGGCCGCCGAGCAGAGTCGCTCACGTAGTTCGGTGTCCACCATGGGAGAGGGCGACTCTTCGATCACCTTCTGGTGGCGGCGCTGGATCGAGCATTCACGCTCGGCGAGCGGCCAGACATTGCCATGGGTATCGGCGAGGATCTGAACCTCGATATGTCGGCCGTCGGCGATGTAGGGCTCGCAGAAGACCGTCGGATCGCCGAATGCGGAAGCCGCCTCGCTGCGGGCGGCCTCCACCGCCGCCGGCAACTCCGCAAGTGAATCGACCACGCGCATGCCTCGGCCGCCACCTCCGGCGGAGGCCTTGACGAGGACCGGCAGGTCGTCGACGGTGACGGTCGCCGGGTCGAGCTCGGACAGGACGGGGACGCCGGCGGCACCCATCAGCCTCTTGGACTCGATCTTCGATCCCATCGCCTCGATCGCCTTCGCGGGCGGACCGATCCAGGTGAGCCCGGAGTCGGTCACGGCGCGAGCGAAGGCGGCGTTCTCGGACAGGAACCCGTAGCCCGGGTGGATCGCGTCGGCTCCGGAACGCCGCGCGGCGTCGAGGATGAGGTCGATCCGGAGATAGGTATCCGCGGGGGTGCTGCCCGGCAGGCCGACGACCACGTCGGCGTCGCGTGCGTGCGGAGCCCGGGCGTCCGCGTCGGACGCGACTGCGACGGTGGTGATGCCCCTGCGGCGCGCGGTCCGGATGACGCGGCGTGCGATCTCACCGCGGTTGGCAACGAGGATTCGGTTGATCATGTGACTCACATCCTGAAGACGCCGAAGGCGTTCTTGGCGCCCTCGACCGTCTCGTTGTCGATGACGGATAGACACAGTCCGAGCACGGTGCGGGTGTCGCGGGGGTCGATGATTCCGTCGTCGAACACCTTCCCGGACATGAACGGGGCCAATGACTCCGTATCGATCTGGGATTCCACCTTGGCGCGGAGCTCCTCGTCGGCGCTCTCGTCGAACGCGACGCCTCGTGCTGCGGCGGCCTGCCGCGCGACGATCGACATGACGCCGGCAAGCTGTGTACCGCCCATGACGGCGGTCTTGGAGTTGGGCGGAGAACAGGAACCTCGGGCCGTATGCGCGACCGCACATTCCGTAATTGCCGGCGCCGTAGGATGCCCCGAGGTTGACGGTCAGGTGGGGTACGCGGGAGTTGGAGACCGCGTTGATCATCATCGCGCCGTGCTTGATGATGCCGTTCTGCTCGTACTCCTTGCCGACCATGAAGCCGGTGACGTTCTGCAGGAACAGCAGCGGCACGTCGATCTGGTTCGCCAGTTGGATGAACTGGGTGGCCTTCTGTGCCTCCTCGCTGAACAGCACGCCGCGGGCGTTGGCGAGGATCCCGACCCGGTAGCCGTGCAGGGTCGCCCAACCGGTGACGAGGCTGGTGCCGTAGAGCGGCTTGAACTCGTCGAATCGGGACCCGTCGACGAGGCGAGCTATCACCTCGAGCGGGTCGAAGGGCTGTTTGAGGTCGGTGGGGACGATGCCGAGCAGGTCGTCGGCGTCGTACTTGGGCGGATCGACGGGGACCGCCGGTCCGGGACCGCGCTTTCGCCAGTTGAGACGCGAGACGATCTGGCGGCCGATCCGAATGGCGTCCGTCTCGTCGACGGCGAGGTAGTCGGCGAGGCCGGAGGTGCGTGCGTGCATCTCGGCGCCTCCGAGCGACTCGTCGTCGGACTCCTCGCCGGTGGCCATCTTCACCAGCGGGGGGCCGGCGAGGAACACCTTGGCGCGCTCCTTGACCATCACGGTGTAGTCGGACATGCCGGGAACGTAGGCGCCGCCCGCGGTCGAGTTCCCGAAAACGAGCGAGATCACCGGCCGACCGGTCGCGGACGCCTGGGTGAGATCGCGGAACTGGCGACCGCCGGGCACGAAGATCTCGCTCTGGGTCGGGAGGTCGGCACCTCCGGACTCCACCAGGCAGATCAGGGGGAGGTTGTTCTCGCGTGCTATGTCGAAAAGGCGCAGGAACTTCCGCACGGTGTACGGATTCCCGGTTCCACCCTTGACGGTCGGCTCATGCGCGAGGATCGCGCACTCCACACCCTCGACGATGCCGATGCCGGTCACCAGCGATGCGCCCACATGGAAGTCGGTGCCCCACGCGGCGAGCGGGGAGAGCTCGAGGAACGGGGAGTCCCGGTCGATGAGCATCTCGATGCGTTCGCGGGCGAGGAGTTTGCCGCGCGCGCGATGGCGATCGACGTAGCGGGCGCCACCGGCGGAGACGGCCTTCGCATGCTCGGCGTCGATGTCCGCGATGCGCTCGAGCAGCTCGGTGTGGCGAGACCGAAAGCGCTCATCGGCGGTGTCGACGGCGGTCGTCAGGACTGGCATGATCCGCCTCCCTGGAGGATTAAAATAAACTAGGCATCATTAATATAATGGGTACATAGACTCGACTGCAAGGAATTCGTCAGAATTGAGGATCACGTGAGCCGATCGTCGGGGAGTGCAGCGCCCAAGCGGGGACGATCCCCGGGGCGGCCCAGGACCGCCGAGGGGCTCGATACCCGCGCCGAGTTGATCCGAGTGGCCCGGGAGCTGTTCGCGAGCCAGGGGTATGCGGGCACGTCGGTGTCGGAGATCGCCCCGCGGGCCGATGTGAGCGTGCCGGTGCTGTATCAGAGGTTCGGCAGTAAGGCCGGGCTCTTCGTCGCCGTGGCTGAGGACGTCTACGAGTTGGGTATCACGAGGCTCAACGCAGCCATCGACGGTATCGAAGACTTCGACGAGGCGGTTTCCGCAGCTCTGCGCGAGTTCGCGGGCCTGTACGCGATGGATCCGTCGCTCGCCGCGATGGTGGTCACCGTGCTGGTCGAGGCCGAACGCAACGACGAGTTGTCGGGCGATCTGAAGCCCTTGCTCCGGCAGCTGCGCGGATTCGCCGACAGGCTGGCGGCGCTGGCGCCCCCGGAGCGCGTGGCCGGCGACGAGGAGCGGCGGGATCTGTCCCGTGCCCTCGTCGCCGTGCTCAGCGGGCTGATGGTGTCATCGATGCAGATGCATCGTGCCGAGGACTACGAACGGCTTGTCGACGCGATCCGAGCGCTGGTGGTTAGACGTTGAGTAGATCTGTGGGCACGTCGAGATGGCGGGCGAGCAGCCATTCCCCCAGGCCCTTGGCCTGGGGGTCGAATCGCGCGTTGTAGGCCACCCCTTCACCGAGCAGGCCCTCGATGACGAAGTTCACCGCTCGTAGGTTCGGCAGGACCACCCGCTTGATCGGTAGGGCGGCCGTCTCGGGGAGGAGTTCGTGGATCTTGTCGATCGTGAGTGCGTTCACGAGCCAGGCCCACTGCTCGTCCGTGCGGACCCATACCCCGATGTTCGCGTTGGGCCCCTTGTCTCCTGATCGGGCCAGCGCCACCGCACCGAGCTCGACTCGGCGGGTCCCGCCCGGCGTCGGGGCAGGGGGGACGTCGGGTGTCGCGACCTCGTCGAGAGCCCGCGTGGTGCCCGCGGGCGGGACGGTCGTCCGTGTGCCGTCGGGGAGCACGGCAACGTGCTCGACGAGACTCGCGTCGACGTAGCCGGGGGTGAACACCCCGTACGGCGAAGCGTCGCGCGGCGGATTCGCGAGGAAGAACCCCGGGTAGCCGGCGAGCGCGAGCTCCACGGCGGTCCCTGAGAACGCGCGGCCGACCTTCTTCGGGTCCGTATCGCGCACCACGCATTTGAGGATTGCGGACGCCCGTTGTTCGGTGTCCGCATCGGGCGTGTCGGTGCGAACCAGCTCCCAGTCGAGGTCGGTGGGCCGGTCGTGCAGCCACGACTCGAGCTGCTGACGGGTCAGGGCGGCCTTCGCGTCGATGTGACGGCCCACGAGTAGGAACTCCATCTCGTTCCGGAAGCCGCCGAATCGATTGAGCGAGACCTTCAACTGTGGTGGCGGGGCTTCGCCGCGGACGCCGGTGATCAGGACACGGTCGGGCCCATCGCTGCTGACATCGATGGTGTCGAACCGTGCGGTCGCGTCCGGCCCGGCGTATCGGGCGGTCTGAATCTCGTAGAGCAACTGTGCCGTGACGGTGTCGACGGTGACGGCACCGCCCGTACCCGGGTGCTTGGTGATGACCGAGGAGCCGTCCCCGCGGACCTCCGCGATGGGGAAGCCGGGCCGAGCCAGGTTCTCGAGCTCGGTGAATGCGCAGAAGTTGCCGCCGGTGGCCTGGGTACTGCACTCGATGACGTGGCCGGCGACCATCGCTCCGGCGATGGCGTCGAAATCGTCTCGGTCCCAGTTGAAGTGGGCGGCAGCAGGCGCCACGGTCAGGGACGCGTCCGTGACTCGGCCTGTCACGACGACGTCGGCTCCGGCCCGCAGGCACTCCACGATGCCCCAGGATCCCAGGTAGGCGTTCGCGGCGATAGGCGCGCCCAGGCCGAGTTCGGGTGCGCGCGAGGTGAGATCGTCCCCCTCGACGTATGCGATACGCGCAGGGACGGCGAGTTCCTGGGCGAGCTCGCGCAATCGGGCTGCGAGTCCCGACGGGTTCATCCCGCCTGCGTTGACGACGATCTGTACGTTCTTCTCGTATGCCGAGGCGAGGGTCTCGCGCATCTGTGTGAGGAAGGACTTCGCATAGCCGCCGTCGGGGTTCTTGATGCGGTCCCTCGCGAGGATGAGCATGGTGAGCTCGGCCAGGTAGTCGCCGGTCAGCACATCGATCTCGCCGCCGTCGAGCATCTCTCGGACGGCGCTGTGGCGGTCGCCGTAGAAGCCGGAGCAGTTGCCGATTCGGAGGACGTCCCGGTCGGCGCCGAGCGGTCGCGGTGTGGTCATGAGGTGACTCCTTGGGGTTCGAGTTCGAGCCAGGCGCGGTGCAGCATTCCGAAGCCGGCGAGGCCGAAGCCGCCGTCGACGATCACCTGACTGCCGGTGATGTAGTTGCCGAGTGGAGACGCGAGTACCGCCGCCATCACGCCGATGTCGGTGGTGGTGCCGAATCGGCCGAGGGGCACCGCCCGGCGCCATTCCTCGGAGCCCACCTCGGCGGACAGACGGTCGAGGCCCTCGGTTGCCGCGATCGGGCCGGGAACGATGGTGTTGGCCCGGATGCCGTATCGGCCCCATTCGAGCGCCAGGTTCTTCGCGAGGTTCTCGATGCCGGCCTTCGCGGCACCCGCGTGCGCTTGGTTGGGTGTGCAGCAATAGGCCTGACCGGCGGAGACGAAGACGATCGAACCGGATGTCCGCTGGAGCTGCTCGAACGCGGCGCGGGCGGTGTTGAAGCTGCCGAGCAGGTCGATATCGATCACCGTCCGGAAGCCGTTGGCGCTGATCTTCTCGGCAGGTGCGTTGAAATTGCCTGCGGCGCCGGCGATGACGGTAGTGACCGGCCCGAACGCCTCGCACGTGCGGGCCAGTGCCGCAGCGAGCGCGTCATGGTCGCGAACGTCGGCGACGGTGTGCAGTACGTCGGCTCCGAACTGTCGCAGATGCTCGGCTGCGGATGCGAGTTTCGCCTCGGTGCGGCCGCAGATCGAGACCTTCGCGCCGGTTCGTGCGAAGGTCTCGGCGATGCCCAGGTTGATGCCGGTGGCACCGCCTGTGACGAAGACCGTGCTGTCGCTGTGCAGCGTCGGCGAGAGGAGGGTGAGGAGATCAGTCATTGAGGGTCCTTTGCTGAACGGCGGTAAGCATCTAGTTGTTCAGTACGACTGCGGGAGGCCGGGTGTCCAACTAGCTCATAATATTAATGAGGACTAATTTATATTAGATCGCGCTCGTGCGCTAGGGGCGATTCACTCGACGGGTGACCCGATTGCGACGAGGTTCGGGTACGCGAAAGGCGCCCCGGTGATCCGGGGCGCCTTTCGCGTGGAGAGTCTTAGACGTGCACGCCGCGCTCGGCCAGCCAGCTCTGCGGGTCGAGCTTGGCGCCGCCGAGGGCGTGCACCTCGAAGTGCAGGTGCGGGCCAGTGGAGTAGCCGTTGTTGCCGACCCAGCTGATCAGGTCGCCGGCCTTCACGGTCTGCCCGGCCTGGACGTTGACGTTGTACATGTGGCCGTAGACCAGCACCGTGCCGTCGGACAGGCGGATCTTGATCCAGATGCCGAAGCCCGACGCCGGGCCGGAATCGGTGACCACGCCGTCGGCGGCCGCGAACAGCGGAGTGCCGAGCGGGGCGGCGAGGTCGAGGCCGCCGTGCATGGCGCCCCACCGGGTGCCGAAGTTCGACGTGAGGGTGGCGCCGTTCACGGGGGCGGTCACCTTCGGGCGCATGGAGTCGATGATGCGCTTGTCGTCGGCATCCTTGCGGGCCTTGCCTCCGGCGAGCCCGGCGGCGAACTGGTCCATGTCCTGCGCGGGCGGCAGCGGGGCGGCGCGGCCGGCATTGTGCTCGGGGCCGGTGGGCGCAGCGGCGGGTTGCTGCGCGGTGGCGGGGGCGTCGTCCGTGGCCGTCGCGCTGGACACGGCGGCGCCGGCGACAGTGGCGCCCGCGGCGGCGCGAGCAGCGTGGCGCGACCCTTGAGCGAGTGCGGCGCGGCGGGGACCCGGTGCTTGCCACCACGGCGGACCGGGGCGAGGACGGGCTCCGGAGCGGTCTCCGGCTCGGCGAGGAGGGCGGTGTCCGCATCCTCGTCCAGGGCCGGACCGTCGAAGCGTGGGGTGCCGGTGAACAGCACCTCGGGGATCATGAGGTCCTGCGTGACCTCGGGCTCGAGGGGCGGTAGACCAGGGCCGACTCGCCCTCGGGGGCGTCGGCCCAGGTCTCGGCGTACGCGGCCTCAAGGCGGGCTTCGAGCTCGTCGAGGGGGATGATCGCGGTGATCGACTCATTGTCGAGAACCTGCGTAGCGCCCTGACGGCGCCCCGCGCGAAGTTCCTCGCGACTCTGTGTCATAACTCGCCTACTCCAACCGTAAAACCGCACTTCGGGCCACTCGGTGATCTGACGATGTCCTCATCGTGACCGCTCTGTGACCCGCGTCCCGTCGACGATAACGAAATGATTGCGACGAGACAACCTGTAGGGGTGCCGACACACTGAATGTGTTCTTGGTCACAATGCGATCACAAACCGCCGGATCACGATGCATCATCGCAGGTACGGGCGGCTTCGGCCGCCGTTCGTACGTAGCGATAAGGCTCGCCACGCCTGCGCAGGTCGCGGCCCATCGCGACGTTGCGATCGCAGCGCCGCGCGCCGAGCGGGCGAACGGTCACGGTGCTCACAGGTCCGACTCCTCTCGCTCGGGCAGCGCGTCCCACCGCACCGCCGTGACCGACGGGTCCATGCTGAGTTGGCTGATCGCCGACTCCAGCGCCCGGTCGTCGCGCTCCTCGGCGGTCAGGGTGGCCCGCACTTCGACCCGGCCGTCGGCGGTGTCCACGCTGCTGATGGACTGCAGGTGGAAGACGGTGCGGCTCAGGGCCTGTACGAGCATGACGCGGACGTGCGCCTCGTTCTCGTCGCGGGTGACGGCGACGAACTCGTAGCGGCTCGGCGCCTCCTTCCCGGTGTCCGGAGCGCGGTCCACGACGTGGCCCACCGAGCGGAGCGCAGTGTTCACCCCGATCACCACCGCCGTGCCGATCGCGGCGGGCGCGTACATGCCGGCCCCCGCGATCGCGCCCACGGCGGCGGAGCACCACAGGGTGGCGGCGGTGTTCAGGCCGCGCACGGTGAGGCCGTCGCGGAGGATCACTCCGCCGCCGAGAAAGCCGATGCCGGACACGATCTGTGCCGCGACGCGGGTGGGGTCGCCGCCGGCGAATCCGTAGGCGGACAGGACGACGAAGAGCGCGGAGCCCACCGAGACCAGTGCGTTGGTGCGCAGGCCCGCCATGCGGGCGCGGTACTGGCGCTCGAGGCCGATCAGGGTGCCGAAGCCGACGCCCGCCGCGATGCGCAGCAGCATGTCGAGCAGGGCGATGTTCGAGGTGACGTGCATGATGGTCTCCCGTTTCCGGGCACGCGTCGGCGCGCCGGGGCGCGCGGCCGCGGCGGTGACGGGGTGCTGTCTGTCAAGTGGGGCGGGTGCGGCCCGGTCGGCCCGACGGTGCGCCGTCGGGCCAGGGGCTCATACCCGGATCGCGGTGCGCTCAGCGGCTTTCCACGGTGATGCGGGAAAGGCCGGGCGATCGACTAGGACTGTCGTCGGGCATTGCATCACCTCCGCGGGTGGACGTTTCCGCGCGCCGGGAGGAGAGTGACGAAAGTGCGCCCCTCCACGTCAGACCTTCAGCACTTCGCGGCGTGAACCCGTGAACGGGAGCCAATCGGGGAGCACCCTTAATCCGGATGCGCCTGTCCTGACCCGGGGCGTCTCTCGACGTTCGGGGTCGCTGGCCTGTTTCCGCGAAGGAGCCTCAGCGAACGATTGGCGCCTTGCGGATCAAGCATGACACGGGACCGGAAGCGGGGCAAGCCGAGTAGTGTGGCGCGCCATGGAGGTACCGACATCCCGGCTGCCCGGCGCGACGGCGCGCGAGGCGGGGACGGCGCGCGAGCGCGCGAAGGCGGCCCGCCGGCGCGAACTGCTCGCCGCGGCAGCCTCGCTCATGGCCGAGCGCGGCTTCGCCGGCGTGCGTCTCGAGGACATCGGTGCCGCCGCGGGAGTCTCCGGCCCGGCCATGTACCGCCACTTCGCCGGCAAGCAGGACGTGCTCGCGGCGCTGCTCGTGGAGATCTCCGAGTACCTGTACGACGGTGGCCGCCGGGTCGCGGAGGAGCGGGCCGGCGATCCGCGGCAGGCGTTGCGCGATCTCGTCGACTTCCACGTGGACTTCGCGGCCTCGGAGCCCGACCTGATCCGTGTGCAGTACCGCGACATGTGGTCGCTCGCGCCGGAATCGGCGCGCCGCGTGCGCCGGCTGCAGCGGCAGTACGTGGAGATCTGGACCGATGCGCTCACCGCCCTCGGCGGCGATCCGGTCGACAACCGGGCCGTCGTGCACGCCGTCTTCGGACTGATCAACGCCGCCCCGAGTCTGCCGGCGCTGCCGCAGCCCCGGCTCCGCACGCTGCTGCGCGACAAGGCCCTCGCCGCCCTGGGTGTCTGACCCGCCGCGCACCGTCGCACCCCACTCGATTGAACACTGTGACGGATTTCCCGACCTGCGGTTTTCCGGTCCGTAACGGTGTTCAATCGATGCAGGTAGACAGGTGGCGCGCGTCACAGCTACTCTGGGTTTCAGTTAATGATGAATAACCCAAAGGAGCGGGCGTGACATTCCGTGAGGAGCACGAGGCGAACGTGGCCGACCTGCGGCAGCGGCTCGACAGGGTGGCGCAGGGCGGCGGCGAGCGGGCCCGCGCCAGGCACGTGGGTCGCGGAAAGTTGCTGGTCCGCGAGCGGATCCGGCGGCTGCTGGACACGGGTAGCCCGTTCCTGGAGGTCGCGCCGCTGGCGGCCGAGGACATGTACGACGGCAAGGCCCCGTCCGCCGGCGCCGTCGCGGGTATCGGCACCGTCTCCGGGCGTCAGGTGATGATCGTCGCCAACGACGCGACGGTCTCCGGCGGCACCTACTACCCGGTCACCGTGAAGAAGCACCTGCGCGCGCAGGAGATCGCGATGCAGAACCGGCTGCCCTGCGTGTACCTCGTGGACTCCGGCGGCGCCATGCTGCTGAACCAGGACGAGGTCTTCCCCGATCGGGAGCACTTCGGCCGCATCTTCTACAACCAGGCGACCATGAGCGCGGCGGGCATCCCGCAGATCGCGGCGGTGCTGGGCAGCTCCACCGCGGGCGGCGCCTACGTGCCCGCGATGAGCGACGAGACGATCATCGTGCGCGACCAGGGCACCATCTTCCTGGCCGGCCCGCCGCTGGTGAAGGCGGCCACCGGTGAGGACGTCACCGCCGAGGACCTCGGCGGCGGCCTCATGCACTCCACCAAGTCCGGCGTCACCGATCACCTCGTCGATTCCGACGACGAAGCGCTGGAGAAGGTGCGCCAGATCGTCGGCCGCCTCGGCCCCGTCGGCGAGCGGCAGTGGGAGGTCCGCCCGGCGCTGCCGGCCCGCCGCCCGCAGACGGACCTGTACGACGTGGTGCCGACCGATCCGAAGATCGGCTACGACGTCCGCAAGCTCATCGAGATCATCGTCGACGACGGCGAATTCGACGAGTTCAAGGAGCACTTCGGCACCACCATGGTGACCGCGTTCGCCCGGATCCACGGCCACCCGGTGGGGATCATCGGGAACAACGGCGTGATCTTCGCCGAGGCCGCGCAGAAGGGCGCGCACTTCATCGAGTTGTGCGACAAGCGCCGTATCCCGCTGGTGTTCCTGCAGAACATCACCGGATTCATGGTGGGCCGCCAGTACGAGGAGGGCGGCATCGCCAAGCACGGCGCCAAGATGGTCACCGCCGTCGCGTGCGCGCGCGTCCCCAAGTTCACCGTGATCGTGGGCGGCTCCTTCGGCGCGGGCAACTACTCGATGTGCGGCCGCGCCTACTCGCCGCGCTTCCTGTGGATGTGGCCCAACGCGCGGATCTCCGTGATGGGCGGCCCTCAGGCGGCCGACACCCTTGGCTCCGTGCGCCGCGAGCAGGAGGGAATGGAGGAGTTCAAGCAGGGCGTGCGCGATCAGTTCGAGCGGCAGTCCCAGGCCTACTACTCCACGGCACGGCTGTGGGATGACGGCGTGATCGATCCCGCCGACACCCGCACCGTCCTCGGCCTCGCGCTCGAGGCGGCGTCCCGCACGCCGCTGGCCGAGGTCTCCTACGGCGTCTTCCGGATGTGATGAGAGACATGAGCAAAATCGAGAAGGTCCTGATCGCCAACCGCGGCGAGATCGCCTGCCGCGTCATCGATACCCTGCGCACCCTGGGCATCGCCAGCGTCGCGGTGTACTCGGATGCGGACGCCGACGCACGTCACGTCCGGCTGGCCGACGAGGCCGTGCGCCTCGGCCCGGCCGCCGCCACCGAGAGCTACCTGCGCATCGACAAGGTCGTCGAGGCGGCCCGCGCCACGGGCGCCGATGCGGTGCACCCCGGCTACGGGTTCCTCTCGGAGAACGCGGCGTTCGCCCGGGCACTCACCGAGGCGGGCATCGAATTCCTCGGCCCGCCCGTCGAATCCATCGAAACGATGGGCGACAAGATCACCGCGCGCGCGGCGGTCGTCGAGCGCGACGTGCCCGTGGTCCCCGGCATCAGCCGCCCGGGCCTGACGGACGCCGACCTCATCGACGCGGCCGAGGGCATAGGCTTCCCCGTGCTCATCAAACCCAGTGCGGGCGGCGGCGGCAAGGGCATGCACCGCGTGGAGGACCCGGCGGACCTGCCGGCCGCGGTCGCGGCCGCGCGCCGCGAGGCGGCCGCTGCGTTCGGCGACGACGCGCTGTTCATGGAGCACTTCGTGGACACCCCGCGCCACATCGAGGTGCAGGTGTTGGCGGACAAGCACGGCAACGTGATCCACCTCGGCGAGCGCGAGTGCTCGCTGCAGCGCCGACACCAGAAGGTGATCGAGGAGGCGCCGTCGGCCCTGCTCGACGACGCCACCCGCGCCGAGATCGGCCGTGCCGCCTGCGATGCCGCGCGTTCCGTGGGCTACACCGGCGTCGGTACCGTCGAGTTCATCGTCTCGGCCAGGCGTCCCGACAAGTTCTTCTTCATGGAGATGAACACCCGGCTGCAGGTCGAGCACCCCGTCACCGAACTGGTGACTGGGGTCGACCTGGTGGAGCAGCAGATCCGCGTCGCCAACGGCGAGGTGCTGGCGCTGACCCAGGATGACATCGTGCTCACCGGGCACGCCGTCGAGGCCCGCGTCTATGCCGAGGATCCGGCGGCGGGGTTCCTGCCCACCGGCGGAACCGTGACGGCCCTGCGGTATCCGCGCAGCGACCGTCGCGGCCCGGTCCGCGTCGACACCGGCATCGAGGCCGGGAGCGTGGTCGGCAGCGACTACGACCCGATGCTGGCCAAGGTGATCGCGCACGCCGACGACCGCGAGCAGGCGCTCCGGCGGCTCGACGAGGCGCTCGCCGGGACGCAGCTCACGGGCCTGCGCACGAACGTCGACTTCTGCCGGTTCGTGCTGAACGACGCCGACGTGGTCGCGGGGCGGCTCGACACGGAGCTGCTGGATCGCCTGGCGCCCACCTACACCCGCTCGAATCCGACGGTGCGCGCCTACGCGGCCGCGGCGGTGACCGCCGTTGCCGCGGCCCGCGGCGAGGGACCGTGGGGCACGGAGATCGGCTGGCGCATCGGGGGCGCGCGGCCCACGGTCGTGCGGTTCTCCGCGAGCGGTGCGGATGTCGACGGTGACTCGGGCCCGGTCCACGTGTCCGTCCTCGGCGACGCGGTGAGGGTGCGCGGCCAGGCCGAGGACTCGACGCTCGACTGGTCAGGCACGGCCCGCATCGTCGGCGAGCGCCTCGTGGTGGACGGCTACTCCAGCCCGGTCACCGTCGCGCTCGATCACGGAACCTATTGGGTCAGTGGCGAGGACGGGACGTACGAGCTGCCGCTCGCGAAGTCTCGGTCCAAGGACCGGGACGGAGCGCATGGCGGCGAGGTGACCAGCCCCATGCCGGGAGCCGTCGTCGCGGTGCCGGTGCAGGACGGACAGACGGTGACCAAGGGCGAGACCCTGGTGATCATCGAGGCGATGAAGATGGAGCAGCCGCTGGCCGCGCCGCACGACGGTGTGGTGTCGATCGCGGTGCGTGCAGGAGACAAGGTGACCGCGGCCCAGGTGCTCGCGACCGTCACGGCTACCGAAACGGAAGAGAACTGACATGGAACTGACCCAGGACTACGCCGACCTGCGGGACACGGTGCGCGACTTCGCCAACCAGGTGGTCGCGCCCGTCTCGGCGAAGCACGACGAGGAGCACTCCTTCCCGTACGAGGTCGTCAAGCAGATGGGGCAGATGGGCCTGTTCGGCCTTCCGTTCCCCGAGGAGTACGGCGGCATGGGCGGCGACTACTTCGCCCTCGCCCTCGCGCTGGAGGAGCTCGGCCGCGTCGACCAGTCGGTCGCGATGACGGTGGAGGCCGGCGTCGGCCTCGGCGCCATGCCGATCTACAAGTTCGGCACCGACGAGCAGAAGCAGAAGTACCTGCCGTCGCTGGCCGCCGGCGAGAACCTGGCCGGCTTCGGCCTCACGGAGCCGGGCTGCGGCTCGGACGCCTCCGGCACCCAGACCACCGCCAAGCTCGACGGCGACGAGTGGGTCATCAACGGCTCCAAGCAGTTCATCACCAACTCGGGCACCGACATCACCAGCCTGGTGACCGTGACCGCGGTGACCGGCACCAAGCCGGACGGCCGCAAGCAGATCTCGACCATCATCGTGCCCAGCGGCACGCCCGGGTTCACCGTGGAGCCCGCGTACAACAAGGTCGGCTGGAACGCCTCCGATACGCACCCGCTGAGCTTCTCCGACGTGCGCGTCCCGAAGGAGAACCTCCTCGGCGAGGAGGGCCGCGGCTACGCGAACTTCCTCTCGATCCTCGACGAGGGCCGTATCGCCATCGCCGCCGTCGCGACCGGCGCCGCGCAGGGCTGCGTCGACGAGTCGGTGAAGTACGCCAAGGAGCGCAACGCCTTCGGCAAGCCGATCGGCGAGTTCCAGTCGATCGCCTTCGCCATCGCCCGGATGGAGGCGCGGGCGCACACCTCGCGCGTCGCCTACTACGAGGCGGCCCGGCTGATGCTCGCCGGGAAGCCCTTCAAGAAGGAGGCCGCCATCGCCAAGATGATCTCCTCCGAGGCGGCGATGGACAACGCGCGCATGGCCACCCAGATCCATGGCGGCTACGGCTTCATGAACGAGTACCCCGTCGCGCGGCACTACCGCGACTCGAAGATCCTCGAGATCGGCGAGGGTACCACCGAGGTCCAGCTCATGCTGATCGCTCGCTCGCTGGGGCTGCAGGCGTGACCGGCGGGCAGGAGGCCGCAGGCCGACCGGGGGATGTCACAGCCGAGCAGGAGCCCGTGCGGCGGGTCACTCAGCGCGGCCTGTGGTTCGACGAGTTCGAGGACGGGGTGCTGTACGAGCACCGGCCCGGCGTCACCGTCACCGAGGCGGACAACATGCTGTTCACCAAGCTGACCATGAACACCCAGGCGCTGCACTTGGACGCGCACTGGTCCGCGCAGCAGCCGGGCTTCGGCGGCCAGCGGCTGGTGAACTCGATGTACACGCTCTCCACGCTGGTGGGCCTTTCCGTCGCGCAACTCACCCAGGGCACGCTGGTCGCGAACCTGGGCTTCTCCGAGATCGCCTTCCCCGCGCCGGTCTTCGCCGGCGACACCCTGTACGCGGAGACGCTGTGCACGGGCAAACGGGAGTCGAAGTCGCGGCCCGGGGAGGGCATCGTCAACCTGCGGCACGTCGCGCGGAACCAGGACGGCGCCGTCGTCGCGGTGGCCGAGCGGTCCACCCTGGTTCGCCGGGCACCGTCGGGCGAGGGGAGTAGATGTTCCACCACGACGGGCGCGACGCCCCGGCTTGGCGGCCGCCCGGCGCCGCGATCCTGTTCTGCCCGGCGGACCGGCCCGAGCGGTACGCGAAGGCGGCGGAACGCGCCGACGCGGTGATCCTCGACCTCGAGGACGCGGTGACGGCCGACGCGCGGCCAGCGGCCCGAGGCCCTGATCGACAACGACCTCGACCCGGCGACGACGATCGTGCGGGTGAACGCCTTCGGCAGCTACGACTTCGCCGAAGACATCGAGGCGCTGCGCCGCACGGCCTATCGTGTGATCATGCTCGCGAAGACCGAGTCGGCGCACCAGCTGGACGGGCTGGCGCAGCTGGACGGTGTGCAGGTGATCGCGCTGATCGAGACGCCGCTGGGCGCCGTCAACGTGAACGAGATCGCGGCGCATCCGCGGTGCATCGGCCTGATGTGGGGTGCGGAGGACCTGGTTGCCGCGATGGGCGGCAGGTCCAGCCGGTTCGCGAACGCGCGGTACCGCGACGTTCCACGGCACGCGCGCGCGGCGACGGCGCTCGCCGCCGCCGCACACGGCAAGTTCGCGCTGGACGCGGTGCACATCGACATCGCCGATACCGCGGGTCTCGCCGAGGAGGCCGAGGACGCCGTGGCGCTGGGCTTCGCCGCGACCGTGTGCATCCACCCGTCGCAGGCCGCGGCGATCCGCGCTGCCTACCGCCCAACGGACGACGAGATCGCCTGGGCCCGCGAGGTGCTCGAGGCGGAGGCGGGCAACAACGGCGTCTTCTCGGTGCGCGGACAGATGATCGACGCGCCGCTGCTCGCGCAGGCCCGCGCGATCATCGCCAGGACCGATTAGACGGCGCATCGTGCCGGCCAGAACACCACCAGGAGCGTGCAGAAGATGACCAGTCCGTCCTACGACCGCGGCGAGGCGACACCCGAGCTGCTGACCTACACGATCGGCGCCCAATTGGAGGTCACGGCCGACCGGTTCGGCGACCGCCCCGCGCTGGTGGACGCCCCGTCGGGACGGCGGTGGACGTACGCCGAGCTGCTCGCGGACTCCCGGGCCTTCGCCGCGGGGCTGCTGCGGGCCGGGATCCGCCGGGGCGATCGCGTGGGCGTGTGGGCACCCAACACCCCGGAGTGGGTGATCGTGCAGTTCGGTACCGCCCTGGCCGGGGTGATCCTGGTGAATCTCAACCCCGCCTACCGGCAACGGGAGCTGGAGTACGCGCTGAACCAGTCGGGGATCACCGCGGTCTACACGATGACCGCGTTCAAGACCTCCGAGTACGCGGCGATGCTGGACGCGGCGCGGCCCGAGGCACCGTCGTTGCGTGACGTGGTGACCTTCGGCTCGCCCGAGTGGGAGGCCTACCTGACTCCCGCCACCGACGAGGAGCTGGGCACGCTCGCGGACCTCGGCGACGAACTGCGCGCCGACGATCCGATCAACATCCAGTACACCTCGGGCACCACGGGATTCCCCAAGGGCGCCACGCTGACCCACGCGAACATCCTCAACAACGGCTACCTCGTGGGCGAGCTGCTGAACTACACCGAGCAGGACTCGATCTGTATCCCGGTGCCCTTTTACCACTGCTTCGGGATGGTGATGGGCAACCTCGCGGCGATCACGCACGGCGCCGCGATGGTGATCCCGGGGCCCGCGTTCGTGCCGCAGGACGCACTGGCCGCCGTCGCCGCGGAGAAGTGCACCAGCCTCTACGGCGTGCCCACCATGTTCATCGCGGAACTGGCTCTCGCCGAGTTCGATTCGTACGACCTGTCGAGCCTGCGCACCGGCATCATGGCCGGCTCGCCGTGTCCGGAAGAGGTCATGCGCAAGGTGGTCGACCGGATGGGCATGACCGAGGTGTCGATCTGCTACGGCATGACGGAGACGTCGCCGGTCTCGACCCAGACGCGGGTCGACGACGCGCTGGAGCTGCGCGTCGGCACCGTCGGGCGGGTGGGGCCGCACCTGGAGATCCAGGTGATCGACCCGATCGACGGCACTGTGATGCCCCGTGGCGAGGTCGGGGAGCTGTGCACCCGTGGCTATTCCGTGATGAAGGGCTACTGGAACAACGAGGAGAAGACCGCGGAGGCGATCGACGCAGACGGCTGGATGCACACCGGCGACCTGGCGACCATGGACGACGACGGTTACGTCCGGGTCACCGGTCGGATCAAGGACATGGTGATCCGTGGTGGCGAGAACATCTACCCCCGCGAGATCGAGGAGTTCCTCTACACCCACCCGGACATCCTCGACGCGCAGGTGATCGGCGTGCCCGACGAGAAGTACGGCGAGGAGCTGATGGCCTGGATCCAGCTCCGCGAGGGCGTGGAGTCGTTCACCGTCGAGGACCTGCGGGCGTTCGCGGAGGGGAAGATCGCGCGGCACAAGATCCCGCGCTACGTGCACGTGGTATCGGCCTTCCCTATGACGGTATCGGGAAAGATCCGCAAGGTGCAGATGCGAGAAGAGTCCGTGACGCTGCTCGGTCTGGAAGGCTGACGAGGTGCATTCGATCGATCGCTTCGCAGAGTCCGTCGGCCTCCCCACGGGGGACTACGACGCCGTGTATCAGTGGTCCGTGACCGAGCCGGAGAAGTTCTGGGGCGCGGTGTGGGACTTCTTCGAGCTGGGGGAGCGCACCGGGCCCGTCCTGGTGGCGCGGGAGATGCCCGGCGCCCGCTGGTTCCCGGAGGTGGAGCTGAACTACGTGGACCGCGTGCTGCGGTTCGCGTCGCTCCCCGGGGCCGCGATCGTCGGCTTGTCGGACGACGGTGCGCGAGTCGAGATTTCGTGGTCGGAGCTGCCGGCGCGGGTGTCTGCGATCGCGGAACTGCTGCGGTCGCTGGGTGTGGGCGTGGGCGATACGGTCGCGGCGTACCTGCCGGACGAGCCGTTCGCGGTGCTCGCGTTCCTCGCGACGGCGTCGATCGGCGCCGTCTGGTCCGGGTGCGGGCAGGATTACGCGCCCGAGGGCGCCGCCGGACGGATGGCACAACTGGAGCCGAAGGTGCTGTTCGCCCGAGATGGCTACACCTTCGGTGAGAAGCACGTGGACAAGCGTGCTGACACCGCCGAACTCGCAGGCCTGCTGGGGGTGCCGGCGTCACACGTGATCACCGAGCTGCCCGAGCCGACGGTCGCGACGCCGCCGCTCGAGCCCGTGCAGGTGCCGTTCGATCACCCGCTGTGGGTGTTGTTCTCATCGGGCACCACGGGCAAGCCGAAGGGCATCGTGCAGGGCCACGGCGGCATCCTCGTCGAGCACGTGAAGGTGCTGGGCCTGCACAACGAGATCGGCCCCGGCGACGTATTCTTCTGGCACACCGCCTTGTCGTGGATGATGTGGAACTACCAGGTCGCGGGCCTGCTGATGGGCGCGACGATCGTGACGTTCTCCGGGCATCCGCTGGCGCCCACGGCCGACCGACTGTGGCAGGTGTGCGAGGACGAGAAGGTCACCTTCTTCGGCACCAGCCCCGGGCAGCTGCAGGCCTCGCGCAAGGCCGGCCTCAACCCCGGGACGGATCACCGCCTCGTGCTGCGAACCATCGGCAGCACCGGCTCGCCGCTCGCGCCTGACCTGTTCACCTGGGTGGACGAGCATGTGGCGCAGGGGCTTCCGGTGAGCTCGGTGTCAGGTGGCACGGACGTGTGCAGCGCGTTCTGTGGCGGCACCGCCTCGGTGCCGCACGTGCCCGGCGAACTGACGGTGCGCTACCTCGGCTGCGCGATGGACGCCTGGGCGCCGGACCGCACGCCACTGGTGGGCGAGGTCGGCGAGATGGTGATCACGCAGCCGATGCCGTCGATGCCGACGAACTTCTGGAACGACCCGAGCGATGCCAAGTACCGGGCCGCCTACTTCGAGCACGAGTGGACCGGCAGTGCCGATGCGCCCGAGTCCGGTGGCGTCGCCCCCAACGTGTGGCGGCACGGCGACTGGGTGGAGCTCACCGACCGCGGCTCCGTCACCATCCACGGTCGTAGCGATGCGACGTTGAACCGCAACGGGATCCGCATGGGCTCCGCCGACATCTACGAGGTGGTCGAGGCGATCGACGAGGTCGCCGAGGCGATGGTCGTGGGTGTGGACGGCCCGGACGCGAAGTACTGGATGCCGATGTTCCTGACCCTCGTCCCCGGTGCATCGCTCACCGAGGAACTGGTGAACCGGATCCGCGCCGACGTGAGGGCGCGCCTCTCGCCCCGGCATGTGCCCGACGAGGTGATCCTCGCTCCGGGCATCCCGCACACCAAGACCGGCAAGAAGCTCGAGATCCCGATCACCGCCATGCTCGCCGGTCGGGACGTGAACGTCGACCCCAAGTCCGTCGACGACCCGGACTTGCTCGGCTGGTACGAGGATCGGGGCCGCGCCCACACCTGGTGACGCATGGTCGCAGGCCGTAGCGTAGGACGGGTCTCATGGCGCTGCGCCGGCAGGCTGCGGGCGTCAGTAGCTCGGCTTGTACGGCTTGATCTTCGGGCCGCGGTTCGCGGGTTTCGACGGTGCCGTCCGCGCGGGATCCGGCTCGGGTCGCGGTGGCTCCGGCGCAGTGCCGGGCCGGCGCGCGATCGGCCGCGGCGCGGTGTCGGCGTAGGGGTCGACGTAATCGTGGGACATGGCGATCCTTCCGATCAGAAGATGTACACGGCGGCATCGTCGCCGCCGGTGCAGGTGACGAGTGACGACGTGGAACTGGTGTAACGGCAGAACATGTCGAACGTGCGGTCCGAGCGCGCCGGGCTGGTGATACCCGTGTACCGCATGGGTAGCTCAGACTTGTCGACTGCGAGGTAGACATTGCGGGCGAATCCGCACGAAGTCACGGAGTTGACGCTGTACAGGCGCAGGTCGTCGCACCACGTGGTCTTCTCAGGCGGGTTCTCCGAGGTCCGCGCAGCCGTAGTCGTCGTGGTTGTGGTTGTGGTTGTGGTGGTCCGGGGCGTCGTGGGGTACGTAGTCCCGTAGCCGTGCGTCGTCGTACTCGGGTAGGCGTAGTTCGTCGGGCTCGCCGTCGAGCCCCCGCCCGCCGAGGTCATCGCGATCGCGATCCCGATGACGGCGACGATCACGACGACCGCGCCCGCGAGGACGGCGCCGGCGGGCACCCGTGGGCCGGCCGGCGTCGCCGTGCGCGGCGTGAACGCGGGGTACTGCGGTCCGCCGACCCGGCTCGCCGCCCCGGTCGGGCCCGGAGCGGGTCCCGTTGCCGCCGGTTCGGCACCGCGCTGCGGGGGCTTCGGCGACAGGGGCGACGCCGGCGGGACCTGCAGGCCGCGCGGCACCGTCGCGGCCTGCCTCGCCGCGGCGAGCGCCACCGGTCCCCAGGCTGACGGGGCCGGACGTCCCGAGGGGGCGGCGCTCAGGGCCTGCGACACGAGCGCGACGACGCCCGCCGGTGTCCCGGCAGGGAGCCGGGCGGGGTCCCGCGTATCCTGGTCACCGGCCAGGAGTCGCAGGGCCAGGAGCCCCAGCTTGTACGAGTCCGTGGCAGCCGTTCCCAGTTCCTCCCCGCCGGGAATCGCCCACCCCGGGCTTTCGACCTGGGGCGCGACGGTGGCCCCGCGCACCCGCATCGCATCGGCGTCGATGAAGTACACGGCGGCGTCCGGAGTGAGGCTGAACATCATGTTCTTCGGCGACATGTCGCCCACGACCACGCCGATCGAGTGCAGGAACGACAGCTGTTCTGCCACCGCGGCGATCAGCCGGTACCGGTCCGCGTCCGACAGTGGGATCCCGCGCTGCCGCAGGTAGTCGTCATCGTTGAGCAGGTGCTGGAACTCGGCTGTGCGACGCTGGGAACCGCGCACCGTGGTCATGTCGATGTAGAACCGGTCGGGGATGTGCGGCATCACGAACCCGACGGTGCGGGCACCGTCGGACACCGTGGCGCACGGCCAGGCGCTGGCCGTCACTAGGCGCAGGGCAGTGGCACCCGGCTGTTGCGCGAGGAACCGCGGCAGGGCGCGGAGCGCGTCGGCGTCCACCGAGGCGAGGACCTCGGGCCGGTACTCCTTGTAGACGGCCCTGGGGGCGAACCCCAGCTGCACCCCGGGAGCGTCGTAGGTGACGCCCTGTCCACCTGCGGAGATCCTGGTCAGCGTGCCGAGACGTGCCCGTTCCAAGACGGGCGGCGACGTGTCTTCCGCGTTCTCGATGTCCCCCAACGATCCGCTCCGTTTCCCCCGACGGCCGGCCGGCAACCCTTCGATCGTGCACAATACGTTATGCGATTGTTGGGAGCATCGCGGTCGGATCGCGGAGGGGCGGCCGGCCGGTGACGGGAGGAATGCACTGATGGAACCAAGGGGCACGTTGCTGCCGATGTACTTCGTCGCGGACGAATCCGGCTCGATGGCGGCGCACATCCACGAACTGAACGACGGCCTGGTGTCGCTGCAGGACGCGATGCAGGTGGAGTCGTTCGCCGCGGCCAAGATCCGCTTCTCGGTGATCGGTTTCGCCGACGACGCGGTGACGTACCTGGAGCCCGCCGACCTGCGTACTCTTCCGCAGATGCCGGTGTTTCAGGCCCGCGGCCTGACCTCCTACCAGGCGGCGTTCGACCAGATCGGCTACCGGATCTCCATTGATGTCCCGCGCCTCAAGGCAGAGGGGTACCAGGTCCACCGTCCGGCGGTCTTCTTCCTGACCGACGGAGTTCCCAACCGTCACGAGGACTGGCGCGCGGCGCGCACCTACATGCTCGCGCAGCCCGCGGCCCCTAACGTTCTCGCCTTCGGCATCGGGGATGCGGATGCGGCCACGATCATGGAGGTCGCCACCGCTTCGGAGTACGCGTTCATCCGTTCGCAGGGGGTGGACACCGGCGTGGCGATCAGCGAATTCATGACCCAGCTGACGCAGTCGGTGATCGCGTCGGGGAACGCGCTGGCCGGTGGGGCCGGAGAACTGCAGTTGGAACGCCCCGAAGGATTCAGCCTGGCCGTGGATTACGTGTAGCCGTGAGCGCCGACAGGAGGGGCTCGGCACTGGCTCGACGTGCATGTCGCGGAGCCGGGCTGGGAAGAGGACCAGCAGGACGCGCGCACGGAACCGATTGCGGCGCCGCTCACTCCGGTGCGCGGCACCGTCACCATCATGCCGATCAGCGTGGGCGATCCGGGCCCGCGCGTCGAACCGCGGCCCACGGTCGCGCGCTATCGGTCGGTGCCGTTCCGTCCCGATACCGTCCTCGACGGGTGGAGCACGCGGTCGGCAGCGGTGCGTGCGGTGTCGATGCGCGGTCACCTACACAGGTACGACGGTGCGCCGCGGCAGGACGACGTCGCCGTCCATGCGGCACCGTCGGGGAGGATCGTGGCGGTGGTCGCCGACGGGGTCTCCGCGGCCGTCCATTCGCACATCGGCGCGAACACGGCCACGACCGTCGCGGTCCAGTGGCTGCTCGCGGAGGCCGCGGAGATCGGTGCGCCCGTCGCATGGCAAGAGATGATCCGGGCGGTCAACTGGCAGATGGCCGAACGAGGCCGGTCCGTCCTCGGCGAGGATTTGGATGCCGCCGCCGTCGAACGCGACTTCGCTACCACGCTGGTGGCCGCCGTGATCGATCCGGACCCGGACGGCGTGCTGTACGTCGAAGCGGTGGGCGTGGGCGACTCCAGCGCATGGGTATTGCGCGACGGCACATTCACGCCGCTGCTCGGCGGCAAGGCCATCGGTGCAGGAGGGATTGCGTCCTCGGCCGTCGCGGCCCTGCCTCGCCTGCCCGCCGAGATCGTGCCTTCCACGGAGGTGCTCAGGCCCGGTGAGGTCCTGCTGCTGGGCTCCGACGGTGTGGGAGATCCGTTGGGAGCGGGGCAGGGTGGGGTCGGCGATCTGCTGCGCGGACTACTCCTGCCGACGGTGCCCTCGCTCGTCGAGTTCGCCAACGCGGTCGACTTCTCTCGCGAGACCTTCGACGATGACCGGTCGCTGATCGGGGTGTGGGCACTGTGAGGCGGCCGCGCGCCGTCGGGGCGGTGCTGGTCGGGTCGTGCGCTGTGCTCGCGGGTTGTTCGACGACGGTGCCCGGCGTCCCGACCGCCGCTTCGAGCGTTGCGCGGTCGTCGGCCGCCCCTTGCCGGCTGGGATCGATGTCGGGGACTACTCCGTAGAGCCCTATGTGCCGAAGCAGGGAGACGGCGACTTCGGCTGGGCGGCGGAGGGGAACCGGATGGTCGAGGCCGTCGTGCTGCCTTCGGACGTCGACCCGTCCCTCACCCGTGCGGTGAAGGACGTCGACGGGGCACCGACGTTGAACGGGTACGAATCGCAGAGTCTCCACGACGGTGTGAGGCTCATCTCTGGGACGAAGGTCGGCGTGAGCGTCGGACGGGCGGACCTCGCGGAGAACGCGACGAAGGAGGTGCGCATCGGCCTGTACCGCTACACGGATGCCGAAGCCGTCAGTAAGGAGATGAAGCTCTTCGAGTCCGCGTTCTCCACCAAGCCGAAGGTGACGTTGCCGTCGGCGTCGGACGCCGCAGCGGCGGAGCACGTACCGGGCGAGGTCGACGCCTTCGTGCCGGTGGGTGCGCTCCTGGTGCACGTCCACGCGAAGGGCCGGTCGCTGCAGGAGTCGACCTCCCTCGCGGATCGGATACTCGCCGTGCAGATACCGGCGGCGAAGCAGTATCGGCCCACCGCCGGCGCTGACGTTCCGCGGCTGCCGCTGGACCGAGACGGCATCCTGTCGCGAGCGGTCGGAATGGCCGCCGAGTCCGACGAGGACCGTCGTTTCATCGCAGCGCTGACCCCGCCGATGTACGAACGGCGGCTGGCCGACAACCCGATCGTTCCGCACCTGCGGGAGGCAGGGGTCGACCTGATGGGCTGGAACTACGGGAAGGTGATGCGCGCGCGGGACGTCGCTGCCGCGACACGCCTGTTCGAGCGGCTCGAGCAGACCTCGAAACAACCGCCCGGCGCCGCCCCGCCGGGCTTGGACGGGAAGATCGCTTGCCGACGGAGCGCGGGCGGGACGGACTTCGTCTGCCGGATGCACGTGGGCCGGTACTACGCGCAGGTCGGCAGCCGCGACCTGACCGACGCCCAGCAGCTCGCCACCGCGCAGTGGGTGCTATTGACCCGAAGTCCCTGAGCACGAGAGGAATCCGATGCGCAGATCACCGTTCCGTCTCGCGGCGTTCGTGGTGGCCGGGACCCTGGTCACGGGGTGCAGCACGGTCGTTTCGGGAACCGCGACGCCCGATCCGGAGGCCCTGGAGATAAGGCTGAACACGGGTGGGCTCCCCACCGAGCCGCGCACTCCCGAGACGTCCAACACACAGCAGAAGGTCTTGGCCGCCAATGAATTGGCCGACAGGATGGTCCTGCCGACGGATCTCGATCCGTCCTTCACACGGCCGGGGATGCTGTCGGTCCGGGCGGTGGTGCAGTCGGGCAATCTCAAGAACACCCTCGAGGACGCCGATGCGGAGCGGATCGGGCAGCGCGGGCTGCTGTACGGGTTCGTCTCCGGCCGGAATACCTCGGCGGAGAAGGTCGATTCCGGTATCACCATGATCGTCCTGCGGATGACTGACGACGGTGCCGCGAGTGGCGTCGTCGACGACTTCCGCAGCAAGGGCGGCGGATCGGAGGTGGTCGACGGCCGTACGGAGTGGGCGGTCCGAAAGGCGGGTCCGAAGCAGTACCAGGATTACACCGTCTTCACTGCGTACATGGCGATCGGGCCGCTCGTGGTGATCGCCGTGCCGTGGGCGGACGACGAGGCAAGGGCGCGGGGGATGGTCCCGCGAGCGATGGACGCGCAGGCCCGGCTTCTCGCAGGGTTCACGTCAGCCGGGCGTGCCGAACTCGCAGGACTGCCCGCAGACAAGGAGGCGATCGTCAGTTACACGGTGGCGCCAGAGCCGATCGAAGCAGGGAAGTTCGAGTCTGACTACGGTTTTCGCGGTCGTCGCGCTGCCCTGCACTGGGACTCCAGCCCAGTGGAAACGGCGAAGCTGTTCGAGGAGGTCGGTATGGACCTCGCGGGAGTCGGCCGGAACACGGTGTTCCGCGCGGGACGGTGATGGTGCCCAGCGGTTGGTCGAGGCTGACGTCGCGTGGATGCAGGGCAAGGACAAGCCCGAACCGTTCGCGATCGACGGTCTCCCCGGCGCACAGTGCCGAACGTACAGTGACAGCACATTCTCCGAGACGCGGCGTGCGACGTGCTCGATCGCGGTCGGACGCTACACATCGGTGTTCACCGATGTCCAAGTCGAGAAGGTCCGCCAGGTGACGTCGGCCGCCTACCTGATCCTGCGCGGGGCAGCCTGAACGGCGCTGCGCTGCAGGTGAAGGACGGAGGGGCGGCACCGTCTTCGAAACGGTACCGCCCCTAGCGTTCCGGTCCCGGGTCAGAGATGACCGGACGTGCAGACCCAGGTCTTGATGTACGACCCGGGCAGGGTGAGGGCGCCGTTCTGGGCGGCGCCGAGCGACCGCGCCGCGTAGCCGCGGAACCGGGTGCGGTTCTCGGCGACGGCGCCGCAGCCGTTGGCGAACGAGGCGAGCACCTTGCAACTGCCGTAGCCGCAGGAGTTGAGTGCGGCCGAGCGGGCCGAGGCGGCGGACGGGTAGTCCCAGGAGCGGCCGGTCGCGCCGTTCGAGGCGACGGCGATGGCCCCGAAGTAGGTGGCGGCGTTCGCGGCGGGGGCCGCGGCGACCTGGATGCCGCCCGCAACGGACGCGGTGGCGACTGCGGCGACGAACGCCTTCTTGGTGAACGTCTTCATGGTGGTGCCTTTCGTGCGGAGTGATGCAGGGTGACGGGGAGTGGTGGGTCAGCGCGGGGAGTCCTGGACGTCGCTCGGGGCGGCGCCGGTCGGAGCGGGCTCGACGGACGGCTTGGTGACGGTGACCTTCTCGCCCCACTTGGAGAACGTGAGGGTGATGGTGCCGTCCTCGGCGGGCTTGACCTGCAGGCGCACGAGCTGCTTGTCGCCAGAGGACTGGACCCACGCGGTGACGGGGACCGGCACGCTCTTCTCGGGGGCGACGCGCGAGCCGGAGATCGCGGCGATCTCGGTGGCCGGCACCGTGCCGGTGATCTTGGTGGTCTCCTGGCCGTCGATCGTCTCGCTGCCCTCGGCCTTCGCGCCGGTGACCTTGGCGAGGATGTTCGGGATGCCCCTGGTCTCGTCGAAGAGGGCGGAGACGTCGTAGATCGAGGCGCCATCGCCGTAGTCGACGTACTTGTCGCCCATCAGCGCGGCGTACATCTTGCCGTCGATGTAGGTGAACTTGCCCTCGGACTTGCCGCCGATGTCGATGGTGGCGGTACCGGTGGCCTGCGTGCTCGGCTTGATCTGGAGGTCACCGTCGACGCCCGAGACCGGCATGTTGGGCACCTTGCCGGTCACGGCCATCACGAAGTGGACGCTCGTGACGTTCTTGGCGGCCTCGGCGGCGGACTTGAGCAGCGCCGGCGCGTCGCTGGCCGAGGCGTTCGCGGTGGCGGTGGTCCCGGAGCCGTTCGACGAGGAGCCCTTGTCGGCGCAGCCCGTGAGGGCGACGGTGAGGGCGACCGCGGCCGAGGCCGCGATGAGGGCGGGGCGGGAAGACTTCATGAGGTGTGGTTCTCCTTCACTTCGACTGCGATAACCATCGTCGGCGGCGCTTAACCTACGCTTGCAGTCCCCTGAAACCGGGCATAACCGGCCGATGCGCAGGTCGGATCGAAACTTACTGGCGGGTAGGTTGGATGCGTCGATAACCGCAGGTCAAGTGAGATACGTCATTAGTCAAGGGTCGCCGCCCCGGCGAATCAGGGGAGGCATAGAGTCGACGGCGGACCCGTGAAGAATGCGGGTGGACCGAGTAACCAGACAGATGGTGAGCTGATGGATCTCTTCGAATACCAAGCGAAGGAACTGTTCGTCAAGCACGGCGTGCCTACCTCGGCCGGCCGCGTGACGGACACTGTTGCCGGCGCCCGTGCGATCGCCGAGGAAATCGGCAAGCCGGTGATGGTCAAGGCGCAGGTCAAGGTGGGTGGCCGCGGCAAGGCCGGCGGCGTGAAGTACTCCGCCGACGCCGATGCGGCGCAGGCCAACGCCGAGGCGATCCTGGGCCTGGACATCAAGGGCCACGTCGTCAAGAAGCTGCTGGTGGCCGAGGCGAGCGACATCGCCGAGGAGTACTACATCTCCTTCCTGCTCGACCGCGCCAACCGCACCTACCTGGCCATGTGCTCGGTCGAGGGCGGCGTGGAGATCGAGGTCACCGCCGAGGAGAACCCGGACGCACTGGCGAAGATCGCCGTGGACGCGACCAAGGGCGTCGACCTCGCCACCGCCCGCGCGATCGCCGAGGCCGGCAAGCTGCCCGCCGAGGTGCTCGACGCCGCGGCCGTGACCATCCAGAAGCTGTGGGAGGTCTTCGTCGCCGAGGACGCCACCCTGGTCGAGGTCAACCCGCTCGTCCGCACCCCGGACGACCAGATCCTCGCGCTCGACGGCAAGGTCTCGCTCGACGAGAACGCCGACTTCCGCCACCCCGATCACGAGGCCTTCGCCGACGCCGGCTCCACCGATCCTCTGGAGCTCAAGGCCAAGGAGAACGACCTCAACTACGTCAAGCTCGACGGACAGGTCGGCGTCATCGGTAACGGTGCGGGCCTGGTCATGTCGACCCTGGACGTGGTCGCCTACGCCGGCGAGAACCACGGCGGCGTCAAGCCCGCCAACTTCCTCGACATCGGCGGCGGCGCCTCGGCCGAGGTCATGGCCGCCGGCCTCGACGTCATCCTCGGCGACGAGCAGGTCAAGAGCGTGTTCGTCAACGTCTTCGGCGGCATCACCGCGTGCGACGCGGTGGCCAACGGCATCGTCGGCGCCCTTGAGACCCTGGGCGACGCGGCCTCCAAGCCGCTCGTCGTGCGCCTCGACGGCAACAAGGTCGAGGAGGGCCGGGCGATTCTGGCCGCGGCGAACCACCCGCTGGTGACGCTCGCGCAGACCATGGACGAAGGCGCCGACAAGGCCGCCGAGCTGGCGAACAAGTAAGGGAGACAACAGAAAAATGGCTATCTTCCTGACCAAGGACAACAAGGTCATCGTCCAGGGCATCACCGGCGGCGAGGGCACCAAGCACACCGCGCTGATGCTCAAGGCGGGCACCAACGTCGTCGGCGGCGTCAACGCGCGCAAGGCGGGCACCACCGTCAAGCACGTCGACTCCGACGGCAACGAGGTCGAGCTCCCCGTCTTCGGTTCCGTCGCCGAGGCGATGGAGAAGACCGGCGCCGACACGTCGATCGCCTTCGTTCCGCCGGCGTTCTCCAAGGACGCCATCGTCGAGGCCATCGACGCCGAGATCCCGCTCCTGGTGGTCATCACCGAGGGCATTCCCGTGCAGGACTCGGCGTACGCCTGGGCCTACAACGTGGAGAAGGGCAACAAGACCCGCATCATCGGCCCGAACTGCCCCGGCATCATCACCCCGGGCGAGGCCCTCGTCGGCATCACCCCGGCCAACATCACCGGCACCGGCCCCGTCGGCCTCGTGTCGAAGTCGGGCACGCTGACCTACCAGATGATGTACGAGCTGCGCGATTTCGGCTTCTCCACCGCCATCGGCATCGGCGGCGACCCGGTGATCGGCACCACCCACATCGACGCCATCGAGGCGTTCGAGAAGGACCCGAACACCAAGCTCATCGTCATGATCGGCGAGATCGGCGGCGACGCCGAGGAGCGCGCTGCGGCCTACATCAAGGAGAACGTCACCAAGCCCGTCGTGGGCTACGTGGCCGGCTTCACCGCTCCCGAGGGCAAGACCATGGGCCACGCCGGCGCCATCGTCTCCGGCTCGTCGGGCACGGCCGCCGCGAAGAAGGAGGCCCTCGAGGCCGCCGGCGTCAAGGTGGGCAAGACCCCGTCCGAGACCGCCGCGCTCGCCCGCGAGATCCTGCAGTCGCTGTAGAAGCACCATCACTCGGTCCACGGCCCCGCCTTCCCGCAGGGAGGCGGGGCCGTCCCGTTCCCCGGTCCGACGGTGCGCCTCCCCACCCCCGGGGGCGACGCCGGCCAGCACTCCGCATGAGGTGAACCGGAAACGAGTCGGTCGTCGTGTATAGGGTGGTGGCGTACAGGCCCAACAGGGCCGAGTCGACCTTTCGGGGAGAAGAACATGACTTACTCAGGTGGTGGCTACGGCCAGCAGCCGGGCCAGGGGGCTACGGCCAGCATCAGCAGGGCCAGGGTTACGGCCAGCCGCAGCCGGACTACTCGCAGGGCTACGGCCAGCCCGCCCAGCAGGGCTACGGTCAGCCGGCGCAGCAGGGCTACGGTCAGCCGGCCCAGCAAGGGTACGGGCAGCCCGCGCAACAGGGCTACGGCCAGCAGCCCGATTACGGGCAGCAGGGCTACGGTCAGCCCGCCCAGCAGGGCTACGGCCAGGGCTACCCGCAGCAGGGCTACGGCCAGCAGTACGGCGGCTACCCGCAGGCGCCCGCTACTCCTTCGAAGCCGCTGGACCTGGCGCTGATCCTCTCCATCGCCACCGCCGCGCTGGGTGTGATCACGTTCCTCCTGGGCTTCCTCAACTTCGCCGAGGCCACCAACCCGCTGTCCGGGGAGAAGGTCGGTGCCAGCGGCTTCGATCACCAGGCGCTGCTGGCGCTCACGCTCGCGCTGGCGGCGGGTATCGCCGCCGGCCTGAGCCTGATCTCCAGGAACAACACCGGGCGCACTCCCGCTGCGGCGCTGGCAGTGGCCGGTTTCTTCGCGATCCTCTTCGGGTCGTTCTCCTGGGAGTTGCTCGCCGTCGGATTCTGGATCGCGCTGGTGTTCGCGCTGCTGACCGCCGCCGCGGCCGTCGTGCTGGTGCTGGTGGACTCGGGCGTCATCAAGAACCCGGCTGCGGAAGCCGCGGCCGATGCCGCTTCGACCGATGCCAGTGCGGCCACCGCTGCCACCGCGGGTGCGGCGACGGCCGGCGCGGCCGCTGCGGGCGCCACCGAGATCGCGCAGGTGCCCGGTCAGGAGCAGGCGGTGTCGTCGCCGTCGGTGCCGGCCACTCCCGCTACTCCCGGCGCTCCGTCGACCCCGTCGACCCCGTCGGCCCCCGCCGCACCGTCGGCGGGCCAGGCGCAGTGGCCCACCTACGGCAGCGGCTACCAGGCGCCGGCCTCGTCGGGCTACGAGGCGCCGGCGGCGTCGGGCTACCAGGCCCCGAGCACGCCGTCCACCCCCGCCGCGCCGGCGACAACCGGCTTCCCGGCGCCGGGCGGCGCACCGTCGAACCCGGGCGCCTCGCTGTCCAAGGACGAGGTGACCACCGCGTTCAACCAGACGCCCAGCACCCAGGCGTTCGGCACCCCCGCGACGCCGGCCAACCCGCAGCACGGCTCGCACTCGGCTGACGACGAGAACAAGTCGCAGGGCCAGTAGTACCGCCGCCTGCGGCGCGCCTGAGGCATCATCGGCCGCTGCAATGCCACAGTGGATTCGATGATTGATTCAGTGCGTGCCGCGGGCCGGGACTCCACGGAGACCCGGCCGCTGTTCGCGATGGCCTTCTGGCCCTCGCTCGTGACTCTCGCGGTGGCGCTCGTCGTGGGAGCGTTCGTCCTGTTCACCTCCTCGACGAGTCTGGGGGCGATCGTCCCCACCCTCGCCGGGATGTGGCTGGCCGTGCATCAGGTGCCGGTCACCGTCAGCGATATCACGCTGGGCGTGCTGCCGCTGGTCCCCACGATCGCGTTGGTCGCGGGCGTCGCCAAGGTCGCGCGTCGCGCCGGCGGCGAGGGCCGCCCGCTGTTCGAACTCCGCACGCTGCTGCTCTGCGCGGTCGGCGGGCCCGCACTCTTCACCGCCATCGCGCTGGCCGTGGTCAACGACGCCGCCGGGCGGTACACGATCGGCATCCCGCCGCCGCTCACCGCGTTCGTGTGCACGATCGCCGTGCACCTCGGCGGCGCGCTGCTCGGCCTGGCGCCCGAGTACTGGCGCGACGCCGCCCACCTCCTCCGCATCCCCGCCTGGGTCGACGACTGCGCCCGGCTCGCCGGCCGCGCGCTGCTGACGTTCGCCGCGATGGGCCTGGCCATCGTCGTGGTGCGCCTGGTGATCCGCTGGGAGACCCTCTTCGAGCTGGTCCGCGCGGGCAACGACGCGGTGGGCATGATCTCGCTGGTCGTGCTCTCGCTGCTGTACCTGCCGAACGTGGTGATCGGCGCCGCGGCGCTGCCCACGGGCGCGGGCGTGGACCTGGGGCCGATCGCGGTGAGCCTGTTCTCCTCGGTTCCGGGCCGCGCGCCCGGCGTGCCGATCCTCGCTGTGCTGCCGCAGGGCCCGTCGCCCTGGTACCTGCTCCCGCTGCTCGCGGTCCCGGCCTTCGTGGCCGTCCGGGTGGGCCGACGGTGCGCCTCCCGCTCGCTCGATCTCGGGCCGACGGTGACCTCGGTCGCGGTCACCGCGTTCCTGACGGCCGCCGGTTTCACGGCCGCCGCCTTCCTCGCCGGTGGCGAACTCGGCGGCTTCGGATACGCCGGCGCCGACCTGCTGGAGCTGTTCGGCTTCACCCTCGGCTGGGTGGGACTCGTGGGCGTGCTCGCCGCGCTGGTCCTGCAGCAGGCGGGGGAGTCGCGGGCCGTTCGCGCCGCGCGCCGGGCGGAGGAGGAGGCACCGTCGGGCTACACCACGTACGCCGACGAGGCCGACGCGATCGACGACGGGGTCACCGTGGAGCTCGACCCCGTCGACCGTCCGGACGACGCGGCCCCGAGCGATGCGGATGAGCCCGCTGCGGTGGACGCGGCCGAGGAGGACGCCGCGGACACGGGCGACTTCGACGCGCTTGCCGACGAGCCGACGCAGGAGGTGCGGCCGGTGCCGCGTCCGGCTGCCCGGGCGGTGCCGCGGCAGGCCGCCGGACCTGCGGCGTCGAAGCGCGAGCGGGCGATAGCAGACATCGAGGAACTCGACAGTTACACCTTCGGGCAGGAGGCCGGATCGAACGATTCGTAGGCCCGATGATCCGGATCGGATGGGACGATTAGTCTGAACGGGAATCGTCCCTCTGCGATGGAGAGCATCCTGACCACGCCCAGTCACACGGTCGTGCAGCCGTGCGCGCCCGCGCGGATCGTCGTGCTGGCCTCCGGCACCGGTTCGCTGCTCGAGGCCCTGCTCGCCGCGGCCTCCGCCCCCGACTACCCGGGGTCGGTCGTCGGCGTCGTGACGGACCGTTCGTGCCGCGCCGTGGAGGTGGCCGCGGGAGCCGGCGTGCCCAGCGCGGAGGTTCCGGTGCAGGCGTACGCCGACCGGGCCGCGTGGGACGCCGGGCTGACGGCGGCGGTGGCCGAGCTGAACCCCGACCTGGTGGTGGCGGCCGGCTTCATGAAGATCCTCGGGACAGAGTTCCTCGGCGCGTTCGGCGGCCGCGTGATCAACGCGCACCCCGCACTGCTGCCCGCGTTCCCCGGCGCGCACGCCGTGCCGGCGGCCCTCGAACACGGAGTCAAGCTCACCGGCTCCACGGTTCACCTGGTCGATGCGGGCCTCGACACCGGGCCGATCCTCGCGCAGGAGGCGGTCGCGGTGGAGCCCGGGGACACCGAGGAGACTCTGCACGAACGGATCAAGGTCGTTGAGCGCCGGCTTCTGACAGAGGTCGTCGCCGCGGTCGCCCTCGGGGGCTACCGCACGGATGGACGAAAGGCCACCATTTCATGAGCAACAACATCCCGATCAAGCGCGCGCTGATCAGCGTGTACGACAAGTCGGGCCTGGTGGAGCTGGCCACGGGCCTGGCGCAGAACGGCGTGGAGATCGTCTCGACGGGGTCGACGGCGCGCACCATCGCCGACGCCGGCGTCGCCGTGACGCGTGTCGAGGACGTGACGGGTTTCCCCGAGTGCCTCGACGGCCGGGTCAAGACCCTGCACCCGAAGATCCACGCCGGCATCCTCGCCGACACTCGCCTGCCGGAGCACCTCGAGCAGCTGCGCGAGCTGGACGTGAAGAAGTTCGAGCTGGTGGTGGTGAACCTCTACCCGTTCACCGACACCGTCGCCTCCGGGGCATCGGAGGACGAGTGCATCGAGCAGATCGACATCGGCGGACCGTCGATGGTGCGGGCCGCGGCGAAGAACCACCCGTCGGTGGCCGTGGTGGTCTCGCCCGCGGACTACGGTTCCGTGATCGATTCGGCGCGGATCGGCTTCTCCCTGGAGCAGCGCAAGGCGTTCGCCGCGAAGGCCTTCCGGCACACCGCCGACTACGACGTGGCCGTCGCCTCGTACATGACATCG
The DNA here is from genome assembly GCF_023168325.1 of Tsukamurella sp. PLM1. Classification (GTDB taxonomy): domain Bacteria; phylum Actinomycetota; class Actinomycetes; order Mycobacteriales; family Mycobacteriaceae; genus Tsukamurella. Next base: position 784,635 of record NZ_AP025688.1, read on the forward strand.
GTCGTCGCTCCCGAGGCGGATCAGAAGTTCCCGTCGTGGATGGGCGGCACCTGGACCCGCGAGACGGTGCTCCGCTACGGCGAGAACCCGCACCAGGGCGCGGCCCTGTACGTGGGTGGCGCGAAGTCCGGGCTGGCGCAGGCGCAGCAGCTGCACGGCAAGGAAATGAGCTACAACAACTACACCGACGGCGACGCCGCCTGGCGCGCAGCGTACGACTTCAACGAGCCGGCCGTCGCGATCATCAAACACGCCAACCCGTGCGGCATCGCGATCGGCAAGGACGTCGCGCAGGCGCACCGCAAGGCCCACGCGTGCGACCCGGTGTCCGCGTACGGCGGCGTGATCGCCGCGAACCGCGAGGTCAGCCTGGAGATGGCCGAGCAGGTGTCGGAGATCTTCACCGAGGTCATCATCGCGCCCGGGTACGCCGACGGTGCGCTCGCCGTCCTGCAGCGCAAGAAGAACATCCGCGTGCTGCTGGCCGAGCCGCCCGTGCTGGGCACCGAGATCAAGCAGATCACCGGCGGGCTGCTGGTGCAGGACTCGGACGCGATCGATGCCGCCGGCGACGACGCGGCCGAATGGACGCTGGCCACCGGCGAGCCGGCAGACGAGGCGACGCTGGCCGACCTCGAGTTCGCTTGGCGGGCCTGCCGGGCCGTGAAGTCGAACGCGATCCTGCTGGCGTCGCGCGGCGCCTCGGTGGGCGTGGGCATGGGGCAGGTGAACCGGGTGGACTCGGCGCAGCTCGCGGTGCGCCGCGCCGGCGATCGGGTGCTTGGCTCCGTGGCCGCGTCCGATGCGTTCTTCCCGTTCCCCGACGGCCCGCAGATCCTGATCGACGCCGGCGTGAAGGCGATCGTCCAGCCGGGCGGGTCCATCCGCGACAAGGAGGTCGTCGAGGCCGCCGCCGAGGCCGGCGTCACGATGTACTTCACCGGGACGCGGCACTTCTTCCACTGATCCGCGCGTGGCGAACGGAGCTTCAACCAGATCCGCGTCTCCGACCTGATCAGCGTGGACCACAACGGGGTCGTCGTGCACGGGCGGCGCCCGGTGAACCGGGCGGCATTCGTGATCCACGCGCAGGTGCACGAGGCCCGGCCCGATGCGGTGGCCGCCGCGCACGCCCACTCGGTGCACGGGAAGTCCTTCTCGTCGCTGGGCATCCCGCTGGCCCCGCTCACGCAGGACGCCTGCGCGTTCTACGAGGACCACGGCATCTACGACGACTACGCCGGCGTGGTCAACGAGACCGTCGAGGGCAAGCGGGTCGCGGCGGCGATCGGCGATCACAAGGCCGCGATCCTGAAGAACCACGGGCTCATCACGGTGGGCGGGTCGGTGTCGTCCGCCGCCTGGTGGTTCGTGACGATGGAGCGGTCCTGCCAGGCGCAGTTACTCGCCATGGCGGCCGGGGAGCCGCAGGAGATCGATCCCGCCACAGCGCGGTTGACGCATTCGCAGGTGGGCAGCGACCTCGCCGGCTGGTTCCAGTTCCGCCCGCTGTGGGAGCAGACCGTGGCCTCCTCGCCCGACGTCTTCGATTAGGCCGCCCACCTGCGGAGGGCAGGGGACTCCGCAGGCAGGGCGGGTGCGCCCGCAGGGGCTCCGCAGCGAGGCGGGTGAACAACTCCCGCGCGACGTAACACAACTCCCGCCCGCCCGTCGGAATCTGTCCGCTGTGGGCAGCGTGTCCGGGGTGGGCGGAATCCGAGGAGCATCCGGTTGTGGTGGAGACGGTCGAGGGTCCGCTCCTTGAGGCTCGGACGTCACTCGAGGGTGGGAATCCTCAGCGCGGCGATCCGGACGTTGCGCGCCTTGATGTAGGTCGTGGCCTGCTTCAGTTTTCGCGCAGGCGATCAGTCGCGGGTGAGGTCGTCGAGCAAGGACACTGCGGCGCGGGTGTAGTCGCCGATCCAGCGGTCGTGGATGCGCTTGATCGGGACCGGCGCCAGCGTGAGGTGCCGCTCGCGGCCCACCTTCCGTCCGATCACCAGCTCAGCGCGCTCGAGCACGCGCAGATGCTGCAGCACCGTGGTCCGGTCGAGGTCGGGGAACTGGGCGCACAGCTCGCCGGTGGTGCGCGGCGCCTCCTTGAGTACATCCAGCATCCGCCGGCGCGTGGCGTTCCCGAGCGCCTTGAACACGAGGTCATCGACGTCGTCGGCGGGCGTGCCCGGTCCTACCGCGTCCCGCGACCCCGCCGGCCCCGCGCTCGAGCCGGCGCTGCTCTTGCCCTCGATCCCAGACATGTTGTATTTTTATCACATGTCCGAACTCAACCAGCTCTCCTTCACCGTCACCGGATACGTGGCGCGACCCACGGCCCAGGTCTACGAGGCCGTCGCCGACCCCGCGCAGCTGTCCGAGTACTTCACCACCGGCGGCGCCCGCGGCCGCCTCGAACCGAACACCGAGGTCACCTGGGACTTCGCCGACTTCCCAGGCGCGTTCCCGGTGCAGGTGATCGAGGCCGTCCCGCACCGGCGGATCGTGATCCGTTGGGAGGCGGAGAACGCCGTCGCGGGTGACGGGCACACCACCACGACGTTCGAGTTCGACCCGATCGACGACGACACCCGCACGCTCGTCACGATCACCGAGTCGGCGTGGACGGCCACCGACGCCGGCGCCAGGGGCGCGTTCGGCAACTGCATGGGCTGGACCGGCATGCTGGCCGCGCTCAAGGCGTGGGTCGAGCACGGGATCAACCTGCGCGAGGGCTTCTACAAGTAGCGTGGGCGCCATGACCGACACCGCCGTCGCCCTCGCCCGCCGCGCCTACGAGACCGTCGAACCCTTCCACGTCGTCGCCTACTTCAACCCGGGGATCCGGGACGCGTGCCGCGATGCCGGGGTCGACCAGCACGCCTTCTACGTGGGCGCCCGCGCCGCCCCGATCGGCGAGGCTCACGCCTCCGTGGTCGCCGCCGCGTTCTACAACTTCTCGCCCGCCGTCATCGAGAAGGGCTGGTCGGAGGCGGTGGCCGCGGGCCTCGCGGAGATCGACGACCGGCGCTACGCGATGCTCGCCGAGCAGTACGCCACCATCCTCGCCGGCATCGACCCCGCGGAGATCGAGCACATCGCCGCGGGCTTCGGCCGCCTCGTCGATGATCTCCCGCTCGCGGGCCGCACCCTCGCCGCGGCCTGGGCGTCGTCGCCGGTGCCGGACCCGCCCGCGCTCGCGCTCTGGCGTCACCTCAGCGTCCTGCGCGAGTGGCGCGGCGACAACCACCTGTCGGAGCTGATCCGCCACGGCCTCACGGGCCTCGAGGCGGGAGTCCTGCACGAGGCGGACCTCCCGGACCCGACGGTGCGCCGCCGGGTCATGGGCCGCAGGTTCTTCCGCATCACGCGCGGGTGGAGCGAGGACGCCTGGGGCGCCGCGGTCGCGCGCCTGGCCGAGCGCGGACTCGTCGAGGGTGAGCCGGAGGAGCACCGCCTGACGGCGGAGGGCATGAGCGTTTACCTCGACATCGAGGCTGGGACCGACGCCATCAGCGCGCCCGCGTTCGGCGACGGCAGCTCCGAGCTGCTGGACCGGATCCGGCCGCTCACGAAGGCCGTGATCGATGCCGGCGTGATCCCGGGGACCACGAAGAAGTAGGCGGCGCGCGAGGAAGCCGGCGCGCGACGGCGGTCACCGTCGGACAGGGGAAGCGAGGGGGTGCCGGGCGTATTTCCGGTTTCGCTGCGGGCGTAGTCCGTAGGGCGCGCAGCGGGGATCGGCGTAGCGTGGACGGCGTGACTTTCGCACGCTCCGATGCACTCACCGATTCGCCCGCCGACCTGCCCCGCACGCTGGGAGAACTGAAGGCCTCCGGCCACGTCTACCGCGGGATCAAGGACGAGCTCCGCAACAACCTGCTCACGGCGCTCCGCGCGGACACCGATCCGTGGGACGGAATCCAGGGCTTCGACGACACCGTCATCCCGCAGCTCGAGCGGGCGCTCCTGGCCGGCCACGACGTGGTGCTGCTCGGCGAGCGCGGGCAGGGCAAGACCCGGCTGATCCGCACCATCGTCGGGCTGCTCGACGAGTGGACCCCCGTCGTCGACGGTGCCGAGCTCGGCGAGCACCCGTACCACCCGATCACCCCGGCCTCGATCCGCCGCGCGGCCGAGCTCGGCGACGAGCTGCCCGTCGCGTGGCGTCACCGGGACGAACGGTACTCGGAGAAGCTGGCCACGCCGGACACCTCCGTGGGCGATCTGGTGGGCGATGTCGACCCGGTGAAGGTGGCGCAGGGCCGCAGCCTCGGCGATCCGGAGACCATCCACTTCGGCCTCATCCCGCGGGCGCACCGCGGCATCGTCGCCGTCAACGAGTTGCCGGACCTGGCCGAGCGCATCCAGGTGGCGATGCTCAACGTGATGGAGGAGCGCGACATCCAGGTGCGCGGGTACACGCTGCGCCTGCCGCTGGACGTGCTGCTGCTGGCGTCGGCGAATCCCGAGGACTACACGAACCGCGGCCGTATCATCACGCCGCTCAAGGACCGCTTCGGCGCCGAGATCCGCACGCACTACCCGCTGGACCTCGAGGACGAGGTCGCTGTGATCGAGCAGGAGGCCGATGTGGTGGCCTCGGTACCGCTGTACCTCACGGAGGTGCTGGCCCGGTTCACCCGCGAGCTGCGCGAATCGCCCGCCGTCGATCAGCGGTCCGGCGTCTCGGCGAGGTTCGCCATCGCGGCGCAGGAGACGGTGGCGGCCGGCGCGCTGCACCGCGCCGCCGTCGGGGGCGAGGAGCTGCCGGTGGCCCGCGTCATCGACCTGGCGACGGTGCCGGACGTGCTGCGCGGCAAGGTCGAGTTCGAGGCCGGCGAGGAGGGGCGCGAGCTCGCGACGCTGGTGCACCTGCTGCGGCGCGCGACCGCGGCCACCATCGGCGAGTATCTGCTGGGCGTGGACCTCACGCCGCTGGTGGAGGCGATCGAGGCGGGCGGTCCGGTGACCACGGGCGACGACGTGACGGCGGCCGAGCTGCTGGACGCGCTGCCCGAGGTACCGGTATTGGCCGAGGTGTACCGGCGGCTGGAGGCGGAGTCGCCGGGCGAGCGGGCCGCCGCGGCCGAGTTCGCGTTGGAGGGGCTGTATCTCACGCGCCGCATCGGTAAGGAGTCCGACGACGAGGGCCAGACGGTCTATGGCTAGGAGGTCCGGCGACCACGCGGGCCGCCGCAACCGGCACCTCGCGCGGTACCGGAGGTACACGGGCGGGCCGGATCCGCTGGCGCCGCCGGTGGATCTGCGCGACGCGCTCGACGAGATCGGCCAGGACGTGATGGCCGGGATGTCGCCGCGGCGGGCGCTGCAGGAGTACCTGCGCCGGGGATCGAGCAGCCGCCGCGGGCTCGACAAGCTGGCCGAGCTCGCGAACCGGCGCCGGCAGGAGCTGTTGCAGCGCAACAACTTGGGCAAGACCTTCGAGGACATCCGTGGGCTGCTCGACGATGCCGTGCTCGCCGAGCGCAAGGAACTCGCGCGGGCGCTGGACGACGACGCCCGGTTCGCCGAGATGCGGATCGAGAACCTGCCGCCGTCGCCCGCGCAGGCCGTGCGGGAGCTGGGCGATTACCAGTGGCGCTCGCCCGAGGCGGCGCAGAAGTACGAGCAGATCCGGGACCTGCTGGGCCGCGAGCTGCTCGATCAGCAGTTCGCCGGGATCAAGCAGGCCCTCGAGGGCGCGACCGACGAGGACCGCGCGGCGATCCAGAAGATGCTCGACGACCTGAACGCGTTGCTGGACAAGCACAACGCCGGCGAGGCCACCCAGGACGATTTCGACGAGTTCATGGCGGAGCACGGCCAGTACTTCCCGGAGAACCCGCGGAACATCGACGAGCTCATCGACGCGCTCGCCCGCAGGAGCGCCGCCGCCCAGCGGCTGTACAACAGCCTCACCCCCGAGCAGCGCGCCGAGCTGGAGGAGCTGTCGCAGGCGGCCTTCGGCTCGCCGCAGCTCTCGCAGGCGCTCAGCGACCTCACCGGCAAGCTCGTGGACGCCCGCCCGGGCGAGGACTGGTACGGCAGCCAGGAGTTCGAGGGCGATTCCGGGATGGGGTTAGGGGATGCAACGCAGGCCATGCAGGACATCGCCGACCTGGAATCCCTTGCGGAGCAACTGAGCCAGCAGCACAACGGCGCCTCGCTCGACGACATAGACCTGGACGCGCTGCAGCGTCAGCTCGGCGACGAGGCCGTCGCCGACGCCCGGACCCTCGCCGAGCTGGAGAAGGCGCTGAAGGACCAGGGCTACTTCGCCCGCGATCCCGACGGTGCGCTCAGGTTGTCGCCCAAGGCGATCCGGCAGCTAGGGCAGTCCATCCTGCGGGACGTGGCCGATCGGCTGTCCGCCCGCGGCGGCGAGCGGAACACGGCCCGGCAGGGCGCGGCCGGCGAGGCCACCGGCGCCAGCCGGGAGTGGCGATTCGGTGACACCGAGCCGTGGGATGCCACCCGTACGGTGCTCAACGGCGTTCTCCGCCGGGCCGCCTCGGGCGAGCAGGGGCCGGTGGTGCTGGACGCGCGTGACATCGAGGTCACCGAGACGGAGGCGCGGAGCCACGCCGCGGTGGCGCTGCTCGTGGACACCAGCTTCTCCATGGTGATGGAGGGGCGGTGGCTGCCGATGAAGCGCACCGCTCTCGCGTTGCACCAATTGGTCTCGACCCGGTTCCGCGGGGATCAGCTGGCGCTCATCGGATTCGGGCGGCACGCCCGCAGCCTGAGCGTGGGGGAGCTGACCGGCCTCGACGGCGTGTACGAGCAGGGGACCAACCTGCATCACGCACTCATGTTGGCGCAGCAGCACTTCCGGTCGCATCCGAACGCCCAGCCCGTGCTACTCGTGGTGACCGATGGCGAGCCGACCGCCCACCTCGAGCGCGACGGGCACGCCTTCTTCGATTACCCACCCCACCCGCGGACGCTGGCGATGACCGTGCGCGGACTGGATGCGGTCGCGGCGCAGGGCGCGCAGATCACCGTGTTCCAGCTCGGCGACGACCCCGGGCTCACCCGGTTCCTCGACGCGGTGGTCCGGCGCGTGGGCGGGCGCCTCGTCTCACCCGACCTCGACGGGCTCGGGGCCGCTGTGGTCAGCGACTACCTGGGCAGCCGCCGCAGACGCGGCTGAGCGCGCGGCACCGTCGGCCGGGAGGGGCACCGTCGGGTTGCGGAGGGCGAGCGGGCTAGCGGACCCGGACCTCGACGCCGCCCCAGAAGGCGAAGCCCTTCACGGTGATTCGTGGCCCGTTGGGGTCGCCGAGTTCGGGGTTCTTGTGCTCGAACGCGCCCATCACGCCGACGCCGTCGACGTTCACGTTGGCGCCGCGCGGCACGATGATCTGCACGCCGCCCATGACGGCGTAGGCGTTGATCGTCACGTCGCCGACGAGGAAGGTGGCCTCGCGCAGGTCGAGTTTCACGCCGCCCCAGAACGCGGTCGCCGTGTGCTCGGGGCCTACGGCGACGGGGCCGTGCACCTTGGTCTCCGACATCACCGCCCATTTGGTCTCGCCCATGCGCGGCACCCCGGCGGGGGCGTGCGACGGTGCGCGGTACGCAGGGGTCGCGGCGGAGGACGGCGGCGCGGGTGCAGCCTGCGCGGCGGGAAGATCGACCACGAGCCGGTCGAGATCGGCGAACGTACGCGCCTCGACGGCCTGCTGCGACCGCTCCTCGTACTCGCCGAACGTGATCTGGCCGAGGCCGAGCGCATCGGAGAGCAGGGCGACGACCCGGCTGCGATCCTGGTCCGAGGCCCGCAGGACGTCACGGCGGAGGGTTCCAACTCGTCGGACATGCATCCCACCCTAGGGGAATCCACCTGGTGTCGCCGCGCTCTCCCCGGGGTTTCCGGCTCACCCCGGGTTCCAGCTCCCTATAGGGAGCTGGACTCCCCGGATACAGCCGGCGTCCCCCCAGCTGCAGCTAGGGGGACGCCGGATTCTGTCGGGGGCGTCGGCTCCCTATAGGGAGCGGATAAGCGCCGGAGCGGGCGGACGGTTCAGAGCAGCCGGCCGACCACGGGGAGACGCTTGAGCAGCAGCGCGATGCCCGTGGGCTGGCTCTGCTTCGGAGCGGACTTCTTCTCGTCCTTCGGCGCATCCTTCGACGGTGCCTTCGCGGCCGGCTTCTCGGCCTTCGCGGGCTTGTCGGCCTTGGCGGCGGGCTTCGCCTTCGGCGCGGCCTTGGTCTCGGTCCTCGCGGCGGGCTTGGTGGCCTTGGCGTCGATCGAGGCGGGGGCCTTGCTCTTCGAGGCGGCGTCCTTCTGGGCGGCGATCGGGGTGATCTTCGCCTCCGAGGCCTTCACCGGCTTCTTCGCAGCGGCCTTGGTGGCCGACGGCTTGGTCGCCTCGGTCTTCGCGGCAGCGGACTTGGTCGCCTCGGTCTTCGCGGCAGCGGGCTTGGTGGCAGCGGACTTCGCAGCGGTCGGCTTCGACGCAGCAGGCTTCGACACGGTGGTCTTGGCGGCGGCGGTCTTGGCTGGAGCCTTCTTCGCCTGCGTGGCCTTCTTCGCGGCGGGGGCCTTCTTGGCCGGTGCGGCCTTCGCGCCGGCGGCGGTCTTCGCAGCCGCGGGCGTGGCGGCGGCAGGCTTCGCGGCGGCAGGAGCCTCGGCGGAGGGGGCGGCACCGTCGAGCCCGAGGACCGACCAGGCGTCCTCCCAGGCGGCCACGGCGTCGGCGGTGACGGTGAGGTTGGTGTTCGCGGTGAGCGTCTTGCCCGGGTTCTTGCCCTCGTACGCGGCGGCCAGTTTCGCGACGTGCGCGGCGTACTCGGCGGCGGGCGCGATGGCGATGGGGGCACCGTCGGACAGGTCCACCAGGGCCCATGCGGTGACGGGCGCCTTGACGGCGGCCTCGCTCTTGCGGGCCTGCCAGGTGTCGCCGGTGGTGGCCTTGACGCGGAGCGTCTCGGTGCGGCCGGCTGCGGTCACGGTGACCAGCGTGATGCTGCCCTTCGTGGCGACCTCTGCCTTGCCCCCGCGGGCCTGAACGGCAGAGACGAACACGTCGACAGCGCGCTGTGCGGCGGTCTGAGCCATGAGTCTCTCCTGAAGTGTGGTCGCGGCGCACCGTTCAGCACGCCGCTCGTGCACTTATTAACCCATGAGTAAGGTGGAGGACCCAAGCCGAAATCGGCGTCACAGGCGTAATGTGACGGGGTCGTTCGTCACATTCGTCAGGTGAGAAGTGCCGCGATCAGCATGATCGCCGGTACCGAGAGCACGGTTGTGATAAGTCCACTGTCGCGGGCCAGGATCACGCCGCGGTTGTACCGCAGGCCGTAGACCAGCACGTTCTGTGCCGTCGGGAGTGCGGCGGTCACCGTCTGTGCGAACAGTGCGTGGCCCGATTGGCCGAACAGGAAGCGCGACATCGCCCACGCCAGGACGGGCATTGCGATCATCTTGAGCGCGGTCGCGAGCGCGATGTCGCGGCGCGGCGCCTCCCCTTTCTGCATCACCTTCACGCCGCCGAGCGACAGCCCGAACACGAGCAGCGCCATCGGCACGGACGCGTCGCCGAGCAGCTTCACCGGGCTCATCAGCCAGTCCGGCGGGTGCCATCCGGCCAGGGAGATCGCGAGCCCGATGAGCGCGCCGGCGACGATCGGATTGAGCAGGGGAGTGGCGACGGTGCGCCACGCGCCCGGCCTGGGCCCGGGCTGGTCGCGCGCCTCGGCGAGGTCGAGCATCGTGAGCGCGATCGTCGAGAAGATGAGGATCTGGAACAGCAGCAGCGGCGCCACGTACGAGGTGTCGTGCAGCACGAACACGGCGATCGGGATGCCGAGGTTCGAGGAGTTCACGTAGCTCGACGCGAGCGCGCCGATGGTGGCGTCGCCCATCGTCCGGCGCCAGAGCACGCGGACGATCACGTAGTAGACGGCCGCGATGGCCAGTGCGGACCCCGCGCTCACCGCCAGGCGCGCACTGAACAGGACGCTCACGTCGGTGGTGGCGAGCACGTGCAGCAACAGTGCGGGCGTGAGCAGGTAGAACACCAGCAGGGAGAGCTGCTTCTCCGGCTGCTCGCCGAGCACCCCGAGCCTGCCGACCAGCCAGCCCGCCGCGATGATGATCGCGATCACGGCGAAGCCGGCCAGCACGGAAGTCACGGGCGGAAAGCTTACGCGACCGAAGTATCGCCGCCGCCGGGCCGGGGCCGCTCACGAATCGCGGTTCTCGTGCTTCGCGAGTGCGCAGTGCACGCGCGAAGCACGAGAACCCGACACCGTGAGCTACCTCCTCGTCGCGTACGGCAGCAGCGCCATCTCGCGCGCGTTCTTCACCGCCAGCGCCAGCTTCCGCTGATCCTGCGGCGACAGCCGCGTCACCGCACGCGAGCGCAGCTTGCCGCGCTCGTTGAGGAAGGTGCGCAGGTAGGTGACGTTCTTGTAGTCGAGGGCACCGTCGGGCACGCGGACGAGGCCGCGCCGCGTGGCGGGGGTGCGAACCGGTTTGCGCGCCATCACCAGCTCGACTTCCGGACGCCGGGCAGCTCACCGTTGTGCACCATCTGCCGCACGCGCACGCGCGAGAGCCCGAACTTGCGCAGGTGCCCGCGCGGGCGGCCGTCGGCGGCGTCGCGGTTGCGTACTCGGGTGGCCGAGCCGTCGCGCGGCAGCTTCGCCAACGCGCTCACGGCCGCGGCCCGCTCGTCGGCCGGGGTGTCGGGGTGCGAGATGACGCGCTTGAGCTCGGCGCGGCGCTCGGCCCACCGGGCCACCAGCACCTTCCGCTTCTCGTTGGCGGCGATCTTCGCCTTCGTGGCCATCAGCGCTCCTCCCGGAAATCGACGTGCTTGCGGACCACGGGGTCGTACTTGCGCAGCACCATGCGGTCGGGGTCGTTGCGACGGTTCTTGCGGGTCACGTAGGTGTACCCGGTGCCGGCGGTCGACTTGAGCTTGATGATCGGTCGGATCTCGTTACGGGCCATTACAGCTTCTCCCCGGCGCAGGATGTCGGCGACCACGGCGTCGATGCCGCGGCGGTCGATGGTCTTGATGCCCTTGGCGGACACCCGGAGCACGACGGTGCGGCCGAGCGACGGGACGTAGTAGCGGCGGCGCTGGATGTTCGGGTCCCAGCGGCGGTTCGTGCGCACGTGGCTGTGCGAGACCCGCTTGCCGAAGCCGGGCGCGCGGCCCGTGACCTGGCAGTGTGCGGACATGGTTCTCCTTCTTGCGAACAGTTGTCGATAAGGTAACGTACTAGAAATGGGAACCATTTCCAATAGAACCCCGGTGTTCATCCTGACGGGCTTCGCCGGAACCGACCGTGCGCTGGAACTCGCCGAGCCCGGCACCGTCGTGCTGCATCACGACCTGTCGGGCCTGCGGGAGGGCCTCGTCGTGCGGTCCGAGGCCACCGTCCGGCCCGACGGCACCGCCGAGGAGCGCGTGGCCCTGCTCGAGCTGGCGCACGGCTGCGTCTCGTGCACGCTGCGCGAGGACCTGCTGCCGCTGCTGCGCACGTTGCACCGGCGCGCGGGCGTGCGACGCATCGTGCTCCGGCTGGACCCGACGCTCGAGGCGGAGGCCGTGCGGCACGCGATCGAGCACGTGGTGGTGGAGATGGTCGGCGAGGTGCCCGGACCGGCCGCGCGCGACGTCGAGGTCGTCGGCGTGATCGGCTTCGTCGACGGCGCGACCTGGCTCGACGACGCCCTCGGTGAGCAGGACCTGAGTGAGCGGTTCGCGCTCGCCGACGACGACGAGCGGACCGTCGCGCAGCTCGCCGTCGGGCAGGCGAGCGGAGCCGACCTACTGGTGGTGACCGGCGACAGTCCCGACCCCGCGCGGCTGCGGGCGGTGCTGCGCAGGCTCGCGCCGGGCGCGCCGATCGCCCGCGAACGGGTGCCGCTGGACCGCCTCGTCGCGCGGCTGCGCGGTCCGCGCCCGCTGCCGGATCCGTTCGGCCCGCTCCTGGCCGGCTGCCCGCCGCTCGACGCCGACGGCGACGTCGCGCTGGTCGAGTTCACCGCGCGCCGCCCTATGCACCCCGGCCGCTTCCACGAGGCGATCGACGTGCTGCTCGACGGGGTAGTGCAGGCGCGCGGGCGGGTCTGGCTCGCCACCCGGCCCGACGATGCCCTCTGGCTGGAGTCCGCGGGGTCGGGGCTGCGGATCGGCGTCGCCGGACGGTGGCTCGCCGCCGGCGGCGACGGATCTCCCGAACGCTGGGCGATGGCGTCCGCGGCGTGGGACGAGGTGTGCGGCGACCGGCGCACCGACCTGGTCGCGCTCCTCGCCGGCGCTGAGCCCGCGCGGGTGCTCGAGATTCTGCGCTGGGCGGAGATGACGCCCGCGGAACTCGCGGCGGGCGGCGCACCGTCGCACGACCCGTTCGGCGACATGCACGCCGACCCCTGTGAGGACCTGGCCCCGGCGACCGGCCGGAGGCGGAGATCGATATCGATGAGGAGATGTCATGAAGAAGGGGATCCATCCCGAGTACCGTCCGATCGCGTTCCAGGACTCGTCCACGGGGAAGGTGTTCGTCACGCGGAGCACCGCCACGTCGGAGCGCACCGTCGAGGTGGACGGGGTGACGTATCCGCTGGTCGTGGTGGATGTGACCAGCGATTCGCATCCGCTGTGGACGGGGAAGCAGCGCGTCGTGGACACTGCGGGCCGGGTACAGAAGTTCCAGGAGAAGTACGCGCGTTTTGGCGGTCGGGCCGTTCGACGGTAGACTTCAGTGCTTGTGACGTTGGAAGCCTTCCGGGCTCGCGTCGAGAGCTTTTCTCATCAAGACCGATAGGAAGAATCATGGCTGTACCGAAGCGCCGTATGTCGCGGGCGAACACGCATGCTCGCCGCTCGCAGTGGAAGGCGAACAACCCCGAGCTGCAGGCCGTGCAGGTCGGCGGTCGCACCCACCTGGTTCCGCGTCGCCTCGTGCGCGCCGCGAAGCTGGGCCTGGTCGATCTGGACCGCCGCTAAGTCTTCTCCAGTTCGAGAGCGGGTCGACCGATGGTCGGCCCGCTCTTGACGTGTATCCAGGGGGCTTAGGTGCTGCTGGCGGTGCTCAATCACGCGGGGATCGCGGTGTTCGCCGCGTCCGGCGCGCTGATCGGCGTGCGTAAGCGGCTCGACATGTTCGGGGTGTGGACCCTGGCTGCGCTCACCGGTGTGGGCGGCGGCGTCGCGCGGGACGTGCTGTTGGGGATCCACCCGCCGTCGTCGGTCCAGGGCTGGGGCAACCTCACCACCGCCACGATCGCGGCGGCGTTCGTGTTCGTTTTCCACCCGCAGTTCGGCCGGCTGCGCCGGTCCGTGCTGGTGCTCGACGCCGTCGGCATGGGGGTGTTCTCGGCGACCGGCGCACTCACCGCGCTGCAGCACGAGGCGTCGCCCTTCGCCGCCGCGCTGATCGGCATCACCACCGCGCTCGGCGGCGGCGTGATCCGCGACATGCTGGTCAACGAGGTGCCGTTGCTGCTCCAACAGCGCGACCTCTACGCCATCCCCGCACTGACCGGCGCCGTCGCCACCGTCGCGGCCTGGTCCTGGGGCGCGACCGAGGCCCGGTCGCTGGTGGCCGGCGCCGTGCTGGCGACGGGGTTCCGGTTGCTGGCACTGTGGCAGAAGTGGCGGGTGCCGGTGGCGCCGACCGATGTCGTCGGGCGGTTCGTGAGCACCTGTAAGCGCGCGCTCCGCCGCTGATCCGGCCGGCTGTCGAGGGCTGCCGAGAGCTGCCGGCGGCTGCCGGCGGTTCGTCGTGGTGGTCGGTGTGCGGCCGGGTGGCCTCACGGGGCGGGCGACCTCATGGAGCGGGCGACCCGCGACCCGCCGATCCCTTGCGACAAGGCCCCCATTCAGCCAATTCCTAGCCGTCTTCGGTAAGACTGAGGACTATGCGAATTCTGGTGGTCGACGACGATCGTGCGGTGCGGGAGTCCCTGCGCCGCTCACTGACCTTCAACGGGTACCAGGTGGACACCGCCGTCGACGGGCAGGACGCCCTCGATCACATCGCGGGCAACCGCCCCGACGCGCTGGTACTCGACCTGAACATGCCCCGTGTCGACGGGCTGGAGGTGTGCCGCCGCCTGCGCAGCGCGGGCGACGACTTGCCGATCCTCGTGCTCACGGCGCGCGACGCCGTCAGTGACCGGGTCAGCGGCCTCGACGCCGGCGCCGACGACTACCTCCCCAAGCCGTTCGCGCTCGAGGAGCTCCTGGCCCGCATGCGCGCCCTGCTGCGTCGCGCCGCCCCCGACACCGGTGCCGACAACGAGGTCCTCACGTTCGAGGACCTCAGCCTGGATCCGGCCACCCGCGAGGTCTCCCGCGGCGAGCGGGCGATCAGCCTCACGCGCACCGAGTTCAGCTTGCTCGAGATGCTCATGGGCAACCCGCGCCGCGTGCTCACCCGCAGCCGGATCCTCGAGGAGGTGTGGGGCTACGACTTCCCGACCTCGGGCAACGCGCTCGAGGTGTACGTCGGCTACCTGCGCCGCAAGACCGAGGCCGACGGCGAATCGCGCCTGATCCACACCGTGCGGGGCGTCGGGTACGTCCTGCGCGAGACCCCGCCGTGACGGCCGGACGGTGCGCGGTGGCCGGGACGGCGCGGTACGCGCCGGAAACAGGGCGATGACGGTGCCGTCCCCACCCCGGCACGCGCGCCCGGACGTGCGCGACAAGCGCCCGATGCGCGACCCGAACCCGATCACCCGGAACGTCAGCTTCCGGTGGCGGGTCACGTTGCTGGCGGCTGTCGTCGTGGGGATCACCGTGGCGCTGATGGCGGCGTCGGCGTTCTTCGTGGTCAAGCGTGCGATGTACGCGGATGTCGACAACCGACTGCACCAGCAGGTGGACTCGGTGGCGCCGGCGATGAGCTCGCCGGTCACGCAGTTCACCACCGTGATGATGATGCTGATGTTCCGCCCGGACATGTCGGTCAACCGCACGATGGTGGTGTACCCCGACGGCACTCCGTACCACTCGGGCCCGGTGCCGATCGGCGACGCGGAGCGCGCCGTGATCTCGGGCAAGGCGGCGGAGTCGCTGCGCTCGGCGGGCGACACCCGGGTCATGGCGCGCCGCCTCGACAACGGCGTCACGATCATCGTGGCCGAGGACCTGACGCCCACGAAGAACCTGCTCAACGAATTGGGCACCGTGCTCATCGTGGTGGGCGCGTGCGGGATCATCCTGGCCGCGATCGCCGGCACGGCGGTGGCGCGGGGTGGGCTCAGACCGGTGCAGAGGCTCACCGAGGCCGCCGAACGCGTGGCGAAGACGGACGATCTGGCGCCGATCCCCGTGACCGGCCGCGACGAGCTGGCCCGCCTCACGGTCAGTTTCAACACGATGCTGAAGGCGCTGGCCGAGTCGCGGGACCGGCAGGCGCGCCTCGTCGCCGACGCGGGACACGAGCTGCGCACGCCGCTGACCAGCCTGCGCACGAACGTGGAGTTGCTCATCGCGACGCGCCGCCCGGGCGCTCCGCCGATCCCCGAGGAGGACCTGCAGGACCTGTCCGACGACGTGCTCGCCCAGGTCCAGGAGCTGACCACGCTCGTCGGCGATCTCGTGGACCTGGCTCGCGAGGACGCGCCCGAGGCGGTCAACGAGGAGGTCGACCTCGTGGAGGTGCTGACCAAGGCGGTCGACCGGGTCGAGCGCCGCCGCCCGACGGTCCGCTTCGACGTCACCTCCGCCCCGTGGTTCGTCTACGGCGACCACGGCGGGCTCGGCCGCGCGGTGATCAACGTGCTCGACAACGCCGCGAAGTTCTCGCCCGACGGTTCCGTGGTGCGCGTCTCGCTCGCTGAGACCGGCGTCGACCGTGCCGCGCTCACGGTGGCCGACAGCGGCCCCGGCATCCCGGAGGAGGACCGGGAGCTGGTGTTCGAGCGGTTCTACCGCTCGATGTCGAGCCGCTCGATGCCCGGCTCCGGCCTGGGGCTGGCGATCGTCAAGCAGGTGGTGGAGCGGCACGGGGGCACGGTCTCGGTCGGCTCGGCCGACGGTGGCGGCGCCCTGGTCCGGTTCGAGATCCCCGGCAGTCCGGTGGCGGGCGGCCGCGCGCCGCAGGTGGTGCAGCGGGAGCCGCGGCTCCGCCTGCTTCGAGGCAAATGAGGGAGCCTGCTTCGAGGCAAATGAGGGAGCCTGCTTCGAGGCAAATGAGGGAGCCTGCTTCGAGGGAAGTGACAAGCTGCTCACAGCGACTTCACAGACGCCGCCTGCAATGTGGCGGGGGAGAACACGAAGGAGGCGAACCTCATGACCGAGGGTCCGCAGAATCCCTACCAGCCGCAGCCGGGGGGAACACCGCCGCAGCCGGGGCAGTACCGGCCCACGCAGCAGTACTCGAACCCGTACGCGGCCGCGCAGGCCGGTGTGGTGGGGCAGCCCGGCGGGGGCGGGGGCGCACCGTCGGGCTTCCCGCCCGGCCCCGGCGGCCCGACGGTGCCCGGGCCCTCCGGCTCGAAGCGCCCGGGCATGGGCGCGCTGGTGGCGCTCGGCGTGGCGATCGCGCTGGTCGCCTCGCTGTTGTCGGTGACGGGCGCGTACCTCGTGTGGGGCAAGGACGACGCGCCGGCCGCGATCACGGTGAACGGCGGGGATGCGCCGCCCGTGGTGAAGGGCTCGGTGCAGGAGGTGGCGACGAACGTGCTGCCGGCGGTCGTGTCGATCGACAATCAGGCGGGCACCTCGGAGTCGTCGGGCTCGGGTGTGGTGATCAGCGCTGACGGCAAGATCGTGACGAACAATCATGTGATCGCGGGGAACGGCAGGCTCACGGTGTCGTTCTCGGACGGCAGCGTGAGTAACGCGGCGGTGGTCGGGGCGGATCCGGTGACCGATCTCGCGGTCATCCAGACGGACAAGCGCGATCTCAAGCCGCTCACGTTCGCCGATAGCGGCAAGCTGACGGTCGGCCAGGAGGTCGTGGCGGTGGGCGCGCCGCTCGGCCTCGCCGGCACGGTGACGAGCGGTATCGTCTCCGCCCTGAACCGGCCCGTGGCGACGAGCGGTAAGGACTCGGATCAGGCCACCGTCATCAATTCGGTGCAGACGGACGCGGCGATCAACCCCGGCAACTCGGGCGGCGCCCTGGTGGACATGACCGGCCGCCTGGTGGGCATCAACTCGTCGATCGCCACGCTGGGCAGTTCGCGCCTCACGGGGCAGCAGGGCGGCAGCATCGGCCTGGGCTTCGCGATCCCGTCGAACCAGGTGCAGCGGATCGCGAAGGAGCTGATGGAGTCGGGCAAGGCGACGCACGCCGCGGTGGGCGTCACGGTGGACGTTCGGCAGACGTCGGTGACGCGGCCGGGCGCGGTGGTCGCGCAGGTGTCGTCGACGGGGGCGTTCGGCCGCGCCGGGATCCCGGAGGGGGCGCTGGTGACGAAGGTCGACGATCTGACCATCACGGACGGGTACGGGCTGATCGGGGCCGTGCGTTCGTACCCGCCGGGGGCTACCGTGACCATCACGTACTTGGAGACGGCGGGCAGTACGTCCCCGCAGACCAAGCAGATCACGCTCGACAAGTTGGACAAGTAGAGGAGTCCGGACATGACGCAGATCGGTGGCGCCGCGGCGCCGGAGTGGTTGACGGACGAAGTCCCGGACACGCTGGACGAATCGGCGCTGGACGGCGCGGGGGTGATCGGCCGGGCCCTGGTGATCGTGGTCGACGATCACCTGCAGCCGGGCGGGTCCAGCGCGGGCAAGTCCGTGGGGGCGCTGGTGACGGAGCTGCTCGAGGAGGCGGACTTCGAGGTGGACGCCGTGGTCGTGGTCCCCGCCGAGGAGGTGGACGTGCGCAACGCGCTGAACACCGCGGTGATCGGCGGCGTCGACCTGGCCGTGACGATCGGCGGCGTGGGCGTGGGCGCGCGCGACGTGACGCCCGAGGCGACCGAGGAGATCCTGGACAAGAAGCTGCCCGGCATCTGCGAGGCGCTGCGCTCGTCCGGTCTGGCCGCGGGCGCGACCGACGCGGGGCTCTCGCGGGGGCTGGCCGGCGTGTCCGGCAGCACCGTGGTGGTGAACCTGGCGAGCTCGCGCGCGGCGATCCGCGACGGGATGGCCACCCTCACGCCCTTGGCGACCCACGTGATCCGGCACATCGCAGGCGGGGATGACCAGGCCCGATAAGCCCGATTCGGGCAAGAAGTATTCCGCGCGCGATATCGCGCGCATCTTCGGGGACGTCCTGCCGTCGCAGACGAAGGACGATCTGGCCGATGCCGCATCCGGGTCGGGTGCGGCATCTCCCGTCTCCGGGCCCGACGGTGCCCGCACGGAGCAGTGGTATCGCGAGAACCGGCCGCCGCATCATGGCGGCTGAGTGATTCGCTCGCTGGCTCCGTTCGAACCGCCGCGCACGCGGATGCAGGCGGATTAGAGTGCCGTCGAGGGGGAGCTTGGCTTGGGATGTAGCGACGCTTCAGGACGTTCGCAACGCGTACAAGGGGGAGACCGATCTTTGTGCTGCCGTCGAGTACGCCATGGGCAAGGGGTGGACCGTGCGGAAGCAGGGGCACAAGTTTCGGTTGTACTGCCCCTGCGGCGGTGACCTCGGCAAGCAGTTCGGTCTGGGCGGAACCGTGCGGAACTCGACCGCCACCGCTCGGCGCGTTCGCCGAACCGTCGATAGGTGCCCTGACCGCCACGATTTGATCTGATGCGACAGGGGAACAAACACGCAGACCACAGCGTTGTCGATTGACAACGCCCGGGCGGAACAGGAGACTCCCACCATGTCGATGAGCACGTTCGAGATCAGTTTCGAGGTGCCCACGTTGACGTCGCTCGATGATCCACTGGTCGATGTCGCCGAAGACGAGCTGGATGCGTTCGTGGTGGTCTCGGGGTACGGCGCAAGGGTCACGCTCTCCTGGGAGGGCGTGTCGGCGGCTCCCGCGGGACGTGAAGCCGGCACCGCGCTGATCCGGCACGGCATCGTTCCGGCCAGGACGCTTCCGGATCTCGTGAGCCCGAGTGAGATCGCGATGCGTGCGTCTGTCACGCGGCAGGCAGTGGGCGCGTGGATTCGTGGTGAGCGCGGCGAAGGATTCCCGGCCCCGTTCTATGCCGGGGACCGTGGCCTGTGGCTGTGGGGCGAGGTGAACGCCTGGCTCATCGCCAATGATCGTACGCACGACGTGGGTGTCGCGTATCCGTCCAGATCGGATCACACTGATATCGATTACCACCTGCTGACTCACCGGCCAGTTTCGGGGCCTGCCAGGGTCTTCCCGCTGCCGTGGTCGCCGGACAGTGACACTGGGCGGGCCGGCACGGAGTGCGTCGCGCTCAAGATCGATGTGAAGGATGCTCGGTGAGTGCGCCGACGGCCACCGATGCGTCGGTGCGATGGGTCAGGCGTTCCGTGGAGCGTCGCTACGGCGATGAGGTGACTTCGTGGCGGCCGGATCCTGAACACGGTGAGGGCTTGAACGCCCATCTCGGTGCCAGAGCAACGACATCGGAGGATGGCGCAGCGCGGCTCCGCCTTCGTATGGGGCTGGATTTGTCCGAGCCGGAATGCTCGGCGGCGCTCGAATGCATCGTCGAGTTCGAGTTCTCGGATCACCCGGGTGAACTGACGCCCGAGGAGGCGACCGAGTTCGCGCGTGGCGAGGGGCTTCCATTCGCCATGGGGTACCTGCGGGCCGCACTGTCCGACGCGAGACTGTCCGTCGGTTTGAACGCGGTGTCGTTCTCTGCGCGGCTTCCTGGCGGACTGGCCGAGGCTGTGGGGAGTGCGATCTCCAGCGACGCGGATCGCTGACGCCGTCAGAGGCAGTGGTATCGCGAGAATCGCCCGCCGCATCATGGCGGCTGAGAGGTTCAGCCCATCGAATAACGGTGTGTACCGACCGTCGCTGCAGGTCGTGTGACCAAGGACACATCCCGCGAGATTTACGGCAAGGTTACGGGATCGAGTTACCTGAGTGAACTCTAAGGGGAAGGCTACCCTAATTGGTTCGCAGGTCAGGGGCCTGTTACCGGTGAGTATGGCCTAAGAACCGCTGGCGGGAGGCGGTGGGCGAGATTCTCTATGTGTAACTCTAAGTTGTTGAATGCAGCATTTGCGAAGATTCAAACCGTTGCGGTCCCTCGAAACCTGAGGATATGCTCCGCGGGAACCGTAGGTCAGCGAAGACCTCCGGGGAACCGACAGTGATCGTGAGCGAGCAAGTCGCTCAGGATTCGGTTGGCGGCTGGGTGAGCCGCCGTGCCGACACCCTACCGGGGTGGCACATACATGATTCCTGGTGAGGGGAACGAATGAGCAAGATGAGCAAGGTCGCAGCGCGCACCGGCGTCGTTGCGGTCTCGGTGGCTGCTGCCGCCTCGATCGCAGCCGGCACCGCCAACGCGGGCCCGCTTCCGAGCGGTCAGAAGATTGTCCCGGCCCCCGCGGGCTGGAGCGTCGTCCTGAAGTCGACGGGTAACTCCTCGGCGATCCAGGGCTCGCTGGCAACGGCGCAGTCGCGGTCGGCGTGGGTCACTTCCCACGGCTCGGTCACCGTCAAGGCGCCCGCCGACGCAAAGGACATCGCTGGCAAGCTGGGAGTCGGCGTGATTGTTGGTTGTCAGTTCCCGGGCAAGGTCGGGGTTGACTTCACGGTCGGTGGCCCGTCGGCAAGTCTCGGTTTCGGCACTGCGGGACCGTCGGGTGGTGTCGGTCTCGGAGGTGGTGTTGGGGCCAGTCTTCCGCTTGCCCTGGCGCGACTGACAGCGTCACAGGCTACTCTCGCGAGGATCAGCCGGGCTCGATCGACTCGATCAAGTTTACAAAGCCTGGAACGTACAACGTCACCATCAAGGATGCGAATGTTGACATTAAGGCGTGCTCAGGCTACGCGCAGGCCCGTGTAGTGACCTGGGTCGAGATCAAGGGCAGCAATCGTATCCAGGGCTTCCTGTACGGCGCGCCGTTCTCGCTGGGCTGATTCGAATCCGACCTGACTCTCTTGTCCGCCTCGCGGGGCGGCGAATCCTGAAGGATATTTCATGAAGAAGATCGCTCTGCGCGGCGCTGCTGTCGCCGCTGCGGCAGGCGTCGCGATGGGTGCCCTCTCGACGGGTGCTGCGAACGCAGACACGTTTATCCCACTGCCGAATGGTAGTACCTCCATTAAGCTTGGTGAAGCCACTCTTACGGTTACGATTACTAATCAGAGCGCGAAGCTCTCGCCGGGAATGGTTGCACTGCCTACAACCCGCAACGCGTGGGTTTCAGGGCTTGTTTCGGCCAAGATCAGCGGTGGGAAGGCTGACGGTGGGTCGATCGCCGCTGGCTATGCCGTGGGTTGCCAGGTTGACGTCGGGGCCGCAAAGATCACACTGGGTGGTGAGACGGGCGCCGACGCAGGCTTCGGTCAGTCGAAGTATGGCGAAAGCAAGCAGGGCTATGCGGTGTCAGCTAGCGGAAAGACTGGTGGGACGCTGTCTCTGTCGGCGGGTTCAGTTGGCACCCAGTTCCTCACGTATGACCGTGCGACAATGCCCGCCGCTGGCGACGAGATCTCACCGAACTGGGACAGTGTTATTTCGCCCAGCACAGGTTTCAAGTTCAAGGGGTCTTCGGGCTCTCTGAGCTTCACGGAGCAGACGATCGGCGTCGACGGCTGTGCGGGATACGCTCAGGCGCGCTTCTTTGCCAAGGTCAAGGCCAAGGCTGGTAGCACTCAGGGCACAGCAATCCTTTGGGGTAAGCCCTTCACGCTGGGTTAGTCGCGCTCGAGAGGCAACGCCTGAGGGCGGTATCCGGTTACGTCCGGATGCCGCCCTTTGGCGTTTCCAACGACGAGCGGGTGGCCGCCGACTTATCGACCTTGGTTTCGAATTCGCGCCAATGTTACGGCACTGCTTCCACGGGCGACTCGGGTGGATTCGCCCTGCTATCTTGCCCTTTCAACACTCCGGCGCAATTCGCCGGAGGCTGGAAAGAGGATGAGCCATGACCTCGAGGATCTCGCGCGCCGAGCGTCGCTCACGACTGCGGGAGCGGTCACCGTCGGACTGCTGGCCCCCGCCCCGAGCACGGGAGCCGACACCGTGATCCCGCTGCGGGACACCACGAAGTCCATCAAGGCGGGGAGCGGCACGATCACCATCGCGGTGAAGGGCCAGCGGGCGCGGTTGTCGCCGGGCATGGTCGCGCTGCCGACCACCCGCAATGCGTGGGTGTCGGGCACCGTGAGCGTGAAGGTGAGCGGCAGCGACGCCGACGGCGGGTCGATCGAGGCCGGCTATGCGGTCGGTTGCCAGATCGACGTGGGCGATGCGAGCCTCGACCTCGGAGCGGACGTCGATTCCGGTGCGACCGTCGGGGCCGGCGGCGGACTCACGCCGTCGGTGTCGGGCTCGACCGGCGGGTCGATCAAGCTCGCCGCGGGATCGATCGGTACCCAGTCACTCACCTACGACCGCGCGACGTGGCCGAAGCCGGGCGACGAGGTGGACCCGGACTGGGCGGCACCGTCGACGAGCTTCGACTTCACCGGCGCGAGCGGCAGTTTCACCTACAACGACCAGACGATCGGCGTCGACAGCTGCGCGGGCTACGCCCGGCGCGGCTCTATGTGATCGTGCGGGCGCAGGTGGGGGACTCGAAGGGGCGCCTTGTCCTGTGGGGAGACCGCTTCACCCTCGGCTGAGTCGCGGCTGCGGGGACTGCCGCTTCGGAACCGATCCGCGCTCTGGCGCGTCCAATTGATGAGGGCGCCCGTTTCGTGGAGGCGATGTCCTCGCGACGTGTGGCGGAGGTGGTTCGGTGGAGCCAGGAGAAGAGTCGGCGTCGTTGTCTGCACCGGGACGCTGCCAGGCGGCATGGTGGATTGTCAGGGATTTTGCCGAGATGAACGATCGTCGTGCCACGGCCCTGTCATTGATTCGATGGGTGGTACGCGGCGACCGGCACGGGGAGAGTGTTCCCAAGCAGCTTCGTCCGGCTCGTGTCCAGCTCGAACTCGCGCGGAGAAGTGTTCGGAGGCGAGTGTGGGCGCGCCGAGTGCTGCTTGCGGCCGGCGCGATCGTCCTTGTCTGGATCGTCTCCAACCCGGTCGTCGGATACTGCCGGGAGCATTGGCCGCATGGCACGTCAGAGGTGCTGCACGCACTCTGGGTGCTCGTCACGTCGCCCGGGTTCGGGGCGATCGGGGCGGTCATCGCGGCGTTGGTGGCGTTCCGTGCCGCCCTGCGCAGCCAGGCGCGTTCGGCGAGCAATGATCGATGGTGGGAGACCTTCGAGTGGGTCATGGAAAACCGAGTCGAGAAGGTCGGATTCGACGAAGGTGTAGCGGAGTGGTTCAGCTACCTCAAAGGCACGGCGTCGAACCCCGGCGAGAGCGTTATCATCAATGTGTTGACCGAGGAGGCTATTCGACGTGGACGAACTGAAGTCCGGCCGCCGTACGCGCAAGGTCGTCCGAGCAGGAGTGAAGGGGCTCCATAAGCGCCGAGCCCAGCCGCGGGGTGACGGATACGTCGTCGTTCGTCTCCCGGACGGGACCACCGCCACGGGGCGCATGACTCACGACGGGTCGATCGAGATGGTCGCAGAGAACGCCACTGAGCAGCAGAAGCGAGTGTCGGCCTCCGGAGCTGAGGAGAAGGCTCCCCCAACGCGATTGTCCGAGTCCAGCTATCGCGAGCTCATGGCCGTGCTGGCGATGGACGACACCGGACTCTCGCGCCGCGGGTCGCTGTAGCGGCACCGTCGAATCCGACAAACGAAAGCCGGCCTCCCCGCGAGGGAGGCCGGCTTCGTCGGAACCAGGATCAGATCTGCGGCTTCTGCGACGGGAACTGGCCCGTGGGCGGGAGCGCCGAGTGGGCGCCGCCCTGGCTGGGGCCGGCCTGCGCGGCCAGCAGGTCGCGGATCTCGACGAGTACGTCCACCTCGTCCTCGGCGGCCTTCTCCGGCGCGAAGCGGGCCTTCATGCGCTCGTACGGGAGGATCAGGATGAAGTACACGACGGCCGCGACCAGCACGAAGTTGATCGCCTGGGTCAGCACGGCGCCGATGTCGACGATGGTCTTGTCGTTACCGTCCACGATCTGCCACGCCAGGCCCTGCACGTCCTTGCCGCCGCCGATCGAGGCGATGAGCGGCTGCACGATGTGATCTGTGAAGGCGGTGACGATCGCGGTGAAGGCGGCGCCGACGACCACGGCAACCGCCAGGTCCAGCACGTTGCCCTTCAGGAGGAAGTCCTTGAAGCCCTTGAGCATGTTCCGAGTCCTTTGCAGTGATGTAACCAGAGTTACGCATGAGGCAACTTCGTGCTTATGCTAGCGGTATGAACCGTGTTCGCGTAGTCGACGCGGGGGTTTCCATTGGTGTGATCTTCGCGATCGGCGGCCTGGCCGCCGGCTGGTACGGGCTCGAGCGCGCCGTTCCCACCCCCACGACCCCGTCGCCGACCAGACGTTCAGCGTCGGTACCGACGCCGCCCGCGTGGCGTTCCGCGGACCGTCGGGGTGGGAGAAGGTGCCGTCCGGCCGCGCCGACGTGGTGCGGTTCACCCACCCGAGCGGCAGTTCACTGTCGGTCCGCCTCACCACCGGCATGACCGACTTCGACACCGCCGCCCCGCGCCGCCTGCGCGAATTCGCGGCGGGCGGCGTCGACGCGCACTTCACCGGCGATGTCCGCGGCGCGCAGTTCACCGGCCGCAGCTGCGCCGCGGCGGGCGGCGGGCGGACGGGAGAGTGTGCGGTGGTCGCGCGCTCGTCCCTGCTGGTCACGGTGCTCACGTTGCGCGGGCCCGACGGTGCCGCCCCCGACCTTCCGGCCCTCGTCACCTCCCTGCGGGAGGCGTGATGCGCGGGCTGCTGACGCAGATCAGCTTCTGGGTGCTGGCGGTGGGCATGGCGATCGGCGTGTTCGTGCTGGGCCGCGACATGGTGCCGCGGTTCGCGAGCACCTGGTCAGGGTTCTTCGCGGCGGTGCCGGTGGTGCTGATCGCCGCGGCGCTGGTCGCGGTGATCATCTGGCTGCTCGACCGCTCCCACGCGCAGGTCCACTCGGCGTGGGGCGCGGCGTTCGCGTGGGGCGCGGTCGGCGCGTGCGGCCGGCCCTGACCATCAACGGCTTCGCCTCCGACGCGGTGAACGACGTGCTCGGCGACCCCGGCGCCACCACATGGGGAGCGGCCCTCGTCGGTCCGGTCAACGAGGAGACGATCAAGGGCGCGGGCGTCGCGCTGCTGCTGGTGCTGTATCGCGACCGGATCCGGCGGCCGATGCAGGCGTTCGCCGTCGGCGCGTTCGCCGGCCTGGGCTTCCAAGTGGTGGAGAACCTCTCGTACGCGGTCACGTTCGCGCTGCGCGACCCGCAGTCCGACGTGGTGGGCGCCCTGATCGTGTCGTTCGCCCGCGCGCTGTTCGGCTTCCAGTCGCACTGGGTGTACTCCGGCTTCTTCGCGCTGGGCCTGATCCTGCTGCGGATGCGGTCGCTGCTGTTCCCGGTGCCGCTGCTGCTGTCGTACCTGCTGCACTTCTGGTGGAACGCGCCCAGCGGCTCCGAGCCCGTGCTGGTTCTGCTGCTGATCGCGCTGAAGTGCGGGATCACCCTGGCGCTGCTGGGCGGGGCATGGACCTGGATGCTGTTCGAGCACCGACGGTGGCTCGCCGCCGCGGTCCGCACTCCGGAAGCGGCGGCGCTGGCCCCGCCGGCGGAGCTCGCGACCCTGCCCACCCGCGCCCTGCGGCGCAACGGCGAGCAGTTCGTGCGCCACTACTACGGCCCCGCCTTCGCGGCCGTGACGCGGCAGCGGCAGAAGTGGCTGCTCCGCGAACTGACCTACCGGGTGGGGTGAGCTTCACCGGAACACCACCGACAGCGGCGAACTCAGCGCGGCGGCGGCCACGGCGTGGGCCTCCGCCTCCGACATCGCCAGCATCGCGGTCCGCGCCTGCTGCCGCCCGGCCTGCGCGGCCGGCGCCACCGCCACCGTCGCCGACCGGGCCAGGACCAGCGGCTCCTCGTCCGGCCCGCCCGCGCGTTTGCGTTGCGCGACCACGTCCACCACGTCACCCGGGCGGAGCAGGTCCATCGTCGCGTTGTCCTGCAGCGCCACCGGGACCAGGCGGGCGCCCGGCCGGATGTAGCCGGCGGTCCGGTCTGTCAGCACGCGGCGGCCGGTGAGGATCTCACCCGCGCCGACCGGCCCCGTCACCGACCGGCCGACCGCATCGTCGGGACTGCGCAGCGCGTCCTGCGGCGCGAGCTCGGCGGGCACCGTGCGCACCGTCAGGTCCGCGGCGGTGAGCCCGCCGCCCGGACCCAGCTCGCGCGCCGCGACCAGTACCTGCGCCTGCGGCCCGCTGGGCCGGCTCGTGACCGCGATGACCAGCGCGAGCACGGCCAGTGCCGCCGCGGCCGCCCGCCGCGCCGTCAGCGTGCGCGCCCAGCCCGGCCGCAACGCGGCCCTGATCCGTTCGGTGCCCGTCGGCTGCAGCGACTCCATGCCCGGAATCTACGACGGTGCGCCGACGGCGGACCGTCGGAAAGGGCTGGAAACGGCCCGCCTGTGGATAGCCCGGAATCTGTGGATAACGGGGCCCGATCAGGCCCTGGTCAGGCCTTCGGATCCTTGTAGTAGACGATCTGGTGCGTGGTGGCCAGCAGGGTGCCGTTCCGGCCCCAGACCTGCGCGTACTGGTCGAAGTGGCCGTGCCCGAAGCGGGCGCCGCGCGCGGTGCCGAGGAGGAAGTCGTCGCCCTGTTCGGCGAGTTCGTCGGCGCTGGCGTGGAAGTAGGTGGTCAGCGAGATCGTGCCCGCGGGGAGGTAGGTGCCGCGGCGCAGGAACACACGGGGGAAGAACGCGTCGGTGATGGAAGCGAGAGCGGGGTAGTCCAGCGGGCGGGCCGGCTTGTCGCGCAACCACAGCGTGCTCACGGACGAGTCCTGCGCGCCCTCGATGTTCAGGCTGCCCTCGACGAACCGGGTCTCATAGTTGGCGGCCCAGGCGATGAACTCGGGGAACGGCTGCTCGGGGTAGTCCTCGGGTGCTCCCACCTGCGGGAACGGCAGCTCCGTGTGGCTCCAGGTATCGCGGCGGTTGCCGAACACCGCGGTACCGGAGGCGACGGCACCGTCGGCCTGCTCGATGAGGAAGGTGAAGTGCTGGTTGGTGCGATTGGTGCGCAGCACCGTGATCGCGATGTCCCACGCGCCTTCGGTGATGGGGGCGGCGTAGTTGATCGTCAGGCTCAGCGGATCGCCCTGTGCGTCCGGGTGCGCCTGCAGGGCGGCCACGACGGTCGCGGCGGTGATTCCGCCGAACGGGCCGACCATGTTGTTGTACGCGGGGTGGGTGTGGGCGCGGAAGGTGCCGTCCACCTGCTCGACGGCCGTGGCCTCATCGAAGACGTGGGTCATGGTTGCAACGTAGCAACGCTACGAACTGGTGGCCTTCTCGACCTTGGCGGCGGTCTCGGACTTGGGCGCCGGCGTCGAGTCGGACTTGGCCGTCGTATCCGCCTTGGAGCTGCGGGAATCGGTGCGGTAGAAGCCGCTGCCCTTGAATACGACGCCCACGGAGTTGAACAGCTTGCGCAGCGGACCGCCGCACTCGGGGCACACGGTGAGGGGCTCGTCGGAGAAGGACTGGACGGCGTCGAAGCTGTTGCCGCACTCCTTGCACGCGTATGAGTAGGTAGGCACCTACTGATTCTAGCCTCTGATTAGCACTCTGGCGATTCGAGTGCCAGAGGTGTGAGCCGATAGGATACGGCCATGACGGTTCCTTCTCGCACGCCGTCGCCTGCCCGCCGGATTGTGGACGCCGCACGTGAGGTGATCGCCGAGAACGGCATCCCGGGTGTCAGCATGGACCAGGTCGCGAAGCAGGCGCACGTCTCCCGCAGCACCCTGTACCGGATCTTCCCCAACCGCGATCAGCTGATCGCGCGGGTCGTGGCCATCGAGATCCGGACATTGCGCCGGAAGCTGGACAAGGCGATCGTGGGCTTCACCCCGCAGCAGACACTGGTCGAGGTGTTCGTGCTCAGCATCGACCAGGCCGCGTCGAACCTGGCGGTGTCCAAGGTGCTGGCCGCCGAGCCGGAGTACTTCCTGCGCATCCCGCGTGGGGTCTGGGACCTGCTGATCCAGGGGATCGTGATCCGCCTGCGGAACTCCGGCGCCGAGCAGGACTACGCCGAGCTGTGCTCCGTCACCGACCTGATGCTGCGCGTCACCGGCTCGCTGCTGTCCAATCCGCCCACCGGCCTGGATGTCAACGACACCGCAGCCCTGCGCGCGTACGGCGAGAAGTACATCTCCCGCCTGCTGGTGTAGGTGGTGCTGCTGGCCGCCCCTGAGGTGTAGGTGAATCCGCGGCTCACGGAGCACAGGAAACCAGATCTGGCTTCCTGTTGTCAGGCGGCCGCGGATTCACCTCGCTGATCTCCCGGACCTTGCCCAGGTGGCGGTCGGTGTGGACGATTTCGGCGATGTCCTTGTACACGGACTTCCAATCCGTCATCACCTCGTCGTAGTCGACGCGCAGCACGTGGTAGTCGCCGATCTCGGCCTTGCGGTCGCGTTTCAGATCGATCTTTCGCTGCGCGCCGCTGTGGTTGCCCTCGCTGTCGCACTCGATGATGAGCTTGTCGCCCACCAGCAGGTCCACCCTGCCGATGCCGGGAATCGTCACCTGGCTCCGCACCGCGATGTGCTTGCACCGGAGGCGGTAGCGGACGATCGATTCGGTCCCGGAACCCGCGAGGGGATCGAGGTACTTCAGTACCCGCGTGATCCGGCGCGGAGCCTTCGCGAAGAGCTCCTGCAGGTGCTTATCGGTGAGCGGGACGTCCATGCGCAGGGTCGAGTCCAGTACGGCTACCAACTGGTCGGGGTCAAGGCAATCGGCCGCGCACAGCAGGGCGTCGTCGAGCTCGTCCACCGCGCTCCGTGGCGTGGCCAGCGTGCGGAACGCTGTGCACTGCTTGTGCGTGCGGTGACGAGTCCGACGGTGCGGTGGCCATCTGAGCACGCCGGCCCCGAGCAATTGCCGTCGTGACACCACGTTGCCATTCCCGCGGCCGAGTTCCACCGCCACGTCGCCCCAGCTTCCGATCTCGATCATGCGGCGATCCTCGCGCCGGCGGCCGCCCCGGAATCGCGGGTGATCCGCGTCCATCCCCAGTTTTGGTACCTAACGTTTCTGTTCACAGGCGCCGCCCCACAACGCTGCGCAGGTGAATCCGAGGCCGGGTGTATCCGGAGCGTGGGTGAATCCGCGGCTCAGTGGGCATGGCGAACCAGATTCGGCTTCCTGTGCTCCTACAGCCGTGGATTCACCCCGCGCCGTCACCCCGGCAGCGCGAACTCCACCAGCCCCGACGGCGTCAGTGCGGCGTGCACGGGCACGTCGGTGGGCTCCGACGGCAGCGAATCGACCAGCTCGTGGTCGTAGACCACCGCGATCAGCCGTTTCCCGCGCGCGAAGCTCAGCGAGCGGTCGTAATACCCCGCCCCGCGGCCCAGTCGCACCCCGTCGCGGGACACCCCCAACGCCGGGAGCAGCACGGTGTCCACGGAGGCGAGCGCATCCGGACCGAGTCGCGGGCCCGCCGGTTCGAGCAACCCGAACGGCCCCGGCGCCAGCTCGCCCGACCAGGCCCAGCGCAGCGGCCCCGGCTCCGGCGGCGTCACCGGCAGCAGCGCCCGGCCGGGAAGCGCGAACGCGGGCTCGGATCCCACCGGCACGTACGCCGCGACGACGCCCAGGTCCAGCTGCGCCAGCACAGTGGTCAGTTCGGCGGCGGCCTCGGCGCGCGCGGCCTCCGACAGTGCGGCGCGGGTGCGGCGGAACCGTTTCCGCCAGGCGTTCTTCGCCTCGGACGCGGGCAGCGGATCCACGTGCACACATTCGACTTCATCCCTATCGGACACGGAGCACCTTCCCGCGGACATCACAGCGACTCGGATCGTTACCTTGACGTGACCTAGCCTATGGTGGGGGAATGACCACCTCGCCGTCCATCCCGAAGACCGCGGTCGTTCCCGCCGCCGGCCTCGGCACGCGCTTCCTGCCCGCCACGAAGACGGTTCCCAAGGAGCTGCTGCCGGTGGTGGACACGCCGGGTATCGAGCTCGTGGCGGAGGAGGCCGCGGCGGCCGGCGCCGAGCGGCTGTGCATCGTCACCAGCCCCGGCAAGGACGGCGTGGTCGCGCACTTCGTCGAGGATCTCGTGCTCGAGGGCACCCTGGAGAAGCGTGGCAAGACCGCGATGCTCGACAAGGTGCGCCGCGCCCCGAACTTGATCCACGCCGAGGCCGTGATCCAGGACAAGCCGCTCGGCCTGGGACATGCCGTGGCCTGCGTCGAAGCAGCCCTGGACGACGACGAGGACGCCATCTGCGTGCTCCTGCCCGACGATCTGGTGCTGCCGATCGGCGTGCTCACCACCATGGCGAAGGTCCGCGAGAAGCGCGGCGGTTCCGTTCTCTGCGCGATCAAGGTCCCCGACGAGCAGGTCAGCGCCTACGGCATCTTCGAGACCGAGGTCGTCCCCGACGCGACCAATCCCGACGTGCTCAAGGTGAACGGCATGGTCGAGAAGCCCAAGCTGGAGGACGCACCGTCGAACTACGCGGCCGCGGGGCGCTACCTGTTGGACCGGGCGATCTTCGACGCGATCCGGCGCATCGACAAGGGCGCGGGCGGCGAGATCCAGCTGACCGACGCCATCGCGCTGCTCATCAGCGAGGGTCATCCGGTGCACGTGGTGGTGCACCGCGGCACCCGACACGATCTCGGAAATCCCGGAGGCTACCTCAAAGCTGCGGTTGACTTGGCGTTGGACCGTGACGACTACGGGCCCGACCTGCGCGAGTGGTTGCAGGATCGCCTGAACCGAGACTGACGCGAGCAGGAGGCGAGCACATGCGCTCCGTGGAGGACCATCTGGCACGGGTCACGGCGGCGGCGGTGGCGCCGCGGCCGGTGCGCGTGGGGATCTCGGAGGCGCAGGGCCTGATGTGCGCGGAGGAAGTGGTCGTCGAGAACGCCCTTCCCGCGTTCGACCAGGCCGCGATCGACGGGTACGCGGTGCGCTCGGTGGACGTGACCGACGCCGGCGCCACCGACGACGAGACCGGCGAGCAGATCGTGGTCTCGCTGCCCGTGGTCGGCGAGGTCCGAGCGGGTAACCGCCAGCCCATCCGGCTGCAGCCCGGCCAGGCCGTCAAGGTCGAGACCGGCGCGCCCCTGCCCACCCTGGCCGACGCCGTCCTGCCCGACAAGTGGACCGACGGTGGCCTGTCGAAAGTCCGTGTCGGACACGCCGTCCGGTCCGGGCAGTACGTCCGGCGCACGGGTGACGACGTGCAGCCGGGGGACGTGGCCGTGCGGCGGGGCACCGTCGTCGGGCCCGCGCAGGTGGGCCTGCTGGCGGCCGTCGGGCGCGACAAGGTGTCGGTGCACCCGCGGCCCCGCGTCGCCGTGATCTCCGTGGGCCGCGAGCTCGTCGACATCGACCGGGACACCGGCGCCGGCCAGGTCTACGACGTGGCCTCCTACGCGCTGGCGGCCGCGGCCCGCGACTGCGGCGCCGAGGTGCACCGCGTGGGCATCGTCAGCACCGACGGGGTCCGCGAGGCGGTCGAGGCCCAGTTGCAGCGCTCCGAGGTCGTGATCGTCACGTCCGCGCTCGGCGGCACGGCGTCCGACGAGATCACCGCCGCCCTGGTCGATCTCGGCGATCTCGCGGTCGAGCGGATCGCGATGCACCCGGCGTCGGTGCAGGGTTTCGGCGCCCTCGGCCCCGACGAGGTGCCCACTTTCCTGCTCCCGTCGAACCCGATGAGCGCGCTGGTCGCGTTCGAGGTCATGGTGCGGCCGCTGATCCGCATCGCGCTGGGCAAGCGGCAGCCGATGCGGCGGCTCGTGACCGCCAAGAGCGCCGCAGCGTTCGAGTCGCCCGGCGGGCGCCGCGAGTACGTGCGCGGCCAGCTCATGCGCGATGAGGACACCGGCGAGTTCATGGTCGCGCCCATCCCGGACAACGGGTCGCACCTGCTGGTGAGCCTGGCCGAGGCGAACTGCCTCATCGTCGTGGACCCGGAGATCACCGAGGTCCGCGCCGGCGACGACGTGATCGTCGCGTTCCTCGCCCAGCGCGGCTGACGTGCTCGGAGCGCCCTGGCAGGTCCGGCTCGGACCCTCACCACCTCCGCCGGGGTGGTGACGCTGCGGCCGATCCGCGCGCGCGACGCCAGGCAGTGGTCGCGCCTGCGGCTGCTGAACCGGGCCGAGCTCGAGCCCTGGGAACCGTCGGGCGACGTGGACTGGAGCCGCCGGCACGCCGTGGCCCAGTGGCATCCGCTGTGCGCGTCGCTGCGTTCGCAGGCGCGGTCCGGTTCGCTCGTCCCGCTCGTCATCGAGGTCGACGGTGCCTACGCCGGCCAGATCACGCTCGGCAACATCTCGCGGGGGCAGTTGCAGAGCGCATGGGTGGGGTACTGGGTCGATCGTTCGGTGACCGGGCGCGGCGTGGCGACGACCGCCGTCGCGCTCGCGGTGGACCACGCCTTCGGCCGGCTCGGGCTGCATCGCGTCGAGGCGACGGTGCGCCCGGAGAACGCCGGATCGCGGGCGGTGCTGGCGCACGCGGGGTTCCGCGAGGAGGGGCTGCTGCGCCGGTACCTGCACGTCGACGGTGCCTGGCGCGACCATCTGCTCGTCGCGATCACGGCCGAGGAGGTGGCCGATTCGATGGTCGCGCGGGTGGTCAGGACGGGTCGCGCGCGGTTCTGAGCGCTGTGACTGAAGTGACGTGATGAGATTTTTGGGGTTTCGCTACGGCGCGTCGGCGGGGTTCGACGCCGCAGGTGAAATAGCCTTCTAGGCGACTTACACGGATGTGATCCGTGTCCTCGATTTCCGGAGGGAGCCGACATGATCCCGCAGACACTGCTCTGGGTGGGGCTGATCGTCGCGTGGCTGGTGGTGCTCGTTCCGATGCTCGCCGCGCGGCATCCCAAGGTGAACCAGGTGTCCGATGCGACTCTGAAGACCCGCCTGCTGCACCGCGGTGGCTCGGCCAAGCTCGCCCTGCGCCGCAAGCTCCGCCCGACGGGGCCGGCCGCCGGCGTCGCCGAGTCGGACGATCTGGACGAGATCAACGAGCTGGACGTCGACGAGCTGCCCGAGGGCGACGAGGTGCTGTTCTCCGGTCGCGAGGTGCGCGCCGATGCGGACGGTGCAGTGGCCGAGGCGGACGACTTCGATGCCGAGGCGCACGCCTTCGTCGATTCCGATGTCGACGAGTTGCCCGTGTCCAGCCCGATGGACGGCGACACCACCCCGATCACGACGGTGCGCCGCGCCGACGTCACCCGGCCCACTCCCGAGCCCGCTCCGGTCATTGCGCGCACGTCCGCGCCGGAGCCTGAGCCCGAGGTCGAGGCGGATGAGCCCGCTCCCGAGGTCGAGTTCGCTGAGGCTGAGGCCGAGCCCGAGGTCGCGGAGGATCTCGGCGCCGTCGACGACGAGATCCCGGCGGATGAGCAGTTGACTGAGGAGGTCGACCCCGTCGTCCGGTCCGAGGTGGAGTACGCGGATTACGACGACGATGTGCCGCGTAGCCGGCGCGGCGGCTTCGACCCCGAGAACGACGCCCGCCTGTCCGAGGCGCGCTTCCGTTTCCGCCAGCGCGTGACGCTGCTGCTGGGTGTGCTCGCCGTGGTCGCGCTGGGCGCGGGCCTGATGGACGTGCCGTTCGCCTGGTACGGGCTGGGGGCCGTGGTGGTCGCGCTGGTCGTGTACCTCACCTACCTCCGCCGGACGGTGCGCATCGAGTCCGAGATCCGTCGCCGGCGGATGGCCCGCCTCGAGCGCGCCCGCCGTGAGCGCGAGCGCGAGGCCGAGGTGCGCGACGGCATCCCCGCCCACATGCGCCGCGGCGGCTGCGTGGTCATGGAGATCGACGACGAGGATCCCGCTTTCGACCACCTGCCGCGCTACCGCGCCGCGGAGTTCGACTTCCTCCGAAACAGCTCTGAAGTGCGAGAATCGCTCGAGCGCAAGGTCGGTTAACAGTTTCCGGGCGGACCTTGCTAAGGTATTCGAGTTCCGCCCGAGGGGCTATAGCGCAGTTGGTAGCGCGCCTCGTTCGCATCGAGGAGGTCAGGGGTTCGATTCCCCTTAGCTCCACAGAAGGAACACCGGAAGGCCCCCTCCCTCGGGAGGGGCCTTCGCGTGGGCCGCCACATCGGGCGCATCGACCCGGCGGCGGCGCGCCTGTTCCTGGCATGTGCGCGTCCGCGCGACACTCGGATTCTGTCCGGCCCGGACCGCGTGTCCGCCGTGGACGGAATCCGAGTGTCTCGCCCGGAACACCGCCGCCCTCGGCAGAAGCACCGCCGACAACGCCACTCACTGCCGATCGCACGGCAGGACCGGTCGGAGGCGGCGAGCCGCGGGCATACGATGCGAGCGTGACCCCGCTCGAACAACTGCAGCACTGGGAGGACTCCGGCGGCACCGGGCGCTGCTGCGCCGGACCGGGGATGCGGTCACCGTCGCCCTGATGCGGTGCGACGGCGGGGAGATCGCGGACCGTCTGGAATCCGACGACTCGGCCCTGCGCGCCTACGTCACCGGCCCGAACGCCTAACTCGCGCCCCTAATCACGCCGTCCCGGCCAGCGCCGCCTCGACGGCCTCGGCCAGGTTCAGCACCGCGGCGGCGATGCCGACGCCCGCCGCGGTGAGCCGGTACTCGGTGTGCGGCGGATTGGTTCCCGCGGAGTACCTGCTGACCAGGCCGTCGTCGACGAGCGTCCGCAGGGTCTGGGTCAGCATCCGATCGCTGATCCCCTCCACCTGCCGCCGGATCTCGCCGAACCTCTGCGGCTCGACGGTGAGCCGGCCCAACACCAGTGCGCCCCATCGCCCGGTGACGTGAGCGAACACGTCGCGGGAGGGGCAGTTCTTGGCGAAGACGTCGAACTCGGGCATGGTTTCTAACCTTACACGTACGGAAGTATTGCGCTTACTTTTCGTGTGTGCTTCTATGGTAACGCACGCTTGAAGCTTCAACAATAGAATGGAGTGGTCCGCATGACCGCACAGCTCGAGCGGGCCGAGGCCTCGCCTCCACGATCGCCCGGGTGATCCTCGGCGTCATCTTCTTCGCCCACGGCTGGCAGAAGTTCGTCACCAACGGCATCGACAACGTCGCCGCCGGCTTCGAGAAGATGGACGTCCCGCTGCCCACCCTGTCGGCCTGGTTCGCCGGCCTCGTCGAACTCGTCGGCGGTGCGGCACTGATCATCGGTCTCGCGGTGCCGCTGGTCGCGGTGCTCGGCATCATCGACATGATCGGCGCGATCATCTTCGTGCACTGGGGCAACGGCTTCTTCGCCGCGGGCGGCGGCTACGAGTTGCCCTTGGCCCTGATCGCCGGATTCATCGCGGTGGGTATCGCCTCGCACGGCCCGCTCGCGGCCGATACCCACCTGTTCAAGGGGCGATCGAAGGTGCGCGCATGAGTGTCGTCGTCTTCGGCGCGTCCGGTTACTCGGGCGGCAACATCGTCTCCGACCTGCTCGCCCGCGACGTCGAGACCGTCGGCGTCGCCCGCGACGCCGCCAAGGTCCCGTCGGGCGCGAAGGCCCTCTCCGGCGACGTCACGGACCCCTCCTTCGTGGCGCAGGCCGTCGACGGTGCCGACGTGATCGTCTCGGCCCTGCCGACCGCGGCACCGTCGGGCGAGGGCGTGGAGCTGCGCACCGGACTGGAGGCCCTCGTGGCCGGGGCACGCGCCGTGGGCGCGCGGCTGGGCGTCGTGGGCGGCGCGGGCAGCCTGCTCGTCGCCGAGGGCGGCCCCAAGCTGGTCGACACCCCGTCGTTTCCCGCCGAGGTCAAGCCGATCGCGCAGGAGCACGACCGTGCTCTCGACTACCTGCGCACCGTCGACGATGTGGACTGGTTCTACCTGAGCCCCGCCGCCGCGTACGGCTCGTTCAACCCGGGCGAGAAGCGCGGGACCTACCGCGTGAGCGGAGATCTGCTGCTCACCGACGCCGACGGGAACTCGGAGATCTCGGGTGTCGACTACGCGCGGGCGTTCGTCGACGAGATCGTCACCCCCGCGCATCACCGCGAGCGGTTCTCGGTCGCGTACTGACCCGCGAGTGACCCGCGCGGAAAGAACACGCGGCCCGCGCCGCGCCGTCGTATCCTGGCCCCGGTCGAGAAATCAGCCGGAGGGTGTGATGGCGCGGCGCGAACCCGTCTACCAGGTGGTCCTGGTGCTGGCGAAGAGCATCATCGGCGCGCAGGGGTTGAAGGTGGAATACCGTGGACTGGAGAACATCCCGTCCACCGGTGGGGTGTTGATCGCGGTCAACCACACCAGCTACGTCGATTTCCTCGAGGCAGGCCTCGCGGTCAAGCGCGCCGGCCGCTGGCCGCTACATGCTCAAGGCCGAGCTCAAGAAGATCAAGATCATGGCCTTCCTGATCAAGCACTGCGGCGCCATCGGCGTCGACCGCGAGCACGGCGCCGAGAGCTACCACGAGGCCGTCGCCGCGCTCGAGTCCGGCGAGGCCGTGATCGTCTACCCCGAGGCCACCATCAGCCGCAGCTTCGAGCTCAAGGAGTTCAAGTCCGGCGCGGCCCGCATGTCCATCGAGGCGGGCGTGCCGATCGTGCCCGTCATCGTCTGGGGCACGCAGCGCATCTGGTCCAAGGGAACCGAGCGGCGCATCGGCCGGCACCGGTTCCCCGTGGTCGTGCAGGTCGGCTCGCCCCTGCAGCCCGACGGTGCCGACCCCCACGCCCTCACGGACCGCCTGCGGTCCGCCATGCAGGACCAGCTCGACCGCGCGCAGGACGGTTTCCCCGCACCCGCGGGCGAGGCGTGGGTCCCCGCCCGGCTCGGCGGCGGCGCGCCCCGCCCGACGAGGCGCACCGGCTCGAGGAAGAGGAGTTCGCCGCGCGCCGGGCCAAGCGCGCGGCCGCGCGGGACATCGAGGGCGACGGGGGCCGCTGACCCGGCTTCTGTGGTGCGTCCCACCTGCGATTGGTAGGTTTGCCAGGATCGTTCGTCAGCGACTGGAGGAGACCATGACGCAGCCGCCGAACTACCCTGGTGGGAACCAGGGCGGCTACCCGGAGAACCCGCAGGATCCGCAACAGGGGGATTCCCGCAGGGCGGCTTCCCGCCGCAGGGGCAGCAGGGCTTCTCGCCCCCGCCCCAGGGCGGCTTCCCGCCGCCCCCGCAGGGTGGGCAGGGCTTCCCTCCGCCTTCGCAGGGTGGGCAGGGCTTCCCGCCGCCCCCGCAGGGTGACGGTGGCTACCCCGGCGGGCAGGGCTTCCCGCCGCCGCAGGGTGGCGACTACGGCCAGGGCGGGTTTCCGCCGCCCCCGCAGGGCGGTTTCCCGCCCCGCCCGGCGGCGGTTTCGGCGCGCCGTTCGGCGGCCAGCAGCCGTTCAACCTCGGTGACGCCTTCTCGTGGGCGTGGAACAAGTTCACCAAGAACGCCGTTCCGCTCATCGTCGCGGTGCTCGTCTACGGCCTCGCCCTGTCGATCATCGGCGGTGCCGCGTACTTCCTGGTGCTCTCGGTCCTGGGAACGTCCTCGTCCGTGGACGGCAGCTTCATGGTGTCCGCGACCGGGTTCAGCGCCATGCTCGGTTTCGCGCTCGTCCAGCTGGTCCTGCAGATCCTGTTCGCCGTCGTGCAGGCGTCGTTCTTCAGCGGCCTGCTCGACATCGCCGACGGCAAGCCGGTGGAGATCGGCTCGTTCTTCAAGCCGCGCAACCTGGGCCAGGTCGTGCTCGCCGGCGTGATCATCGCCGTCGTCTCGTCCGTGCTGTCACTGATCCCCATCCTCGGCGGCATCCTGAGCATCGTGATCGGCTTCCTGGTGATGTTCGCGGTGCCCGTGATCGTCGACCGCGGCCTGCCCGCCGTCGATGGCATCAAGGAGGGCTTCGCGCTGATCCAGAAGGACTTCGGCAACTCGATCCTGGTGTACATCATCGCGGCTCTGATCAGCTTCGTCGGCGCCTGCCTGTGCGGCGTCGGCCTGCTGGTCGCGGCGCCGGTCGCCGCGCTGCTGGTGGTCAACGCGTACCGTCGCATCTCCGGCGGCCAGGTGGCCCCGCTCACCCCGTAGCCCGCACCGCGCTTCCCGCGCACCGCGATCCGAGGCCCGTTCCGCTCACCGGCGGAACGGGCCTCGTCGTCTTCCCGGCCGACGGTGCCCGGGCGTGCGGTGGGGGAGTCGGCGTTGGGGTGGGGAGAGCCGGCGTCTGGTGGGGGAGTCGGCGCCGCGTGGGGGTCGGTCGAGCCCCTGCCGCTGGAACGGTGTGCGGTGGGGGAGCGGACGCCGGAGCCGCTTTTCGGTGCGGCGCGGGTGACGAACGCCGAGGATTGCAGCCGCTGCCGACTACAGCCGCCGCCGGCCGCGGTCGCAGGCCGGCGCGACTCAGCCCAGCGCGTAGCTCAGCGCCACGCACACGGCGGTCCCGGCGACGATGCTCACCACGGCGTTGCGCCGCCACAGGTGTGCGACCGCCGTGGCGGCGACGCCCGCGAGCTGCGGGATCCCGTGGGCCGGGGCCCCGAAGTCGACCTGCGCGATGCAGTACGCGGCGAGCACGGTCACGGCGCCGGCGGGCATCCACCGCCCGAGGTCGGCGAGCAACGGCGAGTCGCGCAGCACCGTCGCCAATCCGAACGGCGCGAGTCGGAGCGCGAAGGTGATCGCGGCCGCCACCGCGACGCCCGCCAGCAGGTATCCGACGCTAGGCATGCGCGGGCTCCTTCCGCTCGGACCGCGTGCGGCCCCGGACGTGCCGCGCCAAAGCAGGCCCGCGAACGCCCCCATCGCCACCAGCAGCATCGCGCTCGGCGCGACGACCAGGGCTAACGCCGCCGCACCCAGCGCCAGCGCCACTGTGATCCGGTCGGGCCGTTCGCGGTACGCGTCCATCGCCAGCACCACGAACAGCGCGGTGAGCACGAAGTCGACGCCCGGAACGTGGCGCAGGAACGCCCCGCCGGCGAGGCCACCCACCAGCGACCCCGCGACCCACGAGACGTGCAGACCCACCTGCGTCGCCAGGATCCGCCGTCCCGTCATGGTGGCCGACGGTGCCGTACTCACCAGCGCGTACGCCTCGTCGGTGAGCGCGTACACGCTGTAGCACTTCGCGATCCGCCCGCGCACGCGGTCCAGCGGGAACGTCAGCCCGTAGAACAGGTGCCGCGAGTTCACCAGGAAGGTGGTCGCCGCGATCGCGGCCAGCGGCATCGCGGCCGCCAGCATGCCGGCCAGCAGGAACTCGACCGACCCGGCGTACACCGCCATCGACAGCACCGGCGCCAGCCACCACGGCAACCCCGCGCCCGTCACGACCACGCCCAGCCCGATGCCGAGGACGAACAGCCCGAGCCACACGACTGTCACCTGCGACGGAACTTTCATGCAAACAATTCTATTTCGGATGATGCGCAATGTGCTTGCGAGAGTGATTAGCTTGGCGGGGTCTGTGGCAATATCTCAGATGTGGATTCGCTGGATCGAGCAATCATCGACGAGCTGGTGCGCGACGGGCGCCTCACCAACCAGGAGCTGGCGCAGCGTGTGGGCCTCACGCCCGCCCCGTGCCTGCGCCGTGTCCGCCGGCTCGAAGCCGACGGCGTGATCACCGGCTACACGGCCGTCCTCGACCAGGCGGCGCTGGGCCGCGGCTTCGAAGTGGTGATCAACGCCGACCTCGGCGCCAACGACCGCGCGTCGGTGGAGGCGTTCGAGGCGCGGATCGCCTCCTTCGACGAGGTCATCGAGGTGCGCCGCATGTTCGGGCTGCCCGACTACCTGATCCGTGTGCGCGTCGCAGACCTCGCGACCTACGAGCGCTGGGTCACCACCAATCTCATGGGCGACCCGGCCATCGTCCGCGTGGACTCCCGGATGACGATGAAGGTGGTCAAGTGAGCGATCTGGAGGTCGCGCAGCGCGTCGTCGACGGTGCCCTCCCGGGCGCGACCGTCGAGCCGCTCCTGGTCAGTGAGAACGCCACCTTCCGGGTGCGCGGCGGGCCGCGGCCGGCGGTACTGCGGTTGCACCGGCCCGGATACGTCGGCGATGCGGCGATCGCCTCCGAGCTGGCGTGGATCTCCGCCCTGCGCCGCGATACGGCGGTGCCCGTCGTGGAGCCGCTGAGCGCGGTCCTCGTCGACCCGCCGACGGGACGCCGCGCGGTGCTGTTCGCGGAGCTCCCCGGCGGCCCGGTGCCCGACGGTTCCCTCGACTCCGGGCACTTCGCCGCGCTCGGCGACATCGCCGCGACCTTCCACGATCACGCCGAGACCTGGTCCCGCCCGGCCGGATTCACCCGGTTCACGTGGGATGTCGGCGCCACGATCGGGGCCCGCCCGCGGTGGGGTTCCTGGCGGGACGGGCTCGCGGTGGGGGTGGCGCACCGTCGGGCCATCGCGCCGGCGGCCGCGCGCGTGGCCGAGCGGATCGCCGGATTCGGCCGCGCGCCGGACAGGTTCGGCCTGATCCACGGCGATCTCCGGGCCGCGAACCTCCTCGCCGATCGGGGCCCGGATCCGGAGGCCTCCGCCAGCGGGTTCACCGTGATCGACTTCGACGACTCCGGGTTCGGCTGGTACCTCTTCGAATTCGCGGCGGCGGCGTCGTTCGTGGAGACGGATCCGCGCCTGCCGGAGTGGGCCGCGGCGTGGACCGCGGCGTACCGTCGGCGCCGCGACCTGCCCGACGCACACGTCGCGCTCCTGCCCGATTTCGTGCTGCTGCGGCGCCTGCAGCTGCTCGGCTGGCTCGGCACGCATGGGCATGCGCTGGAGGCGGATCCCGGATTCGCCGACGGCACCGTCGAACTGGCGCAGGCGTACCTCGCCGGGCGGCTACTCTCGAGCGCGTGAGCTTCTCGGAATCGGTCGCCGCGCACGTCGTGCGCTACGGCGGCACCTTCGCGCCCCTGCCCATCGACCGCGCCGCGGGAACGTACGTGTACAGCGGCGAGCGGCGCTGGCTCGACTTCACCTCCGGCCAGATGAGCGCCATTCTGGGGCACAGCCATCCGGCGATCGTGGAGACCGTGCGGCGGGAGATCGCGACGCTCGACCACCTCTTCTCGGGGATGCTCTCGCCACAGGTGGTGACCCTCGCGGAGCGGCTCGCGGCCACCCTGCCGGAGCCGTTGAGTCACGTACTGCAGCTGACCACCGGTGCCGAGTCCAACGAGGCCGCGCTGCGGATGGCGAAGCTCTACACCGGCAAGCACGAGGTCGTCAGCTTCTCGAAGTCCTGGCACGGCATGACCGCGGGTGCCGCGGCGGCGACGTACTCGTCGGGGCACAGGGGCTACGGGCCGACGACGCCCGGCAACTTCGCGCTGCCGACGCCCAACGCCTACCGCTCGCGGTTCGTCTCCCCGGAGGGGAAGTACGACTGGCAGGCCGAATTGAACTTCGGCTTCGAGCTGATCGACGCGCAGTCCACCGGTTCGCTCGCGGCCTGCCTCGTGGAGCCGATCCTGAGCTCCGGCGGGATCATCGACGTGCCCGTCGGGTACCTCGCGGCGCTGAAGCGCAAGTGCGAGGAGCGGGGGATGCTGCTCATCGTCGACGAGGCGCAGACGGGGCTGTGGCGCACCGGCGCCGCCTACGCCTTCGAGCGCGACGGCATCGTCCCCGACATCCTCACGCTGTCCAAGACCCTGGGCGCGGGCCTGCCGATCGCGGCGGTGGTGACGTCGGCCGAGATCGAGCGGGTGTGCCACGAGCGGGGCTACCTGTTCTTCACCACGCACGTCAGCGACCCGATGGTTGCGGCGGTCGCGACGACGGTGCTGGATGTCCTGGGCGACGGTGCCGGCCCCGGCGTCGCGCGGGAGGTCGCCGCGCGCGGCGCGCGGCTGCGGGCCGGGCTGGACGAGTTGGCCGCCCGGCACGAGGCGATCGGCGACGTGCGCGGCCGCGGCCTCATGCAGGGCATCGAGCTGGTCGTGGACCGGGAGACGAGGGAGCCCGCGAACGAGCTCGGCAGGCTGGTGACGCAGCGCTGCTACGAGCGGGGTCTGCACATGAACGTGGTGCAGCTGCCGGGGATGGGCTCGATCTTCCGGATCGCGCCGCCGCTCACCGCCACCGACGCCGAGATCGACGAGGGGCTGGAGATCCTCGACTCGGCTCTGCAGGGGTAGTTCATCGGCCGCCTGAAAATATATCCGTGCGGACCGATGAGTTCCGCGATCGCCGCCCGTCTACACATGTGACGGTATTCGAGAGCGGATGCCGCAGACCCAAGGAGCGACGCCATGCACAAGATGATCTTCGTGAACCTGCCCATCGCCGACGTCCAGCGTTCGCGCGACTTCTTCACCGCCGTGGGCTACACCATCAACGAGAACTTCAGCGACGAGAACGCGATCTCGGTGGAGCTGGGCGAGAACATCGCCGCGATGCTGCTCAAGCGCGATTTCTTCGGCACCTTCCATGAGGCCACCACGGCGGAGCCGGGACCAAGGAGGTGCTCGTCGCGCTCAGCGCGGAGAGCCGCGAGGAGGTCGACGAGGTCGTGAACCGGGCCGTCGCCGCCGGCGGCAAGGAGGGCCGCTCCGAGGATCACGGCTTCATGTACGGGCGCGCCTTCGACGATCCCGACGGCCACACCTGGGAGATCATGTGGATGGACCCGGCCGCCGCCGCGGGCGGGCCCGAGGGCGCCGAGGACTGATGTGACCGCTACCGCCACCGGCCCCGCCGGTCCCGACGCCGGCTTCGACGAGGTCACCGCGCCGCTGCGCGCCGAGCTGCTCGCGCACTGCTACCGGATGAGCGGCTCGGCGTCCGACGCCGAGGACCTGCTGCAGGAGACGTATCTCCGCGCGTGGAAGGCGTTCCACCGCTTCGAGGGCCGGTCGTCGGTGCGGACCTGGATGTACACGATCGCCACCAACGTGTGCATCTCCGCTTCCCGGTCCCGGCGGGTGCTCCCCGTCGGGCTCGGGGGCGAGCCGGCGAATCCGCTGGAGCCGGTGGCACCGTCGACCGAGGTGCTGTGGCTGCAGCCCCTGCCGGACCGGGCGCTCGGCGATCCGGGGGAGGCCGCGGTGGCCCGCGAGGGCATCGGGCTCGCGATGGTCGCCGCGCTGCAGGTGCTCCCGGCCAAGCAGCGGGCCGCGCTGATCCTGCGCGACGTCCTCGAGTTCTCGGCCGCGGAGACCGCCGCCGCGCTCGAGACCTCGGTGGCCTCCGCCAACAGCGCGCTGCAGCGTGCGCGGGCCTCCATCGGCGACGGTGCCGCCCGTGACGGCCGGCGCGCTGCCGAGCTCGACGACCACGAGCGGGAGGTCTGGGCCGAGTTCTGCGCCGCGTTCGAGCGGCACGACATCGACGGCGTGGTGCGCGTTCTCGCCGCCGACGCCACCTGGGAGATGCCGCCCATCCCGGGCTGGTACCGGGGTGCCGAGGAGATCGGGATGCTGTCGCGGACACAGTGCCCCGCGCAGGTCGCCGGCGATCTGC
This sequence comes from Tsukamurella sp. PLM1, assembly GCF_023168325.1. Lineage (GTDB taxonomy): Bacteria > Actinomycetota > Actinomycetes > Mycobacteriales > Mycobacteriaceae > Tsukamurella. The sequence goes on from NZ_AP025688.1 coordinate 828,175, forward strand.
GGATGATCCCGACCGTGTGCAACGGCCTGCCCGCAGCAGCGATGTACCTGCGCTCGCAGGCCGGGGCGGGCGACGTGTGGTTGCCCTTCCAACTGGACGTGCTGACGTTCACCGACGGCGCCCTCACCCACGTCTCCGCGTTCCTCGATCCCGCGGAACTCTTCGCGCTGGCGGGTCTGCCCGCGTCGTTGGGGCCCGCGGACCCTCGATAGCCGCGACGAGCGGCGTCCCGATGGCGCGCACCCGACACCTCGACGTTTGCGCGACTGTGATGTCTAGCGACGTAACACGACGTTTGCGCGACGCTCGGATTCTGACCGCTGCGGACAGCGAGTCCGGACCGGCCAGAATCCGAGTGCCGGCGGATCGAACAGGTGGCGGAGTCGCCACCCGGCGGCCATCGCGGTCTCCGGCGCGGCGGGTGGACCGTTCGTCCGCGAGCGGGCCCTCGCCGTCGTACTCTCGAACGGAGTTCGTGGACTTCGGGGAGCCATGCACAATTTCCAGGAACGGAAGATGCCGATCCGCGATCGGGCGCTGCACGCGGCGGCGGTCCGCGTCGCGCTGACGCTGCTCGACGGGGAGTGGACGGCCGTCGACTCGACAGGGGGCGCGGGCGCCGATCGGACGGGCGGTGAGCGGGTGGCGGCCCGGTGCTGGACCGGGTCACCCTGACTGCGATCGCAGCGCGCGTCCTGCTACCCGGCCAGCAGCGGGTCTCCGAGCGCACGCTGCGTCGGCGGTACGGCAGCACAACGCGGCTGCTCTTCGGCGCCCCGTGGTGGATGCCGGAGCCCGCGGACGCGGTGCGCGCGGTGCTCGCGCCGCGCGTCGATCCGGGCCGCGGCCCCGTCTGGCCGTGCGGGCGGGAAGCCGAGGACGCGGCCGCGGTCGTCGACGACTGCTTCTGTCTCGACGGCCGACCCGAGCGCGACGACCGGAACCGGATCCTGCACGCCTCCTGCTGCGAGGGGGAGCGCGCGGACGACGCGTGGCCGCCGGCGGAGTTCTTCATCGACGCCGGCGTCGAGGATCCGCTCGGCGATCCGGTTCGCACCTCGCCGGAGCCGATCCCGTTGCGGGACATGCTGTGCGATCTGCACGTCGTGATCACGGGGCACCTCATCGGCACCGGCTGGGCGTCCCGCCTCCCGCAGATCGCGGCGCTACTGCGGGAGCGGCCCGAGGTCGCCGCGTGGGTCACGCTGTCGGAGCGGGCGTGGGCCGAGCGGCTGGCCCCGCACCGGCCGTCGTCTTCGGCTTCGAGCGGACCGCGGGAGCGGTCGCCGCGCACGCCTTCACCGCGGCGTTCCGAGAACTGGAACCCCTCGTGGGGGAGCTGGGCGACGCCGTCAACCGCGCGGCTCGGGGCGCCGGCCGCACCGACGCCATCGCCCGCGCCGAGGCGGAGCTGAGCGCGGCGCGGGCCACCGCGTTCGACCTGCTGTCCGTCGCCCTGTCCGATCCGGACACGATCCGAGGGCGCTCCGGCAGAGGCACCGTCGAACACGGCGGGCGGTACGGCGTGCTCCCGTACCGGCTCCCCACGCCCACGCCCATGCCCGCCCCGGACCGCCCTACGGGATGAAGCGGTAGCCCATCCCGGGCTCGGTCACGAAGTACCGCGGATTCGACGGGTCCGGCTCCAGCTTGCGGCGCAGCTGCGCCAGGTACACCCGCAGGTAGTTGGTCTCCCGCGAGTACGACGGCCCCCACACCTCGTGCAACAGGGTCTGCTGCGAGACCAGGCGGTCGGCATTGCGGACCAGCACGTCCACGATCTTCCACTCGGTCGGGGTGAGGCGCACGGGCGCGCCGTCCCGGACGACGGTGCGCGCCTCGAAGTTCACCTCGAACGCGTCGGTCCGCACGGGCGCCGGCGCGTCCACGAGCCCCGTCCGCCGCACCTGCGCCCGCACCCGGGCCAGGAACTCGTCCATCGCGAACGGCTTGGTCACGTAGTCGTCGGCGCCGATGTCCAGCGACTCCACCTTGTCGTCGCTGCCGTGCCGTGCCGAGAGCACGATCACCGGCGCGGTACAGAACTCGCGCAGCCGGGCCAGCACGGCCGTGCCGTCCAGGTCGGGCAGGCCCAGGTCCAGCACCACCACGTCGGGAGTGCGCTCCCGCGCGATCTGCAGCGCCGACCGGCCGTCCGCCGCGGTCTCCACCTCGTACCCGCGGGCCTTGAGATTGATCCGCAGGGTCCGCAGGATCGCCGGCTCGTCGTCGACCACCAGAACGAACGTCACGAGATCACCTCATCACTCGACACCGGCTGCGCCGCGGGCAGGTCCACGATCATGGTCAGGCCGCCGCCCGGGGTGTCCTCCGCGGCGAGCGTGCCGCCCATCGCCTCGGTCAGCCCGCGCGCCACCGCGAGCCCCAGCCCCACGCCGGTGCCGGCAGGTGCATCGCCCATCCGCTGGAACGGCGCGAACATCGCGTCGCGCTGCTCTTGCGGCACCCCGCCCGTGATCGCGCACATGCACCTGCAGGCGATCGCCGTCCGGGGTGTGCACGCCGGACACGCCCACGGTCACCGTCGAATCGCCCGAGTGCCGCACCGCGTTCTCCACGAGGTTCGCCAGCACCCGCTCCAGCAGACCCGGATCGGCCCACGCGGTGGGCGCACCGTCGGCGAACTCGAACGCGAGGTCGGCGTCGGGGAGCGCGGTCCAGATCGCGGGCAGCACCTCCTCGACCCCCACCTCGCGGGTGAGCAGCGTCAGCGAATCGGACTGCAGCCGCGACATGTCCAGCAGGTTCCCCACGAGCGAATCCAGCCGGTCGGCGCTCTCCTCGATAGTCGCGAGCAGCTCGGCCTCGTCCTCGCCGGACCACTCCACGTCGTCGCTGCGCAGCGACCCCACCGCGGCCTTGATCCCGGCGAGCGGCGTCCGCAGATCGTGCGAGACCGCGCTGAGTAACGCCGTGCGCGCCCGGTTCCCCTCCGCCAGCGCCCGCGCCTCGCCGGCCGCGGCGCTCAGCTCTTCACGATCCAGCCGAGCCGCGGCGTGCGCCGCGAACGCCACCAGCAGGCCGTGCTCGGACGCCGAGAGCGGCGGGCCGTCGACCACGAGGGCGACGGTGTCGCCGACCCGCGCCACGTCCGTGCCGTTCTCCGGAGTGAGCGGCGACGCGCCCCGGCCGGCGACGACGGCCCAGGCACCGTCGGGCCCCGCGCGCCGCAGCAGGGACGCCCCGCGCAACCCGAAGGTGGAGACGGCCTCGTCGAGCAGGGCGGGGAGCTCGTCGTCGGCGGCCAGTAGCGTGTCGGCCAGCCCGGTGAGCACGTCCGCCTCGGCGCGGGCTCGCGCCGCGCGCGCCGTCTGCCGGGCCGCGAGCGAGACCACCGACGCGACGGCGATCGCCGTCAGCACGAACATCGCCACCGCGAACACGTTCTCGCCCGACGCCACCGTGAACGTGTACAGCGGTGGCGCGAAGAAGTAGTTGAGCAGCACCGAGCCCAGGACTGCCGCAGGCACCGCGGGCCGCAGCCCGCCCACCAGCGCCACCGCCACGGTGAGCATCAGGAACAGCATCAGCTCCGTCGGCAGCGAGTGCCACTGCCGCGAGTGCGCGAGCGCGGCCGTCAGCAGCACCGGGCCCGCGACGGCGAGCGTCCAGCCCGCGATCGTGCGCCGCCGCCCCAGCAGCGCGGAGTCCGACCGCTCCAGCCGGGGCAGGCCCCGCCGCCCGCGGCCGCCAGCGGCCCGCTCGTGGGTGACCACGTGCACGTCGATCTCGTCGGAACCGTCGATCACGGCGTCCGAGACCGACCGCCGCACGAGCGACGCGACCGGCCGGTGCCGGGACTGCCCGAGCACGATCCGCGCGGCGTTCACCGACGTCGCGTACTGCAGGATCGCGGCGGCGACGTCGTCGCCCGTCACCACCTGGAACGTGCCGCCCAGCGATTCGGTGAGCTGCCGCAGCTGCGCCAGCGACGCGGGGAGGCCCCGAGAGGCCGTCGCTGCGCGCCACGTAGAGGGCCCGCAGCTCCCCGCCCGCGCCCTTCGCCGCGATCCGGGCGCCGCGCCGCAGCAGCGTCGCGCCCTCCACCCCACCGGTCAGGGCCACGACGGTGCGCTCGCGCGTCGGCCACGCCGCCGAGATGCCCTGCTCTGTGCGGTACTGCTCGAGCCGCTCGTCCACGCGGTCGGCCAGCCACACCAGGGCCAGCTCGCGCAGCGCCGTCAGGTTGCCCACGCGGAAGAAGTGCGAGAGCGCGGCGTCCACCTTGTCGGGGGCGTAGATGTTGCCGTGCGCCATGCGGCGGCGCAGCGCTTCCGGCGTCATGTCCACCAGCTGCACCTGCTCGGCGCGGCGCACCACGGTGTCGGGGATGGTCTCGCGCTGCCGCACCCCGGTGATCGACTCGACCACGTCGCCGAGGGACTCCAGGTGCTGGATGTTCACCGTGGTGATCACGGTGATCTCGGCGTCGAGCAGCTCCGCGATGTCCTGCCAGCGCTTCTCGTTGCGCGAACCCGGGGCGTTCGTGTGCGCCAGCTCGTCGACCAGCGCCACCGTGGGGTGCGCCGCGATCACCGCGTCCACGTCCATCTCCTCGAGTACCGCGCCGCGGTACTCGACGCGCCGGCGGGGGATCACCTGCAGTCCCTGGACCTGCGCCTGCGTCTGCGGGCGGCCGTGCGTCTCCACGTACCCGACCACGACCGACGTGCCGCGGGCGGCCGTCGGGCCCCTCGGTGAGCATGGCGTAGGTCTTGCCCACGCCCGGTGCGGCGCCCAGGTAGACGCGGAGCTGCCCCTTCGGCATCTGTCCCCTCCTTCTCCGCCCGGGCTACTTCGCGGCGAGGTCGGTGACCGCGGCGTTCAGGTTCACCACGTTAACCCGCTCCTCGCCCAGGTACCCCAGCTGCCGCCCGTCGGTGTGCGCGGCGACGAGCGCGGCCACCCGCTCCGGCGCGAGGCCGCGGGCCTTCGCCACGCGGGCGGTCTGCAGCCGGGCGTACGCGGGGAGATGTGCGGGTCGAGCCCGGAGAAGCTCGCCGTGACCGCGTCCGTCGGCACGTCCGACGGTGCCACCCCCTCCTGCCCGGCGACCGCGGCGCGGCACTCGGCGATCAGCGCGATCAGTTCCGTGCTGTTCGGGCCGAGGTTGGTGCCGCCGGAGGCGAGGGTGTCGTAGTCTCCCGCGGACGGCCGCGGGTGGAACCACTGCGGACCGTCGAACTTCTGCGCCAGCAGCTCGGATCCGACGACGGTGCCGCTGCGCTCGATCTGCGAGCCGTTCGCCTTCGACGCGAACGCGACCTGCCCGACGCCCCAGATCACCAGCGGGAACGCGACGCCGAGGACGACGGTCATGACGATCAGCATGCGCAGCCCGGCGACGAGCTGGCGCGGTGCGGAACTCAACATGTCAGTGCCTTTCGAGAAGATCGGTGCGAGGGGGTCACGGGAGCAGCAGCGCGACCACGAGGTCGATCAGCTTGATCCCGAGGAAGGGGGCCACGATGCCGCCGAGGCCGTAGATCGCGAGGTTGCGGGCCAGCAGCTTGTCGGCCGACTTGGCGGTGTACTTCACGCCGCGCATGGCCAGCGGGATCAGCGCGACGATGATGAGCGCGTTGAAGATCACCGCCGAGAGGATTGCCGACTGCGGGCTGTGCAGACGCATCACGTTGAGCACGTCCAGCTGCGGCGCCAGCGGCACGAACATCGCGGGGATGATCGCGAAGTACTTCGCGATGTCGTTGGCGATGGAGAACGTGGTCAGCGCGCCGCGCGTGATGAGCAGCTGCTTGCCGATCTCCACGACGTCGATGAGCTTCGTCGGGTCGGAGTCCAGGTCGATCATGTTCCCGGCCTCCTTCGCGGCGGAGGTGCCCGTGTTCATCGTGACGCCCACGTCGGCCTGCGCGAGCGCGGGCGCGTCGTTGGTGCCGTCGCCGGTCATCGCGACGAGGCGGCCGCCCTCCTGCTGCTGCTTGATCAGGGCCAGCTTGTCCTCGGGGGTGGCCTCGGCGAGGTAGTCGTCGACGCCGGCCTCCTCGGCGATGGCCTTGGCGGTGAGCGGGTTGTCGCCAGTGATCATCACGGTGCGGATGCCCATCTCACGCAGCTGCGCGAAGCGCTCCCGCATGCCGGCCTTGACCACGTCCTTGAGGTGGATGACGCCCACCAGGGTAGGGGCGGCCCCGGGCTCGGCGTGCGCCACCACGAGCGGTGTACCGCCGGAGGCGGAGATCTCGTCCACGGCCAGCCGCACGTCGACGGCGCCCAGCGCCTCGATGTCGCCATCGGTCAGAGCGGCGTCGCCGCGGTGCTCCGCGGCCACCCATGCCAGCACGGCGGCGGAGGCGCCCTTGCGGATCCGCGTGCCGTCCGGCAGGTCCACACCGGACATGCGCGTCTGCGCCGTGAACGGCACCACGGTGCCGAGGCGCACCGTCGGTATCTCGTGACCGTGGGTCGCGGCCAGGTCCACGATCGAACGTCCCTCGGGCGTCTCGTCCGCGAGCGAGGCGAGCAGCGCGTGCGCGGCGAGGCCGTGCTCGTCGACCCCCGCCACGGGGTGGAACGACGTGGCCCGGCGGTTGCCGTAGGTGATGGTGCCGGTCTTGTCGAGCAGCAGCGTCGAGACGTCGCCCGCGGCCTCCACCGCGCGGCCCGACTTGGCGATCACGTTGCGCTGCACCAGCCGGTCCATCCCGGCGATGCCGATCGCGGAGAGCAGCGCGCCGATCGTCGTGGGGATGAGGCAGACGAGTAGCGCCACGAGCACCACCACGTCGACCGCGCCGCCCGAGTAGATCGCCATCGGCTGCAGCGTCGCGACGGCCAGCAGGAAGATGATCGTGAGCACCGTGAGCAGGATGTTCAGGGCGATCTCGTTCGGCGTCTTCTGCCGGTTCGCGCCCTCGACGAGGCCGATCATCCGGTCGATGAAGCTCATGCCGGGCTCGGTCCTGATCTCGACCACGATGCGGTCGGACAGCACGCGGGTGCCGCCGGTGACGGCGCAGCGGTCGCCGCCGGACTCGCGCACGACGGGCGCGGACTCGCCGGTGATCGCCGACTCGTCCACGGTGGCCATGCCCTCGACCACGTCGCCGTCGCCGGGGATCACCTCGCCGGCCTCGACGATCACCCGGTCACCCACGTGCAGCTGCGAGCCGGGCACCTGCTCCTCGGCGCCGTCGGCGCGGCGCAGGCGCGCCACCGTCTCCGTCTTCGCCTTGCGCAGCGAATCGGCCTGGGCCCGGCCGCGGCCCTCGGCGACCGCCTCCGCGAGGTTCGCGAAGAGCACCGTCGCCCAGAGGAAGACGGCCACGGACCACGCGAACACCGAGGGGTTCACGATCGCCAGCGCGGTCGTGTAGACCGAGGCGATCCAGACCACGAAGACGACGGGCTGCCGGATCTGCGTGCGCGGGTCCAGCTTGGTGGCCGCGCGGGGCAGCGCCGTCTTGAGCTCGGCGAGCGAGAAGGCGGAGCGCCGCTTGGGTGCCGGGGTGACGGCCTTCGGGTCCGACGGGGTGGGGGTGCCGGTCAGCGTGTGCGTCACTGGGTGACCTCCGAGATCGGTGCGAGCGCGAGGGCGGGGACGAAGGTCAATCCGGCCACCAGGACCACGACGCCCACGGTGAGGCCCACGAACAGCGGGCGGTGGGTGGGGATGGTGCCCGCGGTGGCGGGCACGGGGTGCTGCTTGGCGAGCGCGCCGGCCAGGGCGAGGATCGCGACCATCGGCGCGAACCGGCCGAAGAGCATCGCGACGCCGAGCGTGTAGTTGAACCACGGGGTGTCGACGGCGAGGCCGGCGAAGGCGCTGCCGTTGTTGTTCGCCGCCGAGGCGTAGGCGTAGAGGACCTCGCTGAGCCCGTGCGCACCGTCGTTGGTCATGGCGGCGACGCCCTGCTCCTGGACCACCGTGGCGGCGGTGCCCATCAGCACCAGCGCCGGCATCACCAGGAGGTACAGCGCGGCCAGCGTGATCTCGCGGCGCCCGATCTTCTTGCCCAGGTACTCGGGCGTGCGGCCCACCATGAGCCCGCACAGGAACACCGTGAGCACGGCGATCACGAGCATCCCGTACAGGCCGGAGCCCACGCCGCCGGGGCTGATCTCACCGAGCAGCATGTTCACCAGCGCGGCACCGCCGGCGCCGGGGTGAGGCTGTCGTGCGCGGCGTTCACGGCGCCCGTCGACGTGCTGGTGGTGGCGGTGGCGAACAGTCCCGTGCCCCACTGGCCGATGCGCAGCTCCGGCCCTCGAGGGCGGCGCCCGCGGCGCGGGTCGCCGTGCCCTGGCCGCCGAGCTGGGCCCCGATCGAGATCGCGGTCGAGACGGAGAAGATCACCGCCATCGCGCCGAGGATCGCGTACCCCTGCCGGTGGTTGCCGACGAGGTTGCCCAGCATGCGGGGCATCGCGACGGGGATGAGCAGGATGAGGAAGATCTGGAACAGGTTGGTCGCGGCCGTCGGGTTCTCGAAGGCGTGCGCCGAGTTGGCGTTGAAGTAGCCGCCGCCGTTGGTGCCGAGGAGCTTGATGACCTCCTGGCTCGCGACCAGGCCGCCGGTGAGCACCTGCTTCTGCCCGTCGAGGCCGACGATCTCGTGCCGCTGCCACAGCGTCTGCACCACGCCCTGCGCCATGAGGACGACCGCACCGATCGCGGCGATCGGCAGCAGCACGCGCAGCGTGATGCGGGTGAGGTCCACCCAGAAGTTGCCCAGCCGGTCGGTGCGGGAGCGGACGAAGCCGCGGACCAGCGCCACCGCCACCGCGATGCCGACGGCCGCCGAGACGAAGTTCTGCACCGCGAGGCCGATCGCCTGCGCGATGAGGTTCATGGCGCCCTCGCCGGAGTACCACTGCCAGTTGGTGTTGGTGACGAAGGAGATCGCGGTGTTGAGGGCCTCGTCGAGCCGCCACTGCTTCGGCTCGACGCCGGGCAGCCAACCCTGGACGAGGAGCAGGATCGTGAGCGCGACGATGCTGACGGCGCTGAACGCCAGCGCCGCGACCGTGTACACGCGGTAACCCTGCTCGGCCTCGGGATCGGCGCCCACGAGGCGGTAGATCACGCGCTCCACCCGCCAGTGCTTCGGCGTGGTGACCACGTGCGCCAGGTAGTCGCCCAACGGGCGGTACGCGATCGCCAGCGCCGCGACCAGGGTGCCGATCGTCAGCAGCCCGGAGAGGGTGCCGCTCATCAGAAGCGCTCCGGGCGCAGCAGGGCGTACAGCAGGTACGCCAGGGTGAGGATCGTCGCGGCGAGCGCCAGCGCGTTGGAGATGTCCATGGGCTCCACTGGACCACCCGGATCGGCCGGATTCACGCCCCGTTAACGGCCCCCATGCGGGTCTTGACGCGTTCTTAGCGGATGATGGTTCGGTGCCTGAATCACCCGCCGCCGGCTCCCCGCAGACGACGCAGCGGGTTCCCGGCGAGGTGTGGGTGCTGGTGGCGGCTAGCTTCGTGATCGCCCTCGGCTACGGCGTGGTCGCGCCCGCGCTGCCGGCCTTCGCGCGCACCTTCGACGTGGGCATCGGCGCCGCGTCCGCGGTGGTCAGCGCGTTCGCGATCATGCGCCTGGCGTTCGCGCCGGCCACCGGACCGCTGGTGAAGGCGTTCGGCGAGCGCTGGATCTACATGGTCGGCCTGCTCGTGGTCGCGGCGTCCACACTGGCCGTCGCGTTCGCGCAGACCTACTGGCAGCTCATGCTGTTCCGCGGCCTCGGCGGCGTGGGCTCGGTGATGTTCACCGTCTCGGCGATGGGCCTGATGATCCGCATCGCGCCACCCGACATCCGCGGCCGCGTCTCGGGCGTCTACTCCTCGAGCTTCGTGCTCGGCGGCATCTGCGGCCCGCTGCTGGGTGGCGCGCTGGTCGGGTTCGGGCTGCGGGTGCCGTTCGTCGTGTACGCGATCGCCCTCGTGATCGCCACGGCCGTCGTCGGGTTCGCGCTGCGCGGCAGCGTCCTGGCGGGGCGTGCCGAGGAATCCTCCGAACCGGGTACGACGGTGCGCGAGGCCCTCGCCGATTCCGCCTACCGGGCCGCGCTGTTCGCGTCGGTCGTGTTCGGCTGGGTGTACTCGATGCGGGTGTCGCTGCTGCCGCTGTTCTTCGCGGCGGTCCTCGACCAGCCCGCCGCGATCGCCGGCTACGCGCTGGCCGCGTACGCCGCGGGCGACGTGCTGGCGATGTTCCCCGCCGGCCGCGCCTCCGACCGGTACGGGCGCAAGCCGTTCATCATCACCGGCCTGCTCGTGATCGCGGTGGGCACCGTGGCGCTCGGGTACACCGACTCGGTGCTCATGGCGTTCGCCGTCACCGTGGTCGCCGGGATCGGGACGGGCCTCGTCGCGCCGACGATGCAGGCCACCCTCGCCGACGTGCTGCAGGGCAAAGGACGCAGCGGCGGCGCGCTGTCGGCGTACCAGATGGCCCAGGACGCCGGCACGATCAGCGGCCCGTTGCTGGCCGGCGCGATCGCCCAGTACTTCGGGTTCACCTGGGCGTTCATCGTCACCGGCGCCCTGTGCGTGCTCGCGGCGATCGGCTGGATGCTGGCGCGCGAGACCCGCGTGGCCGCACGCGTCTGACCCGCCCGCTGAACTGTCACCGATGTCGTGCGACATAACATCGACCTCGGCGCGACACTCGGATTCTGTCCACGGCGGACAGGCTGTCCGACCCGGACGGAATCCGAGTGTCTGCCGGGACAGCGTGCCTCCGCTCGCTCGCCCGCCCGCAGCTCAGCGCGCCGCTACCCGCGCGACGGCCGGGCACCGTCGGCCACGGGGACCGAACGCTACTGCCAGCTGGGCAACCACAACTCCAGGCGCCACCACCACATGGGGATCGGCGCGGCGGTGAGGATGGGCCACAGCCACGCGAAGTTCAGCACCACGAGGCTGGTGTAGAGCACCACGAGCCAGCGGCCCAGCTGCAGGCGTTCGAAGCCGAAATAGCGGGCGCGGCCGTCGAGGCCCATCACCTCGCGGCAGATCAGCGCGATCATGATGCACAGGAAGGGCATCAGGGTGAGGGCGTAGAAGTAGTACATCTGCCGGTCGAGCGCCACGAACCACGGCAGGAACGTGACGAAGTACATGGTGACGGGCGCGGCGTAGGCCCAGTCGCGTTTGACGAACACCTTCCACAGCGCCCACAGCACCACCGGCACGGCGATCCACGTGAGCGCCGGGGTGCCCACGGCCATCACCGCGCGCACGCACGGGCCGTCGCCGCACATGCCGCCCGACTGGTCCGCCGTGTAGTGGTAGAGCATCGGCCGCAGGCCCATCGGCCACGTCCACGGCTTCGACTCCCAGGGGTGATGGTTGCCCGCGGAGTTGGTGAGGCCGTCGTGGAAGTCGAGGATCGACTGCTCGTAGAAGATCAGCGAGCGCAGCGCCGCCGGCACCCAGCCGAACGTCCCGCCTTCGGTGACCTGGTTGCCCACGGCGTAGCGGTAGACCGACGTCTCGGACGCGAACCACGGCCAGAACGTGCCCAGGTACACCAGGACCGGAAGCACGGCCAACGACATGCCCGACGGCACCAGGTCGCGCCGCAGCACCCCGAGCCAGGGCCGCTGCACGTCGTACTCGCGGCGATTGGCCACGTCGAAGGCCAGCGACAGCACCAGGATGCCGATGAGGAAGTAGATGCCCGACCACTTCACGCCACACGCCAGCCCCACCATCAGCGCGGCCGAGAACCGCCACCAGCGGAAGCCGAAGCGCGGCCCGTACACGCTGTCGTGGATGCGGCCCTCGATCGCGGCGGTGTGGAGGCGCCGCCGCATCTGATCGCGGTCGACGAGGATCATCGAGAACGCGGCGAACCCGAAGAACACCAGGAAGATGTCGAGCAGCGCGACGCGGGACGAGACCATCGTGAGCCCGTCGCAGATCAGGAACAGCCCCGCGAGCCCGCCGATCAGCGTCGAGCGGCTCAGCCTTCGCGCCGCCCGGATCACCAGGAACACCAGCAGCGTGCCGCACACCGCCGACATGAACCGCCAGCCCAGCGGTGTGTACCCGAACAACCACTCGCCGACCGCGATCATCCACTTGCCCACGGGCGGGTGCACGATCAGGCCGAAGCCCGGGTTGTCCTCGATCCACTGCCCGCCGGTGAGCACCTGCCAGCCCTGCGGCGCGTAGTGCTTCTCGTCGAACACGGGCGTCTGCACGGCCTGCGTGCCGAGGAACCCGGCGTTGCTGGGGTAGCCGAGCGTGAAGAACCGGGTCGCGGCGGCGACCGCCGTCAGGATCAGCGTGACCGTCCAGCCGAACGCGCGGTCGGTGGCGCCGAAGACCGCGGGCGGGAGCGTCCGCCCGGGGCTCGCCATCGGCCGGTCGGGGCCCGGCGCGGCCCTGCCTTCGGGGGTTGCCACAGCGGTCACGCGACCCATCGTAGGGTGTGACCCGTGGGATCAGACGGAGCGAGCGGTGTCTTGATCGTCGCCGGCGTACCGATGGGCAACCCGGGTGACGCCACCGCGCGACTGATCGCGGCGCTCGGCTCCGCCGACGTGATCGCCGCCGAGGACACCCGCCGCGCCCGCTCGCTGGCCGCCGCCCTGGATGTGGAGCCGCCCGGCCGCGTGCTCAGCTTCTACGACCACAACGAGGCCGGCCGCATCCCCCAGCTGCTCGCCGCCCTCGAAACGGGCCAGACGGTCCTCCTGATCACCGATGCCGGCATGCCGTCGGTCTCCGACCCCGGATACCGCCTGGTCGCGGCGTGCGTCGAGGCCGGTCTCCGGGTCACCTGCCTGCCCGGGCCGTCGGCCGTCACCACCGCCTGGCCCTGTCCGGGCTGCCCGTCGAGCGGTTCCAGTTCGACGGTTTCGCCCCGCGCAAGTCCGGTGCCCGGCGAGCTTGGCTCGCCGAACTCGTCACCGAGCGGCGGGCCTGTGTCTTCTTCGAGTCGCCGCACCGCCTGGCCGAGACGCTGGCCGACGCGCGCGACGTGCTGGGGCGGACCGTCGGGCCGCGGTGTGTCGCGAGCTGACCAAGACGTACGAGGAGGTCCGGCGCGGCGCGCTGGGCGAGCTCGCCGACTGGGCCGCCGACGGGGTGCGCGGCGAGATCACGGTCGTGCTCGAGGGGGCCGCCGCGGTCGCGGCGAACCCGGAGGACCACGTGGCCGCGGTGCTGCGCCGCGTCGATGCGGGGGAGCGGCTCAAGGACGCCTGCGCCGCCGTCGCCGCCGAGACCGGCGCGTCCAAGCGTGAGCTCTACGAGGCCGTGCTCGCCGCCCGCTGACCCGCGTCGGGCCGGGCCGCCGGCCGCGTCAGGAGCAGGCGCAGCGCGCCCACCACGACGATGCCGCCGACCGCCATGTCGAGGTAGTGGCAGGCCATCGCGCCCAGGTAGGTGGGCCCGCCCCACGCGTTGACGGTGAAGTTCGGGTCCAGCCCCGCCAGCACCTGCACGCCCGCCCGGAACGCCGCGAACATCAGCACCCCGAGCAGCGGGACGGCCGCGAGCAGCCGGGCCGGCGTGACCGCCGGGACACGGGGCGGCCACCGTCGGACCCGGATCGCGACGATGAGGGCCACCCCGACCACGGCCACCACCGCGTGCTGCGGCCACGCCGCGGTCCACGGCACGAAGCCCGCGACGACCGGGTTGCGCCGGGTGTAGAGGAATCCGCCGAACGCCAGGCCCGCCACGAACGCGAGCGCCGAGCAGGGGAACCGGCGCAGCGCCGGGATGCGGAGAACGGTCACGAGGGCAGCGTCGCGCGCCGGGACGCTCGGGCGCCTCACCCGTGCGGGGAGATTGCGGCCGCGCCGGGAACCCGACGATCGACGCCGCCTTGTCCAGGCACTCGCGCCACTCCGCGTCCGGCTCCGAGTCGATGGTGATGCCGCCGCCCACGCCGAGCCGTAGCGCACCGTCGCGGGCCTCGACGGTGCGGATCGCCACGTTGAGGTCGAGGCCGGTCAGCGGATGGTCGATGCCGAGCGCGCCGCAGTAGGTGCCGCGGGTGTGCCGCTCCCACGCGGTGATGCGAGTCCGGGCGGCGAGCTTCGGGGTGCCCGTGATCGACGCGGGTGGGAACGTCGCGTCGAGGAGGTCCGCGCGGGTGGTGCCTGGGCGCTGCCGGGCGGTGACGGTGGAGACGAGGTGCCAGACCCCGGGCGCGGGCTCCACGCGCAGCAACTCCGGTGTCCGGACGGTGCCGGTTGCGGCGACCCGGCTCAGGTCGTTGCGCACCAGGTCCACGATCATCACGTTCTCGGCGACGTCCTTCACGCTGGCGCGCAGGTCCTCCGCGGGCTCGGCGAGCGGGAGCGTGCCCTTGATCGGGCGCTCAGTGAGCAGGCCGTCGCGTTCGGCGAGGAAGGTCTCCGGGGAGAAGGACGCGACGGCGCCCCAGTCGCCCTCGAGGTAGGCCGCCTTCGCGGGCGCCGTCGCGGAGGCGATGTCGCAGAACATCTCCAGCGGCGCGCCCGTGAGCGTTCCGTCGAACCGGGTGCACACGTTCACCTGGTAGACGTCTCCGGCGCGGATCGCCTCCTGGCAGGCGAGGACGGCCGCGCGGTGGTCGCTGCGGTCGGGTGCGGTCCACGCGGCGGTCCAGGGGCGCGGCACCGGCGCCGTCGTGGGGATCGGGAAGGCGGGATCGGTGCAGGTCCAGCGGCCGTCGTCGGTCAGGAGGAGCAGGGCGCCGGGGTCGCCGCCGATCACCTCGGGGACCAGCCGCGGGTCGCCGGTCACGTCCGGATAGCCGATCACGCCGAGCCACGGTCCGCCCTGCGGGTGCGCGCCCGGGCGGAGCTCCGGATCCGGTGCGATCACCGCCCGGAATCCACCCCACGAGCCGAGCAGCGCCGCGGGGCGGTGGCCGCGTTCTCGCAGCGCCCGCAGCATGTCGACCGGTTGCACCGCGCCATCCTGTCACGTCCGGCCGACTGGATCCGCGATGCAGATCCCACAATGGATCGGGGAGGGATTGGGTGGGTTCCCCCATCGACATCGGCCGCGGATCGCGGGAGGCTGGGTACATGGGAGAGGACGTGCGGACCATCGACGCCGGCACCGCGCTCGGCGGGCGCCTGTCCTGGGCGCACATCGGGGTGGGCGCGCTGAGCAACGTGGTGTTCGCCATCGACGGCGAGTTCGCGCGCAACGCCACCGCGGAGCCCACGCCGGACACGTCCGTGATCGGGGTCGACTACGACCTGGTCTACGTGGCCTACGGCCGCGAGATCGTCCGGTTCCAGCTGGTGTCCGACGGCACGGTGGTGGCCATCGACCCGATCCCCGCGATCCTGGCCCGCCTCCTCTCCGAGGCCGACCTGCCGCGCTGAGCTTCGGCTACCCGAGTACTCATGGTTCGTGGTCGGTGTTCCGGAGGTGATCGCCGTCCGCGGGGGTTGACCCGCCTCGGGAAACGTGCTTGCCCGCACCCTGCGGCGCACCGATAAGCTGACGCCATCATGGCTGCAGACAAGGCTTTCTTCCTCACCACGGCGATCGCGTACCCGAACGGCGTCCCGCACATCGGGCACGCGTACGAGTACATCGCCACGGACGTCATCGCGCGCTTCAAGCGCCTCGACGGCTTCGACGTGTTCTACCTGACGGGCACCGACGAGCACGGCCTCAAGATGCAGCAGACCGCGGCGAAGGAGGGCATCGAGACCAAGGCCCTCGCCGATCGCAACGCCGCCGCCTTCGAGGCGCTGCAGCGCGCCGTGGGCTCGACCTTCGACCGCTTCATCCGCACCACCGACGCCGATCACTACACCGCGTCGAAGGCCATCTGGCAGAAGATGGTCGACGCCGGTGACATCTACCTGGGCAAGTACTCGGGCTGGTACTCGGTGCGCGACGAGGCGTACTACGCCGAGGACGAGACCACCGTCACCGAGAACGGCGTGCGCGTGTCCACGGAGTCCGGCACCGAGGTCGAGTGGACCGAGGAGGCGTCCTACTTCTTCAAGCTGTCCGCCTACCAGGACCGGCTGCTGCAGCTGTTCGAGGAGCGCCCCGGCTACTTGGAACCTGCCACGCGCCGCAATGAGATCGTCAGCTTCATCAAGGGTGGCCTCAAGGACCTGTCGATCAGCCGCGACACGTTCGACTGGGGCGTCCCCGTCCCCGGCGACCCGGACCACGTCATGTACGTCTGGGTGGACGCGCTCACCAACTACCTCACCGGCGCCGGCTACCCGGACACCGAGTCCGAGCGGTTCCAGACCTACTGGCCGCCGAAGCTGCAGATCATCGGCAAGGACATCATCCGCTTCCACGCCGTCTACTGGCCCGCGTTCCTCATGAGCGCCGGCATCGAGCTGCCCGAGCGCGTCTTCGCCCACGGCTTCCTGTTCAACAAGGGCGAGAAGATGAGCAAGTCGGTCGGCAACGTCGTCGACCCGCACGCCCTCATCGCCGGGTACGGTCTCGACGCGCTGCGCTTCTTCCTGCTCCGCGAGGTCAGCTTCGGCCAGGACGGCAGCTACAGCCACGAGGCCATCGTCGGCCGGATCAACGCCGACCTCGCCAACGAGCTGGGGAACCTCGCGCAGCGCTCGCTGTCGATGATCAACAAGAACTGTGCGGGTACGGTCCCCACGCCGGGCCCGTTCACGCAGGACGACGATGCCCTCCTCGCCAAAGCCGACGGCCTGCTGGCGCGCGTGCGCGGCCACGTCGACGACCAGGCCCTGCACCTGTACCTGGAGGCGATCTGGGAGGTCCTCGCCGACACCAACCGGTACTTCTCGGCGCAGGAGCCGTGGAAGCTCAAGGCCTCCGACCCGGACCGCATGGCGACGGTGCTGTACGTGACCGCCGAGGTGGTTCGCCAGGTGTCGCTGCTGCTGCAGCCGGTGATGCCGGAGTCCTCGGAAGAGCTGCTCACCCTGCTCGAGCAGCCGAAGGACCAGCGCACGTTCGAGGCCGTCGCCACGCGCCTGCGGCCCGGCACGGCGCTGCCGAAGCCGCAGGGCGTGTTCCCGCGCTACGTGGAACCCGAGGCCCAGTAGCCGCGGGTCCCGCGCCTACGGGTTCGTCACGAGGATCGCGTACTGCGCGGCGACTTTGTGCTGCGCCTCGGTCAGCGTGTCGGCCGACAGGGTGAACATCCACCTGCCGGCGCGCCCGGAGCAGCCGAAATAGGTGTCGTCGCCGGTGTACTCGGTGCAGCTCACGGTCGTGATTCCGGCCGGACCCGCCGCCGGCCTGCGGTTCGTCGTCGCCTTGGTCTTCTCGAGGTCGTCGAGCAGCGTCTGCGCGGCGCTGGAACTCCGCGTGCGATAGATGATGGCCGCGCCCTCACCCACCAGGTCGACCCCGGCCTTGCGGTACAGCTCACCGTTGTCGATGTCGCGGATCTTGTGCAGCAGCATGGTCAGGCCGTAATACGAGTTCGACAGGCTCTGCACCAGCGGGGACGAATCCTCGTAGAGGGTGCGCGCCAGCACGCCGTCCTTGTCGCCCGGCAGCGTCTGGATCGCCGCGACGGGCGTGGGCGTGAAGGACTTCACCTTCGGCACTTCGAGCTCGTACGCCTTCGAGACGAAGCGAGTGGCCTCGGCGGTCGTGGGAGCGGTGCCGCTCACGTTGATCACGAACGGGCCCTCGACCCGGTACGAGTCCACGGTGCCGGGCTTGAACTCGGTGGCGAACACGCGGTCGATCCCGACGACCCGGCGCAGGGAGCCGGCGCCGGCCTCGACCGCCGCGAGTGCCTTCGCCGCGACCTCGGGCGAGTCGAACCGGTACAGACCGATCCGCATCGCGACGGTCGGTTCGTCGAACGCGTCGCCGCGCGTGGTGGTCATCCCCACCCGCATCTCGTTCCGGGTGAACGCCTCGGCCGTGGCGTCGGGGACGCGCGAGTTCAGCTGAGACCCGCGCAGCACCGGGTACGAGCGCAGGCCGGCGCCCCCGATCGTCAGCCTCGGGTCCACCTCGTTCACCTGGATCAGGGCCTCCGCCATCCTGTTGCCCTCGATCACCCACGCGTTCTCGGTCGACGGTGGCGGTACCTCCCGGGTCGTGGTGGGGTACTGCCCGAAGTCCAGTCCGACCGGGACGACGGGCCCGGGGGAGTTCCCGGCACTGTCGGTGGCGACGCCCGACACCGTCGTGCTGCACGCAGTCACGGCAACGGCGCACGCGACCAGGGCGAGCGCGGCGCGGTTCACTGGTTCTTCGCGAGGATCGTGTACTGCGCGGCGGCCTTCTGCTGCACCTCGGTGACGGTGCTACCGCCCATCGTGGCGAGCCACCGTCCGGCGGTCACGATGCAGAACTTGTTGCCGACGTCGCGGCGGTCGAAGCACTTCGCGTCGGGCAGCTGCGCGGGGGCGGCGATCGGGTCGCCGGTCTTCGCGTTGATCGCGGCGAGGTCGGCGGCGAGCTGTGTCGCGGCCGCGACATCGCGAGTGCGATAGACGGCGGCGTCGCCCTCGCCGACGGCGTCCACGCCGGCCTTGCGGTACACATCGCCGTTGCTGATGTCGCGGATGCGGTGCAGCAGCCCGTTGATGCCGTAGACGTTGTTGTTGAGGTTGGCGGTGTACCTGTTCGTGTTCGAGCTCGGCAGGGTTCGTGCGAGAGCGCCCTCGATGTCGCTCGGCAGCTTCTGCACCTCCGACACCGGCGTCCCCTTGAACGATTGAACCTTGGGGACTTCCAGCCGGTACGCCTTCGTCACCAGCGTCGTCGCCTCGTCCGTGGTCGGCGCGGTGCCGCTGATGTTGATCACGAACGGGCCCTCGACGCGGTAGGAGTCGACGGTGCCCGGCTTGAACTCGGTGGCGCTCACGCCGTCGGTCCCGGTGATCGTGACCTTCCGCGCGTTCCTGGTCGAGGTCTGCACCATCTCGAGGGCCTTGGTGGCGTCCTCGGCGGACGCGAAGCGGTACAGGCCGATCCGCATGGCGACGGTCGGGTCTTCGATCTTGTCCCCGCGCGTGGTTGTCATGCCGACCTTCATCTGCCGGGCGAGGAACGCGGCCGCGGTCGCGTCGGGCACGCGGCTGGACAACTGGTCGCCGCTGAGCACGGGGAACGAGCGCAGGCCGGCGCCGCCCAGGATCATCCGCGGATCGACCTCGTTCACTTGGATCAGCGCGTCCGCCATCCGGTTGCCCTCCATCAGCCAGGCCCGGTCCGCGGTCAGCGGCGCCTGGGCCGTGGTGGTCGTCGGGAACGTGCCCGTGTCCAGCCCGGCGGGCACGGTCACCGTCGGGGCGGCCGACGGTGCCGTCGCGCTCGCCGGGCCCGAGGTCGCCGTGGTCGCCTCGCCTCCCGTGCTGGTGCTGCAGGCCGCGAGCAGCGCGGCGCCGGCGATCAGGGCGGGCAGGGCCTTCGTCTTCATCTGTTTCTCCTCGTCAGGGTGCGGTCACGAGGAGACCCGACGTCGCTTCGGTGCCGCTTAACATCGGATTAAACATGGCCTGACCGACGTCAGGTGTACGCGGTACCGGAACAATGGGCCGCATGGGTAAGAAGAAGCCGCCGCCTCCGCTGCCCGAGCCGCTGCCGGGCCTCGTCGACGCGCACACGCACCTCGACGGCTGCCGCGCCACCACGCCCGAGGCCGTGCGGGAGCTGGTCGACCGGTCGGCCTCGGTCGGTGTCGACCGCGTGGTCACCGTCGCGTGCGACCTGGACCAGGCGCGATACGTCATCGACGCCTCCCGCTGGGACGAGCGTGTCTTCGCCGCGGTGGCCCTGCATCCGACGGACGCGCACCAGCTCGAGGCCGACGGTGCCCCTGCCGAGCTCGAGCGCCTGGCGTCGGATCCGCGCTGCGTGGCGATCGGCGAGACGGGGCTGGACTGGTACTGGCTGGGCAAGCGGGAGGGCGTCGCGACGCCGGAGCAGCAGCACGCCGCGTTCGAGTGGCACATCGACCTGGCCAAGCGCCTGGGCAAGCCGCTGATGATCCACAACCGCGAGGCGGACGCCGACATCCTGGCCGACCTCGACCGGTTCGGCGCCCCGGAGACGGTGATCTTCCACTGCTTCTCCGGCGATGCGGCGATGGCACGCGCGTGCGTGGATCGCGGCTACGTGCTCAGCTTCTCGGGCACCGTCACCTTCAGCAACGCGACGGAGCTGCAGGAGGCGGCGCGCCTGGTTCCCGAGGATCAACTGCTGGTCGAGACCGATGCGCCCTATCTCACACCCCATCCGTACCGGGGCACCCCGAACGAGTCGTACTGCGTGCCGTACACCGCCCGATTCCTCGCTGACCTGCGCGGAGTCTCCGCGGAAGCCGTCGCGGCCGCCACGACGGCGACGGCGAACCGTGTGTTCGGCGCCACATTCTCGGCCGGAAAATGAACAGTCGGTGGCACGGGCCGCGAATCTCCGTTACCGTACCGTGATGTAACGGCGACCTTATCGTCGCCGACGCGCAGCCTTTGCAGTCCACCCATGGGAAGTCACCAGTGCCTGAGCTCTTTGCAGACGACAACGCCACCACGGAGGATCAGCAGGCTGCGCACCCGCAGGGTAGCGGGGTGCGCACCGCGGAGTTCGACGTCAACCGTGTCTACAACCGGTTCAGCGCGATCGACGAGAAGACCGTCGATCTTGAGGTCGACCCCGAACTCGCCGAGTTCGAGGCCGACTTCGACGACATCGACGTGGTCGACACCGCCCCGGCCCCGGTGGAGCCCGCCGTGTACGACGAGGACGATCTCGTCGAGACCGACGACGCCGAGGCCGACTCGGCACCGTCGGAGGAGCGCCGCGAGCCGGGCGGGCTGCGCACCGCCCTCGACTCGCTGAACAACCGTCCCGTGCAGGCCGTGACCGGCGCGATGCTGATCGCGCTGATGGCCACCGGCGGCACCGCGATCGCGATGTACGAGGATGTCACGATCACCGTCGACGGGCAGACCCGCGAGGTCTCGACCATGAGCCGGTCGGTGTCGTCGATCCTGGAGTCGGCGGGCATCGAGGCGGGCGAGGGCGACGAGGTCACCCCCGCCCTGAACCAGTCCGTCGCCGCGGGGCAGCCGATCACCGTCCAGCACGCCCGTGACATCGCGGTCAACGTGAACGGCAAGGTCCGCACCGTCAAGACCACCGATCAGACGGTGGGCGCTGCGCTCGCCGACGCCGGCCTGGGCGACGCCAAGAACTTCGTCTCGCTGCCGCTGGACGCGCAGGTGCCGCTGACCGGCGCCGCCGTCTCGGTGGTCACCCCGGTCGCGGCCACGGTCATCGACAGCGGCAAGACCGTCCGGGCGGACGCCGCCGGGCGCACCGTCGGCGAGTACCTCGCCAAGCTGGGCGTCCCGCTGATCCAGAAGGACACGGTGACGCCGAACGCATCGTCGCCGGTCAAGCCGGGCATGACGATCAAGGTCACCCGCGACCGCGTCTCCGACGTCACGGTCACCGAGAAGTACGTCGCGCCGCCCAAGAAGGTCGACGATCCGAAGCTGACCAACGGCAAGACCCAGGTCGTGAACCCGGGCAAGCCGGGCACGCAGGAGGTCCAGTACCGCGAGCACGTGGTCGACGGCAAGGTCGTCTCGCGCGAGAAGATCACCTCGAAGGTGCTCGACGCCGGCGTCGCGGGCGTCACCGCCGTCGGCACCGCGCCGGGCGCGCCGTACGTGGCCCCGGGCTCGGTCTGGGACCGCCTGGTGCAGTGCGAGTCCACGGGCAACTGGGCCATCAACACGGGCAACGGCTTCTACGGCGGCGTCCAGTTCACGCAGCAGACGTGGATGGCGTTCGGCGGCGGCAAGTACGCTCCCGCGCCGATCTCGCCACCCGCGAGGAGCAGATCGACATCGCCCGCAAGACCCTCGCCCAGCAGGGCTGGGGCGCCTGGCCCGCGTGCTCGGCGAAGCTCGGTCTGTACGGCAGCGCGGGGTAAGTAGACTCAGCCGCTGTGACCGGCGCCGAGTTCAAGAATCAGGCACGACTGCTCGGCCCCGCGGAGATCCGCGCGCTGGCCGGGCAGTTGTCCGTTCGCCCCACGAAGACACTGGGCCAGAACTTCGTCCACGACCCGAACACGGTCCGCAAGATCGTCGCGGCCGCCGACGTGCGCCCCGACGACGTCGCGCTCGAGGTGGGCCCCGGCCTCGGCTCGCTCACCCTGGCGCTGCTCGACGCCGCCGCGGCCGTCACCGCGATCGAGATCGATCCCGTCCTCGCCGAGCAACTCCCGGCCACGGTGGCCGACCGCGCCCCGGAGCTGGCCGGGAACCTCACCGTGATCGGCGAGGACGCGCTCAAGGTGTCCGGTGCCCAGGCGGGCGTCTCGGGCCCGCCGACGGTCCTCGTCGCGAACCTGCCGTACAACGTCTCGGTCCCCGTACTGCTGCACCTGCTCGCCGAGGTTCCGACGCTGCGCACGGTGCTGGTCATGGTCCAGCTGGAGGTGGCCGACCGGCTCGCGGCCGCGCCGGGGTCGCGGGTGTACGGCGTACCGTCGGTCAAGGCGGCGTACTACGGGCGCGTCCGCAAGGCGGGCACCGTCGGGCGGGCGGTGTTCTGGCCCGAGCCGAACGTCGAGTCGGGCCTGGTGCGGATCGATCTGCACGGCCCCGACGGCCGCGCCGATGTGGACCGCACCCAGCTGTGGGCGGCCGTCGACGCGGCGTTCGCGCAGCGCCGCAAGACCCTGCGCGCCGCTCTCGCCGGGTGGGCCGGGTCTCCTGCCGCGGCCGAGGAACTGCTCGTCGCCGCGGGCATCGACCCGCGGGAGCGGGGCGAGAAACTGGGGATCGAGCAGTTCGCCGCGCTCGCCCGGGCGAAGACGCTGCGCGGTTCCGCGCCGTCAGCGCCGTAGGGTGGACCGCGTGTTGTCCGTCGTTCCCAGCTCGCTGACCGTGCGTGCGCCAGCCAAGGTGAACCTCCATCTCGGCGTCGGCGACGTGCGTCCCGACGGCTACCACGAGCTGATCACCGTGTTCCAGGCGTTGTCGCTGCACGACGACGTCACGCTCACGCCGTCGGACGCGCTAGCGCTGCACGTGTCGGGCGAGGGCGCCCGTGACGTGCCCACCGACCCGACCAACCTGGCGGCCCGGGCCGTCGTGGCGCTCGCGGAGCGCTACGGCCGCGACGCGTCGTTGCGCATCGACATCGCGAAGGGCATCCCCGTGGCGGGCGGCATGGCGGGCGGCTCCGCCGACGCGGCGGCCGCGCTGCTCGGCGCCGCCACCCTGTGGGGCCTCGACATCGGGCGCGACGAGCTCGACGAGGTGGCCGCGACGCTCGGCTCCGACGTTCCGTTCTCGCTGCACGGCCACACGGCGCTCGGCACCGGCCGCGGCGAGCGCTTGATTCCCGCGCTGGCGCGGGGTGAGTTCCACTGGGCCCTGGCGCTTGCTCGGGAGGGGCTGAGCACCCCTGCGGTGTACCGCGAGCTCGACTACCTCCGCGAGGTCGGTGATCCGCCGCGGGCCGGCAGCCCCGACGCACTGCTCGCGGCCGTCGCCTCGGGCGATCCACACCGGTTGGCGCCCCTGCTGGCGAACGATCTGCAGGCCGCCGCGCTCTCGCTGCAGCCGGCCTGCGGCGCACGCTGCGGGCCGGAATGGAGGCGGGTGCACTCGCCGGCATCGTCTCCGGCAGTGGCCCCACCTGCGCGTTCCTCTGCGCGAACGCCGACGATGCCGTGGACGTGGGCACCGAGCTCGCGGGCGGCGGCGTCTGCCGGACGGTGCGGGTGGCCTCCGGCCCGGTGCCGGGCGCCACCGTCGTACCGTAGGCGCGACCCTCACCCTTCTCGGAATCGGGGCCGCCGAGGCCTTGCGGTATACCCCCCAGGGGTATATATTCGGTTCAGATACCCACTGGGGGTACCCTGACCGAGGAGGAATCATGGACGGCCGGAAGACGACGCGGCGCACGATGAACCCCGCGGCGAAGCTCGCGGTCTACGGCGCCGGCCTCGTGGTGGCGTTCGGCGGCGCCTACGGCATCGCCGGCGCCGTGGTGCCCGATGCCGTCGTCGCCCAGTGGAACGCCCCGGCGGATGAGGGGCACGGCGGGCACGGTGCCCCGGCCTCTGGGCCGGCCACGACGACCGCCGGGCTGAAGGGCGTCGCCCTCAGCGCCGAGGGGCTCACCTTCGCGCCCGTCAGCGCGCCGCGCGCGGTGGGGGAGGCGGGCACGCTGAGCTTCCGCATCGAGGACGCCGCCGGCGCTCCGGTCACCGACTACGCGACGACGCACGAGAAGGATCTGCACCTCATCGTCGTGCGGTCCGACGGTGCGCTGTTCCGGCACGTCCACCCGACCCTCGACCGCGCCACCGGCACGTGGTCGCTACCGTGGAGTTGGGCCGAGGCGGGCACCTACCGCCTCTACGCCGACTTCGCGCCCGCGACCGGTGCGGCCGTCACGCTGACGCGCACCGTCGAGGTGGCGGGCGGCTACACGCCCGCCGATCCCGCACCGTCGCGCACCGCGCAGGTGGACGGCTTCAGCGTGACCCTCGACGGTGACCTCGTCGCCGGCGCCTCGAGCCCGGTGACACTGCGCGTCACCCGCGACGGCGCGCCCGTCACCGCGCTGCAGCCCTACCTCGGCGCCTTCGGCCACCTCGTCGCGCTCCGCCAGGGCGACCTCGCCTTCCTGCACGTGCACCCCGAGGGCGCCGAGCCGAAGCCCGGCGACACCGGCGGGCCCACCATCACCTTCCAGGCGCAGGCCCCCACCGCGGGCCGCTACCTGCTGTACCTGGACTTCCAGGTGGACGGGGTGGTGCGCACCGCGAGCTTCGTGCTCGACGCGGGCGCGTCCGCGACGCCGCAGAACCCCACGGCCCCCACCGCTTCCGTCCCGCCGGCCGACGGCCACGGCGGGCACTGACCATCACCACCGAAGAAGAGGAGGAATCGACCATGAGCACACCCGGCAGCACCACCGGCGGCGCGCACATCGAACTGGACATCGGTGGCATGACCTGCGCCTCGTGCGCGAACCGGATCGAGCATCGCCTCAACAAGATCGAGGGCGTGAGCGCCACCGTCAATTACGCGACGGAGAAGGCGAAGGTCGTCGCGCCCGAGGGCGTCGACGCGCAACGCCTCATCGACGAGGTCGCCGCCGCCGGGTACCGGGCGACGCCGGTGGGGGCGGCACCGTCGAACCCGGAGGGGGGCAACAGCTCCCCGGCCGACCATGAACTGGAGTCGCTGCGCACCCGACTGATCGGCGCCGTCGTGCTCAGCGTGCCGGTCATCGCGATGGCGATGGTGCCCGCGCTGCAGTTCACCTACTGGCAGTGGGCGTCCCTGGCGCTGGCGGCGCCCGTGATCCTGTGGGGCGCATGGCCCTTCCACACGGCGGCGTGGGCCAACCTCAAGCACGGCACGGCCACGATGGACACGCTCATCTCCATGGGCACGCTGTCGGCGTTCCTGTGGTCGCTGTACGCGCTCTTCCTGGGCACGGCGGGGAGCCGGGCATGAAGCACCCGTTCTCCCTCACGCTCGCGCCGTCCGACGGTGCCGCCAACATCTACCTCGAGGTCGCCGCCGGCGTCACCATGTTCATCCTCGCGGGCCGCTACTTCGAGAAGCGTTCCAAGCGGCGGGCCGGGGCGCGCTGCGCGCGCTGCTCGAGCTCGGCGCCAAGGAGGTCTCCGTCCTGCGCGACGGGGCCGAGGTGAAGATCGGCGTCGACGAGCTCCGCGCGGGCGACGAGTTCGTCGTGCGGCCCGGCGAGAAGATCGCCACCGACGGCGTCGTCGTCTCCGGCACCTCCGCGGTCGACGCCTCGATGCTCACCGGCGAGTCGGTGCCCGTCGAGGTCGGTCCCGGCGACGCGGTCACCGGTGCCACCGTCAACGCGGGCGGACGCCTCGTGGTCCGGGCCACCCGCGTCGGCGCGGACACGCAGCTCGCGCAGATGGCGCGACTCGTGGAGGAGGCACAGACCGGCAAGGCCGAGGTCCAGCGCCTGGCCGACCGGATCTCGGGTGTCTTCGTGCCGATCGTCATCGCGATCGCCGCGATCGCCCTGGGCGGCTGGCTCGGCGCGGGCTTCCCCGTTTCCGCGGCCTTCACCGCCGCGGTCGCGGTCCTCGTCATCGCCTGCCCCTGCGCGCTCGGCCTCGCCACGCCGACCGCGCTGCTCGTCGGCACCGGACGCGGCGCGCAGCTGGGCATCCTGATCAAGGGCCCCGAGGTCCTGGAGTCGACCCGCCGCGTCGACACCGTCGTGCTCGACAAGACCGGCACCGTGACCACCGGCCGGATGACCCTGGTCGACGTGATCACCGAGCCGGGCGTCGACGCGATCGACGTGCTGCGCTACGCGGGCGCCCTCGAGGACGCCTCCGAGCACCCGATCGCGCAGGCCATCGCCAAGGGGGCGACCGCGAAGGTCGGAATGCTCTCGCCCGTCGAGGGTTTCGCGAACGTCGAGGGGCAGGGCGTGCAGGGCGTCGTCGACGGCCACGGCGTGATCGTGGGCCGGGAGTCGCTGCTCGCCGACTGGGCACTGCGCCTGTCCGACGAGCTCGCCGCCGCCAAGGCGGCCGCGGAGGAGCAGGGCGCGACGGTCGTCGCCGTCGGCTGGGACGGGGCGGCGCGGGGGATCCTCGTGGTCTCCGACACCGTGAAACCGACCAGCGCCGAGGCGATCCGGGAACTGCGCGCGCTGGGCCTGACGCCCGTGCTGCTCACCGGCGACAACGAGGCCGCCGCCCGACAGATCGCCGCGGAGGTGGGCATCGACGAGGTGATCGCCGAGGTCATGCCGCAGGACAAGGTCGCCGTGGTGACCCGCTTGCAGGCCGAGGGCCGCGTGGTGGCGATGGTGGGCGACGGGGTCAACGACGCCCCCGCGCTGGCCGCCGCCGACCTCGGGCTGGCCATGGGCACGGGCACCGACGTCGCGATCGAGGCCGCGGACATCACCCTCGTCCGCGGGGACCTGCGCGCCGCGGTGGACGCGATCCGCCTGTCGCGCACCACGCTCCGGACGATCAAGACGAACCTGTTCTGGGCCTTCGCCTACAACGTCGCGGCCATCCCGGTGGCGGCCCTGGGCATGCTCAACCCGATGCTCGCCGGGGCCGCGATGGCCTTCTCCAGCGTCTTCGTCGTCGGGAACAGCTTGCGCCTGCGCGGATTCCGCAGCGCGGCGGCCGGCCGCGGCCGCCCCCGAGGACCGGATCCCTTCCATCGATCGAGAGGACACCACCGACATGAGCTGCTGCAACACGAACTCCGCCGGGCCCGAGGACATCCGGCTGAGCGCCGCACCCGCGAGTGCGACCTCGCCGGACAGCGCGGACGACACCACTACGTGCCCCGTCATGGTCGGCAACCCGGTGGTGAAGTCCACCGCCGAGGCGCGCGGGCTGTTCCGCGACTACGACGGCGAGCGATACTTCTTCTGCTGTCCCTCGTGCGCCCCGAAGTTCGATGCGGACCCGGCGAAGTACGCGGCCAACGTCGCCTGACACGCGGCAGGAACGCCCGCTCCCCGCAGCAATCTCCGCTCGCCCCCGGAATCCGCGGGGCGAGTGGAGAATTCTGCTGGGAGTGGAGGTAGCTGCGGGGACACTCAGCCCTCCAGCGCCTCCGACAGCTCCAGCCACCGCAACTCCTGCTCGGCCAACTCGTCCTCCAGCGCGGAGATCTTCTTCATCTCCTCGGCGAGGCCCGCGTAGTCGCCCTGATCATGCTCGGCGAGCGCCAGTTTCGCCTTCTCGACCTGCTCGGTCAGCTTCGTCATCCGGCGCTCGACGGAGGCGACCTCCTTCTGCGCGGCCCGCAGTTCGGCGCCGCTCAGCCCGGACTCGGCGGGGGTGCCGGAACCGGAGGTGGCGGTCACCGTCGAACCCAGCCGACCGGACCCGGAGGCCGATCCCGCGCCGTGCTGGGCGCGCCGCAGGGCGAGGTACTCGTCGACGCCACCGGGCAGGTGCCGCAGGCGCCGCTCGAGGATGCCGTACTGCTGGTCGGTGACGCGCTCGAGGAAGTAGCGGTCGTGCGAGACGACGATGAGCGTGCCCGGCCACGAGTCGAGGAGGTCCTCCATCGCGGCCAGCATGTCGGTGTCCAGGTCGTTGGTCGGCTCGTCGAGGATGAGCACGTTCGGCGAATCCAGCAGGATGAGCAGCAGCTGCAGGCGTCGCTTCTGCCCGCCCGAGAGGTCCTTGACCGGCGTCGAGAGCTGCGCCGATGCGAACCCGAGTCGCTCCAGCAGCTGCGACGGCGTGAGCTCCTGCGCCTTGGAACCACTGCCCACGGTGAAGCTCGTGGCGAGGTTCGCCAGCACCACCCGCACGGGGTCGTCCCAGTGCTGCTCGAGCTCGTCGAGGCGCTGCGTCAGGGTCTGCACCTTGACGGTCTTGCCGCGCTTGACGGTGCCGGTCGTGGGCTGCACGGCACCGTCGATCAGGCCGAGCAGAGTCGACTTGCCCGCCCCGTTGACGCCGAGGATGCCGGTGCGCTCGCCGGGGGCGATGCGCCACTCGATGTCGCTGAGCACCTGCTTGTCGCCGTACGCCACGCCGACGTCGAGGATGTCGACGACGTCCTTGCCGAGCCGGGAGACGGCCAGCGACTGGAGTTCGGTGCGATTGCGGATCTCGGGGACGTCGGAGATGAGGGCGTTCGCCGCGTCGATCCGGAACTTCGGCTTGCTGGTGCGGGCGGGCGCCGCGGCGCAGCCAGGCCAGCTCCTTGCGGGCGAGGTTCTGCCGCTTCTGCTCGATGGACGCCGCCTGCCGGTCGCGCTCGACGCGCTGCAGGATGTACGCGGCGTAACCGCCCTCGAACGGCTCGACGATGCGGTCGTGCACCTCCCAGGTCGCGGTGCAGACCTCGTCGAGGATCCACCGGTCGTGGGTCACCATCAGCAGCCCGCCCTGGTTCGCGGGCCAGCGGTTCTTGAGATGGCCGGCGAGCCACTCGATGGCCTCGACGTCCAGGTGGTTGGTCGGCTCGTCGAGGATCAGCACGTCGTGCTCGCCCGCGAGCAGCTGCGCCAGCTGCACCCGGCGGCGCTGCCCGCCGGACAGCTCGCCGAGTCGGGCGTCCCACGGCAGGTCGGTGAGCAGGCCGGCGAGGATGTCGCGTACCTTCGGGTCGCCCGCCCAGACGTGCTCCTCGGTATCGCCGACCACCGCGTGGCCCACGGTGTCCTGGTCGTCGAACAGGTCGGTCTGGGTGAGCACGCCAACCCGGACGCCGCCCCGTCGGGTCACGCGCCCGGAGTCGGGCTCGCGGGTGCCTGCCAGCATGCCGAGCAGGCTGGACTTGCCGTCGCCGTTGCGGCCGACGATGCCGATCCGGTCGCCCTCGTTCACGCCGAGGGACACCGAATCGAACACCGTCTTGGTCGGGTACTCGAGGTGCAGCGCATCCGCGCCGAGAAGATTCGCCATCGCCGATCCAGATTACGCGGGGGCCTGTCATACTGATTTAGTCGGATATCCGAGTAATCAGGAGTGAGTTGTGAGCGACGCCGAGATCGTCACCACCGTGGCCGGGGGCACCGGCCACATCGAGCTGAACCGTCCGAAGGCGCTCAACGCGCTCACCATGGACATGGTCCACGCGATCGACGCGGCGCTGCAGGAATGGGAGTCCGACGACGCCGTGACCCGCGTCCTCATCACCTCCGCCTCGCCCAAGGCCTACTGCGCCGGCGGCGACATCCGCGCCATCCGTGACCAGGTGGTGGCGGGGGAGGACTTCACGCCCTTCTTCCGCGACGAGTACGACATGAACCTGCGCCTCGCGGAGTTCCCCAAGCCCGTGATCGCGCTCATCGACGGCGTGAACATGGGTGGCGGCGTGGGCGTCTCGATCCACGGCTCGCACCGCGTGGTCTCGGAGAAGGCGCTCATCGCCATGCCCGAGGTCGCGATCGGCTTCCTCCCCGATGTCGGCGCCACCTACCTGCTGGGCCGCCTGCCGAGGGGCTTCGGCGAGCTCATGGGCATGACCGCCGCGCGGATCGGCGCGGGCGATGCGCTCGCCGTCGG
This sequence comes from Tsukamurella sp. PLM1, assembly GCF_023168325.1. Lineage (GTDB taxonomy): Bacteria > Actinomycetota > Actinomycetes > Mycobacteriales > Mycobacteriaceae > Tsukamurella. Next base: position 858,127 of record NZ_AP025688.1, read on the forward strand.
GCTCGCGACGCACTTCGTGCCGTCCGAGTCGATGGGGGCGCTCAAGGAGGCCCTCCTCGCGGGGGAGGATCTCGACGGTGCCCTCGCCCGGTTCGGCGCCGTCGCCCCGGACTCGACGCTGCCGCTCGACGAGATCGCCGACGTCTTCGGCCGCGATTCGGTCACCGAGATCCTCGCGGGCCTCGCCACCACCTCCGGCGCGTGGGCCGACACCGCCCGCGAGCAGCTCTCCACGGCCTGCCCGACCTCGGTCTTCGTCACCTTCGACCTCATCCAGGGCTCGCGAGACCGCACCCTGGCCCAGTGTCTCGCCGAGGAGGCCGTCGTGGGTGCACGCCTGGTGCGCCGCCCCGACTTCGTCGAGGGCATCCGCGCCGTCCTCATCGACAAGACCCGCGACCCGAAGTTCGTGCCCGCCTCGATGGCCGACGTCGAGGACTCGCAGATCGAGGAGATCCTCGGCGCCGAGCAACGCGGCGCCCTCCCGCCTCGATACAGGGAGCGCACACAGGCGGTCGCTGGGCGGCCGCGGTCACCGGGGATGGCCGCGGCCGCCGAGCCTCGAGACCACGGGGCCGTGGGCCGCCTGCGGAACCGACGATCACGACGTCGTCGGCGAACGCGCAGGAGGACGCTGCATGCAGGTGCTGGGCCCGTGGACCGACACGGACACGCTCGAGGCGCTCGGGGGAGGCAAGAGCCGTGGGCTCGCGCTGCTGCACCGACGGGGCCTCCCCGTTCCGGAGTGGTCGGTGATCGGCACCGACGCCTTCGACCTGCTCGCGAGCAACGGCGAGCTCGCCGGTGCGATGTCGGACTTCGCGGCCGCCGCCGACGAGCCGTCCGCCCGGCGGGGCGCCGCCCGGATCCGGGACGCGATCGCCCGGGCCGAGCTCCCCGGAGAGCTCCGCGGCCTGATCGGGAAGGCGTACGACGCGATCGGCGGGGGTGCGATCGCCGTCCGCTCGTCGGTCGCCGCCGAGGACGGCATCGCGGCGTCCTACGCCGGCCAGTTCGACACGTTCCTCAACATCAACGGCCTCGACGAGGTCGTCGCCGCGGTCCGCCGCTGCTGGGCCTCCGCGTTCACCGACCGGTCGGTGACGTACGCGTTCGCCGCGGGTGGGCGGCCCCGCACCGGAGGCGTCGCGGTCGTGCTGCAACGCCTCGTCGACGCCGAGACCAGCGGCGTGGTGTTCACGGCGAACCCGATCACCGGCGCGCGCGACGAGGTGGTGCTGAGCGCCGTTTACGGCCTCGGCGAGGGCCTGGTCTCCGGCGCGGTCGACGCCGACACCATCACCGTGGGCGCCGGTGGCGCGACCGACGTGATTCTCGGCGAGAAGGCCACCAGCTTCCACCCGCACGGCTCGGCGGGGCCGCCGAGCGCCCCGTGGCCGACGGTGCCCGGGCCGCGGCCGCGCTGACCGTCGAACGCGTGCAGGAACTCTCGGTCGCCGCGCGGGAACTGGCGCAGGAGCTGGGCGCGCCGCAGGACATCGAGTGGGCCCACGACGGCACCCGATTCTGGTACCTGCAGACCCGGCCGATCACCGCGATCGCCGCCGCGCTTCCCGCCCCCGCGATCATCCCCGAGCCCGATGCCGCGCTCCTGCTGCGCGGCGCGGGCGAGCCCTCCCCGCCGGAGAGATGCGGATCTGGGACAACTCGAACATCATCGAGAGCTTCAGCGGCCTCACCTCGCCGCTCACGTTCACCACCGCCGCGGACATCTACCGCCGCGTCTACCGCGGCTACGCCGAATCGCTCCGGGTGCCCGAGGCGCAGCTGCGGCAGGTCGACGAGTGGAGCCCGTACCTACTGGGCTGCTTCCACTCCCGCGTCTACTACAACCTGCTGCACTGGTACCGCATGGTCGGGATCGCCCCCGGGTACCCGCTCAACCGCAAGGTCCTCGAGGCCGCGCTCGGCGTCAGCGAGCCGCTCGACGCCGCCGTGGCGCGCACGCTGCGGCCCTTCACGTTCGACGGTCCGCTGCGCCGCTTGGGTTCCCGGGCGGTCACCACCGCGGTCTACCTGCGCCGGCTATGGACGATCGACGCGGAGGTCGCGGGATTCCTGCGCGAGTTCTACCGCGTCTACGACGAATTCGAGTCGCTCGACCTCGACGCGATGAGCGGCGACGAGGCGTTCACGGCCTACCTGCGGGTGGAGGGCGACCTGGTCCGGCGGTGGGGGCCGCTCATGGTGCTCGACGCGGTGCTGCTCACCCTCACCGGATCGATGTACCTGCTCACCAAGGCGTTCCTGCCGAAGGCGCCGGAATGGTTCCTGTACGCGGTGATCGGGCCCGGCGCCGAGGTCGAATCCGCCGAGCCGGCCCGGGCGATGACGGCCCTCGCCCGGCGGGCGGCGCAGGACCCGGCGCTGAAGTCCCTGGTGGAGACCGCCGACCCCGGAACGATCCACGCCGCCGTGCACTCCGGCGCCCACGAGGCGTTCCGGTCCGACCTCGACGACTACCTCGCGAAGTACGGCTACCGCAGCCTCGACGAGCTCAAGCTCGAGGTTCCCGACCTGCGGGAGGACCCGTCGTCGGTGTACCTGATGCTGCGCAGCGCCCTGGCCCGCGCCGCCGAGGCGCACCCGTCCGCGCCGCGACCCGCGACCGGCGGGACGACCGACCCCGCGCAGTCCGCGGACGAGTACCTCGACGCGCACCTGCGCGGCACCCGCCGCCGGATCTACGAGCGCCTGCGCCGCAAGGTCTCCCGGTGCGCCGCGCACCGCGAGCGCCTGCGCTTCTGCCGCACCCGCGCGTTCGGCATGGTCAAGCGGCTCATCCGGGTGATGGGCCGCGACCTCGGGGCCCGCGGCGAACTGGACGCCTTCGCGGACGTCTTCGAGCTCACCATCGACGAGCTGCGGGAGCACTTCCGCGGCGACGGCACCGGTGACCTCCGCGAGCGCGTGAGCGCCCGGCGCGCCGCCCGAGAGCGGGACGCCGAACTGGTCGCGCCCGAACGGTTCGTCACCCGCGGTCCCGGCTTCGCGGACGCCGAGCTCGCGGCGCAGGGCTGGGTCCCCGTCGCCGCGGTCGACGCGGCGGCCGACGGCGTCGTGCTGCAGGGCGTCCCGTCCGCCGCCGGGGCGGTGGAGGGCCGCGCCGTGGTGATGACGGAGCCCGGCGACGTGGCCGGCGGGGTCCTCGTGGCGTACCGCACGGATCCGGGCTGGGTGGCGGCGCTGCCGTCGGCGTCCGCGCTGGTGATCGAGCGCGGCAGCCCCCTGACTCACGTCGCGATCGTGGCCCGCGAACTGGGCGTGCCCACGGTGGTCCAGCTCCGCGGGGCCGCCGGCCGCCTGCGTACCGGCATGCGCGTGCGGGTCGACGGGACGGCGGGCACCGTCACCGTGCTCTCGGGAGGGGACGACGATGCGTGACCACGACGAGACGAACGGCGTGGACGCGGTCCGCGGCTGGCTGCTCGACCCCGCGACCGACCGCGGGATCCACCTCGCAGCAGAGGGATCCGGGTCCGTCTTCCGCAGCTACGCGGCGATCGCGGAGTCGGTCCGCGCGGTGGCCGCGGTGCTGCGCGACGCGGGCGTGGGCGCCGGCGACGGCGTGTGCGTGCTGATGCCCACCGACTTCGACTGCGTCGCAGCGGTCTACGGCGTGTGGGCCCGCGGCGGCGTCGTCACCCCCGTCACGCCGCCCACCTTCGCCGATCTCGACGAGTACACGCGGCACGTGGCCGCGATTATCGACGAGGCCGCACCGGCGGTCGTCGTCACCATCGCCGGCCTCGCGGACCTGGCCCGCGCGGCGATCGCGGCCGGCCGGCGCACGGACGCGCGGGTCATCGCGCTCGACACCGCCCTGGCGTCCCGGTCCGCGGCGGAGGCCGCGGACGACGAGCCGCTGGGCGAGCCGGGCCGGTACGCGCTGCTGCAGTTCACGTCCGGTTCCAGCGGCACCCCGCGCGGCGTGCGGATCACGTGGGACAACATCGCCGCCAACACGGCGATGATCGCACGCACGCTCGGCTGGCGCCCCGGCGAGGCCATGGCGTCGTGGCTGCCGCTGTACCACGACATGGGACTGATCGGCGGCTTCCTCACCACCGTCACGCTGCAGGAGGACCTGCACCTGATGCGCCCGGACCAGTTCATCCGCGACCCCGCGCGGTGGCTGCGCGCGATGACGGTGGCCACCCACACGATGGCACCGTCGTTCGCCCTCGGATACGCCGCGCACCGGGTCCGCCCCGACGCGATCGCGGACTGCGACCTGTCGGGCTGGCGCTCCCTCGCCGTCGGCGCCGAGCCCGTCGACGTGCCGGACGTGCAGGCGTTCTGCCGCCTGGTCGGCCCACGCGGATTCGCATCCCACGGGATGGTTCCCGCGTACGGACTCGCCGAGAACACCCTGATGGTCACCGCCGCGGGCCCCGATCGGCCGCTCACCGTCGTCCAGCCCGACGCGTCGTCGATGCGCTTCGGCGAGCCCGTCACGATCCGCGACCGCGCCGTCTTCGAGCCCGCACTCGAGTACCCGGGTGAGCGCTGGATCGTCGGGCTGGGACGGCCGGACCCCGCGTCGCCGGTGCGGATCGTGGGCGCCGACGGTGCGCCGCTCCCCGACGGTGCCCTGGGCGAGGTCGTGGTGCGCGGCGCGTCCGCCTCCGACGGGTACACCGGCGACGGAACGGGATCCACGCGGATCGCCGGCGGCGAGGTGTTCACCTGCGACGCGGGCTTCCTGCTCGACGGTGAGCTGTTCGTCCTCGGCCGGATGGCCACCAGCATCAAGGTGCGCGGACGGTCGGTGTTCATGGAGGACGTGGAGGGCGCCGTCGCCGCCGAGTGCGAGCTGATCAAGGGCCGGCTCGCCGCGGTGGCACTGCCGGCGTCGGGCTCGCAGGGCGTGATCCTGTTCGCCGAGGAACCGGCCGGCGAGTGGATTCCGAGGGCACGCACGGTGATCCGCGGAATGCTCGGCCCGGCGCAGACCGTGACGATCGTGACCGGACCGCGCGGCACGATCGAGAAGACCTCCAGCGGCAAGCCCCGGCGTCGGCTGCTGTGGGAGCGCTACGACGCCGGGCGGCTGGCCGACGTGGTGACGCACGAAGCGGACGGCACCGCCGCCGTCCCGCCGGCCGCACCCGCCGGCCTGTACGCCCCCACCCTGAGTCCGGAGCGGGTCTCGGCCCTGCTCGACGCGGCGCTGGAGTCCGTGGCGATCCCCACGGACTGTGCGGTCCGGTTCGAGGGCTCGCTCGCCGAGGGCTTCGGCAACGAGGGCTCGGACGTCGACTTCCTGGTGATCGCCACGGGTGCCGGCGAACTGCCGACGCTCCCGTCGGTGCTGTTCGGCGACGGCAGGCGGCTCGAGGTGCGCACGCGGACCGTCGGGCAGGTGCGGGCGCAACTGCAGGAGGTCGCCGACGCGGCGGCGTCCGGCTGGATCGACCGGCTCACCGAGGACCTGCTCAACCGCTGCCAGCGGTACCTGAGGTCCACGCCCGTGCGGCGGTCGGCGGAGGTCGACGGTGCCGGCCTCGACGCGGTCCTGTCGCTGCCCGAGTTCTCCCGGATCCTGGAGCGCTGGTGGGTCTTCCGGGTCGAGCAGGTGATGCGGCACGTGCAGGCGCTGCGCCTGCTGGGCGAGGACGAGGAGGCGCGTGACTGGGCGCGGGATGCGCTGGTCCAGGCGGCGAAGGCGTGGTGCGCGCGCAACGACGAGACCTACCTCGAGACCAAGTGGCTGCCGCGCCAGCTCGACCGGGCGGCCGCGGCCGGCCGCACGGCGCCGTCCGCCCGATCCGCGCCGCGCGCGCCCGCCTCGACGATCCCGCCGCCGAGTGGTGCGATGAGGTCGACGGGCTGATCGGCGAACTGGCGCAGGGGGACTGGTCCGACACTACGCAGCTGCGCCTGGCCCGTGTCGACGGCGTCACCACGTGGGACGTCGCGGGGAGCGTGCACGTAGTCCGTGGCGGCCGCGACGTGTTCGCGCTCTCCGACGCCGCCGCGCGGGTCTGGCGCACCGTCGTGTTCCGCCGGCCGCTCGCGCAGATCGCGGCGGCCGATTCGGGAACGGGGCACCGGAGCACCGCGCCGCGCTGGCGGAGTTCCTGCGATCCGGGCTGATCGGGCTCATCTGGGGCCGCGGCGCCGCGGTGCGCCCGGCCTTCGCGATGTGCGAGCCGGCCGCCCCGACGACCCCGTCGCCCTACACCGGCGACCCCGTCCTGTCGCTCACCGGAGCGCGACGGCCCGCGGAGCCGGTGGCGCTCACCCTGGCCCCGCTGCCGGCCGACCGGCTCGCCACCGCCGCACTGGATCTCACGTGGGCGAACGTGGTCGCCGAGAACGCCCGGGAGGACCTGGTGGGGGCCGTCAAGAGCGGGCAGGCCGAGGTGGCCGTCGTGGCCGCGCACCGTCTGGTCGCGATGTGCACCCGGATGGTGCTGGCCGCGTACGCGGTGGCGCCGCTGCCCCCGGACGTCGCCCCGGTGCGCACGCTCGCGCGGATGATCCCCGCGCACGCCGCGCACAAGCGCCGCGTGCTCACGGCCGTCGAGACCGCCGCGGCAGTCGATTTCGCGCGCGCGGTCGTGGACGGTGATCCGCTGGACGGGTTGCGTGTGCTGGACGAGCTGCTCACCGTCGTCCGGGACGTCATCGGCGGCCCCCGGTTCCCCGCCTCGTTCGACTCGCGCGAGCAGTGGCGCAGGACGCTCGAGGTGGCCTACGACTGGGTGCGCATCGGCGATCACCTGGGCGTGAAGCCCCGCTCGCCGAGGCGGAGGACCTGCTCGCGACGGGTGGCGCGCAGCCGCACGCGGCCCCCGGCCGGGGAGGTGAGCGATGACCGGAACGCGACCCGAGCCGGCGGCGACCGTGCTCGCCGTCATCGCCCTGATGGCGCCGGGGAACACCGGCGCTGCGCCGCAACCGGTTCCGCCGGAATCGCTGCGCGGCGAGGATCGGCTGCGCGAGGACCTGGGCTTCGACTCGGTGCGGCTCATCGAGCTCACAGTGGCCCTGGAGGACGCGTTCGGGCTGCCGCCGTTCCCGTCCGAGCGGCTCGCGGGCGTGCTCCGGGTGCGTGACGTCGTGGACCTCATCAGTGACGCGCCGGAGGGGCCCTCGTGACGGGATCCGTGCTGCTCACCGGCGCCTCCGGCCTCGTCGGGGTCGAGGTGGCCGCACGCCTGGAGGGGGCGGGTGTCCCGGTCACCGCGGTCCTGCACGCGGCGCGTGCGCTCGTGGGCAACGACGGTGCGCCGCGCACCGTCGCCCGGCGGGTGGAAGGCGACGTGCGGGTGCCGGGCCTGGGGCTGACGGACGACGCCGCGACCGCCGCGGAGACGGCGCTGATCGTGCACTGCGCCGCCACGACCGCGTTCGACGCCACCGACGAGGAGTACGAGCGGCTCAACGTGGCGGGCGCGCGGCACGCGGTCGAGCTGGCGCTCGCCTGGGATGTGCCGCTGGTGCACGTGAGCACCGCGTACGTGTGCGGCCTGCGCGGCGGCCTCGTCCTCGAGGACGAACTGGACCTGGGGCAGGAGTTCGGAACCTGCTACGAGCGCAGCAAGCTCCGCGCCGAGCAGATCGTCGAGGCGGCCCGGGCCAGGGGCTGCGTGCCGCGGTGGTGCGGCCGGGGATCGTCTCCGGCGCCACCGGCGACGGCACGATCCGGGATTACAAGAACCTGTACACCGTGGTCAAGCTCATGGTGGAGGGGAAGCTGCGCACGCTGCCCGGCCGCTACGACGCCACCCTCTCGCTGGCGCCGGTCGACCACGTGGCCGACGTGATCGCGGAGACCGCAGGGCGGTTCCTGGACGGCCGCGCGGGCGACGTGGACGGCCGCACCTTCCACGCGCTCGGCGCGGACGTGCTCACGCTGCGCGAGCTGTCCGACGTGCTCGCCGAGTATCCCTCGTTCGCCGTCGCGCGGTTCGTGCCGGAGTCGAGCTTCGACGACGGCGATCTCGACCGGCTCGAGCGCGAGTACTTCCGCCGCGTGGGGTCGCTGTACACCAGCTACTTCCAGCGCAAGCTCGCCTTCTCGACGGCCGGGGCCGACGCGCTCCTCGGCCGGCCGGCGCCGGCGTCGGGCCCGGACTACCTGCGCACGCTGCTCGACCACTGCCTCGAGGTGGGCTATCTCGGGTCGCCGCTGCCCACCATCACCGAGGTCCTGAACTCCGTGCGGGGGAGGCGCTGATGCTCGACCGACTGCACCGCCCGGCCGCCGACGTCGACACGTACGTGATCGAGTCGGTGGGACATCTGCGCCGGCTCGGCGTCGACCCCGTGGACTTCGCGGAGCGGCACACGCTGCTCCTGCTCAAGCCCGACGCGATCGTGGCCCGATCCGTCGAGCCCACGCTGGACTGGCTGGCCGAGGCCGGGTACCGCGTCGCCCACGCCGAGCGGATCACCGCCGACCGTCATCTCGCGCGGGCGATGTGGCGGACCTCGTGGATCACGGCGTCGGCCGAGCGGCGCCGCCTCGCGGACCTCCTCGTCGGCGTGTGCGACGCGCTCGTCCTCGTGATCGCCGATGCCGCCGATGACGCCCACGCCGACGCGGGCGCCGAAGCCGGTGTCGCCGAGCCGGTGTCGGTGCGGCTGACCCGGGCGAAGGGCGCCACCGACCCGCGCCGCCGCGCGCCGGGCGAGCTCCGCCACGCCCTCGGCGTGCACAGCCACCTGCTCAACCTCGTGCACACGCCGGACGATCCGTTCGACGTGCTCCGGGAGCTCGCGATCGTCTTCGACGAGCGGACCCGCGAGCGCGTCCTCGCCGGCATCACCGCCGGCGGGGAGCCGACCGCGCCCGTGCCCTCGCACCCGGGCTCTACGCCGGCGCCCCGGACCGCGGCTTCGACCGGGCGGAGGCGCACCGTCGGGTCCTGGCGGACGCGGCGGCGGCCGGTGTGGCCGCACCGGCGGACACCGGGAACCCGGACGCGGATGCGGCGGCCCTGCTGCACAGCGTGTGGGACGAGGGCGTGGCCGCCGATCCCTGGTCGGTCGTCGTCCTGGGCGCGCACGTACTCCCGTTGAACGCGCCGAATCCCCTGCTGGACACCATGAACGACGAAGCGGAGATCCCGCTGTCGCGGACCGGAGGCAGTCATGACGATCAGTAGCGCATCGCCCGGCACAGACAGCCTCGACTGGGGCCCGGAGACCGCCCACGACCGCACGGTGCCGCGGCAGTTGGTGCACCGCTGCGCGGTCTCCGAGGTGTTCCTGACCTCGTACGCCGCCGCGCCGCGGACCGACGGCAACGGCGAGCTGGTGTACACGCTCGGCGCCCAACTGCCGCGCGCCCACGCCTATTACGGCGACCACACCGGGCCGCAGACCGGGCACCACGACCCCCTCGCGGTGATGGAGGTGGCGCGGCAGGCGGGGATCGCCGTCAGCCACGAGTTCTTCGGGGTCCCGATGGACCACGCCTTCCTGGTCCGGGTGTTCGACGGTGTCGCGACGCCCGGCCCGCAGTGGGAGATCGGCGCGGAGCCCGCGAATCTGGTCGTGGACCTCAGGGTGACCCGCGAACACCGCACCGATGGATTGCGCACTGGCCTCGACGTGGTCATGGAGATCTCCTGCGAGGGAGAGTCGCTCACCACGATCCTCGGCTCCCTGAGCTGGATGCCGCCGCGCGCCGGACGCAGATGCGCCGTGCGATGCGCGTGCGGATGGGGCTGGGACAGCGGCCGACCGGGGTGCACCCGGCGCGTCGCGCCGGCGAGCCCGCCGCAGTGGGACGCGAGATCGATCGCAACGTGGTCGTCGGCGAGCTCCGTCGCGCGGGGACGGCGGTGGAGGCGGACGTCGTCGTCGATCCCTCCCACCCGTCGCTGTTCGACCATCCGCTCGACCACGTCCCGGGCAGCCTGCTGCTGGAGGCGGCGCGTCAGTTCGCCGTGTGCGCGGCGGGTTCTGCGTCGCGGCGGGCGGCAACCCTGCGCAGCCGGTTCGACGCGTTCGTCGAGCTCGACGTCCCGACCACGTGCCACGCCCGGATCGTCCCGCCCGCCGCGGGTTCCGGCCCCGGCGACGCGCCCGATTCCGTCATGGTGCGGTTCGAGCAGGCGGGCCGGACGTGCGCCGAGATCGAAGTCGAATTCGTGCCCGTCGGTGCGGAGGGCACCGGCCGGCGGTGAAGGGGACGACGACGGCCACGGGCGTCTCTGCGGCGCGGATCGCGCGCTTCACCGCTGTCATGTACAAGCCGCACTACGCGCTGTACGGCGTGCTGTGGGTGCTGGCACTGGAGGGACTGGCCGCCCACGCCGCCGGCGCCCAGTGGCGGCCCGGCGCGGCGACCGCGGTCCGGGTCGCGGTGGTGGCGATCGTGCTGCTGTACCTGCGCATGGTCGACGAGCAGAAGGACCTCGCCTACGATCGCGTGCACAATCCCGATCGACCGCTGGTGACGGGAGCCGTCACCGCTGCGGACCTGCGGGCGGCGATGGCGGTGATCGCGGCCGCCGCACTCGCGGCCTCCGCGGCCCTGTCGGTCGGCTCCGCCCTGGCGATCGCCGCGGTCCTGGCCTACGGGCTGCTGCTGTGGGTGCTGGAGGCGCGGTGGCCGCCGATGGGGGCGTCGGTGACGCTCAACCTGGTGGTCACCTACCCGGTGCAGCTGCTCGTGACCGGCTACGTCCTGGTGTCAGCCATGGATACGGGGCAGGTCCCGGCGTCCGGCCGGGCCTGGTGGGCCGCGGTCGTGTTCGCCGGTGCGTTCCTGCAGTTCGAGTTCGCGCGCAAGACCTCTCGCGCGCCGCACCCCGGCGAGGCGTACTACTCGAGCGAGCTCGGCGTGCGCGCGAGCGCGGCGTTGGGCCCGCTCTGCGCGACGGTGGCGGTGTTCGCCGCGGTGGCGCTGATCCGCCCGTGGGAGCACACCGGCGGTGATGCCTTGCTCGCCTGGGCACCCGTGGCGCTGTGCGCGCTCCCCGCTGCGGGTGCCGCACGGTTCGCCCGGTCCCGGAGACCGAGTATCCCGTGGTGCCGGCCCTGCTGTTCGTGTTGGCGCTGTACGCGGTGCTCATCGCCGTCGCCCTGGTGGTGCCGGCCCGGTGATCGCGTACGGTTCAGGCGTACGCGCGGGGCCCGAGCACGACGGGCAGGGCCGACGGTGCCGGGACGAAGTCCGTCGTCGACGGTCGCGGGTCGCCGCCGACGGGCCGCGGATCGCGGCTCGAGTACAGCGCCGCGGTCGCCAGCAGGATGATCGTGATCGCGAAATTGCTGCCCGGGCAGTGGCGTTCGCCCACCCCGAAGGGCAGGACCGCCCGCTTGTCGATCTCGTGGGCGCGTTCCGCCGTCCACCGGTCGGGGTCGAACCGCTCGGGTTCCGGGTAGTACCGCGGGTCGTGGTGCACCAGGTACGGGCTGTAGACGATCATCGCGTCGGCGGGCAGCGCGAGCGTCGTCCCGTCGGGGCCGGCGGCGTCACCCGTGCCGAACACCACCTCGCCGTCGGCGTTCTGCGAGCTGATCCACGGCCCCCACATGCGCAGCGTCTCCTGCACCACACGGCGCAGGTATTCGAGCCGGGGCAGGTGTTCGGGTGCGACGGGGCCGGCCCCGACCACGTCGTCCACCTCGGCCCGCACCCGCGCGGCGACAGCACCGTCGGACATGATCTCGTGCCAGACCCACGCGAGGATCGACGCGGTGGACCCTACGCCCGCCGCGACCATGAGGATCAGTTCGTCGATGATCTCGTCGTCGGACAGCCGCACACCGGTCTCGGGATCGACGTGCGCGACCAGTGCCGAGAGCACATCATGCCTGTCCCGGTCGGACGCGCGGTACGCGGCGACGACGGCGCCGATCTCGGTCCGCAGTGCGGCCGCGCTCGTAGCGAAGCGGCGGTTGGCGCGCACCCGGAGTCGCTGCACCGAGGCGGGCAGGGCGCCGCGCACGATCACCTGCGAGAGCAGCCACGGCATGTCCTGCCGGATGCGGTCGGCCGCGGCGGCGCCGAGGTCGGCGGTGAACAGCGTGGAGGTCACGGTGCGCAGGATCAGGCCGTGGGCCTGCGTCCGCAGGTCGACGCGGCGGTCGAACGGCAGGGATTGGGCCCAGTCGTCGGCGATCGTCGCGGCGGTGCCTGCGTACTCCGCGATCCGGCCGCTGCGCAGGGCGGGGGCGATCATCCTGCGGCGCAACTCGTGTGCCTCGCCGCTCAGCACGTTCGTCGCGGCGCGGACCGCCTCGTGCATGGACTCCTGGACGTCGCGGCGGTGGAACTCGCCGGCGGTGCGGAAGCCTACCTCGCGGATCAGCTCCGGGGTGGTGAGCACATAGGCCCGCTCGGGCCCCAGGTCCAGCCGCACGACGGCCCTCCCGGCCCAGGTCGCGGATGAAGTTCAGGCCCCTACGCAGAGCGATCACGCTGTGCCCCAGCGCCGGGAGCGCGCCGGGCGCGACCGGGACCTCGGTCGGCCGGGAGGGCAGCGCGGTGCGTCGATGCGCGCGCCGCGTGATCAGCTCCCGGTACAGCGCCTCGATCTCGTCGGTCCGCGCGGACTGGGTCACGTCGGCGCCCGCGGCGGCCCCGCGGGCGGTCGCCAGGAGCTCCGGACGCGCACGCAGATCCGCCAGCGCGTCGGCGATCGCCGCCGCGGAGGCGTCTCGCGTCCGGAATCCGGCACCGTCGGGTACGTTCTCGGCGAGGTCCGGATCGCAGTACAGCAGAGGCGTTCCCACCGCCATGGACTCGAGCGCCACCAGGCCCTGTGTCTCGTACCCCGACGAGTTGAACACCACGAGGTCGTGATCGCTCATGGCCGCCAGGACCTCGGCGCGCCCGACCCGGCCCCGCACCCGCACCCGCCCCTCGGCGCCGGCGAGCGCACGCGCGTCGGCCAGCAGCGGACCGTCGCCGAGGACGTCCAGCGCGACGCCCGGCGTGGCGAGCACCGCCTCGATGGCCTGCAGCGGCCGCTTCTCCGGCGAGAGCCGTCCGCACCACACGGCGCGCAGGTGACCGTCGGGATGGCCGACGGTGCCGCCCGTCCCGCCCGGCAGGAGCGCTGCGTCGATCCCGCCGGAGATCACCCGCAGATCGCTGTCGAGGCCGTGCTCGCGGAGCCGTGCGGCGAAGTGCGCGGTGGGTGCGATCACCGCATCCGCGGTCCGCGCCTGCGCGATCATCACCCGCCAGGCATTGTGCGCGGCAGCGGATTCCGGGACATCGGGGATGCCGTCGCGATGCGGGACGAAGGCGGAGTGCAGCACGCGCAGCGCCAGCGCCGAGGCGGACGGGTTGGGCGCGGTGGCGGCGAGGAACTCGTCGTCCCGGCTGTGCATCGTCTGCACCAGTGGGACGCGGTGCCGGGCAGCGGCTCACGCCGATCGCGGCGACGCCGTAGGTGGTGTGCACGTGCACCAGGTCCACGCCGTCGCGCGCGGACAGCGCCTCGTCCACGATGCGGGTGTTCGCGCGGGAGGGGAGGACCGCGGGAAATCCGTTGGACCGCAGTCCCGGCAGGGGGCGCAGCGCCACGATGTCCGGGTCTGCGGCGCCCGGCTGCTCTCCCGGCGGCGTGAACAGGGTGACGCGGTGCCCGCGGCGCTCGAGTTCGCGCCGCTGGTCGTTCACCGAGTTCTGAATCCCGCCCAGCGTTCCCGGGTGGAAGTCGGAGAACATCGCGACGTGCAGGCCGTCTCCATCCATACCCCGACGATAACCACATCCGACGAGAGGTGCGAGAAGTGAAGATAGCGATCCCGCTGACGGGGACCCGCGGCGACGTCCAGCCCGCCGTCGCGCTGGGGCTGGAGCTGCGTCGCCGCGGGCACGACGTGCTCGTCGGTGCGCCGCCGAACCTCGTCGAGTTCACCGAGCGCGCCGGACTCGACGCCGTGCCCTGCGGACCGGATGTGGCACAACTGTATTCGTCGGAGGAGGGGCAGCGGGCACTGGCGGCTGGTAGCAGCCTGCAGTTGATGCGGATGGTCGGCAAGCAGATGGACGAGTACGGCGCGCGGTTCAATCGCGAGGTGATCGAGGTGTGCCGCGGGGCCGACGTGGTGGTGTCCACGCTGCTCACCGAGGACCGCGCGGCGTCGGTCACGGAGGCGAGCGACACCCCACTGGTCACGATGCACGGGTTTCCCGGCAGGGCCTCGCGGGCCTACCCGTTCCCCGGCGCGCTGCCGCCGGACCGCACGTACCCGGGCGTCGTCAACGCGCTGACGTGGGGCGTGTCGGAGAACGTGCGGCGGCTGGCGTTCCTCAAGCACCTCGCTGCCCTGCGTAAGGACCTCGGCCTCCGGTTCTCGGCCGCGACCCCGTCGGAGACGCTGGCGAAACGCGGTGTGCCGGAGGTGCAGATCTACGATCCGGCGTTCGTGCCGGGCCTCGCCGAGGAGTGGGACGAGCGGCGGCCCCTGGTCGGCTTCCTCGAACTGGGGCGGGAGGCGCGCGAGGCGATCGGCGAGGGGGCGGACCAGCACGTCCAGGTGCTCGAATGGATCGACGCGGGTGAGCCGCCGCTGTACTGCGGGTTCGGCAGCATGCCCATCCGGGACGCCGCGTCGACCGTCGCGATGGTCGAGCGCGTGGCCCGCTCGCTCGACCGGCGAGTGCTGGTCAGCGCGGGGTGGAGCGACCTCGCGGCACGCGAGTCGCGGGCGGGCGACCGCGTGCACTACGTGGGCGCGGTGGCGCACGACGTGGTGTTCGAGCGCTGCGCAGCGGCCGTGCACCACGGCGGCATCGGCACCACGTTCGAGAGCCTGCGGGCCGGCCTGCCGACGCTGGTGTGCTCGGTGTCGTTCGACCAACCCATGTGGGGCGGCCAGCTCACTCGCATGGGCGTGGGCGCGCACGTCCCGTTCGTCGAGCTCGACGAGGTCCGGCTCACCGCCGGGCTGCGTACGGTGCTGCGGCCGGACACCGTCCGGCGGGCGCGCGACCTCGGCGCCCGCCTGCGTGCCCGCACCGACGCCACGACGCGAACCGCCGCGATCGTGGAGGCCGCCGCGCGCTGACGCTGCGGTCGGGCAGGCCAGTCGTCCCCGACTGGCTCTGTACTCCGATGCCGGTCCGACGCGAGGATCGACGCCGTGATCATTTCGTGGACCGCCGTGGCGGGGATGGTGGTGACGGCGTTGGCGATGGTGCTCACGCCTGGGCCGAACATGATCTATCTGGTGTCGCGCAGTATCGGACAGGGGCGCGCGGCCGGCCTGATCTCGCTGGCGGGCACCGCGGTCGGGTTCGTCGTCTATCTCACCCTGGCGAACGTCGGGCTCGCGGTGGTCTTCGTCGCGGTGCCGTGGCTCTTCATGGGGTTCAAGGCCGCTGGCGCGTTGTACCTCGGCTACCTCGCCTTCCAAGCGCTGCGCCCCGGCGGTCGCGGGCTGTTCGAGACCACGGATCTGCCGCGCGATTCCGCTCGGAAGCTCTTCCGGATGGGGCTGCTGACCAATCTGCTCAACCCGAAAGCGGCGATCATGTACCTCGCGCTGATCCCGCAGTTCATCGACCCGACGCGTGGGCACACCACAGCGCAGGGCTTCCTGCTGGGCGGCATCCAGATCACGGTGTCGATGGTGGTCAACGCCGCGATCGTGGTCGCGGCGGGCGCGGTGGCGGCGCTCGTCGCGCGGCGCCCCGCGTGGGCGGTGTGGCAGCGCCGGATCACCGGCACGATGCTCGGCGCCGTCGCCCTGCTGCTCGCCCGCGAGGTCCCGCAGCGCGCCGCGTGTGAGCCCGTCGAGCTCACTAGGGCACGATCCTTTCTGCAGCCATGTTCGGTATGGTTGTGATCTCTCGGTTCCGGCGGGTGCACGGCCTATCGTGCATGCCCTTCGAGGGCCAGTGTGAGTACTGCCGGCTCCGCCGGGCCGGGAGCCGCGGACCGGCATCAGGAACACGCCCCGTAGAGGGCCGATTAGTGAGCTTCCGGCAGCGTCTCCCCACTCCGAGCAGATCTCGTGATGACGTGCGAGGGAGAGTTGTATGTTCGTCGGCTGGGACTGGGGCAACACAGCCCATGACATGACTGTTATCGACGACAACGGCGTCAAGGTGCATCGTTCGGCGGTACCGCATTCCGAGGCTGGGATCTCCGCTGCGATCGCCCGGTTGGCCGAGGTCGGTGACCCTGCGGATCTTCCGGTGGCGATCGAGACCACCCGCGGTCTGGTCGTTGACCGATTGACTGCGGCGGGTCATCCGGTGATTCCGGTGCATCCCAACGCTTTCCATGCCGCTCGCCCGCGGTGGGGTGCTGCACGGGCGAAGACCGACCCGGGGGATTCGTTCAAGCTCGCCGACTACGCCCGCACCGACGGGCACCGCCTGGCCAGGTTGCGACCCACCCGACCGGCAACCTTGAGCTGCAAGCCCTGACGCGTGCTCGTGGCGATCAGCTGGAGCTGCGGATCGCGGCGGTCAACCAGCTCGCGGCCCTGCTCGATCAGTACTGGCCCGGCGGCAAAACCGTGTTCGCCGCTCTGCACTCGGCGATCGCCCTGGCGTTCCTCACCCGCTACCCGACCGCCGCCTCCGCGGCGAAGCTCACCGCCAAGCAACTCGAATCGTTCTGCGCCAAGCACGGCTACAGCGGACGCCGTCCCGGCGCTGAGCTGCTCGCTCGCCTGCGGACGGCACCGACACCGGTCGGCATCATCGGCGACGAGGTCATCGGGCAGGTGATTACCGCCCAGGTCAATGTCGTCCGAGCGCTGCAAGCCAGCATCGACGAGCTCGACAAGGCTATCGCAGGGAAGTTGCGCAGCACCCCTATGCGGCTGTGCTTGCAGATCTTCCGCGCATCGGCACGCTGAATCTCGCGCAGGTCATCGGCGAGGTCGGACCGATCCTCGAACGCGCCACCAGCTTCGACCAACTCGCCGCAGAGACCGGCATCGCGCCGATCACCCGCGCCTCCGGCAAAAGCCACGTCGTCGGGTTCCGGCACGCCACCAACCGGCGCGCCCGCCAAGCCCTGCACACCTGGTTCGACAACAGCCGCCACGGCGACCCCTGGGCCCGGCAACGCTACGCCGACGCCCGCGCCCGCGGGCAGCGTCACCCACACGCCCTGCGCACCCTCGGACGGTCCTGGCTGCGCATCATCTGGGCATGCTGGCAGACCCGGACGGCCTACGACCCCCAGCACCGAACCGCCCGAAATGCACCAATCGCGGCGTAGGGGTTGACTCAGGAATCTCACACGGCGACGGAGGTCACATGGCGAATCCGCCGTCGGTGACCGCCTGCGCCGCGGTGACCGCCTGCGCCGCGGCGACCGCGGACGCCAATTCGGCGGGGCCGCGCACTGTTCGATCAGGCCAGTGCCCGACGAAGTCGTCGCCCTTGAGGGCTTGAAGGAATCCGCATGATCAGCCCACCTGGTACGTGCCCGTGGCGCTGGCCACCAGTGCGTCCGCCGTCGCGGAGTACATGTCGCAGCGCACGTGGCTGGTCCTCCGGCCGGTGGACAGGCGGTGCGCGCGTACGCGCAGGCCGTCCTCGACGAGCGGGGCGACGAAGTTGATCGACAGCGATGCGGTCACACCGCGGAGCTTGTCGGGTACCGGGCGTCCGGCCCAAGCGGCGACCATCACGCCGATGTCGGCGGCCGCCGCGATCACCCCGCCGTGCATCATCGTCCCGACCGTCGTCAGGTCGGGCCGGTAGGGCACGAGGAGGGTGGCGGCACCGTCGGAGATCTCCTCCAACCGGACGCCGAGGAGTGCGACGAACGGCGACGCGGGCACGAACTGCCGCATGATCGCGGAGCCGTCCGCGGCGCCGTCGTCGAGTTGATCGGGCGAGATGGTCATGAGTATTCTCCTAGTTCAACTATGAAAACGAAGTTCGACTATGATAGTCGCATGGAATCGTTGCTGGCGGAACCCTCGGACCGGCGTCGTCGCCGCACCCGCGCCGCCCTGCTGGATGCGGCGCACGTGTTGTTCGCGGGCCCCGGTGGCTACCGCGGCACCTCGGTGGACCAGCTGGCCGCACACGCCGATGTGGCACTGACCAGCATCTACTCGAACTTCCCGGGTGGGAAGGCGGACCTGTACGCGGTGCTGGCCTGCCGGGTGGGGAGCGAACACGTCGCCGCGATGGAGGCTGCGGTCTCGGGCGCAGCGGGAGCCGAGGCCGCGCGCAGGGCCTTCGACGAGTACCTCGACTTCCATCATCGCGAGCCGATCGCGTTCCGCCTCCTCGGGCTCACCGACGTGCACGGTGAGGACTCCGACACGGTGCGCGCCGCCCGGGTGGAGGTGCGCGGCTACCTCGCGCGGGCGCTGGACGCGGTGATCGCGGCGGTCGGGGAGCCCGCCGATGCGGCCCGCGCCGAGGTGATCCAGTGCTGGGCCGGGATCAACGGGCTCCTCGCGCTCTCCGCGCGCGGCCTGATCGGGCCGGCCGAGGCGAATGACCTCATCGACGAGGTCCGGAGCCGGTGCGCGGCACGTCTCGCCGCGGCGGAGTGAAACCGCGGTCGTTCAGCCACGGATGGCGCAGGAGACCAACCGCAGTTTCGCGCGCGGCCCATGAGCTCAGTCGGCGGCGGCGACCAGCGGCTCGAGAGTGAGCGACGGGTGCTCCTTCTCGATGTACTGCAGCCGCCACTTGTCCGAGAACAGGGCCAGCAGCGCACCGTCGTTGCGCTCGAAGACCTCGACGCCGCGCTGTCGGTTCAGCTCGTCCGCACTGGAGGAGTCCGTGCGCCGCGCCACCGAGTAGCCCAGATGCTCGACCTGCACGTCGACGTTGAACTCCGTCTTCATGCGGGCGACGACGACCTCGAACTGCATGGGGCCGACTGCGGCCATCACGGGCGAGGCGTCGCCGCGGACGTCGTTGCGCAGCAACTGCACCACGCCCTCGGTGCCCAACTGTTCGATGCCCTTGCGGAACTGCTTGTACTTGCCGGCGGAGTCCGCACGGACCACCGCGAAGTGCTCCGGCGCGAAGGAGGGGATCGGCGGGAACTGGACCTTGGCACCGTCGTACAGGGTGTCGCCGGGGGCGAGCGCATTGGCGTTGACGAGGCCCACCACGTCGCCGGGGTAGGCGGTCTCGACGGTCTCGCGGTCGCGTCCGACCACCGTCATCGCGTACTTCGTGGCGAAGGGCTTGCCGGTCTGCGCGTGCTGGACCACCATGCCGCGCTCGAACTCGCCGGAGACGATCCGCATGAACGCCAGCCGATCCCGGTGCGCGGAGTCCATGCCCGCCTGCACCTTGAACACCACGGCGCTGAACGGATCGCCCACCTCCCGCTCGACGCCCTCGACGGATTCACGGGCGTGCGGTGCGGGGGCCAGCTCGACCAAAGCCTCCAACAGTTGCCGCACACCGAAATTGAGGATCGCCGAGGTGAAGATCACCGGGGAGGTCTGGCCCGCCAGGAACAGCTCCTGATCGTGGCTCTGCCCCATCTCGGTCATGAGCTCGGTCTCCTCGACCGCCTCGGTCCACACGTCGCCCTCGCGCTCCAGTGCGGCGTCCGTCGAAAGATGTTCCTCGGGAGCGATCTTCGCGCCGCCCGCAGTCCGCGTGAAGTGCACGTACTCGTCCTTGCGGACGTCGCGCAGGCCGCGGAAGTCGCCCGCGATGCCCACGGGCCAGAACAGGGAGTGGGCGTCAGCCCGATCCGCTCGGTGATCTCGTCGAGCAGCTCCAGGGGCGTGCGGCCGGGCCGGTCCCACTTGTTGATCACCGTGATGACGGGGATGCCGCGGTGCCGGCACACCTGGAACAGCTTGAGGGTCTGGGGCTCCAGGCCCTTCGCGGCGTCGATCAGCATGACCGCGGCGTCCACCGCGGTGAGCACGCGATAGGTGTCCTCGGAGAAGTCCGCGTGGCCGGGGGTATCGACCAGGTTGATCACCGACGGTTCCGCGTCCTCCGGCGCGCCGGGCGAGGTGTAGTTGAACTGCAGCGCCGTCGAACTCACGGAGATGCCGCGCGCCTTCTCCATCTCCATCCAGTCGGAGACGGTGGACTTGCGACCGGCCTTGCCGTGGATCGCGCCGGCCTCGTTGATGACCCGGGCGTGCAGGGCCAGCGCCTCCGTCATCGTCGACTTACCCGCGTCGGGGTGGCTGATGATGGCGAACGTACGGCGGCGGGCGACCTCGTCGGCAATGGAACTCACGACGAACGAGTTTACGCTGGTCCCCGCCGCGGCCCGAACCGCAGGACCGCTGCGCTGTGCGGTGCCGGGTGACGTGACTCGAGCGTCGCCTGGAAGTCCGCAGCGCCGAACGGGAGCCGGGGCGCACCGTCGAACCCGGGAACGCGGGCAGGCCTACCAGGCGTGCACGGTGTTCTGCGTGGCCTCGAGGTCGAGGTCGCGGGTGATCAGCAGCTCGACGGCATCGGCGGCGTTGGTCACCAGGAGTGGGACCTCGGACTGCTCGGCCTTCGCGAACGGCTTGAGCACGTAGTCGGCGGGGTCCTGGCGCCCGGGCGGGCGGCCGATTCCGGCGCGGACGCGCAGGTAGTCCTTGGTGCCGAGGTGCTGGCTGAGCGAGCGCAGGCCGTTGTGGCCGCCCTCGCCGCCGCCGCGCTTGAGGCGGACGAGCCCGAAGTCGATGTCGAGCTCGTCGTGCACGGCGATCACGTCGGTGGGGGCCACCGAGTAGAACCGCGCCAGCGCCCCCACGGGCTCGCCGGAGAGGTTCATGAAGGATTGCGGCTTCGCGAGGTACACCTGGCGGCCGGCGAGCCGCGCGCCCGCGACCTCCGCCCCCGACTTCTTGTGTCGGGAGAAGGAGGTGCGGGCGCGCGACGCGAGCTCGTCGACCACGTGGAAGCCGATGTTGTGGCGGGTTGCGGCGTACTTCTCGCCGGGGTTACCCAGCCCCACGACGATCAGCGGCCGGTCCGACATGGTTACTCCGCGGCCTCGGCGGCGTCGTCCTCGGTCTCGTCCTCGGACTGCGTGGCGGCGATCTCGGTGACGTTGATGACCAGAGCCTCGGCGTCGGTGATCACGGTGACGCCGGCAGGGACCTCGAGCTGGCCCGCGGTGACCTGCGTGCCGGCCTCGTAGTTGTGGACGTTGATGACGATGTTCTCGGGGATGCTCAGCGCGTCGGCCTCGATCTCGACCTCGTTGAGGTCCTGCGCCACCTGGGTGCCGCCGGCGGGCTCGCCCTCGACGATGACGGGCACGGAGACGGTGACCTTCTCGCCCTTCTTGATCACGAGGAGGTCGGTGTGCTCGATGTAGTTGCGCAGCGGGTGCACCACGACCTGCTTGGTCAGCGCGAGCTGCTCCTTGCCGTCGATGTCCAGGTTCAGCACGGCGTTGGTGCCGTCCTTGCGCAGGATGGCCGCGAAGTCGCGGGCCACGACGGTGAAGTGCTGGGGCTCGGTGCCGTGGCCGTACAGGACCACGGGGACGAGGCCGTCGCGGCGGGCGCGGCGCGCGGCGCCCTTGCCGAACTCGGTACGGACGGTGGCGACGAGCTTGTTGGTGTCGGACATGATGCTCCTACGTGCGGTTTCTTCGGCCCCGGCGCTACCGAGGCGGTCCGCACCGCATCACGCGGGCTCCGCGGGACGAAGTGCCGTTCGCGTCGATCACGGCGGCCCGGGCCGCCCTCGCCGAGAAGGTCGCCGCACAGTCTAGCGAACGCGCCGCTCAGGAGCGAAATCGAAGTTTCGCCAACGCGTCATGTCCAGTTCGCGCGGGCGCCACGCCACATCGGCACCATCGACCTCGTGAACAACTCCCCGCTGTGGTCGCCGCAGGACGTCGCCGAGCGCTTCGTCGACGCGCTGGGCAGCGGCGACTACGAGATCGCCGAGCAACTGCTCGCCAAGGGCGTCGAGTACCGGCGCACTGGTGGGCGACCGCTGAAGGGACGTGCGGCCGTCGCCCGGCACTTCCGCTGGCACGCCCGCACCCGGGTGGCGATGCAGGCCGTTCTGCTGTCCTCCGAGCAGGTCGGGAGGGCCGCGGTCACCGAACGCGTCACCGCCCTCGTCTACGGCCCGCTGCGGATCCAGTTCCAGGTCCGTGGCCGGTTCGAGGTGGAATGCGGCCGGATCGTGGCCTGGCGCGACGAGGTGGAACCGGTCGCCGTGCTCCGCGCTGCCGCTCGCGCGGTCGCCGGCGTCGTCTACGCGCCCGCGCGGCCGACCTTTCCTCGCGCGGCGATCTGAGCTCCGGTTCCCGCGCCGACCCTGCGGGGAAGCAGCGCGCACCCTCCCGGCGTTGCACCGGGCATGACGAATCTGGGCAGGTTGGGAATCTGGCGGGGCGCGACGCAGGCCGACGATGCGTTCGCCACGCGGGCCGAGGCCTTGGGCTACGGCACGCTGTGGCTGGGCGGATCTCCCGGGGGCGATCTCGCCGTCGTCGATGAACTGCTCGGCGCGACGACCGGCCTCGTGGTCGCGACGGGCATCCTCAACATCTGGCAGGACGATGCGCGCTCCGCGGCGAGGGCTTACCGTCGCATCGAGGAGGCGCACCCCGGCCGGTTCGTGCTCGGCATCGGCGCCGGCCACCGCGAGGCCACCGCCGACTACCGCACGCCCTACCGGGCGCTCGTCGACTACCTGGACGTCCTCGCCGCCGAGGGGGTGCCGAAGGAGCAGACGGTGCTCGCCGCGCTCGGCCCTAAGGTGCTGCGCCTGGCAGCCGACCGCACGGCCGGCGCCCACCCGTATCTGACCACCCCCGAGCACACCCGCCGGGCGCGCGAGATCCTGGGCGCCGGAGTGCTTCTCGCGCCCGAGCAGAAGGTGGTGCTCGACGAGGACTCCGCCCGAGGTCGCGCGATCGGCCGCAAGACGGTGAATTTCTACCTGGGCTTGCAGAACTACGTCGCCAACCTGCGGCGCCTCGGGTTCGACGACGCCGACGTCGAGAAGCCCGGCAGCGACCGGCTGGTCGACGTGCTGGCCGTGCACGGCGACGGCGACGCCATCGCCGCGGGCGTGCGCGCGCACCTCGACGCCGGCGCCGACCACGTCGCCGTGCAGGCGCTCGGCGACGACCCGTGGCCCGCGCTGGAGGCCATCGCGCAGCGGGTTCGGTGACCGTACGGCACGATGGTGCCGTGGATCTGAAAGCCGAAGCCGCCGCCAACCTCGCCGACTTCACGAAGGAGTCGTTCACCGACGCCGGCGTGACCCACGACCTCTACCGGAAGGGCGCGGGCCCTGCGGTGATCGTCATCGCCGAGATCCCGGGCATCACCCCGAAGGTGCTCGATTTCGCGCGCACGCTCGTGGACGCGGGCTTCACCGCGGTCCTGCCGCACCTGTTCGGCGTCCCCGGCCTGGACGCGGGGAATCCGAAGAAGGTCGGCGTGCAGGGGATGGCGATGGCCGGCGCGTCGCTCGCGCCGCTGTGCGTGAGCAAGGAGTTCACCATCCTCGCGGTAGGCAAGTCGTCGCCCGTGGTGACGTGGCTGCGCGCGCTCGCCCGGCAGGAGCACCAGCGCTGCGGCGGCAAGGGCGTCGGCGCAGTCGGGATGTGCCTCACGGGAGGGTTCGCGCTCGGCATGGCGGTCGACGACGTGCTGCTCGCGCCGGTGCTCAGCCAGCCCTCGATGCCGTTGGGCATCACGGCGAGCCGGCGCCGCACCATCGACATCTCGCCGCAGGACCTGGACACCGTGAAGGTGCGCTGCGCCAAGCAGGGGCTGAAGGTGATGGGGCTGCGGTTCAAGAGCGACAAGCTGGTGCCCGACGAGCGGTTCGCCTTCCTCCGTGAGCAGCTCGGCGACGCCTTCGTCGCCGTCGAGCTCGACGACGACGCCGCGAACCCCGACGCGCTGCTCACCCCGCACTCCGTCCTCACTGAGCACCTCATCGACGAGCCGGGCCAGCCCACGCGCCAGGCGCTGGACGACGTCGTCCAACTGATGCGCGACACGCTGCGGTAGCCGCCGAGCGGGGCTAGGAGAGGCCCTCCTCCTCGGCGAGGGTTCCCTCGCCGTCGCCGGTGAGTTCCTCGCCGATGGCCTCGCGGGCCTCGGCCTGCGCCTCGGCCGCTTCATCGGCGGCCTCGGCGGGAGTCTCCGCCAGCGAGGCCAGGTCGTCGTTGTCGTCGCTCATTCCAGGCGCTCCTGTTCCTCGCGCTCGAGGCGATCGCGCTCCTCCTGCTTGCGCTTCTCCTCGTGTTCGATCGCTTCTTCTCTGGCGTTCTTGTCGCTCATGCGTTCTCCTTCTCCGTGTCGTTCGTCTCGTCGCCGTCGGTGCCGGCGGGCAGGCTGCCCTCGGAAACGGCACCGTCGGCCTTCTCCTCCACCACCGACAGCACCAGTCCGTCGTCGTCGGCGTCGACGCGCACGGTGTCGCCGGACCCGAGGTCGCCCTTGAGTAACAGCGACGAGAGCCGGTTGTCGAGCTCCTTCTGCACCGTGCGGCGCAGCGGGCGCGCGCCGAACTCGGGCTGGAAGCCCTCGTCAGCGAGCCAGTCCTCTGCCTTCGCGGTCACGTCCAGTTCCACGTCCTGCGCCCGCAGCAGTCGGCGGGTGTCGTTCAGGATCAGCTCCACGATGCTGCGGATCTGCTCCTTGTCGAGCCGGTGGAACACCACGGTGTCGTCGATACGGTTGAGGAACTCGGGCCGGAAGTGGCTGTGCAGCCGCTCCTTGACCTGATCGATCACCGCGTCCGTCAGCTCACCGTCGGGTGCGGTGAGGATGATGTCCGAGCCGATGTTCGAGGTGAGGATCACGATCGTGTTCTTGAAATCGACGGTCCGCCCCTGGGCGTCGGTCACCCGGCCGTCGTCGAGGAGCTGCAGCAGGATATTGAACACGTCCGGGTGCGCCTTCTCGATCTCATCGAAGAGGATCACCGAGTACGGTTGCCGGCGCACCTTGTCGGTCAGCTGGCCCGCCTCGTCGTAGCCCACGTAGCCGGGAGGCGCGCCCACGAGCCGCGACACCGTGTGCTTCTCCTGGAACTCGCTCATGTCGAAGCGGATGAGGCGGTCCTCGTCGCCGAACACGGAGGCCGCCAACGACTTCGCGAGCTCGGTCTTGCCGACGCCGGTGGGACCGAGGAACAGGAACGAACCGATCGGCCGGCTCGGATCCTTGAGCCCGGCGCGGGCGCGCCGCACCGCCTCGGACACGGCCAGAACGGCCTCGTCCTGCCCGACGACGCGGCGGTGCAGGTCGTCCTCGAGCCGCAGCAGCTTCTCCTTCTCCTCGCTGGTGAGGTCGGCGACCGGGATGCCGGTGCGCCGGGAGACGACCTCGGCGATGTCCGTGACCGTCACATCGGGGCCGTGCTCCGCGCCGCCCTCGATGTTCTTGAGCCGATCCTCGGCCTCCGAGATCTTGATCTTGAGCTCGTTCGCCGCCTGGTAGTCCTCGGCCTCGACGGCGCTGTCCTTCTCGCGGTTCAGCCGCGCCAGCTCGTCCTCGACCGTTCGCGTTCCTTGGTCGGACGTCTTGGTGCGCAGTCGGACCCGCGCGCCGGCCTGGTCGATCAGGTCGATCGCCTTGTCCGGCATGAACCGGTCGGTGATGTAGCGATCGGACAGTTCGGCGGCAGCCACCAGGGCGGCGTCCTCGTAGTGCACCTGGTGGTGCTCCTCGTACACGTCGATCAGCCCGCGAAGGATCTCGATGGTGTCGTCCACGGTGGGCTCGCTCACCATCACCGGCTGGAACCTGCGCTCGAGGGCGGCGTCCTTCTCGATGTACTTGCGGTACTCGTCGATCGTGGTGGCGCCGATCGCATGCAACTCGCCCCGAGCCAGCGCCGGCTTGAGCATGTTCCCCGCATCCATCGACCCCTCGCCGCCGCCGCCCGCGCCGATGATCGTGTGCAGCTCGTCGATGAACACCACCAGCTCGTCGGAGTGCTCGCGCACCTCGTCGAGCACCTTGGTCAGCCGTTCCTCGAACTCACCGCGATACTTGCTGCCCGCCACCATCGAACTCACGTCGAGTGCGATCACCCGCCGGTCGGCGAGGGTCTTCGGGACGTCGTCGTTGACGATGCGCTGCGCCAGGCCCTCGACGATCGCCGTCTTGCCGACGCCCGGGTCGCCGATGAGCACCGGGTTGTTCTTGCGGCGACGGGAGAGGATCTCGATGGTCTGCTCGATCTCCTCGGCGCGGCCGACCACGGGGTCGACCTTGCCGGCGCGGGCCTCGGCGGTCAGGTCACGGCCGTACTCGTCGAGAGTCGGCGTGGTGCTCTCCTGCGGTGCCGCCGCCCCCGCGGTGCCGGCGCGGCCCGGCTGGCCGGGCTTGCCCGGCAACGTCCGGCCGGCGATTCCGCCGCCCGAGAGCGACTGCGCCGCCACGGTATCGGGGTTGTCCGCGATACCGAGCAGGATGTGCTCCGGCCCCACGTACGACTGGCCGTTCTGCGCGGCATGCTGCTGCGCCACCCGCAGTGCCCGCCGCGAGGCCGGGGAGAGCGACGGTGCGCCGTCCATCCCGGCCGGGTTCGCGCTCGCCTGCGCGGCGGCCTGCATCGACGCCGCGACCTTGTCGGGGTCGAGTTTGAGGCGTGCGATCACGTCCCGCGTCGGCTCGTTCATCGCCGCCGCGTACAGGAGGTGTTCGGGCGTGATCTCGGGGTTGTCCCAGTCGGACGCCGCGATCTGCGCCTCGGCGAGGAGATTCTTCGCCGAGTCGTTGAGCAGCCGGTTCAGGTCCACGCGCTGCACGGCGGGACGGGCCATCGAGTCGCCGAAGAACCGCTGGAAGATGTCGTCGAAAACGCCGTCGATGTCGCTCATGTACTGGTCCGTTCGTAGCGGGGGCGGTTGGTGGATCAGGCGGTCAGCGAAACGGCCGCCTCGGGGGTGTAGGCGAGGAACGTGAACGTCTCCTGCAGGTACAGCTGCACGGTGTCGGCGTCGTGGGAGAGGTAGCCGATCTCCACGTCGCTGCCGAGGCGCAGGTCGAAATCGCCGCCGCGGGTGGTGAGGACGAATGCGCCGTCGATCGCGGGTGCCCAGATGATCTCGCCGTCCACGAGGCGCCGTAGCTGCTCGCGCACCGGGTAGCCGTGGTCGGAGGTCTCGCTGACCTTGGTGTACGAGTCCGCCGACAGGAGCACCGAGTACGGCCCGTCGACACCCGCCAGGCGCAGGTCCGACAGCGCCTGGGAGACCACGTCGGGGATATCCCGGGGGTCGTCGGGGAGTTTGAGATCGCCCCCGAGGCGGTGTTGCGGATCCCGGGGATGGACGCAGCGGGGTAGCCCTCGAAGACGGCGCGGTCCTCGGCGAACGCGAGCTTCTGCGCGGCATCCTTGACGGGGTCCCAGTCCGCGTCCTGCGCACCGCGCTCGACGGAGTCGATCGCCTTGCGGCTCAGGGTGAACGGCACGCGCAGGCGGACCAGTGGACGGCTGTCGCGCAGGTGCGCCTGCACGCCGTCGGCGGGACCGGATACGCCCACGAGGTGCCCGGTGCCCACCGCGGCGGCGGTCGGGCCGGCGGGCTCGGCCACGTCCACCACGCGGCGGCCCGCGATATTGCGCTTGAAGGTGCGGGTGGCTTCGGTCTCGATCTCGGTCCACGCCTCCGTGGTGACGGGAGCGAGGTCGCGGTACAGGTTGTTCATCGGGGACTTCCTTTCAGGCTGCCGATGGCGAGCGAGCCGTCCGGGACGGACGGTTCCGGTGCGGGTTCAGCGGCGGGCTCCGCCGCGAACGGGGGAGGATCGTCGAGCAGCCCCGCGGGCGGGGTGAAGAACAGGCATCCGGTGTGCGCGGTCGAGTAGTCGAGGATCCGATCGGTGTTGCCGGGCGGGTCGCCCAGGAACATGTTGCGCAGCAGCCGTTCCGTGACCTTCGGATCGCGGGAGTAGCCGATGAAGTACGTGCCGAACTCGCCCTTGCCGACCTCGCCGAAGGGCATGTTCTGCCGGACGATCTTCAGTTCGTTGCCCGCGTCGTCGGTGATCACGTTCAGTGCGATGTGCGCGTTCGCGGGCTTGACGTCGTCGTCCATCTCGATGTCCTCGAGCTTGGACCGGCCGATCACCCTCTCCTGCTCCTCCACGGACAGGGCGCGCCACGCGGCCATGTCGTGCAGGTACTTCTGGACGTGCACGTAACTCCCGCCGGCGAAGGCCGGGTCCTCGGTTCCGATCTCGGTGGAGCGCACCGCGAGATCACCCGACGGGTTCTCCGTGCCGTCCGCGAAACCCAGCAGGTCACGGTTGTCGAAGAACCGGAACCCGTGCACCTCGTCGATGACCCGCACGGCATCACCGAACGCGTCGAGGGTACGGGCCGCGAGCTCGAAGCACATGTCCAGCGACTCCGCCTTGATGTGCAGCAGCAGATCGCCCGGAGTGGACGGCGCGGTGCCGCGGACCATCGAGCTCGACGAACGGGTGCAGCCCCGCGGGCTTGGGCCCGGCGAACAGCCGGTCCCAGGCTTCGGACCCGATGGAGGTGATGAGGGTGAGCCGTTTGTCGGGGTAGCGGAACCCGACGGAGCGGACGAGCGCGGAGAGGTCGCCGAGCGTGTCGTGGACCCGTTCTTCGCCACCGCGCTCGATCGTGGCGACGACGAACATCGCCGCACTCGACAAGGGGGTGAGGACTTCTTGAGGTTGCGCCACGTTTCTCACCCTAATCCCGTGCGTGCGATGATGCCGGGGTAAACGCGGGCCCCGTCCGACCCCGGGCGACGGTCCGGCCGTGATACCCGAGGGAGTGGACATGATCTGGATCGTGGCGGCGGTACTTCTGGTCGCGGTGCTCGTGGGCCTGTTCTTCGCGTGCGCGGTATCCACACCCCGGCGCCCGGCCTCGGACGCGACGTACACCACCAACGCGTACATCGCGGCGGGCGCGGTCACCGGATCCGCTCTGCTCGCGGTGGCCGGCGTGATCCTTGTGGCCACTGCGTAGGCGGATCCCCGGGTGGGACCTCGTACCACCCGTATTCCGGCCCGACCTCGCCGACGGCGGCCACGCGCTGCGGGTGGCGATCGCTCTGCTCGTTCCGGGTGTCCTGCTGATCATGTGGGGCCGTCCTGAGTTGTTGGTGTACGCGGAGTTCGGGGCGTTCGCGGGCATGTACGGCCGCGGCGAGACGGGGCGGCCGCGGATCGTCCACCAGGTCCAGGCCGGCGGCCTGCTGACCGCGGGCGAGGCCCTCGGCATCACGCTCGCCGTGACCGAATCGCCGCCGTGGGTGCTCGTGCTGGTGGGGGTGGCGTTCGCGACGGTCGCCTCCGTCCTCGCCGACGCGGTGCGGCTGCGCCCGGCGGGGCCGTTCTTCTTCCTGTTCGCGCTCGGGGCGACCGCCACGCTGCCCGCCGATCTGGCGCCGCCCGGCCAGGCGCTCGCGATCTGTGTCGCGACGGTGGCGTTCGCCGTCCTGGTCGGATCGATCGGCCGCCCCGACCCGCTGCGCGGCCGGCCCTGGTGGGACGGCATCGCGATGGTCGTCCGCCGGCCGGCGCCGGGCGTCGGCATCCACGCCGTGCGGTACGCGCTCGCCGTCGGGACCGCGGGAGGGGTGGGCGTCGCGCTCGGCGTCGACCACGCGAACTGGGCGATGGCGGCGGCCGCGGTACCGCTCGCGGTGATCGACTCCGGCGACCGTCGGAGGTCGAGGCCTCGGTGGTGCTGACCCGGGCGGCGCACCGCACCGTCGGCACGGTCATAGGGCTGGCGCTGACCGCCGTGCTGCTCGCGATCGACCCCGGCCCCACCGCGCTCGCGCTGGTGGCGATCGCTTTGCTGTTCCCGACGGAACTGTACATGGCCCGGCACTACGCCATCGCCATCGGCTTCTTCACCCCGTTGATCCTGCTGCTCACCGAGCTGGCGGACCCGTCCGATCCGTGGCGGATGCTGCTCTACCGCGGCGTGGACACCGTGATCGGCGTGGTCGTCGGCGTGGCCGTCGCGCTCCTGGTGCGCAGCCCGGCCGAGCGGCGCCGCTGAAGCGCCGCGCGTGCCGGGACCGCGCACCGTCGGCGATCAGACGTGCGCGCCCGGGCTGGCGGAGCCGTCGGAGGTGTACGAGCTCGCACCCACGCCCGCCAGCGCGCCGCCGTCCACGATGAGGTACTCGTCGCGGATCGGCGAACCGGCGAAGAAGTCCTCGAGGATCTCGCGGGTGCCCGCCGCGTACCGGGCCTGCGCGGAGAGCGTCGTTCCGGAGACGTGCGGCGTCATCGCGTGGTGCGGCATGGTGCGCCACGGGTGATCGACGGCCGGCGGCTGCGGGAACCAGACGTCGCCCGCGTAGCCCGCGAGCCGGCCGGATTCGAGCGCGGCCACGATGTCGTCCCGGACCACGATCTCGGCGCGCGCGGTGTTGACGATGTAGGAGCCGCGGCGCATCGTGGCCAGGAGGTCGGCGTCGAACATGTGGTAGGTCTTCGGGTGCAGCGGGGCGTGGATGTCGACAACGTCCACCGAGCGCACCAGCGACTCCACCGAGTCGTGGTATGTCAGGTTCAGCTCCTGCTCGACCTCCAGCGGCAGGCGCCGGGTGTCGAAGTAGTGCAGCCGCACGCCGAACGGGGCGAGACGGCGCATCACAGCCTGGCCGATGCGGCCGGCGGCGATGATGCCGACGTCCATGCCCTCGAGGTCGTAGGCGCGCTCCACGCAGTCGGCGATGTTCCAGCCGCCCTCGATGACCCACTTGTACGAGGGGACGAAATTGCGCACCAGCGTGAGGATCTGCATCACGGCGTGCTCGGCGACGCTGATCGAGTTGCTGTAGGTGACCTCGGCGACGGTGACGCCGGCCTTGATCGCGGCGTCCAGATCCACGTGGTCCGAACCGATCCCGGCAGTGAGCGCGAGCTTGAGGTTGGGCGCCTTGGCGATCCGTTCGGCCGAGAGGTAGGCGGGCCAGAAGGGCTGGGAGATCACCACTTCGGCGTCGGCGAGGTGCCGCTCGAACTCCTCGCCCTCCTTGTCGGACGTGACGATCAGTTCGTGGCCGGCGGCCTCCAGGTACTTCCGCAGGCCCAGCTCGCCGGACACGCAGCCGAGCAGTTCCCCGGGCGTGAAGTCGATGTCCTCAGGAGAGGGAATGGTCTGGCCGCCGGGGTACGCCTCGATCAGCGGGATGGAGTCGCGGGCGTACTCGGGCGGGTAGCCCGTCACCGGGTCGGGGTACAGTACACACAGGATCTTCGCCATTATCGCTCCTTGAATCGGAGAGGGGCAGAACCGATTTCGTCCCTCTGCCTCTACTGTCCCGCCGATCGGGGTGTGGCGTCCAATACGTCTCTCCGCTCGCCCGATAGGCGGCGCCGATCAGGCCTGGCGGGCGCTCTCGGCGAAGGCGCGGGCGAGCACCGACTCGGGTTCGCCGGCGTGCCGTACCAGGGCGACGGGGGAGGTGAGGACAGGGCGCCCGGAGGACACCTCGAGGTCGATCACCCGGGTGCCCGACGGTGCGCGGTACGTCGCGATCCACGCCCGGGGCACGATGGTGGCCCAGCGCCCCGCACCCACCATGGCGAGCAGCGTCGCGACCGAATCGGATTCGAGGCGCGGCGACAGCCGTACGTTGTGCGCCTCCGCGGCCGCGTCGATCAGGTCCCGTCCGTGCATCCCCTTGTGCAGCAGGCACATCGGCAGCTGCGCGGCGTCATTCCAGGCGAGCGGTTCGTCGCCCTCCCTGAGCAGGTCCGCCCGCGCGACGAGCGCGAGGCGATCCGGGTACAGGGGTGTCACGGTGAGGCCGGCGACGTCGACGCCGTCGGAGTAGACGATGCCCGCGTCGAGTTCGAACCGGTGGAGGCGTTCCACGATCTCCGCGGACCGCAGACCCGCCCACAGACGAACCCGGACCAGCGGATGCGCGGTGCAGAACGGGTCGGCGAGCACTGCGGCCGAGGTAGCGGCCGCCGGGATCACGCCGATCGTGAGCTCGCCCGTCAGGCCCGTGCGCAGCGCGGTCACCTCGTGTTCCAGCGCGTCCCGGTCGGCCAGGATCCGGCGCGCCCACGGCACCAGTCGCTCACCCTCGGGTGTGAGCCCCTCGAACGACGAGCCCCGCAGCACCAGTGGAACTTTCAGCTCTTTCTCGAGCTTGCGGATCGCCTCCGACAGAGCGGGCTGCGAGACGTAGCAGGAGCTCGCCGCCCGCGCGAAGTGCCGCTCCCGCGCGAGCGCGACGAAATACTCCAGCTGGCGGAACAGCATCGCGGGCTACAGGATCTCGTCGATCGCCTCGGTCGGGCGGGCCATGCGGGTGCCCTTGGGGGTGACCACGAAGGGACGCTCGATGAGCTTGGGGTGCGCGACCATCGCGTCGAGCAGCTCGTCGTCGGTGGCGTCGGCGAGGCCGAGCTCCTTGTACTCCGCCTCGCGGGTGCGCACCGCCTGGCGGACGGTGAGCCCGGCATCGTCGATCAGCTGCTGGAGCTGCGCGCGGGTCGGCGTCTCGTCGAGGTAGTTGACCACCGTCACCGTCGCCCCGGCGTCCTGCAGGCGGGCGAGCGCCTGGCGGGACTTGGAGCAGCGGGTGTTGTGGTAGATCGTCGCGTCCATGGCCGGTCCCGGGCTAGGCGTTGCCGTTGAAGAGGCTGGTCACGGAGCCGTTCTCGAAGACCTCGTTGATCGTGCGGGCCAGCAGCGGCGCCAGCGAGAGTACGGTGAGGTTGTCGAAGTGCTTCTCCGGCGGGATCGGCAGCGTGTTGGTCGCGATCACCTCGCGGGCACCGCAGTTCGCGAGCCGCTCGGTGGCGGGATCGGAGAACACGCCGTGCGTGGTCGCGATGATCACGTCCTTCGCGCCCGCCTCCTTGAGCACGCCGACGGCACCGGCGATGGTGCCGCCGGTGTCGATCATGTCGTCCATGAGGACGCAGGTGCGGCCGGCCACGTCGCCGACCACGCGGTTGCTCTTGACCTGGTTCGGGACATTGGGGTCGCGCGTCTTGTGCACGAACGCGAGAGGCGCGCCGTCGAGAGCGTCGGCCCACTTCTCGCCGACCTTGACGCGCCCGGCGTCGGGGGAGACGACGACCATGTTGTCGGTGCCGTACTTCTCCCGGACGTACCCGGCGAGGATCGGCTGCGCGTGCATGTGGTCGACGGGGCCGTCGAAGAAGCCCTGGATCTGGTCGGTGTGCAGGTCGACCGTGATGATCCGGTCGGCGCCCGCGGTCTTGAGCAGGTCCGCCACCAGGCGGGCGGAGATGGGCTCGCGGCCGCGGTGCTTCTTGTCCTGGCGCGCATACGGGTAGAAGGGGAGCACCGCGGTGATCCGCTTCGCGGAGCCGCGCTTGAGCGCGTCGATCATGATGAGCGTTTCCATGATCCACTGGTTCACCGGATACGGCGCGCTCTGCAGGACGAAGGCGTCGCTGCCGCGCACCGACTCCTCGAAGCGCACGAAGATCTCGCCGTTGGCGAAGTCGCGCGCGGTCTGCGGGGTGACCTGCACTCCGAGCTCGTCGGCGACCTGCTGCGCCAGCTCGGGGTGGGCGCGGCCCGAGAACAGCATCAGGTTCTTCTGGTTATCGATCCAGTTGTTCACTGCTCGTCAATCCTCGCGATAGCCTTCTGGGCCGCTTCGGCTGAGCTCGTGCCCGGGCGTCGGCGCTGTACCCAATCGTCGATGTTTCGCTGATCCGCGGCGGACACCGCCAGGGCTCCGGGGGCACGTCGCGCTTGATCACGGTACCCGCTCCGCTGTACGCGCCGTCGCCGACCTCCACCGGCGCGATGAGCATCGTGTCGGATCCGATGCGCACGTGGTCGCCGATCACCGTTCGGTGTTTGTTCACCCCGTCGTAATTCACGGTCACCGTGCCGCAGCCGATGTTGCTGCCCTCGCCGATGGTCGCGTCGCCGATGTAGCTCAGGTGCGGGATCTTGCTGCCCGTGCCGATCTGCGCGTTCTTGGTCTCGGCGAAGGCGCCGATCTTGCCCTTCGGGCCCAGGTCGGTGTTCGGCCGCAGGTAGCTGAACGGCCCGACGGTCGCGTTCTCGCGGATCACCGACAGGTGCACCTCGCTGCGGAGCACCGTCGCGCCCGCGCCCACCTCGGTGTCGATCAGGGTGGTGTCGGGGCCGATCACCGCGTCCTCGGCGATCACGGTGGCGCCGCGCAGGTGCGTGCCGGGCTCGACGGTGACGTCGGGCGCGATCTCGACGTCCACGTCGATGTAGGTGCTCTCGGGGTCGATCACGGTGACCCCCGCCCGCTGGTGCCGCTCGACGATCCGGCGGTTGAGCTCGCGGCCCAGGTTCGACAGTTGGACTCGGTCGTTGCAGCCGGCCACCAGCATGTCGTCGTCCACGTGGTCGCCGCGCACCAGGTGGCCGGCCGCGCGGGCGATGCCGATGACGTCGGTGAGATACAGCTCGCCCTGCGAGTTGTCGGGCCGCAGCTGGGCCAGCGCCGCGACGAGCCGCGCGTGGTCGAAGGCGTACACGCCCGAGTTGATCTCGGTGATCGCAAGCTGCTCCGGCGTCGCGTCCTTCTGCTCGACGATCTGCGTGACCTGCCCGTCCTGGGTCCGCAGGACGCGGCCGTAGCCGGTGGGGTCCGCGACGGCGGTGGTCAGCACGGTGACGGCGGCGCCCGCGCCGCCGGTGTGCGTGTCCAGCAGCGCGCGGAGCGTCGCGGCGTCCAGCAGCGGCACGTCGGCCGCCGTGACGATGACGGTGCCGCGGAAGTCGCCGGGCAGCGCGCCGAGTCCGGCCTGCACGGCGTCACCGGTGCCGCGCTGCTTCTCCTGCACCGCGATCAGGATGTCGTGTTCGAGCTCGCCGGCCGTCGCCTGCGCCGCGTCCGCGACGCGTTCCCGGTCGTGCCCGACGACAACCACCAGGTGGTCGGGCGCCACGCCCGCGGCGGCATGCAGCGCGTGTCCGAGCAGCGTGCGGCCCGCGATCCGGTGCAGCACCTTCGGCGTCTTCGACCTCATCCGCGTGCCCGCGCCCGCGGCGAGGATCACCACCGCCGTCCCGTTCGTCATCGCTCGCTCCTCGTGTTGCGCATCGAGGTGAATCCTACGAGAGCGGTCCGGCCGGGCTCGTCATGGCACAATGCTTGGCGACGGTTCCGAATCGCACTCGGGCCCGGTCTCCCGTGGTGTAATCGGCAACACTTCTGATTTTGGTTCAGACATTTCAGGTTCGAGTCCTGGCGGGAGAGCAGTTCAGGGCCGCGTGCGTTCCCACGGTTCGACGGGGCCGGGAACGCCTCGGAAGCTCGGGTGTGGATCGGGCGTCTCGACGGTGCGCCACCGCCGCGCCACGTCCGGGCTCCGCGCCTCCAGCTTGGCCCGTAGGTGCACCCACTCCAGGTTCAGCTGGCCGTCGGTCACGTCGATCGGTGCGACCGTCAGGGTCGGCTCGTCGATGCGGGTGCGGTCGAAGCGGTAGCCGCGGGCGTCGGCCTCGTCGGCGAGGGCGACTAGGTACGCGCTGACCGCGCCGAGCGGGTCCGGCGCGCCGCGGAAGCGCTCGAGCTGGGGATGCCGCGTGTAGCCCTTCGTGCGGCCCGCGAGCACCGCCTGCGCGAGCAGCGTCTCTCGCCAGCAGGCGACCAGCGCCTGCCGGTCGAGGTAGCGCGGGTGCACCGACCAGATCCGCATGGGGCACACGGTATAGGCGCTGAGATTAGGAGCGCAGACAGTCGTGTGTGACGAGGCGCACGTCGCGGACAATGTGCAGGTCGCAGGATGTTCTTCCCAAGCGGGACAATCTTTTCTCATTCATCTGTTGACAGGAATAGATTCCGTTCATAACGTGAAATCTGCTCGACACGACATAGATATTCGATGGGAGCGAGATGATGACCGACGACCGCGCCACGCCGGCGGAACGAGTCCCGCGACCTCCCGTCGAGGCGGTTCCGCCGCTGGTCCTCCACCCCCGCGGTGGTGTCGTGATCGGTGCACTGCTGGTGCTGACGCTGGGGCTCATGGTTCCCCTCGTCGTGCATCTGGCACGCGTTCCGATCGGCTGATCGCACCGGCCGTCGAGTTGCACACCCGAAAGTTCCGTAACGCGAAGGAGAACACGATGAGCTTCACCGACGACGCCAAGAACAAGGCGCAGGACATCAAGGGCAGGGCGAAGGAGACCGTCGGCACCGCGTTCGACGACCCCCAGCTCAAGGAGGAGGGTCGCGGCGACCAGGCCGAGGCCTCGGTCAAGGACAAGATTGCCGGCGCCGCCGACAAGGTCAAGGAGGGCGTCGACGAGGTGAAGGACAAGCTCTCGGGCAACTGAGGGCCCGAGACCGACGACGACGGGAGCTGGACAATGATGATTCGACGGATAGCGCGACCCTGCTCGGTTCGATCTTCGTCTACACCGGTTACACCGGCCTGACGAGCGACCCGGGGCGGAAGGCGGACACCGTCGCCCCGCTGGTGGAGAAGGCCACTGAGGCCCTTCCCGATTCGACGGCGATCCCGACGAGCGCCAGGAGTTGGGTAAGGATCAACGCGGGTGTCCAGCTCGGCGGTGGCCTGCTGCTCGCCACCGGGCGGGTTCCGCGGGCCGCCTCGCTGGCCCTTGCGGGCACCCTCGTGCCCGCGACGGTCGTCGACCACCCGTTCTGGGCGGAGTCGGACCCGCGGCCCGCCGCGAGCAGCAGTTGCACTTCGTG
This sequence comes from Tsukamurella sp. PLM1, assembly GCF_023168325.1. Taxonomy (GTDB): domain Bacteria; phylum Actinomycetota; class Actinomycetes; order Mycobacteriales; family Mycobacteriaceae; genus Tsukamurella. The sequence continues at coordinate 894,684 of NZ_AP025688.1, forward strand.
AAGAACCTGTCGCTGCTCGGCGGCCTGCTGATCGCAGGCTTCGACACCGAGGGCAAGCCGGGCGTCACCTGGCGCGCCCGCCGCGCAGCCGAGCGTGCGTCGGAGCGGGTCTCCGACACCGTCTCGGCCATCACGCCGGGACACCACGACGGTGGAACGACCTGGAAGGAGCGGGCCCATGCCGCCCAGGAGTACGGCGCGACGGCGATCGGCCGGGCGAAGCCCGCGGTGGTGGGCGCCGTCGAGACGGCGAGACCAACGCTCAGCGACGCCGTCGAGCGGGCCAAGCCCGCGGTCGCGGACGCGGCGGAGAAGGTGAAGCCCGTCGTCGACGACGCCGTGGACCGCGCGCGGCCCGTCCTCGCCGATGCGGCGGACGCCGCCGCGGGCTTCGCCGAGAAGGCGGGGGACCGTCTGCACGCCTTGCGGGACCAGGCGTCCGCCGCGGTGGCGGAGGGCAAGCGGGCGCGCATCGCGTAACGTGGGGCGCCCGGCCTGGATACGGTCGCGGGTAGGTCGAGAAGAATCGAGTCGCCGTGCCCCGTAGGCCTGAATTCACCGGGCGGTACACCGATGCGCTGCACGCCCTGGAGGTGTCGACGCAGCGCAGTGCTCGGGTGGAGAATCTCGGAGGTCACTACGCACTCCGGGTCGACTTCGAGCTCGGCCGGTACCTGCTCGCGACGAACACCGACGCGGACAGCGGCCTCGCCGACGATGATGCGGGCGCGCCGTGGCGGGTGCGGTTCTACGACGGTGCCCTCGACGCAGGTGCGGCGGAACTGATCGCGGACCGGTCGGCGGCGTGGCTGATCGACGCCTACGACGCCGCGGTACAGGACCTTCCGCCCGTGACTGAAGTGCCGCACACCTGACCGTCCCCGCGGGATCCTCCGCGGGGCGGCGTAGTGCTCCTGATTCAGCGGGCACAAGATCTATACTCTGGAAAGCAGGTTTTCATCCCCTTCGGGTCACAGGGGGTGGCCGGGAGATCGGAAGGGATCGGAGGATGAGTGCGATGACTCGATCCCATCGCGTGCGTTCCGATCTCGGCGTGTACAGCATCTCCGTGGCGTCCGAGTTGTCCGAGGTGGGCCTGCAGACGCTCCGCCTGTACGAGCGTCGCAACCTGATCCGCCCACAGCGCACCGCCGGCGGGACCCGCCGTTACAGCGAGGACGACATCGCGCGCATCCGGCGGATCAGTGAACTCGTCGCCACGGGGGTCAACCTGCCCGGAGTCGAACGGATCCTCGATCTGGAGGACCAGTGCGCTGACTTGCGGATGCAACTCGACGCCTGCCGCGCCGGAACCGACTGACGCGGGCGGTGCGTCCGCTGCGCTACGGCTGCACGTTGACCGAGTAGGAGGCCGCGGCGTCCCGCACGTCGAGCACGTACTTGCGGGACTGGTTGTAGACCATCACGGCCTTCTCCCAGCCCTGCGCGGTGGTGAGGTCCTTGCCGGACACGCACAGGTACCGCGCCGCGGTCATCGCCGCGTCGTCGATGTTGTCGGGGTCGGCCTTGCCGTCGCCGTTGGCGTCGACGCCGTAGCGCTGCCACGTCTCGGGGATGAACTGGAACGGTCCCATCGCGGCGTCGTACTTCGCGTTCGGACGGTGCGGGTCGGTGCCGGTAGCCCGGATCTCCATGTTGCCGTTGGTCCCGTCGAGCGGCACGCCGCGGATGGGCGGCGACACCTTGCCGTCCGCGGCGACCGTCGCCCCGTGGTACGTGCCGTGCTTGCTCTCGATGAACGCGATACCGGCCAGCGTGGTCCACGCGATCCCGCACTCGGGCGTCCGCTGCCGCAGCGCCTCCGCGGCGTTGCCGTAGGCCTCGAGTGAGATCACGGGGATGCCGGTGGCCACGCTGATCGGGGTGGCCCAGTCACGCAGCAGTTCGGCCGTTCGGCCGGGCCCGTTGACGTTGATGTACGGCACCGGTGCGCCCGGTCCGGGCGGGATGCCCTGCGGTATCTCGGGGCGGGGCGAGAAGGTACCGCAGGCGGCGAGCACCGTGGCCGCGACGCCGACGACGGCTGCCGCGCGCATGCGGGAACTGACCATGACCTCGCGTGAACTTTCTCGAACCGGAACATGTCGGACGTGGGATCAACGCCCGGAGCGCGTCTCAGGGTTCCAGGATGTGATCCCGGTCCCAGGCCGCGGCCCACGAGTCTACCTCGCCGGAGGCCATCGCCGCCTCCGCCGCCCGCACCCGGTCCATGAAGGCCAGGACCCGCCGCCGGTAGTCCAGTTCGAAGGCGGCATCCTCGGTCGCGGGGTCGACTGTCACGGTGCGCAGCTCGTCGGGGACGAGCTCCCACGGGAACCCGGTGGTGCGCAGCCGCTCGAAGACCTTCGCCACCAGCGCCAACGCGGGCTGGCCGAGGGAGATCGAATCGAGGACGGAGGCGCGGTCGCCGCGCTCGAGCCGCTTCTGCCGCTCCCAGTTCTCGGCCTGCGTCGCCACGTCGACCACGGCACCGTCAGCCAGGTGCGGCGTGCGCCGGCGGACCTTGGCCGCGAGGGTGCGGGCGACGTCGTCGATGCCGAACGGGTGCGTCCCCTCCTCGGCGATCCGGGAGTGGAAGACCACCTGCAGCAGCAGGTCGCCGAGCTCGCTGCGCAGCTCGTCCGCAGCGGCGGCCCCGCCCTCGGGGGCGTCGAGTGCGGAGACGGCGTCGGCCACCTCGTACGTCTCCTCCACCAGGTACCGCAGCAGGCTCGCGTGCGTCTGCTCCGACTCCCACGGTCCCTCGCGCCGCAGCCGGTCGATCAGGTCGACGGTGTCGAGCACGGCGAGCCCGGCGGGGCGCGGCACCGCGATCACGTCGGCCCCGGCGGCCCGCAGCGCGACCGCCGCGGGATGCGCGTCGTCGGAGGTGAGCAGCGTCGCGCCCGACGGGACCTCCGTCCCGAGGACGGGGCGGCCGTCGGTGAGGTGCCACGCGAGTTTCACCGGCAGCTCCTCGGTGTAGTGCACGGGTCCGGAGAGCGCGGGCAGGGCCGCGACCGGCAGCAGGGTGGGCAGCGCGGGGTTGAGCAGCACGACGGTGCCGCGCCCGCCACTCACGGCGCCCCAGCCGCGGCGACCGCGCGGGGAGGCTGGTCGAGCCGCCAGTAGCCGGCGCCCTTGCCCGCCATGGCGGCGAGGAAGTCGGCGACGGCCTGCAGCACCTCGATGTCGCGCACCCGTTCGCTGCCGACGCCGCCCCCGCCGACCCGGGGGAGCGGGAAGGTGACGGTGCGGGTCGCCGCGCGGTAGGAGCCGCCCGGGTACAGACGCTTGAGCCGCATCTGCTGCGAGTCCAGTAGTTCCATCGGCGCGATGCGCAGATTGGTGCCGGTCACCGTGATCTCGGTGACGCCCGCGTCCCGCGCCAGCGAGCGCAGCCGGGCGATCGCCGCGAGCCGCTCCACCTCCACCGGCGGCGGGCCGTACCGGTCGGTGAGCTCGGTGAGCACCTCGGCGACGGCCGTATCGTCGTGCGCCGCGGCCAGTTTCCGGTACGCCTCCAGGCGGAGCCGGTCGCTGGTGACGTAGTCGGGCGGGATGTGCGCGTCCACCGGCAGGTCGATGCGCACCTCCTTCTGCTCCTCGGGCGCCGTGATCGGCTTGCCGTCGGCGGCGGCGCGGTAGGCCTCGACGGCCTCGCCGACCAACCGGACGTACAGGTCGAAGCCGACGCCCGCGACGTGGCCGGACTGCTCGGCGCCGAGAACGTTACCGGCGCCGCGGATCTCGAGATCCTTCATCGCCACGGCCATGCCGGCACCGAGGTCGTTGTTCTGCGCGATGGTCGCCAGCCGGTCGTAGGCGGTCTCGGTGAGCGGCTTCTCCGCCGGGTAGAGGAAGTACGCGTAGCCGCGCTCGCGGGAGCGGCCCACGCGCCCGCGCAGCTGGTGCAGCTGCGAGAGTCCGAGGTTCTCGGCCCGCTCCACGATGAGCGTGTTCGCGTTGGAGATGTCCAGGCCGGTCTCGACGATCGTGGTGCACACCAGCACGTCGAACTCGCGGTTCCAGAACCCCTGCACCGTGCTCTCGAGGGCCTCCTCGCCCATCTGCCCGTGCGCCACCACGACCCGCGCCTCGGGCACCATGTCGCGGATGTGCTTGGCGGCCCGGTCGATCGAGCTGACCCGGTTGTGCACGTAGAAGACCTGGCCGTCGCGCAGCAGCTCGCGGCGGATGGCCGCGGCCACCTGCTTGTCGTCGTACGCGCCCACGTAGGTGAGCACCGGGTGCCGCTCCTCTGGTGGGGTGAGGATGGTCGACATCTCGCGGATGCCGGCCATGCTCATCTCGAGCGTGCGGGGGATCGGGGTCGCGCTCATGGTGAGCACGTCGACATTGGTGCGCAGCGCCTTGATGTGCTCCTTGTGCTCGACGCCGAAGCGCTGCTCCTCGTCGACCACGACGAGGCCCAGGTCCTTCCAGCGCACCCCGGTCTGCAGCAGCCGGTGGGTGCCCACCACCACGTCCACGCTGCCGTCGGCGAGGCCCTCGAGCACCTGCTGGGTCTCCAGCTTGTCGGTGAACCGGGACAGGCCCTTCACCGTGACCGGGAAGCCCTGCATCCGCTCCTCGAAGGTCTTCAGATGTTGCTGCGCGAGCAGCGTCGTGGGCACGAGCACCGCGACCTGCTTGCCGTCCTGGACCGCCTTGAAGGCGGCGCGCACGGCGATCTCCGTCTTGCCGTAGCCCACGTCGCCGATGACGACGCGGTCCATCGGGACCGCCTTCTCCATGTCGGCCTTCACGTCGCCGATCACCGTCATCTGGTCGACGGTCTCGGTGAACGGGAACGCGTCCTCCATCTCGCGCTGCCACGGGGAGTCGGGTGCGAAGGCGTGACCGGGCGCGGCATTGCGGGCCGCGTACAGCTGCACCAGCTCGCCCGCGATCTCGCGGACGGCCTTGCGCGCCTTGCGCTTGGTGTTCTGCCAGTCGCTGCCGCCCATCTTCGACAGCGCGGGCATCTCGCCGCCGACGTACCGGGAGAGCTGGTCCAGCGACTCCATCGGGACGAACAGCTTGTCGCCCGGCTGGCCCCGCTTGCCGGGGGCGTACTCGATCACCAGGTACTCGCGGCGGGCCCCCGCGACGGTGCGTTCGATCATCTCGACGAACTTGCCGATGCCGTGCTCGTCGTGCACCACGAGGTCGCCGGCGGTCAGGGCCAGCGGGTCGACCTGGTTGCGGCGCTTGGCCGGAAGCCGCCGACCGTCGCCGACACCCGCGACCCGGTTGCCCGTCAGGTCCGGCTCGGCCAGCAGGACGAGTTTCTCGGCGGGCACGGTCAGGCCCGTCTGCAGGCTACCGCGCAGCACGCCGACGGTGCCGGGCTGCGGCGCGGCGCCCGCGTCCAGCTCCGTGGCGGGGACCTCGGCGTCGCGCAGCCGCTCCAGGATGCGGGCGCGAGTGCCCTGGCCGGCGACCACGATCACGCCGGTGCCGCCGGACGCGGCGTGGGCGCGCAGCGTCGCGAACAGCTTCTCCGCCTCGGCCTCGGATCCCCGTGGTGCGGGCGCGTGTTCGGCGTGGACCGTGAGGTGGTCCGGCCCCTCGTCCGGCCCCGTCGCTAGCGGGGAGACGGTCCACCACGGGCGGCCGCCGTCGGAGACGGAATCGTGCACCTCGTCGAGCGAGCGGTAGGCGCTGGCGCCCAGGTTCATCCCCGACGGGTCCAGCGGCGCCGCCGAGCCGAGCGCGGCCGCGGTCCACGAGGCCTCCAGGAACTCCTGGCCGGTGCGGCCGAGATCCGCGGCGCGGGTGCGGATCTTCTCGGGATCGAGCAGCAGGGTGTGCGCGCCCGCGGGCAGGACGTCGGTGAGCAGTTGCAGCTCGCCGGGGATGAGCGCGGGGATCAACGCCTCCATGCCCTCCACCGGGATGCCCTGCGAGAGCTTCTCCAGCATCTCCACCAGCGCGGCGTCGGACTCGTGTTCGGCCTTGAGCGCTGCCGCGCGCTCGCGGACCTCCGCGGTGAGGAGGAGCTCGCGGCACGGGTACACGTGCACGGTGCCCACCTCGACCTCGGGCTGGGAGCGCTGGTCGGCCACCGAGAAGGCGCGCAGGTCGGTGATCTCGTCGCCCCAGAACTCCACGCGCACTGGGAGATCCGTGGTCGTGGGGAAGACGTCGAGGATGCCGCCGCGCACGGCGAACTCGCCGCGCTTGCCCACCATGTCGACGCGGGTGTAGGCGAGTTCGACCAGGGTCTCGATGAGCTCGTCGAAGTCGTGCTCGACGCCCTCGCGCAGCGTGATCGACGGTGCGTCGCCCAGCCCGGGCGCCATCGGCTGCACCAGGGAGCGCACCGTCGCCACGACTGCGCGCAGGGGTTCGCCGTACTGCGCGTCGTCCGGGTGGGCCAGCCGGCGCAGCACCTGCAGCCGGCGGCCCACGGTGTCGGCGCCCGGGGAGAGCCGCTCGTGCGGCAGCGTCTCCCAGCTGGGGAACTGCGCCACGGCCCCGTCGCCCAGCATCTCGCGCAGCTCGGCGCTCAGGTCGTCGGCCTCGCGTCCGGTCGCGGTGACCACGAGCACAGCCACACGGTCCGCGAGCGCCGACACGAGGAAGGGACGCGCACCGTCGACCGCGGTAACGGTGAGGTCGGGCCTACCCGCGGCGGCCGCGAATGCTGCGACATCCGGATCGGCGGCGACCGCCCTGGTCAGTCCGGAGAGGGCTGGGACGGAGGAGGGGGCGGCGTCAGGCACCGGACCAGTGTATTGGCGCAGTCCGACACGCGCCGACGGGCCCGAGTCGGCTCAGTCTCCGGAGCCGGACGGCGCGTAGCGGGCCAGGAAGGTGGCGACCGCCTCGTCGGCGACGGCGTCCGATTCCTGCTGCGTAGGGCGCGACCGGCCGCCGGTGAGGGTGAGCCGGTTGAGTGGCGCGGCGAGGGCCAGCCAGGTGAACTGTTCGGCCGCGGAGGCGGGATCGGCGGTGTGCAGCAGATTCCGGTCGGCCAGGCGCGCTAAGGCGTCGGCGAGGAGTGCCTGGTTGCGATCCCAGCTGCGCCGCACGTAGTCGTCGGCGACCTCGGGGAAGCGCTCCGCCTCGGCGGAGACCAGGGCGCGCATCCGCAGGACGGGGCCGCTGAGGACGCCCGCCTGCAGCGCGCCGGCGAGTGCGCGCAGCCCGCGTGCGGCGTCGTCGGTCGCGACCAGCGCGTCGAGGTGCGGCCGCATCGCGTCGCGGCCGCGGTCCACCCAATCGCGGACGACGGCCGCATACAGGTCGTCCTTCGACGGGTACTGCCGGTAGAGGGTCTGCTTGGAGATGCGGGCACCGGCGGCGACGGCGTCCATGGTCGTGCCCGCGAAGCCGCGGTCGAGGAGCAGGTCCCGCGCGACGGCGAGCAGGTCGGCGCCGCTGCGGCCGCCCGGCCGCCCGCGGAGCCGGGGTGTGCCCTGTGCGGTGTCCATGCCCGAAATAGTACTGGACAGTACTCGAGCGCGGGCGTAGGGTACTCATTAGTACTAAAAGGAGGGCGTCATGATCGTCGCAGGTATCGCCGTCGCCGCGTTCGCGACATTCGTTCTCAGCTCGATCTACTACGTGCTTCTCTCCCCGGTGGAGCAGCGGGCGCTCGGAGATCGGGCGCTCGACCGCGGGAGGCCCGGCCCGGCGAAGGTCGTCGCGGAACTGGTCCGCACGGCCGTGGTCGCGGCCGGCTTCGCCTGGGTCGCGGATCAGGCCGGTCTTTCTCCCTCTCGGGATCCCTCTTGCTCGCCCTCGTGCTCTGGGTGGCGTTCCCCGTGGTGCTGCTCACCGGATCGATCATCTGGGAGCGCGTGCCGTGGCAGACCGCGGCGATCCACGCCGGCGACTGGCTCCTCAAGCTCGTGCTCATCGCCGTCGCGCTGGGCCTCCTCCACTGATCGAAGGGAAACGTCATGTCCGCCATCGCAGGTCCGCTCGACACCACCTTCACCGCCGTGCTCCGGCGGAGCGAGGCGAAGGGTGGGTGGACGTACGTCGTGCTCGACGGGTCCGCCGAGTTCTTCGGCTCCCGCGGCCTCGTCAAGGTCTCCGGGACCGTGGACGGGGTCCCGTTCACCAGCTCCTTCATGGCCCTGGGCGACGGGACGCACAAGCTCCCGGTCGCCGCGAAGATCCGCCGCGAGATCGGCAAGCGGGAGGGCGACGCGGTCACGGTCCACCTCCAGCGGCGGCTGAACTGAGCGGCCGAGTCTTGACAGGTGACGTGGGTCACTTTAGGTTCCTTGTTCATGGTGAATGAAACATCAGCGTTCCGGATGGGATCGCGGTTCCTCGCGGCGCTGATCGGCGCGGTCCTCGCGATCGCGGTCGGTATTGCGACGACGCCGAGCGCGCACGCGCTCCCGCCCATCGTCGAGCCCGCGCCGCCCGCCGATCCCTTCTACGACCGGCCGGCGGACCTCGCGTCGCTGCAGCCGGGCGAGATCGTGCGCACCCGCGCCACGTCGATCCGGTCGCTGCAGATCATGCCGCTCAACGTGGACGCCTGGCAGCTCGCCTACCGCACCACCGGCATGAACGGCGAGCCCGACCTCAGCGTGACCACCGTGATGGTGCCGCGCGGCACGAAGCCCACCAAGCTGCTCTCGTATCAGGCGGCCGCCGATTCGACGCTGCGCATCTGCCAGTCGTCGTACGCGACGACCAAGGGCGGCCCCGTCGACCTCGCCGCGAAGGAGGGGCCGCTCACGTTCGGCATGCCCGCCGCCGAGCTGCTGTTCGCAGGCCTCGGGCTGCAGGAGGGATGGGCCGTCGCGATGCCCGACCACGGCGGCGGCGAGAACCGCTTCCTCACCCCGCGGCAGCCCGGTTGGGCCGTTCTCGACGGCATCCGGGCGGTGGAGAACTTCTCCCGCCTCGGGATGAACGCGAAGACCCCCGTCACGCTCTGGGGCTACTCCGGCGGCGCGATCGCCAGCAGCTGGACCATCGAGGAGCACCCCACCTACGCGCCGGAGCTCAACATCCGTGGCGCGGCCTTCGGCGCGCCCGAGCGCGATCTCGAGGCCTCGCTCAAGGCCGTGAACACCTCGCTGCTCGCCGGCCTCATCCCGCTGGCGCTGTCCGCGCTCGGCAAGGACTCCGAGGAGTTCCGCGCGGCCCTGGACAAGGTGCTCACCCCCGAGGGGCGGGCGCGTGTCAACGAGACCCGTCGGCACTGCATGCCGCAGAACGTCGTGGCCAACCTGTGGTTCGACTACAACCGCATGCTGACCAAGCCGGTCGACGAGGTCCTGCGGATCCCGGTCATCGCCAAGACGATCCGCGAGCGCGGCGTGAGCGGCCGCGTCCCGACGGTGCCCGCGTACGTGTACAACGGCATCACCGAGGAGGTCGCCCCGATCTCGGGTACCGACAAGCTCGTGAACTCGTACTGCAAGGGCGGCGCGTCAGTGACCTACCGTCGCGAGGAGTTCCCGCCCAACCCGGTCCCGCAGCTGATGACCACCCACGGCACCGTCGTGGTGACCGGCGCGGGCGGCGCCTTCAACTGGCTCAAGCAGCGGATGGATTCGACCGGACCGGCATCGTCTGGCTGCGACATCCGCAACGTCTTCAGCAGCGGCCTCGAGCCCGCCGCGATCGGCACCTTCGGGCAGGCCATCGGCACGATCCTCGCCTCGCTCGTGGGGGCTCCGATCGGGGCGGGCCCGCGGTAGCCGACGTCGCCGCTGCCTACTCGGTGCCGTCCTCGCTCTCGGCCAGCGGGCTGGGCTCAATGGCGACGGGGTTCTCCTTGAGGCCGATGAGGCCGTACCAGGAGAGGTTCACGATGTGGGCGGCGACGGCCTCCTTCGGCGGCGTGCGCACCTCGAGCCACCACTGCGCCGTCATGGCGACCATCCCGACCAGCGCCTGGGCGTAGAGCGGCGCCAGGTCGGGGTCGAGGTTCTTGCGCTCGAACTCGGACTCGAGGTGGTTCTCGACCTGGCCCACCAGGTCGTTGAGCAGCGTCGAGTAGCCGCCGGAGTGCTCGACGGAGCTGTTGCGGGTGAGGATGCGGAAGCCGTCGGCCCGGTCCTCGACGTAGGTCAGCAGCGCGAGGGCGATCTGCTCGATGCGTGACTTCGAGCGGTCCTCCTTGAGCGCGCGCGAGAAAACGTCGAGAACCGTTTCCATCTCGCGGTCCACGACCACGGCGTAGAGGCCCTCCTTGCCGCCGAAGTGCTCGTACACGACGGGCTTGGAGACGCCTGCCTTCGCGGCCACCTCCTCGATCGTCGCCGCCTCGTACCCGCGGTCGGCGAACACCGACCGCGCGGTGTCGACCAGCTGGTTGCGGCGCTCCGCCGCCGTCATCCGCTTCCGGGCGGGCTTCGCCGTGGTCACGGCGCGTCCGTCTCGCCGGCCTCCGGCTTCGACGGTGCCGCCGGCGCGCCCTCGGCGTCGGCGCGGGCCGCGGCGATCTGCGCCTGGTAGGCGGCCTGCGCCCGGTCGTGCTGCCGCTTGATGTACCGGCTGGCGAACACCAGCCCCACGAAGAACAGGATCTCCAGCACGATCGCCACGACGTACAGCACCCGCTGCGTGTTGTTCTGCGCGTCGGTGAGCCGCCAGATCAGGACGGCCAGGATCAGCACCAGCACGCCGCCCATCACCTTCAGGTTGAGGCCGTTGCTGAACGGAAGCGGCTTTTCACTCATAAGAGCCGATTCTACTTACCGCATGGCGAGCACCGTGAGGTCGGCGAACAGGTCCAGCAGCGGCTGCGGGAACAGGCCCAGCACGACGACGGCGACCACGCCCGCCCCGATCACCACCGCAGTGAGCGGATCGACCTTCGGCACGTCGGGCGCGAACTCGTGCGGCGTGGTGGAGTACATCACCACGATCACCCGGAAGTAGAACACCGCGGCCACGGCGCTGGCGACCACACCGACCACCACGAGCCAGGCTCCGCCGCGTTCCGCCGCCGCGGCGAACACGGCGAACTTCCCGGTGAAACCGCCGGTCAGGGGGATCCCCGCGAACGACAGCAGGAACAGGGCCATCGCCCCGGCCAGCCAGGGACGGGACCGGCCCAGCCCGGCCCACCGGGCCAGTTCGCCCACTTCGACGGTGCCGCCCTCGGGCCGGGTCTCGCGGACCGCGCCCGCGAGGGCGAATGCGCCGATCGTGCTGAGCGCGTAGATCGCCAGGTAGAAGCAGGCCGCTCCGGCGCCGCGCACCGTCCCCGCGTGGACGCCGATGAGGAGGAAGCCGGTGTGCGCGATCGCCGAGTACGCGAGCAGGCGTTTGATGTCGGACTGGGTGATCGCCATGATCGAGCCGACGACGACGGTCACCACCGCCACCGTCGCCAGCACCGGCCCCCACGGCACGTCGCCGAACGCGACCAGGACGAGCCGCACCAGCACCCCGAAGGCCGCGACCTTCGTGGCCGCCGCCATGAACGCCGTCACCGGCGTGGGCGCGCCCTGATACACGTCCGGTACCCATGAGTGGAACGGCACCGCGCCCACCTTGAACAGCACGCCCACGGCGATCAACGCCGCCCCGACCGCGCCCAGGACCTCGTCCTGGGGCACCGCCTCGATCGCGGTATCGCCCGTCGCGGCGAAGCGCAGGGCCACGCCGAACAGGAGGATCGCCGAGCTGAACGCACCCAGCAGGAAGTACTTGAGCGCGGCCTCCAACGGCAGTTGGCCGCGGCGCCGGGCGAGGGCGCACAGCAGGTACAGCGGCAGCGAGAACACCTCGAGCGCGACGAACAGCGTGAGCCAGTCCTGCGCCGAGGCGAACGCCATCATCCCGCCGAGCGCGAACAGCGTCAGCGGAACGGACTCGGTGTGCGTCATCGGGTTGTCGCGCGCCACCATCAGCGCGATCGCGGGCAGGGTCGACACGAGGAGCAGGCCCTGGATCGCGAGCGACAGGCCGTCGGCGGCGACCGAACCGGCCAGCACGGGGTGGGGCGGAGCACCGTCGACGGCGAGCAGGACGACGGCGACGAGGGCCGCTACCACGGCGCCCCCGCCGAGCACGCCGTGCGCGAGCGCGCGGCCCCGGGGCGGCGCGAACGCCTCGACCACCACGCCGATGATCGCGGCGCCGAACACGATGAGCGCGGGGGCGATCTGCGCATACTCGATGCTCATCGCGCCACCTCCGCCGTGGTCGCGGCGACGGACGGGTTGATCGCGTCGAGCGCCGGCGCCGGGAACAGGCCGAGCCCGAACAGGGCGATCAGCAGGGGGACCAGCACGATCAGCTCGCCCGGCCGGGCGTCGTTGGAATCATTCGGCCCGCTCGTTGCGCTCCCGGCGCCGAAGGTGCGCTCCACCTCCGCGGGGGCGGGGCCGGTGAACATGCGCTGATACGTCCACAGCACGTACAACGCGGACAGGACGAGGGCGATCACGCTCACGATCGCGGCGACCGCCCACCGCGGATAGGTGCCCACCACCACGAGCAGCTCGGACACGAACGGGCCGAGGCCGGGCAGCGAGAGCGTCGCGAGGCCCGCGATGAGGAACGCGGCGCCGAATCTCGGTGCGCGCGACCACACGCCGCCGAAGTCGGCGATCTCGCGACTGCCGCGCCGGGCAACCAGGAACCCCGCCGTGAGGAACAGCGCGGCGGTCGCGACGCCGTGGTTCACCATGTACAGCACGGATCCCGCCTGCGCATCGCCGGTGCGCGCGAACACCCCCAGGATGATGAATCCGAAGTGGCTGATCGAGGTGTACGCGATGAGCGACATCACATCGGACTGCCCGATCGCCAGCATCGCGCCGTAAACGATCCCGACTACCGCGAGCGCCGCGATCCACGGCGCGAAACGCGCTGCGGCGTCCGGGAACAGCGTCAGGCAGTAGCGGAGCATCGCGAAGGTCCCCACTTTGTCGACGATCGCCATCATCAGCACGGCGGTCGGCGGATTCGTCTGCACCGCGGCGCCGGGGAGCCACGTGTGCAGCGGCCAGAGCGGTGCCTTGACGGCGAACGCGAACAGGAACCCCAGGAACATCAGGTCCTGTGCGGCGCCGGGGCCGGGGCCGGCACCGTCGGCGAGGGACCGCAGATCGAACGTGCCGGAGGTGGCGTAGAGGCCGACGACCGCGGCCAGCATCACGAGCCCACCGGCCAGGTTGTACAGCAGGAACTTCACGGCGGCGCGGGTGCGGTCGCCGGGATCGCTTCCGGTGCCGCCGAACCCGGCGAGCAGGAAGTAGAGCGGGATCAGCATCGCCTCGAAGACGAGGTAGAACACCAGCACGTCGGTGGTCACGAAGCTCAGCAGGACCAGCGCCTCGACCGCCAGCGTGAGCGCGACGTACGCGCCGCCCCGCTCGGACTCCGCCTCCCGGCGCCCGGCCAGGAGCAGCACCGGAAGCAGAGCCGTGGTCAGCAACACCAGCACCAGGCCGGTGCCGTCGAGCGCGAGCCGGTACCCGGCGCCGAACGCCGGTATCCACTCGGCGTTCTCGGCGAACTGGAATCCCCTGCGGTGTCGAACGCCCAGGCCAGTCCGATGCCGATCGCGAGCGCCACCGCCGAGGCGAGCAGACCGATCCAGCGCGCCGCGCGGGGCGCCGCCGCCGCCGCCGCGACGGCGCCGACCGCCGGCACGGCCCACAGCAGGGTCAGCCAGGGCGCGCTCATGAGACCCACACCGCCGCGGCGCCGATCAGCACCGCCGTCCCGGCCAGCATCGTCAGCGCGTAGCTCCGCGCGTACCCGGTCTGCCAGCGGCGCAGCAGCACCGACGCGCCTCCTATGCCCGCCGGGATCGCGTTGATGGCGCCGTCGATGCCCTTGCTCTCGGCCGTCAGGAGCGCGGCCGTGGCGCCCTGTCCGGGCCGCATGAACACGGCCTCGTTGAGGGCGTCACCGTACAGGTCGTTGCGCGCCGCGCGGGTCAGGGGGGTCACCTCCGACGGTGCCGGAACGGGGACGGTGCGGGTGGCGAGGATCGCGACGGTCACGCCGACGGCGACGGCGCCCAGGACCAGCGCCGTGACCGCCCATGCGGGGATCGTGTGATGCGCCTCGGGGGCGGAACCCACGGCGGGGGCGAGGAAGTCGGCGACCCGGCCGCCCAGGACGAGGAGAGCGCCGGCGCCGATGCTGCCGACGGCCAGCACGACCATGGGCGTCGTCATCACCGACGGGGACTCGTGCGGGTGGGTGCCCTCGCGCCAGCGGGGAGCGCCGAAGAACGTCAGGATCATCACCCGGGTCATGTAGAAGCCGGTGATGCCGGCGCCGAGGATCGCGATGCCGCCCAGCACGATCCCCCAGAATCCGTCGTGCCCCAGTGCCGCCTCGATGATCCCGTCCTTGGTGTAGAAGCCCGAGAGCGGCGGCACGCCGATGATGGCGAGGTAGCCCAGCCCGAAGGTCACGGCGGTGACGGGCATGACCTTCGCGAGGCCGCCGTACCGGCGCATGTCGGTCTCGTCGTCCATGCCATGCATCACCGAACCCGCGCCCAGGAACAGGCCGGCCTTGAAGCAGCCGTGCGCCAGCAGGTGCGCGATCGCCAGCGCGTATCCGGCCGGCCCGAGGCCGGCGGCCAGAACCATGTATCCGATCTGACTCATCGTGGACGCGGCGAGCGCCTTCTTGATGTCGTCCTTCGCGCAGCCGATGATCGCGCCGAACAGCAGCGTGACCGCGCCGACCGCGAGCACGAAGCCCTGCGCCACGGGTGCCGCCTCGAACACTGGCCCGGCGCGGACGATGAGGTACACGCCCGCCGTGACCATGGTGGCCGCGTGGATCAGCGCGGAGACTGGAGTGGGGCCCTCCATCGCGTCGCCGAGCCAGCTCTGCAGCGGCACCTGGGCCGACTTCGCGCAGGCGGCGAGGAGGAGCAGCAGGCCGAGCCAGGTCAGCGTCCCCTCGCCCGCCTCACCCGCGCGCGGCAGGAACTCGCCGAAGGTGGTGGTGCCGAACGTGGTCAGCGTGACCGCCACGGCCAGCGCCAGCCCCATGTCGCCGACGCGGTTGACCACGAACGCCTTCTTCGCGGCGGTCGCCGCGGAGGGCTTGTGCTGCCAGAAACCGATCAGCAGGTACGACGCGAGGCCCACGCCCTCCCAGCCCAGGTACAGCACCACCAGGTCGTCCGCCAGGACCAGCACGAGCATCGCGCCGAGGAACAGGTTGAGGTAACCGAAGAACCGCCGCCGCCCCGGATCGTGCGCCATGTACCCGACGGAGTACACGTGGATCAGGGTGCCCACGCCGGTGATCAACAGCGCGAAGCACACCGAGAGCTGGTCCAGCCGCAGCGCCAGGTCGACCGAGAGGTCGCCCCCCGAGAACCAGTGGTAGAGCACCACACCCACCGAGCGATCGGCGCCGTCGCGGCCGAGCAGCCCGACGAACGCGGCGGCGGCGGCGACGAACGAACCGGCCGCGACCAGCGTGCCGAGGAGGTGTCCAGTCCGGTCGAGGCGCCGCCCACCGAGCAGCAGCACCGCCGCTCCGGCGAGGGGGATCAGCGGCAGAGCCGCGATGAGGGGTCCCACGGGTCACCGCCTCAGGAGGTGCGGCTCGTCGACGGACACGGACCGTCGAACGCGGAAGATGGCGATGATGATCGCGAGGCCCACGACGACTTCGGCCGCGGCGACCACCATCGTGAAGAAGGCCAGCACCGGCCCTGCGGCACGGCGTGCATGCGGCCCGCCGTCACCAGCGACAGGTTGGCGGCGTTGAGCATCAGCTCCACGCACATGAACACCACGATCGCGTTGCGGCGCAGCAGTACCCCCGCGGCGCCGATGGCGAACAGGAGCGCGGCCAGGTAGAGGTACAGATGCGGGTTCACTGCGACACCTCCTCGCCGCGCGGCACCGACGGGGTCTCGTCGTCGAGCGCGTTCGTGCGGCCGGGCAACGCGCGCCGCTGTCCGGGCGTCCGCGGAGTCAGGGTGTGGTTCACCGAATCGGGGGACGGCGTACCGTCGGGCAGCAGGGCCGGGAGATCGACGGCGTTGCCGAGCGCGTACACCCCCGGGTTGGGCAGCGGCGTGGCGCGGCGGCCCTCGCGGAACCGGCGGATCGACTGCTCGCGCTGGGAGAGCGCTGTGGCGAGCTTCTCGCGGTGCGCCAGGATCATCGCGCCCAGCGTGGCGGTGATGAGCAGGGCGGCGGTGAGCTCGAACGCCCACAGGTAGCGTACGAACACCGTGTCGGCCGGGCCTCGACCGAGTTCGGCGGGTAGACCGACGGTGCGCCGCTGCGGGGCGTGGGCAGCGTGGCCCGGGCGATGAGGCCCACCAGCAGCATGCCGAAGCCGAGCCCGGCCACCGCGGCCGCGGCGCGATGCCCGCGCAGGGTCTCTGCCAGCGAATCCGACGAGTCGACGCCGACGAGCATCACCACGAACAGGAACAGCATCATCACCGCGCCCGTGTAGACCACGATCTGGACCACGCCGAGGAACATCGCGCCCTGGGCGATGTAGGCCACGGCCAGCAGGATCATGGTGGCTGCCAGGCACAGCGCGGAGTAGACGGCCTTCGAGGCCAGCACCACCCCGAGGGCGAACAGGACCGCGGGCACCGCCACGATCCAGAAGGCCCATTCCTCGCCGCTCATTCGTCGACCTCTCCGCGGTAGTAGTCGGCGGCGGTCAGGCCCTCGCGCATGGCGTGCGGCGGCGGCGTCTCGCCCTCGTGCAGCGGGGCCAGCAGGTCGTCCTTGTCGTAGATGAGGTTCCCGCGGTCGCCGTCGGCCATCTCGTAGTCATTGGTCATCGTCAGCGCACGGGTGGGGCAGGCCTCCACGCACAGCCCGCAGCCGATGCAGCGCAGGTAATTGATCTGGTAGGTGCGCCCGTACCGTTCGCCGGGCGAGTACCGCTCCTCCTCGGTGTTGTCGGCGCCCTCCACGTAGATCGCGTCGGCGGGCAGCTCCACGCGCAGAGCTCGCAGCCGATGCACTTCTCCAGGCCGTCGGCGTACCGGTTGAGCTGATGCCGACCGTGGTACCGCGGCGCGGTGGGCTCCTTGTGCTCCGGGTAGTTCTCGGTGACGGGCTTGCTGAACATGGTGCGCAGGGTCACGCCGAATCCGGCGAGCCCGAGGGGATCAGCCACGGGAGGCCTCCTTCGCTCTTCCGTCGTCGGTCAGGCGCGCCGCGTGGGCTCGGGCAGGTACTGGCCCGGCATCGGCGGCACGGGGAAGCCGCCCGCCATCGGGTCGAACGGCAGCGAGAAGGTCTCGATCCGGCCCGGGCGCGGGTGCCTTCTGCCGACGGTGCCGCACCACCAGCACGGTGAGGATCGCGAGCGTGAAGGCGAGCGAGACCGCGGGGGCGAGCACCGTCGTGCCGTGTCCCGCGAGGGCCCAGGCCTGCACGGCGCCGGCCACGAGGACCCAGGCCAGCGCGGTGGGGATGAGCAGTTGCCAGCCGAACCGCATGAACTGGTCGTAGCGCAGGCGCGGCAGCGTGGCGCGCAGCCAGATGAAGGAGAACATGAAGCACCACACCTTGGCCACGAACCAGATCACCGGCCACCACCCGGTGTTCGCGCCGTCCCACACCGAGATCGGCCACGGCGCGTGCCAGCCCCCGAGGAACAGCGTGGTCGCGAGCGCCGAGACCGTGGTCATGTTCACGTACTCCGCGAGCATGAACATCGCGAACTTCAGCGAGCTGTACTCGGTGTGGAAGCCGCCCACGAGCTCGCCCTCGGCCTCGGGCAGGTCGAACGGGGCGCGGTTGGTCTCGCCGACCATGGACACGGTGTAGACGACGAATGAGGGGAGCAGCAGGAACACGTACCAGGTGCCGTCCTGCGCGGCGACGATGCCCGACGTTGCCATGGTGCCCGCGTACAGGAAGACGGCGGCGAAGCTCAGGCCCATCGCCACCTCGTAACTGATCACCTGCGCGGTGGAGCGCAGCCCGCCGAGCAGCGGGTAGGTCGAACCCGACGACCAGCCGGCGAGCACGATGCCGTACACGCCGATGCTGGTGATCGCGAGGATGTACAGCACCGCGACCGGAAGGTCGGTGAGCTGCAAGGGCGTCCGCGTCCCGAACACAGACACCTCGGGCCCGAACGGGATCACGGCGAAGGCGAGGAACGCTGGGATCGTCGCGATGATCGGCGCCAGCAGGTACACCGGCTTGTCGACGCCGGCCGGCGTGATGCCCTCCTTGAGCGCCAGCTTGATGCCGTCGGCCAGCGACTGCAGGATGCCGAACGGCCCCAGTCGGTTCGGGCCCGGCCGGTGCTGCATGCGACCCATCACCTTGCGCTCGATGAGGATCGCGGCGAGCACCGTCAGCACCAGGAATGCGAAGATCGCGATCGCCTTCGCGAGGATCAGCCACCACGGGTCGCGGCCGAACGCCGACAGGTCGACGGGATCGTGCGGCCCCAGGCCGGTGAGCGGGCGTCGTGTCATCGCGGGTACCCCCATGCCGCGATGCCGACGACGTCGCCCACGCGGGCGCGCAGCGTCTCGAACACGGTGCTGCCGGGCGAGTTCCGCGGCACCCAGACCACCCGGTCCGGCATGTCGGTGATCGCGACCGGCAGCGTGATTGTGCCGTGCGCGGTGGTGACGGACGCGAGGCCGCCGTCGGCCACCCGGATCTCCTCGGCGGTCGCGGCCGACATCCGCGCGACAGGGGCCGGGCGGTCGCCGCCAGGTCGGGCTCACCGTCCTGCCCGCGCCCGAGGTCGAGCAGCTGCCGCCAGGTGGCGAGGACGGCCCGGCCGGCGGCGGGGTGCGGGACCGCTTGCGGGGCCGGGGCAGGGTTCGGAGCCGGCGCGGTGCGTCGCTTCCGTTCGACGGTGCCGAGGCGTGCGAGGGCGCGGGCGGCACCGTCGGCATCGGTGAAGCCGAGGTCGGTGCGCATGGCCCCGGCGAGGATGGCCAGCACCCGCGCGTCGGGCAGGGCGGCGGGGACGGCAGCGCCGCGCCGAAACTCCGGGGCGGCCCTCCCAGTCGACGAACGTGCCGGAGCGCTGGACCACGGTGGCGACGGGGAGCACCACGTCGGCGCGGGCGGTGACCTCGGACTCGCGCTGCTCCAGGCTGACGACGAACGCGGCGTCGAGCGCGCGCCGCGCCGCATCGGGGTCGGGCAGGTCGGCCACGTCGACGGCGCCGCAGACCAGGGCGGTCACCTCGCCGGCGGCGGCCGCCGCCAGGATGCCGCCGGTGTCGCGTCCGGCGTCCGTGGGGATCGCGGTGCCCCAGACGGCTTCGACCTCGGCGCGGTGCGCGGGGTCGGAGACGGCGCGGCCGCCGGGCAGCAGGCCGGGCAGGGTGCCCGCCGCGACGGCGCCGGGCTCACCCGCGCGCCGCGGGATCCACGCCAGCCGCGCACCCGTCGCGGTCGCGAGGGCCGCGGCGGCCGTGAGGGCGCCCGGCGCCTCGGCGAGGCGCTCGCCGGCCAGGATCACGGCACCGTCGGGAAGCCGCTGCGCGAGGGCGGGATCGGCGAGCGCGGCGGCCTCGGCGCCGGGGACGCAGGGGAGGAGTTCGCCGCTCAGCCGGCCGAGGCCCCGCGAGGCGAACGGCGCGATCGACAGCACGCGGGTGCGCCCCGACCGGACGGCCGGCGCAGCCGCAGGTGCACGATGGGCGACTCCTCCTCGGGCTCGAAGCCGGCGAGCAGGACGACGGGCGCGGTCTCGAGGTCCGCGTAGGTGACCCCGCCCGCGGTGCCGGAGGCCAGGAAGTCCGCCTCCTCGGCGCTGTGCGAGCGGATCCGGAAGTCGACGTCGTTGGTGCCCAGGGCGATCCGCGCGAACGCCGAGTACGCGTACAGGTCCTCGACGGTGCCCCGGCCGCCGGCCAGGACCGCGGCGGCGCGGTCGGCGAGGCCGCGCGCGGCCGCGGCGATCGCCGCCGGCCACGAGGCGGGGGCGAGGTTCCCGTCCCCGTCGCGGACCAGCGGGGCGGTGAGCCGGTCGGGCATCGTCGCGTAGGTGAACGCCCAGCGGCCCTTGTCGCAGTTCCACTCCTCGTTGACGTCCGGGTCGTCGCCGGCGAGCCGGCGCAGCACCTCGCCGCGGCGGTGGTCGGTGCGGAGCGCGCAGCCGCTCGCGCAGTGCTCGCACGCCGACGGGCTGGACGTGAGGTCGAACGGGCGGGCCCGGAACCGGTACGAGGTGTTGGTGAGCGCGCCGACCGGGCAGATCTGCACGGTGTTGCCGGAGAAGTACGAGTCCAGCGGCTGGTCGCCCGCGGTGCCCACCTGCTGCAGCGCGCCCCGGTCGAGCAACTCGATGAAGTCGTCGCCGGCGATCTCGTTCGAGAACCGCGTGCACCGCGCGCACAGTACGCAGCGCTCGCGGTCGAGGATCACCTCGGCGGAGATCGGGATCGGCTTGGGGTAGGTCCGCTTGTCGGCGGCGGGGAACCGTGAGACGGGCCGCCCGGCGGACATCGCCTGGTTCTGCAGCGGGCACTCGCCGCCCTTGTCGCACACCGGGCAGTCCAGCGGGTGGTTCACCAGGAGCAGCTCCATCACGCTGCGCTGTGCGCTCGCCGCGGCGGCGGAGGTGGCCTGCGTGCGCACCACCATGCCGTCGGTCACCGTCGTGGTGCACGAGGCGAGCGGCTTGCGCTGACCCTCCACGTCCACGAGGCACTGCCGGCACGCGCCGGCCGGCGCGAGCAGCGGGTGGTCGCAGAACCGGGGGATCGCGATGCCCAGCTGCTCCGCCGCCCGGATCACCAGGGTGCCGGGCGGGACCTCGATCTCGATCCCGTCGATGGTCGCCCGCACCGTCTGCACGGCGGTCATTGCGCACCTCCCGCGACGGGCGCCTCGCGCATCGCGGCCGCCGGGTCGAACGGGCATCCGCCCTCCGCGACGTGCCGCTCGTACTCCTCGCGGAAGTACTGGAGGGAGCTCATGATCGGGCTCGCCGCGCCGTCGCCCAGGGCGCAGAAGGCCTTGCCGAGAACGCCGTCGGCCACCTCGGCGAGCGTGGTGAGATCGTCGGTGGTGCCCTCGCCCTCCTCGAGCCGGCGCAGCAGGCGCACCAGCCAGTAGGTGCCCTCGCGGCAGGGCGTGCACTTGCCGCACGACTCGTGCGCGTAGAACTCCAGCCAGCGCAGCACCGCGCGCACCACGCACACGGTGTCGTCGAAGATCTGCAGCGCCTTGGTGCCCAGCATCGACCCGGCGCCGGCCACGCCCTCGTAGTCCAGCGGCACGTCGAGGTGCTCGGCGGTGAGCAGCGGCGTGGACGACCCGCCTGGGGTCCAGAACTTGAGCTCGTGGCCCGGTCGCACGCCGCCCGCCAGCTCCAGCATCTCGCGCAGCGTGACGCCGAGCGCAGCCTCGTACTGGCCGGGCCGCACCACGTGGCCCGAGACCGAGTACAGCGTGAAGCCCGGCGACTTCTCGCTGCCCATGGTGCGGAACCATTCGGCCCCGTTCGCCAGGATCGCGGGGACGCTGGCGATGGACTCGACGTTGTTCACGCACGTGGGGGAGGCGTACAGGCCCGCCACGGCGGGGAACGGCGGGCGCAGCCGCGGCTGACCGCGGCGGCCCTCCAGGGAGTCCAGCAGGGCCGTCTCCTCGCCGCAGATGTAGGCGCCGGCGCCGCCGTGCACCACCACCTCGAGGGTGAATCCGTTCTCGCCCAGCGGCTTCCCGAGGTAGCCGGCGGCATGGGCCTCGGCGACCGCGGCGCGCAGGCGGCGCTGCACGCCCAGCACCTCGCCCCGCACGTAGATGAACGCCCGCTGCGCGCGGATCGCGTAGGAGGCGATGATCACGCCCTCCACCAGCGTGTGCGGCGTCGCGAACATGAGCGGCATATCCTTGCACGTGCCGGGCTCGGACTCGTCCGCGTTGACCACCAGGTAGTGCGGCTTGTCGGCGCCGGGCTTCGGCTCTTCGCCCTCGCGGACCTGCGGGATGAAACTCCATTTGAGGCCGGTGGGGAAGCCGGCGCCGCCGCGGCCGCGCAGGCCCGCGTCCTGCACGGTCTTGATCACCTCGTCGGGCGACATCGCCAGTGCGCGTTCCAGTCCGGCGTAGCCGCCGGCGGCGCGGTAGGACTCGAGCGTCCACGGTTCGGGGTCGCCCCAGTGCGCCGACAGCACGGGCGTCAGGTGCGCTGTCATGCCCCGCCTCCCCGGCCGCCCGGAGCCCGGCCATCGTCGGGGCGCCGCCGGCCCCGGAGGCCGAGACCGCGCCGGGGCGGGCGTCGTCGAATCCCGCGAGCAGGCGGGCGGTCTCGCGGAACGTGCCCAGGGCGCGCCGCGCGTGGGCGCCGGTGGCCGGCCCGCCCGGAGCGCGTCCACCAGCTCCCGCGCACTCGCCACCGTCTGGTCGTCGAAGAACTCCCAGTTGACCATGACGACCGGCGCGTAATCGCACGCCGCGTTGCATTCGATGCGGTCGACGGTGACCGCGCCGTCCTCGGTGGTGCCGCCCGGAGCGATGCCCAGGTGCTCGCACAGGGTCTCGAGGATCGCATCGCCCCCGAGCACGGCGCACAACGTGGTGGTGCACACGCCGACCAGGTATTCGCCGGTGGGGCCGCGGCGGTACATCGAGTAGAAGGTGGCGACCGAGACCACCTCGGCCGCGGTGAGATCGAGGGCGCGGGCGCAGAACTCGATGCCCGCGGGCGTGATGTACCCGTCCTCGGACTGCACCAGGTGCAGCAGCGGCAGGAGCGCCGACCGGGCCTCGGGGTACCGGGCGACGAGCACGGCCGCGTCCGCTGCCAGACGGTCCGCCACCTCGTCCGGATAGGCGGTGGGCGCGCCGGGCCGGTACAGCTGGACGGACTCCTGCGGCCGGGCTCCGAACTGCGCCAGCGGGACGAACACCTGCTCACTCATCGGTCCACGCCTCCCATCACCGGGTCGATACTGGCGACGGCGGCGATCACGTCCGAGACCATGCCGCCCTCGCACATCGCCGCCACCGCTTGCAGATTCGTGAACGACGGATCGCGGAAGTGCACCCGGTAGGGGCGCGTGCCGCCGTCGCTGACGGCGTGCACCAGCAACTCACCGCGGGGCGCCTCCACCGACACCGCGACCTGGCCGGGCGGCACCGCGAAGCCCTCGGTCACGAGCTTGAAGTGGCGGATCAGCGACTCCATCGAATCGCCCATGATCTCGGCGATGTGGGCGCGCGAATTGCCGAGCCCGTCCGGCCCCACCTTCAGGTCGGCCGGCCAGCCGATCCGCGCATCGTCCACCATCACGGGGCCGGGGCGCAGCCTGTCCAGGCACTGCTCGACGATGCCGAGCGACTGGTACATCTCGCGCACCCGGATCATGTAGCGGCCGTAGCAGTCGCACCCGGCGTCGGTGATCACGTCGAACTCGTAGTCCTCGTAGCCGCAGTACGGCTCGGCGCGGCGCAGGTCGTGGGGGAGGCCGGTGGAGCGCAGGACCGGCCCGGTGATCCCGAGCGCCATGCAGCCCGTCAGGTCGAGGTAGCCCACGTTCTTGGTGCGGGCGATCCAGATCGGATTCTCGTTGAGCAGCGCCCCCATCGCGTCGAGCTGCGGCGGAAGCGTCTTCAGGAGGTCCTTGATCTGCGGCACGGCCTCGTCCGGCAGGTCGGCCGCGACGCCGCCGGGCCGGATGTACGCGTGGTTCATCCGCAGCCCGGTGATCGTCTCGAAGACGTCGAGGATCTGCTCGCGGATCTCGAATCCCTTGAGCATCGGTGAGACCGCGCCGAGCTCCATGCCGCCCGTCGCCAGCGCCACCAGGTGGCTGGTGATCCGGTTGAGTTCCATCAGCAGGACCCGGATCACCGTGGCGCGCTCGGGGATCTCGTCGGTGACGCCCGGAGCTTCTCCACGGCCAGGCAGTACGCGGTCTCGTTGAACAGTGGCGCCAGGTAGTCCATGCGCGTGACGAACGTGGTGCCCTGCGTCCAGTTGCGGAACTCCAGGTTCTTCTCGATGCCGGTGTGCAGGAAGCCGATCCCGCACCGGGCCTCGGTCACCGTCTCGCCGTCCAACTCGAGGATCAGCCGCAGCACCCCGTGGGTGGACGGGTGTTGCGGTCCCATGTTGACCACGATGCGTTCCTTGCCGACCGCCTCGGCGGCGATGTCGTCCCAGTCGGAGCCCATCGCGGTGTACTCGGTGAATCCGGTGGTCATGAGTACGACCTCCGCGTGTCCGGGGCGGCCACCTGTGCGCCGTGGAACTCGACGCCGATGCCGCCGAGCGGGTAGTCCTTGCGCTGCGGATGCCCCTCCCAGTCGTCCGGCATCTCGATCCGCGTCAGCGACGGGTGCCCATCGAAGACGATGCCGAAGAAGTCGTACGTCTCGCGTTCGTGCCAGTCGACCGTGGGGTACACCGCGAACAGCGAGGGGACGTGCGGATCCGCATCGGGACAGGAGGTTTCGAGGCGGAGCCGGCGGCCGTGGGTGATCGATTGGAGGTGCGTCACGGCGCGTAGCTCCGCGCCGGAGTCCTCGGGGAAGTGGACGCCCGAGGTGCCCAGGCACATCTCGAACCGCAACTCCGGCTCGTCGCGTAGCAGGCGGGCGACCGCCACCAGGTGCTCGCGCGGCACCCGGAGGGTGACCTCTCCGCGGTACACGACGACCGCGCGGACCGCGTCGGCGAGGGCGGGCGCACCGTCGGACCGGGCCAGCGCGAGCCGCAGGCCCTCGACGACCCGCTCGTATCCGGCCGGGAGCGGCTCCTCGCCCGGGCCGGGCATGACGACGGGGCGGGCGATCCCGCCGTAGCCCGACGTATCGCCGGTGCCCCCGCTGAACATGCCGTGGCGGGTGCGCACCACATCGGGCGGCGTCGCGTCACGCGGTTCGACGGTGCCCTGCGGTTCCGGTTCTTCGGTGTCGGTCATCGCAGCAGGCCCTTGAGCTCGATCGTGGGCCGGGTGGCGAGCGCGGCCTCCTCCGCGGCGCGGCGGGCCTCCTCGCGATGCACGCCCATCGGCGTCTGCGAGACCTTCTCGTGCAGGGCGATCAGCGCGTTGAGCAACATCTCCGGCCGGGGCGGACAGCCGGGGAGGTAGATGTCCACGGGCACCACGTGATCCACGCCCGGACGATGGCGTAGTTGTTGAACATCCCGCCCGAACTCGCGCAGACCCCCATCGCCAGGACCCATTTGGGCTCGGCCATCTGGTCGTAGACCTGGCGCAGCACCGGTGCCATCTTCTGGCTGACGCGGCCGGCCACGATCATCAGGTCGGCCTGGCGGGGCGACGCGCGGAAGGCCTCCATGCCGAACCGGGCGATGTCGAACCGCGGGCCGGTGGTGGCCATCATCTCGATCGCGCAGCAGGCCAGGCCGAACGTGGCGGGCCACAGCGAGCCCTTCCGCGCGTACCCCGCGACCACCTCGAGCGTCGACAGCAGGAAGCCGCCCGGAACCTTGTCCTCTAGTCCCATGCCAGCCCACCCCGCCGCCACTCGTACACGTAGGCGACCGTGACGTTCACCAGGAACAGGGCCATCGCGAGGAGACCGAACGTGCCGAGCACGTCGAAGTGGACGGCCCACGGATAGAGGAACACGATCTCGATGTCGAAGATGATGAACAACATCGCCGTCAGGTAGAACTTCACCGGGAACCGGCCGCCACCCGACGAAGGAGTGGGCGACGGGTCGATACCGCACTCGTACGCCTCGAGCTTGGCGCGATTGCGGCGGCGGGGGCCGACGAACCGCGCGACGCCGACGGAGAACACGGCGAAGGCGGCCGCGATCGCCCCCAGTACGAGGATGGGCACGTACAGGTTCACGGCGACGCTCCTTCCGCGGTGTGTGCGAAATCCCAGACGGGAGAACCGGTTAGGCTCCCCTGAGTGGGGACGTGAGCTACGTCACAACTATATGTCCGAAGTATGGCTTCGGGTCAAGATCGTCGAATTCGGACGGGGTGTGTCGCGTCACGGTGCGGCCGGTGCCAGGAGCCGGGAGGCCGCTGCGGCCAGCTCGAACGGGTCGAGCGGGTGGCTGACCCAGCCGTCCGCCTGGGACCACCGTGCCAACCAGCCGTCCGCCCGGCGGGCCGTGACGACCAGCAGCGGCGGGCAGGGCTCGATCTCGTCGCGCAGTTGCCTCGCGAGCCCGATCCCGCCGGCCGGGGACGATTCACCGTCGAGCACGACCAACCCGACGCCGCCCTCGTCCAGGCGGGCCACGACGGTGGGCGCGGTCGCCGCTTCGAGGACCCGGATCGGGGGTCTGTCGGGGGCGGGGCGGCTCCCCAGCGCGGCGACGATCTCCGCGCGGTGTCGCGCGTTCGAGCTGTAGACGAGGACGAGCGGGGCTGCGCCGGTCATGCGTCCCACGATAGGGACGGGGGACGGGTTACGAGGCGGATTGCGGGTAGTGCCGCGCCGCCACGTCGGGGTGCGCCCGGAGCCTGCTCTTCCAGGCGTTCTCGCCGTAGGTCGCGAAGATCGGGTTGTCCGGGTCGGCGGTGATCCCGGTCCGCAGGCCGGTGGGCAGCGGAAGGTGCGGCATCCGCGCCGTCACGGCGGGATTGAAGAAGTAGGGCACCGAGATCCGGTCCGCGCCGCGCACGCGGTTCACGACGCGGTGTTCGGTGGCGTGCAGGTAGCCGTCGGTGCCCACCTCGAGCATCTCGCCGAGGTTGACGATGAACGCGCCGGGGACGGGCGGCACGTCGACCCACTCGTCCGCGCCCGGCGGCAGCACCTGCAGTCCTTCCGAATCCGGGTCGACGAGCAGCAGTGTGAGCACGCCCGAGTCCTTATGCGCGCCGACACCCTGCTCCGACGCGGTGCCGGCCGGGTAGCGCACGATCTTGATGAGCGTCGCGGGATCGGTGGCGAAGGCCTCGTCGAAGACCCGCGGGTCGGCGCCCAGCGAGCGCGCCCACGAACGCAGCAGAGTGAGCGAGATCCGCGACAGGTCGGCGTCCCACCGCTCCATCACCGCGCGCAGCTCCGGCAGCGCCGCGGGCCACTGGTTCGGGCCGAGCAGGTTGCGATGGTCCGGTCCGGGGCCCGACGGTGCCTCCCGCTCGGTCCCGATGTCGATCTGCTCGCGCCAGTCGACCGCGCCGCGGGTCAGCTCGCCGCCCAGCCGGGTGTACCCGCGGAAGTGCGGCGAGTTGATCATGGCGATCGCGTCCTTGTCGGCCTGCGGGAGCGCGAAGAAGGCGCGGGCGGTGGCGAGCACCTCGTCGATGCGCTCGCGCCGGAGGCCGTGCCCCGTCAGGTAGAAGAAGCCGACGTCGTGCGCGGCCGCGCGGACGGCACCGTCGAACCGCGAGGGGTGCGTGTCGAGCAGCGACAGGTCGAGGACGGGGATGTGCGGGTGAGGCCCGCCGGACGGGTGTCCGGGGGACGCGGAGGCGGCCATGTCCGCAGGCTAGCGCCGCGCGGGCGGACATGAACGGATTCGATCGGTGTGATCGGGACTCCCGTGCGCGCCGGGCTTCGCGTCGCGGTGGCCGGGCACTAGGCTGGGGGCGGTTCGCTCAAGAGCTCGGCCCCCATAAGGAGACACCGTGTCCGAAATCATCCAGGTAGGCGCCCGCGAGATCCTCGATTCGCGTGGTAATCCCACGGTCGAGGTCGAGATCGTGCTGGCCGACGGCAGTTTCGCCCGCGCGGCGGTGCCGTCGGGTGCGTCCACGGGTGAGCACGAGGCGGTGGAGCTGCGGGACGGCGGTGACCGCTACCTGGGTAAGGGTGTGACGAAGGCTGTTGAGGGGGTGTTGGAGGTGATCGCGCCCGAGGTGATCGGCATCCCGGCTGATGAGCAGCGGATCATCGATCAGACCCTGCTGGACCTGGACGGCACCCCGGATAAGAGCCGTCTCGGCGCGAACGCACTGCTCGGCGTCTCGCTGGCCGCGGCGAAGGCCGCCGCCGAGTCGGCGGCGCTGCCGTTGTTCCGTTACTTGGGTGGGCCGAACGCGCACATCCTGCCGGTGCCGATGATGAACATCCTCAATGGTGGCGCGCATGCGGACAGTGGTGTGGATGTGCAGGAGTTCATGGTCGCGCCGATCGGCGCGGAGACCTTTAAGGAGTCGCTGCGCTGGGGTGCGGAGGTGTATCACGCGCTGAAGTCGGTGCTCAAGGCCAAGGGTCTGAACACCGGTTTGGGTGATGAGGGTGGTTTCGCCCCGTCGGTGGCCGGTACTCGTGAGGCGTTGGAGTTGATCTCGGAGGCGATCGGTAGGACGGGCCTGAAGCTGGGCACGGATGTGGCGCTCGCGCTCGATGTGGCGGCGACCGAGTTCTACGGCCCGGAGGGCTACACGTTCGAGGGCAAGGTGCTCAGTGCTGCTGAGATGGGTGAGTTCTACCGTGGTCTGGTGGGGGAGTTCCCGCTGGTGTCGATCGAGGACCCGTTGTCGGAGGACGACTGGGAGGGCTGGGTCGATCTGACCGACGCCATCGGTGACAAGGTGCAGTTGGTGGGTGATGATCTGTTCGTGACGAATCCGGAGCGTCTCGAGGACGGTATCGCTCGTGGCGCCGCCAATGCGCTGCTGGTGAAGGTCAATCAGATCGGTACGTTGACCGAGACCCTGGACGCGGTGGCGCTGGCCCACAACAACGGGTACAAGTCGATGATGAGCCACCGCTCGGGTGAGACCGAGGACACCACCATCGCTGATCTGGCGGTCGCCGTCGGCAGCGGCCAGATCAAGACGGGTGCTCCCGCCCGGTCGGAGCGGGTGGCGAAGTACAACCAGCTGCTGCGCATCGAGGAGGAGCTAGGCGACGCCGCGCGGTACGCCGGCGACACCGCGTTCCCCCGCTTCGAGTTCAACGGCTGACCGGTTCGGTGAGGAGCGCAGCACAGGTGAGTAGCAGATCCCGCGTCGTCCGTACCCCGTCCGGCGGCGATGACCGTTCGGACGGGCGCGGCGCGGGGCGGACCGTCGTGCTGTTCCTGGTGCTGTGCGTCCTGGCGCTCACCCTCGCGGTGCCGGTGCGGACCTACCTGTCCGAGCAGGCCCGCGACGAGAAGGTGGCGGCCGAGCACGCGCAGCTGCTCTCCGACATCGCGCGCCTGGAGGAGCAGAAGCGGCTCCAGGAGGATCCCGAGTACATCAAGCAGCAGGCGCGGATCCGGCTGCAGTACGTGATGCCGGGCGAGACGGCGTACCGGGTACAGGTGCCCGGCGCGCCCGCCCCGACGCCCGAGCAGGTGCAGGCCGAGCAGGCGAAACAGAACCCGTGGTACACGAACGTGTGGCGCACGATCGCGGTGCCGCACTGATGAGTGACGCTGTAGCCCAGGCTGATCTGGACCGGGTCGCCGAGCAGCTCGGCCGCCCTCCGCGCGGCGTGCTGGCCGTGGCCTACCGCACCCCGGACGGGGAGCCCGCCGTGGTCAAGACCGCTCCGCGGCTGCCCGACGGTACGCCGTTCCCCACGCTGTACTACCTCACCGACCCGCGCCTGACCGCCGAGGCCAGCCGTCAGGAGAGCGCCGGCGTGATGCGCGAGATGGAGGCGCTGCTCGCCGCCGATCCGGAGGTCGCGGAGAACTACCGCGCCGCGCACGAGCACTACCTCGCATCGCGGAACGCCTTGGAGGACTTGGGGACCGACTTCACCGGCGGCGGCATGCCCGACCGGGTGAAGTGCCTGCACGTGCTCATCGCCTACGCGCTGGCCGAGGGGCCGGGCGTGGTCGTGCTCGGCGACGAGGCGGTGGCGCTGGCCGCGGCCGCCGGGCTGCGGGGCAGCGCGATCCCCGCCGACTGGCCGGAGCCGCGGTTCCCGTGGGGCAGGCGGTGACCGCTGCCGGGACGCGCGCCCCGGTGGTCGCCGCGATCGACTGCGGCACCAACAGCATCCGCCTGTACGTGGCGCGCGTCGAGCCCGCGGGGCTGGTGGAGCTGCACCGGGACATGACGATCGTCCGCCTCGGGCAGGGCGTGGACGCCACAGGGCGGTTCGCGCCGGAGGCGCTGGAGCGCGTGCGGGTCGCACTCGGCGGATACGTCTCCCGTGCCCTGGAACTGGGTGCGACCGCGGTGCGCATGGTGGCGACGTCCGCGGCGCGCGATGCGTCGAACCGCGATGAGTTCTTCGCGCTGACCGCCGACGAGCTCGGGCGGATCACATCCGGCGCGACGGCCGAGGTGATCGAGGGGACCGAGGAGGCCGAGCTGTCGTACCTCGGTGCCACGGCCGGCCTCGCTGCCGCCGACCCCGTGCTGGTCGTGGACCTCGGGGGCGGATCGACCGAGCTCGTCGTCGGCGCCGGCGGCGCCGTGGACCGGGCCTTCTCGGCGAACATCGGGTGCGTGCGGATCACGGAGCGCGCCCTGCCCTCGGACCCGCCGACCGATGCTGAGGCCGGCGCGGCCCGGGCCGTGATCGACGGTGCGCTGGACGAGGCCGTCCGCACCGTCCCCCTCGACGGGGTGCGCACCTGGATCGGGGTGGCCGGCACCTTCACGACGCTCGCCGCGCTCGCGCACGGGCTCGCCGAGTACGACCCGGCGCTGATCCACGGCTCGCGCGTGCCGCTCGACGAACTCGTCCCGCTGTGCCGCAGGCTGGTGCGGATGACCGCGGCCGAGCGGCTGGCGCTGGGCCCGATGCACCCGGGGCGCGCAGATGTGATCGGCGGCGGCGCGCTCGTGGTGATCGCCCTGGCGGAGCGACTGGCCGCGGTCGGGGTGACGGAGCTCGTGGTGTCCGAACACGACATCCTGGACGGCGTGGCGATGGGACTCGCCGCAACGCTGTGAGCCGCGTCTCCGCGGGGATTCCGGAAATTAACGCACTGTTGACGAACTCACAGCTTTCCGGAAGCGCGGCAGGAGGTTTCCTCGCCTAACGTCTACCGCAGGCGTCGAAGGGAGCTCGAAATGAGGAACGCGTCCGTGAAGAGCGTCATCGTGGTGCTGGACGGCACCGAGGCGACGGTGCGGCTGGTGGGCGACCTGTGCCGGACCGGTGTCGGCGTGACCGCGGTGGGCGTGAACTTCCGCGATGTGGTGTCGGTACTGTCCGGCGACGTCTACGCGTTGGTCGCCGACCTGTCGGACATCGAGCAGTGGGAGACCGCGGTCCGTCGCGCCGAGGCGCGGCACGGCACCGTCGACCGTGTGCTGGATCCAGCCGGCAGGCTGGCCGCCCGCGCGGCCTGATCCCGCGCGGGCGGCCCGTGGGGAACCGGTCGCGCAGGGCCAGCGGCAGCGTCAGTGGGCGAGCTTGAGCCCGATCACGCCGCCGACGATCGCCATGATGCAGATCGCCTTGACGAGCGAGACCGCCTCGGCGCCGGTGGCCATCGCGTAGACCACCGTGAGGGTGGCGCCGATGCCGACCCAGACGGCGTACGAGGTGCCGGTCGGCAGGTCGCGCATAGCGTAGGCGAGACCGCCCATACTGACGACGAGCGCGCCGAAGAAGACGAGCGTGGGTGTGAGCTTCGAGAACCCCTCGGACTTGCCCAACGCGGTGGCCCACACGGCCTCGAACGCGCCGGAAACGATGAGAATGATCCATGCCATGATGCGAACCTCCTAGGTTCACACCGTCTTTGCGCTGGCCGGGTACGGTGTGCCTCGTCCGGATGTCGTTCGCGACGGTCCTGAGACTACCCAAACTGCGGCGATCGGCAAGTTAGGGTGATCCACATGACACGGGAACTGGTGTGGACCGGATTCATCACGCTCGACGGGGTCGCCGATTCGCCCGGCGGAACGGAGGAGGGGCACCCGAGCGGCGGCTGGGTGTTGCGACACGAGTTCCTGCCGGAGATGTTCTCGCTCAAGGGGGAGGAGATCGCGGAGACGTCTGCTCTGATGTTCGGACGCCGCAGTTACGAGGCGTTCGGCGCGGTGTGGCCGGGCTCGGAGGACCATGCGGCGTACCGGAATATCCCGAAGTTCGTGGTGTCCACGACGATCGCCGAGGACGATCTCGTGGACGGGTGGGGCGGCACTACGGTGCTCCGCTCGACCGAGGAGGTCGCGGCGGCGAAGCATGGCGACGGCGGCGCGATCTTCATCCACGGCAGCCCCGAACTCGCGCGTCGGCTCGCCGACGCCGGGCTGATCGACCGGTACCACCTGCTGATGTTCCCGTACCTCCTCGGCTCCGGAAAGCGGCCGTTCTCGGACGCGGAGCGCGACGCGACCGCGCTGCGTCTGCGCGAGTCCGAGATGTACGCCAACGGCGTGATGAAACTGATCTACGACGTCCCACGCTGACAGGCGGCCCGTCGCGCACAGCCCCCATTGTCGGAACTTGACCGCTCGGCGGCCGTCGGTACCGTCGGGACCATGTCCGATCTAGCGTTGCAGCTCAGTGAGAACGGACGACAGTGGCTGATCCACAGGCCCCTGGAGATCGTCCTGTACGTCGTCCTCGCCGTCGTCGTCCGATACCTGTTGCACCGCGGCATCGACCGGCTCGTTCGCGGCAACCGGCGCGACGGTGACTCGGCCCCACGACGATTCGGCGTCGCCCGACTTCGTGGCGCGCTGGGCGGCCGTCGACTGCCGACCGTGCGGCGGCGCACCGTCGACGATCCCGCGAAGGCGCAGCGCGATCGGGAGGCGCGGCCCGGCGGGCGCAGCGGGCCGAGACCATCGGCTCGGTCCTCAAATCCGCAGTGTCGTTCCTGGTGCTGATCTGGGTGCTGATCCAGTCGCTGGCCATCCTCGGGGTGAACGTGGCGCCGCTGATCGCCTCCGCCGGTGTGGTGGGTGTCGCGTTGGGCTTCGGCGCACAGAATCTGGTGCGGGACTTCATCTCCGGCATCTTCATGCTGATCGAGGACCAGTACGGTGTGGGCGACGTCGTGGACCTCGGGGAGGTCACCGGCACCGTCGAGACCGTGGGCATGCGGATCACGACGGTGCGCGACGTCCAGGGCACGCTCTGGTACGTGCGTAACGGCGAGATCATGCGGGTCGCGAACTTCAGTCAGGAGTACGCGGTGGCCTTCCTGCAGTTGCCCATCTCGTACTCCGCGGATGTCGACCTCGCGTGCCGGGTCGCGCTGGAGGCGGCGACCGATGCCGTCGCCGAGGAACCGCTGTCCGGCGACGTGCTGGGTGCGCCCGACATGCTGGGGGTCGACGGCGCCACCGCCGACCGGGTGAGCATCCGCCTCACCGTGCGGGTGCGCGCGAACCGGCAGTGGGCCGTCGAGCGGGAGCTGCGCCGGCGCATTCTGCGTGCGTTCGACGAGCACGACATCGCCCCGCCCTACCGCAGCGGCCTCCCCGTTTCCGTCGGCGCCGACGGTGCCGCCGGCTGACGGTGCGCGGTACGGTCGGATCAGGCGCCGTAGGACGGCGCACCGACCTCGGTGAGGAGGCGTTCGCGATGCGCAGTGTGACGTTCTCGATGAGCATGTCGGTGGACGGCTACATCGCCGGCCCCGACGGAACGTTCGACTGGTCGGAGCCCGACCCCGAGCTGTTCCGGTTCGCCACCGACGAGGTGCGCGGCCTCGGCGTCCACCTCCTGGGACGGCGCCTGTACGAAACGATGCTGTACTGGGAGTCCGTCACCGACCTCGACGCGGACGAACTCGTGTTCGCGGAGCTGTGGAACGCGCTGCCCAAGGTCGTGTTCTCCCGGACCCTCACCGAGGTGCACGGCCGCAACGCGCGTCTGGCGACGGGGACTGTGGCGGAGGAGATCGAGCGGCTGCGGGCGGAGTCCGGCGCCGGGAACATCGGGGTCGGCGGGAGCGGGCTGGCGTCCGAAGCCGCGCGGCTCGGTCTCATCGACGAGTACCGTGTTCGGACCTACCCGGTCGTCGTCGGCGGCGGCACGCCGTTCTTCGGAAAGGGCGGCGAGCGCGTCGACCTCGAGCTGCTGGAGACTCGGCAGTTCAACGGCGGCGTGACCTTCTCGCACTTCCGCGTACGCCGGTAGTCGGGTTCCCGCGGACGCTCGCTCCTGCCCTGTCCGGTTGCGACAGGATGAAGAGTCGGAAACCGCCGCGGGCGTGGTGTCCACTCGGTGCCCCCAGTCGGACTCGAACCGACACTCGGCGGATTTTAAGTACTCCCGGTGTGCTGCTCTCCGAGATACGCCACCAGGCATGACGCGATTGGTGATTCCGCAGACTTGCAGGTGAGGGCAACTATTTGCGCACCGGTTGAGCAGTAGCGGCCACCCGCTGCCCACCGCCAAACTAGCGCCGGTGGGTAGCACGGGGTAGCACAGCACCCCTCCGTCAGCGATTCGCCGGCCTACGCGGTGCCGTTGGACTGGTCGCAGCCGTTGGCGATGGGCACCTTCTACGACACCATTCTTAAGCCCGCGCTGATCGCCGTGGGGCTACCGGCGAGCCAGCCCGCGAAGCCCGCCACGAAGACCCGCCCTGCCGAGCCAGCGCGCCACGGCGTCCGCCTGCACGATCTGCGTCACACGTTCGCGACGATGCAGCTAATGGCGGGCGTGCACTTCATGCAGGTATCCAAGTGGC
The DNA here is from genome assembly GCF_023168325.1 of Tsukamurella sp. PLM1. Taxonomy (GTDB): domain Bacteria; phylum Actinomycetota; class Actinomycetes; order Mycobacteriales; family Mycobacteriaceae; genus Tsukamurella. Next base: position 929,063 of record NZ_AP025688.1, read on the forward strand.
TCGGGCACAGCACGTTCACGTTGACACTGGATACCTACGGTGACTGGATCCCCGAGGAAGACGGCGGCGCTCTCAACATTTTGCCTGCGCCGAGAGTTTCGGACGATGTTTCGGCCGAATCAGAAGTTGCGAACGTGATTGAGCTGTTCGGTAGAAGCTAGACCCACCAGCGGTTGGGCGACTTCTACTGCGCCCCGTCCCCATCTGCCGTGGCCGCGCTGTCACCCTTGTCCGAACTATCGTCGGTTTCCTTCTTTACGGCCATGAGTGCTTCCAGTGTTGCACGCCCCAACTCGGTGAGCCGCAAATACTTGCGCCTGTCGCTGACTGGACGTCGTTTGTTTCCGCTTTCTATAATTCCTAGGGTACGCAAGTGGACGAATACCTGTTCAACTTCGGCATCGAATAGCCACAGCCGCCGCCTCGGGACGCTCTTCAATGCCTCGAAATCATCGTCAGAGATTTCGCCATAGTATGCGCATACGGCGAGTTTTTCTTCAGCGTATTCTTCTGTAGCTTCGTCGATCATCGAGGGTCCAACTGTTCGCAAAATATCGTTCCAAGTCACTCGTGATTGGCACTGCACATGCGTGTCATCTCCGTAAACTTGCGAGGAAGCGTTGAGTGTAATATCGATTGAGTCGTCACCAGAAGACAGTCCCGCTGCCCCGCCAGTATCGGTGGTTGCCGCTTTCAATGTTTGGGACTTCTCCCTAGACTCAGCAAGTTCGGCCCGTAGTCGAAGGATTTCGCTCTCTGCCTCAACCGATACGGAATCTCCGCGTATCCACCCCACCCCGGGTGTCTTTCTTATTGCGCGATTGAGTGCTCGAGAGACCTTGCTGCCAAGGTCGTCTGCACTCGAAAACTTGGCGACTGTCCTGTCTGTCATTACTCGGGCTCGAAAAGCCCCAGGAGCTCCCGCGACTTGTCGTCTCCATCGGTTCGCCCCTGGGGTATGTCATCCGGATTTTCGTGCACGAAGGCGAGAACCGGCTTTCCGAGTTCCAGGGCGTAGTTGAATTCGGTCTCCGTATAGCTAATCCCATCCGCGGTTCGGCTGCCGTATCTGCCTCCGACGATTAGCACGTAGTAGTCCGAAAGCTCGATGACCTCCTTGATCAGCTCCCATTGCGCTGCATCCGACGCAACAAACATCTCCATTCCAGCTGGAATGCAGTCGAGTTCCAGGACGGCTTGCGTCACTTCCCTGCGTTCTTCGATGAGGTCCTCGTACGTCGAACTCACGAACACCTGGTAGCGCTTGTCGGTCATAAGGCGATCATCCCACGTGGCACCGACAGGTCTGGGTGTTCCGGCCCTACCGCGAGTGCCGCGCTAGTTGGGTAGCACGGGGGCAGTACGGGCACGGCTAACGGGCGAGCGAAGGAGCTCGACAAGTCGCTTACCTGCGGATATCTGGTGCCCCCAGTCGGACTCGAACCGACACTTGGCGGATTTTAAGTCCGCTGCCTCTGCCAATTGGGCTATGGGGGCGCGGGCTGAAGCGTAACGCGGCCAGGCGTCGCCCGGGGGAGCCGGCTGTGGGCGGGGATGCGGCCTCTGGTGCGGGAGAGTTGGCTCTCGGTGGGGGAGGCGGCTACGCGTGGGGCGGCGCACCGTCGGACCTGTCAACGTGTGTTGACAGCGCGACGGTGTCAACGTAGATTGACGGGTGTGAGCTCACCACCCACTCTCGTCGGATCGGCGGTATCGGAGGACCCTGCGGAGGGGCTCCGGGCCGTCGTCGCACTGCGGAAGCTGGCCGACCAACTCGAGGCCGTCCAGGTGGCCAACGCCCGGAACCTCGGCTGGTCCTGGCAGGACATCGCGGAACACCTCGTGGTCAGTCGTCAAGCGGTGCACAAGAAGTACGGCAAGTAAGCCGGGAACAGGACTGCTGTGTTCGAACGGTTCACCAAGAGCGCCCGCGTCGCGGTCGTGCTCGCTCAGGAGGAGGCGCGCGAGAACGGCGCCGACAGGATCACCCCCACCCATCTGCTGCTCGGGGTGCTCGGCACCGTCGACGGTCCGCTGCAGCATGAGCTGGCCGGCGTGGGCCTCACGCCGGATGTGGTGCGCGCGTCCGCCGCCGGCCGCGTGCTCACCGACAGCGACGCCGAAGCCCTGCGCGGCATCGGCATCGACGTCGGGGCCGTCGCGGACGCGATCGAGAAGCGCTTCGGCTTCGACATCCTGCGGCCCATCCGCAAGAAGTTCCGCGCGGGACACATCCCCTTCGACCCCGCGTCGAAGAAGACGCTGCAGCTGGCCCTGCGGGAGGCCGCGCACCGCAAGGACCGGAACATCGACGGTGCCCACGTGCTCCTCGGGGTGCTGCGCGCCGATGACGCCGCATCCCTGGCGGCGGTGGAATCCGTCATCCCACGCGACGAGCTGCGGCAACGGCTCTACGCTCTGTTGGACAGGCCCGCGGCGTAACCGTTTCTGCGCCGCCGTCCGGTCTTGGTTAAGCTGTTCGTAAAGAGCGTGCCGGAAGTGGGAACTCCCGGGTCTCCGCGTTCGTTGAATAGCTAGTAGGTGCACGACCTCAGGAAAGGACCCAACGGTGCGCGAGAGCAGCAACCCGATCTTCCGCGGGCTGTCCAAGGAGAACCGCCAGGCCGGCGCGCCTGCGGGCTTCCCACAGCAGCAGGGATACGGACAGCAGGGCTTCAACCAGGCGACCAACTTCGGTATGGGCGCTGCCGGCGCTGCGCAGGGCTTCAACCAGTTCCAGCAGTACCAGCAGCCGCCGCAGGCCCCGTACCAGCAGGGTGCGGGCACGCGGTCCATGACCATCGACGACGTGGTGACCAAGACCGCGTCCACCCTCGGCGTGCTGATCGTGTTCGCGATCGCCGCCTTCTTCCTCGCCGACTCGAATCCGGGGCTGGCTGCGCCGCTCGCGATCGTCGGCGCGATCGGCGGCCTGGTGCTGGTGCTCGTCGCCAGCTTCGGCCGCAAGCAGGACAACCCGGCCATCGTGCTGTCGTACGCGGCTCTCGAGGGGCTGTTCGTCGGTGCGATCTCGTTCGTGTTCTCGTTCACCGTCCAGGGCGTCAGCGCCGGCGTTCTGATCAGCCAGGCGGTGCTCGGCACCGTCGGCGTGTTCATCGGCATGCTCGTGGTCTACAAGACCGGCGCGATCCGCGTGACCCCGCGCTTCACCCGCATGCTCTTCGGGGCCATGATCGGCGTGCTCGTGCTGGCGCTGGGCAACATGGTGATCGGCCTGTTCACCGGTAGCGTCGGCGTCCTCCGCGACGGTGGCCCGATCGCGATCATCTTCTCCTTGGTCTGCATCGCGATCGCGGCGTTCAGCTTCCTGCTGGACTTCGACCAGGCGGACCAGCTGATCCGGGCCGGTGCACCGTCGAAGGCGGCGTGGGGCGTGGCCCTGGGACTGACCGTGACCCTGGTCTGGCTGTACGTCGAGATCCTGCGCCTGCTGAGCTACTTCTACAGCAGCGACTAGTAGGTACGCACACGTTCGCCCCGCAGCTCCGGCTGCGGGGCGTTCGTCGTCCCGGGCCGCTCACCCGCGCCGCAGGGCGCGGGTGAGCCGGGTGGTCAGGCCGTTCGCGTCGGCGGCCTCGGAGACCTCGGGCGGCGAGGGCAGCGGGCCGTGCCACTCGCCGAGCGCGGCGAGGACCTCGGGCAGCAGCAGTTTCGCCGCCAGCTCGTACCCCGCCGCCGACGGGTGGAAGTTGTCCGGCGAGAACATCCGCTCCGGCGCCTCGAGGAACTCGGGCGTCAGGGTGTCGGCGAACGGCACCGGATGCCCGCCCGCGGCGCGCACGTGCGCCCGCTGCCGCGCCGCTAGCTGCAGCCCGTACCGCCGGATCACCGACCGCAGGGGTTGGGGGATCGCCTGCACCACCCCGATGTCCGGGCAGGTGCCCACGACCACCTCGGCGCCCGCGCCGCGCAACTGCGCGACCGCCGCGCCGAGCCGCCGTGCGGAGGACTCGATGCCGTTGAGCGCCGTCACGTCGTTGGCGCCCACGATGATGACCGCCACGTCGGGGACCTGCTTCGCGATGAACGCCGCCTCGATCTGCCCCGCGAGCCCTTCGACGTGGCGCCCACGATCGCCTTCACCGCGAGCCGCACGGTGCGGCCGGTCTCGGCCACGAGCCCGCGCGCGAGCAGCACGCCGGGGGTGTGCTCGGCATCGTCGACCCCGAGGCCGGCGGCCGTCGAATCTCCGAACACCATGAGGCTCACGTCGGCGGAGACGTGCGGCCCGGGCCGCTCCACCTGCGCCCGGCCGGGCGCGTAGATCCCGTCCTTCGACGGTGCCTTATCGGTGCGGTGGGGAATGACGGTGCGCGCGGTGCGCGCCTGTTTCGTCAGGAGTGCGTACGCGCCCCAGGTGGCGCCAGCGCCCCCGACCGCGGCGGCCGAGGTGTACAGGGCGTCGCGCGTGAGCCGGCTTCGGGAGTACCCCATGACCCCAATCTAGACGTGCGGTCATGGACCGGGCGTGAGGCGTACCGGGCACTTCTGGGACCATGGACGCATGCGTATCGCAGGACACGTCAGCGAGTTGATCGGCGACACCCCACTGGTGCGACTGAACTCCGTGGTGAAGCCCGATCCGGCCTGGTCGCGGCCAAGATCGAGTACCTCAACCCCGGCGGGTCCAGCAAGGACCGGATCGCGGTGAAGATGATCGACGCCGCCGAGGCGTCGGGCGAGCTGAAGCCCGGCGGCACCATCGTCGAGCCCACCTCCGGCAACACGGGCGTCGGGCTCGCGATCGTCGCGCAGCAGCGCGGTTACAAGTGCGTGTTCGTCTGCCCGGACAAGGTCAGCGAGGACAAGCGCAACGTGCTCAAGGCGTACGGCGCCGAGGTGGTCGTGTGCCCGACGGCCGTCCCGCCGGAGCACCCGGACTCGTACTACAACGTCTCGGACCGGCTCACCCGCGAGATCCCCGGCGCGTGGAAGCCGAACCAGTACTCCAACCCCAACGGCCCGGCGTCGCACTACGAGACCACCGGCCCCGAGATCTGGCGCGACACCGAGGGCAAGGTCACCCACTTCGTGGCGGGCGTGGGCACCGGCGGCACCATCACGGGCACCGGCCGGTACCTCAAGGAGGTCTCGGGCGGCGCGGTCAAGGTGGTCGGCGCCGATCCCGAGGGCTCGGTCTACTCGGGCGGCACGGGCCGCCCGTACCTCGTCGAGGGCGTGGGCGAGGACTTCTGGCCGACCGCGTACGACCCCGACGTCCCCGACGAGATCATCGCGGTCTCGGACGCAGACTCCTTCGAGATGACGCGGCGCCTCGCGCGCGAGGAGGGGCTGCTGGTGGGCGGCTCGTGCGGCATGGCGGTCGTCGCCGCGCTGCACGTCGCCGAGCGCGATCCGGATGCCGTCGTCGTCGTGCTCCTGCCCGACGGTGGCCGCGGCTACCTGTCGAAGATCTTCAACGACAAGTGGATGAGCAGCTACGGCTTCCTGCGCGCGCCGCTCGACCCGAACGAGCGGGAGGCCCTCGTCGGCGACATCTTGCGCGGTAAGAAGGGCGAGCTGCCCGACCTCGTGCACACGCACCCGTCGGAGACCATCCGCGACGCGATCGAGATCCTCGCCGAGTACAACGTCTCGCAGATGCCGGTGGTGGGCGCCGAGCCGCCGATCATGGCGGGCGAGGTCGCGGGCGCGGTCACCGAGCGCGAACTGCTCTCGGCCGTGTTCGAGGGCCGCGCCGAGCTCGCCGACCCGGTGAGCAAGCACATGGGGCCGGCGTTCCCGCTGATCGGTTCGGGCGAGCCGATCTCGGCCGCCAACAAGGCGCTCAGCGATTCCGACGCCCTGATGGTGATCGATGACGGCAAGCCCGTCGGCGTGATCACCCGGCACGACGTGCTGGGCTTCCTCTCCCACGGCAAGTAAAGAAAGGCTCCGACGATGAGCGAGCAGAAGAGCGCTGTCGACAAGCACGCCGCCCAGGGTTTCTCGACCCGCGCGATCCACGCCGGCTACGAGCCCGACCCGCTGACCGGCGCCGTCAACGTGCCGATCTACGCCAGCTCCACCTTCGCGCAGGACGGCGTCGGCGGCATGCGCGGCGGCTTCGAGTACGCCCGCACCGGCAACCCGACCCGGCGCGCGTACGAGGCCAACCTCGCCGCGATCGAGGACGGCACGTTCGGCCGCGGCTTCGCCTCCGGCATGGCCGCCACCGACACCCTGCTGCGCGCCACCCTGCGCCCGGGCGATCACCTCGTGATCCCCGACGACGCCTACGGCGGCACCTTCCGCCTCATCGACAAGGTGTTCGCGCAGTGGGGGATCGAGCACACGCCGGCCGCCGTCAACGACGTCGACGCCGTCCGCGCCGCCCTCCGCCCCAACACCAAGCTGGTATGGATCGAGACCCCGACCAACCCGCTGCTCAACATCGGCGACATCGAGGCGCTCGCCGAGGTGGCGCACGCCGGCGGCGCGAAGCTGGTGGTGGACAACACCTTCGCCAGCCCCTACCTGCAGACACCGCTCACTCTCGGCGCCGACGTGGTGCTGCACTCCGTGACCAAGTACCTGGGTGGGCATTCGGACACCGTCGGCGGGGCGCTGATCACGAACGACGAGCAGCTGGACACTGACTTCGCGTTCCTGCAGAACGGCGCGGGCGCGGTCCCCGGCCCGTTCGACGTGTACCTCGCGCTGCGCGGCATCAAGACCCTCGGCGTGCGGATGGACCGGCACTGCGACAACGCGGAGCGGATCGTCGAGTTCCTCGCCGGCCGCCCCGAGGTGTCGACGGTGCTGTACCCGGGCCTCGAGGACCACCCGAACCACGCGGTGGCCGCGAAGCAGATGAAGCGCTTCGGCGGCATGATCTCCGTGCGCCTCGCCGGCGGCCGCGAGGCTGCGCAGCGCTTCTGCGCCCGGACCGAGATCTTCACCCTCGCGGAGTCTTTGGGCGGCATCGAGTCGCTCATCGAGCACCCGGCCGCGATGACCCACGCCTCCACCGCCGGCTCGCAGCTCGAGGTCCCCGAGGACCTGGTCCGCCTGTCGGTGGGCATCGAGGACATCGGCGACCTGATCGCCGACCTGGAGAACGCGTTCGGCTGACCCGCCGGAGCGCGGGCGCCCCGGGTCGACTCCGGACCCGGTGGCGAACACGTGGCGTCGAATGGGGGATTCGGCGTCGCGCGGGGGACGTTCGGCCCCCTCACCTACGTCCGGCGTTCGATCGGGGAGCGAACGCCGGACCCGCGGATCGGTGCGGCGCGGGGGACGACATCGCCGCGCCCGCGGCGCTCGTCCGGGACGCGGCCATCCCCGCCTTGTGTGCGCCCACGTGCGCCCGCGTGCGTGCGTGCAATCGCGCCGGGCTGGAGTAACGACTCGGTCACCTTCCACTCGCCCGACTTTCGATTTGGGATTGTTGGGACTAATGTGGCGTCTGTTGTAGAAGATGACGCAAGTGGCTGGAGAGAGTTCTTGAGGCCCAATCAGAGCCGAAAGGTCCGCAACTACGCGGTGGCGGGGAGCGCGCTGGTGATCGCCGCTGCCGTCGCCGTCGGCTGTGGCGTGACCGGCACCGACACGAACCGCGCCGGGTCGAGCCTCACGTTCGACCCGCTCCCGTCGTCGGCGCCGTCGGGCGCCTCCGCCGCGCCCGGGTCCGGCGTCAACCCGGGGGCGCTGCCGCCCGGGCAGACGACCGTTGCGCCCGCCCCGCCGGCTCCCGCCACCATGACCGTCGTCGTCCCGCCGCCTGCCGCGGCGTCGAAGCCGCAGGCGCCCGCGCCCGTGCCCACCGCGCAGGCCGCGGCGCCAAGCCGGACTCTGCGAACAACGCGAACAGGGGGAGCGGCGCACCGTCGGGCCAGGGCGACGGTGCCCGACCACCCCGGCCCCGCCGAGCACCGAGGCGAAGCCGGTGGCGAAGCCCGTGTACCTCGCGGACGGCACCGTCGACTGCGCGAAGAGTAAGTGCGTGGCCCTCACGTTCTCGGGCGGTCCCGGGCCGGTGACCAGGCAGTTCCTGCAGACCCTCGAAGCGCACGGCGGCAAGGGCACGTTCTTCGTGACGGGAGCGCAGGTGAGCCTCAACCCCGACATCATGACCGCGATCGCCGGCACGGGCAACGAGGTCGCGAACGGGACCTGGACCCAGCCCGATATGACCACGCTGTCCGAGGCGGACGGGACCGCGCAGCTGCAGCAGACCAACGATGCGATCCGCAGCTCGGTCGGCTCCGCGCCGACGCTGTTCCGGCCGATGGGTGGCCACACGTCACCGTCGGTGGTGGAGGCGGGCAAGCGGCTCGGCCTGACCCAGATCCTGTGGGACCTGGACACCCGCGACTACAACTACCAGGGCGATCCCGACGGCCTGACGCAGGTGCTGATGGGGATGCAGCCCGGCCAGATCGTGATGCTGCACGACACCTTCGTGGCGTCGGCGCAGGCGCTCGAGCGCGCGATGGCCGCGCTGTCGGACAAGGGGTACGCCTTCGTCACCGTCAGCCAGCTGCTCCGCACCCGCGCAGGATAGCCACCGCCGGCGGGGCGCTGCACCGGCGCGAACCCGACCGACGCGAAGCGGGCCGCCCCATTCGAGGGGCGGCCCGCTTCGTACGTGGGTGCAGCGGAGGCTACGAGTGGTAGGGCTCCGCGCTGACCAGCGTGACCTTGACGACCGCACCGCTGGGGATCGTGTACTCGCGCGACTCGCCGATCTTCGCGTCGATCAGCGCCGCGCCCAGCGGGGAGCTGGGGGAGTAGACCTCGAGGCCGCCGTCCTGCGCGCCCTCCTCGCGGGTGGCGATGAGGAAGGTCTCGGTGTCCGACTCGTCGCCGTCGTAATACACCTTCACGACCGAGCCGGGCAGTGCCACACCGGACTGCGTGGGGGCCTCGCCGACCTTCGCGTTGTTCAGCAGCTCCTGCAGCTGGCGGATGCGCGCCTCCTGCTGGCCCTGCTCCTCGCGCGCGGCGTGGTAACCGCCGTTCTCCTTGAGATCGCCCTCTTCGCGACGCTCGTTGATCTCGGCGGCGATGACGGGTCGGTTGGCGATCAACGCGTCCAACTCGTTCTTGAGGCGCTCGTGCGACTCGGGGGTCAGCCACGTCACCTGAGTGTCCGTCATGTCATCCATCCTTCGTCGTTGTCGGCAGGGCCCGCCACGGCGTAGACGCCCCGCAACCGGGCCGGCCCCGGACGGTGCCGGGGCCCGAAATGCAGCAATACACGGCCCCAACGCGGAACCGTGTATCCGCGTATCCTAGCACGGATCCACCCATCATGGTTCGGCTCACATCGCGAGCAGCGCGGCCTGATACGTGGGTTCGCGCCGCTTGAGGAAGGCGCACAGCGCGTAGCTCAGCGGCATGATCACGATCTCGACCAGCGTCTTCCATACGAACCCGAGGATCAGGTAGTTGAGGAACTGGCCGGGGCTGGTGAAACCGAGCGCGGGGGCGGCGATCGAGCAGAAGACCAGGGTGTCGAAGAACTCGCCGACCACGGTGGAGCCCAACAGGCGGGACCACAGGTGCTTCTCGCCCGTCCAGGCCTTCATCCGCACCAGGACCCAGGAGTTCATGAACTCGCCCACGAGGTAGCCCGCGAGGCCGGCGATGAGGAAGCGGGGGACGACGCCGGCGACGGTGCGGAAGGCCTCGTCGTTGGGCCAGCCGGGCGCGGCCGGCAGCGTCGTGGTGATCCAGAAGCACAGCGCCGCCAGCGCGAGGATCGCGAACCCGGTGACGATCACGCGGCGCATGGCGCGGAAACCGTAGACCTCGGAGATGACGTCGCCGAGGACGTAGGCGAGGGGGAAGAGGTAGAAGGCGCCGTCGGTGGCGATGCCGTCGATCTGCAGGCCGAGGATCTCGACGTGCAGCGACGGCGCGAACAGCACGGCCTTGGTGCCGGTGATGTTGCTGATGATCATCACGCCCACGAACAGGCCGACGATCGGGGGGAAGTAGGGGGACGAGACGGTCGCGAAGGCCGGCTTCGGGCGGGAGTGGTCGCGTGGCCGGCGGAGGCGCTGGGAAACGGTGGCGAACGCCGGCCGCGCGCGGACGCGGGCCGGCCGCCCAGACTTCGGGGTGGGGGAGTTGTCAGTGCTCACGCACGGTCAAGATACGCGGGCACGTCGGTTCCGCAACCGAACACGTCGCCCACGGCGGGCGGCTCGGTGGTGCGGACCTCGCTGGTGACCACGACGACGGGGTCCGCGGAGGGCGCCACGTAGAACTCGCGGCGGCCGATCTCGTTGGCGGCCTTGTCCTTGGCGTAGACGATGCAGCTGACCGGCGTGGACGGGTCGGTCCGGGTGACGGTGACCTGCACCTCCACCGTGGAATCCGAGACCACCTGGTAGCCCGCGACGGTGCCGGTGACCGGCTGGCGGGAGAACTTCTGGAACCCGAGCCACGCCAGACCCACGCCGAGAACCACGACCACGACGAGCCCGATGATCCCGATGCGCCGCATCCGGGCGGGATCGCGCTCGTCGGGATAGCGATCGGACGGGCGGGCGGGGGCGGTCGACATGGCTCCATGGAAGCACACCCGATTCGGCGGCCCGTCGGCTGATCGTGGACACTGGACCCCATGACCGGATACCGCCTACTCGCCGTCCACGCGCACCCGGACGACGAGTCGAGCAAGGGCGCCGCCACCATGGCGCGATACGCGGCCGAGGGGAACGACGTGCTGGTGGCGACGTTCACCGGTGGCGAGCGGGGCGACATCCTCAATCCTGCGATGGACGTCGCCGGGGTGAAGGACCGCCTGCCCGAGGTGCGCCGCGAGGAGATGGCCAAGGCCGCAGCGATCCTCGGGGTGGAGCACCGCTGGCTCGGCTACGTGGACTCGGGCCTGCCCGAGGGTGACCCGCTGCCCCCGCTCCCGGAGGGCTGCTTCGCGCTGGAGCCCGTCGAGGGCCCCACGGAGACGCTGGTGCGCCTGATCCGCGAGTTCCGCCCGCACGTGATGATCACGTACGACGAGAACGGCGGCTACCCGCACCCGGACCACATCATGACCCACACCGTCTCGATGGCGGCGTACGAGGCGGCGGCGGACCCGGAGCGGTTCCCCGACGCGGGCGAGCCCTGGCAGATCTCCAAGGTCTATTACAGCCACGGCTTCCTGCGCGGCAAGTTCCAGTCGTTCGCGGACGAGTTCGAGAAGAACGGCCTGGAGAACCCGTACACCGAGTGGCTCGCGCGCTGGAAGGACGAGAAGAACGACATGATGGCCCGCGTGACCACGCAGGTCGAGTGCGGCGAGTACTTCCCGGTGCGCGACGATGCGCTGCGCGCCCACGCCACCCAGATCGACCCGAACGGCCCGTTCTTCGTGGTCCCGATGGAGTGGCAGCAGCGGCTGTGGCCCACCGAGGAGTACGAGCTGGCGAAGACCACGGTGAGCAGCAGGATGCCCGAGAAGGACCTGTTCAGCGGGATCGAGAAGTGATGGGACCACTACTGCAGCTCGCCACCGATGTCGCGATCCTGGCGCAGGACCCGCAGAAGCCCAAGGGGCCCGAGTTCGGCAAGTCGGGCCCGCTCGGCCTCGCCGTGATCGTCGCGCTTCTTGCCGTGACCTTCTTCCTGATCCGTTCGATGAACAAGCACGTCAAGAACCTCCCCGAGTCCTTCGACGACGAGGCGCCCGGCGAGGGTGACGAGGCCGGCGGCACCGACCGCGACGGGATCGACCCGGCGCTGCGGCCGGGCGGCGCACCGTCGGGCGAGGCCGACGGTGCCCGGGGCGATCGGCCCGGGGGCGACGGGCCCCGGTAGGACCTCACAGCGACCTCCCAGGCCCACGGCCGGGCCCACCCAGTTCCGCCCGCGAGGGTGGCGTCCGTGAAGTCATGGCCGCACGGCGCTGCGCCGTGACCGTACTGCTCGCCGGCCCGGCGCTGCTGTACCGCTGGAACCTCTCGATCAGCGGCTCCGATCCCGCGCAGACCCTCGCGCAGTTCCAGCAGTGCGTCGAGGACGGGAAGATCGCGTACTACGTTGCCTTCGGCGGCTTCGGACCGCGCGGCGGGACGTCCGAGATCCAGGGCTGGGTGGAGAAGAAACTCACCGCGACGACGGTCGGGAGCGCGACGGTCCACAAGCTGGCGGGCTAGCCCGACATGTCGATTCTCCTGACGGATCCCGTTGATATGTTAAAATAATCGTGAAACCTTAACGCTTTGCGTGGACCTGTTCAAGGATGCGCAGTTCCTGTCACTTCTGTTCGAGCAGCCGTATTGCCGGATCAACAGTGTTGTTGAGAGGTGCGGGGTTTCGCGTCAGACAGCATCGACGTGGCTGCACGCGCTCGTCGAAGCCGGGCTCCTGAGCGACGTCAAGTCAGGACGCGAACTGCTCTTCGTCAATCACGACTTCCTGGCTGTGCTGACGCGCCCCGAGTGAACATCACGAACGGCGCCTGCTCGATGCGCCAGTAGGGGTTCTGACCCGCGCGTACGGGGCGGTCTTGACCGCGCGGTCCGAAACGCAGCGCGCATTCGGGCACCGAGGCGGGGCGGGCCCAGACTGGCCGCCCCAACCCGATCGGCCCCGGCGCGGGCGGCACCCCGTCGGGCTAGCCGACGGCGGTGCCCTCCAGCTCGACCTTCTGGCCCGGAATCGCCAGCCGGGTCACGCCGAGCATCGTGGTGGTGGGGGCGACGCCTGCGGCGCCGAGCCGCGCTGCGAGGACGCCGTAGTGCGGGAACAGCTCGTCCACGTCCGTGGTGTAGACATTCAGACGGACGAGATTCGCCAGCGACATCCCCGCCGCGTCGAGCACGGCCTCGAGGTTGTCGACAGCGAGCGCGAGCTGGGCCGCGACGTCGCCGTCGTGCTCCGGCCGGCCGTCGGTGCCCGTCGCGGTCTGCCCGGACACGTACAGGGTCCGGGTGTGCCCGGTGACCAGTTCGCCCTGGTTGAAGCCGAGCTCCTGGGACCAGGTCACTGGGTTCACTGCGGTGCGTTCCATCGTCGTCTCCGTTCGTCGAGCGGGCGTCCGGTGGTCCCGTGACCACCTGTCGACACCCGCATGACCAGGCTCGCAGCGAATCACGTCACCCTATGTCGTGATTTTCGGCGACAATCGACACATGCGCGCCGATCGGCTGGTCTCGCTGGTGCTCCTCCTGCGCCGGCGCGGTCGGATGACGGCCGACGAGCTGGCCGCGGAGTTGGAGGTGTCGCCGCGCACGGTGCAGCGCGACATCGACGCGCTCTCGACCGCGGGCGTCCCCGTCTACGCCGACCGCGGCCGGCGCGGCGGCTACTCCCTCCTTCCGGGCTTCCGCACCGAGCTGACGGGCCTGAGCCACGACGAGGCCCTCGCGCTGCTCACCGCCGGATCGGGCCCCGGCCGGAAGGTCTTCGGCCTCAGCGCCGCCCTCGCCTCCGCCATGCGCAAGGTCGTCGACGCTCTGCCCGAGGGGAACCGAGTGAACCTGGACCGGGCCGCCGCGCGGTTCCTGGTCGAGCCCGAGATCGACCTGCTGTCCCGGCGGACCGGCGCCGAGGCCGTCGATCCGCAGGTGATGGGTGAGGTCCGCCGCGCCGTGCTCGCGGGGCGGGTGCTCCGGTTCGAGTACGCCGCGCCGGAGAAGGAGCCGCGGTGGCACACCGTCGACCCGATCGGCCTCGTCACTGTGCGCGACCGCACGTACCTGCTCGCTGCGAAGGCAGGCGCCGACCGCACTTACCGGTTGTCGCGGATGCTCGTGGCCGAGGTGCTCGCGGACGTCGCGCAGCGCCCGGCGCAGGTCGACCTCGACCGCATCTGGGCGGAGCGCAGCGCGCAGTTCCTCGCGGAGAACCACCTCGCGGTCGCGGTCCGTGTCGAGGCGGCGCGGCGCGACGAACTGCTCAACCACGCGCGTGCCGTGCGCGCCGAGGTCACCGAGCCCGACGGGCGGGTCCGCCTCGACGTCTCCTTCGAGGACCTGCGCCATGCGGTCTGGGCCCTCTGGCAGCTCGACACCGCCGCTGAGGCGCTCGCCCCCGAGGAGTTGCGGGCCGCCCTGCGTGCTCGAGCGGAGGTCCTCGCGGACCGGTACCGGGGCACCTGACGATCAGGGCCCGTGGTCGCGGACGTCCGTCCCCTGCTCGGCGAAGGCCTTGAAGTCCTCCATGTGCTGCAGCTGCTGTTCGCGGAGGACCCCGGGCATCAGGAGCGCCATGAGACGCATCAGCGGATTGCGGAAGCGGTACTCGTTCTCGCTCTCCCACCGCGTCCGGTCCGGGCCGGCCGCCGAGAGCCGCTCGCGCGCGGCGTTCCACATGCCCGCGCCCTCGATCTCGCGCTCGAACCGCACGACGGTGCCGGGCGCGATCACCTGCAGGTCCGCCGGCTCGCGGCGGGTGACGGTCTCGGTGAGCTCCATCGTCTGCTTCCCCGACCGGAGAACGACGCGCGAGACGGTGCCGAGTTCTCCGTGCTTCCCGCTCACCGGCTCGTGGACCTCCATGCCCCGCAGCCACATCGGCAGGTGCGCGGGGTCGGAGAGCAGCAGCGCGACGCGCTCGAGAGGCAGCGCGATCTCGATGGACGTCGTGCACTTCACCGCGCGCCCCGGCTGCGTCGTCGGCCCTGCGGTAGCGCAGGGCGACGGTGCCGTTGCGCAGCGACTCCGACGAAACCAGCTCGACGCGCCGGTGGCCGGGCAGCCCCGCGCGTACAGCGTGGGGCCATGGCCGGCGATGACGGGGTGGAGGAGGAACAGGTACTCGTCGATCAGGTCCAGTCGGTCCAGCTCGGTGGCGAGCGCCTCACTGCCGACGAGCACCCCTGCCGGGTACTGATTCGTCAGGTCCCGCACCGCCGCGGCGAGGTCGCCGGTGAGGTGATGGCTGTTCGTCCACGGGAACTCGCTCCGCGTGGTGGAGGCGACGTACTTCGGCTTGGTCTCCAGCTTCTCCGCCCACGTGCGGATCGCCGGCGGCGCCTCGACCTCGCCGCGGGCGACGAGCGGCCAGTAGCTCGCCATCATCTCGTAGGTCGTGCGGCCCCACAGCATGGCGCCGTTGGCGTCCATCAGGCGCGTGAACAGGGCGTGGGTCTCGTCGTCGGCGATGCCGGCCTCGTGGTCGATGCACCCGTCCAGGGGCACGTTGAGGCTGAACGTCACTTTGCCCATGCGGCTGTCCCTCGTGTCGGCGGCGACGCCGATGTGTACGGCGTGCACATCGACGCTACGGTGCGGTGGATTCCCGCGTCAAGACGCGCGTCGGTGCCCGCGCCGCTGTACTGAGGCAGGATGGGGACATGAACCGTCTCGGCGCGTCCACCAGCCCCTACCTGCGCCAGCACGCGGACAACCCGGTGCACTGGCAGGAGTGGAGCGAGGCCGCGCTGGCGGAGGCGGCCGAGCGCGACGTGCCGATCCTGCTGTCCATCGGCTACGCCGCGTGCCACTGGTGCCATGTCATGGCGCACGAGTCCTTCGAGGACGAGGCAATCGCGGCGCAGATGAACGCCGGCTTCGTCTGCATCAAGGTCGACCGCGAGGAGCGCCCCGACCTCGACGCGATCTACATGAACGCCACCGTGGCCATGACCGGGCAGGGCGGCTGGCCCATGACCTGCTTCCTCACCTCGTCCGGCGAACCCTTCTACTGCGGAACCTACTACCCGCCCGAGCCGCGGGGCGGGCAGGCGAGCTTCCCACAGCTCCTCGAGGCCATCACGGACACCTGGCGCGAGCGCCGCGGGGATGTCACCCGCGTTGCGGGGCAGGTGGTCGCGCACCTGCGCCAGGCCTCCGCCGGCCTGCCCGACGGTGCCGCCCCCTCCACCGAGGACCTGGCCGGGGCGGTGCGCGCGATCTGCGCCGACGAGGACCCGTCGGGCGGCTTCGGCCGCGCGCCGAAGTTCCCTCCGTCGGCCACCGTCGAAGCCCTGCTGCGGCACCACGAGCGCACCGGCGACGCGGCCTCGTACGGCGTGGCCTTCCGGTGCGCGGAGGCGATGGCCCGCGGGGGCGTGTACGACCAGTTGGGCGGCGGCTTCGCCCGCTACGCGGTGGACGCCGACTGGGTGGTGCCGCACTTCGAGAAGATGTTGTACGACAACGCCCTTCTGCTCCGCTTCTACGCCCACCTGGGCCGGCGCACCGGCTCGCCGCTGGCGCTGCGAGTGGCCGACGAGACCGCGGACTTCCTGATCCGCGACCTCGGCGTCGCCGGCGGCGGTCTCGCGTCCTCGCTCGATGCGGACACCGTCGTCGATGGGCACGGCGTCGAGGGCGCCACCTACGTTTGGACACCCGCGCAACTCGTCGACGTGCTCGGCGAGGCCGACGGTGCCTGGGCCGCCGAGGTTTTCGCGGTGACGGAGCGCGGCACCTTCGAGCACGGCACGTCGACGCTGCAGATGCGGGGCGAGCCCGATCCGGTTCGACTGGCGGACGTGCGGCGAAAACTGTTCGAGGTGAGGGCCGCCCGGCCGCAGCCCGGCCGCGACGACAAGGTGGTCACCGCCTGGAACGGGCTCGCGATCACCGCGCTCGCGGAGGCGGGCCGGGTAGGTGCCGCGGAGGACGTCGCCCGGTTCGTGCTCGAGAACCATTGGGACGGTGAGCGGCTGCGCCGGAGTTCGCTGGGTGGTGCCGTCGGCGAGGCCGACGGCATGCTCGAGGACTACGCGGCGCTCGTCACGGGCCTGCTGGCGCTCGTGCAGCGATCGGACCGATCCGATTGGGCCGCTTCTGCGGCCGCGATCCTCGACGCCGCGATCACCCGCTTCGCGGATACCGCGGCGGACGGAAGTTGGTACGACGCACCGTCGGACGGCGAACCGCTCCTGACCCGCCCGCGCGACCCCGCGGACGGCGCGACCCTGCCGGAGCCAGCCTGATCGCCGAGGCCCTGTCCTACGCTGAGGCGCTGCTCGGTGAGCGATACGCGGCGCTCGCCGCGGCCACCCGGGCGCGGTCGGGCGAGCTGATCCGGAAGGTCCCCGCGGCGCGGGACACCACCTGGCCGTCGCGGAACAGGCCGCCGCCGGGCTGCAGATCGCCGTCGCCGACGGTGCCGGCGCTGCGGCCCTGGTGGCCGAAGCGCGGCGGCTCGCGCCGGGCGGCGCCGTCGTCGTGACCGGTGAGAAGGACTCCCACCCGCTGCTCGAGGGGCGCGGCCCCGTCGACGGGCGGGCCGCGGCGTACGTGTGCCGCGGCACCGTCTGCTCCCTGCCCGTGACCGACGGTGAGACGCTCGCCACAGAGATCGCGCCATAGGGTGTGCTAACGTCTCTCCCGTGGGTATGAACGCGTATTGGCGCTTTATCGAGGCTCCGGGTGGAGCCGTCGGTGTTGCGCGCATGCGCGGATAACTAGACCGCACGAACCCGGAGCCGAAGGCAGCGAATTCTCGCTGCCTTTTTCTATAGGCACCGGACGTTCCCCACTGGTGCCGCCACCAGGAAGGTTTCTCATGACCATCGAACTCGATACACCGGCGTCGACATCGAATCGTCGGGTCTCGGCGTTCCACGCGATCCCGTCGCCCGCGGAGCTGCGCGACGAGCTGCCGCTCGCGCCCCGTCTGGCCGCCCAGGTCGAGGCCGACCGGGCTGCGATCGCCGACGTGATCGCCGGACGCGACCATCGGCTGCTCGTCGTGGTCGGACCGTGCTCGGTGCACGACCCGGCCGCCGCGATCGACTACGCGCGGCGGCTCAAGCCGATCGCCGATGAGCTCGCCGATCAGTTGCTGATCGTGATGCGCGTGTACTTCGAGAAGCCGCGCACCACCGTCGGGTGGAAGGGCCTGATCAACGATCCCGGCATGGACGAGTCGTACGACGTGCCCCGCGGCCTGCGCACCGCCCGTGAGCTGCTGCTCGACGTCCTGGAGATCGGCCTGCCCGTGGGCTGCGAGTTCCTCGAGCCGACCAGCCCGCAGTACATCGCCGACACGGTGGCCTGGGGCGCGATCGGCGCCCGCACCACCGAGTCGCAGGTGCACCGCCAGCTCGCGTCCGGGCTCTCGATGCCGATCGGCTTCAAGAACGCCACCGACGGCAACGTCTCCGTCGCGATCGACGGGGTGCAGGCCGCCGCGTCCCGGCACGTGTTCTTCGGCACCGACGACGAAGGTGCCGCCGCCGTGGTGGAGACCGTCGGCAACGACAACTGCCACATCATCCTCCGCGGCGGCCGGGGCGGGCCGAACTTCGACTCCGCGTCCGTCGACACCGCCGTGGCCGCGCTGGAGAAGGCCGGCCTGGCTCCGTCGGTGATGGTGGACTGCTCGCACGCCAATTCAGGCAAGGACCACGTCCGGCAGGCCGAGGTCGCGCGGGAGATCGCGGCCCGCCTCGCGGCGGGGAGAAGGGGATCTCCGGCGTGATGCTCGAGTCGTTCCTCGTCGCCGGCGCGCAGCAGCCCGGCCCCGGCCCGCTGGTGTACGGCCAGTCCGTCACCGACAAGTGCATGGACTTCGGCACCACCGACTCCGTGCTGCACGACCTCGCCGTCGCGCTGCGCTGAGGCGGGTGCCGGAACGGTCGACGCGGTTCAGGATTTCGGGTTCTGCCGGGGTACACGTGCGCCGGCCGGCGCAGGTGTGAACACGCTCAACCCGGAATCGTGAGCGGCGCGGCTCGCAGTAGATTCGTGGGCGTGGCGATCACACCGGACACCAAGGATTGGACCTGGGTCATCGAGCGGCCGTGCCCGGCCTGCGGATTCGACCCGTCGACGGTGCGCCGCACGGACGTCGCCGACCGCATCGCGCGATCGGCGTCGGGCTGGGACACCGCGCTGGCCCGGCCCGACGCGGCGGTGCGCCCGGACGAGAACACCTGGTCGGTCCTCGAATACGGCTGCCACGTGCGCGATGTGCACCTGATCATGCGCGAGCGGTTGCAGCTGATGCTCACCCGCGACGGCGCCGCGTTCGCCAACTGGGACCAGGACGCGGCCGCGATCGAGAACGACTACGGTGCACAGGATCCGGAGGTGGTCGCCCAGGAACTCGCGGACGCCGCGCTGACCTTCGCGCAGGCGTACAGCATCGTCGAGGACGGCGACTGGGGACGAACCGGGTTGCGGTCCAATGGCTCCGCGTTCACCATCGAGTCGTTCGCGGTGTACGCCCTGCACGATCTGGAACATCACCGCATCGACGTGGGAATGGAGAACACACATGGCTGAAGTCGCCGTCGTCACCGGAGCGAGCAGCGGGATCGGGGCGGCCACCGCCCGGCACCTGGTGCGTGCGGGCTTCGAGGTGGTGATCGGGGCCCGCCGCGTGGATCGGCTGGAGGCCCTGAAGGCCGACCTTCAGGCCCAGCATCCCGAGCGGATCGTCACCGCACTGCCGCTCGACGTCTCCGACGTCGACTCGGTGAAGGCGTTCACCGACGCGATCGACAAGGTCGACGTGCTGGTGAACAACGCCGGCGGCGCGCTGGGCGTCGACCGCTTCGAGACCGCCGACGAGGCGGACTGGTCGCGCATGTACGACATCAACGTGCTGTCGATCCTGCGGGTCACGCAGGCGCTCCTGCCCAAGCTGCGGGCGTCCCCGGCCGCCACCGTCGTGACCATCGGCTCCGTCGCCTCGTTCGAGGCGTACGAGACCGGCGCCGGATACAACGCCGCGAAGTTCGGCGCCCGCGCCGTGACCCGCGTGCTCCGCCTCGAGCTGAAGGGCGAGCCGATCCGCGTCATAGAGATCGACCCGGGTCTGGTGGAGACCGAGTTCTCGGTGGTCCGGCTCGGCGGCGACAGGGAAGCGGCCGACAAGATCTACGAGGGCGTCGACAACCTCACCGCCGACGACGTCGCCGACGCCGTGACCTGGGCGGTCACCCGCCCGCCGCACGTGAACATCGACCAGATCCACATCATGCCGCGAGATCAGGTCGCCGCGCGCAACGTGCACCGGCGCACCTAACGATCACCGGGATTCGAACGGTTCCGCTGCACCGCGCCGCCTGACAGAGTTTCCTGTTCGTGTGCCCGACCGGGTGCCGGAGAGGACTCCATGGCCGGAGAACCCCGCTGCTGCGGGTCAAGAACGCGGTGATCGAGCCGCTGCCCGAGGTGGTGCGGGCGTGGCTGGTGCGCCTGATCGCCCTCATCGCGTTCGTGGCGGTGTGGTGGCTCGTGAGCGGCCTGCACCTGATCGACGAGAAGTTCCTCCCCACGCCGAGGGCGGTCTGGGACGCCGCGGTGCGCGCGAGCACCTGGCACCAGGTGGCGCCCGGCGTGCCGCGCGAGGTGCTCGGCGAGCAGAACTACTTCCTCTGGGAGCACCTCGTCGCCAGCCTGCAGCGGATCTTCGCGGGCGTCGGCGCCGCGATCGTCATCGGCCCGCTGCTCGGTTTCGCGATGGGCACGTCGAAGACGATCAACACGATCATCGAGCCATACCTGAACTTCCTGCGCGCGCTGCCGCCGCTCGGCTACATCGGGCTGCTCATCGTGTGGTTCGGCATCGGGGACACGTCGAAGATCTGGCTGCTGTTCCTCGCAGCGTTCCCGGCGATCGCCATCTCCACCGTCAACGGCGTGCAGGGCGTCAGCGTCGACCAGATCAACGCCGCCCGCGCGCTCGGCGCGAATCGGCTGCAGACCATCCGCGGCGTGATCGTCCCGGCCACGCTGCCGGAGGTCATCAACGGCATCCGCATCGCCGTCGGGTTCGCCTGGACCACGGTAGTCGCGGCCGAGCTCAACAACGGCATCCCCGGCATCGGCGGCCTCGCCTACCTCGCCGGCCAGCAGCTCAACACGCCGCTGACGATCGCCTGCATCGTGGTCATCGGCATCACCGCGCTGCTGCTCGATTCGCTCATCAAGTGGGTCGGCCTGCTGGCCGTCCCGTGGAAGGGAAAGGCATGAACCGCGCCCGCCTCGCGCTCAAGGCCGCAGCGCTGGTCACCGTCGGCCTCACCCTGTCCGGGTGCATCGTCGAGTCCGGCAGGGCCGAACAGTCCCGCTCGATCGGCGGGAGCACGCCGTGCCCTGTCGAACCGGATCCGACGGTGCGCGGCACCGTCCGGATCGGCTGGCAGGAGATCCCCAACGGGGACCTGGTCGTCAAGGACACGGGCCTGCTGGGGACCTGCCTGCCGAACGTGAACGTGGTCTGGAGCAAGTTCGCCTCAGGGGGCGACGTGATCCAGGCGTTCGGGGCGAACAGCCTCGACGTGGGCCTGCTCGGCAGCGCACCCGCCGCGAAGGCCCTGAGCGCGCCGCTGAACATCGACATGAAGGTGATCTGGATCCAGGACCGGATCGGCGCCGCCGAATCGCTGGTCGCGAAGGACCCGTCCATCAAGACGGTCGCCGATCTCAAGGACAAGCGCATCGCCGTGCCGTTCGCGTCGACCGCGCACTACAGCCTGCTCACCGCGCTCGCCAAGGCCGGCGTCACCGACGCGCAGGTGATCAACCTGGCCCCGGACGCGATCCGCGGCGCCTGGGGCGGCGGCCAGATCGACGCCACGTACATCTGGGAACCCACACTCAGCCAGCTGAAGGGCACCGTGCTCACCGACAGCGCGCAGGTCGCCGAGCAGGGCGCGCCCACCTACGATCTCGAGGGCGCGCGGGCCGATTTCGTGCGGGACAACCCGGCGTTCCTCAGGGTCTGGACCGCGGTGCAGGGCTGGGCGGCGAATCTCATCAACACCGATCCGAACAAGGCCGCCGAGCACATCGCCGGCCAGCTGGGTGTGCCGCTCGAGCAGATCCTCACGCAGATAAAGGGGTACGCCTACTTCGACGCGAAGACCCAGGCGGGCCCCGAGTACCTGGGCGGACAGCTGGGCGCCGACATCCGGCGGACCGCCGAGTTCCTGCTCCAGCAGGGGCAGGTCCAGGGCGTCGGGCCGGCGCAGCACTACACCGACGGGGTCTTCTCCGCGGGAACCCCGGGAGGCACGAAATGACCGGCACGGAACGCGTCGAGCTGACGGGCGTCGGCAAGACCTACGACACGGCGAGCGGGCAGACCATCGCCCTGCAGCCCACCGACCTCACCATCGAGCCGGGCGAGTTCGTGTCCATCGTCGGGCCGTCGGGGTGCGGTAAGACCACCCTGCTGCGGCTCGTCGCCGGCTTCGAGGAGCCCACCGAGGGCGTCGTCGAGGTGGGCGGGGCGAGGGTGACGGCACCGTCGGCCGACCGGGGCGTGGTCTTCCAGGCCCCCACCCTGTACCCCTGGCTGACGGTGCGCGGCAACGTCGAGTTCGGGCCCAAGGTCTCGGGCGTCGGTAAGGCCGAGCGGCGCGAGCGGGCGCAGAAGCTGCTCGATCTCGTCGGCCTCGGCGACTTCGGCGACAAGCGGCCGTACGAGCTGTCCGGCGGCATGCAACAGCGGGCGCAGATCGCGCGGGTGCTGGTCAACGATCCCGCGATCGTGCTCATGGACGAGCCGTACGGCGCGCTCGACGCGCTGACCCGCGAGCGGTTGCAGGTGGACCTGCTGAAGATCTGGCGGGAGGCGGGCAAGACCATCGTCTTCATCACCCACGCCGTGGAGGAGGCCGTCTTCCTCAGCACCCGCGTCCTGGTGATGAGCGCCCGCCCCGGCCGCGTGGTGATCGACCGGAAGGTCGAGCTGCCGGGCGACGGTCCCGATGTCGTGCGGGATCCCGCGGTGACCGCAACGCCCGAATTCCAGGCCCTGCGCACGGAGCTGGCCGAGGCGATCTACGCGGCGCACGGCTGAACCTCAGCAGTCCCACAGGACCCGCGGCGTAGTGTTGCCAGCGTGGTGAGTGTCCCCAAACTGCCCGTCTCCCTGCCCACCGGGCAGGCCCGCAAGCTCGTCGGACCCGCGTACGCGTTGTACGAGCGCAGGCTGGTCGGCGAGCTCACGGCGGCGTACCGCAACGGCGCGCAGCGTCCGCGGCACGTCGCGGTGCTCTGCGACGGCAACCGGCGGTGGGCCCGCGCGGCGGGGTTCACGGACGTGAGCCACGGCTACCGCATGGGCGCGAAGAAGATCGCGGAGATGCTGGAGTGGTGCGACGAGGCGGGCGTCGAGCTCGCCACGATCTATCTGCTGTCCACGGAGAACCTGCGGCGCGATCCCGACGAACTGTCGGCGCTGCTGGAGATCATCACGGACGTCGTCGAGGAGATCTCCGGGCCGGACAAGAACTGGTCCGTGAAGATCGTGGGCGCGATGGACCTGCTGCCGGCCGACGCGGCCCGGCGCCTCACGGCGGCCGCCGAGGGCACCGAGGGGCGCACCGGCACCCACGTGAACGTGGCGGTCGGTTACGGCGGGCGCAAGGAGATCGTGGACGCGGTGCAGTCGCTCCTGCGCGATCGTCTGGACGAGGGACTGTCCGGGCGGGAACTGGTGGACGCGGTCACCGTCGAGGGGATCGATCAGCACCTCTACACCAAAGGTCAGCCCGACCCCGACCTGGTGATCCGCACGTCGGGGGAGCAGCGACTCTCCGGGTTCCTGCTGTGGCAGAGCGCGTACAGCGAGATCTGGTTCACCGAGGCCTACTGGCCCGAGTTCCGGCGCGTCGACTTCCTGCGCGCGCTGCGCGACTACGCCGCTCGGCACCGTCGGTTCGGGGCCTGAGCGCCGCGCGGTCCCGACGGTCCGCCCCGCTCCGTCAGAGCTTGCGCAGCCGCACGCGGTTGATGGAGTGGTCGGAGTCCTTGCGCAGCACCAGCGTCGCGCGGGGGCGGGTGGGCAGGATGTTCTGCACCAGGTTCGGGCGGTTGATGCCGGCCCAGATGCCCTCGGCGCGATCGCGGGCCTCGGTGTCGGAGAGGCCTGCGTAGTGGTGGAAGTGCGACAAGGGGTCCGCGAACGAGGTGGTCCGCATCGAGAGGAACCGGTCGACGTACCAGCGCTCGATGTCCTCGATCCGCGCGTCCACGTACACGGAGAAGTCGAACAGGTCCGAGACCATCAGGCGCGGCCCCGTCTGCAGCACGTTGAGCCCCTCGACGATGAGGATGTCGGGCCGGCGCACGTGGATGAACTCCCCGGGCACGATGTCGTAGAGCTGGTGCGAGTACATCGGCGCGGTCGCGTCCTCGGCGCCCGACTTCACCGCGGTCACGAAGCGCAGCAGCGCCCGCCGGTCGTACGACTCGGGGAATCCCTTGCGGTGCATGATGCCGCGCCGCTCCAGCTCGGCCGTCGGGTGCAGGAACCCGTCGGTGGTCACCAGGTCCACCCGCGGATG
This sequence comes from Tsukamurella sp. PLM1, assembly GCF_023168325.1. Lineage (GTDB taxonomy): Bacteria > Actinomycetota > Actinomycetes > Mycobacteriales > Mycobacteriaceae > Tsukamurella. The sequence goes on from NZ_AP025688.1 coordinate 953,244, forward strand.
CGAGTCCCACCGCGCCAGCAGGGCCTGCAGCACACGCGCGGTCGTCGACTTGCCGACCGCGACCGAACCGGCGACGCCGATGACGAACGGCACCTGCGCATCGTGCCGCTGCTCGCCGAGGAACGTCGCGGTCGCGGCGTAGAGCCGCTGCCGCGCGGCCACCTGCAGGTGGATCAGTCGCGAGACGGGGAGGTAGACCTCGGCCACCTCGGCCAGGTCGATCTGCTCGCCGAGGCCGCGCAGCGAGGACAGGTCCTCCTCGGTCAGCGAGAGTGGTGTCGACTGCCGGAGCTCGCGCCACTGCGCGCGGTCGAGCTCGATGTACGGGCTCGGTTCGCTCACGCGCACACTCCGCACCGCGCCGGGGCTGACATGTCCCTAGTCTGGCACGCATGACCGAACTGAGCGTCACCGACCGCTACCTGCGCCTGGGCCTGCGCTTCGACCGCATCGAATCCGGATTCGTGGACGCGTACTTCGGTGACCCGGGGCACCGTCGGGCGGTGGAGGCGGAGGACGCCCCCGAACCGGCCCGGCTCGCCGCGCAGGCGCGTGAGCTGGCGCGCGACGTGGCGGCCGATGCGGCGCTGAGCCCGCAGCGGCGCGAGTTCCTGGCCGGTCACGTCGCGGCCCTCGAGTGCTCGGCGCGCAAGTTCGACGGTGCGCCGATCGGCTTCGTCGACGAGGTCAAGGCGTACTTCGACGTGGACATCGCGATGGGCGATCGGGCCGAGTACGACGTGGCCCACGCCCGGCTGGACGAACTACTGCCGGGGACGGGGCCGTTGCAGCCGCGCATGCAGGCCCAGCGCGAGCGGTTCGCGGTGCCGGCCGAGCGTGTCCCGGAGGTGGTCGACGCCCTGGCCGGTGCGCTGCGCGACGTCGTGCGCGAGCGGTATCCGCTGCCCGAGGCGGAGACCGTGGCGTTCGAGATCGAGCACGACAAGCCCTGGTCGGGCTTCAACTACTACGTCGGCGACTACCGATCGCGGGTCGCGGTCAACGGCGACCTGCCGCAGTACCTCTCGTCGCTGCCGCACCTCATCGCGCACGAGGCGTACCCCGGGCACCACACCGAGCACTGTCGCAAGGAACAGCTCCTGGTTCGTGGCGAGCAGCAGCCCGAACAGACCGTCTTCCTGGTCAACACGCCGCAGTGCCTCATGGCGGAGGGACTGGCGGACCACGCGCTGGGCGCCGCGATCGGCCCGGCTGGGGCCGCTGGGCGCAGGAGATCTACGCCGACCTCGGCCTCGCGTTCGACGGGGAACTCGCCGAGCGCATCGCGGCGGCATCGTCGGGCCTGCTCGGCGTGCGGCAGGACGCGGCCCTGCTGCTACACGATCGCGGCGCGAGCGAGGACGACGTGGCGGCGTACCTGCAGCGCTGGGGCCTGATCGCCGAGCGCAGCGCCCGGCAGTCGCTGCGGTTCGTCGGCTCGCCGCTGTGGCGCGCGTACATCTCGACCTACGTCGAGGGATACCGGCTGCTGGGGCAGTGGCTCGACCGCGCCGAGTCCCGGCCCGCCCGGCTGGACCGGTTCGGACGCCTGCTCGACGAGCCGCTCACCCCGTCTGCGCTGCGTCGTGAGCTCGCCGCTTAGGATGAGCGCATGAGCGACAACAGCGTGAACACCGCGTCCCTCGCCGAACTCGATCCCGAGGTCGCGGCCGCCATGAACGGCGAGCTGGCGCGCCAGCGGGACACGCTGGAGATGATCGCCTCGGAGAACTTCGTGCCGCGTGCCGTGCTGCAGGCCCAGGGCTCGGTGCTCACCAACAAGTACGCCGAGGGCTACCCGGGCCGCCGCTACTACGGCGGCTGCGAGTACGTCGACGTGGTCGAGGATCTGGCGCGCAGCCGCGCGAAGGAGCTGTTCGGCGCCGAGTTCGCCAATGTCCAGCCGCACGCCGGCGCGCAGGCCAATGCGGCGGTCCTGCAGGCGCTCATGGAGCCCGGCGAGACCCTGATGGGCCTGGACCTGGCGCACGGTGGCCACCTCACGCACGGCATGCGCCTGAACTTCTCGGGCAAGCTCTACGAGAACGTCTTCTACGGGGTGTCCAAGGAGGACCACCGGGTCGACATGGACGAGGTGCGCAAGATCGCCCTCGATTCCAAGCCGAAGGTCATCGTCGCCGGCTGGTCCGCGTACCCGCGGCACCTCGATTTCGCCGCGTTCCGGTCCATCGCCGACGAGGTGGGCGCCCACCTCTGGGTCGACATGGCGCACTTCGCCGGCCTCGTCGCCGCGGGCCTGCACCCGAGCCCGGTCCCGCACGCCGACGTCGTGTCGAGCACTGTGCACAAGACCCTCGGCGGCCCCCGGTCGGGCATCATCCTGGCGAAGCAGGAGTGGGCCAAGAAGCTCAACTCCGCCGTCTTCCCCGGTCAGCAGGGCGGCCCGCTCATGCACGTGATCGCAGCCAAGGCCGTCGCGCTCAAGGTCGCGGGCACGGACGAGTTCCGCGAGAAGCAGCAGCGCACGCTCGACGGTGCCAAGATCCTCGCCGAGCGCCTGAACGGCAAGGACGTCGCCGACGCCGGCGTCACCGTGCTCACCGGCGGCACCGACGTCCACCTCGTGCTCGTCGACCTGCGCAACAGCGACCTCGACGGCCAGCAGGCCGAGGACCTCCTGCACGAGGTCGGCATCACCGTCAACCGCAACGCCGTGCCGTTCGACCCGCGCCCGCCGATGGTCACGTCGGGTCTGCGCATCGGCACCGCCGCGCTCGCCAGCCGCGGCTTCGGTGAGAAGGAGTTCACCGAGGTCGCCGATATCATCGGCACCGCCCTCGCGCAGGGCAAGGCCGCCGATACCGCCGCGCTGCGCGCTCGCGTCTCCGCGCTCGCGCTCGAGGTTCCGCTGTACGAGGGCCTTGAGGACTGGGGCCTGCTCTCGCGCTGAACCAGGACGGGCCGGCGCACCGTCGTGGTGAACCCGGGTTCCGGGTTCGTCGCGCCCGCCACCAGGGATTTGAGTGCCGGGCGGCCGCTGCCTTACAGTGTCCCGGTGACTTCCAGCACTTCCGAGGACGACCTGACTCTCGCCATCTACAAGGCGCTGCCGGACATCCGCGCCGAGTACGTCGAGGCGGGCGACCCCTGGCAGCCCCAGGACTACGTGCCGTGGGACAACGGCCGCAATTACGCCTTCCTCGGCGGCGAGGACTTCGTCCCCGAGGACGTGACGGTCGATCCCGTCGTCGCGCACGGCCTCGTGCTGGGCCTGCTGACGAAGGACCACCTGCCGTCGTTCCACCGCCTGCTGGCGCAGCACCATCTGATCGATTCGGACTGGGGCAAGTTCGTCGGTCACTGGACCGCCGAGGAGAACCGCCACGGGATCGCCCTGCGCGACCACGTCGTGGTCAGCCGCACCTTCGACGTGCAGCAGCTGGAGATGTGGCGCCTCGAGGCCGTCACCCGCGGCTACCGTCAGTACGAGGGCACCCGGGACGAGCTGCACATCGCCGAGCAGATCGCCATGGTGATCGTGCACGAGGCGCTGTCGGCCGACTACTTCGACCGCCTCGCCGACTTCGCCGAGAAGGCGGAGGGCACCCCGGACGGCCTCGTCACCACCCTGCGCAAGGTGGCCAACGACGACCGCAACCAGCAGCACTACTGGACCGAACTGCTCACCGTCGCGCTGGACGTCAACGAGGGCCACGTCAAGGACGCCCTGCTGGGCCAGGCGCGCCTCGCGTCGCCGATCGGCGCTGAGACGGCCGAGGGGCTCGACGAGTCGCGGCGCATCGTCACCGCCGCGGGCATCAGCTCGCCCGAGCGCGACCGCGAGATCCTCGACCAGCTCCTGTCGCGCTGGGGTCTCGCGCTCTAAGTCGTCACGCACTGTTAACGAACGCGCCGCACGGGGTCCCGCTCCTGCGGCGCGTTCGGCGTTAGTTTGGCGGTGACGGGTTGCGGGGAAGCTTCCCGTTCCGGGAGGTACCAACCGTGAGTGCAGCACACACGAGAGGGCCGGCCCGGTCCTCGCCGAACGGGCGTAACAGCGCACCGTCGACGTTTGGACCTACCGGCCGGAGCAACACGCCCAGCGTGGGCGCCACGCGGGCTAGGAGCGTCACCGTGACTACTCGGAACACCCGCACCTACGTTCTCGACACCTCCGTCCTGCTGTCCGATCCCTGGGCCGTCACCCGCTTCGCCGAGCACGACGTCGTGCTCCCGCTCGTGGTGATCAGCGAACTCGAGGGCAAACGCCACCACGCCGAACTCGGCTGGTTCGCCCGCGAATCGCTGCGGATGCTCGACGACATGAGGCTCGAGTACGGCCGTTTGGACCAGCCGATCCCCACGCCCGGGGGCGGCACGGTGCAGGTGGAGCTCAACCACATCGACCCGACGGTGCTGCCCGTCGGCTTCCGCACGGAGACCAACGACTCCCGCATCCTCGCCTGCGCCCTCAACCTGAGCGCCGAGGGCCGCGACGTGGTGCTGGTGTCCAAGGACATCCCGCTGCGCGTCAAGGCGGGCGCCGTGGGCCTGCCCGCCGACGAGTACCGCGCGCACGACGTCGTGACCTCCGGCTGGACCGGCATGGAGGAGCTCGAGGTGGGCAAGCACCAGGTGGACGCGCTGTTCGCCGACGGTGTGGTGGACCTCGACGACGCCCGCGACCTGCCCTGCAACACCGGGGTGCGGCTGCTCGGCGGCACGTCCAGCGCGCTCGGCCGCGTGACCGCCGACAAGCAGGTGCAGCTGGTCCGCGGCGACCGCGAGGCGTTCGGCCTGCACGGCCGCAGCGCGGAGCAGCGGGTCGCGCTGGACCTGCTGCTCGACGAGTCGGTGGGCATCGTCTCGCTCGGCGGCAAGGCCGGCACCGGCAAGTCCGCGCTGGCCCTGTGCGCCGGCCTGGAGGCCGTGCTGGAGAAGCGCACGCAGCGCAAGGTCGTGGTGTTCCGCCCGCTGTACGCCGTCGGCGGTCAGGAACTGGGTTACCTGCCGGGGTCGGAGAGCGAGAAGATGGGCCCGTGGGCGCAGGCCGTGTTCGACACGCTCGACGGGCTGGCTTCGCCCGAGGTGATGGACGAGGTGATGTCCCGCGGGATGCTCGAGGTGCTGCCGCTCACGCACATCCGCGGCCGCTCGCTGCACGACTCCTTCGTCATCGTCGACGAGGCGCAGTCGCTCGAGCGGAACGTGCTCCTGACGGTGCTCTCGCGGCTCGGTTCCGGCTCGCGGGTGGTGCTCACGCACGACGTCGCGCAGCGCGACAACCTGCGCGTCGGCCGGCACGACGGCGTCGCCGCGGTGATCGAGAAGCTCAAGGGGCACCCGCTGTTCGCGCACGTCACGCTCACCCGGTCCGAGCGCTCGCCGATCGCGGCGCTGGTCACCGAGATGCTCGAGGAGTTCGCCCCGGGCGCCTGATCCGCGCCTCGTTGCCATACCTAGAACCGCAAGGTATATCTATACCTAATAGTTCTAGGTATGGAGGGCTGATGCATATCGACAAGGATCTGGTCGCCGCGTCGGCGACCCGCTGGTGCTGAGCATCCTGAGCCGCGGAGACAGTTACGGCTACGCGATCCTCACGCGCGTCCGGGAGCTCTCGGGTGGGCGGCTGGAGTGGTCCGACGGCATGCTGTACCCCCTGTTGCACCGCCTCGAGCGGCTCGGGCACGTCGAATCGTGGTGGGGCGTGGCCGACACCGGCCGCAAGCGCAAGCACTACGCGATCACGCCCGCCGGGCGGGAGGCGCTGGCGGACCGTCGGGATCAGTGGCGGGCCGTCAGCGCGGCCCTCGACGTCCTCTGGTCCGACGGTGCGCCGCAGCCGGGGCTCGCATGACCGGCCCGGTCGACGCGCAGATCCGGCAGTGGCGCGGCTACCTGGAGGGCCGGCGTCGGATGCGGGCCGAGGAGGTCGACGAGCTCGAGTCGCACTTGCGCGAGTCGATCGACGACCTGCAGGCGCGCGGTCTCGACGGCGACGAATCCTTCCTCGTCGCCGTCAAGCGCATGGGCGCCGCCGACGCGGTGGCCCACGAGTTCGCGCGCGAGCACTCGGACCGGCTGTGGAAGCAGCTCGTGCTGGGTGCCTCCGAGGATGCGGCGGTGCGGCGGGGTGAGCTGCCGGTGGTGCTCGCGCTGGGCGCTGGTGCGGGACTGTCGCTGCTCGCCGTGCTGCATCTGCTCGGCGAGTCGGCGCCGCGGTTCTTCGGTTTCGCGATCGCGCCGTTCCTGGTGGGGTACTTCGCGTGGAAGCGGGCAATGCCCCGGCGCGGCGCGGCGGTGGTGCTCGGTGGGTTCGCGGTGCTCGCGGGGCTGCTCGCGGTGTACCCGTTCGAGTCCGGCGGCTCGACCGAGGTCCTCGCCGCCGTCGCCGCGCCGGTCGTGCTGTGGTTCGGCGTCGGAATCGCCTACACGGGCGGGGCGTGGCGCTCGGGGCCGAGGCGGATGGACTTCGTGCGGTTCACCGGCGAGTTCGCCATCTACTTCCTGCTCATCGCCCTCGGTGGCGGCGCGATCACGGGCCTGACGATCGGCGCACTGGGGGCCGTCGGGCTCGATGCGGAGGTGCCCGTCACCGAGTGGGCGCTACCCGTCTGCGTCGGCGGCGCCGTGCTGGTGGCGGCGTGGCTGGTGGAGGCGAAGCAGGAGGTGATCGAGAACATCGCGCCGGTCCTCACGCGGATCTTCACACCGATCACGCTGGTGATGCTGCTCGTGGTGCTGGGCGCGTTCGCCGCTCGTCCGGGCCTGGTGGGCGCGGACCGCGACCTCCTGGTGCTGATGACGGTGGTCCTGGTGCTCGTCGTCGGGTTGCTGCTGTACGCGGTCTCGGCCCGCGATCCGCGGCGCCGGCCGGACGTGTTCGATCGGCTGCAGGTGGGTCTCGTGGTCGCGGCGATCGCCGTCGACCTGGTGGTGCTGGTCGCGATGGTCACCCGCACCGCGGAGTTCGGCACATCGCCGAACAAGGCCGCGGTGCTGGGCCTGAATCTGATCCTGCTGGTGATCCTGGCGGGCGCGGCACGACTGGGCGTCAGCTTCGTTCGGGAGAGCCGGGACTTCGCCGCGATCGAGCGCTGGCAGACGGGCACCCTGCCCGGATACGTGGCGTGGGCGGCGATCGTCGCCGTGGCCTTCCCGCCCCTGTTCGGGTTCGCGTGAGGGGCCTGCCCGACGGTGCGCGGCGCACCGTCGGACCTGGGGGCGCAGGTAGGGCAACCTAACCTGAAGTGCGGAAACGTCGAGGAATACCCTCGATGTGTGACTTCGAACAGCCCCGAATTCATCTACTCCGACCTGCTGCCCATCGGTCCCGACTCGACGCCGTACCGGTTGCTGACCACCGAGGGCGTCTCGACTTTCGAGGTGAACGGGCGGAAGTTCCTCCAGGTGGAGCCGGAGGCCATTCAGAAGCTGACCGCGGAGGCGATGCACGACATCAGCCACTACCTGCGGCCCGCGCACTTGAAGCAGCTCCGCAGGATCATCGACGATCCCGAGGCGTCGGGTAACGACCGCTTCGTGGCGCTGGACCTGCTCAAGAACGTCAACATCTCCGCCGGCGGCGTACTGCCGATGTGCCAGGACACGGGCACCGCGATCGTGATGGGCAAGAAGGCCGAGGGCGTGCTCACGGGCGTCGACGACGGCGAGTGGGTCTCGCGCGGCGTCTACGACGCCTACACCAAGCTCAACCTGCGGTACTCGCAGAACGCGCCGATCACCATGTACGAGGAGAAGAACACCGGCACCAACCTGCCGGCCCAGGTGGAGATCTACGCCACCGAGCAGGGGCCGAAGGGGCCGGAGTACAAGTTCCTGTTCATGGCCAAGGGCGGCGGCTCGGCCAACAAGTCGTTCCTGTTCCAGGAGACGAAGGCGATCCTCAACCCGGACCGCATCCTGACGTTCCTCGACGAGAAGATCCGCTCGCTGGGCACCGCGGCCTGCCCGCCGTACCACCTCGCGATCGTCATCGGCGGCACGTCCGCCGAGTTCGCGCTGAAGACCGCCAAGTACGCCTCGGCGCACTACCTCGACGAGCTGCCCGAGACGGGATCCATCGCGGCGCACGGCTTCCGCGACAAGGAGCTGGAGGAGAAGGTCTTCGAGCTCACCCAGTCGTTCGGCATCGGCGCGCAGTTCGGCGGCAAGTACTTCTGCCACGACGTGCGCGTGGTGCGCCTGCCGCGGCACGGTGCCTCGCTGCCCGTCGCGATCGCCGTGTCGTGCTCCGCGGACCGCCAGGCGCTGGGCAAGATCACCGCCGACGGCGTGTTCCTCGAGCAGCTCGAGACCGACCCGGCGCAGTACATGCCGGACGCCGGCGTGGCGGAGGACATCGAGGGCGGCGCGGTCGTCGAGATCGACCTGAACCGGCCGATGCCCGAGATCCTCGCCGAGCTCTCGAAGTACCCGGTCAAGACCCGCCTGTCGCTGACCGGGCCGCTGGTCGTGGCGCGCGACATCGCCCACGCGAAGATCAAGGACCTGCTGGACGCGGGCGGCGAGATGCCGCAGTACCTGCGCGATCACCCCGTGTACTACGCGGGTCCCGCGAAGACGCCGGAGGGCATGGCGTCCGGCTCCTTCGGTCCCACCACCGCCGGCCGCATGGACAGCTACGTCGATCAGTTCCAAGCTGCGGGCGGCTCGATGATCATGCTGGCCAAGGGGAATCGGTCGAAGCAGGTCACGCAGGCCTGCGACGCGCACGGCGGCTTCTACCTCGGGTCCATCGGCGGTCCGGCCGCCCGGCTGGCCCTCGACTGCATCAAGTCGCAGGAGGTCATCGAGTACCCCGAGCTCGGCATGGAGGCCGTGTGGAAGATCGAGGTCGAGAACTTCCCCGCCTTCATCGTCGTCGACGACAAGGGCAACGACTTCTTCACCGACCCGTCGGGTGAAGTGGCCCTGCCGCTCAGCGGGATCCGGGTGCGCTCCAAGGAGCGGTAACTCCACGTGTATGCGGAAACCGCGGCGAGCCTCTGGGGGTGCGTCGCGGTTTCCGTCTACAGGTCCTCGGTTCGACGGTGCGCGCCCGGGTGGCTCAGGCCGGGCGCAGGATCGTGACGGCGAAGTCGGCGCCGTCGTGCCAGGGCTTGACGTCCCAGGTGGCGAGACGCAGATCCGTGCGCAGGCCCGCGTCCGCGGCGTAGGCGTCCAGTTGATCCGGTGTGAGCCCGCGGTTCACGTGGAAGCCCACGGCGGCGAAGCCGTCCGGTGCGAGGCGCTCGCGGAAGTTGCGCAGGACTGCGGTCTCGGTGCCCTCGGCCACGAACACCAGCACGTTGCCTGCGCACACGATCGCGTCGAACGGCTCGGCGTCCGCCAGCGCCGGAAGGCCCGGCTCGGCGAGGTCCTGGACCAGCCAGCGCGGGCCGGGGTGGTCCTGCTGCGCCGCCTCGATCAGCTTCGGGTCCACGTCGACGCCGACCACGTCATGGCCCACGGCGTGCAGGTAGCCGCCGAGACGGCCCGGTCCACAGCCGGCGTCCAGGATCCGCGAACCCCGGCCCACCATCGCATCGATCAGCCGCGCCTCACCGGCGAGGTCGTTCTCCCGCGCCATGGTCCGGAAGCGCTCGATGTACCACTCGCTGTGGCCTTCCTTGGTCTCGGTGAACCAGCGCGGTGTGCTCATACCTCCGAAACTACTACTGACACGGGTTTGTACCGGGAGTGGTGGTGTTGCTGAGGACGCGGACGTAAGCGCCGCGGTGCTGCAGGCCGTTGCATGCCGCGGCGCGACTCGTGCCGTAGTCGACGTATGGCGTGTAGAACGGCTCCCCGTTGTCATCGACCGCCCGCACGGAGCTGCAGTTCAGTGCACTGCTGTAGAAGTACTCGGCCCCAGGATTCGACGTGAGGTGGCCGCTTACGAGAGTCTTGATCTCGGGGTTCGATCGCTCGATCGACGCGAGTACAAGAATGTACCGGCCATCGCACGGCGGCGTGCTCACGGGCCGTGCGAGGCCGAGGTCGCCGCTGGCACGGATCGGCGGAGGGGTGGCATTCGTTGGCGCGGCCAGCGTCCCGGCGGCGGGCGGAATGGTCATCGACGCAGTCGGATTCGTACCCGGCGTGGAGATACCGGCTGATGCAGTGCCGACGGATGAGGTGCTGACCGACGGGGTACTGGCAGTCTCCGACGTGCCGGAACGAGTGACCATCACAGCGCCCCCGGCTACGAGGCCGCCGACGACCAGTGCGGCACCGATCGCGGTGGGGAGTATCCACCGCGATCGGCGGGCGTCCGTGGATCGCACCCCAGACGGCGACGCGGCCGTAGGTACGAGGATCGTGTCGTCGTAGTGGCCAGCCGAGACGTGCGGTGGCGCGATGTGCGTCGCGGAGGAAGGCGCCGCGGTCAACTCCGCGGCGAAATCGCTGGCAGTCGCAGGACGCTGGGTTCTGTCGCGCGACATCGCTCGTGCGATCGCAGTGTCGACTGTGGGCGGAAGATCGTTGCGAGAAACGGAGATCGGAGTGTAGGCGCCGTCGAGCGCGGCAGCGACGACCGCGGCGGGGTTGCTGCGCTCGAACGGTCTTGAGCCGGTGAGCAGTGCATAGGTCGTCGCCGCCAACGAGTACACATCGGCGCGCGCATCGATCGGGTCGCCGCGGAGTTGTTCCGGCGCCGCGTAGGCGACGGACCCGATGGTGGTGCCGGTCGCGGTCAAATCGGAGTCATCACCGGCCGCGCGGGCGATGCCGAAATCAGTGAGGAGCGACTGCGATCCGTCGAGCAGGATGTTCGCGGGTTTGACGTCTCGATGAAGTACGCCGCGCTGGTGCGCGTAATCGAGAGCCGCTGCGGTGTCCTGGACGATCGCGATGACCTCGTCGAGCGGCAATCCCCGCGGAGACCGTCCGAGCCGCGCGGCTCCGTCGATACCGTCGACGAACGGCATCGACAGCCACAATCTGCCGTTCTCCTCGCCGCGGTCGAGGACACTGACGATGTTCGGGTGACGGAGCCCCGCTGCGAGATCAGCCTCGCGGAGGAATCGCAGCCTGAAAGCGTCATCAGAGGCGAGGTGGGGCGGTAGTACCTTGATCGCGTCCTGCCGGGGAAGCCGCGGATGTTGTGCGAGGTACACCTCGCCCATACCACCTGCCCCGAGTTGCCGAACGATCGTGTAGCCGGCGAACACCTCGCCCTGTTCCAGTGCCATGCTGACCTCCCCGCGAAGAACCTACCGCGACAGGCTCCAACCGGAGTGATTTGTCCTGCTGCGAGGCCTCGATCGGTTGCTGCCAACCGCTCCCGACGCCGATCTACTACATGGGGTAGTGGGTAGGCTCGGGGGATGACGAACATCATCGACCGGATCGGGACCGCGCCGATCGCCGCGGCGGGTCTCGTGGGCGGCTACGCCGTGGCGCGGGGCACCGGGATCAGGCCGCTCGGCGGTGCGGTGCTGGCGGCGGCCGGGGCAGCGGCGGCGCAGGGCTGGTACGCGAAGGGCGGCGCCGGCACGGCGGCCGCTCTGGGCGCGGTCTACCTGGGTGGATTCGGCGCTTCGCACCCGCTGGCGAAGAAGGTCGGGGCGTGGCCGGCGGTCCTGGGCGTCGCCGCGGCGGCGGCGGGCGCGTCGTACGTCCTGGTCGATCGGCACTGACCGAGGCCCGCGGCGGGCGGCCGCGGGCTACTCTCGTCCGGTGGGATGGAGAACAAGTTTCACGGCGGCCGTCTGTGCCTGCGCGGCGGTGTCCGCCTGTAGCGGGCAGGCACCGGCCGCGGACGAGGCACGCCCCGGCGCGCTCGGCGTCGAGGCCCGCGAGGTGGCCGCCGGCGGCGCGACGCCCACTCAGACGACACCCATCGGGACCCCGCTGTACACGCGGCTCACGACGTCGAGCGCGGGCGGGGCGACCGGCCACGCTCTGACGGCGTCCCTGGGCGGCACGACGTATCTCAGCGCGACCGGGGTGTGGGTGGGGTGCGAGGGCACCGCGGCCACCGCCGTCTACCGCCTCCGCGGCGAATTCACCAAGCTCACCGGCGTCCTCGGCCTGCAGCCGCACACCCCGCGGTCGCTGCAGGTGAAGTTCGGTGTCGTCGTCGACGGGGAGACCCGGTACACCACGACAATGGTGCGCGGTGACCGGCCCCAGATCATCTCCGTCCCGCTCGACGGTGCGCGGTCGGTCACCGTCACCGCCCTGGCGACGGCGGGGAGTGCGCGCCCGCACCGGCGCCCTACGGCGCCATCGGTGCCGCGAGCCTCACCTGACGCGGTCCACGTTCGCCATCGCCAGCACGTCCAGCCGACGGTCCAGCTCGTCCAGCGTGAGCGCATCGCCGATCAGGCCGCGGTCGATCACGGTCTGCCGGATGGTCTTGCCCTCCTTCAGCGCCTGCTTCGCGACCGCGGCGGCCTCCTCGTAACCGATGAGCGAGTTCAGCGGCGTCACGATCGACGGCGAGCTCTCGGCCAGCGTCCGCAGCCGCTCCTCGTGGGCGACGAGCCCGTCGATGCAGCGGTCGGCGAACAGGCGGGAAACGTTGGCCAGCAACGTGATCGACTCCAGGACGTTGCGGGCCATCATCGGGATGTAGACGTTCAGCTCGAAGGCACCGTTGCCGCCGCCCCAGGCCACCGCGGCGTCGTTGCCGATCACCTGCGCGGCCACCTGTGTGACCGCCTCGGGGAGCACGGGATTCACCTTGCCGGGCATGATCGAGCTGCCGGGCTGCAGGTCGGGCAGGGCGATCTCGCCGAGGCCGGTGAGTGGGCCGGAACCCATCCACCGGACGTCGTTGGCGATCTTGGTCAGCGAGACCGCGATCGTCCGGAGCGCGCCCGACAACTCGACCAGCCCGTCACGCGCGGCCTGCGCCTCGAAGTTGTCCTTCGCAAGCCGGATGTCCTCAACCCCGGTCAGCCGCACCAACTCCGCGACGACCAGCGAGCCGAACCGTTCCGGCGCGTTGAGGCCCGTGCCCACGGCGGTGCCGCCGATCGGCACCTCGCCCACCCGCGGCAACGTCGCCCGCACCCGCTCGACACCGGCCTCGACCTGCCGGGCGTAGCCGCCGAACTCCTGGCCCAGCGTCACGGGCACCGCGTCCATGAGGTGCGTGCGGCCGGACTTGACTACCTCACGCCACGAAACCGCTTTCGTCGCCAGCGCTGCCTGCAGGTGCTCCAGCGCGGGGATCAGGGTGGTCACGGCGGCCTCGGTGGCGGCCACGTGCGTCGCCGTGGGGAACGTGTCGTTGGACGACTGCGACATGTTGACGTCGTCGTTCGGGTGCACCTGCACGCCGACGCGCGCGGCGAGCGAGGCGATCACTTCGTTGGCGTTCATGTTGGAGCTGGTGCCGGAGCCGGTCTGGAACACGTCGATCGGGAACTGGTCGTCGTGCCGGCCCTCGGCCACCTCGGTCGCGGCGGCGATGATCGCGTCCGCCTTCTCCGGCGGCAGCAGTCCCAAGTCCCGGTTCACCTGCGCCGCAGCGGCCTTCAGTAGGCCCATCGCGCGGATCTGGGCGCGCTCAAGGGGGCGGAAACTGATCGGGAAGTTCTCCACGGCGCGCTGCGTCTGCGCGCGCCACAACGCGCTCGCGGGCACCCGCACCTCGCCCATGGTGTCGTGCTCGATGCGGTACTCGGTCTCGGGTGCGTCAGCGTTCTTAGCCATACCTTAGAAACGTACTCGGGCCCCGGGATGATTCCCAGGGCCCGAGGGCAAGATCACCGTGATCAGTCGAAGATCTGCGCGTACGTCTTCAGCTTGGTCAGCCGGTGCGTCGCGTCCACCATCCGGACGGTGCCGGACTTGCTGCGCATCACGATCGACTGCGTGGTCGCACCGTCCGCGCGGTACCGGACGCCGCGCAGCAGGTCGCCGTCGGTCACGCCGGTCGCGGCGAAGTACACGTGCTCGCCCTTGACCAGGTCCATCGTGCCGAGCACTTCGTTCGGGTCGATGCCCAGGTCGGCGAGGCGGGCGTGCTCCGCGTCGTTCGACGGTGCCAGGGTCGCCTGGATCTCGCCGCCCATGCAGCGGAGCGCGGCGGCGGCGATGATGCCCTCGGGGGTGCCGCCGATGCCGACGAGGATGTCGGTCTTCGCTTCGGGCCGCGCGGCGGCGATGGCGCCGGCCACGTCCCCGTCGGAGATGAGGCGCACGATGGCGCCGGTCGCGCGGATGTCGGCGATCAGCTGCTCGTGCCGGGGCCGGTCGAGCACCGTCAGCGTGACGTCCGAGACCTTGATGCCCTTGGCCTTGGCCACCTTCGCGATGTTGTCGGCGATCGGGGCCTGGATGTCGATGGCGCCGGCGGCCTCGGGGCCCACGGCGATCTTGTTCATGTAGAACACGGCGGACGGGTCGTACATGGCGCCGCGCTCGGAGACGGCGAGCACCGCGATCGAGCCGGGCATGCCCTTGGCCATCAGCGTGGTGCCGTCGACGGGGTCCACGGCGACGTCGGTCGACGGGCCGAAGCCGTTGCCCACCTCTTCGCCGTTGTAGAGCATGGGCGCCTCGTCCTTCTCGCCCTCGCCGATCACGACCACGCCGCTCATCGACACGGTCGAGACCAGTTGGCGCATGGCGTCCACGGCCGCGCCGTCGCCCGACTCCTTCTGCCCGCGTCCGACCCAACGACCCGCGGCCAGGGCGCCTGCCTCGGTCACCCGCACCAGCTCCATCGCGAGGTTGCGGTCGGGCGCGATCGGGTTCGATTCGGCCTGCGGATCGGACATGGGTGCCTCCAATGGTTCGACGGTGCGCCAGCTCGAGCCGATTGTTTCATGCCGGGTCGCGCGTGTTCGCGGATGCCGCCTACCCCGTCCGGTCCGGGCTTCGGGATACTGGAGTTCGTGGCTGATAAACCCCGGATCCTGCAGAACCGCCGCGACATGGTGCTCACGATGGTGCCGCTGCTGGCGCTGTGCCTGCTGGCACTCTTCGCGTCGGGCAACTTCCGGTTGGGCTTCGGAGCCGATCCGAAGGACGAGACGGTCGACCCGATCAACCCCAAGGGCGTCTACGAGGTGTCGGCGGGCAAGCTCGGCTTCCCCGTCCGGATGCCGGGTGGTCCCGGCGTCGTCGACGGTGTGCCCGACGGCTGGAAGGCCACTGCCACCCGCGACGAGCAGATCGAGGGCGGCACCGTCTTCTCCGTGAATTACGTTACGCCCGAGAAGAACTCGATGCAGCTCGCCCAGTCGGGCGCCCCACTCGCCGAGGTCGTGCGGTCGGTCTTCGGCGCGCGTACGGAGCCTTCCGGGTCGATTCCGGTGGAGGGCCGCACCTGGCAGGTGTTCGGGCCGAACGAGAGGAACCGGAGCGCGTGGGCGATCGACCTCGACGGCGCGGTCGTCGTCGTCTACGGCAGCGCGCCGGTGCCGCGGTTCACCGAGCTCGCCACCGCGGTCCAGTCGCAGCCGCCGCTGCCGAAGGCGTAGATCACTCCTCGGCGGAGATCGCCTTCTCGATGCGTTCGCGCGCGCCGGCGAGGTGCTCCTCGCAGCGCTTGGCGAGGGCCTCGCCGCGCTCCCACAGGTTCAGCGACTCGTCGAGGTCGATCCCGCCCTGCTCCAACAGCTTCACCACGACCGCCAGTTCGTCGCGGGCCTGCT
This sequence comes from Tsukamurella sp. PLM1, assembly GCF_023168325.1. Lineage (GTDB taxonomy): Bacteria > Actinomycetota > Actinomycetes > Mycobacteriales > Mycobacteriaceae > Tsukamurella. Next base: position 968,828 of record NZ_AP025688.1, read on the forward strand.
CGTACCCCAGCTCGGCCACGGGTGTCTCGTCGCTCACGACGCCTCCTCGGTTCGTACGGTGATCCTGGTGACGCCCATCACGGCCGCGGCAGCGGCACCGTCGGGCAGCCGGACGCGCAGCTGCGAGCCGGGCGCGAGCTCCTCGATGCTCCGGACCACGGGGTTCTCCCCGTCAGGAGTCACCTTCTGCACCACGGCGTAGCCGCGCGCCATCGTCGCGGCGGGGCCCAGCGACGTCAACCGTGCCGCCAGGTGCCGGACGCCGTCGGATTCGCGCTCGACGGTGCGCCGCACGTCCCGCCGGGCGTCCCGCAGGAGCCGTGCCACGTCGTCGGCCCGGTCGTCGACGATCCGCATCGGATGGGCGAACACGGGCCGCGAGCGCAGCGCCTCCAGGGCGTGCGACTCACGGGCGACCCAGCCGCGCAGCGCGGTGGCGGCGCGGGCCCGCAACTCGGCGATCCGCTCCCGTTCGGCGAGCACGTCGGGCACGACGCGCTTCGCGGCGTCGGTGGGGGTCGCGGCGCGCATGTCGGCGGCGTGGTCGCACAGCGGGTTGTCGGGTTCGTGGCCGATCGCGGACACGATCGGGGTGCGGGCGGCGTGCACGGCGCGGCACAGGGCCTCGTCGGAGAACGGCAGCAGGTCCTCCACGCTGCCGCCGCCGCGCGCGAGGATGATGACGTCGACCTCGGGATCCGCGTCGAGCGCCCGCAGCGCGGTGATCAGCTGCGGCACCGCGGTCGGGCCCTGCACGGTGGCGTACTCGGCCCGGATCCGTACGTCGGGCCAGCGGCCCTCGGCGATGGAGCGCACGTCGCGCTCGGCGGCGCTGGCCCGCGCCGTGACCAGCCCGACGGTGCGCGGGAGGAACGGCAGGGGCCGCTTCAGGCGCGGCTCGAACAGTCCCTCGGCGTGCAGCAGCTGGCGCAGGCGCTTGATGCGCGCCAGCAACTCGCCGATGCCGACGGCCCGGATCTCCGTGATCCGCAGCGACAGGCTGCCCCGCCCGGCCCAGTAGGTGAACTTGCCGCGGACGATCACCTGGGTGCCCTCCTGCAGCGGCACCTCGGAGCGGTCGAGCACCGCGGGCAGGCACGTGACCTGCAGCGACACGTTCGCCGACGGGTCGCGCAGTGTGAGGAACGCGGTGCCGCCGCCGCGCCGGTTCAGCTGGGTGATCTGGCCCTCGACCCAGACCTCGCCCAGGCGGTCGATCCACTGCGCGACCTTCATCGAGACCACGCGCACGGGCCACGGGTGCTCGGCCGTGGGCGGTCCCGCAGAGGCGCCCGACGGCGCGCCGTTCGCCGGTCCGGTCACCGCGTGATGCGGTTCTCGAGCATCGTGAGGAACGGCGGCCGCGCCTTGTGGCCGCGCTCGAACTCGACGAGCGATTCCACCTCGGCCGTGGTCAGGCCGGGCAGCCGGCCGCGCAGCTGCGCCAGCGTCAGCTCCGGGTAGTCGATCCGTGCCGCGGCCGCGGGCAGGTCGTCGGACGTCTCCGCCGGGGCCGTGTCGCCCGACGGTGCCGGTGCGGGCGAGCTGTACAGGGCGTACCGTCCGGCCCCCGATGGTGACGCGGCCTCGGCGGCCGGTGCGGCGGCGGTCGCCTCGGTGGGCTCGGCCTCGGCGGGCTGCACCGGGGTCGCGGGCTCGGCGGCGGGCCGGACCTCGCCGAAGGCGGGCTTCGGTGGAACGGGGAGGTCGATGTCGACGTCCTCGTCGTCGTCGAACGTCGCCCATGCGGCCTGCTCCTCCTCCTTGGCGGGGAAGACGGTCTCGATCGCCCGGTCGCCGCGGACGGCCAGGTCGGCGAGGTCCTGCTGGACGTGGATGAACGCCTGGGCGGACTTGCTGCCCAGCGTGAGGGTGCGCTGACGGCCCCCGTCACGATCTCCTGGCCCTTCTCGGCGGCGAAGGCGACGGCGCCCACCGCGACGCGGACCACGAACGGTAAACGGCTCATGCCTCCAGGGTGCCTCATCGCGGAAGCGGCCGCGTCGTCAGGTGCCGTAGCCTGGAGGCATGAGTTCTGGCAAGCGAGTCCTGCTGGCCGAGCCGCGTGGGTACTGCGCGGGCGTCGACCGTGCGGTGGAAACGGTCGAGAAGGCCCTCGAGAAGCACGGCGCCCCGGTGTACGTGCGCAAGGAGATCGTGCACAACCGGCACGTCGTGGAGACGCTGCAGGACAAGGGCGTGATCTTCGTGGACGAGACCGACGAGGTGCCCGAGGGCTCGCTCCTGGTGTTCTCCGCGCACGGCGTCTCGCCCGCGGTGCACGAGGGCGCCGCGCAGCGCAGCCTGCGCACGATCGACGCGACGTGCCCGCTGGTCACCAAGGTGCACCAGGAGGCCAAGCGCTTCGCGCGCGACGATTACGACATCCTGCTGATCGGCCACGAGGGCCACGAGGAGGTCGAGGGCACGGCGGGCGAGGCGCCGCAGCACGTGCAATTGGTCGACGGGCCCGACGCGGTGGACCACGTCACGGTGCGGGACGAGGACAAGCTGGTCTGGCTCTCGCAGACCACGCTCTCGGTCGACGAGACGATGGAGACGGTGCGCCGGTTGCGGGAGAGGTTCCCCAAGCTGCAGGACCCACCCAGCGACGACATCTGCTATGCCACGCAGAACCGGCAGGTCGCAGTGAAGGCGATGGCCCCGGAATGTGACCTGGTGATCGTTGTGGGCTCGCGGAACTCGTCGAACTCGGTGCGCCTGGTGGAGGTCGCGCTGCAGGCGGGCGCCCGCGCCGCGCACCTCATCGACTTCGCCCGCGAGATCGATCCGACGTGGCTCGACGGCGTGGAGACCGTCGGGATCACCTCCGGCGCGTCGGTGCCCGAGATCCTGGTCAAGGGTGTCGTCGAGTACCTCGACGGGGAGGGGTTCCACGACGTCAAACCCGTCACCACGGCGAACGAGACGCTGGTCTTCGCACTGCCGCGCGAGCTTCGGCCCCGCGCCAAGGCCTGACCGAAGGCGATACCGTCGCCTCTGCGCGGCGCTGGCGCATCAGTCCTTGTAACGATGCCGCCGGATCGAGCGTGGTTCGGCGGGCTCGGCGAAATCGTCCCGGAAGTTGGTCTCCACCGGCGTCTGCTCGCTCTGCGGCTGGTAGCGCGGTGCCCGGTAGTGCTCGTACCGGCCGGGTGCGGCGGGCGAGTCCGCGCGCCCGGAGAGGCGTTCGGGGTCGCGGGGCAGGCTCGGAAGGTCGGGCTGCACCGGGCGGGTGCCCGAGATGCGGGGAGCGAGCCGAAGTCGTCGCGCGGGATGCGCGAACGCTCCCGTTCGGGGCGCGGGCGTGGCGCTCCACCGCCGCGGGCACGGTCGATGTCGCGGGCCTCGCGCCGGTAATCGCGGGAATCGGGGCGCGGGACAGCTCGTCGGGGGCCCGACGGTGCGTCCGGCCGCGGTTCGGGATCGCGCGCGCCGCGCCACCGGGGCGGCTGCTCGATCCCGCGGCGCTCGGCGTCGCGCCGCAGCTCACGGGAATCGTGCTGGACGGGCCGCGGGCGGTCGCCCTGCGCGACGGCGGGCCGGGGCCGGGCGCCCCGCGGAACGTCGCGGCGTTCGTCGTCGACGCCGCGCCGCGGCGGCTGACCGCGCCGGATCTGGCCGGAATCAGGGCGCACGACCCGGTTGATGCGGGTGGCGGGTGCGCCCTCGTCCCGGCGTGCGACCTCCTCGCGGGTGAGGCGGCGGCGCGGCTCGTCCGTGCGTGCCGCCGAGCTGCGGCCCGCAGGGCGTGATTCGGGCTTGCCCACGGCGGGTGCCTCGGGTCGGTCTCGCCGCGTCCCGCGGTCGGTGGTGGACGGGCTCGTGGGCCGGGAACTGCTCTGGTGGCGCTCGGACGTTCCGGCGGACCCGACGAGGGCCGCCGCGCCGGCGGACGCCGCCGAGCCGGCGGGTTCGGGCCGCATGCGCGATAGCGCCCCCGGATCCGCTCGCCGATCGGCAGGCCCGTCGATGCGGGAGTCTTCTTGCCGGAACCCGGCTCGGAGCCGGTCCCGGCCTTCGAGCCGGTCCCGGCCTTCGAGCCGGCCCCGGACCTGGCGGGGCACCGGCCTTGGCCGCCTGCTTCGTCGCGGCGTTACTGCGCTGCGCGCTCCGGGCGGTGGCGGTCAACCGCCGGTAGAGCACGAGGCGGGCCCCGCCGATCACCAGCACGATGACGGTGATCCAGAACATCCACGGGAACAGCGAGATCATCGGGAACAGGACGTCGGTCAGGATCGCGCTGGTCTTGCGCGGGCTGGGCATCGTGAACCACTTGTAGACGGGGATCGCGGTCGCGATCACCAGCGGGTTGCACCATGGCTGTGAACAGCGCGCGATTGCGGACAGCGAGCACCGCGACGATCGCCCCGACCGCCATCGCCAGGACGCCCGCGTTGACGCCGGTGTATTCGCCCGCCACGAGGGCGCCGACCGCGGTGAACGCCAACAGCGTGATGACGGCGCCCCACCACGGCAGACCGGGGACCGTCGCGAGCACTGAGCGCTCGTCGACCGGCACCTGGGAGCGGGAGGGTTGGAACTTCGACACAGGTGAACCGTACCGGTTAAGGCTGTGAGAACCGAGAATGTACAGCCGTGGGTACCGCGCGCGGCGCGACGTTCACCTCGTGCGGATCGTCCCGCGCACCGTCCGGCATCGATGCGAGATCCGACAGCCGTCGCGCCGTGACGCCGACCCGCGCGTTGTACGACCCGACGGTGGCGTTGAACGCCTCGACCGTCTTACCCAGGGCGGAACCGAGCGACGTGAAGTGGCTGTTCAGGACGTCGAACCGCTCGCTGAGCTCGCGGCCGAGCGCGTGGATCCGCGCTGCATCCTCTCCGAGGGCGTGCTGACGCCAGGCGAGCGCGACCGCGCGGAGCATCGCCACGAGGGTCGTGGGTGTGGCCAGGACCACATTCCGGTCCAGTGCGAACTCGAGCAGCTCTGGATCAGCCTGGAGAGCCGCGTCGAGGAAGGCCTCGGCCGGCACGAACATCACCACCAACTCCGGGGAGCCCACGGCCTCCCAGTACCGCTTGCCCGACAGTTGCACGACGTGCGAGCGGAACCGCCGGGCGTGATCGGACAGCAGCGCGGTGTGCTCCGACGGCGGGGCCTCAAGGAGCTGGAGGTACGAATCCAGCGGGACCTTCGCGTCGACCGCGAGGTTCCGGCCGCCCGCCAGGTGGACCACCACGTCCGGCCGAACCCGGGCGTCGCCGACGGCGGACGCCACCTGGGTGGAGAAGTCGCAGTGCCGGCTCAGCCCGGCCAGTTCCACCACCCGCTCGAGCTGCAACTCGCCCCACCGCCCGCGCACGGTGGACGACTTCATCGCCGAGCGCAGCGTGGCCGTCTCGGCGCGCAGCGCCTCACTGGTCCGGGCGACGGTGCCGATCTGCTCGCGGAGCCCCGCGAACGCCGCGACGCGGCTTCGCTCCGCCACCGCGAACTCGTGCCCGAGCGCATCCAGGGCCTGCCGGAGCGGGGCCGAGCGCGCTCACCGGCCCCGCCACCGCATCGGGTGCGGGGACGGCACCGTCGGGCAGTGCGGACGGCGGCGGCACCGCCCTGGCGAGGATCACCCCGACGGCGGCGCCGACCAGTAGCGCGAGGAGCGCCACGATCAGGTGCGAGAGGTCCATGGGGCCAGGATGGTCGATCCCACTGACAATTTTCGGCCTACGCGGGCTCGGGCTCGTTCTCGTCCGCGGTGGTGGCCGGGGACGGCTTACGGCGCAGCCGGTCCCAGAAGGTCGGCTTCGCCGGTTCGTCGTCCGGGGTGGGGTCTCGCCGGTCTTCGCGTCGACGAGCTCGCCCAGGTACCGGAAGAGCACTGCGAAGGCGGCGGCGACGGGCACCGCGAGGAAGGCGCCGATGATGCCCCACGCGGTGGTGCCGAACGCGATCGACAGCAGCACGATCGCCGGGTGCAGCTGCATCGACCGGGACTGCAGGATGGGGGAGAGCACGTTGCCCTCGAGCTGCTGCACCGCGATCACGATCGCGAGCACGGCGAGCGCGGTGCCGAACCCGTTCGTGACCAGCGCCACGACCACGGCCAGGGCCCCGGCCACGAACGCGCCGACGATGGGGATGAACCCGCCGAGGAACGTGATCACGGCGAGGGCGCCGGCGAGCGGCACGTTGAGGAGCACCAGTCCCAGGCCGATGAAGAACGCGTCGATCAGGCTGACCACGGCCTGCGTGCGGATGAAGCCGCCCAGGGTGGCCCAGACCCGGCTGAGCAGCTCCGCGAAGTGCTCCGCGACGGGCGTACCCGAGTGCCGGCGCAGCCACGGCATGAACTTGTCGCCGTCCTTGAGGAAGAAGAACACCAGCATGGCGACCATCACGATCGCGACCACGAACGACCCCGCCGCGCTGACGCCGGTGAACACGCCGGACGCGATGGTCTCGGCGCTCTCCTGCAGCTTGCCGGTGATGGACGTGACGAACTTGCTGATCTGTTCGTCCTGCAGGTTCAGCGGTGGGCCCTGCGCCCACTTCTGCACCTTGGCGACGCCCTGCACCGCCTTGTCGGCGATGTCGCGCGACTGGCTACCGATGGACGGCGCGATCGCGCCGATGATCCCGCCCAGGATCCCGGCGGACAGCAGCAGGACCAGGGCCGTCGCGAGGGCGGGTGGCAAGCCCCGCTTGCGGAGCCAGCTCACGGGCGGCCACAGCACCGTGCAGATCAGCAGCGCGAGCAGGACCGGCAGGATCACCGTCCACAACTCGCCGATGAGCCAGCTGAACACGAACAGCATCGCCGCGACGGCGACGACGCGGATGCTCCACGAGGCCAGCCAGCGACCGGCCCTGCCGTACACGTCGCTGCGGGTGGGGGCGCCCGCCGGTTTCGTTACGTCATCGCTCACGCCGCGATCGTATGTGCCTCGTGCGCGAGCAGCCACTCTTTGACGTCCAGGCCCCACCGGAAGCCGCCCAGGGAACCGTCGGTCCGCAGGATCCGGTGGCACGGGACGAACAGCGCGGCGGCGTTGCGGGCGCAGGCCATGGCGGCCGCGCGCACGGCCGCGGGCCGCCCGGAGAGCGCGGCGTACTGCGTGTAGGTCAGGGGACGTCCCGGTTCGACGGTGCGCAGCACGTCCCAGGCGTGCTCGACGAAGCCGCCCGAGCGCTGGCGCACCGGGACGTCGTCGATGGCGGCCGGGTCGCCCGCGTGGAACGCGGTGACGGCCGCGGTCACGGCGCCCAGCTCGGTCCGGGGCTCGACGGTGCGCGGCCGCAACGAGGCGTGGATCACCGGCAGCAGCGCGCCCAGGTCCGCGGTCCAGCCGGAGGCGAGCACGGCACCGTCGGTATCGACGACCGCGGTGAACGGCCCGATCGGGGTCGTGACGGTGGCGCTGAGCGCGGTGTCGGGCATGTCATTTCCTCCGGTCGGTGGTGAGGGCGTGGTTCCACAGGTGCAGCGAGACGTAGCTGCCCCACGGGCTCCAGCGGTTGGCGGCGATGTCGAGGCCGATCCGCTCCGCGCCCTTGGCGACTACGAGGTCGGACGCGAGGAGAGTGTCGGGGTCGGCGAGCAGCCGCATCGCGACGTAGTCGGCGGTCCACGGACCGACGCCTTTGAGACGCAACAGCTCCGCGCGGGCATCGGCGCGGGTCAGGCCCGCATGCAGGTGCAGCCGACCCTCCGCGAGTTCCGCGGCGGCGCCCCGGATCGCCGCGATCCGGCTCCGCGGCCCGGTGAGCACCTCGCCGCCCCGCTCGGCCACCGCAGCGGGCGTGGGGAACGCGCGGCTCACCCGGCCGGCCGGGTCGCTCACCTCGTCGCCCAGCGCGGCCACCAGGCGCGCCTGGTGGGTGGCGGCGGCCGCGATCGAGATCTGCTGCCCGATCATGGTGCGCAGCAGCAGTTCCGCGGGGTCGACGCAACCGAACAGCCGGATCCCGGGGGTGCCTGCGACCAGCGGGGCCAGGTGCGGGTCGGCGGCGAGGGCCTCGTCGATGGCGAGCGGATCCGCGTCCAGGTCCAGCAGGTGCCGCAGCCGCGCGACCGCTGCCGACAGGTCGCTCATCGAGGCGAGCGACAGGGTGGTACGGACGTACCCGTCGGGGACGGATCCCAGGTCGACGGTGGCGATCCCGTTGCCGCCCGGCAAGTTCAGCACGCGGGTGTAGCGGTCACCGTCGGCGTGCTCGAGTCCGGGCACCGCGTGTGCGGCGAGGAACCACCGCACCCATCCCGTGTCGTACGGTCCGCGTAGTGCCAGCCGCAGTGTCAGCTCGCCCGTGCCGTTCGACGGTGCCGCCCGCCCGCCGGACCGGAGCTGCGAGGGGGTGCGCGCGAAGACCTCGCGGATCGTGTCGTTGAACTGGCGGATCGAGGTGAATCCGGCGGCGAAGGCGATGTCGGAGAACGGCATCGCGGTGCCCAGGATGAGCATCCGCGCGGTCGCGGCGCGGTGCGCCCGGGCCAGCGCGAGCGGTCCCGCGCCGAGTTCCGCGGTGAGCACGCGGGTGAGCTGGCGCGGGCTGTAGCCGAGTCGCTCGGCGAGGCCCGTCACGCCGGACCGGTCCACCGCACCGTCGGCGATGAGGCGCATGGCGCGCGCCGCGAGGTCGGACTCGAGGTTCCACCGCGGCGATCCGGGCACGGCGTCGGGCAGGCAGCGCCGGCACGCCCGGTAGCCCGCTGCCTGCGCGGCGGCCGCCGTGACGTGGAACGAGACGTTCTCGGCCCGGGGTGTCGTCGCCGGACACGACGGGCGGCAGTAGATCCCCGTGCTGGCCACTGCGGTGAAGAACTGCCCGTCGAACCGCGCGTCGCGCGCGGCGATCGCCCGGTAGCACCGGTCGAAGTCGAGGTGGGGTGAGCTGGTGGTCACGCCTTCGACTCTGGCATCCGGGCGCGCGCCGCGCTAGCGGCTTTCAGACACCACCGTCGGCGGTCAGCAGCAGCGCACCGCCACGCCGGCCCCGTCGTGCCGCGCCTTCCAGTACTGCCGTTCCGTCAGGATCGGCTCGCCCGGATGGGTGGCCCGACGGTGCTCGACGTACCGCTGGTAGTGGTTGTCGCCCATTACCGAGCCCACGTACCAGCGGATCGCCTTCAGTGCCCGGATGATCGGGGCACGCCCAGTGCGTCCCACTGCGCCTGCACCTCCCGTTCGTGCTCGGTGGGGATGAGGCCCGCCGGGGCGAAGCGGTGGCTGAGCACCGGTTCCTCCTCGGTGAGCGGGCGGCCGTTGCCGGACACGGTGCGGTAGATCGTCCACAGGCCCATCACGAACACGATGAGCACCATCACGGCGAATACGATCGACAGCGTGCCCTGGATGAAGGTGTTGCGCACCACCGCGTCGATCGCCTCCGGCGTCTTGGCGGAGCCGTAACTCTGCAGTCCCTGCTCGGCGGCGGCCTTGAAGTTGCTGTGCTGCTTCCAGTACCCGACCGCGGGGTCGGCGCTGAAGATCTTCTGCCAGGACGCGGTCATGGTGACGATCAGATCCCAGACGAGCGGTATCGCGGGTATCCACACCCACTTGTAGTAGCCCTTCTTCACCACGACGACCACCACCACGGTGAGCGCCATCGCGGCGAGCAGCTGGTTGGCGATGCCGAACAGCGGGAAGAGGGTGTTGATGCCGCCCAGCGGGTCGGTCACGCCCATGAGCAGGATGCTGCCCCAGGCGGCGACCACGAGCAGCGACGCGACCCAGGCGCCGACGCGCCAGCTGGGGTCCTTAAGCCGCCGGAACGGGCCGCCCAGGTTGCTCAGGGCGTCGGAGACCAGGAACCGGGCGACGCGGGTGCCCGCGTCCACGGTGGTGAGGATGAACAGGGCCTCGAACATGATCGCGAAGTGGTACCAGAACGACTTCATCGACGAGCCGCCGAACACCTGGTGCAGGACCTCGGACATGCCGAAGGCGAGGGTGGGGGCGCCGCCGGTGCGGGAGACGATCGACTCCTCGCCGACGTCCTTCGCCGCCTGCGCGATCTCCGCGCCGGTGACCGGATCACCGCCCAGGCCGAGCGAGTTGACGTACGTGGCCGCGGTCTCCGCGGTGCCGCCGGTCTTGGCCATCGGCGCGTTCATCGCGAAGTAGAAGTGCTGGTTGATGATCGAGGCGGTAATCAGGGCCATGATCGCGACGAACGACTCGGTGAGCATGCCGCCGTAGCCGATCAGCCGCATCTGCCCTTCCTTCTCCAGTAGCTTCGGGGTGGTCCCCGAGCTGACCAGCGCGTGGAAGCCGGAGAGCGCGCCGCAGGCGATGGTGATGAACAGGAACGGGAACAGCGAGCCGGCGAACACGGGGCCGGTGCCGTCCTTGGCGAAGTCGGAGACGGCGGGCGCCTCCATGAGCGGCCGGGCGATCAGGATGCCGACCGCGAGCAACACGATGGTGCCGACCTTCATGAACGTCGACAGGTAGTCGCGCGGCGCCAGCAGTAGCCACACCGGCAGGACCGACGCGGCGAAGCCGTAGATGATGATGGCCCAGCTCAGCTGGACCGGAGTGAGGGTGAACAGCTCCTGGCCCCAGGACGTCTCGGCGACGGGGCGGCCACCGATCACCGCGGCCAGCAGCAGCACGCAGCCGATGAGCGAGACCTCGGAGACCCGGCCGGGCCGCAGGTAGCGCAGGTAGACGCCCATGAACAGCGCGATCGGGATGGTGCAGGCGATGGAGAACACGCCCCACGGGCTGTGGCCGAGCGCCTGCACGACGACCAGCGCGAGAACGGCGATGAGGATCGTCATGATCGCCGCGATGCCGATGATCGCGGCGGCGCCGCCGACGGGGCCGAGCTCGTCGCGGATCATCTGCCCCAGCGACCGGCCGCGGCGCCGGGTGGCGACCCACAGCACCAGGTAGTCCTGCACGCAGCCGGCCACGAGGGCGCCGACGATGATCCAGATCGTGCCAGGCAGGTAGCCCATCTGGGCGGCGAGCACGGGGCCCACCAGCGGCCCGGCGCCCGCGATGGCGGCGAAGTGGTGGCCGAACAGCACGCGCCGGTCCGTCGGCATGTAGTCGGTGCCGTTGTCGAGGATCTCGGCGGGCGTCGCGTGATCGTCGCGCGGGCGCACCACCTTGAGTTCGATCAGGCGCGCGTAGAAGCGGTAGCCCACGACGTAGGTGCACACCGCGGCGAGCACGAACCACACGGAGTTCACCGTCTCGCCGCGGGCGAGGGCGATCATCGCCCAGGCGACCGCGCCCAGGACGGCGACGGCGCCGAAGATCAGCTTGTGCTTCGTGGTGATCGGGCTGCGGTCGATGATCGCCACCGGCGGTTGCGCCGGGTCCGTGCGGACGTAGGTGATGTCGCCGTCGGTCTCCGAGACCGGTTCTGCGGTCGGAGCGGACACATGGCCTCCTGATGGGAGTGAGGGGTGTGCTGGTTCGCAAGGGTCATCGTCGCACCAGTGGGCGTCGGGTGCGGGCGATTCGGCACGTAGAATCAGGCCCCGTGAGTCTTACCCTCGGAATCGTCGGGCTGCCCAACGTCGGCAAGTCCACCCTGTTCAACGCCCTCACCAACAGTGAGGTGGAGGCGGCGAACTACCCGTTCGCCACCATCGAGCCGAACGTGGGCGTGGTGAACCTGCCCGACCCGCGGCTGAACCGCCTCGCGGAGATCTTCGGCTCGGAGCGGATCCTCCCCGCGACGGTGTCGTTCGTCGACATCGCCGGCATCGTGAAGGGCGCTTCCGAGGGCGAGGGCATGGGCAACCAGTTCCTCTCCAACATCCGCGAGGCCGACGCGATCTGCCAGGTGGTGCGCGTGTTCGCCGACGAGGACGTGGTGCACGTGGCCGGCAAGGTGGACCCGCTCGCCGATATCGAGGTGATCGCCACCGAGCTGATCCTCGCCGATCTCCAGACCATCGAGAAGGCCCTGCCGCGCCTGGAGAAGGAGGCGCGCAAGAACAAGGAGGTCGCCGAGACGGCCGAGGCCGCGAAGGCCGCACAGCTGGTGCTGGAGGACGGCAAGACGCTGTTCGCCGCCGGCTTCGACACCGCGCCGATCCGCGAGCTCCACCTGATGACGGCGAAGCCCTTCCTGTACGTCTTCAACGCCGACGAGGGCGTGCTCACCGACGCCGCGCGCCGCGCCGAGCTGGAGGCCGCCGTCGCCCCCGCCGACGCCGTGTTCCTCGACGCCAAGATCGAGTCCGAGCTGCTGGAGCTCGACCCCGAGGACCAGGCCGAGATGCTGGAGTCCATCGGCCAGGACGAGCCGGGCCTCGACTCGCTGGCCAAGGCTGGCTTCCACACCCTGGGCCTGCAGACCTACCTCACCGCCGGCCCGAAGGAGTCGCGCGCCTGGACGATCCGCAAGGGCGACACCGCGCCCAAGGCCGCCGGCGTGATCCACACCGACTTCGAGAAGGGCTTCATCAAGGCCGAGATCGTCTCCTTCGCCGACCTCGACGCCAACGGCACCATGGCCGCAGCCAAAGCCGCCGGGAAAGTCCGGATGGAGGGCAAGGACTACGTCATGGTCGACGGTGACGTGGTGGAGTTCCGCTTCAACGTGTGAATCACGCGAAACCGCAGTTCAGAGTGGATGTAGGCCGCCTGCACTGAAGGGGAGTCGTCAGGCCATGGACATGGTTTGCTGTCGCAGGATCTCCATGTAGGGGCGCTCGGTGTCCTTCATGGCCCACGCACCCTTGATGAACTCGGTCAGCCTCGGCAGGTCTTCCTTCACCGTGCTCGGCCAGAGGTTCGGGTTGTACGAGACGACCCGCATCAGGTTGTCCACATCGAAGATCGGGTTGGTGCCGATCGCTTTGACGAGCACGGTCGGCTTCTTCTCCGCGATGCGTAGGCCCAGCTCGAACAGGACGTTGGGGTTGTGCTCCGTTAGGTCAACGAGCGCGAGGTCGGCGTCCAGCAACCCGTTGACGATTGTGGAGTGGATAACGTCGGAACCCTGGCCCTTGGCAGTCTTGGCCTCGAACCCCGCCGCCTCAATCGCGGGCTCGAACAACGAGGCGTAGACCTCCGTGAAGAACCGGGGCGGGTACGCCTCGGTCTTCTCCGTGAAGGGCATGGCCACGAAGCACACCGGCTTGCCGCTGCCGGAGCCGTTCGGCGCGGCGGGTGCTGCAGGCGTCGTGACAGCTCTTGTCGGGACACCGTTCGTGGCGGGGGCGGTCGGCGATGTTGCCTGAGCCTGCTGGCCGGGGGTCCACTCGGCTCCGATGCCGAGATAGCGGCAGTTCTTCTGGAAGACGTCGAGGAACGTGTCGTGCGTGCGCGGGTCCAGGCCGAACTTTGTCTCCAGGACGTTGCGGACGAACTCGTCAGCCGGGAGCTTGCTGCCCTTATAGTGCTCCACGACCCCCTTGAACTTGTCGACGTTCAAGAACGCCTGCAGTTTCGCCGTGTAGGCGTCGGCGTCGGACGCCGGGTAGACGGCCTGCTTGCCGAGCGCCGTCAGCGAGATCTCCGAGGAGTCCCGGGTGCCGTCCGTGAATCCGTAGTCGCGAGAGGCGGTCGTCAGGTAGAAGAAGTTTCCGGTCTTGCCGCCCACGTTGAGCGCCTTCGCGATCTCCTGCGGGTCGAAGGGCTCGCCGCCGTTGTTGGTGCGAATCGCCGTGGGGACACGCAGGGCGTCCTCCACGGTCTTCCGGGGGAACGGGTACTGCGCCCTGCCGCCCTGGGTCGCAGGCTTGTCGGCGGGCCTCTCTCCGGCGTCGACGGACGCGGCTTCCACCTTCTGCTCGGGCGTCTCTTCAGTCATCGTTCTCCCCCTTGGGCCCCGGACTGCCAAGGGTACGCGTACCCGCCGACAGCTGGGAGTCGTTCAGCACAGCCACCCTCCGCGCCGAGCCGTGACGAGTTGTCAACCTCGGCGGCAGCCTGCACCCGAACGAGTTCCACTCAGTCCGCGCCACAGCTATGAAGACCTCGAAGGCAGCGTGGCGTCGCGGATCCCCGGGGCGTTGTGATGCACGTCCGAACCGCGCCGGAGGTCCGAGATATAAAGCCTCACCGCCGGCGGTCGCCGATGGTGGCCCACTGCTGTTCCGATGTCGTGGGGGCTGACCGAGCGACGCGGACATGATCGACTCGGCAGTCTTCCGTGTGCGGTCCTCGGGGGAGGCCAGAGGCCGGGCGTAGGTGTTGAGGGTCGTCGCCTTCGCATGGCCGAGCGAGCGCTGGCCGGTCACGACCTCGCCCCCGGCGGCAATGAGGCCGGAGGCGTAGAAGTGCCGTGGGTCGTGGAGCTTGATTCCGGAGAGCCCGGCGTCGCGCAGTGCTTGCGCCACCAGTAGCCGACGGTGTTCTGGTGCGGTGGGTTGTCAGCCTCCCCGGCGAAGAGTCACCGGTCCTTGCCGATGGTGCCGTGGGCGGGCGACGTGCTCGGCGAGCACCTTGACGAGGCTATCCGCGAGGTAGACGATGTGCTCTGATCCGCATGGCAGACGCGCAGATCGCCGCGTTCTGGCTGGTACAAGGGGCGATCTGCGCGACGCGGAGCGTCAAGGACTTTGCGCATACCGGCGTCGAACTGGTCGACCCGTGGAGCGTCGGGGGGATGACGACTTCGGAAGATAGTCCTACGTGCGGCGACGTGGTGGAGTGGAGATTCTCGCGCTAACGTCTGGCGCTCACAGCAGCCCGCGATCGGGCCGTCAGCCCCTGCCTGGTGACGTCCGGGCAGGGGCTGCGGCAGCATGACCTTCGGCGTTCACCCTCCGGTTGAGCGTGAGCAGCGCCCACCAGCTTCGCGGCGAGCAGGACGCCAGCGCCGACCACGAGGGCTGTGCTGTGCCCGGTCGCCAGCACCTGCGGGCCGGAGTCGTTGGAACCGGCGGTGACGGTGGCGGCGACGCCGGCCAGGACGGCGAGGCCGAGCGCGACGCCGATCTGCTGCGCGGAGTTGAGCAGGGCTGAGGCGATGCCCGCCTTGTCGGGCTCGACGCGGTAGACCGCGGCATGGGTCAGCGCCATGACGCCGAAACCGAAGCCAAGAGCGACGACGAGGAAGCCGGGCGCGATGTACGGCCACCCGCCGTGCTGGGAGATGGCCCAGGCGATCCACAGTGCGCCGGCTGTGCCCAGGAGTCCGCCGATCGCGGTGATCCAGTGCGGTGCGACCTTGAGCATGAGCTTCGGCGCGGATCCTGCGCCGAAGATGATGCCGGCGGCGAACGGCAGCATGGCTAGCCCGTCGGCAGTGGCGCGTAGTGCTGGACTTGCTGCAGGTACAGGGTGACGACGTAGCCGATGCCCATCGGCCCGATCGCCAGCCCCAGCATCGTCAGGTACGCGCCTGAGCGGTTGCGGTCCTTGAATAGCACCAGCGGCCCAGGGGGCTTTTGATGCGGCGCTGGAGGAGGATGAAGACCACCAGCAGCACCGCTCCTGTAGTGACCAGCCCGTAGGCGACGGGATCGGCGAAGCCGTCTTCGCCGAAGCGCGTGATCGCGTAGACGAGTGAGACCATGCCGGCGGTGCCGAGGACGCCGTCGAGGAAGCCCAGCCGCCCGGTGTGGCGCTCGGGTGCGGCGAGGGTACGGCTGCCGATCAGGACGAGCAGGCCGATGGGGACGTTGATGAAGAACACCCAGCGCCAGTCGAGCAGCTCGGTGAGCGCTCCGCCGAGCAGGAGCCCGACGACGATGCCGATGCCGGACATCGCGCCATAGAGCGACAGCGCGGTGTCGCGGGTCTTCCGGTCCTGGAAGGTGGTCGCGATCAGGGCCAGGACGTTGGGTGCGGTCAGGGCTGCGCCGATGCCCTGGATGGCGCGGGCGGCGATGAGCATCTCGGCGCTCTGGCCGAGCCCGCCGGCCAGCGAGCCGAGGGCGAAGACGACGAGCCCGACCTGCAGGTTCCGCTTTCGCCCCCAGAGATCACCGATGCGCCCGCCCAGGAGGAGGAGCGCACCAAAGGCGAGGATGTAGCCGTTGACGATGCACGGCAGGTGGACCGGGTCCACCGTCAGCTGTGACTGGATGCTGGGCAGGGCGATGTTGACGATCGTGTCGTCGAGCACGATCATCAGCTGGGCGGTGGCGATCACCAGGAGTGGCGATCACCAGGAGGGGTATGAGCCCGCCACGGGCATTCGTCTCCTTCTGTGCGAGCACGCATGGATGCCAGATACCTCTATGGGGTATCTGGCATCAGAATACCTAGGTGGGGTATGCGACTCAAGCTGGACCGCATCCGCCGCACGCCAAGAGATCCGCAAGCTTCCGCGTCGCGGTCAGGAGCGAGTCGCGGCCGTGCTCGTTCTTCTGGCTGACGAGCCTCGGCCACCAGCGTCGAAGAAGCTCACGGGCCGAGATGCCTGGCGGGTGCGCACGGGCGACTGGCGAAAGGTCTACGAGATCCACGATGACGAACTCCTCGTCATGGCCGTCGCGGCGGGAGACCGGCGTGACGTGCACCGGCGCTGATGCAGACGGTCCCCGTCGGTGCCCTCGGCCCTGGCGGGCTCGAGAATCCGCCGGTACAGTCGATGGCCCCTCGACGATCCAGGAGTCGCGTGAGCTCTATCCGAACCGTTCCGGCCCTGCCCGTCCTCGCCGAACAGGCGGAACGTCTCATCGACCTCGGCGTCCCCGCGCTTGCGGGCATCGGTGCCGACGTGATTCGTTCCTACGCAGCCGAACACGACGCCTCGGGACTACTCGCGGTTCACCCGGACCGC
This sequence comes from Tsukamurella sp. PLM1, assembly GCF_023168325.1. GTDB lineage: Bacteria > Actinomycetota > Actinomycetes > Mycobacteriales > Mycobacteriaceae > Tsukamurella. Next base: position 985,497 of record NZ_AP025688.1, read on the forward strand.
CTGCCGGGCTCGGCGATCGCGCACCTCATGCGCCGTGGTGACAAAGCCGGCTTCATCGTCACGGACATGCCGGACGTCGACGAGTTCTCGCCCATCGTCGACGTTCCGGACGCTCCGCTGTACGTGGTCTCGGACCCCGACCGCGGCGATCACCTGGCCAACTGGAGCCCCGCCGAGGCGCTGCCGGAACTGACCGGCGTGGGGCGCACCCCGCTGCTCCTCACCGAGGGCATCGGCTGGGTGCTGCAGCAGCCGGAAGCGTTGGAGCGCAACAGGTGCTTCATGACGATCGGATCCCGGTTGCGCAAGCCCGACGGTGCCTTCGACTCCCGCACCCCGGCGATCTGGATCAGCAACGGTACGGGCCGGGACGGGAAGGACCGCCGTGACGCGCCCAAGGTCGGCTGGTGCTGGTGGGGCAACCGGCATACCTGGCTGGGCTTCGCCTCCGGGGCGGCTCGGTCCGCCTGACGGTGCCGGCGTCGGCCCTACACCGGGCGCAGCCGCTACGGTGCGAACATGCGGAAACTCGTCTACCTCGTCGCCAGCACCCTCGACGGTTTCATCGCCGGCCCCGACGGGAAGGATCCGACGGGGCCGGGCGGATTCTGGCCCGTTCCAGAGGATTATCTCGCACATCTGATCTCCGAGTACCCGGAGGCGTTGCCGGTGCAGGCGCGTGAGGCGTTGTCGATCTCGGGCGAGGGGAGGCACTTCGACACCGTCGTGGAGGGGCGACGGAGCTACGAGCTCGGCCTCGCGGTCGGGGTGGCGGATGCGTTCCCGCACCTGCGCCACCTCGTCTTCTCGCGCACTCTCAGTGACCTGCCGCCCTCCGCTGTCGAGGTCGTTCCCGCCGACCCCGTATCGACGGTGCGCGAACTGAAGAACCAGCGGGGAAAGGACATCTGGCTGGTGGGAGGTGGCACGCTCGCGGGTGCGCTGTACACCGAGATCGACCGGATCGTCCTCAAACTCGCGCCACTCACCATCGGTTCCGGCGTCCCGATGTTCTCGGCCGACGCCGAATTCGACCCGCGCGCCTGGACGCTCACCGATCGGACGGTGCTGCCCAGCGGCGCGATGTTCCTCACCTACGATCGGTAGGTCGATTGATGATCTGGACGCGCTCGTCCTCGACGATGCGCAGCGGTTCGCGGTCGCGGTGGACGCGTGCGGGCATAAGCTGCTGCGCATGAGTGATCATGAGCTGCCGCCGTGCCCGGAGTGCGCCGAGGCGTACACGTACGAGCAGGGCCCGCTGCTCGTCTGCCCGATGTGCGGCCACGAGTGGAACGCGGGCGACGGCGCACCGTCGGACAGCACGGACGGGACGGGCGTGATCACCGACGCCGTGGGCAACTCGCTCGCCGACGGCGACACCGTTTCGATCACCAAGACCGTGAAGGTGAAGGGCGGCGGTGGCGGCGTCATCAAGGTGGGTACCAAGGTGCGCGGCATCCGCCTCATCTCCGACGGCGTCGGCGACCACGACATCGACGCCACAGTGCCGGGTTTCGGGCGGATGCAGCTCAAGTCGAGCGTCGTCAAGAAGGTCGCGCCCTGACATGCCGGCGCGCACTCACCTGCCAGGCGTGGGGCCGCTGCAGTTCGACGAGTCCACGTCCTGGTACCGCACCGAACCGCTGCGGGTCGACGCCCTCGGCGGCGAGTGTGAGTTCACGTTCGAGGAGTTCGAAGAAGGAGCGGAAGCCGCTCTCGCCCAGTGCATCCGGAACTTCTGCGCGCTCGATCCGTCGGTCCTCACGGCGGCGACGCCCGCCCTCTTCGCCTACTACACCTCCGTCGCCGAGGCGCTCGACTACTGCGAGGACGAGGTGCCCCTCCTGACCGAGGACGAGGTCTGGGCGAACGTCACCTTCAACCGGACGCCGCACGTCGAGTTCCACGACGGCCGCTGGTACGTGATCAGCGAGGACGAGTGCGCCTGGGAACCCGAGCACGGCCTGCAGCTCGTGTTCGCCGACGGTGCCGCGCTCACGCGCATCAGTTCCTACGACGGCCACCCCACCCACCGGGGCCCGTGGCCCGCGGCGGAACCGGGAGTCCTCGAACTGCCGTCCGGCCGGCGGATCCGGGGTCGGTCGTTGCGGCGGGACATCGCGGACGAACGGCCGGACTTCGGCGTGTACATCGGGCGGCACGCGACCCCGGTGGAGTGGGATCACACGGTTCTCGAGTGGCCCGACTTCCGCCTACCCCGCGATCGGAACGCGTTCGCCGCCGCGGTCGAGACCGCCTGGGAACGTGCGGGATCCGAGCGTGTCGAGGTGGCGTGCACGGGCGGGCGCGGACGCACCGGCGTCACACTCGCCTGCATCGCGATCGTCGACGGCGTCGATCCCGCCGAGGCCGTCCGCTTCGTCCGCGAGAACTACGACCCGCGCGCTGTCGAGACGCCCTGGCAGAAGACCTTCGTCGCGAAGTTCCGTCCACCCCGCAGGTGAATCCTCGTCTGTAGCGCCACAGAAGGCCAGATCCGGTTCCCATGCCCGCAGGGCCGCGGATTCACCCGAGCATGGCCATGTCACGCAGCGGTTCCACGGTGTCCCAGCGTCGCGAGCGTGACGTACTCCATCGTGAACGAGCCTCCGCGCGCGTCGATCGCAGCGCCGACGGCGTGGAGCACCTGCACCTTCTGGTCGACCGCGAGCGGCGCGACGCCGCCGGTCGTCGCGAGGAGTGCCAGCCACTCGTCGCGCTGGTACTCCCTCGTCCAGTCGAACCGCAGGACGTCGACGTGGGCGAACCGGCCCGATTCCCGCAGGACGTCCGCGATCCGCTCGTACCCCGCGAGGTAGGCCTCGACGGGGCGCCGACCGGCACCGTCGAACGGGGAATCCGGCACCGCGCGCCGGAACGCCTCCCCGAAGGCCCGAGCGATGTCGTCCGGCGGCTCGAAGACGTGCCCGAAGATCGCGAGCAGCCCGCCGGGGCGGAGCAGACCGGCGGCCTTGCCGATCCCCACCGCGGGGTCGACCCAGTGCCATGACTGCGCGGCAGTGATCACGTCGAACGTTCGGCCCGCGGCGTCCCACGACTCGAAGGTGCCCTCCTCGACGGTGACTCCGTGCGCCCGCGCGAACTGCGCCATGCGCGCGTCGGGCTCGACGCCCATGACGTCGGCGCCGGCCTCCCGCAGTTGCCGCGCCGCGATGCCGGTGCCGCAGCCGACGTCGAGGACGCTCGGCGTGCGCCGGCGGTCGAGGATCTGCGCGAGGAGCGGATCGGGGTAGCGCGGGCGGGCGTCGTCGTAGCCCTGCGCGTCGGCACCGAACGATTCGGCCAACGCGCGGGCCTGATGTGAGTCGAGTGGGGCGAAACCCGCCCGCCCGCCGGGTGAATCGGGCATGCCTTCACAGTAGGTCGGGTTCGACGTTCTCGGTTTCGCCGACTGCGAACACGGACCGAGCGTCACCGCTCGACGGTGCGCGGGCCGGGATCCAGGAGCGCGTCCAGGGTCGCCTTCGGCCGCGACAGGCCGACCTCGCGGACCCAGTTCCGCACGGTCAGGTACACACCGGCGTCGGAATCCGCCTCCGCACCCACGGCGTCGATGCCCTGCGACCGGCACAGCGCGACGGCCCGCCGCAGGTGGAAGTCCTGCGTCACGAGCACGGCACCGTCGATCCCGAAGACGGTGCGCGCGCGGGCGCAGGTGTTGTAGGTGGTCACGCCGAATCGGTCGTCGGTGATGGCGGCGGCGTCGACGCCGCGCTCGAGCAGGTACTGCCGCATCGCGGCCACCTCGTCGCCCTTCGTCGACGCCGCGTGTCCCGAGATCAGGACGCGCTGGGCGCGCCCGTCGCGCAGCACGGTCAGCGCCGTGTCGAGCCGCTCGCGCAGGTAGACCGACGGTGCGCCGTCGCGCACCCGATCGCCGAGCACGATCACCCACTGTCGAGACGCGTTCGGATCGATCCGCGAGCGGCTCTCCCACTGCACCCAGACGCTCGATGCCGCCATCACGACGACCGCCACGATCACGGCATACCGGATCAGCCGGCGCACTACTGCGAACACTGGACCCAGCGTACCGATGGCGCGGCCGCCGGCGCCTCGGCGGCACCGGCGCGACTCCGCTTACCGCGGAGTGAGGACGAAGACGCGTGCGCCGCCCTCGAACGCCCGATGCAGGTCCTCGGGCGATGGGGAGCCGTCGGCGGTGAAACCGATGTTGTTGAACGAGGCGAAGTTCTTATTGTCGGCGGCGATCACGCCGTACAGTTCGACGACCCCGGCCTCGTCGGAGACGACCCGCACGTCGGCGGTGCGGCGGCGACCCGCGAGTTGGATGTCGATCGGCTCGCCGGTGCGCAGGTTCTTCCCCCACCCGAACGGCGAGCCCACGAGCAGCTTCCCGTCCCGCTTGGTGTAGGCGACGGGGATCTCGAAGAGCTTGCCCGACTTCCGCCCCACGACGTACAGCGTGAGCAGGCGCTCGCCGAGGAATCTCGAGATCCCGGGTGCCTTGAGCAGGGTTCGCATCAGGGCGTTCATGGCGCCCTGCAGCGGCATGGTGCTGGCGGTTCCCGCACTCCGGCTCATGCCTCAACGGTAGACCCGTTCGCCCGGCGGTGTCGAAACCTCGGGCCTGTGTTCGTCGTACTCATGACGGCGGTGATCGGCAGGGGTCACCGGAAAACGACTACGAGGAACGGGCCATGACCACGCACACTGAACAGGTGAATCAACCACCCACCGATCTGACGAAGCCCGCCGGCGCAGCATCGAGCGCGCGCACGGAGCAGGCCGGGCGCACGCCGCTGGTGATCAAACTGCTGGTGGCGGCCACCTTCGTCGTGATCCTCAACGAGACGATCATGATCAACGCCATCCCGCGGCTGATGGCGGACTTCCACATCGACGCCCGCGCGGCGCAGTGGCTCTCCACCGTGTTCATGCTGACGATGGCGGCGGTGATCCCGGTGACCGGCTGGTTCCTGCACCGCGTCAGCACCCGCACCGCCTACGCGGTCGCGATGACCACGTTCAGCGTCGGCACCGCGCTCGCGGCGGCGGCACCGTCGTTCGAGGTGCTCCTCGCGGCCCGCGTGGTCCAGGCCGGCGGCACCGCGGTGATGATGCCGCTGCTGATGACCACCCTGATGACCGTCGTCCCCGAGAACGACCGTGGCCGCGTCATGGGGCAGGTCACGCTCGCCATGTCGTGCGCGCCGGCGCTCGGGCCCGCAGTGTCCGGGATGATCCTGCACCTGGGCTCGTGGCGGTTGATCTTCGCGTTCGTCCTCCCGATCGCCGTGCTGGTCGGCATGGCCGGCATGCGGCAGCTGGAGAACGTGGGGGAGACGGAGACCACCCCGATCAGCTGGATCAGCGTGATGCTCGCCGCGGGCGGCTTCGGCAGCCTCGTGTACGGCCTCAGCGAGATCGGTTCCGGCGGCTGGACCGGCCCCGCGCTCACCGTGACCGCCGGCGTGCTCCTCATCGCCGCCTTCGCGGCGTACCAGCTCCGGCTGCAGCAGCGCGACATGCCGCTGCTCGACCTGCGCACCCTCCGCCACCGCACCTTCGCCGTCTCGCTCCTGCTCATGACGGCCGGCTTCATGGCCTTCCTGGGCTCGATGATCCTGCTGCCGCTGTATCTGCAGGACCTGCGCGGCCTCTCCGAACTGGAGACCGGCCTGCTCGTGATGCCCGGCGGGTTGGCGATGGGCCTGCTCGGCCCGCAGGTCGGCAAGCTCTACGACCGCGTCGGCGCGCGGCCGCTGGTGATCCCCGGGGCCATCGGCATGGTGGTCGCGCTCGCCGCGCTCAGTCGGATCGGCTCCACCACCCCGTACCCGGTGATCGTGGCCTTCCATGTGGCGCTGATGATCTGCCTCGCCGCGATCTTCACCCCCGTCTTCACGGTCGGCCTCGGCGATCTGCCGTCGGAGCTGTACTCGCACGGCTCCTCGCTGCTCGGCACGCTGCAGCAGGTGGCCGGCGCGATCGGCACCGCCGCGCTGATCGTGGTGCTGGAGAACCGCTCTGCGCATCTCGTATCCGCCGGCGCCACGCAGCCCGACGGCTTCCTCGGCGGACTGCAGTGGGCCTTCGCCCTCGCCGCCCTCATGGGCGTCGCGGTGGTCGCCTCCGCCCTGCTGCTCCCCGCCCACAAGCCCGACGGTGCCGCCGCCTCCGGCCCGGCACACCACTGACGGACGAGCGGTCGGAGTGACCATGGATCTGTTCGCACGCCTCGCCGTGACCGACCTGCCGCGCGCGATCGCCTGGGGTGAACGTCTTTTCGGCCCGGTGGAGACGTTCGCGCCGAACGACACCGAGCACGTCTGGACGCTGCAGGAACACTGCCACGTCTATGCGGAGGTGCTCCCGCAGCACGCGGGCCACGCGGCGGTCACGGTGTTCGTCGACGACTACACCGGCTTCCTCGCCGCGGCCGCCGAACGCGGCGTGCGGCCGGAGTCGGAAGAGGTGTACGAGAACGGCGTCCGCAAGGCACTGTTCCGTGACCCCGACGGCAACGAGGTCGGGGTGGGTGGCGCGCCGGCGGCGGACTGAACCGGGGGCTACGCGTCCGAGCCCGGGTGGAACCGCTTCACGCGCCGCAGCGTGTTCTCGTCGGTGTGGTCCATCTCGGCGCCGGTGGCCGCGAGACGCAGCCTGAGCGAGGACGTGTAGCTGAACGTCTCGTCGTCGATGATCGTGAAAGTACTGGTGAAGTCGCGGATCTCGGCGCGCTCCATGAGGTAGCGGTTCTGCAGGATCCCGTACGACGGATCGCCCGGCTTGGCGTCGAAATGCAGCTCGCGGTCGTGCGGGCCGGCGTCGCTGCCGGCCAGGATCGCGATGCCGCGGCCGAACACCACGTTCCGGATGACCTGGCCGTTCGCCTTGTCCCACAGGAGGAATCCGATCTCGTCGTGGAACGGGTCCATCGCCTCCTCGCCGTGCCGCCAGGCGGTCATCGAGTAGTTCAGGCCCCACAGCGTCTGCTGGCCGTTCTCCTGGATCGGGATCGGCTTGAACATCGCCTTCTCGAAGTACGAGGTGTGCCCGGTGATGTCGTCGGTGTTGTGGTACGAGAGGTCGACGCCCACGTCGCCTTCCCATTCGCCGACCAGCGGGGTCAGGGGGCCGAGCTTCTGCGGTCCGCGGATGTCGGCGATCGCCGGGGTGGTCATGGCTGCTCCAATCGCGAGGGCTGAGGTCTTGCGCACCACAAGTCTTGCACAACGCAAGACCGTTATCGCCCGGTATCCGCGGATCGAGAACGTCGGTCAGATCGGGATCTGTCGCGGCCGGTCGCCGGTGTCGAGGGTGTCGTGCAGTGCGCGCAGGGCCGCGCTGCACGCGGCCCGCGCCGCGGGGTCGAGGTGGGCGAGCGCCGCGCGCAACTCCCGTCGACGGTGCTCGGTGACGGTCCGCACGACCTTCCGTCCGGCGGGCGTGACCTGCAGCTCGACCATGCTCCTGTTCGACGGATCCGCGCGCCGTTCGAGGTGACCCGAAGCGTGCAGCCGGTCCGCGAGGCGGGTCACCGTCGAACCGACCACGCCGAGCGCGACGGCGCATTGGATGGCGCTCGACGGCCCCTGTTCCACCAGCACCTGGAGCAGCCGGAACTGCGGGAGCGACAGATCGATCTGCTCCACGCTCCGCAGCGCCAGGCCGACCAGGTCGCGGGTCGCGGTCTCGAACGCCCGCACCTCGTCGAGGGGGACGGTGCGATCACTCATTCCGCGAGTATTCCAGCAGCCCGGCGACCACGGCGCGCCAGTCCGCCGCTCCGCCTTCGGTCCACGCGCGCAGCGCGATCGCCACCACGGCGTAGCCGAGGTGCTCGGCCGACGCGCCCGCGCCCGGCCCGTCCGCCTCGGACCGGCCGGTCTCGGCCGCGAGTCGGTCGGCGACGGCCCGCGTCACCCCGGCGAAGCCGGTGCTCTCGGCGCCGAGGGATTCGGCGGCCGGCGCGAGCAGGTCGGGCCTGGCGGCGAGCAGGCGGGCCAGCGTCGTCACTGCGGGGCGGGGCAGTGCCTCGAGGGCCTCGCACACCGCGTCCGCCGCGGGTCGACGGTCCGCCGGGCCCAGCGCCGCCGAGGCCTCGGCGGTGAGCGCGAAGCTGCGATCGATGACGTACGCCACGAGGAACCGGTCGAAGTCGCCGAAGTGCGCGTGCAGCAGCCCCGTGGCGACCCCCGCCTCGGCGGTGACCGCCCGCCCGCGCAGGCCGGCGACCCCGTCGCGCAGCACGACGCCCTCGGCCGCGGCGAACATCCGCTGCCGGGCTCCGTCGATGGGGACTCCGCGTGGCATGACCCTGATCCTACGAGGTCGGCTGCGCTTGCGGTCGGAATGGTCAGTCGTTCATACTTTACTTTGAACAGTCGCTCAAATAACGAGGAGGGCACATGGCCGACGGCCGGGTACTGATCGCCGGTGCGGGAATCGCGGGGCTCGCGGCGGCGCTGCGTCTGCACCGAGACGGCTACGAGGTCGTGGTGGTCGAGCGCGCCGAGGGACGGCGGACCGGCGGCTACCTCGTGAACCTGCTGGGCTCGGGCTTCGACGCCGCGGACCGCCTGGGGATCGTGGACCAGCTGCGCCGCCACGACCAGGGGGCGTTCACCTCCAACGTGGTCCGCGCCGACGGCACCGTCCGCTTCACGCTCCCCGCCGCGATGGCCGAATCCGCGCTCGGCACCAGGGTTCTCACCGTCTTCCGGGGCGATCTCGAATCGGTCCTGCACGACGCCGTCGCGGCCGCGGTCGGCATCCGCTACGGCACCACGGTCACGGGTATCGAGCCCGACGGTGCCCGCCCGCTCCGGGTCACGCTGAGCGACGGCACCGTCGACGAGGTCGACCTCGTGATCGGCGCCGACGGCGTGCACTCCGGCGTGCGCGCGCTGGCGTTCGGGCCGGAGGAGGAGTTCGTGCGCGACATGGGGCACGTCGTGGCCGCGTTCCCGCTCGACGCCCCGCCCGCGACGACGCCGCCTCGGACCGCCGACACGTTCATCGACGTCGGCCGCACCGCCGCGGTGTTCCATCCGCGCGCCGGGGCCGCGTCCGCGTTCTTCACCTACCGCACGGATTCGACGCAGGGCGAACTCGAAGCGGGCGTCGCAGCCGCACTCGCCGAGCGCTACGCCGACCTGGCGGGCGAGCTCCGCGCGGTGCTCGACTCCCGCGCCGCCCACTCGCGGGGCGCGTACTTCGACGCGGTCAGCCAGGTGGTGATGGATTGCTGGAGCACCGGCCGGACCGTGCTCCTCGGCGACGCCGCGTGGTGCGTCTCCCTGTTCGCCGGCCACGGGGCCGGGCTCGCGCTGGCCGGGGCGGACCGTCTGGGCATTGCTCTGGCCGAACACCCGGACGACGTCACGGCGGCGCTGCGGACCTGGGAGCAGGGCCTGCGCGACGAGGTGCGCGAGCACCAGCGCAAGGCCCGGCTCGGGATGGCGCGCTACGCGCCGCCGTCGCGCGTGCACCTGGAGATTCAGAACCTGATGATCCGCGCGCTCACGCTGCCCGGTGTGGGTCGGCTGCTGCGTCCACGCGGCCCGAAGTAGCCCGGGGCGAGCGCGATTGCGGGGCCGTAGCATCGCAGGCACGCCACCGAGTCCGTCAGGAGCCCACCATGACCCAGTACCGCGCCCTGGTCGCCGAGCAGGCCGACGATGCCATCACTTCCCGCGTGGAGCTCCGCGATCCCGCGGCCCTCGAGCCCGGGCAGGTGCGGATCGCCGTCGAGTACTCGGGGGTGAACTACAAGGACGCGCTGGCCTTCACCCCGCGCGGCGGCGTGGTGCGCGAGTACCCGATCGTGCCGGGCATCGACATCGCGGGCACCGTCGTCGAGTCCGCGTCCGACGAGTTCGCCGTCGGCGAGAAGGTGGTCGCGCACGGCTACGAGATCGGGACCGCCCGCGATGGCGCCTACGCCGAGCAGGCCGTGGTCCCCGCCGAGTGGGTCGTCCGCCTGGCCGCGCTCTCCACCCGCGACGCCGCCGCAGTCGGGACGGCCGGGTTCACCGCGGCCATGAGCGTCGCGGCGCTGCTGGACCGCGGTCTGACCCCCGGCGACGGTCCCGTCGTCGTGACCGGCGCGACGGGCGGCGTCGGCTCCGCGAGCATCGATCTGCTCGCCGGGCTCGGCTTCGAGGTCATCGCGTCGTCGGGCAAGGCCGACGCGGGAGACCTGCTGCGCGAGCTCGGCGCGTCCGAGGTGATCGGCCGCCTGCCGCTGGACCCGGACGCGAAGCCGCGTCCCCTGGGCAAGGGGAAGTGGGCGGCCGCCGTCGACTGCGTGGGCGGCGCGGCGCTCGCCGACATCGTCAGCACGCTGCACTACGGCGGCGCCGTCGCGGCCAGCGGGCTCACCGGCGGTATCGCGGTGCACACCACCGTGATGCCGTTCATCCTGCGCGGCGTCGCCCTGATCGGCATCGACTCGGTGCAACTGCCGATCGCCGACCGGCGCGCGCTGTGGCAGCGCATCGAGACGGACCTGCGGCCGCGGCACCTCGGGCTGACCGGCCGCGACATCGGCGTCGACGGTGTCGCCTCGGTCGTCGACGCGCTCCGCGCGGGCACGTACACCGGTCGCGCCGTCGTCGATGTGCGCCGCGGTTGGTGACATCGCGGGCTGAAATCAGGTCACACGATGACCGCAGCGCTGGTTACGGTCATCGCATGACTGTCAGGCAGATCCAGGTGACGTTCGATTGCGCCGACCCGAAGCGGGTCGCGCTGTTCTGGTGCGAGGTGCTCGGCTACGTGGTGCCGCCGCCTCCGCCGGGCTTCGCCGACTGGGACGCGTTCGATGCGGCCCTGCCGCCCGCCGATCAGGGCAGCGCTTTCGCCTGCGTCGACCCGAACGGGGTGGGTCCGCGCCTGTTCTTCCAGCGCGTGCCGGAGGGCAAGACGGTGAAGAACCGCGTCCACCTGGACGTCCGCGTGGGCACCGGCATGGTGGGCGCCGAGCGCCTCGCCGCGCTGGAGGCGGAGGGCGCCCGGCTCGAGAAGCTGGGCGCCACCCGCCTCTACCTGCAGGAGGCCGACGGCGTGAACGAGTCGTGCCTCACGATGGCCGACGTCGAGGGCAACGAGTTCTGCCTCGACTGACTCCTCTCCGCCGATTACCCGCGAGGTAATCGACGCGACCACCTCGTCCCGCTTACGTTCGGATCGACCACCGATCAGGGACGAGGGGAGTGGGCGATGTTCGAGCAGACCCGAGGCGGCAGGTGCCGGATGCTGTGGTTCGCGGTGCACGCGGATAAGGTGCTCAGCAACGCCTACATCGTGTACGCGCTCACCGCGGCGCCGCTGGTCCTGGTGTTCACCGACGATCCCGGCCTGCACCGGGCCATGTGGTGGTCGCTGATCGTCGGCGCGATCGTGCTGGCCCTGCTGGGAATCGTGATGGCCACGGGGATGGCAGTGCTGGGCAGCCGCGGCGACTCGCTCGAGTTCGACTGGTTCCTCAGCCAGTTCGACCGCGCGGTGAAAGTCCCGGGCCCCGTCCGGCCGGAGCGGGATACGCTCGGCGGATGACGGCGCCGGACGTGCTCGACGTGGGGTCGCTGCTGCGGCGGTGGCGGACGCTACGGCGGTTGAGTCAGCTCGAACTCGCGTCTCGGGCGGACGTGTCCGCCAAGCACGTGAGCTTCCTCGAGACAGGCCGGGCCCGCCCCACGCGCGACATGCTGCTGCGGCTGGGCGAGCACCTGGCGATCCCGCTGCGCGAGCGCAACGAACTGCTGCTCGCCGGCGGGTTTGCCCCGACCTTCCCGGCGCGAGAGCTGTCGGCCGCGCCGATGGCGGCGGTGGCCTCGGCGATCGCGAAGATCCTCGCCGCTCAGGAACCGAACCCGACGCTGGTGGTCGACAGGCACTGGACCATGATCGAAGCGAACCCGCAGGTCGCGGCCCTCACCACGCGGTGCGCGCCCTGGCTGCTGGAACCGCCCGTCAACGTGTTGCGGCTGGCGCTGCACCCCGAGGGGCTGGCGCCCCACATCGTGAACCTGGCCCAGTGGCGGCACGACCTGCTGCACCGGCTGGACCACCAGATCGAGGCCACGGGCGATGCGCGGCTGCGTGAGCTGGCGCGGGAACTGGCGTCGTATCCGCCCGGCCCGCCGGACGACGTGTCGTCGGATCCGGCCTGCGACGGCACCGTCGAGCTCGTGGTCGGGCTGCGCGTGCGGACGGACTTCGGCGAGCTCTCGTTCCTCTCGACCACGACCGTCTTCGGCGCGGCGCGGGACGTCACCGTCGAGGACCTCGCGATCGAGACGTTCTTCCCCGCGGACGCGGCGACGGCCGGCGTCCTGCGATCGATGGTGGCCGAGAACGCCTCGGGCGTGGACACTGGAGTCAACTAGCAGGTCAACGCCGAGGAGTCAGTCATGGCAGGTAACGAGAACCCGTTCGGGTTCGGTCCGGGCGAGTTCGACGAGCTCGCGCGCGAGGCCGGGACATGCTCGGCAAGTTCGTCGGTGGTGCGGCCGGGCGCGAGGTGTTCTCGGGCCTGTTCGACGGTGCCGCGCCCCAGCCGCGGCGCGAGCCCGAGACCGCGGGGGAGACCGGCGACGGCGTGTGGGCCGTGGTGGCCCTCGCCGAGGACGGCAGCGCCCGCGTCGAGCAGGTCTTCGCCGCGGAGATCGACGCGCTGCGGGCGAACCAGCACAACACCGACGCCACCCGCAAGGTGCGGTTCCTGCCGTACGGGATCGCCGTCAGCGCCCTGGACGACTGACCTCCGGCTCCGGGCGGAACCACAACCACGTCGCGACGGTGGCCATGACGGCGGTGCCGAGCGCCGCTGTCCACCACATCGGGGTCACCAGGAACAGGATCACGGCGCACACCGCCATGCTGCCGATGGCCAGGTACTTCGCCGTCCGGCTCACCGCACCCGTGGCCTGCCAGTCGCGGATCATCGGCCCGAAGATCCTGTGCTCGAGCAGCTTCCGGTGGAGGGTGTCCGAGCCGCGGGCCGCGCAGAACGCGGCGAGCAGTATGAACGGCGTGGTGGGCACCAGCGGCAGGACCACCCCGGCGATGCCCAGCCCGAGCGCGACGTAGGCGGCGCCCCACCACAGCCACCGGAACCGCGAGTGGGGTCGCGGTGCCGGGGTGGGCTCGGGGACCTCAGGCGTCACCGTGCTCCACCAACCAGTCCAGGAGCGGCGTGGTCTGCCGCCAGTGCTTGCGGATCTCGTCCACCAGTTTCGGCGAGCCGATGATCTCGCCGAACCCGTAGTCGCGCATCACTGTGAGTGATCGGTGACGCAGCAACTCGATCCGCGGGTGGTCGGTGTCCCAGCCGCGCGGCGCGGTCTTAAGGGTGTCGCCGCCGATCTCCCACCCGCCGCGCCGGAGCTTCGAGATGATCTTCTCCAGCGCCGGGCCGTGGACGTCGCTGTCGATGGCCTGCCGGAACGCGGCGAGACGGGTGGGGCTCGCCTCGTAGAAGCCGGCGCCGACGCGGACTCCCGGCGCACCGATCTGCAGGTAGTAGCCGGTGGCAGGGCCGACCGCGACGAACGCGCCCTGGTGCGTCTTGTACGGTGTCTTGTCCTTGGAGAAGCGCACGTCGCGGTACGGCCGGAAGATCTTCGCGCCGCCGAACTCGTCGGCCAGTTCCTCGGTCAGCGCCGCCATCGGCGCGGCCACCGCGGTCTTGTAGACCTCCTTGTGCGCCTCCCAGAAGACCTTCGAGTTGTCGGCCTCGAGGTCGTCGTAGAAGTCCAGCGCCGCCTCGGGGAATCCGGTGAAACTCATGGGCCCAGGCTAGCCTTGGCGGTATGAAACCCGGCGACAAGGCGCCCGACTTCGAACTGCCCGATCAGGACGGCACCGCGCGTAAGCTCAGCGACCTGCTCGCGACAGGCCCCGTCGCGCTGTTCTTCTACCCCGCGGCGTTCACGCCGGGCTGCACGAAGGAGGCGTGCCACTTCCGCGACCTCGCCGCCGAGTTCGCGGAGGCCGGCGTGCAACGCGTCGGCGTCAGCCGCGACGCGGTCGCCAAGCAGCAGGACTGGACCGCCAAGCACGGCCTGGACTACCCGCTGCTCGCGGACGTCGACGGTGTCGTCGCGGCCGCGTACGGCGTCAGGCGCGACGGCCTGCTCAAGCTCGCCGGCCTGCCCACCAAGCGCGCCACGTTCGCGATCCGGGCCGACGGCACCGTCGCCGACGTGATCGCCTCCGAGGTGAACATGCAGGTCCACGCCGACCGCGCCCTCGCCGCGCTCCGCGGGTAGCCCTTCTCAGGCGGACATCGCGTCGCGCGACGTGCGCGCGACGATGGCGACCGCGCGCCGCAGGACGTCGGCATCGTCGGGGGAGAGCGGGCCGAGCAGGTCGCGCTCCGCGGCGTGGACGGCGTCCAGCACCTCGCGCAGCATCGCGAGGCCGGAGTCCGTCGGCACCACGCGCCGCGCGCGCCGGTCCGTGGGCGACGGTTCCCGCGTCACCAGTCCGGCGTCGGCCAGGTCGTCCACCACGTAGGGCATCACCGACTTGTCGATGAGCAGATACTCGGCGAGGGCCAACTGCGTCGGCAGGTCGTACGTCGCGGCCGCGTACAGCGTCTGGTAGCCACGGATCCCGCGTGGGATCCGCTCGAGGATCGGCGCCACCGCCTCCGCGTACGCCTTGTTCAACACCCCCACGGACCAGCCGAAATCGCAGGTCTCCTCATGCTCAGCCACGCCTGCAGCATAGCAGGACAGACATATCAGTTGCGAATCAACTCATATGTGTTACCGTTGAGTTGTCGGACAAACCAACTGCGGAAAGCGGAGACAATGAGCAACATCCTGGTCGTCACCACCAGCATCCCGTCCTACGAAGTGAGCGGCCGCCGCACCGGCCTGTGGCTGGGTGAGCTCACCCACTTCGTCGACGCCGTCGAGGCCGCGGGCCACACCACCACCATCGCCAGCATCGACGGCGGCTTCGTTCCGATCGACCCCGAGTCGCTGAGCCACGAGGTGCTCGCGCAGGGCGGAACCCGCGCCCGCTACGACGATCCCGCGTTCATGGACCTGCTCCGGGACACGAAGTCGCTCGAGGACGTCGACGTCAAGGATTTCGATGCGATCTACCTCACCGGCGGCCACGGCGTGATGTTCGACTTCCCCACCGATGAGCGCCTCGCGACCCTGCTCCGCGACTTCGACGCGGCCGGCAAGGTCGTCTCCGCCGTCTGCCACGGCACCGCCGGCCTGCTGGGCGCCACGCGCTCCGACGGTGCGCCGCTCATCGACGGGCGCCGCATCGCCGGGTTCTCCTGGGACGAGGAACTCCTCGCCGGGCTCGACCCCATCGTGCCGTTCAACCTCGAGGAGCGCATCGCCGAGCTCGGCGCCACCTACGTCAAGGCGGACGAGGCGTGGGCCCCCTTCGCTGTCACCGACGGCAACGTCGTGACCGGCCAGAACCCGGCCAGCGCGCACCCCGTCGCCGAGGGAGTCCTCGCACTGCTCGCCGCCCGCTGAGCAGGAATCCGGGCGGCTGTCGATTCCTGCGTTCCTCGATCGTCATCACTGTGCCCCGCCCCTGGGGCACGGTGAAGACATCAGGAGGACGACATGCACTACGCACTGCTGCTCAACAACGCCGAGCCCACCGAGGGCGACATCCCCATGGACGTGATGCTGCAGATGCAGCAGGCGATGGCCGACTACACGGCCGCGCTCCAGGCGGCCGGGGTCCTGGTCGGCGCCGAGATCCTGGAACCGCAGGCGGCCACCGTCACCGTCACCCGGCGCGACGGTGACCTCCGGGTCCAGGACGGGCCGTTCGCCGAGACCCGCGAGGCGCTCGCCGGCGTCTTCATCCTCGACGTGCCCGATCGGGACGCCGCGATCGCGTGGGCCGAGAAGCACCCGGCCACGCAGTACGCGGTGATCGAGGTCCGCAAGGTCGCCGCCGCCTGCGACGAGGGCGTCTGGAACGCCGCGGCCTGCACGGACTGATGGACGACGAGGCGAGGGTGCGGGCGGAGGCCGCCGCCCGCACCTCGTACGGCCGACTGCTGGCGCTGCTTGCCGCGCGCACCCACGACATCGCGTCGGCGGAGGACGCGCTCGCCGACGCCTTCGAGCGCGCCCTCACGCGCTGGCCCTCGACGGTGTGCCCGATGATCCGGATGCCTGGCTGCTCACCGTCGCCCGGAACCGTCAGCGGGACAGGTGGAAGTCGGCCGCGGAGCGCACGTCGGTGCCGCTCGACGACAAGTACGACGCCCCGGCGCTGAGCGAACGACCGGACCGCCGACTGGAACTCCTACTCGTGTGCGCGCACCCGGCCGTGGCGGAGGCGGGCGTCCCGCTGATGCTCAACACCGTCCTCGGCCTCACCGCCGAACGGATCGGCGCCGCGTTCCTCATCCCCAAGGCCACCATGGCCGCCCGCCTCACCCGGGCCAAGAAACGCATCCGGACCGACGGGATCCGGTTCGAGGTCCCCGACGGTGCAGTGACTTCCGAACGACTCGGGCCGGTGCTGGAGGCGGTGTACGGGGCGTACAGCATCGAGTGGCCCACCCCGCCGCGTGAGCGGCACGCGCTCCTGCTCGGTCTGGCGGGCACGATCACGGAGGCCGCGCCGGCCGTCGCCGAGGCGCACGGGCTCGCCGCGCTGCTCTATCTCTCGAGTGCCCGGCTGCCGGCCCGCGTCGATGAGGACGGCCGTTACGTCCCACTCCCGCAGCAGGATCCGCGGCGCTGGGACGGCGATCTCATCGCCGCCGGGCACCGCCACCTGCGCGCCGCGCACGCGCTGGGCACCGTCGGCCGGTTCCAGCTGGAGGCGGCGATCGGGGCGGTGCACTGCGCCCGGCCCGCCGGCGGGGAGCCGAACTGGGCGCACCTGCGGCGGCTCTACGACGCGCTCCTCGGCCTCGCGCCCACCCGCGGTGCGGCGGTCGCGCGGGCCGCCGTCCTCGCCGAGACCGACGGTGCCGCACCCGCCCTGGCCGCGCTGGACGCGATCGAGGGCGTGGATCGACTGCAGTCCGCGTGGGCGCTCCGCGCCCACCTGCTCCGCCGCCGGGCGAGCCCGAGGCGAGTGCGGCGGTCGCCAAGGCGATCTCGCTGACCACCGACCCCGCCGAACGCGAGTACCTCGCCGCGCTACGGTGAGCAGACCGACCGAGCCCGTTCGGTCACGCGGCGTCCGCGTCGCGTCCGCGGAGACCGAGCCCGTACGCGGCCGCCCGCGCGGCCTCGTCCCGCGCGCGGTGCACCGCCGGATCGGACGACTCCCCGTCGTGGAGCAGGATGAGCTCCGCATCGTCGGCACCCATGTACCCGGCGATCCCGTCGACCAGCTGTGTCCGCATGCTCTCGAGGTAGCCGCGCCTGCGGTAGGTCGCCTCGTTGGTGGCGCCGATGCCGATGAAGTACATCCGCTTCGGGGAGCGGAGGGAGGCCCGAGCCGGTGTCGTCGTACGCCCAGCCACGGGTGAACACCCGGTCGATCCAGCCCTTCAGCACGCCCGGCAGCGACCACCAGTACACCGGGAACACGACGGCGAGCACGTCGACCTCCTCGAGCCGGCGCTGTTCGGCGAGCACGTCGTCCGGCACCGGCGCGGCCGGGTCGCGGTAGAGGGCGAGGTCGGCGTCGTGGAAGTCGGTGTCGAAGCGGGCGGCGACGAGGTCGTGGTGTTCGGCGGAGTCCAGGCCCGCGTCGCGGAAGCCTGCGGCGACGGCGCGCGCGGTGGACATCGTCACGGACCGCGGATCGGGGTGGGCGGTCACGATGAGGGCGCGGAGCGGAGTGTGATTCTCGGTCATACTGAGAGCATGAACTCTGACACCAGTGTCATGGTCAAGCCCGCGCTCCGCATGCGTGACCTGTGCGCCCGCACGGGCGCCACGCCGCGGATGATCCGGCACTACGAGGCCACCGGGATCCTCGCGCCGGGTCGCACGTCGAACGGCTACCGCTCGTTCACCGAGGAGGACGTGCGCACCGTGGAGGACGCGCGGTGCCTGATCGAGGCGGGCCTGACCGCGGCGGAGACCGCCGACCTCGTCGGCATCGTGTGCGGCCCCGCCCCGGTCACGCCCGCCGAGGTGAGTGCGGCACTCGACCGGATCGCGGAGCGCAGGTCCCTGCTCGACGCGCGCATCGAGGAACTCCTCGCCGCGCGGCGCAAACTCGATGAGCTGCGGGAGTACGTCGAGGCCGAGCGTCTCTGACCGCTGGGGCTCGCCGCGTCAGCCGGTGAAGAGTTGCAGCGCGGCCTTCGCCGCGTGGAACAGGCCGTAGGCCAACGGCACCGTCACCACCGCCCACGTGACCAGCAGGGCCGGGCCGTACTTCGTGGACGCCTCCGTGGGTACGGGTTCGACGGGGCCGTCCTCGTGCCGGTGCGCCGCGTCGACGGCGTCGGTGACGGCCCCCTTCTCGTGCCACTTCTGCGCGACGGGGCGGATGAGCAGGTTCGCGACGAAGCCGACGACCAGCACGGCCGTCATGATCAGCAGCGCGGGTCGGTAATCGCCGGACTGCAGCTCGCCCGGCTTGCCCTGAGCGTCCAGGACGCCGTTCACGATGAGCGGGCCGAGGATCCCGGCGGTGGACCAGGCCGTGAGCAGGCGGCCGTGGATCGCGCCCACCTGGAAGGTGCCGAACAGGTCCCGCAGGTAGGCGGGTGCGGTCGAGAAGCCGCCGCCGTAGAACGAGATGATCACGGCGCAGAACAGCACGAACAGCGCGGTCGACGACGAGCCGACCGTCGACAGCGCCAGGTACAGCAGGATCCCGACCCCGAGGTACACCATGTAGGTGCGCTTGCGCCCCAGGTAGTCCGATGCCGTGGACCAGCCGAACCGGCCCGCCATGTTGGCCACCGACAACAGGCCCACGAAACCCGCGGCCACGGTCGCGGTCACGGTCGAGACGCCACCGTCGCCGCGGAAGAAGTCCTGGATCATGTCCGCCGCGTTCTCCAGGATGCCGATCCCCGCGGTCACGTTGCACAGCAGCGCGATCCACAGCAGCCAGAACTGCGGGGTCTTGATGGCGTTGGCGGCCGACACGTGCGCGGTGGTGACCAGCGCGGACGCCGGCTTGTCGGCGGGGTCGAATCCCGCGGGATGCCAGCCCGGGGCCGGGACGCGGACGGTGAACACGCCCAGCATCATCACCACGAAGTAGGCGACGCCCAGTGTGACGAACAGTTTCATCACCGCGGTGCCGCCCGCCGCCGTGCCGCCGTAGAACGAGAGCAACTGCTTCGACAGCGGCGCCGCGACCATGGCGCCGCCGCCGAACCCCATGATCGCCATGCCGGTGGCGAGGCCGGGCCGGTCGGGGAACCACTTGATCAGCGTGGACACGGGGGAGATGTAGCCCAGGCCGAGCCCGATGCCGCCGACCACGCCGTAGCCCAGGTACACCAGCCACAGCTGCTCGGTGGCGATGCCCGCGGCGGCGATGAGGAATCCCGCCGACCAGCAGCACGCCGACGTGAACATGGTGCGCCGCGGACCCACCCTGTCGACCCAGGTCCCGAACAGTGCGGCCGAGACGCCGAGCATCACGATCGCGACCGAGAACACCACGCCGATCGCGGTGAGGCTCGTGTCGAAGTGCTTGACGAGGGCGTCCTTGTAGACACTGGTCGCGTACGCCTGGCCGATGCACAGATGGATGGCGAGCGCTGCGGGAGGAATCAGCCAGCGGCTGTACCCGGTCGGAGCGACGGAGTGGGCGCGGTCCAGGAACGACAGGGCTGGCAAGGTGGTCTCCTCTTCGGAAGTCGAACTCACCTGTTCTACCCGCTGAGGCCGCTACTCCGAGGGGTTTCGCTCGCAGCTGGTCGGGTCTACCGTCGGATGCATGGCAGCGATCATCATCGTCGGAGCGGGATTGGCGGCCGCGAAGGCGGCCGAGGCACTGCGGGATCGGGGCCACGACGGCCCGATCACCGTGATCGGTGGGGAGGAGCACCTGCCGTACGAGCGGCCTCCGCTGTCGAAGGGGTACCTACAGGGGTCGGCCGAGCGCGACAGTGTCTTCACCTTCGATGCCGCGTGGTACGCCGACCACGACGTCGCCGTGCGGACAGGCGTCCGCGCGACCGCTCTCGATCGGGGAGCGCGCACCGTCGAACTCGAGACGGGGGAGAAGCTCCCGTACGACAAGCTGCTCCTGGCCACGGGCTCCCGGCCTCGCCCGTTGCCGGACGCCGACGGGGTGCACTACCTCCGCACGCTCGACGACAGCGACAGGCTGCGCGAGGCATTCGCGCGCGGCGGGCGGCTCGGCGTCGTGGGCGGCGGCTGGATCGGCCTCGAGGCGGCGGCCGCGGCGCGGGAGGCCGGGCTCGAGGTCGTCGTCGTCGAACCCGCGGAGCAGCCGCTCCTCGGGGCGCTCGGGCCCGAGGTGGCGAAGGTCTTCGCCGACCTGCATCGGTCGCACGGCGTGAAGATGCGGACCAGCACGACGGTGCGGTCGGTGCTGCCCGGCGGGAAGGGGCTCGTCCTCGGCGACGGGGAATCCGTGCCCACCGACACCGTGCTGGTGGGAATCGGGGCGATCGCGAACGTGGACCTCGCGGAGGCGGCCGGCCTCGCGCTCGCGGAGGGCGGCGTCGCCGTGGACGCGGGACTACGGACTTCCGACCCGGACATCTACGCCGTCGGCGATGTCGCGGCCGCCGAGCACCCGGCCCTCGGGCGACGGATCCGGGTGGAGCACTGGGCGAACGCCCTCAACCAGCCCGCCGTCGCGGCGGCGAACATGCTGGGCGGCGACGAGGTGTACGACCGGCTACCCTACTTCTTCACCGATCAGTACCAACTGGGCATGGAGTACCTCGGGCTCTCCACGGGGTACGACGCGGTGGTGATCCGCGGCGACGTGGACTCACTCGAGTTCGTCGCCTTCTGGCTGTCCGAGGGGCGGGTGCTGGCAGGCATGAACGTCAACGTCTGGGACGTGGGCGACGATGTGCGTGAGCTGATCACGTCCCGTCGGGTGGTGGACCCGGCGCGGCTCGCCGACACCGGCGTGCCGCTCGCGGACGTCTGACGTGTCACCGGCCCGGTCGGCGCGTTACGCCGGCGCGCTCATCGCCGCCGTACTGACGGTGCCCCTGCTCGCCCAACCCGCGCAGGCGGCACCGTCGAGATACTGCGGGACGAGCGCGCTGAGTCCCGCCGAGAACGCCCGGATCGTCGCGCTCTCGGACCTGCGCGGCGTCTCGACGGCACCCACGTTCGCGACCCTCGACGATCTGACCGCGAGGCAGCGGAAGATCGCGGACGTCCTGGCCGCGCACAAGGATTGGCGCGGGCTGTTCGGAGTGGGCATGGACGGCGTGATCCGGGACGCCGTGACGCCCACCCAGCGGAACGAGGCCGCGCTCGACGATCCGCGGTACACCAAGTCGCTCTCGATCGACC
Source organism: Tsukamurella sp. PLM1 (assembly GCF_023168325.1). GTDB lineage: Bacteria > Actinomycetota > Actinomycetes > Mycobacteriales > Mycobacteriaceae > Tsukamurella. The sequence goes on from NZ_AP025688.1 coordinate 1,006,928, forward strand.
TGGTCGGCCGGTACCTGCGGGCGGTGCACGCCCAGTGGACCGGCGGCGCCGTGCCGCAGTGGTGGGGCACCTACTTCCGGCTGGCCTCGCGGTGCGAGCTGCCGCCCGGGCGGGTGGCGATGGCCGGATACAACGCGCACATCACGGTCGACCTGGCGTACACCGTGGAGGCCACGCGCAGCACGCCCGCCAACGCGCCCGACTTCTACCGGGTCGTGGACTCGATCGCCAAGAACGGCAACGTGATCCCCGAACGCAGCAAGCGGATCTACAACGCGGATCTGTGGGCGCTGTGGACGTTCTACTTCTTCGGCCGGGGCTCGACCGGATCGTGGGCGCGGGCGTCGCCTCGAACCTGATGCTGCGCGCCGCGGACGACGGCTACAACACCATCACGTTCGCCAACGGGCTCGCGCTGCAGAATCCCGGCGTCCGCCCGGCGACGCAGGGCGCGATCCTCGCGCTGTGGCAGACCGGCGAGGTCGCGTTCGACGTCCTGTCCGGCCTGGGTGGCCTCGGTACGCCCGTGCCGAATCCGAGCCCCGTGCCCGGGCCGGCGCCGCGTCCCGCACCCGCTCCGGTGCTCGCCGCGACCGGTCGCTGAGCGGCCGGGTGCGATAGTGCTGGGGTGACCTTCGAGGAACTCGTCAGCTACAACGACTCCCTGCCGTTCAACCGGTGGGCCGGTATCGAGGTGCTCAGCGCCGACCGGGAGGAGGTCGTCCTCCGGCTCGAACGCCGCGACGATCTGTGCCAGAACGTCGGCGGCCTGCACGCCGCGCTGATCGCGGGCGTCCTCGAGAACGCGTGCGGCTACGCTCTGGCGATGCATCCCGGCGCAGGCGGCCTCGTCACCCAGATGGACATGCAGTTCCTGCGTCCCGCGCAGGAGGGGCCTTCCTCGCCGTGGGGCGGGTGATCAAGCCCGGCAGCAAGCAGAGCTTCTCCGAGGCCGACTTCTTCGTCGAGGTCGACGGTGCGCGCGGGCCCCGGTTCGCCACGGCCCGCGCGCTCGTCGTCCCCTCCTAGCCCGTCACGGCCGGGACCGGAGGCGGCGCACCGTCCGGTACAGCCCGTAGAGCACGAGGAGCAGTGCGGCCCAGGGGAGTACGGCGCCGACGGCGACCACGAGCCAGCGTGCGGCGCCGACCATCGCGTCCCACCCGTCCTCGAGCCCGCCGAGGAATCCGCCGCGGTCCTCTCCTGCCGACGGCGTGCTGATGGAAACGGTCACCGTCGACAGCGCGACCTTCTCGCCGATCGACGCGCGTCGCGACTGCAGACTCTCGAGCTCCTGCTGCCGCTTTGTCAGTGCGCCCTCCGCCGCGATCACCTTGTCGGAGGTGTCCGCTCGCGCGAGGATGTCGGTGAGCCGGTCGACGGACAACTGCGTCGCGCGAATCCGGGCCTCGAGATCGACCACCGTGGTGGTCACGTCCTCGTGCTGCAGCGAGACCGAGCGCACTTCACCGAGCCGGCCCACCTTCGCGACCAGGTCGTCCACCTTGTCGTTCGGCACTCGCAGCCGGAGCGTCGCGCGCTTCGCGTCGTCGACGCCCGACTCGGTCCGCTCGTCCACCCGGCCGCCGAGCCGCTCCGCCTCGGCCGCGAGATCCTCTGCCGCGCCGGCGGGATCGTCCATCCGCAGTGCGACCGATCCGGTGGTGATCACCTGCCGGCTCGTCTGCCCGGGGTGGGCGTCGACGGTGCCGGCGTCCGCTCGGGAGCGGCGTTCGGGGCGACGGTCTTGGCCGCGGTGGGGGCCGCGTCCTCGGGGGCGGAGAAACCCATCGGGGCGGCGCCGCCCGCCCGGTCGGCCGCGGGCGCCGACGACGAACCGCCGGTCTGCGTGCCGAGCACGATCCCGCCGCCCGCGACGACGGCGACGACGGCCGCCGCGGCGGCGATCCCGGCCGTGCGGCGCCGCCGACTCGTGCGTCGTGCGCGGACATCGGAGTCGACCGCGGTCATGACATGCGTGCGTATCGCGTCGATGCGGTCGTCGGTCAGGATGTCGTCGGGGGTGATCCGGGTCGTCATGACTGCTCCCTCAGGGTGCTCAGGTCGGCGCGCAGACGGCCGCGCAGCCGGGAGACGCGGTTGCGCACGGCGGCGTGGGTCACGCCCACTTCGGCCGCGGCCCGCTCGTAGGTCTGTTCGTCCTCCACACACAAGCGGTAGAGGCGTTGGTCGGTGGGGGACAGGGCGTTCACCGCGGCGGCGATGAGCTCGCGGATCTCCGCCGCGAGCACCTCGTCTTCGGGGGAGGGCCGCGCCCGGCGGTTCGGCGTCGTCGAGCGGGGCCGATCTGTCCCGGACTGCGGAGAGCCGCCGCCCCGCGTTGAGCGCGGTGTACCGCGCCGTGGTGAGCAGCCACGGGAGCGCCGACTCGTCGACGATCCGCACCGCGTCGATACGGCGCCAGAGCGTGAGGAAGGTGTCCTGGGTGACTTCCTGCGCGGCGTCGGCGTCGCGCAGGACGGTGTACGCCTGCCAGAAGACGGGGCGCACGTGGCGGTCGTGGATCGCCGCGAAGGCCGAGCCGTCACCGCCCGCGGCGCGGGCGAGGAGGGTCCGGTCCGCGGACTCGTCGGTTCTCATCGTGGACGTCACACCCCTCTATGTCGCCGTGGCGGCCGACCGTCTCACCCGGATCCGACGGTGCCGGCTAGAAGGCCAGGTGGATGCCCTCGCCGTCGACGGTGACCGTCACCGCGGTCAGGTCGTCGACGTGCACGTCGGGGGAGAAGCGCGCCGCCTGCGGGCCCACCCCGACCACCCGCATCCCCGCCGCCTTCCCCGCGGCGATGCCGGCCTCGGAGTCCTCGAAGACGATGCAGTCGGCGGGGACGATGCCGAGCAGTTCCGCGCCGCGGAGGAAACCCTCGGGATCGGGCTTACTCGCGCGCACGTCCTCCGCGGTCACCCGCACCGCCGGCAGCGGCAGGTCCGCGGCGCCCATGCGCGCCGTCGACAACGCCACGTCGGCGGAGGTCACCAGGGCGTGCGGGGCACCGTCGAGCGCGGCGAGGAAGGCGGGCGCGCCGGCGACGGGCACGATGCCCTCGGTGTCGGCGGTCTCCTGCGCGAGCAGTGCTCGGTTCTCCGCGAGGTTGACCTCGACGGGGCGGTCTGGCAGCAGCTCCGCCATCGTCGCGTGCCCCTGCCGGCCGTGCGCGACGGCCAGCACCGCCGCGGGGTCGAGGCCCTTCTCCCGCGCCCACCGGCTCCAGCACCGTTCGACGACGGTGTGCGAATCGACCAGCGTGCCGTCCATGTCCAGCAGCAGAGCGTGACCGGTGAGCATGCATGTCCTCCTGGGATGGGCGTGTGGGCACCACGATACGGACCGGTCCGGGCGGGGCGTGCGGATCAGCGGGGGGACGACGAGGTCCGGTCGTGCCGCGCAACAGGTACGCCCAGACCTCGGGCGGGAGCTCGGGAGCTGCTGCTCCGCACGTGCGAGTTCGAGCAGTCTTCACGATCTCACAGCCGGGTCGACTGCGGGTTCCGGAGCGACGCGCGCCCGGCGGGACTAGGCTCGGGGGCATGACGAGGTTCAGCCCCTCGAATGGCCCGTGCTGCGGCAGCTCCGCTCCGGGGACGTGTTCGGCCGCGGCCCGGCCGTCGAGTCTCCGCGTACCCGCGCACTCGAGCCGCGCACGAAGACCGCCGACCGGGTGGTGCAGAGCGTCTGCCCGTTCTGCGCCGTCGGCTGCGGCCAGAAGGTGTACGTCAAGGACGAGAAGGTCATCCAGATCGAGGGCGATCCGGATTCGCCCATCTCGCGCGGGCGGCTGTGCCCGAAGGGCTCGTCCAGCGAGCAGCTGGTGAACAATCCGCTGCGGCAGACGAAGATCCGCTACCGCGCGCCGTACGCCACCGAGTGGCAGGACCTCGACCGGGACACCGCGATCGACATGATCGCCGACCGGTTCGTCGAGGCGCGGCGCCACGGCTGGCAGGACTTCGACGAGCACGGGCGGCCGCTGCGCCGCACCATGGGCATCGCCTCGCTCGGCGGCGCCACGCTCGACAATGAGGAGAACTACCTCATCAAGAAGCTGTTCACCGCGGCGGGCGCCATCCAGATCGAGAACCAGGCCCGCATATGACACTCCGCCACGGTTCCCGGTCTGGGAGCCTCGTTCGGGCGCGGCGGCGCCACCCAGTCCCTGCAGGACATGGCCAACGCGGATTGCATCGTGCTCATGGGCGGCAACATGGCCGAGGCGCACCCGGTCGGATTCCAGTGGGTCGCTGAGGCGAAGGCCCGCGGCGCACGGGTGATCCACGTGGACCCGCGGTTCACGCGGACCTCCGCGGTGGCGGACCGGCACGTGCCGATCCGCGCGGGCTCCGACATCGTGCTGCTCGGCGGGCTCATCAACCACGTGCTCGCCACCGACGCGTACTTCCACGACTACGTCGTCGCGTACACCAACGCGGCGGAGATGGTCGGCGAGGACTACCGCGACACGGAGGACCTCGACGGACTGTTCTCGGGGTTCGACCCGGAGACCGGGAAGTACGACCAGTCGACGTGGCAGTACGCCGAGGGCCGCGACGAGACGCTGCAGGACCCGCGGACCGTCTTCCAGGTGCTGCGCCGCCACTACGCGCGCTACACCCCGGAGGTCGTGGCCGACATGTGCGGCATCTCGCCGACCGAGTTCGCCTACCTGGCGGATTCGATCACGAGCAACTCCGGGCGCGAGCGCACGACGTGCTTCGGCTACGCGACCGGCTGGACGCAGCACACGATGGGCGCTCAGTTCATCCGCACCGCGGCGATCCTGCAGCTGCTGTTGGGCAACGTCGGGCGGCCGGGCAGCGGCATCATGGCGCTGCGCGGGCACGCCAGCATCCAGGGCTCGACCGACATCCCCACGCTGTTCAACCTGTTGCCGGGGTACCTGCCGATGCCCTCGGTCGGCAAGCACGACACCCTGGCCGACTACATCGCGTCGGTCCGGCCGAGCACGGGCAAGGGCTACTGGCAGTACGCCGACGCCTACATGATCAGTCTGCTCAAGGCCTGGTGGGGCGACGCGGCGACGGCGGAGAACGACTTCGCGTACGACTATCTGCCGAAGCTGAACGGTCCCGCAGGCACGTACCAGACCGCCGTCGACATGCTGGACGGGAAGGTCGACGGGTACTTCGTGCTCGGCCAGAACCCCGCCGTCGGCTCCGCCAACGGGCGGCAGCAGCGCATGGGCATGGCGAAGCTGAAGTGGCTCGTCGTGCGCGACCTGAACATGATCGAGTCGGCCACCTGGTGGAAGGACGGCCCCGAGATCGCCTCGGGCGAGCTGCGCACCGAGGACATCGGCACCGAGGTGTTCTTCATGCCCGCCGCCACGCACGTCGAGAAGGCGGGCTCGTTCACGCAGACCCAGCGGATGCTGCAGTGGCGGCACCAGGCCGTGCAGCCGCCGGGCCAGGCGCAGAGCGAGCTCGATTTCTTCTACGAGCTGGGCCTCCGGATCCGGGAGCGACTCGCGGGCTCGACCGACGAGCGCGATCGCCCGCTGCTCGACCTCACCTGGGACTACCCGCCGGATGCGCACGGCAACCCGGACCCCGAGGCGGTGCTCGCGGAGATCAACGGCCGCTTCGTATCCGGTCCCGACGCGGGGCGCAATCTCACGTCGTACACGCAGTTGAAGGCCGACGGCTCGACGATCGCGGGCTGCTGGATCTACACCGGCGTCTACGCCGACGGCGCCAACCAGGCGGCCCGCCGCGTGCCGCAGGGCGGCGGCGGGATCACGCAGTCCGAGTGGGGCTGGGTGTGGCCCGCCGACCGCCGCATGCTCTACAACCGGGCGTCCGCGGACCCGCAGGGGCGCCCGTGGAGTGAGCGCAAGAAGTACCTGTGGTGGGACGAGACCGAGGGCCGGTGGACGGGGCCCGACGTCCCGGACTTCCCGGCCACGCTCGCCCCCGGCACCGTCCCCGAACCCGGGGCGACGGGGGCCGAGGCCCTCGCCGGCGACGATCCGTTCATCATGCAGTCCGACGGCAAGGGCTGGTTGTTCGCGCCGACGGGCCTCGTCGACGGTCCGCTGCCGACGCACTACGAGGCGCAGGAGTCGCCGGTGCGGAACGCGATCCACCCGCAGCAGCAGGCCCCGGCCCGGGTGCTGTTCCCGCGCGAGGACAACCTCGACGCGCCGAGCGCCGGTGACCCGGGGGCGGACGTCTACCCGTACGTCTTCACCACGTACCGGCTCACGGAGCACCACACCGCGGGCGGCATGAGCCGCTGGTCGCCGTACCTGGCGGAGCTGCAGCCCGAGATGTTCTGCGAGGTCTCGCCGGGGCTGGCCGCGGAGTGCGGCCTGGAGAACGAGGGCTGGGCGACGATCATCTCCCCGCGCGCCGCGATCGAATGCCGCGTCCTCGTCACCGAACGGATGCGGCCGCTGACCATCGGCGGGCGCACCGTTCACCAGGTGGGCCTGCCGTATCACTGGGGCGTCGGCAGCGACGCCGTCGTGACCGGCGACGCCGCCAACGACCTGATCGGCGTCACGCTCGATCCGAACACGCAGATCCAGGAGTCGAAGGTCGGCTCCTGCACGGTGATCGCCGGCCGCCGGCCGCGCGGCGCGGCGCTCGAGGACCTGGTGCAGAGCTACCGGGACCGGGCGGGCGTCACCACCGCGACGGACAACGTGCGGCTGACCGCCCCGAAGCCGGGCGACATCTACCCGGACCCGCGGCGGGACGATCCCGAGCAGGAGGGATGGACCCGATGGTGACGTGGACACGGCGACGAGGAGGTGCGAGACGATGGGACAGCTGACCGGCCCCACCGACCCGAGCGCCGACGCGCACTGGCACGTGCACGAGGCCCGGCGGGGGTTCTTCACGGACACGTCCATCTGCATCGGCTGCAAGGCGTGCGAGGTGGCCTGCAAGGAGTGGAACCGCAATCCGCGCGACGGTGACCTCGAGCTCACGGGCATGTCCTACGACAACACCGTCGCGCTCGGCGCCAGCACGTGGCGGCACGTGGCCTTCATCGAGCAGGACCGCGAGCGGATCGAGCAGGCCCGCGAGTCCGGCCGCGCCCTCGTCGGCCTCGGCATGCCCGCGGTGCGCGGCGCCGCCCCGGCGAGCGAGGAGATGCCGGCCTGGGGCGAGGCCGACATCACCCCGCCCGACACCCCCGAGTTCCGCTGGCTCATGTCCTCCGACGTGTGCAAGCACTGCACCCACGCCGGGTGCCTCGACGTGTGCCCGACCGGCGCCATGATGCGCACCGAGTTCGGCACCGTCGTCGTGCAGAACGACATCTGCAACGGCTGCGGCACCTGTGTCGCGGGCTGCCCGTTCGGCGTCGTCGAGCGGCGCAGCGACGGCACCGTCGCCCCGACGGTGCGCGAGGGGCACCGCAAGGGCGAGCAGCCCCCGGTCGACAACCGCGGCATCGCCCAGAAGTGCACCCTCTGCTACGACCGGCTCCGTGACGACGAGACGCCGGCGTGCGCCAAGACCTGCCCCACCACGTCGATCAAGTTCGGCGAGCGCGAGGAGATGGTGGCGACCGCCCGCGAGCGCGTCGCGCAGCTGCACGCCCAGGGCATGACCGAGGCGCGCCTGTACGGCGCCAACGACGACGATGGGGTGGGCGGCACCGGTTCGGTGTTCCTGCTGCTCGATGAGCCGGAGGTCTACGGGCTGCCGCCCGACCCGCGGGTGTGCACCGCCGACCTCATGACCATGTACAAGCGCGCCGGCACCGCCGCGGCCGGCATGATCGCCGCGGCCGCGGTCTCCTTCCTCTCGGCGCGGAAGAAGGGCCGCCGGTGACCAGTTCCGAGTTCGACCAGTTCCGTCCACCCCGGCCCGAGCGCCGCGGCAAGCGCGGTGACGGCAAGCGCGATGGTGCGCCGAAGCGGCGCCGGCCCGACGACGTCATGGTGCCCGAGGCCGTGATCGAGCACGTCGACAGCTACTACGGCCATCCGATCGTGAAGCCGCCGCCGTGGGAGGCGCCCGTCGGCGCGTACCTCGTCCTCGGTGGTATCGCGGGCGGCTCCGGCCTGCTCGCCGCGGGGGCGCAGCTCGCCGGGTATCCCGCGCTGCGGCGCAACGCCCGCCTCGCCGGCCTGGGTGCCGCGGGCGTCGGCGCGCTCGCGCTGGTCGTGGATCTCGGCCGGCCGGAACGCTTCCTGCACATGATGCGCACCTTCAAGGTGACCTCGCCCATGAGCGTCGGCTCCTGGATCCTCTCCGGCTACAGCGGCATGATCGGCGTCGCCGCCGCGGCGGAGATCGACCGCCTCCTCGGCGAGCGGCTCCCGCTCGGCCCGCTGCGGACGGTGCTCCGGTTCGGGGAGGCGCCCGCCGGGCTCGGCGCCGCCGTCTTCGCGACCCCGCTCGCCGCGTACACCGCGGTCCTCCTCGCGGACACGGCGATGCCCACGTGGAACGCCGCCTACAAGGATCTGCCCTTCGTCTTCGTCAGCTCGGCGAGCCTCGCTGCCGGCGGCCTGGCGCTCGTCACCACCCCCGCCGCGGAGGCGGCGCCCGCTCGCAACCTTGCGGTGCTCGGCGTCATCGGCGACGTGGCCGCCACGCGGATCATGGAGTCCCGCATGGACCCCGTGGCCGCCGAGCCCCTGCACCACGGCACGCCCGGGAAGCTCATGCGCTGGGCGGAGCGCCTCGCGATCGCCGGGGGCGTGGGCGCGCTGCTCACGGGCGGTCGCCGGGGTCGGGTCCGACGGGGCCTCGCCGCCCTGTCCGGCGGCGCGCTCGTCGCGGCCTCTGCCTGCACCCGGTTCGGCGTCTTCGAGGCCGGCCTGGAATCGGCGAAGGACCCGCGCTACACGATCGAGCCGCAGAAGCGGCGCCTCGCCGCCCGCCGCGCGGCCGGGAACACGGGCGACTCGATCACCGGATGACGATGCGCCCGGCCGGCCCGGCGACGGTCCGGCCGATCACGGGGTAGCCGGGCACCTCGCCGACCACCAGCAGGCCGCCGGAGGTCTGCGCGTCGGCGAGGTACAGCAGGTCGTCCTCCTCGGCGCCGTCGGCGTCGAGGTGCGGGGCGACCCAATCGAGGTTGCGGCGCGTGCCGCCGGAGACGAAGCCGTCCCGCACGGCCTCCCGCGCACCGTCGACCAGCGGCACCGCGGCGGCGTCGATCTCCGCCGCGACGCCGGAGGCCCGGCACATCTTGAACAGGTGACCGAGCAGGCCGAAGCCGGTGACGTCCGTGGCCGCGCGGGCGCCCGCGTCGAGGGCCGCGGCCGCGGCGTCGCGGTTGAGCGCCGTCATGGTCGCGATCGCGGCCTCGAAGACCTCGCCGGTGCGCTTGTGCCGGTTGTTGAGCAGGCCCACGCCGAGGGGCTTGGTCAGGGTGAGCGGCAGTCCGGCGGCGGCGGCGTCGTTGCGCAGCAGTCGGTCCGGGTGCGCGACGCCGGTCACGGCCATGCCGTACTTGGGCTCCGGATCGTCGATGCTGTGCCCGCCGATGACGGGGCACCCGGCCTCCTGCGCGACAGCCAGGCCGCCGCGCAGCACCTCGGTCATGAGCTCAATCGGCAGCCGCTCGCGGGGCCAGCCGACCAGGTTGATCGCCATCACCGGCCGGCCTCCCATCGCGTAGACGTCGGAGAGCGCGTTGGCGGCGGCGATGCGGCCCCAGTCGAAGGCGTCGTCCACGACGGGGGTGAAGAAGTCGGCCGTGGAGAGCACGGCGAGGTCGTCGGACAGCCGGACCGCGGCGGCGTCGTCACCGTCGTCCAGCCCGACGAGAACGTCCGGCGCGACCTGGCCCTGCAGGCCCCTGACCGCGTCCTCGAGCTCGCCCGGCGGGATCTTGCAGGCACAGCCGCCGCCGTGTGCGAAGGAGGTGAGCCGGGCGATCTCGTCGGTCATGACCCCACCGTAGCCCCGGACCGTTCGCGGCCTCCCGGGGGACCGACGCCCTCCGGGGCACCGGGGCACGGCCCGGCGGCTATGTTGGTCGGTGGAGGTGTCCGGGTTCCTGGTGGGCCCCCCGGTCTTCAAAACCGGTGAGGTCGAGTATCTCGGCCTGGCGGGTTCGATTCCCGTCCACCTCCGCCAAGCGTCCGCGCGCCGCGGGACGACGCCGGAGCCACGAGGAGGACGGATGACGGACCCCCGCAGGCGGATTCCCCGCACCGACCATCTCCTCGCCGCGCCGTCCATCGCGGCCGCAGCCACGCGGCTCGGCGAGCGCCGGGTGCGCGCCGCCGTCAGTGCCGCCCAGGAGGCCGCGCGCCGCGGGGAGATCGCGCCGGACGACGTCGCGGGCGCCGTCGAGCGGGAGCTCGCGGGAGCGTCGCCGGCCTCGCTGCGGCCCGTGCTCAACGCCACCGGCGTCGTGGTGCACACCAACCTCGGCCGTGCGCCGCTGTCGGCCGCGGCGGTCGCGGCCCTCGTCGACGCCGCCGGGTACACCGATGTCGAGCTGGACCTGGGCACCGGCGCGCGGAGCAAGCGCGGGGTCGCAGCCCGGGCGGCGCTGCTCGCGGCGTGCCCCGCCGCGGAGGAGGCGCTCGTGGTCAACAACGGCGCCGCCGCCCTGGTCCTCGCCACCACGGCGCTCGCCGCGGGCCGCGAGGTGGTCATCAGCCGCGGCGAGCTCATCGAGATCGGCGCGGGATTCCGGCTGCCGGACCTCATCGCCTCCACGGGCGCCCGGTTGCGCGAGGTCGGCACGACGAACCGCACCCACGCCCGCGACTACGCCGAGGCGATCGGCCCCGAGACCGGGTGCGTGCTCAAGGTGCACCCCAGCAACTTCCGCGTCGAGGGCTTCACCGCCGACGTGCCCCTCGCTGAGCTCCGCGCCGTGTGTGACGTCCCGCTCGTCATGGACCTCGGCAGCGGCCTCCTCGCCGCGGACCCCGCCCTGCCCGGTGAACCCGACGCCGCCTCCGCGCTCGCGGCGGGTGCCGACGTCGTGACGGCCAGCGGCGACAAACTGCTCGGCGGTCCCCAGGCCGGGATCCTGCTCGGCCGCGCGGAACTCGTCTCCCGGCTCGCGAAGCATCCTCGCGCGTGCCGTCCGCGCCGACAAGCTCGTGCTCGCCGCGCTGGAGGCCACCGTTGCCGGGCCCGAGGCGCCCGTCCTCGCCTCCCTGCACGCCGACCCCGAGGACCTGCACCGGCGCGCGGAGCGCCTCGCCGCGCGCGTGGGCGGCACCGTCGTCCCGCACGACGGGCGTGTCGGCGGTGGCGGGGCACCGGGAGTGCCGTTGCCCGGCTGGGCCGTTCGTCTGCCGGAGGCGCTCGCGGCGCCGCTGCGCGCTGGAGACCCGCCCGTCCTCTCGCGCCTGTCCGACGGTGCCTGCCTGCTCGACCTGCGCTGCGTGCCCGAGGAGGCGGATGCGACGGTCGCGGAGGCGGTGCTCGCGTGCACGTCGTAGCCACCGCGGGCCACGTCGACCACGGCAAGTCCACGCTGGTCCGCGCGCTCACCGGGATCGAGCCGGACCGCTGGGCCGAGGAGCAGCGCCGCGGCCTCACCATCGACCTCGGATTCGCCTGGACCGCACTGCCGTCCGGCCGCGAGCTGGCCTTCGTCGACGTGCCCGGTCACGAGCGCTTCCTCGGCAACATGCTCGCCGGTCTCGGCCCCGTCCCGGTGGTGTGCTTCGTGATCGCCGCCGACGAGGGCTGGAGCGCGCAGTCCGACGATCACCGGACGCGGTGGCGGCCCTGGGGATCGAGTACGGCCTCATCGTGATCACCAAGACCGACCGGGCGCCCGACGCGGTCGCCGCCGTGACCGCCCGGGCCCGCCGCGAGTTGGCCGGTACCGGGCTCGCGGGGCCCCGGTCGTCGCCGTCTCCGCAGTCACCGGCGACGGGCTCGGCGAGCTGCGGGCCGCGCTCGACACCGTCCTCGCGGACGTGCCGCTGCCCGATCCGGATGCCCGCGTGCGGATCTGGATCGACCGCGCGTTCACCGTCGTAGGCGCCGGCACTGTCGTGACCGGCACGGTGGCGGCGGGCACGGTGCGCGTGGGCGACGAGCTGGAACTGCTCGGCGTGCGCGGCACCCGTCGGGTGACGGTGCGCGGGCTGCAGCGGCACAGCGCATTCGCGGACGCGGTGGGGCCGGTCTCGCGTGTCGCGCTGAACCTGCGGGGGGCCGCGGTCGACGAGATCCACCGCGGCGACGCCCTGCTCACGCCCGGGCGGTGGCGTGCCACCGGTGTCGTGGACGTGCGGGTCGCACCGTCGGACCCGGACGCGGCCGTGCCCGTGTGGCTCACTGTGCACGCGGGCACCGCCGCCGTCCCCGCCCGCGTCCGTCCGTTCGACGGTGACCACGTCCGGCTCACGCTGTCGCGGGAGCTGCCGCTCGTGCTCGGCGACCCGCTGGTACTGCGGGATCCGGGGAGAAGCGGATCGTCGGTGGCGCGCGGGTGCTCGACGCGGACCCGCCGCCGCTGCGCCGCCGCGGCGACGGCGCCCGCCGAGCAGACGCCCTCGCGGGCCGGGATCCGCCGGGGACCTCCTCGCCGAGGTCGCGCGTCGGGGCGCCGTGCGGCGCGATCGCCTGGACGACCTCGGCTTCGGCGCGGACGTCCCGGACGGCGTGCGGGTCGTCGGGCCGTGGTGGGTGCACGAGGCCGCGCTCGACGCCTGGCAGGCCCGCCTGCGCGGGCTCGTGGCCGACCTGCACGAGCGGGATCCGCTCGCCGCCGGACTGTCGCTGGGCGCCGCGCGCGAGGGGCTCGACCTGCCCGATCCGGCGCTGCTGCCCGCAGTCGTCGACGGTGCCGGGCTCGAAGCGGAGGGCGGGCGGCTCGCGTTGCCGGGGCACCGCACGGACCTGGGGCCGGCGGAGCCCGCCGTGGCGGAGGTCGAGCGCCGTCTCGCGGAGGCGCCCTTCGCCGCGCCGGAGGCCGACGACCTGGCGGCGCTGCGGCTCGGGGCCCGCGAGCTCGCGGCGGCCGAGCGCGCGGGACGGCTGCTGCGGCTGGCGGAGGGCGTCGTGCTGGCCCCGCGTGCGCCCGCGCTCGCCATGCGGGAGTTGGCGCGGCTGCCGCAGCCCTTCACCGTGTCGCAGGCGCGGCAGGCGCTGGGCACCAGCCGGCGGGTCGCGGTTCCCCTCCTGGAGTTGCTCGACGCACGGGGCTGGACCCGGCGGCTCGACGCCGGCCGGCGCGAAGTCGCGCGCTGACGGCTCGACGGAAAGTGTTCCAGCGCACAGTGTCCATGGTCACATTTTAGGTCATCGCTTAAAGATTGGCGGCACGACGGCGCGACCGGGAGACTCTTGGTCATGACCAATTACCGTGATTTCAAGAGCCTCACCGCCGACCCGACCGCCGGCACCGTCTACGCCCGCCTCGCCGACATCCACGAGGACGCCGCGAAGCCGACCGCCGCGCCGCGCTCCGGATTCGCCGCCGCCGGCCTGCGTGCCGCCCTGCAGCGTTTCGTGACTGCCAACCCCGAGTACACCGGCCCCGCCGCGCTGCGCTTCTGATCCACCGCTCGACCCCTCAGGCGCGGTGGCCGCGCACCAGCCGGTCACCGTCCGGCGTGCGCCGGTAGAGCACCTCGCGCCCGCTCCGGGCCCGGTCGACGAGACCGTTCTCGTGGAGCACACGCAGGCTCTGGGACGCCGCCGACGGCGTCACCTCCAGCCGCCGCGCCAACTCGCTGACCGCCACCGGCTCGTTCAGGGCGTGCAGCACGTCCGCCTTCGCCCCGCCGATGAGACGCCGCAGCGCGCCCGGCGGAACCTCCCGCATCGACTCCATGAGGGTTGCGCTGCCGCGCGCCGGATAGCCGGCGTGCGGCACTGCCGTCTCCGGTGAATGCGCGCTCACGAGGCGGGTGAGGAAGACGCTCGGGATCAGAATGAGCCCGCGCCCGGCGGAGGCGTACTCGCCGGATCGCGTGTACGCCAGGTCCAGGCGCAGCCGGCCGTCGCGATCCCACGCCAGGTTCGGGTTGAGCGAGGCGAACAGCTGCGTCGGCCCGCCGATTGCCAGCTCCCGACCGCGGAACGTGATGTCCGACTCCAGGATCCGGTTCACGGACGGCCAGATCGGGGCGATCACCACGCGGTGGTAGCGCTCCAGCGCCCCCGCGATGCGCGGCCCCGCCCGGTCGGGGTCGTCGAGGAGCCGCGCCAGCGCGGGTGACGGATCCCCGCCCTCCCGCAACTCGTCCAGCTGCGCGTGGATCAGTTCAGGATCCGTCGCCGCGATCGCCGTCAGGCCCTCGTCGAGAGACGGCCGCGAGTCCCCGAGCGGCGGCATCGGCGTCAGGAAGTCCGGAATCGCGTTCCCCGACGGTGCCACCAGCGCGCTGACGAGACGGTGGTCGTACCGGTCGCGCTGCGCCTGCGCGTTGCTGCGCCAGCGCTGCAGGTGCGCGGAACTCTCGTGCGTCGTGTTCAGGTGGAACAGGCTCAGCGAGGTCTCGTTCATCGGCGCCAGGACGAAGCGCACGTCCGACAGGTCGCGGACGTCGAGCACGTAGGTGAGCATGAGACGCACAGCTTAGGTTCAGACCGCTCCCGCCGCCCCTCGGTTCCTGACTTAACAGCGTTAGCCCGGACCGCTTCCTGGGGATTCGTGTGCATGGCGTGCTGGCTACTCACGGGTAACCGTGGGGCGCTATCGCGGTAGCACTGCGCGCCTGGCGCGGCGGCGACCCGGACCGGATCGCCGCCGCGGTGCGAGTGCGGGCGGGTCAGGACTCGCGGAACTCCGCGGAGGTCAGGCCCTGCTCCTCGGCCTTGCGCAGTTCGACACGGCGGATCTTGCCGCTGATCGTCTTCGGCAGCTCGGCGAAGGCGATGCGGCGCACACGCTTGTACGGTGCGAGGTGCTCGCGGCTGTAGGCGAAGATCGCCTTCGCGGTCGCCTCGTCGGGTGCGTGGCCGTCCGCGAGCACGATGTACGCCTTCGGCACCGCGAGGCGCAGTTCGTCCGGCGCCGGGACGACGGCTGCTTCGGCCACCGCATCGTGCTCCAGCAGAACCGATTCCAGCTCGAAGGGGCTGATCTTGTAGTCGCTCGACTTGAACACGTCGTCGGTGCGGCCCACGTACGTGAGGTAGCCGTCCGCATCCACCTCGGCCACGTCGCCGGTGTGGTACACGCCGCCGTCCATCACCTTCGCGGTCTTCTCCGGATCGCCGTGGTAGCCGACCATGAGGCCGAGCGGCCGCGGGTCCAGGCGCAGGCAGATCTCGCCCTCGTCCACGCCCTGCTCGCCGGTGGCCGGGTCGACCAGCACAACGTCGTAGCCGGGGCAGGGGCGGCCCATGGACCCGTCTTTCAGCTGCTGGCCCGGCGTGTTGGCCACCTGGACGGTGGTCTCGGTCTGCCCGAATCCGTCGCGGATGGTGACGCCCCACGCCTCGCGGACCCGCGAGATCACCTCGGGGTTGAGCGGCTCACCCGCGCCGACCACGACGCGCGGCGGGGTCTTCAGGGCGGCGAGGTCGGCCTGGATCAGCATGCGCCACACGGTGGGCGGCGCGCAGAAGCTGGTGACGCCGGCCCGCTCCATCTGCTTCATCAGGGCGGCCGCGTCGAACCGGGTGTAGTTGTAGATGAACACGCAGGCCTGCGCGATCCACGGCGTGAAAACGTTGCTCCACGCGTGCTTCGCCCAGCCGGGGGAGCTGACGTTGAGGTGCACATCGCCCGGGCGCAGCCCGATCCAGTACATCGTCGACAGGTGGCCCACGGGGTAGCTGGCGTGGGTGTGCTCGACCAGCTTCGGCGCGCTCGTGGTGCCGGAGGTGAAGTACAGCAGCAGGGTGTCGTCGGCGTGCGTGACGTGCGAGGGGGTGAAGTCCGACGGTGCCGTGTACGCCGCGGCGAACGACTCCCAGCCCGGCACGGGATCGCCGACGGCGATGCGGGTGACCTGGGCGTCCGCGGGGACGCGCTCGGCGAGCTCGCTGCGCACGATGACGTGCTTCGCGCCGCCGCGGGCGATGCGGTCGGCGATGTCGGCCTCGGCGAGCAGGGTGGTCGCGGGGATGACCACGGCGCCGAGCTTGATCGCGGCGAGCATCACGTCCCACAGCTCGACCTGGTTGCTGAGCATGAGCAGGATCCGGTCTCCCGGGGCGACGCCGCGCTCGCGCAGCCAGTTCGCGACGCGGTTGCTGCGCGCGCTCATGTCCGCGTAGCTGAACTTCGATTCGGAGCCGTCCTCCTCGACGATCCACAGGGCGGGTGCGTCGTTGTTCTCGGCGACCCGGTCGAACCAGTCGAGCGCGAAGTTCCACTCGTCGAGCTGCGGCCAACTGAAGCGCTCCCGCGCCGCGTCGTAGTCGTCGGCGAGCTCGACCAGCAGGTCGCGCGCGGCAAGGAAGTCTCGATACCCCTGTGTGCTAGCCACTTTCAGATCCTCCGGTTGATTACTTGGATATCCAAGTATATAGTGATGGGCAACACATCGCGCAAGGGCTTCGCGATGGACTCGATCGAGAGAGAAGGACACACCATGGCTGACGTGCGCACCATCCCGCATTTCGTTGATGGGCATCGTGTGGAGGCCGGTGCCGTCATCGCCGGCTCCGCCGGCGGCGGCCGCACCGCCGACGTCTTCGACCCGAGCACCGGTCAGGTGCAGGCCACCGTCCCGCTGGCGAGCGCCGCCGAGGTCGACGACGTGGTCGCGCGTGCGAAGAAGGCTCAGGTCCAGTGGGCCGCGTTCAACCCGCAGCGCCGCGCCCGCGTCTTCATGAAGTTCATCGACCTGGTCCACCAGAACATCGACGAGCTCGCCTCGCTGCTCTCGAGCGAGCACGGCAAGACCCTCGCCGACGCCAAGGGCGACATCCAGCGCGGCATCGAGGTCATCGAGTTCTCGATCGGCATCCCGCACCTGCTCAAGGGCGAGTACACCGAGGGCGCCGGCACCGGCATCGACGTCTACTCGATGCGCCAGCCGCTCGGCGTCGTCGCCGGCATCACGCCCTTCAACTTCCCGGCCATGATCCCGCTGTGGAAGGCCGGGCCCGCGCTGGCCTGCGGCAACGCCTTCATCCTCAAGCCCTCCGAGCGCGACCCCTCCGTGCCCGTCCGCCTGGCCGAGCTGTTCGTCGAGGCCGGCCTGCCCGAGGGCGTCTTCCAGGTGGTCCACGGCGACAAGGAGTCGGTCGACGCGCTGCTCAACAATCCGGAGGTCAAGGCCGTCGGCTTCGTCGGCAGCTCGGACATCGCGCAGTACATCTACGAGACCTGTGCCAAGAACGGCAAGCGCAGCCAGGCCTTCGGCGGCGCCAAGAACCACATGGTGATCCTCCCCGACGCCGACCTGGACCAGGCCGTCGACGCCCTCATCGGCGCCGGTTACGGCTCCGCGGGCGAGCGCTGCATGGCGATCTCCGTCGCCGTGCCCGTGGGTGAGGAGACCGCGAACCGTCTGCGCGAGCGCCTCGTCGAGCGCGTGCAGCAGCTGCGCGTCGGCCACAGCCACGACCCGAAGGCCGACTACGGGCCGCTCATCACCCCGGCCGCGGTGGAGCGCACCCGCAGCTACATCCAGCAGGGCGTCGACGCGGGCGCCGAGCTCGTGATCGACGGCCGTGAGCGGACCAGTGACGAGCTGACCTTCGGCGATGAGGACCTCTCGGGCGGCAACTACCTCGGCCCCTCGCTGTTCGATCACGTCACCAAGGACATGTCGATCTACACCGACGAGATCTTCGGACCCGTGGTGTGCATCGTGCGTGCGAAGGACTACGACGAGGCGCTCGCGCTTCCCACCGAGCACGAGTACGGCAACGGCGTGGCGATCTTCACCCGCGACGGCGATGCGGCGCGCGACTTCACCAGCCGCGTCGAGGTCGGCATGGTCGGCGTCAACGTGCCGATCCCGGTCCCCGTGGCGTACCACACCTTCGGCGGCTGGAAGCGCTCCGGCTTCGGTGACCTGAACCAGCACGGCCCGCACTCGATCCTGTTCTACACCAAGACCAAGACGGTGACCTCGCGCTGGCCCTCGGGCATCAAGGACGGCGCGGAGTTCTCCATCCCGACGATGCACTAGGAGCGCGAAGTGCCCTACCCGAACCTGACGGGGGACGAGAACGCCATCGTCGAGATGGCGCGTGACTTCTCCCGCAAGCGCCTCGCGCCCTACGCCCTCGAATGGGACGCCACCAAGCACTTCCCGGTGGCGGAGATGAAGGAGGCGGGCAGCCTCGGCATGGCCGCCATCTACACCCGCGAGGACGTGGGCGGTTCCGGCCTGCGCCGGCTCGACGGCGTGCGGATCTTCGAGGAACTCGCCAAGGGCGACCCGGTGACCGCGGCGTTCATCTCAATCCACAACATGTGCACGTGGATGGTGGACACCTACGGTTCGCAGGAGCAGCGCGAGGAGTGGATCCCCAAGCTCGCGCCGATGGACGTCATGGCCAGCTACTGCCTCACCGAGCCGGGTGCCGGCTCGGACGCGGCGTCGCTCAGCACCAAGGCCGAGCGCGACGGCGACGACTTCGTGCTCAACGGCACGAAGCAGTTCATCTCCGGCGGCGGCGCGTCCGATCTGTACGTGGTCATGGCGCGCAGCGAGGGCGAGGGCGCCCGCGGCATCTCGACCTTCCTGGTGGACAAGGGGACCCCGGTCTCTCCTTCGGGCCGCCCGAGGTGAAGATGGGCTGGCACAGCCAGCCCACCACCCAGGTGATCTTCGAGAACGTGCGGATCCCGGCCTCGCGCATGCTGGGCGGGACCGACGGTGCCGGCAAGGGCTTCGGCATCGCCATGAACGGGCTCAACGGCGGCCGGCTCAACATCGCCGCCTGTTCCCTCGGTGGCGCGCAGGCCGCCTACGACCTGGCGCTGAAGTACATGACGGAGCGCGAGACGTTCGGCCGCAAGCTGATCGACGAGCCGACCATCCGGTTCGCCCTCGCCGACATGGCCACCTCGCTCGAGGCCTCGCGCCTGATCCTGTGGCGCGCGGCAACGGCGCTCGACGAGAACGACCCGGACAAGGTCGAGCTCTGCGCGATGGCCAAGAAGTTCGTCACCGAGAACTGCTTCCAGGTCGCCGATCAGGCGCTGCAGCTGCACGGCGGCTACGGCTACCTGCACGAGACGGGCGTCGAGAAGATCGTCCGCGACCTTCGGGTCAACCGGATCCTCGAGGGCACCAACGAGATCATGCGGATGGTGATCGGCCGTGCCGAGGCCGCCCGCGTCCAGGGCAAGTAGGAGAGGCGTTTTCATGAGCACCATCGCATTCCTCGGGCTCGGCCACATGGGTGGCCCGATGGCGAAGAACCTCGTCGCGGCGGGGCACACCGTGCGCGGCTTCGACCTGGTCCCCGCGGCGCAGGACGCCGCCCGAGCGGCCGGCGTGACGGTGATCGACACCGCCGAGGAGGCCGTGGCCGGCGCGGACGCCGTGGTCACGATGCTGCCCAACGGCGCCATCGTGCGGTCCGTCTACGAGTCCGTGCTCCCGCACGCGGAGCGGGGCACGCTGTTCATCGACAGCTCCACCATCTCGGTCGACGACGCCCGCGCCGTGCACGCGCTGGCCGAGGCCGCGGGGATGCTCCAAGTGGACGCCCCCGTCTCGGGCGGCGTCAAGGGCGCCGACGCGGGCACGCTCGCCTTCATGGTCGGCGGCGACGATGCGGCCTTCGCCGCCGCGCAGCCCGTGCTGGACCCGATGGCGGGCAAGGTGATCCACTGCGGTGGCTCGGGTAACGGGCAGGCCGCGAAGGTGTGCAACAACATGATCCTCGCGGTGCAGCAGATCGTGGTCGGCGAGGCGTTCGTGCTCGCCGAGAAGCTGGGGCTGGCGGATCAGGCGCTGTACGACGTGGTCACCGGCGCCACCGGCAACTGCTGGTCGCTGCACACCAATTGTCCCGTGCCGGGGCCGGTGGCGGGGGCACCGTCGGGCAACGAGTTCAAGCCCGGCTTCGCGACGGCCCTGATGAACAAGGACCTGGGCCTGGCCATGGACGCGGTGGCGTCCACGGGCGCGAGCGCGCCGCTCGGCACGCACGCCGCGGAGCTGTACTGCGCGTTCGCGCAGGACAACGGCGACCTGGACTTCAGTGCGATCATCCAGACGCTGAGGTAACGGGAAGTGAGGAGGGCGGGCGCGATGAACGAGCCGGAGACCCGGGACCCGATCGCGCGTGCCCGCCGCAACTGGGAGGACGCGGGCTGGGGCGGCGACGTCGCCTCCGGCATGGAGGCGGTGACGTCCGTGATGCGGGCGCACCAGATCCTGCTCGCGCGGATCGAGACGGCGCTCAAGCCCTTCCGCCTCTCGTTCTCCAGGTTCGAGCTGTTGCGGCTGCTCGCCTTCACCAAGCGCGGCGAACTGCCGATCTCGAAGGCGAGCACCCGCCTGCAGGTGCACGTCTCATCGGTGACCCACGCGATCGACAGGCTCGGCGAGGCCGGGCTGGTCGAGCGCAAGCCGCATCCCACCGACGGCCGCACCACGCTCGTCGCCATCACCCCGGACGGCCGGGAACTGGTGGAGAAGGCGACCGTGGTGCTCAACGACGTCTTCTCCGACATCGGCATGCCCGATGACGAATCCGCCGCGCTGGTCCGGGCGATCCGCTCCCTGCGCCGGTTCAACGGCGACTTCTAGGAGCGGATCGCCCGCACGGGGCGCAGCGCGTCAGTGGTCGTTCTCGCCGATCCGGTGCACGTGGATCAGGTTCGTGGACCCGACGGTGCCCGGGGGCGCGCCGGCCACGACGACCACCTGATCGCCCGTGACGTAGCCGCCCCGTCCGAGCAGGGCGGTGTCGACCTGGCCGATCATGTCGTCGGTGGTGGCGACGGGGTCGACGAGGAACGTCTCGGTGCCCCACGACAGTGCGAGCTGGCTGCGGACCGCCGGGTGCGGCGTGAACGCCAGCAGCGGCAGCCGGCTGCGGAGCCGCGACAGCCGCCGCACGGTGTCGCCCGACTCGCTGAACGCGGCCATCGCGGCCACCCCGAGCCTCTCGCCGATGTCACGGGCGGCGTACGAGATGACCCCGGCCGCGTGCGCGGCGTGTGCGTGAACTGGTTCACCGGCAGCGGCCCGAGCTCGACGGTGCTCACGATCGACGCCATGGTGCGGACGGTCTCGATCGGGTACTTGCCCACCGAGACCTCGCCGGAGAGCATCACCGCGTCGGCGCCGTCGAGGACGGCGTTGGCGACATCGGAGGCCTCGGCGCGGGTGGGGCGGCTGTTCTCGATCATCGACTCGAGCATCTGCGTGGCCACGATCACCGGCTTGGCGTTCTCCCGGGCGATCTGGATGGCCCGCTTCTGCACCAGCGGCACCTCCTCGAGCGGCAGCTCCACCCCGAGGTCGCCGCGGGCGACCATCACCGCGTCGAACGCCAGGATCACCGCTTCGAGGTTGTCGATCGCCTCGGGCTTCTCCAGTTTGGCGATCACCGGCACCCGCCGGCCGACGCGGTCCATGACCGCGTGCACCCGCTCGATGTCGGCCGGGGACCGCACGAACGACAGGGCGATGAAGTCCACACCGAGCTCCAGCGCGAACTCGAGGTCCTCGATGTCCTTGTCGGACAGCGCCGGGACCGAGACGTTCATCCCGGGCAGCGAGACGCCCTTGTTGTTCGAGACCGGACCGCCCTCGGTGACCTCGCACACCACGTCGTCGCCGTCGACGGAGACCACGCGCAGCCCGACCTTGCCGTCGTCGACGAGGAGCCGATCGCCGGGCTGGGCGTCCTGCGCCAGCTCCTTGTAGGTGGTGGAGACGCGGTCGTGGGTGCCGGTGACGTCCTCGACGGTGATCCGCACCGTCTCACCCGTCTCCCAGACGGTGCGGCCGTCGCCGGCGAACCGGCCCAA
The DNA here is from genome assembly GCF_023168325.1 of Tsukamurella sp. PLM1. Lineage (GTDB taxonomy): Bacteria > Actinomycetota > Actinomycetes > Mycobacteriales > Mycobacteriaceae > Tsukamurella. The sequence continues at coordinate 1,028,769 of NZ_AP025688.1, forward strand.
CCGGATCTTCGGGCCCTGCAGGTCCGCCAGGATCCCGACCGCCCGGCCCGTCGCATCGGACGCGGTACGAACGCGGTGGTAGTTGGCGGCGTGGTCGGCGTGCTCACCGTGGCTGAAGTTCAGGCGGGCGACGTCCATCCCCTCCTGAACCAGGGCGAGGACCTTCTCGTCGGTCCCGACGGCGGGCCCGAGCGTGCAGACGATCTTGGTACGGCGGCTCATGGCGTTCACAGCGACTTCCCGACGAGGTCGGTGAGGTCGACGAGGCGGTTGCTGTAGCCCCATTCGTTGTCGTACCAGGACACCACTTTGGCTTGGTCGTCGATGACCTTGGTCAGGCCGGCGTCGAACAGGGAGCTGTGGGGGTCGGTGACGATGTCGGAGGAGACGATCGGGGCGTCGTAGTACTTGAGGATGCCCTTGAGCTTCCCCTCGGCCGCGGCCTTGAGAGCGGCGTTGATCTCGTCGGCGGTGGCCCGCTTGCCCAGTTCGACGGTGAGGTCGGTGACCGAGCCGGTGGGGATCGGCACGCGCAGGGCGTAGCCGTCGAGCTTGCCCTGGAGTTCGGGCAGGACGAGGCCGATGGCCTTGGCGGCGCCGGTGGAGGTGGGCACGATGTTGATCGCCGCGGCGCGGGCGCGCCGCGGGTCCTTGTGCGGGCCGTCCTGCAGGTTCTGGTCCTGCGTGTAGGCGTGGACGGTGGTCATCAGGCCGCTGACGATGCCGAACTCGTCGTTGACCACCTTCGCGAGCGGGCCGAGGCAGTTGGTGGTGCAGGAGGCGTTGGAGATGATGTTCTGGCTGCCGTCGTACTTGTCGTCGTTGACGCCCATCACGATGGTGATGTCCTCACCCGAAGCGGGAGCGGAGATGACGACCTTCTTGGCGCCGGAATCGAGGTGGCCCTGCGCCTTGTCGCGCGCGGTGAAGATGCCGGTGGACTCGACGACGACGTCCACGCCGAGGTCACCCCAGGGCAGGGCGGCGGGGCCTTCGCGGACCTCGAGCGCGGTGATGATCTGATCGCCCACCCGGATGGAGTCGCCGTCGGCGACCACGTCCGCGTCGAGGCGTCCCAGGATCGAGTCGAACTTGAGCAGGTGCGCCAGCATGGCGTTGTCGGTGAGGTCGTTGACCGCGACGATCTCGATATCGGCGGCGCCGCCGAGGGCCTTCTGGGCGGCGACGGCCCGGAAGAAGTTGCGGCCGATCCGGCCGAAACCGTTGATGCCTACGCGGACTGTCATGAGTGCTCCTTGTGGGTCGCGCGGTGCAGGATCGCACGATGGCGGGCCTGATCCGAGCGGGCTGGTGGGTGTCGCACTTCCACGATGCACCGATCGGGGGCGTGCCGGAACCCGCTGTCCGCTTCGTGCAGGAATTACCGCGTTCGTGTGTTCAGGAGTCGAACACAGGGGAGGTCTCGACGTTAGCCGCCGCCAGAGCGATCGCGCCGAGGACGTGGGCGCGTTGACCCAGCTTGCAGGCGCGGACTCGAACCGATTGTGCGGCACCGGGAATCGCCTGTCGTGCGATCGTGCGTTGCATGATCGGAACCACGATGTGCGCGGCCTGGGCCATCTCCCCGCCCACGACGATCAGCTCCGGGTTGAGGAGATTGCACGCGTCCGCCAGCGCTGCGCCGGCGTAGCGGCCGACCGCCTCGAGCGCGTCCCGGCAATCCAGATCGCCCAGCCGGGCGAGGTCGACCGCTTTCGCGACGGTGGGTGCCTCGCCGAGGAACTGTCGCAGCGTGGTCGCGAGGGCCTGGGCCGACGCCACCGTCTCCAGGCAGCCGCGCCTGCCGCACCGACAGGACCGGCCGGCACCGTCGACCCGGACGTGCCCGATCTCGCCGGCGGTACCCGCGCTCCCCGAATACACGCGCCCGCCCAGGACGATGCCGGCGCCGAGGCCCTCGGACATCGCGAGGTAGACCACGTCGGAGGCGCCGATCGCCGCGCCCCACCGCAACTCGGCGAGCGCCCCGAGGTTCGCGTCGTTGTCGACGGACACCGCCACCGGCAGGTCCAGCACCTCCGAGGCGAGCGCGGCGGCGTCGATCCCGGTCCAGGACGGGAGGATGCCGTCCAGGCCGACGCGGCCCGTCGACCTGGAGACCGGGACCGGGAGGCCCATGCCCGCCCCGACGACCTCGTCGCGCCCGATCCCCGCGCGGTCGAGGGCGTCGCGGACGAGGCGGCGCGCCACCGCGAGCCCGCCGGGCGCGGAGATGCGCGGGTCGACGGGGGATCGGAGTTCGCACAGCAGGTCCCGCGTGCGGGCGCTCACCGCGACGGTGATGTGCCGGTACCCGTAGTCGATGCCCACCGTGTAGCCGACGCTGCCCGCGAGGTCGACGATGCGGCGGCGGCCCGGCCCGTTTGCCACATCGACGAGGCCCTCCTCTGCGAGCGCCCGCACGATGGTGGACACGGTCGCGGCGGACAGCCCCGTCTCCCGGGCGAGGTCGGCCTGCGCGAGGCTGCCACGGGCCCGCAGCGCCTCCACGACCGACGCCCGGTTGCGGTCGTGGAGCGCCGACGGGGATCCGGGCCGGTGATCGCGCATCATCCGATCCTCGCAGAGGTCGGCGAGGCGCTGGTCGGCCTTCCAGGTAAACCCTGCGGTCGGGGTGGACGGCCGCCGACCCGTGGCCGCGTCGACGGCGAGGTGACCCGGCGGTAACGTCGCGGGGCGGGCGGACAGCCAATAGGCTTGGCAGCCGTGCACGCAGAAGGAACCTTCACCGTCGAGCCCGTCTACCCCGAGTCGCTCGCGCCGCTCGCCGACCTCGCGCACAACCTGCGCTGGGTGTGGCACGGCCCCACCCAGGACCTGTTCTCGGCACTCGCGCCCGAGGTGTGGGCCGCGACGCGCGACCCGCTCGAGGCGCTGCGCGGCGCCGAACAGGCCCGGGTGACAGAGCTGGGCGCGGACGACGAGTTCGTGGCCCGGGTCCGGGCGGTCCGGGCGGACCTGAACGATTACCTCACCCGGCCGGCGTGGGCCGACGGGCTGAAGGACGGCGCGAAAGGCATCGCCTATTTCTCCATGGAGTTCGGCGTGAGCCAGACGCTGCCGAACTACTCCGGCGGCCTCGGCGTCCTCGCGGGCGACCACCTCAAAGCGGCGTCCGACCTCGGCGTGCCGCTGGTGGCCCTCGGCCTGTTGTACCGCCACGGCTACTTCCAGCAGGCGCTCACCGCCGACGGCTGGCAGCTCGAGCAGTACCCGGAGCTCGACTTCACGCAGCTCCCGCTGCGGCCCGTCACGCTCTCGGGCGGTCAGCAGTTGGTGGTGTCGGTACCGCTGGAGGGCGGGCGTGTGCTCAGCGCCGCGGTGTGGCGTGCCGAGGTCGGCCGCATCCCGCTCCTGCTGCTGGACACCGACATCGAGGCCAACAACGCCGACCTGCGCGGCGTGACCGATCGCCTCTACGGCGGCGACGCGGAACACCGCCTGCGGCAGGAGATCCTGCTGGGCATCGGCGGAGTCCGCGCCGCTCGCGCGTTCTGTGACCTGACCGGGCACCCCGGAATCGAGGTGTTCCACGCCAACGAGGGGCACGCCGGATTCCTCGGTCTCGAGCGGATCCGCGAGCTGATGGCGACCGAGGACCTGACCTACCCGCAGGCCAGGACGCTGGCGCGGACGGCCACCGTCTTCACCACCCACACGCCGGTGCCGGCCGGGATCGACCGCTTCCCCGTGGACCTGGTGCGCCGGTACTTCGGCGACGGCAGCCAGATGTGCGCCCTGCTGCCGACCGTCCCCCTGGAGGAGATCATCGCGCTCGGCGCCGAGGCCGACCCGGGGGTCTTCAACATGGCCCACATGGGTTTCCGGCTCGCCCAGCGGGCCAACGGCGTCTCGAAGCTGCACGGGGCGGTGAGCCGGGAGATGTTCGGCGCGCTGTGGCCGGGCTTCGAGGCGTCCGAGATCCCGATCGGTTCGGTGACCAACGGCGTGCACCGGGGGACGTGGGCGGACCGTCTGGTCACGGAGCGCGCCTCCGACCCGCTCTCGATGCCGGACGACGCGCTCTGGCGCTTGCGCACGGTACTGCGCGGTCGCCTCGTCGACGAGGTCCGCACCAGGACCCGTGCCGCGTGGCGCGAGCGGGGCGCCGTCGACGCCGAACTCGGCTGGACGGAGCGGATGTTCGACCCCGACGTCCTCACCATCGGGTTCGCGCGCCGGGTCTCGACCTACAAGCGCCTGACACTGATGCTGCGCGATCCCGGCCGCCTGCGCGCGCTGATGCTCGACGCAGATCGCCCCGTCCAGGTGGTGATCGCCGGCAAGAGCCACCCCGCCGACGACGACGGCAAGCGCCTGCTGCAGCAACTGCTCGCCTTCACCGACGACCGCGCGCTGCGGCACCGGATCGCGTTCCTGCCCAACTACTCGATCGGCATGGCGGGGTACCTGTACCACGGCTGTGACGTGTGGCTGAACAACCCGCTGCGGCCGCTGGAGGCGTGCGGGACGTCGGGCATGAAGAGCGCGATGAACGGCGGGCTCAACCTGTCCGTCCTCGACGGGTGGTGGGACGAGCTGTACGACGGCCAGAACGGCTGGGCGATCCCCTCCGCCGTCGGGATCGACCCGCACCGGCGCGACGACATCGAGGCGGACGCGCTGTACGACCTGCTCGAGCACGACGTGGTCCCGGCGTTCTACGACCGCCGCGACAGCGACGACGCCCCGCCCCGCTGGCTCGCCAAGGTGCGGCACACGTTGTCCGCCACCGGCCCCCGGGTCGCGGCGGACCGCATGGTGCGCGAGTACGCATCGGACTACTATCGCCCCGCCGCGCGTTCCGCCCGCGCCACCCGCCCCGCCATCGGCGAGCTCGTGGACTACATCGAGCGGGTGCGCGCGGGATGGGACGGGGTGCGCGTCGGCCCGTCGCGCGCCGTCGTGATCCCCGAGGGCGTGGACCTCGCGGCGGAGGTCGATCTCGGCGCCCTCGAGGACGGCGACGTCCGGGTCGAGGCCGTGGTCGGCGGGGTCGGCGAATCCGGGGAGATCGTGGACGGCACGCCTGTTCGGCTCCACTGCGACGGCGAACGCTACCGCGCGGTGCTGCCCGGCCGGGTCGGGCGGTTCGGGTACGCGGTGCGGGTGCTGCCGCAGCACCGACTGCTCACCAGCCCCGCGGAACTCGGTTTGGTGCGGTACGCGCGATGACCGTCCTCGCGGTGGATCTCGGCGGTACCAAGGTGGCGGCGGCGCTCGTGCAGGACGACGGCACCGTCGTCGAGTCGACGCGACGGCGCGCCCCGACCGGACCCGAGGCCACCGCCGCGGAGCTCGAGGCCGCGATCACCTCGGTGGTGCGCGACGCGCTGGCCGCGGCGCCCGGCGCGGACGTGCTCGGTGTGGGGCTGGCCGCCGCGGGTCCCGTCGACGAGGCGGCGGGCACCACCTCTCCCATCAACCTGGAAGCGTTGCACGGGTTCCCGCTGCGCGAGGTGGTCGCACGCGCGGCGGGCGGCCTGTCCGTCGAGTTCCGCCGCGACGGGGTCGCGATGGTGCTGGGCGAGCACTGGCTCGGCGCGGCCCGCGGGCACGACTCTGCGCTCGGCATGGTGGTCTCCACCGGCATCGGCGGCGGCTTCGTCGTGGGCGGGAGGCCGCTCACCGGCAACGCCGGGCACATCGGGCAGGTCGAGGTGTCCGGGTACCGGGGCAGCGAGAGCCTCGGCCGCACCACCATGCTGGAATCCGTGGCGTCGGGCCCGCACACCGTGGAATGGGCGCGCTCGCACGGATTCCAGGAGAGACCGGGGAGGACCTGGGGCTCGCGTACCGGTCGGGCGATCGGGTGGCGGTCGCGGCGGTCCGACGGTGCGCCGCTGCCGTCGGCCAGGGCATCGGCAGCGCGGTCGCGCTGGTGCCGGTCTCTGTGGTGGTGATCGGCGGCGGATTCACCCGTGTGGCAGATGATTTCCACTCCCTGGTGCAGGACGCGGTCTCGGCGCACCCGCTGCCGTACGTGTCCGCCGCCCGCGTGGTGCCGGCGGGTCTCGGCGCCGACGCTCCGCTCGTGGGGGCGGCGGCGCTCTGGTATCGGAGGGATCTGCTGCCGTGACAGGTGGACTGCTCGCTCCGCGCGACGCCCGCACCCATTGGGCGTCGGCGATCGTACCGAGCGACCAGTTCCTGCTGTACTGCTTCGATCACGGCTCCGGTCCGGTGCCGGCGGCGGCGGAGGTTGCCGCCGAGATCGCCGCGCGCGCACCGTCGGTCACGGACCTGCGGCTGCGGGTCGCGCCCGCGCCCTGCGATCTCGAGCACCCCGCCTGGGCGCCTTGCGACGTGGTCGACATCTGCGAGCACGACGCGTGTTCCTGGTCCGCCGTGCCGGGCGCGGTGGCCCGGCTGTTCGTGCAGCAGGTGGACGCGACCGTCGCGCCGTGGCGGGTGCACGTGTTCGCCGATGTCGCCGACGCGCCGCGGTGCACCGGGCCAGCCACCGTCGTGGTGCTGCAGGTGGCGCACGCACTGGGGGACGGGCGACGGTCCGCCGCCATCGCGCGCGCGTTGTTCAGTTCCGGATCCCGCACACAGGCACCGGTGTTCGCGCCGTTGCCTGCCGGCATGCGGGCCGCGCGCGGGCTACTCGGACTCCCGCTGTCGCTGGTGCGCACGGTGGCGCTGGGGACCCGGGTCGCGCCGGCCCGCGCCGAGATCGACCGGCGCACGGCGTCGGGGGCACTTCCCGCCGCGGTCCCGGGATGTCCGCCGACGGTGCTCAACGTGGCGCCCGATGCCTCACGCGACGTGCGGATGCTGGTGCGCGACACCGCGTCGCTCGGCGAAGGAACGGTGACGACGGGGGCGCTGACCGCGGTATCGGTGGCGCTCGAACGCTACCTGGTCACCCGCGGCGCCGCAGTGCCCCGGAGCTCTGCGCCGAGGTGATGGTGGCGCGCCCGCGCCGCGCCGGCGAGCGCAACGCGTTCGGGAACGTCTCCGTGCCACTGTGTCCCGGCGTTCCCGCTGCCGAGCGTCCCGCGCGGATCGCGACGGCGCTCGCCGCGGCGCGGCAGCGTGCCGCCAGCCCGCTGTGGGCCACGGTCGGCGCGGCGGAGGACGCGGCTCCGTCGGTGCTCGCCGGGCTGGGCGTGCGCTCGTTCGATCCCACCGCGCGGCCCGAGACGATGGCCGGCGCGACGGTCGTCTCGAGCGTGGACCGGGGCGCCGCCGATCTCGAACTGCTCGGCGGCAGATCGGTGTTCACCGCGGGCTTTCCCGCGCTCTCGCCCGCGATGGGACTGACCCACGGCGTGCACGGGCTCGGCGGCACGGTGACCCTGTCGATCACGAGCAGCCGCACTGCGGTGCCGGATCCGGACCTGTACGCCGGACTGCTCGCGCAGGCGGTGGACGAGCTCGGTCAGCGCTGAGGCGGCGGCGCGGTGGTGTCGCCGCGCACGAACTCCACGTCCATCGCGAGGGTGGGGAGCGGCGCTCCGTCCTGTGCGGCGACGACGGCCTGCGCTGCGAGCCTTCCCATCTCGACGATCGGCTGGCGGATCGTGGCGAGGGTGCGGTCGAAACCGTCCACCCGCACACCGTCGAACCCCACGACCGAGAGGTCCTGTGGCACACGCAACCCCCGCGCCTGGGCGGCGCGGATCACGCCCACCGCGAGGAGATCGGACTGCGCGATGATCGCGGTCGGCAGGTCGCCGGACGGGACGTCGAGGAGCGCGTCCCCGACGCGGAGGCCCTCGTCGATGGTGCTATCGGCACTCGCCTCGACCCGGGCGTCGGGGAAGGCTGCGAGGGCCGACGCGGTGCGCGCGTGCTCGACGTCGCCGTGGCGCAGCCGCACGATCCCCACCGCGCGATGGCCCAGGCCGCGGAGGTGGTCCGTGAGCAGGCGCGTGGCGGCGTGGTTCTCGATCCCGACGCTGCCGATGTCGTCGACCTGGTTGCCGGCCGTGACGACGGGGATCGCGCGCTTGGTCATCGCCGCGCGCAGCGCGTCGAGGGCCGGGGAGCAGCCCGCCGCGACGACCCCGTCGACCGGGAGCGTCCGCAGGCGCTCCTCCGGGAGGGAGTCCGGGATGAGCAGGACCGAGGTGGGGCTCGCGGCGAGCGCCGCCGACACCCCGTCGAGGATGCCGATGATGACGGGGTCGCGGAAGGCGCGGCCGGCTTCGTCATCGACCTGGACGCCGATGATGTCGGTGCGGCCGCTGCGCAGGAGCGGGCGCGCGGGTCGGGGCCCTCGTAGCCGAGTTCCGCGGCGGCCGCGAGCACGCGGGCGCGGGTGGCGTCGCTGATCGGCTTGTCGACGCCGAACGCGTGCGAGGCCGTCGACAGCGAGACGCCCGCCGCCTCGGCGACGTGGACCAGCGTTATCCGGTTTGACCCGCGTGACATGGGGACCTAGCCTAGCAAGCAGTAATCGAAACGTTTCGAAGGGCTGATCGGTGAGCGTGGATTTCCAGGAGCAGAAGATGGACGCGGCAGGGGGCTCGGTGCTCGCCTGGCGTACCGCCGTCGCCGCGATCTTCGCGCTCAGCGGGCTCACGTTCGCGAGCTATCTGGGCCGGCTGCCGCAGGTCCGGGACGATCTCGGTGCCACGACACTGCAGGTCAGCCTGCTGACGTTCGGGCTCGCGGTCGGCTCCGTGGTGGGGCTGGTCGGGTCGGGGGCGCTGGCGGCGCGGTTCGGATCGCGGCGCGTGCTGGCGGTGACTCTGCCCGCGCTCGGGGTCACGATGATCGCCGCGGCGGCGGGCGCGCAGGTGGGGAACTACGCGCTGACCCTGATCCCGCTGGTGTTCGTCGGGCTCTCCCACGGCATCACGGACGTGTGCATGAACCTGTCCGGTGCGGAGAACGAGCGGGCGCTGGGTCGCACAGTGATGCCGGCGTTCCACGCGGCGTTCTCAATGGGGACGGTGGCGGGCGCGCTGACCGCGGCCGCGGCGCAGGCGGCGCACGTCCCCTGCTGCCGCACCTGATCGGCGTGAACGGCTTACTGCTGGTGGCCGGTTGGTTCGCGCTGCGCCACGTGCCGTTCGAGGCGCACGACGCCGACGAGCACGCGCCTGTGTCGCGTCGCGAGCGGCTGGCGGTGTGGCGCGAGCCCCGCACGCTGCTGATCGGCCTGATGGTGCTGGGCATGGCACTCACCGAGGGCAGCGCGAACGACTGGCTGGCCCTGGCGATGGTGGACGACCACGACGTGTCCAAGACCGTGGGCACGCTGACGTTCGCGGTGTTCGTGACGTTCATGACGATCGGACGGCTCGCCGGGACTGCGGTGCTGGACCGCTTCGGACGGGTGCCGACGCTGCGCGTGTGCGGCGTCCTCGCCTTCGTGGGCCTGGCGCTGGTGATCTTCGGGCCGACCTGGGCCGCGTACGCGGGCGTCGCGCTGTGGGGACTGGGCGCGTCGCTCGGTTTCCCCGTGGGCATGTCCGCGGCCGCCGACGAACCGCGGATGGCCGCCGCGCGCGTGTCGGTGGTGTCCACGATCGGATACCTGTCGTTCCTCGCCGGTCCGCCGATCATCGGCGCGCTGGGGGAGTACGTCACCCTGCTGTACGCGCTGATCCTGGTGCTCGTGGCCGTCGCTGTGGCCGTCGTGGCGGCGCCCGCGGCGCGCGAGCCCGAAGGCGCACCGTCGGGCTCTGTGTGACCGGTCCCTGCGGGGAGCCGGTGCCCCCAGGGGGTCAGGCGTGTCCGCACTTCAGGGGCCCGCTCCGTGGGGGTCTGCTCCGTGGGGGCCTGCTCCGTGGGGCCTGCTCCCCAGGGGGAGCCGGTCTCCCCGGCGAGATTTGGACTCCCCCAGCTGCAGTTGTGGGGACGCCGGCGGCGGTCGGGGAGTCCGGCTCCCTATAGGGAGCCGGCGGCGAGCGGAGCGAGCGCAGGCGGGCGCGGGTGCAGGCGCGTGCGAGGAGGGGCGCGGTGGGGCGGGTCAGCGGAGCAGCTGCCAGGCGAAGGCGGCGGCGAGGGCGCCGGCGCCGTTGAGGCACCAGTGCAGGGCGATGGGGGCGATGAGGGAACCGCTGCGGGAGCGGAGCCAGGTGAACACCCAGCCGGCGAAGGCCGTGGCGATCACGGCACCCCCGATGCCGGCGATCTGGGCCAGGGGGCCGGCGCCGAGGATCTTGGTCAGGCCGGCGTTGCCGCTGGTCAGGCCCAGCGATGACGCGATGTGCCAGAGGCCGAACAGCAGCGAACCCGTCACCACGACCCAGCGGAAGTGCATCGCGCGCGCCAGGGTGCCGTGCAGCGCGCCGCGGAAGGCCAACTCCTCGGGGATCACCGTCTGCAGCGGGATGATCACCATCGACGCGATCACCGCGGTGGAGAACGTCGCGTATCGGTCGTTGAGGAACAGGCCACGGGTCACCGGCAGGAGCGCGCCCACGGCGATCACCGTCGCCACGACGAAGACCGCAGCCGCGGCGTACTTCGCGCCGGACCGCCAGTGCTCCCGACCGAGCCCCAACTCGTGCCAGTCCAACCCGCGGTGCCGGGCGATGCCGATCAGCAGGACCGCGGACACGGGGACGGCGAGCAGCGCGGCCCAGCTCCCGGTGAAATGCGCGATCAGATTGGTCAGCACCAGCACCGCCACGACCACGCCGACGTCGACGACCGCGCGAGCTCCGGACACCACCGAACGGAGGGTGGAGTGGTCGGGAACGCTCGCCTGTGCTGCAGTCACCCGCTCCATGGTCCAGACGCGCGGCGGTTCGCGCAATGAGTGTGACCCTGGCTAAGGTGTGTGCCCGTGACCAGAGACCGCTCCACGCCGGCCTCCGGCAGTCGGAGTGGCCTCCTCGAGCGCATCGCGCTTCCCGCCTTCGTCGTCGCCGTCGGCGCGCGCATCGTGTGGATCCTCGCGGGGAAGCACAACTTCAACTTCGTCGACCTGCGCGTGTACTACGAGGCCGCGCGCCGGGTCTCCGAGGGAGGCCTCTACGACTTCGCGCTGTCGGATTACACCCCGCAGCAGCCGCTGCCGTTCACCTACCCGCCGTTCGCGGGGCTGTTCTTCTACCCGCTGCGCTTCCTGCCGTTCCCGGTGGTCGCGGTCGGCTGGGTGGCACTCACCGCCGGGCTGCTGTTCCTGGTGATCCGTATGTGCCTGGCGATCCTGGCTGCGGGGCGCGGCGCACCGTCGCGCCTGGGCGACGTGCCGCGCGAGCTGCCCCTGCTGTGGACCGCGGCCGCGCTGTGGATCGACCCCGTCCGCACCAACCTGGACTACGGCCAGATCAACGTGGTGCTCATGACGCTCGGCGTATGGGCCGCCTACCTCGTGGCGCGGACCGCGCCCGGTCCGGCGCTCGCCCCGCGCCCGGCGAAGGTCGACGGTGCCTCCGGCCTGCTGATCGGCGTCGCGGCCGGGATCAAGCTCACACCCGCGGTCGGCGGGCTGTTCCTGCTCGCCCGCGGCCGGGTGTGGGCCGCGGCGTGTTCGGCGGTGACGTTCGGCGCGACGGTGGGGATCAGCTACCTCCTCCTGCCCGCGGAGACCCGCCGCTACTTCACCGTGCTACTCGGCGACACGGGCCCGATCGGCGACCCGGCGAAACCGGACAACCAGGCCATGCGGGGCGCGATGTCGCGGTTCGTGGGCTACGACGTGGGGACCGGGGCCGTCTGGGTGGTCGCGGTGGCGATCGCGGCGGCGCTGCTGTTCGCCGCGTGGTGGGTGGTGCGGCGTGGCGACGCGCTCATCGCGCTGGTCCTCGTACAGTACCTGGGCCTGATGGCGTCGCCGATCTCGTGGATCCACCACTTCGTGTGGATCGTCCCGCTGCTGATCTGGCTCGTGCACGGGCCGCTCGGCCGCGCCGGCGCCGACGGGTTCCGGGCGCCCGGTGCCGCGTACACCCGTTGGGCGACGGTGCTGGCCGGCGCGATCGCGGTGCTCGGCTACATCGGCGTGCACATCATGCTCAAGACGCTCGGCGCGCTCGGGCTCCACGACGGCGTGCTCTGGGCGGTGCTGATGGCCCACGGCGTGTTCGCCGCGGGTGGCCTCGTGGTGCTGATCCTCGCGCAGCGGCGCGCGCTGCGGGCCGTAGTCTGAGCGGGTGAACCACCTCGGACGGATCGGCATCGCGATCCTGGCTGCGGCCACCCTGGCGACGTCCGCGTGCGCGACGAGCACGGCACCGTCGGGGGAGAGCGGAGCACCGTCGGCGACCGGGACCGTGACGCTGGTGACGCACTCCAGCTTCCACCTGCCGGCCGACGTGCTGGCCGACTTCACGACGCAGACGGGCCTGCAGATCAAGACCGTCGAGCTGGGCGACGGCGGCGAGCTCGCCACCAAGCTGTCGCTGACGCCGGGCAACCCGCCCGGCGACGTGGCGTTCGGCGTGGACAACACCTACGCGGCGCGTCCGGTGCGCGCCGGTGTGTTCGACGAGTACGTCTCGCCGGCCGCCGCGAACGGTGCCGACGCGTACGCCCTCGCGGGCATGCCGCAGCTCACCGCGATCGACTTCGGCGACGTCTGCGTCAACATCGACACCCGCTACTTCCGCGACAAGAACCTGCCCGAGCCGGTTACCTACCAGGACCTCGCGAAGCCCGAGTACCGCGGCCTGACGGTCGTGCAGAATCCCGAGACCGCGTCGCCCGGCATGGCGTTCCTGGCCGGCACCGTCGCGACGCTCGGCGACGGCTGGCAGGACTACTGGCGCTCGCTACGCGCCAACGACGTCGCGGTCGCGCCGAACTGGTCGACGGCCTACTCCACCGACTTCTCCGGCTCCGCGGGGAAGGGCCCGAAGCCGATCGTGGTGTCCTACGCGAGCTCGCCGGCCGCCGAGGTGGGCGAGGACGGCGCCGCCCCGCCGACCAAGGCGCTGCTCGACACCTGCTTCCGGCAGGTCGAGTACGCCGGCGTGCTGCGCGGCACCAAGAACCCCGACGGTGCGCGCAAGCTCATCGACTTCCTCCTCTCGCCGGCGGCGCAGGCCACCATCCCGGACGAGATGTACGTCTACCCCGTCACACGCGGCGTGGCGCTGCCCGAGGCGTGGGCGAAGTACGCGCCCGTCCCGTCGAAGGCCGCGACCCTGCCCGCCGAGCGGCTGGCCGACGAGCGCGACGGCTGGGTGCGCCAGTGGCGCCAGCTGATGGGCCGGTGATCCCGGTCCCGTGATGCCCACGTCGCGCGGGCGGCTCGCGCTGTTGGCCGCACCGTTGCTGTTCGTCGCGGTGTTCTTCCTGTGGCCCGTCGCCGCGATCATCGCGCGTGGCCTGGCGTCCGGCGGGGTCGGGCTCTGGGAGGGCTTCACCGGCGCGGGGGCCTCGGCCTGGTCTGGTTCACGGTGTGGCAGGCCGCCGCGTCGACGCTGCTCACGGTGGTCCTGGGGCTGCCGCTGGCGTGGCTGACCGCGCGGGCGCGGTTCCGCGGCCAGTGGGTGCTGCGGGTGCTCGCGACGGTGCCGTTCGTGCTCCCGACGGTGGTGGTCGGCGTCGCGTTCCGCACGCTGTTCGCGCCGGGCGGCGGCCTCGGCTTCCTCGGGCTCTCGGAGACGGTCTGGGCGGTGCTGATCGCGCACGCCTACTTCAACGTGTCCGTGGTCGCGCGGATCGTCGGCGGCGTCTGGGCGGGCGTGGACCCGCGGGCCGAGCAGGCCGCCCGCACGCTCGGCGCCGGACCGGCGCGGGCCTTCCTCACCGCGACCGCCCCCGCGCTGCTGCCCGCGATCGCGTCCGCCGCGTCGGTGGTGTTCCTGTTCTGCGCGACCAGCTTCGGCATCGTCCTCGTGGTCGGCGGCAGCCGGCTGCGCACCCTGGAGACCGCGGTGTACCAGGAGGTGGTGGGCGTGTTCGACCTGCGCACCGCGGCGCTGCTCGCGCTCGTGCAGATCGTGGTCGTGGTGCTCGCGGTGTCCGTGAGCGGCGCGCTGCGGGTGCGGGTGTCGCGGCCCTCGTCCGCGGCGGCGACGCAGGCGCGGCGTGCCGGACCCGGAACGCGCATCGCGGTGCTCGCCGGCGTCCCGGTGGCAGTGGTGCTGCTGCTGTTCCCGCTGGGCGCACTCGTGCTGCGCTCGCTGCACCCCGACCCGTCGGGGGCCCTGAGCACGGCCGCGTACCAGCGGCTCACCGCCGATTTCGGCGGCGTCGTGCCGGCGAAGGCGCTCGTGATGTCGCTGGTCACCGCCGCCCAGGCGGGGGCGATCGCGCTCGTCGTCGGGGCGCTGGCCGCGGTCGCCATCGCCCGCTCGCGCGGCGTACTCAGCCGGTTCGCCGACGCCGTCGTCATGCTGCCGCTCGGAGTGAGTGCGGTGACCCTCGGGTTCGGCTACCTGGTGGCCCTGCAGTCGCTGCCGACGATCCGCGAGTCGCCAGCGGTGCTGCCGTTCGTGCAGGCGCTGGTCGCGGTGCCGCTCGTCGTCCGGGTGCTGGTGCCCGCGCTCGCGGCGGTCGACCCCCGGCAGCGGCAGGCCGCCGCGGTCCTCGGCGCGTCGCCCGTGCGCGTGTTCGCCTCGGTGGACCTGCCGGTGATCGGCCGTTCCGTGGCGGTGGCGGCCGGATTTGCGTACGTGGTTACGCTGGGGGAGTTCGGGGCCGCGAGCTTCCTGGTGCGCCCGGTGCAGATGACGCTGCCCGTGCTGATCGGCCGGATCTCCGCGCGCCCGGGGTGGGAGGACGCCGCGCTGGCGGCCGCCTGCTCGGTCCTGCTCATCGCCGCCACCGTGGTGGTGATCGGCGTCGTCGAGGCTCTGCGACGGGACGAACCCGGCCGGGCCGAGTTCTGATGTCGCACGTTCGTGAGTCGGAGTTCTGGAGACGAGGGGTGAATCGGTGCTGACCATCGACCGGGTCACGGTCCGGTACGGCGACCGGGTGGCCGTGCGCGACGCGACGCTCACCGTCGGGACGCCGGACGCGCCCGTGACCGCCCTGCTGGGACCCTCCGGGTGCGGTAAGTCCACGCTCCTGCGTGCGGTCGCGGGGCTCGAGCCCCTGGCCGGCGGGCGGGTGCTGTTCGACGGTGCCGATCTCGCTCGGGTGCCCACGCACCGGCGCGGCTTCGGGATGGTGTTCCAGGACGGTCAGCTGTTCGGTCATCGCGACGTGGCCGGGAACGTCCGCTACGGCCTGCAGCGGCACGGCTGGTCGCGCGCGGACTCCGCCGAGCGGGTGACCGAGCTCCTCGAACTGGTGGGGCTGCCCGGGATGGGGGCGCGTCCCGTCGGCGAGCTGTCCGGCGGCCAGCAGCAGCGGGTGGCCCTCGCGCGGGCACTCGCCCCGCGGCCGCGGATGCTGCTGCTCGACGAGCCGCTGTCGGCGCTGGACCGGCAGCTGCGCGACCGCCTAGTGAGCGATCTGCGGCGGATCTTGCGCGAGACCGCCACGCCCGCGCTGATCGTGACCCACGACCACGGCGAGGCGGTGGAGCTCGCGGACTCGGTGTCGGTGTTGGACGCCGGCGAGATCGTCCAGACCGACCGCCCCGCGCGGCTGTGGCGCCGGCCGCGCACGCCCGACATCGCCCGGTTCCTCGGGTACGCCGTGCTGCTCGACGCGGTCGTGGCGGGTGGACAGGCGGACAGCGCCCTCGGCCCGGTGATGGTGGACTGTCCCGACGGCAGGTTCCAGCTGGGGCTGCGGCCCGGGTCCGTCGTCATCCAGGCGCACGGCGTGCGGGCCCGGGTGGTCTCCTCGGTTCCCGTCATCGACGGGGTGCGGATCACGGTGGCGGTCGACGCGGGGGACGACGAGCTACTCGTGGAGGCGCTGGGGGACACCCCGCCCGCCGACGGCGACACGGTGCGTGTCGCGCTCAACCCGCGGCGCGTGGCCGTGATCGGATGAGCGCGTGAGCTCCGACGTGTTCAGCCCGCGTCAGGCGCGCGCGCTGCTGTCCATCGCCGACACCCTGGTGCCCGGCGGCGACGGTGTCCCCGGTGCCCGCGACATCGACCTCCTCGCCTCCGTCTCCCGGACCGCGCAGCACAAGATGCTGCCGCGCGAGCTGCGCGAACTGAAGGCGTTCCTCGACGTCTGGGACACGCGGGGCTTCGGCGTGGTCAACCGGATCGGGCCGCGGAGGTTCTCCGCGCTGCCGCACGCGCGGCGCGAGGAGGCCCTGCTGCGCTGGGGAACGCACCCGCTCGCGCCGGTCCGCGCCGTCTTCCAGGGGCTGCGATCACTGCTGATCGGCTCCTACTACATCGCTCCGGACGCGATCGCGGCGCGCGCCGCGATCGGGTACCCGGAAGCCCCGGGCCCGCTGCCGGACGCGCCCGAGCCGTCGCTACGGCCCATCACCCTCACAGCTGGCGGTGCGCGCCTGACGGCCGACGTGGTCGTCGTCGGCTCGGGCGCCGGGGGCGGGACGGCCGCCGCGGTTCTCGCCGCCGCGGGACTCGACGTACTCGTCCTCGAGCGCGGCGGTTACCACGACGACCGCGATTTCGGTGCGGGCGAACTGGACTCGCTCACCACCCTGTACGCGGGCGCGCCCGCGGTCTCCGCGGAGGGGCAGTTCTCCTCCTTCATGGCCGGCGGCACGCTGGGCGGCGGGACGGTGGTCAACTGGTCCACCTCGTTCGCCACGCCCGAGCACGTGCGCGCCGAATGGGCCGCGCACGGCGCCCGGCAGTTCGCGGGCGACGAGTTCACCCGGGCACTGGACGCCGTGCAGCAGCGCCTGGGGGTGAACACCGACCACAACGCCGCGTCGTCGCGCGACGCGATCCTCGAGCGCGGCCTCACCGCCCTCGGCCGGCACTGCGACGCCATGCCGCGCAACGTGCTCGGCTGCGACCAGGGCATCGAGTGCGGACGCTGCGGCTACGGTTGCCGCATCGGGGCCAAGCAGTCCACGGCCAAGACCTGGCTGCAGGACGCGCAGGCCGACGGTGCGCGGATCGCCGTCGGCGTGGACGTGCGCCGCGTGATCGTCGAGCGGGGCCGGGCGACGGGCGTCGAGGCCATCGGGCCCGACGGTGCCTCGGTCACCGTCGCGGCGCGGGCGGTGGTCGTCGCCGCCGGGTCGCTGCAGACGCCGCCGCTGTTGCGGCGCTCGGGGCTGCGGAACAAGCGGATCGGCGAGAATCTGCGGCTGCACCCGGTGACCTCGGTGGCGGGCGTTTTCGACGAGGACGTGCGCCCCTGGGAGGGCGGCCTGCAGACCCGGTACTCGACCGAGCACGCCGACCTCGACGGCGACGGCTACGGGGTGATCTACGAGACCGGGCCGGCGAGCCCCGGGGCGATCACGCTGTTCCAGCCGTGGCACTCCGCGGCGCAGCACGCCGCCGACATGCGCGCCCTGCGGCACACGGTGCAGGTGGGAGTTCTGGTGCGGGACAGCGGGAGCGGGCGGGTCACCGTCGGGCGTGACGGCGAGCCCGTCGTGCGGTACCGGCTCAGCGATCACGACGCCGCGCACATGCAGCGCGGCGTGGTCGGCGCGGCGGAGATCCTCGCCGCCGCGGGCGCGTCGTCCGTGCGCAGCTCCCACCAGAACCGGGTCGCCGCCGACCTGCCGGGATCGCTCGACGGGTTCGCCGCGGCCGCGGCACGGGAGGGCTACGCGCCCGCCCGGTGCATGATGATCGCGCTGCACATCATGGGCACCGCCGCGATGGGCGGGAGCCGCGACACCTCCGCGACGGATCCGGACGGGGCGACCTGGGAGGTGCCGAACCTCGTGGTGGCCGACGCCTCGTGCTTCCCGACGCCCAGCGGGGTGAACCCGATGATCTCCATCGAGGCGATCGCGTACATGAACGCGTCACGGCTGGCCGCGCACCTGGCCTGAGATCAGCCCTTCCCGGGCAGGTACCAGTCGGGGAGCGGATCTGCGGTCAGCTGCGTGGTATCGCCCGGACGGGTGAGCGTGAACACCGCGCGCTGGATCCGCGGGATCCGGTTCATGTCGTCGGCGATCGCGGCCAGGCGGGCCGCTACCCGCGACTCCGGCAGGTCGCCCTCGAGGTCGACCGCGGCCACCAGGAACAGGCGGTCCGCGCCGACCCATTCCATGTGCAGGAAGCTCACCTGGCGGATGTCCGGATGTGCGAGCAGCGCCTCGAGCATGCGGTTGCGTGCGAGCGGAGTCGCCTCCTCGCCGGTGAGGAAGTCCATGTTGCGGCGGATCAGGAAGACCGCCACGAACCCCAGGAGGACGCCGACCGCGATGGAGCCGACCGCGTCCCACACCGGATTCCCAGTGGCCTGGTGCAGGCCCATTGCGGCCGCTGCGATGACGATGCCGATCAGGGCGCTGAGGTCCTCCGCGAACACGGACCGCAGCACCGGGTTCGACGTGATCCGCACGTACCGCAGCGGGTGCAGCATGCGCTCGCGCGCGCCGGCCCGGGTTTGGCGCAGCGCCTGCAGGAACGACGTGCCCTCCAGTACGAACGCGATGGCCAGCACCGCATAGCCCCAGCCGTAGTCCCCGGCCTCCTCGGGCGCGCCGAGCGCCGAGATCCCGTGCCACACCGACACCGCCGCGCCCACGCTGAACAGGCCGAACGCCGCGAACATCGACCAGACGTAGCCCGATCGCCCGTACCCGAACGGGTGGGTCGCGTCGGCGGGCGTGCCCGCGCGCTTCGCGCCGATCAGCAGGAACACCTCGTTGCCGGTGTCCGCCCACGAATGAGCGGCCTCGGCCACCATCGCGGCCGAGCCGGTCACGATCGCAGCCACCGTCTTGGCCACCGCGATCAACACGTTCGCGCCGAACGCGACCAGCACGGTCAGCAGGCTCTCGGACTGCGAGTCATCGGATTCGCCCATGTCGTTCGATGTTAGGGCCTCCCGGTCCGCGGCACGGGGCATGATGGTCCGCATGGGCATTTTCGATCCGTACGCCGCGAGCCCGCAGCGGTACGCGTCCGTTCCGTACCGGGGAGTGGGGATCGGGGCTGAAGCTCCCCGCGGTCTCGCTCGGCCTGTGGCACAACTTCGGCGACGACAAGCCGCTGCAGACGCAGCGTGACATCCTGCGCCGCGCCTTCGATCTGGGTGTCACCCATTTCGACCTCGCCAACAACTACGGGCCGCCGCCCGGGAGTGCCGAGCGGAACTTCGGCACGCTGTTCGCGGAGGACTTCCGGCCGTATCGCGACGAGCTGATCATCTCCACCAAGGCGGGGTGGGAGATGCGTCCCGGCCCCTACGGTTTCGGCGGGTCCCGCAAGTACCTGCTGTCCTCGCTCGACGCGTCGCTGGCCCGCATGGGGCTCGACCACGTGGACGTCTTCTACAGCCACCGGCCCGATCCGCAGACGCCGCTCGAGGAGACGATGGGCGCGCTGCACCAGGCAGTGGTCTCGGGAAAGGCGTTGTACGTGGGCATCTCGTCCTACAGTGCCGCGCTCACCGCGCGGGCGCAGGAGATCATGCGCGGACTCGGCACGCCGCTGCTGATCCACCAGCCGTCCTATTCGATGCTCAACCGGTGGATCGAGCGCGGTGAGCCCTCGCTGCTGGACACAGCGGCTGCCGACGGAATGGGCGTGATCGCCTTCTCGCCGCTCGCGCAGGGCCTGCTCACGGACCGCTATCTCGACGGGGTGCCCGCGGACTCCCGCGCCGCGGCCGGCAAGAGCCTCTCCGGCGGCATGCTCTCGGAGGAGAACCTCGCGCGCGTGCGCGGGCTGGCCGGCATCGCCGCCGGCCGCGGCCAGACGCTCGCGCAACTGGCGATCGCGTGGGTGCTCCGGTCGCCCGCGGTCACGTCCGCGTTGATCGGCGCGTCCAGCGTCGCGCAGCTCGAAGACAGCGTGGGGGCCGTCGCGAATCTCGAGTTCTCCGCCGATGAACTGGCCGCCATCGACGAGTTCGCCGTGGACGGCGACGTGAACATCTGGCGGGGTGCGACGGAATCCACGGCATGACGGCGGGCTCCGGAGCAGGAGACGGGCGCACCGTCGGGCGGGTCTACGCCGGGGCCGACGCACCGACCCGGCAGGCGGAACGACTGGCCAAGCTGGAGGCAGCTGGGCTGCAGCTGTTCGCGACCGTCGGCTATCAGGAGACCACCGTCGCGGCGGTGTGCGAGCTGGCGAAGGTGTCGCGGCGGCACTTCTACGAGCAGTTCGCCGACCGTGAGGCGCTGCTGCGGCACCTCTATACACAGGCGCAGGACCGGGGGCGGGCGGCGGTCGCCGACGCGCTGGCCGGCGGCGCGCGCGGCACGGGGCCCGAGGCCGTGCGCGCCCTCGTGTCCGCAGGGGTGGCCGCGTACATCGGGACGGTGCTCGCCGATCCGCGCACGCTGCGCGTGGCGTTCGTGGAGGTCGTCGGCGTGAGCGCGGACCTCGAACGGTTCCGGCTCGCGAACCGGGCCGAGTGGGCCGCGCTGGTGCGGGCCGCGGCGGAGGACGCGGGCGCGCGGGCCACGGCGCCGTGGGTCTACGCCGCGTTCATCCCCTCGGTGAACGAGTTCCTCATGGCCTGGTGGCAGAACGCGCCGGACCGCTCCGATCCGGCCGAGCTGGTGGCCGTGCTGACCTCGGTACTGGCGGACCTGCTGGTGGCGGCCCCGCCGGACGGGAACTGACCTGATTCCGCACTAGCGTGGTGTCATGCCCACCACCGCCGTTCCCGTCCTGCCCTGCGTCGATCCCGAGGCCGTTCGCGACTTCTACACCGCGCTCGGCTTCGAGTGCACCGGCTATCAGGTGCGCCCGTACCTCTACCTCGCGTTCACGCGCGACGGAGCCGACGTCCACTTCGGGCGCTTCGCCCGCGACGCGGACGACACCGGGATCTGCTTGCTGCTCGTCGACGACGTGGCCGCTGAGCACGCGGCGTTCAAGGCTGCGATCAAGGGTCTGCTGGGCAGGGTGCCCGCCTCTGGGAGCCGCGGCTCACCCGGTTCCGCCCCGGTGCATCCAGGTTCACGCTCGTTGATCCGTCGGGAAATCAGCTCCTGATCATTCAGAAGGACGAGGAGGAGTTCGAGTACGGCGGTGGGAAGGAACTTTCGGGGCTCGCGAAGGCCCTGGACAACGCCCGCATCCTCAGCGGCTTCAAGAATGACGACAAGGCTGCATACCGAGCCCTGACGTCGGCGCTGCGTCGACCGAAGGAGGGGGACACGAACATCGAACGCGCGCACGCCCTGGCCTTCCTCCTGGAACTCGCGACACCGGCGGGACGTCAAGAGGACGTGCCGGGTCTCGTAGAGGAACTGCGCGCTCTGCCGGTGACGCCGGAGGAACTCGACAGGGCACTCGCGGGTGCTGCCGATCCGGTCGCACTCCGCGCCCTGCTCGGTGATGACGGCCGGCGAGGATCCGACTGTTGAAGTCCGGCGGCGAATATCCGCTTCCTCTGCGGACGGAACGTCCAGCGACTTTACTTGAGGCGCCGACCAACCATCCGGAGGAACCATGACCGTTGCACCATGGCCAGCGCAGTCCGGGACCGGCCGACGACATCACGTCGTCATCGTCGGATCCGGGTTCGGAGGGCTGACCGCCGCCCAGTCGCTCAAGGACGCCGACGTCGATGTCACCCTGATCGCGAAGACCACGAGCCATCTGTTCCAGCCGCTCCTGTACCAGGTGGCCACCGGTATCCTGTCCGAGGGCGAGATCGCTCCGACCACGCGGCTCGTGCTGCGGGACCAGGACAACGTCCGGGTGGTGCTCGGCGAGGTCGAGGACGTGAACCTCGAGGCGAAGACGGTGACGTCGAGGTTGATGACGATGGAGACGGTGACGCCGTTCGACAGCGTGATCGTGGCGGCGGGGGCGCAGCAGTCGTACTTCGGCAACGACCACTTCGCGATGTTCGCGCCCGGCATGAAGACCATCGACGACGCGCTCGAGCTGCGGGGGCGGATCCTGGGCGCGTTCGAGGCCGCGGAGGTGTCGACCGACGAGGCCGAGCGCCACCGACGGCTCACGTTCGTGGTCGTCGGCGCCGGACCGACCGGCGTCGAGCTGGCCGGGCAGATCGCCGAACTGGCGCAGCGCACGCTGGTGGGCGCGTTCCGCACGATCAACCCGTCGGACTGCCGGGTGATCCTGCTGGACGCGGCGCCCGCGGTGCTCCCGCCCATGGGCCCCAAGCTGGGGAAGAAGGTGCAGACCAGCCTCGAGGAGCTCGGGGTGGAGGTCCAGCTGAACGCCATGGTGTCGGAGGTCGACTATCAGGGGATCACCGTCAGGGAGAAGGACGGCACCGAGCGGCGGATCGAGTGCGCGTGCAAGGTGTGGTCCGCCGGCGTACAGGGCAACCCGCTGGGGAAGTTGATCGCGGACCAGGTGGACGGCGTCGAGGTCGACCGCGCGGGCCGCGTCGTCGTCGAGCCCGACCTGACGGTCAAGGGGCACCCGTACGTCTTCGTCATCGGCGACCTGATGTTCGTCGAGGGCGTTCCCGGCATGGCGCAGGGGGCGATCCAGGGTGCCAAGTACGCGACGAAACTCATCAAGGCGTCGGTCGAGGGGCGCGACGCCCCGGCGAACCGGAAGCCGTTCAAGTACTTCGACAAGGGCAGCATGGCGACGGTGTCGCGGTTCGACGCCGTGGTCAAGGTCGGGAAGATCGAGTTCGGCGGTTTCCTTGCCTGGCTGATGTGGCTCGCGCTGCACCTGGTGTATCTGGTCGGCTTCAAGAACCGGTTCTCCACGCTGCTGACCTGGCTCGTCACGTTCTCGAGTCGCGGCCGCGGCCAGATGGCCATCACCAGCCAGATGGTCTACGCGCGGTTGGCGATGCACCAGCTCCGGACGGCGCAGGGGGAACTGGCCGCGGTCGAGGAGGCGGAAGAAGCGGAGCGGGCCGAGGACTCGGCGTAGTCGAGCCGGCGGTGCGCGCGGGCGGCGCACCGTCGGCCCCGTGTCACGCGACGCGCGTGCGTTCCGGGTTGGCGCGCACCGCCTTCAGCGACTTCTGGAGCTCCTTCTTGGTCGCGCCGTGGGCGGCGAGCCGGTTGAGCTTGTGAATCACCACGGGGCACTTCATGCACCGCGTCTTCTTGCGGCAGCACTTCTTCTTGGGCTTGCTGCCCACGAGTTTGTGCGCCTTGGTCTTACTCATGTTTCAAAGGTTAGCGCAACCTAATGAGAAGTTGTCAATCGTCACACCCCGCTGCTTCGATTCGGGCCCGAACGGTGGTTCCCCTTAAACTGGCATCGACCAGGCGTGTCCGTACGCCCCCTTCTTCGTGTCCGCGTGATGGATTCACGCGTGCGCGGACGCCAACCGCAGGAGAACCCTTGTGAGCCAGCCCAGCTTCCGCAACGTCGCCATCGTCGCGCACGTCGACCACGGGAAGACCACCCTCGTCGACGCCATGCTGCGGCAGTCCGGCGCGTTCGGCGAGCGCGCCGAGCTGGTGGACCGCGTGATGGACTCCGGGGACCTGGAGAAGGAGAAGGGCATCACCATCCTGGCGAAGAACACGGCCGTGCACCGTGTGAACGCCGACGGCACCACCACCGTGATCAACGTGATCGACACGCCCGGCCACGCCGACTTCGGCGGCGAGGTCGAGCGCGGTCTGTCCATGGTCGACGGCGTCGTCCTGCTCGTCGACGCCTCCGAGGGCCCGCTCCCGCAGACCCGCTTCGTGCTGCGCAAGGCGCTCGCCGCGTCGCTGCCCGTCATCCTGGTCGTGAACAAGACCGACCGCCCCGACGCCCGCATCGAGGAGGTCGTCACCGAGGCTCAGGACCTGCTGCTGGACCTCGCGTCGGACCTGTCCGACGAGGCCGCCGAGGCCGCCGAGCTCGCGCTCGAGCTGCCGGTCGTGTACGCCTCGGGCCGCGAGGGCAAGGCGTCGACCACCGCGCCCGCCGACGGCACCGTTCCGGACGCCGAGAACCTCGACGAGCTGTTCCAGATCCTGCACGACCACATCCCCGCGCCCAAGGGCGACGCCGAGGCGCCGCTGCAGGCCCACGTCACCAACCTCGACGCCTCGGCCTTCCTCGGCCGCCTCGCCCTGGTCCGCATCCACAACGGCACTCTGCGCAAGGGCCAGACCGTGGCGTGGATGCGCGAGGTCGACGGCGAGCCCGTCATCACCAACGCCAAGGTCACCGAGCTGCTCGCCACCGACGGCGTCGAGCGCAAGCCCGCCGAGGAGGCCGTCGCCGGCGACATCGTGGCCGTCGCGGGATTCCCGGAGATCATGATCGGCGACACCCTGGCCGACCTCGAGAACCCCGTCGCGCTGCCGCGGATCACCGTCGACCAGCCCGCCATCTCGGTGACCATCGGCACCAACACGTCGCCGCTGGTGGGTAAGGTCTCGGGCCACAAGCTGACCGCGCGCATGGTGAAGTCGCGCCTCGACTCCGAGCTGATCGGCAACGTCTCGCTCAAGGTCATGGACATCGGCAAGCCCGACCAGTGGGAGGTGCAGGGCCGCGGCGAGCTGGCGCTGGCCATCCTCGTCGAGCAGATGCGCCGTGAGGGGTTCGAGCTGACCGTCGGCAAGCCACAGGTCGTCACCCGCAAGGTCGACGGCAAGGTCCACGAGCCGTTCGAGCACCTGACCATCGACGTGCCCGAGGAGTACCTCGGCTCGGTCACCCAGCTGCTCGCGAACCGCCGCGGCCGCATGGAGACCATGGCCAATCAGGGCACCGGCTGGGTCCGCATGGAGTTCATCGTCCCGTCGCGCGGCCTCATCGGTTTCCGCACCGACTTCCTCACCGAGACCCGCGGCACCGGCATCGCCAACGCCGTCTTCCACGAGTACGCGCCGTGGGCGGGCGAGATCCGCGCCCGCCACACCGGCTCGCTGGTCTCCGACCGGCAGGGCAGCGTGACCCCGTTCGCCATGATCCAGCTGGCCGACCGCGGCACCTTCTTCGTCGAGCCCGGCGCCGACACCTACGAGGGCATGGTCGTGGGCATCAACCCGCGCGCCGAGGACCTCGACATCAACGTCACCAAGGAGAAGAAGCTGACCAACATGCGTCAGTCCTCCGCCGACGTGATGGAGACCCTCGCCAAGCCCATCAAGCTGGAGCTCGAGGCGGCGATGGAGTTCTGCGCCGCCGACGAGTGCGTCGAGGTCACCCCCGAGGTGGTCCGGGTGCGTAAGGTGCACCTGAACGCCACCGAGCGGGCCCGCGAGCGTTCGCGCGCCAAGTCGCGGGACCAGGCCGCAGGCTGACCCGCACCGGGGTGGCGGGGACGCGTCCCGACGGTGCCCGTCGGGACCGGGAACGACGGGACGGCAACGGGAAGGGAGCGGCGGTGCGGCGACGGTCGAAAGGCCTGACGGTGGCGTCGGTCCTGCTCGCGGCCACCCTCACCGGCTGCGTCGCCGACCCGCCCCCGGCGGTGCCGGGGTCCGAGACGTCGGCGCCGCCGCAGGCGCCCACGACCACCGGCGCGACCGTGCAGGTGGCGATCGACTCCCTGGGGGCGGGATTCAATCCGCACCTGGCGTCGAACTCCTCGTCCGCGGCGCGGGCGCTCGCGGCGATGACCCTGCCGAGCGCGTTCCGAGAGGTCCGGGGCCCGACGGTCGCGTCGAACTGGTGCAGAACACCGACCTGGTGCCAACGGTCGAGCGGCCCGCCCCACTCCAGATCGTGTACACCATCCGGCAGGACGCGCAGTGGTCCGACGGCGCGCCCATCGCCGCCGAGGACTTCGTGTACCTCTGGCAGTCGATGATCACCGCCCCCGACACCGTGGGCTCCGCGCCGTACCGGCAGATCGAGTCGGTGTCGTCGGGCGCCGGCGGCAAGCAGGTGATCGTCCAGCTCAAGGCCCCGCTGCCCGGGTGGCGCACGCTGTTCCAGAATCTGCTGCCCAGCCATCTCGTCAAGGGCTCACCCGGCGGGTTCAACGGCGCGATGCGCGAGAAGATCCCCGCGTCCGGCGCCGGCTACCTGGTCAAGAAGGTCGACGTGGCGCGCGACGAGGTGACTCTCGAGCGCAACGACCGGTACTGGATGAAGCCCGCCCTGGTCGACCGGATCGTGCTCCGCCGTGGCGGCAGCGACGCGCAGCTCGCGAACTCGGTGCGCACCGGCGACGTGCAGGTGGTCGCCGTGCACGGCGGACCGTCGCTGCTCGCCCAACTGACGTCGATCTACCAGGTCCGCGCCATCGAGCAGGTCGATCCGCGGGTGTTGTCGCTGACGCTCAACACGCGGTCGAAGTTCCTCGCGGACGTCGCCGTGCGCCGTGCGCTGCTCGACGCGATCAACGTGGATCTGCTCACCACCGTCGGCTCCGGCGGCGACTCGGTGCGGCCCGCCCGCGCGCAGGTGCTGGCACCGTCGGACCCCGGGTACGCGCCGACGATGCCCGCCCGGCCCGCGCCGGCCGAGGCGAAGGTCAAATTGGAGCGGGCCCTGGCCGGGGCGGGTTACTCGCTGCAGGACGCGCCCATCCCGCCCAGTCAGAGCGTCCCGCCCACGCCGCCGCCCAGCGCCCCGACGACGACTTCCGCGCCGTCGAGCAGCGACCCGTCGGCGCTGCCGGTGCCGCCGTCGCCGTCGCCGGGGAGAACGTCCAGCAGTACGTCCGTGACGGCGTACCGATGTTCCTGCGGATCGGTGTGCCGCAGGGCAATACGGCCGCCTTCGCGGTGGCGAGCAACGCGACCGACCAGTTGCGGGCCATGGGCGTGTTCGCGTCCGTGGTGGCGCTCGAGCCGCAGGTGCTCGCCGGGACGGCCCTGCTCGACGGTGCCGTCGACGCGGTCGTGGGCTGGTCGGGGACCGGCCCCAGCCCGGTCGAGCGGTTCGCCGGACGGGTCGAGTGCCCGCCGCTGCCGTCCGAGTCGTCGGCCACCCCGACGCCGACACCGTCGGCCGTCCCTGACCTGCAGAACGATCCGGCTGCGACCACCGTCGGCGGGAACCTGGCCGGCCTGTGCGACGAGGAGTTGCAGGCGCTGGCCTTCGACGGCCTGCAGGGCGGCGCGGTCGACCTCGCGGAGATCGACGCGGAACTGTGGGAGCGCGCGACCGTGCTGCCGATCCTGCAGGACGTCACGCTGACGGCCGTCGCCCCGACGGTGCAGGGCGTCGCGCTCGAGGGCCCGCCGCGCGACGGCGTCTTCAGCGGCGTCGAAGGGTGGACGCGGAAGTGACCGCGGCGCGCAGGCTGCTGCTGGTGCACGCGCACCCCGACGACGAGACGATCACCACCGGGGGCACGATCGCGCGGTACCTCGCCGAGGGCGCCGACGTGACGGTGGTGACGTGCACGCTGGGCGAGGAGGGCGAGGTGATGGAGCCGCGGTTCGCCGAGCTCACCTCCGAGAACGCGGATCAGCTGGGCGGCTACCGGATCGGCGAGCTCACGGCCGCTCTGGCGGCGCTCAGCGCCCCGGGCGGCCCGGTGCTCGAGCCGCTGTTCCTCGGCGGCGCGGGCCGGTGGCGCGACTCCGGCATGGCGGGCACGCCGGCGGCCGAGCATCCGCGGGCCTTCGCCTCGACCCCGCCCGAGTGGGGCGAGGGCGGCCCCCTCGCGGCGCTGACGGGGGTCATCCGCGCGAAGCGGCCCCAGGTGGTGATCACGTACGACGAGGTGGGCGGATACGGCCACCCCGACCACATCGCCGCGCACCGTCTGACCACCGCGGCAGTCGCCGCCGCGGCGAACCCGGGCGGGCCGGGGAGCCGTGGGACGTGGCGAAGCTGTACTGGACGGTGTCGGGGCGCGGCCAGGTGGACGCCGGCCTCGCCGCGCTCGACGGTGCCGCACTGCCGCCCGGATGGCGGGTCGCGGCCCCCGACGAGTTGCCCGCGCACGCCGACGCGGAGATCACGACGCTGATCGACGTGGCGCAGGTCGCGGACCGCAAGCTCGCGGCCCTGCGGGCGCACGAGACCCAGCTCGCCGTGGCCGGTTCCGGCGCGGCGTTCGCCCTCACCAACCGGATCGCGCAGCCGGTGCTGGGCGAGGAGGCGTACATCCTGGCCCGCGGCACCGTCGGCCCGGGAACGGACGGGTACGAACGCGACCTGTTCGCGGGGGTCGCGTAGATGGGCACGCTGGACCGGGTCCTGCTGGGCGTCGCGGTGTTCGGCGGCGCCGTGTGCGCCGTGGGTGCCACGATGTACCTGCACCTGTACATCGGCGCCGTGCCCGTCCCGGTCTCCGCGGTCCTGTTCGGCGGGCTGCTCGCGTGGATCTCGGTGGCGGCGCGCCGGCTCGGCGGAGAGCTGTTCCACGCCGCGCTCCCGGTGATCGCATTCCTGGTGGTGATCGTCGCATTCCTGCTGGGTGGGCCCGGGAACAGCGTGATGTACACGGACTGGCGGCTGCCGCTGTTGCTGGTTTGCGGAATCGGGATGCCGGTCGCCGCGGGATACCTGGCATCATCGGAGAAGTGACGGACGCTGCTGAGCCGACTCCCGCGCTTCTGCCGATGCCCTCGGTGCCGAAGCGAACGGCGGAGCCGTATCGACCCACCCCCTCGGCGATGCGCCGTGCTCTGCGCCGAGCGCGCGACGGTGCCGTGCTCAACGTGGACGAGGCGCAGGTGCTGCTCGCCGCGCGGGGCGACGACCTGACCGACCTCGCCGCGTCCGCGGCGCGGGTGCGCGACGCGGGCCTGCTCGAGGCCGGGCTGACGGGGCCCGACGGTACGCCGCAGGTCACGTACTCGAAGAAGGTCTTCATCCCGATCACCCGGCTGTGCCGCGACCGCTGCCACTACTGCACCTTCGTGACGGTCCCCGGCAAGCTGGCCGCCGAGGGACACGGCGCCTACATGGAGCCCGACGAGATCCTCGAGGTGGCGCGCCGCGGCGCGGAGCTCGGCTGCCACGAAGCCCTGTTCACCCTGGGCGACCGGCCGGAGGACCGCTGGGAGGCGGCCCGCACCTGGCTCGACGAGCGCGGCTACGACTCCACCCTGGACTACGTGCGCGCCATGGCGATCCGTGTGCTCGAGGAGACGGGCCTGCTCCCGCACCTCAACCCGGGCGTCATGAGCTGGGAGGAGCTCTCGCGGCTCAAGCCCGTCGCGCCGTCGATGGGGATGATGCTCGAAACCACCTCCGAGCGCCTGTTCGCCGAGAAGGGCCAGCCGCACTACGGCTCGCCCGACAAGGACCCGGTGGTGCGCCTGCGCACGCTCACCGACGCGGGGCGGCTCTCCGTGCCGTTCACGACGGGGCTGCTCATCGGCATCGGCGAGGACGAGCGCGAGCGCGCCGAGTCGATCATGGCGATCCGAAAGGTGCACAAGGCCTTCGGCCATGTGCAGGAGGTGATCATCCAGAACTTCCGCGCCAAGCCCGACACCGCCATGCGTGCGGTCGAGGACGCGGACCTCGAGGTGTACCGCGCGGCGATCGCGGTGACGCGGCTGGTGCTGGGGCCCGCGATGCGGGTGCAGGCCCCGCCGAACCTGGTGTCCGCGGACGAGTGCCGGCTGCTGCTGGAGGCCGGCGTCGACGACTGGGGCGGTGTCTCGCCGGTGACTCCGGACCACGTCAACCCGGAGCGCCCGTGGCCGGACCTGGACGCGCTCGCCCGGATCACCGCGGACGCGGGATTCGAACTGCGGCAACGGCTCACGGCGCAGCCGAAGTACGTGCGCGCGGGTAACCCGTGGATCGACCCGCGGGTCGCGCCGCACGTCGCTGCCCTCGCCGATCCGGAGACCGGACTCGCGGACCCGGCAGCGATGCCCGTCGGGCTGCCCTGGCAGGAGCCCGACGAGGAGTGGGCGTCCTCGGGGCGCACCGACCTCAACACCGCCATCGACGTCGACGG
This sequence comes from Tsukamurella sp. PLM1, assembly GCF_023168325.1. Lineage (GTDB taxonomy): Bacteria > Actinomycetota > Actinomycetes > Mycobacteriales > Mycobacteriaceae > Tsukamurella. The sequence goes on from NZ_AP025688.1 coordinate 1,058,463, forward strand.
CCGCAACACCGACACCCGCTCGGACCTCGGCTCCGCCTTCGGCGACTGGGAATCGGTGCGGGAGCAGGTGCTCTCGCTCTCGGCACCGGAGAAGGTGGAGTCCGACGTGCTCTCGGCCCTGCGCGCCGCCGAGAGGAACCCCGGCGGGCTGTCCGACGACCAGTACCGGGCGCTCGCGTACGCGGACGGCGCCGGCCTGGAGGCCCTGGTGGCACTGGCGGATCAGCTCCGTAAGGACACCGTCGGCGATGTGGTGACCTACGTCGTCAACCGGAACATCAACTTCACCAACATCTGCTACACCGGATGCCGGTTCTGCGCCTTCGCGCAACGCAAGGGCGACGCCGACGCGTTCACGCTGTCGATGACGGAGGTCGCCGACCGCGCGGAGGAGGCATGGCGGGTGGGCGCCACCGAGGTGTGCATGCAGGGCGGCATCGACCCCGACCTGCCCGCCACCGGCTACGCCGACCTGGTGCGCGCGGTGAAGGACCGCGTGCCCGGCATGCACGTGCACGCCTTCAGCCCGATGGAGATCGTCAACGGCGCCGCCCACTCGGGGGAGTCCGTGCGCGACTGGCTGATCGGCCTGCGTGAGGCCGGGCTCGACACGATCCCCGGCACCGCGGCCGAGATCCTCGACGACGAGGTCCGGTGGGTGCTCACGAAGGGCAAGCTGCCCACGTCGGCGTGGATCGACGTGGTCACCACCGCCCACGAGGTGGGCATCCGGTCGAGTTCGACGATGATGTACGGGCACGTCGACAACCCCTCGCACTGGGTCACGCACCTGAACGTGCTGCGCGACATCCAGGATCGCACGGGCGGATTCACCGAGTTCGTGCCCCTGCCCTTCGTGCACCAGAGCGCCCCGCTGTACCTCGCGGGCGCGGCCCGGCCCGGGCCGACCAAGCGCGACAACCGAGCCGTGCACGCGCTGGCGCGGGTCATGCTGCACGGTCGTATCGACCACGTCCAGACGTCCTGGGTGAAACTGGGGACGGCCGGCACGCAGGCCATGTTGCAGGGCGGCGCGAACGACCTGGGTGGCACCCTGATGGAGGAGACGATCTCGCGGATGGCGGGATCGGCGCACGGATCGGAGAAGACGGTGGCGGAACTGCATGCGATAGCCAACGGCATCGGGCGCCCGGCGCGCGAGCGCACCACGACGCACGCCCAGCGGGAGCCGCGTGAACGCGCTGGAGCCGCGCGGCGGCGCGGTCACGGGCACGGTGACGGACCTGGAGCTGGCGCGGACCGTCGGCGTTTTCGTGACGGTAGTGCGCCCGGCCGTGGCCGGCGCGCGGATCGTCTCCACGCTGGCCGGGCTCACCCCGATCCCGCTGGTCAACGGCTACCTCAAGCGCGATGCCGACGGTCGTGCGCGGTGGTGGGTCATCCCCGTCGGCGCGATCTCGACGGTGGCAGTGGCCTGGCCCGGCGCACTCGGCGTCGTCGCGCGGCTGCTGCCCGTGCAGACGTACCTGGGCTTCGCCAATCAGACCCTCGTGGTGGTCGGCGTGGCGGGGGAGCACGGCGTGGATCAGGTGCCGGAGCAGATCGACCTGGTCGCGCGAGTGCTCTCGCGGCGCCAGATCGATTCCCGCGCGCTGCTGGGCGAGCGCCCCGGTTTCCAGGATCTGGTGCCCGTGCGCGAGACGAGCGCGAAACTCCGCGGCGGCGTCTTCTCGGCGTTCGGCGCGGTCCGCGACGTGCTGCACACCGTGAAGTCCGCGCGGTCGGCGCTGGAATCGCGCCCGCGCCCGGGCGGAGTGTTCGACACGCTCGGCAAGCTGCCCGCCGTCGGCGCCGTGGCCGGCTACGTGGGCGAGTTCGCCACGCTGCGGGTCGTCGAGGCCCGCGCGGCCGACGGTGCCAAGATCCTCGGCCTGGAGGCGGTGTTCGCCGGGAAGGTCGCACCGTCGGGCATCGAGGCGGACCCCGAGCCCGAGGCGTAGCCCCGATTCCTTTCGGTCCGCGGGCGCTAGTATCGGCACATGACCGCAGCTCGGAGAGGCGACTTGATGTCGCTGGACGACTGGCGTGCCTTGGGGGAGGACACGTCGGGGCGGTCCGAGCTGCAGGAGGGGGTCCTGATGATGCCTCCGAGTCCGCGTTCGTGGCATCAAGACGCGATGCTCGCGATGGGTGCACAACTGCGCTCGCCGCGGGCATCCCGCACTACTGGATCGTCGACCTCGATGCCGGACCGTCGCTGCTCACGCTCACCCTGGTCGACGGGGCGTACGTCGGCGAGGTCGTGACCGGACTCGTCACGACGACGGTGCCGTTCGAGCTGCGGATCGACCTCACGGCCCTCGCCTGAGGCGCTGTCGGGCTAGGAGATGAGCCCCACGACGGTGGCGGAGATGAACGAGACCAGCGTCGCGCCGTAGAGCAGCTTGAGGCCGAACTTGGCGATCTGGTCGCCCTGCACGGGCGCCAGCGACTTGGCTGCGCCGGCGATGATGCCGATGGAGCTGAAGTTGGCGAAGGACACGAGGAAGGTCTGGATGATCGCCTCGGCGCGGTGCGAGAGCTGCAGCGGCCCGCCGGGGTTCTGCTCGGTGAAGGAGAGCATCGCGACGAACTCGTTGGTGACCAACTTGGTTGCCATGAGGCTTCCGACGGTCTGGCACTCGTTCCAGGGCACACCCGTGAGCCAGGCCAGCGGCGCGAACACGTAGCCCAGCACGTCCTGGAAGGTGGTGCCGCCGAACAGGCCCGAGAAGATGCCGTTGATCAGCGCCATGATCGCCACGAAGCCGATCAGCATGGCGGCGACCGTGAGCGCGACCCTGGCGCCGTCGAGGATGTACTCGCCGAGCATCTCGAAGAACGACTGCTTCTTCTGCGGCGGCGGTGCGAAGACGTCGTCCTCGGGCGCCACCTCGTAGGGGTTGAGCAGCGACACCACGATGAAGGCGCCGAACAGGTTCAGCACGATCGCCGCCACCACGTAGCGCGGCTCGATCATCACCATGTACGAGCCGACGATCGACATCGACACCGTCGACATCGCGGACGCGGACAGCGTGTAGACGCGGTGCTCGGGCAGCGTGGGCAGGATCTTCTTGATCGCGATGAAGTTCTCGGACTGGCCGATGATCGCGGAGCTGACGGAGTTGAACGACTCCAGCTTCGGCATGCCGGTGATCGTGGACAGGGCGAGGCCCAGGTAGCGGATGATCAGCGGCAGTACCTTGGCGAACTGCAGGATGCCGATGAGAGCCGAGATCAGGATGATCGGCGTCAGCACGTTCAGGAAGAACGGCGTGCCGCTGGTGGCATCGGCCTTGTAGTCGACGAGCCCGCCGAACACGAACGCGGTGCCCTCGTGGGCGTAGCTCAACAGGTGCTCGAAGCCCGTCGACAGGCCGTCGATGACGTACTTGCCCACAGGGGTTTTGAGCATCACCAGGCCCAGGGCGAACTGGATCGCGAGCATGCCCAGGATGTAGGGCGCCTTCTTCTTGAGCATGGCGACGTTTCGCGTAGGCAGGTACGCGAGCAGCAGGAACACGAGCAATCCGAACACACCGACGATTACGTGCACTGGTGAATGAAATCACATGATCGCAGGTTAGGCGACACTTCTTTGTGACACGTTCCAGCAGCACGGAATACTGTAGGCAGGCAACAGCGTCCGAAGGAGTGGTCAGGTGACGTACACCATCGCAGAACCCTGCGTGGATGTCATGGATAAGGCATGCATCGAGGAATGCCCCGTCGACTGTATCTACGAGGGCAACCGATCGCTGTACATCCAGCCTGACGAGTGCGTGGACTGCGGCGCCTGCGAGCCGGTGTGCCCCGTCGAGGCCATCTTCTACGAGGACGACGTCCCCGACGAGTGGGCCGAGTACGTGTCCGCGAACATCGACTTCTTCAAGGAGATCGGCTCGCCCGGCGGCGCCGCCAAGCAGGGCAAGATCGATTACGATCACCCGTTCATCGCGGCCCTGCCGCCCATGAACACCGAGGACTAGCGTGGCTCGCGAGCCGCTCGCGGCGCGCCTGCCGGACTTCCCCTGGGACACGCTGGCAGCGGCGAAGGCGCGCGCTGCCGCGCATCCCGGTGGCATCGTCGACCTCTCCGTCGGCACCCCCGTCGACCCGGTCGCCGAGCCCATCCGGCGGGCGCTGTTCGACGGTTCCGCCTTCCCCGGTTATCCCGCGACGATCGGCACCGTCGAGCTCCGTGAGGCCGCCGCGGCCGCGCTGAGCCGGCGGTACAGCACCGTCGGGCTGCCCGAGAACGCGATCCTGCCCGTGATCGGGACCAAGGAGGCCATCGCGCAGCTGCCGTCCATGCTGGGCATCGGCGCGGGCGACACGGTGGTGATCCCCGAGGTCGCGTACCCGACGTACGAGGTGGGCGCGCTGCTGGCCGGGGCGCGGCCGGTGCGGGCCGACGGTACCGCCCAGCTCGGCCCCGAGCGCCCGGCGCTGCTGTTCGTGAACTCCCCGTCCAACCCGACCGGCAAGGTCCTGGGCGTCGACCACCTGCGCAAGGTGGTGCAGTGGGCGCGCCAGCGGGACACGATCGTGGCGTCCGACGAGTGCTACCTGGGCTTGGCCTGGGAGGCGGAGCCGGTCTCGATCCTCGACCCGCGGGTGTGCGACGGCGATACCACCGGGCTGATCGCCATCCACTCGCTGTCGAAGACGTCGAACCTGGCCTCGTATCGAGCCGGATTCCTGGCGGGCGATCCGGCGCTCATCGCCGACCTCGCCGCGGTGCGCAAGCACGCCGGCGCCATCGTGCCGTTCCCGGTGCAGGCGGCCATGACCTACGCGCTGTCGGTCGACGAGCACGAGGCGGAGCAGCGCGCCCGCTACGCCGCCCGCCGCGCGGTGCTGGTGGACGCGGTCCGCGGCGCGGGCTTCACCGTGGACCATTCGGAGGCGGGGCTGTACTTGTGGTCGACGCGGGGCGAGCCGTGCCGTGGCACCGTCGACTGGCTCGCCGAGCGCGGCATCCTGGCCGCGCCCGGCGAGTTCTACGGCCCGCAGGGCGCGCAGCACGTGCGCATCGCGATGACCGCGACGGACGAGCGGATCGCCGCCGCGGCCGAGCGCCTGGCCCGGTGACGATCTCCGGCGTCTCGGCCGCGTGGCGGCCCGAGCTCGCCGGATTGTTGCTCGACGGTGCGCGGTCCGGCTCCGTCGCCTTCACCGAGGTCGTGGCGGAGAACGTGGATCCCGCCGACCCACCCGCGGAGCTCGCGGAACTGGCGCGCCTGGGCGTCACGGTGGTGCCGCACGGCGTGACGCTGGGCATCGCGGGCGCCGACTTCCCCGACACGGGGCGGCTGCAGCGGCTCGCGGACCTCGCGCTCGCGCTCGACGCGCCGCTGGTCAGCGAGCACATCGCGTTCGTGCGGGCGGGCACCGTCGGGTTGGACGACGATCCGGCCGCGTCCGGGCCCCACGACGACGTCCTCGAGGCCGGCCACCTGATGCCCGCCCCGAGGACCGCAGAGGCGCTCGACGTCCTCGTCGAGAACGTGCGCGCCGCGCAGGCAGCGCTACCGGTGCCGCTCGCGCTGGAGAACATCGCGGCCCTGTTCGCGTGGCCCGAGGACGCCTACGACGAGCCCGCCTACCTGCGGGAACTGGTCGACCGGACCGGGGTGCGCCTGGTACTCGACCTGGCGAACGTCTACGCCTCGTGCACCGCGCGCGGCGCCGACGCCGCCGACGAGTTGCGGCGCTACCCGCTGGAGGCCGTCGCGTACGTGCACATCGCGGGCGGCCGCTTCGACCGTGGCCTCTACCTCGATACCCACGCCGACCCGATATGTCCGGAAGTTCTGGATCTGCTCGCGGTCTGGCGGGATTCACAGCGTTCTCTTGGGGGCGTCTCCCCAGGTGGCGGCGCATTGCCCGGAGTGTTGCTGGAACGTGACGAGTCCGTGATCGAATCCGCCGTCCGGCACGAGATGCTGGGCCTACGAGAGATTCTCGGGATCGACTGAACGACGAGGAGGTGCGGGATGGAGATCGCAGTGGCAGTATTCGTGATTTTCGCCGTGATCGCCGTGTGCGTGTCCATCGCGGGAGGTCGGAGCGGGCGGCGCGGCGGGCGGTCCCGCGGGGGCAGCGGCGGTTCGGCAAGCGGCGGTTCGGCCTGGTTCTTCGGCGGTTCCGACGGTGGCTCGCACCACTCGAGCCACGACTCCGGGTCCAACTGCAGCGCGAGCAGTTGCGGTTCCAGCAGTTGCGGCTCCAGCTCGAGCAGTTCGAGCAGCTGTGGTTCCTCCTGAGGCGCGGCAGCGGCTGCGGCACCGCCAGGCGGCGGTGCTCACCGACCTCCTTGCCGGGCGGGTGCCGCCCGGCTTCGACCCGGACGGGGCGCAGCTGACCGGTCGGGTCCTCGCGGTGAAGCGGGCGGGCTCGGCGGCCCGGGCGCTCCCGGTGCTGCGGACCCTGCCGGGCTGGCCGGGCGGCTTCGTCGACTACGCTGCGGCGCACCCGAAGGCGGACTGCTCGGCCCACGACGCCCGGGCGTACCTGTCTTGGCTGCGCGTGCACGGCACGGCGGCCGAGCGCGCGTGGGTCGCCGTCGAGTCGGTGCGCAGCGGCGCACGCCGCTGGGCTGTGGCGCACGGCCGGCCCGTCGTCCGTGTCGGGTCCCGGGTGTACGGCACCTGACGGGCCTGCCGCCGTCCCGGCGCGCCCGCGTCAGTTCTTGTGCAGCGCGGCGTTGAGTTCGACGCCCTCGCTCTTCCACGGCACGACCTCGACCGCGCCGGTCACCGAGTTACGGCGGAACAGCATATTGCTCCTACCGGCCAGCTCACGCGCCTTGACCTGCGTGCCGTCCGGGCCGGTCACCTTGGTGCCGGCCGTCAGGTAGAGGCCCGCCTCGAGGACGCAATCGTCGCCGAGCGGGATGCCGAGGCCCGAGTTCGCGCCCAGCAGGCAGCGCTCGCCGAGGGCGATGATCTCCTTGCCGCCGCCCGACAGGGTGCCCATGGTCGACGCGCCGCCGCCCACGTCCGAGTGGTCGCCGACGACGACGCCCGCGGAGATGCGGCCCTCGACCATCGCGGTGCCCAGCGTGCCGGCGTTGAAGTTCACGAAGCCCTCATGCATCACGGTGGTCCCGTCGGCGAGATGGGCGCCCAGGCGCACGCGGTCGGCGTCGCCGATGCGGACGCCGGTCGGCAGCACGTAGTCCACCATGCGCGGGAACTTGTCCAGCGAGTACACGGTGACGTGGCCGCGCTTGCGCAGCGCCGCCCGCACCAGTTCGAAGCCGGCGGGGGAGCACGGGCCGAAGTTCGTCCACACCACGTTCGCCAGCAGGCCGAACTGGCCCTCGAGGCTCAGACCGTGCGGCTGGACGAGGCGGTGACTGAGCAGGTGCAGGCGCAGGTACACGTCGTGTGCGTCGACCGGCGCCGCGGCGAGATCGGCGATGGTGGTCTCGACCACGACGGTGCGCACCTTGCGGTCGGTGTCCGGACCCGCCAGCGCGGTCAGCTCCGCGGGCGCGCCCGCGGGATCCTGGACCGATCCGACGGTGCCGCCGCCGTCGGTCAGTTCCGGCGCCGGGTACCAGGTGTCGAGCACCGTCCCGTCATCCGTGATGGTGGCCAGTCCGTACGCCTTCGCTCCACGATTCGTCACGTCGATCAGGGTACCGGGCGAGGTCCGCGTGCCCGTCCGCGCTCGTGCTGCGGAGCCGCGGAATTCGGATACGGTGCCTTCAGTGACCTCGATACTCGACACGGCCAAGCTCGCGAACCGGATCGACGACGCCGTCGACGACGGGGACCTGACCACGGTCGCGGCCCTCATCGCACCGCTGACCTCGCACGAGATCGCCGATGTCCTCGAACGTCTCGGCCGCAAGGACCGGGCCGTCGTCTTCCGCCTGCTGGCGAAGGACGAGGCGCTCACCGTCTTCGAGTCCCTCGACGCACCGCTGCAGGGCGAGCTCATCCGCGACCTCCAGGACGAGCAGGTCACCGGACTGTTCGCCGAACTCGACCCCGACGACCGGGTGACGCTGCTCGACGAGCTGCCGGCCACCGTCGCCGCGCGCCTGCTGCACGGGCTGCCGGAGAGCGATCGCGCCGCCACAGCGGCCCTGCTCGGTTACCCGCAGGGCTCCGTCGGCCGCGAGATGACGCCCGAGTTCGTCTCCGTCCACCCCGACTACACGGCGGAACACGCGCTCGGGGCGGTGCAGGCCCGCATCGACGACGTCGAGACCATCTACGGCATTCCCGTCGTCGGCCCCGGACGGGTGCTCGTCGGTATCGTCGGGCTGCGCGGGCTGATGCGCAGCGCGCCCGACACCCCGGTCAGCGAGATCATGAACGTCGCCGGCACCGCCCGGGCGCGGGAGTCGGCCGAGGAAGCCGCCCGACGCTGCGCGGAACAGCGCCTGCTGGTGATGCCGATCGTCGACGACGAGGACCGGCTCGTCGGCATCCTCACCGTCGACGACGCGCTCCGCATCCTCGAGGAGGCCGAGAGCGAGGACGCCGCGCGCCAGGGCGGTGTGGAGCCGCTGAACCGGCCCTACCTGTCGACCCCGGTCCGGACGCTGGTCCGCTCGCGGGTGGTGTGGCTGCTGGTGCTGGCCATCGGGGCGACGCTGACGGTCAAGGTGCTCTCGGTCTTCGAGGACAGCCTCCAGGAGATGGTGGTGCTGTCGCTGTTCGTGCCGCTCATCATCGGCACCGGCGGCAACACGGGCAACCAGGCCGCGACCACCGTGACCCGCGCGCTCGCGCTCGGCGACGTCACCCCGCGCGACGCGGTGCGGGTGCTGGGCCGGGAGATCCGGGTCGGGGCGACGCTGGGACTGGTGCTCGGCGGCCTCGGCGCGGTGATCGCCGGCGCCCTGTTCGGCACCGATGTGGGACTGGTGATCGGCGCGACCCTACTGGGGGTGTGCACCATGTCGGCGTCGGTCGGCGGGCTCATGCCGATCGTCGCGAAGTCGATCCGGGTCGACCCGGCGGTCTTCTCCAACCCGTTCATCAGCACCTTCGTCGACGCGACGGGCCTGATCCTGTACTTCCTGATCGCCGAGGCGATCCTCGGGCTCTGAGCACTACGCTGGGGCTGTGCCTCGACATCACCCAGAACCCGATCGACCTCACCGCCGCGCTGGTGGACATCCCCAGCGTGAGCCACGACGAGGAGAGGATCGCGACCGAGGTGGGGGCCGCGCTGCGCGCGCTGGGCCGGTTCGAGGTGCTGCGGGTGGGAAACAACGTGCTCGCGCGCACGAATCGTGGCCGGCCGCAACGAGTGATGCTCGCGGGCCACCTCGACACCGTGCCGATCGCCGACAACGTGCCCAGCCGCCGCGAGGTCGTGGCGAGCGCAGCGACGGGAGAGTCGATCGACGTCCTCCACGGCTGCGGCACCGTCGACATGAAGAGCGGCGACGCGGTGTTCCTGCACCTCGCCGCCACGATGGCCGACCCCGCCTACGACCTGACCCTGATCTTCTACGAGTGCGAGGAGATCGCCTCGCGGTTCAACGGTCTCGGCCGTATCGAACGCGAGCTCCCCGAGTGGCTGGCCGCCGACGTCGCGATCCTCGGCGAGCCCTCGGGCGGACTCATCGAGGCCGGCTGCCAGGGCACCATCCGCGTGCGCATCACGGCGGGCGGCGTCCGCGCGCACAGCGCCCGGTCGTGGTTGGGCGACAACGCCGTCCACAAGCTCGGCCCCGTCCTCACCGCCCTGCAGTCCTACTCCGCGCGCACCGTCGACATCGACGGCTGCGAGTACCGCGAGGGCCTGTCCGCCGTGCGGATCGAGGGAGTCGCCGGCAACGTCGTTCCCGACGAGGCGTTCGTGGACGTCAATTTCCGGTTCGCGCCGGACCGCAGCGTCGACGATGCCGTGGCCCACGTCCGGGAGGTCCTGGCCGGCCCGCTGGCCGACGGTGCGCTCGCCTTCGAGGTCACCGACGCCGCGCCCGGCGCGCTGCCCGGTCTCGGCGCCCCGGCCGCGGCGAAGCTGGTTGCCGCCGCCGGCGGCCGGTTCCGCGCCAAGTACGGGTGGACCGATGTCTCGCGCTTCGCCGCGTTGGGGATCCTGCGGTCAACTTCGGCCCGGAGATCCGAACTACGCGCACAAGCGCGACGAGCACGTCGAGACCGCGCAGATCACCGAGGTGGCCGCCGTGCTGCGCGCGTTCCTCGCCGGATAGCGTGTGGTTCATGGCAGCCGAGAAGAAGCCTCACGACGAGTACCTGCGCTACCGCGGCCCCGTGCGGGTGCAGGGCGTGGCGGCGACGGAATCGTCGACCACCGACCAGCGGCTCCTCGCGAACGCGGACGACGCCGACTGGCTGCACCGCGACCCCTGGCGGGTGATGCGGATCCAGGCCGAGTTCGTCGAGGGCTTCGGCGCGCTCGCCGAGCTGCCGCGGGCGGTCACCGTCTTCGGTTCCGCACGGATCAAACAGGATTCGCGCGAGTACGCGATCGGCCGCGAGCTGGGTGCCGGGCTGGTCCGGGCGGGCTACGCCGTCATCACCGGCGGCGGGCCGGGCGCGATGGAGGCGGCCAACCGCGGGGCCAAGGACGCCGACGGGCTCTCGGTGGGGCTGGGCATCGAGCTGCCCTTCGAGCAGGGCCTCAACGACTGGGTCGATCTCGGCATCAACTTCCGCTACTTCTTCGTGCGCAAGACGATGTTCGTCAAGTACGCGCAGGCGTTCGTCTGCCTCCCGGGCGGTTTCGGGACGCTGGACGAGCTCTTCGAGGCGCTCACACTGGTGCAGACCCAGAAGGTGACGCGGTTCCCGATCGTGCTGCTGGGTTCGGACTACTGGGGCGGGCTCGTGGACTGGATCGAGGCACGCTCACCGAACAGGGCATGGTGTCGGCCGGCGACGCGGACCTGCTGACGGTGACGGACTCGGTGGACGAGGCGATCGAGATCATCCGACGCGCGGACGCGGCGCGCGAGGCCGAGGCGTCGAAGGTGGACCCCTCGTGACGGCGATCGCGGTGTTCTGCGCGTCCCGCCCCGTCGCCGACGAGTACATCGCGCTCGCGGCCGAGGTGGGCAAGGGCATCGCCGCCGGCGGTGATTCGCTGGTGTGGGGCGGCGGGCACGTGTCGATGATGGGCGCTGTGGCGCAGGCGGCGCGCGACGGCGGCGCGCACACGCTCGGGGTGATCCCGACGGCGCTGGTGGACCGCGAGGTCGCCGATCACGGCGCCGACGAACTGCTGGTGGTCGCCACCATGCGCGAGCGCAAGCAGCTCATGGACGACAACGCGGAAGCCTTCCTGGTGCTGCCGGGTGGTGTGGGCACCCTGGAGGAGTTCTTCGAGGCGTGGACCGCGGGCTATCTGTCGATGCACGACAAGCCGGTCGTGCTGCTCGACCACGACGGCTTCTACACGCCGCTGCTGGACTGGCTCGACGGGCTCAAGGCGCGGGGTTTCGTCGGTGACGCGGCTCTCGGCCGGCTGCAGCGTGCGACGGACGTCACGGGCGCGCTCGACGCGTGCCGGGGCGGAACCTCCGCGCGGTAGGCTCGCCGCTGTGAGTTCCCCGCAGAAGAACAGCATCGTCGGTGTCGGTGATCTGGCCAAGGGCGTGCGCAAGATCATTCCCGACCTACCCCTGCTGATCAAAGAGGGGCCGTCCATCCTGCTGCGTTCGCAGAGCAGCAAGGAGACCATCGGCACGGTGTTCCAGAAGCGGGCCGCGCAGTACCCGGCGCGCGACTTCCTCCGCTTCCACGGCGAGGGGATCGGCTACGGCGAGGCGAACGCCACCGTCAACACCTATGCGCGCGTGCTGTTGCGGCGCGGCGTGAAGGTGGGCGACGTGGTGGGCGTGGTCATGCACAACCACCCACAGATGGTGCTGGTGATGCTGGCCATCGTGAAGGTGGGCGCCACGGCGGGGCTGGTGAACTACAACCAGCGCGGGGCGGTTCTCGCGCACAGCCTGAACATCCTCGATACCGGCACGATCGTCACCGACGAGGAGGATCTCGAGGCCTTCGACTCGCTCGATCCCGCGGACCGCCCCGCGGACGGCGTGCTGCTGACCGTCGAGGCGCTGGCCCAGCAGGCCCGCGAGATCCGCGCCCAGGACCCGCAGGCCACCGAGAACCTTCCCGTGACCGCCACGCTTCCCGCGACCACCCGGGCGTTCTACGTGTTCACTTCGGGCACCACCGGCATGCCCAAGGCGTCGATCATGACGCACTACCGATGGCTCAAGGGCATGTCCGGATTCGGCGCGACCGCCGTGCGGATGCGCCCCGACGACGTGATGTACTGCCCGTTGCCGCTGTACCACAACAACGCCGCGCTGGTAGCGCTCGGCTCGGTGCTGGTCGCTGGCGCCACGCTCGCGATCGGGCGCAAGTTCTCCGCGTCGAAGTTCTGGGACGAGGCCAATGAGAACTCGGCCACGATGTTCATCTACATCGGGGAGATCTGCCGCTACCTCCTCAACCAGCCCGCCAAGCCGAGCGACCGGTCGAACACCATCCGGGTGGCCGCGGGCAACGGCATGCGCCCGGAGATCTGGCGGGAGTTCCAGGAGCGCTTCGGGATCGACCGGATCATGGAGTTCTACGCCGCCAGCGAGACCAATATCGCGTTCGTCAACGTGTTCGACGTGGAGGGCACCGTCGGACTGTGCCCGCTGCCGCACGCGGTCGTGGAGTACGACCTGGATTCTGCGGGGCCGCTGCGTGATTCGCGCGGCCGGATGAAGCGGGTCAAGCGCGGGCAGAACGGCCTGCTGCTGACCAAGATCACCAAGGCGGCACCGTTCGACGGCTACACCGATGGGAAGGCCAACGACGCCAAGCTGATCCGCGACGGGTTCAAGGACGGCGACGTGTGGTTCAACACGGGGGACGTGGTGACGAACCAGGGGTTCTCGCACATCGCCTTCGTCGACCGACTCGGCGACACCTTCCGCTGGAAGGGCGAGAACGTGGCCACCACCGAGGTGGAGGGCGCGCTCGACGAGGCCGACCAGGTGGAGGGCGCGATCGTGTACGGCGTCGCGATCGACGGGGCGGACGGCAAGGCCGGCATGGCCGCGGTGAAGCTCGCCGAGGGCCATGACTTCGACGGTGCCGCGCTCGCACGAGGGCTGCGGAACGACCTGCCCGGCTACGCGATCCCGCTGTTCGTGCGCGTCGTGCCGAGCCTGGAGGTGACGTCGACGTTCAAGAGCCTCAAGGGCGAGCTGCGCAAGCAGGGCTTCGCGGACACCGGCGCCGATCCGCTGTACGTGTTCGTCGGCGGGGCCGACGGTTACGTGCCCGCCTACGACGGCTACGCGGCCGATGTCGCGGCAGCCAAGGTCCCGGATCTGCGCAACTGACATGACGCCGCTCGCTGTGCGCGACTCCTTCTGCGGCAGGCCGGTTCCCGTGGACCGGGCACTGGTGATGGCGATCATCAACCGCACGCCCGACTCGTTCTACGACCGCGGCAGCTACTTCGCCGTGGACGCCGCGCTCGAGCGGGTGGACGCGGCAGTGGCCGAAGGGGCCGACGTCGTGGACGTGGGCGGCGTGAAGGCCGGACCGGGCCAGAAGGTGGACGCGACCGAGGAGATCGCTCGCACCGTGCCGTTCATCGCGCAGGTCCGTGAGCGGCACCCCGACCTGCTGATCAGCGTGGACACCTGGCGGGCGTCGGTCGCGGAGGCCGCCGTCGACGCCGGCGCCGACCTGATCAACGACACCTGGGCGGGTGCGGACCCGGACCTTCCGCGGGTGGCGGCGGCCACCGGTGCGGGGCTGGTGTGCTCGCACACCGGCGGCGCGGTGCCCCGCTCGCGGCCGTACCGGGTGCGGTACCCGGACGTGGTCGCGGACGTGCGCGAGAAGCTCACCGCCGCAGCCGAAGCGGCGTTCGCCGCCGGGGTGCGCGAGGACGGCATCGTCATCGATCCCACGCACGACTTCGGCAAGAACACCCACCACGGGCTGGCGCTGCTGCGGCACCTGGACCAGCTCGTCGCCACGGGCTGGCCGGTGCTGATGGCCCTGTCCAACAAGGACTTCATCGGCGAGACCCTGGACGCGGGGCTCGAAGAACGGGTGGCCGGCACGCTGGCCGCGACGGCCCTCGCCGCGCACGCGGGCGCCCGCATGTTCCGGGTGCATCAGGTGGCGGACACGCGCCGGGTGGTGGAGATGGTGGCGTCGATCGACGGCGCCCGCCCGCCGGCCCGCACCGTGCGGGGCCTGGCGTGAGCGGGGAGGCGCCGCAGGCGCATTCGAGCGAGCGGTTCTTCGCGGAGCCTGCCTGGACCGTCGAGGAGCTGATCGCGGCGAAGGACGGCCGCACGGTGTCCGTGGTGCTCCCCGCGCTGAACGAGGAGGAGACGGTGGGCGCGGTCGTGGCGACGATCGTCCCGCTGCTCGGCACCCTCGTGGACGAGCTGATCGTGTTGGACTCGGGTTCCACCGACGCCACCGCCGCGCGGGCCGCGCGGCGGGCGCCACGGTGATCAGCCGCGAGGAGGCGATCCCGGGCTGCCGCCGGTGCCGGGCAAGGGCGAGGCGCTGTGGCGCGGGGTCGCGGCGTCGTCGGGTGATCTCATCGCGTTCATCGACTCGGACCTCATCGAGCCCGATCCCCGGTACGTGCCGCGGCTGTTGGGGCCCATGCTGTTCCATCCAGAGGTCCACCTGGTGAAGGCGTACTACCGGCGCCCGCTGCGCGTGTTCAAGCAGGGCGAGGATCCGACCGGTGGCGGCCGGGTCACCGAGTTGGTCGCGCGGCCTCTGCTCGCCGCGCTCCGCCCCCCGCTGCGGGTGATTCTGCAGCCGCTGGGCGGCGAGTACGCCGGCACCCGGGAGTTCCTCGGGTCGGTGCCCTTCGCGCCGGGGTACGGCGTGGAGATCGGGCTGCTGCTGGACGCCGAGGCGCGGTACGGCATGGGCGGCATCGCCCAGGTCAACCTGTCGGTGCGCAAGCACCGCAATCGCGACCTGCGCGACCTCGGCGTGATGAGCCGGCAGATCCTGGGCACCGCGCTGCGCCGCTGCGGCATCGAGGATTCGGGTGCCGGGATCACGCAGTACCTGGCCGAGCCGGGGCCGGAGGACCGGTTCACCGAGGTCACCACGGATCTGAACCTCGAGGACCGCCCGCCGGTGACTTCGCTGCGTCGCCTTTAGAAACTACTTGACTGTGTGGAAAGTAGTTTCTACTGTGGTAGGAACACCACGAAGGGAACCCGCCATGTCCGAGCAGTCCTCGACCCCGACTCCCGAGGAGGCGCGCCGCGCGCTCGCCGTCGCCGATCGGTCCGCCGTGGTGACGGATTCGGATCGCTCCCGATTGCAGTGGGGCACGGTCATCGTCGCGTTCGCGATCGCGCTGCTGATCATCTCGCTACGTCTGACCACCGGTGACCCGGCGGCATCGGATCGGGTGCAGGTGGTGGGGTTCTGGGTGTCGATGGCCGTGTACATCGGGATGATCGTGGTGTCGATGCTGGCGTTCCGCGGGGCGTCCTCCGCGCCGCGAGGGTTCCGGAACCGGTACCTCGCGGGGTTCATGGTCTCGATGTGCGTCTACCTCGCCTATGTGGCGCTGCAGGTCTGGATGGGTGAAGAGCGCGGCGTGCCGTGGGCGGTGACTGCGGTGGCAGCGGTCGCCGCGCTGATCCCGGGCCTGGTCGCGGCGCGTTCGTACCGCACGCTGGGGCGCTGATGACCGCCACCGACGGCGGCCATGCTCGCCACCGGCTCGACGACGTGATCCACGCCCCCGTGCGGTTCTCCATCGTCGCGGCGCTGGCCAAAGTGGAGAACGCCGAGTTCGCCGCCGTCCGTGACGCGGTGGAACTCGGACTCCGTGCTGTCCAAGCAGGCCGCACAGCTTGAGGCCGCCGGTTACGTGAAGATCAAGAAGGGCTACGTGGGCAAGCGTCCCCGCACCTGGCTCTCGCTCACCGCGCAGGGCCGCGCGGCGTTCGCGTCGCACCTCGAGGCGCTGCGGGCGATCGCGGAGGGGTGAGCTCGGGAAAGCCGATTCTCCGGCGTCATGAGTGCGCGTCGTCCGCTCGCGGCGGCCCGGCCGAGGATTCTGAGCCGAGTAGCGCGTCCAGGCCGGCGGCGCCCGCGAGGAGCGCGCGGCCCCGAGGTGAGCGCCTGCTGCCAGCCGTCGAGCGTGTCGCGCAGCGGCACGACGCCGCCGGCGGCCCGCACGTGCTCGACCAGTCGCGCGATCCGGGACAGTCCGTACCCGCCGCGCCGCAACTGCTCGGCCATCCGGGCGTCGCGCACGTCGGCGGCCCGGTAGACGCGGTAGCCGGTGGCGCGATCGCGCTGTGGGCGAACGATTCCCGCGCGCTCCCAGGTCCGGATCGTGGCGGGCACGACGCCGATCATCCGCGCGAGGTCGCCCACGAACAGTGGTGACGCGTCGTCGGTGGGGAGCGGCTCGTCGAGGTCGCCCAGGGCGATCCGTACCTGGCGCAGGACCGCCCGGTCGCCCGCGAGTTCGGAGTGCGCGGCGTCGAGCAGCGCGAACGCGGACTCGAGGTCGCCGTCGTGGACCGCGCGCAGGACCGCGGCGGCCCGGGCGTGGCCGCAGCCGGGGGCGAGCGCCATGAACGCCGCGAGGGCCAGACGGTGCCGCTCGGTGTACATCCGGTACCCCGTCGCGGTGCGGCTGGCCGGGGAAGGATCCCCTGTTCCTCGTAGTTCCGGACCGCCTGGGTGGACAGCCCGTGCGGCCGCGCGAGGTCGACGGGACGCAGGTCGGTTCGAGGGTTCTGCGGCATGTAACTGGGATTTTCTGCGCGAAGTCTCAACGGATCGTTCAACGATAACGTTAAGTGAATGACTTCGCATGATCTCGACCTCGTCTCGTTCACCGCCGACCTGTCCGTCCCGCCCCGACTTCTCGCCATCGGCGAGCCCATGCACGGATCCGAGGAGATCCTGCGGACCCGCAACGACGTCGTCGAGGACCTGATCCTGCGCGGTGGCTACCGCTCGATCGCGGTCGAATCGGACCTGCACCGCGGGCCGCTGGTGAACGACTACATCGCCGGCGCCGATGTGGACCCCGAGCGCGTTCTCACCGAGGGGTTCAGTCATCCTTACGTGCACCGGCTCGACGCCGCGCGGGAGCTGCTGGACCGGCTCCGGGAGATCAACGCGGAGCTCCCGACCCCGTGCGGTTCTACGGATTCGACGGCCCGATGGAGATGGCCGCGGCACCGAGCCCACGGGAGTACGTGCTGCGCCTGCACGCCGCGGTGGTCGCGGCGGACGGCGGCGCGCCCGTGCATACAGCGGAGATCGAGGAACTGGCCGGCGCCGACGCGCGCTGGACGGACGAGTCCGCGATGTACCACGCCGAACGGTCCGTCGGGCGGACGCCGGAGGCGGACCGCCTGCGGCTGCTCGCCGACGACCTGTGCGCGGCGGCGGACGCCTGCGGGCCGGCACTGGCACCGTCGGGAGAGAGCCGCTTCCGGGTGGCGGCGGACGCCCGCACCGCCGTCGGACTGCTGCGGTACCACGCCATCATGGCGACCGACACGCCCGATCGGCTGGGGCGGCTCAGCGCACAGCGGGACGCCATGATGGGCGCGAACCTGCTCGCGATCGCCGAGCGGGAGGCAGGGCGCGGCCCGACTGTGGTGTTCGCGCACAACCTGCACCTGCAGCGCGAGCCCAGCGAGATGCGGATGGGTCCGCACCGGGTGCGGTGGTTCAGCGCCGGGGCGCAGGCCGCTGCGCGGCTGGGCGGCGCGTACCGGTTCGTGCCCATGGCGATCGGCGCGGCACCCGCGCACGGCCTCGGTGCGCCCGCGCCGGGCACCGTCGAGGGCGAGCTGTACCGGCATCAGACCGCCGCGGCCCGGTTGTACCGGGCGGCGGATCTCGCCGGACCGGCGGAGTGTGCGACCGAGCGGACGGATCGCGACGCGCGCGGGGCGTACTTCCCGTTGGCGCCCGAGCACCTCGCGGACGCGGACGGCGTGCTCTTCCTGCGGGAGGTTCGGGCATGATGGCCTCATGGTGATCGTGCTGTACGCCCTGGGCCTGCTGGCCGTGGCCGCGGTGCTCTACGGGGTGGCGGCGCTCGTCTTCGGCCGCGGCGACGAGACCCCGCCGCTGGAGACGGGCGCCACGCCCACGGTGCTCCCCGCGGAGGACGTGGCGGGGGCCGACGTACGTGCGCTGCGATTCCAGCAGGTGGTACGCGGGTACAAGCCCGCCGAGGTGGATTGGGCACTCGAGAGACTCGCCCGCGAGATCGATGTGCTGCGCACGCAACTGGCCGCTGAGCGGGACGGTGCGCCGACCCCGACGGAGGAGCGCGACGCAGCCGAGTGAGGGCCGGTTGCCCGTAGTCCGCGACGATCGTCGCAGCGCACAGGCTAGAATGAACAGCGGACTCGGTTCGGGCGTGCCCGGGGCGGGTGAAGGATCTGAAGGGAGCAACGGATGGCGGCGATGAAGCCACGTACGGGGGACGGCCCTTGGAGGCGACCAAGGAGGGGCGCGGCATCGTGATGCGCGTACCCCTGGAGGGCGGTGGACGTCTCGTGGTGGAGCTCACGCCGGACGAGGCCGCGGCGCTCGGCGAGGAGTTGCGCGGCGTCACCGCCTGACGCTGGTCAGTCGTATTCCACTCGAGATCCCGTGCGGCGGTGCCGTGCGGGATCTTCTCATTGACGGGGTGATCCCATGGCAGCCGTCCCACCCGGCCTCGCCGCGGTGCTGCCGGTACTCGCCTGCCCGCACTGCGGAGGGGAGCTGGACGCCGACGGCGGCACGCTGCTCTGTCCCGCGGGGCACTCCTTCGACGTGGCCCGGCAGGGCTACGTCTCGCTGCTCGCCGGAGACGCGAGCGGCCTCATCGCGGACGACGCCGACATGATCGGCGCGCGGGAGCGGTTCTTCGGGACCGGGCACTACGAGACCTTCCACGCTGCAGTGGCGGACGCCGCCGCCGGCGCCCCCGACGGCCCCGTGCTCGACTGCGGCGCCGGGGAGGGAGCTATCTGGCGCGCGCGGTCGCGGCCCGGGGCGGCACCGGCGTCGGCCTGGACCTGAGCAAGCCCGCGGCCCGCCGCACCGCGCGGCGCGGACCGTCGATCGGATCGGTGGTCGCGAACGGCTGGGGACGCCTACCCGTGGCCGACGGTGCCGTCTCCGCCGTACTGTCGGTCTTCGCGCCGCGCAATGCGGCCGAGTTCGCGCGGGTGCTCGCGCCGGGCGGCCGGCTGGTGGTGCTCACGCCGGGCCCACGGCACCTGCGGGAGCTGGTGGAGCCGCTGGGCATGATCTCGGTCGAGGAGGGGAAGGTCGCGCGGCTCGACAGTGCGCTGCACGACTTCTCGCTGATCTCGCGCGAGAAGCACGAGTGGGTGATGGATCTCACGGCCGGCGCCGCGACGGACCTCGTGGCGATGGGGCCGAGCGCGCATCATGGCTCGCCGTCCGAGCGGGCCTCGGCGATCGCCCGCCTCACCGCCGAAGGAACCGCGGCCGTGACGGCGTCGGGCACCGTCAGCGTGTACGCCGCGCGGTAGGCGCCCGACGGGGCCGCGGCACCGTCGGGCTCGTCAGCCCGCGCTGCGAGCGCGTGCCGATACACCTCGAGCGTCTGCGCGGCGATCGACTCCCAGCTGAAGTCGGCGATCGCCCGCTCCCGGCCGGCGGTGCCGAACGCGGCCGCGCGCGCCGGGTCGGCGCAGACCGCGTTGACGGCGGCGGCGAGGTCCGCCTCGAAGGCGGCGGTGTCGGCCTCGTCGTAGTGCACCAGCGTGCCGGTGACGCCGTCGACCACCACCTCGGGAATACCGCCCACGTCCGAGGCGACGACCGCCGTGCCGCACGCCATCGCCTCGAGGTTGACGATGCCCAGCGGTTCGTACACCGAGGGGCACACGAACACCGTGGCGGCGCTGAGGATCTCGCGCACCTTCGGAGTGGGCAACATGTCCTGCACCCAGTGCACGCCGTCCCGGGACTCGGCGAGCTCGGCCACCGCGTTCGCGGTCTCGGCGGCGATCTCCGGCGTGTCCGGCGCGCCGGCGCAGAGCACGAGCTGGATCTCGGGGTCGAAGTGGTGGGCCGCGGCCACGAGGTGCTTCACGCCCTTCTGCCGCGTGATGCGGCCGACGAACGCTGCGATGGGGCGATCCGGGTCGACGCCGCGCTCGACCAGTGGGGAGTCCTCGCCGAAGACGGGGGAGGGGTGCCACACCTGCGAGTCGATCCCGTTGAGTACCACGTGGACCCGTGCGGGGTCGAGGTTCGGGTAGGCGTCGAGGACGTCGTCCGCCATGCCGCGGCTGACGGCGATCACCGCATCGGCGTACTCGACGGCGTTGCGCTCGGCCCAGCTGGAGAGGCGGTAACCCCGCCCAGTTGCTCGGCCTTCCACGGGCGATGCGGCTCCAGGGAGTGCGCGGTCAGGATGTGCGGCACCCCGTAGAGCTGTCCGGCGACGTGCCCGGCCAAGCCCGTGTACCAGGTGTGACTGTGCACCACCTCCGCGCCCGCGGCCACGTGCGCCATGCGCAGATCGGTGGAGAACATCTCCAGCGCGGTGTTGGCGCCCGCGAGCTCCGGGTCCGGTCCGGAGACGGTGACGCCGTTCATCTCCGGGCGGGGCGCGCCCATGCAGTGCACGTCCACGTCGCACAGCTCGCGCAGGCGACTCACGAGCTCGGTCACGTGCACACCGGCGCCGCCGTACACCTCCGGTGGGAACTCCTCGTCATCATCGCTACGCGCATGGCGTTCACGCTAGAGCGTGGGCGTCGCGGACGCAGCCGGTTTGGTGCAGCCCGAACCCTGTGGTTCGTCTTCGGTTGGTCACCCGGACCCCTGTGCTTAGTCGTGCGTTCGGATCCACTGTCGCAGAACGCTGCACGCGTGCCCGGATTGGGGTTAGCGTGGACCCCGTGAGCAACCAGCCTCGTGTCCTGGGAATCGTCCTCGCCGGTGGCGAGGGTAAGCGTCTGTATCCGCTGACCGCGGACCGGGCGAAACCCGCAGTGCCGTTCGGTGGGTCGTACCGGCTCATCGACTTCGTGCTGTCGAACCTGGTGAACGCCGGGTACCAGCGATTGTGCGTGCTGACGCAGTACAAGTCGCACTCGCTGGACCGGCACATCAGCCAGACGTGGCGAATGTTCGGGTTCCGGGGCGAGTACATCACTCCGGTGCCCGCGCAGCAGCGGGTGGGCAAGCGCTGGTTCACCGGCAGCGCGGACGCGATCTACCAGTCGATGAACCTCATCACCGACGACGATCCGGACTACATCGTGGTGTTCGGCGCGGACCACGTGTACCGCATGGATCCGTCGCAGATGGTCCAGGCGCACATCGATTCCGGCGCGGGTGTCACCGTGGCGGGCATCCGCGTGCCGCGCTCGGAGGCGAAGGCGTTCGGCTGCATCGAATCCGATGACTCCGGCAAGATCACGCAGTTCCTCGAGAAGCCCGCGGACCCGCCCGGCACGCCGGACGATCCGGACGTCACCTTCGCGTCGATGGGCAACTACGTGTTCAGCCGGCAGGCGCTCGTGGACGCGATCATCGCCGACGCGGAGAACCCCGACTCGGATCACGACATGGGCGGCGACATCATCCCCGCGTTCGTGGCGCGCGGCGAGGCCGCGGTGTACGACTTCAGCGACAACAAGGTGCCCGGCGCCACCGAGCGCGACGCCGGCTACTGGCGCGACGTCGGGACGATCGACGCGTTCTACGACGCCCACATGGACCTGGTCTCCGTGTACCCGATCTTCAACCTCTACAACCGGCAGTGGCCCATCCGCTGCGAGAACGACAACCTCCCGCCGGCGAAGTTCGCCCGCGGCGGCCTCGCACAGGAGTCGATGGTGGGCGCGGGCAGCATCATCTCGGGCGCCACGGTCCGCAACTCCGTCATCGGCGCGAACGTCACGATCGGCGACGGCGCCACCGTCGAGGGGTCGGTGCTCATGCCGGGCGTGAAGATCGAAGCCGGTGCCGTGGTGCGGCGCGCCATCCTCGACAAGAACGTCGTCGTGGGCCGCGGCGAGATCCTGGGCGTGAACCTCGACCGGGAGCGGGAGCGGTTCAACGTGTCCGCCGGTGGAGTGGTCACCGTCGGCAAGGGCATCCGGATCGGTTGAACCTGCGGGCTGTCGTCCGTTCGGAGGATGGCGGACGCGGCGCCGGCGTGATGTGATCGAGGTTCTGTCCCGATCGCGTTCAAGCCGAGGAGCGTCGTGAGCAACCCGCAGGATCCGCACGGATACCCGCCCGCCGGACCGTACCGGGCACCGTCGAGCCCGATGCCGTACCCGGCGGCGCAGCCGTACGGCGCACCGTCGGGCGGCGGTCCGATCGCGCCCTACGCCGGCCCCGAGCGGGCGCCGGACAACCGGATGGTGCTGTCGGTGCTGTCCACGATCTTCGGTTTCCTGCCGCTCGGCGTGGTGGCGATCGTGAAGTCGTCGCAGGTGGAGGGCCTGTGGGCGCGAGGCGACCGGGCGGGCGCCGTGAGCGCGGCCGACTCGGCCAAGAAGTTCGCCATCGCAGCCTTCGTGGTGGGGATCGCGCTGCTCGTCGCGGTGGTGGTCTTCTACGTGGTCGTCTTCGGGATCATCATGGGCTCCGTCGCGGCGTTCTCGTCGTCGATCACCACGACGGCGACCTCGTCGGTCCCCTCGTACATGACGAAGAGCGAGATCGACGCCCAGATCCGGTCCGCCTCGTACGGCGACTGCTTCCGCCGGGTCGCATCAGGGGGCGAGCTGTCGATCTTCTCTAAGGTCTCGTGCAGCCAGTACGCCGCGGACGTGAAAGTGACCAGCGTGACGACGTCCACCAGCAACTGCGGATCGAATTGGGTGCGCAGCCAGAGCGATTCGTCGCGCACCCCCACTCAGGTGGTGCTCTGCCTGACGTCGGTGTGACGACCGCGCCCGGACAGGGCGGCGCGCGGTCAGGCGGCGTCGTCGGCGCGGGCGAGGAGACCGTGCGAGGAGCCACGAAGGAGGATCTCGACGACGGCGTCGGCATCGTCGGACATGGGGACGTGACCGCTGCCCGGGAGCCAGACGTGTTCGGCCTGCGGGAGCAGGTGCCGGGCGCGCCGGGCCTGGTAGGGCAGCAGCACCCGGTCCTGCGTGCCCCACGCGACGGTGACGGGGATGTCGGCCGCGATCGGGGCGTCGAACGGGAACGCGCCGCCGATGATGTCGCGGAGCGTGTGTCGCGAGTCGACCATGTTCCGCAGATCGCCGAGCACGCGGTCGGCGCCGAGGCGCTCGCCGTGGGTCATCAGCGAGGCCAGCATCAGCTTGCGGCCGATGCCGCTGCGAGTGAGCAGCGGCGCGAGCGGGCTGCGGCCCGGCCCGCGGCGATGAGTGCGATGAAGTGTGCGCGGATCAGCAGGAAGTCGGTGTCGTCGCGCCAGAAGCCGGCGGGGGAGAGGCCGGTGGCGCTGCTGACGATGCCGCTGGCCGCGGCCTCCAGGGCGATGCGGCCACCGAGTGAGTTGCCGGCGATGTGCGGGCGCACGAGGTCCAGCTCGGTGAACAGGTCCTCGAGGTGCTGCTGCAGGGCCTCCTGGACGGTGCGGCCGGCGAGGTCGAGAGCGGGGGACTCGCCGTGACCGGGCAGGTCGAAGAGGATGACCTCGCGGTGCTCCGCGAGCCGCTCCGCCACCGGGTACCAGGCCTGCCGGCGGTGCGCGATCCCGTGGACCAGCACCAGCGGCTCACCCGAGCCGAATCGTTCGTACGCCAACATCTCGTGCCACCTCGTCGTGGTCGGGCGGGCGGGGCCCGCGTGGTCCGACGGTGCGCCGGACGGTTGTTCGGAGCGTACGGATTGATAGATATGAGCGCAAGACCTCTCAGAAAAATCGCTGGTGATGGTATTTGCGATCGTGTGGACCTGACGCACCTGACGCCGTCCCACGGGGTTCTCCGTCTTGCGTTCGAGCGCGCTCGAAGGCCTAGCGTCGCCGCCATGAACGCGAACAAGGAAATGAAGTGGCTGGTCACCGGGGCGTCGCAGGGCTTCGGCCGGTGTCTCGTCGAGGACGCACTCGGGCGCGGTGACGCCGTCACCGCGGTCGTCCGTGACGCCCGTTCGATGCGAGGGCTCGTGGACGCGCATCCGGGCCGCCTGGACGTGGTCGAGGCGGATCTGCGCGATCGGGCGGCGGTCGAGCGGGTGGCCGCAGTGCTCGCGCAGTCGCCGATCGACGTGCTCGTCAACAACGCGGGCCGGGCGATCGCGGGCGCCGCGGAGGAGCTGTCGATGGATCTGCTTCGGGAACAACTGGAGCTGAACTTCTTCGCCGCGGCCGCGATGACCCGGGCGGCGCTGCCGGGCATGCGGAAGCGGCGGGCGGGGACGATAGTGCAGATGAGCAGCCAGGGCGGGCGGCTGTCGTTCCCCGCCGTCGGGGCCTACTCGGCGAGCAAGTTCGCTCTCGAGGGCTGGTCCGAGGCGCTCGCCGCCGAGGTCGCGGAGTTCGGGGTGCGGGTGCTCATCGTCGAGCCCTCGCGGTTCCGCACCGGCTTCAACACCGCGCGCTCGCTGGCGGTGACCGCGCCGTCGGAGGTGTACGGGCGGACCGTCGGGGCGGTGCAGCGCGACCTGACCGGGTCCGACGGAGCGCAGGAGGGCGACCCGGCCCGCGCCGCCCGGATCATCGGCGACCTGGTCCGAACGGCGGACGTGCCACTGCGCCTGCCGCTGGGCGCCGAAGCCGTCGAGCGTCTCACCGCGGCCTACACCGCCGGGCTCGACGGTGTGCGGCGATGGGCCGACGTGGCCCGCTCCGCAGACTATCCGGACGCGGCCGCACCGTCGCGGGCGATCCCCACCTCGTGAGCCGCTGCGTCAGCCCTCGCTGTTGCCGGGGGAGGCGCCGTCGTCAATCCCGCGCGAGGGCGGCGCGCACCTGGTGGGCCACGGTGGTGTGCTCGGCGGACTCGGGGAGCGCGTCGACGGGCCACCAGCGCAGGTCGTTCGACTCCTCGCTGATCGCGAGGTCGGGCGTGCCCGATCCGACGGCGAACGCGCGGAAACGCAGGTCCAGGTGGCGCGTCGGGACGCCGAGCGAGCACCGGATCGGGTGCGTGTGCAGGGTCAGCAGGTCCGCGTCGAGGACGAGGTCGGCGAGGCCGGACTCCTCGTGCCCCTCGCGGAGCGCGGCGGCGGCCACCGTCGAATCCGAGTCCTCGCAGTGCCCGCCCAACTGCAGCCACTCGCCCACGCGGGGGTGGTGGGTGAGGACGACGTGCGTCCGCGTCTCGTTGAGGATCACCACCGAGGCGGTGATGTGACCGGGCACGTTGGCGCGGGCGCAGGCGTTCGGCTGGGCATCGAGGAACGCGAGCACGGTGTGGCGCAGGGCGTCGTCGCCGTCGGTGCGGGCGTCGAACCGGGCGAGGACGTCGATGGCGGAGGCGTGTAGGGAGGCGAAGGTCACGGGCTACCTTTCGAGCAGCATCCCGCCCGGCGGGAGCGGCGGACGGGGCGCGGACAGCACGGACGGATCCGCCGGATACCCGACGGCGATCGCGCCCGCCGGCCGGTAGTCGTCCGGCAGGTCCAGGATCGTCCGCACGGTCTCGGCGGCGAAGATCGTCGAGCCCACCCAGCAACTGCCGATACCGCGCACGGCCAGCGAGACCAGCAGCGACTGCACGGCGGCGCCGACGGCGACGGTGAACATCGTCTCCTCGGCCGCGGTGCGACGGGCGTCGGGATAGGCGTGGGCACCGTCGGGAACCATGAACGGGAGGAGGAGCTCCGGGGCGTCGTAGAGCAGCTGCCCGCGGCGCACGCGCTTCGCGACGGATTCGGGTGTGCGCCCGTCGCCGGAGAGGTCCGCGGCCCACTGGTCCTTCATGGCGTCCAGCAGTGCCGTGCGGCGTTCCGCGTCGCGTACCCACACGAACCGCACCGGGTGCGTGTGATGCGGCGCAGGGGCCGTCAGGGCCTCCGCGACGGCGTCCCGAACATCGTCCTCGGGCACTGGCTCGTCCGCGAACGCGCGGACCGAGCGGCGCACGAGCAGCGCCTGGCGGCGCGCGAGTTCGACGCCGGTGTGGAACAGGTCGTCCTCGCCGGGGCGCACGAGGCCTCGCGCCGTCGCGAGCGGGGAGCCGGGATCCGGTGTGCGGACGGCGAATCCCCGCACCACCGCGACGGGCACGCCGCCCAGCTTGCCCTTCACGAGATCCGCGGCGGCGGCCAGTTCGTCGGCGACGGCGATCTCGGTGACCACCAGATCGTTGCCGTAGGCGTCCACGGCGCCGACGTACCCGTGCAGCACCTCCATGCCGGCGGCGCCGATCGCGGCGTCGGTCTGGCCGGTGCGCCAGGCGCGGCCCATCGTGTCGGTGACGAGCACCGCGACGTCCACGCCAAGTCGGTCCCGCAGCCCGGCGCGCACCGCGGCGGCGCCCGCGTCCGGATCCTCGGGCAGCAGGGCGACGGTGTTCGACGCGACGTTCGACGCGTCGACGCCCGAGGCCGCCTGCACGATGCCCAGCTTGTTCTCGGTGATCCACGTACGGCCCTTGGTGGCCAGCACGCGCACGGACTCCTCGGCGATCAGCCTGCGCCGGAACGCGTCCCGCTCCTCGGGGTCCGACGGCGCGGCGAGCACGCGGCCCTCCGCCTTGGAGAAGACCTTCGAAGTGATCACCACGACGTCGCCGTCCGCGAGCCAGGGGGCGGCGTCGGCGACGAGGGCGCCGACGTCGTCGCCCTCCGTCACCTCGGGGATGCCGAAGACCGGCAGGATCTCCAGCGACGGTGCGCCGTGGTCGCGCTCCGGCCGCGGGGTTCCGGCGGCGGCGCCGGTCACAGGCCCACCAACTCGAGGCCGGCGTCGATCATGGCCGCGGTGGCCTGCGGCGAACTCATCAGCAGGGGCACGGCCGCGACATCGAGGCCGTCGATCGCGACGCCGGCGTCCTCCTCGGCCACGAGCCAGCCGTCGAGGATCCCGTTGCCGCTGCGCGCGCCGAAGTGTTCGCCGATGGCGCGGGCGCTGGTCTCGACGCCCAGCACCTCGAGACAGCGATCGGCCATGCCGCGCAGGGGCGCGCCGCCGATCACGGGGGAGACGCCGACGACCTTGGCCTTCGTCGTGCGCAGCGCGGCGCGGACGCCGCCGACGGACAGGATCGCGCCGATCGACACCACGGGGTTCGACGGCGCGAGGAAGACCACGTCGGCGTCCTCGATCGCGGCGAGCGCGGCGCGGGTGGCCTGGGCCTTCCCGGCCCCGGCACCGTCGGTGCCGCCACCCACCTGGGCGAAGCCGAAGGTCTCCACGTCGGCGCGGTAGCGGACCCACCACTCCTGGAAATGCACGGCCTTCTTCGCGCCGTCGCCGGACTCCGGGTCCGCGATGACCACGTGCGTCTCGTGCCGCATGTCCGTGACCGGCACGAGCCGGACGCCGGGCCGCCAGCGGTTGCACAGCGCTGCCGTCACGTCGGTGAGCGGGAAGCCGGAGGACAGCATCTGCGTGCGGATCAGGTGCGTGGCGAGGTCGCGGTCGCCGAGCCCGAACCAGTCCGGATCGGCGCCGTACTTCGCCAGTTCCTCCTTGGCGTTCCAGGTCTCGTTGCGGTGGCCCCAGCCGCGCTCGGTGTCGATCCCGCCGCCCAGGGTGTACATGCACGTGTCCAAGTCCGGGCAGATGCGGACGCCGTGCATCCACGCGTCGTCGCCCACGTTGACGACCGCTGTGACCGAATTCTCACGGGCGCCTTCCGACGGTGTGTCCTCTCGCTCGGGAAACTCCGTCGCGCCGAAGCGTTCTCGCGCGCCCTCCAGGAATCGTGCACCGCCGACACCGCCCACCAGCACCGTCACCTTCACGACCACGAGCGTAATGGGCGTCGGCGAGTCGCGTGGCCGACGGGTCCCGGCATCCGATCCGGCATCGGATCCGGCTCTCGAGGGGCTACGAAGCGTTGGTCGTCGCGCCGCCCGAGTGGCATGATGAAAGGCGACCCGAGCGCGTCGCCGCCGGGCCAGCGGCTGTTGCGCGATGTGAGATGAATCACCTCTCAACCTCGTGTCGAGCCCTCCGATCCGACTCTCCAGGTGGTATTAGCTAATTTTGCAGTTCAGCTTGACGTGGCGGCTCTGTGCGTGTGTAATCACAACCGTGTCATTCACTGCGGCGCGATCGAGCGTCGACCGGCACATCACCATCGAAAGACCATCGAACACCACGAAAGCAACGAGGGAGGCGGGCCGATGACGATCGACGCTCATCGTGAACCGTTCGGAAGCTTCTCCGGTGGGTCCGGCCGTGCGCATCTTTCTCTGGTGTCCACGGGTTTCGAGGAACTCTACGAGGCCGTCGAGGATCAGTGGCAGGACCGTGCGCTGTGCTCGCAGACCGATCCGGAGGCGTTCTTCCCCGAGAAGGGCGGCTCGACCCGCGAGGCCAAGCGCATCTGCCTGGGCTGCGAGGTGCGCAACGAGTGCCTCGAGTACGCCCTGGCCAAGGACGAGCGCTTCGGTATCTGGGGCGGTCTGTCCGAGCGTGAGCGGCGGAAGCTCAAGCGCGGCATCGTCTGATGTCCCGATAACGACTACAGCGAGTCCGGTCCCGAGAGCAGTGTCTCCTCGGTGACCCCGAGGTAATCGCTGATCTGGTGAACCAGGATCGCGAGGATCTCCTCGAGCAGGTCGGCCTCCGACTTCGCGCGCCGCTGCAGTGGCCGCCGGAACAGGATCAGGCGGGCCCGGGTCCGGTTCCCCCGGCGGTCGATACCCACCGGCACCATCCGGGCCAGCGGGATCGGGCCGTCCGCCTCCACCTCGTCCGGCCAGGAGACGGTGTCCGGGTCGTGCGGCAGGATGCCGGGTACGTCGTCGACGGCGATGTCGAGGTCTGCGAGCCGTTCGTGCCACAGCGAGTCGATCTCCGCGAACGCGTCGAGGACGACCTCGTCGAAATCCTGTGTCCGCGTGCGGTGCGCGGGAAGGTCACGCGGGACCAACGGACCGCGCAAGCCGCGCTCCCGGCGATCTCTGGCTGCGCGCCGCCGCAGGCGCGCGCCACTGTCCCGTGACCCTCTCCGAGTTCTCATGGTCCTCTCAGTGTAAGCGGCGGAGCGTAGCCGGGGCCGCCGCGCACCGTCGTGCGGTGTGTCGGGAGCGCCGCGCCGGAGCCACGGGTTACCCTTTTGTCGTGAACTCCGTCCGTCAGTGCTGCCGCCCCGGCTGCAGGAACCACGCCGTGGCGACGCTGACGTTCGACTACCGCCAGTCGATCGCCGTCCTGGGCCCGTTGGGAACCACGAGTGAACCCCACTCGTGGGACCTCTGTGAGTTCCACGCCGGCCGTATGACCGCGCCCCGCGGGTGGGAGATGCTCCGCAACCTGCCCGCGTACAGCGCCGCCGCCGTGGGCAACACCGCCCTCGACGACGACCTGACGGCGCTGGCCGACACCGTCCGCGAGCGTGCCGCCCAGGCGGCGCCCGAGCCGGCCCCGCGCGAGCCGGGCCCCGTCCGCTCGCTGCCGCCGATCGGCGCCATGCGACCGGTGCACGACGGCTTCCCCGGGCCGCAGGCCGCGCCGCCGGCGCAGCCCGGCTCGTCCGGGCCCAAGCACGCCGCGCGCACCGGTCGGCGCGGCCACCTACGGGTGCTGCCGGACCCGGTCGACTGAGAGTCCGCCGAGAGTCCACCCCATTCCGGTGCCGGATACCCGATTCCGGACACGGTGCCGATAGGGTGGGGCGTTGTTCTACGGGCTCCGACGGTGCCCGGTCCGGTTCACGAGGAGGTCGTCGGGCGTGGTTCGAGCGCTGGAGTCGGTGCAGGCTGTCATCAAGGCGTACGACGTGCGCGGCCTGGTCGGCGAGCAGATCGACGAGGATTTCGTCCGCGACGTGGGCGCCGCCTTCGGCGCGCTGATCCGCGGGGAGGGCGCGACGGACGCCGTCGTCGGTCACGACATGCGGGACTCGTCGCCGGCGCTGTCCGCGGCGTTCGCGGCGGGGGTGACGGCCCAGGGGGTGAACGTCGTCCTCATCGGCCTCGCCTCCACCGACGAGCTGTACTTCGCATCGGGCCTGCTGGACCGGCCCGGCGCCATGTTCACCGCGTCGCACAACCCCGCGGCGTACAACGGCATCAAGCTGTGCCGTGCCGGTGCGAAGCCCGTGGGCCAGGAGACGGGCCTGCGGGCGATCACCGAGCAGGTGGCGAACGGCGTACCGTCGTACGACGGTGCCGCTGGCCGGGTCACCGAGCGGGACGTGCTCGATGAGTACGGGGCGTACCTGCGGAAGCTGGTCGACCTGTCGGGCTCGCGGCCGTTGCGCGTGGCCGTGGACGCCGGCAACGGGATGGGCGGGTTCACGGTGCCGTCGGTGCTCGGCCCCGTCGAGGAGCTGGACGTGCGGGCGCTGTACTTCGAGCTCGACGGTGAGTTCCCCAACCACGAGGCCAACCCGCTCGACCCGAAGAACCTCGTCGACCTGCAGAGGTTCGTCGTCGAGCAGGGTGCCGACATCGGCCTCGCGTTCGACGGCGATGCCGACCGCTGCTTCGTGGTGGACGAGAACGGCGATCCCGTGTCGCCGTCGGCGGTGACGGCGTTGGTCGCCGAACGCGAGCTCGCCAAGCACCCCGGCGCCACGGTGATCCACAATCTGATCACGTCCAAGGCGGTCCCGGAGATCATCGAGGAGAACGGCGGGACGCCCGTGCGCACGCGGGTCGGTCACTCCTTCATCAAGGCGCGGATGGCCGAGACCGGTGCGGTGTTCGGCGGCGAGCACTCAGCGCACTACTATTTCCGCGAGTTCTGGGGCGCCGACTCGGGCATGCTGGCCGCGATGCACGTCCTGGCCGCCCTCGGCGAGCAGCAGGCGCCGCTGTCAGAACTGATGGGCGGGTACGACAGGTACGCGGCATCCGGCGAGATCAACTCGACGGTGGCCGACCAGGCCGAGCGCACGCGGGCCGTCCTCGATGCTTTCGCAGACGAAATCGAGAGCACCGATGAACTGGACGGCGTGACGGTACAGTTGCTTTCGGGCGCCTGGTTCAATCTGCGCGCCTCCAACACCGAGCCGCTGCTCCGGCTGAACGTCGAGGCCGCGACGCCGGACGAGGTGCGTGCGCTGACGACGAGGATCCTGGCGATCGTACGTGCCTGAACGCGATTCGCGCGCAGGTGGACGGGAGGGAACCGTGACCGAGGTTGCCGATCTGGACGATCCGGCGGGTCTGATCGCGGCCGATGTCGGCGGGCATCTCCGCGCGGCGGCGCTCGCGGGCGCGCAGGTGCGCGCCGTGGCCACCGCCGTCGATGAGGGCGCGCTGGACGAGCTGGATTCCGTGACGCCGCGGGCTGTCGTCGTGGTCTGCGGGGCCGGGCCCGCGGCTGCCGCCGCCGGGTTCGTCGAGGCACTCACCGCGGGCCGACTCGACGTCCCGCTGGTCCGGTCGACGGAGCTGCCGCCGTGGGTGGGCGCGCTCGACGTGGTGGTCGTGTGCGGCTTCGACGCCGGGGATCTGGTGCTCGCGCGGGCGGTCGCCACCGCGGCGCGGCGCGGCGCGACCACGGTGGTCGTGGTGCCGATGGAGGGCCCGGTCGCCGAGGCGGCGGCGGGGCGGACCGTCGACTTGTCGCCCCGGCTGCGCGTCCCCGAACGATTCGGCTTCGTCGGCGTGGCCGCGGCGTTGCTCGCGGTCCTCGGGCGCCTGGCCGGCACGGACCGCGCCGCCGCCCCGGGGGAGGGGTTCCTGTTCAGGCTCGCCGAGACGCTCGACGACGAGGCCGTGCGCGGCGCTCCTGACCGTGGCATCGACTCCAATCCGGCGAAGCGGCTCGCGGCGCGGATGACTGGCCGCCGGGTGGCGCTGACCGCCGATACCGCGGCCGGTCTGGCGGTGGCGGAACACGCCGCGTCGCAGGCGCTCACGCTGGGCGGGCAGGTCGTCGCCGCGGTCGGCCTGGCCGACGTCGAACTCGCCGTGCCGGAGTTGGCCGCGGCACCGTCGGGCGGGGCGCTCGGCACCGACCCCGTGGACCCGCTGTTCCACGACCCGTTCCTCGACGGCCCGGCGGCGCAGACACCGCTGCGCGTGCTGGTCCTGACCGCGGAGGAACGCGCGCCGATGGTCCGGGCCCGGCTGCGCGCGCTGCCCGACGTGGACGCCCTGCCGGTCGACGAGGACGCGGAGCCCCGCTCGCCCGAATCCGAGGGGCCGCGGGCGGACGCGCTGGACCTCGGCGCTGGCGGTACGGTTCGATCTCGCGTCGGTGTACCGGCGCCTGACCGGGGAGGCGTGATGCAGCGGATCGAGGGCGTCATCCGCCCGTACGCGTGGGGTTCGCGCACGGTTCTGGCCACGATGCAGGGCCGGACGGTGCCGTCCAACCATCCGGAGGCCGAGCTGTGGTTCGGCGCCCATCCCGCCGATCCCGCGAAACTGGGTGGCGACGATCCGGACGGCGGCGACCTGCTGTCCGCGATCGCCTCCGACCTGGACGGCCAGCTCGGGCCCGTGTGCCGGGAGGAGTTCGGCGACCGGCTGCCGTACCTGGTGAAGGTGCTGGCCGCCGACGAGCCCCTGTCCTTGCAGGCCCACCCGTCGCGGGAGCAGGCGGCGGAGGGCTTCGCCCGCGAGAACGCCGCGGGCATCCCGCTCGACGCGCCCGAGCGGAACTACCGCGACGCCGCGCACAAGCCCGAGGTCGTGATCGCGCTGAGCCGGTTCGAGGCTCTCGCCGGCTTCCGCGACCCGGCGGTCACCGTCGACCTGCTGCGGGCACTGGCCGTGCCGGAACTGGACAGCTACCTCGGTCTGCTGGCGGGACAGCCGGATTCACAGGGGCTGCGGGCGCTGGTCACCACCTGGATCACGCTGCCGCAGTCGGCCCTGGCGGAGCTGGTCCCCGCGGTCCTCGCGGGGTGCGTGCGCTACCTCAAGAGCGGCGAGACGCGGTTCCGGGCGAGGCCCGACTGGCTTTGATGCTGGGGGAGCGGTACCCGGACGACGCGGGTGTGCTCGCGGCGCTGCTGCTCAACCGGGTGGTGCTCGAGCCGGGGCAGGCGTTGTACCTGGCCGCGGGGAACCTGCACGCGTACGTGAGCGGCGCGGCCGTCGAGGTGATGGCCAACAGCGACAACGTGTTGCGCGGCGGCCTCACCCCCAAGCACGTGGACGTGCCGGAACTGCTGCGGGTGCTGGACTTCACCCCGCGCACCGTCGGATCTGGCGCCGACGACATCCTCGGTGGGCCCGGAGGTGGTCTTCGCGACCCCCGCGCCCGAGTTCCGGGTCTCGCGGGTGCGGCTCGACGGGACTGCGCTCAAGCGCGCGGCGTCGGTGGAGCTGGACGCGCGCGGCCCGCAGCTACTGGTGGTCACCGAGGGCACGGTGTCAGTGCGGAGTTCGGGGCGCGGTGCGGGCCGGGCGATCGACGTTCCGGCGGGCAGCGGCCTGTGGATGGCCGCATCGGATCCGGAGTCGTGGTCAGTGCCCACTCACCGGCGGCGGAGTTCTTCCGCACGCTGGTGGGCGGGCACTAGGAGCGTGCTGAGGGCGCTCGGGCGGGACTAGACGCCGCCGAGGTTCTCGTAGAAGGTCTCGGGGATGTCGAACGTCTGCATGTTCGCCACGGCGATCGCCTCGGGCTGTGCCTTGCTGAGCACCGCGAGGGGCTTGCCGTCGCGCGTGAGCAGCACGTCGTCCCCGCCCTCGACGATGCTGAGGAGCTGAGCGACGGTCTGGTCGGTGGTGTGCGCGAAAGTCTTGGTCATAGGCCCGACGGTAAGTGTTACTCCGCGGTACGCCAACAGTTTTCGTGTACCGATGGGTAACACCAGCGGGTAACTTCTCCGCTCCCGGGTGCCGTTCCCATGTGATTGCCAGCGTCGCGGCAGAGTGCACCCAGGTGGCGCCGCGAGAGTGGTTCCTTGCAACTGATGAGGCCCGATCGGGCCACGACGCAAGGAGAGAACACATGGCAGCACCGGGACAGGGCAACGGTCAGGGACAGCGACCGGGTCAGCCGAAGCCGCAGCAGCCCCAGCGCCGCCGCGTGCGCCGGTGGAACCCGCAGGCTCGTCGCTGGGACTGGGTGTGGCAGTGAGCCCGCGGTACTGATCGCAGGAGGACCCATGGAGTCGGCGAGTCTGCTGACGCTGCTGTGGGCCTACACGCCGGGCCACCGACGATCCTCGTCGGTGGCCTGGCGCTGTTGGTCGCGGCGGCGCTCGTGGAGGTGGTGTCGGTGCTGGTGATGGCCGACGTGCTCGACGCGGTACTGACCTCGTCCGGCGTCGGCGGCGCCGGGCGCGGCGTCGCGCAGTGGGTGGGCGTGACACTGCTCGGCGCGGTGCTCACCTACTGCGGCACGCTTGCGACCTGCCGGGCCGCGGAGGGTACCGTCCTCGCCCTGCGCGACGAGGTTCTCGCGCGCGTGCTGGATCTGCCGTCGGACGAGGCGAACCGCCTGTCGACCGGCGACGTGGTGGTACGGCTGACCGAGGACGTGGTGGTCCTGGAGACCGCACTGTCGGTGTCCGTGGTGCAGGCCGCGGTCGCACTGCTGACGACCGGCGGGCTCGTCGCGGTCGCCTGGTGGTTGAGCTGGCAGCTCACCTTGATCGCGCTGATCGCGGTGCCGGGCCTGATGGGCCTGGCGCGCGCGTTCCGGGGCGCGCAGGAGCGCGCGACCGTGCGGGAGCGGGAGGCGCACTCCGCGCTCGGATCCGCGATCGCCGAGGTCACGGCCACCGTCGAGCACGTGCGCCTGTACGGCATGGAGCCGGCCGAGCGCGGCTGGGTGCACCGCCGCGGCCGGTCGTTGTTCGCGGCGCGGATGCGCGAGGCCCGCGTGCACGCCCTGTTCGGTGGGGTACTGGGCTCGGCGCAGGCGCTCACACTGATCGCCGTGTCGGTGGCGGGCGTGATGCTGGTGCGCACGGGCTCCCTCACCTACGGCGCGTTGATCGCGCTCACGGGCTACCTCGGCCACCTGTATCCGCGGATCCAGGACATCGCCGAGAGCCGCCTCGCGCTGGTCGGGGCGCGGATCAGCGCCGACCGGCTGGAGGCGGTGGCGGGTCCGCTCGGCGCGCCGCTGCCGCCCGTCGTGCCGGACGATGCCGGTACCCGGCTCGTCCCGCCCGCGCTCGCGGTACGCGTGCGCGATGTCCGAGCCCGGCGCGGCGACTTCGTTCTGGATTGTCCGGCGTTCGACGCCGAGCCGGGACCGTGACGGCGATCGTGGGGCCGTCCGGGTCGGGCAAATCGACCCTCGCCGCGGTCCTCGCGGGCCTGACGGGGGCCGAAGGCACCGTCGAACTGGGGGAGCGGGCGGACCTCGCGGGGCCGGAGCTGCGGGAGCTGGTGACCCTGGTGCCCCAGCGCGCGGTGATCCGCACCGGAACCCTGGCGTCGAACATCGCCTACGGCAGCGGCGCGGAGCCGGGCGTCGCGGGCGAGCTGTCCGGGGCGGACGAGTTCGTGCGCCGGCTCCCCGGCGGCTACCTGACCCGCACCTCGTTCGGCGGGGACGAACTCTCGGGTGGGCAGCGGCAGCGGATCGCATTGGCACGCGGGCTCGCCCGGCCGACCCCGGTCCTGATCCTCGACGAACCGAGTACGGGGCTCGACGGTGCCGCGACGGCCCGGCTCGCCGGGGTGCTGCGGACCGTCGCGCAGCGGCGCACCGTCGTCGTGATCACACACGACCCCGTACTGGAGGCGGCGGCGGACCGCTGCTATTCGGTCGAAAACGGACGTGTCGCCGCTGCGGAGCACGCTTATACCTGAAATCCCGCGCGCGTTGGGCGGTGGTGTTTGATGAATCGTCACACCAGGACGAGACCAGGAGCACCGATGGCGAACCCACTGCTGCGCACCAAATCGGTGGAGCAATCCATCGCCGACACCGAGGTGGTCGGCACCCGCCTCAAGAAACAGCTGACGGCGTGGGATCTCACGATCTTCGGCGTGGCCGTGGTCGTGGGTGCGGGCATCTTCACGATCGGCGCGTCGACGGCGGGCGACTACTCCGGGCCGGCGGTCACCGTCTCGTTCGTGATCGCGGCGATCGCGTGCGGGCTCGCGGCCCTGTGTTACGCGGAGTTCGCGTCGACGGTGCCCGTCGCCGGCTCGGCGTACACATTCTCCTACGCCACCTTCGGCGAGTTCGCGGCGTGGATCATCGGCTGGGACCTGGTGCTGGAGTTCTCCATCGCCGCGGCGGCCGTCGCCAGCGGGTGGTCGAGCTACCTCGGGACGGTCTTCGGTACCGGGCCGGCGGCGTTCGAGGTCAGCGGACACACGGTCGACTGGGGAGCGATGCTCATCGTCGCAGCTCTGACGGCGCTGCTCACCTTCGGCGCGAAGGTCTCCTCCCGCGTCTCTGCGGTGATCACTGCGGTCAAGGTCGCCGTGGTGCTGCTCGTCATCGTGGTCGGCGCCTTCTACATCAAGGGCTCGAACTACTCCCCGTTCGTGCCGGAGTCGGTGCCGGGCGAGAAGACCGGGTTCGACTGGACCAACACTCTGTTCCAGGTCCTGAGCGGCGGCAGCGGATCGTCG
Organism: Tsukamurella sp. PLM1; assembly: GCF_023168325.1. Classification (GTDB taxonomy): domain Bacteria; phylum Actinomycetota; class Actinomycetes; order Mycobacteriales; family Mycobacteriaceae; genus Tsukamurella. The sequence continues at coordinate 1,095,053 of NZ_AP025688.1, forward strand.
TACGGCTGGTACGGCGTGCTGGCGGGCGCCTCGATCGTGTTCTTCGCGTTCATCGGCTTCGACATCGTCGCGACGTCCGCCGAGGAGACGGTGAACCCGCAGCGCGACGTGCCGCGGGGCATCCTCGGTTCGCTCGCGGTCGTCACCGTGCTGTACATCGCGGTCACCGTCGTGGTCACCGGTATGGCCAGCTACAAGGATCTCGCGACAAGCGCCGGCGACGGCAGCGGGAAGAATCTGGCCTACGCGTTCAAGTTGAACGGCGTGGACTGGGCCGCGACCATCATTTCCATCGGCGCGCTGGCCGGCCTCACGACCGTGGTGATGGTGCTGCTCATGGGCCAGAACCGCGTGCTGTTCGCGATGTCGCGCGACGGTCTGCTGCCGCGGCCGCTGGCCAAGACGTCCGACCGCGGCGTGCCCGTGCGGATCACGGTGGGCGTCGGGGTCGTGGTCGCGATCTTCGCCGGCCTGGTCCCGCTGAGCGAGCTGGCCGAGCTGATCAACATCGGCACCCTGTTCGCGTTCGTGCTCGTCTCGGTCGGCGTGGTCGTTCTGCGCAAGCAGCGGCCCGACCTCAAGCGCGGGTTCCGCGCGCCGCTGGTGCCGCTGGTGCCGATCCTCTCGGTGATCGCCTGCGCCTGGCTGATGCTGAACCTGTCGCTCGAGACCTGGCTCCGGTTCCTGATCTGGATGGCCCTGGGCGTGATCGTGTACTTCCTGTACTCGATGAACCACTCCCTGGTGGGTCGGCGGGCGCGCGGCGAGGTCATCGAGTCGCTGGCCGACTGATCATCTCCGCTCGGACCGGGGTCGGCGCAACGCGCCGGCCCCGGTTTCGTCTTTTCCGGGTGGCCGCCGTGAAGCCGGGGCGCCGCGATCGACGGACTCTCCGATTCTGTCCTCAGTGGACAGCCGAGAGCCGGGCTCTCCAGTGCTTCGATCCCGGATCCCAGCGGCGGACCGTCGAGAAAACCCGACGTTCGGAACTCGACCGCAACGGGCGACGGCACCGTCGGACACCAGGAGCGATAGCCTGGTGCGCGTGACTTCTACGCTGACCGCCGATACGGCGAACGGAATCGACTTCAAGGTCGCGGACCTCTCGCTCGCGGAGGCGGGCCGCAAGCAGTTGCGCCTGGCCGAGCACGAGATGCCGGGCCTGATGGCGCTGCGTCGCGAGTACGCGGACGTCAAGCCGCTCAAGGGTGCGCGGATCTCGGGTTCGCTGCACATGACGGTGCAGACCGCGGTGCTCATCGAGACCCTCGTGGAGCTCGGCGCCGAGGTGCGCTGGGCCTCCTGCAACATCTTCTCCACCCAGGACGAGGCCGCTGCGGCCGTCGTCGTGGGCCCGCACGGCACCGTCGAAGCCCCGCAGGGCGTACCGGTGTTCGCGTGGAAGGGCGAGACCCTTGAGGAGTACTGGTGGGCCGCGGAGCAGATGCTGACGTGGCCGGGTGAGCCCGCCAACATGATCCTCGACGACGGTGGCGACGCCACCATGCTCGTGTTGCGCGGCGCGCAGTTCGAGGCGGCCGGGGTCGTCCCGCCGACCGACGAGGACGCCGACAGCGCGGAGTACCAGGTGTTCCTGGCCCTGCTGCGCGAGTCGCTGGCCAAGGACGCGACCAAGTGGTCGACGATCGCCGAGTCGGTCAAGGGCGTGACCGAGGAGACCACCACGGGCGTGCTGCGGCTGTACCAGTTCGCGGCGGCGGGTGAGCTGAAGTTCCCGGCGATCAACGTCAACGACTCGGTCACCAAGAGCAAGTTCGACAACAAGTACGGCACCCGTCACTCGCTGATCGACGGCATCAACCGCGGCACCGACGTGCTGATCGGCGGCAAGAAGGTCCTCATCACCGGCTACGGCGACGTGGGCAAGGGCTGCGCCGAGTCGCTCGCCGGCCAGGGCGCGCGCGTCCAGGTCACCGAGATCGACCCCATCAACGCGCTGCAGGCGCTCATGGACGGCTTCGACGTGGTCACCGTCGAGCAGGCCATCGGGGACGCCGACATCGTCATCACCTCCACGGGCAACAAGGACATCATCCTGCTCGAGCACATGAAGGCGATGAAGGATCACGCGATCCTCGGCAACATCGGCCACTTCGACAACGAGATCGACATGGCCGGCCTCGAGAAGTCGGGCGCCGTGCGCCTGAACATCAAGCCGCAGGTCGACCAGTGGACCTTCGGCGACACCGGCAAGTCGATCGTGGTGCTCTCCGAGGGCCGCCTGCTGAACCTGGGCAACGCGACCGGCCACCCCTCGTTCGTGATGTCCAACAGCTTCAGCAACCAGGTGATCGCCCAGGTCGAGCTGTGGACCAAGCCCGACGAGTACGACAACGAGGTCTACCGCCTACCCAAGCACCTCGACGAGAAGGTCGCGAAGATCCACGTCGAGGCCCTGGGCGGCACCTTGACCAAGCTCACCAAGGAGCAGGCGGAGTACATCGGCGTCGACGTCGAGGGCCCGTACAAGCCGGAGCACTACCGCTACTGATCACCCGCGCGATCAGCGCACCCGCGACGAGCTGACGCACACCTTCCACGCCCCGGACTCCTTCCGGAGCGAGGCGGTGTCCGTCACCGACTGCGGCACGACGGCGCCGGAGCCGACCGGGGTCGAGGTCTCCTCGGCCGTGGCGGTTCCGGCGTTCGCGTCGATGCGCACCTCGCCGACGCTCACCTCCCAGCGGCCGCCGGGGCCGATCAGCGCGTCGACCTCGGCCGCGAACGTCGTCGGGGTGAACTGGGTCTGCAGCATCTGGACGTCGGCGGCGCAGCGGGTCGTGATGACGGCCTGCAGGTCGCGGGCGTTCAGTGCCCGGGTCTCGGCTGCGATGACGTCGCGGATCTGCTGCTCGTCGTCCGAACCGCGGGACGCAAGGATGATCCACGTCGCGCCCGCGATGATCGCGATGATCAGCGCCGTCGCGCCCGCGACGATCCACAGCGTCCGGTCCTTGCGGGGCGGCGGCGTGTACGGCAGCGGGGGCGGAACCGGGTTCGGGGTCACGCCCGCCGGGCTCGACGGTGCGCCGTCCCCGCCGGACGGTGCGCGCGGCACCGTCGGGCCGGGGGACGCGGGGGAGGGCGCCGGGCGTGCGCCGGTGACGGCCGAGCCGGTGAGGTAGGGGACGCCGGCGGCGGAGACGGGGCCCCGGGCGCGTACTGCTGCGGCGGACGGGGCGGCGCGATCCCGAGCCGGCGGTAGGTCTCGGGCGGCAGGACGGGGTGCAGCAGCTCGCGGGGGTCAGTCGGTCGCATCGGCACGCTCCTCGCCGGTCGCCGGCGTGTTCTGTCGGGACTGCTCGGACTGCATCGACTGCAGCAGGGCGGTGAGCGCATCGAGCTTCTCGTGCACCTCGTCGAGCTCGCGGCGCATGTAGTCGCGGCTCGCGGCGTCGCCCACGGCGATGCGGACGGCCGCGAGCTCGCGGGCCAGGAACTCGGTGTCGGCCTTGGTCTGTGCGGCGCGCGAACGGTCCTCGTCGAGCGCGACGCGGTCGCGACTCTCCTGCCGGTTCTGCGCGAGCAGGATGAGCGGCGCCGCGTACGCGGCCTGCGTCGAGAACGCCAGGTTGAGCAGGATGAACGGGTACGGGTCGAAGTGGAACGTGAACCACAGGACGTTGAGCAGGATCCACACGATCACGATCACCGTCTGGATGGCGAGGTATCGGCCGGTGCCCAGGAAGCGGGCCACGCGCTCGGCGCCCTGGCCGATCATGTCGTCGCCCAGGTTCAGCCGGAAGCTGCGGCTCAGCCGCGGGGTGTCGAGCCGGGAGCGTTCCTTCACTGGATCTCCTCCACGGTGTCGTCGGTGTCCTCGTCGCGCCAGTCCTCGGGCAGCAGGTGGTCGAGCACGTCGTCGACGGACACGGCGCCCAGCAGGTGGTTCTCCGCGTCGATCACCGGGCCGCTGACCAGGTTGTACGCGGCGAAGTACCGCGTCACGGCGCCCAGGGGGTCGTCGGGCGCGAGCTGCGGGAGCTCGGTGTCGACGATGCCGCCCACCAGGTCGGCCGGGGGCTCGCGCAGCAGCTGCTGCAGGTGCACCGCGCCCAGGTAGCGGCCCGTCGGGGTGGCCGTCGGGGGCCGCACCACGAACACCATGCTGGCCAGCGCGGGGGTGATGTCGGGGTTGCGCACGCGGGCTAGGGCCTCGGCCACGGTGGTCGACGGGGTGACCACGATCGGCTCCGGCGTCATCATGCCGCCCGCGGTGTACGGCGAGAAGGTGAGCAGCCGGCGGACGGTGCCCGAGTCCTCGGGGTCCATCACCGCGAGCAGTTCCTCGCGCTGCCGGACGGGCAGGTCGCCGAGGAGGTCGGCCGCGTCGTCGGGGTCCATCGCCTCGAGGACGTCGGCGGCGCGGGCCTTGGACAGGTGGGCGATGACCTCGGCCTGGTCGTCGGAGCCGAGCTCCTGGATGACGTCGGCGAGTCGCTCGTCGTCGAACGCGGCGGCGACGGCGAGGCGGCGCGCGGTGGGCAGCTCGCGCAGGGCCTGCGCGACGTCGGTGGCGCGCATGTCGTCGAACATCGTCAGCGCCTCGGCGACGTCGTGGTCGGCCCCCGTGAGGGCCGTCGTCGTGAAGCCGACGATGTGCGGCAGGTCCACGACGTGCACGCCCCCGCGGCGGCTCCAGCCCGCGCTGCGCAGCCGGACGGCGAGGCGGTGCACCACCCAGTCGCGCGTACGGGTCTGCTCGATGCCCACGTCGGCGACGGTGGCGTCGGCACCGTCGTACGGCTGCCCGGGCTCCTCGACCTTCACGCGCGTCCCGACGACCTGACCCAGCGCGAGGGCCTCCCCGGTGCGCAGGTGCAGGCGGCGCAGGCTGACGGAGCCGGTGTTGAGGGTGACGGCGGCCGCTTCGATGCTGGTGACCCGCAGCATGGGGACGAAGATCCGGCGGCGGTTGGCCAGCTCGACGGCGAGCCCCAGGACGCGCGGCGCCTTGCGGTCGGCGCGCAGGCCGATGACGGCGTCCCGGACTCGGCCGATCGACTCGCCGTCCGGGCCCACGACGGGGAGGCCGGACAGTCGCGCGACGAATACTCTGGAGACAGCCGACATGATGTTCAGGGTAGTTTCGTTTCGTTTCGCCGCACGTGAGGGAGGGCCATAATGTCGAATCCGATGCAGGGACCCGGTTCGCAGAACCAGCCGGGAGGGCCTGTCGGACGGGGCCTGCCGACGCCGCCGAAGGGCTGGCCGATCGGCTCCTACGGCACGTACGCCAAGGCCCAGCGCGCGGTGGACTACCTCTCCGACCAGGAGTTCCCGGTCCAGAACGTGACCATCGTGGGCGTGGACCTGATGCAGGTGGAGCGGATCACCGGGCGGCTGACCTGGGGGCGGGTGCTCTCGGCGGGCGCCGCGTCCGGGGCCTGGCTCGGCCTGTTCCTGGGCCTGCTCGTGGGCCTGTTCGTGGCGGGTGGGAACCCGCTGCCCACCGTGATCGCCGGCGTGATCGGCGGCATCGTGTTCGGCCTGATCTCCGCCGCCGTGCCGTACTGGGCCTCCCGCGGCACCCGTGACTTCTCCTCGACGATGCAGCTCGTGGCCGGCCGGTACGACGTGCTGTGCGACCCCCAGACCGCCGAGCAGGCCCGCGACATGCTGGCGCGCCTGAACATCCAGTAGCCACATCCAGTAGCCGAAATCGTTTCCATACCGGAAACGAACAGGTATCGTTTCCGGTATGGAAACGAACTCTGAGGCCGGTGGCACGCTCGGCGACATCGAGGCCGCGGGAACGGCCGGGCGCCGGGCGGTACAGCCGTGGTGGCTGCTCGCGCTTGACACTCTTCTCGTGGCGGGCCTGTGGGCGATGATCTTCGGCGGAGATCAGTCCTGGTCGCACATTCTGCTGTCGTTCGCGGTCTTCGCGGTGCCGCTCCTGCTTCTGTGGTGGTTCACCAAGCGACGGGGTCGTGCGGCGGCGTTCGTGCCGGGCTCGCGTGCGGCGAACGTCTTCTGGGTGGGATTCTTCGGGGCGATGGGTGGCGCGATTATCGTCACGAAGAACCTGGAGCCGGGACGGGCGATCACGATTGTCGTGGTCTTCCTCGTGGTGATCGTCGTGTATGGCGGCTGTCGGCTGGCGGCAGAGCGGATCGTCTTGCGGCAGGCCGCGTGAGCGACACGAAGTACGGGCCGCCCGCGTTCGACGACCTGATTCATCCGCGGCAGCGGCTGATGATCTGCGCGGCGCTGGCGCAGGCGCAGGAACTGCGATTCGACCTGCTCGCGAAGGCTCTCGAGATGAGTGCGCCGACGCTGAGCAAGCATCTGGCGAAGCTGGAGGAGGCGCAGTACGTGGCGCTGCGCCGGGACTCGGCGGACTCGCGGCGGCAGCGGGTGGAGCTGACGCCGACGGGGAGGTCGGCGTTCTCTCGACACGTCGCCGCGCTCCGCGAACTCACCGAATAGTTCCGCTTGCGTCGTACCCCGCCTGCGGCGGGCGAATCGGGTGTTCGGGGCGTTGTGACACCCGTTCTGCACGAGGGCACCCGGCATGCAGGGTGTCCTCGTGCATTTCGGGTGTTAGAGCGGGCAGCCTAGGGCGTTTCGGGTGTCCAGCGGTCCGGGGCGGCGTGGGGGTTGCCGGCACGCTGCAGATATCTCCGGACGCCCCGTGTATTCGCGTGGCGTCCGGAGGATTCTGTAGCGCCGGGGGATGTCGGGGGCGATGGCGGCGCACCGTCGGGCCCGCTGACGTGCGCAGATGGACAGAACGGAAGAAAAGGTTTACCGGGTCGCGTGGTCCTGCTAAATTCGAGTCAAGTGATAGTGATCACAAGGAGGACTCTCATGGCGGACATCCTGGGGCGCGTGAGCCTGCGCGAGCTGGATCAGGAGTACGTGGACACCCTCGCGGACCTGTCCGACGGTTCCGTGCATCGCCGGTTCGATCCGTTCCTCGACATCGCGTGGGATTCGGACGAGCTGAAGCTGGACCCGAACGATCCCCGCTGGGTGCTGCCGCCGACGCTCGACTCGCTCGGCGCCACGCAGTGGTACCGCGATCTTCCCCTCGAGCGGCAGATCGAGATCGGCAAATGGCGCATGGCCAACACGATCAAGGTGGGCGCGGCCTTCGAGTCCATCCTGATCCGCGGAATGATGCAGTACATCATGAAGCTCCCGAACAAGTCGCCGGAGTTCCGCTACTCCCTCCACGAGATGACGGAGGAGTGCAACCACATCCAGATGTTCCAGGAGCTGGTCAACCGCATCGACGTGGACGTGCCCGGCATGCGGAAGTGGTTCCGCCGGGCCTCGCCGATGATCGGCGTGCTCGGCGGCCACGCCCACGTGATCCTGTTCATGGGCATCCTCGGCGGCGAGGAGCCGATCGACCACTACCAGAAGGCGATCATGCGGCACGGCGGGCAGGTTCCGCCGCTGGTGCTGCGCACCATGGAGATCCACGTCGCCGAGGAGGCGCGGCACATCTCCTTCGCGCACGAGTTCCTGCACGCCCACCTGCAGGACATGACCAAGCGGCAGAAGAGGATCTGCGCGTTCGCCTTTCCGCTCGCGATGCGCTGGCTGGTCGGCGAGATCTTCACGCCGCCGAAGGAGTTCTTCGAGCGCTTCGAGGTGCCGCGGGAGGTCAAGCGCGAGGCGTTCTGGCGCGGCCCGCGGCGCGGCGCTGCTCAACGACTACTTCGCCGAGATGCGTGCGCTCGCCGACGATCTGGGCCTGATGACGCCCTTCGGCAAGTTCATGTGGAAGCTGCTCAAGATCGACGGCCACAAGGCCCGCTACCGGGGCGAGCCCACCCGCCCGCGCAGCTCGCCGCCTGACGGCACCGTCGACGCGCGTAACATCGCCCGGTATGGCGGGCGTCGGCGAGCCGGAGAGCGGTTACGAACTGCGCTGGCGCGCGCACAATTCGGCGCGCCGCGAGACCATTCTGCGGGCCGCGGCGCAGCTCGTCGAGGAGTCCGAGCCCGGCGCCCCGATCTCGGTGCAGCGCATCGCCGAACGGGCGGGCCTGGTGAAATCGGTGGTGTACCGGCAGTACAAGAGCAAGGACGACCTGGTGCGCGGCCTGCGCGGGTTCGTCGTGGACGAGTTCGCCGCCGAGCTCGAGGCCGACCTCGACGTCAGCGCCGGCTCGCTGCGCGCGATCCTGCGCCGCTCGATCGCGAGCGCCGCGGCGTGGATGGAGGACCATCCGAGCCTGGTCGACCTGCTGCGGTCCGGCCCGTCCGACGCGTCGCCCGAGTCGCCCGACGCCGTCGGCGAACTCAAGCACCGTGTGGTCGCGCGGGCGCACGCGATCATCGACGGCATCGCCGCCGTGACCGGACTCGACGCGGGCTCCTTCGATCGCATCCCGTTCGTCGTGTTCACGATGGTGGAGGCGACGCTCACCGGCTGGGTCCGGGGCGAGGAGGCGATCCGCGGCGCGTCGCGGTCCGAGGTGGTCGAATCGCTCACGGACATCACGTGGTTCGTGCTCGACGGTGCCGCGCGCGGCTCGGGCGTCCACGTGGACCCCGACGCCGAGTTCAGTGCGGTCCTCGCGACCCTCGTGCCCGACGGTGCCGCGGTACCGTCGGGCGGTGCGTGACCGGGCGGACCGATCCGCGCGCCGCGCGGAACTCGTCGGCGGCATCTGGCACGATAATGCCGAATGTGGTTCACCTCACCGGCCGCGTCGGCTAGCTTTTCGAGCGACGCCACCCGGATCGAGGGCGGCATAGGAGGCGGCGTGGCGATACGACGGAGAACGCGGCTCGGCACGCGCACGCGCGCCGCGGCGGTGGGGCTCACGGCTACCATGGCCGTCACCCTGCTGGCCGGGTGCGGCACCGAGGAGAGCGGCATCACCCTGAACGTGTACGCGCCGGCGGACGGCGCGACCACGGTCAAGGAGGTCGCGCAGGACTGCTCCACGGCCGACTACAAGGTGGTCGGGCACGCGCTGCCCAAGCAGGCCGACGATCAGCGGCTGCAGCTCGCCCGCCGGGCCACCGGCAACGATCGCACCATGGACATCGTGGGCCTGGACGTGAACTGGACGGCCGAGTTCGCCGAGGCCGGCTGGATCCTGCCGTTCCCCGACGAGATGGCCGCGGCGGCGAAGAAGACGGTGCTGGCCGGCCCGCTGAAGACCGCCATGTGGCAGGACACGCAGTACGCCGCTCCGGCGTGGACCAACACGCAGCTGCTCTGGTACCGCAAGGACGCGTTGGAGAAGGTGCTCGGCCGCAAGATCGGCAACCAGCCGCTGAAGCTCACGTGGGATCAGGTGGTGCAGTACGCCGGCAAGTCCGGGGCGATCGGTGGGCCCACGCAGATCGAGGCGCAGGCCGCGCAGTACGAGGGCGTGGTGGTGTGGTTCAACACGCTGCTCGAGAGCGCCGGCGGCCGGATGGTGGCCGAGGACGGCAAGACGGTGACGCTGACCGATACGCCGGAGCACCGCGCCGCAACGGTCAAGGCGCTGTCGATCATGAAGGCCGTCGCCACCGCACCGGGCCGCGACCCGTCGTTCACCCAGCTCGACGAGGGCAGCTCGCGCCTGAACATGGAGACGGGCAAGGGCCTGTTCGAGGTCAACTGGCCGTTCGTGTTCGCGGGGATCAAGGAGAACGGTTCCGCGGGGAAGGTGCCCTTCCTCACCGAGCTCGAGAAGTACAACGACCTGCTGAACCCGCCCAAGGACGCGGAGGATCCGCCGTCGCCCACCACGGCGCAGCTCAACGAGATCAACAACCTGACGCGCCAGAAGTTCGAATTCGCGCCGTACCCGTCGGTGATTCCGGGCAAGCCGGCCAAGACCACGGTGGGCGGCATCAACTTCGGCGTCGCCAAGACCACCCGCTACGAGAAGCAGGCGTTCGAGGCGCTCGCGTGCCTGACCAACGAGGCGGCCGAGCGGAAGTACGCGGTCAAGGGCGGCACCCCGCCGATCATGGCGAAGCTGTACGACGATCCCGAGTTCCGCAAGGCGTACCCGATGGCCTCGCTGATCCGCGACCAGCTGCAGGAGAACACCACTGCGGTCCGACCGATCACCCCGCAGTACCAGGCGATGTCCACGCTGCTGCAGGCCAAGCTAGCCCCCGTAGGTTCCTGGGACCCGGAGCAGCTGGCCGATGAACTCACCGCCGCCGCGCAGAAGGCGATGGACGGAAAGGGGCTCGTGCCGTGACCTCCGCGACCGTTGTGAAGGACGAGCCGGCGGAGCCCGCCGCCCAGAGCGAGGGCCGGCGCGCCGAGCGCAAGCTGGGCCTGCTGCTCATCGCGCCCGCCGCGCTGGTGATGTTCGCCGTCACCGCGTACCCGATCATCTACGCCTTCTGGCTGAGCCTGCACAAGTCGTCGCTGGCCTACCCAGGGCAGGACGAGTTCATCGGGCTGTCGAACTACCTGACGGTCCTCCAGGACGGCTACTGGTGGCAGGCGCTGGGGATGACCTCGCTGATCACCGTGGTGTCGGTGATCATCGAGTTCGTGCTCGGCCTGGCGATCGCGCTGGTCATGCACCGCACGATCGTCGGGCGGGCGTCGTGCGCACCGTCGTACTGATCCCGTACGGCATCGTCACCGTGGTCGCCGCGTTCTCCTGGTACTACGCCTGGACTCCGGAGACCGGCTACCTGGCGAACCTGCTGCCGGACGGCTCCGCGCCGCTCACCGAGCAGTGGCCGTCGGTGGCGATCATCATCCTGGCGGAGGTGTGGAAGACCACCCCGTTCATGGCGCTGCTGCTGCTCTCGGGCCTGGCCCTGGTGCCGGACGACCTGCTCAAGGCCGCTGCGCTCGACGGCGCCGGACCGTGGACCCGGCTGGTGAAGATCACCGTCCCGCTGATGAAGCCGGCGATCCTGGTAGCACTGTTGTTCCGCACCCTGGATGCGTTCCGCATCTTCGACAACATCTACATCCTCACGAAGGGCAGCAACGGCACCGGGTCCGTCTCGATCCTGGGTTACGACAACCTGTTCAAGGCGTTCAACCTGGGCGTGGGGTCGGCGATCTCGGTGCTGATCTTCATCTGCGTCGCGATCATCGCGTTCATCTTCGTCAAGGCGTTCGGCACCTCGGTGCCGGGCTCCGACTCCGGCGATCGACGGTAGGGGTACGACATGGCTCAGGGTTCCGCCGGTAAGAAGCTCGGCTGGGGCGTGATCGACCTGTTGGTGGTCTGCTACGCACTGATCCCGGTGATGTGGATCGTCTCGCTCTCGCTCAAGCCCACCACGGACGTCGGCGACGGGAACTTCATCCCCAAGACGTTCACGTTCGACAACTACACCGCGATCTTCGAGGGCAACGGATTCGTCCGCCCGCTGATCAACTCGATCGGCATCGCGATCATCTCCACCGTGATCGCCGTCGCGATCGGCATGTTCGCTGCGTACGCGGTGGCGCGGCTGGACTTCCCCGGAAAGAAGTTGTTCGTGGGTGCGGCGTTGCTGATCGCGATGTTCCCGCAGATCTCGCTGATCACGCCACTGTTCAACATCGAGCGCAAGATCGGCCTGTTCGATACGTGGCCGGGCCTGATCCTGCCGTACATCACGTTCGCTCTGCCGCTGACGGTGTACACGCTGTCGGCGTTCTTCCGGGAGATTCCGTGGGAACTGGAGAAGGCCGCCAAGATGGACGGCGCCACGCCGGCGCAGGCGTTCCGTCGCGTGATCGCGCCGCTCGCGGCTCCGGGCGTGGTGACCGCCGCGATCCTGGTGTTCATCTTCTGCTGGAACGACCTGCTGTTCGCCCTCACGTTGACGGCGACCGACTCGTCGACCACCGCCCCCGTGGCGATCGTGAACTTCACGGGCAGCTCGCAGTTCGAGACGCCCACCGGTTCCATCTCGGCGGCCGCCGTGATCGTGACCATCCCCATCATCATCTTCGTCCTGATCTTCCAACGACGGATCGTCGCCGGGCTGACCTCCGGCGCGGTCAAGGGCTGACGCCGGAAAGTATTCGAGGAGCAATCACATGGCCGACATCGTCCTGGACCACGTCAAGAAGACCTACCCCGACGGTTCCACCGCCGTCAGCGACATCAACCTCGAGATCGCCGACGGCGAGTTCGTGATCCTGGTGGGTCCGTCGGGCTGCGGCAAGTCCACCACGCTCAACATGATCGCCGGCCTGGAGGACATCTCCTCGGGTGAGCTGCGGATCGGCGGCGAGCGGGTCAACGAGAAGGCGCCGAAGGACCGCGACATCGCGATGGTCTTCCAGTCGTACGCGCTGTACCCGCACATGACGGTGCGCGAGAACATCGCGTTCCCGCTCAAGCTGGCGAAGCTGCCGAAGGATCAGATCAACTCCGCCGTCGAGGACGCGGCCCGCACGCTGGACCTCACGCAGCACCTGGACCGCCGGCCGTCGCAGCTGTCGGGCGGCCAGCGGCAGCGCGTCGCGATGGGCCGCGCGATCGTCCGCAGCCCCAAGGCCTTCCTCATGGACGAGCCGCTGTCGAACCTCGACGCCAAGCTGCGTGTGCAGATGCGCACCGAGGTCAGCCGACTGCAGAAACGGCTCGGCACCACCATGGTGTACGTCACGCACGATCAGACCGAGGCCATGACGCTCGGCGACCGGGTCGTGGTGCTCAAGAGCGGCGACGTGCAGCAGATCGGCGCCCCGCAGGAGCTGTACGACCGCCCGGCCAACCTCTTCGTCGCCGGATTCATCGGCTCGCCGGCCATGAACTTCGTGCCCGGACGGCTCACATCCGTGGGGATCGACACGGCGCTCGGCGAGATCCTGCTGCTGGACGCGCCGCGGTACGCCGAGCGCGCCGCCGCGGCGGGCAACAAGACCGGCGACGTGCTCGTCGGCATCCGCCCCGAGCACTTCGAGGACGCGCGCCTGCTCGACCCGAACCAGCGCATCGGCGGGCTCACGTTCCGCGCCCGTGTCGACGTGCTCGAGTCCATGGGTTCCGACAAGTTCGTGCACTTCGCGGTCGCCGCCGCCGACGCCCCGACCGACGTGCTCGGCGACCTCACCGCCGGCGGGCAGGCGCCGCCGCTCGCCGGCGCCGACGAGATCGTCGCGCGCCTGTCCGCGGATTCGACCGCAGCCCGCGGCGCCGACGTGGACCTCTACTACGACCCGGCCAAGATCGCCGTCTTCGACGCCTCGACCGGCGTGAACCTGGCGCTCTAGGCGCGACCGTCGCCGTGCGGGTGCTCGCCGTCAGCGATGAGGAGGTGCGGGGCGGCCCTGGCCTCGTCGACGCTGCGGCCGGACCTGATCCTCGGCGCCGGCGACCTGCCGGGCGAGTACTTGGAGGCCCTCGTCGACCGGTACGGCGCGCCGTGCGTGTTCGTACCCGGCAATCACGACCCCGACTTCGGGGGCTACCGACGCACCAGGGGCGGGTTCGTCCGCGGGGGCCTGCCGTGCGAACCGCCCGGCCCGCGCGGCGGGGTCAACGCGGACGGGCGCGTGGTCACCGTCGCGGGCCTGACGGTGGCCGGCCTCGGCGGGTCGATCCGGTACCGGGGCGGCGCGAACCAGTGGACGCAGGCACAGGCCCGCCGCCGGGCCTTCAGGCTCCGGCCCGCGCGCACCGGCGGACCGTCGACGTGGTGCTCGCGCACTCCCCGGCACTCGGCGTGGGAGACGGCGACGACGGGCCGCACCGCGGCCTCGCGGCCCTCGGCGGGCTGGTCGGGCGGCTGCGGCCGCAGGTCTTCGTGCACGGGCACGTGCACCCGTTCGGCCGGCCCGGTCCGGACCGGGAGATCGACGGGGTGCCGGTGCTGAACACCGTCGGGTACACGTACTTCGAGATCACCCCGGGCCGCCCCGGGGACTACCGCGTGAGGGAGCGGCGACGTGGCGCGTGACACCGGTTTCCCCGACGAGGACGCCCGCACCGACTTCGAGCGGTCGCGGCGGCGTGCGAACATCGCCCGGCTCGCGGCCTGGGTGCGGCGCCGGCCCGGCGACGTCAACGACGTGCTGCCCTATGACGAGGTGGTGGCCGCGCTCGGAGTCGCAGGAGCGGCGCCTGGGCCTGCAGGTGGTGCCGGTGGCGCAGATCGTGGGCAGCGTGGACCGCACGCGCGACTTCGACCGGTACTTCCGGCCGCGCTCGCCCGCGCTGCGGGCCCGCTGGCAGCGGCTGGCCGCGGCGCAGCGCCGCGGCGAGGCGATGCCGCCGATCGAGCTCAAGAAGGTCGGCGACATGTACTTCGTGGTCGACGGGCACCACCGCGTGTCGATCGCGTTCGCTCGCGGCTTCACGACCATCGACGCCGACGTGACCGAGGTGCTCACCCGGGTGGGTGCCGATGGCATCGCGGTGCGGTCGGACCTGCTGCTCAAGGACCATCGGCGGCTGTTCCTGGAACGCGTGCCCCTGACCGGCGACGAGCGGGACGCGGTGCGGATGAGCAACGCGTGGGACTACTCGGTCCTCGCGGAATCGGTGGAGGCGTGGGGGTTCCGGCTGGTCCAGGAGTCGGGGGAGTACCTCTCCCGCGCGGACGTGGCGCAGCGGTGGTTCCGCGAGGAGTTCAGCCCCGTGATCGCGATGGCCCGCGACGCCGGGATCATGGCGGCGTCGACGGATGCCGAGGTCTACCTCTTCGTCGCCTGCGAGCGGTACCGGCTGGTGCGCAAGCACGTCTGGAGCCCCGAGATCATCGACGAGGTGTCCGAGCAGAACCCGCGCTGGCAGCCGGGCAGGTTCTTCTGAGGGCCGATCCGTAGGATCGGATCCCGTGGCTTCCGTTGTGGACGACGTCCGAGCGCACCTGAACGAGCATTACGCGGGGCGCGGGTTCGCGCCGCCCGCGGCGGCGTCGGTGACGTTCCTGGGGTTGGAACCGATGACGGTCCAGCGCTGGCTGGGAGAGGCCGCCGTCGCGTTCGCGAGCGTCGGATGCTCGCGGCACCCGATGACCGACCCGAACGCGCTCGTCACTGTCGACGACGGCCCGCGCGCCGAGCTCGTCCTCGAGCTGCGGCCCGCCGCGGACGGTCCGGGCGCTGCGCTCGACGGCGTGCACCGTTCGCTGGCGATCCTCGCGGCGACGCCGGCGGTCGAGGGGCTGATCCTGGCGCCCGATGCGCTGGTCGATCTCGGCGAACCGCTCTGGGCGGGAGCGCCGTTCACGGCTGTGCTCCTCGGCGTCGACGGTGCCCGACCTCGAACGGGGCGAGGGGGAGCCGGTGCGCTTCCTGCGCGCCGACCCGATCACCGCCAACGAGGCCGCCTGGGTGCGGCTCAAGGGCGCCGCGGCGCTGCGCGAGGCGTGGGCCGAGGCCGACATCGACCCCGCCGATCCCGGCCGCCCCGCGGCCCGCGCGGTCTGATCCGATACGGGGTGGCCGTTCAGTCGAGGCCGACGAACCGGCCCGTGATCAGGCCGCCCCACAGCGACCACGCCGCCAACAGCACCGCGAACGCCGCGCTCCGGGCTACCCAGACCCGGCCCGGCGCACCGTCGGTGCCGTGGGCCCAGAAGCTGGGCGCATTGCGGATCACGAATCTCAGGCTACAGCCATTTGATCTTCCGGAACGTGAAGTACAGCGCCAGACAGGCGATCAGCATGATCGCCAGCACGATGAAGTAGCCGTACTGCCAATGCAGTTCGGGCATGTTGTCGAAGTTCATGCCGTAGACGCCGGCGATCATCGTGGGCACCGCCACCAGGCCGATGATCGCGGACATCTTGCGCATGTCCTCGTTCTGCTGCATCCCGATCTTGGCGACGGCGGCGTCGATCAGCGAGCTGAGCACGTCGTTGTAGGTCTCCACATGGTCGGCGACCATCGCCTGATGGTCGAGGACGTCGGAGAAGTAGCGCTGGATCTCCTGCGGGATGATGTCGCCGAAGTCGCAGGTCAGGCGCTTGAGGGCGTGCGAGAGCGGGTGGATGCCACGACGCAGCTCGACGATGTCGCGCTTGAGCTGGTAGATCTCGTCGACCTGGGTGCGCGCGCCGGCGCGGAACACGTCCTCCTCGACCCGGTCGATGTCGTCCTCGAGCAGGTCGGACACCGCGACGTAGGAGTCGACCACGTGGTCGGCCACGGCGTGCATGACCGCCGAAGGTCCGCGCTGCAGCAGTTCGGGGTTGCTCTCCAGGTTCCGCCGCACGCGCCGCAGGCTGCCGTGGTCGCCATGCCGCACGGTGATCACGTGGTCGGGGCCGACGAGGACCATCACCTCACCGGTCTCGACGATCCGGGCCATCGGATCGGTGCGGTCGTGGCCCACGTAGTTGACGGTCTTGAGGATGAGGAACAACGTGTCATCGAATCGGTCCACCTTCGGCCGGGTATGCGTCACCAGCGTGTCCTCGACAGTCAGCGGGTGCAGGCCGAAGACGCGGGCCACCTCGTCCATCTGGTGCTGGTCCGGGTCCAGCAGGCCGACCCACACGTACCCCTCGCCGCGCCGCCGGACCTCCTCGATGGCCTCGACGTAGCCGAACCGGCCGGGAAGCCGCTCACCGTCGACGTACACGCCGCAGTCGACGACGGCGCGGGCGACGGGGACCGGGACGCGCGTCACCTGGGCGCCCCGCACCTCGCGGCGCGCGGCTCCGGGCCGGGGCATGGACGGCATCGAGGGCATGGGGGAATGATAGTCGGGTAGAAAGTACCCGTGAGAACGACGAAGCTCCGTGCGGCCGCCGCCGCCGCACTCGCGGCCCGGCCGTCGCCGGCTGCTCCGACGGCGGCGATGCCGCCGACCTGGGGCCGCGCACGGCGCCGGGGACGGTCACCGTCGGGTCGGCCGACGGTGCCGCGTCCCGCCTGGCTGCTCTCATCTACGCGAACGCCCTGCGCACGGCCGGCACGCCGGTGCAGGCGCGCCTCGGGCTCGGCCCGGGTGACGCGGCCGTCGCGGCCGTCGAGGAGGGCACGATCACCGTCGCTCCCGCGTTGACCGGCGCACTGTGGGAGCGGTACCGCCCGGGGGCGGCGCAGCCGTCGGCGAAGGCCGAGGAGTCGGGCGCGGAGAACCCTCGTAATCAATGGGACGCGCAGTTCGTCGCGCTCAGCGCCGTGCTGCCGGAGGGGCTGGGCCTGGGCGATCCGACGCCCGCGCTCGATCAGCCCATGCTGTTCGTGAAGAAGGACGGTCCGGCGGCGTCGCTGCGTGGGTGCGAGGGGTTGACGGGCGCGGTCGCGGTTCCGGCCGGGTCGCCGTCGGACCTGAAGGCGCGATACCGCTGTTCGCTGGGGCCGGTCACCGTCGTCGCGGACGACGCGGCCGCCGCGCGGGCCGTGACCGAGGGGCGCGCCGCGATCGCGCAGCTCGGGACACTGTCGCCCGCGGCGCAGGGGCTCACACAGGTCGCGGACCCGGACGAGACGGTGCCCGCCCGCGCGGTCGTGCCGCTGGTGCGGCGCGACGGCCTGACGGTGGCGCAGACCAAGCGCCTGTCGTCCATCGCGGGTGAGCTGACCACGGAGGACCTGGCCGTGCTGGTGGCGAAGGTCGAGTCGGGGGAGCGGACGGCCGAGCAGGCCGCCGCGGACTGGGCTGCGGAGCACCCGCTGCACTGAGGCACCCTTCGGGAACGACGCCGCAACCAACGAACGCCCCGCACGGATGCGGGGCGTTCGTGCTGCTCGGCCTACTTGAGTCGCTTGTTGAGCTGCTGGTCGACGAGGGCGTTGACCCGCTCGTAGGCGGAGCCGCCGAGCCGGACGAGGATGTCGAGGATCTTCGCGTCGGCGCCGACGAGCACGCGGCCCCGGTTCTTCTTGACGCCGTTCAGGATCGTGCGCGCAGCGTCGTCGGCCTCGGTGCGGGCGAGGTACTTGTCGAACAGCTCGGCCGTCGCCGACTGGTCCTTGCCCTCGGCGACGGTGGCGTTGCGCGCGATGGCCGTCTTGATGCCGCCGGGGTGCACGCAGGTGACGCCCACGTTGTGGTCGCTCGAGAGCATCTCGATGCGCAGCGCCTCGGTGAAGCCACGCACGCCGAACTTGGCGGCGTTGTAGGCGCTCTGGCCGCCCACGGAGAGCAGGCCGAACAGCGAGCTGGTGTTGATGATGTGCGCATCACCCGACGCGATCAGGTGTGGCAGGAAGGCCTTGGTGCCGTTGACGACGCCCCAGAAGTCGATGTCCATGACCCGGTCGTAGTCCTTGAACGACGTGGTCTCGACGGGTTCGTGGTGCGCGATCCCGGCGTTGTTGAACAGCAGGTTGACGGTGCCGTACTCCGCGACCACGTCGTCGGCGTAGGCCAGCAACTGCTCGCGCTCGCCGACATTCACCACCTTGGTGTGCACCTCGGCGCCGAGGGCGCGGGCCTTCTCGGCGGTCTCCTCGAGGCCTGCGGGGTCGTAGTCGCAGAGCGAGAGCTTCGCGCCCTCCTCGGCGAGCTGGAGGGCCAGCTCCCGGCCCATTCCGGAGGCGGCTCCGGTGACGACGGCGACCTTGCCGCGGAAACTCTTCATCTTGTCTTCCTCACGCTGCGCAGGCTGATCTGCTGGGGTTGCGCCGGTGTTGGCGTACTTACTCGACAGTAGGGTTGGGATGCGACCTCTGTCAACGACCTATTGAGTATGATTCAGTAGTGACCAGAAAGTCCGTAGCCGCCGCCGTGGGACGCAAGCGCACCCGGCTCAGTCCCCAGGCGCGGCGCCAGCAGTTCATCGACCTGGGTCTGCAGAGTCTCAAGCACCAGGCGCTCGAGCAGGTGTCGATCGAGGAGATCGCCAGCGAGGCGGGAGTGTCCGCGGGGCTGTTGTTCCACTACTTCGACTCCAAGCTCGACTTCCAGGTGGCGCTCGTCGAGGAACAGGCCCGCATCGTCGGAGAAGTGGCCACGCCGGAGAAGGACCCCGAGGACATCGCCGAGGTGATGCCGATCCTCATCGCGACGCTCGGCACGTACGTCGACCACATCATGGAGAACCGGCAATCGCTGCTACCCATGCTCGCCGGGGTCAGCTGGTCCGAGCCGCGGATCCGCACCGCCGTGAAGTCGGTGCGCGAGCAGATCGTCAACCAGTTCGTCGAGCAGGCCCAGAACATCGGCATCGAGCGCTCGCCGCGGTTCGTGCTCGCGGTGCACGGTTGGATCGCCGTGGTCGAGGAGACCCTGGTCCAGTGGCTCGATGAGAACGCCGGATTCGCCGAGATGACCCGCGACGAGGTGGTCGACCACCTCGCGACCATGTTCGTGGGGATGGCGGGGGCGGTCGGCTTGGATCTCACGTCCGGCGTGGTCTGACGGTGCGCCGCGGCGTGCGTTGGGAGAGATCGGCGCGCGGTGTGGGGCATGGCGTGCGGTGGGGAATCGGCTTCTGACGTGGGGAGAGCTGGCTCCTGACGTGGGCGTCGGCCGGGGGAGGCGGCGTCGGGTGGGGGTGGTCTGGCTTCTGGTGGGGGAGACCCGGCTCCCAGTGGGGGAGACGGCTCCTGGTGGGGAGACCCGGCTCCCAGTGGGGGAGACGGCTACGCGTGGGGGCGATCGAGCCCACGCTGGAAGCCGTTCGTGCAGTTGGGGAGGGAACGTTGGGAACGCGTTTCGGCGCGGAGCGGGGACGATCACCGCTGCCGCTGCCGCTGCCGCTGCCGCTGCCGCTGCCGCCTCGGTCCAGCTGCAGCCGGGTCCAGATGAGCCGGCCGTCCACGTTGATCGGCCGTCGAAGTCGAGTCGGCCGCCCGGAGGCGCGGGCCCGTGGTGCGCGAGGCACCGACGGGGCGAGGCACCGTCGACGGTGGGAGTGAACGACGAGGGCCGGACCTCCCCAGGGGAGGTCCGGCCCTGGCGTTGGTGGCACGTCGTGCCGCCGGATCAGGTCAGAGGGCGAAGGCCTCGTCGATGATCTGGGCCTGCTCGACGGCGTGCACCTTGGACGAGCCCGAGCACGGGGCCGACATGGCGCGGCGGGAGACGCGCTTGATGCCGCGCAGGCGCTCGTCGAGCTCCGGCAGCTCCAGGCCGAAGAAGGGCCACGCGCCCTGGTTGGCCGGCTCCTCCTGGACCCACCGCACGTCGGTGGCGTTCGGGTACTTGTCCAGCGTGGCGGGCAGCCGCCGCGAGGGCAGCGGGTACAGCTGCTCCATGCGGATGAGCGCCACGTCGTCGCGCTTGTCCTTGGCCCGACGCGCCTCGAGCTCGTAGTAGAGCTTGCCCGAGACCAGCAGCAGCTGGGTCACCTTGGAGCGGTCGCCGCCGTCCTTCTCGAAGGCCGGGTCGTCGATGACCGAGCGGAATTTGCCCGTGGTGAAGTCCTCGAGAGGGCTGACCGCGGCCTTGTTGCGCAGCATCGACTTCGGCGTGAACACGACCATCGGGCGGCGCACGCCATCGAGGGCGTGGCGGCGCAGCAGGTGGAAGTACGACGCGGGGTCGACGGCATCGCGACCGTCATCGAGCCCTCGGCGCACAGCTGCAGGAACCGCTCGATGCGGCCCGACGTGTGGTCGGGCCCCGCCCTCGTGGCCGTGGGGGAGCAGGAGCGTCACGCCGGACGTCTGGCCCCACTTGGCCTCGCCGGAGCTGATGAACTCGTCGATGATCGACTGCGCGCCGTTGACGAAGTCGCCGAACTGCGCCTCCCAGCACACGAGCGCCGACTCGTCGGCCACGGAGTAGCCGTACTCGAAGCCCAGACCCGCGAACTCGGTGAGTGCGGAGTCCAGCACCTCGAATCGGCCGGGGGACGGGCTGCCGTCGGGCCCGAGGTGCTCGAGCGGCGTGTATTCGGCGCCGGACTGCCGGTCGATCAGGACCGCGTGGCGCTGCGTGAACGTGCCGCGGCGGCTGTCCTGGCCGGCCAGACGCACCGTCCGGCCCTCCTCCAGCAGGGTGCCGAACGCGAGCAGCTCGCCGAACGCCCAGTCGACGCCACCGTCGCGCGACATCTCGAAGCGGCGCTTGACCACCGGCGCCACGCGCGGATGCACGGTGAAGCCCTCGGGAACGTTGGCGTAGGCATCGCCGACGCGCTGCAGCTGCTCCAGCGGCACCGCGGTGACCAGCGAGCTGGGCAGCGGCTGGTCGGCGATGATCGACGGCGCGGGCTCGGGCTGGAACTTCTCCAGCTCCTTGACCTCGTTGAAGACCCGCTCCAGCTGGCCCTGGTAGTCGCGCAGGGCGTCCTCGGCCTCCTTGGTCGAGATGTCGCCACGACCGATGAGGGCCTCGGTGTAGGACTTGCGGACACCGCGCTTGGTGTCGATCACGTCGTACATGCCGGGCTGGGTCATCGACGGGTCGTCGCCCTCGTTGTGGCCGCGACGGCGGTAGCACACGAGGTCGATCACGACGTCCTTGTCGAACTGCTCGCGGAAGTCGACGGCCAGCTTCGCCACCCACACGCAGGCCTCGGGGTCGTCGCCGTTGACGTGGAAGATCGGCGCGCCGATCATCTTCGCCACGTCGGTGCAGTACTTCGAGCTGCGCGAGTGCTCCGGGGCGGTGGTGAAGCCCACCTGATTGTTGACCACGATGTGGATGGTGCCGCCGTTGTCGAAGCCCTTGAGGTTCGCCAGGTTCAGTACCTCGGCCACGACGCCTTGGCCCGCGAAGGCGGCATCGCCGTGCAGCATGAGCGGCATCACGGGGTGCGTGCCCTCGGGCGCGTTCAGCATGTCCTGCTTGGCGTGGACGATGCCCTCGAGCACGGGATCCACGGCCTCGAGGTGCGACGGGTTCGCGACCAGCGAGACGGTGATCTCGTTCTCGCCGAACATCTGGTAGTACTTGCCCTCGGCGCCGAGGTGGTACTTCACGTCGCCCGAGCCATGCGCCTGCGACGGGTTCAGGTTGCCCTCGAACTCGGTGAAGATCTTGCTGTAGGGCTTGCCGACGATGTTCGCGAGCACGTTCAGCCGGCCGCGGTGCGGCATGCCGATGACGACCTCGTCGAGCGAGTGCTCGGCGGCCTGATCCAGGACCGCGTCCATCATCGGGATGACGGACTCCGCGCCCTCGAGCGAGAACCGCTTCTGGCCGACGTACTTGGTCTGCAGGAACGTCTCGAACGCCTCGGCGGCGTTGAGCTTGCTCAGGATGTACTTCTGCTCGGCGACGGTGGGCTTGATGTCCTTCGTCTCCACGCGCTCCTCGAGCCACTTCTGCTGCTCGGGCTCCAGGATGTGCGCGTACTCGATGCCGACGTGGCGGCAGTAGGCGTCGCGGAGCACCGAGAGCACCTTGCGCAGCTTCAGCCGCTCGGCGCCGTGGAATCCGCCCACGTTGAACGTGCGGTCCAGGTCCCACAGCGTGAGCTCGTAGGTGAGCACGTTGAGGTCGGGGTGCGACTCGAGGCTCTCGTTGTTGTAACGCAGCGGGTCCACGTCGGCCATGAGGTGGCCGCGCGCCCGGTACGCCGCGATGAGTTCGAGGACCCGCGCGTCCTTGTCGATGCCGTGGGCGGGGATGTCCCGCCGCCACCGGATCGGCTCGTACGGCACGTGCATCGTGCGGAAGATCTCGTCCCAGAAGTCGTCGCTCAGGGTGAGCTCGTGCACGAACCGCAGGAAGTCGCCGGACTCGGCGCCCTGGATGATGCGGTGGTCGTAGGTCGACGTCAGCGTGGTGAGCTTGCCGACGGCGAGCTCCGCGATCTTCTCCTCGCTCGCGCCCTGGAACTCGGCGGGGTACTCCATCGCGCCCACGCCGATGATCGCGCCCTGGCCCACCATGAGGCGCGGCACCGAGTGCACCGTGCCGATGCCGCCGGGGTTCGTCAGCGAGATCGTGACGCCGGCGAAGTCCTCGGCGCCCAGCTTGCCCTGGCGGGCGCGGCGCACGATGTCCTCGTAGGCGGCCACGAACTGGCCGAAGTCCATGGTCTCGGCTTCCTTGACGGCCGCGACCACGAGGCTGCGGCTGCCGTTCTTGCCGACCAGGTCGATCGCGATGCCGAGGTTGATGTGCGGCGGAGTCACCGCGTTCGGCTTGCCGTCGACCTCGGCGAAGTGCCGGTTCATGTTCGGGAACGCCTTGACGCCCTGCACCAGCGCGTAACCCAGGATGTGGGTGAAGCTGATCTTGCCGCCGCGCGTGCGCGCGAGGTGATTGTTGATCACCACGCGGTTGTCGAACATGACCTTGACCGGCATCGAGCGCACCGACGTGGCGGTCGGCACCTCGCGGCTGGCGTTCATGTTCTTCACCACGGCGTTCGCCGCGCCGCGGAGCACCGTGCGCTCCTCATCGGCTGGGAAGGCCGCCGGGGCGGGCGCCTTGGGTGCGGGGGCCGGCTTCGCGGGCGACGACGGTGCCGGGGTCACCGGTGTGGCCGGCGCCGGCGTCAGCGTGGTGTCGGCGGTCTTCGCGGCCTTGGGCTTGGCCACCGCAGGCGCTGCGGTCTTGGCGGCGGCGGGTGCGGCGGGGGACGCCGCGCTCGCCTGCGCCGCGCTCGCCGGCGCCGCACCGTTGCCCGACGCCGAGCCCGGGGTGTAGTTCGAGAGGAATTCGTGCCAGCTCGGGTCGACCGACTTGGGGTCGGCCTTGAACCGCTCGTACATCTCCTCGACCAGCCACTCGTTTTGGCCGAAATCCGATACAGAACTGCTGCTCACGGCAGGTCCTCGCCTCGCTTCATCATCGTCACATCTAGCGCGCACCGCACTGGATCACAGACGGCGCAAGTCCGCGCGGTCCAGGGTAGTCCACCACGGAAAATGTGTGTCGGGTTACTCCCGTTACACCGGTACGTTCACTCGGGACCGGGCTGCGCTCGCGGGCCCGTGAGCTCCGGGCCGTTCGCGGCCGTGCCCTCGACCACCCGAAGCTGCGGCTGGGGCCAGGTAACCGGGATCGGTCCGAACGCCTCGCGGGCGTTGCGGATGACGCCCTTGCCCAGAACCCGGTTCCCCCCGGCGCCGACGACGAGGCCGATGCCGGCGGGCAGCAGCTTGCCCAGCACCAGTGGCGACTTCTTCGCCAGGAACCGCTTGGTGAACATCTTCATCAGCTGCTTGTTGAGGTTCCCCAGCCCGGGGATCGAGGTGGGGTTCTTCTTCAGGTTCAGCAGCGTCGCGTTCTTCGCCCCGACGGTGGCGCGCAGCGCGCCGAGCCCGGCGTCGCCGAGTACTGCGGTCAGTACGAGGGCCCGCCGCAGGTCCCGGTCGTCGATCGGGATGCCGTAGACCTCCGCGACCGCCAGCGCGTACAGTGCCGACGCCTCCATGAACACCACCGTCTCGGCGCCCACTGCGCCCATCGCGGTGACCGTGCCGACACCGGGAACGGCCGCCGCCGCGCCCACCGCAGCGCCGCTGCCGGTGACCGCGAGCAGGTAGCGCTTCTCCAACCGCGCGATGATCTGCGCCGGCGCCTCGTCCGGGTGATCGGCGCGCAGGCTCGCGACGTACCTGGCGACCGCGGGCGCCTGCAGGCGCGACGTTCGGTCGATGACGGACCCGAGGACGCCGCCGCCGTCGTGCTGGACGGCGGGGACGCCGGGCTGATCGGGCTGGATGCGCGCGGGCTTGTTCGCCATGGTGTCCTCCGTCGGAAGCGATCCTGGTGACCTTTCACCCCATCTAACCCCCGACGACCCCCGGAAAGTTCCCGACCGGCGCACCGGACCGCACCCCGCCCGCGTACCGTCGGAGACCGTGCCGAGCATCGACGAGCAGCCGTACACCCTGGTCATCCCCACGCGCTGGAAGGACAACGACGTGTACGGGCACGTCAACAACGTCGTCTACTACAGCTTCTTCGACACGGTGATCAACACCTTCCTCATCCGCGAGGGCGGCCTCGACATCCACGGCGGCCCCGTGATCGGCCTGTGTGTGGAATCTCACTGCCGCTACGACGCCCCGCTGGCCTTCCCCGAGCCCGTCACCGCCGGGCTGGCGGTCACGAAGCTGGGCCGGTCCAGCGTCACCTATGCCGTCACCCTGTTCGACGGTGCCGGCGACCCGCCCGGTGCGGAGGCGCGGCCCGCCGCGGAGGGCTGGTTCGTCCACGTCTTCGTCGACCGGGAGACGCGGCGCCCCGCGGGCGTCCCCGACGGGATCCGCGCCGCGCTGGAGCGCCTGCTCGTCGGTGCCCCGCAGTAGCCTGCGAGCCATGGCGTTCCTCACCCCGCTGGAGCCCGTCACCCTGACGGGCCACCTGGTCACGCTCGTGCCGCTGGCGCACGACCAGCACGACGGCCTGCTCGAAGCGCTCGAGGACGGGCAGCTGTGGGACCGCTGGTACACGTCGGTGCCCGCGCCCTCGGGCCTGCGCGCCGAGATCGACCGCCGCCTGGAACTGCAGGAGAAGGGCGGGATGATCCCCTTCACCGCGATCGACGTCGCGGGCCGCGTGCTCGGCATGACCACCTACTACGACATCGACGCGACGGTCCCGCGGATGGAGATCGGCTACACCTGGAACCGTGCCTCCGCGCACGGCACCGGCACCAACGCCGAGTCCAAGCTGCTGCTGCTCCGGCACGCCTTCGAGGTGCTCGGCTGCGAGTGCATCGGGCTGCGCACGCAGTGGGTCAACACGCAGTCGCGCGAGGCCATCGCCCGGCTCGGCGCGAAGCAGGACGGGGTCCTGCGCAGTTACAAGCGGTACCGCAACGGGGCCCTGCAGGACGCGGTGCTCTTCTCGATCCTCCGGCACGAGTGGCCGACGGTGGACGCGCACCTGCGGCACCGTCTGCGCCACCGGCATGAGGCCTACCGCTCCGTCCCGGAGTAGTCGTGCCCCGTCCCCAGGCCGCCGCGCACGGGCTGTGGCGCCCGGGCCTCGGACTCGCGCTGTGGTTCACCGACGATCTCGGCGAGCCCACCGCCGAGCCCGATCTCGCGGCCCTGCCCGGGCCCGTCGCCGAGGTCCTCGGCGACCGCCGCCCCCGGCGCTCGGTCACGTTCGCCGGGCCGCAGGGCCGCCTCGTCGCGCCCGCCCTCACGTTGGGGCCGGAGCGCGCCGCCGCCCTGCTCGACGCCCTCGCCCCGTCCGACGGTGCCGGCGACCTGCGGTACCTGCGTTGGGTCGCGAAGTCCGTCGAGCGGTTCGTCGCCGCCGGGGCCGTGAGCCCGGCGCTGCGCGGCGACGACGGCGAGTGGATCGTGCGCTGGGCGCCCGTCGAGTCGGTGCAGTGGCGCACCTGGGGACAGACGGCCGCGGCCGCGATGCCGCCGGTGCTGCGCCGGACGGGGACCTCGCCGCGATCCTCGACATGGCCGCGGAGCTCACGGACGGGTACGCCCGGCGGCGGCTCGGCGACGGGCCGTGGTCCTGGGTGGCGGCGCCCTCGCTGCGCGCCCTCGTCGACGGCGAGCCCCTTCCGGCCCGCGCCGTCGCCGACGCCGGGGCCGCCGCCGCGTGGACCGAATGGGCGGGCAGCGTCCGCTCCGCCGAGACCCTGCTGGTGCTGCGGCTCGTGGAGCCGGACGGCCGTGGCCCGGGCGAGAACCCCTGGCGCCGCGGAGCACGCCGGGCGGGACGCCGTGGCGGCTCGAGGTGTGCCGCCGCGTCCCCGGCGCGGCGCCCGTGCGCGCCGACCCGGGCCGGATGAGCCCCGTCGACCTGGACGACCTGGCGGGCGAGCTGGCCCGGGCCCTCGCGGTGTATCCGCCGCTCAAGCGGGTCGCCCAGGACGATTCGTCGCTGGACTTCCTGCTCACCACGGAGGAGGCGGAGGCGCTGTTCCTCGAGGGCGCGCCCGGGCTGACGAAGGCCGGCTACGAGGTGCTGCTGCCCGCGTCGATCGCGACGGTGCGCCCCGCGCTGCGGCTCGTCGGGCGGGAGCAGCCCGGCCGCACGGCGCTCACGGTGCAGGCCGGCCTCGCCGAGATCAAGGAGTTCGCGTGGCAGCTCGCGGTCGGCGATACCGTTCTCACCGGGAGCGAGTTGGCCACCCTGGCGAACGCGGCGTCGGGGCTGGTCGAGGTCCGCGGGAAGTGGGTGCGCGCGGATCGCCGGACGCTGGCGCAGGCCGCGCGGTTCGTCGCCGAGCAACGCTCCGCCGCCGAGTCCGGCACGGACCTGAGCGACCTGCTCGGCATGATCGCCGATCCCGCGGCCCTGCCGGCCCCGCTCGCCGCCGTCGACGGCCTCGGCTGGCTCGACTCGGTCTACCGCGGCGGCACCATCGCCCCGGCGGAGGTGACGGCACCGTCGACGCTGAAGGCCCAGCTGCGCGACTACCAGCTGCGCGGGCTCGAGTGGCTGGTCACGCTGTGGCACAGCGGCATCGGTGCCGTCCTCGCCGACGACATGGGGCTGGGCAAGACGATCCAGGTGCTCGCGCTGCTCTGCCACGAGCGTGAGGCGGGGAGTCGGTCCGGCCCACGCTGCTGGTCTGCCCGATGTCGGTGGTCGGCAACTGGGTCGCGGAGGCGCAGCGCTTCGCCCCGGGCCTGCGGGTGCACGTGCACCACGGCACGGACCGGCCGACCGGTGAGGAGTTCGGTCGGGTCGCGGCGGCCTCGGACGTCGTGCTCACCACCTTCGCGCTCGCCGCCCGCGACCGGGAGCTGCTCGCCGGTCACCACTGGGGCCGCGTCGTGGTCGACGAGGCGCAGCACGTCAAGAACGTCAACACCGCGGCCGCGAAGGCGCTGCGGTCCATCCCGGCCGCGCATCGGGTCGCCCT
Source organism: Tsukamurella sp. PLM1 (assembly GCF_023168325.1). Lineage (GTDB taxonomy): Bacteria > Actinomycetota > Actinomycetes > Mycobacteriales > Mycobacteriaceae > Tsukamurella. Next base: position 1,122,606 of record NZ_AP025688.1, read on the forward strand.
CACCGGCACGCCGGTGGAGAACCGGCTCGAGGACCTGCGCGCCGTCATCGATCTGGTCAATCCCGGCCTGCTCGGCTCGGCCCGCACGTTCCGCAATCGGTTCGCGCTGCCGATCGAGCGCGAACAGGACCAGGCTGCCGTGCGCCGGCTCAACACCCTGACCTCGCCGTTCATCCTGCGGCGCGAGAAGACCGACCCGGCCATCGCCCCGGAGCTGCCCGAGAAGGCCGAGTTCACGGTGCGCGCCTCGCTCACGCCCGAGCAGGCGGGGCTCTATCAGGCCACCCTGAACCGGCTGGTGGAGGAGCTCCGCGAATCGCAGGGCATGGGCCGCCGCGGTCTCGTGCTGGCCTCGCTGACCCGGCTCAAGCAGATCTGCAACCACCCCGCGCACTACCTCGGCGACGGTTCGCCGCTGCTGCGCCGCGGGCAGCACCGCTCGGGCAAGGTCGAGCTGCTCGCCGACATCCTCACCACCGTCGCCGACGAGGGCGAGCGTGCGCTCGTCTTCACCCAGTACGCCGAGTTCGCGCGGATGCTCCAGCCCTGGCTCACCGGGCTGCTCGGCGCGGAGGTGCCCGTGCTCGACGGCGGGGTGCCGCGCGCCGAGCGTGACGCATTGGTCGCCCGGTTCCAGTCCGGCGACGGCGCCCCCGCCCTGGTCGCGACGGTGCAGTCGGGCGGCACCGGGCTCAACCTCACCGCCGCGAATCACGTGATCCACGTGGACCGTTGGTGGAACCCGGCCGTCGAGAACCAGGCCACCGACCGCGCCTTCCGCATCGGCCAGACCCGCGCGGTGCAGGTCCGCAAGTTCGTCTGCGCGGGCACGCTCGAGGAGCGGATCGACGGGGTGATCGCCGCCAAGAGGGAGCTCTCATCGATGACGGTGCAGACGGGCGAGGCCTGGCTGACGGAGCTGAACAACGACGAGCTGTACGAGCTGGTCGCCCTGCGGGACGAGGCGGTGGTCTAGATGGCGCGAAAGGCGCGTGACACCGCGCGGCCGATGGGCGCGACGTGGTTCGGCCGGCGCCTGATCCAGCAGCGCGAGGAGGTCACCGAGCGGCGCAAGGTCCAGTACGCGCGGCGCCTCTACCAGGAGCACCAGGTGTACTCGCTCGCCGTGGTGCCGGCGTCGATCACCGCGACGGTCCAGGGCAGCCAGCTCGACCCGTTCGGCGTCGCGCTGTCGCGGGTGCCCGGCGACGCGGCCGCGGTGGTCTCCCTGCTGGTGGCGCAGGGCGCGGCCGCGGAGCTGCTCGGCGTGACGCGCGGCGAGCTGGGACGCACGCTGGGCGAGCTGGTGCTGCCCGAGACCGCGTCCGACGTGATCGTCGACTGCGCGTGCCCCGACGACTCCGGCGCGTGCGTGCACGCCCTCGCCGTCACCTACGAGTTCTGCGCCGCCGCCGACGCCGACCCGTCGCTGATCCTCGACTTCGCCGGCGTCCCGCTCGCGGGGCTGCTGGCGCGCGTCAGCACGTCCGAGCGGGAAGGGCCCGCACCGTCGACCCCGGAGGCCGACGGTGCCCGCGAGGGCTGGGATCCCGACGCCTGGGACGCGGGGGCCGCGGCCTTCTACGGGGAGGGCTACGACCTGCCGCCGCTGCCGGAGCCGTCCCCGATCGACGCGATGACCCTGCTCGACCCCGCGCTGCTGCGCACGGCGCTGCGCCGCACCGGGACGAAGCCCGCCGACGTCGCCGAGGCGCAGGACGAGCTGGCCGAGCTCTACGACCGCCTCCGCGACCCGCTCTGACGCGGCGGGGCCGCGTCGGTGACCGAACCTGTCGGTGGGGGTCACTACCCTGAGGGGCGACCTACGAGGGGGTGACGGGCATGCGATTTCTGCACACGGCGGACTGGCAGCTGGGGATGACCCGGCACTTTCTCGATGCGGACGCGCAGGCCCGGTTCACCGACGCGCGACTCGACGCGATTTCGCGGCTCGGTGCCGTCGCCGCGTGTCACGAGGCCGAGTTCGTGGTGGTCTGTGGCGACGTGTTCGAGGACAACCGCCTCGCGCCCGCGGTCATCGCGCGCAGTCTTGACCGGATCGCCGCGATCGATCGTCCCGTCTACCTGCTGCCCGGCAATCACGACCCGCTGGACGCCGCCTCGATCTACACGTCCGAGGTGTTCGCCCGGCACCGCCCGGCCAACGTGGTCGTGCTGGACGCGCCCGGCGTGCACGAGGTGCGTCCGGGCGTCGAGCTGCTCGCGGCGCCGTGGTTCTCCAAGCATCCCGCGGGCGATCCGCTCACCGAGGCCGTCGCCGCGGCTGCACCGCCCGCCGCGGGCGTGGTCCGCATCGCCGTCGGCCACGGCGGCACCCTGCCCGTCGGCGCGCAGGACCAGCGCCTGATCGACGTGGCCGCGCTGTCGCAGCGGATCGCCGCGGGCGAACTGCGCTACGTCGCCCTCGGCGACCGGCACTCGGTCACCGAGGTCGCCGAGGGGGTCTGGTACTCCGGCGCACCGGAGGTCACCGCCTTCGACCACAAGGAGCACGGGTCCGGTTCGGTGCTCGTGGTCGAGGTCCCCGAGTCGGGCGCACCCGAGGTGACCGCGGAGCGCGTCGGTACGTGGCGGTTCGCCTCGCGGGAGTTCCCCCTGTCCTCGGAGGCGGACGTGGCGGCCGCGGTCGCCGCGCTGTCGGCCCTGCCGGACAAGGACCGCACCGTGGTCAAGGTGGGGTTCACGGGCACAGTCGGGCTCGGCGCGAAAGCCGCGCTGGACGACGAGCTCGAGGCGCTGCGGGCGCGGTTCGCGGCGGTCGAGCTGTGGGAGCGCAAGACGGATCTCGCGGTACTGCCGGGCGAGGTGGAGCTGGAATCGCTGGAACTCACCGGCCCGGCCGCCGGTGCCGCCGAGGAACTGCTCGGCGTCGCCCGGAGCGGGGCGGAGCGCGCCGCGGACGCCGCGGGCGCGCTCGCGCTGCTCTACCGCCTCACCCGCCAGGAGGTGGGCGAATGAGGCTGCACCGCTTGGCGGTCAGGGATTTCCGCGGCGTCGTGGAGCGGGAGATCGCCTTCTCCGAGACCGGCGTCACGCTGCTGCACGGGCCGAACGAGGCCGGCAAGTCGTCGATGGTCGAGGCCCTCCAACTGCTGCTGGACGTGAAGGCCACGTCCAGGTCGCAGCGGGTCGAGGCGGTGTGCCCGGCGCATCGGGACGCCGGCCCGTACGTGGAGGCCGAGCTCACGGTGGGGCCGTACCGCTTCGTGTACGCCAAGCAGTACCACCGCCGGCCCGGCACCACCCTGACGGTGCTCGAGCCCGCCCCGCAGCAGCTCACCGGCGGCAGCGCGGAGGCGTGGGTCGCGGAGCAGATGGCGCGGTTCGTCGACGGTGACCTGCTCAAGGCTCTCACGGTGTTGCAGGGGCCGGGGCCGGAGCAGCCCTCGCTCCGCGACAGCGCGGCGTTCGCCACGGCGCTGGACTCCGCATCCGGCGGAGCGGGCGACGACGAGCCGGGTGCCGAACGGCTCGCCGAGGCCGTCTTCGCCGAGCGTGCGCGGTACTTCACGCCCACGGGCCGCCCGACGGGCGAGCTGTCGGCCGCCCGCGCACGCGAGGCCACGGCCCGCGTGGCGTTCGAGGCCGCGGAGGCGGCGCTGCGCGAGGTGGACGAGGTCGTCGAGCGGCACGAGGCGGCGTCCACCCTCCTGTCCGGCCTGCAGGAGCGACGGTCCGCGGCCGCCGCTGCGCTCGCGGCGATGAGCGCCGACCAGGACCGGGTGAACCGCCTCGAGACACAGGTCGCGCACGCGCGCGCCGTACTCGACTCGGCCACCCTGCGCGAGCAGCGGGCGGGGGACGCGGCCAACCGGCGGCGGCGGCTCGTCGCGCAGCAGGCCAAGGCGGCCGAACGGGCGGCACAGGTGCGCGTGCTGCGCGATCGGGCGCTGGCCGACCGGGAGGTGCTCACAGCGGAGGCATCGTGGCTCGAGACCACCGTGCACGAGCTTTCCGCGGTAGCGGCGGACCGGCGCGAGCGGAAGGCGCAGGCGCAGTACGCGGTCGACTACGCGCGGGAGTCCGTGACCTACGAGCGGATCCTCAAGCGGATCGACCAGGCGCAGCTCCTCGGTAAGGACGTGGAGGATGCGCGGAACCGGCTGGCCGCCAACCCTCTTGACCGCCGCGTGCTGCAGGCCATCGTGATCGCCGAGCAGCGCCACGAGAAGGCGCAGGCGCGGTTCTCGGCGCTGGCCGCCACGCTCACGCTCGAGCGTCTGGGATTCTCCGATGTGCTCGTCGACGGCCGCAACATCGGTGAGGAGCCGGTCGAGGTGATCGCGGGCAACGGCACCGTCGTCGAGGTGCCGGGTGCCGTGCGCATCGAGGTCGTGCAGCGCGGCGAGAGCGCCGACGCCGCCGCGGAGGTCAAGGCCGCGCACGCCGCGGTGCTCGCCGCGTGTCGCGACGCCGGTGCGGCGGACCCGGCGGAGGCACGCGAGCTGCACGAGGCGCGCGAGGCGATCGAGATCGAGCTGCAGGAGGCCCGGATCGCCCTGGCGCACGCGCTGGGCGAACACACCGTCGCCGAGCTGCGCGCGCTGGCGGACGAATCGGCCGAGCGGATCGTGGCGCTCGAGGCCGCGGTCGACCCGGACCTGCTCGCGGTGGATCCCGAGGCGGCCAAGCAGGGGCTCATGGAGGCCACCCAGGCCGAGGTCGCGTCGAGGGCCGAGGAGAAGCAGACCCGCGAGCAACTGGGCCAGAAGCAGCAGGAGCTGCACCGGGCGGAAGCGGCGGCGCGGTCGGCGGCGGATCGGTTGCAGGACTTCGACCTCCGGGCGTCGGAGCTCACGGCGGAGTTGGAACGTGACCGCGCGGTGGCCGCGGACGAGGCGCTGGGTGCGGCCGCCGATGCCGCAGTCGCCGCTGCTGCTGCCGCCGCATCCGAACTGGCCGCGCACGAGTCGGCGGCCCGGGACGCCGACGTCGCGGGATTCGCGGCCCGCCTCGCCGCGGCCCGCGCCCACGCCGACGCGGCGGCGAAGGCGGAGCGCGAGGCCCGCGAGCAGATCCTGCGCCTCGAGACCGAGCTCGCCGTGTATCAGGCCGACGGCCGCCGCGACCGGCTCGACGCGGCCGAGACGGAGCTCGTCCACGCCACCCGGGCCCTGGCGTCGGTGGAGGAGCGGGCCCGCGCCGCGGCCCTGCTGCACGACACCCTCACGGCCCACCGTGACGCCCGCCGCGCCCGCGTGCAGGCCCCGTATCAGCGGGCGCTGGAGGAGCTGGGCCGCACCGTCTTCGGTGACCCGCTCACCATTACCGTGGGCGACGACCTGACCATTGTCTCGCGCACCGTCGGCGGGGTCACGGTGCCCTTCGAATCGCTGTCCGGCGGCGCACAGGAGCAGCTGGGCGTGCTCAGCAGGCTCGCCTGCGCCCGCCTGGTCGACGGTGCCGACGGCGCGCCCGTCATCTTCGACGACGCTCTCGGCCACAGCGACCCGGCGCGCCTCGGCGCGATGGCCGACGCGCTGGTCGAGGCCGGCCGTGGCGCGCAGGTGATCGTGTTCAGCTGCGTCCCCGGCCGGTTCGACGCCCTCCGCGGCCGTGACGGCGTCACTGAGGTGTCGTTCGGTTAGACCGGAACTCACGCGATCCGGCCGCGGCGGGCGGCAGTATCGCCCTGCGGACGGCTGGGCATCGTGGCAGGCTGAGGGCATGGGTCTCATGCACGCGCCGATCTTCGTCCTGCTCGTCGCCGTCGTCGTGCTGGGTGCTGTAGCCGCCGCGGTGGTGTTGATCGTCGCAGCAGTGGCCAAGTCGAAGCAGCCGCCGCCCCGCGGTACCCGCAGGGCCCCTACGGACAGCAGGGCCCCTACGGACAGCAGGGCGCGGGGGCGCCGGGGCAGATGCCCGACGACCGGCGACCGCCGGGCGACGGGCGGTAGGTCCCGCTCTTCGATCCGCTCCGGCAGTCGGATCGCGCCGTTCCCGGCGGGCGTAGGCCTGATCAGACCTGCTCGCGCAGCTTGAACTTGAGCACCTTGCCGGCGGGGTTGCGGGGGAGGGCGTCCACGATGTGCAGGGCCAGCGGCAGCTTGTACGGCGCGAGAGAGCCCTTCGCGAAGTCACGGACCTCGTCCAGCGTGAGCGAGGTCTCGGGCTTGAGTGCGACGATCGCGGTCACGGCCTCGCCCCACTTCTCGTGCGGCGTACCGATGATCGCGACCTCTGCGATCGACGGGTGCCGATACAGCACGGACTCGACCTCGGCGGGGTAGACGTTCTCGCCGCCGGAGATCACCATGTCCTTCACCCGGTCGACCACGGTGACGTAGCCGTCCTCGTCCTGCTCTCCGACATCGCCGGTGTGGAACCAGCCGTCGGCGTCGATCGCGGCGCCGGTGGCGTCGGAGTTCTGCCAGTAGCCGGGCGTGACCTGCGGGCCGCGCACGCAGACCTCGCCGCGCTCCCCGGCGGGGACCGGCGCACCGTCGGGCCCGAGGAGCGCGACCTCCGACAGCGGCAGGACGTGGTGGCCGGCGGCGCCGATCTTGCGCGCGGTGTCGTAGACATCCATGACGAGGGCGAGCGGCGCGGTCTCAGTGAGCCCGTAGCCCTGGCAGAAAGGGATGCTGCGGCCGTTGTAGAGGGCGATGAGCGGCTCGGGGACCGGCGCGCCGCCGCAGGTGAACTGGCGGACGCTGGAGAGGTCGGCGGTCTCGAAGGCCGGGACCTGGCTCATGAACAGGAACATCGCCGGCACGCCGAACATGGTGGTCACCCGGTGCTTCTCGATGAGCTGCAGCGCGGCGGTGGGATCGAAGGCGGGCAGGATCACCAGCTGCCCGCCCTTCTGCAGGGTGATCAGCGTGGTCACGTTGAGGCCGCCGATGTGGAACATCGGCGCCGCGACGAGGCTGATGTCCGTCGACATCGTGTCGAGGCTCAGCAGCGCGTTCATGTTGTTCCAGAACATGTTTCCGTGCGTGAGCATGGCCCCCTTCGGGCGGCCCGTGGTGCCCGAGGTGTACATGATGAGGGCGAGGTCGTCCTCGGCGGGCGACTGCGGTTCCGCGATCGGCTCGCGCGCGGCGAGGAGTGCGTCGAGCTGCTCCCAGCCGTCCACCGCCTCGAGTGCGATCGCCCGCGTGATCCCCGACGAGGCCCGTACCGGCTCGACGACTGCCGCGCGGTCCGCGTCGGCGACCAGGGTGTGTACGCCTGCGTCGGTGAGGATGTACTCCAGCTCCGCCGAGGTCAGGCGGAAGTTCAGCGGCACGAAGACGGCGCCCGCGCGAGAGGCGGCGAACATCGTGGTGAGGAAGTCGGGGTGGTTGAAGCCCACGTACCCCACGCGGTCGCCCGTGCCCACACCGCCGGCCACCAGCTCGGCCGCGAGCCGGTCCACCCGGTCGGCGAACTCGCGGTAGCTCCACGTCGCGTCACCGTAGGTGACGGCGGGGCGGTCCCCGCTCACCGCGGCGCGGCGCGCGATCCAGGATCCGAGGTCGACGGCGGGGCGTGCAGGCATGGGCTCTCCTCGGCGGGCGTGCGGAATCTGGGCTACATCTTCTCCGCTCGGCCCGCCGCGGTCACCTGTTTTGCCGGTTTTCCACGCCGGCACCGACGACCGGACCGGTCACCGGTTCTCGGCGCGGGCCTTCAGGGCGGCGAGGCCCTTCTCGAAGTCCTTGCCGGCGAACTTGTCCACCGGCACGATCCTCCCGATCAGCGCGAACAGGCCCGTGGTCACGCCGGTCATCGTCCAGGTGACCCGGACGGAGTCGCCGTCGGGTTCGATGTCGAAACGCACGTGGTTGTTCGCGGCCATCGGCTTGTGGAACTCGAGGTCCACGTCCACGGATCGCGGCGGGACCGAGTCGGAGATCGTCATGCGCCCGGCGCCCGCCTTGCGGTTCCCGCGCCACGCGTAGGTCGCGCCGGGGCCTTCGGCCGGGCCGGTGTACTCGCGGTGCAGGCGGGGGTCGAGTCCCTCCCACGGCGACCAGTGCCGCCACTCGTGGAAGTCGTCGATCAGCCCGAACACCGTCTCGGCAGGGGCGGCGATCGCGGTGGATCGGGTGACGGTGAATTCGGCCATGGGGGAAGAGTACGGCGCGCCCGGACGCCCAGCACGGTGAGCACGACGACAGGCCGGCCCCAGCGTGTCGCCCGCCTCACCGCCCGCGCAGCGCGGGTCCGCCTCATTACACTCGCGTGCATGACTGCTGCCCCCGACACGACGTCCGGCCTGCCCGCGTCCGGCCTCACCGGCGCGCAGGTGGCGGAGCGCGTGGCCGACGGCCGGGTGAACACCCTGCCCGATCGGTCCGGGCGCAGCGCGTGGGACATCATCCGCGCCAACGTGTTCACCCGTATCAATGCGATGCTGGGCGTGCTGTTCCTGCTCGTGCTGTTCACCGGCTCGATCATCAACGGCGCGTTCGGCCTGCTCATCATCTTCAACTCGGGCATCGGCATCATTCAGGAGCTCCGCGCGAAGAAGACGTTGGACTCGCTCGCGATCGTCGGGCAGGCACGCCCCGTGGTGCGGCGCGACGGTGCCTCGGCGGAGGTCGCGCAGTCCGAGGTCGTGCTCGACGACGTCATCGAGATCGGCCCCGGCGACCAGATCGTCGTCGACGGCGAGACGATCGAGTTCGAGGCCCTCGAGGTCGACGAGTCACTGCTCACCGGCGAGGCCGATCCCGTCGACAAGCAGCTGGGCGACGAGATCTTCTCCGGCAGCTTCGTGGTCTCCGGTTCGGGCGCGTACCGCGCCACCAAGGTCGGCGCGGACGCCTACGCCGCGCAGCTCGCCGACGAGGCCAGCAAGTTCACCCTCGTCGACTCCGAGCTGCGCTCGGGCATCAACAAGATTCTCCAGGTGATCACCTGGCTGCTGGTCCCGGCCGGCGTCCTCACCGTCTTCAACCAGCTGGTGATCTCGAAGCAGGAGCTGAACCAGGCGATCCTGGGCATGGTCGCCGCCCTGGTCCCGATGGTGCCCGAGGGGCTCGTGCTGATGACCTCGATCGCCTTCGCCGTCGGCGTCGTGCGGCTGGGGCAGCGAAAGTGCCTCGTGCAGGAGCTGCCCGCGATCGAGGGGCTGGCCCGCGTGAACGTGGTGTGCGCCGACAAGACCGGCACGCTCACCGAGAACGGCATGCGGCTGTCCGTGCTGGACGTGCTCGACGGTGACCGGGGCGACATCGAGCGCGCGCTCGCGGCCGTCGCCGCCCTCGACCCGCGCCCCAACGCCAGCGTGCAGGCGATCGCGGAGGCGTACCCGGACGCGCCGTCGTGGCGCGCCGCGGCCGTGGCGCCGTTCAGCTCCGCGAAGAAATGGTCCGGGATCTCGCTCGCCGACGGTGCCGCGCCGCAGGGGAACTGGATCCTCGGCGCCGCCGACGTCCTCCTCGATCCCGAGTCCGACGGCGCCCGGCGCGCCACCGAGCTCGGGTCGACGGGCCTGCGAGTGCTGCTCGTCGCGTCGACGGACGTCCCGGTGGACACCGAGGTCGACGGACTGGAGGCGCCCGGGAACCTGGTGCCCCGCGCGTTGATCGCGCTCGAGCAGCGGGTGCGGCCCGACGCGCAGGGCACGCTCGATTACTTCGACTCGCAGGGCGTCGCCGTCAAGGTGATCTCCGGCGACAACGCGGTCTCCGTCGGCGCCGTGGCACATTCGCTGGGGCTCGGGTCGCCGGACTCGTCCGTGGACGCGCGGAAGCTGCCCTCGGACAACGACGAGCTCGGCGCCGCGGTCACCGACAACGTGACCTTCGGCCGCGTGCGTCCGGATCAGAAGCGGGCCATGGTCAAGGCGCTGCAGTCTCGCGGCGACACCGTCGCCATGACGGGCGACGGCGTGAACGACGTGCTCGCGCTCAAGGACTCGGACATCGGCGTCGCGATGGGGTCGGGCAGCTCCGCCGCGCGATCCGTCGCGCAGATCGTGCTGCTGGACAACAGGTTCGCCACCCTCCCGTACGTGGTGGGGGAGGGGCGCCGCGTGATCGGCAACATCGAGCGCGTCGCGAACCTGTTCCTCACCAAGACCGTCTACGCGGTCCTGCTCGCCTGGCTCGTGGGCCTGGCGGGCCTGGGCGCCAAGGTCTTCGGTTTCGCGCCGATCTCGTATCCGTTCCAGCCGATCCACGTGACGATCGCCGCGTGGTTCACCATCGGAATTCCGGCGTTCGTGATGTCCTTGGCACCCAACAACGAGCGGGCCAAGACGGGGTTCGTCGCGCGCGTCCTGCGGCTGGCGGCACCGTCGGGCGTGGGGATCGGCCTGGCGACGTTCCTGTGCTACCTCGTGGTGAACCCGGGCGGGTCCGGAGCGTCGATCGGCGCGAAGGCGACCACGTTGAGCCCGGAGCAGATCCAGGCGTCGACGGCCGCGCTGATCACCCTCCTCGTCGGCTCGCTGTGGGTGCTCGGCATCGTGGCGCGGCCGTACACGTGGTGGAAGCTCCTGCTCGTCGGGGGCTCGGTCGCGTTCTACGTGGTGCTGTTCTCGATTCCGCTGGCGCAGGAGAAGTTCTTCCTCGACATCAGCGATCCGGCGGCGGTGGGCACCGGCTTCGCCTTCGGCGGGCTGGCGATCGTGATGGTGGAAGTCTTCCGGCGGGGCGCGCCGTCGGTGTTCGCGAGGTTCGATCGCCGAGGTGCCTGATGCGCGCACGCCGGCGGACCCTCGGCCCTCGTTGCGCCTCCGCACCAGGTCTTGTTAGGTGAGCCTAATATCGGTACCGTCGGGGGATGGACAAGCTCGCGCCGTCACCGCTGGACCCGCTCGCCGCCGCCGTCGCGAACCGGCTGCACGCGCAGAGTAAGAAGCAGATCATCGGGAGCGTTCCCGCAATCGGGCGGCGGATGGCGGTGTCCCTGCTGCGTGAGCGGACGATCGACTTCACCCAGGGGGAGGAGGGGAAGCGGTTCGTCGCCGACAAGCTCGTGGCGATCGCACCGGCGAAGGCGGCGCTGATCCACATGCTGGCCCGCTCCATCGGCGCGACCCGGATCGTGGAGGCGGGCACGTCCTTCGGCGTCTCCACGATCTACCTCGCCGCCGCGGTCCGAGACAACCTCGCGGAGGGCGAGGCCGGCAACGGCGAGCGGGGCGTCGTCATCGGCACGGAGCACGAGCCGGCCAAGGTGCAGCGCGCGCTCCGCAATCTGCGGGAGGCCGGTGTCGGCGACTACGTGGAGATCCGCGAGGGCGACCTGCGCGAGACGCTGCGCGACCTCGACGGGCCCATCGACTTCATGCTCGTCGACATCTGGACGCCGATGGCCCTCCCGGCCCTCGAACTCGTGACGCCGCACCTGCGGCCGGGCGCGCTCGTGGTGTGCGACAACGTGGTCGGCGCCGCGACGGCGTACCGAGAGTACCTCGGGTTCGTTCGCGACCCCGACGGTCCGTTCACGTCGGTGACGGTGCCCGGCAACGGCGGCCTGGAGATCTCCCGCAAGCGGGGCTGAGCCACTGCGACCATCATGCATGATCGCGAATATGCGATAGCATTCGATTCATGAATGAGGAACGGCGCCCCGTCGCGCTGGCGTGGCTGACCCCGATGGTGGTCGCGGTGTCGGCGTTCGTGTTGCCGATCATCGCGTTCGCGCTGCTGTGGCAGATTCGGGTCACGTTGAACGGCGTCCATCTCGCGGCGAAGGTCGGGCGGGTCTCAGTGCCCGAGGACTATCAGATCCAGGCCCTGCGATTCGTCGCCTTCGGCGCGGCCGTGGCGCTGATCGCGCTGATCGCGGCCGTCAACGCGGTGGAGCTCGCGGCCGCCGCTCGGGCGACTCTCGTCGCGACCTCCGCCGTGCTGCTGGTGCACGCGGCGTTCCTCGGCCCCGAGGCGTGGATGCACGACATGGCGAAGCCCTATCCGAGCTACATCGGGTTCGTGATCGCCGAAGGTGTGTTGTTCGCCATCGCCGCGATCGCCCAGCTGTACGCGTCGATCTATCGGGGCCTGTACGGCGCCGGCCGCGGCGTGCCGATGATCGGCGTGGTCAGTCGGAGTTGAGCGGCCGGTCCGGCGGGCTGGTCCAGAACCGCACCGCCAGGTCGTAGCCGCGATGCACGAGTTCGGCGCGCCGCGCCCACCGCTCGGCGGTCCACTCGGGGTCGTTGTGGGCCGAGTCGATGCCCGCGCGTACGCAACCCTCGATCTCGAAGTGCAGGTCGCGCGCCGCGGCGCGGGGAAGGGCGGTACCGACGGGCGCCGCCGTCGCGGCCGCGACGAGTTCGTGCGCGGCGCGGGTCATCCGGGCCTCCGTCCACGTGAAGGTCCGACGGTGCGCCTTCGGGAACGTCAGGAACATCACCACCAGTGCGACGAGCACCCCGACCACGGTCTCGAGCAGCCGTTCGCGCATCGCGTCCACCGCGGCGGCGCCGGTGGCGGCGGCGCCGCTCGCCAGGAGCGCCACCGGGGTGATGGCGACGACCGCCGCGGCGTAGTTGCGCACGATCAGGATCTCGATGCAGAACTGCAGCACGCAGATCAGGGCGACGAGCGCGTAACCGGTGGGTGCCAGTGCGTGCAGGCCAGCGAACAGCACCAGCCCGACCGCGGTGCCGAGGAAGCGGTGCAGCGCACGCACCGTGCCGTGCACCCTGTCGGTGCCGGTCTGCAACACCACGAGCGCGCTGATCGCCGCCCACTGCGGCCGCTCGAATCCGAACGCGATGCTCACCGCGCCGGCGATTGCACATGCGATCCCGACGCGCGCCGCGGTGATCGCCGCGTGCGCGGCCGGGTGCACCGAGCGGCGCAGGCGGTGCGCGATGCTCGGCCGTAGTCGTGCGGTCGTGACGCCACGGGAGGGGTCGCTCTCGGTGTCGACGGAATCGTCGCTCGCGGCGGCGAAGCGGCGGTTCGCCGCCCGCAGGTCGGCGAGCAGCCTCGAGTCGGCGGGGCGGGTGGCTGACCGCGCGTCGTCCAGCACCGCCCAGGCCCCGACCAGTGCGGAACCCGCGGCATGCCGGCGCTCGGCCGACGGCGGACCGTCGGACTCGAGGTAGCCGGACACCGCGCGCAGGGCGCGTCCCGTGGCTTCGTGTTGCGGCCCGGACGGGTCGCGGAGCGCGCCCGCCATCGTGACGACGACCGAGGTGGCGGCGCCGAGCGCCGCCGCCACGACGAGGAGCACCGGATCGGCCCCGGCCTCCACCGCCATGAGCGCGCCCGAACCGACCAGTGCGAAGAACAGGGCGCCGGGCGGGCCGAGGCGCAGCGCGTCGACGACGAAGACAGCGAGGACCGCCGGCACCGTGACCACCGCGACGGCGACCGCCATCATCAGGGTCGTGCCCGGCGGGACGACGGTGCCGAGAATCGCGCCCGCGACGACGCCGGTCAGGAGGGCGACGCCCGCCGTTGCCACGACCTGGGCGCGCACCCGGTACGCGCGGCCCTCGCCGTAGAGGACGGCGAAGGCGCCGAAGGTGGCGAACAGCGCGGAGCCCGCGTGGCCCGCCGCGACCAGGGTCGCGCCGGGGATCCCGGCCGCAGCCGCGGCGCGCAGGCCGGCCGACCAGCGCCAGACGGGCGCACCGTCGGCGAACAGCAGCGAGCGGACCCGGGCGACCTGGGGGAGCGGATCTGTCACGGGGCCATCTCATCACCCGTGGCCTGCGGACCGCGAGCGACCGCCGATGCATGAATATGCAAATATTGCTATGTATCCGGTCCGTCGGTAGCGTCCCGGGTATGAGCGACCACGAGATCCACGAGCACTCCGACCACGTCCACGGCGAGGGCTGCGGCCACGAGGCCGTCCAGCACGACGACCACGTCGACTACATCCACGACGGCCACCGGCACGCGCCGCACGGTGACCACTACGACGAGCACTGAGCCCGCACGACGACGGCCCCGCTACCGAGATCCTCGGTGGCGGGGCCGTCGCGTCATGATCGTGCCCCCGGCAGGATTCGAACCTGCGGCCTTTCGCTCCGGAGGCGAACGCTCTATCCCCTGAGCTACGGGGGCGCAGGGCTCAGCTAGGTTAGCGCATCCGAGCGCCCCGGCGGAAACCGGGCGGTCAGGGGCACCCTAGGATGGACCGGTGACTCCCGCTGACCTTTCGGAACTCCTGCACGCCACCGCGACCACCGTGCTCACCGAGCGCGGCCTCGACGTGTCGGTGCTGCCCGAGCGCGTCACCGTCGAGCGACCGCGCAATCCCGAGCACGGCGACTACGCGACCAACGTCGCGATGCAGGTCGCCAAGAAGGCCGGCGTCAACCCCCGCGACCTCGCGACCTGGCTCGCCGAGGCGCTCGGCGACGCCGTCGGGGTCGCCGAGGCCACCGTCGCCGGTCCGGGTTTCCTCAACATCCGCCTCGCCGCGGACGCGCAGAACCGGCTCGTCGCGAGCATCCTCGAGCAGGCCGGCGCGTTCGGGCACGGGAAGGCGCTCGACGGCGCCCTGATCAACCTCGAGTTCGTCTCCGCCAACCCGACGGGTCCCGTCCACCTGGGCGGTGCGCGCTGGGCCGCCGTGGGCGACAGCCTGGGCCGCGTGCTCGAGGCGCAGGGCGCCGAGGTCACCCGCGAGTACTACTTCAACGACCACGGCGCGCAGATCGACCGCTTCGCGCGCTCCCTGGACGCCGCCGCGCGCAACCAGCCGACCCCGGAGGACGGCTACGCCGGCGATTACATCGGCGAGATCGCCGCCACCGTCGTGGGCGGCCGGCCGGGCATCCTCGACCTTCCCGAGGCCGACCGGATCGAGGCCTTCCGCGCCGACGGCGTCGAGCTCATGTTCGCGCACATCAAGCGCACCCTGCACGAGTTCGGCACCGACTTCGCCGTGTTCACGCACGAGGACGAGATGTTCAGCTCGGGCCTGGTCGAGAGCAGCGTCGAGCAGCTCAAGGCGAACGGCAACCTGTACGAGCAGGACGGCGCCTGGTGGCTCAAGGCGACCGATTACGGCGATGACAAGGACCGCGTCGTCATCAAGTCCGACGGCAACGCCGCCTACATCGCGGGCGACATCGCCTACATCAAGCACAAGTTCGACCGCGGCTTCACCCTCGCGATCTACATGCTGGGCGCCGACCACCACGGCTACATCGGCCGGCTCAAGGCCGCCGCCGCGGCGCTCGGCTACGACCCGGCGCGGATCGAGGTGCTCATCGGCCAGCTGGTGAACCTCGTCAAGGACGGCAAGCCCGTCCGGATGAGCAAGCGCGCCGGCACCGTCATCACCCTCGACGATCTCGTCGAGGCCGTGGGCGTGGACGCCGCGCGGTACTCGCTGGTGCGCAGCTCGGTGGACACTTCCATCGACCTCGACCTGGACCTCCTGGCGCAGGCCAGCAACGAGAACCCCGTCTACTACGTGCAGTACGCGCACGCGCGGCTCTCGGCCATCGCGCGCAGTGCGGCCGAGCTCGGTATCGAGGCGTCGACGGAACACCTGGGGCTGCTGGACAACCCGCGCGAGGGCGACCTCGTGCGCACCCTGGGCGAGTTCCCCGCGGTGGCCGCGGGCGCCGCGAATCTGCGTGAGCCGCACCGCATCGCGCGTTACCTCGAGGACCTCGCCGGCGCGTACCACCGCTTCTACGGCGAGTGCCGCGTGCTGCCGCTGGGCGACGAGGAGCCGACCGACCTGCACCGCGCCCGCGTGGCGCTGTGCGCCGCCACCCGCCAGGTGCTCGCGAACGGCTTGGCGCTCGTGGGTGTTTCGGCACCCGACCGGATGTGAGAGGCCACCACTCGTGAGTGAATTGGACCGGGCCGTCTGGCCCGCCCACGCGCGCCGGGAGCCCGACGGTGCGCTGTCCGTCGCCGGTGTGTCCGCGAACGCCCTGGCGGCCGAGTTCGGCACGCCGCTGCTCGTGATCGACGAGGACGACTTCCGCGCCCGCTGCCGCGGCATGCGGGAGGCCTTCGGCGACGGCGCCGCGGTGCACTACGCATCGAAGGCGTTCCTGTCCATGGAGATCGCCCGCTGGGTCCGCGAGGAGGGGCTGAACCTGGACGTGTGCAGCGGCGGCGAGCTCGCCATGGCGCTGCGTGCGGGCTTCCCCGCGGAGCGGATCGCGCTGCACGGCAACAACAAGTCCGTCGCCGAGCTGGACTACGCCGTCGCGTCCGGCGTCGGCCACGTCGTGGTGGACTCGCTGTCGGAGATCGCCCGGCTGGATGCCGTCGCGGGGGAGCGGAACGCGGTGCAGGAGGTGCTGATCCGGCTCACGCCGGGCGTCGAGGCGCACACCCACGAGTTCATCTCGACCGCGCATGAGGACCAGAAGTTCGGCTTCTCCCTGGCCGCCACGGCGGGCCGTGAATCCGGCGGAGCCGGCTCCGATTCCCCGGCGATGAAGGCGGTCGCCGCCGTCTTCGCCGCCGACAACCTGCGCCTGGTGGGCCTGCACAGCCACATCGGCTCGCAGATATTCGACGTCGACGGCTTCGAGATCGCCGCCCGCCGCGTGCTGGAGTTGCTGCGCGACGTGGTCGCGCGCTTCGGTGCGGAGAAGACCGCGCAGCTGAGCACCATCGACCTCGGTGGCGGGCTGGGGATCTCGTACACCGCCCACGACGACCCGCCGCCGGTCGCGGACCTCGCGGCGAAGCTGCGGCACATCGTGGAGACCGAGTCCGCCGCACTGGGACTGGCGACACCGCACCTGGCCGTCGAGCCCGGCCGTGCCATCGCGGGCCCGCCCGGGATCACGCTGTACGAAGTGGGCACGATCAAGGACGTCGTCGTGGACTCGGAGGATGTTGCGGCGCAGGGCTTCCGGCGCTACGTCTCCGTGGACGGCGGAATGAGCGACAACATCCGCACCGCCCTGTACGGCGCGGAGTACACCGCGGTGGTCGCGAGCGGCGACCCGCAGGGGGCGCCGGTGCGGTCGCGCATCGTCGGAAAGCATTGCGAGACCGGCGACGTCGTGGTCCGCGATACCGACACCCCCGGCGATCTGGCGGAGGGCGACCTGCTGGCCGTCGCCGCCACGGGGGCGTACTGCTATTCGATGTCCAGCCGCTACAACATGCAGCCGCGACCGGCTGTGGTGGCGGTGCGAGACGGCGCGGCGCGGCTGATCCTGCGCCGGGAGACCGTGGACGACCTGGTGAGCCTGGAGGTGCTCTGATGACCGATTCGCCGCAGCAGAAGGAACTGGGCGTCGCCCTTCTCGGCATGGGCACCGTGGGCGCCGAGGTGGCGCGGATCCTGGTGGAGAACGCGGACGATCTCGCCGCCCGGGTGGGCGCGGACCTCGTCATCCGCGGGATCGCGGTGCGCGACACCGAGAAGGACCGCGGCCTCAAGGCGCTCGGGCTGAAGAAGAGCCTGCTGACCGACGACGCGGAGGCCCTCGTCGGCCGCGACGACGTCGACATCGTGGTCGAGGTGATGGGCGGCATCGAGCCCACGCGCTCGCTGATGCTCAGCGCGTTCAAGGCCGGCAAGTCGGTGGTCACCGCCAACAAGGCGCTGCTCGCCGAGTACACCGGCCAACTCGCCGACGCCGCCAACAAGGCCCGCGCCGACCTGTACTTCGAGGCCGCCGTGGCCGGCGCGATTCCTGTGATCCGCCCGCTGCAGCAGTCCCTCGCGGGCGACAGCGTGGAGCTGGTGGCCGGAATCGTCAACGGCACCACCAACTTCATCCTCTCCAACATGGCGGAGAAGGGGGAGGCCTACGAGACGGTGCTCGCCGAGGCCGGCCGCCTGGGCTACGCCGAAGCCGACCCGACCGCCGACGTCGAGGGCTACGACGCCGCGAGCAAGGCCGCGATCCTCGCGTCGATCGCCTTCCATACCCGGGTCAAGGCCGCCGACGTCCACCGCGAGGGCATCACCGGCGTCACCGCCGCGGACATCGAGGCGGCCAGGGCCTTCGACTGCACCATCAAACTGCTCGCGATCTGCGAGAAGTTCACCGATGCCCAGGGCGCGCAGCGGGTCTCGGCCCGCGTGTACCCGGCGCTGGTGCCGTTCAAACACCCGCTCGCCAGCGTCGACGGCGCGTACAACGCCGTGTTCGTGGAGGCCGAGAACGCGGGCCGTCTGATGTTCTACGGGGCCGGGGCCGGCGGCGCGCCCACTGCCTCCGCGGTGATGGGCGACCTGGTCGCCGCGGCCCGCAACAAGGTCGTCTCCGGCCGCGGCCCGCGCGACTCGGCGTACGCGAAGCTGCCGATCGCGCCGATCGGCGAGGTGCTCACCCGGTACTACGTGGCGATGGAGGTCGCGGACCGCCCGGGCGTGCTCAGCGCCGTCGCGAACGAGTTCTCCGCGCGCAACGTGTCGATCAGCACCGTCCGGCAGCAGGCCGACACCCCCGAGCGGGGCGCGCGCCTGGTGATCCTCACGCACCGGGCGCCCGACGCGGCCCTGTCGGACACCGTCGAGGCCCTGAAGAACCTGGACGTGGTGACCGCCGTGTCCTCCGTGCTCCGTCTGGAGGGAACCAATGACTAGCACCCCCGTGCACCAGCCCTGGCCCGGCCTGATCGAGGCGTACCGGCACCGTCTGCCCGTGTGCGACACGTGGGAGCCGGGCTGGGCGCCCGTCACCCTGCGCGAGGGCGCGACCCCGCTGCTGCCCGCGAAGGCGCTCTCCGAGCTCACCGGGTGCGACGTGCACCTCAAGGTCGAGGGGCTCAACCCCACCGGCTCCTTCAAGGACCGCGGCATGACCATGGCCGTCACCGAGGCGAAGGCCACCGGCAAGAAGGGCGTGCTGTGCGCGTCCACCGGCAACACGTCCGCGTCGGCCGCCGCGTACGCCGCCATCGCCGGGATCGAGTGCGCCGTGCTGGTGCCCGCGGGCAAGATCGCGATGGGCAAGTTGGCCCAGGCCGTCATGTACGGCGCGCGGATCATCGAGGTCGACGGCAACTTCGACGACTGCCTCGAACTGGCCCGCAAGACCACCGCCACCTTCGACACGATCGCCCTGGTCAACTCGGTGAACCCGGTGCGCATCGAGGGCCAGAAGACCGCGGCCTTCGAGATCGTCGACGCGCTCGGCAAGGCGCCCGACGTGCACGCGCTCCCCGTCGGCAACGCCGGCAACATCACCGCCTACTGGCGCGGCTACAGCGAGTACTTCGCCGACGGGATCAGCGGATCGCGCCCGCGGATGCTCGGCGTGCAGGCCGCCGGCGCTGCGCCGCTGGTCAACGGCGCCCCGGTCAAGGACCCCGAGACCATCGCCACCGCCATCCGCATCGGCAGCCCCGCCTCCTGGAACCAGGCCGTCGCCGCCAAGGACGAGTCGAACGGCCAGTTCCGCGCCGCGACCGACGAGAAGCTGCTCGAGGCGTACCGCCTGGTCGCGAAGACCGAGGGCGTGTTCGTCGAGCCCGCGTCCGCCGCGTCCGTGGCGGGCCTGCTCGCCGCGACGGCGGACGGCTGGATCGAGAAGGGCTCCACCGTCGTCTGCACCGTGACCGGCAACGGCCTCAAGGACCCCGACACCGCCCTCAGCAGCCTGCCCGAGATCGCCCGCGTCGGCATCGATCCGGTCGCGGTCGCCGCGGCCATGGGACTGACGGAGTAGCCGCACCCGTGACCATCGCTGCCACCGCCCCGTTCGCCCTGCCCGCCGGCCTGACGGTCACCGTCACAGTCCCGGCGTCGAGCGCCAACCTCGGCCCCGGCTTCGACACGCTCGGGCTTGCCCTCGGTCTGTATGACGACGTCACCGTCGAGACGATCCCCGACGGTGCTCTCGAGATCGTCGTGTCCGGCGAGGGCGCCGACGAGGTGCCCGACGACGACCGGCACCTCGTGGTGGTCGCGCTCCGTCGCACCCTCGCCCACCTGGGCGTTGCTGCGCCCGGGCTGCGCCTGACCTGTGTGAACCGCATCCCGCACTCGCGGGGCCTCGGGTCGTCCGCGGCCGCCGCCGTCGCGGGGATCGCCGCGGCCGCGGCGCTGGCCGCCGACGCCGGAGCCCCCCGGGCGCTGACCTCCGACGAGATGGTCCAGCTGGCCTCGGAGTTCGAGGGTCACCCGGACAACGCGTCGGCCAGCGTTCTCGGCGGTGCGGTGGTCTCGTGGACGGTGCCCGCCGTCCCGGTGCCCGACGTGGCGGGCTACCGCGATCACGCGGCGGCGAGCGCGGCACCGTCGGCGCCCCTGCACTACGGAGCGCGGCGCGTGGACGTGCACCCAGACGTCCGTGCCTACGCTTTCGTGCCCGACGTGCAGTCCTCGACCTCGGTGACGCGCGGCATGTTGCCCCGGCTCGTGCCGCACGCCGACGCCGCTTTCAACGCCTCGCGCGCCGCGCTCATGGTGCTCGCGCTCACCGCGCACCCGGATCTGCTGCTCGACGCCACCGAGGACCGGCTGCACCAGCGGTACCGGGCGGCCTCGATGAAGCAGTCGTTCGCCCTGGTCGAGCGGCTGCGGGCGGCCGGCGTGGCCGCAGCGATCTCGGGTGCCGGCCCCACTGTCCTGGCACTGACGCCGCAGCCGCTCGCGCCCCGGCTCGCGGACGCCGCCGTCGAGGCTGGGTTCACGGTGCGCGAGTTGCCCATCGCCGACGGGGTCGCCCGGATCTGAACCGGCGACAGGCCTCCGTCCGCCCCGGCCGCGGTGCGGGCGCGGGGACGCGTTCGCATTCGTACGGGGGCGGTGATTGCCGGGCGTCCACGCCCGCGCTATCATGGCAGACGTGTCCGACGAATGCGCGGACGCTACTTCGGCACACAGCCATTCCACGCCCAGCAACCAGCCTCGGACGTGTTGGCGCGCCGGTCTCCACATCAGGCCGAGACATCTGTGCCCCCGCCGGAAACGCGGGGCCCGGCAGCCGAAGCGCAACAAGCACCTTCGTCATTCGTGCGTCGCCCGTGAAAAACCCTGCGCAACACCGCAGGACAGCCGGCGAAGCGCGGTAGATCCCTACCCTCGCAGTGCGCGAGTAGGGAATTGAAAGGAACTCCGTGACCGAAACGTCACTGACCACCGGCCCGGAGGCGGGCACCGCCTCGGCCAGCAGTGCGCGCGCGGACGCGCGTCGCCGCTCCGGCCTCAACGGCATGGTGCTGGCGGAGCTGCGCGGCATCGCGAGCGAGCTGGGGATCAAGGGGATCTCCGGCCTGCGCAAGGGCGATCTGATCGCCGCCATCACCGCGCAGCAGGGTGGCGGCACGCCGGCCAAGGCGCCGAAGGCGGCCGAGGCCCCCAAGGCCGACGCACCGAAGGCCGACGCGCCCCAGAACGACCGCGCGAAGAACGACCGCGCGAAGAACGACGCGCCGAAGATCGAGGCGCCCAAGGCCGACGCGCCGAAGAACGAGGCGCCCAAGAACGAGGCGCCCCGGAACGCCCCCAAGGAGGACGCCCCGCGGGACGAGGCCGGGAACGAGGCCCGGAACGACGCGCAGGCGGCGGACGGGCGTGACGGGCAGGCACCGTCGGACGCGAAGGGCGACGCCCAGAAGGGCGACGCCCAGAAGGGCGACGCACCCCGCGCCGAGGGCGGACAGCAGGGCCAGCGCCGCGAGCGGAACCAGCGCCGCAACCAGAACCAGGACGGCGACGGCCGCCAGCAGGGCGACCGCCAGCGCAACCAGGGCAACAACCAGGGCCAGGGAAACCGGAACCAGAACAACGGCCCGGACGACGACGGTGAGGGCACCGGGCGCCGCGGGCGCCGCTTCCGCGAGCGCCGCCGCGGCCGCGATCGGGGCCAGAACGACGGTGAGCCGCAGGTCGGCGAGGACGATGTCCTGCAGCCCGTGGCCGGCATCCTCGACGTGCTCGACAACTACGCGTTCGTGCGCACGTCGGGCTACATCGCGGGGCCGAACGACGTCTACGTCTCGATGAACATGATCCGCCGTAACGGCCTCCGCCGCGGCGACGCGATCACGG
The DNA here is from genome assembly GCF_023168325.1 of Tsukamurella sp. PLM1. Lineage (GTDB taxonomy): Bacteria > Actinomycetota > Actinomycetes > Mycobacteriales > Mycobacteriaceae > Tsukamurella. The sequence continues at coordinate 1,144,467 of NZ_AP025688.1, forward strand.
GCGCGGTGAAGATGCCCCGCGACGGCGAGAACGACGGCGGCGGCAACTCCGGCGGCGGTGGCGGCCGCGGTAACCAGAACAACCGGCAGAAGTTCAACCCGCTGGTCCGGCTGGACTCGGTGAACGGCCAGCCCGTCGAGGCGGCCAAGAACCGGCCGGAGTTCAACAAGCTCACGCCGCTGTACCCCAACCAGCGGCTGCGCCTCGAGACCGCGCAGAACATCCTCACCACCCGCGTGATCGACCTGATCATGCCCATCGGCAAGGGCCAGCGCGCGCTGATCTCCGCCCCGCCGAAGGCCGGCAAGACCACGGTGCTGCAGGACATCGCCAACGCGATCGCCACCAACAACCCCGAGTGCTACCTCATGGTGGTGCTGGTGGACGAGCGGCCCGAAGAGGTGACCGACATGCAGCGCAGCGTGCGCGGCGAGGTCATCAGCTCCACCTTCGATCGGCCCCCGTCGGACCACACCTCGGTCGCCGAGCTCGCCATCGAGCGGGCCAAGCGCCTGGTCGAGGGCGGCAAGGACGTGGTGGTGCTGCTCGACTCGATCACCCGTCTGGGCCGCGCGTACAACAACTCGAGCCCCGCGTCGGGTCGTATCCTCTCGGGCGGTATCGACTCGACGGCCCTGTACCCGCCGAAGCGGTTCCTGGGCGCGGCGCGCAACATCGAGAACGGCGGCTCGCTCACGATCATCGCGACGGCGCTGGTAGAGACCGGCTCCACCGGCGACACCGTGATCTTCGAGGAGTTCAAGGGCACCGGCAACGCCGAGCTGAAGCTGGACCGCAAGATCTCCGAGCGGCGCGTCTTCCCGGCCGTCGACGTCGCGGCGTCGAACACCCGCAAGGACGAGCTCATCATGGCCCCCGACGAGGCGGCCGTGGTGAACAAGTTGCGCCGGCTGCTCTCGGCGCTGGACAGCCAGCAGGCGATCGACCTGCTGATCAGCCAGCTCAAGAAGACCAAGAACAACATCGAGTTCCTGATGACGGTCCAGAAGAACAGCGGGTTCGCCGACAACGACTGAGCCTGTGACAGACAACGGCGCCCCACTCCAGCGGAGTGGGGCGCCGTTGCGCGTTCGCGCTGCTACTGCGGCAGGTACTCCGTGATCGCGGCCGCGATCTCGGCGCCGCGGTTGCAATCGCGCTCGCCCACCTTCTGCATGCCGATGTACAGCACGCCGTTGGCCAGCGACTTGTATGCGGTCACGCAGTAGTCGGGCAGGTTCTTGTTGGTGCTGGGCACGGTGAAGCTGCGCCACTTCGTCGAGCCTGCGACGGTGACGGGGGCGCCGGTCTCCCAGGCGGTCGACGTCGCGAAGGTCGCGAACTTCACGTCGGCGTTGCTGGCCTTCGAGTCGGAGCCCTTGCAGGCGAACTTCACGCCGTCGGCGGCGCGTTGGCCGGGATCGTCGGCGAGGGGGCTGATCCCGAGCGTCTGGATCACGGAGGCGTTGATCAGGCACGGGTCGATGAACCCGTTGCGCAGCGTGGACGTGTTGTTCACGGGCTGCGCCGGCGTCGTCGAGACGGGTGCACTGGACGAGCTGACGGGCGCGGCGGTGGTCCGCGTACCGTCGGACCCCGAACTGAGCAGGAGCACCGCGACCGCGCCCACGGCCACCACGAGGACCGCCGCCACGGCGCCGATGATCAGGCCCTCTTACTGCCGGAGCCCCGCTGCGCCGGGCCCTGCTGGGACAGGCCCATCGGGGCGCCCTGCCACGTGCCCTGCGGTCCGGAGGCGGGCTGCGGGAAGGGCTGCGACGGTGCGCTCGCGAACTGCGGGGGAGTCGCGGGGCGCTGGGCCGGGACGGGTGGGGGCGTCGGGACCCGCGTGGTCGACGATACGCCGCCCGGCCGGCTCGCCGCGCCGCGCAGCGCCTGCGCGAATTCGCGGCACGAGCCGTACCGCTGCTGCGGAGATTTGGCCATGGCACGCGCGATGACGGCGTCGATCGCGGGCGGCAGATCGGGGCGCAGGCGCGACGGGACGGGCGGTGGGGACATCAGGTGGTCGCGGATCACGGCGGTGCCGCTGCTCGCGCCGTACGGCTTCGAGCCCGTGAGCAGTTGCATCGTGGTGCCGGCGAGGCTGTACTGATCGCTGCGGCCGTCCACGGGATCGCCCGCGAGCTGCTCCGGCGAGGCGTAGTCGAGGGTGCCGACGACCATGCCGACGGTGGTGAGCTCGCTGTTGTCCTGCTGCTGCCGGGCGATGCCGAAGTCGCCGAGCATGATCCGCGAGGACGGCCCGGCGGAGTCGATGAGGATGTTGCCCGGCTTGACGTCGCGGTGCAACAGGCCCTGGGAGTGGGCGTAGTCGAGGGCGGCGGCGACTGCGTCGACGATGGTCAGCACCTGGTCGACCGGGAGGCCCCGCGGGTGTGCCGCGAGCAGACCGGACGCGTCCTGGCCGGGGATGAGCTTCATCGACATCCACAGCCGGCCGTCGTCGTTGCCGCGGTCGTAGACCGGGACGATGTTGGGGTGGTCGAGGCGGCCGGCCATGTCGGCCTCGCGCTCGAACCGCGCCCGGTAGGTCGGGTCGCCGGAGAACGCAGCGGGGAGGACCTTGAGGGCGTCCACGCGGGGTAGCCGCGGGTGACGCGCCGCGTACACGGCGCCCATGCCGCCCGCACCCAGCAGACGCTCCACCACGTAGCCGCCGATCACGGTCCCGGGGGCTCGGTGCCGGCCGGCCCATTGCCTGAGTGGTTCACGTCGTCTCTCCCGCCTCGTACATCTGACAGACGGTAGCTAACACCGGCGGACTTGGGGCGCGCCAGTCATCGGCCAAACCGCGCCCGGGCGGATCCCGCACCGGGCCGGGAATTTCTCGTCGGCCGGTGCGTTCTGGCATACTGGAACGTCGGTATGGGTTCCGGTTCACGGTCCTGGCGCACGCCAGGGGCGACCCGGCGACCAGAAACGAAAAGGACGGCAAGATGAAGCAGGGGATCCACCCCGAGTACGTGGCCACCACCGTCGTGTGCGGTTGCGGCAACACGTTCGAGACGCACAGCACCAAGGCCGATGGCCGCATCAACGTCGAGGTGTGCTCGCAGTGCCACCCGTTCTACACGGGCAAGCAGAAGATCCTCGACACCGGCGGCCGCGTGGCCCGGTTCGAGAAGCGCTACGGCAGGCGCGCGAGCAAGGCCTCGGCCGACTCGAAGTAGCCGCCCGTCCGACGCCCGTCCTGCTCCGCAGGCCGGGCGTCGGCGCGTTTTGCGGGCCCCGCACAGCCATCGGAAGAAGGACACCACATGAGCGCCGGCTCTCCCTCCGCGATCGACGACATCCTGGCCGAGTACTCCGGTCTCGAACAGCAGATGTCCGACCCGGCGCTGCACAACGACGCCGCCGCGGCCCGCAGGGTGGGCAAGCGCTTCGCCGAGCTGGCCCCGATCATGGCCACGCACCGCAAGCTGGAGACCGCCCGCGAGGACCGTGCGGCCGCGCAGGAACTGGCCGCCGATGACGCGTCGTTCGCCGAGGAGGTCACGACGCTGACGGCGCAGATCGAGGCACTCGAGCAGCAGCTGACCGATCTGCTCGCGCCCCGCGACCCGCACGACTCGGACGACGTGGTGTTGGAGGTGAAGTCCGGCGAGGGCGGCGAGGAGTCGGCCCTCTTCGCCGGCGACCTGGCCCGCATGTACCTGCGCTACGCCGAGCAGCGGGGCTGGAAGGTCGAGACCCTCGGCGCCACCTACTCCGACCTGGGCGGGTTCAAGGACGCCACGTTCTCCATCAAGTCCCGCGGGCCGGGCGCGGACGGCACCATCGACGGGGTGTGGGCCCGGATGAAGTTCGAGGGCGGCGTGCACCGCGTGCAGCGCGTTCCTGCCACCGAGAGCCAGGGCCGCATCCACACCTCCGCGGCGGGCGTGCTCGTCTACCCCGAGCCCGACGAGGTCGAGGAGGTGCAGATCGACGAGTCGGACCTGCGCATCGACGTCTACCGGTCCTCCGGCAAGGGCGGCCAGGGCGTCAACACGACCGACTCCGCGGTGCGCATCACGCACCTGCCCACGAACATCGTCGTGACCTGCCAGAACGAGCGCTCGCAGCTGCAGAACAAGGCGCGCGCCATGCAGGTGCTCGCCGCGCGCCTGCAGGCGCTGAAGGAGGAGGAGGCCGAGGCCGCCGCGTCGGACTCGAGGGCTGCACAGATCCGCACCGTCGACCGGTCCGAGCGGATTCGCACCTACAACTTCCCCGAGAACCGCATCGCCGACCACCGCATCGGCTTCAAGGCGCACAACCTCGACCAGGTGCTCGACGGTGAGATGGACGGTTTGCTCGACGCACTCCAGGCGGCAGACCGGCAAGCACGGCTCGAGGCCGAGTGACGTCCCCCAGCCCCTCCGCCCGTCAGGCCGCGGACCGTCAGGCCCGGCTCGAGGCGGAGTGACCGCCCGGCCCACGCACCTCGCGGCGGCCGCGGCGGCCCGGCTCGCGGGCGCGGGCGTCCCGTCGGCGCGCGTGGACGCGGAGATCCTGCTCGCGGAGGCCCTCGGGATCGACCGGGGGCGCATCCCCGTCGCCGACGACGCCAGTGTGGCACAGCAGGCCGCGTACGAGGCCCTGGTCGCCCGCAGAGCGGCCCGGGAGCCCCTGCAGCACATCCTGGGCCGCGCGTACTTCGGGCCGCTCACGCTGGCCGTGGGGCCCGGCGTGTTCGTCCCGCGTCCTGAGACCGAGCTACTGGCGGTCTGGGCCGCCCGGCAGGTGGGGCGGGGCTCTGATCGGACGCGGCCCGCTCGCTCCGCTCCCGGCCCTGGCATCGTGGACCTGTGCGCCGGATCCGGCGCGCTGGGCCTGTACCTGGCGGCGACGGTGCCGGACGCGCGTGTCGTGCTCGTCGAACGTGACCCGGCCGCCCTGGGCTACCTGGTGCGCAACGTCGCTGCGGCCACCCTCGCGGGGACGGTGACGGTGCTCGCCGCCGACGTCAGAGACCCGGGCCTGCCCGGCCGCCTGACCGAGCTGCTCGGCACCGTCGACCTGGTGGTGAGCAACCCGCCCTACGTGCCGGAGGGTGCCGACCTCGACCGGGAGGCGGCCGCCGACCCGGCGCTCGCGCTGTTCTCCGGCGCCGACGGGCTGGACCTGATCCGCGAACTGGCGCGCCGCGGCGCGGCTGCTGGCCGACGGGGAGCGGTGGCCGTCGAGCACGACGATGCGAACGGCGCGGGTGCGGCCGGGCTGCTGACCGCGGCCGGGTTCGCGGGCGTGGAGCAGCACCGGGACCTCACCGGGAGACCCCGCTACGTGACTGGCAGGATGGACGCGTGAGTATCGCGTACGACTGCACCGACCCGGACTCCCGCGCCGCCGGCATCAGCGCGGCCCGCGCAGCGCTCAAGGGCGGTCGTCTCGTGGTCATGCCGACGGACACGCTCTACGGCATCGGCTGCGACGCCTTCGACAATCGCGCAGTGGCAGCGCTGCTGGCCGCCAAGAATCGCGGGCCGGACATGCCGGTCGGCGTGCTGGTCGGCTCGTGGAACACGATCGACGGTCTCGTCAGCCGCGTCAGCGACGCCGCCCGGGAACTGACCCGCGCGTTCTGGCCGGGTGCGGTGTCGCTGGTCGTCGAGCAGGCGTCCAGCCTGGCCTGGAACCTGGGGGATACCCGGGGCACCGTCATGCTGCGGATGCCGCTGCACCCCGTCGCGATCGAGCTGCTGCGCGAGGTGGGGCCGATGGCGGTGTCGAGTGCGAACGTCTCCGGTAAGCCGCCGGCGGCCACGATGGACGACGCGCGGGACCAGCTGGGTGATTCCGTCGAGGTCTACCTCGACGGCGGTCCGTCCGAGCACGCGGTGGCGTCCACCATCGTCGACCTGTCCGGCCCGCAGCCGCGCGTCCTGCGCGAGGGCGCCGTGAGCACCGCCCGCGTTGCCGAGGTCCTGGGCCTGAGCGCCGAATCGCTGGCCTGAGCTACCCGAGAAACGCAGAAACGCCGAGCCCCGGTGGGGACTCGGCGCTTCTCCGCTCCGATCAGTTGCCCGGCGTGGGGGCGGGTGCCGCAGGAGTCTCCCCGGCGGTGGGGGCGGGCGCCTGATCGCCGCCGGTGGTGGCGGGCACGCCGCCGCCGACGCCGCCCACGTCGGTGATCTGCCAGTCCTTGTCCTTGTCGAGCGTCACGTTGTAGACGGTGACGACCTCGCGGCCGCTCGCGGCCTGGACATTGGTGGCCTCGACGCGGACGTACGCGTTGACCTTGAAGATCGACCCCGACTCCGAGTTGACCACCGCGTCCATGACGGTGCCCTTCGACACCCACTGCAGCGGCTGCAGCAACTGGTTCATCGCACCGACGGTGGCCTCGAGCTTGGTCTTCAGCTCCGGCGACACCCCCTTGGTGAGCGCGCTGCGCCAAGGGGTCAGGTCGCGGTAGTCGAAGGTCGACGCGCCGGCGGCGTACTCCGCTGCCACCTTCTCGGCCTGCGACCGATTCGCCGCGGCCTCCTGCACGTCACTGAGCTCGCTCTTCTTCATGCCCCAGAGCACGCCGAACAGGATCGACGTGGCCAGCAGCGCGAGGATCACGACGGTGACCACCACGGTGGTCGCCGTCGCGGCCATGCCGGAACCAGCGGACCCGCCGGGCTTACGCGCCGCAGGACGGGGAGCGGGACGCCGGCGGACGGGTGCCTCCTCCTCGTAGTCCGCGTCCTCCGAGTCGTCCTCGACCGGGGAGCAGGGCGCTTCGCGGCGGGCTTCTTGCTCAGCGGAACCTGCGCCGTCTCCTCGTCGGCGGTGGTGTCCTCAGTGGTGTCCTGCACGGTCTCCTCGGTCGCCGCTTCCTCGCCAGCGAGGTTCTTGTCGTCCGGGGTGGAATCAGTCACTTGTCGCGTTGCCAATCGTGTCGTGGTGTGTCGGTCGTGCGGCGCGCTTACTTCTTGGGCGGGATGACCACCGTGAGGTTGGCGGCACCGTCGGAGCCGAACGTGTTCAACGCCTGCGAGAGTAGCGCGCCCATGTCGATCTGGGGCAGCACGTCCGTCATGGCCTGGACGACGGGGACCATCGGCTCCGTGATCGGACCCAGGTTGGCCAGCAGCTTGCTGGTGTCGGGCGCGATCTTGAACAGGTTCGGGTTGACGGTGTTCTTCAGCATGTTCGGGCCGTCGATGCCCTTCATCAGGGTGTCCAGTGCCTTGAGCACCTCGATGTCCTTCATCACGAAGGTCCGCGTCGAGGGCCCGAACTCGGAGATCGCGCCGGGCAGCCAGCTCATGTCGGACTGGTAGTTCTGCGTGTTCTCCAGCATGCGGCGGATGTTGGGCATGCGGGCCGTGATGGTGCTGGCCAGCAGGTTACCGGCCTGCGACAGGTTCGGCAGCGCTCCCTGCGTGTTGTTCAGGGCGTCCGCCAGGGTTTCGGTGATGCCGCCGAGGTCCGTCGAGTTGATGTTGGTCGTCAGCTGCGAGATCAACTTGAAGGTCTCGGGCAGCGACAGCGGCTGCTTGACCTTGTTGATGTCGATCGTCGAGCCGTCGGCCAGGTACGGGCCGTCGAGGCTGTCCGGGCGGAAGTCGACGTACGGCTCGCTCACGGCCGACAGCTGCTCGATGCGCAGCTTCGAGTCCGCGGGGATCTTGTACTTCGAGTCGTAGCGGAACTTCACCACGACCTTGCCGTCGGCGCGGCCGATCGACTGGATGTCGCCGATCTTGACGCCGCGCACCAGGACGGGCGACCCGGTGAGCAACTGGTTCGCGTCGTCGAGCTTCATCGTGACCTGGCGGTAGTCGGTCAGCGGACGCCACTGCACCACGGAGAGCGCGATGTACGCGGTCCCCAGGACCATCACCAGCGCGAAGGTCAGAAGGCTGAAGAAGGTGCTCTTTTTCACGGAACTGCTCCCACCATCCGAAGGTTGTTGACCGCCTGCCGGGCGGCCTCGGCGGTGGGCACTCCGCCGTTCGTGCCCATCTCCTTCACGTTGACCTTGGCGCCGCTCGTCAGGAACGGAAGGATCTTGTTCTTGAGCAGGTCTTCAAGGTTCGCGAGGTTCGCCTGCCGGCCGTTCATGTTCGGCCAGCCGGGGAACATGAGCGGCTTGATCACGGTGGCGACCACCGCGGTCGAGGTGTCCAACAGCGGTGCGGTGAACACGAGGGGGGAGAGGGTGTCCGACAGGCGGCTGAGCACCTTGATGGCGCCCGTGGTCAGCGAGAGCGTGTCACCCAACCAGTCGTCCTGCGGCTTGAGCAGCGCGACCAATACGGCATCGTTCTCGTTGACGGTGGTGACCAGGTTGCCGACCGAGGTGATCGCCTGGCTCACGTTGTCGTTCTGTTCACCGAGGTCGACGACCGTCTGCGACACGGTCTTGACCAGGCCCGAGAGCTTCTGCGGGTCGGCCGGAAGGTTGTTGTTGATCCGGCTGAACGTGTCCTGCAGTTGCATGAGGCTGCCGCTGCCGAGGAAGTTCGCGAGGTCGCTGAGGATGTCCTCGATCTGCGTCGGCGGCTTCGTCTGCGACGTCGGCAGCGTGTCGCCCGACTTGAGGGGCGTCCCGGGCTTGTTGGGAGTGGACTTGAGGGCCACGTAGGTGTCGCCCAGGATGGTGTCCTGCTGCAGCGTCGCGGTGACGGTGTTGGGAACCTTGACGCCGTCGAGGATCTTGATGTCGACGACGGCCTTGTCGTCCTTGAGCGTCACCTTCTGCAGCCGGCCGGAGACGACGCCGTCGTACACCACACGCGCCCGGTCGGGCAGGTTGAGCACGTTCGTGAAGTCCAGGTGCACGATGTATCCGTCGCCGCCGCCCGGCTGTCCGGGGCGGGGATCGCCGACGGGTTGAAGGTGCCCGCGCAGCCCGCCAGCATGGTGGTCGCCGCGATCGAGGCGACACCCACCTGCAGGGTCCGTTTGTTGATTCGAATGCGCATCAGTACGCCGCTCCCGTCGCGCGCAGGACTGTGGAGATGAGCTCCACGTTGACGTGGCCCGCGTCGGCGACCTTGCACTGGCCCGGTGCGAACCGGTTCAGGTTGTTGCAGGTCTGGGCGGGGTTCTTCGACGGCACCAGTGCTGACGGCGGCCGGTAGGTGATCTTGGTCGCCAGGGTCTTCTTGTCGACGCTGACGTTGAAGGCCTTGATCAGCGGCGGCAAGATGTTCAGCAGGTCACCGAACTGCTTGGTCGTCGCCGCCAACACCGTGGTCATCGGGACCGTGATCTCGAGGAGCGGGGCGATGAACGCGCCGTACTTGTCGAAGACCTTGGCCAGCACCTGGACGAGCGGGACCAGCTTGGGGAAGGCGTTGATACCGACGTCCATCAACGGCTCGCCGACGTTCTTGATGCGGAAGGCGTACGTCGTCAGGAAGTCGCGCATCTCGTCCCAGTTCTGCACCAGGCCGTCGGACGCCGGCGCGAACGCGTCGAGGACGGCAGCGACGTCGCCCATGCCGGGGCCCGGGTTGCGCATCAGCTCGCCGAGCTTGTTGGTCAGGGCGGAGATCTCGGGGCCCGTGCCCGTCGTCGCCTTGTTCAGCGCGGGGATGGACGCCATCGCCTTGCGGAACTCCGCGTCGCCGCCGGCGGTGGTGAGGTCGTCGACGACCTTCGACACCGCCTGGAGGGACTCCGTGATCGACAGCGGCGTCTTGGTGTTGGTGATGCACTTGCCGGGCGACCAGCTGGGCCCGCCCTTGTACGTCTCCAGGATCTCAAGGCGACGCTGGGCCACGAGGGAGTCGGCGATGGCGACGACGCCCACGTTGGTCGGCAGCTTGCGATCGGCCGGGATGTCGAAATCGACGCGCGTGGTGGCGCCGTTCGGCGTGATCTTGGTGACCTCGCCGATCGGGTAGCCGAACTGGGCCACCTTGCTGCCGGTGTAGAGACCGATCGAGTTGTCGAGCTCGGCGCAGTACGCGGTGGTCTTCGTCGTCAGCCCCTTGAAGGCCACGCCGCCGAGAACCAGTGTCACGGCCACGATGACGACGAACGCGGACATCGCTCCGCGGGAAGCGAGGAACTTACGCATCAGCAGGTCACCCCGGGCTCGGAATGCAGACGTTGGTGGCGAGGAAGGTCTTCTCGGATTGGTTCAGCTGGATCGTGCCGTCCGGCGCGATCGTCTTCTGCAGCCCTGCGAGCATCTCCTTGGCGTTCGCGATCGCGGGCTCGGCCTGCTTGACGATCTCGCGGGCCTTGGCGACCAGCGCGTCGAAGCGGCTGGCGAGGGGGTCGATGTTGTTCAGGTAGACGTTGAGCACCGGCTCGAGCCGAGCGGTGAGCTCGGTGAGCCCGCTCAGGTACGCCTGGAATCCGGACAGGTTCACCTCGGCCGCCGCGAAGAACATCGACATGTTGCGCATGAGCGAGAGCAGAAGGTCGCCGTTCTGGTTGACCGTGGTCGAGTACTCACCCATCACCTTGACGAACTCGCCCGCCTGGTCCTGCTGGCGCAGGATGTTGTCGAACATCTTGTTGAAGGTGGTGACCGTCTTACGGATCGACTCGGGCTGGTCCTCGAGGGCCTCGTTCAACTGGGCCATCGACTGCCGGATGGGGGTCGACTGGATCTTCTCGACCTTCGGCGTGGCCTGCTGGAACGTCTCCAGGAGGCTGTACGGCATCGTCACGCGCTCCGGGGATCGGCTTGTCGCCCAGATCCTTGGTGCCCATGGGGGTCAGGGCCATGTAGTAGCCGCCGACCGTGGTGAGCATCTTCATCGAGGCCGTGGTGGCGTCACCGAGGAAGATCTCGTTGTCGACGCGGAACTTCACGCGCACCCGGTCGTCGAGCAGCTCGACATCGGACACCGAGCCCACGCTGATGCCCGCGACGCGGACGTCGACGCCGGACCGGATCGCCTGGGCCTCCTTGAAGTCGGCGGAGTACACCTTGGTGCCCGGCTGGAACACGAAGATGTAACCGCAGATCCCGAGGATCACGACGGCGATGAGCGCGCCGACGATACCCCAGTTCAGCTGGTAACGGCGGTCCTGCACCGCCGTCGGCATTGGACGGTCGAAGAGTTTCATTTGTTGCACACCGTCACCTTCTGGCCTGCGACGAACAGGTTCATCATGCCGGGAAGCTGGGCTTGCCCGTTCTTACACGTCAGCGACACCGCACCGTTCGCCTGCGGCTTGGTGCCCTCATTGAGGAGCTGCACGATCCCCGGGAGCGTCGCGATCGCGTTCACCAGTTGCTCGGCGATCGGCATCGCGTTCGCAACGATCGCGTCGAGCGGCGGGTTCTCGTTCGGGGTGAGGCCCAGGGCGGCCAGCAGAGCGTTGGTGCGGGTGACGACGCCGGACGTGTTGTCCGACCAGTCGCGCATCGAGTCGACGTTGCTGGCCAGCGTGCGGGCGAACAGGTCGAGCTGCTGGAGCACCTTGGTCAGGCCGGGGAGGCCCCGCCGATGGACTCGGAGACCGAGCCGAGGTTCGTGATGAGCTGAGTCAGCACGCGCTGGCGGTCGTTGCTCACGTCCATCAGCTTGTCCAGCGAGTCGAGCAGCGGGCCGAGGCCCTCCCCGTTGCCCTGGATCACGGCGAGCACCGACTGCGACAGGTGGTTGATGTCGTCCGAGTTGAGCGTGGAGAGGACGGGCTTGAGCCCGACGAACACCGTGGTGATGTCGAACGACGGCCGGGTGTACTTCTCGTCGATGGTCCCCCCTGGCTTGACCGCGGTGCCGGTGCTCTTCGCGTTCTTCTGTACCTCGAGGAAGCGCGAGCCGGTGAGGTTCTGGTACCGGATGGCGAGGACGTCGTCCGTGCGCACCTTGCGGTCGTTCTGGAGGGTGAACGACACCGCCGCGTTCGACATGCGGTGGTCTGAGGACTGCTCGACCTCGATGTCCGTCACCTTGCCGACCTGGACGCCCAGCATGCGGACGTCGTCGCCGACCTTGAGGCCGGACACGTCCTTGAACTTCGCGTGGTAGGTCTCCAGGTCGCCCCCCGGCGGACGAGTCAGCGCCTGCATCACCAGTACGAGCATCGTGATCATGATCGCGGCGAACACCACGATCTTGAGAATGGTCGTCTTCATGGCTTTCATGGTGTTCAGCTCCCTGGCTTCGTGGTCGGGGTGCTCGGCTTCGCCGACGACGAGGCGCCCGCGGCCGGTGCCGGCTTGGTCTCGCCCGGCTTCGGCGGAATGTACTCGAACGTCGGTGCAGGCGGCAGCATGGCCCCGATAGCGGGGTAGTCCACCGACAGTCGCAGGTTCAGTACCGGGCCGTTCGGGGTGTTCGGCATGGCCTTGCGCACGTTGTCCATGAGCTGCCCGAGCTGGATGCCCACGGCGGTGGCGCTGCCGTTCGGGAACGCGGTCAGCAGCGGCTGCATCAGGTTGACCAGCATTGGCGTGGCGGTCTTGAGGCCGGCCAGTGCCTTCGGGTCCAGGATCTTCTGGAGCGCGGCGGTCAGGCTGTCGCGCTCGTTCGTGATCGCGTCCATGGTGGCCGCACCGCGGGTCGTCCAGCCCTTGTCGTGGACCGGCCCGTAGTCGTACAGCGCTTTGATCGCGGGGATGACCGCGGAGACCGCGGCATCGGCGTTCTCGATCGACTGCGTGATGATCGGGAAGGTCTGCGAGGTCGACAGGCGCTGGGTGTCCTGGACGGCCTGGGCGACGTTGCCGAGCGCGGTGAAGAGCGGCAGCATGGCCTTCGACGACGCGTCGAAGTTGAGCAGGATCTGGCTCATGTGCGGCCGCAATGCGTCCCGGTTGACGTCGCCGATGGTGGCGATCATGTTCGACACGGTGTTGTCGGTGACCGGCTTGGTCGGCGAGATCTTGGCGCCGTCCTGGAGCGTGCCGCCACCGTCGTGCGGGGTCAGGATGACCTCGGTGATGCCGAACAGGTTGCCGGCCGAGTAGGCGGCCTCGACGTTGTTGGTCAGCGATTTGCCGTCGGCGGTCTTCATCGTGACCGTCACGCCTTGCTGGCCGTTACCGAGAGCCTGGATCCCGGTCACCTCGCCCACCTGAACGCCTTGATCCGGACGGGCGCGCCGTCCTTCACGCCGGCGGCGACGATGGGAGAGCGGATCGTGAACGAGAACTCATCCTTGGGCAGGAGGCTCTTGATGAGCCAACCGACGAGGACGGCCACGACGATCACGGCGACGATGATCAGACCGCGGCGCCGGAGCACCGATCGGTCGATCGACATGCCTGGTACGGAGACGACTCCCATTGGTTACCCCTTGAAGTAGACGGGAGCGGTGACGCCCCACAGCACGATCGTCATGATGAGGTTGAGGGCGACGACGGCCACGAGGCTGGCTCGAATGGCCCGGCCCGACGCGGTACCCACACCCTCCGCCACCGGAGGCGAAGAAGCCCTGATAGCAGTGGATGATGATGACCGCGGTCAGGAACACGGCGACCTTGATCACCGAGAAGGTGATGTCCGAGGCGCTCACGAACTGGTTGAAGTAGTGGTCGTACGTACCCGAGGGCATGCCGTACACCGATTTGACCACCCAGGCGCAGGACGCCCACGACAGGATCAGCGTGATCAGGTAGACCGGCACGACGGCGATCAGGCCCGCGATGACGCGGGTGGTCACGACGAACGACACCGAGCGCAGGCCGAGCGACTCGAGGGCGTCGATCTCCTCGTTGATGCGCATGGCGCCGATCTCGGCCGTCATACGGCAGCCGGCCTGCGCGGCGAAGCCGACGCCCGCCAGCATCGGGGCGAACTCACGGGTGTTCGCGAAACTCGCGATGACGGCGGTCAGGGGACCCATGCCGAGCATGTTGAGGATCGCGAAACCCTGCACGGCGACGATGCCGCCGACGGTGATGCCGAGCACGGCGAGCACCGGTGCGGTGCCGCCACCGACCACGAGGGCGCCACGGCCCCAGGTGATATCGGTGAGGATGTACATGATCTGCGACCGGTAGTGCTTGATCGCGTGCGGGATGGTCCGGACGACCTCCGCGATGAACGAGAAGACGTGGCCGATCGTGTCGAAGGCGCTCCAGGCCGAGCCGGAGGCTCCGAACAGATTGAAGAACCAGCGTGTGCCCCGAGGGCGGTAGACGGTTGCCATGATTCAGCTCACCTGTTCAGGGTGGGGTGCGGACGATTCGACGAAGCCGTGGCGCATGGTCAGCCCACTTGCGTCGGGGTGGAAGTGGGACGGGCCCAGGGGGAGGTGGGTCATGGGTCAGCCCACCTGCATCGGGAAGAACATGGTTGTGATCTGCGTGATGAGCAGGTTCAACGCGAAGATGACGACGAACGAGAGGACGACCGTCGCGTTCACGGCGTCGGCGACGCCGCGGGAACCGCCCCGGGCCTCGAGGCCGCGCTGGCAGCCGATGAGGGCGATGACGGTGCCGAAGACCAGTGACTTGCCGATCGAGATCCACACGTCGATCGGATGCGCGAAGGAGCCGAACGACAGCCAGTAGGCTCCGGGGGTGACGCCCTGTGCGCCCACGGCGACGAGGTACCCGGCGACCGTGCCGACGGTGATGACCAGGATGCTCAGCAGCGGGGCGACGATCCACGCCGCGAGCAGTCGGGGCACGACGAGCCGGTTGATGGGGTTGATGCCCATCACGCGCATAGCGTCGGTCTCCTCGCGGATGGTGCGGGCACCGAGATCCGCGGCGATGGCCGATGCGCCGGCGCCGGCGAGCAGCAGGCCCACGGCGATCGGTGCACCCTGCGAGATGACGGCGATGCCGCCGGCGGCGCCCTGGAGCGAGTCGGCGCCGAGCTGGCCGATGATGTTGCCCACCTGGATCGCGATGACGATGCCGAACGGGATCGCGATGAGGATGCCCGGGAACGTGGTGACGCCGATCATGTACCAGACCTGGTTGAGCGTCTCCTTCCACTGTAGGCGACCGCGCACCGTGTCGGTGACGAGTGCTACCAGCGTCAGGATGAGCATCCGGACGTTCCGGCCGATCGTGCGGATCGCGTCGACCACCGTGCTGGAGAAGTTCTTCTTGATGATGGACCAGTACGACGGCCTCTTGGTGGTTCCGGCGCCCTGCGCCACAGCATTCGTCACCGCGAACGTCTCCTCTCGACTGTGGTCAGACTGTGACTCACATAATGCGCTCTCAGGTGTATGACCGAGGACACTATAACGGTCCGCGGGGTGATGTGCGTCATTGGCCTGCTTCGCTGTCCGCGGGTGAGGGACTCGTCAGTAACTTATGGCCGGTTCGATGCGGGGTGCCTATCCGCTCAGGTCAGCATGGGTGGAACTGAACCGAGATCGACACCGTCCGGCCTGCCGGGCGCACGGGCGCAGGGGGTGCGAGTAGATTCGCACGGGTGCACATCGAGGCGTCGGGCGGGGCGGTCATCGGGGCCGGCGCGGCCGGGGTTCCGATGAGAGAATTGCTGGTAGTCGGACTGACAGCTGCGGTTGTCACATTCTTCGGAACTTCCCTCGTCCGGGTGGTGGCGACCCGGTTCGGTGCCGTGGCGGTCCCGCGGGCGCGCGACGTGCACGTGGTTCCCACGCCCCGGCTGGGCGGTGTCGGCATCTACCTCGGGATGGCCGCGGGCATCTTCCTCGCGGCCCAACTGCCCGCGCTCACCCGCGGTTTCATCTACTCGTCCGACGCCGTCGCGGTCCTCGTCGCCGGTGGCGCGATCGTGATCGTCGGCATCATCGACGATCGGTGGGGGGTGGACGCCCTCACCAAGTTGGTGGGCCAGATCTTCGCCGCGGGTCTGCTCGTGGTGATGGGGGTGGCCTGGAACGTCGTCTACGTCCCCGGGATCAACACGACGGTGGTCCTCGACCAACTGCAGGCCGGGCTGCTCACGGTCGTGGTCGCGGTGGCCACCGTGAACGCCATGAACTTCATCGACGGGCTCGACGGGCTGCTGGCCGGCGTGGCCGCCCTTGCCGCGCTCGCGATCCTCATCTTCTCCGTGGGCCTGATGTTCGATTCCGGGGGTGACGCCCCGTCCTACCCGCCGGCGTTGATCACGGCGGCGTTGTTCGGCGCCTGCATGGGATTCCTGCCGCACAACTTCCAGCCGGCCCGCATCTTCATGGGCGACTCGGGGTCGATGCTCCTGGGGCTCACGCTCGCAGCGGCGTCGACGTCCGCGTCGGGGCGCATCTCTCAGAACGCCTACGGCACGACCGACATCTTCGCCCTGCTGCTCCCGCTGCTCCTGGCCGTCGCCGTGATGTTCGTGCCGATGCTCGACCTGCTGCTCGCGGTCGTCCGGCGTACTCGCGCCGGGGTGCATCCGTTCACCGCCGACAAAATGCATCTGCATCACCGGCTCCTCGGCCTCGGGCATAGTCAGCGCCGGGTCGTGGTGGTCATCTACCTGTGGGTGGGTGTGCTGGGCCTGAGTGCCGCAGCATCGACGATGCTGCCCCCGACGTTGATCGCACCCCTCTTCGGAGCGGGCCTGCTGTGCGCCCTGGTCTTCACGGTGGTGCCGCGGATCCTGCCGCGACTCCGCGAGCATTACTCCGAAACCATGAGGTCAGACGCGTCGCGCAAGACCGGAACCCGGTAACGCGGAACGGCCGTCCTGTAGTACTATCGTGTGTAGTTGATCGGCGGGTTGCCGGCGCCGCCCCGATGTGGGGGGTGTCCCTACTTCTTGGTAGAGTCTCAGCCAATCACAAAGAATCCGTATTGTGACCCACGCTACGGATTCGGCAGACGCCGCCCGGTCGCCGCGAGAACTCGCGTGAGCGACCCCGACCCCGAAGGAGGGGACATGACGACGCCGGCCCCCTCAGTCGACGGTGCTGCGGCACGCGGCGTAGTGACGTTCACCAACCCCTTCGTGATTCTCGCGGGAATCAGCGTGATCGTGGCCGGAATCGCCGCTTCCTTCGATCACGTCTGGTTCGCGGCGTGGTTCTTCCTCGGCGGCCTGCTGGCGCTGCTCAACGCGAAGCTCGTCGTGATCAAGGTCGCGAACGCCACCGCGGAGGAGGAGCCCCGTAAGGCCCCCGTCGCGGTCAACTCGGTCGTTCGCCTTGCGGTGGTATCCGTCCTGGCCCTCGTCATCGCGTACTTCTTCCGGCCCTCCGGGCTGGGGGTGATCTTCGGACTCGCGGTCGGACAGATCGTCCTGGTCCTCAACACTGTGATCCCTGTTCTGAAAGGACTCCGACAGCAGTCATGAGCACGAATCTGTTTGCCGAGGGCGCGATCTCGCCCGGCCACCACAGGAGTGGATCGGTCCGTTCGGCTGGACGTTCAACACCGACACCATCCTGTCGACCGCCATCGCGGCCGTCGTCGTCCTGATCCTGGCGTTCGTGCTCAAGGCCAAGGTCACCTCGACCGGCGTGCCGTCGGGTGTGCAGCTGTTCTGGGAGACCATCACCATCCAGATGCGGCAGCAGATCGAGTCGTCGATCGGTATGCGGATCGCGCCGTTCGTACTGCCGCTGTCGGTCACGCTGTTCGTCTACATCCTCACGGCGAACTGGCTCGCGGTGCTGCCAGTGCAGTACGGCAAGGGGGAGGGTTCGGGCGAGCTCTTCGCGCCCGCCGCGTCCGACATCAACTTCGTGCTCGCGCTGGTCGCGGTCGTGTTCGTCTGGTACCACGCGGCCGGCTTCCGGGCGCGCGGCATCATCGGACACCCGGTCAAGCTGATCAAGGGCCACGCCGTCGGCCTCGCCCCGATCAACATCATCGAGGAGCTCGCCAAGCCGATCTCGCTCGCACTCCGACTCTTCGGCAACCTGTTCGCCGGCACCGTCATGGTGGCGCTCATCGCGCTGTTCCCGGCCTACATCATGTGGCTGCCGAACGCGATCTGGAAGTCCTTCGACCTCTTCGTCGGCCTGATCCAGGCGTTCATCTTCTCGCTCCTGACCATCCTGTACTTCTCGCAGGCCATGGAGACGGACGAGCACTAGATCCTCGCCCGGCCGAACCCGGCCGATGCGACCACAGACCCTGGTAGGGCGTACTACCAGAAACCGAAAGGGAAAGTAACAATGGCAGCAGATCCGCAGATCGTTCAGGGTGCGCTCATCGGCGGCGGCCTGATCATGGGTGGCGGCGCCATCGGCGCCGGTGTCGGCGACGGCCTGGCCGGTGCGCAGCTGATCGCGGGCATCGCCCGTCAGCCCGAGGCGCAGGGCCGCCTCTTCACCCCGTTCTTCATCACCGTCGGTCTGGTCGAGGCCGCGTACTTCATCAACCTCGCGTTCATGGCTCTGTTCGTGTTCGCGACCCCGGGCGCTTCCTAAACCGACCGCCCTCGCTAGAAACGGGAACTGACGTCATGCAGCTCGCAGAGAGTAACTTCCTCGTCCCCAACGGCACCTTTTTCGTCGAGCTCATCATCTTCTTGATCGTGCTCGGGGTCATCTGGACCTTCGTCGTTCCGTCCGTCACCAAGGTGCTGGACGAGCGTGAGGCGATGATCGACCAGACGGTGAAGGACCAGCGCAACGCGAACAAGGGGTTCGACGACGCCGAGTCGGAGTACAACGACGGTGTCCGCAACGCGCGTGCCGAGGCCGGAGCGATCCGCGACGACGCCCGGGCGACCGGACGCGCCGCGATGGAGGAGCAGAAGCAGCGAGCTACCGCCGAAGCAGAGGCTCTCACCCGTCAGGAGACGGAGCAGCTGCGCGGCGCAGGCGAAGCCTCGGCCGCAGCGGCGCGGAGCGATCTCGCGCCGCTGTCGGCGACACTCGCGAGTCGGGTGCTCGGCTTCGACGTGACGCAGGACCCGCAGCTGAAGGCTGAACTGGACCAGATCAACCGCGACTCGGTGGTGAAGAACTAAATGGCAATCTTTATCGGACAGTTCGTCGGCTTCCTCCTGGTCCTGTTCATCCTGTGGAAGTGGGTCGTCCCCGTCGTCCGCAAGGCGATGAAGGCCCGCCAGGAGACCGTTCGGATGGAGCTCGAGGCTTCGGCCCAGGCCCGCGCCAAGCTGGCCGAGGCCGGCGCGGCGGGGGAGCGCGCTCGTGAGGACGCCGCCCGTGAGGGCAGCCGCATCCGCGACGAGGCCCGTGGCGACGCGGACGCGATCCGCGACGACCTGCGCACCCAGACCGACCGCGAGGTCGCTCGGATCGGCGAGCACGGCGCGGGGCAGACCGCCCTCAACCGCAGCAACCTGATCCGCGGCCTCCGCGCCGGGCTCGGAGCCGAGGCGGTCGACGTCGCCGGCAAGCTGGTTCGCGGCCACCTGGCCGACCCGGCGAACCAGTCGAAGTCGGTGGACCGCGCGTTGGACGAGCTCGAGCAGATGACGCAGGGGGCGGACGAGACCCGGGTCACCGAGGCCGACCGCATCGGCTCCCGTTCGATGCGCGCGTCGAGTCGGGAATCGATCCGGGCGCTCGCGGCGGGCTTCGACCAGCGGACGGCGTCGATTGACGACGCCGCCCTCGCGCGCACCGCCGACGACCTGGCCGACGTCGTGAACGTTCTCAACGAGCAGCCGGTCCTGCGCAAGCACCTCGCGGAGTCCTCGGACTCGCCGGAGGGCAAGCGTCGGCTCGCGTCGAACCTGTTCGGCGGCAAGATCTCCGACGGTGCTGTCGTCTTCGTCCAGGACGCCGCGGCGTCGAAGTGGTCGGCGCCGGCGGACTTCGCCAGTGCGATCGAGCGCCAGGCCCGCGTCGCGGTCCTGCTCGGCGCGGAGCGCGCCGGCCAGCTCGACGCCACCGAGGACGAGCTGTTCCGTGCGGGCCGCATCCTCGAGGCGGAGCCGCAGCTCACGGCGATGCTCTCCGACACCCGCGTGCCCACGGCTCAGCGAATCGGTCTGCTGGACAAGGTCTTCGGGGGCAAGGTGAACGAGTTCACCGCAGCCCTGCTCCGCCAGACGGTGCGCCTGCTGCGCACCGGCCGCGTCGACGCCTCCGTCGCGTCGATCGCCGAGCTGGCGGCCGCCCGCCGCGGCGAGTCGGTTGCGATCGTCGAGTCCGCGGTTGCGCTGAACGCGCCGCAGCAGACCCGCACGGCGGACCTGCTGGCCCGGATCTACCAGCGCAGGATCGCGGTGCAGACCGAGGTCGTGCCCGAGCTGCTGGGTGGGCTGCGCATCACCGTCGGCAACGAGGTCATCGAGGGCGACATCGCTTCGCGCCTCGACAAGGCCGCCGAGCAGCTGCCCCGCTAAACCAAACTTCCACCCAGAAACACAAAAGAGGGAAACGAGTACTCATGGCTGAGTTGACGATCTCAACCGACGACGTCAAGGGCGCGATCGAACAGTACGTTTCGACGTTCGAGGCCGACGCCTCCCGCGAGGAGATCGGCACCGTCTCCGATACCGCCGACGGCATCGCGCACGTGTCGGGCCTGCCCGGCGCGATGGCGAACGAGCTGCTCGAGTTCCCCGGTGGGGTGCTCGGCGTGGCACTGAACCTCGACGAGGACGAGATCGGCGCCGTCATCCTCGGTAATTACGAGGAGCTGGAGGAGGGCCAGCAGGTCCGCCGCACCGGCGACGTGCTGTCCGTGCCCGTCGGCGACAAGTTCCTGGGCCGCGTGGTCAACCCGCTCGGCCAGCCGATCGACGGCCTGGGCGACATCGAGGCCGAGGAGCAGCGCGTCCTCGAGCTGCAGGCCGCCACCGTGCTCGAGCGCCAGCCCGTCGAGGAGTCCCTCGCGACCGGCATCAAGGCCATCGACGCCATGACCGCCATCGGCCGCGGCCAGCGCCAGCTGGTGATCGGTGACCGCAAGACCGGCAAGACGGCGGTCTGCGTCGACACCATCCTGAACCAGAAGGCGAACTGGGAGTCGGGCGACCCGACCAAGCAGGTCCGCTGCATCTACGTCGCCATCGGCCAGAAGGGCTCGACGATCGCCGGCGTGAAGGCGGCGCTCGACGAGGCCGGCGCCATGGAGTACACGACCATCGTCGCGGCCCCCGCGTCCGACTCGGCCGGCTTCAAGTGGCTCGCGCCGTACACCGGCTCGGCCATCGGCCAGCACTGGATGTACCAGGGCAAGCACGTCCTGATCGTGTTCGACGACCTGTCGAAGCAGGCCGAGGCCTACCGCGCCATCTCCCTGCTGCTGCGTCGTCCGCCGGGCCGCGAGGCCTACCCCGGCGACGTCTTCTACCTGCACTCCCGCCTGCTGGAGCGTTCGGCCAAGCTGTCCGACGCCCTCGGCGGCGGTTCGATGACTGCGCTGCCGATCATCGAGACCAAGGCCAACGACGTCTCGGCGTTCATCCCGACCAACGTCATCTCGATCACCGACGGCCAGGTCTTCCTGGAGTCCGACCTGTTCAACAAGGGCGTCCGTCCCGCGATCAACGTCGGCACCTCGGTGTCCCGCGTCGGTGGCGCCGCGCAGACCAAGGGCCTCAAGAAGGTCTCGGGCTCGCTGCGTCTCGAACTCGCGCAGTTCCGCGAGCTGGAGGCCTTCTCGGCGTTCGCCTCGGACCTCGACGAGGCGTCGAAGGCGCAGCTGGCGCGCGGCGCCCGCTGGGTCGAGCTACTCAAGCAGGATCAGTACAGCCCCTCCTCGGTCGAGGACGAGATCGTCTCGATCTACCTCTGCGGCGAGGGTCACTACGACTCGGTGCCCGTCGAGGACATCCGCCGCTTCGACGGTGAGCTCCTGGCCCACCTGCACCACGCGGCGGCCGGCGTCTACGAGTCGATCGCCGGTGGCAAGGTCCTCGAGAAGGACCAGGCCGAGGCGCTCGTCGCCGAGACCAACCGCTTCAAGGAGAGCTTCCTCGCCTCCGACGGCTCGCGGGTCGTCAACGAGGCCGAGGCCGGCGCCCTGCCCGCCGAGGACGTGGAGCAGGAGACGATCAAGGTCAAGCGCAATGGCTAGTATCCGAGAGCTGCGCTCGCGGATCCGGTCGGTCAACTCGACCAAGAAGATCACCAAGGCGCAGGAACTGATCGCGACCTCGCGGATCTCCAAGGCGCAGGCACGAGTCGCGGCCGCCAAGCCGTACTCGGAGGAGATGACCTCCGTGCTGTCGGAGCTGGCCGGGAAGTCCGGTTCGCTGGATCACCCGCTGCTCACCGAGCGCGACGATCCGAAGCGCGCGGCGATCCTCGTCGTGTCCTCGGACCGCGGCATGTGCGGTGGCTACAACTCGAACGTGCTGCGAGAGACCCGTGAGCTGATCCAGCTGCTCAAGAGCGAGGGCAAGGAGCCCGTGCTCTACGTGATGGGCCAGAAGGGCGTGGACTACTTCCGCTTCCGCGGCCAGGCCGTCGCGGGGTCGTGGACCGGCTTCTCCCAGCAGCCGCACCACTCGGACGCCACCGCGGCGACCGAGACGTTGGTGAAGCTGTTCGAGGCCGGCTCGCAGGAGTACGTGACCATCGACGGCACCGAGACGCACGGTGTCGACGAACTGCACATCGTCTACACGCGCTTCGTGTCGATGCTGTCCCAGAACCCCGAGGTGCGTCGAATGGCGCCGCTCGTGGTCGAGGAGGCCGACGAGGCATCGACCGACGCCCCGGATCGCAACTTCACGTTCGAGCCGGGCGCGGACACGCTGCTGTCCGCGCTGCTCCCCAGGTACGTCGCCACCCGCGTCTTCGCGGCCCTGCTCGACTCGGCCGCTTCGGAGAACGCGGCGCGTCGTACGGCCATGAAGGCGGCCACCGACAACGCCAACGAGCTGGCCGTCTCGCTGTCCCGCGAGGCGAACCAGCTGCGCCAGGCGCAGATCACCCAGGAAATCAGCGAAATCGTCGGTGGCGCCGGCGCCCTCGCGAACTAGAAACGGGAAAGTAGAACAATGACTACAGCAACCCAGCCCGCGTCGGCGGGCACCGCTGCGGCCACCGGTCGCGTGACGCGGGTCATCGGCCCCGTCGTCGACATCGAGTTCCCGCGCGGCGCCGTCCCCGACCTGTTCAACGCCCTGCACGCGGAGATCACGCTCCCGTCCGTGGCCAAGACGCTGACCCTCGAGGTCGCGCAGCACCTCGGTGACAACCTGGTGCGCGCCATCTCGATGCAGCCGACCGACGGCCTCGTCCGCGGCACCGACGTGACCGACTCGGGCTACCCGATCCGCGTCCCCGTCGGCGACGTCGTCAAGGGCCACGTGTTCAACGCGCTCGGTGACTGCCTGGACACCCCCGGACTCGGCCGCGACGGCGAGCAGTGGGGCATCCACCGCAAGCCCCCGGCTTTCGATCAGCTCGAGGGCAAGACCGAGATCCTGGAGACGGGCATCAAGGTCATCGACCTGCTGACCCCGTACGTCAAGGGCGGCAAGATCGGCCTGTTCGGCGGCGCCGGCGTCGGCAAGACCGTTCTGATCCAGGAGATGATCACCCGTATCGCGCGCGAGTTCTCGGGCACCTCGGTGTTCGCGGGCGTCGGCGAGCGTACGCGTGAGGGCACCGACCTCCACCTCGAGATGGAGGAGATGGGCGTGCTCCAGGACACCGCGTTGGTGTTCGGCCAGATGGACGAGCCGCCGGGGACGCGTATGCGCGTCGCCCTCTCGGCCCTGACGATGGCCGAGTACTTCCGCGACGTGCAGCACCAGGACGTGCTGCTGTTCATCGACAACATCTTCCGCTTCACGCAGGCGGGCTCCGAGGTCTCGACCCTGCTGGGTCGTATGCCCTCGGCCGTGGGTTACCAGCCCACTCTCGCCGACGAGATGGGCGAGCTCCAGGAGCGCATCACCTCGACCAAGGGCCGGTCGATCACCTCGCTGCAGGCCATCTACGTGCCCGCCGACGACTACACCGACCCGGCGCCGGCCACCACCTTCGCGCACCTCGATGCGACCACCGAGCTCTCGCGTCCGATCTCGCAGCTGGGCATCTACCCCGCTGTGGACCCGCTGACGTCGACCTCGCGCATCCTCGAGGCGTCGATCGTGGGCGACGAGCACTTCCGCGTCGCCAACGAGGTCAAGCGCATCCTGCAGAAGTACAAGGAGCTGCAGGACATCATCGCCATCCTCGGTATGGACGAGCTCTCCGAGGAGGACAAGGTCACGGTGCAGCGCGCTCGCCGTCTCCAGAAGTTCCTCGGCCAGAACTTCATCGTCGCCGAGAAGTTCACCGGTGAGAAGGGCTCCGTCGTGCCGCTGGCCGACACCATCGAGGCCTTCGATCGTGTGTGCAAGGGCGAGTTCGACCACCTGCCCGAGCAGGCGTTCAACTCCTGTGGTGGTCTCGACGACGTCGAGGCCGCCGCGAAGAAGATCGCCGGGAAGTAGTTTCGAGTGGCTGACACGGCGTTTCAAGTAGAGGTCGTCTCCGTCGAGGAGCGGCTGTGGTCGGGCGAGGCGACTTTCGTCATCGCCCAGACCACGGAGGGTGAGCTGGGTGTCCTGGCGCACCACGAGCCGCTGTTCGGCCAGCTCATCTCCGGTGGCGCGGTCGCCATCGACACGGTGAGCGGCGAGCGACTCTCCGCGGCCATCCGCGGCGGGTTCCTCTCGGTGACCGGCGAGAAGGTTACTGTACTGGCCGACGGGGCCGAGTGGGCCTCGTCGCTGGTCGAGACCGATGTGCGGCGCGCCCTCGAGAGCGCGGCGGACGGCTCCGATGAGCAGGCGACCGCGCAGGGACAGCTGCGCGCGATCGAGTTCCTCGCGGGCAAGTAGCATAGGAATTGCAGCGTGAAAGCCGGTGGCCCGGTGAAACGGGCCACCGGCTTTCTGCTATTTCGCCTCGGTGGGAACAAGGAGCTGACGGACGATGGGCGGTGTGATCTTCGGCGCGGTGGTCGCCGCCCTGGTGGTGCTCGTCGTGGGCGCGGTGATCGTGCTGCGGCTGTACAGCTTGCGCGTGGCCGGCGTGCCGATCATCCTGCGGTACCTGCCCGCCGCGCCCGAGCAGGGATGGCGCCATGGCACGCTGCGTTACGACGATCACGAGCTCCGGTACTACCGGCTCTCCAGCGTGCGGCTGGGCCCGAGCTGGACGCTGCCGCGCGCCGAGACCGAGATCGTCGGCCGGCGCCGGCCCGCCGGTACCGAGCTCGACGTCATCGATCCGGACATGACGGTCGTCCACGTCTCGACGCCCGACGGTGACACCGAGCTCGCCTTCGCGCGCGAGGGGCTGACCGCGTTCCAGTCCTGGCTCGAGTCGCGACCCAGTCCGCGCCGCGAGCGCCGGCAGTAACGGCTACCGCTCGCCGCCGGGCCGCCACAGGACGTCACCGTCGGGATTGGCGACGCGCGCCAGGATGAACAACAGGTCGGAGAGCCGGTTGAGGTACTTCGCCGGCAGTATCGACACCGAATCCCCGTGCTCGGCGACGGCGTCCCACGCCGCACGCTCGGCCCTCCGGACGACGGTGCGTGCCACGTGCAGGTACGCGGCCAGCGGGGTACCCCCCGGCAGGATGAACGAATCGAGCTTGGGCAGGTCCTCGTTGTACTCGTCGCACCAGGCCTCGAGCCGGTCGATGTAGTCGGGGGTCACCCGCAGCGGCGGGTACTCGGGCTCGGCGACCACCGGATTGGACAGATCTGCGCCCACGTCGAACAGTTCGTTCTGGATCCGCAGCAGGACGGCGCGCAGGTCCGGTCCGGGATCGCCGACGGTGACCGCCACCCCCAGCGCCGCGTTGGCCTCGTCGCAGTCGGCGTAGGCCCGCAGCCGGGAATCGGACTTCGGGACGCGAGTGAAGTCACCGAGTCCGGTGGTCCCGTCGTCGCCGGTACGGGTGTAGATGCGGGTCAGGTGCACGGCCATGGTCACAGGCTGTCACAGGCTCGGGCGCCGTGCCATAGGCTGAGCGGCGTGGGAGAGAAGTTTCTAGTGCACGGCGGAGCCCGGTTGACCGGCGAGGTCACCGTGGGCGGCGCGAAGAACAGCGTCCTCAAGCTGATGGCGGCGACGCTGCTGGCCGAGGGCACGTCCGTGCTCACCAATTGCCCCGAGATCCTCGACGTCCCGCTGATGGCGGACGTGCTGCGGGGTCTCGGCGCGGAGGTCGAGCTGGAGGGCGACACCGCCCGCATCACTACGCCGGCCGTGTTGAACCACCGCGCAGACTTCGATGCGGTCAAGCAGTTCCGTGCCTCGGTGTGCGTGCTCGGCCCGCTGATGGCGCGCGAGCACCGCGCGGTGGTGGCGCTCCCCGGTGGAGACGCGATCGGGTCGCGGCCGCTGGACATGCACCAGTCCGGGCTCCGCGCGCTCGGAGCGACCAGCTCGATCGAGCACGGTTGTGTTGTGGCGCAGGCGGATTCGCTGCAGGGGGCCGAGATCACGCTCGAGTTCCCCTCGGTGGGAGCCACGGAGAACATCCTGATGGCCGCGGTGCTCGCCACCGGTCTGACCGTGATCAGCAACGTCGCGCGCGAGCCGGAGATCGTCGACCTCTGCGCGATGCTCGTCCAGATGGGTGCCGACATCGAGGGGATCGGGACCGACACCCTCATGGTGCGCGGGGTGGAGAAGCTGCACCCCACCGAGCACCGGGTGATCGGGGACCGGATCGTCGCGGCTACGTGGGGCTTCGCCGCCGTGATGACGCGCGGCGACATCACGGTCAACGGCGTGGCTCCCGAGACTCTCGGGGTCGTGCTGCAGAAGCTCCAGGACGCGGGGGCGACGGTGACCGAGCGCGCGGACGGGTTCCGCATCGCCTCGCCCGAGCGTCCGCACGCGGTGAACGTGGCGACGCTGCCCTTCCCCGGGTTCCCCACCGACCTGCAGCCGATGGCCATCGGCATGGCCTGCGTCGCGGACGGCACGTCGATGATCACGGAGAACGTCTTCGAGGCGCGGTTCCGTTTCGTCGAGGAGATGGTCCGGCTCGGCGCGGATGCGCGGACCGACGGTCATCATGCGGTGATCAGGGAGTGGAGCAGCTGTCGAGTGCCCCTGTGTGGTCGACCGACATCCGGGCCGGCGTGGGGCTGGTGCTCGCCGGCCTGTGCGCGGACGGGGTGACGGAGGTGCACGACGTCTTCCACATCGACCGGGGATACCCGAACTTCGTGGGGAACGTGAAAGCCCTGGGCGGAGAGATCGAGCGCATTCCCTGACGGTGGAACCGCGGCCGGAGTGAACAGTGCGCGAACAGCGCGCCGTTCGGGGGATGAGCTGGCGATTTGTGTTCCGAGTTCGACGTGTGTAACTTATATCGAGTCAGCAGCGCCCAGGCGCCGCCCGGCAGGCCCACAGCAGTCCAATGAATCTGGATCTCGACGCGCCGCCGGAAGCTCGGAAACCAGGTCGATCCGCAAGGATCCTCACGCTGACCGCCACAGAAGAGTCACCTTCTTCTCGGCCGCGCTCGTCGCGGTCGTGGGGTTTCTCCATGTGGTGAGCGGATCGGAAGCCCGAAACGCGGCCCGCGAGAGCGAGTTGCACACGGAAATCCGAACTGCTAAGCTAGAACGGTTGCTCCGAGCAGCCAGCCCCAACGAAAGACACCTACTTTCGATCGCCTCGCGATCGGGAGGGTTCAATCGTGAGGTTGAGCTGTCCGAAGTGTTCCGAGCGCGGCCCGCGAGAGCGAGTTGCACACGGAAATCCGATCTGCTAGACTAGAACGGTTGCTCCGAGAGAGTCACGCCAGAGAGTTTGACTGGCAGATCTCGAAAGAGTAGCATGAACTGCCTGCGAAGGTGCGGGTCACTCCAGTAAAGAGTGGTCGGCCGCGTTTGGCGTGTTCTTTGAGAACTCAACAGTGTGTCGATGAAATTGTCAGTGCCAAAATTTTTTGGCACGCATGGACAATCATTATTTGGTTGTTTGTGTTGTGGCTTTTCTCGTTTATTTCTTTGCGAGATGTATTTCTGGAATCATTGATTTTTGTCAGTGGTTTCGTTTTGTTCAGGATTTCCTGGATTATGCTGAAACCTTGTGTTTCTAGTGTTTTTTATGGAGAGTTTGATCCTGGCTCAGGACGAACGCTGGCGGCGTGCTTAACACATGCAAGTCGAACGGTAAGGCCCTTTCGGGGGTACACGAGTGGCGAACGGGTGAGTAACACGTGGGTGACCTGCCCTGTACTTCGGGATAAGCCTGGGAAACTGGGTCTAATACCGGATATGACCTTCTCCTGCATGGGGGTTGGTGGAAAGCTTTTGCGGTACAGGATGGGCCCGCGGCCTATCAGCTTGTTGGTGGGGTAATGGCCTACCAAGGCGACGACGGGTAGCCGGCCTGAGAGGGCGACCGGCCACACTGGGACTGAGACACGGCCCAGACTCCTACGGGAGGCAGCAGTGGGGAATATTGCACAATGGGCGCAAGCCTGATGCAGCGACGCCGCGTGAGGGATGACGGCCTTCGGGTTGTAAACCTCTTTCAGTAGGGACGAAGCGCAAGTGACGGTACCTACAGAAGAAGCACCGGCCAACTACGTGCCAGCAGCCGCGGTAATACGTAGGGTGCGAGCGTTGTCCGGATTTACTGGGCGTAAAGAGCTCGTAGGCGGTTTGTCACGTCGTCTGTGAAAACCCGAGGCTTAACCTCGGGCCTGCAGGCGATACGGGCAGACTTGAGTACTGTAGGGGAGACTGGAATTCCTGGTGTAGCGGTGGAATGCGCAGATATCAGGAGGAACACCGGTGGCGAAGGCGGGTCTCTGGGCAGTAACTGACGCTGAGGAGCGAAAGCGTGGGTAGCGAACAGGATTAGATACCCTGGTAGTCCACGCCGTAAACGGTGGGTACTAGGTGTGGGTTTCCTTCCACGGGATCCGTGCCGTAGCTAACGCATTAAGTACCCCGCCTGGGGAGTACGGCCGCAAGGCTAAAACTCAAAGGAATTGACGGGGGCCCGCACAAGCGGCGGAGCATGTGGATTAATTCGATGCAACGCGAAGAACCTTACCTGGGTTTGACATATAGAGGATCGCCGGAGAGATTCGGTTTGCCTTGTGCCTTCTATACAGGTGGTGCATGGCTGTCGTCAGCTCGTGTCGTGAGATGTTGGGTTAAGTCCCGCAACGAGCGCAACCCTTGTCTCATGTTGCCAGCACGTTATGGTGGGGACTCGTGAGAGACTGCCGGGGTCAACTCGGAGGAAGGTGGGGATGACGTCAAGTCATCATGCCCCTTATGTCCAGGGCTTCACACATGCTACAATGGCGCGTACAGAGGGCTGCGATACCGTGAGGTGGAGCGAATCCTTAAAGCGCGTCTCAGTTCGGATTGGGGTCTGCAACTCGACCCCATGAAGTCGGAGTCGCTAGTAATCGCAGATCAGCAACGCTGCGGTGAATACGTTCCCGGGCCTTGTACACACCGCCCGTCACGTCATGAAAGTCGGTAACACCCGAAGCCGGTGGCCTAACCCCTTGTGGGAGGGAGCTGTCGAAGGTGGGATTGGCGATTGGGACGAAGTCGTAACAAGGTAGCCGTACCGGAAGGTGCGGCTGGATCACCTCCTTTCTAAGGAGCATTTAGTGCCGTATCGAGCCCGATCGTGGTTCGGCGGTCGCTCATATTATTGGGTGGAACACTGACACGGTAATTCTTATCGCCCTGGTGGCCGGCTGGTGCTGGTCTGGGGTTTCGTCGGCACACTGTTGGGTGTCTGAGAGGACACGTCTTCTCTGTGCTGCTGCGTGTCTGCGCCGGCGTACTGGTTCTTCGGGGCCGGGCTGGTGGCGGTGTGGTGGTGTGTGTTGTTTGAGAATTGTATAGTGGACGCGAGCATCAACCATGATGCCGGATCGTTTGTGTCTGGTTGTCGTGGTTTTTGTTTCTGTAATTTTACATGTTTCTGTGTAAGCATTTTGTTGTGTTTTTTGGCGCTTGATGTCATGAAGGGCGCATCGAATTTTGTGATGGCTTCGGTTGTTTCGGGTTTGGTGTGTGTTTTGTGTGTTGTAAGTGTCTAAGGGCGCACGGTGGATGCCTTGGCGCAAGGAGCCGATGAAGGACGTGGGAGGCTGCGATATGCCTCGGGGAGCTGTCAACCGAGCTGTGATCCGAGGATTTCCGAATGGGGAAACCCAGCACCAGTCATGTGGTGTTACCTGCCGTTGAATATATAGACGGTGTGGAGGGAACGAGGGGAAGTGAAACATCTCAGTACCCTCAGGAAGAGAAAACAATAGTGATTCCGTGAGTAGTGGCGAGCGAAAGCGGATGAGGCTAAACCATGCACATGTGATACCGGGTAGGGGTTGTGTGTGTGGTGTTGTGGGGTTCATCTTTCCAGTACTACCTTGCTGGAGGGCAGTGAGAAAGTGTCATGTTAGGTGAAGTGGCCTGGAATGGTCCGCCGGAGGGGGTGAGAGTCCCGTAACCGAAAACGTGGTGCCTGTCTTGATGGATTCCCGAGTAGCAGCGAGCCCGTGGAATTTGCTGTGAATCTGCCGGGACCACCCGGTAAGCCTGAATACTACCTTGCGACCGATAGCGGACTAGTACCGTGAGGGAAAGGTGAAAAGTACCCCGGGAGGGGAGTGAAATAGTACCTGAAACCGTGTGCTTACAATCCGTCAGAGCCTTCGGGTGATGGCGTGCCTTTTGAAGAATGAGCCTGCGAGTCAGTGCTCGGTGGCGAGGTTAACCCGTTGTGGGGTAGCCGTAGCGAAAGCGAGTCCGAATAGGGCGGTTGAGTCGCCGGGTCTGGACCCGAAGCGGAGTGATCTACCCATGGCCAGGGTGAAGCAGCAGTAAGATGTTGTGGAGGCCCGAACCCACTTAGGTTGAAAACTGAGGGGATGAGCTGTGGGTAGGGGTGAAAGGCCAATCAAACTCCGTGATAGCTGGTTCTCCCCGAAATGCATTTAGGTGCAGCGTCACGTGTTTCTTGCCGGAGGTAGAGCTACTGGATGGCCGATGGGCCCTCACAGGTTACTGACGTCAGCCAAACTCCGAATGCCGGTAAGTGAGAACGTGGCAGTGAGACTGCGGGGGATAAGCTTCGTAGTCGAGAGGGAAACAGCCCAGATCGCCGGCTAAGGCCCCTAAGCGTGTACTAAGTGGAAAAGGATGTCCGGTCGCGAAGACAACCAGGAGGTTGGCTTAGAAGCAGCCACCCTTGAAAGAGTGCGTAATAGCTCACTGGTCTAGTGGCTGGGCGCCGACAATGTAGCGGGGCTCAAGTACACCGCCGAAGCCGCGGCACTCACACTTTCGGGTGTGGGTGGGTAGGGGAGCGTCGTGCAGCCGTAGAAGCAGCGGGGTGACCCAGTTGTGGAGGCTGCGCGAGTGAGAATGCAGGCATGAGTAGCGAATGACAAGTGAGAAACTTGTCCTCCGGATGACCAAGGGTTCCTGGGCTAGGTTAATCCTCCCAGGGTGAGTCGGGACCTAAGGCGAGGCCGACAGGCGTAGTCGATGGACAACGGGTTGATATTCCCGTACCCGTGTCAGATCGCCCCTGATGAATCAGTTGTACTAACCGTCCTGAAGCTTCCAGATCACCTTCGGGTGACGGTGGAGTGGATGCACGGGACCTCGGCTGGTAGTAGTCAAGCGATGGGGTGACGCAGGAAGGTAGTGGGGCCAGTCAGTGGTTGTACTGGTGTAAGCCTGTAGGGCGGGATCTAGGCAAATCCGGATCCTGTGGTGCCTGAGAGGTGATGCGTAGCCGTTGCGGTGAATTCCATGATCCTATGCTGCCGAGAAAAGCCTCTAGCGAGATCTGATGTGGCCCGTACCCCAAACCAACACAGGTGGTCAGGTAGAGAATACCAAGGAGATCGAGAGAACTGTGGTTAAGGAACTCGGCAAAATGCCCCCGTAACTTCGGGAGAAGGGGGACCCGACCTGGTGACGGCTTTTTCGGCTTGAGCTGGGTGGGGTCGCAGAGACCAGAGAGAAGCGACTGTTTACTAAAAACACAGGTCCATGCGAAGTCGCAAGACGATGTATATGGACTGACGCCTGCCCGGTGCTGGAAGGTTAAGAGGACCGGTTAGCCGTAAGGCGAAGCTGAGAATTTAAGCCCCAGTAAACGGCGGTGGTAACTATAACCATCCTAAGGTAGCGAAATTCCTTGTCGGGTAAGTTCCGACCTGCACGAATGGCGTAACGACTTCTCTGCTGTCTCAACCACAGACTCGGCGAAATTGCAGTACGAGTAAAGATGCTCGTTACGCGCGGCAGGACGAAAAGACCCCGGGACCTTCACTATAGCTTGGTATTGGTGTTCGGTTCGGTTTGTGTAGGATAGGTGGGAGACTGTGAAGCGGGCACGCCAGTGTTCGTGGAGTCGTTGTTGAAATACCACTCTGATCGTATTGGATACCTCAACCTCGGACCATGATCTGGTTCAGGGACAGTGCCTGGTGGGTAGTTTAACTGGGGCGGTTGCCTCCCAAAATGTAACGGAGGCGCCCAAAGGTTCCCTCAGCCTGGTTGGCAATCAGGTGTTGAGTGCAAGTGCACAAGGGAGCTTGACTGTGAGACTGACAGGTCGAGCAGGGACGAAAGTCGGGACTAGTGATCCGGCACCGGCAAGTGGAAGCGGTGTCGCTCAACGGATAAAAGGTACCCCGGGGATAACAGGCTGATCTTCCCCAAGAGTCCATATCGACGGGATGGTTTGGCACCTCGATGTCGGCTCGTCGCATCCTGGGGCTGGAGTAGGTCCCAAGGGTTGGGCTGTTCGCCCATTAAAGCGGCACGCGAGCTGGGTTTAGAACGTCGTGAGACAGTTCGGTCTCTATCCGCCGCGCGCGTTAGAAACTTGAGGAAGGCTGTCCCTAGTACGAGAGGACCGGGACGGACGAACCTCTGGTGTGCCAGTTGTTCCACCAGGAGCACGGCTGGTTGGCTACGTTCGGAAGGGATAACCGCTGAAAGCATCTAAGCGGGAAGCCTGTTCCAAGATTAGGTTTCTCACCACCTTGAGTGGGTAAGACCCCCTACAGACTATGGGGTTGATAGGCCAGAACTGGAAGCGCAGTAATGCGTGTAGGTGACTGGTACTAATCGGTCGAGGACTTACCACACACATAACATTCGCCAAAACGAGCAACGAGCCTCGCAGAAACGAATAGCGTGTAACTGAAACAGAATCCAGACGTTGGTCTGGTTCGCGTCCACTATGCAATGTCTGAGACAACACATGTCTCGAAGTGTTACGGCGGCCATAGCGAAGGGGAAACGCCCGGCTCCATTCCGAACCCGGAAGCTAAGCCCTTCAGCGCCGATGGTACTGCACTCGTGAGGGTGTGGGAGAGTAGGACACCGCCGGACTAAAATTAGATACAGAAGAGGACCCTCGTGGTCGGTAGAGCAGAAATGCTCCCGACCGCGGGGGTTCTTTCGTGTGCCCGTACGGTTCCGCGGGCGTCCGGGATCGTGGGCCGGCGCGTCCCGAGGCCCCTGCGGGGGTGGGCGCACCGTCGAATCGGGTGCCGTAGGGTGGATGCGTGCGTGTTGTGATTGCCGAATGCCAGGTCGACTACGTGGGACGGCTCACGGCTCACCTTCCGATGGCCCGCCGACTGATCCTGGTGAAGGCGGACGGCTCGGTCAGCATCCACGCGGACGATCGCGCCTACAAGCCGCTGAACTGGATGAGCCCGCCGTGCTGGCTGGAGACGGCACCGTCGGACGAGGACGCTCAGGACCTGCCCGAAGGACACCAGCTGTGGGTGGTCCGCAACAAAGCCG
Organism: Tsukamurella sp. PLM1; assembly: GCF_023168325.1. Taxonomy (GTDB): domain Bacteria; phylum Actinomycetota; class Actinomycetes; order Mycobacteriales; family Mycobacteriaceae; genus Tsukamurella. The sequence continues at coordinate 1,177,979 of NZ_AP025688.1, forward strand.
ACGAGCAGCTGCGGATCCTCATCGGCGAGGTCGAGCACGACAGCAGCCATGAGCTCGGGGTCGACCCGGGCCTGGTGAAGGACGGAGTCGAGGCCCACCTGCAGGAGCTCCTCGCCGAACACACTCACACGTTCGGTGAGGGCTACACCCTGATCCGGCGGGAGTACATGACGGCGATCGGCCCTGTCGACCTGCTGTGCCGCGACGCGGACGGTGGCACCGTCGCGGTCGAGGTGAAGCGGCGGGCGGAGATCGACGGCGTGGAGCAGCTGACCCGCTACCTGGAGCTCCTCAATCGTGACCCGCTGATCGCGCCCGTGACGGGCATTCTGGCGGCGCAGCAGGTCAAGCCGCAGGCGCGGACGCTCGCGGAGGACCGTGGGATCCGGTGCGTGACCGTCGATTACGACGCGTTGCGCGGCACCGAAGACACGTCCTACAAGCTCTTCTAATGGGCCGCCGGCCGGTATCGCGGAAACGGGCCGGTGCGTCCCGAGCCGGCGGGCCACGGGGCGGCGCGACGGGGCACCGGCCGCTGAGCGCGGGGGATTCGGCTCCCGGGTCGAGTTCGGCGAGGAGGCGTTCCAGGTGCGCACCGTGACCGGCTCGGGCGCGGTGAAAGCCTACCGGTGCCCGGGCTGCGATCAGGTCATCGGCGCGGGGACGGCCCACGTCGTCGTGTGGCCGGCTGCGGAACGGGGCGGCGTCGGCGAGCGCCGGCATTGGCACAGCGGGTGCTGGCGCCGGGAGGCCGACCGCCGGGCGCGCTGACCCGGCGCGTCAACGTGTCCGGCGCATCAACGTGTCCGGCGCGTCAGCGCTTGTCGACCACGACCTGCTCGGTGACCGCCTCAGTGATCTCGTCGGACTCGGCCGCAGCGAAATCGTCGGCACCCAGCACTTCGTTCGCGCGCTGCGCGGCGGTGGGGCCGGGATCGGTGACGTGGTCGGCCCGGGGCGGCTTCGCCGCCTGGTACGGCGCGGGATCGATGCGCCGCTCCACGACCTCGGGCTCGTCGTCGCCCGTCGCGAGAGCCTCCGGCACGAGGGAGAGCTGCCGGCGCACCGTCTCGAGTTGATCGAGGATCGACGCGCGAAGCGACTGCATGTCCTCGGTGATGCGACGGGCGTTCGCCACCTGAGTGGCGATCCGGGTGTTGGTGTCCTCGAGCTTCTGCTCCGCTGTGGCGTTCGCGGTGTTGAGCGTCTGCTCGGCGCGCTCATTCGCGGAGTCGATCCGCTCACGAGCCTCGTCCTTCGACGCCTCCTCGAGCTCGGTGATCGTGCGGATGGCCTTGTCCCGGCGCATCGACATCGCCATGTCGAAGTCGTTCTGGACCCGCTCGCGGTTGTCCGCAGCCGACTGCGCCAGCTTCTCGGCCTCGGCCTTCGCCTCCGCCACGATGCGGTCGGCTTCGGCGCGGGCCTTCGCCATGGTGGCTTCGTGCTCCTCCTCCATGGCCTCGCGGCGCGCCGTCATGTCGGACCGGATGCGGTCGGCCTCGCGGCGCGTGGCCTCGGCCTCCTGGCGGGCGAGCGAGCGCACCTCGGCGGACTCGTTCTCTGCGGCCGCGCGGATCTCCGACGCCTCGTCGGACGCGAGACGCATCATCCGGGCGATGCGGTCGCTCATCCCCTCGGCGCTGGTGGGCGGAACGCTGAGCCGGTCGACCTCGCGGCGCAGGTTGTCGATCTCGTCCTGCGCCTCGTCGAGGAGGTCGGTCAACTCGCGGGCGTGCGCGGACGCCGCGTCCCGGTCTGCGGCCAGAACCCGCAGTTCAGCCTGGTAGCGGTGGAACTGCTCGCTGACCTGGTCCCGGTCGTACCCACGCAGGACCACCGCGAACGGTGCGGGCGCCGGGCCGCCCGTTACGTTGTCCGAATTCGCCATGCACCGATGGTACGTGGGCCGGGCGCGGGCCCGGCGTCAGCAGCCGCACAAGGTCCGAATTATCACCCGGTCACGATGCAGGTTCGACCAACTCCACGAGGATGCCGCCCGCATCCTTCGGGTGCAGGAAGTTGATGCGCGAGCCGGCCGTGCCGCTCCGCGGGGCGTCGTACAACAGCCGCACACCCTGCTCGGTGAGATGCGCGGTCACGGCGTCCAGGTCGGACACCCGGTACGCCAGTTGCTGCATCCCGGGACCGCTACGGTCGAGGAACTTGGCGATGGTCGACTCGGGGGTCAGGGGCGCGAGAATCTGCAGCTGGGCCTGGCTCGACGGTGCGCCGCCGTCCGCAAGGAGGGAGGCGGGGAGAGCATCCCCTCGCGCACGCCCGGGCCTCGTTGATCTCCTCGTGGGTGCACTCCATGCCCAGCACCCGGGCGTACCACTCGAGGGCCGCGTCGAAGTCGGCCACGGCCACGCCGACGTGGTCGATGCCCAGCACGAACTCCGCGGGGACGGCGTTCGCCCCGGGGTGCGCACCGTGGGCGGTGTGATCTGTTTGTCGCGATTGGCTCTCCGTCATGCCTCGAATGTAGCTTTGAGGCGGAAGACCCATGCCCACGAGGAGGAATGAAGTGGCCCCGACCGTACCCACGCAGGACGCCAGCCACGATCCGACGGTCATCGTCGCCGGCGCTCGGACGCCCTTCGGCAAGCTCCTCGGAGCGCTCAAGTCGCAGTCCGGCACCGATCTCGGCGCCGTCGCCATCCGCGGCGCGCTGGAGAAGAGCGGCGTCGATCCACAGACGATCGACTACGTGATCATGGGACAGGTCCTCACCGCGGGCGCCGGCCAGATGCCGGCTCGCCAGGCCGCGATCGCGGGCGGCGTGCCGTGGGACGTGCCCACGCTGACGATCAACAAGATGTGCCTGTCGGGCATCAATGCGATCGCCCGGCCGATCAGCTGATCCGCGCCGGTGAGTACGAGGTCGTGGTTGCCGGCGGCCAGGAGTCGATGACGCAGGCGCCGCACATCCTCACCGGCAGCCGCGAGGGCCACAAGTACGGCAGCGTCGAGATGCTCGATCACACCGCGTACGACGGCCTGCACGACGTGTTCACCGACCAGCCGATGGGCGGCCTCACCGAGCAGCTCAACACCACCGACACGGTGACGTACTCACGCGACGAGCAGGACGCGTTCGCCGCCGACTCGCACCGCAAGGCCGCCGCGGCGTGGGCCGCCGGCAAGTTCGCCGACGAGGTCGTGCCGGTGGAGATCCCGCAGCGCCGGGGCGAGCCGATCCGTGTTATCGAGGACGAGGGCGTCCGCGGCGATACGACCGTCGAGTCGCTCGCCAAGCTGCGCCCGGCCTTCGCGAAGGACGGCAGCATCACCGCGGGCAACGCCAGCCAGCTCACCGACGGCGCCGTCGCCGTGGTGGTGATGCGCAGGAGCAGGGCGCGGAGCTCGGTCTCGACTACCTCGCCGAGATCGGCGCGCACGGTGTCGTCGCCGGCCCGGACTCGTCGCTGCAGCACCAGCCCTCCAACGCCATCAAGAAGGCGTGTGAGAAGCAGGGCATCACACCCGGCGACCTCGACCTGCTGGAGATCAACGAGGCGTTCGCGGCCGTCGGCCTCGCGTCGACCGCCGACCTCGGCGTCGACCCCGAGAAGGTCAACGTCGACGGCGGCGCGATCGCCATCGGCCACCCGCTGGGGGCGTCCGGGGCGCGCATCGTGCTCCACCTCGCGCTCGAGCTCGCCCGCCGCGGCGGCGGCACCGGCGCCGCGGGCCTGTGCGGCGCCGGCGGCCGTGGCGACGCCCTCATCATCACCGTCCCCGGAAAGTAGAGAAGCAACACCGATGAACGAATCCCTCGCGTCCAAGATCGTCACCGCATTCAAGGTCGTCGCCTTCGTCGAGGCCCTCACCTGGGTGTGGTTGATCATCGGCATGATCATCAAGCGGGTACAGGACAAGCCCGACGCGATTGCTGCGCCCGGCATGACGCACGGCATCGTCTTCATGGTGCTGGTCGTTCTGACCCTCGCCACCGCCTACGCCCGCAAGTGGGACCTCAAGACCCTCGCCCTCGGCTTGCTCGCCACGGTGCTGCCCTTCTGCTCCGTGGTCTTCGAGGTCTGGGCGCAGCGCGCGGGCAAGCTCGACGCGCCCGCGGCACCGTCGGGCACCCCGAAGCGGGACGTGACCGCAGACGCGATCCGCGGATAGGCAGCCGCGACGCCCGGCTCGCGGGGTACCTTGATTCGCTGATCGGTTCGGCCTGACGAGGGGCGTGAGACATGGTGGACATCCTGGGCGGCCTGCCCGGAGGAAGGGCGCTCGAGGCGTCCGTGAACCGGCTGGCCGCCACGGCCCGCAACGGCTACGAGGTGCTCACGCAGGGCGGCCTCGAGACCGGCGCGAAGCCGTCGCAATTCGCGGTGGTCGACCGGTCCCCGATGTACCGGTTGCGGCGGTACTTCGCCGACTCGTCGCCGGCGCCCGCCGTGGACGGGCGGCCGGTGATCCTGCTGGTCCCGCCGATGATGGTGGACGCGAACGTCTTCGACGTCACCGAGGACAAGGGCGCCGTCTCGGTGCTGCACCGCGCGGGCATCGACCCGTGGGTGATCGACTTCGGTTCGCCCGACCGGGAGGAGGGCGGACTCGAGCGCAACCTCGCGGACCACGTGGTGGCCATCTCCAAAGCGATCGACCGGATCGTCGCCGTGCGCGGGCGCGACGTGCACATCGGCGGCTACTCGCAGGGCGGGATGTTCTGCTACCAGGTGGCCGCGTACCGCCGATCGCGGTCGATCGCGAGCCTCGTGACGTTCGGCAGCCCCGTCGACATCTCCGCCGGCCTGCCGCTGGGCGCCCCGCCCGCGCTGGTGAACAAGGGCGCCGAGTTCGTCGCCGACCACGTGTTCAACCGCTTCTACCTGCCGAGCTGGATGGTGCAGCGCGGCTTCGAGATGCTCAACCCGGTGAAGGCGGTCCGCTCGCGGATCGACTTCGTGCGGCAGCTGCACGACCGGGCGGCACTGCTCCCGCGCGAGGACCAGCGCCGCTTCCTCGAGGCCGACGGCTGGGTCGCTTACGCGGGGCCTGCGGTGGCCGACCTGCTCAAGCAGTTCGTCGTGCACAACCGCATGCTCACGGGCGGCTTCGCGATCGACGGCGACGCGGTCTCGCTCGCCTCGATCACCTGCCCGGTGCTGGCGTTCGTCGGCAAGTCGGACCAGATCGGCCGGCCGAGCGCGGTCCGCGGGATCCTGCAGGCGGCCCCGTCCGCGGACGTTTACGAGGCGCAGGTCTCGGCCGGGCACTTCGGGCTCGTCGTGGGCAGTTCGGCCGGCGCGGTCACCTATCCGACGGTGGCCGCCTGGATCGCCTGGCAGGAGGGGCGCGGCCCCGAGCCGGAGAACGTGGCGGCGATGCAGCCGCACGACGGCACGGACGCAGGCGTCAATCCGGTGGTCGCCGGCCTGGGTGGGCTCGCCACCGTCGGATTCGTGGCCGCGCGCGACGTGCTCGACGCGGCGTCGGGGCCGCGGCCGGCGCGTCGGCGGTGGCGCGCGAGGTGACCCGTGGCCTGCCCAAACTGGCCCGGTTGGGGCAGCTGCAGGCGCACACCCAGGTCTCGCTGGGCAAGCTGCTCGCGGAGCAGGCGGCGCGGGACCCGCACGGCGAGCTGTTCCTGTACGAGGACCGCGTGCACTCCAAGCACGCGGTCAACGAGCGCATCGACCGCGTCGTCAGCGGCCTGCTCCAGGTCGGCGTCCGGCAGGGCGAGCACGTGGGTGTGCTCATGCACACCCGCCCGTCGGCGCTGGTCGTGATGGCCGCGCTGTCGCGGCTCGGGGCCGTCGCGGTGCTGCTGCCGCCGGGTATCGATTACGCGGCAGCGCTACGGCTCGGCGAGGCGACGTCGGTGATCACCGACCCGGAGCACGCGCAGGACGCGGTGGCCGTCGCAGAGCGTGTGTTCGTCGTCGGTGGCGGCGACCGGCGCGACCGGCCGGGGGCGTCCCGTCAGGACCTCGACGCCGAGCTCGTCGACCTGGAGCAGGTCGACCCCGACGACGTGCGGATCCCGCGCTGGTACCGGCCCGACGCCGGGCTCGGGCGCGACCTCGCGTTCGTCATGTTCTCCGAGGCGGGCGGCGGGCTGCGGGCCAAGCGGGTCACGAACGGCCGGTGGGCGCTCTCGGCGTTCGGTACGGCGTCCGCGGCGCGGCTGTCGGAGAGCGACACCGTCTACTGCCTCACGCCGCTCAGTCACAGCTCGGGCCTGATGACGAGCCTGGGCGGTGCGCTTGCCGGCGGCTCCCGCATCGCGCTGACCAGGGACTTCGATCCCGACCGGTTCATGGTCGAGGTGCAGCGCTACGGCGTCACCGTGGTCTGCTACACCTGGAACCTGATGCGTGCGGTGCTCGACGCACCGGACCTCACGGTTCCGAAGTACCACCCCGTCCGGGCGTTCATCGGCTCGGGCATGTCCGCCGAGCTGTCCCGCCGGGTCTCGGAGGCGTTCGACGCGCAGGTCGTCGAGTTCTACGCCTCCACCGAGGGGGAGATCGTGCTGGCCAAGGTCCGGGGCGGCAAACCCGGGGCGAAGGGGCGTCGCCTGCCGGGCAGCGCCGAGGTCGCCCTGGTGGACTACTACTTCGACTCCGGCCGGTTCGTGGAGAACGGCGACGGATTCCTGCAGGAGGTCCGGCAGGGCGAGGTGGGAGTGCTCCTCGGTCGTGCGGACCCGGACACCACTCACCACGACGTCCTGCTGCGCGGCGTGTTCCGCCCGGGCGACGCCTGGTTCTCGACGGGGCACCTGTTCCGCCAGGACGACGACGGCGACTACTGGCTCGTCGACGACGTGCGCACCGTCGCGGTCACCGACCGCGGTCCGGTGTACTCGATCCCCGTCTCGGACGTGCTCGAGCAGTTGGGCCAGGTCGACCAGGCGGTCGTGTACCACGTCCCGGGGGCGTCGCCGTCGGACGCGCCCCAGGTGGTCGCGGCAGTCACGCTGCGCGCGGGGGACACCCTCACGGCGGACGAGGTGACCGACGCGTTCGCGGGCCGGCACGAGCAGTACCCCGACGCCGTGCACGTGGTCGACTCGGTTCCCCAGACCAGCTGGTTCCGCCCGCGTCGCGGCGCCTTGGCCGAGCGCGGCACGCCCGGGCCCGGGTCGTGGCGGTTCGACGCCGAACGCTCGCGGTACGCCTGACCCGAGCGCTCGCTCTCGGCGAACGCTTCCGGCGCCAGCGCGGGGGCGGACCCGTGCCAAGATGGAGGGGTGACTACACCGCGCGCCGGACGAGGCGCTTCCAGGCAGGACCAGGAACGGGCGTTGCGCACCGCGGCGGCCATGGCGGGGGCGGTCGACCTCTCGGGCCTCAAGGCCCGGGCGGACGCGAAGGCGGTCCAGGAGGCGCGCGCGGCGGCGGGGCAGGAGCCCGACGGTGCCGCGTCCGCCGGGCCCGGCGTCGTCGACGTCACCGACCAGAGCTTCCCCGTCGAGGTCATCGATCGGTCGGCGAACCAGTTGGTCGTCGTCCTGCTCATGGCCCCATACAGCGAGCAGTCCCAGGCGATGGCCGCGGTGCTCGGCAAGCTGGCGGCCGACGACGGCGGGCGTTGGACCCTCGCGCGCGTCGATGTCGACGGTGCGCCGGGGGTCGCGCAGGCCTTCGGCGCCCAGTCGGTGCCCATGGTGATCGCCGTCGCCGGGGGCCGCGCGGCCACCGCGTTCGCGGGCGCCCAACCGGAGCAGGCGGTGCGCCAGTGGCTCGACGACGTGCTCTCGCAGTTGCCGCCCGAGTTCGGCGGCGTCGGCGGCGGGGCCGGCGTCGAGGGGGAGGCGGACGCACCGTCGGACCCGCGGCGCGACGCGGCAGAGCAGCTCGCGGCCGACGGCGACTACGACGGTGCGCGCGCCGCGTACGAGGCGATCCTGCACGCCGACCCGCGCGATGTGGAGGCCGCCGCCGCGGTGAAGCAGATGGCGTTCTTCGCCCGCGCCACCCGCATCGAACCGGGGGCCGTGGGGCGCGCGGCCGCCGCCCCGGGCGACGTCGAGCAGATCCTCGCCGCCGCCGACGAGGAGCTCCTCGGTGGGGCCCCCGCGGATGCGTTCGCGCGCCTGACGGCGGCGATCCGCACCGCGTCCGGCGACGACCGCACCGCGCTGCGCACCCGACTGCTGGAGCTGTTCGAGCTGTTCGACCCGGCGGATCCGGTCGTGCTGGCGGCTCGCCGCGATCTCGCTGCCGCGCTCTTCTGACCCGCGGGCGGGCATGGGCCGCACCACGATCGCGGGTTTGTGATAATGATCGGGTGTCTGTGAACGGAGTGTCGCGTCGCGCGGTGCTGGCGGGGGTCGGCGGGGCGACACTCGCAGGTGCGCTCGCCGCGTGCGGACCGAGCACCGGCCGTGGTGAATCGGGGACCGGCGGTGATCTGCACGCCTGGTTCCACCAGTACGGCGAGAACGGCGCCCCGGAGGCGTTGGTGAGGTACGCGTCGCAGTTCCCGGGCAGTGGCGTGCGGGTCGTCTCGTTCCCCGGCGACTACGACCAGCGGGTGTCGTCGGCGCTGGCCGGCGGCGACGGGCCGGACGTGTTCGAGTTCGCCAACGGCCCGACGATGGACATGATCGCCGCGGGCCGGGTCGCCGATCTGACGGACCTGTTCGGTGACGCGCGTTCGGACTTCACGCCCGCGCTGCTCGACCGGATGACGTACCGCGGCCGGGTGTACGCGGTGCCGCAGGTGACCGACATGCAGCTACTGGTGTATCGGCGGTCGATGCTGGAGGCGGCCGGGGTAGTTCCACCCCGCACCCTCGACGAGCTGGTCTCGGCGGCGCGAGCGCTGAACGGGCCGGAGGTCAAGGGCCTGTTCCTCGGTAACAACGGTGGGGTGGACGTGGTCGGCGGGGTCCTGTTGTGGTCCTCGGGACACGACTACCTCACGCCCGACATCCGGCCCGGCTTCGTTCACGAGGACGTGGCCGCAGGCCTGCGGACGCTCCGCAGCCTGTTCACGTCGGGCGACCTGCTGCTCGGCGCACCGCAGGACTGGTCCGATCCGGGCGCGTTCATCGCCGGCCGGACCGCGATGCAGTGGACCGGCCTGTGGGCGCTGCCGGCGATCCGCGCGGCGCTCGGCGACGACGTCGGCGTCCGGCCCTTCCCGGCCATCGGCGCGAACGGCGGCGCGAGCGTCCCGTTCGGTGCGTACGGCGCGGCGGTGAACGCCGAAGGCGACGTGGAGCGGGCGAAGAAGTTCGTCCAGTGGTTGTGGATCGAGAGGACCGACCTGCAGCTCGACTGGGCACAGCAGTACGGGCTGCACGTCCCGGCCCGGCGGTCGCTGCTGCCGCAGGCGACGAAGCTGGCGACCGGCCTGTACAACGAGGCCGCCCAACTCGTGTACTCCGTCGGCCGGCCGCAGACTCCCCTGTTGTGGACCCCGCGCAGCGCCACGGCCTATCGCGACGCGCTCGACCGCGTCATCCGCGGCGGGACCGACCCGATGGCCGAGCTCCGCGGTGTCGCCACGGTCGTCGAGAAGGAGCTCGAGCGGTTCCCGAGCTGACGGTCCGCCGCGTCCCGGAACGCGTTCCTTGGTATCGATCGCCCCTCCGGCGGCGTTGTTCCTGGTAGCGCGGCGTTGGATCACGGCGGGCGCGGAGCGCACCGGCAGTTCCCCGATGAGCTGATGTGACCGTCGTCACCGGTGTCCGAGCTCCGGCGACCGGGACACGCCGGGGCCGTTGATAGGCGGATTCGCTGGATCTATCGACCGGTTCCGCTTAGTCTGAACCGGTTCTGTCCGGCCCTCGTCGGCCGGACGAGAGGAGACGATGATGTCGGTCACCACGCATCGCGGCGTGAGCGCCCAGTCGGCGCTCGCCATCGCGGGGGCCCGCCTGCTGCTCAAGCCCCTCATCGGGCTGTACCCCGTGCGGTCCTGGTCGTTCGGTCCGCTCGCGCTCATCGAGGGGCTCGCGGACCGAATCGGGTGGATGCCCGACGACGTCGAGGTGGACCGGGTGGAGCTGGCCGGCGTGCCGGTGGAGCGGCTGGTTCCCACCGCGGGCGACCTGCGGCCCGACGTCGCTCTCTGCTACTACCACGGTGGCGCGTTCCTCGCCGGTGGCCCCGCGACCCACCGCCGGGTCGCGGCGGCGCTGGCCCGCGCGCTCGGCGTGACGGTCTTCAACGTCGATTACCGGCAGCTGCCCGAGGTGGGGGTCGGATCGTCGGTCGAGGACGGCTACCGCGTCTACCGCGCGGTCGCCGATTCGGGCCGCTACACACAGGTCGCGGTGGGGGGCGATTCCGCCGGCGGCTACGTCTCCGCCAAGGTGGTCGAACTCGCGTACCTCGACGCCTCGCGGACGCCCGCGGCGTACTTCGGCTTCTCCCCGCTGCTCACCCCGACGGTCGAGGACGGCGACCCGCGTTACGACATCGACGATGCGTACCTCACCGCCGACAAGCTGCGCGGCCTGCGCGAGTTCTTCGACCGCGGGCCGGACGCGCTGCGCGGCGACGACGACGCGACGCGGATCGACCCGGCCGCCTTCCCACCCGCGCTGGTGGTCGCGTGTACCGAAGAGATGCTCCGCGTGGACGCCGAGCGCCTGCACGCGCGTCTCGACGCCGCCGGCCGCCTCTGTGACCTGCACCTGTACGAGGGCGGTGTGCACGCGTTTCCGGTGCTCGCCGGTGCGACCCCGGAGAGTGCCCAGGCGGTGCAGATCACCGCACTCTTCCTGGAGGCCGCGTTCGACGCGAACTCCGCACGCCGCGCCGCCTGAACGGGCTGGACCGGGGGCGGCCGTCGTCAGAGTACGGCCCTGAGGAACTCGCGCGTGCGTTCGTGCGTCGGGCTGCCGAACAGCTTCTCCGGGGGCGCCTCCTCGATCACGCGACCGCTGTCGAACATGAGCACCCGGTCGGAGACCTCGCGGGCGAAGCGCATCTCGTGGGTCACGATCACCATCGTGATGTCGGTGCCCGTCGCGATGTCCCGGAGCACAACGAGCACGTCGTCGACCAGCTCGGGGTCGAGCGCGGAGGTGACCTCGTCGAGCAGCATCACCTTGGGATTCATCGCGAGGCACCGCGCGATGGCCACCCGCTGCTGCTGCCCTCCGGACAGTTGCGACGGGTGCGCGTCCTCCTTGTCGGCGAGCCCCACGACCTCCAGCAGTTCCCGGGCCCGGGCGACGGCCTTCTCCTTGTCCTGGTTCAGGACGTGCACGGGGGCCTCGATGATGTTGCCCAGGACGCGCATGTTCGGGAAGAGGTTGAACTGCTGGAACACCATGCCGATCTGCTTGCGGATCTCGCGCAGGTGCTTCTCCCGTGCCGGCACCAGACGGCCGCCGCGCATCTCGTGGGTCAGCGGTCGCCCGTCCACTTCGATCACGCCTTCCGTGACGGTCTCGAGAGTCATGAGCAGCCGGAGGATCGTGGTCTTGCCGGAGCCGCTCGGGCCGATCAGGGTCACCTTCTCTCCACGTCCGACGGTGAAGTCGAGGCGGTCGAGCACGGTGTGGTCGCCGAACCGTTTGACTACGCCGTCGAACCGGATCATTCGATCGTTGGTGTCCGGGTCAGTAGACAAGGCGCTTCTCCAGTCGTCGAATGAGCACTGAGGTGGGGTAACTGGCGGCGAGGAAGAACGCGCCGGCCATGGTGATCGCCTCCAGGTAGGCGAACTTCGAGGCGCCGTACTGCTGGGCGGCGGTGACGAGCTCGACCACTGTGATCGTGAACAGGTACGGGGTGTCCTTGAACATCGAGACGGCGTTGTTGCCCAGTGCGGGGATGCTTCTGCGGATGGCCTGCGGCAGGATCACGGCGCGCCACGTCCGCGCCGGGGAGAGCGACAACGCCCGGGCAGCCTCCCACTGTCCCTTCGGCACGTCGTCGATCCCGGCGCGGTAGACCTCCGCCATATAGGTCGAGTAGTGCACGCCGAGCACCGCGATACCGATGCTGAGTGCCGTGAACTGAGGGAGCAGTGCGTACGCGAACAGCAGTTGGACCACGATCGGGGTGAGCCGGACGAACTCCGCGACTGCGTGGACGGGCACCGAGATCCAGCGCGGCGCGGCCCTGCGGGCCACGGCGATCAGCAGGCCCAGTGCCGCCGCCAGCAGGAAGCCGAGCAGGGTGGCGAGCAGGGTGATCTGAAATCCCTGCCACAGCACGGGGAGTGCCTCCCCGGCGCGCTTCCAGCTCCAGTCGATCATCGGAGCGCCCCCGTGCGATCGCCCGCGCCGGGCCGGAGCCGGAGCCCGCCACGGAGGGCGTCGCGCACCGAGGGGCCCCGGCCGAGGCGGTGTTTCGCGCGGGTCTCCGCGAGGTTGATGGCCGCGAGGAGGACGAGCGCGAGCACCAGGTACACGACGAGGCCCACGCCGAAGGAGAACAGGGTGTCGCCGGAGGCCTTCCGCAGGTCCGTGATGCCCGCCGTGAGGTCGTACAGCGTGATGTAGGAGGCGAACGCGGTGCCCTTGAGCAGGTGGATCAGCAGGTTCCCCAGTGACGGCACCATGAGGGCCCACGCCTGCGGGAAGATCACCCGGCGCAGCCGCTGCCACGGTGAGAAGCTCAGCGCGATCGCCGCCTCGACCTGAGGTCGGGGCACCGCGTTGAGGGCGCCGCGCACCACCTCCGCCCCGTAGGCGCCGTAGTTGAGGCCGAGCGCGACGATGCCGCACACCAGGGGCTCCAGCCGATAGCCGAGCAGGGGGAGGACGTAGAAGAAGAAAAAGAGCTGGACCACGAGCGAACTGCCGCGGAACACCTCGATGACCACTCGCGCGAGCGCCCGGAGGGGAGGAAGCGCACGCGCACGACGGTGCCGAGCGCGAGGGCGATCACGAAGGCCAGCAGGCCGCCGCCGAGGGTGAGTTCGACCGTCACCAGGATGCCTTTCCGCAGGAGCGGCAGGGCATCGGTGAGGGCGCCGATGTCGACGTTCACGATGGGTGACCGGCGGGCGTCAGCCGCCCGTCGTACAGAGCTGCTCGGTGGTCAGTGCCGGATCCGGGATGTTCTCCTCCGTGAAGCCGAACGGGCCCAGCAGTTCCATGTATTTCGCCTTGTCCCGCACGATCTTCTGCGCCTCGGCGTTGTAGGCGTCCAGGAGGTCGGTGTCGTCCGACCGGAACACGGCGGCTCCGGCCGGGTTGTAGGGCTTGCCGTTGAGATTCGCGATGAACGGCTTGGTGACCTCGACGTTCGGGTTCGGCGGGTTGTTCTTGAGGTAGTTCTGCGAGACGGCCGTGTACGCGAAGGCGTCCACCCGGCCGGAGGCGACGGCGTCCAAGCCGTCCTGCTGGGCGCCGACGAGCGTGGCCTCGATACCGGCGTTCTTCGCGTAGTCAGCCTCGATCGCACCGGTCACCGCCGCCATGGTGGCGCCGCTCTCCCTGATCGACTCGATCGAGGTGAGACTCTTCGGATTGCCGGGTTTGACCATCAGCGCGGTCGTGTAGTTGATCAGCGGTGTGCTGAAAGCGGCCTGGGCGCAGCGGTCGGGCAGGATCGACATGCCTGCGCTCACCATGTCGTAGCGCTTGGCGTTGAGGCCCGGAATCAGTCCCGCCCAGTCGGTCTTCACGCCCTTGACCTCGTTGATCCCCAGATTCTTGAAGATCTCGCGGTCGATGGCGATGGTGCCCCCGGTGAGTTCGCCGTCCTTCTCGAACGAGTACGGCGCCTCCCCGGCGAAGGCGACGGTGATGCTTCCCGCTTCCCGTAGTCGTTCCAGGGTGCTCTTGCCGCCGTCCTGGTCGGTCTTCGTGCAACCCGCCAGTACCGTCGCCGCGAGCGCGCCCGCTGCGACGGCGGCGACACCTCGGCGGAACCCGTTCTTGCTCCAGGAATTCTTGTTCGATCTCACGGTCGCGACCTCTCGTTCGGGCCGTCGCACACTGGCACGGATTCCGCGCGAGTCCGAGTCTGCGCCACGGTTGTCGGCGGCCCTGGTTTCGTTCGATTCCTCGTTTCGGTGCTGTGAGCACCGTACCAATCCGCGGGCGCTGACATCGTGGAACGCGGGACCACCGCGATCGCGGCCTCCGGGCGGCCTACGATGACGGCATGCTGCTGCCGCACACGGTGACCCCGGTTCCGCCCGGCTCCGACGACGAGCCGGCCGTCACGATCGGCGGCCGCACGCTCTCGCGCACCGACCTCGTCGGGGCGTCGACGGCGGTCGCCGAGCGGCTGAACGGGCTGGGGGTGCGCGGTCCGGTGGCGGTGTTCGCCGAGCCGACGCTCGCCACCGTCGTCGCGCTGGTCGGAGCCTTGCGCGCCGGGGTCCCGGCCGTGCCCGTCCCGCCCGATTCCGGCACCGACGAGATCGCGCACGTGCTCGCCGATTCCGGCGCGCAGGCGTGGCTCGGGGCGACCCCGGCCGATCCCGCCCGGTTCGGTCTGCCGACGGTGCCGGTGCGCGAGCACGCGCGCGGCTGGCACGCGCTGCCCGAACCGCCGGCGGGGGCGACGGCGCTCATCATGTACACCTCGGGCACCACGGGTGCGCCGAAGGGCGTGCCGATCCGCCGCGAGGCGATCGCGGCGTGCATCGACGGCCTCGCCGATGCGTGGGCGTGGACGGCGAACGACACGCTGGTGCACGGGCTTCCGCTGTTCCACGTGCACGGTCTCATCCTGGGCGTGCTCGGTCCGCTGCGGGTGGGAAGCCCGCTGGTGCACACCGGGAAGCCGACTCCCGAGGCCTACGCGGCGGCCGCGCGGGAGCAGGGCGGCACGCTGTTCTTCGGTGTCCCCACGGTGTGGTCGCGGATGGCGCGGGATCCCGAATCCGCTGCGGCGCTGCGGGACGCGCGCCTGCTGATCTCGGGGAGCGCCCCGCTGCCCGCGCCGGTGTTCGAGCGCATCCGCGAACTCACGGGCCACGAGATCGTGGAGCGCTACGGCATGACCGAGACCCTGATCACCGTCAGCGCGCGGGCCGACGGCGAGCGCCGTCCCGGCTGGGTGGGCCTGCCGATCGGCGGCGTCGAGTCGCGCATCATCGTCGAATCCGGCGGCGAGGCACCGCACGACGGGGAGTCGATCGGCGCGCTGCAGATCCGCGGCCCCATGGTGGGCGCCGAGTACCTGAACCGTCCCGACGCGACGGCCGAATCCTGGGTGGGCGACGGCTGGTTCGATACCGGCGACGTGGCGGTCATCGACGCGGGCGGCTTCCACCGCATCGTCGGCCGGGCCTCCACCGACCTCATCAAGACGGGTGGGTTCCGCGTCGGCGCCGGCGAGATCGAGGCGGCACTGCTCGGCCACGGCGACGTCCGCGAGGCGGCGGTCGTCGGGCTGCCGGACGACGACCTCGGGCAGCGCGTCGTCGCGTTCGTCGTCGCCGACGGTGCGCGGGACGACTCCGCGGCGTCCGGGATCGTCGCGTTCGTGGGGGAGACGCTGTCGAAGCACAAGCGTCCCCGGGAGATCCGCTTCGTCGACGACCTCCCGCGCAATCCCATGGGCAAGGTGCAGAAGAAGCAGCTGCTCGCCGACTAATCCGCCGAGCGGAAGCGGCGTGCGCCGAGCGCGGCTCGGGTGGTGCACGAGGAGCTGAGCGGTGAAGGCCCTCCCGCCGAGCGGGTAATGGAAGTTCGGTCGGGAACCATCGCAGTGGTTGTCGCGATGTCCACAGTCAGTGGAATTCGACGGCGACCTCGTCGGTACGCGGAAGCGATTGGCACGCCAAGCGGATGCCGTTGCCGAGCTCGTGGTCATCGAGGGTGTCGTTGACGATCATGTGCACCTCACCGCTGCGCAGGGTGAATGCGCAGCCGCCGCAGTTGCCCTCGCGGCAGACGTACGGTGCGTCGAGCCCTCGGTCCAGGAGTGCATCGAGGAGTACATGTTCGCGTGGCCACGTGAGGACGGTGGTGTCGCCGTGCAGGTCGACGGTGACGGTCGCGGCACCGTCCGGCGGGGCGGAGGCCTCGTCCGCCCCGGGTTCCGGAGCGTGTGTGGCGAACGGATCGCCGGTCAGCGAGGAGAAGCTCTCCCGGTGGATCCGGCCCTCGTCGATGCCGATGGCCGCCGCGGCCGCCGCAGCGCAGTCCATGAAGGCGGCGGGACCGCACACGTACGCCGAGGTCGTGCCTGTCGGTGTGGGTAACAGTGACGCGAGGCCCGCGGAGTCGGGGAGCCCGCGGTCGGACTCGAGCCAGTGGGTCACCGACAGCCGGTCGCCGTGTTCGTCGGCGAGAGCGGCGATCGCGGCGTGGAAGATCACGGCGTCGCGGTCCCTGTTCGCGTACACGAGCGTCACCGGCGTCGCCGACGATGCAAGTGTGGCGCGGAGGATCGACATGACGGGCGTGATGCCGCTTCCCGCTGCGAGTAGCACGAGCCGGTCCGCAGCGCCGCGGACGGTGAACCGCCCGCTCGGAGGCAGGGAGTCGAGGATCATTCCCGGCTCGGCGTTGTCGCACAGCCAGTTCGAGGCGTAGCCACCGGTGGTTCGCTTGACGGTGACCTTGAGGTGCTCGTCGAGTCCGGGAGTACTCGACAGCGAGTAACAGCGCGGCGCCCAGCGCGTGCCGTCCTCCGGCATGCCGGGGACGCGCAGGGTGAGGAACTGTCCGGGCGAGTAGTCGAGGCGGCCCTCGGCGGGATGCGCGAAGACGAGGGAGACCGCGTCGGCGGCCTCCTCGATCACGTCGATGATCTCGAGCGGATGCGGCCGTGCGGCCGCCGATGAATCCACGGTGTCCTGCTCCTTCGTCGGGTTCCCGGACGCTACCGCGGCAACTGTGCCATTGACAAATGGCACGGTTGCTGATGGTGTGTAGGACATGCGAACAACGACACCGGCCCCGTCGGTCCCGTCGGCGTCGACCACCCGGTCGGACGTCGCCGCGCTCGTCACGCGCTACGGCTTGGGCGTGACCAGCGGACTCATCCCGATGAACGCCGTCGGGATCCGGGTGGCACGCGGGCTGGTCGCCACGATCATGGGCGCTCTCGGCTCGACCCCGCGGGGGACCACCGTCAGTGCCGTCCGGACGCCGGTGCGCGGCGAATGGGTGCTCGGGCCGGACGTCAGCTACGGCCGGCGAGCGATCTACTACGTGCACGGCAGCGCCTACGTCATCTGCTCGGCGCGCACTCATCGCAGCCTGGCGGCGCGGCTCTCGGCCGCCACGGGACTGCCGGTCTTCGTCGTGGACTACCGCCTCGCGCCGGAACACCCGTTCCCGTGCGCCGCGACCGATGTGGCAGCGGGCCTCGACTGGCTGCTCACCCAGGGTTACACGGCGGACGATGTCGTGATCGCCGGCGACTCGGCGGGAGGGCACCTGATCGCGGACCTGCTGCTGCACCGCGCCGAGACCGATCGCGACCAGCCCGCCGCTGCCGTCCTCTTCTCCCCGCTCATCGATCTGACCTTCGCGCTCGCGGCGCAGCAGGAACGGATCCGGCGCGACCCTGCCATCTCCGCCGCGGCCGCCAAGCGTCTCGTCGACCAGTACACGCAGGGCGTGGATCCAGCACATCCGCGCCTGCGGCTCGACGTCCGGCGCGCGGACCGGCTGCCGCCGTTCCTGATCCAGGCCGGCGGCGCCGAGATGCTCTCCGCCGACGCCCGCCACCTCGACGCGGAGCTCCGCAGCCACGGTGGTGACAGCACGCTGGAGATCTGGCCGGGCCTCATGCACGTCTTCCAGGCGCTGCCCCGGCTCGCCCCGGAGGCCGACGGCGCGCTCCTGCGGGTGCGCGACTTCCTCGCGGCGCTCGAAAGCGCCCCCACCCACACAGATTCGGAGGTTTCATGATGTTCGGTATCGACCGACTCCTGCACCATCTCGTCCGCGATCCCCTCACCGTCGAAGCGAGGGCCGTGGTGACCGGCGCCGGCAGCGGCATAGGCCGGGCGTTCGCGCTCGAGCTCGCCCGGCGCGGCGGCGAGATCGTCTGCGCCGACATCGACGAGGGGCGCGCGAAAGAGACCGTCGCGCTGATCGAGGCCCGCGGCGGTACGGCGCACGCCGTCACCGTCGACGTGGCCGACCACGCCGCCGTCGAGAACCTCGCGGCGTTCGCGCGCACCGTCTTCGACGGCCCGCCCACCCTGGTGATCAACAACGCCGGCGTGGGCATCGGCGGACGGTCCGTCGGCGACATCGGGCTCGATGACTGGAACTGGGCCCTCGGCATCAACCTGTGGGGCGTGGTGCACGGCTGCGAGCTGTTCGCGCCGATGCTCCGCGAGGCCGGGCGCGGCGGCATCATCAACGTCGCCTCGGCCGCCGGATTCGCCGCAGCGCCTTCGATGGGGCCGTACAACGTCTCCAAAGCCGGAGTCATGTCCCTCTCGGAGACCCTCGCCGCCGAGCTCGCGGGATCCGGCGTGAACGTGACGGTCCTGTGTCCCACGTTCGTCAAGACCAATGTCGCCCGCGACGGCCGGATCACCAAGGGGAGCAAGAACCTCGCCGGCACCCTGATGAAGCTCACCGGGGTCTCGCCCGCCGGCGTCGCCGCGCAGACCCTCGACGCGCTCGACCTCGGTCGCCTCTACGTGGTGCCGCAGCTCGACGCGAACGTGATCTGGCACCTCAAGCGCCACTTCCCGACGCCCTACGTCCGCGGCCTGGGGTTGCTCACCCGACTCCTGCCCGCCTCCTGACCGCCGCACCCCCGAAAGGAACTCCGTCATGGCCATGGACCTCGACAACATGCTCACGATGATCAAGGACCGGCAGTGGGCCCTTGCCGACATCGATTGGGAGGCACCCGGTGCCGAGCTCATCGACCCGGATCTGCACGCCAAGCTCAAGCCCTTCTTATCCGATCTGATGTGGATCGAGAACGTGGGCGCCCGCGGCTTCGCAGCCATGGCGCGCAAGGCCCCGACCCCGACCCTCAAGAGCATCTACGAGCACTTCCACGCGGAGGAGCAGAAGCACGCCAACGCCGAGCTCGCGCTCATGCGCCGTTGGGGCATGCTCGACGACGACGAGATCCCGTCCCCGAACGTCAACGTGCAGCTCGTGATCAACTGGCTCGACCAGTACTCCGACGGCATGTCGCTCTCCTTCCTCGGCACCGTCATCCCGATGCTCGAGGTCGCCCTCGACGGCGCCCTGATCAAGTTCATCACCGACGAGGTGAAGGACCCCATCGCCCAGGAGGTGTTCAAGCGGATCAACGCCGATGAGTCCCGCCACCTCGCGGTGGACTTCGAGGTCATGGACATGCTCGGCCACGCCGACCTGCGCAAGCGCTCCATCGACTTCGTCGGCGGCTGGATCAAGCCCTCGCTGCTCATCGGCTTCCTCAGCTACGTGCCGCTGCTGAACAAGATGCGCGACAACATCGTCGAGATGGGCGTCGACGAGGAGCGGCTGTACGGGGCGATGAAGCGCTACCGCGCCGCCGGCGACCGCAGCGAGTACATCAAGCGGCTCCCGATGTTCCGCGTCGTCGCGTGGCACGGTAGCCGCGTCATCGATCGTGGCAACAGGCTCTACCACGTACCCGCGGACACGCTGGTGAAGGCGACCTCCCTCATCCCGTTCCCCCTGGTGCACCGCACGCCCACCTGGTCGCAGGAACTGACCTACGAGCCCACCGCCTGACGAGGACATCACAGCCATGACCCACTCCGTAGCCGTCATCGGGGCCGGCTTCGCCGGTATCGGCGCCGCCATTCGCCTCCAGGACAAGGGGATCGACGACTTCGTCGTCTTCGAGCGCGACACCCGGGTGGGTGGCACCTGGCGCGACAACACCTACCCCGGTGCCGCCTGCGACATCCCGTCGCGCCTGTACTCCTACAGCTTCGCCCCGAACCCCGATTGGTCCCACACCTATTCGGGCAGTGCCGAGATCCTCTCCTACATCGACGGCATGGTCGAATCGTCGGGGATCGCGCCGCACATCCGCTTCGAGCACACCGTGACCGGCGTGGTCTACGACGCCGACGCGGGGGAGTGGACGATCTCCTTCGAAGGCCGCGATCCCGAGCGGGCGCGCGCCGTAATCATTGCCTCGGGGCCTCTCGCGAACTGCTCGTTCCCCGCGATCCGTGGCATTGAGGACTACGAGGGCCATAAGATCCACAGCGCCCGGTGGGACCACGATTACGACTTCACCGGAAAGAAGGTGGCTGTCGTCGGCACCGGTGCCAGCGGCGTCCAGATCGTGCCCGAGCTGGTCAAGCAGGCAGCTTCCGTCAAGGTCTTCCAGCGCACGCCCGGCTGGGTACTGCCCCGGATCAACACCGAGACGGGCGAGTTCACCAAGTCGATCTACCGGAGGATCCCCGGTGCGCAGCAGCTGGCGCGCGCCCTCTGGTTCTGGGGCCACGAATCGGTGGCACTCGGCGTCGTCTGGAACACTCCGCTCACGCGAGTCGTCGAGGCCGTCAGCAAGCTGCACCTGCGCCTTCAGGTCCGGGATCCGTGGCTGCGCCGCCAACTCACCCCCGACTTCGCGGCCGGCTGCAAGCGGCTGCTGATGACCAGCGACTACTACCCGGCACTGCAGCGCGAGAACTGCAAGCTCGTCACGTGGCCCATTGCGCGCATCGCACCGCAGGGGATCCGCACCGTCGAGGAGTGGAGCACCGGTTCGACTGCATCGTCTTCGCCACCGGCTTCGACGTGTCCAAGACCGGCTCGCCGGTCCCCGTCACAGGGCTCGACGGCCGGGTCCTCGCCGACGAGTGGAGCGGTGGCGCGTACGCCTACCGCAGCGTGGCCGTTTCCGGCTACCCCAACCTGTACGTCACCTTCGGCCCCAACTCCGGGCCGGGCCACAGTTCCGCGCTCGTGTACATGGAGGCGCAGATCGACTACATCACCGACGCGATTGCCCAGCTGCTGCGCAACGGCTGGAAGGCACTCGACGTGCGCGCCGACGTCCAGGAGGAGTACAACCGCGACATCCAGCGGAGGCTCACCGCGACCACGTGGAACTCGGGCTGCAGCAGTTGGTACCTCACCGACGACGGTTTCAACGCCACCATGTACCCCGGCTTCGCCTCGCAGTACGTGAGTCAATTGCGTACCGTCGACCTGCGGGACTACCGCATCCTGGTGCACGAGGAGGCCGGCGCGGCGGTGGCGGCCGGATAGCATGCGGGCATGACCGAGTACCGGATCGACGACCTGGCACGGGTGTCGGGCACGACGACCCGTAACATCCGGGGCTACCAGGAGCGCGGGCTGCTGCCCAAGCCGCTGCGCCGGGGGCGGGTCGCGATCTACACCGAGAAGCACCTGCGGAACCTGCTGGCGATCAACAAGCTGCTCAGCAAGGGATTCACGTTGGGACACATCGCCACCTTTCTCACCAACCCCGGAGCCCGGATCGGCGATGCGCTCGACCTCGACGAGATCCTCGATGAGCCGTGGGCGTCGTCGCATCGCCCCGTGCTGGACCGAGAGGAGCTCGACGCACGGCTCGGTCCGCTCGACGATGCCGCGCTCGCGTCGCTCCTCGAGGCTGGCGTCCTCACGGAGACCGCGGAGCCAGGGCGGTACGAGGCCGCCGACCGGCGCATCATCGGGAACCTGTCGCGGCTCGTGGCCAAGGGCATGGATCTCGCGGTGATCGTGGACGTGCACCGGAGGTTCGTCGCCACGGTGAACGAGGCCGCCGAGATCCTCATGACCGCCGCGCGCCAGGAGGTCGACCGTCGGCGGGGCCCCGGCTGGGTGCCCTCGTCCGACGAGGACGTGGCATGGGCGGTGGACCTGCTCGGCGCGATGCGCCGCGCCGGCACCGAGAACGCGCACGCGGCACTCGACAGAGCGCTCGACGCCGCTCTCGACAGGGAGCTGCGGTCGCACATGGACGCCGCAGCCGATCGGCGCCCCACGTCCGCGGGGGCGATCCGAGCCGGTGAGCTCCAGCCGGCCGGATCAGGGTCTCGAGATGAAATCGTGCAGGGCGCGGGCCGCGGGCGCGAGCGTCGCCGTCGCCCGGGCGAGCGCCACGGCGCGGTGGTGCCGCCCGGCCAGCGGCACCGTCGCCATGCCTGACGGTGCGCGGTCGTCGCGGGGAGGAGCGCGACGCCGAGCCCGCGGGCCACGAGCTCTGCGATCGTGCCGAACTCGTTCACCTCGAAGGCGGTGTCGGCGGTGAATCCGGCCTCGGCGCACCACTGCTCGGTCATCCGGCGCAGGTGGTAGTCGGGCGGGTTCGCGATGAAGGTCTCGCCGGCGAGTTCGGCCAGCGACACCGACTCGCGGGTGGCGAGCGCATGGTCGGAGGGCAGCGCGGCCAGTATCTCCTGGGATCCGATCACGGTGTGGTGCAGGTGTTCCGGCGGCGGGATCACGATGGCGAGGTCGAGGGCGCCGCGTTCGAGCCGCGCGGCCAGCTCGGCGCCGTGCGCCTGCGTGAGCGTCACCGTGATGCCGGGGTGCGCGTGCCGGAACGCCGAGAGCAGGTCGGGGATGCGGCCCGTGCTCATGGTCAGCGGGAAGCCGAACCGGACGGTGCCGTGCTCGCCGTCGTTCTCGCCGACCACCGCGTCGATCGCGAGCCCCAGCTCGCGCAGCGGCTCTCCGATGCGGCGGGCCAGGTCGATCGCGGCCGGGGTGAGGCGCACCGTCCGGCCCGTGCGGATGAGGAGGGGGATCCGCAGGTCGGTCTCGAGGGCGTGGATGCGGCGGCTCATCGAGGACTGGGGAACTCCCAGCGCCTCGGCGGCGCGGGTCATGTGCCCGTCGTGCGCGGCGAGCTCGGCGAGTGCCTGGAGCTGCGGTGCGAGCAGCCCGAGCCAATGTTCCATTATCGGATCATATCGAAGCAATACTTCATTGGACGGATGAGTAGGGCGGCGTCGATGCTGGATGTCGAACCCACCCGAGGAGGATCCGATGGTCACCCACTCCACCCGCGGCTTCGACGCCGATGTCGTGCTGATCGGCGGCGGCATCATGTCCGCCACGCTGGGCGTGATGCTCGCCGAGCGCCGGCCGGACTGGCGCATCCTGATGCTCGAGCGCACCGACGGGCTCGCCGCCGAGAGCAGCGGCCCCTGGAACAACGCGGGCACCGGTCACACCGGCTTCTGCGAGCTCAACTACATGCCGGACCCCGCCGATGCGACGAAGCCGCAGTCGATGCTCGCGCAGTTCGACCGGACCCGCGCCTGGTGGGGAGGGCTGGTGGCGGCGGGCCGCCTCGACGGCGACTTCCTGCACAGCACGCCGCACCTCGACGTGGTGTTCGGCGACCGCGACATGACCTACCTGCGGCGCCGCTTCGAGACTCTGTCCGCGCTCCGGGGGTTCGAGGACATGGAGTACACCGAGAACCCGGAGACGATTCGCGAGTGGGCGCCGCTGGTCATGGACGGCCGCGGGCCCGAGTCCATGTGGGGCCGCATGGCGGCAACCCGGCACCCGGGCGGCACCGACGTCGACTTCGGCGCGCTCACCCGCGGCCTGACGGACCTGCTGGTTGCCGACGGCGGCGAGGTGCGGTTCGAGCACGAGGTCACGCGCCTGCGGCGCACCTTCGCGGGCTGGACGGTCCGCGGCCGCAATCGGCAGGGCCGCTTCGAGATCCGCGCACGGCGCGTTTTCGTCGGTGCGGGCGGGATGGCGCTGCGGCTGCTGCAGAGCGCCGGGATCCCGGAGGTCCGCGGGTACGCCGTGCTCCCGGTCGGCGCGGCGTTCCTGCGCTGCTCCGATCCCGAGGTGGCGCGCAGCCTCGATGGAAAGGTGTACGGGCAGGCCGCGATCGGGGCGCCGCCCATGTCGGTGCCGCATCTGGACCGCCGCTACGTCGACGGTGCCGACCACCTCATGTTCGGCCCGTACGCCACGTTCAGCACCAAGCTGCTCAAGCGCGGCAGCCTGCTGGACTTCTTCACCACCCTGCGGCCGCGCAACCTGCCCGTGATCGCGGCGGCGATGGCGCAGAACCTGTCGCTCGTGAAGTACCTGATCGCCGAGCTCGCCGCCGGGAAACGGAAGAAGTTCGCGCAGCTGCAGCGCTTCTACCCCGACGCCGATCCGGGGCAGTGGCAGCTGATCGCGGCCGGTCAGCGCGCCCAGCTCGTGACCCCCGACCCGCGGCGGATCGGCGTGCTCCAACAGGGCACCGAACTGGTCACCGGCGCCGATGGGACGATCGCCGGCCTCCTCGGCGCCTCGCCCGGTGCGTCGACCGCGGTCCCGATCATGCAGGACCTCCTGCGGCGCTGGGGACTCGACGAACCGATGCAGGCGCAAGCAAACTCGGAGAAGCTGCCCGTCGCGCGCTGACGTGTGCTTTCCTCCACTCGGGCGATACGCCCGAATCCGGTTAGGTGCCTAAGGAGGCCCGCTATGAATCGCTCCCTCGTCATCAGCTCGGCGGTCGTTTTCGCCGCGATCGGACTCACCGCGTGCGGTGGGGGATCGGACAGCGGATCCGACACCGCGTCGGGGAGCACCGACGCGAAGACCGTCGTGAAGGTCGACGGCAAAGACCTCACCGGCGTCGATCTCAGCAATGTGGGGTGCGTGAAGCAGGGCGACCGCTTCGCGATCGGCGCCGGCGGTGCGTCCGGCGGCGTCGGAGCCACCCTCAAGGCCGGCGACCCGCCCACCGTGGAGGCCGTGGGCCTCACCGTCGACGGCAGCGCCCTCGCCGTCGGGCCCGGCGTCGGGGAGGCCACCGTCAAGGTCGACGGTGACCGTTACACGATCACCGGCACGGCGCAGGGGGCGAACATCAGCAACCCGATGGCGGGGATCGTCAAGAAGCCGTTCGAGATCGTCGTCACCTGCAAGTAGCGGCGTGTCTCGCTCATTCGGTTCGGTGCCTAGGAGGCTCGTGATGAAACGCTCACTCGTCGTGTTGTCGGTGCTCGCGGTCGGGTCGCTCGGCCTCGCCGCGTGCGGGAACGACTCGGACTCGGTGCGGTCGGGCGCCGACGCCGTCGTGAAGGTGGACGGCAAGGACGTGGCAGGCCTCGACCTGTCCACGATCACCTGCGTCCGGCAGGGGGAGAACTTCGTGATCGGCACGGGTGGCGCGAACGGCGCCGTCGCGGTCACGATGACGACCCACAACCCGCCGGTCCTCCAGAACGTGGGCATCACCGCCGAGGGCACAACGCTCGCGGTCGGCGGCGGGGTCGGCGAGGCGACCGTGCGCGTGGCGGGGACCCGCTACACGATCACGGGAACGGCGCAGGGAGCCAGCATGTCGAATCCCGGGGCCGGGGTCGTCCGGAAGCCGTTCGAGATCGCCGTCACCTGCCGGTAGGCGCGCAGTGGCCGGTGTGGCCGAACTGTTCGTTCTGCTATTGCGATCGCGTTCGAACGCGCGTAGCATTGTGTTATGAACCAATCGAACGCGTGGACGATTCTGCCGGAGGTGTTGCTGCCCCCGAGGTTCGTCGACGGAGCGTTCGGGTCGGCGCAGCTCGGCGGGATACTCGATGCACAGCGAGCGGCGGAGAACGTGGCGTTCTGCCGCACGATGGTCGCGGTGTACGCACTGTTCCGTGACCGTTACGGCGAGCGCGAATCGGCGTTCCTGTCCTCGGAGATCGACAGCGGCACACTGTTCTACGCCCAACGGCGGGAACTGTCGCTGGCGTACGAGTCGGTGAAGGCGGAACTGTCGGTCGCGTTACGGATCGGCCCGATGGCCACGGAGACCGTGATCGACCAAGCGGTGGGGTTCATCGAGCGCATGCCACGGATCTTCGCGTTGATCGGCGCGAACGTGATCTCCCCACGGTCCGGGCAGGAGGCGCTGAGCCGTGGCCGGGTGCTCGCCACCGCGCAGGCCCTGGAGTACGACGAGGTGCTGGCCGAGTTCCTCGAGCGGGACGCACTGCAGGTGACGGCGCTGCCCGCCCTCCGTGAGGCGGCCGATCGGATCGTTCATGAGATCGATCCGGCGGCGGCGGAGCGGCGTCGCAAGCAGGCCGAGGAGGATCGACGGTTCACCATCCGCCCCGCGGATGATGGAATGGCGGCCGCGTTCGCGCTGCTCACCGCCCACGAGGGACGGGAAGTCTCCGTGCTGGTCGACGAGGTGGCCCAGTCCGTGTGCGAGGCGGACCCACGGACGGTGGCGCAGCGCCAGGCGGACGCGTGGGTGATGCGGCTGCGGGGCTTCGTCACGTTGGGCTGCCGGTGCGAGAACGCGCAGTGCCCGCTGCGGGTACCCAGGCACTTCGCGGACGGCGGCGAGGAGGCCGACGGCGCGCGGGTGATCGTCAAGTACCGCACCCTGATCCAGGTGGTGATCAACGAGCGGACGTTGTCCGATCCCGATAATGCCGAGGCGGCGTACCTGGTCGGGCACGGGCCGATCACCGCGCAGCATGCGCGTGACCTCGCAGCGCGCGAGGACGCCGTGATCCGCCCGTTCGGGCACGAATTCGAGCAGGAAACGTACCCGGACGTCCCCGCGAACGCCACGCCCGCAGAAGCCGCGCCCGCGGATGCTGCGGACGTGCCGTCCGCCGAGATCGTCGATGCGCAGGGGGATCCCGAGGCTTCGTCTTCCGACGGTGCTGGGGCTGGCGGTGCTGACTCGGGCGCTGCGGATGCCGAACCGGAAGCGATGGCGCCGTTCGGGCTCGGGTCCGGTGCGTCGTGGGCGTTCGTCGACGTGGTGCGGACGCCGTGGACCGTGCGGCTCGCGGCACGGTGCCGGCGTGCTGCGGCGGCCGGCGATCCTGCGCCGAAGCCCGCGTCGGCTGAGCCTGAGCGACTCGCTCCTGCGCCACCTGCACCCGCGCCACCTGGCCCTGCGTCACCCGCACCTGCACCCGCGCCGCCCACATCTGCGTCACCTGCACCTGCACCTGCGTCACCTGCACCTGCACCTGCACCTGCGCCGCCTGCATCGGCGCCGCGCGCATCGGCGCCGCCTGCACCTGCGCCACCCGCATCGGCGCCGCCCGCACCCGCGCCGGTGACGCCGAGGGCGTTGGTGATCGCGGCGGGAAGCAGCGGCTACCGCTTCTCTGCGGACCTGACCCGGTACTTCACGTTGTTGTTCCCGCGGTGCGTGTTTCCGCTGTGCACGAGGCCGGCGTCGCGGTGCCAATGGGACCACAAGCGCGAGTTCGATCACCATGAGCCCGCGCGCGGCGGGCTGAGCACGGCCGATAACGGGCAGCCGCTGTGCATCCCGCACCACGCACTCAAGACGGCGGGTCTCTGGACCGACGCCACTCTTCCGGACGGTCGGATCCTGTGGATCGGGCCGGCGGGGCAGCGGGTGATCGTCGACCCGTCGGCCACCGTCCTGGCCCTGTTCCCGGACCTGACGCGGATCCAGTGGACCACCCCGCGCCGGCCGGAGGCGGACGGAAAGAAGCCGAAGAAGCTCAGCGGTCCCACGAAGCTCCAACGCGAGCACGCTCGCAGGCAGCGGCTACGGCAGGCGCACCTCGACGCCGTGCAGGTGGAACGAGATGCACTCACGACGAGCGCCGTCGAGCATCGCTTGGCCGCCGTGCTCGCCGGCGGTGATCCCGGCCGGATCGGGCCACCGCCGGGCGCTCCTCCGCCCTACTGATCCCGCCCTACTGATCCCGCCCTACTGATCCCCGCCCGGCCGCGCTGCTGCCCGACGGCGCGGCTACCCGACGGTGCCGCAACCCGACGGTGCCGCTGCCCGACGGCGCCGCTACCCGACGGCGCCGCTACCCGGCGGCGCGGGCCAGGGCTACCGCGTCGGCGGGGCTCCCGCGCCACGGTTCGCCGTGGCCGGGGGCCAGCTGGTCGGCGTCGGCTCCCGCGATCGCGTCGAGGGTCGTGGCGGTCCGCGCGGGATCGTGCGAGAAGAACGCCGGAAGCAGCTGCGGCCCCGTCGAACCCGAGAGCGGGTGGCCCGTGACCAGGGCGTCCCCGGTGGCCACGACGCCGCCGGGGAGCAGGAACGCCGTGTGGCCGGAGGTGTGCCCTGCGCACAGCACCGGCACCGGCGCGCCGGGGACGTCCAGCGGGGCGCCGGGCGCGGCGTCGGGGAAGGGCTGCGCGTACGGCATTGCCACGTGCCCGAGCACCCCGACGCGCGCGACGTCGGCCATCCAGCGCAGGGTGCGCGGCCGCCACGCGATCGGCAGTAGGTCGAGCGGCCCGGCCTGCTCGTGGGCCTCGCCGCGCGCGTGCGCGAGCTCCTTCGGGTGCGCGAGAACCGGTGTGCCGTACCGCTCGTGCAGCTTCGCGGCGCCGCCCACGTGGTCGATGTGGGCGTGCGTCACCAGGATCGCGCGCACGTCCTGCGGGCGCCGGCCGATCGACGCCAGCGCCGCCTCGACCCGATCCGCGTCGCCGGCCCAGCCGGCGTCGATCAGGGTGACGTCGGCACCGTCGACCAGCGCGAGGAAGGTGACGTGCGTCCCGGAACCGAACCAGACCCCGGAAGCGAGCTCGCGCATCACTTCTCGGCGGCCGCCTCGCCGTCGAAGGTGAGCCAGACGGCCGAGTTCGGGCCGAGGACCACCTCGACCGAGGCTTCGCGGCCGTGCCACGACCGCTTCTCGGCGGTCACGCCTCCCATGTTGCCGGCGCCCGTGCCCTCGTACGCCGCGGAGTCGGTGTTGAGGATCTCGCGCCAGGCGCCCGCGAACGGCACGCCCACGCGGTACCGCTCGTGCGTCTGCCCGGAGAAGTTGTACAGGCACAGCACCACGGAACCGTCGCTGCCCCAGCGCAGGAAGCTGAGCACGTTGTTCTGCGAGTCGTTGGCGTCCACCCACTCGTACCCCGACGGGGTGGTGTCCTGGCTCCACAGCGCGGGGTGGGAGCGGTACGCGGCGTTGAGATCCCGCGTCAGCGCCTGGATTCCGGCGTGCAGCTCGCCCTCCCATCCGTCGAGGCTGTCCCAGTCGAGGCTGCGCTCCTCGGACCATTCGCGCACCTGCCCGAACTCCTGGCCCATGAACAGCAGCTGCTTGCCCGGGTGGCCCCACATGTACGCGAGCAGGGCACGGACGCCGGAGGCCTTGGTGTGCGCGTCGCCGGGCATCCGCGTCCACAGCGTGCCCTTGCCGTGCACCACCTCGTCGTGGCTGATCGGGAGGACGAAGTTCTCGCTCCACGCGTACATCAGCGAGAACGTGACCTCGTGGTGGTGGAAGCTGCGGTGCACCTGGTCGCGCCCCAGGTAGCCCAGGGTGTCGTGCATCCAGCCCATGTTCCACTTCATGGTGAAGCCGAGGCCGCCCAGGTTCGTGGGCCGCGTGACGCCGGGCCAACTGGTCGACTCCTCGGCCACCGTGACCACGCCGGGGAACAGCTTGTGCACGGTGGCGTTCATCTCCTGCAGGAACCCCACCGCCTCGAGGTTCTCCCTGCCGCCGTACACGTTCGGGGTCCACCCGCCCTCGGGGCGGGAGTAGTCGAGGTACAGCATCGAGGCGACCGCGTCGACCCGGAGCCCGTCGATGTGGAACTCGTCGAACCAGTACAGCGCGTTGGCCACCAGGAAGTTGCGCACCTCGCGGCGCCCGAAGTCGAAGACGTAGGTGCCCCAGTCCAATTGCTCGCCGCGCTGCGGGTCGCCGTGCTCGTAGAGCGGCTTACCGTCGAACCGGGCCAGCGCCCACGCGTCCTTCGGGAAGTGCGCGGGGACCCAGTCCACGATGACGCCGATGCCGCGGGCGTGCAGCACGTCGACGAACTCGCGGAACTCGTCCGGCGTCCCGAACCGCGAAGTGGGGGCGAAGTACGAGGTCACCTGGTAACCCCATGACCCGCCGAACGGATGCTCGGCCACGGGCAGCAGCTCGACGTGTGTGAAGCCGGTGTCGGTCACGTAGTCGGCCAGCTCGTGCGCGAGGTCGAGGTAGCTCAGGCCCTGCCGCCACGAGCCGAGGTGCACCTCGTACGTGCTCATCGGACGATCGGTGGGGATCTGCTTGGCGCGCTCGGCGATCCACTTCTCATCACGCCAGACATGGTGGCTCGCGGTGACGATCGACGCGGTCGCGGGCGGCACCTCGGTGCGCCGTGCCATCGGGTCGGCCTTCTCGACGGGCCCGCCGTCGGTGAAGATCCGGAACTTGTAGGCGGCACCGTCGCCCACACCCGGCACGAACACCTCCCAGACCCCCGAGGAGCCGAGCGTGCGCATGGGGTACGACTCGCCCGACCAGTACTCGAAGTCGCCGATCACGGTGACGCCGCGGGCGTTCGGAGCCCAGACCGCGAACGAGGTGCCGGTGACGGTGCCGTCGGGGGTGTCGTAGCTGCGCAAGTGGGCGCCGAGGACGTCCCACAGCCGCTCGTGCCGGCCCTCGGCGATGAGGTGCTGGTCCAGCTCCCCGATGGTGGGCAGGAAGCGGTACCCGTCCGCGACGATGGCGCTGCCCGCCGGGTACAGCACCTCGTACCGGTAGTCCGCGAGATCGCTGATCGGAACCTCGGTGCCCCACAACGGGCCCTGGATGCGGGCCATCGGGTAGTGCTCGCCGCCGATCACCGCCGACACGGCGGTCGCGCCGGGCTTGAGGGTGCGCAGCACCGTGCCGCGGGGTGTGGGGTGCGCGCCGAGGACGGCGTGCGGGTCGTGATAGCTGCCCGCCAGCAGCCGCGCCACGGTTTCGGGGTCGACTGCCGCCGCTGCGGTTTCGGTGTTCTCGCTCATCGGGTGGGGCCTTCCTCGCCGGGTCTGCAGGTTCGACGATGCGCTACGGCTCGCGATACGACAGTTCCCGGCGCGCGTGCGGGTTCAGTTGCGGCAGAACGAGGATGTGGGCCACGTTCCGCCACGGCTCGAGGCGGACGAAATTCGCCTGACCCCAGTGGTAGACCTCCCCGGACACCTCGTCGCGCACCGGGAAGCGCTCGTGCCAGTCCATGCCCAGGGCGGGCAGGTCGAGCCACACGGTGCCCGCCTCCGCGCCGAACGGATTGAGGTTCACCACCACCAGCACCAGGTCGCCCGTCGTGCTGTCGTGCTTGCTGTAGGCGATCAGCGCGTCGTTGTCGACGGCGTGGAAGTGCAGGTTCCGCAGTTGCTGCAGCGCGGGGTGGCGGCGGCGGATGCCGTTGAGGTGGGTGATCCACGGCTCCAGCGATTCCCCGCGGCTCTGGGCGGCCTTGTAGTCGCGCGGGCGCAGCTCATACTTCTCGGAGTCCAGGTACTCCTCGCTGCCCTCGCGTACCGGGACGTGTTCGTAGAGCTCGTACCCGGAGTACATGCCCCAGCTGGGCGAGAGCGTCCCGGCCAGCGTGGCGCGGATCGCGAACATGCCGGGCCCGCCGCGCTGCAGGCTCTCGTGCAGGATGTCGGGCGTGTTCACCCACAGATTGGGGCGGCACACGTCCGTCTCGGCCGCGTGCTCGCGCGCGAACTCTTCGAGCTCCCACTTGGCGGTGCGCCAGGTGAAGTACGTGTAGCTCTGCGTGAACCCGGCCTTGGCGAGCCCGTACATGCGCGCCGGGCGGGTGAACGCCTCGGCCAGGAACAGGACGTTCGGGTTGACCTTCTTGACCTCGGCGATCATCCAGTACCAGAAGTCCGGCGGCTTGGTGTGCGGGTTGTCCACCCGGAAGATCTCGATGCCTCGCTGCACCCAGAACAGCGTGACCCGCAACAGTTCCCGGTAGATGCCCACCCGGTCGTCATCGAAGTTGATCGGGTAGATGTCCTGGTACTTCTTCGGCGGATTCTCCGCGTAGGCGATGGTGCCGTCCGGCAGCACGGTGAACCATTCGGGGTGCTCGGCGGCCCAGGGGTGATCGGGCGCGGCCTGGAACGCCAGGTCCAGCGCCACCTCCATCCCCAGGTCACGGGCGCGCTGGGTGAAGTAGTCGAAGTCCTCCAGCGTGCCGAGCGCGGGGTCCACCGCGTCGTGCCCGCCGGCGGCGGATCCGATGGCCCACGGCGAACCCACGTCGTCCGGTCCCGGCGTGAGGGTGTTGTTGCGGCCCTTGCGGTTCACGGTGCCGACGGGGTGGATCGGCGGCAGGTAGACGACGTCGAAGCCCATCTCCGCCACGCGCGGCAGGTCCTCCGCGGCGGTGTGGAAGGTGCCGTGCACGGGGCGGCCCTCGTGGTCCCAGCCGCCCGTGGAGCGGGGGAACAGCTCGTACCACGAACCGAACAGCGCGCGGGTGCGGTCCACCCACACCCGGTACGTCCGGGACTTGGTCACGAGGTCGCGCACCGGGTACTGCTGCAGCAGCCGGGTGATGTCGGGATGCAGTGCGGCGCCGGTCCGTTCGACCAGGCTGCGGTCGCCGTCGCGCAGCGCCGAGGCGGCGGCGAGGACGGCCGCACGGTCACCGTCGGGCACGCCGGGCGCGGCGCGGTCGAGCAGGCGCGCCCCGAGCTCGAGGTCGTTCGCGAGCTCCGCCGGGCCCTGGCCGGCGGCGAGCTTCTTCTGCACGGCACTGCGCCAGGTGGTCGCCGGGTCCGACCAGCCCTCGATGCGCAGCGACCAGTATCCGGTGAGGTCCGGCCGGAACAGCGCGTGGAAGCGATCCGGTTCCTGCGCGGGGGACATGCGGATGTACGTGGTCGCGCCGTCGGGGGCGGTGACCACCACCGACGCGGCGACCGCGTCGTGGCCCTCGCGCCACACCGTGGCGGAGACCGGGACGACCTCGCCGACGACGGCCTTGCTGGGGTATTGACCGCACGACACCACAGGTTCGATGTCGTCGATGCCGATGCGCCCTGTCACCGGGACAACGGTAGTCGACGCGGCCGGTTTACGGGCGGGTACTCCGGGCTCGCGGGGAGACCGACGCGAGGCGGTCCGCGGGTGCTTCCGGTCGTGCCCGGACGCGTCCGGAACGCGGGGTCAGGACTGCGCGAGGCGCCGCAGCGCGGCGACCGCGGTGTCCCGGTTCGCGGTCTCCCAGAACGGGGGAGCGAGGCCCGCAGGAAGCCGCCGTAGCGGGCCGTCGCGAGTCGCGAGTCGAGTACCGCGACCACGCCCTTGTCGTCGGTGGAACGCAGGAGCCGGCCCACGCCCTGCGCCAGCAGCAGGGCGGCGTGGGTGGCCGCGACCGCCATGAAGCCGTTGCCACCACGCGATTCGACGGCGCGCTGCCGGGCGGTCAGGAGCGGATCGTCGGGCCGCGGGAACGGGATCCGGTCGATCAGTACGAGCGAGAGCGACGGCCCCGGCACGTCCACGCCCTGCCACAGACTCAGGGTGCCGAACAGAGAGGTCGACGGGTCGGCGGCGAAGTCCCGCACCAATTGCCCGGTGTTGCCCTCGCCCTGGCACAGGATCGGGGTGTCGATCCGCTCGCGCAGCGCCTCGGCGGCGGCCTTCGCGGCGCGCATCGAGCTGAACAGTCCCAGCGTGCGTCCACCGGCGGCTTCGATCAGCGTCTGGATCTCGTCGAACAGGGCCGGGCTGGTGCCGTCGCGTCCGGGCGGCGGCAGCTTGGTCGCCACGTACAGGATCCCGGACCGGGCGTAGTCGAAGGGCGAGCCCACGTCGATGTGGCTCCACTCCAGTTTCGCATCGGGCTTCTTCCCGGTCGCGAGCGCCGGGTCCCGGTCGGGTTCGGCCGACGGTGCGCCGTCCGAGCGGGGCAGGCCCCACGAGCCGGCGACCGTGTCGAAAGCGCCGCCGACGGCCAGGGTCGCGGAGGTCAGGATCACCGTCGACTCGCCGAACAGCCGGGTGCGCAGCAGGCCGCCCACCGACAGCGGCGCGACGTACAGCGTGCGGCGGAAGCCGCCGCCCCGGGTCGGCACGTCGGAGGTCCAGACCACGTCCCGGCGCTTGGACTCGTCGGGCTCGTCGAACGCGGTGAGGACGCGGACGGCGGTGTCGTGCACGTCGTCGAGGGCCGTCAGCGCCGCGCTCCGGGCCGCCGCGGCGTCGGAGTCGAGATTGGCGCCGCGCGCGGGCCCGACGGCGGTCCGCACGGCCCACGCGGCGTCGCGGACCGCGGCCAGGGCGGGGCCGGCACCGTCGGGCAGGCCGAGCCAACGGCGCGTGCCGGACGCGTCCAGCAGCGCGGTGAGGCCCTCCGAGGCCGCGACGAGGGAGTCGGCGATCTCCTCCTCGACGAGCTTGCCCGCGCGGCGGGCGGCGGCGGCGACCGTCGCACCAGTGAGCTCGGCGGTCGCGACCGAGGTGACCCGGTCCACCAGCTCGTGTGCCTCGTCGACGATGACGGCGTCGTGGTCCGGAAGGACCTTCACCTCGGTCATCGCGTCGATGGCGAGCAGCGCGTGGTTGGTCACCACGACGTCCACCTGGCCGGTGCGCTTGCGCGCGGCCTCGGCGAAGCAGTCCTGTCCGTACGTGCAGTTGGTGGCGCCGAGGCACTCGCGCGCGCCGACGCTGACCAGGCGCCAGGACTGGTCGGAGACCGCCGGGCTCACCTCGTCCCGGTCACCGGTCTCGGTGTCGCTGCTCCACTCGCGCAGCCGCTTCATCTCGCGGCCGAGCCGCGACGCGGCGAACGGGTCGAAGAGCTCCTCGCTGTCCGGTTCGGAGGCGACCGAGCTGTGCAACTTGTTGAGGCACAGGTAGTTCCCGCGCCCCTTGAGGATGGCGAACTCGGGCTCACGGCCGATGTCGGGCTTCAGGGCCTTGGACAGGCGCGGCAGGTCGCGATCCACGAGCTGCTGCTGCAGCGCAATGGTCGCGGTGCTCACGATCACCGTCTTGCCCGAGGTCACGGCGTGCCGGATGGCGGGCACCAGGTACGCCAGCGACTTGCCGGTGCCGGTGCCGGCCTGGACGGCGAGGTGCTCGCCGGTGTCCAGCGAATGCGCGACCGCGGCCGCCATCCGCACCTGTCCCTCGCGCTTGCTACCGCCGAGCGCGGAGACCGCGGTGTCCAGCAGTTTCGGCACGATCGGCGGTTCGGTCACCGGAAGAGCCTACCGGGGCGTCGGGGTGACGACGGTGCCCCTCGCCGCGCCGCGTCAGGAATGGGCGTCGCCCGTGCCGTAGCTGTCGCGTTGATGCGCGTCGAGCAACTCGCTGAAGCGGATCCAGTCGCCCGCCACGGCGGCCGCCATCACCGTGCGGTGATCGGCGATCACCTGGTCGGGGTCGCCGCTGATCGTGCCCTCGTGGTGGGTCAGGGAGAATCGTTGCCGGTCGCGCAGGCGCGCGTAGGTCGCGGACATCACCGTGTTGCCGGCGAGTTCCACGAACGAGGTGTGGAAGTCCATCGCCGCCTCCGCGAACGCGGCGTAGTCGCCGGCGCGCAGAGCGCGCTCCTGCTCCGCGATGTTCCCCTCCGCCCAGGCCGCGAGCGCCTCCCGCCCGGCCTCGGTGGAGTGGAACACGCCCGCGGACTCGAGCGCCAGCCGCAGCTGCGCCGACTCGCGGATCTCGCGTGCGGACAGGCCCAGTACCTGCACTCCGCGCTGCGCGTAGATCCGTACCCACCCCTCGTCCCGCAGCCGCGCCAGGGCGGCGCGCACGGGTGTCCGGCTCAGTCCCAGTTCCGCGGCCAGTGCGTTCTCGCTGAGCATGGTCCCCGGGGCGAACGCGCCTCCCACGATCGCATCGCGAATGTGCGCGTGCGCGCGGTCCGCCGCGCTGTCGGACGGTGGCACCGCTCCTCCTCGGGGTCGACGCCGAGAAACGACGGCGTTCTCGGACCACTGGACAGTACCCATCCTACTGGGATACAACTGGGATACAAGTTGAGAGGCGGAGTGATGAACGTTCACGTCGAGACCGAAGCGGCGCGCGAACGCGTGCAGCGTCGCACCCTCGCGGTGGTCATGGCCGGGCAGGTGCTCGGCGGGGCGGGGCTCGCGGCGGGCATCACCGTGGGCGCCCTGCTGGCCCAGGAGATGCTGGGCTCGGCATCGCTCACGGGGCTCCCGATCGCGATGTTCACCTTCGGTTCGGCGTTGGCCGCGTACCTGGTGGGGCGGATCAGTCAGCGGGCCGGGCGTCGGGTCGGGCTCGCCGCGGGGTTCGCGGCAGGCGCGGCGGGCGCTGCCGGCGTGGTCGTCGCCGCGGCCCTCGGCAGCGTCGCGCTGCTGTTCGCCTCCTTCCTCGTCTACGGCGCGGGCACCGCGACGAATCTGCAGGCGCGGTACGCCGGGACCGACCTCGCGATCCCCGAGCGGAGGGCCACCGCCGTGAGCCTCGCTCTGTTCTCCACCACCCTCGGCGCGGTCGCGGGGCCGAACCTCGTCGAGCCGCTGGGTGTGCTCGCGGGTCGGCTCGGCCTTCCCGCGCTCGCCGGTCCGTTCCTCCTGGCCGCCGTCGCGTACGCCGCCGCAGGAACGGTGCTGGTGGTCCTGTTGCGGCCGGACCCGCTCATCCTCGCCCGTGAGCTCGGCGCCGTCCCCGAGGAGGAGGCCGTCCGCGGCGTCGCCGCAGGGTGCGGCCGCCCGCGTACCTCGGCGCTGCGGTCATGGTGGTCACGCAGATCGGGATGACCGCGGTGATGACGATGACCCCGGTGCACATGCAGTCCCACCATCACGGGCTCGGCGCCGTCGGTATGGTGATCGGCCTGCACATCGCGGGGATGTACCTGCCGTCGCCGGTCACGGGACTGCTCGTCGACCGGGTGGGGCGCCTGCCGATGGTCGTCGCGTCCGGCGTCGTGCTCGCGGCGGCGGGGCTGCTCGCCGCCGTCGGCCCGGGCGAGTCGCTCGCGGCGAACATCGCCGCGCTGGTGCTGCTGGGCGTCGGCTGGAATTTCGGGCTGGTCGCCGGTACGGCGCTGGTCGTCGACGGGACGGAGCTCGTCGACCGGGCGCGCGTCCAGGGCAAGGTCGACGTGCTCATCGCGCTCTCCGGTGCCGGCGGCGGGCTCGCCTCCGGCGTCGTGGTCTCGGCGTGGACCTACCCCGCGCTGGGGCTAGGCGTCGCCACGCTCACCGTGGTGGCGGTGGGTGCCGCGCTCGTCCGCTGGCGCGTCGCGTGATCGCCGGTCGGGTACCCGCCCTGGTCGGCGTGCCCCGACGGGCGGATCAGCTCAACCGGCCCGCGCAGCCGGACGCGATGGAGCGCCCCACCCGCCGCAGCAGCTGCGCCGCGTTCGCGATGGAGACCGCCGGATCGGGTTCGAGCTCGGAGAGGGCGATCACCCGGCGGAAACCGGCCTCGTGCAACTGATCCGGCGTGAGCACGCTGCGCCCGGCCACCGCGATCACCGGCACGTCCGCGGCGCGGGCCGCCGCGGCCACCCCCACGGGGGCCTTGCCGTGCAGCGACTGCGCGTCGAGTGAGCCCTCGCCGGTCACTACGAGATCGGCGTTGCGGAGTTTGCCGGAGAAGCCCGCAAGCTCGAGCACGATGTCGACGCCCGGTCGCGCGACGGCACCGAGGACGGCCATCGCGCCGAACGCGGTGCCGCCGGCGGCCCCCGCCCCCGGCACGTCCCGCACGTCGGTGGCCGTGGCGGCGACGAGGTCGGCCCAGGTCCGCAGGGCGCCGTCGAGCAGGGTGACCTGCGCGGCGTCCGCGCCCTTCTGCGGACCGTAGACAGCGGCCGCGCCGTGCGGGCCGAGCAGCGGGTTGTCCACGTCGCAGGCGAGCGTGAACCGCGCGTCGCGGGCCGCGGGCAGCAGGCCGGACAGGTCGACCGCGGCGGCCTGGAGCAGGGCCGTGCCGCCCGGCCGCACCTCGTCGCCGGCCCGGTCGGTGATGCGCGCGCCCAGCGCCTGCAGCATGCCGGCGCCGCCGTCGGTGGACGCGCTGCCGCCCAGTCCGAGCACGATCTCGCGCGCGCCGCCATCGAGGGCGTGCCGGATCACGGTCCCGAGGCCGAACGTGGTGGCGCCCAAGGCGTCCGGCGCACCGTCGGGCAGCAGTTCGAGGCCGACCGCGGACGCGAGCTCCACGACCGCGGTGAGCCCGCTCCGGGCGTACGACGTGGTGTGCGGCGCCCCGGTGGGGCCGGTGGTGTCCACGCGCACGCGGTCCCATCCGGCCGCCACCGCGGCGTCGACGGTGCCGTCCCCACCGTCCGCGATGGGGGCGCGCACGCACACCCAGTCGGGCGCGATGTCGGCGATCCCCCGGGCCAGCGCCTCGGCGACGCCGGCCGCGGGCAGCGAGCCCTTGAACTTGTCGGGGGAGAGCAGCACGGTGGTCACTCGACGGGTCATGGTCTCGTTCCTAGTCG
Source organism: Tsukamurella sp. PLM1 (assembly GCF_023168325.1). Classification (GTDB taxonomy): domain Bacteria; phylum Actinomycetota; class Actinomycetes; order Mycobacteriales; family Mycobacteriaceae; genus Tsukamurella. Next base: position 1,215,969 of record NZ_AP025688.1, read on the forward strand.
AGCAGCAGCAGCGCCGTGGGCGCATCGGTCCCGACGGTCGCGAGGTCCTCGAACTCGGCGACGTTGTCGAGCTCGGTGCCCATCGCGATGTTGGTGACCCGCTCCAGGAAGATCTCCACGACCACCGGCACCTTGTGCTCGCGCGCCATGGTCCGGGCGCGGGTGAGCGCGCCGGCGATGTCGGCGGGATCGGTGACGCGCAGCGCCTTGCAGCCCAGACCCTCCGCGACCTTGACGTGGTCCACGCCGTAGCCCTTGGGGGCCATCGGCATCGGGTCCGATCCGTTCGTGCTGTGGGCGTCGTCGACATCGGCGTTGATGTTGTCGAAGCCCAACTGCACCTGGAAGTCCATGTCGAACGCGCGTTGCGCCTGCCGGATCAGGCCCAGGTAGGAGTTGTTCACCACCACGTGGACGTAAGGCAGGTTGAACTGCGCCGCGACCGCGAGTTCCTCGATCATGAACTGGAAGTCGTAGTCGCCCGACAGGGCCACCACGTCCGCCGTCGGGTCGGCCTTGACCACGCCGAGCGCCGCGGGGATCGTCCAGCCCAGGCCCGGCCTGGCCGCAGTTGATCCAGTGCCGCGGCTTGAACACGTGCAGGAACTGGCCGCCGGCGATCTGCGAGAGCCCGATGGTGCTCACGTAGCGGGTATCCCGCCCGAACACCCGGTTCATCTCCTCGTACACGCGCTGCGGCTTGACGGGGATGTCGTCGAAGTGGGTGCGCCGCTGCATGGTCCGCTTGCGCTCCGCGCAGTCGGCGACCCAGGAGCCGCGGTCGGGCAGCGTGCCCGCGGCGCGCCGCTCGCGCGCGATCGCGACCAGCTGGTCCAGGGCGGCCCCGGCGTCGGAGACGATGCTGTAGTCGGGCGCGAAGACCCGCCCGATCTGCGTCGGGTCGATGTCGATGTGCACGAACTTCCGGTCGCCGCGGTACGTGTCCAGGCCGCCCGTGTGGCGGTTGGCCCACCGGTTGCCGATGCCGAGCACGAAGTCCGACGCGAGCATGGTGGCGTTGCCGTACCGGTGCGCGGTCTGCAGGCCCACCATGCCGGCTGCGAGGCGGTGATCGTCCGGGATGGTGCCCCAGCCCATGAGCGTGGGCACCACCGGGACGTCCAGCAGCTCAGCCAGTTCCACCAGCTGCGCGGAGGCGTCGGCGTTGATGATGCCGCCGCCGGCCACGATCAGGGGGCGCTCCGCGGCCGCGAGCATGTCCAGGGCCTTCTCGGCCTGGGCGCGGGTGGCGGCCGGCTTGTGGACGGGGAGCGGGGTGTAGGTGTCCGGGTCGAACTCGATCTCGGCGAGCTGCACGTCGATGGGCAGATCGATGAGGACGGGACCGGGCCGACCCGAACGCATGAGGTGGAAGGCCTGGGCGAACACGCCCGGGACCTGGGCGGGCTCGAGCACCGTGACGGCCATCTTGGTGACGGGCCCCGCGATCGACGCGATGTCGACGGCCTGGAAGTCCTCCTTGTGCAGCCGCGCCACGGGCGCCTGGCCGGTGATCGCCAGGATCGGGATGGAATCGGCCATCGCCGAGTACAACCCGGTGATCATGTCGGTTCCAGCCGGGCCGGAGGTGCCGATGCACACGCCGATGTTGCCGGCCTGCGCGCGGGTGAAGCCCTCCGCCATGTGCGAGGCGCCCTCGACGTGGCGGGCCAGCACGTGGCCGATTCCGCCGTGCGCGCGGAGCGCGGCGTAGAACGGGTTGATCGCGGCGCCGGGCACGCCGAACGCCTGAGTGGCGCCTTCGAGTTCCAGGATCTTGGCCGCCGCCTCGGCGGCACGCATGCGAGCCATGTCAGTACTCCAGTGGTTTCGGTGGTCTAGGAGGTGCGGCCGGACAGGCGCTCGACGCCGCGGAACAGGGCGGAGTGGTCGAGCCCGCCGTCGCCGTTCGCGCGGGCGGAGGCCATCAGCTGGGCCAACGCGGCGCCGAGCGGGGTGATCACGCCGGCCTCGCGGGCAGCGGCGGTGACGATGCCGAGGTCCTTGTGGTGCAGGTCGATCCGGAACCCGGGCTCGAACTCGCGGTCCAGCATCTTCTGGGCCTTCTGGTTCAGCACCGCCGATCCGGCGAGGCCGCCGCCCAGCACCTCGACCGCGGCGGCGGTGTCCACGCCGTACGCCTCGAGGAACACGATGGCCTCCGCGAGCAGTTGGATGTTGCCCGCGACGATCAGCTGGTTCGCGGCCTTGACCGTCTGGCCCGAGCCGTTGGGGCCCACGTGCACGATGGTCTTGCCGACCACGTCGAGCACCGGCTTCGCGGCGGCGAAGTCCTCGGGCGCGCCGCCGACCATGATCGACAGGGCGGCGTTGATCGCGCCGGCCTCGCCGCCGGAGACGGGGGCGTCGATGAGGCGGAATCCGCGCTCGCGGGCCTGCTCGGCGAGGCGCGTGGTCACGTCCGGCCGGATGGACGAGAAGTCGATGATCAGGCCCCGGCGGGCGCGCTGTCGAAGACGCCGCCCTCGCCGGCGAGCACGGCCTCGACGTCGGGGGAGTCGGGCACCATCACGGCGATGACTTCGGCGCCGGCGACGGCATCGGCGATCGACTCCGCGGCCCGGCCGCCCGCGTCCACGAGGGGCTTGGCGCGCTCGGGTGTGCGGTTGAACCCCGCGACGGTGTGGCCGGCCTCGGCCAGGTGGACGGCCATGGGGCTGCCCATGATGCCGAGTCCGATGAAGGCGATGGTGGTCATTACTGGGCCTTTCCGGTGGAGGAGGAGAGGGCGGAGCTACGAGCGGACTCCGGGAGCCAGGCGAACGGATCCGGCTGGGACTGCTTGTATTCGAGGCCGACGTAGCCGCGGTAGCCGACGGCGGCCAGGTGGGCGAGGTGCCCGTCGATGTCGAGGGTGCCGGTTCCGGGCTCGCCGCGGCCGGGGTCGTCGGCGATCTGCACGTGCCCGATCACGCCGGCGTGCGCGTCGATCGCCGCAGCCACGTCGTCGCCGTTGACCTGCAGGTGATAGAGGTCGGCGAGCAGACGGAGCGAGTCGACGCCGTGCTCGGCGCGCACCCGGTCGATCACGGCGACCGCATCGTTCGCGGTCTTGAGCGGGTACAGCGGCGCGCCGCTCACGGGCTCGATGAGCACAGCGGCGCCGATCCGGGCGGCCGCGGTGCCCGCGGCGGCCAGGTTCGCGGACGCCGTCTCGTCCTGCTCGGCGGGGGAGGCACCGTCGGACCGGTTGCCGTACAGGGCGTTGAATGCGGGCGTGCCCAGGCGCTCGCCGATCCCGACGGTGACGTCGATGTTGTCCCGGAACTCGGTGACACGGGCGGGATCCGAGAGGATGCCGCGCTCGCCGGCGGGCATGTTCCCTGCGAAGAAGTTGAGGCCGGACAGCTGCACGCCGGCGTCGGCGACGGCGCGGACGAAGGCGTCGACGTCCTTGTCGGCCGGGACCGCGGTGTCGAAGGGCCACCAGAACTCGACGGCGCCGAAGCCCGCGTCGGCCACCTTCTGCGGGCGGTCGAGCAGGGGGACGTCCGTGAGCAGGATCGAGCAGTTGACGGTGTAGTTCGGGCGGATCGCCGGCTGGTTCATGTATGTGCTCCTTCGGGGGCGAGTCGTACGGGTTTCGGGCTCTGGCGAGATCGTACGACCTGCTAGCTTTCGCCTGTTGGAAGAATTACTTCCGTACCATGGAATTGTGGCATGTGATGGCAGTCACGTCAAGGGGGCACGGTGGACCGGAACGGACGCAGCGCCGGCGGCCTGAATCGACGGAGCCGGAGCGCGCTCGGCACGCTCCGGCTCCTCGGCGCGGCCCCCGCTCAGTGCTCGGGGCGGTTGCCGCGCTCGTCGGGCGCGGCGGCGAACACCGACACGTCCGGACGGTTACCCGCCTTGATCTCGTTGAACAGGAGGTTGAGCAGGACTGCCACGATCGCGGCCGCGCTGATCCCGGAGTGCATCACGGTCTCGACCGCGGTGGGGAAGGCCTCCCAGAACTTCGGTGCCGCCACCGGGATCATGCCCATGCCGAGCGAGACCGCGACGATCACCATGTTCAGGTTGCCGTCGTAATCGACACGGGACAGGGTCTTGATCCCGCTGGCCGCGACCGAGCCGAACAGCACGATGCCGGCTCCGCCGAGGACCGGGTACGGGATCGCGGCGATCACCCGGCCGACGATCGGGAGCAGCCCCAGCACGGCGAGGATGCCGCCGCCCATCGCCACCACGTACCTGCTCTTGATCCCGGTGAGCGCGACCAGTCCCACGTTCTGCGCGAACGCGCTGCACGGGAACGCGCTGAACGCCGGAGCGACCGTGGTCGAGAGCATGTCCGCGCGGAGGCCGTTCGCCACCCGCCGGGCGTCGACGGGGGTGTCCACGATCTCGCCGATGGCGAGGATGTCGGCCGTGGTCTCCGTCATGATCACGAGGATCACGATGGTCATCGAGATGATCGCGCCGATCTCGAACGTCGGCGTGCCGAAGTGCATGACCGGTGGGAGCGAGAACACGGGTCCGGTGCCGACCTTCGAGAAGTCGACCTTGCCGAACAGCGCGGCCACGCCGGTCCCGACGACGATGCCGATCAGGATCGACAGCCGGGAGATCGCGCCCTGGAAGAGCCGGCTGATCACCAGGATGATCAGTAGTGTCAGCCCTGCCAGTCCGATGTTCGCCATCGAGCCCAGATCCTTCGCGCCGGCGCCGCCCATCGACCAGGTGAACGTGGTCGGGAGCAGCGAGAGGCCGATCACGGTGATGATCGTGCCCGTCACCACCGGCGGGAAGAACCGGATCAGCCGCGCGAAGAACGACGACAGGACCAGGCCGATGAGGCCGGCCACGATGATCGCACCGAAGATCGGGCGGACGCCGCCGTCCTTGGCGATCGCTGTCATCGTCGAGACGCTCGCGAACGAGAGTCCCTGGACGATGGGCAGTCTGGCGCCCAGTGGGCCGATCCCGATGGTCTGCAGGATCGTGGCCAAGCCGCTGATGAACAGGCCGGCGGTCACCAGCAGGCCCATGTCCGTGGCGGAGAGTCCGGCCGCCCCGCCCACGATCAGCGGCGGCGCGATGACGCCTCCGTACATCGTGAGGATGTGTTGCAGGCCGTACACGAGCGTGCGGCCGAGGGGCAGCTTCTCGTCCTCGGGACGCAGTTCGGTGGCAGAGGTCATCGTGGTCGCCATCCCGCTAGCAGAATCCGGGCACGCCGTGCCAGGCCGAGCCGGCGTCGGTCGCGTCGTCGCGCACCACGCTCGCCTCGATCAGGCCGTACGGCCGGTCCGCGGCGATGAACACCTCGCCGGGGTTGTCGACCCCGAACGGGGAGAGGTCCACCAGGAAGTGGTGCTTGTTGGGTGCGGAGAACTTGATCTCGGCGACCTCCGGGTGCTGCTCGAGCACGGATTCGCCCATGCCGTACAGGGTCTGCTGCAGGGCCCGGCTGTGGATCTCGGCGAAGCGCTGCAGGAGGATGGCGCGGATGGAGTCGTACGACTTGTCCCAGTCGACGTCGGTGTGGTTGTAGCGCCACTTGGTCACCAGCGACGTCGCCAGGATGCGGTCGTCGGTCTCCTGGAGCGTCGTGTACTTGTCCTTGAGGAAGCCGTGGAACTCGGACCCCGTCGACTTCAGCAGCGTCAGGTCGTGGATCCCGGAGACCACGTTGGTCTTCCGGTCGGCGCCGCGACCGTCGATGTTGACGACGGTCGACCGGATGCCGCCGCCCGAGCGGACGAACGCGTGGTCGTGGCCCTCGCCGTCGACCTGGATGCGGTCCCACGGGTACTCGTGCACCTCGATGCGGGCGCCGTCGGCGTTCGGGGTCGAATCGATGAAGTGCCCACCGAGCGTGAGGGCGTAGTCCTCGATGGCGCCGACGCCCTTCTCCTTGGCGAAGGAGAACGCGGTGTTCTTCTGGGTGTCGGTCGGCAGGACGGCCGCCTGATCGCCGCTGATGTGCGCGTCGGTGAAGTCGCCGCGCAGCGCCGAGGAGACGTTGAGGTCGCGGATGGTGTGCCGCGCGGTGTCGCGGTAGATCCGGACGACGCGGTTCTCCGCCTTGCCGTACTGGTTGGGGCCGAGGTGAATTGCCATGGTGGATCAGCTTCCTTTGTACGTGGAGTAGTGGAACGGGCTGAGCAGGAGGGGGACGTGGTGGTGGGCCACGGCACCGTCGTCCTGTGCGACGAGGGTGAAAGTGATGGCGACTTCGGGGAAGAAGTTGTCCTGGGCGGTCGCGCTGGCGTGGGCCGCGGTGTCGAACGTGATCCGGTAGGTCCCGGCGGGGAGGTCGTCGGGGCCGAGGTCCCGGGCGCGGCCGTCGTCGTCGGTGACGGCGCGCGCCACCTCGTCGACGGTGCCCGGCCCGATCCGTTCGAGTCGCACCGGGACGCCGGCCGCGGGGATCCCGAGCGCGGTGTCGAGGACGTGGGTGGTGACGGTGCTCATGACTGCCTCTCTGCGAGTTCGTCTTCCAGTTCCAGTACCCGGGCGAGCCGGCGCAGGGCGATGCCCCGCAGCTCGCGGGCGACCTCGGTGGCCTCGGCGTCCGGTGCGTTCTTCAGGCGCCGGTGCAACTCGGCCAGCACCGTCGTCGCGTCCAGCCCCGCGGCGTTGATGAGGAAGACGCGGTCGAAGCGCTCCTCGTAGGCGCGATTGCCCGCGAGCAGGGCCTCCTGCGTCTCGGCGTCGGTGGCGACGCCGGCCTGCTCCTTGCGCGACCACGCGGCCTCGGTGGAGGCGCCGGCGGCGCGCTCGCCGATGCGGGGGTGCGCGGCGAGGGCGCGATCGACGTCGGCGGCGGCGAAGTCGTCCGCCGCGGTGGCGGCGGCGGACAGCGCGTCGGCCGCCGAGTCGTACGGCCGTCCCGCGATCACCGCAGCGGCCCAGGCGGGCACGTCGCAGCATGCGAGGAGGGTGGTGTTCAGCTCTGCGGGATCCGCGGCGTTGAACTGTTCGAGGTCCATGTGACCTGCCTTCTTTCGGTCTGCGGAAGATGTCTTCCACTGATCGAAGGATGGCATGTGACGTGGGTCACGTCAACAGTTTGTTGAAAAATTGTTGCGCCGGTTCTTCCGCCGCGGTGTCAGGCGCGCAGCCGGTTGAGATAGTTGTAGACCGTGAAACGGGTGACCCCGAGCGCCTCGGCGACGGTCTCGGTCGACTTGCGGTAACTGAACGCGCCGCGCTCCTCGAGCAGGCGGACGGCGCGTTGCTTCTCCTTGCGGTCCAGCTCGCTCAGTGGGCCGCCCAACTCGTCGGCGAGGTGCGCAAGGAGGGCGTCGAGATCGCCGGGGGTGGGTTCGGACGGACTTGCGGCCGGCAGCCGGACACCGCCGACGGTGCGCCCCTCCCAGCGTAGCGGCACATCGGATCCGGTCACCTCGTCCGGCCCGATGACAGTGCCGCCGACCCGGTCGACGAGTTCGCGGATCGCTTCGAGCAGTGGATGTTCCGCGTCAGTCATCGGTCCGCTCGATCTGCACCGTGACGCGGGTGGCGCCGCTGCTGAACGCGGCGTCGAGGGCGTCGCGGAGCGCGTCGAGCACCGAATCGCGGTCGCCCTCCACGGACGTGCCCAGAGGCCCGAAGTCGTGGTCGAGTCCGGCCGCACGCAACACCCCGACGGCGCGGTCCGCGTGCCGGGGTACGTCGCCCTCGCCCTCGAAGGGCTCGCTGGTGAATTCGGCGGTCAGTCGCATCTCTGCACTGTAACCCTCGCCGTCGCTCTCGAGTCCGACCACGATCGCTCCGCCGCTCGACCCCGACCCCCATCACTTAACAGCGTTAGCTCAGACTGCCTCCTGCGGAAACGCCGGCATCCGCTGCTTGCTACTCGGAGGTAACCTCGGGGCGCGCCGCGGGGGCCGCGAGGAGGGCGTCGATCGCGGCCCCCGCCTCCTGGGCTGTGATGACCCCGACGAGGGTGCGGTAGGCGAAGCCGTCCGCCGCCGCGAGGAGTGCGCGGGCGCGGGCGCGGTCACCGTCGAGGGTGGTGGTCGCGAGGTCCTCGCCGCCCTGCAGCGCCTCGCCGACGATCGCCGCGATCTCCGGATCGGTGATCGCCTCGGCGAGGTAGGCGTACCAGACCTTGGAGCCGAGCCGCTGCGCCTCGGTGTGCGGAACGGCGTGCGTGAGCAGCATGCGCAGGGTGTCCGACGGTGCCGCCGGGACCGGATTGGCCTCGGTGGCGGCGTCGATGAGCGCGCGGAGCGCGTGCTGCACGATCGCGTCCCGAGTGGGGAAGTAGTGCTGGATCCGCCCCATCGAGACGCCGCCGCGGGCGGCGATGGTGCGCAACGTGACGGCGCCGATCCCGTCGGTCGCGATGATCTCCCAGACGGTCTGTGCGATCTCGGCGCGTCGTTGCGCGTGGTCGACGACTCTCGGCATCGCTCGAGTATAGCAATGCAAGCGCATCGCAATGCTGATACAATGCGAACGCATTGACAAAGGAGGTCTCATGTCTCGACTCCTGCGGCGCGCGGCCGTCGCGATCACGGCGACGGGTCTCGTCGTCGGCGCGGTAACGGCGTACCTCGTGCGCGACCCCGCTCCCGTCGGCTACTGGCGCTCCGCGCAGGCGTACGAGCAGTACGCGCAGGATTACCGCCGCGCCTTCGCCGAGCTCCCCGCTCCACGCGAGACGCGCGATCTGCGCATCGGGTTCGGGGTGGTGCGGGCGTACCGGTTCGGTGATCCGCAGCCCGGGCGGGCGCCGATCCTGCTGTTGCCGGGGCGGGGGTCGGGCGTGCCGATGTGGGCCGAGAACCTGTCGCGGATGCTCGCCGACGGTGGCGCGGTGTACGCCGTCGACGCGCTCGGCGATGCGGGAATGAGCATCCAGGACAAGCCGATCCGCGGCGAGGACGATGTGGCGGCGTGGGTCGATGAGGTACGGGCGGCGCTCGGCCTGGGCCGGGTCCACCTCGTCGGGCATTCGTTCGGCGCGTGGTCCGCGGCGAACTACGCCGCGCGCCACCCCGACCGGGTCGTCTCGCTCACGCTGTGGGAGCCGATCCTCGTGTTCGCAGGACTGCGCTGGCAGATGTACGTCGCCGTGCTTCCCTCGGCCCTGCCGTTCCTCCCGGAGTCGTTGCGCCGGAAGGGGCTCTCCTGGATCGGCGGCGATGACAGCGGTGACCCGCGGGCGAGTGCCGTCGGCGCGATGGTCGACTCCGGGACCTCCGGTTACGTCGCTAAGCTCCCGACGCCCGCCGTGCTCGACGGTGCCGCCCGCGCCCGCCTGACGATGCCAGTCTTCGTCGGGCTCGGGGAGCGGAGTGCCATGACCGACACCGCCGCCGCGGCGTCCGCCGCACGGCGCCTGCCGAACGCGACTGTGCGTGTCTGGCCGGACGGGACGCATTCGCTGCCGATGCAGTACCCGGACGAGCTGCAGGCCGAGCTGGCGGCGCTGCGGCTCCGCGCCGGCGGGTGATGTTCAGGCCACGGTGATCCCGGCGGCGGCGAACTCCGCCAGGGCCGCTGCCGTGGACTCCCGCGCTACCCCGGCGGTGTAGTCGGCGAGGACGCGCACCGTCAGGCCCGCGGACAGGGCGTCGAATGCCGTCGCCCGCACGCAGTAGTCCGTGGCGATCCCGACCACGTCGACGGTGTCGATCTCGTGCGCGGCGAGCCATTCCGCGAGCGAGGCGCCGTCGGGGTCGTGGGCCTCGAAGCCCGAGTACGCGGCCGAATACGCGCCCTTGCTGAACACCGGGACCCGCCGCGGCAGGCGCAGATTCGGGTGGAAGTCGGCGCCGGCGGTGCGAGCTCGGCAGTGCGCGGGCCAGGAGTCCATGAAGTCGGGCGTCGCGGAGAAGTGGGCGCCCGGGTCGATGTGCCAGTCCCGCGTCGCCGCGATCACGGGGTACCGCTCCAGCAGGTCGTCGTGGATGCGCCGCGCCACCCGCGCGCCCCCGTCCACGCCGAGCGCGCCGCCTTCGCAGAAATCGTTCTGCACGTCCACGACGATCAGTGCTCCGCCGCGCTCCGCGGGGAACGGGGCGGTGCTCATGCGGGAGTCTCCTTCGGTGCGTCGTACCGGGTGGGGATCGCGGGCTCGCCGTTCGACAGGCCGAGGCCCTCCCACGGGAGGGTGATCAGCGCCTCGCGCAGGTGCTCGCGTGCGGCCTCGAGGTCCGGCAGGCCGTCGACCTGCTCACCGCCTCGCACCAGTGGGATCTGCAGTTCGGTGGCGTTGAGGTGGGCGGGTACGGTCGGGGTCGCGCCGCGCGGGAACAGTACCTCCTCGACGATGGTGCCGGTCCGCTTGGCGAGCCGCACCGACCGCTTCTCGCCGCCGTGGGTCTCCTTGTGCGAGCTGCGTTTCGCGACCGGCCGCCCGTCCACCTCTACCAGCTTGTAGACCATCCCGGCGGTGGGAGCGCCCGACCCGGTCACGAGCGAGGTGCCCACGCCGTACACGTCGATCGGCTCGGCGCGCAGCGCCCCGATCGCGTACTCGTCCAGATCGCCGGACACCACGATCTTCGTGTTCGTCGCGCCGAGCTCGTCGAGCTGCGCGCGGACCTGCCGCGTGATGATGCCGAGGTCGCCGGAGTCGATCCGCACACCGCCGAGTTCTGGGCCCGCCGCGCGCACCGCACGGTTGACGCCCTCGGTGATGTCGTAGGTGTCCACCAGCAGCGTGGTGCCGGGGCCCTGCGCCGCGACCTGCGCGGCGAACGCCTTCTCCTCTCCGGGGCCGTCGGGGCCGGTGTGCAGCAGGGTGAAGGCGTGCGCGGCCGTGCCGCCCGACGGCACGCCGTACGTCCGGGCCGCCTCCATGTTCGAGGTGAGGGAGAACCCCGCGAGGTACGCCGACCGGGCGGCGGCGACCGCGGCCCGTTCGTGCGTGCGGCGCGAGCCCATCTCGATCAGCGGTCGCCCCGCTGCGGCGGAGACCATGCGCGCGGCCGCCGAGGCGATCGCGCTGTCGTGATTGAGGATCGACAGGATCAGCGTTTCCAGGATCACGCCCTCGGCGAAGGAGGCGCGCACCGTCAGGATGGGGGAGCCGGGGAAGTACAGCTCGCCCTCGCGGTAGCCGTCGATCTCGCCGCTGAAGCGGTAGTCGCGCAGCCAGGCGACGGTCTCGGCGTCCAGGAACCGCTCGGCGATCGCCAGCTCGTCCGGGCCGAACCGGAACCGCCGCAGCTCGTCGAGCACCCGAGTGGTCCCCGCGACGACGCCGTAGCGACGCCCCGCGGGCAGCCGCCGGGCGAACACCTCGAACGCGCACGGGCGGTGCGCCGTGCCGTCCTTGAGGGCCGCCGCCAGCATCGTCAACTCGTACTGATCCGTGAGCAGGGCGGAGCTGCGCCAGGAGGAGTCGGCCCCGTTTTCATCTACCGTCACACTGGGTACCCTAGAACCATGACCGACAGCAGCGCAGCCGCACCGGGGCCCCGGGCGCCGGCGCCCAGCCCGGCTCGTCCGCGGTCCTCGAGCGCAGGACCGAGGAGGCGATCGACAAGCCCTGGGTCACCGTGGTCTGGGACGACCCGGTGAACCTCATGTCGTACGTGACGTTCGTGTTCCGGAAGCTGTTCGGCTTCAGCACGGCCAAGGCCAAGGAACTGATGATGCAGGTGCACACCGAGGGGAAGGCTGTGGTGTCCTCCGGCGATCGCGACAAGGTGGAGGGCGACGTCCGCAAGCTGCACGCGGCGGGGCTGTGGGCGACGATGCAGCGCGACAGCTGAGTGCGTAACTGGCAGGTCAAGCGGGGCGTACGCGGTGACATCCGCTTCGTCTCGAAGATGGATCCGGAGGAGGTCGGTCTCGTCCGGTCGCTCGTGGGCTCCCTGGTCGAGTTGCTCGACGAGCGGGAGGACTCCGCGCCGCACGACGATCTGGCCGAGCTCACCGGGCTCCGCACGGGCCACTCGGAGCCTCCGCCGGAAACGGTGCTGCGGCGCCTGCTTCCCGACTTCTACCGGCCCGACGCGAACGCGCCGCAGGCCGAGGGCGCACCGTCGGGGGAGCACGCCCGGGACCTGAACGGCGCGCTGCGCTCGCTCAACGAGCCCGAGGTGATCGACGCGAAGCGCACCGCGGCGCAGACCATCCTGGCCACCCTTCCGGAGCGGGCGGGCACCGTCTCGCTGACCGAGGGCGAGGCGCAGGACTGGCTGACCTGCATCAACGACCTGCGGCTGGCGCTCGGCACGTTGCTCGGCATCACCGCCGACCTGCCCGACGGGCCGTCGTCCGACGACCCGGCGCGGGCCGGCCACGTGGACGTGTACCACTGGCTGTCGGCGATGCTGGACGTGCTGGTGTCGGTGATGCTGGACCGCGCGCCGGAATAGGGCGCGCGCCGCGGCGGTTGCAGGGGGCGTGACGGGCCTGCAGATCCGGCGTGAGCTGGTGGACAAGATGATCGCGCACGCGCGCCGCGACCACCCCGACGAGGCGTGCGGGGTGATCGCCGGGCCCGAGGGTTCGGACCGTCCCGAGCGGTTCATCGAGATGCTCAACGCCGAGCGTTCACCCACGTTCTACCGTTTCGACTCCGGCGAGCAGCTGCGCGTATGGCGCGGCATGGACGAGCGCGGCGAGGAGCCCGTGGTGATCTACCACTCGCACACCGCGACCGAGGCGTACCCGTCGCGCACCGACGCAACGCTCGCCTCCGAGCCCACCGCGCACTACGTCTTGATCTCCACCCGCGACGAGCTCGGACCGGACGCCGAGGTCCGCAGTTTCCGCATCGTCGATTCCGTGATCACCGAAGAGCCCGTCCACATCGAGGAGGATTGATGTCCGTCACCGTCTCCATCCCGACCATCCTGCGCCCGCTCACGGGCGACCAGAAGCGCGTGCCCGCCGACGGGGCGACGTTGGCCGCCGTCATCGATGATCTCGAGACCCGGCACGCCGGGATCAAGGACCGCCTGATCGCCGACGGCGCGCTGCACCGGTTCGTCAACGTCTACGTCGACGACGAGGACGTGCGGTTCACCGGCGGCCTGGACACCCCCGTCGCCGACGGCGGCACCGTGACGGTGCTGCCCGCGGTGGCCGGCGGGTAGCGGGCACGCGGACCGTGGCCAGGTTCGACTCCCTGCTCGACTCGCTCGGCGGGACCCCGCTGGTCGGGCTGCCGCGCCTGTCTCCCCGTTGGGAGGACGCCGACGGTGCGCCGCACGTGCGCCTGTGGGCCAAGCTCGAGGACCGAAACCCGACGGGGTCGATCAAGGACCGCCCGGCGCTGCGGATGATCACCGAGGCCGAGGCGGACGGGCGGCTTCGCCCCGGCGACACCATTCTCGAGCCGACCTCCGGCAACACGGGGATCAGCCTGGCCATGGCGGCGAAGCTCAAGGGGTACCGGATCGTGTGCGTCATGCCGGAGAACACCTCCGCCGAGCGGCGGCAGCTGCTCACCATGTACGGCGCCGAGATCATCTCCTCGCCCGCGGCGGGCGGCTCCAACCGCGCCGTCGCCGAGGCGAAGAAGCTCGCGGCCGAGCACCCCGACTGGGTGATGCTCTACCAGTACGGCAACCCCGCCAACGCTCGCGCGCACTACACGGGGACCGGACCCGAGCTGCTCGCGGACCTGCCCGAGATCACCGCGTTCGTGGCGGGCCTCGGTACCACCGGAACGCTCATGGGCGCCGGTCGGTATCTGCGCGACCGCGTCCCGGACGTGCAGATCGTGGCCGCGGAGCCGCGGTACGGCGAGCTGGTCTACGGACTTCGCAACCTCGACGAGGGCTTCGTCCCCGAGCTCTACGACGAGTCGGTGCTCACCAGGCGGTTCTCGGTCGGCGCCTACGACGCCGTGCGGCGCATGCGACAGCTGATCGACGACGAGGGGATCTTCGCCGGCGTCTCCACCGGTGGGGTGCTCCACGCCGCGCTCGGGGTCGCGAACCAGGCCCGCGCGGCGGGGAGCGGGCCGACGTGGCCTTCGTCGTGGCCGACGCCGGATGGAAGTATCTGTCGACCGGCGCGTACGACGGTACGTTGGAAGATGCGGAGGAGGCCCTCGACGGCCAGCTCTGGGCGTGATCCGGCACCGCCTCCGCTCGCGCGAGGAGGTCGCCATGACGGTTCCCATCAACGACGAGCGGTCGCCCGCGCGGCGCGCGGCCGGGAGCACGGCCGTACGGTCCGCGATCGTGGTCGCGGTCTTCGTCGCCGCACTGTGGGGGATCGAGGTCGTCGACACCCTCGCCGGCAATTCCCTGGACCAGTGGGGCATCCACCCGCGGGACGGCGGTGAGGCGGTCCGCGGGATAGCCCTGGCTCCGCTGCTGCACGGAGGCTGGGAGCACCTGGCCGCCAACAGCGTTCCCGCGCTGATCCTCGGGTTCGTGGGCCTCGTCGCCGGCGCCGGTCGCTTCCTGTTGGCCACCGTGTTGATCTGGGTGGTGTCGGGCGTCGGCGTGTGGTTCACCGGAGGTGCGAACACCGTGGTGATCGGCCTGTCCGGCGTTCTGTTCGGCTGGATGACGTACCTGGTGGCGCGGGGACTGTTCACCCGGAAGCCGGTCGACCTGATCGTGGGCGTCGTGCTGATGCTGCTCTACGGCGGCATGCTGTGGGGCGTCCTGCCCGGCCAGCAGGGCGTGTCCTGGCAGGCGCACCTCTGGGGCGCGGTCGGCGGCGTCCTGGCCGCGGTGCTGCTGGGGAGGCGTTCGCGGGCGAAGTCCGGACCTGGCAATTCTCGTCAGGTCGGCGCGATTGCCTCGTGACGATCGCGGATCTGGCAGCATGAGCGGCATGCGTCTCACCATCCTCGGGTGTTCCGGCAGCGTCGGCGGTCCTCAAGCGGCCTGCTCGGGGTATCTGTTGCAGGTGGACGGGCACGAGCCGGTGGTGATGGATTTCGGGCCCGGCGTTCTCGGTGAGTTGCAGCAGCGAGTGGACCCGAACACGGCCACCGTCATGCTTTCGCACCTGCACGCCGACCACTGTCTGGACCTGCCGTCGCTGTTGGTGTGGCGGCGCTACCACCCCACACCGGCGCAGGGCCGGGCCACGCTGATCGGGCCGGCCGACACCGTCGAGCGGATCGGCCGTGCGTCCGCGGAGACGGCGTCGATGCTCGACGACATCTCGGACACCTTCGATTTCCGCGCCTGGGACGAGGGCACGGACCACGAGGTGGGTGGGTTCACCGTGCGCCCGTTCCGGATGTTCCACCCGCCGGAGTCGCACGGTCTGCGGATCACCGCGCCCAGCGGGAAGGTCCTCGCCTACACCGGTGATACCGGCGTCTGCGACAACCTCGTCGAGGTGGCGCGCGGCGCCGACGTGATGCTGGCGGAGGCCAGTTGGACGCACGACCCCGCCAACCGTCCGGTGGGCGTTCACCTCTCGGGGATCGAGGCGGGCGAGGCCGCGACCGCCGCGGGTGTCGGTCGTCTGCTGCTCACTCACATCCCGCCGTGGACCTCGCGTGACGCGGTGCTCGCCGAGGCGCGGTCGGTGTACGACGGCCCCGTCGACGCGGTCAGCGGTGGCGACGTCTTCGAGCTGTAGCACCTTCCGCGGGCTCGCAGTCGGCCCGAGACGATAGGCTGGGCGCGTGAGCAGACGCGCAGACGGCCGGGCCGACGACGAACTCCGCCCCGTGACGATCACCCGGGGATTCACGCAGAACCCCGCGGGCTCGGTCCTCGTGGAGTTCGGCAACACCAAGGTGCTGTGCACCGCCAGCGTCGAGCTGGGTGTGCCGGGGTGGCGTCGCGGCTCGGGCCGGGGCTGGCTGACCGCCGAATACGCGATGCTCCCCGGCGCCACCCACGAGCGCAGCCGCCGTGAGTCCACCAAGGGCAAGGTCGGCGGCCGCACGCACGAGATCTCCCGCCTGATCGGGCGCTCGCTGCGGGCCTGCATCGACCTGGCGGCCCTGGGCGAGAACACCATCGCCATCGACTGCGACGTGCTGCAGGCCGACGGCGGAACCCGCACCGCGTCGATCACCGGCGCGTACGTCGCGCTCTGCGACGCCGTCACCTACCTCGGCGCCGCGGGCAAGCTGACCGACCCGCAACCCATCTCCTGTGCCATCGCCGCCGTCTCGGTGGGCGTGGTCGACGGCCGTGTGCGGCTCGACCTTCCGTACGAGGAGGATTCGCGCGCCGAGGTCGACATGAACGTGGTCGCCACCGATACCGGCACGCTGGTCGAGGTACAGGGCACCGGCGAGGGGGCCACGTTCGCGCGCACCACGCTCGACTGGATGCTCGACTCGGCGGTCGCCGGCGCGGAGAAGCTGTTCGCCGTGCAGAAGGAGGCGCTCGCCGCGCCGTACCCGGGCGTGCTTCCGGAGTTCGAGGGCGAACAGAAGAAGAAGTTCGGGCAGTGACGTCCGCCGTGCGGGTCCTGCTCGCCTCCCGGAACGTCAAGAAGCTGCGGGAACTGCGGCAGGTGGTGGCCGACGCGGGCATCGTCGGGCTCGAGATCGTGGGCCTCGACGAGGTGGCCCCTTCGACGAGCTGCCGGAGGACGCACCGACGTTCGAGGGCAACGCGCTGATCAAGGCCCGCCAGGGCTACGCCGAGACCGGCCTGCCCTGCCTCGCCGACGATTCCGGGATCTGCGTGGACGCGCTGAACGGGATGCCCGGCATCCTGTCGGCCCGCTGGTCCGGCCGGCACGGCGACGACCCGGCGAACACCGCCCTGCTGCTCGCGCAGCTCTCCGACACCCCCGACGAGCGGCGCGGCGGCGAGTTCGTCTCCGCGTGCGCACTGGTCAGCGGGCCGGGCGAGTCGGGCGAGACGACGGTGCGCGGCACCTGGCGAGGGACGCTCCTGCGGGAACCGCTCGGCGAGGGCGGGTTCGGGTACGACCCCGTTTTCCTGCCCGACGGTTCCGACCGCACGGCGGCCGAACTGGCGCCGGAGGAGAAGAACGCGATCAGCCACCGCGCAAGGGCGCTGGCGCAGCTGGTGGAGCCGCTGCGCGAGCTCGCGGCGCGCGTCCCCGAATAGGGTGCCCGCGCGCGGTAGCGTGACCGCGTGAAGAGCAGACCGTCGGGGTTGCGTGGTGGCCGCGTGGCCGTCGCGATGCTGTCCGTGGTCGTGCTCGCGCTCACTGGAACCATCTGGTGGAGCACCAATCTGGTGGTCGGTGGATTCAACGTCTCGCGAGCGCTGGCCGAGGCGAAGGTGGCGAAGTCGACCGGCGGTGCCCGCAACATCCTGCTCATGGGGCTCGACAGCCGGCGCGACCAGAACGGTGACCCGCTGCCCGCCGACGTGCTCGAACAGTTGCACGCCGGTACCAGCGACAACGGCGGGTACAACACCAACACCCTGATCCTGCTGCACGTTCCGGCCGACGGGACGAAGGTGACCGCCTTCTCGATCCCGCGCGACGACTACGTGAAGCTCGTCGGCGTGAAGTCCCGCGCGCAGGGCAAGATCAAGGAGGCGTACGGCCTGCGCAAGGCCGAGGTGGAAGATCAGCTGGCCGCACAGGGGGTTTCGGACCGCGCGGAGCTCGAGCGACGCAGCCGGGAGTCGGCGCGCGCCGCCACCCTGGCCACGGTCGAACGGTTGGTGGGTGTGCCGATCGACCACTTCGCCGAGGTCAGCCTCATCGGCTTCTACGATCTGGCGACCACGCTCGGCGGCGTGGAGGTGTGCCTCAACAACCCCGTGCGGGACGGCTATTCGGGCGCGGCGTTCCCCGCCGGGCGGCAGAAGCTGAACGCCGCGCAGTCCCTCGCGTTCGTCCGGCAGCGGCACGGGCTCGCCGACGGCGACCTCGACCGCACGCACCGGCAGCAGGCCTTCATCGCCGGGGTCATGGTCCAGCTGCAGAAGCAGGGCGTGTTCGGCGACGTCCGCAAACTGCAGTCGCTGATCGCGGTGGCGCAGAAGGACGTCGTGGTGTCCGACGGCTGGGACCTGCAGCAGTTCGCCACGCAGATCGGTCGGATCGCCGGGACGGATCTCACGTTCACCACCCTGCCGGTGCTGCGCTACGAGATGATCGACGAGCAGGCGGTGAACATCGTCGACCCTAAGGCGATCCGCGCCCAGGTGCAGAAGGCCTTCGGACAGTCCGTGCCCGACCCCGACGAGCAACCGGCGGGGTCGGTGACGACATCGACCGCGCCGGAAGGGGACGGCACGCCGATCCCGGACCCGGTCGGATACGCCGTGCCGCGCACGGTGGCGACCACGGCACCGTCGGGCGGGGCGGCGGCCACGACGAGCACGATGCCCGGGCCCACCCCGGACTCGGGCACCACCCTGCGCGGGGGTCAGATCCCCTGCGTGGACTGACGAAGGAGTACCCATGACTCGGATCGGAACGCGGACGAGGCTCGGCGCGGTGACAGTGGTGGCGCTCGCACTGGCGGTGAGCGGGTGTACCGCGAAGGGCGGCGACACCACCTGCGAGGACTACCTGAAGATGTCCGACGGCGATCAGCGTGAGCAGGTCACGACGCTGTACAAGGACAAGCACGACGGCGCCGAGCCCGCCACGCTGATCGTTACCGCCCTGCAGGAGCAGGCCAGGGTCTACTGCAAGACCGCCGGGAACGCGGACTCGACGATCAAGGAGATCCCGATCTCCTGACGGTCGGGCTCGGGGCGCGGCGGAGGCGCCGGATCCTCCGGGAGCCGGCGCCTCGGTGCCGGGTGGGCGATCAGTAGCGCGAGCAGGTCGCCGCGACCACGCCGATCGTCTGGTTGATCGTGCCCTGGTTCTGCATGTAGTAGGTCGCGAGCTGCGGGTTCTGATGGCCGAGCTCCTGGATTCGGGCGGTGCGCTCGGCGGGTGGCAGGGTGAGGATGCGCTCCGCCTCGGCGCGGCCGCCGGGGACCTGGTTCACCATGGCCGCGGCCTCGGGCGAGACGGCGACCAGTGCCCGCTCGACCTGAGCGACCGTGCAGTTCGTCCCCGGCACGGGATCGGATGGTGCTGCCTGAGCCATCGCCGCGGGCGCGAGGGCGAGTGCGCCTGCGGTGCCGGCGGTCGCCGCGATCTTCCAACGAGTGAGCATGTCTTTCTCCTTTCGTGGTCGCCCGGTCGCATCGGTAGACGCTGTCCGGGCCACGCCGACGAACGTACCGACGCGAATCTGAGTTCGGGCCAAGAGAATTCACAGGTAACGGCGGTGTGCGGCCCGCTTCCGCGCGGTGCGACCGGTCTGTCCAGGGGGATCCCGGCTGAGAAGGAGACCGAAGGACCGTGAGGAAAATGTCCGAAAACGGTGCGCCGCGCGGGATGACCACGACGGGGGTTGGCCGTCTTCAGGACGGCCCGACGGTGCGCCCGGGAGACTTGAACTCCCACACCCGGAGGTACTGGAACCTAAATCCAGCGCGTCTGCCAATTCCGCCACGGGCGCGTGCGACAGCGAACGGTACCCGCTGCGGCGCAGGTCACGATACCGGTTTTCGGACACGGGCGCCGGGACGGGTACCGTCGAAGGCGTGAAACGTCGTCGCCATCGTCCCGCGCTCATCGCGTTCGTGGTGGTCGCCGCGGTGGCGTGCCTAGCGCTGGGCTGGTGGCAGTGGGGGCGGTTCGAATCGTCCGCGGGGTCCGCGCGGAACCTCGGATACGCCATGCAGTGGCCGCTGTTCGCCGTCGCGTTCCTGTGGGGGTACAAGCGGTTCGTCCAGCTCGAGGACGAGGCGGAGCTGCAGGAACAGCTGGCCGAGGCCGAACAGACGACCGGCGAGGTCGGGCCGATCGCGCCTGTCGTGGCGGCCCCGATGACGGCGCTTCCCGAGGGCTTCCTGCCCGCGCGGGCGGCGGCACCGTCGGGCCCCGAGACCGCGCCGGACGATCCGGCGCACGACGAGTACAACAAGCTCCTCGCCGAGTTGGCGAGCAGCGACGGCATCGAGGAGAAGAAGTGACCGACGCACAGGCGCCGACTGCGGAGAAGCTGGCGGCCAAGCGCCGTGATCAGGTGGGCGGCGCTCTCAAGCGCTATCGGTTCATGGCGAACCTGACGGGCGTCATTCTGCTGGTCTTCTGCGCGGAGATGATCTACAAGTACGCCCTGGCGCCGGCCTTCGACTGGGAGAGCCCGGCGTGGCTGTTCTACTTCGGCGCCGTCCACGGGTGGTGCTACTTCATCTACCTGCTGTTCACGCTGGATCTGGGCTCGAAGGTCCGCTGGCCGGCCAAGCGCTTCCTGCTCACGCTGCTCGCGGGCACGATCCCGTTCGCGTCGTTCTACTTCGAGAAGAAGAACTCGGACGAGATCCGGGCGCAGTTCCAGCTCTGACGGTCGTCGGCCGGACGCCCGTCACGGGCATTGGGGACGACGAGGTGTGGCTCTTGCGGGACACTCGGATCCTGTCCGTATCGGACGCGGAGTCTGCGATGGACAGAATCCGAGTGTCATCCCGAAGAGGTGGTGGCCCGGCGGCGCCGGACGCGGTGTCAGTTGTAGATCGCGGCCACGTCGTCGGCGTACTTGTCCATCACGACGTTGCGCTTGACCTTGAGCGTCGGCGTCAGCTCGCCGCCGTCGATCGTGAAGTCGGTGGTCAGCACCGTCCACTTCTTCACCTGCTCGGCCTTGGAGACCAGGGAGTTCGCAGTCGCCACTGCGGAGCCGATCTCGGCCAGCAGCGTCTCGTGCGCCGCGGCCTCGGGCACCGTCATCGCAGGCAGGCCGCGGGCGGTCAGCCAGCCGGGCAGGGCCTCGGGGTCGAGGGTGATCAGCGCCGCGACGAACGGCTGCTTGTCGCCGAGCAGCATGGCCTGCGACACGAGCGGGTGCTGGCGCAGCGCGTCCTCGGTCTGCGCGGGAGCGACGTTCTTGCCCGCCGCGGTCACCAGGATCTCCTTCTTGCGGCCCGTGATCGAGAGGTAGCCCTGCGCGTCGAGCGAGCCCAGGTCGCCCGTGTGGAACCAGCCGTCCTGCAGCGCCTCGGCGTTCGCCTCGGGTAGTCCCCAATAACCGCCGAACACGACGGGACCGCGCAGCAGGATCTCGCCGTCGTCGGCGATCGCGACCTCGTTGCCCGGGACCGGCCGCCCGACGGTGCCGATCTTCTGCTCGGTGGGGGTGTTGCAGGTGATCGCCGCGCTGGTCTCGGACAGGCCGTAGCCCTCGTACACGGTGACGCCGGCGCCGCGGAAGAAGTGACCGAGGCGCGCGCCCAGCGGGCGCCGCCCGACACGGCGCAGGTGCAGTTGCCGCCGAGCGCCTCGCGGAGCTTCGAGTAGACGAGCTTGTCGAACAGGGTGTGCTTGAGCCTCAGCACCAGTCCGGCGCCGCCGGTGTCCTGCGCCTTGCTGAACTCGATCGCGGTATCGACCGCCGCGCCGAAGATCTTGCCCTTGCCGCCCTCCTCGGCCTTCGCGCTCATCGTGTTGTAGACCTTCTCGAACACGCGCGGGACGCTCAGGATGTACGTCGGCTTGAGCTCGGCGAACAGGCCGGTGAGGTTCGACAGGTCGGCGGTGTGCGCCACCCGGATGGAGTGCTGCACGGCTGCGACCGAGATGGCCCGGGCGAAGATGTGGGCCAGCGGCAGGAACATCACCGTGCTGGCGTTCTTCCCGGCCATCTTGTCGAGGCCGTCGTGGATCGCGTCGTACTCGCTGAGCAGGTTGTCGTGCGTGAGGACGACGCCCTTCGGCTTGCCGGTGGTGCCCGAGGTGTAGACCAGCGTGGCCTCGGATTCGGCGGTCACGCCCGCGATCCGGTCGGCGTAGTCGGCGTCGGACACCGCGGCGCCCTCGGCGATCAGCTCGTCGATCAGGCCGTCGTCGATCACCCAGACGCCGACGCCGGCGGGGACGCCCGAGGCGACCCGGTCGGCCGTCTCCCGATTGTTCGTGATGAGCGCGATCGACGCGGAGTCCGTCAGGATGTGCTCGACCTGTGCGGCCGAGTTGGACTCGTACACAGCCACCGTCGAGCCGCCGACGGCCCAGTTCGCGTAATCCAGGACGGCCCACTCGTACCGCGTGGGGCTCATCAGGGCGATCCGCGAGCCGGGTTGCACGCCCCGCGCGATCAGGCCCTTGCCGACCTTGGTGATCAGCTCGTCGAACTCCGCGACGGTCACGGGCGTCCAACCGGAACCGGTGGGGCGGAGGAACAGTTCGGTCGCCGGGGCCTCTGCGGTGAGCACGCGGATCCTGGTGGTCAGGTTGTCCGACGGTGCGTGGGTGCGAGTGGCGGCGGTGGCCTCGATGCGCAAGTGGGAACTCCTTCAGTGGGATGAGGCGCGACCGTCACCCCGGTTCGACCCGACGAGACGGGCCCTGTTCCGGAGGCGATAGGTAGCGTTCACCAACCTATCGCACGATGTCCGAATCCGCTGGTGTTTCGCGTGACCGGGGCGTACCGCATATGCTGGGAAAACAATGTCTGAAGAATTCGGTGCCGAGCGCACCGCCCCCGCCGCCGTCGACACCGACGAGCAGGCCGGCCGAGAGCACCCCGAACCCGTGACCTTTCTCGACCTCGGAATCGACGAGCGCGTGCTGCGCGCGCTCGCCGAGGTCGGTTACGAGAACCCGTCGCCGATCCAGGCCGCGACCATCCCGCCGCTGCTCTCGGGCAGCGACGTGGTCGGCCTCGCGCAGACCGGCACCGGCAAGACCGCCGCGTTCGCGGTCCCGGTCCTGTCCAAGATCGACGGGAACAACCGCAAGCCGCAGGCCCTGGTGCTGGCGCCCACCCGCGAGCTGGCGCTGCAGGTGTCCGAGGCGTTCGGCAAGTACGCCGTGCACATGCCGAACGTCACCGTGCTGCCGATCTACGGTGGCCAGAGCTACGGGGTGCAGCTGTCCGGGCTGCGTCGGGGCGCGCAGATCATCGTGGGCACGCCGGGCCGCGTGATCGACCACCTCGAGAAGGGCACGCTGGACCTGTCGAACCTCGAGTTCCTGGTTCTCGACGAGGCCGACGAGATGCTCACGATGGGCTTCCAGGAGGACGTCGAGCGGATCCTCGCCGACACTCCGGAGTTCAAGCAGGTTGCGCTGTTCTCGGCCACGATGCCGTCGGGCATCCGCAAGATCTCGAAGAAGTACCTGCACGACCCGGTCGAGGTCACGGTCAAGGCCAAGACCGCGACGGCGTCGAACATCACGCAGCGCTACCTGCAGGTCGCGCACCAGCGCAAGCTCGACGCGCTCACCCGCCTCCTCGAGGTGGAGGAGTTCGACGGGATGATCATCTTCGTCCGCACGAAGTCGGCCACCGAGGAGCTCGCCGAGAAGCTGCGGGCCGTGGGCACGCCGCCGCGGCGATCAACGGCGACATCGTGCAGGCGCAGCGCGAGCGCACCATCGGACAGCTCAAGGACGGCAAGGTCGACATCCTGGTCGCGACCGACGTCGCGGCGCGCGGCCTCGACGTCGAGCGGATCAGCCACGTCGTCAACTACGACATCCCGCACGACACGGAGTCGTACGTGCATCGCATCGGCCGGACGGGCCGCGCCGGCCGCAAGGGCGACGCGCTGCTGTTCGTGACGCCCCGCGAGCGGCATCTGCTGCGCGCCATCGAGAAGGCCACCCGGCAGCCGCTCGCCGAGATCGGCCTGCCGTCGGTCGAGGACGTCAACGCGCACCGCGTCGAGAAGTTCGGTGAGTCGATCACCGAGAACCTCGCCAACGATCACCTGCAGCTGTTCCGGCGCCTCATCGAGGACTACGTGGGCGCCAACGACGTCCCCCTGGTCGACGTGGCGGCGGCGCTGGCGCTGCAGTCCCGCGACGGCGCCTCGTTCCTGCTCAAGCCCGATCCGCCGGAGCGTGAGCGCAACGCCCGCGACCGCCGGGACCGCGACTTCGGCGATCGCCCGGACCGCGGCGACCGGCGCGGCCGTGACCGGGACAGGGAACCGTCGACCCATCGCAAGACGGGCCGGCCGATGATGCCGTACCGGATCGCCGTCGGGAAGCGCCAGCACGCCACCCCGTCGCAGATCGTGGGCGCCATCGCCAACGAGGGCGGGCTGCGGCGCAGCGACTTCGGTCACATCAGCATCCGGCCGGACCACAGCATCGTCGAGCTGCCCGACGATCTGGGGCGTGACGTGTTCGACGCGCTGGCCCGCACCCGCATCTCCGGCCAGCTCATCAACCTCGAACCGGACCCCGGCGCACCGTCGGGCCGGCCCTCCGCGGGCAAGCAGCGGTTCCGCGCGGGACGGAAGCGATGACGACGGTCGGCGTCGGCGCCGACATGTATTAACCTTTAGTCAAGGTATAGCTCAACCAGGGGTATGCCGAGTGTCGGCCGCCGCCGACCCGAGAGACTTGAGGAGCGCATGACCGCCGCCGGTGATCAGGGCGACGGCCCGGGTGGCCGTCGGGATCGCGTCGTCCGCCTGCTGCAGTACCTGGACGAGCTGATCCGCTCCCGGTCGGTGGTCGCCCGCGACCTCGACGATCACCTCGCCACCCTCCCGCTCGCCGGCGAGGGCGCGCTGACCGACGCCTGGGACGCCGACGCGAAGCCCGGCGGCACCGTCTTCACCGTTCCGCGCGACGACGCGCCGGATTCCCCGCACGCCCGTCTGCTGCGGGTGTTCGACGAGCTGAACGACCACCCCGAGTCCGTCGAGCTGGTGCTGGCCTCGGGCCTGCTCACCGCGCGCGACGGCGACGTGGGGATCCGGGCGCACCTGCTGACCCAGCCGGTGCTGCTCGAGCGCGACCGCCGCGGCAAGAAGCTCACCGTGGTCCTGCCGCGGGACTCGGTGCCCCGCGTCGAGGACTCGCTCCTGCTGGCGGGCCTGCCCTCGTTCGACCTGTCGGCGTCCGCCGAGCTGCAGGCCGGGTTGCGCGAGAAGGCCCGCACGGTGCTCGACCCGGCGTGCAGCGAGTTCACCGCGGACTGGCTCGCGGCGGTGGCCCCCGACGGGGAGCGCACGTCGACTTCGCGCCCGCCCTGGTCCTGCGCACCCGCGGCTCGGCGCCGCTGCTCGGCTTCTACGACGCGATGAAGGCCGACGTCGCCGATACGGACCGGCCGGTCCCCGTCGGGCTCGCGCAACTGGTCGAGGCGGTGAGCTCCGACGAACGGCTGCGGAGCCTGGCGGCCGACGGCGCGATCAGCCCGCTGGACCTGCTGGACGAGGCCTACTACGTGCTGCCGTCCAATGTCGAGCAGCGCGACATCCTGGCGCACATGGGTGCCGATTCGGGTGTCGTGGTCGAGGGGCCGCCCGGCACCGGCAAGACCCACACCATCGCGAACCTGCTCTCGGCGCTGCTCGCGAAGGGACAGCGCGTGCTCGTGGTGTCCGAGAAGGCCCAGGCGCTGGCGGTGCTCGAGGACAAGCTGCCGCCGGAACTGCGCCAGCTCGTCGTGTCCGTCACCGACGTCACCAAGGACGGTTCGGCGTCGCTCGCCGCGTCCGTCACCGAGATCGCGACCCGCAAGTCAACCTATTCCGAGGCGCTCGCCGACGCAGAGCTGCGCGACCTGCGCGCCAAGCGCGACCGGGCGATCGCGCACCGCGAGGACCTGCTGCGCCGCGTGTGGGCGCTGCGCTCCGCGGAGACGGACGACTCCGACTGGGTGACCTCCGCCTATTCCGGAAAGCCCGCCCAGATCGTCATGCAGGTCCGACGGGACGCCGAGCGCTACTCGTGGCTGCCCGGTCCCGTCGACGGTGCGGTGCCTCCGCTCGACACCC
The DNA here is from genome assembly GCF_023168325.1 of Tsukamurella sp. PLM1. Classification (GTDB taxonomy): domain Bacteria; phylum Actinomycetota; class Actinomycetes; order Mycobacteriales; family Mycobacteriaceae; genus Tsukamurella. Next base: position 1,241,576 of record NZ_AP025688.1, read on the forward strand.
GCGAGTTCGACCGCCTCATCGCTCTGCTGCGGCGCAACGACGAGCGGTTCTCGCGCCGGCTTGCGCACAACCTTCCCGACCTGTCGGTCGAGGTCCCGGAGATCGACGGGATCGAGGAGCTCTGCGCGACGCTCGCCGGATCCCCTCTCGGGGACGGTTCGAGCGACGGTGCCCTCGCCCACGTCCTCGGCGGGGTGGACGCGGACCGTCTGGCCGTGATCCGGGCGCGCGCCGAGGTGATCACCGAACTGGTCGACCGCGTACGCCGCTACCCGCCGTCGGCGCAGCTGTTGGCCGAGGACATGCTCATCGGCGACCGCGCGCACCTGGCCGCCCAGTTGGTGGGTCTCGAGTCGGAGATCACGACAGCGCAGGAGCTCGATTCCGGTCTCGCCGGAGTCGCGGTGCAGCTCAGCGACACCCCCGACGCGGACGATCGCGCCGCGATCGCCGACTACGCGCGCCATCTCGGTGCGGGGAACGAGCCGCGCCGGCGGTTCCGCAAGCCGGAGCAGAAGACGTTCGAGGCCACGGGCCTCGGCATCGAGGTCGACGGTGCCGAGGGCGCGACGGCTGCGCACCTGACCGCCGCGTCCGAGCACCTGCGAGTCGAGGACGCGATCGGTCGCGTGGGTGACGTGCTGCGCGCGCTGGGCATGGAGGCCCCCGCCACCGACCCGACCGGTCGGACCGCGACCCGCAGCCGCAGTGAACGGCTCAGTCAGGCCGCCGATCAGCTGCTGCGCGCGCGTACCGTGGTCCGGCTCGTGACCGAGCGGGACAGCCTCGTCGTCGCCCTGCAGCAGCTGTCCGAGCATTCACCCCGCCCGAAGGACCTCGCCGAGACCGAACGGGTCGCGAAGCAGGTCGTCGCGATCTCCGCCGCGGCGGGCGCGCGCGAGGCCCACAGTCGGCTGGACGCGGCGCGCGTGCGCGTGCAGGAGATCGTCGAACGCGGACCGTCGCCGGAGGGCGACGCGATGGTCGCGGCGCTGCGCCAGTACAAGTTCGCGCCCATCCGCGACGCGCGCCGGGCGTGGGACGCGGCTCGTGCAGAGCGCGACGACCGCGGCGCGCTCGACCTGCTCGCCCTGCGACTGCGGACCAAGGCGCCCGCGCTGTTCGACCTCGTGGCCCGCACGGCGGACGACCCCGTCTGGGACGCGCGCGTGCCGAGATCGCCGCCGCGTGGTCGTGGCGGCGCGCCGTCGCGTGGGCAGCCCAGCGCGTCCATCCGGGCGAGGACGCCCAGCTGGAGGCCGACCTGCAGGCCGCCGAGCAGGACGTGGCCCATTACGACCCGGATCGCCACGGCGAGCGCGTGGCGGCAGTGCCTGCGCCGCATGACGTTCGACGAGATCCAGGCGTTGCACGCCTACCGCGATCACGTCTCGTCGGTCGGCCGCGGCTCGGGCCGGCACGCCGAGCGGTTCCGTGTGGCCGCGCGCGAGGCGATGCGGCAGGCCCAGTCCGCCGTCCCGGCGTGGATCATGCCGATCTCGCAGGTGGTCGCCTCGATCTCGCCCAGCCGCAACGCCTTCGACGTCGTGATCGTCGACGAGGCGAGCCAGGCCGACATCACCAGCTCGTTCCTGCTGTGGCTCGCCCCGCGCGTGATCGTGGTGGGCGACGAGAATCAGTGCGCCCCTGCCGTTCACCGGTGTCGGCCTCGACGATGTGTTCGCGCGACTCGACGCGCAGCTGCCTGACATCCCGCCGTACCTGCGGGACTCGCTGACCCCGCGGTCGAGCCTGTTCACCCTGCTGCGCACGAGGTTCGGGCACACGGTGCGGCTGCGCGAGCACTTCCGGTGCATGCCCGAGATCATCGACTTCAGCTCCCGGCAGTTCTACAGCGACGCGCCGCTGATCCCGGTGCGCCACTACGGCGCCGATCGCCCGGTACCCCTGCGGGTGACGCACGTGCCGAAGGCGAAGGTCGCGGGCGAGGGGGCGCGGATCAGCAACCCCGCCGAGGCGCAGGCGATCGTCGACCAATTGGCGCGGTGTTTCGCCGATCCGCTGTACGCCGGTCGCACATTCGGCGTGATCGTGCTGCAGGGGCAGGGCGAGGTCGATGAGTTGTACCGCCGGCTGCGCGAGGCGATCGACCCCGACGAGTGGGACGCGCGGCGGCTGCGGGTCGGCACGCCGCCCGACTTCCAGGGCGACGAGCGGGACGTGGTGCTGCTGTCGATGGTGATCGCGCCCGGCTACCGCTTCCGCGCGCTGACGGGGCGTGACTTCCAGCGGCGGTTCAACGTGGCGGCGTCCCGCGCCCGGGACCAGATGTGGCTGTTCACCTCGGTGGACGAGCAGGACCTCAAGCCGGCCGACCTGCGGGCATCGTTGCTGCGCTACGTCACGCGCGCCGACGTCGAGGTGGCGCAGCCGATGCCGCCGGACGTCCCCGTGGACCGCCGCGTCGAGCCGTTCGACACCCTCTTCGAGCAGCAGGTGTTCGCGCGCCTGCGCGACATGGGCTACCACGTGAACCCCAAGGTGACGGTGAACAACCGCGTCATCGACCTGGTCGTGACGGGGGAGCAGGGGCGTCTCGCGGTGGAGTGCGACAGCGCGGACTTCGCATCGACGCCCGAGCAGGCCCGGTCCGACATCGAGCGCGAGCGGGAGCTGCGGCGCTGCGGGTGGGAGTTCGTGCGCGTGCGCGAGTCGGTGTTCCTCACCGACGCCGACGCCGCCATGTCGGTGGTTCTCAAGGCCCTCGATCGCCGCGGCGTCGCGCCGCTCACCCTGCAGCGCGCGCTCACCGTCGGCGAGCGCGCCGACGACGGCTCCGTGGAGCTCTGGGAGCCCGTGGGGCTCGACATCGACACGGAGTAGCCGCCCACGTTGAGCAGCGCCCGAAGGGCAGGACCGTGAGTACTCCGAGGCGCGGCGCACGAGCTCGGGGTCGGGTGTGACGCCGGTGTAGAGCACGAACTGTTCGGCGGCCTGCAGCGCGATCACCTCGGCGCCGGTGATGACCTTCGCGCCCGCGGCGCGGCCCGCGCGCACCAGGGGTGTCTCGGGCGGCATCGCGACCACGTCGAACACCGTGTCGGCGGCCTCGATCAGCGGTGCACCGAACGCCAGGTCGTCGGCGGCCGGCCCGCCGGCCATGCCGACGGGAGTGGCGTTGACGAGGACCCGGGTGCCGTCGGGCGGGGTGGACGCGTGTCGGAAGCCGTACTGGCCGGCGAGCGCCGCGCCGGTGGCGGCGTTGCGGGCGACGACGGTGACGTCGGTGCAGCCGTGGTCGCGGAGCGCGGCCACGACGGCCTTGGCCATCCCGCCCGCGCCGGTCACCGCGGCCGGCAGCGCCGGGTCGACGGAGTTCGCGGTGAGCAGCGAAGCGACGGCCGCGTAATCGGTGTTGTACGCGCGCAGCACCCCCTCGTCGTTGACGATCGTGTTCACCGAGTCGATCGCGGAGGCGGAGGGCTCCATGACGTCGATCAATTCGATCACCGCCTCCTTGAACGGCATCGACACCGCGCAGCCGCGGATCCCGAGGCCCCGGACCCCGGCGATCGCGGCCGGCAGGTCGGTCGTGCTGAATGCCTTGTAGAGGTAGTCGAGCCCGAGCTCGCGGTACAGGAAGTTGTGGAACCGGGTCCCGATGTTGCTGGGACGGCCCGACAGGGAGATGCACAGGACGGTGTCCCGGTTCGGCATGGCGATCGTGTCAGTCACCCCCGTCAGCGTAATCCGTCGGATCGGGAACCGCGGGCCGTCCTGGTGCGTCCAATTGGTATGGCGGACTTTCGCAACGTCGACGCGACGGACTTCACCGGCTGGTCGACCGGGGAGGTGCGAGCGTTCGCGCGCGCCCTCTCGTCGTCGGGGGTCGCGGCCGATGCGCGCGCCATAGCCACGGCGGGGGAGAAGCTGGCAGACAGCATCGCCGAGTTGGAACGGGACGCGGCCGCCATCGGCACCCGGTGGCAGGGCGAGGCGCAGGACGGCTCGTACGCGGTGATCGGCCAGTACGCGGCGCAGTCGTACGAGACGGGGGCTGCGGTGACGCAGCTGGTCGGTCGAGTGCAATCGCTGTCGAGCACGGCGTCGTCGACGAAGAGCCGGTTCGGCGAACTGCCCGACCCGCCCCGCGGCGAGACCACGTCGGGCGGCGCCACCCAGCGCGCCGCCCTCGCCGCGGAGCTCGGCCGGACCTACACCGCGCCGGTGAAGTCCTCGGCGTCCGCGATGCCGCTCAGCGAGGCCGGGCAGCTGGTCTCGTTCGTGGGAGTCGGCCCGCCGCTGGTGCGCCGGGACCGGAGCGGCACCGTCGAGTCCCCGGAGGCGGACGCGGGGCCGTCGCAGCCGGTCGGGGGTCCGGGGACGCCGGTCGGGTCCGGGGCGGACCCGACCGGCGCGGTCGACGTGCCGGACGGTGGGGTGGGCGCGAGGACCGACGCGGGCACGGGCTCCACGGGCACGGGCACGGGCACCGAGGACGGTGCGGGATCCGGTACCCGGACCGGCGGCGAGTCGGGATCGCCGGCGGGTGCCGGGACCGCCGGGGCGGGCACGGGAGGCGGCGCCGCGCCGAGCGGCGGGCCGGGCAGGCGCCGGGAGGAGCGGAGGAGACCGGTGCGACCGGCCTCGACGATCCCGCCGCGACCGAGGGCGCACCGTCGGGCTCGCTGCTGATGCCGGCGGCCTCCCTCCCGGGCACCCCGGCGGTGCGGACCTCGAGTGGGGGAGTCGGGGGCGGGGTGCGCGTCCCCGAGGGGGCCGGACCGCGTCGCCGCTGGGGCTGCGGCAGGACGCCGCCGCGCTGCGCGCCTCGGGCGGCGGCGGCCCCGGCCCGGTCACGCAGACGGGGGCACGGCCCACCTCGGGGCCGTACGGGATGCCGCCCGCCGGAGCGGCCGGGCAGCGCGGCCAGGGCGACGGCCGGCACCGGGTGCCCGCCTACCTGATCGACAAGCGCAACGGGGAGGAGCTGGTCGGCGAACTGCCCCTGGTCGGCCCGGGCGTCATCGGCCAGTGGCGGACCGACGGTGCGCCGGACCCGCGGTCGGATTCGCGCCCGGACGCGCCGGTCAGGGGCGCGCCGCGCCCGCGTTGATCGCGGCCACCAGGGCGGGGAGCGCGGTCGCCGCTGTGGCGCTCCAGTGCGCCGAGGCGGCGGCGCTCGGGGGTGCGCTCGGGGTTGATCTCGATCACGGGGATCCCGGCAGCGAGGGCGGTCTCGGGGAGGCGGGCTGCGGGGTAGACGATGCCCGAGGTGCCGACCACCAGGACCGCGTCGGCAGTGAGTACCGAGGCCTCGGCGCGGCCCCACGCGTCCAGGGGCAGGGGCTCGCCGAACCACACGATGCCCGGGCGGACGAGCGACAGGCAGTGCATGCACGTGGGCGGCGAGGTGCGCAGTTCCGGGGAGGCGTCGGCATCGTCGGGGAGGAAGGCGTCCGAGCCGAGGTACGGGGTGCCGCAGTGTTCGCAGCGCGGTGCGAACAGGCTGCCGTGGAGATGGGAGATCACGCGGGAGCCCGCGCGCTCGTGGAGGTCGTCCACGTTCTGGGTGACCACGGAGACGGTCCGGCTTCCCGCGAGCTCCGCGAGGGCGATGTGCCCGTCGTTGGGCTCGGCGCGGCGCGCGACGTGCGCGCGCCACTGGTACCAGCCCCAGACCAGCGCGTTGTCGCGCGCCCAGCCGTCGACCGACGCGATCTCCTCGGGTGCGTACTGCTCCCACAGCCCCGTCTGCGCCTCGCGGAAGGTGGCGATCCCCGACTCCTTGCTCATGCCCGCCCCGGTGAGAACGGCGACGGACTCGGCGGAGCCGATGAGCTCGGTGATCGCGGCGGGGACCGGGACTGCGGCAGGGCGATCGGAAGGGTGCATTCCGGGCTGCATCGGCTCAGCCTACCGAGCCGCGCGGCGGCGATGGGGAAGGTAACGATTCGATAACAACTGCTACTCGCGGGAAACATCCGTGATTGCGATCACGTGCGGGTGTACCTGCGCTGATTCACGCGTGTATTGGCGTTCGAATACACCCGTGAATCGATATTCCCAACCTACTCGCCGGTATACCCACTGGTTACATCTGCGCACGTCAGAGGCATCGCGAATCCTGTGGTCTCATGGAATGCGGGTTTTCCGCGGGCCTGCCGCGGACGTGCCGTGAATCCGGCGCGCAGCGAGCTGATCGAGGAGATACATGACTGTCGACGATTTCGTCACCGCGAACGCACGCACCGCGAAGAACCCGCGGAGCAACGACGCTCTCGTGGACAGGTTGGCGGCGGGGGAGCAGTACGCACTCACCTTCGGCGGGCAGGGCGGCCCGTGGCTACCCGGCCTCGTCTCGCTGCTCGAGCAGACCGGCCTGGCCGACGATCCCGAGTACCGCGAGCTGTTCGACGGCTTCGTCGCCCGCGCCGATGAGGCGCTCGAGCCGGTCCGCGCCGAGCTGCTCCGCGCGCAGGCCCTGACCTTCGACCCGATGCGGTGGCGCGACGCCTCCATCGCGGCCTCCGAGGCCGAGACCCCCGATGAGGAGGGCGAGGACGCCGCTCCCGCGCCCGGCTCGCGGCGCGCGCTCGCCCCGCAGGTCGACGGTGCCGTCTTCTCGGTGCCCGGCGTCCTGTTCAGCCAGCTCGTGGCCCTGTACGGGCTCGAGGCGCAGGGCCTGGACCCGTGGGACGTGCCGCCGGTCGCGGCCATCGGCCACTCCCAGGGGCAGCTCGCCGTCTCCGCCTTCGCCTCGCGCGGCAGCGAGGGCGACCTGCTCGCGATCGCGCGTCTGATCGGTGCTGCCGGCCGCGTGGTCGCCCGCCGCCGCGGCCTCGTCGCCCTCGGCGGCGCCACCCCCATGATGTCCGTGTCCGGCGTCCGCCAGGACAAGCTGGAGGCGCTGCTCGGCGACTTCACGGCCACCGTCGCGTTCGACGCGTGCGGTCCCGTGCTCGCCGTCCGCAACAACCGCAGCTCGTTCGTGCTCACCGGCACCCCGAAGCTCTTGGCGGGCTTCCGCGAGTTCTGCGAGTCGGTCGCCGAGACGGAGGAGGCCGAGCGCAAGGAGAAGCTCACCGGCGGCGCCGCGTTCGCACCCCGGTTCGAGGACGTGGCCGTCGACATCGGGTTCCACCACCCGGCGCTCGCCGACGGCGTCGCGCTCGTCGCCGAATGGGCCGAACGGTGCGGCCTCGACGCCGAGACCGCCGCCCGCCTCGCCGCCGCGGTCCTGGTCGAGCCCGTGGACTGGGTCGCCGACGTCGAGTCGGCCATCGCCAAGGGCGCCCGCTGGCTGATCGACCTCGGCCCCGAGGACATCGCCACCAAGCTGTCGGCGGCCCCGCGCGCGGCCGCGGCGTGGGCCTCGTGCCGGCCACCACGCTGCGCGGCGCCCGCAACCTGTTCTCGCCCGGCGGAGTGCCCGAGCTGCCGCTGGCGTGGTCGGAGTTCTCGCCGCGTCTGGTCGAGCTGCCCGACGGCCGCACGGTGCTGTCGACGCGGTTCACCGAGCTCACCGGCCGCAGCCCCATCCTGCTGGCGGGCATGACGCCCACCACCGTCGATCCCGGCATCGTGGCCGCGGCCGCCAATGCGGGCCACTGGGCCGAGCTGGCCGGCGGTGGGCAGGTGACCGAGCCGATCTTCGCCGAGAACGTCGAGAAGCTGATCTCGCTGCTCGAGCCCGGCCGCGCCGCGCAGTTCAACTCGCTCTTCCTCGACCCGTACCTGTGGAAGCTGCAGCTCGGCGGCAAGCGCATCGTGCAGAAGGCCCGCGCCGCGGTGCCCCGCTCGACGGCGTGATCATCACCGCCGGCATCCCCGAGCTGGAGGAGGCCACGGCGCTGGTCGAGGAGCTCACCGAGGCGGGCATGCGGCACGTCGCGTTCAAGCCGGGCACCGTCGAGCAGATCCGCCAGGTCGCGCGCATCGCCGCCGAGGTCCCGCAGTTCCCCGTGATCGTCCACGTCGAGGGCGGTAAGGCCGGCGGCCACCACTCGTGGGAGGACCTCGACGAGCTGCTGCTCGCCACCTACGCCGAACTCCGCGACCGCAACAACGTCGTCCTCGCGGTCGGCGGCGGCATCGGCACGCCGGAACTCGCCGCCGACTACCTGTCCGGCGAGTGGTCGCGCAAGCACGGCGCCCCCGCGATGCCGGTCGACGGCATCCTGGTCGGCACCGCCGCGATGGCCACGCTCGAGGCCACCACCTCGGACGACGTCAAGCGCCTGCTCGCCGAGATCCCCGGCACCCCGGACTGGATCGGCGCGGGGCACGCGGGCGGCGGCATGGCGTCGGGCCGCAGCCAGCTGGGCGCCGACATCCACGAGATCGACAACACCGCGTCGGCCTGCGGTCGCCTGCTCGACGAGGTAGCCGGCGACGGCGATGCCGTGGCCGAGCGGCGCGACGAAATCGTCGCCGCGATGGCCGGTACCGCCAAGCCGTTCTTCGGCGACGTCGACACCATGACCTACGCGCAGTGGCTCGAGCGCTACCTCGAGCTGTCCGTCGGCACCCGCGAGCAGGTCGCCGCGGCGGATCCCGCGCGGTTCGGCGACTACGGCTGGCTGGACATCACGCACCAGGACCGTTTCCTGGCGATGCTGCACCGCGCCGAGGCCCGCCTGGCGGCGGAGGACCGCGGCCCCATCGAGACGGCCTTCGCCGACGTCAGTGCCACCGACGACGCGTACGCCGCCCTCGATCAGCTGCTGCAGCGGCACCCGGAGGCGTCGTCGACCCGGCTGCACCCGGCCGACGTCCCGTTCTTCGTCTCGCTGTGCCGCACCCCGGGCAAGCCCGTGAACTTCGTGCCCGTCGTCGACAAGGACGTCCGCCGCTGGTGGCGCTCCGACTCGCTGTGGCAGGCCCACTCGCCGCGCTACTCCGCCGACGAGGTGTGCATCATCCCCGGCCCCGAGGCCGTCGCGGGCATCACCCGCGTCGACGAGCCGGTCGGCGATCTGCTGAACCGGTTCGAGGCCGAGCTGGTGCGTCGCCGGCAGGGCGCCGGCGACGTCGCCGAGCCCGTCGCCGGCCGCCGCGTGGTGCCGGGCGTCGCGTCCGTCGCGCTGGCCCGGGCGCTCGCCGCCACCAACGTGCTGTGGGCCGGGCGTCTGGTGCACAGCCCCATCGCGCGGCTCGGCGCGGGCAGCACCTGGGTCGCCGACGGCGACGACGCCGTGCTGCAGCCGCAGACGGGCGCCCGCCTGACGGCCACCGGACCGAACGCGGTCCGCCTGGACATTCCGGTGTCGGGGACCGAGCTGGTCATCCCGATCCAGGTCCCGGACAGTTGTGCCGACGGCGGCGTCCCCGTCATCGAGCTCGGCGAGGCGAGCGCGGCGATGTCGAAGCTGGTGGCGCTCGCCGCGGCCGGCGACCTTCCGCAGGTGACCGGTGAGAACGGGGCGGCTACGGCCACCATCGACTTCGAGTTCACGGCCAACGACGCGGCCGACCACGCCGCGATCACCGCCGACAGCCTCCCCACCGGCCTCTCGGCGCTGTACGGCGACGAGCAGCTGGCCGTGCCGGACGCGTTCGTCGGCCTCTGCTGGCCGGCGTCCTTCGCCGTCGTCGGCGCCGCCACCACCGACGAGGGCCGCCCCGTCGTCGAGGGCATGCTCGACCTGGTGCACCTCGATCACGCTATCGAGCTCGCGACCAACCCGACGCCCGGCGCCTACCGCGCCACCGCGCGCTTGGAGGACGTGACCGCGACCGATGTCGGCACCGTGGTCACCATCGGCATCGACGTGCGCAGCCCGGGCGCCGACGCGCCCGCCGTCACGATGACCGAGCGCTTCGCGATCCGCGGCCGCACCGGCTCGGCCGAGCTGGCCGATCCCGTGGCCGCCGGCGGCGCCCGCGGCGAGACCGCCACCGAGACGCCGCGCAAGCGCGTGCGCCAGGCGGTCGTGCAGGCGCCGCAGGACATGAGCGGCTTCGCCGCCGTCTCGGGCGACTTCAACCCGATCCACACCAGCCAGGTCGCCGCGAGCCTCGCCGGCCTGCCCGGCCCGATCGTCCACGGCATGTGGCTCTCGGCCGCCGCGCAGCAGGTCGCGTCCGCCTCGAACGGCGACGTCATGCACCGCAAGATCCGCGGCTGGACCACCCGCTTCCTGGGCATGGTTTTGCCGGGCGACGAGGTGCAGTTCACCGTCGAGCGCGTGGGTATCGACCGCGGCGGCGAGCTGCTCGAGGTCACCGCGAAGGTCGGTGACGACCTGGTGATGGCCGCGACGGCCGTCGCGTTCCCGGCGGTCACCGCGTACGTGTTCCCGGGCCAGGGCATCCAGGGCAAGGGCATGGGCCTCGCGCAGCGCTCGCGCAGCAAGGCCGCCCGCGAGATCTGGGACGCCGCCGACGCGCACACCCGCGAGAAGCTGGGTTTCTCCATCCTCGCCGTCGTCCGCGACAACCCGCTCTCGATCCGCGCGAACGGCACTGTCTACACCCATCCCGACGGTGTCCTCTACCTGACCGAGTTCACGCAGGTCGCCATGGCGACGGTCGCGTGCGCGCAGCTCGCCGAGCTCACCGAGATCGGTGCCCGCGTGGACGATCCGATCATCGCCGGCCATTCGGTGGGCGAGTACAACGCGCTTGCGTCCGCCGGCGTGTTGCCGCTGGGCACGATCCTCGAGACGGTGTTCCACCGTGGCCGCATCATGCAGACGCTGGTCCCGCGCGACGAGGACGGCCGCAGCCCGTACGCCATGGCCGCGATCCGTCCCGAGCTGTTCGAGGTCGACGACGCCGACCTCACCAACTGGGTCGAGGGCAACCTCGAGGGGGCCGACGAGTTCGCCGAGATCGTGAACCTCAACCTGCGCGGCGCGCAGTACGTGGTCGTCGGCAACACCGCCGGTCTGGCGGCCCTGGAGCGCGCGATCGCCGAGCGCACCGGCAGCCCCAAGGCGTTCCAGCAGGTTCCGGGCATCGACATCCCGTTCCACTCGTCGGTGCTGCGCGCCGGCGTGCCGGAGTTCGCCGCGCGCCTGCAGGAGCTGGTGCCCGCCGAGTTCGACTACACCAAGCTCGTCGGCAAGTACCTGCCGAACCTGGTGGCCCGCCCGTTCGAGCTGACGGCCGATTTCGCAGTCTCCATCCTCGACGTGGTCCCCAGCGAGCCGGTGCGCGCCCGGTCGCCGATTGGGATCGCGCCACTGCCCCCGCGGAGCTCATGGCCACCGCCCGCACCCTGCTCATCGAGCTGCTGGCCTGGCAGTTCGCCAGCCCCGTGCGGTGGATCGAGACGCAGGATCAGCTGCTCATCGACACCGACCACGGCGGCCTGGGTGTCGAGCGGTTCATCGAGGTGGGCCTCGCGTCCGCCCCGACGCTCGCCAACCTCGCCAGCCGCACCCTGGCCCTGGCCTCGTACCAGCGCGCGGCCGCGACGGTGCTCAACGCCGAGCGCGACGCGGCGAAGGTGTTCGCGACCGACGAGGACGTCGAGGACGCGGGCGACGACGCTGTCGACGCGCCCGAGGCGGCGGCACCGTCGGCCGCGCCCGCCGCGCCCGCCGCGCCCGTGCCGGCGGCCGCGCCCGCGGCACCGTCGGGCGGCCCGCGCCCGGCCGACCTCGGGTTCGACGCCGCGGACGCCACGCGCGCCATGATCGCGATCTGGACCAAGATGCGTCCGGACCAGCTGGAGAAGACCGACACGATCGAGACGCTGTGCGACGGCGTGAGCTCGCGCCGCAACCAGCTGCTGCTGGACCTGGGCTCGGAGCTCAACCTCGGCGCGATCGACGGTGCCGCGGAGGCCGACCTGCCGACGCTGGCCGGCACCGTCACCAAGCTGGCGCGAACGTACAAGCCGCTCGGCCCCGTGCTCAGCGAGACCGTGGGCAACCAGTTGCGCAAGCTGCTGGGGTCCACTGGCAAGCGCCCGAACTACATCACCGAGTACGTCACCGGCACCTGGGAGCTGGGCCCGGGATGGGCACAGCACACCGTGCTGGCGCTGGCCACCGGCACCCGCGAGGGGGCCTCGGTCCGCGGCGGCGACCTGGCGACGCTGCTCGACGGCCCCGTCTCCAACACCGCGGCGCTCGACGCCCTCATCGACCGCGCGGTCGCCGAGGTCGGCGCCGCGCAGGGCGTGCCCGTGGGCAAGCCCTCGGCCGGCGGCGGTGGCGGCGGCGCCACCGTGGACGCCGCCGCGCTCGCGGAGTTCACCTCCGCGATCACGGGTGAGGACGGCGCGCTCGCGTCGGCCGCGCGAGTGCTGCTCGCCAAGCTCGGCCTCGAGTCGGCCGCGAGTGGGCTGCCCGAACTCGACGACGAGCCGGAGCGGCTGGCCGCGCTGATCGCGACCGAGCTGGGCGACGACTGGGCCACCGCGGTGGCGCCGGCGTTCGACGCCAACAAGGCCGTCCTCCTCGACGACCGGTGGGCCAGCGCTCGCGAGGACCTGCTCCGCGTCTGGAACATGGACCCCGCGACCTTCCCGACCTACAGCAAGCACATCCTGGAGACCGCGAAGGGCGCCGGCAAGGCGCTGCTCGACCAGGCCCGCTGGTGGGAGCGCAAGGCGACCGACGCCGGCCGGAACGAGCACGCCGCGGCCTACAAGTTCCTGGCGGAGCTCGCCGAGTCGACCCCTGAGCCGGGCGTCTACGCCGGCGAGGTCGCCGTGGTCACCGGCGCCTCGGCCGGGTCGATCGCGGCGGCGGTCGCCGGGCGACTGCTGGCCGGCGGCGCCACCGTCATCGCGACGACGAGCCGGCTCGACGAGAAGCGCCTGAACTTCTTCAAGGAGCTCTACCGCACGAGTGCCCGCACGGACGCGGCGCTCTGGGTCGTCCCCGCCAACATGTCGAGCTACGCGGACGTCGACGCCCTCGTCGACTGGATCGGCGAGCGGCAGGCCGAGACGGTGGGCCCCTACACCGTGGTCCACAAGGAGGCCCTGGTCCCGTCGATGCTGTTCCCGTTCGCGGCCCCCCGCGTCTCGGGCGACATGTCCGACGCCGGGCCGCGCGCCGAGCTGGAGATGAAGATCCTGCTGTGGTCGGTCGAGCGGCTCATCGCCGGCTTGGCCGCGATCGGCAAGGACGTCGACCTGGCGTCGAAGCTGCACGTCGTGCTCCCCGGCTCGCCGAACCGCGGCATGTTCGGCGGCGACGGCGCCTACGGCGAGTCCAAGGCGGCGCTCGACGCGATCATCGCCAAGTGGAACGCCGAGAAGTCCTGGTCGGACCGGGTCACGCTGGCCCACGCGATCATCGGCTGGGTCCGCGGCACGGGCCTCATGGGCGGGAACGACCCGCTGGTCGAGGCCGTCGAGGCCGAGGGCGTGCGCACCTGGTCGACGTTCGAGATGGCAGATCAGCTGCTCCTCAACGCGAGCGCGGAGGCCCGCGAGCGCGCCGAGCAGGCGCCGCTGTACGCCGATCTCACCGGCGGCCTGGGCGGCGTGAACCTGGACATGAAGGCGCTCGCCGAGCAGGCCATGGAGGCCCGGCTCGCCGAGGCCGCGGAGGCCGAGGACGAGGGCACCATCGCGGCGCTCCCCGGCGCGCCGGTGGCCACGCTCGCCGAGCCCGAGTGGGGCACCGTCGACGCGCGGCCGGAGGACATGGTGGTCATCGTGGGCGCGGGCGAGGTGGGCCCCTACGGCAGCTCGCGCACCCGCTTCGAGATGGAGGTCGACGAGCGGCTGTCGGCGGCCGGCGTCGCCGAGCTCGCCTGGGTGACCGGCATGATCACCTGGGAGAACGATCCGGAGCCGGGCTGGTACGACGCCGAGTCGGGCGAGTTGGTGCCCGAGGCGGAGCTCGCCGACAAGTACCACGACGCCGTGGTCGAGCGGTGCGGCATCCGCGAGTTCAGCGACGACGGCGACATCGTCGATCAGACCGCGCCGCTGCTGGTCTCGGTGTTCCTCCCCGACGATATGACGTTCGTCGTGGCGAACGAGGCCGAGGCCCGTGCGTTCGTCGACGCCGACGCCGGGAACACCGTCGCGACGGCGCTCGAGTCGGGCGAGTGGCAGGTGACCCGCAAGGCGGGCACCGAGGTCCGCGTACCCCGCCGCACCAAGCTGCTGCGCAGCGTGGGTGGCCAGGTGCCGGACGGCTTCGATCCCACGCACTGGGGTGTCACGCCCGAGATGATGGAGTCGGTCGACCGGCTGGCGCTGTGGAACCTCGTCGCCACCGTCGACGCGTTCATCTCCGCGGGCTTCGAGCCGGCCGAGCTGATGCAGTACGTGCACCCGGCGCACGTGGCCAACACGCAGGGCACGGGCATGGGCGGAATGAGCTCGATGCGCGACCTGTTCATCAACACCCTGCTGGGTGAGCCGAACCAGAACGACATCCTGCAGGAGGCCCTGCCGAACGTCGTCGCCGCGCACGTGGTCCAGAGCTACGTGGGCAGCTACGGCGCCATGATCCACCCGGTCGCGGCCTGTGCGACGGCGGCGGTGTCGGTGGAGGAGGGCGTCGACAAGATCAAGGTCGGCAAGGCCCTGTTCGCGGTCACCGGCGGCTTCGACGACCTGTCGATCGAGGGCATCACCGGGTTCGGCATGATGCAGGCCACCGCCGACAGCGAGAAGATGCTGGCCAAGGGCATCGACCCGCGCCGCTTCTCGCGGGCCAACGACCGGCGCCGGTCCGGCTTCGTCGAAGCGCAGGGCGGCGGCACCGTCCTCCTGGCCCGCGGCGACGTCGCGGCGCAGATGGGCCTGCCGGTCCTCGGTGTGGTGGCCTGGGCGCAGAGCTTCGGCGACGGCGTGCACACCTCGATCCCGGCCCCCGGCATGGGCGCGCTCTCGGTCGCCGCCGGCGGCCCCGAGGCGCCGATCGCCCGTAGCCTGCGGCAGCTGGGTGTGGCGGCCGACGACGTGTCGATCATCAGCAAGCACGACACGTCGACCAACGCGAACGACCCCAACGAGGCGAACCTGCACGAGCGCATCGCCGCGTCGATCGGCCGCTCCGAGGGCGCCCCGATGTTCGTGGTGTCGCAGAAGTCGCTCACCGGCCACGCCAAGGGCGGCGCCGCGGCGTTCCAGCTCATCGGCATGTGCCAGATGCTCAACGATCAGGTGGTCCCGCCGAACCGCAGCCTCGACTGCGTGGACGACGAGATGCGCAAGTACCCGCACCTGGTGTGGCTGCGCGAGACCCA
Source organism: Tsukamurella sp. PLM1 (assembly GCF_023168325.1). Taxonomy (GTDB): domain Bacteria; phylum Actinomycetota; class Actinomycetes; order Mycobacteriales; family Mycobacteriaceae; genus Tsukamurella. The sequence continues at coordinate 1,256,708 of NZ_AP025688.1, forward strand.
CCGGTTCGACGGCAGCTTCCGGCCGAAGGCGGGCCTGCTCACGTCGCTGGGCTTCGGTCACGTGTCCGGCCTGATCGCGGTCGTCCACCGCGACGCGTTCCTCGCGTCGCTGGACGCGCAGGCGCGGGCGGCCTACCTGGCGGCGGCGCGTGAGCGCGAGGTCGCGGGTCAGCGGGCGGTGCTCTCCGCCATGTGCGGCCGGTCGGAGCTGTACCGCAAGCCGCCGGCGGCCGCCGCTTCGGCGCGGACGCCTCCTCGGACGCGACGGACCGCAGTGAGGCCGCGTTGCTGCTGGACGACGACACCCGGCTCGGTCCCGACGGCACGTACTGCGCCGACGGATGCCGGTAGCCCGCTAGGCTGCCCGCCATGGCCGTGGTGGGAGTCGGGATCGACGTGGTGCACGTGCCCGGGTTCGCGGAGCAGCTCGCGCAGCCCGGGACGACGATGCTCTCGTCGTTCAGCCCGGCGGAGCGACGGGACGCCGCCGGCGACGTCCGTTCCTTGGCCGCCCGGTGGGCGGCCAAGGAGGCGGTGTTCAAGGCGTTCTCGTCGGGCTTCTACGCGCAGCGGCCCGCCGAGAAGGAGGTCGGGGCGCGGGAGGTGGAGGTCGTCTCCGATGCGTGGGGACGGCCGGCGGTGCGGGTCCACGGGCGGATCGCCGACGACCTCGGGCCGGGGGCGACAATACATGTGTCACTCACCCACGACGGTGATACGGCGGCGGCAGTCGCGGTGATCGAGAGAACTTAAGAGCGTGACGTTCTCGCCCACGGGCGGGAGTCGATCGCACCTGTTAGAGCCGAAAGGGAACAAGCGAGTGTTCAGCCGAATCGCCATCGTGAACCGGGGCGAGGCCGCGATGCGCCTCATCCATGCCGTCCGCGACTTGGCCGCAGAGACCGGGCAGCAGATCGAGACCGTGGCCCTCTACACCGACGTCGACCGCACGGCGACGTTCGTGCGTGAGGCCGACATCGCGTACGACCTCGGGCCCGCAGCGGCACGGCCGTACCTGAACTACGAGCTGCTCGGCCGCGCGCTGCAGGAGACCGGCGCCGACGCGGCGTGGGTCGGCTGGGGATTCGTCGCCGAGGACCCCGTGTTCGCGGAGAAGTGCGCCGAGGTGGGCGTGACGTTCGTCGGCCCGAGCGCCGACGCCATGCGGCAGCTGGGCGACAAGATCGGGGCCAAGCTCATCGCAGAGGAAGTGGGAGTCCCGGTCGCGCCGTGGAGCCGCGGCCCCGTCGAGACCCTCGAGGACGCCAAGGACAAGGCGAAGGACATCGGCTACCCGCTGATGCTCAAGGCCACCGCCGGCGGCGGCGGGCGCGGCATCCGCATGGTCGCCTCCGACGCCGACCTCGAGGACGCCTACCTGCGCACCCGTGAGGAGGCCGAGCGCGCCTTCGGCAGCGGCGTCGTGTTCCTCGAGCGCCTGGTCACCGGCGCGCGGCACGTCGAGGTCCAGGTCATCTCCGACGGCGAGACCGCGTGGGCGCTGGGCGTGCGCGACTGTTCGGTACAGCGCCGCAACCAGAAGGTCATCGAGGAGTCGGCGTCGCCGGTGCTCGGCGACGAGCAGGTCACCCGCCTCAAGGAGTCCGCGGAGCGGCTGGCCGTGCGCGTCGGCTATTGCGGCGCCGCCACCGTCGAGTTCCTCTACCACCCGGGCGACGACCTGCTGGCCTTCCTCGAGGTGAACACCCGCCTCCAGGTGGAGCACCCCATCACCGAGGTCACCAACGACTTCGACCTGGTCCGTGCGCAGCTGCACGTGGCCTCCGGCGGCAAGCTCGACGGTGCGCGTCCGGCCGAGCGCGGGCACGCCGTCGAGGCCCGCCTCAACGCCGAGGACCCGGACCGGGACTTCGCGCCCGCCCCCGGCCGGATCGCGCTGCTGGACCTCCCCGCCGGCCCGGGTATCCGCATCGACACGGGCGTCTCGCAGGGCGACACCATCCCCGCCGATTTCGATTCGATGATCGCGAAGGTCATCGCCTATGGCAGCGACCGGGAGCAGGCGCTCGGCCGCCTTCGCCGCGCCATGAACGAGACCCGCGTGATCATCGAGGGCGGCGCGACGAACAAGAGCTTCGTGCTCGACCTGCTGAACCAGCCCGAGGTCATCGACGGCAGCGCGGACACCGGCTGGATCGACCGCGTCCGCGGCGAGGGCCGCCTGGTGGCCGACCGGCACACCTCCGTCGCGCTCGCGTCCGCCGCGATCGACGCGTACGAGGACGAGGAGCGCACAGAGCTGACCCGCCTGCTCACCACCGCATCCGGCGGCCGGCCGCAGGTGCAGCACGAGAGCGGCACCCCGCTCGACTTCAAGCTGCGCGGCGCGAGTTACCGGGTGCGGGTGGCGCGCACCGGCGCGCACCGCTTCCGGCTGGTCATCGAGACCGGGGCCGAGAGCCGTTCCGCCGATGTCGATCTGGAGCGCTTCGACCGGCACACCGGCCAGGCCGTGGTCAACGGTGTGCGCTACCGCCTCACCACGGGCACGCACGGCCCCGTTCACGTGGTCGACGTCGACGGCGTCACGCACCGCGTCAGCCGTGACGAGGGCGGCGTGGTGCGTTCGCCCGCACCGGCTCTCGTGGTCGCCGTGCCGCTGGCGGTGGGCGACGAGGTCGAGGCCGGCGCGCCGATCCTGGTCCTGGAGTCCATGAAGATGGAGACGGTGTTGCGCGCGCCGTTCGCCGCGCGCCTGAAGGAGAGCGCGGTCACCGTCGGTAGCCAGGTCGAGGCGGGCGCGCCGCTGCTGCGCCTTGAGCCCCTCGGCGACGGCGACGACGCCGCGGCCGGCGCCGCGGCCGGCCCGATCGACCTGCCCGCCGAGCCCGCGAAGGTCGGTGCCGTCGAGCGTGCGGCCGCCGGCCGAGACGCGCTGCGCAGCCAGCTGCTGGGCTACGACGTCGATCCCGCGGACGAGAGCCGCCTCCTCGACGAGTATCTCGTGGACCGCGTGGCCGCCGAGCTCGAGGGCGCGGCCCCGGCCGCCGAGGAGCTCACCCTTGCCGGCGTGTTCGCCGACCTGGCGGAGCTGGGCCTGCGGCGTCCCGTCGGGGGCGACGACGAGGTGCACAGTCCGCGCGAGCACTTCCACACCTACCTGCGCAGCCTGGACGCCGATCGCGCCGGCCTGCCCGATTCGTACCGCGCCAAGCTGGCGGCCGCGCTCGGCCACTACGGTGTGACGGAGCTGGACCGGACGCCCGAACTCGAGTCCGCGGTCTTCCGCGTGTTCCTCGCGCAACAGCGACCCAAGGTGGGCGTGCGGGTGATCACCGCCCTGCTGCGCAAGTGGCTGCGGGAGCCGGTTCCTACGGGCGAGCAGGGCGCCGACGCGCGCGCCGTGCTCGAGCGCCTGATCGACGCGACCCAGTCGCGGTACCCCGTGATCGCCGACGTCGCGCGCGGTGTGGTGTTCGCCTGGTTCGGGCAGCCGCTGCTGCTCGGCAACCGCGAGGGCGTCTACTCGTCGGTGCGCGAGCACCTGCGCTACCTGGACGAGAACCCCACGGCGGCCGACCGTTCCGAGCGGATCGCGGAGATGGTGCGCAGCACCGAGCCGCTGGTGCTCCTGCTCGGCGAGCGCCTGGCGGCCGGTTCCGCACAGGACAACCCGGTGATGCTGGAAGTGCTCACGCGCCGTTACTACGGCAACAAGGGTCTGTCCGAAGTGCGGGTCGAGGCCGTCGACGGTGCCGACTCGGGCATCTCCTGGGTCGTCGCCGAGCGCGACGGTGCCCTGCTCGCCTCGGCCGCGGTCGCGTACGACGGCCTCGGAGACGCGGTCGCGAGCCTGGCGAAGGTGGCCGACGGCGCCGCGTCCGTGGACGCGGACGTGTACCTGAGCTGGGAGCAGCAGCCCGAGGACCAGGACGAGATGGTCGCGTCGTTCGACAGCGTCCTGTCGGCGCACCCCCTCCCGTCGCAGGTGCGCCGCGTGACCATCACCGTCGCGGGCAGCGGCGGCGCGGTCATGCACCACCACTTCACGTTCCGGGCCGGGGCCAACGGCGTGGCCGAGGACCGCCTGATCCGCGGCCTGCACCCGTACATCGCGCAGCGCATGCAGTTGGAGCGCCTGCGTCGGTTCGACCTGACGCGTCTCACCTCGTCGGACGACGAGGAGGTGTACCTGTACCGCGCGGTGGCCAAGGACAATCCGGCGGACGACCGGCTGGTCGCCTTCGCCCAGGTCCGCGACCTCGCGGCGGTGCGGGACGACAAGGGGCGCATGGTCGCTCTGCCGACCGCGGAGATCGCGCTCGCGACCTGCGTCGATTCGATCCGTCGGGCGCAGGCTCACCGGGCGAACGCCAAGCGGCTCCCGACGAACCGGATCGTCATGTACATCTGGCCGCCGGTGGATCTCACCGACGCGGAACTCCAGGCCCTCGCCGCGCACATCGAGGCCACCTCCGTGGGCGCGGGCCTCGAGGAGGTGCTGCTCATCGGGCGGCGCCGCGACGCGGAGACCGGCGCGCTGGTCAAGACCGAAGTGCGGCTGTCGTTCAGCCCCACCGGTCGCGCCGAGATGCACATCACCGAGCCGACCGACGACGGCGCCGACGTCGTCGAGCCCATCGACGGCTACCGGCAGAAGGTCCTGCGGGCCGCGAGCCGCAACACGGTGTACCCGTACGAGTTGACGAGCGTGCTGGGCGATTTCGTCGAGTACGAGCTGGCGGAGGGCGACATCGCCGACGTGCTGGTGCCCACCGACCGGCCGAAGGGCCGCAACACCGCGGGAATCGTGGTCGGCGTCATCTCCACCGCCACCGATCTGTATCCCGAGGGCGTCAAGCGCGTTCTGCTGCTGGGCGATCCGACCAAGTCGCTGGGCGCGCTCGCCGAGGCCGAGTGCCGCCGGATCGGGGCCGCGATCGACCTCGCGCACCGGATGGAACTGCCCGTCGAGTGGTACGCCCTGTCGGCCGGCGCCCGCATCTCCATGGACTCGGGCACCGAGAACATGGACTGGGTGGCCGCGGCGCTGAAGAAGATCGTCGAGTTCACGCAGCAGGGCGGCGAGATCAACATCGTCTCCGCCGGCATCAACGTGGGCGCGCAGCCGTACTGGAACGCCGAGGCCACGATGCTCATGCACACCAAGGGCGTGCTGATCATGACCCCGGAGTCGGCGATGGTGCTCACCGGCAAGCAGTCCCTGGACTTCTCCGGCGGCGTGTCGGCCGAGGACAACTTCGGCATCGGCGGTTACGACCGCATCATGGGACCCAACGGCCAGGCGCAGTACTGGGCGGCGGATCTCATGGGCGCGCACACCATCCTGATGGAGCACTACGCGCACACGTACATCGCGCCGGGGGAGCAGGCGCCGCGGCGGGCCGCGACCACGGACCCGTCGGACCGCGACATCACGGCCTTCCCGCACGTGCTCGCCGACAGCGACTTCACCACGGTCGGCGACATCTTCTCCGCGGAGAAGAACCCGGACCGCAAGAAGCCCTTCGACATTCGCACCGTGATGCGCGCGCTGTCCGATCAGGACCACGAGGTCCTCGAGCGCTGGGCCGGCATGGCCGACGCCGAGACCGCGGTCGTGCAGGACGTGCACATCGGCGGCATCCCGGTGTGCCTGCTGGGCATCGAGTCGAAGTCCGTGCCGCGCCTTGGCTTCCCCGCCACGGACGGTCCGGACACCTACACGGCCGGCACGCTGTTCCCGCAGTCGTCGAAGAAGGCCGCGCGGGCGATCAATGCCGCGAGCGACAACCGCCCGCTGGTGGTGCTGGCCAACCTCTCGGGCTTCGACGGTTCGCCGGAGTCGCTGCGCAAGCTCCAGCTGGAGTACGGCGCCGAGATCGGCCGCGCGATCGTCAATTTCGAGGGCCCCATCGTGTTCTGCGTGATCTCGCGGTACCACGGCGGCGCGTTCGTGGTGTTCAGCAAGCAGCTGAACCCGAACATGACGGTGCTGGCGATCGAAGGCTCGTTCGCCTCGGTGCTCGGCGGTGCACCCGCCGCGGCGGTAGTGTTCTCGGGCGAGGTCAACGCCCGCACCAGCGACGACAAGCGGGTCCGCCTGCTCGAGCAGCGGCTCGCCGCGGCGAGCGGCTCGGAGCGCGCCGCGCTGGTCGCGGAGCTCGACGAGGCCCGCGGCTCGGTCCGCGCCGAGAAGCTGGGCGAGGTCGCCTCCGAGTTCGACGCGGTGCACAGCATCCGCCGCGCCGTCGAGGTGGGCTCGGTCGACGAGATCATCGCCGCCGCCGACCTGCGCCCGAAGATCATCTCGGTGATCGAGGCCGCACTGTAGGGCTGACACACGCAGGGCACCGTCGGGAATCCCGACGGTGCCTGCGTGCGTCCGGACCGGCTGAGATCAGCGCGCCCGGTAGACCTTGCGGGCGAAGTACAGCCCGACCAGCGACAGCGTGGCCACGGCCATGTAGTAGAAGCCGGGGGCGGTCTTCGACCCCGTCTGCTGGATCAGCCAGGTGATCACCAGCGGGGCGATGCCGCCCAGCGAGCTCACGCCCACGTTGTACGCGATCGAAATGCCGGTACCTCGGATCTGCTGCGGGAAGAGGTCACTGAGCATCGCAGGCAGGCAGCCGAAGTAGAACGCCATGATCCCCCCGAGTAGCGCGATGACCACGACGAAGCTCGTGACGGTCGGCCTGCCGATGACCAACTGCATCAGGGGCACGATGACCACGATCGCGGCAGCGGCCGCGAAGGTCATGATCTTGGCGGGTCCCACCCGGTCCGCCAGTCTGCCGACGAACGGAACACCGACGAGGCCGACCGCACCGGCGACGATTCCGCCCAGGTACGCCGCCGCGGCGGGCACCTGCAGGCTCTTGACCGCGTAGGTGGGCATGTACAGGATCAGGTAGACGGAGATCGTGCCCAGCCCGACGCAGGCGATGCCGGTGAGGATGCGGCCGAGGTGCTCGGTGAGCGCGGACCGGATGGGGGAGGACTCCTTCTTCGCGGTCACGAACTCCTCGGGCTCGGACAGCTTGGACCGGATGTACAGTCCGACGGGGCCGATGAGCAGGCCGACGAAGAACGGGATCCGCCACCCCCACGTGTACAGCTGCTCGGTGGTGAGCGCCTTGAACAGCACGTAGCCGAACGCCGATGCCAACATCATCGAGGCCCTGGCTCGCGACCTGCCAGGACGCGTAGTAGGCCTTGCGATGTGGCGCGGTCTCCACCAGGAAGGTGGTGGACGCGCCGAACTCGCCGCCGGCGGAGATGCCCTGGATGACTCGGGAGAGCAGGATGATCAGAGCACCCCACACGCCGACCGTGGCGTAGGTCGGTGCGACCGCCATGATCAGGGTGCCCACGACCATGAGGCCGAACGTGAGCGTCAGCGCGTTCTTACGACCGTGCTTGTCGGCGTACGCGCCGATCAGGGTGCCGCCGATGGGGCGCACCAGGTAAGAGATCGCGAACGTCGCGAACGTGAGGATCAGTCCCAGGCTCTCGTCGTCACTCGGGAAGAAGTTCTTCGAGATCACCACCGCGAAGGAGGCGTAGACGATGATGTCGAACCATTCCAGCGCGGCACCGATCGAACTGCTGATCACGGCCTTCCGAGCTGCCTTCAGCCGTTCGGGAGTCACCTGGGGGCTGGGCGATGCGCCCGTGGTCGCGGTCATGAACGCACCTCCGCCAGCAGCTCGTCGAGGAAGACCTCGCACAACGCGAGCTGCTCAAGTGCGATGAACTCGTCCGGGGCGTGGCCCTGGGTCATGTCACCGGGGCCGCACACCACCGTGGGAATGCCGGCGGCCTGGAAGAGCCCGGCCTCGGTCGCGTACGTCACCTTCGTGTTACTGGGGATGCCGCCCCAGCCGGCGGCGGCGTCGACCACGCCGGCGCTGCGGGGGGTGTCCAAGCCGGGTGCCGAAGCAACGATCTCGAGTTCGACGGACGCGGCGGGATTCTCCGCCTTCATGGCGGTCTCGATGCGAGCGATCTCCGCGCGGAACAGGTCGACTGTCGCTGCGACGTCGACCGCGCCGATGGACCGGAACTCCAGGCTCAGCGTGCAGTCGGCGGGCACGGTGTTGACCGCGATCCCGCCCGCGATCTGGTTGACCGATGCGGTGGTGAAAGGCACCTCGTAGGCCTCGTCGTACGGCCCGTCGACCCGGAACTGGTCGGCGATGGCACGGGCGAAGCGCACGAGCTCGGCGGCGTATTCGACGGCGTTGACGCCGTTCGGGGTGAGAGACGAGTGCGAGGCGACGCCGTGCAGGCTCACACGCAACAGGGTGATGGCCTTGTGTCCGCGCACGACCTCCATCGTCGTCGGCTCACCGACGATGCACGCCCGCGGCGCGATCCCGGTCCGGACCATGTGCTCGACGAGGGATCCGACACCGGCGCAGCCGACCTCCTCGTCGTAGGACAGCGCGATGTGGATGGGTTCGCGCAGGTCGGTCGCAACGAACTCGGGCAGCTTCGCCAGTACGGTACCGACGAAGCCCTTCATGTCACAGCTGCCGCGCCCGTACAGGCGACCGTCGCGGATCTCCGCCGCGAAAGGGTCGAGCTCCAGGGCTGACCGTCGACCGGGACCACGTCGGTGTGACCGGAGAGGACCACGCCGCCCGCGCGGGAGCCATCAGCTGCGGGGACGGTCAGGAGGAGGTTCGCCTTGGTCCCCGCCGCATTCGGGATCACCACCGGGTCGAGGCCGAGTCCGCGGGCGTGGTCGGTGACGACCTCGATGAGGGGGAGGTTGCTGTTGCGGCTGGTGGTATCGAATCCGATCAGTCGGCTGACCCAGTCCACCGTACGGTTCGTGGGGACCGGTGTGGTTGTTCGTGCTATCGACATGTCTTCTAACTGGTTGGAGCGGGCCTCAGTGGCGAGCCGGGACTTGAACTCGTCGCGGCCTGCGTCGACAATCGCACTGTGCTTCAGATCTCAGACCATTTCGCAGGATTACAATGAAGATGTCCGATTCTCTGCGCGAAACCGTTGTGGACGAGATCGATCTTGCCATTGTCAACTGTTTGCAGATCGATCCGCGCGCGCCCTGGTCGCTGGTGGGCGAGGTCGTGGGGGTGGACCCGGCGACGGCGTCCCGTCGGTGGCTGCGGCTGAGCGGAGACGGTACGGCCTGGATCACGGGCCGCGCCGCCGGTCACGGTGGCGCTGAGTCCTGTCTCGCCGTGATCGAGGTGACCTGTGACGCCCCGTCGGCCCTGGCGATCGCGCGACGGGTCGCCGAGTTCCCCCACGTGTTCAACATCGAGCACACGAGTGGGCCGCGTTCGTTGACGATGCTCGCGAACATGCGCGACATGGCGGCGCTGTCGGACTTCCTGCTCGGCGACCTCGCGCGCATCCCCGGTGTCCTGGGGACGCGCAGCCACGTCGTCATCCAGGTCGTCACGATGGGGGACCAGTGGCGGCTCCGGACGCTGGACCGGCAGCAGATCGCCACGATGAACCGGCATCGTCGGAAGCCGGACCGGCCGCGGGCGAGCGTCCGCGCGTACGACCAGATCGACCGCAAGCTGATCCTGTTGCTGGGAGAGGACGGCCGGATGCCTGTGGGTGCGCTCGCGCGGCGCTGCGGCATCAGTGAGAGCACCGCGCGGCGCCGGCTCGTCGAACTCATCGCCGACGAACGTGTGATCCTGCGCTGCGACATGTCGCTGGCGGCGTCCGGGTGGCCGTTGATCGTGTGGGTGTGGGGAACGATCGACGGCGACGACTCCGTGACCGTCGGCGCGCTGCTGCGCCACGTGCCCGGGCTCCGGGTGTTGTGGCGCATCGTCGGTGGTCGCGCCGACACCCTGCTCGCAATATCGGCACACTCGATTCAGGAGGTCCCGGCGATCGAGACCGCCCTGGCAGAGCACGCGCCCGGGCTGACGGTCCTCGACCGCTCGGTGGTGCTGCGGTCGATCAAGCGGGTGGGCCGGGAGCTCGACGCGTCGGGCCGGGCGGTGCGGGCGGTTCCGATGGACATCTGGTCCACCTGACCGCCGCGCGGACCGCCCGGATCGGCCTACCAGTCAGAGCGCCAGATCCCGACCGATGATCTCCTTCATGATCTCGGACGAGCCGGCCCAGATGCGGGTGACGCGGGCGTCCATCCACGCCCGGGCGGCGCGGTACTCGCGCATGTAGCCGTACCCGCCGTGCAGTTGCACGCACGAGTCGAGCACCTTGTTCTGGATCTCGGCCGAGACGTACTTGACCTTGGCGGCGTCCACGGCGGTGAGCTTGCCCTCGGCGTGCGCGGCGACGGCCTGATCGACGTACGCCTGCACCATCTCGATCTGGGTCACCAGGTCGGCCAGCAGGAACTTGTTGTGCTGGAACGAGCCGATGGACTGGCCGAACGCCTTGCGCTCGCGCGCGTACTCGAGGGTCTCGGCGAGGATCTGCTTGGCGTGCGCGACGTTGCCCACGGCGGAGCCGATCCGCTCCTGCGGCAGCTTCTCCATCATGTGGTAGAAACCGCGGTCCACTTCGCCGATGAGGGCGCTCGACGGGACCCGCAGGTCGGAGTAGAACAACTCGGCGGTGTCGGCCTCGGGCTGGCCCACCTTGTCGAGCTTGCGGCCGCGCTCGAAGCCGGGCAGCGAGCAGTCGACGGCGAACAGCGAGATGCCGCGCGCCTTGGCCTCGGGGTTGGTCTTCGCGGCGATCACCGCCACATCGCAGGTGTAGCCGTTGGTGATGAAGGTCTTGGAGCCGTTGAGGATCCAGTCGTCGCCGCTGCGCACCGCGGTCGACTTGATGGCCGCCAGATCGGACCCGGCGGACGGCTCGGTCATCCCGATCGCGGCCACGGCCTCGCCGGACGCGATCGCGGGCAGCCACTGCTGCTTCGCCTCGTCGGTGCCCAGGCGCACGATGTACGGGGTGGTGATGTCGAAGTCGATGCCCACCGAGCTGGCGAACGCCATCGAGACGGCGGCGAGCTCCTCCTGGGCGATGGCGTTGAAGCGGTAGTCGCCCGCCTCGCCGCCGCCGTACGACTCCGGGATCTCGAGGCCGAGCACGCCCTGCTCGCCGAGGCCCCGCCACACGTCGCGGGCGATGAGCTTGTCGTCGATGTACTGCTCGGCGTTCGGCAGCACCTGCTTCTGCAGGTAGTCGCGAACGGCGGAGCCGAACTGCAGGTGGTCGTCGGTGTAGACGGTGCGTTCCAAAACGGGTCCTCTCAGAGCTTCAGGTCACGGCGCAACTTGGCGACGTGGCCCGTGGCGCGCACGTTGTACTGCGCCACCTCGATCTTCCCGTCACCGTCCACGACGAACGTCGACCTGATCACGCCCGTCACGGTTTTGCCGTACATCATCTTCTCACCGAACGCGCCGTACGCGGTAAGCACCCGCTTATCCGGGTCCGACAGCAACGGGAACGGGATCGCGTCGCGCTCTTGGAACTTCTTCAGCTTCTCCGGCTTATCGGGGGAGACGCCCAGCACGGTGAGGCCGGCGGCGGCGAAATCGGCGAGGTTGTCCCGGAAATCGCAGGCCTGCTTGGTGCACCCCGGCGTCATCGCGGCGGGGTAGAAGTACAGGACGACCCGCTGGCCACGGTAGTCGGACAGCGAAACGTCGTTGCCGTCCTGATCCGGCAAAGTGAAAGAAGGTGCATTAACTCCCGGCTCCAGCCGCGCAGAATTCGTCATGCGGCTACCGTATCGGGCATGGCCTCACTGGACGACAACTCCGGAGCGACCGGCGCGGCCGGCGGCCGGGGTCGCGCGCGGATCCGCAACCTGGCGAGCGCTGCGCTCAACGCGGACGTCACGATCGATCAGGCGACGGCGATGCTCGACGGTCTGGGCACGACCATGGAGAACATGGACCGGACGATGACCGACTTCGATGCGACTCTCGTCCGGATGAACCGCGACCTCGACGAGTTCGAGCGGCTGATGTCGGCGATCGCCACGACGGTGGCGCGCACCGACGCCGCCATCACGAAGGTCAACGCGCTTCTCAGCGCGCCGAACGCGGTGCTCTCGGTCGCGGAGAAGGCGATCGCCGGACCGGCCGACGCCGTCGGCGCGCTGGGGCGCAGGCTGCTGCACCGCGACTGAGCCGCTACAGAGCCCGGCTCACCGCCGATACCCGTTCGACAGTCCCACCAGCAGCTCGGCGACCAGGGCGTTCGGCACGGCGTCGGTGCGCAGCACCGCGGAGACGGGCAGGGTGAACCCCGGCGCGGGCCGGCTGGCGATGCCGGGCTGGCGCGGGTCCTCGTACAGCAGCGTCCAGCCGTCGGGGTGGTTGACCAGCTCGAACGCGACGGGGTGGTCCTCGCGGATCTCGGGTCCCAGCCGCACCTCGAGCCCGTTCGCGGCGAACACCCGTTCCGCGAGGCGGTGCAGCAGCACCTGCTCGTGGGCGGGTGGGAGCAGCAGGGGAAGGGCGCCAGTTCCTCGGCCGACGGTGCCCTCCCGAGCGTCGCGAGGGTGGCGCGTCGAGAACGCGATGAGCGGGTTGTCCACCCAGAGCGGTTCGAGGTAGAGACCGGGCTCGTCGAGCCGGCCGCGGATCAGAGCCAGGTCGGCCTCGCCCGACTTCACGGCGGCGATCCGCTGGGCGAACGGCTTGATGAGGAAGTCGATCTCCGCACCCGCGTGCCGGTCGCGCACCGTCTCGATCGCCGCCAGCGCGGCGCGGGCGAAGGACATGTTGGCGGCGAGCCGGATCCGGTCGGGACGGGGGCGAACGGCGTCGGCCGCCTCGTCCCGCAGCCGGAGCAGGTCGCGGGCGCGGGGGAGCAGGATCTCGCCGGCCTCGGTGAGCCGGACGCGACGCCCCGTGCGCTCGAAGAGTTCCGCGCCCAGCTCCTTCTCCAGCGTGGCGATCTGGTGGCTCACCGCGGACTGGGAGACGAAGCACTGCCGCGCCGCGCGGGAGAAGCCGCCGTGATCGGCGACGGCCACCAGGTACTCGAGCTGCCGGAACTCCATTCCATCATTATATGAACAGAACAGATCGATAAGATCAGCAGGTAGGCGATCTACCACGTTGAATGCGAATCCTCCATGCACCAATCTGGTGATAGACAACGACGTCTCACAGGAGGAGAAGATCATGCGCAGCACCCACGTCGTGGTGATCGGCTCGGGATTCGGCGGCCTCGCCGCCGCGAAGCAGCTCGCGAAGTCGGGCATCGAGACCACCCTCATCTCGGCGAACGGCACCCACCTCTTCCAGCCCCTGCTGTACCAGGTGGCCACCGGCGTCACCGCCGGCGCGCGCATCGCCCCGCCCATCGCGCAGGTGCTCCGCCGCAAGCGCACCGTCGACGTGGTCACGGGCTACGTCACCGAGGTCGACGCCGCGCGCAAGATCGTCACCTACGCCACCGAGGACGGCATCGAGCGGATCGGCTACACCTACCTCGTCGTCGCCGCCGGTGCCGCGCAGGCGTACTTCGGCCACGACGAGTGGGAGAGCCGCACCTTCGCCCTGAAGACCCTCGAGGACGCCGAGAACCTGCGCGAGCGCCTGCGCGCCGCGTTCGCCGCGCCGGCGGAGAGCCCCGCGCGCACCGTCGTGGTGGTCGGCGCCGGCGCCACCGGCGTCGAGGTGGCCGGGCAGGTCGCCGAGCTCGCCCGCCGGTTCCACGACGACGCCGCGATCCGCATCCACCTGGTCGAGGGCGCCGACGATGTGCTGCCCTTCTACGGCGGCACCCTCTCGGGCTACACCCGTGCCGCGCTGGAGAAGGCCGGCGTCGTCGTGCACACCGGCACTGTCGTCACCGCGATCGAGGACGGCGTGGTCACCGTGAAGGACGCCGCCGGCGCCGAGCGCGAGATCCCGGCGGGCACCGTCGTCTGGTCGGCGGGCGTCAAGGCGACCCCGCTGGCCGGGGTGATCGCCGAGGCCACGGGCTGCGAGACCGACCGCAACGGCCGCCTCCTCATCAATCGCGACCTCACGGTCGGCGGCCGCGCGGACGTCTTCGCCCTCGGTGACATGACGAACCTGAACGGCCTGCCCGGGCAGAGCCCCGTCGCCATGCAGCAGGGGCGCCACGCCGCCGACGTGATCCGCGGGAAGAAGGCCCCGGCACGCACTTCCGCTACCTGGACAAGGGCAGCATGGCGATGATCGACACCCCGCACGCGGTGGTCCAGCCGCCGCTCGGCCTGCCGGGCCTCACCGGCATCGTCGCCTGGGCGGGCTGGCTGGCCGTGCACCTGTACTACCTGGCGGGCATGGGCCATCGCGCCGCGGTGCTCCGGGACTGGCTGCGCGCCTTCGCCGGCACGGCCCGGCCCGGGTTCGCCGCCACCGTCGGGCTGCCCGACGGTGCGCCGACGGTCACCGTCGGGCCCGCGGAGGCGAGGGAGGCGCTACCCGGCGGACTTGGCGTTGCCGGCGCGCCAGACGCTCCACGGGATGTTCCAGTCGCCTAGCCCGTCGACCCCCTCGAGGGTGGGGCCCTGGGTGTCGGTGACCTTCACGATGTCGCCGCGCTTGGTGTTCTGCAGGAACCACAGCGCGTTCTCGGTGCTCACGTTGAGGCAGCCGTGGCTCACGTTGGTGGAGCCCTGCTGGTTCACCGACCACGGGGCGCTGTGCAGGTAGATGCCGCTGTAGGACATCTGGACCGCGTAGTCGACCAGGGTGCGGTACCCGTTGGGGGAGTTCACCGGCACGCCGTAGGTGGACGAGTCCATGATCATGTTCTGGCGATGATCGCCGATGAGGTACACGCCGTTCGGGGTCTCGTTGCCGGGGCCGCCCATCGACGTGGGCATGGTCTTGATGAGCTTGCCGTTCTTCGTGACTCGGACGATCTTGTCCTTGTCGGACACGGTGGTGATCACCTCGTCGCCCACGGTGAACCGGGTGGAGGCGTCCTTCTGGCCGAAGGTGCCGCCGCCGAGGTCCACGCCGTAGATCTTCACGTCCACGCTGACCTTGGTGCCCGGCTTGAAGTAGCTCTCCGGGCGCCAGCGCACCTCGGACGGGCTGATCCAGTAGAAGGCGCCCTCGACCTGCGGGGAGGTGGACACCGTGATGGCGCGTTCGGCCGCGACGCGGTCGGTGATGCGCTCGTCGAACTTCACGCCCACTGTCTGCCCGACGCCCACCGTCGAGTTGTCGGCCGTGGTGAAGTAGGCCTGGGTGAGGTTCGCGGGCGACTCGGTGCTGAAGGTGGAGTTCGCCACGTTCACGCCGCCCACGCCGTTCGCCTCCGCGCGCAGCTTGTACTGCTTGTTGTAGCCCAGCGGCTCGGTATTGCTCCAGGACTTGCCGTCGTCCGAGAGCTTGCCCGAGACCTCCTTGCCGTCCGGGTTCGTCATGACCACCTTGGCGAGCGTGCCGCCCGCGACGGAGACCTTCACCGGCACGCCGGGCTGCACGTTGACCGCGCCGTTCTGGACGCTGGAGGTGATCTGCGGGCGCAGCAGGTCGAAGAAGGGGTCGAGTCCGTGATCTTCTGGCCTGCGTCCGGCAGCGGCAGCGCATCGTTCGCGGCGGCGGTGCACCCCGCCACCAGCACCATCGCGGTGGCTGCGGCGACGACCGCGGTCAGGGCACGACGGGGTCCGGTGGGGCGGATGCGCATGGTTCTGCTCCAGAGGTTCATCGAGGGAGTCGGCGACGACCGATTGCGCCCGATTCTAACGGGGGTCGCGGTGGGTCGGGAAACGGTACGGTGCGGATGTGAGCGACGACGGTGACCGGCCGCAGGGCCCGTGGGGCGATAAGGGGTACAACAAGCTCGCGCTGGGCATCGCCCTCGGCGTGGTCATCGGTGCCGCGGTCGGGGCCTCGCTCGGAAACGCGGGGCTGGGCATCGGGGTGGGGCTGGCGCTCGGCATCGCCCTCGCGATGGCGTTCGGCTTCGGCGCGGGCAACGACGAGGACGGCGACGAATGACCACTCATCCCGACGAGTTGGCCGGCCTGACCGGTCTCTTCAGCGACCAGGAGCTGCAGATCGCCGCGTCGGTGCGCGCCCTGTGCGCCGCCGAGGTCGAACCGCACGTGGCCCGCTGGTTCGAGCAGGGCGAGCCGGACGACCCGCGCGGGCTCATGCGCAAGCTGGGGGACTTGGGCCTGCTGGGAATGCACCTGCAGGGGTACGGCTGCGCCGGCACCAGCGCCACGGAGTACGGACTCGCCTGCCTGGAGCTGGAGGCGTGCGACTCGGGGCTGCGGTCCATGGTCTCGGTGCAGGGCTCGCTGGCCATGTACGCGATCTGGCGGTGGGCGAGCGAGGAGGAGAAGCAGCGCTGGCTGCCCGGCATGGCCGCGGGCGAGATCATCGGCTGCTTCGGCCTCACCGAGCCCGACCACGGCTCCGACCCCGCCGCGATGCGCACCCGGGCGCGGCGGGACGGCGACGACTGGATCCTCGACGGCCGGAAGATGTGGATCACCAACGGATCCCTCGCCGGTGTCGCCGTGATCTGGGCGCAGACCGACGAGGGGATCCGCGGCTTCGCCGTGCCCACCGACACCGCCGGCTTCACGGCGAACACGATTCACCACAAGCTGTCGTTGCGCGCGTCGGTGACCTCCGAACTCGTGCTCGACGGTGTGCGCGTCCCCGGCTCCGCGGCCTTCCCCGAGGTGCGTGGCCTGCGCGGGCCGCTGTCCTGCCTGAGCGAGGCGCGATACGGCATCGTCTGGGGCGCAATGGGAGCCGCGCGGACGGCGATCGAGTGCGCGCAGCGGTACGCGACCGAGCGGGAGCAGTTCGGCCGGCCGATCGGCGGGTTCCAGCTGACCCAGCAGAAGCTGGCGGACATGACGGTGGAGTACGTCAAGGGCGTGCTGCTCGCGGTGCATCTGGGGCGTATGAAGGACGCGGGTTCGCTTCGGCCCGAACAGGTCTCGATCGGCAAGCTCAACAACGTGCGCGAGGCGATCGACATCTGCCGCACCGCGCGCACCATCCTGGGCGCCAACGGCATCTCGCTCGAGTACCCCGTGATCCGGCATGCGAACAATCTGGAGAGCGTGCTGACCTACGAGGGCACCGTGGAGATGCACACCCTGATCCTGGGACAGAAGCTGACCGGGCAAGACGCGTTCCGCTGACCCGCCCGCCCGGCTGTTTCGGGCTCAGAAACCGGGTCTGAACAGGCGATTTCATGTTTCCGGTATCGTCTTGCTAGAGTACTTCAGCACGCAAGCGAGCGGTACGGCTGGCGAAGCGCGCGCCATTAGCTCAATTGGCAGAGCAGCTGACTCTTAATCAGCGGGTTCGGGGTTCGAGTCCCTGATGGCGCACAGTAAGTATAGAAGAGGCGGGGCCCACGGGCCTCTTTCGTTTCCTGCGTCGGAGGGCGCGAAGTCGGACCCTGAAATCCCATAGCCGTCCGCCGGCCCCGCGTGCCACTATCACCGGATGCCTGACCTCTGCGACTGCGACCGTCGCGACCATGCCGACTCGCCCGACGGGCACTGCCTAAACTTGTCTACCGCCGGCGAGGAGCCCGAGGACCAGTCGCTCGCCTGCTACACCCGCTGCGGCTGTTGCATGGCCGATTGCCCGGACGTGCACCCGACGCCGACGCCGGGCTTCTTCGACCCGGCGCCGGGCAGCGTGACGTTCGCCGCCGAGTACGTTGCGACGCTGCCGGCCGACGACCAGGAGCAGCTGCGGGCGCGGGAGACGGCAGGGGACATCCGGATTCGGCCACGTGCCGAGTCGACCCCGGAGGCGATGCGCGACATCAGGATCCTTCGCACCGCCCGTAAGCACATGCGGGACGGGGACGAGGCGTGAAGCTGTTCGTCGACGACCTGCGCGACCCGCCTGAGGCCACCTGGACCGTCGCGCGCACCAGCGCCGAGGCGTTGGAGATCCTGCAGTCCGGCGCCCAGGTCGATGAGCTGAGCCTGGACCACGACCTCGGCGGTGAGGACACGAGCCGGCCGATCGTGCTGTGGTTGGCCGAGCAGGATCGGTGGCCGGCGGTCGTGCGCGTGCACTCCGCGAACCCGGTCGGTGTGGAGTGGCTCACCGGCATGGTCGAGCGGTACGGACCCGGGGTGACGCGGTGACTAGGGTTCCGGCGACGTGCAGCTCGTTCACCTGTACCGCTGCGATAAGGGATCGCCCAGTCACTGCGTCGCCTGCTTCGGTGAGCGGCAGCGGGTGGGGCCGTTGAAGCAACGACGAAAGCCCGTCGCCTCAACGAGGAAACGGGGCTTTCGTCGCTCGATCTACCGTGTGTACAGGGTTGCGATCTCGGGCTCGGGCGCTGGCACGTTCGGCACGACCTTCTCCCTCCAGTCCGGATCGAACACCACTCCGTCCACTTTGGTTGCGTGCAGGACATTGGCGCCGACACCGACCAGGTCTCGAGACGCACTGCGCGGCGGCGAGAACGTCACATCGAGCAGATCGTCCGGCCCAAGCGCGTTCTCTACGCGGTCGATTTGCAGACTCATGCCCCAATCGCCCTTAAGGTCGCCACCTCCGGGCGACCAGAGACGAATTTCGTACGCCAGATCGTACTCGCTGACGCCGAGTGCCACATCCTCGTCGTTCACCCGAACCTCGGGATCTTGAAGCTCGAAGGCAATCCGGGATGTCGCCTTTGCTCGCGTCTCCGCGCCGAAAAACCAACGATCCGGGATGGTGCCTGTTCCTGCGACAGTGGCAAGAAATTGATTGACTAAGTCTGCTGTATCCCCGCGTGATAGCTCACGTCTAGGCCACCAGAATCGAAGATTCCTGAAAAGCGCGTCGTTGCTCAAAACGTAACCCTTCCCTTCGGGGCAAAAATCACTTGCTTTGCTACTCCGGTGACACCGTTCAAAGCATGAGAAAATGCATCGCGACCTTCTGCTGTCGAAGTATACACGTGCAGCGGATAGCCGAGCTTTCCGGCTATTCTTGCCTCGGCGACTATATCGCTCGGCGTGGATGTGATGTAGGGCTTGAACTGCCCGCCCTCGATCACCGACGTATATCCGTCCTTCGCTTCTAGCAGTGCGCCGTTTGCGAAGCCGTCGAAGTTCTTGCCGCCCGCGTGATATACCCATCCGCGCTGAACGAACGTCACAGACTCCTCGTAATAGTCAGCGGATGGCCTGCCGGAGGGACCAACGTATCTCCATTGGCCCGGACCTCCATCAGTTTCACCCTGTATTGGGGTTCGCATCGGAACAACCTGCCCAGGGAGCTGGAATGTTGTTCCGTTCAGATTGGCTGTGTGCTGGCGAATGGATACGGCGTCGCCCGGCTTAAGTCCGGGAGCACCCCCACGGTTTGCCCCGCGACTACCGTACTAATGACTGACCGCGGCTTGCCGTTAACAGTTGCCGTCACCAGGCTGGCGATGGCCAATCCGTTCGGAGACATGTCTCGGAAGTAAATTGAGCCTGTCGCCTGATCCCAGACCAGCTGACCAGCGACATTTCCTTGGTTCGATGCCACGCCGATCGCTTCGCCGTCCATGAGGTGGATCGGTGCGTCACCACCGCCGTCGTTTCCGGGTCCCGGGGTGCCGCGAGGTGGCCCGGGAGGCGGATCGAGTTTCCGGGGTCGTTGTTGCCCGGGTTTGGGTCCGGGATTCGCCCGCCGCCGCCAGGGCCAGGCAACTGCACGGGTTTGCTGACTCTGGTGGCGTTCGTATACAGCGCCCGTGTCGCGTTCTCCGACACCACCTGTCCACTGCGAACAGCCGTGTCCGTCGTCTTCTTCCGTCGGTATGTCCCGATCACACTCGCCAGCTCCGCTGCCTGGTAGGGGATGCCGGAGTTCTTGTCGCGGTCCTCGTCGCTGCTGCGGGTGCGGTTCTCGTCGCGGTCGCGGGCCTTGCTTGAGGTCGTCGAGGTGGTGGTTTCGGGTGTCGGGGTCCGCAGCTGGGGCGTGGTGGTCTTCGGTGCCTGCGGGGTGGTGGCGACGGTGTTCGGGGCGGTGGCGACCGGGTTCTCCGCGGTCTGCGGCGGGTTGGCCTGCCCGGTCTGCGGTGCCTGCGGGGCCTGGGGCTGCTGGGTGGGGCCGCAGTTGAGGATGCAGGCGTTGGGGTCGGTCTGGTCGGGGGTCGGCATCGGCCGGGCGGTGCCCTGGAACCCGCTGCCGTTGCCCTGCGCCGGGGGCGGCATCAGTCCGGTGTTCGTGTCCGGCGGCACCGTGGTGTTCGGGGCTTGCGGGGCGGTGGTGTTGCCGCCGTTGCCCTGGGTGGGGCCGGGATCCTGGGTGGGCTGCGGACCGCAGGTCTGACTGCCGTCGGGGCACGGCGCCGCATTGGCCGGCGCATCGGACAGGCCGACGGGGAGCAGGATCAGCGCGGAGGCGATCCCGACGGCGCTGATCGCTGCGGCGACGCGCTGCCCGGTCGGGGCGGGGTCGTCGGTGCGCAGGTTCGGGTCGCTGTCCTGGAGTTCTCGGACGCCTTTCCAGAAGACGAGCCCAATGAGGCCGGAGATGAGGAAGTAGCCGAGGAACACGACCGGGACCGGGGTCCAGTACCGCGCCGGCCCAAAGGTCAGCAGGAACCCGAGGATCAGCAGCGCGGCGGCGCCGACGGTGATCGCCCACCAGCCGGCGCGGGTGATGCCGCGACCGCTGCGGGCGGCGTGCGCGGGCTTTCCTGCGGGTGGGGTGTCGTCACGGGCGACGGGGATCTGCGCCGTGTCGGGAGCCGGTTCGTGCTGTCCGGTCTCGTCGGATGGGGACGGCATGAGTCCTCGTTTCTGAAGAAGGAAGAAGGTGGAATCAACCCGGTCGACCGCCTACCCGCGGCTGGGTTCGGGATCGGCTGGGGATGCATTCACCAGAGCACGGTTTCTCGTCCGGCCTCAACCACCGGACGGGTCCGGACGGGTCCGGACGCCTATCTCTGCTGGCAGCGCCGTTTTTCGTTGCCGAACTGTGATGTTTGCGGGGCAGGTTCGGTGGTGTCCGGAGTGTCCGGTCCGGACGGTCCGGACGGCGTGTCGCCGGTTGAGTGGTCGGCGTGTCGCGATGCTGCGGTGTCACATCGTGGCCCAGCTGAGCAGGAAGGCCATGACCGCCAGTGCGGCGACGAGGACGACGATGACGCTCACCACGGCGACGGCGATGGGCTTGCGATCGACCTCACTTGCGAGCTCTGCCGCCGGGACGTCACCTGCGCTGTGCGCGGCGGCGGGGACATCCACCGATCGCCGCCAGGCCTCGTGCCACCGCTCGGGTGTCCAGTCGGTCACACCTGCTTCCATGTCACTTCCCTCCGCTGTGGTGATGCCGCCCGCCGTGATGCGCAGGTAGGCGATGACGGGTTCGAGGTCCTCGAATCGGGCCGGTACGTGCCTTCCAGACCGCCAGTCCGAGAGTCGCTGCTTCGACACACCCGCTGCTGCGTGCGCGACGGCGGCGAGGCTGGGGTTACCCGCCTCGTCGAACGCGCGCCGCAGCGCGAAGCGAGCTCGCCCCCGCCGCCGGGGATCGGCTCCGTCACTTCTGCACCAACTCGTAGAACTTCTGGACGTTCGACCAGAACAGCCACCCCGCCACCACCGTGATGACGAAGAAGCCGCCCCAGACCGGCCAGGCCCCGATCGCTTCGACCGCCCTGGGTAGGCGGGGGAGCGTGAACGCGCAGCAGACGATGATGACTGCGCCGGCGATCACTCCCACGGCGGCCTTCACGGCTTCGCCGCGCTCGGGCTCAGCCACGGGGACCTGCCGGGGCGGCCGAGGGCTTCGCCGGTGCCGGCTTGCCGGCCGGTGCCGGAGACGCCTTCGCAGCGGGTGCTGGCTTCGCGCTCGAGGCCGCGGGCTTCGCCGCCGAGGCAGGGTCCGGCTTCGCATTCGGCGCGGGTTTCGCGGCGGGTGCGGGCTTGACCTGCTCGCTTGTGCGTGCGGCGACGGCGGTGTTCGGGGTCGCCGCCAACGCGGGCGGGTTCGGATCGGCGCGGACCTTGGGCGGGTTCACCGGCGGATCGTTCGCATCCCGGCGCAGGGACAGCGGTGTCCCGTACGCGGTGGTGGAGATGTCGCCGTGATCGGTGGACAGTGTCGCGACCGCCCACATCACGATCTGCGCGGCCCAGCAGGCGTCCATCCGCACCATCGTCTCCCGGACCACGACGTACCCGGACTTGCCGGTCAACGACTTCTTGGCCAGGGCCTGCTCTTTCGATCCGCCCGCGGCGATGGTCCCCTGGATCGTCCCCGAAACGGTGGTGGTGCCGCCGCCGGTGCCGGAGATGCCTTCGGTGACGGAGGCGTTCACTGATCCGTTGCCCTGTCCGCCGTTCGAGCCGCCCTGACCGCCGGCGGTCACCCCTTGTTGAGATGACAACGAGGGGGTCAGCGAGTAGTTCCCGGCCTGCGAAAGGGTGCCGCCCAGCTGGATCTGCTGCGGCGACGCCCCGCACGCCAGAGTTGTGCCGACGGTGATCGTGGCGCTGCGGACCTTCACCTTCGGCGGCTTCTTCGGATCCTTGACCTCGATCACCGCCCGCCCGGCCATCGACAACGCCGCCTGATACGACTGCGGTGATCCACCCAGCGGAACCAGGCTGCGGGCGTTCATCCCGAACAACTCCGCCCGGACGATGAACCCGTCGGCGTCTTCCTGCGCTCGGGCCTTGTCCGCGAACACGCCCGTCCGGACCGCGCCCATCTTCGGCATCGGATCCGGCGCCACCGGATCGGCTGCGACCACACCACCGGCCAACGTGACCCCGGCGGCTACCACGACCGCGCCGACTTTGCGCATGTCCGCGCGCCGTAACCGGTCACGCTGCTGCGATTCAAGATTCCGCGCCGTTTCTCTCGGTTCACCTGCGTGTCCGCCATGCCGCCCCCTTGTAGCTCAGATTTACTTCAGTCACATACGCAACTTGGGTAACACTGAAGCAGCAGTCGAGGGTTTACACCAGTATCGTTATTGAATCGCAATGTAGGCAGTCAGGCTAACGACCACTGTGGAATCGCATATCCGCAGGCGGAGGGGGTGTTGCAACTCGCGCGCGTTGTGAATGTGATCTGTGCCATGGGTGTGCCGGTCGCGCCACACCTAGTCCGCGCGGCAGGTCATGCGCCACTGGAGCTTGACTCGGTTGCGCGGATAGTTGGCAAGCCTCGACCGATCAACTCAGTGAGAAGCTATCGGCTGGCGCCCGCCACCGATTCCCTAGCCGAAACACCTTCTGACCTGCCAACCCTCCGGCGCCGCCACGCGTCGCCTGCCAGAATCGGACGGTGAGCATCACCGAGATCGCCGGGTACCGCGTCGTCCGTCAGCTGGGTGCTGGCGGCATGGGGCAGGTGTTCCTAGTTCAGCACCCGCGGCTGCCGCGTCAGGACGCGCTGAAGCTTTTGGATGCCGGCGTCTCGCGCAACGATGACTTCAAGTCGCGGTTCCTGCGTGAAGCGGACCTGCTGGCGCAGCTGTCGCACCAGAACATCGTCACGCTGTACGACCGTGGCCAGTTCGAGGACCGGTTGTGGATCACGATGGAGTACGTCGACGGCACGGATGCGGCCGAGCTGGTGAAGGCGCACGGGGCGCTTGACCCGACCCTCGCGCTGGAACTGGTTACCGGGGCCGGGGCTGCCCTGGACTATGCGTGGCGCAAGCAGCGGATCACGCACCGGGACGTCAAGCCCGCGAACATCTTGCTCGGCGTGGACGGCGCCGAGCTCGAGGTGGTGAAGCTCGCGGACTTCGGCATCGCCAAGGCCGCAGGCGAGGCCACCTCGCTGACATCGACGGGCATCACCGTCGGGACGATGCAGTACATCAGCCCCGAGGCGATCGAGGGCGAGGACCTCGACAACTGCGCGGATATCTACTCGCTGGGTTGCACTGCGTTCCATCTGCTCACCGGGCAGCCACCGTTCACGGGCAAGTCGATCACCGCGTTGATGAACGCCCACCTGACGCAGGATGCGCCGTCGGTGGGCGAGGTGGCGCCACAGCTGCCGTCCGAGCTGGATGCGGTGTTCGCGAAGGTTCTGGCGAAGAGCCCGGGTGACCGGTACCAGAGCTGCGCGGAGTTCGTCGATGCGCTGCGCGCCGCGCTGGAGGATCAGCTCGGCGACACGCGCGCGATCGTGGTGCCGGCGGTGCCGAAGCGGGAGATCGCGCCGGACGCGGTGACCGAGTTGCGCCCCGCGACGGGGCAGACCGAGGCCGAGGCGACGCAGTTGCGACCTGCGGCGGAACCTGCTGCCCCGCTACGCAAGTCGAGGGTGGTGCCGATCCTGGCTGCTGTCGTCGCTGTGCTGGCGGTTGCGGCGACGGGGCTTGGCGTCTACGTCAGCCGGTCGGGTGAGGGGGAGCCGCCGGCGGCGGCGGTGACGAGCTCCATGACGACTGTGCCGCCGGTTCCGACGGTCACGGTGAGGGTAACACCGTCGACGACGACCGCGACCGCGGTGCCGACGACAGTGGTGCCGGTGACGACCTATACGACGCCGACGACTCAGGCGGTTGTTCAAGAGTACGAAGGCGGTTCTTGCACGCAAGCACAATGGAATGACAGGTCTCAGGACGGAACCCTGTTGTGCTACTCCAGGACCAGCACATGGTGGCGATTCATTTCACCGGCGCAGGTCGGAACTCGATGCTCGCCACAAGGAGCCAGAGTGAAGGTGACCAGCACCGACGGCATCGCGGTGTGCACCGTGCGCGGCGCAGGCGCATTGATCTGGGTCTGGTAGTTACTAGTCGGCTGACGGGGCCTATGTCGCCCACGACGCAAGGTAGTTCGGGAGATGCCCCAGTTTCGAGGACAGTTTGCAAGCCTCGACCGATCAGCTCAGTGAGACGAGCATGGACCGCCGTGCCCCCACGCTCTGTCCGTGCGCCGAAGCCTGCGCCGCCGCCCCGCCGACTACGCTGAAACGCCATGGGCAACGAGAACCTCACCGTAGGAGACCTGGCCGGCGTGGTGTACTCCTCGGGCAAGGTCTTCGACGGGCTGTCCACCGGCCGGCTCGACACGGAGAACTTCCTCCGCTCGGGCAACCTCGACGGCGTCACCTCCCGGCACGACCTCAACCTCCTCGAGGATCTGCGTGACGCCGCCCAGTACGTGATCGACAACCTGGGTGCCCGCGTGGACGTCGACTTCGTCCGCGGTCTCAACGCCACTCTCACTCGAAGCGGGTCGATCGAGCCCGGCAGGTTCCGCCGCGCCGACGCGGGCATCGGTGTTGACACGGTCTACGGCCGGCACGAGCCGCCTGCCCAGACTCACGCCACGCTGCAGGCCGTGATCGACGCCGCTCTCGGCCGGGCCGGCGTTCGCGAACAGGCGATCGCGCTGTTCGTCACGCTGGCGAAGGCGCAGCCCTTCGGGGACGGCAACAAGCGCACAGCCCTCTTCTCGGCCAACGCGGTGCTGCTCGGCTCTGGCGAAAGGATGGTATTGACCATCCCCGTCGACGCGACAGACCCCGATGTCGCGAGGAGTTCAGCGACCGCCTCGCTCGCGCCTACGTCGACGGCGAGAACGAGCCGGTTGAGGCAATGCTGCGCGAGCAGGGAATCACGGCGCTCTGACGCTGAGCGGGCTACCGACTGGCGTCCGCCACCGATTCCCTAGCCGAAACACCTTGTGGCCTGCCAACCCTCCGGTTCCCCTACACGCGTCGCCTGCCAGAATCGGACGGTGAGCATCTCAGAGATCGCCGGGTATCGCGTTGTCCGTCAACTCGGCGCGGGCGGGATGGGGCAGGTGTTCCTGGTTCAGCACCCTCGCCTCCCGCGTCAGGACGCGCTCAAGCTCCTGGACGCAGGGGTCTCGCGTAACGACGACTTCAAGCTCCGGTTCCAGCGAGAGGCGGACCTGCTGGCTCAGCTGTCGCACCAGAACATTGTCACGCTGCACGACCGTGGCCAGTTCGAGGACCGGTTGTGGATCACAATGGAGTACGTCGACGGCACCGATGCTGGCGAGCTCGTGAAGACGCACGGCGCGCTCGATCCGACTCTCGCGCTTGAGCTGATCACCGGGGCCGGTGCGGCGTTAGACTACGCGTGGCGCAAGCAGCGGATCACGCACCGGGATGTGAAGCCCGCCAACATCCTGCTCGGCGTCGACGGCGGCGAGCTCGAGGCGGTGAAGCTCGCGGACTTCGGCATCGCCAAGGCGGCAGGAGAGGCGACGTCGCTCACCAGTACCGGGATCACCGTCGGGACGATGCAGTACATCTCGCCGGAGGCGATCGAGGAGGACCTCGACAACCGCGCGGACATCTACTCGCTGGGCTGCACCGCGTTCCACCTGCTCACGAGCCGGCCCCGTACTCGGGCAAGTCGATCACCGCCCTGATGAACGCCCACCTGACGCAGACCCCGCCCCAGGTGAGCGAGGTCGCGCCGGAGCTACCGGCCGAGCTCGACGCGGTGTTCATGAAGGTGCTGGCGAAGAGCCCGAACGACCGGTACCAGTCGTGCGCGGAGTTCGTCGATGCGCTGCGGGCCGCGCTCGAGAATCAGCTCAGTGACACGCGCGTGATCGTGGTGCCAGCGGTGCCGAAGCGGGAGCTCGCACCGGATGCGGTGACGGAACTCCGGGCCACTGAACCGGACGCCGAGGCGACGCAGTTGCGAGCTGCGGCGGAACCCGCTGCCCTAGCGCGGAAGTCGCGCACCGTGCCGATCCTGGCGGCTGTCGTCGCGGTGCTGGCGGTCGCGGCGTCGGTGCTCGGTGTGTACGTCACCCGGTCAGGTTGGGGAGAGGCACCCGCTGCGGTAACCAGCTCAACGACGACGGTGCCGCCGGCACCGGTCGTGACTGTGAGCATGACGCCGCCGACGACAACCACCACGGTGTCTACGACGACGACGGAGCCGATCGTGACGACGACGTTGCGAGTGGTGCCTACTACTAACCCTCCTGCAGTCGCCCAGTCGGAAGTCGCGGGGGCGAACTGCAACCCGGGGATTCAGCAAGACTCGGCGGACGGAACGATGTATTGCAGCGGCCTTGACGGCGTGTGGATCAGCAAAACCGCCGAGCTCCGACCTCCGGTGCGAATCGGAACGGCCTGCTCGAGCCCAGGTGCTCAAGCGCCTGCGGCGGGACGAACGGCGAAGGTACCGCGATTTGCAAGATCGGCCCAACTGGCACCTACGCCTGGGGATAGCGCCTTGGGCACACGGGAGTTCGCACGCTGCGTCGCCGTTGTTGGCTCTATTGCGCAGGTCCTGGGATCGTGTTTCGAATGTCGCTACATGCGGCAACGCGTGCAGCTCAGCAGCACAGCGGGGTTTCCTCCGAGCAGGCACCGGGCGTACCTCCGGGCCGCGGCGCCCGACCGGACATTGCGCTCACCGAACGTTGAATCTTCTAATTTTAGCCGAACGAAGGTATTCTGGCGGCGAGTCTGGGGAGCAACCACCTCACCTGCCCACGCCAGCAGCGTTCTCCCCAGACTCTCACCCCCGCCGCTGATCGCGGTACTCGCTGGCCCCGGCGACGACGCTCATGCTTAGCTGGGCGCATGACCATCCCCGGAAACTCCGCCGCTCCCGGCGCCGCCGAGGTGCTCAGGCAGCCGGCTCATCAGGTCTCGCCCCGCGCGAAGACGTGGTGGACGGTGCGCGCCGCCCTGCGCTGGGCCGTGCTGATCATCCCGGTCGTCGTCGTGCTGGCCGTGATCCCCGCGGTCCCGTGGTTCTGGGCGCTCCTCGCCTTCGTGGTGCTCGCCGCGGCCGCCGCGGCGCACCTGATCGTGATGCCCCGGTTCCGGTACGCCTTCCACCGCTGGGAGATCAACGCGGTGGCGGTCTACTCCCAGGCGGGCTGGCTCACGCGCACCCGGGTGCTCATCCCGATCTCCCGGGTGCAGGTGATCGACACGGTGGCGGGGCCGCTGGAGCGCTCGTTCGGCCTCTCGACGGTGACGGTGACCACCGCTTCGTCCGCCGGCACCGTCCGGATCTCGGGCCTGCCCACCGAGACCGCCCAGTCGATCGCGGCGGGCCTCACCGTGAGCGCGGCGGAGGACACCGATGACGCGACCTGACGAGCAGTACTGGAACCGCCTGTCGGCGTGGGGGATCGGTACCCGCGTGATCAAGGCACTGCCCTCCCTGATCCCCGCCCTGATCGGCGTCTTCTTCGTGGGCCGCAGCGCCGGACCGGTGTTCTTCATCGTCGCCGGCCTCGCGCTCAGCGTGCTTGTGGGCCTCCTGCCGTGGCTCACCACCCGGTGGCGCGTCACCGACGATCAGCTCGAACTCCGGCACGGCCTGGTGCGCCGCATCTCCGCCACCGCCAGGCGCGACCGCATCCGCAGTGTCGACGTCACCGCCGGCCCGCTGGAGCGCGTCCTCGGCCTCCGCAAGGTGGTCGTCGGCACCGGCGTCGGGGGTAAGGAGTCGGCGCTCACGATCGACCCGATCCCCGCCGCGCAGGCCGAACAGCTCGGCCGGGACCTGTTGCGGCGCACCGCCGCGGATGCGGCACCGTCGGACCCGGCGACGGGCGCCGAGCAGCCCGAGCAACCGATCGCCCAGCCGGCCCCGGAGGAGGAACTGGCCCGGCTTCGGCCCGGGTGGATCCGCTTCGCGCCGTACTCGCTCACGGGTTTCGCGTTCGTGGCGGCCGGTGCGGGCATCGGGTTCCGCATCGTCGACGAGGCGGGGTTTCTCGAGCGCGGCTCGGACCTCGCCCGGTCGTGGCTGAGCGGTCTCATCGATCTCGGTGTGGCAGTGCTCGTCCCGCTGGGGCTGGTGGTGCTCGTCGCGCTGTCGATGGTGGTGTCGGTCGTGGCGTACGTGCTCGCGTTCTGGGGGTTCCGCCTGGTCCGTCGTCCCGACGGTGCGCTCCACACCACCCGGGGCCTCATCTCCACCGTGGCGGCCACGATCGAACGCAAGCGCGTGCGCGGGATCCAGCTGCACGAGCCGGTTCTCATGCGACTGCCCGGCGGCGCGAAGCTCAAGGCGATCGCCACCGGCACCGACCGCAACCCCACGCTGCTGCCGCCGGCGCCGCGCGGAGGCGGTGCGCGTGGCGGACGACGTGCTCGGCCGGCCGGGCGCGACGGAGTCGGGCCTGCAGCCGCACGGCCGGGCGGCCCTGCGCCGCAGGTACACCCGTGCGGTGATCGGCTCGGCGGTCTGCGCGGCGCCGTTCGCGGCCCTGGCGATCGCGATGCTCGTCGCGGAACGCCGCGACGACGTGTCCGGCGTGCCGGCCGGGTGGTGGGTGGTGCCCGCGGCGCTCGCGGTCGCCGTTCTGGCGCTGGCGGTTCCGCTGGCCCGGATCCGCTACGCGCACCTCGGCTCGGCCGTCCACGGCGGCATCACGGTGCTGGGGTCGGGCACGCTGGCGCGCACCCGCACCGTCCTCGAGTCCGACGGGGTGGTCGGCTTCGTCACCACGGAGACGTTCTTCCAGCGGCGCGCCGGCGTCGCGACGCTGCACATCGCCACGGCCGCAGGGGCGTTCGGGGCGACCGACGTGACGCCCGCGCGCGCGGCGGAGACGGCGCGCACCGTCGAACCCGCGATCGTGACGTCCTTCCTGACCGGTCCCGGGGAGTGAGGGGGTGCCCTGCGGTCAGCGGGGCGTGAGCCGGTACAGCTTGATGGTGCGGCCGCCGGCCCAGTTCACGTAGTCGTCGTACGCCGGCCACACCGCGGTGACGGCGGGCCACAACCGCTTCCGGTCGGCCTCGGTGACGCGCTTGGCGCGCACGGGGATCCGGCGCGTGCCCAGCAGCACCTCGGCGTCCGGCGTGGCCTCCAGGTTGTACGACCACGCCGGATGGTGCTCCTGCCCGAAGTTCGAGGCGATCACCACGAAGTCGGCTCCGTCGCGCACGTACAGCAGCGGCACCGCCCGGGCGACGCCGCTGCGCCTGCCCACCGTGGTCAGCGTGAGCTGGGGAGCAGGGCCTCGGGCACGAGATGCACACGCCCGCCGGTGATCCGCGTGATGGCCTTGTCGAGCGGGACCGTCGCGCGGATCGCGCGCGACACGGCGCGGTGCCGGCCGAGCTGGAGGAACCGGGCCTTGAGATCGTCGGTGATCGCCATGGCGGCAGTGTAGTGACCGCTGGTGCCGGACGCCGGGCTATCGCGTGGCGAGCTGTGCGCCACCGGCGGCGCGCAGCACCGCGTTCAGCGAGTAGTACTGCGTGAGACGTTCGGTGACCCGGCCGGAATCCCTGTCGGTCAACGTGACCGCGTCGGTGATGATGCCGATCGCGGCGTTGTCGGTGGTGCGGATCAGCGGCCCGCCGCTGTCGCCCTGGGTGGTCACGATGTCGGCGACCACCCAGTCGTTCATCACCTTGGTGACCTTGCCGCACCGTCGGCCGTTGACGGAGCCCAGCTGGCACACCGGATCCCCGACACGGGCGGTGCCCACCGACCGCGGGGCCATTCCGGGTGCGGAGGCCAGCAGCTTCACGGAGTCGTCCGTCAGCCGGAAGGTGGCCCAGTCCGGGCCGAACGGGTCCACGGGGGAGTAGTGCCCCGGGCGGTTCGGATCCTCCTTGACCTTGGGAGACGCCGACTGCACGACCTCGCCCACGATCCACTTCTTCACGCCCACGGGCTGCTGCGGCGCGCCGCAGTGCCCCGCGGTCACGCCCAGGCGCTCGCCGTTCGGCGCGTTCACCGCGAATCCCATGGTGCACTGCAGAGATTCGAAGCGGCCGCCGCCCAGGAGCGCTGCAGGATGTCGATGCGGTCACCCGGGGCGACCGACTTGGGAGCCGGCGTCCGGGTCGGCGCGGCGGCCGGGCTCGAGGGCGCCTGCGACGTGCGCGGGGTGCTCGGCTTCGGCGTACCGGGCTTGGCCGGAGCGCTGGGCTTCGGGGTGGCCGGCGCGCCGGGCTTCGGCGACGGGGCCGGGGTCGGCGTGGGAGCCGCGCTCGCCACGGCGGGAACGAGCAGGGCGCCGGACACCGCGACGGTGACCACCCCGATCGATCCTCGTCGCAGTGCCTGGGCGAGGCGCGTCCGGTCGGCCAAGGTCGATCCCCCTACGGTCTCGGTCGTGAATCGGCGCGAGTGGAAAGCGCCACAGAAAATCGTGGCCGAGCCTACCATTCCGCTTGACTGACTTCGAGCGAGATCAGTGTGCTGAAATGGGCTTTCGTTACACGCATAGACCATGCACGAACAGCCAGTTTCGGTTCTCGGACGTAAGGGAGACACCCGTGTCGGACCAGACCTACCAGACGATTGCAGTAACCCTGTACTTCGCGGCAATGCTGTACATCGGTTGGAGCGCGTACCGCAAGACGAAGGACAACCTCGACGAGTACATGCTCGCCGGGCGAGGGCTCAAACCCTGGGTCGCGGCGCTGAGCGCCGGCGCGTCGGACATGTCCGGCTGGCTGCTCATGGGGTTGCCCGGCGCGATCTACGCGGGCGGGCTCGTCGAGTCGTGGATCGCGATCGGCCTCACGATCGGCGCCTGGCTGAACTGGAAGTTCGTCGCGCCGCGCCTGCGCTCGTACACCGAGGTCGCGGGCAACTCGATCACCATCCCCAGCTTTCTCGAGCACCGGCTGCGTGACAGCTCGCGGTCGCTGCGCATCGTCTGCGGCCTCATCATCCTGGTCTTCTTCACGTTCTACGTCTCGAGCGGCATGGTCGCCGCCGGTAAGTTCTTCGACAGCACCTTCGGGGTGCAGTACATGCACGGCATGCTCATCGTCGCCGTGGTCACCATGGTCTACACGCTGTTCGGCGGCTTCCTCGGTGCCACCCTCACCGACGTGGCGCAGGGCCTGCTGATGCTGGCGGCGCTGATCGCGGTGCCGATCGTCGCGCTGATCGAGGTCGGCGGACCGTCCGTCACGATCGACACCGTCGATCAGGTCAACCCGAACTTCTTCAGCCTGTTCGCCGGAGGAACCTTCCTCGGCATCGTCTCGGCGGCCGCCTGGGGCCTCGGCTACTTCGGCCAGCCGCACATCATCGTCCGCTTCATGGCGCTGCGCTCGCCGCAGGAGGCTTCGACGGCGCGCCGCTTCGGCATCAGCTGGATGGTCGCCACCGCCCTCGGCGCGATCTCCACCGCCTTCATCGGCATCGCCTACTTCGCACTCCACCCCGAGAAGGCGCCGAAGGACTCCGAGACGGTGTTCCTCGTGCTCGCGCAGATCCTGTTCCACCCCTTCGTCGCCGGGCTCGTCCTCGCCGCGGTGCTCGCCGCGATCATGTCCACGGTGTCGTCGCAGTTGGTGGTGTGCTCGTCCGCCCTGGTGGAGGACCTGTTCAAGATCTTCGCGGAGAAGACGGGCCGAGCCGCGGAGATCTCGGACAAGACGTACGTCCTGCTCGGTCGGCTCGGCGTGCTCGTCGTCGCGGTGATCGCGGTGCTGCTCGCGATCGACCCGTCCGACAGTATCCTCGAACTCGTCGGGTTCGCGTGGGCCGGTTTCGGGGCCTCGTTCGGCCCGATCGTGATCCTCGCCCTGTTCTGGCGCAAGCTCTCCACCGCGGGAGCGCTGGCCGGCCTCGTCGTGGGCGCGGCGGTCGCGTTCGTCTGGGGCCAGTGGCCGCCGTTCGAGCTCTACGAGATCGTGCCCGGCTTCGTCGCCAATCTGGTGGTCGCGGTCGGTGTCAGCCTCGCCACCCACAAGCCCGACGGTGCCGTCGACGCCGAGTTCGACCGGGCGACCACGCTCGCGTCGCGGGCCCCGGCCTGAGTCCAGGGGAGCCGTTTAGGCTCCTCGCATGCACCGCGTCGCGCGGATCCGAGGTCTGCCGGGCACCGTCAAGCTCCTCTTGGCGTCGTTCTTCCTGTTCAACGTGGGCTTCTATCTGGTCGTCCCGTTCCTTGCGGGACATCTCGCTGGCCTGGGGATGACCGGGGCGATGATCGGGCTGGTCCTCGGCCTGCGCACCTTCTCCCAGCAGGGCATGTTCTTCGTCGGGGGCGCGCTGTCGGACCGGTTCGGCGCGCGGCGGATGATCCTGTCGGGGATCGCGTTGCGGGTCGCCGGGTTCGTGGTCCTCGCCTTCGCGACGGACCTCGCGGGGGTCGTGGTGGGCACGGTGCTCACCGGGTTCGCGGCGGCGCTGTTCGCGCCCGCCGTCGAGTCGACCGATGCGATGTTGGGCCGACGTCTCGAGGACGACGGGGTGCTGCCCCGCGCCACGCTGTTCGGTCTTGAGCAGATGTGCAGTCGTGCCGGCAACGTCGTCGGCCCGGCGCTGGGCGCCGCGCTGATCTGGGCTCCGTTCACGGCGGTCACTCTCGCGGCCGCGGTGCTCTTCGTGGGGATGTGGGTGGGCTTCCACCGCCTGCTGCCGCACGACGTCGCCCCCGGCGACGCCGCGCACGGCCTCGCCGCGGCCTGGCGCACCGTCACGGGCAACCCGCGGTTCATGGCGTTCGCGACGCTCGGCGCGCTCCAACTCGGTGCCTACGCGCTGATCTACGTGGTGCTGCCGGCGGAACTGCTGCGGATCGGGGCGCAGGCGTGGCTGGGGTGGATCTTCGCGGGGACCGCGGTGCTCGTCGTCGTGGGGCAGCCCGCGGCGGTGGCGGTGGGGCTCCGGCTCGGTAGGCCGCGGGCCGTGGGGCTCGGGCTCGGCGTCATCGGGGCGTCGTTCCTGATCCCGGCGGCCACCGCGGCGCACCCCGACGGTGCCCACCTCGCCGCGGTGATCGCCTGGATCGTCGTCCTCCACCGGGCCAGATGCTGCTGATCCCGCCGATGCGCGACATCGTCGCGGTCCTCGCCGGCGAGAAGAACCTCGGCGCGCACTACGGGATGCTCGCGACCCTCGGCGGTGCAGCGGCGCTGATCACCTCGTTCGGGGCGGGCTGGGTCGATGACCGGGTCGCCGACGGTGCCCCGGCCTGGGCCGGCTGGGTGGGCCTGTCCGCGGTGGTCATCGCCGCGGCGGTCGGCCTGCGATTCGTCCTCCCGCGAGGCGTCGCCGTCAGCGCGTGAGCACGCCGGTCAGCTTGCGCACCAGGTCGTCGGTGACGAACGGGATGGTCACCGGGTTCGGCATCGACAGCGCGTCGCTGACCACCGCATCGAGGCCCACCAGCCGCTTGTCCCGCACCACGGGCAGCGCCGCGAAGGCGGGTTCGTTCTCGATGAGGGCGCGGTCGCGGTCCCAGTTGTCGAACACCAGCACGTCCGCGTCGAGCAGGTGGAAGTTCTCGGCCGACAGTTCCGTGTTCAGCTTCCCGCCCGCGAACCGGTCGGTCAGCGCGGCGGGCGGCGTGAAGCCCAGGCCGCCGAGCACCTGGAAGCGCGCGGCGTCGGGGCCGAAGGCCCGGAGCTTGCCGTCCTTCCAGCGGATCACGAGAACCGCCGTGCGGCCGCCGAACTCGGGGTGCTCCGCCTTCGCTCTCGCGACGGTGGCCTCCGCGTCCGCGACGAGCGCATCGGCGCGTGCCGCGCGTCCTACGGCCTGCCCGACGCGACGGGTCACGTCCTGCCAGGGGAGCGCCCAGTCGGTCTGGCCCGGCGCGTGCAGCACGGTGGGGGCGATGCCCGACAGGCGGCGGTACTCGTCCTCGGTGATCGCGTTGTTGATCGCGAGGATGAGGTCGGGGTGGGTGGTGGCCACCGTTTCAACCGAGAAGTCGCCGGTGGCGTTCGGCAGGGGCGCCGGCGCGTCGCCACGCACGAGGCCGCGGGCCCACTCGCCGACGCCGGTGTCCGTGGAGCCGGTCCAGACCGGCGCGAGCACCGGCGTGATCCCCAACGCCAGGAGCGGATCCTGGTCGCCGATGCCGACGACGGCGACGCGCTGCGGGGACCGGTCACCGTCGTCGTGCCGAACGCGTGCGGCAGGCTGACGGGGTACGCGCCGGGCTCCGCGGACGTCGCGCTCGAGCTCGACGGTGCGCCGCCGTCACGGGTGCCGCAGGCCGCGGTGGCGGCCAGGGCGGTGATCGTGGTGAGCCCCGCGCGCAGCGCGGTCCGTCGGTTCAGTCGTGTGTCCATCGTGACCTCTCTCTGCTGCTCCACACAGCGAAGAAGGTGAGCCTAATCTATTTCTTGCTCCGTGGTGGCCGAGCGTGCCGGGAGGATTCAACGGTGATCCGTCAGGCCCGCCAGGGTCGAGGCGAGGTAGTCGTCCTCGGCGTCGTTCCCGGGCAGGGCCAGGGCGTCGCGATAGGCGGCCGCGGCGGCGTCGGCATCCCCGAGCTCGGCGAGCGTGAGGGCGCGGGCCACGTGGTACGGCCGGAATCCGGCGAGCGCGGGCTCCGTTGCGAGCTGGTCGAGCCGGCGCAGGCCGAGGGACGGCCCGTAGGCCCGGCCGACGGCGATCGCGCGCCCCAGCCGCACGACCGGGCCACGCTCGCGTTCCTCGAGCAGCCGGTAGAGCACGGCGATCTGCTCCCAGTCGGTCTCGTCGGCGGTCGCCGCCTCGGCGTGCACCGCCGCGATCGCGGCCTGGATGGTGTACGGCCCGGCGCCGGTGGCGGCCGCGGCACGCTCCACGAGGCTCGTCCCCTCCGCGATGAGCGCCGGGTCCCAGGCGCCGCGGTCCTGGTCGACGAGCGGAACGGGGCGGCCGTCACCGTCGAGACGCGCCGGGCGGCGGGCCTCCGTCAGCAGGAGCAGCCCGAGGAGCCCCGTGGTCTCCGGTTCCGGCAGCAGGCGCTGGAGCAGGCGTGCCAGCCGGACGGCCTCGGCGGTCAGGTCGTCGCGCACGTGGTCCGCGCCGGTCGACCGGGCGAACCCCTCCGAGTAGAGCAGGTAGATCACGCGCAGCACCCCGGGCAGCCGGGCGGGGAGGTCGGCCGCCGCCGGTGGTTCGAACGGGATCACCAGGCCGCGGATGCGCTTCTTCGCGCGCACGATCCGCTGCTGACAGGTGGTGACGGGCAGCAGGAGCGCGTGGGCGACTTCGGCGGTGCTCATGCCGGCCACGAACCGCAGCGTGAGGGCCACGCGATCCTCGGCCTTGAGCGCCGGGTGGGTGCAGGCGAAGAACATGCCGAGTCGTTCGTCCGGGACCGGCGATTGCGGCGGAGCCTCAGCGGGGTCGGCGAAGCCGCTCGGCGTCGGCAGGCGCTCCGATTCGAGCCGCAGCTGCGCGAGCTTCTGCGCGAGCACGGCGTCCCGTCGGACCGCGTCGAGAGCCTTGCGCTTGGCGCAGGTCATGACCCAGGCCGACGGTGCCCGCGGAACGCCCGTCTCCGGCCACGAGATCAGTGCCTGCGCGAGTGCCTCCTGGAGGACGTCCTCGGCGAGCCCGAGGTCGCCGAACCGGCGCGCCAGGGTAGCCAGGATCCGGGTGAGGGAGTCGCGGTCCAGGTCCGCCACCGCCCGACGGGCCGTTTCGGCACCGTCGGGTGGGGGAGTGGTGGGCATGTCAGTACGGCGCCAGCGGGCGGATCTCGACGTGGCCACCGGGTGCCGACGCGGGGCTCTTGCGCGCCCACGCGATCGCCTCGTCGATACTGGCCACCTCGATGATGTAAGCGCCGCCGACGAACTCGCGCACCTCGGCGAAGGGGCCCGCCGAGACGACCCGTTCGCCGGTGTCGTCACTGCCGACGACGGTGCCCTGATCGGGGTCCTCCAGCGCGAACGAGCTGACCACCACGCCCGCTTCGGTGATCTCCTTGTCGAAGGCGAAGAACTCCTCCGGGCTCGCGCCGCCTTCTTCGCCGCATTCCGGGTCGTTGGTGTGTCCCATGAGCAGTAGTGCGTACTTCATCGTCATCTCCTCGGTCGTCGGTCGCCGAGCCGCACGGCCCGACACCATGGTGACGGACGGCGGGCGGCGAGATCGACAACCGCGTGGAAGAAGCTTTCCGAAGGGACGGTTTCCTGCGGTCGTTGCTGTCGGATCGGTCCGTGACCGCGAAGATGACGAAGGGCCGGTGCCCAGCGATATCCGCTGAGCACCGGCCCTTCACTTCGGGGTGGATGACGGGACTCGAACCCGCGACAGCCAGAATCACAATCTGGTGCTCTACCAACTGAACTACACCCACCAGGTGCCTGGGATCGCCAGGCTCGGAGAACTTTACCCGACGGTTCCGGCGGAATCCAATCGGTATGACCGCTGCGGCGCATCGCCGTCTGAGCTGCGGCGACCGCCGGCGGGCGCGCCGGGTGGCGAGGTGACCGTCAGGCAGGTCCGAGGGCTGCGGCCGCCGCGGTGACCTCCTCGGTCGTCGGACCGGGGGCCGGAACGAAGGCGGTGCTGCGGTAGTACTTCAACTCGCGGATCGACTCGCGGATGTCGGCGAGCGCGCGGTGTGCCAGGCCCTTGTCGGGCTGGCCGAAGTAGATCCGGGGGTACCAGCGCCGGCACAGCTCCTTGATCGAACTGACGTCCACCATGCGGTAGTGCAGGAACGCGTCGAGCTCGGGCATCTCGTTTGCGATGAACCGACGGTCGGTGGCGATCGAGTTGCCGGCCAGCGGCACGGCCCCCGCCTCGATGTGCTCGCGCAGGTAGGCCAACACCGCTTCCTCAGCCGCGCGGACGGAGATCGTCGACGCCCGGACCTCCTCGGTGAGACCGGACCGCTCGTGCATCTCCTGCACCACGGGCGGCATCGCCGCGAGCGCGGCGTCGTCCGCGTGGATCACCAGGTCCACGCCCTCGCCGAGGATGTTGAGGTCGCCGTCCGTCACCAGGGCGGCGATCTCGATGAGCCGGTCGGAGGTCGTATCGAGGCCGGTCATCTCACAATCGACCCACACCAGTTTGTCGTCCACGCCGATCAGCGTAGCCAACCGCCTGCGAACGTCGGGCGGGGTTGTGGTGCGAGGGTAGCCTGACCTCATGAGCCCGGTCGGATCGGTACAGGAACTCGAGAGCGCGGTCGGGAAGCCCGTCGCGGCGATGATGCTCAAGACGATCGACCACCTCGACGAACACTGCCGGACGATCCTCGCGTTCTCCTCGGCGGGCGTCCTCGGCTACGTCGACCACGACGGGGTACAGCGAACCAGGCTCGTCGGCGGCGCCGCGGGGTTCGCCGTCGTGACCTCGCCGACCCGGCTCGCCGTGGACGTGCCGGAGGACGCCGCGCCCGGCGGTGCCTCGCTGCTCATGCTGGTTCCCGGATGGCGGGAGACGCTGCGCGTGAACGGCACCGTCGGGGGCGACGGCTTCGAGGTTCTGGAGGCCTACCTGCACTGCGGGAAGGCGGTGATCCGCTCCGGGCTGTGGGAGCCCGTAGCGCCCATCGCCGGCACCGCGGAGTTCGACGAGCCGACCGTTGGTGTGGAGGCGGCCGCCTTCCTGGCGGCCGCACCTTTCGCGGTGATCAGCTCTCGCGACGGGGACGGCCGCGCCGACAGCAGCCCGCGCGGCGACCCCGCGGGCGACCTCCGCCTGCTCGGGCCCACGACGGTCGCGATCGCCGACCGGCCGGGGAACCGTCGCACCGACACGCTGCACAACATCGTCGCCAACCCCGACGTCGCGCTGTTGGCTCTCGTTCCCGGTGACGGCCGGACGTTGGAACTGACCGGAACCGCGACCATCAGCACCGATCCGGCGCTGCGCGAGCAACTCGCCGAGCGCGGGAAGGCGCCGAAGGCGGTCGTCGTCGTCGAGGTCTCCCGGTCCCGATTGGCGCGGAGCGACGGGATCGCCGCCGCGGCACTGTGGGACCTCGGCCGCCACGGTGACACCGCGGCGCTGCCGCGGCCGTCGGCCGTGTGGACCGACCACGTCAAGCGCAACACCACGGGCGGCGTCGGCGCGCGGGTGTTGCGCGCCGTGGCGAACGAAAGGGTCATGCGCGCAGGCGTCGACCTCGACTACCGGCAGAACCTCTATTGACCCGGGCCTCGGCTAGGGTTTGCAGCGTGACTGACAACGCGAACTCCCCGGCGCAGACGATCGCGGCCGGCTACGACTTCACGGGGCCCGCCCTGGAGCTCGGGACCGTCCTCGTGGACGGCACCGTCGACCCGTCGGCCAAGGTCCGGATCCCGCTGGCCATGATGAACCGGCACGGCCTCGTCGCGGGAGCCACCGGCACCGGCAAGACGAAGACGCTGCAGCTCATCGTCGAGCAGCTGTCGGCCAACGGGGTGCCCGTCGTGCTCGCCGATATCAAGGGCGACCTGGCCGGCCTGTCGAAGCCGGGCGAGTCGAACGACAAGGTGACTTCGCGCGCCACCGACACCGGCGACGACTGGAAGGCGTCCTCGGTCCCGACGGAGTTCGTCTCGCTGGGCACCGGCGGCGTCGGCGTCCCGATCCGTGCCACCATCTCGTCGTTCGGGCCGATCCTGCTCTCGAAGGTGCTGGGCCTCAACGCCACCCAGGAGTCGACGCTCGGCCTGATCTTCCACTGGGCCGATCAGAACCAGCTCGAGCTGCTGGACCTCAAGGACCTGCGTTCGGTGATCGCCTATTTGACCTCCGCGGAGGGGAAGGCCGACCTCGAGGGCATCGGCGGCGTCAGCAAGCAGACCGCCGGCGTGATCCTGCGCGCCCTGGTCAACCTCGAGGCGGAGGGCGACACCTTCTTCGGCGAGCCTGAGATCGACATGGGCGACCTGCTCCGCACCGCCGGCGGGCAGGGCGTGGTCACGCTCGTCGAGCTCGGCGACCAGGCCGCGCGGCCCGCCCTGTTCTCGACCTTCCTCATGTGGGTCCTGGCGGACCTGTTCCAGTACCTGCCCGAGGCTGGCGACCTGGACAAGCCCAAGCTCGTCTTCATCTTCGACGAGGCGCACCTGCTGTTCGCGGACGCCAGCAAGGCGTTCAAGGAACAGGTCGAGCAGACGGTCAAGCTGATCCGGTCGAAGGGCGTGGGTGTGTTCTTCTGCTCGCAGTTGCCGACGGATATCCCGAACCCGGTGCTCAGCCAGCTCGGCGCGCGGATCCAGCACGCGCTGCGCGCCTTCACGCCGGAGGATCAGGCCGCGCTGAGCAAGACGGTCAAGACGTACCCGACCTCGTCCGCGTACAAGCTCGATGAGGCCCTCACGAGCCTCGGCATCGGCGAGGCGATCGTCACCGTCCTGTCCGACAAGGGCGCGCCGACGCCGGTCGCGTGGACCCGGTTGCGCGCGCCGCGCTCGCTCATGTCGGCGATCGGCGACGATGCGATCCGCTCGGCCGCGCAGGCCTCGCCGCTCTGGGCCAAGTACTCGCAGACGGTCGACAACCTCTCGGCCTTCGAGAAGCTGTCGGCCAACGCCCAGCAGGCGCAGCAGGAGAACGCGCCCGCCGAGCAGGCGCCGCCGCCCCGCCCGCGCCGAAGCAGCAGGACGACGATCCGGGGTGGGTGTCCGACGTGATGAAGAACCCCGCAGTGAAGTCCTTCCTGCGGTCTGCGGCCTCCGCCGCCGGTCGGGAGCTCTCCCGCAGCATCTTCGGCACCAAGCGCCGCCGCTGAGCGCAGCCACCGTCGAATTGAACACTGTTACCGTCCACCGCGACCTGCGGCGGTTTCGCCGACGGTAACGGTGTTCAATTGCGGGTGGGTCAGTTGCCCGCGAGCTTCTTGTACATCTCGCCCACGATGGGCGCCATGATGGCGCGCGGGGTGTAGTGGCCCGCCATCGACATGCCCTTCGAGAGCAGGCCGGGGACGACGCGCATCTTGTTCTTCTCCAGCGCGTCCAGGGTCACCCGGGCGGTGTATTCGGTGTTCACCCAGAGGAACTCGGGCACGACCTTCTCGACCGTGGAGCGGTCCTCGGGGTCTGGGAGCTCGGTGCGCACGGGGCCCGGGGCGAGCAGGGTGACGTGGACGCCGGTCTTCTTCAGCTCGCCGCGCAACGACTCCGAGAAGGTGTTGGCGAAGGCCTTCGACGCCGCGTAGGTGGCGTTGTTCGGGATCGGCATGTTGCCGGCCGCGGAGCCGGTGATCATGATGCCGCCGCTGCCGCGCTCGACCATCTGGGGGAGCACGGCCAGCGTCAGGTCGTGCACGGCGTTCGCGTTGAGCTCCAGCTGCGCGCGCTCGTAGTCGAAGTCCAGGTCGATGACGCGGCCGAAAGTCGCGGTGCCGGCGTTGTTGCAGAGGATCGAGATCTCCCGGCCGCCGAGCTCGGCGCACAGCTCCGCGCGGGCGTCGTGGTCGGAGAGGTCGACGCCGCGGACCTCGGCCTCGACCCCGAACTCGGCGCGCAGCTTCGCGGCCAGCTCCTCCATGGGGCCGGTGCTGCGAGCGACGAGGATGACCGAGTGGCCGCGACGGGCGAGTTCCGTGGCGAGGGCGACACCGATGCCGGAGGAGCCGCCGGTGACGACGGCGCGGGCGGACTGATGGGGTGCGGGTACTGGCATGGGGGAGATGCTACGGGAGTGCGTCGGCGTGCCCGTATCGCGAACTTCGCAGTGTGACGACCCGGGTGCCGTTGAATTCCGCGCACGTCGGACCTGCGAAGACGTGCTTCGAGTGGCGATCGCGCTCATCTGCGATTAGGTTAGCCTCGCCAATATTCCCGCTGAAGGTGGAAGACATGAACCGCTGGGCCCCGTATTACCTGTCCGCGCTCCGGATCGTGACGGGCGTGCTGTTCGCGCTGCACGGCGCCGCAACCTTCTGGGGCTTCCTCGACGGCCGTCGGTCGAGCCCCGACGTCTTCGTCTGGCCGAGCTGGTGGGGTGCCGCGATCCAGCTCGTCGGCGGCCTCCTCATCGCCGTCGGCGCCCTCGCTCGGCCTGCGGCGATCATCGCATCGGGCTCGATGGCGTACGCCTACTTCGCCTTCCACGCCGGCGACGGTCTCTCCCCGCTGGCGAACGGCGGCGAGCTCTCCGCCCTGTACTGCTGGGTGCTTCTGCTCTTCGCGTTCACCGGCCCCGGACCGATCAGCCTCGACGCCGTGATCGATGGCCTGCGGGCGGGGGATCGGGTTGAGGGAAAGGCCTCGTCGGACCGCGCCGATGCGAAGGATGCGGCAGAGTCTGCGGTATGACCGCAGACATCCCCGACGCCGCCCGCGAACTCCTCGATCAGTTCGTCCTTCCGGTGATCGGTCCGGAGGCAGGATCTCGATCACAGACGACGACGGGTGGCGAACTCGAGGGTGAGCGCCTAGCGATCACGATCAGTCTCTTCGTGATGCTGAACCCGTGATCGGGTGCGCCGGGAGGACATCAGTACGGTAGCGGCGCCGATGATCGCGAGCGCTGCATACCCGAGGGAGATTGTCTCGAGCGATACGCCTGACGCAGTGAGCCGTCCGGATACGAGACTCGGTACCGCAGCGCCGCCGTAGGAGAAGAGGTAGACGGTTGCCATCAGTCCGGCCCGTTCGTCGGCACTGGTGCGCGGGAGCAGTCTGCGCATGGACCCGGTGAAGGCCGCGCCCTGCGCGGCTCCCGCGACCATGCCGCAGACGATCATGGTCAGTACCGTGCCTGTGCGCAAGCCGATCACGACGCCG
Source organism: Tsukamurella sp. PLM1 (assembly GCF_023168325.1). Taxonomy (GTDB): domain Bacteria; phylum Actinomycetota; class Actinomycetes; order Mycobacteriales; family Mycobacteriaceae; genus Tsukamurella. Next base: position 1,298,947 of record NZ_AP025688.1, read on the forward strand.
GCCACCGCGACCGAGAAGACCAGGATCCCGGCGCGTTGTGCTCCTACCGGGGTGAGGCGTCCGGTGAGCAATCCACCGAATGCGTACGGTGCCATGAAGGAAGCGAAGACGATTCCGGCGACGAGCGTGTTCGTGGTATCGAAGCTCTGGGCTGAGATCGTCGGACTGAAGGCCTGATAGAAGCCGCCGAGCGCCCACGTTGCGACGAACACGGCGATCGACGCGGGCAGCAGGGGACGGATGGCGTGCGGGATATGTACCCGTGGGTACAACGAGGCGAGGGCGCCCGTGCTTCGGGCGACTGGCTCGGGGCTCAGCAGGACCAACACCGCGCACAAGATCAGCGCGAGTAGGACTGTGAGGTAGGGGGTTTGCTCCGGCGCCGGGGCGTATTCGGCGAGGGCGCCCGAGCCGACCGATCCGAGTGTGAGTCCGACCAGTGGCGCCGCTGCGACGACCGTCGCCGCGAGCCAGCGCGGGCGGTCGGGCGCCAGGTCGATGGCGTACGCAGCCATCCCGGACGATGCGAGGCCGCACGCGGCGCCCTGCAGGGCGCGACCGGCGACCAGCGTGCCCAGCCCCGTCACATCGAGGAGGGCCAATGACCCGGCTGCAGCGAGGAGAACGGCAGTCAGTGTGATGATCCGTCGCCCGATGTGGTCGGAGAGACGCCCCAGTAGGACGAGCGTGATCATGACGGCCACGAAGTACGCGACGGCCGCGATCGACAGGTCACCGGTGGTCAACGCCACCGCGGTGCGGTACCGCTCGTACAGTGGGATCGGGGCACCTGAGGCCGCGAATACCGCGACGAGCGATACCGTCGCCGCCGCGAATCCGAGTCGCTGTCTGGGCAGCGTCGCAGATTTGTCACGGCTGGTTGTGGCGGAAGGCTTTTCCAGAGTCACTCCTCGCCGCCGAAGACATCCTTCGCGACGGACATGGCTCCCATACCGTTGGGCCAACCCGCATAGAACGCAAGGTGCAGGATAGCCTCCTTCAGTTCGTCCTCGGTCACCCCGTTCTGCCGCGCGAAGCCGAGGTGGAATTTCAGTTGATCGGTCTTGCCCAGCGCTGTCAACGCCGCGACGGTGACCAGGCTCCGGTCGCGCTTCGACATGCCGTCGCGCTCCCAGACCTCGTCGAACAACACTCGATCGGTGTAGTGCACCATGCCGGGCGCGAAGTCGCCGAAGGTGTTCTTGCCACCCGTCCAGCCGGTGTTCTCGGTCATGTTTGTCTCCTACTTCTAGAGCTGAGGAACTCGAACGACTCCATGAGATCGCTTCGGGACCGTGACGAGGAAGGCTCAGCTGAAAGGTGTACTGGCGAGGCATCCCTCACGGGGCGCTGTCGTCGTAGCGTTGATCGCGTGGATAGTAAGAGAGAAGCGCGGGAGTTCCTCATGTCCCGCCGTGCGAATCTCACGCCCGAGCGCGCCGGTTTGACCGTGTCGGGGCACCGGCGCGTTGCGGGATTGAGGCGCAGTGAAGTCGCGATGCTCGCCGACGTCAGCGTCGAGTACTACGCCAAGATCGAGCGAGGAGCTCTGACCGGTGTATCCGACGCCGTCCTGGACAGCGTCGCCCGCGCCTTGCAACTCGATGATGCCGAACGTGAGCATCTGTTCGATCTCGCCAGGTCGGCGAACGGGGTCGTTCAACCGGTGCGACGGCGCAGAGGCAGGGCGTGGGCTCCGCGCGAGAGTCTCACGCGGGCACTGAATGCGATCGTGCACGGCCCGGCGTTCGTGCGGAACGGCCGCATGGACGTCCTTGCGGTCAATCCGCTCGGTCGTGCGTTCTACGACGAAGTCTTCGACGGACCGGGGAGGCAGAACCTGGCGAGGTACTGCTTCCTCGACCAGCGTGCCAAGGAGTTCTATCCGGACTGGGAGGCCGCGTCCGATGTGACAGTGTCGATCCTGCGAACCGAGGCCGGACGCGACCCGCGGGACAGGGAACTGCACGACCTCATCGGAGAACTCTCCACCCGCAGCGACGCGTTCCGCACGCGATGGGGAGCCCACAATGTGCGACGCCACGGCTCGGGCACGAAGGACTTCCACCACCATGTCGTCGGTGGCCTGACCCTGACCTACGAGGGTATGGAGCTCACCGCCGAACCCGGATTATCCTTCCTCATCTACACCGCGGAGCCGGGCTCTGCGAGCGAGGAGAGATTGCGCTTGTTGGCCAGCGTCGCCGCTACCGACTCGACGGCGGCATTCACGTGGCCGGACCTGTAGAAGGTGCAACACGCGCTATCAAAATGTCGTACAGTTGCGGGGTCGTGAGAGGGCTGGCACTGCCGAGGAGGGCCGATCCGAGTGCATACGAACCGGAGTGGAGACGGATGTGACGATGCAGCGCTGCGCTCCCGTTGATCGATCGGTCTGATGGCTTCCGACCGATTCGGTCCCTGGCCCATGAAGGGGTGGAGTCCGGAGTGGAACGCCTTCGTGCCTTCCATGTCCGGTTACGTGGGTGCCAAGAACTGGGGGGTGAAGTCTCCATTGGAGCCGCTGTTCGATGCGGTTCGGTCCACACTCGTCGGGACCCGCGTGGAGACGACCACGGGTGGACGGGTTCTCGGGTTCACGCTCAGGGAGATGAACGCACGGTTCGAGACGCTGGGCTCGGCGGCAGGGCAAGCCGAGGACGTGTCGTTCTCTGCCGAAGATGTCGTGTACGACGGCTTGCGGGTTGACCGAGTCAACGTGACGGCCCGCAACGTGCACACGAGGATCGGAGTCAATCCGGTCCTCGTGACTGCGCCGCTGGACATCGAGTTGTCCGGGAGCTGGCATCAGGTGAACGCGTTGCTGCAACGGTATGCGAGCGATTTCCTCATCGAACCGACGGGGTCGCAGCGCGCTCGTGTGCGTCTCGCACAGCATCCACGGTGGGGCTGGCTCGATGTGGGGGTGGAGACCGATGCTGGGGCGGTCGGGTTGCGGCTGTTGCGGATCGGTCGCGGAACAAGGTCGCTCGGTCGAGGCGGTCGCCGTGTTCCTGTGGTTCCCCTCCCTGTGAGTATCGATGCGGGAGTTCGCATCATTGATCTGACGATCGATCGCGAGCTTGTGACGGCCGTGATCAGGGTGGATGCGATCCGGGTCGAATACGCCCGGGTCTGGGCGCTTGTGCGCAAGGGACGTTGATCCGGTCGGTCGGTCTCAGCGTCCGCCGCCCCGCCTGTGGCGTCGTGTGTCCGCCGGAATGGGCGGACGACACTCGTCGGCGAGCAGCAGATCTGCAACAGTCTGACTATTGACAACCGGGCAAATTGTGCCACTATGGCTGTGGCAGCTATCACAACACATTGTGAAGATGTGCTGACAGCAGTGAATCGAACGCGAGGAAGCGTCGCTGCGGCGACGCCGCTCGTTCGTTCACAGAGGAGTCGGGACTCGTCGACCAGTGGGGCTTGCGCGACTGCAGGACTCGGGAAGTCGCACTCGCGGGTTCGTCCCGGCCGGTTTCCGATAAGACCGTTAGGGAAGGGTTGGAAATGATGACAACAAGTGGGGATGCCGTAGGAAGGCGGTCGAGCTTCGGAAAGCTCGGTGCTGGGCTCTTCCTGGGGACTGCATTGGAGTGGTACGACTACTTCGTGTACGGGGTGGCAGCAGCACTCGTTCTGAACAAGCTTTTCTTCCCGTCGTTCGACCCCACGGTGGGCACGCTGTTGGCGTTCGCGACTTTTGCTTCCGCCTGGTTGATGCGTCCCCTGGGTGCACTCATCTTCGGATACATGGGCGATCGTATCGGGCGCCGAACAGTCCTGTTCATCACGCTGATCGGCATGGGTGTGGCGACGATCATCACGGGCCTGTTGCCCACCTATGAACAGATCGGAATCTGGGCCCCGCTACTGCTCATCGTGTGCCGGATGGTGCAAGGACTTTCGGCAGGGGGTGAGTTCTCGGGCGTCGCCACGATGGCGATCGAGCACGCGCCCTCGCATCTGCGAGGGCGGTACACCAGCTTCGCGCAGATGGGTATCCCCGCCGCCCTCATCATGGCGAACGGTGTGAGCCTCGCTGCCTACTACATGCCGGACGATGCGCTCGAGAGCTACGGGTGGCGCATTCCTTTCCTGTTCAGTGCCCTCATCTTCCCGATTGCGGTGTTCATTCGGCTCAAACTGGAGGAATCGCCCGAGTTCGAAGAGAAGAAGGAAGCCGATACCATCGTTGCCAACCCATTGAAGAATTGCATTCGCGACCACTGGAGGACGATGCTCGTATTGGGCTTCGCCAACGGTGGGCTGGGCGCCGCGTTCTACGCGTACAGCACCTACGCCGTGAACTACGGCACAGGAGGCGGGGATCTCCCGCACAACAATGCTTCTTGCGATCATTGCCGCAGGCTTCGTGCACCTGCTCTGCGTTGGCGGTGTCGGGTGGTTCTCGGACAGTATCGGCCCTAAGCGGATTTTCCTATCGGCTCTGACGCTCCTCGCGGTTGCGCCGCTTCCTGTGTTCTGGATCATCCAGACGGGCGACACAGCGATGATCGTTCTCGCTATGATCATCGGTCTGGGAATCGGGCACGGGGTGGCGTATTCGGTCACGGCGCTCTTCTTTACCAGCGTTTTCCCGGTGGAACTGCGATACACGGGTTCGGCGGTCACTTACCAGGTGTCAGCCGCCGTCCTATCGGGTCCGGTCCCACTCGTCATGACCGCTCTTGTCAGTGCCGCCGGTGGTTCGCTCTGGTACGGAGCGGGTTTCCTCATGCTTGTTTGTTGTGCGGGCCTGCTGGGTGGGCTGCTCCTTCATCCGATGGCGGAAAGGGACATGGAGCTCGCCGAGTCGAGGGGAAGGGTGTGATGGAGGCGGCGAGCGAATCGGGGTGGCGATATGGCCCTTGATGCTCGGTTCTACAAGGATGCCGTCGACGGTCGACCGTCCGAGTTCGGCACGATCTTCGAACCCTCCGAACATTGGTTGTCGAGGCTCCCGACCGAGGACGTGATCGATCCTGATCTGCCGATCGTGGACGCTCATCACCACCTATGGATTGAGCCGTACGCCTACGATCGCGCGGCGTTCGAGGCGGACGTGGACAGCGGGCACAGAGTTGATGCGACCGTCGCCGTCGAGTGCCACGTCGCGTATCGACGAACCGGGCCGGAGGCTTTGTATCCCGTGGGGGAGACCGAGTTCCTCGCTGAGTCGGTGGCCGACCAGCACGGCCTTACGAAGGTTGCCGCGGGTATCGTCGGATACGCGGACCTAAGTCTGGGCGCGGAGATCGAGCCCGTGCTGGCCGGACATATCGAGGCCGGTCGCGGGAGGTTCCGGGGAGTACGATTCAGCACCGGTTGGGACTCGAGCCCGGACGTGGCCAACACCCAGACGGGGGAGCGTCCGGGGATGTTGCGAGAGTCGCGGACGATCGAGGCTGCGCGGGTGCTGGCTCGCAATGGTCTGACCCTCGATGCGTGGCTGTTCCACCCCCAACTCGCGGATGTCGCCGTACTGGCGGATGCAGTGCCCGAGCTCAACATCGTTGTCGACCACTGTGGTGGGCCGCTGGGGTACGGACCGTATGCCCGTCATCGGTCGAGTCACTTCGAGCGGTGGCGTGCGGGGATCGACCTGGTAGCGAGACGCCCGAACGTGTGGTGCAAGGTCGGTGGACTCCTTGCGCGCGGTGCTGCGATCGACTACGTCCGCGCGCCGGCGCCGCCCACCTCCGACGACTTGGCTCGCACCTGGTTCCCGTGGCTGGACGCGTGTGTCGAGGCATTCGGGCCTGATCGCTGCATGTTCGAGAGCAATTTTCCCGTGGACAAGATGGGGACGACCTATCGGGTGCTGTGGAACGCCTACAAGAAGTTCGCGTCCGCGGCGTCCGCCTACGAGCGGGCGCGATTGTTCAGTGGGTCTGCGCGGGCCTTCTATCGATTGGGCTGAAGGACGTCCGGGATGCGTGGCCCGACTGCGTACTCGCGCTGACCTCGGGCTATGGGGGCTGGTGAGATCGTCGGCAGTGCTCGATGGTGAAGTCCTCCTCGAGCGCGACGGAGCGGCGCCACTGTTGACCGAATACCCATGCAGGATATAGTCTGACATTTGTCTTGCCGTTACGCGGGCGTGAGTGCATATGGAGGCGACAATGAAGCATTACGGGCAGTTCTACATCGACGGCAAGTGGGTGGCGCCGTCCGAGGGGTCGCGTCCCTGATCGATCCTGCGACCGAAGAGCCGTGGGCGACGGTGGCGACCGGCGGCGGCATTGAGGACGCCGACCTCGCGGTCGCCGCGGCCAAGCGGGCCTTCTCGAGCTTCTCCCGCACGAGCGTTGAGGAACGTATCGATCTGATCGATCGCATCATTGCCGCATACGAACGTCGCACGGGCGAACTGCCTGAGCTTCTCGCGTACGAGGATGGCATTCCGGTCTCGTTCGCAGGGCAGGTCAAATCGTCTATCGGGCACATGACCATCGCGCGCGATGTCATCCGCGACTACGCATTCGAGCGGCGTATGGGGGATACGATCGTACGCCGCGAACCGATCGGCGTCTGTGGGCTGATCTCCCCCTGGAACTGGCCCATCCAGACGTCCGTGGTCAAGGTGATCTACGCGATCGCCGCCGGCTGCACGATGGTGCTCAAGCCTGCGGACGCATCGCCGGCCTCGGCTATTGCACTCGCGGAGGTCATGGATGAGGCGGGCACGCCTCCCGGAGTGTTCAATCTCGTCATCGGGCGGGGCAGCGTGGTGGGCGATCGGATCTCGCGCCACCCGGACGTCGACTTCGTATCGTTCACGGGCTCCACCGATGCCGGACGCCGCGTGGCCGAGGCAGCGGCCCAGACCGTTAAGCGTACCTGCCTCGAGCTGGGTGGGAAGTCCGCGAACATCGTGCTGCGGGACGCGGACCTGGAGAAGGCGGCGCACTTCAACATCCAGCGCGGATTCTCCAACTCCGGGCAGTCCTGTCATGCTCCGAGTCGGCTCCTCGTACACGAGAGTCAGCAGGACGACATCCTCAAGTTCCTGGTCGATGCCATCGACCTCACCACGTTCGGCGACCCGCGTGACCCCAGCACCACGCACGGCCCGATGGTTCACGCGCAACAGTACGAAAGCGTGCAGCGGCACATCGAGATCGGCCTCAACGAGGGTGGCCGTTTGGTCACCGGTGGACTCGGTCGAATCGAGGGGTTCGATCGTGGCTATTTCTGCAAGCCGACCGTCCTCGCGGACGTCACCCCGGAGATGACCCTTGCCAAGGAGGAGATCTTCGGGCCGGTCCTCGTTGTGATGCCGTATCGGACGGAGGAGGAGGCTCTCGAGATCGCCAACGACTCGATCTTCGGACTCGGTGGCTACGTGTTCAGCGAGGATCGTCAGCGCGGGTACGAGTTCGCGAAGGGGATCCGCGCAGGCAGGATCTGCTATAACGGCGCCAACGCAGTGCCGTCTACCCCGATGGGTGGGTACAAGGAGTCGGGAATCGGTCGCTCGATGGGTGTGTACGGGCTCGAGGAATACCTCGAGGTCAAGTCCGTCTACGGGTTCGCTGACGAGGCGGCGGGGTTGCCCGAGAACTAAGGGTCCCGACGGGGACGATTCCCGCCCGATCCGCGACGCGGATCGGGCGGGAATCTGTACCTGTGTAGGTAGCCCGGACGGCTACCAAGCGTAGTCCTCCGGCGCCGTACGGTAGCCGGGGAAGATCTTGTCCAGCCGTTCCATCGCAGCCGAATCGAGGCGGATTCGCGTGGCTGCGGCAGACGAGTCGAGGTCCTCTCTTGTGCGCGGGCCGACGACGGGACCCGTGATCCCGGGCCGGGCGAGCAGCCACGCGAGCGCCACCTGTGCGGGCGGCGAGCCGATCTCCCGGCAGAGGTCCTCATACCGTTCGAGTTGTTGTCGGTGCTTGCCGAGCTGCTCCGCGTTGTAGCGCGTACCCGCGACATCGCTGTGCAGTACCCCGGCGAGCAGGCCGCGATGCAGCGGAGCCCATGCCAGCACGCCGATGCCGTACGCCTCGCAGGCGGGAATGACCTCGCGTTCGATGTCCCGCGTCGCCAGGTTGTAGATCGACTGCTCACTGACGAGGCCCAGCATCGACCGTGCGATCGCCGCCTCTTGCGCCTGTGCGAGGTGCCAACCTGCGAAGTTGGACGATCCCACGTACAGGATCTTGCCCTGCGAACGCAGCGCGGACATCGCCTCCCAGATCTCATCCCACGGAGTCAGCCGGTCGACGTGGTGCATCTGGTAGATATCGATGTAGTCCGTCTGGAGGCGTTGAAGGGAAGCGTCACATGCGCGGCGGATGTGAAGGGCGCTCAAGCGGCCGTCGTTCGGCCAGTCGCTGAGCGGCTCGAAGACCTTGGTCCCGAGGACCGTGCGCTCGCGCCGGCCGCCGCCCTGGGCGAACCACCGACCGATGATCTTCTCGGTAGCGGATTTGCTCGGCTCGCCCGGCCACTGACCGTAGACGTTCGACGTGTCGAAGAAGTTGATTCCCAGTTCGTGCGCGTGATCCATCACGGCGTGCGATTCGGGCTCGGGGGTGTTGAATCCGAAGTTCAAGGTGCCCAGGCACAGTCGGCTGACCTTCACCCCGCTGCGTCCCAGTTGCGTGTATTCCATTGTCCCGTCCTCCGAACTCGCCTACTCGCCGAATACGCGCTTCGCCGCGGCCATCGCGGCCATCGCCTTGGGCCAACCGGCGTAGAAGGCGAGATGGGTGATCGCCTCGACGAGCTCGTCCTGGGTCGCGCCGTTGCTCTGCGCGCGGCGGAGGTGGTAGTCGAGCTGGTCGACGTTGCCGCTCGTCACGAGACACGCCACCGTGACGAGACTGCGCTCCTTGGGGCTGATGTTTCCGCGTTCCCACACTTGCCCGAACAGGACATCGTCGGTGAAACCGATGAGCGCGGGTGCGACCTGCCCGAGGGGGTGCTTCTCTCCGCTCGGACGTGTATCGGTCTGGGGCTGATCGGGACTGGTCATGGTGCTCCTCAACTGTGACTGATCGGACTGCTGGTCGGGTGTGCTGACGACAACGGGACGCGGTGAGTACACCGCGTCCCGGTTGCTGCTCGAGGTATCGCTCGTCGGCGCCGGGCGCCGACGCTCATCAGCCGTTCGGGCGATGAGCGGGGAGCATCACCGTCATGACGGTCGTCGGCGCGTCGCTGCGGTTCTGCCACGCATGGCGCGTGCCACGCTGGACCATGCTGTCACCCTTGCGCAGCACGGTTTCTCCATCCTCCATGACGCACCAGAGTTCTCCTTCGATGACGGTCATCACATCGATCGTCTCGGTGCTGTGCATCCCGGGCACGGAGTCTGCGGTGCCCTCGTTGCCGGCGCCATAGATGTCCTTCATCGCGGCCTTGAACGCCGCCGCGGCTTCCGGCGAGATCGAGCTGTCCGGTGGGAAGACCGTGGTACGCACGGCGACTCCCTGTGCAGGTGGTGCGAGGACGACCTCGTCGCCGAGGGTGGAATCGTCGTCGACCGAGATCGGCAGCGTGTCGGCGCGCCACAGCTCCATGACTAGGGTTCCGGTGGGCCTGCGGACCCACGGCGTGGCCGGACCATCGCTTGTGATCGTCGACCGGCCATCCTGAGTGATGCCGGTCACCACCACCCGGGCGAGCTTCGGTTCGTCGTTGTCGGACATCGTCGTTTCCTCCTCGATGCGCGGGCGGCCGCCGCGCGCTTCGTGCGGCGTCCGGTCGGTCGCCGCGATCGGGCCTCCGCTCGTCAGGCGCGAGCGGCTTCGTACTGAAGGTCGCTCACTGCCTCTTCCCAGTTCGTCGCGCCGAGCGTGACAGACGTGTGGAGCATGTATCGATCGTTCGCGGCCCCGTGCCAGTGCCGGACGCCCGGAGGGGTCCAGATCATGTCACCGGCACGAACGGTCACGACACCGTTCTCGTCCGAGACGTGGCCCTCGCCGGCGAGGACGATGAGTAGCTGTCCGCCGACGTGTGAATGCCAGTACGTCCGCGCGCATGGCGCGAAGAAGTTGTTGCCGACCGCGACCCCGTCGGTGGGTGCCATCAGCATGTCGCGCCACGCCTCACCGGTAAAGGTGCCGTCCGCCAGGGCCGAGGGTTCGCTATTGGCGCCTCGGATCACTGTGAGCATTGAATTCTCCTATATGTCATGTCGTGGGTGATGAGTGAGAATCGGTCCGGAAGAGGTGCGGCTCAGCCAAGCATGTTCTTGAACCGCTCGGCGGTCTCGCGGATCAGCGCTGCGGCACTCGCGATCCTCGACGTGTGGTTCGCGAAGCCGTGCATCTGATCGGCCGCGTGGATCAACTCGACCGGTACTCCGGATGCTCGTAGTCGCTCCGCGAACTCGAACCCCTCGTCGCGGAGTACGTCGTACTCAGCGACGCAGATCACGGTGGGCGGGAGGCCGCTGAGCTCTCCTCGCAGCGGGAAGAGATAGGGATCCTGCCGTTCCCAGTCGCTGGGCAGATACGCGTCCCAGATCCATTGCATGAACTCGAGCGTCACCGCGAATCCGGCGCCCCGCTCGTCGTACGACGGCGTACCCGGGTCCCAGTAGTCGAGCACCGGGTACAACAGAAACTGCGCCCTGATCGCCGGGCCGCCTTCATCCCGGAGCCGTTTCGTCAACGCGATCGCTATCTGTCCGCCGGCGCTGTCGCCCCCGAGCGCGATCGCGGCAGGATCCGCGTCGATCGAGGACGCGTTCGCCACGACCCAGTCGACCACGTCACGACCCTCGTTGATCGCCGTGGGGTAGCGGTGTTCCGGGCTCAGGTGGTAGTCCACCGAGAGCACCAGGCAGTCGGATACCTCCGCGACGATCCGGCAGAGCGTGTCGTGCGTGTCGATATCGTTGAACACCCAGCCACCGCCGTGGAAGAACACGAGCACCGGCTTAGTGGATCCCGGTGCGGGGTGGTAAGACCGCACCAATACCTGGTCGTCCGTCGTCGCCACTGCGAAGTCGGTGACGATCAATTGGCTCGGCCGCGGCTCCTCCATCAGGCTTTCGCGCATTCGCGCACGCGCTTGATCGAGCGGCAACGTGTAGATCGGAGGCAGCGCTGCTGCACGGGCGTTGAGGGCTTTCGCCTCTTCGGCGAGTTCATTCATGGGGGCTCCAGGCGACGGGCGGGGCGGGGCGGGGCGGGGCGGGAGGGATGCTCGACCCGTCAGCGCTGTGGATACCACTCGGCCATGAGTTGACTCTGATCCGCGTCCGGGCCGAACCGGTTGATCGCCTGCTGCGTCAGCTCTTCGACCAGGTGGCCGATCGGAGTGGCATGCTCGTAGGCGTCGGCGAGCTCGTTCGCCAGGTGGACGTCCTTGACCATCAACTCGAGCGTGAAGCCCTGCTTCTTGTACGTCTCACCACTGAGCAGCGTCGGGAATGTGTACTCGGTCGTGTAGTTGCGTCCGGTCGATGAGTTGAGGACCTCCACGATGGTGTCCTGGTCCATGCCGGCGGCCTGGCCGAGCCGAATGCACTCCAGCGCCGCGAAACGGTTGCAGGAGTTGAGCAGGTTGTTCACGAGCTTCATCGCGTGTCCGGCTCCGGACGGTCCCACGCGAAAGACGTTGGGGGTGACGGTGTTCAGGATACGCAGTGCCGAATCGAAGACGGCCGCGTCCCCGCCGACCATCAGGGTCGATGTACCGTCCGCGGCCCGGCGCACGCCGCCGCCGATCGGCGAGTCGAGGAACTTCACGCCGCGCTCAGCCAGGCCCGCCACGATCTCCGCATCGCTGGTCGGCGTGCCCGTGGTGATGTCGATGACCACGGTCCCGGGCTCGAATGCATCGGCGATACCGTCGTCCCCGAACAGGAGACCCATGACGTGCACCGGTGCCGGCAGACACAGGAAGACGAACCGGCACTGCCCGGCGATCTCGACGGCGGGTGCGAAGGTCGCGCCCATCCCGACGAGGCCGTCCGTAGAACTCCTGTTGCGATCGTTGACGTACAGGTCGTAGTCGCTCACGAGGCGGCTCGCGATGGCGGAGCCCATGGAACCGGTACCGATGAAGCCGATCTTCTCAGTCACTGATGTATCTCCTGTGTCGATGTGGGAACTGATCGCCGAGACGCCCGGCGATGGGTGCCGGTTCAGGCGCGCGCGGCCGAGCCGGCGAGGTGCCAGTCGATGAACGCCTGGAGGCCCGCATCGATGGGGGTGCTGAGCGACGGGCCGAAGCCCATGGCAAGCATGCGGTCCCGGCACACCTGCTGGTACCGGACCAGTTCCGACGTCCACTCGACGGAGGGATTCTCGGCGCCCGTGAGTTCGATCAGTCGCTCGAAGAGATCAGTGGTGTTGATCGGCTCGCCGACGATGTTGACCGCCTTCTCGGTCGCCGGGACGGTGATCGCATCCGCGATCGCGGTCGCTGCGTCGTCGACGTAGACCAGGTCGTGCAGGGCGTCCGGCGCCCACCGCACCACGGCCTGCCGGCCACTGCGCACCGCATCGATGACGTCCATCATCATGCCGCCGAGCGAGTTGTCGCGATTGACGCCGGGCCCGTAGATCGTGCCCAGACGCAGGGAGAGGAACTCGGCACCGCCGCCGTTCGCGTGGGCCTCGAGGTAGGCCTCCACCGCGAGCTTGCTCGCGCCGTACATACCGATGCCACGTCCGTCCGCCGTCTCGTCCTCCCGGTGCCGGAACGGACGGAACGTGGCGAACGAGCCGTAGACGCTGTGCGACGAGCCGTAGACGATGCGACGGACTCCGTGTCGCTTCGCGGCGTCCATGAGGTCGTAGGTGGCGATGACGTTGACCTCGAAAGCGGCACGAGGGTTTCCGGCACCTGCCACCGCCCGGATCGCGGCGAGGTGGATTATGTGGTGGGTGCGCGCGACGAGGGCGTCGACCGCCTCGCTGTTCCGGAGATCGATTTCACAGAACTCGACGTCCGGGAGGGAATCCAGTGCGGCCGAGCGCTCGGTGCGCACGGCGTCGGCGGCGAGCACGTGGTACCGGCCTGTCGCGCTCAGGCGTTCGACGACGCGTGATCCGATGAACCCGGAGCCTCCCGTGACGAGAACCGTTTCCTTCGTTGACACTGTTCGTCTCCCTCTGCCTCGTTTGATCCGTGGCCTACGCAGTACGGTGCCGGTCCGACGCGGCTCGGGCGTCATGGTGAGGCGCGTGAGCCGGGCGCGTCACATCTCCAATGGTGTGATGGCCGACACTGCAATCAAACCAAGCAGCTATCCGACTGTCAACTATCTTACTTATTCTCCAGTGTAAGATGTGGCTAGGGTCGGCGCCTTCGGGTGGTGCGAGGCGACGGCCGCTTGGAACGACGGGCGCCGCGTCTGGTCGCCTGCAATGACCCCGTCCCGTACGGATAAGGAGTACTCATGCTGGTGGAACACCGACACGGAAGCATCTACGTCGACGGGGGATGGGTCCGGGCGACCGGTGAGAGCATCCCGATCGTTTCTCCGCTGACCGAGGAGCTGCTGGCGGAGGTCGCGTCCGCCTCGGCGGCGGACATCGACGTGGCCGTCGCGGCGGCCCGTCGCGCGTTCGACACGGGCCCGTGGCCGACGACGCCGCTCGAAGAGCGAGTCGCCGTCGTCGCGAGGCTCCGAGAGCTCCTCCAGCAGAACCAGGAGCGAATCGCCACGCTGATCACGACCGAGATGGGTTGCCCGATTACGCAGTCTCGGACGGTTCAGGCCGCGAACCCGCTGCGGGTGATCGATGCATACTCCGAGTTCATCGGGGAGTACCGGTTCCGCGAGGTGCGCAGGACGGCGACCGGAAGCGCTCTGGTCACCCGGGAGCCGGTCGGCGTCGTCGCCGCGGTCGTTCCCTGGAACGTTCCGATGGGCATCAGCATGCAGAAGATCGTCCCTGCTGTGCTCGCCGGTTGCACCTTCGTGCTCAAGCCCGCACCGCAGACCACGCTGGACGCGTACTTGCTGGCGGAGCTGATCGACGAGGCCGGCTTCCCGCCGGGCGTGATCAACATCGTGCCGGCCGAACGTGCGGCTGCGGAGCACTTGGTGAGTCACCGCGGTGTCGACAAGGTGACCTTTACCGGCTCCACCGGTGCCGGAAGCCGGATCGCCTCGCTCTGCGGTTCGGACATCCGTCGAGTCACCCTGGAGCTGGGCGGGAAGTCGGCTGCGATCGTGCTCGACGACGCGGATCTGGACGAAGCGGTCGAATCTCTCCGGATGGGTGCGTTCCGCAACAACGGTCAGGTCTGCACGCTCAAGACCAGGATTCTGGTTCCGGCGTCGATGGAGGCGGACTTCGTGGAGCGCTTGAATGCGATGGTCGACACCATGCCGATCGGTGACCCGCACGACGACGCCACCCAGATCGGGCCGCTTTTCAGTGAGCGACACCGAGACACCGTCGAGCGCTACATCCGACTCGGCCGTGAGGAGGGTGGCACCCTGGTCAAGGGTGGCGGACGTCCGGCCGAGATCGACAGAGGCTGGTACGTCGAGCCCACGGTCTTCACCGGAGTCGACCCGAATGCGACGATCGCCCAGGAGGAGATCTTCGGTCCGGTCGTCGCGGTGATGACCTATCGCGACGAGGACCACGCCGTCGCCATCGCGAACGATTCGTCGTACGGGTTGAACGGCGCAGTGTTCACCGCTGATCTGGCGCACGGCCTCGAGGTCGCCAAGCGGATCCGGACGGGCGTGGTGGAGCTGAACGGTAGCCCGATCGGTATGCAGGCCCCGTTCGGTGGGTTCAAGCAAAGCGGCATCGGCCGAGAGAACGGCGCCGAGGGGCTCGACGCGTACACCGAGCTGCGCTCGATCGGCCTGCCGCCGGAGTTCGCGGGTTCCCTCTCATAACCCGAATACGGACGTGAGACGAAATCATCCCCGGAAACCGATCGGTTTCCGGGGATGACCTCGTTTCTGGGGCGGACGCTACCAGGCGTAGGCGGCGGGCGCCTCGCCGCCGGGGCCCGGCCAGATCTCGTCGAGTCGTGCGAGGACTTCCGGCGACAGGGTGACATCGAGAGTCTTCGCGCTGTCCGCCAGCTGCTCGCAGGTCCGCGGTCCGCAGATGATGGTACTCACAACAGGATTCGCGAGTAGCCAGGCCTGCGCGACGTGTGCGGGCGGAGCCCCGACCTCCTTGCAGAGAGACTCGTACGCCTCGAGCTGGGGGCGGATCGCCTCGATCCGTGCCTGCATTTCGGGCCTGCTACGCCGGCCGGTACCGGTGTTCTCGAGGACGCCACCGAGCAACCCGCGACCGAGTGAACTCCAGGGGATGAGTCCGATCCCGTAGTGCCGCAACGCCGGGATGACCTCGAGCTCGATCGTGCGCTCGGTGAGGTTGTACAGACTCTGCTCGGAGGCGAGCCCCAGGAAGCCGCGGGAGTTCGCGATGGTCTGCGCCGTCGCGATGTCCCAGCCCGCGAAGTTGCTGCTGCCGACGTAGCTGATCTTGCCCTCGCGGATCAGCTGTTCGAAGGCCTGCCATGTCTCCTCCCACGGAACGTTCCGGTCCACGTGGTGCATCTGGTAAAGGTCGATGTGGTCGGTCTGCAGGCGCCGAAGGCTCGCCTCGCAGGCTCGGCGGATGTGGTACGCCGAGAGGCCCCGGTCGTTCGGGCCGGTCTCCATCGGCTGGTACACCTTCGAGGTCAGCACGATGCGGTCGCGTCGGGTCGGATCCTCGGCGAGCCAGCGGCCGATGATCTCCTCGGAGGTACCGAAGCCCTTCTCCATGTCGGGTGTTTGTGGTCCGCCGTAGACGTTGGCGGTGTCCACGAGGTTGATCCCGTTCTCGACCGCGTAGTTGAGAATCTCGAAGCTCGCCTCCTGATCGGTGACGAAGCCGAAGTTCAACGCCCCCAGTCCGATCCGGCTGACTTTGACCCCGGTTCTGCCGAGCCTGTTGTACTGCATGGTTTCTCCTTGGTTAGATCCGGTAGTCCTTGAGCAACGAGCGGCCGATGATCATTTTCTGGATGTCGGAGGTACCTTCACCGATCAGCATGAAGGCGGCCTCACGATAGAGGCGTTCGATCTCGTACTCCTTGGAGTAGCCGTACCCGCCGTGGATCCGGAAGGAGTCCTGGACGACCTCGTTGCAGTACTCGCTGGCGACCATCTTCGCCATGCCCGCCTCGACGTCCATACGTTCGCCCGCGTCCTTGAGACGCGCCGCGCGCACGACCATCGCGTGAGCCGTCTCCACTTTGGTCGCCATCTCGGCGATGCGGAACAGGATCGCCTGGTGCTGCGCGATCGGCTTGCCGAAGGTCTCACGCTGCTGGGCGTACTGGATGCCGAGTTCGAAGGCCCGGTTCGCGATCCCCACCGCGCGGGCGCCGACGTTCACGCGGCCCACCTCGACGCCGTCCATCATCTGGTAGAAGCCAAGGCCGGGAACGCCACCGAGGATCTGATCCACCGAAGTTCGATGGCGGTCGAGGATCATCTCCGTGGTGTCGATGCCCTTGTACCCCATCTTCTCGATCTTCCCGGGGATCGTGACCCCCTGCGCGGTCTCACCGAAACCGGACTCCTTCTCGACCAGGAACGTGGTCATGTTCTTGTAGACCGAGTCGGAGCCCTCGTCGGTCTTGCAGAGAACTGCCACGAGAGTCGAGGAGCCGCCGTTGGTCAGCCACATCTTCTGGCCGGTGATCTCGTAGCCGTCACCGCTCTTCGTGGCCTTCGTGGTGATCGCCGAGACGTCGGACCCCAGACCGGGCTCGGACATCGAGAAGGCTCCGCGAACCTCCCCGGTCGACATGCGCGGCAGGTACTTCCGCTTCTGCTCGTCGGTACCGTGCTGCTTGATCATGTGGGCCACGATGAAGTGCGTGTTGATCACGCCGGAGACGCTCATCCAGCCGCGGGCGATCTCCTCCACCACCAGGGCGTAGGTGAGGAGCGACTCGCCCAGGCCGCCGTACTCCTCCGGGATCATCAGTCCGAAGATGCCTAGTTCCTTCAGGCCCTCGACGATCTCCGTCGGGTACTCGTCCGCGTGCTCGAGCTCCGTCGCGACCGGGATGATCTTCTTCTCGACGAACTGCCGGACGACGGCGAGGATCTCCTCCTGCTCTGCGGTCAGGCCTTCGGTGCGAACGAGACGTCTCATGATGATCGGGAACTCCTTTGGGGTGAAGCTTGACTAAGAGGCCAGCTGTCAGACATATTACATGCATGTCTAATCCAGTGGTAGTCGTCACAGGGGCCGGACGCGGTATCGGCGAGTACGTCGCGCGTTCGCTCGCCAAGGAAGGTGCCCGGGTCGTTCTCTCCGGCCGGACGGTCCCGGCTCTCGAGAGCGTGCGGGACACGATCGAGGCAGAGGGCGGGACCGCGCTCGTTCGTCCCACGGACGTGATGGATCCCGTCTCGATCGCGGGCCTGTTCGACGAGACCGAGGAGGCGTTCGGTCGTCTCGATGTGCTGGTGAACAACGCCGGGATCGCCACTCAGACCAACATGGTGGACCTCGACGAGGCGGAGTGGGATCGGATCTTCAACACGAACGTTCGCGGGCTGTTCCTGTGCAGCAGAGAGGCGGGCCGCCGCTTCCAGGAGGCCGGCAAGGGCCGGGCGATCAACATCGCCTCGGTGTTCGGTCTCGTGGGCCGGCCGGGCTTCTCCGCCTACTGCGCTTCCAAGGGTGCCGTCATCAATTTCACCCGATCCGTGGCCGCCGAGTGGGCTCGGTTCGGCGCGCAGATGAACGCGGTAGCTCCGGGCTACATCGCCACCGACATCAACGCCGAGATGCGCGCGGATGAGAAGGCGTACAAGAAGGTGTTGCGCGGCATTCCTGCCTACCGCATGGGCACTCCAGAGGAGCTGGCGAACGTGGTGACCTACCTCGCCTTGACCGCCCCGGACTTCTTGACCGGCCAGACGATCGCCGTCGACGGCGGAGAGTCGAGCGTTTAGGCGATGGCGAACATCATGACCGACGCCGTCATCTGCGAGCCGGTCCGGACACCGGTGGGCCGGTACGGCGGGATCTTCAAGAACGTCGCCGTCACCGCGCTCGCCTCCACGGTGATCTCCGGCCTCGTCGAGCGCACCGGAATCACTGCCGCCGACGTCGATGACGTCATCTTCGGCCAGGGATACGCCAACGGCGAGGCGGCGGCCATCGGCCGCATCGCGGCGTTGGACGCGGGCCTTGATGTGACGGTCCCGGGCCTCCAGCTCGATCGCCGGTGCGGTTCGGGTCTGCAAGCCGTCCTCTACGCGTGCATGCAGGTGGCCACGGGCGGCTCGGACCTGGTCCTCGCCGGTGGCGCTGAAAGCATGAGCCAGGCGGAGTACTACATCCCCAACGGGCGGTGGAACAACGGTGGCCAGCCGACGCTGCTCGACCGGCTCGCGGCGCCCCGCCGGAACTCGGGCGGATGGCGCTACCCCGTCGAGGGCGGGATGATCGAGACCGCGGAGAACGTGGGCCGCGAGTACGGCATCACCCGCGAGCAGCAGGACGAGTGGGCCGCGCGCTCGCAGCGGCGTGCCGGTGCCGCGATGGCGGCCGGGCTGTTCGATGCTGAGACGATCCCCGTGTCCGTGCCGCAGCGCAAGGGCGAGCCGACCGTCGTCACCCGCGACGAGCACCCGCGACCGGACACCACCGTCGAGTCGCTGGCGCGGCTCAAGCCGATCATGGCGGGTAGCCGCGACGATGCGACGGTCACCGCGGGCAACTCGAGCGGCCAGAACGACGCCGCCGCCGTCGCGATCGTCACCACTCCGGCCAAGGCGGAGCAGCTGGGGCTACGGCCGTGCGCGCGTCTCGTGAGCTGGTCCGCCGCGGGTGTCGAGCCGAAGATGATGGGGATCGGTCCGGTCCCCGCTGCCGAGCGCGCCCTGGAACGCGCATCGTTGACCTGGGCGGACATGGACCTCATCGAGCTGAACGAGGCGTTCGCGGCGCAGGTGCTGGGTTGCTTCAAGGGGTGGGGGCTCAGCGAGGGCGATCTGGAGCGGGTCAATGTGAACGGTTCGGGTATCTCCCTGGGGCATCCGATCGGTGCGACCGGTGGCAGGATTATGGCGAATCTGCTGCGAGAGATGGACCGCCGTGGTTCGCGATACGGACTGGAAACCATGTGTATCGGTGGGGGACAGGGCCTCGCCGCCGTTTTCGAGCGAGTGGAATGACATCGATGAAGATCCTGTACTTGAGCATGTCGCGCGAGGAGTACTCGCCGAACTACTTCCCCTACCTGCGTTCGTACATCGACCAGGTGAAGTCTCCGGACACAGAGGTGGAGCTGCGCGGCACCCGAGTCGGGCGCATCGACAGCTTCCGCTTCTTCGAGGTGCTCGACTGGGTATCGATCATGGATTCCGCGATCAGCGCTCAGGAGGACGGTTTCGACGCCGTCGCGATCGGAAACATCCTCGATCCCGCACTGCGCGAGGTGCGCTCGATGGTCGACATCCCCGTGCTCGGGCTGGGGGAGACGTCGATGCTCACCTCGTGCATGATGGGCAGCCAGTTCTCGCTGGTCGGGGTGAACCCGTACTTCGGCGGCCGGTTCGAGGAGAACGTCGCCAAGTACGGACTGCGGGAGCGTCTCGCGAGCATCGAGTGCATGGGCTTGACCCCCCACGAGCTGGACGCCGCCTACTCCGATCCGGACAAGCGACAGGCTGCCGTCGATGCGTTCACCGCAGCCGCGCGGGCGTCGCTCGACAAGGGCGCCGAGGTCGTGATCCCCGCGGGAGGACGCCTCACGGCGTTCCTCAACATGCTCGACATCCGCGAGGTCGACGGTGCGCCCCTCCTGGACGGCACGGTCTCCCTCGTTGCAGCCGTCGAAGCGGCGGTGCGCGTACGGCGCCAGTCGGGCTCGTTCGTGAGCCGTCGACGGCTCTACGCGCGCGCACCCGAATCGTCGATCCGGCAGGCCGGCGCCGAATACGCCGAACGCTACCGGATCCCCGCGCTGGGGCGCCTCGCCGGCGAAACCACAACCGACTGAGAAGGGCCGACAATCATGGCGAAGATCGATGCGATCAACCCCGACTACCCGCTGAGCAAGCACGAGAGCTTCCGCTCGAACGTCGATCATCTGCGGGACGTTTCCCCTGCGCTGGCGGATGCCTTCCGCGCCGTCCGCGTCGCCCAGGATGCGCACGGCCCCCTGGATGCCAAGCAGCGCGAGCTGATCCTGCTGGCCGGCTTCGCGGTGACGCGGAATGAGGGTGGCTTCCGCGTCCACACCAACCGGGCACGGGACGCCGGTGCCACGGTCGAGGAGATCGAGCAGGTCGTTTTCCTGATGTTGGGCACGAACCTGGGCCTGGTGCCCGTTGTCGAGGCCATCAGCTGGGCGCATGACGAACTCCTCTGATTAAAGGTCGGACAATTGATTTTCCTGATAGCTTTTTTGCACATGCTGGGGACGGGGCGCAGAACATCGCGCCCCGTACCGGCCTTCGACATTGAGGAGTCAAGAACCCATGGCAAGTAGCACCGAGACTCGCACGGCACTGGTGGTCGGCGCCGGATCCGGCATCGGACGCGCGACTGCGCTGGAACTCGCGCAGTCCGGCGTTCGGGTGGTCGTGGCGGACCTCAACGCCGAGGCAGCAGCGACGGTGGCGGGTGAGCATGAGAACGTCGTCGCACTGGGCGAATCGTTCAACGCGACTGTGCCGGACGACTGCGACCGGATGGTCGCCGCCGCCGTCGCGGAGGCGGGGCACCTCGACTCCGTGGTCTCCACCGTGGGGTGGACGGCGATCACCAAGTTCCTGGACGAGACACCTGATTACTGGCGGCGGATCGTCGACGTGAACCTGATGTCGGCGATCTACCTGTCAGCCGCTGCGGCTCGCGCGATGAAGGAGCGCGGCGGCACCGTCGTGCTGACCTCGTCGGAGGCCGGCACGGTGGGCACGTCCGGCGAGGCGGTGTACTCCGCAGCGAAGGCCGGCGTCATCGGTCTCGTCAAATCCCTCGCGCGCGAGTGGGCGCGATACGGCATCCGGGTGAACGCCGTCGCGCCCGGCATTACGTCAACTCCTCTGCTCGTGGAGCAGGGCATCACCGGTGGCGACGACGCGCAGGGTGACAGTGGCGCCGTACTGCAGAGCATCTTGCGCGGTGTGCCCCTGCGGCGTCTGGGGGAGCCCGCTGAGATCGCCACTGCGATCGCCTTCCTGGCCGGCGACGGCGCCAGTTACATCACCGGTCAGACGCTGTGCGTTGGCGGCGGCCTGACCATGGGTTCGTAGCCCGAAGACTTCCATCAGCGCACCCGCGCTCGACATCGAACTCACCGAGAGGCATCCATGGACATGCAAGGAAAGACTGTCCTCATTACCGGCGGTTCCCGCGGAATGGGGCAGCAGCTCGCGCTGAAGCTGGCCGCACGGGGCGCGAACATCGTGGTCAACTACCGCCGCGACGAGGAGTCGGCCAAGGCCACCGTAACGCAGATCGAGGCGGCCGGCGGCACCCCGCTGGCGGTCAAGGCGGACGTCTCGGTGACCGACGAGGTCGAGGCGATGGTCGCGGCTGCGGTCGAGCGCTTCGGACGCCTCGATGTGGTGGTGGCGAACGCGGCCGCCAGCGCGTTCAAGCCGTTGATGGACATCCGCTCGCACCACATCGAGAAGACGATGGGCATCACCATCCAGGGATTCCTCGACCTGGTGCGGTTCTCTCTGCCGCACATGCAGAACGGTGGTCGGGTGCTCGCGGTGAGTGGGTGGGACAGCTTCCGTGCGCTGCCGCTCCACGGCCTGCTCGGAGCATCGAAGGCGGCCATGGAGTCCCTGGTTCGCAACCTGGCCGTCGAGCTCGCCGCCGACGGCGTGACGGCGGTCGGTATTTGCCCCGGCGCGATCGACACCGACTCCTTCCGGCTCTACGCCGCGTCCGGAACCGGCTCCTGGGAGGAGTACGAGAAGCGCTGGTTGGCGCTCACCCCGTCCGGGGCGTACCCCACCCCGCCGAGGTCGCCGACGTGATGGCGTTCCTCTGTTCGCCGGCGAGCAGGTCGATCAACGGGCAGACCATCATCGTCGACGGTGGCCTGTCGGTGGCGACCATGCCCATCGGGTACGGGCAGGAATGACGATATGAGTGCGGATTCCTCAGCGGTCGCGCAGACCGTTGTGCAGCTGATGAGCCAAGTGCAGCGCCGGCTCGGTCACGAGGTCGCCGTAGAGGACGTCGACGGTACCCGGACGCTGACGATCGACCAGCTGATCGAGGCGTCGAACCGGCTCGCCAATGCCTTCCTCGGGCTCGGTCTGAAGCCGGGTGGCCGAGTCGCCTGGGTCTCGCAGAATCACATCGAATACGTGATCCTGGAATTCGCCCTCTTGAAGGCGGGTTTGGTCAAGGTTCCGCTGAACAACCGGTTCGCTCCGAACGAGCTCCGGCGATGTGTCGACCTTGCGGAGGTCGGCCTCGTGGTCGCCGATCCGTCGTCCGCCGAAGTTCTCGACGGTGTGCTCGAGGGCTCCGAGGTGCATCGCGTCGTCATCGGTGCCCGGGACGGGTGGACACCGTTCGATCGACTGGTCGCCGGCGGGGCGCCGGCTTCCGTGCAGGTGGCCACCGGACCGGACGACTACTACCACATCCGCTTCAGTTCGGGATCGACCGGAAAGCCGAAGGGGATTCCGATCACCCACCGCGGCGCGCGTGCCGCGATCCTGGGCAACACCTGGGTGATGAGCACCAGCGCACCGACCGCGTCGCCGCGGACACTGCAGGTCGCCCCGCTGGTCTACGCCGGCGGGTGGAGTGTGCTGCCGACGCTGCTGTGTGGCGGCACCAACGTGATCATGTCCAAGTTCGATCCCGAGCGGATGCTCGACGTCATCGTCAACCGTGGGATCACGTGGATGTTCGCCGTGCCGACCATGTTGCGTCGGCTGGCCGAGGTCGACGGACTGGACCGACTGCGGACCTCTTCGCTCGGTTGCCTCATGCTGGCCGGTGAGCCGGCGGCGCTGCCCGCGCTCGAGGTGCTCACGCAGTACACCGATGCGATGATCAACTGCTGGGGCCAGACCGAGGCGCCGGCGTCGACGACGCTACTGACACGCGCCGAGATGCGGGACAGCACGTTGTGGTCGTCGATCGGCCGCCCTGTTCCGGGCGTGGAGTTCGGCATCTACACCGACGGTGCCGTCCTGGACCGGCCGGAGCCGGGCGTCGATGGTGAGCTGGCAATCCGAACGCCCAGTGTCGCGCCGACCCTGCTGGGCGGCGAGGCGGAGCACTCGGACCGAACCCTGCCCGACGGCTGGTGGCGGACCTCGGACCTCGGCCGATTCGACGAGCAGGGACGCATTTTCATCGTGGGCCGCGCCAGCGAGGCGATCATCACCGGCGGAACCAACATTCAGCCCGTGGAGATCGAGCGCGCCCTGGAGCAGCACCCGATGGTCCGCGAAGCGGTCGTCGTCGGCGTACCCGACGCGAAGTGGGGCGAGACGCCCGCGGCCTACGTGCACGTCGACGCGATCTGGTCGGACCTCAGCAAGGACCTGGACGGCGTCCTCCGCGAGAATCTCGCGGGGTTCAAGCGGCCCGGCCACATCTACGTGTCGACCGATCCGATTCCCCGTGCCTCCAAGGCGTCGAAGATCGCCAGGGGCGACATCAAACGCTTGGTGCGGTCCTGGGTCGCGGACGTGACCGTCGTGCCCCGTAACGTGACGAAACTGGAGAAGTGAAGTGACCGAGGCGACTAGCGAGACCGCCGACATCGTCGTCGACATCACCGACGGTGTCGGTACCGTCCGGCTCAACCGACCGGACCGCGGCAATTCAGTGACCCCCGATGTGGTCACGCGGATGGGGGACACGATCGCGAGTCTCGCCGAGACCGACGAGGTGGGCGCCGTCGTGCTCACCGGTACCGGCAAGGTCTTCTGCGCGGGCGCGGACGTGCAGGACATGTACGCGGTGTGGTCGGCCGACGGTGCCGATGGCCTGATGGACTACCTGGGGGAGACGTGGATGCCGGCGGTGCAGCGCACCGTCCGGTTGCTGTGGAACGCCCCGGTGCCGGTGGTC
Organism: Tsukamurella sp. PLM1; assembly: GCF_023168325.1. GTDB lineage: Bacteria > Actinomycetota > Actinomycetes > Mycobacteriales > Mycobacteriaceae > Tsukamurella. The sequence goes on from NZ_AP025688.1 coordinate 1,322,979, forward strand.
GCGGCGTACAACGGTTCGGCGACCGCGGGTGGGCTCGACTTCGGTCTCTCGTGCGATGTGCGCCTCGCGGCATCCTCCGCCAGGTTCGCGGAGAGTTACGTGAATCTGGGCATGATCCCGGTAGCGGGCGGGGCCTACCTGCTGCCGAAGCTGGTCGGTCTGGCGAAGGGATCGCACATGATCGCCACGGGTGCCTTCATCGACGCGAACGAGGCGCTGGCCGCGGGCATGGTGAGCGAGGTCTGTGCGAACGATGAACTCGCCTCGCGCGCCGCCGAGGTGGCACGGGGGATGACCCACGGGCCGAAGGCGACGTACGCGCACGCCAAGCGGATCGCGCGGGCAGCGGCGAGTGCCGAGCTCGACGCGGCGCTCGACGAGAGCCTCGCGGCGAACATCGACGTGCTCAGGCGACCCGAGGTGCGCAGCAGCGTGCTGGACGTGATGGAGCGGTACAGCCTGTCGCGAGGTGCGGCGGCCGTCGTCCGAGATCAGTGACCTGCTGAAGGGCGCTGCTGATCGCTATTCGTCCGACAAATACGATTAGATCAAAAACGATCTGTATCGCTATTGTTAGACTAATATGGCCTCATGACAGATTCCGGTACAGAGTCGCAGGGTGTGTGGGAATTGCGCCCCCTGTCCGAGGCCGACCCCTCGGCGTTCGTGCGCTTCATCGAGCAGATCCCTGAGGGGAGCGTCGGTTTCTCAAGGAGGACCTGACCGACCCGGTGGCTGCCCTCGTCGAGTTCCGTCGAGACGCGGGGACTCGGCGGCTCGTCGTCGTCGACGGCGGCGGTGCGATCGCGGCGTTGGCGGGGGTGTACGTGGGCGCGGGGTGGTCGTCGCACGTGGCGGAGATCCGTTTGGTGGTCGGCTTCGACTTCCGTGGTCGTGGCGTCGGGCGGACTCTCGCACGCGCGGCGCTCGTGGAAGCGGTTCAAGCCGGGTGCTCGCACGTCTTCGTCGAGCTGATCGCCGAGCAAGAGGCTCTGGTCACGATGTTCCAGGACCTCGGCTTCGAGCCCGAGGCGTTGCTCGCCGACTTCGTGCGTGACGGTAGCAGCGAGTACCGCGACCTGATGATTCTCACCCATCGGGTGGACGCGAACCAGGCGCGCTCCGCGCTCCTGGGGCTGAACGAGGTGGCGCAATGATGACGGAGACGACGACGGTGGAAGAGAAGTACTTAGACATCTCGGGCCGGAAGGTACGCGTGCAGGTGCACGGTGACGGCGCGCCGCTGCTGCTGATCAACGGGCTCGGTGCCAACGTGTCGATGTGGGACCAGGCGCTGCCGAACTTCGATGGTTTCCAGGTGATCACGTTCGATGCTCCCGGTGCCGGGAAGTCCGAGGCGCCGTACCTTCCATACACTCTCGCGCACGTCGCTGCGGTTGCAGAGCAGGTCCTGGTGTCATGTGGGCACGAATCAGCTGACGTTCTCGGATACTCCCTCGGTGGGGCGGTCGCGCAGCAGCTTGCGCATCAGGCGCCGGATCGGGTGCGCCGCCTCGTCATCGTCAGCTCCACCTGCGGGTCGGGCGCCGTTCCCGGGTCGATGCTCGCACTCATGGCGGTGATGACGCCTGCGCGGCATTATTCGAAGTCCGCATATCGCGCGACCATGCGGATGGTGAACCTCGCACCCGCGGAGCGCGACAGTTCGTCGCTTCACCAGAGAATGGTCAACTGGCACAACGGCGCAGCGCCGACGATGCGCGGGTACACGCTGCAGATGATGGCCATGTCCCGGTTCAACAGCCTGCCCTGGCTGTCCTCGGTGCAGCACCCGACTCTCGTCGTCACGGGCAGTGACGACCGAATCATCCCGATGGCCAACGCCGGGATCATCGCCGGCTACCTGCCGAACGCGAAGCTGCTCACGTTCGACCGCTGGGGGCACTACCTGCTGCAGGATTCAGGGTCCGGAGCCGCACATGCGATAGCCGAGTTCCTCGGTGCGGAGACGCCTGAGAAGTCGGAGGCCTGGCAGACGGCGAGAACGGTGGACCGGGTGTCCATGGAGGGCATGGTCCGGTCGGCGCCGTGGAGCGCCCACTACACGGCGGTCACCAGTGCGTTGGTGCGCAAGCGCTACCCGATGCCGGCGGCGGGAAGGCACTGACATGGCTGAGGAGTCCCCACTGTGGCGGAAGGCGTTCGACGGTGTCGAGCGACGGATCGGCGAGCCGCTCGGAAACGCGACCAGCTCTGCGGACTTTCAAGTGTTGTCCCTGAAGGTGGGGCGCGTGAAGAGCGCTGTGCTGGCGCCGGTCGAGGCCGTGGTCGGCTTCGGCCTGCATCTCGTGGGAATCCCCTCCCACTCGGAGGTGCGGGATCTGCGCAAGGACCTGACCGATGTGCAGCGGGATCTGCTCGCGCTGCGTCGAGAGCAGGTCGAGACCGAGGATGCTGAGCTCGAAGGGAGCGCGGGGGCCGCGCTGCCGCAGGGGAAGTCCACGTCGCCCGAGAATCCGGAGGCTTAGATGAGCCCGATCACCCCGGTATGGGACGTCGCGCGCGGACTCGTCCGTGAGGTCGAGCGTACGCAGCTGCGTGCCCGGCGCGGTATCGATCTCATCGCCCGGCGCCCGCCGGCGATGGTGGGCGGTACACCCAAGGATGAGGTGTGGTCGCTCGGCAAGGCGAAGCTCTGGCGTTTCCGCAACGACGATGTGCGGCAGGGGCCGCCGCTACTGCTGTTCCTCGGACTGGTTGGTGACTCGGCGATCTTCGATCTCTTTCCGGGAAACTCCTGGGCGGAGAAGCTCGTCGCCGAGGGGTTCGACGTGTTCCTGTTCGACTGGGGTAGGCCGGAGGCGGCGGAGGGCGATCACGACCTGGGGACGTACCTGGACGGCTACTTCATCCACGCGGTGGCCGCTGTTCGCCGGCTCACCGGCGCGGATTCGGTATCGATGGGTGCCTACTGCATGGGTTCGTTGATGCTGACCCTGTTGCTGGGCAGTCGAAACGACGTGCCGGTGCGCGGCGCCGTGTTGTTCGCTCCGCCGTGCGACTACGATCACGCGCCGGGTTTCCTCAGTGCGTTCCAGGACGGGCGGATCGACACGGCCCATGTCGTGGACCAGACCACGGGGCTCGTCCCGGAGGACGCGGTGCGAGGCATGTTCCGGCTGCTCCAGCCGACGTCGGACATCGTCCAGTACGTCACGTTGTGGGAGAACCTCTGGAAGGACGGCTACGCCGACGCCCATCGTGCGATCAATCACTGGGCCTGGGATCACCGGGCGATGGCAGCACCGTCGTTCACCGAGATGGTCGAGAACTACGTCAAGGCGAACAAGCTGGTCAAAGGTGGGGCGACACTCGCCGGGCGACCAGTCGACCTGGAGTCGATCACTGCTCCACTGCTGTTCGTCATCGCGGAGAAGGACGAATTCGTGCCCCCGGAGAACTCCGCCCCGCTGGCCGAGATGGTGGGCTCCGAGGACGTCGAGGTCCTTCGGATCCCCGGAGGGCATGCCGGCTCGATGATGGGCTCGGCCGCACGTAGGAAGACGATGCCCGGCGTCGTCGACTGGCTCGAGCGGCACTCGTACCGGCTACCGTCGGACTGACGGTAGCGCGCGACCGGTGAGGGTCGTGGGAGATGAAGAGGGCGCTTCCCGGTGGGAAGCGTCCCCTCTGTCTGGTTCGCACAGACGAGCTGCGCCGTACTCGGACGGGTTACCGAGGCTGTGAGTCGACCTCGTCGATCAGTGCTCTGCTCGCCCGGTAGCGAACGTCGTGGTACGTGGCCCACAGGCGGTCGAGGATTTCGAGGACCGTCCCGGGCCCCCATGCGGAGGTCCACTCGAAGGGGCCGGCAGGGTAGTTGGTGCCCAGCTTCATGGCCAGATCGATGTCGTCGGCGGTCGCGATCCCGTGCAGCGTGGTCTCCCACGCCTCGTTCGCGATCACGGCGAGCGTGCGAGCGGTGATCAGCCCGGGGGCATCGGTCGCTGCGTACGTGGTGACTCCGGCCTGCGCGAACACCGCGGCGACCACGGGAAGTGCGTCGGCGTGCGAAGCGGCCACAGCAAGGCCCGTTACGGTGTCGGGTGAGATGACCCGGTCGACGACGACGACCGGTACTCCGCCGCGTTCTCGCGACTCCGTCCGAGCGGTCAGCCCTCGGGTCACCAGCACGGTGATGTCGTCGAGAACGAGGGCCGCGTCGTCGGCCTCGAGAGCGTCCAGGCCGGCCCGCTGCGCGAGCGCGGTGAGCTGTGCGCACCGCCCCAGCGATGCGTTTCGCGGCAGTTCCCCGGCTCCACGACGGCCGGCGCCGGGGCTTCGGCGTCGTCGGCGTACGGGTAGAAGCCGTGGCCGCTCTTCCGGCCGAACCGGCCGGCGGCGACCAGCTCGTCCTGGATGCGTGACGGCTCGAACCGGGGGTCGAAGTTGAACGAGCTCCATACGGAACGGGTGACCGCGGCATTGACGTCGTTGCCGATCAGGTCCATCAGCTCGAACGGGCCCATGCGAAATCCGTTGCCGCGCAGTGCGGCATCGAGTGTGGCCGGATCTGCGGTCTGCTCCTGCAGCAAGCGTAGCGGCTCGCCGTAGAACCCGCGCGCGACCCGGTTGACGATGAATCCGGGGGCGTTCTTCGCGCGTGCCGCCCGCTTGCCCCACGCCACTGCGAGGTCGTGGATGGTGTCCGCGATGGCGGGATCGGTCTGGATGCCGCTGATCACTTCGACGAGCTTCATGACGGGCACCGGGTTGAAGAAGTGCATCCCCACGACGCGATGCGGCAGAGGGGTGCGGGCGGCGATCTCAGTGACCGACAGGGAGGAGGTGTTGGTTGCCAGGATACAAGTATCGCCGAAGTGCTTCACGGCCTCACCGAACACGGAAGCCTTGACCTCGAGTGATTCCAGTACGGCCTCCACCACCACTGTGCCAGGGCGTGCAGGAGCCTGATCGATGGAGGTGAAGGTGTGCAGGCGATCATCGAGGGCGGCGGCGATTTCACTGTGCCGTTTGGTGAGTCGGGCGGCGACATCGGACCGTGCAGCGAGGAGCTGCGCCGGCTGAGGGTCGATCAGGCTCACCGTGTGCCCCGCGGCCAGGGCGATCTGAGCGATGCCGCGCCCCATGGTTCCGGCGCCGATCACGCAGATCGGTGTAGAGGCTGTGGACATGTGGCGATCTCCTTGGTCGGGGCGGCGGAGGTCTGACCTTCCGCTGACGCCTTGCGGCTGGTTGTAAGATAATATAACTTGTTGTCAAGAAAGTACCAACTAGGAAAGGGATGGCTTCGCAGTCGTCCCGGTATTACTGGAAGTGGTAGTGATATGACCTACGAAGACATCATCGTCACCGTTGATGATGGCGTCGCGACGATCGCGATCAACCGCCCGGAGAGTGCGAACAAGCTGCGCTTCGAGACCGCTCGGGAACTGCTCGACGCTTTCCGCATGGTCCGCGAGACGCCGTCGATCGACGTTGCGATCCTCACCGGCGTGGGGAACAAGTTCTTCTGCATCGGCGGCGAGCACGATGAGCTGTCATCGCTCGATTACTCCAGTGTGATGCCGGTCATCGACCTGTACGAGTTCATCGACACCATGCCCAAGCCGGTGATCGCGGCGGTCAACGGCTATGCGGTGGGCGGCGGCAACGTGCTGCAGGTGGTGTGCGATCTCTCGGTCGCCGCGCCGCATGCGATCTTCCGTCAGGTTGGGCCGATGGTCGGCAGCTTCGATGCCGGCTACGGAACCTGGTACCTGGAGGAGACCGTCGGCCGGCGCCGTGCCAAGGAGATCTGGTACCTCAACCGCAAGTACACCGCCGAGCAGGCCCAGGCCATCGGGCTGGTGAACGACATCGCGGACGACCCCGTCGCCCACGCGACCGAGATCGCTCAGACCATGCGGAAGCGTGGCCCGTTCGCGCTCAGTGCGCTCAAGACCGCGTTCTCGGGCCGGCACACTGGCGTGGCGGGGCAGGCGCGCCTCGCGCACGACCTGCTGCTCACGGCCTACCGGGGCACGCAGGAGGCCGAGGAGATGTCGCAGTCCTTCGAGCAGCGCCGCGAGCCCGACCGGACGAGGTTCTACAAGTGACCTCGATCAGCCCGGAGTTGGAAGAGTTCCTGCAGGTCGTCCGTCGGGTGGCGGCGGCGTCGGGCGGGTCCGGTGATGGGCTCGCGAGTGAGCAGAGCTCCTTGCGTAACACGGGCCTGCTCGACCTGGGTCGCGACACCGCCGACGAGCCCGATGCGCTGTACTGGCTTGCACACACCGTGCGCACTGCTGCCGAACTCGACCCCTCGCTGGCATTCGTGTTGGCCAGTCGGTACGTGGCGGATCGCACCTTCGGTGGTGAGGCGGTTGATCCGGCGTTCGCGCTGGCGGTTTCCTGCAGCCGCCCTGTCGTTGCGACGGCGTTCGCACCGGACCGGATCGTCATCCTGGACGTGGAGAAGGCTGCGCTGCGTGCTGTGCCCTGGGCGGCACTGTCCCCGGACGAGGAGGAGCGGACGGGACTGCGTCGCGCGAGTCTCGTATCGATCTCGATGCCCGATAGTGCTGTGACGCTCACCGGATCGGTCACCGACGCCGCGTATCACTGGGACCTCTTGACCTCGGCGGCCCTGGCGGGTATTGCCCGGCGGGCTCTGGCCGAGACGCAGTCCTATGTACTCGAACGACATCAGTTCGGTGTCCCGATCGGCTCGTTCGCGGGCCTGCGCGCGATGGTCGCCGATATGGATCTGACCGTCTCGGGGGTCGAGGCGGCGCTTGATTGCGCCTTGTTGAACGACGGGGCGATCAACAACCTGGCCGCCACCGCGGGTCGGGCCGCCGTCGATGTGTGCGTCGACGCGATCCAGGCGCACGGCGGGTACGGATACATCGATGAGTACCCCCTGGCGGGACTGCTCCGCGATGCGATGGGTATTCAAGCGCGCGCCGGGGGCAGGCGACTTCATGCCGCTCGCGTCGCGGAACGTGGGCTCGGCCCACGGAAGGGACGGTCCTCGTGACGACCACGGAGAGTTCAGCGGTGACGACCGGCGGCGGTGAGGCGAGGCCGGGGCCGCTGCACGGCGTGCGGGTGGTCGACATCTCGTCGTCCTACGCCGCGCCGACCACGTCGATGTACCTCGCGGACATGGGTGCGGACGTGATCAAGATCGAGCCGCTTCGAGGTGATGACGCTCGCGGATGGGGCCCGCCCTTCCTCAACGGTGAGGCCGCGTGGTTCCTGTCCGTGAACCGCAATAAGCGCAGCCTGTGCCTCGACCTCCGGAGCGAGACCGGTCGCGACGTGCTGTTCCAACTCCTTGAGACCGCCGACGTGTTCATCGAGAACATCAACCCGGTCAAGCTGGGCAAGCACGGCTTGGGCATCGAATCCCTCCGGGAACGATTCCCGAAACTGGTCATCTGCGCGTTCTCGGGGTTCGGTCTGACAGGGCCCGACGCCGGCCTCCCCGGCTACGATCTGATCGCGCAGGCGCGATCCGGGATGATGAGCGTGACCGGTGCCGACGGGATTCCCCAGCGTGTGAGCACCGCGCTCTCGGACGTGGCTGCGGGAACCGTCGCCGCATTCGCGGTGGCGGCGGCCTTGGTGCGTCAGCAGCAGAACGGCGAGGGCGAGGTCGTCGACGTGGCGCTGCTGGAGGCGGACCTCGCGTTCATGTCGCCGCGCATAGCCAGCTTCCTCGCGGGGGAGCCCGAGCCGAAGCCGTGTGCGGGCCAGGACTCGGTGGTCGCGATCTACCAGCGTATGCAGACGGCGGATCGGCCGATCGTGATCGCCATCGGCAACGACGGTCACTGGCGCCGGTCCTGCGCCGCGCTGGGCCTGCACGAGCTCGGCGAGCGAGAGGATCTCGCGACCAATGCGGATCGTCGCGCCAATCGCGACGAGGTCGTCGGTGCGTTCCAGGAAAGCCTGGCGAGCATGTCATCTGCCGACGCGTTGAAGTTGTTCGAGGAGGTCGGTGTGCCCTGCGCACCGATCAACTTCCTGTCGGAAGTGGTGACGGATCCGCAGGTCGAGGCGCGCGGGGCGATCGTCGACTACCAGCATCCGGTAGCGGGTGTATTCCGCGGTGTGGGTGCGCCGTGGCGGCTCTCCTCGGATCCGCAGGACCGGCAGGCGCGGATTCCCGCGCCCACCCGCGGCCAGCACGGGCGCGAGATCCTCGCCGAGATTGGCTTGGACGACGATGAAATCACGAGACTTGCGAAGAAGGAGGCGGTGTGGGTTCCCGGACTGTGACCGAGCACGAGGGGCGGGTGCTGACGATCGAGATCAGCCGCCCGAAACAGCTCAACGCACTGAATTCGCAGGTGCTGCATGAGATTCACGCGGCTCTGGACTGGGCGCACTCTGATCCCGCGATCGGAGCCGTGGTCATCCGAGGAAGCGGCGACCGTGCGTTCAGCGCTGGAGCCGACCTCGACGAGATCCGTGGGCTCGCCGTCGACGAGTCACAGGCTTTCATCCACGCCGGCCACCGCACCATGTCGGCGATTGCGGACTCGACGGTTCCAGTGATCGCCGAAGTCGACGGCTACGCGCTCGGGGGCGGGTTCGAGCTGATGCTGGCATGCCACGTCGTGATCGCCTCGGACCGCAGCACGTTCGGGTTGCCTGAGGCGCGGATCGGATGTATCCCGGGCTTCGGTGGCACGCAACGCCTCGCACTGTCGGCGGGCAAGCCCGCGGCGATGCTGATGATGCTCGGCGGCGAGCGGATCGATGCCGACCGCGCATGGCAGATGGGCCTGCTTTCGGTGCCCCACTCCCGCCTGAGGAGTCGGCAGCAGAGACTCGCAGGATCGCCGAGCTGATCGCGTCCGGCAGCCGGCCCGGGATCGCGAACATTCTCGATGCGGCGCGTCCTGCTTTCGCTGCGCCCGCGCTGGCGCACGAGGCCGCGGTAGCCGCCATAGCGATTGCTTCGCGTGACGGTCAGGAGGGTATCAACTCCTTCGCCGAGCGCCGGGAACCCGTCTTCGAACGGGGCGAGGAATGAGTACGCCGCAAGCCCTTTGGGCCTCGGTCGACGCCGAGGTGATCGCCACCGTCGATCGCGTCATCGAGCGGACCATCGCGCCGGAGGCGAGGCTCGTAGACAGCGTGGCGGAGTTCCCGAGCGCGGGGCTCGCAGGCCTGTGCGATGCCGGACTGGGCATCATGCAGCTTCCCACGTCGATCGGTGGCACTGAGACGAGCACGTCCACCTACGCGGAGGCGCTGTCTCGGATCGCGGCGGCGTGCGGTTCGACGTCGACGGTGTACATGACCCAGATGCACGCCGCGCACCCGATCCATCTACAGGGCTCGGAGGAGCAGATCCAGACCTGGGTACCCAGGCTGTGCGACGGTTCGGCGATCGGCTCGATCGCGCTGACGGAGCCCGAGGCCGGTTCGGATGTCGGTGCCATGCGCACCGTCGCGCGCCGCGAGGGCGACCACTACGTCATCAACGGTGAGAAGACGTTCATTTCGAACGGCGACCGCGCCAACGTCATCGTGCTGTTCGCGACCGTCGACTCGAGCCGCGGGAAGGACGGGGTCACGGCATTCCTGCTGGACACCGAGGCCGTCACCGGCCTGGAACCGGGCGTGCCCATGCACAAGCTCGGACAGAAGGGTGCCTCCACAGTGACGTTGTCCTTCCAGGACTGCCGGATCCCGGTCGGCGCTCGGATGGGTGAGGAGGGCGAGGGGTATCCGTTGCTGCTGCGGTCAGTGGTGCGATCCCGGATCAGTGCCGCGGCGCAGGGCGTGGGTTTCGCACAGGGTGCGTTCGACGCGCTGGTCGCCTGGGCCATGCAACGGGACTTGTTGTCGTCGAAGATCGCTGAGGCGCAGGACCTCCAATTCGCACTCGCTAGGTTGCGCGGCGAGATCACGGCGGCGCGCGCCATGCTGATGTCCGTGTCCGATCTGGTGGACAACGCGGAGGACGAGCCGGTCGCCGAGGTGTCCCTCCTCAAGATGCATTGCACCACGCTCGGGACGACGGTCGCCGCGCGATGCGTCGAGCTGCTCGGGCCCGACGGTGACCTCGTCTCCGCGGGGGCCGAACGTCGTCTGCGCGATGCCAAGATCACCGAGATCTACGACGGGACGAACCAGGTGCAGAGCATGCTCGTCGCGCGGGACATCCGACTCTCGGCCGGCGCGCGATGACTGGACGAACGTCGATGCCGCTCAGTGGTGTCCGGGTCGTTGAGGCGGCTTCGTTCGTCGCCGGGCCGTCGGCCGGGCTCGCATTGAGCCAGCTCGGTGCGGAGGTGATCCGCGTGGATCCGCCCGGTGGCGGGAGCGATGCGGGACGGTGGCCTCTGGCCGGCACGGGCGCCAGCCTGTTCTGGGCGAACCTGAATCGTGGCAAGAAGTCGGTCACCATCGACCACCGGACTCAGGCGGGGCGCGAACTGCTGATCGCACTCGCCACTGAACCCGGTCCGGGCGGCGGAGTCTTCGTGGACAACATGGTGGGCGGTAGCCGGATCCGGTACGAGGAACTCACAGCTCAGCGCCCGGATGCGATCGGTGTGCACATCGAAGGGCGATTCGGCGGCGGTCCCGCCGTGGACTACTCGATCAATGCCGAGATCGGCGTCCCGTTGATGACCGGTCCCCGGGAACTGGTCGGCCCGGTCAACCACGTGGTCCCTGCGTGGGACTTGGTGACCGGGATGATGGCCGCCAACTCGGTGTCGGCGGCCCTGCTGCACCGCGAGCGAACCGGTTCGGGTTCGAAAGTGGACATCGCGCTCGCGGACGTGGCGCTGGCGTCCGTCGGCGAGATGGGATGGCTCGCGGAGGCGCACGAGTCGGGAGCGCCGCGCGAGCGCGTCGGCAATCACATGTTCGGCACGTTCGGTGTTGATTTCATGACCGCGGACGGTCGCCGGGTGATGGTCGTCGCCCTCACGGCGGGGCAGTGGTGGGCACTGCAGGTCGCAACGGGTACCGCACAGGTCTTCGCGGCCATAGCCAGGACGTTCGATGCCGACCTCGAGGACGAGGGCCAGCGATTCAAGTTCCGCGAGATCATCGAATCCGTGCTGCGGCCGTGGTTCGAGTCGCGCGATTTCGAGACCGTCGAACGCGCGCTGAACTCCGCGAGGGTGCTCTGGAGTCCCTACCGGGACCTCCACGAGGCTGCGGCCCTCGCGCTCGCAGATCCCGACGGTATTGCCACACAGATCGAACAGCCCGGGATCGGCAGGATGGTGACCGCGGCGGCGCCCTGGCGTTGGGGCGACGAGCGCGCACCGTCGGTGCCCGCACCGGTGATGTCCGGTGATACCGACGAGGTCTTGTCCTCCGTCCTGGGACTGACGGGATCGGAACTGCGGCGGCTTCGCGGCGACGGTGTGATCGGATAGCTCCTTCTGCGGGATGAGCGCGGAACTCGTCGTGCGGTCGGCCCCGCCAGGCAACGGTAGGGAGTGTTCAGGTGATGTCCGGCTGGTTCCCGAGGCTCATCGTCGTCACTGTGGCCACGCAGGTCGTGGTGTACATGTTGCGGCCCCTGCTGTCATATCAGGCGATCGACTTGGGAGTCGGTGCGTCGGGTCTCGGCGTCATGGTTGCGGCTTTCTCGATTCTCTCGCTTCCGCTCGCTGTGCCGACTGGTCGAGCTGTGGACAGGTGGGGAGCGCGGCATCCTGGCACTGGGCGCGGCCATCCTGTCGGTGACGACGGTGGTGTTGGCGTTCGTCACGGGGTTCGCCGTACTGGTCGTGGGGAGTGCCCTCGTCGGGCTGGGACAGATGCTGACGATGGTCGCTTGCCAGACGCTGATCGCGAACGATCGTGACGAGTCCCGGCGAGATCGTGGTTTCGCGCATTTCACCGTAGCCACGTCGGTCGCACAGTTCGGTGCGCCGGCCATCGGAGGGCTTCTGATCGTCGAATCAGCGGGGGGAGCGCGCAATTGGGTGCCCTCCTACGGAGCCCTGGTACTAGCGGGACTGATCGGACTGGGCTTCTCCTGGTCGCTGCTGGTGCGGCCGGGCGAGCTGACGGCCCGGCCGCAGCACTTCGGCAAGGCGGTTCCGGGGGCGCTGAGGGAGGTGATGCGTTCACGTACCGTGCTGGTCGGCTTGTCTGTGGGATTCGCGAGCTTGTCTGCGATCGACCTGCTCACGGCGTTCATGCCCGCGTTCGGTGAGAGCCGCGGGATTCCGCCCCATACCGTGGGGTTCTTGATTGCGGCGTACGGCATCGCTTCGATCGCGGCGCGCCTCGTGCTCCAGCGGTTGATCTTAGCCCTGGGACGACGGAAGCTGCTGATCAGCTGCCTCTTGTGCGCCGCGGCTTCCTTGCGGCTACGCCGTTCCAGAGTTCGATCCCGGTTCTCCTGGGTCTCATGGCGTTCGGCGGGGCGACCCTGGGCCTGTGCCAACCGATCGCCCTCGCGTGGGTTGCCAGCGGCGTCCGCCCGGAGGTCCGTGGAACCGCGATGAGCATGCGCTTGGCGGGTAACCGGCTCGGACAGACCGTTGTCCCGTTGGGCGTCGCTGCCCTCGCCGGGCCGGTGGGGTTGGCGGTGGCCTTCGTCGGTCCGGCAGCACTCCTGGCGGCCGCCGCTGCACTCGTGTTCTGGTCTGCGGCACCTGAATCAGGGGCGCACTCGACATCCGCGTGACGACGCCCAGCGCTCCCCGGAGTCCAGGCGGCAGCAGACCGCCGGGCATCCGACCCCATGCACGACGAGTCCGGCGCCGGGCACACCCCGTGGTTGGATCACGAGCACCCTTTGCGAGCCTGAATGTCTTGACAGCCAGGCCGGATCGCAGAAATACCTGCATGCCGGTGGCGACCGACATCTGTTGGTGCCGGGCATCGCCCCGTCGTGGTCCCAGGTCAACGACCCGCGTAGGCGCGCGAGGAGGTCCTTGACCGCAGTGACGATCGCGTCGCGGACCTGATCGGCGTCGTGTCCGTCGGGGAGGTGCAGCAGCATCCCCGCGCAGATGGGCCGTGTGAAGAATCGCAGAGCACCGACGCCGCGACGCACCGACCCATCGCCGAGGTTTCGTGACCGGACCCCACATCAATCAGACTCGCCAGTTCGACACCGACCCGGGCAGAGTCCCCGTGAAACGACATGATCGCCGCAACCTCTCATCTGAGAGTGTTGCGACGATCATGTCAACCCGCTGCGTCGACGGGCAGGTCCTCCGCTTGCTGTCAGCTGGGCAATGGCGCCTTGCGGTAGCGTTCGTACTCCTCACGCGCGACCTGCGGGGCGTCCTTCTGCCCGAGATCTTCGATGCGTATGCGGGAGGTCTCCCGCGTGAAGTACGCGGCTATAGCCGCCACTACGCCGATACCGAACACGACAGATCCGACGATGACGGGGGCGTTCGACCCCGGCGGGGCGATTGCCGCGAAGACGGTGGCCATGAGGGCCGTGACCATGCCGGCGACGTTCTGGGGGATCGCGAAGCCGGTGACCCGGGTCCGGGTGGGGAACTGTTCCTGGCACATGCTCGGGAAGACGCCCTGGAAACCCTGGAAGGTGACGGCGTACGCAAGGAGGCCGAACACGAACATGAGCACCATGTTGTGGATGCTGATCGAGTACAGGTATCCGAAGCACAGGGCCGTCGAGCTGAGGCAGCCGGCGATCATGACCGGTCGCCGTCCGACCTTGTCAGATACTCTGCCCGCGATCGGTACGAGGAGCACTGCCAGCGAGTTCCCGGCCAGCGAGAGCCATAGGAGATTCGTCGCTGTGAAGCCGTTCCCGTAGGCCTTGTTCGTGGCGTACGTCGCGCCGAACACCAGGACGACCACCGGAATGATGGTCATCATCATGATCAGGAACACCCGCAGCATGTCGGCGCCGTTGTTCCGGACGGCTTCCACGATCGGCGAAGGCGGGATCTCGGCCTCCTCCTGCTCCTCGAGGAAGGCCGGTGTCTCGTCCACCCTGCGCCGGATGACGATGCCGATGACGACGACGAATGCACTGAGGAGGAAAGGAACGCGCCAGCCCCAGGAGTGGAAGGCCTCGTCCGGTAGCCACGCGGCCATGGGGAGGAACGCGGCCGCCGCGATCACCTGGCCGGCTCCGACGCCCTGCATGATGAAGCTCGTGTAGTAGCCGCGCCTGCCGAACGGAGCGTGCTCCATGACCATCGCGCTGGCACCCGAGATCTCGCCACCCACCGCGAAGCCCTGGATCAGGCGCAGCACGACCAGCAGGATCGGCGCCCAGACGCCGATCGAATGGTATGACGGAATCAAGCCGACGCAGAACGTCGCGATGCCGATGATCAACATGCACAGGACGAGCACGTTCTTGCGCCCGAACTTGTCACCCCAGTGGCCGAGCACGAAGCCGCCGATGGGCCGTGCGACGTAGCCGACGCCGTACGTGGCGAACGACGCGATGATGGCGATGGTCGGATCGGTCTTGGGGAAGAACAGGGTCGGGAACACCAGTGCGGCGGCCTGCGCGTAGATGAAGAAGTCGTAGTACTCGAGCATCGAGCCGACCCACCCACTCGCGGTCGCCTTCTTCGGCGTCTTGTGGTGCGTCGGCTCGTCGGGCCGTAGCCGCCCGACCGCGTCGTCACTCAATGGAATCCTCCTCGGACTGTGACTGCCAGCACGGCGACTGTAGTCATGTGATCTCCAACACGAACAACCTAGCCTAGGTATGACAATTAGACAACAGTCATATTTTTGAAGGCTGGCTACCGTCGCGTCCGTGTCGCATCACGCCGTGCCGGCCGCCGAAGCGTGCCAGTCGACCACCGATCGGAGGCCCTCCTCGAGTCCTACCTGAGGCGTGAAGTCGAGCACTGTCCTCATCCGAGTCCGGTCCACGAGTTGGTGCCGGGTTCGGCTCTCGTCGTAGATGAGCGATGCCGGGTCGCCCCCGGCGAGCCGCGCGAGGGTTCCGTAGATCTCGGCGGAGGTGCGGGGTGCGCCGGATACGTTGACGGCCATTCGCGTGGCCGGGGAGAACGTGGCGCGGAGGAGTGATTCGGCGATGTCGTCGACGTGGATGAGGCCGTGTCGTGCGGTCGAAGACCAGGGGACACGCGGTGGCTCTCCGTCGCGGATCGCCGATAGGACGCCGGTCATCAGCGAGCCGTTGGAGCCTGCGCTACTGCGAGGTCCGTAGATGGTGCCGAGTCGCAAGGCGAGGTAGTCGGGGCCGCCGGCGCCGGCGAACGCCTCCAGGTAGGCTTCCGCGGCCAGCTTCGTCGCCGCGTACATGTTGATGCCGGCTGGGATCCACGGCTCGTCCTCCGTGACGGGGGAGCGGTCGTGGTCTTGGAACGAGCCGTAGACGGTGTGCGACGATCCGAAGACGACCCTCCGAGTACCCGCGTCGCGGGCCGCCGCGAGGAGGTCGTACATCGCTCCCACGTTGACTTCGTGCGCGAGGCGGGGGTGTTTCGACGATGCGGTGGTGCGCACGGCGGCGAGGTGCACGACGACGTCGGCGGCACTCACCAGATCGCGGAGCGCGTCCGTGTCGCGGAGATCGGCCGCGTGACTCGTGACCGATGCCAGTGCTGCCAGCTCTTCGAGGCGCTCCTGTCCGCCGGAGTCGGTCGCGATGACCGTGGACCGGGGATCGGAAGCGAGGAGTTCGACGAGGCGGGACCCGACGAATCCGCCTGCTCCGGTTACCAGTACGCGCTGTGTGGACGTCGTTGACATTGCTGGCTGCGCTCCATCGGCTCGGCGCTCGCCTCCGGATAGTCCACGGGGCGCGCGTTTCGGTTGATGAGCCGAAACTATCATCTGCAATAATGTCTGACGTTACTTCGCAATGTACTGCTGGAGGAACGAAGGAGCGGCTAGAACGGCAGCGAGTACTTGAGGACGTAATCGAGATGTTCTTGCATCGCTTCGGCTGCCTGGACGCTGTCGCCCGCCTCGATGGCTGTCGTGATGTCTATGTGTTGGCGGAGCGCCTTGTGTGCGACCTCCTTGGTCACGTGCAGGTACTGCGCCGGGTGTGAGCAGTTGTGCACCGACGCGATGAAGGCGGCGAGCAGCCGATTGCCGGACGCGTAGCCGATCGCCGTGTGGAACCGCAGGTCGTACTCCGGGATGTCCGGGTCGTTGATGCTGATCTTCTTCTGCTGCTCGATGACCGACTTCAGCTTGGCGATGTCCTCGTCGGTGCGGTTCTTGGCGGCCCACTCGGCTGCGGGGATCTCCAGTACGCGGCGGACCTCTGTGATCTCGCCGATGTCCAAGGCTCCGATCCGTACGATGGTGTCCATTGATTCGCTGAGCATCTGACTCAATGAATCGGGGGTCACGGTATTGACGAAGCTGCCGCCTGCGACACCTGGGATCTTGCGAATCAAGCCCGCGCTGACCAGCGCGCCGAGCGCCTCGCGCACAGTGGGTCTACTGACCCCGAATTGCTGTGCGAGCTCGGTTTCCGGTGGCAGCTTGTCGCCCTGGGCGAAGCGTCCGTCGAGGATCGCCTCGCGCAGCTGTGCTTCCACCTGGTCGCGCGGACGAGTGACCTGCCGCGCCTTGAACGACTTCGGTCGTGGTGATGCCATGGAATCTCCAATGGGACTTGGGTCGAACTTTTCGGCCGATGTGGAAAGCGATAATTGCCCTACAGTCTCCCACATTGCAGGAGGCTTCCGTGTGATGTGTGATGCGTTGATCAGCCGGAGTAGCCCGTGCGGCTCCCGCCTGGATTGACTTCGATCGGTGTGGTGTAAATGATATGACAGTATCTGGTATGTAGCCTAGCGGAAGGTGTTGACGTGCGTGGTGATGTACGAAGTCCGTACTTCGATGAGCTGAGCGTCGGGCAGGTGTTCGACACGGCTCCCGCCGTGACCCTGACCGACGGAATGGCTGCGGTTCACGCGAGCATCGTCGGCAACCGTCTCCCGCTGTCGCTGGATGCGGAACTCGCGCAGGCGGTCGCGGGGCGCCGGGTGGTGAGTCCGGCGCTCGCCTGGGATGTATCGATCGGGCAGTCGACGCTCGCCACCCAGCACGTGCGCGCGAACCTCTTCTATCGCGGACTGTGCTTCTCCCGGCTGCCGGCGATCGGGGATACGCTCCACACGGTCACCACGGTCGAGGCGCTGCGGGAGAACTCGCGCCGTCCGGGCCGCCCGGCCACGGGGCTCGCGGTTCTGCGAATCACCACGAGCGATCAAGACGGCCGTGCCGTGCTCGACTACCGGCGCTGCGCGATGATCCTGCTGTCGCCGGGCGCGCCGGAAACCGGTCGTGCCGACGACTTCTCGCGTGCAGTGGATCTGCCGGACGATGTGGACTTGTTCGCCTCGGTGGCGGACTGGGACCTGGGATCGATCGGTACGCGCGAACGGGCCGCGCGGAACGCGGGTGATGTCCTCCGGGTGCTCGGCGGCGACGTGGTCTCGAATGCGCCGGAGCTGGCGCGGCTCACGGGCAATGTCGCGCGTGTACACCATGACGCGGGGGCCGGGGGCGGTACTCGACTCGTGTACGGCGGCCACGGCATCGGCCTCGCATTCCATCACCTCTGCCAGGCGCTGCCCGAGATCGTCACGGTCGCGGGTTGGCACCAGTGCGATCACGTCGGCCCGGTCCGAGAGGGCGATCTGCTCGCGTCGACCGTGGAGATCGAGAGCGTGCTGCCGCACCAGGGAGGTGCGACGGCCCTGGGGGTGCGGGTCGTCACCGTGCGACGCGATCCTGACGGCTCCGAGTCCGAGGTTCTCCATTGGCGACCGGTGGTGATCGTCGCGTGAGCGCGCCGATGACCACGGCCGAGCGGATCCGTGCGGCCAGGTCCTGCTCTTCGTCCCCGGTTCGCGGCCCGACCGTTTCGCCAAGGCTCAGGCCTCGGGGGCGGATGCGGTGGTCTTCGACCTCGAGGACGCGGTGGCTCCCGGCGCCAAACAGGCCGCTCTCGAGGAGGTCGTCGGATGGCTGGCCGGTCGCGGCCGGGATGTTCCGGCAATGGTTCGGGTCAACGCAATCGATACTCCGTGGCACGCCTCGGAGGTCGAGATGCTGCGCGGTCTTGACGTCGCTCTGATGTTGCCGAAGGCGGAGACACCCGAAGACGTGACGGCTCTGCACCGCGGAGCGGGTGGTCTCGCCGTTGTGCCATTGGTCGAGACGCCGCGCGGCGTGCTCCGTGCCGAGGCGATCGCCGCTGCCGCGGGTGTGGTGCGGCTCGCTCTCGGTCACATCGACCTCGCAGCCGCGCTCGGTGTCGACCCGGACTGCCACGAGGCCTTTCGGCACGTCCGCGCCCAACTGGTTCTGGCGGGTGCGGCCGCGGGGCTGGCGGCACCGATCGACGGTGTGACGACCACGCTGGGTGACCCGGAGCCTCTCGGTCGCGATCTGAAGCACGCGCTGTCGCTCGGCTTCGGTGCCAAGTTGTGCATTCATCCCGGTCAAGTGGAGGCGGTGCACGCAGCATGTCGTCCGACCGCGGACCAAGCCGCCTGGGCGGAGCGCGTGGTCGCGGCAGTCGGTTCCGACGGGACCGCGGGCGGCGCCATTGCGGTGGACGGCCGTATGGTCGATCCGCCTGTCGTCGCGCGAGCCGTGGCACTCCTCGCTCGCATGGGGTGAGGTCGACCGACATCACGACCAGGTTTTGACAGATAGATTATTGACTAACAGTAGACCATCGGGGCAGGATGTGACTGTTGTCACGAGGGGCCCTGGGGCGCCGGGGTGAGGTTCACGGCGCGCGACCTGCCGCTCGTTCCGGAGGCGGGGGCACCCGCCGAAATCCTGCGGGCCCGACCATGTGTGGCGATCTGAAGACGAAGGACGTCCGCGCGTGCAGCGCGGGTAGTGGGAGGCAATGATGAGCTCGGGAAATGGCCATGTCGTGGGAGCGCTCCCGCCGGGGAGCGTCCTGTCCGACGACGAGGCCCGGAGGAGGGTCGCATCGGGGCTCTGGAGCGAGGTCTCGCTCGCCGGCTATCTCGAAGACGCTGTCGCGCGGTATCCGGACCGGGTCGCCGCGATCAGCATCGACCCCGACGGTGACGTCGTGCGAGAGATGACCTACGCCGAGGTCGACGAGCTGAGTCGCCGCGTCGCGGCCGGCCTGCAGGCCCGGGGAATCGGGCAACGCGATGCGGTGTCGGTGATGATGACGAACTGCGCGGAGTTCCTCGCCATCGTTTTCGGCGTGCTGCGGGCCGGCGCCACCTACTCGGGGATTCCGATCACATACGGGCGGCACGAGATTGAGTACATGACGACGCAGGCGGGCAGCAAGGCGCTGATCGTCTCGCGCGCGTACGGCGGGAAGGACGTCCTCGAGACGTCCGTTCCGGAGGAACTGCGCGACGGCGCCATGGACGTGATCGTCGTCGGCGAGCCGGCAACGGGCACCGTCGGCCTGGATGACGTACTCCGTCCCGCAGAGGATTGGGTCCCGGCTCCGATCGATCCTTTCGGTATCGCCCAGCTCGCGTTCACCTCCGGAACCACCAGTTCCCCCAAGGCGGTCATGAACCTGCACGCCACGCTCGACGCGATGGTGCGCGGGTGGGCCGAGCACATCGGGCACGACGCGTACGGCACACCACTGGTCAACCTGGTCATGTCTCCGGTCGGCCACTCGACCGGCTTCTTCTGGGGTTCGCTGCTCACCGTGTACCTCGGTGGGACGGCGGTGTACGCCGAGCGTTGGAGCCCGGAAGTGGGCGTGCGTGTGATCGACGAGTACGGGATCACCTTCATGATCGGCGCACCGACGTTCTACATCGACCTCATCCGGACAGCGGGGATGACGAGGGACCGGGCGCACGCGCTCGAGCTCGTCGTGCTGGCCGGCGCACCGATCCCGCGGCCCCTCATGCGCGAGACGGAGGAGGCGCTCGACTGCGTAGCGGTCCCGGCGTGGGGGATGACCGAGTTCGGTATCGCGGTTTCGGGACGACCGGGCGCGGGCGAGGTCAACTACGGCACCGACGGCGTGCCGCTCGCGAGTGCTGAGGTGAGCATCCGTGACGAGTCCGGCGC
The DNA here is from genome assembly GCF_023168325.1 of Tsukamurella sp. PLM1. GTDB lineage: Bacteria > Actinomycetota > Actinomycetes > Mycobacteriales > Mycobacteriaceae > Tsukamurella. The sequence goes on from NZ_AP025688.1 coordinate 1,342,971, forward strand.
GGAACGCTCCGTCGGTGAGGAGGGCGACCTGTGGCTCCGGGGCAGCGGCCTGTTCGTCGGGTACGCCGGTCGTCCTGATGCGACTGCGGAGGCCTTCGACGCCGATGGCTGGTTCGCCACGGGGGACACCGCGGTTCGCGGCGAGGGCGGCACCGTGAGTATCACGGGGCGGACGAAGGACATCATCATCCGTGGCGGCGAGAACATCCCCGTGGGCACCGTGGAGAGCATGATCTTCAAGCATCCGTCGGTGACCGAGGTGGCGGTGGTCGGCTATCCGGACGAGAGGCTGGGAGAGCGTGCCTGCGCGTTCCTCCGCTGTCGCCCGGGTGAGTCGCTGGATGTCGAGTCCCTGCTCGAATTCCTCGTGTCGTCCGGATTGGCGAAGCGCTACTGCCCCGAGCGGGTGCTGGTCGTCGACGAGCTGCCGAAGACGATGAGCGGGAAGATCCGGAAGGTCGAGCTCCGCGACAGGTTGCTCGACGCGCGATAGGCGGGCCATTAGGTAACTGTCAGACAAATCATGTAATGTGATTCATTGTCGGTCAGGTCATACCTTCGGAGGCTTAGTTGGGCGCAAAGGATTCCACTTCCCAGGTTCGGCGGGTCGGGCTCGCCAGCCTCATGGGCACGACCATCGAGTACTACGACTTCTTCGTCTACGGAACTGCGGCCGCCCTGGTGTTCGGCCAGGTGTTCTTTCCGGACTCCGACCCGCTCACCGGGGCACTGCTGTCCTTCGCGACGTTCGGCGTGGCTTTCGTGGCCCGGCCGCTGGGCGGGGTTCTCTTCGGACACTTCGGCGACCGGGTGGGCCGCAAGGCGGCGCTTGTCACGACCCTGTTGATGATGGGCGTGGCCACGGTCGCGATCGGCTTCATCCCGTCCTACGCCGCGATCGGCGTGGCGGCGCCGCTGCTGCTCGTGGCGCTTCGGTTCGTTCAAGGGGTCGCACTCGGCGGTGAGTACGGCGGTGCCGTGCTCATGACGGTCGAGCACAGCCCACCCGATCGCCGCGGCTTCTACAGCTCCTGGGTGCAGACCGGTGCGCAGTTCGGCCTGATCATCGCCAACGTGGTCTACCTGGTCATCGGGTCGGTCACGAGCGACGCGCAGTTCCTCAGCTGGGGCTGGCGGGTCCCGTTCTGGCTCAGCGCCCTGTTGGTCATCCTCGGCCTGATCATCCGTTTGCGGCTCGAGGAGAGCCCGGAGTTCAAGGCGCTCAAGGAGTCGAAGGAGATCGTTCCCGCGCCCGTCGTCGTGGTGCTGCGCAACCACATCCGCGAGGTACTGCTCATCGCCGGTGCCGCGGTGGGCAACTCGGTCACCTTCTACGCGGCCACGGTCTTCGGTCTTTCGTACGGCTCGACGCACGGCTTCACGCGCAACCAGATGCTGACGGTGATCATCATCGCCGCGGTCTTCGTGATCGTCGGGAGCATCCTCATGGGCGCGCTGAGCGACCGGTTCGGGCGAAAGCGCATCTTCGTCATCGGCAACCTGGCGATCGCGGTCACGGTGTTCCCGTGGATGCTCTCCTTCGGCACCGAGAACCTCGCGGTGGTGATCGCCGCCTACCTCGTGATGCTGGTCGGGTACTCGATGACCTGGGGCACGATCGGCGTCTTCTTCTCCGAGGTGTTCGACGGTGCGGTGCGCTACACGGGGCTGTCCATCGGCTTCACGATCGGCGTCATCGTGGGTGGCGCCGCGACACCACTGGTGCTGACCAAGCTCGTGGATCAGTTCTCCTCCGCCGTGCCCGTGATGCTGTGGGTCACCGGCGCGGCGGTGCTCCGCGCTCTGCGCGATCCCGATGCGGCGGGCGGCTCAGGCCCCCGTCCTCTCGGCGCGCGCCTGAGCGTCCCGGGCGTCACCGGCCTCGATCACGAATCCGAACACCACCTCGAAACATCGAAGGGCTCCAACCACCCATGTTGCAGAAGCTGCTCGTAGCCAATCGTGGCGAGATCGCCATCCGCGCCCTCCGCGCGGCCTACGAACTCGGGATCGCCTCCGTTGCGGTGTACCCGTACGAGGACCGAAAGTCGATCCATCGGCTCAAGGCCGATCAGGCGTACCGCATCGGTGAAGAGGGGCATCCGGTCCGCGCGTACCTCTCGATCGACGAGGTGATCCGCGCAGCAAAACGGTCCGGAGCCGACTCGATATACCCCGGCTACGGATTCCTGTCCGAGAATCCCGAGCTGGCGGCGGCGTGCGCCCGCGAGGGTATGACCTTCGTCGGCCCGTCCGCCGACGTACTCGAGCTGGCCGGCAACAAGGCCCGCGCCATCGCCGCCGCGCGGGAGGCCGGCCTGCCGGTGCTGTCCTCGTCGGCACCGTCGGACTCCGTGGAGGAACTGGTGACCGCGGCGGCGTCGATGACCTTCCCGGTGTTCGTCAAGGCGGTGGCCGGGGGCGGCGGTCGCGGGATGCGGCGGGTCGATGATCCCGAGTCTCTGCGCGATGCGATCGAATCTGCCTCTCACGAAGCAGATTCCGCCTTCGGCGACCCGACGGTGTTCCTCGAACAGGCGGTGATCAACCCCCGCCACATCGAAGTGCAGATCCTCGCGGACACCCACGGCAACGTGATCCACCTGTACGAGCGCGACTGCTCGCTGCAGCGCCGGCATCAGAAGGTGATCGAGCTCGCCCCGCACCGAACCTCGATCCGGAGCTGCGCGAGCGGATCTGCGACGACGCCGTCGCGTTCGCGCGTGCGATCGGCTACTCCTGCGCCGGCACTGTCGAGTTCCTCGTGGACGAGAACGGCCGTCATGTGTTCATCGAGATGAACCCCCGGATCCAGGTCGAGCACACCGTGACCGAGGAGATCACCGACGTCGACCTGGTGCAGGCCCAGTTGCGCATCGCAGCCGGTGAGTCGCTCCTGGACCTGGGCCTGACTCAGGACGCGATCCGGGTGCACGGGGCGGCGCTGCAATGCCGCATCACCACCGAGGATCCGAGCAACGACTTCCGCCCGGATACGGGCCGGATCACCGCGTATCGCACTCCCGGCGGTGCCGGGGTCCGGCTGGACGGCGGCACCGTGCTCGGTGCCGAGATCGGTGCGTACTTCGATTCGATGCTGGTCAAGTTGACCTGCCGCGGGCACGATTTCCCGGCGGCCGTCGCCCGCGCCCGCCGTGCGGTCGCGGAGTTCCGCATCCGCGGCGTGGCGACCAACATCCCGTTTCTCCAGGGCGTGTTGGACGACCCCGACTTCCGGGCCGGCCGAGTCACGACGTCGTTCATCGCCGAGCACCCGGACCTGCTGGGCGCCCGGGTGTCCGCCGACCGCGGCACTCGCATCCTGAACTACCTCGCCGACGTCACCGTGAACCGTCCTCACGGCGAACGCCCGTCCGCGGTGTACCCGCACGAGAAGTTGCCCGCGACGAACCTCACGCTGCCGCCTCCGCCCGGCTCGCGGCAGCGGCTACTCGAGTTGGGGCCGGCCGGTTTCGCGACGGCCCTCCGTGAGCAGCGGGCTCTGGCGGTCACGGACACCACTTTCCGCGACGCGCACCAGTCGCTGCTCGCCACACGCGTTCGCACGCGGGACCTGCTGGGCGTCGCAGGGCACGTGGCCCGCACCACGCCGGAGCTGCTCTCCCTGGAGGCATGGGCGGCGCCACCTACGACGTAGCGCTGCGCTTCTTGCACGAGGATCCGTGGGAGCGGTTGGCCGCGCTCCGCGCGGCGGTCCCCAACATCTGCCTTCAGATGTTGCTGCGAGGACGTAACACGGTGGGCTACTCGCCGTACCCGGAGACCGTGACGGAGGCATTCGTTCGCGAGGCGGCTGCGACAGGTATCGACATCTTCCGGATCTTCGACGCCCTCAACGACGTCGACCAGATGACGCCGGCCATCGACGCGGTGCTCGAGACGGGCACGGCGGTCGCGGAGGTGGCGATGAGCTACACCGGCGATCTGATGGATCCGAACGAGACGCTCTACGACCTCGACTACTACCTGCGTCTCGCGGACCGGATCGCGGCGACCGGCGCGCACGTGCTGGCGATCAAGGACATGGCGGGCCTGCTACGGGCGCCCGCCGCGACGAAGCTCGTGGGCGCGCTGCGCGAGCGGTTCGATCTGCCGATCCATGTACACACCCACGACACTCCGGGCGGGCAACTCGCCACGTACTTGGCGGCGATGGCCGCCGGCGCCGACGCGGTCGACGGAGCGAGCGCGCCCTGTCCGGCACGACGAGCCAGCCCGCGCTGTCATCGATCGTCGCCGCGACCGCGCACACCGAGCACGACACCGGCCTCGACCTGCAGGCGGTGTGCGACCTGGAGCCGTACTGGGATGCAGTACGGCGGGTCTACGCACCATTCGAGTCGGGAATTCCGGCACCGACGGGCAGGGTGTACCGGCACGAGATCCCGGGCGGACAGTTGTCGAACCTGCGACAGCAGGCCGTGGCGTTGGGTCTGGGTGACCGCTTCGAAGACGTCGAGACCAGCTATGCCGACGCGGACCGGGCGTTGGGTCACCTGGTCAAGGTGACTCCGAGTTCGAAGGTCGTCGGCGACCGGCGCTGGCGCTCGTGGGCGCGGAGATGCCGATCGAGGTGTTCACCTCCGACCCGTCGAAGCTGGACATCCCGGACTCGGTGATCGGCTTCCTGCAGGGTGAGCTGGGCACACCGCCGGGCGGCTGGCCCGAGCCGCTGCGTACACGTGCCCTGGTCGGGCGCACGGAGCCGCCGCGGGTTCCTTCGCTCTCCGCACCGGACGAGCAGAAGCTCAATGGCACCTCCGCCGAGCGTCGCGCGACGCTGAACCGCTTGCTGTTCCCCGGGCCGACAAGGAGTTCGACGAGCATCGCGAGCGGTACGGCGATACCGCCCGGTTGTCGTCGAACCAGTTCTTCTACGGCCTCCGCCGGGCGAGGAGCACCACGTCGAACTTGCTCCGGGAGTGACCCTGCTGATCGGTCTCGAGGCGATCAGCGAACCCGACGAGCGTGGGCTGCGAACCGTCATGTGCCAGCTGAACGGTCAGCTCCGCCCCGTACAGGTTCGCGATCGGTCCATCGCCACGGACCACCCGTCCTCGGAGCGCGCCGACCGGACGAACCCGGGACACATCGGTGCACCCTTCGCTGGAGCTGTGTCGCTCGCTGTCGCGGTCGGCGACCGGGTGGCGATGGGCGACGTGGTGGCCACCATCGAGGCGATGAAGATGGAGGCGGCGATCACCGCCCCGCACGCCGGCGTGGTGGAGCGCACCGCGATCGCGAGGGTGCAGCAGGTGGAAGCCGGTGACCTCGTGGTGGTGCTCGCCGTGGCGAGTGCTGCGGATTGACGCTAGCGGTATCCGTCGAAGCGAATGAGCCGTCCGGCCCGCGAGGGTCCGGGCGGCTCTTCGCCGTTGTGCAGCGACGTCTCGTCGTGCCCTCCCGGCGTGTGCACTGGCCCGAGCGTGCTCCAAGAGGCTTGACGTGACTTAGGTCATACAGATAGAGTTTTGACCGCTAGTTCATATGAGACCCAGGATGTTATTCGTCTGACGCGAAGCAGGACCTGAGCTCTGATACCTCGCCCGGGTGTCGTTGCTCGGGTCTTTCATGTATCGAGTCAGAAGGTGAGGTCATGCGATCATGAGCTCGAAATATGCATCGTTGGCGTCGGAGATCATCGACGGGGTGGGAGGGCCGGAGAACATCCGGTCGGCGTATCACTGCCAGACCCGCTTACGGTTCGAGCTGCGCGACGAGTCGAAGGTTCGGATCGAGCAGCTCAATGCCACCGATGGGGTGGCGACCACCCGTAGTGCGGGCGGTACGTTCCAGGTCGTCATCGGCACTCACGTCAAGGACGTGTTCGATGCACTCGAGCCGTTGCTGTCGGCGTCGGGCGCCGCGGCGGATGCGGGAGAACAGAGGTCGAAGAAGAAGCGGCGGAATCCGCTCACTGCGCTGATCGACTTCATCGCAGGCACATTCCAGCCGATCGTTCCCGCGTTGTCGGGCGCCGGCATGATCATGGCGCTGCTCGCCATCCTGACCACGACGAATGTCATCAGTAAGGAGTCGCAGACCTACATCGTGCTCGCATTCATGTCGAACGCGGTGTTCTACTTCCTTCCGGTGTTCGTGGCGATCTCGGCGGCGGACAAGCTGAAGACGAATCGCATCCTGGCCGGTGTGGTCGCTGCGATGATGCTCCATCCCACCTGGGTGCAGATGGTGGCCGACAAGAAGGACGTCAGGCTCTTCGAGATCTTCCCGGTGACGCTCGCCACCTACGGTTCGACCGTGATCCCGATCATCTTGATCATCTTCGTCCAGGCGTACTTCGAGCGGTGGCTCGACCGCGTCGTACCGAATGCGATCAAGCTGGTGATCGTGCCGATGGCGGTCTTCCTGGTGATGGGAATCCTTGCCTTCACCGTGCTGAGTCCCATCGGCACGGTCATGGGCGGCTGGCTCGCGTCCTTCTTCACCTTCCTCACGCACAGCGCACCGTGGGCGCCTCCGGTCATCGTCGGCGCCCTGCTCCCGGTGATGGTGATGTTCGGCGTGCACAACGCGATCGCTCCACTCGGATTCGCGCAGCTGGCGCAAATGCGATTCGACAGCATCTTCGGGCCCGGCGCGATCTGCTCGAACATCGCGATGGGTGTCGCGAGCCTGGTCGTCGCGTTCCGGACCAAGGAGAAGAAGGTGCGTCAGATTGCGACGGCAGGTGGCATCACCGGACTGATGGGCATCACCGAGCCCTCGCTCTACGGCATCGCCCTGCCGAAGAAGTACCTCTGATCGCCGCCATGATCGGCGGCGGTGCGGGTGGTCTCTTCGCGGGCCTCACCGCGACCCGCCGCTTCGCCGTCGGCACGTCCGGCCTGCCCGCCGTGTTCCTCTACATCGGCGACGACACACTGCGGTTCTTCTACACCATTCTCATCTCGCTCGGCATCACCGTCGTCGTGACCGCGGCCGTGACGTTCATCCTGTCCTTCCGGTTCGAGAAGGCCGACGCCCGCCAGGACGCGATCCTCGGCGCCGGGCTCGAACTCGAGCCGGCGGCGGCATCGCCCGTGGTCACGGCATCACCGGCCGGCGGAGGCGTGGCCACCGTTACGCGGACGGGGCTGACCGAGATCACCTCACCGGTGCAGGGGACCGTGGTGCCGCTCACCGCAGTCGCGGACGCGGCGTTCGCGTCGGGTGCGATGGGGCCCGGCGTCGGGATCGAGCCGACCACCGGGACCGTCGTCGCGCCGGTCGGCGGCCGGGTGGTGGCGGCGATGAGCTCGGGCCATGCCTACGGGATTCGCACGGACGACGGCGTCGAGGTCCTCGTGCACGTGGGTATCGATACCGTGCGGATGAAGGGGGAGGGATTCGCCCCGTCGGTGTCGCAGGGGGAACGGGTCGAGGCCGGTCAACTGCTGGTGCACGCCGACCTCGATGCGATCCGCGAGGCGGGCAACGAGGCCACCGTGATCCTGGTCGTCACCAATGCGGCGAAGGCAGGCACCGTGACGGCGTCCGCCGGCGGGGAAGTCGTCGTCGCCGGGGAACCGGTCCTCGCCGTCACCGCCCACGAGAACTGAGGGAACTGATCCATGAAGTACCAGAACGCCGTCTCGTTCCCCGGTGACTTCCTCTGGGGCGCATCGACATCGGCCTACCAGGTCGAGGGTGCATCGAAGGAGGACGGCAAGGGGCCGTCGGTGATCGACATCCTCGAGCACCGGCCCCCGGGCATCGCGGACTTCTCGGTCGCCTCGGACCATTACCACCGTTTCCGCGAGGACGTCGCCCTGTTCGCCGAGCTCGGCCTGCGCGCCTACCGCTTCTCGATCGCCTGGACGCGGATCCTTCCCAGCGGGGAGGGCGAGGTCAATCGGGCCGGTATCGCCTTCTACCACGAACTGATCGACGAGCTTGCTGCCGTCGGCATCGAGCCGATCGTGACCCTGTACCACTTCGACCTCCCGGCGGCGCTCGACGAGCGGGGAGGCTGGTCGGACAGGCGGACCATCGACGCGTTCGAGCGTTACGCACGGATCCTCTTCGATGAGTTCGGGGGCAAGGTCCGATATTGGCTCACGATCAACGAGCAGAACATGATGGTCTTGCACGGTAAGGCGATCGGTACCACAGGGCGCAGCGGTGATACTGATCAGAAGACGATCTACCAGCAGAACCACCACATGTTCCTCGCCCAGGCGCGAGCCATGGCGTCGTGCCACGAGATGCTGCCCGAAGCGAAGATCGGCCCGGCGCCGAACATCGTGTCGGTGTACCCGGCGACCAGCGCGCCGGGGGACGTCGTTGCGGCCGATGACTGGGACGCGATCAGGAACCTCATGTATCTCGATGTCGCGGTGCGGGGGGCGTACCACCCGCTGGCGTGGGCGTATCTGAGCGAGCGTGGGCTCGAGCCCCGGTTCGAGGATGGCGACGACGAAACGCTCCGCGGTGCCCGTCCGGATTTCATCGCGTTCAATTACTACTCAACCCAGACCGTGGGCGAGTCCCGTGGCGACCTGTCGGACATCCAGACCCGCGGCGGCGATCAGCAGATCGTGCGCGGCGAGGTAGGCCTGTACCGGGCGGTCAAGAACGAGCATCTGCCGACCAATGCGTTCGGGTGGGAGATCGACCCCGTCGGATTGCGGACCACCATGCGCAGGCTGTGGGACAGGTACCGGCTGCCGCTGATCATCACCGAGAACGGACTGGGGGCGTTCGACGAGTTGGTCGACGGCCGGGTGCACGACGACTACCGGATCGACTACCTCCGCCGACACATCGAACAGATCCAGCTGGCGATCAGCGACGGGGTGGACGTCTTCGGGTACTGCCCGTGGACGGCCATCGACCTGGTCTCCACGCACCAGGGCATCCGGAAGCGATACGGATTCGTCTACGTCGATCGGGACGAAGGAGATCTCAAGGAGCTCGCGCGGATCAGGAAGGACAGCTTCCACTGGTATCGGGGTGTGATCGCCGGCAATGGCGTGGACCTGTGCTGAGCAAGGAACGGGGGAACACGATGTACATCCCCTCCGAGATGACCGTGAAGCGGGTGATCGGGAACAACGCGGTCCTCGCGGTGGACGAAGAAGACCACGAATTCGTTGCTCTCGGGCGCGGCGTCGGTTTCGGCGTCCGCTCGGGCTCCTCGCTCTCGCGGGAGAAGGTCGAGCAGGTCTTCCTGGCGAGTTCGCACGCCGACGGGGCGAGGACGATCGACATGCTCGCCGATACCCCGATGGTCTGCGTGCGCGCGGCCGGCCGGATCGCCGAGTGCGCGGCCGACGAACTCGGGCTGCGAATGACCCAAGCGCTGATCCTCCCGCTTGCGGACCACCTGCAGTTCGCCATGGAACGGGCGGCCCGGGGGTGACCATGGAGTTCCCGCTGCTGGGCGAGGTGAGCCATCTCTACCCGCGGGAGTACGAGATCGGCCGGTCGGGGGTGCGGCTGGCCGGCGAGATCATGGGCGTGACGCTCGATCCGAATGAGGCGGTGGCGCTGGCGATGCACCTGGTCAACGCCCAGTTCGCGACGCCGGGGCTGACCTTCACGATGCAGATGACCGAGACCATCTCACGCAGCTTCGAGGTGGTCGAGAAGGCTTTCGACATCACGGTGGACCGGCGATCGATGAACGCCGCCCGATTCATCACGCACCTGCGTTACGTGTTCGCCCGGGTGTCCGCGAACGGCCAGTTGAGCGAACCGCGCCCCACCCTGTTCGACGCCATCTCCAACGCGCATCCCGAGGCGATGGCCTGCGCCGTCAAGGTCCGCTACTTCATCGAGATGGCCTTCCAGGCCACCCTCACGGCCGACGAGACCGCGTACCTCGGCCTGCACATCGCGCGCCTGACGATGGATGTTCGCCGGTCCGAGTAGGCCCCCTGCTCGTTGCTCTTCCTTCCCCACCCCGCTCCACCGCATCGGCCCCGGCGTGATCCGGGACCGCACCATTGACAGGAGTCACCCCGTGAGAATCCCATTGAAGGCGGCGCTGGTCGCCGCGTCCGTTTCGGCGTGCCTGCTCGCCGCATGCTCGCCGAGCGACACAGGTTCGGCAGCTCAGTCCTCCGCGGGCCCGTGCCGGCGGCCGGGCTACACGGCCTGAAGATCCTCCTCACCAACGACGATTCGATCCAGGCGTCGAAGCCGAACAACTCCGACGGGCTCGGTCTCTACGAGCTGCGCCGGTCGCTGTGCGCCGCCGGTGCGCAGGTTGTGACGATCGCCCCCTGGGCCGTGCAGAGCGGACGGGGTACGGCAGTGACGAACAGTGGGACCATACGGCCGGGCACAGTCGCCCCGCCCGCCGGCCATGAGGGGGACTGCCACGGCGGCCCTCCGAGCCAGGTGGTCGGGCTGTGCCTGGGTGATACCCGTGCGGGCCCGACAGCGACGGCGCGACACCGTCGGACACGGTGAGGTTCGCGCTTCGGGGCGGCCTGCGCGACATGGTGGGCTGGGACCGGCCGGACCTCGTGGTCAGCGGTATCAATTCCGGGCACAACGTCGCGAATTCGGTGAACGATTCGGGGACCGTCGCCGCGGCGATCACCGCGATCGAGTCGGGACTCCCCGCGGTGGCGTTCAGTACGACGTCCAACGCCGCACGGATCTTCGATGCTCGCAATTACCACGCGACGGCGGAGTGGGGTGCACGGTTCCTCGCCGGACTCCGATCGAGGAACCTGCTCGGGCAGCATGCGTTCGCGTTGAACGTGAACTATCCCGACGTGACCTCCGGTGAGGCGCCGAAGAAGGCGGTGTGGACCTCTGTCGGCACCGGCATGTTGGCGTGGCACGGCTACGGGAAACAGGGCGACGGTTCGTACACCGTCGGTCTGTCGGTCTGTCGGGATCGAGCAGAGTGCACCGAGTCCCGTGACGACGCAGACGTGCCCACGGTCAAAGGGTTGAGCGTTTCCGTGGCTCCCATCGGCTCGGACCGTACCTTCGGGTACGAGATCTCGCCGCAGGACAGGCGGCTACTAGGGGACGTCAAAGCCTACGTCGGCAACGACGCTCCGTCACCCATCGGGTGATGGAACCGTGGGGAGCGGTTCGTCGCCGAGGAATCGCTGGGAAGCTCGCCGGTGCATGTCGATGTGTGATCGCTCGACGCATATCGTAAAATGTATGACTATAGCGTGGAGCGCCCCGGATGATCGGAGATTCGGCGGGGTGTGAGTTCCCGTTCGCGAATCCGACCCCATGATGAAAGAAGTGTGCGTGAGTTCCGCAGACCGGCCGCCCTCGCCTTTGGCGGACAGGCGCTTCGCTCTCCTCTGGTCGTGCGTTGCAGCGGCCTACTTGGCGCAGTGGATGCTCCCCGTCGCCGCGCAGTGGTTCCTTGTGCGGCGACCCGGCGGGGAGGCGCTGGTCCCGGTGGTCGCCGTGGTGTCGACGTTGCCCATGGCGTTGATGGCGATCCCCGTCGGCGTGCTGGCGGATCGCGTCGATCGGCGGAAGCTGGTGATGGCGGTCCAATCGCTCGTCCTGCTCGCGGAGGCTGTGCTCGTCGGACTGAGCCTCTCCGGCCGACTCCAGCCGTGGTCGTTGTTCGTGCTGCTGGCGATCATGTCGATCGGCATCGTAACGACATTCAACTCGCTCAGTTCGATGGTTCCCGATCTGGTCGAGAAGGAGATGATACCTGCGGCGTCGGCCCTGCTCACGATCGCGACCAATGCCACTCGTGTCATCGGCCCGGCGCTCGCGGGCTTCATCCTCGCCGCGACCAGTGTCGGCATGGCGTTCGCGGCGGCGATTCCTGCGACTGCGCTGCTGTTGATCGTGCTGAGCCGGCTGAAGTCGCCTCCGGTGACCGATCAGGGTGATGAGGGGCTGCTCGCCGCAGCCGCCGTCGGCGTTCGGTACGTGCGCGTCTCGCCTCAAGCGCGCAAGCTCGTCATCCGGACGTTCTGGTTCACCGCCGCCGTCACCTCGATGCTGGCGGTCCTTCCCATCCTCGCGACCGACCTGGGGGCGACCGCCACGGGGCTCGGGCTGGTGCTGGCCGCCCAGGGGGTCGGCGCCGTCCTGGGAGCTCTGACCCTGCCGCGGATGACTGCGCGGTTTCGGCAGAACACGGTCGTGGCGGTCGGCTTCTTCGTGGCGGCAGTGGGTTTGGGTGTGGGAGCTGCGGCGCCGGGGCTGGTCGTTCTCGGCATTGCCACGACGCTCGTGGGTTGGGCCTGGACCACCGTGCTGGCCACCGACCAGGCCGCCATGCAGATGTACCTCCCCGCGTGGGTTCGTGCGCGTGGCCTCTCGGTGATGATGATCGCGACCTTCTCCGGCCAGGCGCTCGGTGCGGCGCTGTTCGGCTGGATATCCGGGGTGTGGAGCCCGACGGGGATGCTGGCGATCGCGACCGCAGTCATGCTCGCCGGGGTGTGCCTTGCGTTCGTGCTCCCGCTCAAAGATCTCGATCACGTCGATCGGTCGGCGGTACAGGGGTGGGTGTCGACCGAGTTCGTACTTTCGCCACAGGAGGCGCGACGTCCGGTCCAGGTCAGCGTCCAGTACGACGTCACGGATATCGACCGGGCGCTTTTCATGAGGCGCATGGTCGAGTTGCGGATCATTCGGTTGCGGACGGGCGCTCGACGCTGGCAACTCCTCGCTGATCCGGACGTGGAGGGGCGGTATCACGAGCAGTACATGGTGCGGTCGTGGCTCGAGCACGAGATGCAGATCAGGATGCGTGGCACCGTGCACGACGCAGGAGTCCGCGATGCCATCGCCGCGCTCTGCCGCGCGCAGCCGATAACCTCGTACTCGTTCCGGGTGCCCCTGGGAGTGCCTGTCTAGGCGATCTTCCGTTCATGTCAGGCTTGATCGACGATCGGTATAAGTCTTACAATTGTCGACATGTTCTCAGTCCGCTCAGGCCGCCGGTCTCTCCACGAGGCCCTCGGAGTGCGCAGTGCCTGATGGCGAAGACGCGATCGACCTGGCCGAGGCGTTACTGGATCGGTCGCGCCTCACTGCAGCGCCGCGCCGGGTATCGGGATACTTGGACGTTTCGCCAGCGGATGCGCCACGTCCCACGGGGCTGAGCGGAGCCGTCAACTCCAGTGCCGCGTTCGCCGCGACGTACCAGCGGCTCTGGCAGCCCGCCCTCCTCCGAATGAGCGGCGCGGGCGGCACGGACGTGCGCGACGCTCAGAGCGAGCTCGTGCGGAATCTGGCGCGCAGCCGGCCGCACAGGATGCTCGACGTCGGTTGCGGTCCGGGGCTGCACACGGTCGACCTCGCGACGAACCTGGCCGCCGGCGGCCTCGCGGTGGGAGTCGACCCCGCTGAGGCGATGGTGCGTCGTGCGGCGTCGCGCAATGCGGGCGAAGGCATTGCGTACGTGCGTGGCGATGTTGCGGCCCTCCCCTTCGCCGATGACACCTTCGATCTCGTGGTCAGTATCGGATCGCTCTGCGTCGTGGAGAAGCCGTATCGAGTGGTGCGGGAGATGGTTCGGGTCACCGCTCCGGGGGGCAGGATCGCGGTCTTCGCGTCGCTGCGCACAGGATGGACCGTCCATGTCAAACCCCGGACCATCCGCCGCCTCACCGGGTTCCACATGTTCACCTATCGAGAGCTGACCGAGTGGCTCCGCGCCGACGGGCTCACCGACATCGAGCGCGCCGTCCAAGGCCAGGCCCAGATCGTCACGGCGCGCAAACCGTGACCGAACGTCCGCGCACGCAGAGCAATCGAATGCCCATCAGTTTTCTCACTACTACTCCAAGGAGTCAGCAATGGTTCGTCGCGATCTCACGCCCGACCAGCGGCCCCGTGTCGTCATCATCGGTTCGGGATTCGGCGGTCTGACCGCTGCGCAGACACTCAAACGTGCGGACGTGGACGTCACCCTCATCGCGCGGACCACTCACCACCTGTTCCAGCCGATGCTGTATCAGGTCGCGACCGGGGTCATCTCGGAGGGAGAGATCGCGCCCGCTACGCGCACGATCCTGCGGAAGAACCTGAACACCGAGGTCCTCCTCGGTGACGTCACCCATATCGATCTCGAGGCGAAGGTCGTCGAGTCCAGCCTGCTCGGCCATCACTACTCGACGCCCTTCGACAGCCTGATCGTCGCAGCCGGCGCCGGCCAGTCCTACTTCGGGAACGACCATTTCGCCGAGTTCGCGCCCGGCATGAAGTCGATCGACGACGCGCTCGAACTCCGTGGCCGCATCCTCGGAGCCTTCGAACAGGCGGAGCGATCGAGTGATCCGGCTCGGCGTGCGAAGCTGTTGACCTTCACGGTCATCGGTGCAGGGCCCACCGGCGTCGAGATGGCCGGTCAGATCGCCGAGCTGGCGAGGCAGACGCTGCGCGGGAGCTTCCGGAACATCGATTCGACCGAGGCGCGGGTGATCCTTCTCGATGCCGCCCCTGCCGTCCTGGCGCCGATGGGTGAGAAGCTCGGCAAGCGGGCGCAGGCCCGGCTCGAGGCGTTGGGCGTCGAGGTTCAGCTCGGTGCGATGGTGACTGACGTCGACCGCAACGGCTTGACGATCAAGGGTACCGACGGTGCGACTCGGAGAATCGAATCCGCGTGCAAGGTGTGGTCGGCCGGCGTCGCCGGGAGCGAGCTCGGCCGAGACCTGGCGGAGCAGTCGGACGCTGAGCTCGACCGGGCCGGCCGGGTCAAGGTACTGCCCGACCTGACGATTCCGGGGCATCCCCATGTCTTCGTCGTCGGCGACATGGCCGCGGTCGACGGAGTCGCCGGCGTCGCGCAGGGCGCGATCCAGGGCGGCCGTTACGCGGCGAAGCTCATCGCGAAGGAGCTCGGTACCTCCGGGGCTGATCGGGCCCCGTTCACGTACTTCGACAAGGGGTCCATGGCGACGGTGTCCCGGTTCTCAGCGGTGGCGAAGGTCGGCCCGGTGGAGTTCAGTGGCTTCTTCGCCTGGATATGCTGGCTGTTTCTGCACCTGATCTACCTGGTCGGCTTCAAGACCAAGGTCGTGACGCTGCTCTCCTGGTCGGTGACCTTCTTGAGCACTCGGCGAGGGCAGCTCACGATCACCGAACAGCAGGCGTACGCACGTACGCGCCTGGAAGCCCGTGAGAAGGATGCCGATCCGGACACCGCCGTCCAACTCTGACTACAGCGCCGCCGCGACCTCGGTGCCCTGCCGGATCGCGCGCTTGGCGTCCAGCTCGGCGGCCAGCGCCGCGCCACCGATGACGTGGGTCTTCACGCCCCGGCCGGCGAGCGCCTCGTCGAGGTCGCGGACCGACTCCTGGCCGGTGCACAGGATCACCGTTTCGACGTCGAGCACGCGGGCGTCCGTGCGCTCCTCGCCGAAGGTGATGTGCAGCCCGGCGTCGTCGACCTTCTCGTAGTTGACGCCCTTGAGCTGCTCCACGCCCTTCATCTTCACCGAGGCGCGGTGCACCCAGCCGGTGGTCTTGCCCAGGCCGATGCCCTGCGGCGTGCTCTTGCGCTGCAGCATGTACACCTTCGACCGGGTCGACGGTGCCGGGGCCGGCTTGGTGATGAAGCCCGGTACGTCGCCCTGGCGGGTGACGCCCCACTCGGCGTTCCACTCGTCGAGGTGCAGGGTAGGGGACTTGTCGGTGGTGACGAACTCGGCCACGTCGAAGCCGATCCCTCCGGCGCCCATGATCGCGACGGTGTCGCCGATCTCCTTGGCGCCGCTGATCGCTTCGGCGTACGTGATGACCTTCGGGTGGTCGACCCCGGGAACGATGGGACGCGCGGCACCACGCCCGTCGCGATGATCACCTCGTCGAACTTGCCGGCCAGATCGTCGACGTCCGCCTGCGTGTTCAGGTGCACCGTGACCTGATTCCGGTCCAGCATCGTGGTGAAGTACCGGATGGTCTCGTTGAACTCCTCCTTGCCGGGGATCTTCGCCGCATAGCCGAACTGGCCGCCGATCCTCTCACTCGCCTCGAACAGCTCCACCTTGTGGCCGCATTCGGCGGCGCTCACGGCTGCGGAGAGGCCGGCGGGACCGGCGCCGACCACGGCGACGCGCTTCGCCGAACGGGTCGGGGCGAGAACGAGATCGGTCTCGCGGCCCGCGCGGGGGTTCACCAGGCAGGAGACCTTCTTGTGGACGAAGGCGTGGTCGAGGCAGGCCTGGTTGCAGCCGATGCAGGTGTTGATCTCCTCGGCCCGCTCGTCGCGGGCCTTGTTGGCCCACTCCGGGTCGGCGAGCAGCGGACGGGCGATCTGCACCAGCTGCGCATCGCCGCGCTCGAGGAGCTCCTCGGCGGTGGCGGGCATGTTGATCCGGTTCGCGGCGCAGACGGGGATGTTCACGGCACGCGTCACATCGGCGGTGAACGCGGCGAACGCGGCCCGCGGGACCGAGGTCACGATGGTGGGGACGCGCGCCTCGTGCCAGCCGATATCGGTATTGAGGATGTCGACGCCGGCGTCCTCGAGCTTGTGGGCGAGCGAGAGGATCTCCTCGCGGGTCTGGCCCTCCTCGACGAAGTCCGCCATCGAGAGGCGGAAGACGACGATGAAGTTCTTGCCGCAGCGCTTGCGGATCTCCTTGACGATCTCGACGGGGAACCGCTGCCGGTTCTCGGCGGAGCTGCCCCAGCGGTCGGTGCGCTTGTTGGTGCGCGCCGCGAGGAACTGGTTGATCAGGTAGCCCTCGCCGCCCATCACCTCGACACCGTCGTAGCCGGCCTTCTGCGCGGTGCGCGCGGCGTTGCCGAAGTCGCGGATGGTCTTGCGGACCTCGAAGTCCGACATCGCGCGCGGCTTGAACGGGTTGATCGGCGCCTTGATCGCGCTGGCCGACGCGCTGAGCGGGTTGTACGAGTAGCGGCCGGCGTGCAGCAGCTGCATCGCGATCTTGCCGCCCTCCTTGTGCACCGCGTCCGTCACGCGCTTGTGCAGGAGGGAGTCGATGGGAGACGACATCTTCGCGCCCGCGGGAAGCAACCAGCCGGTGATGTTGGGGGAGTAGCCGCCGGTGATGATGAGGCCGACGCCGCCTTTGGCGCGCGCTGCGAAATAGGCCGCGAGCTTGCCGATGTCCCACGGCATGTCCTCGAGACCGGTGTGCATGGAGCCCATCACGACGCGGTTCTTGAGAGTGGTGTGGCCGAGGTCGAGGGGCTCGAACAGGTGGGGGTACTTGGCTGACATTCGCTGGTCCTTAATCGGCTGATCGAGGGTGTGGGCTGGGGAGGGCGCGCAGGACCTCGTCGAGCCATTCGACGGTGCCGCGCTCGGACAACACCTCGCCGCGCAGCACCAGGTACTGCTGCAGCGCGGTGCCGGTGAGGACGGTGGGTTCCGGGTAGTCGCGGTCGACGAAGCCGAGGAACATCGCCTCGCGCTCCGCGTGCAGGTCCCGGATCCGGCGGATCTCGACCGCGAGGTCGTCGATGTCCGACGGTGCCGCGCCCCGGATCTTCACCGCCAGCTCACGCCGGTCAGTGGCGTCGTTGCCGGGGGTGCGGATCCATTCCGACAGGGCTTTGCGGCCCGTGTCCGTGACCGAGTAGACCTTCTTGTCGGGCTTGCCGTCCTGCGCCTGTTCGACGTAGGTGACGAGCCCGCTCTCCGTCATCCGCGCCAGCGTCTTGTAGATCTGCTGGTGCGATGCGCGCCACCAGTGCCCGATCGAGCGGTCGAAGCGCCGGGTGAGCTGGTACCCGGTGCCCGATCGCTCGCTGAGGGACACGAGGAGCGCGTGTTCGAGGGCCACGAATGCGACGGTACGCGCGTCTCGGGACTTATGCAATTAGTTGCACTGTCTCCTGCTGCACATCCTCGTGTCGCGCCGCCGGCTCAGCGGATACCCTGGGCGGGACACCGGCGGGCGGCCCGACCGCGACGCCGTCGACGACCTGTGAGGAGCTCATGAGCTACTACGACCCTCAAGACGACCGGACCCGGCCGTACGGGCCGGCGGACGGCTACCGGCAGGGGTACGAGGACGGGTACGCGCAGCAGCCGGAGGTGAATCAGCAGCCGGCGCGGCCGCGCACGCAGCCGCCCCTCGACATCCCCAAGTTCGTCATCGGCTCGCTGCTGGTCGCGGTGGTCGCCGGGCTCGCGGCATGGTTGCTCACGGCGGCCCTCAACGCGATCTACCGCATGTCCGATGCGCCGGCCTTCGCTGCCGCTCAACGACCGTTCACCACGACGGTCGTCGCCGCCACGTTCCTCACTCTGATCGGTGCCGCGCTGCTGGCGGCGCTGATCACGACGGCGCCGCGTCCGGGGTTGTTCTTCGGCCTGATCGCGACGCTCGCCGGGCTGGTGATCACTGTCGGGCCGCTCCTGTCCGGGGCCACGAGCTGGCAGATGTGGATCTCGACCGGTCTGATCAACGCGATGCTGGCGGTGCTCATCCCGGTCCTGTTGTTGATGGTGGGCCGCGCCACCGTCGACCCGAATCGCGTGCGGCTGTAGGACCTCCCGCCCAGTTGCGTTAGCCTCTCCTAATTACTGGCAGGTGAAGAGGAGAGTATCGATGACGACGACCGAGGCGCGTGTGCGGGGACGTGGACTGCGGCGCAGGTGGGCCGCGGTGGCCACCGGCGTCGTGCTGGCCACCGCGGTGGCCGCGTGCGGACCGGCGAACGACAGCGCGTCGCCATCGTCCGCCGTACAGCCGGCGGGCGAGGGGAAGACCGCCTATCCGCTGACGCTCACGACCCCCTGGGCGAGACCACGCTCACGAAGCGTCCCGAGCGTGTGGCGGCCGTGGGGTGGACCGATTTCCAGCTGATCACCTCACTCGGAATCGCTCCGGTCGCGGCACCGCAATCGGCGGTGGCCAATGAGGTGTGGACCGACCCGGCCCTCACCCGGAACCTGGACCTGAAGTTCGGCAGCAAGGGCACCGGAAACGACGCGATGCCGCCGCTGGAGGAGATCGCCGCGACGCGCCCGGACCTGCTGCTGTACAGCGGGCGCGACCTCAGCAAGCTGTTCGGCCAGGTGTCGCCCATCGCCCCGGTGGTGGCGTCGACGACCCGGAGGACGCCGTCGCACCGGACTGGCGGCAGCGGCTGCGGAACGTGGCGCGCGCCGTCGACCGGGCCGATCGCGCGGAGCAGGTGATCGCGGGCGTGGACGCTCACTTCGAGGGGGTCAAGAAGAAGTACCCGCAGTTCGCCGGCAAGCGCGTAACCTTCGCCGTGTACTACGGGCCGTCGGTGGGATTGCGGTTCTTCTCCGGCGCGGGAAGCGACACCGAGAAGCTCCTGGGCGCGATGGGCTTCGCGCCAAGCCCGAACGCCGAGAAGTTCGTCGGCCGCGGCACGACCGTCGCCGCCGAGCAGATGTCTCTCCTCGACGCTGACGTGCTCGTGATCTCCGACAACTCGAACGGCGCGATCGGCGCGCTCACCGACACCGCGGCGTTCAAGAGCCTTCCGGTCGTGGCGGCCGGTCAGTCCGTGGTGATCACCAACAACGCGACCCACACCCCGCCGGACATCTCCTACGCGGTGAACGGCGAGAAGAAGCCGGGCAACCTTCCATGGGCGCTGGCGCAGCCCGGCCCGCAGTCCACGCCGTGGGCCGCGGACCAGGTCGCGCCGGTGATCGCGGCGGCGCTGGCGAAGTGATCGGTGGCGGGCGTCGGATACGATTGCCTCGCCAGCCTCCGTAGCTCAGTTGGATAGAGCAAGAGCCTTCTAATCTCTAGGTCGCAGGTTCGATTCCTGCCGGGGGCGCAACAAAACCGCTGGTAGTGGCGGTTTCACCGGTTCCTCGCTGTGGTGCAGGTGCTCCCACCCCGGCAACACCCCGGCGCGCAGGGCACGGCGCGGGGCAACCCCGGCCGAGATGTCAGTGGTGCGTGGCACCATCAGCGCATGAAGATGCCGCGCATTCCGCACGAGGTGATGGCGATGCTGACTCCAGCTCTCGGTCGAGTTGTCGAGCGATCAGCGCGGGGAGAGACCTTGATGATGTGGGGACTGCGACCGCATCCCGCCGACCCCGGTACACCCATGAGTCTCGATGAGGCTGACGGCTACGAGGAGAAGATCCCCGAAGGGGTAGCTCGGACTGTCGCATTCCCAATCATGAACGCCACGGATGCGTTGTCCACCACGAACTTGCTCATCACTAATGCCGCGCGCTCGACCCCCATGAACCATCACACTCCTGCATTCTTGGCGCTATGCAGAACCGCAATCGAATGTTCGTCACAAGCAATTTGGGCAATGTGTCCCGAAGACCGTTCTGTTCGCCGAGCAAGAGCAGCTGGCCTCGCGAAGATTGGTATTGAGCACGCGCGGGACTATCACGCCGATGCGATTAGCGCCCACGACAACGGTCTCCTGAAGCTACCTGAGATCACTTACAAGCAATCCCAGCACCGCCGCAAGTTTCACCAGGGTGAACTGGATGAACTAGCGAAGCTCTCGCCGCAGAATGCCCGGAAGTACACGGAGCTGGTCAGGAAGGCAGCGAACTGGATCGAAGGTCATCCACCTGTACACACTAACGAGACCTCAATGGTTCACTTCCCGACGATTGCGCAGAGCCAATACCGACAGTGCTCGAGCTTCACACACGGCCATAGCTGGCCAATCGACCTGGTCCAGGGACCTACCGCAATGTTCAAGATGATGGCCGACTCGATCAACACTGCGCTACTCACGACGGAGGTCGCGGTCTGCCTGTTCGAAGCGCAGTCCACGGACCCAAACGGTTCTCGTGAGAACTTCTACCCGCCGCGACTACAGCCGACGATTGACGCATGGCGCGAGCTGTACTTGGCAGCTACCGAAGATTCGCCACCTTCGGAACCGATTGCGGAGCCGGAGCCGCCACAGGCCTCGTGAGCGGCGCGTGCTTGCCACCCTCGGCTTCGGAGATGTAGTCGGCGTAGACGTTAAGTGTGGTCACGAACGAGGCGTGCCCGAGCATCTTACTCACCTGCATGTAGTGCTCTCCGGCCGACAAGCTGAGCACGGCGAATGAATGGCGCAGGTCGTGCCAGCGGGCGGGCGGCAGGCCGAGAGCGGCCAGGGCGGGGAGTAGTACCGAGCGGCGACGTTCTCGGTATTGATCGGCTCCGTCCACTTGTAGGTGGAGGCGATCTCGGAGGCTCGGTCCGCGGTTCGCTGCGTGTCGAGCTCGGGATGGTGCTGATCCGCGGTGGGCTCCGCCGTCTGTGAGTGCTGTGCGGTGTTGTGGTCCGACTGCTGGATGCCAGCGGCCTTCGCCTCGGCGCGGGTCATACGCCCCGGGAACAGCGGCGCGGACGGGTCCAGGCGGCGCGGGTGACCCGCAAGGTAGGCGCGCAGGTCGTCGGCCAGCCAGCCGTCGAGCGGGACCACGCGGGTGGACCTCACCGACTTCGGCGTGCCGGTCACCCACTCTCCCGCCTGGCGCGTCTTCGTACGGCTGACCGAGACCATCCCCATCGCGCCCTTCTGCCGGGGCAGCGTGACGTCGCCAATCTCCAGCCCGCGTAATTCGCCGGCTCGGAGTCCGGTGTAGGCGCTGAACGTCACCGCCAGGGCGTACACGGGCTGGAGCTGCACGGTGGTCATGTAGTCCGCCACCGCCGCGATCTGCGCGGACGCGAGCGGCAATGCCTTGAACTCACGCGCCTCGGCATCGTCGTTGACAGCGATCCGCGCGGTGCCCGCGTGGCGGGGGAGTGGCACCGAGTGCACGGGGTTCGCCTTCAGGGCTCCGTCCACTACCGCGAGGTCGAGGATGCGGCGCAGGAGGTCGTACGCCTTCTTCACGGTGGACCGGCTCAGCGTGATCATCTTCGGTCGCTTCGGGGTGCCGTCTGCGTTTAGCTTCGGCGTCGGGTTCCCGGAGCGGGTGTCGAAGCTGCGGCGCGGGCGGGGTGACAGCATCGCCGCGCGGAAGGCGCGGACGTCGGCGGCGGTGATGGTGGCGGTGGCCTTCTGCCCGAACGGCTCTGCCAGGTACCGGCGATAGATCGCCTCGCTGAGCGCGATGCTGCCCGGCTTCACGGTGCCCTGCTGCGACTTGAAGAATTCCTGCGCGTAGTGACCGAGCGGCTTGGAACCCGCCATCCGCTGATCCGCGAGCTGGGAGACGGTGCCGCTGTGCTTCGCGTTGTTCAGCTCGTCGCGGCGGGCCTCCGCTGCCTCGCGCGTCGGGTGGCTCTCCTGACGGCTGCGGAGCTTCGGCTTGCCGCGCGCGTCCAGGATCGGCAGGCCAAACTCGTCCCGGATCGGCTCGCGCCAGACCACCTCGTACCGCTTGACCGGGCGCCCCTTGCGCTTGGTCGTCGTCTCGTGAGCGCGGATGTACGCCATGATCAGGCCGCCTTTCCGTTGATGCGGGCCAGGGCACGCCTGACCGTGGAGTACGACCAGGTGTCGCCGCCCTTGGCGGTGGGGATTCCTTCGTTGGTGAGCGTGCTGGCGATGGCCTTAGCGCCGAGGCCCTGCGCGGCGAGCACCTGGATGCGGCGCTGAGCGCTGACGCTGATGAGGCCGGGGTCGCCCTTGCTGCGCTTCTGGTCCAGGGCCTCGCGGGTGCGGGTGCCGATCTTGCGCCGTTCCTCCGCGGCGACAGCGAGGCGGACGTCCGCGACGAGACGCTGACTGGGGTCGCCGCTGTCCGCGCCCTCGCAGTCCAACAGCCGCCATCCGTAGTCGTTGGCGCGCTTCATGATCTGCGCGGCGTCGAGCTGGTCGCGGGTGACGCGGTCCAAAGCGCGGACGAGGAGTCCTTGCGCCACTCCGCTTTCCACGGCTGCGATGGCGACCTCGCGCCCGAACATGGCGTCGTTCTTCGCTCCGCTCACCACGTCCGTGGTGACGGTGAGCAGCTCGTGGCCGCGAGCCGCGCACCACTGTGCGAGCGAATCGCGTTGCGCTTCAAGGCCGAGGCCGCTCTCACCCTGCCTTTCCGTGCTCACTCGCACGTACCCGATGACTCTCATCCGTTGCCTCCTTGCTGTGGCGTCCGAGGGGTGCGGGCTGGGCCGCGCCCCTTGCACCCCACCTTACCTAGTACACGCGTTCGATTAGGCAGCGAATTACGCTGTGCTGTCGAGTGATTCGCATACGGATCAGCGTCGTTGTAAGCGCTGACGCCACGTGCCCCACACCCGTAGGCCCAACGGCCCAGCCACGCAGGCAGCGGGGCAGCCAGGCCGCCGCGATACCTACCTGGTGCGGCCCCTGCGCGTGCCGGTGGGTGCGGGTGGCGGTGTGGTGGCGCGGAGCTGCGCCAGGGCAGTCTCCATGTCCATCAGCCCCGTGTCGCGTGACGTCGGGGTCGCCGGCTCCTCGCGGGCCGCGGACGTGGCGCGGGAGCTTCGTCGTCCAGGTCGGTGGCCTGCGCGTCGACGATCTCACCGTCCAGCCAGTCGCGGTTCGCGTCCTCGGCGTCGGGCACCCCACGCTCTGCGCGGGAGGCAGCGCGGCTACCACCAGACAGGACAGCTCCCAGAACGTCCTCGAACGCCTTGCTGGGACCCACCTCGACCTCGACCGCGGTTTTGGCGCTGAGGCCGGCGCGGTCCAGCGCGTCCTTGATTGCGTTCAGCTTCACGGTGTCCGGAGCGTCGTCACTGACGGCGATCTTCAGCAGCTCCTTCGCCATGCGGTCGGCGGCCATCTCCAGGCGGACACGGGCCTTCGCCTTCACCTGCGGCGAGCGGCCTCCGTGCGTAGCGCACACGGTTCGGGGCTGCTGCACGGATAGGTGACACCCGATCTGTGGTGCCGTAAGGGCACCGCTGGAAGGATGTCAACATGCCCAAGCCTTATCCCCGTGAGTTCCGTGACGATGTCGTCGGTGCCGCGCGTCGTCGGGAGGACGGTGTGACGATCAAGCAGATCGCCGCCGACTTCGGTGTCAGCGAGACCTGTCTGCAGAACTGGCTGCGTGCCGCTGATGTTGAGGACGGTAACCGGCCGGGGGTGACCGCCTCGGAGTCCGCCGAACTGCGCGAGCTGCGGAAACGAAACCGGTTGCTGGAGCAGGAGAATGAGATTCTTCGGCGGGCTGCGGCGTATCTGTCGCAGGCGAACCTGCCGGGAAAATGATGTACCCGCTCGTGAAAGAGCTCGCCGCGGACGGGATCCCCGTCACGGTGACGTGCCGGGTTCTTAAGCTCGCTCGCCAGCCTTACTACCGCTGGCTCAAGGACGCTGTGACCGCTGCCGATCGGGTCGCGGCCGAGCGCGCCAACGCCTTGTTCGACGCGCACCACGATGATCCGGAGTTCGGGTACCGGTTCCTGGCCGATGAAGCTGAAGCTGCAGGTCAGAGGATGAGTGCACGGACGGCGTGGCGGATCTGCTGCACCAACGGCTGGTGGTCGAGCTTCGGTAAGAAGCGCGGCCGCAATGGGAAGAAGCCGGGGCCGCCGGTGCATGATGACCTGGTCGAACGCGTCTTCACCGCCGACGCACTCGATGAGCTGTGGCTCACGGACATCACCGAGCACTGGACCGACGAGGGCAAGCTCTACCTGTGCGCGATCAAGGACGCCTGCTCCGGGCGGATCGTCGGCTACAGCATCGACGCCCGCATGCAATCGCGGCTGGCGGTGAATGCACTCAACAATGCGGTCGCCCGCCGAGACGCAGACGTATCCGGTTGTATTATTCACTCGGACAGGGGTTCTCAGTTCCGGTCACGGAAGTTCGTGTCCGCGTTGAACCAGCACGGCCTGGTCGGATCGATGGGCCGGGTCGGCGCCGCTGGCGACAACGCTGCGATGGAATCCTTCTTCTCGCTGCTGCAACGCAACGTCCTCGACCGGCAACGCTGGGCCACCCGCGAGGAGCTACGAATCGCGATCGTCACCTGGATCGAAAGGACCTACCACCGCCGACGCCGGCAAGCGGGCCTCGGCCGCTTGACCCCGATCGAATACGAGGCCATCATCAACACGGCCGCACCAGCGGCGTAACACTCCACCTGTCACCTATCCGTGCAGCAGGCCCTTCCACCGTTGATGGCGGCTCTGCGGCACGGGTCGCCGTTGGTGCGATGCGCGGTGCACTGCCGTTCTGGTCGTCGGCCGTCCTGCCATGCGGTGTCGAATACCGCTTCCAGGTCTGCTGCCTTCGATGTGTCCGTGCCGCCCGGTTCCTGATCGTCGACCGCCTCGCGTTCGACGGCTTCGTAGCTGTTCTCGGTCACTATTTCGTCCTCTCAACTGGATTCTGTTGCTGTGTGGGCTGTTCCGAAGGCGGTAGAGCCACATACCCCTATTGCGCGCGGGAAATACCCACCTTTGCTTCTGGGGGTTATGGGGGTATCTGGGGGCTTCTGGTGGCAGGTAGCCACATACCCAGATGCCCCCAGAAGCCACCGGTTGCCATAGGTGCAAACGCAGGGCATGTGGCTACCCCCGCACCTTGAACGTGTTCGGCGGTAGTCCCCACGTCCATCGGTCGACCTTGCCGCCTTCGCCGCGGATCGGCGTCTTGACGATCAGGAGCTTGCTCGCGGCGTTCGCCACCGTCTTCTCACTGCATCCGGTCTCGGCGCTGACAATCCGGCGAACCTCCTTCGCGTCCATCGGCCCTCCCGCGAGCAGCTCCTTCAACATTCGGGCGGCCTCGTCTCTTGACGGTGCGGCCTTCCGTGCGTCGGGCTTGGCGTCGTCTGCACCGACCAACTGATCGGCGTCCTCGTCGAGGACTCCGGCCCACGCCACAACGGGTGAGTCGGGGTCATTAGGGCTGGACGCCAGGCGATACCCAAGAGCCGACGGTGTCCGCGACAAGTTGCCCTTGATCGACGCCAGCCCGTGAGTGGCATCGACGTTCTGACGTTCGTCATTCGGCGGGAGCTTTGCCGCCAACAGCGAAGAGCGCGCCAGCGCCGTGAACGCGATGGAACCACCACCACGATGCTTAGCGCTCATGCCCGTGGCCTTGTTCAGGTGCCGTACCAGCACCACCGCAGAGCCGGTCTGCTCGGCCACATCGGCGATCTCCATCAACGCCTTGCGGTTCGCCGTATCGCTGCCGGGTCTCACGGCATCGGACATGAAGGCGGAGATCGGGTCCACGATCACGAGCGCGGCGTCCACCTCTTCAATCGCGCTCTTCAACCGGTCAACGTCATCTGGAATCAGGAACGGCACCGGACGCCCGTTGTCGTCGCGAGGCCGCGCGAGCGTAGCCACCCGCTGCATGTCGGCACCGGCGGCGTGTAACCGAGGGACGACGGTGTCAGCCAGATCGTCTTCCACGCCGACCAACACCACCGACGCCGGTTCGGTCAGTCCCTTCTCGTTGCGGGTTTCGCGCTCACCGACCATCGTCGTCGGCCACGGACCACCGCGAGTGACCAGTGCCGCCCACGTGAGGGTCATCGTGGATTTGCCGACGTCCGGCTCACCCTCGAACATCGTCAGCTTTCCGCGCGGAATCCACGGCCACCACAGCCAGTCCACCTTCTTCGGGGTCACGTCCGCCAGCGACTCAGTGAAGCGCCGCCCGACCTCCCCAGCCGCGCTGTCAGCGTTCGGGTTCAGCACCGCCCTGGACCGGGTGCCGTCCTCGTTGGCGATCCAGCCGGACCCTGGTCCCCAGATTCCGCCCGGCTCGAACGCGCCTCCGTTGTAGAAGTCCAGAGGGGCGTAGTCAGGGTCGCCGGCGATCAGTCGAAGCGCGCCGGTCAGTGACCTTGAAACTCGCCGGGGTCGTGCCCTGCGGAGTCACCCACCGCCTCAAACAGCGCCTCCACGGTGATCAGCGCGGTGCGCACGCCGGGTTCGCCCTTCGCGCCGAGCCGGACCAGGCCGAGCGTCGCGGAGTTCATGGTCGAGTGGCGGTCTGCGCCGTCCTCGATCGCCGCCTCCACTTCGCGGACCGTCCCGGCGACTGCAGTGCTCATTGCGCCACTACGGAACCCATCGAGAACCGCCTGCCCCTCGGACGGACTGCCCTTCTGGTGGACCGGCGACGCCACGGGTGCCTCCGGCAGGACGGAAGTGAGCTCGGCGACGTCCAGCCATCCGGCGTCCGCGTTCACGTAGCCTCGCGCAGGCACCGTCTCATCAGGGACTTTCCAGTTGGTTGATCCGGGGCACCGCAGCACGCGGTCGATGTTGAAGATCGAGTCCACGTGCCCTTTGGGGTTGATCTCGGCGGCAACCTGCCGCACCAGAGCCGCCCATCGCGCGCTGATCGTCTTCCAGGCCACCGCACCGTCGGTGATCACCGGCGCATCGCGGACTCGCCAGATCGGCTGAAGACCGTGCCCGCTCTCGATCACCACAGCAGGGGCGCATCCCAGCGCGGCGGTCAGCTTCTCGACCACCTGCTCACACTCCGACAGCGACGCCAGTCCCTTGTCTTTCACGCGGGGAATGACCCGGTCCAGATCGGCCCAGAGCGCGACACCACGCGCTACCTCTGCCTCACCGCCCTTGCGCGAGACGCCCGGTTCCAGGGTCAGCGGGTTCGGTGAGAACCACACGTTGACATCGTCGGGCGACGACCACCCTTGTCCCAGGTGCTCGACGCGGACCGTCCGTCCCCGAAACGCCGTCTTGTCGTCTGGATCCTGGGTGCACACACTGACCACGGCATCGTCGTCGTGCCCCAGCGCGCGCAGCACCTCGTAGAGATCTACAGAGCTGTCGCCACATCTATACGACGGCAACGGAATACCGTCCAGATCGGAGTTGGTTGTATGCTTCATGTACAGCCTTTGGGTTGTTTTATCCGTTGCGCTACAACGGATATGGAGGGTCAGCTCAGCTGACCCGAGAGCTCTTGCTCGCCGTGTGGAAATCGGTCGGGACGGCCCTGAGGACAGCGTTCTCGGGGTCGTCCGTTCGTTTCGAGCAGACGCACGCAGCCTTCAAGCCGACGCCAGGCGTTGAGATGCACGCCGTGGCCCTGTTGCCGCCAGCTGTACGGTTACGTCCGACCAGCGAGAAGCTGGCCCACCGCACGCCCCGGCGCACGGTTACCACCACGGCCCCGGCAAGGTGGCCCAACGTCCACCCTGAGAGGCCACACAGGGCCACGCCCATCACCACTTCGGCGTTCATCACCAGCTCCTCTGATCGGGCCAGCCAGCACTGTCGGGCCAGTCGTCCCAGGCGAAGATGACGTCTACCCTCGCCGAGCCGTTGCGAACGGCGGGATCGTTAGCGAGACGGCGCTCGCACTCGAAGCACAGACCGAGCGCGTACATCGTCGCGCCCGTGCCGACGAGCAGGAACATGTCGATTGCCGTGCCGCACCGGACCACACCACACCAAGAGCAGTCGTGAACCTTGTACGCGCGGACTACCTTGTGCGCGAGACGATATTGTGTCCATCCACGGGACACAGTGAACTCGCGGTTACCGGCATCGCGAGGGCTCGCCAGAATGACGGTCTTCACGGCGCTCGCGCCGCGCTCGGCTGCCTCTACCGCGTGGGGATAGAGCTCCAGGTCGCGAGCGAACTTCGACCGCTCGCCACGCTCCAAAGCGTCGCGGTACGTCGCGGAGCGGATCTGTCGCTCGGTCGGCACGTAGTTGTGGTGAATCTCCAGAGGGTTCCTGCCGGTGTTCGACTGGTAGTAGTCGAACGGCATCCCCAGACTGTGGGAGACGCCCGCCTGCCGCACTCGTTCCAGCGCCTTCGCGACCAGCGGGATGTGCTCGGCCGCGCCATCGGAGAACCGCACGCCTCGGCTCTTGTCCTTCAATGGGCTTTCGCTGCTACCGAGGACGGTATAGATACGGTCCGCCTCGGCCTCCACGGTCGCCTGCTCCTCGGGGTTGCCGAGTGGCAGCCCGAACAGCACAGGGAAGTCGTCCAGCCACGAATCGGGGATGGGCGTGCTCATGCGGCACCCCCGCGCTGAACAGCGGGGCGAGCGAGGCTCTTGACCCATAGGTACAGGTCGCGCTCGCTGAAGTAGTTGCAGCCGCTGATCTTGTAGACGGGAAGCTCGCGGCCCTCGATTGCCGACCTCATGCGGGTCTTGGTCACGGGAACGCTGAACACGTCGTTGATGAACTCGACCGCGCCGTCGCGTCCGCGAATGGTCGGCATCTCGTTCAGGGTGATGGGGCCGACCGCATCGGTCGGGCGAGCGGGGCGGTTGTCGCCTTACTCATGGATGACTCCTCAAGAATGAGGAGGGGTGAGTCGCTGGGGCTTGAGCCGACCGCGAACACCCCTCGCAAGGGGTTGGAATGTTCACTGGTCGGGCCCGTCCAAGGAATACGGGGCTGGCTTGGCAGATGTGCCCTTCATAGAGGGCCGCGCCTTGTCCGTACTGAGTCCGATGAATCACGAACCGCTTGACCGGCCCGGCACCCGCACATTACGTACTGCGTGGGTGCGCCACCCACTATACACGAGCTGCGGCCCCTTCAAGCTACTTGCTCTCTGCTGCAAGAGATTCCAAGAGAGTTGCCGGGTCGGTTCGAGGTGTGATTCGGCCTCTCATTCGCTCGCTGAGCGCCGATCACCGACTCCGGGGAGCAAACCGAGGGCCGCGACAAGTCAACGACGGTGCCGAAGTGACGGAAGTGACAGCCGTCAGTTGGCGTCTGGGGCGAGCGGCAGCCCGTCCATCAGAGCGCCGGGTGTGGTGTCGAGACCGTGTGCGAGCTTGAGGATGGAGTCAATGCGGCTGCTGCGTTGTCCACGCTCGGCGCGGGCGTAGTAGCTCCAGTGCACACCCGCCTTCGCGGCGGCGGCCTCTTGCGACAGTCCCAGCTCCTCGCGCCGTGCGCGGAGCCGACGGCCGAACTCCACCACGGCGGGCGTGGGCGGCGTTGGTTCGGCGACTGGACTCATGGCGGCATCTACTACAGCCGCTCCCGGCCAGACGGACCAGAGCCGATCGGTTCACGGCCAGACGGTTTAGTATTCGATCCCAGCCGGAATGTCCGGTCCGTCGGGCATGATCTGCCTGGTCTAGAAGGAGGCGCGGGGATGGCAAACGATGAGGATGAGGGCACGCGGGGATCGCTGAGCCAAGGGGCTCGCGGAGCGCTTGCAGGGATCGGTGCGATTGGGGTCGTCCTGCTGCTCGGGGGCTTTGCGCTGAGGGCCAAACTGGACGGGGACTACAACGGGTGCATCGACCGGTACAGCGATGAGCTCAATCCATACAGCTTCTGCACGAAGCAGACCGGTGGTACATCATTCTTAATGATTCTCGGTGCTCTGATCCTCGTGGGTGTGCTCGCCGCCTACCTCGCGATGCGGTCAAGCAAGAAGCGCGGATAATCACGTGAAGATCACTATCGAGACTGGGGGCGAACCGAACCCGAGGATCATCGCGTTCAAGGCATTCGTCCGGCGGAACAAGAAGCGCATCATCGCCGGGGCTATCCTTCTGATCGTTCTGCTGGCTACCGTCTGGGCCTGCTCCGAGATCAGGGAGTCGCAGCGGAAGTCGGAGGAATGGACGAGAATGCACAACTACTGGGAGTGCAAACGTGAGGAGCCAGCGAGCTACTCGTTCTCGCATATTTGCGCGAAGTACAATCCGGACAGCCCTGACTACGACCCAAAGGCGACGTACACACGAACGCCTACCGTGACACCGTAGGTACCCGAGCAGACGAGAAGCCCGCCATCTCCGGTCCGTGGAGATGGCGGGCTTCCGTTGCGGGGCGAGGGCCGAGCCTGGTCCTCCTCCCGCAGGGCGCAGAGCGACAAGTCAAGCTCCACTCGCGGGGACAGGTCTACCCGCTGATCGGTGAGCGGCACAGGAAACCGCTCCCCGAGTCTGTGGCCGGGGCGTTGCTCCGGCTCGCTGTGTAGTTGTGGTGGGCGGGCTGCCGCGTGGCGGCTCAACCGCCTATCGCGGGCCTCTGGCCGTCGCGGTGGTGGCCTGCGCGGTGCTGGTGGCCCACCGGGCTACCCGGTGCCGCGTCAACGCCGTACGTCCGATCTGGGTCGGATCGCCGGCGATCATCGCCGCACCTTCGTGCCCGCCGTGGCCTTACGGCTCGCCGGGTTCGGCCGCGCGGTGACCGTGAGCTTCTTCTGCGCCTTGTCCAGCGAGGGCGTGACGTCGAGCCGGCGATCAGGCTTGCCGTGATAACCGACGATGCCCTTGGCGACCACTCCACGACCGGCGGGCGATCGGAACTCGGCCCCGATCTTCACGCCCTTGTAGTCCCCGCCTTGGCCGACGGTCAGGTGCTTCTCGAAGCTCCCCTTCACGTAGGCGTTGCTCACCGCGCCGGTCGCCTTCTTGCCTGCGTTCGCCGTCGCCGCCTTCGTGGAGCTGGCGACCTTAGACCCTGCTCCGGCGAACCTGCCCAGACGATCACGGCGCTGCACGCGGCGGCTCATCCTTGACCGCCATGCAGTCGTTCGCGGCGCGCTCGCCGTTCGGCCAACTCGTCGGTCAAAGCGCGCAGACCTTCGGGTTCCTCGGCGCGGGGAGCCTTGCCGCGATACATCCCGCCCTGTGAGGGCGGAGCATCCGCGAGCTCGGGAGGCGTCAGGCCGGGTCCCCAGCTGAACTCGCCCGGCTCGAGCTCGGGCAGGTCGTGCTCGTGGCTGCCAGCGAGCGGCCTGCCGGTGGCCCTGGGTCGTGACGCGGGCATCAGCGCCACGACCATTCGGGCTCGGTATACGGACCGGACTCCTTCACCTGGACGATGCACGCCGCGCCCCGGTACCGAACGCCCGTCCCGTACCCGCGAGCGAAGAACGAATCCTGGAGCGGGTAGCGAGCGTCGCGGCCCGGGATCATCCGCAGCCCTTGATAATTCGGGTTGCTGTGCTGGCGGAATGCCACCGGATTGATCGAGCTATTCGGGCCACCCGTGGCGACGACAGCGACGTACCCGACGGGGAGGTAGTGGCTCTCGATCAGCCACGCGGGGCCGTAGCTGCCGCCGACCTCCAGGCCTCCGAACTCCGCCGGGGCGATCTGGCCCACGACGTTCTCGGTGGTGAGGTACGCCGGGGCGGACGACGACGGAATGAAGTCGTACTTGCTCTCAATTCCGTTGGTGACGACGCCCGCGCGGAAGGTCTGGATGATCTCGCCGTCGGCCGGGTTCGCGAGGATGATCAGCCGCGAATTGCCGTCGATACCGAAGCCCTTGGAGCGGACCTGATTGATCGCGTCCAGCAGGTCGCCGGGATCGAGCGCAGTGTTCGCCGACACCAAGTAGTGCGAGGTCTCGGACGGGAAGGTCTGCCCGGCGAACTCGGGCGGGATCATTCCGTCGGTGCCGTTGTAGAGGCCGTACACCGGGGTCCCGAACTCGTTCGCGCCCTGCTCGGGGCTGAACAGCCGCCGGAGAATCGCGCCGGTCGTCTGCCGGTTGTCTGCCTCCATCACGCGGTTGATAACGCTGCGCACCTGCTCGGCGTTCGCATCGCGCAAGAACTTCCACGTGAAGCGGCTGGCGATGTCGTAGTCCTCGTACGTGTAGCCGAGGAGTAGCGCGTTCGGCTCTGCGCGCAGTCCGGTCGGCTCGCCGAATTCCGACGCGACCTCGAAATGGTCACCGCCGAGGCTCTGCGGAATGGCGTCGCCCACGTTCACCGTCGAGTACGAGATGAGCGAGGCCAGGGCGGAGCGCTTCTGATTCCACAGCGCCATCGCGGCCTGCGCGTCGGACCACAGCGACGAAAGATCGACGCCATCCGCGGTCTGGTGAACGAGTACGTCCCCGGCGGTCGAATAGCCGGTGGCTGCGTCGCCGCCGAACGCGAACAGTTCGTCGCGGAATTCGCGGAGGGCGGGCGGGGTGAGCGTGGCGTGCATGGGTTTCTCCGTTCGGTAGAAGTGACTGGATTCGTCGGGGCTCTTTCTCGACGACGCCGGTCTCTGACCAAGCGGATGAATTGCGCGGTGCGCGGTGAATCTGAACTGCGACAGCTGCGACCTCGGGTCGCGGGCCGCTGCGGGTCCTGCCCGGTTGCGGCGTGCTGGCTGCTGCCACCGTACGCCCACCGTCCGACCAGCGGCCAGCGCGCGCAGGAGCCGGCGAATCGCTGATCGGTCGGTGCCACCCCGGCACCACCCCGGCGGCTGCGGGTGATCCGACGGTGTGCCAACGGTGGCCGCTAGTGCGCAAACGGTGGTCGATTCCGGCCTCTTACCTGCGAGTCTTTGCGATCGACAAGCGTGTCATGTCTGGTGGCGTATCTCGGAGAACGCTGTGGCCTGCGGTCTTCTAATCTCTAGGTCGCAGGTTCGATTCCTGCCGGGGGCGCCTGAATTCCTGACCGTCTGTTCGATTCGGATGCGGTTCCGGCGGCAGTTGCCCGGCGTGTCGTCCGCGGCAACCGTGTCCGATCCGGTGTCCGGATCCGCGCAGCTGAGGGCTAGTACTCGCCGATGCGCGGCGTTACGCTCAAAGACGACGTGGGGGCCTCATAGGAGGTACTCGATGAAGCGGACAATTCGAACATTCGCAGTGGCGGCCTGCGCGGTGGCCCTGTTCGGCAGCGGCGGCACCACCGCGGCCGCACCGACTCCGCGCCGCCGCCGGTCGGTTCCCAGTGCGGCAAGGCCGGTGAGAACAGGGTGATCACCACCATCCGCACGTGCGAAAAGATCAACTCGCACTGCACGGGGTACGACATGATGCTCATCGGCCGCGTCGACAAATTCGGCCACTGCGTCATCCCGGGCATGAACGGGACCACCTGGTGACGTGATCGATCCGACGCTGCCGCTGGTCGGCCTCGTCGGCGGTGTCCTCGCGGGCGTATCGCCGTGCGTGCTGCCCGTCCTGCCGGTCGTCCTCCTCGGTAGCGCCGCCGACGCCGAACGTACCTCCCGGTCCAGGCCGGTCGCGATCGTCGCTGGCCTGGTCCTGAGCTTCTCGCTGTTCACACTGTTCGGCGCCGTCGTTCTGTCCCTGCTGCACCTGCCTACCGGGGTGATCCGGTGGGCGGGCATCGGTGCGCTCCTCGTCCTCGGCGCCGCGATGCTGCTCCCGCCGCTCGAGCGGCTGCTGGAGCGGCCGTTCGCCCGCCTCCCGCAGCGCGTCCCGGCTCTCAAGTCCGACGGTGCCGCCGGCGGCTTCGTCCTCGGGCTCGCGCTGGGCGCGGTGTACGTCCCGTGCGCGGGCCCGGTGTTGGCCGCGATCGCGCTCGCCGGCGCCTCCGACACCATCGGCCCGCGCACCCTGATCCTCACCGCAGCGTTCGCGGTGGGCACGGCCATCCCATTGCTCGCGATCGCGTTGACCGGGCATCGTCTCGCCGAGCGGGTCCGCGTCCTGCAGCGGCACGGGCGGGCGATCCGCATCGCCGGTGGTGCCGTCGTGATCGCGCTCGCGGTGGCGCTGGCGCTGAACGTGACCGACCTGATTCAGCGCCGCGTGCCCGATTACACCCAGGCGGTGGGGGACCGCCTCGGCGCGGCGGCGCTCGCCCCGCAGGTGGCGGGTGACGGTTCACTGCAGCAGTGTCAGCAGGCCGCGTTCACCGGCACCCTCGAACTGTCGGACTGCGGCCGTGCGCCCGAGCTCACCGGGATCGAGCGGTGGCTGGGCGGGGAGCCGCTCACCCTCGCCGGATTGCGGGGGAAGGTGGTGCTGATCGACTTCTGGGCCTACTCCTGCATCAACTGCCAGCGCGAACTGCCGCACGTGCAGGCGTGGTGGAAGAACTATCGCGACAACGGGTTCCAGGTGATCGGCGTGCACACCCCGGAGTACGCCTTCGAACACGACGCCGGAAACATCGCCGCGGGAGCGCGCAAGCTGGGCCTGACGTTCCCCGTCGCCGTGGACAACCGCACCGCGACCTGGACCGCCTACCGCAACGTCGCCTGGCCGGCCGGCTACCTGATCGATGCGGAGGGCACCGTCCGGCTCGTGACGCTGGGCGAGGGGCACTACGACAAGACGGAAGCCGCGATCCGGTCGCTGCTGTCCGCCGCGCGCCCCGGCACCGCGCTGCCGCCGGCGACCGACGTGCCCGACGCCACGCCGCGCGACCGCGACCGGACGCCCGAGCTCTACCTCGGCTCCGAGAAGCAACGCGGCTTCTCCGGTGCCGGCGACTACGCCGGAACGAGGCTGTTCACCCTCCCGGACATCGTGCGGCCCAACACCTTCGCGCTCGCAGGGACGTGGACCGTCGGCGCCGAGGACATCCGTGCGGGCGAGGGCGCGGCGATCACGCTCGCCTACGCGGCGCAGAAGGTCTACCTCAACGTCGGCGGCACCGGCAGCCTCACGGTCACCGAGGGCGGCGCCACCCGCACGATCGCCGTCGACGGTCCGCCGGACATCCGCACCGTCGTCGACCGTCCGTCCTCGGGCACGGGCACCGTCGACATCGCCCTGAGTCCCGGCCTCGCGGCGTACTCGTTCACCTTCGGCTGAGCGCCGGGCCGACCGCGAGGACCTCGGTCGCCGCGCGAAACGCGCAGAAGTGCGGGTAACAAGCGCAACCGCGCGCTGTGAACCCCATCACGCCCATGCTCCTCGTGTTACCCCGATCACTCATCCACGAGGAGAGAGCCCATGCTGACAGTCCTGGGACTGACCATGGTCGCGGCGTTCATGGTCGTCATCATGGCCCGCCGCGCGACACCGATCGTCGCGCTGATCGCCGTCCCGGTGGTCTTCGGCCTACTCGCCGGCGCCGGGACCGGCATCGGGAAGATGATCGTCGACGGCATCGAGGACCTCGCCCCGACAGCCGCGATGCTGTTCTTCGCGATCGTCTTCTTCGGCGTCATGATCGATGTGGGACTGTTCGACCCGGTCGTCAGGACGGTGGTGCGGCTCGTCGGGGAGGACCCGGCGAAGCTCGTGGTCGGCACGGCCGTGCTGGCCGGTGTCGTCTCGCTCGACGGTGACGGTTCCACCACGTTCATCGTGACCACGTCCGCGCTGCTGCCGCTCTACCTCAAGCTCGGTGTGAGCCCCGTGGTGCTCACCGTGGTCGCGGGGCTCGCCAACGGCACGATGAACATCCTCCCGTGGGGCGGCCCCACCGCCCGCGCCGCCGCGGCGCTGAAGATCTCGCCGTCGGAGGTCTTCGTCCCGATGATCCCGTCGCTCATCGCGGCCATGATCGTGGTGCTCGCGTTCGCCTGGCACCTCGGTCTGATGGAGCGGAAGCGCCTCGGCAGCATCGTGATCCGCGAGCGCGTGCTGGCGGGCGTCGCGGCGGGAGGCGGGGGCACCGTCGGCGACGGTACCGGACCGTCCCGTCCGGCCGGTGGTGCCGGCTCCGATGCCGGCTCCGGCGCGGAGGACGGCGCGCTCGCCCCGATCAGCGGTGTGCACGGCGACCCGAAGCGGCTGTGGTTCAACGCCGGCCTCACGGCGGCGCTGCTGTCCGTGCTCACCGTGGACCTGCTGCCGATCCCGGTGCTGTTCATGATCGCCGCCGCGATCGCGCTGGCCGTCAACTTCCCGAAGGTCGCCGACCAGCAGGAGGCCATCACGCGCCACTCGAAGTCCATCGTCTCGGTGGTCGGCATGGTGTTCGCGGCCGCGGTTCTCACGGGCGTCTTCAAGGGAACGGGCATGGTCGAGTCGGTGGCCGCGTGGGTCACGGGCGTCATCCCGTCCTCGATGGGTCCGCACCTCGCGGTGATCACGGGCGTCCTGTCGATCCCGTTCACCTTCCTGATGTCCAACGACGCCTTCTACTTCGGGATCCTGCCGGTGCTGTCGGAGACCGCGAACGCCTACGGGATCAGCGCAGCCGAGATGGCACGCGCGTCGATCACCGGCCAGCCCTTCCACATGCAGAGCCCGCTGGTCCCCGCGATCCTGCTGCTCGTGGCGCTCGCCGGCGTGGGCCTGGCGGACCACCACAAGAAGGTGCTCTGGCGCGCCGCCGTGGTCTCGCTGGTGATGTTGACCGTCGGCGTCCTTGTCGGCCAGATCCGTTCTGAACGGCGCGTGGGTGACTAGGCTGTGGCGATGCCCAGGATCAGGCTGCGCACGCAGATCCTCCTGCTCCAGGTGGTGATCATCATCGTCAGCCTGGTCGCCGGATTCGGTATCGTGCTGCACCGCGTGGACGGCGAGACCCGCGCCGAGTACGGCGAACGGGCAGTGGCGATCGCCGAGACCGTCGCCTCCGACACCGACGTCCGCGCCGGCGCCGCGGCCCAGTCCGCGGCCCGGCGCGCCGGGCACGCGGCGACCCGGCAGGAACTCGCCGGCGCGGCGCTCCAGCGCCAAGCCTCGGCCATCGCACAACGCACCGGGGTCCTGTTCGTGGTCATCGCCGACGACGCGGGTTACCGGATCGCCCACCCCGATCCGTCCCTGCTCGGCGCGCCGCTGAGCACCGACCCGTCCACCGCACTCGGCGGCGATGTCGAAGTCGCGCAACAGCGTGGGACTCTCGGTGATTCCGTGCGCGCGAAGGCTCCGATCCTCGGGAACGACGGTAGCGTCGTCGGCCTGGTCAGCGTGGGCATCTCCACCGAGACGGTCGCGGAAGCCGCCCGGCGTACCCTGCTGCTCCTCGCGGGCCTGGCCGCGTTGGCGCTCGCCGTCGGCGTCGTCGGGTCCGGGCTCCTCGCCCGACGGTGGCGGCGCCTCACGCTCGGCCTCGAGCCCGAGGAGATGGCGGAGCTCATCCGCGAGCAGAACGCCGTGCTGCACTCCGGTTCCGAGGGCGTGATCGCGATCGACGCGCAGGGAGTCGCCCGGGTGATCAACGACCGGGCCCGGGAGCTGCTGGGCGTCACGGCCGAACCGGGTACCCCGCTCGCGGAGCTGGGCCTCACGGATCGTGTCGCGGGCGTCGTCGCCACCCCCACCGAGGTACCGGTCGCGGCGGCGGTGAACGAACGCGTCGTCCTGGTGGCCTCGCGGCGGGTGCACCGCGGCGACACCGATCTCGGCACCGTTCTCACCGCGGTCGACCGCACCGACGTCGAGGCCCTGACCCGCGAGCTCGACTCCGTGCAGGCGATGAGTTCCGCGCTGCGCGCGCAGCGGCACGAGTCCGCGAACCGGGTGCACGTGGTCGCCGGCCTGCTGCGCGACGGCCGCACCGACGAGGCGCTGGCGTACCTCGACGAGATCGCCGGCCGGCCGGGGGTGTTGCCCGTCTCCGGCCTCGACCGGCTGGACGAACCGCACCTGAACGCGTTCGTCTCGGCGAAGGCCGCCCGGGCCCGGGAGAAGGGCGTCACCCTGCGGATCGGCGGCGACACCGCGCTCGTCGGCGTGCTCACCCACCCCGTCGACACCACGACGCTGGTGGGGAACCTGCTGGACAACGCCATCGACGCCGCGGCCGACGGCGCCGAGCCCCGCGAGGTCGAGCTCGACGTGCTGCGCGACGGGGACGATCTGGCGATCATCGTCTCCGACAGCGGGCCCGGCTTCGCGGTCGACGACCCGTTCGCCGAGGGCGTGACCACCCGCACCGATCCGACGGTGCCCGGCGGCCGCGGACTCGGCCTCGCGATCGCCCGCCAGGTGGCCCGTGGCCACGGGGGAGAGGTCACCGTCGTCGCGCGGGGCGGGCCGGCCGCGCCCGACCCGACCACGGTGATGGCGACACTTCCCGAAGGGGTGCGTGACGATGCCGCGTGACCTGCGAATCCTGGTCGTGGACGACGATTTCCGAGTTGCGGCGATGCACGCGAAGATCGTGGACGCGATGGTCGGGCTGGCCACCGTCGGGTCGGCGCGGACGCTGTCCGAGGCCCGTACCGTCCTCGACCGCGAGCGCGTCGATCTCGCGCTGGTGGACGTGTACCTTCCGGACGGTTCCGGCATCGACTTCGTGCGCGGGGCGCGGTGCGACTGCTTCATTCTGGGCGCCGCCGACGATTCCGCCAGCGTGCGAGCGGGATTCGCCGCCGGCGCGCTGCAGTACCTGATCAAACCCTTCCCGGCGACGGAGCTGGCGCGCCGGCTCGCCGCGTACACGGCTTACCGCCGTATCCTCGATGGCGCCCAGGTGACGCAGGAGCAGGTCGACGCCGCCGCGTCGGTCCTGCGCACGGACCGCGCGCCGGCGCGGCGGGACGACGGCGGCTCGGTGACGGAGAAGCGGATCGTCGAGGCGCTGCGGGCCGCCGACGCCGCGCTGCTCGCCGACGACATCGCCTCCGAGGTCGGCGTATCGCCGGCGACCGCGCGGCGCTACCTCGCGGAACTGGTCCGCGAAGGCACGCTGACGATGGCGCTGCAGTACGGCACCACGGGGCGGCCGCGGCAGTTGTACGCGCTGGCGTGAGCGGCGCGCGCCGAAGCGGCCCCGGCCGCGTCGTCGGGATCTACGATCGTTCGCATGCATAAGCGGCATTTCGTCTCGTCCGGATTGGCCCTGTTCTCGGCGCTCGCGGTGGCCGCGGCGCCCGTGTCGATCGCGCCCGCGGGCGCCGCACCGGATACGTCCGGGCTCGACGCCGCCCACTACGCGGGCCCGGTGCCCGCGCGCGGCGGAAGCTGATCAAGTCTGTCCCGCTCGCGGCCGGGCTGTCGCTGCCCGGAGCGGGAACGGCGAAGCGGGTGCTCTACTCGACCACCGATCAGCACGGTAAGCCGGCGACGAGCACGGGCGCGGTCTTCCTCCCGAAGGGGACCGCCCCGGCGGGCGGGTGGCCGGTGATCGCGTGGGCCCACGGCACCGTCGGGCTGGGGGACGACTGCGCCCCATCGGCGAACCCCGCTCCGCGCGGGACCGGGAGTACCTCGGGCACTGGTTGGCGCAGGGCTACGCGATCGTCGCGTCGGACTACGCGGGCCTCGGCACGCCCGGCCTGATGAGCTATCTCAACAGCGTGTCCACGGCGCACAACGTGGTCGATTCGGTGGTCGCGGCGCACGGCGACCGATCGCTGCCGCTGGCGAAGAAGTGGGCGATCGTCGGGCAGTCGCAGGGCGGCGCGGCCGCGGTGAACAGTGCGCGCCACGCCACCGCGTTCAGCGCCGGCAGCGGCCTCGACTACCGCGGTGTGGTGTCGACGGGCACGCCGTTCCGGATCGAGGAGATCGTCAAGAAGGCGGGTCCGTCGATGAAGCTTCCCGGCGGGCTGAGTTCGGCCGCCACGGCCTACACCGCGTACATCGTGGCCGCGTTCCGCGAGGCGGAGCCGCAGCTCGACGTGAACTCCGTGCTGACCCCGGCCGGTAAGGCGGCGGCCGCGAAGGCCGAGGTGCAGTGCTACGCGCAGCTCAGCGAATCGCTCACGGGCGCCGACCCATCCGGCTTCTTCTCCCGCGACCTGTCCACGTTGCCCGGCAGCGGTGCCGCCCTGGACGAGTACATGGGCACGCCGACCACCGGGTACGACCGGCCCGTGTTCCTCGGCGTCGGGCTCAAGGACAAGGACGTGCCGGTGCAGTCCTCGATCGCCCTGGCCGCCGCGCTGCGCAAGGGCGGCGCCACCGTCGAACTGCACCAGTACCCGGATGCCGACCACAGCGGCGCGGTCCTCGAATCCATGAAGGACTCGACGCCGTTCCTGGCCCGCGTCTTCGCCCGGTAGGGAAGACCTGTGCGGCGCTCGAGCGTCTGTTCGTGCTGTGGCGGGCCGGCGAGCGGGATCACGCCGTTTCGCCGTCGATCGCGCACAGTTCTCGTCCCGCAGTGCTCAGTCGGAACCGCAACGGTCGTAGGGACACGATCTCGACGAGTCCCGCATCGACGAGGATCTGCGTCTTCGTCCTGACGGTGCGCTTGGAACGAGGTCCGGCATCCGTGAGCTCTTCGAGCGTGACGGCGCCGGTGAATCCGAACAGAGCCACCTGTCCGAGCGCATGCAGGATTCCCCGGTGGTCGTCGTCGACGGGTACGCGGGCCGGCGCGATCTCGCGCACGGCATCGGTCAGCGCATCGAGCGCGGCCCTCCGGTCGGTGAGATCGGTCATGGCGCGATGCAATGACTCCGCGACGATCTCCAGCATGGTCTCGACGAAGGGCGTCGCATCGGCGCGGTTCAGCGGATGCTCGACATCGGCGAACGCCTGGTAGTACCGGTCGCGGTTATCGAAAATGGTCGCTGACAACGCGAACCACGAGATCGGCGAGAGCCGCTCGGCGAGGTCGAGTGCCAGCAGGAAGCGGCCGGTTCTGCCGTTGCCGTCGTAGAAGGGGTGAACGACCTCGAAGATCAGGTGCGCGATCGCCGCTCGGATCAGGTGGGGGATGTCCTCGTCGCTGCGCTGGGCGAGCATGACGGTCAGCCCTGCGTCGATCGCGGCCTCGGGCACCACACCCGTGTGGACGACCTTCTGCCCCGAGGTGATCCTGACGATGTCTGCACGGAACCGTGCCCCGTCCGGCGCATCGCCCGGGGCGACCTCGCCTCGCGTGACGGCGTCGTACAGGTCGCGGACATCATCGAGGGTGCCCGGTGCGGACACGCTGCGGTCGCCCAGCGCGGCGTACAAGCGGACCATCTCCCGGAAGCGGCGATCGCCCGTCGGCTCATCCGTCAGCGACTCCAGGGCATCGGCGATTTCGCGGCGCGTCGAGTGGACGTTCTCGATCTCGTTGGTCGCCTGGATCTCCTCGATGATCATCGACGAGAAGTAGTGATTCCGGGCGACCGGGAGGAGTTCGGCCCAGGTCTCCGCCACGCGTGCATCGAGCACCATGATTCGCTCGGTCAACGCTGTGATTCGTGGCGTCGTCAAGCAGAACAGCGAGTGTTCACCGATACGGAACTCCCACGAGAGCGCAGCGGGCGAAGCCCTCCGCGACGCCTCCTCGGCATCCGCTCCAGAGATGTCGCGTTGGTGAAAGACCGATTTGAGCGTGCGATAGGCCACGATTCACCCTCTCGCTAGTGGCAAAGATGGGGCTGTTGGACAAGTATGCCACGTCGCGCAGGGCACTTAAATGGAAGATTCTCTCAATTTTGACAATAAGAGCGGCGAAGGGTGTCGTCCAGATGTCAGCTGACGATGTCCTTGGTGCGGAAGCCGCGGACGGCGAGGGCGAAGAAGACGACGGCGATGCTCACGGACAGCGACGCGCCCTGGGCCATCGCCGACCACTCGATGCCGGGCTGCAGCAGGTCGGTCCACGCGTACTGCCAGTGCGCGGGCAGGGCGGAGCGCAGGCCGCCGAGTGCCGTCACCTGGTCGAGCACGCTGCCGATCACGGTGAGCCCCACGGCCCCGCCGACCGCGGCGAGCGGCGCGTCGGTGCGCGTGGAGAGCCACAGCGCGAAGCCCGCCGTCGCGAGCTCGGAGACGATGATGAACGCGGCGGCCAGCAGCAGCCGCCACAGCGCGTCGCCCGCGGCGAGCGGTGCCCCGGCCGGGGACTGCAGCGGGCCCCAGCCGTAGGCGAGGGTGCCCGCGAGCAGCGCGACCGCCACCAGCAGCCCGATCGCCGCCACCGAGAGGACCAGGGCCACGACCGATTTGGTGATCAGCAGCCGAGTCCGAGGGACGGGCGCGGCCAGCAGGTAGCGCAGCGACGACCAGTCGGCCTCGGACGCCACCGCGTCGCCGAAGAACAGCGCCACGGGGATCACCAGCAGGAAGCCGGTACCCGCGATCAACACCGTCGCGGTGAGGTTCAGCCCCGACGCGGTGGCGACGTCGAACATGGACGGTCGCCCACTGCCGCGGTCGGAGTCATCGCTCCCCACCGCGAGCGCCACGATCAGCACGATCGGCAGCGCCGCGAGCAGCGCCGCCATCACGAGGGTGCGGCGCCGGCGTAGTTGCCGCGCCAGCTCGACGCGCACCGTCAGCGTGCGGCCGGAGGCGTAACCGGGTGCGGCACCGTCGTTCTCGGTCACGGATGCGGTCATGCCCCGTCTCCCGTCAGCTGCAGGAACGCGTCCTCGAGGCTCCGGGATCCGGCGCTGCCGTCGCCCCGGATGATGTCTTCGACGGTGCCCGCCGCGATCAGCCGCCCGCGGCGCAGCACCACCACGTGAGTGCAGGTCTGCTCGACCTCGGCGAGCAGGTGGCTGGAGACGATCACCGTCCGCCCGGTGGCGCCGTAGCGGACGATCGCGTCGCGCATCTCGCGGATCTGCGACGGGTCGAGCCCGTTGGTCGGCTCATCGAGTACCAGCACATCGGGCTGTCCGAGCATCGCCTGTGCGATCGCGAGCCGTTGCCGCATGCCCTGCGAGTAGGTGCGTACGGGCCGCTCGATGGCGGCGCCGAGATCTGCGATGGCGAGGGCGTCGTCGACGTGGGCGTCCTCGGCGGGCCGCCCCGTGGCGCGCCAGTACAGGTCCAGGTTGGCGCGCCCCGACAGGTGCGGTAGGAACCCGGACCCCTCGACGAACGCTCCCACCCGCGAGAGCACCGGTGCTCGGGCTCGATCTCGTGCCCGAACACTCGGATGTCGCCCTCGTCAGGGGTGATCAGGCCCATCAGCATGCGGAGCGTGGTCGTCTTGCCCGCGCCGTTGGGGCCGAGCAGGCCCAGCACCTGCCCGCGCTCCACGCGGAACGTCACGTCCTGGACGCTGTAGCCGTCGCCGCCGGCGTACTTCTTCGACAGGCCGGTGACCTGCAGCGCCACGTCGGCGAGCGCGGGATCCGGCTTCGGGTCCGCGGTTCCGATGACGCCCTGCCGCCGCAGCGTCAGGAGCGCGGCCGCTACGGCCACGGCGACGACCGGCAGGACCCACACCCACGTGGGAAGGGGGCGGGGTGCCGTCGTGAGGCCCGGAACCTCGGGGACGGTGAGCGGGCCCGTCGCGGTCACCTTGTAGGTCGTCGGCGCCGCCGGCGAGAGGTAGCCGAGGTCCGTGGTGGACAGCACGACGCGCAGGCGGTGCCCCGCGTCGAACTCGTGGTCGATGGCCGGTAGTCGCACGGTGGTGTCGGCCCGGCCCCCGGTCAGCGGGATCCGGACGGGCGCCGCGAGCTGCTGCGGGAGGACCGGCGCGCCGTCCGGGCCCACGTCGTACAGCTTCGCGAACAGCACCGCGTCGGGTGCCGACGATTCGACCGTGATCGGCACCGTGGGGCTGCCGGTCACGGTGACGTCCTCGGTCAGGGGCGCCGACTCGAAGACCGCCGACTGCGAGGGCAGATCGCGCGAGAGGCCGCCCGAACCGAGCAGGGCCGCAGTCGAACCGACGGCGCCCAGCCCGGGGACCCCGGAGATCGACGGCGGCGCGCCGCCCGGCGGGTTCTCGGCGAGCCGCGGCCCGCCCTCGAGCTCGACGGTGCGCGTGACCGCCCCGCCGAGCCCCGGGTACGCGTCCGCGGTGGCGGAGCGCACCGTCCGTTCACCGGTCTCGCGGTCGATCCCGCCCGACCGCGACACCTGGAACGCCGGAACGGCGGCGGCACCGTCGTCCCCCTTGAGGTACCGGTCGAACCAGTCCAGGGTCCGGGCGTCCACGCGCGGATCTTCCTGGTTCCCGCCGTCGTGACCGGCGGCGATCCAGTCGACCGCGACGGGCGCGCCGTTGGCGGCGATCCTCTCGGCCGCGCGGTCGGCGTGCGCCAACGGGAACAGCGAGTCGAGCTCGCCCTGTGCGAGGTAGGTGGGGACCCGGATCTGCGCGCCGACGCTCGCGGGGCTGCGAGCCGCGAGCAGCGCGCGGTCACCGTCGGTGAGGGCGCCGCCCTGTGCGACGCGCGTGTACATCTCGCACACCGCGAGCTCGAAGCGGGCGCATCCGCCGCCCATCGTGAACAGGATCCCCGCCCACTGCTTCTTGTAGACGCCGCCGGGGAACAGGGCCTGCTCCAGATCCCAGTACGCGATGCGCGGAGCGATCGCGTCCACGCGCCGGTCGTGCCCGGCGAGCAGGAGCGCGAGTGCGCCGCCGTAGCTGCCGCCCGCGACGCCGACCCGCGGATCGCCCGGCGCGTCCTGCCGCACCTCCGGGCGGCCC
Source organism: Tsukamurella sp. PLM1 (assembly GCF_023168325.1). Classification (GTDB taxonomy): domain Bacteria; phylum Actinomycetota; class Actinomycetes; order Mycobacteriales; family Mycobacteriaceae; genus Tsukamurella. Next base: position 1,387,689 of record NZ_AP025688.1, read on the forward strand.
GACAGCCAGTCGAGCAGCCTGCGGGCGTCCGCGACCTCGGCGTCGGGGGAGTCGAGCCCGATCAGGCCGGTCGACTCGCCGAAGCCGCGCGCCGTGTAGCTGAGCACCGCGTAGCCGGCCCGGGCCAGCTGTTCCGCCTCGGCGCGCACGTCGTCCTTCGATCCGCCGAAGCCGTGCGCGAGGAGCACCGCTGGGGCGGGCCCGGCACCGTCGGGCCGGAAGAACGAGGTGTCCAGGCGTACCCCGGCCCCGTCGATCATCTGGTCGGTGTGCTGGACCGACGGTGCGCCGTCGCGCCCGGCGAGGCCCAGGCCGCGAAGGCGGCGAGCACGATCACCACCGCGGCGAGCGCCGCGCCGATCAGGACGGGGCGGCGCGGGGTTCCGCGCAGGCGAGGTAGGGGCACCCGCCCAGGATATGTGCGAATCGCACGGTTCGGCCGGGCGAGCGGTTCGCCTGGGCGGACGACTCGTCGCGACCCGGCTCTGACTCCTGCCGCGCCGGCGGGCGCGACGACCGTGTTCAGCGATACGGATCGGTGATCTCGCGCAGTTTCACCAGGGCGGCGCGCATCTGCCGGTAGGCGTCGGCGCCCAGGTAGTCCTCCCATTCGCGTTCCACGCGGGCCACCTCGGCATCGGCGGCGGCAGCGGCTTCGGCTCCCCGCGGGGCGAGTCGGACGAGGCGCGCGCGTCCGTCCGTCGGGTCGGGGACGCGTTCGACGTAGCCCGCGCGCTCGAGTTGGTCGACGAGGAAGCCGGCGGTCTGCTTGGTCACCTGCGCCTGTTCGGCGAGATCCGTGAGCCGCGTACCGTCGGGGCCGATGCGCTGGCCGATCCGCGCCTGCGCGAGCGTGATGTCCGTGAAACCCGCCGCGCGGGTCGCGTCCATGGCGCGGTTCTCGATCGCGCGGTACGCGACGAACAGCATGACCCCGGTTCCGATCTCCACCCTTGCGATGGTACAAGAGGCTGACTAATATTGGTCAGATACTCTGACTGATTGGGAGGTCGTCATGGACGAACAGCGGGCGTGGCGGGTGATCGCCGCGCAGCGCATCGCCATCGCGGACCTGCTCGACGGGCTGACGCCGGAGCAGTGGGCGGTGCCGTCGCTGTGCGCCGGCTGGACGGTGACCGACGTGGCCGGTCATCTCGCAGCGGTGCTGCGGCCGGCCTCGGCGCGCGCCACGCTGTCCGCGGCGGTGCGGGCCCGCGGGCGCCTGCACGGCATGATCGACCTGCTCACGCGGGAGGCGGCCGCGGAGTACGGCATCCGCTCGGCGGCGATGCTGCGAGCGGAGGCGACCAGCACTTCGCTGCCGAAGCTGACCAACTGGCGGAACATCCTGTTCGACACCCAGATCCACGCGCAGGACATCGCCCGCCCGCTGGGGCTGCGCCTGCCGCTGGACGTGGACGCCGCGGCGCAAGGCGCGGACCGCATCTGGCGGGTCGGGTTCCTGTTCGGCGCCCGCAAGCGCTTCGCGGGGCTGCGCTTCGAGGCGTCCGACGCCGAGTGGTCCGCGGGCGAGGGGCCGCTCGTCCGCGGCCCCGTCGCCGACCTCCTGCTGGTGCTGTCGGGCAGGCCCGCGGGCCTCTCCGGGCTCGACGGTGCCGGCGTCCCCGTCGCCGCGGAACGGCTCGGCGTCAGTCGCTCAGCATGTCCTTGACGAGGGGGACCACCTGCTCGCCGTACAGGGTGATCGAGCGCATCAGGTCCGCGTGGGTCACCGGCTGGTCGTACTTCAGGTCGAACCGGTCGACCCCGAGCGTGCGCACCGTCGCGGCGATCCGTCGCGCCACCGTCTCCGGCGAGCCGAGGTACAGCGAGCCGGTCTCGACCTCACGCTCGAAGTCGCCGACGCTCGGCGGCGGCCAGCCGCGTTCGGAGACCATGCGCTGCCGCATCCGCATCCAGCCGTCGTGGGCCAGCTCGCGGGCCTGCTCGTCGGTCTCGGCGACGAGGCCGGGGAGTGGACTGCGATCGGCTGCGGGGAACCGCCGAATTCGTTCTCGGCCCGTCGGAACAGGTCGGTGTAGGCGGCGAACCGATCTGCCGGGCCGCCGATGATCGCGAGAAACAGGCCGAAGCCGTACCGGGCGGTGCGGACGACCGATTCCGGGCTGCCGCCCACGCCCACCCAGGCGCGGATCCCGTTGGCCGTGGTCGGGTACACCCGCTGCTCCGACAGGGGCGCCCGGGTGCTGCCCGACCAGGTGACCGGCTCCTCCGTGAGCAGGGCCGCGAGCAGCGCCAGTTTCTCCTCGAACAGCACCTCGTAGTCGGCCAGGTCGTAGCCGAACAGCGGGAACGACTCGGTGAACGAGCCGCGGCCGGCGACGATCTCGGCGCGGCCGTCGGAGACCGCGTCCAGCGTCGCGAAGCGCTCGAACACCCGCACCGGATCGTCGGAACTGAGCACCGTCACCGTCGACCCGAGGCGGATCGACTCGGTGCGCGAGGCGACCGCCGCGAGCACCATCTCCGGGCTCGAGACCGCGTAGTCCGCGCGGTGATGCTCGCCGACGCCGAAGAAGTCCAGGCCCGCACGGTCGGCCGCGACGGCCTCGTCAACCAGGTCGCGGATCACCTGCGGATGGGGCAGCGGCTCGCCCTGCGCGTCCTTGGTGACACCGCCGAACGTGTCCACGCCGAACTCGGGAATCGTCATGTCAGTCATAGTACCGATATAAACGGACTCAGGTCCGAATTTGTTTCCGGTGACTCAGACGACGCCGTGCAGCGGCGGCCGCTCCTCGTTGAGCGTGAACCGGCCCAGGTGGCGGACCTTGTACCGCACCGGATCGTGCAGCGTGTGAGTGCGCGCGTCGCGCCAGTACCGATCCAGGCCCGCATCGCCCGCGGCGCTCCGCGTGCCACTCACCTCGAACAGCGCCGACGGCACCTCGACGGCGGCGCGGTCCGCGAGCACTTTCGCGGTGGCGACGGCGAGGGAGGCCTCCGCCGCGGCGTCCGGTCCCGGCGTCGCGAACACGGCGTCCACGGCCCGCGCCGCGACGGACAGTGCCGCCTCCGCGGCCCGAACCGTCACCGTCAGCTCGCCGAACCGCTGGACGGTGAGCGGGTCGTCCTGCGCCCGGTCCACGCCGGCCTCGAACCAGGGCCGCGACCTGGTGCGAACGAAGTCGGCCGCGGCCTCGAGCGCGCCGCGGGCCACGCCCGCGTCGATCGCCACGTGCAGCAGCTGCGCGAAGGCTCCGTAGCCGGTGGGCTCGGAGACCGCGGGGTGCGGGGCAGAATCGCGTCGAGCGGGACTGCGACGTCGTCGAAGCGGACAGTGCCGCTGCCGGTCGTGCGTTGGCCCAGGCCGTTCCAATCGTCGGCGATGGCGATGCCGGGGGTGTCCGCGGGGACGAAGGCGACGACCTGCTCGTCGGAGTCCGCGTCGCGGGCGAGCACGGCGAGGAGGTGTGCGTAGGGCGAACCCGTGCAGTAGAACTTCTCGCCGTCGAGGTGCGCGCCGTCGGGAGTGCGCGTCAGCGTGGTCGCCACATCGGCGACCGTCCTGCCGCGCTTCTCGGACTGCGCGTTCGCGATCCGCGCCCCGTCGAGCACCTGCTCGAAGATCTTGCGCTGCAGCGCCTCCGAACCAGCCAGGCGCAGGGCGGTGAGGTACACGTAGTGGCTGTGCGGGATCTGCGCGAGCGAACCGTCGGCGGTCGCGAGGGTGCGGAAGACCTCGGCGACGACGGACGGCGGCAGGTCCGGCCCGCCGAAGCGGGCAGGCACCGTCAGCGCGAACAGCCCGGCGTCGGAGAGGTATTCGACCTCGGCGTGCGGCAGGCGCCGCTCCCGGTCCCGCTCCGCGGCACCGTCGGCGAAACGCGCCGCGAGTTCCCGCGCCGTGTCGACGGCGGCCTCGGCGGAGTCGATCGCCGCGGCGGGCCGCGCATCGGTTGCGGACGCGAGGGTCACACCAGCGCCCCGGAGCGGCTCGCCTCGATCTCGCGGACCAGGGCAGCACCTTCTCGCCGAAGTACTCGATCTCCTCCTGGAAGTGCAGGAAGCCGCCCAGGATCAGGTCGACGCCCAGCTCCTTGTATGCGACGATCCGCTCCGCCACCTGCTCCGGCGTGCCGATCAGCTGCGTGCGGAAGCCGTCGTTGTACTGGACGAGGTCCTCGAAGGACGAGTCCGCCCACATACCGCGGCCGTCGCTGGTGGACTTGCCCGCCTGCTGCACGGCATCCCGGAAGCCCTCGACGGCGGGCTTGTTCGCCTTCTCCACGATCTCGCGCAGGGTGTCCCGCGCCTCGGACTCGGTGTCGCGGGCGATGATGAAGCCGTTGAGGCCGAACTTCACCTCGCGCTGCGCCTCCCGAGCTACGCGGCGCAGGTCGTCGAGCTGGTCCGTGACGCCGTCGAAGTCCTTGCCGTTGGAGAAGTACCAGTCGGCGTACTTGCCGCCGTTGACGCGTGCGGCGGACGAGTTGCCGCCCTGGAACAGCTCCGGGTTGGGGCGCTCCGGCGTGTTGAGCGGCTTGGGTTTGAGGGTGAAGTCGCGGATCCGGTAGAAGTCGCCGCCGAAATCGACGTTGTCCTCGGTCCAGATCTTCCGGATCACTTCGAGGAACTCTGCGCTGCGGCGGTACCGCTCGTCGTGCTCGAGCCAGGGCTCGCCGAGCGCCTTGAACTCGCCCGCGAACCAGCCGGAGACCACGTTGATCGCGAACCGGCCGTTCGAGAGGTGGTCGGCGGTGGCGCCGAACTTCGCGAGGACGGCGGGATGCCACAGCCCAGGGTGCACGGCGGCGATCACCTTGAGCTTCTCCGTCGCGCCGAGTAGCGCGAGGCTGAACGAGGTGGACTCGTGCTGGTATTCGGCGCCGTAGCTGGCCATGTACCGCACCTGCGAGAGGGCGTACTCGAAGCCCACTCGCTCGGCGGTCTGGGCCAGCTTCTTGTTGTACTCGAAGTCCCAACTGGTGCGCTGTTCGATGTCGCTGGTCACGAGGCCGCCCGAGACGTTGGGCACCCAGTAGGCGAACGTGATCTGGTCGGCGATCTTCTCGGTCGTCATCCGTGCAGTCCTTCTGTGCGGCTAGGAGGTGGGGGAGAGGTCGGGCAGGAAGGCGCCGCGGACGGGCTCCGACGGTGCGCCGCCGCCCGCGAGCAGGCCGCGCGCAGCCAGGCGGGGTCGGACGCCCTCGCCGAAGTGGTAGGCCTCCTCCAGGTGCGGATAGCCCGAGAGGATGAAGTGGTCGAGGCCGAGTGCCGCGTATTCGGCGATGAGATCGGCGACCTCGTCGTGCGAGCCCACGAGGGCGGTGCCCGCGCCGCCGCGGACCAGGCCCACGCCGGTCCACAGCCCGGGGTACACCTGCAGGCTGCGGGCGTCCGCGGCCTCGTCGAAAGCGGCGCCGCCACCGTGCAGTTCGCGCATCAGGCGCTGGCCCTCGGACTCGCTCCGGGCCAGATTGGCCTGCGCCGCGCGGACGGCCGCCGGGTCGAGATTGGCCAGCAGGCGGTTCGCCTCGGCCCACGCCTCCTCCGACGTGTCGCGCGAGATCACGTGCAGCCGAATGCCGTACGTCAGTTCGCGGCCCTGGGTCGCCGCGAGGCCGCGGATCCAGTCCAGCTTCTTCTTCACCTGCGCTGGCGGCTCACCCCAGGTGAGGTACGTGTCGGCGTACTTCGCTGCCACGTCGCCCGCCGCGGGCGAGCTGCCGCCGAAGAAGACCGGGGGCGCGGGGGCGGGGCGGCGGGCGAGGACGGCCCCTTCGGTGCTCAGGTGCTTACCGTGCACGGTGACCGGCTCGGACGAGGTCCACAGCGTGCGGGTGATGTCGAGGAACTCGCCGCAGCGCTCGTAGCGCTCATCCTTGCTGAGCGTGTCGCCGAAGGCGCGCTGCTCCGAGGATTCGCCGCCCGTGACCACGTTGAGCAGGACGCGGCCGCCGGACTGCCACTGCAGAGTGCTCGCCATCTGCGCCGAGAGCAGCGGGCTCACCAGCCCCGGGCGCAGCGCGACCAGGAACTTGAGGGTGCTGGTCGATTCCGCGAGCAGGGCAGCGGTGAGCCAGGCGTCCTCGCACCAGAGTCCGGTGGGGATGAGCACCGCCTCGAACTCGTTGGACTCAGCGGCCAGCGCGAGCTGCTTGAGGTAGTGCAGGTTCGCGGGCCGGTCGCCGCTCATGGAGCTGCCGTGTCCGCCGGCCATGAGGTTCCGCGAGTCCCCGTAGGTGGGTAGGAACCAATGCAGGTGGAGGGTGTTCGCGGAGCTCACGGCTGCCTTTCGTCGGTCTGACGGTGTCGAGGCGCCAGTCCACCACCGAAACCGGCGGGGGTGAAGATTTCCGATCGCGGTGCGTCGAAGATGCGAAGTTACCGAACGGTAGTTAGAGTGAGGAAGAGTGTTAGTTAGAGTTCCGTAGTGAAGTGAGGTGTCGAGATGTCGATCGAAGCCGTGGACGCCGCCGGCGCTGCCGGTACGGGGCAGGAGCCCGACCCGCTGGCTCGGACCATCGCCGAGACGTTCGCCCGGTACGCGGACCGCCCGGCGTTCGCCGAGCGCGAGGGCGGACCGTCGGCCCGTACCGGGAGACGACGTACGCGCAGGTGTGGGAGCGCGTGACCGCCCTGACAGCGGCGTGGCGCGACGGGCTCGCCCCTGGCGACTTCGTCGCGATCCTGGGCTTCACCAGCACGGACTTCGTGGCCGTCGACCTCGCGACCACGCTGCTCGGGGCGCCGAACGTACCGCTGCAGGCCGGGGCTCCCGTGTCGCGGATCGCCGCGATCCTCGCCGAGACGCGGCCGGCGATCTTCGCCGTCAGCGCCGCCGAACTCGAGCTGGCCGACGCCGCCGTCGCGCAGTCCGGCACCGCGCCCCGCATCGTCGTCTTCGACGGTGCCGCCCCCGGGCGGGCCTCGCTGGATGCCGAGATCGACCGCGGCCGGGTCCTGCCGGCGTCGGAGCCGTACATCGCCGCCCCGGGCGAGGACCGCCTGGTGACGCTGATCTACACCTCGGGGAGCACGGGCACGCCCAAGGGCGCGATGTACACCGAGCGGCTGGTCCGCGACGCGTGGAACCTGGTGGAGAGCATCGTCGACGAGGACATCCCCGCCCGCGCGCTCCTGCACTACCTGCCCATGAGCCACATGTACGGCCGGAACTGGTTGATCGCCGGCCTCGCCGCCGGCGGCACGGGCTACTTCGCCTCCGCGGCGGACATGTCCAGCCTGTTCGACGACCTCGGCGCCGCCCGCCCCACCGCCCTGGCGCTCGTGCCGCGCGTGTGCGAGCTGATCCACCAGCGGTTCCTCGCTCTGGAGGCAGAGAGCGGCGCGGAGGCTGCGCGGACCCACCTGCGCGACGAGGTGCTCGGCGGCAGGGTCACCGCGGCGATGTGCGGCAGCGCCGCGCTCTCGGCGGAGCTGCAGGCGTTCATGGAACAGCTGCTGGGCGTGGCCATCCGGATCGGGTACGGCTCCACCGAGGCGGGCGGCGTGATCGTCGACGGGGTGGTGGCCCGCCCGCCGGTGACGGACTACAAGCTGATCGACGTCCCGGAGCTGGGCTATCGCACCACCGACCTCCCACACCCGCGCGGCGAACTCCTGGTGCGCACGAACCAGTTGATTCCGGGCTACTTCCGTTCGGACAAGCGGATCCTCGACGACGAGGGGTACTACCGCACCGGCGACGTGATGGCCGAGCTGGGACCGGACCGCCTCGAGTACGTGGACCGGCGCAGCAACGTGATCAAGCTGGCGCAGGGCGAGTTCGTGCCGATCGCGCAGCTCGAGGCGGCGTACTCCACGAGCCCGCAGGTGCGGCAGATCTTCCTGTACGGCACCGGCGAGCGCGCCTACCTGCTGGGCGTCGTGGTGCCGGCGCCCGGCCCCGCCGGGGAGACCGACGACGGGGCGCGGGTCCGCGTGCTCGACGCGCTCGCCGCCGTGGCGCGCGAGCAGGGGCTCGCCGGTTACGAGGTGCCCCGCGACGTGATCATCGAGCGCGAGGCCTTCTCGCAGGAGAACGGCCTGCGGTCGGGGATCGGCAAGCTGGTGCGGCCTGCGCTCACGGCGCGCTACGGCGACGCGCTGGACGCGCTGTACGCGGCTGCCGACGAGCGGCATCGCGCCGGCCTGCGGACCTTGAGCGCCACGGCACCCGTGGTGGATTCGGTTCTCGCCGCGGCCGCGCTGACGTTGGGGGTGGACGTACAGGACCTCGACGCCGGGACCCGGTTCGGGGAGCTCGGCGGCGATTCGCTGTCCGCGCTGACCCTCGCCACCACTCTGGAGGACCTCTACGACGTGCCCGTGCCGGTCCAGGCCATCGTCGGGCCCACCGCCACCCTCGGCGGTGTTGTCACGCACATCGAGAACGCCCGCACCGGCGGCGTCGCGGCGCCCACCGCGGCGTCGATCCACGGCGCGGGCGCCACCGTCGCGAGGGCGTCCGACCTGACCCTCGACCGCTTCCTCGACGACGGCGTGCTGCGCGCGGCGCCGACCCTGCCCGCGCCGGTGGGGGAGCCGCGCACCGTCCTGCTGACCGGCGCCACCGGGTACCTCGGGCGGTTCCTGCTGCTGGACTGGCTGCGCCGCGTGGCGGCGAACGGCGGCACCGTCGTGGCGCTGGTGCGCGGCGCCGACGCCGGCGCCGCGCGGCGCCGCGTGTTCGACGCGATCGGTACCGCCGATCCGGACCTGACCGAGGAGTTCGCGCAGCTCGCGGCGAAGCACCTCGAGGTGGTGCCGGGTGACTTCGGCGGCCCGGCGCTCGGCGTCGACGACGCGACGTGGAACCGCCTCGCGCAGGCGGTCGATCACGTGGTGCACTGCGGCGCGCTGGTCAATCACGTGCTGCCCTACGACCAGCTGTTCGGCCCCAACGTGGCCGCCACGGCCGAGATCGTGCGGCTCGCGCTGACCTCCCGGCGCAAGTCTATCGACTACGTCTCGACCGTCGCGGTCGTGCCGCAGGACGACGGCCGGGTGCTGGCGGAGACGGACGACGTGCGCATGCACGGCGCGCAGCGCCGCATCGGCGCCGACGCGTACGCGAACGGCTACGCCGTGAGCAAGTGGGCGGGCGAGGTGCTGCTGCGCGAGGCGTCCGACCTCGCCGACCTGCCGGTGCGCGTGTTCCGCTCCGACATGATCCTGGCGCACAGCCGGTTCCGCGGCCAGTACAACCCGGTGGACCAGTTCACCCGGCTGCTGCTGAGCATCGCGGAGACCGGGCTCGCGCCCGCGTCCTTCTACGTGCCCGACGCCACCGGACGGCGCCCGCACTACGACGGCCTCCCGGTGGACTTCACCGCCGAGGCGGTGGTGCGGCTGGGCGCGGCCGGGCGCGAGGGCTTCCGCACCTACCACCTGCTCAACGTCAACGACGACGGCGTGGGCCTGGACCAGTTCGTCGACTGGATCGCGCAGGACCGCCCGGTGGAACGGATCGCCGATTACGCCGAGTGGCTCGCGCGGTTCGAGGCGGCGCTGAAGGCCCTGCCCGAGGCGGACCGCCAGCGTTCGGTGCTGCCCCTGCTGCACTCTTTCGCGCACCCCACCCCGGCCGGCGCGGCGTCGGTCCTCACGGCGGATGAGCTCCGGGCCGCCGTGCGCGCCGAGAACGTGGGCCCCGGCGACATCCCGCACCTGGACCGCGCGCTGATCGAGAAGTACCTGCACGGCTTCGAGGATGCGGGATGGCTGGCGCCGCGCAGCCCCCGCTGAGCGGTTCATCCACAACGAAGCGTATGTAACTTGTTTTCTCCACAGGGCCCGCCTCGAACGCCGCTCCGGGCGGGCCTGCGGCGCACACTCGTCACCGACGACCGGGATTTCCCGGCCGCACCGGATTCGACGAGGAGGGGCGTCATGCCCGGAGTGTTCATTTTCGCCGCAGGCAATGTCACGAACGATCTGACCTACCGCCAGTCCGACAAGGACCCGCGGCACGACTTCCTGAGCTTCACGATGGCCGCGAACAACGGGTTCTGGGAGGGCGAGAGCTGGCGGCAGACCAGCACGGTGTGGCTCAACGTCAAGGCGTTCGGCGCGCTGGCCCGCAACGCGCGCGGCGTGATCGCCAAGGGCCGCCCGGTGATGGTGCACGGCGAGCTCAAGCACGAGACCTTCGACGGCACGGACGGGCACAAGCACAGCTCGCTCGACCTCAAGGCCGATGCCATCGGTCTCAACCTGCGGATGTGCGCGGCCCAGTACGTGGGCAAGGAGCAGACCCGCGTGCTGCCGCCGGTCCCCGGGGTCGACGGTGCCGTCGGCGCCGGACCGGACGGGGCTGGCGGGGGCGCCGGCTTCGGCGCGGCCTCCGATGTTCCGCCGGGCCCGGCGCCGGAGCCGGGCGACGAGCCTGCCGCGGAGTTCGAGGCCCTGCCCGCCGATCCGGTGCCGGCCTACTGACCGCTCGAGGCGTCCCCGGTCGTTGCTCTCTCGGCAGCTGCCCGACGGTGCGCTCGCCGGTCGCGGCCGGCGATGGTGACGGGGACGCCGACGGTGTGCAGGACGATGCTGCCGAGCACGACCAACACGGCGACGGTCAACGTCAGGTTCGCGACGGTGCCCTCGGGCAGCGTGTTGAACGCGATCAGGGCGAACACGATGGTGGAGGTGCCGCGCGGCCGCAACCACCCGAGCGCGAGCACCTGACGCGCGGGCAGGCCGCTGCCGGCCATCGCGAGTCCGATCGGAATCACCCGTGCCACGGTCAGCGCGACGAGTACGAACAGAGCGATCCGCCAGTCGACGCCGTCGCTCAGGCCCACCATCGCCACGGCGCCGAACACGAACCACATGCCTGCGGCGAGGACGAAGCCCGCGTCGTCGGTCAGCTCGACGTCCAGTTCAGTGCGGGAGCCGCGCCGCAAGTGGTAGACGATGCCGCACACGAACGCGGCCACGAACCCGTTGCCGCCCAACCCGACTGCCAGCGCGTACGTCAGGAGCGGTGCCGCGAGCACGACGAGCCGCACGGCACCGTCGGCGAGGAGGCCGGCGCGTTCGCAGTAACCGACGGCGGTGGCGATCGCGAGACCGAGAATCGCACCGACCGCGAACGCGATCGCGGCCTGCGGGGCGGCGGCGAGCAGCGCGGGCGCGGCGTCGTCCCGCGCGCGCCCGGCCCCGCCCAGTACAGCGCGAACAGGAACACGGGCGTGACCAGGCCGTCGGTGTAGCCGGACTCCACCGTCAGGATGTCGCGTACCCGCGCGGGCACCCGGCGGTCGCGCAGGAGCGCCGGTGCCGAGGCGAAGTCGATGGGGGCGATCACGCAGGCGATCAGTAGCAGCACCGGCCAGCCGAGGTGCGGCAGCAGGAGCCATCCGAAGAACAGCGAGAGGGCCAGGCCGACCGGGAGGCCGATGAGCAGCGACCGGGCCACCAACCGGGGTGACGTCCCAGTAGCGAACCCCGCACGTCCGTGGCGTCCACGAACAGTAGAACCGCGAGAATGATCTCCGCCGTCCGCTGTGCCGCTCCGGTGCTCACGGCCTCGGCGATGGCGCCGTGGGCTCCGAACCCCACGGCGCCGCCCGCCAGCACCATCGCCAGGGGCGCGGAGACGCCCCACCGGTCCATCCGGCGCGACAACAGGCACCAGGCGACGAAGGTCGTCGCGGCGGTCAGGACGGCCGGAATCACTCGGCGATTATCTCCCGCGGGCGCTGCGTCGCAGCTCACGCCGCACCGTCGGCGGCAGTCGCGGTCGGGTCGGCGGCTCACGACGGTCCCGGCGCGGCCGTGAGGACGAGTTCACCGGTCGGACACGGGCCGCATCGGGGCCGCAACATCCACTCCCTACGTTCGACGGCAACACATCGTCGAGGCACCGGGAGGGCAAGGGACATGGCGCGTTCACACACCATCACCGAATGGGACCCGGAGAACCGACAGCAGTGGGAAGCGGGTGGCGAGCGGATCGCGAAACGGAACCTGCTGTGGTCCGTCGTCGCCGAGCACGTGGGCTTCTCGGTCTGGTCCCTGTGGTCCGTGATGGTCCTGTTCATGCCACAGGACGTGTACGGCCTCAGTACGGCCGACAAGTTCCTCATCGGCGCCACCGCGACGCTGGTCGGCTCGTGCCTGCGCATCCCGTACACCCTGGCCACCGCCCGGTTCGGCGGCCGGAACTGGACGATCTTCAGTGCCGTGGTGCTCGCGGTGCCGGTGGTCGCGACCCTGGTGATCCTCGCGAATCCCGGCCAGCCGCTGTGGACGTACCTGACGTGCGCCGCGCTCACCGGTTTCGGCGGCGGCAACTTCGCCTCGTCCATGACGAACATCAACGCGTTCTTCCCGCAGCGGCTCAAGGGCTGGGCGCTGGGCCTCAACGCCGGCGGCGGCAACATCGGGGTGCCGGCGGTGCAGCTCGTGGGGCTCCTGGTGATCGCCGCCGCCGGCAACCGCGAGCCCTACTGGGTGTGCGCGGTGTACCTCGTCCTGCTGGCCGCGGCCGGTATCGGCGCCGCGCTGTACATGGACAACCTGCAGGTCCCCACTGTCGATACCGCGGCCATGCGGGCCGCCGCGAGAGACCGGGACACCTGGATCGTCTCGTTGCTCTACATCGGCACGTTCGGCTCGTTCATCGGCTTCTCGTTCGCCTTCGGCCAGGTGCTGCAGGCCACGTTCCGGGCCGGCGGGGAGACCGCCGCCCAGGCATCCCTGCACGCGGCCCAGATCGCGTTCCTCGGTCCGCTCCTGGGTTCCCTCAGCCGGGTCTACGGCGGCAAGCTCGCCGACCGGCTCGGCGGCGGCCGGGTGACCCTCTCCGTGTTCGCGGGGATGATCGCCGCCGGCGGTGTCCTGATCGCCGCGGCCACCACCGCGGGTTCGGCAGCGCCGTCCGGCGCGGTGATGGCGGCCTACGTCCTCGGCTTCATCGCGTTGTTCCTGCTCAGCGGCCTCGGAAACGGGTCGGTGTACAAGATGATCCCCTCGATCTTCGAGGCCAAGTCCCGCTCGATCGACGCCGACGAGGCCACCCGGACGCACTACTCGCGGGCGATGTCCGGCGCGGTGATCGGCATCGCCGGAGCGATCGGCGGCCTCGGCGGCGTCGGCATCAACCTGGTGTTGCGCGCCTCGTACCAGGCGCACGGCACCGCGACGATCGCGTTCTGGGTGTTCGGCGCCTTCTACGTCCTGGCCGCCTTCGTGACCTGGAAGGTGTACGTGCGTACGCCCGCCCCGAGTGGCCGTGGGACGCTGGAGGGCACGCACCACGACGATGCGCTCGTCGCCGACACCCGATGACCGCCGCACAGAAGGAGCAGGATCCGATGACCGAGGCGCCCTCCCGCCCCCTCCTCGGATTCACGGTGGCCGTGACCGCCGCCCGCCGCGCCGACGAGCTGAGCACCCTGCTCGAGCGGCGCGGCGGTGCCGTGCTCGCCGCACCCGCGATCGCGATGGTCCCACTCGCGGACGACGAGCGTCTGCGGGCCGCCACCGACGAGTTGATCGCGAACCCGCCCGACCTGCTGGTGGCGACCACCGGCATCGGGTTGCGCGGTTGGCTCGAAGCGGCGGAGGGCTGGGGCGTCGCCGAGGGTCTCCTGGCCGCGCTGGCCGCCGGCCGGGTCATCTCCCGCGGGCCGAAGGCCACCGGAGCGCTGCGCGCCGCGGGCCTGCGCGAGGAGTGGTCGCCTCCGTCGGAATCGTCCGCCGAGGTGCTCAGCCACCTGTCCGGCACGGATCTCACCGGCTGTCGGGTCGCCGTCCAGCTGCACGGCGCGACCGACGCGTGGGACCCGAACCCCGGCCTGCTCGACGGCCTGCGGGCCCTCGGGGCCGAGATCGTGCCGGTCCCCGTCTACCGCTGGGAACGTCCGGCCGACCTCGCGGGCCTGGACCGGATCGTGGAGGCGATCGCCACCGCCGACGTCGACGCCGTCACCTTCACCTCGGCGCCCGCCGTGGCGTCCGTCCTCGAGCGCGCCGCCGACCTCGGGCTCGACGGTGCGCTGCGCGCCGCCCTGTCCGGCCCCGTCGTCCCGTACTGCGTGGGCCCGGTGACGGCGACGCCGCTCGACCGGCTCGGGATCGCGTCCGTGACGCCCGAACGCATGCGCCTCGGCGCGCTCGCCCGCCTCGTGGAACAGGACCTTCCGGAGCGCCGGCCGGACCGATCGCTCGCGGGGCACACCGTCGGCGTGCGGGCGCGCGGGGCCGTCGTCGACGGTCGCGCGCGCGAGCTGACCCCGACCTCGATCGTGTTGCTGCGCATCCTGTCCCGGGAGCCCGGCGCCGTCGTCTCGCGGGACGAGTTGCTCACCGCGCTCGGTGGCGACGATCCGCACGCCGTCGAGGCCGCGGTCGCGCGGCTGCGCGCCGGACTCGGGCACAAGGAGATCATCGCGACGGTGGTCAAGCGCGGCTACCGCCTCGCGGTCGACGAGGTGCACGAATGAGTACGCTCCTGGTCGCGCACGGCACCCGCAGCGAACACGGCGTGGCGATGGTCGGTGATCTCGCCGCCGCGATGTCCGCGCGCCTGGACGAGCGGGTGCGGGTGGCCTTCGTCGACGTCCTCGGCCCCACGCCCGGTGAGGTGCTGGCACGGCTCGATCGCCAGCCCACCGTCGTGGTGCCCGCGTTCCTGTCCAGCGGCTTCCACGTGCGCCACGACCTGCCGCGGGAGGTCGCGCAGTCCGGGCACAGCGCGGTCACGGTCACGCCCGCCCTGGGGCCGTCTCCCGAGCTCGCCCGGGCCATGCTCGGCCGGCTGCTCGAGGCCGGTTGGCAACACGGCGACGCCGTGGTGATGGCCGCCGCCGGCACGCGCGACGTGCGCGCCAGGGCGAGCTGCGCCGCACCGCAGCGGCTCTGTCCGCGCTGGTGGGCCGCCGGGTGTCGATCGCGTTCGCCGCGCCCAGCCAGCAGAGCGAGGGCTACCCGGGCGTCCCGGAGGTCGTCTCTCGGGTCCGGTCCGACGGTGCGCGGTCCGTCGCGGTCGCCTCGTACCTGTTGGCGGAGGGCCTGTTCCAGCAGCGTCTCCGTGAATCGGGGGCCGACGTCGTGGCGGAGCCGCTGGGGCTGCACCCGTCGGTCGTTCGCCTCGCCTGCTCGCGCCGCCGCCTCGCCGGAATCGCGGCCCCGGGCGGGCATCGTCCGAACATCTCCGTGACCACCTGAGAGAACGGCGGCGCAGGTTCGCCGACGATCAGAGGAACCGGTGCGCGATGAACACCGCGGTCCAGAGCAGGACGCCGAGTACCGCGAGGACCAGGGCCAGTAGAGCGAGCACTGGACCCTTGCGCGGGCGGTGGTCGCGTGCGCGTGCCGCTTGCGGCGACGCGGGAGTGTCGCCGGCGACGGGCGTCAGGACCTCCGCCAGCGCCCGGGCGAGATCGGCTGCGGACTGGAAGCGGAACGCGGGATCGCGCGACGTCGCCCGCGTGAGCACCGCCTCGAGGCCCGGACCGAGGTCGGGACGCGCCTGCCGGGCGTTCGCGATCCCGAAGGAATTCGGCGTGGAGCCGGTGAGCAGGGTGTATGCCGTGCTGGCGAGTGAGAACACCTCGGAGCGGGCGTCGGGCGGCGAGCCGGCGAAGACCTCCGGTGCGGCGTGCGCGCCGGTGTCCGGGACGTTCCCGAGCGCCGCGGCATCGATCATCGTCACACTTCCGTTCGGCCGGAGTGCGATCGCCGCCGGACTCAGCCGGCCGTGCGGAACCCCTGCGGCCACGCGCCCGTCGATGTCGGCCGCCACCGACGAGACCACGTACGCGACCTGGTTCGCAGCAAGGGGGCCGGTCGCACGGATCCGGGTGGCGAAGTCTTCAGCGTCGGTCATCGTGGTCCGGCGATCAGGATCCGCTGAGGAACAGCGCCATGAAGCCCGCGGCGACGAGCACCACCAGCAGCAGGAACACGATCGGCAGCGCGGCCTCCGGCACCTCGAAGCGCCGCTCCCGCTGATTCACCGGCGCGGCCGTCTGCACCGGCCCCCGCCCGGGAGCCGCCGGGGCCGCCGCGGACAGGGCCGGAGCCGGCACGGGCTGCTCGACCGCGTCGAGCGCGGCCGTCAGCGCCGCCGCGTACTCGGCGGCCGAGGCGAATCGGGACTCGGCCCCGCGGGCCGTGGCGCGGGCGAGGACACCGTCGACCTGGGGCAGGAGGTCGGGGCGCGCCCGCCGCACCGTCGCGAACCCGTACGGGTTCGGGGGATGGCCGGTGAGCAGCGAGTAGGTGGTGCTCGCGAGCGAGAACACCTCCGAACGGATGGTGGGCGGCTCGCCCCGCGGACCTCGGGCGCGGCGTGGGCGCCCGCCTCGGCGGGGTCGGGCGTGTCAGTCAGGTGGACGGTGTCGTCCGCCGCCAGCCGGAGCGCCCCGGGGCTGATCCGGCCGTACGGAGCGCCTGCCGCGGCGCGGGCGTCGATATCCGGCGCCACGGCGTTCACCAGGAACTGGACCTGCCCCGCCGCGAGCGGACCGTGCTCGTGCAGCCGGATCGCGCCGTCGCCCTGACCTGACATCGCATGCTCCTTCACGTCGTCGGGAGCAGACTAGACGCCTTGCGATCACACACTGAGCGGGCGTGCCCGGAAGCCGAACCGTACCTCGGGTGAGTTGGCGACGAAGACGACGCCGTCCAACGAGATCCGCACGTCGTACACCGGAATCGAGACGCCGGGCGAGTCCAGGCAGCGCCCGTCCAGCAGGCTGAACGCCTGCTTCTTCAGCGGCGACTGCACCACCGGGAAGCCGCCGCGGTCGCCGACGATACCGCGCGACAGCACGGCGGCGCGACCGATCGGATCGATGTTGCCGACCGCACGGATGCTGTCGTCGGCCAGCCGGAACAGGGCGACCTGGGCACCGTCGGGCAGCAGGACCGCCACGCCGCGCAGGGGCTCGAGCCGGTCGGCGGGGCAGGCCGCGGTCCAGTCGCGGGTCCAGCGGTGCAGATCGAAGGGGACGGCGGTCACGTCAGGAGTCCTTCCGCGTCGAGAGGGTGGGCGTGCCGAGGAGGACGGGCACCTTGCGGCCGTTCTTCTCGCCGAAGTCCACGGTGGGGTCCGGGGCGCCGGGCGCGTTGACGAACGAGACGAAGCGCGACAGCTTGTCGGGATCGTCGAGTACGCCCTTCCACTCGCAGCCGTAGCCGTCCACGTGCCGTGCGACGGTCGCCTCGAAGTCGGCGTTCAGGCCCAGCGCGTCGTCGATCACCACGGCGCGCAGCCGGTCCATGCCCCCTCGAGGCCCTCGACCCACGAGGCTGTGCGCTGCAGCCGGTCGGCGGTGCGGATGTAGTACATGAGGAACCGGTCGACGTAGCGCACCAGCGTCGCCGAATCGAGGTCGCCGGCGAGCAGCTGGGCGTGCCGCGGGGTCATGCCGCCGTTGCCGCCCACGTACAGGTTCCACCCCGATTCGGTGGCGATCACGCCCACGTCCTTGCCGCGCGCCTCGGCGCACTCGCGCGCGCAGCCCGAGACACCCATCTTGATCTTGTGCGGCGACCGCAGGCCGCGGTACCGCAGCTCCAGGTCGATCGCCATCTGCACCGAGTCCTGCTGGCCGTAGCGGCACCAATCGCTGCCCACGCAACTCTTCACAGTGCGCAGCGACTTGCCGTAGGCCTGCCCGGACTCCATCCCCGCATCCACCAGGCGCCGCCAGATCATCGGCAGCTGGTCGACGGTGGCCCCGAACATGTCGATCCGCTGGCCGCCGGTGATCTTGGTGTAGAGCCCGAAGTCGCGGGCGATCTCGCCGATCACGATCAGCTGCTCCGCCGTCACGTCGCCGCCCGGCATCCGCGGGACCACCGAGTACGTGCCGTTGCGCTGGATGTTGGCGAGGAAGTGGTCGTTCGAATCCTGGAGGGACGCCTGCTCGCCGTCGAGGATGTGGTCGGAGCTGGTGGACGCGAGGATGGACGCCACCGTCGGCTTGCACAGGTCGCACCCGGTGCCGGTGCCGAACCGCTCGATGAGCCCCGAGAACGTGCGGATCCCGCTCGCCTGGACCAACTCGAACAGCTCGGCCCGCGACTGGGAGAAGTGCTCGCACAGCGACTTCGAGACGGTGACGCCCTCGGCCTCGAGCAGCTGCGACAGCAGCGGCACGCACGAGCCGCAGGAGGTGCCGGCACCGGTGCAGCCCTTGAGGTCGGCCACGGTGCACGAGCCGTCGGCGATCGCGCTGCACAGCGTGGCCTTCGTGACGTCGTTGCACGAGCAGATCTGCGCCTCGTCGGGCAGGGCGCCCACGCCGATGGCGGGCGCGCCGTCGCCGGCGGGCGCGATCAGCGACACCGGGTCCCCGGGCAGCGTCGATCCCACGAGCGGCCGGAGCACCCCGTACTGCGACGCGTCGCCCACCAGCACGCCGCCGAGCAGCGTCGACGCGTCGTCGGACAGCACGAGCTTGGCGTAGGTCCCGCCGATCGGGTCGCTGACCACCACGTCGAGCGCCCCCGGCGTGGTGCCGAGCGCGTCGCCGAACGAGGCGACGTCCACGCCGAGCAGTTTGAGCTTGGTCGACATGTCGGCGCCGGGGAACTCCGCGTCCCCGCCCAGCAGCCGGTCGGCCACCACCTCGGCCGTGGCGTAGCCGGGGCCGACGAGGCCGTAGCAGCGGCCCTCGATCGCGGCCACTTCGCCGATCGCGAAGATCGCGGGATCGAAGTGACGCAGCCGAGGTCGGTGAGCACGCCGCCGCGTTCGGCGACGTCCAGGCCGCCGGCGCGGGCCAACTCGTCGCGGGGGCGGACGCCCGCAGCGAACACCACGACGGCGGCGTCGACGACGGAGGAGTCCTTGAGCGTCACGGCCAGCCCGCAGTCCGCGGCGTCGATGGACGCGGTCCCGGAGGAGAGCGTGATGTCGATCCCGAGCGCGCCGATCATCCGCGCCAGGTGCTCGCCGCCGCCCGAGTCCACCTGCTGCGGCATCAGTCGCGGGTTGACCTCCACGACGTGGGGGCGCAGGCCCAGGGTGCGGAGCGCGTTCGCGGCCTCCAGTCCGAGCAGGCCGCCGCCGACCACCATGCCGACGGCGCCGGCGTCGCGGGCCAGCGCGGCGTCCGCGTCGGCGCGGATCGCGTCCAGGTCGTCCAGGGTGCGGTAGACGTGGCAGCCGGGCAGGTCGTGCCCCGGCACCGGCGGCACGAAGGCGTACGAGCCGGTCGCGAGCACGAGCGCGTCGTAGCCGACCGCACCGTGTTCGGTGGCCACCGTTCTCGCGTCGCGGTCGATGCCGGTGACGCGCTCGCCGAGGCGGACCTCCACGAGCGGATCGCCCGCGTAGTCGTTGCCCGCGAGGGCCAGTTCCGCACGGTCCCAGGCGCCCACGTACGACGAGAGTCCTACCCGGTCGTACGCGGCGTCGGCCTCCTCGCCGAACACCACGACCCGCCACGCCCCGCCCTCGTCGCGGGCGCGCAGCGCCTCCACGAACCGGTGGCCCACCATTCCGTGGCCCACGACCACGACCGTCTTCGTGGCACCCATCGCCGTCTCCTCTCGTCGTTCGACTCGATGCCACGACGGTAGGAAGGCGGTGTTGCCGGATCTGTGCGCGCGGATTGCCGCGCCGTCACGCAATCCTCACCGACGGTGCGCGTGCCGCGTGCGCGCGCGGCGGAGGTCCTCCGGGGTGTCCACGTCGCCGGTGTCCACCCGCAGCCGCGGCGCGTCGGCGGGGACCACGACGCGGATGGGCCGCCCCGCCGGATCGCCCGCCGCGGCGAGCGCGGAGCGCAGGGCCGCGGCGTCCCAGACCGCGAGGAGGTACTGTGCGCGCCCCGCGAGATCCTCGGCCAGCGCGACAGGCGCTCCCGTCCGCGCACGCAGCCCGGCCAGGGCCTCGACGGTGCCGCGGTCGATCTCCGGCAGGTCGGACGCGAGCACGGCGACCACGCGCACATCGTCGGGGAGGGAGGCGATCCCGGCGGCGATCGCGGCGAGCGGGCCCGTGCCGGGTGGGTCCTCGCGCACCACGCGCACGCCCGGCGGTACGGCGCGCGGCGGGCCGACGACGATGGTCCGCGCACCGTCGACCGCGTGGAGCGCGACGTCGAGCAGCCGCACCCCGCCCACCACCTGCTCGGGTTTGTCCAGGCCGAGTCGGCGGGACCGGCCGCCTGCGACGATGATCGCCGCGTCGAAGGACGCGGCGGGGGCATCGTCGTCAGTAGACGTCACGCACGTATCTCCGTTCCGCCGAGAGCGCCGCCACGTACGCGTCCGCGCTGCGCGGGGCCATGTGGCCGTGTTCGGCGACGATACCGCGCAGCGCCTCGTCCACGTCGCGGGCCATGCGGGCCGCGTCGCCGCAGACGTAGACGTGGGCGCCGCCGCGGATCCATTGCCAGAGCTCCGCGGCGTGTTCGCGCATTCGGTCCTGCACGTACACCTTGCGCGTGCCGTCGCGGGAGAAGGCGGTGTCGAGGCGGGTGAGCACGCCGTCGCGCTGCAGCTCCGCGAACTCGTCCCGGTAGTAGAAGTCGGTGGCCTCGTGCTGCTCGCCGAAGAACAGCCAGTTCGGTCCCGTCGCGCCGCTGCGGGCCCGATCGTGCAGGAAGCCGCGGAAGGGCGCGATTCCCGTGCCCGGGCCGATCATGATCGCCGGCGCGTCGGGGTCCTCCGGTGGCAGGAAGCCGCGGGTCGGCTGTACGAAGACGTCCACTTCGCCGTCCGTTTCCAGGCCCGCGAGGTGCGTCGAGCAGACGCCGCCGCGACGGAGCCCGTCGTGCTCGAAACCCACCACGGAGACGGTGATCGAGACGCGGTCGGGGTCCTCGCGCGGGCTCGACGAGATGGAGTACAGCCGCGGGGTGAGCGGCCGCAGTAGCGCATCCCACTCCGTCGGATCGGCCTCGATCGGGTGCGCGGCGAGCAGGTCGAGCAGCTGCCGGCCCCACGTCCACTCGGCGAACGTCGTGGGCTCGTCGAGGATCTCGCGCAGCTCGTCGTCGATCGCGCAGCGGTCCGCGACGAAGCGCAGCAGCTCGGGGGTGATGCGGGTGAGGTCCTTGCGGTCCAGGCCGGCGGTGTCGGGGTGCACGCCGGTGCGGGCGCAGAACTCCTCGATCACGGCTCCCGAGTTCACGGGCCGTATCCCGAGGGCGTCGCCGGCGCGATAGGGCAGTGCTGCGGACGGAAGCTCGAAGGTGAAGCGGCGCACGTCCTTCGCCGATTCCTTCCCCGAGAGCCGCTCGGAGTCCAGCAGCCGCGTGCGCAGCGGGTGCGTGCGGGAGTACCCCGCGGGCTCCGGCGCGGTCGGCGGGGGCGGCGCGCAGCCGGGATCCAGCGCGGTCACCACCGCGCCGAGCCAGGCCGCGGCGGTGTCGGCGTAATCGGGCTCGCACGAGGCGCGGGCCGCGAGCCGGGCGGCGCCGAGGTGTTCGAGCCGGGCGTCGAGCTTGCGCGCGAAGCCGCAGAAGTCGGCGTACGACGGGTCGCCGAAGCCGAGGACGGAGAACCGCAGCTCGCCCAGGTCGCCGGGTTCCGCGGCCGCCAGCGCGTCCCAGAGGGCGACGCCGTTGTCCGGTGCCTCGCCGTCGCCCGTCGTGGCCACGAGGAAGAGCACGGTGCCGGTGAGGTGCGCGGGCGAGACCTGCTCGGCACCTGCGATCGTCGCGGTCAGTCCCGCGGCGCGCAGGGCCGCGGCGCAGTCCGTCGCGTAGGCCTCGGCGGTGCCCGTCTGCGACGCCCAGACGACGGTCACCGTCGTCCCCGCGGTCCGCGTCTCGGCGGGCGCCGCGCCGTACACGCCCGCCAGGACGCCCTCGAGCCAGGCGCGGGCGATCGGGGCGAGCGGGGCGTCGCCGGGCACCGTCGGCACGCCCGACGGTGGCGCGACGCTCAGGCCCGCGAGCAGGCCGCCGAGGTAGCCGGACGCCTCGGCACTGAGCTCGCCCGGGCCGGAGACGTACGGCGCGAGCGCCGCCGCGAGCGGCGTCGAGGAGACGTCGACGGGGCCGGGCGGGTCCGCCGGGACCGGGGTCAGCGCGACCGCGCTCACCTTGAACTCCGGCTGCAGTGATTCGGGGTCGACGGCGTCGTTGGTCACGGCGTTCACGGCCACGTCCTCTCGGAAGGCGTCGGCGAAGTGCATGGGGGCGAAGCAGACTCCAGGCCGGACGGCGTCGTCGACGGCCACCGGCAGGGTCGCGCCGCCGCGCCGGCTTGAGACCCGCACCTGCGACCCGGCGGCGAGGCCGAGGCGGTCCGCGTCCTCCGGGTGGAGTTGGAGGAAGGGCTCCGGGTTGAGCCGGTTGAGTTTCGCGACCCGCCCCGTCTTCGTCATGGTGTGCCACTGGTGCGCGAGGCGACCGGTGGTGAGGATCAGCGGGTACTCGTCGTCCGGCAGTTCGGCGGGCGGCATGTAGGGCCGGGGGAGGAAGCGGGCTCGGCCGGACGGAGTGGGGAAGACGGGGCCCTGGTCGGGGTTCTCGGGGTCGAGGTAGCGGATCGGGTTCCGCGCGGGCCCGCCCGGCGCGGCGGGCCACTGCACGGGGCCGCCGGCGAGTCGTGCGTGGTCGACGCCGCGCACATCCCAGCCGGTGCGCGGATTGTGGAAGGCCCTCAGCTCCTCGAAGACCGCCGCGGCATCGGGGTAGTCGAAGTCCGCGCCGTGGCCGAGCTCGGCGGCGATCAGGCAGATCAGCTTCCAGTCGGGGAGCGCTTCCCCGGGCGGGGGTGTCGCGGCGGCGGTGCGGGTGAGGGACCGTTCCGAATTGACCATCACCCCGTCCGTCTCGGCCCAGAGCGCGGCGGGCAGCACGACGTCGGCGTATTCGGATGTCTCCGTGCCGGTGTACGCGTCCTGCACGACCACCAGCTCCGCGGACCGCAGGGCGTCGATCACGGTGGAGCGGTTCGCCATCGACGCCACGGGGTTGCTGCAGATGATCCAGGCCGCCTTGATGGTCCCGGCCGCCAGTTCCCGGTACATCTCGACGGTGCCCTGTCCGGCCTCGGCGCGGATCGTCCCGTCCGGCAGGCCCCAGAGGTCCTCGGCGCGGGCGCGGTCGTCGTCATCGAGGACGGACCGCTGGCCGGGGAGGCCCGGGCCCATGTAGCCCATCTCGCGGCCGCCCATCGCGTTCGGCTGGCCGGTGAGGCTGAACGGGCCCGAGCCGGTACGGCAGATCGCGCCCGTCGCAAGGTGCAGGTTGCACAGCGCGATCGTGTTCCAGGTGCCGTGCGTGGACTGGTTGAGCCCCATGGTCCACAGGCTCGTCCAGTTCGCGGCGCCGGCGATGAGTTCGGCCGCGCGTTCGATGTCGGCAGCGACGAGTCCGGTGATCTCGGCGACCCTCGCCACTGGGTAGTCCTCGAGGAAGGCGGGCATCGCGGACCAGCCCTCGGTGTGGGCGGCGATGAACTCCCGGTCCACGGCGCCGCGGTCGACGAGGAGCGCGAGCAGACCGTTGAGCAGCGCGAGGTCGGTGCCCGGGCGGATCGGCAGGTGCAGGTCGGCCTTCGCCGCGGTGGCGGTGCGACGGGGGTCGACCACGATGAGCTTCGCGCCAGCCTTGACGCGGTCCATCATCCTCAGGAACAGGATCGGGTGGCAGTCCGCCATGTTGGCGCCCGTCACCAGGAAGACGTCGGCGTGGTCGAGGTCGTCGTAGCTGCCGGGCGGTCCGTCGGCGCCGAGGGACTGCTTGTAGCCGGTTCCCGCGCTCGCCATGCACAGCCGGGAGTTGGACTCGATCCACTTGGTGCGCAGGAAGCCCTTGGCGAGTTTGGTCGCGAGGTACTGCGCCTCCAGCGTCATCTGCCCGCTCACGTACAGCGCGATCGCGTCGGAACCGTGCGCGTCGCGGATCTCCCGCAGCCGCCGACCCGTCTCCGCGATCGCCTCGTCGAGCCCGACGGGGCCGCGGGCCGCGGCCCGGTCCGTGCGCAGCTCGGCGCGTGCCTGCCGCCGCCCGCGGCGAGCAGGTCGACGGTGGTGGTGCCCTTCGTGCACAGCCGCCCGCGGTTCGCGGGGTGGTGCTTCGTACCGACGGAGCCGGTGACGGCACCGTCGCGCACCTGCAGCGTCAGGCCGCAGCCCACCCCGCAGTACCCACACACCGTCTCGATGTCCATGCGGCCACGGTGCCCGCGCCGTGTTTCCGGGGCGGGCCGAATTGTTACGGCGGCGTCACCTGCTCCGCGTTCGAGGCGGTACCCGCCTGTGAGCCCCGATCCCCGGCGTCGGCGGACGGCTCAGCCGATCCTGCGGCCGATGCGCCAGGCGCCGAGCAGGACGAAGACGAGGAACAGGCCGGCGAACACCACCCAGACCGCCCCTTCCGGGGCCTGCGCCGACGCGATGTAGGGCAGGAGTCCGTATTCGTCCTCGATCGTCGCGCGGGCCTGGTCCGACGCGCCGGCGAGGGCGTCGATCGGGGCGCTGGTGAACGGGCCGCGCATCAGGGTGGCGGCCTGGTTCAGCGGGAGCACGTTCATGAACGTCACGACGCCGCTCGGCAGCGCCCCGACGGTGATGTAGGCGCCGGCGAGGAAGCCGCCCGCCGTGCCGACGATGGTCGCGACCGAGGTGAAGACGCCGGTCGAGCCGATGAACGTGACCACCAGGCTCCAGATCGCAGAGAACAGCAGGCAGAACCCGATCAGCTGGGCGAGCGCCTGCGCGAAGGCGCCCACCGACAACGCCGCCGAGTGGACGACGCCGAGATAGACGTCGGCGATGACGAAGACCGCGGTGCTCAGCGCCACGGACACCACGAAGGCCCCGAGCAGGTAGCTCAGGATCATCTGGAGGCGGCTGATCGGCGAGACCAGGAAGTCGCGGAAGACGTTGCCCACCCGGTCGTTCACGAAGACCACCAGCGCGGACAGGCTCGTGGTCGCAGTGGTGATCATGACCAGGTTGGCGATCACCCAGGAGTAGACGAAGGCGTCGACCTCGTCGGCGTTCGCGGTGGGCAGCGACTGCTGCAGGGCGTCGGTCTGGACACCGCCGAGGAACGCGGAGAACAGCACGAACAGGATGATCGGCGAGAGCAGCGAGAAGAACACTGCCGCGGGATCGCGGAAGAAGACGACGACGTTGCGCCGGGTCAGGTTCAGGAGCGTCATCGTGCACCGCCGCGAGTGATCGCCAGGAAGACGTCGTCCATCGTTCCGTGCCGGAACTCGAAATCGGCGACGTCGGAGTCGAAATCGCGCAGGATCGCCATGGCTTCGCGGCTCGATTCGACGGTGACCCGCCGCTCGAGCCCGGCGCGCGTCGCGCGCGCCCCGAAGGTCGCGTCGAATCGGCGCGGATCCCGTAGCGTCACGCGCAGCTCGTCCTTGGCGTGGGTACCGCGCAGTTCGGTCGGGGTCCCGGCGGTGACGATCCGACCGTGATCGATGATCGCGATCCGGTCGGCGCGCTCCGCCTCCTCCATGTAGTGGGTGGTGAGGAAGACGGTGAGCCGCAACCGTTTCTGCAGGTCCAGGATGGTCGACCAGACACGGTCGCGAGAGTCCGGATCGAGCCCCGTCGTCGGCTCGTCGAGGAACAGGATGCGGGGCTGGTGGATCAGGGCGCGGGCGATGTCCGCGCGCCGCTTCTGCCCGCCGGAGAGGGCCTTGTACCGGCGGGTGAGGAACTCCTCGAGCCCGAGTAACGATGAGAGTCCAGCGATCCGCTCCTTCGCCGTCGTCGCGTCGACGCCGTAGAACGTGGCGCGCAGAGCCAGGTTCTCCCGCACGGTCAGCGCCGGATCCAACAGGGACTCCTGGAAGACCACGCCGATCGCGCGCCGGATGTCGAGGTCCTGCCGGCCCACCTGCATGCCCGCGACGTGGATCGCGCCGGAGGATACCGATTTGAGCGTGGTGATGCAGCTGATCGTCGTCGACTTGCCCGCGCCGTTGGTGCCGAGGAAGGCGAAGGTGCTGCCGCCCGCGACGTCGAAGGAGACGCCGTCCACGGCGCGCACGTCGCCGTAGGTCTTGACCAGGTTCCGCACGCTGATGGCCGGCGGGGCACCTGGTCCGGCGGCGGGCGCTCGGGGGCCTCGGGGCGCGGGCCGGACAGGCGGGGGTGGCGGGACGGCCGCAGGCGGCACCGGCCTCGGGGGAGCCGCGGGGAGGGCCGCCCGTGCCGCGGGCAGCGCCGGGCGCGCGACGGGCAGGGGCCGCGACGCGGTGACCGACGGCGCGACGCGCGCGTGCGTACGGGGAACGTGGGCGGATTGCCGGGCGGCGCGGGGGTTCGGCGACGCCGCTCGCGGAGCGTGGTCGTCGTCCGTTCCACCGGGCCGCGCGGTGACGTCGCGCTCATGAGGCCGCGCTCTCCGGGAGGTCCAGGGACGACGGCGCCGGCAGGTAGCCGCAGTCGATGAACCACTCGAAGTAGCGGCGCAGTAGCGCACCGTCGATCGGGGGACAGGAGATGCCGCTCCCCGCCAGGCCCTCCCGCACGTTCGCGTCGTCGAACGTCGCGTCGGGCATGTTGTCCAGCGGCGTCGCCGACAGGAACGGCGCCAGCGCGGCGGCCGTCTCGTCGCCCTCGCGCTCGGCCAGCTCCGCCGCGCGCTCGCACCACTGCGCGAACGGCAGCTCCTCTCCGGCGTAGCCGAAGTCGGACATCCAGCGCACCAGGTCCGGCACCGCCACCGTCTCCGGCGAGACGACGTGGAACGTGCGGCCCGCGAGGTCGTCCTGCCCCGCGAGGCGGGCGATCGCGCCGACGACGTAGTCGATGGGCGTGATGTCCGTCGACATGTCCATCGTCGGGGCCGCGCCGAGGGCGACGCCGAGCCGGATCGTCTGCCAGAGGAAGTCCGAGCGCTGACACGCGCCGGTCCGGCTGTGCCCCGCGACGCGGCCGGTGCGGTACACGTACGTCGGCACGCCCCGCGACCGCGCCTCGAAGACGAGTTGCTCGCCCACCCACTTGGACTGGGTGTACCCGAAGGTGAACCGCGGGTCCTGCACGGGGCTCCGATCGTCTTCGGCGAAGACGGTGTCCTGTGGGTAGGAGAACCGCGAGAAGACGTAGGTGGTCGAGACGAAGTGCACTGGCTTGACGGGGCCGTCGCACGCGAGCGCCAGGACCTGCACCGTGCCGTCGACGTTCGCGGACTTCAGGGTGGCGTAGGGCCGCAGGAAGTTCACGTCGGCGCCGCAGTGCACGATGCCGTCGGCGGTGGCCGCCAGGTCGGACCAGGCCGAATCGGTCAGCCCCAGCCGCGGTCGGGTCAGGTCGCCGGGCACGGCGACGATCCGGCCGGCGTGGTGCTCGTCCCAGATCCCGTAGTCGCGCATCGTCGTGCGGATCCGGTCGAACCCCTCCTCGGGTGACCCTGCTCGAACCAGGCAGTGCATGGTCGCCGACGTCGTGGACAGGAGCTCGGCCAGGAGGAACGCGCCGACGAAACCCGTCGCGCCCGTGACGAAGAGGTGCCGCGGGTTGGTGGCGCTCCGCACGGGCGCGCCCGGCGCGGGCCGGATGTCGTCGGGGAGGACGACCTCGTCGGCGAGGACCAGACTGCTTTCGAAGCCCGCGCCGCCCTGCTCGAGGATCGCCGCGAGCCGTTCGATGGTGAGCTCGCCGGCGAACAGCGCCGGCAACGGCACCACCCGGCCGAGCTTCTCCCGCACCCGGAAGACCAGCTTCGTCGCGAGCAGTGAGTGCCCGCCGAGGAGGAAGAAGTCGTCGCGGACGCCGGGAGCGGTGCGCAGCGACAGCAGGTCGGTCCAGATCGCGGTGAGATCGCGCTCCAGGTCGGTGCGGGCGGCGACGTACTCCGTGCCGCTCGCGGCGGCCGGGCCACGGGCGCACCGCCGCGGGCGGCGAGCGCCTTGCGGTCGATCTTGCGGTTCGGGGTCAGCGGGAAGGCGTCGACGACTGCGAAAGCGCTCGGCACCATGTACGGCGGCAGGGTCTCCCGCAGGCCCGCGAGCAGGGCACCGGTGTCGCCCAGCTGTTCCGCAGAGCACTCGAGGAATGCGGTGACCGCGGTCCCGCCGGCGTCGACCGCGGCGATCGCGCGGACGCCCGGCAGGGCGGTCTCGAGCGCGCTCTCGATCTCGCCCAGTTCGACGCGGAAGCCGCGGACCTTCACCTGGGTGTCGATCCGGCCGCCGAACTCGATCCGCCCGTCGCGGAACCGGCGCACCAGGTCGCCCGTCCGGTACGCCCGTGCCGGAGTCTCTCCGGCCAGCTGCACGAAGCGGTCGGCGGTGAGCTCGGGCCGGTCGTGGTAGCCGAGCGTCACCCCGTCGCCGACGATGCACAGCTCGCCGAAGACGCCGTCGGGGACGGGCGCGGCGGTGGCGTCGGCGACCACGATGCCCGTGCCGCGGATCGGGTGTCCGATCGGGATCGCGCCCGCGGCGACGTCGGCGTCGGTGACCCGGTGCACCGTCGACCAGATGGTGGTCTCGGTGGGGCCGTACATGTTCCACAACTCGTCCGTGCCGGCCAGGAGGCGGCCCGCGAGCACCGCGGGCATCGCCTCGCCGCCGCACAGCGCGCGCAGTCCGCGGGTGCCGGTCCAGCCGGCGTCGAGCAGCAGGTGCCACGTGGTGGGGGTGGCCTGCATGACGGTCACCGCGTGCTCGTCGAGCAGCGCCGCGAGCCGGTCGCCGTCGCGGGCGTCGTCACCGTCGGCGATGACGACGCGCGCCCCGGCGGCGAGCGGGAGCAGGAGTTCGAGGATCGCGATGTCGAACGACGGGCTCGTGACGGCCAGGAGCGTGTCCGCGGCCGTCATGCCGGGCTCGGCGCGCATCGCCTCGAGGAACGTGACCACGTTCCGGTGCGAGACCCGCACGCCCTTCGGGCGTCCCGTGGATCCGGACGTGTACAGCATGTACGCCGTTCGGGTCGCGGGATCCTCGTCGGACGGTGCCGGGCAGGCCCCGCCGGGGCGTCCGCGACGTCGAGCCAGGGGAGGTCGAGGCCCGGCACGTCGGCCAGGTTCTCGGCGGTGGTGATGAGCGCACGAATGCCGGCGTCGGCGCAGATGAACTCGAGGCGCTCGGCGGGGTAGGCGGGGTCGAGTGGCACGAAGGCGTAGCCGGCCCGGAGCGTCGCGAGCATGGCGATGATGACGTCCGCCGACCTCGGCAGCAGCAGCCCCACGGGCGTCTGCGGCGGGGCGTCGAGGCGCTCCGCGATCCGGGCGGCGAGGCGTCCGACGCGGGCGTCCAGCGCGGCGTAGGT
Source organism: Tsukamurella sp. PLM1 (assembly GCF_023168325.1). Taxonomy (GTDB): domain Bacteria; phylum Actinomycetota; class Actinomycetes; order Mycobacteriales; family Mycobacteriaceae; genus Tsukamurella. The sequence continues at coordinate 1,416,826 of NZ_AP025688.1, forward strand.
GATCCGCTCCGGTCCGGCGACGATCGCCGTGCGGTCAGCGGCGCCGGGCGCCGCGGCGAGGACGTACTCGTCCAGCGCGGCGGTCGCGGGCTGTGCGATCGGCGGCTCGACCGCGAGCGGCACCGTCGACAAGGGCAGCGTCGAGATCGACCGTTCCCCGGGGGAACCGGGTGCGGTCAGCGCGTCGAGCACCGCGACGAAGCCGTCGATCAGCGCGTCGGCCGTCTCCTGGTCGAACAGGTCGGCCGCGACGTCCAGGGTGCCCGACATCGTCGTGGGCGTGGTGGTCACGTTGAGCAGGACGTCGAACTTGGCGCAGCCGTTGTACAGGTCGCGCAGCTGCATCTCGGCGCGCTGCGGTCCTCCTGCATGTTGAGGATCGCCTGGAACAGCGGCGGGCGCGCGGGGTCGCGGCCGAGATCGAGCGCCGAGAGCACGCGGTCGAAACGCGCGTCCTGGTGGGCGAAGCCCTCGCGGACCTCGGCGTTCACCTGCGCGAGCAGCTCCTTGACGGTCCGGTCCTCGCCGAGCGTCACCGGCAGCGCGAGTGTGTTGAGGAACGGGCCGATCACCCGCTCGGTCCCCGGCCGGGAACGCTGTGCGACGGGGACGCCGACGACGACCCGGTCCTGCGCCGCCCACCGGGACAGGACCGTCGCGTACGCGCAGAGCACGGTCACGAACGGGGTGACACCGTGCTCGGCGCTGAACGTCCGGACGGCCGCGGCCCGCTCGGCGCTCAGCGCGAACTCCGTGCGGCGGCCCCGGTAGCCCTGGCGGGCCGGCCGGGGACGGTCCGTCGGCAGGGTCAGCGCGGCGGGCGCGTCGGCGAGCCGTTCCGTCCAGTACGCGATGTCCGTGGCGTCGGCGTCCGCCTCCGCGTGCTCGCGCTCCCACAGGGCGACGTCGGCGTACTGGAACGGGACGTCGGGCAGTTGTTGCAGCCGGCCGACCAGGCGTCCGGTCGCGAGCCGGCCGAGCTCGGCGAAGAGGATGCCGGTGGAGTAGCCGTCCGCCACCATGTGGTGCAGCGTGATCTGCACCCACGTGCCGCCGGAGGTGCTGCGCGCGAGCGTCGCCCGCAGCAGCGGCGCCCGCGCGATGTCGAAGGGCGTCCGCGCGTCCTCGTCGAACCGGGCCCACATCGGCGCCTCGTCGATCCCGTCGAGGAACGCGACCTCGGGCCGCTCGGCGGGCGCGATCCGCGCGACCGGCTCGCCGTCCTCCATGCCGAACCGGGTGCGCAGCACGGGGTGCCGCTCGATCACTTCGGCGAGGCAGTCGGTGAACACGTCGTGCGGAACGTCGATCGGCAGTCGCGCGACGCCGGACATGACGTGCATCGTCGTGCCGGGATGGAACTGCTCCAGGAACCACATGTTCTCCTGGGTGGCCGAGAGCCGGACGGCGTCGCCCTCGCGCACGCGGGGCGTGATCGGCGGCGCGGCCGGCGCGGTCGACGGGGCCCTGCCCAGCCGGGCCAGGAGCGCACGCCGCTGGGTGGGGCTCAGTGCCGCAAGGCGGTCTTCGATCTCGGTCATCGGGGCCTCCGGCGTTCGGTTCGGTGGTCTCGGACTCGGCGAGCAGGGCGGCGACCGCGTCGTCGTCCAGGTCGGCCAGCAACGCGGCGAGGTCGTCGACCTCGGCGTCGGGTTCCGCGTCGTCCGACGGCATGTCGAGGGTGGCGAGCAGCTCGGCGGCGATCGTCGCCACCGTCGCTCCGTCGAGGAGGAAGGCGATCGACGGCGCGGCGCGGAACTGCTGCTCCACCCGGATCCGGAGCTCGGTGGCGAGCATCGAGTCCACGCCGAGCCGGCCGAGCGGCTCGTCGTCGGGGATGTTCTCCTCGGCCATCCGCAGCACCCTCGAGACGGTGAGGCGAACCCCGTCGGTCGCGATGGGCGTACGGTCCGCCGCCGCGACGGCGCCGAGCCGTTCGAGGATCGACTCGCCGTCGTGGTCGCCGTCCTCCTCCCCGCGGCCCAGGTGGGCGACGAGGGTCGGGGTGAGCGCGTAGCTCTCGATCACCGTGGGCCAGTGCGCGGAGACCACGCCCTGCTGCACCTCGCCGGAGCCCAGCAACTCGGCGAGGAGCGTCATGCCGGTCTCGGGGTCGATGAGGTCGATCCCGCGCTGCCCGTAGAGCTCGCGCAATCCGAGGCTCGCGATCATGCCGGCGTCCCACGGGCCCCAATTGATCGACAGAGCCGGCAGGCCCTGCGCCCGGCGGTAGTGGGCGAGCGCGTCGAGGAAGGCGTTCCCGGCGGCGTAATTGCCCTGCCCGGGCGACGGGATCACGGCGGAGATCGAGGAGAACAGCGTGAAGAAGTCGAGCGGCTCCCCGGCGGTCGCCTCGTGCAGGGCCCAGCCGCCGAGCACCTTCGGCCGGACCACCCGCTCGACCTGCTCCTGCGTCATCCGCACGAGGATCTGGTCGTCCACGGCGCCGGCGGAATGGACCACGCCGCGCAGGGCCGGGACGCCCGCCGCGTGCAGGCGAGCGAGGGTGTCGGAGAGTGCCCGGGCGTCCGTCACGTCCACGGGCACGACGTGCACCGTCGCGCCCGACGCCTCCGCGGCGCGCACCGCGGCGACACCGTCGCGTTGTGCGGCGTCGGTGAGGGCGTCCCACTCCGCCCGCGGCGGGAGCCCCGAACGGCTGGTCACGATCAGGTGGCCGGCGCCGCGTTCGGCGAGTGCGACGAGCACGAGCCCGCCGAGCGCGCCGAGACCGCCCGTGACGAGATAGGCACCGTCGGGACGCATCCGGGCGGGGATCCGCCCGCCGGACCGGGCCGACGGGTACAGGCGCGCGACGAGTCGTGCGCCGTCCCGGTAGGCCACCTGATCCTCGTCCGTGCCGGCGACGGTGAGCTCGTCGAGCAGCATCGCCGCGCTCGCGTCCCGATCCCGCGGATCGAGGTCCACGAGGCGGGCCTGCAGCCCGCTCAGCTCGTGGTGCAGGACCCGGCCGACGCCGAGCAGCGAGGACTGCAGGAGGCCCGTCTCGGAGACGCCCGCGACGGGCTGTGCACCGTCCGTGACGAGGAAGGTGGGCGCCGCGAGCCCGCGCTGTTCCAGCTCGGCCGCGAGGTGCATCACCGAGAGCACGGCGTCGTTCGCCGCCCAGCGCAGCGGGTCCGCAGCGTCGGGGGAGGCGTCGAGCGACCACAGGTGGACAATGCCGCGGAGCCCCGCGTCGGGAACGAGCCGGTCGAGCGCGGCGGCCAGGGCGGCCCGGTCGGCCGGCGCGACGGCATCGGCGGCGTCGCCCGCGCAGAGCAGCACCGGCGTGCCTCCCGCGGCCGCGAGCCGCCCGGCGAGGTGATCCGCGAGGCCGGTGCCGTCCGCGAGGAGCAGCCAGACGCCCTCGGCGGGGGTGCGCTCGGCGTCGTCGGCGGGCTGCGGCTCCCAGGCCTGTTCGTACACCCAGTCGGTACCCACCCGCTGCGGCGCCGCGGCCGCGTCGTCGAGGATCCGGACGGAGAAGCCCTCCACCTCGGCGAGCACTCGGCCGTCCTCGTGGGCGAGGACCACGTCGCCGCGGATCGTGGCGGGGTCGGACGATGCCCGGGCGGTGGCCCGCGCGACGACGGGGCCGTCGGGTCGCCCGTGGATCACGACGCGATCGACCCCGACGGGGATGAGCCTGGTGCCCTCCGACCGCTGGAAGGCCAACGGCAGCAACAGCTGGAAGGCCGCGTCGAGGACGCTCGGCTCGAGGATCGGGGCGCGTTCGGCGACGGGCTCCGCGGCGACGGCGCGGATCCGAGCCGTCGCGGCGCCGTCGCCGACGGTCACGTCGTGCAGGAGGCGGTACGCGGGACCGTACGCGAAGCCCGCGTCCCGGAACCCGTCGTACAGCGCGTCCTCGGCGACCGGCGTGCCCGCGACGGGGCCGACGTCGATGCGGGGCGCGACGGACGGCGCGGGCCGCAGGGTGGCCGTCGCGTGGCGCGCCCACCGGCCGCCGCCGGGCACCTTGCCGTGGATCGCGATCCGGCCCGAGTCGGCGTCGAGGCTCGTGTCGATCAGGTACGTCCCGCTGCCGCCGTGCACGAGCGCGGTCTCGAACGCGACGTCGAGCAGCGTGCACGCGGAGGCCCCGTACTCGTCGCGCGCGACCTCCGCCGCGATCTCGACGTAGCCGGCGCCGGGGAACAGCGTGGCGCCGTGCACCACGTGGTCGGAGAGCGATCGCGGCGCGGTGCCGTCCAGCAGCCTCCGCCACCCGGGCAGCGCGCCGTCGGATCGGTCACCCAGGTAGGGCTCGACGGTGACCGCGAGACGCTCCCGGCGGCCGGCGTCACCCTCGGACCAGTACCGGTCCGTCTGCCACGGGTAGGTGGGCAGCGTGCGCATGGGTGCGCGGGGCGCGAGCGGGGAGAAGTCGACGTCGACGCCGCGCACCCACAGGTCGGCCAGCGCCGTGGCGAAGGACTCGGCGTCGTCACCGTCGCGGCGCAGCGACGCGGTCGTCGTCACCGTCCGCCCGCGCGCGGACGCGGCCTCCGCGATCGCCCGACCGAGCACTGCCGTGGGGCCGACCTCCAGGAAGGTCGCCGCACCGTCGGCGAGCAGCGCGTCGGCCGCGGCACCGAACAGCACCGGGCGGCGGATGTTGCGCCACCAGTACTCGGCGTCGTGCGGCTCGGAGCCGTCCTGCGGGACCGGGGCGCCCGTCACCGTCGAGTAGAGCGGGATCGACGGTGCGCCGGGCGCGAGGCCGGCGAGGGACGTGCGGACCTCCACTTCGAGCGGGTCCATGGCCCGGCTGTGGTACGGGACGTCGCCGGGGACGAGGCGCGCGAAGACGCCGTCGCCGCCGAGCCGCTCCGCGAGCGGTTCCAGGACGGGGAGCGCGCCCACGAGCGCGACCGAATCGGGGCTGTTGATCGCGGCGAACTCGACGTCGCCGCGCACCACCTCGGGCAGTTCGGCGGCGGCGGTCTCGCCGAGCGCGACGGCCAGCAGGCGGCCGCCCCCGCTCGCGGTGTGCTGGATGCGGGCGCGGTGCACGATCACGGTGATCGCGTCGTCGAAGGTCAGGGCGCCCGCCTCGAGGGCGGCGGCGACCTCCCCGGCGCTGTGCCCGACGATGAGGTCCGGCCGTACGCCGAAGGACTCCCACAGCCGGGTCAGCGCGTACTGCACGCCGAAGTTCGCGATCTGCGCCACCACGGATTCGGCCATCCGGGAATCCGTCTCGGGGGCCAGCAGTTCCGCGGTGAGCGACCAGCCCGTGAGCGGCGCGATCGCCGCGTCGCAGCGGTCGACCGCCGCACGGAAGACGGCGTTGTGCCGCAGCAGGCCGCGGGCCATGCCCCACCATTGCGGGCCCATGCCGGTGTAGACGAAAGCCAGGGGGCGGGCGTCGTCGAGCGCGGAGCCCGACCGCACGGCCTGGTGCGGGGTCCCCTCGCCGGCGGCGCGCAGCGCTTCCGCGGCCTCGGCGTCGTTCGCGGCGACCACCGCGAGCCGCGCGGTGCGGTGCGCGCTGCGCCGGTGCGCGAGCGCCGAGGCGACCGGGGAGGCACCGTCGGACTCGACGAGCCCGGCGTAGGCGTCCGCGAGCTGCGCGAGGGCGGGCTCGCTGCGCGCCGCGAGCGGCAGCACGGTCGCGATGCCGTCGCGCACGGCGTCCGCGGGCGGCGGGGCGGGCGCGTCCACGGGGACGGACTCGAGGATCGCGTGGGCGTTGGTGCCGCCGAAACCGAACGAGTTGACGCCTGCCCGGAGCGGTCCCTCGGGCTGCAGCGCCGTGGGTTCGGTGGCGATCCGGATCCGCAGTTCGTCGAGGTCGATGGCCGGGTTGAGCGCGTCGAGGTGCAGGTGCCGCGGCACGCGCCGGTGGCCCAGCGCGAGTGCGGATTTGATGAAACCGACCACGCCCGCGGCGGCCTCGAGGTGCCCCAGGTTCGTCTTGACGGAGCCGATCACGAGCGGGCGGTCCGCGGGGCGGTCGCCGCGGTAGACCTCGCCGAGCGCGTTGGCCTCGATCGGATCGCCGACCGGGGTGCCCGTGCCGTGCGCCTCCACGTAGTCGACGGTGTCCGCGGCGATGCCGGCGTTCGCGAGCGCCGCTTCGATCGCGCGCTTCTGACTCGCGCCGTTCGGGACGGTGATGCCGTTGGTGCGCCCGTCCTGGCTGACGGCGGTGCCGAGCACCGTCGCGTAGATCCGATCGCCGTCGGCGCGCGCCTGGGCGAGCGGCTTGAGCACGACGAGCGCTGCGCCCTCCCCGCGGACGTAGCCGTTGGCCGCCGCATCGAAGGCCCGCGACGTGCTGGTGGGGGAGAGGAAGCCGCCCGTCGACGCGGCGACGGTGAAGTTCGGACTGAGCATCAGGTTCACGCCGCCGGCGACGGCCAGGTCGCTCTCACCGTTCCAGATCGACTGGCACGCGAGGTGGATCGCCACCAGCGACGACGAGCACGCCGTGTCGACGGACATGCTCGGTCCGAGCAGGTCGAAGGCGTGCGAGATGCGGTTGGACAGCATCGTCATGACGACGCCGGTCGCCGTGTGCGCGGCGACGGTCGGCGGCTCGGCGGCGGACGTCGAGAACTGCATCTGGCTGTAGTCGAGCGTGAAGCCGCCGGTGAAGACGGCGGTCTGGGAGCGTTCGAGGTCCTCGGCGCGCAGCCCGGCGTCCTCGAAGGACTCCCACGCGACCTCCAGCAGCAGCCGCTGCTGCGGGTCCATCGAGCTCGCCTCCACGGGGAGATCCCGAAGAAGGCCGGATCGAACTCGTCGACCGGGTCGGTCAGGAAGCCACCGCGGCGCACCCGGCTCTTGCCCGGCGTGCGCTCGGACTCGAAGTAGCGGTCGGTGCTCCAGCGGTCCGCCGGGATGTCGACGATCGCGTCGCGGCCCTCGTCGAGCAACTCCCAGAAGTCGCCGGCGGAGCGCACGCCGCCCGGCAGGCGGCATCCGATCCCGACGATCGCGATGGGTGCCCGGTCGATCGCGGCCCCCTCGTGTCCTTCGACGCTGTACCCCACGGCGGTCCACCCCATATCGTGCGTTGCAGTTCCCGAGCCGCCGTTCCCGGCGGCTCATGCCGACATAGTGCTTGTCCCCGCTTAAGGCGGACTTGTTACTCACCTGTCAATCAGGGTTGTGTTTCATCGGCGGAATGCCGGATTCGCGCGCCGACGATCCGCGGGTACGCCGACCTGGGGCCGGTGCCGTCCGTGCCGTGTCGCCGGCTGATCGCGTCCGCGGAGGTCGGCGGGGCGGAGGACCGACAACGGACATGGTGCAATGAATGACGTCGGTGAGCAACGGAATCCGGACTGCCCGGTGGCCGCATGGCAAGCGTCCGGTGGCTCGCCGCTCGGGCGCGCGCGGCGCCGCCGTGCCACGCGTGAGCCACCCCGGCGGCGGCGGACGTAGTCGCTCGACTGTGCATGATCATGAAGAAGGGGTGCGTCAGGGGGTGTCCGCCGCACCCCGGCGTGACCGACGCGGAACGAACCCCGGCGCCCGTGCCGTCGCAGGTCCGGCACGCACTGGGTAGGCTGGTGTCGTTTGCCCCCGGCACACCGGTGGGTCGTTTTCGCGCGAGAGCAGGCAGGGACTGTGGCTGAGTTCATCTACACCATGAAGAAGGTGCGTAAGGCGCACGGCGACAAGGTCATTCTCGACGACGTGACGATGTCGTTCTACCCGGGCGCGAAGATCGGCGTCGTGGGCCCGAACGGCGCGGGTAAGTCGTCGATCCTCAAGATCATGGCGGGCCTGGACCAGCCGTCGAACGGTGAGGCCTTCCTGGACCCGGAGGCCACCGTCGGGATCCTGATGCAGGAGCCGCAGCTCGACGAGACCAAGACGGTCAAGGAGAACGTCGAGGACGGCCTCGGCCAGACGATGGTCAACCTGCGCCGCTACAACGAGGTCGCCGAGCTCATGGCCACCGACTACACGGACGAACTCATGGAGGAGATGGGCAAGCTGCAGGAGCAGCTGGACGCCGTCGACGCCTGGGAGGTCGACTCGCAGATCGAGCAGGCCATGGACGCGCTGCGCTGCCCGCCGGGCGATTCGCCCGTCACGAACCTCTCCGGCGGTGAGAAGCGTCGCGTCGCGCTGTGCAAGCTGCTGCTGAGCAAGCCTGACCTGCTCCTCCTCGACGAGCCCACCAACCACCTGGACGCCGAGTCGGTGCTCTGGCTCGAGCAGCACCTCGCCAACTACCCGGGCGCCGTCCTCGCCGTCACCCACGACCGGTACTTCCTCGACCACGTGGCGCAGTGGATCTGCGAGGTCGAGCGCGGGAAGCTGCACGGCTACGAGGGCAACTACTCGACGTACCTGGAGAAGAAGGCCGAGCGCCTCGAGGTGCAGGGCAAGAAGGACCAGAAGCTGCAGAAACGCCTCAAGGAGGAGCTCGCCTGGGTCCGGTCCGGCGCCAAGGCCCGGCAGACCAAGAACAAGGCGCGCCTCGAGCGCTACGAGGAGATGGCGACCGAGGCCGAGAAGCACCGCAAGCTCGACTTCGAGGAGATCCAGATCCCGACCCCGCCGCGCCTGGGCAACGTGGTGGTCGAGGTGAAGAACCTGGACAAGGGCTTCGACGGCCGCGTCCTGATCAAGGACCTGAGCTTCACGCTGCCGCGCAACGGCATCGTCGGCGTGATCGGCCCGAACGGCGTGGGCAAGACCACCCTGTTCAAGACCATCGTCGGTCTGGAGTCCCCGGACTCGGGCGACGTGAAGGTGGGCGAGACGGTCAAGCTCAGCTACGTCGACCAGAACCGCGCGAACATCGACCCGAAGAAGACCGTCTTCCAGGTGGTCTCGGACGGGCTCGACTACATCACCGTCGGCCAGAACGAGATGCCGGCTCGCGCCTACGTCAGTGCGTTCGGTTTCAAGGGCCCGGACCAGCAGAAGCCGTCCGAGGTGCTCTCCGGTGGCGAGCGCAACCGGCTGAACCTGGCGCTGACCCTCAAGGAGGGTGGCAACCTGATCCTGCTCGACGAGCCGACCAACGACCTCGACGTGGAGACCCTCTCCAGCCTTGAGAACGCGCTCCAGGAGTTCCCCGGCTGCGCCGTGGTCATCTCCCACGACCGCTGGTTCCTCGACCGGACCTGCACACACATCCTGGCCTGGGAGGGCAACGTCTCCGAGGGGCAGTGGTTCTGGTTCGAGGGCAACTTCGAGGCGTACGAGGCGAACAAGATCGAGCGGCTCGGCGCCGAGGCGGCACGCCCGCACGCGGTGACGCACCGCAAGCTCACGCGCGACTGACGTAGCGCACTCGGGCGGGCTCCTCGTTGTCGACGGGGAGCCCGCCTCGTGTTCGGACCGACGGTGTCGCGCGGGGGACGAAGCGCTCGCGTCGGCGCGTTCGACTGAGCCGGGCGGCACCGTCGAACCCGCACGTGACCGTGCTGTTCATTACCCGCCCGTAACCCCCGCCCCGGTCGTAGGGTGGTTCGCGGAGCCACCCGCTCCGTCAACCCTGGCAACGGCGCCACGTGCTGACCCGGTACTTCGGCGCGCCCGTCGCCTCACCCCGCACGAGGAGCAGAATCCGTGGCGCAGTCCGGAACCGATTCGTCCGTCTTCACCCGAGTCGCGCAGAGTGTGTCCGCTCAGCCGCCCGGGCGGTCACCGTCGGACCTGATCGCCTGGCTCGAGGACGGGAACGCCCGCGTGCTCGGTTCGTGGACCGACGGTGCCGGGACGGGCGTTCTGGCCGACCCGGACGAGAAGCTGCGCGCACTGATCGACGCGATCCCCGCGCCCGAGGCGGGACAGGTCGCCGTCGTCGAGCTGGCGCGCCCCCTCGGTGACGCGGCGGGATCGCCCTTCCTCCTGGCCGCGGCGCCCTCCGACGGTGGGGCGGTCGAACTGTTCGCGATGGCGCTGACCGTTCTCGGCCTGCACCACAACGTGTTCGGGATCCCGATGGTGGGGGCCAAGATCGAGCGCGTGCTCGCGCGGATCGGCGTGGTGCGTTCCGACCCCGCCAACCAACGGCTGATGGAGTACATCCAGACCTTCCCGCGCCTGCGCCTGGTCGTCGCCGACGAGGACGAGCTCGCCCGCGTCTTCGGCGGCCTCCGCGAACTCGGGGACGAGGACCTGGCGCTGTTCCTGCGCACCGACAAGCTGGCCCGGTTCGCCACCGCGCTGGTCTACCTCCCGCGCGACCGGTACACCTCCCGCGCCCGCGGCGTCCTGATCGACGTCCTCGAGGACGAGACGGGGATGCGGGTCGACCGGTTCACCGCGCGGGTCACGGAATCGGCCATCGCGCGGATCCAGTTCGTGCTGCTTCCGCGCGACGAAGCCGCGGTGCCGGTGTTCCACGCCGCGGACGAGGCCCGCATCAGGGCGCGGCTCGGCGACGTCAGCCGCACGTGGGACGAGGACGTGCTGGACGCGGCGGCGAGCGCGGGACAGGACGTGGACCTGGTCCGCGCCTACCTGCCCGGCTTCTCCCCGAACTACAAGGAGGATCAGCCGCCCGCCCGGCGCCCGCCGACGTCGCCCGGATCGCCGCGCTGCCCGCCGAGGGCCTGGACCTGGTCTTCTACGACCCGCTGCACGGCGTGAACGCCGACCTGCGCTTCATCATGTACCTCACGGGCGGCGGGGTCACGCTCTCGCAGGTGCTGCCGGTCCTGCAGTCGCTGGGCGTCGAGGTGCTCGACGAACGCCCGTACACGATCCGCAGGCCCGACGGTGTCCTGTGCTCGGTCTACGACTTCGGTCTGCGGGTGCCCAAGGCGCTGCGCGCCATCTCGGTCGACGGCGTGTCCGACGCCGACCTGCCCGAGCACCTGAAGTCGCGTCGCGCGCTCGCCAGCGCGGGCGCCGCCGCGGTGTGGCGGGGCGACGCCGAGGTGGACGGGTTCAACGAGCTCATCCTGGCGTTCGGGGTGGACTGGCGGCAGGTGGCGCTGCTGCGCGCAATCGGGCAGTACCTGCGCCAGTGCGGCTTCCCCTACAGTCCCGGCCACATGGCGCAGGTCCTGATCGAGCACCGCGACGCGGTCGGTGCGGTGCTGAGGCTGTGGACCGCGAGCTTCGATCCGGTCGCGGCGGACTCGGACGCGGCGGCGGAGGCGGAGGCCGACGTCGAGGCGGCGCTGGCCGCGGTCACGAGTCTCGACGCCGACCGGATCCTGCGCGCCTACCTGCACGTGGTGCAGGCGACGGTGCGCACCAACTTCTACGCCGACAAGCCGGTGATCGCGCTCAAGCTCGAGCCCGGCCGGATCCCCGAGACGCCCAAGCCGCGCCCGCGGTTCGAGATCTTCGTGTACTCGCCTCGGGTCGAGGGCGTGCATCTGCGCTTCGGGATGGTCGCCCGGGGCGGTCTGCGCTGGTCGGACCGCCGGGAGGACTTCCGCACCGAGATCCTGGGCCTGGTCAAGGCGCAGGCGGTGAAGAATGCCGTGATCGTGCCGGTGGGTGCGAAGGGCGGCTTCGTGGTCAAGCGTCCCCCGGAGGTCACCGGCGACGCCGCCGCCGACCGCGATGCCCAGCGCGCCGAGGGCGTGGCCTGCTATCGCATGTTCATCTCGGGACTGTTGGATGTGACCGACAACCTCGGTGCGGACGGTGCCGTGCTCCCGCCCGAGCGCGTGGTGCGCCGCGACGCCGACGACACCTACCTGGTGGTCGCCGCCGACAAGGGCACCGCGTCGTTCTCCGACATCGCCAACGACGTGGCCGCCGGCTACGGCTTCTGGCTGGGACGCGTTCGCGTCGGGCGGCTCTGAGGGGTACGACCACAAGGGCATGGGCATCACCGCGCGGGGCGCGTGGGAGTCGGTGAAGATGCACTTCCGCGAGATGGGCCACGACACCCAGACGCAGGATTTCACCGCGGTCGGCGTGGGCGACATGAGCGGCGACGTGTTCGGCAACGGCATGCTGCTCTCCGAGCACATCCGCCTGGTGGCAGCGTTCGACCACCGCGACATCTTCCTCGACCCGAATCCCGACGCGGCCACCGGTTTCGCCGAGCGGCAGCGCTTGTTCGAGCTGCCGCGCTCGTCGTGGAAGGACTATGACGCCGGCAAGATCAGCTCCGGCGGCGGTGTGTTCAGCCGCGACCAGAAGTCGATCCCGATCAGCGTCGAGGTGCGGGCCGCGCTCGGCCTCGCCGACGACGTCACCGAGATGACGCCGCCCGAACTGATGCGCGCCGTGCTGCTGGCCCCCGTCGACCTGCTGTGGAACGGCGGCATCGGCACCTACATCAAGGCCTCGACCGAATCGAACCTCGACGTCGGCGACCGCGCGAACGACGCGATCCGCGTGGACGGCGGCGGTGCGCGCCAAGGTCGTGGGCGAGGGCGGCAACCTCGGCGTCACGCCGCTGGGCCGGATCGAGTTCGACCGCAGCGGCGGCAGGATCAACACCGACGCGATGGACAACTCCGCGGGCGTCGACTGCTCCGACCACGAGGTGAACATCAAGATCCTGCTGGACCGGCAGATCACGTCGGGCGCGATCGAGGAGGCGGAGCGGCACGATCTGCTGGTCTCGATGACCGACGACGTCTCGCGGCTCGTGCTGGCCGACAACATCTCGCAGAACTCCGCGCTGTCGGTGGAGCGTTCGCTCGCCCCCAAGATGGTGGACGTGCACGCCCGGATCCTCGCGGATCTGTCCCGCAACCGCGGCGTCGACCTGCGGCTCGAGGCGTTGCCCACGCGCAAGGAGACCGACAAGCTGCAGGCCGCCGGCCTCGGACTCAGCTCGCCGGAACTGGCGAACCTCATGGCCCACGTGAAGCTCGCCACCAAGGACGACGTCCTCCGCAGCGATCTGCCCGACAACGAGGTACTGGCCGCCCGGCTGCCCGAGTACTTCCCGGACGCCCTGCGCGAGCGGGCGGCCGACGGCATTGCCGCGCATCCGCTGCGCCGTGAGATCGTGGCCACGCAGGTGGTCAACTCCCTCGTCGACAACGCGGGCGTGAGCTTCGTGTACCGGTTGGAGGAGGAGACCGGCGCGGGCGCCGCGGAGGCGGTCCGCGCGTTCGCCGCGGTCAGCCGCGTATTCGACCTGCCCGCCACCTGGGCGGCGATCCGGGCGCTTCCGGTCTCGGCCCAGGAGTCGTCGGCACTGCTCGCCGAGAGTCGTCGCGTGCTGGACCGCGGGGCGCGGTGGATGCTCACTAACCGGCCCCAGCCGATCGCGATCGGCGCCGAGGTGAATCGGTACGCCGAGCGCATCGCGAAGCTGTCGGCCGCGATGGGCGGCTGGGACATCCGCTACGACCGCCAGGCCAGCGGTTCCGGCGAGCGCGCGATCGCCGCCGGGGTTCCGGAGGAACTGGCCAACACCGTCAGCCGCGCGCTGTACCGGTTCAGCCTGCTCGACGTGGTCGACATCGCCGACATCACCGAGCGCGAGGACGACGAGGTGGGCCAGCTGTACTTCGCGCTGATGCAGCACCTGCGGATCGATGAGATGCTCGGTGCCGTCGCGGAGCTGCCCCGCGGCGACCGGTGGAGCGAGATGGCGCGGCTCGCCCTGCGCGACGACCTGTACGGCGCGCTGCGCGCGCTCACCGTCGAGGTGCTCAACTTCACCGACCCGGAGGAGCCGGCCACGCAGAAGATCGGCGACTGGGCCTCGCACAACGCGCGCCGGCTCGAGCGGGTGGGCGCGCTGCTCGGCGAGATCCTCGACCCCGTCGAGGGCGCTCCGCAGGTCGCGAACGACGAGTCGCGGCTGTCCGTCGCGACCCGGGCGCTCCGCTCGTTGCTGCGCCACGTGGGGTAGGCGCGGGCCGGTCGGCTAGCGTGGACGCGTGACCGAGTACAGCTTCACCGCGGCGGGCGTCACGGGCGTGCGCACGGAGTTCGACGACGGGGGATCGGGCCTGACGGTGCCGGTGGACGTCCGCTGGTCCGACATGGACGTGTACCAGCACATCAACAACGCCCGCATGGTGACGCTGCTGGAGGAGGCGCGGATCCCGCTGCTCTTCGCGCCGGACGCGCCCACTCGGGACCTGCTCGACGGGCTGCTGCTGGCAAAGCTCGAGGTGGAGTACCGCGGCCAACTGCGGCACCAGGATTCGCCGCTGCAGATCACGCTGTGGACCTCCGCGGTGCGGGCGGCGGACTTCGTGGTGCACCACGAAGTCCGGCCCGCCGGCGCCGGCCTCGACAGCGCGCCGGCCGTCGTGGCGCAGGTGCGGCTCGCGGCCTTCGATGTCGCGGAGCAGCGCGTGCGGCGCCTGTCCGGCGAGCAGCGCGACTACCTGAAGTCTTTCTCCCGGTGAGCGACCGGCGGCTGACGGTCTCCGGTGCTCGGCCCCGGGCGAACCTCGCGGCGTTCGTCACCCGACTGCTCCGTACCGACGACTCCGCGGTGATCCGCGTGCGCCGCCGCGACGACGAGCACGTGGAGGTGTGGGGGCGCACGGGGTTCGGTGTGCTCGCGGTGCGGGTGCTCGCGGGCTCGGTGGCACCCGAGTCGCTCGTCTGCAGCGCCACGACGGTGCTGGAGTCGCTGCGATCCGAGTCGGCGTCGCCCGACGGCTACGTGGACACCGGTTTCTCCCTGGATTCGGCGTGGCGCGGCGCGCTGCCTCCTGCGTCCGGCTTCGAGCACCTCGACGACGTGCCCGCGCAGGCCCTGCGCGCCGTCGCCGCCCGTGGCATCGAGGTGGGGCGCGAGGCCGGCGGCCCCGCCGGCCCGCCGCAGTCGCTGCTGGACTCCGACGTGGTCAGCGTGAGTGCGGGGGAGCGGAGCGTGCCGCTGAGCCTGCGCACGGCGTTCTCCTTGGAGGCGATGGGGTTCGCGGGCGACGGGGCCGACGAACCGGTGCGTGTGTCCGCCTCCGCCACGTGGGTGCGGGTGGACGCCCGCTACGGCTCGCTCTATCAGCGCCGCGAATCGGGCCCCTCGCTGCTGGTCTGATCGGCATCGTCGGGCGCGTACAACTGGGCGCTGCGGCTCTCCTGGGCCAGGCGGCGCAGGGTGATCAGCACCTGGTCGGACAGCACATTGCCCACGGCCACGATCTTCAGCGCCGCGGCGTCGTCGTCGGGCAGGGTGTCGAGGTCGGCCTCCGCGATGGCCTCGACGGCGTCGGCCCACCGGTCCAGGGTGCCCTCGGCTGCGACGTCGGGGCATGAATCGGTCAGCGCCTTGAGCTGCGCGCCCAGCACCGGCAGCAGGGGGCTTCCTCCTCGCAGCGCCAGCCGCGGGCCCGGACGAACGTCTCGGCGGCCGCGGTCCAGTCGTCGTCGGCCGTCACGGTGTGGTTGGCCGCGAAGCCGTTGACGGCCACGCCGAACAGGTCCAGGCGCGGCACCGTCGGGCTGTCGAGCGCGTCGAGGACCTGCTTGACCTGCGCCAGGGACAGACCGCCCGTCTCGACCAGGCCCGGATCAGGCGAACGCGCTCCACGTGGGCGGGACCGTACTCGGACTGGGTGCGCGTCACGGGATCGCCCGGGGCGAGCAGGGATTCGCGCAGGTAGTACTTGAGCGAGGCGGTGCTCACGCCGGTCTCCGTGGAGAGTTCCGACAACTTCATGATTCGATCTTGACATAGGATAGCGACACTCTCCAATATGGGTAGTGGAACTATCCAAGGCGGCATCAGGGAGACACTCATGAACCACGACATGCAGACCGACACGCACGACGGCGAGCTGGTGGTGTTCCTGCTGGGTATGCGGCCGCGGGCGAGCTGGCGGCTGGACCAGGCGCTGTTCGTCGGCCGATCGATGCGCCGCATGCAGGCCGAGATCGAACGGGACCGTGTCGCCGGCGGCGCCATCGGCTACCTGGGCGGCTTCAACGCGATCACGTCCACCGGTCCGATCGTGGTGCAGTACTGGCGCAGCTACGATGAGCTCGAGGCCTATTCGCACTCGACCGATTTCGCGCATCGGCCCGCGTGGCTGAAGTTCTACTCCATGACCCACGCGGCCGGGCGCGCTCGGGTCGGCATCTGGCACGAGACCTTCCGTGTGCCCGCGGGCGCGCACGAATCGATCTACGGCGACCTGTCGGCCCCGGTCGGGCTGGGCGCCGCCGTCGGCGCCCAGCCGCTGGCCCGGCGGGGCCGCACGTCCCGGGAACGGATCGGAGCCTGACGGCGGCCCGGCGGGGCCGCCGGACCGGCGGAGGTCAGGCCAGCCAGCAGGCGGCGTTCGGCGCGAGCCGGCCGTCGAGCAGCGGGGCGCTGCTGAGGATCAGCTCGCCGGCCGGCAGGTCGACGGGCTGATCCGAGGCGTTCAGCACGCAGGTCAGGCGGCCGCCCACCCGGCGGAACGCGAGCGCGCCGGGAACGGGGAGCCGTACCACTCGACGGCGTCGCCGTGGAACTCGGGGCGCATGCGCCGCAGCTCGATCGCGGTGCGGTACAGCGTGAGCGTCGAATCGAGGTCCTCGAGCTCCGCCTCGGCGGTGAGGTCCTTCCAGTCGTCCGGCATCGGCAGCCACGTCTCGGCGTTCGTGGAGAACCCGTACGGGGGCAGGGTGCCCTGCCACGGCAGCGGCACGCGGCAGCCGTCGCGACCGCGCTCGGTGTGACCCGAGCGCTCCCAGGTGGGATCCTGCAGCGCCTCGTCGGGGAGGTCCACGTTGGACAGGCCCAGCTCCGAGCCGTTGTAGAGGAACACGGTGCCGGGCAGTGCCAGTTCCACCAGGATCATCGCGCGGGCGCGGGCGACGCCCACCTCGCCGCCGCCGAACCTGGTCACTTCACGCGGCACGTCGTGATTCGACAGGGTCCAGGTGGGGATGCCGTTCACCGATTCGACGGAGACGAGCGAGTTGTCGATGGCCTCGCGGATCTCGCGCGCGTCCCACTCGGCCTCCGCGAGGCGGAAGTTGAAGCCCAAGTGCAGCTCGTCGGGGCGGATGTACTCGGCGAACCGGTCGTTGTCCTTGACCCAGATCTCGCCCACGGTGACGCGGCCCGGGAACTCGTCCATCACCTGGCGGATGCGCCGATGGATCGCATGCACCCCGGGGTCGTTGAACCGGAGGTCGTTCTCGTCGTTGTCCATGATCTGGTTGTTCACCAGGTCCATGTCCGGCAGGCCGTCCGGCTTGGACATGCCGTGCGCCACGTCGATCCGGAAGCCGTCCACTCCGCGGTTCAGCCAGAACCGGAGGGTCTGTGCGAGGTCCTGGAAGACTTCCTCGTTGCGCCAGTTCAGGTCGGGCTGTTCGGGCGCGAAGATGTGCAGATACCACTGACCGGGTGTGCCGTCGGCCTCGGTGACGCGGTGCCAGGCGGGCCCGCCGAAGATGCTGGGCCAATTGTTCGGGGGCTCGTCCCCGTTCGGTCCGCGGCCCTCGCGGAAGATGTACCGGTCCCGCTCGGGGCTGCCCGGCCCCGCGGCCAGCGCCGCCTGGAACCACGAGTGCTGGTCCGACGTGTGATTGGGGACGAGATCCATGGTGACGCGGATGCGACGCGCGTGCGCCTGGGCGATCAGCTCGTCCATGTCGGCAACGGACCCGAACAGGGGGTCGATGTCGCGCGGATCCGAGACGTCGTACCCGTGATCGGCCATGGGGGAGCGCATCACGGGCGAGAGCCACAGCGCGTCGACGCCAGGAGCTCGAGGTAGCCCAGCCGCTCGATGACGCCCCGGATGTCGCCCACGCCGTCGCCGTTCGAATCCGAGAACGACCGCGGGTAGATCTGGTAGAAGATCGCGCCCTTCCACCACGGGGCGTCGTCATAGGTCCGGGTGCGGACGGATGGCGTCATCTCACTCCTGTTCAAGCGCCCATGGGGGTGTTCACGAGCATCTGCGCGGCCATCTCACAGTAGTTCCTGAGCTCGCGCTTGCGATCCGGGCTCATCCGCGCGTCGTCGATCGACGCGATCGCCACGTCCATGCAGCGCAGCCACGCGTCGCGCTCGATCTCGGTGATGCGGTAGGGCACGTGGCGCATCCGCAGCCGAGGGTGCCCGCGTTGCTCGAATACGTGCGCGGGCCGCCCCAGTACTGCTCGAAGAACATCCGCAACCGCACCTCGGCGGGGCCCAGGTCCTCCTCCGGGTACAACGGCCGCAGCAACTCGTCGCCGGCGACCTCCTGGTAGAAGCGGTGGATCAACTCCGCGAAGGTGTCCGCGCCGCCGACGGCGTCGTAGAAGCTCTGCTGGTCGGGCGTGCTCACGTCCCCAGTCTCGCACGTCGCGATCCGGCCGGACGGGGCGGTCGGTCGCGCTCGCCCCTCGCCCGGATCGGGCCGGACCGGGCCGCTGGGCAGGGGGCCGACGGGCCGTTGGACGGGGTCGACGGGCCGCCGGTCACGCGCTGTTCACCGTCCGGCCGCCGATTCGCCTCGGGAAATGCGCCGAAATCATCGTGCGGATCGCGGTCGTCCATGGTGCACTACTAGAGGCGACTCGGCCGGACCCCGGCGGGGTCCGGCCCGACGTGATCGAAGCGAGGAGAGTCGATGAAGCGAACGCACGGCGCGGGTGCTCCCGCGGTGACCGCGCTCGCCGACTCTCGTCCCGGCGCCGGCGTGTGGGGCAAGCGGCGGGTGCTGCTGCTCAACGCCACGTACGAGCCACTCACCGCGATCTCCATGCGGAGGGCGATAGTCCTCATGCTGAGGGACAGGGCTGATGTGGTCCACGACGATCCGAACGGTCCGCTGGTGCATTCAGCGGACCGTTCGCTGTCTGTGCCGTCGGTGATCCGCCTGCGCACGTACGTGAAGGTCCCGTACCGCGCGCAGGTGCCCATGACCCGGGCCGCCCTGATGCACCGCGACCGCTTCCGGTGCGGGTACTGCGGCGGCAGGGCCGACACCATCGACCACGTGCAGCCGCGCTCGCGCGGCGGCGGTCACGGGTGGGAGAACTGCGTGGCGTGCTGCGCGTCCTGCAACCACCGCAAGGCCGACCGACTGCTGTCCGAGATCGGCTGGACATTGCGGATCGAGCCCCGCGCGCCGCAGGGCCGGCACTGGCGCCTGCTGTCGACGCTCAAAGAGGTCGACCCGATGTGGAGTCGGTATCTCGACCTCGATGCGGCATAGGCTAAGTTGTTCGTGACCGACCAGCGCGCCGTCGGGCGTTCGTACAGCAAGGAAAGGGGCCCACAGTGAGCTTGCTCAACATCGTCGGCGGGATCACCGTCATCGCGACGATCGTGATCGTCGTCCTGTGTGTCATCTCGATGGCCACCGGCCGCAACGAGAAGTACCAGCAGCCGGACGAGTACAAGCTCGGCGAGCCCTGGACGCGTGAGCCCATGCTGTTCAGTGCGGTCGACGAGGCCCCCGTGGGCCCGCACGGCGCGCACCACGGCGATCACGACAACGAGAACCTGATCGGGGTGCCGCAAGTGGCAAGTGGTGATCACACGCAGGCCGTCGTCGTTCCGCAGGGCGAGCTGCCCATCGGGACGGCCATCACCTCGAGCGGCCGCATCTCGGCCGCTCGGCAGGCGAGCGACAGCCCCGTCAACCCGCCGTTCACCCGCGAGGAGCTCATCGGCCTGGACGAGGCGCTGATCCGCGCCACCCGGGACGCCGGCGCCCGCTTCTCGGTGTACATCGGCGACCTGGGCGAGAACGTGCATGCCGGGGCCGAGGCGGTCCTCCGCCGCGCGCCCGAACCCGAGTACGGCGCACTCATCGCAGTGTCGCCGAACACGCGCGACATCGTGGTCCTCACCGGCAGCGCCGTGGCCGATCGCCTGGGCGACAAGGTCGCCCAGCTCGGCGTGACCGCGGCCATCCCGCCGTTCCAGCGCGGCGACCTGGTCGACGGACTCATCGCCGCCCTGCGCGTGATGGCCTCCGCCGTCAAGCCGCCCACGGCGTAGCAGGCCTCGTACGACGGCCCCGGACCACACGGTCCGGGGGTCGTTCGCGTCATGCGAGATCCTCGTGCCCCTTCGCGGGAACGAGATGAACGGTCCGGGTGGGGTGGGCGACAGCCAGGCCGTTGTCGAACGTGACGACCCGGGAGTCGCGCGCCGTCGCCAGGGCGACCAGATAGGCGTCCGTGACCTCTCGGTGTCCGTGAATCTCGGTGAAGCCCATGGAACGATAGGACACGGCGTCCGGCCAGAACTCGACCCCGTCCAGGCGGTGCAGGTCCGTCAGGATCGTCGTGATCGTGTGCTGGGGATGGTCGACTGCGACCGCCGCGATGAGCACGTTCGCGGCTGGTGCGGCAGGTCCGCGACTACTGGGCGGGGAAGGTCCCGTCGACGTAGTACCACCGGCCGTCCTCCCGGACGAACCGGGAGCGTTCGTGCAGGACGCCGTGCGCGCCGTCCACGACGTACGTCGCCCGGAATTCGACGCTGCCGGAGTCGTCCTCGGTCGTTCCCGCGACGGTGTCGACGATCTGGAGACCGCGCCAGCGCACACCCTCGTCGAGCTTGAGGTCGGCAGGGCGGGTGTTCGGGTGCCAGGAGGCGAGGAGCCACGCGACGTCACCGTCGCGGAACGCGGCGAAGCGCGAGCGCATCAGCGCCTCGGCGGTCTCGGGGATGTGGTGCGCGTCCATCCGTGCAGCGTACGGCGATGGGTATCACGTTGTGCGGGGTGCCCGACCGTGTTCTGATCGAATCAAAGTATTGAACTTTCAATGATTGGACCCGGTATGCATCTCAATCGGAGGATCCGCAACGCCGTCTCCGCGCTGTTCACCGTCGGCGCCCTGGTGTTCGGCGCCGCCGCGCAGGCGAGCGCGGCACCGTCGACCCCGAAGGAGCTCGTCACGGCCTTCTACACCGAGGGTTTCGTGCAACGCGACATCGCGGGCGCGGCGCAGCGCTACATCGGGGACCACTACATCCAACACAATCCCGAGGTCGCCGACGGGCGCGAGGCCCTGGTGAAGGTCCTCGGGCCCGTCGTGAAGGACCCGAAGTACAGCACCTCGATCGTGCGTATCGTCGCGGACGGCGACATCGTCGTCGTGTACGCGAGGTCCGTCTACGACGGCAAGGCCCAGGCGGTCGCCGACATCTTCCGCGTCGCCAACGGCAAGATCGTCGAGCACTGGGACGTCATCCAGGAAGACCCGGGTAGGACCGTGAGCGGCCACCCGTTCATCAGTTGAGTCACCACACACCGCGGCCCCGGGATCGAAGGATCCCGGGGCCGCGGTCGTCGGTGCGTCAGGCGCGGTCGAAGGCCCGTGCCGCCAGCGAGCGGACGATGCCCGCGCGTCCCTCGAGGACCAGGCGACGCAAGGCCGGGGGATTGTCGCCCGCGAGCCACGCGTCCGCGGCGGCCACGGCCTCGTCGGAGATGTCCCACGACGGGTACAGGCCCACGACGACCGTCTGCGCGACCTCGGAGGAGCGGCGTGCCCACACCTCGTCGATCGCGCCGAAGTAGCGGGCGGTGAACGGCGCCAGCAGCTCGCCCTGGCCGGGCGCGACGATGCCCGCGGCGATGGCGCGGGTCAGCGTGTTCGACAGCGAGTCGTCGCCGAAGACCTTCTCCCAGGCCTCCTCCTTGACCCGGACGTCCGGGCGGGCCGCCAGGGCGGCGGCGCCCAGCCGCTCGCCGGCGGCGGTCGGATCGCGCAGGATCTCCGCCTCGATCTCGTCGGCGCCCATCACCCCCGCGCGCGCCGGGCCCGGACCAGGCCCCACCGCAGGTCGGTATCGACGGTCAGCCCGTCCAGGCCGACGGTGCCGGGCGCGGCGCCCTCGTACAGTGCCCGCAGCACCTCGACCTCGGAACGCCCCAGCGCGGACGCGGCCAGCGCGTTGACGAACGCCAGCTGGAAGTCCGAGCCGGCCTCGGCCTCGCGGGCGAGCCGGAGCAGGCCCGAGGAGAGCAGCGCGCGGCCCTCCGCGGCCGCCCACGCCGGATCGGCGTAGGACTCGACGGCGGTCTGCGCCTGCAGCACGACCCGCTGCACCACGCCCACTTCGGTCTCCGCACCGATGCCGCCGAGCACCAGCTCGACGAAGTCGCGGGCCCTCATCTTCGCGTTCCGAGTCATCTCCCAGGCCGCGGACCAGACGAGGGTACGCGGGAGTGAGTCGGCGATGTCGGCGACGCGCGTGGTCGCGACCTCGAGCGATGCGGGGTCCAGGCGGACCGAGGCGTACGTCAGGTCGTCATCGTTGACGAGGATCAGCTTGCCGCGCGGAACCCCCACGAGCTCGGGGACGTCGGTGCGTTCGCCGGCGACATCGATCTCGACCTGGTTTGTGCGCACCAGCCTGCCGGCTTCGTCGTCGTCGTAGATCCCGATCCGCAGGCGGTGTACGCGGGTCTCGCCGGCACCCGGCGTTGCGCCCCACTGCTGGACCGCGAACCGCGTGAAGCGGCCCTCGCCGTCCAGTGCGAAAGCCGGCGCCAACTCGTTGATGCCGGTGGTCTTGAGCCACTGGGCGCCCCAGTCCGACAGGTCGCGTCCCGACGAGGCCTCCAGCGCGCGCAGCAGGTCGTCGAAGGTGGCGTTGCCGAACTTGTGCTCCACGAAGTACGCGCGTAGGCCGGCCAGGAACGGCTCGAGCCCCACGTACGCGACGAGCTGCTTGAGCACCGAGGCGCCCTTGGCGTAGGTGATGCCGTCGAAGTTGACCTCCACGGCCTGCAGGTCCGGGATGTCGGCCGCCACGGGGTGCGTCGACGGGAGTTGGTCCTGCCGGTAGGCCCACGACTTCTCGACGTTCGCGAACGTGGTCCACGCCGAGGTGTACTCAGTGGCCTCGACCTGGCTGAGCACGGACGCGAAGGTCGCGAACGACTCGTTCAGCCAGAGGTCGTCCCACCAGCGCATCGTCACCAGGTCGCCGAACCACATGTGCGCCATCTCGTGCAGCACCGTCTCGCAGCGCCGCTCGTAGAGGTAGCGCGTGACCTTCGACCGGAAGACGTAGTCCTCGAGGAAGGTGACCGCGCCCGCGTTCTCCATCGCGCCCGCGTTGAACTCGGGCACGAACAGTTGGTCGTACTTGCCGAAGGCGTAGGGGATGCCGAAGTTCTTGTGGTAGAAGCCGAATCCCTGCTTGGTCTCGGTGAACAGCCGCTCGGCGTCCATGTACTCCGCGAGGCTCGCACGGCAGAACAGGCGCAGGTCGATCGTGCCGTGCTCATCGGTGTAGGCGTCCGACCACACCGCGTACGGGCCGGCGATGAGCGCCACCAGGTACGTCGACATCGGCTCGGTCGTCAGGAACGTCCAGCGGTGCGCCCCGGTCGGCAGCGGCTCCCGGGTCGCCTCCGCGCCGCCCGTCACCACGGTCCAGTCCGACGGTGCCGTCACCGTCATGTCGAACACGGCCTTGAGATCGGGCTGGTCGAAGCAGGCGAACATCCGCTTGGCGTCGGCGGTCTCGAACTGCGAGTACAGGTAGACGCTGCCGTCCGCGGGGTCCACGAAGCGATGCAGTCCCTCGCCGGTGTTGGAGTAGAAGAACCGGCCGGAGATCACCAGCTCGTTCTCCGCGGCGAGGCCGTGCAGCACCAGGCCGGAGTCCTCGGTGTACGCGGAGGTGTCGACGGGCCGCCCGTTCAGCGTCGCGCTCAGGCCGCTCGCGATGAGGTCGATGAAGGTCTCCGCGCCCGGAGTCGCCGTGAAGCTGATCGTCGTGGTCGACGCGAACGTCTTGTCGCCGGGCGCATTCGCACCGTCAGTGAGGTCGAGCTCGATGGCGTAGCGCGAGACGGCGACGGTGGCGGCGCGCTCGGCGGCCTGGACCCGGGTGAGATTGGGCGCGGACAAAGGTGGTTCTCCTTCGTTGACGGCGGGGATGAGGACGGTGCATCCCACAATGCCACCCCCGGTCCGGCCTCGCCGCCCCGGGAAGCGGATGAGCCTGCACGGTGTTGGCTACGGGTGCACGATCGATAGGGAAACACCGCCCCGAGAGCAGGAGTGAAGAAGTGACCGAGACCGCCCCCGTGAAGGACCGCGTCGATTTCTGGTTCGACCCGCTGTGCCCGTGGTGTTGGATCACCTCGGGCTGGATCCTCGAGGTCGAGCAGGTGCGCGACATCGACGTGCAGTTCCACGTGATGAGCCTCGCCGTCCTCAACGAGGGGCGCGACAACCTGCCCGAGATCTACCAGGAGCTGATGAGGACGGCGTGGGGCCCGGTGCGGGTCCTGATTGCCGCCGCCCAGCGCCACGGCGACGAGGTGCTCCCGAAGCTGTACACCGCGATGGGTACCCGGATCCACAATCAGCAGAACGACGACTTCGCCGTGGTGATCGCCGAGGCGCTCGCCGAGACCGGCCTGGAGCCCGATCTCGCCGCCGCCGCGAACAGCACCGACTTCGACGAGGCGCTGCGCGCGAGCCATCACGCCGGCATGGACAAGGTCGGCGACGACGTGGGCACCCCCACCATCCACGTCAACGGCGTCGCGTTCTTCGGCCCGGTCCTGTCCCGCATCCCGCGCGGCGAGGTCGCCGGCAAGGTGTGGGACGGCACCGTCCTCCTCTCCGGGTACGAGCACTTCTTCGAGCTCAAGCGCACCCGGCACGAGGAGCCCGCGTTCGATTAGGAGCTCGGCGGGACGGGGCCCTGCGGTTCCCGGCCCGGCCCCGTCGGTCCCGGGAACGGCGCCTGCGGCCCCGTCGGGCCCGGGAACGGCCCTTGCGGCCCGACCGGTCCCGACGGTGCCGGGCTCGTGCCGGGAGCGGGGCCAGGACCTCCTGCTTGGTGAAGGTCGGCACCGGTCCGGCCGGGACCACCGCGCCGCCGCCCACGCCGCGCACGGGCAGCGACGGCGGGAAGAACAGCGATCCGGCCTTGGTGCGGTTCCGCAGCGCGGCCGCGCGCCACGTGAGCACGGGGTGCGACGCGGTGAGGTTGACCAGCCAGGTGAAGAAGCCCTTGTCGGTGGCGGCGCGGTCGGCGAGCTGGTCGAAGTCGACCTCCTTGCCGAGGTACTTGCCCGCGCCCATCACGCCCATGCCGCCCGGCGCGCCGGCCGGCTGATTGAAGTAGCCGTAGTTGTCGGCGGTGTACTCCTGCGACCGGGACAACGCGGACCCGAGCACGGGGATGTAGCTCATCGCGAAGGAGCCCAACTGCCGCCAGTAGGACACGTGGCCGGCGGCGATGTGGCCCACCTCGTGGCCGATGATGTACGCGAGCGCCTCGGGGTCGCGGGCCTTGCCTCCGACCTCGAACAGGTCGCTGTAGACCACCACGAACCGGCGGAAGCCGTGACCGGACGCGAACGCGTTGATCTGACCGTTGCCGAGCACCACGAACGCGTCGGGCACCTCGCGCATGCCGTACCGGGCCGCGGCCTCGCGGACCATGCGGTACCCCTCGGGGAACTGCGTGGGCGTCATCTGCACGCCCTGGACGCGGGGCGACGCCCACAGCGAACCGCGGCCGAACCAGAGGATGATCGGCACCGCCAGCAGGAGCAGCAGATAGGTGTCCATCACCCCGACGATCGCGAACAGCAGCGCTCCCACGTAGATCCCCAGGGTGACCAGGATGACGATCACCAGCAGCGGGATCTCCCAGGGGTGGCGGCGCGGAGCACCCGCGTAGGCCGGCGGCTGGTGGATCGGCACGACGGGGCCGCCGGGCCCGCCCGGGAATCCGGGGCCCGCGGGCACGTGGGCCGGGGTGAACGCCGCCGTCACCGAGGGGTGGTGCTCACCCAACTCGGGCAGGGCGTGGTGGCTGCCGGTGTTGTGCCGGTCGGTGGGGAAGTCCGACTCGGGGATCGTGGACGTCACCGAGGCGTCGGCTGTGGTCGCGGCGTCCGACGCAGCCTCGGGGTGCAGGTCCTCGGGCTGAACGACCGGGAAGAAGCCCGTGCTCGGCATCGTCGATTCGTTCTGCTCGGTGCTGAAGGCCCCGCTGCGGGCGGACCCGTCCGGCGCGGAGTCGTCCTTCGGCTCCCGGCCGGGTGTCTGCTCGGTGCTGTCATCCATGCCATCGAATGTAGGCTGTGCCGCCCATCGATGCTCGCGCGGCGCGTGTCAGACTTGTGGCCATGCGCGTTTACCTCGGCGGCGATCACGCCGGTTTCGAACTGAAGTCCCAGATCATCGAGCACCTGACGGCGAACGGCCACGAGGCCGTGGACTGCGGTGCACACACCTACGACGCCGTGGACGACTACCCGGCGTTCTGCATCGACGCGGCAACCCGCGTCGTCGCCGACCCCGGCAGCCTGGGCATCGTGCTCGGCGGCAGCGGCAACGGCGAGCAGATCGCTGCGAACAAGGTGCCGGGCGCCCGTTGCGCCCTCGCGTGGAGCGTCGAGACCGCGAAGCTGGCCCGCGAGCACAACAACGCCCAGCTCATCGGCATCGGCGGTCGCATGCACAGCAAAGAGGAGGCGCTCGCCATCGTCGACGCCTTCCTCGCGCAGCCGTGGTCGGAGGAGCCCCGCCACCAGCGTCGCATCGACATCCTCGCCGAGTACGAGCGCACCGGGGTCGCGCCCGCCGTCCCGGCCGCCCCCGAGGCCTGACCGGCCCGGACCACCGCCCGTGCCCGACGATGCCGGAGGCGGCAGTGCCTGAGGGGCACACCCTGCACCGCCTCGCCCTCGCCCACGACGCTCTGTTCGCGGGCGAGGGCGTCGCCGTCTCCAGTCCGCAGGGCCGCTTCGCCCCGGAGGCGCGACGCCTCGACGGCCGCGTCTTCGAGCGCGCCGACTCCTGGGGCAAGCACCTGTGGCACCGCTACGAGGGCGGGTTCATCGTTCACGTGCACCTGGGGCTGTACGGGGCCTTCACGGACTTCCCCCGGCCGACGGTGCGCCGCCTCCTCCCGTCGGGCAGGTGCGGATGCGCATCGTCGGGCCGCGCGGCGGGACGGACCTGCGCGGGCCGACCGCCTGCGAGCTCGTCACCGAGGAGCAGGTCGACGGCGTGCTCGCCCGCCTCGGCCCCGACCCGCTTCGCCCCGATTCAGATCCGGACGACGCGTGGCGCCGCATCGAGCGCTCCCGCCGGCCCATCGGCGCGCTGCTGATGGACCAGAGGGTGATGGCGGGCGTCGGCAATGTCTACCGCGCCGAGGTGCTGTTCCGCGCGGGGATCGACCCGCACCGCGATGGCCGCGACGTCTCGCGCGACGAGTTCTTTCGGCTGTGGGCCGATCTGGTCGCGCTCATGCCGATCGGCGTCGAGCGCGGGCGCATGCACGTCGTGCGGCCGGAGCACGACCACGGCGCACCGTCGTACGCGGAGGACCGGCCCCGGACCTACGTGTACCGCCGGACCGGCGAGCACTGCCGGGTGTGCGGAACGCCGGTGCGGACCGAGGTCATGGAAGCGCGAAACCTGTACTGGTGCCCCACCTGTCAGCGCTGACCGGATTGTTAGCTCCGACACAGCACCGATTTCTTAACATGGATTTCAGCTCGTTCACACCTGCGGCCTGAAGAGTCGTGGACATGAACACGCTGACCGTCCACAGCAGGGCGGCCCGGGGACCGGCGGACGCCGGCCGGGCCCGGATCACCGTGCTCGCAGTCGGGGGCACGGGCGAATCCTGGATCGACGATCCCCGGACCGACGTCACCGGCATGCTCAGCCACGTCGTGGCCGAGCTCGACGGCCGGTTCGCGGCGCGCTGGGTGGGTTACCCGGCGTCCTACGGCCCCGTCCCCGCCCGCGACGGCGTCTCGTTCGTCGAGTCCGTCGCGATCGGCGTCGAACGGCTGCTCGCCGCGATCGCGGACGTCGCGGGACCGGTGGTCCTGATCGGGTATTCGCAGGGCTGCACGGTCGTGCGCCGCGTGCTCGGCGCGATGGCCGACGGTCCCGTCCTCGCGCCGAACGTGCTGGCCGCCGGTCTGGTGTCGGACCCCGAGCGCCCGCACGGCAGCGACCCCGCGCTGTGCGGCTCGGGTGTGGCCGGCGACGGTCCGGCTGTTCCCGAGGGACTTCCGCTGCTCTGGATCTCGCACCCGCAGGACGTGATCTGCAACGCCAGCGTGGACTCGTTCGTCCGCGACATCGCTGACGCCACCGCGTACCTCGCCCTCCGCGACCTGGCGGTATGGGCGCCGCGGGCGGCAGGCGAGTACCTGGGCCACAAGTTCCAGAACGCCACCCGCACGGCGTTCGGTTCGCGCCAGTGGCGGCGTGACGTGGAGCGGCTGCGCACCGCGGGTCGCGAGATCCTCGGCTACCTGCCGCGGATCACGTACCGCGGTCGCGAGTACAACCTGCGTGGAAACCGGCACACCGCGTACGCGAGCGAGCCGCTGGCGCGCTTGCGACACGAGGACTACGAGCTGACCGGCTGCCAGGTGCTCGCTCAATGGCTGCAGGTCCAGGCCACCTTCGCCGTCGGACCGGACCGGGATCCGGGCGGCGCGCCCGGGCAGGGCGGTGACGCGGCGGCGCCTGGTCTAGAGTCGGAGAAGTATCTTCACGCAAGCTGACCCCGGAGGTAGAGCGAAGTGGCACGTGACACCGAGAGCATCGAGCGCGACATCGAGCGCGCCCGGGAGCAGCTGGCGGCGACGCTGGACCAGCTGGGCGAGCGCGCCGACCCGCGCAAGCTCGCCGAGCAGGCGCAGGCATCGGTCGTCGCCACGGTGACCAAGCCGCCGGTGCTCGCCGCGGCGGCCGGCGTCGTGGTCATCGTCGCGCTGGTCGTCGGGTCCAAGATCCGCGGAGCACGGCGCGAGAAGCAGCTGATCCGCGCGATCGCCGAGGGCAAGATCTCGCTCTGATCCGCATGGAACGCAACACACGGGGCGGCGCCGGTATCGGCGCCGCCTTCGTCGTGTCCGGGGCGTTGCTGGCCGGCTGCTCCGAGCCCGCGCCCGGCCCCGTCGGGCTTCCGGACGGGTACCCGGCCGACCGGGTGCCGGTGGTGGGGGAGATCCGCAAGGCGGAGAAGATCGAGGTCGGGCACCCGATGTGGCGAGTCACCACCGCCGGCGACGACACCGTGGCGTCGGCGCGCGCGCTGCTGGCCGCCGGGCTGACACCCGTCGCTCCGGGTGTGCCGCTCGACGCCGGCCGGGTGGGTGCCGTGTACCGCGGGCACGGTTTCACCGTGGGGATCTCCGCGAACGACGGCGACGTCACCTATGTCGTGAGCCCGACTCCCGGCTTGTGAGCGCGCCCGCCTACGTGTAGGACTTCGCGCAGACCGTGTAGACCGGGTCGTCGAAGTAGTAGACCCGGTCCCATTCGCCGGAGCAGCGCGCCGAGTCGCGGAGACCGCCGACCACCGAGATCACTGTGATGGTACCGGGGATGCCGCACCGGCCGGCGGCCTTGATCCAGGTACCCTGCACCGGCGCGGTGTAGCAGTAGTTCACGTTCAGGTTCGGAGTCAGGCAGTACCACCGGCCGCGCGCGATCGACGTCTGCTCGGCCCGGCACTTCTCGCCCGCCGGCATCACCTGGGTCACCTTGTACGGCGAGCCCCCGTCGTCGCAATTGCCCACCTTCGGGGCTTCCGGAACGTCGTACAGGCAGTCGTTGATCCGGAACAGTTCGCCCTCGGCCACCGAGGACGTCGACGCCGCGTTCGTGCCCGGGTCCGCCCCTTCGAGTCGCTGAGCAGGGCAGCCACCACGATGGCGGCGGTGAGTGCCACCACCGATGCGATCGCCACCAGGCCGACGATCACGTTCTTCCCGGACTTCGGCTTGTGCGGCGGTGGAGGCGGCGGGGCCCCGGGTACCGGACCGGGCCCGACGGGGCCGCGCGGCGGGTTGGGCAGCGGGATCGCCTGGGAGTACGCCTGGCCGGGTTGGTTGGGGTTCGGGGGACCGTATTGACCGGGTGTGCTCATGCGTCCGACTTCTTCTTCGCCGCGGCCTTCATCTCCTTCTTGTAGGCCCGGACCTTCTGCAGCGAATCGCCGTCCACCACGTCGGCCACGGAGCGGTAGCCGGCCTTGCCGTAATCGCCCACGGCCGTGGCCCAGCCGCGCGGCTTGACGCCGAGTTGCTTGCCGACGAGGGCGGCGAAGATCTTCGCCTTCTGCGCGCCGAAACCGGGCAGGGCTTCGATCCGCTTCACCAGGTCGGCACCGGACGCGGCCTCGGTCCAGATGCGCTCGGCGTGTCCGTCGTACTCGTCCACCACGATCCGGGCGAGCGTCTGCAGTCGGGCCGCCATGGCGCGCCCGTAGCGATGGATCGCGGGCGGCGTGGTGCACAGTTCCTCGAACCGCGCCGGATCCGCCACGGCGATGTCGTGAGGGTCGATGCTGCCGAACCGGTCCAGCACCTTCCACGGGCCGGCGAAGGCTCGTTCCATGGGGAACTGCTGGTCGAGAAGCATGCCCGCGAGCAGCGCGAACGGGTGCTCCGAGAGCACCGCATCCGACTCGGGTTCCCCCGTGATGTGCAACGTGACCGCCATGAGCGCCACTTTACTTCAGTCCTATTCACTGCACTTGAGGCCGACGATGTCACGTCCTCACGTGTCGCGAGCAGGGTTGGGGTGCATGGTCAGGGGATTTCACGGGGCGTCGGACTTGCGCGGCGCCCGGAGCAGAGCGCCGACGGCGGTGAGCGCGATGGGGATCACCACCGCGATCAGAGCGGCGCTGAGGCCGCTCATGAAGGCCGTGCGGACGGAGTGCGTCAGCTCTGCACCGGACGGACCCATGCGTGCGGCCACTTCGAGGCCCGCGGCAGCGGAGTCGGTCACGGCCTTGGCCGCCTCGGCCGGGAGCCGGGACAGGTCGGGCAGTGACGCTGTGTAGCGGCTGGTGAAGACGGCGCCCATCAGGGCGATCCCGATAGCTGAGCCGACCTCGCGTGTCGTGTCGTTGACGGCCGAGGCGATGCCCTGTTGGTCGGCGGAGAGGGAGCCGACGATGGCAGAGGTACCGGTCGAACTGGTGATGCCGATACCCACGCCCGCGACGATGAGCCCGAGGAGGAAGGGCGGGTAGCCGGAGTCGGCGTCGAGGGTGGCGATCCAGCTCAAGCCGGCCGCCAGGAGGAGCAGGCCCAGGCACATCGTGACGTTCAGGCCGAGCCGGCGGACGATCGCCGGGGTGGAGATGGAGACGGGGAGCACCGTGAGGGCGACGGGAACGAGAGCGATGGCGCTGTGCAGCGGGCTGTATCCGAGGATGAGCTGGAGGTACTGCAGGCCGACGAAGAAGAACCCGAACACCGCCATGAATTGGACGATGACGCTGATCGACCCGGCGCGGAATCCGGGAAGACCGAACAGTCGTGGGTCGAGGAGTGGCTCGTCGGTACGTATTCCGTAGGCGGCGTACGCGGCCAGTGACACGGCGCAGACGACGAAGCTCGCGATGACGACGGGTTCGGTCCAGCCTCGGTCGCTGCCCTCGATGATCGCGAACACAAGTGTCCCGATTCCCACGACGGTCAATGTGGTGCCGAGGACGTCGACGCGGGGTGGGTGCTGGTCGCGGGTGTTCGGGCTCCACAGCGCGGCCGCGGCCAGCGCGAGGCAGGCGACGATGGCACTGGCGTAGAAGATGGACCGCCAACTCCAGACTTCGAGGAGCGCGCCGGCCGCGATCAGGCCGATGATGGCGCCGGCGGCGGCGAATCCCGACCAGATGGCGACACCTCGCGCGCCGGTCGACCGGGAAGGTCGCTGTGATGGTCGACAATGTCCCGGGCATGATCATCGCGGCGCCGAGGCCCATGACCACGCGGGAGGCGATCAGGCTCGTCGTGCTGTCGGAGAGTGCGGCCGCGACCGACCCAGCGGCGAAAACCGCTGTGCCGGCGATGAGGACGGTTCGCCGCCCGATGCGGTCTCCGAGTGCGCCCAGCGGCAGCACGAATGCGGCGAGGGCGACGGTGTAGCCGTCGGCGATCCAGGTGAGGGCGCTGTTGGACGCGCCGAGTGCCACGGCCAGGTCGGGAAGCGCGAGGTTGACCGCCGACACGGAGGCGACGACGAGCACGAGGGCCAGGCACATCGCGGAGAGGACGCGGCGTTGTGCGCCCGGTGTGCTCGGGTCTGTAAGTTCGGTTTGGTCGGTCATGGTGTGCTCCAGTCGGTTCGGGCGGGCCTGAGTCAGGTGGTGGCGATCAGGCGGGTCACGGCGCGCATGGCGGTCCGTGTGACGGCGCCTCGAACACGGTCGGGCAGGGCCGGAGCCGCGAGCGGGGTCGGAGTGCCGAGCCGGGGGAAGAGGGCGAGGGCGTTCTCGCGTTCGATCCGGCGAGTGAGGTCGGCGTCGTCTGCGGTGTAGTCGTCGAGCCCGGCGGCGAAGTACTGCACCGCCGCTTCCGGCGCGAACGGCCAGTCGCTGCCGAACAGGACGTGTCCCGGGTCGGCGAAGGCGAGCAGGCTGGGCAGCGCGGCGGGGCTGGCGGAGAGGGCGGTGTCGAAGTAGAAGCTCGAGAAATCGTCGAGGACGTCGAGGGGGCTGCGGCCCGACGCTCCGGCGATGGCGACGGCCATCCGGTGGGAGGCGTACGGGACGAATCCGCCGGCGTGGCTGAGGATGAACCGAATGTTCGGGTAGCTGCGTCGAATGCCGTTGCTGACGAGCAGGTATGCGGCGCGGGTGGTGTCGAGGAGGAAATCGGCTGCGAACGGTGGGATGCCGGTGACAGCGGGGGCTGGCAGGTCGGCGGGGTGGATGAACACCGTCGCGGCCCGCTCGTCGAGGGCGCTGAACAGCTGCTCCTGGCCCGCTTCGCCCAGGTACGTGCCGCGTGCGTTGGCGAGGAGGACGACACCGTCGGCGTGGAGGTCGTCCAGGGCGCGGCGGGCCTCGGCGGTCGCTGCTCCGATGTCGGGCGTCGGCAGCGTTGCGAAGAAGCCGAACCGGTCCGGGTGCGCCGAGACGATGGACGAGGTCTCGTCGTTGAGTTCGCGGGCCAGGCTGGAGCCTCGTCAGGATCCATGAGGAAGGTCGTGCCCGGTGTCGAGACGGACAGGATCGCGGTGGCGATACCGGCGCGGTCCATCACAGCGAGCGAGCCCTCGGGCGACCAGGCGGGTAGTTCACGCCCTCCGGCCTCGGCGATGCCATGAGCGGCGAGGCGGTCGCGGTACGAGGAGGGGATCAGGTGGTGGTGAACATCGATGCGATGCATGGCGTCTCCGTGGGTCCGGTGAGGTGTGGGGCGGGGTGCAGAGGGCCGTCAGGCGTGGAACGGTTCGGTGCCGAGAACGAGGCGGAGTCCCGGTATGCCGGAGTGCCGTTGGGCGTAGCGCAGTTCGCGGCTGAGGTCGCTGAGCGTGTTCCGTGGTGGCACCGCGAGACTGAGCGTGGACAGCGTGCCCAGGGCCCGGCCCTGGGCGTCGACGTAGCCGGCACCGCTGTCACCGGGGACGCCGGGCCGGGCAGCGGTGACGGTGTGGGCCCAGCCTCCACTGTTCGTGTCCGCCGCATGCACCGTGCCGGTGTGCGGCGACAACGCGTTCCTGCCGCCGCGGAGCGACGAATCGCCGAAACCGTAGACCCGATCACCGGCGTTGGGCTGGTCGACGCCGAGGTCGACGGGGCCACCCCAATGCGGCAGCGACGGGTTGACGGATCCGGCGAGGTTCTTCGGAAGCCGGATCAGCGCGAAGTCGTTATGGGCGCACGCAAGGGGGTCGTTCTCGCCGGTAGCCTGCATGGCCGCCCAACTGTCGTAGGCAAGAGTGCCGGTTGCGACAGTGGTGCCTTCGGTGCGGAGCGAGCCACCGGTTCGCAGATCGACAGGGGTGCCGAGCGGGACGGTCCTGGCGGTGCAGCCGTTCGGGAGCTTCTCTGTGCCGACGTAACCGCAGTGGGCGGCCTGCCCCAGGTACACCTCGCCCCGGGCGTCGGTGAAGACGAAGTTGGTCGTGCACTGGCCGTCGCCGGTGTACGCCTGCAGGCCGGGGTGGAGCTGCGCCCGGTCGGCAGCTGCCCACGGCAGCCCGGCATCCCTGGCCGCGACGGTCTGCGGTGCAGCCGTGTCCGAGGACGCCGCAGAAGGGGCTCCGTCACCGTTCGATGGTCTCGTGCCGCATCCGCCCGTAGCGGCGAGCGCGGCGACAGCCGCGACGGCGGTCAAGGCCCTGACTGCGGGGACCCGGCGGGGCGGTCGGGGCGAGCTGCGGATTTCGGTGCGCTGCATGGGAGTCTCCTGTCTCACCCGATGATCGGGCGCCGACGGTGGGTCTGGCGGTCGAGTTCGGCCTGCATCGCGGCGCGGACCCGTTCGGCGTAGTCCTCGTCGGTTTCTGCGGGGCCGGGGCGCATGGCGGGCAGGAAGGTGGTGCGCAGCTTGGTGGGCAGCGGCATGTACGGGAGCAGGCCGACGGTGCCGATGTTGATCCCCAGGGGATGGAGACGGTGATCGGCAGGCGGTGCAGGCGGAACCGTTCGCGCGCACCGGTGGCCTCGGCGAGGGCGGCACCGTCGTCGAGGACGATGACGGATTCCCCGCCACCGCTGGTGACCACCGGCACGATCGGGACGCCGGCCTCCCTGGCGAGCTGGGCGAAGCCCGCCCGGCCGGCGAACAACACGGTATTGCGGTCCTTCCAGGATTTGAAGGCATCGATGTCACCGCCGGGGAAGACGAGGACGTGCGTGCCGTCGGCGAGGGCCTCGTCGGCGGTCGCCCGGCCCGCGGGTCTGGCGCCGAATGGCTCGAGGAGCTTGCCGACGCCGAGCTGCCACGCGATCTGGTGCGTCAGCGCGATCACCGGCCGGTCGTCTCCGCTGGCGCGGTGGGCGATGCCGAACGCGACGACGTTGAGATCGAAGACCCCGCCGAAGCCGTGGTTGGCCACGAACAGCACCGGCTCGTCCGGAATCGGCGCTGCGACGGTGGTCTCGTGCCGGTTGTACAGCGCGACCGCCGTCTCGAGGGTGCGCGCGATCCGGTCGCTCCAGTCCGTCATCTCCCGATCGCCGCCTTCAACCGTGGCACCTGCTTGAGCGGGTTGTGCCGTTCGATCTCCAGGCGCTGCTCGGTGGTGAAGGTCTCGCTGAGCCCCGGCGCGGGGTCGCGGTCGCCGTGCTGGTCCAGTACCAGCGCGGAGAACGGCCAGTCGCTGCCGAAGACGACGTGGTCACGACTGGTCGCGGCGAGGACGCTGTTCATCGCGGTGGGGGCCGCGCTCAACGCGGTGTCGTAGTACATCCCGGCGACCTGCGATTCGACGTCGAGCAGGGAGATCTTCGGCAATGGCAGCCGGCCGAGGGCCGTCTGCGAGGCGACGCCGATGCGGTGGGTCAGGAACGGGAGGGTACCGCCGGCGTGGGACAGCTGGAACCGGATGTTCGGGTAGCGCTTGGTGACACCGGTCGTCATCATCAGCATCGCGGCGCGGGTGGTGTCGAACGTGAACTCGGCGAGGAAGTCCGGCAGCGGCAGGTGCGGTTTGGCGTCGTCGGGGATCGCGGCGGGATGGACGAACACGTAGGCCGAGCGTCGGTTGAGTTCCCTCATCAGCGGTTCGAAACGCGGGTCGCCGAGGTAGACGCCGTCGTACGCGCTGAGCAGGGTGACGCCGTCGAGGTGCAGTACGTCGAGCGCGTGGGCGAGCTCCGCGATCGACGCGGTGATGTTCGGCATCGGCAGGACGGCGAAGCTGCCGAACCGTTTGGGGTGGCGCTTGATCAGGTCGGCGGCGTAGGTGTTGCAGTACCGCGCCAGGTCCGCGGCCTCCTTGCCCGGGAGGAACGAGACGCCGGGATCCGACACGGCGAGTACGCGGGCGGAGATGCCGTAGTAGTCCTGGAAGGCGAGGTCGGCCTCGGGTGACCAGGTGGGCGTGGGGTAGCCGCCGATGGTGAGGTGGCCGTGCGAGAGCAGGGCGGCTCGGTACTCCGGGGGCAGGAAGTGTGCGTGCAGGTCGATCCGGTACTGGCCTTTGGGCGCGGTGTAACTCTTCGCGGGTTCGGCGTTGGCCGAGGAAGCGCCGAGGGCGGCGGCACCGAGAGTCGCGGCTCCGGCGGCGGTCGCAGCGCCGGCGAGGAGGTTGCGGCGGTTGATCATCGGGTCGGTCCGTTCGTCAGCGGGGAGGTGGAAGGCTGTGGCGGTTCGGGTGCGAAGTCGACGACCGCGGCGCCGATCGTCTCGTCGCCGAGGACGATCCGTGCCTCGACGTGGTCTCCCGGGCCGACGGTGACCATCGGGCCGAGTGCTCCCGAGAGGATGACGTGGCCGGCGCGCAGCGGCTCACCGAGATCGCGAGCCGTCTCGGCGAGCCAGAGCACCGCGTTGAGCGGCCCGCCGAGGCAGTCCGTCCCGTATCCGGTGGATGCGGTCTCGCCGTTGACGGTCATCGTCATCCGCACCGACGAGGGATCGACGCCGGACGGGAGGCGGTCGCCGAGGACGTAGAGGCCGGCGCTGGCGTTGTCGGCGACGGTGTCGGCGTAGCTGATGTCCCACTGCTCGACCCGGCTGTCGACCACCTCGATGGAGGCGTGGCTGCGAGCGACGGCCCGTCGGACGGTCTCGACCGTGAGGTCGCCGACGAGGTCCTCGCCCAGGACGAAGGCGATTTCCGCTTCGACCTTCGGCTGCAGCAGTGCCGTCTGTGGGATCGGTGTGCCGGAGTAGTCCATGTCGGCGAACAGCACCCCGAAGTCGGGCCGGTCGACGCCGAGCTGTTGCTGGACGATGCGGTTGGTCAGGCCGATCTTCCGCCCGACCACGACTCCGCCGCGCTCGATCCGGTCCTGCGTGAGCAACTGCTGTACCGCGTAGGCGGCTTCGACATCGGTGGGGGCGATCAGGTCGCGCACCGGTTGGCAAGGGCTACGGAGGTCTGTGGCGGTCAGCAGCCGTCGCGCTGCGGTGCTGATCATATCGGTGGTCTCGGTGCTCATGCGGGCCTTCCAGTGGCAGTGGGGGCGGGGACATCGGTAGGAGTGGCGGCGCTGCGGTCGATACCGGTGAGCGCGAGTCGCCGCTCCAGTTCTCGCGTCAGGTTCGCGGCGTCGGCGCTCGCGCCGAAGACGTACTTGTCGGGTCGCAGGACCAAGACCGTGCCGGGCCGGTGCCCGGCGCGGCGCAGCCACGAGGTCAGCAGGCCGTCGGTGTCCTCGAGATCGACGAGCCCCGCCTGCCGCCGGCCGTCGCCGATCCGCCCCTGCGGCCGTGCGCCGGAGCGGTAGATCGTCGCGAAGTTCGCGCCGAGACGCTCCCACACGGCGGCGTCGGCGCCGAGAAGCTCGCGCGGGTCCGTCTCGAACCCGATGACGGCCCAGCCGATGCCGAGGGCGTCGTCGAGCCGGACCCGGTGGCCGTCGTAGCGCCGGACCACCGGCTGTGGGGGCAGTGTGCCCTCGATGCCGCGCACCGGCTTGCGGTCGAGGCCCAGGTACTCGCCGCGACGGAAGCGCGGCTTGGGCTTCATGCCGGCCCTCCGCACCCACGCGCCGAGCGCGGGCACGTGGATCGCCGTGCGCAGCGCGATGTCCCGGGACCGCGCGAGGGCTCGGCTCTGGACGGAGACGAGCGACTTGTTGAAGACGGAGAGGTCGATCATCGCCTTTGCGTGGTGCCGGCGCTCGGACTCGTAGGTGTCGAGGATCGCGGGATCCGCTCCGTGCTGCAGGACGTCCTGGAGCTTCCAGGACAGGTTGTCGGCGTCGCGGACACCGGCGTTCATGCCCTGACCGATGAACTGCGGGGTCATGTGCGCGGCGTCGCCGGCGAGCAGGATCCGCCCCTCGCGCCAGCGGTCGGCGATCACGGCGTTGAAGGTGTAGACGAGTCGCCGCTCCACGGTGACCTCGTCCACGTCGACGTACTGCCCGATGAGTCGCTCCACGGTCGCGTCGGACTCGAACTCGTCCTTCTCGTCGTCCTCGGCGAGGTTGAACTCGAACCGGTGGTGCCCGCCCGGCTGCGGACAGCTCACCGTCGGCATGCCCGGATCGCAGACGAAGTCGAAGTACGGCAGGTGCCGGAACGGATCCGTTCCCTCCTTGGCGGCGAGGTCCACGACGAGCCACCGCTCCGGGAAGCTCTTGCCGCTCATGTCGATTCCGAGACCGGTGCGGATGACGCTGCGGCCACCGTCGGCCCCGACGAGGTACGACGCCCGCACCGTCTCGCGGGTGGCGTCGTCGATCACGTTGCCCTGCTTGCCGTACCCGCTGCCTGTGGCGGCGGCGTGGATCACGCTGACTCCGTGAGCGTCCTGCTCGAAGTCGACGACCTCACGCCCGCGCCGCACCTCGACGTTCGGGTAGCGGATGAGGGTGTCCCCCAGCTTCGTCTCCAGGTAGGGCTGGTAGAAGAAGTTGGTCACCGGCCACCACAGCGGGCGCTGGGGCTGGCGGAACTGGACGAGCACCTCGCCGTCGGAGGTGACCCACTGCACCGCCGAATCGACGTTCATGTCCTCGTGGATCTCGTCTGCGACGCCGGCGGTCTGGAAGACCCGTAGGGCCTCGTCGTCGGTGTAGACGGCGCGGGCGTTGCCGTAGAACTGCGGTTCGCGCTCGAGGACGAGGACGGACAGGCCCCGTCGGCCGAGCAGGTGGGCGAGGGTCAGGCCGGTGGGGCCGAGGCCCACGACGGCGACGTCGTAGTCGTTCACTTGGTGGTTCCGATCGGTGTGCTGAGGGCGGGAACGGTCTTCTCCGGCCGACGGAGATACCGGAGGGCCTCGCGGACCTGGGCGAGGTTGTCGATCATGTGGACCGTGTCATGGCCCCAGATGCTGATGCCCTGATACGTGGTGGGCTGCCACGCGGCCTCGAGTTCCGGGGTGACGACGACGGGATTCCAGCCGACCTCGAGCTCGAAGCCCGACGGCGTGACGCAGTAGAAGGACAGCTCGCGGTCGTTCGTGTGCTGCCCCACCGTCCACGCGACGCGGAAGCCGAGGTCGCGGACCCGCTGGTGGGCGGCGAGCATGTCGTCGAGATCCGCGACCTGGATGTTGACGTGCTGCGCCCGGGTGCGGATGGGGTCGAGGGGCAGGTGGTGCAGGCCCGCGACGGCGATGGAGTGGTGGCGCTCGTTGACCCGCAGGAATCGGATTTTGAGCGTGAGGCCACCCACGTTCTCGTCGATGAAATCCGACAGGCGCGAGTCGAAGACGGTGCCGTAGTAGCGGTGGATGCTCGCGGGGTTCCGCGAGGTGATCGCGACGTGCCCCATGCCCGAGGCGCCGGTCACGTAGCCGGAGGTGAGCATGTGCAGCGGCTTCGTCGTGGTCCGGGCGGTGGTGAAGATCTCCTGGGCAATGCCTTTCGGGCCGGGGAAGCGCCACAGGCGCTCGACGCCGCGCAGCGCGGCGTCCTCAGCTGTGCCCTCGACGATCGGGACGCCGCGGTCGTTGACGCGCCGCAGGATCTCCTCGAAGGTCTCGTGATCGTCGACCTGCCAGCCGATCGCCGTGAGGTCCTCGGCTCCTCCGCGCCGGATGAGGAAGCGGCACTCGTTCTCGTCGAGCCGAAAGCGGAGGGTATCGGCGTCCAGCTCGTCGACGTGCAGCCCGATGGCGTCCGCGCCGAACCGGTGCCACTGCTGCATCTTCCGGGACTCGACGGCGAGGTAGCCGAGGTGGACGGCACCGAAGACGGATCGGCCCTTGCTGACGGCGGTGGCAGCGCTGGTCATGCGTCCCCGCCGAGGAAGGTCGCTGCGAGATCGTTGAACAGGTCCGCGCGCTCCCACTGCACCCAGTGGCCCGTGCGTGCCGCGATGTAGAGGTCGCAGTTCGGCATGGTCTTCGCCAACGCCGGGCCGCCGGCCGGGCGGTTGACCTTGTCGTCGGCGCCCCAGATCACCAGGGTCGGGGCCTGCACGTCCGCCAGGCGGCGGTCGCGGGTGAAGTCCATGCGCAGCAGGGTGCGCAGGGCGGTGGGGCCGGACGGGCGGCGCAGCGGCGGGTTCGCGACGACGTCGGGCTGGATGCTTGCCTGGTAGCGAAGCTCGATGAGGTCCTCCGGCACGGCCGAGGCGTCGTAGACGAGGTACTCGCGGATGAACTCGCTGAGCTTCTCCTTACTGGGCCCGTCGCCGCCGTAGTAGCCGAGCAGCGCGTTCAGGCCCTTGGTCGGCAGCGCGCGTGGTCCCGATGCCGCCGGGGCCCATGAGGATCAGCTTGTCGACCTTGTCGGGCCGGTCCATCGCGAGCCGCAGGGCCGCGGCGCCGCCGTAGGAGTTGCCGACGAGGTGTGCCTTGTCGATGCCGAGCTCGTCGAGCAGGCCGCGCACGGCCATGGCGAGGTCGCCGAACGGGTCGCTCTGGTCGATGTCCTTGCTGGACTGCCCGTACCCCGGCATGTCCGGCACGATCACGCGGAACTTCTCGGCGAGGGCGTCGATGTTGCGCGAGTAGTTCGAGGCGCCCGTCGCCCTGCGCCACCGCCGTGGAGCAGGACCACGGGGGCGCCCTCGCCGGCCTCGGTGATGAAGATCCGACGACGCCCGACCTCGACGGTGCGCTCGGTGCGGACGGGGTGGTGGCGGTCATCGTTGGCCCTCTCGATCGGAACGTTTCTGATGACATCATCAAAAACGCGACCGCGATTGTCAAGAGGTTTCTGATAGATTTATCCAAGAAACGTGCTGAAGGGAGACGTCGATGACTACGGAAACGGCCGACGCACCTGCGCGCCGCCCCGATCCCCGCCGGGCGCGTACGCGCAACGCCCTGATCGGGGCGGCGCGCCGCTTGCTCGCGGACGGGCGCTCGGCGGTAAGCGTGCAGGAGATCACCGACGAGGCCGGCGTGGGCTTCGGCAGCTTCTACAACCACTTCGAGACCAAGGAAGAACTGTTCGCCGAGGCGGTGGCCAGCGTCCTCGACGAATGGGGAGACCTGCGCGATGCGGTCGTCGCCGGCATCGATGATCCCGCCGAGGTCTTCGCGGCGACCTTCCGCATGATCGGTCGGATGCAGCGTCACCTGCCAGAACTCGTGCGCGTGATACTGCATCAGGGCATGTCGGTACTGCTCACCGACCGCGGCCTCCGTCCCCGGGCGCTCGCCGACCTCCACCGGGGGATCGAGGCGGGCCGGTTCACCGTGCCCGACGCCGAGATGGCGTTGATGATGTCGGGAGGAGCCCTCCTCGGGCTGGTGCAGCTCCTCGACGCCGAACCCGATCGTGACGATGCCGCAGCCTCCGACGACTACGCGCGGCACGTCCTGGTCATGCTCGGTGTGGAGCGCTCTGATGCGGACCGGATCGTCGCGCTGCCGCTTCCGGTGATCACTATGCCGGCGGTCTAGGCTCAGCGCCACCACGCTCACCCGGCCCGGCTGCAGCGCAGGGCCTACATCGTGGCGTACGGAGAAGCCGCGCCTCCGGTACCGCGCGCGACGCGACGGATAGGGTGGCGGTGAAGGCGAACGGCGATGGGAACGAGGAGAAGCGAAATGTCGAACATCGACTACGAGGTGCGCGACGAGGTCGCCTACGTGCGGATCAACCGGCCGGAGAAGCACAACGGCCTCACCCTGGACATGATCGACGACCTCGCGCGGGCCGCCGACCGTGCCAAGAACGACCGGTCGCTGCGCGCGGTGATCCTGTCGGGCGAGGGCAGTTCCTTCAGCTCGGGCCTGGACTTCGCATCGGCCGGCAAGGAGCAGCGCCGCCTGCTGATGAACTTCGTTCCTAAGCGGATCTCGGCCGCGAACAACTTCCAGGCCGCGGGCTGGGCGTGGCGCAGCGTGCCCGCGCCCGTCATCGCCGTGGTGCACGGCCACTGCTACGGCGGCGGCCTGCAGATCGCACTCGGCGCGGACTTCCGCTACGCCTCCACCGAGGCCGACTTCTCGATCCTCGAGGCGAAGTGGGGCCTCATTCCCGACATGTCGATCTCGGCTTCCATCGCGCAGTTGACCACGATCGACGTCGCCAAGCGCCTCACCATGACCGGTGAGATGTTCACCGCCAAGCAGGCTCTGGACTGGGGCATCGTCACCGGCGTCTCCGCGGACCCGATGAAGGACGCCCTCGAGCTGGTCGACAAGCTCAAGGACCGCTCACCCGACGCGGTGGCGGCCTCGAAGGCGTTGTTCGAGAATACCTGGTACAGCGGGTCGCGCCTGTCGTTCCCCGTCGAGCAGGCGCTGCAGCTCGGCCTGATCCGCGGTAAGAACCACGTCATCGCCCGCACCGCCGCGATGAACAAGGAGAAGCCCGAGTTCATCGAGCGCCAGTAACCCGTCCCCACGCCAATTGAACACTGTTTCTGTTGGTTCTGACCTGCGGTTCCTCTGTCCGAAACAGTGTTCAATTGCGGGGGCGGACGATCCCGTTGTCGAACGCGAAGACAATCGCCTCGGCCCGGTTGCGCACGCCGAGCTTGGTGAAGATCGAGCCGATGTGACTCTTCACGGTGACGATCGAGATCACCAGTTCCGAAGCGATGTCGTCGTTCGACAGGCCGCGCCCCACGAGGGCGAGCACGTCCACCTCCCGGGAGGTCAGTCGCGCCACGTGGCCCGACGGTGCCGTGCTCGCCGGCGCGGCGGAGCGGTAGGTCTCGAGGACGCGGCCGGTCACGGCGGGGTCGAGAACCGCCTCCCCGGCCGCGACGAGCCGCACGGCGCGGATGAGTTCCTCCGCCGGCGAATCCTTGAGGACGAATCCGGACGCGCCGGCGCGCAGCGCCTCGGAGAGCAGGTCGTCGTCGCGGAAGGTGGTCAGCACGAGGACCGGTGGAGCGTCCGCGACACCGGTGAGGCGCCGAGTCGCCTCCATCCCGCTGACGCGCTTCATCCGCAGGTCCATCAGCACCACGTCCGGCCCGGTCTCCGCGACGGCGGCGGTCACCTCATCCCCGTCGGCACATTCGCCCACCACCTCGAATCCGTCTCGGCGGCGCAGAATCCGGCGCAGTCCGAGGCGCACCAGATCCTGGTCGTCCACGAGGATCAGGCGGATCGGTCGGTCGGTCACCGTTGTTCTCCTTCGGTCGAACCGGGTGCGGCGGTGCCGGTTCCGGTCGGAAGCGTCGCGTTCACGAGCCACGTGCCGTCCACGGGGCCGGTGGTGAGTGTGCCGCCCGCGCTCTCCACGCGGGCCCGCATGCCCGCCAGGCCCGAGCCGCCGGGGGCGCGCCGCGCACCGTCGGGGACCGGGCAGGAGACGCGGACGCCCAGCCGGCCGGCGGCGCCGGGCCGGACGCTGACGGACACGCGCGCGCCCGGCGCGTGCTTGACTGCGTTGGCGAGTGACTCCTGGACCACGCGGAAGGCGGCGAGGCCGGCGCTCGCCGTGAGCTCGCTCGACGGGGCGTGGTTCTCCAGTTCCACTGCGAGCCCGGCGCGCTCGAACGACGCGACCAGCGAGGGGATGTCGGCGAGCCCGGGCTGTGCCGAGCCCGCACCGTCGGTGCGCAACAGCTCGATGGTGGTGCGGATGTCCTTCATCGCGGCGCGACCCTGGGTTTCGGCGTCGCGGAGGGCGTCGATGGCCTCGCCCCGGTCGTCGTCGGATTCGAGTGCCCGTCGGGCCGCCGTCACGTTGAGCAGAACGACCGCCAGCGAGTGTGCGACCACGTCGTGCACCTCCCCGGCGATCGTCGCCCGCTCGAGCGCGGATCGGTCGGCCTGCGCCCTGCGCTCCGCCCGCAACAGCAGCAACTGGTTCTGCAGGAGATGTCCGGCGGCGGCGCCGAAGCACACCATGACGGCGATCAGCCAGCCGTCGCGGACGGCACCGAGGGACCATGCGGCCAGGACGACGGCCTCGTACGCGACGAGGTGCCCGGCGGTGACCCAGAAGGTACTGACCGCTGCGACCTGGGTGATGCCGAGGAGGGCGATGAGCGGGACGACGTCGAAGCTGGTCGGTACCGACCAGAACAGGCCGACGGTGCCCAACGTCACCGCGGAGTGCAACGTCAACGAGGCCCCGGACTTTCGGATCAGACTCGCGACGGTGTGGCACAGGGCGAGGCAGACGGCCAGGATCAGACACACCCGCTGCAGGCCCTCGGGACCCGCGAGGAATCGCGGGACGGCGGCTTCGATGACGAGTGCGACCATCGCTGCTTCGGTGATCACCATGTAGTACGGCGGGTACTCGTAGCCGAGGAGGTCCAAGTCCCTCCGGTACCGCGCCTCCAACCACCGCAGCCAGCGCATGAGGCCGATCGTAGTCCTGTCGGCCCGTCCGGTCGTCCGCCCTGGGGCGGACGTGACCGACCGACCCGGGGCGGACGGCGATTCCCGTCCTGGGCACGCTGACCTGCGTG
This sequence comes from Tsukamurella sp. PLM1, assembly GCF_023168325.1. Taxonomy (GTDB): domain Bacteria; phylum Actinomycetota; class Actinomycetes; order Mycobacteriales; family Mycobacteriaceae; genus Tsukamurella. Next base: position 1,460,859 of record NZ_AP025688.1, read on the forward strand.
GATCCGCGTCGTACCGTCGAAAGTGATCCGGACCACACACCGGACGCCGGGAGAGGGAGAAGACCATGATCACCGTTCTCGTCATCGCAGCGTTCGTCCTCGCGATCGCGTGGCTCACCCACGACCGCGACGGCCTCGACTTCGGCGCGCGCGACATCCACCGTGCGACGGCCACCCGCGACCGCCGGATCGGACCGCTGGGCACCGTGGTGCCCTGACGATCGTGACGTGCCCCGCGCGCCGGGCTCGGCGTGCACAATCGACGTAGGAGGACCGATATGACCACGATCACGCGAGCCTTCCGAACCGGAGTCGGTACCGGGCTGGGCGGCACCGTCGCGCGTACCCTGTCCATCCCCGAACCCGCCTGGCACCTCCGCGATCCCGCGCGCGCGGGCATCGACGGTGACAACGGTGATGACGCGGGCCCCGTCGATGCCGCCGGCGCGGCCGCGCTGCGTGCCGCCCCGTCCCTCCCGCTCGGGCCGCTGCGGGCGTCGCTGAGCTACACGCTGCGGGAGGGCGACGTGACCTTCCGCGCGGCGGAGCGGTATGGCGACGTCTTCCGGTCCGAGTTCGCCGGCGGGCCGGGACAGGTGGTGCTCGTCTCGAACCCCGCCCACATCGCGTCGCTGATGTCGCGGCCCGAGGAGGCGCCGTCGGCCACCCGGTTCTCGCCGCTGCGGCCCATCGTCGGCCCCGACTCCGTGCTCACCGCGGTCGGCCCGCGGCACAAGCAGCAACGCGGCCTCCTCCTCCCGCAGTTCCACGGCCGTGCGGTCACCGAGTACCAGCGGCGGATCGACGCCGCGACGGCGCACCGCATCGACGACTGGCGGACGGGGAGGAGGTGGCGCTGGCCGACATCGGCCAGCAGATCACCCTCGACGTCATCATGTCCGCGGTCTTCGGGATCGAGGACGAGGCCGGCGCCACCGCCGCCGAGAGCGCGGTCCGCGCCTCGATGATCCGGCTGCTGCAGCTCTCGACGCACCCGCTCGCGACCGCCGTGCAACTGGTGAACGCACGGAGTCCCGAGCCGCGCGGCGTGCTGAGGATGATCCTGCGCCCGCTCGATCGCGCCATCTATGCGGTGATCGCCGAGCGCCGCCGCGAGGGCGCCGACGGTGCCGACGGGGCCGGCCGTTCCGACATCCTGACCGTGCTCATGGCGGCCCGGGATGACGACGGTGCGCCGTTGCCCGACAGCGAGATCCGCGACGAGTTGCTCACCCTGGTCCTCGCCGGCCACGAGACCACATCGAACTCGGTGGCGTGGACCTTCGAGCGGCTCACGCGCAATCCCGGGGTGTACCGCCGATCCGTGGAGGCCGCCCGCTCGGGCGACGAGGCGTACATCGAGGCGCTGATCAACGAGTCGATGCGCAGCAGGCCGGTGGTCCCGGTCGTCGCGCGGGAGCTGCTGTCGGACTGGCGGTTCGGTCCGTACGTCGTGGAGCGCGGCGTGATCGCCCTGGTCTCGATCCTGCTGCTGCACCACCGCGAGGACCTGTACCCGCGGCCGTTCGCGTTCGACCCCGAGCGCTTCCTCGGCGTCAAGCCGTCGCCGCAGAAGCTGATGCCCTTCGGCGGCGGCACGCGCCGGTGCCTCGGCGCGGCGCTGGCGATGGCGGAGCTGCGGGCCGTTGTCACGCAGATCCTGGTGCGCGTCGACCTCGCGATGACCGACGCGCCCGCCGAGCAGCCGCGGCACCGCAACGTCACCATGATTCCCGCGCACGGTGGGCTGGTGACGGCGCTCGCGAAGGACTAGGCGCGTGTCCCGCGCTCGTCGCCGAGCCGGATCGGGGCGATCGAGTCGAAGACGTCGCCGGGGCCGGGATTCGACGGCGGCGTGCCGCCGCCCAGGTGGTGCATCACGCCCCACACCGCGTTCAGCGCGGTCTGCACGGCGCCCTCGGCCCAGCCGGCGGTCCACGAGATGTCGTCGCCCGCCAGGAAGAAGCCGCGGTGCCGCGGCGCGAGGCGTTCCTGCATGAAATGCGTGAACAGCCGTTCCTGGTAGCGGTAGTGGCCGGGCAGGTTCGCCTTGAACGCGCCCATGAAGTAGCGCTCCGTCTCCCACGACACGGTCTTCGGCGTCGCGATGATGTGGCTGCGGACGTCGACGCCGGGGTAGATCTCGCCCAGCGACTTGAGCATGAGGTCGAGCCGCGCGTTCACGTCCAGCGGCAGCACCTTGAGCGAGTCGTCTGACCAGGTGTAGCTCAGGCAGATCACTCCCGGCCGATCGGGCCCGTGGTCGAGCAGGTAGGTGCCGCGGCTCATCCGGTCGGTGAGCGTCATCGACATCGTGTCGCGCCCCGTCGCCGGGTCGACGTCCCGCCAGAACGGCCTGTCGACGAGTGCGAACACCTTCGAGCTGCCCATGTAGTGGGTGCGTTCCACCGCGGTCCAGTGGTCGATCGGCAGCAAGTCGTCGTCGCAGTCGATGGTGTTGAGCAGCATCCACGCCTGGCCGGTGAAGACCGCCGCCGGGTACGTCCGGGTCTCGCCGGCCGCGTCGGTCAGCGTGTACGCGGGCGCGCCGCCGGGGCCGACGGTGCGGCGGATCGCCGTGACGGCGGGGCGGTGCTCGCCGCCGTTGAGGTCCCGCACGGACCGCGCACCGTCGAACGGGCTCTCCCACAGGTGCTTCGGGAGCCGGTCCGCGCCCCCGACGATGCCGCGGTGCTCGTCGTCGGCGGCGGTGCACGTGACGCGGAGGATCTCGAGCATCGAGTTGGGGTAGTCGGTGTCCCAGCCGCCCGTGCCGAACCCGACCTGGCCGAACAGTTCCCGATGCGCGAACGACCGGAAGTGCTTGGAGGCGGTGAGGAAGCCGTAGAAGGTCTGGTCGTCGAGCTCCTCCACCAGGCGCGACCACACCGCCCGGATGCGGGGGACGTCGCGCGCGCGGATCGCGTCCTGCAGCTCGGCGGCGTCGGCGTAGTCGGCGAGCGTCGCGTCCCAGGCGCGGGAGACCTCGGCGAACTCGGGCGGGAGATCGGCGGCGGTGCGGGCGTAGTGGCTGCGGCCCTTGAGGTCGATGACGGTGCTGGGCGTCGCCTCCGCGAGGGGATTCGGGAAAGGCTCGGTCCGCAGGCCCGCGAGGTCGAGGTAGTGCTGCAGCGTGGTCGACGACGGCGGGAATCGCATGGCTCCCATCTCCGCAACGAGGTCGTCGGCGTAGCCGTCGAAGCGTTCGCTGCGCATCCGGCCGCCGATCCGGTCTGCCTCGTACACGATGGGTTTCAGGCCGATGCGGGCCAGCTCGTGCGCGGCGACGAGGCCCGCGAGGCCGGCCCCGATGACGGCGACCTCGGTGCCTCGGACGGCGTCCGGCACCGCGCCGAGGCCGTCGGCGTGCGCGACCCAGTCGTCGTAGGCGAAGGGGAAGTCGGGGCCGAACATCGTCAGGGGCGCGTCCGAGGCGGACGGGCCGTGGGCGGGCATGGCGGGCTGGGTCATGTGGGCTCCTGGGGTGGAGGGGCTCAGTACAGGTCGGTGCGCCGGTCGCGCAGGTAGGTGTTGGCGATCCGTGATTCGCGCAGCGCCGTGGGATCCGCGGTGAAGGTCAGGACGGCCTCGTCGCGTCCGGCCTGGGCGAGCACGTCGCCGTCGGGGCCCGCGGCGGTGCTCAGGCCGCAGTACTCGAGCGAGGTCTCGTGGCCGCAGTGGTTGGTGTAGGCGATGTAGAGCTGGCTCTCGAAGGCCCGCACCGGAACGACCTGCTCGGCGATCCTGCCGAAGGGCTCCATCAGGCCGGTCGGGATGAGGAGCAGGTCGGTGCCCGCCTCGGCGTGGGCGCGGACGGCCTCGGGGAACTCCACGTCGTAGCAGATGAGGAGCCCACAGGTGAGTCCGCCGAACGGGAAGGTCACGGGCAGCTCGCCGCCGGGGGCGAAGGCGCCGCGGTCGAGGTCGCCGAACAGGTGCGTCTTGCGGTAGTGGGCGAGCTCGGCACCGTCGGGCCCGATGACGGTGGCGGCGTTGAAGACTCGGACCCCGTCGAGCTCGGGGTACCCGGCCACCACGGTCAGGCCGTGCCGGGCCGCGATGGCGGCGACGGCGTCGTGGTACTCGCCGCCACGCGGCCGAGCGAGTTCCCGTGTCGCCGGACCGATGTCGTAGCCGGTCACAGACATCTCGGGGGTCACGAGGAGCCGGGCCCCGTGCTCCGTCGCGCGGTCGGCGGCACCGTCGATCGCGGCCAGGTTGCGCGCGACGTCGGGCTCGGGTCCGAATCCCGCTGGCCCCTGGTACATCCCGACGGTGATGGTCATGCGGCCGGCGCCTCGGGCGAGCGCAGGCGGGAGTTGCGGTAGCCGTAGGCGAAGTACACGGCAAGGCCGACGATCGACCACAGGGCGAAGGCGATCCAGGTGGGCGCCTCCATCTGCAGCATCAGGTAGACGCAGAAGCCGACGCCCAGCACCGGGATCACCGGGAACAGCGGAGTGCGGAAGGTACGGGGCAGATCGGGACGGGTGTACCGGAGCACGATCACGCCCACGTTGACGAGCGCGAACGCGAACAGCGAACCGATCGACGTGGCATTGGCGAGCTCGCCCAGCGGGACCAGGCCCGCCAGCAGCGCCACGACCACGCCCACGATCAAGATGTTGCGCACCGGGACCCGCGTGCGGGCGCTGACCTTCGCGAACACCGGCGGCACCAGCCCGTCGGTGCCCATCGTGTAGAGGATGCGGGTCTGGCCGTACATCACGGCGAGCACGACGCTGGCGATCGCGATCACCGCGCCGATCGACAGGACCACCGACGGCCAGGTGCTTCGGGTGACGTCGGTGAGCACCTTCGCCAGCGACGCCTCGGTGCCGCCGAACTCCTGCCACGGCATCGCGCCCACCGCGGCGAGCGCCACGAGGCAGTACAACAGCGTGATGATGCCGAGCGAGAGGATGATCGCGCGGGGTAGGTCGCGGCGCGGGTCCTTGGCCTCGTTGCCGGCGGTGGAGGCGGCGTCGAAGCCGATGTAGGAGAAGAACACCATCGCCGCAGCGGCGGTGACCCCGTGGACGCCGAACGGCATGAACGGCTGCAGGTTGCCCGAGTCGAACGCGGTGAAGGCGATGGCGCAGAAGAACACCAGCACGCACACCTTGAGGATGACCATCGAGGTGTTCAGTCGCGCGCTCTCCGTCGCGCCTCCCACGAGGACGAGGCAGGCGAGCGCCACGATCACCATCGCCGGGATGTTGACGATGCCGCCGTCGCCCGGCGGGGCGGCGATCGCCGTCGGCAGTGCGACGCCGAGCAGCGAGTCCAACAGCTCGTTGATGTACTGGCCCCAGCCCACCGCCACCGCAGCTATGGACACGCCGTACTCGAGTAGCAGGCACCAGCCGCAGACCCACGCGAACAGCTCGCCGATCGTCGCGTAGGCGTACGAGTAGGAGCTGCCGGACACGGGGATGGTGCCGGCCATCTCGGCGTAGGAGAGCGCCGAGAACAGCGCCGTCACCGCGGCGAGGACGAACGCGATGATCACCGCGGGGCCCGCGTCGGGCGTGGCCTCGCCGAGGATCACGAAGATGCCGGTGCCCAGCGAGGCGCCGATCGACAGCGCCGTGAGGTGGCCGAGCCCCATCGACCGTTTGAGGGTGGGGCCGGCGTGTTCGGCGGCGCTGTCGGCCAGGATCCGGTCGACCGGCTTGCGCGCCAGGAGCGCGCTGGTCAGGCCGCTCATGCGGCCACGTTCCGGGCGAGCACGGACAGCAGCTCGTAGGCCACGTGGGCGGCCGCGATGCCGGTGAGCTCGGCGTGGTCGTAGGGCGGCGCGACCTCGACGACGTCGGCGCCCACCACCTCCACGCCGACCAGGGCCCGGATCGTGTTCAGCAGTTCGCGGCTCGTCATTCCGCCGGCCTCGGGGGTGCCGGTGCCGGGCGCGTGCGCGGGGTCGAGCACGTCGATGTCGACGGAGACGTAGACGGGGCCGCCGGCACCGTCGGGCCCGGCGAGGCGACGGCGCATGCGTTCGATCACGCTGTTCAGGCCGTCGTTCTCGTAGTCGTCGGAGCGGATCACCTGGAACCCGAGCACACCGTCGGCGGTGAGGTCCTCCTCGCCGTAGAGGGGGCCGCGGATGCCGATGTGCATCGACCGCTCGAGGTCGATCAGGCCCTCCTCGCTCGCGCGCCGGAACGGCGTGCCGTGCGTGAACGGGGCGCCGAAGTACGTGTCCCACGTGTCCAGGTGCGCGTCGAAGTGCAGCACCGCGACGGGGCCCTGGTCGGCGGCGACGGCGCGCAGGATCGGCAGCGCCAGCGTGTGATCGCCGCCTAGGGTGAGGACCTTCGACCCGGCCCCGCGCAGCCGCGTGATCTCGGCCTCGACGGTTCCGAGCGCCTCCACGATGTCGAAGGGGTTCACGGCGAGGTCGCCGGCGTCGGCCACCTGGTGCACCGCGAACGGTGAGACGTCCAGCGCGGGGTTGTAGGGCCGCAGCAGCTTCGACGACGCCCGGACGTGCCCCGGGCCGAACCGCGCTCCGGGGCGGTAGCTGACACCGCTGTCGAAGGGGATGCCGAGCACGGCGACGGCGGCACCGTCGACCTCGTCGAGGCGGGGCAGGCGCGCGAAGGTCTCCGGGCCGCAGTAGCGGGGGATGCGGCTCGCGTCGACGGGGCCGCGGGGCCGGGACGGGCGCTGGGATTCGTCGGACACGGAGAGATCCTCTCGCAAGGGGTGCATGTGTGGGCTGAATCACATAGTGTGGGACGTCGACCGACTTGTCAACTCGAGTTTCCTGAAAGGAAACGTCTGTTGGATGCCTCAGCTGCGGATGCCGTTCAGGCCGGGCCGGATCAGGTGGGCGCGGCGCTCAAGGCCGCGCGTCGCGCGCGGCGCCTGACCCTCGCCGACGTCGCGGAACGCGTGGCGGTCACCAAGGGCTACCTGTCCAAGGTGGAGCGCGGGCTGGCGGCCCCGTCGATGGCGGTGCTGGTCCGGTGGTGCGAGGTCCTGGATGTGCCCGTGGGGTCGCTGTTCGACGGTGGCGCCGCGGGCGCGATCGTCCGTGCGGACGGCTACCGGCCGGTGCACTTCGGTGGCACCGGCCTCTCGGAGTTCCTCCTCACCCCGTCGGGGGAGAACCGGATCCAGGTGCTGCTCAGCGACATAGCGCCCGGCGGAGGAAGCGGCGACGAGGCCTACGCCCTGCCCGCCGAGGTGTCCTTCGTGCTGGTTCAGCGCGGCGCGCTGCGGCTCGCCTTCCCGCCCGACTCGGGCGTCGAACTCGGCGTCGGCGACGCGATGACCTTCGATCCGGGGCGGGCGCACACCTTCGCCGCCGGCCCCGATGGTGCCCGGGTCCTCTGGGTGATGGCCCCGGCGCTCCCCGCGGGGAGCGCCGTTAGACGTCCTCGTGCGTTCGTCCGTTCGTGACCGCCGCGGCACCCGCGCGCCGGCCCGAGAAGATGCAATCAGCCAGCGAGAGCCCGCTCACGTACGAGTTGGAACAGACGCCCACGGCGGTGCGGCCGGCGGCGTACAGCCCGTCGACGGTCCCGCCCGCGGTAGTGCGGACCGCTCCGGTCTCCTCGTCGACCACCAGGCCGCCGAGGGTGAGCATCGGCATGGGGTAGCTCATCCGGTCGGTGAACGAGATGTCGAGCAGCGTGAACGGGGCCGCCGCCGCGGGGCGCCGCAGATCGTCGGGTTTCCCGAACGGATCGGGCCGGCCGTGCGCGATCGCCTCGTTGTGCGCGTCGACGGTGCGCCGTAGCCCGGCGGGGTCGATCCCGGCGCGCCGCGCGGCCTCCTCGACGGTGGGCGCGGAGACGCTGCCGATGCGGAGCAGGCGTTCGAGCTGGAGGCGCTGGAACCACACCGTCTGGTCGCCGATCTGCGCACGTGCCGCAGTGGCGAGGTCCGCGTCGACGAGCAGCCAGGCACGGTGTCCGGGCGCGTCGGCGATCGCGGCGCCCAGCGCCGCGCCGTACCGGGACTCGTCGACCATCCGCCGCCCGTGCGCGTCGACGGCGAGCGCGCCGAGGTAGGCGCTGGGCGGGGCGATGAACCGCCAGTTCGACAGGGAGTCCATCCGGTCCGTCACGGCGCCCACGGAGCGTCCCAGCTCGATGCCGCTGCCGTCGTCGCCGGCGGTGCCCAGCGGCAGCCCCTGGTCCCAGGGGTAGCCGGGCGCGTGCGCGCGGACCATCGCGCCGTTCGCGATGAACCCGCCGGTGCTCAGCACGACGCCCGCGCGGGCGTGGACGCGGATCGGACGGCCGTGACGGCGTTCGATCCGCGCGAGGAGCCGCTGCATCGTCGCGCGCAGCCCCTGGTGGTAGACGCCGGGTTTCGCCGAGATCCGGGTGAGGAGGGCGAACCGTCGGCGAACCGCGGCGGGCGCGCCCTCGATGGTGACCGCCTCGACGCCGACGACCCGCCCGTCCTCGACGACGAGGCCGGTGACGCGGGTGCCGGTGCGCAGGCGGACTCCGTGCGCGGCGGCCGATGCGGCGAGCGGGCCGTAGAGCTTCTTGCCGGAGACCCCGGGGCCGTGGGCGCGGTGACCGCGCTGGCGCGGCACCGCCGCGTCGCGGAAGCCGCCCGAGTTCTCGCTGCCCGAGAAGTACAGGTAGTAGTCGTCGGTGGGATAGGAGGTCTTGAACGGGCACAGCGACGGGTCGAAGGGCACGCCGTGCGTCATCAGCCAGTCGATCATCGCGGGGGACTGCTCGCAGAACCGACGCAGCGTGGCCTCGGACACCGCGTCGCCCACTTCGAGCCGCAGGTACGAGAACATGTTCTCGACGTCGTCCTCGATGCCGGCCGCTCGTTGAATCCGGGTGCCGCCACCCGCGTAGACGATGCCTCCCGAGAGGTTCGTCGCGCCGCCGCCGAGGTAGCGGTCCAGTGCCAGCACGTCGGCGCCGGTCTCGCGGGCGGCGAGTGCCGCGGCGACCCCGGCGCCCCCGTAGCCGATCACCACCACGTCGGCCGTCGTGTCCCAGTTCTGCGCCATGCGCGGACTATAACGTGTTCTACGCGGTGTGTGGCCGGGTTGCCGGGCGTTCAGTTCCCGGTGAACCGCGGCGGCCGCTTGTCGAGCATCGCGGCGACGGCCTCGTGATGATCGGCCGTGGAGTGCGCGATGGTCTGCATCGCGGCCGAGAGCTCGAGGAGCGCGTCGAGGCTCTGGCGCTGGCCCTCGCGCAGCAGCCGCTTCGTCATCCGCAGCGCCGTCGGGGGATTCGCGGCCACGCGATCGGCGAGGGCGCGGGCGGCGGTCAGCAGCTCGTCGGGCTCGACGACGCTGGAGACCATGCCCCAGTCGAAGGCGGTTCGCGCGTCCACGGCGTCGCCGGTGAGGGCCATTTCGGTCGCGCGCGCCATGCCGACGATCCGCGGGAGCAGCCACGCACCGCCGTCGCCGGGAATGAGGCCCACCTTGACGAAGCTCTCCGCGAAGAGGGCCCTCGTGGAGGCCACGCGCAGGTCGCACATCATCGCCAGGTCGCAGCCCGCGCCGATCGCCGGACCGTTGACCGCCGCGACGGTGGGCACCTCGCAGTGGTACAGGGCGCGCGGAATCCGTTGGATGCCATGGCGGTAGCCCTGTCGCTGCTGCGCCGCGGTGCCGCCGAACATGCCTTCCTTATCGCGCATGTGCTTGACGTTGCCGCCGGAGCTGAACGCCGAACCGGCGCCGGTGAGGATCGCCACGCGCACCTCGTCGTCGTGGTTCACCTCGTCCACCGCGCGCTCGATCGCCTCGATCATCGCGTCGTCGGAGACCGGGTTGCGCGCGGCGGGGTCGTTCAGGGTCCAGGTGACGACGGGGCCGTCGCGCTCGATCAGGAGGGGTTCGGTCATCCACTCAGGGTATTCGCCGCTCACCGCGGGCACTGCCGGACCGCCCGTCTCGGTCAGGCCGGCCACTCGATACCGAACCGGCTGTCCAGAACGCGGACGCCCGCGGGCGTCACGCGCAGGGCGCGATGGGTCGGCAGGCGCTCCGCCCAGCCCGCGGAGAGGAAGCGTTCGCAGACCGCGCGGCCGGCCGGTCCCGCCAGGTGGTGCCTGGTCTCGGTCCAGTCGATGCAGTACCGGACCGCGGGGGAGGCACCGTCGGGCAGCGTGACGCCCAGGTCCGCGAGGAAGGCGAGCCCGTCCGCGGTGAGCAGATAATCGAGGTCGCGTCCCGCCGAGGCGGGGCGGTCCGCACCGCCGTCGTGAAGATGCCCGTCGCCGCCGGTGAGATGGCCGTTGTCGAGGAGGGCCGCCATGACCGCGACGCCCGGCGCCCCGCGAGGTGGTCGTAGCAGGTGCGCGCGGTGCGCATCCGGGCTGCCCGGGTACTGGCTTTGAGCGAGGTCACAGGCTGGGGCGGGGCGAGCGAGGCGAGCCGCTCGGCGACGTCGGCCACCGCAGGGTCGGAGATCCGATACCACCGGTGCCGCCCGTCGGCGCGGACCGCGAGCAGGCCGCCGTCGACCAGCTTGCGGAGGTGGGCGCTCGCGGTGGAACGAGAGATCCCGGCCTCGTCGGCCAGGACCCCGGCCGCGAGCTCGCGACCGCCCAGCAAGGACAGCAGGATCCGGCTGCGCGCGCGGTCGGCGAAGAGCTCCGCGACGGCGGCGACATCCGCATCACCCGGCATCGCAGGGCACCTCCTCCGGAACAGTGGTGGCGCCGATGCTGGTGCGGACGCCTACGACGAGTATGGCCGCGACGATGACGAACGTGAGGGTGAGTGCCGGCCCTGATCGCCCCGCGGCGCTGTAGATCGCACCGGCAGCGGCGACCCCGAGCGCTCCGCCGGCCTGCCGGGCGCAGTTGAGCACGGCGCCCGCGAGGCCTGCGTGCTCGGCCGGTGCGGCGGCCAGCGCGACGGACGTCATGGCGGGCATGGCCAAGGATGCCGCCCCGATCAGGCACAGCCCGGCCGTGATCGCCGCCGGGTGGTGGGCGCCCGCGGCCACCACGACAGCGCCGCCTGCGGCGGCGGCGAACCCGGCGATCATCGGCGGACGCGGTCCCGTACGCGCGGTGAGGAATCCGCTGATGATGGAGCCCGCGGCGATCACGACAGTCATCGGCAGAAGGGCCATGCCGGTTTCCAGGACGGTGAAGCCGTGCAGGTCCTGCAGGGCCAGCGCCACCACCAGAAGGGCGCCGTAGAGCGCCAGATTGAACACCAGCCCGGTGGTCACCGCGGCCCGGAACGGCCCGCGCCCCATCAGGCCCGGCGGAATCATCGGATGCGGCCCGTTGCGCTGAGACCGGATGAACGCCGTGGTCGCGCCGAGCGCCGCAGCGCCGTAGGTGAGGGCGACGGTGCCTCGTCCCTGGCCGAGTTCGATGAGGGCGGCCGTGCCGAGCGCGAGCCCCGCCGCGCCGAACGTCGCGCCGCGGTAGTCGATCGGGCGGGGCTGGCTGGGTGAGCGGGGGACGGTGCGGTGCAGCGCGGCGCCGGCTACGAGGGCGATCGGGACGCCCACCCAGAACGCGGCGCGCCAGCCCGACCCCGCGGCGAGCAGCCCGCCCTCCGGCGGCCCTGCGGCGAACCCCGCGCTCGCGATCCCGCCCCAGACGCCCAGTGCCCGTGCGCGTTCCGACGGGGACGGGTAGAGGTCTCCGATCATCGCCAGCGAGCTCGGCAGGATCATTGCGGCGGCGACACCCTGTAGGGCGCGGCAGGCCAGCAGAGTCGTCCAGTCGGGAGCGACGGCGCAGCCGGCCGTCGCGGCCGCGAAGACGGCGAATCCGAGCATGCACACCCGGCGGCGACCGAACCCATCGGCCGCTGGACCGGCCGCGAGCATCAGAGCTGCGAACGGGATCGCGTACCCGTCGACCGCCCACTGCGCGGTGCCGAGTCCACCGCCGAGATCGCGGGACATGCTGCCCAGCACGACGTTCACGACCGTGGCGTCGAACTGGATCAGCCCGAAGGCGAGCGAGAGCGCCAGCAGCGCGACGGTGCGTCTGCTCTGCGACGGGGCTGTGGTGGTGTTCGGCATGATACCACCCTGGTGCCGGAAAGGTTCGGTCGGGGACGAACCATCACCGGTCCGTTTCGCCGCCGGCGGATGGATGCCGTAACATGTTCCGAGCGTCGCAAGGCGTGCGCGGGCGTAGCTCAATGGTAGAGCCCTAGTCTTCCAAACTAGCTACGCGGGTTCGATTCCCGTCGCCCGCTCCACCAGATTCCCGCAGCTCAGGCTGTGGGTTTCTATTTTTCTGGTCAGGCCGCATCGGAGCCCCCTGTACGAGCGATGTACGAGTCGAGCGCCGCAGCGGCGTCAGCGTCGTCGGTGCCGGCGGCGCGGGCATAGCGTGAAGTGACGGAGAGAGTCGAGTGTCCGGCCCAGTCCCGGACCACGTGAACAGGAATGCCTGCTCGGAGCCAGGTGACGATCGCTGTGGCTCGAAGGTCGTAGAAGTCGCGCCCTCGGCTGAGCCGGGTCCATCCGTGACGACGGAGATACAGCTGATGGTTCACGGGCTCGGCACGCTCATCGAGAAACAGGAAGTCGCCTTCTGCGGTGTCCCGAAGCTGGCGTAGATCGTTGACCAGGTCGAGGGCGATCGGCACCGTGCGGGTGCATCGATTCTTCGTGGAGGTGAGTTCCCGCTGTCGGCCGGACCCGGAGTACGCCCGACAGACGGTGATCCGCTTGGCGGAGAGGTCCACGGCGTCTGGAGACAGTGCTGAAAGCTCGGCTGGCCTCAGTCCTGTACGTGCGGCAGTGTGGGCGTAGCACCTCAATGCAACGCTGTCGATTCGGCTCAACAGTGCGGCCAGCTCCATCTCGGCATATGCGGGCACGGTGCGAGCTGACTGCCCCCGAGGTGCGGCAACCTCGGTGACAGGGTTCTTCTCAGTGATTCCAATCAGTGCGGCGTGCCGGAAGATCCGTGCCAGCGTGCCGCGAGTGTTGCGAATCGTCGTGGGAGCGGATCCGGTCTCGGCCCACGCTGCCTGGGCTCGCTGGAGCTCCAGCGGAGTGATGTCCGCCAGGACAGTGTCGCCGAACCAAGGCAGGAGGCGCTGGTTCACGTTGGCTGCGAACACGGCGCGGGAGCCGGCGGAGAGCCCGTAGACGATGTCCGACCGGTGCAGATCCAGCAAGGTCGCCAGAGTGATAGTGCGTCCGAGATCCACCGGCTTCCGACGGTTGGCGACCTCCCAGGCGAGTGCGTCCCGTTTGAGGTCGAACACCTTCGTGCGCTCCCTGTAGACACCGGGCGAGCCCGGAACCTTGATAAAGGCCCGGGCTCGCCAGCGATCGTTGTGCATCTTGGAGGGCATGCACTACCCCCGGTCGATGTTGCCGAGATAGTCGGCCCACGGATCTTCGGGACGCTCCGAGGTCGCCGTTCGCGTCTGCCGAGACAAGAATCGCTCTACCGCGCGCGAGCTGAATCGACGCTTACCGCGGATCTGCACGAACGTGAGCTCGCCCGCGCACGCCAGACGGTGAACGGTCGTGGGGGACATGCTGAGACGATTCGCCACTGCGGTGGCGTCCAGTAGGTCATCGGGGTGCATCTGAGTCCTCTCGGAGGGTGGCGTGAACATCCACTGCGAACGTTCGAGAGCGACTCTACTCGTTGGAAGACGCATGCGTCAACCAATGCGCACGAGCATGTGGACGATGCAGTACGATCAGTACATGGAGTCCTTTGTGTCCCTCCGGGAGCTGGCAGCGAGACTCGATGTCGGACACACGGTGATGCCGCGACTAGTCGAGGCGGGCGTCGTCCGAGATGTAGCCAAGCTCGGAAAGCGTTCGAGTGGGGTTCCCGAAGAAGAGGCTCTACGCCTCGAGGCGATTCCATACGTCACAGAGGTGTTGCAGCCGACGTTGGTCGTGCGAATCGCCGGGGACACAGATTGGCAGGATGATGATGCGATCCGGCAGTGGTGGCCTGTTAAGAATCCGGATCTCCTAGTGGGGGGCCTCTTGGTCACAACCGTTGTCGGGTTCGTTCTTCGAGCTGATCAAATCACGGGATACAGCTCAGAGTACGGACGACGCAGTTTCGATATTCGACCATCCAATGGAGATCTTGGAATGGAAATACGAGGCCGCCGTTTCAAAACATCCGGAGGTTCGCTAACGCAAGTCTGGAATGAAGCGCGGACTCTGATATAGTCGTTTTCGTTCTTCTTTCGAGTCCAGGATTCGAGGGGTGGCAAAGAACAGCAAAGTAGAACCCCGAGGAGATGGCTCTCCTCGGGGTTCTCTTTTCTCGAATTAGAGTCGCTACGAGTAGCCGTAGTGGGCCCTCATTTCCCCGCTGAACGCAGAACACGGATTCGACGTATAGATCTCGTCGCCCGAAATATTCAGACGTCAGGTGGACTCACCGCTCACCAGGTCTGAATATCGTCACCCAGCCACCAAAAACCATGTCCAGTCCCGCGATTCACACAAACTAACGCGTTAGACTGAAGACTACCGCAGGTCACTAGGCGTTCTGGAGTATTCTTCTTCGCGGTATTAAACGTGATTCTCTTTCCCTGTTCCAACAGCCTCCCCGCACCTGCCCCGTAGGGCCCGACCGCCTCTCCTTCGATACTGTCCGATATCGCGTACTTCGATGGGGCCTGATCGATCGTCAACCCGGTCCATCCATAGCCGGAGGTGGGATTACCCGTACCACGCACGTAGTTGTTCATGTCGACACATGCAACCTCTACGTCCTTGTAGTAGGACACCGTGCTACCTGGATAGTAGGGCAGATGGACCGCGCAATTAATCAGGCCGACCTTGAACGCCAGGCCCTGTTCAGGAAGTCGCGCGGACCCCACTTCTCTACCGAAGTCGTACAGACTTGGAGTGTCTTCCAGACCGTCGATGAGGGTCGCGTCGAATCTTGCAGGTCTGCTGGACGTCGTCGCAGTCATGGTGGCGGTGCCGCTCGGATCAGCGGCGGGAGAATCCGGTTCCCCATCCGCGAACACCACTACCGATGCAATCACGATTGCGACGAGCAGTACCACCGCTCCGGCAACGAGCAGTAGGTTCCTCGTTTGGTTCGGACCTGAGAAGAACCCATTCGGAGGCGGTCCACCGGAGCCGTTGGGAAGCATCGGATTCGGAGTTCCCGGCACGCCCCCTTGTATCGGGTATCCATGCGGTGCGTGACCGAACTGCTCTGGAACCTGGCGCCCCTCGTTCTGCCCGTTCCCTGGTCTCGCCCACGGTGATTGGTCCACGGCTACCCCTCCTAGTCCGATTTCGCCGACAACGATAACAGTCGCATCGATCGGGGTCTTCGCAGATCAGAGATGTTCATCGCTGTCAGACGGGTGGGAGCGCGCTATCGCTGGGACGACGATGCAGTCCCGCCGGGGATCAGGCTTGAAGTCGTCATCCCCGCGAGGGTCTCGACCCCGCGCGCAGGGCACCCGCCTGCCCGTTACGTGGCCGAGCCTCGATGCCGAGTCTTGTCCCCGAAGCAGCCACACTCCACGACGTTCTCGGAGTCGCTTCGCAATTCGTCGGGAACGAGGTCCCTGAGACGATCGATCTCGCTGGCCGGCACCAGCAGTTGGCCACCGGGAGACTGGAGAACAGCGACCGTGCCTCGATGAATCCACCGGTACATCGTGGACGCGGCGACACCGAGCATCGATGCCGCATCGGCGACGGTGTATGGGGATGCGGTCATCGGCGTAGCTCCGCCAACACTCCACCCCTGGAAAGAGCGAGATCTCGGCCGACGCCGACTGCGACCAGGTACCTGTCGTACTCGGCGTCACCGATGTAGACGGCTCGAAACTTCTGGATCTTCTCGCCGGGGAGATCCACGATGCCGACGCCGTTCTTGTACTGCTGGATCGTCTTGAGCCAGGACTCATCGAGGCCGTCGTGGAGCATCTTGACCGCCTCCCGACTGCCGACCCGCAGCGTGATCCTGATCGCGAAGTTGCCCCGGGCATCGGTGTTGATCACGTTCGAGCTGGCTCGCTGGGTGAGTAGGAATACCCTCATACCCGCCTTGGCCCCCTCGGCGACGAGACGCGCTACTGCCGATTCGATTCGCGGCTTGACCCGATCCGCGCGCTGCCGCCCTTCCTTGGAGTCCTCGTTCCCCGCGGCTTCCATGATCGCGGCGTACTCCTCGAGCACGATGACGCGAAGGGGTTCCATCTGCGATACCTGCGTGATCTTGTCCCAGCCGCGCACGGCGAGTTCTGCGTTACGGCAATCCATCTCCTCGACCTCTTCCTCGAGCAGCTCTGCGACACGGGTCATGTCTCGCGTGCCAGTGACCCACCGCCCCTGCTTCCAGGGCTTCGCGAGAATGCCGGTCGGATCGATCCCTCTGACGACGACATCAACCATCGGCGCGAGTTGGGCAAGCAAGCTGTAGGTGAGCACCGACTTACCGGAGCGTGTTTCGCCCTGCAGGATCAGGTGTCCTGCTGTCTCCAGCGGGTTCCACTCGATCACCTGCATGTTCTTCCCTCGGCCAATGACCAGAGGTGTGTCGTTGATCGAGTAGCCGACCTGACGCTCGCCCAGCGGGAATGCCTCCAGCAGACCGTCGAACCGCGACAGGGAAATCTGGTAGCCCCGCCGCGACTTCCTGACCGTGCCGGTGCATTCCTCGACCAGTCCCGATGCATAGCCGAACCCCTTGGCGATCCGATCCTCGAGGGCGATCACATCGTCCGGCTCGAATGCCAGACCTGAGATCCGAAACCTAAGCCCTACAGTCGATCTCCGAAGAGCCCACCAATGCAGATCCGGAACTCCAGTGAAGCTGGCGACCAGGCCAAAATCCCTGGCCACCGAGGACCATCGAAGCACGATCTGGAGCATCGGATCGACGTATGACGCCACCACCAACACAACAGCTATCGACAGCAGCGCGATACTCATACCGAGCAGATCGCCTATCGTCCAGCAGTACAGGCACCACAGTGCGGCGAGTGCCGATCCGAGGATCGCGAGTGGGTATGTCCGCAGAGTCCGCTCAACGACGGTCTCCTCCTGCCCCTGCTCGACAGTGAGAACGCGGTCACGTCTCATCGGATCCCCGCGTCTCTCATGTCGCACTCGAACTTCCAGATACTCAGCAGTGCCAAGATGAAGAACACTCCGCCGTCGATCATTTCAAGCCTCCTGTGCAGTTGAGCAAATTGGTTTCGAATTGGACGCCGTAGACGTTGGCCGGCAGCGCGCAGACGGACCACCCATCGACACCCGGTGAGTGGACCAGCACCCGGTTTGTCTTCGCCGGGATCGACGGCAGGGCTGCGCTCATGAGATCGATGAGCCGGAAGGTCCCGACCGCGAAGCACGTGCTCACCTGGAACGACTGGGCGCCGCGCACGGTGTACGTGTCTCTAGTGGAACCATTCCGAGTTTCCGTGCACAGCGGGATTCCTGTCAGTTTCCCCGGGGTCACCTGGACCTGGTCGTCAGCCAAGGCAGCAGGCTTCGCACTGTCGCTACCGGAGCAGGATCCAGCGGTGAAGAACAGTAGGACTACGAGGACCAATGCTGCAGCGCCGCCGAACCAGACCCGATCCGGAGCCTTCTGTCGCAGCTCTGCGAGACTCATCGCGCTTGATTCGTGGTAGCCGACACTCGACCAGCGAGGAGTCCGAGCCGGAAGCCGGACAGGAACGCCGAATCGAGGGACTTGCCTGGTCGCTCCATCGATAAGGCGAAGACGTCCCTGTCCTGCTCGACGCCGACAAAGTCCGGAACCCAGTCAGGACGCTCGGTGATGACCAGATCAGGCATTGGGCTTCACCTCCGGCTTTACGGACGGTCGCGACGCCGGCTGAACCAGTTCGACGGCTGTCGCCTTGAACGTGAAGTTCCCGTTGAACTGGCCGACACGCAGGTTCTCGAAACGCACATCACGATCCTCCAGAACTTCCGCGTCGCCGTCGTAGGGCACCTTGATGCCGTACGTATCCGAGTAGGTGACACCGTGTTCCTTGTACTTCATCAAGATGTCGATCTTCCAGACAGGAACCTCGCGCCCGTTGATCGTCTCCATCTTCTGCACCCAGATCGGCTCGCCGAACTCATCCACCTTCTGCACGCCCGACGCGTCCCTGACCTCAGTCCTTCGCCTCTCGCCGTCCGGCGTGTACTCCACGTCATCGACCCTGGACACTCCGGTAACCAGTGTCTTGACGCCGTCGAGATCAACTCGGAAAGAACTGATACGAGTCGCCATTGTCAATTCTCCATTCTGCTGCGAATATCTTTCGCGCGCTGATTAGAATAGCAAATATTCGCGCCTATTGACATATCTTCTCGCAGCAATCCACCACCGGTTTTCACGAAGAATTATGAACCAGATCCGCTTTCGCGAATACCGGTACACCCAACCGGTCCTCGAAGTCCTGTAGCGCCTCACATTCGGCGGAGGAGTCGATAATCTCCAGAATTTCAAGCATCTCCAATACCGCGGTGCGGCGATATCGTAGAACCACGCTCCACATCTCTGATGGAACGTATCCAAGAATCCGCTCGTCGGGGCGCGGTTCCTGCTGATCCAATTCGTCACCGACGGCTATGGCGATCTCTTCATCCGTACGACTCGTCACAGCGAGAAGCGGCCACAGATCACCGAACCGTGAGTGCACCAGCTGCCGTCTTCCCTTCGACACCTGTTCCCACTCGTGCCACAGCTTCAGATCACCCGGCTCAGCCTCCCCGTGAACCAGACCGTGCAGAATCTCCATAGGAGTACGACCGTTCTTGCCGTTCTTCCTCATCCCGCCCGTGATCTCATCCGCTGCGCCCCAGGCGTGCGCACCCTTGCCTATGTACTGCGCGAGCACGTCGATCTGATCATCGAAGACCAGCTTCACCTTCTGTCCGCGCTTGGACATACGCATGTCCTGCTTCGCCAGCGCCCGTGACCATAGACGTCGCAACATCGAGAATTGCTTCATGAATTCCCAAGAATCCTGAACAAAGAACAGTAGATGTAGATGCGGGTGCCACCCGTTTTCACCGTGTGTAGCCTCGGTCGCCTTGATGTAGCCATCTATCAACCCATCGGAGGCGTAGCCACCATCGGCGTCCGGAGACAAGGTGCCGCGCATTGATTTGAAAGTCCGAGAATTGACCAGGTGTCGGTACGCCTCTGTGACCCCATTCCAGAGGTCAACCAAGCGATCAGTAGGACCGTGTGCCGCAGTCAGTGTCACGAAGACCACGTCTCCACCGGTCAAGACCCGATACGCCCGAATCGCCTCAGCCAACTCATCCCCGCGAGTCCGAGCGACGACGTACGAGCAGCGATAGCAAGACCACACCGACCCGCAGGTGTACAGATTTCCGAACCGAGCCTTCCTGGCGCCAGACGCATCCTCCGACACGGACAACGAGACGCCATCCTTGTGGCAGCACACGACGCCGCACTTCCTGACCCGCTCGAGGCTCGACTTCATCCGCTGGAAGTTCCGTGCCCTCCAGATGTCCTGCCGAGCAGAGTCCGAGATGGGGATCATCGCGACCACCCCGACGAACCTGCATCGCGAACATCGAATCGTGGGCCGATTAGACCTCCGAGAAGACCGACGTTTACAGAGTTCGCGTAGTAATCGAGCAGGGACGGGGTCTCGGCCCCTACGCCGGTCTGCGCTCCGCTCCTTCGTCGCTCGCGCACCGGCGCGTGGCCGGCCTCCCGTCCTGGTACAGCCGTGCCGTTTGTTCTTGGCCATGTACGACGCCGTGTACGAGATCCCCGTACAGACAGCTCCACGAGGTCAACCGAGCACGAAGAATCAGGTCCTGCACCGCATGATTCAGCAGCGCGCCGAACTTCCAAACTAGCTACGCGGGTTCGATTCCCGTCGCCCGCTCAGTGTCCTGAGTCGGGTCATTGTTGACGAACGGTGACCCGACTCAGTGCGTTCTGGGGGCAGTCGCCGGTGTTGGTTGACTGGCGGTGCCATGCGCCGATCATCGAGGCGCTCGTTGTCAACGATGTCGCGGCTCACCGGTCAACGATCATTGCCGCCTCAATAACAACGATGTCCCGACTGCACATGAACGAAGTTGTGGTGGGCGCATGCGCGATGCAAGATAACAGTGTGACTACCGACGGTGACGGTGAGACGCCCGCGCAGGAACCGGCCGAGGGCCGGGGAGGATCGCCGGGCGGGCATCCGCCGCGGCAGAACTACCCGCAGTACGGCTACGGCCCACTTGCGTACCCACCGCCCGGATCGTCGCAGCCGGGCTACCCGCAGTCGGGGTATTCGCAACCGGGCCCGTTCCAGGCCTGGCCCGGCCCGCACGGCGCGGTGCCCCCGGGACCGGGCTGGGGTGTGCCGGCCCCGGAGGTGAAGGTCGGGATCGTGCCGATCCGGCCGCTCGAGCTGGGCGCGATCTACAACGGCGCGTTCGCGGCGATCCGCGCGAATCCGGCCATCATGGTCGGGTTCACGGTGGTCTTCGTCGTCGTCACCCAGCTGCTCACGTTCGTGGCGCAGGTCCCCCTCACGCGGATGCCGACCGATCCGGAGGCCGACGACGCCGAGTTCTTCGCCGCCCTGGGCTGGTCGACCGCCCTCAGCATGGGCTTCGCGCTGGCCGCAGGGGTCGTGACGATGCTGCTCATGGGTCTGCTCACGGCCACTGTGGCCAGGTCGGTGCTCGGCGAGCGCGTGGGGGCCGGGCAGGCGATGCGCGCCGTCGCGCCCCGGATTCCCGCGCTGATCGGCCTGAGCATCCTGCAGACCCTGTTCTTACTCATCCCTGCGGCGCTGATCGTGGGTGGCGCGCTCGGCGTCACGCTGAGCAGCATCGACGACAACACCGGCCTGGTGGTCGGCACCGTCATCGCGGCGGTGGGCCTCTTCCTGCTCCTCATCGTCGCAGGTATCGCACTGATGCCCGCGTTCTCGCTGTCGTTCCAGGCTGTGGTGCTCGAGCGGCTCGGCCCGATCGCGGCCCTGCGCCGCGCGTTCGACCTGCAGCGGCGCGGGTACTGGCGTCTACTCGGGATCCTGCTGCTCACCGCGGTGATCGTGGGCGTCGTGTCCTCGATCGTGTCGGGTCCGTTCGCCGTCGGCGGTCTGGCGATCGACGGTGGGGTTCCCGCCGACACCCTCGTCGGCGCGTCGACCGGCTCGCTCGCGGTCTCGACGGTGGGCAGCGCGATCGCGTTGATGGTGACGGCGCCCTTCAGCGCCGGCGTGAGCACCCTGCTGTACGTGGACCAGCGGATGCGCAGCGAGGGGCTCTATCATGCGCTCCGTGCGGAGGCGATCCACCGCCTGCAGACGGGCACCCCGGGCGTGCCGGCCGACGACATCTGGCTTGCAGCCGATCGCGCGCCGCGGCGCTGACGCCCCGGAGGGCGGAACCTCAGGCGGACGGCTTCCCCACGGGGATCCGGTCGCGCGCCACTACCCACCGGCTGATCGGCGTGCGCAGGATCAGGTCCACGAACAGCAGCGACAGGATCAGGACCACCACGGACAGCGTCGCGGTGCGCACGGTCGTGGACGGGATCCGGTCGGTGAGCAGGTCGAAGAACCCGTACCGGCCGAGAATGTCGAGCATCAGCGGATGCGCCGCGAACACGCCGAACGCGCGCACCGTCGCATAGGAGACGGCGCGCTCGCCCACCCGGCGACCGGACGCGCGCAGGTCGTCCCACTTCATGGCGAACAGCCACAGCAGGACGGTGCCGGCCAGGTACCACGGCAGGTACAGGGGGTTCCACGCGGCGGTCGCGGTCTCCGGGACCACGCCGGGGTCGGTGGCCCGCAGGTACGCGACCACGCTGAACGCCGACGCCACGAGGCTCACGCCGATCACCGGCACGGCGTGCGCGCGCAGCCAGGACGACACGGCGTCGTGATGCCGGGCGGCGAGCATGCCGATCGCGACGAACAGGGCGTACATCGGCAGCAGCTTCCACAGGTGGCCGTACATGTTGGCCCACGGCTGGCTCGCCGGGCGCGGCGTGTACTGGTACAGCGCGAACATCGCCAGCTGGATCGCTCCGGCGCCGAACAGCACGCGCCACGGGTGCGCCGCCGTGCGGTCCATCAGCCGCGACAGCGCGGGGAAGAACAGGTAGATCTGCATCGAGATGAGCAGGAAGTACAGCTGGTACTTCGCGTCGCCGGTGAAGGTGGTGCGCGCCAGATCGGCGAACCACTGCCCGATCGACGGGAACGGATTCGCGGGGTTCAGCAGATGGTCGGTGATGGAGTAGGTGAGGGTCCACACGAGGTACGGGCCGACGATCAGCCCGAAGCGCTTGCGCCAGAACTCGCGCGCCGTCATCGTGCGCCCGCGCATGCTGAGAACGAGTACGAACAGCGTCACCGCCACGAACCCGTACCGCGTCAGGTGCAGGAGGACCGAGATCAGTCCGGTCTGCTGGATGATGTCCGGCGTGTAGTTGATCGTGGTCACGCAGTGCGCGATCACCACCCCGAGGAACAGGAGGACGCGCGTGAGGTCCGCTGTCTGCGCCCGCCCCGCCTCGCCTCGCGCGGCGCGGCGACCGTTGCTTCTCTGGTAACGATGGTCGGCACCACCCTGTTGATCGGCACGCAGGGCTACCGTCTTCACCCCGAGTTGTCGTACTGGTTGTACGGCATTCTACGCGTTCGGAGCCGGGCAAAACGCCAAGGGCGTCGCCGTGGCGCGCGACCGATCGTGCGCCGGCACCGTCAGGACACGATCAGCGGGATGGCCTGCTCGTCGACGGTCCACGCACCGTGATGGCCCAGCATGCGCGATTCCATCGGCTCCTGACTCGGCGTGACCAGCACGGATCGCCCCTGGGCCACCGCCAGGACATGGCCGATCCGGTGCGCGATCACCGGATTGGGCGGCGTCGGCCCGAACCAGTTCTCGTCCAGGGCCTGCTCACGAGTGACGACGGCCGCGTGGTCACCGAGCGTGGCCGACCAGCGCGCCGCCACATCATCGACGTGGTGCCCCGCGCGAGGTACACCTGCCGCACCCGGGCCTCCCCGGCGATGATCCGCACCCCCTGCTGCAACGCCGGCAGTGCGTCGAGATTCACCAGGGAGTCGGCCTGGATCATCCCGTGATCGGCCGTCACGAGCAGGGTGCAGGTGTCGGGCAGGTCGGTCAGCAGGTTCGCCACCAGGGCGTCGACGGTGCGCAGCACGGTCAGCCATTCGGGTGACCCGGGCCGTGGATGTGCCCGGCGGCATCCAGCTGGCCGACGTAGGCGTAGGCGAACCGTCTGTCCGGCGAGTCGTGCCGGGCGACGTCGAGGACGCCGCCGCGGACGTCCTCGATGTGCGACGCCGGGTGCAGCTCGCCGCGGGCCCGGAACGCCGCCCGGGTGAGGCCGGACTTCTCCTGGTAAGCGGGCACCACGTAGTGGATCTCGGCCCCCGCGGCGGCCAGCGTCTCCAGCTTGCTGTGCCGGCGCTGCAGCTCGGTGGGCGGGTGCGATTCCCGGGCGTCGGGGCCGCTCGCCCCGTCGATCGTCCACCGGAGGGAGTTGAACAGCCGCCGCCCGTGCTCGTCGGGCACGCCGAAGCTGTAGCCGACGATGCCGTGCGCCGCGCAGGGTGCGCCGATCGCCAGGCTCGAGAGGCTGGTCGCGGTGGTGGCGGGGAAGCCGGCGTCCAGGGTGTCGGAGACCCGCGCGGCGAGGGTAGGCGCGTCGGCGGCGTGCCGCGCGAGCAGCTCGGAACCGAGGCCGTCGATGAGCAGAAGCACCACGTCGCGCTGCACGGACAGACCGAGCGGATTCGGGCCGGCGATACCGAATGCCGAACAGACCGAAGGTAATACGTCGGAGAGCGTGCCGGCCATACGTCGATCGTAGCGTCCGCGGAGGAGCGCGCGGGGCGACTTCAGCCGTGCGAAGGACGCGATCGCCGGTCGGACCCCCACAGGGCCGACGGATGGCGCGAGTGGGTTCACGACTGCACGAGCACGGGCTCTGACACACTGGCATCCGAGGACCGGAGGAAGGACGACGATGCGCCTGGGCGGGACCGCGGCCGCCGCCGTCGCGGCGGTGCTCGTGCTCGCGGGGTGCGGGAACGGTGGCTCGGACGGCGATGCCGGACGGGGCGGCACCGTCACCGTCGAGGCCGCGAACGGCACCGTCGTCGTGCCCGCGCACCCGCGACGCATCGTGTCCCTCGCCCCGACGCACACCGAGACGCTGTTCGCCATCGGCGCCGGCGCGCAGGTGGTGGCGGTCGACGACCAGTCCACCTTCCCCGCGGAGGCGCCCCGCACGGCCCTGTCCGGCTTCACGCCCAACGCGGAGGCCGTGATCGGCTACGAGCCGGACCTGGTGGTCGTGTCGGACGATCAGGCGGGCATCGTCAAGGCGCTGCAGAAGGTGAAGGTCCCCATCCTCGTCGAGCCCGCGGCGAAGGACATCGAGGAGGCGTACGACCAGATCGCCGACCTCGGGGCGGCCACAGGCCGCGCCGATCGGGCGCGCGACCTCATCGCCGGCATGCGGACCGCCATCGACGGTGCCGTCCGGTCCGCGCCGCGCACCGCGACGCCGCTCACCTACTTCCACGAACTCGATCCGCAACTGCACACGGTGACCTCCGGCACGTTCATCGGGAAGGTCTACGGGGCGTTCGGCCTGCGCAACATCGCCGACGCCGCGGACCGCGCGGGGACGGGCTACCCGCGATTGTCCGAGGAGTCGCTGCTGCAGGCGGATCCGGCGCTCGTCCTCCTCGCCGACGCGCAGTGCTGCGGTCAGTCCGCGGCCGTGGTCGCCCAGCGGCCGGGGTGGCGCGACCTGCGGGCCGTGCGGGACGGCACCGTCGTCGCGCTGGAAGCCGATGTGGCGTCCCGGTGGGGACCGCGGCTGCCGGAGTTCTACCGCGCGGTGGGCGCGGCCGTCGCGCAGGCCGCGCAGAAGGTCCCGGCGGGCGGGTGACGCCGACCCGCCCGGCGCCGTCCGCCGCGACGCCTCCCCACCCGAAGCCTCCCCGCGTGAGTGGACTGCGGCCCGTCCCGCTGCTGGTGGCCGTCGTGGTGCTGCTCGCCGCGATGGCGACGGGCCTGCTCGTGGGCGCCGCCGATGTCGCGCCGCGCGCGGTCGCGCTGGAACTGCTCGACCACCTCCCGGGCGTGCACACCGACTCGGGCCTGACCCGCCTGGAGAAGAACCTGCTACTCGAGATCCGGTTGCCGCGCGTGCTCGCCGCGGCGATGGTGGGCGGCCTGCTCGCGCTCGCCGGGGCCGGGTACCAGGGCGTGTTCCGCAACCCGCTCGCCGATCCCTACCTGCTGGGCGCCGCGGCGGGCGCGGGCGTCGGGGCCACGGCCACCATCGCGATGTGGCCGGGCGACCCGGCGGCCGCAGTGCCCGTCGCCGCGTTCGCCGGAGCCCTCGCCGGCGTCGCGCTCGCGTACGCGCTGGGCAGCGCGGCGGGCGGCGGCGGGACGGCGACCCTGTTGCTGGCGGGAGTCGCGGTCTCGGCGTTCCTCGGAGCCGTGCAGACCTTCCTCATGCAGCGCGACGCGCAGGAACTGCAGCGGATCTACTCCTGGGTACTGGGCGGCGTCGCGGCGGCCGACGGATCGCAGCTGCTGGCCGTGCTGCCCTACGCCGCGGTCTCGACGGTGGTCCTGCTGCTGCACGGCCGGCTCCTGGACCTGCTCGGCGTGGGCGACGAGGAGGCCGTCGCCCTCGGCCTGTCCGCCCGCCGGGTGCGCGTGCTGGTGCTGGCCGCCGCGTCGCTGGCGACGGCGACCGCCGTCGCGGTGGGCGGCCTGATCGGGTTCGTGGGGATCGTGGTGCCGCACGTGGTGCGCCGCCTCGCGGGCACCTCCTACCGGGCGGTGCTGCCGCTGTCGCTGCTCGCGGGCGCCGCGTTCCTGGTCCTCGCCGATGTCCTGGCGCGCACCGCGGTCGCGCCGGGGGAACTGCCGCTCGGAGTGGTGACGGCGTTCGTCGGCGGCCCGTTCTTCGTGCTGGTCCTCCGGGCGGTGCGGGGACGGAGCGCGTTGTGACGGTGGAGATCTCGGACCTGACGGTGACGCTCGACGGGCGCCCCGTCGTGCGCGACGCGACGGTCACGGCACCGTCGGGCTCCTGGACCGGGGTGATCGGGCCCAACGGGGCCGGGAAGTCGACGCTGCTGCGCGCCGTGCTCGGCCTGGTGCGCAGCGGCGGCACCGTCACCCTCGACGGTGCCGACCTGCGCGCCCGTAGCCCGCGCGAGCGGGCCCGACTGGTCGCGTACGCGCCGCAGTCACCGACGCTGCCGGCGGGAATGACGGTGTTCGACTACGCCCTGCTGGGCCGGGCGCCGTACATCCCGTACCTCGGGCGCGAGTCCGGAACGGACCGCCGGATCGTGCGCGAGGTCCTCGGGCGGCTCGGCCTCGACGAGCTCGCGGCCCGCGAGATCGATCACCTCTCCGGCGGCGAGCGGCAGCGCGTGGTGCTCGCCCGCGCGCTCGCCCAGCGCGCCCGGGTGCTGCTCCTGGACGAGCCGACGACGGCCCTGGACATCGGCCACCAACAGCAGGTGATGGACCTGGTGGACCGACTGCGTCGGGACGACGGGCTCACGGTGATCACCACCATCCACGACCTCACGCTCGCCGGTCAGTACGCCGACCGGCTGGTGCTGTTGACGTCCGGCCGGGTGGCGGCCGAGGGCGAGCCGGCCGCGGTGCTGACACCGGAGGCGATCGCCGAGCACTTCGGCGCCCGCGTCCACGTCCTGACGGGGCCCGACGGCCGCCCCGTCGTGGGGCCGATGCGATGAACATCGAGATCACGTACCGCGCGCCGTGCGAGTGACGGGACCGGTCCGTAGGGTGGGGGTCGGTCGAGTCAGTGGGAGGTGGCGCGTGCGACGACGTTTCGTTCCGACGGCGGTGCTCGCGGGTGTGCTGCTGCTCGGGGCGTGTTCGACCACCGTGTCCGGCAATCCGGACCTCGGCGTCAGCGTCCTGCCCGGCGGCCCGACGGTGACCACGGTCCCGCCCGGCACCACGACGCCGCCGGCGGCACCGTCGACCACCCCGAGCGCGACGTCGAGCGCGCCCGCGAGCACCACTGACGCGGGCCCGATCCCGATAGCGGACAACGGCAACGGATACACCTTCCTGCAGACGGCGAGCGGCAGGGCGCGCTGCCGCGTGAGCGAGACCGGCGCGGGATGTCAGGTGACGTTCGACCGGCCGGGGCCGCGCACCGAATCGGGCGACGCGGCGAACGGCGTCAACGTGGGCAGCGACGGCGTGCTCACCTACGTGCTCGGCGACATCGGCGTCGCGAATCCCGTGACGTTGCAGTACCGGACGTACACCGCTCGTGGCTGGACCATCCTGGCCGCCGCCGACGGCACCCGGTTCACCCACCAGGAGACCGGCCACGGCATGGTCGTGAGCACCGCGGGGCGCGGGCCTTCTAGCGGTTTCCGTCACCCTGCGTCCAAGGGTTCTGCCGGCGCTCGCGCGCCGCCATCATCGAACCCCTATGAGTACAACAGAAGTCGACACCAGCACGCCCCTGCCGGCCGGCGCTGTCCGCGAGCAGCGTCGCCGCCGGGTGCTCGGCGCGGTGCGGATCGCCTCGCCGTTCGCCGTCCTCGCGCTATGGCAGTTGTTCAGCGCCCTCGGCGCGATCCCGCAGGACAAGCTGCCAGCTCCGTCACTGATCGCGGAGGCGGGGTGGGGAGTGCTCACCAGTGGTGAGCTGACCGCGGCGATCGGGGCGTCGGCGCAGCGCGTCGCGATCGGGCTCGTCCTCGGTGTGCTGATCGGCGTCGGACTCGGACTCCTGGTGGGGCTCAGCCGCATCGGCGACGCGATCATCGACCCGAACATGCAGGCCGTGCGGGCCCTGCCGCTGTTCGGTCTGATCCCGCTGTTCATCCTGTGGTTCGGCATCGGCGAGCAGCCGAAGATCCTCCTGGTCACCCTCGGCGCGATCTTCCCGCTGTACCTCAACACTTCCGCGGCGATCCGGCAGATCGACCCGAAGCTGGTCGAGAACGCACGGGTGCTGGGGTTCAGCAGGATCCAGACGATCCGCGAGCTGATCATCCCCAGTGCCACGCCGCAGATCCTCGTGGGCCTGCGCCAGTCGCTGGCCATCGCGTGGCTGAGCCTGATCGTCGCCGAGCAGATCGCCGCCTCGTCGGGCCTGGGCTACCTGATCAACAACGCCCGTGACTTCCTCCGCACCGACGTCGTGTTCTTCGGCCTCATCGTGTACGCCGCGCTGGGCCTGATCACCGACGCGATCGTCCGCGCGCTCGAGCAATACACCACCCGCTACCAGGTCCGATAGCCCATCGCCGACAGGAGACGACCATGACAGCAATCCTCGAACCCCGGTACACCGCAGACCGTTCCACGCAGCCCGCGGGCGAGGTGCGGGACGTGACGGTGGCCTACGGTGACACCGTGGTGCTCCGCGGCGCGTCGCTCCGGGTGGAGCCCGGCGAGGTGGTCGCGATCATCGGCCGCAGCGGTAGCGGCAAGTCGACGCTGTTGCGCGTGCTGGCCGGCCTCACCGAACCGTCCGCCGGCACCGTGAGCACGGACGGTGCGCCGGCCGTCGCCTTCCAGGAGCCCCGCCTGTTTCCGTGGCGGACGGTGCGCGCGAACGTCTCCCACGGCCTGGTCCGGTCGCGGGCGGGGCGGGCGGAGGCGCTCGCGCGGGCCGACGAGACGCTGGCCGAGGTGGGCCTCGCGGACAAGCGCGGCGCGTGGCCGGGACAGCTGTCCGGCGGTCAGGCCCAGCGGGTCTCGCTCGCCCGTGCGCTCGTCGCCGAGCCCCGCCTGCTGTTGCTCGACGAGCCGTTCGGCGCGCTGGACGCGCTCACCCGCGCGGCCATGCACCGGCTGCTGGTCTCCCTGTGGGAGCGCCATGGTTTCGGGGTCCTCGTCGTGACCCACGACGTGGACGAGGCGCTCGCGCTCGCCGACCGCGTGGTCGTGCTCGCCGAGGGCCGGATCGCCCAGGAGGTCGTCGTGCCGGAACCCCGCCTCGGTGCCGGGCGCGCCGACGTCGCCGCTCTTCGCTCCACCCTGCTCGCCGCGCTCGGCGAGGGCTGACCCCCCACCACTTGATGAAAGGTACCCCGTGACAACTCCTTCCGCCGGACGGATTCGCCGACTTCGTTCGGGGCTCGTGGGCGCAGTGCTCGCCGCCGCCGTCGTGCTCTCCGCCACCGCCTGCGTCTCCCGCGACGACGCGACCGCGACGGTGGCCGACGGCACCGTCGACCTCGCGGAACTGCGCGGGCTCACGCTGCGCGTGGGGGACCAGAAGGGCGGGACCGAGACGCTGTTGCGCTCGGCGGGGCAGCTCGACGGTCTGCCGTTCGCCGTCGAGTTCTCCACCTTCACCTCCGGACCGCCGCAGATCGAGGCCGCGACCGCCGGGAAGATCGACTTCGCGGTCACGGGCAACACGCCGCCGATCTTCGGCGCCGCGTCGAACGCCAAGGTGCGCCTGGTCTCCGCGTACTCCAACGACGCCGCGGGCGATGCGATCGTGGTGCGCGGCGCGGGCGGTCCGGCCTCGGTGGCGGACCTGCGTGGCAAGAAGGTCGCGGTGGCCAAGGGGAGTTCGGCGCACGGCAACCTGCTGCTGCAATTGAAGAAGGCCGGCCTCGAGCTGGGCGAGGACGTGGAGCCGGTGTTCCTGCAGCCGGCGGACGCGCAGTCCGCATTCGTGAGCGGGGCCGTTGCGGCGTGGGCGATCTGGGATCCGTACACCGCCCTGATCCAGCTGGATCCCACGGTGCGGACCATCGCCGTCGGCACCGGGCTGCTCAACGGCTACGGCTTCGGCATCGCGTCCATCGAGGCGCTCGCCGACGCCAAGCGCAACACCGCCGTGCGCGAGCTGGTGGTGCGGATCGCGAAGGCCAACAAGTGGGCCCGTTCCCACCGGGCGGAGTGGGCGGCGCGGTACGCCGCCGCGATCGCCATCGACCCGGGTGCCGCGAAGGCCGCGGAGGACCGCAGCCGGCGGGTGGCGATCGAGCTCACCGACACCGTGGCCGCGTCCGAACAGGAACTGACCGACGCGTTCGTCGCCGCGGGGCAGATCCAGGGCGCGCCCAGGATCGCGGACTTCATCGACCGCCGCTACAACGACGCCGTGCGGCCCTTCGCGGGCGACTGACCGTCCGGCCGGGGCGTCGTGATCACCACGACCGCCTCGGCGGCACCGTCGACGGTGGCGAACCGGTGCGGGCCGTCGCTGGTCCAGGACCGCGAATCGCCCGCCCGGACCGTGATCTCCCGGCCCACCGGGCCGATCCGGAGGGCACCATCGACCACCGTGAGGTGCTCGCGGACCGCCGTGCCGTGCCCGGGGAGACGTGGTCGGCGCCGTCGGGGAACTCGAGGCGGAAGACCTCGACGGTGACGCGCGGGAGGTGCCGCACCGACAGCAGGGCGGTGCGCATCCCGCCGTGGGCCGACCCCGTGGACCCGGGGGACTCGCCGACGAGCGCCGTGAGCGGGACGTCGAGCGGGCCGCACAGCGCGTAGAGGGTCTCGATCGTGGGATTGCGGCCGCCGGCCTCGATCTCGGACAGCGAACCCTTGCCCACGCCGGCCCGGCGGGCGAGCTCGGACAGGCTGAGGCCGCGCTCGCGGCGCAGTTCGGTGAGACGCGCTCCGACGTCGGGGTGGGCATGCCGCCATGATACGTTCTGCTCATGGAACGTTCTGAGAACGGAACGATGGTGCCGGTGGGTGCCGGCGTCGTGACCGCGCTCGTCGGGTACACGTCCGCGTTCGCGGTGGTGCTCGCGGGCCTGCGCGGGGTCGGGGCGTCGCCGGGGCAGGCGGCGTCGGGGCTGTTGGCGGTCACCGTGACGATGGGTGCGGCGTCGGCGTTGTTGTCCTGGCGGTACCGGATGCCGATCATCAGCGCCTGGTCGACCCCGGGCGCCGCGCTGCTCGCGACCGCGGGCGCGGTGGCGGGCGGCTGGCCGGCCGCGGTGGGGGCGTTCGTGGTGTGCGGCGTGCTGTTCGTTCTGACGGGTCTGTGGCCCGCGCTCGCGCGGTGGGTGCAGCGGATCCCGACGCCGATCGCACAGGCCATGCTCGCCGGCGTACTCCTGCCGCTGTGCATTGCGCCCGTGACGGCGCTCGCGGGCAACCCGTGGGCCGTGGCGCCGGTGTTGCTGGTGTGGCTCGTGCTGCTGCGCTTCCGCCCGCGGTGGGCGGTCCCGCTCGCCTTCCTGGTCGCGCTCGGGGTGATCGCGATCGCCCTGGTGCGCGACGATGCCGTGCCCGCGTTCGCCGCGCTCGTCCCGCATCTCGAGTGGACGACACCCGCCTGGACGCTGCAGGCCCTGACCGGCATCGTGCTGCCGCTGTACATCGTGACCATGGCGTCGCAGAACATCCCGGGCGCTGCGGTGCTGGGCTCGTACGGCTATTCGGTGCCGTGGCGTCCGTCGCTGACCGTCACCGGCGTCGGCAGCGTGCTCGGCGCGCCGTTCGGCGGACACGCCATCAATCTCGCGGCGATCAGCGCGGCCCTGGCCGCCGGGCCGGACGCCGGGGCCGACACGTCGCGGCGCTGGATCGCCGGCGTCTCGTCCGGGGCGGCGAACCTCGTTCTCGGCGTGCTGAGTACCGGGCTGACCGCCGTGGTGCTGGCCGCGCCGGACGGCGTGGTCCAGGCCGTTGCGGGGGTCGCGCTCGTGGGTGCGTTCGCCGCCGCCTGCGCCGGGGCGATGGCCTCCGAGGCCGACCGGGTGCCCGCGGCCGTCACGTTCGTGGTCGCAGCGTCGGGCACGACGGTGGCGGGCGTCGGCTCCGCCTTCTGGGCGCTGGTCGTCGGGATCCTCGTGCACGTGATCCTGGGAGCGCGCAGGTCCCTAGACGCGTGAATCGGCCTCCGGCTTCGACGACGACGCAGTGGTCGTCGTGGTCGAGGACGTGGTCGTCGGCGTCGTCGTGGTGGTCGTGGTGGTCGTTGTCGGCGTCGTCGTGGTGGTCGTGGTGGTGCTCGACGTCGGCGTCGTCGAGGTGCTCGTCGGCGAGGTCGGCGTGCTGGTGGGCCGCGGCACGGTGGTGGTCGTGGTCCGAGGGATGTCCGTCGGTCGCGTCAGCGGAGCGGGGGCGATGCGGTCGGACGGGCGCTCGGCCATGGCCCGCGTCGTGGTCAGCGCGCCGGGATTGTCGGCCGTCGGACCCGCTGCGGGCGCGGTACCGTCGTCCCCACCCGAGCCGTTCACGGCGACCGCACCGCCGAGAGCGATCGCGGCGACTGCAAGCGCTCCAGCGACGGCGACGAACCGCTTCCGGTCGCTGCCGGAGGAGGAGTCGTGGGTGTGGGGCTGCGTCGGCGTGTTGGATCCGATGGGCGCCGGCGTCGCCGGGCGCGTGACCGTGCGCGGCCCGGCGGGGCGGCGCACCGTCGGTGCGTACGCGGCCGGTGGGTGCACGCGGGACGCGCCCGTGGAGGAACCCCGGGTGTGGGCGATGGCCTGCGCGAATTCGCCGCCGTCGGAGAACCGGCGGCCCGGATCCTTCGCGAGGGCGCGCGTGATGAGGCCGGCGGTCGGGCCGGGGACCCACGGCGGCAGGGCCGGCGGTTCCTGGCGGATGTGCTGGACGCACAGCGCCACCGCGTTCTCCGCGGTGAAGGGCGGCCGCCCGGTGAGGCATTCGTAGCCGACGACGCCGAGGGCGTAGACGTCGGAGGCCGGCGTGGCGTCCTCGCCCGAGGCCTGTTCGGGGGAGATGTACTGGGCCGTGCCGACGACCATGCCGGTCTTGGTGACGGGTGCGGCGTCGACGGCCTTGGCGATACCGAAGTCGGTGATCTTCACCTGTCCGGTGGGGGTGATGAGGATGTTGCCGGGCTTGACGTCGCGGTGCACCAGGCCGGCGGTGTGGGCCACCTGGAGCGCGCGGCCGGTCTGCTCGAGCAGGTCGAGCGCTTGCGCTTGGCTGAGATGGCCGAGGCGGCTCAGGACGGCGTTGAGCGGCTCGCCGTTGACGAGCTCCATCACCAGGTAGGCGAGCGGTGCGCCGCCGGACTGGTCCTCGGTCTCGCCGTAGTCGTACACGCCGGCGATGCCGGGGTGGTTGAGGGCGGCGGTGGTGCGGGCCTCGTTCCGGAACCGGGCGAGGAACTCCTTGTCGTCCGAGAATTCGGCCTTGAGGACCTTGATGGCGACGCGGCGGTCGAGCCGGGTGTCCATCGCCTCCCACACCTGACCCATACCGCCGGTGGCGATGAGCCGGAGGAGTTCGTAGCGGTCGGCGAGTACGGTTCCGCAGCGCAAAGCTGTTCGCTCCTGTGTCGGGATCGTCGCTGGACGCCGGGCCGGGACCGCAGCGGACGGGCGGGCACCTGGACGGATGGCGCGCACGACGGATCGGGGTGTCACTGTTCTTCATGGGTATCGCCGGGCGAGGGCGGACCGTTACGGCGCGTGGGTCGGGATCGGGGTCTGCCGGCGTGCGGATGGGGACTCCGGTCTCGAGAGTCGAGCAGGTGCACCATGTGGTATGGTTCAGAGCATATTCGCGAGCGTGACTGTAAACCGCTCGCCGAATCAGAGGCCGGGGCGTGTTACAGTACGCCGCCGGCCTCGTCCATCTCCGAGGCGGCTACGCTCTACCTGATCGCCGCGGCGATCACGGGATGTGGCGCAGCTTGGTAGCGCATCTGCTTTGGGAGCAGAGGGTCGCAGGTTCAAATCCTGTCATCCCGACCAGTAGTGCACCAGGCGTTGCTCGTGGGTCGCTGTTCACGGGTCGCGCCTCGAGGCCGCCTTGAGGGCGGATCGGATGCCGCCCGCGACGAAGGCGGCCGCGACGTTCGAGGCAGTCGCCGGGTCCGGCCCGGGGCGGATGACGGACTCCGCGCTGCCTCCAGGGCGACCACGACCGCCATGGCGGTGATCTGGGCGGTCAGCGGTTCATCCACCCCTGCATCGGGTTTCGTGGGCGTGATGCGGTTGGCGAGACGGCTGATGACGGCGTTCATCGCGCGATCGCGGTGCGTCGAGACCGGGCTGCTGGGGTCGGTGTCCGCCAGGAGTCGGAACCCGTCCGGCCTGGCGCGCGCGTAGTCAAACAGGGCCTGCACGTTCGCCGCTCCTTCGTCGGGCCCTTGTAGATGCTCAGCGCGGTCATAGGCGGTGAAGAGGAACTCGATGGCGTGATCGGCCTCCCAGGAGAGGCAGGCGTCGTACAACTCCGCCTTGTCGCGGAAGCGGGAGTACAGCGTCGGCTTGGTCACGCGGGCGGCTTTGGCGACGGCCTGCATCGTCGTCGCTGCGTAGCCGCAACGGGCGAACTCCGAGATCGCCGTCGTGAGGAGCCGGTCGACCGGGATCGGTACCGGTCCGGGACGGGTGGGTGGCAACGGGTACCTCCATGTGTTTCACCCGAAAGCTTACGGGGTCGACAGAACTCTGATTATTCTATCCGTGGCCGTAAAAAATTGCAGTTCAGGAGAGTCTAATGGGTGATGTTGAGGTGCGGCGCCGAGTGCGATCCGCGGTCGTCGGCGGAATCCTTGCGGTCGGATTGGCGCTGGGAGGTGGAGTGTTCGGGGCGCCCACGGCCGGTGCGGCGGTCGACCGGTGTGCGCTCCCCGTGGGTGACGCCGCGCCCCGGCGGGTCGCAGCGTCCCGCGTGGAGATCGACCAGGCCGCGCTCGACGACGCGATCGCGTTCGGTGCGTCCAGGCTGCGGACGAACATCCAGGTGTACCGGAACAACTGCCTGATCGGAACCGGCCCGCTCAACGGGGCCAGCGGCAACGTCGCGATGAATCTGTGGAGTTCGACGAAGGGGGTCCTCGCATTGATCGCCGGCGTCGCCCGGACGCAGGGACTGCTGGACCTGGACGCCCCGATCGGCACCTACCTCCGGCCGGGCGAAGGGGACGCGGGGCACAGGGCGATCACCGTGCGCCATCTGTTGACGCAGTCCTCGGGAATGAAACAGTCGCTGCTCGGGGAAGCACTGACCGCGCTCGTTCCCGATGTCAACACGCCCGCACAGGCGTTGGCGCTCCCGATGACACACGCGCCCGGCACGTACTTCGAATACTCGCAGCGGGGGCCCGATCTCCTCGTCCACGTGCTGGAACGCGCTGTGGGACAGGATATCCAGAAGTACGCGCAAAGGTATCTCTTCGCGCCGTTGGGGATCGACGCCGAGGACTACTTCTGGCAACGCGATCGCTCGGGGCACACCTACGGCTTCGCGTTCCTGTTCCTCCCTCCCAACGACATGGCGCGTCTGGGGCTTCTGCTGCTCAATCGCGGCCAATGGAACGGCAAGCGAATCATCGACGCGGACTACATGGACCAGCTGAGTACACCGTCGAACGCCAATGCGTGCTACGGATTCCTGGTCTGGCTCAACCGTGCGCCGTGCATCGGGGTGACCCTGCCGTCGCGACACGTGTTCGCGACGCCCCCGATGGTCGCGATGCCACCGGACTCGTTCGCCACGGTCGGACTCTTCCATCAGACGAATTTCGTGATGCCGAGCCTCCACATGCTCGTCACCTGGACGGGTGTCCTCGGCGACATCTCGCCGGACCCGGCCACGCTGCTCTCCGTCAGCCTCAACAGTGAGCTCTACCACGAGTTCCTGCGCAGGCTCGCGCGCGCAGTGAAGGACGTCGACCTACCCGACCCGGGGCCCTACCGCCCGACGATGAACTTCCGCTTCGACGCGGAAGGCGTGTTCGATCCGAAGGTCCTGCTCGCGGGGTTCGGGGTCGGCCCGATCGCCCCCGCGGGGTGCACTTCCGATCGATGTGGGCCGACCGTGCTCACCCCACCCCTCGGTAACACCCCTCTGGCATGCCGCAGTGGCATCGTGTGCCTGCCGTTGCCGGGTGCGCCGCAGCGGCGCGGCGAAGGGTGATCGGCGGTCCAGGCCAGCGCGACACGAGCACCTGAACGCGCGCGCTGGCACTCTGGTCCGATGACCAAGACACGCGTCGTGATCCTGCTCGGCTCGCTCCTGGCGACCACCGCCCTCACCGTCGTCCTCGGAACCACGGACCCGTCCGCACCGCTGAGCTACCCCTCCCGCTTCCTCATCTGGAACCTGTTCCTCGCGTGGATCCCGGTGGTGTTCGCGGTCGGGTTCGCCGCGGTCCGCAGCCGGTGGGCACTGGTGCCGCTGGGTGTCGGGTGGCTCGCGTTCCTGCCGAATGCGCCGTACCTGGTGACCGACCTGGTGCACCTGGGGGAGGGGTACGAGCTCTGGCGGCACGTGCTGCAGTACGGGTTCGCGGCGTGGACGGGGACACTGCTCGGGGTGGTGTCGATGCTGCTGGTGCACCGCCGGCTCGAGCGTGACTCCCGTCCCGCGCTCGGCTGGCTCGTGGTCGCGTTGTCGGTAGGGCTGTGCGCCATCGGCGTGGTGATCGGGCGGTTCCAGCGGTGGAACTCGTGGGACCTGGTCACGCGCCCCGACGCCGTGGTCGCCGCGACCTTCGACTGGGTCAGCTCGCCCTTCTCCTCCGTCCAGTCGACGGGGGTGGCGGTCGCGGTGGCGGCGTTCTTCGGCCTCGCCTACGTGACGATCTGGTCACTCACCCCGTCCCGCGAAGCCTCCCGGGCGCGCGGGTGACGGCGTACCGTCGGGCTGTGTACCTGGAGCAGTTCGCCGCGGCGGGATACCTCGATGCCGACGGTGCCGAACGGTTGCGCTGGGAGACAACGCGGTACGTGTCCCGGATCTATCTGATCGTGCGCGAGCGCCGGGTGATGGCGCAGAACCTCTCGCTGTGCTGGGAGGCCCTCGACGTGCGCCCCGGCACGCCGATCACCATCGAGGTGTCCAGCGGCACACGCCGCCTGCTCGACGACGAACAGCGGGCGATCGCGGGCTTCGCCACCCGGTTCCGGGAGATCCTCGTCCCGCCGGCAGCGCCGCGCCGCCGGTGGTGGCGGTGGGGAACGCCGTAGGGCGGCTACAGCCGGGCGTAGGTGTCGATGTCCTCGGAGAACTCTGCCGCTGCGCCCCGCGAGACCGTCGCCCGGGTGGCCCGGAGTGCCGTGAGGTAGTCGGCCGTGCCCAGGCCCACCTCGTCCTCGGCGGTGCCCTCGCCGTCGAGAGCCCGGGCGAGCGCGTCCTGCGAGGCGCGCCGGGCGGCGTACTCGATATCGGCCGGGGTCATCCCCGTGCTCGCCTCGGTGAGCGCGTCGACGTCGATGGTCGCGATGACGGTATCGGGGATGTATCGGCCCCAGATCGCCGTGCGCGCTTCGGCATCCGGAAGTCCGATGGGGATCACGTAGTCGAACCGGCCGTGCCGCAGGAACGCGTCGTCGAGGGACCGCACGAAGTTCGTCGCGCACACCAGGAGGCGGCCGTCCTGATCGCGGAACTCAGCGACCTGCTTGAGCAGTTCGTTCGTCACGCCCTGCGTGGGCGAGGGCGGATCGCCGCGGCGCTGCGACGCGATCTCCTCGACCTCGTCGATGAACACCACCGCGTGCTCGAGCTCGGCGATCGCCTCGAACGACGACCGCAGCGCTCCCGCCAGGCCGCCCGGGGAGTCAGCCAGCCGCGACGGGAACAGCTCCACGAACGGCCAGTCCAGTCGGGACGCGACCGCCTTGGCGAAGGTGGTCTTGCCCGTGCCGGGCGGGCCGAACAGCATCACGGCGTGCGGCGGCGTCACCCCGAACCGCTCCGCCATGTCCGGGCGGGCGAGCGGCGTCACGAGGCGCTGCTCCAGCATGTCCTTCTCCTGCCGCATCCCGCTCACCCGATCCCAGAGGTGGCGCGGCAGCAGGCGGCCGCCGACCTCCTTGAGCAGGTCCAGTTCACGCCGCTGAACCGGCATCGGCCGCTCCAGGTAGCGGACCGGGTCGCGCACCGTGAACCCGTTGTCGGACAGCGCGGCCGAGGCGTCGTCGTCCCCGGACGTGAGGACCGAGAGTTTCCCCAGCCCGAGCGGAGCCATCCGCCGCTCCAGCGCGTCGAGGAGCAGGCCCGCGGCGTTCGGATCGGTGTCGGGTGCGACGTCGAAGAACACGATCCATCCCTGCGCGTGTGCCGCGCGGCCGACCGCCACCGCCACCACCTGATCGTTCTCGGTGGCGACCATCGCGTGGTCCTGCTGGCACGAGGCGATCACCTCCGCCATCGAGTACACCGGCGGCGTACCGCGGTGGTACGCGGCCTCCCAGAGCCGCACGATGGTGTCCAAGTCGTCGTCGTGGAAATCTCGGATCCGGGCCGTCATGGCAGGCAGTGTGGCACAGGTCACGCTGCGTCGCGCGATAGCTGCGCTGTTTGCTGTCGCGATCAGCGCCTGCGGCAGGCGCCTACCTGTCGCAGGCGATGCCGTCGCGATCGCGGTCCAGGCCGGCGCGATATCCGGGCTCACCCCGGTGCAACGGAGCCACTCCGGCAGCCTTCGCCGCATCGCAGTTCGGGTAGTAGGCGCTGCCGCCGCCGCGGGTGGTGGTCGGTAGTTCGACCGCGGGCACGGGAGTGCGTGTGTTCGTCTCGGTGACGCCGGGATTCGGCGGCGGCACCACTGTGGCCGAGGTCGTGTCCGCTGTCGTCGTCGGCGGCGCCGTGCTGCTCGGGGTGCTCGACGGTGCCGTGGTTGTCGTCTCGGTGACCGTCACCGTCTTCGTCGCCGACGAGGTCACGGTCGCGACCGACGTCGGGCCGACGAGGCCGCTCGCGGGCGTCGGCTCCTTCGGGGTGCTCGGCATGACGAGCATGCTCAGCACGAGCGCGAGGGCGGCACCCGGTCCCGCGACCTTCCAGGAGGTGAAGCGCCACAACAGCATCGCCCCGACGACCGCGATGGCCGCGCCCGGAGCAGGCCCGCGATACGGCCGCTGAAACCGTCTCCGCCGACGACGCTGCCGAGCGCCACGAGGGCGCCGAGCGCTACGAGGATCCATCCGATCACCGTCGCCGCGGTCGAACGCGGACGGTCGCCACTCGGGGAGGCGGCGGGAAGCCTGGGGTCATGTCGCTGAGATTAGGACGAAACGGCAGAAAAGGATACGGCGACGAGACTAACTAGCGCGGCGAATCATGCTGGGGTGGATGCGATTTGCGATCACTCGCTCGTGACTTCGGTGTCCGGTCGCCGGTGTGGCGGCCGAGATCGGGCCTCGGGTGTCAGCCGAGCAGGGTCTTGCGGTCCGAGTGCAGGAACGTGACCACCGTGACCGCGCCGCACAGCAGCCCGGCCGCCAGGATCACCTGCGGCCCGGTGACGAACGAGCCGACGACGCCGCCGACCGCCGCGCCCAGCAGGAAGCCGGCGTAGAGCAGCGCGTAGCCGAGCCAGTCGTAGACGGTGCCGCTGCCGGTCGCGTGACGTTCGATTCCCTGGCCGAGCTTGACCAGGGTTCCCGTCACATACGAGAGGGGGACCGAGACCTCCCCGTTCTTGGTGAACGACGTGTTCAGGGCGCCGAGCGAGAACGTGATGATCAGAATCGGCAGGAATCGGACCTGCGGCTCGTCGAATCCGTCGAGGTAGAAGTCAAGGCCGGCGGAGGTCAGTAGCCCGGCGGTGGTGAGCACCGTCGGGCCGTGGGGGTGACCGTGCCAGAAGAACCGGCGGCAGATCGACGCGACCACTACGCCGGCCACGAACGAGGTGATCAGCGCGATCGCGGCCAGCGCGCTCGCTCCGGCGACCTGCTGCGCGTCGGATGCCTTGAACCACGTGAGGACGGCGCGCTCGGTGTTGCCGGTCATGAATGTCACGAAATAGCCGGCGGAATGCAGGAAGGCGACGGCGCCGACCATGCCGGCGGTCCCGGCGAGGAGCCAGGGCAAGCGGGCGTCGGGGCCGATCGCGGCGTCCCGGGAGACGATCGGGCGGGGCTGCGGCTTCGTGGGCTGGGGCTCCGTCATCGTGGTCATTCCCCATGGTTACCGACGGTGCGGCGGGTCCGCCGGGCTGCCGCACGATGTCACATCAGTGGCAGCGGGCGGCTCGGCTCACAGCGGTCTCGGGACGGAGACGGCGGTCACCGCGGGCCGCGTCGCACCGGGCGGCATAACCCGCGGGCGGCGTCACCCGCGGGCGGAGTCCGCGGCGAGGAAGTCGCGCTGGAGCAGGCCCATCGCGTGCGCGTCGCGGTACGCGCCGTTCGAGAAGTACTGCTCGCGCTGGACGCCTTCGCGGACGAAGCCCAGCTTCTCGTAGACGTGGGCCGCCTTTTCGTTGGCCACGTCCACGAACAGGTACACCTTGTGCAGGTTGAGGATTCGGAACGCGTAGTCGAGCGCCTTCCGGGTGGCCGTCCCGGCGTAACCGCGGCCCTGCGCCGCGGGAGCGACGATGATCTGGAACTCGCAGTTCCGGTGGATGAAGTTGATCTCGACCAGTTCCACGAGCCCCACCGGAATGCCGTCGTTCTCGATTATGAACCGGCGCTCGCGCTCGTCGTGGATGTGCCGCTCGTAGATGTCCTCGAGCTCGGCCAGCGCGTCGAACGGCTCCTCGAACCAGTACGACATCACGGCCCGGTCGTTGAACAGGCCGTGCACGAACCGCA
The DNA here is from genome assembly GCF_023168325.1 of Tsukamurella sp. PLM1. Lineage (GTDB taxonomy): Bacteria > Actinomycetota > Actinomycetes > Mycobacteriales > Mycobacteriaceae > Tsukamurella. The sequence goes on from NZ_AP025688.1 coordinate 1,501,339, forward strand.
GGTCCGAACGTTCCATGGCGCGCAGCTGGACGGTCATGGATTCAGCGTAGGACGCCCGCGCTCGCGAGGCACCCGATCGCCGGTGGATCCGGCGGTGGGGGACGCGGTGCCGCGCGGGGGACGAGCCGGCGTCCGGTGGGGAATCGGCGCCGAGTGGGGACGTTCGAGCCCTCGTCCCACGAACGGCGTTACGACGGGGAGTGAACGCCGGGGTCGCCTTTCGGCGCGGCGCGGGGGACGAACCGGGCGGCGCTCGGCGCAGCGCGATCGGCGGCTGTGTCAGTGCGGCCGACTTCGGGCCCGAACCGGGCTCGCCGTGACCGCTGGGCGCCTCCCCGGCAGAAGGGAGACGGCACCGTCGCGTACGCTTGTCCGAGTGCCGTAGGCCCGACGGGGCCTCGTGCTGCCCGCAGGAAACCGCACATCACCGCGGCCGTGCCTGCTGATCACAACCCGAGGAGAACGAGTGAAGAGCACCGTCGAGCAGCTGAGCCCGACTCGCGTCCGCCTGAGCGTCGAGGTTCCCTTCGACGAGCTCGCGCCCGATTTCGATCGCGCCTACGAGACGCTCGCGCAGCAGGTCAACATCCCCGGCTTCCGCAAGGGCAAGGCCCCCGCGAAGCTGATCGAGGCGCGCGTCGGCCGCGACGCGGTGCTCTCCCAGGTGATCAACGACGCGCTGCCTGGCAAGTACAGCCAGGCCGTGCTGGACTCCGAGGTCAAGGCCCTCGGCCAGCCGGAGATCGACATCGACAAGCTCGAGTACGGCGAGACCTTCTCGTTCACCGCCGAGGTCGATGTGCGTCCCGAGATCACGCTGCCCGAGTACTCCACCATCGAGGTCGAGGTCCCCTCGCTCGAGGTGAAGGACGAGGACATCGAGGAGCAGCTCGAGGGCCTGCGCGCCCGCTTCGGCACCCTCAAGGGAGTCGAGCGCGCGGTCGAGACCGGCGACTTCATCACGATCGACCTGTCGGCCACCGTCGACGGCCAGGACGTGGAGGACGCCAAGACCACCGGCCTGTCGCACGAGGTCGGCAACGGCCAGCTGATCGATGGGCTGGACGAGGCCGTCGTCGGACTGTCGGCCGGCGATTCGAAGACCTTCCCGACCACCCTGGTCGCCGGCGAGCACGCCGGTAAGGAGGCCGAGGTCACCGTCACCGTCGGTTCGGTGAAGGAGCGCGAGCTGCCCGAGGTGGACGACGAGTTCGCCCAGCTCGCCAGCGAGTTCGACACCGTCGAGGAGCTCCGCGAGGACCTGCGCGGCCGCGTCGAGCAGAACAAGAAGCTGGGCCAGGCCGCGGACATCCGCGACGCCGTGCTCGACAAGCTGCTCGAGTCCGTCGAGGTGCCGCTGCCCGAGGCCGTCGTCAAGGAGCAGGCCGACGCGAACGTGCACGACGTGCTGCACCAGGTGGGCCACAACGAGGAGCTCCTCGAGACCGCGCTCAAGGCGCAGGGCACCACGCGCGAGGAGTTCGAGAGCCAGGCGCGCGAGTCGGCAGAGAAGCAGGTCAAGGTGCAGCTGCTGCTGGACGCGATCGCCGACGCGCAGGACGTGCAGGTCGACCAGCAGGAGCTGCAGGAGCACATCGTGTTCCAGTCGCAGCGGTACGGCATGCAGCCCGCCGAGTTCATCCAGCAGATCCAGCAGGCGAACCAGCTGCCGGCGCTGTTCCAGGAGGTCCGCCGGGGCAAGGGTCTCGCGGACGTCGTGCTCGAGGTCACCGTCAAGGACGCCGACGGCAATGTGGTCGACACCAAGGCGCTGTTCGACCGCGAGGACGCGGGCGAGGAGCTCGCCGAGGAGGCCGCCGCCGAGGAGGGCGTGGTCGCCGAGGCCGAGGAGATCGTGGCCGAGGCCGACGAGAAGTAGTACCCGAGGGAGCGCCCCGCAGCCGGACCGGCTGCGGGGCGTTTCTGCCCTCAGCGGAGCCGAGCGTGCCGGGGGACGTTCCGTCGTGGCGCGTTCGTTAGTGTCGATGACAGCAAAGAAAGGCAGGGAGCAGCGGATGAACTCCAACCCCACCATGCGGACCGGCGTCGCCGGCCTGAACCTCAACGATTCGGTGTACAACCGGCTCCTGGAGTCGCGCATCATCTTCCTCGGTAGCGAGGTGAACGACGACATCGCGAACCAGCTGTGCGCGCAGATCCTGCTGCTGTCGGCCGAGGACGCGGACAAGGACATCAACCTCTACATCAACTCGCCCGGCGGCAGCATCTCCGCGGGCATGGCGATCTTCGACACCATGCAGTTCGTGAACTGCGACGTGGCGACCTACGCGATGGGCATGGCCGCGTCGATGGGGCAGTTCCTGCTCGCGGCCGGCACCAAGGGAAAGCGCTACGCGCTCCCGCACGCCCGGATCATGATGCACCAGCCGTCCGCCGGCATCGGTGGAACCGCCGCCGACATCGCGATCCAGGCCGAGCTGTTCTCGAAGACCAAGGTCGAGATGAACCGCCTCAACGCAGAGTTCACCGGCCAGCCGATCGAGAAGATCGAGGCCGACGCCGATCGTGACAACTGGTTCACCGCGGACGAGGCCAAGGAATACGGCTTCGTCGACCACGTCGTCAGCCGCGCGAGCGCGGTCAAGTAGCGAGAGGGACACCACGAGCATGTACGAATACCCCACCTACGGCTACACCGGCGGTTCCGCGGGCGGCTACGGCTACTCCGACCAGCCGCGCCCGATCGCGCGCCACATCCCGCAGTACGTCGAGCGCACCGCCAACGGCGAGCGGGTGCAGAGCCCCATCACCAAGCTGTTCGAGGAGCGCATCATCTTCCTCGACACGGAGATCAACGAGGCCACGGCGAACAACGTGATGTCGCAGATCCTGGTGCTCGAGTCTATGGACCCCGACCGCGACATCACGATGTACATCAACTCGCCGGGCGGCAGCCTGTACGACGCGCTCGGCGTGTACGACACGATGCAGTACGTGCACTGCGACGTGGCGACCGTGGTGCTCGGCACCGCGGCCTCGGCTGCGGCGGTACTGCTGGCAGGCGGCACCAAGGGCAAGCGCGCCGCGCTGCCCAACTCGACGGTGCTGATCCATCAGCCCCGCACGGGGGCTCGATGCGCGGCCAGGTGTCCGACCTCGAGATCCAGGCCCGCGAGATGGAGCGGGTGCGCCTCAAGCTCGACGAGATCCTCGCGGCCCACACCGGACAGTCGGTGGAGACGATTCGCAAGGACACCGATCGCGACAACATCCTCACGGCTGACCAGGCCAAGGAGTACGGCATCGTCGACACGGTGTTCCCGTACCGCAAGGCCTCGTCGAAGTAGTTCGTTCGAGCAATCGTCCGAGCGATTCGGAGCAGGACGTCCGGGGGTCGCGACACGCCGCGTGAGCGGGTTCCGCGGCCCCGGAGCCACCTGCAGCAAGCTATTCATATCGGTCGCCGGGACTTCGGTTCGCGGGTACCGTCGTAACCAGGCGTCGCCCGCGGACGAACATCGAAGTGGGCGAGTCACCGGCAAGGGAAGTAGGACACAGCGCATGGCACGGATCGGAGACGGCGCAGACCTGTTGAAGTGCTCCTTCTGCGGAAAGAGCCAGAAGCAGGTCAAGAAGCTGATCGCCGGCCCCGGCGTGTACATCTGCGATGAGTGCATCGACCTCTGCAACGAGATCATCGAGGAGGAGCTCGCCGAGTCCAGCGATGTGAAGCTGGACGAGCTGCCCAAGCCGGTCGAGATCCGAGACTTCCTGGACAACTACGTCATCGGTCAGGACTCGGCCAAGCGGAATCTCGCGGTGGCCGTCTACAACCACTACAAGCGCATCCAGGCGGGCGAGCGCAAGGATGCGCGCGGCGAGAACGTCGAGTTGGCGAAGTCGAACATCCTCATGCTCGGCCCCACCGGCTGCGGTAAGACGTACCTGGCGCAGACGCTGGCGAAGATGCTCAACGTGCCGTTCGCGATCGCCGACGCGACGGCGCTCACCGAGGCCGGTTACGTGGGTGAGGACGTGGAGAACATCCTCCTCAAACTGATCCAGGCGGCCGATTACGACGTCAAGCGCGCAGAGACCGGCATCATCTACATCGACGAGGTCGACAAGATCGCCCGCAAGAGCGAGAACCCGTCGATCACCCGCGACGTGTCCGGTGAGGGCGTGCAGCAGGCGCTGCTGAAGATCCTCGAGGGTACGCAGGCCAGTGTGCCGCCGCAGGGCGGCCGCAAGCACCCGCACCAGGAGTTCATCCAGATCGACACGACGAACGTGCTGTTCATCGTGGCGGGGGCGTTCGCCGGGCTGGAGAAGGTCGTGGGGGATCGGATCGGCAAGCGCGGATTGGGCTTCGGCAACGAGGTGCGCAGCAAGAGCGAGGTCGACACCGTCGACCACTTCGCCGACGTGCTCCCCGAGGATCTGATCAAGTTCGGCCTGATCCCCGAGTTCATCGGCCGTCTGCCTGTCATCGCCTCGGTGTCCAATCTGGACAAGGAATCGCTTGTCTCGATCCTCTCGGAGCCGAAGAACGCTCTGGTCAAGCAGTACCAGCGCCTGTTCGAGATGGACGGCGTGGAGCTCGAGTTCGACGACGATGCCCTCGGCGCGATCGCCGACCAGGCCATCCTCCGCGGCACCGGCGCGCGCGGGCTCCGCGCGATCATGGAAGAGGTCCTCAACCCGGTCATGTTCGACATCCCCTCGCGCGACGACGTGGCGAAGGTCGTCGTGACGGGGGAGACGGTGCGCGACAACGTCCTGCCCACCATCGTGCCCCGCAAGCGCTCCCACGAGCGCCGCGAGAAGAGCGCCTAGCGCACTCGATCATCGAGACGGCCCCGACCGGAAGGTCGGGGCCGTCGTCGTTCCGTCATCGGGCCCGCTGCACTCGCGATTCGGTCCAGACGGGCTCCGGCGCCTCGCGGACGGCACCGTCGGACCCGAACACGAGGAACCGGTCGAACGAGCGCGCGAACCACCGGTCGTGGGTCACCGCGAGCACGGTCCCCTCGTACGCCTCCAGCGCCTCCTGGAGAGCTTCGGCGCTCTCCAGGTCGAGGTTGTCGGTCGGCTCGTCGAGCAGCAGGGCCGTGGTACCGGCGAACTCGAGCAGCAGCACCTGGAACCGCGCCTGCTGGCCGCCGGACAGGCTCTCGAACCGCTGGTCGGCCTGGCCGTGCAATTCGTACCGCCGCAGCGCCGGCATCGACCGGGCGAGGTCGGCGGCGTGGTCGTAGCGGAGGATGTCCACCAGGGTCCGGCCGTGCAGTTCGGGGTGCGCGTGCGTCTGCGCGAAGTGGCCCGGCACCACGCGGGCGCCCAGCGTCGCGGTTCCGGTGTGCGGCACGTCCTCGCCCGCGAGCAACCGCAGGAAATGGGACTTGCCCGAACCGTTGGAACCGAGGACCGCCACCCGCTCACCGAAGAACACCTCGAGATCGAAGGGCCGCATCAGGCCGGTCAGCTCGAGGGCCTTCGCCGTGACCGCGCGGACGCCGGTGCGGCCCCCGCGCAGCCGCATCGCGATCTCCTGCCGCCGCGGCGGCTCGGGCGGCGGGCCGGCCTCCTCGAACCGCCGCAGCCGGGTCTGCGCCGCCTGATACCGCGACGCCATACCGTCGTTGAACCTCGCCTGGTCGCGCAGTGTGAGGACCAGCTTCCGCAACTGCCGGTGCCGCTCGTCCCAGCGGCGCCGCAGCTCGTCGAACCGGGCGAAGCGTTCGTCGCGCGCGGCGTGGAACGTCGCGAATCCGCCGCCGTGCACCCACGTGTCGGAGCCGCCGGGTGCGGGCTCGACGGCGACGATCCGCGTCGCGGCCCGGGCGAGCAGTTCCCGGTCGTGGCTCACGAACAGCACCGTTTTCGGCGTCTGCCGGAGCTGGTCCTCCAACCACTCCTTGCCGGGCACGTCGAGGTAGTTGTCGGGCTCGTCGAGGAGTAGGACCTCGGCGTCGCCGCGGAGCAGCGCCTCCAGTGCGAGCCGCTTCTGCTCGCCGCCCGACAGCGAGGTCAACCCGCGCCACTGCGCCCGGTCGTACGGGACACCCAGCGCCGCGACGGTGCAGGCGTCCCACAGCGTCTCGGCCGCGTAACCGCCGGCGTCGCCCCACTCCGCCAGCGCGTTCGCGTAGCGGATCTGGTTGGCGTCGCCATCGTCGTCCATGAGCGCCATTTCCACCGCGTCCAGATCGCGCGCCGCCGCCCGCAGCCGCGCCGGCGCGACGGAGAGCAGCAGGTCGCGGACCGTGCGGTCGTCGCGGACCGAGCCGATGAACTGCGGCATGACGCCGATCCCGCCGCTCGCGTTCACCGCGCCGCCGTGCGGCTCCAGCTCGCCGGACAGCAGGCGCAACAACGTGGTCTTGCCCGCGCCGTTGCGGCCGACGAGCGCTGCGACGGCACCGTCGCCGATCCGGAACGAGACGTCGCCGAGCAGCGCCCGGCCGTCCGGCAGGTAGTACTCCACCTGCGTCGCCTCGAGATGTCCCATTCGCCCCATTCTGGGGCGGACGAGGCGCGGACGCTAGTCGTTTTCCGCGGCGGCGGACCGGGCGGCGATGCCGTCGAGCACGGCACTGAGGGTGGCCACCCCCGCGACGGGGTTGCGTGCGCGGAGCGGTACCAGTCCAGCGGGGAGTCGACGGTGCCGCCCCACGTGCCGATCCAGGTGCTGAGGTCCCCGAAGGCGTGCGCATAGGGCAGCGCCCGATCGAAGAGCAGCGCGCGCTCGGCCGGAGCGAGCGCCCCGACGTTCGTCGCGATGAGGTACCTCCGCATGCCTGCGAGGCCGGCGGCCAGGCGGCTGCCCGACACGGTGCGGTCCGGCACCATCAGCGCGGCGGCCGCGAGGCCCAGGCCGAGGACGACGACGGCGAGCCCGTAGAGCACCGTCGTCCCGGTGAACGCGCAGCCGAGCCCCACGAGCGCGCCCACTCCGGCGACGCCGAAGGCGAGGGCGACGCGGCGCGCGCGATCACCGCCGCGGCGCCAGCCCCGCGCGGTGACCGCGTCCCGCACCGCCCGGCGGGCGACGACGAACTCGACCCGGCGTGCGCCGCCGGCGAGCTCGCCGGTGGTGGTGGATTCCGCGCCGTCGGGCAGGATCGCGTCGACGACGGCGCGCTCGGCCGAGGTCACCGCGTCGTCGAGCGGTGCCCGCCGGGAGATCTGGAAGTCGCTCGGCAGCTCCGCGATCCAGAGGTACCCACGGACGGCGAGGTCGAGCACCGTCGCCCCGATGTCCGAGGGGCGCACCTGCGCGTCGGTCAGCGCCCCGATCTGGCCGGGCAGGACGCCGTCGGGCGAGGCGAACGCGACGGCGCCGCCCGGCGCGCCCGAACCCGCCGGTACCAGCAGGTCGGCGGTGGGGCCGGCGGACCCCGCGGCGGCCACGTCGGCGCGCCGGCGCAGCATCGCGTACCCGGCGACGGCGAGGGCGACTACGACGGCCGCCGAGAGCGCGATCAGCCCGGGGGTGCTCCGGTCGGCGGGCGCGGACGGCGTCGCGGCGGTGAACCGGGCGTCCGCACGGACGGTTCCGGCGGGCAGCAGCACAGTGAACACGGCGACCCGGCCCTGCGGCAGTCCGTTCTGCCGCATGGTGACCCGACCCGTGGCGTCGGTCTCGGTCAGCGTGCACAGCCGCCGCTCGCCGGCCCGCCCGATGCCGCACAGCGGGGAATCCGGCTGCGGGGTGGGCGAGGCGAAGCGCGCCGTCAGCGTGTCGATGTCGCTCGAGTACCCGGCGGCGAGCGGCCAGGTGAGCTGCTGGAGCTCGGGACCGTTCTCCACGGATCCGCGCACGGTGTACTCGACCGTGGTGGTGCCGCCGGGGGCCGAGACCTGCAGCGCCCCGTCCCGGACGCCCGCCGTGCCGTTGTCGGCCCGCACGTCGGTCACGGTGTAGTGCTGGGTGCGGTTGCCCTCGACGGGCACGTCGAGGGGCAGGCGCTGCGCGACCGAGTGGCCGGACGGGGCGGTGATCACGCTCCTGACCGCGAGCGCGCCGTCCTCGCGCAGCTCCAGTGCGACGTCCACGGTGACCCCGCTCGGATCGGCGGCCACCGGCCCCGCTCCGAGCGCGCCGAGTAGTACTCCGATCGTCAACGCCAGGGCGGCCCGGGCCACGATCCGAGCACGCTTCCCCAAGCCCTCCCACATGTCTGGGTACAGTAACCGACATCAGGGGGTCAGGAGGGGAGAGGCGTGGGGAATCCGCAGGACCCGAGGCCGTACCGCGGCCGGCCGGTGCCGCCGGGTGGTCGGGCGCAGCCCGGTCCCGGCCCTGCCGCCTGGGCGCAGCGGGGCCGCGTCCCGGTGCCGCCGCAGGCCCGGGCGCCCCGCCCGGCTCCGGCTCGGGGAGCTCGGGGCACTACCGCATCTCGGCGGGCGTCGGCCGTCCGACGGTGCCGCCCCGCCCGCCCGTCCAGCCCTACCGGCCGAGCTACGGACCCGCGGCACGCCCCGCCTCGGCGGCCCCCGGCGCGCCTCAGTACCGGCCCGTCCCGCCCGTTCCTCGGCCGGTGCCGCAGTACCGGCCGGTGCCGCCCCGGCCCGGACCCGCGGCTCCGCCGCGGGGCGTGCCGTACGGGCAGTGGTCGATGCCCGCGCCCGCGCCCTACCGATCGCCGGTGCCGCAGCCGGCGTGGGCGCCCGCGCCGCCCGCGGCGAAGGGCGGTGGCGCATGGATCGCGATCCTGCTCGTGACGATCGTGGTGCTGGTGGCGGTGCTCCTCGGGACCGCGGTGGTGCTGCTGCGCGCCCGCACCGGCACCGAGGCCGCGCCCCCGACCACGGGGACGACCTTCGCCGGCCCGACCAACGGCGCCCCCACCTCGGGCGGTGCGACGGGAACCGGCGGCGCGACCCCGTCGGGGACCGCCGCGCTGCAGGGCAATCCGCTGTTCGCGAACGCGAGCACCGCCCTGCCGGCGCAGGCGTGCAACGCCACCGGGTGGCCCTCCGACAGCGCGGCGGGGACCCGGTTCTTCGCCAGCGTGTCGCCGTGTCTCGACCGCGCGTGGGAGTCGGCGATGACGGCCACGGGCCTGCGGTACCGCGAACCCACCGTGGTGGTGCCGTCGGGGACGCGGCTGAGCTCGCCGTGCGGCACCGTCGACCTGCAGGCCGAGAACGTCGCCGCGTTCTACTGCCCGTCGAACGAGACGCTGTACATGCCCCCGCAGGGGCTGCAGGTGTCGCACTACGGGAACCAGCCGGTGATCTACCTCTCGGTGTTCGCGCACGAGTACGGCCACCACGTGCAGCTGGTGTCCGGGGTCCTGGCGGCCAGCAATCGGCTCGAGCGCCAGTACGGCCGCACGTCCGACCGGGCGCTGGAACTGTCACGCCGCACGGAACTGCAGGCGCAGTGCTTCGCCGGCCTGTTCCTGAAGTCCGTGAGCGACACGGGCGGCCAGTTCACCTCGCGCGATTACCGAACCGCCTACGAGGACCAGGAGCGCGGCGATCCGCCGGGCGAGACGCGCACCCACGGCACCAGCGCCCACGCGCAGGGCTGGTGGAACACCGGCTACCAGACCAACCGGGTGGCGCGCTGCAACACCTGGGCGGCATCGTCGGGCGACGTGGCGTGAGGCGTCGCACCCGCCGAAGCCCCGCGGAAGCGCTCGGCATCCGCTGACTAGAATCGTGGGGTGACCACTTCGCCGCACAGCACCGCCCTCGACCGACTCCCCGCGACCTGGGAGCCCGGTGCGGTAGAGGCGGACATCTACGCCGGCTGGGTGGACGCGGGCTACTTCACCGCGGACAACACCTCGCCGAAGCCGGCCTTCTCCGTGGTGCTCCCGCCCCCGAACGTGACCGGCAGCCTGCACCTGGGGCACGCGCTGGACCAGACCATCACCGACGCACTGTGCCGGCGCAAGCGGATGCAGGGTTTCGAGGTGCTGTGGCTGCCCGGCACCGACCACGCGGGCATCGCCACGCAGTCCCTCGTCGAGAAGCAGCTCGCCGCGGAGGGCACGAGCCGCCGGGAGATCGGGCGCGAGAAGTTCCTCGAGCGCGCGTGGGCGTTCAAGGAGGCCAGCCACGGCAACATCACGGGGCAGATGCGTCGCATCGGTGTGGGCGTGGACTGGTCGCGCGAACGGTTCACCATGGACGAGGGCTTGTCGCGCGCGGTCCAGACGATCTTCAAGCAGCTCTTCGATGCGGGCCTGATCTACCGCGCGGAGCGGCTGGTCAACTGGTCGCCCGTGCTGCAGACGGGCATCTCCGACCTCGAGGTCGACCACAAGGAGGTCGACGGCGAGCTCGTGTCGTTCCGGTACGGATCGCTGAAAGACGATGAGCCCCACATCGTCTGCGCCACCACGCGCCTGGAGACGATGCTGGGCGACACCGCGATCGCCGTCCACCCCGACGACGAGCGCTACCGCGCCCTCGTGGGCACCACCCTCGAGCACCCGTTCCTCGACCGCCGGATCCCCGTGGTCGCCGACGACTACGTGGACCCCGAGTTCGGTTCCGGCGCAGTGAAGATCACCCCCGCACACGATCCGAACGACTTCGCGCTGGGCCAGCGGCACGGCCTGCCGATGCCGACGATCATGGACGAGACCGCCCACATCATCGGCACCGGAACGCAATTCGATGGTCTCGACCGGTTCGCCGCCCGCAAGGCCATCCGCGAGGCCCTCGCCGAGCAGGGGCGCATCGTCAAGGAGGTGCGCCCGTACCGGCACAGCGTCGGACACAGCGAGCGCTCCGGCGAGCCGATCGAGCCGCGCCTGTCGATGCAGTGGTGGGTCAAGGTGGACCAGCTCTCCAAGGCCGCGGGCGACGCGGTCCGGGGCGGCGACACGACTATCGTCCCCGAGTCGCTCGCGCCGCGGTTCTTCGACTGGGTCGATGAGATGCACGACTGGAACATCTCCCGCCAACTGTGGTGGGGCCACCGGATCCCCGTCTGGTACGGCCCCGCCGACGCAGACGGCAACCGGGACGTGGTCTGCTGCGGCCCGGACGACACTGTGCCCGCCGGCTACGAGCAGGATCCCGACGTGCTGGACACGTGGTTCAGCTCGGGCCTCTTCCCGTTCTCCACGATGGGCTGGCCGGAGTCCACGACCGACCTGGCGAAGTTCTATCCCACGACCACGCTGGTCACCGGCTACGACATCATCTTCTTCTGGGTCGCGCGGATGATGATGTTCGGCACCTTCGTCGGCGAGCAGCCCGACGCCCCGGGGCCGGTCCCGTTCCACGAGGTGCTGCTGCACGGCCTGGTCCGCGACGAGTTCGGCAAGAAGATGTCCAAGTCGAAGGGCAACGGCATCGACCCGCTGGACTGGGTGCAGGAGTACGGCGCCGACGCGCTGCGCTTCACCCTGGCCCGCGGCACCATCCCCGGCGCCGACCTCAACGTGGGTGCCGACGCGGCGGCGAGCAGCCGGAAGTTCGCCACCAAGCTGTTCAACGCCACCAAGCTGGCGCTGATGAACGACGCGCACGTCGGGGAACTGCCCGCCCGCACCGACCTCACCGACGCCGACCGCTGGATCCTGGACCGGCTCGCCGCGGTCCAGGCCGAGGCCGACGCGGCGTTCGACGCCAACGAGCTGGGCAAGGCCTGCGAGGCGCTCTATCACTTCGCTTGGGACGAACTGTGCGACTGGTACCTCGAGGTCGCCAAGCTGCAGCTGCAGGGCGAGGACGCCGCGGTCGCGGAGAGCACCCGCCTCGTGCTGGGGCACGCCCTCGATATCGTCCTGCGGATGCTGCACCCGACGATGCCGTTCGTCACCGAGGTGCTGTGGAAGGCGCTCACCGGCGGCACGTCGCTCGTGATCGCGGAGTGGCCGTCGCGCGACTGGGCCCCGGCCGAGCTGCCCGCCGACGGCGTCGAGTCCGCCCGCCGCTTCGCGGACCTGCAGCGCCTCGTCACTGAGATCCGCCGGTTCCGCAGCGACCAGTTGCTCAAGCCGGGCCAGCGCGTCGCCGCGCGGCTCACGGGCCTCGACGAGGCCGGGCTCACGTCGCTCGCCGGCGCCGCCGCGAGCCTGTGCCGCCTCACCCCGCCGGAGGACGGCTTCGCCGCGACCGCGTCGCTCGAGGCCCGGCTCGCTGGGGGCACCGTCACCGTCGAGATCGACACGTCCGGCACCGTCGACCTGGCGGCCGAGCGGGCGCGCCTGGAGAAGGACCTCAAGACCGCGCAGAAGGAGCTGGACGGGACGTCGGCGAAACTCGGCAACGAGGCGTTCCTCGCCAAGGCGCCCGATGCCGTGGTCGAGAAGATCCGCGGGCGGCGCGACGTCGCACGGGACGAGGTCGAGCGCCTGACCGCGCGCATCGCGCAGTTGGGTGGCGGCGCGTGACGGTCCCCGCGTTCGCCGCCGACCCCGACGACCTCGCCGAACTGGCGCAGGTCGAGGCGGAGCTCGACGAGCGGTGGCCCGAGACGAAGATCGAGCCGTCGCTGACGCGGATCTCGGCGCTCATGCAGCTCCTCGGCTCCCCGCAGGACGCCTACCCGTCGATCCAGGTCGCGGGCACGAACGGCAAGTCGTCGACCGCACGGATGATCGACTCGCTGCTGCTGGCGTTCTCCCGTCGGACGGGCCGGATCACCAGTCCGCACCTGCAGCTCGCCACCGAACGCATCGCGGTCGACGGTACGCCGCTCACCGCCCGGCAGTACGTGGACGTGTACCGCGAGCTCGAGCCGTACATCGAGATGGTCGATCGGCAGTCCGAGGCCGCCGACGGCCCGCGGATGAGCAAGTTCGAGGTGCTCACGGCGATGGCCTTCGCGGCGTTCGCCGAGGCCCCCGTCGACGTGGCCGTGGTCGAGGTCGGGCTGGGCGGCACGTGGGACGCCACCAACGTGGTCACCGCCGAGGTCGCCGTCATCACCCCGATCGGGCTCGACCACGTGGAGATCCTCGGCCCCGACATCGCGACGATCGCCGGGGAGAAGGCCGGCATCGTCAAGCGCGCGCCCGAGCGTCTGATCCCCAAGGACACCGTGATGGTCGTGGGCCGGCAGGAGCCTGCCGCCATGGACGTGCTGCTGCGGCGCGCCGTGGAGGCCGACGCGGCGGTGGCCCGCGAGGGCTCCGAGTTCATGGTGGTCGAGCGGCGGGTGGCCGTCGGCGGCCAACAGCTCACCCTCCAGGGGCTGGGCGGCGTCTACGACGAGATCTTCCTGCCGTTGCACGGCGAGCACCAGGCCAACAACGCCGCGGTCGCGCTCGCCGCGGTCGAGGCGTTCTTCGGCGCGGGCGCCGACCAGCAGCTCGACGTGGACACGGTGCGCGAGGGCTTCGCCAAGGCGGCGTCGCCCGGCCGGCTGGAGCGCGTGCGCAGCGGCCCGACGGTGCTCGTCGACGCTGCGCACAATCCGCACGGCGCGCAGGCGCTGGCGCGCACCCTCGAGACCGAGTTCGGCTTCCGCAAGCTGATCGGCGTGGTCTCGGTGCTCGCCGACAAGGACGCGATCGGCGTGCTCACCGCCCTCGAGCCCGTGCTCGACACGATCGTGGTCACCCACAACGGCTCGCCCCGCGCGCTCGAGGTGGAGCGCCTCGCGGCGATCGCCGAGGAGATCTTCGGTGAGGACCGCGTGGTCACCTCGCCCACCGTGGTCGACGCGGTCGAAACCGCCGTCGCGTTGGCCGACGAGGACGCGGACAGTGGGTTCGACACCGACCTCGAGACCGGGGCGCCCGCGTCGGGAGTCGGCGTGCTCATCACCGGCTCCGTGGTCACCGCGGGCGCTGCGCGCTCGCTGTTCGGGAAGGAACCCCAGTGACTGAATCCTCCGGTGCAGCTCCGCGGTTCACGCCGCCCGCGAAGGACCCGTGGAAGAGCTTCCGCGGCATCCTGTCCGGCACGCTGATCCTCGAGATGATCGTGATCCTGCTGGCCCTGCCCGTGGTGTTCAAGCTGTCTCCCGGGATGACATGGCTCAAGGTGGCCTACGTGCTGCTGCTGGCCGCCGCCTGTTTCGCCGGGTGCATGGTGGTCAAGAAGCCCTGGGCCATCCCCGCGTTCTGCGTGCTCCAGGTCGCCGTGATCGCCGGCTGGATCGTGCATCCCGGGATCGGCGCCGTCGGCATCGTCTTCGGCCTGGTGTGGGCGTACATCGTGTTCATCGAGCGCGACGTCCGTAGACGGATGGCGGAGGGGCGACTGCCCGGTCAGGAACCGATTGAGGGGTAGCCGCGCACGGGTCCGGCGGACGGCCGTTACGCTGGTGCCGTGACTGAGCGGACTCTGATTCTCATCAAGCCCGACGGCGTGCGGCGCGGCCTGTCCGGGGAGATCCTGGCGCGCATCGAGCGGAAGGGCCTCACCATCGCGGCCCTGGAGCTCAAGCACGTCTCCATCGAGGTGGCCGAGGGCCACTACGCCGAGCACAAGGAGAAGCCGTTCTTCGGTTCCCTGCTCGAGTTCATCACCTCCGGCCCCGTGGTGGCCGCGGTATTGGAGGGGCCGCGTGCGATCGCGGCCTTCCGGCAGCTCGCCGGCGGCACGGACCCCGTCGAGAAGGCGACCCCGGGCACGATCCGCGGCGACTTCGGTCTCGAGACGCAGGAGAACCTGGTGCACGGGTCGGACTCGCCCGAGTCCGCCGCGCGCGAGATCGCCCTCTGGTTCCCCGGTCTCGCCTGACCTGCTTCGACCTGACGTCCTCCGGGCCCGCCCCGCGCGAATCGCGCGGCGCGGGCCCGATACTTTTCCGCCACGGGTACCGGGTGTGGGACAATGTGTGTGGACGCACGTCGGCGCGCGCAAACCGCGCAGCACCGACCGGCCCGGCTCGCCCGTTGAACTGCTTCGGGAGAGCGTGCGCCACGCACGAGACACGTGCAGACCTTGACAAACGTGGGGCGGTAGGAGAATTCCTTCGCCCGCACCACATGACACGCCCCGCGTGGCCGCGACGCCCTCATGTCGCGCCCGGGGGTCGGTAGGAGAAATTGAGTGGCCGACAACTCGTCGCCGGAAGAACAGAACATCGAAGCTCGGGAGGAGTTCCCGCAGAAGCTGCGCGTCCACGCGCTGGCGCGTCTGCTGGGGCTCACCAGCAAGGAGGTGCTCGCGCACCTCGGCGAGCTGGGCTTCGTCGCGCGGAGCGCGCACTCCAGCATCGACCGCGCCGCGGCCGAGCGCGTCCGGGATCGCATCGCCGAGCTCGCCGGTGGCGCGCCCGACACCACCGAGCCCGCTGCGGCTGACCCCACAGAGGCCGCCCCCGCGGCCAGCGAGGCCGCTGCCGCCGAGCCGGTTGCCGCCGAGCCGGCGATCGCGGCGCCCGCCCAGCTCGAGCCGGCGCCCGCCCAGCTCGAGCCGGCGCCCGCCCAGCTCGAGCAGACGCCGTCGCTGTTCTCCGCCGCGTCCGTCGCGGAGCCCGTTGCCGAGCCCGCCGCGGCGCCGACGGTCGATCCGACCGTTCCGCTGTTCCTGCAGCCCGAGCAGGTGACGCAGCCGCCGAAGCGCACGCGCAAGCCGAAGCCCGCTCCCGCCGAGGACGAGGTGCCCGCCGCCGAGGCCGCTGAGCCCCGGACCGAGGAGACCCAGGCGGCAGAGCCCGCTGCGCAGGCTCCCGCCGAGGCGGAAGCCGACGCGTCTTCCGCGGGCGGCGCACCGTCGAGCGACGAGGCCGGGGACGACGAGAACACCGGCAACCGCCGCCGTCGGCGTGGACGCCGTGGCCGCGGCCGTGGCCGTGGCGAGAACGCCGACGAGCAGGACGGCCAGGACCAGGCGGAACAGCCCGCCGCGGACGGCGACCGGGCCGCGCGGCCGACGGACGCCGAAGCCACCGACGAGAAGTCGGACGAGGCGTCGTCGGACGATGCGGGCGAGTCGGGAGACGACGTCGAGGACGTGACCGACGGTGGCTCGCGTCGGCGTCGCCGCCGCCGGCGGCGACGCGCGGGCGCGGGGGAGGACGGTGCCGACGCCGGCTCGACCGACGACCCGCCGAACACCGTGGTGCACGAGCGGGAGGCGCGTCCCAAGTCGCGGCGCGACGAGGTGCGCGGCATCAGCGGATCGACCCGCCTCGAGGCCAAGCGCCAGCGCCGCCGCGACGGTCGCGACACCGTGCGCCGCCGCCCGCCGATCCTCACCGAGTCGGAGTTCCTGGCGCGCCGCGAGGCCGTGGACCGCGTGATGGTCGTGCGCGAGCGCACCGGCGTCGGCCCGTCGGAGGGCCAGGACGGCCACACCGTCCCGCACCCCCAGGACTACACCCAGGTCGCCGTCCTCGAGGACGGCGTGCTGGTGGAGCATTTCGTCACCTCGTCGAGCTCGGCGTCGATGGTCGGCAACATCTACCTGGGCCGCGTGCAGAACGTGCTGCCCTCGATGGAGGCGGCCTTCGTCGACATCGGCCGCGGCCGCAACGGCGTGCTGTACGCCGGCGAGGTCAACTGGGACGCCGCCGGCCTGGACGGCAACGCCCGCAAGATCGAGCAGGCCCTCAAGCCCGGTGATCAGGTGCTGGTGCAGGTGTCCAAGGACCCGGTGGGTCACAAGGGCGCCCGTCTCACCACGCAGATCTCGCTCGCGGGTCGCTTCCTCGTCTACGTGCCCGGCGGCGGCTCCGCGGGCATCTCGCGCAAGCTGCCCGACACCGAGCGCAAGCGCCTCAAGGAGATCCTCAAGGAGATCGTCCCGGCCGATGCCGGCGTGATCATCCGCACCGCCTCCGAGGGCGTCAGCGCCGAGGAGCTCGCGGGTGACGTCGCGCGGCTGCAGGCCCAGTGGGCAGAGATCGAGGAGGCCTCCTCGCAGAAGGGCGTCAAGGCGCTCTACGAGGAGCCCGATCTCCTGGTCAAGGTTGTGCGCGATCTGTTCAACGAGGACTTCAGCAAGCTCGTCATCGAGGGCGGCCGGGCCTGGGACACCGTGGAGAAGTACGTCTCCACCGTCGCGCCCGACCTGCTGCCCCGCGTCGAGAAGTTCGAGAAGGCCCACGCCGACGCGCCGGACGTCTTCGCGACCTACCGCATCGACGAGCAGCTCGCCAAGGCGATGGACCGCAAGGTCTGGCTGCCGTCGGGCGGCACGCTGGTCATCGACCGCACCGAGGCGATGACCGTGGTCGACGTCAACACCGGCAAGTTCACCGGCGCCGGCGGCAACCTCGAGGAGACGGTCACCCGGAACAACCTCGAGGCGGCCGAGGAGATCGTGCGGCAGATGCGCCTGCGCGACATCGGCGGCATGATCGTCGTCGACTTCATCGACATGGTCCTCGAGTCCAACCGCGACCTCGTGCTGCGCCGCCTCACCGAGGCGCTCGGCCGCGACCGCACCCGCCATCAGGTCTCCGAGGTCACGTCGCTCGGCCTGGTCCAGATGACGCGCAAGCGGATCGGCACCGGCCTCGTCGAGGCCTTCTCCACGCCGTGCCAGGCCTGCGCGGGCCGCGGCATCATCGTGCACGACGCGCCGGTGGAGTCGAACGGCGCCGAGGACTCGGGTCGCTCCGGAGACCGGTCCGAGGGCTCGGGCCGCAAGAAGCGCAAGCGTTCCAAGTCCGACGGTGCCACGCCGGCCCCGTCGGGCCAGGCACCGGCCGCGAAGGAGCCCGCCGCGCACAAGGGCGAGCACCCGATGTTCAAGGCCATGGCCGCGCACCACGACGAGGACGCCCCGGCTTCGCAGGCGGACGAGCGCGCGCGGCAGGAGCAGGCCCCGGAGCCGCAGGCCGCCGAGGCCCTGCCGCTCAGCCCCTGCCGTCGAGACGCCCGCTGTCGAGGCGTCTGCGGCCGGGGCGCCCGCGGCGCAGGAACCGGCCGCCGAGGCACCCGCTGCCGCAGCCGGTGCGGCCGAGGAGGCGCCGGCACCGTCAGCGCCCCGGAGGCGACGGGTCGCGCGCAAGGCGCCCACGACCACGTCGGCGTCCGCGCAGACGATCGTCGTCGACATCGCCGCGCCGGCGCCGGAGACCACGGCCCCGAACACCGACGGTGCGGGCGCAGCGGTCGTCGAGCCCGCGCGCAAGCGGGCGCGGCGCCGGGCAGCGGCCCGGCCCGCCGGACCTGCGGCGGGCGGCGTGGAGAGTGATGGCGCGAACACTCCGAACGCATCGGTTTGACCCTGGCGTCGGCGTTCCCGTAACCTGGGAAGGTCGCTTTTCCGGCGGCGCGCTCGTGCGTGCGCGGCACCGGACTACCCGCGTTGATACGAGCCGCGCACCTGGCGCGCGCTGAACTACGAGAAGTGTAAGAAGAGGTAAGCCCGAAGATGGCCACGTATGCGATCGTCAAGACCGGCGGCAAGCAGTACAAGGTCGCCGTCGGCGACCTGGTGAAGGTCGAGAAGATCGACGGTGAGGTCGGCAGCAGCGTCTCGCTGCCCGTCGCTCTGGTCGTCGACGGTGCGAACCTCACCACGGACGCCGCCGCCCTGGAGAAGATCGCCGTCACCGGCGAGGTCGTCGAGCACGTCAAGGGCCCGAAGATCCGTATCCACAAGTTCAAGAACAAGACCGGCTACCACAAGCGTCAGGGCCACCGGCAGAAGCTGACGGTCGTCAAGGTGACCGCGATCGCCTGACCGGCGAACCGACAAACTCGAACACCCCTAGTACAGGAGTAGCCAGATGGCACACAAGAAGGGCGCGTCCAGCTCGCGCAACGGTCGTGATTCCAACGCCCAGCGACTGGGCGTGAAGCGGTTCGGTGGCCAGAAGGTCAGCGCCGGCGAGATCCTGGTCCGCCAGCGCGGCACCCACTTCCACCCCGGCGTCGGCGTCGGCCGTGGCGGCGACGACACCCTGTTCGCCCTCGCGGCGGGCGCGGTGGAGTTCGGTACGAAGCGTGGCCGCAAGACGGTCAACATCGTGCCGGTCGCTGCGGAGGCCTAGTCCGCAGCACAGCACACGAGTTTTCGAAGGCGGGCGGGGTCTCCTGATGTGAGACCCGCCCGCCTTCGGCTTTCCGCCCGTGGCCACCGGCCAGGGCACACCGGTAGAAAGAGGTTCTTCATGTCCAGGTTCGTCGACCGGGTGACGGTACACGTCACGGCCGGTAACGGTGGCCACGGCTGCGCCTCGATCTACCGGGAGAAGTTCAAACCGCTGGGCGGCCCCGACGGTGGCAACGGTGGCCGCGGCGGATCGGTGATCCTCGAGGTCGACCCGCAGGTGCACACGCTGCTGGACTTCCACTTCCGCCCGCACCTCAAGGCCACCAACGGCAAGCCCGGAGAGGGCGGCAACCGCGAGGGCAAGTCCGGCCAGGACCTGGTGCTCAAGGTCCCGGACGGCACCGTCGTGCTGGACACGGACGGCAAGATGCTGGCCGACCTCGTGGGCGCCGGTACCCGCTTCGACGCGGCGCAGGGCGGGCGCGGCGGTCGCGGCAACGCCGCGCTCGTGTCGAAGGCGCGCAAGGCCCCCGGCTTCGCGCTGCTCGGCGAGGACGGCCAGGCCCGCGACCTGGTGCTCGAGCTCAAGTCGGTGGCCGACGTGGGCCTCGTGGGCTTCCCGTCCGCGGGCAAGTCGTCGCTGGTCTCGGTGCTCTCGGCGGCGAAGCCGAAGATCGCCGACTACCCGTTCACCACGCTCGCGCCGAACCTCGGCGTCGTCTCGGCGGGGGAGACCACGTTCACCGTCGCCGATGTGCCGGGCCTCATCCCCGGCGCCTCGACGGCCGCGGCCTGGGCCTGGACTTCCTGCGTCACCTCGAGCGCTGCGCGGTGCTCGCGCACGTGGTGGACTGCGCGACGATGGAGCCCGGGCGCGATCCGGTGAGCGACGTCGACGCGCTGGAGGCGGAACTCGCCGCGTACCAGCCCGCGCTCGCGGCCGACACGGGCCTGGGCGAGCTGTCCGAGCGGCCGCGCATCGTGGTGTTGAACAAGGCCGACGTGCCCGATGCCGAGGATCTCGCCGAGATGGTGCGCGCGGATTTCGAGGCGCGCGGCTGGCCGGTCTTCGTGATCTCCGCGGTCGCCCACACCGGCCTGCGTGAGCTGACCTTCGCCCTCGCGGCCCTGGTGCAGAAGTACCGCGACGAGCGCGGCACCCCGGTGGCCCGCCGTCCGGTGATCCGACCGATCGCCATCGACGAGTCCGGATTCGAGGTCATCTCCGATCCCGAGCAGCCGGGCGGTTTCATCGTGCGCGGCCCGCGGCCGGAGCGCTGGATCAAGCAGACCCCGTTCGACAACGACGAGGCCGTGGGCTACCTCGCAGACCGGCTCAACCGGCTCGGCGTCGAGAAGGAACTGATCAAGCTGGGTGCCGAGCCCGGCTGCCCCGTCACCATCGGCGACGTGTGCTTCAACTGGGAGCCCTCGCTCGGCACCATCGACGACGTGCCGGTCACCGGCCGCGGCACGGACATCAGGCTCGAGCGCAACGAGCGGGTGGGCGCGGCCGAGCGCCGCCACCAGCACGATGTCCGACGGGGCCTGGCGAGCGACGACGACGAGGACGACCTGTGACCGAGGCGCCCGCGGCCGGCGACCTGCTGGCCGGCGACATGCGCGCCGCGGTCGCGGGTGCCCGCAAGCTGGTCGTGAAGATCGGCAGCTCCGCCCTCACCGACCTCGAGCACGGCCTCGCGTCCGACCGGCTGGACGCGCTGACCGACGCGATCGTAGCCCGGCTCGACCGGGGCACCGAGGTCATCGTCGTCTCCTCGGGTGCGATCGGTGCCGGGATGGCGCCGCTGGGCCTCAAGCGCCGGCCGAGCGACCTCGCGACCAAGCAGGCCGTCGCCTCCGTGGGCCAGCTGCAGCTCGCCAACGCCTGGGGGGCGTCGTTCCGGCGCTACGAGCGGATCGTCTCGCTGGTCCTGTTGACGGCGCACGACATCGGACTACGGGTGCACGCGGCGAACGCGCAGCGCACACTGGAGCGGCTGCGGACGCTGGGTGCGGTGCCGATCATCAACGAGAACGACGTGGTGGCCTCCAACGAGGTGCGGTTCGGCGACAACGACCGGCTCGCGGCGCTCGTCGCGCACTTGACCGGTGCGGACGCCCTGGTGCTGCTGTCCGACGTCGACGGCCTGTACGACGGCGATCCCCGCAAGGGTGACGCCACGCTCCTGGCCTCGGTCGACGGCCCGGAGGATCTCGACGGGGTCGTCGCGGGCTCCGGCGGCGCGCTCGGCACGGGTGGGATGGCGTCGAAGCTCTCGGCGGCGCGGCTCGCAGCGGACGCGGGCGTGCCGGTACTGCTGACGGCCGCGTCCCTCGCGGACCGCGCGCTCGACGGTGCCGACGTGGGCACGGTCTTCCGGCCCCGCGCCGTGCGCCTCTCGGCCCGCCGCTTCTGGGTGCGGCACGCGGCCGACGTGCACGGCGACCTGACTCTGGACGACGGCGCTGTCGCCGCGGTCGTGGACCGTCGGCGGTCCCTTCTTCCCGCCGGGGTGACGGCGGTCAGTGGCACCTTCTCGGGTGGCGACGTGGTGAACCTGCGCGACCTGCGCGGTACCGTCCGGGCCCGTGGTGTGGCCGCCTACGACCACACCGAGCTCGAGATGATGCTCGGCCGCGACACCACGGACCTGCCGGAGGGCCTGCGCCGGCCCGTCGTGCACGCCGACGACCTGGTGCCGGTGCGCTGACCCGCGGTCAGGCCGATTCGAGCTGACTGCGCAGCGCGGCCTCGCTCGCCTTCACCGCCTGCACGGCGAACGGTTCGATGATCATGCCCAGAGCCTTGCCCGCGAGGCCACCGGGGAGCTCGTACGTGAACTCGACGGCGAGTTCGGTGCGGTTCTCCCCGATCGCGGTGAACCGCCAGCGCGATGCGGTCTTGAAGCCGGCGATCGAGGTGAGCGTGATGAGGCGCCCCTCGTCGAACTCGGTGACCTCGACGACGGAGCCGATCTCCTTGGGGCCGATCTTGACCGCCGAGTCGTACGTCGCGCCCAGCCCGTAGTCCTTCTCGCCCTGCGGAGCGAACCTGGAGATCCCGAAGAACCACTGGGGCACGGTGCGGTAATCGGCGACGTGGGCGAAAGCCCTGTCGATGGAGACGGCTGCGGTCGCGGTGTGGTTGATCGTCGTCACCCGGGCGACCATACCTGCCTGGCCTGCGTATTCATACAATCAGGTAGGAAGTGTCCAATGCGTGGTACATTTTCTGTGAAACTGTGTCAGACAACAGCAGGAGGTCGCCGTGGCACTGCACATCACCCACATGGCGCGTACCCGCGGTAATCCGTTCCCCGGGCAGGCCGAGTACGAGCAGACCCTGACGGACCTGTCGGAGGCGTCGGTCACGCGGAACTTCGATCCGTACGTCGACATCGACTGGGACTCGCCCGAGCTGGCGGTGGTCCCGGACGATCCGCGCTGGGTGCTCGACTCCCGGTTCGATCCGATCGGCCGGACGCAGTGGTACCAGGATCAGCCGCTGGCCAAGCAGATCGAGATGGGCATGTGGCGCCAGGCCAACGTGGCCAAGGTGGGCCTGCAGTTCGAGTCGGTGCTGATCCGCGGGATCATGCAGTACACGGCCGTGCAGCCGAACAACTCGCCGGAGTTCCGGTACGCCACGCACGAGGCGAAGGAGGAGTGCCAGCACACGCTGATGTTCCAGGAGTTCGTCAATCGGATCGGCATGGACGTGCCCGGCGGCCCGCTGTGGTTCCGTCGGCTCTCGCCGTTCATCCCGCTGGCGGCGACGACCTTCCCGATGATCTTCTACATGGGCGTACTCGGTGGCGAGGAGCCGATCGACCACGTGCAGAAGCAGTTCCTGCGCTCGGGGATCGAGCAGCACCCCACGATGACCGCGGTGATGCAGATCCACGTGGCGGAGGAAGCGCGGCACATCTCGTTCGCGCACCAGCTGCTCGAGCACCGCATCCCCACGCGCGGCGCTTTCCCGCGCTTCCTGCTGTCGCTGGCGCTGCCGCTGGTGATGCGCTCGCTGCTCACGGCGATCGCGGTGCCGCCCCGGCAGTTCCGCACGCGGTTCGACATCCCGCGGGACGTCTGGAAGCAGATGTACTGGCGCTCCCCGGAGTCGCAGGCGATGAAGCGCGAGGTCTTCGGTGACGTGCGCCTGTTGGCCGAGAAGACGAAGCTGATGAACCCGGTTTCGCGGGTCCTGTGGCGAGTCCTCGGCATCGACGGCCGTACTTCGCGGTTCCGCAGCGAACCCGCGTACGCCGCCGGCTGACCGCGACCGACGAATCCGCCTGGGGCGGAACTGCTGTGAGCGGTTCCGCCCCAGGCGGATTCGTCTGTCCGGAGGGCGAGCGGGGTTCCATCATGGGCGCATGAGTGATAACCCGAAGATCCCGCACTTCACCGAACGGGTGCGCCGCGAGCTCTACGACCGCCGCGTCGTCGTCCTCGACGGTGCGCTCGATGACGACAACGGCGCACTGCTCGCCACCCAGATCCTCTCGCTCGCGTCCGCCGGCTCGTCCGACATCGCGCTGTGGATCCACTCGCCGGGCGGCTCCGTCCCGTCGATGCTCGCGATCCGGGACGTGATGCGGCTCGTGCCGTGCGACGTCTCCACCCTCGTCCTCGGCATCGCGTACAGCGCGGGCAGTTCCTGCTCTCCGCCGGCACCCCGGGCAAGCGCCGCGCGTTGCCGCACGCCCGCGTCCTCATGCACCAGGGCTCCGCGGGCATCGGCGGGACGGCGGTCGACATCGAGTTGCAGGCCGGCGACCTGCGGCACACCCGCGACACGGTGCTCGGCCTCATCGCGCAGGACACCGGGCGGCCGGTGGACGAGGTCTTCGAGGACTCGCTGCACGACCGCTGGTACACCGCGGAGCAGGCGCGCGAATACGGCTTCATCGACGAGATCGTCGGCTCCTTCGACACCGTCGTGCCCGCGCGCCGCGGCGCGGGATTCGATCTGGCGGGGGCGGCGCGATGAGCACGTACACGATCCCCAACGTGATCGACCGGCGCCCGAACGGCGAGCGCATCACCGATGTCTACTCGCACCTGCTCTCGGAACGCGTGGTCTACCTCGGTACGGGAGTCGACGCGGGCGTCGCCAACGCGATCGTCGCGCAGTTGCTCTTCCTCGCCTCGGACGGCGACGGCGAGATCCAGCTGTACATCAACTGCGAGGGAGGCGATCCCAGCGCGGCCCTGGCGATCTACGACACGATGCAGTACATCCGGCCGCCGGTCGCCACGACCTGCGTCGGACAGGCCATCGCGGTGGGCGCGGTGCTGCTCGCGGGAGGAGCCCCCGGACGACGGATGGGCCTGCCGCATTCGCGGGTGGTCCTGCACCAACCCACGGCGCAGGGGCGTGGCACCATTCCGGACCTCATCCTGCAGGCGGAGGAGGTGATCCGGGTCCGCGCGCAGATGGAGCAGGTGCTCGCCCGGCACACGGGGCGGACCCCCGAGGAACTGCGGGCGGACACCGATCACGATCGGGTCCTCACCTCCGAGGACGCGGTCGGCTACGGGCTGATCGACGAGGTGATCGTCGAGGCCTGACGGCACACGGCCGGAGGCACGGGGCCCGGGCAGGGGTCCCGGGTGGGTCAGGCCGCCAGCGCGAGGAGGCGGGGCCCGGGGAGGCGGGGCGGGGCGTTCCCGGCACCGTCGCCGCCGGCCCTATCGCCGGGGTCAGGTCCAGTCGGAGTACCGGACGGACCGGCTGCATCCGGCGGCCCACCTCGACGGCGATGGCCCCGACTCCGGTCTCGAGCGCCCCCGCGATGGCGGCGAGCATCTCGCTCGACGGGTCCTTCAGCCCCCGTTCGATCTCCGACAGGTACTGCGGTGAGATCCCGGCCCGCTCGGCGACGTCGGCGAGCCGCTGGCCGCGCTCGTGCCGCAGCCGGCGCAGGTGGCCGCCGAGTTCGTGCCGGAACAATGCCTCGCCGCGGATCTCCATGGCATCACGCTACGACGGGCCGTGCCCCGGCACCGTCGGATCCGCTGTGAGCAGCGTGGGCCGGCACGTACCCTCGGTGGGCATGGTGGACTTCGACCGCAGGGCGTTCCTCGTCGCGGCACGGGTGCCGTGCTCACGACCCTCACAGCGGTGTCCGCGGGGCGAGCCGCGGCGGCACCGGACGCCGGGCGGCGGGTGGTGTACTCCTACCGCGGCCTCACGCCGCCCGCGGAGCTGTTGACCAAGGTCTCGCAGGGGCGCGTCGGCGGCATCATCTTCTTCGCGGAGAACATCTCGTCCGCCGGCCAACTCGCCGAGGTGACGGCCGAGTTCCGCAGAGCGGCGAAGGGCTCGCTGACGCTGCTCACCGATCAGGAGGGCGGCCAGGTCAACCGGGTTCCCGGCGGCCCGTCGGCGTCCGCGAAGCAGGTCGGCGCCGCGGCCGACCCCGCGGCCGCGGCGAGGGCGCAGGGTGCAGCGGCGGCCGCAGCGCTGGGAGGCGCCGGCATCACCGGCGACCTGGCGCCGGTGCTGGGCGTGCACCGGTCCGCAGGCGACTTCCTGGACGCGGCGCAGCGCAGCTTCTCGTCCGATCCGAAGGTCGTGGGGGACTGCGGCGCGGCCTTCATCCGCGCCGCGCAGGGCGCGGGGATCTCGGCGTGCGCCAAACACTTCCCGGGCCTGGGCGCGGCTCCGGCGGGCGCGAACACGGACCTGACCCCGGTCACCGTCGACCAGTCGGCCGCGACGCTGCAGTCGGTCGACATGGCTCCGTACGTCGCCGCGATCGCGGCCGGGGTGCGGATGGTGATGCCGTCGTGGGCCGTCTATCCAGCGCTGGACGCCGCGAACCCGGCCGGCATGTCCCGGACGATCCTGCAGTCCCACCTGCGCGGTCGGCTCGGCTTCGGCGGCACGATCATCACCGACGCGCTGGAGGCGGGCGCCCTCGCCGCGTACGGCTCCACCGGACAGCGGGCGGTCGCGGCAGTGCGCGCCGGCGCCGACCTGCTGTGCTGCTCCGCCCGGGACGTCGCTCAGGGCGACGAGGCGGCGCACGCGCTCGCGCGCGCCGGCCTGTGATCGAGCACCGGCTCTGAGTGGGGCGGCCGGCCCGCGGTCATTGCGCCGCGATCACGGCTTCCAGCTGGGCACGCGCGGCGTCGCCGCTCGGTCCGGGGATCATGTCCAGGGCCTTGCCCAGCGGCATCGACCCGGCCAGCTCCAGCAGCTGGTCCACGGGCATCCCGCCGGCGGACTGGGCGAGCGCGGCGCGGAAGCCCTCGCCCGCCACGGGATGCGCGGCCCACTCCGCGATCGTGGACTCGAGGTCGAGCTGCGTCACCACCGTGTCGCCGTCCAATAGCACGTCGGCCGTCACCTCGATGTCGGCGCTGCTGCGCCCGACCTCGATCCGGTACCGCCCGCCGGCCACCGTCCAGTCGCCGCGCCGGGCGTCCCAGTACGCGAACGCACGGCGCGGCAGAGCCAGTTCGACGACGGTCGATTGGCCGGGCGCCAGCGCGACTTTGCGGAATCCGGCCAGGCTGCGTCGGGGACGGAGGACCGCACCGGCCTCGCTCCCGACGTACAGCTGCACGACGTGCTGCCCGGCGCGCTCCCCGGTGTTCGTGACCCGCACCCGCGCGGACGCCGCATCGGGGCCGGCGGTGGCGACAGAGAGTTCGGTGGTCTGGAAGTCCGTGTACCCCAGGCCGTGGCCGAACGGGTACCGCGGCGCGATGCCGCGTGTGGTGTACCAGCGGTAGCCCACGAGGAGGCCCTCGCCGTAGCGCACGGTGCCCAGCTCCCCCGGAAAGTTCCCGAACGCGGGCGTCTCCTCCAAGCGGCGCGGGATCGTCTCCGCCAGCCGCCCCGACGGTTCCGTGAGCCCGAACAGCAGGTCGGCGATCGCCGCCCCGCCGCCCTGGCCGAGGAGGAACGTCTCGAGGATCGCGTCCACCTCGTCGTGCCAGGCCTCCAGCTCGACCACCCCGCCGCCGACCAGCACGACGACGGTCTGCGACGCGGCGGCGGCGACCGCGCGGATCAGGTCCACCTGCTGCGCCGCGATCGCCAGGTCCGGCCGGTCGAAGCCCTCGGACTCCTCGGCCTCGGTGAGCCCGGCGAAGACCACGGCCACGCCCGAACGCGCGGCCGCCGCGACGGCGTCGGCGCGGAGCGCCTCGGCGTCGCCCGAATCGTCCAGTGCGTAGCCCGCCGCGAACTCCACCGCGACGCCCAGTCCGGCCCCGCGCGCGGCGATCTCGTCGAGCGGCACATCGACGCGGGTGGCGTTGATGTGGCTCGACCCGCCGCCCTGGTAGCGCGGGGTGCGGGCCAGTTCGCCGACGACCGCGACCGAACGGGTGGCGGCCACGAGCGGAAGCGTCGAGCCCTCGTTGCGGAGGAGGACGGCGCACTCCGCCGCGGCCTCCCGCGCGAGCGCGTGGTGCGCGTCGAGGTCCGGCGCGGGCTCATCGTCCGACGGTGCCCACGCGGTCAGGTCGATCACGCGCTGCGCCGCGCGGGTGACGACGGCCTCGTCGAGCTCGCCCGACCGCACCGCCGCGACGATCCGCGTGGCGCTGTTCGGGCCGTGCGGCATCTCCAGGCCGAGCCCCGCGAGGAGTGCGGCGACGGGATCGTGCACCGCGCCCCAGTCGGAGACGACGAGCCCGTCGTAGTCCCACTCGTCGCGCAGCACGGTGGTGAGCAGCCAGGGGTTCTCGGAGGCGTACACACCGTCGATGCGGTTGTACGAGCACATGACCGTCGCGGGCGCCGCGTCCCGCACGATCGTTTCGAACGCCGGCAGGTAGATCTCGCGGACGGTGCGAGGGTCGGCGTCGACGCTGATCCGCATGCGCTCCGTCTCCTGATTGTTGAGGGCGAAGTGCTTGACCGAGGCGCCCGCGCCGCCGTCCTGCAGGCCCTGCACCTGCGCCGCACCCAGTGCGCCCGCGAGCAGCGGGTCCTCCGAGTAGTACTCGAAGTTGCGGCCGCAGAGCGGGTGCCGCTTGATGTTCACGCCCGGGCCGAGCACGACGGCGACGCCGAGGGCCCGCGCCTCCGCCGCCACCGCGCCGCCGATGCGTCGCGCGAGCTCCGGTTCCAGCTCGCCCCCATCGCCACCGCGGGCGGAAAGCAGGTCGCGGGCGCGGCGGCGTGCAGCCCGAGGTGATCGGAGGCGCCCATCTGCCGTCGGACGCCGTGGGGGCCGTCGGTCAGCACGATCGACGGCACCCCCGGCACTGCGGCGGTGGTCCAGAAGTCCGCACCGGTCAGCAGGCGGGCGCGGTCCTC
The DNA here is from genome assembly GCF_023168325.1 of Tsukamurella sp. PLM1. Classification (GTDB taxonomy): domain Bacteria; phylum Actinomycetota; class Actinomycetes; order Mycobacteriales; family Mycobacteriaceae; genus Tsukamurella. The sequence continues at coordinate 1,529,462 of NZ_AP025688.1, forward strand.
GAGCGGCAGGTCGGCGGCGATGCTCTCGGGGCTCACGTCGTTCCTCTCAGTTGGTGCACCGGCGGTGCGCTGGTCAGTGCGTGGCGAGGTGGTGCAGGGCGGTCGCGACGTCCACGTCGACGGTGACGTCGGCCAGCTCGTCGCCGCGCGTGCGCCCCCGGTTGACGATCACGACCGGTGTGCCCAGCTTGGCCGCGCGCCGCACGAACTGCAGGCCGGACATCACCGTGAGTGATGTGCCGAGGACGAGGAGGGCGTCGGCGCCGTCGACCATGGAGAACGCGTGCGCGACGCGCGGCTTGGGCACGGATTCGCCGAAGTACACGATGTCGGGTTTGAGGATGCCGCCGCAGCGGGGACAGTCGATCATGGTGAAGTCGCCGGTGTCGTCGATCACCACGTCGGCGTCGGGTGCCACCTCGAGCGCGCCGCGCCCCGCGATGCGCGCGACGAATCCGGCGTTGAGCGGCTCGAGAATCGCGTGCAGGCGGTGCCGGCTGATGCGGTTCTCACAGCTCAGGCACCGCACCTGGGCGTAATTGCCGTGCAGGTCCACCACGCCGCGCGAGCCGGCCTTCAGGTGCAGCAGATCCACGTTCTGCGTGATCACGCCGGTCATCCCGGGCAGCGCGGCGAGCGCGCGGTGCGCGGCGTTGGGGAGAGCGGCGTCCATGTGCCGCCAGCCGAGGTGGTTGCGCGCCCAGTAGCGGGTGCGGAACTCGGGGGAGCCGAGGAACTGCTGGAGCGTCATCGGGGTCCGACGGGGCGCCCCCGGGCTGCGGTAGTCCGGGATGCCGGACGCGGTGGAGATCCCGGCCCCGGTCAGCGCCACGATCCGCCGGTCGCGCAGGAGTCCGGCGGCCCGGTCCAGCCGCTCGGCGTAGTCCGCGTCCGGGGCGGTGGCCGCGGCCGGTTCCCAGGCGGGTATCGCAGTGCGCACCACCCCAGGCTAGCGCCGCGCCGTGGCCGTCATCCGGGCCTCACTGCGACTCGGGGTCCGCGAGCGGATTGTGCGCGGCGTCGTGGCGGCGGCGTAGCCACATCCACAGCACCACCAGCGGGGTGAGCAAGCAGCCGATGCCCAGCACGAGGAAGTGGTGGAACCCCTCGATGTGCTCCACGAGCCAGCCGAAGTTCTGCCCGAAGAAGCCGGTGACGAAGGTCAGCGGCAGGAAGATGGTGGACAGCACGGTGAGTCGCTCGATCGTCTTGTTCTGGTTGGCCGCCGAGTGCGCCTGCTGCACGGAGACCACCGCGATGTTGGCCTGCAGGATCGTGCCGAGGAGGTCGCGCTGCGCGGAGACCTCCTCGTTGACCAGCTGCAGACGGTCGTAGACGTCGCGCACGTACGGCGCCAGGCGCGGCTCGACCAGGTCCTTGCCGACGGTGTTGACCACCGCGAGCAGCGGGTGCGCGGCGCGGTAGAAGTTCGTCACCTCGCGGCGCAGCAGGTAGATCCGCTCGGTGGGCGCGACCGCACCCGAGAACACCGTCGCCTCGATCTGCTCGATGTCGTGCTCGAGCCCCGCGACCACGGGCTCGTAGCCGTCGACCACCTGGTCCAGGATCGCCCACAGCACCGCGTCGGTCCCCAGCCGCAGCAGTTCGGGCTTCTGCTCGAGCCGTGTACGGGCGCGGTGGAGTTCGCTGGCCACACCCTGCCGCACGGTGATCACGAAGTTGCTGCCGACGAACACGCTGATCTCGCCGAAGTCCACCTCCTCGCGGTCGTCGTCGTAGCGCGCGGTGCGCAGGATAACGAGTTTGACGGATGCCTCGAAGTCCTCGACCTTGGGCCGCAGGTGGTAGTCCTTGGCGTCCTCGACCGCCAGTTCATGCAGGTCGAACGCCTTCCGCACCGATTCCATCTCGTCGGTGGTCGGCTCGAACAGGCCCAGCCACACGAACCCGTCGGTGGTGCACAGGCGCGCGGCGTCCAGCGGCGCGAGCTTCTCCTGCGCCTGCCGCGCACCGTCGAGGTAGTGGGCGCAATCCACGATCACGAGCTGATTCAACCGCAGGCGCGGCCGTGCGGGGCGAAAGGGCGTTGTTCTCCTCCACGTCACCCGATGCACAAGGAACCCCGCTGCTGCCGGAAGGTCCGACCCCGCAGAATATTGAGTCAATAACTACTTAGCGATAAACTATCTCCGGAAGTCCACGAGAAGGAGATCGCCATCATGACCGCCCCCATTCCGTTCAGCGCACCGTCGGCCCATCCGTACAGCCCGGCCGTCGTCGCCGGCAACCTGGCATTCGTGTCCGGAGCACTCTCCGTGGATCTGGAAGGACAGGCGGTGAAAGGACGAACGGAGGCGCTCGACGCCGCGATCGCGAGGATGACGGAGCGCCTGGCCACAGTGGGCGGTGCACTCTCCGATGTGGTCAAACTGACGTACTATGTGACCGATGTCAGCCTGCGCGCCGACGCGAACGCGCAGTTCGAGCGCCTGTTCGCCGAGCCGCGGCCGGCGCGGACCTTCCTCGAGGTGTCCGGCCTGCCGTACGGCGCGACGGTCGAGATCGATGCGATCGCGGCTATCCCGAGCGTGTAGTAACGGATCGTCCGCCGAGATGGTGGTATTTCTGTAGCCGAGCGTCGTGCGCGCGGCGGGGAGGGACAAGGCGATGGGCGAGAGACGAGCCGGAGTGGCGGCGGAGCGGTCGCGCACGCCCCGGGAGCCCGACACCGTCGACTTCGCGATCGCGCAATGGGGCCGGAACTGGCCGGGCCTCGATGTGTCGCCGCTCGGGGTCCTGGGCCGGCTGCACCGCACCTACCTGCTGTACTCCCAGCAGCTCAACGACGTCTTCGAGAAGCACGGGATCAACCTCGCATCCTTCGACGTGCTCGCCACGCTCCGTAGGTCGGGCCCGCCGTATCAGATGGCGTCCCGCGAACTCGCGCTCGCATCGCTGGTCAGTACCGGGGGCGTGACGCTGCGCGTCGACCGGCTCGAGGCCGCGGGACTGGTCGAGCGGGAGCGCGACAGAGACGATCGACGCGTGGTCTACGTGCGGCTCACGGACGCGGGCCTGGAGAAGATTCACACCGTGGCGCGGGAGCACTTCGCGAACGAGGCGCGGCTCCTGGAGGGGCTGAGCGCGGAAGAGCGCTCCAGCCTGGGCGAACTACTGTCCACGCTGGAGCGCTCGATCGTGTCCGCCGGCGGTGCGGAGCCGGAGTCCGACTCCGCGTGACCCGCCGGCGTCGCCGCGTCACCCGATGAGTGCCTTGGCCTGGGCCTGAGCCTTGCCCTTGAAGAGTCGGCGCAGCCGGACGATGCCCAGGTCGTGCTGGTAGAGGTTCTCCGCCGCGTCCGCATCGGCGGCCATGCCCTCCAACATCACCCGGTCCTGCTCGAGGACCACCCAGTGGTCGGCCTCCAGCTTGGTCCGGTACAGGAACCGCCACACGTCGCGCTCCCAGCCCTGCACCCGGCGGTACCGCCAGAAGAAGACCGCGGTGCGCTCCGCATCGATCGGCGTGCCCATGCCGACGATGCCGAAATCGCCGCCGGGTCCCGCCGACGGCGGGTACGGGATGGACAGGTCGACCCAGTCGGCGCCGGTGTGGCAGTACTCGACCCAGTCGAAGTTCTTGCCGCGCTGGTCCGTCTTCTCGAAGAAGAAGCCGCGATCGGTCTCGCGGATCCGGAAGCGCGCCGACGATTCGCCGCCGGACATCGAGTGCGACTCCGCGTGCAGGTAGGCGCCGTGCATGGGGTCCAGGAGGTTCTCCAGCGTGAAGCGCCAGGGGGTGTTCCACTCGGCGTAGCACAGGAAGTTCTCGACCTCGGCGTCGGCGAGCGGGTCCGGGAGGACCAGCGGCACTGTTTCCGATTCGCGGTCGGCGGGCAGGAACGCCATGATCGCGCCGGCGACCTCCCGGACCGGGAGGCTGGTCACCAGGTCCTCGCCCTCGAGCGGGCACCCGGGCATGCCGGGGACCGCGACCACGGTGCCGTCGCCGTCCACCTGGACACCGTGGTACTTGCACTGCACCCGGTCACCCAGGTGCATGCCCTGTGAGAGGGGAGCGCCACGGTGCGGGCACCGGTCCGCGAGCATCTTGACCTCGCCGTCGGATCGGCGGAACAGCAGCCAGTCGCGGCCCCACCGAGTGATCCTCCGCATGCCGCCCCGTTCGACGAAGGTCGACGGGCAGATCGCGTACCACTGGTCGCGCAGGCCGGTGGCGAGGATCCGCTCCGCGTCGAGGCCCTTCTCCGTGTAGTAGTTCGCCATGACTACGCTCCCTTCACGCTCATCTCGGCGGTGAATGTTTCACTGGTCCAGGGGTTTCCATCCGGGGCATGGATGCCCATGCCGTTGAGTCCGGAGACCACGGCGTCGAGCGCGTGCGCCCCCGACGCGAAGATCTCCCGGAGCGCCCCGGCGAGCTTCTCGTCGTACGGTGTGTTCGGTGCGGTCCGGGCCTGGTCCGGTACCAGGTACTGGCCGTCGTCGGTGTGGATCATCTCTCTCGTTCTCCAGTTCTGATGGGCTGCGGAAATCGGGGTGTCAGATGTCGAGGACCAGCTCGTCGGACAGCGATCGGGAGACGCACAACATCATCGTGTCGCCGGTCTCCTGCTCCGCCGCCGAGAGGATCGAGTCGCGGTGGTCGGGGGTGCCGCACAGGACGCGGGTCTCGCAGCTCCCGCAGATGCCGTCGCGGCAGGAGTTGGGCACGTCGATGCCCACTCCCTCGAGCGACTCCATGATCGACATCCCGGGCGCTACGGTGACCGACACCTCGGACTGCTCGCACACGACGCGGAACTCGGTGTCGCCGGCGTCGGCCCCGACCTCCCTCGGCGCCGCCTTGAAGCGCTCCAGTTGGATGGCCCCGTCGGGCCACGCCGTCCCCTGCTCCTCGACCGCGGTGAGGAGCCCCTCCGGGCCGCAGGCGTACACGAGGGTGTCCGGCCGGGCCTCGCCGAGGAGCGCGCCCAGGTCGAGGATCCCGCAGGTGTCCTGCGGCACGAGGTGCACGCGGTCCCCGTACTCGGCCAGCTCGCCCAGGAACGCCATGCTCTCGTGGGAGCGACCGCCGTAGTGCAGTTCCCAGTCGGCGCCCCGCCGCTCCGCCTCGCGGACCATCGCGAGGATCGGGGTGATGCCGATGCCGCCCGCCAGGAACAGGTAGTGCGGCGAATCCTTGAGGTCGAAGTTGTTGCGCGGGCCGGCCACCGGCACCGACTGGCCCGGCCGTAGGGACTCGTGGACGTACCGCGAGCCGCCGTGCCCGGCCTCCTCGCGGAGCACCGCGACCCGGTACCGGGTCTTGTCGTCGGGATCCCCGCACAGCGAGTACTGGCGGATCAGCCCGGATCCGAGGTGGAGGTCGATGTGGGCGCCCGGGTCCCAGGCCGGGAGCGACGTGCCGTCGGCCTGCTCCAACAGGAGTGAGACCACGTGCTGTGACTCCCAACGGATCTGGCGGACCAACAGGTCGAGGGTCTCCGGTGCGTTCATGAGCTTCTGCCTTCGTGGTGCGGGATGGTGATGGCGGTGGCCTGCACGGCGTCAGGCCTCCTTGCCCGGTACGGAGACCGGAGGGTGAACGGCGCGGGCATGTCCCCGTAGCTCGCCAGGTCGACCTCGACGAGGACCGGACCGCGCAGGGCGGCCGCGTCGCGGAGCACGGCGCGCGCGTCGCCGGCGTCGCCGATACGGCGGTAGTCGAGTCCCAGGGCGGCGGACAGCGCCGCGAAGTCGGGGGTGGCAAGGTCGACGCCGTACGGGCGCTGGCCCAGGCTCTCCTGCATGTTCCGCAGAACCCCGTACCCGCGGTCGTTGAACACCAGCAGCACCAGCCACGGACGCTCCTGGGCCAGCGTCATCAGTTCGCCGAAGTGCACGGCGAGGCCGCCGTCGCCGACGATGCCGAGCGTGGGACGGGTCTCGTCGGCCAGGGCGGCGCCGAGGGCCATGCCGAGGCCCTGGCCGATGCCGCCGCCGCGGGGAAAGACGTTGGCCCGCGGGTCATGGATGGGGAGCAGACGGTTCCCCCAGGAGCTGGACGCGATGGTCACGTCCCGCGCGACCACGGCGTCGGCCGGGAACACCTCGGCGATCGCGTCCGGCAGCTCGGCGTGCGGGCCGAGGCCGGCGCGCTGCCGGGCCCGCACGTCGCGGCGTGTCGCGGCCGCGGGCCGTCCACTCCGCGTCGACGGAGGGCACCGCCTCCGGGTCCGCGAGGAGCGCCCGGAGCGTCGCGGCGGTGTCGGCGACGATGCCCGCGGTCGCGGGGTAGACCCGGCCGATCGCGCGCGGGTCGAGGTCCACTTGCACGTGCTCGGCGGGCACCGGCATCGTGTAGTCCCCGGTCTCGTTGGAGCGGAAGTGGGTTCCGAGACTGATCAGCAGGTCCGCGTCGGCGAGCAGCTCGCGGCCCAAGGGCGAATTGGCGTAGTTGCCGATGCAGAGTTCGTGGTCCTCGTCGACGGCCCCGCGGCCGGAGTTGCTGGTGAGTAGCGGGATTCCCCACCGCTGCACCATCTCCGTCAGCGCTGCGCCGGCCCGCGCCGCGCCGCCGCCGGCCCAGATCACCGGCCGCCGCGAGACGCGGAGCCGCGCGACCGCCGCCCGGATCTCGGCCGCGGCCGGTGCGGGAGCGGCGGCCCGGCCGGCGGCGCCTCGGGATCGAGGGTCTGGTCCGCGTACTGCAGGTCGATCGGCCACTCGATGCTGACGGGGCCGCCCGGCGCGGCGAGCGCCCGGGAGATCCCGTCGCGCAGCTGCTTCGCCGCGTTCGCGGCGTCCAGGATGGTCTCCGCATGGTGCGAGACCGCGGTGAGCATGCCCAGCTGGTCCTTGGTCTCGTGGATGAATCCACGCCCCGACCCCAGGTGGGCGCTGTCGATGTTCCCGGTCACGTGCAGCACGGACGTTCCCGCGCTGAGGGATTCGACGAGCGCGCCGGCCGCGTTGCCCGCGCCCGTGCCGGTGCTGGTGACGGCGCAGCCGAGCCCGCCGGTGGCCCGGGCGTAGCCGTCGGCGGCGTTCACCGCGGACGCCTCGTGCCGCACCGGCACGAAACGCAGGTCCCGGCTGACCGCCTCCACCAGTGGCTGGTTGTGGACGCTGACGATGCCGAAGACGGTGTCGACACCGGCCTCGCGCAGTACCTGGACGAGCAGGTCGCCGCCGTTCGGGTTCATGATGGGTTCTCCTGGGGCTGAGGGCTGATGGGGAGCGGGGTCAGACGTAGCGGGCGACGCCGCCGTCCACTTCGACGGTGGTACCGGTGACGTACGAGGACACCGGCGACAGCAGCATCGCGATGATCGGCGCCACCTCGTCGGCGCGGCCGAACCGGCCGAGGCCGATGCCGCGATCGGCGGCGATCTCGGCCTCCCATTCGGCGAAGGAGCGCGAGGTCGCCTCGGCCTCGTAGCGGCGGCGCCACTGGCCGGTGTCCACGAGGCCGAGCGCGACCGAGTTCACTCGGATCCCGCTCGCCGCCAACTCGAGCGACATCGACTTCGACAGGTTGAGCAGGCCGGCCCGTGCCGCGCTGGTGGTCACCAGGCGCGGTTCGGGCTGCCGGGCCAGTACGGCGTTGATGTTGACGATCGACGGTGCGCTGGACCGCCGCAGGTGCGGCAGGGCGGCGTCGACGGTGTTGAGCACCCCCGCGAACTTGAGGTCCAGTTCGTCCCGCCAGTCGTCCAGGGTCACCTGGTCCGGGGCTTCATCCGCGAACCTCCAGCGTTGTTGACCAGGCCGTCGAGCCCGCCGAACCGGTCGTCGGCCGCGGCGATCACGCGGTCCATCGATTCCCGGTCGCGGACGTCCGCGGCGGTGGTGAGGAGGCGCTTCGCGCCCGGTGCGCCCTCGTGGACCGCGGCGAGCCGGGACGCGTCGCGGGCGCAGGTGGCCACGTTGGCGCCCTCCGCCAGGAGCAAGCGCACCGTCGCCAGGCCGATGCCCGAGCTTCCGCCCGTCACCAGGTAGGTGTGGCCGCTGAGGGACAGGTCCACGTCGATCTCCTCGTTTGCGTTGTGATGGTTGATGATCAGTGGAAGACGAAGCCGCCGTCGACCACGAGCTGTTGTCCGGTGATGTAGCCGGCCTCATCGCCGAGCAGGAACGCCACGGCGCCGACCAGGTCCTCGGGTCGCTGGTCGCGGGAGAGCGCCCGGTTGTCCCGGTACAGACGGTGTCGGTGCTCGGGCACGAACTCGGCGGACTCGGATTCGGTGAGGCCCGGCGACACGGTGTTGACGGTGATCGCGTGCGGGCCGAGGTCACGCGCCATCGCCCGGGTCAGCGCCGAGAGCCCACCCTTGGAGGCGATGTAGTGGCACAGGCGGCCGGATCCGTAGAGCGCCGCGTCCGAACCGATGTTGACGATCCGGCCCGAGCCGCCGGCGATCAGCTGCGGGATCACCGCACGGCTCACCAGGAAGCTGCCGCGCAGGTTGACGCCCAGCACGCGGTCCCACTCGGAGACCTCCAGCTCGTGCACCGCCTTGCCGCCGACCCCGTCGGCGAGCGCGGCGTTGTTGACCAACCCGTACAGCGGCCCGCCGGAAGCCGCGGCCTCGCGGGCGACCGTCTCCGCCATCGTCGCCACCGAATCCTCGCTGCGCAGGTCGACCGGAACGAAGCGTGCCTCGACACCCTCCGCTCGGAGTTCGGCGACGGCGGTCTCACCCCAGTCCGTGCGGACGTCGGCGAGCCAGAGTCGGGCTCCGGCGCGTGCCAGCCGGGCGGCGATGGCGCGGCCCAGGCCGCGGCCGGCGCCGGTCACGAGGACGCGGCGGCCGGTCAGCGGCCGAGCGGGATCGGGTGCGGTCATGCCTAGTCCCGGGTGACGCCGTGCATGGCGGAGGTCTCGGGGTACGTCGGTAGCTGCGGCTTCTGCGTGCCGATGATCACGCAGAACAGGGCGTCGGTGTCGCCGGTGTTCTTGAGGCTGCGCGGGACTCCAGCCGGGACCACGATCATGTCGCGGTAGCCGAGGGTCCGCTTGACGACCTCGCCGTCGCGGTGCACACCCACCTCGACCTGGCCCTCGAGGACGAAGAACGCCTCCTCCACGTCGTGGTGGGTGTGCTCGGGGCCCTCGCCGCCGGGCGGTAGCAGCATGTTGGAGAAGGTGAAGCCGCGGGACGGGATCGTCCGCGAATCGGTGGCGTGGTCGCCGGTGGCGCCGGACCCGACGTAGCGGATCTGCGCGCGGCGGAACTGGTCGCCGGCCTTCGCCTGGAAGCCCAGGGTGTCCCAGTCCTCGTACCGGCTGTCCTTGGTGAGGATCAGCGATTCGGTGTACTCGGTGAGGTCCTGCTCCAGGTAGTCGACGGGAGCGCTCGCGGTGGTCATGGTGTTCCTCCTCGGTGTGGTGTTCTCGTGGGGTCGGTGGTGCTGACGCGGTCAGCGGGTCATGAGGCGTTCGGTGATCTGGACGAAGGACTCGATCCAGGCGTTGAACGCCTCGGGCTGTTCCTGATTGGCGAGGTGGCCGGCGCCGCGCACGGTGACGAACACCGCGTCGGGGATGCCGCCGGCGAGGATCTGGCTCGCGTCCCTGCCGGTGACGCGGTCCTCGTCGCCGCACAGTACGAGGGTCGGCGCCGCGATCCGGGGCAGGTCCGTGGTGTGGTCGGTCGCCGCGAGAGATTCCGCGGCCCAGCGGTAGCCCGGGAGACGGATCGTCTCCGCCATCCGCGCTGCGGCGGCGGCCACGGCGCCCTCGGAGGCGCCGGGGGCCAGGAGTCGCCGGGCGCGACGCGCCGCGAACTCCTGCACGCCGAGCTCATCGAGTTCGTCGCCGCGGGCGCGCATCGCGTCCGCCTTCTCGGCGGTGACGCCGGATCCGACGAGCGAGTCGCCCAGCATCAGACTGCGCACCAGGTGCGGGTGCTTCAGGGCGAGACCGATGGCGATGGTTCCGCCCCAGGACATCCCCAGGACGTGGGCGCCGCCCTCACCGGCATGATCGGTGAGGACCTGTGCCGCGGCGTCGACGTACCCGTCGAGCCCGGGAGCGGCGTCGGGGTCGGCGCTGCGCGCGTATCCCGGCGCGTCCCAGGCGATCAGGCGGAGCCCGTGGATTCCGCGGAACTGCTCGGCGAAGCTGTCGGCGGATCCGCCGATGCCGTGCAGCATCAGGAGCGCGGGACCGGTACCCGCGGCGTCGACGTGGATGGTCATCGTGCAGGCTCCGGCGCGGGCGCGGCGAACGAGTCGGCGTCGGCGGCCTGGCGGCCGTCTGCGAGTGGACCGGGGTCGGGGATGCCGGCCATGTGGGTGCGCACGTCCTTCGATGGGGGCCCGGCGGTGCCCCAGGTATCTGACAGCTCGGGCACGCGACGCCACACTCGGCAGAGCCACGCGTCCTCGTCCACCTGCGCGATCCCGGACGTGTACTCGCACACCAGGCCCGCGGGGTCGGCGAAGTAGGAGAACGTGTTGTCGCCGGGCCCGTGGCGGCCCGGTCCCCACAGCGGCGTGATGCCGTGGTGCCGCAGCCGGCCGATGCCGCGCATGAAGTGATCGACGGTGGGCATCTGGTAGGCCACGTGGTTCACCGACGTCCACTGCGCCTGGTTGAACGCGATGCTGTGGTGGTCGGAATTGCACCGCAGGAAGGCCATCTGATGCTCGGACCAGTCGGACACGCGCATGCCGAGGACATCGGTGTAGAAGGCCACGGCGGCGTCGATGTCCACGGTGTTGAGGACCACGTGGGTGACGCCCACGGGCGCGGTGTCGTCGGCGCGACGCTCGGTGACTGCAAGGGTGTCGGCGGACAGCTCGATGAGGCGTCCCTCCGGGTCCACGAACCGCAGGCCGTAGCCGCCGCCCACCTGGTCGAGCGGGCCGGGGCCGGCGACGACGGGCATGCCGCGCTGCTCGAGCCGGCGGGCCGCCTCGTCGACTTCCCGCGGCGTGGCGACGGCGAAGGCGATGCGGCCCAGGCCGTTCCGCTCCGCGTCCGACAGCTGGAGCACATGGTGCTGTTGGCCGGTGCCGCGGAGCCAGGCGGCCCCGGTGTCGCGCTCGACGACCTGCAGGCCCCACACGTTCTCATAGAAGTCGGTCGAATCGCCGACGGTGGGCACGCGCAGTTCCACGGACCGCAGCGTGCGGATGTGGGCGATCGGTTGGCTCATGGCGATCCCTCTCTGGTTGCTTAGCGCTAAGATTTTTGGTGGGCATGGGAAGCCCTTCGCGAGGACGGGCCGGGGGGCGGTCAGTCGGCCCAGGGGTTGGGCTCGGTGCCCAGGCCCAGGTACACCGACTTCTGGCGCGAGTAGGCGGCGATCCCCGCCCGCCCCTTCTCGACGCCGAGCCCGCTCTCCTTGACCCCGCCGAACGGGGTCGAGATGCTGAACTGCTTGTAGGTGTTGACCCAGACGGTGCCGGCCTGCAGGCGGCGGGCGAGCCGCCACGCGCGGCGGTAGTCCGAGGTCCACACCCCGGCGGCCAGGCCGAAGACGGTGTCGTTCGCCTGCGTGATCAGGTCCTCCTCGTCGGTGAACGGGAGGGCGATCAACACGGGGCCGAAGATCTCCTCCTGGCACACCCGGGCCGAGTTGGCGAGCCCGTCGATCACGGTCGGAAGGTAGTACGCGCCCTCGGAGAGCGCCGGGTCGTCCGGTACGGCTCCGCCGCACAGGATCCGGCCGCCCTCGGAGCGGGCGAGATCGACGTATCGCGCGACGTCCTCCCGGTGCCGCGGATGCACGAGCGGACCCACCTGGGTGCGGGGATCGGTTCCCGGTCCCACCCGGAGAGCGCGAGCGCGGCGAACGAGCCGGTCGACGAACTCGTCGTACAGGGACTCGGCGACGAACAGCCGGGAGCCGGCGATGCAGCTCTGCCCGCTCGACGAGAAGATCCCGTACAGCACGCCGTTGACGGCGACGTCGAGGTCGGCGTCGTCGAGGACGACGGTCGGGGACTTGCCGCCGAGTTCCAGGGAGACCGGCATGAGCTTCTCCGCCGCCTCGTGGGCGAGGTTGCGCCCGGTGCCGGTGCCGCCCGTGAACGTCACCTTGCCGACGCCCGGATGGCGCACGATCGCGTCGCCGACCACGGAGCCCCGACCCGGGAGGACCGACAACAGGCCCTCGGGCAGGCCGCTCTCGTGGATGATGCGCGCGAGGGCCAGCGAGACCAGGGAGTCCAGGCCGCCGGCTTGAGCACCACGGCGTTCCCGGCGGCGAGCGCGGGAGCGATCTTCTGAGCGTCGCTGGCGATCGGCGAGTTCCACGGCGTGATGGCGCCGACCACGCCGATCGGCTCCCACAGGCTCATCGTCAGGTACTCGCCGCGCGGGGTGGTGAGATCCGCGTCCGAGGTCTCCAGGGCTGCGGCGAAGTAGCGGAAGGTACCCGCCGCGCTCGCCACCAGCGCCGAGGTCTCCGTGAGGGTCTTGCCGGTGTTCGCGGTCTGCAGGGCGGCGAGCCGGGGAGCGTTGTCCTCGATCGCGTCGGCGATCCGAGTCAGGACCCGCGCGCGCTGGTGGGGGAGGAGATCCGCCACGACGGTGCCTCCGCCGCGCGGTGGCCGGCCGCCACGGCCGCGTCCACGTCGTCGACAGTGGCGTGCGAAACGGTCTGCAGCACAGCGCCCGTCGCGGGGTTGATGATCTCGGACCCGCCGCCGCGCCCGGTGACCCACTGGCCACCGACGAGGATCTCGTCGGGCACCGGCTGGAAGGCCGGGGGTGCGGTGTGCTCGCGGACGGGGCGTCCGGTGGTGATTGTCATCGGTTGATCTCCTCCAGGGTGCGCTCCTTGGTCTCGATGCCGAACACCGCGACGATGAGGCATCCGACCAGGGCGACCGCACCGAATACGGTGAACAGCAGGCTCAGCGAGTTGTTGCTGAGTTCGAGGATCTGGCCGACCACGATCGGCCCGAGGACGATGCCGATCCGCGCGGCTGCACCGCCGACCGCGCTGCCCTGTGCGCGGACCGCCGTCGGGAAGAGCTCCGCCGTCCAGACGTACAGGGTCATGTTGACCGCGAAGATGAACAGGGCCGCGGGGGCCACCCACATCACCACGCTCGCCGCACTCCCTGTGCCCACGAGCGCGAGGGCGAACAGGAACAGCCCGGCGAGGGCGAGTGCGCCGGCGATGCACACGCGGCGGCCGAGCCGGTCCACGAGCAGCGCGACGGTGACGCAACCGATCAGGCCCGCGACGGAGGTGATCACGGTGTAGTGCAGGGCCGTGGCCTCGTCGACCTTGTACACCCGGGTGAACAGGGTGGGGAGCCAGGACGCGATGCCGTAATTGACGAAGTACGCGGTGGACCATGCGGCGCACAGCATGAGGGTCCGGTGGAGGTAGCGCCGGCTGAACAGCACGAGGAAGCTGCTGCGCACCACCGACTCGGCGGGCGGATCGGGGTCGTACGCAGGGAGCTCGCCGAATTGCGCCGCGATCTTCGCCTCGATCCGCTCCAGGCTCCGCACGGCGTCGTCGATGCGACCGCGGGAGGCCAACCAGCGCGGCGACTCCTCCAGGCGCAGGAGTGCGGGCACGAGCAGCAGCGGGATCGCGCCCATCGCGAACAGGACCTCGTAGCCCCACCGCGGGACGACGAACGAGGAGACGAGGGCCGACACGACCAGACCGACGGGGAAGATGGTCTCGTACAGCAGGACGAACCGGCCGCGGCCGTGTGCCCGGGTGATCTCGCCGATGTAGCTCGCGGCGACGGGGACCTCGGCGCCGAGTCCCACGCCCTGGATGAACCGGAACACCATGAACCACTCGAGGTCTCCGGTGATGGCCATCGCGATGCTGAGCGCGGAGTACAGCACGAGCGACCCGATGATCACGGGGAGCCGGCCGAACCGATCGGCGCACCAGCCACCCAGCAGCGCGCCGAACAGCATGCCGATGCCGCCGATCGCGATCAGCCACGCGATGGCTCCCGAGCCCAGGTCCCACTGCGCCGCCAGCTGGGGCATCGAGTAGGCGATCATGAGCTGGTCGAAACCGTCGAAGAAGGTGACGGCTCCCACGAGAACGCGGGCCTTGATGTGCCAGCGTCCGCGGGGCAGTCGTTCCATCCGGGCGCCGATCACTTCAGCGCGAACCGGATTTGCAATTGTACTCATCGTGTGAGGGCTCCTCGGGGCTGGTGGAGCGGGGAGCAACTATCTAAGTGCTCAAATACTGACCCCAAAGATGTAAGCGTGGTCACACCGAGAAGTCAAGTGTGATCCGCGCATTTGCGAACCTGATCGATGCATCGCACGAGCGTGAACCGGCCTCGGTGATGACCGCCGGCCGGCGCGGGTGGGCGAACTCGAACGGCCCTATGTGAGCGGGAGCGGCAGGGCGAGCCGTGCGGGCCCGAGCGGCGGGGCAGTCGTCACACGGACGGGCTCCCTGTGGCGCCTCGCGTGGTCGAAGCCCGACGGTGGGGTTAGCGCCAGCGGGCGAGGAGTTCGTTCGAGCGCTCGGTGAGTGCCATCTGCCAGATCGGGCCGAAGCTGATCCGCCCGGCGCCGGCGGCGGCGAGGGCGGCCAGATCATCGGTCGCCGGATTGGCGATGGCGTTGACGGGCAGCGGCAGCGCGTCCGCGAGGTGGCGCAGGGTGGCCGCGTCGTGGAACGCGACCGGGTACAGCGAATCGGCGCCCGCGTCGGCGCACAGCTGCATCCTCGCGATCGCGCGCTCGACCCGATCCTCCGCCTCGCCCACCTGGTTCTTGAAGATGTCGGTGCGGGCGTTGATCACCACGTGCACGCCCGCCGCGTCCGCTGCGGCGCGCAGGGCCGCCACCAGGTCGGCGTGCTCCTGCGCGTCGCGGAACCGCCCGCCGTCGGAGTGCACCGTGTCCTCGACGTTCAGGCCCACGGCGCCGGCGCCGAGCAGGCCCTCGATGATCCGCTCGGCGGACTGGCCGTAGCCGGACTCGATGTCGACCGAGACCGGCACTTCCGCGGCGGCGGTGATCTGCGCGACGCGGGTCATCGCCTCGTCGAAAGACATGCCCTCACCGTCGGGCTTGCCGATGGAATCGGCCATCGGATGCGAGCCGACGGTGAGCGCGGCGAACCCGGCGGCGACGGCCGTGGTCGCGGACCAGGCGTCCCACGTGGTCGGCAGAACCACGGGATCGCCCTTGCGGTGCAGGGACTTGAGAGTGGTGGCGAGATCGGCGAGCGAGGTCATGGCTCCAGTCTGGGGGATCCGACCACGCGGCGCCATCGGTTCGACGGTGCCCGTCGGTGCCGCTCCGACCATCGCCCGGCCGATAGGGTGATTCGATGTCGGACATGCAGTCGGGCCCGCTTCGGCCGGTCGAATTCGCCCATGCCGCGGTGACGGCTGCGCTCATGTCGGTGATCGCGGTGCTCTCGATGGTGGTACCCGGAGCGGTCGTCTTCGCCTGGGCGGGCGCGGTACCGATGGGGGTGCTCGCCTACCACCACCGCGCCCGGGTGGCCGTCGCGACGGCGGTCGCGTGCGGCGGGATCGCCTTCCTCCTTGCAGGATTCGGTGGCCTCGTCTCGGCGTGGACCTGCGTGTACATGGGCGTGATCTGTGGTCAGGTGCGGCGCCGGAACCGCGGTGCGGGCACCATGCTCGCAGTGGCGGCGTTGTGGGGCGTCGTCGTCGCGACGGCGGTCTTCGCGTTCCTCGGCGTCCTCGCCGACCTGCGGACGATCGTGCTCGGCGTGTTCGCGGCCAACGTGCACGGGCTCGGGGCGCTGTTCGAGTCCGTGCCCTTCGGGGCGGGTACCGGGGCGGCGCTGCACCGCCTCGCCGAGTTCGGGCTCGAGCGATGGCCGGTGTTCGTGTGGGTGTCGGTGTGGCTGATCGTGGTGTTCGGTTGCTCCTTCGCGTGGCGGATCCTGACCCCGGTGCTGCGCCGCGTCCGGGCCAGCAGCGCGGCGCCGCAGGACCTGCTTCCCGTCGAGACGGGTTCCACTGCGCCCCGGCCGCTTCCGCTGATCCTGCGCGACGTGCACTATCGCTACCCCGGGGCGGAGCGGGACACGGTGACGGGGGTGTCGTTCACGGTTGCGCCCGGCGATCACCTGGCGGTCACCGGCGCGAACGGGACCGGCAAGTCCACGTTGATGCGCGTGCTCGCGGGATACACGCCGACGAGCGGCACCGTCACCCGGCCCGGACCGGTGGGCCTGGGCCGGGTCGGGGGCACCGCGGTGGTGCTGCAGCACGCCGACAGCCAGGTGCTCGGTATCCGCGTGTCGGACGACGTGGTGTGGGGGTTGCCGCCCGACGTCGAGGTCGACGTCGACGGGCTGCTCGCGGAGGTCGGCCTCGCCGGGATGGGGCACCGGGACACCTCGGGCCTGTCCGGCGGCGAGGCGCAGCGCCTGGCCGTGGCCGCCGCCCTCGCGCGGCGGCCGGCCCTGGTCGTCGCCGACGAGGTGACCACGATGGTGGACCGGGACGGCCGTACCGAACTCCTCGGCCTGCTGCGGGGCCTGAGTCGCGACCACGACCTGGGGCTGGTGAACATCACCCACTACCCGGAGGAGGCCGACGGGGCAGACCGCACCGTCGACCTGGGGACCGCGGCCCGGGCGGACCGGCCGGACCCGCCGCAGCGGACCGCTGCCCGGCCCGAGCTCGGCGACCCCGTTCTCATCCTCGACGACGTGCACTTCGAGTACGACGCCGGCACACCGTGGCGGCGCCCCGCCCTGCGCGGGGTGGACCTGTGCATCCGCGCGGGCGAGGCGGTGCTGCTGTGCGGGGGCAACGGATCCGGCAAGTCGACGCTCGCGTGGGTGATGGCGGGGCTCGTGGAGCCGACGTCCGGCTCGTGCGAGGTCGACGGTGCGCCGACCGCGGCCCGGGTCGGCGCCGTCGCCCTCGCCTTGCAGTCCGCGCGGCTGCAGCTGGTCCGCGGCACGGCCGGCGGGGCGTTGGCCGCCCTCGCCGGCTACCGGCCCGACGACGGTGCCGCCGTCGCCGCGGCACTCGCGACGGTGGGCCTGCCTGCGGCGATCGGCGAGTTGCTGGTCGACCGGCTCAGCGGAGGTCAGCTCCGCCGGGTCGCGCTAGCGGGCCTGCTCGCGCGCGACCCGCGGGTACTGATCCTCGACGAGCCGCTCGCCGGGCTGGATCTGCCGTCGCAGCGGGAGCTGATCGAGCTGCTGGTCGCCGTGCGGGACGCGGGGCAGACGATCGTGATCATCTCCCACGACGTCGACCACCTGGACCGGCTCTGCGACCGCACGGTCCATCTGTCCGGCGGGGTCGTGGACCGGGAGGAGGTCGCATGAGCCGCGGCGCGATCGTGCTGCGCCCGGTACCGGGGCGTTCCTACCTGCACGACCTGTGGGCCGGCACCAAACTGTTGGCGGTGCTGGCGATCTCGATCGTGCTCACGGTGGATCCCGGGTGGCCCGTGGTGGGGATGTTCGCCGTTCTGCTGGTCGTGGCGGCCGCGGCGGCGCGGATCCCCGCGTCGTGCGTCCCCGGCGTGCCCCGGTGGGTGCTCGTGGTCTTCGCGATCGGCGGGTGCCTCATGGTGGCGAGCGGCGGCGCACCCGACCTGACTCTCGGTTCGGTGTCGATCGGCTTGGGCGGGCTGCTGAACCTGGCGCGGGTCGTTGTGCTCGGGCTCGTGCTGCTCGGGGCGGGCGCGCTGGTCGCTTGGACCACCGATCCCGCCGACGTGGCGCCCGCGCTCGCCCGCCTCGGTCGGCCGCTCGCGAAACTGGGCCTGCCCGTAGACGAATGGGCGGTAGTAGTCGCGCTGTCGCTGCGCACGCTGCCGCTCATGGTGGACGAGTTCCGCACCCTCGGCGCGGCGCGGCGGCTGCAGCCACCATCGGCGGTGAGACGTTCCCGGCGTGCGGAGCTCGTGGACCTGTGCGTCGCCGCCATGGTGGTGGCGCTGCGCCGGGCGACCGAGATGGGCGAGGCGATCGCCGCTCGCGGCGGCACCGGTCGCCTCGTCGTGCGTGCCGCGGGCCCCGGCTGCATCGACGCCCTCGCCGGCCTGGTGGTCCTCGCGGTGTGCGCCCTCGCCCTCACCCTCTAACGCAATTGAACACCGTTTCCGACATTCCGACCTGGGTCTTCTGTCCGAAACGGTGTTCAATTCGAGGCGATGATCAGTCGACGGCGACCAGGGGGTAGACGCCGTTCTCGTCGTGCACCTCGGTGCCGACGACGGGCGGGTTGAACACGCACAGCATGCGCATCTGCGTCTTCGTGGTCACCGTGTGCCGCTCGTTGCCGTCGAGGAGGTACATCGTGCCGGGGGCGAGCGGGTACTCGATGCCCGTCTCGCGGTCGAGCAGCGTGCCCTCGCCCTCCACCAGCCACACGGCTTCGACGTGGTTCGCGTAGTGGAACTCGTTCACCGACCCGGCCTCGATGGTGGTCTCGTGGAACGAGAAACCGACCCGGTCACCGCCGAGCACGATGCGCTTGCTGCGCCAGTGGCCGGCGGCGACGTCGCGGTCGGTGCCGGTGATTTCGGCGGTGGTACGGACGATCATGCTGCGAGAACCTTTCGGGTGGCGGTGGCCAGGATGTCCAGGCCGAGATCGAGATCGGAATCGCTGATGGTGAGCGGCGGGAGCAGCTTGACCACCTCGTCGGACGGGCCGGAGGTCTCCGCGAGCAGGCCCTGCTCGTACGCGGCGGCGCACCTCGCCGGCCTTGTCGGCGTCGGCGAACACGAGGCCCTGGACCATACCGCGGCCGCGGTGGCTCAGCTGCTCGGGGAACTCCGCGCACAGCTGGTCGAAGCGCTGCTCGATGTGCGCGCCCTTGCGGAGCGTCTCCTTCTCCAGCGTGTCGTCCGACCAGAACTCGTCGATCGCGTGCTTGGCGGTCACGAACGCGGGGTTGTTGCCGCGGAACGTGCCGTTGTGCTCGCCGGGGCCCCACACGTCCAGCTCGGGCTTCATCAGAGTGAGTGCCATCGGCAGGCCGTAGCCGCCGATCGACTTCGACAGCGTCACGATGTCCGGGGTGATCCCGGCCTCCTCGAACGAGAAGAACGGACCCGTACGGCCACAACCCATCTGGACGTCGTCCACGATGAGCAGCATGTCGTGCCGCTCGCACAGGTCGGCCAGCGCGCGCAGCCACTCGGGGCGCGCCACGTTCACGCCGCCCTCACCCTGGACGGTCTCGACGATGACGCCGGCCGGCTTGTTCAGGCCCGAGCCGGAGTCGGCGAGCACGGCCTCGAACCATTGGAAGTCCGGCGCCACGCCGTCGAAGTAGTTGTCGAAGGGCATCGGCGTGGCGTGCACCAGCGGGATGCCGGCGCCGCCGCGCTTCATCGAGTTGCCGGTCACCGACAGCGCGCCCAGCGTCATGCCGTGGAAGGCGTTGGTGAAGTTGATGATCGACTCGCGGCCCTTCACCTTGCGGGCCAGTTTGAGCGCGGCCTCCACGGTGTTGGTACCGGTCGGGCCGGGGAACTGGACCTTGTAGTCGAGGCCGCGGGGGCGCAGCACCTTGTCCTCGAAGGTCTGCAGGAACTCGCCCTTGGCCACGGTCGACATGTCGAGCGAGTGAGTGATATGTCCCTCGGTGATGTAGTCGACGAGGGCCTGCTTGAGCTTCGGATGGTTGTGGCCGTAGTTCAGCGCGCCGGCTCCGGCGAAGAAGTCCAGGTAGCGGCGTCCCTCACGGTCGATCAGCCACGATCCCTCGGCACGGTCGAACACCGCTGGCCAGCCACGGGAGTAGCTGCGCACCTGCGACTCGCGGGTGCTGAAGATCGAGGGCTGCTCGAAATCCTCGGTGTTGGTGTTTTCCTCGGTCAGGGTGGACATGGGTCCTCCTCATGGGCGGGCGGATGACGTCCTCAAGCGGGGTCGATGACGTACAGCTGTTCCGCCTCGTGCGGGTCGGATTCTTCGGGGGAGATGTGGTGCGGGGCGAACAGGTCGTGCACCGTGAGGGTGGAATGGCGTCGCCGTGCGACGGAGCCGAACAGCTCCTGGGACGCCGTGTTGGACGCGGTGATCGTGGTCTCCAGGCGTGTCACGCCCGCCACCGCAAGATGATCCAACAGATCGTTGAGCATGAGCCCCGCGATGCCGTGGCCGCGGTGAGCGGCGTCCACCGCCACCTGCCACACGAACAGGGTGTCCGGGCGGTCGGGGCGGCGATAGCCGGTGACGAAGCCGGCGACCGCACCGTCGCGCTCGGCGACGATGGAGGAGTCGGCGAAGTCGCGGCACAGCAGCGTGTACGCGTAGGTGGAGTTGAGGTCCAGAACCTCGGTGTCGCGTGCGATCTCCCACAACCTGACACCGTCCTCGAGGGATGGACGTCGGGTGGAGACCCCGCTTGCGCGGTGGCCGTGGGATCGCTCTTGTGAGACGGGCTCATCGCGTTCGACGCTAACAACCGCGTGTGAGTAAGTCACCCGGCGTTCGGAATCGGGCATCGGAACCCCCGAGTATCCCCAGCGAGGCGGGTCAATGTGAGATGGATCACATCCGTGTAGCTAGGGCGTCACTCGGGCGAGCGCCCCCGCCTCCAGGGCCGCCCAGACGGCACCGTCGGGCCCGATGGCGAGCCCGTGCGGTTCCGAGGCCGCCTCGGGGAGCTCGTACCTGCGGATTTCGCCCTCGGCGTCGACCGAACCGAGGGCGTTGCCGGCCCACTCGGTGAACCACACCCGGCCGTCGGGGCCGGCGCAGACGCCGTGCGGGCGGGCGGCGGCATCGGGGAGCGGGTGGTGCGTGACGTCCCCGTCGGGCGTGATCCGGCCGATCCGTCCCGCGCCGATCTCGGCGAACCACAGGGCCCCGTCCGGCCCCGCGGCGATGCCGACCGGCGCGCAGCCGGGGGAGTCCAGGCCGAACACGGTGACGGCCCCCGCGGCGTCGATGCGGCCGATCGCGTCGGCCTGGTTGAGCGGGAACCACAGGGCGTCGTCCGGTCCGGCGGCGATCGCGGAGGAAGGCGCCCGGGGTCGGCAGGTCGAACTCCGTGACGTCGCCCGCGATGGTGACCCGGCCGATCCGGTCGGTGGCCGTCGCGGTGAACCACAGCGCGCCGTCGGACCCGGCCGCGAGGCCGAAGGGGCCGCATCCGGGCGGGAGGTCGACGTGCGCGAGATCTCCGTCGACGGTGATCCGGCCGAGGCGATGGGCGCGGTACTCCGTGAACCACAGCGCGCCGTCGGGGCCCGCCGTGATGATCGTCGGCCCGGTGTCCGTGCCCACGGGATGCCGCACCGTTTCGCCGGTGGCGACGTCGTACCGGCCGATCTCGCCGCTGCCGACCAGCGTGAACCACAGGGCGCCGTCCGGGCCGGTGGTCAAGGCGTACGGGCCGTCTCCGGGGACGTCGTGGAGGGTGATCGTCATCGGGCGGTCTCCTGTGCGGCGAGGAAGGCGTCGACGTCGGCGGCCGTCGGAGCGGCCGCGGCGCCGGGCGCGGTGGCGGTGAGCGCGCCCGCGGCGTCGGCGCGGCGCAGGCGTTCGGCGGCCGGCAGGTGCCAGGACGCGGCGAAGGCACCCGCGAACGCGTCGCCGGCGCCGGTGGTGTCCACGACGTCCACGGCGAAGCCCGGCGTCGACACCTCGCCGTCCGGCCCGGACGCGCGGGCACCGTCGGCCCCGAGGGTGGTGACGACGTGCGGCACCGGGGCCAGGGCGTCCGCGAGCGCTCGCGCCTCGTCCCGGTTCACGATCACGCCGTCGAGCAGCCCGATGAGCTCGCCCGGGAGCTTCTGCACCGGGGAGGGATTGAGCAGCACGACGGTTCCCCGTCGCGCGCCGCGCGGGCGGCGTCGAGCACCGAGTCGAGCGGGATCTCCAGCTGTAGGAGCAGCACGTCGGCATCGGCGATGGCGGCGCGCGCCGCGTCGTCGGCCGTGACCGAGGCGTTGGCGCCAGGCACCACGATGATGTGGTTCTCTCCGGACGCGTCCACGGTGACGTTCGCGAAACCCGTACTGCCGCCGGTGCGCCGGACCCGGGACACGTCCACTCCCGCGGACTCGAGCGACCCCAGAACGGTGTCCGCCGCATCGTCGTCGCCGACCGCGCCGACGAACACCGTCGCGGCCCCCGCCCGAGCGGCCGCCCGAGCCTGGTTCGCGCCCTTGCCGCCCTGTCCGAACGCCACCGACACCCCGGTCACCGTCTCGCCCGGCCGCGGGAACCGCTCGCACACCGTGATCGCATCCAGATTCACGCTGCCCACCACGACCACCGACGTCATAGCCGAACACTAACCCGATCCGCCGGCCGGTGTGGTTCACGATGCCGGGTTCTGCGGCACCGGAAGTGCGCAGAACGCATCCGGTGCCGCAGAACCCGAAATCGTGAAGGAGCACCCCGTAGCCTCGGCGCATGACTTCGATTCGTCCGTTCCTCATGTGCCAGGGTGGCGTGGCCGCGCAGGCCATCGAGCTCTACATCGGCACCTTCGACGGTGCCGTCGTCTCCTCGGTGCCGTCGTCTCCTCGGTGCCGCACGGCGACCCGGCCCAGGGGATCCAGCTCGCGGAGCTCGAACTCAAGGGCCAGCGGGTGCTGGTGAGCGATAGTGCGGTGCAGCACGCGTTCGACTTCACGCCGTCCACCTCGCTGTTCGTCGAATGCGACGACCGCGCCGAACTCGAGCGCCTGACCGAGGTCCTCGGCGCGGACGGGAAGACCTACATGCCGCTCGACTCCTACGGCTTCTCCACCGCGTTCGCCTGGGTGGGCGACCGGTTCGGCGTGTCCTGGCAGCTCAACCTGGCGTGAGCGCGCTGGCGTCACGGTGAGCGCAAGGGTGGGCGCGTGCCCGACCACGGCCTACCGTCGGGCCCCATGACCCGCCAGATCCGCTTCAACGCCTTCGACATGAACTGCGTCGCCCACCAGTCGCCCGGCCTGTGGCGGCACCCGAAGGACCAGTCGCACCGGTACAAGGAACTGAGTTACTGGACGGAGCTGGCGAAGCTGCTGGAGCGCGGCACGTTCGACGGCATCTTCATCGCCGACGTGCTGGGGATCTACGATGCGTACAACGGCAACGGTGACGCCGCGATCAAACACGCCGCGCAGGTGCCGGTCTCGGACCCGATCCTGCTGGCCTCGGCGATCGCCGGCGCCACCGAGCACCTCGGCATCGGCATCACCGCCGGTACCGGCTTCGAGCACCCGTTCCCGTTCGCCCGCCGGCTCACCACGCTCGACCACCTCACGAACGGCCGGATCGGCTGGAACGTGGTGACGGGCTATCTGCCGTCGGCGGCGAAGAACATGGGCCAGCTCGATCAGTTGCAGCACGACGAGCGCTACGACCACGCCGACGAGTACCTGGAGGTGCTCTACAAGCTGTGGGAAGGCTCGTGGGAGGACGACGCGGTGATCCGTGACCGGGAGACGGGTGTGTTCACGGACCCGTCGAAGGTGCACCCGATCAACCACCACGGCAAGTACTTCGACGTACCCGGCATCCACGTGGGCGAGCCGTCGCCGCAGCGCAGCCCGGTGATCTACCAGGCCGGGGCGTCGCCGCGCGGCCTGCGGTTCGCGACCGGCAACGCCGAGGCGATCTTCGTCGCTGCCCCGACCAAGGCGATCCTCAAGGGCGTGGTCCGGACGGTGCGCGAGGGGCTGGTGGCCAACGGCCGGGACCCGTACTCGGCCAAGGTCTACACGCTGCTGACCATCGTCACGGACGAGACCGAGGAGAAGGCGCAGGCGAAACTCGAGGAGTACCACCGCTACGCCAGCGTCGAGGGCTCGCTGGTGTTCATGTCCGGATGGATGGGCGTGGACCTGGGCGCGTACGACCCGAGCGATCCGGTGGGCGACGTGCAGTCGAACGCCATCATCTCGGCGGTCTCGAACTTCCAGCAGGCGGACCCGTCGGGCAAGGAGTGGACGGTCGAGGACATCGGCAAGTGGGGCCGGATCGGCGGGATGGGGCCCGTGCTGGTCGGATCCGCTGCCCGGGTGGCCGACGAGTTGCAGGAGTGGGTCGATGAGACGGACGTGGACGGGTTCAACCTCGCATATGCGATCACCCCGGGCACGTTCGAGGACATCGTCGAGTTCATCGTGCCCGAGCTGCGCCGCCGGGGCGTGTACCCGACCGAGTACGCGCCGGGCACGTTGCGCAACAAGCTGTTCGGGCGAGGTGACCGGCTCGCGGCCGATCACCCCGCCCAGCGGTTCCGCTACAGCAGCGCCGTTCCTACGCCGGCGTGAGCTCCTTGGTGTAGAGCGCGGCGCCCTTGGCGTCGCGCAGGTGCACCGTGAGTGTGCGGCTGCCGCCGTCGATGCTCACCTGGCCGAAGTGCTGGAAGCCCTCCGCCGGTGAGACGTTCGCCTCGTCGGGGGCGTGCACGAACTCGTACTGCGCGCCGAACGTGCCGTCGAGCGGGCTCTGCGGGAACGCGCCCGCGTTGAGCGGGCCGGACACGAACTCCCAGAACGGGGAGAAGTCCTGGAACCCTGCCTTGTCCGGGTGGTACGAGATCGCCGCGGTGTAGTGCACGTCGGCCGTGAGGTAGACGATGTTCGGCACGCCCTTGGTCTGGGACAGGATGCGCGAGAAGGCGATCTCGCGGCCCAGCGGCGCGCCGTTGTCGCCCTGCGCGACCGCCTCCATCGACTTCGGTCCGCCGTCCTTGGGGTCGGTCGCCTTATCGGGCACGACGATGCTCAGCGGCAGGTCGTTGGCCACCACCTTCCACACGGCCGTCGACGCCTTCAGCCCGTCGATCAGCCACTGCGTCTGCTTCGCGCCGAGGATCCCGCCGTCGTTCTCCTCGGCCCACGCGTTCGGGTTCGGGTCCTTGTAGCTGCGCATGTCGAGCACGAACACGTCGAGCAGCGGGCCGTAGGAGATCTTGCGGTACAGCCGACCGTCGGCCGCCTCGGTCGGCTGCACCGGCTGCCACTCGCGCCACGCCCGGTAGGCGAATTCCGCCAGCTTGTTCACGTCGGTCTCGGTGTAGCCCTTGCGGTTCTGCCCCGCGAGGCTCTCGCCGGGGAACCAGTTGTTGACCACCTCGTGGTCGTCCCATTGGATCAGCTGCGGCACGTTCGCGGCGAACCGCCGGTAGTGCTCGTCCGTGAGGTTGTAGGCGTAGTTGCCGCGAAATTGGTCGAGCGTCTGCGCGACCTGGTTCTTGGCCTCGGCCGTGACGTTGCGGTACGTGTCGCCGTCGTTCTGCTTCTGCGTCTCCGGCACCGGGTTGTCGGCGTAGATCGCGTCGCCCGAGTGCAGGAAGAAGTCGGGCCGCGCGTCGGCGATGGCCCCCATGATCGCCATGCCGCCGTCGCGGTTGATGCCCCAGCCCTGGCCCACCACGTCGCCGGACCAGGTGAAGCTCACGTTCCCGGGCGCCGACGGTGCTGTCCGGAACGTCCCGGTGAGCGGCTCGGACGTCGCGCCGCTCTCGCCCTCGAGCGTGACGCGGTAGTGCACCGTCTGGCCGGGTTCGAGGCCGGTGATGCGGAACCGTCCGGCACCGTCGGACGAGGGATCGAGCCGCGGCCCTCGAAGCGGCGCGGGTTCGCGAAGGCCTCGGACGACGCGGTCTCGACGATCATCCTCGCGGGGGCGTCGGACCGGGCCCAGATGAGGGCACCGTCGGCGCGCGGATCGCCCGATGCGATGCCGTGCGTGAGGGTGGGGCGGCCGCGGACGACGCCGGGCGAGGAGGAGGCGGCGGCACCGTCGGACGAGGAGCCGCAGGCGGAGAGCAACGAGCCGGCGGGGATGAGCAGCGCGGCGGCGGAACCGGCCTGGAGAACGGAACGGCGGGACAGCGGGGTTCGACTGAGGGGCATTGCGATGACGTTGCCCCAATCGGGTTCCCGACGGGGGAACGCAGGGTTACCAGCGGCGACGCCGTGGGGTGTCCACCAGGTGAACCGTCCGGCGGGGAAACGGTCGTTGATTGGTGTTAACGTCGAACGCGCGGTAATCACACGTCCGGTGGGCCCAGCAGTGTCTAGCCACAGGCAAGCCCGGTCCGCACGGTGACCAACGCCAGGGGCTGATCTGCATGCCTGATAACTCAACAACACCCGGAAGTTCGCCGCTCTCGTTCGCGGGACTCCAGGAGACGGAGTCGCAGCGAAAGAAGTCGCTGCACAAAGCCATCGGTGCGTCTGCGATGGGCAATTTCACCGAATGGTTCGACTACGGCGTCTACGCCTCGACGGCCGTCTACATCGCGAACGCCCTGTTCCCCGAGAACGGCACGATCGGTACGTTGCTCGGGTTCGCGATCTCGTTCGTCCTGCGGCCACTCGGTGGATTCGTCTGGGGGCCGCTCGGCGACAAGATCGGCAGAAAGGCCGTGCTCGCCACCACGATCCTGCTGATGGCCGGGTCGACCACGTTGATCGCGTTCCTTCCGACCTACGCCGTCGCGGGGTGGCTCGGTGCCGCCCTCCTGATCGTTCTCCGCATGGTGCAGGGCTTCTCGACGGGCGGCGAGTACGGTGGCGCCGCGACCTTCATGGCCGAGTACTCACCGGATCGCCAGCGCGGCAAGTACGGCAGCTTCCTCGAGTTCGGCACCATGTGCGGCTTCGCGGGAGGCACTGCGATCGTCCTGCTCCTGCAGGTCATCCTCTCCGAGGAGCAGATGCAGGACTACGGCTGGCGCATCCCGTTCCTGATGGCGCTGCCGATGGGCTTCATCGGTTGGTACCTGCGTAACCAGATCCACGACAGCCCGGTGTTCGTCGAGATCCAGGACCAGCACGAGAACCAGGATTCGGCGGTCGGCGGGCTCAAGCAGCTGCTCACTCAGCAGTGGCGCCCGATCCTCATCCTCTTCGGTCTCGTGATCGCGCTCAACGTCTCGAACTACACGCTGATCGCGTACATGCCCACCTACCTGCACGGGGCCATCGGCATGGATCCCGAAACCGGGTCCAAGGTACTGCTGGTCGCCCAGGTGATCATGGCCGCGCTGATTCCGTTCTTCGGCGCCCTGTCCGACCGCACGGGGCGCAAACCGATGTGGTGGATCTCGCTGATCGGTCTGCTGGTTCTCGCCTGGCCGCTGTTCCAGCTCATGGAGCAGGGAACCGCCCTGGCGATGCTGGCACTCGTCGTGCTGGGCGTGCTGTACATCCCGCAGCTGGCCACCATTACGGCGACGTTCCCCGCCATGTTCCCCACTCCGGTGCGGTTCGCCGGGTTCGCCATCTCCTACAACGTGGCCACGGCGGCCTTCGGTGGCACCGCCCCGTACGTCAATGAGGCCATGATCGAATCCACGGGTTCCAGCGTGTTCCCCGCGTGGTACATGATGGGCGCCTGCGTGATCGGCCTGATCGCGCTTCCGTTCCTGCAGGAGACGAAGGGCTGCTCGATCCGCGGCACCGAGATCCCGGGCCCGGACACCGACGCCACCCGGCTGGCGCAGATCGAGGAGGCGCGGCTCGCCAAGGCCAGCTGACGGCGCGTTTACAGTGGTGCGATGACCAGGATCATCGCCGGGGCGGCACGCGGGCGCAGGCTCGCGGTGCCGCCCCGCGGCACTCGGCCCACGTCGGATCGTGTGCGGGAGGCGGTGTTCAGCGCGCTGGCCTCCCGCCTCGACTTCGACGGTGCCGCCGTGCTCGATCTGTACGCGGGCTCGGGGGCGCTGGGCCTGGAGGCGCTCTCGCGGGGCGCGGGGAGCGCCGTTCTCGTGGACTCCGATCCCAAGGCCGTGGCCGTGCTCGGCCGCAACGCGCGGGCCGTGGGCCTCGACGGGGCCGAGGCGCACCGTCGGACCGCCAGGGCGTTCCTGGAGCTCCCGGCCCGGCCCTTCGACCTGGTCTTCCTGGACCCGCCGTACGACGTTCCCGCCGACGTGGTCGACGGCGAACTCGCCGCCCTGACCGGTGGGTGGCTCGCACCCGACGCGTTCGTCGTGGTGGAGCGGTCCGCGCGCACCCCTGCGGTCACGTGGCCCGAAGGCCTCGAGTTGGAACTCGCGCGGGATTACGGGGAGACCCGCATCGAGGTGGCCGTCTGGCAGGATCGGGCGTCATGAGCAAGGCGTGCTGCCCGGGTCGTTCGACCCGATGACCAACGGCCACCTGGACATCTTCCGGCGCGCCGCGAAGATCTTCGACGAGCTGGTGATCACCGTGGTGGTCAACCCCAACAAGCAGGGCATGTTCTCGATCGACGAGCGGATCGCGCTGATCGAGGAGAACGTCGCGGACCTGCCCGGCGTCACCGTCGACCGGTGGACGGGCCTGCTCGTGGAGTACGCGAAGGAGCAGGGAGTCGCGTGCATCCTCAAGGGCCTGCGCAACTCGACGGACTTCGATTACGAGCTGCCGATGGCCGGGATGAACATGCACCTCACCGGGGTCGAGACGGCGTTCCTGACCACGGCGCCCCAGTACTCGTACGTGTCGAGTTCGCTGGTCAAGGAGGTCGCGAAGCTGGGCGGTGACGTGTCGGCCCTGCTCCCGCCCAACGTGCAGGCCGCGCTGAGCGCCAAGCTGGCGTAGCCCGCTCGACACGCGCCCGGGCTCGACACGCGCCCGGGCTCGACACGCGCCCGGGCTCGACACGCGCCCGAGCTCGACACGCGGCCGGGGCGGATACCGGCATCGCAGGGGCCCACGCGTCACAATGGGAGCATGTACCGCGTATTCGAAGCCCTGGACGAGCTGGGCGCCATCCTGGAGGAGGCGCGCAGCGTCCCCATGACCGCCGGATGCCTCGTGCCCCGCGGTGACGTGCTCGAGCTCCTCGACGACATCCGCGACGCGTTCCCCGCCGACCTGGACGACGCGCAGGACGTGCTCGATCAGAAGGACCGGCTGATCGGCGAGGCGCGCAGCCACTACGACACCACCGTCTCCCAGGCCAACTCCGAGGCCGACGCGACGCTAAGTCGCTCGCGCGCCGAGGCCGACCGTCTGCTCGCGGACGCGAAGGCCCAGGCAGACCGCATGGTGGCCGAGGCTCACCAGCACGCGACCGGCCTCGTCGCCGAGGCCCGCGCCGAGGACGAGCGCATCCGCCGCGGCGCGCAGCGCGAGTACGAGGCCGTCACGGGCCGGGCCCGGTCGGAGGCCGAGCGTCTGGTGGCCGATGGCAACGCCGCGTACCAGCGTTCGGTGGCCGAGGGCATCACCGAGCAGGAGCGCCTCGTCTCCGAGACCGAGGTCGTGGCCGCCGCGAAGGCCGAGTCGGACCGGATCATCGACGCGGCGCACGCCGAGTCGGACCGCCTGCGCGGGGAGTGCGACGTGTACGTCGACACCAAGCTCTCGCAGTTCGAGGAGGTGCTGGGCGCCACCATGCGGTCGGTGAACCGCGGCCGCCAGCAGTTGCGCACCGCCTCCGGTGTGCACGACTACAGCGACCACGGGGCCGCGGACGGCTACCTCGAGGAGTTCGCGGAATCCCGTGTCGACGCCCGCTGAGAGCGCCCCACCCGCCCGGTGACGTACAATGGGGTGTTTGGCTCGACCAGCCGAACCAACCCGAGACATACCGAGGTCAATTGTGAACGAAACCAGTGCGGCCGTGCGCCAGCCGGCCGGTAAGCCGTACGTCCTCGACGTGCGCGCCTTCGGACGCCGGCCGGGCACCTCTGCGCAGGTGCACCGCACCGTTGCCGCTCCCGAGCGGATCGGGGTCGATCTCGTCGGCATCGACGCCGGTGAGGAGATCGACCTCGACCTGCAGGTCCAAGCCGTGTCCGAGGGTGTCCTCGTGACCGGCACCGTCAGCGCCGATACCAGCGGGCAGTGCGCGCGTTGCCTCGGCGACGTGTCGGGTGCGCTGAACCTGTTCCTCACCGAGCTGTACGCGTACCCGGACAGCGAGACCGACAAGACGTCGGACGACGATGACGTGTACCGCATCGAGGACGATCTGATCGATCTCGAGCAGGCGATCATCGACGCCGTCGGCATGGAGCTCCCGCTCGATCCCACGTGCTCGGACGACTGCCCGGGCCTGTGCCAGGGCTGCGGCGAGAAGCTCGCCGATCTCGAGCCCGGGCACGCGCACGAGCAGATCGATCCCCGGTGGGCCGGGCTCGCCAAGTTCGCCTCCGAGGGCGAGGCCGACGGCAAGTGAGCAAGCGTCTCCCGGTGCCTCCGGCTTCGGATCGTGCCCCGCTGCTGGAAGCGCTGGGCGTCGAGCTCGACGACGAGCTGCTCACCCTGGCGTTGACCCACCGCTCGTACGCCTACGAGGCGGGCGGGCTGCCCACGAACGAACGGCTGGAGTTCCTGGGCGACAGCGTGCTCAGCATCTCCGTCACCGAATGGCTGTACACCACGCACCCGGACAAGCCCGAGGGCGAACTCGCGAAGATCCGCGCCAGCGTGGTGAACATGCACGCCCTCGCGCGGGTGGCCCGCGGGCTGGGGGAGGGCGGCCTCGGCGCGCACCTGTACCTGGGCCGCGGCGAGGAGCTCACCGGTGGCCGGGACAAGGACTCGATCCTGGCCGACGGCACCGAGGCGCTGCTGGGCGCCGTGCACATCGAGCACGGGATCGACACCGCCCGCGAGGTGGTGCTGCGGCTGTTCGAGCCGCTGCTGACCGCGTCGTCGTCGATGGGCGCCGGGCTGGACTGGAAGACCTCCCTGCAGGAACTCGCCGCCGAGCGTGACCTGGGTGCGCCGGCCTACCGCATCTCGTCGACGGGGCCCGACCACGACAAGGAGTTCACCGCCGTCGTCGTGGTGGACGAGAGCGACCTCGGCGAGGGCGTGGGCCGCACCAAGAAGGAGGCCGAGCAGAAGGCCGCTGCGGCCGCGTGGAAGTCGCTGGACTCCGACGAGGCCTCCGATTCCGGGACCGCGGACTCCGGCGCCGAGGCCGGGGTGGGGACCGGTGTCGTGGACGCGCCGGACGCCGAGCCGGCCTGATGCCCGAGCTGCCCGAGGTCGAGGTGGTGCGACGCGGGCTCGTCGACCACCTGGTCGGCCGATCCGTCGTCACCGTCGAGGTGCTGCACCCGCGTGCCGCGCGCCGGCATGCCGCGGGCGAGGCCGATCTCATCGGCCAGATCACCGGCGCCACCGTCGAATCCGCGCAGCGGCGCGGGAAGTTCCTGTGGCTGCCGCTGGCACGCGGCGGCGCCCCGCCGATGCCGCGATCGTGGTGCACCTGGGCATGAGCGGGCAGATGCTCGTGGACGGTTCGGGGAACGAATCGCACCTGCGCATCCGGGCCGCACTGTCCGACGGTGCCGTGCTCCGCTTCGTCGATCAGCGCACCTTCGGCAGCTGGGCCGTGGACCCGCTCGTGGAGGTTTCCGGGACGCTCGTACCGGAATCGGTGGCGCACATCGCCCGTGATCCGCTGGATCCGCTGTTCGACCGCGACGCCGTGGTCCGGCGGATGAAGGCCAAGGACACCGAGATCAAGCGCGTACTGCTGGACCAGACCGTGATCTCCGGCGTGGGCAACATCTACGCAGACGAGGCCCTATGGCGCTCGCAGGTGCACGGACGCCGGCGCGCCTCCGCGCTGACCAAGCCCGCGCTGGGCCGGCTCATCGACGACGCCACCGACGTCATGCGGCAGGCGCTCGATCAGGGCGGCACCAGCTTCGACTCGCTGTATGTGAACGTCAACGGCCAGTCGGGGTACTTCTCGCGGTCCCTCGACGCCTACGGGCGCGACGGTGACCCCTGCCGCCGTTGCGGCACCATCATGCGGCGGGAGTCGTTCATGAACCGCGGCTCGCACTTCTGCCCGAAGTGCCAGCCCCAGCCGCGCCGCTGACCGCGCCGTCGGGCTGACTGCGCTGTGGGATACGGTTCCGGGGCGACACGCCGGTGAACGGCCGCCGGAACCGCATCTGATTCCCCGGGGAGGGAATCGGTCCCGGCACGAGCCGATTGAACGGTGTTGTGGGAGACGAGTGTGTGCTCGGTGATGACCATCAGGCGCAGGTGGATCGACTCGGCGTCTTGCTGCGGTGTCGGCTACTCGAACGGCATCGGCATGGCGTAGTCGAGATAGCTGTCGAGGATCAGCATTTCGATGAGGACCAGTGGCGTGATCCTGCGGCCGGACCTTGAGATCTCGGAATAGTAGAAGAAGGACCCTCCTGCGTATTGCCAGTTATCATTCGAATGGTCCAAGACGGTGAATACCAGGTCGCCGCCCCCGTCGAATACGATCACCATCTGATTGGGGTCGGGAGCGTAAGGTTCGTCCCCTAATAGGCTCTGACGAATATCGTCGGGTGAGCTGTCACCGGTGCGATCTCTCCAGGTGGCAATGTTTTCGAGGGTGGGAATCCCGCCTACGTCGTGCTCAATATCAACGGCGAACCCATTGTGAATCAGAGAGTAGAATCTCTGGAATGATCCGCTCAGTGAACCGTATAAGCGCGAAGCTTCTGTTGTCTCGGGTGTAACTGGATCAAGCCCGAGCAAGTAGTGGCAGTACTCCACGTCGTCGAGGTCATGACCGTCTTCAGGTATGCAGTAGAGTAGTGCTGAGGATGGCTGCCCGTTCTCCTGAATCACATTGACCGGCGCCACTGCAGAATGTGATCGCACGACCCGTCGGAAGTCGCGAAGATCATCGGGCAGAACCAGGTCCAGATGGTCGGCAACGATGTGCGCATTGACTCGAGCGTCGCTTCCCAGAGCACGCCACCATTGGTTTGCGTACGAACCAGGATGAGCGGTCTCCACGCTGGTTGCAACGCGCTCGCTGAGGTTGCCGGAAATTCGGTCAACCAGTTCAGTGATATCCATGGCTCCTCGCCTTCCTCTCGATTCGTTGAGCCAGAACGCGCGATGACGAGACTTCCGCCGGCGCTTCCGGGCTCACCCGCGCCGCTGACCGCGCTGTCGGGCTGACCGCGCTGTTGGATTCGGTTCCGGCGGGCGACACGCCGGTGAACGGCCGCCGGAACCGCATCTGAATCGCTGGGGTCACCGGGCGGTTCCGGTGTTGCGGAGCCATGTGTCGATGGCGAGAGCAGCGGTGCGGCCCACGGGCGTCGGATGATTCGAGAATCCGTGCGGTACGTCCGGATAGATCCGCAGCGCGATGTCGTTGCCGGCGGCTGACAGGCGCGCGGCCATCAGCAGGTTGTCCGGCAGCACGACGTCGTCAGCGCCGACGACCATCAAGGTGGGCGGCAGGCCGCGCAGGTCCCCGTATGCGGGCGAGACGTCGGGGGCGGCGCGGTCCTCGACGTGGCCGGCGTACGCCTCGACGAAGTAGTCGTCGACGACGACCGCTCCGGAGGGGCAGTGGGCGGTCAGGTCGTAGGTGCCGGCTTCCAGGACCGCGCCGTGGAACGCGCGGACGGTGCCGTCGTCCCGGAGCCGCAACAGGGTAGCCGCGGCCAGGGTCGCGCCCGCGGAGAAGCCGCTGAGGAGGAGTCGGTCCGTGCCGAATCGGATGCGCGAGTGCGTGATCAACCACTCGGCGGCCGCGGCACAGTCGTCCGGGGCGGCCGGCCACGGATGCTCGGGGGCGAGGCGGTAGTCGACGCTGATCACGACGAGCCCCGTGGCGTCGGCGCGGCGCACGTTCCTCTCGTCGTCGGCCACGGCAGAGCTCAGGTAGAAGCCGCCACCCGGAAGGTGCAGGAGGACACCGGTGATCGGACGGTGTCGTGGCTCGATGATCCGGACCGCGACGGTGCGCCCACCCACGTCCAGCTGCGCCGCCTCCGCTCGACTGGACCCGATGATGCGTCCGTCGCGCGACGCTCGTGCGCGCACCACCTCGGCGTGGCTCGTCATCGCCGAGACCACGGGCCTCGCCGCGTAGAACTCCCTCGTCGCCGCTGCGTCCGCCTTCGACACCGATTCCGCGAGACTACACACCGCGAAATCCATGCGAGCAGCATACTTCTCCGCCATTGGATACGGTTCCGGCGGGCGACACGCCGGTGAACGGCCGCCGGAATCGCATCCGAATCTGCGCCGGCGGGCCGGCGGCGGTGTCAGGCGGCGCGGCGGCGCCGGCGCTCGAGGAAGTCGCCGATGGACGATACGGCCCGCTCCAGCACCGCGGCGTCGGGCAGGCACACGATCCGGAAGTGGTCAGGCGCAGGCCAGTTGAACCCGGTGCCGTGGGTGACGAGGATGTGTTCGGTCCGCAGCAGGTCGAGCACGAACTCCTCGTCGTCGACGATGCCGAATTCCTCCACATCGAGCCGCGGGAAGCAGTAGAGCGCGCCGCGTGGGGCCACGCAGCTCACACCGGGGATCGCATTGAGTGCGTCCGCGGTCAGCGCGAGCTGTTTCTCCAGGCGCCCGTCCGGATCGACGATCCCGGCTGGCAACGACGAGCCGGGAGATCCTGCGCCGAGCGCGGTCTCGATCGCGTGCTGCCCGGCGACGTTGGGACACACCCGCATGTTGGACAGCAGTGTGATGCCCTCGAGCAGATCGCCCGCGCGGTCGAGCGGCCCCGTCGTCACGACCCAGCCGGCGCGGTAGCCGCACACGCGGTAGGCCTTCGACAGCCCGCCGAACGTCAGGCACAGCACGTCGTCGCCGGCCGCCGCGGCGGCGTAGTGGTGCCGCGCCTCGCCGAACACGAGCTCCTCGTAGATCTCGTCGCTCAGCAGCACCAGGCCGTGGCGCCGCGCGATGTCGGCCATGCCGCGCACAGTCTCCGCGCTGTACACGGCGCCGGTCGGGTTGTTGGGGTTGATCAGCACGAGCGCCGTGGTCCGCGGCGTCACCTTCGACTCGATGTCCTCGAGCGACGGGTTCCACCCGTTCGCCTCGTCGGCCAGGTAGTGCACCGGCACGCCGCCGGTGAGGTTCACTGCGCCCGTCCAGGTGGGGTAATCCGGTGCGGGCACGAGGATCTCGTCGCCCGGATTCACCAACGCCTGCAGCGTGAGCGTGATGAGCTCGCTGACGCCGTTGCCCAGGAACACGTCCTCGGCCGAGATGTCGAGGCCGGCGCGCCGCCGGTAGTGTCCGGCGACGGCCTCGCGGGCCGACGGGATGCCGCGGGAGTCCGAGTACGCCTGCGCCGCGCCGAGATTGGCCGCCACGGCGCCGACGATCTCGTCGCGGGCGTCGAGCCCGAACGGTCGCAGGTTGCCGAGGTTCAGGCGCAGCACGTCGTGGCCCTCCCGCTCGAGGCGCATCGCCTCGGTGAGGATCGGGCCGCGCACGTCGTAGCGCACGTCGCGGAGGCGGTCGGACTGCCGGTACGTGGTCATGGCGACCATTCCACCGCGCAAGAGGTTCAAGTGAAAGGTCCACTTCGGTCGATTCGACGGGTCCACTTAGACTCGTCGCATGGCTCGCACCGCCCGTCCCGGATCGCTCGTCCTCGGCGAGGTGACCGGCGCCGCCGATCTGGTGGGGGCGATCGTCGAGCGGATCGCCGACGGCGCCCTCGCCGACGGTGACCGGCTGCCGTCCACCCGCGCCCTGGCCGAGCAGACCGGGGTGTCGCGGGGCACCGTCGTGCGCGCGTTCGACGAGCTCGCGGCGGCGGGTTTCGTCGTCTCCGCGCGCGGTTCCGGCACGCGCGTGAGTGCGGGCGCGGGGCAGGCGGCCCGGGCGGGGGCGCGCACGCGGGGCGGGTCCGACGGTGCGCCGGTCCCCGTCGCGCAGCCGCGTGCCGGACGCTCGCCGCGGGATCTCCGGCCGGGATCCCCGATGCCGGCCTGGTGGATCCGCGGGCCTGGCGCCGGGCGGTCCGGGCGGCCACGGCCGAGGGGATGACCGGTGTGAACCCGTGGGAAGAGCCCAGCCCCATGCTGCGGGCGGCGCTCGCCGGGCACCTGCGCCGGCACCGCGGCATCGCCGACGCTGACCCGTTGCTCTTCGACAGCTCGCGCTCGGCGATCGCCGCGCTGTGCGCCGCCGTCGTGGCCACCCGCGACGGTGACCGTGGTGATGCCCGCAGCGACAACGGTGCCGCCCACCGCGACGGCCGCACCCGCGCGCGCACCGTCACCCTCCATGCAGAGGACCCCGGATACCGGGGTGCGCTGCTGGTGGCCCGCGACCTCGGTCTCGACGTGCGCCTGCACCCGGCCGACCCGGACGGTCTCGACGCGCGCGCGTGCGGCGCCGAGGCCGCGATCGCGTTCACCACGCCCGCGCACCAGTACCCGCTGGGCCACCGCATGAGCGTGGAGCGCCGGGTCGCGCTGGTGGAGTGGGCGCGCCGCACGGGGTCGCTGGTGATCGAGGACGACTACGACGGCGAGTACCGCTACGGGGTCGCGCCACTGCCGGCGCTGGTGACGCTTCCGGGCGCCGACGAGCACGTCGCCTACGTGGGCACGTCGTCGAAGTCGGTGGCCCCGGACCTCCGGGTGGCGTGGTGCCTGCCGCCCGCGGCGCTGCGCCGGCCGCTCGAACGGTGGCTCGCCGTGCACCGCCGCGGACCGTCGGCCCTGCCCGCGGACGCGCTGGGGGAGTTCATCGGCTCCGGCGCGATGGACCGGCACCTGGCGCGGTCCGCGCGCGTCTACAGCGATCGACGCGAGCGGCTGGTGACCGCGCTGGTCGAGGAATGCCCGGGTCTGGAAGTCATCGGCGTGGAGGCCGGCCTGCACCTGGTGGTCCTGCTGCCGCGGCACGACGACGAGGACGTGGTCCGCGCTCTCGACGTGGCGGGTTGGAGGACCCGATCACTGACGAGCCAGTGCGCCGGACACCGGGTCTCGGGACTCGTGCTCAGTTATGCGCGGCTGGTGTCCCGCGACGCCCGCGCCTTCGCGGTCGCCCTGCGGGACGTGCTGGCCGGCGCTAGTTGATGATCTCGCCGCGGTCGGCGGGTGATTTCGAGACGATGGTGTCGCGCCACATCTGCAGCGCCTCGGGCGTCAGCCGCGTCCAGTCGTGCACCTCGGCGACGACACGCAGCGGCTCGGTGCTGCGGAATGAGCGGGTGGGGTTGCCGGGGAACTTCTTGTCGGTCACGTTCGGGTCGTTCTCGAACGCGCCGGTGGGTTCCACCTCGTAGACGCGCGGGGCGGCACCGTCGGACTGGAGTTCGGCGGCGAGCTCCGCAGCGAGCCCCGCGCCGTCCCGGAGGGCGGTGAAGTAGATGTGGTTCATCACCACGTCGGGCCGGTAGTTGGAGCGGAAGCCGGCGCTGAGCAGCTCGCCCGGCCGCAGATCGGCAGTGGTGCCGTGGAAGAACGGTCCGTCATCGAGTGCGTCGGCCATGGGTCGAGGGTAGCGGCCGGCGGGGCTACGACGCGCGCTTCGGCGTCCGCACCAGCACCCAGACCATGTGCGCGACGCTGGCCAGGACCAGGGCGAGGAAGACCCAGGTCGAGACGGCGAGAACGGTATTCGGCCCGGAGCTGACGATCGTCCCCACCACGGTGATGCTCAGCAGGAGCATCACCCCGGTGCCGATCAGCAGCATCGAGCGCTCGAGGATCGCGTCGAACTCTCCGCGGTGCTCCGGCGTCAGCCAGTAGGCCCGCGCGCCGGGCGGCAGGTTGATCAGCGAATCGGGGATCGCGGGAGCGCACTTCGCGAGCAGGCCGAACAGCACGGCGACCCCGCCGGCCACGGCCGCGTTGATCGCCAGCGCCGTGCCGCGCGGGGAGAACGCATCGCCCTCGCCGCTCGCGTTCCAGTGCGTCGGGAACGGGTCCGGGCCCGACGATGCCGCCCAGGCCAGCGACGCAGCGCACGCGATCACGGCTCCGAGGAACACCCACCACCGAGGTCTCATGTTCGCAATGCTACAGATCTGGTATCGGACGCGGAACCGGCGGGCGACTCGCCGGTGTTCGACCGCCGAAACCGTGTCCGATCCGCGTGAGTACCGCGCGGTAGATTGGCGGCATGGCTGATTCGCAGGCACCGTCCACCGAACTCTGGGTCGAGCGCACCGGCGTGCGCCGGTACACCGGCCGCAGTTCCCGCGGCGCCGAGGTGCTCGTGGGCTCGGCGGACGTGGAGGGCGTGTTCACCCCCGGTGAGCTACTGAAGATCGCGCTGGCCGCGTGCACCGGCATGGCCACCGATCTGCCGCTCGCCCGGCGCCTCGGCGACGACTACGACGCGACCGTCCGAGTGTCCGGCGACGCCGACCGCGAGAACGAGGTGTACCCGGAGCTCAACGAGGTCCTGGAGCTGGACATGTCGGAGCTGGACGAGGCGGCGCGGGAGCGGCTGCTCACGGTGGCCCGTCGCTCGGTCGACCAGGTGTGCACGGTCGGCCGCACGATCAAGGCCGGCGCGACGGTCAACCTCGACATCACCACGGAGTAGCTCGTGGTCGAGGAGCAGGCCCGGATGACGGCGTGGGTGCACGGCCACGTGCAGGGCGTCGGATTCCGCTACTGGACCAAGACCCAGGCGCTGGAGCTGGGGCTGGTCGGGTACGCCGCCAACCAGCCGGACGGCCGAGTGCGGGTCGTGGTGGAGGGAAGCCGCGAGGCGTGCGACACTCTGCTCGAACGTCTGTGGTCGGGCGACTCGCCCGGCCGAGTGGACGTGGTGGTGGAACTGTACGGCCCGCGCGCGGCGGGCTCCCGGTCTTCGAGGAGAGGTGATCGATGCAGCCGCCCGTACCTGAGAACCGCCCATCCGGCTACATCCCCGGCCCGGAGGCCGACTATCTCCCGCCCACCCCGGGCCTGCCGCCGCAGGTGAACCTGCCCGGCACCGTCGAACCGCCGCGGCGGCCGGGGCGCATCCGGGAGCAGGACGAGAACACCACCGCCCGCCCCGAGTCCGTGGCCGAGGCGCGGGCCCGGCAGCGGGCACAGCGCCAGCGGGCCGAGGATCAGGCGCGCGAGGCTCAGGAGGCCGCGGAGGCAGCGCGGAAGAAGTCCCGCAGGCGCAAGCAGATGATCGGCGCCGGTGTCGGCGTGGGCGTCGTGGGGGCGATCGCCCTGCTGTACGTCGCGATCCCGGACAACGACGGTGCGCGCAACGTCAACACCCAGACCGCGTACTGCACGGCGAACGGCGAGGTGGTGGCCGATAGCTACTGCTCGAGCGGCACGTACAATCCCGTCACCGGCTTCATTCTGCTCAACGGCATGAGCTACCGCTACAACTACGGCGGTACCTATAGCAACGGCCGGCTCACCGGCGGTACCTACGACCGGCCGACCAACACGGCGTTCCGCACGCGGTCGGGTACGGCGGTGGACCCGGCGAAGACCACGTCGTTCGGGTCGAGCGGGCAGACCAACGCCGGCAGCAAACCCGCTCCGCCCGCGGCGAATTCGGGCAGCTCGACGAAGGGCGGCAGCAACGCGGGGAGCAGCAGCGGCCGCAGCAAGAACATCGACCGCGGCGGCCTCGGCGCGTCCAACAAG
The DNA here is from genome assembly GCF_023168325.1 of Tsukamurella sp. PLM1. Classification (GTDB taxonomy): domain Bacteria; phylum Actinomycetota; class Actinomycetes; order Mycobacteriales; family Mycobacteriaceae; genus Tsukamurella. The sequence continues at coordinate 1,568,654 of NZ_AP025688.1, forward strand.
GGCAGCTCCGGCGGCTCGAAGTCGAGCGGCTCGTAGATGCGGCGCATGCGGGGAACGCCCCGCGAGGGATGGCAGCGCACCGTCGAATCGCAGGGTCTGGTGTTCGGCACCCCCGCCCGCGACGGCGCAGGCGGCAGCCGGAACTACTGGGACGAGTCGGTGTTCTACGAGTTCGACATGGACGAGGTGCTCGCCCTCGAGGCCCAGGTCGAGGTGTTGCACTCGATGTGCCTCAAGGCCGTTGAGAACGTCATCCTCACCGAGCGGTACGCCGACTTCGGCATCCCCGAGTGGGCATGGGGCCCGATCGAGGAGTCGTGGAAGCGGCAGGACCCGCACGTGTACGGCCGGTTCGACCTGCGCTACGACGGCCGACGGCCCGCGAAACTGCTGGAGTACAACGCCGATACGCCCACCTCGCTGCTGGAAGCTGCTGTGGTGCAGTGGTACTGGTTCCAGGACACCGTGCCGGACAAACGCTCCTGGGACGAGGGCGGCTACGACCAGTGGAACTCGCTGCACGAGGCGCTGGTCGCGCGCTGGGGCGAGGTCCGCAACGTGATCCCGCCGTCGGAGCTGCACTTCACCTGGTCCGGCGCGGACGCGACGGGCGAGGACCACGTGACCACCGGCTACCTGCAGGAGACGGCCGCCGAGGCCGGGTTCGACACCGTCGGCCTGCCGATCGAGGACATCGGCTGGGATCACGACCTCAAGACCTTCGTCGATCTCGAAGACGCCCCGATCCATTCGGTGTTCAAGCTCTATCCGTGGGAGTGGATCCTCGAGGACGACTTCGGTAAGCGGGTCGTCGAATCGATCCCCGCCACCACGTGGATCGAGCCGCTGTGGAAGGCGATCCTCTCCAACAAGGCGATCCTCGCGGTGCTCTGGGAGATGTACCCCGACCACCCGAACCTGTTGCCCGCCTTCATCGACAGCCCCGGATTCCTCACCGAGTACGTGAAGAAGCCCAAGCTCGGCAGGGAGGGCGCGAACCTCACGATCGTGGACTCGGGCCGCGAGACCGCGACGGGCGGCGTCTACGGTGCCGAGGGCTACGTGTACCAGATGTTCGACCCCCTGCCCGAATTCGACGGCTACCGTCCCGTGATCGGCGCCTGGGTCGTCGGCGACGAGTCCGCCGGGATCGGCATCCGCGAGACCTCCGGACTCATCACCGACGACGGTGCCGCGTTCATCCCGCACCGCATCACCCCGAAAGGCACGACCGCATCATGAACACGACCCTCCTCGCCGCCGCCGACCTGGGCACCCTGGGCAAGGGCATCGGCGCGATCTGCCTCTACGCCCTGGTGGGCCTCGTACTGATGGTGGCCGGTTTCTACGCCGTCGACCTCTCGACGCCCGGCAAGCTGCGCGACCTGGTGAAGGCCGGCAAGCCGAACGCCACCTACATCACCGGCGCGGGCATGCTTTCGATGGCGTTCATCATCGTGGTCGCGATCTACGCGAACTACACCGGCGGCGGCGACCTGTGGGCGGGCATCGTCTACTCCCTGGTGTACGGCGTGGTCGGCATCGTCGCGCAGATCGTGTCCGTCCGCGTGTTGGACCTGGTCACGGGCGTGGACATGGACGAGCTCATGTACTCCGAGGTGTTCCTGCCGCAGGCCCGCGTGATCGCGGCGTCGCACGTGGCGCTCGGCCTGATCGTGGCCATGGCGGTGCTCTGACGGTCGCGTCGTGAAGCAGCACCGAGTCACCCTCGCTGACGTCGCCCGGGAGGCGGGCGTCTCGGTGACGACGGTGTCGTTCGTGCTCTCCGGGCGGGAGGGCATGCGGATCACCGAGTCCACCGCCGACCGGGTGCGCGCCGCGAGCGAGCGGCTCGGGTATCGGCCCGACCTGGCGGCCCGGAGCCTCCGGGCGCAGTCGACGATGACCCTCGGACTCGTTTCCGACACGATCGGGTCCGAGCCCTACGCCGGGTACATGGTGCGCGGCGCGATCGAAGAGGCGTCCGCGACGTCACGGATGGTCATCCTTGCGGAGACCGAAGACTACTCGTCCGACGGCGCGGATCTCGTGGAGGCGATGCTCGACCGGCGGGTGGACGGTCTGATGTACGGAGCCATGTACACCCGCGAGGTCGTGCCGCCCGCGCGACTCTCCACCGTCCCGCACGTCTTCCTCAATTGCCTGCCCGACAAGCTGACGGGACCGGCGGTGATCCCCGACGAGATGACCGCGGGGCGGACCGCCGCCGGCGCACTCCTGCGCGCCGGTCACCGCGACGGGATCCACCACGTCGGCGGCCGGCAGATATCCGCACTGCATCCCGACGGGATCTACGCGGGTCACCAGCGTCTGCGGGGGATCGAGGAGGAACTCGCGGCCGCTGGGATCGAACTCGCGAGCACAGTCGAGTGCGAGTGGATCCCGGAGGAGGGCCGCCGGGTGGTGGCCGCGCTGTTGAAGTCGACGATGCCGTCGGCCCTGATCTGCGCGAACGACCGTACGGCCTTCGGAGCGTACCAGGCGCTTTCTGACGCCGGACTGTCTGTGCCGCACGATGTTTCGGTCGTCTCCTTCGACGATTCCCAGCTCGCCGGTTGGATGCGGCCGGGCCTCACATCGGTCGCCCTGCCCCACCGTGAGATGGGTGCGCGCGCGGTCGACCTGCTCGTCGCCGGAGATCTGGTCCCCGTCGTCCACGAGGTGCCGATGGCGCTCGTGGAGCGGGGTTCGATCGCGCTCCGCTGAGCCGACGTCGCGGTCCGCGGGAGTGAGAAGTGAGAAGGGCGCTGGGGCGATCCGGCTGTTAAAACGATTCACTAAATCGTTTAACCTCTTGTCAGCGTGCGTTCATCGTTGTAGTCTTCGTCACATTCAGGCGACGGCGGTCGGCTGTATCACAGCGAGAGTTTGGAACACCCGCATGGCATCGTTCACTCAGGCCTTGAAGAACAGGGCCTACCTACATTCTTCGGTCACCTTCCTGCTGTTCTTCGGCTCGTGGGGCATCTGGTGGTCGTTCTTCTCCCCGTGGCTCCTCAAGAGCCCGGAGGAGGGCGGCCTCGGCCTCACCGGCGCGGAGCAGGGCACGGTGTACTCCACCAACTCGATCGCCGCACTGATCGTGATGTTCGTGTACGGCACGGTGCAGGACAAGCTCGGGCTCAAGCGGCACCTGGTGATCCTGGCCTCGGTGGCGATGGCGGCCGTCGGCCCGTTCTTCATCTTCGTCTACGAGCCGCTGCTCAAGAGCTCGTTCATGCTCGGCGTGATCGTGGGCGCGATCTACCTCTCCTTCGGCTTCCTTGCCGCCGCGGGCCTGCTCGAGGCCGTCAGCGAGCGCACCAGCCGACGGTTCGGCTTCGAGTACGGTCAGGCCCGCATGTGGGGCTCCTTCGGCTACGCGATCGTCGCCCTGGTGGCCGGCTTCCTGTTCTCGATCGATCCGCACCTGAACTTCATGGTCGGCTCCGCCTTCGGCATCGCCTGCCTGCTGGTCCAGATCTTCTGGAAGGACGAGACTCCTGCCGAGGCCGCGACGCACGTCGAGCCGAGCACTCCGTCCCTGAGCGAGATGGCCGCGCTGCTGAAGATGGGCCGACTGTGGAAGATCATCCTGATCGTCTTCTGCACCTGGACCTTCTACACCGTCTACGACCAGCAGATGTTCCCCGACTTCTACACCCACCTCTTCAGCGACGTGAAACAGGGCGAGCAGGTGTACGGCGTTCTCAACTCGGTCCAGGTGTTCCTGGAGGCCGCCATGATGGGCGTCGTCCCGATCCTCATGCGCAAGGTGGGTGTGCGGAACGTCCTGCTGCTCGGCTTCACCGTGATGACGCTGCGCATCCTGGGCACCGCGATCTTCAGCGACCCGATCATGGTCTCGATCGTCAAGATGTTCCACGCCCTTGAGGTGCCGCTGTGCATCCTCGGCGTCTTCCGCTACTTCACGCTGCACTTCAACTCGAAGCTGTCGGCCACGCTGTACATGGTGGGCTTCCAGATCGCCTCGCAGGTGGGCGTGGTCATCCTCTCGCCGCCGTTGGGCGCACTGCGCGACGCCATGGGCTACCAGACCACGTTCTTCATCATCTCCGGCATCGTCGCGGTGGCCAGCACCGTCGGGTACCTCATCCTCAAGAAGGACGACGAAGAGGTCGACGGCGATCCCTTCTACCGAGACGGCCAGGAGCCGCTCGACACCGCCAAGGCCGACGCATGACGAGCATCCACGGCACGGAAGCGAACGGAGAGACCATGAACGGCAGGGACTTGACCGGGGTGACCATGGAAGCGGAACTGGCACGCGCCGAGGCCGCGGTGGCAGCACTGGCCGCGGGACGCGGGGACCGGTGGTACCCGCTGACGCACATCGCCGCGAACGCCGGCTGGATCAACGACCCGAACGGCCTGTGCTACTTCGGCGGCCGCTACCACGTGTACTTCCAGCACCATCCCTACAGCGCGCAGTGGGGCCCGATGCACTGGGGCCACGTGTCCAGCGCGGACCTGGTCACGTGGCGGCACGAGCCGATCGCGCTGGCGCCCAGCCTCGAGGAGGACCGCGACGGCGTCTTCTCCGGTTCGGCGATCGTCGACGGCGACGACCTGGTCGTCTTCTACACCGGCCACCGCTGGCGCAACGGAGTGAACGAGGACGAGGGCAACCTCCAGGTCCAGTGCGTCGCGCGGTCCACGGACGCGATCACCTTCGTCAAGGAGGGCGTGGTCGTCACCGGTCCGCCGGAGCTGCCGCACTTCCGGGATCCGAAGGTCTGGCGCATGGGCGAGACCTGGTACATGGTCTTCGGCGTGTGCTCGGCCGACGAGCGCGGCGAGGTCTGGCTCTACACCTCCACCGACGGTGCCGCGTGGGAGTTCGACCGCGTCGTCTTCCGCGATCCGGACCCGAACGCCTTCATGCTCGAGTGCCCGGACATGTTCCCCCTCGGCGACAAGTGGGTCATCGTGTACTGCCCGATGGGTCCCAAGCCGCAGGGCTACGGCCTCCGCAACGGGCACAACGCCGGCTACGTGGTGGGGGACTGGGCGCCGGGCGAGGACTTCGTCCAGCTCACCGACTACCGGCCCGCGGACTGGGGCGGCAACTACTATGCGCCGCAGAGCTTCACGGCACCGGACGGACGGCGCATCGCCTTCGGCTGGATGGGCGGCTTCGATCATCCGATCGTCTCGCAGCGCGACTCCTGGTGCGGCCAGCTCACCGTGGCGCGGGAGCTCACGCTCGCCGACGATCTCCGGGTGTGCGCGATGCCGGTGGCCGAGTTCGCTCAGCTACGCACGGCCACCGTCGACCTCGGGGAGGTGACGATCGGGCGCGACGAGGAGCTGACGCTCCTTCCCGACCTCGACGCCGCAGACATCGAACTCACCGTCTCACTGGCCGACGGTGACGCGGAGCGCGTCGGTATGGTGCTGCGCACCGAGACCGGCAACGAGATCCTCATCGCCTACGACGATCTCGCGCAGCGGGTGCTGATCGACCGCCGGCGCGCCGGGTACGGCGAGCGCGGCTATCGGGCCGCGCCGTTCGACGGCGACGCCCTGCGGCTGCGCATCGTCGTGGACCGCGGATCCGTCGAGGTCTTCGTGGGCGACGGCGCGGAGTGCGTGAGCTCGCTCGTCTTTCTCGGCGAGGGTGTGCGCTCGGCGATCCTGTTCGCGGAATCGGGCACCGCGCGGTTCACGCAGGCCACTGCCCATCGTCTCGGGTCGATCTGGGAGGACGCGTAGCCGCGTCGGGCGGACGAGGTGCCCGGAACAGCGGGTAGTCTCGTTGATCGTGTATCTCAAGTCTCTGACGCTGAAGGGCTTCAAGTCCTTCGCTTCGGCGACGACTCTTCGGCTCGAACCGGGCATCACCTGCGTCGTCGGGCCGAACGGCTCGGGTAAGTCGAACATCCTCGACGCGCTGCGCTGGGTGATGGGCGAGCAGGGCGCCAAGGGGCTGCGGGGCGGCAAGATGGAGGACGTCATCTTCGCCGGAACCTCCGGCCGTGCGCCCCTGGGGCGCGCCGAGGTGACCCTCACCATCGACAACTCCGACGGTGCGCTGCCCATCGACTACTCCGAGGTCTCCATCACGCGCCGCATGTTCCGCGACGGCGCCGGGGAGTACGAGATCAACGGAACCAAGGCGCGTCTGATGGACGTGCAGGAGCTGCTGTCGGACTCGGGCATCGGCCGCGAGATGCACGTGATCGTGGGGCAGGGGCAGCTCGCGGCGATCCTCGAGTCCAAGCCCGAGGAGCGTCGCGCCTTCATCGAGGAGGCGGCGGGGGTCTTGAAGCACCGCCGCCGCAAGGAGAAGGCGGTCCGCAAGCTCGATTCGATGCAGGCCAACCTGGCGCGCCTGACCGACCTCACGACGGAGCTGCGGCGCCAGCTCAAGCCGCTCGGCCGGCAGGCCGAGGTGGCGCGGCGCGCGCAGACCATCCAGGCGGACCTGCGCGACGCCCGCCTGCGCCTGGCCGCCGACGATCTGGTGCGCCGGCGCGCCGAGCTCGCCGACCAGAGCGGCAACGAGGCGGCCGTGCGGGCCGAGCAGAACCTGGTCGCGGAGCAGTTGGACGAGGCGAACGCGCTGGTCGCGTCGCACTCGGAGGCGGTCGCCGAGCTGGATCCCGCGGTCAAGGCCGCGGGCGAGGGCTGGTTCTCGCTCTCGGCGCTCGCCGAGCGCGTCTCGTCGACGGAGCGCATCGCCTCCGAGCGCGCCCGCCTGCTGTCCGAGCCCGTGCAGCACGCCCCCGGCCGCGACCCCGACGAGCTCGAGGCCGAGGCCGAGCGCGTCGCCGAGGAGGAGGCCGAGCTCATGGAGGCCCTCGAGGAGGCCGCCATGATCCTCGAGGAGGCCACGGAGGAGCTCGCCTCGCGCGAGGAGACCGCCCGGGACGCGGAGAAGGCGCACATGGCCGCGGTCGCGGCGATCGCGGACCGTCGGGAAGGGCTGGCGCGACTGGCCGGCCAGGTGGAGACGTTGCGGACCCGGGCCGAGTCCGTCGAGGCGGAGTCGGGACGGCTGACGGCCGCCATCGCCGAGGCCGTGGAGCGGGCCGAGGCGGCCGAGGCCGAGTTCGAGCAGGTCCAGGGGCGGATCGCCGAGCTGGATGCCTCCGAGGCCTCGCTCGACGAGCACCACGAGCGCAGTTCCGCGGCGCTCCACGCCGCCCAGGCCCGCGTGGAGGAGTTGCGGGCGTCGGAGCGGGAGGCGGAGCAGAAGGTCGCCTCGCTGGTCGCGCGCATCGAGGCGCTGACGATGAACCTCGACCGCGGCGATGGCGCCGCCTGGGTCGTCGAGCACGTGGACGGCGTGACGGCGGGCGTGGCGTCGCGGCTCGCGATCCGGGCCGGGTACGAGAAGGCCGTGGCGGCCGCGTTGGGTCCGGTGGCGGAGGCTGTCGCGGCGGGCTCTCGGAATCTGGCCGTTTCGGCCATCTCCACCCTGCGCGACGCGGACGGGGGACGGGCGGCGATCGTCGTCGAGGGCGTCGCGCCCGGCGCGGTGCCCACCGGCTCCCTGCCCGACGGTGCCGTCTGGGCCGTCGAGTGCGTGGAGGCACCGTCGGAGTTGGCGGGCGCGGTGACGGCGGCGCTGGCCGGGCACGTGCTCGTGCGGTCCGTCGTGGACGCGGTGGCCGTGGTCGCCGAGCGGCCCGAGCTGCGGGCCGTCACGTCCGACGGTGACGTGATCTCGCACGGGGTGCTGACCGGCGGGTCGGCGGCGCGGCAGTCGACGCTGGAGGTGCAGAAGGCGATCGACGCCGCGGAGGCGACGCTGGGGGAGACCCGGCGGTCGGTGGAGTCGTTGTCGGCGGCGCTGGCCGGGGCGAACGAGGATCTGGCCGCGCGGCGCGAGGTGACGGAGTCGGCGCTGGCGGCGCTGCACGAGTCGGACGCGCAGCTCGGCGCGATCTACGAGCAGTTGGCCCGATTGGGGCAGGCGGCGCGGAGCGCGCGGGACGAGGCCGAGCGGCTGGTCGCGCAGCGGGAGCGGATCGAGGCGTCGCGGGACGAGACGCGGGCCGCGCTGGTGGAGCACGAGGAGCGGCTGCGGCTCGCCGAGGAGTTGCCGGACGAGTCCGCGGCCGTGGGTACGGACGAACGGGACGCCGCGGCTGCCGCTTTGGCCGCGGCGCGGTCGGTGGAGATGGAGGCCCGGCTTGCGCGGCGCACCGCCGAGGAGCGTGCGGCCGGCGTGCGGGGTAAGGCCGAGGGTCTTCGACGGGCCGCCGCAGCCGAGCGGGCCGCGCGGGAGCGGGCGGAGGCGGCGGCCGCTGCGCGGCTGGCCGCCGCTGCGGTGGCTTCGTCGGTGGCGGAGGGCGCGGCGCTGGTGACGCCGCGGCTGGGGCGTGCGGTCTCGAGGGCCGCCGCGCATCGTGATGCGCTGGAGGCCTCGCGGGCGCAGCGCGCCGGCGCGCTGGATGTCGCGCGGCAGGAGGCGACGTCGCTGAGCGCGCGGTTGGCGCAGCTGACGGATGCCGTGCATCGCGACGAGGTGGCGCGGGCGCAGGCGGCGCTGCGGATCGAGCAGCTCGAGGAGCAGGTGCTCGAGTCGTTCGGCATGGCCCCCGACGATCTGGTGGCCGAGTACGGGCCGGACGTGCCGTTGCCGCCGTCGTCGCTGGAGCTCGAGGAGTACGAGGCGGCGCGGGAGCGCGGCGAGACCGTGGTGCGGCCCGTGGGGCTGCCGTTCGAGCGGGCGGCGCAGGAGCGCCGGCTGAAGCTGGCGGAGAAGGATCTCGCGACCCTGGGGCGGGTGAACCCGCTGGCGCTCGAGGAGTTCGCGGCGCTGGAGGAGCGCTACAACTTCCTCTCCACGCAGCTCGAAGACGTGAAATCCGCGCGGGAGGATCTGCTGAGCGTGGTCGAGGAGGTGGACGCCAAGATCCTGCAGGTGTTCACCGAGGCCTGGGTGGATGTGGAGCGCGAGTTCGTGGAGGTGTTCAAGACCCTGTTCCCCGGAGGAGAGGGCCGCCTGATCCTGACGGAGCCCTCGGACATGCTGACCACCGGCATCGATGTGGAGGCCCGGCCGCCGGGGAAAAGGTGAAGCGGCTCTCGCTGCTGTCCGGTGGTGAGAAGTCGTTGACCGCCGTTGCGATGCTGGTCGCCATCTTCCGGGCCCGGCCTTCGCCCTTCTATGTGATGGACGAGGTCGAGGCCGCTCTGGACGACACCAACCTGCGGCGATTGATCTCGTTGTTCGAGCAGCTGCGGGATAAGAGTCAGCTCATCGTGATCACGCACCAGAAGCCCACGATGGAAGTCGCCGACGCGCTGTACGGCGTGTCGATGCGCGGAGATGGAATCACCCAAGTGATCTCCCAGCGGATCCGTGGCCAGGAACTGGGCGCCCTGCCGGTGTAGCTGTGATCATCCTTGCGATAACGCTCGGTGATGGGTGCAGACACCCGCTCGGTGAGCAGTACGTCTATACGCGAACGACACGCCGATCCGTCGCAGAACTTGTCAGTCGAGTCTGCGATGATAGGGCATCGACTGCCCGCACGCAGCGCCAACACGGCCACCAACAGGCCGTAAGCGGGAGTCGTCTGGACAACTACGAAGACGCGGACAGGATCAGCAAATGGGGTCGTATGGGGTCAAGCTGGAACGGTCGACACCATTGGCGTTGGACCGACACGTGGATGCGCCGGACGAGACAAACTTTAAGCAATGGTGTCTGAAGGAACACGCCGCAGGGCGCCCACTCGCGATCGATCTATTTTCAGGAGCAGGCGGGTTAGGGCTCGGCGTAGAAATGGCTGGTTGGACCGTCATTGCTGCCGTCGACAACGATCAGAAGTCGATAGAGACTCACCGCGCCAATTTTCGCGGCCTTGCACTAAACATCGACATGTCCCAGCGAGCGCAAGTGTCAAGAATCATAAAATCACTCAAGGGTATTCCAGTAGACTTGATTGTCGGAGGGCCTCCATGTCAACCGTTTAGCCGTGCCGGTCGATCGAAGATTAAGCACCTTGTGGCCACCGGCACCAGATCTCCAATCGACGAGCGGAAAGAACTGTGGCGCTCCTTCATCGACGTCGCGCGCGCAGTACGACCGCGCGCGATCATAATGGAAAACGTGCCAGATATGGCAATTGGCGACGATCTTGTAGTAATTCGAACCATCGCGGGAATTCTCGAGGCAACCGGATATGCAGTCGACTACAGGCTACTCGACGCGTGGCACTACGGGGTGCCTCAACATAGAAAGAGGTTCATCCTCCAGGCGAGAAACGACGGAAAGAATAATTCTTGGCCCGAGCAGAGTAGTGTCATTACCACTGTTGGCGACGCCATCGGGGATCTACCAAACCTCATGGGCACCACAGGGAAACGAGAAATGCAGTACGATGCCGATAGCAGTAGCTCAATAGCGAAAATCCTCCGGGATGGCACAAAGCCGAGCGTCGTTTACGATCACATCACTCGACCGGTGCGAAGCGACGACCGAGAAGCATTCGAACTGATGGACTCGACCACCCTCTATTCGGATCTACCTGAGCGACTGCGCAGGTATCGTGCAGACACTTTCGATGACAAGTACAAGAGGCTAGATTGGCACGGACTAAGTCGCACAATCACCGCACACATTGCTAAGGATGGGTATTGGTATATACATCCTCGGGAGCACAGAACTTTGACGGTACGCGAATCAGCGCGTATCCAAACCTTCCCTGACAAATTTCGATTCGCCGGGACTAGGAGTGACGCATTCCGTCAAATTGGCAACGCGGTTCCCCCATTTCTCGGAGCGGCAGTCGCATCCGCGATCGCTGAGAGACCGGGAAAGCGGGAACTCGACAGAGTACCAATTATCCGCCAGGCGCTAAAGAACCGCGCCGTTCAGCGTCGCCGAGCCGTCTGGTGGCTGTACTGGACCAGCTATGACGCCCACCGCAGCATTTATAGCGTCATATCTGGAGGTGCACCGTTGTGGTGAAAGCACGGCGAGATTATTGATGGAGCCTGTGAAATGCGCAGAGGGCATGAACAGAAATCTGCTGGAGGACATACTTGCCTCCAGCACCTCCAACGTCAAGAGGAAGCAAATTGGCACCCTAATAGAGTGGTTGCAGTACACCAGCGACGAACTGATAGAGCATCTAAGCCCTGCTCAGAAACGGCTAATGCAGCTATTATGCGGCGAACCGCAACTTGTTCTAAATAGTAGCGTCAAGTCGGCTGTAGTCAGCCTGATGCGTCTTCCCGAGGGTAATCAGGGAATGAACAGCGACGTCAAAGTAGCACTCGCGCAACTAGTATCAGTCGGGTCAGAGGCGGCGCTACGAATGTGTGCAATTCGAGACCTTGATTGTGCAACCATATGTCAGATTTTGGATCAGACAGATACCTGATGGAAGACCTATCATGACTAGCGAGATAAGCGCTCCACCGGATCCCCAGCTGTTAGAATCGATGCGCTCCATCGGATACAGCGTAGAAACAGCGATCGCGGATATCATCGACAACTCCATTTCGGCAAGCGCCACACAAATCGAGCTAGAGTTCGATAGTGAGAGGCCGGAAGCATTGACCATTCTAGATGATGGAATTGGTATGGATGCTGATGCAGTCATCAAGGCGATGACTCTGGCTGGTGACAGCCCGTTAGCGGGGCGCGCCAGTACCGACCTCGGACGATTTGGGCTCGGGCTGAAGACCGCATCGTTCTCGCAGTGTCGCCATCTTACCGTCGTATCGAAGACCAAGTTCGGGCAACTGGTTGGATTCGCTTGGGATCTAGATCACCTCGCCGAGACTGGAAGATGGAGCCTAATCCAACTTGACGAGGCGGAGATTCAAGGAGTCCCAGGAGTCGCCAGTTTAGACGCGAACCAACACGGGACTATGGTGATATGGCGGAAGCTGGACGTGCTGGCTGGGAAAAAGGGAACCACAGCGCGCCTACTGAACGAAGATCTAGTTCGGGTCCGTCGGCACATAGCCCTCGTGTTCCACAGGATCATTGAGAAACGCGGAATCCGAATTACTGTCAACGGGCGGTCCATTGATCGAGTAGACCCGTTCTTGGCAAACAGGCCGGGAACTCAAAAAGGTCCTGAGGAATATATCAGCACCGGCAATTCTCGCGTGCGGGTCCAAGCCTATACGCTGCCATTCCTGAACAAGATGACCCGTGAAGACCGTCAGTTGGCTTCAATTGGTGCGTCGTTCAAAGATGACCAAGGATTCTACATCTATCGCAACGACAGACTCGTAATATGGGCTACTTGGTTTAGAATGATCAAGAAGGATGAGCACACCCGTCTAACGCGAGTGGTTGTAGACATTCCAAACTCCCTAGACCACCTGTGGAGCCTTGATATCAAGAAGGCGGTGGCTGCGCCTCCTCCTGAGGTGAAAAGTCAACTCAAGCGGATCGTCGATAGAATGGCGAAGCCAAGCAGAGACGCGCACTCGTACCGGGGCAGATCGATTGATAGAAACGATGGTGTAGAGCGAGTCTGGACAATGATTAGTGAACGATCCGAATTTCGATACCAAGTGAATCGCCGGCATCCGACGCTCGCCGATGCGCTCGCTCGCGACCCTTCAGGAACAGAAAGCCTCCTTCGGCTCATCGAGTCTACCTTTCCGATCTATGAGGCGGCAGGCCGAGTCAGAGACGAAATGACACCATCGACCAGAGTGGAGTATCTGGAATTGGTGAACACTGCTCGAGCGATATGGGACAATATGGGCGGAGTCACTGGGGCGCAAAGAATAGCGGCGATCACTTCAATTCTGAAACTGACCGAACCGTTCGCGGGACGTGACGATATATCTAAGATCGTGGAGGATGTAGCACGGTGAACAGCAACATTTCGCATGACGACGTGGTCGCGAGACTGGACCAGGCAGTTTCGCTAGTTCTGCAGTACACGCCCGAACCTTTTGCGGAGGAATCGATACGAGACTTGGTGTGCGGGATGCGGCCAACTATCGCGCCGGACCTAGCTGATTCAGACCTTGAAGAGTTGCTACTTACCTTGATCAACAGACATCGAGTCGAGGTCGAGGTAGGGACGGTGCTCCGGACAGATGATTACGAACCGTGGCTTGTCAACGCCAAACAATCAATTGACTGGTCACGTTGGTTGGCGTACAAGACCTATCTCGCAGGATCATCAGGTATGGGACTGAAAGTTCTAGATCGACTCGATGAGTCGACTGACGCGATTCTCGACTTGGCAGGCGATCCGACCCGTGAAGGTTCATGGGCTCGAAGAGGCCTTGTCTTGGGCGATGTCCAGTCCGGAAAGACAGCGACCTATCTGGGGTTGCTGAATAAGGCGATCGACTGCGGCTACAGGATTGTCATTGTGCTGGCAGGAAACACTGAATCACTCCGACAGCAGACGCAGGAGCGGGTTGACAGCGGAATTATCGGACGTGACTCGTCGACGTTGCTGCAACGGCCAGGGGTGAAGGTCCAGTCAAGACATATTGGCGTCGGAACGGTGAACCCGGACCTTCCTCCGGCGTTCGGGATGACCACTGTGACTAAAGATTTCACACGATCGAGCGATGAAGGAACCAATTTCGGCGTCCGGGCCGCCGAGAACAGCCCTTGGGTGTTCGTCCTAAAGAAGAATCGTTCGGTCCTCGGTGCGCTCCTTTCGTGGCTCAACAAACAGGTTGGACCTGACTTAGGACACGATTCGGACATGCGCGTGCATGCACCGCGGTGAGCTGCGGTGATCGTGTCGTGTTGGTGCGGATCTGCGCACTAAATTGTGGGGTTCGTAGGCTGCTGGGGTGGCGTACGTGAGGACGGTGAAGACCGCGTCGGGGGCGACGGCGGTGCAGATCGTCTGGTCCTCGACCCGCGGGTCCCGCAAGATTGAACATCTGGGGTCCGCGCATGACGAGCAGCAGCTCGCCGCGCTGCGCGCTGCTGGTGAGGAGAAGATCGCAGCAGGTCAGACCATGTTGGATCTGGGTATCGGCGAGGCGCCGCAGGTGGGTCCGTTGCCGATCACCGCCTCGCGGATGGCCGTCCTGTGGGATGCCCTCGACGGCGCCTACCGGCGGCTCGGATTCGATACCGCGACCGGCGGCGATGCTGTGTTCCGGGATCTGGTGCTCGCCCGGATCATCGAACCGACGAGCAAACTCGATTCGCTGCGGGTGCTCGATGAGGTCGGCCGCGTGGCGCAGTCCTATCGCACGATCACCCGGCGGCTGCCCGTGTATGCGAAACCGGCTTGGCGGCAAGCACTATCAGCCGCGTGCGCCGACCACGCCGGAATCGGGCCGGCGACGTTGTTGCTCTACGATGTGACCACGCTCTACTTCGAAACCGACACCGAGGACGAGTTCCGCAGGCCCGGTTTCTCCAAGGAACGCCGCCTTGAGCCGCAGATCACTGTGGGCTTGTTGACCGATCCGTCGGGGTTCCCGTTGCAGATCGAAGCGTTCGAGGGCAATCGGGCGGAGACCACCACGATGCTGCCGACGATTGCCGCGTTCACCGCCGCCCACCACCTCGAATCGGGGCAGGTCACGGTGGTCGCTGACGCCGGGATGGTCTCCGCGGCGAACAAGCAGGCCCTCGAAGCCGCCGGGTTGCGGTTCATCATCGGCGAACGCCTCGGCGCGAGCGTGCCGTGGATCATCGACGACTGGCGCAAACGGCATCCCGGGCAGGAACCCGATGACCAACTCGTGCTCATCCAGCCGATGCCCGCCGGCCCGACGGACAAACGCCGCGATCACGTTGTCTACTACCAGTACCGGGCCGCCCGGGCCCGCCGGACATTGAAGGGTATCGACGAGCAGATCATCAAGGCGCAGAGGGCTGTTGACGGAAAGATCCCGATCAAGCGGAACCGGTTCGTCACCATCAAGGACGCGAAGAAGAGCGTCAACCGTGACCTCGAAGCCCGCAACCGAGCCGTCGCGGGATGGAAGGCGTACGTCACCAACATCGACGCCCCGACACCGGAGTTCGTGATCGGCTCCTACCACCAGCTGTGGCGGATCGAGAAGAGCTTCCGGATGACCAAAAGTGATCTCGCCGCCCGCCCGATCTACCACCGCCTCCGCGAGAGCATCGACGCGCACCTGACCATCGTCTTCGCCGCCCTCGCGATCACCAGGCTCGTCGAGGGGCGGGCCGGATGGTCAATCAAGAAGTTCGTCACCACCGCCCGCCGCTACCGCACCATCGAAATCCAGGCAGGTCCACAGAGCATCACCGCCGCCGACCCCGTCCCCGCGGAACTACAGGACGCGATCAACGCAATCCTTGCGCACTAATTTGACCTAAGTCAGGTTTCACACGATCGAGCGATGAAGGAACCAATTTCGGCGTCCGGGCCGCCGAGAACAGCCCTTGGGTGTTCGTCCTAAAGAAGAATCGTTCGGTCCTCGGTGCGCTCCTTTCGTGGCTCAACAAACAGGTTGGACAGAATGGGCGAATCGATCTTCCAGTGATTGTCCTGGATGATGAATCTGACTACGCGTCGGTTAACACTCGGGAAGAGGAGGACCCGACTGTTATCAACGAGTCTATCCGAAAGATCTTAGACTCATTCGCTGCGAGTAGCTACGTCGCTTTCACTGCCACTCCATTCGCTAACATATTTATCGATCATGAGAATGACAACGATCTGTTCCCGCGTGACTTCATCTACGCTCTTGAGACACCGACCAACTACTTCGGCTCTGAGCGAACGTTCGGTACCGCCGACGGGCGAACATCCGATGTGGTAGTGGCCATCGATGATGCCGAGGAGATATTCCCATTCAAGCACAAGTCGAGTTTGGATGTCTACGAGCTTCCTTTTTCGCTAAGGCGAGCACTCATCGCCTTCTTCATCGCGAATTCTATCCGAGATCTTCGAAAGGATCGCAAGCCGCGATCCATGCTCGTGAACGTATCCCGATTCAAGAATGTTCAAAAGCAGGTGTTTGACCTTGTCGAGAACGAGATCCTCGATCTGAAGAACGCGGTCGAGCTGTATGCGGAGGCTTATGGTCGCGGTCGAGAGAATTCGGTTATTGATGAATTCCGAAGCGTCTTTCGCGAGATTTTTGGAGGATGTCCCGAGAATTGGGAAAGCGTGCTGATGGCGCTTCCGTCGGCCGTGCGAGATATACGTCCGAGACTGTATAATTCGGACCGCAATAAGAGTATTGCGCTAGGGGAGCAGGCGCGCGAAGCTCCTAATCGGATGGTCGCGGTAGGCGGCGATGTACTGAGCCGCGGGGTGACATTAGATGGCTTGACGATCAGCTACTTCTTCAGGAAGGCCGGTGCGTCCGACACGATGCTACAGATGGCACGGTGGTTTGGCTACAGGCCCGGATACGATGATTTATGTAGAGTGTGGATGGACGAAAGCGTCGCCGACGATTTCGTGTTTGTCGCGTCGTCTGTTGCTGAACTAAGGTCGGACCTGCGAGAAATGATGGCGCGGAACTATACGCCTCAAGACTTCGGTTTGGCGGTACGAAAGCATCCTGG
Organism: Tsukamurella sp. PLM1; assembly: GCF_023168325.1. Lineage (GTDB taxonomy): Bacteria > Actinomycetota > Actinomycetes > Mycobacteriales > Mycobacteriaceae > Tsukamurella. Next base: position 1,585,137 of record NZ_AP025688.1, read on the forward strand.
ATCACTCCTGGTTACCGCACGCAACAAGATGCGGTCGGCGGAGGAAAGACCTCGTCAGATCTCACTTGCAGGCAGGAATATTGAGATAACACGTTTGATCGATGACCAAGACGTGTCGGCGCAGAATTATGAGGCGTTCATTTCGCTGTTGTCTGATATCAGGTCTTGCGGTGCGGTCGAAGAGCAGACGAGGCGAAGAAATCCGATATGGCGTGGCATTCCGCAGAAGGTCATCGCAGAATTCCTTGACAAGTATCAGGCTCACTCATCGCAGATGGCCTTTACAGGTGGCTCGATGTCGAGATTTGTCGGGAGCACCCGTAGCCGGCGTCTCCGAAGCTGGGATGTGACAGTTATTGGGGGCAGGGGGGCAGAAGAGACTCACGGGGGAGTGACGTTCAGGACTGCCGAGCGCGCGATGGAACAGCGTGAGTCGTATCTTCGAATCTCTGGCCGCAGTTCTAGGCTCGCGGGCAAGGACGATCTTAGCAACTTGTTCGCATCATCTGATGATGAACCAGCTAACGCCACGAGCGAGGATGCCTACTATGCGCATATTCCTCGCCCCGCTCTTCTGGTGTATCCATTGCGTCGTAAGTCCAAATCCGGGGGCGATTTGGCGAGCTCTATTGATGTCGCTATTAAGGTCGCTTTCCCGGGTTCGTCGATCGAATTTAATGATGAAGAAGATGTTACTTATGTTGTGAATAGTGTAGCGATCAGAAGCTGGTTCGCGAACTTCGAGGATCCGTCACTGGCGGGGGACGACTATGACGACCTCGAGTCGTAGTCAACGCATTTCTGCACGGTGGAAGGCTCTTTTAGATGGCCCACCGAATGTGCATGGAATCGAGCGAATCGCGGGAACCGCGCATGTTGCGTTCGGATCAGATTCCCTGGGCCGCGCGATGTTCTTCCTTATCCTTTACGACGATCCTGGCGATCGTGTGTTGTCGGATGCCGTGCAGATTTCGCGCTCGCGTCGCAGTTCTGACGGTAGGTGGACTCTGGCTTTTATACTAGTGCATCGTGAGTATCTTCATGAGTTTCTCACCCTAGCGAGTGACCTGGTCGAGGAGTTGACTTGTACCTCGACGGAGGCGCAAGCGATTCGTGTTCTTGATCGGTCGATTGCCCGCTGGAGGGCGTTGTTTGTGGAATCGCGGCGGAGGCTCTCAGATAGGAGTGTTCGCGGGCTGATCGGTGAACTACTCTGGGGCTTCGATGAATTGATCTCTGAGTACTCGCCCGCAGATGTCGTTCACGCTTGGCGGGGTCCGATGGGATGGCCGAAGGATTACATACTTGGGCGCCGGGCGTTCGAGGTGAAGACGGTACTCACGGATCGCTCTTCGATCCCTGTCTCCTCTTTGGAGCAACTTTCCCTAGCCTCGGTGCCAGAAGTGTTCTTGGTTGTCTACCGGCTCAGTCCTGCTGCTGACGGTGCGGGCACTTCCCTGAAGCAGGAAATAGATCGTGTTCGTAGCTTGTTCAATGAGCGAGAATCTGCCAGTGTGTTCGAGCAGCGATTGCGATCTATTGGAGTCTATGAGGATGACCCGGCGATCGAGGCATGCTATTTAGTCGCCGGCCCTGATGTATATGCTGTGACGGGACCGTTTCCTAGGATTGCAAGCGAGAATACCAGTGGCGCCATAGTTTCTGCCAGCTATGAATTAGATCTTGAATCGATCAGTAGTTTTCGGTGCTCCCGGACTTTTGCTATCGGCGGCGTTCTTTCTCTTCCTACGACTTCTTCACAGGGGATAACAATGAATACTCTGAATGAGTACTACGCGGAGTTCGTCGGAGAGGTTGCCGCGAGAGCTGAGGCTGAGAACGACTACATGCGGTCGGCGTTCGTTGGCGCTGTAGGCGATATATTGGTCGACGCGATGGAAATCGGCGGCATCGAGGCGTGCTATTTCGATGGCGTGGGAGCCCGCGGGCGACGCATTGGCGTGGATGCTTACTTTGCCGACGATCCCGACGGGTCCGTGGTACTGATTAGGGCGGCATACTCTGGATCGAATGTATTGGGCGGTACCTCGGTCGTTGACGTGCGTAAGGCAATCTCCGAACTTGAGGGATTTGCGGAGGAGTGTCTGTCGGGGCGTTTCTCGGCAGCGCACGAAGAAAGTTCTGACGCTTATCAGCTTGGTGAGTTGTTGAGAATGCGCGGTGGTACCATTACGCGACTTGTTCTCTTGGTGATTGCGGACGGCGAGGTTCGCCGTTCGATCGATTTGCCCGCCACCGCGACGATTGGATCGGTTCGTTCAGAGTTCTCAATCTGGGATATTGCTCGTGTCCATGATGTCGCATCTGCGGCGTCCGCGAGACTCGATTTGTCGATCGATTTGGAACGATGGGTTCCTGGTGGCCTTGATGCGATAGAAGCAGCGGGGACAAATGCTGCGGTGAGGACGTTCTTGACTGCGGTCCCGGGTGATATTATTGCTGATCTGTACGAGCTCTATGGAAGTCGTCTTCTTGAGAGCAATGTTCGTTCCTATTTGAGCGCCCGAGGGAAGGTAAACAAGGGGATTCAGCAGACGGCGATGTCGGAACCGGACTTGTTCCTCGCTCTGAATAACGGTATCACTGCCACCGCGACAAATGTACTTGTATCGAACGTAGCGGGCCGCACGCGGATGCGAAGAATATCCGATCTGCAGATCGTGAACGGGGGGCAGACGACTGCTAGTTTGTTCTACGCTCGCCGCGATCGGAAAGGGGTCGACCTGTCAGATGTGGCTGTTCAGATGAAGCTGGTTATAGTGGATTCTGCACGGAGTGATGAGATGGTCCCGAAGATTTCTCGATCGGCAAACAGTCAGAATCGCGTTAGCGACGTTGACTTCTTTGCCAATAGTCCTGTTCATCAAAGACTGGAAGTTCACTCCCGTCGAGTATTGGTTCCGGCGCGCGAAGGTGACATTGTTCAGACTCGATGGTTCTATGAACGAGCGCGTGGACAATGGGCAAATGAGCGTTCACGGTTGACTGGCGTCGAACGCCGCAAGTTTGAGCGGAGATTTCCGCGCTCACAGGTGATCTCGAAGAGTGATGCGGCGAAGTACTTCATGTGCTTCGAGATGGCGCCTAACGTTGTGAGTCTGGGTGCCCAGAAGAATTTCGTTGAGTTCGCTGCGATGATGTCGAAGAGGTGGGAGCGAAACTCCGACAGCTTCGATGAGTTGTTCTTTAAAGAACTCGTGGCGAAGGCGATGCTCTATAATGAGGTTCGCCGAGGTATCAGTCATGCGGAATGGTACACCCCTGGTTACTTGGCGAACATTGTAGCATATTCAATCGGTAAGTTTGTTTTCGAGGTAGGCCAGCTTCCGGGGCGAAAGAATGTTGATCTTGGAGCGATATGGGACTCGCAGGGCGTTCATCAGTCAATCTTGGACGAGATTGTGAAAATAGGTCTCGTTGTTCGGTCGCTGTTGACTAAGTCAAATAGGCCGGTGCAGAACGTGACTGAGTGGGCAAAGAAGGCGGAATTGTGGTCGGAAGTGCAGGCTGTGAAGCATGTGTTGTCGGACGAAGTTCGCGCCCTCCTTGTGAGTGCTGATGTGCGTGCCGAACAGAAGAAGTCGGCTGCGAAGCTTCAGAGCATGGATCGAGGAATCGATGCGCAGGTTCGAGCTCTGAGCGTCCCCGCATCAAAGTGGCGTGAAGTTCGTCTGCATGCCCTCAATAAGGGGGTGGCGCTGACCGAGAAGGATGTTCGCGCTCTTAGGGTTGTTTGCGATTCCGCCAAGATGCCCACCGAATTTCAGTCTGAGTTGTTGGTGGGGATTCTGGATCGGGTAGCCGCGATGGGTTTTGAGATAGGAACGTAGCAAGGCGTTGTCGGTATTACTCGACTCGCTTTCCTAGTGGGCGTGTTCGGGTGGTACTGCGGCAGTGTTTCCGTGGGGTGAGACAGCGGTGCTGAAGGTGGGGCACCGTCGGGCGTGGGGACGTAACGTAGGGGCCGAGTGTGAACCACCACGAGGAAGAGGGACGAACAAGCGATGAGCAGCAACGATGCAAAGGCGAACATCGGAGTGGTGGGGATGGCAGTGATGGGCTCGAACCTGGCCCGCAACCTGGCGTCCCGTGAGGGCAACACCGTCGCGATCTACAACCGCTCGCCGGAGAAGACCCACGAGGTTGTCAAGAACCACCCCGAGGCGAACTTCGTTGCCAGCGACACCATCGACGAGTTCGTCGCGAGCCTCGCCAAGCCGCGCACGGCGATCATCATGGTGCAGGCGGGCGCGGGCACGGATGCGGTGATCGACCAGCTCAAGGAGCGGTTCGAGCCAGGCGACATCATCGTCGACGGCGGCAACGCGAACTTCCACGACACCATCGCCCGCGAGGCGAAGATCGCGCCGACGGGCATCCACTTCGTCGGCGCCGGCATCTCCGGCGGCGAGGAGGGCGCGCTCAAGGGCCCGTCGATCATGCCCGGTGGCACCGCCGAGTCGTACGAGACCCTGGGCCCGATCCTCGCGTCGATCGCCGCGGTCGCCGAGGGGGAGCCCTGCGTGACGCATGTGGGCACCGACGGCGCCGGTCACTTCGTGAAGATGATCCACAACGGCATCGAGTACGCCGATATGGAGCTCATCGGCGAGGCCTACGACCTGCTGCGCAACGTCGCCGGCTACACGCCCGCGCAGATCTCGGACATCTTCAAGACCTGGAACGAGGGGCCGCTCAACAGCTACCTCATCGAGATCACGATCGACATCCTCAAGCACGTCGACGCCGAGACGGGCAAGCCCTTTGTCGACATCGTCGCCGACCAGGCGGGCAGCAAGGGTACCGGCGTCTGGACGGTGCAGACCGCCCTCGACCTGGGCGTGCCGGTCGGCGGCGTCGCCGAGGCCGTCTTCGCCCGCGCCGTCTCCTCCAAGCGCAACCAGCGCGACGCCGTCCAGGCCCTGGGCATCGCCCGCCCGACCGCCCCGCAGGTGGGCGAGAACTTCGTCGACGACGTCGCGAAGGCCCTGTACGCCTCCAAGATCGTCGCCTACGCCCAGGGCTTCGACGCGATCATCGCCGGTGCGGAGAAGTACGGCTGGAACATCGACAAGGGCGCCGTCGCCAAGATCTGGCGCGGCGGCTGCATCATCCGCGCGCAGTTCCTCAACGTGCTCGCCGACGCCTACGAGGCCAACCCGAACCTCAACACCCTGCTCGAGGCCCCGTATTTCGCGCAGGCGATCCGCGACGGCGAGGAGGCGTGGCGCCGCGTGGTCATCACCGCCACCCAGGCCGCCGTCCCGGTCCCGGGCTTCGCGACGGCGCTGAGCTACTTCGACTCGCTCAACGTCGACCGCCTGCCCGCCGCCCTCGTCCAGGGCCAGCGCGACTTCTTCGGTGCCCACACCTACAAGCGCGTCGACAAGCCCGGCACCTTCCACACCCTGTGGTCCGGCGACCGCAGCGAGATCCAGACGGACTGACCACCGAACACCGGAGCGGCGCGGCAGGCGAGGAACATCGTCTGCCGCGCCGTTTCGTCTGCGGCGCAACTGCTCCTGCGCCGGCTTCGACTTCTGCGCGTTTCGCGCGTTCTGTCCCTTTCGGGCCTTGACCAAATGCTGACGCTCATATGACGGACTGGGTGAGACTGACATCACATCAGCTCGACCAGGAGGTCATGGACGTGACGGAGAGCGCGGAACAGAACGAGGCGGACCGTCCGCCCGGCAAACGGAACGTGATCGCGCTGGCGATCTACGGCGTCATCGCCGTAGTCGTCATCGCGACGGCGGTGGGATTCTCGTTCCAGCGCGGCGGCCTCTCGGCCGACATCCGCAACAAGGCGACGCTGATCGCCCCCGCGGGAGCGGGCGGCGGTTGGGACCTCGTGATGCGCGAGTCGCAGGCGATCATGCGAGATCACAAGATCGCCACCAACATCCAGGTCGTCAACGTGCCCGGCGCGGCCGGCACCATCGGCCTGTCCCGGCTGCACTCGATGGCGGGGCGGGCCGACGTCGTGATGGTCGGCGGGACCGGCCTGCTCGCCGGCGTCCAACAGACGAAATCCGCCGTGACGCTGAACGACGTCACACCGATCGCGCGGATCTTCGAGGAGTACGACGTCCTCGTGGTCCCCGCGGACTCGCCCTACAAGACGGTGGCGGACCTCGCCGCCGCGTGGAAGGCGAACCCGCACAGCGTGCCGTTCACCGGCGGCGGCAGCTTCGATCAACTGGTGATGGCGCAGTTCGCCAAGGCGGCCGGCATCGCGCCGAAGGACACCACCTACATCCCGAAGTCCGGTGGTGGCGAGGTCGCTCAGGCCCTCGTCACGCACACCGCCGCCGCCGCGTTCTCCGGCTACGCCGACCTCGTCGACCAGATCGAGTCGGGCCGCCTGCGGGGGCTGGCGATGGCCGCCAAGAACCCGGTGGCGGGCGTCGAGCTCCCGACGCTGGTGCAGTCGGGATTCGAAGTCACGCTGGCGAACTGGCGCGCGTTGTTCGCGCCGCCCGGGATCACCGACGCGGATGCGAAGAACATCCGCGACGTCTTCTACGAGGTGATGCAGACCTCGGACTGGGCCGACGCCGAGAAGATCAACAAGTGGACCCGGGTGTGGCTCGAGGGCGACGAACTCACCACGTTCCTCGCCCAGGAGGACGAAACCATCCGCCAGCTGTACGAGGAGTTGGGCAAATGACTGAGCAACCGGACGCACCCCCGGCAGGGACACCGTCGTGCAGCGCGGCGGGTACGGCGCGCTCATCGTCCCCGGCATCCTGGCGGTGGCGAGCACCCTGGTGGTGATCGGCAACCTGACGATGCAGGAGCAGTCGTCCGACAGCCCCGGACCGACGTTCTTCCCGTGGGTGCTCGCGGTCGCCGGGTACGGGCTCGCGGCCGCCCTCGCCGCGCACTACGTGCGGAATCCCGACGAGGTGAGCCGCGCCGAGACTCGGCACAAGACGTACACCGACTGGACCTCCGTGGCCTGGCTGGTCGGCGGCATCGCGGCCTTCGCGGTGCTCCTCGATCTGCTCGGCTGGATCCTCGCCGCGGGCCTGCTGTTCTGGTGCGTGACGCGTGCCTTCAACAGCAAGCGGCCCCTGCTCGATCTCTCAGCGGGATTGCTGATGTCGAGCCTCGTCTTCCTCGTCTTCGGCGTCGCGCTCGACGTACCGCTGCCGTCCGGAATCCTCGGAGGACTGTGACATGGAACAGCTGACCAATCTTCTGGGCGGGTTCGCCGGCGCGCTGAGCCCGGTCAACCTGATGTGGGTCGTCATCGGCTGCCTGATCGGCACCGCCGTCGGCGTCCTGCCGGGCCTCGGTTCCTCGATGGCGGTGGCGCTGCTGCTGCCGCTGACCTTCGCCCTCGACCCGACCGCCGCGTTCATCCTGTTCGCCGGCGTCTACTTCGGCGGTCTCTTCGGCGACTCCACGATGGCCATCCTGATGAACACACCGGGGCAGGCGTCGTCGATCGCGTCGACCTTCGAGGGCCACCAGATGGCGAAGTCCGGCCGCGCGCCGCAGGCTCTCGCCACTGCGGCGATAGGCGCGTTCATCGGCGGCATGATCGCCTCGATCCTCGTCGTCTTCCTCGCGCCGTTCATGGCGGACGTGTCGACGAAGTTCGGGCCGGCGGAGTACTTCGCGCTGTCCCTTCTCGCCTTCGGCGCGATCTCTTCCGTGGTCTCCGAATCGGTCCTCAAGGGCCTGGCCTCGCTCGTGTTCGGCCTGATGTTCGCCACGGTGGGCATCGACGAGATCTCCGGCACGGAGCGGTTCACGTTCGGCTCGGCGAATCTGTTCGACGGGATCTCGCTGGTCACCGTCGCAGTCGGCATGCTCGCCCTCGGCGAGATCATCATCGTGGCGAGTCGTTTCCGGCGTGACCCCGCGCCGGAGGCGCTCGGGGCGAAGGCGGGGCGCGCGTGGCTCTCCAAGGCGGAGTTCACGGAGGCGCTACCCGCGTGGGGCCGCGGCACCGCGATCGGCCTGCCGTTCGGCGTGATCCCCGTCGGCGGCGCCGAGGTCCCGACGTTCCTCGCCTACGACGTCGAGCGGCGCCTCGACCGGCGTCGGAAGTTCCCGATGTTCGGCAAAGGCGCGATTCGCGGCCTCGCCGCGCCGGAGGCCGCCGGCAACTCGACCACCGGTATGGCGATGGGCGCGCTGCTGTCCCTGGGCCTTCCGGTCTCGGCGACCGCCGCGATCATGCTGGCCGCGTTCCGGCAGTACGGATTGCAGCCGGGGCCGCTCCTGTTCGACAATTCGCCGGATCTGGTGTGGGCGCTGCTCGCCAGCTTCTTCATCGCCATGGTGGTGCTGCTGGTGATCAACATGCCCTTCGCCCAGCTGTGGGCGAAGCTGCTGCTGATCCCCGCGCCGTACCTCTACGGCGGAATCGTCGTGTTCTGCGGGCTCGGCATCTACGCCACCTCGCCGACGATGTTCGACCTGCTGCTGTTCCTCGCGATCGGCCTGCTGGCCTTCGTGTTCAAGCGGTACGACATCCCGATCGCGCCCCTGCTCATCGGCATGGTCCTCGGGCCGCTCGCCGAGACGAGCATGCGCGACGCCCTGCTCTCGTCCAGCGGCGACTACTCGGTGTTCGTTTCGTCGCCGATCGCGGTCACGCTCTACGCCCTCCTCGCCGCGGTGCTCCTGCTCAAGGCTCGCCAGGTGGTCCGTTCCCGTACCAGTAAGGATGTCTGACATGACAGTTCTCGTCGCCCACTCGACCACCCCGAGAGCGCCGCGGCGCTCCGGGCCGCCTACGGCGAAGCCGAACGCCGGGCCGGGGAACCCGTCGTCGTCTTCGTGCTCGACGGTGCCGCCCCCGACGTCTCGGACGCGCAGGCGCGCGGCCTGACCGTCTCCGTCGAGTTCCCGAAGGAGTACGAGAAGGACCCGGTGGGCGGCGTGGTGGACGCCGCCACCCGTCTCGACGCGTCCGTCCTCGTGATCGGGATCAAGCACCGCACCGCGACCGGCAAGCTGCTGTTCGGCTCGTCCGCGCAGCGGATCCTGCTGGACGCGACCTGCCCGGTCCTGGCGGTGAAGGTGCCGCAGAGCTGAGCGCCCTGTTCGCCCGAATGTGAACATCATGTTTCGGCCGCGCCGACCGGGTCGATCAGCTTGACTCATGGGCCGGTCGAGGGCTTGAGTTGATCCATGCATCTGTTGCCCCGCGAGCAGGAGAAGCTGCTCATCGTGGTGGCCGCGGACCTGGCGCGTCGCCGCCAGGCCCGCGGGCTCAAGCTCAACTATCCCGAGGCGATCGCGATCATCACGTACGAGCTGATCGAGGGCGCGCGGGACGGCCGCACCGTCGCCGATCTGATGGCGTACGGATCCACGATCCTGACCCGGGAGGACGTGATGGACGGCATCGCCGAGATGATCCACGACGTGCAGGTCGAGGCGACGTTCCCGGACGGCACCAAGCTGATCACCGTCCACCACCCGATCCGCTAGGGGCGCACCATGAAACCCGGAGAGTACCGGCTCGCGTCCGAGCCGATTCTGTGCAACGTCGGCCACGGCACCGTCGAAGTCCGTGTGCGCAACGGGGGGATCGGCCGATCCAGGTGGGGTCGCACTACCACTTCTTCGAGACCAACCGAGCGCTCGAGTTCGACCGGAACGCCGCGTACGGCTTCCGCCTGGACATTCCCGCCGGCACGGCCGTGCGGTTCGAACCCGGCGACGCGAAGACGGTGCGCCTGGTCGCCCTGGGCGGCGCCCGCGAGGTGTTCGGTCTGGCGAACAAGGTCAACGGGCCGCTCGACGGTGCCGGGCCGGCTGGCCCGGCAGGAGACGGGGGAGAGCGATGAGCTTCGAACTGACCCGCCGCGAGTACGCGGACCTGTACGGGCCGACGGTGGGCGACGCTGTGCGCCTAGCGGATACCGAGCTGTTCGCGACGGTCGAGAAGGACTACACCGTGTACGGCGAGGAGGTGGTGTTCGGCGGCGGCAAGGTGATCCGAGACGGGATGGGACAGGACGGCGTCCTGGTGCGCGAGCAGGACATCCCGGACACGGTGATCACCAACGTGCTGATCATCGACCACACCGGCATTGTGAAGGCGGACGTGGCGCTGCGCGACGGCCACATCTTCGCGATCGGCAAGGCGGGCAATCCGCAGATCTCCGACGGCATCTCGATCATCATCGGCGTGGCGACCGAAGTGATTGCGGGAGAGGGGAAGATCCTCACCGCCGGCGGCATCGATACCCACATCCACTTCATCAGCCCGGATCAGATCGCCACGGCGCTCACCTCCGGCGTCACCACGATGATCGGCGGTGGCACCGGGCCCGCGGCCGGGACCAACGCCACCACAGTGACTCCCGGCCCGTGGCACATCGCCCGCATGCTGCAGGCCTCGACGACGTGCCCATGAACATCGGCCTGCTCGGCAAGGGGCACGCGGGCACCCTCGAGCCGATCGCCGAACAGATCCGGGCGGGCGCGATCGGCGTGAAGGTCCACGAGGACTGGGGCACCACCACCGCGTGCATCGACAACTCGCTCACGGTGGCCGACGAGTACGACGTGCAGGTGGCGATCCACACCGACACGCTCAACGAGTGCGGCTTCCTCGAGGACACCGTGGCCGCGATCGACGGCCGCGTGATCCACACCTTCCACACGGAGGGCGCGGGCGGCGGCCACGCGCCGGACATCATCGCCATCGCCGGGCACCCGAACGTTCTTCCCGCGTCGACGAATCCGACGCTGCCGTTCACGCAGAACACCATCGTCGAGCACTTGGACATGCTCATGGTGTGCCACCACCTCAACCCCGACATCCCCGAGGACGTGGCGTTCGCGGACTCCCGCATCCGGCCCGAAACCATTGCCGCCGAAGGTGTCCTCCATGACATGGGGATCATCTCGATCACCTCGTCGGACTCACAGGCCATGGGCCGGGTCGGCGAGGTGATCACCCGCACCTGGCAGCTGGCCGATTCGATGAAGCGGCAGCGTGGCCCGCTCGACGGCGACCCCGAGAACGGCGACAACGCGCGGATCAAGCGCTACGTGGCGAAGTACACGATCAATCCCGCCCTCGCGCAGGGCATCGCCGAATACGTGGGCAGCGTGGAAGAGGGTAAGTTCGCCGACCTCGTGCTGTGGGACCCGAAGTTCTTCGGCGTGAAGCCCGAGCTGGTGATCAAGGGCGGGCAGATCGCGTCCGCTCTCATGGGTGACTCGAACGCCTCGATCCCCACGCCCCAACCGCGCACCGTCCGGCCGATGTTCGGGTCGATGGGCAGTGCGGTGCACGACTCGTCCATCACCTTCGTGTCCCAGGCCGCCGACGGTGCGGGCGTCGCCCGGGAACTCGGCCTGCGCAAGCGCACGCTGCCGGTCCGCGGCATCCGCACCCTGCGCAAGAAGGACCTGCCGCACAACGGCGCGACGCCGGACATCACCGTCGATCCGGAGACGTACACCGTCACCGTCGACGGGGAGGCCGTGCGGTCCGAGCCGTCCGCGACCCTGCCCATGGCGCAGCGTTACTTCCTGTTCTGGGAAGACGATTTGATCATCGAGAAGGTTCTGGGAAACCTCAGCGAGCTGTCCGGGGCGGAGCTGGCGGGGCGGCACGTGGAGCGGGTCCCGCTCGCGGGGGCCGACCTGGTGAAGCGCATCCAGCGGGTGCGCACCGACCACGATCGCGAGATCGGTCTGAGGTTGGCGGCCCCGTCGGGGCCGACGGCGACCTGCGCGACGGCGACATCCTGTTCCAGGACGAGAAGAACGTGATCGCCGTGCAGGTGCTGTCCACCGACGTGCTCGTGATCGCGCCCCGGACCGTCACCGAGATGGGCCGCACCGCACACGGACTCGGCAATCGGCACCTGCAGGCGCAGTTCTTCGACGCCGCGTCCGAGTACGGCGCCGAGGTGATGGTGGTCGCCTACGACCACACCGTCGAGGACTACCTGCGCCACCACGGCGTGCCGCACTCGCGCCAGGAGCGCGTCCTGCCCACGCCCTTCCGCCACGCGGAGCACACGCATTGAACACTGTTACGGACAGCGAAACCGCAGGTCGCGGTGAACAGGAACAGTGTTCAATCGGCGGGGCGGGGTGGGGTTTCTGCTGCCGCTGCTGCAGGTGAGCGACTCCGCGCTGCCCACCGGCGCGTTCAGCCACTCGTTCGGGATGGAGAGCTACCTCGCGGACGGCACGATCGACGGCGAGGAATCGTTCGCCGGGTGGCTGCGCGCGTACCTGGATCGCCAGCTCACGTACACGGACGCGCTGGCGATCCGGCTCGAGTACGAGGCGCTCGACCGCGGTGACCTGCAGGCGGTCTGGCGGCTGGACCGGCTGGTGGCCGCGCTGACCCTGCCCGCGCAGGTCCGCACGGCCACGCAGACCATCGGCCGCCGCACCGCTGACATCGGCACCCTGGTGGCGCCCGAGTCGCACGTCGGCGACTACGTGGCCGAGCTCGAGGGCGGACGGTGCCACGGGCATCCGGCGATAGCCTTCGCCCTGCTCGCGCACGCCGTGGGCGCGCCGGTGCGGGCGGCGATCGAGGCGCACCTGTTCGCCGCCGTCTCATCGCTCACGCAGAACGCGGTGCGCGCCATCCCGATCGGGCAAACCGCGGGGCAGCGCGTGCAGCGCGCCATGCATCCGGTGGTGGCGGACGCCGTCGCGACCGCGATGACCCTGACCGAGGCGGACCTGGGTGCGGTGTCGCCGGGGCTGGAGATCGCCCAGATGCGGCACCAGCGTCAGCGTGCCCGCATGTTCATGAGTTGAGGAGGATTTCGATGACGACGATTCGGATCGGAGTGGGCGGGCCGTGGGGGCCGGCAAGACACAGCTGGTCGAGCGCATCACCCGGCACCTCGCCGACGAGGTGTCGATGGCCGCGATCACCAACGACATCTACACCACGGAGGATGCGAAGATCCTCGCGCGCAACGGGATCCTGCCCGGCGACCGGATCATCGGTGTCGAGACCGGCGGCTGCCCGCACACCGCCATCCGCGAGGACACCTCCATGAACGAGGCCGCCGTCGCGAAACTCGTGGCGCTGCACCCGGACCTGCAGATCGTGTTCATCGAGAGCGGCGGCGACAACCTCTCGGCCACGTTCAGCCCCGAGCTGGTGGACTTCTCGATCTACCTGATCGATGTGGCGCAGGGCGAGGAGATCCCGCGCAAGGCCGGACAGGGCATGATCAAGTCGGACCTGTTCGTGATCAACAAGATCGACCTCGCGCCGTACGTCGGCGCGGACCTGTCCGTGATGGCCGCCGACTCGAAGGTTTTCCGCGGCGAGAAGCCGTTCTGCATGACGAATCTCAAGACCGACGAGGGCCTCGACGGCGTGCTGCACTGGATCCGCCACGACGTGCTGATGCTCGACCTCGCGTGACCGGCTACACCGGCGAGCTCGCGCTGACGTTCGCGCCGCGGGAGGGCGCACCGTCGCCGTGGCGCAGCGGCACGCGGGCACCCTGCAGACCCTGCGGCCCGTGTACCTCGACGATTCCGGGCAGGTCACCTACCACGTCGTGAATCCGGGGGGCGGGTGCCTGCGCGGGGATTCGTACGCGATCGACCTCGAGCTGCTGGCCGGGGCGCACGCGTTGGTGACCACGCAGTCGGCCACCAAGGTGTATCGGACGCCGGACTCCGCTGCGTCGCAGCACATGCGGATCGTGCTCGGGCCGGACAGCGTCCTCGAGTACGTGCCCGACGCGCTGGTCATATACCGCGAGGCCACGTACCGGCAGACGTGCACGGTGCGGATGGCGGCGTCCGCCTCCCTGGTGCTGGCCGAGATCGTCACGCCGGGTTGGTCGCCCGACGGTGCGCTGTTCCGGTACGACGAGCTGCGAATGCGCACCGAGATCGTGCGCGACGGTGCTCTGCTCGCCGTGGACAACGTGCTGATCACGCCCGGCTCGGCCGATCCTTCCGGGATCGGATTCCTCGACGGCCGCACCCATTTCGGGTCGCTGACCGCGGTCGACGCGCGGGTCGACGGTGCCCTCCTCGACGACCTGCACGAGGTCACCGTCGGACACCCGACGGTGCGGAGCGGCCTGACCCGCCTCAACGGCCCGGGCTTCGTTCTGCGCTGCCTCGGAGATGACACCACCGAGCTGACCGCCCTGTTCGACGCCGTGATCGCCCTGCTGCGTTCGCGATGGACCGGACAGGCACCCCTGAACCTGCGAAAGTACTGACATGAGCGTGATCGAGGTACGACCGGCCGACGTGTTCGAGGACGTGGCTGCAGTGCTCGGGCCCAAGAAGCAGACGTCCAGCAACTGCTTCTGCCTCAGCTACCGGATCGGCTCGAAGGAGAATCAGGCGCTGCGCGGTCCGGCACGATTCGAGCGGGTGCGCGGGCTGTGCGCGGAGGACCCGCCGCCCGGCGTTCTGGCCTACGACGGTGCCGAGCCCGTCGGCTGGGCGGCGATCCACCCGCGCGCGGACACGAGTTTCGCGACCAACCGCCGGATCCCGCACGTCGAGGTCCATGAGGATCCGTGGTCCCTGTGGTGCGTGCGGGTGCGGCCCGGGCATCGGAAGCAGGGGATCAGTCACGCTCTCGTGGCCGGCGCCCTCGACTTCGCGCGGGCCCACGGCGCCTCCGTGGTGGAGGCCTATCCCGTGGACAACCAGGGCGCGAAAGTCGACCTGACCATGGCGTACGTCGGAACCCGCGCACTGTTCGAGCGCGCGGGCTTCGAGTACGTCATGGACACCACGTCGGTGCTCAACGGTTTCACGCGCGTGCTGATGCGCCACCGGGTGTGAATCTCAGCGCCAGCCGAGCGCCGGTGCCACGTCCTGGACCAACGACTCCAGCAGCTTCGTGTTGTACTCGACGCCCAGCTGATTCGGCACCGTCACCAGCAGGGTGTCCGCCTCGGCGATCGCCTCGTCGTCGCGGAGCTGCTCCACTAGCTCGGCCGGTTCCGCGGCGTAGGTGCGGCCGAACACGGCCCGGAAGTCGTCGATGTTCCCGAACTGGTCGGAGCCCTTGCCCTCGTGGCCGAAGTAGGCGCGGCTCTCGTCGTCGATGAGCGGCATGATGCTGCGGCTCACCGAGACCCTCGGCTCGAAATCGTGACCGGCCCCGGCCCAGGCGTCACGGAACGTGCGGATCTGCTTCGCCTGCTGGACGTGGAACGGCTCGCCCGACTCGTCGGTCTTCAGGGTCGAGCTCATCAGGTTCATGCCGTGTTCCGCCGCCCACTCGGCTGTGGCGTCGGAGGCTGCGCCCCACCAGATGCGCTGCCGCAGCGTAGGGAGTGCGGCTCTATCCGAAGCAGCCCTGGGGGATTCGGGAACATCGGCCGCGGATTGGGCTGGGCGAAACCCGCGCCCTCAAGAACCTTGAGCGCGATCTCGGTGTGCCGGCGGCCCATGTCGGCGTCCGTCATTCCCTCCGGCGGCTCGTACCCGAAGTACTTGTAGCCCTCGATCACCTGCTCCGGCGAGCCCCGGCTCACGCCGAGCTGCAGCCGCTCGCCGGCGATGAGGTCGGCAGCGCCGGCGTTCTCGGCAAAGTACAGGGGATTCTCGTAGCGCATGTCGATCACGCCCGTGCCGATCTCGATCCGTGACGTCTTCGCGCCGACCGCCGCGAGCAGCGGGAACGGCGAACCCAGCTGGCGGGCGAAGTGGTGCACGCGGAAGTACGCGCCGTCGGCACCCACCTCCTCGGCCGCCACCGCGAGGTCGATCGACTGGTGCAGGACATCGGCCGCGGTCCGCGTTCGCGAGCCCGGCACGTCGGACCAGTGGCCGAAGGACAGGAAGCCGATCTTCTTCATGCCCGGTGCAACTCTGGACCGCGGTCCGAATATTCCGCGGGCCGTCGGGCGTCCGACCGCAACCGCGGCGGCGACCGGCCGGCGAGACGGTGCCCTGCCACAGGTGCTCGTCGACCAGGCGCGGCACGTCGTCGACGGTGATCGACCCGTACCACGCATCGTCCGGCTGCACCGTGACCACCGGCGCGTGATTACACGGGAACTGGCAGCCGGTCACGGTCACCAGGACGTCGTCGTCGCCCAGGTCGCGGCGCCGCAGCTCGTCGGTCAGCGCGCGACTAACCTCCGCGCCGCCGCGGGCCGAACACCGCGGCCCACGACACACCAGCACCTGGTGCCGGTGCTGAGGCACCGCGTCCCACGCGATCGACTCGAGCGGCGACGCGTCGTCGGACATGACGGGACCGCCGGCCGCGATCGCGGCGGTGAGCAGCGACGGCTCGGGAGCCGGGAGCAGGGCGGGGGACAGTCGCAGGGGCGGCGCACCGTCGTAGCCCCGGAGCCAGTGCGCCGCCACGCGGCGCAACCACGACCGCTTCGGCCCGGGTTCCGCCCAGCCCGTGCCGACGAGCAGCAGTTCGGGCGCGCCGGCGTCGGCGAGTGCGGTGAGGACATCGACCAACGCGGGGTCGTGGACCTGCAGGAACGCGGCGTGCGCGCCCGCCCCGGCGGCGAGTGACTGCAGCTGATCCGGGTCGACGCCGGCGGACATGCCGACGAGCACCGTGGTCACGGGAGCGCCCGGACGCCGTCGGCGAGGCGATGCGCACCGTCGAGCAGGCGGACGCCGGACGTGGTCTCCGAGAACGGGATCACGACGAACCGGTTCTCCCGGACGGCGCGGAGCTGGCTCAGGGCGGGATCCTTGCGCGCCCGATCGATCCGCTCCTGCGCGGGATGGCCGACGGCATCGGCCACCACGATGACGTCCGGGTTCGTGCCGACCACGTTCTCCAGGGAGACCTCAGCCCAGTTGCCAGGCAGGTGTGCGAAGACGTTCACGCCGCCGACCGCTTCGATGAGGAGCTGCGGCGTCCCCCTGCCCGCGCCCACGTTCAGGCCGGACGGCGCGCCGTAGTCCCACCAGAAGATCCGGCTGCCGCGGGCGGCGCCCTGGAGTGTCGGCTCGGCCAGCTGCGCCTGCTGGTCGGCGATGAGCGCCCGCGCGGCGTCCTCGGTGCCGAACGCCCGACCGGCGGCGGTCAGCTCCTCCCAGATCAGGTCCCACGACGCGCGCTCGGGCTTCTTCGCGCAGCCGGACGGCGAGAGCAGCGACGCGACGCCCTGGCCGGCGAGCTTGGCGCGGTCGCCGAGGTTCTTGTCGGCGAACGCCGAGGTGTACGAGGCGTAGACGAGGTCAGGACGGGTGGCGAGCACCTTCTCCATGGTCGGGAACTTGGGGGCGAGCACCGGGATCGCGTTGTAGGCGGCGGCGAAGCGGGGTGCCACGGCGTCGTCGAGGTAGGCGGTGCCCACCATGCGGTCGGCGGCGCCGAGCGCGAGGGCGACTTCGGTCGCGCCCTGGTTCAGCGTCACGATCCGCTGCGGTTCCGTGGGAATGGTGGTCGCGAAGTCGCAGGTGGTGACCGTGACGGGGAACTCGGGCCGCACGGACGGGCCGGGCTCGACGGCCGGTGCGGGCGAGCCGCAGCCGGCGAGGACGGTCGCCGCCGCGACCGGTAGGACTAGGGCGTGGGCCCGCATGGTGGTACTCGTTTCGTCGGCAGCCCCGTGCGCGGGGCCGCGGTGGACAACCGCGAGCCGGCCGGTATCGGACTCGAGGCGGATCGCCGCCTCACACCGTTGCGCGCCAGTCCCGGATTCCCACCGGGTTCCCGTGTCCGACTCGGACGTGACGCTATCAGGCGTACCCGCACAAACGTCGTCCCCAGCGGCGCGGACCCCGGATTCGTGCAGGTCGCCAGACCCCTGCGCCGCTGGGGGCGACGTTTGGGTGGGCACGGTCGGTAGACGCGCCCTCCGTCGTTCCTCGGAAGTCGGTCGGGCATGCCCCTGATGACCGTTGGGGCGTCCTTCGATGCAGAGCCGCCGTCGGTAGTGAGAGTGCCGGCCAGCGGCGGTTCTACGGGGCGAACACAACGGATCAGCGCGCACCGGGGAGTGTGATCCGCGTTGTGCGGGGTGGGGCTGACTACAGTCGAGGCGTGAGCACCTCCACCATCGCGATCCTGATCGCCGTCGCCGTCATCCTGGTCCTCCTCGTTGCGCTGGCCACGGGGTTCTACCTCAACAAGCGACGGAAGGTGTCGCTGAAGGACGAGACGCCCGAGCCGAAGAGCCTCGACAAGTCGGGCGGCTACAAGGCCGGCGGCGGCTTCACCTTCAGCGAGGGCGCGCGCGAGGCGGAGCCGGTGCCGCGCGGCCCGGAGGCGCCGAAGGCCCCCAAGACCCCCGAGCCGCCGAAGGCCGAAGGTGCGCCGCAGATCTCGTTGAAGGACCTCCAGGAGTCTCGCGAGCAGGAGCGGGCCGCGGCGGAGCAGGCGCAGGCCGACGCCCGCCTCGCCGAGGCGGAGGAGATCGACCCGACGATCGCGAACGTCGAGCCGGAGGCTCCGACGGAGGTCGAGCTCATCGAGGACGGCGGCGTCGCGGATCCGGGCGCCGCGCCCGAGGCGCCCGAGGCGCCCGCCGCTTCGGCCGCACCCGAGGTCGCGCCTGCGGAGCCGGAGGCCGCGCCCGCTGAGCCCGAGGTGGCTGCCGCACCGAGGCACCGTCGGCGCCGGAACTGGACGAGATCGCCCCGACGGCCGGCCGCCTGGACCGGCTCAAGGGACGGCTGGCGCGTTCGCAGTCGACGGTCGGCGCGTCGCTGCTCGGGCTGCTGGGCGCGGGCGACCTGGACGAGGAGTCGTGGGAGGAGATCGAGGACACCCTGCTCCTCGCCGATCTCGGCACGCCCACGACGATGGCGGTGGTCGAGAAGCTGCGCGATCGGATCGCCACGCAGGGCGTCGCCAGCGCCGCCGAGGCGCGCGCGCTGCTGCGGCAGGTGCTGATCGAGGAACTGCACCCCGAGTACGACCGGAGCATCCGGGCGCTGCCGCACGCCGGCGCACCGTCGGTGCTGCTGGTGGTGGGCGTCAACGGCACGGGCAAGACCACCACCACGGGCAAGCTGGCGCGCGTGCTCGTAGCCGACGGCCGGCGCGTGCTGCTGGGCGCGGCCGACACGTTCCGCGCCGCCGCGGCGGACCAGCTGCAGACGTGGGGCGAGCGCGTGGGCGCGGGCATCGTGCGCGGCAAGGAGGGCGCAGACCCCGCCGCGGTCGCGTTCGACGCCGTCGCGAAGGGCACCGACGACGGTGTGGACGTGGTCATGATCGATACCGCCGGCCGGCTGCACACCAAGACCGGGCTCATGGACGAGCTGGACAAGGTCAAGCGCGTCGTGGAGAAGAAGGCCAAGGTCGACGAGGTGCTGCTGGTCCTCGACGCGACGATCGGCCAGAACGGGCTGTCGCAGGCGAAGGTGTTCGCCGAGGTCGTCGACATCACAGGCGTCGTGCTCACCAAGCTGGACGGCACCGCCAAGGGCGGCATCGTGTACGCCGTGCAGCACGAGCTGGGCGTGCCGGTGAAGCTCGTGGGCCTGGGCGAGGGCGCCGACGATCTCGCGCCCTTCGAGCCCACCGCCTTCGTGGACGCGCTGCTCGGCTGATCGTGCAGGCGGCGATCGCCGCCTGCGACGCGACTGAAGATTTCGGCGGCCGATGTCGATTGGCGGCGCAGCAAGACCGGCATCCGGTTCGTCCGGTTCCAGCTGACGACGGTGAGCCCTACGAAGGTCGTGTGGCACGGCGTGGACTCCGAGCTGACCTTCGTCGAGGACCATCACGCAGCATCCCGCAGCTGGTCACGACCGGTGCAGGCCAGCCGATCCCGCGGTACACCGACCAGCAGTGAGCCGCGCCGGCTACCGGAGCGCCACCTCGGGACAGGCGCATCTCACGATGTCGGGTTTGCGGGGTTAGCAAGTGCGAGCTGCACATCCGACCCGGCAGAACCCGAAACTCTGGGCGGCGCTGGAAACACGGCCGTAACGGGAGGGCACGGGCGTGCCCGAACCGGTTACACACGGGCAACATGAGCGCGACCACGGGGAAACGGCGGCGGCAGAGGCTGTTCTCACTCGCATCGCAAGGGCGATGCGCCCGAGGAGGTTTCCCCGTGATCCTGGCTTCTGTGCCCGACGAACTGTTCGGCAAGGTCGACACCGGCACCACCGCGTGGATGTTGATGTCGGCGGCGCTGGTGCTGCTGATGACGCCCGCGCTGGCATTCTTCTACGGCGGGCTGTCCCGCCAGAAGTCCGTGCTCAACATGATGATGATGTCGATCAGCTCGCTGGGCGTGGTCTCCGTGATCTACGTGCTGTGGGGCTACTCGATGTCATTCTCCGGCGAGGGGAACTATCTGGGCCTGTTCGACAACCCGTTCACGTACTTCGGGTTGGACCAGCTGACGGAGACCAAGGCCGTCGGCGACGACACACTCGCGGTGCTCTCGGCGCCCGGCAGCGGCCTGCCCGCCATCGTGTTCGCGGGCTTCCAGCTGACCTTCGCCGTGATCACCGTGGCGCTGATCTCCGGCGCGGTGGCCGAGCGCGTGAAGTTCGGCACCTGGCTCGCGTTCACGGTGCTGTTCACCACCGTCGTGTACCTGCCGCTGGCACACATGGTGTGGGGCGGCGGCCTGCTGTCGCACGACGAGAACGGTCTTGCCGCAATGATGTTCGGCACCACCGACGGCGAGGCCACAGTGGCGCCGATCGACTTCGCCGGCGGCACCGTGGTGCACATCAACGCCGGCATCGCGGGCGGCATCCTGGCGATCTTCGTGGGCAAGCGCCTCGGCTTCGGCAAGGCCGCGTACCGCCCGCACAACATCCCGTTCGTCATGCTCGGCGCCGCGCTGCTGTGGTTCGGCTGGTTCGGCTTCAACGCGGGCTCGGCGGGCACCGCCAACGCCACCGCCGGCCTGGCCTGGGTGAACACCGCCGTGGCGACGGCGGCCGCGATGCTCGGCTGGCTCGCGGTGGAGAAGTTCCGCGACGGGCACGCCACCACGGTGGGCGCCGCGTCGGGCGTCGTCGCCGGACTCGTGGCGATCACACCCGCCTGCGCGAACGTCAGTCCCGTCGGCGCGATCGCGCTCGGCGTGGTTGCCGGCGTCGCCGCGGCGTTCGGTGTGGGGCTCAAGCACCGCTTCGGTTTCGACGACTCGTTGGACGTGGTGGGCGTGCACCTGGTGGCCGGGCTCATCGGCACCGTCGCCCTCGGTTTCCTGGCCAAGGACACCGGGCTGTTCTACGGGGGCGACTACCGCCAGCTCGTCGTCCAGGCCGTGATCGCGCTCGTCGCGCTGCTCTACACCGGCGTCCTGACCGTCATCATCGCGCTGATCCTCAAGCCGTTCGGCTGGCGGATCGACAAGGAGTCCGAGGCCGACGGCATCGACAACTCCGAGCACGCCGAAACGGCGTACGACCTGGTCTGAGGTGGCCGCGAACTAAGCTGGCAACACAACCGACTCAAGCGAAGGAAACTCTTATGAAGCTGGTCACCGCGATCGTCAAGCCCTTCACGCTCGAGGATGTGAAGGCGGGCCTGGAGCAGGCCGGGATCCTCGGGATGACGGTCAGTGAGGTCCAGGGCTACGGCCGCCAGAAGGGGCACACCGAGGTGTACCGTGGCGCCGAGTACTCGGTGGACTTCGTCCCCAAGGTGCGCATCGAGGCCGTCGTCGACGACGCGGTCGTCGACTCCGTGGTCGACATCATCGTGGAGGCCGCGCGCACCGGCAAGATCGGCGACGGCAAGGTCTGGGTCACCCCGGTCGAGTCCGTGGTGCGCGTCCGCACGGGCGAGCGCGGCGCGGAAGCCCTGTAGGCGCGATGACGGGGTCGGACGGACCCGGCGGGCCGGGCGCGGCCACTGAGCTGGTGGCGGCCCGCGCCCGCCTGCTGGACCGGGCGGGCGGCGCCCACCGGATCGACCCGCTCACCCTGCGAGCGTCGCTCGCCGACCTCGCGGAGGTCTGGCTCGCGACCCACGGCGCCGCCGCCGGGATCGGCCCGGACAGTGGGCTGGCGCTCGTCGCCGTCGGTGGGCTCGGGCGGCGGGAGCTGCTGCCCTACAGCGACTTCGATCTGCTCCTCATACACGACCACGGCATCGCGCCCGAGCAGGTGACCTCGGCGGCGGAGCGCATCTGGTACCCGCTGTGGGACGCCCACATCAAGCTCGACCACGCCGTGCGGACGGTGCCCGAGGCGATCCGCGTGGCCGCCTCGGACCTGACCGCCGCGCTCGGCCTCCTGGACGCCCGGCACATCGTGGGCGACGAGGAGATCACCAACCTGCTCATCAGCGGCGTGCGAAAGCAGTGGCGCGCCGATATCCGCACCCGCGTCGACGACCTCGTCGATCAGGCCCGCGAGCGGTGGCGCCGCTCCGGCGAGATCGCGCACCGCGCCGAACCCGACCTCAAGAACGGGCGGGGCGGGATGCGGGACGTCCAACTCCTGCAGGCGCTCTCGCTCGCGCAGCTGACCGACGGGATACCGACACCGTCGGGCGCCCGCAACGGGGCGGCCGGCAACGACCTGGCCACGGCCTACGGGCGCCTGCTGGACGTGCGCACCGAGCTGCACCGGATCTCGGGCCGCGCCCGCGACTCCGTCCGCGCGCAGGAGGCCGACGAGATCGGCGCGGCGCTGCGCATCGGGGACCGATTCGACCTCGCCCGCACCATCAGCGACAGCGGGCGCACCGTGGCGTACGCCGTCGACGTGGGGATCCGCACCGCGCAGAACGCCCTACCGCGGCGCGGTATCTCGCGGCTGCGCCGTCCGCCGGTGCGGCGCCCGCTCGCCGAGGGCGTGGTCGAGCACGCCGGCGAGGTCACGCTGGCCCGGGACGCGCGCCCGGACCGCGACCAGGGGCTGACGGTGCGCGTCGCCGCCGCGGCCGCGGCGTCGGGGCTGCCGATGTCGGCGTCCACGCTGGCCCGGCTGGCCGACGTCGCGCCCGCCCCGCGCAGTCCCTGGCCGGCGGAGACCGTGGCCGACTTCCTCGCCCTGCTCGGCGCCGGGCGCGGCGCCGTCCCCGTCATCGAGGCGCTCGACCGCACCGGCCTGTGGGGGCGCCTTCTGCCCGAGTGGGGCGCGGTGCGCGACCTGCCACCGCGCGACGCCGTGCACACGTGGACCGTGGACCGACACCTGGTCGAGACCGCCGCCTACGCCGCGAACCGCGCCACCGATGTCGCGCGCCCCGACCTCCTGGTGCTCGGCGCACTGCTGCACGACCTGGGCAAGGGCCGCGGCGGCGATCACAGCGCGATCGGCGCCGAACTCGCCGAGGCCGTCGCCGACCGGATGGGCCTGCACCCCGCCGACCGCGCGCTGCTCGCCGCGATGGTGCGCCACCACCTGCTGCTGCCCGCGGTTGCGACCAGGCGCGACCTGGACGATCCGGCGACCATCGAGGCGGTCGCCGACAAGCTCGGCCGCGATCCCGTGCTGCTGGAGCTGCTGCACGCGCTTGCCGAGGCCGACTCGCTCGCGACCGGGCCGGGCGTCTGGGGCGACTGGAAGTCCAGGCTGATCGGCGAGCTGGTGCGCCGCACGGGCCGGGTGCTGGCGGGGGAGCCGGCGCCGGAACCGGCGCACGTGCCGGCCGATATCGCCGCCCTCGCGGCCGGTGGGGGAACGCATGTGACCATCCGCCCGGCCGCCGCGCTCGGGCCGCACACCTTCACGGTCACCGTCGTCGGGCCGGACCGCAGGGGCGTGCTGGCCCGCATGGCGGCCGTGCTGGCGCTGGCCGGGCTGCGGGTGCAGAAGGCGACCGTCGCCGCGGTCGGGGAGTCCGCGGTGAACACCTTCGTCGTGGTCCCCGTCTTCGGCGATCCGCCCGACCCCTCCGTGGTCCGGCAACGGCTCCTGGCCGCGTTCGACGGCGCCGACGTCCTCGCCGAACTGCGCAGCCGCGAACGCGCGGCGTCGGGCACCGTCGACGGAACCGCCCCCGCGCCGCCGCTCCGGGCGGCCGCGCCGCCGCGGTTGCGCTGGTTCGACGGTGCGCCGGGCACCGTCGTGCTCGATGTCCGGGCCGGGGACACCCCGGGCCTGCTCGCACGCGTCGCCGGGGCACTCGACGACGCGGGGCTGGACGTGCGGTGGGCCAAGGTCGCGACGCTGGGCGCCACCGTCGACGACGTCTTCTGCCTGTCCGTGCCGGGCGACGAGGCCGCGCTGCGGGCCCGCGCCGAGGCGGCGGTGATCGCGGTTCTGCCCGAGGCCGTGCCACCGGCGCCCCGGAGGGCGAGCCGACCCGATAGGCTGGGGCAATGTTCGAATCCCTCTCCGATCGGCTTACAGGCGCGCTCAAGGACCTGCGCGGCAAGGGCCGGCTCACCGACGCCGACATCGACTCGACGGCGCGCGAGATCCGGCTCGCGCTGCTCGAGGCCGACGTCGCGCTGCCCGTGGTGCGCGCCTTCGTGGCCCGCGTCAAGGAGCGGGCCAAGGGCCACGAGGTCTCGGCGGCGCTCAACCCCGCGCAGCAGATCGTCAAGATCGTCAACGAGGAACTCGTCGCGATCCTCGGCGGCGAGACCCGGCGGCTGAACCTGGCCAAGACCCCGCCCACGGTGCTCATGCTGGCCGGCCTCCAGGGCGCCGGTAAGACCACGCTCGCGGGCAAGCTGGCCAACCACCTCAAGAAGCAGGGCCACACGCCCATGCTGGTGGCCTGCGACCTGCAGCGCCCGGGCGCGGTCGACCAGCTCAAGATCGTCGGCGAGCGCGCCGGCGTGCCCACGTTCGCGCCGCATCCCGGCACGTCCGTCGGCGGCGAGGGCGCGCTCGGCGTCAGCGCGGCCGACCCCGTCGAGGTGGCGCGCGGCGGCATCGCCGAGGCGCGGGCCAAACAGCACGACGTGCTGATCGTCGACACCGCCGGCCGCCTCGGCATCGACGAGGAGCTCATGGGCCAGGCGCGGGCGATCCGCGACGCCGTGAACCCCGACGAGGTGCTGTTCGTCCTCGACGCCATGATCGGCCAGGACGCCGTGAGCACGGCGCAGGCCTTCGCCGATGGCGTGGACTTTACCGGCGTCGTGCTCACCAAGCTCGACGGCGACGCCCGCGGCGGCGCCGCGCTCTCGGTCCGCGAGATCACGGGCAAGCCGATCCTGTTCGCGTCCACCGGCGAGAAGCTCGACGACTTCGACGTCTTCCACCCGGACCGGATGAGCTCCCGGATCCTCGGCATGGGCGACGTGCTCTCGCTCATCGAGCAGGCCGAGCAGCACATGGATCAGCAGAAGGCGGAGGAGGCGGCCGCCAAGATCACCTCCGGCGAGCTGACCCTCGAGGACTTCCTCGACCAGATGCTGATGATCCGCAAGATGGGCCCCATCGGCAACCTGCTGGGCATGCTGCCCGGCGCGGGCCAGATGAAGGACGCCCTGGCCGCGGTCGACGACAGCCAGCTCGACCGGATCCAGGCGATCATCCGGGGCATGACCCCCGCCGAACGGTCCGATCCGAAGATCATCAACGCTTCGCGCCGCCTGCGCATCGCCAAGGGCTCCGGCGTCACGGTCTCGGACGTGAACCAGCTGGTGGACCGCTTCTTCGAGGCCCGCAAGATGATGTCGCAGATGGCCGGCTTCGGCGCGCCCAAGCGGATCCCCAAGCGCAAGCAGAAGGGCAAGCAGGGCAAGAAGAACCGCAACCGTCAGGCTGGTCCCACGCCGCCGAAGATGCGGGGCGGTTTCCCGGGGATGCCGGGCATGCCCGCTGGCATGGACCTCTCGGGGATGCCCAAGGGGCTCGACCAGCTGCCCCCGGGGCTCGAGGGCATCGACATGGCCGCGCTCGAGGAGCAGCTCCGTAAGAAGCGGTAGCTCCGCCGGCCGGCCGGGTTCGGGGGCCGGAACGCGGCTGCGGGTGAGGGGAGTGTTCACTCCCGAGCCATACAGAAAATGAATATCTGCAGGTAGCCGTCCCTATGTCGGTCGGTCGCAGCGGCGCGCCGGTCAGCTCCCTGCTGGGAGCCGATGCGCCCGTTCCGCCCGGGTCGCGGTGTGGTCGTCCGTGGCACAGCGCGTTCGTCCCCCGCGCCACGCCGATCCGCGACCCAGGAGTTTCGTCCCACTCTGGAAGACCGGCGTCTGGCAGGGGGCGGTGGTCCCCGCGCGGCGCCGATTCCCCCGCCGGACGCCGTTCCCCCCGCCGCGCGCCAGGGACGCGGTGCCGGGCCGCTGCGCCGGCGCGGGGTGGGGTGCAGGTACGACCCCGAACCGCGGTGGGGGATCGGTATTGTGCGGGCATGAGCGGTCTGCACTTCTCGGGCGTGGTCCTTCCCGGCGGGGAGGGCGAGTTCTGGGTGTCCGACGGTGCGGTGCACCTGTCGGACCCGGGCGGTCCCGCCACCGCGCTGACCGGCTACGCCGTCCCGGGATATGTGGACGCCCACTGCCACGTCGGCATCGTCGAGGACGGTGAGCCGGACCTGGTGCGCGGACGGGCCCTCGCGCTCGAGGACGTGGCGGTCGGAGTCACCGTCATCCGCGAACCGGGATCCGACCTCGACACGTCGCCGCTGGACGGGCAGCCGGGGTTGCCGCGTCTGGTCCGTATGGGACGCCACATCGCCCTGGTCAAGCGGTACACCCGCGGCCTCGGCGAGCAACTCGAGGACCCGTCGCAGCTCGTCGACGCGGTCCGGCGCCGCGCGGCCGAGGGGCACCCGTGGATCAAGCTCGTGGGGGACTGGATCGACCGCGGTGTCGGCGACCTGGCACCGCTCT
This sequence comes from Tsukamurella sp. PLM1, assembly GCF_023168325.1. Taxonomy (GTDB): domain Bacteria; phylum Actinomycetota; class Actinomycetes; order Mycobacteriales; family Mycobacteriaceae; genus Tsukamurella. Next base: position 1,611,806 of record NZ_AP025688.1, read on the forward strand.
GGCCCGACGACGTGCTCGCCGAGGCCGTCGCGGTCGCGCACGAGGCGGGCGCCCAGGTGACCGCCCACGTCTTCGGCGAAGACGCGCTGCCCGGCCTGCTCGCGGCCGGCGTGGACGCGATCGAGCACGGCTCGGGGCTGACCGCCGACACCATCGAGATGATGGTCGAGAAGGGGATCGGCCTGGTGCCCACCATGATCCAGATCGAGAACTTCCCGTCGATCGCGGCTCCCGCGGCGGAGAAGTTCCCGACGTACCACCGCCACATGCTCGCCCTGTACGAGCGCCGCGAGGCCACGTTCCGCGCCGCGTGGGAGGCGGGCGTCGCGATGTATGCGGGCACCGACGCCGGCGGCTTCAACGTGCACGGCGCGCTGCCGCGGGAGATCGCCGCACTCGCGCGGGTGATGCCGGCGCACGAGGCGCTCGGCGCCGCCTCCTGGCGTGCGCGGCAGTGGCTCGGCTTCGCCGGTATCGATGACGGTGCCCCCGCCGACCTGGTGATCTACGCCGAAGACCCGCGCGCCGCGCTGGCCGACGGTGCGCTTCCGGCACCGTCGGCCGTGGTGGTCCGAGGCGAGCCGGCAGACCTGCCGCGATAGCCCGCCGCGGCACCCTGTTCGTGCGCACGGCGCGCTTTACCGGTGCGCGCGGAGCGCTCTACCGATGCGCGCGGAGCGCGGCGATGACCCACTCCGCGACGGGCACCATCGCCGGACGCTGCGGCCACCCGTTCAGCACGCCCAGCAGCGACCAGTAGCGCTCCACCCGGGCGTCGGTGAACGTCACCATCTGCTCCGCCAGTGCGGCCCGGTCCGTGCCCTCGGGCACGAGCGTCGCCAGCAGCTCCGCCGCCTCCGCGGACTCCGGCGCGGTCCCGGCCTCCGCGACCGCGCGGGCCGCCTCTAGGTCCACCATCACCGGCGGCTCGGTCGCCGCCGCGCCGGTCACCGCCATTTCCCGCGCCCGCGCGCGGAACTCCTCGTCCGCCACGAGACCCGCCAACTCGATCCACGCGTCCACCTGGGCGGGCGTCGGATCGTCGGGCAGTTCCGCGGGCAGCGAGCGCATCCCGGTCGCGATGTGCGCGCCCGGGGCATCGGCGGCGATGCCGGCGAACGCCTCGTCGACGAACGCGTCGATGATCCGCTGGCGCTCCGCCGCGGACAGGGTGGCCATCTCGTGCATGATTCTCAACTCCTCGGTCGTACTGTTCCTGGTCGCGACCGAACGCAGCACCGCCCGCCGGATCCGCAGCGTGCGGATCTCGGCATCGAGGGCCTTCGCATGCGCGTCGGCCACCGCGGCGAGGCCGACCTGCTCCGCGAGCACGGCGCGCACCGTCTTCACGTCCAGGCCCAGCGCGCGCAGGGTCCGCACCAGCTCGAGCCGCGCCACGGATTCCGCGTCGTAGAGCCGGTACCCGGCCGCGTTGCGGATCGTGGGGACGAGGCCCTCGTCGGACCAGAACCGGATCGTCTTCACCGACGCACCGGTCCGGGCCGCGACGTCGCCGATGGAGAAGAGCGTGCTGTCGTCGGTCACGGGATCAGCCTGCGGTCTCCAGTGAGGGGAGAGTCAAGAGGCCCTGTTGCGGGCGATGCCGGCGAGGCTCTGCCCGCCCGGCTCCGACCGTGCCTGCGCGCGGGCCTTCCGCTTCGCCGGGCGGGGGCGGCCGACCCACCACTGGGCCTTCGGGGCACGGCTGAGCAGTCCGACGATGCCGAGCGTGACCGCCAGGGTGACGACGTACGCCACCGCCGTGCCGAACGGCGACGGCAGCACCGCGACGAGCCACGGCGTACCGTCGGCCGTCTTGGGCAACAGCAGCATCGAGAGCACCATCACATGCACCAGGAACACACCGAACGAGCGCTGCGCGCCGAACGAGGCGAAGCGCGTCAGCCCCGGTAGGCGGGAGCGGTTGCGGGCGAGGAGCAGACCGGTCGTGTAGACGGCGGCCACGAGCACCACGTACAGCACGAAGTTGGCGGGCTGGAACACGGCGGACGCGACGATCGGCGCGGTCTCGTCGTTCAGCCGGACGCGGAACAGCACCTGTCCACCGACCACCGTGAGCGCGGCCAGCGCGAACACCAGGGCGCGTGCCGCAGCAGCACGGCCTCGATGCGCTCGCGGTGGAACGCGGCGAACACGCCGAGCAGGATGAAGAACTGGTACGGCACGAACGTGGCGTAGACGTGCCAGAAGTTCTCGCCCCACCAGCCGCTGGTCGGGTTCCAGTAGGTGATCGCGGTGTAGAGGCCCACCTGCAGGACGGCACTGACCGCGAGGATGTGCGAGTGGAAGCCGCGGGTGCGCTCGGCGAACGCGAGGATCAGCGGGAACAACACGTAGATCTGGAGCGTGACGAAGATGAAGTACAGCTGGTAGCCGTTGAGTCCGCCCCACTTCAGGTTGTCCCAGAAATCGCCCAGGCTGGTGGGAATCGCCGCGGCGTTGCCGCCCACGACCATGTCGAACACCCAGTAGGCGAACGCCCAGATCACGAACGGGATCACGACGAGCGGGAGGCGCTTGCGCCGAACTGGACGGGGGACAGACGCGCGCCGCGCTCGACCACCCCGTACGCCAGCACGAGCCCGGTGAGCGCGAAGAACGCGTTCCGGGTGAAGTGCAGGTTCATTGCGATCGCGTTGGTGACGACGCCGTTGACCTCGTCGTTCGTGTTCGTGAGCGTGTGGATGAAGACGACCAGCAGGAACGTGATGGTGCGGACGAAATCGAGCTGGTAGAGGTAGCCGCCGCGCGCGGGCGGCGGTCGCGTCGCCCGACGGTGCCCGCGCCGCGCCGGCGGGGGCCGGGGCGCTACTGGGGCTGTCCAGGTGCGTGGCCATAGAGATGAGTCTGCGTTCCGATCCTGCGAGGTTGCTGTACGCGGCCTGGCAGTGGTCTACACCGGGCTGAGGTGCTGACGCTCAGGCTGTGACAGGCGATGAGTTTACCCATCGGTAACCTTGGCGAAGGCAACGAACTCGCCGGAAGTGGCGCGAGTCACGTCGGACACCGTGCTCTCCCTCGAGTGTAAGTGGTGTGCGCCGATGCGGCGATTCCCGTGTGGGCCGGTGCGGCGATCCGTTCCGGCGGCGCGGGTGATTTCGCGCTGGTCGTGCGGCGTGGCAGAATGGACCGCTGCTGACCGGCAGCGGCTGAGATACCGCCCGGCGGTCACGCATGAAGACGGCAAAACCGGGTGCGCCATCCAGGTGCATCGCTGAATTGCACAGTGACTACACGAAGGAACGCTGACACATGGCTGTCAAGATCAAGCTCACGCGGCTCGGCAAGATCCGCAACCCGCAGTACCGGGTCGTCATCGCCGACTCGCGCACCCGCCGCAACGGCCGCGCGATCGAGTCGATCGGCAAGTACCACCCCAAGGAGGAGCCGTCGCTCATCCAGATCGACTCCGAGCGCGTGCAGTACTGGCTCGGCGTCGGCGCGCAGCCGACCGAGCCCGTGCTCGCCCTGCTGAAGATCACCGGTGACTGGCAGAAGTTCAAGGGGCTCCCCGGCGCCGAGGGCACCCTGAAGACCGCGCCCGAGAAGCCGTCCAAGCTGGACCTGTTCAACGCCGCGCTCGCCGCTGCCGACAACGAGCCCGCCGCGGCCGCCACCACGCCCAAGAAGAAGGCGGAGAAGAAGGCCGACGAGGCGCCCGCCGAGGCTGCTGAGGCTCCCGCCGAGGCTCCGGCCGAGGGCGAGTAATGAGCGCCGTGGTCGCCGATGCCGTCGAGCACCTCGTGCGCGGCATCGTCGCGAACCCCGACGACGTGCGCGTCGACCTCATCACGGGCCGTCGCGGCCGCGTGATCGAGGTGCACGTGAACCCGGACGACCTCGGCAAGGTCATCGGCCGCAGCGGCCGCACGGCCACCGCCCTGCGCACCCTGGTCACCGGCATCGGTGGCAAGGGCATCCGGATCGACGTCGTCGACACCGATCGCATCCGCTGATCGTATGGAGCTCGTAGTCGGGCGGGTCGCCAAATCGCACGGCATCCGCGGCGAGATCGTCGTCGAGGTGCGCACCGATTCGCCCGAGCTCCGCTTCGCGGACGGCGCCGTCCTCACCGGGCGGCGCCCCCGCGGCGGAACACCAGCACGTACACCGTGGCAGCCTCCCGGGAGCACTCCGGGAGGCTGCTCGTGCGTCTACAGGGCGTGAACGACCGCACCGCCGCCGACGAACTGCGCGGCACCCTGTTCGTCATCGACTCCGCCGACGTGGAGCCCAGCGACGACCCGGACGAGTTCTACGACCACGAACTCGAGGGCACGGCGGTGCGCACCGTCGACGGCACCGAGGTGGGCGTGATCGCCGAGGTCCTGCACCCGCCCGGCGGCGAACTGCTGTCGGTGAAGGCGCCCGACGGCCGCGAGATCCTCATCCCGTTCGTCACCGCCATCGTGCCCGACGTCGACGTGGCCGGCGGGTCCGTCACCGTCGACCCGCCCGACGGCCTGCTCGACCCCGAATAGGCTGCGGCGCATGCGCATCGATGTGGTGACTATCTTCCCCGAGTACCTCGCGCCGCTGAACCAAGCGCTCCTCGGCAAGGCCGTCGACAAGGGGCTGATCGAATTCGGCGTGCACGACCTGCGCGACTGGACGCACGACGTGCACAAGGCCGTGGACGATTCTCCGTACGGCGGTGGGCCCGGCATGGTGATGAAACCCACCGTCTGGGGGCCGGCCCTCGACGACGTGTGCCCCGACGACGCGCTCCTCGTGGTTCCGACGCCCGCCGGCGTCCCGTTCACCCAGGCCATGGCCCACGACTGGGCGGGCGAGGACCACATCGTGTTCGCGTGCGGCCGCTACGAGGGCATCGACCAGCGCGTCTTCGACGACGCCGCGCGGCGCGTGCGCGTCGTCGAGGTGTCCATCGGGGACTACGTCCTCATCGGCGGCGAGGTGGCCGTCCTCGTCATGGTCGAGGCGTTCGCCCGACTGATCCCGGGCGTGTTGGGCAACAAGCTCTCCCATCAGGACGACTCCTTCTCCGACGGTGCCTGCGGCCTGCTCGAGGGCCCGTCGTACACGCGGCCCGAGACCTGGCGCGACCTCACGGTGCCGCCGGTCCTGCTGTCCGGTGACCACGCGAAGGTCGCGCAGTGGCGCCGCGAGCAGTCCCTCGCGCGCACGGCGGAGCGTCGACCGGACCTGCTGCCACCTGCGTAGACTTCCTGACCCGAAGCCGCGTACGGTGGATTTCGGGTGAGTCCGTCGTATCGGACTCCGCCGGGGAGGGCGGCAATGAAGACGGCATTGCTCCGAGCGGGAGTCGCATCGGTCGTCGCCGCCCTCGTCACGGCGTGCGGTGTGCCCCTCGGGGACGAGCCTGCGCGGAGTGCAGGGCCCGTGTCGGCCGCGGCGTCGGGGGCGGCGTGGTCGCGGGACCACGGTTTCGGCGCGGACACGACGGTCACCGTCGGGCGGGATCTCCGTCGGGTCGCCGGTCCACTGCGGGGCGTCGGCACCGAGGTCACGTCACACGGGTGGTACTTCCGCACGAACGACGAGCTGATCGCGGTCGATCCCGGAACCGGGCGCGAGCGATGGCGTGCGCCGCTGTCGGGCACCCTGCCGGAGGTCGCGATCGATGAGCACGCCGTGGCGATTCTGCACCACTCGATGACCGGCGAGTCCCATCTCACGATTCACGACCCGGTCACGGGGTCGGTGCGGGCACGCATCCAGGTGCGGCTCGCGAAGCTGCACACGACCGGGGACCGGGCCTGGCTCCTGAGCTACCTGGTCACCAAGTCGTTGGGGCTGGTGGCTGTCGTGGGTGGAACGGTCCTGGTCAACGGGGTCGACGACGCCGGTGAGAGAAGCGGACCACCGCGTACCGGGCGGCGGACGGCGGTGTGGCCTGGGAACGTGCCGGCGAGTCCTCTGTGCGGGCTTCGGTGGTGCTGGTGCAGGACGTCTGGGCCGAGAAGGAACTGTCGAGGGTGGACCCGGAGACCGGGGCGGTCATCTGGCAGAGCGACTGGTCTGCCCCGTCGCTGTCGCTGTTCGCCTCCGCGGACACGGCGTACGTGGTCTCCACATATCCGGGGAGGACGAGCGTGGTCGGCCTCGACGTCCGCACGGGGAGAGGAAGGACTCCGCCTCAGTGGATCTCGGGGGCGCGGAGCAGGTCTTCGGACTCGATCCGCGGCGCATCGCCGTCGTGGGAGTCGGATGCATGGCGGACGACGGCTTGAGCGACGCCGTGCGCTCCGCGGTCGGTTGCCGGACCGAGCGGCGGGTGGTCGTCGTCGAGCTCGGTGGGACTGAACGTCGGGGTCTCACCCGCACGGTCGCGTCGGTCGGTAACGGAACCCTCTCGAGCCGGCATGTGCATCCGTTCCGCGCTGGAGGGATGAACTACGTGGTGACGACAGAGGCCGGTCGGGCGCAGGTGCTGGGTGCCGACGGCATCGTCGCAGACGTCGAGCATCCCGCGATCACGGAGCAGGACGATTCCACTCTGGTGTCGGGAAGCACCCTCGTGTGCGCCACCGACTCGGAGATCGTCGGGCTGTCGCTTCCCGACCTTCGGGAACGATGGCGGGTACCTGCGCCCCTGGCCGGGGCCCGTCTCCGGTTCGTGACGGACGGCGCGGTCGCGCTGTCCGCGCGGGCGTCGTCGACAGTCTCGACGGCCGAGACGGACGACGTCGTCGTGTTCCGCTGACCCGGGGATTCCGGCGATCCCGCCCGGCGCCGCTCCCGGCGCGGCATGATGACCGGAGCGGGCGTGGGGGCGTCCGGGATTCGGGGGAATCATGGCTGTTCTCGACGGTACGCGCGGCGCCGCCGCCCTCCTGGCCGAGGTCGAGCGGCGCGAGGCCGAGTTGGCCCGCCTCGATGAGGAGTTCCGCGCCGCGCGGGTCACCGCGCGCTCGCACGACCGGACGGTGGCGGTCACCGTCGACGTGCGAGGGCACGTCGTCGAGGTCGACCTCGCGCCGACATCTGCTCGGGCGCACCCGCCGGAACGGCTGGGGCCCTTGATCGTCGAGCTCGCGGAACGCGCGGCCGATTCGCTGCGTGAGCACTACGCGCGGCGCGCCGAGATCGCGCGGGCACTCGCATGATCTTCGAACTGGAACCGGCGGCGTGGGAGCGGCTCGCGCGCACCGTCGACGCTCTCGCCGAGGCGATCCCCGCGCCGGCAACCCTTCCGCTCCCCGAGGACAGGTACGCGCGGGCGCTCGGCACCATTCCGGCCGTCTCCGACGCCGCGGCGCGCGACCTGCACGCGTCGTCCGTCGCGGAGCTCCGGGCGTTCGCCGAGCGCATCCGCACCGGTTCCCGCACGGCGACGGCCGCGGATCGGGCCGCCGCGCAGGCGATCGAGGCCGCGGGATGACCGACACCGAGTTCTGGCCTCGTTCGCCCGGCGAGTTCATCGGCGCCGCCGAGCAGTACCGCGCCGCGCTCGCCGAGGTCGGGGGATCGCCGCGCGGCTGGGTGTGCGGGCACCGTCGGAGGCATTGGTCCGGGCGGGCGAGCTCGACGATGCCCGGGCGGATCTCGTCGGTGGCTACGCGGACCTGGTGGCCGCCACTCGCGACCGCATGACCGGCATCGCCGCCCGGACCGCGCTCGCGCGGCTCGAGGCCCGCGGTGCGCGCCCGCCCGGTGATCCGGCGGCGGACGAGGCCGCAGATCTCGCGGACCTGCGGGGGCGGGCCGAGGCGGAGGATGCCGCCCAGGAGGCGGAACGGCGGTCGGCCGAGCTCGCCGCCGGGCACGGCGCCGCGCTCGGCGGCTTCGCCCCGCTGGCCGGAATGGGCGCGCTGGGCAGGTCATTCGGGGGCGACGGTGCCCACCGTGCCACCCGCTACGCCGTCGCCGGAGCGGCCCCGGACGACCTCGAGATCCGGCTGCGTGAGCTGACCACGGCGATCACCGGCCCGGCCCGCGGCTGGACGTCGTTCGCCGTCGCCGAGGTCGCAGACGAGGCGGGCCGCCCGTGGCGCGTGATCGGAACCACCGAGCTCGACGGGTACCTGCGGCCCGGCGTGATGCTCGAGAGGGCGAGCTCGCCGCGGGCAACGAGTCATGGCCCGAACTGTCGATCGCGACCTTCTGCGCGGCGCACGGGTTCGCGCCCGGCCCGGTGGTGGGCACCGTCGAACCGCCGGGCGACGTGTGTGATCACCTGCGCGCCCAGGGGTTCGCGCCGAGCTGGTCGGACGGGGCATGGGGGTTCGCGGGGAGGAGAGTCATGCACCGGTCGAATAGCCTGCCGGACCTGGCGGAGGCGGTGGCCGCGGTGCCGGCGGACCGTCGGCGGGAGGCGGCGATCACCGTCGTCGCGGGCGCGCTGGATCGGGCCGCCGACCCGCGGCTCGACGATGCGGGCGCGGTCCTGCTGGACGAACGTCGCGCGCCGGGCTCGCGCGGCGGGGAGGCGCACCGTCTGGCCGCGGAGGTGGACCAACTGGACCGGGCCGCGCACGCGTGCCGGGTCGACGGTGACCACACGGGCTACGTGCTCGGCTTCCAGTCGGCGCGGGCGCTGTCGGCGCTGCACTTCCTGGTGCGCGACGGCGGGGCGGGGCTGCCCGACATCGCGTACGAGGCGGTGATGGTGTGCGGCGCGACGGAGCCGGTGATCGCGGACCTCGTCGGTGGGCGCCGGTAGGGTGACGCGGGTGAATTCGAGCTCGCCTATCAAGTCCGTGTCCGCCCGCATCGCCGAGGAGCTCTCGGTGGGGGAGAACCAGGTGGCCGCGGCGATCGCGCTGCTGGACGAAGGGTCGACGGTGCCGTTCATCGCCCGGTACCGCAAGGAGGTCACCGGCAGCCTCGACGACGCGCAGCTGCGGCAGCTCGAGGAGCGCCTCGGTTACCTGCGCGAGCTGGACGAGCGCCGGGCCGCGGTGCTCGCGTCCATCGAGGAGCAGGGCAAGCTCACCGACGAGCTGCGCGCCGCGCTGTACGCGGCCGAGACCAAGGCCCGGGTGGAGGACATCTACCTGCCGTACAAGGTGAAGCGGCGCACCAAGGCGCAGATCGCGCGCGAGAACGGGCTGCAGCCGCTGGCCGAGCGACTCCTGGAGGATCCGACGCTCGTGCCCGAGGAGCTGGCCGCGGAGTACCTCGGCGAGAACGTCGCCGACGCGACCGCGGCGCTGGAGGGCGCGCGGCACATCCTCGTGGAGCGGGCCGCGGAGGATGCGGAGCTGGTGGGCGGGGTCCGCGAGAAGTTCTGGACGGATTCGACTCTGCGCACCGGCGTGCGCGAGGGCGCCGATCCGCAGAAGGCGAGCAAGTTCCGCGACTACTTCGAGTTCTCCGAGCCGCTGGAGAACATGCCATCGCACCGCGTGCTCGCCGTGCTCCGCGGCGAGAAGGAGGAGGTGCTCACGCTGCAGTTCGACGGCGGCGAGGACGCCTCGTACGAGTCGATGGTCGCCGCGACGCTGGGGATCTCGAACCACGGGCGCCCGGCCGACAAGTGGCTCGGGACGGTCGCGCGGTGGGCGTGGCGCACCAAGCTGATGGTCTCGGCCACCGTCGACGCGCGGACCCGGCTGCGGCAGCGCGCCGAGGACGACGCAGTGCAGGTGTTCGCCACCAATCTCAAGGACCTGCTGCTCGCCGCGCCCGCGGGCACCCGGCCCACCCTGGGCCTCGACCCGGGCTTCCGCAACGGCGTCAAGACCGCCGTCGTCGACGGCACCGGCAAGGTGCTGGACACGCTGATCATCTACCCGCACCAGCCGCAGAACCAGTGGGACAAGTCGAAGGCGCTGCTCGCGGCGCTCATCGCCCGGCACGACGTGGAGCTGGTGGCGATCGGCAACGGCACCGCGTCCCGCGAGACCGACGCGCTGACCACCGAGCTGCTCGGCGAGATCAAGAAGGCCGGTGGGAAGGTCCCGGCGAAGGCCGTGGTGAGCGAGGCGGGCGCGTCGATCTACTCCGCGTCCGAGTATGCGTCGCAGGAGCTGCCGGACATGGACGTGTCGCTGCGCGGCGCCGTCTCGATCGCGCGCCGGCTGCAGGATCCGCTGGCCGAGCTGGTGAAGATCGACCCGAAGTCGATCGGCGTGGGCCAGTACCAGCACGACGTGTCGCAGGCCAGCCTGGCGCGCAGCCTCGACGCGGTGGTCGAGGATGCGGTGAACGCGGTCGGCGTGGACCTCAACACGGCATCGGCGCCGCTGCTCGCGCGCGTGTCCGGCGTGTCCGAGGGGCTCGCCGGGGCGATCGTGGCCTACCGCGACGAGTCCGGCGCGTTCCGCAACCGCAAGGGCCTGCTCAAGGTGCCGCGGCTGGGGCCCAAGGCCTTTGAGCAGTGCGCCGGCTTCCTGCGGATCCGCGGCGGCGACGACCCGCTCGACGCGTCCGGCGTGCACCCCGAGGCGTACCCGGTGGTGCGGAAGATCCTGGACCGCTCGGGCCTCGACCTGGCCGAACTGATCGGGAACACCGCGGCACTGGCGAAGCTCCGGCCGGCCGATATCGCCGCCGAACTCGGGGACGAGCGGTTCGGCATCCCGACGGTCACCGATATTCTCGCCGAGCTGGAGAAGCCGGGCCGGGATCCGCGTCCGGCGTTCGCCACCGCGACCTTCGCCGCCGGCGTGGAGAAGGTCTCCGATCTGAGGCCGGGAATGGTGCTCGAGGGCGTGGTCACCAACGTGGCCGCGTTCGGCGCGTTCGTGGACGTGGGCGTGCACCGAGGACGGCCTGGTGCACGTGTCCGCCATGTCCGATCGCTACGTCTCCGATCCGCACGAGGTGGTCAAGTCCGGCCAGGTCGTGAAGGTCAAGGTGGTCGACGTGGACGTGGAGCGCCAGCGCATCGGGCTCACGTTGCGTCTGAACGACGATGCCGCCCGCGACCGCGGGCCGCGCGGCGGCGGCCAGCGCGGCGGCGGTGCGCCGCAGGGCGGCCAGCGCGGGCAGAACCGCGGCGGCCAGAACCGCGGCCAGGGCGGGCAGCAGCGCGGCGGCCAGAACCGTGGCGGCCAGCCGCGCGGGGGACAGCGCGGCGGAGGTGGGCAGGCGGCACCGTCGGGCTCGATGGCCGACGCGCTGCGCAAGGCCGGCTTCGGCAAGTAACCGGGCTGCGGCGAGTACCGGCCGCGGCGGTTCGACCTGGGAGAACGGCGTTCGGCGCTAGGTTGGAATCATGTCCACCTGGTTCACGCACGACATCGTGGAGGCGGGACGGCTGCCGCTGTTCGCCTTCTTCGTCGGGCTGATCGTGGGCTTCGTGTGCATCCGGATCAGCGTCCGGCTGATCCGCGCCAAGGTGCGGTGGTGGTTCGGCAACGTCAAGCCCGGCGGTCTGCACGTGCACCACATGGTGTTCGGCGTGGTCCTGTGCCTGGGATCGGCGGTGGGCCTGATGGCGACGTTCACCACCGCGACGCAGACGACGGCCGCGGTGCTGTCCGGCGTGTTCGGGCTGGGCGCCGCACTGATCCTCGACGAGTTCGCGCTGATCCTGTACCTGCGGGACGTGTACTGGCAGGAGGAGGGGCGCACGTCGGTGGATGCGGTGTTCACCGCCGTCGCCGTGACGGGCCTGTTGCTGCTGGGGCTCCGGCCGCTGGACCTGGTGGACATCGCCGGGTTCCGCGACTCGCCGGAGCGCGCGGCGCAGATCCTGTTCGGCGTGATCAGCCTGGGGACCGCGGCGATCGTGCTGCTCAAGGGCAAGATCTGGACCGGGTTGATCGGGCTGTTCTTCTTCCCGCTGCTGCTGATCGGCGCGATCCGGCTGTCCCGCCCGGGCGCACCGTGGGCGCGGTGGCGGTACGAGACGGACTCGCGGCGCATGCTGCGGGCGCTGCGCCGCGAGCGGCGGCTGCGGCGGCCGCTGATCCGCGTGAAGATCGGCGTCCAGGACCTCATGGCCGGTCGGCCGGACCTGCTGCCGAACCTGCGGGAGGACGCGGAGAAGGAGCTCGACCGCACCGTGGTGCCCGCGCCCGCGCCGCCCCGACGGCCCCGGTCGATGGCCCGGCGGCTCACGATTTCGAGAAACCGGCGCCGATCTGGCACAATCAACAGGTTGCCCGGGCTGCGTGCTGCCCGGGTGTATCCGGCTGCTGAGCGGCCGGCACGCCAGGAGTACGAACCGGTCGAACCCCCGCGGCAGTAGTCGCGACGGGCCGCCAGGGTCCTCTGCTCGCGAAGACATGTAAGAAACGGATGATCCAGCGATGAACACGCTCGACTTCATTGACCAGCAGTCCCTGCGCAGCGATGTGCCCGACTTCCGCCCCGGCGACACCCTTGACGTGCACGTCAAGGTCATCGAGGGCAGCAAGGAGCGCGTCCAGGTGTTCAAGGGCGTCGTGATCCGCCGCCAGGGCGGCGGCGTGCGCGAGACCTTCACCGTGCGCAAGGTGTCCTTCGGCGTCGGTGTGGAGCGCACCTTCCCCGTGCACTCCCCGAACATCGCCAAGATCGACGTCCTCACCCGTGGTGACGTGCGTCGCGCGAAGCTGTACTACCTGCGCGACCTGCGCGGTAAGGCCGCCAAGATCAAGGAGAAGCGCTGACGTAGCGCGTAGTCGGGCTTCGCCCGCTGCAGACTCCACCGCTCCCCGCAGGAATCTCCCGTCGCCCCGCGAATACTCGCGGCGCCCGGGGATCTCTGCGGGGAGCGGCTGTTTCTTCGGGACGTGCGGCTGCTCGGTAGTGTGTACCCGTGCCCGAGCAGACGAACATCCCCGACGCCCCTGACCCCGACGGCTCGGCCGAGCCGACGGCGGACCGTCGGGCGGGGGGACGGCACGCGGCCTCGAACCCGACCCCGCGCCGTCGGACGAGAAGCGTTCGGCGAAGGACACGAAGGCCAAGAAGGGCAAGAAGACCAACTGGCCGCTGGAGATCGGCGCGATCGTGCTGGTCGCGCTGGTGCTGAGCTTCTGCCTGCAGACGTTCGTGGGGCGGCAGTGGTACGTGCCGTCGGAGTCGATGGAGCCCACGCTGATCGGCTGCGAGGGCTGCACGGGCGACCGCATCGTCACGCAGAAGATCAGCTACTTCACCGGCGACCCGAAGCCGGGCGACGTGATCGTCTTCAAGGGGCCCACCGAGTCGTGGGGCCTCGAGCCGATGCAGAAGGTGCGCTCGGACAACACGATCATCCGCGGTATCCAGGAGGGGCTGTCGTTCGTGGGGCTGCAGCCGCCGAACGAGAACAACCTGGTCAAGCGCGTGATCGCCGTGGGCGAGCAGACGATCCAGTGTCGGCCGGAGACGGGCGTCACGGTGAACGACAAGAAGATCGTCGAGCCGTACCTGGCCGACACCGCCAAGGAGTTCGCCAAGCAGGACGCCTGCTGGCAGAAGCCGTTCGGGCCGATCACGGTTCCCGACGGCAACGTCTTCGTGATGGGGGACAACCGCATGTTCTCCGCAGACTCCCGTTTCCACATGGAGGACCGGCTGCAGGGCACCATCCCGAAGGCCGACATCCGCGGCAAGGTCGTCGCCGTGATCTACCCGTTCAGCCGCTGGCAGACGGTGCGCGCGATCAACCCCCAGCAGGGCTAGCGCGCCGTGCGGGACCGGTGGCCGCCGCGGCCGGTGGTGCGGTCGTCCGGCGGCGGCAGAGCTCTGAGCACCTTCGAGACGGTGCTCGGCCGGGCGGGACTGGGACCGGTCGCGGGCATCGACGAGGCAGGGCGCGGCGCCTGCGCCGGCCCGATGACGGTGGCCGCCTGCATCCTTCCGGCCCGGGTCCCGCCGGCGCTGGCGCGGCTCGACGATTCGAAGAAGCTCACCGAGCTCGCGCGGGAGGCCTTGTACCCGAAGATCCTCGAGCACGCGGTCAGCTGGTCGGTGGTGTCGATCCCGGCGCCGGAGATCGACCGGATCGGGTTGCACGTCGCGAACATCGTGGGGATGCGGCGCGCGGTGGCGGGCCTGCAGGTACGGCCCGGATACGCGCTGATCGACGGGTTCACGGTGCCCGGTCTGGGCGTGCCGTCGCTCCCGGTGATCGGCGGCGACGCCGCGGCGTCGTGCATCGCGGCGGCCAGCGTGCTCGCGAAGGTGACGCGCGACCGGGTGATGACCGAGCTCGACGGTGCCTTCCCCGGCTACGGCTTCGCGGTGCACAAGGGCTACTCGACGGCGGTGCACATGGCCGCGCTGGGGGAGCTGGGGCCCAGCACGCAGCACCGGATGCGGTACCGCAACGTGCGCGACGCGCTGGAGAACCACGCGGGATGATCGGCCGCGTCGGGGCGCGGGTGCGCCGTTGGGCGCGGTAATCTGGAAAGGTTCTTACGGTGACCAGGTGAGGAGGACGACGTGAGCGCAGAGGATCTCGAGAAGTACGAGACCGCGATGGAGCTGTCCATGTACCGCGAGTACAAGGACGTGCTGAGCCAGTTCACCTACGTGGTGGAGACCGAGCGCCGCTTCTACCTCGCGAACGGGGTCGACCTGATCCCGCGCAACGCCGACGGCGAGGTCTACTTCGAGGTGCGGATGACCGACGCGTGGGTGTGGGACATGTACCGCCCGGCGCGGTTCCTGAAGCAGGCCCGCGTGGTCACGTTCAAGGACGTCAACATCGAGGAGCTCGACAAGCCTGAGCTGCGGCTTCCCGAGTAGTACGGGCCCTCCGACCGAGGCTCGCTCCACAGGTTTGCGTACATAACTTCTTCTCTCCACAGGCACCGCCGTCGCCGGCGGTGCCTGTGTCGTCGCGGGTGCAGGATCGGCCCATGGGGAACAACGAAGTGGGGCGAGCGGGCGAGGACGTGGTCTGCGACTACCTCGCGGACCGCGGATGGACGGTGCTCGACCGCAACTGGCGGTTCTCGGGCGGGGGACTGCGCGGCGAACTGGACGTGATCGCGCAGGCGCCGGACGGGCTGCTGGCCGTCGTCGAGGTGAAGACGCGCACGGGGACCGCGTTCGGCACGGGCTTCGACGCGGTGACCCCGCGGAAGGTCGCGCAGTTGCGGGCGCTGACGTCGCGATGGCTCGCGGAACGCGAGGCGCGTTCGCGCAGGTCCGGATCGATGTGGCGTCGGTGTTCTCGCCGCCGGGCGGGCCGGTCACGCTCGAGTACCGGGCCGGGGTGGCCTGATGTCGGCGCTGAGCAAGGTGCACTCGGTCGCCATCACGGGCGTCGACGGCGCCGTGGTCGAGATCGAGGGGTGCATCGGCCCGGGCCTGCCGGCGGTGCATCTGGTGGGGCTGCCGGACACCGTGCTCAAGGAGTCGCGCGACCGCGTGCGCGCGGCCATCGCCAACATCGGGATCAGGTTCCCGGACACGCGGGTGACGCTGGCGCTCTCGCCCGCCACGCTGCCGAAGGTCGGGTCCGTCTACGACGTCCCGCTGGCGATCGCGATCCTGCTGGCGGCGGAGAAGGTGCCGGCGGGCCGACTGCCCGGCACGGTGCTGCTCGGCGAACTGGCCCTGGACGGGCGCGTGCGGTCGGTACGCGGAGTGCTGCCGGCGGTGCTCGCGGCGAAGGAGGCCGGGTTCGCGCGCGCCGTCGTGCCGCTCGGCAATCTCGGCGAGGCCGGGCTGGTGGAGGGGCTGGAGGTGCTGGGCGCCGCGCACCTCGCCGAGGTCGTCGCGTGGCTCGCGGGAGACGGTGCCCTGGCCGAGCCCGGTCCGCTCGTCGCCGACGAGCACGATGCGGCGGTGCCCGACCTCGCCGACGTCGTCGCGCAGCCCGAGGCGAAGTACGCGCTCGAGGTGGCCGCCGCCGGGGCGCACCACATCATGATGACCGGTCCGCCGGGCATCGGGAAGACGATGCTGGCCTCGCGCCTGCCGGGCATCCTGCCGCCTCTGGCGCGACGGGAGGCGTTGGAGGTCAGCGCGATCCATTCGATCGTGGGCAACCTGCACGCGGATCGCCCGCTGATCACCGTGCCGCCGTTCGTCGCGCCGCACCAGACCTCCTCGGTGAGCGCGCTGGTGGGCGGCGGCAGCGGGCTGGCGCGGCCGGGCGCCGTCTCGCTCGCGCATCGCGGCGTGTTGTTCCTGGACGAGTGCGCCGAGATGGGACCGAAGTCCCTGGAGGCGTTGCGAACCCCGTTGGAGGAGGGGCAGATCCGGCTCGCGCGCCGCGACGGGGTGGTCAAGTACCCGTCCCGCTTCCTACTGGTGATGGCTGCCAACCCGTGCCCGTGCGCGCCCGCGCGCGACAGTGACTGCACCTGCACGGCGACCGTCCGCCGCCGCTACCTGGGGCGGCTGTCCGGCCCGCTGCTCGACCGGGTGGACCTGTGGGTCCGGATGGAGCCGCCCACGACCGGGGCGCTGCACGCGAGCGACACCGGGGAGGAACCGACCGCGGTGGTGCGCGCTCGCGTGCGGAACGCACGGGAGGCGGCTGCCGCGCGCTGGGCGGCGGAGGGGTGGCTGACGAACTCCGAGGTGCCGGGTGTGGTGCTGCGCAGGCGGTTCCGGCTCCCGGCGCAGGCGCTGCGCCCACTCGAGCTGTTCCTGCGCACCGGCCAGATCACCGCACGCGGCGCCGATCGGTGCCTGCGCGTCGCGTGGACGGTGGCGGACCTGCAGGGGCTGGACAGACCGGGGGAGGCCGAAGTGACGCAGGCACTGCAGTTCCGGGACAAGGGGTGGAAATGAACGACGACGTGCGACGGGCATGGGCCTACCTGAGCCGGGTGGCGGAGCCGCCGTGCGGGCCGCTGTACGCGCTGATCGAGGAGGTCGGCGCCGAGGAGGCCGCCGCGATGGTCCGGCGGCGCGAGTTCCCGGACGGGTTCGAATCGATCAGCGAGGCGACCGCGGGCCGTGTCGCCGAGGAGCGGGCCGAGACGGATCTCGCGCACATGGCGAATCTCGGGGGCCGGCTGGTGACGCCGGACGACGACGAATGGCCCGCGGCCGCGCTGCAGCCTGGCCGAACGGCTGGTCGCCGAGGGGCAGGACGTGCATGCGGACGAGGTGCGGGAGCTACGGCCGAGCGCACTCTGGGTGGTCGGTGCGGGACGCCTGGACGAACTGCTCGAACGGTCGGTCGCCATGATCGGGACGCGCGCACCGTCGAGCTACGGGGAGCGGGTCACGGACGAGTTCGCGGGCGACCTGTCGGCGGAGGGCTTCACGATCGTCTCCGGCGGCGCCTACGGGATCGACGGTGCCGCGCACCGCGCGGCCCTGTCGGCGGACGGCCCGACGGTGGCGTTCGTGGCCGGCGGGCTCGACCGGCCGTATCCGGCGGGGCACGCGGGACTGTTCCGCAGGATCGCCGCATCGGGGCTGGTGGTGTCGGAGTATCCGCCCGGCGCGGTTCCGGCCCGGTTCCGGTTCCTCAACCGGAACCGGATCGTGGGGACCGTGACGCGCGGGGTGGTCGTGGTGGAGGCGGGATTCCGCTCCGGCACGAAGAACACGGCGACCTGGGCGAGGCGCCGCGGTGTCCCGGTGTGTGCGGTCCCCGGCCCGATCACGGCCGCCACGTCCGTGACCTGTCATCAGCTGATCCGCGGCGGGGAGGCGGAACTGGTCACACGGGCGAGCGAGGTGATCGAGATGGCGGGCCGCATCGGCGAGTTGGCGTCGGAGCGCGAGGTGCCCATGCGTCCGACGGACGGCCTCGAGGGCCCCGCGTTGCGGGTCTACGACGCTCTGCCCGCGAGGTCGGCTCTCCCGTTGTCCGAGATCGCGATCGCCGCGGGCCTACCGGCCCGAGCGGTGATGGGTCAGCTGGCCCTGCTGGAGGTGAAGGGACTGGTGCGGCGCGACGGGGCCCTGTGGCGATTGGGCGGCGGCACCGACTCGTCACCGCCGTGATCGCAGCGCCCCTAGGGCGAGCAGGGCGGTGGCAGCGGCGCATCCGAACGTCCGTACGTGGTTGGCCCACATCCAGTTGCGGCAGAGGCCCACCCATCCCGCGTGGTCGGTCTCCGCCAACTGGTCGATGGAGTAGCTCAAGGGGACGTTGAGCGTGAACGTGACGACGATCGCCGCCACGAAGTAGGCAGCGGCGCCGGCGATCACCACCACGCGGTCGGCGCACCGAGCCGGATTGCGGAGCACGCCGACGACGGCGATGACGCACAGCCCGGTGGTGATGAGCGCGACCACCGAATACGGCGCCGGCGCAGCCGCGTTCAGCTCCTTCATCGTGGCGACTCCGGTCTCGGTCGGCAGCCGCTCGATGGCCGGCATCACCATCGCGGACCAGGAGTAGAACACGCCCGTGCCGACCGCGGCCGCGAGCGCGGCGGCGAGCGTGAGCCGCCGAATCGGTGTCACACCAAGATCTTCGGGCGTCACCGGGTAGCCGGTCATGCGGAGTCTCCTTCGAGAGTGGCGGTGTCGCCGCCGGAGGGTTCGGCGGTCCGAGCCTTGTGGGCGTCGTTCCCAGGAGGTCGCCGGTCGCGAGGCGCACGTCGGCGACGCACCCGTCCCCAGGGCTTGACGACGGCGAGTACCGTTGCCCAGCTCAGGAGCGCGAGCGAGACGCTCGGCGGGTAGAACCAGGAGCTGATCGCGTCGCGGTCGGTCGCGATACCCGCTGCGAGGGCGTCCGGCCGACCGGCGATGTCCGCGATCGACGGTCGAAGAGCGAAGACGATCAAGACGGTCAGAACGACATTGATCAGCAACTTGACCACGACCCACCGGTACCGGAGCAGTCCCCAGCGCGTGAGCCCGCTCAGAACCAGGCCTGATGCGAGACACAGCAGGCACCCCGACGCCAGAGTCGTGAACGATCAGAGCGAGATTCCGGCACCGCCGGCGCGTGCTGCGCGAACCGGTGACGACCACCGCATCATGTCCGCCGCCGTGCGCCACCGAGTTCGCGCGATCGCTCAGTGCCAATTGCTGATCGGGACGTCGTTGGGTGCCGGCGCGCCTGTGCCGGTCTCAACGAGTTGCTTCAAGCTCATCAGGAACATCGCCCACTTCGTGCTGCAGTGGCCCATGAATTCGCCTGCCGCCGGCCACCCGAGATGGCCGAATCGAATGATGGTGTACGGGGATTCGTCGGTGAGTTCGAAGCGGATCTCAGTCCCGATCCACTCCGGAGGGCCCTGGAGGACCTCCCAGCTGACGAGCTCGTCGGGCACTGCTCGGCGCACCGCGATCTCGAACGACGCGTGGTCCGCCACGGCCTCTCCGGGCTCGAATCCGAAGCGGATCGTCCCGCCCTCGCGGGCGTCGCCGGTGACGTCGTCGGTCCACCACGCCGCGATGCCATCCGGCGTGACCAGGGACGTGTACACGGTATGGCGGGGCGCGGTGGCCCCGATTCGGTGAAGGATGTCAGGCATGCTTCGAACCTAAGCGGCACGAGGCGGTCCTACCATGCTCGGAAGTCGAGAATTCGTGCTCGTTCGTCCAGCGCCGACTAGGTCGTCGGGAGCTCCGAGAGCTCCGCCGGTGAGACACGGCGGACGGTGCCGGGAGTGATACCGAGGGTGCGTTTGAAGGCCCGCTTGAACGCCGCGTCCGATGCGTACCCCAGGCGGGCCGCGAGGTCCTCGACGGAACGGTCGCCGTGCTGGAGTTGGTCGAGTGCGACCTGCATTCTCCAGCGCGTGACGTACTGCATGACGGGCTCGCCCACCAGGTCCGTGAACCGGGCGGAGAACGCCGATCGCGACATCGCGGTTTCGCGCGCCAGGATCGCCACCGACCACCGGCGTGCGGGATCGCGATGGACGAGCGACATGGCGCGGCCGATCCGCGGGTCCTGCAACGCCCGCAACCATCCGGTCCGGTCGTCGGAATGATCGGCGATCCACCGTCGGATCCCCTGGATGACGAGGATGTCGGAGAGTCGGGTGATGACGGCCTCACCACCGGGACGCGCATGTCGTCCCTCGGCGGCGATGAGGCGCAGCGTGCTCTCCATCCATTCGGTCTCCGCGGAGGGGCGCCGGGTGCGCGGTCGATGACTACCGCGCGCGGCAACAGCTCCGTCAAGCTGCGGGCCGCCGGATGACCGAACCGCACAGTGCCGCAGACCAGAGTGGTCGGAGCGGTTCCGCTGCCTCCGTCGAGTCGAAGAACCGCGAATCGCTCGCTTCCGTACTCGTAGTCCAGCGTGTCGAATCGAGGCGTCGAGGCGCCCTCCTCGCTGTACAGCCGGTGACCTTCACCGTGGGGGACGAGAGCGAAGTCGCCCGTGCGCAGCCGGTGGGGTTCGTCGCCGTCGACCGCGAGCCAGCAGTCTCCGGCGCTCACGATGTGGAACCACATCGATCCGCGCTGGGGCGGCAGTTCGATGCCCCACGGCCCGGTCAGTTCGGAGCGACAGTAGAAGCTGCCCGTCATCCGCAGGTAATGCAGTGCCTCACCGAGTGGATCGGTGTTCGCCCACGGATCGCCGCTTCGCATCACTCCATAGTGCCCCTGGAATGGGAAACCGAACCAAATGTCGGATATGTGAGAAAACGCTGTCCGCATTGGGCCTGATGACACTGACAATGAGCCAGTGAATGCTTAGGGTGACCCCAGGGTGGCGGTGTCCAGAAACCGGCGTGGTCCCCAGTCCTTTCCGTGGATATCCCGCCGCGCCGTCGGCGTACTCGGGTATCGCTGATCGAGAGGAAATGCGCATGACCTCCCAACTCGCCATCGACTACGGCGCGGGTCTGTCCGACGCCTGGAGTTCCGTTGCGACCTTCGTTCCGAAGTTGCTCGCGTTCTTCGTCATCCTCATCATCGGCTGGATCGTCGCGAAGATCCTGGCCAAGGTGATCTCCAAGGTCCTGGCCAAGGTCGGGTTCGACCGCCTCGCCGAGCGCAGCGGCCTGCAGAACGTCCTCGCCCGGAGCGATTACGACGCGTCGACGCTGCTGTCCAAGGTCGTGTACTACGCGATCCTGCTGATCACCCTGCAACTCGCGATCGGGGTGTTCGGTCCGAATCCGATCGGCGATCTGCTGTCGCGCTTCGTCGGATGGCTGCCCAAGCTGTTCATCGCGATCCTGATCATCGTCATCGTCGCGGCGATCGCCAAGGCGGTCAAGGACATCGTGGGCGGCGCCCTCGGCGGCGCCTCGTACGGTCCGCTGCTCGCGACCATCGCCTCGCTGTTCATCTGGGGCGCGGGGATCATCGCGGCTCTCAATCAGATCGGGGTCGCCACCACCGTCACGACGCCCGTCCTCGTCGCCGTGCTCGCCACGATCGGCGGCGTGATCGTCGTGGGCGTGGGCGGCGGGCTCGTCCGGCCCATGCAGGACCGCTGGGAGGGCTGGTTGACCAAGGCGGAGACCGAGATCCCGGCCCGGCGGGCCGAGCGCGAGGCCGCCAACCGCTCGACCGCGCGGCACGGCCAGGCCCAGCGTCCACTGGGCGGCCTCGGGCAGGCGGCCGGAGGGCAGCAGGCTCCCGCGGCGGTGCCGGGCGCGCAGGCGCCCGCAGCGGCGCACCCGGGCCAGCCCCCGGCCCAGGCCGGTGGTCCGGCCGAGCAGCAGACCCAGGCGTTCTCCGGGCAGCCGCCCACCGGCGCTCTGCCCACGCAGCCGCCCGCGCAGCACCACGGCCAGCAGCCGGGACAGCCGCTCTACGGCGAGCAGCCCGGGCAGCAGGCCTACGGCGAGCAGCCGACCCAGCCGCAGTACGGCGAGCAGCCGTTCGGGCAGCCGCAGTACGGGAACCCGCCCGCGCAGCACGGCGGCGCAGGACACCCGCAGCAGGGATGGCAGCAGGGCTGGCAGCCGGGCCCTGATCCGGACCGGTGGGGCCCCGGCCCCGATCCGGAGCAGGGGCGGCCCGGCGGGCAGTTCCCGCCGTCGCGCAACGACTGAGCGACCGCACACCGGTGGCCGGCCCGCACTGCGGGGCCGGCCACCGGCACGTCCTCGCCCGGCATCGACAGCTGTCGGCGAATCAGTCCGTGGTGTCGAACAACTCGCCGTTCTTCATCAACTCGGGATCGGTGCACGACGCGAGGTCGAAGCAGCACGGGCGCCGCTTGCCGTTGCGGAGCTTCGAGATGGTCACGTCCACGCGCTTGGCGCGGGTGGCATCGCTCTTCGTGGCGCCCACCCAGCGCACCCATTCCCAGCGCGCCATGGGCGTGATGTCGGTCCACACGTCCGCCGTGTCCGGAGCGTCGTCCAGGGCGGCGCCGAGATCCGCCGGCACCTCGGGCTCGGGCCAGGCCTTCGTCGGCGCGATGTCCAGCGCGACCTCCGTGCCGGGGGCGAGCCCGGCATCGTCGAGCCGGATCCAGTGACCCTTGCGCCCGTCCGGCTCGACGACGGTGGCGAACTCGGCGCCGTTCAGCGTGCCGGTCACCGCGACCTGGCCACGCGAGGGGAGTGCCGCGCTCGCCTCCGCGGGGAGTCGGGCGAGGAGCCGTTCGCCGAGCTGTTCCACGGTGGCGCTGAAACGGACGGGGGCGGTGGTCTTGGCGGCCATGGCTGCTCTCCTCGCAGGTTCGGATGGTGTGATCCCAGGCTACGAGCGGCCGTGGCCGCGCGGCTTCTTCAATCCTGATCGGTTTCGCACACGCATGAGCGAAATCGGCGGCGCACCGTCGAACCAGGTCAACGGAGCGCGGGCACCGTCGAGCCCCCGACTCGTGTCTGCGATGTGCTAACCGATAGGTATCGTTCACCCGGCTGGGAGATCCCCTACCGAACCGATGTTGGAGAACAAAGCCGTGAAGATGAAGCGTTTCGCGCTCGCCCTGGTCGTGCCCATCGCCCTCGCCTCGGGTGTCGCCGCGTGCGGCTCGGGCTCGGACGGCGACGCGGTCACGATCGGCGTGACCGACGGCGCCCAGGCGTTCTGGCAGGTATACAAGGGCCTCGCGAAGGATCAGGGGATCGACGTCGAGCTCAAGAACTTTAGCGACTACAAGCAGCCCAACGCCGCGCTGAACGACGGCGACCTGAACATCAACGAGTACCAGCACCTGCTGTACCTCGCGGACTACAACGCGAAGAACAACACCAAGCTGGTGCCGATCGGCGCGACCGCGATCTACCCGCTGCCGCTGTACTCGAAGAAGCACAAGTCGGTCGCCGACGTGCCGCAGGGCGGCACCATCGTGGTCCCCGACGACCCGACCAACCTCTCCCGCGCCCTGCTGGTGCTGTACTCGGCCGGCCTGATCAAGTTCAAGGTCGAGCAGAACCCGTTCGTCACCCCCGCCGACATCGACCAGGCCGGCTCGAAGGTCTCGGTCAAGACGGTGGACGCGAACCAGACCGCGCTCAGCCTCGACAGCGTCGACGGTGCCGTGGTGAACAACGATCCCGCCGAGAACGCCAAGCTCGGTAAGGAACTGATCATCGCCAAGGACGACCCGGCGAACCCGGCGTCGGAGCCGTACATCAACGCGTTCGTCGTGCGCGAGGCCGACAAGGACAACGCCAAGTACCTGCAGCTGGCGAAGCTGTACCACGACCAGAAGGTCGTCGAGGCACTGCGCAAGGACAAGGGCGACACGTTCATCCTCATCGAGAAGACCGCCGCCGAACTGCAGCAGATCACCGTCAAGCTGCAGGAGCAGGTCAAGGCCCACGGCAAGTGACCGAGGCCGGCGCTCCCCGGGTGGCGATCGAATTCTTGGGCGCCACCCGGGATTTCGGCACGACCAAGGCTCTCGACGACGTCACGTTCTCGATCCCCGAGGGCTCGATCACCGGCGTGATCGGCCAGTCCGGTGCAGGCAAGTCGACGTTGATCCGCACGATCAACGGGCTCGAGTCCACCACGTCGGGCGAGGTTCGGGTGCTCGACACCGTCGTCGGCTCGCTCGGCGAGCGTGACCTGCGGCCCTGCGGGCCCAGGTCGGCATGATCTTCCAGCGCTTCAACCTGATGAACTCGCGGACCGTCGCGGGGAACGTCGAGTACCCGCTGACCCTCGCCGGGACGCCGAAGGCCGAGCGGCGCAAGCGGGTCGCGGAGCTGCTCGACTTCGTCGGCATCGGCGATAAGGCGCGCCAGTACCCGAGCCGGTTGTCGGGCGGGCAGAGCCAGCGCGTGGGCATCGCCCGAGCGCTCGCGCGGAACCCGAAGATCCTGCTCGCCGACGAGGCCACCAGCGCACTCGACCCCGGCACCACCAGCGAGGTCCTGGACCTGCTGCTGCGGGTCAACCGCGAGTTCGGCACCACGATCGTGGTGATCACCCACGAGATGGACGTGATCCGGCGCATCTGCGACACCGTCGCGGTCCTCGATCACGGCGAGCTGGTGGACTACGGGCCGGTGTACGACGTGTTCGCCGCGCCCACGTCCGAGGCCACCCGCTCGCTGATCCACGCCGCCGTGGGCGACGACGTGGCCCCCGAGACCCTGCGGCGCCTGCACGCCGCGCGGCCCGGCACCGTCGTCACGGTGGACGTGCGGGACGAGCCCGACGCGCTCGACGCGGCGGAGGTCTTCGCCGGCCACGGCGCCGGCGCACGCGTGCTGTACGGCGGCGTCGCCGAGGTGGGCGGCAGGCCGTTCGGCTCGCTGACCTACTCGGTGACCGGCGACGACGCGGTCGTCGCGGCGGCGATCGCCGAGCTCGGCGCCCTCGCGCACGTCAAGGACCCGCAGACCGGGCAGGAGATCGAGCGATGACCCTTCCGACCTTCCTCGACGACGTGTTCCCGCCCGGCACGCAGGACGTGTTCCTGGACGCGATCGGCGAGACCGTCCGCCTGGTCGGCATCACGATGATCGTCGGCGGACTGTTGGGCCTGGTGTACGGCACGCTCCTATATGCCACCCGCCCCGGGAACCTGCTCAGCAACCGCGGCGTCTTCTCGGTGCTCAACGTGCTGGTCAACATCATCCGGCCGATCCCGTTCATCATCTTCATCACCGCGATCGCGCCGATCACCAAGGTCTTCATCGGCACCCGGATCGGCGTGGAGGCCGCGGCGTTCGCGATGACCGTGATGGCCACGTTCGTGATCGGCCGCGTCGTGGAGCAGAACCTGGTCTCGGTGGATCCGGGGGTGGTCGAGGCCGCGCGGTCCATGGGCGCCAGCAGGTTCCGTACGCTGGCCACCGTCGTGATCCCCGAGGGGCTCGCGCCGCTCACGCTGGGCTACACCTTCATGTTCGTCGCGGTGGTCGACATGTCGGCGATGGCCGGCTACGTCGGTGGCGGCGGTTTGGGCGACTTCGCCCGGCAGTACGGCTACCAGCAGAACAACTGGCAGCTGACGCTGGTGGTGATCGTGGTGCTCATCATCGTGGTGCAGATCGCCCAGTTCTTCGGCAACCGGCTCAGCCGTCGTCTGCAGCACCGCTGACGCCTGCCCGTCTGGGGCGGCTGGGGGCTATGGTGTAGGTGTGACTGGAGGGCTCGCGGAGTACGAGACGTATCTGCGGCTCGAACGCGGCCGCAGCGAGAACACCGTGCGTGCCTACATCGCCGATCTCACGGCGCTGCTCGCCTTCGCGGCCGAGCGCGGGGTGGCGGCGGACCGTCTGGACCTGCCGACGATGCGGGCCTGGCTGGGCGAGCGCGCCGCGTCGGGCGCCGCGCGCACCACGCTCGCCCGGCAGGCGTCGTCGGCGCGCACCTACACCGCCTGGGCGGCCCGGCGGGTCACCTGGACTCCGACCCGGGTGTCCGCCTCAAGGCCCCGCGGGCGCGCCGCACGCTGCCGGCGGTCCTCTCGTCCGACGATGCCGAGCGCGCGCTGCGCAACGCCGCCTCCGGCGCGGCGGAAGGCGATCCGGTGGCGGTGCGCGACCTCGCGATCGCGGAACTGCTGTACGCCACCGGGATCCGCGTCAGCGAGCTGTGCGGGCTCGACCTCGACTCCGTCGACCACGGGCGGCGCGTGCTCGCCGTGATCGGCAAGGGCGACAAGGAGCGGACGGTGCCGTACGGCGCGCCCGCCGACGCCGCGCTGCGCCGCTGGCTCGACGACGCCCGGCCGCAGCTGGCGGGCGAACGCTCGGGCGCCGCCCTGTTCCTCGGGGCGCGCGGCGGGCGGCTCGATCCGCGGCAGGCGCGCACCGTCGTCCACGAAGTCACCGGGTCGGTGCCGGGCGGCCGGGAAGTGGCGCCGCACGGGCTCCGGCACACCGCCGCCACCCACCTGCTCGACGGTGGCGCGGACCTGCGCGTCGTGCAGGAACTCCTCGGGCACTCCTCGCTGGCGACGACGCAGCTGTACACGCACGTCTCCGTCGCGCGGCTGCGCGCCGCGCACGAGCAGGCCCACCCGCGCGCGTAATCGCTAGTCGCGCCAGCTCCGCTCGAACGGCAACCGCCACGCGTTGGGGGCGATCAGCTGGTGGATTGAGTTGGGGCCCCACGAGCCGGGCTCGTAGAGCTTGACCGGCGGCGGATCGTCCAGCAGCGGGATCGAGCGTTCCCACAGCGATTCGATGCCCTCGGCGGTGGTGAACAGCGTGTGGTCGCCGTGCATGGCGTCGAGGATCAGCCGCTCGTAGGCCTCGAGCACGTCGTCGGCGCGGTCGGTCTCCTCGGTGGAGAACTGCATGGACAGCTTCTCCAGCCGCATCCCCGGGCCGGGCCGCTTGCCGTAGAAGCTCAGCGACACCTTCGACTCGTCGGCGAGGTCGAACGTGAGGTGGTCGGGACCCTGCTGGCCGATGCCCGACCCGGCGGGGAACATCGATTTCGGCGCCTCCTTGAAGGCCACCGAGATGATCCGCATGCCCTGTGCCATCTTCTTGCCGGTGCGCAGATAGAACGGCACGCCCGCCCAGCGCCAGTTGTCGATGCGGGCCTTGAGCGCGATGAACGTCTCGGTGTCCGATTCGCGGTCGACCCCCTTCTCCTGCCGGTAGCCGGAGTACTGGCCGCGGACCACGTCGTCCGGGTTGATCGGTTCCAGTGAGCGAAAGACCTTGTTCTTCTCCTCCGAGATGGCGCGCGGCTCCAGCGCGGTGGGCGGCTCCATCGCGACGAACGCCATCACCTGGAACAGGTGGGTGACCACCATGTCCTTGTAGGCGCCGGTGGGCTCGTAGAACGCCGCGCGCGCGTCGAGCCCCAGCGACTCGGGGATGTCGATCTGCACGTGGTCGATGAAGTTGCGGTTCCAGATCGGCTCGAACAGTCCGTTGGCGAACCGGAACGCCAGGATGTTCTGCGCCGCCTCCTTGCCCAGGAAGTGGTCGATGCGGAAGATCTGCTTCTCGCGGAAGGTCTTGTGCACCTCGGCGTTCAGCGCGAGCGCCGATTCGAGGTCCTCGCCGAACGGCTTCTCCATGATCACGCGCGAGCCCTCGGTGAGGCCGGCCTCGGCGAGGGTGTTGATCACGGTGGTCGCGGCCTTCGGCGGGACGCTCAGGTACAACAGCCGCCGGACCCGCACGCCTTGGTCGGCGCCGAGCTCGCGCTCCTTCTCGGCGACCGCCCGCGCCAGCGCCTCGGGGCCGGCGGAGGAGTTGACGTAGGACAGGTCGGGCTCGAACTCGGCCCATTGCTCCGCCGTCAGCTTGCGGGCGCCCAGCTCGTCGACGGACTTGCGGGCGAACTCGCGGAACTGCTCGTCCGTCATCTCGTCCAGGCTGGTGCCGATCACCCGCATGTCCGGCCCCAGGCCCGACACGGCGAGGTACCCGAGGCCGCACAGCAGCTTCCGGCGCGACAGGTCGCCCGTTGCGCCGAAGAGCACGACCACCGTGGGGTCGTGTTCCGGGGCACTGCGGCGCCGCCCGGAGTAGCTGCTGGGATAGGCGATGGTCTGCGCCTGCTGGAGCCGCTCCTCGCTGGAGAGGTCGGTCTCGGATTCTGGCGTGCTCTCGTCCGTCACGGGGTCCATCGTTGCATTCGCCGACGGTGTGCGCGCGGTGTCCGGCCGGCCGGCGCGCTCCTCCGCGCGGGCATCACCCGGCGCCGGCGTCCGGCAGCAGCCGCACCGGTGCGGCCCCGACGAGCAGGAGCGGGTTGTAGTACTGCGCCGCGTGCCCGCGCCCCGGCGCAGGCCCCAGTGCAGGCACGCCGCCGCCGGGCAGCCCGCGTGTCCGGCCGCGAGGCGGCCGATCGGTGTGCCGGTCCCCACCTCGTCGCCCGCGCGCACCAGGGCCTCGGCGATCGGCTCATACGTGGTGAGCAGGCCGTTGCGGTGGAGCACCGAGACGACCGTCCGGTCGTCCACCCGCCCCACGTGATGCACCCGTCCCGGTCCGGCCGAGTACACCGCCTGGCCGGGCTCGGAGGCGAGGTCCGCCCCGCGGTGGCCGGGCTGCCAGCGCTTCTCGGGGTTCGCGAACGGCCGCGCCACCGCGGGCCGCGGGTCCAGCGGCCAGTCGTAGTCCCCGGCCGCGCGGGCGGACGGTGCCGTCCCCGGCAGCAGGACGGCGATCAGGAGCACGGTCATGATGCGCATGCACCGACCCTGCCGCACGGCACCGTCGGACAGCGGTCCGCAGGGTCGGGCCTGTGGAGGAGATCGCGTTATCCACAGGCGCCGCTGAATCCGGTCTTTCGGACCGGGTCCGGGCTCGCGCGGCGTAGGATGCGCGACATGACCGCCGCACCGCAGCATCCCGCGCCGATGTCGCTGGAGCAGTGGCGTGCCTTGGGGGAGGACACATCGGCGCGGTACGAATTGGTACGGGGGTCGTGGACGTGGCGCCGATGCCGAGACCGATGCATTCACTGGCGAGTTCGCAATTGTGGCGTCAGATCTTCGATCGGGCGCCGGCGCCGCTGCTCTGCCTGCAGGAGGTAGAGGTGCTGGTCGCGCGTGGCGCGCGGCCCACGGTTCGCGTGCCCGATGTGGTGCTGTTCGAGCGCCCCGCCGAGCAGCCGATGCCCGCGGAACGGGTGCGTCTCGTGGTCGAGATCCTGTCGCCCGGCAACCGGCACACCGACCAAGTGGTCAAGCGTGCCGAGTACGAGCGGGCCGGGATCGAGGCGTACTGGATCGTCGACCTCGACGACGGTCCGTCCGCGCAGCTGTTGACGCTGGTCGACGGTGTCTACCGCGGCGAGACGGTGCGCGGCACCTTCACCACGGCCGTACCGCGCCCGCTCACCATCGACCTCGACGCGCTCACCGACCGGGGCTGAGCGCTACTGCTGTCCGTCCTGCTTGCGGGCCGAGTTGCGGCGCCACTCGTCGATCTTGCGGCCCACGCCGGTGGCGACGTCGGTCACGCCTCGCCCACGGTGTTCACCGCCGACGACCCGAAGTCGCGCAGCGTGGTGATCAGTGGATCGGCGGAGGCGTCGAAGTTCTCCTTGTACCCGCGCGCCGCGGTCTTGAATTCCTCGGCGGCGCTGGCCCTCTCGTCGTCGGCGCGCTGCGGGTACTCGCCGCCCACGATCCGCCCGTAGTCGCCGCGCTCCACCCAGCGGTTGAGATCCGCCGCCCGCAGCACCGAGAACGGGTGCGACTGCAGCTCCAGGTTCAGCAGCTTGAGCACCCCGTCGCGCAGGTCGCCCGTGCGCTCGTACTCCGCGGCCTGGGCCAGGAAGCGCTGCGTATCCATCTCCGAGAGCTTCGTCCCGCCCGCGGTTTTCATGTGCACGCGCATCGCCACGTCCGGGTCCTGCACGCACAGCAGTCCGGCGCGGTCGCCCGACAGCTCGGACTTGCGCTGCCATTCCATGAGCGCCGCCACGATCGCCCGCAGCGCCCAGCCGCCGATCGGCACCCAGCCGAAGCTGCCGGCCAGCCGCAGCAGGTGCATCAGCATGGTGCGGTACACGGCGTGCCCGGACAGTGCGTGGCCGAGCTCGTGTCCGACCACGAAGCGCTGCTCCTCGGCGTCCATGAGCTCGAGCAGGCCGGTGTTGATCACGATGAACGGGCGGTCCATGCCGATGGTCATGGCGTTCACCGACGGATCCTGCACCACGTACAGCTCCGGGACGGCGTCGGTGTCGAGGACGCGGGCGCAGTCGACCAGCACGTCGTGCAGGTGCGGGAACTGCCGGTCGTCCACGCGCACGCCCGACGCGAGGAACAGCAGGCGGTGCTGGCGTTCGCGCAGCAGCGCCGAGATGGCCTTGAGCACGGTGTCGAAACCCTTGAGGTTGCGCAGCGCCACCAGCGCGGCGCGGTCGGCCGGGTGCTCCCACGCACGGGTGCTGATGCCGGGAAGCGAACGGTACGTTCGGGACACTGAATCGGTCATGGTGGCCACGTTACCGGGCTGCGGTTGGCGTCCGCTTGGCGACGACGAAGGCGGCCGCGGCGCCCGCGGCGCACACCACCATCGAGACTCCCAGCACCACCGGGTCGCCGCCGATCCCCGCGAACAGCGCCGCGATCCCGCCCAATACGAACCGGGCGGACCCCAGCGCGGCCGAGGCGGTCCCGGCCAGCGCGCCGTGGTCCTCGAGGGCCAGCGCGGCGGTGGTGGGCATCGCGAGTCCCAGGCTGGAGACCGTGACGAACAGTGCGGCGATCACGAGCGGGGCGCTGTCCGCGGCCAGCGCGGCGAGCGTCGCGACGGAGCCGACGAGCATCCCGCCGAGCCCGGCCGACACGAGCGAGGCCGCGGGAACCCGGCCCACGAGGCGCCCCCCGGTGAGGTTCGAGGCGAGCAGGCCGAGCGCGTTCGCCGCGAACACCACGCTGAAGGCGGTCTCGCTGTAGCCGTAATGCTCCTGGAACACGAACGCCGAAGTGGAGATGTAGGCGAACATCGCGGCGAACGCGAGGCCGCCCGTCAGCGTCAGCGCGACGAACCTGCGGTCCTTGGCGAGGGAGACGAATCCGCCCGCCACGGATCCCCAGCCCACCGGCCGACGGTCCGCCGCCCCCAGCGTCTCGGGGACGAAGACCAGCGCGATCGCCAGCAGCGCGATCCCCAGCACCCCGAGGATCACGAAGAGCCCGCGCCAATCCATCACGCGCAGTAGTTGGGCGCCCGCCAGTGGCGCGACGATCGGCGCCACGCCACCGACGGCCATGAGCATCGCGATCATCCGCGCCGCGGCGACGCCGCTGTACAGGTCGCGGACGATGGCCAGGCTGAGCACGATGCCCGCGGCACCCGCGAGGCCCTGCAGCAGCCGGGCCGCGTCCAGCAGGTACACCGACGGGGCGACCGCGCACAGCAGCGAACTGAGGATGAACAGCGCCATCCCCGCGATCATCGGCCGGCGCCGCCCGATCGAGTCGGACAGCGGGCCCACGAACACCTGCCCCAGTGCGAGCCCGATCAGGCACGCCGTAAGCGTGGCCTGGATCGCGGGTTGGGAAGCGCCGAGGTTGGCAGCGGCTGCGGGCAGGGCGGGGAGGTACAGGTCGGTCGTGATGGGACCGAACGCCGACAGTGCGCCCAGGATCAGGGCCAGCCGGACGTTGCCTCGGGAACCGGATTCGGGCATCCTCAATCCAACCGCACGTGTGCGGTGGGGGCGAAATCGCCGGAGACGACGAGGGCACCGCCCGCCCGCGCCCGCACGCGGCCACGCCGAGGTGACACGGGCGCGGGAGATCGGCGGGAAGCGGTGCGCCACCGTCGATCTGGTAGCGCGTGTTGGTCACCTTCCACGACCGGGCCGCGGGATCGGTGGGGAGTGGGGCGGACCGTCGGCCCGGGCCACGACCATCGCCTCGGTCACGCCGTGGGGCCAGTCGAAGGTGAGCAGCGCACCCCGGACGGTCACTCCCGTGACGCCCGGAAGTCCGGTGGTGGCGGTCGGCCCGCCGGGCACGGGAACCGGTCCCGACGGTGTCGTCCGCGGCGGTTCCGGTGCCCGGACCGGGGCGGCCGTCGGCGCCGCGATGGACCGGGCCGGGGCGGATGCGACGCCGTCGACGACCGCGACGACCTCGTACGCGGGCACGGCGCGACGGGGCGCGCCGCCGTCTTCGAGCGTCGTCTCGCGAGTGCGGCCGACGACCTTCCAGGTGCCGTCGGGCTGCTCGCGCGAGACCCGGTACTCCGCGCCCGGATGGGTGCTGGACCAGGCGACGAGCACGGCACCGTCGGCCCAACGGGCGGTGACGTCCGTGGGCGGGGCGGGGAGGCCGGCGCCGGTGGCGTGGGGTCCGGTGCCGGCACGGGTGTCGGGGGTACGGGGGCCGGGGATACGGAGCCGGCGCCGAGGGCGCGCTGGGCCTCCTCGATCGCGGTCTGCAGGTCGGGCTGACCGGCCGGGGCGGGGCGTCGACGGCGCGGCGCTGCAGGTCGGCGAGGATCCGGGCGGCGTCCGGCCAGCGCCGTTCCGCCCGGGCCGCGGCGACGTCGCCCCACAGCCGCGCGGCCTCGTCCAGGACGCGGCGCGCCTCGCCGGCGATCGAGCGGATCTGAGTGGACGCGGCCCCGTCGTCGAGCGAACGCGCGTCCTCGGCGAGGCGCGCGGCCTCCGCCGGACGGCCCCGGCGGAGCGCCGCCCGCGCGGACCTGAGCAGCGGCTCCCACGGCCGTGGCTCGGTGCCCCGGGCGGGCGCCGGGGTGGACGGGTTCGACGGGGCCGACGGGTTGGTCGGCCGGGACGGAACGGGTGCCGGGGCGGGCGCCTGCGCGGCGTGCCCGATGCCGCCGCCGTACTCGGCCGCGAGGTCGGCGAGCACCCGCTCCGTCGCGGCGCGGTCCAGCCCCAGGCTCACGCCCTCGTCCGCGAGGAACTCGTAATCGGGCCCGACGAGCCGGTCCTCGATGAGGATCGCGGCCCGCACCTTGGGGCGCAGGGCCTCGGTCACGTCCTCGACCACGGCCGCGGCGTACGCGTCGGCCAGCGGCCCGCCCTCGACGAGGACCTCGCGCGCGTGCACGCCCAACTCGTCCAGGACGGCGCGCGGGCGGCCGCCGGGAGTTCCCGGGCGCGGCGGTGCAGGATGTCCGCCCGCTCGCGGATCTCCGCCGTGTCCTGTGAATCGGTCACGGCGAGCCCGAGCAGCGCGAACAACGTCGGCACGCTCTCGTGGCACAGGTCGCTCCACTCGCGCAGCAGCGCGCTGATCTGCGCCCGGCGCTGCGCGGTGAGTCCCGTCGGTGCCGCCGCGGCGGGGGCGGAGGCTCCCGGAGCACCCGGTGCCGGCGCAGCCGGGCCGCCACCTCGGCCGGGGTGAGGCCGCCCAGCGCGCCGATCTCCTCGAGCCCCGCCACCTTCTCGGCGGGCACGCCGCCGTGCCGCTCCACCAGCCGGGAGATCGCGGTGTCGAGGATCGCATAGCGTCCGGCGTCGCGCTCGTCCCGCGCCGCCCGGACGCGCAGCTCCTCCGCGCGGCGGTCGGCGGAGGTGCGCAGCGCGGCGCTGCGGCGGTCGTGCTCCGCCACGAGCTGGGCTACCAGCGCACGGTACTTCGGGTGGTCGCGCTGGCGCTGCCAGAACCCCCACACCTCGTCGATGCGGGCCGCGACGGCCTCGTCCGGCAGGTCGGCGGCACCGTCGAGGGGGAGGTCGTACAGCTCGAACGCGTCCGACTGGTCGGGTCCGCCGCGGCGGGCCACGCCGGCCAGGACGCGCTTGCGATAGGCGTTGGGGTCGAACGGCTCCATCGCGCTCATCCCCGCCGGCGCGTGCGCTGCACCTGGTCGAGCTCGCGGGCCACGTCGGCCTGCGAGAGCATGGCGCCGGTCTGCGCGGACAGCGTGAGGGGCATGTCGGCGTCCACGTGGTGCGCCGTCACGTGCAGCACCCCGTCGAAGCCCATCTCGAAGGTGATGCGCACCTCGCTCCCCGCGGGGTAGCCGGGCGGGATGTCGGTGATCGTGCCCTCCACCAGCAGCTTCGCGTCGGACAGGCGCTGGGAGGCCACCTGGCCCTGCTGCTCGACCACGGTGACCTCGATCTGCGCCTGGTCCTCGCGCATCGTGCCGAAGGACCGGCGCACCCGGACGGGCAGCGTCTGGTTGCGCTCGACGAGCCAGGTGACGCCCAGCTCGCCGTGGTCCCGCACCGCGAGCACGCCGAAGCCCCGGGAGATCACGGTGTCCACCTGGATCTCGAGCATCCGGCGCACCAGCGACACGGGCTGCGCGAACGAGGCCGCGACGCGCCCGATCGACTCGTCGAGCGCGGTCGCCGAGGCGTGCAGGGGCGGCGCACCGTCGGGTAGCAGGCCGCGCGTCACGAGGTCGGCCGCGACGAGGCGCTCCATCTCCAGCTTCTCGCCGTACAGGGCGGCTCCGCGGGCCACGGCGAGATCCGGATCGTGCAGCTCGCCGGTGAGGCCGAGCTGGTCCTGCAGAGCGCGGGCCACCGCGGGCATCCGCGACGAGCCGCCGACCAGGAGCAGCCGGTCCACCTTCGCCGCGCCGCGCCGCTCGGCGGCGGCGAGACAGTCCCGGGTCAGCTCGACGGTGCGCCGCAGCAGCGGGGCCGTCATCTCCTCCAGCTCGGCCCGGGTGAGCGGCACGACCGCGCGAGCGCCGTCGTGGGCGACCACGACCTCGGTGCGATCGGCCTGCGACAGTTCGTGTTTCGCCTGCTCCGCGGCAAGAACGAGCGACTGGGAGCCCGCGGAGTCGTCCAGTGGATCCTCGGCGTCGGGGTTCGCCTCGCAGAACCGCTGCGACAGGTGCAGTGCGATCCGCTCGTCCCAGTCGGCACCGCCGAGCTGATGATCGCCCTCCACGGCCAGTACCGAGATGCGCCGGTCGGCCAGCTCGATGACCGTGGCGTCGAAGGTGCCGCCGCCCAGGTCGTAGACCAGGACCGTCTCGCGCGGGGCGGTCTTGCCGAAGTCGACCCCGCCGTCGATCCGCCCGAAGCCGTACGACAGCGCCGCGGCGATCGGCTCCGAGAGCACGCCCGCCACGTCGAACCCGGCGTACGTGCCGGCCTGGATGGTGGCGCGCCGCTCCTCGTCGCCGAAGTACGCGGGCACCGTGATCACGACGCGACGCACCGGCTCGCCGCCGCTGAACTCCACGTCGCCGGCGAGGCTCTTGAGGATCAGGGCCGACACCGCGGGCGCCGACCACGTCTCGCCGTGCGCGCGGAACCGCCACTGGGAATCGCCCATGCGGCGCTTGACCAGGCTGCACACGTGCTCGGGGTCCAGCCGCGCCTGCCGCCGCGCGCCCTCGCCCACCAGGTGGTCGAAGGCCGACGCGAACAGCACCACCGACGGCACCGTCGACTCCCCGCCGAGCCCCCGCACGATCTCGGGCCGGCCGTCGGCGCCGATGCGCGCGATCGCCGAGTTGGTCGTGCCCAGGTCGATTCCGTACACCCCCATGGCGGAATCGTAGCGCGCTACGGTCGGTCCATGACTGCTGATGAGGCCGACGCCGCGAGCCAGGTGGCGCGGGACGCGCTCGCGGAGCGGGTGGAGGACCTGGCCCGGATCCTGGCGCGGCAGGCGGGCACCGTCGAACGGCTCGCGGACGCCGAACAGGCCCGCGCGAGCGAGGACCGGATCGGGGCCGACCTGCCGCTCGTGGTGGAACTGTTCGCGCTCCTCGGCGACGTGACCGCGTGCGCCGCGACCGCCGAGTCCGACCGGGAACGGGACGCGTTCGACGCCGTCGCGGCGCGGATCGAGCGGCTGCTCGTGGGGCGCGGCGGCACCGTCGTCACGCCGGCCGTGGGGGACCTGTTCGACGCGGCCGTGATGGAGGCATCGGACACCACGGCCACCGACGACGAGGCCCTCGACCGGACCGTGGCGGACGTCATCGCCCCGGGCCTGACGGTGCCGGGCCGCTCCGTACGCCCTGCACGGGTGGTGGTGCGAGTATTGCGCTCACGCTGATTCCAGCGGAACAGGCGGGCCGCGGCGCGCGTTGCACACCATCATGTCCTCCACCACCACTGCGGCACCTTCGCGCATCCCGCCGTTGCTGAAGAACTTCGGCTTCCAGATCGTCGTCGGCCTGATCGCCGGCGTCCTGCTCGGCCTACTGGCCCGGAACATGGCACCCGCGGCCGACGGCAACGTCAACTGGCTCGTCGGCACGCTCAAGACGATCGGCTCCAGTTACGTCAAGCTGCTGACCGTGGCCGTCGTTCCCCTCGTGGTGACCGCCGTGATCGCGTCGATCGCCAACCTGCGCAACGTGACCAATGCGGCGCGGCTTGCGGGCAAGACGCTGCTGTGGTTCGCGATCACCGCGTTCATCGCCGTGGTGATCGGCATCGTCCTGGGGCTGGTGCTGCAGCCGGGCGCGCACACCACCGTCACGGGCGAGGGGAAGGCACCGTCGAGCACCGGATCCTGGTGGGCGTTCCTGACGGGCCTCGTCCCGTCCAACTTCCTCGGGCTACAGGCCAAGGCATCCGACGGTTCCGTCTCGCTCAGCTTCAACGTGCTGCAGGTGCTCGTGGTCGCGGCCGCGATCGGCATCGCGGCACTGAAGGTGGGGGAGAAGGCCGAACCCTTCATCACGTTCAACGCGTCGCTGCTGGCGATCGTGCAGAAGGTGCTGTGGTGGATCATCCGGCTCGCGCCGATCGGCACGGCCGCGCTGATCGGCACGGCGGTCGCGACCTACGGGTGGGGTGCGATCGGCTCGCTGGGCGCGTTCACCGGGGCTATCTACCTGGGCCTGCTGATCGTCGGATTCGTGGTCTACCCGCTCATCGTCAAGGCGCACGGACTGTCGGTGAAACAGTTCTTCAGCGGGGTGTGGCCCGCGGCGCAGCTGGGCTTCGTCTCCCGCAGCTCGATCGGCACCCTCCCGGTGACGGAGCGCGTGACCGAGCGGAACCTCGGCGTCCCGCGCGAGTACGCGTCCTTCGCCGTGCCGCTGGGCGCGACCACCAAGATGGACGGCTGCGCCGCGATCTACCCCGCCATCGCCGCCATCTTCGTTGCGCAGTACTTCCACGTGCCGCTGGGGATCACGGACTACCTGCTCATCGTGATCGTCTCGGTGATCGGGTCCGCCGCGACGGCGGGTACCACCGGTGCCACCGTGATGCTGACCCTGACGCTGTCGACGCTGGGCCTGCCGCTGGCCGGCGTCGGCCTCCTGCTGGCCGTCGAGCCGATCGTCGACATGGGCCGCACGGCGCTCAATGTGACGGGGCAGGCGCTGATCCCGACCATCGTCGCCAAGCAGGAGGGCATCCTCGACCAGGACGCCTACAACGCGCCGCGCAAGGATGTCTACGCCGACGAGTCCGCGGCGCCGGTGGCGGTGCCGGCCTGATCGGTGGCAACGGCCGTGTCACGCGGGCGCGAACGGCGCGGGCGGGCGGCCCTGCCAGATCCGGCGCGAGCGTTCCTCGGGATACGGCGCTGTGGTGGAAGGATCGTCGAGGAGTCGGGTGCTGCGGCGCTCGGCGTCGTAGCGGGGCCACCCCGGATCGCCGGTGGCGCAGAACCGGACCCACGCGTCGAGGAGCTCGTCCGACAGCGCGCGGACCGCGCGTGACGGGGCGTCGCCGAAGAACATGACGCCTGTCGGGCAGTCCAGGGTGCCGAAGGCGAGCGGGACGTCGATGCTGTGGCAGGCGCCGTACACCTCGGTCTCCCAGCGCACCTCGAACAGGAAGGTGGCGCCGCCGGCCGCGGCGTTGGCGTCCGCGAGCAGCACCGACGGCATCCGGAAGGTGGCGTCGGAGGACACCAGCTCCATCAGCTCGTCCGCACCCGCGTGCGGATACGCGGCGCGGTAGTCCGCCGGATCGGCCGGCGCGAACACGTCCAGTGCCCGGGCCACGTCCTCGTCGGTGAACGTGCCGCGGACGCCCATCATGACGCTGAACAGCCGGAACTCGTCGCGCATGTGCCCGGCGAGCAGATCGATCGCCTCGGCGCCGCCGGTCGCGAGTGCTTCCCACGGGGTCTCGCGCAGGAGCTCGCCGTCGATGACCGGGCAGACGACGATCCCCAGTTGCGCGAGCCGACCCCACCGGTCGCGGTGCGCGGGCGCGTCGGCGCACAGGGCGGTGACTTCGTCGGCGAGCCGCTGCGGCGCGACCTCGGCGAACCCCGCCGCGGTGGACGGTACGCCGAGGCGCTCGGCGAGCGCGGCCGTGACCTCCGTCGCGAGCGCCGGGGTGATGTTCAGTCCGGGCACGGAGTGGGTGATCGCCCGCCGGAACAGCGGCCGGGCGTGGGGGATCGTGAGCAGGGCGGCGACGGATCCCGCGCCGCCCGACGTGCCGGCGATGGTGACCGCGTCGGGGTCGCCGCCGAACGCGGCGATGTTCCGGCGGATCCATTCCAGCGCGGCGATCTGGTCCAGCAGTCCCCGGTTCGACGGTGCGCCGTCGAGCAGCGCGAACCCCTCCGCACCCATGCGGCACTGGACGCTCACGACGACGAGGCCCTCGGCCGCGAGCGCCGTGGGGTCGAACATCGGGTCCGCTGCGGTGCCCGCCATGTATCCGCCGCAGCAGATCCATACGAGGACGGGTAGTCCCGACCCGTCGGGATCCGGGGTGCAGACGTTCACGGTGAGCCAGTTCGCGTCGTCCGAGGCCCTCGGCCTTCGGCCCGGGCCCGGACTGCGGAGGCGGGGACCGAACTCGGCCGCGGGCCGGACGCCGTCCCACGGGAGCACCGGTTCCGGTGCGGCGAAGCGCAACGGCCCTACAGGAGGCCGCGCGTAAGGGATACCGCGGAAGACGACTGTTCCGTCGAGGTGTACGCCTTCGACGACGCCCTCCGCCGTCCTGACGCTCGGTCGTTCCTGCATATCGGCTCCCTGTGTCGGCGTGTCTTGACTTCGACGTTATCATCCACTTGTATTATTTCAAGTGTATTGAAAAGCCGGAAGGGGTAGCCGTGCCGAAGCAGGTCGATCACCGCGAGCGCCGCGAGGCGATCGCCCGCGCGCTGTGGCGCGTGGTGGACGCCTCCGGGGTGCAACGGCTGAGCCTGCGCGAGGTGGCGAAGGAGGCCGGGATGTCGCACGGCCAGCTGCAGCACTACTTCGCGTCCAGGCAGGAGTTGCTCACGTTCGCCATGGACTTCGCCGCCGAGCAGACCGCCGCCCGGGTCGCGGCCGGGCTCGCGGACCTCGGTGCGGACCCGCACCCGCGCGACGTGCTCCGGCTGGTGCTCGTCGAGATGCTTCCGCTGCACGCGGATTCGCGCGTGACGAGCAGAATGAACGCCGCATACGTCCTCGAGGCGCTGCACGACGAGGGGATCCGCGCCCGCACCCGCGCGGGGATGGCCGCCGGCCGGGCACAGGTCGAGGAACTCGTCCGGGGCGCGATCGCCGACGGCCGGATCGCGGGGACCGGGCACCGTCGACGGAGGCGGACCGATTGCTCGCGCTGACCGGCCTCACGCCCCTGCTGGAGCTGGGTGTCGTCACCCCCGCCGACGCCCTCGCGGCGATCGATAGGCATCTCGACGATCTGTTCGTGCGCTGAGGCGGGATTTCGGGTGGCGCTTTTTGCGATGGGATTACGTGGCGGTAACAGAAGATCGCCGATGCGCTCCCATCCCTTGAAGCTGCCTTTATCGTTTCTCCCATGTCTGAGCTACTGGCCACTCTCAACGAATACGTATGGAGCAAGGGCCTGATCTATCTCTGTCTCGGGGTGGGGATCTTCTTCAGTATCCGCTCCCGATTGGTGCAGGTGCGCCAGATCCCGGCCATGCTGGGGCAGTTGAAGAAGGGGAGAGCTCCGACTCGGGGGTCAGTTCCTTCCAGGCGCTCGCGATGTCGCTGGCCGGACGCGTCGGCACCGGCAACATCGCGGGCGTCGCCACCGCGATCGCTTTCGGCGGTCCGGGCGCGGTCCTGTGGATGTGGCTCGTCGCCTTCTTCGGCGCGTCGACGTCCTTCGTCGAGTGCACGCTGGGCCAGATCTACAAGGAGCGCGACCGGCTCACGGGTGAGTATCGCGGCGGTCCGGCCTACTACTTCTCGCGTGCATTCGCGCACACCAGAGGCGCGTTGGCCGGGCGGATCTACGGGCTCGCTTTCGCCGCCGTCACCGTGACCGCGTGCGGGCTCCTGATGCCGATGGTGCAGTCCAACTCCATGGCAGTCGCCATGGAGAACGCCTGGGGGATCGAGCCCTGGATCGCCGCCGTCGGCATCGTGATCGTCCTGGCGTTCGTGATCATCGGTGGCGTCAAGCGCATCGCTACGTTCGCCGCGATCGTGGTGCCGTTCATGGCGGTCCTCTACATCCTGGCCGCGATCGTCATCATGGCCGTCAACGCCTCGGTGGTGCCCGAGGTGCTCCGCTTGATCTTCGCCTCCGCGTTCAACCTTGAGTCGGGTGTGGGTGCGGCGCTCGGGCTCGCCATCGAATGGGGCGTCAAGCGCGGCATCTACTCGAACGAGGCCGGCCAGGGCACCGGCCCGCACGCCGCAGCGGCGGCCGAGGTCAGCCATCCCGCCAAGCAGGGACTGGCACAAGCGTTCGCGGTCTACGTCGACACGCTGTTCGTGTGCTCGGCGACGGCGTTCCTCATCCTCTCGACCGGCGCCTACAAGGTGTTCGACGGAGGCACGGCGTCGGGTCGGGTTCTCAAGGACGGCGGTGCGCTGGAGGGGGATCCGAGCGTCGGGCCGGCGTACGCCCAGCAGGGCTTCGACACGGTGTTCACCGGCGCGGGGCCGAGTTTCATCGCCATCTCGCTGGCCTTCTTCTGCTTCACCACGATCGTGGCGTACTACTACATGGCCGAGACGAACCTCCGCTTCCTCATGGGCCGTTTCGCGACGGCCGTGATCCCGGTGATCAACTCTGCGCTCGGCCGCGTGCTGACGATGCTGCTGCAGATTCTGATCCTGGTTTCGGTCACGATCGGCGCGGTGTCGGAGGCCGAGGACGCCTGGGCGATGGGCGACCTGGGCGTCGGTCTCATGGCGTGGCTCAACATCCTGGGCATCCTGGTGCTGCAGAACGCGGCGTTCAAGGCGCTGCGGGACTTCGAGCGGCAGCAGAAGATGGGGATCGACCCGCAGTTCGACCCGACGCCCCTCGGCATCGTCAACGCGACGTTCTGGGAGAAGCGGACCGTCGAGCGCGAGACCGCAGGCGCCGGCGCCTAGCGCCCGGACGGCACCGTCGACCTGCGTGAACGCGACGATTTCGCAGGTCGACGGGACCGGCGTACACTTGCCCCTGCACTCCGTCCAGATGGCGGAGTGACTACGCGTGTTCCTCCGGCGCCCGAACGGGCGTGCCGTGCAGCGCGGTCTCCTTCGTAGAAGGAGTGCAGTGCGGCGGAACACCAGGACACCGCGCATCGCCTCTCGACCGCTGACCAGCGGAAGCGAGGGTCGTCGCGGCGTGGACAACTGCAACTACGAAAGAGGCATCATGGCTGTCGTCACCATGAAGCAGCTGCTGGACAGCGGCGCGCACTTCGGTCACCAGACCCGTCGGTGGAACCCGAAGATGAAGCGTTTCATCTTCACCGACCGCAACGGCATCTACATCATCGATCTGCAGCAGACGCTGACCTACATCGACAAGGCCTACGAGTTCGTCAAGGAGACCGTCGCCCACGGTGGCACCGTCCTCTTCGTCGGCACCAAGAAGCAGGCCCAGGAGTCGATCGCCGAAGAGGCCACCCGCGTCGGCATGCCCTACGTGAACCAGCGCTGGCTGGGCGGCATGCTCACCAACTTCCAGACGGTCCACAAGCGCCTTCAGCGGATGAAGGAGCTCGAGACCATGGAGCAGACCGGTGGCTTCGAGGGTCGCACCAAGAAGGAAATCCTCATGCTCACGCGTGAGAAGAACAAGCTCGAGCGCACCCTCGGCGGTATCCGCGACATGGCCAAGGTCCCCTCGGCCATCTGGGTCGTGGACACCAACAAGGAGCACATCGCCGTGGGCGAGGCCCGCAAGCTGGGCATCCCGGTCATCGCGATCCTCGACACCAACTGCGATCCCGACCTCGTCGACTACCCGATCCCGGGCAACGACGACGCCATTCGGTCCGCCGCCCTGCTGACCAAGGTCGTGGCGTCCGCCGTGGCCGAGGGCGTGCAGGCCCGCGCGGGCGTCGCCACCGGCGATGCCAAGCCCGAGGCCGGCGCCGGCGAGCCCCTCGCCGAGTGGGAGCAGGAGCTGCTGGAGTCCGCCACCGTCGCGACCCCCGCCGCCGAGGCGCCCGCGACCGAGGCTCCGGCCACCGAGACCCCGGAAGCCTGATCGTTTCCGGTCGCACGACCTTCCCTTCTTAGACAGGAGCCGCATACATGGCGAACTACACCGCCGCTGACGTCAAGCGTCTCCGCGACCTCACCGGGTCGGGGATGATGGACTGCAAGAACGCGCTCACCGAGACCGACGGCGATTTCGACAAGGCCGTCGAGGTGCTGCGCATCAAGGGCGCGAAGGACGTCGGCAAGCGCGCCGGTCGTTCCACCGCCGAGGGCCTCGTGGCCGCCAAGGACGGCGTGCTCATCGAGCTCAACTCCGAGACGGACTTCGTCGCGAAGAACGAGGAGTTCCAGCAGCTCGCCGACGCGATCGTCGCCGCCGCTGCCGCGTCGGACGCCGCTACCGTCGAGGCCGTGCTCGAGCTGCCGCTCGAGGGCGAGACCGTCGCGTCGCGCATCGAGGCCGCGTCGGCCAAGCTGGGCGAGAAGCTCGTGCTGCGTCGCATCGCGCGCTACGACGGCCCCGTCGCCGTCTACCTGCACAAGCGCAGCTCGGACCTGCCGCCCGCAGTGGGCGTGCTGGTCTCGTTCTCGGGCGAGGGCGACGCCGCCGCCGAGGCCGCTCGCGGCGCCGGCATGCAGGTCGCCGCGCTCAAGGCGAAGTACGCCAGCCGGGACGAGGTTCCGGCCGACGTCATCGAGAACGAGCGTCGCATCGCCGAGGAGACCGCGCGTGCCGAGGGCAAGCCGGAGCAGGCGCTGCCGAAGATCATCGAGGGCAAGACGATCGCGTACTACAAGGACACCGTCCTTCCCGATCAGCCGTCGGTGACCGACAACAAGAAGTCCGTCCAGCAGGTGCTGGACGAGGCCGGCGTGAAGGTGCTCGCCTTCACCCGCTTCGAGGTCGGCCAGGAGTAACTCCTCCGTCCTCCCGCACGAGGCCCGCACCGATGACGTCGGTGCGGGCCTCGTCGTCTGTCGGCCCCGTGCGATTGAACGACGTTCCGGAGATTCCGACCTGCGGTTTTCCTCTCCAGAACGTCGTTCAATTCGGGGGCAGGAGGGCGTGCGGATTTCTTCAAGCCCGACGGTGCCGCCGGCTGCCAGTCTTGAGGCATGAACAACATACGCAAAGACACGAACATCTGGCCCGGACTCACCTACGACGATCCGCTCGCGGCGCGGGAATGGTTGCGCGGCATCGGTTTCGAGGACGGGATCCTCGTCGAGGGGGACGGCGACGGCGAGGTGATCCACTCCGAGATGCTCTGGCCCGACGGGGCCGGGTGATGGTCTCGAGCCTGTGCAAGGTCGACACCACCCTCAGCAATCCGCCCGGCACCTCCGGCGTGTACGTCGTGGTGCACGACCCCGACGCCGTCTACGCCCGCGCCCAGGAACTCGGCGCCCGCCTGGTGCGGGAGATGCGCGAGGAGGACTATGGCTCCAGGGGATTCACCGTCGCCGACCCGGAGGGCAACACGTGGAGTTTCGGTACCTACGCGGGGTGACGGCGCCCGGGATCGCCCGGGCGGCCGCCTACGACATCAGCGGCGTCGTCCCGGGCACCCATCTCGCAGTCCCCTCGCCGACGCTGACGATGATCATCGACCTCGGGCACGGCCTGGACCTCACGGGGCCGGGCCTACCGGACCGCACCACGTTCCGCCTCTGCATCTCGGGCATGCACCCCACGCCGTACCTGGTGCACCACGACGGGCTCCAGCGCGGCGTCCAGGTGGATGTGAAGCCCAGCCTGGTCCGCGCGCTCACCGGCGCCCCGGCGGCCGAGCTCGGCGGTGAGGCCGTCGAGCTCGGCGCGCTCCACTCGGGGC
Source organism: Tsukamurella sp. PLM1 (assembly GCF_023168325.1). Lineage (GTDB taxonomy): Bacteria > Actinomycetota > Actinomycetes > Mycobacteriales > Mycobacteriaceae > Tsukamurella. The sequence goes on from NZ_AP025688.1 coordinate 1,655,484, forward strand.
TCGCGGGGGAGTTGTACGGCCGCGTGGCGGCGGCGCCGGTCGCCAACCGCGAGGCCGTCGCGGCCGAGGTCCTCGCGGCGTACGCCACCTCCGGCCGCGAGGTGCAGCCCGACGCCGCGGCGGCGTGGTCGTACTCGCGGCGCGACAGGGGCGGGTCACCGTCGCCGAGCTCGTCGAGCGGTCCGGCTGGTCGGCGCGGTACCTGGCGATGAAGTTCACCGCCGAGTTCGGCATGGGCATCAAGCAGGCGGCCCGGCTCATGCGTTACGACGCCGCGCGGCGCGCGCTCGAGGAGGGACACCCGCCGCGGACGTCGCTGCGCGCACCGGATACGCCGACCAGGCGCACCTGAGCCGCGAGGTGCGCGGCTTCCTCGGGTGCTCGCCCTCGGCGTACCTCGCTCGGCGTAGGAGCGAGTTCACGCCCCTGTAGTCTCGCCGGGGTGTCCCGGATCCGTCGTGCAATCGCATCAGCACTCGTGCTGTGCCTCGTGGTCGTCGCGGCCGGCGCGTCCACGCTGATCGGCGGGGGCAGCGGTTACACGCACTATCAGACGAACGCCACGAGTTACCTGCCCGATCTGCCCGGCGGGGCGCAGTACGTCTCGATGGGCGACAGCTACGCCGCCTCGGGATCGCACCGCAAGGTGCAGTCGATGGATTTGTGCGCCCGTAACGGCGACGACCTCGGCCATGTGCTCGCGCAGCGCCTGCAGCCCTACACGTTCACCGATCGATCCTGCTCGGGCGCGACGCTCGATGACCTCACCCAGCCCTCGCCGAAGCCGAACACCTCGCCCCAGCTCTACGGCGTGGGCCCGTTCACGCGTCTCGTCACGATCCTCGTCGGAGCCAATTCGCTGGGCTTCGGGAACATCGTCGTGCACTGCTTCGGCGCCCCGGACGCGTCGTGCGGCGAGGTCGCCCGGCGGGATCCGCCCGGCTCCCCGGGGTGGAACTTCGTGCGGGCCCAGTACGCGGCCACCGTCGACGCCGTGAAGCGCGCCGCCGCGCCCGACGTGCGGGTCGTCCTCGTCGGGTACCTGCCGCTGTTCCCGCTCGAAGGTCCGCCGGACGCCGCGTGCCTGAGCGGGGCCGGGGTGCCCGTGGAGAACGTCGACCACTGGCGGGTCTGGTACCGCGGCATCGACAGGCTGATCGGTGAGGTGGCCGCCGACCGGGGCGTGATGTACGTCAGGCCGCCGATGGAGCGCACCGCGTGCGAACCGGATCCGTACGTGCGGCTGGGCGGCGCGAACCTCAAAGCGCAGGAGCCCGAGGCCAACGGACTGCACCCGACGGAGGCCGGACAGCGCGCGCTGGGCAACCTGATCGAGGACCGGCTCCGAGGATCTGCGCCGCCCGCATAGGATGGACCCGTGACGGACACCGCCCAGGAACAGAAATCGGACATCCAGACCCACCAGGATCGGGAACGGCACGGCTACAAGCGTGTCCTGCTCAAGCTGGGCGGCGAGATGTTCGGTGGCGGCGAGGTCGGTCTCGATCCCGATGTCGTGAGTACGGTGGCACAGCAGATCGCCGAGGTCGCTCGCAGCGGGCACGAGATCGCCGTCGTCATCGGTGGCGGCAACTTCTTCCGCGGCGCGGAGCTGCAGAACCGGGGCATGGACCGCGCCCGGTCGGACTACATGGGGATGCTCGGCACCGTGATGAACTGCCTCGCTCTGCAGGACTTCCTGCAGAAGGAGGGGGTGGACACCCGCGTGCAGACCGCCATCACCATGGGGCAGGTCGCCGAGCCGTACCTGCCGCTGCGGGCCAAGCGGCACCTGGAGAAGGGGCGCGTCGTGATCTTCGGCGCAGGCATGGGCATGCCGTACTTCTCGACCGACACGACTGCCGCGCAGCGTGCCCTTGAGATCGGCGCCGAGGTCGTGCTCATGGCCAAGGCGGTCGACGGCGTGTACGACAGCGACCCGCGCACCAACCCCGATGCGAAGCTCTTCGCGGAGATCACCCACCGCGAGGCCCTGGAGAAGGGCCTGAAGGTGGCCGACGCGACCGCGTTCAGCCTCTGCATGGACAACAAGATGCCGATGCTGGTGTTCAATCTCCTGGAGGAGGGCAACATCGCCCGAGCCGTCGCGGGGGACAAGATCGGCACTCTCGTCCGGCCCTGACGCCCGGACCCACAACCACCACTTCGTAGACAAAGGACGTGTGACCCAAGTGATCGACGAAACGCTCTTCGACGCCGAGGAGAAGATGGAGAAGGCCGTCTCGGTGGCCCGGGAGGACTTCCAGTCGATCCGCACCGGCCGTGCGAACCCGGCGATGTTCTCCAAGGTGGTCGTGGACTACTACGGCGCGCCGACGCCCATCACCCAGATCAGTTCGATCACGACGCCCGAGGCGCGGCTCGTGGTGATCAAGCCGTACGAGTCGAACCAGCTCGGGAACATCGAGACCGCCATCCGCAACTCCGACCTCGGCGTCAATCCCACCAACGACGGCCAGCTGATCCGCGTGGGCATCCCGCAGCTCACCGAGGAGCGGCGCAAGGACCTCGTCAAGCAGGTCAAGGGCAAGGGTGAGGACGCCAAGGTGTCGATCCGCAACGTGCGCCGCAAGGCGAACGACCAGCTCGCGAAGATCGTCAAGGACGGCGACGCCGGCGAGGACGAGGTCGCACGCGCCGAGAAGGAGCTCGACAAGACGACGGCCAAGTACGTCGCCCAGATCGAGGACCTCGTGGCGCGCAAGGAAGCCGATCTGATGGAGGTCTAGCCGTGCCGGATTCCCCCGAGCCGGTCGGCACCGGCGGCGCCGCGGCGGCACCGTCGGATACCGGGAAACGGAAGATCAGCGCCGGGCGCAACCTCCCGGCGGCGATCGGCGTGGGCGTGAGCCTGGGCGCGATGATCGTGGCGATCCTGTTCTTCGCGTCGCACCTGTGGGTGCCGCTGGTGGCCATCGCCATCGCCGCGGCCACGTGGGAGGTGGTCAAGCGGTTCCGCGCCGCGGGCACGAACCTGGAGCTGTGGCCGATGCTGATCGGCGGCCAGGCAATGATCTGGCTGAGCTGGCCGTTGGGCACCGAGGGGGTGCTGGCGGCGTTCGTCGCCACGGTGCTGGTGGCGATCGTCTGGCGGCTGCTGGGGCACCGCCACACGGCGGCGCCGAACTCCTTCACCCGGGACATCTCCACATCGGTCTTCGTCCTGGCGTGGGTGCCCCTGTTCGCGACCTTCGGCGCCATGCTGGTGCTTCCCGACAACCGCGGCCCGCAGCGCGTGGCGGCCCTGATCATCCTCGTGGTGTGCTCGGACGTGGGCGGTTACGCCGCGGGCGTGCTGTTCGGCAAGCACCCGATGGTGCCCGCCATCAGCCCGAAGAAGTCCTGGGAGGGCTTCGCCGGCTCCATGGTGGCCGGGGCGATCGGTGCGGTGCTCGTGTTGAAGTTCCTGCTGGACGTCAATCCCGTGTGGGGCCTGCTGCTGGGGCCGGTCGTGGTGATCACGGCGACCCTCGGTGATCTGCTCGAGTCGCAGGTCAAGCGGGACCTCGGCATCAAGGACATGGGTACGCTGCTGCCCGGGCACGGCGGTCTGATGGACCGCCTGGATTCGCTGCTTCCGAGCGCGGTGGTGGTGTGGGCCGCGCTCACCGCGTTGATGCCCGCCTGATCACCTCGCGCAGCGGCCGCGGGGTGATGCCCTCGCGTCGCCGCGCCTTCTTGCGCGTCACGAGAACGCCGAGCAGCGCGATCGCCCAGAGCGGGTACTGCGCCAGCCAGGCGGCCCGGAACCCGTCGAAGGTCAGGCCGGCTCCCGCGTCCATGATCGACCCCATCGCCTGGATGAGGACCAGGCTGGCAAGGAAGCCGCCGATGTTCACCATGCCCTGCGCGGTGCCCAGCACGCGGGTCGTGTTGAACGAGCGGGCGTAGTCGAAGCCGATCGCGGAACTCGGGCCGCCGACGGCGATCACCAGGACCAGCAGCGAGAGCAGCCACACCGGCGACGGCTCGTCGCGCAGCAGCACGATCGTCCACAACGCCGCGCTCGCCAGGATGATCGCGATCACCATCCACGAGCGGCGCACCGGGAACCGGCCGGTGAGGAAGCCGATGACCGGCCCGGCCGCCAGCGTCGCGAGCACGCCGAAACTGACGACGCCGCCGGCGGCGCCGGACGAGAGCCCCTGGGCGGTCGTGAGGTACGGGACGCCCCACATCAGCATGAAGGCGGTCACCGAGAACATCGTGCCCATGTGCGTGAAGAAGCCCAGCCGGGTGCCGGGGTGCATCCAGGTCGTGCGGAGGATCTGCGGGATGTCGCGCACGCGGACGGTGATCGTGGGCGCGGTCCGGCCGGGCGGAGCGTCGCGCACCGTCGACAGGACGGCGAGCGCGGCGAACACGCCGAGCGCAGCCGCGGACGCGTACGCGCTGCTCCACCCGGTGCCGTGCAGGAGCGCGGCGAACGGCACCGCCGAGAGGACCTGGCCGAGCTGGCCGGTCATGCCCGTGAGCTGGGTGACGAGCGGGATGCGCCGCACCGGGAACCACGCCGGCACCAGGCGCAGCACCGAGACGAAGGTCAGCGCGTCGCCGCTGCCCACCAGCACCCGGCCGGCGATGGCGATGGGCAGGCTCTCGGTCATCGCGAGAGCGAACTGGCCGACCGCCATCACCACCGCGCCGGTGACGATCAGACGGCGCGACCCGAACCGGTCGAGCAGGAGGCCTGCAGGATCTGCATGCCCGCGTACACGACGAGTTGGAGCACGACGAACGCGGCCAGCGCGGCCGGCGCCGCGCCGAACCGCTCGCCGGCCTCGGCGCTCGAGACGCCGAACGACGTCCGCTGCAGGATCGCGACCACGTACGCCGACGTCGCGACCGACCAGACGACCCACGCCCGCATGGTGCCCCTCGTTCTCCTAGCCCGACGGTGCGCCGCACGCGCCCGGGTGGGCTGATGCGACCAGGACTGCGACGGTCAGCCGCGCATCTTCTTGGCCGCGCGCCGCAACTGGAAGATTCGCAGCCCACCGGCCAGCCCGACCGTGAGCGCGCCGAGGATCGCGGCGATCAGCAGCGAGACACCGAGCGGCAGGTTCGCCTCCCAGAACAGCAGGCTGATCTGCGTGTTCGACTGGTTCTGGACGATGAACGCCAGCAGCACGAGCAGGACCACGGCCCCCGCGACGAGGCCGGACCACAGAGAGGCGGACCGGGTGTGCCTGACCTCGTCGTACGCGTCGCGCGTTCCACCGGGGACTGGGGGTGCCGGTGCGGGCGCCGGCACGAGATCGGTCGCGTCCTCGGTCTCGGGGACCGCGAACTCCTGCTGCTCTTCGCTGTCCCGAACGGGGTCTTCGTGCTTCGCCATGGCGCATATCCTGCCATCTCGCGACCACCCGCGACACCGGAGCGGCCGCCGGAACCCGGCGTGGTCGGCGGATTGACGGTGACGTGGGAGGATAGAGGGGTTATGAGCACTTCTCTGCCCCTGGTATTCGACGCGCCCAAGCGCGGCAAGCCCCCACGCCACCTGGCCGACCTCACCGACGCCGAGCTGCAGCAGGCCGTCGTCGACCTCGGTCTGCCCAAGTTCCGTGCGAACCAGCTGGCGCGGCACTACTACGGCCGGCTGGAGGCCGACGCGGCGACCATGACCGACCTGCCCGCGGGAGCGCGGGGCACCGTCGGGGAAGCGCTACTGCCCGAACTGATGGCGCCCGTGCGGCACATCGCCACCGACAGCGGCACCACCCGCAAGACGCTGTGGCGCCTGCACGACGGCACCCTCCTGGAGTCGGTGCTCATGCGGTACACCGACCGCGCGACGTTGTGCATTTCCAGCCAGGCCGGCTGCGGCATGGCCTGCCCGTTCTGCGCGACCGGGCAGGGCGGCCTCGACCGGAACCTGTCGACCGCCGAGATCGTGGACCAGGTGCGCAGCGCGGCCCGGGCCATGCAGGACGGCGACGTCGCGGGCGGCCCGGGCCGGCTGTCGAACGTCGTCTTCATGGGCATGGGGGAGCCGCTCGCCAATTACAAACGCGTGGTGCAGGCTGTACGTCGGATCACGTCGCCCGCGCCCGAGGGCCTGGGGATCTCGCAGCGGCACGTCACCGTCAGCACCGTGGGCCTCGCGCCCGCCATCCGGAAGCTGGCCGACGAGGGCCTGTCGGTGACGCTCGCCGTCTCGCTGCACACCCCCGACGACGAGCTGCGCGACACGCTGGTGCCTGTGAACAACCGCTGGAGCGTGGCAGAGGTGCTGGACGCGGCGCGCTACTACGCCGACACCACGGGGCGGCGCGTGTCGATCGAGTACGCGCTGATCCGCGATGTGAACGATCAGCCGTGGCGCGCCGACATGCTGGGCGAGAAGCTGCGGAAGAAGCTCGGCCAGTTCGCGCACGTGAACCTGATCCCGCTCAACCCCACGCCGGGGAGCGAATGGGATGCGTCGCCGAAGGACCGGCAGGAGGAGTTCGTGCGACGCGTGATCGCGCAGGGCGTCTCGTGCACCGTGCGCGATACCCGCGGCCAGGAGATCGCGGCGGCCTGCGGTCAGCTGGCCGCCGAGGAGAAGTAGCTCAGTACTTCCACTTCTTGCGGCGGTTGACCAGCCACTGGACGAGGATGACGGCCAGGATCACGATGGCGAAGCCGAGTAGGAAGATGTCCTCGGTCTTGCCGGTGTGGTTGCCGTGCGTCATGAACAGCAGCAGGGCGGCGAAGAGGACGCCGCTGATCCGGGCGGCGGTGGGGGCGGTGCCGTGCCAGCCCCAATCGCGCGACGGGGCGTCGGCCAGGTCGACCTTCGAAGTGCTGGTCTGACGCTCCAGGTCGGTGGTTGCCACCGCCTTCTCCTTCGTCGCTTCCATCAGCTGCGCACCGGGCGCCGCCCGGGATACGGATGAATCCTATCCCGCTACGACCGTGCGTCGTACGAGGGGCGGGAATTCCTGGGTAGCGTGGCGCGGGTGATCTTCCATCTGGCTCTCGTGACCGACTGGGACGCCGCGCGGGCGACCGGCGAATACGCCGTCTCCACTCGCGGCGCATCGCTCGCCGACGTCGGCTTCGTCCATTGCTCCACCGACGAACAGTGGCGGGGCGTGCGGGAGCGGTTCTACGCAGACGTCCCGGCCGCGGACCTCGTCCTACTCTCGATCGATCTGACGGGGCTGGACGTGCGGTACGAGCCGCCAGCGCCGGGCGTGGACGAGTTGTTTCCGCACGTCTACGGCCCGATCCCGGTGTCCGCAGTGGTCGGCGCCGAGGCCGTGTCGCCGGAGTGATCTCGACATAGACTCGGGTAGAGAACCTGTCAGACCGAGGATCAACTGTCACCGCCACGAGGGGAGGTGCCGAAATGGCTCAGCCGACGTACTCGTTCCCCGACTACTGGAGCGAGGCCGACCTGGACGGGCTGCCGGACGACGGGCACCGCTACGAGATCGTGGACGGGAGTCTGCTCATGACGCCACCGCCGTCACAGGGACATCAGAGCATCGGCGGAAATCTCTTCATGGCGTTGCGACTCGCGATGCCGAATGGTTTTCGTGCGCTGTATGAGATCGGCGTGCGAGTGCCGGGCGGCAACTTCATCCCCGACATCGTGGTCCTGAGACCGGGCAGTTCCCCGAACGTGGAGTGGAGCGAAGCCGAGGATGTCGCCCTCGTGGTCGAGATCGCGTCGAAGTCCACGCGGGTCACGGACCGCACCCTCAAGGCGGCGAAGTACGCGGAGGCGGGTATCCCGACCTACTGGCGTGTCGACGCCGACGGCACGGTCACGATCCACACCGGGCCTGCCGCCGACGAGTACACGCGGTCCTCCACGATCCGCCCGGGGATCGGGTGCTCGTCGAGCAGCCGTTCCCGGTCGAGGTGGTACCCGCCGACCTGGTGGAATGACGGCCGTATCCCGTCAGGCACCGGCGTACTCGACGACGTAGGTGCCCCAGCCGAGCGGCGCGATGCGATGCGTGCCGTCGCCCGCGAGCGCGGCGAGCTCCTCGGCCGTCCGTAGTCCGCCGCCGTACAGGCAGAGGTTGCGCAGGTCTTCCTCGGTCTCGTGGTCGTCGGTGGTGCCGGGGTCGAGCACGTTCCCGACGAACACCACGCGGTCGGCGCTGCCGCGCAGGGTGGTGACCAGCAGTTCGGCGTCGGCGTCCGGGAGCGTCTGCAGGACGTCGATGCCCACCACGAGGTCGTAGCGCTGCGGCAGCGGGGCGAAGACGGTGCCCGGCGCCGCCGTCACGCGGTCGCGGCGCTCGGACGCGACCACCGCGATCTCCCGCTCGACGGTGCTGGGCATGCCGACGATCGTCACGCGCACGTCGGGGAGTAGGCGCGCCAGGTTATCGGCGTAGACCCCCGCCCCGTCGCCGAAGATCGCGACCGAGCGCACGGCGTCGAAGTCCACGGCCTCGGGCAGGGCGGGCGCGCGGTAGGTGGCCCATCGGCTCGCGCCGGAATGCAGTTGCTCGGCGAGGTTCTCGTCGTCGGCGCGGACTCGGCGCACGTCGGAGCCCTCGAAGGGCACCGCGGCGCCCGTCCGGACCGCGTCGACCAGGTGCACGAAGGACAGGTCCAGGCGGGTGCGCGCCTGGTCGTGGTGCAGGCTGCCGGCGAGCAGCTCGTCGGGGTCGGTGAGCAGTTCGCCGCGGCCGGTCAGCGTGTAGCCGCCCTGCCCGACCGCGACGAAGCCCATCAGCGCCAGGTGGCGCAGCAGCTTGCCCGTCGCGCGGGCGTCGGTGCCGCACGCGGCGGCGATCGCGGCGGGCGTCGCCGCGCCGTCGTCGATCGCCGCGAACAGGCCGAGCGTGACGCCCGCGCGAACGGCGAAGGGCGGCAACAGCTCCGTCATCTCGTGGACCTCGGATGCCAGGTTCTCGTCCTGGCTGGTGTCCACCAGTTCATCGTCACCCTCCACCGTCGCGACGACGCGGTGACGCCAGTAGCCGGTGATCTCGACCCGGTCCTTGTCGAGGCCCTTGTCGTTCTTGGCCCATCGGCGCAGCGGCTTGATGCCCAGGGTCTCGCCCGCGACCCAGAGGAAGGGGCGCTCGCCGCGCCAGTCGACGGCCTGTACCGCCTCGACGAGGCGCGACGCGCCGTCCGCTTCGGAGCGGTAGAGCCACACGAACTCGACGTCGCCCTCGGTCGCGAGCTCCTGACGGTGGCCGGGTTCGGCCACTTCGATGACCGCGGTGGCCTTGAAGCCGGGCGGGAGGATCTCGACGGCGCGCCCGATCGCGGGCAGCGCGGTCTCGTCGCCCGCGAGCAGCAGCCAGTCGGTGTCGCGGGGGAGCGCGGCCGAGTGCTTCGGCCCGGCGATCAGCACCTTCGAACCGACCTCGACGCGGCGCGCCCAGGTGGCGGCGAGGCCGGTGCCGTGCAGGACGAAGTCGATGGTCATCTCGCGGGCCGCGGCGTCGATCTCGCGCACGGTGTAGGTCCGCGCGTGCTCGAACGAGCCGTCGGTCCAGTCCACGCGGCCCTGGTCGGTGTTCTTGGGCACCTCGAACGGGAACTCGCCGGTCTGCAGGTCGGGGAGGAGCACCTTGATGTCGTCATCGAACCCGGTGCTGCGGACCGGGGGAAGGTCGACGCCGTCGCGGACGTGCGCGTCCATCGCCGGGCCGCCGACCACGATGCGTCGCATGCCCGGCGTCACGTCGGACACCCGGAGCACGTCGAACTCGCGGAGGCAGATCGGGAACACCGCGCCGTCGCGGAGTGTGCTGGCCATCGTTGCCGTCCCTTTCGTCGGTTTACCGTGCAAGGCTAGCCTGCCCTGCCGAACCGGCGCCGACGGCGGACCGTCGGGCGGGGCGACGCGCCGATAGGCTGATCCCGTGACCACCCGCGTCCTCATCCTCGGCAGCACCGGCTCCATCGGCACCCAGGCCCTGGAGGTGATCGCCGAGAATCCGGACCGGTTCGAGGTGGTCGGGCTCGGCGCCGGCGGCGGCAACACGGAACTGCTGGCGCGGCAGGCGCGCGATCTCGGGCTCGACGGTGCGCGGATCGGCATCGCCGACGCCGCCCGCGCCGGCGGGTTCGACGGTGCGTTGACCGGCCCGGACGCCATGACCCGCCTCGTCGACACCGTCGACGCCGACGTGGTGCTCAACGGCGTCGTCGGCAGCCTGGGCCTCGGCCCGACGCTCGCCGCGCTCGACAGCGGCGCGCGGCTCGCGCTCGCGAACAAGGAGTCGCTGGTCGCGGGCGGAGCGCTGGTGCTGGCCCGCGCGCAGCCGGGCCAGATCGTGCCCGTGGACTCCGAGCACTCGGCGATCGCGCAGTGCCTGCGCGGCGGCACTGCGGCGGAGGTCGACCGGCTGATCCTGACGGCGTCGGGCGGCCCCTTCTTCGGCCGGACTCGCGCCGAGCTCGCCGACGTCACCCCCGAGCAGGCGGCGCAGCACCCGACGTGGTCGATGGGGCCGATGATCACGCTGAACTCCGCGACGCTGGTGAACAAGGCCCTCGAGGTGATCGAGGCGCACCTGCTGTTCGGCGTGCCGTACGACCGCATCGACGTGACGGTGCACCGGCAGTCGGTGGTGCACTCGATGGTCACCTTCGTCGACGGCGCGACCATCGCCAAGGCCTCGCCGCCGTCGATGAAGCTGCCGATCGCGCTGGCCCTGGGGTGGCCGGACCGGGTGCCGGGTGCGAGCACCGCCTGCGACTTCACGCAGGCGCACACCTGGACGTTCGCGCCCGTCGACGACGATGCGTTCCCTGCGATCTCCGTCGCCCGTGAGGCCGGCACCCGCGGCGGCAGCCTCACGGCCGTCTTCAACGCCGCCAACGAGGTGGTCGCGCAGGCGTTCCTCGACGGTCGCACGTCCTTCCTCGCCATCGTCGACACCGTCGCGCAGGTGGTGTCCGACGGTGCGCAGTGGCAGGCCGAGCCCCGCGACGTCGCGGATGTCCTGGCGGCGGAGGAGTGGGCGCGCGCCCGGGCGTCCGAGCTGGTCGGGCTCCTCTGAGCGCCCGGTATCCTGGAGTCCATGATGTACGCACTGGGTATCGCGGCGTTCGCGCTGTGCATCCTCGCGTCGATCGCGTGGCACGAGTGCGGGCACATGTGGGCGGCGCAGGCCACAGGCATGAAGGTCCGGCGCTACTTCATCGGCTTCGGGCCCACGGTCTGGTCCGTGCGCCGGCCGAAGGCCGAGGACGGCATCGAGTACGGCGTGAAGGCCCTGCCGCTGGGCGGGTTCTGCGACATCGCCGGAATGACGCTGCTCGATGAGCTGAAGACGCCCGTCGAGCGCGAGAAGGCGATGTACAAGCAGGCCGCGTGGAAGCGGCTGTTCGTGCTGTTCGCCGGCCCGGGTATGAACTTCATCCTGGGCGCCCTGCTGATCTACGGCGTCGCGATGACCGCCGGGCTACCGGCCATCGACACGCCCGCGAAGGCCGCGGTGTCCAGCACCGGATGCGTCGCACAGTCCACGACCAAGCCCACCAAGGAGACGCCGAGCGCTCCGATCGGCGAGTGCCTGCCCAGCCCGGCCGCGCAGGCCGGCCTGCAGCGCGGCGACGTGATCGCCTCTGTCAACGGCACGGCCGTCGACGCGGACAGCATCATCGACGCCCTGCAGAACTCGACCGGCTCCATCGCCCTCGGCATCGTCCGGGACGGGGCCGAGAGGACCGTCACCGTCGAACCGATCACGTCCCAGAAGTGGCGGGCGACGCCCGACGGGAAGGACCTGATGCAGGTCACCGGGCCCACGATCGGCATCGGTGTCGGCACCGTCCCGGTCACGAACCACTACAACGCGTTCACCGCGATCGGGGGCACCGCGGCGTTCACGTGGGACATGGGCGAGCGCACCGTGATCGCGATCGGTCAGCTGCCGCAGAAGATCCCGGCCCTCATCGACGCGATCAAGGGCGAGGAGCGCGGGCTCGACACCCCGCAGTCGCTCGTGGGGGCATCGATGATCGGCGGCGAGGTCGTCGAGCGCGACATGTGGAGCGTCTTCTTCCTGCTCCTCGCTGGACTCAACCTCATGCTCGGCCTGATCAACCTGCTGCCGGTACCGCCGTTCGACGGCGGCCACATGGCGGTGGTGATCTTCGAGAAGCTCCGCGACCTGGTCACCGGCCGCAAGGGCGGTCCCGTCGATTACATGAAGCTCGCGCCGCTGACGTACGTGGTCCTGGCGCTCGCCGGCGGGTACATGTTGCTCGTCCTCACAGCCGACATAGTCAATCCGATCAAGCTCTTCAACTAAAGATCTGGAGTAGCAGCGAATGTCCGTAGGTTTGGGAATGCCGGCAGCCCCGGTCCCCACGTTGGCCCCGCGCCGCAAGACCCGTCAGCTCAACGTGGGCGGCGTCGGTGTCGGCAGCGACCACCCGATCTCGGTGCAGTCCATGTGCACCACCAAGACGCACGACGTGAACGCGACGCTGCAGCAGATCGCCGAGCTCACGGCGTCGGGCTGCGACATCGTGCGCGTCGCCTGCCCCCGCCAGGAGGACGCCGACGCGCTGCCGATCATCGCCAAGAAGGCGAACATCCCGGTCATCGCCGATATCCACTTCCAGCCGAAGTACATCTTCGCCGCGATCGACGCCGGCTGCGCCGCGGTGCGCGTGAACCCCGGCAACATCAAGGAGTTCGACGGCCGCGTGGCGGAGGTCGCGAAGGCGGCGGGGGCCGCGGGCATCCCGATCCGCATCGGCGTCAACGCCGGTTCGCTCGACAAGCGGCTCATGGAGAAGTACGGCAAGGCCACGCCCGAGGCGCTGGTCGAGTCCGCCCTGTGGGAGGCGAGCCTGTTCGAGGAGCACGGCTTCGGTGACATCAAGATCTCCGTCAAGCACAACGACCCCGTGATCATGGTGGAGGCCTACCGGCAGCTGGCCGCGCAGTGCGACTACCCGCTGCACCTGGGTGTCACCGAGGCCGGTCCCGCGTTCCAGGGCACCATCAAGAGCGCGGTGGCGTTCGGTTCCCTCGGCCGACGGCATCGGCGACACGATCCGCGTCTCGCTGTCGGCGCCGCCCGCCGAGGAGATCAAGGTGGGCGACGCGATCTTGCAGTCGCTGAACCTGCGTCCGCGCAAGCTGGAGATCGTCTCGTGCCCGTCGTGTGGCCGCGCGCAGGTCGACGTGTACAAGCTGGCCAACGAGGTCACCGCGGGCCTCGAGGGCATGGAGGTGCCGCTGCGCGTCGCCGTCATGGGTTGCGTCGTCAACGGCCCCGGCGAGGCGCGCGAGGCAGACCTCGGCGTCGCCTCGGGCAACGGCAAGGGCCAGATCTTCGTCAAGGGCGAGGTGATCAAGACGGTCCCCGAGTCGAAGATCGTGGAGACGCTGATCGAAGAAGCGCTGCGGATCGCCGAGGAGTCGGGGGATAGTGAGAGCGGTGCGCCCGTCGTCACCGTGTCGTAGGTGCGGACGGCCGGCGCGCCGTCACGTCGCGTAGTCGAGAGGGGCCGCCGGTGCTCAAGATGCTGCACGAGCGGCCGGTCCCACCCGGGACCTGCCGAAGGTCCTGGCCGCTCTCGACGCCGACCCGGTGGCGACGTGCATGGTCGCCGGACGCGTGCAGGAGTGCGGCACCGACCCCGGATCGCTCGGCGGAGAACTGTGGACGCATCGCGGCGTGCCGACCTCGCTGTGTTTCTCCGGCGCGAACCTGATGCCGCTGCGCGGCGACGTGGACGACATGCGCTACTTCGCCGCCCGCGCCGCGCGGAACAACCGCACCGCGGCGTCCGTGGTGGGCCGGTCCGAGCTGGTGCTGCCGCTGTGGAGCGAGCTCGAACCGTCGTGGGGACCGGCGAGGGAGGTCCGGTCCGACCAGCCGCTCATGACGCTGGCCGAGGTCTCGCCGCACTCGCACGCGGGCGTGCGGCCCGCTCGGATGGCCGAACTGGATCGCTACCTCGACGCGTCGATCGCCATGTTCGAAGTCGAGGTCGGCATCGACCCCCGCGGCGCCGACGGTGGCCGGGCCTATCGGCGGCGCGTCGCCAACACGATCCTCGGCGGGCGCGCGTACGTCCTGTTCGACGGTGCCGAGGTCGCCTTCAAGGCCGAGGTCGGGGCCGTCTCACGCACCGTCGGGCAGATCCAGGGCGTGTGGGTGCGGCCCGACCTGCGGGGCGAGGGGCTCGGCGGGGCGGGCACCGCGGCCGTCGCCGAGGCGGTGCTGCGCAGCGGCCGGATCCCCAGCCTGTACGTGAACAGCTTCAACGTCGCGGCGCGCCGAGCGTACGAGCGGGTGGGGTTCCGCCAAGTGGCGACGTTCGCCACTGTTCTGCTTACCTAGACCGGTGAACACCTGGGGTACATCGCCGTCATCGCCCTGATGGTCGTCGGCCTGCTCGGGATCGTGGTCCCGCTGTTGCCGGGCAGCTCGCTGGTGGCGCTGGGAATCCTGATCTGGGCCGCCTTCACGGGCGGGAGCGCCTGGTGGGTGTTCGGCGCGGGGCTCGCATGCATGGTGGTCGCGTGGGCGATCAAGTACTACGTGGGCGGTCGCACCATGGCCAAGGCCGGAGTGGGGAAGTGGTCGCTGGTCGCCGGCGGGGTCGCCGGGATCGTGCTGTTCTTCCTGATCCCCGTCGTGGGCCTGGTGATCGGATTCATCGGCGGCACCTTCGCCGCGGAGGCGGTGCGGCTCGGCAACGCGAAGGCCGGCTGGCACGCGGCGCTGGCCGCCACCAAGGCGGCCGGCCTTCTCATCCTGATCGAGTTGGCCGGCGCGCTCGGCGCCATCGCGATCTGGCTCGGCTACATCCTGAGCTGACCGTTGGGGGTCGTGTGACAGATGGGCGGATCACCCTTGCCGTTTCACGGCAGGGCGATCCGTAGTGCTGCGCTGATCTTCTGCATCGTCTGGGGCGACAAGGTGCCCACGTTCTCGGTCAATTCGTCGTGGTAGAGCTGGACGAGGTCGTCGACAAGGACGAAGCCGACGAGTGGATCAGCGGTGGAGAGCGCCACGACTGTCGGTATGTGGGCGTTCTTGCCGGTCGTCGAGAGGCGCGCGGCGAGAACGGTGTCGAGATTCCGGTTCCGCGCGTTGTTGCTGACGATCACCCAGGGCTTCGCGCCGTAGCCGAGGTCGCTGCGGAACACCTGGCCGCGCATCGCGGTCACTGCCCCGCCTCACGTCGTCTGACGTACCGATCGCGGGCGGCCCGCCGCGCGGCATCGTTCTCCGACGTGTTGAACTCCTCGGCGAGTCGCACGTACCCGTCCTCGACCGCCTGCTCCTGAAGAGCCGCGGCTCCGGCCTGGAGGAGGACCCGGAGGCGGGAAGCCTCCGTCTTCACGTCGCCCGCACCGTGCGCGGCGGCCCATCGGCGCAACGCCTCCGCTGCGGGGGATCCGGCAGTCAAGAACGGGCTGATCGCGGCCTCGTCCGCGTCGCGGAGGATGAGGCTCACACGCTTGCTCATGTCCATGATTTTACACTCGATTCAGGCGTCCTTCTGTACGCATCCTGGGGTTCGAGGTGGGCGATCACACGACCGAGGCGCGCGGGAAGTGCGCCACTTCCTGCATGTATCCCCTGATCCTGGAGATGGCGCGCTTGCGGAACCGGTCCGTCGGGCGCAGGGCGACTCGCTGGGCCGGGTCGTACACCGTCCAGTTGAGAAGCGTGGCGACAGCGGTCGCGAGGTCGATGGCTTCGCTGAACGCCCGATCGGGGTCGGCCATGGCAACCGAAGCGAGAAGGCGAACGATCATGGTCCCCGAACTCCAGACCTCCAGTGTCAACCCGCGAACTTCGTCGACGAGGTGCGTGTCATCCACCACCACCAGGTCCAGATCCGGATACTCGACGGCGAACGAGGTCACCTTCGGCCAGACCTGCGGGTCGCCGGGATCGAAGAGCGAGAACTGGTTCGACGAAAGGTCGAACGCCGCGTCGTACTCGCGGTCGAGGTCGTACTCCTGATGCCGCGGCTCGATGATGAGCGCGTATTCGGTCGGCATCGGGCCCCGCACCTCATGTGTGTGCACATCGTGGCCGATCGCGACGATGGTGGAGACGGCGCCGTCCTGCCCTGTCGCGGTGACGTTGCCACTGACCCGATGCCCGGCGGGCGCGAGGAACTCCTTGATGAGGTACCGCAGCCAGGCTGCGGAGCGATAGAACTTCTCGCTGCCGTTCCACACGAGCGCCGTGCCCTGCTTGTTCGGAACCCAGTTGCACCAGTACCCCGGCATCGAGGGATCCTCGTGGCGTTCCTTCGAGAACGCCGCGAGCCGCTTGCGCTCCGCCGCGGACAGCAGCGGCACCACCTTGAACTCACCCTCGAATGTCGCGTCGTACCCCATCATTCCCCCCGATCGTCGTGTTCCCCTTACCAATTGGACGCACCATCCGGGTGATCGGTTCCGAGCAATAGGGTGGTCGCATGGATCCGAACGTCGCGGAGCTCTTCGATCTCACCGGCCGCACCGCCCTCGTCACGGGCGCGAGCTCGGGTATCGGGGCCGCCATCGCCGCCGCGCTCGACGGTGCCGGCGCCCGCGTCCTGCGCGCCGGTCGCGACCGCGGCAGACTCGGCCCGGACGGCATCAGCGCCGACCTCGCCGACGGTGCCGTCGGCCTCATCGCGCAGGTCGACGCGCGCCTGGCGGAGGCGGGCGGCACCGTCGACATCCTGGTCAACTGCGCGGGCAGCAATCCGCGCCCACCACTTGGCGAGATCGACGGCGCGCTGTACCGCGAGATCCTCGCGGTGAACCTCGACGCTCCGTTCGCCCTGGGCAGCACTACGGGCCGGGGATGGCCGAGCGGGGTTGGGGCCGGATCATCAACGTCGCGTCCACGCAGGCGCACCGCGCGTTCGGTAACAGCGGCGCGTACGGCGTCGCCAAGGCGGGCATCACCGGGCTCACCCGGTCGCAGTCGGAGGCCTGGGCGCCGCACGGGGTGACCGCGAACTCCGTCACCCCCGGGCTGGTCGCGACGCCCATGACCGCCGCGGTGCTCGCTGATCCCGAACGCGCTCAGTACTTCCGGAACCGGGCCCATACCGGCACGCTCGGCGCACCGTCGGACTTCGCAGCGGTCGCCGTGTTCCTCGCCGGCCCCGGCGCGCGGTTCGTGACCGGCCAGAACCTGTGCGTCGACGGTGGCCTCTCGGTCACCTGAGGCGCAGGGATCCCCCAATGTGCTCGAGGACCACGCCGGCGCCGGTGGCGCCGAACAGGTGCCCGACCGAGACGGACCCGTCGAGGCGCGCCGGTCACTTGCGCCTCAGTCTTCACAGGCCCGCGCGGCGTCCGGACGATGTCGGTGCCGCGCCGTAGCCTTGCCGCGTGGAGAAACTGCGGCCCGGCTGGTGGTGATCGTCGCCCTGATCACCGCGATGGTCGCGCCCTCGGCGTGCTCGCCCGCCGCTACCAACGGTCCGGGCCCCGTCACGGTGCGCTTCGGCGCAGCGCTCGCCGCCAAGGATCTCGACGGTGCCGCCCGGCTCACGACGACGCCGGAGGAGGCGAAGAAGGCGCTGCGGGCGGCGTTCGAGGGGTTGCAGGCCCGCGGCGTGGAGCTCAAGGTGGGCCAGGTCCGCACGACCGGTGCCACCAGCGAGGTCGAGTACGAGTACGTGTGGGACCTGCCCGCCGAGCAGGGGAGGTCCAGCCGGACCTGGGACTACCGCGGAACGCTGACCACGGTGCAGGAGAACGGTGAGTGGAAGGTGCGGTGGGCGCCGTCGGTACTGCACCCGCGCCTGGGCGCGAACCAGTCGATGGTGCTGCGTGCTCTGCCGGCGGCGAAGGCGCCGGTGAACTCGGCGTCGGGCGGAGCGATCCTGGTGCCCGGTGTGATCACGCGGATCCGGCTGGAGGCGTCGAAGGTCGCGGCCCCCACGACAGTGCTCGACGTCGCGGGCCAGCTCGTGCGGGCGCTGCAGCCGATCGTTCCGGACCTCGACCCGGTACGGATCACCGAGCAGGCCACATCGCTGCAGGCGCCGTACGTCGTGGCATCCGTCAACCAGGAGGACCTGCAGCGATTGGCGGGCGACGTGCGTGCGTTGCCCGGCGTCACGCTGGTCGAGCAGGCCGACATGGTGCCCACCGACCGCACTTTCGCGCCCGCGCTGATGTCGTCGATCAAGAAGAACGTGACGGGCGAGCTCGACGGCACGGACGGCTGGGAGGTGGTCGCGCAGGCCGATACGGGCGCCCGGGTGTCCACGCTGTCGTCGACCGCGCCGGAGCCGAAATCGGCCGTGAAGGTCAGCATCTCGCCGATCGCTCAGGCCGCCGCACAGGCGGCGGTGAACACCCGCCGCGACCGGCAGTCGATGATGGTGGTGATCCAGCCCTCCACCGGTTCCGTGCTGGCGGTCGCCCAGAATCCGGAGGCGGACAAGCTGGGTTCGCTCGCCACCTCGGGTCTGTACCCGCCGGGGTCGACGGGCAAGATCGTGACCGCCACCGCCGCGATAGAGGCGGGGATCGCGACTCCCGATACCATCGTCCCGTGCCCGGGCACCCTGACCATCGGCGAGCGGGAAGTGCCCAACTACAACCGTTTCTCCCTCGGTGACGTCACCATGCAGCGTGCGTTCGCGCGGTCGTGCAACACGAGTTTCGCGTTCCTCGGCGCCAAGCTGAAGCCCGAGGCTCTGCCCGATGCCGCGGCGCAGCTCGGCATCGGTCCCGACTACACGATCCCGGGCCTACCCGTCTCGTCCGGCCAGTACCCGCTGCCGAAGGCCATGGTCAACCAGGTCGAGGACAGCTTCGGCCAGGGCGAAGTGCTGGTCAGTCCGTTCGCAATGGCGCTCGCCGTCGCCGCCGTCGCGCACGGCGGCGCGGTCACCCCGCAGCTGCTCCTCGGCAAGCGGACGGAGGTCGAGGAGCGGCCGCCGCTCGATCCCCGCGCCGTCGACGGTGTGCGCGCGATGATGCGCGAGGTGGTCGCCTCCGGTACCGCCGAACTGATCCGGGGCGCGGGTGACGTCCTGGGCAAGACCGGTGAAGCGGAGGTCGACGGTGGCTCGCACGCCTGGTTCGTCGGCTACCGCGGCGACCTCGCGTTCGCCACGCTGGTGGTGCTGGGCGGAAGCTCCGACAACGCCGTGGCCGTCACCAAGGAGTTCTTCGACCGCTTCGACGCTCCCGTCGCCGCGGTACCCGGCTGATCCGGCATTCTCGTCGGCGTCGGCGGCACACCGGCGCGAGGTTCCCGCGGCGCTGGGCTGTTCCCGCGGTGGTGATTGCGTCCCGCGGTGCGCTGGTGAGGTTCCCGCGGTCAGCATTTCTTCCCGCGCCTGCCATGGTCGCCGCGGGAAGGACTGGCTGCAGCGGGAGTGAAGGACGCCGCGGGAAGGACCGACTGCAGCGGGAGTGAAGGACGCCGCGGGAAGGACCGACTGCAGCGGGAGTGATCGCTGTCGCCGTGACGGCAGGTGGGATTGCGAGAGGTCAAGGAACTCATGCGCCGCTGTCGAGGAGAAGCCCGACCAGTCCGAGTGATCGGCGGAGCTTCGCCCGCAGCAACGCCGGCTTGGCGCAGTGCTTCCAGCGCCAGTGGGTGGTCTTCATGCCGAGCTCGGACAGGAGTTCGTCGCGGTTCGACTGGCCTTCGGCGGTCGCGCCTTCGGAGTACTTCCCCTCGCCGTCGAACTCGCCGGCCACGATGCCGTTCCATTCGAAATCCGTCACGCACAGGAGTTCGCCGGTGTCGCTGTGGTGTTCGTGTTGGAGGGCTGGTTCGGAATCTCCGGCCACCTGTGGATCAGGGCGCGGCTGTACGATTCGCCGACCGACTGCGGCAACTCCGAGGCCCGTGGCAGGGCGGCGCGGAGCCGTTCCATTCCCGTCCTTCGTCCGAGTCGGGCCGCTGCGGATTCAGTTCGTCCTGCGAAACGCCAAGGCGGCGAGCTGAATCCAGCACGCAGATGCCCTGCTCGTAGGTGCCGGCGAGGACCAGGTCGAGTGCGGTCCGAGCGATCGTGGTGCACAGAACGCCGTCCACGATCGTGACGTCCTCCGCCTCGAGTCGCCGAACATGGACGCGACGGCGGCCGGACTTCTTTCCTCCGCTGCTGCCCGAGGTCGTGAAGTCGACGTACTTGCGGTCGGGTTTGAGCAACTCGAGCCCGCGTAACGCCGCGGCGGCGCAGTGGCTGACTGCGAGACCGCCGTGAGTGTTGTCCGCCGCCGCCCGCACCGTCAGCAGGTACTCGTCGTCGACCTCGAGTGTGCCGCCGCCCCGGTAGTGGTCGGCCCACAGGCGCACCAGCTCGTCGTTGTTCACGTAGTTCCGGATCGTGCTGTCGGACCGCCCGAGCGATCGCAGTTGCTTCCGAGTGCGGATCTCCCGCATGGGATCCGGCGCCGCGAACGGATCTGAATTCGTGGTCATTGCTACCTCCCCCAAGGTGTCCGGGCATCGTCGCACCGGGGTACGACAAGTTCGCTGATTCGTCCCGCTGCACCGATTGCTTCCCGCGGCGGGCAGTTGTTGCCGCGGCGCCTACCACTCACTCCCGCTGCAGGGACTCCTTCCCGCGGCTGCCATGGCGGCCGCGGGAACAACTCGCCGCCGCGGGAGCGGAGCTTCGGAGACGGCATCGATGGGTCCTGCGATCGTGCGCCCGTTGGATCGGTACGACCCCGGAACGGGTGTTGTTCACAAACTGACGGGCGTTATTCACAAACCGAATGACCGCCGGGAGAACCACCTGCTGCTCCCGGCCCCGCACCGCGGCGGGAAGCGCACCGTCGATAGGCTGGACGGATGACCCGCGCTGCACTCGTTCCCGGCACCGTCTCGCCCCGGCTGGCAGTCCCCGCCGCCATCGTGCGACCGGAGTACGTGGACAAGCCGCAGGCGAACGAGGGCAACGAGCCGTGGGTCCAGACGCCCGAGACCATCGAGAAGATGCGCGTCGCCTCGCGGATCGCGGCGGACGCGCTGCAGGCCGCGGGCGCGGAGGTCCGGCCCGGCGTCACTACCGACCACCTCGACCGGGTGGCGCACGAGTACATGCTCGACCACGGCGCCTATCCGTCGACGCTGGGCTACCGGGGCTTCCCCAAGAGCTGCTGCACCAGCCTCAACGAGGTGATCTGCCACGGCATCCCGGACAGCACCATCATCGAGGACGGCGACATCGTCAACATCGACGTGACCGCCTACATCGACGGGGTGCACGGCGACACCAACGCCACCTTCCTCGCGGGCGACGTCTCCGAGGAGCACCGGCTGCTCGTCGAGCGCACCCGCATCGCCACGGAGCGCGCCATCAAGGCGGTCAAGCCGGGGCGCGAGCTCAACGTGGTCGGCCGCGTCATCGAGTCCTACGCGAACCGCTTCGGCTACACCGTGGTCCGCGACTTCACCGGCCACGGCATCGGCGAGACGTTCCACAACGGCCTCGTCGTCCTGCACTACGACGAGCCCAACGTCGATACCGTTCTCGAACCCGGCATGGTCTTCACGATCGAGCCGATGATCAATCTCGGCGGCCTCGACTACGAGATCTGGTCCGACGGCTGGACGGTGGCCACGACGGACAAGAAGTGGACCGCGCAGTTCGAGCACACCTTGGTCATCACCGACGACGGCGCCGAGATCCTGACCCTGCCGAGCACGCCGAGCGGCCCCGCGGTCTAAGTGCGCGGCGCACTTCTCATCGCCGGCGCCACCAGTGACGCCGGGAAGTCCACCGTCACGGCCGGACTGTGCCGCCTCCTGGCCCGACGGGGCGTGAGGGTCGCGCCCTTCAAGGCGCAGAACATGTCCAACAATTCGGTCGCCACCGTCGAGACCGACGGCACGAGCGGCGAGATCGGGCGCGCGCAGGCGACCCAGGCCCTCGCGTGCGGCTGGCCCCGTCGACCCGGTTCAACCCCGTCCTGCTCAAGCCGGGCACCGACCGGCGCAGCCACCTGATCCTGCACGGCCGCCCCGTCGGCGACGTGGGCGCCCGCGACTACGTCACTCGCCGCCAGTGGCTGCTCGACGAAGTCACGGCCACGCTGGCCGGGCTGAGGACCGAGTTCGACGTCGTGCTCTGCGAGGGCGCCGGCAGCCCCGCCGAGATCAACCTGCGCGCCACCGACATCGCCAACATGGGGCTGGCCCGGGCCGCGGGCCTGCCGACGCTGATCGTCGGCGACATCGACCGCGGGGTGCTGGCGCACCTCGCGGGCACCGTCGCCGTGATGCCGCCCGAGGATCAGCGCCTCGTGTACGGCTTCCTCGTCAACCGCTTCCGGGGCGATAGGTCGATCCTCGAGCCCGGGCTCGCGCAGCTCGAGCAGATCGCCCGGCGCCCCACGCTCGGCGTGCTCCCGCACCTCGCGGACCTCTGGCTCGACGCCGAGGACTCCCTCGCCGCGCTCGGCACCGACCTGGTCGGCCGGGGCGCCACGCGCCCCGAGCCGATCCGCGTCGCCGCGATCGCCCTGCCCCGCGTCTCCAACACCACTGACGTCGAGGCCCTCGCCTGCGAACCGGGCCTGACGGTGCGGTGGACCACCCGGGCCGCCGACGTCGCCGCCGCCGACCTCGTCGTGCTCCCCGGGACCAGGAGCACCGTCGACGACCTGGCGTGGCTGCGCGAGCGCGGGCTCGCCGACGTCCTCGACCGCCGGGCGCGGGCAGGCGGCCCGATCGTCGGGATCTGCGGCGGCTACCAGATGCTCGGCCGCAGCATCGCCGACCCGCACGGCGTCGAGGCCGCTGCCGGCACCCGTGTCGACGGTCTCGGGATCCTCGACGTCGACGTGGCGTTCGGGCGCGACAAGTGCGTCCGGAACGTCGCGGGAACCGCGCTCGACGTCGCGGTGACGGGCTACGAGATCCATCACGGCATCGTCGACCGGAACGCGGAAAGTCCCGCGCTACAAGGCCCCGACGGTCCCGAAGGAGCGGCGCGCGGGAGCGTCCTCGGGACGCACTGGCACGGGATGTTCGGGGCCGACGGGTTCCGCCGCGCCTACCTCACCCGCACGTTCCCGGGCCGGGACCTCGGCGCCCCGGTCAGTTACGACGGTGCGCGCCTCGCGCAGCTCGACGCCGTCGCCGACGCGCTCGAGGAGCACTGCGACGTCGACGCGATTCTGAAACCTTTGCTTTCACCTATCGCATTTTCGGCGATCCTGCCGACCATTCGGATCATCAGTGACTAGCGTTGACGACCATGCCGATGGATTCAGCTGACACGGTGCAGGTGCCTGCGGGCTCGTGGACCTTCGACGTGTCGGTCGGGGTCTGAGCACGGCGTACCCGTACTGCTGCTGCACGGATTCCCGCAGACCGAGGAGTGTTTCGACCAGGTCCGCGAGCGCCTCCACGAGGCCGGTCTGCGGACGATCGCGCCGCGGCAGCGGGCTACAGCCGGGGCGCGGCCCGTCGGCGTCGATCAGTACACGATGAAGCAGCTGGCGGAGGACGCGGCGCGGATACTCGACGCGCTGGACGTGCCGTATGCGCACGTCGTCGGCCACGGGCTGGGCGCGACGGTGGCGTGGCACTTCGCCGCCGCCTACCCGCTGCGCGCCATGAGTCTGACCGCCGTCTCGTTCGGGCACCCGTCTGCGTTCGGCGAGGCGATGGCGACCGATCAGGATCAGCGGCAGCGCTCGCGCTACCTCGAGCTGTTCCTGCAATCGGGCGTGGCGGAGAAGCAACTGCTCGCGAACGACGCTCGCACGCTCCTGGCGACCGCGCCCGGCGGCGGCATCGAGGCGCTCGCGAACGAGGCCGTGCTCACGGCCGGGCTGAACTGGTACCGGGCCAACCTGGTACCCGGCGGAGAGGGCCTGGACTGCCCGGTGATCGAGGTGCCCACCACGCTGGTCTGGGGCACGCGCGACGCGATCGCCGGGGCCGCCCAGGCGAGGGCGACGGGCCACTACCTGCGCGCCGACTACCGGCTCAGCGAGGTGCCCGACGGTGACCACTGGCTCCGCTTCGCGCTCCCGCGGCCTGGCCTCGGAGATCGCGCTGCGGACGCTCCGGAACTGACCGCGCTCCCGCGCGGCCGATCCGG
The DNA here is from genome assembly GCF_023168325.1 of Tsukamurella sp. PLM1. Lineage (GTDB taxonomy): Bacteria > Actinomycetota > Actinomycetes > Mycobacteriales > Mycobacteriaceae > Tsukamurella. The sequence continues at coordinate 1,679,493 of NZ_AP025688.1, forward strand.
AGCGGTTCGCGTTACTTGTCGCTGCCGCAGGTGCAGCTGTCGCCGCACGCGCAGTTCTCGCAGGTGCAGTTCGGGTTGGAGCAGCCGGGGGCGAAAGAATCATGCTGAATCATGCATGTGACTGTACCCCGCAGGGCTCCCGCGATCACGCGTCGTTCGCGAGCCCCAGCAGCGCGTTCTCGACCAGCTCCGGCAGCGCCGGGTGGATCCAGTACTGCCCGCGCGCGAACTCCTGCGCGGGGATCGAGAACGACATCGCGGTGATCGCCGACTGGATCAGCGCGGACGCCTGGTGGCCCAGGATGTGCGCGCCCACGAGCAGCCCTGTGGACCGATCGGCGATCAGCTTGCACACGCCCTCGGCGTCGGCCATGGCCCAGCCGTACGCGATGTCGGCGTACTTCTGCTCCGCCACGGCGACGTCGATGCCCTGCGCGCGGGCCACAGCCTCGGTCAGGCCGACGGATGCGACCTGCGGGTGGGTGAACACGGCGCCCGGCACGAACCGGTGATCGGTGGCCTCCGCCGGTTCGTCCCAGCCCGACAGCAGGTTCGCCGCGGTGACCCGGGCCTCGTGATTGGCCACGTGGCGCAGCGGGTACGGGGTGCTCACGTCGCCCAGCGCCCATACGCCGCGCACGGGCGTGCGCTGGTACTGGTCGACGGGGACGCGGCCGGCGTCGTCGAGCTCGATACCGATGGCCGAGAGCGCCAGCGTGTCGCCGTTCGGCACGCGGCCGGTGGCCACGAGGAGGACGTCGCCGGGCACCGTCGAGCCGTCGGTGAGGTCGACCTCGACCCCGTCTCCGACGGCGCGCGTGGCGGTGACCTCGGTGTCCAGTCGCACGTCCCACTTCTCGGACGCGAGCGACGTGAACAGCTCGGAGATGGTGTCGTCCTGCGAGCGCAGCAGGCGCGGCCCGCGCGCGATCACCGTGATCTCGGAGCCGAGGCCGTGGAAGACGTGTGCGAACTCGGCGGCGATGTAGCCGCTGCCCACCACGATGACGCGGCGCGGCAGCTCGTCGAGCCGCATGATCGTGTCGTTGGTGTGGAACGGCGCGGCGCCGTCGCGGAACACCGACGGGATCACGGGCCGCGACCCCGCCGAGAGCACGATGTCGCGCCCGGCGACCACGGTCCCGTCGGCGAGCTCCAGACGGTGCAGGCCGTCCCCGGACTCCGGCAGGAACCAGGCCTCCTGCTGGAAGACGGTGACATTCGGGCAGCGGTCGCCCTCGCGGTACCGCAGGCCGCCCGCCGCGTAACGGTCCACGCGCCCGAACACGCGGTCGCGGATGTCTCGCCAGCGCACGCCGGTCACGTCCGCGTCGATCCCGACGGTGCCGCCCTCGCGGGCCTCGAGCGCCACGTCGGCGGGGTAGACGAACATCTTGGTGGGGATGCATCCCACGTTGAGGCAGGTGCCCCCGAACGCGCCGTTGAACTGGCCCTGTCGATGATCGCGACGGAGCGGTCGGCGAAGCGGTCGTCGGGGATCGTGTTTCCGGCGCCGGAGCCGACGATGACGAGATCGAACACCGTCTCGCCCATCGTCAGGCCTCGCTCGCGGCGGCGGACACGGGTGCGCCGGGCGTGCCGGTGGAGCCCGTGATCTCGCGGTCGAGCCACGCGCCGAGCTCGGCGTACGCGGTGTCGCGGGCCGTGCGCTCCGAGAGGAACACGTCGTGCTTGGCGTTCTCCACGGGAATGACGGTGAGCCGGTTCCCCAGCGCGCCCGACCACTTGGCGATCTGCCGGGTGTCGAGGACCACATCGGCCCGGCCGGCCTCTTCGCTCCACTCCTTGGGGGCGAAGCTCTTCGTCGAGCGGAGGACCAGCGACGGGACGCCGACGTCCAGACCCCGGTGCAGCAGGCTGTGCGCCACGCGGACGGCGCGCAGCCAGCCGAACCGCACGGGGAAACCCTCGATCGGCTTGATCCGGACGTCGAAGTCGAACTCGCCGTGCTCGCTGACGTGCACGGTCTGGCCGTACACGCCGACCGCCTCGACGGGGACGACCCGGGTGCCGGCGGCCTTGCCGATGAGCTTGACCACGGGCGTCGCGACCTCGCGCAGGACCGCGGAGCCCTGCAGGTCGAACCAGGGGCTGTCGAGCACCAGGCCGACGACGGGGGCAGTGCGCCCGGCCTTGCGGCGGCGGTCGAGCCACAGCGGCGTGATCAGGCCGCCGGTCGAGTGCGCGGCCACCACGACGCCGAGGCCGGGGTGCTCCTTCGTGATCGCCGCGACCGCGAGGTCCAGCTCCTGGTCGTAGACGGTGAAGTCGGTCGCGTAGTGCGCCGACTGTCCGTCGCGCAGCGAGCGCCCGCACTTGCGCAGGTCCAGCGCGTAGAACGCGTAGCCGCGAGCGGCGAAGAACTCCGCGACCGCGGTCTGGAAGAAGTAGTCCGAGAACCCGTGCACCCACAGCACCGCGTGATGCGCATCGGGAGGCGCGGGCACGTGTTTGACCAGCGTGGCCACGACGTCCCCGCCCGGCTCATCGTCCGGGTCCGGACCCAGGTGGAAGGTGTGCGCGAGAAAGTCCTCGCCGAGGATGTCGGGGGAGTAGTTCAACTCAGTGGTCGCCACGGGTCCACTGTAGTGAGCGGACGCACGCCGGTGTGCTGCACACCGTCCGGATTCGCCAGAGTAAGGTTCTGGCGCAGAAGGGGACCCTGACCCGGGTCCCGCCGCACGACGAGGGTGAACAACCAGATGGCCCGTAACGTGATCAGCACGGACGTCGCGCTCGTCGGAGCCGGGATCATGAGTGCCACGCTCGGCACCCTGATCCGCAAGCTGGAGCCCAGCTGGTCGGTCAGCGTGTTCGAGGCCCTGGACGCGGCGGCCGCCGAGTCCTCCGACCCGTGGAACAACGCCGGCACCGGTCACTCCGCGCTCTGCGAGCTGAATTACACCCCGCAGGCTGCCGACGGCTCCGTCGACATCGCCAAGGCGATCACGATCAACGAGCAGTTCCAGGTGTCGCGGCAGTTCTGGGCGTACGCCGTGGACGCGGGTGTGCTGGACACCCCGTCGGAGTTCATCAACCCGATCCCGCACGCCAGCTTCGTGCACGGGGCCGACAACGTCGAGTACCTGCGCAAGCGCTACGAGGCGCTGTCCAGCCAGACGCTGTTCGAGGGCATGGAGTTCTTCACCGACCCGGCCACGTTCTCCGAGCGCCTGCCGATCATGGCCGCGGGCCGCAACTTCGCGGACCCGGTCGCCGTGAACTGGTACGAGGGCGGCACCGACGTCGACTTCGGCTCGCTCACCAAGAAGCTGATCAACTTCGTCGGCAAGGGCGGCGCCGTCCACTTCGGCACCAGGGTCACCAACCTCAAGCGCACGAAGGACGGGTGGCGCCTCACCGTCAAGAACCAGCGCACCCACGAGGTCACCCACGTCGACGCGCGGTTCGTGTTCGTCGGCGCCGGCGGCGGCGCGCTGCCGCTGCTGCAGAAGTCGGGCATCAAGGAGGCCAAGGGCTTCGGTGGCTTCCCCGTCTCGGGCCAGTTCTTCCGCTGCAACAATCCCGAGCTCATCGAGAACCACGCCGCCAAGGTGTATGGCAAGGCCGCCGTGGGCGCGCCCCGATGTCGGTGCCACACCTCGACACCCGCGTCATCGACGGTAACAAGGGCCTGCTCTTCGGCCCGTACGCCGGCTTCTCGCCGAAGTTCCTCAAGGCGGGTCAGTACACGGACCTCCCGCTGTCTGTGAAGCCGAACAACCTCCTGCCGATGATGGCCGTGGGCCTCAAGGAGATGGGTCTCACGAAGTACCTGATCGGCGAGCTGCTGCAGTCGCCGGCCGATCGCGTGAAGACGCTGTCGGAGTTCGTTCCACGCGCCACGGGCGGCGATTGGGAGCTCATCACCGCCGGCCAGCGCGTCCAGGTGATCCGTAAGGGGCCGGGCGGCGGCAACCTGGAGTTCGGTACCGCCGTCATCGCGGCCGAGGACGAGTCGATCGCCGGCCTGCTGGGCGCGTCGCCCGGTGCGTCCACGGCGGTCCCCGCGATGCTCGACGTGCTCGGCAAGTGCTTCCCCAAGCACATGCAGGCGTGGAAGCCGCTCCTGCAGGAGATGATCCCGTCGTACGGCACCACGCTCAACGACAACAAGCAGCTGTTCAGCCAGGTCTGGGACTGGACCGATCGCACCCTGCAGCTGGCCCCCGGCGTCGGGGCCGACCCCGGGCCTAGCGTGCGCCGCGCCACCGGCGACCGGCTCGACGCGAGCACGCTGCACGCACTGCTGCGGCTGCGCGCGGAGGTGTTCATCGCCGAGCAGCAGAGCCCGTGGCTCGATGTCGACGGTCGCGACCTCGACCCGTCGACGGTCCACCTCTGGCTGCCCGACGATGCCGCCGACGGTCCGGGCGCCCGGGCGGCGGCCACGGTCCGGGTCACCGACGAGGGCGACGGCACCCTGCGGATCGGACGGGTGTGTGCGGCACCGTCGTACCGCGGGCGGGGCCTGATCCGCGAACTGATGCGCGCGGCGCTGGCCGAACTGCACGGCCGCGCGGCCGTGCTCGAGGCGCAGTCGCACCTGGAGCCGATGTACGCCAAGTACGGATTCGTCCGCGAGGGCGACGAAGTCATCGAGGACGGGATCCCGCACGTGCCCATGAGGAGGCCCGCGAGTGTCTGACCGATTCCCCTTCAGCGCGGTCGTCGGTCACGACGATCTGCGTCTCGCCCTGACCCTGTGCGCCATCGCGCCCGCGGTGGGCGGCGTGCTGGTGCGGGGCGAGAAGGGCACGGCGAAATCCACTGCGGCGCGGGCGCTCACGCCCCTGCTGCCGCCCCGCCCCGACGGTGTGCCGGCCCGCTTGGTGGAACTGCCCATCGGCGCGACCGAGGATCGGGTCGTCGGTTCGCTGGACATCCGCCGCGCGCTCGGCGAGGGCGCCGTCGACTTCACGCCCGGCCTGCTCGCCGACGCGGACGGCGGGATCCTCTACGTGGACGAGGTGAACCTGCTCTCGGATCACCTCGTGGACGTTCTCCTCGACGCGGCCGCGATGGGCCGCGTCACGGTCGAACGCGACGGCATCTCGCGCGCGTACCCGGCGCGATTCGTGCTGGTGGGCACCATGAACCCGGAGGAGGGCGAGCTGCGGCCGCAGCTGCTGGACAGGTTCGGCCTCGCCGTGGACGTGCGCGCCAGCCGCGACGTGGACACGCGCGTCGAGGTGATGCGCCGCCGCCTCGCCTTCGAGGCCGACCCCGCGGCCTTCGCCGCCGAGTACGCCGACGCCGACGCCGATCTGGCGCGCCGCATCGGGGATGCCCGCGACCGTCAGCCGGCCGTGGACCTTCCCGCCGCCGAGCTGCGCCGCATCGCGGCCGTCTGCGCCGCGTTCGACGTGGACGGCATGCGCGCCGACCTCGTCATCGCCCGCGCCGCCCGTGCTCATGCCGCCTGGCGCGGTGCCGACGCGGTGACCGAGGAGGACGTGCGCGTCGCCGCGCGGTTCGCCCTCCCGCACCGCAAGCGTCGCGACCCCTTCGACGAGCCGGGCCTCGACGACGCCGAGCTGGACAGCGCGTTCGACGATGCACGGCAACCCGGTGACGAGCCCGACCCGGACCCGGACGGCCCGCACGACGGCGGCCCGGACGACGGCGGCCCAGACGACGGCGGCCCGGACAGCGGTCGGCAGGCGGAACCGCCTTCGGACCAGGACGATTCGGTGACGCCTGCGCCGGAGCCGCAGGGTGCCCCGTTGCCGACGGCGCGGCACCGCACCGTCGGGAAGCTGACGGTGCCCGGCACGGGAACGGGAGGCGCCACCGGCCGCCGGTCCAAGTCCCGGTCGGACCGGGGCAGCGTCGTGCGCGCGGCCCCGCCGGCACCGGGGCCGGCCTGCACCGGCCGCCACGGTGCGCGCCGCGGCCCCCGCGCAGGGCGCCCGCGGCCGGGTCGGCGGCCCGCTGCACCTGGCCCCGTCGGACCTGCGGTCCCCGGTCCGCGAGACCACGGAGGGGAACCTCGTCGTGTTCGTCGTGGACCTGTCGGGCTCGATGGCGGCCCGCGAGCGGATCGCGCTGGTCGGTGAGGCGGCCATCTCGCTGCTGCGTGACGCGTACCAGCGGCGCGACAAGGTGGCCGTGATCGGTTTCCGGGAGCGAGGCGACCCTGCTGGTACCGCCGACGCGGTCGGTGGACGTGGCCGTCGCGCGGCTCGCGCGGACCCGCACCGGCGGCCGGACGCCGCTCGCCGAAGGGTTGATCGAAGTGCGGACTCTGCTGCGCCGCGAGGATCTGCGGCCCGACGCCCGGCGCCCGCTGGTCGTGCTCCTCACCGACGGCCGGGCTACCGCGGGCCGCGACCCCCTGCCCCGCGCACTGGCAGCGGCCGCGGGCCTGCACGCCGACGGCCGCGCGACGGTCGTCGTGGACTGCGAGACCTCGATGGTGCGGTTGGGGCTCGCCGCGAAGGTCGCGGCGGCGCTCGGCGCCCCGATGATCCCGCTGGGCGGGCTCGGTCCCGCCGATCTGGCCCGCGTGGCCTGACCAGACGAAGGAGGCTTGGAGATGCCGCAGGGCAAGGTCGAATCGGTCCCCGACGACGGGCTCACCACCCGGCAGCGTCGCAACCAGGCGTTGCTCGCGGTGCACACCGGGCCGGGCAAGGGGAAGTCGACGGCGGCGTTCGGCATGGCCATGCGCGCGTGGAATCAGGGCTTCCCCATCGGGGTGTTCCAGTTCGTCAAGAGCGCGAAGTGGAAGGTCGGCGAGGAGGCCACGATGCGCGCGCTGGGCGAGCTGCACGAGCGGACCGGCGCCGGCGGCCCCGTCGAGTGGCACAAGATGGGTCAGGGCTGGTCGTGGCTGCGCCGTTCCGACGACGCCGAACAGGACCACGCCGAGGCGGCGCGGGCGGGCTGGCAGGAGATCGCACGCCGGCTGGCCGCCGAACAGCACCGGTTCTACGTGCTCGACGAGTTCACCTACCCGCTGAAGTGGGGCTGGGTCGACGTCGACGAAGTGGTCGAGGTGCTCCGCGCGCGCCCCGGCAACCAGCACGTGGTGATCACCGGCCGCGACGCCCCGCAGGCCCTCATGGACGCGGCCGACCTGGTCACCGAGATGACCAAGATCAAGCACCCCATGGACGCCGGGAGGAAGGGGCAGAGGGGGATCGAGTGGTAGTCGCCCCCGCGGTCGTCGTCGCCGCGCCGTCGTCGGGAAGTGGCAAGACGACCATCGCGACGGGGCTGATGGGCGCGCTCGCGAAGACCGGCACCGTCGCCCCGTTCAAGGTGGGCCCCGACTACATCGACCCCGGTTACCACGCCCTCGCCACGGGCAGGCCGGCACGCAACCTCGACGCCGTGCTGTGCGGTGAGGACCGCGTCGCCCCGCTCTATCGGCACGGCGCGCGGGACGCGGACATCGCCGTTGTCGAGGGCGTGATGGGGTTGTTCGACGGCCGCATCGTCGACGGACCGGGCGGCGCGGCGACCGAGGGCATCGGCTCCACCGCGGATGTGGCGCAGCTGCTCGGCGCGCCGGTGCTGCTCGTCGTCGACGTGCGGGGCCACTCGCAGTCCCTCGCGGCGCTGCTCGCCGGCTTCGCCACCTACCGGCCCGGCGTCGCGCTCGCCGGCGTCATCCTCAACCGCGTCTCCAGCGTCCGGCACGCGGGTCCTGCGCGACGCGTGCGCGCACGCGGGCCTGGAGGTGGTCGGGGCGGTCCCCGGCGCTGCCGCGCTCGAGGTGCCGGCGCGGCACCTCGGCCTCGTCCCCGCCGCCGAACGCGGTGCGGACGCCGTCGCCGCAGTGGCAGCGATGACGGAGCTCGTGGACCGGCACGTCGACGTCGACCGGATCCGCGCGCTGGCGCGACCGGTCGCCGACGGGCGGGGGTGGACACCGTCGGACGAGGTGGCGCGCGTGGGCGCACCCGTCGTCGCGCTGGCCGGCGGACCGGCCTTCAGCTTCGGCTACGCCGAGCACGAGGAGCTGCTCCGCGCCGCGGGCGCGCGGGTGCGCCGCTTCGACCCGCTCACCGACGAGCTGCCCGACGGTGCCGCCGCCGTCGTCCTCCCCGGCGGGTTCCCCGAGGTGTTCGCGGAGAAGCTGTCGGCGAACACGGCGCTGCGCGCGCAGCGCGCCCTGGTGGACGCCGGCGGTGTGGTGCACGCCGAGTGCGCGGGGCTGCTGTACCTCGCGGAGTCGCTCGATGGCGCGCCCATGTGCGGGATCGTCCCGGGCGCGGCGGAGTTCACCCCGCGCCTGACGCTCGGCTACCGCGATGCGGTGGCGCTGGAGTCGAACTCGCTGTTCGAGGCGGGCGAGAGGGTCGTGGGCCACGAGTTCCACCGCACGAGGCTGGCCGCGACGACGTCCCCGCGTGGGGGTGGCGTGACGCCGACGGTGCGCCCGTGACCGACGGGTACGTCGGCCGCGGGGTACACGCGTCCTACCTGCACACGCATCCCGCGGGGAACCCCGAGGCGGTGCGGCGCCTGGTCACGCTGGCGGCGGGAGCTCGCTGAGGTCGGACACCACCTGATCGGCGCCCGCGGCGCGCAGTGCCTCGGCGTCGGCGCCGCGGTCCACGCCCACGACCCAGAACCCCCCGGCGTGCGCGGACGCGACGCCCGACACGGCGTCCTCGACGGCGACCGACCGCGCGGGGTCGACCCCGAGTTCGCGCGCCGCGGTCACGAACATGTCCGGCGCCGGCTTGCCGGGATGCCGCGGCCGGCCGCGACGAGGCCGTCGACGACCACCGAGAAGTACTCGAGGAGCCCGGCCCGCTCGAGCACGACGCGGGCGTTCTTGGAGCTCGAGACCACGGCCATCGGGACCCGGGCCGCGCCAGCGCCGGACCAGCGCCACGGACCCGGGGAAGGGGTGCACACCGTCGCGGTCGAGCACGCGCAGGAACGCGGCGTTCTTTCGATTCCCGAGGCCGCGCACGGTGGCCGCGTCGACGTCGTCCCCGTCGCACCCGTCGGGGAGCGTGAGACCACGCGAGGCCAGCACAGCCCGGACCCCGTCGAGCCGGGCGGTGCCGTCGACGAGGGCGTAGTAGTCGGCGTCGGTGTACGGGGAGCGCCGGGGGCGGCGCCCGCCAGGTAGGGCACGAACAGCTCCGCCCAGGCCCGCCGGTGCACGGCGGCGGTGTCGGTGAGCACCCCGTCGAGGTCGAACAGCACGCCCTCCGCCTCGAACGGCGTGATCGGGGCGCGCGCCGTCACCGGGAACCGTCCCGCGGCACGCGGACGGTCTCGCCCGGCCGCAGCACCACCTGCTCGCCGGCGACGGTGATCGTCTCCGGGGCCCCGGCACCGTCGAGCCGGAAGACGCTGTCGGTGTGCCCGAGGTCCACCGCGACCGCGCGGCCCCGCCACTGCACGGTGAACCGCAGGCGCTCCCAGCCGGTGGGGAGCTCGGGGGTGAACTGCAGCCCGTCGGCGCCGGCCAGGAAGCCGCCGAAGCCCACGACGGCGATCTGCCAGGTGCCGCCCGCCGAGGCGATGTGCATGCCGTCCTCGGTGTTGCCCTGGTTGTCGTCGAGATCGACGAACGCGGACCGGCTGAAGTACCGCTCCGCCATCCGCGGGTCGCCCACCTGCAGGCCGACGATCGCGTGGATCGACGGGCTGAGCGACGACTTGTGCAGCGTCCGCGGCTCGTAGTACTCGAAGTTCTCGCGACGGGTGGCGAGCGAGTAGTCGTCGGGCAGTTGGAACATCAGCTGCACCACGTCGGGCTGCTTGAGCAGCTTGGTGTCCTCGCAGTTGAAGTGGTTGTACCCGGCGGGGTAGCGCGGCATGTCGTTCTCGTCCCACTCCGTGACCGGCACCTCCGTGCGGTCGAAGTAGCCGTCGAACTGCTCGATCAGCCCGCACTCGGGGTCGTTGGGGGAGACGATGCGCCGGGCGCCGTCGGCCCAGGCGTCGCGATCCGTCCGGCTGATCCCCAGCGTGCCCTCCAGCGCGGCGAGCAATGCGGGATGATCGGCGGCGAGCTCGTCGTAGACCTCCACGGCGTACTCCCAGTGCCACCGCACCATTCGATTGGTGAAGGCGTTGTTGTCCACGTGCGAGTGGAACTCGTCCGGTCCCATCACCCGCGTGAGCACGAGTCGCTCGCCCTCGTCCTCGCAGCGGTCCAGCCAGAACCGCGCGGTGTCGAACAGGATCTCGGCGCCCTCGTCGAGAAGGTGCGCCGCGTCGCCCGTCACCTCGCGGTAGCGTCCGATGGCGTACGCGACGTCCGCGGTGACGTGCAGTTCCTCGTCACGGGTGTAGAAGCGGTTCTGTCCGTCCGGCGTGGCGATCGGGCACTCCTCGAGCCCGGTGTCGGCGGACTCCCAGGGGTACCGCGCGCCGGCGTTGCCGCCGTCCCTCGCGACCCGCCGGGCCCCGTCGAGCGTGTGATAGCGGTAGCCGAGCAGCGCGCGGGCGGCCGCCGGCTGGGTGAACAGGAAGAAGGGCAACATCATGATCTCTGTGTCCCAGAAGACGTGCCCTCGGTAACCCTCGCCGGACAGCGACTTCGCGCCGATGTTGACGGTGGGATCGTCCGGGTTCGCCGCGATCAGCAGGTGGTACACGGAGAAGCGCATCGCGAGCGCGGCGCGGTCGTCGCCCAGGATCCGGCAGTCCGAGCGGTCCCAGAGATCCGCCCATGCCACGGCGGAATCCTTTCCGCGGAGTCGAATCCGTCGCGCGCTGCGGTCGCCAGCGCGCGCTCGCGCGGCGCGCCCGAGGCGCGGTGGTCGCGGGACGTGGCGATCCCGACCGCCTTATCGATGCCCACTGTGCTCCCGGCGTCGGCCGCGAAGGTGAACTCCTCGGCCACGCGCTCCGCGCTCGCGCGCCCGCCGCTCGGGTTCGCCGCCGGTGGGCGCACGGCCATCGCGTAGGCGATCTCGACGTTCGAGTCGATCGTCCCGGTCACCACCCATGCGGCGCCGGCGGTGAAGCCGCGGTCGCGGGCCCGCAGGTGCGTCGAACGGGACCACTTCTCCCACTTGCGGTCGTAGCCGAACGTGGTGCCGTCGGCGTACACCGGTAGCATCTCCATGTTCCGGCGGTGCGCGTCGATCCCCGTACCGATCACGACGGTCGCGGGAACGTCGAGCGGGGTCACGGTGACGCGGAGGTGGCAGGCGTCGCGGTCGGCCATCGACGCGAAGCGGTGCTCCGTGACACGCACGCGGTCGCCGGTGTCTAGCGCGAACACGGTGTCGCGGTCGAGCACGCCGGTCCGCAGGTCCAGGGTACGACGGTGCTCGACGACGGTCGCCGAATCGGGGTCCGGCGCCGGCCGTCGACGAAGACCTCCGTGTCGAGCCAGTCGGGTGCGTTCACGAGGTCGATCACCTGCGAGTCGTGGGCGTCGTAGACGCCCGCGAGGTAGGTGCCCGAGACGGCACCGAGGTGGCCCTCGGACAGACTTCCGCGGGTGCCGAGGCGGCCGTTGCCGACCGTGAAGATCGTCTCGAAGTAGTTGGCGCGGGCCGGGTCCCATTCGGCCTCGGTGACGCTCCACGGGCCGGGGGAGGTCGTGCCGACGGGCGTGAGGACGGGGGTGCCTACCTGGGTCATGCCGATCACTCGCTTCCCGCGACGGCGTACACCGCGTCGATCTGGGCCCGGGTCTCGGGCAGGGGCAGGTAGACGTCGATCCGCCGGCCGGCGCAGCGCTGGGCGCCCATCGCGTTGCCGTACCGAGCGGCCGCCACGACGTCGCCGCCGCTCTCCAGGTACCCGAAACCCATTCCGGCGGCGAAGGAGTCGCCGCAGCCGGTGGTGTCGACCACCTCGGCGACGGGGATGCGGGGGACGGTCTCCGACCGCAGGGCGTCGTCCTCGTCGAGCCAGTACACGCGGCACCCCTCCTCGTCGAGGGTCACGCACACGGCCTTCACCCCGCGCCGCAGGCAGTGCTCGGCGAAGACCGGCAGTTCCTCCATCGACAGCTCACGGCCCAGAAGGTTCGGGTCGGACCCCGGCGGCGGGAACCAACTGCACCCGGCCTCCTCCAGGTTCAGCTTGAGGATGTCGATGTTGGGCAACCACGCATCGCGGTCGATCCACATGCGGGGCACCCGGTGCCCGGCGGCGGTGAGCGTGACGGTGGGGCCGTGGCCGTCGAGCAGAATCATGCCGTCGCTGTGCTCGCGGATGTACGCCAGCGTGGGCTGCGCCACCTCGTAGTCGGTCACCGGCACGCAGACGAACGCGTCCGAGTCGAGGGCGAACTCGACGTCCTGCGGCGAGATCGGGTGCATGAACCCGACCTGCCGCTCGTCCCGGTAGTTCTGGTCGCGGAAGGTCAGCTCGATCACGTCGCCGCGGTCGGAGTCGTCGCGCAGGCCGGTGTAGTCGATGTTGTCGAAGCGCGACAGGATCTCCTTGATGGGCTCCATGTCTTGCTTGCGTACGTGCACGATCGGTCGCACCACGTCATCGGGTCCGAGGAGGAGGCGAGGGCGGCGACGGTGTAGAGGACGCAGCCGTACTTGTCGATGACCTCGCCGCGGTGGGTGACCACGTGGTCGCGGGGGATCGGACCGAGTACGGCGATCGTGCGGGTCGGCGCGGCGCGGTGGTCGCGGTCGGGCCGTTTTCGGGCAGGGGGTGGCCGGGAAGGGGCATGACAGGGCTCCGGTGGGTGGTCGATGCGAGTGCGGGGGCTGGACGGGCGCTGGGCGGATTCGGGTGCGGGACGGGGCGCCGGGCGCGCTGCGCCCCGTCCGCACGGTCAGGAGGGGGTCTTCGGGTGGGTTATTCCGACGGCAGAGTCCATGTCCTCGAGGGACATGCCCTTGGTCTCCTTGACGTACTTCGAGACGAAGAGCCCCGACAGGAGGGCGAACGTGGCGTACATCGCGTAGGCGAAGACCAGTGAGACGTCCGCGAGCTCCGGGAACGAGACGGTGATCAGCCAGTTGGCCGCCCACTGCCCGGCCGCGGCGAGGGACAGCGCCGCGCCGCGGATCCGGTTGGGGAACATCTCGCCCAGGAGGACCCAGACGACCGGCCCCCAGCTCATGCCGAAGAAGACGACGAACAGGTTCGCCGCGACCAGAGCGATCGGACCCCACGCACCCTCGAGGTGCGGAACCATCTCGCCGGCGGCGTTGGGCGCCTCGGTGGCGGTGCTGAAGCACAGGGCCATCGTCGCGAGCGTCGCGGCCATGCCCGTCGACCCGACGAGGAGCAGTGGCTTGCGTCCCACCTTGTCGACCAGCAGGATCGCGACGACGGTGGTCGCGATGTTCACCACGGAGGTGAACACGCTGATCTGGAACGACTGCGACTCCTCGAAGCCCACGGCCTGCCAGAGCATGTTCGAGTAGTAGAAGATCACGTTGATGCCCACGAACTGCTGGAACACCGACAGGAGGAGGCCGACCCAGACGATGGGGTAGATGCGGCCGCCTGGGCTCTTGAGGTCCTTCCACGACGGCTTCTCGTCGCCCCGCAGGCTCTCCTGGATGCGGGTGATCGTGATCTCGAGGTTCTTCTCGCCGAACAGCAGCGTGAGCACGCGCCGCGCCTCGGGCAGCTTGTGGGTCGCCACCAGGTACCGGGGCGACTCGGGGATCGTCGTGGCGAGGACGCCGTAGACGACCGCCGGCACGGCCATCGAGAGGAACATCCACCGCCAGGCGTCCATGCCCAACCACAGGGGCTCGTTCGCTCCGCCCGCCAGCTCCGCGAGCACGTAGTCGACGAGCAGCGAGAGGAAGATGCCGAGCACGATGGCGAGCTGCTGCAGGGAACCGAGGCGGCCGCGGATCCGCGCAGGCGAGGTCTCCGCGATGTAGGCGGGCGCGATCACCGATGCGATGCCGACGCCGACACCGCCGACGACGCGGCCGATCACCAGGGTGACGATCTCGGGGGCGAGGCCCGTGACGATCGCGCTCGCGAGGAACAGGACCGCGGCGATCTGCATCACGCGGAGGCGACCGATCCGGTCGGCGATGCGGCCCGCCGACATCGCGCCCCCGGCGGCGCCGAGAAGTGCCGAGGCCACGGCGAAGCCGAGCACCGCGCCCTTGACCTCGAAGTCCTGCTCGATCGCCTTGACGGCACCGTTGATGACCGCGCTGTCGTAGCCGAAGAGGAGACCTCCCATCGCGGCGACGGAGGCGATCAGAACAATGCGTTTGCCAGCCGATTGTTCGTCGTCGCCGAACACCGACGGCTGGTTGGGAATAGCGCCAGATTCCATGTCGATCCTTCCGAGGGGCCCACCGGGCTGCGTGTGCCCGATGCAGTGACGTGGCTCACAGTGAATAGGCAGGCCGTTGCAGTCGGAAGAGTTATCGACTGATTTGGCGGAATCTTTCCGCGATTACGTTCACTTCTTGAACATCTAAGTGCGCACATCCGCCAGCGCGAGGGCGATCGCCCCGAGTACGTGCGTGCGCGCGCCCAGTTTGGCGGGCACGATCCGCGCGGCGTCGGCGGCGGAGGGGACGCCGCACCGGTTGACCATCTGTTGGATCGCGGGGATCAGGATCGCCGACGCCTGCGCGAGCTCTCCGCCCAGGATGATCAGCTCGGGATTGAAGACGCTGCACACGTCGGCCAGGGACCGGCCCACCTGCCGACCCACGTCCTCCAGCACACGCCGGTACGCGCGGTGCCCCAGTCGCGCGCGGTCGACGATCTCGGCGATGGTGAGTTCCTCGCCCGCGGTCTCCGCGAGGAGCGCGGCGACCCGGCGCGCCGAGACGAGAGTCTCGAGGCACCCTCGATTGCCGCAGCGGCAGACGTCGCCGAACTCGTCGACGGTCGTATGCCCGATCTCGCCCGCGGTGCCGGTGATCCCCGCGTAGGGGCGGCCGTCGATGATCAGCCCGGCGCCGACCCCTTCGGACAGCTTCAGGTAGACCAGGTCGGACGTGTTCATGCCGGCGCCCCAGCGGCGCTCGGCGAGTGCGCCGAGGTTCGCGTCGTTGTCGACGGACACGGTGACCGGGAGGTCGAGTGCGTCGGTCGCGAGCGCGCCCGCGTCGACCCCCACCCATCCCGGGAGGATCGACGGCGACCCGACGCGATGGGTCGTCCGCTCGATCGGCGCGGGCAGACCGAGCGCCGCGCCGACGATCTCGGAGCGGTCCGCGCCGGCGGCGGCGAGGGCGCTCGTCGTGAGGCGCGCCGCCGCGGCCATTCCCTCGTCCGCGGTCGACGATCCGGTCAACGATGCGCTGCTCCGCGAGGATCTCGTGCGAGAGGTCGCTGACAGCTGCGGTGATGTGGCGGTGCCCGTAGTCGATCCCCACGACGTACCCCGTCTTGCGTGCCAGGCGGATGGTCTTGCGGCGGCCGCCGTCCGCCGTGACATGGACGTCGCCCGTGTCGGACATCTCGCGGACGATGTTCGAGACCGTCGCCGGCGCGAGCCCGGTCTCGCGCGCGAGCTCCGCCTGCGCGAGCCGGCCGTGCACGCGGAGGGCGGCGATGATGCGGTCGCGGTTCTGGTCGCGGAGCGCCCGCGGCGAGCCCGGTCGTGCCGATCGTGCGGTCATCTCGCCGATCATGCCACCGAGGGTCCTCGGACACCGGCGGAAGCGCTATGCCGGATGTGTACTGATGCGATTTCGGTCTGCATCTTCACGCATGGCCGCGACTGGAGAGGCGCAGGTCAGGGGCCTGTGTGAGGAATTCGTCTCACCCTGAGCATCGGCCTCGCGCTGCCTGAGAAGGTCCTGTACAAAAGCTTCATGCACTCCTCGATCAAGCTCGTCTCCGTCACCTTCGCCGCCGCCGCTGTGGTCGCCACCTCCGCCTGCGCCGCCGGCTCCTACGCGGCCCCCGGTTCGCCCTCCTCCTCCGCCAAGGCCAGCTCGTCGGCCAAGCCGTCCGCGAAGCAGTCCTCCTCGGCCAGCGCCTCCGCCAAGTCGTCCGCCGCCAAGCCCACCCCCGTGAAGGCCGGCACCCCGAGCGCCGTGCTCGCCGCCACCGCGTGGGAGACCACCGGCGCCAAGAACGAGAAGGGCGCCTCCGTCAAGCTGACCGACGATGCCGTCAAGAACTACGTGGGCAACGCCTACTACAAGAAGGACGGCACCTTCACCATGTACACGCTGGACGACAAGCCGAAGATGCAGGGCGACTGGTCGGTCTCGGCCGACGGCACGTCGCGCACCCTGGTCGCCAAGGACAAGAGCGGCAAGGTCCAATTCACCCGCAAGGTCGAGGTCACGAAGCTGACCGAGAAGGAGTTCACGTACCGCGTGTACCCCGAGGCGTCGAACAAGGCCGTGTACTACGACATCATCCACACGCCCACCGAGCACGCCGAGCCGCGCGCGTAGCGACTCCGGCCGCTCACTAAGCTGAGCGGAATGAACAGCAACGACGCCCCCGCAGATCCCTACCTCGTCGGTCTGGATCTGCGGGGGCGTCGTGTCGTCGTCGTGGGGGCGGGCACGGTCGTCCAGCGGCGCCTGCCCGTCCTGCTCGCGGCCGGCGCGGACATCCACGTGGTGGCCCCCGAGGCGACGCCCGCGGTCGAATCGACGCCCTGCATCGTCTGGCACAGGCGCGCCTACGCGTCCGGCGACCTGCTCGGCGCCTGGTACGTTCTGGCCGCCACGAACGACCCCACCGTGAACGCGGCGGTGGTCGCCGAGGCGGAGGTGCAGCGCACGTTCTGCGTCCGGGCGGATCTGGCCCGCGAGGGTACGGCCGTCACCCCCGCCACGTTCGCCACGGACGGGCTCCAGGTGGGCGTCCTCGCGTCCGGGGATCACCGACGGTCCGCCGCCGTCCGCGACGCCGTCCGCTCCGTCCTCACGGGTGGGACCGGCGGCGGCGCTGAGGCGGCCGCGCGCAAGCCGGAGGGCGTCGCCCTGGTGGGCGGGGGACCGGGCGACCCGGACCTCATCACGGTGCGCGGCCGGTCGCTGCTCGGCCTCGCGGACGTGGTGGTGGCGGACCGTCTGGCCCCGCCCCGTCTTCTCGCCGAGCTCGCGCCGGGCGTCGAGGTGATCGACGCCGCCAAGGTGCCCTACGGCCGCGCGATGGCGCAGCAGGCCATCAATCAGGTGCTCATCGACCGCGCGCGCGAGGGCAAGTTCGTGGTGCGGCTCAAGGGCGGCGACCCGTACGTGTTCGGCCGCGGGTTCGAGGAGCTCGAGGCGCTCGCGGAGGCGGGCATCCCCGTGACGGTGGTCCCCGGCATCACCAGCTCGATCGCCGCGCCGTCGGCGGCCGGCATCCCGGTGACGCACCGCGGCGTGACCCACGAGTTCGTCGTCGTGTCGGGGCACGTGGCCCCGGGGCATCCCGACAGTCTGGTCGACTGGGACGCGCTCGGTCGCCTGCGCGGCACCGTCGTGGTGCTGATGGCCGTCGAGCGGCTCGGCGTGATCGCCGACGCCCTGATGGCGGGCGGACGGTCCGCCGACACCCCGGCCGCCGTCGTCGAGAGTGCGACCACGGGCGGGCAGCGCACCGTGCGCGGCACCCTCGCGAGCATCGCCGCCGACGCTGCGGCCGCCGAAGTGAAGCCCCCGCGGTCCTCGTTGTGGGTACCGTGGCTGGCTTTGCGGGCGTGTCGTCGGGATTGTGACTTTCGGGTGGAATCCGGTCGGCGGCGGCCACTTGATCCATGCTGTGGGCTGCATGAACGTGCCTGAGAGATCGGTGTGATCCGCACGTAAATCTTGTCACTTCAGTAACTTGTGACCCAATTGTCACCGCGAACGATTTCCGGGCACCTTCTATCACCCGGTAGTCTCGGACCCCATGACCTCAACGATGGCACCCGGCAGCCCGGCGCAGACGTACCGCGTCAAGGGCAGCGCTCTCGGCGTCGCCATCGTGGTCCTGTCCGGGATGATGTTCCTGGCCGTGCTCGACGGCACGGTGGTGTTCGTCGCGCTGCCGCGGATCCAGGACGCCATGCACCTGTCCGACGCCGCGAAGATCTGGGTGTTCGGTGCGTACGCCGTCACTTTCGGCGGGTTCATGCTGCTCGGCGGCAGGTTGGGTGACACCTTCGGCCGGAAACGCATGTTCATCTTCGGCGTCGCGGGCTTCACACTGGCGTCGCTGCTCACGGGTTTCGCCACCAACGAGGCCTGGCTGCTCGCGGCGCGCGCGGGTCAGGGCCTGTTCGCGGCCGTGGCCTGTCCCACCGCGCTGGCGCTGATCGCGACCACGTTCGCGCCGGGTAAGGCGCGCAACCAGGCGTTCGCCATCTTCGGCGCGATGGCGGGGCTGGGCTCCGTCGCGGGTCTGGTCGCGGGCGGCCTGCTCGCCACGTGGGACTGGCGCTTCGTGTTCTGGATCAACGTGCCGGTCGGCATCGTCTGCATCATCGGCGCCGTGATCGCGCTCGAGGAGTCGATGGCCGAGCGTCGGCACGCGCTCGACGTCAAGGGTGCGTTCCTCGCGGTCGCCGGTTGCGTCGCGGGCGTCTACACCTTGACGATGGGCCCGGAGGTCCACTGGCAGGGCGTCAGCGTCTACATCGCGGCCGCGATCAGTGTGGTCTGCCTGGTCTCGTTCCTGGTGGTGGAGCGCACCGCCAAGAACCCGATCCTGCCGTTCTCGCTCTTCCGCAACCGGAACCGCGTGGCCGCCATGATCGCGATCCTGGTCTGCGGCGCGCTCATCCCGACGCTCGGCTTCTACGTGGCGCTCACGTTCCAGCAGGTGCTGGGGTACACGCCATTGCAGTCCGGTGTCGCGTTGATCCCGTTCGCCGTGGGCATGGGTATCGCGGCTCCCATCTCGTCGAAGCTCGCGCTGAAGTGGCAGGCGCGCTGGCTGGTCGCCATCGGCGGCGTCATCGTGTTCCTGCCCTGCATCTACGTCCCGACGCTCATGACCCGCGACCCTTCTGAGGTCAGCTACTTCCCCTACATCGGCCTTCCGGTGTTCCTCATCGGCCTCGGCGTGGGGTTCGCGATGATCCCGCTGCCGATCTGCGCCCTCGCCGGTGTCCGGCCGTCGGAAACCGGGCCGATGTCGGCCCTGGTCGAGGTGTGCCAGAACATCGGCGGCATCGTCGGACTCGCCTCTGTCCAGGTCGTGGTGACCTCCCGGATCATGAAGGAGGGCGGTCCCACCAAGGGTGACATCACCCACGAGATGCTCAACGAAGCGCAGCGCAGCGCGCTCGCGTCCGGGTACGGCCTGGCGTTCATCGCGTGTGCGGTGATCCTCATCCTCGCCGGCCTGGTGGTGGTGCCCTTCATGCGGTTCACCCCGGAGGAGGTGGCCGAGGGCCGCGGCGCAGGAATCCAACAAGTCGGGTGGTTCGATCCCGTCGACGTCGTTCCCGGCGCAGGCGTTCGAGGAGACCGACGATGTCGACGACGATTGGGAGCCGATCGAGGGCGATGTCACGTCGGGATCGTTCCCGGCGGTGCGTCGCGAGGACTTCGATCGTGCGTACAACGAGGAGCCCGGCGATCCGGAGCCGGTGTACTTCACCGACCGATTCCGCGCGATCAAGCGGTCCGACATGGAGCAGGCCGGAGCGCGGGATCCGCAGCCGCCGACGCAGGCCGTGCCGACGGCGCGCCCGCAGGCCGCTCAGCGGCCCGCCCCGCCGCGACCGGAACCGCAGCAGCGCTCGGAACCGTACTCGCCGCAGCAGGCCTACTCGCACCCGAGCGACCCGCTGCCCCGTCGGACCTCGCAGCCCGGCGACGACCTCGCCGGCGTGGCCCGGCCGTCGGGGCCGATCCAGCGCGAGAGCGCCGACCTCCAGCGTCCGCCGGTCCCGCCTCAGCAGCCGGCGCCGCAGCAGAACTACCAGCCGCCCCGGCCCGCGCCCGGCGAGCAGTACGCGCCGAACCAGCAGTACCGGCAGAGTCGGCCGATGCAGCGCCCGGGCGGGCCCGTACAGCGTCCCAGTGGCCCGGTCCGGCGTCCGAGCCAGCCGATGCCACGGCCGAGCGGCCAGATCAACAGGCCCAGTCAACCCGTGCCGCGCCCGCAGCACCCCGCTCAGGCGCCCCAGGAGCCGCAGCGGCAGTTCGTCCCCGACGCCCCCCGCGCCGGTGGCCGGCACGCCGCGCCGGAGCCCGACGGCATGCACCACCCGGCGTCGTCCTCCCAGGCCGACCGGGTGAGCCGGGCCCGGCGGCACCGTCTCGACGAGGACTGAGACGCCCGCGGGGTGAATCCACGGCTGCGTGGCGATACGAAGCCGGATTCGGTTTCCCGCGCCCGCACCAGCGCGTTCACCCGAAGGGCGCGCGCAACCGGCGGTCGTCAGCCGGCGGTGACGATGGTGACCTCAGTGGGGGAGGTGAGTTCCGCGCGCAGACCGGCCTTCGCCGCGACCTTCACCACGGCCCTGGCGTCGCCGGGCTCCGCTCGGCTGATCACCAGCGCCCGCGCCAGCAGGCCCTTGTGGTGCTTGTTGAAGTGCGAGACCACGGCGCGGGAACCATCGGGCTTCTCCGTGACGACGGTGGCCGTGACCGCGCCCGGCACCTTCCCGAGCGCGGCGTAGCCGCCGGATCGCAGGTCCACGACGAGGCCGCGGTCGGCGTCGGCAAGCGCGTCGGCGAGGTCGGGTTTCCATTGCGCCGCGAGCGTCCCGAGCCCGGGCAGCTTCGAGCCCGACGACAGCCGGTACGCGGGAATCGGGTCCTCGGCGCCGACCACTCCGAACAGCGCCGATCCGACGGCCAGGCGGGCGTCGGCCTTCGCGCGCTGCGCCTTCGTCAACCCGCGCACGTCGAGGGCGTCGTAGAGCACTCCCGTGTACTGCTCGATCGCCGGCCGGGTGGGCGCGCTACGGAGCGCGCGGTTGCGCTCGAGTTCGTCCGTCTGCCCCTCGGACAGGCCGAGGGCCGCGCGGGCGGCACCGTCGTCCCGGGAGACCGCCACGAGAGCCTCGACGAGCCGCTCGCGGGTCGCGGTGAGCGAGGAAGGTGAGGGCCGCCAGGTCGAGCGGGGCGCCGGAGCCGCCGCCGGCTTTGGTTTCGGACGGGGGAAGCAGGATCAGCACACTGGGCACACTAAGCTATGCGGTCGTGATCACCCGATTCTCCCAGCTGTTCCTGCGCACCCTCCGCGACGACCCGGCCGACGCCGAGGTTCCCAGCCACAAGCTGCTCGTCCGCGCCGGCTACGTGCGGCGCATCGCCCCCGGCGTCTACTCCTGGCTGCCGCTGGGCCTGCGGGTGCTGCGGAACGTCGAACAGGTCGTGCGCGAGGAGATGAACGCCATCGGCGGCCAGGAGATCCTGCTGCCCGCGCTGCTGCCACGGGAGCCCTACGAGGCCACGAACAGGTGGACCGAGTACGGGATGAGCCTGTTCCGGCTCAAGGACCGCAAGGGCGCCGACATGATGCTCGGCCCCACTCACGAGGAGATCTTCGCCCTCACCGTGAAGGGCGAGTACAACTCGTACAAGGATCTGCCGGTCATCCTGTACCAGATCCAGACCAAGTACCGCGATGAGGAGCGGCCCCGCGCCGGCATCCTCCGCGGCCGCGAGTTCGTGATGAAGGACAGCTACAGCTTCGACACCTCCGACGAGGGTCTGGCCGAGGCGTACGCCAAGCATCGCGCGGCGTACCAGCAGATCTTCGCGCGCCTGAACGTCGAACACGTCATCGTCTCCGCGACGTCCGGCGCCATGGGCGGCAGCGCCTCCGAGGAGTTCCTCGCGGTGAGCGAGGTCGGCGAGGACACCTACGTGCACTCGACCGAGTCGGACTACGCGGCGAACGTGGAGGCCGTGGTCACGCCCGCGCCGCCGGCGATCCCGCTCGACGGGCTGCCCGCCGCGCAGGTCTACGACACCCCCGACGCCCCCACGATCGACACGCTCGTCGCCTGGGCCAACCAGGGGGCCGACGGTGCCTCCGTCCTCGGCCGCGAGGTGATCGCGGGGGACACCCTCAAGAACGTCATGGTCAAGACCCGCGCCCCCGGTGGGGACTGGGAGCTTCTCGGCGTCGGCGTGCCCGGCGACCGGGAGGTGGACTTCAAGCGCCTCGAGGCGTCGTTGGAGCCCACCGAGGTGGCGCTGTTGGACGACGGCGACTTCGCGAAGTACCCGTTCCTCGTCAAGGGTTACATCGGCCCGAAGGCACTGCTGGAGAACGAGGTCCGCTACCTCGTCGATCCGCGCGTGGTGACCGGCACCGCCTGGATCACCGGCGCCGACGCGCAGGGGCAGCACGTCGTGAACCTCACCGCGGGCCGGGACTTCACGCCGGACGGCACCATCGAGGCCGCCGAGGTCCGCGACGGCGACGCGTCGCCCGACGGCAACGGCGTGCTCAAGTCGGCCCGCGGCATCGAGATCGGCCACATCTTCCAGCTGGGCCGCAAGTACACCGACGCCTTCGAGATCGACGTGCTCGGCGAGAACGGCAAGCCCGTGCGCCTCACGCAGGGCTCGTACGGTGTCGGCGTCTCGCGCCTCGTCGCCGTCATCGCGGAGCAGCAGCACGACGACAAGGGTCTGCGCTGGCCCAAGGGCATCGCCCCGTTCGACGTGCACGTCGTGATCGCGAACAAGGACGAGGGCGCCTGGACGGGCGCCGAGTCGCTGGCCGCCGAGCTGGACGCGGCCGGCCTGCAGGTGCTCCTCGACGACCGCAAGGCCTCGCCCGGTATCAAGTTCAAGGATTCCGAGCTGATCGGCGTGCCCACCGTGGTCGTCGTCGGCCGCGGCTGGGCCGACGGCGTCGTCGAGCTCCGCGATCGCCTCACCGGCGAGTCCCGCGAGGTCCCGGTGGCCGACGCCGCCGCGGAGATCGTGGCCGCCGCCCGGTAGGGGAGAACAGCTTTCGAGGCGTTCTGCGAATCGCCCGTCGCAGAACGCCTTGAGAACTCGCTCAGGCTGCAGCCTCCCAGCCGCGCTCCTGGAGTGCGGAGCGCACCTGGCGCAGGAGATCGCCGCCGCGGCTCGCAAGAATCGCTGCGGTCACCGGCAGCACCTCCCAGCCGTAGTCGTGGCGCAGGGTGTTGCGGCGGGCCACGTCGAGGCTCTGCTGGTCAGGATCGGCGTGGTCCCGGCCGTCGTACTCCACCGCTACTCGGTATTCGTCGGCCCCCAGGTCCAACCGGAAGCGTCCGCGGGCGACGATCCGCTGCGGCACGAACATCGTCAGGCCGTCGCGATGCAGCAACAGGCGCGTATGTGTCTCCGGCGGGGATTCGGCGCGACCGTCGGTCTCGGCGAGCGCCGCCCGTACGCGGCGCGATCGATGCAGATGGCGATGCGCGTCGAGGTACTCGAGAGCGGCTGCGCGGGTGGTGGCGCTCCGGCCGTCGTCGCCGATGCGCAGGCACTGGTCCATGCCCGCTATCGCCTCGTCACCAGGAGCGAACCGCCCGATGTCGATCAGTCCGCGGACGGCGGTGGTGTACCTGAGCCCGCCGGATTCGATGATGTCCTCGCGCGGCAGGGCGCCCGTGCGGATGATCAGTCCCTGGCGCTGCTTGTGCTCCGGCAGCCAGATCTCGATTGGTTTGTCCGCGCAGAAGGCCACGCCGTGCAACGCCGCAGCGGTCCACCCGCAGAAGACTCCGCGCGGGTAGAGCAACATGGCGGCATCCAACCGGTCTCGGAACGTGACCTGTCGGCCCGTCGGCATGCGCACCCCGCGCACGACCTGCTGATACCGCGCGCGGATCTCGTACGGACTCAGTACGGGAGTCAATTGACTCGTGCGGATCCCCATACCCATTGGACGCACGGGCGGCCGCTGAGGATCCCGTCGGGCAAACATTTGAGGCGTTCTGTGACACCCAGGTCGCAGAACGCCTCAATAGGTTGTTCGGGTCGGCGGTCAGGAGAGCGTCAGTCCGATGATCACCAGGATGAGGTAGCAAAGCGAGATCACCAGGCCGATGCTTCCGGTGATGACGCCGGCCAGTGCCATACCGTGGCCCTCCTGACCCGAGAGCCGGATCTGCTTCATCGCCAGGACTCCCATGACGACCGCTGGGATAGCGACGAGCAGTCCGGCACCCCAGAAGCAGAACAGCACCATCGAGACGACGCCGCAGATCAAGGACGCGATCGCCAGGCCGTTCGTCCCCGTCTGCATAGGCTGCCCATAGCCCGGGAACCCGGGCGCGTTCTGACCCGGGTACGCGGGGTAACCCGGCAACTGCTGCCCGAAAGGTTGCTGTCCGAAGCCCTGCTGTCCGGGGTACTGCTGCGGACCCGGGTACTGCGGGGGCGCCGCGTACGGGTCCGGTTGCGCGGCGTAGGGGTTCGACGGTGCCGCGTACGGATCCGGCTGTGCGGCATACGGGTTCGACGGTGCCGGATACGGCTCCGGCGCCGCGTACGGATCGGGTGTCGCGGTGTTGTGCACGGTGGTCGCGGCGTCGCCATCGATGACGGGATTCGCGATCTGCGTCGCGTCGTCGTCCCGCTTCGTCAGGTCGGGCGCGGGTGGTGCGGGCTCGACGGGGCGGATCACCGTCGGGTCGTACGTACCATCGCCGGACTGCTGCGGATCGTTGGACGTCATCCGTCCAGTCTAGGGACGTACGACCGGACGTCAGCTCCGGATGCCGGGGAACGGGGCTGTGACCGGCGAGGTTCCCAGCGCGACGCGCCAGCGCGCGGCGCGGACGGCGGCGGCGCCGAGCCCCGTCGTGCCGAGGTGCCGGACGCCGTCGCCGTCGCCGTGGGAGAGCACGGCCCGGTGCGCGGCGGCGCTGTCGTCCTCGATCACGACGGCCACCTTCGCGGCCGAGACGGGGTCGGTGACGGGCTCGGGCGGCGTGTAGGCCGCGGCCGCGACGGGGCTCTGTACGCCGGCGGCGCTCAGCACCCCGATCAGCGCGTCCCGCTGGGCGCGGTGCTCGGCGGTGTACTTCGCGATCTCGGCCCTGCGGGTGGGCGCGGCGAACGCCTCGACGATGCCGTAGAGGTAGACGGCCGAGTGCTCGGCCGCGATCGCGGCGCTCACGGCCTCCTGCGACGGGGTCATCCGAGCACCACCTCGGCGTGCACGCGCGTCGCCGCGGCGACGGATCCGAGCAGAGCCGCCTGGTAGCCGTCCGCCGCCACCGCGGCGTCGCTCGCCGCCTTTGCCGAGCGGGCGAGCTGCTCCACCAGTGACTGTCGGGTCAGCGGCGCGGGCGTTGCGGAGGTGGACGACGGTGCCGCGGTCACCGAGGTGGTGCGCTGGACGTAGCGCGACAACTCGTCCGACAACGCGGCCGCGTGCTGAATGCGTTGGTCCGCGATGAGCCGCAGCTGTGGCGCCACGGCGCCGTCGAGGACGGCGAGGCCGCGGGCAGCGTCCGCGTCGTCCTGGGCCTGTGCCGCCGCTGCCTGCAGGCGGACCGCCTGCGGATCGTCGGCTCGGTCCTCCGGAGTGGTGCACCCGGCGAGGGCGCCGCCCGCCAGGGCGCCGCCGGCGACGAGGACGGTCGTCAACGCGGTGCGTCGGTCTATGCCGCGGTGCGGCCGTTGCGCGATCACGGGGCGAGTCTAATCACGATGCCCGGGTACACTGGTCGTGAGCGTTCGACACCGGGGGATGCCCGGTGACAATTTCACAGGGAGGCGCGTATGGCATACGACGAAGCGGCGGTGAGAGCCGTCATCGCGCCTCACCTGGACGCAGCGGGTCTCGACCTCGAGGGCGTGAAGATCAACAACGCGGGACCGAAGTCGTCCATCACCGTGATCGTGGACAGCGACGCCGGGCCCACACTCGACGGCCTGGCCGAGGTCGCGCGCACCCTCTCCGCCGCCGTCGACGAAGCGGACGAGGTCTTCGGCGCGCAGGCCTTCACCCTCGAGGTCACCACGCCGGGCGCCGAGCGACCCTGACCGAGCCGCGCCACTGGCGCCGCGCCCGCGGTCGGCAGGCCGCCATCGAGTTGGCCGACGGCACGAATCTGCTCGCCCGCATCGGCCCCCTCGCCGAGGGCGAGGAGACGGTCACCGTCGTCCTGCCTGGCGTCAAGGGAGCCGCCCCGACGACGCGTGCGCTCGCGCTCGCCGATGTGGCGGCGGCCGCGGCGCGCGTCGAGTTCCGCAAGCCCAACCCCAAGGAGATCGAGCTCTCGGGCATCACGCCCGGGCGCGTGCAGTCGGGTGCCGAACCGGAGGACCTGACCGACGAGAGCGGCGCGAACGCCGGAGAAGAGGACTAGATGAACATCGACATGGCGACCCTGCGGGCGATCGAGGCGGAGAAGGACATCTCCGTCGATACCGTGATCGAGGCCATCCAGGTCGCGCTGCTCACCGCGTACAAGCACACCGACGGCCACGAGCCGCACGCCCGCATCGACGTCAACCGCCGCACCGGCGAGGTGAAGGTCCTCGCCCAGGAGCTCGATGCCGACGGCAACGTCATCACCGAGTGGGACGACACCCCCGAGGGCTTCGGCCGCATCGCGGCGGACTCGGCGCGGCAGCTGATCACCCAGCGGCTGCGCGACGCCGAGAACGACCGCACCTTCGGCGAGTTCGCCGTCTACGAGGGCGAGGTCGTCTCCGGCGTGGTGCAGGCCGACGCCCGCGCTGCGGCGCGCGGCTTCGTCGTCGTGCGGATCGGCGGGGAGCGCGAGGGCCACGAGGGTCTGCTGCCGCCCGCGGAGCAGGTGCCGGGCGAGACCTACGGCCACGGCGACCGGATGAAGTTCTACGTCGTCGGCGTCAGCCGGGGCCAGCGCGGCACCCAGATCACGCTCTCGCGCACCCATCCGAACCTCGTGAAGAAGCTGTTCGCGCTCGAGGTCCCGGAGATCGCCGACGGCAGCGTCGAGATCACCTCGGTCGCGCGGGAGGCGGGGCACCGCTCGAAGATCGCGGTGCGCACCTCGGTGCCCGGCCTCAACGCCAAGGGGGCCTGCATCGGCCCGATGGGCCAGCGCGTGCGGAACGTGATGAGCGATCTCGAGGGCGAGAAGATCGACATCATCGCGCACGACGACGACCCGGCGGTGTTCGTGGGCAACGCGCTGTCGCCGTCGTCGGTGGTGTCGGTGACGGTGGTCGACGCCAAGGAGAAGGCCGCCCGCGTCGTGGTCCCGGACTTCAAGCTGTCGCTGGCCATCGGCAAGGAGGGGCAGAACGCCCGCCTCGCCGCGCGGCTCACCGGGTGGCGCATCGACATCCGCTCCGATGCGGAGACCGCCGGCGACGCGCAGTGAGCGAGCCCGTCCGCACCTGCGTCGGGTGCCGGCGCCGAGCTCCGGCGCGGGAGCTGGTGCGCTTCGTCGCGCTCCCGCCGGCCGACGGGTCCGACGGTCCGCCGCACCTGGTCCGCGACGACCGGCACCGGCTGCCCGGCCGCGGAGCGTGGCTGCACGACGACCCGGCCTGCCTCGAGGCGGCGCGGAAGCGTGGCGCCTTCCGGCGGCCCTGCGGGCTCCCCGGGTCAGGGAACCTGAGGCATGGCAATGATTTAGGCTAGGCTAGGTGTGCATGCGAGGGCGACCTCTCCCGCAGAGGTCGTGCATCGGATCCGGTGCGCCTGATCCGCAGAGAAGGTCCATCCATGCCGTCCTACCCAGCCTCGCCGAGGCGAACGCAAAGGTCCATCGCCTGGCCGACACCGCGCCGTTGTACGAAGCGGTGATGGCCACTGATCCGGACTTCGTCACGGCGTCCTTCGGTCGGCACCTGAAGAAGGAGGGCGGCGTCGCCACCCGGGACCGGTTCCGTGACCTGAGGTGAAACGGATTTGCCAGGACGCGCTATGATTATGAGCGGTCTGAAGGCGGTCGGTCTTTTCCAAGGCCGACCTACTCGGAGATGAAGGAATCGAGCTGAAGACATGAGCACACCGTGAAGCACCAGCGATGAACGGCAATCGGAGTTACTAACCGAGGTCGGCGGGACCTGCAACGCCCTCGACCTCGCAGATGAGGAGAGTAGTGGCAGGCAAGGCCCGCGTGCACGAGTTGGCTAAAGAGCTCGGTGTCACCAGCAAGGAAGTCCTCGCTCGGCTCAGTGAGCAGGGCGAGTTCGTGAAGTCCGCGTCGTCCACAGTGGAAGCACCCGTGGCGCGACGCCTGCGCGAATCGTACGGATCGAAGTCCGACGGTGCCGCGAAGCCGGGGCCCGCCCCGGCCAAGAAGAAGCCCGGCCCCGCGGCCGCGAGCACCGCCGCACCGGCGGCCCCCGCAGCCGATGCACCCCGCGCAACGTCGGCCCGCCCGGGTCCGCGTCCCGCGGCCCCGGCGCCGGCCGCTCCGGAGCCGAAGCCGACTCCCGCGGCACCGGCCGCCCCTGCCGCGAGCGCGGTGCCGGCGGCCCCCGAGGCCCGTCCGTCGGCACCGTCGGCACGCCCGGGCCCGCGTCCGGCCGGCCCGAAGCCCGGTCCACGCACGCCGAAGGTCGGCAACAACCCGTTCTCCTCGCAGGCCCCCGTCGAGCGCGCCCCGCGTCCGCAGCCGGGCCCGGGTGGACCGCGCCCGCAGGGCGGACGCCCCGCGCCAGGTCAGGGCGGCCCCCGTCCGCAGGGCGGTCGACCCACGCCCGGCCAGGGTGGTCCGCGCCCGCAGGGCGGCGCACGTCCGGCCGCCGGACCCGGTGGCCCGCGTCCCAGCCCCGGCAGCATGCCCCCGCGCCCGAATCCGGGTGCGATGCCCGCGCGCGCCGCGCGTCCGGCCTCACAGGGCCGTCCCGGCCCCGGTGGTCGTGGCGGCCCGGGCGGTCGTCCCGGCGGCGGTGGCGGCGGCTACCGCGGCGGGCCCGGCGGTGGTACCGGAACCGGTGCTCCCGCAGGCGGTTTCCGCGGTCGTCCCGGTGGCGGCGGTCGTGGCCGTCCCGGCGGCACAGCGGGTGCGTTCGGCCGGCCCGGTGGCGCTCCGCGTCGCGGCCGCAAGTCGAAGCGGGCGAAACGCGCCGAGTACGAGAACATGCAGGCGCCGATCGCCGGTGGCGTCCGGCTGCCGCGCGGCCAGGGGGAGACGATCCGTCTCGCCCGCGGCGCGTCGCTGAGCGACTTCGCGGAGAAGATCGACGCGAACCCGGCATCGCTGGTCCAGGCGCTGTTCAACCTGGGTGAGATGGTCACCGCGACCCAGTCGGTGAACGAGGAGACCCTCGTTCTGCTGGGCGAGGAGATGAACTACGTCGTCCAGGTCGTCAGCCCCGAGGACGAGGACCGCGAGCTGCTCGACAGCTTCGACCTCACCTACGGCGAGGACGAGGGCGGCGAGGAGGACCTCGAATACCGTCCGCCGGTGGTCACCGTCATGGGCCACGTCGATCACGGTAAGACCCGACTGCTCGACACGATCCGCAAGGCGAACGTCCGCGAGGGCGAAGCCGGCGGTATCACGCAGCACATCGGTGCCTACCAGGTGCTCACGGAGCTCGAGGGCAACGAGCGGCTGATCACGTTCATCGACACCCCGGGTCACGAGGCGTTCACCGCTATGCGTGCCCGCGGTGCGAAGGCCACCGACCTCGCGATCCTCGTGGTCGCGGCCGACGACGGCGTCATGCCGCAGACGGTGGAGGCGATCAACCACGCGCAGGCGGCCGAGGTGCCGATCGTGGTGGCGGTGAACAAGATCGACAAGGAGGGCGCGCAGCCGGAGAAGATCCGCGGGCAGCTCACCGAGTACGGCCTGGTTCCCGAGGAGTACGGCGGCGACACGATGTTCGTCGACATCTCCGCCAAGCAGGGCACCAACGTCGAGCAGCTGCTCGAGGCGGTCCTGCTCACCGCGGACGCGTCGCTGGACCTGCGGGCGAACCCCGACATGGACGCGCAGGGCGTGGCCATCGAGGCGCACCTCGACCGCGGCCGCGGCCCCGTCGCCACCGTGCTCATCCAGCGCGGCACGCTGCGCGTGGGCGACTCGATCGTCGCGGGCGACGCCTACGGCCGCGTCCGCCGCATGGTCGACGAGAACGGCGACGACATCACCGAGGCGACCCCGTCGCGTCCGGCGCAGGTCATCGGCTTCACGTCGGTACCCGGCGCGGGCGACAACCTGCTGGTCGTCGACGAGGACCGCATCGCCCGGCAGATCGCGGACCGGCGCGCGGCGCGCAAGCGCAACGCCCTGGCCGCGCGCTCGCGCAAGCGCGTCTCGCTGGAGGATCTGGATGCCGCGCTGAAGGAGACCAGCCAGCTCAACCTGATCCTCAAGGGCGACAACTCGGGCACCGTGGAGGCGCTCGAGGAGGCCCTGCTGGGGATCGAGGTCGACGACGAGGTGCAGCTGCGGGTCATCGACCGCGGTGTCGGTGGCGTCACCGAGACCAACGTCAACCTGGCGTCGGCGTCGAACGCGATCATCATCGCGTTCAACGTCCGCGCGGAGGGCAAGGCCACCGAGCTCGCCAACCGCGAGGGCGTGGAGATCCGGTACTACTCGGTGATCTACCAGGCGATCGACGAGGTCGAGGCAGCGCTCAAGGGCATGCTCAAGCCGGTCTACGAGGAGAAGGAGCTCGGCCAGGCCGAGATCCGCGCGATCTTCAAGTCCTCGAAGGTGGGCAACATCGCCGGTTGCATGGTCCAGTCGGGCATCATGCGGCGCAACGCGAAGGCGCGCCTGCTGCGCGACTCGGCGGTCGTGGCGGAGAACCTCACGGTCACCTCGCTGAAGCGGGAGAAGGACGACGCGACCGAGGTCCGCGAGGGCTACGAATGCGGTCTGACGCTCTCGTACTCCGACATCAAGATCGGCGACGTGATCGAGACCTACGAGCTGGTCGAGAAGGCCCGCGATTAGTCACCGGTTCCGGGCCGGGTGCGTGCGCACTCGGCCCGGAACCCTCTAACCCCCGGGCCGGGTGGCCCGTTAGATGTTCACAGGTGCGTTGGAGATAGATCTCCTCTTGGGCGATGTGCATTCGCTCAAACACAAGCGATCGGTGATCAAGCCGATCCTGGCCGAGTTGCGGCGGTTCTCCGTGTCCGCCGCCGAGGTGGGCGCGCAGGACCTGCATCGGCGCGCGATCCTCGGGGTCGGCGTCGTCGGTCCCGATGCCGCGCACGTCGGGGAGATCCTCGATCGGTGCGAGCGCACCGCGGCGGGCCACCCCGAGGTGGAGTTGCTGTCGGTGCGCCGGCGGCTCTGGGGGCCCGAGGACTGAGTCCGATGGGCGCATCCCCGAAGCCGCCGAAACCCCGTCGATATATGCTCGCAGTCCCACGGGGTTGTTTCGTTCGATGCGTAGAGGAAGGAGCAGCCATGGCTGACCCGGCACGGGCCGCTCGGCTCGCCAAGCGGATCTCGGCGATCGTCGCGACGGCGATCGAGCACGACATCAAGGACCCGCGTCTCGATCACGTGACCGTGACCGACGCGCGGGTGACCAACGATCTCCACGACGCGACGGTCTTCTACACCGTCATGGGCCCCACGCTGGACGTCGAGCCCGATTACGAAGCGGCGGCCGCCGGCTTGGAGAAGGCCCGCGGGCAGCTCCGGAGCAAGGTGGGCGCCGGTACCGGCGTGCGGTTCACGCCCACGCTGCGATTCGAGCTCGACGGTGTCCCGGCCGCGGTCGCCACCATGGAGGCGCTGCTGGCGAAGGCGCGCGAGCAGGACGAGCGGGTCGCCGCCGTCGCCGCGAACGCGAAACCCGCGGGCGAGGCGGATCCGTACAAGCACGACGACGATGTTCCGGGGTCGGACCCGGATGAGGACGAGCGGTGACGGCATCCCCCGTCGCGGCCGTAGCGGCCGCGCTGCACGGGGCGCCGCGCGTGGCGGTGTACTGCCACGTCCGCCCCGACGCCGACACCCTGGGGTCGGGCCTGGCGCTCGCCCGCGCGCTCCGCTCCCGCGGCGCGGACGTGTCGGTCAGTCATCCCGGCCCCGACCTCCCCTCGGGCATCGGGTCCCTCGCCGGCGCAGACGGTTTCACCGATCCGATCGATGCCGACGTGGCAGTGGCGGTGGACTGCGCGAGCGCGGAGCGGCTCGCGGGCCTGGAGCAGCGGTTCCTGGCCCATCCCGTGCGCGTCGTGATCGACCACCATGCGACGAACGGGGGATTCGGCACCGTCGACCTGATCGACCCTGCCGCCAACAGCACGACCGAGCTCGTCCTGGCCGTGATCGACGCGCTCGGGGTCGAGGTGGACGGTCCGACCGCGGATTGCCTCTACGCCGGCTTGGTCACCGACACCGGATCGTTCCGCTGGTCGTCGCCGCAGGGCCACGTCATGGCCGCCCGCCTGCTCGCCGCCGGGGCGCGGGGACGCGAGTTGTCGCGCGATCTCCTGGACACCCACCCGCGTGCGTGGTTCTCGATGGTCGCGGCCGTGCTCGGGTCCGCGACTGCGGTCCCCGAGGCCTTCGACGGCCGGGGCCTGGTCTACTCGGTGTGCCGGGCCGTCGACCGCGGACCGCTCGGCTGGGACGCCGCGGAATCGCTGATCGACCTGTTGCGGACGGCCGACGACTGCGAGGTCGCGGCGCTGTTCAAGGAGAGCGACGGCGGCGAGTGGTCGGCGTCGTTGCGCGCCCGCGCCGACGTGGACGTCTCGGAGGTCGCGCGCGGGTTCGGCGGCGGCGGGCATCGCCTCGCGGCGGGCTACTCCGCAGCCGGCACCGTCGACGACGTCGTCGCCGCGTTCCTCGCCCACACGTGAGCGCCCCGGCGGTCCCGTCGGGTCTCGGCCGGCGAATCGTCGGGCAGGCCCTCCCGGCCCTCGGCGTTCTCGCCGCGGAGCCCCTCTACCTGCTGTGGGACACGGCCGTCATCGGCCGACTGGGCGCGCTGCCGCTGGCCGGGCTCGCGGTCGGCGGCCTCATCCTCGCCACCGTGTCGACGCAGCTGACGTTCCTGTCGTACGGCACCACGTCGCGGTCGGCGCGGCGGTTCGGGGCAGGGGACGCCGACGGTGCCGTCACCGAGGGCGTCCAGGCCACCTGGGTGGCGCTGCTGGTCGGCGGTGGGTTGCTCACCCTGGTCCACCTCTTCGCCGGTCCCGTGACCCGCGCCATCGCCGGGCGGGACGAGATCGCCGTGGCAGCCGAGTCGTGGTTGCGGGTCGCGTCCTTCGGCATTCCGTTGATCCTGCTCACGATGGCAGGTAACGGCTGGCTGCGCGGCGTACAACGACCGCGTGCCCCGCTCGTGTACGTCCTCGCGGGCCTCGGCCTGTCGACGGTGCTGTGCCCGGTCCTCGTGTTCGGGTGGCTCGGGGCGCCGGAACTGGGGCTGGTCGGCTCCGCGTGGGCGAATCTCGCGGGCCAGGTGGTCAGTGGACTGCTGTTCCTCGGTGCGCTGGTCCGGGCCGCGCCCTCGCTGCGCCTGCGGCCCGACCTGATCCGTGCCCAGCTGGTCCTGGGACGCGACCTCATCGTCCGCAGCCTGTCGTTCCAGGTGTGCTTCATCTCCGCCGGGGCCGTGGCGGCCCGGGCGGGCGCCCAGTACGTCGGCGCGCACCAGATCGCGATGCAACTCTGGAACTTCGTCGCGCTGGTTCTGGATTCGTTGGCCATCGCCGCGCAGACCCTGGTCGGCGCCGCGCTGGGGGCGGGCGACAAGTCCGGGGCCAGGTCGCTGGGGCGCCGGGTCACCGTGTGGTCGACGGGGTTCGCACTCGCCATCGCCGCAGCCCTCGCGGTCCTGAGCGGTGCGCTTCCGGGCGTCTTCACGACTGACTCCTCCGTCCTCGAGGCGCTGACGGTGCCGTGGTGGTTCCTGGTGGGCATGGTCCCGGTCGCGGGCGTCGTGTTCGCGCTCGACGGGGTGCTCGGGGGCCGCGGACGCGGCGTACCTGCGCACGGCGACGATGGTGTCGGCACTCGTGGGCTTCCTGCCGCTGATCTGGCTCTCGTACGCCTTCGGGTGGGCGCTGGCGGGGATCTGGTCCGGACTGGCGGCGTTCATGGTGCTGCGCTGCGCCGCGGTCGTCGGTCGGTTCGCCGGGAACCGGTGGGAGCGGGTCGGCACCGCGCCGGCGTGATGCGGCTTGCAATGCGTGGGCAAATGCGGTCGGATGTTGCATATGACATTCACTGTGATTCCGCGCACCCGAGCGTTCCGCCGGTTCGTCGCCGGGGGCGCCGTCGTTCTCGGCCTCGGGGCCGTCGTGGCGTGCGCCCCGTCGGACTCCGGGTCGGTGCCGTCGTTCACCGTGAACCCCAGTGCGGGCGGTCCGGCCTCCTCGGCACCGTCGACCCCCTCGAAGGCGGCGCGTTCCTCGGCCCCGACCACGACGGCGCCGGCGGCTCCGGTGCAGCCCGTGCCCACCTACGAGGCCCCGTACACCCCGCCGACCACGACCGACTATCCGGCGCAGACGACCGAGACCGTGCCGACCACGACGCAGCCGCAGACGACGCAGCCGTATCCGACCACCATCGTCATCCCGCCGGGCATCGACCTGCCGCCGGGCGCGCCGCGCACCATCACGATCCCGCCGGGCCTGCCGTTCCCGGCCTGATTCCGGCGTTCCCGGCGATCCAATGCTGACCAGGGGTTCCTGCGGATCGCGCACCCCGCAGACGGCCCCGACGTGGTCTGGGTGCCCGGCGCGGCGGCGGCGTACCCGGTGCGCCGCTCGGACGCGTGGCTGGGGCCCGGTCCCGGCATGATCCTGCCGGTCGCGGTCGACCCGGCGGAGCCGGAGCGCATCACGCTGATCGACGACCGCGACGCTCTGGCCGACGGCCCGCACCTGAGCGGACCGTCGGAGGCGGAGATCGAATGCCCGCCCCCGACGGTGGCCGAACTGCTCGACGCCGTCCGGGACGCCGGACACGGCGTGTTCCCCGACGAGCGGCACTTCACGTCCCTCACCGACCTGCAGTGGGCCGTCGCGCTGCGGCTGGGACAGCTCAGTCTGCATGAGGCGCACCGCATCTCGGTGCTCGGCGCGGCGTCCGATGTGGTGGCGCTGCGGGAGCGGCTCGAGACGGTGGGCCCGGTGGGCTCGCCGCTGATCCATCGCCCGTCGGCGGTGGAGGACGCGCTGGCCCACCTGCCCCGCGGGGTGATCGGCGCCGGCGGCCTCGCCGGATCCTTCGCCGCGTTCGCCGCGGTGACCCGGCTCGAGGCCCGGGGCCTGCGCGGTCGACTGCTCGGTCGCACCGACCCGGCGGACCTCACAGCGGCGCTGGCGCCCTTCGTCACGGTGTGCGGACCGATCCCCGGTGTCGACGTGGTGCCGCTCGCCGCTCCGTCCCTTCCGGAGCCGGCGGCGCGGACACCGATGGCACGGGGCGCGGCGGGTCCGGGACGACGACGGCGCCCGGATCAGCCGATCGGGCGCTCTGGGATGCGGCGCTCGTCCAGCACGACCGCATCCTCGCCGCGTACCTCCGCTACGAGACCGATCCGGAACTGCGCCTGCGTTTCCCGGCGATCGGAGACGTGCGCCGACCGCCGACCGCCGCGTTCCACGAGGCGCTGGCCGTCGCGCAGTCGCTGCGTGCGGACCTGGGACCGTCGGGGCCCGACCATGCGTACGCCTACAGCCGGGCGGTCCGGGAGACCGCCCGGCTGTGGGCGCTGTGCGAGCGGAACGGTCACCGCGAGGCGCGCGGCGCCCCCTGACCGGGATCGATCCGCGTCGGCCCGTCCTTGCCGGGGGTGACGTCGAAGTCGAAGATCGACGTCGGAATGTACACGGTGGCACAGGAGTTGGGGATGTCGACCACGCCGGACAGGCGGCCCTCGATCGGTGCGGCGCCGAGCAGTAGGTACGCCTGTTCCGGGCTGTAGCCGAACTTGGTCAGGTAGTCGATCGCGTGCAGGCACGCCCGCTGGTACGCGAGATGGCTGTCCAGGTAGCGCTGTTCGTCGTCGAGCGTCACCGACGTACCGGAGAACGCGAGGAACTGCTCGTAGCGCGGGCCCACGTCGCCGCCGGGCAGGAAGATCGCGTTCTCGCTGACGCCGTAGGTCTCCATGCCGCCGGAGATGATGTCGACGTGCAGGTCGATGAACCCGCCCATCTCGATGGCGCCGCAGAAGGTGATCTCGCCGTCGCCCTGGCTGAAGTGCAGATCGCCCACCGACAGGTTCGCGCCGTCCACGAACACCGGGTAGAACACGCGCGTGCCGCGGGTGAGGTTCTTGATGTCCTGGTTGCCGCCGTTCTCGCGCGGCGGCGCGGTGCGCGCGCCCTCTGCGGCGGCCGCGGCGAAGGCGTCGCCCGTGAGGGTGCCGAGGATCGCGTCGTTCGGCTCGGGCGGGAGCGCGAGCGGCGGCACGCGGTCGGGATCGGTCGCGATGAGCGCCGCCTCGCGGGCGTTCCACCGCGCCAGCAGATCCTTCGACGGTGCCGTGCCCATGAGGCCCGGGTGGATGATGCCGGTGAAGCTCACGTGCGGCACGTGCCGCGAGGTGGCCGTGTGGCCGGTGAAGTCCCAGACGGCCTTGTAGGCGTCGGGGAACTGCTCGGTGAGGAAGCCGCCGCCGTTGTCCTTCGCGAAGATGCCCGTATAGCCCCAACCCTGGCCCGCGAGCGGGCCGCTGTCCTCCTGCGGGATCGGGCCCACGTCCACGATGTCCACGATGAGCAGGTCGCCCGGCTTCGCGCCCTCGACGGCGATCGGGCCCGACAACGTGTGCACCGTGGTCAGCGGCGCGTTCAGGATGTCCTCGGCCGAGTCGTCGTTGTGGATGGCACCGTCGAACCACTCGCGGCAGTGCACCCGGAACGTGTCGCCCGGCTTGACCGTGACCGCCGGCGGGATGGCGTAGTGCCACCGGTTGTGGCCGATCTTCTCCTGATCTGTGAACTTCTTACTCGAATCGAGCGGAAAGACGACTTCGGGCATGGGATCTCGGCCTTTCTTCGGTGGACTACTCGGAGGGACTCAGGGACGGGGAGGCGTGCGTGCCGCGGGTCCGACGGTGCCGGGGCCCGGCCCGGCCGGGGCGCGCCGGCGGGGGCGCCCACGACGGCGGGACGATCGGCGGTCGACTTCGTCGCGTCGAGCAGGCGCATTGCGCCGGACGCGCCGTGGCCGAGCCGGGGCGCGGTCATGCCGCGCGGGGCCGACGCGCCGCAGCGACACGCCGTGGCATCCGGGACATCGCGCATCGTGAACATCGCGTCGAAAGGTCCACAACTGCCGCAGCGGAATTCATACGTAGGCATGAGTGGAAGGTATTCCTTTCGCCCGGTCCCCGAGGGGAAACTACCGAATCGGTATCGTTTCTCGTGAGTATGGTGGGCCGATGTCCCCGACGTCGCCGTCGCCACGCAAGTCGGTCCCGCGCAGAACCCGGATCGCCCGTCGCCGGGCGCGCCGCGTCGCGGCGGCCGACAACGACCTGACCGTTGCCGAGTGGGACGAACTGGTCGCCCTGTGGGGCGTGTGCGCGTACTGCGGGGCGCGGGCCCGTTCCAGAAGGACTGCGTGCTGCCCATCTCCCGCGGCGGCCGGTACACGCAGCGGAACGTGGTGCCCGCGTGCCGTTCGTGCAACGCGAGCAAGTGCAACTCCGAGGTCACCGGATGGATGCGACGCAAGAAGCTCGACGAGAAGGCGTTTCTGCAGGGCCACGCCGAGATCCTGATGCACCTGCGGGTCCGGCCGAACGAGGAGGACGGTGCGCCGACCCCCTGAAGGGAGGCCGGCGCACCGTCGAAGCCGTTACCGCACGGGCGGATCCGCCGGGAGGAGGTGTGCCCCGGACTTGTCCGTGGAGAGGGCGAGCGAGCTGATGTACTGCTTCTCGCCGTTCGGCCCCGGAATCGCGGAGGCCACCATGTCGGGCCGCTCGAACTCGATCCCGGTCACACAGCACAGGAGCTTCTCGCCCGACGGGTTGCCGTCCTCGTCGAACATCGGCAGGTCGATCCCGTCGTCGCCGCGCCGCAGGTAGTACCTGCCGCGGGTGGCGACCGCCAGCACGGGCGGCAGCACCAATGCGAGCACCAGCGCGACCAGCGGCGAGTAGGGCTGCAGCGCCGGGCCGAGGAGCCCGAAGAAGGTGGCGATCGACAGGCCGCCGGCGACGACGACCGAGACGAACCCGACGGGGTTCACGGCGTACAGCATGCCGCGGCGGAACTCCGGGTCCTTCGGAGAGATCTTCAGCAGATACTTGTTGATCGCGATATCGCTGGCCACGGCCACGATCCAGGCGATGCCGCAGTTGGCGTAGAAGCCGAGGATCGAGTTGAGGAAGCTGAACATGTCGGCCTCCATGAGCACCAGCGCGATCGCCACGTTGAGCACCACGAAGACGAGGCGGCCCGGGTAGGTCCTGGTGACGCGGGTGAAGCTGTTGGTCCACGCGAGCGAGCCCGAGTACGCGTTGGTCACGTTGATCTTGATCTGGCTGATCACCACGAGGATCACGGCCAGGGTGATCGCGAGCCAACCGGGCAGGAAGTCGGAGTAGATCTCCACGAACTGGTGCACCGGCTCGTTGGCGATTCCGGCGTTGTCGGCGGTCTGAGCGATCAGGTAGACGGCGAGGAACAGGCCGACGACCTGCTTGATGGCGCCGAAGACGACCCACCCCGGTCCGGCGGTGAGCATCGCGGTCCACCAGGCGCGACGGTTCTGCGCGGTCTTGGGCGGCATGAACCGCAGGTAGTCGATCTGCTCGGCGATCTGCGCGATGAGGGAGAGGCAGACGCCGGCGGCCAGCATGGTGCCGGCGAGGCTCACGCCGTGCCCGGCGGGCGTGGCGGAGACGACGGTGCCGGCACCGTCGCGCACGATGTCGGTACCCGAGTACGCGAAGAAGTCACCGATGGCCTCCGGGTGGCGCAGCAGGAGGTAGGCGAACGGCAGCGCCATCATCACGAGCCAGATCGGCGTGGTCCAGACCTGGAGCTTCGCGAGGGTGTTCATGCCGTAGATCACCAGGGGGATCACGAGTACGGAGCTCACGAGGTAGCCGACGGGCAAGGGGATGCCGAGGCCGAGTTCGAGGCCCTGCGCCATGATCGCGCCCTCGAGTGCGAAGAAGATGAAGGTGAACGACGCGAAGATCACGTTCGTCAGCACCGAGCCGTAGTAGCCGAATCCGCTGCCGCGGGTGATCAGGTCGAGGTCGATGTTGTACCGCGCCGCGTAGTACGACAGGGGCAGCCCGGTCGCCATGATGACGATCGCGAAGAACCCGATCCCCAGCAGCGCGTTGCCCGTACCGCCCGCGATGCCGATGTTCGCGCCGATCGCGAAATCCGCGAGGTAGGCGATGCCGCCCAGCGCCGAGGTGGCGACCACGGCGGGTCCCCACTTGCGGTAGCTGCGCGGCGCGAAGCGCAGCGTGTAGTCCTCGAGGGTCTCGCGGGCGGCGGCGTCGCGGAGCCCGCTCGACGGTGCGCCGGTCGTCTCCGGGGTTGTAGTGCTGTCACGGTGATCCTTCCGTCTCGAGCCGTCCGGCTCGGGTTGGAAGAATCGTGCGGGGACCGCGTTCGGTCGGGGTGACCCGGCGGTAACGGGTCGGTTACGGCGTCGACGGGGATGTGACGGCGGTGTTGCCCGCCGCGCGCTGGGCCTGGTCCTCCTTGCGCTTGACCGAGTCCCGGATCTGATCGATGTTCTCGCGGAGCATGTCGGCGACCAGCTCGTCGGTGCGCGGATCGGCGAGCACCTGCAGCACCATGCGGAAGGTGGTGTCCACGATCAGCTGGATGATCTCGTCGTGGAACGGGATGTACTTGACCCGTCTGGTCTGCGGGTCGTTCTTGATCGTCTCGAGGATCATGCCGCTCATCTCGGGCTTGTTCTCCTCGAGGGCGGCGGCGATGTTCTTGGTGTAGTGACCGGTCTTGAGGACTTCGGTGACCTCGTCGAGCACGGCCACGGTGATCGGCCGCTTGACCGCGTCGACGACGGTGTCGGTGGCCCGGTTCACGACGGCCGCGGTGATCCGGTCCCCGTAGAGCCGGTCGATCGCCCGGGCCAGGCGTGCCAGCGCGACCGCGATGCGGATCAGGCGGAACAGTCGGGGCGCGGGGCTCGGCACGACGAGAGCGGGGATCATACCCAGCAGTTCGTACCAGTTGACCAGGAGGAACTTGCGGTGCCAGCCCACCTGACGCCAGCGGTAGAGGAACTCGATCGCGAACACCGCGCAGATCACCGCGTCGAGGATGAGCACGGCGTTGCGGGTCCGGTCGGCCACGTCGAAGAAGGTGATCCACACGATGAGGCCGACGGAGACGAACGCGAGCACCACCATCGTCCAGTCGGTCCACAGGACGGGTGGCTTGCGGGGGTAGGGCGCGCGGCCGGCGTCGGTCGATGTGCTCATCGCCACCGACGATACGCAGTGCCGACCGCGCTCCGCGGGAAGTCAGGCCTGCGGTTTCACCAGGCGCTGCACGTCGTCGATGATGCGTCCGGCGCCGATCACGCCGATGCCCACCATCCAGGTCTCGTCCTCGACGGCGAAGGCGCGGTTCGCGGCCACGGCGGGCAGTGAGCCCCAGCGCGAGGTCACGGCCTGCGCGGTGGCGGTCGAATTGGCGCCGAGGGTGTGGAAGACGTAGTCGCCGTTGATCTCACCGAAGTTCTCCAGTGACGGCTCGATCATCGAGTACTCGCCCCACTGCTTCGGCGGGATGCTGAAGCCCATCGCGGTGATCACGCTGCCCGAGAAGGTGCCCGGGCCGTAGATCCGGAACGTGCCGCCTCCCCGCCACCGCACGATCGAGACGGACTTGCCGGGGGCGCCGACCTTCCGTCCCACCTCCGTGGCCCGGGAATCGAGGTCCGCCAGCTGCTTGTTCATCTCCTCGGAGCGGTTCACCGCCGTGGCGGTGATGTTCGCCTGCTCCTTCCAGTTGGTGCCGGTGTCCACGGAGTACACGGTGGGGGCGATGGCGGACAGCTGCTGGTACAGCTTCTCGTGCCGCACCTTCGAGCCGATGATGAGATCGGGCTTGAGGGCGGCGATCGCCTCGATGTCCGGGCCGGCGATCAGCCCCACGTTCGCGGTCCCGCCCAGTTTGTCGCGCAGGTAGCCGGGGAAGCCGTCGTTCGCGGCGGCGACGGCGGCTCCGACCGGCGTGATGCCCAGCGCGACCAGCGCGTCCGTGTGCGGCGAGTCGATCACCACGATCCGCTGCGGGTTCGCCGGGACCTTCGTCTCACCCATCGCGTGGGCGACGGTGCGCGTCTCGGCGGCGGCGTCGCCCTCGGCGCTCGAACCGCACGCGGCGAGGGTGGCGGCGGTCGCGAGGGCGACTGTCGCGGCGAGGAATCGGCGCCGGCTCGGGCGCGGGGAGGTCGTCATGGCGGTAGACGCTAGCAGGTGTGGTTAGGGTTACCTGATCTACGTCCCGCCGATTCGCCGCGCGCGGTCCGTGTTCCGCTCACGCGTCCCAGAGGGACGGCCCGGTAGCGTGGAGGGGTGGCGAACCTCTATGCGATCAGTGACCTGCACGTGGGGCACCGCGGGAACGAGGGCATCGTCGATCGGGTCCGGAGCGCGTCGGGCGCGGATTGGCTGATCCTGGCCGGCGACCTGTGCGAGCGCACGGACCAGCTCGACGAGGTGCTCGCGGCCATCGTCCCGCGCTTCGCGACAGTGATCTGGGTGCCCGGTAACCACGAGCTGTACACCACCTCCAAGGACCCGATGCAGGTCTTCGGCGAGCCCCGGTACGAGCACCTGGTGCAGATCTGCCGGCACCACGGCGTTCTCACCCCCGAGGATCCGTATCCCGTCTTCGAGGATGAGTCCGGTCCGGTCACGATCGTCCCGATGTTCCTGCTCTACGACTACACGTTCCGGGACGACGGGCTCACGGCGCTGCAGGCGCTGAGCCGGGCGAAGGACAACAACGTGGTCGCCACCGACGAGTTCCTGCTCTCGCCGGAGCCCTACGCGACGCGCGAGGCGTGGTGCCGGGCGCGGCTCGAATACACCAGCCGTCGCCTCGCCGCGCTGCCGGCCGGGACGCGGACCGTTCTGGTCAACCACTGGCCCTGCGGCGCGAACCCACCGAGGTCCTGTTCTACCCGGACTTCCAGCTGTGGTGCGGCACCGTCGAAACGCGGGACTGGCACACGCGCCACCGGGCGGAGGCGGTGGTCTACGGACACCTGCACATCCCGCGGACCACCTGGTACGACGGCGTCCGGTTCGAGGAGGTGTCAGTCGGCTACCCCCGGGAGTGGAAGCAGCGCGGCCTGCCCGAGCCGCTGCTGCGCCGGATCCTGCCGGCGCCGGACTACACGCCCGAGACCATCGGCCCGTACGGCCTGCACTTCGAGGTGGATCCCGAATACCGGGACCCCGCCAAGCTCGAAGCCGCCCGCGCCGCCGCACGGGCGCGGGCCGGTGACCCGCGGCAGGCGGCCCGCACGCGCATCGCCGAACGGAAGGCCGCCCGGGAGAAGGGGAATCAGCTGTGATCCTGCAGTCCATGCTGCCGCGCGGAGTGGTGGCGCGGGAGGCGCACGCCGACGTCGCCGCGCCGCTGCACCCGCGCGAGGCCGCGCAGATCGCCAAGGCCGTGCCCAAGCGGCGGGCCGAGTACGCGACGGTCCGCCACCTTGCCCGCGAGGCGCTGGGGGAGTTGGGGATCGGCGACGCCGTGCTCGTCAAGGGCGAAGGTGGGGGCGTCGACTGGCCGCGCAACGTGGTCGGCGCTCTCACGCACTGCGACGGTTACCGCGGTGCGGTGGTGGGCTTCCGGATGGGGGTGCGCACCGTCGGGATCGACGCGGAGCCGCACCTGCCCCTGCCCGACAAGGTGCTCCCGACGGTGTCGGTCGAGTCCGAGCGCGAGGTGCTCGCCGAGCGCCCCGACGACGGGCTGCACTGGGATCGCCTGCTGTTCTGCGCCAAGGAGGCCACGTACAAGGCGTGGAACCCGATCACCGGGCGGTGGCTGGGATTCGAGGACGCGGAGATCACCTTCGATCTCACCGAGCGCACGGACGACGCGACGGCCGCAGGCACGTTCCGCTCCCGAATCCTCATCGACGGCCGCACCACCGACGGCGGCGCGCCGGTGGCCGCCTTCGACGGGCGGTGGCGGATCACCGAAGGCCTCATCGTCACCTCGATCGCGGTGGTGTGAGATGGCCACGGAGAGAAGCTTCCTCGAACCCGACGGTGCCGGCCTGATCATCGTGGACAAGCCCGCGGGCCTGACCAGCCACGACGTCGTCGCGCGCTGCCGGCGCGCGATGAGCACCCGCAAGGTCGGCCACGCCGGCACGCTCGACCCGATGGCGACCGGCGTGCTGGTGATCGGCATCGAGCGCGCCACCAAGCTGCTGGGACACCTGGCGCTGACCACCAAGGCGTACACGGCCACCGTCCGGCTGGGGGCGTCCACCTCCACCGACGACGCCGAGGGCGAGACCACCGGCGGCGCATCGGCTTCCGGTCTCGACGAGGACGCGGTCCGGGCCGCGATGGCGCCGTTGACCGGCGACATCGAGCAGGTGCCGAGCTCGGTCAGCGCCATCA
The DNA here is from genome assembly GCF_023168325.1 of Tsukamurella sp. PLM1. Lineage (GTDB taxonomy): Bacteria > Actinomycetota > Actinomycetes > Mycobacteriales > Mycobacteriaceae > Tsukamurella. Next base: position 1,722,797 of record NZ_AP025688.1, read on the forward strand.
AGGTCGACGGTAAGCGCGCCCACCAGCTCGTCCGCGAGGGCGCGGACGTCCAGCTCAAGGCCCGCCCGGTCACCGTCGACGAGTTCGCCGCGCACGTGTTCCGGCGGGAGGGCGAGTACCTCGACCTGGACGTCACCGTCGAGTGCTCGTCCGGCACGTACGTCCGTGCTCTGGCCCGCGACCTGGGGGAGTCCCTCGGCGTGGGCGGGCACCTGACGGCGCTGCGCCGCACCCGCGTCGGCCCGTACGGGCTCGACCACGCGATCACGCTGGACGAGCTGTTCGAGACCCCGCGCCTGTCGTACGGCATCGATGCGGCGATCGCCGCCGGCTTCCCCGCCCGCGAGATCACCGAGGAGCAGGCGGTCGCGCTGTCGCTCGGTAAGTGGCTCGACCCGGTGGGGCTGTCGGGCGTCTACGCGGCCGTCACCCCCGACGGCCGCGCGTTCGCGCTCCTCCAGGAGTCCGGTAGACGCGCGAGCTCGGTCTTCGTTGTCAGGCCCGCGGCGTAGTACTCGACGTTCGCGTACAGCCTGCGCCCGGGCTTGAGTTCGTTGATGGCTGTTTCGATCTCGTCCTCCACGGCCATCGCCCGGTGGACGAGGGGAGTGTCGAACCCGCGCACCACGCCCTTGAGCAACTCGGACCGCGGGTCGTGAGTGCGGTACACCGCGTGCCCGAAGCCCATGATCACCTCGCCGCGGGAGATCCGCTCCCGCACCCACTCCCGGGTGTTCGCCGGATCCCCGATCTCGTCGAGCGCGGCGAGCGCCCGGCTCGGCGCGCCGCCGTGCAGCGGACCGAGGAACGCGCCCAGCGCGCCGAGCAGGCACGACGCCATGTCCGAGCCGGTCGACGCGACCACGCGCCCGGCGAACGTGGAGGCGTTGAAACCGTGGTCGATCGTGGCCACCAGGTAGGTCTGCAGCGCAGTGGCGTGCTCCGGGGCGGCGGATCCCGTCGCCATCCGCAGGTAGTCGGCGGCGTGCGCGGCTGACGGGTCGGGCTCGAGGACGTCCATTCCCCGGGCCAGACGGTGCGCCGCCGCCAGCACGGTGGGCACACTCGCCGCGTACCGCAGGGCGGCCTCGGTCCGCTCGTCCTCGGGCAGGTCCATCAGCGGCCGGTCGCCGGAGCCCGTGGCGGCCAACGCGGTACGCAGGGCGTGCATCGGGTCGGTGTCCGGGCGGACCGTCGCGCGGAGCAGGTCGACGACGGAGCCAGGCACCTCGCGCAGGGCGCCGACCCGCCGGGCGAACGCGGCACCGTCGGATCCGGGGAGTGAGCCGAACAGCATGAGGTGCCACGCATCCTCGAACGCGACGTCCGCCGCGAGGCGGGCCGCGTCGTGTCCGCGGTAGTGGAAGAAGCCCTCCTCGCCCCGGACGTCGCCGAGCTCGGTATCGGTGACGATGACGTTCTTGAGCCCCGCCGGGGCGATCAACGGTGTGGTCATGGCCCGAGTGTGCGCGATGTTGATCAACCCTTGCAATGTTGATTAAATCAACGGGTGGACAGGTGGATCACCACGTCGGAGGCGGCGCAGCGGCTCGGCGTCAAGCGCGGCACGCTGTACTCCTACGTCAGCCGCGGCGTGCTGGTCTCGCGGCGCATGCCCGGGCAGGCGGAGTCGCTCTTCGACCGCACGCAGGTCGATTCGTTGGCCGCGGCCAAACACGACGGGCGTCGCGAGGCCGATCGGCTGCTGCGCTTCCGTGCCGTCACCACGCGCGTCTCCGTGCTGCGCGGCGACTCGCTCCACCTGCGCGGCCGGCCCATCGCCGAGGTGTGCGCGGAGCTGGATTTCGCCGGGGCGGCGCGCTTCGTCCTCGAGGCCGACGGTGCCGTGCCCCCGCCGGCGATCGACCTCGCGGCGGCGCGGACGGTGGCGTTGGAGCGTCGCATTCCGCTCGCCGTGGCGCTGCTGGCGGCGCAGGATCCGTTGCGCGCCGACCGGTCGGCGACCGCCGAGCGCGCGCTGGGGCTGCTGCCCGTGCTGGCCTCGCTGGTGCCGGAGGTGCGGCTCGACCATCCGTGGGTGCAGGCCCAGGCCACCTGCCTGATCGACAACGGGCTCGCGGCTTCGACCACGGCGGCACGGGTGGCGGCGTCGGCCCGCGCCGGGCTCTACGACTGCCTGGCCGCGGGCTACGGCGCCATGTCCGGGCCGCTGCACGGCGGCGCGCCCGCGCTCGCTCACGAGTTGCTGGGTCGGGTGCTCGACGGCGCGGATCTCGACAGGGCGATCGCCGACGCGACGTGGGGCGGGCACCTCGCCGGGTTCGGGCACATCGTGTACACCGGAGAGGATCCGCGGGCCACCGTGATCCTGGGCCTGATCGCGCAGCAGATGCCGGATGCACCTGCGCTGCAGGCGGTGTCCGCGCTCGCGGCCCGCGCGGGCCGCGCCGTCAACATCGACCTCGCGGGCGCGGCCGTCGCTCACACGCTGGGCCTTCCGGCCCGGGCGACGGAGGTGCTGTTCCAGTACGGGCGCACCGTAGGGATGGCCGCGCACGTCGCAGAGGAGTACGAGGAGGCGCCGCTGCGCTGGCGCGGGGCGAACAGCGGCGGGGTTCGGTGAGGTCATGACCCTGGTGGAGGATGTCCGCACCGGGTTGCGGGCCGCCGCCGACCCCGAGCGGGCGCCGAAGATGCAGGCGTACATGAAGTCCGCGATGCCCTTCCTCGGTGTGCCCTCGCCGCAGGTGCGCGCGATCACCGCCGATGCGCGTCGCGAGAACCCGCCTGCGGACCTCGACGAACTGCGCGACGTGGTCCTCGCGCTGTGGGACGACGCGGAGTACCGCGAGGAGCGCTACGCCGCGCAGCACCTGCTCCGGTACCGGCTGGGGCGGGGCGAACCCGCGCTGCTGCCGCTGCACGAGCACATCGCCGTCACGGGGGCGTGGTGGGACCACGTCGACGAGACCGCTCGGCACATCGCCGCTCTCCTGGACGCGTACCCGGTCGAGACGGCGGCCGCGGTGCGTGGGTGGAGTCGCGGCGACGACCTGTGGCTGCGCCGGCTCGCGATCCTCTCCCAGCTCGGCCGCAAGGACCGGATCGACACGGCCCTGCTCGAGGATGTGATCGAACCGGCCCTGTCAGAGCCGGAGTTCTTCCTGCGCAAGGCGATCGGCTGGGCACTGCGCGAGCACGGCAAGACCGACCCGGGCTGGGTGCGCGTCTACGTCGCCGAGCACGAGGATCGCCTCAGCGGCCTGTCCCGCCGCGAGGCGCTCAAGAACCTGTGAGGCTCCCCGCCTGACGTACGCGTCCGGTCGTGCGGGATGGCCGTAGACTATTGATTGAGCAGTCAGTCAATAATATGGTGGGGGCATGCCCGGCAGTCGGATACAGATCGCCGCGCTCCTCGTGCTGTGTGCGGTGGGTGCGGAACTCCTTGCGGCGTACGGGGACACCACCGGGGATGTGGGCGGCATCGCCTTCTCGGTCGTGTTCTTCGCCGGCCTCTACGGCGCACCGGCGTTGCTCGCGCGCGAAGTCGCCCGCCGCCGCGGGTGGGGGTGGGGTCCCCTGCTCTGGCTCTGTCTCGGGCTCGGCGTCACGCAGGCCTGCCTCATCGACCAGTCGCTCTTCGCCGAGGACTACATGGGCTACGAGGGCTGGGAGGCGATGCGCGAGGCGACGTACCTCCCGGCGCTGGGGTTCAGCGCGGGGAACGTGCTCACCTTCATCGGCGGCCATGTGATCTTCAGCTTCGGCGCACCCGTCGCGCTCGCCGAGCAATGGCGTCCCCGGACTGCGGACAGTCCGTGGCTCGGACGGACCGGCGTCGTGCTCTCCCCGATCGCCTACCTCCTGACGGCCGGCATGATCGTCGCGGACCCAGAGTCGCGCACCGCGTCCCCGGCGCAGCTCGCGGGGGCGGTCGCGGTGGTGCTCGCCTGCGTCGCCGCCGCGGTGGTCACCGGGAGCCGATCGTCCGCGGTGTCCGCTCGGCCGCCCACGCGGGTGTGGGTGGTCTTCCTGGCCGCACTTCCGCTCGCAGCGGCCGGCGAATACCTCGGTGGCGAGGGATGGGCCCGGCTCGCCATGGGGGCGCTCGCGATGGCCGGCATCGCCCTGCTCCTGCGGACAGCGGGCCGCGGACGGTGGCGTTCCGTGCACGTGGCCGCGGTCGGGTTCGCCTACCTGCTGGTCCGGGGCGTGCTCGCGTTCACCTACTACCCGTTGCTGGGGCACGTCGACGCGGCGCCGAAGTACGCCCACAACACGGTGATGCTGCTGGTGGTTCTCGCCGCCGGATGGTTCGCGTACCGCGCGCGATCCGGCCGAACGTCCGCGCGCGGCGCCGCCGCGGAGGTCAGCTCCTGACCCAGATCGCCTGCGCGGCCACGTCGCCCAGGTCGAGCGGGGCACCGTCGTTGACCTTGATCGCGACCGTGCCGAGAAACTTGCGCAGCTCCACGACCTCGATCCGCGCGTCGGGCGCGATGCCGACCTCCTGGAAGTAGCGCAGCATCTCGGGATCGGAATCGGAGATCCGGGCGACCGTGCACGTCTGTCCGGCCTCGAGCTCCGACAGCAGGCATGCGTCGGGGGTGGGGACGGTGCCGTCGGGCTGGGGGATCGGGTCGCCGTGCGGGTCGCGGTCGGGGTAGCCGAGGCGCTCGTCGAGGCGGGCGAGGAAACGCTCGGAGACGGCGTGCTCGAGGATCTCGGCCTCGTCGTGCACCTCGTCCCAGCCGTAGCCTAGCTCGGAGACGAGGAACGTCTCGAGGAGCCGATGCCGGCGCACCATCGCCGTGGCGGCGGCACGACCGTCGTCGGTGAGCGTGACCGCGCCGTACTTCTCGTGGTCGACCAGGCCCTGGTCGGCGAGCTTGCGGATGGCCTCGGAGGCGGTGGACGCGGAGACACCGAGCGCGTCGGCGAGCGACTTGGTCGTGACCTTCACATCGGACCACTCCTGGGCGGTCCAGATCTGCTTGAGGTAGTCCTGCGTGACCGCGGACAGCTCGCCGACGGGGCGCGGCGAATCGGGCAGGGGAGGCTTGGGCACGCACCCACCATAGGCCGTCCGATAGGGTGAGTGCGTGCTTCGCTGGCGAGGGCTCGATGACGTTCCCGCGGACTGGGGACGCTGTGTGGTGACGATCGGCGTGTTCGACGGTGTACACCGGGGACACGCCCAACTGATCGAACGAGCGACGTCGGAGGCCCGCGAACGCGGGTTGCCCGCCGTGCTCATGACGTTCGATCCCCATCCGGCCGAGGTGGTGCGGCCGGGATCGCATCCACCCCAACTGTCGACGCTCACCCGGCGCGCCGAGCTGGCCGAGGAACTCGGCATCGATGTGTTCTGCGTGATGCCCTTCACCGCCACCGTGATGGCTCAGCCGGCCGAGGACTTCGTGCATTCCGTGTTGGTCGAGCGGCTGCACGCCGCCGCGGTCGTGGTGGGGGACAACTTCACCTTCGGGTACCGCGCCCTCGGCAACGTCGAGATGCTTGCCCGCCTGGGGCACAAGTTCGGGTTCTCGGTGGACGCGGTGCCGCTGCTCACCGAGCACTCGGTCACCTACTCGTCCACCTACATCCGCTCCTGCGTGGACGCCGGCGACGTGAAGGCCGCCGCCGAGGCGCTGGGCCGCCCGCACCGCGTGGAGGGCGTGGTCGTGCGCGGCGACGGCCGCGGGCGCGAGCTCGGGTTCCCGACGGCCAACGTGGCGCCCCCGATGTTCGCGGCGATCCCCGCCGACGGCGTGTACGCCGCGTGGTTCACCGTGCTCGGCGCGGGCCCCGTCGTGGGGCAGGTCACGCCCGGCGAGCGCTATCCGGCCGCGGTCTCGGTCGGCAGCAATCCCACGTTCTCGGGCAGGACGCGCACCGTCGAGGCCTTCGTGCTCGACACTTCCGCCGATCTCTACGGCCAGCACGTCGCCGTCGACTTCGTGGACCGGGTGCGCGGCATGGAGCGGTTCGACTCGATCGACGCGCTGCTCGTCGCGATGGGTGGGGACGTCGACAAGACCCGCGCGATTCTGGGAATCTCCTGACCCCTGGTAAAGTGGCGTCTCGTGCCTGCTGCAGTTCGCGGTGGCGGCACGGAATTCACGACGACGCGACACTGGAACAAGGAGCCTCGCATGGCGCTGACCACCGAGCAGAAGAAGAGCATCCTGGCCGAGTACGGCCTGCACGAGACCGACACCGGCTCGCCCGAGGCGCAGGTCGCAATGCTGACCAAGCGCATCACCGACCTCACCGAGCACCTCAAGCAGCACAAGCACGACCACCACAGCCGCCGCGGCCTGCTGCTGCTCGTCGGGCGTCGTCGCCGCCTGCTGAAGTACGTCGCCTCGGTCGACATCAACCGCTACCGCTCGCTCATCGAGCGCCTCGGCCTCCGTCGCTAAGACCTTCCGAACCGGCCCGTCCCTGGTCTCCAGGGGCGGGCCGGTTCCGTCTCTCCGCGGACGGTGTGCCGCCACCGGCGCGCGTGGTCAGGCGTAGGTGAGCAGGACCGCCTGATCGAACGGCAGCCGGGCGAAGGTGCGACTGTGCACGAGGGGCGCCGCCTCGTCGGGGGACGACGCGCGGGTCGACCACCGTTCGGGTCTTCCCGCCGCGCTGCACCGAGCCGCCGCCGGCGGCCTGGAGGTTCTTGAGCCAGTCGCGGTCGGGCCCGTACGTCAGCAGGATCGCGACGCCGTCGTCGGTGGCGAAGGCCGTGACGGGGGTCCGATAGGCGGCGCCGGATCTGCGTCCCCGGTGCTCGATGATGGCGAAGCTCGGTGCCCACCCGGCCCACAGCCGCTGGACCGGATTGGTGACGTGGCGATTGAAGCGTGCGAGGGACTGCGGCAACTGCATGTCCTCATCGAACCCGGTGCCGGAGCGAGCCGCAACCTGCGCTGAACACATCTCACTCCTGCGGGTGAGGACCGCGCCCTCGCTCGGTCGATAGCGTGCCCCCGATGCAGTGAAGGGAGCATGCATGCGAGCACGCTGGGCCGTCGTCGGCCTCATCGGGCTACTGACCTGGGCGGTGACCGCAGGGCCGGTAGCCGCCGGAACCGGCGTCGCCGTGCGGACCGGGCACCTGCTGACCGACGCGGGCGTGCCGGGATACGCCGTGCGGATCATCCGTCCGGACCGGATCGAAGAGGAGGCGATCGGCGGCGTCGACGGTGCCGGACGTCCGGTGACGGCGAGCACGCCCTTCGTCTGGGGCTCGGTCTCGAAGTCGGTCGCGGCCCGCACCGCCCTCGGGTTGGCGGGGCGCGGTGCCCTCGATCTGGACGCCCCGGTGGTCGCTGCGGTACCGGCCGCGCGTGACCGGCTCGGCGACGAGGTGACGGTGCGCGACCTGATCCGGCACACGAGCGGCCTGCCGCACGACGTGTCGGTGACCGACGTGGCGCGTGCCGGGTCGGCCTCGTCCACGATCGGGACCATGCCCGTTCCCGCGCGTGCGCCGCGCGGCACATTCCGCTATTCGAGCCTGAACTACGTTCTGCTGCAGGCGGTCATCGAGGCGTCCACCGGCGCGCCGTATTCCGCAGCGGTCGAATCCGAGGTAGCGGTTCCCGCAGGAGCGGGCATCATCGCCGACGCGGCGACTTCCGCCTCCCGGGTGCCGCCGGGGCACGTGCCCTTCTTCACCCGCCCCCGCGTCACCGTCCCTGCTTTCGACGGAGCTGGCCTGGCTTACGGTTACCTCGCCGGATCCGTCGACGCTCTCGCCCGGTACGCGCAGTGGCTGGTCCGGGATGAGGGTGGCCGGGACTTCCCGACGGTGCCGACGGGTCGCGGCGCGGACTACGGACCGGGGCTCTATCGCGAGACGATCGCCGGCCGCGAGGTGTGGTGGCATTCCGGCGCGGTGCCGGGCTACTTCACGCATCTCGCGGTGTTCCCAGAGTCCGGACGCGCGCTCGTCCTCGTCGCGAACCGCTACGGCGAACTCGAGTCCGATCGGCTCGCCGCGGTGGCGCGGCACGCGATGCGCGCGGCCGCGGGGGACCGGACGGATCCGCCGGACGCCGGGGCGGGACCGTCCGCCGTGCTCGTCGGTACTGCTGCCGCGGCCGGTCTCGGAGCTGTCGCGATCGGATGGGCGACGGTGCGCTTCGCGCGTCGGCGAAGCGCGGGGACCCGTGCCGCCGGGCGGACGGCGTTCGGCGTGGTGTTGTGTGGGATCGCCGGTGCGACAGCGTGGTTCGGTCCTGCATCGATCGGCTACCCGCGGCCAGTGCTCGCCCGTTGGGTACCCGATGTCGCGCTGCTCCTTACCGTTCTCGCCGCCGAAGCCGCAGCCCTCGCTCTGTTGCTTCTCGCCGGGGGAGTGATTCGGCATCGTGAGGGACGCGCGTCGCGCACGGGGAGCGCCTGCTCGTGACACAGCGCTGATCGCCCGCGTGGCCGGCGTTCTCCCACCCGATTCGCGCCACTACCGGGGCCCGCCCGGCTCGCGGCGTGCGCCACGGGATCAGCGGTCCTGCGGTCGAACGAACGGAAAGGCAAGGGTAGCACGGATGTTCACGCCGGCGAGCAGCATGATGATCCGGTCGACGCCGAGGCCCAGGCCGCCCGTCGGGGGCATGGCGTAGGACAGCGCGTCGAGGAAGGATTCGTCGAGCTCCATCGCCTCGGGATCGCCCGCGGCGGCGGCCATCGACTGCGCGGTCAACCGCTCGCGCTGATCGACCGGATCGGTCAGTTCGGTGTAGGCGCAGCCAAGTTCGGCGCCGAAGCCGACCAGGTCCCACTGCTCGGTCAGGCGCGGGTCGTCACGGTGTCTGCGGGCCAGCGGCGAGACCTCGATCGGGAAGTCGCAGTAGAACGTCGGGAACTCGGTCTGCTTCTCCACCAGCGCCTCGTACAGCTCCATCACGAGCTTCCCGGCGGTCGCGCCGCGCGGCACCGCCACGTGCCACCGCTCGCACACGGCGGCCACCTCGTCGAGCGTGGACGCGGAGGTCAGGGTGACGCCCGCGGCGCGGGACACGGCCTCGTGCACCCGCACCACCGGCCACTCCGCAGTGAGATCGACCTCCCGGGTGCCGCCGGCACCGTCGGGCCGCACGGCCACCGGCCGGCCGTTCACCGCGACCGCGGCGGCCAGGATCACCTCGCGCGCCAGCAGCCGCATGGAGGTGTAATCGCCGTAGGCCTCGTACGCCTCGAGCGCGGTGAACTCCGGGTTGTGCGTCGCGTCGGCGCCCTCGTTGCGGAAATTGCGGTTGATCTCGAAGATCCGCCCCATGCCGCCCACGGCCAGTCGCTTCAGGTACAGCTCCGGGGCGATCCGCAGGTACAGGCCCATGTCGTAGGCGTTGATGTGGGTGGTGAACGGGCGGGCCGCCGCCCCGCCGTGCACCGCCTGCAGCATCGGCGTCTCGACCTCGGAGTATCCGCGATCGGTGAACGCCGAACGCATGGCGGCCACGGCCCGCGACCGGCGGTACAGCAGGTCGACGGCACCGCCCTCGGTGATCAGCTCCAGCGGGCGGTTACGAGCCCGGGTCTCGTCGCCGAGCCGCACCCACACCTTCGGCACGGGCGACAGACACTTGCCGGCCATCGCCCACGCGTCCAGCAGCACCGACGGTTCGCCGGTCCGCGAGCGCACCACCTCGCCGGTCACCGACACCAGGTCTCCCATGTCGATCGACCGCCGCCAGAGGTCCCGCGCACCATCGGGCGTCCGGGAACGCTCGGCGATCACCTGCAGGCGCGCCCCGTCCTCGTGCAGGTCCACGAACGTCACCCCGCCGTAGTCGCGCATCGCGCGCACGCGACCGGTCACGGAGACGACGGTGCCGCGCGTACCGTCGGACAGGGGCCGGAGGCGAGCTCCCGGACGGCGCCGAGCGAATGCGTCCGGGGCACTGACGGGGGATACCCGGGCATGCCGGCGGCCTCGAGGGCCTCGAGCTTGCGGCGCCGGACGCGCTGCTGCTCCGACAGGCGCATCGGCGGGGCCTCGCGACGGAGCAGCCTTTCCTCCTCGGCGAGCAGCCGGTCCACGAACTCGGGATCACGCGGGATCTGTTCCGGCACCGATGGTCCGGCGAGGAACTTCGGCCCCACCTGGGGGAGGAAGCCCTCGGCGGTGCCGACCGCGATGCCGGCCCGCACGGCGGTGAGAACGGGGTCGTAGCAGAGGATGCGGGGCACCCACTCGGGGCGGTACTTGTCGTTGGACCGGTACAGGGTCTCGAGCTGGTAGAACTTCGATGCGAAGCTGAGCACCGAGTCCACCATCCTGGTGATCGGCCCGGCGCCGACGCGGTCGGCCTCGGAGAACACCGAGCGGAACACCGCGAAGTTCAACGAGATCCGCCGGATCCCGAGCTCGGGACACGCGTCGATGAGCATCGCGACCATGAACTCGTTGAGGCCGTTCTCCGCGTCGCGGTCCCGTCGCATGAGGTCGAGCGAGAGCCCGCGCGTCCCCCACGGCACGAAGCTGAGCAGGCCGCGCACGGCACCGTCGGCGTCGTGGGCGGAGACGAGGACGCACCGACCGTCGACGGGATCGCCGATCCGGTTGAGCGCCATCGAGAATCCGCGCTCGGTCTCCTCGCCGCGCCAGGCCTCGGCGAGCTCCGCCACCTCGGCGAGCTCGGCGGGGAGAGGTCCGCGTGCCGGCGGACCCGCAGCGTGTACCCGGCCGCCCCGACCCGGGTGACGGCCTGCCGCACCGCCCGCATGTCGCGGCCCTTGAGGGTGAACCCGTCGACGTGGATGATCGCCTCGTCGCCGATGGTCAGCGTGCGCAGCCCGGCCTCGGCGTACATCTGCGCGCCGTCGGCGCTCGCGGCGAGGACCGCCGGGTACAGGCTGTGGGCGCGGCAGTCCTCGATCAGGCCGAGACGGCCGCGCGCCAGGAATCCCGGTGGCCGATCGGGTCGGCGCTGGCCATCGACACCGGCCCCACCGCCCGGCAGGTGACCACGGCGCGGCGGTCGGGTGCGGCGATCACCGCCTTGTCGCGCCGGGTCGCGAAGTAGCCGAGCGAATCGTCCTCGCCGTACTCGAGCAGGAGACGCCGGACCTCGAGCTCCTCGGGTTCGGTCATCAGCTCGTCGCCGCGGCCGGCGCGCCAGAACGCCATCAGCGCCAGGATCAGCACCGATGCCGCCATCACCCCCGCGAGCGAGTACACCCACATCGGCCCGGAGTGACCGTTGAGCAACACGTCGATCTGGCGGGGCACGGCGACGCCGAAGTCGATCGGAGCGCCCAGACCAGGATCTCGACGGTGCCGCGCAAGCGGCCGGGGAACGCCGAGGTGAGGGCGAGCGTGATCAGGTACACCAGCAGCATTCCGACCGCGAGCACGCCGATCGCCGCGCGTCGGGAGCCGTGAGCGAGTCGGGCCGGGAAGCACGGGCGCGCCGCGATCACCGCGGCCCAGCACGATGCTGATCGCCGCCGCCAGCGCCGCGCCGGGCAGTGAGAGGCGCACCTCGAAATACGTCCGCACGATCACGGGGAGGCGGTGCACCTCGCCGGCGTCGAGCTGGTCCGTCGCGATGATCGCCAGCGTCGCGACGTTGACCAGCACCTGCAGGCCCATCACGACCACGGTCACCGTGTGCGCGGCCCGCAACCGCCGGCGCAGTGCGCCGCTGAGCACCGTGAGCGCCGCGACCAGCAGCAGGCTGGGGTGCGACGGGATGCCGAGCAGGCTCAGGACGTCGGCGACGAGCGGCAGCACCCGGTCGCCGCGGATCACCGCGCTGAGCAGCGACACCACCGCCGCGACCAGCATCATCCGGGCGATCCACACCGCCGTCGTCTCCTGCGCACGCTCGCGGGCTGTCAAGGACACGGGCTTCCTCCTCGGGGCGTGCTCACGGCGTGTGCGACTCACGTGGAAAAGACCTCCGATGATAGCCTTGAGGCCGGTCCGTCCGATGTCGGCGCCGGTAGATCCGGCTCCGACTGCTGCGGTGCGCCTGTACAGGTGTCACTCCCCGCGGGGTGGTCCTCGGTAGTGGCTGCCGGAACCGTCGTCGTTCGACGGCGCGCGTCCGGCGGCTTCGATCGATGACCGCGCCAGGGCGCCCCGCCGCCGCGTCGAACGACTCCGGCCGCGCGCAGCGTGCGCGCCGCCAGGCGAGGACGGGCCGACGAAGACGAAAGGTCTTTTCCCCACAACATGACGGACAACACCCAGGTCGAGTTCGACGACGACATCACCGAAACCGTCGCCGTCATCGACAACGGTTCCTTCGGCACGCGCACCATCCGGTTCGAGACCGGCCGGTTCGCGCAGCAGGCCGCCGGTTCGGTCGCCGCGTACCTCGACGACGAGACGATGCTGCTCTCGGCGACGTCGCACAGCAAGCACCCGAAGGAGCACTTCGACTTCTTCCCGCTGACCGTCGACGTGGAGGAGAGGATGTACGCCGCCGGCCGCATCCCCGGTTCCTTCTTCCGTCGCGAGGGCCGCCCGGGCACCGACGCGATCCTCACCTGCCGCCTGATCGACCGGCCGCTGCGCCCGTCGTTCGTCGATGGCCTGCGCAACGAGATCCAGGTCGTCGTCACCGTCCTGTCGCTCGATCCCAAGGACCTCTACGACGTGGTGGCGATCAACGCCGCCTCGGCGTCGACCCAGATCGCCGGCCTGCCCTTCTCCGGCCCCGTCGGTGGCGTGCGCGTCGCCCTCATCGACGGCCAGTGGGTCGCGTTCCCCACCGTCGAGCAGCTCGAGCGCGCCGTGTTCGACATGGTCGTCGCCGGCCGCATCGTCTCGGGCTCCGGCAAGGACGCCGATGTCGCGATCATGATGGTCGAGGCCGAGGCCACCGAGAACGTCATCGAGCTCATCGCGGGCGGCGCCACCGCGCCGACCGAGGCCGTCGTGGCCGAGGGCCTCGAGGCCGCCAAGCCCTTCATCGCCGTGCTCTGCGAGGCGCAGAAGCAGCTCGCCGCCGGTGCCGCCAAGCCCACCGGCGAGTTCCCGCTGTTCCCGGCGTACCAGGACGACGTCTTCGCCGCCGTCGAGGCCGCGGGTGCCGCGAAGCTGGGCGACGCGCTGTCGATCGCGGGCAAGCAGGAGCGCGACAACGCCACCGACGTGGTCAAGGCCGAGGTGCTCGAGGCCGTCGGCCCGCAGTTCGAGGGCCGCGAGGGCGAGATCGGCGCGGCGTTCCGCTCGCTGACCAAGAAGCTCGTGCGCAAGCGCATCCTCACCGACCACTTCCGCATCGACGGCCGTGGCATCACCGACATCCGCTCGCTCAGCGCTGAGATCGCCGTGATCCCGCGCGCCCACGGCAGCGCGCTGTTCGAGCGCGGCGAGACCCAGATCCTGGGCGTCACCACGCTGGACATGGTGAAGATGGCGCAGCAGATCGACTCGCTGGGACCCGAGACCAGCAAGCGCTACATGCACCACTACAACTTCCCGCCGTACTCGACCGGTGAGACCGGCCGCGTCGGCTCGCCGAAGCGCCGCGAGATCGGCCACGGCGCGCTCGCCGAGCGTGCCCTCGTGCCGGTGCTGCCCTCGGTGGAGGAGTTCCCCTACGCCATCCGTCAGGTCTCGGAGGCGCTGAGCTCCAACGGCTCCACCTCGATGGGCTCGGTCTGCGCCTCGACGATGTCGCTGCTCAACGCCGGCGTGCCGCTCAAGGCGCCCGTCGCGGGCATTGCCATGGGCCTCGTCTCGGACGAGGTCGACGGCCAGGCCCGGTACGTGGCCCTGACCGACATCCTCGGCGCTGAGGACGCCTTCGGCGACATGGACTTCAAGGTCGCCGGCACGGCCGAATTCGTCACCGCCCTGCAGCTGGACACCAAGCTGGACGGCATCCCGTCGCAGGTGCTGGCCGGCGCGCTGGGCCAGGCGAAGGACGCCCGCACCACGATCCTCGAGGTCATGGCCGAGGCGATCGACGCTCCGGACGAGATGAGCCCCTACGCCCCGCGCATCACCACCATCAAGGTGCCCGTGGACAAGATCGGCGAGGTCATCGGACCCAAGGGCAAGACGATCAACTCGATCACCGAGGAGACCGGCGCCAACATCTCCATCGAGGACGACGGCACCGTCTTCGTCGGTGCGGCCGACGGCCCGTCGGCCCAGGCGGCGATCGATCGGATCAACGCCATCGCCAACCCGCAGCTGCCGAAGGTGGGCGAGCGCTTCCTGGGCACCGTGGTCAAGACCACGGCGTTCGGCGCGTTCGTCTCGCTGGTGCCCGGCCGCGACGGCCTGGTGCACATCAGCAAGCTGGGGAACGGCAAGCGCGTGAACAAGGTCGAGGACGTCGTGAACGTCGGCAGCAAGCTGCAGGTGGAGATCGCCGACATCGACGAGCGCGGCAAGATCAGCCTGATCCCCGTCGTGGAGGAGCAGGCCGAGGAGACGGCTTCCGCCGCCGCGGGCGAGGAGTAGGAACATCAGCAGCCTGACGAAACGGGCTGCGCGGACGGGGGCATCCGGCTCGGGTGCCCCCGTTCGTCGTAGCGTCCTGCCCGGCGGCCTGCGGGTGGTCACGGAGACGGTGCCGGGGTCCCGGTCCGCCGCCGTGGGCCTGTGGGTGGCGGTCGGCTCGCGCGACGAGCACCCGGCCTCGGCCGGATCCGCGCACTTCCTCGAGCACCTGCTGTTCAAGGCGACCCCGCACCGCGACGCGGCCTCGCTCGCCGCGGAGGTCGACGCCGTGGGCGGTGAGATCAACGCGTTCACGAGCAAGGAGCACACCTGCTACTACGCCCATGTGCTCGACACCGACCTCGAGCTCGCGGTGGACGTGGTGACCGACGTGGTCCTGGGCGGCCTGTGCCGCCCCGCAGACGTCGAGGTGGAGCGCGAGGTCGTGCTCGAGGAGCTCGCCATGCGCGACGACGATCCCGAGGACTTGGTCAACGAGGCGGCGACGGCCGCCCTGTTCGGCGACCACCCGCTGGCGCGGCCGGTGCTCGGGACCGAGGACTCGGTGTCGGCGATGACCGCCGCGCGGCTGCGCGGTTTCCACCGGCGGCGCTACACGCCGGAGCGCATGGTGCTCTCGGTCGCCGGGAACGTCACGCACGCGCAGGTGGTGAAGCTGGCGCGGAGGGCGTTCGAGGGCAGGCTCGACGGTGCCGCCGACTCGGCCCCGGTGCGCACGGGTATCCGGCGCCGCCCGGGCGCGCCGGCGCTGCAGGTGGTCAACCGCGACGGGGAGCAGTCGCACCTCGTAGCCGGTACCCGGGCGTACGGCCGGTTCCACCCGGACCGCTGGGCGCTGTCGGTGCTCAACACCGCGATCGGCGGTGGTCTGAGTTCGCGCCTGTTCCAGGAGATCCGGGAGCAGCGCGGCCTCGCGTACACCGTCTACTCGGCGGTCGACACCTACGCCGACACCGGGCTGTTCTCGGTGTACGCAGGGTGCTCCCCGGAGCGCCTGGGCGAGGTGGCGGCAGTGGCCCGCAAGGTCCTCGAGGACGTCCGCGACGACGGCCTCACTACGGAGGAGCTGGCCCGCGCCAAGGGTTCCCTCCGCGGTGGGCTGGTGCTGGGCCGGAGGACGCGCAGTCGCGGATGCACCGCATCGGCCGCAGTGAGATCAACTACCAGAACCAGCGCACGGTCACGCGGACGCTCGCGGCGATCGACAGGGTCTCGGCCGCGGATGTGAACCGCGTCGCGCAGGACCTGCTCTCGCAGTCCTTCGGCGGCGCGGTCCTCGGACCCCACCGCGGCAAGCGCGGCGTCCCCGCGGCGGTCCGGAACTGGTTGGGCTGACCCGGCGCGAATCGGGTGGGAGAACCCAAACCCACCCCATTCGCGTGAGCACACCCCGCATGCCGGGTGTGCTCGCGCGAATCGGGTGTGGGAATGCAGTCGCACCCGATTCGCGCCGCGCGCTACGCCGTTCCGGGCGCGGCGACGACCTTCCGAACATGCTCGTGCAGTGCGGATCCCGTGTAGCCGAGGGGCAGCGGCCTGCCGGCGTCGGCGAGGACGCCGCGCAGGCGGGTCGGGTAGTCGGTGATGATGCCGTCCACGCCCAGGGCGAGCTGCGCGCGCATGTCGGCGGCGTCGTTCACGGTCCAAGGAATGACCTTCAGCCCCGCGGCGTGCGCGGCGGTGACCGTCTTCGCATCGGACAGTTCGTAGTCGGGCGAGAGGATCTCGAACCCGGCGGCCTTGACGGCCTTGACCACGTCACCGTCGAACTTCTCGTAGCGGACGGGGCCCAGCCAGGCCGAGCCCTTCTTCCAGGTGGTCGCGTCGTACAGCGCGACCAGCGGCACCGACGGTGCCTGCGCGCGCACGAGCGGCAGCGAGCGCCAGTCGAAGCTCTGCACCGCGATGCGGTCCAGCACGCCCGCGGTGCGCGCCGCGCCCAGGATCTGCCGGACGAACGCGGCCGGCTCCGCCGACTTCGCCCGCTCCTCGGCCTCGATCTTGGTCTCGATGTTGAACTCGAGCGCGTTGCCCCGGTACTGCGCGACGAGGTCGAACAGCTGCGGCAGCGTCGCGATCCGGTTGCCCGCGACCACCTTCGCCGACGGGAACTCTTCCAGCTTCTTGCTGCACACCAGCGTCTGCACCTGCGCGTAGGTGAGGTCGTGGATCACTTTGCCCACGTACGGGAACTGCTTGTCGCCCGGCGTCGCCGGTGTGGTGTCGACGCACTTGTCGGCCTGCACCGTGGGGTCGTGCCAGACGAGGGGGACCTCGTCGCGCGTGAGCACGACGTCGAGCTCGAGGGTGGTCACGCCCAGTTCGATCGACCGCGCGAAACCGTACAGGGACTCCTCGGTGTGCTCGCCCCGCCCGCCGCGGTGCGACTGCAGGTCGAACGGGACCGACGGTGCCGCCTGGACGGGGGCCACCAGGGCGCCGGAACCGAGGGCGACGGTGACCGCCGCGGCGAGCGCGGAGAACCGGGGCAGGAGGCGCGAGAGCGATGTCATGGGGGCACCGTAGACAGCGCCTGTGAACCGGCGGTGAATACCGTCCGCCCGCTGGGGCGCTCGCGCACACGAGGCGCCCGCCGGATTCCGGCGGGCGCCCCGTCTACGGGTGTGGCTAGTCCTTCTTGGTGGTATCCACCCGCGGCGAGTCTTTGAGCGACCAGCTGGCCGACAGGTCGCCGCCCGTGTGGCGGCCGACTGCGGGCTTCACCGCCGTCCAGCCGATCGCGATGATCGCGACGAAGGCCGGAATGCCGAGCACGACGACGATCAGGTTGGTCTTGTCCCAGAAGCCGCCCTCGGACTTGATGCCGGAGTAGGCCATGCCGACGAGCACGAGGAAGAGGAACACCAGGCCCACGTAGCTCATGAACGGCGCCAGCGGCGCCCGGAACGGGCTCTTGGTCACGATGCCGGCGTCCGAGAGCCGGCGGTAGCGGATGTGGCACAGGAAGATCAGGGACCACACGCCGACGACGGCGATGGCCGAGGCCTCCAGGGCGATGTCGAACGCCTTGCCGGGGACGAGCGCGTTGAGCACGGCGCCGAACACGTAGAAGATCGACGTCACGAGGATGCCGTTGGCGGGCACACCCGACTTGCTCATCCGCATGAAGATCTTCGGGGCCTCACGGCTGGCGGCGAGGCTGCGCAGCATGCGGCCGGTGGTGTACAGGCCCGCGTTGAGCGAGCTCATGGCGGCGACGATCAGCACGCCGTTGATGAGCGTGGCCATCCAGCTGACGCCCATTCGCTCGAAGACGGTGACGAACGGCGATTCCAGCTCGCCATCGGCGCCCGAATTGCCGTACTGGCTGGTGGGCAGGATGCACACGAGGAGGAAGATCGAGCCGCAGTAGAACACCGCGATGCGGAGGATCACCGAGTTGACCGCCTTGGGGACCTCGCGCTGCGGATTCTGCATCTCGCCGGCCGCGATGCCCACCATCTCGATCGCGGCGTAGGCGAACACGACGCCGGACATCACGACGATCGGGGCAATCCAGCCGAAGGTCTCGCTGTGCGGCCAGAATCCGCCCTCGTTCCGCCACAGATTGGAGATTCCGGCCGTGTGCGCCTCGGCGCCGTCGCCGACGGTGATCTGGCCGACCACGATCACCAGACCGACGACCAGGAAGATCACGATCGCGCCGACCTTGAGAACCGATGCCCAGAACTCGAACTCGCCGAATGCGCGCGCCGAGAGCAGGTTGATCACCAGCACCACGGCGAGCGCGATGATCACCGAGAGCCAGTTCGGAAGTTCCCACCACTTTCGGACGTATACCGCCACGGCCGAGAGCTCGGCCACGCCGGTGAGCGCCCAGAACACCCAGTACAGCCAACCCGCGGCGAATGCGGCGGCCTCGCCGAAGAACTCGCGGGCGTAGGAGACGAAGGCGCCGGAGCTCTGGCGGTACAGCACGAGCTCGCCCGGGCGCGCATCAGGAAGAACGCGATCACGCCGACGAAGGCGTAGGAGAACAACAGGGCGGGGCCCGTGCTGTTGAGGCGGCTGGCTGAGCCCAGGAACAGGCCTGTGCCGATGGCGCCGCCGATGGCGATCATCTGCACGTGTCGCCTGCCGAGGGTCTGCTTGTAGCCCTCCTGCTCGGCCGCGAACTTGTTGGCGGGTTGCGTCATGGACGTTCTTCTCCTCGACGAATTGGTGCGCGTGGGGTTGTGCGCTGGATGGGAATGTAGACCTCGCAACGGTTCCGCGGACGCGTTACCGGGAGATGACTTCTGCATATCGGGCCGCCGTGGCGTGTAAACATAGGGCCATGACCGACTTCTCCGACCTCGGGGAGCTGTTCGCGTTCCTGTCGCGCCACGCGCCGTTCGACGGCCTGCCCGATGACGAACGCGCACGTCTCGTGGCTGATTCGGCCGTGCGCGAGTACGCGGAGTCCGCGGTGATCCTGGACGGTATGTCCGCTTCGCCCGACCACGCCTACGTGGTGCTGGAAGGCCGTGTGGGCCTGTGGAACTTCCCGACGGTGGCCGCGGTCGATTCGGGCGATGTGGACGAGGTCGTGGGTTCCGGCGGGGTGTTCGGGTACGTCGTGATCCTGGTGGGTGCGCGGGGCGGGCCGCGCGCCGTCGCCCTGACGGAGGTGACCCTGCTCCGGCTGCCCGCGTGGGCGATCGGCGACATGTTCTCCACGCCGGCCGGCGCGGCGTTCCTCGCGACGGAGCTCGCCAAGCCGATCGCGGCACCGTCGAGCGACGAGGCCCGCGAACGGACGGCCGGCGAGATCGTGCGCCGCGCACCCGTCACCTGCCCGCCCGCGCTGAGCGTGCGCGAGGCCGCGACGGCGATGACCGAGGCGAAGTCCGGCTACATCGTGGTGGAGAGTGAACTGGGCGAGCCGCTCGGGATCGTCACCGATCACGACCTGCGGGCGCGGGTGATCTCCGTGGGGCGTCCCGTGACCGATCCCGTGACCGAGGTGATGACCGCGCCGCTGCACGCCGTACCGGAGTCGGCCCTGTCCAGCGACGTGCTCATCGAGATGCTGGACCGGAAGCTGCATTACATGGCCGTGCTGGACCAGAAGGCGTCGGTGAAGGGCGTGATTCAGGACGTCGACTTCCTCACGGTGCCCACCTCGTCGACCTTCGCACTGCAACGCCGGATCGAGCGGGCCGCTGCGGCGGAGCTGCCCGAGATCGGCGCCACGATCCGGGAGATCTTCCCGGTTCTCATGCGCCAGGCCGCGCCGGTGCGCCACGTGTCCGGCGTGGCGGCGGTCGCGATCGAGGCGATGGTGCGCCGCTGCATCGAGCTCGAGCTGCCGGTGCATCCCGAGCTGAGCGAGGGGGATCTCACCTGGCTGTCGCTGGGCAGCGTGTCGCGTCGCGAGGTGGTGCCCAGTTCGGACGTGGACAGCGCGATCATCCTCACGGACATGCCCGGCGCATCGGCGGAGGAGATCGAGGTCCGACGGTCCGCCGCTCTCGCCCTGGCAGCCGCGGTCCACACGCGGCTCGAGGAGTGCGGCATCCCGTCGGACACCAACGGGGCCGTCGCCGCCCAACCGCGCTTCTGCCGAACCGAGTCCGAGTGGCTGTACGCGGCGGGAGAGTGGATCGACGCGCCCCTGTCGAACAACGCCATGATGATGGCGTCGCTGCTGGTCGACGGGCGCCCGGTGTGGGGTGACCTGACCCTGCAGCCGGTCGCCGGTATGTATCAACATCTTTCGGAGCACCCCCGGTCCTTCATCCTCATGCTGCGCGAGGCCCTCACTGCGAAGGCGCGGATCCGTTCCATGCGCGACGTGATCTCGTTGCGCGGCGGCACGTTCGACATCAAGGCCCACGCCCTGGTGCCGGTGGTGAACATCGCGCGGTGGGCCGCTCTGAGTCGGGGCTCGACCAAGCTGCAGACCCGTAACCGGCTGGCCGCCGGCGCGGATTCGCCCGTGCTGCCCGACGATTCGGCCGAGGTGCTGCGCGACTGCTTCACGATTCTCGAGCGGATCCGCATGGAGCACCAGGTGGCCCAGATGGCGGCGGACCGCATCCCGGGCGATGTGCTGTCGATCCGGCGCATGCCGTCGCTGGACCGCGGTCTCCTCGAGCAGTGCGTGCGGGAGGTGGCCGCGGTACAGCGCAGGATGGCGAACCTGGCGCAGTACCTCGACGCCGGCGAGTGGTGACGCCGGCGCCGATCAAGCCAGGACGTCCTGCGGCTCCTTCGCCGGGATGTCCAGGGCGGCACCGACGCTCGAGTTGAGGAGGACGCCGTCGTGGGTCGACAGGCCCGCGGCGAGCGCCGGATCCTCGGAGCAGGCGCCCTGCCAGCCCTTGTCCGCCAGGCGCAGCACATAGGGCAGGGTGGCGCCGGTCAGGGCGAACGTCGAGGTGCGGGGCACGGCGCCGGGCATGTTGGCCACGCAGTAGAAGACCGTCTCGCCGACGGCGAAGGTCGGGGCGTCGTGCGTGGTGGGCCGCGAGTCGGCGAAGCAGCCGCCCTGGTCGATGGCGATATCCACGAGAACCGCGCCGGGGCGCATGCGGTGGACCAGCTCGGTGGAGACCAGCTTCGGCGCGGCGGCGCCGGGGATCAGCACGGCGCCGATCACGAGATCGGACTCGACGACGGCCTCCTCGAGCGCGAGGGCCGTGGAGTAGCTGGTGTGCACGCGGCCGCCGAACTGGGCGTTCACGGCGCGCATCTTGCGCACGTCGAGGTCGAAGACGGTGACATCGGCGCCCATGCCGGCGGCGATCTGCGCGGCGTTGATCCCCGAGACGCCGCCGCCGATCACGGTGACCTTCGCGGGCGCGGTGCCGGGCACGCCGCCCATGAGCACGCCGCGCCCGCCCTTCGAGCGCATCAGGTGATAGCTGCCGACCTGCGGAGCGAGGCGGCCGGCGACCTCGGACATCGGGGCGAGAAGGGGGAGCGAGCCGTCCTCGAGCTGCACCGTCTCGTAGGCGATCGACGTGGTCCGCGAGGCGAGCAGCGCGTCGGTGCAGGGCCGCGAGGCGGCGAGGTGCAGGTATGTGAAGACGGTCTGCTCGGCGCGCATGCGGCCGTACTCGGCCTCGATCGGCTCCTTGACCTTGAGGAGCAGCTCTGCGTCGCCCCACACCTCGTCGGCGGTGTCGACGATGCGGGCACCGGCGGCGGCGAAGTCGGCATCGGAGATCGCGGAACCGAGCCCCGCGCCCTTCTGGATCAGGACGTCGTGTCCGCGGCGGGTCAGCTCGGCGGCGCCGCCGGGCGTGATCGCCACGCGGTACTCGTTGTTCTTGATCTCGGTGGGGATTCCGACGCGCATCGTGTGCTCTCCTGTGGTGGCTGGGGTATGGCCTGTGTCACACAGTGTGAAGAAACATCGGAAGATCATCAACAAGAATGAGGAAGATTCTGTAGCATGCCGCTATGGACGACGATAATTCGAAGAATGCGACGTATCGACCGCCGCTGCCGAACGATCGTCGTCCCCTGCTCGACGACGTGGACCGCAAGCTCCTGCTGGTGCTGCAGCGCGACGGGCGGGTGTCGAACGCCGCGCTCGCGCAGGAGGTGGGTCTGGCACCGTCGACCGTGCACACGCGGGTCCGGCGCCTGACGGAGGCTGGAGTGATCCGCGGATTCTTCGCCGACGTCGATCCCGCGGCCGTCGGGCGGCCGCTCCGCGCGATGATCGCCGTGACGCTGCGCTCGACCGCGCGGCACCGCATCCGCCAGTTCGTGAAGTCCGTGATCGACCTGCCGCCGGTGATCGACGCGTACTTCCTCGCGGGCGGCGACGACTACCTGCTGCACATCGCTGCGATCGACACCGACGATCTGCGGCACCTCGTCGAGTACCTCAGCGCGCGCGAGGAGGTGGCCGGCACCAACACCTCGCTGGTGTTCGAGCACGTCCGCGGCTCGGCGCCGCTCTGACGGCGTGCAACCCGCTGCAACGTTCGACGGACCCGCCCGGGCAGGTGAGGGTGGGCTGGATCACAACCGCTCCTCGGAGGTACCCATGCGCGCAGCCCGTTACTACGACCGCAACGACGTCCGGATCGAGGACGTACCCGCCCCGGACCTGGCGCCCGGCACCGTCGGGATCGATGTCGCGTGGTGCGGCATCTGCGGCACCGACCTGCACGAGTACGTCGACGGGCCCATCTTCGTGCCGCCCCACGGGCATCCGAATCCGGTGAGCGGCGAGTCCGCGCCGCTGACCATCGGGCACGAGATGTCCGGCGTCGTCTCGGCGGTGGGCGAGGGCGTGGACGACCTGCAGGTGGGCGATCACGTGGTCGTGGAGCCGTACATCATCGCCGACGGTGTGGACACCGGCCCGGACAGCCTCGACTACCACCTCTCGCCGAACATGAACTTCATCGGGCTCGGCGGTCGCGGCGGCGGGCTCGCCGAGAGCATCGTCGTGCAGCGGCGATGGGTGCACCGGATCTCGAAGGACATCCCGCTGGATCAGGCCGCCCTGGTGGAGCCGCTGGCGGTGGGGTGCCACGCGCTGCAGCGGTCCGGCGCGCAGGCGGGCGCGTTCGCCCTGATCACCGGCGCCGGACCGATCGGCCTGCTCACCGCCGCGGTGTGCAAGGCGCGGGGCCTGACCGTGGCCATGAGCGAGCCGAGCTCGTTGCGCCGCGACCGCGCCGCCGAGACCGGCGTGGCCGACCACGTCTTCGACCCGACGCAGACGGATGTCGTCGAGGCCGTGCGTGGCCTCACGGCGGGCCGGGGTGCGGACGTGGGATTCGAGTGCACCTCGGTGCAGCCGGCGCTGGACACTCTATTCGATGCCCTGCGGCCGCAGGCGGTGCTCGTGGTGGTGTCGATCTGGGGCCATCCGGGCAGCGTCGACATGCAGAAGCTGGTGCTCAAGGAGATCGACATGCGCGGCACGATCGCGTACGTCAACAACCACGCCGAGACGATCGCCCTCGTCGAGAGCGGCACCGTCGACCTGGCTCCGTTCATCACCGGCAGGATCGGCCTGGACGAGCTCGTGACCGTCGGCTACGACACCCTGCTGCACCACAACGAGACCGCCGTGAAGATCCTCGTCTCGCCGTCGGGGGCGGGGCTGTAATCAGGGTGTGGGGCGGCCTACGGTGGTCGGGTGAGTGAGACCAGGATCGTCCCGTCCGCTGACCGCACGCACTGGCGCGGCGAGGGGTTGTACACGCGGCAGTCGATGCCGTTCACCGGGAACTTCGACCTCGGAGAGAACGCGCACGGACAACTACTGGTGCACAACGACGACCTCATCGACCCGGGCTCGGGCGTCGACCGCCACTTCCACCGCGACGTCGAGATCGTCACCTGGGTGATCGCGGGCGAGGTGCACCACGACGACTCGTCGGGCGACAGCGGCGTCGTCCGTGGCGGCCAGGTGCAGGCGATGAGCGCCGGCAACGGCGTGACGCACCGGGAACAGAATCCACGCTCGACGCGCACCGTCACCCGGGTGCTCCAGATGTGGCTCCCGCCCGACGCCCCCGGCGGCGCGCCCGAGTACCGCACGGCCGACGTGCCGATCGACGGCCGCGGCCTGGTGCTGGTCGCGTCCGGCATCGCGGGACGCGAGCCCGCGGTCGTCGTGCGCAACGACGCCGCGGCCCTGTGGGCCGCGCGGCTGCCCGCGGGGAGTCCGTGGCGGTGCCGGCAGCGCCGTACGGGCACCTGTACGTGATCGACGGTGCGGTCTCGGTGTCCGGCTTGCGCTCGACCGAGCTCGACGGTGCGCGTCTGGCCGAGGGCGACGCGCTGCGCACCGTCGGCGAGGGCGAACTGACGGTGACCGCCGACGGTCCGGCGGAGATCGTCTTCTGGGAGATGCACGCCCAGGCGGTCTCCGCGCTGCGCTGAGCGGCCGCGCTGTCGGGAGTCGCGCGAACGTCCCCGTCCCGGGCGCCGCGCGCCTACCATCGAACCCCAGGGAGGGAAGCGATGGGACGGCAGGCGCGGACGGCGTGGATCGTCGCGATAGCGGCGGTGATGGTGGCAGCGATCGCTGTGGCCGTGGCGGTCTCCCTGCGGTCGAACGCGGATCCCTCGGAGCAGTCCGGCCCTCCGCTGGCCGCCTCCCTGGACACCGTGGTCCTGCGGCCCGCGGACGTCCCCGAACGCGCGCTGCACGAGACGGCGCGGCTGGAGCCCGGCCGGCCGTTCCTCGTCGCGGACGGCGTGACCGCGTGCACGCCCGCCCTGTACCCGCCTCCCGGGGTCACCGGCTACGGCCTCGTCACGAGCTACCGGGACGCCGAGCTCGATGCGAAGGCGAGCACGAGCGTCGTGATCTTCCGGTCGGATGCGTGGAATCCGGATGTCTCCGCGGCGACGCTGGCCTCCTGCCGCGCATCCGGCTCCGACGAGCGGCCGGTCGAGGTCGAATCGCTCTCGTTCGACGGATTGCCGCGCGGAGCCACCGCGATCCACCTGCGCCAGAAGCGCACGCGCGCCGCGGGAGAGGACCTGAACGTGGTGGTGATCCGGGGTACCGAGCGGGGCGTCGGGATCGTCGCCCGGCACGAGGTGTGGACCGCCGACGCCCCGGATCCGGTGACGCTGCGCACGACCGCGGTGCAGTTGTACGTCAAGCAACGGCAGCGGATCCTCGACGCGCCGTAGCGGTGCTTCCGGGGTGCTCGGCGCGCGGTATGTAGGAAGATTCTCGGGTGCAACACACCGAATCGACAGCTGAACACCGCCGCCTCGCAGAGAGCCCGGGGCCCGACGGTGCCTGGCGCCTGTGGGGTCCGTACCTGTCCGGCCGGCAGTGGGGGACTGTCCGCGAGGACTACAGCGGCAACGGGGACGCGTGGGGGAGTTTCGGGTTCGAGCAGGCGCACCGCCGTGCCTACCGCTGGGGCGAGGACGGGCTGGGCGGTATCTGCGACCGCTACGGCTTCCTCAACTTCTCGGCGGCGCTGTGGAACCACAACGACCCGGTGCTCAAGGAGCGGCTGTTCGGGCTGACCAACGAGCAGGGCAATCACGGCGAGGACGTCAAGGAGTACTGGTGGCCCGTCGACGGGACGCCCACGCACAGCTGGATGCACTGGATGTACCGGTACCCGCAGGCGGAGTACCCGTACCAGCAGTTGCGCGACGGCAGTGCCGCCCGCGACCGGACGCAGCGCGAGTACGAGCTCGCCGATACGGGCGTGCTGGCCGACAACAGGTTCTTCGACGTGCACGTCCGGTACGCGAAGGCAGCGCCGGACGACATCTGCGTCGAGATCGAGGCGATCAATCACGGTCCGTCGCCCGCCCCACTGGACCTGCTGCCCCAGGTGTGGTTGCGCAACACCTGGGCGTGGGGCCATGACGATCGCCGCGGCGAGATCACCCGGATCCACGCACCGGGGACGACGGTCGGCGGCCTCGAGGCCGTGCGGGTGGATCACCAGTGGCTCGGCCAGTACCACCTGGCGGCCGAGGGCGCGCCGCAGGTCCTCTTCTGCGACAACGAGACCGACGCGGTCGCCCTGTTCGGTGCCGCGGAGAACGCGTCGGCGTTCCCGAAGGACGCGGTGAACCGGCGGGTCGTCCACGGCGACGAGACCGCCGTCAACCCTGCCGGCCGCGGCACGAAGGCGGCGTTCTGGTACCGGTTCGCGTCGGTCCCGGCAGGGGAGAGCGTGACGGTGCGCCTGCGCCTGTCGGTCCGCCCGCCGTCGCTGGACACGTTCGGCCCCGGGTTCGACGCGGTGCTGCGCGACCGCCGGGACGAGGCGGACGAGTTCTACGGCACCGTCATCCACGAGGACGTGACGGGCGACGACCGGACGGTGGCGCGCCGCGCGTACGCCGGCATGCTGTGGAACAAGCAGCTGTACCGGTACGACGTGGAGCAGTGGCTCGAGGGCGATCCGGCGGTGAACGGCTCGCCGCCCGAACGCGCGCACCCCGGCCGCAGGAACACCACGTGGAAGCACTTCTCCCTGGCCGACGTGATCTCGATGCCCGACGAGTGGGAGTACCCCTGGTTCGCCGCGTGGGACCTGGCCTTTCACTGCATCCCGCTGGCCCATGTCGACCCCGAGTTCGCCAAGGAGCAGCTGGTCCTCATGTGCCGCGAGTGGGCCATGCACCCGAACGGCCAACTGCCGGCGTACGAATGGGAGTTCGGCGACGTCAATCCTCCGGTGCACGCGTGGGCGGCCTGGCACGTGTACCGCATCGACGGCTGGCGCGACCAGGACTTCCTGGTGCGCGTGTTCACCAAGCTGCTGCTCAACTTCTCCTGGTGGGTCAACCGCAAGGGCTCCGACGACACCGGAGTCTTCGAGGGCGGATTCCTCGGCATGGACAACATCGGCTTCTTCAACCGCTCGGCGCCGCTGCCGCCCGGCTATCGCCTGGAGCAGTCCGACGCCACCAGCTGGATGGCCTTCTACTGCCAGCAGATGTTCAAGATCGCGATCGAGCTGAGCCGGCACGACCCGATGTGGCAGGACTGCGCGACCAAGTTCCTCGAGCACTTCCTGCAGATCTCGCGCGCCACGTACAACTTCGGCTCGCACAGCCTGTCGCTCTGGGACGAGGAGGACGGCTTCTTCTACGACGTGCTGGTGCGGCCCGACGGCAGCGCCCAGCCGATGCGCGTGCGGTCCATGGTGGGGCTGCTGCCGCTGCTCGGCGCCACTGATGTACCGCCCTGGGTCGCCGAGAAGTGCCCCGACGTGACGGCCCGGCTCAACTGGCTCCGCTCCCGCCGCCCCGAGCTCGTGGAACCTGTCCTGTCCAACGGCGATTCCGGCGACGCCGAGGGGAAGATCCTGCTCTCGCTGGTGAGCCCCGAGCGGCTCCGGCGCGTCCTGGAGCGCATGTTCGATCCCGCGGAGTTCCTGGCGCCCTACGGCATCCGATCCCTGTCCAAGGCCGAACAACAGGTGACCGAGGACGTGGAGGGCAACACCGTCTCGATCCAGTACGAGCCCGGTGAGTCCACCACCGGCATGTTCGGCGGCAACTCGAACTGGCGTGGGCCCGTGTGGTTCCCGGTGAACGTGCTGCTCGCCGACAAACTCCGCACCTACGGCCGGCATTTCGGCGAGGAGTTCACCATCGCCATCCCCACCGGCTCCGACAACCTGTGCACGCTGGAGGAGGCCGCCGACGTCATCGACGAGGGGCTCGTCGGGCTGTTCCGTCCGGTCACCCGGCCCGACGGTGCCGGTGCCCGCCGCCCGGCGGACGCGTCCCGGATCGAGGGCAGCGACAACCCGCTGTGGGCCCAGCACCCCACGTTCTACGAGTACTTCGACGGGGACACCGGCGAGGGGCTCGGCGCGACGCACCAGACCGGCTGGACCGGCCTGGTGGCGCATCTGCACAACCCGCGTCTGCCGCTCGAACCTCAAGAAAACCCACATTGACCTTGCTTTTTAAGAACGGTGTACGTCAACTTCAGGTAGTACGATTCCTGGAAGGCGGGGTCTAGTGCCAGGGCCCGCACCGGCGATGAGAGAGCACGCATGGGTTCGGACGCGGGGGCTACTGCGGACGGGGGCCGCGTCGACGTGCTCGGGGTCGGCTTCGGCCCGGCCAACCTCGCCCTCGCGATCGCCTTGGACGAGTCCCCGCGGCGGGCGCGCACCGTCCGGTTCCTGGAACGACGGTCCGCCTTCGCCTGGCATCCCGGCATGCTCCTGCCGGGCGCGTCGATGCAGATCAGCTTTCTCAAAGATCTCGTCACGCAGCGCAGCCAGACCAGCCCGTACTCGTTCGTCGCCTATCTCGGCGCGCGGGGCCGGCTGGTGGACTTCATCAACCGCGCCACCCTGACCCCGGAACGGGCGGAGTTCGCCGACTACCTCGCGTGGGCCGCCGAACCGTTCGCCGACCGGGTCGATTACGGGCACGAGGTGACGGACGTGTCGCCGGAGCGCGAGGGCACCGGGTTCGTGGTGTCGCACCGCGGGCCGGACGGCGCGGCGCGCCGCACCCGCGCGCGCTCGGTGGTGGTGGCCCGCGGGCTGCGGCCGCTGCTACCGGACTGGGCGCGCCCTCCTCGGTGCCGGCCGTGTGTTCCACAACATCGACCTGCTCGGCCGCCTCGCGGCGGTGGAACCTCATCTGCGCGGCGGGTTCGCGCGGTCGCGGTTCCTGGTACTCGGCGGCGGCCAGTCCGCGGCCGAGGTGGCGCTGTACCTGCACGACGCCGGCGCCACCGTCGACCTCGCGTTCCACGGTTTCGGGCTGGGAGCGGTGGACGAGAGCCCGTTCGTGAACCAGGTCTTCGATCCGGGCGTCGTCGACGAGTTCGACGGTGCGCCGACCGCGGTCCGCGACGATCTGCTCCGCCGCCACGGGAACACCAACTACGCCGCCGTCGAGCACGCGCTGACCCACGAGGTGTACGACCGCTGGTACCGCGAGGCCGTGACCGGGCCGCGCCGGCTGCACGTGCACCGCACGTCGGAGGTGGTTGCCGTCGAGCCCGTCGGGCACGGCGAGGTGCGGGTGACGTTGCGTCGCAGCACCACCGGAGAGCAGTGGTCGACCGCGTTCGACGCCGTGGTGTGCGCCACCGGGTTCGAGCCGGGAGGACTCACCGGGCTCGCGGGGTGGCACCGCCGGGCAGCGAGGTGCGCGTGTCGCGCCGGCACCGCGCCGTGGTGGACGGCCGCGAGATCGAGGGTCTGTACGTGCAGGGCGCCGACCTGCCGGGGCACGGGCTGGGGACCACTCTCCTGTCGAACGTCGCGATCCGCGCGGGCGAGATCGTCCGTGCGCTCGAGAAGGAGGAGTCGCCATGACCACTCGGGCGGATCGGCTGGCGGGCACCGTGTTGTTCCGGGCCACCGACGCGACGCCGTTCACCGTGTTCGTCGCAGACGACCCGCGCGACGTCGAACGCGCGCAGGCGCTGCGCTACGACGCGTTCTCCACCGAACTGGGGGCGCCCCTGCCCGGCGCGGTGTTCAGCGCGCGCCTCGGACGCCTGATCGACGTGGACCGGTTCGACGACTACAGCGCGCAGCTGCTCGTGCGGCACGAACCGTCGGGCGAGATCGTCGGCTGCTATCGGATCATCCTCCCGGCGCCGGATGGCGAGCGGGAGGTGTTCACCACCAGCATGTTCCACCTCAGCCCGGCGTTCGCCGCCCTGGCCGACGAGGTCGCGGAGTGGGGGCGGGCGACGATCGCCGCAGACTACCGGGGAGGCGTGGTCTCGGTGCTGCTGCGGATCGCGCTGCTGCAGTTCTACGAGCTCGCCGCATTCCGATACGCGATGGGGTGCATGTCGGTGCGGATGGAGGACGGCGTTCATCCCCGGGCCGCGCTGGTGCGCGCGGCGCTGGGGTTCGTGGCCGACCACGGGGCGCTGGCGGACGGCGCTGTGCGCGCGACCCCGATCCGTCCGGTGGCGGTCGACGGCGTGGGCATCGCCGACCTGCCGCGACCCGAGGGGGCCGACGAGGACCTGGTGCCGCCCACGATCCGGGTCGCGGTGCGCTACGGCGGAATCATCTGCGGCATGCCATCGTACGATCCGGACTTCGAGATGGCCGACTTCCTCGTCCTGTTCGAGGACGAGCGGATGCGGCGCGCGGGCTGTCTCGACGAGGTCCGTTCCTTCCTTGCGGCGCTGTGATCGCGCGACTCACCCGCGCGGTCGCGGCCCGACCTAGGTCCGTGCTGGCGGCCTCCGTGCTACTGCTGGTGGTCCTCGGGGCGCTCGGCGCGGGGGTCGGCGGCGCCCTCCGCAGCGGTGGCAGCACCGACCCGCGGGCCGAATCGGCCCGCGCCCAGTCGGTGCTCGAGGAGCGGTTCGCGCGCGGCGGATCGTCGCTGGTGCTCGCGGTGCACGCGGATGATTCCGGGGCCGGGCCGGCGGTCGCCGAGTACGGCCGGGCGCTCACCGAGCGCCTGACGCGCGACCCGGCGGTCCAGGCTGCGGTGTCGGTCTGGAGCGATCCGGCGGCGGTGGATCGCCTGACCTCTGCGGACGGGGCCGTCACGTTGATCGTGGCGAGCCTGCGCGGAGGCACGGGGGAGGCGCCGCACCACGCGCGGACGATCGTCGACGGGCTGCCCGCCCCGCCCGCGGGGTGCGGGTCGAGGCGGGCGGCGAGGCAATGACCTACCAGGAGATCAACGAGCAGTCGGGCCGGGACCTCGTGCGGGCCGAGCTGATCGCGCTGCCGATCACCTTCCTGGTGCTGGTGTGGGCGTTCGGCGGACTGGTCGCCGCGGCGGTGCCGGTGGTGGTGGGGATCGCGGCGATCATCGCCACGTCCGGACTGCTGCGCCTGGTGGCCGAGGCGACGGACGTCTCGGTGTTCGCGCTCAACCTGATCACCGCGATGAGCCTCGCGCTCGCCATCGACTACACGCTGCTCGTGGTGAGCCGGTACCGCGAGGAGGTGCCGGAGCGCGGACGCCCCGACGCGCTCGTGGCGGCGATGAGCACGGCGGGGCGCACCGTGGTGTTCTCCGCCGTGACGGTGGGGCTGAGCCTGGCCGCGATGGTGCTGTTCCCCATGTACTTCCTGCGCTCGTTCGCGTACGCCGGGCTGGTGGTCGTGGCCTTCACCGCCGCCGCGACGCTGATCGTGGTTCCCGCGATCCTCACGCTGCTCGGCGACCGGATCGACCGCCTCGGGGTGGCGCGCGGCCCCGCGCCGCCGACGAATCCCGCTGGTACCGCCTCGTGACCGCAGTGCAGCGCCGGGCGATCCCGCTCGGGGTCGGGGTGACGGTGCTTCTCCTCGCGCTGGGCGCACCGTTCCTGGGCGCGAGCCTGTCGTACCCGGACGATCGCGCTCTGCCGGCCACGGCATCGTCGCACCGGGTGGGGGACGACCTGCGGACCGGCTTCCGCCCCGACCCCACCTCGGATGTGCTGATCCTGCTGCCCGAGGGTGCACCGTCGGGGACGGAGGACTACGCCCGGGCACTCTCGCGCATCCCGGGGACCGGGCCGGTGACGGGGCCCGACGGGACGTGGTCGCGCGGAGAACGGGTCGCGGGCGGCGACCTGTCGGCGCGATCCGGGTTCGCCCGGCTGGTGACGGTGACGAGCGACCACGACCCGAGGTCGGACGCGGGGCGCGAGCAGCTCGACGCACTACGCGCGGTCCCCGCCCCCGCGCCGACGCTGTTCTCCGGTGCGGCGCAGGCGGATCGGGACGCGGTGGAGTCGATACTCGGGGCGGTGCCTCGCGTGCTGATCGCGATCGCGGTGACCACCTTCGTGCTGCTGTTCCTGCTCACGGGCAGTGTGCTGCTGCCGCTCAAGGCCCTGGTGCTCAACGTGCTCTCGCTCTCGGCGACGTTCGGGGCGATGGTGTGGATCTTCCAGGAGGGGCACCTCGGCGGGCTCGGGACGACGGTGACCGGGCACCTCATCGCCGATATGCCCGTGTTGATGTTCTGCATCGCGTTCGGGCTGTCGATGGACTACGAGGTGTTCCTGCTGTCGCGGATCGGGGAGGAGTGGCGGGCCCTGCCGGGACGCGGCCGCGCGGCCAACGACGAGGCAGTCGCGCGTGGCATCGCGAGCACCGCCCGCGTGGTGACCGCGGCCGCACTGCTCATGGCCGTGGTCTTCGCGGCGATCGGCTTCTCGCAGGTGTCGTTCATGCGGATGCTGGGGGTGGGGCTGGCGCTGGCGGTCCTGCTGGACGCCACACTGGTGCGGCTGGTGCTGGTGCCCGCGTTCATGAGGGCCGCGGGGACGGCGAACTGGTGGCCGGGCGGTCTCAGATCCAGCCGCGACGTTTGAACGCGACGTACAGGCCGCCTGCGAGCACCAGCATGAGCAGCGCGCTGAGCCAGAAGCCCCACGGCTGGTCGTAGCCCGGGTACGGCACGTTCTGGCCGAAGTACCCGGTGATCGCCGTGGGCACGGCGATGATCGCCGCCCAGCTGGTGAGTTTCTTCATCACCGTGTTGAGCTGGTTGTCGACCAGCGCGAGGTTGGTCGACCGCACGGATTCCACGCTGTCGCGAAGGCCCTCGGTCCAGTCCGCCGCGCGCATGGTGTGGTCGTACACGTCCTCGGCATAGGGGAGCAGCTCGTGCAGGTCGGGCGCCGCGGAGATCCGGCGCAGCAGCGAGCCGACCACATCGCGCATCGGCAGCACGACACGGCGCAACGCGCCCACCTGCTTGTGCAGGTCGAACGTGACCTGCGAGACGCGATCGCTCTGCCGGCCGTCGAACAGGATCGACTCCACGTCGTCGAGTTGCTCGTCGATCGCGGTGACCCGCGCGGTGTAGCCGTCCACTACCGCGTCGAGCAGCATCAGCTCCAGGGACTTCGGGCCGAACCGGAGCAGGTCGGCGTTCTCCGAGATGTTCTCCGACACCGCATCCACGTCGAATCCGTGCCCCAGGCGGACCGTGAGCAGGCCGTGTTCGAACAGGAACAGCGAGATCCGGCTCGTGTCGCCGGCCTCGGTGAGGGTGTAGGCGGTGACGAAGAGGATCTCCCCGTAGCGCAGGGACTTCGGGCGCTCGTGGACCGTGAGCGCGTCCTCGACCGCCAGCTTGTCGAGCTTCAGGGCCGCCGCAAGCGGCGCGAACTCCTCCTCGGCCGGGTCGAGTACGTCCACCCAGGCCATGCTCGACGGTGCCCGCAGCGCTTCCGCCGCCGTGTCGATGCCGGCGTGATCGATGCGATCGAAGCAGGGGGCGGCACCGTCGTTGAAGGTGCGCAGGGTGAGGTCCACGACGTGACCCTAAGCCCCGTCGGGCTCGGGGCGCGGGACGACCGCGCTGAGCG
This sequence comes from Tsukamurella sp. PLM1, assembly GCF_023168325.1. GTDB lineage: Bacteria > Actinomycetota > Actinomycetes > Mycobacteriales > Mycobacteriaceae > Tsukamurella. The sequence goes on from NZ_AP025688.1 coordinate 1,755,919, forward strand.
AGGCGGGGGCCTGCACGAAGTAGGAATCGGTGAGGAGCTCGGCCACCTCGCCCCAGTCGGTGTGTTCGTCGACGAGGATCCCGACGGTGCTCTCGCCCCAGTTCACCCGGAAGTACGGGTCGCCGAGGTTCTCGAACGCGGGCACCTCGCCGGGCTCGGCCCGGAAGATGAGCCGGAACCGCTGGTCCTCGCCGCCGAAGACGTGGGCGACCGTCGCCCCGCGGACGCGCCAGCGCGTGCCGACCCACGCCCGGTCGGCGACGCATTCGGGGAACGCCTCCAGCACGGCGGCGAGGCGGTCGATCCATTCGTCGGGAACGTCCGGTCGAGTGGTCACCGCGCAAGGGTATCGTCGGGCGCATGCTGAACGTGGGTGTGTTGGGATCCGGCGGCAAGGTCGGCCGCGCGATGGTGGACGCCGTGGAGGCGGCCGACGATCTGGCGCTGAGCGCCACGGTGGACGCGGGTGACATGCTCACCGGCTTCCTTGACTCGAACACCCAGGTGGTGATCGACTTCACCCACCCGGACGCCGTGATGGACAACCTGGAGTTCCTCATCGACAACGGGATTCATGCCGTGGTCGGCACCACCGGGTTCACCGACGACCGGCTGGACACGGTGCGTCGCTGGCTCGCCGCGAAGCCCGAGGTGGGCGTACTGATCGCCCCCAACTTCGCCATCGGCGCCGTGCTGTGCATGCGCTTCGCCGCGCAGGCCGCGAAGTTCTTCGACTCGGTGGAGGTCATCGAGCTGCACCACCCGCACAAGGCCGACGCGCCGTCCGGCACCGCGTCGCGCACCGCCGAGCTGATCGCCGAGGCGAGGGAGGCCGCGGGGCGCGGCAAGATGCCCGACGCCACCTCGGCCGAGTTCGACCGCGCGCGTGGCGCCAGGGTCGACGGGGTCCGCGTCCACTCGGTCCGCGTGGCCGGCCTCGTCGCGCACCAGGAGGTGTTGATGGGCACCCAGGGCGAGACGCTGACCATCCGGCACGACTCGCTCGATCGCAGCTCGTTCGTGCCCGGCGTGCTGCTCGGCGTCCGCGGCATCTCGTCCCGGCCGGGTCTCACCGTGGGCATCGAACCGTTCATGGATCTGTGAGCCCTGTGGCGCGCCGCGATCGGGGGAACCTGGGCCAGTTGCTGGTCATCGGGTTCCTCGCGGCCGCGATGCTCATGTACATCGGGCTGATCGGTGCCTGGGCGTGGATGATCGCTCGGCGCGGCGGCGGCGCGAACCTCGGCCTCGGCTTCGGGATGGTGCTCGTCGGGCTCGTCGGGTTGTGGATCCTGTGGTCGGTGCTGAGCAACGGCTACGCGCATCAGAAGCTGGCGGCCTCGGCGAAGGCGCTCGGGCGGGAACTCGACGTCTCGGACCTGCCGAAGATGCCGTCGGGCCGCGTGCAGCGCGACGCCGCCGACGCGCTGTTCGCGCAGGTGAAGGCCGAGTTCGAGGCCGACCCGGATTCGTGGGTCAACGCGTACCGTCTGGCCCGGGCGTACGACTACGCCGGCGATCGGTCCCGCGCCCGGCAGTGGATGACCAAAGCCGTGTCGATGGAGAAGTCGTCCCGATGACGGGCGTGCAGGAGAAGCTCGCCGCGGCCGAGGAGTACTGGGCCGGGTTGCTGTCCTCCGTCTCGGGTGAGACGCTCGACCGTCCGAGCGGATGCGACGGGTGGGACAACCGTGCGCTGATCGACCACGTAGGGGGCGGCGGGCATCGGTACGCGATGCTCCTCGCGGGTGCTTCTGCCGCGGACACCGCGACGACGCGGTCGAACGACTACGTCGGATCGGATCCGGTGGGTGAGTTCTGGCGATACGAGCGGTTGTTCCGGGATGCGCTTGCGGACGCCGACCTCGATGCGCCCGTCGATCATCGTGCGGGCCCGCGACCGGGGCGCGAGCTGATTACCATGCGGGTCATGGAGCTTGCCCTGCATGCCTACGATCTATGTATGGGCCTGTCGCAGGCATGGGAACCGCCGGGCGAGGTGGCCGAGTACCTCCTCGCGGAGGCTGCGCCGGTCATCGAAGAGCTGCGTGCGCGAGGGATGTTCGGTCCGAGCGGCGTCGCCGCGTCCGAGGCGCCGGCGGATCGCCTCCGGCCTTCGCGGGGCGAACATGACCACGCTGCTGGTGATCCACCACACGCCGTCTCCGCACTGCCAGGAGATGTTCGAGGCTGTGATCGCCGGCGCCACCGACCCGGACATCGAGGGCGTCGAGATCGTGCGGCGTGCCGCGCTCACGCTGTCGCCCGCCGACGTGCTGGAGGCCGACGGCTATGTACTCGGCACCCCCGCGAACCTCGGGTACCTCAGCGGCGCGCTCAAGCACGGGCTCGACAACATCTACTACCCGTGCCTCGACTCCACACGGGGGCGGCCGTGGGGCTTCTACGTCCACGGCAACGAGGGCACCGAGGGGGCCGAGCGGGCGGCGGATTCGATCACCGGCGGCCTCGGCTGGGAGAAGGTCACGCCCAACGTCGTCGTCTCGGGCAAGCCCTCGAAGGCTGACCTGGAGGCGTGCTGGAACCTCGGCGCGACGGTCGCCGCGCAGCTCATGGAGGGTAGCGCCGAGAGGCTTGTGGGGATTAAGTGAGGTCGTACATGTCGGGAGCTGGGCGATGGAAGCCCTGGGCGCAGAGCACGACGTCAGGCTTTGCCGCGAATGCATCCGACGTGCGGACGACACACCCAGGTGGTGGGACGTATTCGCCGTCAGGGCTACGGTCTGAGCACCGCATTTGAACCTGAGCGCGGCGGCCGTTGAATCGCTTCAACCGGGCCAGACGGGATGACTGCAATTCCCCAGCGATAATCATTCGTTCGCGGCCCTGTAGAACTGCGTCACGAACGATTCCAACGTCCTTCCCGTTCGCCGAGCGAATGATCGCGCGTTCGCCCACTAGTTCGCGGCTCAGGACCACCGCTCTTCTCGGGCTCACTGGCCATATGATTCGGTCAGCTTCGAGGAGCGGCGGTCGGTTGCCACCTTTGAGGAATGGGACAAGCACCGGGGCATCGCATGTCATGAACCGCTCGGCGTCGTCCTCCCAAACCTCGATCTGCCTGCCGACAAACACGTCCGTTGCCTCCCATAAGGCTCTGAACAGCGTTTTGGTGTGGATACCCGCCGCGAAGTGCGGGGCCGCGTCCCGAACCCACGGCTTGAAGTCGGGGTTCTGCGCGGCCATCCAAGCGGCGCTCTGACTCTGGAGCCTTCTCTGTTGGACAGTCCTCATGCGCTGAGAGGCGATCGAAACACAGAGGATCTGGAGATCGTCGAGCGTTAGCGTCTCGGCATCTTGGAGGCCATCGAACAGCTTCTGCATACGGCAAAGCTCCTGGTCCACAGCGCCGAACATCATTTCGACAGCATTGTGGGGCTCGCCGTTTCGCCCGAGCACTCGGTGGAAGTTCTCTTCGACGCAAAGGTCACCGACCCCGATGGGACGAACTGATCCAGTCTTCGTATCCAACGTCCAAACTCGACGGGAGTCGAACGACCACCGGCGCAGGTAGGCGCGAGGAACGTAGTGGTGGCGACGCACACTCTCGGCGTCCTGAGAACGCGCTCTCTCTGTGATGCGATCCACGAGCTGCTGGGCACGGTCAGTCAAGCTTCGTCCGCCGCCGGTGTGCGGCACGCGACCCCACGGATTTCGAACTCGTCTGACGGTCCACCCGCCGGGAACTGGAACAGAGCCGGACATTCCGTTGATCCTATTCGTGGTGTTCCCGCTGCGATACCGTCCAGCGAGCAGTGGACTCCATCACCGCCGGGCTCGGCTGGGTGAAGGTGACCCCGTACGTGGTGGTGTCGGGCAGACCGACGAAGGATCAGCTCGAGGAGTGCTGGAATCTCGGCGCGACGGTGGCCGCGCAGCTGATGGAGGGGTAGGCGGCTTTCCGTCGAGGGCCGATGAGCCCGGCGGTCGTCGTGTTCGTTAACTGCCCGCGTCATCGAAAACTTGTCAGTCGGTCGGAGTAGCGTCGAAGCATGAAAGAAGACGTTGGGGTAGAATAAGATCAGCCGCCCGATGGTGGCGTGGTCGATCAGTTGTGTTCGATGGAACGGCAGCGCTGTCGGGCGGTGTTCGAGCAGTACCGGTTGGCCGCAGAGCTGCTGCGGCAGCGGGTGTGCGAACGGATCGCGGCGGGGTTGCCGCAGGCCCGGTGGCAGCAGGGTGTCGCCGGGGAGATCGGGCTCGCCTTGCGGATGTCGTCGCACACCGCCGCGAAGTTCCTGAACCGGGCGGTGGAGTTGGAGAAGAACCTGCCGCACACGCGCGCCCGGCTGCGGGAAGGTGATCTGTCGCCGGAGGCGATCCTGGTGATCGTCGGTGGCCTGGCGCACCTGGACGCCTGCGATCGACGACGCGCGGATGAGCTGTTGTGCGCCGATCCGGCGACGCTCGCCGGGTGCGGGCTGCGCCGCATCGGTGACCTGGTGTCGAAGGTCGCGTATGACCTGGATCCGCAGGGCACGGTGGATCGGAACGCGTCGGCAGAAAAGGATCGCACCGTGACGATCCGGCCGTTGCCGGAGGGCATGGCGCGGGTGTCGGTGCTGTTGCCGGTGGCGCAGGGCGTCGGGGTGTACGCGGCGCTGCGCCGGCACGCGGACACCCTGATCGGCATCGGCGCGGAGCTGCGGACGCGGGGCAGATCATGGCCGACACCGCGTTCGCCCGGATCACCGGCCGCGAGATCGTCGAGGGTCAGCCCGTCACGGTGCATCTGACGATGCCGGCCACCGTGCTGCTCGGCGACCAGCCCGGCACGGCGCACCTGGACGGCGGCGGCACGATGCCGGCGGAGATCGCCCGCAACCTCATCGGGCGGGCCACCGCCGCGGGCAACGCCTGGGTCAAGCGGCTCTACATCGCCCCGGAATCCGGCGCGGTCGTCGGCATGGATTCGCGGGCCCGGTGCTTCCCCGACGGGCTCGCCGAGATGATCCGCGCGCGGGATCGCTACTGCCGCACCCCGTACTGCGACGCCCCGATTGCGCATATCGACCACATCGTCCCGCACGGGGCCGGCGGGCCCACCGAGTTCGACAACGGGCAGGGCCTGTGCGCGGCGTGCAACTACGCCAAGGAAGCCACCGGCTGGGCCAGCACCGTCATCCCCGACCCGAGCGGTCGGCACACCGTCGACACCAGAACACCCAGCGGGCACACCCACCGGTCCACCGCACCGGACCAAGCGGCGTGAGCGCGGCGCGCCCGCGCCGCGACCGTTCCTGTCGGTGGTCGCCTCTAGACTGGGGCTGTGATCGCGACGCCCTATGAAGACCTCCTCCGCGACGTGATGGAGAACGGCACGCACCGGCCGGACCGCACCGGTACCGGGACGCGCAGCGTCTTCGGGCGCCAACTCCGGTTCGACCTGTCCCAGGGTTTCCCGCTCATCACCACCAAGCGGGTGCACCTGAAGTCCATCGCGTACGAGCTGCTGTGGTTCCTCCGCGGGGACTCGAACGTCAAGTGGCTCCAGGACAACGGCGTCACCATCTGGGACGAATGGGCGGCGCCGGACGGCGAGCTCGGTCCCGTCTACGGCGTGCAGTGGCGCAGCTGGCCCACCCCGAACGGAGAACACATCGACCAGATCAGCAAGGCGGTCGAGCTGCTCAAGACCGACCCGTCCAGCCGCCGCAACATCGTGTCGGCGTGGAACGTCAGCGAGATCGAGAACATGGCGCTGCCGCCGTGCCACGCCTTCTTCCAGTTCTACGCGGCGGACGGCAAGCTCAGCTGCCAGCTCTACCAGCGCAGCGCCGACCTGTTCCTCGGCGTGCCCTTCAACATCGCCAGCTACGCGCTGCTCACCCACATGGTGGCGCAGCAGGTGGGCCTCGAACCCGGCGATTTCGTGTGGACCGGCGGCGATTGCCACATCTACGACAACCACGTCGAGCAGGTCACCGAGCAGTTGAGCCGCGAACCGTACCCGTACCCGCGGCTCGAACTCACCGAGCGGCCCAGCATCTTCGACTACGAGTACGGCGACATCACGGTGCACGACTACCGGCACCACCCCGCCATCAAAGCCCCGGTGGCCGTGTAGATGATCGGACTCATCTGGGCGCAGGCCCGCGGGGGAGTGATCGGCGACGGGGGTGGCATCCCCTGGCACATCCCCGAGGACATGACGTTCTTCCGCGAGACCACCGCCGGCAGCACCGTGCTCATGGGCCGCCGCACCTGGGATTCGCTGCCGCCGCGGTTCCGGCCCCTGCCGGGCCGCACGAACATCGTCGTCACGCGGGACCGGTCGTGGCAGGCCGACGGTGCCGTCGTCCAGCACGACCTCGCCCTCCCCGAGGGTGACGTCTGGGTGATGGGCGGCGGCGAGATCTACGCCGCCGTCATCGATTCCGCGGACCTGCTCGCCGTGACCGAGGTGGACGCCGACATCGAGGGCGACACCCGCGCACCGTCGATCCCGGAAACGTTTCGCCGGACGGGCGAACCCGAGTGGCGCGAGTCCTCGTCGGGCCTGCGCTACCGACACCTGACCTACCGGCGCAACCGCTAGCCAATAGCAGCTTTCCGCCGCCGGGTGGGTAGCCTTAGCGCTTATGAGTGCGACCTCGGCGACCACATCGCCCACGACACCGTTCGGCGCGATCTCCGTGGCGATGGTGACCCCGTTCAAGGAGGACGGCACGCTCGACCTCGAGGCGGGGCAGAAGCTGGCGTCGCACCTCGCCGACCAGGGCTGCGACGGTCTGATCGTCGCGGGCACGACGGGCGAGTCGCCCACCACGCAGCCGTGGGAGAAGATCCAGTTCCTCAAAGCGATCCTCGAGGCCGTGGGCGACCGGGTGAAGATCACCGCCGGCGTGGGCACCTACGACACGGACGAGTCGGCCGTGTTCGCCCGCGACGCGGCCGAGGCCGGCGCGCACGGCCTGCTCGTGGTGACGCCGTACTACTCGCGCCCGCCGCAGTCGGGCCTGCTCGCGCACTTCCGCACCGTCGCCGACGCGACCGACCTGCCCGTGCTGCTCTACGACATCCCGCCGCGTTCCGTGGTCCCGATCGAGACCGACACGCTGCGGAAGCTGGCCGAGCACAAGAACATCATCGGCGTGAAGGACGCGAAGGGCGACCTGGGAGCCGGCGCGCGGCTGATCGCGGAGACCGGGCTGCAGTTCCTCTCCGGCGACGACCCGCTGAACCTGCCCTGGCTCTCCGTCGGGGCGGTGGGTTTCGTCTCCGTCATCGGGCACGTCGTCGCGCCGCAGCTGCGCGCGATGCGCGACGCCTACTTCGCGGGCGACATCGCACGCGCCAAGGACATCAACGCCTCCCTCGGGCCCGTCTACGAGGCCATGGCCGGCCTCGGCGGCGTCACGTTCTCGAAGGCGGCGCTGGCCCTGCAGGGCCTCGATATGGGTGTTCCGCGCCTCCCGCAGGTGCCGCCCACCGGTGACCAGCGCGACCGGCTCGCAGCGCTACTGACCCAAGCGGGGGTGCTCTAAACAATGACCGACGGTGCAGCAGGCGGAGCCCGACGGGGCCGCAAGGCCACCCGGCAGGCGGGTCCGCCCGCCGAGCCGAAGCCGGTGATCTCGACCTCAGCGGCGCGGGTCGTCGTCGAGGACACGGCCCCGGCGGCGCAAGCCCCGGCGGCTGCGGCTCCGGCTACGCAACAGCCGACGGCGAAAGCGGAGGCCAAGCAGCCGCAGAAGTCCACGTCGAAGGGCGGCTCGAACCGCCGCGGCGGTGGCGGACGGCGCGGCGGTGGCCAGAAGGCACCGTCGGCCGCCGTGGAACGGTTGGGAGCCCCGCCCAAGCTGCCCAAGGGCGGCATGCGCGTCGTCGCGCTCGGCGGCATCAAGGAGATCGGTCGCAACATGACCGTCTTCGAGTACGACGGCAAGCTGCTGATCGTGGACTGCGGCGTGCTCTTCCCCGAGGACCAGCAGCCCGGCGTCGACCTGATCCTCCCGGACTTCCGGTACATCGAGGACCGCATCAAGGACGTCGAGGCGATCATCCTCACCCACGGCCACGAGGACCACATCGGCGCGGTGCCCTTCCTGCTGCGGCTGCGGCCCGACATCCCCGTCGTGGGCGCCAAGTTCACGCTCGCGCTGGTCAAGGCCAAGTGCGACGAACACCGGCTGCGGCCCAAGCTGATCGAGGTCCGCGAGGGCGAGTCGACCAGCCACGGCCCGTTCGAGTGCGAGTACTTCGCCGTGAACCACTCCATCCCCGACGCGATCGCCGTCGCGATCCACGCGGGCGGCCAGGTGGCGCTGCACACCGGCGACATCAAGCTCGATCAGCTGCCGCTCGACGGCCGGCTGACCGACCTCGCCGGCTTCTCGCGCCTCGGCGACGCGGGCGTCGACCTGTTCCTCGTCGACTCGACCAACGCCGAGGTCCCCGGCTTCGTGACCCCCGAGCGGGAGATCGGCCCGGTGCTCGACAACGTGATCGGGCGGGCCAAGGGCCGCGTCATCGTGGCGTCCTTCGCCTCCCACGTGCACCGCATCCAGCAGATCGCCGAGGTGGCGATGGCCCACAACCGGCGGATCACCTTCGTCGGCCGGTCGATGGTGCGGAACATGGCGCTCGCGCAGGAGCTCGGCTACATGCACCTGCCCGAGGGCGTCGAAGTCGACCTCGACACCGCGGCCTCCCTGCCCGACGACCGCGTCGTGCTCATCTCCACCGGATCGCAGGGCGAGCCCCTGGCCGCACTCTCGCGGATGGCGCGGGGCGAGCACCGCAACATCACCATCTCGCCGAACGACCTCGTCGTCCTCGCCAGCTCGTTGATCCCGGGCAACGAGAACTCAGTGTTCGCGGTGGTCAACGGGCTGTCCAAGCTGGGCGCCAAGGTGATCACGCAGCAGAGCGCGAAGGTCCACGTCTCGGGCCATGCCAGCGCGGGCGAGCTGCTGTACCTGTACAACGCGGTGCGGCCCCGCAACGCGATGCCGGTGCACGGCGAGTGGCGGCACCTGCGCGCCAACGCCGCGCTGGCTGAGGCGACCGGCGTGCCGAAGGACCGGATCATGCTCGCCGAGGACGGCGTAGTGGTCGACGTGGTCGACGGCGTTGCGAAGATCGTCGGGCAGGTACCCGTCGGCCACGTCTACGTGGACGGCACGTCCGTCGGTGACGTGGGCGAGTCGACGCTGTCGGACCGCCTCGTCCTGGGCGAGGGCGGCTTCATCGCCATCACCGTCGCGATCGACGAGGAGGGCAACGCCGTCAGCAAGCCCGAGGTCTCCGGCCGCGGCTTCTCGGACGACCCGACCGCGCTCAAGGAGGCGGAGCAGATCGTCGAGGACGTGATCGCCGACCTCGCCGCCGAGGGGGTCAAGGAGGCCCACCGCATCGCGCAGGGCGTGCGACGCGCGGTGGGCCGCTGGGTCGACAAGGCGTATCGCCGTCGCCCGATGATCGTGCCCACCGTGATCGTGGTGGGCGAGTAGGGATCAGGGCTGGCGCTCGACCTTCGCGACCTGTGCGCGGAGCGTCTGCCAGAACGATTCCGAGTCCGCTGCCGCGTCGTTCTTGCCCTCGGCCTCGACGATCACCGTGACGCCGCGGACGTCGACCCAGGCCTGCAGGGTGTCGGTGCCGATGGCGAAGATGAACGGCTTGAGCCGGGCCAGGTCGGCGGGCGCCTGCAGCGTCGACGGGCGGTCGTCCGCGTCGACGCTCGAGCGGCAGGCGGTGGCGGCGTCCCGGCGTGCCGTGGTCACCGTGGTATCGAGGACCGACGCCTCGAGCTCCGTGGTGCCGCGGACCGCTTCGGCCTCGACGATCTCGCTGTCCGCGAGCCTCTCGGTGAGGGCGGTGAGCGCGGTCGCGCAGGGTGAAGCCGCGCCCGGGTCGGACGGTACGCCCTCGAGTGCGGACAGCTTCTCCCGCTCGACCTTGTAGCCGGTGCTGCCGAGGGGGAACTCATGCGCGGCCAGGACTGCATGCTGCGGCGACACGGGCGCGGCCTGCGCGATCGCGGGTAGGCAGATGATGGTGGCCGCGGCGGCCGTCGTGCCTGCGACCAGACGTCGAATGCTCATGTTCACTCCTCCGGCGACGGATCTCGTCGTCGCCGGAGCCTAGCCCATCGGGCGGGTCGGGGAGGCGGACCTCAGCGACCCGCCTGGACCTTCTGGATCTGGGCGCGGAACACCTGCCAGAACCGGGCGGTGTTGGCCGGGGTCTGGCTCAGTCCGGCGACGAAGACGTCGACGGTGTAGCCGTTCACATCGGCGAATCCCTCGACGGACTGCAGGCGCCCGTCCTTGTGGTTGGTGAGGATCACGGGGTTGTACCGCGCCAGGTCGCCCGGCACCGCGGGGCGGCCCTTGGACTCGCCGCACTGCGCGACCGCGGTGCGCCACTGGCCGGTGACCGGCGGCGACAGCACGGCGGACGCCATCAGCGAGTAGCCGTTGCGGGCGGTGGCGGTGGCACCGTCGAGCCCGGCGAGCGTGCGGTTGAGGCGATCGGTGGTGGCGCGGCATTCCGGCGTGACATCGCCCTCCGCGCCGACCTTCGACGCCCGCGCGTTCGGGGTGACCCGATAGTCGTTGGAACCGGCCGGGAACTGGGCCTTGGTGAGCAGGAGCGCCGTGCTGACCGGCGCGGCCGAGGCCGCCGGTGCGACGAGCGCGGAGCCGGTCGCGAGGGTGGCGACGAGGGCGGCGGCCGAGGCGAAGCGCGTACGGCGCGAGGTCGACGTGGAGTTCGCAGTCATGGCGTGAAGCATACGACAGTTCCGGTTGATTTCAGTGCACTGATGGTTGGTCAGGGGGAACGGTGGGTCGGGGAACCGGGGAAGGGCGACGCGAGGACTAGGGTGGCGGCGTGAAGCCTGCTCGGATCGAACGCGCCGCCCTCGTCGATGCGGCCCGCGCCGCCGGACCCGACGCGCCCACCCTGTGCGGCGAGTGGAACGTCCGCGAACTGCTCGCCCATCTCGTTGTCCGCGAGGGCCGTCTCGACGCGGCGCCGGGCATCCTGCTGCGCCCCCTCGCCGGTTACACGGAGCATGTGCAGGCGAAGTACGCGGCACGGCCGTTCGACGAACTCCTCGACGCCGTCGCCGACGGCCACCGCGACTGTCGCCGTTCCGGCTCGTCGACGAACAGGCCAACCTCGGCGAGTACTTCGTCCACGCCGAGGACATTCGGCGCGCACGCCCGGGTTGGTCGCCTCGCGTCCTGGATCCCGGCGTGCAGCGCGGTCTGGAGGCGGTCGTGGCCCGGATCGCGCGGATGACGATGCGCGGCGCCCCGCTGCGGATCAGCCTCACGACCGAGACCGGCACCGTGGTGACGGTGGGGCGCGGACCGTCGGTCGCGGTGATCGGCTCGATCGGCGAGGTGGCGATGTGGGCGTTCGGCCGCGACGAGGCGCTCGTGACGTTCGAGGGCGGCGACACGGACATCGAACTTCTGGGGTCGGTGGTCCGCGCGCTGTAGCGACCCGCCGTAGGCGCTGCTGTTACATGTGTGGCACTTGATACGGATGGGGTTACTGTCGATAGACTGACCCCATGGCATCGAAGACCACCAGCCGCACGCAGGCGGGCAGCCGCGGCGCGAGCTCCCGTACCGCGAGCTCGCGCGCGGGCGGCGGCAGCCGCGCGGCGAGCCCGACGCGCAGTCGCCAGCCCGCGCCGCGCGCCCGCGGCAAGCAGGCAGCGCCGGCGCGGGGACCGCCTCTGCGGCCGGTAGGGGAGTGGGGCGCGGGCTCGGCGCCGGCTGGAAACTGCTGGCCAAGGGTGTCGGCGGCGCGGTCCGCACGGGGAGTGCGCCGACCGAGACGACGGTGCTCGAGCCGGGCGCCGAAACGACGCCGCCACGCCCGACGCACTCGCGCGACGGTCTCGCGCTCGCCCTGTTCGCCGTCGCGATCGTGCTCGGCGCCGCGCTCTACTTCGACGCGGGCGGTCCCGTCGGCTCGTTCTTCTCGACCGGGGTCCGCGCGGTCGTCGGCTGGTTCGCGGTCCTCGTCCCGCCGCTCGCGATCGCGCTCGGCGTGGTCATGATGCGCCGCCCCGACAACCCCGCCGCGCACGTCCGGCATCGCGTCGGCGGCGCGCTGATCGTCCTGCCCTTCCTGGGGTTGCTGCACATCGCCGCCGGCCGACCCGCCGATTTCGACGGCAGGTCGGCGTCCGGCGGGTACCTCGGCTACGTCGTCGGAGGCCCGCTCACGGATGGCTTCACGCCGTGGATCTCGGTGCCGCTCCTCGTCCTGGTCGCGCTGTTCGGCCTGCTCCTGGTGAGCGGGATGACGGTGCGCGAGATCGTCGACCGGCTCAAGTTCTACTTCGGCGTCGACCTGCGGGAGCAGTACGGCGAGGCCGACGGCGACCCGGCCGACGACGGTGATCTCGACTCGCCGTTCGCGGCCTTCGAGTCCGGCAGGTCCGGTGCGGCCGTGCGGGCCCTCGCCCTACGGCGACCCGTACGACAACTATCCGGCCGACCCGGAGCCGCCCGCGCGCGGACGCCGGCGCAAGGCCGCCGCGGCCGCCGATGCGACCGAGGCCGACGAGTCACCGTCTGACCGGGTGACCGAGCCGATCGCGCCGGAGCCGGAACCGTCGGACGAGCCGACCGTCGAGGTCGAACCGAAGGCGACGCGCGCGCGGCCCCGTCGGGCGGCCGTGGTGAAGGACCACACGCCGCCCCCCGCGCCGAAGTCGGAGGAGTTCACGGTGGCGCGGACCATCGAGAGCGACGACTACGTGCTCCCGCCGGCGGATCTGCTCATCGAGGGCGAACCGGCGAAGGCCGGAACCAGCGCCAACGACGCCATGATCGACGCGATCAGCGGCGTCATGGAGCAGTTCAAGATCGACGCCGCCGTGACCGGGTACACCCGCGGACCGACGGTGACGCGGTACGAGCTCGAGCTCGGCCCGGGCGTGAAGGTCGAGAAGGTCACCGCGCTGCACCGCAACATCTCCTACGCGGTCGCGACCGACAACGTGCGGCTGCTGGCCCCGATTCCCGGCAAGTCCGCAGTGGGCATCGAGGTGCCGAACACCGACCGCGAGATGGTGCGCCTGGCCGACGTGCTGGCGGCGGACAACACCCGCAGGGACACGCACCCGCTGGTGATCGGCCTCGGCAAGGACATCGAGGGCGAGATGGTCAACGCCAACCTCGCGAAGATGCCCCACCTCCTGGTCGCCGGCTCGACGGGCTCGGGCAAGTCGAGCTTCGTGAACTCGATGCTGGTCTCGCTGCTGGCGCGCGCGACGCCCGACGAGGTGCGGATGATCCTCATCGACCCGAAGATGGTCGAGCTGACCCCGTACGAGGGCATCCCGCACCTCATCACGCCCATCATCACCGACCCGAAGAAGGCCGCTGCCGCGCTGGCCTGGCTCGTGGAGGAGATGGAGCAGCGGTACAAGGACATGCAGGCCTCGCGCGTGCGGCACATCGACGACTTCAACCGGAAGGTGCGCTCGGGCGAGATCTCCACGCCGCTCGGCAGCGAGCGCGTGTACCGGCCGTACCCGTACATCGTCGCCATCGTCGACGAGCTCGCGGACCTCATGATGACCGCCCCACGCGACGTCGAGGAGGCGATCGTTCGGATCACGCAGAAGGCCCGGGCCGCCGGCATCCACCTGGTGCTGGCGACGCAGCGGCCGTCGGTGGACGTGGTCACCGGCCTGATCAAGACGAACGTGCCGTCGCGGCTGGCGTTCGCCACGTCGTCGCTGACCGATTCGCGGGTCATCCTCGACCAGCCCGGCGCCGAGAAGCTCATCGGGATGGGCGACGCGCTCTTCCTGCCGATGGGCGGCAAGACCACCCGAATGCAGGGCGCGTTCATCACCGACGAGGAGATCGGGTCCGTCGTCGACTTCGTGAAGAACCAGGCGGAGCCGGAGTACGCCGAGAACGTGACGGTACAGAAGGTCGAGAAGAAGGACGTTGACCCCGACATCGGCGACGACCTCGACGTGTTCCTGCAGGCGGTGGAGTTGGTCGTGTCGTCGCAGTTCGGCTCGACGTCGATGCTGCAGCGCAAGCTGCGCGTGGGGTTCGCCAAGGCCGGCCGCCTCATGGACCTCATGGAGACCCGCGACATCGTGGGGCCGTCGGAGGGGTCGAAGGCGCGCGAGGTGCTCGTCACGCCCGACGAGCTGCCCGGCCTGATGGTGGTTCTGCGCGGCGGCGACGCGCCTGCTTCGGAGGACGAGGAGCCGGACTTCTGATAGTGTCGGGCCTGCATGTGTGAGGGGAGTATCCCGCTCGCGGCGTGAACGTCAGCACGGTGGATCGACATCCACCCGGGCGCGCCGGACCCGCAGGTCGGGTCGGGAGAGACCTCCGGATCTGTACCGGAGGTGTATGCAATGCAAGTTTCGGCTGTCGTCTGGATCGTCTCGATCCTGGTGGTTCTCGGCCTCTTCGTCTTCGATTTCTTCAGTCACGTGCGGACGCCGCACGAGCCCACGCTGAAGGAATCCGGGTTCTGGTCCGCGGTCTACATCGGCATCGCGATCGTCTTCGGCATCGGGGTCTGGGCGGTCTCGGGGCCGAAGTACGGTGGTGAGTACTTCGCCGGTTTCGTGACGGAGAAGGCGCTGTCCGTCGACAACCTCTTCGTGTTCGTCATCATCATGGCGAAGTTCGCGGTGCCCCGGATCTATCAGCAGAAGGTGCTGCTGATCGGCATCGTGATGGCGCTGGTGATGCGCGGCGCGTTCATCGCGGTCGGCGCCGCGGCGATCTCCGCGTACTCCTGGGTGTTCTACATCTTCGGCGCGTTCCTGCTGTACACCGCGATCAAGCTGGTGCGCGAGGCCTCGTCCGAGGAGGGGCCCATCGAGGACGAGAAGGAGCGCGAGGGCCGCGTCGCAGCGCTGTTCAAGCGGATCGTCCCGACCACGGACCAGTACGACGGCGACAAGCTGATCACCAAGGTGAACGGGCGGAAGGTCGCGACGCCGCTGCTGCTGGCGCTGGTCGTCATCGGCTTCACCGACGTCCTGTTCGCCCTCGACTCCATCCCCGCGATCTACGGCCTCACGCAGGAGCCGTACCTGGTGTTCATGGCGAACGCGTTCGCGCTCATGGGTCTGCGGCAGCTGTACTTCCTCATCGGTGGGCTGCTCGATCGGCTCGTGTACCTGTCCTACGGACTGTCGATCGTGCTGGGCTTCATCGGCGTCAAGCTGGTACTGCACGCGCTGCACGAGAACACGCTGCCCTTCATCAACGGCGGTGAGCACCTCGCGGTCCCGGAGATCTCCACCGGGCTGTCGCTCTCGGTGATCCTCGGTGTGCTCGTGATCACGACCGTGGCGTCGTTGATCAAGTCCAAGCGAGACGGGCAGAAGGCACTCGATGACGGCGGTTCCGGTCCGGCCTCGGAGTAGTCGATGCGTTCCACAAGGACTCCGTGCGCTTCCGGGGCGATCACGACAAGCGCAACGCCTTCGCCCGCCTGGGGTTCACGGTGCTGGCCGTCACCTGGCACGACGTGGTGAACACTCCGATCAGCGTGGTGGAAGCCGTGGTCGAGGTCCTCAGCGAGCGCCGCAGCGCCGCGTCATGAGGGCATCACGCCGACGGCCACTGTGGCCTGTCGTTCGTCGTCGATCTCGATGTGCGTGAGCAGGCCCGCCGACCGCAGGGCCGCGATCGTGTAGGTGACCTGCTGTCGGCCCGTTTCGATCAGGACACGGCCGCCGGGACGCAGCCACCGCGGAGCGTCCAGCGCGATGCGCCGGTGCAAAGACAGTCCGTCCGGGCCGCCGTCGAGCGCCAGCCGGGGCTCGTTGTCGCGGGCCTCCGCGGGCATGGTCGCGATCGCCGCGGTGGGGACATACGGTGCGTTCGCCGCGATCACGTCGACGGTGCCGCGAAGCTCGGCCGGTAGGGGCCCGTACAGATCGCCCAGCAGCACCGTTGCCTCGGGTGCGTTGCGGGTGGCGAACTCGGTCGAGGCGCGGTCGATGTCCGCGGCGTACGTCTTCGCCGAGGCAGCGGTCGCGGCGATCGGGCCCGCACCGCAGCACAGCTCGACGAGGACCCCATGGCAGTCGGCGAGTTGCGACAGGAACTCGGTGCGCCGGCGGGGGACGAACACCCCCGGCCCCACCGCGAGGCGGCGTCCGCGGAACTCCACCCAGCCGAGCAGGTACTCGAGCGGCTCACCCGCGCAGCGGCGCCGGACCAGCGCGTCGAGAGTGGCGCCCGACGCGGCGGCCTCGAGGAGTGCGGCCTCCCGTTCGGCGAAGACGCAGCCCGCAGCCCGGAGGTCGCTGATCACGGTCACGGGTGGAGTCAATCACGGTCAGCCGTCATCGACGACGCTCTCGACAGCCCCGACCGCCGGCGCCCACCGTGCTGCGCGGCCGTGCGGGCGGGCCGGATCGAGCGGTGATCGCGCGGGTCGTCCGGCCGAGGACTAGTCTGCGATCGACGCCGGACCGGTCCGGCCGGAACGGGGAGTGCGCATGTACGGACAGCAACCGGTGCCGCCGAGGGGGCCGTTCGTCCCGGTCGGCGCGAAACCCGCGAAACCGGGCCCGACGGGGCCGGGCGTCGCCATCGGTTCGGCGTGCGTCCCGATCGCCTTCATCGTAGGGATCTTCGTCGTCCGGTTCGTGGTCGAGCAGTTCGACCTGGGCGGCTGGTTCGCCTCGCTGGCGTTCGTCGCGCTGGACGTGATTCCGTTGGTGTATCTGCTCGTCGTGGGCCGCGGCATGGTCGGCAAGCTCGTCGGCGGCGGCCTGATGGCCTTCGCGCTCGTGCTCGACCTGGTGAACGTCGTCTTCGTCCGGCTCGTCGACGGGTGGCCGACCTGGGCGGAAGTCCTCAACTTCGCACTCGGGCTGCTCATCACGATCGTGGTGATCACCGCGTGGGGAATCGCCCGCCGCGCCGGGTGGCTGTGGACCGTCTCGATTCCGGTCGGGATCGTCACCTGGGCGATCTGGACCTTCGGTCTCAGCGACATGTCGTTCTTCGCCTTCGACCACTATGACGGCAAGACCTTCGGGAACTACTTCGCGCGGCCCGTCCTGTTCGTGGTCGTGCAGTACGTGACCCCGATCGTGATCGGTTGGCTGCTCGAGGTGCTGACCCGGGGCTCCACGACCACACCGCTCGCGCAGCAGCCGCCCGCGGGGCCCTGGCAGCAGGGCGGACAGTTCGGGCCCGGCCGGCAGTACGGACAGCGCCCGCAGGGATCGCAGCAGAACTTCCGCCCAGGACCGCCGCAGTACTGACGCGTCATCCGAACGGATGAATCCCGGGTCCGGCGCGGGCGCAGGGGCGGAGTCCGCACTACGCTCTCCTCGGCCCGATCGCCGGGCGGGACTGGGGAGCGCGTGTACGGACAGCAATCAGGACCTGCCGGTGGCCCGACGGTGCCGCCCGCCCGGTCGGGCAAGCCGGGGCCGACCGGGACGAGGATGGCACTCGCCTCCGGGGGCATCGCGTTCTTCTGCCTGCTGGTGGCGTTCGGCCTACGCGCGCTCCACTCGACTGGTGCCGTGCCGGCCGGTGCGGTCTCCGTGGTGCCCTACCTCATCGTGGTGGTCTACCTCGCCCTGGTCGGCCGGGGTGCGCTGGGCAGGATCGCCGGGGCGGGTTGCTGGCTCGTCGCAGGCGCTCTCTCGGTGATTCCGGTGATCGCTCCGTGGGCGTTCATCCGAACCGATGCGGGGGCCATCCTGATGATCGTGTTGTCAGCGTTCGGCGTGGTGCTCGCCACGGTCGGCTGGGGAGTCGCGCGACGCGACGGCTGGCTGTGGCTGGTGAGTGTGCCCGCTGCGCTCGTCATGTGGGCCTTGCTCAACTGGGGGTTGGGTCCCGCGGTCCGGGAGCGGTGGGGCGCACCCCGTATCTCTACGTCGGCGCCGTCCTGTCGATCCTGCTGATTCGCGTGATTCCGATCCTCGTCGGCTGGGCCGCGGAGGCTGTCGAGCGGTCGATGCGTCATCCTCGGCCCGGTGCGCCCCTGCCGAATCGGGGCAGGCCGCATCCGAATCCGGCGCCGCCTCAGGGGCACTGGCAGTGGCATCCCGCGCAACAACCGACGGGGCCCGGCGCCCGGATGCCGGGCGGGAACCCTCCGTCCGAGAATTGAATCACTACAGCGTGACGAGCATGCGGGTGTTGCCGAGGGTGTTCGGCTTGACGTAGCTCAGGTCGAGGAACTCGGCGACGCCCTCGTCGTAGCTGCGGCAGAGCTCGTTGTAGACCTCGGCGCTCACGGGTGTTCCGTCGATCTCCTCGAAGCCGTGCCGGCCGAAGAAGGTGGTCTCGAAGGTCAGCACGAACACGCGCCGCAGTTCCAGGAAACGCGCCTCGTCGAGCAGTCGCGCGACGATCTTGTGCCCGATCCCGTGGCCCTTCACGGCCGGATTGACGGCGAGGGTGCGGATCTCACCGAGATCGGACCACAGGACGTGCAGCGCGCCGCAGCCCTGGACCTCGCCGTCCACCTCGTACACCCAGAACTCCTGTACCGATTCGTACAGGGTGACCAGGTTCTTCTCCAGCAGGATCTTCCCGGCGTACACGTCGATGAGGCGCTTGATCGCGGGGACGTCGGAGGTCCGGGCGCGGCGGAGCACATCGTCGTGGTCGGTGTTCACCGACAAACAGTAGCGCGCAGGGCCGCGGAATCGAGCTACCGATAGGCTGAGCGGCGTGAGTGCATCGGAAGGCGCGGTCCCGACGGGCACACGTGTCTCGAACGTCAACGTGGCGAACGCGCTGACGGTGCTCCGGATCGTACTCGTCCCGGTGTTCCTGGCAGCGCTGTTCGTGGACGGCGGGCATGACGCGCGGTGGCGCTGGATCGCCTTCGCCGTGTTCGCGATCGCGATGATCACCGATCGGATCGACGGCCAGATCGCCCGCCGTTACGGGCTCATCACCGAATTCGGCAAGCTCATGGATCCGATCGCGGACAAGGCGCTCACCGGCGCCGCGTTCATCGGACTCTCGGTGCTGGGGGACCTGCCGTGGTGGGTGACGGCCGTGATCCTCGCCCGCGAGCTGGGAATCACCGTGTTCCGCTTCGTCGTGATCCGCGACGGCGTCATCCCCGCGAGCCGTGGCGGCAAACTCAAGACGCTGCTGCAGACCATCGCGATCGGCCTGTACCTCATGCCGCTGCAGCCCTGGATGGACATCCCGAGCGCGGTCGTGATGGGCGCGGCCGTGGTGGTCACGGTGTGGACCGGCGTCGACTACCTGCAGAGCTGGTGGCGTGCCCGCAGGTGATGCGGCCGCCCTCGTGGCCGCGCTCGCGGAGCGCGGCGAGACCGTCGCGTCCGCCGAGTCGCTGACCGCGGGCCTGTTCGCCGCCGCGATCGCGGACGTGCCCGGCGCCAGCGCGGTCCTGCGCGGCGGGCTCATCGTGTACGCGACCGACCTCAAGGCGAGCCTGGCGGGCGTACCGTCGGGCGCCCTGGAACGCGACGGGCCCGTGCATCCGAACACCGCCCGGGCCCTGGCCGACGGTGCGCGGGAGCGCTGCGGCGCGGACTGGGGCGTCGGCCTGACCGGCGTGGCCGGCCCCACGGAGCAGGACGGCGTGCCCGTCGGCACCGTCTACCTGGGGATATCGGGCCCGTCCGGCACGTCGGTCACGCTCCTCGAGCTCGACGGTGACCGCGCCGCGATCCGGCGGGGCACCGTCGACCACGCGCTGCGCGAGCTGACCGCGCGGGTTTGTGCGAATCGGGAACCATCCGGGTCCGTTCCGCGTTGACTGGTCAGAGATCAACACGGAGGTGAGCATGGCTCTACTGCTTCGCGAGGCGATCGGGGAGAACCTGCGCAAGACCCGGGTGCGCCAGAGTCGCACGCTGCGGGACGTTTCCTCGGCGGCCCAGGTCAGCCTGGGGTACCTGTCCGAGGTCGAGCGCGGCCAGAAGGAGGCGTCCAGCGAGCTGCTGGCGGCGATCTGCGGCGCTCTCGCGGTCGACGTGGCAGAGGTTGTCGCCCAGGCCAGCGTCTCGATGCGCCCGATCCCCACGATGGTGATCCCGGCGCCGGCGTTCGCAGCCGCCTGACCCTGAGGGAGGTGTCCGCGGGTTCGGGGAAATCCCCGAACCCGCGGACCAGGCGGCGCGGCGGCACCTTTGCCGATAGATTGGTAACCACGAGTCCGGCGATCGCCGGACGGCCGGACCGATACTCCGGATGGACTCGACAAGGCGTAGGAGAGACGATGGCTAACCCGTTCGTCAAGGGGTGGCGCTACCTGATGGCGCTGTTCAACGCGAAGATCGACGAGAACGCCGATCCCAAGGTGCAGATCCAGCAGGCGATCGAGGACGCGCAGCGGCAGCACCAGGCGCTCTCGCAGCAGGCGGCGGCCGTCATCGGCAACCAGCGCCAGCTCGAGATGAAGCTGAACCGCCAGCTGGCCGAGGTCGAGAAGCTGTCGGCCAACACCCGCCAGGCCGTGCAACTGGCGGACCAGGCCACCGCCGCGGGCGACGCGGCCAAGGCTACCGAGTACACCAACGCCGCCGAGGCCTTCGCCGCGCAACTGGTGACCGCCGAGCAGAGTGTCGAGGACCTCAAGGGTCTGCACGATCAGTCGCTGCAGGCGGCCGGCCAGGCCAAGCGCGCCGTCGAGCAGAACGCGATGCAGCTGCAGCAGAAGCTCGCCGAGCGGACCAAGCTGCTCAGCCAGCTGGAGCAGGCGAAGATGCAGGAGCAGGTCTCCGCGTCGCTGAACCAGATGGGCCAGCTCGCCGCGCCCGGTAACACCCCGAACCTCGACGAGGTCCGCGAGAAGATCGAGCGCCGTTACGCCAACGCGCTCGGCTCCACCGAGCTCGCGCAGAACTCCGTGCAGGGCCGGATGGCGGAGGTGCAGCAGGCCACCGTGCAGATGGCCGGCCACTCGCGGCTCGAGCAGATCCGCGCGTCGATGCAGGCGAGCGGGCAGATCCAGGGCGCCCCGGCGGCGCCGCAGGGTGCCCCCGCCCCGCAGACCCCGCAGCAGGCGCCGAACCCGAACCTGCAGAAGCCCTGAGAATCAACGAGGACGAATGACTGACCAGCGAGGCCGCTACCGCGCCGACTTCTCGGCGGTGGCGGCCTCCGCTGGTCGGATGGCGTCCTCGGCCATCAACGCGGCGTCGCAGGCCATGGAGAACGCGGCCCGCGCCGCCGATGAGGCGCGCGACCGCCGGCCCGGCGCAAGGACCCGAAGGCCGTGCATCTGCGTTCGGTCAAGCGCGCCAAGAGCGTCGTCAACGGCTGGGCCGCCACCACGTCGACCTCCGCCGTCGTCGCGGTCGGCGGATTCGCCGCCGCCGCGCCCGTGGTCGGCGGCACCGCCACCGCGGTCACCGCGGTGATGGCGGTCCCCGCCGCGTACGCGGTCCGCACGTTCCGCCGCCTCAAGCGCACGCCTGCGCCTCCCCGCAATTACGCCCGCCGCACGATCCCCGCGGCCACGTCGGCCCTGCACGGTCCCGTCAGGAACCTCGCCGAGGCCGAACAGGAGTTCCTGGCGCTGGTCTCCGTGCTGTACCGGTCGGGCGCACTGCCGCCCGAATCGCTCAGCGAGCTCGACGACGACGCGGAGTCCTCAGCCGACGCGATCGTCGCCTACGCAGAGCAACTCGCCGACCTGGAACGCGTGGTCGCCGGTAGCGGCGGCTCGGCCGCCTACCTGCGCGACACCTTCGACGACGGGCTGCGCAGCCTCGACGAGGGCGTCCAGGCGTACCGCGAGATGGTCCGGTCCGCCGCGACGACGGTGGCCGCGGCCCGCCAGTCGCTCGGGTCGCCGGCCCGGCTCGACGAACTGAGCTACGCCACGCCGCGGCTGCAGGACGCCGCGGAGCGGCTGCGGGCCTGGGCGTACGGCATCTCCGCCCTTCCGCCGGTGCCCGATCCGCACACCTGGTGACGGCGTCGCCGCGGCCTCGGGGTTAACCCCCAAATCTCCCTGAAACCGCAGCTCAGAGGGTGACTTCCGAGTGTCGTGCGGGGCACTATGGAGAGCGAAAGACCTCGTGAATCCCTCGAAAGGTGCACTGCAATGTTCTGGAAGATCCTCGGCGCCATCGTCGTCATCTGGCTCGCCCTCATGGTGGTCTCGGCGGTCATCAAGTGGCTGTTCCCGCTCCTCATGATCGCGCTCGTGGTCATCGGTATCGTCACGGTGGTCAAGTGGCTCGGCTCGAGCAAGAAGTCGACCACCACCGTCTGATCGCGGGGTCGCCCGCACGAGGGGAGTGCGGGTGCGCGTCGCGCTGGTAGCCGGATCCGAGGCCGGGCACGCGTTGCCCGGTCTCGCGCTCGCTCTCCGCCTGATCGCCGCCGGCCACGAGCCCGCCGTGTTCACCGGGCGCCGGTGGATCGAGACCGGCGCCCGATACGGCATCGACACCCGCGAACTCCCGGGCCTGGCCGCCCGTCCCGGCGACGACGACGAGGACGCCGGCGCCAAGATCCACGCCCGAGCGGCGTACATCGGGACCCGAGTGCTCCCCGGCATCCAGGAGTTCGGCGCCGACCTGGTGGTCGCCGACATTCTCACCCCGGGCGGCGGCATGGCCGCCGAGCTGCTCGGAATTCCGTGGCTCGAGCTGAGTCCTCACCCGCTGTACCTGCCGTCCAAGGGGCTGCCGCCCATCGGCTCCGGCCTCGCGCCGGCGCAGACGCCGCGCGAACTGCTCCGCGACGCCGTGCTCCGCGCGTTCACCGCCCGGGACATCCGCGATGGCCGCCGCCAACGCGAGGCGGCCCGTGCCGGCATCGGCCTCGCCCCGCGGATCCGGGACCGCGCGGCCGCATCGTCGCCACCATCCCCGCCCTCGAGCTGCCCCGCCCCGACTGGCCGGCACGCGCGCACCTCGTCGGGCCCTCACCCTGGAGCCGACGGACGCCGCGTGCCCCGTGCCCGACGGGGCCGCGCCGCTGGTGATGGTGGCACCGTCGACCGCCGCGACGGGGGAGCAGGGCCTGGCCGAGACCACCGTCGAGGGCCTGCGCGGCGCGAACGTGCGGGTCGCGGTGAGCGGCCTCCACCCGCCCGCGTTCGAAGAGCCGTGGGTCGCGAGCGGATTCGGTCGCCAGGACCTGCTGGTCGCGAAGGCGGACGCCGTCGTCTGCGGCGGCGGGCACGGGATGCTCACCAAGGCGCTCACCGCGGGCCGTCCCGTGGTGGTGGTCCCCGGCGCAGGCGATCAGTGGGAACTCGCGAATCGCGTCGCGCGGCAGGGCAGCGGGGTGCTGGTGCGGCCCGCGACTCCGGAGGCGATCCGCGACGGGGTGCGCCGGGTTCTCGACGACCCGTCGTTCGCTCGCGCCGCGCGCGACGCCGCCGCGACCGCGCACCGCGTGGCCGACCCCGTGCTCGTCTGCGAGGGGTATCGGTAACCTTGCCTTCGTGCGCCTCACCGAGTTCCAGGAACTGCTCTACGCCGAGTTCGGTACCCTCCGCGGGGACACGCTGATGAGCGACCATCGGCTGAATGCCTTCGGGATGACGGGCGAACAGGCCGTCGAGTCCGGCGTCGATCCGAAGGACGTGTGGCGGGCTCTGTGTTCCGAGTTCGACGTCCCCCGGTCCCGCTGGTAACCGGTCGCACGTCGGGCGCGTGCCCTTTGTTCCGACTCCGACGTCCCTGGTCCCGCTGGTAACCGGTCGCGCGCTCTACTGCTGCGGCGTCGGGCCGGGCGTCCACCACCCGGGGCGGGTCACCGTCGAGCGGGCCAGCTGGGCGGCCCGCGCGTCGACGTACGGCACGTAGCGCTCCAGCGCGCCCCACTCACGCGCCCAATCGTGGTTCAGGTAGGTCGGCACCGTCTGCGCCGTGGCGAGCATCAGCGCCCAACCCAGCGGCCCGCCCGCGTCACCGCCCTGCCAGGTGGTGGTCGCGGCGGCGGCGAGGTCGCGCTCGGGGAGGATCCGCCACAGTGGCTGCTCGGCGACGCCGCCGTTCTCCCGCCATTGCCGCTGGCACGGGAAGCCGATCCCGGCACCCCAGTCGACCAGGGTCGGGTCGCTGCCCAGCAGCTCCTGCAGCGTCTCGAGCTTCGGGGCGCGCGGGGCGTGTACGCCACCCAGGTGTTCTCCGACGGTGCCGTGATCGTCGCGACCACCCGCACGGCCGTGGCGCCGCGCGGCACCTGCTCGGCGGGGACGCGCAGGTTGCGCCAGGCCGGAGCCGGGCCGATGTCGATCGGCGTCACGGCGCCGTTCGGGGTGATCGTGCCGCTCCCGGCGCCGAACTCGAGGCGCAGGTCGCCGGCGCCGAACCGGCCCGCGACGCTGATCGTGAGCAGTTGCCGCACCCCGTCGACGGGCAGGGCGTACCAGCTCGAGACCGCCTTGGCCGAGCGCTGGGTGCCGGTCTGCCGGCTGCCGACCATCGGGACCCGGGCCGGGTCGAGGCCGAACGGAAGCGCCGCGGTCGAGCCGTTGACGCCGGGAGCGTTGAGAGTGCCGCCGCCGGTGCCGCCCGTGTTCGACGGGGTGTTGTCGGCGTCGCCGGTGCGTACCAGGTCGGCCGCGCCGCGCGAGCTCGAGGTGAGGCTGCCCGCGATGCCGTTCGGGGTGAAGTTCGCGTTCTCGGCGCCGACCAACGGGTCCGGGGCGTTCCCGATCGGCGTGAGGACTCCCGCGTTGGCGTCGCGCTCGGCGAGCACCTCGTCGGCCATGCCGCACGGGTTGCCCGTCAGCGAGCGCAGGTTCTGCTGGCCGTAGGAGTAGGCGGGCCGCTGGACCATGATCGACGCGGCGTTGGTCGCGCCGATCATCGCGATGATCAGCGTCGCGACCAGGGTGATCGGGGTGGCGAACCCGGGCAGTCGGCCGGAGAGGTCGGGGAGCTTCGGCGTCCACCCGGTCACGTGCACCACGAGCGCCGCGACCAGGAGCACGACGGTGGCCGCACCGAACACGGTCGCGACGGCGATGCCGGCGACGGTGGGCGCCGCACCGCCCCACGGGATCCCGAAGTTGCCCGGGTAGAACCAGCCGTTCGTGGACTCGAACGCCAGCGTCGCGCACCCCGCCACCGCGGCGAGCGCCAGCAGCCGGAACTGCGGCCGCCGGATGCCCGTCAGGCCCACCACCGCGATCGCGGCGACCATCGCCCCGAGTGTGGCGAACGCCCCGAAGTGGTGGGTCCACTTGGTGGGGTTGAACGCCATGACCAGCAGCGAGACGCCGATCGCGGCAACCACGCGCCGCGCGGGCCGGCGGCGATCCCGGGGATCCGCCGGCGCCACAGCAGCAGCACCGCGGCGACCGCGGCGGACAGGAACATCGCGAGCATCGCGAACCGTCGGGCCACGGAACCGTTCGGGTTGAGCTGGAAGAGGGCCTCGTACCGGATGATCTCGCGGTGCCACGGCTCGCTCGGGCCGACGTCGCCGAGCAGCGTCGTCGACTGCAGCATCTCGACCAGTCCGTGGTCGGCGAACACCAGATAGAGCACCGAGCCGCCCGCGGCCGCGAGCGGCAACAGCGACGCGGCGTACCCGTTGGTGCGCACGTGCGACCGGACGGCCCGCCACAGGGGAGCGGCCGCGACGAGGAACACCACGAACGCGAAGCTGCCCGTCGGGGCGGCCGAGAGGGTCAACCCGGCGACGATCAGGCCGACGCCGGCGGGGCGAGCCGGCGCGTCGCGATCGTGCGCTCGACGCAGCACCAGGTGAGAACCGTGCCCACGGCGACGATCGGCTCGGGCCGCAGGCCGAGGTTGTAGGTGAGCCAGAACAGGGTGAACACCGCGGCCGCCGCCCACAGGGCGCGCGCGTGGTCGCGGGCGCGCGGCGCTTGCTCAGGCCGAGCCGCGGCAGCACCTCGCGGGAGATCAGCAGCCACGCGAGTACACCCGACAGCAGCGCCGGCAGCCGCAGCCACGGGCTCGACACGCTGAGTTCCGCCATCCACGAGACCACGTAGAACGGCATGCCGAACGGCGCGTACGGCGCGTCGTAGTAACGGAACACCTCGGGCATGTATCCGGAGTGCGGCGCCGCCTTGATCATGCCCAGGATGTAGCCGTCGTCCGAGGTGGGCGCTCCGATGACGTGCCACACGAGCAGGCTGCCGAGCACTGCGACATCGGCGAGCCGCACGTGCAGCCAGTGCCGGGGGATCACGTGCCGGCGGCGCCAGCCGTCGGCACGGTCGAGCAGCGCCAGGGCGGCGAGGGACACGAGCACGCAGAGCACGCCCAGGACGATCGCGAAACCCTTGAGCGCGGACGGGCTCGAGGTGTAGCGCGAGTCAACGTCGATCGTCATCGACGGCGCGGGGCCGCGCAGGTCCTCCGGCAGGTCGGTGAACACGCCGACCACCTGGGGGCGCACGTCGCCCGGTACGCGGTGCGCCTCGTCCCGCCCGACGGCGGCGGTGGCACCGTCGGCGTCGATGCGTACGCGGAGCTCCCCGCACCGGGGCAACTCCGATCGGGGGACCGAGTGCACGAGCGCACCCCGCGAGCGCACCGTCAGTGCCTCGGAGTCGACGGTGACGAACAGCCCGGCCGTGCGCGCCCGGTCCCCGGCGGGGGCGGCGTGGTCGCCATCAGCACGGTCTGACGGTTCGCCGGGGTCGCCGCTGCGACCGCGCACGGCACGCCGACGTCGATCGACAGCGGCTTGTACATCGTGAGCGGCGCGGTGACCGGCGCCAGCGAGCCCGACTGCGGCCAGGCGACCGTCACGGCGGTCTGCTTGATCGGCAGAAACGGCGTCGCGATGGCGAGCACGAGGCCGATCAGGCCGGTCACGACGGCGGCGATCCTGGCGGTTCGGAGGTTCACGATCAGTCAGGGTATCGGCCCGCACCGACGAGTCCGGTGCACCCGCGGCGAGTCGCCGCGGACGGGTGTGAAATACGTCGGATGTGCGGCTATGCTGTGACCACCGACACAGCCCACGCCCGGCTCCGCCACCCCTGGACCCGGGCGTACCGAGAGAGAGCACGGTGGTTTCAGTGACCCTTGACGCCAATTCGCCGATCGACGCCCCCGGCGGCACCAGCGCGGCCGATGAGAATCGCGCCGGCCAGCACGATGCGGATCCGCGCGGTGGGCAGTCCGCAGCCGTGCAGTCCTTCTCGCTGGATGATCGGTACACCCGCGAAGAGGGCACGATCTACCTGACGGGCATCCAGGCCCTGGTGCGCATGGTGCGTGACCGCGCCCGGCTCGACCGCCGTCAGAACCTCAAGACCGGTTCGTTCATCTCCGGCTACGAGGGCTCGCCGCTCGCCGGGTACGACTTGGAGATCGCCAAGCGCACGAAATACCTTCAGGACTTCGACACGGTCCACCGCCCCGGCCTCAACGAGGAACTGGCCGCCACGTCGGTCATGGGCTCGCAGATCGCCGCGCAGGTCGGGCACCTCGACCGCGGCCTCGACGGCATCACCGGCTACTGGTACGGCAAGGCGCCCGGCCTCGACCGCGCGACGGACGCGCTGCGGCACGCCAACATGATCGGCACCCACCCCACGGGCGGCGCCGTCGCCCTCGTCGGCGACGACCCGGGCGCCAAGAGCTCGACGGTGCCGTGCGCCTCCGAGATGGCCCTGGCCGATCTCTACATGCCGATCCTCTACCCGGCGGACTCGCAGGACATCCTCGACCTCGGCGTGCACGCGGCGATCATGTCGCGCGTCTCCGGCCTGTGGACCTCGCTGAAGATCTCCGCCCACGTCGCCGACGGCTCGTCGACCGCGGACGTGCACCCGGACCGGATCCTGCCCGTCTACGGCGACCTGGGCACCAGCCCGCACGTCCCGTCGGGTCAGTTGCTGGGCGCGAAGCTGATGGAACTCGAGCAGAACCAGCTCACCGTCCGGATGCCGCGCGCCACCGAGTACGCCCGGATCAACCGGCTCAACCGGATCACGGTGCGCTCGAGCGACGACCGGATCGGCATCGTCTGCGCCGGCAAGACGTACCTCGACGTGCGCGAGTCGCTGCGGCTCATCGGTATCGAGGACGGCGAGCTCAACCGCCTGGGCATCCGCATCCTCAAGATGGGCATGGTCTACCCGTTCGAGCAGCAGATCCTGCACGAGTTCATCGAGGGGCTCGACGAGGTCATCGTCGTCGAGGAGAAGCGCGACTTCCTCGAGACCATGATGCGCGACATCCTGTTCCGGCACCCCGGCGCACCGAACATCGTGGGCAAGGCGAACGAGGACGGCTCGACGCTGTTCTCCCGCTTCGGCGAGCTGGACGTCGACTCCGTCTCCCGCGGCCTGGCCCAGCGTCTCGCCCGGGTGCACAAGGTGCCCGCCGCGAAGGATTGGCTGGACCGCAAGGCGCAGGTCCGCACCCGTATCGAGTTGCCGCTCGCCGCGCGCAGCCCGTACTTCTGTTCCGGCTGCCCGCACAACACCTCGACCAAGGTCGCCGATGACACGCTGGTCGGCGCCGGTATCGGCTGCCACGCCATGGTGCTGCTCATGGACCCGCAGCAGGTGGGCGACATCACCGGCGTCAGCCAGATGGGCGGCGAGGGCGCGCAGTGGGTCGGCATGGCCCCGTTCGTCACCGAGAAGCACTTCGTGCAGAACATCGGCGACGGCACGTTCATGCACTCGGGTTCGCTGGCGCTGCGCCAGTCCGTGGCGTCGGGGGAGCGGATCACCTACAAGCTGTTGTTCAACGGCACCGTCGCCATGACGGGCGGCCAGGACCCGGTCGGCGAGATGACGCTCCCGCAGATCTGCACGCTGCTGCTCGCGGAGCGCGTCAGCAAGGTCGTCGTGACCTCCGACGATCCGAAGCGCACCAAGGCCCTCGGCCTGCCGAAGGGCGTCGAGGTCCGCGACCGCGCGGACACCCTCGACGTGCAGCGCGAGCTGGCCGAGGTCGCGGGCGTCACCGTCCTCGTGCACGACCAGCACTGCGCGGCGGAGAAGCGGCGCAAGCGCAAGCGCGGCAAGTACCCCACGCCGAACCAGCGCGTGGTGATCAACGAGCGCATCTGCGAGGGCTGCGGCGACTGCGGCCAGAAGAGCAACTGCCTGTCGGTGCACCCGGTGGAGACCGAGTTCGGCCGCAAGACCCGCATCGACCAGAGCTCGTGCAACCTCGACTTCTCGTGCCTGAAGGGCGACTGCCCGTCGTTCGTGACGGTCACCCCCGGCGAGGTCGGCAAGGTCCGCAAGTCGGTGCCGGATATCTCGGCCGAGTCGATCCCGCAGCCCAAGAAGGCGCGGCGAGAGGCGGACGGCATGGCCATCCGCGTGACCGGCATCGGCGGCACCGGCGTGGTCACGGTCTCGCAGATCATGGCGACGGCCACGGTGCTCGACGGCCACTCGGCGCGCACCGTCGACATGACGGGCATGGCGCAGAAGGGCGGCGCCGTGGTCTCGGACATCAAGGTGTCCGCGACGTACGTCGACCAGGCGGCGAAGGTCGCCGCGGGCGACTGCGACGTGTACCTGTCCTGCGACAGCCTCGTCGGCGTGGACCCGGCGAACCTCAAGGTCGCCTCGCCCGAGCGCACCACGTCGATCGTCTCGACCACCGAGGTGCCGACCGGCCAGATGGTGATCGACACGTCGGTCGGCTACCCGGACTCGCGGAGCATCCACGAGGCCATCGACCGGGCGTCGCTGCGCACCGTCTACCTCGACCCGGGCGACCTGACCCTGCAGCTGTTCGGCGACGAGCAGTACGCCAACCTGTTCATGGTGGGCGCCGCCTTCCAGACCGGTGCGCTGCCGATCAGCTCCGAGTCGCTCGAGCGGGCCATCGAGCTCAACGGCGTGGCCGTGGAGAAGAACCTGCAGGCGTTCCGCCGCGGCCGCCAGTCGGTTTCGGATCCGGCGGGCGTCAAGGCCGCGATCGACGCGCTGCACCCGCTGCCCGCACCCGTCCCGGTCAGCGCCTTCGCATCGACTCTCGTCGCGAGGTTCGACGGTGCCTCCGACGAACTGGTCCGGCAGGTGGGGCTGCGGGTCGACGAGCTGGTGGCGTACCAGGACAAGGCCTACGCCGAGCGCTACGTCGACGACGTGGCCCGCGTGTTCCGCGCCGAGAAGGCGTGGGGCTCGGAGGATCTCACCGCTGCCGTCGCGCACAACCTGCATAAGCTGATGGCCTACAAGGACGAGTACGAGGTGGCGCGTCTGTCGCAGGACGCCGGCTTCGCGGCCCAGGTCGCCGACGAGTTCGGTGCCGACGCCAAGAAGGCGATCCGCCTGCACCCGCCGACGCTGCGCGAGATGGGCCTGAAGAACAAGCTCGCCCTGGGCGAGTGGGTGAATCCGGGCATGAAGACGCTGGCGAAGATGAAGCGCCTGCGCGGCACCAAGCTCGACCTCTTCGGGATGACCGAGATGCGGAAGATGGAGCGCACGCTGATCGCGGAGTACCGGGCGCTGGTGGGCCTCATGATCGCCGCTGCCGAGGGCGGCCGTGTGGCGGAGGGCCAGCGCGAGCAGGTCGTCGCCCTCGCCGAACTGCCGGACATGGTCCGCGGCTACGAGTCGGTCAAGACCGGCAACGTGGAGAAGTACCGCGCCGCCGTCCAGGCGCAGCTGGAGAAGCTGGGCTGGTAGGTCCGGTCCTCTGAGATCCGCGCCCCGATAGGGAGCTGGCGCCCCTGTAGTGATCTGGTGTCCCCCCGACTGCAGCTGGGGGGACACCAGCTGTGGTCGGGGCTGCCGGCTCCTGCAGGGAGCAGATCGGCGGGGACTGCTCATGGGCGCGTCGATCGGCGCGGTCTACGTGACTCTGCTGGCAATGGTGGTGTACGTGGTGCTGGCGGTGCTCCTGCAACGGTGGGGACGGCGCCGGTCGGCCGCCGTGGCCGTCGACGGTGCCGGTATCGGCGTGGCGGCTTGAATCGAACGACCGTTCGCCTATAGTCGACGATGTTCGACGTGAAAGTGAGCCGGCGAGAGCGCGCCCGATGCGGATGCGGAAACTTGTCAGTGGGTCCCTCTAGCGTCCGTAGCAACAGTAGAACCCAGCGCCGGCGGTACTTCCCACCCCGGCCCGAAGGACGGAGAGTCCCATGGCACCTGCACCCGCGGATCGCGATAAGGCGCTCGAGCTGGCGCTCGCACAGATCGACAAGAACTACGGCAAGGGCTCGGTCATGCGCCTCGGTGACGAGGTGCGCCAGCCCATCGCCGTGATTCCCACGGGCTCGATCGCGCTGGACGTGGCGCTCGGCATCGGTGGTCTCCCACGCGGCCGCGTCATCGAGGTCTACGGTCCGGAGTCCTCGGGTAAGACCACGGTGGCGCTGCACGCGGTGGCCGAGGCGCAGCGCAACGGCGGCATCGCCGCGTTCATCGACGCGGAGCACGCGCTCGATCCCGATTACGCTGCCAAGCTGGGCGTCGATACCGATGCGCTGCTGGTCTCCCAGCCGGATACGGGTGAGCAGGCGCTGGAGATCGCCGACATGCTGATCCGCTCCGGCGCGCTCGACATCATCGTGATCGACTCGGTGGCCGCCCTGGTGCCGAAGGCCGAGATCGAGGGCGAGATGGGCGACAGTCACGTCGGCCTGCAGGCCCGCCTCATGAGCCAGGCGCTCCGCAAGATGACGGGTGCCCTGAACAACTCGGGCACCACCGCCATCTTCATCAACCAGCTGCGCGAGAAGATCGGCGTCATGTTCGGCTCGCCCGAAACCACCACGGGCGGTAAGGCGCTGAAGTTCTACGCCTCCGTGCGCCTGGACGTGCGCCGCATCGAGACCCTCAAGGACGGGTCGGACGCGGTGGGCAATCGAACCCGCGTCAAGGTGGTCAAGAACAAGGTCTCCCCGCCGTTCAAGCAGGCCGAGTTCGACATCGTCTACGGCCAGGGCATCAGTCGCGAGGGCTCCATCATCGACATGGGCGTCACCGAGGGCTTCATTCGCAAGTCCGGTTCCTGGTACACGTACGACGGTGACCAGCTGGGCGAGGGCAAGGAGAACGCCCGCAAGTTCCTGATCGAGAACCCGGACGTCCGGGACGAGATCGAGAAGCGGATCAAGGAGAAGCTGGGCATCGGCGCCGATATCACCGTCGACGCCGACGAGATCGCGCCGGCCCCGGTCGACTTCTAGGCCGCCGTGTCGGCGGACTATGCGGACGACGAGGTCGTCTCGCGAGGTCGGCGTCGCGGGCGCAGGTCACGTGATCGGCCCGACGGTGCCGTCTCCGAACGCGAAGTGGAGCAGGACCCGGCCAAGCGTGAGGCGCTTGCCCGGGACTTGATCTACCGCGCCCTCGGTATGCGTGACCACTCGCGTGCGGAGCTGCGGGCCAAACTGGCCCGTCGCGGCTTCGACGAGGAGCTCACCGAGCGGATGCTCGACAAGTTCGTCACCGCCGGCCTCATCGACGATGCGGCGTTCGCGGAGCGCTGGGTGCAGTCGCGGCACCAGTTCTCGGGACGAGGTCGCCGCGCCTTGGCGCAGGAACTGCGCACGAAGGGAGTGGGGGAGGCCGAGGCTGCGGCCGCCCTAGAGACGGTCAGCCAGGACGACGAGCGGGCGCGCGCCGTCGAACTGGTCGACCGCAAGCTCGTGCGGGCCGCGGTGCCCGGAGACCGCGCCGAACGCGACAAGCTCACCCAGCGGCTGGTCGGCATGCTCGCCCGCCGCGGCTACCACCCGTCGCTGGCGCTGTCGGTGGTTCTCGACGCGATCCGCGAGAGGGAACACGCGGCGGGCGAGTAGCATCGGTGCCATGAATGCCGGAACGGCCTCGGGCCACGCACGGACGGGTGATCCGGCGAACGGTTGACGGCGCGATCTCCGCCGTTCGGAATCTGGCGCATCTACAACCCGATTCCGAACCCCGAAGGAGATTTCCATGCCCGCGAGCTTCAACCACACCATCGTCTTCGCCACCGATAGCGAGCAGTCAGCGGCGTTCTACCGCGACTACCTCGAAGCGGCGCCCGTCCAATCCTGGGGGCCGTTCACCAACCTCCAGTTGGAGCACGGTGTGCTCCTGCAGATCGCGGCGCCGCCGCTGCCCGAGATCCAGCCGCAGCACTACGCGTTCCTCGTCGACGACGCCCACTTCGACCGCGCGTACGCGCTGCTGACCGAGCGCGGTGTCGACCATGCCGCCGACCCGTTCTGGAAGGAGCCCGGCCGGATCAACCACGGACACGGCGGCCGCGGCGTCTACGTCCGCGACCCAGCGGGGCACGGCATCGAGCTGCTGACGCGCCCGTACCTGTGACGGTCGGTCGGGCCGTCGTCAGCGTGCCGCGCAGGGCGCGCTCGTCGCATCGACGAAGTCCAGGTTCCCGATCCGGGCGATGAGCTCGTCGCCGCGACCGTCCCGCTCGAGCGTGCGCTCGGCCTCCGCGTCGCCCACCGCCCGCCGCAGCGAGCGCTCCCACTCGCCGGACTCGATCATCGTCCGCAGGGCGGCGTTCACTGCGTCGCGGACAGCGTCGTCGCCCCGGGCGAGGCCGATGCCGTACCGCTCGACCGCGAACGGGGTGCCGGCGCCCCGGAGTCGCCCGTCGATGCAGGTGTCCTTCGGCAGTGGCATGTCGACCAGGCGGAACACTCCCGGCCGCTGCTGCGCGAATCCGGCCAGGATCACCTCGTCTGTGGTGACGGCGTCGACGTTGCCCCGGCCGAGCGCGTCGACGCACGCCGAGTAGGTGTCGAACTCGGTGAGCCGTACCCCGGGCAGGAGCGACTTCACCGTGCTCGCCGAGGTGGAACCGGTGACCGAGCACAGCGTCCGGTCGCGCCCCAGATCGGAGACGGTGCCGATCGCGGTTTCGTCCCGCCGCACGAGCAGGCCCTGCCGGGTCGTCAGGTACGGCCCGGCGAATGCCACCTGTTCCGCGCGGGCGGCGTCGATCGAGTAGCTGGCGACCACGGCGTCCACCTCGCCGTTGTCGATCAGCTTCTCGCGCTGCGACGTCGGCGTCTCGCGCCACGTGATCCTCGGCTCGGCGCGCCCACGCGCGGCCGCCAGGGACCGGACGACGTACCGCGCCACGTCGGCGTCGAAGCCGGACACGGCACCGTCGGGTCCGCGCAGCCCGAGCCCGGGCTGATCGACCTTCACGCCGACGATGACGGCACCGTCGTCGATGGACCGCAACAGGTTCCGCGGCGACGGCCCCGAACACGCGCAGAGCGCGGCCACCAGCACCGTGATCAGTGCCAGGGCCGCGACCGTGCGTGCGCTCAGCGCCCTCATACCGGTCAGTCGCCGTAGTCCCGTCGCAGGTCCTCATGTCCCGGATCGGGATGCGTGGTCTCGAGGACCTCCTTGGACATGATGCCGGGTTCGGGAAGCGGTTGGGGTGCGTCGATGATCAGCTTCTTCTTGCGCCCCTCGCGCAGGTTCTTCTCGATGTTCGACGCCAACGCGGACAGCCCGAAGTTGATCAGGATCATGATGATCGCGACCACGATCAGCGAGGGGATCACGTTGCCCCACTCGTTGCCGGCCTGGATACCGGACTTGACCACCTCGACGTAACCGATCTGGTAGCCGAGGGCGCTGTCCTTGAGCGCGATCACCATCTGCGAGATGAGCGCCGGGAGCATCGCCGCCACGGCCTGTGGGAGCAGGATCAGGCGCATCGTCTGCGACTTGCGCAGGCCGAGCGCCTTGGCGGCCTCGAACTGGCCGCCCGGCAGCGAGTTGATACCCGACCGCAGGATCTCCGCGATCACCGAGCCGTTGTACAGGGTGAGGCCGAAGACCACTGCGAAGAACGCGATGTAGTCCGAGGTGAACACCTTGTAGACGCCGAACACGATGTAGAGGAAGTAGATCAGGATCAGCACCGGGATGGCGCGGAAGAACTCGACGATCGCGCCGGTGGCCCACCGCACGGAGCGGTGATCCGAGAGCCGGCCGATGCCGAGGAACGCGCCCATGATCATCGCCAGGATGATCGACGCGACCGCGGCCTTGAAGGTGCCCCACAGGCCCGGGAGGATGTACGTCCCCCAGTAGTTCTTGTCGACGAACGGTTCGAGCTTCTCCTGGTCGAACTGGCCGTTGGCCGCGAACGACGTGATCACCCAGGCGAACAGCGCCACTACCACGACGATGAACGCCACTGCGATGACGTTGTTGCGGACGCGGGCCTTGGGGCCGGGCGCGTCGTAGAGGACAGTGGACGTGGACTTGGCACTCATCGCTTCACCGCCAGTCGCTTCGCGAAGTAGCCGAAGACGGCGCCCTCGAACAGTGTGATCACCATGAACGCCGCGGCGAAGATCACGAAGATCACGATCAATTGGTCGCTGTACTGCTCCAGGGTCTCCTTCATCAGCAGCGCGGCTTCACCGACGCCGATGATCGAGGCGATCGTGGTGTTCTTCGTGAGCGCGATGAGCACACTGCCCATCGGCGCGATCACGGCGCGGCCGGCCTGCGGCAGCACGATCATCCGGAACACCTGCATGAACGACAGGCCCAGCGAGCGCGCCGCCTCCGCCTGACCGAGCGGCACGGTGTTGAAGCCCGACCGCAGCGTCTCGCAGACGAACGTCGCCGTGTACGCGATGAAACCGACCACCGCGAGCCAGAAGTTGTTGTTCTCGGTGAAGTCCGCGTCCTCGGGGACCAGGGCGAGCGCCATGTTCTGGTACAGGCCCAGCGAGAGGAACAACACGATGAGCGTCAGCGGGGTGTTACGGACGATGTTGACGTACCAGGTGCCGAAGATCCGCATCGCGGGGACGGGGAGACCCGCATGCCCGCCAGGATCGTGCCCCAGATGGTGGCGCCGATCGCCGACCAGAACGTCAGCTTGATCGTCACCCAGAACGCCGGCCACAGCTGTGGCCCGAGGTCTTCCCACATGTTCTACGCACCTACCTTCGTGCACCAGGTCCGCGGATCGGACTGCGGAGCCGTTGCGGGACTGCCTTCCGGGGCGGGCGCTGCGCCGTCGGGTGCCGGAAGGGGATCTCCTTGGGCAGGAGCCATGTCTGGTCACCGGGGACGGCGACGAGGACCGACTTCGGCTTCCCGCCGTCGACGGGCCGCCCCTGGTCGATCATGGTGTTCGCGTACTCGCCGAGGTTGTCGCGCAGCGCCTTGAACAGCTGGTTGTCGGGGTTCGCGTAGGCGAGCCCGGTGAAGGTGGCCACCACGGAGGCCGGGACGACGCAGGACGGCGTGGAGGGCCGCCTGTGCGTCGTAGGTCGCGGTGCCCTCCTCCCCGAGGATCATCTGCCGCAGCGCCTTGTTCACCTCGCTGAGCGCTTCCGCGTCGCCCTTGCGC
Source organism: Tsukamurella sp. PLM1 (assembly GCF_023168325.1). GTDB lineage: Bacteria > Actinomycetota > Actinomycetes > Mycobacteriales > Mycobacteriaceae > Tsukamurella. The sequence continues at coordinate 1,792,154 of NZ_AP025688.1, forward strand.
AGGCCGATGCCGTAGCGCTCGGTGGAGAACTGATCGCCCTTCTTCTTCTCGGTCTTGGTGCCCGTACTGCTGGTCAGGGTCACGTCCTTCGGGTACGTCATCGGGACGATGTCGAACTCGCCCGGGTACTTGGCCTGGAAGCCGGCGAGGATCGTCGCGTCGGTGGTGAGCGCGTCCAGCACGCCGCGGCGCACGCCCTCGACGCACGAGGCGTAGCCGTCGTACTGCTGCAGCTGGACGTTCGGCAGGGCCGCCTTGACGTTGATCGCCGAGGTCGAGCCCGAGACCGAGCACAGTTTGCGGCCCGAGTTCAGGTCCTCGAGGCTGCGGATCGGGTTCGAGGTCTTCTTGCTCACCAGCAGCGCCTGATAGGTGGTGAGGTACGGGCCGGCGAAGTCGACCTTCTTCTGGCGCGCTGCGCTGATCGAGTAGGTCGCGGCGATCATGTCGACCTCACCGTTCTCGATCATCCGCTCACGCAGCGGAGACGGTGTCTCCTTCCAGGTGATCTTCGGTTCGGCCCAGCCGTTGTTCTTCGCGATCTGCTTGACCACGAACTCGGAGACCGCGACGTCGGAGCCGCTGTGGGACTTGTCGGGGTTGCGGTTCGCGAGGCCCGGCTGGTCGTACTTGGTGCCGAGGACCACGTCGCCGCTCTTGATCGAGGCGAGGAGGCTGCGCGGGGTGTCGGTGCCGCAGGCCGCCACCAGTGGGAGGGTCGCGGCGAGTGCGGCGGCGGCCGCGATCGCGGTCCTCCAGCGCGTTGTTCGAGTGCTCTGCGGTGTCGTCATCAGTGCCCCAGGATCTTGCCGAGGAAGTCCTTGGCGCGGTCCGACTTCGGCGCGGTGAAGAACGACTCGGGATCGGTGTCCTCGACGATCTGGCCGTCCGCGAGGAACAGGATCCGGTCGGCGGCCTTGCGCGCGAAGCCCATCTCGTGGGTCACGCACACCATCGTCATGCCCTCCTTGGCGAGGCCGACCATCACGTCGAGCACCTCGTTGACCATCTCGGGATCGAGGGCGGACGTCGGCTCGTCGAACAGCATGACCTTGGGGCCCATCGCGAGTGCGCGGGCGATCGCGACGCGCTGCTGCTGGCCGCCCGACAGCTGCGCCGGGTACTTGTCCTTCTGTGCGACGATGCCCACCCGGTCGAGCAGTTCGAGCGCCCGCTTCTCCGCGTCGGCCTTGGACTTCTTGCGGACCTTCATCGGCCCGAGCGTCACGTTGTCGAGGATCGTCTTGTGCGCGAACAGGTTGAACGACTGGAACACCATGCCGACCTCGGCGCGCAGGCTCGCCAGCCCCTTACCCTCCGAGGGCAGGACGGCACCGTCGATCTTGATCGTGCCCGAGTCGATCGGCTCGAGCCGGTTGATCGTGCGGCACAGCGTGGACTTGCCCGATCCGGACGGGCCGAGCATCACCACGACCTGGCCTTTCGGCACGGTGAGGTTGATGTCTTTCAGCACGTGGAGAGCGCCGAAGTGTTTGTCGACAGACGCGATCTCGATCATCGGAGCCGAGCCGGTCTGCCCGGTCGCAGCGGGAGTTGTCATGAGTGGAGCCTAGGAGTTTCCGGGTTTCATCCGCGTAAAGTCCGCAGTATTGGTGCCGCCGATTTCCGACGGTCCGCCGCACCGCGCGTCCGCGCCCGCCGCGCGCGGCCGGGCGATTTGCATCCGCCCGATACCCTGGTGAGGTGATCGAAACAGCCCCTACCAGCAGCGCGGACAAGGCGCCGGCCCGCACCTACGAGGTGCGCACCTACGGCTGCCAGATGAACGTGCACGACTCGGAGCGCCTGTCCGGCCTGCTCGAGGACGCGGGCTACGTGCGTGCGGACGGCGATCAGCAGGCCGACCTCGTCGTGTTCAACACCTGCGCGGTGCGGGAGAACGCCGACAACAAGCTCTACGGCAACCTCAGCCACCTGGCGCCGATCAAGCGGGAGCGACCCGGCATGCAGATCGCCGTCGGCGGATGCCTCGCCCAGAAGGACCGCGGCACCGTCGTGAAGAAGGCGCCGTGGGTCGACGTCGTCTTCGGTACACACAACATCGGATCACTCCCGACCCTGCTCGAGCGGGCCCGGCACAACGAGAAGGCCGAGGTCGAGATCAAGGAGGCGCTGGACGCCTTCCTCCACGCTGCCCGCGCGCCGCGAAAGCGCCTACGCCGGGTGGGTGTCCATCTCGGTCGGGTGCAACAACACCTGCACGTTCTGCATCGTGCCGAGCCTGCGCGGCAAGGAGGTCGACCGCCGCCCGGGCGACATCCTCGCCGAGGTGCAGGCGCTCGTCGATCAGGGCGTGTCCGAGGTCACGCTGCTCGGTCAGAACGTCAACGCCTACGGCGTGAACTTCGCCGACCCGGACCTCCCGCGGGACCGCGGCGCCTTCGCCGACCTGCTGCGCGCCTGCGGCCGCATCGAGGGTCTGGAGCGGGTCCGGTTCACCAGCCCGCACCCGGCCGAGTTCACCGACGACGTCATCGACGCCATGGCCGAGACGCCGAACATCTGCCCGCAACTGCACATGCCCCTGCAGTCCGGCTCGGACCGCGTGCTCAAAGAGATGCGCCGCAGCTACCGCAGTGCCAGGTTCCTCGGGATCCTCGACCGCGTCCGCGAGAGGATCCCGCACGCCGCGATCACCACCGACATCATCGTCGGTTTCCCGGGGAGACCGAGGAGGACTTCCAAGCGACCCTCGACGTGGTCGAGAAGGCGCGTTTCTCCAGCGCGTTCACCTTCCAGTATTCGATCCGCCCGGGCACCCCCGCGGCGGACCTGCCGGATCAGCTGCCCAAGCAGGTCGTGCAGGAGCGGTACATGCGGCTCATCGAGCTCCAGGAGCGGATCACTCTCGAGGAGAACCGGAAGCAGGTGGGGCGCACCGTCGAGCTGCTGGTCGCCCTCGGCGAGGGCCGCAAGGACGCGGAGACCAACCGCATGTCCGGGCGCGCCCGCGACGGCCGGCTGGTGCACTTCGCCGGCGGGGAGGGCATCCGGCCCGGCGACGTGGTCACCGTCGAGATCACCGGCGCCGCGCCGCACCACCTCGTCGCCGACGGCGGCGTGCTCAGCCACGTCCGCACCCGCGCGGGCGACAACGTCGAGGCCGCGATCACCCCGGTCACCGCCCCGGTCGGCGTCGGCCTCGGCCTGCCGTCCGTCGGCCGGCCGGCGCCCGCCGCAGGCGCCGCGCCGAGGGGCTGCTCGACCTGCTGACGAGTTCTACGACGACCTGTAGGAGACGCCGCTCGGCCCCGGGTGGACAATGGAGACCATGAACGCCGACAGTGAGAACCCACGGAGCGCCGAAGAGCTCGACGACCTGCGCACCGAGGTGGAATCGGCCGAGCGCAAGCTCGCCCGCGAGTTCCAGGTGGGACCGCGGATCCTGGTGGCCGCGGTCGCCGTCGTCGTCCTCATCGGCTCGCTGGCGCTGCCGCACACCGGTTCGGTGACGGGGATCGAGATCCTGCTCGGCGACGAGCACGTCGAGGCGAGTTCGCTGGTGATCGTCTCGAAGGTGTTCGTCTGGCTCGAGGTCCTGTTCGGCGTGTTCGCCTCGGGTGCCGCGCTGCTCACCCGGCGCTGGGCGCTGTCGGTGGTGGCCGGCGCCGGCAGCGGCGTCGCGGTCGTCTTCGGCCTTCTCTCGGTGTGGTCGCGCCAGACGACCGGCGTGCACGGCGAACCGCCCAGCGGCGCGGGGATCGGGCTGTACCTGGGCTGGCTCGCGATGACGGTGCTCGCCGTCGTCTGGATCAAGACGATCTGGGCGCGTACCTCGTACCAGCTCGCCGCGGAACAACAGCGCCGCGACGCGGCCCAGCAGTGGGACGAGTTCGCCCGCACCAACCGCATCGGTCAGCAGCCGCCGCGCCCGCAGCGACCCACCGACGGGGTCTGATCAGGTCGGGCCCGACCCGGAGCGTCAGCGGTTCTCGACGGCCCCTTCGGCCGCGTCGGCCCACTCGCGCCACTGCTGCGCCTGCTCGCGCAGCCGGACGGCGTCCTTCGCCTTGCCGGCCTTCTCCGCCTTCTCGGCCTGCTCCTCGAACTGCGCGACGCGGTCACGGAACTGCGCGGCGCGGGCGGCGGCCTCGGGATCGGTGCGGCGCCACTGGGTGTCGTCCGCGGCCTTGATCTTCTTCTCGAGCGCGCGGATCCCGGCCTCGAGCGAACCCATCTGCTCGCGCGGGACCTTGCCGATGGCCTCCCACTTGTCCTGCAGCTCACGCAGCGCGGACTTCTGCGCGCCGAGGTTCGACGCCGACTCGATCCGCGGCGTGTACTCGTCGAGCAAGGCCTGCTTGGCGCGGCCGTTCTCGGCGAACTCCGCGTCCCGCTCGTTCGCGGCGGCGTTGCGGGCCGCGAAGAACTCGTCCTGGATGCCCTTGAACCGCGCCCACAGCGCGTCGTCGGTGTCGCGGGGCGCCCGGCCGGCGGCCTTCCACTTGGCGAGCAGGTCGCGGAACTTCGCGGACGTCTCGCCCCACGTCGTGTCGTTCTTGAGCTTCTCGGCCTCGGCGATCAGCTCCTCCTTGCGGGCCTTCGCGCCCGCGCGCTCGCGGTCGAGCTCGGCGAAGTGCGCGCCGCGCCGCTTGTTGAACGCGTCGCGCGCCTTGGAGTAGCGCTTCCACAGCGCGTCGTCGGTCTTGCGGTCGACGCCCTTGATGGTCTTCCACTCGTCCAGCAGGGCCCGCATGCGGTCGCCCGCCGTCTTCCACTGGGTGGCCTCGGCAGCGATCTGCTCGGCCTCGGCGGCGAGCGCCTCCTTGCGCGCGATGCCCTCCGCGCGATGGCGTTCCCGGTCCGCCTGCGACGTGACGATCGCGGTGTCGGCGCCCGTGAGCAGCGCGCCCACGCGGGACGCCAGCGCGTCCAGATCGCCCACGACGGCGGCGGTGGGCAGCGAATCGGCCACCTGCTGCGCCGCGGCGCGGACCTTCTTGGGGTCGCCGGTGCCACTGGCGAGGCGTTCCTCGAGCACCTCCACCTCGGTCGAGAGCTCGTCGTACTTGCGGCCGTAGTGAGCGAGGCCCTCCGCGGATGCGCCGGCCTGCCACGATCCGACCGCCCGCTCTCCCGCGGAGGTGATCACATAGACGGTGCCGTCCTCGTCGACCCGGCCGTGCTTGGCGGGGTCCGACGCCGGGCGGGTGCGCGGCGCGGCCGCGGCGGGAGCGTGGGGCCGCGGCCCGCCCGGGCGGGGGCCCGGGTGCGGCTTGGGGCCGGGGCGCGCGCCCGGCGTGGGCTTCGGAGCGGCGGGCTCGATCGGAGCGTTGTCGGCGATCGGGTCGTTCTCGGCCACGGGGTTCCCCTTCGTCTGCGCCGCGCGTCACGGCTGCCGTTCGTCATGGGCCCGTGTCCGTCCGGGCCCTGAACCACCATTGAAGCACTCTGCGGGCGCCTCGGCGCGATCGATTAGCGTTCTTCGTGTGCACAGACCACGTCCCGCCGTCGTGATCCCCGGCGCCCCCCTGCTCGTTCCGGAGCTGGTGGGCAGCCCCGGCGACCCCGACGCGGACCGGGTGCGCGCCGCGGTTCTGCAGGCCGGACGGTGGCTCGGCGCGCGGGCGCACACGTGGCGCGTCGTCGCCGCCGGCCCGCTGACCGGTTCCGACGGTGCGCCGCCGCTCGCGTCCGGCCGGGCCGGGACCTTCGTGGGATTCGGCGCCGACGTGCTCGTGACCGCGGCGCCCGGCGGACCGTCGGGCGACAAGGGCCCGGACCCGCACTGGCCGCTCCCGCTGCTCGTCGCGTCCTGGCTGCGGGGCAGCAGCGCACCGTCCGCCTTGCTGACCGAGGACGACGACGCCGACGGCCTCGTGTTCGTCCTCGACGGCCCGGCCACGCTGACCGCGCGCGCCCCGGGCGGCCACCGTCCCGAGGACGAGGCCGTCTTCGCGGCGCAGGTCGCGGCGGTGTGCGACGGCGGTCCCGCCGACGGACTCGACGACGCCTGGCGCGCGGCGGCCGCGGCCTTCGCCGGCGGCACGGCGGAGATCCTCTACCGGGGCGCGCCGTTCGGCGTGGGCTACCTGGTGGCCGTCGGGGGATCGGCGTGACGAGCACGTCGGGCGCCTCCGGCACCGTTCGCCCGATCGCCGTCGTCGGGCCGACCGCGACCGGTAAGTCCGATCTGGCCCTGGACCTCGCGGAGCGCCTCGGCGGTGAGGTCGTCAACATCGACGCGATGCAGATGTACCGCGGCATGGACATCGGCACGGCGAAGCTGCCCGTGGCCGAGCGCCGCGGGATCGCGCACCATCAGCTGGACGTGCTCGACGTGACCGAGACCGCGACCGTCGCCGCCTATCAGGAGCGCGCCCGCGCCGACGTCGACGCTCTACTCGCCGCGGGCCGCACGCCCGTGATCGTGGGCGGCTCGATGATGTACTACCAGGCCCTGCTCGACGAGTGGAGCTTCCCGGCGACCGATCCCGGCGTGCGGCGACGTTTCGAGGACCGGCTCGCCGAGGTCGGACCACTGGCCCTGCACGGCGAGCTCGCCGCACTCGACCCCGCCGCCGGGGCGAAGATCCTCCCCACCGACGGCCGGCGGATCGTCCGCGCGCTCGAGGTGGTGACGCTCACGGGCGAGCCCTTCGCGGCGTCGGCCCCGGAGATCGGGCCCGCCCGCTGGGACGCCGCGATCGTCGCCGTGGACCGCGACACCGAGGCGCTGGACGCCCGGATCGCGCAGCGCACCCGGCGGATGTTCGAGGAGGGCCTCGTCGACGAGGTGCGCGCACTCGAGGAAGGCGGCCTGCGCGACGGCGTCACCGCCTCCCGCGCGATCGGGTACGCGCAGGTCCTGGCCGCGTTCGACGGCGAGTACGACCTCGATCACGCCCGCGAGCTCACCTTCGTCGGCACGCGCCGGTACGTGCGGCGCCAGCGGTCCTGGTTCCGGCGCGACCCGCGCGTCGTCTGGCTCGACGGTGCCGCCCCGGGCCTCCTGGACGCCGCCCTCGCCGCGCACGCCGCCCCGGCGTGGCGGCCGCCGCGGACCGTAGACTGACCGGCATGACCGTCCCAGTCCCCGCGATCGACTTCCTCAAGGGCCACGGCACGGAGAACGACTTCGTGATCCTGCCGGACCCCGGGGTCGACATCGACCTCACCGAGGGCCTCGTGGCCGCGCTCTGCGACCGCCGCGCCGGCATCGGGGCCGACGGGGTGCTCCGCGTCGCCCGCGCGGGCGACCTGCTGGACGCGGGGGTGCTCGGCGCCGTGCCTGCGGGTGTGGGGCGCGACGACTGGTTCATGGACTACCGCAACTCCGACGGCTCGATCGCCGAGATGTGCGGCAACGGTGTGCGCGTGTTCGCGCATTTCCTCGCGGCGAACGCGCTGGTCGCGGGCGACGAGTTCACCGTCGGCTCGCGCGCCGGCGCCAAGCCCGTGCGCGTGCACCGCGCCGATCCCGAGTCGGCCGAGGTGTCGGTATCGATGGGGGTGGCGCGCGTCTTCGGGGAGTCGTCCGCCGGAGTCGGCGGCCGGGACCTGGCGGGGATCGCCGTCGACGTGGGCAACCCGCACATCGCCTGCGTCGTGCCCGGCCTCACCGCCGCGGATCTCAACGCCCTGGACGTGGCGAGCGCTCCCACCTTCGACCACGGCCTGTTCCCGCACGGCACGAACGTCGAGGTGCTCACGCCGCTCGCCGACGGCGCGGTCCACATGCGCGTGCACGAGCGCGGATCGGGGGAGACGCGGTCGTGCGGGACGGGCACCGTCGCCGCCGCGGTCGCGGCCCTGCGCGCAGCCGGTAGTGAGACCGGCGAGGTGGTCGTTCACGTCCCGGGCGGGTCGGTCACCGTCACGGTCTCGCCCGACGGTGCCGTGCTCCGCGGTCCGAGCCGGATCGTCGCCTCGGGCACGGTGCGCCCGAGCGCGCTGCACGACTGATCCGCGGCGCGAGAAAACCCGCGTGACCTCCCGTGTCGGATCGTGACACACTGGAGGCATATGACAGACATGGAAACCTGGGCGCCGGCCCCGACCGTCGGCGAACTCCAGCTGCAGGAGCGTTCGTCGCTCCGTCGCGTCGTCGGCCTCTCGACCGAGCTCGACGACGTCACCGAGGTCGAGTACCGCCAACTGCGCCTCGAGCAGGTCGTGCTCGTGGGCGTCTGGACCAGTGGGTCCGCCGCGGAGGCCGACTCCTCGCTCGCCGAGCTCAAGGCCCTGGCCGAGACCGCGGGCTCCGTGGTCCTCGAGGGCGTGATCCAGCGCCGCGACCGGCCCGACCCGGCCACGTACATCGGCTCCGGCAAGGCGCACGAGCTGCGCGAGGTCGTGCTCGCCACCGGCGCCGACACGGTGATCTGCGACGGCGAGCTCACGCCCGCGCAGTTGAACGCCCTGGAGAAGGTGGTGAAGGTGAAGGTCATCGACCGGACCGCCCTGATCCTCGACATCTTCGCCCAGCACGCCAGCTCGCGCGAGGGCAAGGCGCAGGTCAGCCTCGCGCAGATGGAGTACATGCTGCCGCGGCTGCGCGGCTGGGGCGAGGCGCTGTCCCGACAGGCGGGCGGTCGCGCCGGCAGCAACGGCGGGGTGGGCCTGCGCGGTCCCGGTGAGACGAAGATCGAGACCGACCGGCGCCGCATCCGCGAGCGGATGGCGAAGCTGCGGCGTGAGATCAAGGGGATGAAGCAGGCGCGCGACACCAAGCGCGGCGCGCGCCGCCGCTCGGGCGTGCCCGCCGTGGCGATCGCCGGATACACCAACGCGGGCAAATCGAGCCTGCTCAACGCGATCACCGGCGCGGGTGTGCTGGTACAGAACGCGCTCTTCGCGACCCTCGACCCGACCACCCGCCACGGCACCCTCACCGACGGCCGCGACGTGGTCCTCACCGATACCGTCGGCTTCGTGCGTCACCTGCCGACGCAGCTCGTCGAGGCGTTCCGTTCCACGTTGGAGGAGGTCGTGGACGCCGACCTGCTGGTGCACGTCGTGGACGGCAGCGATCCGATGCCGCAGCGCCAGATCGACGCGGTGCGCCAGGTGCTGCGCGACGTCGCCGGTGAGCGCGAGGCCGCGCTGCCCCGCGAGTTGCTGGTGGTCAACAAGACCGACGCCGCGGATCCGCTCGTGCTGGCCCAGTTGCGGGTCGCGCTTCCCGACGCGGTGTTCGTGTCGGCGCACACCGGCGAGGGCGTCGGCGAGCTGCTGGGACGCATGACCGAGCTGATCACCGCGGGCGACGTCGAGGTCGCGGCGCTGCTGCCCTACGAGCGGGGCGACCTGCTCGCCCGGATCCACGCCGAGGGTACGGTCGTCACGGCCGAGCACGAGGCCGACGGTACGCGGATCGTCGCCCGGGTCCCCGGCGCGCTGGCGGGGGCGCTCGCTCCGTTCTCGGCGCGATGACCCGCACACCGCCGTCCGCCACCGCGCGCGCCGCGGGTGCGCTCGCCGTCGGTGTCGTGACGGCCTTCGCGGTGGGCGCCTTCGCCGGCTTCGGCCTCGGCGCACTTCTGGGGATCGGTGTCGCGGCACTGGTCTTCGTGGTGGTCGGGTGGCTGTTCCTGTGGCCGCTCGACGCCGCGTCCACCAGAGCGACGGTGCGCCGGGAGAACTTCCGTCCCCGGGGTACGGAACTCGTGGTGGGCGTCATCGCGGTGAGCGGGCTGGTCGCGATCCTCATCCTGCTGCTGGCCGGCCACACGGACGCGAAGAACGTCGCGGCGGGCGGGGCACTGCTCGCGGCGTTCGCGGTATGGGCTTCGCTGCACCTAACGTACGCCACCCAGTACGCCGCGCTGTACTACGGCGACGAGGGTGACGAGCCCGGTGGTATCGACTGGGGGAGTGACGAACCGCCCGCGTACCGGGACTTCTTCTACTTCAGTTACAACCTGGGCATGACGTATCAGGTGTCCGACAACTCGGTCTCCACCTCGGAGATCCGGGCCGTGGTGCTGCGGCATTGCCTGCTGTCGTACGCGTTCGGCACCGTCATCCTCGCGACCGCCATCAACCTGGTCGTCGGCATCGTCGCGGACTAACGCCGCTCACCGGGACGCGGAGTCCAGCAACAACTCCACGAGCGCGGTCGCCTTGTCGGGCCGGGGCGGTGTGCCGATGATCATGTCCGACCACAGGAACGACTCGGCGAGCCGGACGATCGCGTAGGCGAGATCCTCGCGGGAGACGCCGCGGGCCCCGTCGGGACCGGGGATCGAGAGGTCCGTGAGCCGGGCTCGCACCCAGTCGATCAGCCGGGACTGCACCACGCTGCCGCTGGATTGGAGTACGCGCATCGCGAATTCCGGCTCGTCGGAGGCGAATCGGGCGAGCGGCGGGTACTCGCGGACCTCGTGCGCGAGGCGCGAGAACGAGCGGAGGAACGCGGCGCGGTCGATGTCGGGCTCGGCCGACTCGACGCGCTCGATCGCCTGGGCGATACCCAGCCAGATCGCCTCGCCGACCACCTGCTCGCGGCCGTCGAACCAGCGGTAGAGCGTCGCGCGGCCGACCCCGCAGGCGTTCGCGAGGCGGCCCAGGTCGACCCGCCGACCCACCCGGAACCATTCCGCCGCCTGGGCGATCACCGCGGAAGGGTTGGCAGATCGCTCCGGTTGAGACATACTTCTATTGTGTCTCGCTAGGGCGAGGGTGTCAACGAGGGGAGATCCGGATGGATCTGGCGTTCACAGCGGAGGAAGAGGCCTTCCGCGACGAGGTGCGGGCGTTCTTGGACGAGCACCTGACCGACGACCTGCGGGCCGCAGGCGACCTCGCGACCAGCGTGTACTCGGACCACGAGGCGAGCCTTCAGTGGCAGGCGATCCTGCACGAGCGCGGCTGGGCGGCACCCGCCTGGCCGGTCGAGCACGGCGGCTGCGACTGGACGGTGGCGCAGCACTACATCTTCGCGCGGGAGTCCGTGCTCGCCGGGGCACCGTTCCTCTCGCCCATGGGGATTCGGATGGTGGCGCACGCGATCATCAGGTTCGGCACGGACGACCAGAAGACGTTCTTCCTGCCGCGGATCCTCGACGCGTCGGTGTTCTTCTGCCAGGGGTACTCCGAACCGGAATCGGGATCGGACCTCGCCTCGCTGTCGATGCGCGCCGAGTCCGACGGCCACGATCTGGTCCTCACCGGATCCAAGATCTGGACCACGCACGCGCGCGAGGCGAACTGGATGTTTGCTCTGGTCCGCACGTCGAAAGGGGAGCGCAAGCAGCAGGGCATCACGTTCCTGCTCCTCGATATGACGGTGCCGGGCATCGAGATCCAGCCGCTCGTCATGGCCTCCGGGGAGGAGGTGCAGAACGTGGTCTTCTTCGACCGGGTGCGGGTGCCGAAGGCGAACGTGCTCGGGAAGATCGACGAGGGCTGGACCGTCGCGAAGTACCTGCTCGAGTTCGAGCGCGGCGGCGGCGCCGCGGCTCCTGGCTGCAGGTCTCGCTCGACCGGCTCGCGGCGCAGGCCGGGGTGTCCCCGGCCGTGGCGGCGGGCCCTTGCCGAGGACGACGACTTCCGAAGGGGACTCGCCGAGCTGCGCGCCCGCGTGGACGTGCTGGAGGTACTCGAACACCGCTCCCTCGCCGTGCTGGCGGCGGGCGGCAATCCGGGGCCTGCGGCATCGATGCTCAAGATCCTGGGAACCGAGCTGAGCCAGGCGATCACGGAGTTCATTCACAAGTCCGCGGGCCCGCGGGGCCGGGTGTATCAGCCGCACGTGACCCGGCCCGGAGGCCCGGTGGTCGAGTACCTGCCGCCGCCCGGCGGCGCACACAGCGGCGAGTTGTGGCAGGCGGTGGCACCGCTGCGCTACTTCAACGACCGCGCGGGATCGATCTACGCGGGCTCCAACGAGATTCAACGGAACATCCTGGCGAAAGCGGCATTGGGGCTGTAAATGGACTTCTCACTCACCGACGAACAGACGATGCTGCGCGACTCCGTTCGCGCCTACCTCGCCGGGCGGTACCCGCTGACCGAATCCCGTTCTGCAGCACGCTCGGCGGAGCGCTGGCAGCCCGCCGTCTGGGAGGCGTTCGCGGTCGAACTGGGGATCCTCGCCGCGGTCCTGCCCGAGTCCGTGGGCGGGCTCGGCGGCGGCGCCGAGGAGACGATGGTGATCGCCGAGGAACTCGGCGGCGCGCTCGTGGTGGAGCCGTTCATCGGCACCACCGTGGTCGGCGGCGGGTTGCTCGCCCGGGCCGGCGGCGCTGCGGCGGAAGCGGTGTGCGCTGCGGTCACGGAGGGCGGCGCGCGGATCGCGCTGGCGCACATCGAGCCCGATTCCGGGCGGGAGCCGTGGGACGTGCAGGCGCGGGCGGTGCGCGACGGCGCCGACTACGTGCTGTCCGGGGCGAAGACGGTCGTCGCCGACCTGCCGCTCGCGACCCATCTGATCGTCGTGGCGCGCACGTCCGGCGAGCGGCTCAACCGGGACGGGTTGTCGCTGTTCCTCCTCGAATTCGATCCGCAGGTGCCGCCGCCGGGAGCGACCGCCCGCTACTTCCGCACGATCGACGACCATCACGCCGGCGACCTCGACCTCGTCGGCGTGCGGGTGCCCGCCGCCGCGCTCGTCGGGCCCGAGGGCGGGGCCTGGGAGCTCCTCGAACGTTCCCTCGACGACGGTGCCGCCGCCGTCTGCAGCGAGGCCGTCGGCATCATGCGGCGGGTCGTCACCGACACCGTCGAATACGCGAAGCAGCGCAAGCAGTTCGGCGTGCCCATCGGCTCGTTCCAGGTGCTGCAGCACCGCATGGTGGACATGGCGCTGGAGCTGGAACAGGCCGTCGCGGCCGCGCACCTGGCGGCGCTGAACCTGGACGCCGAGCCCGCCGCGCGGCGCCGGGCCGTCTCGGCGGCGAAGATCACCATCGCCCGCGCGGCCCGATTCATCGGCCAGAACGCGGTGCAGCTGCACGGCGGGATGGGGCTCACCGAGGAGCTCGCGATCGGGCACTGCTTCAAGCGACTCACCGCGATCGAGACCGAGTTCGGGTCCGCCACCGATCACCTGCACCGGTACGCGGAGGCGACCGCGACCTGACGCAGGGTGCCGCAGCGGGGGTTGCTCGTTTCAGGGGCGAGCGGTGATATCCGGCGCGCGGAGGAAGTCGTCGATCAGTGCAGCGCACCCGGCGGCATCGTCGAACCACGGGGCGTGGCCGCCGCGGACCGACTCGAACCGGGCACGCGGAATCGCCGCGACACTCGGCCGGGCGTCCTCCGCACGGAGGAACACGTCCTGCTCTCCCCAGAGGAAGAGAACCGGACACGCGATCCGGGCGAGCTCGGCGCCGGTCAGGACGTTCTCGGAGCGAGGGACGCGCCCGCGCAGCAGGCGCCGCAGCAGAGCGCGATACGACCGCGCCTGTCCGGGCAGGCGCAGCGGAAGCCGGTGGAGGTCGATCATGTCGTCGGTCATCGCGTCGACCGCTCGACGGCCGAGCGCTTCGGTGAGTGCGTCGCGTGCGAGCGACGCGGGTGACGGCAACCGCATGGCGCACTGCACGGCGCGCCCGCGGATCGGGGCCGTCATCGTCGCCATCGCAGCGGTGCCACGCAGGCCCGCGATCGCCGTGGCGGGCGCGCCGACGATCGTCGCCGCCGACACGCGCTCAGGCCGGTCGATCGCGGCCCAGAGGGTGAACAGTCCGCCGAGGGAGTTTCCCACGAACGCCGCGCGATCCAGGTACAACGCATCCAGGAGGCTCGTGACGACGTCGCCGGCCTGCGTTCGGACGGGGCGTCCCCGCCACGAGTAGGGCCGCGACAGGCCGTGGCCCGGCAGGTCGACGAGGATGTGCCGATACCCGGGAAGCCGCGCGACGAGCGGTGCGAACCCGGCGCCGGGGCCGAGATCCCGTTCAGGTGGAGCAGCGGCGGGCCGGTGCCCGTCTCGAGCACCCGAACGACCGTCGACGGCTCGGCCAGTGCGATCGCTCGCTCTGTCATCGGAAGGTCGAGGTTCTCGAACACCCGGCGTTCGGCGTCGCGGATGCGCCGTTCGATCGGCTCGCCGCTCCACAGTGCCATAGCGCTACCGGCCGGGTTCGGCGTCGGTCCGGGCGGTGTCGTCCGTCAGCCGGGGATCCTCCGCGACCGATTCGATCGTCCTCCCCGGCGTGTAGAACATTTCGATCACATCGTGCACCAGGGTATGACGGTGCCAGTGGCCCTTCGGAACCACGGCGAACTGGCCCGCGGTGAGCGGCACCAGGGTGCTGTCGTGCGCGGTGAGGATCTCGACGGTGACGCTGCCGGCGAGCACCATCAGGAGCTCGTCGGTGTCGGGGTGGAGTTCCCAGTCGGACGTGTCGAGCCGGTCGCCCCGATACACGCAGAACTCACCGTCGTTGAACGAGGTGAGGACGCGGAAGTCGAAGGGGGGGGGCGTGCGAGTGCTGTCGGATCGTGTGCGTGCATACGATGATTCTGAGCAGTGGAGCGTGCACGATCTTGGACGAATGTTCCGCCTCGGCTACGGGTGCGCGAGCAGGTCGACGGCCCAGTCGGACCGAGTGGCCAGGGTGGTCGGCGTGGTTCCGGCGAACCACCGCACGTCGCGGTGCAGGTGCGACTGGTCGGAGTACCCGCATGCGGCTGCGACCAGCGCCGGGGCCTGGCCCGTGATCAGCTGCGCCGCAGCGTGATCGAATCGGATCAAGCGCGCGGCGTACTTGGGCGAGAGACCGATCTGATCGTGGAAGCGGGACCACAAGCGCTTCCGGCTCCACCCGATCTCGTCCGCCAACGATTCGATCCGCACCCTTCCCCGGTGCGCCGAGATCCGGTTCCACACCCATGTCACTTCGTCGTCAGTCCGGTGGTGGTCCTGGTCGATCCGCCGCGCGACCAGGTGCAGGGCCATTCTGAAACGCTCGTCCCATGAGCGGGCATCCGACATCCGCTCTCGGACGTCGTCGACGGTGCGCGGGCCGAGCACATCCCCGGCTGAGGACACCCCGGCCAGCTCGCGCACGGGGACGCCGAGTGCCGCGCGTGCGACCGCCGGGGACAGGCGGAGTTCCACACAGCCGATGCCGGCGCCGCGGATTCGCGCACCGCTCGGCGCAAGGCCACCGACGACGCCGCCCCGGTGCTCGCGCCCGTCGGTGTCGTGTACGGCGACGTCTCGCTCACCGAAGCCCAGGACGATCGTGACCGCGGGGCGGGGAAGTACGGGGATGTCGGTGTGACCGACTACCCGCCGGTCGCGAAACCCGGCGATGCTCACGCCGGTGGGCATCCGCATGCGCGACGGTTGCGCGATCTCCCATCGGTCGTCGGCCCATCCGTTCGACTCGATTGGCACCACACCATGCTAAGCCGATCCGGGCGCGCTGCGTCGGAATCGTTGTGCCGGGGAGGTCAGATCCGTCGCATCACGGTGACCACCTTGCCGAGGATCACCGCGTCGTTGCCGTGGATGGGATCGAACGCGGGGTTGTGCGGCATGAGCCAGACGTCCTTGCCGGTGCGGCGGAAGGTCTTCACGGTGGCCTCGCCGTCCAGCATGGCCGCCACGATGTCGCCGTTCTCGGCGACCGACTGCTGACGGACCACCACCCAGTCCCCGTCGCAGATGGCGGCGTCGGTCATCGACTCGCCGATCACCTTGAGCAGGAACAGTGAGCCCTCGCCCACGAGTTCGCGGGGGAGCGGGAAGATCTCCTCGACCGCTTCCTCCGCGAGGATGGGGCCACCCGCGGCGATCCGGCCGAGAACCGGGACGAACGCCGGCTCGGGCATCCGGTCCTCGTCCTCCATCACCTTCTGGATGACCTGTGCGGTGCGCTCCTCGGCGCCCTCGACGTTGACCGCGCGCGGACGGTTCGGGTCGCGATGCAGGAACCCGAGACGCTCGAGCGTGCGCAGCTGGTGCGCCACCGACGACGTGGACGTGAGCCCCACCTCGTCGCCGATCTCGCGGATGCTGGGCGGATAACCGCGGTCGCGCACGGACCGGCGGATGACCTCGAGGACCTGCTTCTGGCGACGCGTGAGGTGATCTTCGGAGACGTTGCCCTGTGCGTCGCGGAAGCGCTTGTCCCGGTGCTGGACCTGTCGTTCTTCTGCCATGTGTCGCTCCTCACGCCCGTCTGGTTCTACGCCCACTGTAGTCCAGTTCGCACACCGTGACAAACATCTGTTCGAGAATTTCGCCCGCGTGTCTTCCGCGCGTCGCCGGGGTGTGGTAGAAATCGAACAGAAGTTCTCTCGAACGCTTGCACGCATTCATGTGTGACTGGTGGGGCAGGATTGAAAACTTGTCAGTCCACTCCGATAGACCTGTGAGTGAGCGAGAACGAACCGCTACCGACGCTAGGAGAGATCATGACCGCGATCATGGATCGGGAAGTCATCGCCGCAGGACAGCGCGCTGAAGCAGGCGCTGCTGCCGGCCGCCGCCGCACCGCCGCAGGGCAGGATCGGAGAGTGGCGACGCGGGCGCGCGGGCTGTCGCCGCGGCTCGCGGGGGCGCGCGCCGCGGCGGAGGCCGAGGGTTCGATCACCCCGTCGAACACCTCCTGGGAGGGTGTTGTTCGAACAGAGGGTGGAGCGGTCCGAGTCACCGGCGCCCGCGGGGCGGCGCGGCGCACCGTCGAACGTCCGCGCGTGCGTCCGGCTACCCGCCCCGCGGCCCGGGGGATCTCCA
Organism: Tsukamurella sp. PLM1; assembly: GCF_023168325.1. GTDB lineage: Bacteria > Actinomycetota > Actinomycetes > Mycobacteriales > Mycobacteriaceae > Tsukamurella. Next base: position 1,808,811 of record NZ_AP025688.1, read on the forward strand.
GGCAGGGCGGGTGCGCGCGCCGCACGCCGGGGCCGTCGGCGCTACTGTGCCTCGCGCTCGCAGTGGGTGCGTTCCTGGGCGTCGTCCTGCTGTTCGGCGGCGCGCGGTCCGAGCCGGCGCCGTCGGTGTCCGCCCGTCCGGCGCTCACGTCGATCGTGACGGTCCGCGCGGGCAGGACCTCGAGCAGATCGCCGCGGAGATCGCGCCCGGGCGCGAGGCCGCGTCCGTGGTCGCGGCGATCTCGGAGATCAACGGCCTGCGGGACGGCCGCGTCCGCGCCGGACAGACGCTGATCACGCCGCGGTACTGACGGCGCGCACGAGGACGAAGGACGCAGACCATGACGATGCGAATGGTGATCGCGGATTCCCGGCAGGGCGGGCGCGTGACGCACCTCGATAACGTGGTGCGGTTCCCCCGCCGAGTATCCTCGGGAACGAGATCGCGGAGCGCGACCGTGGCAGGGGCCACGGTGTTGCAGCTGCCCCGCCGTACGGCCGAGCGCACCCGCGCGGGAGGTGAACCGATGCATTGCCCGTTCTGCAAGAACGAGGACACCCGAGTGGTCGATTCGCGTGTGTTCGACGATGGGCAGGGGATCCGCCGACGCCGGTCGTGCAACGAGTGCGGACGCCGCTTCACCACCGTCGAGAGCACCGTCCTCGCCGTCCTCAAGCGCAACGGGGTCACGGAGCCGTTCAGCCGCGAGAAGGTCATGAAGGGCGTCCGCCGCGCGTGCCAGGGGCGCGATGTGGCGGAGGACGACCTGCAGAAGCTGGCGCAGCAGGTGGAGGACGCGGTCCGCGCCTCGGGTGTCTCCGAGGTGCCCGCGAACGAGGTCGGCCTCGCCATCCTCGGCCCGCTGCGTGACCTGGACCAGGTCGCGTACCTGCGGTTCGCCTCCGTCTACCAGGGGTTCAGCTCCATCGAGGACTTCGAGGCGGCCATCCGGGAGCTGCGGGCCCGCGCCGCGGCGTCGGGCACGCCGACCGACGCGGCCTGACGCGCGTCACCCGGCGGCCCGGCGGGTCCGGAGGGTCCGGCCCGGCCGGTCCGCGGCTCACTTCAGCTCAGCTCAGCGCCGCGATCGCGGCCAGTACTTTCTTCTCGGAGATCGATCCCGCGGTACCGAGGGACTGCGCGAACAGGCTCACGCGGAGCTCCTCGATCTGCCAATTGATCCTTTCGAGCGCAGCGTCCCGGCGGTGCTCGGGCAGCGCGTCGAGCCGCGCGGTGAGCGCGGCGTAGACCCGGTCGAGGACCGCCATGCCGCGATCGTCCCGATCGGTGGCTGCGGGCAGCGCCGCCCAGCGCGCCGCGGCCGCCGCGACGTACCTCGGCAGGTGCTGCAGGTGGGTGCCCGGCGTCGCGCCCACGAAGCCGGGCAACAGCAGCGCGTCGAGTTGCTCGGCGATGTCCTCCGCCGCGTCGCGCAACGCCGGCGGGGCGGACACGAGTGCGCCCCGCAGGTCCGTCGCCGTCGCGATGGCGGAGGCGGCCCACGCCAAGTACTGCTGCTGGGTCTCGCCGAGTTCCGTGCGCACCGTCGCGGTGAGTGCGGCGAACTCGTCCGGGGTCCACGCGAGCGCAGCCCGGGCCCGCTGATCGGCGATGGCGCGTCGCCGGCAGTCTGCGAGCAGGTCCATCGGTGTCGGGTAGGGACTCTGCGACAGCGCCAGCCGCTCGCGCTGCCCGAGCGACTGCAGCAGCGACTTGTGCACAGCCGGAAGCGCGTTCGACAGCAGGACGTCCAGTCCGGCAGCCATGAGCCGGGCCTGCTCCGCCTCGTCGGCCACCACCCGCACGCCGGCCCGCACACCGTCGGGGTCGGGATGGAGGGTCCCGAACCCGGTCACTCGGCTGCCCCGCACTTCTGTGTCGACGCGGCGGGGTACGTCCCCGAGGGTCTGCGCAGTCCACTCTGCCGCGGGCGCGCGCTCGTAGGCCCCGGCCCGGTTCGACAGGTCCGCCTGTACCGCCGCGCCCAGGCGGCGCTTGAGCGCGTCCAGGTCCTTGCCGGATGCGAGCTCGCGGCCGTCGTCGCCGATCACGACGAACGTCACCCGGAGGTGATCGGGGAGCGACGCGGGGGAGAAGTCGCCCGGCCGGATGACGGTGCCCGACAGTTGCGTGAGCTCGCGCGCGAGACCCTCGGTCAGCGGCTCCGACCGGGGAGTCAGGCGCGCCAGTGCCGCGGCGGCGAAGTCCGGCGCGGGCACCACCTCGCGGCGCAGCTGCTTGGGCAGCGACTTGATCAGGCCCGCCGCCAGCTCGTCCCGCATCGCCGGGACGAGCCACTCGAAGCCGTCCGCGCGCACCGTCGCCAGGTCCTTGACCGGGATCCGGGCCGTGACGCCGTCGTCGGCCGCACCCGGCTCGAACCGGTACTTCAGCGGCACCTCGATGCGGCCCTGCAGCCAGGACGTGGGGTACGCGTCGGCGGTGACGTCGGCGGCACCGTCGGCGAGCACGTCCTCGGTGGTGAAGTCGAGCAGCTCGGGCTGCGTCCGCGACGTCTTCTTCCACCACGAGTCGAAGTGGCGGGACGAGACGATCCCCTCGGGGACACGACGGTCGTAGAAGTCGAACAGGGTGTCCTCGTCGACCACGATGTCGCGGCGCCGGGCCTTGTCCTCCAGGTACTCCACGTCGTCGAGGAGTGCGCGATTGCGCGCGAAGAAGCCGTGCCGCGTACGCCATTCGCCCTGCACGAGCGCGTGCCGCAGGAAGATCTCCCGGGATACGTCGGGATCGATCCGCCCGTAGTTCACCGTGCGGTCCGCGACGAGCGGCACGCCGAACAGCGTGACGCGCTCCTTGGCCAGGACGGCCTCCCGCTTCGTGGACCAGTGCGGTTCCGAGTAGTGGCGCTTCGCGAGCGGCCCCGCGAGTTCCTCGGCCCACTCCGGCTCGATCCTCGCGACGGTCCGCGCGAACAGCCTCGAGGTCTCCACCAGCTCGCCCGCCATGACGAACCGCGGCGGCTTCTTCGCCAGCGACGACCCCGGAAACACGAGGAACCTGGCGCCCCGGGCGCCCAGGAACTCGCGCCCGTCGGGCTCGCGCAGCCCGATCTGCGACAGCAGTCCGGCCAACATCGCCCGATGGATGAGGTCGGGCGAGGGCCGGTTCCCGGCCCAGTGAGTCCAGTTTCCAGCCCAGGTCGCGACAGATCTGCCGCAATTGCCCCTGCAGGTCCTGCCATTCGCGGATGCGCACGTAGTGCAGGAACTCGCGCTGACACTCGCGCCGGAACGCGCTGGACGACAGCTCCTCCCGGCGCTCGCCGAGGTGCCGCCACAGGTTGAGGTAGGAGAGGAAGTCGGACGTCGGGTCGGTGAAGCGGGCGTGTTGCGCGTCCGCGGCCTGACGGTGCTCGGCGGGCCGTTCCCGCACGTCCTGGATCGACAGGCCGGCGACGATCACGAGCACCTCGGGCAGCACTCCGTGCTCGCGCGCCGCGACCAGCATGCGGGCCATGCGCGGGTCCACGGGCAGATCGGCGAGCTGCCGGCCGACCGGGGTCAGGCGGCGATGCCCGGGCTGGGAATCCGGCTCGAGTGCACCGAGTTCCTCGAGCAGGGCCACACCGTCGCGGACGGCCCGCTCGTCGGGCGGCTGCACGAACGGGAACGCCGCGACGTCGCCGAGTTCCAGTGCGGTCATCGACAGCACCACCGAGGCCAGGTTGGTGCGCAGGATCTCGGGATCGGTGTACACCGGACGCGCGTCGAAATCCTCCTCGGAGTACAGCCGGATCGCGATGCCGTCGGAGGTGCGGCCACAGCGGCCGGACCGCTGCTGCGCCGAGGCCTGGGAGACCGGCTCGATCGGCAGCCGCTGCACCTTGGTGCGCAGCGAGTACCGGGAGATGCGGGCCGTCCCGGTGTCGACCACGTACTTGATGCCGGGCACCGTCAGCGAGGTCTCGGCGACGTTGGTGGACAACACGATCCGGCGACCGGCATGGGGCGCGAACACTCGGTGCTGCTCGGCCGCCGACAGCCGCGCGTAGAGCGGCAGGATCTCCGTCCCCGGCTTCACCCGCGCCGCGAGTGCCTCGGCGGCGTCGCGGATCTCGCGTTCGCCGGAGAGGAACACCAGCACGTCGCCCGGCGCCTCGCGCGCCAGCTCGTCGACCGCACGGCAGATCCCCTCCACCTGGTCGATCGGCTCGTCGTCCTCATCGAGTGGGCGGTACCGGACCTCGACCGGGTAGGTGCGGCCCGAGACCTCGATGACGGGGCGGGCGTACCGTCGGGCTTCGCGAAGTGCGCCGCGAACCGTTCCGGCTCGATGGTGGCGGACGTGACGATGACCTTGAGGTCGGCCTGCGGGGCAGGATCTGCCGGAGGTAGCCGAGCAGGAAGTCGATGTTGAGGCTGCGCTCGTGCGCCTCGTCGATGATGATCGTGTCGTAGTCGCGCAGAAGGCGATCGCGGGTGAGTTCGCGCAACAGGATGCCGTCGGTCATCAGCTTGACCGACGTTCTCGGCGAGATCTTGTCGGTGAACCGCACGGCGTACCCCACGGCGTCGCCGAGCTCGGTCCTCGTCTCCTCGGCGATCCGGTCGGCCACGCTGCGCGCGGCGAGCCGGCGCGGCTGGGTGTGCCCGATCATGCCGCGCACCCCGCGACCGAGTTCGAGGCAGATCTTCGGCAACTGCGTGGTCTTGCCGGATCCCGTCTCGCCCGCCAGGATTATCACCTGGTTCTCGGCGATGGCCTTCGCGATCTCGTCGCGCCGGGCGCTGACGGGCAGGTTCTCGGGGTAGACGATGGCCGGGACCGCCGCCGCTCGTTCGGCGTACCGCTCGCGGGCCGCCGTCACATCGCGGGCGAGGCGGGGGAGGTCGGAAACCTTGGCCCGCTTGAGCTTGCCGCGCAGCCGTGTCTCGTCACGCAGGGTGACCGCGGGTGCGGCGTCCGTCCCGAGCGCGGCGTACAGGTCGCGCTTCGACGGTCCGCCGTCGCCGGAGTCTCGTGCGGTGCGCGTGTCCTGCTTCGTCATTTGCGACTAGTTTATCCACCATGAGCGGACAGGCACCGAAGACCTCATCGGCACTCTGGCACGGATTCGCGGACATGGGCGCCGTGGAGCGCGACGGCGCGTTCGTGTTCGCCCGCGGCGAGGGCGCGTACGTCTTCGACACCGACGGCACCAGGTACCTGGACGCGACGGCGGGACTGTGGTTCGCGAACGTGGGCCACGGGCGCGCGGAGGTCGCCGACGCCGTGCGCGACCAGCTGCTCAAGGTCGCGCACGTGACGGGCTTCGGCGACGCCGCGACCGACACGACCGTGGCCCTCGCGGAGCGGCTGCAGGGCATCGCACCGGTGCCGGACAGCAAGATCTTCTTCACCTCGGGCGGCTCCGATTCCGTGGACTCGGCGATTAAGCTGGCCCGCCGCTACTGGCAGGAGAAGGGCCGGCCCGGGAAGAAGCTCATCGTCGGCCGGTCCAACGCGTACCACGGCATGCACGTGGGCGGTACGAGCCTCGGCGGCATCCCGGCGAACGCGGAGGGCTACGGCGGCGTACTGTTCGACGGCACCGCCACGATCGCCTGGGACGATGCGAAGGAACTGCTCGGGCTGATCGAGCGCGTCGGGGCCGATGCGATCGCCGCGTTCGTCGCCGAGCCGGTGATCGGCGCGGGCGGCCTGCTTCCGCCGCCCGAGGGCTACCTGCGCGAGGTCCGGGACATCTGCCGCGAGCACGACGTGCTGTTCATCGCCGATGAGGTGATCACCGGATTCGGCCGGATCGGCGGGGCGTGGTTCGCCTCGAGCCGGTTCGACCTGCAGCCGGACCTGATGACCACCGCGAAGGGCCTCACCAGCGGCTACATCCCGATGGGTGCGCTGTTCGTGGCGCCGGACGTCGCGGAGCCGTTCTTCGCGGGCGGGGTGTGGTGGCGGCACGGCTACACGTACGGCGGTCACGCCGCGGGCGCGGCCGCCGCGATGGCGGTGCTCGACATCATGGAGCGCGAGAACCTCGTCGCCGAGGCGCTGCGGCTGCAGGACACGCTGATGCGGGAACTGTCGCCACTGGCGGACCACCCGAAGGTGAAGGAGGTCCGCGGCGGTACGGGCGCCGTGGCCGGCGTCCAGCTGCACGAGCCGGCGGAGGCGATGACGATGGCGAAGAAGCTTCGCGCGCAGGGGTTTCGGGTCGTGCGGCCGGGCTGGGTACGCTGCAGTTCTCTCCGCCTTTCGTCACGACCGACGAGCAGGTGGCCGAGATCGCCGCCGCGACCGCACGGGCGCTCGACGCCTGACACCCCCGGATCGGGGGTTGCACACCGTTGCATCGCAGATTGTCGACGAATTAAACCCCGTGCATTGTGAGGCGTGACACACTTCGCGTGTGAACGAAGAGGATACGGCTGCGGTCTATCAGCGCGCCTACGACAGCAAGGAATTCCACGACCTGCGACAGCGACTGGCGCGGTTCGTGATCCCCATCTCGGTGGCCTTCCTGACCTGGTACCTGCTCTACGTCCTGCTCGCGACGTACGCGCACGACTTCATGAGCCAGAGGCTGTGGGGCAACATCAACGTCGCCCTGGTGCTCGGGCTCGGGCAATTCGTGACCACGTTCGTGATCACCTGGGCGTACGTGCGGTTCGCGAACAACACGATCGACCCGATGGCCACTGACCTGCGTGAGCGCATCGAGGGCGAGCTCAAGGCGGGGGAGGCGGGCAAGTGACCGACGTCCTCGCATGGGAGCCCGGCTCGATCGAGATCGGCCAGCAGGTGGGTTCCACCACGCTGAACATCATCATCTTCCTGCTGTTCATCGGCCTCACGATGGGCCTGGTGATCAAGGCCAGCCGTACCACGAAGAAGGCCACCGACTTCTACACCGGCGGCGCCACGTTCACGGGCCCGCAGAACGGCTTCGCCATCGCCGGTGACTACCTCTCCGCCGCAAGCTTCCTCGGCATCTGCGGTGCGATCGCCGTGCAGGGCTACGACGGCTTCCTGTACTCGATCGGCTTCCTCGTGGCGTGGCTCGTCGCGCTGCTACTGGTGGCCGAGCGCCTCCGCAACGTGGGCAAGTTCACGATGGCCGACGTGCTGAGCTTCCGGCTCAAGCAGCGCCCCGTCCGGATGGCGGCCGCGCTGGCGACGCTCACCGTCTCGCTGTTCTACCTGATCGCGCAGATGGCGGGCGCCGGCGGCCTGGTCGCCCTGCTCCTGAACATCAAGGGCGAGACGGGGCAGGCGATCGTCGTCGCCGTGGTCGGTGTGCTGATGATCGTCTACGTGCTCGTCGGCGGCATGAAGGGCACCACGTACGTGCAGATGGTCAAGGCCGTGCTGCTCGTGGGCGGCGCCCTGGTGATGACGCTGATGGTGCTGGCCGCCGTCAAGGGCAACTTCTCCGACCTGCTGCAGAAGGCCATGGACGGCAGTAAGTCGGGGGAGAAGATCATCGAGCCCGGCCTCAAGTACGGCAAGACCGAGACCACGAAGCTTGACTTCATCTCGCTCGCCCTGGCCCTGGTGCTCGGTACCGCCGGCCTGCCGCACGTGCTGATGCGCTTCTACACGGTGCCCACCGCCAAGGAGGCCCGGCGCTCGGTCACCTGGGCCATCGGCCTGATCGGCGCGTTCTACATCTTCACCCTGGTGCTGGGATTCGGGGCCGCGGCGTACGTGGGCGCCGACGTGATCACGAAGGCGCCCGGCGGGGTGAACTCGGCGGCCCCGCTGCTGGCGTTCTCGCTCGGCGGCACGGTGTTGATGGCCGTGATCTCGGCCGTCGCGTTCGCGACCATCCTGGCGGTGGTGGCGGGCCTCGCCATCACGGCCTCGGCGAGCCTGGCCCACGACATCTACAACGGTGTGATCAAACGCGGGAAGGCGTCCGAGGAATCGCAGGTGCGGGTCTCGCGGATCACGGTGGTCGTCATCGGTGTCGCGTCGATCATCCTGGGCATCGGGGCGATGGGGCAGAACATCGCGTTCCTCGTGGCGCTCGCCTTCGCGGTCGCGGCGTCGGCGAACCTGCCGACCATCCTGTTCTCGCTGTTCTGGCGGAAGTTCAACACCACCGGCGCGGTACTGTCGATGTACGGCGGTCTGATCTCGGCGATCGTGCTGATCATCTTCTCCCCGGCGGTGTCGGGAACGCCGACGTCGATGTTCACGTCGGTCGACTTCCACTGGTTCCCGCTCCAGAACCCGGGCCTGGTGTCGATCCCCGTCGGCTTCGGCCTGGCCATCCTCGGCACCCTGATCGGCAAGCCGGACACCGAACTCACCGACAAGGCGGTCGAGATGGAAGTGCGCTCCCTCACGGGAGTCGGGGTCGAGAAGGCCATCGACCACTAGCCGGTCCTGCAGCGACGACGGTGCCCGTCCCCGACCTGAAGGGGCGGGCACCGTCGTCTCCCGGTCAGAGGGGCACGATCTCGCTGCCGGCCACTTCGTCGGCCCGGAGCGTCACGTCGAGCGCGGCGATCCGGCCGTCCGCGGCGAACGTCACGTCGCCGATCAGGAGGTAGTCGTCGGCGCCGGGTAGCCGCACGGTGTAGCCGAGCAGGCCGTCCACCACCGCCACCAGCGCCGTCTTGGCCTTGAACAGGAACGCCTCCGCGATCGCGGGAGCGCCCGCCAGAACGGTCGACGGCGCACCGTCGGTGTGCGTGCGGAACACGGCGTCGGGGTCGAGCAGGTCGACCAGCGCGGTGAAGTCCCCGTCGCGCGACGCGGCGAGGAACGCGCGCACGGCGTCGGTGCGCGCGGCGTCCGGTCGTGGGGCCCCGGCCACGCGGCGACGGGCACGGCTCGCGAGCTGGCGGGTCGCGGCGGGGGTCTTGCCCAGGATCGTCGCGACATCGTCGAACGGCACCGCGAACACGTCGTGGAGCACGAAGGCCACTCGCTCGGCGGGTGCGAGGTCATCGAGCACCGCGCCCATCGCGGCGCCCACGGACTCCGCAAGCTGTACCTCGTCGTCCGGGGCCGGCGCGGGATCCGCGGGGTCCACGTCGTCCAGCGGAGCCGTTTCGTGCCGCGCGCGCAGGCGATCCAGACAGATCCGCGAGACCACCGTGGTCAGCCATGCGGCCGGGGTGTCGACGGTGCCGCCGGACCGGTCGGCGCGCAGCCACGCCTCCTGCACGGCGTCCTCGGCGTCGGCGGCCGACCCGAGCATCCGGGTGGCCACCGCGAGCAGCCGCGGCCGGGCCTCTTCGAAGTCCTCGATATCCATGTGTCACATCCTCCGTCGTCGATCCGTCAGAAGGATGACGGGGCGAGCGCCCCGGATGTGACGGAACTTTAGGAGTAGACCATGACCGCACGGATGACGAACCCCGCGATGGCCCTGCCCGGCGCGATGGATGCGCTGATGAAGCTGAGCGGCGCGATCGCCGCGACCGGGCTGTCGCCCGACCTGCTGGAACTGGTGAACATGCGCGCCAGCCAGCTCAACAGCTGCAGCACGTGCCTCGACGGGCACTGGCGGATGGCTCGCAAGCACGGCGTGTCCGACGACAAGCTGTTCGCCGTCGGGGCGTGGCGGCACACGCCGTACTTCTCCGACGCGGAACGGATCGCGCTGGAGTTGACCGAGGAGCTCACCGCGCTGGCGGGCAACCCGGAGGCGCTGCCCGACGCGCTCTGGGACGCGGCGGCCGACGAGTTCGACGCCGATCAGCTGGCCGCTCTCGTGCTGGCCATCGCCCAGATCAACCTGTGGAACCGGCTCAATCACGCCACCCGCCAGGAGGCGGGTGCCTGGCGGCCGTGAAACGACGACGGTGCCCGCCCCTCGGGTGAGGGACGGGCACCGTCGAACGGGTGACGGGTGAGGTTAGACCGAGGCGCTCGCGAGGGCCTCGGCGGCGAAGACCGCCTGGGCGACGCCCGGACCGTCGCGGCCACCTTGACGGCCTCGAAGGCCTGCTCCTTGGTGAGGCCGGCCTTGCGGACCACGTCGTCGTGGGCGGCGACGCAGTGCTCGCAGCCGTTGATGGCCGAGACGGCGAGGCTCCACAGCTCGAAGTCGGTCTTGTCGACGCCGGGGTTGCCGATGATGTTCATCCGCAGGCCCATTCGGACCTGGGCGTAATCGTCACCGAGGAAGCCCTTCGCCCGGTAGGCCACGTTGTTCATGCCCATCACCGAGGCGGCGCCGAGGGCGGCCTGGTAGGCCTCCGCCGACAGGGTGTCGGCGGCCTCCTCGGCGATCTCGCGCAGCACGGTCGCGTTCTTGGTGGCCGCGGCCGAGGCGAGGAAGGTGCCCCAGAGCTGCTGCTCGGTCAACTCGGTCGAGCGGGACAGCGAGCTCAGGTTGAGCTTGAGGTCCTTGGCGTACTCGGGGACGGCGTTCTTGAGGTTGTCGATCGACATGGCTTAGACGCTCTCCTTCAGCAGCTCGCCGGCGTTGATCGTCGGGTCGCCCTTCTTCCAGTTGCAGGCGCACAGCTCGTCCGACTGCAGGGCGTCGAGCACGCGGAGCACCTCGTCGACGTTGCGACCCACGGAACCGGCCGTCACGGAGACGAACTGGATCTCGTTGTTGGGGTCGACGATGAAGGTGGCGCGGTCCGCGACGCCGTCGGCGTTGAGGACGCCGGTGGCCTCGGCCAGCTCGCGCTTGAGATCCGAGAGCATCGGGAAGGGGAGGGTCTTGAGGTCCTCGTGCTGCGCGCGCCACTGGAAGTGCACGAACTCGTTGTCGACCGAGGCGCCGAGCACCTGGGCGTCACGATCGGCGAACTCGTCATTGAGCTTGCCGAAGGCCGCGATCTCGGTGGGGCACACGAAGGTGAAGTCCTTCGGCCAGAAGAACACGATCTTCCACTTGCCCGCGTAGTCGTCGCTGGTGATGGTGGTGAAGTAGTCGTCGGGCTGCTGCGCGTCGACCTTCGACAGGTCGCCGCCGATCACGGCGGTGAGGTTGAACTCGGGGAACTGGTCGCCGATCGTCTTCAGGGGCACGGTAACTCCTCTAGGTGCAAGCGCCCGATGGGTGCGGGCTGTGTTCGTTTCTGGATCGATTCTGGCTTTCGAATCACATGCTTGTAAAGCAAAGGTGATCAATGGCACTACACTGATAGGTATGTCCGATCAGGTTTATCAGCCGACCCTCGCGCAGTTGCGCGCGTTCGTCGCAGTGGCACGCTCGCGCCACTTCGGAACCGCCGCGACGTCGCTCGGAGTGAGTCAGCCGTCGCTGTCCCAGGCCCTCGCGTCCCTCGAGGCGGGACTGGGGGTGCAGCTGGTGGAGCGCAGTACCCGCAAGGTGCTCATCACCGAGGCCGGAATGGCTCTGCTGGAACAGGCTTCGGGCATCGTCGCCTCCGCCGCGGAGCTCGTCAACAACGCCGCCGGCCTCACCGGGGAACTGCGCGGCAGCCTGCGGATCGGGATGATCCCGACGGTGGCCCCGTACCGCCTTCCGGCGTTGCTGCCGAGGCTGCGTGCCGAAGTGGAGGACCTCGCGGTCACGGTCGTGGAGGACCAGACGGCGCGACTGCTCGACGCGCTCCGGTCCGGCCGGATCGACGTGGCCGTCGTGGCGCTGCCGGTGCTCAGCGCCGGTATCGCCGAGATCCCGCTGTACGACGAGGAATTCGTGCTCGTGGTGCCGCCCGATCATCCGTTCGCGGGTCGGGACGACCTCACCGCCGACGACCTGACCGGGCTCCCGCTGCTCCTCCTCGACGAGGGGCACTGCCTGCGCGATCAGGCGCTGGACCTGTGCCGGCAGGCGGAGGCAGGCGTGGGGGTCATCGGCGACACCCGCGCCGCGTCGCTCGCGACCATCGTGCAGTGCGTTTCGGGAGATCTCGGCGTCACGTTGCTGCCCGAGCCGGCGGTGGCCGTCGAGTTGCGGGGGACGGATCTCGCGATCGCCCGGTTCGCCCCGCCCGCGCCCGGCCGCACCGTCGGCCTCGCCTACCGTGCGTCGAGCGCGAAGACCGACGGCTTTCAGCGCCTCGCGGCGATCGCCCGTGAGGCGGCGGGAACGTCGGTGTGAGATCGCAGCGCCCGGCGTGGGATCGGGCCATGACCGCAGCGACCCGCCCGCACCTCCTGTCGTTGGAGGAGTGGGACGCCTGGGGGAGGATGTCGTTCCCGATGCGCGTGGACCTCGAGTCGTTGCGCTGACGGTGCAGTGAGTGGCTCAGCGCCGGGGTCGCTTGGCGGACTTGCCTTTTGACGGTCCCGGCGTCTTCCCGGCCGCGGCGCGGGCCGCCTGCTTGGCGAGAGTCTTCTCTCGTGCCGTGCGCTTCGGCGCGGGCTCCGCGCGGCCCCGAGACGAGCCGGCCTTCCGCCCGCGCACGATGCCGATGAACTCCGCGACGGCCTCCGTCTGTTCGCCGGCTGGAACCGCGAGCCCGACCGCCGAGCCGGGCGCGTCGGTGACCGGCCGGTACGTCAGATCCTTGCGGTGGTGCAGGCGGGCGAGCGACTGCGGCACGATCAACACGCCCATCCCGGCGGCGACCAGCTCGACCGCCGCCTCGGTGGTGTCCGGCCGGTGCGCGACCGGCCGGCCGGCGCGCCGGACCAGTGCAGCGCGTCGTCGTGGGGGAGCAGCGTCGGCTCGTCGTCGAGGTCTGCGGCCGTCAGTTCGTCCGCCGCGGCCGCGTGGTGCTCCTTCGGGACCACCGCGACGACCTGTTCCTCGTACAGCGCGATCGTCGCCAGTCCGCTCGTGTCCGCGGGCAGGCGTAGGAGCGCCAGGTCGACGGTGCCCCCGCGCACCGCGTCCGCGGCGTCCGCGGCTGCGACCGGGACGAGTTCGAGCCGGACATCCGGATGTCGTTCGCCCCAGATCCGCGCCCACTTGGCGGGCGTGGCGCCGGGCACGTAGCCGAGTCGCAGCGACGGCGGGAGTGAGGAGGTCACTCCTGGAGGTTACCGATAGGCTGGCACCCATGAGCAGGCCGAACTCGCAGTCCATGAAACCCGCCACCGCGGCGAAGAAGCTGGACGTGTATCTGCCGGCCACGCCCGCCGAGTTCCGGCAGGGTGACGTCACGCGCGACGAGATCGCCGCGCTGCAGGCAGATCCGCCGCAGTGGCTGCAGGACCTCCGCAAGAACGGGCCGCACCCGAAGAACCTCGTCGCGGCGAAACTGGGGGTGTCGATCGCGGGCCTGGCGCGCGGCGGGGTGGACGAGGCACTGACGTCCGAGCAGATCGCGGCGCTCAACGCCGAGCCGCCGCAGTGGCTGGTCGACGAGCGCGCGACCTTCGCGGCCGCCCGCGCGGACGAGCAGCGGGTGGCCGAGGTGCGCGCGGCCCGCAACCGACCCCGCCGGAAGTAGACCCGGGCGGATATCCGCGATCCGGTGCCGCTGCACACCCTCATGTGTACGCTGTGAACATGGCGTGCGGAGCCGACGCGCGTCGTGGAGACGCAGCAGAGAGCGAGTCACCATGTCCGAACAGATGTCCACCACCCGCGTCATCGCCGCGAGCCCCGAGCGGGTCTTCGCCGTCCTCGCCGATCCGGCGAACCACCAGGAGATCGAGCCCACCGATTGGGTCCGCGCCGCCGTGGACGTCGCACCGATCGACCACGTCGGGCAGATGTTCTCCGTGAACATGTACCTGGAGCAGGCCGGCGGCGACTACGTGATGGAGAACAAGGTCACCGACTTCGAGCAGGACCGCGTCATCGGCTGGTGGCCCGGCCAGACCCCGCGGGTGGCACGTGGGAGGCCGGCGGCTGGTGGTGGCGGTACGACCTCGCGCCGTCGGGCGACGGCACGCAGGTCACGCTGACCTACGACTGGACCGACACCCCGCAGTCCTTCCGCGACTTCGTCGGCGCCATGCCGCCGTTCCCGCCCGAGTATCTCGACCAGTCGCTCGCGGGCCTCGACGCGGTGGTCCGCGGCTGACTCAGCCCGAGACCACCTCGACGTCGACGAGCACCACGTCGCCGCGCTCGTCGGAGGCCGGAAGGTCGACGACGGCGGTGATCGCCCAGCCGTGGTCGCCGTCGGGATCGGCGATGGTCTGCCGCACCTTCCACGCCCGCGGCATCGACGTGTCGAGCGAGAAGAGCTGCGGGCCTCGGGCGTCCGCGCCCGTCTCGATGTCGTCGTACTCCTCGTAGTAGTCGTCGAAGGCCGCGTACCAGTCGACGCCCGGGTCCATCTCGTCGAGCAGGTCGTACTCCTCCTCGGCGACGAGTTGCACCCGGCGGAACATCGTGTTGCGCACCATGACCGCGAACGCACGCTCGTCCGACGTGAGCGAGGTGGATCGTCCGATCTCGGGGGCGGAGGCGTGGGCCTTCACCGGGTCCGGCGAGGTCATCTCCTCCCACTCGTCGACCAGCGAGCTGTCGACGTACCGCACGAGCGCTCCGAGCCAGGCGATGTAGTCGTCCAGTTCGGGCGTGCGGACGGACTCGGGAACGGTGTGCCGCAGCGTCTTGAACGCGTCCGAGAGGTACCGCAGCACCGCGCCTTCGGAACGGCCCAACTGGTACTTCGACACCAGGTCGTTGAACGTCATCGCGCGTTCGATCATCTCGCGCACCACCGATTTCGGCGAGAGCTCGAACTGCGTCACCCACGCGTGCCCGGCGGCGTAGGTGGCGAACGCGGGAACGAGCAGGTCCTCCAACGGCTTCGGGTACGTGACGTCCTCGAGGAGCGTCATCCGCTCGTCGTAGTCGATGCCGTCGGCCTTCATCTCCGCCACCGCGGCGCCGCGTGCCGCGTTCTGCTGGGCCCGCAGCACGGGCCGCGGGTCGTCCAGCACGGACTCGATCACCGAGATCACGTCGAGGGCGTAATCGGGCGACTCGGCGTCCAGAAGCTCCAGCGCCGCCAGCGCGAACGGGGCCGGGCTGGTTCAGCGCGAAGTCCGGCTGCAGTTCGACGGTGAGCCGCACGTGCCGGCCGTCCTCGTCGGGGGCGTCCAGCTTCTCGACGACCCCGCCCTGCTCCAGCCCGCGGAACAGTGTGATCGCGGTACGGATGTGCCGCAACTGATTCCGCCGCGACTCGTGGTTGTCCTCAAGGAGGTGCCGCATCGAGTCGAAGCAGTTGCGCGGCCGCGCGATCACGTTGAGCAGCATCGAGTTGGTCACGGAGAATCGCGAGGTGAGCGGCTCCGGGTCGGCGGCGACCAGTTTCTCGAACGTGGCCCTGCCCCAGGAGACGAATCCCTCGGGCGGCTTCTTGCGCTGGACCCGTTTGAGCTTGGCCGGGTCCCCGCCCGCCTTCGCCTCCCGGCGGGCGTTCTCGATCTCGTGCTCGGGCGCCGCGACGACGACGGTGCCAATCGAGTCGAAACCGGCCCGCCCTGCGCGTCCGGCGATCTGGTGGAACTCGCGGGCACGGAGGTGACGGGTCCGCGTACCGTCGAACTTGGTCAGGCCCGTGAGGTAGACGGTGCGGATGGGCACGTTGATGCCGACGCCGAGGGTGTCGGTGCCGCAGATGACCTTGAGCAGCCCCTCTTGTGCGAGCTTCTCGACGAGGCGCCGGTACCGGGGAGCATGCCGGCGTGGTGCACGCCGATACCGGACCGGATGAGACGCGACAGCGTCTTGCCGAAGCCGGTGGTGAACTGGAAATCGCCGAGGGCGTCGGCGATCTCAGCCTTGTGCTCTTTGCTCGCCAGCGGCAGCGACATGAGCGCCTGGGCGCGCTCCGCCGCGGCCTGCTGGGTGAAGTGGACCACGTAGACGGGCGCCTGGTGGGTGGTGACCAGCTCGACGATCTGGTCTTGGATCGCCATCGTGGAGTAGGCGAAGTGGAGCGGCACCGGGCGCTCCGCCCCGGCGACGAGGACGGTCTCCCGCCCGGTGCGCCGGGTGAGGTCCTCCTCGAAGAAGGAGGTGTCGCCGAGCGTCGCGGACATGAGCACGAACTGCGCGTGCGGCAGCTCGATCAACGGCACCTGCCAGGCCCACCCGCGGTCGGGCTCGGAGTAGTAGTGGAACTCGTCCATCACCACCTGTTCGATGTCCGAGTCGGCGCCCTCGCGCAGCGCCAGGTTCGCGACGATCTCGGCGGTCGCGCAGACGATCGGTGCGTCGGCGTTCACGGCGGCGTCGCCCGTCACCATCCCGACGTTCTCCGTACCGAAGACCTCACACAGCGCGAAGAACTTCTCGCTCACCAGGGCCTTGATCGGCGCGGTGTAGTAGGTGCGGCGCCCTTGCGCGAGCGCGGCGAACTGCGCCCCCATCGCGACCAGGGACTTTCCCGAGCCGGTGGGCGTCGCCACGATCACGTTGGCGCCCGAGCACGCCGCGATCAGCGCCTCCTCCTGGGCCGGGTACGGCGTGATGCCGCGGCTGTCGGTCCACTCCAGGAAGGCCTCGAAGACCGCGTCCGCCGTCGGGTCGGCCGGGAGCAGGTCGATGAGGTTCACTCAACGCACTCTACGTGCCGAGATCGTGGCCGCTCAGCCCAGCTCCTGGGCGGGCGCGGCGACGGTGACGCCGGCGGCCGACCGCAGCCCGTCGCGCAGGTGGGTGCGCGCCAACCGTGCGGGCGACGTGGTCGTCAGGAAGTCCGTGAGCAGCGTGAGGAAGCGGTCCGGAGCCTCCGTCATGGGGAAGTGACCGACCCCGTCGAAGATCTCCACGCGCGCTGCGGGCAGGGCCTCGCGGAGTACTTCGGCGTGCGCAGCGGGGATGATCGAGTCGTCGGCGCCCCATGCGACGAGGGTGGGGACCTCGGCAGTGAGGTAGCAGCGGTCCAGCATGGTGACCACCTGGCCGCGCAGGTCCACCACGGACCGCAGCGTCCGCGCGAAGGCGTGCGGGGACGCCGTGTTCGGCATCCGGTCGAGCGCGCGGCCCAGTTGCACGGCGTCGGGCCGAACCGGGTTCGGGACGGCCGCCGCGGCGAGCAGAGCGGTCGCGAGGACCTGCCTCGCACCGGGAAGTGCCGTGAGCGCGACCAGCTGCTCGGCGAACGGCAGCGAGAGGAGACGCAGGAGCGGCGAGACGTCATGGTCCACGCCGCCGGGCGCCACGAAGGCGATCCGCTCCACCATGTCCGGGTACTGGTAGGCGAACTGCCCCGCGACGCCGCCGCCCAACGAGTGGCCGACGACCGACACCCGGTCGACGTTCAGGTAGCACAAGAGGTCGCGCATGCCGTTGGCGAACGCGGCCACCGAGTAGTCGGCGCGCGGGCGGTCGGAGAGGCCGTGGCCCAACAGGTCCGGGGCGATCACGGTGAACCGGTCGGTGAGTGGCGCGAGGACGGAGTCCCAGACCAGGGAGTTGTCGCCGATGCCGTGCAGCAGGAGCACCGCCGGGCCGGTACCCCCGATCCGGTACGCGCGGCGGTGCCCGTGGATCGTCGCGAAGCACAGGTCCGGGACGTACGGGCGCGCCCGGAAGGGCAGGACCTCGGAACTCATCGCGGCCTCCTCACGTCCGACGTGACGGTCAGTGTGGGCGGGCGATGTTACGCGGGTGGCCTCCGCCGGTTACGCCGGCGTTTCGGCCGCGGCTTCGACGTCGAGTTCCGAGTCCCGGCGGAGTGCGGTCTGCAGGTCCGCCAGGGTGAGCCGCGCGGGTTCGGTGCCGTCGATGAAAGCGGTCAGCACCGTGAGGAACCGTTCCGGGTCGCTCCGGAACGGGAAGTGCCCGGCACCGTCGAACACCTCCAGGCGCGACGACGGCAGCGAGGCGTGCAGCAGGTGCGCGTGTTCGACGGGGATGATCGGGTCGGCCGAGCCCCACACCACGAGCACGGGTACGGACTCGGCGACGTAGGTGCGATCGAGCATCGTCACGACCTGACCCAGTGGGTCCACCACGGCGCGCAGGGTGCGGGCGAACGCGCGCGGCGTCCCCGCGTGTGGCAGGCCCGCGAGCACGCGAGCGCACTCGGCGTTGTCGACGAAGAGCTTGAGCGGCACGCGGCCGAGCAGCTCCAGTGCGGCGCTCGCGACCGGCAGTACGCCGGGGAGGGCGAGTGAGCGGATCGCGATCTCCGACATCGGCAGCGAGACGGCCCTGAGCACGGGGAGACCGAGCGGGTGACGCCGCCCGTGTCGACGAACACCAGCCGTTCGACCATGTGCGGGAACTGGTAGGTGAACTGGCCGGCGATGCCGCCGCCGAGCGAATGCCCGACCAGCGTCGCCCGCTCGACGCCGAGGTAGAGCAGCAGGTCGCGCATGGCGTTGGCGAACGCGGGCAGCGAGTAGTCGGCGCGTGGGCGCCCCGACAGGCCGTGCCCGAGCAGGTCCGGCACGATCACCGTGTACCGCTCGGCGAGGCGCTCGAGGATCGGCTCGAACGTCGACGAGTTGTCGGCCATCCCGTGGATGAGCAGCAGGGCGGGGCCGCTGCCGCCGATCCGGTAGGCCCGGCGGTGGCCGTGGATCAGCGCGACGCGCTGACGGACCTGCGTCACGACGCGGAGCCGTTCTCGCCCTCGTCGCCGGCCTGCTCCGCGAGGAAGGCCTCGAACTCGCTGGCGAGGTCGTCGCCCGACGGGATGGCCTCGCCTTCCGCGATGAGCAGTTCGCGGGGCTCCTGCGCCGCCTCGTCGTACTGCTGCTCGAGCGCCTCGACCACCGACGAGATCTCCGAACTGGACGAGACCTGGGCGTCGATCTGCTCTCGCAGTTCCGCGGCCTCCACCGCGAGATCGCCGTCGGGCACCTGCAGGCCGACGGAGTTGCGCAGCGCGCCGAGGAATCCGAGCACGGCCTCCGGGTAGTCGTTCTGGGCGAGGTAGTGCGGTACGTGCACGGAGAGGCCGAGCGTGTCGTATCCCTTGTCGGCCATCCGCAGCTCCAGCAGTCCCGCCGCGCTGCCGGGCAGGCGCATCGTGCCGCCGTCCCAGGACCGCAGCTCGCTGCGCAGATCCGGGTTGTTGCCGTGCGCGGTGACCGGCACGGGCCGGGTGTGCGGAACTGCCATCGGGATGGCGTGCAGGCCGACGACGGTGCGCACACCGAACCGCTCGGCGAGGCCGGCGACGGCGCTGACGAAGCCGTTCCACCGCAGGTCGGGCTCGGCGCCCGCGAGCAGCAGGAAGGGCTTTCCGTCGGAGTCGCGTACCGCGTAGAGATTGAGCTCCGGCTCGTCGACGCCCGTGAAGCCGTCCTCGAAGGTCATCGGCGGCCTGCGGGAGCGGTAGTCGATCAGCTCGTCGACGTCGAAGGACGCGACCAGCTCCGTGGTGAGGTTGTCCTTGAGGTGCTCGCGCAGCAGCCGCAGCGCGTGTCCGGCGTCGGCGTAACCGTCGAGCGCGTGCACCAGTACGGGGCCGTTGCCGTCGGTGTCCGAGACCGACGGACCGGGGAACTCCAGTTCGTACATGTGGGACTGCTCGTCCATGCGCTACCTCCAACCGCCGTGTTCCCCGCGCCGGCGGGGAACTACCAGTTTTCCACGTGAGGCAACCGCGCGTGCATCGTGTCGATTCCCGCGCGCCGCGTGTTTCCGCTCACGGCGTAACGGCGCGCACTCGTACGGTGCACAGATCGCCATCGACTACGCACTACGGCGCCCGGGCCGGGTCGAGGCCCTTACTCTGCTTGATCCGACGTCGGTGTTCGCGGGACTCCGCCTCGGGACGGTCGTTCGAGCCGTTCCAGTGCTCGCGGTGCCGTCCGCCGCCCGAATCCGTGGGTACCGGAGCTGGGAGACGCGGGGCAATTGGCCACCGACACCCGAGTTCGGCGTGCTCGCCGAGGCCGGTGCCGACGGTCCGAGGTCCCGTCTCGCGGTGCCGCGGCGGCCCGACGACCTGGGCGCGCTGCGGGATCTACCGGGAGGGGTCACCGTCGTCGTCGCGCTGCACAGCCGCTACCACGACGGCGCGGCCCTGGCGCGCACCGTCGAGCAGCGGTACCCGTGGATGCGCGTCGAGACGCTGCCCGTGTCGCATCACGAGCTCCCGTTCGTGTACCGACCGTGAGCGGCGCGGGTCAGGAGACGTGGACGGTGGGGCGGCGTTTGGCGTCGTGCTCGGCCTGGCGCAGCACCTCGTGGCAGACAGCGGCGATCTCGCCCGAGCCCTCCACCAGGTACTTGCCCATGTTGAGTACGGGGTTCATCTCCGACCACTGGAAGTAGACCTCGGGCACCACGCCGGTCTCGTCGCGGATGTAGAGCAGCACGGCGGCGATGGTGTTCGCGATGCTGCCGGAACGCACCTTGAGCAGCCGGTAGCCGAACTTCTCGATGCCCCGGACCTCCAGGTCCTCCTCGAAGTCCGACGAGTCGCGGGGCCAGACCTCGAGCAGGATCACCCGCGATCGGCCGGGGATGTGGCCGAACTTGCGCTCGGCGCGGACCTTGTCGCGGTACTCCTTCTTGGTGTCCACGTCGGGCTCGTGCGAGACGATCCGGATCGCGTGCTGCGCCGCGGCGTCGTCGCGGATGAACTCGAGCGCCTTCTCGTCGAAAGTGATCGACGAGGCGCGCAGCTCGAACGAGCGCCGGACGCGCGAGCCGATCGAGACGACCGCGATCGCCAGGATGAACAGCGCGGCGATCCGCACGCCGTCGGGTCGCTCGATGATGTTGTCGATGGTGGTGTAGACGAAGACGGCCGAGATCAGGCCGAACGCCCAGGTGGCGCCGGCCTGCCGCTTACGGCGGGCCGAGATCGTGACCGCCACGGCGGCGGAGGTCATCAGGACCAGCACGCCGGTCGCGTAGGCGCCGCCCTGCGCGTTCACGTCGGCCTCGAAGACCAGCACGATGCACAGCGCGATGACGGTGAGGACCACGACCAGCGGCCGCACGGCCGACGCCCAGCGCGGCGCCATACCGTAGCGGGGGAGGTACCGCGGCACCAGATTGAGCAGTCCGGCCATGGCGGACGCGCCCGCGAACCACAGGATGGCCACCGTCGAGACGTCGTAGACGGTCCCGAACCCGTTGCCGAGGTACTCGTGCGCCAGCCACGCGAGGGCGCGACCGTTGGCGGCACCGTCGGGGTCGAACTCCTTCGCCGGGATGAGCACGGTGGTGGCGAAGCTCGACGTGGCGAGCAGGACGCTCATGATCGCGGCGGCGGTCGTGAGCAGCCGGCCGGTGTCCCGGATCCGGGTGGCGGGGTACTCGGGCGGATCGTTCGGATCACCCTTCACCTGCGGCATCACGGCGACGCCGGTCTCGAAACCGGAGAGTCCCAGCGCGAGCTTGGGAAACACGATGAGCGCCACGGCGATCACCATCAGCGGGTTCGAGTGCTCGGCCCACAGCAGGGCCTGCCAGTCGAGAACCTTCTGCGGACGCTCCGCGACGTGGAAGAGCGCGACGGCGATGATCACGACGTTCAGGGTGAGGTAGACGCCGACCAGGACCACTGCGGTGCCGATCGCCTCCCGGAAGCCCTTGATGAACACCAGGCCGAGCGCCAAGACCAGCAGCAGCGTGATCGGGATGTTCCCGCCGTGGAAGAACTCCGGCACCAGCGGGTTCTCCACGATGTGTTCGGCCGCGTCCGACGACGAGAGCGTGATCGTGATGATGAAGTCCGTGGCCGCGAAGCCGAGGAGGACGAGCACGAACAGCTTGCCTCCCCACCACGGCAACAGCCGCTCGAACATCGCCAGCGAGCCGGATCCGTTGAAGCTCTCCCGCGCGACGCGCTTGTACACGGGGAGGGCGCCGAACAGCGTGAGCGCGATGAGCACGAGGGTGGCGATGGGGGAGACGACACCGGCGGCGATGAAGGCGATCGCGGGCTGGTAGCCGAGGGTCGAGAAGTAGTCGACGCCGGTCAGGCACATGACCTTCCACCACGGCTGCGGGTGCTCCGCATCGGTCGCGTGCGGGCCCACGTGCGAGCCCGCCCGGTCGGACATGCCGCTGAGGAACCAGTTGCGGGTGCGGTCCGAGAACCGCGGGAAGCCGATCACGCGGTTCACAGTAGCCCTCGCTCACGAGCACAGTCGGGCGCGTCCGCGCCGGTGTCCGGTAAAGGCGGGTCCTGTGGGTTCGGGCGGGGCAGGAGAAGGTTTCGTAACCAAACGGGGGATCGACGGTCCGCGGCGGCCGGATCCGTCGCCACCCTCGGAGAGCATGGCGACCATGACGAATCGACACGCTCCAGCCCTCCCGAAACTCGACACCGCCGGCGACCTGCTCGCGGCCGTACCGGCTCTGCTCGGGTTCTATCCCACCCGGTCGGTGGTGCTGCTGGCCCACGACGAGGTCACCGACCGGATCGGCGCCACCGCCCGGATCGACCTGGGACTCACCCGCGCCGGTGCGTTGCGCAAGGACTGCCGCCGGCACCTCGTCGAAGCGCTCCGGTTGCTCCGGCAGCAGGGCGTCGAGCGCCTGTTCTGCGTCGTCGTCGACGAGCGCGGCCTGGTGCGGGCCACGCCCGCGCTGGTCGAGGCGCTGAGCGAAGCGTGCCGGGCCCGGAGCCTGGCCGAACCCGACGTCGAGGTGATCGAGCTGCTGCTGGTGCCCCGGATCGCGTCGGGCGCGCGCTGGGTCTGCAAGCACGGTGAGAGCGGCGAGGTACCGGACCCGGAGAGCTCGCCGTTGATGCTGGCGGCGGTGCTCGAGGGGCGCACCATCCACCGATCCCGGACGAGCTGACCAAGCAGCTCGTCGAAGAGGGACCGGGGTCGGGCCCGACCGGTGCCGTGAGGCCGCCGCGTTCGAAGCCGACGGCGACTCGGCGGAACTGCTCGCGGCGATCGTCGCGGCGGTGACGGGCGAGCGCGCGGCGGACCTCAGCGACGACGACGTCGCGCTGCTCGGCGGAGCGCTGCTCGATCTTCAGGTCCGGGACGCGGCGATGGCGCTCGGCGTCACGGTCGTCGCCGACGAGGCCCGGGTGCTGTTCGCGGAGCTCGCACGCAGGTTGCGGGGCACGCCGCGGCCGCCGCCGCCACGCTGGTGGCCGCGGCCGGGTACCTCCGGGGAGACGGCCCGATGACGGGGATCGCGCTGGACGCGGCACTCGCCGCGGACCGGAGCTATCGGGGCGCCCGGCTGCTGGCGCAGGCGTTCGGTGCGGGCTTGCCGCCGGGGGAGATGTCCGCCGCCGCGGAGGCCGGCCTGGCCGTGGCCCGGCGCCTCGGGGTGCACCTGCCGCCGCGGGACGCCGAGTTCCCGCTGGCCGGCTGACGGGTGAGGTGAGGGTGGAGGTCAGGCGCGCCGGGCGGCGTGGGCGCGGTCGCCCAGCGCCTGCGTGTACTCCCATGCGTCGGCGACGATGCCGCGCAGGTCCGTGTGCTGCGGGCGCCAACCGAGTTCGTCGATCGCCCGGCGTGACGACGCCACGAGCACCGCCGGATCGCCCGCGCGCCGGTTCGCCGCCACCTCGGGATCTCCCGGCCGGTGACCTCACGGCACGTGTCGATCACCTGGCGGACGGAGAAGCCCTCGCCGGAGCCGAGATTGAACACGTCGTGCGCCCCGGGCCGGGCGTGGTCCAGCGCCAGTACGTGGGCCTCGGCGAGATCCTTGACGTGCACGTAATCGCGCACCGCTGTGCCGTCAGCGGTGGGGTAGTCGGACCCGAAGACGGCGATGTCGGGCCGCTGGCCCAGAGCGGTCTGCAGTACCAGCGGGATGAGGTGGGTCTCCACCACGCGGTTCTCGCCGAACCCGCCGTAGCTGCCCGCCACATTGAAGTACCGCAGCGAAACCGCGGCCAGGTCGTACGCCGTGGCGTACGACGTGATGGCCGCGTCGATCGCGAGCTTCGTGGCGCCGTAGGTGTTGGTGGGGCGGGTGCGCGCGTCCTCGGTGATCGGCACCGACTCCGGCTCACCGTAGGTGGCCGCGGTCGACGAGAACACGAGTCGCGGCACGCCCGCCGCCAGCATCGCGTCCAGCAGCGACAGCGTGGTCACCACGTTGCCCTGCCAGTAGTTGTGCGGATGCGTGACCGATTCGCCCACCAGCGATTTCGCGGCGAAGTGCAGTACCCCGTCGAACTCGCCGTCGGCGAGCACGGGCCGGCCGACCTGTGCCACGTCGCCCTCGACGAAGTGGGCGCCCGCGGGCACCGCCTCGCGGTTGCCGGTGCTCAGGTCGTCGATGACGGTCACCGCGTGGCCGCGCTCGAGCAGCACCTGCGTGCACACGCTTCCCACGTATCCGGCGCCGCCGGTCACCAACAACTGCACCGGCGCTACACCGCCTCGACGAACACTGCGTGCGCCATCTCGTCGGGCAACTCGAAGTCGTCGTGCCCGGCGACCGAGATGACGACCGCGCCGCGCTGGACCGTGACCGTCACGCGGGCGTCCGGCACCACACCCGCCGCTCGGAACCGGCCGATCAGGTCGGCGTCGGCCTGCACGTGCTCGGCGAGCCGCTTGATGACGACCGCGGTCGGACCGCCCTGCGGCAGGTCGGTCAGCGCGCGGGGCGCGACGGCTCGGTGCCGATCTGCACGCCGAGCTCGCCGAGGCCCGGGATCGGGTTGCCGTACGGGGAGGTGGTGGGGTTGCCCAGCACTTCCAGCAGGCGGCGCTCCACGTCCTCGCTCATGACGTGTTCCCAGCGGCACGCCTCGGCGTGCACGTTCTCCCACTGCAGGCCGATGACGTCCACCAGCAGGCGCTCGGCGAGGCGGTGCTTGCGCATCACGGCGATGGCCAGCTGCCGGCCCTTGTCGCTCAGTTCGAGGTGCCTGTCCTCGGCGACGCGGACCAGGCCGTCGCGCTCCATCCTCTGCACGGTCTGCGACACCGTGGGACCGCTCTGCTCCGGCGCTCAGCGATACGCGCCCGCAGAGGCACGACGCCCTCCTCCTCGAGCTCGTAGATGGTGCGCAGGTACATCTCGGTGGTGTCCACCAGATCGTTCACGTATCCAGCTCCTTCTCGTTGCTGCCAGTTTAGCCGAGACGGACCGCCGTCCCCCGAACTAAAGGTTACCTAACTTGGACGCGTCGCAGGGCGGCAACGACTAGTGTCGTGACTCATGGCACGGTTCCCCGACTCCCAGGTCGTCTGGGACCCCTCCGTTCTCGACTACCGCTTCTCCCAATCCCATCCGATGGACCCGGTCCGGCTGCACCTGACGATGGAACTGTCCCGGATGCTCGGCGTGCTCGACGGTGTCGACGTGGTCGCGCCCCACGGGGCGGACGACATCGAGGTGGGCCGCGCGCACACCGACGACTACCAGGCGGCGGTCCGGGTCGCGGGGTCCGGCCGGTCGCGGATCGACCTGACGGGGTACGGGCTGGGCAACGACGACAACCCGGTGTTCCTGCACATGCACGAGGCCGCAGCGAGCATCGTTTCCTCGACTCTCGCGGGCGCCGGGCGATCGCCGCGGGAACCGCCACCCGCGCGGTGAACATCGCGGGCGGGATGCATCACGCCATGCGTACGCACGCGTCCGGGTTCTGCATCTACAACGACGCGGCGATCGCCATCTCCTGGCTGCTCGACAACGGCTTCGATCGCATCGCTTACATCGACGTCGACGCCCACCACGGGGACGGGGTGCAGGCGCAGTTCTGGAACGACCCCCGCGTGCTCACGGTGTCGATCCACGAGGACCCGCAGCACCTCTGGCCGAACACGGGCTACCCGTCCGAGCTCGGCGGCCCCGAGGCCCGCGGCACCGCGATCAACATCCCCGTCCCGGCGTTCTGCCCCGACCGTCTCTGGCTGCGCGCGTTCCACGCCGTCGTTCCCTCGGTGATCAGGGAGTTCCGGCCGCAGCTCATCGTCAGCCAGTGCGGGTGCGATTCGCACGGTGCCGACCCGCTCACCGATCTGTCACTCACGGTCGACGGGCAGCGGGCGGCGATCCTCGCGATGCGGGATCTCGCCGACGAGGTGTGCGACGGCCGGTGGCTCGCCGTGGGCGGCGGCGGCTACCAGCTGGTGGGCGTCGTGCCCCGCACGTGGACCCACCTGATCGGCGCCGTCGTCGGCGTCGACGTCGACCCGGCGACGCCGATCCCGGGCGAGTGGAAGGACCTCGTCGCGCAGCTGCCCGCCGAGCGGATCGCCGTCCCCGGGCCCGCCCCGGAGACGATGGGCGACGGCGGCGACACGAGGCACGTCCCGTGGGAGCCGTCGACGTACGACCCGGCCGAGCGGTCGATCGAGGCGACCGCCGACCGGTTCATCGCCCGCGCCCGCTCGGCCGTCCTTCCCCTTCACGGACTCGACCCGGAGGACCCCGTGACTGACGAAGTGCCACTGCATCCGTCCGGCCCGGCGACGGATCCGTTCCCGGCGCCCAGCGTCCAGGCCGCGTCGGCCGGGCCGTACGAGTTCCCCGCGCACTGGGTGGCCGACGTGCTCGCCTCCGACGGCGGCGTGGTCCACCTGCGGCCCGTCGTGCCCGACGATGCCGACGCCATCGTCGAGTTCCATGCCGGGCTCTCGGAGCGGACCCGCTACCTGCGGTACTTCGGCCCGTACCCCGTCATGCCGCCCCGCGACGTCGCGCGGATGACCACGGTCGATCACGAGCAGCGGGTGTGCCTGCTCGCGGTCCTCGGCGGCAGGATCATCGCGGTCGGCCTGTACGAGGGCCTGGCCGATGCGGGGAAGCCGACCTCGGCGGAGGTCGCGTTCGTCGTCGCCGACGAGCATCAGGGGCGCGGTCTCGGGCCGATCCTGCTCGAGCACCTGGCGGGCGCCGCCGCCGAGAACGGCTTCCACCGGTTCGAGGCCGAGGTGCTCGCCGAGAACCGGTACATGGTCAACGTGTTCAAGGCGGCCGGGTACGAGCTGCGGCGCAGTTTCGACGGCAGCGTCGTCCATGTCGAGTTCGGCATCGACCCAACCGAGGCGCTGGTCGCGGTACGCAACGCGCGCGAGCTCGCGTCCGAGGCGCGCAGCGTCAGCAACGCGCTGCGCCCCACCTCGATCGCCGTGATCGGCGCGTCGGCGACCCCGGCAAGGTCGGGCACGCGGTCCTGCGCAACCTCATCGCCGGCGATTTCGCCGGTCCCGTGTTCCCGGTGCACCCGGAGCGGAGGTCGATCGCCGGAATCCGCGCGTACGGCTCGGTCCGGGACATCCCCGATCAGGTCGACCTCGCCGTTGTCGCCGTGCCCGCCGACAACATGGACCAGGTGCTCGACGACTGCCTGGCCAAGGACGTGCGCACGCTGCTGGTGGTGTCGTCGGGGTTCTCGGACGCCGGCGGCCGGGGCAAGGAGTCCGAGCGGCGGCTGCTCACGGCGGTGCGCTCGCACGGGATGCGGCTGATCGGACCCAACGCGCTCGGGGTGGTGAACACCGACGCGGGCGTGCGCCTCAACGCGACCCTGGCCCCCGTGGTCCCGGGCCGGGGGAACGTCGGATTCTTCTGCCAGTCCGGCGCTCTGGGCATCGCGATTCTCGACACCGCCGCCACCCGCGGCGTGGGCCTGTCGACGTTCGTCTCGGCCGGCAACCGGGCCGACGTGTCCGGCAACGACGTGCTGCAGTACTGGGACACGGACCCCGCCACCGAGGTGGTCCTGCTCTACCTCGAGAGCTTCGGCAATCCGCGCAAATTCGGCCGCATCGCCCGCCGGCTGGCGCGGCAGAAGCCGATCGTGGCGGTGCACCGGGGCGGGATCGACGCCGACCGGCGCCGGCGTGGGTCGGAGGCGCTGTTCGAGAACTCCGGTGTGGTCCAGGTGGATTCGATCCCCGAGCTGTTCGACTGCGCCACCTTCTTCAGCTACCAGCCGCTGCCCAAGGGGCGCCGGGTCGCGGTGATCGGAAACTCGACCGCGCTCGGGATCCTCGCGACGCACACCGGGATCCGGGAGGGGCTCGACGTCGCGCAGCCCGTGGACCTGGGCGCCGCGGCCACCCCGGAGGAGTTCGGCGCCGCGATCGACACCGCGCTCGCGGACGATGAGGTCGACGCGATCATCGCCGTGTTCGTGCCGCCGGTCGAGGCCCTGCCCGAGGCGCACGCCGCGGTCCTGCTGGAGGCGTCGCGCAAGCAGATCAAGCCGATCGTCTCGACGTTCCTCGCCTTCGACGGCGTCACCGAGCTCCTCGCCGCCACCGACGAGCACGGCGTGCGCGTGCGGGGCTCGGTCCCGTCGTACCCCGAGCCCGAGCGTGCCGCCCGGGTCCTCGCCCACGGCTGGCGGTACGCGCAGTGGCGGGCGCGGCCCGTCTCCGACACCGCGCGCCCCGAGGGGACCGACGTCGAGGAGGCCCGCACCCGCGTCCGGGAATGGCTGCCGGCGGCGGATTCACGGGTCACGCTCACCTTCGAGCAGAGCGCCGAACTCCTCGCTCTGTACGGCGTGGACGTGGTGCCGTTCGAGGTCGTCGCGACCGCCGAGGAGGCGGTCGCCGCGGCGGACCGCGTGGGCTACCCGGTCGCGGTGAAGGCGATGGGCGAGCGGTGGCGCCTGCGCGCAGACCTCGCCGCGGTGCGGCTCGACCTCACCGGCCCCCAGGCCGTCGCCGACGCCTTCCGCGAGCTCGCCGCGACCACCGGGGAGGAGTCCCTGCACGTGCAGGCCATGGCGCACAAGGGGATCGGCTGTGCTGTCGGGTACGAGAACGACCCGAGGATCGGGCCGATGCTCTCGTTCGGCCTGAGCGGTGCGGTGCCCGAGCTGCTGGGCGACAGGGCGTATCGCCTGCTGCCACTGACGAACGCAGCCGCGCACGACCTGGTGAGCGCGACGCGGTCCGCGCCGTTGCTCAACGGCTTCGCGGGCGAGGCCGGGGTCGACCGGGGCGCGCTCGTGGACGTGATCACCCGGGTTGCGGCGCTCGCGTTCGAGGTGCCCGAGATCCGCACGATCGACTGCCAGCCGATCCTGGCCACCACCACCGGCGCCGCAGTGCTGTCCACGGTGATCACCATCGGGCACGCCAGCGACGTCCTCACTCAACAAGCGGAACCGCGCCGGCTCTGACAGCCGACGCGGTTCCATCGAAAGGTGGTCTACCCCTAGCTGGCGTACGCGCGCAGCCGGTCGGCGCGCTCGCCGTTGCGCAGCTTCGCCATGACCTCGCGCTCGATCTGGCGCACGCGCTCGCGCGAGAGCCCGAAGAGCTTGCCGATCTGGTCGAGGGTGCGCGGCTGACCGTCGTCGAGGCCGTAGCGCAGCCGGATGACCTGCTGCTCCCGCTCGTCCAGGGTGGCCAGCACCGAGCGCACGTCGCTGTGCATGAGGCTGGAGATCACGGCCGACTCGGCCGACGCCGCCTCCGCGTCCTCGATGAAGTCGCCCAGCGGCGCCTCCTCGTCGGACCCGACGGGCATGTCGAGGCTCACCGGATCACGCGAGTGGTCCATGAGGTCGGCGATCTTCTCAGCCGGGATCCCCGATTCCGACGCCAGTTCGGCGTCCGTGGCCTCGCGGCCCAGCTGTTGGTGCAGCTCGCGCCGGATCCGGGCCAACTTGTTCACCTGCTCGACGAGGTGAACGGGGAGCCGGATGGTGCGGGACTGATCGGCCATGCCGCGGGTGATGGCCTGACGGATCCACCAGGTGGCGTACGTCGAGAACTTGAAACCCTTGGCGTAGTCGAACTTCTCCATCGCGCGGATCAGGCCGAGGTTGCCCTCCTGGATGAGGTCCAGCAGCGGCATTCCGCGCCCGGTGTAGCGCTTGGCCAGCGAGACCACGAGCCGCAGGTTCGCCTCCAGTAGGTGCTGCCGGGCGGCCTGGCCATCGCGCACGATGAACGCCAGGTCGCGCTTCTTGGCCGCGGCCATCCGCTTCTTGGTCTCGAGCAGGTGCTGGGCGTAGAGCCCGGCCTCGATCCGCTTGGCCAGTTCCACCTCGTCCTCCGCCGTCAGCAGGGCGGTGCGGCCGATGCCGTTCAGGTACACGCGCACCAGATCCGCGGCGGGACTCTGTGCGTCGAGATCGGCCTCGGTCAGCGGGGGCCGCACCCGATCAGCGGGGCGGGCTGCGGTGCTAGCGGTGTTGACGCGGTGTGCCATGTGGGCTGCCTCCTGTTCGCCGGTACATCTGTTCAACGGACGACAGGCACGCAGAGTTCCCGAGCCCGGATCCTGACCTGCGTGAATGCGGACCGGCTCTGAGAAGTTGCTTAGAGGAAGGTTACGACTCCGTGACGGTGCAGGTCGGCGAGCAGACGGTGCGCGGGCTCGGCAAGGCCTTCGTCGCCGGTGGCGACCTCGAGCAGCACGACGAGGTCCTCGACGGTGAGCGCGCCGGTGCAGCCGGCGAGGAGCCGTGCCCCGGCCTCGTCGATGTCGTGGGTCCAGCGCGGCCCGGACATCCGAGTCACGCGGACGGCGACCTCGTCCCACCCCTCGACGCCCGGCACCGAGACGCGCTCGAGCGCCACGTCGTCGCCCAGGACGGGGCGAGCACCGTCGAGGTCGATGTCCCGGAGCCGGTCCATCCGCGCGAAGTGCGCCGGCACCTCCGTGCCCAGCGGGTCCTCGAAGGCGTGGGCCAGTTCCTCGCAGACCACCTCGGACGGGCCGTCCACGGCGCGCAGGAACACGAATCCGAAGCCGATCCCCGTCACGCCCGCGTCCGCGAGGTGCCGCAGCCAGCGGTCCGATTTGGCCCGGCCCGCACCGACGCGGGGATCGAGGCCCTCGTCGCGCAGCCAGGTCCCCACGTAGAGAGCGGGGTCGGCCACGTCGCGCTGCAGCACCCACGCCGCGACCCCCTCGTCCGGCAGCCACGAGGCCACCCGCGACTGCCAGGACTCGCCCTCGCGGTGCACCCACGATGCGAGCAACGCCGCCGTTCCGCCCGGGGTCAGGTGTTCCGGCGCCCCGCGCACCACGAGCTCCGACGCCCCGTCCAGGTCGAGCCCCGAGTCGCGATAGGTGTGCTCGACCCGGCCTTCGCCGACCACGAACGGCGGGTTCGCCAGCACGAGGTCGAACCGGCGCCCCGCCACCGGAGCGAACCAGTCCCCGGTCAGCACTTCGACGCCGGCGCCGTTGAGTGCGGCGGAGGCTGCGGCGAATCCGGCGGCGCGCACGCTGACGTCGGTGGCCGTCACCGCGTCCGCGAAGCGGGTCGCGGCGCACGCGTGGACGCCGCAGCCGGTGCCCAGGTCGAGCACGGTGCCCACGCGTTCGCGCGGCGTGGCGCGCAGCAGCGACTGGGACGCGTGGCCCACGCCGAGCACGTGCTCGCGGTGCTGCGAATGCGGGCGCATCAGCCCGTCGAGGTCGGAGAGGAA
Organism: Tsukamurella sp. PLM1; assembly: GCF_023168325.1. Taxonomy (GTDB): domain Bacteria; phylum Actinomycetota; class Actinomycetes; order Mycobacteriales; family Mycobacteriaceae; genus Tsukamurella. The sequence continues at coordinate 1,839,888 of NZ_AP025688.1, forward strand.
CCACTGCGTGCCCGCGCCCGGTGCGCCCGGGAGGTCCAGCGGCCGCAGGCTCAACGCGGCCCGCACCTGCTCAGGGGCGTCGGGGTCGGGTTCGAGCAGCCCCGCCGCGATCGCCTCGTCGACGGTGACCGGGGCGAGCGCACCGTCGGCCTGGGCGCGCGACGGGCGCGGCGGCGAGGAACAAGCGGATCAACACGTCGAGCGGCGCCGGCCCGGCGGCCGCCGCCTCGACGGGGCCGGGCTCACCGCGCGACAGGCAGCCGTAGGCGTCGCCCGTGCGGTCGGCGACGGCGGACTCGAAGAACCGGGCGGCGGCGAGCGCCGGCCCCAGCCTGCGACACAACGGGACCAGAGCGGGGGAGAGGAGCACCTACTCGCCGTGCCCCGGGACGGTGGTGATCGGGTGGCCCTGCAGGGCGAGGCGGTCCATCTTGCGCTGGGTGAACCGATCGGGGGCACCACGCCGCTTCTTCGGCCGGTCGTTGGCGCGGATCACCGCGATCCACGGGATCGGGATCGACCCGCCGAGCACCGCCAGCGCGATCACCCAATTGCCGGTGGCCGAATAGATCCAGGCCGAGATGACGAGAGCGGGAATCCGGATGGCCATGATCATCAGGTAGCGGCGCACGCGGCGCCGGTACTGCTCCTCGTACGACTCCTCCGCATCTGTGATGACGTACGTGCCGTCCTGATCGTTTCCCACTCTTCGATCGTCCCACCGCGCCTGGCAGAATGAAAGTCATGAGCACGAAGACCTTGGAGAAGCCGGACGTCGATTCCGACGCCGACATAGGCAATGACGACGACAGTCCCAAGTTCTTCCACTACGTGCGGAAGAACAAGATCGCCGAGTCCGCGGTGATGGGCAATTACGTCGTCGCCCTCTGCGGCGAGACCTTCCCCGTCACCAAGTCGGCGAAGCCCGGCTCGCCCGTGTGCCCGGACTGCAAGAAGATCTACGACCGGATGAAGAAGTAGCGGCTCACCGCTGTTCCACCCCGCGCGGCGGTGCGGCGCGCGGGGTCGGCGCGGGCCGCGGTACCGCGGGTTCGACGGTGCCCGGCTCGTCCTGTTCGGAGCGCTGCCGCCGGCGGATGGGGTCGGTGGCGCGGCGCAGTCCCTCCGCGGCCAACTGGCCGGGATTGTCGATCCCGGCCTCCTTCATCTGCTCGACGACCCAGCCGCGCAGTTGATCGGTGCGGATCTCCCGCGCGGGCCAGCGGGTCTGCATCGCCGCGTTGAACTCGGCCCCCACCATCACCGCGAACCCCAGGAAGAACGTGAACAGCAGGAACGCGATCGGGGTGGCGAGCGCGCCGTAGGAGTAGCCGCGGCCCGTCGAGATCCAGGACAGGTACACGCGCAGCCCCGTCGATGCGACGAGGAAGATCAGCGCGGCGAGCGCGGCGCCGGGCACGTGCCGGTACCAGGGCAGCGGCCGGGGCAGCGACTGCCGGTACAGCAGGGCGAGCCCGCCGACCAACATGAGCACGACGAACGGCAGGTACCCGAGGTCGATCAGCCGGCCCACGGCGGGGTGCCAGGAGGCCGGGATGTACTTGACGATCAGCGTGGGGCCGAGCGCCACGAGCGGGAGCGTGAACACGGCGATGATCAGGAACTCCACGTACAGGAGCAGGGCGAAAAGTCGCTGGTGCACGGGATTGCGCACGGTGTGCTGGTCGTGCGCCTTGGAGATCGAGTCCACGAACGACGACAACGCCGAGGAGCCCGCCCACAGCGCGATGATGAAGCCCACCGACACCACGTCGCCGCGGCCCTGCTGCAGCACGCCCTCGACCGTGGGCTTGATGATCTCCTCGACGACGCTCGGCGTGAACACCGACGAACTGCCCGCGAGGATCTTGTCGTGGATGACGTCGATCGTGTCCGGGCCGAACCAGCCGGCGACGTAGCCGGTGAGGCCCAGCAGGCCCAGCAGCAGCGGCGGGGAGAGAGGGTCTGCCAGAACGCGGCCTGGGCGCTCTGACCGACGATCGAGTCGTCCCAGGACTTGACGATCGTGCGCCACAGGACGTGCGGCATTCCCCGGACCACCGCCCACACGCGGGCCGGGAGCGGGGCGCGCCGAGGTCGATCCAGGTCGCGGGTGTGCGGCCCTGGATCGTCCGGTCCCGGAGCCCCTCGGGGCCGGGGCGCCGGCTGCCCGGCGTCGGGTGCGCGTCGTCCATCGAGGTCCAGTCTTCCCCACCAGCGCCGATCGCGCCGGGACCGGGACCGCCGCGTGTTGCGAGTAGACTCCTCCAGGGTTCACGATCGACCTGCTCGCGCCGAGGTACACCGCGCCGGGCGGGCTTCTCTTCGCGTTTAGGGGTGCTTTTCTGATGGCGGCTTCACTTCGTGTCTGGCAGCGCCGTGCGCTCACGAAGTACCTGACAGCCAAGCCCCAGGACTTCCTCGCTGTGGCCACGCCGGGGCCGGCAAGACCACGTTCGCGCTGCGCGTCGCCGCTGAGCTGCTGGCGGACCGCACCGTCGAGCGGGTGACCGTGGTCGCGCCGACCGAGCACCTGAAGTACCAGTGGGCGGAATCGGCGGCGCGCAACGGCATCAACCTCGATCCCAACTTCAGCAACTCGTCGGGGGCCACCTCGTCGGACTTCGACGGCGTCGTGATCACGTACGCACAGGTCGGCATGCACCCGTACAAGCACCATGCGCGCACCACCGCCTACAAGACGCTGGTGATCCTGGATGAGATCCACCACGCGGGCGACGCGAAGAGTTGGGGCGAGGGCGTCCGGGAGGCCTTCGAGGGCGCCACCCGGCGGCTCGCGCTCACGGGTACCCCGTTCCGCAGCGACGACAATCCGATCCCGTTCGTCACCTACGAGCCGGAGGCCGGCGGAGGGCAGCGTTCCAAGGCGGACCACGTCTACGGCTATTCGGATGCGCTCGCCGACGGCGTGGTGCGGCCCGTGGTGTTCCTCGCCTACTCCGGCCAGGCCAGCTGGCGCACCAGCGCGGGCGAGGAGTTCACGGCCCGGCTCGGCGAGCCGCTGAGCAAGGAGCAGACGGCGCGGGCCTGGCGCACGGCGCTCGACCCGCACGGCGACTGGATCCCCGCGGTGCTGCAGGCCGCGAACACTCGTCTGGACCAACTGCGCCGGGCCATGCCCGATGCGGGGGGCCTCGTGATCGCCACCGATCAGTCCACGGCCCGCGACTACGCGGAACTCCTCGAGGAGATCAGCGGCGAGAAGGTCACGGTGGTGCTGTCGGACGACCCGACCGCGTCGAAGCGGATCAGCGCGTTCTCCGAGAGCACCGACAAGTGGATGGTCGCCGTCCGCATGGTGTCGGAGGGCGTGGACGTCCCGCGCCTCGCGGTGGGTGTCTACGCCACCAGTGCGTCGACGCCGCTGTTCTTCGCGCAGGCGATCGGCCGGTTCGTGCGGAACCGGGTGCCGGGGGAGACTGCCAGCGTATTCCTGCCGTCGGTCCCCGTGCTGCTTGACCTGGCCTCGAAGCTCGAGGAGCAGCGCGATCACGTGTTGGGCAAGCCGCACCGGGAATCCGACGGCCTCGACGACGCGCTGCTCATCGACGCCAACAAACAGAAGGACGAGCCCGGCGAGGAGGAGAAGGCGTTCGTCTCCCTCCACGCCGACGCCGAGCTGGACCAACTGATCTACGACGGTTCCTCGTACGGCACCGCGACGTTCTCGGGGAGCGAGGAGGAGGCGGACTACCTCGGACTGCCCGGGCTGCTCGACGCGGAGCAGATGCGGGCGCTGCTGCAGCAGCGGCAGAAGGAGCAGGTCGGCGCGCGCTCGGCGGTCGAGGAGAAGCCGACTCCGCCGCCGCAGGTCGAGGAGCGGGCCACCGCGGGCGCGCAGTTGTCGGCCCTGCGTCGAGAGCTCAACTCACTGGTGGCGATGCACCATCACCGGACAGGAAGCCGCACGGCGTGGTGCACAACGAACTGCGCAGCAAGCTGGGCGGGCCGGTGACCGCGATGGCCACCGCCGATCAACTCCGCGAACGGATCGCCGCCCTGCGCACCTGGAAATGACGACGGCGCGGCGCACCCGGAAGTAGGGCGGGTGCGCCGCGCCGTCGAACAGGCAGCCGTCAGACGGCTGCCGGGGCCTGCACGATCGTGGCGCCCTGCGCCTCCAGCTTCGCGCTGTGCTCGGTGTAGTGGTGGCTGCAGAACAACAGCTCGAACCCCGACGGCAGCACCGCGCGAACCTGGGCGGCCGCCGAGCAACGATCGCAACGGTCGGACGCGGTGAGCGGAGCGAAAGCCTCGCCTGCGGGGGCTTCTGAAGTGACTGTGTTGGTCATGACTCCTCCGTTCCTTGCGAACCGTTCTTACATCTCTTTATACGTTCGAGGGTACCCATTTGTTCCACCGAACCCGGGAGGTGACCCGCATGTTCTCCGAGGGTGAACACCGCCGCGAATATCGGCGGGCGCCCTGTGCGGTGCGGTGCCTAGGGTGGTCGGGGTGACCGCACTCCTGATCCCCGCGATGTTCGTGATCGGGGCGATCAGCCAGTATGTGGGCGCGTCTTTGGGCGTCGGACTCTTCGAGCATCTCTCGCCCGTCGCCGTGGCGTGGCTGCGCGGCGCCGGGGCCGGCATCATCCTGCTCGTCGCGCTGCGTCCCCGGCGCGCGAACTGGTCGGCCGCCCGCCTGCGCGCCGCCGCGCTGTTCGGCACCGTCACCGTGCTGATGAACATGGCCTTCTACACGGCCATCGCCCACATCGACCTCGGCACGGCCGTCGCGATCGAGTTCCTCGGGCCCATCGCCGTCGCGGTGGTGGGCTCGCGCCGCCACCTCGACCTGCTTGCCGCGGCCGGTGCTCTGATCGGGGTCGTGTCCGTGGCGGGGGTCAACGTCGGCGGCGTCTCCGGGGCCGACGGTGCCCTCGGCGTCGCGCGCTCCTCGCCGCGGCCCTGTGGGCGGGCTACATCGTACTGGGCAAGCGCGTGGCGGACGCCGGCGGCGGGATCGAGGGCCTCGGCGTGGGCCTGGCCGCGGGCGCGCTCGTACTCGCGGTACCCGGTCTCGGGTTCGACGTCGTGACTCGCCCGGAGGCGTTCGCGAGCTGGGAGGTGTGGGTCCTCGGCCTCGGCCTGGGCCTGCTCAGCTCGGTGGTGCCGTACGCGCTGGACCAGGTGGTCCTGACCCGCGTCGGGCGGGCGCGGTTCGCTCTGCTGCTCGCGCTGCTTCCGGTGACCGCCACCGCCGTCGGTGCCGTGATGCTCGGCCAGCGGCCGGGATGGCTCGAGGCGGTGGGGATCGCACTCGTGGTGATCGCGATCGCCGCGACCTCGCGCGATGCGTCCCGCGGCCGCGACGAGCCGGACGCGGGTAGTTAGTCATTCACACCTCCCGGCGCGAAATCGGGTTAGATTCTCGACCATGAACCCCGGTGCCGATCACTCGTCCGTCCACCCCCCGCGCCCCGATCGCGACCCGTTCGGGTTGCCCACGGGTGGCTTCAACCGCCGACGGTTCCTCGCGGGTTTCGGTGTCCTGGCCGGGACCGGCGTGCTCGCCGCGTGCGGCGTCAGCGCGCCGGGCGGTGGCGCACCGTCGGCCTCAAGTGCGCCGCCGAAGCCGCTGACCGGACCCGATCTGTCGGGCGCCGCGCCGGGCGTGCGGGTGCAGGACGACCTGTTCCGGCACGTGAACGGTGCGTGGTACGACGGCTTCACGATCCCCGCCGACAAGGCGTCGTTCAACACCTTCACCGACCTCTCGGATCGGGCGCTGGCCCAGCTCAAGGCGATCATCGAGTCGATCAAGGACCCGCGCACCCGGAGCAACGAGGCGAAGATCCGCGACGTCTACGACTCGTTCATGGACACCACGCGGATCGACGCGGCCGGTGCGGACCCGATCAAACCCGACCTCGACGCGATCGACCAGGCGGGCGACAAGGCCGCGCTCCTTGACGCGGCCGGCGGCCACCAGAAGCAGGGCGTCTCCGGCCTCGTGGGGTACTACGTGGACACGGATCAGAAGGACTCGTCGAAGTACGTGCTCAACTTCGTCCAATCGGGCATCGGCCTGCCGGACGAGGCGTACTACCGCGACGCCAAGTACGCCGAGGCGCGCGACAAGTACCGCGCCTACCTGGAGAAGGTGGCCGCGCTGGCGGGGCTCGCCGACGCGCCCGGGGTGGCGGCGCGGGTGCTGGCCTTCGAAACGTCGGTGGCGAAGGGGCACTGGGACCGGGTGCGTTCGCGCGATGCGACCGCGACCTACAACCCGTACCCGTGGGCGGAGCTGACGAAGCTCGCGCCCGGGTACGACTGGGACCGCTGGGCTCGGGCCGTGGGGATCAAGACCGAGGATGCGAAGACCGTGGTCGTGGCGCAGCCGAGCTTCCTCACCGCCGCCGCGAAGCTCTGGGCGGACACCGACCTGAACACGCTCAAGGACCACGCGCGCATCCAGGTGGTCCGCGCGTACGCGGCGTACCTGTCCGAGCCCTTCGTCACCACGAACTTCGACTTCTACTCGAAGACGTTGCGCGGCACCGAGAAGCAGACCGAGCGCTGGAAGCGCGGGGTCGGCGCGGTCGAGGCGGCGCTCGGCGAGGCCCTGGGCGAGCTGTACGTCAAGAGACACTTTCCGGCCGACGCCAAGCAGCAGGCCGAGCAGCTCGTCAACAACCTGCGGAGCGCCTATCGCGCGAGCTTCGCCGAGCTCGACTGGATGACACCGGCGACCCGCCGGGCCGCGGCCGCCAAGCTCGAGAAGATCCGCACCAAGATCGGCTACCCCGACCAGTGGCGCGACTACGGCGACCTCAAGACCGACGGGAAGTCGATCGTCGCCAACGTCCGCGCGTCCGGCGAGTTCGAGAACGCCCATATGCTGGGCAAACTCACGAAGCCGGTGGACCGGGGCGAGTGGCTGATGACCCCGCAGACGGTGAACGCCTACTACAACCCCGGGATGAACGAGATCGTGTTCCCCGCGGCGATCCTGCAGCCGCCGTTTTTCTCGCCCGACGCGCAGGCGGCCGTGAACTACGGTGGTATCGGCGCCGTGATCGGGCACGAGATCGGCCACGCGTTCGACGATCAGGGTGCGAAGTACGACGGTGACGGCAACCTCGAGGACTGGTGGGAGCCGGCCGACAGGGCCGAGTTCGACAAGCGCACGAAGGCGCTGATCGCCCAGTACGACGCGCTGGTACCGGCCGGGCTGCCGCCCGAGAACACGGTCAACGGCGGACTCACCGTGGGCGAGAACCTCGCGGACCTCGGTGGGCTGTCGATCGCCGTCGCGGCGTACCGGATCGCGGTCGCGAACCACGATCCGGGGACCGAGGGGGCGGCCCGGGCGAGCGGCGCACCGTCGGCGAGCGCGGCACCGTCGGGCGGGGCGAGCGCGAGTGCCGCGCCCGCCGCCGGCCCGGACCTGACGGCGCTGTTCCTGAGCTGGGGCCGGATCTGGCGGAACAAGGCGCGCGAGGCGTCCGCGATCCAATCGTTGGCCACGGACCCGCACGCGCCCAACGAGTTCCGCGCCAATCAGGTGGTCAAGAACGTGGGCGCCTTCGCCGACACCTTCGGCGTGCGCCCCGGAGACCGGGAGTGGCTGGACCCGAAGGACCGCGTACGGGTCTGGTGACTACAAACCCATGTCCTTGGCGATGATCGAGCGCATCACCTCGGACGTGCCGCCGTAGATGCGGTTCACGCGGTTGTCGGCGTAGAGGCGGGCGATCGGGTACTCGTTGATGTACCCGTATCCGCCGTGCAGCTGCAGGCAGCGATCGATCACGTCCGAGGCCGCCTCGGTGCAGAACAGCTTGAGCGAGGCGGCGTCGGCCGCGGTGAGTTCGCCGGCGTCGTGCAGCTCGAGGCCGCGGTCCACGCTGGACTCCATCGCGTCGACCTTCGCCTTGCACGCGGCGAGCTCGAACTTGGTGTTCTGGAACGATGCGACGGACTTGCCGAAGATGTTGCGGTCCTGGGTGTAGGCCTGCGCGAAGCGGACGGCGGCGGACGCCTGGGCGTAGGCGCCCACGGCGATCGACAGGCGCTCCTGCGGCAGGTTCTGGCCGAGGTACGAGAAGCCCTTGTTCTCCTCGCCGAGCAGATCCTCCACGGGGACCTTGACGTCGGTGAACGACAGCTCGGCGGTGTCCGAGGTCTTCAGTCCGATCTTGCTGAGCTTGCGGCCCACGGCGTAGCCGTCCAGAGCGGTGTCGACCACGAACAGGGAGATGCCGAAGCGGCGGTCGTCGTCCTTCGGGGAGCGGTACGGGCGCACACGATCACCCGGTCGGCGTTGACGCCGCCGGTGATGAACGTCTTCGCGCCGTTGAGCACGTAGTGCGTGCCGTCGTCGGACAGCTTGGCGGTGGTCTTCATACCCGCGAGGTCGGAACCGGTGCCGGGCTCGGTCATGGCGATGGCGAACATCATCTCACCCGCGGCCATCCCGGGCAGCCAGCGCTTCTTCTGCTCGTCGGTCGCGAGGCCGGTGAGGTACGGCAGGCACAGCGCGATGTGGACCGAGGAACCGCCGAACGAGACCCCGGCGCGGGCGAGTTCCTCGCTGATCACGGCCTGATACTTGAACGATTCGATGCCGGCGCCGCCGTACTCCTCGGGCACCTCGATCCCGAACACGCCCAGTTCGCCGAGCTTGCGGTAGAAGTCCTTCGGCACGATCCCCGCCTCGTACCACTCGTCGTAGTGCGGCACGACCTCCGCCTCGATGAACGAGCGGAGCGTGTCGCGGAAGGCTTCGTGGTCCTCGGTGTAGACGGTACGGCGCATGGTGGTTCTCCTTCGTTGTCCGGTCCGGTGTCAGGCCAGTCTGCGCGCACCGACGGTGCGCAGGGCCAGGTCTGCGTAGAAGTCCCCGATCCGCTCGGGGGTGATCGGGCCGCCGTCGTGGTACCAGCGGCCGATGTCGATGCCGCTCGAGAGCACCGCGATGGTCGCCATGCCCGGATCGGGGGTGTCGAACGAACCGTCCTCGACGCCCGCGTCGACGATGGTGCGGATGCGCCGCGTGATCTCCCGCCGCAGCGCGACGACCTCGGCACGGTGTTCCTCGGTCAGTGCTTCGAGCTCGTAGTTCACCACGCGCACACTGGTGTGCGCGGAGGCGTGGTGGGTGGCGAAGGCGCGCAGCGCGGCCGAGAGCCGCTCGGCGGGGGAGCGTTCGGCGTCGTCGACCTCACGGAGCACGTCCAGGATCCGCTGATGCCCTACGACCGAGAGTTGGTGCAGTAGTTGCTCTTTCGACTTGTAGTGCACGTAAACGGCGGCGGGGCTCATGCCGGCGGCACCGGCGATGTCCCGGGTCGTGGTGCCGTGGAAGCCGCGCTCGGCGAAGGCCTCCGCGGCAGCCGACAGAAGTCGTGCCCGGGTGGCGTCAGCGCGGGACTGGGGGTCGGGCTCCGGCATCGCCGCTCCTGTTCTGCTTTCGCGCACCGGCGCGGTGGCGCTCACCTAGTGTGAAGTGAGCCACGCCGGTCCGTCGATTGACGACTGGCTCTCATTGGTGCAGAGTAGATGCTACACCGCTAAGCGAGCGCTTAGTCAGGTTGCTCGGAAGTCAGTCGAACTCGGAGGTCCTCATGCCAGAAGCCGTCATCGTCGCCACCGCGCGGTCCCCGATCGGGCGCGCCGCCAAGGGCTCGCTCAAGGACGTGCGGCCCGACGACCTGTCGGTCCAGATGGTGCGCGCGGCGCTCGCCAAGGTGCCGCAGCTCGACCCACGCGACATCGACGATCTCATGTTCGGCTGCGGCCAGCCCGCGGGCGAGTCGGGTTTCAACATCGCGCGCGCCGTCGCCGTCGAGGCCGGCCTCGACCACCTGCCCGGCGTCACCGTCAACCGCTACTGCAGTTCCAGCCTGCAGACCACCCGGATGGCGTTCCACGCGATCAAGGCCGGCGAGGGTGACGTGTTCCTCTCGGGCGGCGTCGAGACCGTGAGCCGTTACGTCAAGGGCAACGCCGACGGTCTGCCGGACACCAAGAACCCGCTCTTCGGCGACGCCGAGGCGCGCACCGCGGAGTTCGCCCAGGGCGGTAGGACCTGGGTCGACCCGCGCGAGTCCGGCCTCCTGCCCGACGTGTACATCGCGATGGGGCAGACCGCCGAGAACGTCGCGCAGTTCAAGAACGTCAGCCGGCGCGACCAGGACGAGTGGGGCGTGCGCAGCCAGAACCGCGCCGAGGCCGCGATCGCCTCGGGCTTCTGGGAGAAGGACATCACCCCGGTCACGCTCGCCGACGGCACCGTCGTCGCCAAGGACGACGGTCCGCGCGCCGGCGTCACCTACGAGGGCATCGCCGGGCTCAAGCCCGTCTTCCGCCCGGACGGCACCGTCACGGCGGGCAACTGCTGCCCGCTCAACGACGGCGCGGCGGCCGTGGTGATCATGTCGGACGAGAAGGCCAAGGCACTCGGCCTGACCCCGCTCGCCCGCATCGTCTCCACCGGTGTCACCGGCCTGTCGCCCGAGATCATGGGCCTCGGCCCGGTCGAGGCGTCGAAGCAGGCGCTCGCTCGCGCCGGGATGTCCATCGGCGACATCGACCTCATGGAGGTCAATGAGGCCTTCGCCGCGCAGGTCATCCCGTCCGTGCGCGACCTCGGGATCGATGAGGACAAGGTCAACGTCAACGGCGGCGCCATCGCCGTCGGCCACCCGTTCGGCATGACCGGGGCGCGCATCACCAGCACGCTGATCAACTCTCTGGCCTGGCACGACAAGCAGTTCGGCCTGGAGACGATGTGCGTCGGCGGCGGTCAGGGCATGGCCATGATCATCGAGCGGCTCAGCTGATGAGCGCCCGGTTCGAGAACAAGACCGCGATCGTCACCGGCGCCAGCCGGGGCATCGGGCTCGCGATCGCGCGGCGGCTGGTCGCGGACGGCGCCAAGGTCGTGATCACCGCCCGGAAGCAGGACGCGCTCGACGCCGCGGTGGCCGAGCTCGGCGGGCCCGACGTCGCCGTCGCGGTCGCCGGATCCGGTGACGACGCGGCCCACCAGGACGAGACGATCGCGACCGCGATCGACCGTTTCGGCAGCGCCGACTTCTTCGTCAACAACACCGGTATCAACCCGGTCTTCGGCCCACTGATGGATCTCGACGTCGCGGCCGCGCGCAAGATCTTCGAGGTCAACGTGCTCTCCACGCTGTCCTGGACCAAGAAAGTCTACGCGGCGTGGCAGAAGGAGCACGGCGGCGCCATCGTCAACGTCGGCTCCGTCGCCGGCCTGCGTCCCGCGCCCGGTATCGCCTTCTACGGGGTCTCCAAGGCCGCCGTCATCCACCTGACCGAGGAGCTCGCCGTCGAGCTCGGCCCGGACATCCGCATCAACGCCGTCGCCCCGGCGGTCGTCAAGACCCGGTTCGCCACGGCCCTGTACGAGGGCCGCGAGGAGCAGGTCTCGGCGGCCTACCCGCTCAAGCGGCTCGGCGTTCCGGACGACATCGGCTCGGTCGTCGCGTTCCTTCTGTCCGACGACGCGGCCTGGATGACCGGCCAGACGCTCACCGTCGACGGTGGCGTCCTGCTCACCGGCGGGGTCTAGTCGGATGGCGGCATTCGACCCTCGCGACAAGGGCGTCGTCGTCACCGGCGCCGGCAACGGAATCGGGGCGGCGCTGGCCCGCGCGCTCGCGTCCAGGGGCGCCCGCGTCGTGGTCTCCGACATCGATGCCGACGGTGCCGCGCGCACCGTCGCCGCGATCACCGCGGCCGGCGGGACGGCGTTCGCCGTCCCCGGCGACGCCGCGTCCGAGGACGGCGTCGCCGCGCTCGTCGCCGCGGCGCGCGCCGAGCTCGGCGCGATCGACGCGTGGTACGCGAACGCGGGGGTCGACCGCGGTCGCGGCCTCGACGCGACCGAGGCCGACTGGGACCTGTCCCTGCAGGTCAACGTGATGGCGCACGTGCGGGCTGCCCGCCTGTTGGTGCCCGAGTGGTCGGCCGCGGGCGGTGGCCGGTTCGTGGTCACCGCCTCGGCCGCGGGGCTGCTGACGATGCTCGGCGCCCCCGCGTACTCGGTGACCAAGCACGCGGCCGTCGCGTTCGCGGAGTGGCTGTCGGTCACCTACCGGCACCGCGGCATCGTCGTGCAGGCGATCTGCCCGCAGGGCGTGCAGACGCGGATGCTCGACGAGTCCGGCCCGCTCAAGGACCTGCTCAGTCACGACACCGCGCTCACCGCCGAGCAGGTGGCTGAGCAGGCCGTCGACGCCCTGGCCGGAGACGATTTCCTGATTCTCCCGCACCCCGAGGTCGCGGGTTACTACGCCGCCCGCGCCACCGGCACCGACCGGTGGATCGGCGGCATGAACAAGCTGCAGCAGCGGCTGGACGCGAAGGAGCACAGCGCATGAGGGCCTGGCAGGTATCCGAACTCGGTGAGCCGCTCGCGGTACTGGGGGAGGCGGCGTCGGACGTGCCCACACCGGGCCCCGGCCAGGTGGTGGTCCGCACGCTGGCGACCGCCGCGAACTTCCCCGACGTGCTCATGTGCCGCGGCCTGTACCAGGTCAAGCCGGAGCTGCCGTTCACGCCGGGCGTGGAGCTGTGCGGCGAGGTGGTGACCGTCGGCGAGGGCGTCGACGGCATCGCTCCCGGCGACCGCGTGCTCGGCGGCGCCGCGCTGCCCTTCGGCGGGTTCGCGGAGTACGCCGTGATGAACGCCGCCGAGACGTTCGCGGCGCCGGCCTCGCTCGACGACGCGCAGGCCTCGTCGCTCTTCATCGGCTACCAGACCGGCTGGTTCGGCCTGCACCGCCGCGCGAACCTCGCGGCCGGCGAGACCCTGCTCGTGCACGCGGCGGCGGGCGGTGTGGGCAGCGCCGCCATCCAGCTCGGCAAGGCCGCCGGCGCGAAGGTCATCGGCGTCGTCGGCGGCGAGGCGAAGGCCGAGGTGGCCCGCGCATTGGGCGCCGACGTGGTGATCGACCGGCACACCCAGGACTTCGTCGAGGTCGTCAAGGCGGAGACCGGCGGCCGTGGCGCCGACGTGATCTACGACCCGGTGGGCGGCGACACCTACAAGCGCTCCACCAAGTGCATCGCGTTCGAGGGCCGGATCCTCGTGATCGGCTTCGCCGGCGGCGCCATCCAGGAGGCCGCGCTCAACCACGCGCTCATCAAGAACTACTCGATCGTGGGCCTGCACTGGGGCCTGTACAACCGGTTCGACCCGGCGGCCGTGCGGCAGTGTCACGCCGAGCTCACCGCTCTCGCCGATCGGGGCCTGGTGAATCCGCTGGTGTCCGAGCGGCTCCCGTTCGACGCCGTCCCCGACGGCCTGCAGCGCCTCGCGGACGGGACGACCGTGGGTCGCGTCGTCTACCAGGCGGACGCATGACCGAGAACCCCGCGGAGGGCCGCGAGGTGGACGCCGTGCTCTTCGACTACGGAGGCGTCCTCACGGTGCCGATGCGGCACAGCATCAGGGCCTGGATCGCCGACGAGGACATCGTGCCCGAGTTCTTCACCGCCACCCTCAAAGCGTGGCTCGGCCGCGACGCCGAGGCGGGCAGCCCGATCCACCGGCTCGAGACCGGCGACCTGCCGGAGGCCGAGTTCGACGCCGCGTTCGCGGCGGCGCTGCGTACCCGCAGCGGCGCCCCGGTCGACCCGAACGGCGTGCTGCGCAGGATGTTCGCCCGCGTCGAGGACGACCCGGCCATGTGGGAGCTCGCCGCCGACCTGCGTTCGGCGGGCGTCACCGTCGCCCTCGTCTCCAACAGCTGGGGCGGCGGCACGGCGTACCCGAAGGATCGTCTCGCGGCCCTGTTCGCCGCGGTCGTGATCTCCGAGGAAGTCGGGCTGCGCAAGCCCGATCCCGCGATCTTCCACCTCGCCCTCGACCGGATCGGCGTGTCGCCCGAGCGCGCGGCGTTCATCGACGACGCCGTCCCCAACCTCGACGGGGCCGCGCGCCTCGGCATCCACGGCGTGCACCACGTCGACCCCGGTACCACCCGGGCGGCGCTGCGGGACCTCGTCCCCGCGCTCGCCTGAAACCTATTCACATACAAGGAGTTCACATGACCCAGCGCATCGCCATCGTCACCGGAGCCGCCCGCGGCATCGGCGCCGAGGTGGCCCGCCGCCTCGCCTCCGACGGTCACGCCGTCGCGGTCCTCGATCTCGACGAGGCCGCCTGCCGGGAGGTCGCGGACGGGATCAACGCCACCGGCGGCAAGGCCATCGGCGTCGGCGCCGACGTGGCCGACGAGGAGAAGGTGGTCGCCGCCGTGGAGCGCGTCGCGAACGAGCTCGGTGCGCCGACCATCCTGGTGAACAACGCCGGCATCATCCGCGACAACCTGCTGTTCAAGATGACCACGGGGGACTGGGATTCGGTGATGAACGTGCACCTGCGCGGCGCCTTCCTCATGTCCCGCGAGGTGCAGAAGCACCAGACTAAGGAGGGCTGGGGCCGCATCGTCAACCTGTCGTCGACGTCGGCGCTCGGCAACCGCGGCCAGGCCAACTACTCCGCCGCCAAGGCCGGCATGCAGGGGTTCACCAAGACCCTGGCGTTCGAGCTCGGCCGGTTCGGCGTGACCGCCAACGCCGTGGCACCGGGCTTCATCGCCACCGAGATGACCCAGGCCACCGCCGAGCGGATGGGCGTCACCTTCGAGGACTTCAAGGCGGCCGTCGCCAAGGAGACCCCGTTCAGCGGGTCGGCGCGCCCGCCGACATCGCCCACGCCGTCAGCTTCTTCGCCAGCGAGGGCGCCGGCTACGTCTCCGGCCAGGTCATGTACGTGGCCGGCGGGCCCAAGGCGTAGGCGGCGCGGACATGCGGGTACTCAACGGACTCGAGGAGCTGCAGGCGGCCGTCGGCGAGCACCTCGGCTACAGCGACTGGCTCGAGATCGACCAGCAGCGGATCGACCTGTTCGCCGAGGCGACGGGCGATCACCAATGGATCCACGTCGATCCGGAGCGCGCGAAGGACGGTCCGTTCGGCGCGACCATCGCGCACGGCTACCTCACGCTCTCGCTCATCCCGATGCTGGTGTGGCAGATCTACACCGTCGAGGGCACGAAGATGGGAGTGAATTACGGCGCCAACAAGATCCGCTTCCCCTCGCCGGTGCCGGTGGGCTCGCGCGTCCGGGCGGGGGTCGAGCTGGTCTCGGTGACCCCCGGTGGCGGCGGGCAGCAGGTCGTGGCCCGGGTGACGATCGAGCGCGAGGGCGGCGATCGCCCCGCCTGCGTCGCCGAGACCGTCTCGGTGGTGGTGTTCTGATGAGCGAGCAGCACCCGGGGCTCGACCTCGACGTCCTCGGCCGCTGGCTCCCGCAGCACGTCGAGGGCGCGGGGTCCGACCTCTCCGCCGTCCTCGTGGCGGGCGGCAAGTCCAACCTCACGTACCGCATCTCCGACGGTGCCTCGTCCTGGATCCTGCGCCGCCCGCCGGTCGGCAAGCTCCTGGCGACGGCCCACGACATGAGCCGCGAGTACCGCATGATGTCGGCCCTCGGCGGCACGGGTGTGCCCGTGCCGGTCATGTACGCGTTCTGCGACGACCCCGAGGTGCTGGGCGCTCCGTTCTACGTCATGAGCGAGATCGACGGTGTGCCCTACCGGCGTGCGAGCGAGCTCGTCGCCCTCGGCGAGGCGCGCACCCGGGCCATCTCGGAACGCCTCGTCGACACCCTCGTCGACCTGCACCACGTGGATCCGGCGAGCGTGGGCCTCGCTGACTACGGCAGGCCCGAGGGCTTCCTCGGCCGGCAGGTGGGGCGGTGGAACAAGCAGTTCCAGGCGGCGAAGACCCGCGACCTACCGAAGGTGGACGAGCTGTATCGCGCGCTCTCCGCGCGGGTCCCGGCCGACTCCGCGCCGGGCATCGTCCACGGCGACTACCGGCTGGACAACGTGCTCGTGTCGCCCGCCGACCTGCCCGCCGCCGTCATCGACTGGGAGCTCGCGACCATCGGCGACTCGCTGACCGATCTCGCGCTGATGGTGGTCTACGGCCGCCTCGCGAAGCTCTCCGCAACCACGGTGAGCGATGTGACGGAAGCCCCCGGCTTCCTCAGCGAGCAGCAGATCATCGACCGCTACGCCGCGGCGTCCAGCCGCGACCTCGGGGACTTCGGCTTCTACATCGCCCTCGCCAGCTTCAAGCTCGCCGGCATCGTCGAGGGCATCCACTACCGCTACGTCAACGGCCAGACCGTGGGCGAGGGCTTCGCGGAGGCCGGCGCCGCCGTGGATCCGCTGCTCGACGCCGGGCTTTCGGCACTCAAGGAGAACTGACATGGAATTCGCGTACGACGCCAAGACACAGGAGTTGATCGGGCAGGTCAACGACTTCATGGACAGCCACGTGTACCCGGCGGAGGAGACCTTCCATCGCCAGCTGACCGAGCTGGACGACCGTTGGGCCTGGGACAGTGTCCCCGTGCTGCAGGAGCTTCGGACGGAGGCCCGCAGCCGCGGATTCTGGAACTTCTTCCTGCCCGGGGAGAACGGTGCCGGGCTGACCAACCTGCAGTACGCACCGCTCGCCGAGATCACGGGCCGCAGCCTGCATCTCGCGCCGGCCGTGTTCAACTGCGCCGCCCCGGACACAGGGAACATGGAGGTACTCAACGAGTTCGGCACCGCGGAGCAGAAGGAGAAGTGGCTCACGCCGCTGCTGAACGGCGAGATCCGCTCGGCCTTCGCGATGACCGAGCCCGACGTGGCCAGCTCGGACGCCACCAACATCGGCTTGTCGATCGTCCGCGACGGCGACGAGTACGTGATCAACGGGCGCAAGTGGTGGATCACGGGCGCCATGAACCCGAACTGCGCGATCTTCATCGTCATGGGTAAGACCGCGCCCGACGCCGAGCGGCACCGCCAGCAGTCGCAGATCCTGGTGCCGCGGGACACCCCCGGCCTCGAGGTGCTGCGCGGCATGGAGGTCTTCGGCTACGACGACCACAGTCACGGCGGCCACGCCGAGCTCCGCTTCACCGACGTCCGCGTTCCCGCGAGCAACCTGATCGCCGAGGAGGGCGACGGTTTCGCCATCGCGCAGGCCCGCCTCGGGCCGGGCCGGATCCACCACTGCATGCGGTCGATCGGCGTCGCCGAGCGGGCCGTCGAGATGATGTGCGACCGGGTCTCCGGCCGCACGGCGTTCGGCAAGCCGCTGTCCGAGCAGGGGGTGATCCGGGACTGGATCGCGGAGTCCCGAGTGCGGATCGAGCAACTGCGACTGCTGGTGCTCAAGACCGCCTGGCTGATGGACACCGTGGGCAACCGCGGCGCGCACACCGAGATCCAGGCGATCAAGATCGCCACCCCGCAGACGGTGCAGTGGATCCTCGACAAGGCGATCCAGTCACACGGCGCGGGCGGTCTGTCGCAGGACTTCTCGCTCGCCGAGGCCTACGCGGGCATCCGCACGCTGCGCTTCGCCGACGGCCCCGACGAGGTGCACAAGAACAGCCTGGCGCGCGCCGAGCTGAAGAAGCAGGCCGCGAGGCACGCGCGGTGACGGCGCCGGGCGCCGCGGAGCTGGAGCGGCGGGTCGACGAGTTCCTCGCCGCCCACCCGCCGGCCGCAACAGATCCGCTGGAGTTCCTGCGCGCCCGGTACGACGCGGGCCTGGCCTGGGTCGCCTACCCCGAGGGGCGCGGCGGCCTCGGCCTGTCCCGGTCGCTGCAGCGGGCCGTCGACGAACGGTTCGCCGCGGCCGGTGCGCCGGACAACCGCAGCCACGTGAACGGGATCGGCCTCGGCATGGCCGCGCCGACGATCCTCTCCTTCGGCACCACCGAACAGATCGACCGCTTCCTGCGTCCGCTCTGGACGGGTGAGGAGATCTGGTGCCAGCTGTTCAGCGAGCCCGGCGCCGGCTCCGACCTGGCGGGGCTGGCGACGCGGGCCGTGCGCGACGGTGACGACTGGATAGTGACCGGCCAGAAGGTCTGGACGTCCGGAGCGCACAACGCGCAGTGGGCGATCCTGGTGGCTCGCACCGACCCGGATCAGCCGAAGCACAAGGGCCTCACGTACTTCCTGTGCGACATGTCCGACCCGGGCATCGACGTGCGGCCGCTGCGGCAGATCACCGGCGAGGCGGAGTTCAACGAGGTCTTCCTCGAAGGTGTCCGCATCCCGGACGCGCACCGCCTCGGTGCGGTGGGGCAGGGTTGGCAGGTCGCGAACGCCACGCTCAACAACGAGCGCGTCGCCATCGGCGGCCGCGCGGCGCAGCGCGAGGACGGCATGATCGGCGTCGTCGCGAAGACCTGGCGCGAGCGGCCCGAGCTGCGCACGCCGGACCTGCACGACGACCTGCTGCGCCTGTGGGTGGACAGCGAGGTCGCTCGCGTCACTGCCACCCGGCTGGGGCAGAAGCTGGCGTCGGGCCAGCCCGGTCCCGAGGGCGCGGCGATGAAGCTCTCCTTCGCGCGGCTCAACCAGAAGCTCTCCGGCCTCGAGCTGGAGCTGCTCGGCGCGGACGGCCTGCGGTACGGCGATTGGACGATGGTCCGCCCCGACCGGGTCGACTTCTACGGCCGCGACGCCGGGTACCGGTACCTGCGCGCCAAGGGCAACTCCATCGAGGGCGGTACCTCGGAGATCCTCAAGAACATCGTGGCGGAGCGCGTACTAGGCCTGCCGCCGGAGCACCGGGTCGACAAGGACCTGCCGTGGAAGGACGTGCCCAAATGAGCTTCACCCCGCACCTGCTACCGACCGACGTGGAGGACGACCTCCGCGCCGCGGTCGCCGATCTGCTGGCGAAGCGGACGGCACCGTTGGACCTGATCGCGGCGTACGACGGATCTCGGGCGCCCGGGATCGACGTGGATCTCGCCGAGATGGGCGTCGCCGGCCTGCTGGTCCCCGAGGAACACGGCGGAGCGGACGCCGGAGCCGCGGTTGCGGGCGGGGTCGCGGAGGAACTCGGATCCGCCTGCGCGGCTTCGTCGTTCCTCACCTCCGCCGGTATCGCGGCGACTGTCGTCGTGGCCGCCGGCGCGAACGATCTCGCGGCGACTCTCGCGTCCGGCGAACGGACGGCCGCGCTGCTCGTCCCGTTCTCCGTGGACCCGCACGGGATGCTCGCGGGGTTCCCGGTGGCGGGCCGCACGACCACCGTTCGATCGGTGGCGGGCGCGATCGGTGCGGACCTGCTGCTCGCTCTGGGGGACGACGGGGCCCTGTACTCGTTCGACGCCGTACAGGTCCGGATCACGCCGGTGTCGTCGCTGGACATGACGCGGCAGGTCGCGGACGTGACCTTCGACGGTGCCGAAGGCACGCTGCTGTCCGCCGACGGTGCCGCCGCCGTCCGCGCGGGACTGCTCACCGGCGCCGCGCTCCTCGCCGCGGAGCAGGCCGGCGTCGCCCGCTGGTGCGTTGCCGCCACGGTCGAGTATCTGAAGCAGCGCAAGCAGTTCGGGCGTGTCGTCGGCGGATTCCAGGCCATCAAGCACCGCCTGGCCGAGCTGTACGCGGACGCGGAATCGGCTGCCGCGGCGGCGCGGTCGGCGACCGTCACGCTGGCCGAGCTGGGGCCGGAGGACCCGGAGACGGCGATCGCCGTGGCCGTGGCCGCCGCGTACTGCTCCGACCTGGCCGTGCGCGCCGCTGAGGAGGCGGTGCAGCTGCACGGCGGCATCGGCATGACCTGGGAGGCGCCGGTGCACCTGTACCTCAAGCGCGCCAAGGCGGACCAGATCGGACTCGGAACCGCGGGGCGGCACCGCGCCGCGCTCGCGGGCCTGATCGACCTCCCGCCTGAGCGAAACCGCCCGCCCGAGAAGTAGACACCGTCGGAAAGTAGGAATCATGGGAGTCGTCCACACCGTCACCGGAGACGTCGATGCCGCCGACCTCGGCGTCACCCTCATGCACGAACACGTTTTCGTGCTCACCCCGGACATCCAGCAGAACTATCCGGAGGACTTCGGCGACGAGGACGCCCGGGTGGACGACGCCGTCGCGCAACTGCAGAAGGCCTACGACGCCGGCGTGCGGACCATCGTCGACCCGACGGTGGTGGGCCTCGGCCGCTACATCCCGCGGATCCAGCGGGTCGCCGAGCGCACGCCGGTGCGGATCGTCGCGGCGACGGGCGTCTACACGTACCGCGACGTGCCGCGGTACTTCATGTACCGCGGCCCCGCGCTCACCGCCATGACGGGTATCGACTTCCCGGATCCCATGGTGGACATGTTCGTTCGCGACATCGAGCAGGGCATCGCCGACACCGGCGTGAAGGCCGGCATGCTCAAGTGCGCCATCGACCATCACGGCCTGACCGAGGGAGTCGAGCGGGTGATGCGCGCGGTCGCCAAGGCGCACAACGCCACCGGCGTGCCGATCACCGTGCACACCCACCCGGGCTCCGAGACGGGTCTGCTGGTGAAGCAGGTCATGTGCGACGAGGAGGGTGGACCCGAGCCGGATCGTGCTGGGGCACAGTGGGGATTCCACCGATGTCGCTCACCTCTCGGCGCTGGCCGACGCCGGCTTCACGCTGGGCTTCGACCGTTTCGGCATCAACCTGGAGACCACCTTCGAGGCGCGCAACGAGACGCTCATCGAGATGGTGCGCCGCGGCTACACGGAGAAGATCGTGCTGTCGCAGGACGCCTCGTGCTACATCGACTGGATCGACCCGAACGTCAAGGCGGGCATGCTCCAGTGGCACTACACGCACGTCTTCGAGGACGTGTTCCCGTACGTCCTCGAGCGCGGCGTCACTCAGGATCAGATCGACACCATGCTGGTCTCCGTGCCCCGGCGCGTCCTGGCGGGGAGTAGGCATGTCCTTCAATCTCGCGATCATGCTGCGGGAGTCGGCGCTGGCCGCCCCCGCGGCGCCGCTGCTGTTCGCCGGCGACCGGGAGATCGCCTACCGCGACGTCGACGAGCAGTCGGGCCGCGTCGCGGCGTCACTGCTCGCGCGCGGGCTGGAGCCGGGCGACAAGGTGGCGGTGCAACTGCCCAACCTGCCCGAGTTCGTCCTGCTGTACTTCGGCATCCTCAAGGCGGGACTGGCGATGGTGCCGCTGAACCCGCTGTTCACCGCGAGGGAGGTGGCGTACCACCTCGAGGACAGCGACGCGAAGGTGCTCGTCGCCTCCGATTTCTCGGCGGCCGCCGCGCTCGCGGGTGCGTCCGAGGCCGGGGTGCGGGACGTGCTGGTGGTACCGCTGGGCGCGCCGACGCCCGAGGGCGCCGCACCGTTCTCCGACCTGCTCGCCGAGCCGGACACCGGCGAGATCCATCCGACGGCTTCCGACGACACCGCGGTCCTGCTGTACACCTCGGGGACGACGGGCCGGCCGAAGGGCGCCGAGCTCACCCACTTCGAGCTGTACATGAACTGCACCATCGCGCCGCAGCTGTTCGGGATGCGGGACGACGACGTGGCGCTCGGCGCGCTGCCGCTGTTCCACGTCTTCGGGCTCTCGAGCGTGCTCAACGCCGCGGTCCGCTACGGCGGGTCCGTGGCACTGGTGCCGCGCTTCGAGGCCGAGGCCGTCGTCGACGTCATCGCGCGCCGGCGTGTCACCGTTCTCTCCGGCGTGCCCACGATGTACGTGGCGCTCCTCGGTGTCGAGCTCGCCGGCCGCGACGTCTCCAGCCTGCGCGCCGCGGTTTCGGGCGGCGCGTCGATCCCCGGTGAGGTGATCCGGGCATTCGAGGAGAAGTTCCCCGGCCTGGCGATCCTGGAGGGCTACGGCCTCTCCGAGACCGCGTCGACCGCGACCTTCAACATCAGCGCCGAGCAGCGCAAGGTGCTCTCGATCGGCAAGCCGATCTGGGGCGTGCAGATGCGGGCCGTCGATCCCGACGGTGCCGAACTCCCGCCCGGGGAGGACAACATCGGCGAGATCGTGGTCCGCGGGCACAATGTGATGAAGGGCTACTACAAGCGGCCCGAGGCGACCGCCGAAGCCCTGCGCCGCGGCTGGCTGCACACGGGCGACCTCGGCTACCGCGACGAGGACGGCTACTTCTTCATCGTCGACCGGCTCAAGGACCTCGTCATCCGCGGCGGCTACAACGTGTACCCGCGCGAGGTCGAGGAGGTGCTCTACGCCCACCCCGACGTCGTCGAGGCCGCGGTCGTGGGCCGCCCCGACGAGCGGCTCGGTGAGGAGGTCGTGGCGTTCGTCGTGCTGCGCCCGGGCTCGACCGCGGACGCCGAGGCGATCATCGCGTTCAGCCGGGACCGGCTCGCCGCCTACAAGTACCCCCGGGATGTCCACATCCTGGACGAGCTGCCCAAGGGCGGCACCGGGAAGATCCTCAAGCGGGAGCTGCGCGGCTAGCCGCCGAGCACCCGCTCGACGAACCCGACGACCTCGGCGGCCACGTCGTCGCGGGTCTCGGGCTCGTTGTGCACCTCGTGGCGCACGCCGGGATAGACGCGCGTGCGGACATCCGGGTGGCCGGATGCGACGAGGGCGTTCGCCACGTGGTAGGCGCCCTCGCCGTAGTTGGTCACCGGATCCTGGTCGCCCGCGAGAATCAGGACCGGGGTCTGCGGCCGCAGTGCGGCGTAGAACGACTCGCCGTTCGCGGTGTCGTAGAGGTCGATGAAGCCGCGGAGGAAGCGGACCGACATCGGGGCGCCGAAGTTGTTGAACGGGTCGACGGCATGGTCGCGCACCACGTCCGCGTCGCGTGCTACCCAGTCGGTCGGGCCGGCGTCCGCGCCGAATCGGGACACGAAGCCGTCGAACAGGTCCACCACGTAGTGCGCCGGCGCCGGCCCGGCCTGGTCGGGCTCCGCGGCGAGAGCGGTCCGATCCACCACGCCGTCGATCCCGGAGATCTGGGCGGCGATGCCGCACATGATCAGGCCGTCGACGCCCTCGGGCTCCTGAGCGACGAGCCCGCGCGCGATCATCGATCCCATCGAGTGCCCGAAGACCATGTACGGCAGGTCCGGATACATCTCGCGGGCCGTGGCGCGCAGCGCGGCGGCGTCGGCCACCAGCACGCGGTCCGCGCCGTCGCCCGCGTCGCCCCACACGCCCGAGTTCATCGCGGTCGCGCCGTGGCCCGCATGGTCGTGCGCCGCAACGACGAACCCCGCGTCGAGCAGGGTCGTGATCAGGCGGAGGTAGCGGCGGGAGTGCTCGCCGAGCCCGTGGATCACCTGCACGATCGCGCGGGTGGCCGCACCGGCGCGTAGATCCAGGCGTGGACGGTGTCGCGGCCGTTCGCGGACGGGAAATCGGGTTCGTTCAGTGCCATGTCCTCTTTGTACGGGATCGACGGTGCGCGGGGCGCGGAACCGGCTGGGCCGGCCGGAAACCCCGACCACCTGCGTAAGCAAGCGCTTAGAAATTTTCTGAAATCTCTTGACACCAACGTCAACGTCAAGCATTCTGTGTCGGGGATCACAGACGAGGCCGAAGGGTTATCCATGACACAGACCAGTGCGACCGGTGCGGTCGAGACGCGTACGAAGCACGGCAAGCTGCTCGCCGCCGGGCTGATCGGCAGCTCGATCGAGTGGTACGACTTCTTCATCTACGGCACCGCCGCGGCCCTGGTGTTCGACAAGGTGTTCTTCCCGGACCTGTCGCCGCTCATGGGCACGCTGATGGCGTTCGCCACCTTCGCCGTCGGCTTCGTCGCTCGCCCGCTCGGCGGCATCCTGGCGGGCCACTACGGCGACAAGATCGGTCGCAAGCCGATGCTCATCTGGTGCCTCACGGCGATGGGGGCCGCCACCTTCCTGATCGGCTGCCTCCCGACCGCCTCCGCGATCGGCTCGTTGGCGCCGATTCTGCTGGTGAGCCTGCGCTTCGTGCAGGGCCTCGCCTGCGGCGGCCAGTGGGGCGGCGTCGTCCTGCTGCTCACCGAGTCGGCCGGCCCGAAGAAGCGCGGGTTCGCCGGGACCTTCGGCCAGATGGGTGTGCCGCTCGGCCTGCTGATGGGCAACGTGATGATGATCGCGATGAACGGCGTCCTGGACGACGCGGCCTTCCTCAGCTGGGGCTGGCGCGTGCCGTTCTGGGCCAGCGCCGTGCTGGTGCCCGTGGTGATGTACATCCACCGCAAGGTCGAGGACTCGCCCGAGTTCCTGGCGCTGCAGAAGGAGGTCGCCGCCCGCAACGCCGAGAAGCAGGCCGTGGCCGCGGCTCCGCTGTCCGAGGCGATCCGCGGACACTGGCGCAAGATCGTGCTGGGCGCCGGCCTGCTCGCGGGCACGAACTCCGCCTTCTACGTGTCCATCGCCGGATTCGTGAGCTACGGCAGCAAGAAGCCCTCCGCGGGTGGGCTCGGGATGAGCAGTAACACGATTCTGATGTGCGTCCTGGCCACCTCGGTCGTCATGCCGCTGGTCATCATGGCCACGGGCGGGATCTCCGACCGCGTCGGTCGCCGGCCGCTCATCCTGATCGGCGCAGTGGTCCTGATCGCCTGGGCGTTCCCGTTCTTCTGGCTCGCGGAGACCACCAACACGGCGCTCCTGCTGGTCGCGATGTTCGTCTCGAGCATCGGTCAGTCGCTCACGTACGGCCCGCTGGCGGCGTTCATGGCCGAACTGTTCGAGCCGCGCATCCGCTACTCGGGTGCCTCGATGGCCTACCAGCTCGCGGCGGTCGCGGTCTCGGGCGTCGCGCCGCTCATCATGACCGCGATCATCGCCGAGACCCAGTCCAGCACGTTCGTCTCGGTGTACCTCGCGGCCATGGGCCTCGTGACCTTCGCCAGCGCCTACTTCCTCAAGGAGACGAACGGCAAGGCGGTGCGGGAGGATCCGGAGGCAGTACCCGGCGTCCCGGTCGCCGCGTGACCCGCTGCCGGCGTCCTTGAAGGTGTGAGCGGAGCCGAGCAGACTCGTGAGCGTGACGATCAGCGAATCGCAGGAGCGGGCCCGCGCCAGCCGCAAGGACGCCGGCGGTGCCCGGCGGGAGGAACTGGTGCAGGCGGCGGCCGAATGCTTCGACGACCTCGGGTACTCGGCCACCACCGTGGAACTCATCGCGGCGCGCGCCCAGACCTCGCGCCCCACGTTCTACGCGTACTTCCGCTCGAAGGACGAGATCCTGCTGGCGCTGGTCGACCGCGTGGGGGCCGAGCTCGAAGCGGCGCAGTCCCTCGAGGGCATGGACACCGGCGATCCGCGTGAGGTCATCGCCGCGACCATCCACGCGTACGCCGACGCGGTCTTCGCGAACGGGAGCCTGGTGTCGTTGTTCGACGCCATGGCTCCCGTCCGCGAGGACGTCGCGGAGATCTGGGACCGGACGATGCGGCGCACGCACCGCCGGTACACCAACTACCTGGCCGCGCTGGACCCGGGCACCGTCGACCTGTGCCTGCCCCCCGCGGAACTGGTGCGGATCCTCAACGACACCATCCACCACGGCGCGAAGCGCGTGGCCCGCGGCAGCGCGGCCGAACGCGAGCGCTTCATCGCGGATCAGATCCGCATCACTGAACGACTGGTCGGCTTCGCACCCAGCTGACCGAAGAAGGAGACCACCGTCATGACCGCCAGCACCGCCGCCGCACTCGATGTCGCCGCAGCCGAGGTCCGCGCGCTGCGCGAGGCCAACTGGCCGGCGCAGGTGCCGCGCACCGTCGAGTATCCGGCGGGCGCGCCGAGTATGACGGCGCACCTGCGGCACTGGGCCGAGCAGCGACCCGGGGCGGTCGCCATCGCGTTCTACGGCCGGGAGGTCACCTACGCGGAGTTCGACGAGCTCGCGGACCGGTTCGCCGGTCTCCTCGCCGCCCTCGGCGTGCGGCCCGGCGACGCGGTGGGCGTGTACCTGGGCAACTGCCCGCAGTTCTCGATCGCCATGCTCGGCATCCTCAAGCTCGGCGCGGTCCACGTGCCCGTCAATCCGCTGCTCAAGGGGCGCGAACTGCAGCACGAGCTGGAGGACGCCCGCGTGGGAGTGCTGCTCGCGCAGACGGATCTGCTCGATCTGGTCGAATCGGTCCGGGCCGAGACGGACGTGCACACAGTCCTCGCCACGGCCCTCGGCGACATGCTGACCGCGCCCACCGACCTGCCCGTCCCGTTCGACACCGCGGCCGACCCGCGCAGCGACTGGCACCGCGTCGCCGCGGCCGAGCGCGCGCCGGGGCGGGCCGCGGACCCCGACGCGCTGGCCGCCCTCAACTACACCGGCGGCACCACCGGCCTGCCCAAGGGGTGCGAGCACACGCAACGGCACATGGCGTACACCGCCGCGACCGCCACCCTCGCCGGCGGCAGCCGCATCGGCGACCCCGGCCCCGTCAGCCTGAACTTCCTCCCCGTGTTCTGGATCGCCGGTGAGGATTTCGGCATCCTCAAGCCGCTCATCAACGGCCAGACCGTGGTGCTCATGTCCCGCTGGGACCCGGCCTGCGCGGCTGCGCTCATCGCTCGGCACGGGGTGACCGACACCGTGGCCACCGTGGACAACTACGTCGAGCTGCTGGACCTTCCGGGATTCGACGGTGCCGCGCTGCGCAGCGTCGTCAACCCGCTGGCCGTCTCGTTCGTGCTCAAGCTGACGCCCGAGGTGCGGGAGCGCTGGCGCGCCGCGACGGGCAGCGTGCTGCGGGAGGCGTCGTACGGCATGACCGAGACGCACACCGCCGACACCTTCACGCTGGGCTTCCAGGACGGAGACCGGGACCTCACCGCCGACCCGGTGTTCTGCGGGCTTCCCGTGCCCGGCACGGACATCCTGATCGTCGATGCCGACGGTGCGCCGGTCCCGATCGGGGAGAGCGGGGAGATCGTGGTGCGCAGCCAGTCGATCCTCACGGCGTACCACCGCCGGCCCGACGCGACCGCCGAGGCGATCCGCGACGGCTGGCTGCACACGGGCGACGTGGGGAAGATCGACGAGTGGGGCGCCGTGCACTACCTCGCCCGCACCAAGGAGATGATCAAGGTCAACGGGATGTCGGTGTTCCCGTCCGAAGTGGAGGCGCTGCTGCGGCACCACCCGGCGGTGGCGCAGGTCTCGGTGGTGCCGCGGCCGGACGCGCGGCGCGGTCAGGTGCCGCTCGCGTTCGTCGTGGCCGCCGCACCGGTGGCCGCGGCCGAGCTCACGGCGTGGGCGCGGGGCAACATGGCCGGGTACAAGGTCCCGGACTTCGTCGTGGTGGACGGCCTGCCGATGACCGCGACGGGCAAGGTGCGCAAGGGAGATCTGTTCGAGCGCGCGAACGCGCTCGCCGCGGAACTGGGGGAGACGAAGTGAAACTGCTCATCGCCAACCGGGGCGAGATCGCGCTGAGAGTCATCCGCACGGCCCGCGAGTCGGGTGTCCCGACGGTGGCCGTGTACGCCGCCGACGACGCGGACACCCCGCACGTGAGCGCCGCCGACACCGCGGTGGCGCTGCCCGGAAGCGGCCCCGCCGCCTACCTCGACCAGGCCGCCGTCCTCGCGGCCGCCGCCGAATCCGGCGCCGACGCGGTGCACCCGGGCTACGGGTTCCTCGCCGAGAACGCCGACTTCGCCACCGCGTGCGCGACGGCGGGACTGACGTTCGTCGGGCCCGATCCGGCGGCGCTGCGCACCTTCGGCGACAAGGCGGCCGCGCGGGCCGCCGCCGTTGCCGCGGACGTCCCCGTGCCCGCCGCGACGCCCGGCGGCGTGGACCTCGACGCCGTCCGCGCGTTCGCCGCGGACCATCCGACCGGCGTGATGATCAAGGCGGTCGCCGGCGGCGGTGGGCGCGGCATGCGCGCCGTGCGCCCGGGCCCCGGTTTCGACACCGAACTCGAATCCGCATACCGTTCCTGCGTTTCCGAGGCCGAACTGGGGTTCGGAGACGGGCGGGTGTTCGCGGAGGAGCTGCTGACCGGGGCCCGCCACATCGAAGTACAGGTCGTGGGCGACGGTACCGCCGCGCTCGCGCTCGGCGACCGTGACTGCAGCGTGCAGCGGCGCAACCAGAAACTGATCGAGGTCGCCCCGGCGCCGGCTCTGAGCGATGCCCTGCGCGCACGGCTGCACGGCGACGCCGCCCGGCTCGCGGCCGCCGCGGGCTACCGCGGCCTCGCCACCGTCGAGTTCCTGGTGCGCGACGACGCCGCGGTCTTCCTCGAGGTGAATCCGCGGATCCAGGTGGAGCACACCGTGACCGAGGAGGTGACGGGAGTTGACCTGGTGGCCGCGCAGCTCGCGCTGGCCGAGGGAGCATCGCTCGACGACCTGGGGCTGCCCGCGGCGATCGGGTGCCGCGACGGCGTCGTCATCGGCGCTCCCGCCGCGGCGACGGGCACTGCGATCCAGGCCCGCGTGAACCTCGAGACCCCAACCGCCGACGGCACCGTCGTCCCGACCGCCGGGACCCTCACCGGCTACACGCCGCCCACCGGGCCCGGCGTGCGCGTCGACGGCTACGGGCGCCCCGGCCTGAACACCTCCGCGCGGTACGACTCGCTGCTGGCCAAGGTGATCGTGCGCGCGGCGACTCCGGCGCGGGCGTACGCCAAGGCCGACGCGGCGCTGGACGAGTTCGTGGTCGACGGCCCGGGCACCAATCTCGCGCTCCTGCGCGCCGTGCTCACCGACGCCGAGTTCCGGTCCGGCCCCGTCGACACCGGGTACCTCGCGCGCCGGCTCGCGGACCTGGTGCCCGCCGCCGCGGCACCGGAACCGGCCCCCGAGCTCGGCGATCTCGACGGTGACGTGCTCACCGCGACCCTGACGGGCACCGTCGTCGCCGTGGCCGAGCCGGGCGCCGACTGCGCGCCCGGCACCGCCCTCGTGGTGCTCGAGGCGATGAAGATGGAGCACGAGCAGGCACTGACCATGCCCGTGGTCGTCGAGGAGGTGCTCGTGCGACCGGGTCGGACGGTGTCCGCCGGCGCCACGCTCCTCACCTATCGGCCGTCCGGCGAGGGCGCCGTCGGCGATGACGGGGCCGCGGCCCTCGATCCCGACCGGCCCAGGGCCGATCTCGACGAGGTGCGGGAGCGGCACCGCGCGACCCTGGACGAGGGGCGCGAGGCGGCCGTGGCCAAGCGGCACCGGATCGGCCGGCGCACGGCGCGGGAGAACATCGCCGATCTCGTCGACGAGGGCAGCTTCGCGGAGTACGGGGCGCTCGTGCTCCCGGCGCAGCGAGCCCGCCGTTCCGAGGAGGACCTGATCGCGACCGGTCCGGCCGACGGCCTGATTGGGGGTCCGGCCCGGATCGACGGCGTCGAGGTCATGGTGATCTCGTACGACTACAGCGTGATGGCGGGGACGCAGGGCTGGCGCAACCACGCCAAGACCGACCGGCTGCTCGACATCGCGACCCGGCGTCGCATGCCCGTCGTGCTGTTCGCCGAGGGCGGCGGCGGCCGCCCCGGCGACACCGACTTCGACATCGTGGCGGGGCTGGACGTGCCGACGTTCCGGTCGCTCGGTGCGCTGCGCGGGCAGGTGCCGCTGATCGCGGTCGTCTCCGGCCGCTGCTTCGCGGGCAACGCCGCGCTCGCCGGGGTGTGCGACGTGATCATCGCGACACCGGACGCCAACATCGGCATGGGCGGCCCCGCCATGATCTCGGGAGGCGGGCTGGGCGAGTTCCCGCCCGAGGCGGTCGGCCCGATCGACGTGCAGCGCCGCAACGGCGTGGTGCATGTGGTGGCCACCGACGAGGCGCACGCCGTGGGCCTGGCGCGGACCTGCCTGGGGTACTTTGCCGGCCCCGTCGAGGGATGGTCGGCGCCCGATCCCCGGGAGGCGCGGCACGTGGTCCCGGAGAACCGGCTGCGGGCCTACGACGTGCGCGCGGCGATCGCCGCGATCGTGGACGTCGATTCGACCCTGGAGCTGCGCCGCGACTACGGCGTCGGCGTCGTGAACGCGCTGGTGCGGATCGAGGGCGTGCCGTACGCGCTGATCGCCAACAGCACCCGGCACCTGGGTGGCGCGATCGACGCGGAGGCCGCCGACAAGCTCGCCGACTTCCTGGAACTGGCGCAGGCGCACGGGCTCCCGGTGATCTCGCTGTGCGACACCCCCGGGTTCATGGTGGGCCCGGAGGCGGAGGAGCAGGCGACGGTGCGGAGGTTCTCCCGGCTGTTCGTGCTCGGCGCGCGCCTGACGGTGCCGATCGGCGCGATCGTGCTGCGCAAGGGCTACGGACTCGGGGCGATGGCGATGACCGGGGGCTCGTTCCACGCGCCCCAGTTCACGGTCGCCTGGCCCACGGGTGAGATCGGCGGCATGGGCCTGGAGGGCGCCGTGCGGCTCGGGTTCAGCAAGGAACTCGCCGCGGCCCCCGACGAGGCGGCCCGGCAGGTGCTGTTCGATCAGTTGCTCTCGCTGGCGTACCAGCGCGGGCGGGCCCTGCACGCGGCCACCACCTTCGAGCTGGACGACGTGATCGATCCGGCGTCCACCAGACTGGATCCGCACCTCGCCCGGTGAGGGGGCGAGGGCGCGGATCCTCCGCCGGATCACCGGATGCGGCGGTACAGGGCCTCCAGCGCCGCGACGAGCAGCACGGCGATCACGACGTGCATCAGCGAGAGCGTGACGGTCGAGGCACCGTCGAAGTCCGCGGCCAGCGTGCCGGCGATCGTGCCGAGCGAGGCGGCCGCGCCGATCACGGCGGCCACCCGCAGGACCGGTGCCCACGGTTTCGACAGCAGCACCGCGGCGGTCATGCCGACGGCGAGCGGCACCACGGTCATGAGGACGACGCCGCCGGGGGCGACGGAGGCGCGGACGCCGTTCGCGTCGGTCATCAGGAAGCCGCCGCCGGCGGCGAGACCGACGAGCCACAGCAGCAGGTTGGCGGCCAGCGCCAGGACGACGGTGCCGAGCACCGCAGTCGTGCGGGAGAGCCCGATCGTACGCCGGGCGGGGGTGTCGAGGACGGTCATGATTGCTTCTCTCCTTCAGGTTTCTGGAACGGATCCAGTACACAACCTGAACTAAGGTCTAGGTCAACCCTCTTTGATACCGGGCGGCGCGAAACCGACATACCGGACGCCCGGCCGCGGAACCGATTCCGAGGTCTACTGTGGCGGACGTGAACGTCGAGGTGACTCCTCTGCCGGGTATCGGGGTCCGGAAGGACTTCGGGCTGCCGGACGGCCGCAGGATCGGGGTGATCACCCGGCGGGACGGCTCCGTGGACCTCATAGTCTCGGAGGAGGGTGACCCCGACGCGTGTCGTGACCAGGTACTCCTCAGCAACGAGGAGGCTGCGGTCCTGGGCAGCCTGCTGGGGGCGCCGCAACTGGTCGCACAGCTGCAGGAGGAGCACCGCGACGTGCCCGGCGTGCACACCCGGCAGATCCCCATCGATGAGGGCGCGCCGTACGACGGCCGCACTCTGGGGTCCACCCAGATGCGCACCCGCACCAAGGTCTCGATCGTCGCTGTCATGCGGGCCGGCCAGGTCCACCCGTCGCCCGGCCCCTCGTTCACGTTCACCGCCGGCGACGTGCTGGTGGTGGTCGGCACGTCGGAGGGGCTCGACGAGGCCGCCAAGATCCTCGCCCACGGCTGAGGCTGCGCGGGGTGAACAGCACCGCGCTGCCGCTGATCGAGCTCGGCGGCGTCTTCTTCGCGCTCGGCGTGCTGGGGCGCGTAGCGGGCAAGTTCGGCATGTCGCCGATCCCGCTGTACCTGCTGGGCGGGCTGGCGTTCGGCACCGGTGGCTTCGTGGACCTCGGCGAGGCGTCCGAATTCAGCCACATCGCGAGCGAGATCGGCGTGGTACTCCTGCTCCTGCTGTTGGGATTGGAGTACACCGCACCGGAACTCGTCTCCGGCTTGCGCCGCTCGTGGCCCGCCGGCCTGATGGACATCGCGCTCAACGCGATCCCGGGCGCGATCGTGGCGCTACTGCTCGGGTGGGGGCCCGTCGGAGCCCTCGCGCTGGCCGGCGTCACCTACATCTCGTCCTCCGGGATCGCCGCGAAACTGCTCACCGACCTGGGGCGGCTCGGCAACCGGGAGACCCCGGTCATCCTGTCGGTGCTCGTGTTCGAGGACCTGACGATGGCGGCCTACCTGCCGATCCTCACCGCCCTGCTCGCGGGCGTCGGGTTCTGGGGCGGCCTCCAGGCGCTGGTGATCGCGCTCGTCGTGATCACCCTGGTGTTGTGGGTGGCGCTGCGGCACGGCCGGATCGTGTCCGGCGTGGTGCACAGCGAGGACCGCGAAGTGTTCCTCCTGATGCTGCTGGGCTCCGCGCTGCTGGTGGCCGGCATCGCCGCCGCGCTGCAGGTGTCCGCGGCCGTGGGCGCGTTCATGCTGGGCATCGCGATCTCCGGGACCACCGCGAACTCCGCCACGAAACTGCTCGAGCCTCTGCGGGACCTGTTCGCGGCGATGTTCTTCGTGGTGTTCGGTCTCAACACCGACCCGCGCTCCATCCCACCCGTCCTCGGCTGGGCGGTCGTGCTCGCAGTGGTCACCACCGGCACCAAGGTCGCGACCGGGTGGTGGGCCGCCCGGCGCGAGGGTATCCGGCGGATGGGCCGCGCCCGCGCCGGAGCCGGGCTCGTGGCCCGCGGCGAGTTCTCCATCGTGATCGCCGGGCTGACCGTCGCCTCGGGTGCCGTCGAGGGCGAACTGGCCGCACTCGCCACCGCCTATGTGCTGCTCATGGCAGTGATCGGCCCCGTCGCCGCCCGCGCAGTGGAGCCCAGCGTCCGGCTCGTCCAGGCTCGCCTCGCCTGAGCGCGTGGCTGCTCCAGGCCCGCCTGGACGGCTTCATGTGTCCAGGCCCGCCTGGACGGCATCATGAGTCCAGGCCCGCCTGGACGGCGATCACCGCGGCCTGGACCCGCGATTGCACGCCCAGCTTCATCAGCACCCGCGAGACGTGGGTCTTCACCGTCGCCTCGCCGATGTCCAGGCGGCGCGCGATCTGCTGGTTCGACAGGCCGCCGCCGAGCCCCGCCAGCACGTCCCGCTCGCGATCGGTGAGACCCGACAGGTCCGGGGTCGACGGCGCCGCCGCGCGGGGAGCGCGGCGATCACCGCGCGCGTGACCTTGGGATCGAGCACCGCGTCGCCCTCGGCGACCGCCCGCACCGCGCGGATCAGCTCGTCGCCCCCCGCCGACTTCAGGAGGAACCCGCTGGCCCCCGCCGCGAGCGCGCCGAGCACGTACTCGTCCAGGTCGAACGTGGTGAGCACGAGGACCGCGCTGTCGGTCTCTGCCACCACCGACGCGGTGGCCGCGAGGCCGTCCACTCGCGGCATGCGCACGTCCATGACCACCACGTCGGGCCGCAGGGCCCGGGCCTGCCGTAGGGCGGCGGCACCGTCGGCCGCCTCCCCGATGACACGCACCTCCCCGGACGACTCGAGGAGCAGACGCAGCCCGGCCCGGATGGCCGCGTGGTCGTCCGCCAGGACGACGGTGACCGTCACGGCGCGACCCGCATCGGCACCGTCGCCCGGACCACCCAGAGGCCGTCGTGCGGACCGGACACCGCCGACCCGCCGACCGACTCCGCGCGGAAGGCGATGTTGCTCAATCCGTTCCCGGAGCCCTCGGTCCACGGGACACCGGGCAGGGGATTACTGGCCGTCATGGTGAGCTCCTCGGAATCGACGTCGACGGCGACCTCCAGCGGCGCGCCCGGCGCGTGCTTGGTGGCGTTGGCGATCACCTCGCCCAGGATGCGGGTGAGCACGGCCTCGACCGCAGTGGGCAGCGGCCCGTCGGGCAGGCGCAGCGCGACGGACCCGCCCGCCGCCTCCGCGCTCTCCAACAGCGGCTCGAGCGACTCCAGCGTGGTGCGCACCGCGGCGTCGCCGGGGGAGGTGAGCAGGTTGATCGTGGCCCGCATCTCCTCGAGCGCCGCGAGGCTGCCCGACCGGATCGACTGCAGGACAGCGGGATCGCCCGGGGCGCGCTGCGCGGCGTCGGAGAGGATCGCGACCGCCGACAGGTGCCCGGCCACCGTGTCGTGGAGCTCGCGCGCCAGCCGCCGGCGCTCGTCGGCGAGGGCGTTC
The DNA here is from genome assembly GCF_023168325.1 of Tsukamurella sp. PLM1. Taxonomy (GTDB): domain Bacteria; phylum Actinomycetota; class Actinomycetes; order Mycobacteriales; family Mycobacteriaceae; genus Tsukamurella. The sequence continues at coordinate 1,873,826 of NZ_AP025688.1, forward strand.
GCGCGACGCGCCTCGCCCTCCGCCCGCTCGGCCTCCGCGAGCTTGCGGTAGGCGAGCACCGCGCGGCCGTACCCGATGGGGGACCACAGGACCGCCGTGAGGACGAGCGTCGTGTAGATCCCGCCCTTGAGTCCCCCGACGACCGCCGCCCCGAGGCACAGCACGAGCGTGAGGGCGGCGACGGACCACGCGACCACGTCCCGCAGCCGGTCCGAGCCGGTCGCGACCGCGAGGTAGATCACGTCCGACAACGCGATCCACAGCACCACCGACGGGCCGAATGCGAAGTCCCAGGCCACCAGCGCCAGCATCAGGCCGAAGGCCGCCGCGGGCCGGTTCCGGCGAGCAACTGGATCGCCAGCGCCCCGCAGAGCAGGGCGAATTTCACCTCCCACGGGTAGAAGTGCTCGGTCTCACTACGGATCGTCCAGCCGTCCGCGATCCAGAGCAGGACGCCCACCACGGTGATCCCCACCGCGGGGACCGCGGCGTACTCCGAGGTCCACGAGCGCCGGGGCGAATCCATGCGCCCATTCCAACACAGTCCGGGTGGCCGCGGGTCCGCCGAACGGGGACGCGCGGCGCGCCGTTGGTGGGACGACGGTGCGCCCCGGCCCCGTCAGGCTGGACCGCATGGACGAACTGAACAACCCCGTGGTGTGGACCATCGCCGGCTGCGAGATCGGATTCTGGGTGCTGGTGCTGGGCGGTCTGACGCTGCGCTACGTCCTGCGGGCCCGCCGGGCCGGGATGGTGGCGCTCGCGCTGGTACCGGTGCTCGACCTGGTGCTCATCGTCGCCGTGGCGCTGGACCTGTTCCGCGGCGGCGAGGTGGATTCGCGCACCGGCTGGCGGGCATCTACCTGGGCTGCACCGTCATGTTCGGGCACCGGATGATCACCTGGGCCGACGAGCGCTTCGCCCACCGCTTCGCCGGCGCCCGCGCCGCGCCGGGTGCCGAAGCTGGGGCCGGAGCGCACCAGCAAGGAGTGGTCGGACTTCTACCGGTGGCTGGGCGCCGTCGCGATCGCCGGCGCCGTGTCGCTCGGGCTCGGTTACACGGTGGCGGACGACGCGCAGCGCGAGGCGCTCATGGGCACGTTCGGCACCCTGGGCGTGATCACCGTGATCTGGCTGGTCACCGGCCCGCTGTGGGTCGCGGGGCGGGGCGAGGAGAAATCCGCATGACAACCACGACGCTCCCGTGATCGCGTGCGATCACGAGCGCCGTGGGCCATCGAGCTGGTTGCTAGTCCAGGTAGTCGCGGAGGACCTGGCTGCGCGAGGTGGCGCAGCTTGGACATCGTCTTCGACTCGATCTGGCGGATGCGCTCGCGCGTGACGCCGTAGACCTGGCCGATCTCGTCGAGCGTGCGCGGCTGACCGTCGGTGAGACCGAACCGCAGGCGGACCACGCCGGCCTCGCGCTCGGACAGCGTGTCGAGCACGGACTGGAGCTGGTCCTGCAGCAGCGTGAACGACACCGCGTCCACGGCCACCACGGCCTCGGAGTCCTCGATGAAGTCGCCGAGCTGCGAATCGCCCTCGTCACCGATGGTCTGGTCGAGGGAGATCGGTTCACGCGCGTACTGCTGGATCTCCAGCACCTTCTCCGGCGTTATGTCCATCTCCTTGGCGAGCTCCTCCGGCGTGGGCTCGCGGCCCAGGTCCTCGAGCAGCTCGCGCTGGATGCGGCCGAGCTTGTTGATGACCTCGACCATGTGCACCGGGATGCGGATCGTGCGGGCCTGGTCGGCCATGGCGCGGGTGATGGCCTGCCGGATCCACCAGGTGGCGTACGTGGAGAACTTGTAGCCCTTGGTGTAGTCGAACTTCTCGACCGCGCGGATCAGGCCGAGGTTGCCCTCCTGGATCAAGTCCAGGAACGCCATGCCGCGGCCGGTGTAGCGCTTGGCCAGCGAGACCACGAGGCGCAGGTTGGCCTCCAGCAGGTGGTTCTTGGCACGGTTGCCGTCGCGGGCGATCCAGTTCATGTCGCGCCGGATGCCGATGGCGGGCTTCTCGCCGCGCTCGAGCCAGCGGTTGATCATCTGCTCGGCGAACAGGCCGGCCTCGATCCGCTTGGCGAGCTCGACCTCCTCCTCGGCGTTGAGCAGCGCGACCTTGCCGATCTGCTTGAGGTACGCGCGGACCGAGTCGGCCGAGGCGGTGAGCTCGGCGTCCTTGCGGGCCTGCCGCAGCGCCTCGGACTCCTCCTCGTCCCAGACGAAGTCGCCGGAGGCCTTGTCCTGCTCGGACGGCTCGTCGTCCTCGGCGTCGGCCGGAGCAGGCTTCGTGACGGCGCTCTTCGCGGCCGGAGTCTCGGTGTGTCGTCACTCGCCTCGTCCGCGTCGAGCGCGATGTCTTCCTCGGAGAGGTCGGTGGGGTCGGGATCGCCGTCGAGCTCGACATCGGCGTCCTCGTCGATCGCACCATCCTCGGCGCCGGCCGCCGAAGCGTCCTTCTTGCCCGCGGCCTTCTTCGCCGTGCGCTTCGCCGGAGCCTTCTTCGCCGCGGCCTTGGCGGGGGCCTTCTTGGCCGCCGCCTTCTTGGCAGGGCCTTCTTCGCCGCGGCCTTCTTGGCCGGGGCCTTCTTCGCGGCTGCCTTCTTGGCGGTGGTCTTCTTGGCGGGGGTCTCCGCCGAGGTGGCCGAACCGTCCACGCCGTCTGCCGACGGTGCGCTGGAGCTGGTCTGCGTCGCTGCCACTTACGCCCTTTCCTGCTGTCCGTTCGTGCACCGGCGGTCGCCTTCGGGCGCGGCAACGCCACCGGTCCCGAGCCGTGCGGGGCGTGGTGGCAGCTGAGGCGTCCGGGGGCGAGGTGGTCCGGCGTCTGGTCCGGCGTATCGACGCCGGGCCCCCATTGTAACGATTCGGTCGCTCCGCCCGCATTCACCTGCGGTCAACGAGGCGGAACCGCGGTGGATCAGGTGCGCTTGGACGCCATCGCCGCACCGACGATCCCTGCGGTGTTCAGCAACTTCGCCGGGATCACGGGGGTCTTCACCTCGAGTAGCGGAACCCATTTCTCGGACTTGCGGCCGATGCCGCCGCCCACGATGATCAGGTCCGGCCACAACAACTTCTCGTACTCGCGGAACACGCGGCTCACGTGCCCGGCCCACTTCTCGTAGCTCCACCCGCGCTTCTCCTTCACCGAACTGGCGGCACGGTGCTCGGCCTCCTTGCCCTCCACTTCGATGTGCCCGAACTCCGTGTTGGGTACGAGCGTCCCGCGGTAGATCAGCGCCGAGCCGATGCCCGTCCCCATGGTGAGCAACAGGATCACGCCGTCGAAGTCGCGGCCCGCGCCGTACCGGTCCTCGGCCAGCCCGGCGGCGTCGGCATCGTTGAGCACCGTCACCGCGCGCCCCAGGGTGGAGGTGAACAGCTCGCTCGCGTCCGCACCGATCCAGCCCGGATCGATGTTGGCGGCGCTGCGCACCGTGCCGTTCGTCACCACGGCGGGCACCGTGATGCCGACGGGGCCGTCCCAGCCGAAGTGGTCGATCACCTCGCGCACGGCGCCGGCGCACGCGCCGGGGTGGAGGGCTGCGGCGTGAGCACCTTGAACCGGTCGCCGACCAACTCGCCCGTGTCCAGATCGACGATGCCGCCCTTGATCCCACTGCCGCCGATATCGACACCGAAACCCAGATTCTCCGTCATTGCCTGCTCCGCATTCCTCGAAGTGCCGGACCCGCACGCGCCGTGGGTGCCCCCAACGCTGTCAAACTACCGTGGATTGTGGTTCTGTGGAGGCCGTGCAGCAGGACCGGTGGGAGTTGTCCGAGATCGCCGTCACCGTCGCCCGGGAGGCCGCGGTCCGCGTGGCGTCCCGTCGGACGGAGGTGTTCGGCGCCAACGCATTCGACGGGCCGGGGGAGTCCCCCGACGGCGTTGCGACCAAGTCGACCCCGACCGATCCGGTCACCGTCGTCGACACCGAGACCGAGCGGTTCGTGCGCGAGCGCCTCGCGGAGCTCCGCCCCGGCGATGCCGTCCTCGGCGAGGAGTACGGCGGTGAGGGGTCGGAATGCGGAGGCGTGCGATGGGTGGTCGACCCGATCGACGGCACCGTCAACTTCCTCTACGGGGTGCCCGCCTACGCGGTCTCCCTCGGTGCGCAGGTCGACGGGGTGTCCGTGGCCGGCGCCGTCGCCGACGTCGTGCGCGGCACCGTCTACGCCGCCGCGCTGGGCGGGGCGCGCGCGAGATCGCCCCCGACGGTGCGGTCCGCGAGCTGCGCGCCAACCCGATCACCGACCCGGGGCTCGCGCTGGTGGCGACCGGATTCGGGTACTCGCGCGATCGCCGGGAGAAGCAGGGCAGGGTGCTGGCGCAGGTCCTGCCGCAGGTGCGCGACGTGCGGCGGATCGGCTCCGCGGCGCTCGATCTGTGCATGGTGGCGGCGGGCCGCGCCGACGCGCACTACGAGCACGGCCTCAGTCCGTGGGACTGGGCGGCCGGGGCGCTGATCGCGCAGGAGGCGGGCGCCACGGTGATCGTGCCAGCACACGATTCGACCAGCGCGGACGGTGCGCTCACCCTCGCCGTGGCCCCTGGCATCGCAGACCGTGTGATCGCGATCCTGCGCGACGCGGGCGGCCTCGACGACCTGTAGCGGTTACCGGCTGCAGGACTGGTCGTGCACCGCGGCGACCAACGCCGGGTTCGCGCCGCCGTCCGTCGCGCCCGACGGGGCCGCGCGTAGGATGCGCAGGATCTCCTGCGCGTCGGTGCTGGGTTCCAGGTCGGTGAAGAACGTCCCCAGCACCAGGTCGACGGACGCGGAGCGGCGACCGTCGTTGATCAGCTCCGCGCACGGCGCGATGATCCAGGCCGCGGCCGCGGCGGCCCGCCCGGCATCGCCGAAACGGAGTTGGGCCTGGCACTCCATCTGCTGGTACACGGTGTCGTTGGCGTACCCCTCCGTGGCCGGAGCGGCGAAGCCGTAGTCGGCCAGCTTGTTCAGCGTGGTCTCCGCGCGGCCGGCCTGCCCCGACGCGTTGAGGACGCGGACCGTCGTCGACGCGAGCGGAGCGGGGCGTACCGAGACCATGTCGCCGGGGGCCACCACCTCGAACTGCGCGGGCGCCGGCGGCGGGGTCGTTGCGCCCGCCCGGGCCGGGGTCGCGGGCGTCGTGGAGGACGACGGTGCCGGCGGGGACGGGCACGACACTGGTGCCGCGGCCTCCTCCTGCGAGGACATCGCGCGCGCCCACGTACCGATGGCGACGACGGCGAGGACCGCGATCACGATGAGGACCGGCAACATGTTGCGGCGCCGGAACGGCTCGCCGTTCCGGTCGAACCGCCGGCCCGTGCCGGTGAGCTGGGAAACCACGGCCCCGACTGTACGTCAGAGGTGTTCGATCCGAGCGGAGGCGGCGCCGGGTGCGCGGCCGGGAATCATTGCGTCCGATCACGCGTTAGACCGGCTGCACGACGCGGAATCGGAGCGCTCGGATCAATATCGTGACTTCGGTACCGATGTGAGCTACACTCTGGGCCGCTCGCGCGGCAAGACGCGGCCCGGCGGTCTCGGAAACCCCGAGACCGGGGGCACGAGCGAAGGATGGGGATGACACGGTATGGCAACTGATTACGACGCGCCGCGGCGCTCCGAGGCGGACGAGATCTCGGAGGATTCGCTGGAGGAGCTCAAGGCCCGCCGCAACGAGGGCCAGTCCGGCACGGTCGATGTCGACGAGGGCGAGACGGCCGAGTCGTTCGAGCTCCCCGGTGCGGACCTGTCCGGTGAGGAACTGAGTGTCCGGGTGGTGCCGAAGCAGGCTGACGAGTTCACCTGTACCAGCTGCTTCCTGGTGTACCACCGCAGCCGGCTGGCCGACCCGAACAGCGGCGAGCTGATCTGCATCGACTGCGCCTGACGGCGCGTGCCCACGCGGCGGGACCGGTTCCCGCCGGCCCGCGGCGACTCGCTCTCAGCCGAGCGTGGTCGCGGCGGGGATCCGGGCGAGCATCTCCTCGGGACGCCGGGTGGAGATCATCCAGTACGGCGTCGGATCGTCGGGGTCGTCGAGGACCACCACGATCATCGTCTTGATCCAGCCACGGTGGTACACGAACGCGGCGGGGTCGAGCTGTCGGCCGAGCGCGGTGCTCTTGGCCTCGGCCGGAACGGCCGCGGCCCGCGACACCAGTTCCAGCGGCAGGTGCGCGTTACCGGCCCACAGCTCACCGTCGCGCACCCCGACCGAGCCGCGGCCCATCGACCACAGCAGCACCGCGATCACCGCGATCACGATGACGAACGCACCGATCATCCAGGTTGCCCAGTTCGCCGCGAGAGTGATCTCGAAGCAGATCAGGCCCGCCACGACGGCGCCCGCGAGCCACCAGTACCACGGCACTGTCAGCCGTTCGAAGTACCCGGTCCCGGCGTTCGAGGTCTTCACTGTTCGATCGTGTGCCACCCCACCAGCGTAGTCTGCAACGCATGGTCAGCCAGATACCCCTACTGCGGCTCGACGAGGGCCTGCCACTTCCCCAGCGCGCACACCCCGGCGACGCGGGCGTGGACCTGTACTCGTCCATCGACGTGCGGCTCGAACCGGGCGCGCGCACTCTGATCCCCACGGGCGTGGCACTCGCGCTTCCGTACGGCACCGTCGGGCTGATCCATCCGCGGTCGGGGCTCGCCGCGAAGCACGGCATCACCGTCGTGAACACCCCCGGCACGGTCGACGCGGGCTACCGCGGCGAGATCAAGGTGTGCCTGCTCAACACCGACCGCGAGGCCGCGGTCGAGATCAAGCGCGGCGACCGCATCGCCCAGCTGCTCGTCCAGCGCGTGGAGCTGCCCGACTTCAAGGAGGTCTCGTTCCTGGACGAGACGGACCGCGGCACCGGCGGCTACGGTTCGTCGGGCGGGCACGCCAGCCTCGAGCCGTCCCAGTAGTCGAGCGCCGATCTTCCGCGCCCCAGTCATCCGCCCCCACGAATCAAGGAGCACCACTCATGGCCTTCGGCCGCCGCAAGTCCGGTAAGCAGCGCAGCAGCGCGAGCGTCGACCCGTACGCCTCGATCGGGCAGCCCGAGCACCACACCGCCCCCGCGCCGCCGGAGGAGGACGAGGTGCAGGAGCTCGGCACCGGTGCCGGCCCGTACGACCTGGCGGCCCTCGAGGACACCGAGGGCATGGAGGAGGGGCGCCTCGATCTCGGCTCGATCATCCTCGCGATGCCGCCCGAGTCGCAGCTGCAGGTCGAGATGAGTCCCGAGGGCGCCCCGGTCGGCGTCCACCTCGACACCCCCGCCGGCCGCGTCACGCCCGGCGTCTTCGCCGCGCCGCGCTCGGGCAACCAGTGGCGCGAGGTGGTCACCGAGCTCGCGGACTCGCTGCGCGAGAACGGCGCCCAGGTCACGATCGAGGACGGTCACTGGGGCCGCGAGGTGGTGGGTACGCAGCCCGACGGCGTTCTCCGCTTCATCGGTGTCGACGGTCCGCGGTGGATGGTCCGGTTCGTCGTCGCCTCGCCGCTCGAGACCGCGGATCAGGCCGCTCAGATCGCGCGCGCGATGCTGGCCGAGACCGTGATCCGCCGCGGCACCGACCCGCGTCCGCCTCGCGACCACCTCGAGATCGAACTCCCCGCCGAGCTGGTGCAGCAGCTGCAGCAGGCGATGGCGGCGCAGGCACAGCAGCAGGAGCAGGCCGCAGCGGCGATCGCCGCGCAGGTCGCGCAGCGTGCCGCAGCCGACGGGCCCGCGGCCCTGCGGCAGAGCAACCAGGACCGGCTCACGCAGGGCTCGGCCCTGTCTCGGCTCAACCAGCAGCAGAAGTAAGGCCGTCGAGCCCGGCCCGGCCCAGCACGGCCGGGTCGGGGCCAAGGTCCTGCAGATCCACGACCACGGTGCGCGCCCCGGGGATCGCCCCACGCGCGCGCCGTGCCCACCGGGTGGATCAGGTCACCGTCGGCGCCCACGACGACGGTGCGCGCCCTGAGCCCGGCCAGCGCGGCCTCCGTCGGCGCGACGTAGCCCGCCGCCTCGCGCAGCGCGGCCGCGAGGAACGAGCCGTGCGCGGCCCACGACCGGGTCAGCTCCCGCGCCAGCCAGGCGGGGCTGCCGGCCCGCATCCGCGCGATCGCCTCCGCGGCGCCGAGGTCGTCGACGGTGCCGGCGGTGACGCTCGCGGAGAGCGCGGCCGGCGTGTCCGGTCCCGCGGGGCCGGACCACGGCGGCAGCGTGAGCACCAGCGCCACCTCCGCGTCCGGGTTCTCGAGCGCCCAGCTCGCGGCCACGGCCGAGCCCAGCGACACACCGCAGGCCAGCAGCGGACCTCTCGACGCGGCCGCGTCGAGCGCGGCGCGGTACCCGGCCACCACCGAGGGTGGCATCGCGTCGACGGCCACGGTGCGCGCGCAGCGCTCCGCGAGCGGAGCGAACGCGCGCCGCACGAAGTCGGCGTCGGACCCGGACCCGGGCAGGAGCACTGCGGTGTGCGCGGCGAACTGCATGGCACGAGCATGCCAGTAGGGTGGTCGGGTGACGGATGGTGCTGAACAGGACGCCCGGGCGGCGGCGCGCGAGACCGCCGAGCCCTCTCAAGGAGCAGGTGCTCGAGCAGATGGGCGGCTGGCAGGGCATGGTGTACTCGGCCCTGCCCGTGGTGGCATTCGTACCGGCCAACGCGGTCTGGGGCTCACGGGCGGCGCGATCGCGGCGCTGGCGGTCGCCGCGATCGTCGCGGTGGTCCGGATCGCCACGAGGTCGTCGATCCAGCCCGCGATCTCGGGATTCTTCGGGGTCGCGGTGTGCGTGGTGATCGCGATGCTCGTCGGCGGCAACGGCAAGGGCTACTTCCTCTACGGCATCGTGATGCAGGCCGTGTTCGCGGTCGCGTTCGCAGTGTCCCTGCTCGTTCGGCGGCCGCTCGTGGGCGTGCTGTGGCACCTGTTCTCCGAGCGCAAGCAGGACGCGGACGGCGCCGCGCCGGACGCCGGAGCGGCGGCGGGCCAGCACGACTGGCGCGCGGACCGGCGCCAGTACCGGGCGTTCGCCTGGCTGACGGTCCTGTGGTTCGTCATGTTCGTGGTCCGCTTCGGCGTCCAGTACTACCTGTACGTGGGCGACAACGTGGGTGGGCTCGGCGTGGCCCGGATCCTCATGGGCTGGCCCATGTTCGCGGTCGGCGTGCTGATCACCTTCCTCGTGGCGCGGAGGCTCACGCATGCTCACGGTGAGTGACGCCCTCGAACTGACCTGCGGGGCGCCGGGGCACGGCGGGTTCGTCATCGCCCGGCACGAGGGTCGTGCGGTGTTCGTGCGCGGCGCGCTGCCGGGGGAGACGGTGCGCGCCCGGGTCACCGAGGTGAAGAAGTCGTACGCCCGCGCGAGCACGATCGACGTCCTGGAGGCGTCGCCGCACCGGGTGCCCGAGGCGTGCGCCGCGGCCGCCGCCGGTGCCGGTTGTTGCGACCTGACCTTCGCCGATCCCGGTTACCAACGCGCCCTCAAGGCCGAGGTGCTCGCGGACCTGCTGGTGCGGTTCGGCGGGTTCGCCCCCGGCGCACTCGAGGTGCCCGTCGAGCCGCTCTCGAACGCCCCGGTCACCGGGTGGCGGCACCGCGCGCGGCTGGTGGCCGACGGTGCCGGCCGGCTCGGCCAGCACGCCTTCCGCAGCGACGCCGCGGTCGTCGCGCCGTGCGCGCAGCTGCCGATCGCGCTCGTCGACCTCGCGAACGACCTGCGCGCCGAACCCGGCACCGAGGTGGCGCTCGTCCTCGACGACGTCGGTGCGGCGCATGCCGCGGTACCGGCGCGGCGCGGCCGGCCCGTTCAGGTCCTCGCGGGCGAGGCGCTCGCCGAGTACCGCGTCGGTGCGCGGGCCTGGCGGGTCCCCGTCGGCGGGTTCTGGCAGGCGCATCGCGACGCGGCGACCCGCTACTGCGCGGACGTGGCCGCTGCGGTCCGCGCGCACGGCGGCGAAGGACATGCCTGGGACCTGTACGGCGGCGCGGGAGTGTTCGCGGCGACGCTCGCCGATGAGGGGTGCACCGTCGATGTGGTGGAGACGTCGGGCGGCGCGATCGCCGCGGGCAAGCAGGCCCTCGGCGACCTCGCCCCGGTGCGCTTCCACCGCGGCGAGGTCGCCGCGCGGCTGAGGGGCTGCGCGCACCGTCGGTGGTGGTCCTCGACCCGCCCCGCACGGGGGCCGGGAAATCCGTCATGGCGGCGGTGGCCCAGGCCGGGCCGCGGGCCGTCGTGCACGTCGGGTGCGACCCGGCGGCGTTCGCGCGCGATCTCGGCGCGGCCCGGGATGCCGGGTACGCCGTGGCGGGGCTCATGGCGTACGACGCGTTCCCCGGGACGCACCACCTCGAGGCGATCGCGGTGCTGGTGCCCGGGGTGCAGGACCGGCGCGGCCGGTAAAGTGGGCGAGTACGAATCCCGGAAGGAGCGGCACGGCGGTATGAATCTGCTCAGCAGCATCGATTCCCCGCGCGACCTGCGAGGGCTTGACCAGGGGCGGCTCACGGAGCTGGCCGGTCAGATCCGTGACTTCCTCGTGGAGAAGGTCTCGGCGACCGGCGGCCACCTGGGGCCGAACCTCGGTGTCGTGGAACTCACGCTCGCGATCCACCGCGTCTTCGATTCGCCGCGCGACCCGATCCTGTTCGACACGGGGCACCAGGCGTACGTGCACAAGGTGGTCACCGGCCGGCGCGAGATGTTCGACACGCTGCGTCAGGCCGGCGGCCTGTCGGGCTACCCGTGCCGGGCCGAGTCGGAGCACGACTGGGTGGAGTCCTCGCACGCCTCGGCGGCGCTCAGCTACGCCGACGGCCTGGCCAAGGCGTTCGCCCTGAAAGGCGAGGACCGCACCGTCGTCGCCGTGGTCGGCGACGGCGCTCTCACCGGGGGCATGTGCTGGGAGGCGCTCAACAACATCGCAGCGTCGGAGCGCCCCGTCGTGATCGTGGTCAACGACAACGGCCGCTCCTACGCGCCCACGATCGGTGGGCTCGCGACGCACCTGTCCGGCCTGCGCACGCAGCCCGAGTACGAGCGGCTGCTCGGCGAGGCGCGCGCGCGGCTGCGGCGGGTGCCGGTGGTGGGGGAGCCCGCCTACTCGGTGCTGCACGGCATGAAGGCCGGCATCAAGGACATGGTGAGCCCGCAGGCGCTGTTCGCCGACCTGGGCCTGAAGTACGTCGGGCCGATCGACGGGCACGACGAGGCGGCCCTCGAAGCGGCGCTGCGGCGCGCCAAGGACTTCGGCGGCCCGGTGGTGGTGCACGCCATCACCCGCAAGGGCAACGGCTACGAGCACGCCGAGAATCACGAGGCCGATCAGATGCACGGCATCGGCGTCATCGACCCGGCCACGGGGCTGCCCATCAGCGGGGCCGGCGGCGGGAGCCAGGACTGGACCTCGGTGTTCTCGGAGGAGCTGATCGCCCACGGCGAGCGGCGCGCCGACGTCGTGGCCATCACCGGTGCCATGGCGGAGCCGACGGGCGTGGCCGAGTTCGGCCGCAAGTTCCCGGACCGGATCTACGACGTGGGCATCGCCGAGCAGCACGCGCTCACCTCCGCGGCCGGGCTCGCCCTGGGCGGGATGCACCCGGTGGTCGCGCTGTACTCGACCTTCCTCAATCGCGCGTTCGACCAGTTGCTGATGGATGTGGCGCTGCTGAAGCAGGACGTGACGATCGTCCTCGACCGCTCGGGCGTCACCGGCCCCGACGGCGCGTCCCACCACGGCATGTGGGACCTGTCGCTCGCCGCGATCGTGCCCGGTCTGCGGGCCGCCGTCCCGCGGGACGCGGCGCGGCTGCGCGAGGAGTTCGCCGAGGCCCTCGACGTCGCCGACGCGCCCACTCTGATCCGTTATCCCAAGGGCGGGGTGCCGGCCGATCTCGATGCCGTGCGCCGCCTGCCCGACGGTGCCGATGTGCTCGTCGGCGCGGGGCCGGCCGACGTGCTCATCGTGGCCGTGGGGCCGTTCGCGCACACCGCGGTGGACGTGGCCGGGCGCCTGCGCGATCAGGGGATCGCCGCCACCGTCGTGGATCCGCGCTGGGTGCTGCCGGTTCCCGCGTCCGTGGTCGACCTGGCCCGCGCGCACCACCTCGTCGTGACGCTCGAGGACAGCGGCGTCGCCGGCGGCGTGGGCGCGGCTGTGACCGCAGCCCTGCAGCGAGAGGAGGTCGACGTGCCCACCCGCGTGCTGGGCATCGAGCAGCGCTTCCTCGACCACGCGTCGCGCGGCCAGATCCTCTCCGAGCTGGGGCTGACCCCGTCGGAGATCGCGTTCCGCATCACCGGCTGGGTCACGGCGTGCACCCCGGCTGCGGTCCCCACGACCAACGGCGCCGTGGCACCGGAACAGGTCCGCGGGCTCCGCTGAGCCCCTAAGCCGAGGCCAGGGCCGCGGCGACGGCGGGCACCGTCAGGCGGCGCTGCCAGGCGCGGGCACCGGACCCGGCCAGGGCGTCGTCGACTCGCGTGACGCCGGACGCCGTACCCTCCCAGCACAGCTGCCGCACCGCGTCGGTGGGCAGCAGGTTCTCGACCGGCACGGACACCTCGTCGGAGATCTCCGCGAGGGCCGCTCGGACCCGGGCCAGACGGTCCGCCGCCTCGGGATTGACCGCGCCCATCGGTTCGCGGCGGGGGTGCCGTTGCGCGGGCCGTGCTGGGGCGGCAGGTCGGCGTCGGGGAGCGCGTTCGCGCGGTGGATCGCGCCGAGCCAGCGCTTGGCCGAGCGCTTCATCCGGGGGCCGCCGAACACCGGCAGGGCGGTCAGCTCCGCCTCGGTCGTGGGGTTCTTCGCGGCGGCGTTGACGATCGCGGCGTCGGGCAGGGTTCGTCCGGGCGCGACGTTGCGCTGCTCGGCCATCTCGTCCCGGGCCAGCCACAGTTCGCGGGCGCGGCCCAGTTGCCGGCGGGTGCGCAGCGCGCTGATCCCGGAGAGGCGCCGCCAAGGGTCGGGCTTCGGTGCCGGGTCGGGGCGGGTCCGCTCGTATTCGAACTCCTCCAGCGCCCAGTCGAGCTTGCCGGCCTCGCCGAGGCGTTCGTACGCCTCATCGCGCAGGTCCACGAGTACCTCCACGTCGAGCGCGGCGTAGTTGAGCCACTCGTGCGGCAGGGGACGGGTGCTCCAGTCGGCGGCGCCGTGGCCCTTGGCCAGCGCGTACCCGGTGAACTCCGACGTCATCGCCGCGAGGTTCACCCGCGGCTCGCCCAGCAGGCGCCCGGCGAGCTCCGTGTCGAACAGCTCGTCGCAGACGAACCCGTCGTCCCGCAGGCAGGGCAGGTCCTGGTCGGCGGCGTGCAGCACCCACTCGACGCCGCGCAGGGCGGCGATCACCGGGCCAGGCCCTCGGGCTCGAGGATCGGGTCGAGGAGGAACAGTCCGGACCCGGTCCGTTTGATCTGGATCAGGTAGGCCCGCGACGAGTAGGTGAAGCCGGAAGCGCGCTCGGTGTCGAGGGCGACGGGTCCGCTGCCGCGCCGCAGCGCCGCAGCGCATTCGGCGAACTGGTCGATCGTGGTGAGGGGTTCGGGGACGCCCTCCGTCGGTTCCGTGAGCGGGATTCCCGGGACCTGCTCCGGTACGGCCTTGGACACGCGCCGCGGCCTACGAGCCGAGGCGGGTGACACCCGCGGGCGGCAGGCCGGCCGCCATCTCCAACACCGAGCAGAACGCTTCGACGTGCCCCGACAGGTCCTCGCCGAGCGGCGTCCAGGACGCGCGCAGCTCCAGCTGGTGCGCGCGCGGGGCCCGCGATGTCGCCGTAGCGGACCGAGGCGGTGGCGGTGACGGTGCCGCCCAGCGCGGTCACCTCGGCCTCGCTCTGCGAGGGCATCGGTCAGCCAGCTCCACGCGACCTCGGGCAGGAGGGGATCGGACGCGAGCGACTCGTCGACCTCGGACTGCACGTAGGCCACGAGCCGCATCAGTCCGTTCCAGGCCTCGTGGCCGTGCGGGTCGTACAGCAGGATGAGGCGACCGAAGGTCTCACCGTCGGAGTACTCGGGGACCGGCTCGGTCTCGGCGGCGCGGACCTCGGCGCCGAGCGCGTAGCTGTAGGGGGCCAGCCGCTGCGGCGGCCGGATGCTGCCGATCTCGATCTCGGGCCGCACCGTCGCCGTGTGCAGCGACTCGACCGCGACCCGGAACGGCTCCGGGTCGCCGCCGCGCTGCGACGCGGAGCGGCCCGCCTCGTCGTCACCCGTACCTGGTTGGCTCACAAATCGTGACCGTAGCGCGTCCGGTGGTGCGTACCGGGGAGGCGCGCCGCAGGCAGCGGCCGTCCTGAGCGACCGACATGACATGATCGTTGACGATGAGTGATACAACCGAGCCGACCCGTGACGACGTCACCGCGTATCCGCTGCTCGCCGCCGCATCGGGACGGACGCCCTCCCGGCGCCCGGTGTGGTTCATGCGGCAGGCGGGGCGTTCGCTGCCCGAGTACCGCAAGGTGCGCGAGGGGATCGGCATGCTGCAGTCCTGCTTCCGGCCCGACTTGGTCTGCGAGATCACGCTGCAGCCGGTGCGGCGGCACCGCACCGATGCGGCGATCCTGTTCTCCGACATCGTGGTGCCGCTCAAGGCCGCCGGGATCGACCTGGACATCGTCAGCGGCATCGGGCCGGTGATCGAGCAGCCCGTCCGGGACGCCGCGGCGGTCGCCGCGATGCCGGCGCTCGTTCCCGAGCAGGTGGAGCCCGTCGCCGAGGCGGTGCGCATGCTGCGCGGCGAGCTGCCCGCGGGCGTCGCGCTGATCGGTTTCGCCGGTGCGCCGTTCACCCTCGCCTCGTACCTCGTCGAGGGGGGCCCGAGCCGCAACCACGAGCGCACCAAGGCGCTGATGTACTCGGACCCGCAGACCTGGCACGCGCTGCTCGACAAGCTGGCCGACATCGCGATCGTCTTCCTGCGCGCGCAGGCCGGCGCCGGAGCACAGGCGTTCCAGTTGTTCGACTCGTGGGCGGGTGCGCTGTCGCTCGTCGACTACCGCGAGTACGTCCAGCCGCATTCGGAGAAGGTGTTCGTGGCGCTGCGCGAGAGCGCGCCGGCCCTGCCCGCGTTCCACTTCGGCGTGGGCACCGGCGAACTGCTGGGGGCGATGGCGGACGCCGGCGCCGACGTCGTGGGCGTCGATTGGCGCACCCCGCTCGACGATGCCGCACGGCGCATCGGGGCCGGAAAGGCGCTGCAGGGCAACCTCGATCCGGCCGTGCTGATGGCCGATCAGGCCACCGTCGAGGCGCAGGTCCGGCGCGTGCTCGCCGACGCCGACGCCGCACGGGCGGCGGGGCCACGGGCCACGTCTTCAACCTCGGGCACGGTGTTCTCCCGGCGACGGACCCCGATGTCCTCACCCGCGTCGTCGACCTGGTGCACGACCTATGAGCAACGTCGCCGTCGTCGGGGCGGGAATCTCGGGTCTGGTGGCGGCGCTGCGCCTGCAGCAGGCGGGTGCCCGCGTCACCGTGTTCGAATCGGGCAACCGGGTCGGTGGGAAGCTGCGGTCGGAGACGATCGGCGGCGAGCGGCTCGACGTGGGCGCCGAGGCGTTCGTGCGCCGCCGCCCCGAGGTGCTGGCGCTCGCCGACGAGCTCGGCCTCGCCGATCAGGTGGTCGAGCCCGCGGGCCGGCGCCCGGCCCTGTTCGCCGACGGTGCCCTGCGCGGCGGCTTCGGCCGCACGCTGATGGGCATCCCTGCGGCGGCGGACGAGGTCCGGATCCCGTTGCGCTGGAACCCCGGTGCGGACGCATCGATCGGCGCACTGGTGCGCTCGCGGCTCGGCGACGAGGTGGTCGAGCGCAGCGTCGACCCGATGGTCTCGGGGGTGTTCGCGGCCCACGCCGACGACGTCTCGGTGCGCGCCGCGCTGCCGGCGCTGGCCGCGCGGCTCGACGCGGGAGCCGGAACCCTCGGGGAGGCCGTGCGCGACGCGCTCGGCGAGCCGAGCGACGGGCCGGTTTTCGGCGCGTTCCGCGGCGGTTACCAGCAACTGCTCGACGCGCTCGTCGAGCGGCTCGGCGACCGGATCATGCTGGGCGCACCGGTGCCCGAGGTGCGACCGGGCTGGAGCCTGCGCGGATCGCTGTTCGACGCCGTGGTGCTCGCGGTGCCCGCGCCGCAGGTCGGGCGTCTGCTGGGGCTCAACCTGCCGGAGCTGGGCGACGCGGTCGGCAAGATCCCGGCGGCCAGTTCCGCGCTCGTCACCCTGCGGCTGCCGGATGCGACGGAGCTGCCCGACCTCTCGGGCGTCCTGGTCGCGACCCGCGAGCAGGTCAGTGCGAAGGCGTTCACCCTGTCGGGCCGCAAGTGGGACCACCTGCCCGGCGGCACCGTCCGGCTCTCGTACGGGCGGCTCGGCGTGAGCCGCATCGTCGACGACCTCGACGCGGGCCTGATCGCCGCCGCCCGGGAGGACCTGTCGTTCGTGCTCGGTATCGACACCGAGCCGGAGGCCGTGCACGTCCAACGTTGGTACGAGGGCATTCCGGTGTATCTGCCGGGGCATCGCGCCACGCTCGACGCGATCGAGGCGGCCACACCGAAGGGACTGGCGCTGGCGGGCGCGTACTTCGACGGGGTCGGCGTCCCCGCGTGCATCGCCCGCGCGGAGGCCGCGGCCCAGCGCGTGCTCGCAGACCTGTCCTGAGTCGGTCCCGCGCGCGGGACTACGATCGAGACCATGGCCAGACTGGATTACGCAGAGCTCAATTCGACCGTCCGCTACCTGATGTTCTCGGTGTTCGCGATCACGCCGGGCGAACTGGGTGGCGACGAGGAGCGAGCGGCCGCGGCCACCGAGGCGGAGGCGTTCTTCGCGAAGATCCAGGAGGGCGACCTCGTGGTCCGCGGGGTGTACAACGTGGCGGGCATGCGGGCCGACGCAGATTTCATGATCTGGTGGCACGCCGAGAAGCTCGAGGATCTGCAGGCCGCGTACAACGAATTCCGTCGCGGCACGGCGCTGGGGCGGGCGAGCTCGGCCGTGTGGTCGAACTCGGCGCTGCATCGTCCCGCCGAGTTCAACAAGAGCCACATCCCCGCCTTCCTCGCGGGCGAGGAGCCGGGCGCGTACATCTGCGTGTACCCGTTCGTCCGCAGCCTCGAGTGGTACCTACTGCCCGACGACGAGCGCCGCCAGATGCTGGCCGACCACGGCCGCAAGGCGCGGACGTACCCCGACGTGCGGGCGAACACCGTGCCCGCGTTCGCGCTGGGCGACTACGAGTGGCTGCTCGCGTTCGAGGCGCCCGAGATGCACCGCATCGTGGACCTCATGCGCGACCTGCGGTACACCGAAGCCCGCCTGCACACCCGCGAGGAGACGCCCTTCTTCTCGGGTCCGCGAACGGACGTGCGCGCGCTCGTCACCGCCCTGCCGTGACGGCGGGCCGGGCGGGACTCACGCCTCGTCCGGCTCCAGCCGCATGGAGATCGAGTTGATGCAGTAGCGGAGGTCGGTGGGGGTGTCGTAGCCCTCGCCCTCGAAAACGTGCCCCAGGTGGCTGCCGCAGTTGGCGCAGAGCACCTCGACGCGGCGCATGCCGAGCGAGGTGTCCTCGCGCTCGATCACTTTGTCGCCGGCGAGCGGGGAGAAGAACGACGGCCACCCGCAGTGCGATTCGAACTTCGAGTCCGAGCGGAACAGCTCCTCGCCGCACGCCCGGCAGCGGTACACGCCGGCCGTCTTGGTGTCGGTGTACTCGCCCGTGAACGGGGCCTCGGTGCCGGCCTGCCGGAGGACGCGGAATTCGGGCGCCGTGAGGCGCTGCCGCCACTCCGAGTCGCTCAGGTGGAGTTTGGGTCTGGGCTCGCTCATGCCTTCCACGCTAGCCCCGGCCGCCCGACGGTGCCACAGCCCCGCTCCGGCGTCCGCCTCGTGGCGGCCGGGCTCGTCTTCGGGCGGTAGGGGTCGGTCGATGCCCTCGTCCAGACGGTTCTCGGCGCGGGCGTCGAAGTACCGGAACACGAGCACGCAGAACGGCACCACGATCAGCAGCGACCAGCCGAGCGTGCACTTGAGGTACGCCAGCGTCCGCCCGAACGCGGGCCACTTGCCCGACAGCCAGTTGTCGTAACTGAGGAAGCCGTACACGGCGACCCAGGACACCCAGTTGCCCAGCACCGAACTGCGGTAGACCACCGTCATCAGCATGGGGAACAGCAGCATCGAGTAGTAGCCCTGGCCCAGCGAGCCCACCAGCCACAGCGTGGTCAGCATGATGCCCGTGGCCGTCGCCATCCAGAGGAGCTCGTTGCTCTTGCTGTAGAAGCGCCACAGCAGGTAGACGGACACCGCGGCCATGATGACGACGCCCGCGCGGAGCAGCAGCGACAGCCAGTCCGGCAGGCCGAAGTACTGGGCGTTCCCCTGGATCGAGCTGTTGTAGTAGTCCCGTGCCTCCCCGAGGTAGGGCACGGTGCGCCGCAGGAAGTTGCCCGGATCGGCCGAGAGTGCGAACCCGAGCCCGAGCAGCGCGAACGGGATGCCGATGCCCGTGATGAGCGCCTTCCACTGCTTGTTGAGCAGGATGAACAGGAACAGCACCGCCAGCATGGGCGGCTTGACGGCGAGCGCGAGCCCGAGTGGGACGCCCGCCCAGAGGTCCTTCCGTTCGAGCAGCAGAGCCATCGTGACGACCAGCGCGAGCAGTACGAAGCAGTTGAAGTTCGTGTACACCAGTGTGCTGGTCACGGCCTCCGTCGCGACGGCGAAGAACAACACCGCGGGCGCCACGATCGAGTTCAACCCGTACCCGAACATCCGGATCATCACGTACAGCGCGACGAGCAGCGCCACGGTGCTCAGCCCCACGAAGATGTACCGCGACGTCTCGGGGTCGAAGTACCCGAACGGGGCCATGAGCAGCGTGCCCGACGGCGGGTACAGGTAGTGGGGGTCCACGGTGTCGTAGTTCTCGATGTACACCGGTTCGTGCCGCAGGAACCGCACGGCCGCGTCGTACACGGTGGTGAAGTCGTCCGTCTTGGCGCGATTGGGGACGAGGATGACCAGCCGCTGCAGCAGCGTGAGCAGGGCCAGGGGCCACAGGATGGCCTTGACCACGAGAGCGGGGTCGGACTTCATCCGGGCGAGAGCGACTGACGACACGGATGAACCGTACCGAACGCCGCGCGTCACGCCGGGCACGCCCGCGCTGATGGGGCGTCCACCTTGTCCAGATAGGGCACGATCGACTTCTGGATGCACGCCGACCGGACCACGGCACCGTCGCCCAGACCGGCCCAGGTGATGCTGGTGGGCTTGGCCCCGACGACGGTGAGCTGCCCGGTGAGCGTCTCGAGCGCGGACCGGGCGGTGAGCGGATCGGCGGCCGCGGTCGCGACCACGGAGGGCACGGACAGGTCCGTGAGCGCCGGCGGCGCGGGCATCGCCGGGAACGAACCGCAGACGGACATGTCCAGGGCGCTCGCCGCCCGAGCCGGTACTGCGGGCCCCATTTCTGTGCGGATGCCTTCACCTGGTCGGGGGAGGCCTTGGTGACCGCGTCGGAGCAGCGGCCCACGTACTGCCCGTCGCTGCCCAGCGCGTCGTCCGCGGTGCGCAGCACGCGCGCAGGGGTGCCGAGTCGCCGGTCCGGGCGCCCTGCAGGGCCGCCGCTAGGCGGGTGATGCGCGCGGCGCGGTCGCCCGGCCCGACGCCGAGGGTGACGGCGACGGCCCGTCGGACATCGGAGTCCGTGAAGGCACCCAGCCGGCCCGACGCGGCGCGGTCGATGACGTCGCGGACCGCGGCGGCGGGGTCCGCGCCCAGCGCACACGACGAGCCGCACTGCGCGGCGAACGCGTCGACGGTGTCCGACAGGCCCTTGGCCGCGTCCTCCGCCCGCTGGATCTCGGTGCCGTTGTAGCGGACGGGGGAGTCGAGGACCAGGCGCGCGACCTGCGCGGGGTGCTTCGCCGCGTAGGCGAGCGCCGTGGTCGAGCCGTCGCCGACGGCGAGCAGGCCCAGTGCGGGAACGTTCCATGCGGTGCGCAGCGCCTCGAGGTCGTCGGCCGCGCCGACGGCCGAGTACTCGGTGAGCGTCGCGGGGAACGCGTCGCCGCAGGCGGTGGCGGCCTCGCGGGCCGCGGCGCCGACCGCGGTGATCCGCGTGTCGAGGTCGCCGCTCGCGGTACCGACGCTGCGCATCGCGGCTCGTTGCGGGGCCGACCGGCAGGTGAGCCCGCCCGACGCGCCGATCCGCGGCGCTCGACCGCGACCACCGGCCGGTTCGCGAGCAGGGTGCGTCGCCCGATGCGAGGGTCGCGAGCGCGCGCTGCCCCGTGAACTCGGTCCCGCCGACCAGCACCAGGGGCGCCGCCCCGTCGGGCGTGCCGGGCACCTCGGCACGGGTGAGCGCGAGCTGCAGCGGGGATTCCGACTCACCGAGGTGCACCGTCAGGCTGGCGCATTGCAGGGTGGCGTTGCCGGCCGCGGGCGTGTCGTACTTGTCGGCGAGCCTGCCCGAGCAGTCCTGCCAGGGCAGGGGGTCCTTCTCGGGCGCCTTCCACGCGGGGCCCTTCGGCTGCGGGTTCTCGGGCGTCGACGGTGCGCGGCGGTCCTTCCCGAAGTCCGTCACGTAGTCCGGCGTGGGCGCCGGTATCGGGGCGCAGGCGGTCACGGCCGGGCGCTGGCCAGCACGCCGGCCAGGGCGGCGGCGAGGGGACGGAGACGCGGCATGCCGTTCACCCTAACGAGGCGCGGACGATTCCCAGGTCAGCGCCGCCAGCGTGTGTAGAGGTAGCCCTCGTCGTCGCCCAGGACGGGACCGCGCGTCCAGTGGGCCGTCGACAGGTCGGTGCCGCTCACGATGCGCCGGCCGGTGCCGCCGACGACCATCGGCGCGACGGTCAGGCACAGCTCGTCGATCAGGTCCTGCGCGAGGAGGGCGCCGAGCACGCCGGGGCCGCCCTCGGCCAGGACGCGCCGCAGGCCGCGCGTGTGCAGATCCTGCAGCACCTGCCGCAGGTCCACTGATTCGCCGTGTCCCGAGTACACCAGTGGCTCCCGGCCGTCGCCGGGATACAGTCGCGGTGTGCGGGCGACGTCGCCGCGGGTGACGATCGCGAGCGCGGGGTGGGCCGGGGTGCCGTAGTCCTCGTCGCGGACCGTCGCCGCCCCGACCAGGACCACATCGGCCTCGGCGCGCAGCGCACGGAACAGTCGGCGGTCGCCATCGCCGCCGAGCCCGCCGGAGCGCCCGGCCGCGGTCGCGCTGCCGTCCAGGGAGCTGATCATGTTGGCCCGCACGTACGGCCGCCCGTCCGCTTCGGGGTGCCGGTAGAGCTCCGCGAGCGCGTCGGGGTCGGTGGGGAGGGCGGCGATCATTCCGCGACCGTAGCGAAGATTTCGGCGCACGGCGGCCCGCCGCATATGATCAGCACTCATGACGCTGCATCTGAAGGATCGCAACCCGACGGTGACGCCGGAGCAGATGGTGGAGCAGCTCGTTCCGCCGGAGATGTTCAGCGAGGTGAGCTTCGACAGCTACATCCCGGATCCCAACGAACCGACGCAGGCGGCGGCGGTGCAGACGGGCCGCCGGTTCGTGGCGGACGTGATCAAGCTGACCAAGCAGCGCAACAAGAAGGGCCTGTTCGGGCGCAAGAGCACGCCGCCGCACGGCGTGGGCCTGTACCTCGACGGCGGGTTCGGCGTGGGCAAGACCCACCTGCTGGCGTCGATCTTCCACAGCGTCCCGTCGCCCAAGTCGTTCGGCACGTTCGTCGAGTACACGCACCTCGTGGGCGCGCTCGGCTTCAATCGCTGCGTGGAGTACCTCTCGGACCACAGTGTGCTGTGCATCGACGAGTTCGAGCTCGACGATCCGGGCGACACGATGGTCATGTCGCGGCTGCTCACGGAGCTCGCGGCGCGGGGCGTGTCGATCGTCGCCACCTCGAACACGCTGCCCGGCCAGCTCGGCGAGGGTCGGTTCGCGGCGCAGGACTTCCTGCGCGAGATCAACAAGCTCAGCTCGGTCTTCGAGTCGGTGCGCGTGGACGGCCCGGACTACCGTCACCGCGACCTGCCGCCCGCCCCGGATCCCCTGACCGACGACGAGCTCATCGCGATCGCGGAGGCCGACCCGACCGCCACGCTGGACACGTTCGACGCGCTGTCGGAGCACCTGTCCAAGCTGCACCCGTCGCGGTACAAGCAGCTGGTCGAGGGCATCTCCAAGGTGTGCATCAGCGGTGTGCACCCGGCCGACAACCAGACGGTGGCGCTGCGCATCGTGGTGCTCGCGGACCGGCTGTACGACGCCGGGATCCCCGTGCTGGTCTCGGGCGCGAAGCTGGACGAGATCTTCACGCCGGAGATGGTGGCCGGCGGCTACCGGAAGAAGTACCTGCGCGCCACGTCGCGCCTGCTCGCGCTGTCGCGCTTCGCGTCGGCGGACGCCGCCAAGTAGCGCCCCTGACGCACCGACACCCGCCCGGTGGTGTGTGGGCCGGGCGGGTGTCCAGGGTGAGGGTGCCGGAGAGTGAGACGGATCCCACTTCGCTGACAAGCTTGACTGTACGGTAATTCACAGTGACTTGCGACACCTTTCGGTATCGCAAGGTGCTGTGGCGAGTCGCGGCGGGTCGCGGGTCCGGTCAGCGGGTGAACCGGGCGATCGCGTCCGACGCCTCCTTGATCTTCGCGGCCGTCTCCGCGTCGTCACCGGAGCGCGCCGCGTCCACGACGCAGTGCCCCAGGTGGTCCTCCAGCAGGCCCAGGCCGACCGCTTGGAGCGCCTTCGTCATCGCCGACACCTGGGTGAGGATGTCGATGCAGTACTTCTCCTCCTCGACCATCCGCTGCAGCCCGCGGGCACGGCCCTCGATGCGCCGCAACCGCTTGAGGTACTCGTCCTTGTCGGACATGTAGCCGTGATGGTGCTCAGTGGTCTGCTCGGTCATGTGGATCATTGTCCCTTCTCGGGCGTGAATCCCCGCAGTCGCAGGCTGTTGCTCACCACGAAGACCGACGACAGGGCCATCGCGGCGCCCGCCAACATCGGGTTGAGCAGGCCGGCGGCGGCCAGCGGGAGTGCGGCCACGTTGTAGGCGAATGCCCAGAACAGGTTCGACCTGATGGTCCGGAGAGTGCGCCGCGAGAGCCGGATCGCGTCGACCACGGTCCGCAGGTCGCCGCTCACGAGCGTGAGGTCGGCCGCCTCGATCGCGGCGTCGGTTCCGGTGCCCATGGCGATGCCGAGGTCCGCGGTCGCGAGTGCGGCCGCGTCGTTGACCCCGTCGCCGACCATCGCCACTGTGGAGCCGTCGGCCTGCAAGCGGCGCACGGTCTCGACCTTCTGCTCCGGCAGTACGTCGGCGATGACCTCGTCGATGCCCACCCGGTCCGCGATGTACCGGGCGGCCCGCTCGTTGTCGCCGGTGACCATGATCGGCCGCAGCCCCAGTTCACGCAGCCGCGCTACCGCGCCGGTGGCGGAGGGCTTGACCTCGTCGCCCACGACCAGGACGCCGTGCACGGCACCGTTCCACCCGACCGCGACGGGGTCATCCCGCGCGCCTGGGCACCGTCGAACGCCGCGCGCAGGCCGGGCGGCAACGCGCCCACCAGGTCCGGGCGGCCCACCGTCACCGTCCGTCCGCCGACGGTGCCCCGGACGCCCCGGCCCGGCAGGTTCTCGAAGGCGTCGACGGGGGCGAGCTCTGCACGTTCGCGGGCGGCGTCGGCGATCGCTCGGGCGATGGGGTGCTCGGAGGCGTGCTCGAGGGCGCCGGCCGACGCGAGTACGTCGGTCTCGTCGACGCCGGGACCGGCGTGCAGGGCGTGCAGCCGCATGACACCGGTGGTCGCGGTGCCTGTCTTGTCCAGCAGCACGGTGTTCACGTGGCGGGTGGATTCGAGGACCTCCGGGCCCCGGATCAGGATGCCGAGCTGGGCACCCCGGCCGGTGCCGACGAGGAGCGCTGTGGGCGTGGCGAGTCCGAGTGCGCACGGGCAGGCGATGATGAGTACCGAGACGGCGGCGGTCAGCGCCGTCGACGTGGACGCGCCTGTGCCCAGCCAGAAGCCCAGTGTCGCGACGGCCAACGCGATCACGATCGGGACGAAGACCCCGGAGATCCGGTCCGCGAGGCGCTGCGCGCGGGACTTCCCCGCCTGCGCGTCCTCGATGAGGCGGCTCATCTGCGCGAGCCCGGTGTCGGCGCCGACGCGGATTGCGCGCACCACGAGCCGGCCGCCCGCGTTGATCGTCGCGCCGGTGACCGGATCGCCGGGGCGCACCTCGACCGGCACGGATTCACCGGTGAGCAACGCGGCGTCGATCGCGGACTGCCCGGCGACGACGACGCCGTCGGTCGCGATCTTCTCGCCCGGCCGGACCACGAACTCGTCGCCGACGGAGAGGCGGTCGATCGGCACGCGGGTCTCGACGCCGTCGCGCAGCACCGTCGCGTCCTTCGCGCCCAGGTCGAGCAGCGCGCGCAGCGCGGCGCCGGCGGTGCGCTTGCTCCGGGCCTCGAAGTAGCGGCCGGCCAGCAGGAACGTGGTGACCCCGGCGGCGGCCTCGAGGTAGATGTTCCCGGCACCGTCGGTGCGCTCGATCGCGAGGCGGAACGGGTGCGTCATCCCCGAGGTCCCAGCGGTGCCCCAGAACAGCGCGTACACCGACCACCCGAAGGCGGCGAGCGTGCCCATCGAGATCAACGTGTCCATGGTGGCCGCGCCGTGCCGCAGGTTCGCCCAGGCGGCGCGGTGGAAGGGATACCCGCCCCACACGACCACGGGTGCGGCCAATGCGAGCGAGAGCCATTGCCAGGAGCGGAACTGCAGCGCCGGGATCATGGCCATGGCGATCACGGGGATCGTGAGCGCGAGGCTGATCAGGAGGCGTTGCCGGAGCGCGTCGGCAGGGTCGCGTGGGTCGGCCGCCGGATCCGGGTGCGACGGTGCCGGCGCGTGCGCCGTGTAGCCCGCCCGCGCAACGGCGTCGACGAGGTGTTCTGTCGTGGTACCCGCGGGCGCGACGATGTGCGCCTTCTCGGTGGCGAAGTTGACGGTGGCGGTGACGCCGTCGAGCTTGCCCAGAGTGCGCTCGATCCGGTTCGCGCACGACGCGCAGGTCATCCCCTCGATCTCGAGATCCACCGCGACGGTGGGGGCGCATTCCGGCATACTGTCATGATACCCCCTGGGGTAATGGCGCCGAGTGCCGGTCAGATGGGCGAGATCGAGCGGCGCTTGTGCGGGACGCGGGGCGGGCGGCGTTTGACGCGCCGCAGCGCCTCGGCGAGCATCGGGCGGGTCGCGGAGGGCAGCACCACGTCGTCGATGCCGAAGCCGTCGGCGGCGAGCAGCGGGTCGACGTTGGCCTGGAACAGCGTGATCAGGTCGGAGCGGGCCTGCTGCGGGTCGGGCGCGCCCTCGTACTGCGAGCGGAATGCGAGGTCGACGGCGCTCTCGATGGGGATGGCGCAGATCTCGGCGGTCGGCCAGGCGAGGGAGAGGTCGGCCTGGATGCTGCGGCCGCCGCCCATCGCGATGTACGCCGCGCCGTAGGCCTTGCGCGTGACGATCACGAACCGCGGCACTGTGGCCGCGCCGAGCTCGTACCCGAGGCGGGCGCTACGGCGCACCAGATTCGTCTCCTCGGCGCCCGCGCCGACGAGGAACCCGGGCAGGTCGATGAGAATCAGCAGGGGGAGGCCGTAGGCGTCGCACACCGCGATGAAATGCGCGGCCTTCTCGCAGGCGTGGGCGTCGAGCGCGCCGGCGTGGAAGCGGGGCTGGTTCGCGATCACGCCCATCGGCCTGCCGTCGACGCGGATCAGCGCGGTCGCGATGTTCGGCGCGTGCTGTCGCTTGAGCTCGAAGACGGTGTCCAGGTCGGCGATGCCCTCGATCACCTCGAGCACGTCGTAGGCCTGCCGCATCGACGCGGGGATCATGGTGTCGAGGTCCGCAGCCGTGTCGCCGGGCGCGTACGGGCCGGCGGCGATCACCGGTTCGCCCGCGGCCGACGGCGGGAGATAGCTCAGGAACGCGCGGATCGCGTCGAGGGCCTCGCGCTCGTCCGCGGTCACCACGTCCACGACGCCGCGTTCGGCCTGGAGGTCTGCGCCGCCGATCTCGTCGTTGGTGAGGGTCTCGCCCGTGGCGGCCTGGACCAGGGGAGCGGACGAGATGCCGATCGTGCCCATGCCGCGCACGATGGTGACGAAGTCGCAACACGCCGAGATGTTCGCCGGCGCACCGAAACCCGGCCCCATCATCGCCGCCACGAGCGGGACGTGCCCGGACAGGTCCGCGAGCCGCAGGAGCAGCTGCGATCCCGGTGCGGCCAGGCGCGAGTCGAGCGCTTCCTGCATGCGGTGACCGCCGCCGTCCATGAGCATGATCAGCGGGATCTCGTCGAGCAGAGCGCGTTCCGCGCAGCGGTCGAGCTTCGCCATTCCGGTGGCGCCGTTGCTGCCGCCGAGCACGGTGAAATCGAACGCCGCGATCGCCGCGGGCCGTCCGTCGATGTACCCGATCCCGGTGACCACGCCGTCTCCGGGTGCGACCAGCGGCGCGGCGCCCTGCTGCGCCGGGCCCGGGCCGGCGAGGGCGCCGAACTCGTGGAACCCGCCGTTCGCCAGGACGGCGACGCGCTCGCGGGCGGTCATCTTGCCGCGCCTGTGCTGTTTGGCCACCTTCTCGGCCCGCGCCTCGTCGGAGACCGCCTGGTAAGCGGCGATGACGCGGTCGTTCAGGTCCTGTTCCGGCGTGGGTTCGCTCACCGTCGGAAGTTAGCAGGCGATCACTGCGTGGGTGGACACGTGGTGGACGAGTGGCCGGGGTTCGTCCATTCCCGCCGGTCCGCCGCCCGGCGGCGCGCCGCCCCGCCTACCCTTCAAGGATGAGCATCATGTTGGGTGGGCTGGTCCTGATCGTCGTGCTGGCGCTGGTCGCGGGACTGATCGCGGGGGTGGTGTTCCTGATCGTCTGGGCGACCAAGCGGAAGAACCCGACCGCGCCGCCGCCGTACCCGTATCCGCCGTCTCCGCCGCAGCAGGGCCAGTGGCCACCGCAGGGCGGGGATCCGGGGCCGCGGCGGGGCGCCTAGCCGGGCAGTGCATCTCCCGGG
The DNA here is from genome assembly GCF_023168325.1 of Tsukamurella sp. PLM1. Lineage (GTDB taxonomy): Bacteria > Actinomycetota > Actinomycetes > Mycobacteriales > Mycobacteriaceae > Tsukamurella. Next base: position 1,900,927 of record NZ_AP025688.1, read on the forward strand.
AAACCTAGGCACGGGTAGACCTCGGCGTGCATCATCTCGGCTCGCACGCACGGGTCGTCGGCAATGATTTCTTCAGCGCGCTCGGTGGGCACAGTCATGATCGCCGTCCCCGCAAGCTGCTCGTCGAGGATCGGGCACAGGATCACGATGACGCCGTCGGCGCGCAGTGAGACCATGCGCCGTTGGTGCTCCAGCTCGATGGCGTCGGCGCCGTCCTGAGCGCGCCGCGGGCCCCAGCGGAGGATCACCAGGCTGAACGGCTTCGCGGATTGCGCCAGGTCCTGGATCTGCTCGTTCGTCACCGTTGTGCTCATCATCTGCTCCAGGACGGATCAGTCGGTTCGGTCCGACTCACGGTACTGCCATCGGCTGCGGCGGGTGCTCCCTTCGGAGGTCACGCGGCTGCGCCTGCAGAAGTGGCGGAAGCCCCGGCCGCGTGCGCGACCGGGGCTTCTGGAGCGGATGACGGGATTCGAACCCGCGACCCTCACCTTGGCAAGGTGATGCGCTACCACTGCGCTACATCCGCCTGTCCCTGGGGACTCAATCAAAAACCCCCTGTCTCCAGGGGGTTCTCGATTGTGGTGCGCGATACTGGGATTGAACCAGTGACCTCTTCCGTGTCAGGGAAGCGCTCTCCCACTGAGCTAATCGCGCCTATTCAGGAAGTGGTGCTCAGCCGCTCCGTTGCGGAGTGGCTGAGCGTGTTGGAGGCGGCGACGGGAATCGAACCCGTGTGCACGGCTTTGCAGGCCGTTGCCTCACCACTCGGCCACACCGCCACGGTAAGCCCACTTCGAGCGGATGACGGGATTCGAACCCGCGACCCTCACCTTGGCAAGGTGATGCGCTACCACTGCGCTACATCCGCAACTCGTCCGGACCGGCGCTTTCGGCGCCTTTCCGGTGCGAGAGAGAACACTACGTGAACATCGCGCGCTCTGCCAAATCAGCAGGTCACCCCATGTTCGACGGCACAGTGGGTGTCGTGGTGACGCCACCTCGGCCTCGTCGGCTTACGGGTATGCACGGTAATCGCTGGTGGGGTACCCGATTACCCTTTCGCTCAGCGGTCGTGTTAGTGTTCTCTCTCGTTCGGCTCGCTGGTAACGGTGAATCGGACGCGATGTTCGGTCCTATGGCTCAGTGGGAGAGCGTCCCCTTCACACGGGGAAGGTCGCTGGTTCGATCCCAGCTAGGACCACCGAGAAACCGCCTGGCGACAGGCGGTTTTCCCCGTTTCGGGGCAGATTTGCGCCCGGTTCTGTCGACGGCGCGGCGCATGTGCGCAAGAGTGAGCGCATGGCGGTGCTCGATGACGTCCTCGCCCTCGGCGATGCGCTGGAGCGCTCGTACCGGGTGTACGTGCGCGGCAGGTTGAAGTTCCGGGTCGGGCAGATCGTTTATGCGGCGTTCTCTGCGGACGAACTGGTGATGGAGTTCGCGTTCCCGAAGGAGGAGCGGGCCGCGCTGGTGGCGGGCGAGCCCGAGAAGTTCCACCTGCCGGCACCGTCGGACATGCGATTCAACTGGGTGGGCTCGCGGCTGGCCGCGCTGGAACCGTCGGAAGCGCGCGAGCTGGTGGTGGACGCCTGGCGGATGGTCGTGCCGAAAAAGATCTCCCGCGCCTACGATCTCGCGCACCTGAACGGACCCGGATGAGCAGATCGTGCGCGGCTTCTGCCGTAGATTCGGCTGTATGGCGATCAGGCTCGAGAACGTCGCGATCGCGGTCCGTGACCTGGACGCGACGATTGCGTTCTTCACCGACCTCGGACTCGCCGTGGTCGGCCGGCAGACGGTGAGCGGGGAGTGGACCGACACCGCCGTCGGGCTCGACGGCAATCACGCGAAGATCGCGATGCTCGCGACCCCGGATGGCCAAGGGCACATCGAACTCTTCGAGTACCTGCACCCCGAGGCGATCGAGACGGAGCCGACCCTCCCCAACGAGATAGGTATGCATCGCATCGCTTTCAGCGTCGACGATCTCGACGAGGCCCTCGCGATCGCCGCGAAGCACGGCTGTCATCCGCTCCGAGGTGTCGGCGTGTACGAGGACGTCTACCGGCTCACTTACGTGCGCGGCCCCAGCGGGATCATCGTCATGCTCGCGCAGGAGATCACAGCCTGACGGTGCCTGCTCCGAGCACAATGCCTACCAACGGAACTGGTGATCAGAAGGGTGGGGGACCGTCGTCGGGGTGGGCGGGTTCGGGTGGCCGCTCGGGTGGTGGGCCTTCGGGGAAGATGGCGGCGCGGGCGGCGCGGGTTTCGGCGCGCAGCCGTGTCCGGTGGCTGCGCAGCAGGCAGCGCAGTCGTTCTTCGACGACGCTGATCCCGGCCCCGGACCGTCTCGCATTCTGTTCGTCGGCGGGTGGGCGGGGCTCGCGTAGCCGTTCGGCGGCGGCGCGGTTGCGTTCGCGGATCTGTTCGCGGCGTTTGTGTTCGCGCTGCAGCTTGGTGGGCTTGTTCCGGGTTCGGGGCTTCGGCGCCGGCAATTCGGGGACGGTCCACTGGACCCGGCGCAGGTCGGGGAACAGGGCGAGCACGATCCCGGCGGGGTTGACGATGATTTGCTGGCCGTCCGGGGTGATCCACAGGATCCGGCCGTCGGGCAGGTGCACGTCGATCCACGAACCGGCCGTTTTCAGCTGATGATGCGCCGTGCACAACGGATGCAGATTGCACGCCTCTGTGCGCCCACCCCGGGCGGGGTCGGCATGGTCGAATTCGCGGGAGTGGTCGATCTCGCAGCGGTGCGCGGGCCGGGTGCACATCGGGAACACGCACCGCGGGTACAGCAGCGTCAGGTATCGGGCCAGGTCCGCGGTGAGCCGGTAGCCGCCACTGCCGGACGCCCGCACCAACGGCGCCGGCTCGGCCTCGGATGTCAGCTCGGGGTCGGCGGCGGGGTTCTGCTCTGCGGCCGGGGCCGGCCGCGCAGAAGCGTCTTCAGCGACATCGCCTGCTTCCGCGGTGGACCCGACCGGGTCCACGGTGGTGTCCGCGCTGTCCAGGGTGTCCTCCTGGTTCGGTGTGACTGTGGTGATGCGGTCGCCGAACTCGCGGACCACCGCGTCATCGCGGGCGGCGAGGTCACGGGCGTGGTCGGCGGTGATCGGGCCGTGCCCGATCAGGTACCCCGCCTCGGTGCTGTCGGGGTCGGTGAGGGTGCGTTCGTTGATCACCACGTGCACGAGCGTCCGGTACCGCACGATCACCCCGTCGGCAACCCCGTCCGCAGCAGTCCGCGGTTCGGTGTTCTCGCAGGCCCCGCAGTCGCAGCCGAGGGTGACGAACCCGCGCAGCAGCATCATCGTGCCGTCCGCGCGGCGTTGCGCGACGGACCGCGAATCGTGGTCGCACACCGTGTCGATGATGTCGTCGACACGGCGCTGGAACTCCAGCACATCCTCGGCGGGCAGCAGGGCGAACGCGGACGCCAATCCGTCGTCCTCCGGGCGGAAGGTGACGGTGCGGTCGTCCCGGGACCGCTCCTGGCGTTTGACCGCCGCGTCCTGGTCGATCCGTTGCACCAGCAGGTTCGCGTACTCGCGCAGCGCGGGGATCGCGAGCAGTTCCCGCGGATCGGCCTGCAGCCGGTCGGCGAGGGCACCGTCGAACTCGCGGACCTTCGCCCGGTCGAGGACCCGCGAACGGCGCAACGCCTCCCGGCCGCCCGCCACGGAGATCACGTTCGCGGCGATCAGGGCGAACACCCGGGGCAGGCGTTCGACGAACCCCACCGCCTCGTCGACCGCCCGGTCCGCCGCGGTCGTGCCGATCCGCAGCACCAGGCAGACCTGCGCCTGCAGCGCCGTTTCCCGCAGCCGCAGATCGCGCCGCCGTGCCCGCAGATCACCGAGCTCCGCGTCCGCCGGCAGTCCCAAAAGCTCTGCCTCGGCGTCGGCGTACATCGTGCGGTACAGGCAGTACACCGCCGCCGTCCGCTGGCAGAACGCCGCGTTCTCGGCCCGCTGCTGTTCGAACACCAAGCTCGACAACCGCTCCCGATACCCGTGCACACCCGCCAACTCCTCGGGAATCATCTCCCCAGGTAGGTCGCGAATCGCTCCAGGTAGCTCCATGACTCAATGATACACGTGTTCGAGTCGGGGTGCACAACGTCTGGTTCAATCGAATTGTTCACCGGACTCGCTGCAGGTGCGACCCGAGCTCCGCTGGCGCTGTGTGGGCCGGGCATTCGCAGGACCGCGGGACGTCCTCGTCCTCGTTCTCTGCGAGGAGCGCGACGGAGGCGAGGGCGGTCACCGTCGAAGACCCGAACAGGTACCGGACGCGCCCGACTCGCGCCATTACAGCATCACCGGCCGAACGCGAGACGAACATCGCCACGCTCAACGCGACCACGACGCCGGATCCGACGGCGCCGCCCCTCTGAGATCGCGGGAGATAAGCAGGCCAGACCAGTCGGTCGCGGTGCCCTCCAGGAGGAGCCCCGCGACGGCCACCGCCGCGATCGGCATCGCCAGACTGTGGTGCCGGCTGCGGGTGGGCGATTCGGGCCGGGACGGACTGTGCGAGGCCGAGGATGCCGTCTGACAGGCCGAGATCGGTCGTGACCTCCGGAATCCGCGGCGTCCCAGAACAGGAATCGCAACGCGACGACCGCGCTGCGATCAGTGCATTACAGGCCGGAGCCACATCGCAACGTCGATCGCCCGGAGCGTGGCCGGCGCGGGCAACGGTCCGCATTCATCCGATTAGACGACGCGCGTATTCGTGGTCTATGCGATGCCGAAACAATGTCTATTGCTCACGGTCAACGAAACGCGGGAAATGGTCCGATTATCGCGATTGAATTCGTGCGCGTTCCGAAGTCACGCCGAATGGCCGAGACGGTTCGTCCCGGCCATTCGGCGTCCTTTGTGATCAGTCGGTGACGTCTACGCTCGGGGGATCGATGTCGACGTCGCCGTCGGTGTCGACGCTGCCGCCGCCGGTGCTCGCCTCGACCGTGGTGGTGTCGCCGCCCGCCGGGGTCACGGAAACCTCGCCCGACGGTCCGGTCACGTCCACCCCGGTCCCGGGGCCGGCCACGACGCTGCCGGTGTCGACGCCGCCGCCGACGTCACCCGCGGGGTGTTCAGCTCCGCTTCGCCGCTCGGGCCCGTGACGTCGACGGTGCCGTCGGTACCGACACTGCCGGAGCCCGTATCGACATCGACGTTGCCGCCGACGCCGACCGGGGTAGACACCTCGGCCGTGACATCGGGCCCGGTGACCGACGCGCCGTCGGTGCCGACGTGGCCGCCACCGGTCTCGACGGTGGTGCTACCACCGCCCAACGGAGTGTCGACCTCGCCCTCGATCGTCGGACCGGTCACGGTGGCGCCGGTCGGGGTGACCTCGACTTCGCCGCCCGTCACGGCGAATTCAGCCGTCACCGTGTCCAGGATGTTGACGTTGCCGTTCGCGCCCGGCGCGGAAACGTTCAGACCTCCAGTGCCCACCGAGACGGTGCCGGGCGTGAGGTTGAACTCACCGCCTCCGAGCGGGGTGTCGAGGTTCGCGTTCATGGTAGGCGTCGTGAGTACCAGATTGCCGTCCTGGAAACCGATCTGGCCCAGATTGATCGCCAGGCTCGTGTCGATGATGCCGGGGATGTTGAGCCCGAGGTTGATCACCGGCAGGCCGACGAGGAACGTGTCCTCACCGTAGGTGACGGTGACCGGCACGATCGTCGCCTGGCGGTGCCGAGCCCCAGCGGGAACGTGCCGCCCAGACCCAGGGCCGGTGTCCACGTGGTGTTGCCGTCCAGACCGACCACGGACGTCAGCGATGACTGGAGATTCAGGGCGCTGCCCAGCGGGCCTGTGATGGCGGTGACATTGCCCGCGGTGCTACCCGTGCCTGCCGGTATGGCGATTGGGGGTAGTGGCAGCGGACCCGGGATCGACACCAGTTGGCTGTAGATGCCGGTCATTCCGTACGTGGTGTTGGTGACGCCGCCGAGCCCGAAGGGGGCGCCCGCGCTGAACACGTTCTCAGCACCCACGCCGGTCCAGTTCGGGGTGTGGGTGTACGGCAGCAGGCCTGCGGCCGACACGATCGGTCTCGCTGAGTTACTCACGGGGAACAGTCCGGGGAGGACGGGGACGTTCTCCGCGTAGGCGTCGGTCAGCTGGGTGATCCGGGGCGCGACCGCGAGGATCCCGGCGCTGGTCAGCAGGCCGGGTGCGTAGGGTGCGGCTGCGAGCAGTCCGTCGATCTGGGGGTTTCTGGTGGGGGCGGCGTTGGCGGCGCCTGTGGGGACGGCGATGGTCATGGCCGCGGTGGCGGCGATGGCACCCGCCGCGACGGCGCCGCGGCGCACCGTCTTGCGTGCGTGCTTGGGGGACTTGCGGGACATGGGGGACGACCTCCGGTTCATGAAGGCACGGCGGACTCGGGTGAGAACACCGGTTTGTTGCGTGGGACCCATCAGAAAATCGAGGCGTCTGCGCTCGGTAGGAGTGCTCTAAGCGGCGCCTGTGCATCTGCTGGAAGCTCTGAAGTTATCAGCTCGGTGTGTGAAAAGTCACCATTTACTCCGCGATTCATCCGATTGGATGTTCCCGCCGATGGAACAACGAATTAGGTGAACCGATGAGGCAAACTCGCTGGTAGCTTTGCGATCGCCGGGAATTGAAACGTGTTTTTGTCGTAACGTGTGGCTATGTTTTGAATAGCGATCGCAAGAATCGTGGACCGCGCACATCGGTGTCCAACGGACTCGCGTGGCTACCCCGGGCTACCGTGAACGATGTGTTCACTCCCACGGAACGTCAGGACGTCGCCAACCGGATGATCGCGGCCGCGGAGGGCCTGGAAGGCGTCACGGCTGGAGCTGTGGTCGGTGCGGCGGCGGCAGGCGCTCTCGACGACGACACCGGCATCGACCTGCTACTCGCGGCGGCGCCGGGCGCCGTTCTCGATGAGCTGCGAGGACACTGGACGCGATTGCTGCACAACGACTTCGGTGCGCTGCATCACACCCGGGAGGACGGCGCACTCATCTACCTGCTGCCGGATCTGCTCACGGCGCGCGTCACGATCGTCCCCGGCGCGCTGTTCGGGCCGCGCCCGGGGAACCGTTCCAGCAGGTGTTCGGTCCCACCGGGCCGCACGGGGCGGCGCCGTCGGGCCCGCCGGACGTGGTGGGACCCGCGTGGCTGGCCGCGCTCCGCACTCGGGCGGCGCTGCGCCGTGGCGACGGTCCCGCGGCCGCGGTCGCGCTCGACGCGCTGCGGGCCGCACTCGTGAACCTAGCGGGCCTGCGGACGGGGGCACCGTCTGGCTACCTGCCGCGCGAGGACCGCGACCGGATCCGCGGCACCGAGCCGACATCGCGCGACTACGTCGAGGTCGAACACGCCTTCGGTGTCGCGGTGCAGATCCTCGACTACGAGCTGCAGATCGTTGCGCCGGCGATCGCCGACGCGGTGGCACTGCCGTTGCTCGAGGAGGTCGCCGGCTGACGCCGGTACGGTGGAACCATGCCCGACCAGCGCAGGAACGTCGCCACGTCCGGCCCGCGGGCGTGGCGGGCGAGGATCAAGTCCACGAAGCAGGGGAGCCTCGTGTGGCGCATCGCGGTCGGCGTCATCGGGGGCGTCGTCCTGATCGCGGGCATCGTCGCGATCCCGTACCCGGGCCCGGGGTGGCTGATCGTGTTCGCCGGCCTCGGCATCCTGGCCACCGAATTCGAATGGGCCCACCGGCTGCTGCGGTTCGCGCGGTCCAAGTACGACGCGTTCGCCGAGTGGCTGAGCCGGCAGAACGTCGTGATCAAGGGGCTGTTCGCTCTCGGTACGTGCGCGATCGTGCTCGCCACCGTGTGGCTGCTCGGCGCGGCGAAGATGATCGCCGGGTGGTTCGGCATCCACTGGGCCTGGCTGGCCAGCCCGATCTTCGGCTGATGAAGGCAGCGATCGGCGCGCTGCGGCTCGGCGTCGCGGCCCCCGACGACAGGGTGGCCGGCGTCCTCTACTGGTACGCGCTGTCGGGTGCGCTGGCCCGCCTCGCCGCCGCCGGCCGCGACGCCGCGAGCGCCCCGGTGCGGTCCGGCTCCGGCGGGTGGCCGGAGCCGGGGAGGCGGCACCGTCGGCCGACCCGGACGCGAGCCTCGCGCGCACCTTCCACGCACTGATCCCGGCGATCGCCGCGGCCTCCGGCGCCACCGAACGCTCACTCTGGGCGATCGCCACGGACTCCATCGCCTCGGCCGCGCTCGGCGCGCCCGTCCCGTCCGTCGCCGCCGACGGTGCGCTCACGGCCTGCGGCCCGCAGGCCCCGCCCGCGCGGTTCGAGCAGGTGCCGGGGCGCGGCCTGGTCGTCCGACGGGGCTCCTGCTGCATGCTCTACCAGTGCCCCGGGTGCACGAAATGCCTGAGTTGCCCGCGGCGACGCCAGGGGAACGCCTCGAGCGCCTGCGGCAGTAGTTACTCTCACGTACGATCGCCGCAGTCCGCTTCCCGGGGAAAGGCGAAGGGCATGCGCGATACCGCGATTCGGAAGTCCCGCCACGTTGTCGCCGCGGCGTCCGTATGCCTCGTGGCGCTCGCGGTTCCCGCCGCCCCGGTGGCGGCGGCGGGCCGGCACGGCGATCTCGTGGCGTCGGCGCCGGCCACAGCGATCGACCGCACGTACGTCGCGCGTCTGGCCTCGGCCCGCACGATCACGTACCGGTCCAGCGTCGACAGCCGGTCCGGCCGCTCCGTCCGCGACGTCACGGGCACCGTCTTCCTGCCCCGGACGGCGGCGGGCAAGAAGGTCCCGCTCGTGGTGTTCGCGCACGGCACCTCCGGCGTCGAAACCCGGTGCGCTCCCTCACAGGACGCGACCCTGCGCGGATCGCTCCGCACGATCGAGAGGCTCACCGGCGCCGGTTGGGCCGTGGTCGCCACCGACTACCGCGGACTCGGCTCGCCCGGCGCCCACCCGTACGTCGATGCGCAGCAGGCCGCGTACGACGTGCTGGATTCGGCTCCCGCGGCGATCGCAGCTGCGGGCGGAAGGATCGACACCGCGCGCGTGGCGCTCTTCGGCGTCTCCCAGGGTGGGCAGGCCGCCGCGCGTGCCGCCGAACTGGCCTCCGGCTACACGCCGGCCGTCCGCTATCGAGGGGCCGCGCTGGCCTCGCCCGCGCTCGACCTCACGCCGCTCGTGGGCGAGGTCGAATCCGGGCGGGCCTCCGCGGTGCACCGCTCGGTCCTGCCGTACGTCGCCCGGGGCGTCGTCGCCACGCAGCCGCGGGTCGCACTGGCCGACCTGCTCAGCGGACCGCTGCTGCGGGCGGCCCGGCCGGACGCGACGACCTGCACGAACGAGCAGCTCCGGTTCGACCCGGCCGCGGTCCCGCCGGCGCAGTACCGCCCCACCGCGGCGGGACTCGCGGCGCTGACCGCCCACCTCACGGCCTCGCGGGTGCCGCAGAAGCGGACGACGATGCCCGTCTACATCACCCGCGGACGGTCGGACACCCTGGTGAACACCGCATGGTCCACGTCCGCGGTCGCCGCGATGCGGGCGATCGGCGACGAGGTGACCGATGATCTCCGCGACGGCGACCACACCGACGAGGCCGATCTCGACGACGCGCGCGTGATCTCCTGGATCCGGACGGCGATCGGCTGACCGATAGGATCGGTGGCACTGACAACCGCGTGCGGCCAGGTATGCCGCCCGCTACATGACTAGGAGCACTGTGAGCACCACCTTCGTCGTCCCGGCGGGCATCGCCGCCGGGGCAGCTATGCGCGAGCTGGACCTTCCCAACAAGGGCCCCGAGGCCGTCGTCGTCGTCAAGACCGCCGACGGCACGCTCAAGGACCTGAGCTGGGTCCCCGAGACCGACACCGAGGTCGAGTCCGTCGCGGCGAACACGGAGGACGGGCGCAGCGTGATCCGCCACTCGGCGGCGCACGTGCTCGCGCAGGCGGTGCAGGACGGTTTCCCCGGCACCAAGCTCGGCATCGGTCCGCCCATCAAGGACGGCTTCTACTACGACTTCGACGTCGCTGAGCCGTTCACCCCCGAGGACCTCAAGGGTCTCGAGAAGAAGATGAAGCAGATCATCAAGTCGGGGCAGCGCTTCTCGCGGCGCGTGTACGAGTCGAAGGACGAGGCGCGCGCCGAGCTGGCGGGCGAGCCGTACAAGCTCGAGCTGATCGACGACAAGGGCGCGGCCGACGACAGCGAGGTCATGGAGGTCGGCGGCGCCGAGCTCACCGCCTACGACAATCTCAATCCCCGCACCGGCGAGCGGATCTGGGGCGACCTGTGCCGCGGCCCGCACGTGCCCACCACCAAGTACATCCCCGCCGTCAAGCTGACCCGCAGCTCCGCGGCGTACTGGCGTGGCGACCAGAACAACGCCGACCTGCAGCGCGTCTACGGCACGGCCTGGGAGTCGCCCGAGGCGATGGACGAGTACCTCGAGCTGCTCGCCGAGGCGGAGAAGCGCGACCACCGCAAGCTGGGCGCCGAGCTGGACCTGTTCAGCTTCCCGGACGAGCTGGGCTCCGGTCTGCCGGTCTTCCACCCCAAGGGCGGCATCATCCGCAAGGAGCTGGAGGAGTACTCGCGGCAGCGGCACATCGACGCCGGCTACGACTTCGTCAACACCCCGCACCTCACCAAGAGCACGCTGTACGAGGTGTCGGGCCACCTGGACTGGTACAAGGACGGGATGTTCCCGGCCATGCACCTCGACGCCGAGTACGACGACGAGGGCAACGTCACCAAGCCGGGCCAGGACTACTACGTCAAGCCGATGAACTGCCCGATGCACAACCTGATCTTCGACGCCCGTGGCCGTTCGTACCGCGAGCTGCCGCTGCGGCTGTTCGAGTTCGGCTCGGTGTACCGGTACGAGAAGTCCGGCGTGATCCACGGCCTGACCCGCGTGCGCGGCATGACGCAGGACGACGCCCACATCTACTGCACCAAGGAGCAGATGCACGAGGAGCTGACCACGACCCTCGAGTTCGTGCTCTCGCTGCTCAAGGACTACGGCCTCGACGACTTCTACCTCGAGCTCTCCACCAAGGATCCGGAGAAGTACGTCGGCTCCGACGACGTCTGGGAGGAGGCGACCAAGACTCTCCAGCAGGTCGCGGAGGCCTCGGGCCTCGACCTCGTGCCGGATCCGGGCGGTGCCGCCTTCTACGGCCCGAAGATCTCCGTACAGGCCAAGGACGCACTCGGCCGCACCTGGCAGATGTCCACCATCCAGCTGGACTTCAACCTGCCCGAGCGGTTCGAGCTCGAGTACACCGCGCCCGACGGCACCAAGCAGCGCCCGGTCATGATCCACCGCGCCCTGTTCGGCTCCATCGAGCGGTTCTTCGGCGTGCTCACCGAGCACTACGCCGGCGCGTTCCCGGCGTGGCTCACCCCGCAGCAGGTCGTGGGCATCCCCGTCGCCGAGCAGTTCGGCGACCACCTGGAGACGGTGATCCGCGAGTTGCGTAAGCACGGGATCCGCGCCGAGGTCGACCACAGCGACGACCGCATGCAGAAGAAGATCCGCAACCACACCACGCAGAAGGTGCCGTTCATGCTGCTCGCCGGCGAGACCGATCGCGACGCCGGCGCGGTGAGCTTCCGGTTCCGCGACGGCACCCAGGTCAACCAGGTGCCCGTCGAGGACGCCGTGCAGCGGATCGTCGACTGGGTGCACGCGCGCCGCAACGAGTCCCCGACGGCCGAGTTGCTGGGCCCGGCGGAGAGCACCGTCGGCACCGCCTGACGGGGACCGACGGACGAGACGGGAGAGGAACCGATGACGGACGCCACGGGCGGCGGCGCGCACACCGACTTCGGGGTCGGCGACGGCGACGAGACCATCGAGCGGCTGTGGACGCCGTACCGGATGCGGTACCTCGTCGATACCCTCCCGTCCCGGAGGGCAGTACCGCGTTCCTCGAGATCCCCAAGCTCGCGGACGAGGACGGGCTGATCGTGGCCCGGGGCGAGCACTGTTACGTGGTGCTCAACCTCTTCCCGTACAACCCGGACACTGCATGGTGGTGCCGTACCGGCAGGTGGCCGACCTCGAGGACCTGACCGACGACGAGGCGTTCGAGTTGATCAAGCTCACGCAGAAGACGATCCGGGTGATCAAGCGGATCTCCCGGCCCGCAGCGTTCAACGTGGGCTTCAACCTGGGCCGCTCGGGCGGCGGGTCGATCGCCGAGCACCTGCACCAGCACATCGTGCCGCGCTGGCCCGGCGACGCGAACTACATCACGGTGCTCTCGGGCACTAAGGTGATGCCGCAGCTGCTGGGACAGACCCGCGCGCTGATGGCGAAGGCCTGGGAGGAGGTCTGAGTGTCCGCGATCTTCAGTCGTGAGGCGGTGTCGAAGGTCACCCATCCGATCGCGAAGGTGCTGATCAAGACCGGTCTGACGCCCGATGCGGTGACGCTCTTCGGAACCGTCTGCTCCGTCGGCGCGGCGCTCTGGCTGTTCCCAGCGGACCAGCTGTTCTGGGGAACCATGATCATCTGGTTCTTCGTCATGTTCGACATGCTGGATGGCGCGATGGCCCGCGTGCGCGGCGGCGGCACCCGGTTCGGGGCCTGGCTCGACGCCACCTGCGACCGCGTCGCCGACGGCGCGGTCTTCGCGGGCCTCGCCTGGTGGGCCGTGTTCACCGAGGACAACCGCTACAACCTGCTGATCGCCACCCTGATCTGCCTGGTCACCTCGCAGGTCATCAGCTACGCGAAGGCCCGGGCGGAGGCTTCCGGTCTCAGGGGCGACGGTGGCTGGATCGAGCGCCCGGAACGGCTCATCATCGTGCTCGTGGGCGCGGGCTTCACCGGGTTGGGCGTCTGGTGGGCGATCCACCTGGCGATGTGGTTCCTCGCGGTCACCAGCATCGTCACCGTGGTGCAGCGCGCGCTCAGCGTGCGGCGCTCGCCGGGGCGACCGAGCTGCTGCCGATCGCGGCCGCGGCACCGTCGGGCGGCGAAGGGGAGGGACCCGCGTGATCGACCCCCGGGAGGAGGCGGCCGACCTCGCGTACGGCGCAGGCTGGGCGCTCGCCAAGCGCGTGCCCGAGTTCGCCGCGAAGTTCCTCATCGACGACGTGGGCGGGCGCATCGGCGCCGTGGCGAGAACACGCAGCTGCGCAAGAACCTCGCGCGCGTGCTCGGCACGACCCCGGATGCGGTGCCGCAGAGCCTGATCGAGGAGTCCTCCCGGTCGTACGCCCGGTACTGGCGCGAGTCGTTCCGGCTTCCGTCGATGGACCTGGCGCAGCTCGGCGCGACGCTCGAGAAGTACGTGGACGTGCCGAGCCTGCACGAGGCGATGGACGCGGGAACCGGTGCCGTACTGGCGCTCCCGCACAGCGGCAACTGGGACATGGCCGGCGTCTGGCTGGTGCACCGGTACGGGCGGTTCGCGACCGTGGCCGAGCGGCTCAAGCCCGAATCGCTGTTCCGGCGGTTCGTCGAGTACCGCGAGTCGCTGGGGTTCGAGATCTTCCCGCTGTCCGGCGGCGAGCAGCCGCCCATGCCCGCCCTGGCACAGCGGCTGCGCGAGGGCCGGCCCATCTGCCTGCTCGGCGAGCGCGACTTGGCGCGGCACGGGGTCCCCGTCACGTTCTTCGGCGAGCGCACCCGGATGCCCGCCGGCCCCGCGAAGCTGGCGATCGACACCGGCGCCCCGCTCCTGCCGGTGCACTGCTGGTTCGAGGGCGACGCCTGGGGCTTCAAGTCCGAGGACCCGATCGACGTGTCCGGCGGCATCGAGGACGCCACGCAGAAACTCGCCCACGCCTTCGAGCGCAACATCGCCGAGCACCCCGCCGACTGGCACATGCTGCAGCCGCTGTGGGAGGCGGACTGGTCGCAGGCGCGGCGCGAGCGGGTCCTGGGCACCGGCGGCGATGCGGCGGGCGGAGCCTAGATGCGGATCGGGATGATCTGCCCGTACTCGTTCGACGTGGCGGGCGGCGTGCAGGCCCACGTGGTCGACCTGGCGCGCGTGCTGATCGATCGGGGGCACCGGGTGTCGGTGCTCACGCCGTCGTCGAAGTCGACGGTACTGCCGGACTTCGCCGTCTCGTCCGGCAAGGCGGTGGCGATCCCGTACAACGGCTCCGTCTCGCGGCTGTCCTTCGGCCCCAAGGCGTTCGCCCGGTTGCGCAAGTGGATCCGCGACGGCGAGTTCGACGTGCTGCACGTGCACGAGCCGAACGCGCCGAGCCTGGGCATGCTGGCGCTCGCGATCGCCGACGGCCCGATCGTGGCGACGTTCCACACCTCCACGGAGAAGTCGCTGGTGCTCTCGGTGTTCCAGAGCGTGCTGCGGCCCTCGCACGAGAAGATCCGCGGCAAGATCGCCGTGTCGGAACTCGCGCGCCGGTGGCAGATGGAGTCCCTGGGGTCCGACGCCATCGAGATCCCCAACGGGGTGGACGTGCGCGCGTTCGCCGACGGGCCCCTGCTGCCCGGCTACCCGCGCCCGGGGAAGACGGTGCTGTTCCTCGGCCGGTACGACGAGTCGCGCAAGGGGATGGCTGTCTTCCTCGAGGCGCTCCCCGCGATCGTGGAGGCGCAGCCCGACGTCGAGGTGCTCGTGATCGGCCGCGGCGACGAGGAGAAGCTGCTCCGCGAGGCCGGCCCGTACGCGAAGCACCTGCGCCTGCTCGGGGCGGTCACCGACGAGGAGAAGGCCGCCGCGCTCCGCTCCGCGGACGTGTACGTCGCCCCCAACCTCGGTGGCGAGAGCTTCGGCATCGTCCTCGTCGAGGCCATGGCCGCCGGCACCGCCGTCGTCGCGAGCCACCTCAACGCCTTCGAGCGCGTGCTCGACGGGGGCGAGGCCGGCCTGCTGTTCCCCATCGGCGACGGTGCCGCCCTCGGCCGCGCCGTCGCGGGCCTGCTGTCCGACGACTTCCGCCGCGCCGAGCTCGTGACCCGCGCGTCCGAAGTGGTGTGGCGGTTCGACTGGTCGGTGGTGGCCGAGCAGGTCATCCGCGTGTACGAGACCGTCGCCGTGCCGGGTGTCGTCGTGTCGATAGACGATTGATGAGGACGCCGTGCTGAATCTGACCGCCACCACCGTGCTCGTCATCGGCCTCATCGTGATGGCCGTCCTGATCGTGGCCGCCCTGGCGTACCAGACCGCGCACCGTCTGGACCGGCTGCACGTGCGGGTGGATCTGTCCCTACAGGCGCTCGAGGCCGCCCTGGCCCGACGGTCCGCCGTCGCCCGGGCCGTCGCCGCCACGCTGCCGGCCGACGAGGGGCGGGCCCTGCGCGCCGCGGCGGACCGCGCCGAGAACGCCGGCGTCGAGGATCGCGAGCCGATGGAGAACCGGCTGTCCGCCGCGATCGGCGCGATCGACATCGAGAAGCTGCCGCGCTCGCTGGTCGCCGAGGTCGCCGACGCCGATACGCGCGTCACGATGGCCCGGCGGTTCCACAACGACGCCGTCCGCGACACCCGGGCACTGCGCGGCCGCCGGTTCGTTCGCTGGCTGCACCTGGGCGGCACCGCGCCGATGCCGCGCTACTTCGACATCGTCGACCGCGGCGGGATCCTGCCCGCCGCGCTGTTGGCCCGCGCCGACGACCGGCGCGTCTCGGCGCGCGTGATCCTCGTCGCCCCCGACGGCGCCGTGCTGGTGGTGCAGGGACACGAGCCGCGCAACCCCGATAGCCGGTGGTGGTTCACCGTGGGCGGGGAGTAGAGCGCGGGGAGGAACTGCGCGCGGCCGCGGTGCGCGAGGTGCGGGAGGAAACCGGGCTCGTGCTCACGGCGCCGGAGTTCGTGGGCCCGCTGTTCCGTCGGGAGGCCGTCTTCGCGTTCGACGGTGCCGTGATCGACTCCGTCGAGTTCTTCTTCGCCGCCGCGTGCGAGCGCTTCGAACCCGCACCGTCGGGGTGGACGGAGCTCGAGCGCCGCACCCTGGACGAGATGCGCTGGTGCACGCCCGAGGAGATCCGGGACCTGCCGGACCCCGTCTACCCCGCGGCGCTCGCGGATCTGATCCCCGACGTGCGGGCCGCGCTCGCCGCCGGGACCGCGCCGGACGAGCCCGTCGCGATCGACTGAGGAGGGTCGCATGGAGCCGAACGACATCTCCGGGTACCGCGTGGTGCGGCGCCTCGGCGCCGGTGGGATGGGCGAGGTGTTCCTCGTCGACCATCCGCGACTGCCGTGGCAGGACGCGCTGAAGCTGCTGGGGCCGCAGTTCGGCGGCGACCCCGAGTTCGCGGCGCGGTTCCAGCGCGAGGCGGACATCCTCGCCGGGCTGCGGCACCCGAACATCGTGACGATCTACGACCGGGGCGAGTACGAGGGCCGCCTGTGGCTGACGATGGAGTTCATCGCGGGCGAGGACGTGGCCCAGGTGCTGCGGACCCGGGGCCCGCTGCCGCCGGAGACCGTCGCACACGTCATCGAGCAGGTGGGCGCCGCGCTCGACTGGGCGTGGAGCGAGCGGCGCCTCACGCACCGCGACGTCAAACCCGGCAACATACTGCTCGAGCCCGCGCGGAGCGGTCGTCCGCCCGCGGTGAAACTGGTGGACTTCGGCATCGCCAAGGCGAGCGACGACGCGAGCTCGCTCACCGCGACGGGGACGGCCGTCGGCACGATGGCCTATCTCGCCCCCGAGGTGATCGAGGGCGACCCGCTGGACAACCGGGCGGACGAGTACTCGCTGGCGTGCACCGCGTTCGAGCTGCTCACCGGGACTCCACCGTTCGGTCCTGGATCGCCGAGTTCGGTAGTGATGGCGCACCTGCAGGCGCCGGTGCCCGATCCCGCTGCCCGGCTCACCGGACTGCCCGCCGGCCTGCTGTCCGTGTTCGAGCGGGCGATGGCGAAGAAGCCGCGGGACCGGTTCCCCGACAACGCCGCGTTCGCCGCCGCGTTCCGTGCCGCGCTCGCGGGCGGGGTGCGGCCGCGCACCGTCGGGCCGACCGCGCCGCAGCGTCCACCGGTCGCGCCCGCCACCGTCCTCCGGCCCACCCCGCCGCCCACGCCCGTGCCGGCGTACGGCGCGACCCCGACCGGTCCCGTGCCGGCGGCACCCGCCGCTGCTGCGGGTGGGAGCGGTTCCGGCGGGAACGGGAAGGTGATCGCGCTCGCCGCGCTGGTCGCGGTGCTGGTGGTGGCGCTCGCGGGTGTGGGGTACCTGGCGTTCGGGCGCGACTCCGGGGCCGCCGCGCCGACGCCGACGCCGACGCCCACGCCCCCGGCCGCCACCGATCCGACGGGCGCCACCGAGACCGAGACTGTCACCGCGACGGCGACGGCGACCGCCTCCCAGCCGGCGCCGACGGTGCCAGGAGCCGACCAATACGGGTTCGTCGGGAGCCCGGCCCGCTGCAGCGGCGGCGAGACCCTGGAGTTCGCGCTGCTCACCTCGGGGGCCGGGTCGGGTTCCCGGGTCGTGATCTGCAGCGCCGACGGTGACTACACCTACCGCGGGGCACGGGCGTCCGGCGACAACAGCGGCCTGACGCTGACCGCGAGTCGTTCCGCCGGCGGGGTGTTCCGCGCGGTGAACCGCGACGTGAAGGGCGAGGCCGAGAACGACACCGTCTACACCGTGAGTTCCAGCGGCCTGGTGATCACCCGCGGCGACGGACGCTCCGTCGCCACTGAGCCCGCCCGCTCCTCCTGGACCCGCTGACGTCGCTGGCTCGGCCCGCATTCTTCCCGCGGGGTTTCCTTCTTGCTCACAGGGCTGCAACCACCTGCTGCAGTCGCGAACCACCGCGGGAAGGTGATCACGACGCGATCCTCGGGTGTGCCGTCGGCGCCCGGCCTGTCGACCCGGCCTGGGACCGCGCACCGTCATCGGGAATACTGGTAGGTCAACGTCCCGGCCCCGAAGGAGTTCACGACAGTGACCACTGATCCCCAGACCGCACCCGTCACCGGCACCGCGCGCGTCAAGCGCGGCATGGCCGAGATGCTCAAGGGCGGCGTGATCATGGACGTCGTCACTCCCGAGCAGGCGAAGATCGCCGAGGACGCCGGTGCGGTGGCGGTCATGGCGCTCGAGCGCGTGCCCGCGGACATCCGGGCGCAGGGCGGCGTCAGCCGCATGTCGGATCCCGACATGATCGACGGCATCATCAGCGCCGTCAGCATCCCGGTGATGGCGAAGGCCCGCATCGGCCACTTCGTCGAGGCCCAGATCCTGCAGGCGCTCGGCGTGGACTACATCGACGAGTCCGAGGTCCTGACCCCGGCCGATTACACCAACCACATCGACAAGTTCGCGTTCACCGTGCCGTTCGTCTGCGGCGCGACCAACCTGGGCGAGGCGCTGCGCCGCATCACCGAGGGCGCCGCGATGATCCGCAGCAAGGGCGAGGCCGGCACCGGTGACGTGTCGAACGCCACGACCCACATGCGCAAGATCCGCGACGAGATCCGCCGCCTGACCTCGCTGCCCGAGGACGAGCTGTACGTCGCCGCCAAGGAACTGCAGGCGCCGTACGACCTGGTCGTCGAGGTCGCCAAGAACGGCAAGCTGCCGGTCACCCTGTTCACCGCGGGCGGCATCGCCACCCCGGCCGACGCGGCGATGATGATGCAGCTCGGCGCCGAGGGCGTCTTCGTGGGCTCGGGCATCTTCAAGTCGGGCAACCCCGAGCAGCGGGCCAAGGCGATCGTCGCGGCCACCACCTTCTACGACGATCCCGGCAAGCTCGCCGAGGTCTCCCGCGGACTCGGCGAGGCGATGGTCGGCATCAACGTCGACGACATCCCGCAGCCGCATCGGCTGG
This sequence comes from Tsukamurella sp. PLM1, assembly GCF_023168325.1. Taxonomy (GTDB): domain Bacteria; phylum Actinomycetota; class Actinomycetes; order Mycobacteriales; family Mycobacteriaceae; genus Tsukamurella. The sequence continues at coordinate 1,919,702 of NZ_AP025688.1, forward strand.
CCGAACGCGGCTGGTGACGGCATGTCGGCCGCCGGTGCTCGTCGAATCGCGCTAGCGTCGAGGCTGCGCATGTCGCGTGCCCGGTGGACGGGACGACGAGTGCTGGAATTTCTGTAGGCAGTGAGGCGGAGGATGTCAGAGCGAGCAACGGATCGGACCACGCAGGAGTACGGGGCGCAGACCTCCGTGATCTCGGGCGGATCCCAGGTCGAGGCCGCGCCGATCGTGTTGCGCGTGCTCGCGTACATCGCGGACCTGTGCATCGCCGCCACGGTGGTGGCAATCGCGCTGATCGTGAACGTGGTGGCCGGCCTGGACATGGGGTGGCCGTTCGTCGGTATCGGGGCCGCGGTCGCGATCGTCGCGTCGATCGTGCTGCACGGCCTGTTCGGCGCCAGCCCCGGCAAGATGCTGGCCGGGCTCACGGTGGTCGACGCGCAGTCGTTCCACCGCGTCGGGTTCCCGTCGGCGGCCATCCGTTCGGTGGTCTTCAACGTCCTCGCCCCCCTCGTGTACTTGCCCGGCTGGTCGGTCCTCGCCGACGGTGCGCGGCGCGGCGTCCACGAGAAGGCCTCCCGGTCCACGGTGATCGACGACGCTGACGTCGAGGCCCCGGCCCGCCGTGCTGCGGCACCGTCGGGCCCGCTGGGCGGACTGGTGACGGGCGAACAGGACCAGGGGTTGCAGCGCATCCCCACCCCGCTGCCCCCGACCGCACCCGCCGCCGACCCGCAGGCGGAGACGGGCGTCGAGCCGCTGGCCGCGAATGCGGAGACCGAGGTCGTGGAGGTCCGCGAGCGCCTGCAGCCGCCGTCGCTGCCGCCGCTCCCGGACGACGTCCCGGGCCTGCGCCCGATCCCGCCGCGCTTCGGCCCGCCGCCCACGGAGGGCGACGCGCCGGCCGCCCCGCTGCCGCCGGCCGCCGCGTTCGGCCAGCCGCCGCAGGCGTTTCCGCAGCCACAGGCGCCGCAGCAGGCGCAGCCGCCCCGCCCCGCCGGTCCTCCGCCGGTCCCGCAGCAGCAGACGGCGCCCCGGCCGGCCGCGCAGGCCCCGCAGGCCCGTCCCGCCGCACCGGCCCCGATGCAGCCCGGCGGCGCGCCGATCGTGCTGCGGTTCGACGACGGCCACTCGGTGGATGTGCGCAGCGACGGCATCATCGGCCGCGAGCCGGTCATCCCGCAGGGCGCGGACGCGGCGAAGATCACCAAGCACGTGCTGGTGGACGACACCGCCTCGGTGTCCAAGACCCACCTGTTGTTCGGCATCACCCGCGGTGAACTGTGGGTGGAGGACGTGGGCTCGACCAACGGTTCGGCGATCGCGTTCGGCGAGTCGTGGACCGAGCTCACCAAGGGAGTCAGGTACGCCGTGGAGAAGGGCAGCGTCGTGCACATGGGGCAGCGGAGTTTCAAGGTGTTCGGCGGATGACGACGGACGCGGGGAGGCTCGCTCCGAGATCGTCTACGGGGCGCAGGGTGGCGTGTCCATGAAGTGGGTCGCCATCAGCAATCCGGGGCGTGTCCGCCTCACCAACGAGGACGGTGCGCTCACCGGCCCCGGCATGTTCCTGCTCGCCGACGGCATGGGCGGACACGACGCGGGTGAGGTCGCTTCGGCCGCCGCGCTGGAGGCGCTCGCAGAGGTCTTCGGCCCGAGCCGGCGGACGCGCAGGAGGTCATGGAGAAGGTCGTCGACCGGCTGCGCGACGCGCACGCCGCGATCGAGGCGATCGACTCGGAGACCGGCAAGCGGGCCGGCACCACGGTGACGGGCGTGCTGCTCACCACCTACGAGGGCGTTCCGCATTGGCTCGTCGTCAACATCGGCGACTCGCGGACCTACCGGCTCGCCGAGGGCTACTTCGAGCAGCTCACCGTCGACCACTCGCAGGTCGAGGAGCTGATCAACGGCGGCTTCCTGAGCCCCGAACAGGCCCGCGTGGATCCGCGGCGCAACGTGATCACCCGCGCCCTGGGCGCCGGGATGGAGCCCGATGCGGACTTCTGGATCGTCCCCGCGCAGCCCCGGGAGAAGCTGCTGGTGTGCTCCGACGGGCTCAACGGCGAGCTGACCGACGACGAGATCCGGCACATCCTCGACAGTGACGTCCCGATCGATGAGTGCGCCGACCAGTTGGTCTCCGCAGCGCTCAACGCGGGCGGCCGCGACAACGTGACGGTGATCGTGGTGGACGCGACCACCGAACCGACCGGCGCGGACTGGTGAGGCAGTAGAGTCATCGCTCGTGGCTGACATCCGAGCGCTGTTGAGTCTGGAGCGGATCGACCGGGACATCTTCCGGGGGATCCACGCACCGTCGATCCTGGTGCGCACCTTCGGCGGCCAGGTCGCCGGCCAGGCACTGCGCTCCGCCATCTCGACGGCGCCCGACGAGATGCAGGTGCATTCCCTGCACGGCTACTTCCTGCGCCCGGGCAACCCCGACGCCGACACGGTGTTCCTGGTGGACAGGATCCGCGACGGGCGCTCCTTCTGCACGCGCCGGGTGACGGGGGTGCAGGACGGGGAGGCGATCTTCTCGATGTCGGCCTCGTTCCAGCTCCCCGGGCAGGAGGGCATCGAGCACACCGACGAGATGCCGCCGACGCCGGAACCGGAGTCGGTGATGAGCCCGCGCGACGACCCGAACGCGACGCGCGAGAGCATCGGGCTGTTCGAGGAGTGGAGCGACTGGGACATCCGCATCGTCCCGCAGGAGCTCACGGAGCCGTACGCGCGCCGCGCGGTGCACCAGCAGGTGTGGTTCCGGCACATCGCTCCGCTGCCGGACGACCAGAACACCCACGTCAGCGCCCTGGCCTACATGAGCGACATGACGCTCCTCGGGTCGGCCCGTGTCGCTCACCCGGGCGTCGACACGCAGGTCGCCTCGCTCGATCACGCGATGTGGTTCCTGCGCCCCTTCCGCGCCGACGAGTGGCTGCTCTACGACCAGACGTCGCCGTCGGCGGGCGGCGGCAGGGCGCTCACCGCCGGCCGGATCTTCGCGCGCGACGGCTCGCTCGTCGCGGTCGTCATCCAAGAGGGCCTGCACCGCTACCGCAAGTAGCGCCCGCATAGGCTGGTTCCCCGTGACGACGATCGGGGTACTGGCTCTGCAGGGTGACGTGCGCGAGCATCGTCAGGCGCTCGAGGCGGTGGGCGCGCGGACGTCGGCCGTGCGTACCGCCGCCGACTTGGCGGCGGTCGACGGCATGGTCATCCCGGGCGGCGAGTCGACCACCATGAGCCGCCTGCTGGGTGTCTTCGACCTCTTCGACCCCCTGCGCGAGGCCCTCGCCGCGGGTCTGCCCGCATACGGCTCGTGCGCCGGGATGATCCTGCTCGCCTCCGAGGTGCTCGACACGCGGCCCGACGCGCGCTGCCTCGGGACGATCGACATGACGGTGCGCCGGAACGCGTTCGGCAGGCAGGTGGACTCGTTCGAGACCGACCTCGCGGTCGCCGGGCTCGACGGTGCGCCCGTTCGCGCGGTGTTCATCCGGGCCCCGTGGGTGGAGCGGGTCGGCGACGGCGTCGAGGTGCTCGCCAGGGTGCCCGCTGACGCGGGCGCGTCGGCGGGTACGGTTGTCGCAGTGCAGCAAGGTGTGACGATGGCCACATCCTTCCATCCCGAGGTCACCGGCGATCTGCGAATCCACCGGCGGTTCCTGGAGATGGTGCGGCGCGGCTGAAGACAATGCCTCCCCATGGCGTGATGGAGTAGGAGTGGCCTCGTGAGCTACATGCCGGTGACCGATTCGATGTTCCTGATGGCGGAGTCCCGCGAACATCCGATGCACGTGGGCGGCCTGCAGCTGTTCACCCCGCCCGAGGGGGCGGGCCCGGATTACGTGCGCTCCGTGGTGGAGACGATGCGGTCGCACGTGGCGGTCAGCGAGAAGTTCGGCCGACGCCCGGCCGATCCGGTCGGCATTCTCGGGAACACGTGGTGGTCGGACGTGGACGAGATCGACCTCGAGTACCACGTCCGGCACTCGGCGTTGCCGCAGCCGGGGCGCATCCGCGAGCTCTTCCAGCAGGTCTCGCTCTGGCACGAGACGCTGCTCGACCGGCACCGCCCGATGTGGGAGGTGCACGTCGTCGAGGGGCTCGAGGACGGCCGGTTCGCGGTGTTCTCCAAGGTGCACCACTCGCTGGTCGACGGGGTGTCCGCGCTGCGGTACATGACGCTGGCGCTCTCGCCCGACCCGAACGACCGCGAGGGCAGGGTCGTCTGGCAGCCCGGCCTCGGCCGACGGAAGCGGCCGGCACCGTCGGAGTTGGAGACCAAAGGGGCCTCCAAGGGCCTGCTCCCGTTCAACCCGCTCGACACCGTCAAGCAGGTCGGCGGCCTCACCGGCGAGGTGCTGGGCATGCTGCCGGCGTCGCTCAAGGTGGTCGGCACCTCGTTCCGGGATCACGACTACATGGCCCCGTTCCAGGCGCCGAACACGATCTTCAACGTGCCGATCGGCGGGGCGCGGCGGTTCGTCGCGCAGTCCTACTCGCTGGACCGGATCGATGAGGTGCGGCGCAAGGCGGGCGCCACGGTGAACGACATCGTGCTTGCGATGTGCGGCGGCGCGCTGCGCGCGTATCTGGAGGAGCTGGAAGTGCTGCCCGATCGGTCGCTGACGGCGATGGTCCCGGTCTCCCTCCGGAAGGAGGGGGAGGAGGATTCGTCCAACGCGGTGGGCGCAGTGATCGCCACGCTGGGAACCGATCTCACCGATCCGGCGCAGCGGGTGACGGTGATCCAGGACTCGGTCAAGGCGGCGCGCAAGGTGATGGGCGAGCTCTCGCCGCTGCAGATCCTCGCGCTGAGCGCGGCGAACATCGCCGGGTTGGCGCCGGGCATGCTGCCCGGGTACCGGGGTCTGACCAGGCCGCCGTTCAACCTCGTCATCTCGAACGTTCCGGGGCCGCGCGAGGCCATGTACTGGAACGGTGCCCACCTCGACGGCGTGTACCCGGCGTCGATCGCATGGGAGGGTCAGGCGGCCAACATCACCATCTGCACGAACAACCGGAACCTCGAGTTCGGCATCGTCGCGTGCCGGACGGCGGTGCCCAAGGTGCAGCGGCTGATCCATCATCTGGAAGACGCGCTCTCGGAACTGGAGAAGGCCTACGCGTAAAATCGTGGGGTTGACGTTGTGACCCACACCGACGAGACCCGGAGGTTCCTTTGAGCGGCCATTCCAAATGGGCTACCACCAAGCACAAGAAGGCGGCCATCGACGCCAAGCGCGGCAAGCTGTTCGCCAAGCTGATCAAGAACATCGAGGCGGCTGCGCGCACCGGCGGAGGCGATCCCGACGGCAACCCCACGCTGTACGACGCGATCCAGAAGGCGAAGAAGAACTCCGTTCCCAACGACAACATCGAGCGCGCCCGCAAGCGCGGCGGCGGCGAGGAGGGCGGCGGCGCCGACTGGCAGACGATCATGTACGAGGGCTACGGCCCGAACGGCGTGGCCGTGCTCATCGAGTGCCTCACCGACAACCGCAACCGCGCCGCCGGCGAGGTCCGTGTCGCGATGACCCGCAACGGCGGCAACATGGCGGATCCGGGCTCGGTGTCGTACCTGTTCGCCCGCAAGGGCATCGTCACGCTCGATAAGAACGATCAGGCCGAGGACGACGTCCTGATGGCCGTGCTGGATGCGGGCGCGGAGGAGATCAGTGACCTCGGCGAGCAGTTCGAGATCGTCTCGGAGCCGACGGACCTGATCGCGGTGCGCACGGCGCTGCAGGAGGCCGGCATCGACTACGAGTCGGCGGAGTCGGGCTTCCGCGCCTCGGTCGAGGTGCCGGTCGACGCGGACGGCGCGCGCAAGGTGTTCAAGCTGGTCGACGCACTCGAGGACAGCGACGACGTGCAGAACGTCTACACCAACGTCGATATCTCCGACGAGGTCCTGGCGCAGCTCGAAGACGACTGAACCCTGTTCAGAATTAGCGCCTCGAATCGGGTCTACTGTTCGGTAACCGAAGGCGTCAGGATATTCTCAGGATGTGACTCGTACTCGAACGGCTCTGCGCCGGGTTCCGGCCCTCGCTCTGGTGGCGGCGTTGCTGCTCGGAGCGGGTGGGGCGGCGGTCTGGGAGACCGGGCGCGCCGAGACGGTGCACGGCGCCACCGCGCTCGGCGTCCCGTTCGGCGCGCTGGAGCGCGACGAGGCGGCCGAGCGCCGGCGCCGGCGGCCGAGCGGGCCGACGCGGCGCGCGTCACCCTGCGGACCGGTAAGGGCGCCGTCGAGCTGACGCCGCAGCAGTTGGGGCTGCGGATGGACGTGCGCGGCACCGTCGAGCGCGCGATCGCGCAGCGGTCGCCGTGGCGCGACGTCGTGGGACTGGTCAGCGACCGGCATGTCCACGCCGCCTCCACCGTGGACCGAGCGGTGTTCGACGCCGCGGTCGCGAAGGCCGCCACGACCCTGACGTCGGCGGCGGGCGACGGGGCCGTCGTGTACCGCGACGGCCGGCCCGTGGTCGTCGAGCCGAAGGTGGGCGACCGGATCGATCCCGCGAAGGCCGCCGCCGCGGTCGCCGAGGCGTGGCCCGATTCCACGGACATCACGGTGCCCACCGAGCACGTCACGCCGACGGTCAGCGTGGACACCGCCCGCGCGGTCGCCGCCGGCGCCGCCGCGCAGGCGGTCGCGTCCGACGTGGTCCTCCGCGGCGAGGGCGCCGGCGTGCCGGCGGGCACGGTCGCGCGGGTGACGGCGGGGGACATCGGGAAGTTCCTGTCGTTCCGGCCCGACGGTGCCGGCGGGCTCGCCCCGCAGGTGGACCGCGCGGCCGCGCGCAAGGTGCTGGACGTGCGCCTGGATTCGGCGGTGAGTGAGCCCGAGGACGCCTCGTTCAGCCTGTCGGGCGGCACACCGTCGGTGACCGAGTCCGTCCCCGGTCGCGAGGTGGTGTGGGACCCGACGCTCGACGCGCTCGCGAAGGCCGTCGTGGAGGGGCCGGGCCGCGGCCGCACGGCGACGGCGCAGTTCAAGGCCGTCGAGCCGAAGCTCACGACCGCGCGGGCCAAGGAACTGGGCGTGCGCGAGGTGGTGAGTGAGTTCTCCACCGGCGGGTTCAGCGACGCCTCGGGCGTGAACATCCGGCGCGTGGCGCAGGAGGTGAACGGCGCCGTCGTGCTGCCGGGGGAGACCTTCTCGCTCAACGGCTTCACCGGCCCGCGCGGCACCGCGCAGGGCTACGTCGAGTCGGGGATCATCAACAACGGCCGCCCGGACAAGGCCGTGGGCGGAGGCATCTCGCAGTTCGCGACCACTCTCTACAACGCCGCCTACTTCGCCGGGCTCGAGGACGCCGGTCACACGGAGCACAGCTACTACATCTCCCGCTACCCCGAGGCCCGTGAGGCCACGGTGTTCGAGGGCGCGATCGACCTGCGGTTCACCAACAACACCCCGCACGGCATCGTCATCGAGTCCAGCGCGGGCGCGTCGTCGGTGACGGTCCGGATGTGGAGCACCAAGACCCGTGAAGTGCAGTCGAGCACCGGTTCGCGTTCGCTGCCCACGCAGCCGAGCACGATCCGGCTTCCGAAGGGGCCGCACTGCGTCGCGAGCACCGGCCAGCCCGGATTCACCACCAGCAACACCCGGACGATCACGGACGCCAAGACCGGCGGCGTGATCTCGCGCCACACGCGTACCGTGAAGTACGACCCCGTCCCCACTGTCATCTGCGAGTAGCGCCGACGTGTGTTGCTGACGCTCGCGGTGCAGCATGCAAGGTATGCTCTCGAACAAAGGTTTGACTGTTCGGTGCTGCCGGACCGGTGCGCGGGAGGTGCGGGTGTGCGAGTGATGGGCGTGGACCCGGGGCTCACGCGCTGCGGCCTGTCGGTGGTCGAGACCGGAGTGGGGCGCAGGGTCACGGCGCTCGATGTGGATGTGGTCCGCACGCCGTCCACCATGCCGCTCCCGGAGCGGCTGCTGGCGGTGTGGACGGCCGCCGAGTTCTGGATGGACACCCACGAGCCCGACGTCATCGCGATCGAGCGGGTCTTCGCGCAGCACAACGTGTCCACCGCGATGGGCACCGCGCAGGCGGGCGGCGTCGTGGCGCTGGCCGCGGCCCGCCGCGGTATCGACGTGCACTTCCACACCCCGTCCGAGGTGAAGGCCGCGGTCACCGGAAACGGCAACGCCGGCAAGGCTCAGGTCACCGCCATGATCACCCGGATCCTGGGCCTGCAGAAGGCCCCGGAGCCGGCCGACGCGGCGGACGCGCTCGCGCTCGCCGTGTGCCACAGCTGGCGCGCGCCGATGATCGCCCGCATGGCCGAGGCCGAACGCAAGGCGGCGGAACAGAAGAAGATGTTCGAGCAGCGGCTCGCGGCGCAGCGCAGCGCCGGCCGCGTATCAGGAGGAGTGCGATGATCGCGTCGCTGCGCGGCGAGGTACGGCACATCGGGCTCGACCACGTGGTGGTCGAGTGCGCGGGTGTGGGCTACAAGGTGCTGGTCGCCCCGGCCACGGCGGGGCGCTCACGCGCGGCGCGGAGGGCTTCCTGCTCACCTCCATGGTGGTGCGCGAGGATTCGCAGACCCTGTACGGCTTCACCGACGCGCCGCAGCAGGAGCTGTTCCACCTGCTGCAGACGGTGCAGGGCGTGGCCCGCGGCTCGCGATGGCGGCGATCGCGGTGCTCGATCCGGCGCAGATGCAGACGGCGATCGCGTCGGGCGATCTCAAGACCCTGTGCCTGATCCCCGGCATCGGCAAGCGCGTCGCCGAGCGGATCCACATCGAGCTCAAGGACAAGGTGTCGGCGTCGCCCACCGACGGCGGTGCCGTCGCCGGGTCGACGGTGCCCGCGGGCGGTGTCGCACAACAGCTGCTGGACGCGCTCGAGGGCCTCGGCTTCACCCCGAAACAGGCGGAGCCGGCCGTCGCCGCCGCGGTCGAGGCCGGGTCCGGCAAGCCGGTGTCCGAGTTGCTGCGCGACGCGCTGAAGTCGCTGGGGCGCGGCTAGATGCACGACGACGAGGTCGGCAGCGAGTTCGAGGAGGCCGAGGGCATCATGGGCCCGGCGGCCCTCGTCGGCGACGATTCGGAGTCGTTGCGCCCCAAATCGCTCGATGAGTTCATCGGCCAGCCCAAGGTCCGCGAACAACTGCAGCTGGTGCTGCACGGCGCGAAGCTGCGCGGCGGCACCCCCGACCACATCCTGCTGTCCGGGCCGCCCGGCCTCGGCAAGACCAGCCTCGCGATGATCATCGCCGGCGAGCTCGGCACCGCCCTGCGGGTCACCTCGGGTCCCGCGCTGGAGCGCGCGGGAGACCTCGCCGCGATGCTGTCGAACCTCGTCGAGGGCGACGTTCTGTTCATCGACGAGATCCACCGCATGGCCCGGCCCGCCGAGGAGATGCTCTACCTCGCGATGGAGGACTTCCGCGTCGACGTGGTGGTGGGCAAGGGCCCCGGTGCCACGTCCATCCCGCTCGATGTGGCGCCGTTCACCCTGGTCGGGGCCACCACCCGGTCCGGCGCGCTCACCGGCCCGCTGCGCGACCGCTTCGGCTTCACCGCGCACATGGACTTCTACGAGACGGCCGACCTGGTGCAGGTCATCGAGCGCAGCGCGAAGATCCTCGGCATCACGATCGAGCGGGAGGCGGCCGCGGAGATCGGTAGCCGCAGCCGCGGCACGCCCCGTATCGCCAACCGGCTGCTGCGCCGCGTCCGCGACTTCGCCGACGTCCGGGCGGACGGCAGCGTCACCGTCGACGTGGCGCGCGGCGCGCTCAAGGTGTACGACGTGGACGAGCTGGGCCTCGACCGGCTCGACCGCGCCGTGCTCGGAGCCCTGATCCGCAGCTTCGGCGGTGGGCCCGTGGGCGTTTCGACCCTCGCGGTCGCCGTCGGCGAGGAGCCGGGCACCGTCGAGGAGGTGTGCGAGCCGTTCCTCGTGCGCGCGGGCATGCTCGCCCGCACGCCGCGCGGCCGCGTCGCCACCATGGCGGCCTGGCACCACCTCGGGCTCGAGCCGCCCGCGGGAGCGCTCGCCTCCGGCATCGAGGTCCGCGGCGACTTCGACGCCGGCGACGAGCGCCTCTTCTGACCTACTTCGGGGCGGTCAGGTCGTACACCGTCACCCCGTCGACGGTGCGCGGCGCGAAGGTCTTCTCCACCCACGTGCGGATCTCGGATGCGGTACCCGACCCGAATCCACCGAATCCGCCACCGGATTCGGCGAGGAAGTAGTGGATCCGCCCGTCCGCCACGTACTGCTGGAACTGCACCAGAGTAGGGGCGCGATCGGTGCCGTTGAACCCGCCGATCGGCATCACGGGCTTCTCCGTCGCCAGTTGGTAGCCGGCCGCAGCGTTCGCGCCGACCGTCGCCGCGACCCAGGTGTACCGGTCCGCGTCCCGAAGGAGGAGGGCCGTTACCTCGGGCCCGGCCGTGCTGCCCGTCAGGAACGACGGTCCGCCGCCCCGACGTTCGGTGTCGCGCCCTCGCACCGCGCCGTCCGCGGGGCCGAGACGGTCCATCCGCTTCCCGCCGCCCGGGCCACCGCCGAAGCCGTGGCCGCTCGACGGGCCGGCTGAGACGATCGCGCCCTGCCTGGGTGAGGCGATGGTCTCCGCTGTGAAGGCCACCTGCCCGGCGACCGCGGAGAACAACGCGGCGACGGTGATGAGGCCGGTGAGGTGCCCCGTGCGGCGCCGTGCGGGGAGCAGAGTCGTGAGCAGCGCGAGGGCGGCCACGGCTGCGGCGGCCGTGATGGTCCAGCGCAGCCACGGGTTCCACGCGGGCGTCTGATCCAGGATGTACCAGGCAGTTCCGCCCGTGGCGGCGACGGCGAGGGCGCCGACCGCTCGGACCCACGTCCGCGCGCGCTCGCGCCAGCCGACGGCGACGCCGATCGCCACCAGTGCCGCGATCGGCGGGGCCAGCGCCACGGTGTAGTAGGCGTGGAAGATCCCGGCCATGAGACTGAAGGTGATCCCCGTGACCAGAAGCCAGCCGCCCCAGGCGATCACGGCGGCGCGATCGCCATCGGTGCGTTCGGTCCGTCGGCGCAGGATCAGCACGAGGGCGATCGCGATCAATGCCGCGGGGAGCAGCCAGGCGATCTGGCCGGCCTGCTCAGGTTGGAACATCCGGAGGATCCCGGAGTCGCCGAACATCCCGCCGCCGCGCCCAGGCGTCTCCATCCCCGCGGGGAGCTCGAAGCCCGGCGGCATCTCCATGCCGCCGCGGCCGGGGCCGACGCTTCCCGTCTCATCGCCGTTGAGGCGGCCGAGGCCGTTGTAGCCGAGGGTGAGCTCGAGGATCGAATTGTTCTGCGAGCCACCGATCCACGGCCGCGACGAGGCGGGCCACAGCTCGACCGTCAGCAGCCACCATCCGGCCGCGACGACCATCGAGGCTCCCGCGGCGAACAACTGCGCGACGCGCGTGCCGAGCTTCGGCGGCCCGGCGACCAAGTACGTCAGCGCCAGACCGGGGACGATGAGCATCACGGCGAGTTGCTTGGTGAGGAAGCCCAGGCCGACGAAGGCGCCGCACGCGATCAGCCACCGCCACCGGCCGTCCTCGACGGCGCGCAGCATCGCCCACGTCGCCGCGATCATCAGCAGCACCAGCAGCGCGTCCGGATTGTTGAACCGGAACATCATGGCCGCCACCGGTGTCACTGCGAGGAGCAGCCCGGCGAGCAGGCCGGCTACCGGGCCGAAACGGCGGCGCACCGTCGCATACAGCAGTCCGACGGAGGCCACCCCGAGGAGGGCTCGGGCACCAGCATCGCCCAGGTGTTCACGCCGAAGATGCGGGTCGAGACCTCCATCACCCACAGCGAGGCGGGAGGCTTGTCGACGGTGATCGAGTTCGCGGCGTCGGAGCTGCCGAAGAACATGGCCTTCCAGCTGACGGTGCCGGCCTGCACGGCGGCGGAGTAGAAGGCGTTGGCCCACCCCGACTTTCCGAGCCCCCAGAGGTAGGCGACGGCCGTGCCGAGCAGGAGCGCGGAGAGCGCGATGCGTTCGCGCGTCCTGGTCATCGGCGCCCCGCCCGCTCGGCGGTCGCGGCGCGGAAGATCAGGCGCAGCCCCAGGAAACGGGTGACGGTGGCCACCAGGTTCGCGACCACCAGGACGGCCAGCTGCAGGCCCCGGCTCGCGTCGGGCGCGAGATGTACCAGCGCGGTGAGGCTTCCCGCCGTCAGTGCCCACGTGAGGAGGAAGACGACGAGCCCCTCGAGGTGGTGCCGGGCGGCGCCCTCGCGGCCGCGCACGCCGAAGGTGAACGACCGGTTCGCCGCGATGTTGCCGACGGCGGTGATGAGCAGCGCGGCGAAGTTCGCCCCCTGTGCCCCGAGGAGGGAGTGCAGCAACAGGTAGAGGGCCGCGTACGCGATCGTGCTCGCGACGCCCACCGCCGCGAACCGGGCCAGCTGGCCGATCATGTTGCGGGGGACGCCCGCCAGCTGCGGCTCCTCGCGCCCGAGGGCGCGTCGGACGTCGTCGAGGGGGAGCGCGCCCGCGGCCAGCGCCCGCCCCACCCGGTACACGCCCTTCAGGTCCTTGCGCACGGTGTCGGCGATGTCCACCCGGCTGTCGGGGTCGTCCGTCCAGTCGACGGGGACCTCGTGGATGCGCAGGCCGGCGCGTTCGGCGAGCACCAGCAGTTCTGTGTCGAAGAACCATTCGCCGTCCTCGACCAGCGGCAGCAACTCGCGGGCGACGTCGGTGCGGATCGCCTTGAAGCCGCACTGCGCGTCGGAGAAGCGGGCCCGGAGAGCGGCGTGCAGGAGCAGGTTGTAGCCGCGGGAGATGAACTCCCGCTTCGGGCCCCGCACCACGTTCGCGCCCCGTCCCAGGCGGGTGCCGATCGCGATGTCGCTGTGCCCCGAGAGCAGCGGTGCGACCAGGGGATGCAGGGCGTTGAGGTCGGTCGAGAGGTCGACGTCCATGTACACCAGCACGCGGGCGTCGGACTCCGCCCACACGCGGCGGAGCGCGCGGCCGCGGCCCTTCGCGTCCAGGTGCACCACGCGGACACCGTCGAGCCGGGTCGCGAGGCCCTCGGCGACTGTGAGCGTGGAATCCGTGCTGGCGTTGTCCGCGATGGTGATCCGCGCCGGAATGCCCAGTGCGGCATCGAGGTACGCACGGAGCGTCTCCGCGCAGGGCACTATCGTGTGGGCCTCGTTGTACACGGGGATCACGATGTCGAGAACGGGGGCGTCCGGTGACGGCTCGGTCCGGTCCTGTGTCGAGGTGACCGTGCGGTCGGGGGCGGTCTCGGTTGTCATGCGGACAACCTTCGATTGCGCTGCTGCCGCGCTCCTGTCGTACGTCTGTGCGGTCACTGGGAACCGTGCCCGGCTCCCGGCCCGGTCCCGGTGCTAGCCGCCGACGGTTGCGGCCATCCGCCAGGCGCGCGGCGTCGAGCCGAACCGGCCGCGGAACCAGCGTGAGAAGTTCGACGGGCTGGAGAACGCGAGGATGCTCGCGATCTCGGTGAACGTGTACCGCCGGCCGGCGACCAGGTGTTGCGCCAGCGCGGCCCGGGCATCGTCGACCACCTGTGTGAACGTGGTGCCCTCCGCGGCCAGGCGCCGGTGCACGGTGCGCCGGTCCACGCCGATGCTGCGGGCGACCTGATCGGCCGAGCACCGGCCGGTGGGCAGCAGCATGTCGACGAGCTCGCGGATCCGTTCGGTGGATTCGGGTGCCGCCTGCTCGTCGACCGCCCCGACGATCCGGCGCGTGTACGCCCGGAACTGCGGGTCCGCCGTCGTGGTCGGGCGGTCGAGATCCCGCTCGTAGAGAGTGATTCCGCTGAAGTCGGCGTCGTAGCGCAGCGATCCGCCGAACATCCGGCGGGGCGTCTCGCGGTGAAGGTGCGGCGGATGCCCGAACGAGACGGACAGCGGCGACCACCCGCCGCCGATCAGATCGCGCAGGATCGCGTGGACCACGCCCACGGCGAAGTCGATCGCCTGGCCGACGGGCGCGGGCTTCTCCAGTTCGAGCTCCACGCGGATCGTCGCGATCCCGTCCGCGATGGACAGACGGGTGTGCAGCGCCTCGTTGTACATCCGCTCGTTGCGGACGAGCAGCCGCAGCGCGCTGCGGACATCGGGCTCCTCACGGAGCACCAGGCTGAGCGGGCCGAGGTGCGAGAGCCGGCGCAGTTCGGCCAGGCGGAGCCCCAGGTCGTCGCGTTCCGCGGCCTGTGCGGTGCGTTCGAGCAGATCGTTGACGGCGGACGCGGGCACCCACCGGTCCTGCATCGCCACTCCGCTCGGGTCCAGGCCCGACGCGCGCATCAGGGCGCGGGGGTCTGCGCCGAGCGATCGTGCCAGGTCTGGATAGCTGGCGAGGGCCGCGTACCGGGACAGCGGCGGAGTGGACCTCTTGGCTGTGACTGGCATCACCCTCCTGTCCCGATATGAATACCTACGTGTCCCGTGAGGAACATTCTAGGCCGTGCCGGCTTCCTAATGTAGTCCGCATCACATCGACGAACGCACCACTTCGACACATCTGGAGGACCCACGACATGGCCAACGCGATCCGATTCCACGAGACGGGCGGGCCCGACGTGCTGCGTATGGAAGAGGTCACCGTCGGCGCTCCGGGCGCGGGCGAGGTGCGCGTGCGCCACCACGCGATCGGCCTGAACTTCGCCGACATCTACTACCGCACCGGCCTGTACCCCGTGCCCCTGCCCAACGGCATGGGCGTCGAGGCCGCCGGCGTGGTCGAGGCCGTCGGTCCCGGGGTCGAGGGTTTCGCCCCCGGCGACCGCGTGACCTACACCTACACCGGCACCCCGCTCGGCGCGTACAGCTCCGAATTCGTGCTGCCGGCCCGGCACCTCATCCACCTGCCCGACGGTGTGGACTTCGAGACCGCGGCCGCGTGCACGATGCGGGGCTGACCGCCTCGTACCTGATGCGTCGCGTCCACCCGTTCCGCGGCGACGAGACGATCCTGCTGCACGCCGCGGCCGGCGGCGTGGGCCTGATCGTGGCGCAGTGGGCGAAGCTGTTGGGCCTCACCGTGATCGGAACCGTCTCCACCGAGGAGAAGGCGGAGGTCGCCCGGGCCCACGGTGTCGACCACATCATCTACTACCGCCGCGAGGACACCGCCCAGCGCGTCCGCGAGATCACCGGCGGCGCCGGCGTCCCCGTGGTGCTCGACAGCATCGGCGCCGCCACCGTCGACGCCTCGCTGAACAGCCTCACCAAGCGCGGCCTGCTGGTGTGTTTCGGCACCTCGTCGGGCCCGATCCCCCCGATCGATCCGATGCAGCTCGCGATCAAGGGGTCGTTGTTCGTGACTAGGCCCGGGCTCGCCGACTACATCGCCGACCCCGCCGAACGCGCCGAGCTGGCCGGAGAGCTGTTCGGCCACATCGCCGCCGGCCGGATCAGCATCGAGATCGGCCAGCGGTACCCGCTCGCCGACGCCGCCCGCGCCCACAAGGAACTCGAGTCCGGCGCGCTGACCGGCTCCTCCATCCTCCTGCCCTGATCCCCCGATCCGACATCGGAAAGGACTACCGCCATGACCGTCACCGTCCCCCGAACCATGAACGCCCGGCGGCTCACCGCGCACATCGGCGCCGAACTGACCGATGTCGACCTCGCGGAGGTCGCGCACGACGACGACCTGTTCGCCGAGCTGCGTGCGCTCCTCGTGCAGCACAAGGTGCTGTTCTTCCGCGATCAGCCGATCAGCCGCGCCGACCACGTCGCCCTCGCCCGCCGCTTCGGCGAACTGGAGGACCACCCCGTCCTCGGCAGCGACCCCGAACACCCGGGCCTGGTGCGGATCTACAAGGACCTCGACAGTGATCGTGAGGCGTACGAGAACGCCTTCCACTGCGACGCCACCTGGCGCGAGTGCCCGCCCTTCGGGTCGGTGCTCCGCTGCGTGGAGGGTCCCGAGGTGGGGGGCGACACCATCTGGGTCGACATGGTGGCCGCGTACGACGCGCTCCCCGAGGACGTGAAGGCGCGGATCGCACCGCTGCGGGCCAGGCACTCGATCGAGGCGAGTTTCGGTGCGCGCCTGCCGATCGAGCAGCGGCACGCCATGCACGCGAAGTTCCCCGACGCGGAGCACCCCGTCGTCCGGACCCACCCGGACACCGGCGAGAAGATCCTGTTCGTCAACTCGTTCACCACGCACCTGACGAACTTCCACAACGACGAGAACGTCCGCTTCGGCTTCGACTACGCCCCCGGCGCCGGCGATCTCCTGCAGTACCTGCAGCGCCAGGCCGCGGTCCCCGAGTTCCAGGTGCGCTGGCGCTGGAGCCGGGACAGCTTCGCCATCTGGGACAACCGCTGCACCCAGCACTACGCCGTCCAGGACTACTGGCCGGCGGTCCGGAGGATGGAGCGCGCCGGCATCGTCGGCGACCGCCCCTTCTGACCCCGAATCATCACCGACACAGAGACATTCAGCCCGATCAACCCACCCATCAAGGAGTACATCATGCATTTCCACGACGACGCCCTGTTCCCCGAGGTCCAGGAGAAGCAGGTCATCACCGTTGCGCCCTACGGCCCCGAGTGGGAGCTCGACGACTTCCGCGAGGACCTGCCGCTCACCATGGAGCAGCACGTCCAGCAGGCCGTCGACTGCTACGAGGCCGGCGCCACCGTCCTGCACATCCACGTCCGCGAGGAGGACGGCCACGGCTCCAAGCGCCTCTCCAAGTTCAACGAGCTGCTCTCCGGTCTGCGTGAGGCCGTTCCGGACATGATCCTGCAGGTCGGCGGCTCCATCTCCTTCGCCCCCGAGGGCGAGGGCGCGGACGCCAAGTGGCTCTCGGACGACACCCGGCACATGCTGGCCGAGCTCGATCCCAAGCCCGACCAGGTGACCATCGCGATCAACACCAGCCAGATGAACATCATGGAGCTGATGACGGACGAGGACATCGCCGGCACCTCCATGCAGCGTCCGGAGCTCTACGACACCTACCGCGAGATGACGGTGCCGGCCGGCCCCGAGTGGGTCGAGGAGCACCTGCGCCGCCTGACCGCCAACGGGATCCAGCCGCACTTCCAGCTCAGCTCGATCCCGCAGCTGGAGACCGTCGAGCGCCTGATCCGCCGGGGCAAGTACATGGGCCCTCTCAACGTCACCTGGGTCGGTATCGGCGGCGGCTTCGACGGCCCCAACCCGTACAACATCATGAACTTCATCAACCGGGTGCCGGACGGCGCGATCCTCACCCTCGAGACCCTCATGCGCTCGGTGCTGCCGGTCAACACCATGGCCATCGCGCTGGGCCTGCACACCCGCTGCGGCAACGAGGACACCATCTGGGGCAAGCCCGGCGAGAAGATCAAGTCGGTCGACCAGGTCAAGCAGCTGGTGCGGATCAGCCACGAGCTCGGCCGTGACGTGGCCACCGGCAAGGAGGCGCGCGACATCTACCACATCGGTGAGCAGTACTCGTCCGTCGATGAGACCCTGGCCAAGCTCGGCTACGCGCCGAACCGCCAGGTCGGCCAGCTCGGTTTCACCCAGCACGCGTGAACGGATGAATGACAATGGCCCTCATGCCCACCCGCTCGGGTGACGTCGAGGACGCCGACGGTACGCCGGCGGGACCCGTGCGGTCCCGCCGGCGGATCTACCCGTGGGTGGTCTTCGGTCTCGCGTTCGCACTGCTCCTGTCCGACTACATGTCCCGGCAGGTGCTCGCCGCGGTCTTCGTCCCCCGGGGCAGGAGCTGCATCTCGACAAGGCCCAGCAGGGCTCGCTCATCTCCGTGGTCGCCCTCATGGTGGGGCTGCTGACCCTGCCGGCCTCGATCCTGGCGGACCGCTGGGGCCGCGTGCGCAGCCTCGTCCTCATGGCCGTGCTCTGGTCCGTCGCCACGCTGGCCTGCGCGTTCGCGCAGAACTACGAGCAGCTCCTCGCCGCCCGGTTCGTGGTCGGTGTCGGCGAGGCGGCGTACGGCAGCGTCGGCATCGCGCTGGTGCTCAGCCTGTTCGCGCCCCGGGTGCACGCCGCGCTCTCCGCGTCCTTCATGGCCGGCGGCTCCTTCGGGACCATGGTCGGCACCGGCCTCGGCGGCCTCATCGCGGTCCACTTCGGGTGGCGCTGGTCGCTCGGCGCGATGGCGGTCCTCGGACTGCTGCTGGTGGCGGTGTTCAAGCTCGTGGTCACGGAGGCGCGCGTGTCCCGCAACCAGGTCGACGAGGCCGGGGCGGCACCGTCGTGGGAGAGGGCCGAGCCGATCCGTGCCGGACGCGCCCCGCTGTCGAGCCTGTTCACGAACTCGCCCGTGATGTGCGCGTACATCGGCAGCGGCCTGCAGATGTTCATGGCCGCGGTCATGCTCACCTGGTTGCCGACGTACTTCAAGGAGGCGTATCACCTCTCCGTGGATAAGGCCGGAGGCGCCGCGGCGGTGTTCGTACTGCTGGTGGGTTCCGGGATGATCGTCTGCGGGTTCCTGGCGGACCGGTACAGCCTGCACGACGGCACGCGGAAGTGGACGGCGGGTATCGCGTACTGCGCGATCGCCTTCGTCGCCCTGCTGATCGCCTTCCGGATGCCCACGGGCACAGCGCAGCTCGTGCTGCTCGGCATCGGCGCCTTCTTCGCCGCGGGCAGTTCCGGCACGGCGGCCGCCATGGTCGCGTCGCTGACGCACCGCTCGGTGCAGGCCTCGGCGATGGGCACGCTCACGCTGGCGAACAACCTTCTCGGTCTCGCCTTGGCGCCCATCCTCATCGGTGCGCTCGCGGACCGGCTGGGCCTGCTGGGCGCGCTGCAGCTCGCCCCGCTCGTCTACGTGCCGGCCGTGCTGTTCATGGTCTTCGGCAAGCGCCTGCACCCGCGCGGCCTCGCCAAGTTGCAGGCCCTCAACGCGGAGGCGGCTCGGTGACCGCGCCCGTGCCCGTGATCGTGCCGGGCCTGCGGGGGAGCGCACCGTCGCACTGGCAGGAGCTGTACGCTGCCCGGACGCCCGGGGCGGTCGCGGTGCCGTTCCCCGAGGAGTCGCTGTGGCACTCGATCGAGGAACGGATCCGGCTGCTCGCCGAGACGGTCGCGGCCGTCGACGGACCCGTGATCCTGGTGGCGCACAGCGCGGGCGTGCTCGCGACGGTGCACTGGCTCCGGTCGCTGGCCGACGGTGACGCGGCGCTCGACGCCGTGGTGGGCGCCGTCCTCGTCACGCCACCCGACTTCGGCGTCGATTGGCCGGAACCGCACCCGCGGCCGGCGGAGCTCGCGGCCGAGGGGTGGGAGCCCGTCCCGCGGAGGAGATTGCCCTTCCCGACCGTCGTCGCCGCGAGTCGCACCGACCCGCTGGCGAGGTACCGGGTGACCGCCGGCCTCGCGGAGGCCTGGGGGAGCCGGCTGGAGGACCTCGGCGACGCCGGGCACCTCAACCCGGTGTCGGGGCACGGGGAGTGGCCGCTGATCGACGATCTCGTCGCGGAGATCGTGGCGTCGGGGAGCCGCTCGTGAGCGAGTCGGTGGTCGGCGCCATGCGCGAGGCGGGGCACTGGAACCCGATGTGGGACGGGGCGGCCGAGCGCGACCCTGGGGGAGACCGTCACGCGAGGGCCGTCACTCCCAGTGCGATGAGCAGCCCCACCTTGGCCACCTCGAGGCCGATGTAGGCGAAGTGCAGGTTGTGCCGGGGCATCTCGTCGGAGATCTCGTGGGTCGCGGCATCGCCGATCACGCGCCGGTCCATCACCCGGCGCAGGCCGACGCACGCGGCCAGGTCGACTGCGGCGAGGACGAACAGGATGACTGTGACGGTGCGGTGCGGGCCCACGGCGAGCGCGACGGCGACGCCGACGGCCAGCACTGCCTCGCACGCGTTGAGCGCCCGGAACACCAGCCGGCCGATGCCGACGCCGAGCGGCACCGTGATCCCGGGCGCGCGGAACTTGACGGGGGCCTCCAGGAACGAGATCGCGAGGATCATTCCGAGCCAGACGAAGGCGAGGGCGGCGGCGACGGTGTTCATGGTCCCACGTTAGGCCCGCCTTACCAGGTGGGCGGCGGCGGGTGCCCGGTGCGCCCCACGCGCTCCGCGGTGGCACAGTGGAGGCATGACGGTGCGGACGAAGCGGATCTACGAGGAGCCCTTGCCGGAGGACGGGTTCCGAGTGCTGGTCGACCGGCTGTGGCCGCGCGGCGTCTCCAAGGTCCGTGCGCACCTGGACCTGTGGGACAAGGAGATCGCCCCCAGCACCGAGCTGCGCGAGTGGTTCGGCCACGTGCCGGAGCGGTTCGAGGAGTTCGCCCGCCGCTACACCGCCGAACTCGAGGCGAACCCCGCGACCGCGGAACTGGAGCGGATCGTCGCGGAGCATCCGACCGTCACCCTGCTGTACGCGGCCAAGGACCCGGTGCGGCAGCAGGCCACCGTCCTCGCCGATTACCTGCGGAAACACCCCGCGTAGTGAGCCGCGCCCGGATTCCTGTCGGACCGGGCCGCTAGCCTTGCGGACGCAACCGATCAGGGGATCGACATGACCGAGGACATGACCGTCGAGCGGCCTGGGAGCGGGCTCACCGGTGTCCGCGCGGAGCGGGCGCGCCAGGTGATCGAGGCCCTCGCCGGCCCGGGTGCGGCGCTCCGCGCCGACCAGGAGACCGCGGTGGCGGCGCTCCTCGAACCCGCCGCCCGGGTGCTGGTGGTGCAGGCCACAGGCTGGGGCAAGTCCGCCGTGTACTGGGTGGCCACTGCGCTCCGGCGGGCCGAGGGTGCGGGGCCCGCGCTCATCGTCTCGCCCCTGCTCTCGCTCATGCGGGACCAGGTGGCGGCGGCCGAGCGTGCCGGGCTGCGCGCGGCAACGCTGAACTCGTCCAACTTCGAGGAATGGGGTGTCATCGAGGCGGCGCTCGCCGCCGGCGAGGTGGACGTTCTGCTGGTCTCGCCGGAGCGGCTGGCGAATCCGTCGTTCGGCCGGCGCGTGCTGGACGCGCTGGAGGGTTCGCTCGGCCTGCTCGTGATCGACGAGGCGCACGCCGTGTCGGACTGGGGTCACGACTTCCGGCCCGACTACCGCCGCGTCTCCGATGTGCTCACCAGGCTGCACCCGCGGACGCCGGTGCTCGCCACCACGGCGACCGCGAACGCCCGCGTCACGGCGGATGTGGCGGCCCAGCTGGGGGACGCCACCCTCGTCCTGCGCGGCCCCCTCGCGCGTCGCTCGCTCCAGCTCAACGTGCTGCCGGCGCTGGCGCCCATCACGCGGTACGCGTGGGTTGCGAAACATCTGCCGGACCTGCCGGGTTCGGGCATCGTCTACGCGCTGACGGTGGCGGACGCGGACCGCCTGGTGGACGGTGTCCGGGCGGTGCACGGTGCGGGCTATCCGGTGGCGGCGTACACCGGCAAGCTCGACCCCGACACCCGCGCCCGCCTCGAGGACGCGTTGCGGGCCAACGAGATCAAAGCGCTCATCGCCACTTCCGCGCTGGGGATGGGGTTCGACAAACCCGACCTGGGCTTCGTGGTGCACGTCGGTTCGCCGCCCTCGCCGGTGTCCTACTACCAGCAGGTGGGCCGCGCCGGCCGCGCGATCGATCACGCCGTCGTGGCGCTGCTGCCGTCCGAATCCGACGCGGGGGTGTGGGACTACTTCGCCACCGCCACCATCCCGGATCCGCAACAGATGGACCGGGTGCTCGGCGCGCTGTCGGAGGACGAGTCCGGGGAGGGCAGTCGGCGATCGCGCTGGAGGCAGCCACCGGTATCCGGCGTACGCGGATCGATCTGATGCTCAAGCAACTCGCGGTGGACGGCGCCGTCGAGCGGGTCGAGGGCGGCTACCGCGCGACGGGCGCTCCCTGGCATTACGACGGCGCCCACTACGACGGCATCGTCGCGACCCGTCGCCGCGAGGCCGACATCATGCGGGCTTACACCCGCGGCGAACGGTGCCTCATGCAGTTGCTCACCGAGTCGCTGGACGATCCGGAGGCGGCCCCTGCGGCCGCTGCTCGGTGTGCCTGGGGCACGTCCCGGACGGGCTCGGCGAGCCGGTGCCGCCAGACGCCGCCCGCGCAGTGGCCGGCGCGCTGCGGTCGCAGAGCCAGGTGCTCGAGGCGCGCAAGATGTGGCCGGGTGGCGTCTCGGGTCGCAAGGGCCGGATCCGGCCCGATCTCGCGGCGGAGCCGGGGCGTGTCCTGGTCTTCGCCGACGCGCCGGAGTGGGCGGGCACCGTCGGCGCCGCCCGGGCGGGGGATGCGCAGGCGACCGCGGATCTTGCCGACGCCGCGGTGGCGGCGCTGTCTCGGTGGAAGGACCAGTGGCGTGCCCGTCCCGAGGTGGTGGTGTCGCTGCAGCTCACCGATCGTCCTGCGCCGGTGGAGCCGGTGGCGGACCGGATCGCGGAGGTCGGGCGGCTCGCTCGGGCGAGTCTCCCGATGCCGAGCGGACCCGCCCCGGGCCGCGACGCGTCAGGTGCGCAGGAGGCCGCGCACTGGCTCGACGCGATCGCGGTCGGTGGCCCGGCGGTCGACGCGGTGCGGGGGCGGTCCGTGCTGCTCGTGGTCGACGAGTCGGGCACGGGGTGGGCCGTGACGGTCGCGGCGGCGCGTCTGCGGGAGGCCGGTGCGACGGTGGTGTTGCCGCTGGTGGTGCACCGTCCCGCCTGAGTTCCGCGACATGTGGAACACTGGAACCTTGAGTGCTGTCCGCGACCCGGGCGGCGTCCCACCCGCGGAGCGCCCGCGGCCCCCGATCTGAGGAGACCGATATGGAACTCTTGCTGCCCCTGATGCTCGTGCTGATGCTCGTCTTCATGTTCTTCCAGTTCCGGAAGCAGAAGAAGCAGATGAACGAGACGATGGAGATGCAGGCGGGCCTCACCGTCGGCACCAAGGTCATGACCAGCACCGGTCTCTACGGCACCGTCGTCGGCCTGGGCGACGACACGATCGATCTGGAGATCGCGCCCGGCGTCACCACCACGTGGGTGCGCCGCGCCATCGCGAAGATCCTGACGCCGGAGGAACTCGACGCCCCCTCGATCGAGAACATCGCCGACGAGGCCGAGATCGACCTCGAGAAGCGCCCCGAGGATCGCTGACCCGTACCCGCCCCTATCGCCCACTTCTCCGGCGGCCGTCGCCGGAGGAGTTTCTCCACGCCGAGGAGTCGTAACCACCCGTGGCCAGGAAAACATCGAGTAGCGACACGAACGAGTCGCGGCTCCTCATCGCCTTCGGCTTGATCTTGATCGTGGTCTTTTCACTCGTGTTCTTCACCGGTGACCGCAAGCCCGAACCCAAGCTGGGCATCGACCTGCAGGGCGGCACCACCGTGACGCTGCAGGCGATCACGCCCGACGGGCAGCCGCCCCGGACGGAGCAGATGGAGCAGGCGCGCGACATCCTCAACAAGCGCGTGAACGGCCTCGGCGTCTCCGGCTCGGAGGTGAAGATCAACGGCAGCAACCTGGTGATCACCGTGCCGGGCACGAACGGTGACCAGGCCCGCACCCTCGGCCAGACCGCGCAGCTCAAGGTGCGCCCGGTGCTCGGGTCGCAGCCGGCCAATCAGGTGAACACGCCCGCCCCGGACATGACCGATCCCGAATCGGCGAAGAAGGCGATCGCCGACGCGCGGGCCACCCGGCAGTCCACCGATCCCGCGGTGCAGAAGAAGGCGGCCGACGCCCTCAACTGCAGCGCACCGTCGGACCCCTGGCCGGTAACGACCAGCCCGACAAGCCCCTGGTCACCTGCGACCGGCCGGAGGCGGGCCAGCCCGGCCAGGGCCGCACGGTGTACACGCTGGGCCCCGCGATCATCGACGGTCAGTCGATCAAGAACGCGTCGTCCGGGGTGCCGCAGAATCAGGTGCAGTACGTGGTGACGCTGGAGTTCACGGGCGACGCCTCGAAGGTGTGGGCCGACTTCACCGCGAACAACCGCGGCAAGCAGGCCGCGTTCGTCATGGACTCGCAGGTGATCACCGCGCCGCAGATCAACGAGCCGATCACGGGCGGGCAGACGCAGATCTCCGGCAGCTTCACCCAGCAGAGCGCCGCCGATCTGGCTGCGGTGCTCAAGTACGGCTCGCTGCCGCTGAGCTTCAAGTCCGGCACCGCGCAGACGGTGAGCGCGACGCTCGGCTTCGAGTCGCTCAAGGCCGGCCTCATCGCCGGCGCTATCGGCCTGATCCTGGTGCTGATCTACGCGCTCGCGTACTACCGCGCGCTCGGCGTGCTGGTGGCGCTGTCGCTGTCGCTCTCGGTGGCCCTGCTCTACGGGCTGTTGGTGCTGCTCGGGCGCTGGGTGGGCTACTCGCTCGACCTGTCCGGCATCGCGGGCATCATCATCGGCATCGGCATGACGGCGGACTCGTTCGTCGTGTACTTCGAGCGCATCAAGGACGAGATCCGGGAGGGGCGAAGCTTCCGTTCCGCGGTTCCGCGCGGCTGGGCCAGCGCCCGGCGCACCATCTGGACGGGCAACGCGGTGTCGCTGCTCTCGGCCGTGGTGCTGTACGCGCTGGCGGTCGGTGACGTGAAGGGCTTCGCGTTCACGCTCGGCCTGTCGACCATCCTCGACGTGGTGATCGTGTTCCTGGTGACGCACCCGCTGGTGTACTTCGCGTCGAAGACCGAGTTCTTCGCCAAGCCGTCGATGAACGGCCTCGGCGCGGTGGCCGCCATCGGCCGCGAGCGTAGGCGGGCCGCCGCTGTGACCTCCGGGGAGGCGTGAGCATGACCGACACAGTTCTCGAATCCGAGAAGAAGGCGAGCTTCTTCACCAAGCTCTACACGGGCACCGGCGCGTTCGACATCGTCGGCCAGCGCCGCAAGTACTACATCGCGACGGGGATCGTCATCGTCGTCGCGATCCTGGGCATCCTGATCCCGGGCTTCAAGTTCAGCATCGACTTCGAGGGCGGCACGCAGGTGTCGTTCCCGGTCGGCACCGCCGAGGTCGATACCGCCAAGGTCCGCGAGACGGTGCGCAGCGCCACCGGCGTGGAGCCGTCCGCGGTGCAGACCGCGGGCACCGGTGCCGCGGCGACCTACCAGGTGTCGCTGTCCGAGCTCGACAACGACCAGATCACCAAGGCACGGGAGGTGTTGTTCGAGACGTTCCACCCCCGGGGCGCGACGGGCAGCCGTCCGCGAACAGCATCAGCTTCTCCAACGTCAGTTCCACCTGGGGCGCGCAGATCACGCAACGCGGCCTGATCGCACTCGTGGTGTTCCTGGTGCTCGTCACGATCTACATCGCGGTCCGGTTCCGTGAGTGGGACATGGCCCTCGCGGCGCTGGCGTCGCTGTTCTTCGATGTCATCGTGACCGCGGGCTTCTACGCCTGGTCCGGCTTCGAGGTCAGCCCGGCCACCGTCATCGGCCTGCTCACGATCCTCGGCTTCTCGCTGTACGACACCGTCGTCGTGTTCGACAAGGTGGACGAGAACGTGCGCGGCGTCCTGCACACGACCAGGCGCACGTACGGCGAGCAGGCCAACCTCGCCGTCAACCAGACGCTCATGCGGTCGATCAACACCACGGTGATCTCGGCGCTGCCGATCATCTCGCTCATGGTGGTCGCGGCCTGGCTGCTCGGCGTGGGCACCCTCATGGACCTGGGCCTGATCCAGCTCGTCGGCGTCGTGGTCGGCACGTACTCGTCGGTGTTCTTCGCGGCGCCGTTGCTGGTCAGCCTCAAGGAGCGCCGCCCGGAGTACAAGCAGCACACTGCGAAGGTGCTGGCGCGGCGCGCCAAGGCCGATTCGGCGGAGGACACCGTGGCCGATGGCGCGGTGAAGCTCGACAAGGCCCCGGCCCGTCCGCAGACGAAGCGGTCGCGCCGCCGTGACTGATGGCCGTGCCGCAGCCGCGCGCGCCGCTATCGCGCGGTGCACGCGGCACGTCGCGGACTTCCCGGAGCCGGGGGTCGTGTTCGCCGACCTCACGCCGGTGTTCGCCGACGGTGCCGGTCTCGCCGCGGTGATCGACGGGCTCGCCGCGGCGGGCCGCGATTCCGGTCCCGCGGCGGGCCGCGATTCCGGTCCCGCGGCGAGTCGCGCGTCCGAGCCCGACGGTGCCGTCGCCGTCGACCTGGTGGCGGGTCTGGACGCGCGCGGTTTCCTTCTGGGCTCGGGAGTGGCGCTGCGCCTCGGTGTGGGGATGCTCGCGGTGCGCAAGGCGGGCAAGCTGCCGCCGCCGGTGCTGCGCGAGGAGTACACGCTCGAGTACGGCACCGCGGCGCTGGAGATCCCGGCGGAGGGGATCGAGCTGGCGGGGAAGCGGATCCTGGTGGTCGACGACGTCCTGGCGACGGGCGGCACGGTCTCCGGCGCGGTGGCGCTGCTGCGCCGCGCGGGCGCCGTGGTGGATCGTGTCGCGGTGGTGCTGGAGCTCGCGGCGCTGGGCGGTCGGGCGCGCCTCGCGCAATTACCCGGCGGACCCGTCGCGGTCGAGGCGATATCGGTAGGCTGAATCCCTAGTCCGCTCACGATCAGAGGACGGGGAGGCACCATGTCGTTGCAGTCTCAGGGCCCCGACGCCGCGCGCACTCCCACGGCAGAGGCACCGTCGACGCCCGGGGCCCGAACCTGGAGCAGACCGGATCCACCACCCGCCGCGTCCGCGCGCGGCTCGCGCGGCGGATGACCGGCACTCGCAACCACGTGCGGCCGGTGCTGGAGCCGCTGGTCGCGTTGCACCGGGAGGTGTACCCGAAGGCGGATGTCGCGCTCATCGAGCGCGCGTACGACGTGGCGGATCAGCGGCACGCCACGCAGATGCGCAAGTCGGGTGACCCGTACATCACGCACCCGTTGGCGGTGGCGACGATCCTCGCCGAACTGGGCATGGACACGACCACGCTGGTGGCCGCGCTGCTGCACGACACCGTCGAGGACACGGGGTACAGCCTGGAGCAGCTCACGGCGGAGTTCGGCGCCGAGGTCGCGCATCTGGTGGACGGCGTCACCAAGCTGGACAAGGTGGCGCTCGGCAACGCGGCCGAGGCGGAGACCATCCGCAAGATGATCATCGCGATGGCGCGGGATCCGCGCGTCCTGGTGATCAAGGTGGCGGACCGGCTGCACAACATGCGCACGATGCGCTTCCTGCCGCCGGAGAAGCAGGCGCGCAAGGCTCGCGAGACGCTCGAGGTGATCGCGCCGCTCGCGCACCGCCTGGGTATGGCCACGGTGAAGTGGGAGCTGGAGGATCTCGCGTTCGCCATCCTCCATCCGAAGAAGTACGACGAGATCGTGCGGCTGGTGGCGGACCGGGCACCGTCGCGCGACACCTACTTGGCGTCGGTGCGCGCCGAGATCAACGGCGCGCTCGGCGCCCAGCGGATCGTGGCCGATGTGCAGGGCCGGCCGAAGCATTACTGGTCGATCTACCAGAAGATGATCGTCAAGGGCCGCGACTTCGACGACATCCACGACCTGGTCGGCGTGCGGATCCTGTGCGACGAGGTGCGCGACTGCTACGCCGCCGTCGGCGTCGTGCATTCGCTGTGGCAGCCGATGGCCGGCCGGTTCAAGGACTACATCGCGCAACCGCGGTACGGCGTCTATCAGTCGCTGCACACCACGGTGATCGGGCCGGAGGGTAAGCCGCTGGAGGTGCAGATCCGCACCCGCGAGATGCACCGTACGGCCGAGTTCGGGATCGCGGCGCACTGGCGCTACAAGGAGACCAAGGGCCGCAACGGCGGTGGCAAGGGGTCTGACTCGCGCGAATTGTCCGAGGTCGACGACATGGCGTGGATGCGTCAACTGCTCGACTGGCAGCGGGAGGCGGCGGACCCGGGGGAGTTCCTGGAATCGCTGCGGTACGACCTCGCGGTCAAGGAGATCTTCGTCTTCACCCCGAAGGGCGACGTGATCACGCTGCCCGCGGGCAGCACCCCGGTCGACTTCGCCTACGCCGTGCACACCGAGGTGGGGCACCGCTGCATCGGCGCCCGCGTCAACGGCAGGCTCGTCGCCCTCGAGCGCAAGCTCGAGAACGGCGAGGTGGTGGAGGTGTTCACCAGCAAGGCCGAGAACGCGGGCCCGTCGCGCGACTGGCAGTCGTTCGTGGTCTCGCCGCGGGCGAAGGCCAAGATCCGGCAGTGGTTCGCGAAGGAACGGCGCGAGGAGGCGCTGGAGAACGGCCGGGACGCCATCGCCAAGGAGGTGCGCCGTTCGGGCCTCCCGTTGCAGCGCCTGACGAACGCGGAGTCCATGGCGGGGATAGCCAAGGAGCTGCGGTACGCGGACGTCTCCGCGCTGTACACGGCCGTCGGCGAGCACCAGGTGTCGGCGCACACCGTGGTGCAGCGGATGGTCGAGCAGCTGGGAGGCATCGAGGAGGCCACCGAGGAGCTCGCCGAGCGGAACACCCCGTCGACCTTCGCGGGCCCCACGGCCACGACGGACGTGGGCGTGCTGGTCACCGGGCAGCCCGGCGTGCTTGCGAAGCTCGCGAAGTGCTGCACGCCGGTGCCGGGCGACGAGATCGTCGGCTTCGTCACCCGGGGCGGCGGCGTCAGCGTGCACCGCACGGACTGCACCAACGTCGCCGAGCTGCGCAAGGAGCCGGAGCGCTTCCTCGACGTGAAGTGGGCGCCGTCGGCGTCCTCGGTGTTCCTGGTCGCCATCCAGGTGGAGGCGCTGGACCGGCATCGGCTGCTGTCCGATGTGACGAAGGTGCTCGCGGACGAGAAGGTGAACATCCTCTCCGCGTCGGTCACCACGTCCGGGACCGGGTCGCGGTGTCGCGCTTCACCTTCGAGATGGGCGATCCGAAGCACCTCGGGCACGTCCTCAACGTGGTGCGCAACGTCGAGGGCGTGTACGACGTGTACCGGGTGACGTCCGCGCAGTAGCGGTCCGCACACGACGCAGGGCCCCGCCGGGCGGGGCCCTGCGTGCGGTCCACGCGGCTACTGCGCGAGTGCCATCGAGGTGATGGTCACGGGCTGCATGGGCTCGCCGTCGGTGACGGGCTGGCCCGGTTTCGGCGCCGTGCTGGCCTTCGCCTTGATGCCCTTCTTCGCGACCTGCTGCAGCACCGTCAGGCCCGCGTCGTCGGTCTTGCCGATGACCGAGTAGTCGGCGGGCAGCGTGGTGTCCTTGTAGACCAGGAAGAACTGGCTGGAGCCGGTGTTCGACGTGCCGGACTGCGCGTTGTTCGCGTTCGCCACGGCGATGGTGCCGGCGGGGTAGATCACGTTCGGCGAGGCGCCCGGCTGGGTGGCGGCACCGTCGGCGGCCTTGAGGAAGGTGGGCGCCTCGTCCGGCGAGGTCCAGTTCGGGCCGCCCAGGCCGGTGCCTGACGGGTCGCCGCACTGCAGCACGTACAGGCCGGACTTCTTGTCAGGGGACTCGCTGGCGGTCTCGCGGTGGCAGATCGTGTTGTCGAAGTACTTGGCCTGCATCAGCGTGACGAAGGTCTCGACGTTGCACGGGGCCTTCGAGCGGTCCAGCTCGAACCCGATGACGCCCTGGTTGGTGGTGATCGAGCCGGTCAATGTCCCGGTGTTGGGGACGTCGACGCCGCCGGGCTTGGTGACACCCTTGTTGCGCTCCGAGATCTTCTCCAACTGCGGGATCATCTTCTCGGTCTCCGCATTGCGGGCCTCGGCGGTGGTGATCTGCTCCTGCAGTGCCGTCTTCTGCTCGGCGTTGAGTGCGGCCAACTGGGTCTTGGCCTGGGCGATCTGCTTCTTCATGTCGTCGATGCTCTTACGCGCCGCGGCGACCTGATCCGGCCGGTCCTTGAAGTCGCAGGTCACGTGGAGCGAGCGGAACCGGTCCTCGGCGCCGACGCGGAGCGGGGCGCGCGGGCCCTGCGGCAGCCAGATGTAGCAGCCCGCCGCGACCAGCGCGACCACGACGACGCCCGCGACCGCGCCGGCCTTGATCTTGCGCTTGCGCGCGTCGGCTTCACGCCGCTCGTTCTGCTTCGCGAGTTTCTCGCGGGCTGCCTGGCGGCGCTCTTCATTGCTCGGCACGGTGTGACGACCTCCTCATTACCGAAATCCGGCGGGCACAACTGGTCGCCAAGTCTGCCAGCTAAACCTGATGGACGCCGCCACCGGGTCTGGTGACACAATGGCCGGATGCTGATCACCGGATTCCCGGCGGGGGTGTTCCAGACCAATTGCTACGTCGTGGCAGACGGTCCGGGCTCCGACGCCGTCGTCATCGACCCCGGTCAGGACGCCGTCGAGCCGCTCAAGGCGCTCCTCGCGGAGCACCGCCTGAACCCCGTCGCGGTGCTGCTCACGCACGGTCATCTCGACCACACGTGGACGGCGCAGCCCTTCGCCGACGAGTTCGGGATCCCGGTGCACATCCACGCCGACGACCGGCCGATGCTCGCCGACCCGGCGGTCGGGATCGGCGCCGCGCTCGGCGCGATGATCGGTGACCAGGAGTTCGTCGAACCGCAGAAGGTGATCGAGCTCGACGACGGTGAAACCGTCGAGCTCGCGGGCATCACGTTCGGGGTCGCGCACGCACCCGGACACTCGCCGGGCTCCGTCGTGTTCACCGTCGACGCCCCGGCCGTCGACGATGCCGGTGCCCCGGTCGAGGGCGAGACGGTCACCGTCGCCTTCGACGGTGACGTGCTCTTCCAGGGCTCGATCGGCCGGACCGACCTGCCGGGCGGCAGCCACGAGCGACTGCTGGCCTCGATCGCGGCGAAGCTGCTGCCCCTGCGGGACGACACCGTCGTGTTGCCCGGGCACGGTCCCGCCACCACCATCGGACGGGAGCGGGCGTCGAACCCGTTCCTGCAGGGGCTCACGGGCACGCAGACGCCGGGTGAGCGGAAAGGACGATACGGACTGTGAGCGCCGGTAGCTTCCAGGCTCCCAAGGGCATTCCCGACTACATCCCGGTGCCGTCGGGGGAGAAGAACAGCTCCGCCGACTTCCTCGCCGTGCGCACCGCGCTGCTGCGGGCGACCGCCGAGGCGGGGTACGGCTACATCGAGCTGCCGATCTTCGAGGACACCACGCTGTTCGCACGCGGGGTCGGCGAGTCGACCGACGTCGTGGCCAAGGAGATGTACACGTTCGCCGACCGCGGCGACCGCTCGGTCACGCTGCGTCCCGAGGGCACGGCGGGCGTGGTGCGCGCCGTCCTGCAGCACGGCCTCGACCGCGGCCAGTTGCCGGTGAAGGCGGCCTACGCCGGCCCGTTCTTCCGGTACGAGCGGCCGCAGGAGGGTCGCTACCGGCAGTTGCAGCAGGTGGGGCTCGAGGCGATCGGCGTCGATGATCCGGCGCTGGACGCCGAGGTGATCGCGGTCGCCGACCGTGCCTATCGCAGCGTGGGGCTCGACGGGTTCCGGCTGGAGGTCTCCAGCCTCGGCGACGGCACCTGCCGGCCGCAGTACCGCGAGAAGTTGCAGGAGTTCCTGTTCGGCCTCGACCTCGACGAGGAGACCCGTCGGCGCGCCGAGATCAACCCGCTGCGGGTGCTCGACGACAAGCGGCCCGAGGTGAGGGCGATGACGGCCGATGCGCCGCTCATGATCGACAACCTCACGGCGGAGCCGAAGGAGCACTTCGAGAAGGTGCTCGGCTACCTCGACGCGCTCGGGGTTCCGTACGTGGTGAACCCGCGCCTGGTCCGCGGCCTCGACTACTACACCAAGACGTGTTTCGAGTTCGTCCACGACGGTCTCGGGGCACAGTCCGGGATCGGCGGCGGCGGGCGCTACGACGGCCTCGTCGAGCAGCTGGGCGGCCGAGAGGGCGTCACCGGCGTCGGATTCGGGCTCGGCGTCGACCGCACCCTCCTCGCCCTCGCGGCCGAGGGGAAGCGCGCGCCGTCGGCGCCCCGCGTGACGGCGTTCGGGGTGCCGCTCGGCGACCCGGCGCGCGATGCGATGGTCCCGCTGCTGGGCCGGCTGCGGGCCGCGGGAATCGCGTCGGACATGGCGTACGGCAACCGCGCGATGAAGGGCGCGATGAAGGCCGCGGACCGTTCCGGCGCCCGATTCGCCCTGATCCTGGGGGATTCCGAGCTCGACCAGGGCGTGGTGATGGTCAAGGATCTCGCGAAGGGCGAGCAGCGGGCGGTCCCGCTCGATACCGTCGTGGGCGTGATCGTGACCGAGAGCGCCGGGTAGCGCGCCCGTGTCCTCGAGTCCTGCCGAGCCGGGCGCCCGCGATCCGCGGGAGCTGAGCGCGGAGGACGCCGTCGATGTGGATCTGATCCCGCCGCAGCTCACCCTGCCGAAGGTCCGGCGGGCCCTCGGCGTGGGGCTGGCCGTGACCGTGCTCGTCGCGGTGGTCGTGGCGGTCCTCGCCGGGCCGGTGTGGGGGAGCGTGGTGCTCGTCGCCGGCGCGACCCCGGGACTGGGCGGATACCTCGGTGTGGCGCGCCGCCGGGTGGTACTCGACCACCGCGTGCTCACCCGGCGCACACTGCGCACGCGGCGGGTGAACCTGCTCGCGGCCGAGAAGGTCGATCTCGTGGCCGAGGTCGCCGAGCTGATCCAGGTGTCGCTGCGCGTACGGCACGGCAGGACGACGGTGCGCGTCCCCGTCGCCCTGTACGGGTCCGGGCGGGGCCGTGTGCGGGGTCGGGAGCTGCCGATGCTGGGCGTGCGGCGGCTCGCCGAGGCGCTCGAGCGCAACCGCCGGCCGGAGACGCGGGACATCGCGCGCGTCCTCGCGGAACAGGCTCGTGCACAGGCCACGTCCGTGCCCCTGCGCGAGCGTCCGCTGTGCCGGGCCGCGGGGATCGCGCGCGAGGTGGGCGGCGCCGACGAATTGGTGTTCACCGCCGACGAGGTCGACGAGATCGCCCGGCCCCGTTGGTAGGACGCGCGCGTTCGAATACTTGACTGTAATCGAACAACGTGTTCGACTTGCGGTGTGCGATGGGATGGTCAGTTACTGAGCGGGTCCGGCTCGGGGGTGCGTGCGCTCCCCGGGCTGGAGGGGCTGGGCCGCACGGTCACGACGCCGGAGTTCGAGGGCGTCACGTTCCACGAGGTGGTGTGCAAGAGCGCGCTGAACAGGCTGCCGGAGTCGTCGGCGATGCCGTTCTCGTGGACGGTCAATCCCTATCGTGGTTGCACTCACGCGTGCACCTACTGCTTCGCCCGGTCGAGCCATGAGTACCTGGAGTTCGACGCCGGGGGAGATTTCGACTCCCAGATCGTGGTGAAGACCAACCTGGTCTCGGTGCTCAGGAAGGAGCTGCGGCGCGCGTCCTGGCGGGCTGAGCCGGTGGCGCTGGGGACGAACACCGACCCCTATCAGCGGGCGGAGGGCCGCTACCGGTTGATGCCCGGCGTGATCGGGGCGCTGGCCGGCGCGGGATCGCCGATCTCGATCCTCACCAAGGGCACGCTGCTGCGCCAGGACCTGCCGCTGCTCGCGACCGCCGCGACCACGGTGCCGGTCCAGCTCGCGGTCTCGCTTGCCCTGTCGGATCCGGAGCTGCAGGCCTCGCTGGAGCCGGGCGCGCCGAAGCCCGCGGCCCGGCTGGAACTGATCAGGTCGATCGCCGACGCGGGATTCGACTGTCACGTCATGGTGGCGCCGGTCGTGCCGTACCTCACCGATGACACGGCGTCGCTGCGCACGCTGTTCGCGGCGCTGGCGGAGGCGGGCGCGGCCACCGCATCGGTGATGGCCCTCAATCTCACCGGACGCTACCGGGATTGGTTCCTGGGGTGGCTCGCCGAGAATCATCCGATGCTGGTCCGGCGGTACCGGCAGCTCTACGGGTCGACGGGGCGGGTGTCGGCCGAGTACCGCACGCACCTGCGCAGGCGGGTGGAGCCGATGCTCGAAGAGTTCGGCCTGACGCGGCTGGAGGATCCGTACGCGAGCCCGCCGCGCTCGCCGCGTGTTTCGCGCGTCCGGGGCTCGGTCGCCGAGGACCTGCAGGAGTCGTTGTTCTAGACAGATGCGTAACAGATCCGTTACGCTTCTGGGGTGAGCGTCTTCGCGGCCATCGCCGATCCGGTGCGACGACGGATCGTGGTGCTGTTGAGTGGCGCTCCGATGACGGCGGGGCGGATCGCCTCCGAGTTCGACATCAGCCGGCCGGCCGTCAGTCGGCACCTGCGCGTCCTGCGGGATGCGGGCCTCGTCGAGGGCGGACCGCCCGGCGGTGACGGCCGGGAGCGCTCGTACGTCCTGCGGGTCGCCGCCCTCGACGAGGTCGACGGCTGGTTGGCGCACGTGCGCGGGACCGCTCGGCTCGCCGGGCTGCTCGGCTCGCCCGCGTTGGACACCGAGGTGCGCCGCGCGCGGCGCGACAACGCCCGTGCAGCAGGAGATACGGGCACGACCGGGATCGACGAAGCACACGAACGGGGAACGGCATGACGAAGCAGGCGACGGGTCGCGTGGAAGCCACCGACGGCGGACGCGACCTGATACTCGAGCGCTATTTCGACGCAGGCGTCGACGACGTCTGGGCCTCGATCACCGAACCCGGTCGCACCGCGCGGTGGTTCGGTGGCTGGACCGGCGGCGATCCGGGTGTCGGATCCGTCGTGCAGGTGACGATGGGCTTCGAGGAGGGCTCACCGGTGATGCCCATGACCATCACCGCGTGTGAGCCGCCCCGCCGCCTCGGGGTGCGCGCGAAGGACGAGTACGGAGAGTGGGATCTCGAGGCGCTCGTCGAGCGCGACGGCGACCGCACCCGGCTGACCTTCGTTCACCACCTCGATGCCGCGGCGAACGCTGCGGAGGTGGGGCCGGGCTGGGAGTACTACCTCGACGCGCTCGTCGCTGCCGAGAACGGTTGCGCGGCACCAGATTTCGCGGACTACTTCCCGGCGATGTCCGCGCACTACGGCGGCCGGTAGCGGGGGTGGCCGTGCATCACTAATGGAAATGATTACTATTAGTGGCATGACCGCCTCAGCCCCACTGCCCGTCACCGTCCTCTCCGGCTTCCTCGGCGCCGGCAAGACCACGCTGCTCAACCACCTCCTGACCAACCGCGACGGCCTGCGGATCGCGGTGATCGTCAACGACATGAGCGAAGTCAACGTCGATGCCGCGCTCGTCGACCTCGGCGGCTTCGACCGCACCGAGGAGAAGCTCGTCGAGCTCAGCAACGGGTGCATCTGCTGCACCCTGCGCGAGGACCTCGTCGACGCCGTCGGCGCGATCGCGCGGCAACGCACCCCCGAGGGCGGACCGCGCTTCGACCATCTCGTCATCGAGTCCACGGGCATCTCCGAGCCGATGCCCGTGGCCGCGACCTTCGACTGGACCTTCGACGACGGCAGCCGCCTCGGCGACCTCGCCGCCCTCGACACGATGGTCACCGTGGTCGACGCCAGCACGTTCCTCGGCGAGATCGCCCGGGGCGCGAGCCTCGCGCAGCGCGGCCTCGGCGCCGCCGCGGGCG
The DNA here is from genome assembly GCF_023168325.1 of Tsukamurella sp. PLM1. Taxonomy (GTDB): domain Bacteria; phylum Actinomycetota; class Actinomycetes; order Mycobacteriales; family Mycobacteriaceae; genus Tsukamurella. Next base: position 1,955,074 of record NZ_AP025688.1, read on the forward strand.
ACGAGCGGTCCATCGCCGACCTGCTCATCGACCAGGTCGAGTTCGCCGACGTCGTGCTCATCAGCAAGCTGGACCTGGTCTCCGCGGCCGCCGGCGGCGCCGTCGAGGCCACCGTGCGGCGGCTCAACCCGCGGGCGCGGGTGCGGCCGCTGCCGCGCGGCGAGATCGCGGTCGCCGAGGTGATCGGCACCGGCCTGTTCGACCACGACGCCGCGTCCTCGGTCGCCGGATGGGACGACGAAGTGATCGGCGGCCACACGCCCGAGACGGAGGAGTACGGGATCTCCTCGATGGCCTACCGGGCCGACCGGCCGTTCCATCCGCAGCGGCTGCTCGAATCGCTCGCGGACGTCCGTGCCGTGCTCGGAGCAAGGGTTTCTGCTGGATCGCGAGCCGTCCGGACCTGGTCGGCGTCTGGTCCCAGGCCGGGCCCAACCTCACCATCGAGCCCGCCGCCTACTGGTCGCAGGTCGACGGTGCGCCGCAGCAGGAGCTGGTCTTCATCGGCGTCCGGCTCGACGCCGATCGGATGCGGGAGCTGCTCGACCGTGCGCTGCTCACCGACGACGAGGTCGCCGAAGGGCCGGCCGCGTGGGTCGACTACCCGGACCGGCTACCGGCGTGGAACGTGCCGGCGCACCGTCACTGAGCGGCGAGCGCGGCCCGCGCGGCACCCGCCGCTGCTGCTGCGACCGGCGGGATGAGGGACAGGCGCGTGCGGCGCTCGAGGAGGTCGGCCTCGGTCGTCGCTCCCTCGACGAGGGCGCCGAACACGAGCTCGGCTCCGGTGACCTCGGTGCCGGGAGCCACGGGCTCCGCGAGGGCGGGGTCCGCCGCGGCGAGGGCGAGGACCGCCGGCGCCTCGGTGCCGTACGCGCGGACCAGCCGTTCCGGGGCGTCGATGCGGCGCAAGGCGTCCTGCGGCGCGGCGCCCACCAGGGAAGGGCCCGGGTGACGCAGGGGCCGGCCGCCAGGCCGATGCGGCGAGTGCGGCGTCGACCGCGTCCTGCGCCATCCGGCGGTACGTCGTGAGCTTGCCGCCGACCACCGTCACCAGGCCGTCGCCGCGGGTGAGGACGGCGTGCTTGCGGGAGACGTCCGCCGTCTGTCCGGCGCCGGAATCGAGCAGCGGCCGCAGGCCGGCGAACGCGCCCACCACGTCGTCGCGGGTCAGGGGCGTGCCGAGGGCGAGGTTCACCGTCGCGAGCAGGAAGTCGATCTCGTCGGCCGAGGGCGTCGGGACGTCGGGCAGCGGACCGTCGGCCTCGATGTCCGTCAGGCCCACGTAGACCCGCCCGTCGGGCTGCGGCAGCGCGAACACGTACCGGCCGAACGTGTGGGGTACGGGCACGGTCAGGCCGGCGGTGAGCCCGCCGAAGCTCTCCTGCCGGAACACGAGGTGGGTGCCCCGGCTGGGGCGCAACCGGATCGCGGGATCGACGGTGCCCGACCACACGCCGGTCGCGTTCACCACCGCGCGGGCGCGGAGGGTGAACGAGTGGCCGGTCAGCTCGTCGGTGACGGTGGCCGCAGTGCCCGTGACCTGGGTGGCGCCGCAGTGGGTGAGGATCGTCGCGCCGTGGCTCGCAGCGGTGCGCGCGATGCCCACGGTGAGCCGGGCGTCGTCGGTGAGCTGGCCGTCCCAGTTGAGAAGGCCGCCGCGGAGGCCTGCGCGTCGCACGGTGGGTGCCAGGGCGATCACGTCGGCGGGGGAGATGCGGCGCGGCCGCGCCAGTGCGGACGTCGGCGTGCGCGCCGCGCGCCGCAGCAGGTCGCCCGCGAGGAAGCCGGCCCGGGTGAGGGCGGCGTCCCGTCGGGACACGTCGCCGAGGAGGGGCACCACCTGGGCCAGGGGCGGGTCAGGTGCGGGGCGATGGTGCGGATCAGGGCGTCGCGCTCGACGGCGCTCTCGTAGGCGATTCCCACGGCGCCCGAAGCCAGATAGCGCAGCCCGCCGTGCACGAGCTTGGACGACCAGCGGCTGGTGCCGAACGCCAGGTCGTGCTTCTCGACGAGGGCGACGCGCAGGCCTCGGCTCGCGGCGTCGAGGGCGACGCCGGTGCCGGTGACCCCGCCGCCGATCACCAGCAGGTCGACCGACGAGTCGGCCACCAGCGCTGTGAGGTCGGCGGCGCGCCGGGCCGCCGAGAGCCGGGTGGACGGGGCGACGGTCTCGAGAGGCGCTGTCACGGCGCGAGGTACCGGTCGAGGAGGTCGAACAGCTGCGCGTCGAGCAGTTCGGTGGATTCGGTGAACACCGGGCCGGTGAAGGTGGACGACCACGCGGCCTGGAGCACGACGGCGGCGAGCTCGCGCGCGTCGCCCTGCCGGATACTGCCGTCGGCCTGGCCGGATGCGATCCCGGCGGTGAGGGCCTCGAGCTGCGCTCGCGAGGTCCGGCCGGTGCGGTGCAACAGGTACGGCAGCAGGAACTCGGGGTCGAGCTCGATGATGCGGCGCAGTAGCGGATGTGCGCGGGCCGACGAGGTCACGTGGACGACGGTGCGCGTGACGGTCTCGCGGCCGGTGGCACCGTCGAACAGGCCGACAGTGGCGAGCGCGGCGACGAACTCGCGGGTGGTGACCGCCGCGGCGAGCGCCTGGACATTGGGGTAGCGGCGGTACAGGGTGGCGCGGGAGACCTGGGCGGTACGCGCGACGTCGGCCATCGTGGTGCGACGGATGCCGATCGTCGACATCAGGTCACGCGCGGCGTCGAGAATCAACTCGTCATCGACCGCGTTGGCCGAGCGAGGCGGGGCCGACCGTGGATTGAGATCCTGCGACATCATGTGTACAAATGTATCATGACTTCCGAGGTGCAGATCCCCGTCGTGGCCTTCGAGCCCGGTCGGTGGGGCGATCCCGGTGCTCCGATGCACCTGTCCGATTCGGTGCGCGGCGCACTCACCATGCTCGGTATCGATGGTGCCGCATCCGGCGCGCAGGGGTTGTTCCTCATGCCCTCGCGTGTCTCGGGGCGGGCGCTGTCGGCGCTGCAGCGCACCGGCGCGGCGGTCTCCCTCGAGGACGCGGCCCGGATCGCGCACCTGCGCGGATACTCCACGCCGGACCTGCTCAAGTTCCGCGCCGGCGACACCTCCGACGCGCCGGACGTGGTGGTCACGGCGTCGACCGCCCAGCAGGTGGCCGAGGTCCTCGCGGTATGTGAGGCGAAGGACCTGACCGTCAGCCCGTTCGCCGGCGGTACCTCGGTGACCGGCGGGCTCGCCCCCGACCAGGCGCGGCCCGTCGTGGCCCTGGACCTGCGCGGAATGACCGGCCTCATCGACCTCGACGAGGTGTCGCAGATCGCCACACTGGCGGCCGGCACGCGGCTCCCCGACGCGGAGCGGCTGCTCGCCGAACGCGGCTACGAACTCGGCCACTTCCCGCAGTCCTACGAGGGCGCCACCGTCGGCGGCTGCGCCGCGACCCGTTCCGCCGGGCAGGCATCCATCGGCTACGGCCGGTTCGACGAGATGGTCGTCGGACTCACGGTGGCCACGCCGCAGGGCGTCGCCGAGATCGGCACCGCCCCCAAGTCGGCCGCCGGGCCCGATCTGAGGCAGCTGTTCCTCGGCTCCGAAGGCGCGTTCGGGGTGGTCACCGCGGTGCGTGTGCGGGTGCACCCGGTCCCGGCGGTGCGCCGCTTCTACGGCTGGCACTTCGCCGACTTCGCCGCCGGCGCGCGCGCCATGCGCGTGCTCGCGCAGGGTTCCGTTCGGCCCACTGTGCTGCGCCTGTCCGACGAGGCGGAAACCGGTCTGAACCTCGCCGATCCGGGCGCGGCGGGCAAGGCCGCCGTGGGCGGATGCCTGATGATCGTGGGTTTCGAGGGCGACGAGGTGGACGTCGACTGCCGCGACGGATACGTCTCCGCGCGGCTCGCCGAGCTCGGTGGTTCCTTCCTCGGCCCGGAACCGGGCGAGGCGTGGCGCGCCGGCCGGTTCCGCGGGCCGTACCTGCGCGATCCGCTGCTTGATGCGGGGGCCCTGGTCGAGACGCTGGAGACGGTGACCTTCTGGTCCAACGTCGATCGGCTCAAGGCCGACGTGACGTCGGCGATCACCGGCGCGCTCGGCGACCTCGGCACCCCCGCCGTGGTGATGTGCCACATCTCGCACGTCTACCCGACGGGCGCGTCGCTGTACTTCACAGTGATCTGCAAGGCCCTGGAGGATCCGCTGGCGCAATGGGGCGCGGCGAAGAGCGCGGCGAACGCCGCCATCCGCGCGGCCGGTGCGTCGATCACCCACCACCACGCGGTGGGCACCGACCACCGATCCGCCTATCTCGAGGAGATCGGCGACGTGCAGCTCGCAGCGCTGCGCGCCGTGAAATCCGCGCTCGATCCGCAGGGCGTGCTCAATCCCGGGATCCTGCTCCCATGACCGGCACGTCCGACGTCGTCGCGGTCCTGAATCCGATCTCCGGCGGCGGCGCCGCGTGGGAACGCTGGGCCGCCGTGGCCGCGGAGCTGGCCCGACGGGACGTGTCCGCACGGGTCTCGGCGTCGTCCTCCGGTGCCGATGCCCGACGGCTCGCCGCGGAGGCCGCCGCGTCCGGCGCGCTGACCGTGGCCGTCGGCGGCGACGGCCAGATCCGCGACGTGGCCTCCGGGGTGCTGCGGGTGCCCGGCGCGCCGATGGGGATCGTGACCGCCGGCCGCGGCAACGACATGGCCCGGCACCTGCGGCTCCCCGACGACCCGTCCGCCGTCGCCGATGTGCTCTGCGACGGCCGCCGCCGCGATCTGGACGTGCTCACGGTCGGTGACGAGATCGCCGTCGGGAACGTGTACGTCGGCCTCGACTCGGTGGCCACCGAGCTGATCAACAGGCTGCGCTGGATGGGCCCGCTCGCGTACCGGCTCGCGCCCGCGATCGCCGCGTTGCGGTGGAAGCCCGCCGGTTTCCGTATCGAGGTCGACGGTGCCGAGGTGCTGTCCGGTCCGGTGCACATGGTGGTGATCGCCAACTCGGGGTGGTACGGCAGCGGCCTGCACATGGTGCCGGCGGCCGCGTCCGACAACGGCCGGATCGATGTGCTCGCCGTCGACGGAGCCGGGAACAAGCTCAGGCTCATCAGCGCGATGGGGGAGGCCAAGACCGGCGCCCACGTCGCGCGGGCGGAGGTGCTGACCTTCAGCGGGCGGGACGTCGTGGTCGGTGCCGACCGGCCGATCCCCGTCCACGCCGACGGCGACTACCTGCAGGAGCTGCCCGTTACCGTCGGGATCCGTAGGGCCGTGCTCCCGGTGCTCGTGCCCCGCTGACCCGCCCGTCGCATCCGTGGCGGTGTCCGTTGGGGGACAACATCTTTCGAGGCGTTCTGCGAAGCGACTCGCGGAATCTCCGCAGAACGCTTCGAAAGATGTGCGTCGTGCCGCTCATGGCCGACACCGGCGACCTGCGGTTCGACGGGATGGAGGTGGATTGAGCACCAGCCGCTCGCGACGCGGCCGATCGTCAGCGACAGCGAGGTGGTCCGGCCGTACCGATCGGCGATCACGCTGAACCCGAGGCCGCTCAGACGATTGCTGCGCGCAGCGTGTCCAGGCCCATGCCGCCCAGCGCCGTGGCGTCGCGGTGGAAGTCCTTGATCGACGCGCCGGGGTGCGCCGCGAGGTAGCCGTCGCGGGTCTGCTCCCACACCCGCTGGCCCACGGAGTACGACGGTGCCTGGCCGGGCCAGCCCAGATAGCGGTGGTACTCGAAGCGCAGTTGCTCGTCCGACATGGCGACGTGCGAGCGGAGGAAGGCCCAGCCCTTGTCGTAGGTCCACGCGCCGCCGCCGACCTCGGCGGGCGCGTCGAAGCCGCAATGCACGCCGATGTCCAGCACCACGCGCGCGGCCCGGAGCCGCTGGGAGTCGAGCATGCCCATGAGGTCACCGTCGTCGTCGAGGAAGCCCAGGTCCCGCATGAGTCGCTCCGCGTACAGCGCCCAGCCCTCGCCGTGGCCCGACGTGAACGAGTAGAGCTTGCGCCACCGGTTGAGCGGCGCGATCACGGCCTGCCCGATCTGCAGGTGGTGGCCGGGCACGCCCTCGTGGTAGACGGTGGTCTTCTCCTGCCACGTGTGGAACTCGGTGACACCGGGCGGTACGGACCACCACATCGTGCCCGGCCGCGTCAGGTCGGCGGACGGTCCGGTGTAGTAGATGCCGCCGTTGCTGCTCGGTGCGATCCGGCAGTCGAGATGGTGCAGCTGCATGGGAATGTCGAAATGCGTTCTCGCGAGGGCGGATACCGACTCGTCGGAGGTCCGCTGCATCCACTCGCGCAGGGCGTCCGTTCCCTGGAGCACGTACCGCGGCTCGGCGTCGAGCTTCGCCAGGGTCTCTGCGACCGTCGCGCCCGGGTACAGACGGGCCGCGACGTCGTGTTGTTCGGCGACGATGGACGCGAGGAGTTCCTGCCCCCAGGCGTAGGTCTCCTCCAGGTCGACTGCCGTGCCCAGGAACAGTCGCGAGTACAGCGGGTAGACCTCGCGGCCCACGCCGAGGCCGCCCGGCTGGTCCACCGGGATCGCCCACGGGGCGATCTCCGTCTCGAGGACCTCCGCGAACCGCTCGAAGGCCGCGTGGATGTCGTCGGTGACGCCGGGCGCGACGTCGGCCGCGCGTGCGGCGTTGGCCGCGACCTGCTCGCCCGCCTCGCGGGCCTGCGCGAGAACCTCGCGCACCTGCAGCGCGGGGAACGGCCAGGAGCCGTCGGCCAGGCGGGCCCGCAGGCCCGAGATCGCCGACTCGACGGCCTGCGGCACGGCCGCGAGGCGCGGCGCGAGGCGCGGGTCACCGTCGGGCATCAGGTCGAAGACGTCCCGGATCGCCTGCAGCGGCGAGGCGATCACGTTGAGGTCGCCGACGGTCCGCCCCGCATCGGCGAGTTCGATCTCCACCCCGAGCCGCTCGCGCAGCGCTTCCGCGGTGACCCGGTCGGCGTCCGACTCCGGCGTCAGGGTCGACAACTCGGCGAGCGTCTCCCGCGCGACCGCGATCCGCGCCGCGACGCCCGCGGGGGAGAAGTCGGTGAGCCGGTCGTCGACATCGGTGATCCCGACCGCTGTCGCCTCGATCGGGTCGGCCTCGGCGAGGCGGAGGGCCAGCCGGTCCGCGAGTGCGTCGATGGGAGTGGGGGTGAACGAGTCAGTCACCCTTGCGAGGCTAGCGCGATCAGATGGAACCGGTGAAGGTGTTGCACTGCGCCGGGGAGCCCGTCTTGTAGCCCTGGTTGAACCACTTCACCCGCTGCGCGGAGGTGCCGTGCGAGAACGACTCCGGGTTGACGGTGCGGCCGGCGTTGCGCTGGATGGTGTCGTCGCCGATCGCCTCGGCGGACTGGATGGCGCCCGAGATGTCCTGCTGCGTCAGCGGCTGGAGCATCGCGCCCTCGCCCTTGTCGGCCTTGGAGGCCCACACGCCGGCGTAGCAGTCGGCCTGCAGCTCGACCCGGACCGAGCCGCCCTGGGCGCCGCTGCCCTGCTGTGCCTTGTTGATGTCCCCGAGCAGCGTCTGGATGTGATGGCCCCACTCGTGGGCCACGATGTACTCCTGCGAGAACGGGGCGTTCGAGCCGCCCATCTTCTTGATCACCCGGTCCATGAAGTCGAGCTGGAACACGGCGACGTTGTCGGCGGGGCAGTAGAACGGCCCGGTACCGGCATCGGCGACGCCGCAGCCCGTGTTGATGGCCGCGGCATCCGTCGGCATGATCTTGAGCGCGCTCGGCTTCTTGTAGCCGCGGACCAGGGTCGCCCACACCTTGTCGAGCGAGTTCGACGTGGCCACGATGCGGCACGTCGTGTTCTTGTTCGCGTCCGCGCCGGTCTTGCACGCGGCGATGTCGCGATTCACCTGTTCCTGCCCGGCGGAGATCCCCTGGCCCGGCCCTGCTGCGGATCCTGCGACGATCCACCGCCGGTGAGATCGACGCCGAAGATCAGGCCCAAGACGACGACGACCACTGCACCGATGCCTCCGCCGCCGATCATCATGCCGCGGCCCATGCCGCCGCCACCGCCGCCTGCGCTGGCACCGCTGGTGTCGATGGAGCTGTCATCCCGGAAGGTCATGCCGACAGCTTTCCATGAGTGGGGTGAGATGGTGAACCGGTTCGCCCCGTAGCATGTCAGGGTTGAAATCTTTGCCATCGAAAGGACACCCCGAAGTGCTGCGCACCCACCTGGCCGGATCGTTGCGAGCGGATGACGCCGGCACCGTCGTCACCCTCGCGGGCTGGGTCGCCCGCCGGCGTGACCACGGCGGTGTCATCTTCATCGACCTGCGCGACAGCTCCGGCGTCGCGCAGGTGGTGTTCCGTGAGTCGGACGTCGCCGAGCAGGCGCACCGGCTGCGTTCGGAGTACTGCGTGCTGGTGACCGGCACCGTCGAGAAGCGGCCCGAGGGCAGCGAGAACCCGAACCTGCCGTCGGGCGCGATCGAGGTGAACGTCACCGAGCTGACCGTGCTCAACGAGTCGGCGCCGCTGCCCTTCCAACTCGACGAGGAGCCGGGCGAGGAGGCGCGCCTGAAGTACCGCTACCTCGACCTGCGCCGCGAGGACCCCGCGGCCGCGATCAAGTTGCGGAGCCAGGCCAACGCGGTGGCGCGGAACATCCTGGCGCTCAACGACTTCGTCGAGATCGAGACGCCAACGCTGACCAGGTCCACCCCGGAGGGCGCCCGCGACTTCCTGGTGCCCGCGCGCCTGCGCCCCGGCACGTTCTACGCGCTGCCGCAGAGCCCGCAGCTGTTCAAGCAGTTGCTCATGGTCGCCGGCATGGAGCGGTACTACCAGATCGCGCGCTGCTACCGCGATGAGGACTTCCGCGCCGACCGGCAGCCCGAGTTCACCCAGCTCGACATCGAGATGAGCTTCGTGGACCAGGAGGACGTGATCGCGCTCGGCGAGCAGATCGTCAAGGCCTTGTGGTCGCTCATCGGGCACGAGATCCCGACCCCGATCCCGCGCTTGACGTACGCCGAGGCGATGCGCCGCTTCGGCTCCGACAAGCCGGACCTGCGCTTCGGGCTCGAACTCGTCGAGTGCACCGAGTACTTCGCGAACACGCCGTTCCGGGTGTTCCAGGCGCCGTACGTCGGCGCGGTCGTCATGCCGGGCGGCGCGAGCCAGCCCCGTCGCCAGCTCGACGCCTGGCAGGAGTGGGCCAAGCAGCGCGGCGCCCGCGGCCTCGCGTACGTGCTGATCGGCGAGGACGGCGAGCTCACCGGACCCGTCGCCAAGAACCTCTCGGACGACGAGCGTGCGGGCCTCGCCGCGCACGTGGGCGCCCAGCCGGGCGACTGCGTCTTCGCCGCCGGCCCCACCAAGACGATGCGCGCCCTGCTCGGTGCGGCCCGCGGCGAGATCGCCGACAAGCTGGGCCTCATCAAGGAGGGCGACTGGGCCTTCACCTGGGTGGTCGACGCCCCGCTGTTCGAGCCCGCCGACGACGCGACCGCCTCGGGCGACGTGGCCGTGGGCGACGGTGCCTGGACGGCGGTGCACCACGCATTCACCAGCCCCAAGCCGGAGTCGATCGGCACCTTCGACACCGACCCGGGCAGCGCCCGGCCTACGCCTACGACATCGTCTGCAACGGCAACGAGATCGGCGGTGGCTCGATCCGTATCCACCGCAAGGACGTTCAGGAGCGCGTCTTCGCGATCATGGGCATCGACGAGGAGCAGGCCCGCGAGAAGTTCGGCTTCCTCCTCGACGCCTTCTCGTACGGCGCTCCGCCGCACGGCGGCATCGCCTTCGGCTGGGACCGCGTGGTCTCGCTGCTCGCCGGCGCGTCATCGATCCGCGAGGTCATCGCGTTCCCGAAGTCGGGCGGCGGCGTCGACCCGCTGACCGACGCGCCCGCAGCGATCACCGCGCAGCAGCGCCGCGAGTCGGGCATGGACGCCAAGCCCAAGAAGCCGGAGGCCGGCCCGGCCGCGCCGGAGGGCGCGACGAAGGCATAGGTCCGCGGTGACGATCGACGGCCTCCGCGGGCTCGACCCGGCCGGCCTGCGCCGGCTCTCGGCGCGGGTCCGTGGCCTGATCGACGACGAGGGCATCACCTACAACGCCCTCGACGCGGTGCCCGCGGCCGCCGAACCGGTCGAGCCCGTGCCGTGGCGGCTCGACCCGCTGCCCGTGCTCCTCGGCGCCGACGAGTGGGATCTCCTGGCCCGGGGCGTGGCGCAGCGTTCGCTGCTGCTGGACGCGGTGCTCAGCGACTTCTACGGCGAGCAGCGCACAGTCCGGACGGGGCTCGTGCCGCCCGAGGTGCTGTTCGCGCACCCCGGGTACATCCGACGGGCCGTCGGCGTACCGTCGCCCGGCCCGAGGTCCCTGTTCCTGCACGGCGTGGACCTCGGTGTCCCGGACGGAACGGACGACTGGGCCGCCGTGGCGGACCGGACCCAGGCACCGTCGGGCGTGGGCTACGCGCTGGCCGACCGGCGGGTCACGTCCCGGGCCCTGCCGCGCGAGTTCCGCGCCGAGACGCCGCGCCCGCTGTCGTCGTTCGCGACCGCCATGCGGGTGCAACTGCTCGACGTGGCGCCGCCCGGCGTGGACGACCCGACCGTCGTCGTGCTGAGCCCCGGCGCCTTCTCCGAGACGGCGTTCGACCAGGCGTACCTCGCATCCGCGCTCGGCTTCCCGCTGGTGGAGGCCGCCGACCTGACGGTCCGCGACGGTGGCGTGTTCATGCGCGCGCTCGGCCGGATGAAGCGAGTCGACGTGATCCTGCGCCGCGTCGACTCGGAGTTCTCCGACCCGCTGGACCTGCGCACCGACTCGCAGCTCGGCGTGGTCGGACTCGTGGAGATGATGACCCGGGGAGCGGTCACCGTCGTCAACACCCTGGGTTCCGGGGTGCTCGAGAACCCCGCCCTGCACGCCTATCTGCCGCAGCTGTGCCGCGCGCTGCTCGACGAGGACCTGCTGCTCGCGTCGACGCCCACCCTGCACGCCGCGACCCCGGCCGGGCGCGCCGCGCTCGACGGTCCGCTCGACGAGCTGCTCCTCATCGACTTCGCCGCGGGCGAGCGGATCGTGGGCGCGACCCTCACCGCCGACGACGCGGCCGGGCTCCGATCCCGGGTCGCCGCCGACCCGGCCGTCTGGTGCCTCAAGACGCCGACGCCGCTCGCGACCCGGCCCGCGCTCGACCGCGGCTCCGTCGTGGACAAGGGCTTCGCGCTGCGCGCCTTCTCCCTCGGCCAGGAGTCCGGGTACACGGTCCTGCCCGGCGGGCTCGGCCAGGTCCTGCTCGACGGTGCCGCCGGCGCCCTGCTCGACGCGTCCGCGGCCCGCGACGTCTGGGTGCCGACGCCGGAGGACGTGCGTGCGTCGGCGCGCGTCTCGACCGCGCCGCGGGTGCCGCGGAGCGTCCGGCCGTCCGCGCCGATCGCGACGCCCGCGTCCTGTCGGACCAGTTCTGGATCGGCAGGTACGCCGAGCGCACCGAGGCGATGGTGCGGCTGCTGTCGACGGCGCACGACCGCAGCCGCGAGTTCCGGCACCGCCCGTGGCAGGCCGGCGCCGCCGCGCTGCAGCCCCTGCTCGACGCGGTGGTCGAGGTGTCGGTCACCGAGCACCTCGGGCGGATCGTCGCGGAGGGCAGCGAGCAGTCCGACGTCCTCGCGCGGTTGCGGCGCCTCACCCTGGACACCGAACTGCCTGGCACCGTCGCGCATTCGGGCGTGCGGTTGCGCGCCTGCCTGCGGGCGGTGCGCGACCAGATGTCCACCGACACCTGGTTGGTGCTGAGCGGGGCCGAGCGGTCGCTGGGGCGGCTCGCGCAGGACGTCGACGACGAGGGCGAGCAGCTCGACGAGACGCTCGGCGACGTGCTCGTTTCGCTGCTCGCGTTCGCCGGCCTGGCCCGGGAGTCGCTGGTCGAGGACCCGGCGTGGCTGATGATGGACGCGGGCCGCCGGATCGAACGATCGCTGCAGCTGGCGGCCGTCACCCGCGCGATGGTGGTGCCCGAGCACGGGACCGAGGTCGAGGCGGGCCTGCTCGACGCCTACCTGGTGACCTGTGAGTCGGCCGTGACCTACCGCCGGCGGCACCGGGCCGTGTTGCGGGCGGGCGCGGCAGTCGACCTCATGTTCTTCGACGCCACGAACCCCCGGTCGCTGGTGTCGGCGCTGGGCGCGCTGTCGCGGGACCTGCAACACCTGCCCGACGAGCTGCGCAGCGCTGCCGCCGAGCGCACCGCGACCGAACTGCTGGCCCGGCTCGGCCGGTTCGACCCCGACGACGCCGACACCGTCGCAGACGGTCGGCGCGGCGAACTCGCGGCCCTGCTCGACGCGGTCGACGAGGGGCTGCGTGAGGTCTCCGACGTGCTCGAGCGCACGCGGTTCGCGCTGCCGGCCGCGGCGCGTCCGATCTGGGTGGGGGTGCAGTCGTGGGGCTGAGCTTCTCGCGGCGGACCGAGGCCTCCTCGACCCGCCGCTACCGCGTGGTCCACGAGACCACCTACCGATACGACGCCGAGGTCACGTCCAGCTTCGGCCGCTGTTACCTGGCGCCGCGCGACCTGCCCGACCAGCGCGTCGAGGAGCACACGATCACCATCGGTCCGGAGCCGACCGACCGATCCGAGGGCGTCGACGCGTTCGGCAACACCGACACGTACTTCCACGTCACGACGCCGCACACCGAGCTCACCGTGCGCGGGGAGTCCCTGGTCGCGGTCGACCCGCTCGACCGCGCCGTCACCGACGAGGGGCCGGCGCTCGCGCCGTGGAGCTGGCCCGCCCGGTGGGCGACGCCGGCGCGACCGCGGTGCAGTTCCGGCTGGACCAGCGGCCGCCCGAGATCGACGATGCGGTGCGCGCCTACGCCGACGCGATCCTCACGCCCGGCAAGCCGCTGGTGGAGGCGATCGAGGAGCTGACCACACGGATCTACACGGACTTCGCGTACAAGTCCGGTGCCACCAACGTCTCCACCCGGGTCGGCACCGTGATGGAACGCCGCGAGGGCGTCTGCCAGGACTTCGCGCGGGTGGCGATCGCCTGCCTGCGGTCCAAGGGGCTGGCGGCCCGCTACGTGTCGGGCTACCTCGCCACCGAGCCGCCGCCCGGCGAGGACCGCGTCGTCGGCGCGGGCGCGACGCACGCGTGGGCGGCGGTGTGGCTGCCGGGCGATCAGTGGCTGCCGTTCGACCCGACGAACAACAAGTTCGTCGACGAACGGCACGTGACCGTCGCGTGGGGCCGGGACTACGAGGACGTCCCGCCGCTGCGCGGCGTGATCTACACCGAGTCCAAGGGGTCGCGGATCGGCGTCTCGGTCGACGTGGCGCCGCTCGACTGAAGCTCGACCAGCTCGGCGGCCCGGCGGCGCACGAGCGCCGCGTTGTGGCTGACGAGCATCAGGCCGGTGCCGGCGGCCGTCAGCTCGTCCAGGACCGATAGGACGGCCCGCGCCGACACCGGGTCGAGCATCGCGACCGGTTCGTCGGCGAACACGAACCGCGGCGCCTGCAGCAGCACGCGGGCCAGGCACGCGCGTTGCAGCTGACCGTCGCTGACCTGTGCCGGGAACCGGTCCAGCAGCGCACCGTCGAGTCCCGCGGCGCGGGCGGCGTCCGCGGCGGCCCGGGCATCGGGTGCGCCGGCGATCTCCTGCGGTTCCGCGACGATCCGCCGCAGCCGCCACCGCGGGTTGCACGCGGTCCGCGGGTTCTGGGCCAGCAGGGCCACCGCGCCGGGCGCGGGACGCGGGCGCCGGCGCCGTGGTCGACGGTGCCCTCGTCGGGAGGCAGCAGCCCGGCCAGGACGCGCAGCAGCGTCGTCTTCCCGGAGCCCGACGGGCCCAGCACGCCGGTGACGGCCCCGGGCGCGACGGTGAGGTCGATGCCGGGGAGCACCCGCTCGCGGCCCCGGCGGACGACGATGCCCCGGGCGCGGATCGGCGATGTCACACGACCTCCTCGAAGAATGCGGCGGTGTAGGCGTCGGCGCCGCGTTCGACCCCCGCGGGCGGGCCCTGGACCAGGACGGTACCGGCGCGCATCACGGCCAGCTGTTCGCACCCGGCGGCGAGCACCGCCGGCAGGTCGTGCGTGATGACCAGGACCGCGGCGCCGGCGTCCGCGTGTCCGCGCAGCAGCCCGAGCACGCCGCGGGCAGTGGCCGGATCCAGCGCCGACGTCGGCTCGTCGGCCAGCAGCACCGCGGGCTCCCCGGCGACGGCCGCTGCCACGGCGGCGCGCTGCACCATGCCACCGGACAGTTCGTGCGGGTACTTGTCGAGGGCGTCGGGATCGAGGCCGGCGGCCAGCGAGAGCTCGGCCGGCGAGTGCGGCGAGGAGAGCACACCCACGACCTCGGCGAGTTGCGAGCGGAGCGTCCGGACGGGGGTGAACGACGTGGCCGGCGACTGCGGGACCACGCCCACCACGTGGCCGCGCAGCCGTGCCCACCCCGGGTCCCGCGGGGCGAGCGCCCGGCCGGCCACCGTCACCTCCCCGGTCCCGACGGTGCCCGCCGGCAGCAGCCCGCACAGCGCGGACGCGACGAGGGACTTGCCGCACCCGGACTCGCCCACGAGGGCGGTCACCGTCCCGGCGGGGAGGGCCAGGTCGACGGAGTCGAGCACCGTGGCCGCGCCGGCGCGGACCGTCAGGCCCCGCACGCGGGCGGTCATCGCCACACCTGCGGGGTCGGGGCGGCGGTGAGCCGGCGCAGGCCGGACCCGCACGCCGCGCACGCGAGCGCCGTGATCACCAGGGCCGCGCCGGGCACGGCGAGGGTCCACCATGCGCCGACCAGGACGTCGCCGCGGGCCTGGCCCAGCAGCGCGCCGAGGCTCGCGCGGTCCGGGGACAGTCCGACCCCGAGGAACGACAGTGTGCTCTCGTGCCACACCGCGTGGGGGAGCAGCACCACGGCCGCCACCAGCGCCTGGCCGGTCACCGCGGGGAGCAGGTGGCGGCGCGTCACGAACACCGTCGACGCCCCCGCCAACCGGGACGACTCCACCCAGCCCGAGGACGTCGCGGCGAGCAGCTCGGCGCGCACGACCCGGGCCACCGCAGGCCAGTGCGTCAGCGCGATGGACGCCACGATGGCGACCGGATCGCCCCGCCACAGCGCGGCGATCACCACGCCCACCACCAGGTGCGGCAGCGCGTTGACCGCGTCGACCAGCCGCATCACGATCGCGTCGAGCCGGCCCCCGAAACCCGCGGCGGCGGCCCCCACCGCTGCCCCGATCACGGTGGACACCACCGCGCAGACCGCGGCCAGCAGCAGCGAGATCCGGAGCGCCTGCGCGGTGCGCACGGCCAGGTCGTAGCCCGCGTGATCGGTGCCCAGCACCGCGCCGGGCCCGGGCGGGCGCAGCGCCGCCCCGAAGTCGGCGGTCTGCGGTCCCGCCGCGAGGGGCAGCAGCACCGCGACGGCGACGGTCGCGCCGAGCACGACCCACGGGGTCGCGGTCCGGGCCCTCATCCGGCCAGCTCGATCCGCGGGTCCAGCCAGATCGCGGCGGCGTCCGACAGGGCGGAGCCCAGCAGCACCGCCGCCGCGGCCCCCAGCGACAGCGCGGCGAACAGCGGGAAGTCCAGGGCAGCAGCCGAATCCACCAGCGCCGCGGCGACGCCGGGCCAGCCGAACACGACCTCGACCACCGCTGCGCCCGCGATCACCTCCGGCAGTCGCGTCCCCACCAGGGCGAGGGCGGGGAGCACCGAGACCGGCAGCACGTGGCCCCGGAGCAGCCGACCGCCGCGCACGCCCGGGCGCGGGCGCCGCGCACGGCGTCGGACCCGACCGCGTCGTGTACCGCGGCGCGCATCGACAGCACCAGCCACGGGACCTGGGAGAGCGTGAGCGCCAGCAGCGGCAGCACCGCGTGTGCGGCCAACCCGCCCACCGAGTACGGGTCGCCCGGCGCTCGCGCGCCGGACGTGGGCAGTGCCCGCAGTCCCACCGCGAACACGGCGACCAGCAGCAGGGACACGACGAACGGGGAGTGGCGGCGAGTGCCGTCGCGGCACCGCTGACGGCCCGGTCCAGCGGGCCGCTCCGGTGCATGCCCGCGAGCGCGCCCAGGACCAGCGCGATCGCGGTCGCGAACACCAGCGCCGCGGCCGACAACCCGACGGTGAACGGGAGCCCTCTGCGAGCACCCGGGCGACGGGCCGCTCCTGCGTGGACGACCAACCGAGGTCGCCGCCCGCTAGGCCGCCGAGCCAGTGCCACCAGAGGGACAACCAGCCCGCGTCGAGGCCGTGGGCCGCGCGGGCCGCCTCGCGCCAGACTGCGTCGCGGACTGGTAGTTCGATCCGAGCAGCGACGCCAGCGGGTCGAACGGCGAGAGGTCGGCGAGCAGGAACAGCGCGAGCGAGACGAGCGCCAGCAGCGGCACGGCCACCGCCAGCCGCACCAGGAGGAGCCGCGCGACCGCCCGGCCCCGGCGCCGCCGTCCCGCCGGCCGAGTGCCCGGGTGGAGGCCCCGTTCGGGGGTCAGCGTCGCCACGCCGTCAGGTTCCACCACGGACCCCAGGTCACGCCGTGCGAATGCGGCTCGAGGATCGGCGCGGGCGTGCTCCAGCCGCCGGAGCGGACCGCGTACGTGTGGTGCAGGTGCACCAGGAACACGGCCGACGGCTGCGCGGTGTACGCGGCCTGGACCTGCCGGTACAGCCCGTCCTTCTCGGGCCCCGCCGAGAGCTCGCGCGCCCGGTCGAGCAGGCCGTCGAGGCCGGGCGCGGTGAAGTCCCCGGGGTTGCTGTACGGCGACGAGTCCGGCAGGCGGGTGTGCAGCGCGTCATAGCCCTGCGAGTCGATGCTGAACGGCGTCTCACCGCCGCCCAGCAGGATCGCGGCGTCGCCCGTCCGGCGTTCGATGTCGTCCCAGCTGCTCCCCTGTGGGGTCACCACGATCCCGAGCGGCTTCATCGCCGCCGCGAACGCCACCGCGAGGTCGCGCCGGACCGAATCCGCGGCGGGGTACAGCAGGTCGAACGCCGCCCGGTCGCCCCCGCGCGTGCGGATCCCGTCCGGGCCGGCGGCCCACCCGGCGTCGTCGAGCGTGCGCCGCGCCGCGCCGGCGTCGAACGCGAACCGCGCGCCGGCGTCGTACGCCGCGCCGTACACCGACGAGTACGGCGTGCTCGCGGGCTCCCCGGCGCCCGCCAGAACGCCGCTCACGATGCCTGCGCGGTCGACGCCGAGGTTCATCGCGCGCCGGGCGGCCGGATCGGCGGTGAAGGGATTCCCCGCGGGCAGCGAGACGCCGCGCCAGTCGGCCGACTTCACGGTCACGCTGCGGACCCCGTCGCGCCCGTCGAGCGACGCGGCGAGGCGGGGCGGGAGCAGCGCACCGTCGACCTCCCCGGCCCGCACGCGCTGCGCGCGGGCGTTGTCGTCGGGGACCAGCGTGTAGACGATGCGCCGGACCGCCGGGATCTGCGCGCCGGGCCGGTCGGTGCGCGCCACCAGGACGGCCTGGTCGGTGGCGAGCGACTCCAGCCGGTACGGTCCGGTGCCGACGGGCTCGCGGTTCAGCGCCCACGCGGACGCGGCGCGGGCCTCCACCCGTTCCGACGGGACGATGCCGAGCAGCAGGTACGGGGTCGGCTCGCCGTCCGTCGCCGTCCGCACGACGACGGTGCGCGGCCCCTCCGCGGTCACGTCCTCGACGGGCGCGACGTGGGTCGCGATGTCGGCGGCGACCTTCTCATCGCGCGCGGCGCGGTACGTCGCGACGACGTCCGCGGCGTCGAAGGCGGACCCGTCCGAGAAGGTCACGCCGTCGCGCAGCGCGATCCGCCAGGTGCGCGGCGCGATCCGCTCCGGGGCGGAGGCGGCGAGTGCGGGCCGCAGGTCCGGGACCCGGTCGTCCGACGGTGCCTCGGGCCGGTACAGGCCCTCGTACAGCGGCGAGACGCCGAGCTCGCCGTACCCGGTGAGCGGGTTGAAGCCGCCCAACGGCTGGGTCTCCGCGAGTACGAGCCGGTCGTCCGCGCCGCCGGTCTCCGCCGAGCACGCCGCCGCGGCCAGTGCTAGTGCTGTAATGAGGCCGACGGTGCGGCGGGCCGTGCGCATGCCGAGCACCATATCTGTTCGGTTGGACAGATGTGAGACGAGAGAGCGCGACATGACCGACGATCACCTTCGAGCCCTCGACGCCGACGCGTGGGCGGCGCGCTTCGCGCTCCTGTCCGACGCCACCCGGCTCCGGCTGATCATCGCCATGCACGATCGTCCCGGGCTCGGCGTGCGCGAACTGGCCGCGCGCGCCGACGTCGGCGAGAACGCCGCGTCGCAGGCGCTACGGGTGCTGCGCGAGGCCGATTGGGTGCTCACCGAGCGCGACGGCCGGACGGTGCGCTACCGCCTCCGGTCGGACGTGATCGTGCACCGGATCCTGCACGACATCCTGGGCGTCACCCACGGCGGCTGAGGTAGGTTGGGAGTGATGGTTGCCGCGCTGGGGTACGAGACGACACATGCGGCCCTCACCGCGGTGGAGGGCCTGCTCAGTCGCCGGGTCGGTGCACCCGTCGAGCTGGCCGACCCGGAGGATCTGGGCGGCTCGGGTCGCACGCTGGTGATGCGCGCGAAGGTGCGGCACAACAACCCGCTGCTGCCGCGCACCGTCGTGATCAGCCAGCTGCGCGCCGCAGATCACGGGCGGGGCGACTACTCGGAGGCGTTCGCTCGCGAGGGCGCGGCCTACAAGTTCGCCACCGCGCTTCCCGTCGACTCGCGGCCGGGCCCCAGCTGCTGGCGTCCGACGCCGAGGAGCGGATCCTTGTGCTGCAGGACCTCGGCGAGGGTGAGACGATGGCGGACCGGTTGCGCAGGACGCCGTCGTCCGGCGCGGCGACGGTGCTGTCCGCGTGGGCCCAGGCGCTCGGTCGTATGCACGCGGGAACCTACGGTCGCGAACGCGACCTCTCGACGCTCGCCCGGCGCGAGCACACCGATTCCCGGAACGACCCGGTGGCGGGGGAGGCGGCCCGTGCCGCGGAGGTCGTCCCCGAAGTCGTCGGGGGAGTCGACGACGCGGCGCGCGCGGTGCTCGACGCGGCGGTCGCGATGTTCACCGAGGGCCCTTCCGGGCGTTCAGCCCGTCGGACGTGGGGCCCGACAACACGCACGTCGTGGGCGGCGCGGTGCGCTTCCTCGACTACGAATGGGCGGGCTTCCGCGACGGTGCGCTGGACGTGGCGTACGTGCTGCTGACCTATCCGGACTGCACCGAGGACGGCCACGCCACCGAGCTCGACGTGGCGATCGTGGAGGCGTGGCGGTCCGAGGTGGTGCGGCTGTGGCCGCGCCTGGCCGACGATGTGGCGCTGCGTCGCCATGTGACCACAGCGAAGCTCGCGTGGCTCACCCTCGCCACCTACTGGGCGCTGGACCTGGACGCGGGCAGCCGGGTCGACGCCGGCCACCTCGACAGCCTGCCGGCATGGTCGAACGCCGAGCTCGCGGCCCGCTGGGACCGTCTCGCCGCGGCCGATCCGCGCGTGCACGACTTCGCCGCCGCTGCCGCGGATCGGGTCCGCGCGCTGTGACCGGCTCCCTGTTCGGTGACGACGGGGACCTCGGCGCGCCACCGGAGGCACCGTCGTCCCGCGGGCCGGTCGAGTTCGTGCCGACACACGCGGGCACCCCGCTCGCGGTTCGGATGCGCCCCCGAGACCTGGACGAGGTCCTCGGGCAGGAGCACCTGCTGGGACCGGGCACCCGCTGCGGCGGCTGATCGACGGTGCCGGCGCCGCCAGCGTGATCCTGTACGGCCCGCCCGGCACCGGCAAGACGACGATCGCGTCGCTGATCTCGGGAGCGACGGGCCGCCGGTTCGAGGCGCTCTCGGCGCTGTCGGCGGGCGTGAAGGACGTGCGCGCGGTGATCGAGCTGGCGCGGCGGCGCCTGCTGGTCGATGAGCAGACCGTGCTGTTCATCGACGAGGTGCACCGGTTCTCCAAGGCGCAGCAGGACGCGCTGCTCGCGGCCGTCGAGAACCGGGTCGTGCTGCTCGTGGCGGCGACCACCGAGAACCCCAGCTTCTCCGTGGTGTCGCCGCTGCTCTCGCGCTCGCTGATCCTGCAGCTGCGCCCGCTGGAGCCGGCGCACATCTCGGAGCTGATCGATCGCGCGCTCACCGACGCGCGCGGGTACGACGGCGCGCTCACCATCTCGTCCGAGGCGCGCGAGCACCTGGTGCGCCTCGCGGGCGGCGACGCCCGGCGCTCGCTCACCGCGCTCGAGGCCGCCGCCGACGTCACGCTGGGGGAGGGCGGCGACGAGATCACCCTCGAGGCGGTCGAATCGTCGATCGACACGGCGGCGGTCCGCTACGACCGCGCGGGCGACCTGCACTACGACGTGATCAGCGCCTTCATCAAGTCGATCCGCGGCTCCGACGTCGACGCGGCGCTGCACTACCTGGCCCGCATGATCGCGGCGGGCGAGGACCCGCGGTTCATCGCCCGTCGACTGGTGGTGCACGCCTCCGAGGACATCGGGATGGCCGATCCGCAGGCGCTGCTCGTCGCGACGGCGGCGGCGCAGGCGGTGCAGCTGATCGGCATGCCGGAGGCGCGGCTCGCGCTCGCGCAGGCGACCATCCATCTCGCCAGCGCCCCCAAGTCCGACGGCGTCGTCGCCGCGATCGGCGCGGCACTGGCGGACGTCGCGGCGGGTAAGGCCGGGGCCGTTCCGCCGCACCTGCGCGACGGGCACTACGCGGGCGCGGAGAAGTTGGGCAACGCGCAGGGATACGTGTACCCGCACCACGTCCCGGGCGGCGTCGCGGCGCAGCAGTACCCGCCCGACGAGTTGGTCGGCGCCGACTACTACCGGCCCACGGATCACGGCTTCGAACGGGAGATCGGCCCACGGGTAACTCGGCTGCGGGGGATATTAAGGCGTCGGTAGAGGGCACCACGTCACCGCGGCCGGGCAACGCACGTGCGTGGCTCGCGGCGCGCCGGTAGGGTGGTCGGGTCGCAACACATGTCGAGGACGCGAAGGACCACAGTGCAGACCCATGAGATTCGGAAGCGGTTCACGGACCACTTCGTCAAGGCCGGACACACGCAGGTGCCGAGCGCATCGCTGGTCCTGAACGATCCGAATCAGCTGTTCGTCATCGCGGGCATGGTCCCGTTCGTGCCGTTCTTCCTGGGCCAACAGACCCCGCCCTACGACCGCGCGACCTCGATCCAGAAGTGCGTCCGCACGCTGGACATCGAAGAGGTCGGCATCACCACGCGGCACAACACCTTCTTCCAGATGGCCGGCAACTTCAGTTTCGGCGACTACTTCAAGCGCGACGCGATCCGGTTCGCCTGGTCGCTGTTGACGAACCCGGTCGACGAGGGCGGCTTCGGCATGGACCCCGAGCGCCTGTGGTCGACGGTCTACCTCGACGACGACGAGGCCCGCGACCTGTGGCTCGAGGTCGGACAGGTCCCCGAGCGGATCCAGCGCCGCGGCATGAAGGACAACTACTGGTCGATGGGCATCCCCGGCCCCGCCGGACCGTGCTCGGAGATCTTCTACGACCGCGGTCCGGAGTACGGCGTGGAGGGCGGCCCCGAGGCCGACGAGGACCGCTACATCGAGATCTGGAACCTCGTCTTCATGCAGAACGAGCGCGGCCAGGGCGGCGGCAAGGAGAACTTCGAGATCCTCGGCGAGCTGCCGAAGAAGAACATCGACACCGGCATGGGCGTCGAGCGCGTGGCCTTCCTGCTGCAGGGCGTGGACAACGTCTACGACACCGACCTGCTGCGCCCGGTGATCGACCGCGCGCAGGAGCTCACCGGGCAGCGCTACAACGCCGGCGACGCCGAACACGACCGTCTGTTCCGCGTCATCGCCGACCACACCCGCACCGCGGTCATGCTCATTCAGGACGGGGTGAACCCCGGTAACGACGGCCGCGGCTACGTGCTGCGTCGCCTGCTGCGCCGCGTCGTCCGCTCGGCCCGCCTGCTCGGCGCCACCGGCGAGTCCATGGGCGCCTTCGTCGACACCGTCATCTCGACGATGACGCCGTCGTACCCCGAACTCGCCGACGACGCGCAGCGGATCCGCACCGTCGCGACCGGCGAGGAGCAGGCGTTCCTCAAGACCCTGGAGCAGGGCACCACGCTGTTCGGCAACGCCGTCGACTCCACCAAGTCCTCGGGGAAGACGGTGCTCTCCGGCGACGACGCCTTCACGCTGCACGACACCTACGGATTCCCGATCGACCTCACGCTGGAGATGGCTTCCGAGGCCGGGCTCACGGTCGACGAGGACGGCTTCCGCGCGCTCATGGCGGAGCAGCGTCAGCGCGCCAAGGACGACGCGAACTCCCGCAAGTCGGCGCTCGCCGATCTGTCGGTGTTCCGCGAGTTCCTCGACCGCGGCCCCACGGAATTCACCGGCTTCGACGAACTGGTCTCCGACGCGCAGGTCCTCGGCCTCGTCCGCGACGGTGTCCGCGTACCGGTCGTGCATCAGGGCGACGACGTGGAGATCGTGCTCGACCGCAGCCCGCTCTACGCCGAGGCCGGTGGCCAGTTGGCCGACATCGGCACCATCACGACGGCTGCCGGCGCGCAGATCGTTGTGACCGACGTGCAGCGCATCGCCAAGACGCTGTGGCGACACCAGGGCACCGTCGCCGCGGGCGAGGTCTCCGAGGGCGACGCCGTCACGGTCGAGGTCGACGCGGGCCACCGCCACGGCAGCACGCAGGGCCACTCCGGCACCCACCTCGTCCACGCCGCGCTCCGCCAGGTGCTGGGCCCCAACGCCGTGCAGGCCGGTTCGCTGAACAAGCCCGGTTACCTGCGGTTCGACTTCCGCTGGTCCGGCGGCCTCACCGAGGACCAGCGCACCGACATCGAGCGCGTCACCAACGAGGCGGTGCAGGCCGACTACGCGGTCAACACCGATGTCACCGACCTGGAGACCGCCAAGCAGCGCGGTGCGATGGCGCTGTTCGGCGAGAACTACGGCGACCGGGTGCGCGTCGTCGAGATCGGCGGCCCCTTCTCGATGGAACTGTGCGGCGGCACGCACGTCGCCAGCTCGGGCCTGGTCGGCCCCGTCACCGTGCTCGGCGAGAGCTCCGTCGGCTCCGGCGTACGCCGTGTCGAGGCGTACGTCGGACTCGACTCGCAGAAGTACCTCGCCAAGGAGCACGCGCTCGTCTCCGCGCTGTCCAGCTCCCTCAAGGTGCCCTCCGAGGAGGTGCCGGCCCGCGTCGAGTCGCTGGTCACCCGCCTCAAGGACGCGGAGAAGGAACTGGAGAAGCTGCGCCCAGGCCGCGCTGTCGGCGCTCGCCGAACTCGCCTCGTCGCCCGAGCGCGTCGGCGCAGTCCGGCTCGTCGCCGCGAAGGCCCCGCAGGGCGTCGCGGCGGGCGAGCTCCGCGGCCTGGTCACCCAGCTCAAGGGCCGCCTCGGTGCCGAGCCCGCCGTCATCGCCCTGTTCGCCGTCGACGGCGAGAAGGTCCCGTTCGTGGTGGCGGTCAACGACGCGGCCCAGGACCTGGGCGTCAAGGCGGGCGACGTGGTCAAGGCTTCGGCCCCGTCGGTCGGCGGCCGCGGCGGCGGCAAGGCGGACATGGCACAGGGCGCGGGTTCGGACGCCTCCGGGATCGACGGTGCCCTCTCCGCCGTCCGGGCAGATGTCGCGCGGACGGTGGGCGCCTGACGGTGGGTGGCCCGGAACCGGCCTGGGAGCGGGGCCGCAGGCTGGCCCTCGACGTGGGCAAGGCCCGCATCGGCGTGGCGGTATCGGACCCGGACGGGGTCCTCGCGACCCCGGTCGAGACGGTCCGTGCGGCCAAGGACGGCTCCGACCTCCGGCGGATCGTGCAACTCGTGGCGGACTACGAGGCGATCGAGATCGTGGTCGGGATGCCGCGCACCCTGCGCGGTGAGCAGGGAGCGTCCGCGCGGATGGCGGAGGCTTTCGCCCGGCGGCTCGCCGGAGCATTGGGTCGTGGGAACGCAACGCCACCGCGGGTATGTTTCACAGACGAGCGTTTCACCACGGTCACCGCGCAGCGCGCGCTCCGTGACAATGGGGTGCGTGCCAAGCAGCAGCGAGCGGTGATCGATCAGGCCGCCGCGGTGGCCATCCTGCAGGGATGGCTCGATGAGCGGAGGCCGATCGCCGGCTCCGAGGAGGTCGATCAGTGAGCGACGGGTGGAACAACGAGCGCGCCCAGCCGGCGTCGGTCGGCCGTCACCGCGCCGCCCCGCCGCCCCGTAAGCAGAAGCCCCAGCGTGTGGTGGCCCAGGACGTCGATCCCGCGCCGCGGCGGCGTAGGGCGGCCACGCCGTCGAAGCCGCCCAAGCCGCCGCGCGGGCGGTCGCCCAAGCGGCGCGGCGGGGCGACGCCGCAGGCGAAGGTCCGGCGCCGGCGGCGGATCGCGCTGCTCTCGCTCGTCGTGGTCTTCCTCGTGGTCGCCGGCGCGGTCCTGTGGCCGATGCGGCACTCGTTGTTCGGCGGCTCGGCGGCGCCGGAGGACTACGCGGCGGGCCAGGCCGGCGCCGAGGTCGTCGTCCACATCACGGGCCAGAACAACTCGGATTTCGCGCAGAACCTTCTCGACGCGGGCGTCGTGAAGTCCGTCGGTGCCTTCAACCGGGCGGCCGGCGACAAGCCGATCTCGGCCGGCTACTACGAGCTGCGCAAGACGATGCCGGCCGCCGAGGTGGTGCAGATGCTCGCCGATCCGGCGCGCACGCACCGGGTCGGGATGCTCAACGTCCCGGCCGGCGCCGTCCTCGACGACAAGCGCAGCCGGGACAACAAGGTCGCGCCCGGCATCTTCACGCAGCTCTCTGCGGCTACGGCGCACACCGTCAACGGCGTCAAGAAGAGGATCTCCAAGGCGGACTTCGTCAAGGTGGCGTCCACCGCGTCGGCCGCCGACCTGGGCGTGCCCTCGTGGGCCAGCGCCACCGTCGTCCGGCTCAAGGGCGACCACCGCCGGCTCGAGGGGCTCATCGCGCCCGGCGTGTGGGACCAGATCGACCCGTCCGGTACGCCGCAGTCGATCCTCAAAGAGCTCATCACAGAATCGGCCACCGTGTACGAGGGCGGGGGCTGCTCAACGCCAGCCGGACCTCCGCGGCGAAGCTGGCGCCGTACGAGGTGCTGGTGTCGTCCTCCATCGTCGAGCGCGAGGTGAACCAGGCCGACGACTACCCGAAGGTCGCCCGCGTCATCCTCAACCGGCTGGCCAAGAACCAGAAGCTGGAGATGGACTCCACCGTCAACTACGGCGAGGCCGTGACCGGCATCGACGTCGCGGGCGAGAAGCTGCTCAAGAAGACCGAGTGGAACACCTACGCCAAGACGGGCCTGCCCGCCACTCCCATCGGCGCCGTGGGCACCGACGCACTGGTCGCGACCGAGAATCCCGCTCCCGGGCCGTGGCTGTACTTCGTCACCGTCGACAACAAGGGCACCACGCTGTTCACCGACGACTTCGCGCAGCACGAGCGCAACCGGCAGAAGGCGTGCGACACCAAGTTCCTCACCGTGGGATGCGGCCGGTGACGCGGCGCGCCGCCGTCCTCGGAACCCCGATCGCACACTCGCTCTCGCCCGTCCTGCACAACGCCGCGTTTGCGGCGCTCGGCCTCGATTGGACGTACGAGCGCGTCGAGTGCGACGCGGAGGCGCTCCCTGGCCTCGTCGCCGGCCTCGGCCCCGAGTGGGTCGGCCTATCGGTCACCATGCCCGGCAAGTTCGCCGCGCTGGAGTTCGCCGACGAGCGCACGGATCGCGCGGTCACCGTCGGCTCGGCCAACACCCTGGTCCGCACGGGGTCTGGGTGGCTCGCCGACTGCACCGACGTCGACGGTGCCGCCGGCCTGCTGGACGAGTGCGGGGCGGCGGGGGACACCGCGATCGTCGTCGGCGCGGGCGGCACGGCGCGGCCGGTGTTCGCCGCGCTCGCGGACCGCGGCTTCACCGGTACGACGGTGCTCGCCCGCTCGGAGGAGCGGGCGCAGGGCGCGCTCGCCTCCGCCGAGACCTTCGGGCTCACCGCGGCCTGGGCGCCGCTCGCCGCGGCGGCCGTGCCGCAGGCCGACGTCGTCGTCTCGACGCTGCCCGGTTCCGCCCAGCCCGACGGTTTCCCGCTGATGGACGCGCTGTCCTCGGCCGCCCCGGCCGTCGCCGATGTGGCCTACGACCCGTGGCCCACGCTGCTCGTGGCTGCCGCCGAGTCCAAGGGCGCGCACCGCCGGCGGCCTGACGATGCTGCTGCACCGGCGTACCGTCAGGCCGAGTGGTTCACCGGCAGGCCCGCGCCGCGGGAGGCGATGGCGGCTGCACTGGCCGCGTCCAGGGAGGTGTCATGACGGACTTCCGCTACCGGTTCCGGCCGCGGTACTACGAGATCGACCGCCAGGGCGTCATGTTCAACATGTGGTACCTCGGCTACGTCGACACGGCGATCGGCGAGTTCTACGCCGACCGGGGCACGCCGTACGAGGTGATGCTCGCCGCCGGCTACGACTCGCAGGTGGTGCACGTCGAGCTCGACTACGCGGCCGGGCTGACCGACGAGGGCGATACCGAGCTGGTCATGCGGACCGGGCGGATCGGGACCAAGAGCTTCACGATCGAGTTCGTCTTCGTCACCGACCTCGACGCCGAGGAGCCGACCGAAGCCGTCGCCGGGCGCATCGTGTACGCGGTGATCGCCACGGACGGCTCCGGTTCGATCCCGATCCCGATGCGCTGCGCGAGGCGTTGCAGGCCTGACACACTGGCCCCGTGGAGTGGGGGCTCTTCGGGGGATCGATCCTGGTACTGCTCGCAGTGTGGTGCGCCGCGCTGTGCTGGTTCGACGTGCGTGAACGCCGCCTTCCGAACGTGCTCACCCTGCCCGCGGCGTGCGTCGCCGTCCTCGGTTCGCTCTGGACCTGGTTCGACGGTGCCCCCGCCCCGCTGATCGGGGCGGTCCTGTGGACCGCAGTGAACGGCGCCGCCTTCCTCGCCCGCGGCATGGGCGCCGGCGACGTGAAGCTGGCGCCTGCGCTCGCGCCGCCGTCGCCTGGTGCGGTGGTGTCCCCGCGGTGCTCCTCG
The DNA here is from genome assembly GCF_023168325.1 of Tsukamurella sp. PLM1. Lineage (GTDB taxonomy): Bacteria > Actinomycetota > Actinomycetes > Mycobacteriales > Mycobacteriaceae > Tsukamurella. The sequence goes on from NZ_AP025688.1 coordinate 1,982,165, forward strand.
CGATCCTCGGCGCGCAGCTGCTCACGCTCGCGTGGGTGCTGCTCGCGCGTGACCGCACCGCGCCCCACGGACCGACGATGATCGCCGCGGCGGTTGCCGTGGCTCTCGTCGCGGCGGTGTGAGTCAGGGGCGACCCGGCTCGCCGGCAAACGCGTGAAGTCCCCGTGTAGTGTTCGCTCATCGGCGTCGTTCCGGTGACCGCGGTGGGAGCACGGGAGGTTCACATGAGCGATCGGACATCGTCGGATGCGGCCGCCCGCAAGGGGTTCGCGACGGTCGTACGACACCGGCTGCAGCGCTTCTCACCCGTGGGGCTGGTGCTCGTGATCGTCTTCTTCGGGTGGTCGATGACACCGTCACTACTGCCGCGGCCGTGGTACCTGCAGTCGGTGGCCACCGGGCTGTCGGTGGTCGCCGGATACGGGATCGGGGCGGTGGTCCAGGCGCTGGCGCGGGCGGCCGGGATCCGTCCCCGCTGGTCGGGCCGCCTGCGCCGGATCGGGTGGTGCGTGCTCGCCGCCGCGGCCGTGGTGACCGTCCCGGTCCTCACCGTGATCGGCCACGACTGGCAGCAGATCGTCCGCGACATGATGGGAATCGAGCGCGATCCGGGGCCGATGTACGCGGCCGTCGTCGCCCTCGCGCTCGTCGTCGCACTGGTCGTCCTGCATATCGGCCGGGGGATCCGCGTGCTGGGCCGTTGGATGCGGAACGCGCTGCTGCGCGTGGTGCCCCGGCCCATCGCAGCGGCCGGTTCGCTCGTGCTGGTGGCGGTGCTGCTGGTCCTCACCGTCCAGGGAATCGTCGACCGCGGCGTCATCGGCGCCGCACAGGGCACGGCGGAGCTGACCGACAAGAGCACCCCGGACGGGGTCGAGCAGCCGACGGCGCCGGAGCGGAGCGGGTCGGCCGCATCGCACGAGCCCTGGGATTCGCTCGGCCGCGAGGGCCGGACGTTCGTCGCCGGCGGTCCGAGCGCGGACCGGATCTCCCAGGTCATAGCCACGCCGGCGAAGACACCGATCCGGGTGTACGCCGGGCGCGTCTCGGCGGACTCCGTCGACGGCGTCGCGGCGCGGGTGGTGGCAGAACTCGAACGCACCCACGCATTCGAACGGAAGGTGCTCGCCGTCGTCACCACCACTGGTCGCGGCTGGATCAACCCCAACGTCGCGACGTCGTTCGAGTTCGTGAACGGCGGCGATACGGCCATCGCCGCGATGCAGTACTCGTTCCTGCCGAGCGCGCTCTCCTTCGTCGCGGACCGGCAACCGCCGCTCGATGCCGGGAAGGCTCTGTTCAGTGCGGTCCGCGCCCGCTGGGAGCAGCTGCCCGCGGGTTCCCGTCCCAAGCTGGTGGTGTTCGGCGAGAGCCTCGGCAGCTACGGCGGGCAGGGCGCGTTCTCGGACGCCGCCGACATGCTGGCCCAGGTCGACGGTGCGCTGATGGTCGGGACGCCCAACTTCGCGGAGCCCTGGCGAGGACTCACGCAGTCGCGCGACCCGGGATCGTACGAGCGGCTGCCGGTCGTCGACGCCGGCCGCAACATCCGGTTCGCTTCCCGCGTTCAGGACTTGCACGACCCGAACACGGAGTGGCGGTTCCCGAGGATCGTCTACTGGCAGCACGCGAGCGACCCGATCACCTGGTGGAACTGGCAGCTGCTGTACCAGCGGCCCGATTGGCTGCGCGAGCCGCTCGGACCCGACGTGGACCCGAAGATGCGCTGGCTTCCCGTCGTCTCGTTCTGGCAGATCACCCTGGACATGGTGTTCTCGGCCGAGGTGCCCGATGGATTCGGGCACTCCTTCGGTCCCGACGCGGTCTGGCTGTGGCGCGACATCCTCGACTCACGACTGCCCCATGCCACCGTGCAGCGGATCGAAGACGCCATGAACGGGCGCCTTCCCTGAGCGATTCCCTTGCATCCACGGTGAGCGCAAGGGGTCACAGACGAAATCGCGCGGCCTACCGTCGAATCCGTGACCGCGCCTACCACACGCCCTGTCCTCGGGATCGCCCTGGAGCCGTTCGGCTGGCATCCCGCAGCGTTCGCGGAGGTCGGTGCGGACCCACTGGAGGCCACCTCCGCGGAGCACTGGGTTGGGCTGGCCCGCTCCGCGAGGCGGCCGCCGCCGACTTCGTGACCTTCGAGGACTCGTTCACCCTCACCGCCCGCGACCGCCTCAGCGGTCGCTTCGACGCCGTGCTGCTCGCGGCGCGGGTGGCACCGTCGGTCCCGCGGATCGGCCTGGTGGCCACCGTGACTGCCACCCACACCGAGCCCTTCCACGCCTCCAAGGCGATCGCGACGCTCGACTACGTGAGCGGGGGCCGCGCGGGGTGCTCCCGGCCACCACGGGGGCCGCGGGGACGCCGCGCTCTTCGGCCGGAAGGCGCCGCAGGACGAGCGCAGCCGCGCCGCAGAGGCGCGCGAGTACATCGCCGTACTGCGCGACCTGTGGGACAGCTGGGAGGACGACGCGATCGTCAAGGACGCCGAGACCGGGCGGTTCATCGACCGGGACCGCCTGCACTACATAGACTTCCGGGGAGAGAACTTCGCGGTGAAGGGGCCGTCGATCACGCCCCGGCCCCGCAGGGGCGGCCGCCGGTGATCGTCCGCGTCACCGACGCCGCTGCGGAGTCCGTCGCCGCCGACGCGGACGTCGCGATCGTTCCCGCCGCGCCCGACGCGGAGCTCGCAGACACCGCGCGACGTCTCCGCGCCGCCGGCGTCTCGCTTCTCCTCGTCGACGTCACCGTCCACCTCGCCGACTCCGCGCGGACCGCGCAGCGCCGTATCGAGAAGCTGGATCGCCGCGAACCCGCGGACGACGACACGCTCGTCTTCGCCGGGACGGGGGAGTCGCTGGCGCGCACCGTCTCCGGGTGGCAGTCCCTCGGCTTCGACGGTGCGCGGCTCCGTCCCGGCGTCAACGCCGTCGACCTGCCCAGGATCCGCGCGGCCTTCACGCCTCTGCTGCCCGGCGCGCCTCGGGCAGGAACGCTCCGCGAGGTCCTCGGCCTCGCACCAGCGGTCAACCGTTTCGTCGCCGTGAGGGGGGCCTGATGACCGGGCTGAACGTCCTGGACCTCGCGCCGATCCCCGCGGGCGGCACCGTCGGCGATGCGCTGCGCAACACTCTGGATCTGGCGCGCCGCGCCGAGGACTGGGGCTACGGGCGGTACTGGGTGGCCGAGCACCACTTCGCCCACGTCGCCAGCGCGGCCCCGGTCGTGTTGATCGGTGAGATCCTGGCGGCCACCCACCGCATCCGGGTGGGCTCCGCCGCCGTACTCATCGGTTTCACCACCGCACCCGCCGTCGCCGACGCGTTCGGCGTGCTCGCGGCGCTCCATCCCGGACGGGTGGACATCGGCCTCGGCCGGACGGGCCAGCGCCTGCGGACGCCCCCGCCGGGAGCGCCCGCGCCGAACCCCGCGATCGTCGCCGGCTACGAGCAGCTCTACCACCCGAAGGCGGAACCGCCGAGCTACTCGCGACAGGTCGAGGACGTTCTGGCGTTGGTGGGCGGCACGTATCGCGCCGGAGGCCGTTCGCTGCGTTCCCCGGTCGCCGAGGCGGCGCAGAACGCGCCTGTGTGGATCTTCGGCAGTAGCGCGGGGAAAGCGCGCGGCTCGCCGGCGCCCGCGGCCTGCCCTTCGTCGCGAACTACCACGTCAGCCCCTCCACCACCGTGGAGGCAGCGCAGGCGTACCGGGACGCGTTCGTGCCGTCGGAGCGGTTGGCACGGCCGCACCTCGTGGTGAGCGCGGACGTCGTCGTCGCCGAGACCGATGCGGCCGCCGTGGATCTAGCGGCCGGTTTCCGCCTGGGTGCACTCGATCCGGTTCGGGACGGGGGCGGCACCGTATCCGCGCGACAGCGCGGGGCTGACAGCGCCGGACCGGGCCGCGGTCGCGGACCGCACCGAGACGCAGTTCGTCGGCGGGCCCGGCCGCGTCGCGGACGGGTTGCGCGCGCTCGTCGAGCGCACCGGGGCCGACGAGCTGGTGATCACGTCGGTGACGCACGATCACGCCGCGCGACTGCGCAGCCACGAACTGCTCGCCAAGGAATGGGGACTGTTGTGACGACACGGTATTCGGACGTGCCAGTTCGGGAGGGGTGCAGCGCAAGTCGATCCATCTCGCGGCGCATTTCCCGGGCGTCAATCACAACACCGTGTGGTCGGACCCCGCGGCGCGCAGTCAGGTGGAGTTCGACTCCTTCGTCCACCTCGCCCGCGCCGCCGAGCGCGCGAAGTTCGACTTCTTCTTCCTCGCAGAGGGGCTGCGGCTGCGCGAGCACCTCGGTCGCATCCACGACCTCGACGTCGTCGGCCGTCCGGACACGTTCACCGTGCTCGCGGCGCTGGCCGCCGTCACCGAGCGCATCGGTCTCGCCGGCACCATCAACACGACCTTCAACGAGCCCTTCGACGTGGCCAGGCAATTCGCGACCCTCGACCACCTGAGCGGCGGCCGCGCCGCGTGGAACATGGTGACGAGCTCGACGCCTTCACGGGCGAGAACTTCCGCCGCGGCGGGTACCTCGCCCACGCCGACAGGTACCGCCGCGCCGACGAGTTCGTCACCGTCGCGCGCAGATTCTGGGACGGCTGGAGCAGCGGCGAGATCGTGCACCACGGCGCGCAGTTCGACGTGCGTGGCGCGGCTCCGCTCCCGCCCGCGCCCCAGGGGCACCCGGTGCTGCTGCAGGCGGGCGACTCCGGCGAGGGGCGCGACTTCGCGGCGGCGCAGGCGGACGCGATCTTCACCCGGCACGGCTCGCTCGAGAGCGGCCGAGCGTTCTACGCCGACGTCAAGCGCCGCGCCGCCGACCGCGGGCGCAACCCGGACCACCTCAAGGTCTTCCCCGGCGCCGCCGCCGTCGTCGGCGACACGACCGCCGAGGCGCAGGAGAAGGCCCGCGACATCCGGCGCCGGCAGGTGAGCCCGCAGACCGCGCTGAACTTCCTCGAGCAGGTGTGGGGCCGGGAGCTGCAGTCCTTCGACCCCGACGGTCCGCTGCCCGACGTCGAGCCGGTCTTCGACGCCCCGGCCGTCCAGGGCCGGGTGCTGCACGCGGATCCGCGGGAGATCGTCGCGACGTACCGTGAGCGCGCCGAGGCCGGCGGACTCTCCATCCGCGAGCTCGTGATCGAGCTCAACACGCGGCCGCAGTTCGTGGGCACCCCGCAGGCCGTGGCCGACGAGATCGACACCTTCGTCCAGGCCGACGCCGCCGACGGCTTCATCCTGGTACCGCACCTCACCCCGACCGGGCTCGACGAGTTCATCGACCGGGTGGTGCCGCTGCTGCAGGAGCGGGGCGCGTTCCGCGCCGAGTACGAGGGAGCGACGCTCCGCGAGCACCTCGCGCTGCCGCGGCCCGACGGTGCCGCCCCCGCCCGGCGAGTGGGTTAGCGAATAGTCACCGGAATCGGTGGCGGCCGCAGGTCGGAGGAACTACCGTGCGGCCATGAGCCTCGGTATGCGTCCCGACCTGTCCGGCGTCGACCCTCTGGTGGTCAACCTCACCCACCGGGTGTGCATCGGCGATCTGCCCACCCGCGGGGCCCGCTCCTTCGGCGACCGGATCGCGCTCGTCGACGGCGCGGAGAGCGTGTCGTACCGCGAGCTCGAGTCCCGCGCGAACGCCCTGGCCCGCGGCCTGCGGGCGCGGGGTACCAGCGCGGCGACGCGATCGCGCTGCAGATGCAGAACCGCTGGGAGTTCGTGGTCTCGCTGTTCGCGTGCGCGAAGCTCGGCGTGGTGGCCATGCCGCTGAACCTGCTGCTCGCGCCGGGTGACGTGGCCTACCAGCTCGCCGACAGCGGCGTCCGCGCCGTCATCAGCGAGGACGTCTTCGCCCCGGCCCTCGCCGCAGCGCTCGACGCAGCCGACCACCGGGTCGAGGCCGTGCACCTCGTGGCCAACGGCGGCGGGGTACTGCCCGCGGAGGTGGGCGGCGTACCGTCGGGCCCGCTGGCGGACCTGTTCGATCCGGATGACTCCGTTGTCGAGACGATCGTCGAGGACCGCGACGTGCTGCACTGCCTGTACACCTCCGGTACCACCGCGCGCCCGAAGGGCGTGGTCACCAGCCATGTGGCGGTGCACATCTCGGCGCTGTCCTCTGCGGTGGGCCTTGGTCTGCGCCCGGACACCGTGCCCGTGGTCCAGCCGATCGCGCTGCCGCTCTTCCACGTCACCGCGCTCGACGCGCTGATGATGCCGACACTCATCACCGGCGGAACTGCGGTGCTGCTGCGGGGATTCGACCCCGAGAAGCTGGCGCGGGCCTTCGTCGACCACCGCGTCACGCACATCACCCTGCTGCCGATGATGTGGGCCGCCCTGCTGGCCCGGCCCGAACTGAACGACGAGAACACCTCGTTCCTCGTCGCGGGCATGTACGCGATGGCGCCGATGCCGGCCGAACTCCTCGCGGCGCTGCGCGCCCGGTTCGCCTCCGCCGCGATCATTCTCGGCTCCGGCCAGACCGAGACGACGCCGGCTTCGGAGCTCCAGTGGGCCGGTCACCAGGGCGTCAAGGACGACTCGTGGGGCCCCGCCACCGTCTCCACCGACGTCGCGGTCATGGGCGAGGGCGGTGCCCTCCTCCCGCCCGGCGAGGTCGGCGAGATCGTGTACCGCTCGCCGCAACTCATGGAGGGCTACTGGAACAACCCCGCCGCCAACGCGGAGGCCTTCGCGCACGGCTGGTTCCACGGTGGCGACATCGGCTACCTCGACGACGAGGGTGTCGTCTACTTCACCGACCGCGCCAAGGACATCATCAAGTCGGGCGGCGAGAACGTCTCCTCGGTGGAGGTCGAACGCGTCCTGCTCGGCCACGACGCCGTCGCCGAGGTCGCCGTCGTCGGTACGCCGCACGAGCACTGGGGCGAGGCGGTCACCGCCTTCGTCGTGACCGCACCGTCGGGTGAGGCCGACGGTGACGCGCTGCTCGAGTACGCACGCCAGAACCTCGCGGGTTTCAAGGCGCCCAAGGAGATCGTGTTCGTCGACGCCCTGCCCAAGACCGCGACCGGCAAGATCCAGAAGAACCTGGTCCGCACGCTGCGCGCGACCCACACTTAGAGCAGACCGCGTGCGTCGGTGAGGATCTGCTCGTATTCCCGGACGTCGAACTCGTACGGCAGTTCCAGACGCAGCTCGGTGACGGGGCCGGATTCCGGGGAGAACGCGGGGTCGGCGGCGAGGCGTTCCGCGATCTCGGCGATCGGTCCCACGAGATCCTCCGCGAACAGAGTGCGCTTGTCGCCGTGCGCCTTCCGGGTGCGGTCGTACCGGGAGCGCGCGTACTCGCGGTAGCGCGCAGCGGTGGTGCGGTCGGCGCTGTCGGTCGGCACGATCACTCGGCCCACGGCCACACGCTTACCCGCCCCGCCCGCGGCACGGAACGCGTCGATCAGCGCCGCCTGGACCGTGCCGAAATCGTCGGAGTCGGTCCCGGCCGCCGAGACTATGTTGCCGGTGAGCAGGTGCAGGCCGGCCTCGCCGGTCCACCGCGACGAGCCCAGTGACGTTCCCCCGTACCAACAGCGGTCGGCGAGGCCCGGCGCGTGCGGCTGCAGGCGCGGGCGCTGCACGTTACCCGGGGATTCGATCCGCGCGTCCTCGTCGCCGAGGTACGCGCCGCGCAGGTGCTCGACGGTGCGCGCCACCCGCGCGTGACCGAATTCGTACGTCCGCCAGTCACCGTCGAAGACCGCGTCGGCGAGCAGATCCGCGTGCGGCATCCCGGTGGAGAAGCCCGGCTGCAGCCTGCCATGGGACAGGGCGTCCGCGAGCGACAGGTCCTCCGCCAGCCGGAAGGGGGTCTCGTAGCCGATCGGGATGACCGCGGTGCCCAGTTCGATCGTGGACGTGCGCTGCGACGCCGCTCCGAGGAAGACGGCGGCGGAGGAGATCCCGTGCTCCAGGTGGCGTTGGCGCACCCACGCGCCCCGGTAGCCCAGGCGTTCGCCGAACTCGATGAGCCGCAGTGTGTCCTCCAGGCCGGCGGCGGGATCGTCGTCGGGGTAGTTGCCCGGCGTGAGGAAGGCGAGCGACTCGATCGCCACGGGTCAGAACCCAGCGGCCGGGTTGACGTCGGACTTCGGTAGAGCCGACTGCGGGACCTTCCACTTCTCGAACAGCTTCTGGTACTCGCCTCGTTCGATCAGAGTGTTGATCGCCCGGCTGACCGCGGGCGCGAGCGGCGAGCCTTTCGCGGTGACGAAACCGACCGTCGTGGTGGAGTACTCACCGAGGAACGTGGTGCCGGGCACCTTGTCCACCAGGTAGCGCAGCGAGAGCGTGGGCCCGAAGTACGCGTCGACGCGGTTGTTCTGCAGGCTGAGGATGATCGCGCCCTGCTCGTCGAGGTACTGAACGGTGTACGCGGGCTTGCCCTTCGACGTGCATTGGCCGACGCCCTTCTCCAGGATCTGCTGGAAGGTGGTGCCCGAACCGGTGACGACCTTCTTGCCGCACAGGTCCTCCAGCGTCTTCACACTCGTCAGGCCGGAGTTCGACGAGCCGACGAAGGACTGGCCGTCGTTGAGGTACGTCGCGAAGTCGACGACCTCGAGGCGCGGCCTGGTGACGCCGAAGTTGCCCTGGCCCACCTGGTACCGGCCGTTCTGCACGCCTGGGATGATCGTTGAGAAGGTCCCGATCTCCTGCTTCCAGGTCACGCCGAGGGCCTTGGCCACGGCGTTGCGGAGGTCCACGTCCAGGCCCACCGGATTGCCGTCGGGGACCTCCCCGGCATGCGGCAGGTTGTTGACGCCCGCCTGCCGGGTGAGCCCCAGCGTCAGCTCCTTCGTGCCGGCCGGCAGCAGGGCTTGGGCGGCCGGGTCGACGGCGACGGACGACACCACGTCCTGCGTCGGGATCGGGTAGCTCGAGCTCTGGGCCGCCGGATCGGACGAGCCGCCGCACGCCGAGAGGAGCGTGGCGGCGGCGATCAGGGGCAGGGCGAGCAGGCGCGGCTGCGCATGGGGTCTCCTTGAATTCGGATCTAGCGGGGATCAGCGCACGGCCGCGAGGAATTCGCGGGTGCGGGGGTGCTCGGCGTCGGCGAAGATCGCGTCGGGCCGGCCGGACTCGACGATGCGGCCGTCGTCCATGAAGATCACGGTGTCGGCGACGTCGCGGGCGAAACCGATCTCGTGCGTCACCACGACGAGGGTCATACCCGACTCGGCGAGGTCGCGGATCACGGCCAGCACCTCGCCGACCAGCTCCGGGTCCAGTGCCGAGGTGGGCTCGTCGAAGAGCACCACGTCGGGTCGCATGGCCAGCGTGCGGGCGATCGCGACCCGCTGCTGCTGGCCGCCCGAGAGCTGCGACGGGTACGCCTTCTCGCGGCCCGCGAGGCCGACGCGCGCGAGGAGCTCGCGCCCGCGCTCGGCCGCCTCGCCGGGGGAGACGCCGGTCGCGAGCTGCCCCTCCGTGAGGTTCTCCAGGACCGTGAAGTGCGGGAAAAGGTTGAACTGCTGGAAGACCATCCCGATGCGGCGGCGTTGCCGCGCCACGTCGCGGGGGTGCAGCTCGCGCAGCACGGTCGCGTCGCCGCGGTGGCCGCCCTCGCGGTAGCCGATCAGGTCGTCGTTCACCCGGACGTAGCCGGCGTCGGGCCGCTCCAGGTGGTTGATGCAGCGGAGCAGCGTCGACTTCCCCGACCCCGAGGGGCCGAGAACGATGGCGACCTCGCCCTGCGCGACGTCCAGGTCGACGCCGCGTAACACCTCGGTGCCGCCGAAGGACTTCCGGAGCCCGCGCACCTCGATCGCGCTCATTCGCGGTCTCCCGCGGTGCGGACGCTGCGGGGGAGCCGCGGACGCAGGCGGGCCGCGTCGGCGAGGACCTCGCGGAACGGGCGGGCGTCCCGTCGGCCCCGGTTGAACCGGCGCTCCACGAAGTACTGGCCCACGGCCAGGACGGACGTGATCACGACGTACCAAATGGTCGCCACCAACAGCAGCGGCATCACCTTGAAGTTCTGGTTGTAGACCAGCTGCACCGAGTACAGCAGGTCGGTCACCGCGATGACGCTGACCAGCGACGTCGACTTCAGCAGCCCGATGAGCAGGTTGCCGGAGGCGGGGATGATGGCGGGCATCGCCTGCGGGAGGACGATCCGGCGGAAGATGCGTCGCGGGCTCAGGCCCAGCGACCGCGCGGCCGCCGTCTGGCCCGGGTCCACGGACACCAGCCCGCCGCGGACGATCTCCGCGGCGAACGCGGCAACGTCGATGGTCAGCGCGATGAACGCCGCGACCAGCCCGCTGATGAGGTGCGTGGTGTCGACCGTGACGAACTCGGGGCCGAACGGGATGCCCAGCGACAGTCGTGGATACAGCGACGCGAGCTGGAACCAGAAGAGCAGCAGCACCAGAGGCGGGACCGACCGCACCAGCCAGACGAACACGAACGACACCGTTCGGAGCACCGGCCCGCCCCACAGCCGCATCGCCGCCAGGCCGATCCCCAGGACGAAACCCGCCCCGAAGGTGACGGCCGTGAGCCAGAGGGTGAGCCAGAGGCCCTTGAGCACGGCGGCCTGCGTGAAGTAGTGCGCCACGGTTGGCCATTCGAACCGTTCATTGGTGATGAGCGTGTGCACGACCATCGCGCCCAGCACGGCGACCACCGCCACGCTCACCCACCGTCCGGGTCGTCGCCGCGGGATCAGTCGGACACCACCGTCGGGCGTTCCCGTCCGGGTCGTGTCGGCCCGCGCGGGGCGGAGAGGATCGTCGTCGCCATGATGACCGACGGTAAGCCGTTGGGGTGCAGGCGGACAGGGTTTCAATCGGGGTGACCGGATGCCGCCACGCCGGTCTCGAACGCGTAGCGGACGGCGTGCGCGCGATCGCGCAGATGGGCCTTCGCGAACAGGTTGTTGATGTGCGTCTTCACCGTCGACTCGCTGACGAACAGCCGCGCCGCGATGTCCCGGTTGGTGAGCCCGTCGGCGATGAGCCGCAGGACCTCCGTCTCGCGGGGCGTGAGGTCCGTGGGCGGAACCACGGGCGGATTCGACGGTGCGCGGTCGCCTCCGCCCGTCGCCGACGCCAGCAGCCGTTGCTGGACCGCCGGATCCAGGACGGACTGCCCGGCGGCGGCCGCCATGATCGCCGCCGCGATCTCGGTGCGGCCGGCGTTCTTGGTGAGGTAGCCCCGCGCCCCGGCCTGCAGCCCGCGCAGGATCGAGTCCTCGTCGTCGTACGTGGTGAGGAGGACGACGGCGGTCTCCGGGAGCTCCGACAGGACGCGCTCGGTGGCGGCGGCACCGTCGAGGTTCGGCATCCGTAGGTCGGTCAGCAGGACGTGCGGGCGCTGCTCCCGGACGAGCGTGACGGCCTCGGCACCGTCGGCGGCGGCGCCCACGACCGCGATGCCCGGCGCGAGGTCGAGCATCGCGGCGAGTGCCTCGCGGATCGTCGCCTGGTCGTCGGCGACGACCACTCGGACGTCGTTCACTCACGGCTCCTTCGTCGGGATGTGCAGGCGCACGGTCCATCCTCCATCGCCGGCCGGGCCGGCGTGCAGCGTGCCGCCCACTTCGGCGGCGCGCTCCCGCATGCCTAGCAGCCCCATGCCGGATCCGCGGGCTGCCTGGGCGGTCCCGGGTGCGTTGGTCACAATGAGTTCGGCACCGTCGGGCAGCGATGCCAGACGGGCCGCCACCGGCGCGCCCGCGGCGTACCGTCGGGCGTTGGTGAACGCCTCCTGCGCGACGCGCAGCACCGCCCGGGCGGCCGCGGCGTCCAGCTCGACCGGCGCGGCCGTCACCGTCTCGTGCGTTCCCTCGGCGAGCGCCTCCAGGGCGGTGGGCAGGTCGACGGTGTCCCCCGGAGCGTGTGGACCGCGTCGCGGGCCCCGACCACCCCGTCCGCGAGGGCGCCGCGGGCGCGCTGCACGGCCCGACGGGCGTCGTCGGTGCGGCCGGCCTCGAGGAGTGCGTCGGCGAGCTCGAGCTGCATGCCCGCGCCGGAGAGGGTGTGGGCGAGCACGTCGTGCAGGTCGCGGGCGATGCGGGCGCGCTCGGCGAGGGCGCTGCCGCGCGCCTCGGAGTCCGCGGTGAGCCTGGTCTGCTCCACGAGTTGTTCGAGCGCCCGGGTGCGTTCGAGGCGCGTGCGCCGGGCGATCCCGGCCCAGACCGCGACGAAGATCGTGCCACCGATCCAGAAGTCGGTCGAGTGCTGCACCGCGAGGCCGAGCGCGACGGTGCCACCGAGCAGCGCCGCGAGCGATACGGACACGCGCTGGGGGAAACGGACTCCGAAGTAGACGGCCGAGACGTACAGGACCGTGCCCGTGCCGGGGTTGGTCTGCAGCGCGAACAGGCCGCCGGCGATCACGACGCCCGTGGCCTCGACGCCGATCCACGCCGGTTCGGGCAGCCGTCGCGCCGGAATCGTGCGCGCCGCGACGACGAGGCAGGTGAGCGCGTACAGGATCGCCAGCCAGGGGGTGTTCCGGTCCCAGTGCAGTGACGCCGCGCCGACCACCAACCCCAGGACCGACGCCCAGAACCCGAAGCGCATGCGGTCACCGTCGAACACCTGGCAATGATGGCAGAGTGGCGGCATGCGCGTACTGGTGTGCTGGCGGCGCTCGCGGTGTTCGCGGGCGCCATGTGGTTCGCGTTCCTCGGGTGGGACCAGGAGTACTACGAGGTCGACGGGGTGACGCAGGGCCCGTACCGGCCGTGGCAGGTGATCGCGTGCGGCGCGGCGATCGTCGGGGCGGCGACGGTGGCGTTCCTGTATCTGCGGCACGTCTGGCTGCTCGCGGTGATCCCCGCCGTCGCGGTGCTGGGCTTCGCCGTGCCGTGGGCCGCGTGGGCGTCCCAGGACTCGACGGGGCTGTGGCTGGTGGGGCTGATCCTGCTGGTCGGGGGCGGCATGATGGGCCTGACGGTGTGGCTCGCGCTGGTGTTCGCGGCGTCCGAGATCGCGCGAACCCGGCGCGCTCGGCGGGCGGGGTGAGATCGCGTTCCCTGTGGGTGGGAAAATGGCCGGCATGTCAGCACGTATGCCCGCACCGATGTCCAGCGCCGCCGCCGACCTCACGGTGGACGCGATCATCGAGGCCCAGACGCGGCTGGCCGGCGTGGTGTCGGAGAGCCCGCTGCAGCTGTGCGATCGGCTGTCGGCGCTGACCGGCGCGAAGGTGTACCTCAAGCGCGAGGACCTGCAGGTGGTGCGGTCCTACAAGATCCGCGGCGCGTACAACCTGATGGCGCAGCTCACCGGGGCGGAGAAGGCCGCCGGCGTGGTGGCCGCATCGGCCGGGAACCACGCGCAGGGCGTCGCGTTCGCCTGTCGGGCGATGGAGGTGCACGGCCGGATCTACGTGCCGACCACCACGCCGAAGCAGAAGCGCGACCGCATCCGCGCCCACGGCGGCCGGTTCGTGGAGCTGATCGCCGTCGGCGAGACCTACGACGCCGCGGCCGCCGCCGCGAAGGAGGACGTGGTGGCGAGCGGCGCCACCTGGGTGCACGCCTTCGACGACGCCCGCACCACCGCCGGGCAGGGCACGATCGGCGTGGAGCTGGTCGAGCAGCTCGGCGGAGTCGTCCCCGACGTGACCGTCATGCCCGTCGGCGGGGCGGGCTGCTTCGCCGGGGTCACGCGCTACCTTCGTTCGCAGTCGCCCGACGCGACCATCGTCGGGGCCGAGCCCGCCGGCGCGCCGTCGTTGGCCCGGGCGATCGAGTCCGGCGGCCCGGTCGATTTGGAGACCATCGACCCGTTCGTCGACGGTGCCGCCGTCAAGCGGATCGGGGCGATCGGCTACGACGTCGCCGTCGCCGAGGGCGGTGCCGTGTGGCCCGCACACGAGGTCCGCGACGTGGCCGCGGGCGAGCTGGGGATCATCGAGGTGGATGAGGGCGCCATCTGCACCGCGATGCTGGACCTGTACCAGAACGAGGGCGTCATCGCCGAGCCCGCCGGCGCGCTGTCGGTGGCCGCGCTGGCGCAGCTGCGGTTCGAGCCCGGCTCCACCGTGGTGTGCCTGCTGTCGGGCGGCAACAACGACGTGTCGCGCTACAACGAGGTGATCGAGCGCTCCCTGGTGCACCAGGGGCTCAAGCACTACTTCCTCGTCGCGTTCCCGCAGGAGCCCGGCGCCCTGCGACGGTTCCTCGACGACGTGCTCGGCCCCGATGACGACATCACGCTGTTCGAGTACGTCAAGCGCAACAACCGCGACACCGGCGAGGCACTCGTGGGCGTGGAGCTCGGCCATGCCGGCGACCTGGGTGCCCTGCTCGAGCGCATGGACTCCTCGCGCCTGCACTGCGAGCGCCTCGAGCCCGGTTCGCCCGCGTACCGCTACCTGACGTGACCAAGGACGACGGAGTGGCGAACTCGGGTGACGAATCGGCGTGGCAGGAGACCGCGTACCTGTTCCGCTCGCCGGCGAATGCGCAGCGTCTGCTCGACGCCGCGGAGGCTGCGGAACGCGGCGAGTTCGCGGAGCATTCGCTGGATCTCGAGTGAGGATCGTCTTCACCCCGCAGGGGTGGGAGGACTACGTCTTCTGGCAGCAGGCCGATCGCTCGTTGCTCAAGCGGATCAATCGGCTGCTGGCGGATGCTGCGCGCGACCCGACCGGAGGGATCGGGAAGCCCGAGCCGCTCAAGTACGGAATCGCCGGTGCCTGGTCGCGTCGTATCAACGAGGAGCACCGGCTGGTGTATCAGGTGCCCGGCGATGACCTGATCGTCCTGCAGGTCCGGTACCACTACGCGAAGTAGGCGAACCCTCATGGAAACTCGCTACGCGCCAACCTGATTCGCAACGGACCATGACGAATCTTGATGCGAGGAAACAGCTGGCGCCGGATGCCCATGATCAGAGATCATTCGTACGTGACGAAGGAACCCGAGCGCGAAATGCGGGAGAACGCGGCTACTACGCTGGTGGAGATACTCGGTTCCGGAGATGGCTCCGAGATCGAGTTCGATCCGGCGCGTCTGGGCCTCATCGCGCGTACACCCGAACTGTGACAACGGCCCGACGGTGCAGCGCACCGTCGGGCATGCGCGGCTCAGCCGGTCAGCCGGCCGGGACCACCTGCTGCGCGCGGTGCGCGGCCACGCGCTGCTGGATGAACCAGCTCTGCGCGAACAGGGTGACGCCGATGAACAGCATCGTCGTGACGCCGGCGAAGCCGCGGCCGGAGTGGTCGCCGAGCGCGGCGGGGACGAGGAAGTCCACGGCCACGTGCAGGCCGATCGCCACGAGCCACAGGCCGATGGTCGCGGCCGTGCCCTGGCGCAGATAGCGGCCGTCGGGGCCGGGGAAGACCCTGGTGCTGAGCGCCCGCGGGTAGGCGAGCGCGACGGCGATGATCAGGCCCAGGACGGCGGCCACCACATGGCCGGCGCCCACCTCGCCGCCCGACGACACGTACTGCACCGTCTGGACCAGGCCGATGATCGCGAGCGCGGCGGCCACGCGGGCGGTCTTGTCCTTGAGCGGGCGGGCCTGCAACTGGCGGTAGAAGATCCAGCCGAGGGCGAGGACGGCGATGAGGGCGGCGGTGGCGTTCGTCATGCCGATGACTCTCGTCCGAACCGGGCCGCGGCGGATCGACCCGCGGGTGGAGATCCGGGTGGAGACGTACCCTGGCGAGCATGCACCGCTCAGAGCGCCTCGAACCCGCCGTGATCGAGTTCCTCTCCGCCGGAACGCGCACGGGGCACCTCGCGTACCTCGGCGGCGACGGGCGACCGCTCACCGCGCCGGTCTGGTTCGTGGTCGACGACGGCTGCGTCGTCTTCGCCACCGGTCGTGACACGCCGAAAGGCAAACTCCTGGCGAAGGATCCGCGGGTCAGCGTGAGCGTGGACCTGCAGGAGCCCCCGTACGCGTTCGCGCAGGTACAGGGCCTCGCCGAACTCGTCGACGATCCGGACTACCTGCTGAAGGTGCACGGCGTGCGGCGTGCGGTACATGGGCGCCGAGCGCGGCGAGGAGTACGGCCGCCGCAACGCCGTGCCCGAGGAGGTCGTGGTACGCGTGCGCCCGGCCCGCGTCCTCTACAACGGCGACGTCACCGCATGAGCGGCTTCGAGGTCCAGCTCGGGCCGTGCGTCGGCGGCCGGCTGCGCACGTGGACCGGGGACGGCACCGGCCGGCTCTGGTCCGTCCCGCAAGACGAATGGCTCCGCACGGCACAGGGATCGATCACTCACGCGCGCCGAGGTCGGAAAGGGCCTGTTCCGCGAGGTCGGCACCCTGACCGGCGACACCCTCGTGGTGCGGCCGCGCCTCCCCGTCCCCGGCGCCGCGGGCGGCGGGCTCACGATGGAGCCGCAGTCCATGGACCTGGCCGAGCCGCGACGACGGCCTCGCGCGGAACGTTCGAGGACTTCCGGGAGATCCTCGAACGCGCCGTCGCGCGATGCGTGGACGCGGGGGAGTTCCTCGTCGTCGAGCCCACCGAGGCCGCCGGCGAGCCCGGAGCGGGGAGCGCAGGTTCTGCCTCTTCGCCGTCATGCCCGACGGTGCCGACCACGTCGCCGTTGTCGAAACCGCGCCCGCTCCGCAGGATTCGCTGCTCTGGGACCGTACGTCGACCCCGCGAACGCGACGCACACGGTCGCGGCACCGTCGACGCCCGAGACCCTGACGATGGTCCCCAGCCTGATCACCGAGGCCGTCCGCGGGTGGGGGCTCGACCCGTGGGACCTCGTGTTCACCTACGGCACGCGCTGACCGCGCTCATCCGAGCTCGTCGACCGCGGCCCTGATCAGCGCGAGGCTGCGCCGACGCTCGGCGAGCCCGGGAATCATCCCGGAGATCATCAGCTCCTGCGGCCGGGTGCGCTCGAGCAGCGCGGCGAGCCCGTCGCGCACCGTCGCCTGCGAGCCGACGATCCACGCCGATGTCGACGGCGCGATCGACGCCTCCTGCTCCGCCGTCAGCGGGGCCGCGGCCGCCTGATCGTAGGTCGGCAGCCGCCCGGGGTTGCCGGTGCGCACCCGGTACATCGCCGCCTTCGCCGGTCCGGCGATGCGCTCGGCCTCCGCGTCGGTGTCGGCCGCCACCACCGTCACCGTCAGCATGGCCGACGGTGCCGCGATCTCGCCCGGCCGGAAGCTGTCGCGGTACTCGGCGAGCGCGGGCATCGTGGCCTGCGGCGCGAAGTGCCGGGCGAACGAGAACGGCAGCCCCAGCAGGCCGGCGAGCTTGGCGCTGAACGTGGACGAGCCCAGCAGCCACACCTGCGGGTGCGCGCCGATGCCCGGCGTCGCGGTGATCGCCGCGTACGGGTGGTCGGCGGGGAAGCCGTCGTTGAAGAAGGCCCGCAGGTGGGCGAGCGCCTGCGGGAAGTCGTCGACCGACTCGCTCACCCCGCCGCCGCGCAGCGCGTGGGCCGTGAGCTGGTCGGTGCCGGGGGCACGGCCGATCCCGAGATCGATGCGGTCCGGGAACAGCGCGTCCAGCGTGCCGAACTGCTCGGCCACCACCAACGGCTGGTGGTTGGGCAGCATGACGCCGCCGGATCCCACCCGGATCGATTCGGTGGCCGCCGCGATCTGCCCGATCAGCACTGCCGGCGCCGAGCTCGCGATGCCGGGCATCGAGTGGTGCTCGGCGACCCAGACCCGGTGGTAGCCCAGGCGTTCCGCCTCCTGCGCCGTGGCGATGGTGGCACGCAGGGCGTCGCCGAAGGAGGCACCGTCGACGACGGGCGCGAGCTCGAGGAGCGACAGGCGAGGGCGGGAGAAGGAAGCTTCGGTCACTGAAGGGACAACAGAGGGCGGCCCGGGAATCTTCCCGAACCGCCCCCGATCGTCGAAACCGGCGGCGTCAGACCAGCTCGCGCAACAGCTCGATCTGCTTGACCCGGCCCGCCGGGTCGGCCGCGATGGGCGCGACGTTGAGCACCGTGGCGCCGGCCTCGGCGAACGCCGCGACCCGCTCCTTGACGAAGCCCTTCGGGCCGATGAGCGAGACGTTGCGCGCCAGCTCGTCGGGGACCGCCGCCGCGGCGGCGGCCTTGTCGCCCGCGAGGTACAGCTCCTGGATGCGGTCGGCCTCGGCGCCGTAGCCGTAGTTGGTGGCCAGGGTGTGGTAGAAGTTCTTGCCCTTCGCGCCCATGCCGCCGATGTACAGCGCGAGGTGCGGCTTCACGAACCCGAGCAGCTCCTCCACGTCGTCGCCGATGGCGAGCGCCGGCCCCGCGTAGATGTCGAGCTCGCCGAGGCTCGGGTCGCGCTTGGCCTTGCCCGCGGCGACGGCGTCGCCCCACACGTCCTTCGCCTTCTCCGGCAGGAAGAAGATCGGCTGCCAGCCCTCCGCCACCTCCGCGGCGAGGGCAACGTTCTTCTGGCCGAGCGCGGCGAGCAGCACCGGGATGCGGTCGCGGACCGGGTGGTTGATCAGCTTGAGCGGCTTGCCCAAGCCGGTCCCGCCACCTTCGGCGGTCAGGGGCATCGTGTAGTACTTGCCCTGGTGGTCGAGCCGCTCGCGCAGCCACACCTTGCGGCAGATCTCGATGATCTCGCGGGTGCGACCGATCGGCGCGTCGTACTGCACGCCGTGGAAGCCCTCGATCACCTGCGGACCCGAAGCGCCGAGGCCCAGGATGAACCGGCCGTCTGAGACATTGTCCAGGCCGGCCGCGGTCATCGCCGTGAGCGTTGGCGTGCGGGTGTAGATCTGCAGGATCCCGGAGGCGAGCTGCACCCGTTCCGTCTTCGCGGCGAGGTAGCCGAGCGCGCTCACCGCGTCGAACGAGTACGCCTCGGGGACGAAGATGATGTCGATCCCGGCCTTCTCGAGGTCCTGGACTTCGTCGGCCGTGGCCTTGAACCCGTCCGTGTAGTTGATGCCCAATCCGATTCGCATAGGCGCAAGACTCTCACAAAGCGACCGCTTAGCAACAGGGTGTCGGCGATGTGCCGCCCCCGGCCGAGCGGTCGATCACCACGAACGAGTGCGCCGGCACGACTGTCGCACCGTCCCGCGTCGTGGTGGGCTCCCACGTGAGCAGCGGATCCCCGGCGAACGGCGCGGTCACGGGTACGGCCGCGAAGTTCACCAGCAGGCTCGTCTCGCCGCGGTGCACTGCGAACCACGTGGCCTCCCCGGGATGGTCACAGCGCACGGCCCGGAAGTCGTCGCCCGACAGGCGAGCCCGGAGCGCGATGAGGTCGCGGTAGGTGCGCAGGAGCCGGGCGTGCGCGGGCGCGTCGAGCTCGGACCAGTCGAGCGTCGACGCGGCGAACGTCGCCGGGTCCTGCGGATCCGGGACCTCGCCCGGGGCCAGCCGTGCTGCGCGAACTCCGCCCTGCGTCCCTCGACGGTGGCCCGCGCCAGCTCGGGCTCGGGGTGGCTGGAGAAGAACCGGAACGGGGTCGTGGCGCCCCACTCCTCGCCCATGAACAGCATCGGGGTGAACGCCGAGAACAGCACGAGCGCCGCCTTGACCGCCAGCATGCCGGGCGTCAGGTACTCGGACGGCCGGTCGCCCCGGGCGCGATTGCCCACCTGATCGTGCGTGCAGGTGAACGCCAGGAGCTGCGACGGTGCCACCCGCGCCGGATCGATCCGCGCGCCGTGCACGCGGCCGCGAAACGAACTGAACGTGCCCGCGTGGAAGAAGCCCTCCGTGAGCACCGTCGCCAGACATTCGGGGCTGCCGAAATCGGCGTAGTAGCCCTGTCGCTCGCCGGAGACGATGGCGTGGATCGCGTGGTGCACGTCGTCGTCCCACTGCGCGGTGATGCCGTATCCGCCGAGCTCGGCGGGGCTGACCAGCCGCGGATCGTTCAGGTCCGATTCCGCGACGAGCGCCAGCGGGCGGCCGAGCTCGGCCTCGAGCGCGCGTGCCCGGGCGGCCGCCTCCTGCAGCAGGTGCGTGGGCGAACTGTCGACCAGCGCGTGCACCGCGTCGAGTCGTAGCCCGTCCACGCGGTACCGGCGCAACCACCACTCGACGTTCTCGAGGATCAGGGCGCGGACCTCGGCGCTGTCCGCACCGGACAGGTTGATCGTGCGGCCCCACGGCGTGGACCCGTCGGTCTCGTACGGCCCGAACCGGCCCAGGTAGTTGCCCGACGGTCCGAGATGGTTGTGCACCACGTCCAACAGCACGCCCAGCCCAAGCCGGTGCGCGGCGGCGACGAACCGCTCCAGCCCGGCCGGCCCACCGTACGGCTCGTGCACCGCGAACCAGCCCACACCGTCGTACCCCCAGCCGTGCGGCCCGTTGAACGCGTTGACGGGCATCAGCTGGACGAACCCGACGCCCAGCGCCACCAGGTGCGGGAGTCGCTCGATGGCGGCGTCGAAGGTGCCCGCCGCCGTGAACGTGCCCACATGCAGTTCGTAGACGACCGACCCGCGCAGTTCCCGACCCGCCCACGGGTCGGCGAGCGCCGGCGAACCGATCAGGGCGGAAGGGGAGTGCACGCCGTCGGGCTGCCGTGGCGACCGCGGGTCCGGCAGTACCGTCTCGTCGTCGTCCGGGAGGAATCCGTACCGGCCCCCAGGGCGGCGGGAACGCGGATTCGCCACCACCCGCCGGCTTCGGCGGCCATCGGGTGGACCGCGCCGTCGAGCCAGAGCCGCACGAGGCCCGGGAGCGGTGCCCAGACCTCGAAGGTGTGCGGCGCGGCGACGATGGGCGCGGGAGACATAGGTGAGCAACCCTATCCCCGGTGCGACGCCTCAGTGCAGCCGCTCCCATTCCGGGGTCCGGGCGCGGTGCAGCGCGAGCGCCGCGAGCGCGGACTCCGCCGTCTCGTGCTGCCCGCCCGTAATCCTGCCGACGGTGGGGAAGTCCTGAGCGCGCAGCGTGCGGAAGCGCCACAGGTCGTCGAGCGAGTGGGCGCAGATGTGCGTCTCGAGGGCGACGGACGCCGGTTCGCCGAAGCACGCGTTCGCGTGCTCGCCGATGAACTCCGCGTAGGTGCGCTCGCCGAGCCGGACGAACACCCCGTCGCCCATCGGGATCTCACTGAGCACGGACCGCTCGCCCGCGAGCACCAAACGATCGTGGATCTCGCCCGTGAGCTCCCACGCGGCCGCCATCCCCGCGCAGCGGATCAGCAGGTGCGCCACCTCGTCGGGCTGGTCCAACAGGCCCAGGATGGAATGCCGGCCCTCGCGGAACGCCCGCACCTCGATCGCCCCGCCCGGGAGGGACTGGGCCGTGAGTCGGGACGTGGCCGCGACCAGCACGAGGCGGCCGCTCGGCTGGAGCTCGGCGGGGAGGCCGTGCTCGCGCAGCGATTCCGCGACCCGCGCGAGCGAGGAGGCGCGGATCCGGTTGCCGCTGACGCCGGTGCGCGCGGTGGCGGATTGGGCGAGTGCCGTCGTGAGCGGCCGCGGGGTTTCGCTGTTCATGCTGCGAGTGTGCGCGCAGGCACTGACAAGTTTTCTAATCCCGGGTCAGCAGCGCGACCGGATGTTCGATGAACAGCGCGGCGAGGAGGGTCCGGCCCGCGTGGACGTGGTGCGACAGGCGATCGGTCCACAGGCCCGGGGGCAGGTCGACGACCGTGTCGTGCCACCCGCCGCTGTGTTGGAGCGCCAGCGAGCGGCGCGTCGCGAGGGCGGCCACGTCGGGGGCCGCGCCCGGTGCGCCGCGCAGGAAAGCCGACCAGGTGATCCGCCGCCGGGCCCTCCGCCGCGAGCGGCGCGTACGTGCCGCCGACGAAGCTATCCGGCCGCTCGCGCCGCAGTCGTAGCGCCGACCGGACGAGTTGCTGCTTCGGGTGCGAAGCGCCCGTCAGTGTGTCCCAGTCGACCGGCCTGCGGTTGTCGGGATCGACGAGCGAGTCGTCCCAGCGCTCGGTGCCCTGGTAGACGTCCGGGACGCCCGGCCCGGCGAGCTGCAGCAGCTTCTGCGCCAGCGCGTCCGTGCGGCCGTGCGGGGCGAGGGCGTCCACCAGTTGCGCGGGGGCGGCACCGTCGATGACGGCGTCGAGGAAGGCGTGCCCGGCCGCCTCGAACGCCCCGTCTGGCGCGGTCCAGGAGGTCCCGATGCGGCCCTCGCGCATCGCCTTCTCGGCGTACGCGTGCAGGCGCGCGCGGAACTCGTCGGTGATCGCCCCGTCTTCCGGCCACACCCCGAACGCGGTCTGCAGCAGGAACAGGCCCGTCACGGGATCCAGCGAGGAGGGCGCCGAGGCATCCACCGGTCGGCGAACGCCGCCCAGTCGGCCGGGCACTGGCTCAGCACGCCGATGCGTGCCCGCACGTCCTCGCCGCGTTTGGTGTCGTGGGTCGAGAGCGCTGTCATCGTCGCGGGCCACTGCGCGGCGCGGCGGGCGAACGCCGGGTGCGGATCGCTCGGCCCGAAGTCGGACGGTGCGCCGCCCACCTCCTGCAGGGAGATCAGGCGGGCGGTGCGGTAGAACAGCGTGTCCTCGACGGTCTTCGCAGTGAGCGCCCCCGTGAACTGGGGGAAGCGGAACGCGGTCTCGGCGCCCCGCTCGCGTGCCTGCGCGAGCAGGTGGAAGGCGTCCGTGCTGCCGGGCTCATCGGGCTCGCACTCCTGCGAGCGGGTGCGGGCTTCGGCGCGCAGCCGGGCCGCGGCCGCCGCGAGCACGGGGTAGTCGTCGCGGTAGTAGGGCGTGTCCCGCGCCCACCGGACGATCGCCTCCTCGATCAGCGGTTGCGGGGGCGGTCCGGCGAGCGATGTGGGCGTCGACTCCCGCAGTGCGGCCCGCGCGAGCCGGCGCAGCTCGGGGCCGAGTGCGCCCCGGGCGAAACCGTCCGCGATCCCGGCGCGCGCCGCCCTCAGGGCCTCCGCGCCGCCGGCGTCGCCCGCCCAGCGCTCGTGCACCGCGCCGAGGCCCGCCGCGCCCGACGGATCGAGCAGGGCGTGGCCGAGCTCGCGGAGCGCGTCGTACCCGGTCGTCCCGTCCACGGGCAGCCCCGGGTCCAGCGGTTCGCCCGGTTCGAGGATCTTCTCGATCACGACCCACGCGTCCGGACCGGTGAGCGCGCGCAGCCGCCGCAGGTAGCCGACCGGATCGGCCAGCCCGTCGGGATGGTCGACGCGCAGCCCGTCGGCAATGCCGTCCGCGAACCACGACCCGATCTCGGCGTGCGTCGCGGCGAACACCTCGGGATCCTCGACGCGGACCGCGGCCAGGTCATCGACGGTGAAGAACCGGCGGTACGAGCGGACGGGCGATCGCCACGGCACCAGCCGGTAGGGCTGTGCGTAGTGAATCCGCTCCGCATCGCCGCCGCCCACGTCGCGGCCGATCGGGAAGACCCGATCGTGATACCGGAGCACCGGCTCGGGTCCGGTCCGGTCGACGGTGATCGACGCGGCGTCGTCCTCCGAGGCGAGGACGGGAAGCGCGAGCTTGCCGCCCGCCCCGTTGCGGGATTCCCAGTCGATGTCGAAGTAGCGCGCGAACGCCGACTTCCGGCCGTGCGTGAGCACGTCCCACCACCACGGGTTCTGTTCCGGCCGGCCGACGCCGAGATGGTTCGGGACGATGTCGATCACCAGGCCCAGACCGTCGATGTGTGCGGCATCGGCGAGTCGCTCGAGGCCCCGGCGTCCGCCGAGCTCGGCGCGCACCGCGGTCGGATCGGTCACGTCGTAGCCGTGGGTGGAGCCGCGCACGGCCTCGAGGACGGGGAGAGGTACAGGTGGGTCACGCCCAGATCCGCCAGGTAGGGCACCCGGCGGGCGGCGTCGGCGAACGTGAAGTCGGGCCCGAGTTGGAGGCGATAGGTCGCGCCGACGGGCCGCGGGACGCCGGAAGCCATGCGCCGATCATGCCACCGGGAGCCGCTACGCTCCGAGGCGACCGGATCGAAGGAACCACCATGACGCCCCGCCCCGTCCTGCTGCTCGCCGTGTGCCTGCTGGTCGTCGCCGCATGCGGCGACCGGCCGCGATCGGGCGCCGAGGTGACCGTGCAGCTCGACGGTGGCACCACGGACGGCACCGTCACCCCGCCGCTGCTCGTGGCCTACCGCATCGGCGACACGATCGCCGGGCCCGCCCCGGCACCGTCGGGACTGCGCAAGCACACCGAACGCGACGTGCCCGACGGCGCCGAGGTCACGGCGTCGATCCGCACCGCCGCGCCCGGTTCCGCGGGCACGACGGTGCGGTGCCGGATCTGGGTGGGCCGGGCGCTCGTCGAGCTGCGGGAAGCGACGGGGCCGGGCGCATCCGCGGAGGGCCGGCACACCGTCGGGCGTTGACGGGGCCGCCCCTGCCACCGCTAACGTGGCCCGGCATGACCCCCGATGAGATCCTCGCCCTGGACGCAGCCACCCTCTGGCACCCGTACAGCGCCGTCGGCGGCGCGGGCGTCCGCGTCGTGACCGGCGCGCACGGGGTCACCCTCACGCTCGGCGACGGCGCCCGGGTGATCGACGGGATGAGCTCGTGGTGGGCCGCGATCCACGGTTACCGCCACCCCGTCCTCGACGCCGCGGCGAAGGCGCAGATCGACACGATGTCGCACGTGATGTTCGGCGGCCTCACCCACGCGAGCGCCGCCCGGCTGGGCGAGCTGCTCGTGGAGATCACGCCGGCGGGATTGGACCGGGTGTTCCTCGCCGACAGCGGGTCCGTGTCGATCGAGGTCGCCGTGAAGACCGCGCTGCAGTACTGGCGCGCCCGCGGCGTCCGCGGCCGCAACCGCCTGCTCACCTGGCGCGGTGGCTACCACGGCGACACGTTCACCCCCATGAGCGTCTGCGACCCCGAGGGCGGGATGCACGCGCTGTGGACCGACGTGCTCGCCTCGCAGGTCTTCGCGCCCGCGCCGCCCGCCGAGTACGACGAGGACTACGTCGCGGAGCTGGACAGGCTCGTCGCCGAGCACGCCCACGAGCTGGCCGCCGTCATCATCGAGCCCGTCGTCGAGGGCGCGGGCGGCATGCGGTTCCATCCGCCCGCCTACGTCGCGGCGCTGCGCGAGATCACGCGGCGGCACGGAGTCCTGCTCATCTGCGACGAGATCGCCACCGGCTTCGGCCGCACCGGCACGCTGTTCGCGTGCGACGCCGCCGGCATCACCCCGGACATCATGTGCGTGGGCAAGGCCCTGACCGGCGGATACCTCACGCTGGCGGCCACGCTCTGCACCGATGAGGTGGCCCGCACCATCTCCGATTCGGACCAGGGGGCCCTGATGCACGGGCCCACGTTCATGGGGAACCCGCTCGCCTGCGCCATCGCGGTGGCCAGCACGGAGCTGCTCCTGTCGCAGGACTGGACCGGCCGGGTCGCCGGGATCGGCGCGGGCCTCGAGGCGGGCCTGGCGCCCCTGCGGGAGGTGCCCGGGGTGGTGGACGTGCGCGTGCTCGGCGCGATCGGTGTCGTTCAGCTCGACCGGCCCGTCGACGTGGCCGCCTCGACCGACGCCTGCATCGCCGAGGGCGTGTGGCTGCGGCCGTTCCGCGACCTCGTCTACACGATGCCGCCGCTCGTCTGCACGCCCGATCAGATCGCCCGGATCACGCGGGGGGTCTCGGCCGCTGTGCACGCGGCGTTACAGTGAGGGCATGAACAGCGTTCAAGTGCCGGCCGGCCGGAGTGTTCACGTGCCTGCCCGCCCGCGCGTTGAGAACGACGCGCTGGGATGGCTCGACGGGTACGCCGCCGACCGGGAGGCGGCGGGGCTGCGGCGCACGCTCGCCGCGCGGCGTGCGGACGCACCCGGCATCGACCTCGCCTCGAACGACTACCTCGGCCTCAGCCGCCATCCCCGCGTGGTCGAGGAGGCCGCCGAAGCGGTGCGGGTATGGGGTGCGGGCGCGACCGGATCGCGGCTGGTCACCGGGACCACCGAACTGCACGAGGCGTTCGAGCGCGACCTCGCCGGCTTCCTCGGCGCCGAGGCGGCGCTGTGCTTCTCCTCCGGCTACCTCGCCAACCTCGGGGTGGTCACCGCGCTCGCCGGGCGGGGCGCGCTGGTCGTCTCCGACGGCGGCTCGCACGCTTCGCTCGTCGACGCGTGCCGACTCTCGCGCGCCCGGATCGTCGTCGTGCCGCGCGGCGACGTGGGCGCGGTCCGCGCCGCGCTCGCCGACCGGACCGAGGCCCGCGCGCTCGTGCTCACCGACTCCGTCTACAGCGCCGACGGTGCGCTCGCCCCCGTCGCCGCGCTGCACGCCGCGGCCCGGGAGGCGGGCGCGGTCCTCGTGGTCGACGAGGCCCACGGCCTCGGCGTTCGCGGCGCCGGCGGCCGGGGCCTGGTCCACGAGCTCGGGCTGGCCGGCGCTCCCGACCTGGTGGTCACCGCCACGATGTCCAAGGCGCTCGGCGCGCAGGGCGGAGTCGTGCTCGGCCCCGAGCGCGTGCGCGCCCACCTGATCGACGCCGCGCGCCCGTTCATCTTCGACACCGGCCTCGCCCCCGCCGCGGTGGCCGCCGCCGGCGCCGCGCTCGCCGAGCTCCGCGACCGCCCCGGCCTGGCCGCCGCCGTCCTGGATCGGGCCCGGGCCGTCGCGGCCGGCGTCGGCGCGCCCAGGCCCACCTCCGCCGTCGTGTCGCTGGTCCTCGGCGACCCGGATCGGGCGGTCGCGGCCCGCGACGCCTGCGCCGCCGAGGGCGTCCACGTGGGATGCTTCCGGCCACCGTCGGTCCCGGAGGGCACGTCGCGTCTGCGCATCACCGTGCGCGCGGACCTCACCGACGGCGAAGTTGCGCGCGCGGTCGAGGTCATCCGCCGGGCGGTCGCGTGATCCTCTGCGTCACCGGCACGTCCACCGGCGTCGGCAAGACCGTCGCGACGGCGGCGCTCGCCGCCGCGCTGCTGCCGTCCGGGCCGGTCACCGTCGTCAAGCCCGCCCAGACCGGTCTCGCCGACGGTGCCGAGCGCGACGCGGACGGCCAGCTCGCCGACGCCGCCGAGGTCGAGCGCCTCGCGCCGGGGACGCGCACCGTCGAACACCTGCGGTTCCCCGACCCGCTCGCGCCGCTCACCGCGGCCCGTCGGGCGGGGCGCGAGCCCCAGGGCGCGCCGAGGCCGCGTCCGCCGTCTGCGGGCACGACGGTGCCGTTCTGGTCGAGGGTGCGGGCGGGGTCCTCGTGCGGCTGGGCCTGGACGCCACTCGAACACCGTTCACGATGATCGACCTCGCGGCCGACCTCGCAGCCGATGTGCTCGTGGTCGCCGCCCCCGCGCTCGGCACGCTCAATCACACCGAGCTCACAGTTCGCGCGCTGGAGTCGCGCGGGGTCGCGTGCGCCGGCATCGTGCTGTCGCGCTGGCCCGACGATCCCGGTCTCGCCGAGCGGTGCAACCTCGCGGACCTGCCGGACGTGACCGGGGTGCCGGTCGTCGGGCGGATTCCCGACGGTGCCGCGGGGCTCGCGCCGGACCGGTTCGCGCGCGCTGCGGCGTCCTGGTTCGACCCCGCCTGGCTCAGCGAGCGAGCCAGGCGCTGAGCAGGTCGATCCGCTGCCATCCGCCCGCGACGTCGAGCGGGTAGCCGGCGGGTCCCGCGGTGCGGGCGATGCGCTCGCGCAGCTGACCGTCGCTCAGGCCCGGGTGGGCCGCGCGGAGCAGGACGACGGCACCGTCGGGCACCTGGGCCGGCGCGTCGCCGCCGATGCGCGGCAGGCCCCAGGTGAGGTCCCGACGGTACGCGGCGGCGCCGGCGCCGGTGTCCACGTAGTTCTGCTGGCAGGCCACGGCGTTCGCGATGGTGCCGCCCACGCGGGCGGACAGCGCCGCCCGCACCTCGGTGCGGGCCTGCCCGACGAGCCGCGCGAACGCGGGGTCGGAGAGCGCGTCGGCGACCGCCGCCTGGGCGAGGATGCGCCCGCCGATCACGTCGAGGGGGTAGTGCACGCCCAGCACCACGCGGTGATGGCCGTAGTCGGCGGCGCGCGCGAGCAACTGCGGCCCCAGCTCCGGCAGCAGGGTGGCCAGCACCAGCGCTTCGGAGTAGCCCCACGCGGTATGACCGGACGGGAAGGCCCCCGACCCGCGGACCGATTCGTACAGGTCGGGACGCTCGTCGCCGTACTTCTCGATCCGATCCGGCGCCACCTCGAACGGGCGCGGGTACTGGAAGTGCTTCTTGGCCGCAGAGGTGCTCACATACGCGTCGAGCAGTGCCTTCTCACCGAAGAGAAGCGCGCTGGTCCGGGGAGTTCCCCTGCCTTCTCGGCGGCGCGGAAGGCGGGGGAGAGGCGGCTGCCGAGTGCGTTGACGATCGACTCGTCGCCGATGCCGTAGTTGTCATTGACGGCGTACCGTCGTTCAGCGGCGGTGGCGGCGTTGTTCGTCGCGACGGCGGTGTCCAGGTTCGCGGCGAGTACGGTCTTCGGCAGCGAGGGGAAGGCCGACAGCTCATCGATGTAGGGCTTCGGGGTCGCCGTGCGCGTGAGGTCGTCCGGTGCGAAGGGGCTCGCCGTGGGTGCGGCCCTAGGGGTGAACGAACACGGTGCGGCGGGGGTCGCCGAGACCGGACCGGCTGTGGTGCCGAGCGGGGTTGCGAGGGCGGCTGCGGTCACGGCCGCGACCAGGATCTTCTTCGGACGCATCATCATGCTGTCACTCTCACGGCGATACCTAGAAAAGAGAAGGAAACGATCCCGGACGATTCGATGAACGTTTCCATCGCTACCACTCGTGCCTGAACGCCGTTCACGAATTGAACGCTGTACAGTGCTCGATAGCCGCGCGGTGAACAACGCCGCGACAACTCAGCCGACGAGGGAGATCGCATGACCGGAGTGCTGGCCGATATCGTGGACATCGCGCGCGAGCAGGTGCTCGAGCGCGGCGAGGGATTGAACGAGGATCAAGTACTCGCCGTCCTGCAGTTGCCCGATGACCGGCTCGACGACGTCCTGCAGCTCGCCCACGAGGTGCGCATGAAATGGTGCGGGCCCGAGGTCGAGGTCGAGGGCATCATCAGCCTCAAGACCGGCGGCTGTCCCGAGGACTGCCACTTCTGCAGCCAGTCGGGCCTGTTCGAGTCTCCGGTGCGCTCGGCGTGGATCGACATCCCGTCGCTGGTCGAGGCGGCGAAGCAGACCGCGAAGACCGGCGCCACGGAGTTCTGCATCGTGGCCGCCGTCCGCGGCCCGGACAAGCGTCTGATGAGCCAGGTCGCCGCCGGCATCGAGGCCATCCGCAACGAGGTCGACATCCAGATCGCCTGCAGCCTCGGCATGCTCACCCAGGAGCAGGTCGACGAGCTCAAGGCGATGGGCGTCCACCGCTACAACCACAACCTGGAGACCTCGAAGTCGCACTTCCCGAACGTGGTCACCACCCACTCGTGGGAGGAGCGGTGGGGCACCCTTCAGATGGTGCGCGAGGCCGGCATGGAGGTCTGCTGCGGCGGCATCCTCGGCATGGGCGAAACGCTGGAGCAGCGCGCCGAGTTCGCGGCGAACCTCGCTGAGCTGGATCCCGACGAGGTGCCGCTCAACTTCCTCAACCCGCGCCCGGGCACCCCGTTCGGCGACCTCGACGTGCTCGAGCCGAGCGAGGCGCTCAAGTCCGTCGCCGCGTTCCGCCTGGCCCTGCCGCGCACCATCCTGCGCTTCGCCGGCGGGCGAGAGATCACGCTCGGCGACCTGGGCGCCGAGAAGGGCATCCTCGGTGGCATCAACGCGGTCATCGTGGGCAACTACCTGACGACGCTGGGCCGTCCGGCCGAGACCGACCTCGACCTGCTGGATTCGCTGAAGATGCCGATCAAGGCACTGAACGAGACCCTGTGATCCCCGTGGCCACTCCGGAGCCGGTGTACAACGAGTTCACCGGCAAGCCGCTCGCCGACGGCGTCCCCGTGTTCGAGGCCGCCCTTCTGGGCCTGGAGCCTCCCCGGTACTGCGCCTACTGCGCCCGCAGGATGATCGTCCAGGTCAGCCCGCACGGATGGACGGCGCGGTGTTCCCGGCACGGAGAGCTCGATTCGAAGAGCCGCGAGCGCTGAGGGGCGTTCACAGGACCGGCCGTTAGGCTGCTGGCGATGAACACGAACCCGCCCGCCCGCTCGACGTCGTTCGCCGTGGTCCCGGCCGTCATCGGCGCGGTGCTGGGCGCGTCCGCGGCCCTCGTCTGGGGCCTGACGGTGCCCGGCGTGCGCGGGTTCGTGACCGACTCGGGTGACGCACTGCTGCGGCAGGGCCAACTCGACAACGTCTTCCTCGCGACCGCCTCGTTCACGGCGGTATCCGTGGTCGGCGGGTTGCTGACGGCGCTCCTGGTCTTCCGCGGGGGCCGGCGCACGCCGCGCGGCGTGGCGATCACGCTGGGCGCCGCCTCGCTCGGGGTGCTGATCGCGGTGCTGCTCGGCCAGGCCGTCGTCGACGCCCGTTTCGCCGGACCCGGCGCGAAGGGGCTCGACTTCACCGCGGCACCGTCGATCCGGCTGTACGGCAGCAACTTCTACGGCCCCGCCGATCACCCCGGAGGGGTGATCGGCGCATTGGCGTCGTGGGTCCTGGTCCTGGTGGCCGGGCGCGGCGGCGTTCGGGTGCGCCGTTCTCGCCGCCCTCGGACGGCTTCCCGAGGACTCAGTTCCCGGTGTGACCGCGCAGCAGGTCGGCGAAGTCGCTGACGGGACCCAGGTCGGTGGCCTTGCCGGAGCGCTGCGGGGCGCCCAGGTCGGACGGTCCGCCGAAGCCGGCCACGGCACCGTCGGACTGGACGAGCGCGCCGGCGAGCTCCGCCCCGGCCCGGGAGATCCGGGACGCCAACTCGGCCGAGCCGAAGTCCTCGGTGGCGGCGAACACGCCGGTCGGCAGCACCTGCGCCCGCAGGTAGCTGAACAGCGGCCGCAGCGCGAAGTCGAGCACGAGTGAGTGCCGCGGGGTCCCGGCGGTCGCCGCGATCATCACCGGAACGCCGGTCAGCGCATCGGGGTCGAGCGCGTCGAAGAACATCTTGAACAGCCCGCTGTAGCTGGCGGTGAACACCGGCGAGACGGCGATCACGCCGTCGGCCGCTGCGATCGCGTCCTTGGCCTCGGTCAACGCCGGGGTGGGGAGGCCCGTGGTCATCACAGTCGCGAGGTCGCGCGCGAGCTCGCGGATCTCGATCACCGTCACGTCGAGTGCCTCGCCGCGGGCTGAGACGCCCGCGCCGGTGGCGTCGGCGAGCTGATCGGCCAGGAGGCGGGTGGACGAGGGCTCCGATACCCCGCCGGCGACCACGACGAGCCTGCGTGCCATGTCAGGCCTCCTTCGCGGCGACGAGGGCCTCGCGGGGGACCACGAGACGATGCGGCGAGTCCGGGCCGGCCGCCACGAGGCTCTCGTGCGTGGGCGGGTCCGACGGTACGCCCTCGGGCCGACGCAGCTCGAACTCCTTGCGCAGCACGGGCACCACCTGCGTGCCCAGGATCTCGATCTGCTCGAGCACCTGGTCGAGCGGCAGGCCCGCGTGGTCGATCAGGAACAGCTGCCGCTGGTAGTCGCCGGCGTAGTCGGCGAAGCTCAGCGTCTTCTCGATCACCTGCTCGGGTGTGCCCACGGTGAGCGGGGTCATCTGCTCGAAGTCTTCGAGCGACGGACCGTGGCCGTAGACCGGGGCGTTGTCGAAGTACGGCCGGAACCGGCGCTTGGCCTCGGCCTCGGTCTCGGCCATGAAGACCTGCCCGCCCAGGCCGACGACGCCCTGCTCGGCCGAGCCGTGGCCGTAGTGCTCGAAGCGCTGCCGGTACAGGCGCACCATCTGCTCGGTGTGCTCGCGGTTCCAGAAGATGTTGTTGTGGAAGAAGCCGTCGCCGTAGAACGCGGCCTGCTCCGCGATCTCGGGGGAGCGGATCGAGCCGTGCCACACGAACGGCGGGGTGCCGTCGAGCGGGGCGGGGGTGGACGTGTAGCTCTGCAGCGGAGTGCGGAACTCGCCCTCCCAGTCCACGACCGGCTCGCGCCACAGCCGGCGCAGCAGGTGGTAGTTCTCGATGGCCAGCGGCACGCCCTGCCGGATGTCCTTGCCGAACCAGGGGTACACGGGGCCGGTGTTGCCGCGGCCCAGCGTGAGGTCGACGCGGCCCTGCGCGAGGTGTTGGAGCATCGCGTAGTCCTCGGCGATCTTCACCGGGTCGTTGGTGGTGATGAGGGTGGTCGCCGTGCTCAGCTTCAGATCGGTCGTCTTCGCGGCGATCCAGCCCAGCAGCGTGGTGGGCGAACTGGGCACGAACGGCGGATTGTGGTGCTCGCCCGTGGCGAACACGTCCAGGCCCACCTCCTCGGCCTTGAGTGCGATCGTGGTCATCGCCTGCAGGCGCTCGTGTTCACTGACGGTGGTCCCCGTGGTCGGATCCGTGGTCACATCGCCGACGCTGAAGAGTCCGAACTGCATGTCGATCCTTCCTGTACGGGCCCGGATGGCCCTCTGCGGACTGTAACGGACCGTAGTCCGATTGTATTCCGCGTCGGCGTCGGGCGGCGCGGGGTGGCGCCGGGCCCGTCGCTTTCGTTCCGCAATACGTCCTGCGGGAACCGGGGTGGGCGTCCTACCATCGGTTCGTCTGTACCCGACCGAGGCGCTGATCATGTCGACACTGACCGACCTGCAACTGCTGACCGAACTCGAACCCGTGGTGGGAGAGAACATCGACCGCCACCTGCGTGTCGCGAAGAACTGGAACCCCCACGACTACGTGCCGTGGAACGACGGCCGGAACTTCGCCGCGCTGGGCGGCACGGACTGGGAACTCGCTCAATCCCCGCTGTCCGAGGTGGCGCGCGTCGCGATGATCACCAACCTCCTCACGGAGGACAACCTCCCGTCGTACCACCGCACCATCGCCGACAACTTCTCTCTCGACGGTGCCTGGGGCACCTGGGTGGGTCGATGGACCGCCGAGGAGAACAGGCACAGCATCGCGATGCGCGACTACCTGCTCGTCACGCGCTCCGTCGACCCGGTGAAGCTCGAGCGCGACCGCATGACGCACCTCGAGCTCGGCGTGGAGGCGCCGGACGAGTACGGGGGCGTCCTCGACCAGGTCGTGTACGTGACCATCCAGGAGCTCGCGACCCGGATCAGCCACCGGCAGACCGCGCGAGTCTGCGACGAGCCGGTCGCCGACGCGCTGCTCAAGCGGATCGCCACCGACGAGAACCTGCACATGATCTTCTATCGGAACCTGACTGCCGCGGCCCTGGATATCGCGCCGGACCAGGTGTTGAAGTCGATCGTCAAGGTGACGACGAACTTCGTCATGCCGGGCGAGGGTAAGCCCGACTTCCGGCGTAACGGCGTGCTGATGGTTAAACACGGGATCTACGACCTGCGGCAGCATCTCGACGACGTGCTCCGGCCGATCTTCAAGGTCTGGGGCCTGTTCGACCGGAACGACGTCTCCGCCGCGGGCGAGCAGTACCGCGACGAGCTCGGGCGCTACCTGGAGAAGCTGGAGGCGGACGTCGTGCGGTTCGAGGAGAGCCGGGCTCGCGCCGTCGAGCGCGAGCGTGCCCGCGCCGAGCGCAGGTCGGCCTGACCGCCGCGTAGACGGTGCCCCGCGGCCCGGTCAGCCGGGCGGACGCAGGGTTGCGAACTCATCGGTGATCCGCAGGTAGGAGTCGGTGAAGCGGTACAGCGCGGGCGGTCGCCCGCGAGTCGCCTGCCCGGTCTCGCCGGTCGCGGTGATCACGGACCGGCGGGACAGGATGCGGAGCAGGTTGGTGGCGTCCACGGGATAGCCCAGCACCGCGACGTAGACGTCCCGCAGCTGCGAGACGGGGAATTCACGCGGGGCCAGCGCGAAGCCGATGTTCGAGTACGAGAGTCGGGCGGCGAGGCGGGCACGGGCGCGGTGCACCATCGCGGCGTGGTCGAAGGCCATGGTCGGGAGTGCTTCGACGGGGTGCCAGGTGGTGTCGTCGGGTAGGCGGGGATCGGTGCCGGAGCGGACGAGGCCGAGGAACACCGAGGCGAGCGTGCGGTCGGCATCGGTGCTCGCGGGGACGCGGTGGGGATCGGAGAACTCCGCGAACTGCTCGAGGTGGGCGACCTCGGTGAGATCGACCTTCTCGGCCAGCAGCCGGCGCGCGCTGGTCGGCAGGTCCTCGCGCGGGTCGAGCAGGCCGCCGGGCAGCGACCACGCGCCCTGGTCGGGCGCCAGCCCGCGCTGCCACAGCAGCACCTCAAGGGTGCCCGAGCACGCGGCCGTCGCGCCGGCCGGCGAAACGCGGAACACGGCGGACAGCACTTCGTGCGCGACCCGCTGCGGGGGAGCGGTGCTAGCATCGGTCATATATCGATCATAGGTCGATAAATCACCGACTACGAAAAGGAGGCCGCGATGACTACAGCCACCCCCGCTGCCGACTTCAGCTCCCCCTCTACGACCGCATCGTCGAGGGCGGTGGCATGTACACCGGCGTCGACGGAGACCGCGAATGGGCGGCCGAGGTCAAGCGTCTCGCTGCGCTGCGCGATGCCACGATCCTCGCGCACAACTACGAGCTGCCCGCGATCCAGGACGTCGCCGACTTCGTCGGTGACTCGCTGGCCCTCTCGCGGATCGC
This sequence comes from Tsukamurella sp. PLM1, assembly GCF_023168325.1. Taxonomy (GTDB): domain Bacteria; phylum Actinomycetota; class Actinomycetes; order Mycobacteriales; family Mycobacteriaceae; genus Tsukamurella. Next base: position 2,016,660 of record NZ_AP025688.1, read on the forward strand.
CGCCGACGTCTCCACGTCGACCATCGTCTTCTGCGGCGTCCACTTCATGGCGGAGACCGCGAAGATCCTCAGCCCGGAGAAGGCGGTCCTGATCCCGGACCAGCGGGCGGGCTGCTCGCTGGCCGACTCCATCAAGGCCGTCGAACTGCAGGAGTGGAAGGACGAGCACCCCGGCGCCGTCGTCGTCTCCTACGTCAACACCACCGCCGAGGTGAAGGCGCTGACCGACATCTGCTGCACGTCGTCGAACGCCGTCGAGGTGGTGCAATCGATCCCCGAGGACACCGAGATCCTCTTCCTGCCCGACCAATTCCTCGGCGCGCACGTCAAGCGCGTCACCGGCCGGCAGAACATGCACATCTGGGCCGGCGAGTGCCACGTACACGCCGGCATCAACGGTGACGAGTTGGCCGCGCAGGCCGAGGCCCACCCCGACGCCGACCTGTACGTGCACCCCGAATGCGGCTGCGCCACTTCCGCGCTGTACCTGGCCGGCGAGGGCGCGGTCCCGGACGACCGCGTGAAGATCCTCTCCACCGGCGGCATGCTCGACGCCGCACGCGAGACCGGAGCCAAGGAGGTCCTCGTGGCCACCGAGGTCGGCATGCTGCACCAGCTGCGCATGGCCGCACCCGGCGTCGACTTCCGCGCGGTCAACGACCGCGCGTCCTGCAAGTACATGAAGATGATCACCCCTGCCGCCCTGCTGCGCTGCCTGGTCGAGGGCAAGGACGAGGTCTTCGTGGACGCCGAGATGGCTGCCGCCGGGCGGAAGGCCGTGACGCGGATGATCGGGATCGGGCAGCCCGGCGGCGGGAATGACCACCACCGCCGGGAGCGGATCGACTGACCCGCAGGGTTTCCCGCTGGACGGCACCGCTGTCGCCGATCTGCTCGTCGTCGGCGCGGGCGTCGCGGGCCTGACCGCCGCGGTCGCCGCGGCGGACGCGGGCCTGGCGGTGACGGTGCTGTTCAAGCCGTCGACCGGGGGCGCTCCGTCGACCTCGACGGCGTACGCGCAGGGCGGGATCGCCGTCGTCGATCCGTCGGACCCGGAGGACTCGATCGACCGGCACGTCGCCGATACCGTGGCGGCCGGCGGCCCGCTGGTCGACGTGGTGGCGACGCGCTCGATCCTCGCCGACGGTCCCGCCGCCGTGGACCGGCTGATCAGTTGGGGCGCCGAGTTCGACAGGCGCCCCGACGGTCGGCTCAAGCGAACGCGCGAGGGCGGCCACACCGTCTCGCGGATCATCCACGCGGGCGGCGACGCCACCGGCGCCGAGGTGCAGCGCGCCCTCACCGCAGCTGCGAAGTCGCGGTTCACGCTCACCGCGCGCCCGGCGCAGGCGTACGCGCTCCTCGCCGACGGTGACCGCATCGTCGGGGTCCGCACGGCCGAGGGCGACGCCTTCGGGCGCACTGTTCTGCTCGCCACCGGCGGTGCGGGGCACCTGTTCTCCAGCACGACCAACCCGCTGGGCGCGACCGGCGACGGCATCGCCCTGGCGGAGGCGGCGGGTGCCGACGTCCGCGAGCTGGAGTTCGTCCAGTTCCACCCGACGATGCTCTTCACCCTGGCGCGCGGGGCCGGCGGCCGCTGATCTCCGAGGCCGTCCGTGGTGAGGGCGCGCACCTCGTCGACGCGAACGACCACGCCGTCATGGACGGCGTGCATCCCATGGGCGACCTGGCGCCGCGCGACGTCGTGGCCCGCGCCGTTACCGACGCGATGGAGCGCACGGCGGCGCCGTGCGTCTACCTCGACGCGACGATGATCCCCGACGTCGCGCATCGCTTCCCGACGGTGACCGAGGCCGTCCGCGCCGCCGGCCTCGACCCGCAGACGGACCTCATCCCCGTCGTACCCGGAGCGCACTACCTGTGCGGCGGCGTGGTCACCGATCTTCACGGCGCGACCGGAGTCCCGGGCCTCTACGCCGCGGGCGAGGTGGCCCGCACCGGTCTGCACGGTGCGAACCGGCTCGCCTCCAACAGCCTGCTCGAGGCGCTCGTGATGGGGCTGAGGGTGGCGGCCGCCGCGCAGTCCGCGGCCGCGCTGCCGGGCGGGACGGTCCGGGAGATCGCGCCCCGGCAGGCCCGCGCCGAGCGGGAATCCCTGCAGGACACCATGACCCGGTCCTGCGGCGTGCGGCGCACCGTCGACGGCCTGGCCGGGCTGACCGCGCTGCTGGCCGATCCAGGCTTCGTCGCCTACGCGCCCGCGGTATCGTCCCGGGACCGGGAGGACGCCATGCTGACCGCGGTGGCCCGCCGCATGGCGGGGCAGGCCCTGACCAGGCTGGAATCCGTGACCGGGCCCGCGCGTGGGCACAGTGATGCAGTACTGGAGGTACGTCCGTGACCGAGTTGACGCTGGAGCCCGACCGCGCCGAGGTGGTGCAGCTCATCCGTGCCGCGCTCGACGAGGACCTCCGCTACGGCCCGGACGTGACCAGCGAGGCCACGGTGCCCGCCGGCGCGACCACGCTCGCGAGGGTCATCAGCCGTGAGCACGGGGTGCTGGCGGGTATTCCCGTCGCGGAATGGGTGCTCGATGAGGTGGTGGGCCCCGGCAACTACCGGGTGCCCGCGAAGATCGCCGACGGCACCGTCATCGCGCCCGGCGACGTGGCGATGGCCATCGAAGGCCCGACGCTCGCCCTGCTCACCGCGGAACGCACTCTGCTCAACGTCGTCACCCACCTCTCCGGCATCGCCTCGGCGACGGCCGCCTGGGTCGCCGAGGTCGAGGGCACCGGCGCGAAGATCCGGGACAGCCGCAAGACGCTCCCCGGCATGCGCGCGCTGCAGAAGTACGCCGTCCGCGCCGGTGGGGGAGTCAACCACCGGATGGGGCTCGGCGACGAGGCGCTCATCAAGGACAATCACGTCGTCGCCGCGGGCTCCGTGACGGCCGCGATCGAGGCCGTGCGTCGGCGCGCGCCCGGCGTCCCGCTCGAGGTGGAGGTGGACTCGCTCGAGCAGCTCGAGGAGGCCTTCGCGCTCGGCGTCGACCTCGTGCTGCTCGACAACATGCCGCTGTGGATGACGCAGTCCGCGGTTCAGCGCCGGAAGAAGCTCGCGCCGCGTACGAAGCTGGAGTCGTCGGGCGGGCTCACGCTCGACGTCGCGGCGGACTACGCGCGCACCGGCGTCGACTTCCTCGCCGTCGGCGCCCTCACCCACTCGGTGCGGGCCCTCGATCTGGGCCTCGACATGTGACGACGGCCGCGAGGCCCGGCCTCACCGCGGCCGGGCCCGGGGGCGCACAATGGGATCCATGATCGTCAACGCATATGGAGCCGTGTCCGCCACCGATCCGCTCGGGCCCATGACCATCGAGCGCCGCGATCCCGGGCCGCACGACGTGCAGATCGCGGTGCGCTATGCGGGAATCTGCCACAGCGACATCCACACCGTCCGCAGCGAGTGGGGCCCGCTCGGTACCCCGTGGTCCCCGGCCACGAGATCGCGGGCGAGGTCACGGCGGTCGGCTCCGACGTGACGAAGTTCAAGGTCGGCGACCGGGTCGGCGTCGGCTGCTTCGTGGACTCCTGCCGCGAGTGCGCCGCCTGCTTGCGCGGCGAGGAGCAGTACTGCGAGCGCGGCATGGTCGGTACCTACAACGCCAAGGGCCGCGACGGGCAGCCCACGCAGGGCGGCTACTCCACCGGCATCGTCGTCGACGAGAACTACGTGCTCCGGGTCCCCGAGAGCATCGACTACGCGGCCGCGGCGCCGCTGCTGTGCGCCGGCATCACCCTGTTCAGCCCGCTGCGCCACTGGAACGTGGGCCCCGGCACCCGGGTCGCGATCATCGGTCTCGGCGGCCTCGGCCACATGGGCGTGAAGCTGGCCGCGGCGATGGGGGCCGAGGTCACCGTGCTCAGCCAGTCGCTGAAGAAGATGGAGGACGGCCTGCGGCTGGGCGCGCAGCACTACTACGCTACCTCCGATCCCGACACCTTCAAGGCGCTCCGCAACCGCTTCGACGTCATCATCAACACCGTCTCCGCGAACCTCGACATGCACCCGTACTTCGGGATGCTGGCCGTCGACGGCACGCTCGTCGAGGTGGGCCTGCCGGAGCACCCGGTGCCGGTCAACGTCTTCGACCTGACCCGCAACCGGCGCTCGTTCGCGGGGTCGATGATCGGCGGCATCGCGCAGACCCAGGAGATGCTCGACTTCTGCGCCGAGCACGGCATCGGCTCGGAGATCGAGCTGATCTCGGCCGATCAGATCAACGAGGCGTACGAGCGTGTGATCGCCTCGGACGTGCGGTACCGCTTCGTGATCGACACCGCCACGCTCTAGGCCACGCTCTAGGTCTGGATCGCCTTCCACGGCGCGGTGAGCGCGCCGGCGACGTCCTGACCCGCGTTCTGCGCCAGCAGGAGCGCGGCGAAGGCCGCGTCGCCGGCGAGCACCTCCAGGTGCTGCGCGTCGTGCCCGCCCAGGTCGAGCGGGGCGACGGCGTCCTCGATGGCCTTCTTCACGTCGATCGCGTCGCGCGCGCTGTACAGCGCGGAGATGAGCTCGACGGCCGTCCGCCGGGTGACCGTGTCCGCGACCTCCGTGCCGCTCGCCGTCGAGAGCTGCTCGCGCGTCAGGCCGGGGATCGTGTCGAGGATCGCGGTGACCCCCGCGAGTTCGGTGACCGGTTGTCCCATGGTTGCTCCTAGGTGGTCTCGGGCGCGTTCACGTGCTCGTGGAGTGCGGCGATCGCCGCGGCCTCGATGGCGGCGTCGTCGGCGGCGCTGATGTCGATGCGGGCCGTGCCCGCGGCGTGCTCCGCCAGCTCGGCGTGACGGGTCGCGAGTCGCTGCGCGAATCCCGCTGCCACATCGGACTTCCCGGCGCCGTGGCCGCAGATCACGAACGGCAGGCCGGGAGCGTCCTCGGCGATCGCCGCCGCGAGGTCGTCGAAGTAGTGCGTCAGGTCGTGCTCGTCGTCGCGTCCGGTCTTCTTCTCGACGGTGCGCAGCCGCCGCGCGCGGGGGTCGCCGTCGCGCACGGTGTGCTCGGTGTCGTCCACCTTCGCGGAGTCCAGGTCGAAGACGAGGATGCGCGCCTGCTCCGCGTCGATCACGACGGCGGCGATCTCGCCGTGCCCCTTGCGGTCGGGGGCGGCCTTGAGCAGGTGCCGGGCGCGTTCGATGTCCTCGATGCCGACCTGCCCGCTCTGCGGGCGCCGGAAGACTTCGCGGTGGCCGTGGAAGTCGACCGCGAGCCGGTCGCCCGACTCGTTCTCGACCCGGTCCGCGACGCCCTCCCAGAACCGCTCGAACTTCACCCATTCGAGCTGGCGCGGGGCGGGCGACCCCACGATGGCGGCGTAGATCTTCCGGTACTTGTTGTTCATTCGGCGCGGTTCTCCTTCGGCTCGTCGCAATTACACGTTAGCCGAGCGAATCGCTGTCGCGCTGGTTGATCCGGATCAGGTTCCCGGACGGATCGCGGAACGCGCAGTCGCGGATGCCGTAATCCTGGTCCATCGGCTCCTGCACCACGTCCGCACCCGCGCCGGCGACGCGTTCGAACAGGCCGTCCAAGTCGTCGGTCGAGAGGGTGACCGCGGTGTAGGCGCCCTTGGCGATCAGGTCGAGCACCGTCTGCCGCTCGTCGTCGGTGACGCCGGGGTCCATGGCCGGCGGGTGCAGCAGGATCGAGGTTTCCGGCTGGTCGGCGGGCCCGACGGTGAGCCACCGCATGTCCTGGTACCCGACGTCCTTGCGGACCTCGAAGCCCAGGGTGTCGCGGTAGAACCCGAGGGCGGCCTCGGCGTCGGTGTGGGGCAGGTAGGCGAGTGTGATCGAAATGTTCATGCCGCCCACGTTATTGCGGAGGGGCGGGCGGCGCTTCTCGATTCCTGACCGGTCTCATCACCTGCCGGGCGAGGCACGCGGGAATGCCCTCCGCGGCGGCGCTGTGGTCGCGTTGGTAGACGCTCGGCGGCACCCCGACGAGCTCGGCGAAGCGGGTGCTGAACGTCCCCAGCGAGGAGCTGCCCACCGCGAAGCAGACGTCGGTCACCGACATGTCGCCGCGGCGCAGCAGCATCATCGCCCGCTCGACGCGGCGCGTCATGAGGTACGAGTAGGGCGCCTCTCCGTAGACGCGCTTGAACTCGCGGCTCAGGTGCCCGGCCGACATGTGGGCACCCCGGGCCAGCTCTTCGACGTTCAGCGGCTGCGCGAACTCGCGGTCGATGCGGTCGCGCACCCGGCGCAGAACGGCCAGGTCGCGCGCCCGCTGCGCCGGGTCAGGATTCCGGGCGCCACTTCTTGGCGTACTCATCGACGTACTCCTGCCCGGTGAGCGCTTGTATCTCCTGCATCAGTCGGTCGGTCACCGAGCGCTCCAGTGCGTGCCGCTCGTCGGGGTCCGACGGGATGTCGTACTCGATCGGCTCGATGGGCTTGGCGAACTTCACCTGGACCCGCTCGGCGTGCCAGCTGAAGGGGCCGGGCGGCGAGACCTTGTCGGTGCCGATGACGCCGACGGGGACGATCGGCACGTTCGCCTCGAACGCGATCCGCACCAGGCCCGTGCGCCCGCGGTACAGCCGGCCGTCGGGCGAGCGCGTCCCCTCCGGGTACATGCCGACCAGGCGGCCGTCGGCGAGCAGCTTCTTCGCGGTGTTCAGCGCGGCGGTCGCCGCGTCGCCGCCCGTGCGGTCGATCGGCACCTGGCCGGTCTGCGTGTAGAAGAACTTCTGCAGCTTGCCGGACACGCCCGGCGCGGTGAAGTAGTCGCTCTTCGCCAGGTACGAGATCCGGCGCGGCACCACGAGGGGCACGAACAGCCAATCGGCGATGGACAGGTGGTTGCCCGCGATGAGGGCGGGTCCGTCGGTGGGGATGTTCTCCAGCCCCTCGACGGTCGGCCGGTTCACCAGCCGGATCGTCGGTCCCACCGAAACGTGCTTGATCAGCCAGTACAGGAGCCCCTGGTCCCCGTGGTCGGTCTGCGCCATGGTCGACAACTTACCGGAACGTAAGTTGCGGGCGCGGGCCGAGCCCGGGGTTGCGATAGCCACCCGTCGGCGTCCGCCCTGGGCGGAAACCGCCTGGCGCCCGCCCCATAGAATGGGGTCATGTCTGATCTGCAGCTGAGCCGTCTCGACCTGCGAGGTCGCCGCCCGTCGCTCGCCGAGCTGCGCGCCGCCCTCCCGCGCGGCGGCGTCGACGTCGACGCGGTGGTGCCGCAGGTGCGCCCCATCGTCGATGCGGTCGCCGAGCGCGGCGCCGAGGCGGCCCTCGAGTCCGGTGAGCGGTTCGACGGTGTCCGTCCCGCCACCGTCCGGGTTCCCGCAGCGGCGCTGGCGCGTTCGCTCGCCGAGCTCGATCCCGCGATCCGCGAGGCTCTCGAGACGGCGATCGAGCGGGTCCGGAAGGTGCACGCCGACCAGAAGCGCGTGGACACCGTGACCGAGGTCGTGCCCGGCGGCACCGTCACCGAGCGCTGGATCCCCGTCGACCGCGTCGGCCTGTACGTGCCCGGCGGGAACGCGGTCTATCCGTCGTCCGTCGTGATGAACGTCGTCCCGGCGCAGATCGCCGGCGTCGGCTCGCTCGTGGTGCTCTCGCCCGCGCAGAAGGAATTCGGCGGCCTGCCCCATCCGACCATCCTCGCCGCGTGCGCGCTGCTCGGCGTCGATGAGGTCTGGGCCACCGGCGGCGCGCAGGGCATCGCCCGGCCGCGCACGGCGGTACCGACCTCGACGGTGCCGAACTGGCCCCCGTCGACCTCATCACCGGTCCCGGCAACATCTACGTCACCGCGGCGAAGCGGCTGTGCCGCGGGCTGGTCGGTATCGACGCGGAAGCGGGGCCCACGGAGATCGCGATCCTGGCCGACCACACGGCCGATCCGGTGCACGTGGCCGCCGATCTCATCAGCCAGGCCGAGCACGACGTCATGGCGGCGTCGGTGCTGGTCACCACCTCGCCCGAGCTCGCGGACCGCGTCGACGAGGCGCTCACGGCCCAGCTCGAGGTCACCCGCCACCGCGAGCGCGTGGACACCGCGCTGCGCGGCCCGCAGTCCGGCACCGTCCTCGTGGACGGGATCGACGAGGGCCTCGAGGTGGTCAACGCCTACGCCGCGGAGCACCTGGAGATCCAGACCGCCGACGCCCGCACGGTCGCCGGCCGTGTCCGCGCCGCCGGCGCGATCTTCGTCGGCCCGCACTCGCCAGTGAGCCTCGGCGACTACGCCGCCGGGAGCAACCACGTGCTGCCGACCGCCGGCTGCGCGCGGCACAGCTCGGGCCTGTCGGTGCAGACCTTCCTGCGCGGCGTGCACGTCGTCGAGTACGACGAGGCCGCACTCAAGGACATCGCCGGCACGGTGATCACCCTGGCCAACTCGGAGGACCTCCCCGCACACGGCGAGGCGGTGCGGCTGCGGTTCGAGTCGCTGAAGGGCGGCCGCGCGTGAACCCGCTGCCCGGTGAGGCCGTGAGCCTCGACCAGCTGCCCATCCGGGACACCCTGCGCGGCAAGGAGCCCTACGGCGCGCCGCAGCTCCCCGTCGCCGCCGCGATGAACACGAACGAGAACCCGCACCCGCCGAGCCCGGCGCTGGTCGCCGACATCGCCAAGGCGGTCGGTGAGGCGGCGGCCGCGATGAACCGGTACCCGGATCGCGACCTCGCCGCGCTGCGGAACCGGCTGGCGGAGTACGTGACCGAGCGGACCGGCACCGTCGTCGGGCCGCAGAACGTGTGGGCGGCCAACGGCTCCAACGAGATCCTGCAGCAGGTGCTGCAGGTCTTCGGCGGGCCGGGGCGTACCGCGATGGGCTTCGTGCCCAGCTACTCGATGCACCCGATCATCTCGGACGGCACGGATACGCACTGGATCCGGGGAAGCGGACGGCCGACTTCGGCCTCGACGTGGACTACGCGGTCGGGGCGATCGACGAGCTGCGCCCCGACGTCCTGTTCCTCACCAACCCGAACAACCCGACCGGGCACCTCATCGCCGAGGACGACCTGATCCGGCTGATCGGGGCCGCGCCGGGCATCGTCATCGTCGACGAGGCGTACGGCGAGTTCAGCGCCGGGCCGTCGGCGGTGCGGCTGCTGGACCGGTTCGGCGAGAAGCTCATCGTGAGCCGCACGATGAGCAAGGCCTTCGCCTTCGCGGGTGGGCGCGTCGGATACCTGGTCGCCGCGCCGGCGATCGTGGGGGCGATCCAGCTGGTGCGCCTGCCGTACCACCTCTCGGTGTTCACTCAGGCGGCGGCGATCGCCGCGATCGACCATCGGGCGGAGACCCTGGCCTCGGTCGCGCACCTGTCGGCCGAGCGCGACCGGATCTCCGTGCGGCTGCGCGAACTCGGCTACGACGTGATCGAGTCGCACGCCAACTTCATCCTCTACGGCGGCTTCCCCGACGAGGCGGCCGCCTGGCGCACGTACCTCGACGGCGGGGTCCTCGTGCGCGATATGCATATCCCCGGGTTCCTCCGTGTGACGGTGGGCCTGGACCACGAGAACGACGCGTTCCTCGCGATCAGCGAGCAACTCGCCCCGAAGGAGTCCCAGTGACCGACCGCATCGCGCGCATCGAGCGCACCACCCGGGAGTCGTCCATCGTCGTCGAGCTGAACCTCGACGGCACCGGGCGCACCGACATCGAGACGGGCGTTCCGTTCTTCGACCACATGCTGACGGCGTTCGGTCAGCACGGCAGCTTCGACCTCACGGTGCACGCCAAGGGCGACATCGAGATCGACGCCCATCACACGGTCGAGGACACGGCGATCGTGCTCGGCCAGGCGTTCGCTCAGGCGTTGGGCGACAAGAAGGGCATCCGCCGGTTCGGCGACAGTTTCATCCCGATGGACGAGACGCTGGCGCACGCCGCGGTGGACGTCTCCGGCCGTCCGTACGCGGTGCACACCGGCGAGCCCGATCACCTCGTGCACTCGATCATCGGCGGTTACCCGGGCGTCCCGTACTCGACGGTGATCAACCGGCACGTCTTCGAGTCGCTGGCGATGAACGCCCGGATCGCGCTGCACGTGCGCGTGCTCTACGGCCGCGACCCGCACCACATCACCGAGGCCGAGTTCAAGGCCGTCGCCCGCGCCCTGCGCGCCGCGGTGGAGCCTGACCCGCGGGTCACCGGCGTCCCGTCGACCAAGGAACTCTCTAAGCGTTCGTCCCGGGCCGACGGGGCGGCCGGCTCAGGCCTCGCCGCGCCGCAGCAGGCGGCCGTGGGGCGTCTCGAAGTCGACCTTCTCGCCGCGCAGCCAGGTGCCGCGGACGACGCCCGCGAGAGCGCGGCCGTCGTAGGGCGAGATGGCGTTCTTGTGGTGCAGGCGGTGCACGTCGACCACCTGGGCGGCCTCGGGCTCGAAGATCGCGAAGTCGGCGTCGAAACCCAACGCGATCCGCCCCTTGCGGGTCATGCCCGCCAACTTCGCGGGGTTCGCCGACATCCATTCGAGGACCTGCTCGAGCGAGATCCCACGCTTGCGGGCTTCGGTCCAGATCAGCTGCAGCCCCAGCTGGAGGGAGGCGACGCCGCCCCAAGCGACCCCGAAGTCGCCGTTCTCCACGTCCTTGAGGTCGATCGTCGAGGGGGAGTGATCGGAGACGATGCAGTCGATCGTTCCGTCCAGCAGGCCCTGCCACAGCAGTTCCCGGTTCGACGCCTCGCGGATCGGCGGGCAGCACTTGTACGCGGTCCCGCCGGCGGGGATCTCCTCGGCCAGCAGGGTCAGGTAGTGCGGGCAGGTCTCGACGGTGAGCTTGACGCCGTCGCGCCGCGCCGACGCGATCATCGGCAACGCGTCCGACGACGACAAGTGGAGCACGTGGGCACGGGCGCCGGTCCATCGTGCCCGCTCGATCACATCGGCGATGGCCTTGTTCTCCGCGCCGCGGGGACGCGAGGCGAGGAATCCCGAGTAGTCGGCGCCGGTCGGCTCGGGCGCGTGGTCGATGGAGCAGGCGTCCTCGGCGTGGACGATCATCAGCGAGTCGAACGTCGCGAGCTCCGCCATGTCCGCCTGCATCTCGTCCACGGAGAGCGCGGGGAACTCGTCGACGCCCGAGTGCAGCAGGAAGCACTTGAAGCCGAACACGCCGTCGTCGTGCAGGCCGCGCAGCTGGTCCTTGTTGCCGGGGACGGCGCCGCCCCAGAATCCGACGTCGATGTGGGCCTTGGGCCCGGCCACCTCCCGCTTGACGCGCAGGGCCTCGCGGTCGACGGTGGGCGGGATCGAGTTGAGCGGCATGTCCACGAGCGTGGTGACAGCGCCGGCGGCCGCCGCGCGGGTGGCGGATTCGAAGCCCTCCCACTCGGTACGGCCCGGCTCGTTGACGTGGACGTGGGTGTCCACGAGGCCGGGGATCAGCACCTGGTCGTCGGTGAGTTCGATGACCTCATGTCCCGCGAGCCCGTTGCCGAGCGGCTCGATGGCGACCACGCGGCCGTCGCGGATCCCCACCTCGCGGGCCACCGTGCCGGCGGTCGTGACGATGCGGCGTCCCCGAACGACGAGGTCGTACTCGGCGGTGTCCGTGCTCATGCAGCTTCTCCTTCGCTGAAATTCCGAGGGACGGAATTTCGTCTCGATCCTGGGGCCACAGTAGGTGTGACCTGCGCCACTAGTCAAGATTTGCGATTCCGCCGTACGACTATGGTATTCCGACATGCGGCATGACCCTTGACACGGGGCGCTGCATAGGTCTTACTTATCGCTACAAGTGGAACTGCTTTTCCGCACACCGGAACTTCCGACGCGGTCAGCCTGCATGAACGAAGGCCAGCATGACAGACGAAATTGCTCCCTCCGCCGACGCGAATCCCATTCGGCTCGGGGACTCCGACTCCCTCGCCCACGTCCCGGACGTGGATGCGTTGAACCGGCTCAGCGCGGGCCTCTACAACAAGGATCTCGCGCCCACCAAGCGGACCGGCCGCACGTGGGGTGGATACAACATCTTCACCCTGTGGGCGAACGACGTCCACAGCCTCGGCAACTACGCCTTCGCGATCGGGCTGTTCGCGCTGGGCCTCGGCGGATGGCAGATCCTGCTCGCGCTCGGCCTCGGCGGCGTGTTCCTGTTCCTCCTGCTCAATCTCTCCGGGTTCATGGGGGAGAAGACGGGCGTGCCGTTCCCCGTCATGAGCCGCATCTCGTTCGGCATTCGCGGGGCGCAGATCCCCGCGCTCATCCGCGGCGTGGTCGCGATCGCATGGTTCGGCATCCAGACCTACCTCGCGTCGGTGGTACTGCGGATCATGATCGTCGCCGTGGCGCCGGGGGCGGCGACGCTCGACGAGAACCGGTTCCTCGGCCTGTCGACTCTGGGCTGGATCTCGTTCGTGGTGCTCTGGGCGATCCAGCTCGTGATCGTCAGCTACGGCATGGAGATGATCCGCAAGTACGAGGCGTTCGCGGGGCCGGTCATTCTGATCACGATGGCCGCGCTCGCGATCTGGATGCTCGGCCGCGCCGACTGGTCGATCGCGTGGACGACGCCGGACTCGAAGACCGGGATCGACATGTGGCTGCAGATCGTCGGCGGCGCCAGCCTGTGGGTCGCGATCTACGGCACGTTCGTGCTCAACTTCTGCGACTTCACCCGCAACGCCACCTCCAAGAGGTCGATCGTGCGCGGCAACTTCTTCGGCATCCCGCTGAACATGCTGCTGTTCGGTGCCATCGTGATCACGCTGGCCGGCGCGCAGTTCCGCATCAACGGCCAGGTCATCGAGTCGCCCGCGGACATCGTCAAGACCGTCCCGAACACGCTGCTCCTGGTGCTCGCGTGCCTTGCCCTGCTCGTGCTCACCGTCGCTGTGAACCTCATGGCCAACTTCGTGGCACCGATCTACGCCTTGAACAACCTGTTCCCGAAGCATCTGAACTTCCGGCGCGCGGGCATCATCTCGGGCGTCATCGGCCTGATCATCCTGCCGTGGAACCTGTACGACTCACCGGTCGTGATCACGTACTTCCTCGGCGGCCTGGGCGCGCTCCTCGGCCCGCTGTTCGGCATCGTCATGGCCGACTACTGGCTCATCCGCAGGTCGCGCGTCAACGTCCCCGATCTGTATTGCGATCTGGCCGACGCGCCGTACTACTACCGCAGCGGAGTGAACCCGCGCGCCGTCATCGCGCTCGTTCCGACCGCCGGAGCCGCGCTGCTCATGGCGTTCGTTCCCGCCTTCCATGTCGTGTCGAACTACTCGTGGTTCATCGGCGCCGGCCTCGGCGCGCTCGTGTACCTGGCGGTCGCCGACCGCAAGGGCCCTTTCGTCGACGTCTCCGGCGAGCCGATCGCCGTCCCCAGCAAGCACTAGGAGAACCCCCATGCGCATTCTTGTCGCCAACGTCAACACGACGGCCTCCATGACCGAAGCGATCGCGGAGTCGGCGCGGTCGGCCGCGTCGGCCGGGACGGAGATCGTGGGCATCACACCGCGATTCGGTGCGGACTCCTGCGAGGGCAACTTCGAGTCGTACCTGGCCGCGATCGCGGTCATGGACGCAATCACGCGGTACGAGGAACCGTACGACGCCGTGATCCAGGCCGGCTACGGCGAGCACGGCCGGGAGGGGCTGCAGGAGTTGCTGGACGTCCCGGTCGTCGACATCACCGAGGCCGCGGCGTCCACGGCGATGTATCTCGGTCACAAGTACTCCGTGGTCACCACACTCGACCGCACGGTGCCGCTGATCGAGGACCGGCTCAAGCTGGCGGGGCTCGACGCCAGGTGCGCCTCCGTGCGCGCCTCCGGCCTCGGCGTGCTCGAACTGGAATCCGAGCCCCAGCGGGCCGTCGAGGCGATCGTTGCGCAGGCTCTCGAGGCCGTCGAGCGCGATCACGCCGAGGTGATCTGCCTCGGCTGCGGCGGTATGGCCGAGCTCGAGGAGAAGGTTTCCGCCGCGACGGGTGTCCCGATCGTCGACGGGGTGCGTTCCGCCGTGACGATCGCCGAGGGCCTCGTGCGCATGGGACTGACGACCTCGAAGGTCCGCACCTACGCCACTCCGCGGCAGAAGGTCGTCATCGGCTGGCCGTTCGCAATCTGATCGTCATCACCCACCGAAGTACCCCGCGGCGAAAGGGAACAGATCATGAGCACGACTGAAGCGCCGAAGAAGAAGCCCTGGTACAGATCCCTGTTCGTGCAGGTGCTGATCGGCATCGCGGCGGGCATCGCCACGGGCATCTTCTTCCCGGGATTCTCCGATCACCTGGCGCCACTCGGCCAGGGTTTCATCAAGCTGATCAAGATGCTGGTCTCCCCGCTGATCTTCCTGGTGGTGGTCACCGGCATCGCCAAGGTCGGCAGCATGGCGGCGCTGGGCAAGATCGGAGCGAAGGCACTGCTGTGGTTCACGGTGTGCACCACCTTCGCCCTCGCGCTGGGCCTGGTCGTGGGCAACGTGGTCCGCCCCGGCGTGGGCCTGAACATCGACCCGTCGACCCTCGACGCGAGCGCGCTCGATGAGAAGACCCACGGCGAGACCCTGCCCGGCGGCGTCGATTTCGTCATGAACATCATTCCGACGTCGGTGGTCGACGCGTTCGCGAAGAACAACCTGCTGCAGGTGCTGCTGTTCGCGGTGCTGTTCGGCGTGGCGCTCGCCGCGGTGAGCGAGAAGGTCCAGCCGGTCCTGCTCGAAGTGATCGACCAGGCGATGCACGTGATCTTCCGCATCGTCAGCTACATCATGTACCTCGCTCCGATCGGCGCGTTCGGCGCGATGGCGTTCACCGTGGGCAACTACGGGGCGGATTCGCTCAAGTCGTTCGGCATGCTGGTCCTCGCCTGCTACGGCGCAGCCGTGGTGTTCATCCTCATCCTGGCCGTCGCGGTCCGCATGATCACCGGCGTGAGTACGTGGAAGTTCCTCAGGTACTGCCGCGAGGAGTTCATGCTCGCGCTCGGCACAGGGTCGTCGGAGGCCGTCATGCCGTCGGTGATCAAGAAGCTCGACGCCGCCGGCTGCGACCGGTCGGTGGTGGGCCTGGTGATCCCGACCGGCTACTCGTTCAACCTCGACGGCGCAGCCATCTACCTGTCCCTGTCGATGATGTTCCTTGCGCAGGCCGTCGGCGTGGATCTCAGTGTGGGCCAGCAGATCGCGATCATGGGAATCCTGATTCTCAGCTCCAAGGGCATGGCCGGCGTCCCGGGCTCCGCCTTCGTCGCACTGTCCGCTACCGCTGCCGCGGTCGGGGCGTTCCCGGTGGCCGCGGTGGCCCTGCTACTGGGCGCCGACCGCTTGATGGACTCGATGCGCGTCGCCACCAACCTGCTCGGCAACTGCCTCGCGACCTTCG
The DNA here is from genome assembly GCF_023168325.1 of Tsukamurella sp. PLM1. Taxonomy (GTDB): domain Bacteria; phylum Actinomycetota; class Actinomycetes; order Mycobacteriales; family Mycobacteriaceae; genus Tsukamurella. The sequence continues at coordinate 2,031,985 of NZ_AP025688.1, forward strand.
TGATCGCCCGCTGGGAGGGCCTGCTCGACACGGAGAAGATGAAGGCCGTCCTCGAGGGCACCCTCGTTCCCGACGATCCCGACGACGTGCGCACCCACCCCGGGCACGGCGCGGCGGAGTTCCCGCCGCGCGCCACCGAGGCGCTCGCGGCCGCCGACAGTTCCTCCACCACCTCCACCGATACTGAGGGAGCGAAGAATGGCTGACACCGCAACCGTGGCGATCCTCGGCAGCTGGGGCTACTACGGGCTGCTCGAGGACGCGCGTTCGTATCCGGTCGAAACGCCGTACGGCGCACCGTCGGACGACATCGTGATCGGTACCGCGCACGGCGAGCGGGTGGCGTACCTGACCCGCTCGGGGCGTGAGCGGACCATCCCGCCGCACCGGATCAATCACCGCGCGAACATCTGGGCGTTGCACAGCCTGGGCGTGCGGCACGTGCTCGCAGCCACCCCGGCCGGTGCGTTCGACCCGGCCGTCGGGGTGGGGACGGTGATGGTGCCCGATCAGCTCGTCGATCGCACGGGCCGCGTGGACGACACGTTCCACGACGACGAGGACGTCCGCGTCTCGTTCGCCGAGCCGTTCTCCGCGGCCACCCGGGCCGCGGCCGTCGCGGCGCTCCGGGAGCAGCGGTGGGTGGTCGGCGACGGCGGCGTCGTCGTCGCCATCCGTGGCCCCCGATTCTCGACCACCGCGGAATCGCGCTGGTACGCGGCTCAGGGCTGGGACCTCGTGTCCACCACGCCCTACCCGGAGTCCGTCCTCGCTCGCGAGCTCGGCATGGGGTACGCGTGCGTCGCGCTCGTGACCGATCACGACGTGATCGCCGAGACACCGTGGCCGGTGAGCCAGGAGCAGGTGCGGTCGGCGCTCGACGCCAACACGCTGCGCCTGCGCGAGGCGCTGGTCCGTGCCGCCGCCGCGCTCTCCTGAACGCGAAGACGACGGTGCCCCTCCCGAATCGGGAGGGGCACCGTCGTCTTCAGTGGGCTACAGGGTGATCTGGCGGTTGACGTCCTTGTACAGCAGGTACCGGAAGTTCGACGGTCCACCTGCGTAGCAGGCCTGGGGGCAGAAGGCGCGCAGGGACATGTAATCGCCCTCCTGCACCTCGACCCAGTCGCCGTTGAGGCGGTACACGGCCTTGCCCTCGAGTACGTACAGGCCGTGCTCCATCACGTGGGTCTCGGCGAAGGGGATGGACGCACCGGGCTCGAACGTGACGATGTTGCAATGCATGTCGTACGCGAGGTCCTGCGGGTCGAGGATCCGGGTGGTGCGCCACTTGTTGTCGGTGCCCGGCATCGGCGAGGGCTCGATGTCGCGTTCGTTGCCGACGGCGGGCTTCGGCGTGTACCCGGCGAGCGGCTCGTAGCGCTTGCGGATCCACTGGAAGACGGCGGCTCCGTCGGCGGTGTTCGCGACCGACCACTCGGTGCCGGCGGGGATGTAGGCGTAGCCGCCCTCGGTGAGGTCGTGCGCCTCACCGGCGATGGTCACCTGCAATGCGCCCTGCGTCAGCAGCAGGAAGCTCTGGACCTCGGCCTGGGGCTCCGGGCCTCCGACCCGCCGCCGGGCGCGACCTCGACGATGGACTGTGCGAAGGTCGTCGACCCGCCTGCGACGGGGCGGTTGAGAACCCATGCGCGGGTGTTCGTCCAGCCGGGGAACACCGAGGTCACGATGTCGCGCATGACGCCGCGCGGGATCACCGTGTACGCCTCGGTGACGATGGCACGATCGGTGAGCAGGTCCGTCTGCGGCGGGTGGCCGCCCTGCGGCGAGTAGTAGAAGGGGGCGGTCGTCGTCGCTACGGTGCTCATCGGTTCTCCTCGGGCTGGGTGGTGGTGGGTCGGTTCAGGGCGAGGTCGCGGACCGTCTCGACGGTGACCTCGGCGGCCGAGGCGACTTCGGCGGGGGTGACGGCCCCGCAGGTCACGCCGCGGTGGATGAAGGAGGCGAGTGCCCGGGCCGTCGCCGGCTCGTCCAGGATCGCGGAATCGATGCGGTGCACGTAGTTCCGCAGTCGCGTAGCGGCGGCCGGGAAGCCGTCGCGATAGAAGGCGTAGGTCGCGAGGAACCGGGTGACGAGCTGGGCGGGATGCAGGTCCCACCCCTGGTAGATCCCGCGCTCGAGGTGGCGGCGCACCAGGCGCGCGTGCAGGCGCCACGCGTCGGCGACGTGATCGGGCTCGCCGATCGGCAGGATGTTGGTCGAGCCGTCGGACAGGTGCACGCCGGTGCCGGCGACCGCGAGCTGCATGACGTTCTTCGCGTGGTCGGCCGCCGGGTGCTCCATCGACTGGTACTGGGCCGCGATGCCGAGGCTCGCCGAGTAATCGTAGGTGCCGTAGTGCAGCGACGTCACGCGGCGGTCTCCGGCGTGGAGCAGTGCGGCGACCGGGGCGGTGCCGCCGGCGCCCAGGATCACCTGCGGCGTCTCGACCTGCACTTCGAACGTCAGCTGCCGTTCCGGCAGTCCCAGTGCGGATTCCACGCCGCGGGCCACCTCGACCATGGCGGCCACCTGGCCGACCGTCGTGACCTTCGGCAGTGTGATCGTCAGGCCGTCCGGCAGCGGGCCGACCGCGGCGAGGCCGCTCACGAACAGGTCGTACGTGCGCAGACCGCGGGTCCGAGTCGCGGCCTCGAGGCACTTGAACCGGATGCCGATGAACGGCGCGGTGCCGCCGGCGACGGCCTTCGCTACGGCGTCCACGGCGGTGGCGACATCGGCGTCCTCCGCATCGTCGCCGCGGTCGCCGTACCCGTCCTCGAAGTCGAGACGCAGGTCCTCGATGGGCTCGTCGGTCAGTTTGCGCCGCACCAGGTCCGGCAGGCTCGGGTCGTCGAGCCCGACGGTGCGCGCGACCACGTCCAGGCCGCCGGCGGCGTCCGCCGCGGCGAGCGCCCGCTCGCCCCATTCCTGCGTGGTGTCGGGAGTGAACCGATCGGCCGGCAGGTAGACGGTGTGCACCGGCTGCCGTCGCCCGTCGTCGCCCGGATAGGCGCGGGCGAGGAGCTGGTCGGTCTCGGCCAGGCGGTTGTCGATCGCGGCCAGGGCGGCATCGGTGAGCGAGCGGCTGGGCATGGGACCTCCGGCAGGTAAATGGAAGAGTAATTCCGTATGGTGGAGTCTACGCCGCTGCGGCGGTGCCCACAAGGGTTCGGCGATCCGCTGCGCCGCGAGGTCAGGCGGCGATCTCGTCGCCGCCGATCCAGACCCGCGCGACATCGCTCGGGGTGGCCAGCGAGAAGATCTTGGCGAGGGCGTTGTCGGCCGACTCGGCGCGACGGAGGCAGACGTCGAGCGGCTGTCCTGCGCTCGGCCGCACGAGGATCGCGTCGAACTGCCGCCCGACGGACAGATCGCCGACCTCGTCGAGCCCCAGGGCGAGCGCGCCCGCGCGGGTGGCCAGGTGCAGCAGGTGTGCCGCGGTGAGCGGCACTCCGTCGGACATGAGCAGTTGCTGCATGAAGTACGCCTGCAGGCCCTCCTTGAACAGCGAGAAGCCGCTGCCCGCACCCACGTCCGAGCCCAGGGCGACTCGGACGCCGTGCGCCAGGTGCCGGCGCAACGGGAACGATCCGCTGGCGAGCGCGGAGTTCGAGGTGGGGCAGTGGGCCACCGCGGCGCCGGTGCTCGCCAGCAGGGCGAGCTCCGTATCCGTCGGGTGGGCGTTGTGCGCCAGGACGGACCGCTCGTGCACGAGGCCGTGCCGGTGGTAGGTGTCGAGATACGTCCTCGCGCCGGGGAACTGGTCGATCACCGCGGCGATCTCCGCGGGATTCTCGTTGATGTGGGAGGTGAACCACAGTCCCGGGACGTCCTGCATGAGCGCGGCTCCGCTGGCGAGCATCTCCGGGGTGGTCGAGTAGGAGAACCGCGGGGTGACGGCGTATCGGAGGCGGCGGTGGCCGTGCCATCGCTCGGCCAGCTTGCGACCCTCGTCGTACGAGCGTTCGGGTGTGCTCAGCAGTGGTTCGGGAAGGTTGCGGTCGCTCGTGACGAGACCCGCGGTCACCCGGGCGCCCACCCGGTCGGACTCGCTGAACAGGATGTCGACGGCGTCCGCGAAGTGGGAGCCGAACACCAACGCGCTCGTGGTGCCGGCGGAGGTGAGGCCCGTGAGGAACTCCCGCGCCACGACCCGGGCGTACTCGGGGTCGGCGAGTTCGCACTCCTCGGGCAGCGCGCACTTCTGCAGCCAGTCGAGCAGCGGCATGCCGAGCCCGCCGATCGCCCGGACCTGCGGGTAGTGCACATGGGTGTCGACCATGCCGGGGAGCAGGACGCCGTCGCGGAGGTCGTGGATCTCGGCCGCCGGGTGGCGGCCGGCGACGGCGCGGAAGTCGCCGCGGTCGACGATCACGCCGTCCTGCACCACGATGCCGGCGTCGTCGTCGGATCGGAGGCACCCGCCGGTGAACGGGTCGTCCGGGGTGTCCAGCACGCGGCTGCGGTAGATGATCATGGTCGTTCTCCTTGAACGGCGAGGAACCGGGCGAGCAGGTCGGCGGCGACGCTCACCGCGATGGTGGCGGGGTGCTTGCCGGCGAGGGTGCTGATCCCGATGGGGGATTGGATGCTGTCGATGGCGTCGGCGGCGTGCCCGGATTCGGCGAGCATCGCGCGGAACCGGGTCCATTTGGCCGACGAGCCGATCAGTCCGACGCTGCCCAGCCCGGGCGTGCGCAGTGCCTGATCGCAGAGGCTGAAGTCCTCCGCGTGGTCGTGGGTCATGATGAGGACGTGGCTGCCGGGGGGTAGCTCGGCCAGCAGGTCCTCCGGCAGCATCGAGTGATGCACGTGGACGGTGGCCTCGCCCGGCTCCAGCCGCCCGGCGGCGGCGACCTGCTCCGGCCGGGAATCGGTGAGGTACAGCTCGACGTCCTGCCGGGACAGGATCCGCGCGAGCTCGAGGCCCACGTGTCCCATCCCGAAGATCGCGACCGCGGGCACCACCGGAAGCGGCTCGAACACCACCACCACCTCACCTCCGCAGCATTGCCGCCCGTGCTGCGTCCGGGCCTTGTCGTTGAGTCGTAGTGTCAGGGTCTCCGGGACGGAGACCCCGTCGTGAAGCATTTCGCGCGCCCGGTCGACGGCGGTCATCTCGAGGTTGCCGCCCCCGATCGTGCCGAATTCGCCCTCCGCAGTGGCGATCATCTTCACGCCCGCCTCGCGCGGTGCGTGCCCCCGGACGCCGATCTGGGTGATCAGCACGGCGGGGACGCGCTGTGCGCGGAGGCGGGTGGCATCGGCCAGCCAGGTCATGGCGATCAGCCGATGGGCGCGGGAGCCGGTGCGGTCCGGGCGGTCCCGACCGTTTCCGCGTCCCGACGGTGCCCGTTCCGCTCCGGCCCGCCCGCGCGAGCGGACTCGATGGCCCAGTACACCGCCTCCGGCGTCGCGGGCGATGCCAGCTCGACGCTCGTAGCGGGCGGCCCGAACGCAGCCGCAGCCTGGCGCAGGGCCTCGCGCACGGAGAACGCGAGCATCAGCGGCGGCTCGCCCACGGCCTTCGAGCCGTACACGGCACCGTCCTCGTGCGCCTTGTCCAGCAGCGCGACTCGGAAGTCGGGTGGCATCTCCGAGAAGCTCGGGAGCTTGTAGGTGCTGGCCGACTGGGTGAGCAGGCGTCCGCGCGTGGGGCCGTCGCTCTCGTCCCAGCGCAGGTCCTCCAGGGTGAGCCAGCCGGCGCCCTGGACGAACCCGCCCTCGATCTGGCCGAGGTCGATGAGCGGGGACAACGAATCACCCACGTCGTGCACGATGTCGACACGGCGCAGCCGGTACGCGCCGGTGAACCCGTCGACCTCGACCTCGCTGGCGGCCACCCCGTAGGCGAAGTACTTGAAGGGTTCGCCCTGCATGGACTTCGCGTCCCAGTGCAGGCCCTCGGTCCGGTAGTAGCCGGAGGCCGACAGCTGGACCCGCTGGAAGTAGGCGGCGTGCACGACCTCCTCCCAGGTGAGTTCCTCGGACGCGACGCCGAGGCCCCTGACCAGGCCGTCGGAGAACCGGACGTCGGCGGGGTTGGTGCCGAGCATCGTCGCGGACACGGCGGCGAGGCGACCGCGGATCTGTTCGCAGGCGTTCTTCACCGCGCCGCCGTTGAGGTCGGCGCCGGAGCTGGCGGCCGTCGCGGAGGTGTTCGGCACCTTGTCGGTCCGCGTCGGCGCGAGCCGGACCCGTTGCAGCGGAACGCCGAGCGTGGTCGCGGCGACCTGGAGCATCTTGGTGTGCAGCCCCTGGCCCATCTCGGTGCCGCCGTGGTTGATGAGCACCGATCCGTCCTTGTAGACCAGGACGAGGGCGCCGGCCTGGTTGAAGGCCGTGAGGTTGAACGAGATGCCGAACTTGACCGGCGTGATCGCCAGCGCGCGCTTGGTGTGCGGATGAGCGGCGTTGTACGCCGCGATCTCCGCCTCGCGTGCTTCGATCCCGCCCGTCTCGATGACCTGCTGCCACGCGGTCCGGACGCGGTCGGCGTGGCGGACCGGCTGGCCGTACGGCGTGGTCTGGCCGTCGCCGTAGAAGTTGCGGCGCCGCAGTTCCCGGGCGGAGAGCCCGAGTCGCGGGGCGCAGACGCCGAGGATGTCCTCGATCACCAGCATGCCCTGTGGACCGCCGAAGCCGCGGAACGCGGTCTGCGAGGTCTTGTGGCACTTCGCGATCCGTCCGTGGACGGCGATGTTGGGGATCCAGTACGCGTTGTCGATGTGGCACAGCGCGCGCGCCTGGACGGGTTCGGACAGGTCGAGGCTCCAGCCACCGTCGGCGGTGAGCGTGGCCTCGAGCGCGGTGATGAGGCCGGCACCGTCGAACCCGATCCGCCACGTGGCATGGAAACCGTGTCGCTTGCCGGTCATCGTCATGTCCTGCGTGCGGTCCAGCCGCAGGCGGACGGGCCGTCCCGTCAGCACGGCGCCGAGCGCGGCGATGGCCGCGAAGCCGTGCGGCTGCATCTCCTTGCCGCCGAACGCGCCGCCCATACGGAGGCACTGGACGGTGACGGCGTTGCTGGGCAGCCCGAGCACGTGGGCCACGATGTCCTGCGTCTCCGACGGGTGCTGGGTGCTCGACTGCACGAAGATCTGCCCGGCCTCGTCCACCTGGGCAAGGGCCGCGTGGGTCTCGAGGTAGAAGTGCTCCTGGCCGGCGAATTCGAATTCGCCGGAGTAGACGTGCTCGGCCGCCGCGAAGCCCGCGTCGGGATCGCCGCGGCGCACCGTCGGGCGGGCTCCGTGGAAGCTCTCGGCGGCGATGGCGTCGCGCAGCGTGATCAGCGAGGGGAGCGGCTCCAGCTCGACGCGGACGGCGGCCGCGCCGAGCCGGGCGGCCTCGAGGGTCTCGCCGAGTACCCAGCAGACGGCGTGGCCGTGGAACATGACCTCGTCCTCGGGGAAGAGCGGCTCGTCGTGTTTGACGCCGGCGTCGTTCACGCCCGGGACGTCGGCGGCGGTCAGCACGCGGACGACGCCCGGGACGCGGAGCGCCGCAGCGGTGTCCAGCGCGACGATGCGCGCGTGGGCCCGGTCGGACTGCACCGGGTACGCGTGCAGCGCGTCGCGCGTGCGCCCGACCAGGTCGTCCGTGTAGAGGGCCGCACCCGTGACGTGCAGTACGGCGCTCTCGTGGGGGATCTCCTGCCCGACTACGGCATTCGCCGGGCGCTCGGACAGGTGGCTCATGACGGCTCCGCTCCGGTCGTGGTGTTGGCGAACAGCTTCTCGAGGGAACGTCCCAGCATGGCGGTGCGGTACCGCTCCGAGGCGCGGTGATCGCCCATCGGCGTTCCCTCCGCGCGCAGGACCTCCGCCGCGGCGCGCACCGTGGCGGCGGACCACGGGCGGCCGAGGATCGCCTGCTCGGTCGCGACGGCGCGCAGCGGGGTCGCCGCCACGCCGCCGAGCCCGATCGCGGCGCGGGTGACGAGGCCCTCGTCGTCGATCGTCAGGGCGAACGCCACTGCGACACTCGAGATGTCGTCGAAGCGTCGTTTGGCGATCTTGTGGAACGCGGTCACAGGACTGAGCGGGAGCGGGATCCGGACGGCCTTGATGAGCTCGTCCGGCCGGCGCACCGTCCGGCGGTATCCGGTGAAGTAGTCCGCCAGCTCGACGGTGCGCTCGCCCTCCCTGGAGGCGAGGACGAGCTGCGCCTCGAGCGCGAGCAGGGCCGGCGGGGTGTCGCCGATCGGCGAGCCCGTGCCCAGGTTGCCGCCGAGGGTGGCGGCGTTGCGGATGAGCCGGGAGGCGAACTGCGGGAAGACCTGCGCCAACAACGGGATCCGGCCGGCCAGGCGGCGTTCGATCTCGGACAGGGCGAGGGCGGCGCCGATCTCCACCGCGCCGTCGTCGACGCGCAGCTCCCGTAGCTCCGGGAGCCGGTCGATAGCGACCACCAGCGGTTCCCGGCGGCCTTTGAGGTTGACGTCGACCCCGAAGTCGGTGGAACCGGCGACGAGGACCGCGGAAGGGGCGTCGGCCAGGATGTCCAGGGCGCCGGCCAGGGCCGTCGGTCGGACGAATCGACCTCCGGTGCCGTTGATCTCGACGACGGTGTCGTCCGCGGTGGCGGCGGGTTCGGCGCGCCGGGCGGCGAGGGGGTCGTCGGCAGCGGGTGCGCACGGCAGGCCGTACGCCGCGTCCCGGATCGGCCGATAGCCGGTGCAGCGGCACAGGTTCCCGGACAGGGAGTGCAGGTCGAAGCCGTTCGGCCCGTGCTCGTCGTCGCCGTTTTCGGCGTCGGGGGCCGTGGAGTCCGTGGGCGCGACGGTGGAGTCGGGGCAGCGGTCCGGCCGGTAGTACTCGGCGGCCATGCTGCAGATGAAGCCCGGTGTGCAGTAACCGCACTGGGAACCTCCCCGCAGGGCCATGGCCTGCTGCACGGGGTGCAACCGGTCCGGCTCGCCGAGCCCCTCGGAGGTGATCACCTCCTGGCCGGCCAGTGCGGCGGCGGGGGTGAGGCAGGCGTTGATGGCCGTCCACCTGGTCTTATCGTTCGGATCGTCCGGGTCGCCGGGGCGGGCGACGAGGATCGAGCACGCTCCGCACTCGCCTTCGGCGCAACCCTCCTTGGCGCCGGTCAATCCTTGGTCTCGGAGCCAATCCAGTGCGCTCGTCCACGCGGGGCCCGAGAACGGGCGGGAGTCGCCGTTGACTGTCACATGACATCCGGTCAGCGTTTCGATCACCGCTGCATCCCTACTGAACCGTTGAACACGGCTCGGACAGGCATGGTTTGCGAGGCTGAGCTGGATCGCTGGTTTTCCATGCGAACACGATCCAGTGCGTTCATATTACGTGACGGGGCTCACATTGGGAAGCCCGTTTCGGAATCGGGTTTCCGCATCACGGATTCGAAGGGCGTGAACGCCTCGCCGTCCGATCCGTATCGGTGCAGGTCAACCGCCCAGGAGCGCTGTGATGGGCCCGCGGACGAAGTAGAGGATGAATCCGGCGGACACCGCCCAGAGGAGCCAGTGCGCCTTCTCGTCGCGGCCGCTCAACAGGCTCAGCAGCGCCCACGTGATGAAGCCGACGCCGATGCCGTTGGCGATCGAGTAGGTCAGCGGCATCGTCACGATCGTGAGGAAGGCGGGGAGGGCGACGGAGAAGTGCGTGAAGTCGATCTCGCGGATCTGGGCGACCATCATCGAGCCGACCACGACCAGCGCGGCCGCGCCGACCTCCATCGGGATCACGCCGATCAGCGGTGCGAAGAACATCGAGACCAGGAACAACGCTCCGGTCACGCAGGCGGCGAGGCCGGTGCGCGCGCCCTCGGCGATGCCCGACGCGGAGTCGACGAACACCGTGTTCGATGAGCCCGACGCCGCGCCGCCGGCGACCGCGCCCGTGCCCTCGATGACGAACGCCGAACGGATGCGGGGGAACGTCCCGTCGGGCCGGCCCAGCCCCGCCTGCCGCGCGAGCCCGGTCATCGAGCCCATGGCGTCGAAGAAATTGGTGAAGACCAGCGTGAACACCAGCATCGTCGCGGCGAGGGCGCCCACCCGCTCGAAGGCGCCGAAGAGGTCGAACTGGCCGATGAGGCTGAAGTCGGGCAGGGCCACGATCTGCCCGGGGAGCTCGGGTGCGCTGAGGTTCCACCCCTTCGGGTCGGGGTGCGTGGGGTCGCCGACGGTGCCGAGCTTCGCGAAGTGCTGCACCACGATCGCGGCCACCGTGGCGACGATCATGCCGATGAGGATCGCGCCGGGGACGCGGCGCGACACCAGGACCGCGATGAGCAGGAGGGCGAAGATGAAGACGGCCGTGGGGAGGGCGTCGATCGAGCCGTCGTGGCCCAGCTGGACCGGTGGGCCGGCGGGGGTGCGCGTGACGAAGCCCGAGTTGACGAACCCGATGAAGGCGATGAACAGGCCGATTCCCACGGTGATCGCGGTCTTCAGCTCGGCGGGGACGGCGCGGAAGATCGCGGTGCGGATGCCCGTGGCGCCGAGCACCACGATGATCACGCCGTTGATGATCACGAGCCCCATCGCTTCGGGCCAGGTGACGTCCTTGACCACCGCGACCGCGAGGAACGAGTTCATGCCGAGCCCCGCGGCCAGCGCGAACGGCAGTCGGGCGACCACGCCGAACAGGATGGTGATCACGCCCGCGGTCAGGCCGGTCACGGCTGTGACCTGCATGAACCCGAGGGTGCCCTGCGCCGCGTCCGAGGAGCTGCTCAGGATCAGCGGGTTCAGCACGACGATGTACGCCATCGCCACGAACGTGACGAGACCGCCGCGGATCTCGCGCGGGACGGTGGAGCCGCGCCGGGTGATCTCGAAGAAGCGATCCAGCAGCTGCGTGCCGCGCTGCGCGGGCTCGGGTGGGTCGACGCGCTCCTCGGCGGCGTCGGCGGCGGATCTGGTCATGAGTGGTCCTCTCGGGTCCGATTCGTGAGGTGCGAGTCGCATCCGGTCAGATATCCCGGGTGGAGCGGCGGCGAAGCCGGGGTGATCGATGACGAAGCGGAGGGCGATCGCTTCGGGCGGCGCAGATTGCGTTCCGCCCTCCGGAAATGTGATTCCGGTCACGTCGAGTGAAACACGCCTTCGGAGAGGTGTCAAGCAGACCGCTGAACCGCATCGCCGCCGATTTCGCCCGCGCGGCAACGCTTGCCGCGCACGTCGCCTCGTCAGTTGTGCTTGCGACAGTTCCCGCAATACGGAACACAGTGTGGAATCGATGTGCGTAATCTCGTATGGAACGAACAATCGATCCGGCGATAGGGGCGACGATGGCGGGGAAATCGACCACTGGTGTGCAGTCGGTGGAGCGCGCGTTCGAACTGCTCGAACTCATGGGGCGCGCCGGCGGTGAGTGTTCGCTGAGCGAACTGTCGGCGGGTACGCCCCTGCCGCCGCCGACGATTCATCGGCTGCTGCGCACCCTCGTCGGCATCGGCTACGTCCGGCAGTTGCCGAACCGCCGCTACGCCCTCGGCCCCAGGCTCATCCGGCTCGGCGAGGTCGCGAACCGTCAGCTCGGCGCCGTCGCCGTCCCCGTCCTGCAGGCCCTGGTCGACGAGCTCGAGGAGACCGCGAGCCTCGCGGTGCTCGACGGCGACATGGTGATCTACACCGGCCAGGTGCCGTCGCAACACAGCATGCGGACGAACAACGAGGCCGGCCGCCGGGTCAACCTGCACAACAGCGGGGTCGGCAAGGCGGTCCTCGCGGAACTCGACGACGCCCGCATCGTCAAGCTCGTCGGCCAGGCCGGCATCCCCGCGCCCACGCCGCACAGCGTCAGCACCCTCTCGGGGGTGTTCGCGGAGGTGGAGAAGGTGCGCGCCCGCGGCTACTCGATCGACGACGAGGAGCAGGAAGTGGGCGTGCGGGGCTACGCGATGGCCGTCCCCGGCGCCCCGACGCCGATGGCCGTCGGGATCTCCGGCCCGGTCTCGCGGCTCGGCGACGACTTCGTCGAGCGCGCGATCCCCGCGCTGGAGCGCGCCACCGGAATCATCTCCGACGCCCTGATCGGCGCGCGCGAGCTGTAGCGCCGGGACATCACGCCGAGGTGAGGTGGTCGAGAAGCAGTGCCGCCCACCACACCTCGTCATGGCCCCCGGCGTAGACGGTGTGTGAGACGTCGTGGCCCGCGGTGCGCGCCGTGTCGGCGAGCGCCGCCACCCCCGGTGTGAGCTCCTCCTCGAACCGCCCCGACGCCAGGCGGATCCCGAACGCGCCGGAGGGGCAGCCGGCCACGAGGGCGTGGATCCAGTCCTCGCGGGCGGTCACGTCGGAGGGCCGCGCGGTGCGGCCGGGGCGCCACCACACCGACGGCGAGTACGCGAGAACCTGGTCGACGACGTCTGGATGCGCGGCCGCGAACGCGAGTGCTGCCACGCCGCCCAGGCTCTGGCCCGCCACGATCGTCCTCCCCGTGTCGCCGCGCCCGCGTCGAGCCCGCACGAGCGCGTCCCGGATCGCCGCGAACAGGGCGTCATGGTCTCCCAGGAGTCGCAGCCGCGCACCGGGTTCGGCGGGGAGTCGATTCCGAGCACCGCGCACCGTCGGCCCGCGGCGGCGAGGACGTCGGGTAGGCGCAACCGGTCGAACCACGAATCGGCGTCGAAGACGACCAGCAGGTCCGCAGGACCCTCTCCACGAGGCGCGGCGAGACGGCAGCGCACCGGCCTGTCGCCGGTCAGGTCCACGTGCTCCGACGGTGCGCGGTCGCGCGCGGTCCAGGCGTCGACGCCCGGCGCGCCGGGGCCGACGAGGACGGAGCCGAACGGTGATCCTGCGGCGGCCGCGGGGTTCGTCCCGTCGATCAACGCGCGCCGCAACAGTTCCCGCGGCGGCGGCAGCGGACCGTCGTGCAGGGCCGGGTGGCCGTGGGGGAGCGGCAGGATCCGGTAGGTGGCCATGACGTCCCGCGGGACGTCGAGGGAGAGTGACCACGACCCGTCGGGCCGGCGGTGCATCATGCCCCGGGCGGCGTGCCGCTTGTCGGTCAGTCGATTGGCCCACAGGTAGACGCCGCCGAGATCGGCGCCCGCCGGCGGAGTCCAGGAGAACCGGGCGCGCACCGGGTCCGGATCCGTGGGATGCGCCGCAGGTGGCGGTGAGCCTCCGTGGTGGTTCGTCACCGCACCAGCATGGCCGATTAGGCTGGACGGCATGAAGACGGTGGCGATCCTCGATTACGGTTCCGGCAACATCCGGTCCGCGCATCGTGCGATGGAACGGGCCGGGGCGGAGGTCACCGTCACCGCGGACCCGAAGATCGCGCTCGCGGCGGACGGGCTGCTGGTACCCGGCGTCGGCGCCTACGAGGCGTGCATGGCCGGACTGAAGGCGGTCCAGGGGGATCGGATCATCGGCGAGCGGCTCGCGGGCGGCCGCCCGGTCCTCGGCATCTGCGTGGGCATGCAGATCCTGTTCGAGCGCGGCATCGAGTTCGGTGTCGAGACAGACGGCTGCGGGGAGTGGCCCGGCACCGTCGAACGGCTGCAGGCGCAGGTGGTTCCGCACATGGGATGGAACACCGTCGAGGTCCCCGAGGGGTCGGCGCTGTTCGCCGGCACCGACTCCGACACCCGCTTCTACTTCGTGCACTCCTACGCCGTGCAGCGCTGGGAGCTCGACATCGCCGATCACATCCGCGCCCCGAAAGTCACGTGGGCCGATCACGGAGGTCGGTTCGTGGCCGCGGTCGAGAACGGCCCCCTGTGGGCGACCCAGTTCCACCCCGAGAAGAGCGGCGACGCGGGCGCGGTCCTCCTGAAGAACTGGGTGGGCCGCCTGTGACCGGCCGGCGCGGGCTGTCGCTCGGGAGGCTGGCGCTGTTCTCGCTCGGGGCGGCCGTCGCGGTGCTCGCGGTCACGGTACTGCTGCTCAACGTCCTGCGCCCCGGACCCGCCGTCGGGCTGCTGATCGTGGCGATCGGGCTGATCGGGGCGGTCGCGGCCATGGGGTTCGTCTCCACCCGGATCGTGGGGCGCGCCGCGCGCGAGCAGGAGCGGGGAAACCCGGATGACGCCGGGCACTAAGCTGGTCCCGTGAGTCTGGTACTTCTTCCCGCAGTCGACGTCGCCGATGGCCGGGCCGTGCGCCTGGTCCAGGGGGAGGCGGGCAGCGAAACGTCCTACGGGTCGCCGCGCGATGCCGCCCTCGCCTGGCAGAACGACGGCGCCGAGTGGGTCCACCTCGTCGACCTCGACGCGGCGTTCGGCAAGGGCAGCAACCGCGAGCTCCTGGCAGAGGTCATCGGCGAGTTGGACGTCAAGGTCGAGCTGTCGGGCGGCATCCGCGACGACGCGTCGCTCGAGGCCGCTCTCGCGACGGGATGCGCGCGCGTGAACCTCGGCACGGCGGCGATCGAGGATCCGCAGTGGTGCGCGAGTGCGCTCGCGCGGTACGGCGACAGGATCGCCGTCGGCCTCGACGTGAAGCGGATCGACGGGCAGTGGCGCCTGCGGGGCCGCGGCTGGGTCACCGACGGCGGTGACCTGTGGGAGGTGCTCGAGCGGCTGAACGACGACGGCTGCAGCCGGTATGTGGTGACCGACGTCTCCAAGGACGGCACGCTGACGGGCCCCAACCTGGAGCTGCTCTCGGCGGTCGCCGCCGCGACCGACGCCCCCGTCGTCGCCTCGGGCGGGATCTCCGCGCTCGCGGACCTGACGGCGATCGCATCGCTCGTGAACGAGGGAGTGGAGGGCGCGATCATCGGAAAGGCGTTGTACGCCAACAGGTTCACCCTTCCCGAGGCGTTGGCGGCGGTGTCGGGCTGATGGCTTCGCTCCCGGCCGGCTTCACCGCCGACCCCGACCGGCTCCTCGCCCTTGCCGGCGAAGCACTCGACGCCGCAGCGCCCCGTTTCGTCGAGGGCGTCGGTGCACCCGCGTCCGTCGCCAAGGGGCCGGCCGACTTCGCCACCGACCTGGACCTCGAACTGGAGCGGCGGATCACCGCCGCCGTCGCGGAGGCCACCGGCGTCCCCGTGCACGGCGAGGAGTACGGCGGGCCCGCCGTCGACGAGGGCACCGTCTGGGTCCTGGACCCCATCGACGGCACCTTCAACTACTCCGCCGGATACCCGGCCACCGGCACCCTCCTCGGCCTCCTGCACGACGGCAGGCCCGTCGCCGGCCTCGCGTGGTTCCCGCTCGTCGGAGACGCGTTCGCGGGCCACGTGGCGGGCCCCGTCCGCAACCGCGGCGAGGCGTTGCCGCCGCTCGGCGACGCCGGGCTCGACGACGCCATGATCGCCGTCGGCAGCTTCAGCCGCGGCAGCAACGGGCACTTCCCCGGCGACTACCGCTACGCGATCCTCGGCGAGGTCTCGCGGCGCGTGGCGCGGGTGCGGCAGTTCGGGTCGACCGGCGTCGACCTGGCGTACACCGCGTCCGGCGCGCTGGGCGGCGCCGTCGTGTTCGGTCACCACGCCTGGGACAACGCCGCGGGCGCGGCGCTGGTCATCGCCGCGGGCGGGCAGGTCACCGACCTCGCCGGCGAGGACTGGCACGTCGGCTCCGATTCGGTGCTCGCGGGCGCCCCCGGCGTCTACGACGAACTGCTCGCTATCGTTCGGTCCGTGGGCGCGCCGTCGGACTACCGTGGCGACCCGGGCCACTCCGGAACCCTGAGCTACTAGACCCCTTCGAAGGAGGACGCAGCCGATGACGGTGGCCGTGCGTGTGATCCCGTGCCTGGACGTCGACGACGGGCGCGTCGTCAAGGGCGTCAACTTCCAGAACCTGCGCGACGCGGGCGATCCCGTCGAGCTCGCGGCGGCGTACGACGCCCAGGGCGCCGACGAACTGACGTTCCTGGACGTCACCGCGTCGAGCTCCGGACGAGGCACCATGTTGGAGGTGGTGCGCCGCACCGCCGAGCAGGTGTTCATCCCGCTCACCGTCGGCGGCGGAGTGCGCTCGGTCGAGGACGTCGACACCCTGCTGCGCGCCGGTGCCGACAAGGTGTCCGTGAACACCGCCGCGATCAGTCGCCCGGAACTGCTCCGCGAGCTGTCCAACAGGTTCGGCAGCCAATGCATCGTGCTCTCCGTCGACGCCCGCACCGTCCCCGAGGGGGAGGAGCCGACACCGTCGGGGTGGAGGTGACCACGCACGGCGGACGCCGCGGCACGGGCCTCGACGCCATCGAATGGGCCTGTCGCGGTGAAGAACTGGGGGTGGGCGAGATCCTGCTCAACTCCATGGACGCCGACGGCACCAAGGCCGGGTTCGACCTGCGGATGATCGGCGCGGCCCGCGCCGCCGTCGGCATCCCCGTGATCGCGTCCGGCGGCGCGGGCAGCGTGGACCACTTCGCGCCCGCCGTCGAGGCCGGCGCCGACGCCGTCCTCGCAGCCAGCGTGTTCCACTTCGGGGACATGACGATCCGCCAGGTCAAGGACGAGATGGCCGTGCACGGTCTGGTGGTGCGACGATGACCGGCCTCGACGAGCGGATCGCCGCCCGGCTCAAGCGCAACGCCGACGGTCTCGTCGCCGCCATCGCGCAGGAGGAGGGCACCGGCGACGTGCTGATGATGGCGTGGATGAACGACGAGGCCCTCGCGCGCACGCTCGCCACCCGGAAGGGCACGTACTACTCGCGGTCCCGGCAGCAGCTATGGGTCAAGGGCGAGACGTCCGGGCACGTGCAGGAGGTGCTCGACGTGCGCCTCGACTGCGACGGCGACACCGTCCTTCTCACCGTCCGGCAGACCGGGCCCGCCTGCCACACCGGCACGCACACGTGCTTCGACAGTGATGTGTTGCTCGCCCGCGAGCGGTGACTCTCACGCGCTGAGGGTGCGTAGGAACGCCAGCGTCTCCTCGACGTGGGCCACCGCGCGCAGTTCGCCGACCACGATGTGCAGGACGGCACCGTCGGTGTCGATGAGGAAGGTCTGCCGCCTGACCCGGGCCACCGCGAACCGTCCGCGCTTGACGCCGTAGCTCTCGGCGACTGCGCCGCCGGCGTCGGCGAGGAGCGGGAACCCCGGCTCCATGACCGAGGCGAACGCGCCGGTGCGGGGCAGTGGATCGACGCTGATGCCGATGCGGGCGGTGTCGCGGAGGTCGAACTCGTCGGCCGCATCGCGGAACCGTCCGACCTCGGCGACGCACACCGGCAGCCCTGCGGTCAGGTAGAAGAAGACCGCGGCCCGGCCGTCGCCGCGGAGCTCGGACAGGGTCCGGACGGTGCCGGTCTGGTCGGGGAGTGCGAAGTCTGGGGCCTGCTGGCCGATGCGCATGGCTGTGAACCTACCGGCATGGCGATAATGGAGCGCGATGAGTACCGCACACCAGCCGAACCTGCCGCCCGACGGTGCCACCACCAGCGAAGACGAGTTCCGCGCGCTCGCGGACCGGCACCGCGTGGTCCCCGTCATCCGTACCGTGCTGGCGGACGCCGAGACGCCGCTCTCGGCGTACCGCAAGCTCGCCGGGGCGGCCGGGCACCTTCCTGCTGGAGTCCGCGGCCGCGGGCCAGTCCTGGAGCCGATGGTCGTTCGTCGGGGCCCCGGCACCGGCCGCGCTCACCGTTGTCGACGGTGCCGCCACCTGGATCGGGAAGGCGCCCGCCGGCGCGCCGTCGGGCGGGGATCCGATCGAGGCGCTCGGCGACGTGCTGCGCCTGCTGAGCTCCGAACGGATCGAGGGGCTGCCGCCGCTCAACGGCGGCATGGTGGGATACCTGGCCTACGATGCCGTGCGGCGCCTGGAGCGGCTCCCCGACACGACCGTGGATGATCTGCACTTGCCCGAGATGGTGTGGCTGCTCGCGGCCGACCTCGCCGCGATCGACCACCACGAGGGCACCATCACCCTGATCGCGAACGCGGTGAACTGGGACGGCTCCGCCGACCGGGTCGACGAGGCGTACGCCGACGCCGTCGCCCGGCTCGACGGGATGGAGGCGGCCCTGGCCGCGCCGCTCGCGTCGTCCGTCGCGTCGTTCACCCGGCCCGAACCGGCGGTGACGGCGCAGCGGACCGTCGAGGAGTACAGCGCGATCGTCGAGAAGCTGGTCGGTGACATCGAGGCCGGCGAGGCGTTCCAGGTGGTGCCCAGCCAGCGCTTCTCCGTACCCAGCGAGGCGGACCCGATCGATGTGTACCGGGTGCTGCGGGCCTCGAACCCGAGCCCGTACATGTACCTGCTCCAGGTCCCGGCGCCGGACGGCTCGCTGGCGTTCTCGATCGTCGGATCGAGCCCCGAGGCACTGGTGACGGTCTCGGACGGCACCGCCACGACGCATCCGATCGCGGGCACCCGGTGGCGCGGCGTCTCCCCGGAGGAGGACCTGCTGCTCGAGAAGGACCTGCGGGCCGACGAGAAGGAGAACAGCGAGCACCTGATGCTCGTCGATCTCGGCCGCAACGACCTCGGGCGGGTGTGCGCGCCGGGCACCGTCCGGGTGACCGACTACCGCAGGATCGAACGGTACAGCCACGTGATGCACCTGGTGTCGACGGTGTCGGGTGACCTGGCCGACGGCAAACAGGCCCTCGACGCCGTCGCGGCGTGCTTCCCCGCGGGCACCCTCACCGGCGCGCCGAAGGTGCGCGCGATGGAGCTCATCGACGAGGCCGAGATCACCCG
This sequence comes from Tsukamurella sp. PLM1, assembly GCF_023168325.1. GTDB lineage: Bacteria > Actinomycetota > Actinomycetes > Mycobacteriales > Mycobacteriaceae > Tsukamurella. The sequence continues at coordinate 2,050,585 of NZ_AP025688.1, forward strand.
ACGAGGCCTGTACGGCGGCATCGTCGGCTACCTGGATTTCGCCGGGGACGCCGACACGGCGATCGCGATCCGCACCGCCGTGCTCAAGGACGGCACGGCGTACGTCCAGGCCGGTGGTGGCGTGGTGGCGGACTCCGTGGGCGAGTACGAGTACAACGAGTCGCGGAACAAGGCGCTGGCGGCCCTCAAGGCGGTCGCCGCCGCCAACACGTTGCGGGGCGTCGGGGAGGTGCGAGCGTGAACGCGAAGCGCAACCTCGCCGTGGCCTGCGTCCTGCTGGCCATCGCCGCCGGCGCGGTCTGGGGCGCGAGCCGGATGAGCTGGATGCACGTGATCGTCGCGGACGGTCTCTCGCCCGAGCGCACGATGGACGTGGCTGGCCACACCTGGGCGCCGGCGCTCAACGCCCTGCCGCTGGTGTTCCTGGCCGCGATCCCGGCCGCTCTCGCGCTGAAGGGGTGGGCGCGGGCGGTCGTCGCCGTCGTCGTCGCCGCGTCGGCGGTGGGTACGGGCTATCCCGCGCTGCAGGTGCTGACGCAGGAGCCCGATGTGCGGTACATCGAGACGATCCTCGATCTGGCGCGCAAGGACTATCTCGGCGAGACCGACAAGGTGCTCGCCGGTCCGCTGCTGGCGGTCGCCGGTGCGGCCGTGGCCGTCGTCGCGGCGGCGCTGCTCATGCGGGGAACGCGGGGCGGCGGGATGGGCTCGAAGTACCAGTCTCCGGCCGCCCGGCGCGCGGAGCTCGAGCAGCGGGTCTTCGACGGCGCGGCGGCCGAACCGGCGTCGGAGCGAGAACTGTGGGACGCGCTCGACGGCGGCGGCGACCCGACGACCGGGACCGGTGAGGGGGCCGCGCCCGACCGCCCGGGGCCGGAGGGATAACCTTGGAGCACGCCGCACGCTCCACGAAAGGCCCGCTGCCGTGACTTCACCCACTGTTCTCGACTCGATCATCGAGGGTGTGCGCGCGGACGTGGCAGCCCGGGAAGCCGTGCTGGATCTGGCCGCCGTGAAGGCCGCCGCCCAGGCCGCCACCCCGGCGCTGGACGCCGCCGCCGCTCTCCGCGAACCCGGCATCGCCGTCATCGCCGAGGTGAAGCGCGCCAGCCCGTCGAAGGGCGATCTGGCGGGCATCGTCGACCCCGCCGCCCTGGCGGCCGAGTACGAGGCCGGGGGCGCGCGCGCGATCAGCGTGCTCACCGAACAGCGCAGGTTCAAGGGTTCCCTGGCCGATCTGGACGCCGTCCGCGCGAAGGTCCGGATTCCGGTGCTGCGCAAGGACTTCATCGTCTCGCCCTACCAGATCCATGAGGCGCGGGCGCACGGAGCCGACCTGGTGCTCCTGATCGTGGCGGCGCTGGAGCAGGCGGTGCTGGTCTCGCTCCTGGACCGGATCGAGTCGCTCGGCATGACGGCGCTGGTCGAGGTCCACACCGAGGTCGAAGCGGACCGCGCCCTCGAGGCGGGGGCGTCCGTCATCGGCGTCAACGCCCGCAACCTCAAGACCCTCGATGTGGACCCCGATACGTTCGGCAGGATCGCACCCGGCCTGCCGTCGTCGGTGGTGAAGATCGCCGAGTCCGGCGTGCGCGACAGCCACGACCTGCTGACCTACGCCGGCCAGGGAGCCGACGCCGTGCTCGTGGGCGAGGGCCTGGTGACGGCCGGCGATCCGCGCTCCGCGGTCGCCGATCTGGTCACCGCCGGGTCGCACCCCAGCTGCCCCCGCCCCGCGCGCTAGTTCTACTTCGCGGTCTTCCGCTCCAGTTCGCGGAGCGCTATCTGGATGGCGCCGCGCACCGGGTCCACGGTGAGCACCCGCAGGTCCGAGATACCCCGCATACCGAGGTGGTGCCGGACGCGCCGCTGCAGTGCGGGCTGATGCACCGCGAGACCGCCCGCCAGGACGACGGGGCCCGTGGATTCGATCCGTTCGGCCACCGACTTCGCGATCTCGGTCAGCGCGATGGCCGCCTGATCGACGATGTCGGTGCTCACCGGGTCGCCCGACTGCGCCAGTTCGAACACGACCCGGGCCCGACCGGCCCAGTACCGCCGTTCCGGCTGGGTGTAGAAGTGGTCGAGCAGTTCGTCGGTGGCCTGCAGGCCGCAGTCCGCGGCGAGCTGCTGCCCGAGGTGATCGGAGGGCTCCTCGCGGTCCAGGCGGATGAGGGTGCGGCGCACCGCCTCCTTCGCCACCCAGTAACCGCTGCCCTCGTCGCCGAGTAGGTAACCCCAGCCGCCGGCGCGGGCGTGTTTCTCGCCCGCGCGGCCCCAGGCCACGGCCCCGGTGCCGGAGATGACGGCGATGCCGTCGCGCACGCCGGCGGCGGCCAGGATCAGCTGGCTGTCGTGCACCACGCGGATGCGGGCGCCGGGGATCCGGTCGGCCAGCAACCGGGTCAGCGTGGCCGCGCCCGCCGGCGTCTCCACGCCCGCCGCGCCCGCGCACACCGCGCCCACGTCCTCGATCCCGAGCCGGCCGAGCGCGATGTCCAGTTGGCGACCGGCCTCTGCCTGGCCGACGGACGCGATGTTCGCGCTGCCTGCGAGGGCCTCGGCCACGACCACGCCGTTCTCCGCGCGGACCGCCTGCGTCTTGGAGCCCCCGATGTCGAGGCCGATCACCGCCGTGCTCACTGCGACACCGCTCCCGTCTTCCCGGTCTCGACCGGCCAGGTGCCGTTGTTCTGCCAGTAGTGCTGGATGTCCTCCAGCTTGCGGCCCTTGGTCTCGGGCGCGAACTTGAGCACGAAGAGGAAGGCCAGCACCGTGAGGCCGCCGAACACCGCGAACGTGCCGGTGCCGCCCAGCAGGCTGCTGTTGAGCATCGTGAGTGTGAGCTGCGCGACGATGGCGTTCGCGACGAGGTCGGAGGTCAGCATCGCGGACGAGCCGTACGCGCGGAGCCGGGCCGGGAAGGCCTCGCCGGCGTACACCCAGACCAGCGAGCCGAAGCCGAACGAGAAGCCGATCACGACGAGCACCAGGCCGGCGAAGCCGACGACTCCGGCGGTCTCGTGACTCTTGAAGTCGCCGTCCGCCATCTGGTACGCCGTGATCATCACCGCGAACGCGAGGACCATGGTGCCGATGCCGCCGAGCAGGATGGGGCGGCGGCCGAACTTGTCCACGGTGAAGATCGAGATGATCACGGCGAGTAGGCCGAAGAGCTGGACGAACGCCGGGAGCATGTACTTGCCGAAGTTGCCCTCGTAGCCCATCGAGGCGAAGATGTCCGGGCTGTAGTAGATGATCGCGTTGATGCCGGTGATCTGGATGAAGAAGCCGAGCACCACCACGAAGAAGGTGGCGCGCAGGTAGGGCTGGCGGAACAGCTGGCCGAGCTTGCCGCCGGCCTCGTCGGAGAGTTGGGCACGCATCTCGGCGATTTCGGAGTCGATCTCGGCGGGGCTCGCATCGGGCTCGACGGCGGCGAGGGCGGCGCGGGCCTCACCCTCGCGACCGCGGGTCATGTACCAGCGGGCCGTGTCGGGCAGGCGGAGCAGCAGCAGGGTGACGATGATCGCGGGCACCGCGGCGACGCCGAGCATCCACTTCCAGGACGTCGTGCCCAGGCCCGCGAGCATGTAGCCGAGGACGTACCCGAGGATGATGCCGACGATGGTGGCGAACTGGTAGGCCACCAGCATCGCGCCTCGCCGTTTCGCCGGTGCCGACTCGGCGACGAACACGGGGACGACGACCACCGAGACGCCGACGGTGAGCCCGAGCAGGAACCGCGCCACCAGCAGGAGCGGGACCGACGGCGCGAGGGCGCCGAACAGCGCGAAGAGCGTGTAGCCCAGCCCCACCGAGATCATGGCCTTGCGGCGGCCGACCTTGTTGGCGAACCACCCGCCGACGATGGCGCCGAGGATCTCGCCCACCACGACGACGGTGGCCAGCGCCTGGGTCATCCCGTCGCCCAGGCCGAAGTCGTCCCGGATGAAGTCCTTCGCCGCAGCGATGTTGGACGTGTCGTACCCGTAGATGACGCCGAGGCTCGCGGCGGCGACACCGACGAGCACACCGAGGCCCGCTTTCGACTCGGCAGCCTGCGTACTGCTCATGTTCTCTCCTATGGTCAGGCACTGATTGGTCTATACCAATCGAGTGGATACAAGAGTGGCATAGACCACTTGCACCGTCAAGGAGTAATGTGGAACACATGGTGGATATGACGCTTCCGGGTGCGCGCCGCGCCGAACCCCGCGCTACTTCCGGGCGAAGATCGAGGTCCAGCGTCGGATCGAGGAGCTGGGGCACGGCGATACGCTGCCGGCCGAGCGCCGGCTCGCCGACCAATTGGGCGTCTCGCGCACCACGCTGCGTAAGGCACTGGCGGAGTTGTCCGCCGAGGGAGTGCTGCGTCGTGAGCATGGCAGCGGCACGTACGTCGCGCCGCCCAAGGTCGTCCGGGTGCGCCAACTGACGTCCCTGAGCGAGGACTTCGGGGTCGACGGGAGGACGGTCGCCTCGCGCGTGCTCTCCTGCGACCACGTCCCGGCCGACGCCGATACCCAGGCGGCGCTGGAACTGACCCGGGGTGCTCGCGTGTACCGCGTCACCCGGCTGCGCATCGTCGACGATGAGCCGCTCGCGATCGAAGTGGCGCACCTGCGAGGGCCGCTGCGTGGGCTGGCCGCGCGGCTCGACGAGCATGCGTCGCTGTACGAGGCGCTGCGCGTGCACTACTCGCGGGAGATCGTCTCCGTGGAGGACACGGTGGAGACGGCGCTCGCCTCGCCCAACGAGGCCGAACTGCTCGGCGTCACGACCGGCCACCCGCTGCTGATGGTGCACCGCCTGGGGCGCGACGGTGCGGGGGCCGCGCTGGAGTGGACGCGCAGCGTCTACCGCGGTGACCGGTTCAAGTTCGTGGCCCGCGCGACCGCGAACCAGCCGGCGACCGGGGAGCGGCCTTCGGTCGCGCGTTGACGAGGTACGGGCGGCACAGCGCGAAGGCCAGCACGGTGGCCGCTACGAGGAGGTAGACCGGGGCCAGGTGGAGGAACGTCGTGTAGCCGATGCCGAGGTGGATCGCGATCGCGGGCGCGGTTCCGGCGACGAAGCCGCCGAGGAGCGTCCACCACGCCCAGGCCTCGCCGCGCCTGAATCCCCACATCGCCACCGTGGTCACGGCGATCCCGGAGCCGATCAGGGCTCCTCCGAAGCCGGCGCGATCGTGCGCGATGAACGGCACGAGACGCGGATTCGCATCGCGGAGGGCGTCGGCGGTCGTGCCCAGGTAGTGCAGGTCGGTGTGGACGAACACGTCGGTCAGGCCGACGACGGAGATGGTGCATCCGGCCACGGTCAGTCCCACGCCCGCCGCGATGAGGATGAGCTGGGCCCAGAGGGCGGCGCGGCGTTCGCGTTCGGCACCGTCGGGAACGGACTGCCAGGACGGCGGCGGGGTGGGCAGGGCCAGAGTCGCGGCGATCATCGGTCCCAGGACCACCACGACCGCGGTGTGCAGCGGCTCCACGAAGCCGGTGGCGACGAAGTAGAACAGGGTGCCCAGTGCGACGAACGCCGAGAGTCGAGCGCCTTCTTGGCCCATGCCCGCCCGCGGCGAAGGGCGCCGTGGCAGATCCCGGCGTACAGGATTCCGAGTCCGATCATGTTGCCGGCCATGCTAATCCGGTCGTGCTGCAGGAACTCGACCAGGCTCGGGCTCGGTTCGCGCAGTGCGTCGATGCCGACGCCGAGGTAGTCCCGGTCGTACCCCAGCAGGACCGGCCCGAGGGCGATCGCCGCCGCGCCGAGGCCCGCCACGATCAGGATCGCGGCCGCGAGCAGGCCCAGGCCCAGCCCGGCCAGCGGAGCGGATTCGGCGGCACCTCGGCGATCCGCTGCGCGGGCGTCGTCGGGTGGCCGCCTCGATCACCCGGTTGAACCACGCGGGCCCCGCGTCGAGCAGCACGCTCGGCCGCGCGAGCACGACGGTGCCCGGCTCCGCGAGCGCCGTCACCGCCGCCGCGACGTCCTGCTGGACGAGGTACCGCACGCCGGGATCGGTCCCCACGATCACCCGGTCGACGAGCGGGGCAACGCCCGTCAGCAGCTCCGGCGGCGCGTCGGCCGGCACCCGGGCGACGACGGCGCACCGTCGGGCGGCCGTGGCCGAGGCCAGGGCTCCCAGGTCGCCCAGTGCGACGGGGCAGACCTCGATCACAGTGGCGCCCTGCACCGGGAGCACGGCGATCGCGTCGCGGGCGACGGCGAGCGGGACGGTCGCACCGAATCGGCCGCGCCACTGCGGCGGCACCGCCGGATGGTCGAACACGACCGGGATCCAGCGGCTTCCGCCGAATCCGCTGACGAGGACCGCGAGGAACCGGAGTGCCCAGAGGCGGGTTCGCCGCCTGCCCAGCACGCGAGAGGCGAGTGGGGCGACGGGGTGGTACGTCCAGTCGGGCACGGGCTCATCATCGCAGCCGGGCTCAGGCGCGCGGCGCCGCTGGGTGGGGCGGGGCGTGGCCGATGCGGCCGTCGGGGAGGGCGGTTTCGCATCGGTGCGGACGGCGCCGTGAATCCGCTTTGACGGTGTGGGGATAATTGCCGGTGTGAGCCTGCCTAACGCCAGTACCGGACTGTCCGAACGATCGGCCTTCGAGCCGGACGGGACCGGCCATTGGGGTCCCTGGGGCGGACGGCACGTGCCGGAGGCGCTGATGGCCGTCATCGAGGAGGTCACGGCCGAGTTCGAGAAGGTCCGCAGCGACCGTGAGTTCCTCGATGAACTCGACCGGCTGCAGCGGCAGTACACCGGGCGCCCGTCCCCGCTGTATCCGTGCGTGCGACTGAACGAGCACGCCGGTGGGGCGAAGGTCTACCTCAAGCGCGAGGACCTCAACCACACCGGCAGCCACAAGATCAACAACGTGCTGGGCCAGGTGCTGTTGGCCAAGCGCATGGGCAAGCCGCGCGTGATCGCGGAGACCGGGGCCGGCCAGCACGGCGTCGCGACCGCCACGGCCTGCGCGCTGCTCGGCATCGAGTGCGTGATCTTCATGGGCAAGGTGGACACCGACCGGCAGGCGCTCAACGTGGCCCGCATGCGGCTGCTGGGCGCCGAGGTGATCGCGGTGGCGTCGGGCTCGGCGTCGCTCAAGGACGCGATCAACGAGGCGCTGCGCGACTGGGTCAGCAACGCCGACACCACCTACTACTGCTTCGGCACCGCCGCCGGTCCGCACCCGTTCCCGCTCATGGTCCGCGACCTGCAGCGGATCGTGGGGATGGAGGCGCGTGCGCAGGTGCTCGACCAGGCCGGACGCCTGCCCGACGCCGTGGTCGCGTGCGTGGGCGGCGGTTCCAACGCGATCGGCATCTTCCACCCGTTCATCGGGGACGACGGTGTGCGCCTGGTCGGGTGCGAGGCCGCGGGCGACGGGGTCGAGACCGGCCGGCACGCCGCGACCTTCACCGGCGGCTCACCCGGCGCGTTCCAGGGCGCCTACTCGTACCTGCTGCAGGACGAGGACGGGCAGACGATCGAGTCGCACTCGATCTCGGCGGGGCTGGACTACCCGGGCGTCGGACCGGAGCACGCGCGGCTCAAGGAGTCCGGCCGGGCCGAGTACATCCCGATCACCGACGTCGAGGCGATGGACGCCTTCGCGCTGCTGTGCCGCACCGAGGGCATCATCCCCGCGATCGAGTCGGCGCACGCGGTGGCGGGGGCACTCAAGGTGGGGCGGAGCTGGGCCCCGACGCCGTGGTGGTGGTGAACCTGTCCGGCCGGGGCGACAAGGATGTGGACACCGCCGGCAAGTGGTTCGGACTGCTCGACGACCAGGGCGCCGTGACGGGCCAGAAGATCGTCGGCGCCGAGCTGAACACCGAGTTCCGCAACGCCGAGGGGGAGAACAAGTGAGCGCATTGGCACCGGTCTTCGAGCAGTGCCGGGCGGAGGACCGCGCGGCCCTGGTGACCTACCTCCCGTGCGGGTATCCGTCGAAGCAGGGCGGGATCGATACCGTCGTTGCAATGGTCGAGGCGGGCGCGGACATCGTCGAGATCGGGGTCGCGTACAGCGATCCCGTGATGGACGGCCCCGTCATCCAGCGGGCCGCGGACGATGCGCTGCGCGGAGGCATCCGGGTGCGCGACGTCTTCGCGTACGCGGAGGCCGTCGCCTCGGCAGGCGGCGCCCCGGTCGTGATGGCGTACTGGAACCCCGTGCTCAAGTACGGAGTCGAGGCGTTCGCGCGGGATCTGGCCGCCGCGGGAGGCAAGGGTCTGATCACGCCGAATCTGATCCCGGACGAGGCAGGTGACTGGATCGAGGCCGCCGATCGTCATGGCCTGGACAAGATCTTCCTCGCGGCACCGTCGTCCACCCCGGAGCGTCTCGCGATGACGGCGGAGGCGTCGTCGGGGTTCCTCTACGCGGCGTCGACGATGGGCGTGACCGGGGCGCGCGACGTGGTCGACAACGTCGCGCCCGCGCTCGTGAAGCGCGTGCGCGAGGTGTCCGACATCCCCGTCGGGGTCGGCCTGGGGGTGCGCTCCCGAGCAGGCCGCCGAGATCGCCGCCTACGCCGACGCCGTGATCGTCGGATCCGCCCTGGTCAGTGCCGCCGGGGAATCGCTCGACGCCGTCCGTTCGCTGACCGCGGAGCTCGCCGCCGGTGTCCGTGGATCCTGATCCGCGCTCCTCCGCGGTCGCGGTGGTGATCCGGGACCTCACGCCGGGCGCGGGATGAGCCGCATGCGAGCGCTGCTCGACGCACTCTCCGACCGCGCCGCGTGGCGCCGCGCCGGCGTTTCCGAGAATCGGGGTGCTGTTTCCGGAGGCGCGGCGGGTGCCGCACCCGGCGGTGTGGTGACGACTGTCACCACGGCGGAAACGGAGGTGAGAAGCGGACCGTCGCACCGGTAAGCTGGACCGTTGTGATCACCGCGACCGACCTCGAAGTGCGCGCCGGCGTCCGCACTCTGCTGACCGCACCGGGCGACCATCTGCGCGTGCAGGCGGGCGACCGGATCGAGCTCGTCGGCCGGAACGGCGCCGGGAAGACGACGACGATGCGCATTCTGGCGGGCGAGGGCGAACCCTACGCCGGCCGGATCATCTCGAGCGGCGACGTCGGTTACCTCCCACAGGACCCCCGCGAGGGTGATCTCGACGTGCTCGCGAAGGACCGCGTGCTCTCCGCCAGAGGGCTCGACCAGATCGTGGCGCAGATGGCGAAGCAGCAGGTCCGGATGGCGGAGCTGGTCGGCGACGAGCTCGATACGGCGGTGCGCAAGTACGGCAACCTCGAGGAGCGCTTCTCGTCCCTCGGCGGCTACGCGGCCGAGTCCGAGGCCGCGCGGATCTGTAACAGCCTCGCCCTGCCCGACCGGGTGCTCGAGCAGCCGCTGCGCACGCTCTCGGGCGGCCAGCGCCGCCGTGTCGAGCTGGCCCGCATCCTGTTCGCCGCCTCCGACGGTTCCGGCGGCAAGTCCGACACGACCCTGCTGCTCGACGAGCCCACCAACCACCTCGACGCCGACTCCATCGGCTGGCTCCGCACGTTCCTGCTGAACCACGACGGCGGCCTCATCGTGATCAGCCACGACGTGGACCTGCTCGCCGACGTGGTGAACCGTGTCTGGTTCCTCGACGCGGTGCGCGGCGAGGCCGACGTTTACAACATGGGCTGGAAGAAGTACGTCGACGCCCGCGCCACCGACGAGCAGCGCCGCCGCCGCGAGCGTGCCAACGCCGAGAAGAAGGCGGGTGCGCTGCGGGTGCAGGCCGCCAAGATGGGCGCCAAGGCGACCAAGGCCGTGGCCGCGCAGAACATGCTGCGCCGCGCCGAGCGGATGATGAGCGAGCTCGACGACGTGCGCGTCGAGGACAAGACGGCGCGGATCAAGTTCCCCGCGCCCGCGGCGTGCAGTAAGACGCCGCTGATGGTCAAGAACCTCACCAAGACCTACGGCTCGCTGGAGATCTTCACAGGCGTCGACTTCGCCATTGACAAGGGCTCCCGCGTCGTGGTGCTCGGCCTCAACGGCGCGGGCAAGACGACGCTGCTCAAGCTGCTGGCGGGCGTCGAGACGCCGGACACGGGCGGACTTGAACCCGGCCGCGGCCTGAAGATCGGCTACTTCGCGCAGGAGCACGACACCCTCGACGACGAGGCCTCGGTGTGGGACAACATCCGGCACGCCTCGCCCGACGCGGGGGAGCAGGACCTGCGCGGCCTGCTCGGCGCGTTCATGTTCACCGGCCCGCAGCTGGAGCAGCCCGCGGGCACCCTGTCCGGCGGTGAGAAGACTCGCCTCGCGCTCGCCGGCCTCGTGTCGTCGGCGGCGAACGTGCTGCTGCTCGACGAGCCCACGAACAACCTCGACCCCGTCAGTCGCGAGCAGGTGCTCGAGGCACTGCGGTCCTACGAGGGCGCCGTCGTCCTGGTGACGCACGATCCGGGCGCCGCGGAGGCGCTCAATCCCGAGCGGGTCATCCTGCTGCCCGACGGCACCGAGGACCACTGGAACGAGGAGTACCAGGAGCTCATCGAGCTGGCCTGAGACTCAGGGGAGGATCGAGTCCACGTAACCGCCGTCGACCCGCACGGCGCCGCCGGTGGTGGCCGAGGCGAGCGGCGAGCTGAGGTAGACGACCATGTTGGCGATCTCCTCGGGTTCGATGAGGCGCTGGATCAGCGACTGCGGACGGTGCAGCCGCATGAATTCGCGCTGCGCCTCGTCCCACGGAAGCTTCTCGTCGACGAGCTGGTAGACGAAGTCCTCCACGCCGCCCGTGTGCGTCGGGCCGGCGATCACGGAGTTCACGGTGACGCCGGTACCGGCGGCCGCCTTCGCGAAGCCGCGGGACACACCGAGCAGCGCGGTCTTGGACACGCCGTAGTGGATCATCTCGGCCGGGATCACGACCGCCGAGTCGCTCGCGATGTTGAGGACCCGGCCGAAACCGCGGTCCATCATTCCGGGCAGCAGCAGCCGGGTCAGGCGCACCGCGGCGAGCACATTCACGTCGAAGTAGCGCCGCCACTCGTCGTCGGAGACCTCGAGCGGGTCCTCGGCGCCGAAGACGCCGAGGTTGTTGACCAGGACGTCGACCGCGCCGAGGTCGGATACCGCGTGCTCGGCCTCGACTTCGACGGTGACGTCCGCGACGACCGGCACGAACTCCGCGCCCGGCACCTGCTCCCGGACTGCGGCGATGGCACCGTCGACCCGCTCCGCCGAGCGGCCGTTGATCCCGACCCGGGCCCCGCCCGAGCGAGTCCGACGGCGATGGCGAGGCCGATGCCCTGGGTGGATCCGGTCACGAGAGCGGTTCGCCCGCTGAGGTCGATGCGCATACTCACGACCCTAGCGGTCCTGTCGATCAGGCGCGCTCGGCGTACACGAGGTCGTTGTTCTCGTAGCCCAGCGGCGGCCCGATGAACCTGCCGCCGCAGGTCACCAGGATCAGCGTCTCGGGGCCGTCGAGCCGGTTGAGGTCGTCGGTCGGCAGTGCCCCCTTGGTGACCGAGGCGGTCCGTGTCACGCGGTAGGAGACGGTGGCACCGTCCTTGCCCCGCAGCGTGACCCGATCGCCCTGCGCGAGCGCCGAAAAGCGTTTGGCGAAGCCGTCGCCCTGCCGCGCGTCGTCGACGTGGCCGGTGATCACGATCGAGCCCGCGCCGGAGCCGGGGAGCGCGGAGTCGACCCACCACCCGACGCGCGCGACGTCGGTGGGCGGGTACAGCGCGCCCTGCGCGTCGGTCGCGACCGCGTCGACCGGAGCGTCCGTGCCGCCGACGGTGACCGTGGCCGGTGCGCTGGACTCGGTGGCCGTCGCGCTCACGGGCGGGCGCAGGTCGGACTGGGCGCTCGGGTTCGATGACGGTGCCACCGCCGTCCCGTCGACGCTGCCGCACCCCGTGAGGGCGATGAGCGCCGCCGCGGCAACGGCGAGGCCTGCTGCGCGCCGCATCAGAACGTCCGCCCGGACGGGACCGACGCGATCGGCACGCGTACATCTGGATTCCGCACCACCGGCCCCGCGTCGATCTTCGAGTTCGTCACGCGGACCTCGAACCGGGGCGTGAGCTTGACCTCGAAGGCGACCGCCGCCGTGTCGCGGAGGTACCCGGCGGGCGCCGCCGTCTCGGTCGCCTTGTAGCAGCCCGACGGGAGGGCGAACGCCGCCACGCCGTTCGCGCCCGTGGTGACCGCGCGGACCGCCTCGTCGGACCCGCAGCGCGAGATGACGAACGACGCGCCCGCGAGCGGGGCGCCGGTGATCCGGTCGGTCTTGACCAGCGTGCCCTCGGTCTCGACCTCGCCGGGCGGGATCGTCACGCCGCAGCGGAACCGGAAGGCGAGCCGGTTGGTCCCGTTGCCCTCGACGCGCGAGTACGCGTTGGGGCCGAGCAGCACGCACGACGACGGCCACGCGACCGGGACGACGCTGACGCAGTCGCGCGGGAAGACCCCGCCCCGTTCCCGGCGCTGTCGGTCCTGGCGCCGCCGAGCGGCCGCCAGGTGTCGCACTCGGCGACCGCGTACTCCGACGCGACGCCGCGCCCGTCCTGATCGCGCGCGGACAGCGTGAAGCGGACGTTCTTGTTCGGCGGCGGCGTGGTGGTCGGCGGCGGCACGATCCCGCCGCGCTCAAGGGAGAAGATGAAGAAGACGCGTCCGTCGCTCGCGTTCTTGACCTGCACGGACGACCCGGACAGGTGCCAGTTGGTGGGGATGCGCTCCATGGTGGCGCGAACACAGGTCCCCGTCACCGTGGCCGCACCGCCGTGGCTCAACGTCGCCGCGGGGCCTCCGGTGCATCCCTGGACGCGGACCGTGGCACCGGGCACGCCGACGCCCTGCGTCTTGGCGTCGATGATCTGGACCGAGGCCGTGGTGAGCCGGTCCGGACGGGGCGGCGGCGTGACCGTCGTCGGCGGGCGGTGGGGTGCGGTGGGCAACGTGACCGTGGGCGACGGCGTGGTCGTCGGCTTCGTCGGGCTCGTCTCCGTCGGCAGCGTCACCGGCGGCTTCGTGGTCGGGGTGGCCGGCTTCGGGGTGGTCGTGGTCGTCGTCGCGGGCGCCGACGGTGCCGGCGCGGGGTTCGTCGGCTCGGCCGACGCCACGGCGGGCAGCAGCCCGAGCATCGGAACGAGCGCGGCCGGTATCACCAGCGCGCGACGGATCCGGTTGGTGCGGGTCGCGTTTCGCATGCGTCCTCCTCGTGTCGGGGCCCGAGGGCCTACGTGGGGGAGATCGCGCGGCGGAACGCGGTTCGTTAGCCGTGTTACTCGATCGTTATGGCCCGGCGCACCGCGTCGGCCACCTTCCCGGCACCGTCCTCGGCGACGATCGCGCTGCTCAGGGCCGCCGCGGCGGCGCCATACGACGGGTCGGACAGGGCGTCCTGTATCGCCATCGTCAGCGTGGAAACCGTGACCTTCGTCCGCGGCAGCGGGGGTGGCCGCGCCCAGCGCATGCAGGCGGCGCGCCCAGAACAGTTGGTCGCCGCCGGGCGAGGGAAGGGGCACCGTCGGGACGCCCGAGCGGAGGGCGGCCCCGGACGTGCCCGCCCCGCACGAGTGGACGAGCGCCGCGGCGCGGGGCAGGAGGTGCTCGTAGGGGACCGCGCCGATGTTCAGGACTCGGTCGCGGTCGGGGACGCGCAGGCCCGCGCCGCCGGACTGGACGATGCCGCGCACGCCGGCCCGGGCGAGCGCCTCGTCGATCACCGACGAGAGGCGGTCGCGTTCCTGCGCGGAGACCATGAGCGAGCCCAGGCCGATCACGACCGGCGGCGGACCGTCGGACAGGAACGCCTCGAGGTCCGGCGGCGCCTCCCACCTCGAGGGGACGGGGGACCACCAGTACCCGACGACGTCCATGCCGGGGCGCCAGTCCCGCGGACGAGGGAGGACGGCTGGCGAATAGCCGTGCAGGATGGGCGAGTTCGCGGCCGAGCGGTCCGCGCGGAGCCGGCGCGCGGAGCGCTTCGGCAGCCCCAGATCGCGGCGCAGGCCCGCGACGACGCCGCCGTACAGCGCGTCGACGGTGCGCTCGGCGAGCCGGCCGGTGCCGCGGTTGATCGCCCCACCGGCCGACCACGCGCCCATCAGGCTGGGCGGGTGGTCGCGGGTGGCGGAGATCGGCTGCAGGCGCGTGGCGATGGCCGGGATGCCGCGCGCCTCCGCGAACGCGTACATGGCGGGCTCGGCGAACGGGTGGACGAGGACGATGTCGGCGGGCACGTCGTCGACGGCATCGAGCAGGTTGCGGCTGAGGTGCTCGATGCCGGCGGGCTTGACCAGCGCCAGGGCGTCCGCGAGTGAGGGTTCCCCGCTGCCCTCTCCCAGGTCGATGACGACGGGCCGCGCATCGAGGCCCAGGGCGGCGGTCTCCGCGTCGAGCTCGTGGTTGGTGGTGATGGTGACGGTGTGCCCGGCCTGCTGGAGGCGCAGGCCGACGCCGGCGAGCGGCATGGTGTCGCCGCGGGAACCGTACGTGGCGATGAGGACGTGGGACATGTGGCTGACTTCCGGTGGTGTCAGGGCGCTTGGACGGCGCGGAGGAACGCGTCGACCAGGTCGTCGGCGTAGCCGTCGAGGTCGAAGCCGGGGTCGGCGAGGCCGCCGAGGATCGCGGCGCCGATCGCCCCGCGGATCGCGGACGCAAGCGACGCGGGGTTGACCGGGCGGAACTCGCCGCCGTCGATCCCGGCGCGCAGGATGACGTCGAGTTCGACCTCCGCCCGCGCCGCGGCGTGCGCGGGATCGACCGCCAGGTCCCAGGCCCGCTCTCCGTTCTTGCCGCGGAACCCAGTGCCGATCTCCGTGATCGCGATCTGGTGCGCCCGGTGGGTGCGCAGGTACCCGAGGTGGGCCCGGATGTGCGCCTCGAGCTTCGCGGAGGCCGACGGTGCCGCCTGGACGGCGGGCAGCATGGTCGCGATCAGCGTGCGGTAGCACTCGGAGAACACGGCCTCGATGAGGCTGTTCTTGTCGCCGAAGTGGTAGAGCACCACGCTCATGGCGACGCCGGCGCGGTCGGCGATCTTGCGGACCGAGGCCTGCGGGTAGCCGAGTTCGGCGATCGTCTCGATGGCGCAGCCCACGATCTGCTCACGCCTGGCCTGTTCGGTGAACGTCTCCGTAGATCGCATGATCTAAATATAGATCAGTTGATCTATAGGTGGTAACGGGAGTCACCGCCGAATGAGGAACGGCCAGGTCAGAACAGGTGGTCGGACCGGCCGGTGGCCGACGGGTCGACGAAGTACTCGGTCCCCACCAGGGGGCGGAGAACGCGGGTGGGAGTGCGGATCAGCACCCGCAGTGCACGCGCGAGGAGATTCTTCTTCGCGAGTTCGGTGCGGTGCGCCGCGAGGGCTTGCTTCTTCGCCGGGATCTGGTCCCGGACGTCGATCCGGTGCGTGATCTGCCGCGCCGGCGTGTACCAGGAGCGTGAGGCGGCCACGGCCGACGGCGAGCAGAGGCGCAGTCGGCCCAGGGCGCGAACCACGCGCACGGGGCCTCGCGCGGCAGCGTCGCCTCCACCAGGCGGACGCCTGCGAGCGCCGCCGCCCGACGGGCGATCGCGTGGACCGCCAGGTGGTCGCGGTGCAGGTAACCACCCGCGGCGTCGTACCCCACCAGGAGGTCGGCGCGCTCCTCCCGCAGGATCGCGGCCACCCGCTGCGCGGCCTCGTCGACGCCCGCCCGCGCCAGGCGGACGCGGCCGGGCGGATCGGGGTACAGCTCGGCGCCCATGCCGCTGTCGGCGTAGCCCAGCCAGCGGGCGTCCGCGGCCCCCAGCGCGGCTGCGGCGGTGCGCAATTCGTCCAGGCGCTGGTCCGGGTTCGGCTCGTCGTCGCCGTGCATCATCCCGTCGGTGGCCACGACGAGGACGACGTGATGCCCGGCGGCGGCGAGTTTCGCCAGCGTGCCGCCCATGATGAGGGTCTCGTCGTCGGGGTGCGCGTTGAGCGCGACGACGGTGGCCATGCCTCCTGTATATCAGCGGGTGGTCGTGAGTTCGCCGAACGTGGCGTACCGGGCGTCCGAGCGGGCACCGTCGGGACCGGATTGTTTGTCGACCAGGATGACCTGCCCGATGAACGGCTCCACGATGCCGACCATGCGGATCGGCGCGGCGATGATCAGCTGGAAGCCGAATTGCTCGAACGCCCGCAGCGACTGCGCGGAGAAGCGCTCGTCGGACTTGCTGAAGGCCTCGTCGAGCATGAGCGGCGCGAAGGCCGGCTCGTTCGATCCGTCGATGCCGTGCGACCCGAGCGCGAAGCTGAGCGCCGCCGCGAGGCAGAAGGCGACCAGCTTCTCCTGCTCGCCGCCCGAGTTGGTGGCGGTGTTGCGATAGGTGACCACGGCGGGGGCGTCCGGGTCGGCGCCGACGGCGTTCTCCCTGCCGTAGAACGAGTAGCCGGTGCGCACGTCCAGGACGTTCTCGGTCCACCGGCGCGACTCCGGATCGTCGCCCGTCAGCCGCAGCACCAGGCCGCGGATCCGCTTGAACTGCGCGGCCATCGCCGCCGGTTCGGCCCGCTTCGCGGCGGGGGCGTCGCGGACCATCTCGTCGACCAGCTTGGCGAACTCCTGCGCCTCCGGCGTCGGCCGGGCGGCGTACGCGATCTGCAGGTAGGTGCCCTCGTTGAACTCCACGCGGCGCAGGCCGGCGTTGACGTCGGCGATGCCGCGGGTGATGGCCCGATGGGTGTCGTCGACCTCCTTGAACAGGTTCGACACCGAGTGGCTGACGTCGGTGGTGATGAGGCGGCGGAACTTCTCGGTCGCGGCGGCGAGCCCGTGCGCGACGAGGTTCTCGTGCACGGCGACGAAGTCCGGGGCCGACTGCACGTCCGCGGACAGTTCCGTGGACGCCTCCGGCCACTCGCGCAGGAACTGCTCGGCGGTGCGGACGATCCGGGCCTCGGCGGCGTCCCGTTCCGCCGTCGCCGCGGCCTGCTGGCGCTCCAGCTCGGCGCGGAGGTCAGCGCGGACCTCGCCGAAGGTGTCGAGCGTGAGCCGGCGCGGTTTCGCCTCGTCGGCGGTGAGCAGGTGCCACAACGCCGTGGCGAGGAAGTCCTCGTCCGGTTCCGACAGCTTCGGCGCGCTCTCGGCGTCGATCTTCTCGAACTCGGCGAGGAGATCGTCGAACTCGGTGCCGGCGCGGTTCAAGGTCTCCGTCAGCGCGCCGATGCGGGTCTGCGCCTCGGCCAGCTCGCCGTAGGCGTTGTCGGCCTGCAGCTCCAGCTCGCCGAGGTCGGCGTTGCCGGAGCGGGCGTCGGAGATCCGGTCGGCCAGCTCCTCCGCCTCCGCCTTTGCCGCCCAGTGGTCCAGCTCGGCCCACGACGTGTAGCCCAACACGCCCGCGGCGCTGTCGGCAACGGCCTTGTGCTCGGCGAGGTCGTCGCGCAGCGACGCCGACGCCTCGGCGGCCTTGGCGTGCACGGCGGCCAGCTCGTCGCGGCGGCGCTGCAGCGCTTCGCGCTTGCTGCCGGTGTTGGTGCCCAACACCCACTGCGAGCGGTCGGCGACGGAGCGGCGGTCGTCCTTGCGGAACCGTCCGCCCGCATTCTTCACCAGACCCTCGGCGGTGACGGCCTGCTCGTGGCGCTCCAACTCCGCGGGGGAGTCAACACAGGTGTGCCGCGCGGCCCGCGCGACCGCGCCGGCCAGCCACCGTCCGGCCTCCGACGAGGTGTCGACGGTCAGCTTCTCGGCCAGCGACCCCGGCTCCGGACGGGGCCGGCGGCACCGTCGACCACCTGGTAGGTGAGCACACCCTGTACGCGCGTGGCGTTGACGTGGTCCGCGACCGCCCGCTGGTGTTCGGCGGGCACGAGCAGTGTCGTCGCCAGCGGCCGCAGGACGCGTTCGGCGGCGCCGGCCCACGTCGCCTGCTCCGCGGGCCGCACGTCGATCAGCTCCGCGGCGTACGGAAGGTCTTCGGCGGGAACGCCGGTCGCGCGGGCGATCGCGTCGCGCTGGTCGAGCAGCGCGGGCGGCAGCAGCGAGGCGCGGCGGTCGAGCACGGACAGCTCGTCGTCGATGGATTCGACGGCGCGGCGCGCATCCGACTCGTCGGTGTACGCCGAATGCACCCGCCCCGCAAGGGCTTCGGCCGCCTCCGTCGCGCGGTCGCGAATGCCCGGGACCTGTTCGCGCAGCGCCGCGAACTCCTCCGCCGACTCCGGCGCGCGCTCGCCCAGCTTCTCCACGGCCGCGGCGAAGCGCTCGTACGCGCGCTGCCGGGCCTGGACCTGCAGCTCCCGCGAGCCGAGCTCCGCCTCGAGCACGCCGACCTCGCCCTGCTCCTGCCGGAGCCGGTGCAGCAGGTCGTTGTAGCGCATCTTGCGCTCCTCGGCCCGGTCCTCCCAGCGCGCGATCTGCGCGTCCGTCGCGGCGCGCTCGCCCTCGATCCGGTCCATCTGCTCCTGCAGCAACCGCAGCTTGTGCCCGCGCAGGTACGAGCGCACGGGCGCGCCGAGCAGGTCGGCCGCGCGCGTGGTCCCGACGGTGGCGGAGCGGTACTTCTCGTAGGCCTCCGGCATGGGCCGGAGCACCTTCTCCTGCGCCTCGGCGCGGGCCGCGGCCCGGTACGCCTCGTCGAGCTGGGTGAAGTTCTCCACCAGGCGTTCCGCGCGCGCGTAGGTCTGCGGGCGGTCCAGCATATAGGTGCGGATGAACGCGTCGAGATCGCCGACGTTCTTCATCGCCTTGGCCTTGCCCAGCAGCGCCAGCGCGGCGCTCGAGGTGCCGATGCCCACGCGGCGACGCAGCGCGTCCTGGTACGCGGCCTGGGTGTCGAAGAACTCCACGCCGCTGTGCCGCGAGCGCCAGCCGCGGGTGTCGAAGCCCGCTGCGGCCCAGTCCTGCAGATCCAGCAGGTCGAACGCGCCGGTGTGCAGCTGGAACCACGACTTGAGCGAGGCACCGTCGGTCCCGCTGCCCGGGAACCACTTCACGGCGACGGCGGTGGTCACGTTGCCCGCGCCGTTGTCGTAGGTCGCGGCGACGGCGGACCAGGTGGCCGAATCCCCGCGCAGGTACTGGACTTTGGACTGCTGGTGCTCGTCGTCATTGACCGACCACGCGCCGCGCACGTAGTCGGCCATGGACCGCGCGGCGCGCTTGGCGCCCTTCGCGCTCATGTCCGCCGAGGCGTTGAACGACTGGTCGTAAGTGGGCAGCAGCACCACCGAGTGCGCGTCCATCAGCGACGACTTGCCGGAACCGGAAGGGCCGGTGAGGATCACGCCCCGATCGTCGATGGGGAAGTCCTTGTAGCCGTCGAAGGTTCCCCAGTTGACCACCTGCAGGCGGGTGAGGCGGTACTGGCCGAGATGCTTGCGGGTCACTGGGGCTCCTGCGTCTCGTTCTCGGGTTCGACGGTGCTGTCCTCGCCGTCATCGACCGGCGCTGCGGACTCGCCCAGATCCTGATCGGTGCTGGCCAGGTCGCGGTACGCGGCGGTGTACAGGTCCACCTGCTCGGGGGTGAGCAGCGACGCGATCACCGAGTGCACGGCGTACCGGTCGGATGTGCCGACGCGGCGGATCAGGCGCCGCGTCTCCAGCTGGTTGATCGCGGCGTCGGCCTTCTTGACGAACCCGGCCTCGTCGGTGTCGCGCGCGGGGCGGAAGGTCAGCAGGTGGTCGATCATCTCCTGCCGCTCCACGACCGCGGTCTCGTCCGGGCTGGACAGGTGCTTGAGGCGCAGGAACAGGGCCAGCACCGAGGCCGCGAGCGAAAGACTCTGCGCGCGCAGCAGGTTCCGCTGCCGCGGATCGTTCTCGCTGACCTGCCGGGTGAAGGCGTGCTTGGTCTCGCGGTTGATCTCCAGCAGCAGGTTCAGCTCGGAGAGCCGGCTGCGGAGCAGCGTCTCCTCGGCCTCGATCACGGCCCAGTTCTTGGACCTCGACGAGACGTGCGGCGCCGCGATGAGTTCCTGCAGGGCGTAGCAGACCGAGTTGGGCAATTGTGAGGTGTCGCCGTCGAACCGGGGCGCCGTGTCGGCGCCGCGCAGCGACTTCACGGCCTCGTCGTCGGCGATGCTGAAGTCGGCGAGGTCGATCTCGGGCAGACCCTCGCCGGCGGCGATGTCCAGGGAGTCGTCCACGGTCTCGTCGGTCACTCTCACTCCTCGAACAGGGTCGTGGGCTCGGGCGCGGCCGAGGCGGGGGTCAGGGGCGGGAGCGCGGCGGCGAACTCGACGTGCGGCACCGTCATCTCCCGGGGCCGCGGGCCGTGTGGGCGACGACCGTCACCAGGCGGTCCTCGTCGACGGTGCCGTACCGCGCGCCGAGCGACCACACGCCCACCACGTCGCCGGCGCGGGGCGCGTCGATCGCCTGGAGTACCTGCGTGAGGGAAGCACCGTCGGACGTGCCGACCTGCGTGTTGATCGCGGACGTGAGCACGTCCCAGTCGATGGCCTCCCGGCCGACGAGCCGGGCCGGGTCGATGGTGAACTCGCCGGAGGTCTCGCGCACTTCGGGCGGGAGCGTGACGACGCCGTCGTGGAAGCGCAGGGCGCCGACGGAGCTGGTGTCGACGGCCGACATGGGGACGGCGAGGCCCGTGTCGCGCCCGGCGGACGCGGTGTCGAAGGCGTCGACGGCCGCGCGCTGCGCCTCGGTGATGCGGGCGCGGAGCGACTGGTACTGCAGGAAGTCGCCGTCCTTGACGAACGTGTTGATGCGGCGATAGACCTGGCCGCGGATCTCGTCGACGCGCTGGACCTGCATCCACATGCGGTCGAGGAAACCGGTGAGGGAGTCCCTGAGGTCGTCCGGGAGGTGGACTTCGCCGACCACCTGCGCCACCGAGGTTTCGAGCTGGCGACGCAGGCGGTGGTCGGAGAGCAGGGTGTAGAAGGCGTCGAAGGCCTTGCCCTCGGGGGTGTTCGCGAGCTCATCGTGGCCGTCGAAGAGGCGCTGGAGGGTTCTGGCGTAGGCCTCCGCCTCGCCGGAGTCGGAGGCGTCCAGGCCGTGGGTGAGGAGCGCGCGGGTGTGCTCGCGCAGCTTTTCGCCGTAGCCGAGGATGTCGGCGGGCATGCGTTCGGCGAGCGAGCTGACGATCTTGAGGTCGTCGACCACCTTGTCGCGGTCGTACTCGGGGATGAGGCCTGCGCGCAGGGCCTCGCGGCGGCGGGTGAGCTCGGCGATCTGGTCGTCGAGGGCGCGCAGGTGATCGTCGGGATCGTCGCTGACGGTGACGGCGACCGCGGACAGGCGGGCGGTGATGAGTTCGAGGGCCGTCTCGGTGGCGACGTTGCGGTCGAGCGAGACGGCCTGCACTTGCCCGAGCGCGGTGGTGGCGCCGCGGGTGAGTTGGACGACCTCGCGGTCCGTCTCGTCCAGGGTCCGGGAGACGAAGCCGTGCTTGACCCACTGGTCCAGCACGTCCGGGCCGGCGGGGACCGGACGCGCGCGTTCGGTGAAGTGGTGCGCGAGGGACTGCAGGTCGACGGTGAGCGCGTCCCCCAGCTCCTCCGCGTCGACGGGGCCCGTACCCAGCCGGGCGGCCATAAGCGCCAGGTAGGCGACGGCGTTGGGGGAGCGGAGGAGGCGGAGCGCGACATCGTTGTCCGCGTTGTCCGTGAACGCGGCGTACAGCTGCGCGGCCGACTGCGCCATCCTGTACCTCCCCTTGCGTATGCGACGGTCCAGTGTATCGGGGGCGGCGGCGCGGGCGCGCTGGACCGTCATGTCGATCCAGCGGCTATGAAATCGTGACCGCCAGTGACAAACCGGACACTGGTGGTCGCGGGTAAGCACTGGACACGGTGCTCAGGGTGGGAGGCCGTCACTCGGGCCAGGTGGCGTCGGGGCGCTGTTGCAGTGCGGCGGAAGGGCGCGCGCGAGTGCGCTCAGCTGATCGTCGAGCAGTTGTGTGCGGGCAGGATCGCCGTCGAGCAGCGGGCTGACGAGGTCTCCGTAGGCCGCGTGCACGGCCGCCATCGCCGTGAACGCGTGATCGCACACCGCATCTGCGTCGAGAGCCGCGCTGACGGCGAGCCTCCGCCAGTTCTTCTCCGTCAGCTCGGCGGTGTGGCTCGCGCGGCCCACGGACATCGCGAAGCGAGTGCCGAGGTGGGGCCACAGGAAAGTGGTCACGGTGTCGTAGATCGGAGCCACGGCGACGCGATCGCCGGCGAGGAGGACGGAGTAGTTCTTGGCGTGCGCGTCGCAGTTCCCGAGCGCCGTGTTGAACGCGAGCTGGTCGATGAAGGAGTACGCCTGGCCGTGACGGTCGAGCAAGCGTGCGATGTCGCCGGCGGGCACGGTGTATTTGTCCGCGGTGGGACGTCCGAGCGCCTGGTTCATGTCTTCAGCATGGAGCCGCGTCCCGCCGGATCGGTCCCAACGCTCCGCGATGAACACCGACTGTCCGAGGAAGTCGTCGACCGACGAGCGGGTGGCCGGGACTCCGACCCGCCGTGCAAGCTCGAGACCCGCATGCGCGAGCGCATCGAGGCCGCGGAACTTCCGTGCGGGCGGAGGCTTCAGAATGTGCGTCGACGGGACCTCGTACGTGGGCCAGAACCAGCGGTCACCGACGCGGGCCAGAGTGAACTTTCCCTGCGCTCCGGCCAGGGACATGCGTGGGCGCACGCGAGGATCGGTCCAGCTCGTGTCATCGATCGCCAGGCTGGCGATCCGGGCGGCGATATCGTCGTCCGTAGACTGGATGACGGTGGCGGGACTCCGTTGGCGAGCACCAATCCGCGGAGGACAGACCTCGCTCGCGGGCCCAGCGGGCGCGGAGCTGTTGGTGATCGGGCAGCAGGTTGTCGAGGTAGGCGTGCACGTCCGCCGCCGGCGGTCGTTCGCCGAGCGGCAACGACAGCGACAACGGTGGGCCGGCGTAGTCGTCGACGTAATCGAAGGACACCACGCCGTCGGCGTCGCGGAACGTGCCGACGAGCTCGCGTCCGAAGAAGGCGAACAGTTCACGCATGGCGGGCGATCACGGCTTGAAGGTCCACATCGTGCATGGACGCCGCCTCGACCGGGGTGCGGGAAGTGCGGTGGCGTGGATCCCGAGGGCAGAGAGCACTGCGAGCACCTTGCCGAGCTCGGCACGGGGATGCCCGGCCTCCAGGTCGACGACGAAGCGTCGCCCGACGCCGGCACGACGGGCCAGTTCCGCCTGCGCGAGGCCCTGCGCCGTCCTGCCGTCGCGGACTGCCGCGGCGACGGCGTCCGGTGTGTTGAGAAAGCGTTCCACAGCTCCCACCGTACCGACGATGTTCCCGTACGGGAACAATTCCTTCAGTGGTCGTCGACCTGCTCGGCGATGCGGCGGATGAGGTCGGATAGATCGACCTCGAGCGCCCTGCTCAGTGCGACGAGGGTGGTGAATCGCGGATTCGCGGGTGTTCCCTTGCGGCGATCCGATAGGCCGCTCTCCAGGAGTTGGAGGTGGTTCGTGCTGATGCCGACCTCTGCGGCAAGGGCTTCCTGACTGAACCCTCGATCGACGCGTAGGCGACCTATCTCGACGCCGAGCCGCTGAGCGAGTGCGGCTTCGACTTCGGACTCGGGCACCTGACAAGGGTCTGGGCCCGAACCTGTCGGAGCCACCATGTATACATGGGGAAATGTCCGATCGAGATCAGCGGGGAGGCCGTGGTGACGATCGAGCCCTATCGCCTGTCGTTCACCGCCGGGGGGCTGCTGGTGGAGGAGTCCGCTGCGGTTGCGGCGTTGCTGCTTGAAGAAGGCGATGCGTCGCGCGCATGGTCGCTCGGGGTCGAACGCAATGTCGTGCAGCAGCGGTCCCGTCGGTCGACGGTGCGCCTCACGAGCGAGGCAGTTCAGCGTCTTGTCCTACTTCCGTCCAGCGGGCTCCGTGTTCTCGCGGCGGGCCCGGGCGCGCAGGCGCGAATCCTGCTCTGGGTAGCGGCGTGTGCGCGCTACCGGTTGCTCCGCGATTTCGGCCGGGAGGTGCTCAGAGAACGCTTGCTCACCGAGCGCCCGCTGGTTCAGCCGGACGATTTCGAGACGTTCTGGAACGTGCAGGCCGCGTGGGTCGACGAGCTGCGGGACGCGGCACCGTCGACACGGGTGAAGTTGCGCCAGAGCACGTTCCGAATGGCGCGCGAGGCGGGATTCGTGGCCGATGGTGGTCGTGTTGTCGCCGTAGTCCCGTCGCCGGCTGTCGTGGACGTGTTGAGCCAGATGGATCCCGCCGTCGCGCTGAGTCTGCCGCTGTACGAATCCCAATTCGCGGGCATCGGGGCGAGCGCTGAGGGGCGGCGGTCATGACGGAACCGATCCGAGAGAGCATGCTGCCCGCCGAGCGGTTCGATCTGGCGTACTCGGTGATGCGCTCAGATGACTTCCTCCATATGCGGGGCCAGCTCGGCGAGGTGCCGTACTTCATCCTCGGGCATCCCCCCGCAGACGAACCCGAGGTGGGCCAGCAGATCAAGCGCCTGGTGGGCCGGTTGCGCGCGGATGGCATCGAGGTCTGCGAGGTCGACCTCTGGGCCCTCGCCCGCGCGATGTGGGACGAGACCGGCCAATGGGATCAGATCCTCGAGCAGGAGTCCGCTCTCCCCAAGGAGGCATTCGCGGACGTGGGGAACGTGATCTCCCCGGAGAAGTACCTCTCGCCGCGAATCACGTCCGTCGTGCGAGAACAGGAACCGGCACCTCAGGTGGTGCTACTGACGCACGTCGGCCGGCTGTATCCGCTGGTCCGTGCGCACGCAGTCCTCAACACTCTGCAGCCGCTCTTATCCGACCTCCCCGTGGTGCTGGTGTTCCCGGGCGAGTACCGGCAATCGCCGACGCAAGGGGCATCGCTCGTGCTGTTCGGCCAACTCCTCGACGACGACTACTACCGCGCATTCGACCTGCTGAAACTGGGGAACCCGTGACGAACCTGGAACAGATCCTCGCCAAGGACATCGACCGCCCGCTCGACGGTGTGGTCAAGGCATCCAGCTCGGGGCGGCTCCGCACCGAGGTGCAGGAGTACGTGATCACCGCGGAGGTCGCGGATCATCTGCGGGACCTCCTGGACGCGTACACGTTCCCGGGCGAGCCGCCGTCGAACGGGGTGTGGATCGCCGGGTTCTTCGGCTCCGGCAAGTCGCACTTGCTCAAGATGCTCGCGTACCTGCTCGGCGACGTGCCCGGGTCGGAAGTCCCCCGCGCGGACGTCGTGGCCGAGTTCACTTCGAAGCTGCCCGTCGACGATGCAATCCTCCGAGGCGCCCTCGGGCGCGCGGCCGCCACGCCGGCCACGTCCCTGCTGTTCAACATCGACGAGAAGGTCGACAAGAACAACAAGGATCAGCCGAGCGCGCTGCTCGACGTGTTCGTGCAGGTCTTCTACGAGGCCGCCGGGTTGTTCGGCAAGAGCCCGTACATCGCCCGGTTCGAGCGTGACCTCGCTGCGCAGGGCGTCCTCGAGGAGTTCAAGGCAGCGTTCGAGCGCCACTACGGGAAGCCGTGGGAGCAGGGGCGTGAGCTCGCGATCTTCGCCGACTCCGCTGCCGAGAAGGCTTACGCGGAGGTGACCGGGCACTCCATCACCGCGCCGCTCGCCACCTACCGGCAGACGCACAGCGCCACGTCGATCGAGGCCTTCACCGACGAGGTGGCGCAGTGGCTCGACGCACAACCGGCCGGGCACCGTCTGGCGTTCTTCGTGGACGAGATCGGTCAGTTCATCGGTCAGAACACCCAGCTCATGCTGAGCCTGCAGACGATCACCGAATCGCTGCACACCAGGTGCCGCGGCCGTGCGTGGGTTTTCGTGACCTCGCAGGAGGTGCTCGAATCGATCCTCGGCGACCGCACTAAGGAGCAGCAGCAGGACTTCTCGAAGATCCAGGCGCGCTTCGCCGTTGCCCTCAAGCTGGACTCGCGCAACGTCAAAGACGTGGTCTCGCGGCGCTTGCTGGAGAAGACGCCGGAGGGTGTGGGGCTCCTGTCGGGCATTTACGAGTCCAAGCACGAGAGGTTCCGGTCGCTGTTCGCGCTGCAGAATCAGCGCCCGCTCAGCAGTTACGCGAGTGAGAGCGACTTCGTGGCCACCTACCCCTTCGTGGACTACCAGTTCGAGCTGTTCCACGACGCGATGCGTGGTCTCTCGGATTTCAACGCGTTCACCGGTAAGCACTCGTCGGTCGGCGAGCGCTCGCTGCTCGGGGTCACGAAAGACATCGGTTCGTCGATGAAGGCGTCGGGTATCGGCGCGCTCGCGACGTTCGACATGTTCTACGACGGCATCGAGAAGTCGCTGAACTCGGACATCAAGGCGAACGTGATCAGTGCCGGGCGCAACATCAGCGGGACCGATCGCGACCTGCAGCTGCGGTTGCTCAAGGCGCTGCTGATGACGAAGTACGTCGACTGGTTCGAGGCCACTCCGCAGGCCCTGTCGGTGCTTCTCACCCACGAGATCGGCGCGAATGTCTCGGCGCTGCACACCGATGTCGAGCGGGCGCTCAAGGAACTCGAGCGCGCGACCTACGTGCAACGCTCGGGCAATACGTACTCGTATCTGACGAACGAGGAACAGGACGTCGAGAAGGCGATCAAGAACCACGCCCGCAATGACGCCGACGTGAAGAAGCTGCTCAACGATGAGATCGTGGCGACCACTGGCGTGGGTGGCAAGGTCCGCCACGATGCCACGGGCGTCGACCTCGGGCTCGAGCGTTGGCTCGATGACGAGCGACAGGGCCGGGCGGAACCACTGAGTGTCCGGTTCATCACTCCGTACGGGTACCGCACCGTCGAGGATGTGAAGCAGCAGTCGATCGGCGCGGCGGGTGCGCTGTACGTCGTGCTGGACCTCACCGACCGCACCAGGGACGACATCGAACTGTTCGTCCGTACCGCGAGCTACGTGCAATTGCAGATGAAGTCGACGCTGCCCGAGTCGAAGCAGCGGATCCTGGCATCGCACGGGCGGGCCAACGTCGAACGAGGTCGCGCCGTGCGCGCGGAGGTGGCGCGTGCGGTCGCGAACGCCGACCTGGTGCACAACGGGACGATCGTGCAGGTAGGCGGGGGCACTGCGAAGGATCGGGTGAACGCCGGCCTGCAGGTGGCGATCGAGTCGCTGTACCTGCGTATCAATGAGGCACGCGCGGCGTCGAGCCTCACGGATGGAGACGTCAGCCGCATTCTGCGCGACGAGAACACGCTCGATCTCGACGTGACCTCCTCTCTGGATGAACTCGCGCGCACCGTCATCAATGAGGTGCAGTACGCGAAGTCGCGCCAGGTGGACGCCACTGTGGGCCACCTCGTGGAGCACTTCGCGAAGCCGCCGTTCGGGTGGTCCACCCCGACGGTGTTGGGGATCCTCGCGCACGCGGTCGTCGCCGGACAGTTGCGCCTCCGCCTCGACTCGCGCATTCTCGTGCGTACCGAGATCGCGGGTGAGCTGACGAATCGCCACAAGCACCGTCAGATCCACGTGGACGAGGTCCGCGCGCATGACCCGGCCAAGGTGCGCAAGCTGCAGCGGTTCCTCGCGGACTTCGCCAACAACGGTGAGACTTTCCCGAACACCGACGATCTCATCGAGAAGGTCCGGTCAGAGCTGGCCGGCACCGCCGACGAGGTTGCTCGGTGGGCGGGGGAGCCGTACCCGTTCACAGATCAGGTGGAGGCGCTGGCGAAGCGGCTGCGCGCGGTCGTGGACGGCCGCGCGGCGGAGTGGTATCTGGGTGAGTTCCTCGACGACGCCGACGATCTGCTCGACCTCAAGGACGACGAGCTCGATCCGATCCGCGGGTTCCTCAACGGACAGCAGCCGGCCGTGATCACCGCGGCTCGGAAGTTCCTGCAGGACAGGGACGCCGATCTGCACGACGCCGATGCTGCTGATCTTGCGCAGCTCCGTGCCGACCTTGCCGATCCGGGGTTCCTGCGTGGGGACGTGGTGCCGCGGATCAAGCGTGTGCACGAGCGTCTGCTCGCGCACGTCGACGATGCCGTGGCGCGGGACCGCGATGCGCTCGCGGCGCACATCGACGAGACGATCGTTGCGCTTCGATCGAAGCGGGAGTACCTCGAGGCGAACCCAGCAGCGCGAGAGCGCGCCGTGACCGCGCTACAGAACTCGCGCAACGCAGTGGCGGCGCACGCGACGCGGGGCGCTGTCGCACTGGCCGCAAAGTCCTTCGATGCGGCGTACAGCGATGCGGTGAATGTACTCGTGGCGGGGCAGGCCACCGCCGCTGCCACTGACGTCGGAACCGTAGGTGAGAAGGGCGACTCGGATCGGGACGGCGTTGGGACACCGACTCAGACCGTCTCCGTTCGTATCTCGAAGATCGCCGTGTCGAACGTGCCTGCGACGTTGCGGACCAACGCAGACGTCGACCAGTACGTGGTGGAGCTGCGCGCGAGCCTGCTGGCGGCAATCGAAGCAGGGAAGACGGTGCTCCTGTAATGGATTCCTCGAAGCTCGAGAAGTTCGCCACGGCGGCACGAGTGACCCTGCTCGATCAGATGGCGGGCCTGGTGACCCAGGCCCTGAGCGATCCGAAGATCGCGGCCGAGTACCCGAACGATGTCGCGGGATTGCGTGCCGCGGTCGCGGAGCACGGCGAGACCTGGGTCGCGGACACCGCCGCCCACACCTGGTTCAACCGCCTGACGGCGGCGCGGTTCATGGATGTGCGCGGGTTCTCCGGTCCGTACCGCGTGGTGTCGCCGGCTGGAGGTTCCGCGTCGAACCTGCCCGAAATCCTGCTGCGTGCGCAGTCCGGAGAGTTCGGCGATGAGGTTCCCGAGCGCACGCGTTCTGAGGTCTCCGCGCTGCTCAGCGGTCGCCGAACTTCCGCGAACGCGCAGCTCGAGGCGTATGCACTACTGCTGCGCGCGATGTTCGTGGCCTGGTATCCGTCGATGCCGGAGGTCTTCACCGGGCCGGCCGACTGGATCCGCCTGCTGGTGCCGGCCGATCTGCTCGCGCCGACGTCCGTCCGGGAGCGTGCCGTCGCCGTGATGGACGACGATGCCTGCGAGACCGTCGAGGTGGTCGGCTGGCTGTATCAGTTCTACAACTCCGACCTCAAGGACGAGATCAACAAGGCGAAGGTGCCGATCGACGCCGCGGAGCTCCCGGCCGTCACGCAGCTGTTCACACCGCACTGGATCGTGCGGTACCTGGTCGAGAACTCGCTGGGGCGACTCTGGCTTCGATCCAGGCCGACCAGCGGCCTGCGCGAGCACATGCCGTACTTCGTGGAGCCGATCGAGGGGCAGCCGGACACTGGCGTCACCGTCGAGTCGCCCGAGGAGATCCGCGTGGTCGACCCCGCGTGCGGCTCCGGACACATGCTCACGTACGCCTTCGACCTGCTCTTCCACATCTATGAGGAGGCCGGGTACGCGCGCACCGAGATCCCACAGAAGATCCTCACGCACAACCTGCGCGGTCTCGAGATCGACTCGCGCGCCGCGCAGCTCGCCTCGTTCGCGCTGGCGATGAAAGCGAGGGAGAAGGACCGCAGATTCTTCACCCCCAAGAGCGGTGCGCCCGTCCGGCCGGACATCGTGCGGATCGAGCCGCTGGCATTCGACGGCGACGACATCGAGCTGTTGGCGCGGGGCCGGACCGCGACGACCGTGCGGCGCTGGAAGCACTGCTGCAGTCGTTCGTCTACGCCGATACCTTCGGCTCACTCATCCGCGTGGACGCGGTGGGCATGGCGGTTCTCCGCCGGATCCTGATCGACGCCGAACAGAACGAGGGTGGCGACACCACGGTCGAGGCGCGTCGGGAAGTGCTCGCGCGAGCGCGACGACTGTATCGGCAGGCGAATGCACTCGAGGACGACCAGTACCACGTGGTCGTCGCCAACCCGCCGTACCTTGGCAGCGGCAACATGGGCGACCTGCTGAAATCCTGGATGAAACACGCGTACCCCTCTGCAAAGAATGATCTCATCACGGGTTTCATGGCGCGCGCTGCCGAAATTTGTGTACAATCTGGGAATTGGGGAATGATTGTTCTACCGTCATGGATGTTCTTGAAGACGTTCACGGATTTTCGGGCGAATTTTCTCGCGTATTCCCAGATCGATTCATTCCTTCACCTCGGTCGCGGAGTCTTTGGTGCCGACTTCGGATCGTGCGCATTCGTTGTGACGAATTGCGCGGCTCTGCCGCAGCGCAAAGCAGAATTCAGAAGGCTATTCGAGCGGCACGTAGAGGTGCGGGCTGTGGACGCGATTGAGCAACTCTTTCTCGACGGGCAATCGGGAGTTTTTTTCGCGCGTCAATCTGAATTCTCAAACATACCGGAGTCTCCTATCGTGTATTGGCTTTCCGACTCCATGCGTAAAGTATTCAGAGACGGAACTCGATTAGGTGAGGTATCATCGCCTCGACAAGGATTGGCGACAGCCGATAATGATCGGTTTATTCGACAATGGTTCGAGGTGTCGAGCGATCGAACAAGCTACGACGTGTCGAACCGTGACGAGGCCACCAGGTCGAACAGGAAATGGTTCCCGTTCAACAAAGGGGGAGCCTTCCGAAAATGGTGGGGAAATCAGGACTATGTTGTCAACTGGGAGGCTGATGGATCGGACGTGCTCGGATACGTCGACCCTGCGACAGGCAAGCAACGTTCACGTCCACAGAACACCGAATTCTATTTCCGTCCTTGTGTATCTTGGTCGAACGTATCGAGCGGTGCGCCTTCATTTCGGTCGTACCCGGCAAACTCAATATTTAGCCATGTCGGACAGGCGGTGTTCGCCGAAAATGACGAAGACCTCACTTGGTTGCTCGGATTCCTAAATTCTTCGGTCAGTGAAAGACTTCTGGAAATACTTTCTCCGGCGCTGCATTTCGAAGTAGGTCACATCGCGAATCTGCCGGTGATCGATGGTGATTTCCACGAAATCGGTCCTGCTGTTGACGAGCTGGTCAATATTGCGCGCGCAGACTGGAACGACTACGAAACATCTTGGGAGTTCGAAAGGAACCCTCTCGTGGTGCTCGGATTCGGGCAACTGGATGCGGCTTCGGCACACAAATTGTTTTCCGGGATCCAAGCAGCCTGTCGCGCTCAGGAAATTGAGCGGGCAAACAACTCGTATTTCTCTGGGCTGTACGGAGTGTCGAAAGAGGTCAATTCCGATGTCTCGATCGACCGAGTGACGCTCACTGGTAATCCTCGATTTCGGTATATGCCGAAGAAGGGGGCAGCGCGTACGGAGGATGAATATCGGGCGCTCTTCGACCTGGATCTCGCGCGGGAACTGCTGTCGTATGCGGTCGGTTGCATCATGGGGCGGTACAGCCTGGATGAACCCGGCCTGATCCTCGCGGATGCGGGGTCGACGATGGCGGATTACGAGGCGCAGGTGCCGAATGCGCGGTTCCGTCCGGATGACGACGGGATTGTGCCGATTACGGAGAACGAATATTTCCCAGACGATATCGTCTCTCGCGTTCGTGACTTCTTGGCAGTAGCATTCGGCGAGGAGAACGTCACTGCGAACGTCAGTTGGATCGAACACGCCCTCGGGTCGGGAAAACGCAAGGACCTGCGGCAGTACTTCCTCAAAGACTTCTACTCTGACCATCTCAAGATGTACTCGAACCGGCCGATCTACTGGCAGGTGTCGTCGAACTCGAAGCAGCCCAGCAAGGGCTTCAACGCGCTGATCTACCTGCACCGGTACACGCCGGCGACGCTCGGGATCGTCCGTGAGAACTACGCGAACGACATGTTGGACAAGCAGGAAGCCCGGCTCACCACTATCGCGCATGCCCTGGATACCGCGGATAAGGCCGAGGCGACCAAGCTCCGTAAGGAGCAGGCCACCTTGACTCAGATGCAGCGCGAGATCCAGGACTGGGTGACGACGACGCTGTTCCCGCTTTCCACCGCGGAGATCGAGCTCGACCTCGACGACGGCGTCAAGCAGAACTATCCGAAGCTCGGCGCGGTATTGAAGTACGTGAAGGGCCTGTCGTGACGGCGGCACCGTCGAACCGGATCGCCGAGCTGCTGGCGGAACGGTACGCCAGCAGCCCCGTGATCAACTGGAACGACGGCCCGGGAGAGTACGCGGATAGCCTCGACGAGATCGTCGGTGCGCTCGGACGCTCCGGCTACGAGGTGTCCGTGCATCGCGTCGAGAACAACGAACTCGGCATCAAGACGCGGGTGTACGCGGATGTGGACGACCCGTCGAGGGACGAGAAGCATCGCCACCTGGTGTATCGCACCGGCGAGCGGCCGGCGAAGCCGGACAACTGGCTCCTCGATCTGGAGGTCGGTTACGGTCTGTTCACCGCGGACACCGCGGCGATTCTGGTGCACGAACTCGGGCTCACGGACCGGGGTGTCGATCACGTCGTGCAGGCGCACGCGCCGGCGTTCGCGGCCCCCGGCCGTGCCGAAGCCATCCGCGCGCGACTGACCGAGCTCGATCCCCAGCTCCCGCCCGTCAAGCTCGCGGAGACCGTACTGGCGTTCCTCTCGGCGGAGGTGTTGGGTCTCGACGGACAGGACAGTCACCGGCTGCAGGAGATCGTCACCGCGCTCTTCGAGGACTACGCCGACGAGGACGACGCGCGCTACCCGTCCCTCGTGGACGCCGGCCTTGCCGACTTCCTCTGGCAGGGGTGTGCACGGATCTACGGCTTCGAGTCCCAGGATCCGACCGTCGCCGGGCTGGTGACCTGGATGTTCGACCAGGCGTGGAAGCACTGGCCCGACGCCCGCAATCCCGCCCGGATCGACTTCGAACGGCTGCGCGACGGCCGGCGATACGGCCCCTTGTTCAAGCGTCTCGCAGAAACGGCGGAGCGCGACCTCAACATCGCGGACCGGCTGCGTGCGGACGACCAGCCCGTCGCGGAGCTGGCCGGCACCGATGTCTTCCCCGTCGTGGACCACGCCGTCATCACCAAGCTGGCCGCAGCCGTGTACCGGCGCGAGCTCGCTCCGGACGCGGTCCGCGAGATTCTCGCCATGCGGCGCAGCACCACGTGGTTCTTGGACCAGGAGCACTCCTACGTCGCGCTCGAGGCCGCAGCCGAATGCCTCACCCGGATCGAGGCGTTTCTCCCGGTGATGGCGGACGCAACCGACGGCATCCGCAGCTACGCTGCCTCGTGGGCTCCCATCGACGGTGCCTACCGCCGCTTCCGGCGGTACTTCGCGACAGCGGATCCCGAACTGCCCGCCGAGCTCGCAGACAAGGTCGAGAAGCAGTATCTCCAGGCGTACCAGCGTCCGCTCGCCGTTGAGTGGCAGGCGCACGTGGACAGCCTCGACGAGTGGCGCGTTCCCGGAATCGAGCCGTTGCGCGGGTTTGCCGCACACGACCTGCCCGCCAAGGCGAAGACCCTCGTCGTCATTTCGGACGCCTTCCGCTATGAGGTCGGCCTCGAACTCGCGCAGCGGGTCAACCGGGACGACGATTGGTTCGACGCCACCGTCGAACCGCGCCTGTCGCCCCTGCCCTCGCTGACCTTCGCCGGCATGGCCGCGATGCTCCCTCACACCCGGCTGAGCCTCCACGGCGAGTCCGTCCGGGCCGACGGTGCCTCGACCTCCGGGCTACCAGCCAGGAACGCGCTATGGGCCAAGGCGCACGCCACGGCGATCAAATTCGACGAGGTCATGTCCATGGGCCCGGCGGACAGGTATGCGTTGTGGCAGAGCAACGAAGCGCTCATCGTGTACCACGACACCATCGACACGGCCGGGCACGAGGCGCCGCACCAGGTGCCTGAGGCCGCCGACCGCGCGATCGGCGATCTGCTTCGGATCATCAAGACCTTCGGCAGCGGGAAGATGCGCGCGAGCCGGTGCTTGTCACAGCAGACCACGGATTCCTCTATCAGCGTTCCGATCTCGAACCCGCCGAGTACCTGAGCGAGACGCCCCAGGGCGACGCAGTCGTGTTCGGCCGCCGGCATGTGATCGGCGAAGGATTGAAGGACCAGTCCGCGTTCACCACGTGGACGCCTCAAGCGCTCGGCTACGACGGCGGCGACGAGGTCCAGATCCCGCGCGGACTGCACCGACTCCGCAAGCAGGGCGCGGGGTACCAGTACGTGCACGGCGGAGCCTCGTTGCAAGAGGTGGTGGTCCCACTCGTGACGCTCACCCGCGGGCGCAGTACCGCAGCGAGCAAGGTGACGGTCGACGTCAACGTCAGTACGCCCACGATCACGACGAGCACCGTCATGGTGACGCTGCTGCAGCGGGATCCGGTGCGGGGAAAGAAGCGTGGACGCGAGCTCGTGATCGGCGCGTATGCGCCCGACGGAGTGCTGCTCTCCGGGGAGCGCACCGTCGACGTGGCGAGCGAAGCGGAGGACATCCGTGACCGGGGGCGCACCGTCGAACTGGTGCTGAACGAGGAGGCCGAGCGCTACAACGGCCAGGTGATCACGATTCGGGCGGCGGAACGGGTCAACGGTCAGTTGACCCCGTACCAAAGCACTACGGCAACATTGCAGCGCGGCTTCGGAGGATTCAATGACGCATTCTGAGGGTGGACTCGGATCCGTGAGCGACGACCTGATCGAGGACGGTTCGATGGCGGAACCTGTTGTCGATAACACTGATTCGAGTGCGTTGGATGCGAAAGCCAACGCGCAGTTTCCCGGCTTCGTGGTGCGGAAGGATCTTGTCGGGCGGATCAAGGAAACGCTGTTGTTCCCGGTTACGTACTCGAATTCCTTCTTGCGCAGTACTGCGCGACCGACGATCCCGCGACGATCGAGGCGGGCATCGAGTCCGTCCGCGACATTCTCGCCAAGCACTACGTGCATCGCGGCGAGGCGGAGCTGATCAAGTCGACCATTCGTGACCGCGGTAGACACCGCGTGATCGACAAGATCTCGGTCGTGCTGGACGTGAAACGGGACATGCACACTGCGTCGTTCTCGAATCTCGGGCTCAAGCACGTCCCGATCGACGACCGCACGGTGAAGGCGAACGAGAAGCTGCTCACCGGCGGAGTCTGGTGCATGGTCGACGTCGAGTACTCGGCGGGTGATGTCAGCGAGGACCCGTGGATCATCTCCGCGCTCCGTCCGATTCAGCTGGGGCAGTTCGACTCCGCACGCTACGTCGCCGCGCGCCAGGAGTTCTCCACAGACGAGTGGATCGACCTCCTCGTCAGCACGATCGGGTTCGATCCGAACAAATTGTCGCCGCGGGCGAAGCTGCTGCAGTTAGTGCGGCTCGTCCCGTTCGTCGAGCGCAATTACAACCTCGTCGAGCTCGGTCCGAAGGGGACCGGCAAGTCTCACGTCTACTCCGAGTTCTCACCGCACGGGACGTTGATCTCGGGTGGTGAAGTGACTGCGGCCAAGCTGTTCGTCAACAACGCGAGTGGCGGGATCGGCCTCGTCGGCTACTGGGACGTTGTCGCGTTCGACGAGTTCGCCGGCCAGAAGCGCGTCGACAAGACGCTGGTCGACATCATGAAGAACTACATGGCGAACAAGTCGTTCTCTCGCGGAACGCAGACGCAGACCGCCGAAGCGTCGATGGTCTTCATCGGCAACACCTCTCGGCCCGTCCCCACGATGCTCGCGCATTCCGACCTGTTTGAAGCACTGCCCGAGTCGTACCACGACGCCGCCTACCTCGACCGGATCCATCACTACCTGCCCGGCTGGGAGGTGGAGATCATCCGGCGAGAGCTGTTCACCAACGGCTACGGGTTCGTGGTGGACTACCTCGCCGAGGCGCTGCGGCACCTTCGGGGTCTCGACTTCTCCGACCGCTACGCAGCGGACTTCACACTGAGCGAGCAGATCTCTCAGCGCGACCGCGATGGCGTGCGCAAGACCTTCTCCGGTCTGATGAAGCTGTTGCACCCGGGTGGGTCGGCGACGCCGGATGAGGTGGAAGCCTTGCTGCGCTTCGCCATCGAGGGGCGGAAGCGCGTCAAGGATCAGATCCTCCGGATCGATTCGACGATGGACGCCGTCACGTTCGGATACACCGATGCGGCGGGGACGTGGCACGACGTCGCCACGCGCGAGGAACTCGACTACCCACGCCTCTACCACCGTGGCGAAGAAGGTGACGCCGACGAGGAAGACTCCGGCGGAGGGCTGCGCCGCCGGTTCCCGACGGCTCAGGCGTGCCCGCCGGCGGTACCACAGTCCTCGCTGCGGACGGCCCGTACGTCGAGGAACTCTTCACCGGGGTCATCGACGTTCCTGACGATTCGATCGGGCACTCGTACGCGACGCTCTTGCTTCCGCATCTCGTAGGAGCAACCGAGATCGAGGTCGTCGATCCGTACATCCGTGCGCCGCATCAGCTGCGCAACTTCTACGACCTCCTGCTCGAGATCGTTGGTGCCAAGGCGCCGGAGAGCACGGTATCGGTCAAGCTGGTGACGAGCGAGGAGAAGACCCGCGAGGACTGGAATCAGGCCCAATTGATCGGGTTGGTCGAGATCAAGAACGCGATGGCCGAGGGTGGAGTCGACCTCGATGTCGAGTTTCGCACCGGTCTGCACGACCGTCAGATCACGACGGATACCGGTTGGCGGATCATGCTCGGCCGCGGGCTCGACATCTTCCATCCGTTTACCGGCTCCGGCAGGTACGACCTCCGGCACCGTTTCCAGCAGTTCCGGCGGGCGAGGGCGACCACGGTCACGTACGTCAAGGTCGAATGACGCGCTCAGGACGAAGCAACCTCAGCTCCTCGATCGCGGTGCGTCCGGGGATCGCGTTCGACGGCTGAAGAACCGATCCTGTGTGGGAGGCGATGGGATGATCCGTGACGTCACATCGCGGACAGGTCGGGTTCACCGGGGCGGCCTAGCGTACGGTCCATGATTCCGCGTCGTGTCGCCGTCGTGTCCACGTGTCTTGCGTTGATGGTGGGAGCCCTCTCGGCGGCTCCTGCCGGAGCGGTACCGCGCACCGTCGACCTGCAGGCGCACCGGGGAGGGCTGGGCCTGCAGACGGAGTCGACGCTGGAGGGTTTCAGTGCGGCGATGCGGCTGGGGGTGACCACACTGGAGCTGGACACGCAGGTGACGAAGGACCGGAAGGTCGTGATCACGCACGACCGGAAGGTGGACTCGAAGAAGTGCGCGGATACCAAGCCGGTCGTGCCGGGTGACCCGCAGTTCCCGTACGTCGGCAGGTACGTGCGCGACCTGACCTACGCGCAGATCCGCACCATGAACTGCGGGTACGAGAAGGTCAACGCCACGCAGAAGGTGGTCGAGGGCGCGCGGATGCCGGAGCTGCACGAGCTCTTCGAGCTCGTCCGCGCGCGACGCTCGCCCGTGCGGATGAACATCGAGACCAAGGTGGAGGCGGGGGCACCGTCGGAGACGGCGCCGCGCGGGGAGTTCGTGCGGGCGGTGGCGGGGGAGATCACGCGGTCCGGGCTCGCCCGGCAGGTGACGATCCAGAGTTTCGACTGGACGGCCCTGCGGGAGATCGGGCCGCTGCTCCCGGGCGTCGGGCTGATCGCGCTCACCAACGGCGAGCAGTTCCTGCAGACCGGGAAGCCCGGCGCGTCGCCGTGGCTCGGGCTCGACGTGGACTCCTTCGGCGGCGACTGGGTGCGGGCCGCGAAGGAGACGATCCCGGGCTCACCGCGATCTCACCGGTGCAGGGCGACCCGCAGGACGGCGGGATCGGCGATCCCGACTTCGTGCGGTTCGCGACGCCGGCGCTGATCGGGCGGGCGCATGCCCTGGGGCTCACGGTGATCCCGTGGACGGTGAACGATCCCACGACCATGCGGGCGCTGCTGAAAGACGGCGTCGACGGGCTGATCACCGACTACCCGGACCGCGCCCGAGCCGTGTTCCGGGAGCTGGGGATCGCGCTGCCCGCTCCGTCCTGAACGCGGCACGGGAAGGGCTTCACCGTCGCATTCATGTCGGCTATGGTCTTTCTTCATGAAGATGAAGATCGCGGGAATCGCCGCTCTGGTCTCGCTCGTTCCGCTCACGTCCGCGTGCGGACTGTTCGACACGAAGCTGGACTTCGACAAGCTGGAGTCGCAGATCAGCGACAAGCTGGACGCGGAGTACTCGAAGGCCGGTTACAAGGTCGATTCGGTCTCGTGCGACAAGTCGGAGTCCAAGCCGAAGCCCGGGGCCGTCTTCACCTGCGACGCGAAGGTCAAGGACGCGGTGGTCCCGGTGAAGGTCACCGTCCGCGACAAGGACATGAACGTCGACTTCATCACGACCGCGAAGCTCTACGACCTCGCCAAGTCGGGCACCCAGCTCGAGCCCGAGGTCTCGGCGAAGCTCAACGACAAGGTCACCGTCGACTGCGGCAACGGCCTCAAGGCCGTCGAGCCGGACAAGTCCTACACGTGCAAGGTGACCGACTCGTCCGGCGCCAAGGGCACTCTCACCTACAAGGTCGGCCCGATGGACGGCCAGGACAGCTGGGAGGTCAAGCCCGACTGACGCCGGACCGACGCCCGGCCGACGCGCGGCGCGTGCGGACTCAGTCCGCCATGCCGCGTTTGCTGAGCTCGGTGCGGTCGGCCCAGCCGACGATGTCGCCGCGGCTCAGGGCGACGGCCAGCAGGTCCGGGAAGGCGTCGGGGTGCAGGCGAAGGCGGGGATCCCCATGTCCGCCAACGCCGCCGCGATGTCGCGGTCGAACGAGGGCGCTCCCTCGTCTGACAGCGCGAGTAGCACGACCACCTGCACGCCGGCGGCCTGCAGCTGCGCGACGCGGGTCAGCATCTCCTCGCGGACGCCGCCCTCGTAGAGGTCGGAGATCAGCACGAAGATGCTGTCCTGCGGCCGGGTGATCAGTGTCTGGCAGTAGGCGATCGCCCGGTTGATGTCCGTGCCGCCGCCCAGCTGGGTGCCGAACAGCACGTCCACGGGATCGTCGAGTTGCTCGGTCAGGTCCACGACCTCGGTGTCGAACACCACGAGCGAGGTCCGCACGGACCGCATCGTCGCGAGCACGGCGCCGAACACGGCCGAGTACACCACGGACGCGGCCATCGACCCCGACTGGTCGATCGCCAGCACGATGTCCTTCGACACGCTCTGCGACCGCCGGCCGTAGCCCACGAGCCGCTCGGGCACGACGGTCCGCTGCTCCGGCAGGTAGTTCTTCAAGTTCGCGGCGATGGTCCGGTTCCAGTCCACGTCGCGCAGCCGGGGCCGGTGCGTGCGCGACGCCCGGTTCAGGGCGCCGGTGACGGTGGCCCGGGTCCGGTCGGCGATCCGGCGCTCCACCTCCTCGACCACCTTCCGCACGACCACCCGCGCCGTCGCCTTCGAGGTCTCGGGGATCGCGCGTCCCAGCGAGATGAGCGTCGTCACCAGCTCGATGTTCGGCTCCACGGCCTCCATCAGCTCGGGTTCGAGCAGCAGCTGGTGCAGGCCCAGCCGTTCCACCGCGTCGTGCTGCATCACCTGCACCACCGTCGAGGGGAAGTACTCGCGGATGTCGCCCAGCCACCGCACCACCGACGGCGCGGACGCGCCAGCCCGGCGCCGCGCCGCCCCGACCCCTCGTAGAGCGCGGCGAGGGCCTTGTCGATCTTCACGTCGGCGCCCGTCAACGGGGGCATCCCCTCAGCCGACTTGCCGAGCAGCAACCGCCACCGTCGGTCCCGTTCCGTCACGACGCCACCTCCCCGATACCGAGCAGCCGCGCGGCCGTCGCGACGGCGGGACCCGTGAGAGCCGGATCGAACGCGACCGAGACTTCGACCGGGCCGCCGGAGTCGATCCGGGTCACCCGATCGCCGATGTTGCGCCGCACCCCCGGATCGAACTCCGCGAACGTCCGACGCAGCAGCGGCAGCACGTCGATGAACTCCTGTTCGCCGAGCCCCACCAGCCACTCGTCGAGCACGCCGAGCACCGCTGGATCGTGCACGAGCACGATGCCGCTGCGACCCAGGAATCCCGTGATCCACGCCGCCTTCGCGTCGGCGCTCGCACCCGCCGACAGCGCGCGGTGCAGCCGCAGCGCGGCGTCGGCACCGTCGATCAGCCCCGCGTCCAACAGCAACCGGGTGGTGCGCCCCACGGGGAGCCGTGCACGTCCGGCCGGTCTGCGACTACTCGCAGCGCCTCGTACCAGCGGTCGCGGTCGTCGTCGGGCAGCAGCCCGACGGTGTCCTCCACGGCGTCCACCCGCCCGACCAGTTGGGACGCGGCCTCGTCGCCGAGCCCGGTGACCGCCGCGGGCAGGCCCACGCAGACGCGCACGAGCAGGCCGGACGCCACCCGGGCGAGCGCGGCCGTGTCGGTGCCGCGGGTGTCGCCGTAGCGCTGGGTGCGGCCGAGCGCGGGCAGTGCGGCCATGAGCGCGTCGACGTCGTGCGCGACCGCGGCCCGGTCCTCGATGGCGCGCAGCAGCACCGTCACCGCGTCGGGGAGATCCGCCACCAGCGCGACGTCGAGCGCGCCGGTGACCTCGGCGAGCGACGTCGACTCCTCGGCGATCGCCTCCAGCCGCCGGGTGGCCGCCGCGGGCACCGTGGTTCCCCACACCGACGCGACGACCACGTCCACCGACAGCTCCGGCCGCCACTGCACGGCCCAGCCCTCCTTGAACGTTCCCTTGCCGCTCGTCGCCGCGGGGTCGCCCCACTCGACCCCGAGCACGCGGAGCCGGTGCAGCAGCCGCGACTTCTCGACGTCGCCGGGCTTGCGCAGGTCCAGGACCACCTGCTTGACCGCGGCCGACGGCGAGAACCGCAGGGACCGCGCGGTCGCGTCGATATCGGCCTGCAGCGGCACCACCGGCAGGTGTTCGGGCACGGTGCCCAGCCGTTCGCCGACCACGGCCCGTCGGCGCACGAGCGCGGCCTGTTCGGCGGACCCGTCGCACAGCACGGCGAGCGTGGCCTCGTCGACCTCGGCGAGCCCGGCCAGCGGCCGGCGGCGCAGCGCCGCGAGGCCCTCCGCGAGCCGCGTGGCCTCGATGATGTGCGCCGACGAGACCGGCACATCCTCCGAACGCAACAGCTCCGCGACCGCGGTGAGCCAGCGCACCACCACCTCGCCCGGCTCGGTCGTGAACAGGTGGTGGTACCACCCCGGCGACGTGACGCCCGCACCGTAGCCGGACTCCGACGACAGCCGCGAGTACGTCCACGGCACCCACGCCGCACGGGATTTCACCTTCGCGGCGCCGGCGAGGAGCTTGTTGTCGGCGGCGGCGCTGGGCAGCTTGCCGGTGAGCGCCGGCACGTGCCAGGCGCCGCACACGACGACCACCGTCTCGACGCCGTCCCGCTTCATCGCGGCGCGCAGGCACTTGCGCATGTGCGCCTCGCGCCGCTCCTCGCGCGAGGGCGGGGCACCGTCGGCCGACGGTGCCGCTGTGACGGCCTCGCGCACGGCGCGCATCGCCTCGCCGAGCGAGTCGAAAACGTCGTGCTCGCCCCGGGATTCGATCACGTCGTCCCACCAGCGCTCGGGATCGTCGTAGCCGGCGGCCGCGGCGAGCGCCGCGATGGGGTCGGCCCGGGCGGGATCCTCCGGTCCGCGGTCCGACGGTGCCTCGTCCTCGCGCGCGAGCGTCTGGGCCACGGGCAGGTCGATGAACTCGGCCGGGACGTCGTGCTCGACGGCCCAGCGCGCGGCCTGCCACTCGGGGGAGAACACCCCGAACGGCCAGAACGCGGACGTCGACGGGTCGTTCGCGGCGTAGCCCAGCAGCGCGACGGGCGGCTGCAGGTCGGGCTCGGCGACGTGCGCGAGCAGCTCGGTCGCGTCGGCGGGACCCTCGATGAGCACGACCTGCGGGCGCAGCCGCTCCAGCTCCGCCACCACCGCGCGGGCCGAACCCGGCCCGTGGTGCCGGATCCCGAGCACGTGGACAGCGGTCACCGTCGGTCCTAACCGGCGTCGCGGGCGGCGCGGTAGAAGTCCTGCCAGCCCGGTCGCTCCCGCACCACCGACTCCAGGTACTCGGTCCAGGCGACGCCGTCGGACACCGGATCCTTGACCACCGCGCCCCGGATCGACGCCGCGACGTCGCGGGCTCGCAGCGTCCCGTCGCCGAAGTGCGCCGCCATCGCCGTGCCGTGGGTGAGCACCGAGATCGCCTCCGCGGTCGAGAGGGTGCCGCTGGGCTGCTTGACCTTGGTGCGGCCGTCCTCGGTGACCCCGGAGCGGAGCTCGCGGAACACCGTGACCACGCGGCGGATCTCCTCCGCCGCGGCGGGGAGCTCCGGCAGTTCCAGCGCCCGGCCCAGGGAGGCGACGCGGTCGGAGACGATGCGCACCTCGTCGTCGGCGGTCGCGGGTAGCGGCAGCACCACGGTGTTGAAGCGGCGGCGCAGCGCCGAGGAGAGTTCGTTGACGCCGCGGTCCCGGTCGTTGGCCGTGGCGATCAGGGTGAACCCCTTGGCCGCCTGCACCTCGACACCCAGTTCCGGCACGGGCAGCGTCTTCTCCGACAGGACGGTGATGAGCGCGTCCTGCACGTCGGACGGGATGCGCGTGAGTTCCTCGAGCCGCGCCACGCGGCCTCGGCCATCGCCGTCATGATCGGCGAGGGCACCAGCGCCTCCCGGCTCGGCCCCTCGGCGATGAGGCGCGCGTAGTTCCAGCCGTAGCGGATGGCCTCTTCCGGCGTGCCGGCCGTGCCCTGCACCAGCAGCGTCGAATCGCCGCTGATCGCGGCGGCCAGGTGCTCGGACACCCAGGTCTTCGCGGTGCCCGGCACGCCCAGCAGGAGCAGCGCCCGGTCGGTGGCCAGCGTCGCCACGGCCACCTCCATCAGCCGGCGCGGGCCGATGTACTTGGGCGCGACGACCGTGCCGTCGGCGAGCGTCGTGCCGCAGAGGTAGTCGACGACCGCGGCGGGGGAGAGCCGCCAGCGGGTGGGCCGGCTGCCGCGGTCCTGCTCTGCGAGCGCGGCGAGCTCGGCGGCGTACACCTGCTCGGCGTGCGGGCGCAGCAGGTCGGTGGTCTCGGTCGGGTTTCGGGTCACTGGGGCAGCTCCTCTGCGATGGCGGTGCGGAGACGAAGGATCTCGGTGAGCGGGGCGAAGTACTGGGCGCGCGGGCCGGGGCTCTGGGCCATGAGCACCCCGACGCGGTGCGGCCACGGCGACCGCCGGCCGACCGGCAGGTTCCTCGCGGCCGCGTCGATCAGCGCGGTGTCGCCCGCCGGGAGGGGATGCCAGTCGTCGGACCTGAGCATCGTGGAGAACGCGCGGATCACGTTCTCGGACAACGCGTCGCTCCACGGCCCCGGGACCAGCGCGAGGTCGGCCGGTTCGCCGCTGCGGGCCAGCGCGGCGGCCCAGCGGGGCTCCCGCTCGCGGGCGGCGCGGACGCGCCACCCGGTCCGGAACTCGGTGCCGAACTCGCCGGACGCCCCGACGAGGCGCTCGGGCGGCGCGTCGAGGATCTCCTCCCAGGCGGCCAGCGGCAGGGCTGCGGACAGCTGTTCCACCCAGTACGCGGAGGGCGAGATCCTGCGGCGGCGGCCAGGCGACGCCGTCGCGCAGCGCCGCGGCATCCGGCTCGCCCAGGGGCGCGATGTCGAGCTTGTCGCCGAGCAGGGCGCGGCGCCTGCGCACCAGGGCGGCGGCGCGGGCCCGCATCCGGCCCTCGTACGCCGTCCCGACGGTGCCGCGCAGCGCGTGCACCGCGGCCGCGCGGACCGTCGCCGTGCGGTCGTCGAGACCGCGCTCGCACAGCGCCTCGGCGGCGCCGCCCGCGGGGAACGCACCGAGGTCCTGCAGGGCGGTTGCGCGGTCCGCCGCGCGGAGCGCGTCCCAGTCGGCCTGCGCGGGAACGGGGCCGGCGGCACCGTCGGGGCCGGTGAGGCGCGCGCCGATGCCGGGCGCGACCCCGGCCAGCCACGCGCCGCGCGGCCCGGTGAGCGCGGCGACGGCCGGGCCGGCCTCGGGGTGGGCGACCGTGTGGCGCAGCAGGGGCGGGATGAGCCGGACGGGGCGCGCAGCCCCGCCGCCGCCACCGGATGCAGGCACCAGCGGTCCGCGTGCGGATACGGCAGCGCCGCGAGCACGACCCCGGCGAGGTACGGCGA
Source organism: Tsukamurella sp. PLM1 (assembly GCF_023168325.1). Lineage (GTDB taxonomy): Bacteria > Actinomycetota > Actinomycetes > Mycobacteriales > Mycobacteriaceae > Tsukamurella. Next base: position 2,094,589 of record NZ_AP025688.1, read on the forward strand.
CATCAGGGGACGCGCATCGTCATCGGCGCACGGCACCGGCTCGAGCCCTGCCACGGGCGTCGGCCCCGAGACGTTCGCCGCGACGGCCGTGAGCGCCGCGACGTGGAGCACGCGCTCGGCGGGAGGGGTTCCGGGAGAAAGGCTCTCGAGGTACTCGATGAGCACGGGATCCGCCCCGCCGGAGGGGACCGGCCGGGTGGCCGTCCCGAGCAGCGCCGCGGAGACGATCCGCGGCCAGAGCGGCGACGGTTCGGTCACAGCGCGATCACCTCCCCGCCGGCGATCACCGAGAGCGGTTCCAGCGCGTCGGCGCCCATCAGCCCCGCGACGGTGACCTCGGCGCCGCCGGATGCCGCGAGGAGGAGCCACCACGCGTCGTCGCTCAGGCGCACGGGCACGGCCGCGCCGTCGGCGTCGACGAGGTGCGGGGTCGGCGCCTGCGCCGGCCGGCCGGTCACGAGGACGGGGTGGTGGACGTGCCAGGGGTCGATCGCGCAGCGCGCGGCCCGGTCGGCCCGCGCGGCCGCGCAGCCCGACGGTGCCGGTGCCCCGGCCGGGTCCGTCGGGGTCAGATCGCCGGTCGGGAGCGCGCGGCGACCGTCGGGGTAGAAGGCGAGGGCTCCGCGGACCGTCGCGCCCACCGGCGGCCGCATCGGCAGCGGCGGGCCGCCCGGGGCCTTGAAGTCGAAGATGGCGGCCCACCGCGTGGAGGCGGCGCCGCGGAGCCAGGTGGTGCGCGTGGTGATCCGGTCCTCCTCGGACTCGGTGCTGCCCAGCACGGTCCAGTCGTCCGCCTGCGTGGGCCCGGCCAGGACGTCGGCGGTGGCCGTCGGGTAGCCGACGTGCCTGCGCACCGCGGCCGCGACCGGGGCGTCGAGCGCGTCCATGCGATCGTGCGCGCGGGCCAGCAGCCAGAGCAGGCCGAGCTCACGGACGAGGCGTTCGGGCCACCCGGCGCCGATCACCGCGGCGGGGAGCGCACGGACCCGGCCCGCGAGGCCCGGGGCCTTCGCGTCGATGAGCCGCCGGGCCAGGGGATCCACGCGCTCGTAGGCCGCGGCATCGATACCGGCGAGCCCGGCGTGGATCTGGTCGGTGAGCCACAGGGTCAACTCCGCGACGCCCCGGCGACCGCGTCCGTGCGCTGCGCCGCGGTGCGGGCGGCACGTTCCGGGTCGCGGGGCTGTTCCGTCCGCTGCGCGGAGCGATCCGCGCGCTGCACGCGGGCGGCGAGCCACTCGGCCGCGAAGTCGGCGGGCGCGTCCGCGTCGGGGACCCCACCGTCGGCCCAGAGGAGCAGCAGGCCGAGGGCGTGCTTGCACGGGAACTTGCGGGACGGGCAGGAGCACTTGTACGCGGGGCCGGCCAGTTCGACGATCGTCTGATACGGCCGCGACCCGCTGCCCTGGCAGGCGCCCCAGATCGCGAGGTCGGTCGCGCCACTGTTCGACCAGGGCGCCGGCACCGAGTTTCGTGCCGGCCTTGGCCGAGGCGGCGTCCGGCGCGAGCCCGAGCACCTGCTCCCGCGTCCACCGTCCGACCCCCACGGATCCACTAAAGCACATCATCGGTGAACCTGGCGGAACGCCCGGAAGTTGCAGTCACGTGTGCAACACAGGAATCAGTGGTGTAGTTTTCCATCGATAGACTCATTTGTCACGGAGGGCAACATGCGTGTCTCTGGTTTCTTTCGTTCCGTCGTTTCGCTCACGGCGGCCGTCGCCGTCGCGACGACCCTCGCCGTCGGCACCGCGGGAGCGGCACCGTCGACCTCGTCCCTGACGAACGAGGCGTTCGAGCGCCAGGCGGCGGGTGACACCGCGGGCGCGCAGGCGGCGATCAACCAGATGCCGATCGACCAGGCTCAGAAGGTGGTCGCTCTGATGACGAACGTGAACAAGGCGCTGACCTTCCCGCTGACCGATCAGGTGCCGGGTGGCGTGGCCGCGGGCACCGCGATCGTGATCCTGGGCTTCGGGCTCGAGAACAACGGGGCGATGCGGCCGATTCTCGTGGAGCGGCTGACGAAGGGCCTCGCGGTGGCCCAGGCCTACCCGGCGTTCCCGATCGTCGTGACGGGCGGCGCACCCAAGGCGGGCAAGACCGAGGCCGCCGCGATGAAGGAGTGGCTGCTCGCCCAGGGCGTTTCCGGTACGCGGATCTACACCGAGGAGAAGGCCGGATCCACGCAGGGCAACGCCATCAACACGGCGGAGCTCATGCGGCAGAACGGATTCACGAACGGTGCCGTGCTGGTGACGTCGGCGGATCACACGCGCCGCTCCGTCGCCGACTTCCTGGTCGCGGGCGTGACGCTGCAGGCCGTGGTGGCCTCCGACGCGAAGATCCAGTCCGCCCCGATGTCGGCGTCCGGGGTCGCGGGTGTCTACCGCGATGCCCGCGGCGTGGCGAAGCTGTAGCAGTTGTCGGCCTCGCTGCGCGCGGCGACGGATGCGGGTGCGTCCGTGGTGGTCCCGGTCGCCTCGGTGGGTGAAACGGGCCGGTTCGCGTTCCTGATCGACCCGGTGGGCGCCGCGATCGGGATCTGGGAGCCGGGATCGCACCCCGGATTCGTCGAGCGGGGCGCGCCCGGCACGCCGTACTGGTTCGACTGCATGAGCCGCAGTTACGACGCGTCCTGCGCGTTCTACCGCGGCGTCTTCGGGTGGACGCTCGAGGAGATCGGCAGCGGCGGCAAGGAGGGCTCATTCGGTCCGGACCGGTACAGCCAGGTGCTCGTCGGCTCCGATGCGGAACGCGACGGCGTGGCCGGGATCATGGACGCGGCACCGCTGTTCGCCTCCGGCGTGTTCGGCGACGGTACGCCGTCGTTCTGGCAGGTGTACATCACGGTCGAGGACACCGGCGCCGCGGCGCGGCGGATCGTCGAGGCCGGCGGGGAGATCCTCCGGCCCGCTGAGAAGACCCCGTGGGGGACCCTCGGCTCGGCGCAGGACCCCGGCGGCGCGGTCTTCCTCTACGCGACCCCGCCCGCGGGGATGTAGGCGCTTCAGTCCGGTCGGCGGACGCTCGCCTCGACGAGATCGAGGACGGCCTCCATGCCCGCGGTCGAGCGGCCGGACGCGAGGTGGGTGACGAGCCCGTCGAGGACGAGGTCGAGGTAGCTGAGGATCACGTCCGTCGGCAGGTCCTCGCGCAGCCGGCCGCGCTGCTTCTGCCGCTCCAGTCGGCGCAGCGTGGCGTCGGTGAGCTCGGCGCTGCGCTCGGTCCATTCGCCGCGGAAATCGGCGTCGTTCTTCAAGCGCCGGGCGATCTCCAGCCGGGTGCCCAACCAGTCGAACCGCTCCGGATGGCTGAGCATGTCGCGCATGACCTGGACGAGCCCCTCCTCGGCCGCGATGTCGGCCATCCGCTCCGCGTCCTCGCGGGCCAGGGCGAGGAACAGCGCGTCCTTGTCGCGGAAGTGGTGGAAGATCGCACCCCGCGACAGGCCGGTCGAGGCTTCCAGGCGGCGCACGGTGGCACCGTCGTAGCCGTATTCGGCGAAACAGGTCCGCGCACCGTCGAGGATCTGGCGGCGGCGGGCGGCGAGATGGTCGTCGCTGACCTTGGGCAAGGTCTTCTCCTGATCTACGGGGGACTGAATCGGTGTCCACCTGCGCGAACGGCGGGCCCGGCCCGAGGGGCCGGACCCGCCGTCACGAGTGCTCGAGGAACTGGATCAGTTGTTGATCATGTTCCGCAGCACGTACTGCAGGATGCCGCCGTTGCGGTAGTAGTCCGCCTCGCCGGGGGTGTCGATCCGGACCACGGCGTCGAACTCGATCTTCTCGCCGGCCTTGTCGCCCTCGGTCTTGGTGGCGGTCACGTGGACCGTCTTCGGCGTGACGCCCTCGTTGAGCTTCTCGATGCCCTCGATGTCCACGATCTCCGTGCCGTCGAGGCCGAGGCTCTTGGCCGACTCGCCCTCCGGGAACTGCAGCGGGACGACGCCCATGCCGATCAGGTTCGAGCGGTGGATGCGCTCGAACGACTCGGTGACGACGGCCTTGACGCCCAGCAGCACGGTGCCCTTCGCGGCCCAGTCGCGCGACGAGCCGGAGCCGTACTCCTTGCCGCCGAAGACGACCAGCGGGGTGCCCGCCTTCTTGTAGTTCTCGCAGGCGTCGTAGATGAACGACTGCGGGCCGCCCTCCTGGGTGAAGTCGCGGGTGTAGCCGCCCTGGGTGCCCTCGAGCCCGATGGTGTCGAGCACGCGGTTCTGCAGGCGGATGTTCGCGAACGTGCCGCGGATCATCACCTCGTGGTTACCGCGTCGCGAACCCAGCGAGTTGTAGTCCTTGCGGGCCACGCCGTGGGAGTCGAGGTACTGCGCCGCAGGGTGCCGGGCTTGATCGGGCCGGCGGGGCTGATGTGGTCGGTGGTGACCGAATCGCCCAGCAGCGCCATGACGCGGGCGCCCTTGATGTCGCTGACCGGCGAGGGCTCGAGCTCCATGCCGTCGAAGTACGGAGCCTTGCGGACGTAGGTGGAGTTCTCGTCCCAGGTGAAGGTCTCGCCCTCGGGGGTGGAGAGGTTCTGCCAGTTCTCGTCGCCCTTGAACACGTCGGCGTAGGACTTGCGGAACATGTCCTGGTTGATCGCGTTCTTGATGGTGTCGTCGATCTCCTGCGCCGACGGCCAGATGTCCTTGAGGAAGACGTCGTTGCCGTCCTTGTCCTCGCCCAGCGCGTCCGTCTCGAAGTCGAAGTCCATCGTGCCCGCGAGCGCGTACGCGATGACCAGCGGCGGCGAGGCCAGGTAGTTCATCTTGACGTCGGGGGAGATGCGGCCCTCGAAGTTGCGGTTGCCCGAGAGGACGGCCGTGACGGTGAGGTCCTCCTCGTTGACCGCCTTCGAGATCGGGTCCTCGAGGGGACCGGTGTTACCGATGCAGGTGGTGCAGCCGTAACCGCCCAGGTAGAAGCCGAGCTTCTCGAGGTAGGGCCACAGCCCGGCCTTCTCGTAGTAGTCGGTGACGACCTGCGAGCCCGGCGCCATGTTGGTCTTGACCCACGGCTTGCTGGCGAGGCCCTTCTCGACGGCGTTGCGCGCCAGCAGGCCCGCGCCGATCATGACCGACGGGTTCGACGTGTTGGTGCACGACGTGATGCCCGCGACCGCGACCGCGCCGTGGTCGAGCACGAAGGTGCCGCGCTCGCCGGTGACGGTGACCGGCTTGCTGGGACGGCCCTCGGCGCCGTTCGCTGCGGACTCGACGCGCACGGCACCGTCGTCCGCGAACGACAGGGCGGCGGGGTCGGACGCGGGGAACGACTCCTCGACCGCCTCGTCGAGCTGGGTGTGCTCGGCGGGGTGCTGCTCCTCCACGTAGTTGTGGATGTCCTTGCGGAATGCGACCTTCGACTCCGAGAGCAGGATGCGGTCCTGCGGGCGCTTCGGGCCGGCGATCGACGGGACGACGGTGCCGAGGTCCAACTCCAGGTATTCCGAGTAGGCGGGCTCGTGCGCCGGATCGTGCCACATGCCCTGCTCCTTGGCGTAGGCCTCGACGAGCGCGAGCTGCTCGTCGGTACGGCCGGTGAGGCGCAGGTAGTTGATGGTCTCCTCGTCGATCGGGAAGATCGCGCAGGTCGAGCCGAACTCGGGGCTCATGTTGCCCAGGGTGGCGCGGTTCGCCAGCGGCACCTCGGCGACGCCCTTGCCGTAGAACTCGACGAACTTGCCGACGACGCCGTGCTGACGCAGCATGTCGGTCACGGTGAGCACCACGTCGGTCGCGGTCACGCCCGGCTTGATCTCGCCGGTGAGCTTGAAACCGACGACGCGCGGGATGAGCATGGAGACGGGCTGACCCAGCATGGCCGCCTCGGCCTCGATGCCGCCGACGCCCCAGCCCAGGACGCCCAGGCCGTTCTCCATCGTGGTGTGCGAGTCGGTACCGACGCAGGTGTCCGGGTAGGCCTGGCCGTCGCGGACCATGACGACGCGGGCGAGGTACTCGATGTTCACCTGGTGGACGATGCCGGTGCCCGGGGGGACGACCTTGAAGTCGTCGAACGCGCCCGGCCCCAGCGCAGGAACTGGTAGCGCTCACCGTTGCGCTGGTACTCGAGGTCGACGTTGCGGGTGAACGCGTCGGCCGTGCCGAAGACGTCGAGGATCACCGAGTGGTCGATCACCATCTCGGCGGGGGAGAGCGGGTTGACCTTGTTCGGATCGCCGCCCAGCGCAGTGACGGCCTCGCGCATGGTGGCGAGGTCGACGACGCAGGGCACGCCCGTGAAGTCCTGCATGATCACACGCGCCGGAGTGAACTGGATCTCGACGCTCGGCTGTGCCGAGGGTCCCAGTTCGCCAGGGCGTTGATGTGATCGGTTGTGATGTTCGCGCCGTCCTCGGTCCGCAGCAGGTTCTCCGCGAGGACCTTCAAGGCGTAGGGCAACTTCTCGGTGCCGGGCACGGCGCTGAGGCGGAAGATCTCGTACGACTGATCGCCCACCTCGAGCGTGCCGCGCGACGAGAAGGAATCGATGCTCTTGCTCACGTCAGCTCCACTCAACGTTTGTGGTGTGCACCGACGGGCTGTGTCGGTGCCTGAAGTCCATAATACAGTACGCTTGTCCTGTGAGGGGTCATCGGGCTGACACTCGTCGGACGCTGCTCATTCTGCCTCGTTCCTGGCGGCGCCGTGGGTGTGTCGTACTGTGAGGCCATGGGGCCGCTGCCGATTCTGACCGAAGTGCCGACCGACGTGGACATGTCCGCGCTGCAGGCGGACCTCGCGGACGACGGCGTCGCCGTGCTGAACCCCGCGCACGCCGGAACCGCGCCCCAACTGGCGCAGGTCGTGCGCGACGCGCGCGACAAGGGCATCGAGAACTTCAAGGTGGTCGTGCTGGCGCACGACTACAACCCCGACACGTCGCTACGCGACCTCGGCACGCAACTGGGCAGGGATCTCGCGGCGCAGGGCGAGGAGACGATGACGGTGCTCGTGATGTCGCCCAGCCAGGTGGCCGGGTACTCGACCCAGCTGACCCGCTTCCAGGTCGAGAAGGGTCAGGACGGCCACACGGGCCGGTTAGCCCTGAACGACCCGCCCAAGGCGACTCAGGACTTCGTCGACGTCGCACACGGGGCGACCTTCCCGTTCGCGGCGTTCACCGTCTTCCTCGTCCTCCTGGTCGCGGCACTCGCCGGTGTGGCGCGCGTCGTGACCCGCCGGCGCAGCCGCGAGGTGGACGCGGCCCGTCGGGCTGCGGGCCTGCGCGGATCGGCGGAGTCCGCCGACGAGAAGCCCGTCGAAGAGAATGGCGTCTCCGCCGTCTCGAACAGGGAATAACGCACATTCATTCGAAATTCCAGCTGTGTGATTTCGATTCGGTGTCCGATTTCGAATGCGTCGATCGTTTCGGTGTTCACGCAGGTCGCGGTCGGTTCTCATGCTACTCACAAGGGTGTAATTTGTGATTACTGTTTTCCATTGTTGTGGGAGTGCCGTACGGTACGTCTGAAGCCAATGTTGTGCGTGGGGCAGTCGCGTACTCATCCGGCGTGAACGCAGTCTTGAGTGAGGGAGACACCTTGAGGCGTACAGCACCCACCGCCACGAATCACGCTGCGCGGTCGTTGCTCGCGGTGGTGGCCACGGGCTCGTTGCTGGCCGGCACCGTAGCGACCGCCGGTCAGGCGCTCGCCGAGCCCGCGGGCGGTTCCTCGAACCCCGCGAACGTCGTCGCCGCCCTCGTCGACCGGCTGGCCCAGGCCGATCAGCGGATCGCCGACCTGCGGGGAGACGTCGCGGCCAAGCGCCAGTCCGTCAACCGCGCGGTCGTGGACCTGCAGTCCGCGCGCAACGCCGCGACCGCCGCCGCCGGCGCGGTCAAGGTCTCCGACACCGCAGTCACCCAGTCCAACGCCAAGATCAAGACGGCGCAGGACGCGTTCGACCAGGTCGTCCGCGCCGCCTACCAGCAGGGGAACAGCGCCGGAGCGCTGGTCAACACGCTCGGCGGCAACGACCCCGGCGACGCGATCGATCGCGCCACCGCGCTGCGCATCGTCGCCGACAAGCAGCGGGTCGCCCTCGGCGACCTGCAGGCGGCGAAGAAGCGCGCCGAGGCATCGCAGACCGCCGCCCGCGCGGCCAAGGTGCAGGCGGACGCGGCCGCTGCGGCCGCCGCCGACCGCAAGAAGCTCGCCGAGGATTCGATCACGACGACCGTCGCGGCCCTCACCACCCAGGAGCAGGAGCAGACCAGGCTGGTGGCGCAACGCGAGCTCGCGCAGAAGGCCCTCGACGACGCCAAGAAGGCGGAGGACCGCGCCGCGCAGCAGCGGATCTACGCCCAGTACGTGGTGGACGAGCAGCAGACCCAGCAGATCGCGGCACCCGCCGCGCCCGCCGCCGGGGCCGCCGCCGCCCCGACCGCGCAGGCCGCAGCTCCGGCCGCGCCCGCGACGGGCGGCACCGTCGACCAGGCGGACCCGTTGGCCGCGGCACGGACCTTCGCGCAGGGCATCGTCGGCCAGGCCTCCTCGCTGTTCACCAACCCGTTCGCCGCGGTGACCGGCCAGGCCAACCCGGCCCCGCAGCCCGCGGCGCCCGCCGGGCAGGCCGCGACGAGCACCTCCGGCATGTCCGGAGCGCAGATGATCGAGACCGTCATCCAGCGCGGCATGTCGGTCATCGGCGTGCAGTACGCCTGGGGCGGCGGCAACGCCTGGGGTGCGACGAAGGGCGTCCGCGACGGCGGCGTCGCCGACAGCTACGGCGACTTCAACCGCGTCGGCTTCGACTGCTCGGGCCTGATGGCGTACATGTACGCGGCCGTCGGCATCGCGCTGCCGAAGTACTCGGGCTACCAGTTCACCACCGGGAACAAGGTGCCGATCAGCCAGCTCAAGCGCGGTGACATGGTCTTCCGCGGTCCCGGCGGCACCCAGCACGTGGCCATGTACCTGGGCAACAACCAGATCCTCGAGGCGCCGCAGTCGGGTGGCGCGGTCCGGATCGCCCCGTTCGACTCGTCGACGTTCCTGTCGCAGGCCGTCCGCGTCATCAACAGCTGACCCGCGGGGATTCAGTACTCTCGGTGAGAGCGGGCCGGCAGGCCGGGGAAACGACGACGAAGGGGACTTCACGTGACGCACTCGCAGGGACCACAGATCGCCTCGAAAGACGAGGTGAAGCTGCTCGAGCGGGCGGTCTACGAGGTCAAGCGCGTGATCGTCGGCCAGGACCAACTGGTCGAACGGATCCTCGTGGGCATGCTCGCGAAGGGCCACGTGCTGCTCGAAGGCGTCCCGGGTGTCGCCAAGACCCTCGCGGTCGAGACGTTCGCCACCGTGGTCGGCGGCTCGTTCTCCCGCATCCAGTTCACGCCGGACCTGGTGCCTTCCGACCTCGTCGGCACGCGCATCTACCGGCAGGGCAAGGAGCAGTTCGACACCGAGATCGGCCCGGTCTCCGCGAACTTCCTGCTCGCCGACGAGATCAACCGCGCACCCGCCAAGGTGCAGTCGGCGCTACTGGAGGTCATGGCCGAGCGGAAGGTCTCCATCGGCGGCCAGACGTATCCGATGCCCGACCCCTTCCTGGTCCTCGCGACGCAGAACCCGATCGAGAACGAGGGCGTCTACCCGCTGCCCGAGGCGCAGCGCGACCGCTTCCTGTTCAAGGTCGTCGTCGGCTATCCCTCCATCGAGGAGGAGCGGGAGATCGTCTACCGGATGGGCACCGTGCCGCCCACCGCCTCGCAGGTGCTCGATCCGGCCACCGTCCAGCGGCTGCAGCGCGCCGCGAGCGAGGTGTTCGTCCACCACGCGCTCGTCGACTACGTGGTCCGGGTGATCGCGGCGACGCGCACGCCGCGCGAGTTCGGCCTCGACGACGTGGCGTCCTGGATCACCTACGGCGCGTCGCCCCGCGCGACCCTCGGCATCGTCGCAGCCGCCCGTGCGCTGGCCCTGCTCCGCGGCCGCGACTACGTGGTCCCGCAGGACGTGGTCGAGATCATCCCGGACGTGCTGCGGCACCGTCTGGTCATGAGTTACGACGCCCTCGCCGACGAGGTGACCCCCGACCAGGCCATCGGCCGCGTGCTGCAGACGGTTGCGCTGCCGCAGGTCGTCGGCCAGGCGGTCCCGCAGGCCCAGCAATCGCCCGCCCCGCAGGCTGCACAGTCGCCGGTCTCGCAGCAGTTCGCGCCCGCACAGCAGTCACAGGGCTGACGATGCCGCACGCCCCGCTCCCGAGCTTCGCCGGCGGCGCGGTCGACGAGGCCCGCATGCAGGCGTCGCTGAAGACGCTCGAACTGCTCGTGCGACGCCGGCTCGACGGCGTCCTCAAGGGCGACCATCAGGGCCTCCTCCCCGGTCCCGGATCCGAACCGGGGGAGTCGCGGCCGTACACGCCCGGCGACGACGTCCGACTCATGGACTGGTCCGTGACCGCCCGCACCACGCATCCCCACGTGCGGCAGATGATCGCCGACCGCGAGCTGCAGACGTGGATCGTCGTGGACCTCTCGGCCTCGATGGACTTCGGCTCCACCGGCGGCACGAAACGCGACCTGGCCGTCGCCGCGTCGGCTGCCGTGGTGCATCTGGTGAGCGGCTCCGCGAACCGCGTGGGCTGCCTCGTCACGAACGGTTCGCAGCTGGTCCGGGTGCAGCCGAAATCCGGCCGGGCCCAGCGGCAGAAGGTGCTCAAGGCCGTCGCCACCGCCCCCCGTGCCGTCGAGGGCACCCGCGGCGACCTCCGCGTCGCCCTCGATGCGTTGCGTCGGCCGGAACAGCCGCGCGGCCTGGTCGTGGTGATCAGCGACTTCCTCGGCGACGTGGACTACGTCCGTGAACTGCGCGGCCTCGCCGCGCGGCACGAAGTGCTCGCCGTCGAGGTCCTGGACCCGCGGGACGTGGAACTGCCCGCCGTCGGCGAGGTCGCGCTCCGCGACGCCGAGACCGGGGCCGTGCGGGAGCTCACCGTCACCCCGGATCTGCAGGAACGGTTCGCCGCCGCGGCGCAGGCGCACCGTCAGCACGTGGCCCGCACCCTGCGCGGCGTGGGCGCGCCCGTGCTCGAATTGCGCACCGACCGCGACTGGCTCGCCGACATAGTGCGGTTCGTCGCGGCCGGCGGCGCGGATTGGCTGGTGCTTCCTAGATGGGCGGATTGACCTCGCTCGCCGACCCGGTGTGGCTGCTCGGCGTTCTCGTCGTGCTCGCGATCGTCGCGGGTTACGTCTACAACGAGACGCGCCGCAGCAAGCGCACCCTGAAGTTCGCGAACATGCCGGTGCTGGATTCGGTGGCGCCGCCGGCCGCAACCGGTGGCGGCACGTGCCGATCGCGCTGCTCAGCATCGGGCTGATCCTGCTCATGGTCGCGCTCTCGGGGCCGCAGGCCATGCGGAAGGTCCGCGCAGCCGCGCGACAGTGGTGCTCGTCGTCGACGTCTCGTTGTCGATGCAGGCGACGGACGTGAGCCCGAACCGCCTCGACGCGGCGAAGGAGGCGGCCAAGAAGTTCGTCACCGAGCTGCCGCAGGGCATGAACCTCGGCATCGTCTCCTACGCCGGCACCGCGCAACTGCTCGTCTCGCCGACCCCGGATCGCGCGCTCGCGACGAACGCGATCGAGCACCTCGACCTGGCCCAGCGGACGGCCACCGGTGAGGGCATCTACGCCGCGATCCAGTCGATCAAGAACATCCGGGACGTGCTGGGTGGCAAGGACAACGCGCCGCCCGCGCGAATCATCCTGGAGTCCGACGGCAAGCAGACGGTGCCGACCGACCTCGACGATCCCCGGGGCGGCTTCACCGCCGCGCGCAAGGCCAAGGAGGAGGGGATCCCGATCTCGACGATCTCCTTCGGCACGCCGAACGGCAGCGTCAACATCCAGGGACAGAACATCCCGGTCCCGGTGGACGACGCCTCGCTGAAGCGGATCGCCGAACTCTCGGACGGCCAGTTCTTCTCCGCCTCGTCGCTGAGCGACCTCAATGAGGCCTACGGCACCCTGCGCGACGAGATCGGCTGGGAGATGCAGAAGGGCGACAACTCGCGGGTGTGGGTGCTGTGGGGCACAGCGCTGCTCGTGCTGGGCGCGGCGGGAGCGATCGCGTTCAACCGGCGCCTGCCCTGATAAGTTGGCTGCCATGTCGAACGCAGAATTCGTACCCCGTTCCGTTCTCGTCACGGGCGGCAACCGTGGCATCGGGCTGGCGATCGCGCAGCGCCTCGCCGCCGACGGCCACAAGGTGGCCGTGACGCACCGCGGTTCGGGCGCCCCCGAGGGCCTGTTCGGCGTGCAGTGCGACGTCACCGACAACGACTCGGTCGAGGCCGCGTTCAAGACTGTCGCCGAGCACCAGGGCCCGGTCGAGGTGGTCGTCGCCAACGCCGGCGTCACCGAGGACACCCTGCTCATGCGCATGAGCGTCGAGAGCTTCGAGAAGGTCATCAACGCCAACCTCACCGGCGCGTTCCGCGTGACCAAGGCCGCCACCCGCGACATGCTCAAGAACCGCTGGGGCCGCTTCATCTACCTCGGCTCCGTCGTCGGCCTCATGGGCACGCCCGGCCAGGCCAACTACGCCTCGTCGAAGGCCGGCGTCATCGGCCTCGCCCGCTCCGTCACCCGCGAGGTCGGCGCCCGCAACATCACCGCGAACGTGATCGCGCCCGGCCTCATCGACACCGATATGACGGCGGAGCTCCCCAAGGAGTACGTCGAGACCGCCGTCAAGCAGGCGATCCCGGCCAAGCGGATGGGCCAGCCCGAGGACGTGGCCGCCGTGGTCTCGTTCCTCGCCTCCGACGACTCGTCGTACGTCACCGGCAACGTCATCAACGTCGACGGCGGCCTCGGCATGGGCCACTAGGCCCGCGCATCCCGCGAGCGAACAGCACCGTCGAACCAGCCAAGCGCAACCCGAACATCTGAAGGAGGCACGTCCGTGACCGGACTGCTCGAAGGCAAGACCATCCTCATCACCGGCATCATCACCGATGCGTCCATCGCCTTCTCGGCCGCCAAGGTGGCCCAGGAGCAGGGCGCCAAGGTGATCATCACCGGCATCCCGGAGCGGCTGCGCCTGATCGACCGCATCGCCAAGCGCCTGCCGCAGGAGGTGCCGCCCGCGATCCCGCTCGACATCACCGACGAGGAGTACCTCGGCGGCCTCGCGGACAAGGTGCGCGAGCTCGCGCCCGAGGGCGTCGACGGCGTGCTGCACTCCATCGCCTTCGCGCCCCGCACCCTCATGGGCCCGGACGCGCTGCCCTTCCTCGAGGGGCCCGGCCCCGATGTGGCCAAGTCCTTCGAGATCTCCGCGTGGAGCTACGCCTCGCTGGCCCGAGCCGTGCTGCCCGTCATGAACGAGGGCGGCTCCATCGTGGGCATGGATTTCGATCCCCGCACCGCACTGCCCGACTACAACTGGATGGGCGTGCAGAAGGCGGCCCTCGAGTCGGTCAACCGGTACGTCGCCCGTGAGGTGGGGTACGCCAAGAAGATCCGCTCGAACCTGGTGGCCGCCGGCCCCATCAAGACCCTGGCCGCCAAGGCGATCTCGGGCACCGCGACCGACGACGCGAAGAAGCTCAACATGCTCAACACCTACTGGGACGGCGCTTCGCCCATCGGCTGGAACGTGGACGACCCCGAGGTCGTGGGCAAGAGCATCTGCGCGCTGCTCTCGGATTGGCTGCCCGGCACCACCGGCTCCATCGTCTACGTCGACGGCGGCGCCAGCCACAACACCTGGTTCCCCGAGGAAATGATCAACGCGCAGTCGTGACCCACGATGCGCTGCTCGTGCTCTCCTTCGGAGGGCCCGAGCATCCCGATCACGTGCGGCCGTTCCTGGAGAACGTCGTGCGCGGGCGCGGGGTACCACCGGAGCGGCTGGACGCCGTCGAACAGCACTACCTGCGGTTCGGCGGCGTCTCGCCGATCAACGCGCAGAACCGGACGCTGATCGCGCACATCGAGGCCGAGCTCTCCCGGCGGGGCCGGGAGCTGCCGGTGTACTTCGGGAACCGGAACTGGCACCCGATGGCCGAGGACACCGTCGCGCGGATGAAGGACGACGGCGTGCGCGACGCGCTGGTCTTCGCCACGTCGGCGTGGGGCGGCTTCTCCGGCTGCCGCCAGTACGACGAGGACATCGCCCGCGCGCTCGCCGCGGTGGGCGCCGGGGCGCCGCGGCTGACCAAGCTGCCGCAGTTCCACGACCACGAGCTGTTCCTGGACTGCTTCGCCGACGCGGCTGCCGCCGCGTTGGCCTCGGTGCCGGCCGGGTCCCGATTGGTGTTCACGGCACACTCGATCCCGGAGGCGGCGGATGTCAACGCCGGGCCGCCCGGGACGTCGAACCTGTATTCGCGCCAGGTCCGCGACGCGGCCGCGAACGTCGCCGCGCGCCTCGGCCTCGACCACGACGTGGTCTGGCAGTCGCGTTCCGGCCCGCCGCAGGTGCCGTGGCTGGAGCCGGACGTCTGCGATCACATCCGGGCGCTATGGGATGAGCGGGTGCCCGGCGTCGCGGTCGTGCCCATCGGCTTCGTCTCCGACCACCTCGAGGTGATCTGGGACCTGGACACCGAGGCGAAGGACCTGGCAGACGAGTTGGGCATGCCCTTCGCCCGCGCCGCCACGCCCGGCCTCGACCCGCGGTTCGCCGCGATGGTGGCTGACCTCGTCGACGATGCGGACGCGGGTAGGTCGAGTGGTCTCGGCGTCAGCGTCGACGGTGCCGCGTGCGTCGAGGGATGCTGCCCCGCAGTGCGGCGGCCCGTTCGCGCCTGACTTCACGATGTCGGGTTCCGCGGCGCCAGACCAGACGTGTAGTACGTCCGGCGCCGCAGAACCCGAATTCGTGAGCCGAGTCAGGCCCTGAGCTCGTCGCGGCAGACGGCGTTGACGGCGGCTACTCGGGCGGCGCGGACGGTGCGCCACAGGTCGCGGTAGGCGGCGTCGCCGCCTTGCGCAGAGGCGAGGGTGAGCCCGGCGTACGGAGCCTGTGAGCCCGCGACCAGCAGGATGGCCTCCACCATGCCGGCGCTGTCGAGCACGCGGTGCGCCCGCTCCGACGCGCCCAGCGGAAGCCGGTGCGCGCCGAGGTAGCGGGTCAGCTCCACCACCAGCCGGCGCGGGTCTTCGCTCGCGTCCGGCGCCGGGGCAGGCCCGCCAGCGCCGACGGTGCCGCCTTCACCGCGCCGCGCAGCTCCTGTTCGGCGGCGCCCAGCGGCAGCGGATCGGGGTCGACGAGCGCCGGTTCGTGCAGGAACGCCTGCCAGCGCATCACGTCGCCGGCCTCGGGCGTGGGGACGAGCGCGATTGAGGAGTGCTCCCCGTCGAACACCACGGCCTCGCCGCGCGCCATCGCGGCGTCCTCGAGATCCGTGCCGGCCGGCAACCCCGCGCGTCGCCGGGCGCCGGCAGCAGCAGCCGGACGGTGTGCGGCTCCAGCGTCCGGATCTCGGCCAGCAGGTCGGGGAGGTCGCCGTCGACGACGGACTGCACCGGCGCCCACTCGCCGAGCGCGACCAGCAGCTCGTCAGTACCGGCCGAGCCCGCGAGCCACGCCGCCGACCACATCGCGAAGCCTTGGGCGGGCCCCGCGGTGGCACGACGAGCAAGGGTGGCGACGGGGAGCTCATGGTGATCCAGCGTAGTCGTCGTACGGTATCCACCACATTTCTGAAACATGTTCTAGCAATGGTGCTGCGGATCTACCCTGACCAGCATGACCGAATCGGACACCTTCGCCGAGCAGGCCCGCCCGGCCTCGTCGCAGCTGGCACCGGAGCAGGTGCGCGACCGGCTGCAGGACTGGCTCGCCGCCCGCGCCCCGGGCGCCGAGCTGACGGACCTGCAGCATCCCGAGGGCAACGGGATGTCCAGCGAGACGCTGCTCGCCGAGGCGCGGATCGACGACGAGCCGCGCCGGCTCGTGATCCGGGTGGCGCCGCGGCCGGAGTCGGATCCGGTGTTCCCGGCCTACGACCTCCCCGCGCAGTTCGCCGTCATGCGCCACGCGGCCGCGCACGGCGTGCCCGCGCCGTCCTGTCCCTGGGTGGAGCCGGATGCCGGCGTGCTCGGCGCGCCGTTCCTGGTGATGGACCGCGTGGACGGCGACGTCCCGCCCGACCTGATGCCCTACACGTTCGGCGCCGGCGCCCCGAGTCCACCGACGCCGACCTGCGGGCGGTGACCGACGCGTCCGTCGACGTGCTGACCGTGATCCACGCCGTGCCCGTGCCGGACGACCTGCCGGTGCCGCGGCCCGAAGCGGGGGAGACGGCGCTGGCCGCGCACCTGCGGCGCCTCCGCGAGTTCTACGACTGGGCCGCGCGCGGCACCGTCGGGCTCCCGTGCTGGACCGGGCGCTCGACTGGGCCGAAGCTCACCTGCCCCCGCACGCCGACCAGGTGCTGAGCTGGGGCGACGCCCGCATCGGGAACCTCATGTACGCCGGGAACACTCCCGTGGCCGTGCTCGACTGGGAGATGGCGACCGTGGGGCCCGCTGAGCTGGACCTCGGTTGGTTCGTCTACTTGCATCGGTTCTTCCAGGACCTGGCCGAGCTCGCGGGGCTGCCCGGGCTCCCGGGCTTTCTGCGCCGCCAGGACGTCGAGCGACGGTACACAGAACGGACGGGGCACGTCCCGCGCGAGATGGACTTCTACACCGCGTACGCGGCGATCGTGCACGGCGTCATCATGTACCGGATCGCTACCCGCGCCGTCGATTTCGGCGCGTCCGTGGCGCCCGAGAACGCCGACGACATGATCCTGCACCGCGCGAGCATCGAGAAGATGCTCGACGGCACTTATTGGGACGACGTCGCATGACGCCGTGTTCCGGCGGCTCGCCGCTGTCGCCGTTCGACGACTACCCGATCCATCAGGTCGCGGAGGTGATCCGCCACCCCGCGACCTCGGACCGCAACTTCTACGACCGCTACTACTTCAACGCGCACCACGGCACCGCCGCCGAGCCGTTCCTGGTGCTCGGCCTCGGTGTGTATCCCAACCTGGGCGTCGTCGACTGCTTCGCCGTCGCGCGGCACGGGGACGATCAGATCGTGTTCCGGGCGTCGAAGGCGCTCGGCGCGGACCGCGCGGATCTGCATGTGGGACCGCTGCGGATCGAGGTCCTGGAGGGGCTGCGACGCCTGCGAGTGGTCCTCGAGCCGGGACCGGAGTACGACCTCGCCTTCGACCTCACGTTCACCGGCGCCGGTCCCGCGCATCTCGAGCCCCGTCACTTCCACCGTCAGCTCGAGCGGGTCACGTTCGACACGCAGCGGTTCGTGCAGGTCGGGGACTTCTCGGGCACGGTCACCGTCGACGGTGAGACGTTCGACGCGGACACGTGGCGCGGCAACCGCGACCGGTCGTGGGGCGTGCGTCCCGTCGGCGAGGCCGAACCGCCCGGCCGACGCGTGACGGAGGCCGGCAACTTCTTCTGGATCTACTCGGTGCTGCGGCTGCCCGAGGCCACGATCTGCGTGGTCCTGCAGGAGGACGTCCGCGGTCGTCCCGTCGTCGAGGACGCCACCTGGATCCCGCACGACGGTGGCGAGCCGCGTTGGCTGGGGCACGTCGCGCACGACATCGACTTCGTGCCGGGGACCCGTCAGGCGTCCGGTGCGAGCCTCACCTTCGCCGGGTCCGACGGTGCCGCCACCCGCGTCGACGTGCGGATCCTCACCGCCAACCACTTCGGTTTCGGCACGGGCTACGGACTCGACCAGGACTGGCGGCACGGCATGTGGCAGGGTGCGGAGAAGGTCGAGGGCCGCCGCTACCGCGTGTCGGAACTGGACGTGAACCTCACCATGCTCGTACCCGTCGAGTATCTCGCGACGTGCACCGTGACCAGCCCCGACGGCGCGGTCACCGAGGGCGAGGGCCTGTTCGAGTTCGGCGCCATCGGCCCGCACGAGCGGTACGGCTTCGCGCACTACGTCGATCCCGCACCGTAGACTCAGCCGCCGTGGCGAACAGCTATGGAGACATCTACGCCGGGCACGCGACCAAGCGGGCACGTGTCGTCCCCGAGGTCGCGGCCGAGCGCGATCTGGTGGTCGAGGACGCGGCGACCGGCTACTGCGGCGCGGTGGTCGGCTTCGACAAGAGCTACGACGGCGACTTCGTCAAGCTCGAGGACGGCCGCGGTCGGGTGCGCGTGTTCGCGATGCGCAAGGCAGCGTTCCTCATCGACGGGAAGCCCGTCACCCTGATCAAGCCCCGGGCGAAGGCCCCGTCGGGCCCGGCCCGCAGCGCGTCGGGCTCGACGCGCGTGGAGGGCGTGAAGGCGCGTGTCGCGCTGCCGAGCCGGATCTGGGTGGAGGGCATCCACGACGCGGCCATCGTCGAGCGAGTGTGGGGCCACGACCTGCGGGTCGAGGGCGTCGTCGTCGAGCAGTTGGAGGGACTCGACCACCTGGGGCGCGCCTCGCGGAGTTCCAGCCGGGTCCGGGACGCAAGGTCGGCGTGCTCGCCGACCACCTGGTGGACGGCTCGAAGGAGTCGCGGATGACGCAGTCGCTCGGCAAGTACGTCATGGTCACCGGCCACCCGTTCATCGACATCTGGGCCGCCGTGAAGCCCGCGTCCGTGGGCATCGCCGCCTGGCCCGACGTGCCGCGCGGCGAAGACTGGAAGACCGGCACCTGCGCGCGCCTCGGCTGGGGTACCCCGCAGGACGGCTGGCGCCGCGTGCAGGGCGCCGTGACCTCGTTCCGGGACCTCGACGCCTCGCTCATCGGCGCCGTCGAGCGGCTCGTGGACTTCGTCACCGAACCCGATTCCTGACCCCGGACCTCGCGGTCGCAGTTGTAGAATCCGCAGGTGGCATCGACCCCGACGACGAAACCCGACACCCGGCAGCAGATCCTGCGCGCGGCGCTCGACTGGGTCGACGAGGCCGGCCTGACCCGCATCTCGATGGGCGCGCTCGCCAAGCGGGCCCGCCTCGCGCGGGCCACGCTCTACCAGCACTTCACCGGCAAGGACGCGCTGGTCGAAGCACTCGTCGCCAGCGAACTGGACAAGTTCTACCGCCGGGTTCACGACTTCGCCGACGAGATCACCGACAACGACGAGCGACTCGCCTCCGGATTCGGCTACGCCTACGCCTACCTGCGCGAACACCGAGCGCTGCAACACGTGCTCGCGTCGAATCCCGCGTTGCTCCTGCCGTACATCACGGGCGATTCGCCACAGATCCAGCAGGGCCGGCGCTTCTTCCTCGGGGAGATCCGGCGCGGCGAGTACCGCGACGGCGCCGACGTCCACGCCTTCGCCGACTATTTCGTGCGCCAGTTGCACTCGCTGTTGCTGACGCCGCTGCCGGCCGTCGAGGGCGTCGTCGACGGGCCCGACCACCGGGGCCCGAGCTCGGCTCACCTCGAGGCGGGCCGACGGTACGCCGAGGCCTTCGTTCTTCCGGTGCGCGCGACCATCGCTCCCTGACACGCACTTCAACTGGGGAGATAGACAGTTCATTGCGAACTGTCCGGCAATGGTGTTACGTTCGCCACATGACCGATACGACTCTGCCCGAACGCACTCGGGGCTCTGCCATCGATCGCTCTCGCGACAGTGTGGCCGACCGCCTTCTCGGCGGTTCTGTGAAGCGCTCGTACGCGCCCGTCGTCGACATCGACTGGGACGCTCCGATCGACCCGGACAAGTTCTTCCTGCCGCCGCACATGTGCACCCTGTACGGCACCGACATCTGGAACGGGCTGACGCGAGAGCAGCAGATCGAGCTGTCCAAGCAGGAGATGGTGAACCTGCTGTCGATGGGCATCTGGTTCGAGAACCTGCTCAACCGCCTGCTGCTGCGCGAGCTGCTGGCCAAGGATCCCACCTCCCGCGATTCCTTCTACTCGCTCACCGAGATGGGCGACGAGTGTCGCCACATGGTGATGTTCGGCAAGGTGATCGACCGCATCGGCGCCCGCCCCTTCCGCCTGCGGGGCTGGCAGCTCGCGGTGGTGAAATTCGTTCTGGCGCCCGTGATCCGCGGCCAGGCCGTGTGGATCGCCGCGCTGGTGGGCGAGGAGATCTTCGACGCGCAGCAGCGGCAGATCAAGGATGATCCGGAGCTGCAGCCCATCGTCGCGCGGCTCATGCAGATCCACGTCACCGAGGAGGCCCGGCACATCGGGTACGCCCGGGACGGCGCGCGCCGCGGGCAGGCGTCCCGGAGTCGCACCCAGACCTTCCTCGTGGGGAACCTGCATGCCGGCGCGGCCTTCGGCTTCCGCATGCTGTTCGCGAACCCGCGCATGTACGCCCGCGTCGGCCTGGACGCCAGGGCCGCGTACCGCGCCGCGATCACCAACCCGCACCACCTCAAGGCGAAGCAGGACGGCTTCCGCGACCTGGGCCGGTTCCTCGAGTCGGTCGGGCTCATGGGGTCGTTCGCCCGGTGGTCCTGGAAGAAGGCAGGGTTCCTGGCGTGACGGGCTCGGACGCGCTCCGCATCGCCGTCATCGGCGCCGCCGTCCCCGGGGTCGATGGGCGGGTGTTGGCACCGTCGGACGTGCAGGGCCTGCGGTTCCGTCCCGACCGGGACGCATGGACCGTTGCCGGACCCGAGGGCGAGACGGATTACGACCTGATCGTCCTGCCGGGTACCACTGCGCTGGTGGACCTGCCGGTGCTCGACCCGAGGGTCGAGCCGCCGGTCACCGTCGGGCCGGTGGAGGCTCAGGACGGCTACCTCGGCATGCTGGTCGACGGTGTGCCGAACCTGGTGGTTCTCGACGGTTCCCCGCTGCAGCAGAAGACCCTGGCCGCGTGGCTGGAGTGGATGTACACCGAGGCCGCGACGCGCCTGATGTCGAGGCCGCCCGTGACGGCCCGGTGGATCGCGAAGGGACGTAAGCCGCCCCGCCGGCCGGACCGTGACGCGATCGATCTGTCCAACGATCACGTCCGCGACGAGGGTGTGTACGCCGGCGACGCCGTGCTGCGCTCCGGCGAGTTCGAGGCGCGGTCCCGGGTCCGGCTGTCCGGGCACCTGGAGCCGCTCGATGGCAACTACCACTGGTACGGCACCGTCGACGATCTGGACGTGGGGGCGGCGCTGAAGAAGATGCCGCGCGGCAGCGTGACGGTCTCGGTCGGCGGGGGAGCGGGCTCGCCCGCGCTCGTCACCGACAAGACCGTCTGGGGCACCTATCGACTCGTCGGCGTCGGCGCACCGCCGTTCCCGCTCTGAGTCAGTCCGTCTGAGTTGGCCCGGACACCAGGCGCCGGATCTCCGCGACGATCATCTCCGGGTCGGTCAGCGGGACGTCGTGGCCGGAGTTCTCGGCGATCACGTGGCGACCGTGGGGGGACGCGGTGGCTCGAGTGCGGTGTGACGCGGTGGCGGCCGCGCGCATTGATTCGCTCATGCCGCCGCCGGGCAGCGCCCCGGAGATCACGGTGACGGGGATGTCGCCGAGTTCGGGCGCGGCCTCGCGCCAGGTCTTGAGCTCCGCGAGGAAGGTCTTCGCCTGGCGGGCTTGGGTTTCGATCACGCCCGGCGTGAACGCCTCGCGGTGCGCGTCGTCCCGGACGTCGGCGGGGGCGTTCGCGAACTGCGCCGCGAACACCCGCTCGAGCAACCCGAGTCGCGCGAGAACCCTTCCCGCCGTGATCATCCCGATCTCCAAGGCGCGGAAGCCGCGGCCGAACAGCACGTCGGCGGCCTCGTCCGTGGCGTCCACCAGTACGAGGCCCGCGATCCGCTGTGGGCGCCGCGACGCGGCCAGGCGGACGATCGGGCCGCCCGCGCTGTGGCCCACCAGGATGTAGCGGTCGGCGCCCAGGCCGTCGAGGAGGTCGTTCAGGTCGTCGGCCATGTGATCGAG
Organism: Tsukamurella sp. PLM1; assembly: GCF_023168325.1. Taxonomy (GTDB): domain Bacteria; phylum Actinomycetota; class Actinomycetes; order Mycobacteriales; family Mycobacteriaceae; genus Tsukamurella. The sequence goes on from NZ_AP025688.1 coordinate 2,116,441, forward strand.
TGTGCGGGACACCGGATCCGGGGCGCTGCGGCCAAGTCCCGACCGGTCGTACGCGACCGCGGTCGCGAATCCTGCGACCGCCGGCTGGACCGCGGCCCACGACAGCCGGCTCGCCGCCGCGCCGGCCTCGAAGACGACCGTCGGAGCGTCCGGCGGACCGTCCAGCACCGCGGTGTGCAGTCGCCTTCCGTCCGGCGTCTCGACGTACCTGCTCTCGCCCTGCGTGTGCATCGAACCCCGTTCGTCGTGACTTAGGCCGACCTTACACGGCGGGTCCTCGCCGGGCGTGTCCGATTCTGGCAGGATCGGGGTATGGCAGCGGCGCTGTGGGTGATCGGGGCGATCGTGCTGACCGTGGCGGAGGTCGCGGCCGGCGAGTTCACGCTGCTGATGCTGGGCGGCGGCGCGCTCGTGACCGCCGGGGCCACCGGACTTTTCGGTCTCCCGCTCTGGGGGCAGGGCGTCGTGTTCTCGGTGTCCTCGGTGCTCCTGCTGCTGCTCGCGCGGCCGCCGCTGCGACGGTACGTGGAGAGCAGGCGGGGCGAGGCACCGTCGTACCTGGAAACGCTCCCCGGCAGCACGGCCGTGGTCACCGGCGAGATCACCGCCGGCGGCGGACGGATCCGGCTCGGGGGCGAGGAGTGGACGGCCCGCACCCCGTACGACGGTGCCCCCATCCCGGTGGGTACCCAGGTCACGGTCGTCGAGATCGACGGTGCCGTGGCCGTGGTCGTGGACGACGTGACGAACTGAGAAACGTACAGCGAAGGGAGATCTGATGGACGGCATCGGAATCGGATTGGTGGTACTGCTGGTCCTGATCCTCGCGGCGGTGGTCGTGCTGGTGAAGGCGCTGGTACTGGTGCCCCAGGCGCAGGCCGCGGTGATCGAGCGGCTGGGCCGGTACACGCGCACCGTCTCCGGTCAGCTCGCCCTGCTGATCCCCTTCATCGACACCGTGCGCGCCCGGGTGGACCTGCGCGAGCAGGTCGTCTCGTTCCCGCCGCAGCCGGTGATCACGGAGGACAACCTCACGGTGAACATCGACACGGTGGTCTACTTCCAGGTGACGCGCCCCGAGGCAGCGGTCTACGAGATCAACAACTACGTGGTGGGCGTGGAGCAGATCACCACCACCACGCTGCGCAACGTGGTCGGCGGCATGACACTGGAGGAGACGCTCACCTCCCGCGAGATCATCAACGGCCAGCTCCGAGGGGTGCTCGACGAGGCCACCTCGCGGTGGGGCCTGCGCGTCGCGCGGGTCGAGCTCAAGTCCATCTTCCCGCCCCCGTCGATCCAGGAATCGATGGAGAAGCAGATGAAGGCGGACCGCGAGAAGCGCGCCACGATTCTTGCGGCGGAGGGGCACCGTGAGGCGGCCATCAAGTCCGCCGAGGGCGACAAGGCGAGCCGGATCCTGCTTGCGGAGGGCGAACGGCAGGCCGCGATCCTCGCCGCCGAGGCCGACCGGCAGTCCGAGATCCTGCGCGCCGAGGGCGCCGCGCCGCGTCGTACCTGGAGGCGCAGGGCGAGGCGAAGGCCATCGAGACCACGTTCGCGGCGATCAAGTCGGGCCGGCCCACGCCGGAACTGCTCGCCTACCAGTACCTGCAGACCCTGCCCGAGATGGCGCAGGGCGACGCGAACAAGGTGTGGGTGGTGCCCAGCGACTTCAACGCCGCACTGCAGGGCTTCATGCGCAACCTCGGGACGCAGGGATCCGACGGGGTTTTCCGGTTCGAGCCGAGCGAGGAGGGACAGGCAGCGGCGCCCGACATCGACACCGACGGCTGGTTCACCAACCCGGAGCCGGTGGCTCCGGTCGTCGTCACCGAAGACGAGGTGCCCGACGCGCCCACTCGACGCGCAGCCCGGCCGGATGCCGACGCGCCGCAGAACACGCCCCCGCAGAATCCGCCGGCGGGTGCCGCCCCCGCGGCGGACGCGACGGCCCAGCTCCCGATGGCGAAGCCGGCACCGTCGCCCTACCAGGTGCAGCAGCCCGGCTTCGCGCCGCAGCACGAGGCCTGACCGCTACCTACCGACGCCGACGGCGACCCCGGCGCAGGCGGCCGCCCACAGCACGGAGACGAACGTGCCGATGATGAACTGCTCCGCCGCGCCGGGGTGCCGCAGCTCCGGGTAGCGAGCGAGCCCCTTCGCGGCCACGATCACCGCGAGGCCCGCGGAGAAGTTCGCCAGCACGCAGACCGCGATCGCGGCGCGCTCGAGGACCCCGATCGCGAGGCCGCCGCGGAGCGGGGACGGTGGGAGCTGGGCGCCGTCGTCGTCCACGGGCGGGGGATCGTCCTGGCCCGTGGCACCTGCCAGGGCGAACGTCGCGGTGACGAGCGCGCTGCCGCCCGCCATCGCCGCGACGACCGCCGCGACGCGCACCATGCCGAGCTCCAGGCCCTGCGCGGCGGGCGCGGCGAGCGCGACCAGTGCCGCGGCGCCCAGCAGCGCGGCGGGGACGGCGGACCATCCGGGGCTGCACCGCGCCGCGATGATCCCGGTGAGCGCGGCCGCGCCGAGCAGCACCACGACGACGGCGATCATCGCTCCGCCCCCGCCGCGGCGTCCGCCTCGCGCAGCAGATCCTCCGCCAGCCGCCGGCCGGCCGGTTCCACCGACCAGCCGGCCGCCGCCGCGCGCTGCGACGCGGCCTGCCGCGACACCCCGAGTACCTCCGCCGCCGCCGTGATCGTCGATCCCGCGTTGAGCAACGCCGCCACCTCCTGACCCTCCCGACTCCTGCGGGTCACGATATGCCCGAGCACCGACAGGATCGCCTCGGCGCGCGCCGCCGCCGCCTCGTCGGCTCCGCGGACCTGGACGGGTACCGGGGTGTTCTTCGCGGCCTCGACCGCCGTGCGCGCTGCCTCGAACGCCCGGCCGCGGCCCGCGCGGGTCTCCTGCGGCAGGGGCAGTTCGACGGTGCCGACGCCGATTCCCACGCTCCAGTGGCCGTCGGCGAGGAGGGCGAGGGCGGCGCCCACCGCGACGGCCGCGTCGTCGGTGACGGCCTGCAGCTCGTCGCCTGCAGTGCGTTCCGGGGCGCGGAGCCGGTGGAATCCACCGCTGAGCAGGCGGCGTGCGGACTCGACGCGATCGTCGTCGTGACGACTACCTTGCTGGTCGACGGTGATCACTATCATTTAGCAAGTCTACAACCTTGCGATTGATCAGCGCAAGGATGGAGGCTTGCGATTTGGGGAGGCGGGGATGAGGCTTGCACTCAGGATCCCAGGCCGGTGGTCAGGGCCTGGATTCCCAGGCTCGACGCGGAGACCGCGATCCACAGCAGCCCGCCGAACACGAGCGGGGTCCATCCGGTGCGCCGCAGTGCACCGAGATCGGTCGACAGGCCGATGGCGGCGAGCGCCCAGGTGATCAGCAGGCCCGAGGCGAGGGCGCAGGCGGACTGCAGGCCGGCGGTGAATTCGAACGCCGAGTTCAGGCCGGCCAGCGCGACGAAGCCGACCAGGAACCAGGGGACGAGCTTGATCGCGCTCGGCCGCGGCCGATCGGCGGCCTCGGGCCGGCGCCGGGCCACGACGTAGGCGAGGACGAGGACCACGGGGATGATCATCAGAGCGCGGGTCAGCTTGACCACGACCGCCGTACGGGTGGCCTCGTCGCCGTAGGTGACTGCGACTGCGACGACCGACGAGGTGTCGTTGACCGCGGTGCCGGCGAACACGCCGAACGCGTGCTGCCCCATGTCCAGCGCGTGGCCGAGCCACGGGAAGGTGAGCACCGCGGCCACGTTGAACACGAACACCGTCGAGAGGGCGTACGCGACCGTCGCGGGCTTGGGCTTGAGCACGGGCGTCACCGCCGCGATGGCCGAGGCGCCGCAGATCGCGGTGCCGACGCCCAGCAGGGTGCGCAGCGTCGGCTCGACCCCGAGTCGGCGACCGAGCAGCGTCGCGGCCGTGAAGCACACCGCCAGCGTGCCGGCCATCACCGGCAACGCCGACGAGCCCACGTCCCAGGCCTGCGCCAGCGAGGCTGCGCGCCGAGTAGTACGACGGCCACCTGCAGCGCCAGTCCGCCGGTGAGCCTGAAGCCGACGGTGGTGCCGTGCCAACGTCGCGCCGGGCGCACCGTGCTCGCGATGACCGCGCCCAGTAGCACGGCGGCCACCGGGGCTCCCAGGATCGGGATCGCGCGCCCCACGACGGTGGCGACCGCCGCGACCGCGAGGGCCAGGGCCGCGCCCGGGACGGCGCGGCGCAGGCGCGATGGCGCGGTGCGGGGCTTCGACGGTGCGGTGGCTGTGCTCATGACAACCACCATCGCGCGGCCGAGCGCGCGGAACTAGCCACAGCTGCGCTATCTACCCATAGACTCGAACTATGGGAACTCCGTCGGTGGAATCGCTGCGGCTGCTGGTGGCGGTGGCCGACCTCGGATCGATCTCCGCTGCCGCGCGGGGTGCCGGATCTCCCAGCCCAGCGCCAGCTCACGGATGCGCCACCTCGAGCGCCAGCTGCGACTGGACCTGCTCGACCGCCGCACGCGAGGAGCCGAGCTCACGCCCGAGGGCGCCGCCGTCACCGAATGGGCGCGGACGGTGGTGAACGCGATGTCGGCGCTGCAGACCGGCGCGGACGCGCTGCGCAGCGATCACACGGTGCGGATCGCCTGCAGCCAGACCATCGCCGAGTACCTCATGCCGGCGTGGCTGGCGCGGCTGCGCGACCACACTGACGAGCCGGTGCACCTGTCCGTCGGCAACACCGCCGCAGTGTTCGCGGAGGTCCGTGGCCACGTCGCGGACCTGGGCTTCGTGGAGGGCCCGACGGTGCCGTCCGACCTCGCCGCGCGCACCGTCCGGACCGACCGGATGCTGCTGGTCGTGGCCCCGGGGCACCGTCTGACCCGCAGGCGCGAGGACCGGCCCGTGACGGCGGAGGAGCTCGCCGCCCTGCCGCTCGTGACCCGCGAGCCCGGCGCCGGCACCCGGGACGCGTTCGAGGGGGCACTGGCCAGGGCGGGCCTGCGGCCGCCCGCGGACTCGGTGGCGCTGGGGACCAACGCCGCGGTGAAGATCATGGTCGCCGCGGGGGACCGGGCGGCGGTGCTCAGCGAGCTCGCCGTCGCCGCCGAACTGCACGACGGCCGACTGGTGGAGGTCCCCACCGACGGAATCGACCTGCATCGGCGCCTGCGCGCGGTGCGGCGCAAGGACGCCGCACCGCGCGATGTGGTCGAGACGCTGCTCGCCGTCGCTAGCGGGCGCGCCGCCGGAATGCGGACAGCACGCCGAGGATGACCACGGTGACCAGCACGAGGAACATCGTGTTGGCGGCCGCCCCGAACAGATCCCCGCGGTCGGACTGCGTGAACACCGTGACCGGCAGCGTCCGCCACGACGCGGGGTAGACCATGATCGTGGCGCCCAACTCGCCCATGCACAGCGCCACAGACAGGCCCGCGGCCGCGGCGATGGACGGCAGCAGCAGCGGCAGGCGCACCGTCAGCAACAGTCGCAGGGACGACGCGCCGAGCGAGCCGCCCACCTTGTCCAGCATCGGGTCCAGCTGCGAGACCGCCGCCGACACCATCGAGTAGGCGAACGCGAACACGAGGACCGCCTGCACCAGGATCACGATCGCGGGCGTCCCGCCGAGGACCAGCGGCGGCGCCGAGAACGCCACCAGCACGCCGAGGCCCACCACCACGGACGGCACGGCGACCGGAAGGTGGAAGAACGCGTCCGCCGGGCCGCGGACCCGGCGCGGCAGCCCCGGGACCGCCAGCGCGGCCCAGGTGCCCGCGACCACGGCGAGCGCCGACGCGAGGACCGCGGTCTGGACCGAGACGCTGATGCTCGCGGCGTTCTCCGGCGTGAACACACCTGCCACGTGATCGGTCGTGAGCGCGGACGGCAGCACGGAGGTCCAGCTCGCGCTGAACGCGGTGATCACCGTGACCGCGATGGGGGTCACCACGAGGCCCAGCAGGACGACGACGAACACCGCCTGCACGACGACTCGCGCCACCGGATTGCGTACCAGCATCACCGGGCTCCTTCCGCATGAGGAGGCGGTACAGGACGTACACGCCGATCGAGATGAGCAACTGCATCGTGGCCAGGACGGCCGCCGAGGCGAAGTCCTGCCCGACGATGGAGCGGGTGTAGATCAGCATCGGGAGCGTGATCACGTCCTTGGCGCCGGTGAACAGCACGATGCCGAACTCGTTGAGCGTGAGCAGGAAGGTGAGCGAACCCGCCGCCGCGAGCGACGGCAGCGCCGCCGGCAGGATCACCCGGCCGATGATCCGCAGCGGACCCGCGCCGAGCGACGACGCGACGTCGATCTGCACCGTCGGGAACTGGCCGAACGCGGCGAGCATCGGCCGCACCACGAACGGCGTGTAGAACGCGATCTCGGCCAGCACGACGCCCCACAGCGAGCTGGTGAAGGATCCCGTCGGTACGCCCAACGCCTGGGCCACGCCCACCGGGCCGAGCAGCACGCCCAGGGCGAGGGGGATCAGGAAGCTGGGGAACGACACCACGACCTCGATCAGCCGCACCACCGCCCCCGACCCGCGGAACGGCACGAACGCGAGCACCGGGCGAGGAACGTCCCAGCGATCAGGCAACCGAGCGTGGACAGGGCCGCGACCTGGACGGTGGTGCCCAGGGCCCTCAGCACGGCACCGTCGGTGAGGGTCTCCCGCCAGGTCGCGAGCCCGGCGGGCCGCTCGGCCTTGTCCGTGAACGTGCGGGCCACGATGCCGGTGAGCGGGTACACGACCGCCACCAGGATGAACGCGACGGGCGGGAGCACCCACACCCAGCCCGGGGCTGCGAAACCGGGACCGGCCGACGGTTCCTGCGGCGCGGGCGGCGCGGGCGGGGTATCGACGACGGCGGTCATCGCGGCACCACCATGACGTCGGCCGGGTCGACCTCGATCCACAGCGTCTCCGCCTTGAGCGGCGGGTCCACGAGGACCGGCACGTCGACGCCGATCCGCTCGCCGGTGTCGACGGCGCGCGCGGTCACGTGCCGGACGGCGCCGCGCCACTGCTCCTGTTCGACCGTCACGCGCAGCCCGTTCGACGGTGCCGTCCGCGTGAACCGCCAGGCCCACGGCCGCACGGCGAGGCCGTGGTCACCGTCGGGCACTGGGCGGGATGACGCGAGCGATCCGGCCGGGAGGACGTCCGCGCCGCCGAGGAAGGTGGCCGTGAACTCGGTGGGCGGGCGGTGGAACAGATCGTCGGTGCGGCCGAGCGCCTCGAGCTTCGCGTCCCGCATGATCGCGACGCGGTCCGCCGTGGCGAGGGCCTCGCTCTGGTCGTGCGTCACGTACACCATCGCCACGTCGGGCAGCTCGGAGCGCAGCCGCTGCAGCTCGCCGAGCATGTCCTTGCGCATCCCGGCGTCGAGCGCCGAGAGCGGCTCGTCGAGCAGCACCACGCCGGGGCGGGTCGCCAGCGCGCGGGCGATCGCGACGCGCTGCTGCTGGCCGCCGGACAGCTGCCGCGGCAGCCGGTCCACGTACTCGGTCATGCCCACCATGCCGAGCACCTCGGCGACGCGCGGCGCGATCGTGGCCCGGTCGGCGCCGCGCGAGCGCAGGCCGAACGCCACGTTCCTCGCGACGCTCATGTGCGGGAACAGCGCATAGCTCTGCACGACGATGCCGATCCCGCGCTTGGCGGGGGACAGGCGAGTCACGTCGCGCCCGTCGATGGTGACGGTGCCCGAGGAGACCTGCTCGAACCCGGCGATCGCCTTGAGCGCGGTCGACTTGCCCGAGCCCGACGGTCCGAGCAGCGCAACGGTCTCGCCGCGGGCCACCTCGAAGCTGCAGTCCCGCAGCGCAACGGTGTCGCCGTACGTGACGCTCACGTTCTCCAGACCCACCGCGACGCGGCGGCGCACCGTCCGGTCCACGGCGTCGTCGTCGAGGCCCTTCGGGGAGACGACGGTGCGCTCGGCGCGCCGGTCCTGCCCGCTCACTGTCCCGTGGCCTTCTCGTAGGCCTTGATGTCGGCATCCAGACCGGTGAGGACCTCGTCCCAGTTCGGGTACCAGATCTCGACGCCGTCGAGGGCCTTGCGGAACGCGTCGGCCTCGGGGCCGGACGCGGTGACATCGGAGCGGACCGGCGCGCCCCAGGCGCGGGCGGGCACGTTCTGCTGGACGTCGTTCGAGAGCAGGTGCTCCATCAGCTTCGTGCCGTTGGCCGCGTGCGGCGCCTTGTCGGCGAGTCCCATGTAGTACGGCAGCGCGACGGTGGTGCGCTTACCGTTCCAGGTCGGGTAGAAGACCTCGTAGGCGACCTTGTCGGCAGCGATCGCGGCGAGCGCCATCTGGACGTCGGAGTTCGCGACGGTGAGCTCGCCCTTCGAGGTCTTGGGGCCCAGCTTGCCGGTGGAGGTCGACGGGCCGACGTTGTTGGGCTGGACCTCGGCGAGGTACTTCAGGGCGGCCTCCTTGCCCATCACGTGCTGCAGGAGCAGCAGCAGCGCGGTGCCGTCGCCGGCCTTGCCCGGCGTGGAGTACTGGATCTTCTGCTTGTAGGCGGGGCCGGTGAACTCGGTCCAGTCGGCGGGCTTCGGCTGCGCCGCCGTGTTGCGGATCATCGCGAAGTAGTTGTTGACGACGGCCACGTACGAGCCGTCGGCGGCCTTCAGCTCGGCGGGCACGGCGGACGTGTCGATCTGCGACTTCGCCAGCGAGCCCTGCTGCTGTGCCTGCTGGATGAAGGGCGGCAGCGTGACGAGCACATCGACCTGCGGGTTCGCCTTCTCCTTCTGGGCGCGGGAGACGACCTCGCCCGATCCGGCCTCGACCAGCGCCACCTTGATGCCGGTGGCCCGGGTGAAGCTCTCGAACTCTGCCTTGTACCAGTCGCCGAGGCCGTCGGCGCTGTAGACGGTGACGGTATCCGCCGAGGCGGTGCCGCCGCCGGTGCCGCCGCACGCGGCGACGGAGTACATCGCGGCGGCGACCGCGACGGCGGTCAGGGAACGGGAGACGCGCATGGGGGATTGCCCTTCGTTGTCGGTGGAGCGGAGGGGGTGGAGGGGTGTGACGGGGTGGTGGACGGGTCAGGACGGGAAGTGCCGGCGGGCGAGGCCGTGGGCGATGGTCATGCCGACGCCGGAGGTCACGACGCGCACGCTGAGGCGCTCCTCCGGATCGGCGACGAGGTACGGACGCAGGGGACTCGAGGCGTAGACGCCCTGCCAGCGCTCGATGATCCGCAGCCCGTCGACGCCCAGGACCCGGGCGGTTTCGGCGCGCAGGGTCTCGGTGACGGCCTCGTCGAGGAACGGGTCGACGGTGCGCCCTGTGTGGTGCGAGTCGCCGATCAGCAGCGTGCCGTCGGGACGCTGGGTGAACATGACGTTCGCGTCGATGTCGAGCAGGTCGGGCCGGTCTTCTTCCATCCGGGTGCGGAGCGCGGCCGCGGCGGTGGTCTCGGCGAAGGCGGGGTAGCGCAGGAGTGAGGTGGCGGTGAGCACCGCGGGCGTCACAACGGCGCCGGGGTCCGCGGTACGGGCCATCTGCAGCGCGCATCGCTGCACTTCGTGCTCCTCGGCGAGGGCGGGGTACAGGTGGTCGAGATCGTGCCCGACGCAGACGATCACGCGCTGGGCGTCGATCGGGCCGCGGCTGGTGTGGGCGCGGTTCCCGTCGAAGCCGAGGTAGGCGGTGCCGAAGACGACGGTGCCGCCCGGCTGTGCGCCGACCCAGGCGGCGAGCCGCGCGACGGTCACCCGCGGGTCCACGCGCAGGTCCTTCAGGAGGGCGGCGCCGCCCACCACGTCGTCGGCGCCGCCGCCGGGAGTTCGGCGCGCACCTGGCCGGCGGTGCGGAGGACGACATCGTCGGGTCGCGCCGCGGCGAGTTCCTCGAGGACGGCGAGCTCGGTGGCGTGGCGCGCGACCGCGAGGCCCCCGGTCGCGCGGGCGCCGAGGCCGGCGCGGCCGTCCAGGTCGAGCCAGCGTTCGCGGGCGAGGTGCGCGAGCTCGGCGAGATCGCCCGACTGCCCGGTCACGCACGCGTGCCCGAAGTTGCGGATCGACGCGCCCACGGCCCGGCCGTCGCGCTCGACGACGGTCACCGTCAGGCCCCGTTCGAGGGCCTCGACGGCGTGCGCGAGGCCGACGACTCCGGCGCCGACGACGAGGACGTCCGTTGCGTTGTTCATGGCATGAAGCGTGGCGGCACGGCCATGCCGTTGGCAAGGCCGGAAGTCCGATGTCTATACAAGTTGGGAGATGTGCATCCAGGTAAACGTGCTGTTCATCTGGTGTTCAGAGTGTGTCGTGGCTCGGCGGGGATTCACTTGTATGATCAAGAATGTGGCTGCTGCTCCTCTTCATCGACGCCTCGCGGACGAGTTCCGCGCCCGGATCGAGTCCGGCCGCTGGCCGGAGGGCGAGCAGGCGCCGAGCGAGGCCGCGCTGTGCGAGGAGTTCGGCACGTCCCGAGGTCCGGTCCGCCAGGCGCTGGCCTCGTTGCGGGCGGAAGGGCTGATCGTCGGTGGGCGGGGCCGATCGCCGCTGGTGCGCCGTAACGTGCCGAGCCACGCGGCCAGCGCGCTCGGGTCCTTCACGGGTTGGGCACGCGAGCACGGACGCGAACCGGGGCAGCGGACCGTGCTCCAGGCGCGGGTGCCGGCGAGCGCCGAGATCGCCGAACGCCTCCAGGTGGCCGAGGGCGAGCCGGTGCTCGAACTTCATCGGCTGCGCACGCTCGACGGCGCGCCCGCGCTGCTCGAGACGATGTACTTCGTGTGGTCGCTGGGATGCCGTCTCATGGAGTTCGATCCGGACTCCGGGTCGGTGAATCGGTTCCTGCTGGATCACGGCGCCGACCTCTATGCCTCCACGCACCAGCTCGACGCCGTCGCCGCCACCGCTGACGAGGCCGACCGGCTGGGCCTGGCCGAGGGGGCGCCGTTGCTGCGGGTGCGGCGTACCACCACCGACGCCGCCGGCGACGTCGTCGAATACGCCGAGGATCGCTACGCGCCCGGCCTCACCACCGTGATCGTGGAGAACCGACTCTTCGCGGCGCCCTCGGCGAATCCGCCCGCGCTGCGATCCGTACCCGTCAGGAGAGACGCATGACTGCACCGGCCCGCACCATCGAACTCGTCGCGCTGGACATGGCCGGCACCACGATCGACGACGGCGGCGCCGTCTACGAGGCTCTCCGCGGTGCCGTCGAGGACGCCGGTGCGTCGGTCGCCCAGGCGGACCTGCAGACCTGGATGGGGACCGACAAGGTGGAGGCGATCACCAACCTGTTGCGCCTCGGCGGCGTTGCGCCGACGGCCGAGCGCGTCGAGGCGGGCTTCGCCCGTTTCCGTGAGCGCCTGCTTCACGCCTACGCCGCGACCCCGCCCACAGCGATCGCCGGCGTACCCGCCGCGCTCGCCGAGCTCCGGGAGCGGGGGATCAAGGTGGCCCTCACCACTGGGTTCGACGATGCCGTGGCCCTCCCGCTGCTCGCCGCGCTCGGCTGGAAGATCGGCGACGGTGCCGACGCGGCCGTCGACGCGGTGGTCACCACCTCCGACGTGGCCGCGGGTCGCCCGGCGCCGTACATGATCCACCGCGCGATGGAGCGCACCGGCGTCCACGACGTCCGCCGCGTGCTCGCCGCGGGTGACACGGCCGTCGACGTGCAGGCCGCGAACAATGCGGGCGCCGTGTCCGTGGGCGTCCTCACCGGCAAGGCCGCCCGGCACGTGCTCGCCGATGCCGGCGCAGACCACGTGCTCGGCGGCGTCGTCGACATCCCGGCGCTGCTCGGCCGGTGACAGCCGCGATCGTCGGCGGAGTGTAGCCGCGCACACCATCCGCAAGCCAGAGGGCTTGCTTTCCAGCTTGTCAAGCCTGATGGCTTGCGGGCACGCGGGCGTCGATGAATAGGCCCGTGATCCCGATCGCCATGAGCGCGCCGCTGACCACCACGAGCCAGGGCGAGGAGTCGCCTGTCAGGGCGTCGCCGAGCAGCACCACGGCGATGGTGCCGGGTGCGAGGCCCGCCACCGTCGCTCCGAAGTACGGCCACAACGGCACCGGGGAGAGCGCCGAGGCGTAGTTGACGAGGAGAAGGGCGCCGCCGCGATCAACCGCAGTGACCCCACCGCCAGCCACCCGCGGGCCCGCAGCCGCGCCGCGACGGGAAAGTAGGCGCGGTGCTCGCGAACCCGCGCGATGAGTACCGACGGATGCCGGCGGTCGATCTCACGGACCACGACGAACGCGATCACCGCCGCGGCCGTCGACGACACCATGCACAGCAGGATGCCGATCGGGCCGAACAGCACCCCGGACGACACGGTGAACACAGTCCGAGGGATGGGGAACACCGTCACCGCGATGTGCGTGAGCACGAACAGCACCACGAACCAGGAGCCCGTGGCGTCGGCCCACGCGCGCACCGTCGACACGGCGGGCGTCGGGAGCAGCATGCCGAGCGCCACGAGCGCCAGGACGACGCCGCACCCCACGGCCGCGCGGATCACCAGGCCGCGGTCGCCGGGCCGGAGCCGGGATTCGTTGTCGCTCACGTCGAGCCAACATACGCGGTGGCCGCGCGGAGTGCCGTGACCCTACTGGGGCGTAGATATATCCATCGGTTAACGTGGGTTCTCATCGACCCGGCGTGTGCTGGGACACAGGTGAGGAGGTCTCGTGGCGGACAGTCCCTACGAAGCATGGCGCGGGTCCGTCGGTGCCGTGCTCGCGAAGTCGCGCGGCGGAACGCCGCCCGAGGATCCGATCGCCGCACTCACCACGCCGACCGAGGACGACGGGGTCCAGATCGCGCCGCTGTACTCGCAACGCGACGAGCTTCCGGAGGCACCGTTGCCCGGCGTCTTCCCCTACGTCCGCGGCGGCAACGCCACCCCGGACGTCCGTCTGGGCTGGAAGGTCGCGGAGCGCTTCGACGCCGATGCGGACTCGGCCGACGTGCTCGGCGCGCTGGAGTCCGGCGCGAGCGCGCTGTGGATCACCCGTCCCGATCCCGCGCCGCTGCTCGACGGCGTGTACCCGGACATGGCGCCGATCCTGCTGACGGCCGGCTCGGACGTCGCCGACGCCGCCGCCCAGGTGTACGCCGCGCTCGGCCGGGCGGCGGAGTCCGACGCGTACCGCCCCGACCTCGTGCGCGTCAGCCTCGGCGCGGCGCCGTTGACCTCACAGGTCGTTGGACGCGCGGACATCTCCGTCGACGAGGCGACTGATCTGTCCCGCGCGGCCGACGCCCGGCGCGAGGACGTCCGGGCCGTCGTCGTCGACGGTGCCGACCTGCACAACGCCGGCGCGACCGCCGCCCAGGAGCTGGGTCTCGCCGCGGCCGCTGCGCTCGACCACGTGCGCGCCCTGACCACCGCCGGTCTCGGCGTCGCCGCCGCGCTGAACCAGCTCACGATCCGGCTGGCCGCCACGGACGACCAGTTCCTCACGCTCGCGAAGGTGCGCGCGTGGCGCTCGGTCTGGGCGCGGGTCGCACAGCACCTAGGGGCTCCCGAGGCCGGCAATGCGCCCGTGCACGTCGTGACGTCGCTCGCGGCCACCACCCAGCGCGATCCGTGGGTGAACCTGCTCCGGACCACCGTCGCCGCGTTCGGTGCGGGCGTCGGTGGCGCCGACTACGTCACCACGCTCGGCTACGACGCGGCCCTGCCGGGCGGTGTCGAGGGCTATTCGGCCGCTTTCTCGCGGCGCATCGCCCGCAACACGCAGTTGCTGCTGCTGGAGGAGTCGAACCTCGGCCGGGTCGTCGACCCCGGCGCCGGCTCGTGGCACGTGGAATCGCTCACCGACGACCTGGCCCGCGCCGCCTGGGGGCAGCTGCAGGCGACCGAGCGCGCCGGCGGATTCGCCCGCGGCGTCGCCGACGAGACCATCGGTGCCCGCCTCGGCGAGGCCGCGGACCGTCGGGATTCGGCGGTGGCACGCGCGCGCGCAAGCTGACCGGCGTCAACGAGTTCCCGAACCTCGCGGAGCCGGCCATCGCACCGACGGCGGCGACGAACGGCCCCGTCGTACGGTCGTACGCCGCGCCCTTCGAGGCCCTGCGCGCCCGCTCCGACGCCTTCCTGCGCGAGCACGGCGTCCGCCCACGGATCCGGATGGTGACCATCGGCACCGTCGCGCAGCACAACGGCCGGTCGACCTTCCTGACGAACCTGCTCGCCTCCGGCGGCATCGAGACGGTGCTGGACGCGGCCGAGCAGGCCGCCGGCGCCGCCACGCTCGACGGCTCGCCGGGCGCGCGGATCGCGGCGCTCGCGGGTGCCGACGCCGGCTACGCCGAGGAGGGTGAGGCCGGCCCGGAGCCTGCGCGATGAGGGGAACCTGGTCCTGCTCGCGGGTGCGCCGGGCACCGTCGACGACGGCCTCATCGACATCTACCTGCACGCGAAGATCGATGCGGCCGCCGCGCTCGACGATCTGCTGACCCGGCTGGGGGCATGAGATGACCGACACCACCATCGGCAGTTTCGCCGACGTCCCCTTCGAGGAGCTGCCCGCCGCCGCGCCGTCGAGCGCGGACGTGGACGCCTTCGTCGACGCCTCGGCGGCCGCGTACGCCTACACCCCGGACCAGCTCACCTGGACCACCCCGGAGGGCATCGACGTCAAGCCGGTCTACACCCGCGCGGACCGCGACGCCGTCGCCGAGGCCGGTTACCCCGTCGACTCGTACCCGGGCGCGGTGCCGTTCATCCGCGGCCCGTATCCGACGATGTACGTCAACCAGCCGTGGACGATCCGGCAGTACGCCGGCTTCTCCACCGCCGCCGAGTCCAACGCCTTCTACCGGCGCAACCTCGCCGCCGGCCAGAAGGGCCTTTCGGTCGCCTTCGACCTCGCGACTCACCGCGGGTACGACTCCGACCACCCGCGCGTCACCGGCGACGTGGGCATGGCCGGCGTGGCGATCGACTCGATCCTCGACATGCGGCAGCTGTTCGACGGCATCGACCTGGGCGGGGTCTCCGTCTCGATGACGATGAACGGCGCGGTGCTGCCGATCCTCGCGCTCTACGTGGTGGCGGCCGAGGAGCAGGGCGTGGGCCCGGAGAAGCTCGCGGGCACCATCCAGAACGACATCCTCAAAGAGTTCATGGTGCGGAACACTTACATCTATCCGCCCGCGCCCTCGATGCGGATCATCTCGGACATCTTCGGGTACACCTCGCAGATGATGCCGAAGTTCAACTCGATCTCCATCTCCGGCTACCACATCCAGGAGGCCGGGGCGACGGCCGATCTGGAGCTCGCGTACACGCTGGCCGACGGTGTCGAGTACATCAAGGCCGGCATCGAGGCGGGCCTCGACGTGGACAAGTTCGCGCCCCGCCTGTCGTTCTTCTGGGGCATCGGCATGAACTTCTTCATGGAGGTCGCCAAGCTCCGCGCCGCGCGCCTGCTGTGGAGCGAACTGGTCGCCGAGTTCGACGCCAAGAACAGCAAGTCGCTGTCGCTGCGCACGCACTCGCAGACCTCGGGTTGGTCGCTTACCGCGCAGGACGTGTTCAACAACGTGGCGCGCACCTGTGTCGAGGCGATGGCGGCCACGCAGGGGCACACCCAGTCGCTGCACACCAACGCCCTCGACGAGGCGATCGCGCTGCCGACGGACTTCTCCGCCCGCATCGCCCGCAACACGCAGCTGGTGCTGCAGCAGGAGTCCGGCACCACCCGGCCGATCGACCCGTGGGGCGGCTCGTACTACGTCGAGACGCTCACCCACGAGCTGGCCGAGCGCGCCCGGGCCCACATCCGGGAGGTGCAGGAGGCCGGCGGCATGGCGAAGGCCATCAGCGAGGGCATCCCGAAGCTGCGCATCGAGGAGGCCGCGGCCCGCACCCAGGCCCGCATCGACTCGGGCCGCCAGCCCGTGATCGGCGTCAACAAGTACCAGGTGGCCGAGGACACGGCGATCGAGCTGCTCAAGGTGGACAACACGAAGGTCCGCGCCGAGCAGCTCGCGAAGCTCGAGCAGCTGCGGGCCGAGCGCGACCCCGAGGCAGTCAAGGCCGCCCTGGCGAACCTGACGCGCGCCGCGGGCTCCGCTGAGGGCGGTATGGAGAACAACCTCCTGGCGCTGGCGATCGACGCGGCGCGGGCGAAGGCCACCGTCGGCGAGATCTCGGACGCACTCGAGCAGGTCTACGGCCGCCATCAGGCCGAGATCCGTACGCTCAGTGGCGTGTACCGCGACGAGGCCGGCGCGGCCGGCAACATCCAGACGGCCACCGAGCTGGTCGAGAAGTTCGAGGAGGCCGACGGCCGCCGTCCCGCGTGCTCATCGCCAAGATGGGCCAGGACGGCCACGACCGCGGCCAGAAGGTGATCGCCACCGCGTTCGCCGACCTCGGCTTCGACGTCGACGTTGGCCCGCTGTTCTCCACCCCGGAGGAGGTCGCGCAGCAGGCCGCCGACAACGACGTGCACGTCGTCGGTGTCTCGTCGCTCGCCGCGGGGCACCTCACGCTGGTGCCCGCGCTGCGCGACGCGCTCGCGGAGGTCGGCCGCCCCGACATCACGATCGTGGTGGGCGGCGTCATCCCGCCGGGCGACTTCGACGAGCTGTACGCGGCCGGCGCCTCGGCGATCTACCCGCCCGGCACCGTCATCGCCGACGCGGCGGTGAACCTGCTGCACGAGCTGGGGAACAAGCTGGGGTACCAGCTGGCGTGATCACCGTCGCCGAACTCGCGGACGGGGTCCGGGCCGACAAGCGCGCCGTGCTGGCGCGCGCCATCACCCTCGTCGAGTCCCGGCGCCCCGACCATCAGGCCCTCGCGCAGGAGCTGCTGCTCGAGGTGACGCCGGGACCGGACGCGCCGATCGCCACCCGCGTGGGGATCACCGGCGTGCCCGGGGTGGAAGTCGACCACCATCGAGGCCCTGGGCAACCACCTGATCTCGTTGGGGCACAAGGTCGCCGTGCTCGCCGTGGACCCGTCGTCCACGCGGAGCGGCGGATCCATCCTGGGCGACAAGACGCGCATGGGCACTCTCGCCGTGAACCCGCGCGCGTACATCCGGCCGTCGCCCACCTCGGGCACGCTCGGCGGCGTCGCGAAGGCCACCCGCGAGACCATGGTGCTCATGGAGGCCGCCGGCTTCGACGTGATCCTGGTCGAGACCGTCGGCGTGGGACAGTCCGAGGTCACCGTCGCGAACATGGTGGACACGTTCACCTTCCTCACGCTGGCTCGCACCGGCGACCAGCTGCAGGGCATCAAGAAGGGCGTGCTCGAGCTCGCCGACGTGGTGGCGGTCAACAAGGCCGACGGGGACCACGTCGTCGAGGCCCGCGTCGCGGCCCGCGAGCTGTCGAGCGCGCTGCGCCTGATCCACCCGCGCGGCTCCCTGTGGCGCCCGCCGGTGCTCACGCAGAGCGCCGTCGAGGGCACCGGCATTCCCGAGTTCTGGGACGCCGTCCTCCGGCACCGCAGCACGCTGCAGGAGGCGGGGGAGTTCGATCGCCGCCGCCGGCAGCAGCAAGTCGACTGGACCTGGACGATGGTCCGGGACGCGATCCTCGGGCGGGTCGAGCACTCCGACGGTGTCCGGTCCGTTCGGTCCGGCGTCGAAGCGTCCGTACAGGACGGCTCGCTCACCCCGCTCTCGCCGCGCAGCGCATCCTGGACGCCTTCGACGGTCGCTGAGCTCCGCAGCGACGGGTCGGGAGCGGCGACGACGCTTCCGTGTCACGATGGGGACATGTCGGCACTGGTGATCTGCGCGTCCAAGCATCACGGCAACACGCGGAAGGTGGCCGATCGGATCGGTGACGTCCTGAACGCCTCGGTGCTCACCCCCTCAGAGGTGACGCCGGACCGGATCGACGCGGCCGACGTGGTCGGTTTCGGCTCGGGCGTCTACTGGATGGCCTTCGAACCCGACCTCGTCCGCCTCGTTCGCGGCCTGACGGCGAAGCCGCGCGGCACCGCGTTCGTCTACGCCACGAGCGGTCTGCCCGAGACGCCGCTGCGTCGGTACACGCGGGACCTGGCCGGCCTGCTGACGGACGCGGGATTTCAGGTGGTGCCGGAAGTCTTCCACTGTCGTGGGCTCGACACGATGGGTCCGTTCGGACTGGTCGGCGGCATGAACAAGGGGCGTCCCAGTGCGACGGACCTCGCCGCGGCCGACGCCTTCGCGCGCCGCCTGCTGGCTCAAGAGGGGTAAGTGGACGGCGTTCGCCTGCTCGGTTGTGATGTAGATCACACCGGCCTAGTGTGAGGCTTGTGCCTTCAAGGGTCGCTGACAACATTGTAAATGCTTTGTATGCGTTCGGGTTTCGTCACGCATATGGCATTCATGGTGCCAATTCGGAGGACCTGTTCGCCGCGTTGCTCCGGGCTCCGGCGCACCGGCGGCTGGTGGTGACCATCGCTAAACACGAGTTCGGAGCCGGGGCGATGGCGGACGGTTCGACGAGGATGACGGGACGGCCCGCCTGCCTCATCGCGACCTCGGGTGGCGCCGCCATGAACTGCGTGCCGGCCCTCGCGGAGGCCTACCAGTCGCGGGTGCCGGTCCTCGCCCTGATCGGCAGCCCGCCGACCGTCGCCGAGGGCGCGGCGCGTTCCAGGACATGTGCGCAGCGCCCCGCACAGTCGATGTGCTCGCCGTCCTGCGCGGGGTGACGGGCTTCGCCGCCAAGGTCTCCGGGCCGCGGGACCTCGCTCCAGCGCTCGACGGTGCCTTCGCCGCACTGGAGCAGGGGCTACCGGCGGCGCCCGGTGCCGAAGGACGTCCAGGTCGCCGACTGTCCGGGGCGAGTGGGGCGCCCGCCCGTGCCGGGACGGCCGGAGGCACCGTCGGACGAGGTGATCCGACTCGTCCGCGCGGCCCGCAGGCCGCTCATCCTGCTCGGCGAGGCGGCTTCCCGGCCCGGCTCGCCGGGCCGGTCGCGGAACTGGCCTCCGCCACGGGTGCCGTGATCGCCGTCGGGCCCAACGGCCGGGACGCCGCGCCGCCGACCGCCGTCGTGGGCGTCGCGGGTGTGATGGGGCACCCGTCCGTCCCGCAGGTCGCCGCCGAGGCCGACCTCGTACTCGCGATCGGCACCGACCTCGATCTCATGGACCGCACCGGGCTCGACGAGGCGATGGACGTCACCTGCACGGTGCACGTCGCGGTCGAGCAGCCGTTGCGCGAGGTCACGATCCACGAGCCCGCCCGCGACCTCGCCGCGTACACCCGGTCCCTGACGGCCGCCCTCGGCTCCCGCGTCCGCGTGCCCTGGACGGACGCCGCACCTGTTCCGATCACCGTGCCGAGGAACGACTCCGGGCTGATGACCTGCGCGGACGCCGTCGATGCGCTAGCCGCCGCCATCCCCGCCGACGCCCTCGTCTTCGCGGACGCCGGCAACGCCGGGGCCGCCGCGGTGCACCGCCTGCCCCTCGGCACCGGCGAGCGCTTCCTGGTCGCCCTGGGGATGGGCGGTATGGGCCACGGCATCGCGGCGGGCGTCGGCGCGGCGATCGCCACCGGCAGGCCCACGGTGATCCTCGCCGGCGACGGCGCCTTCTTCATGCACGGCATGGAGATCCACACCGCCATCGAGGCCGGGGCACCCGTCGTGCTCGTGGTGCTCAACAACGACGCGCACGGCATGTGCGTCGCGCGGGAGGACGCGTTCTTCCCGGATCTGCCCAGCATCAACCGGTTCCGTCCCAGCCACATCGCCGCCGGCCTCGCCGCCATGTTCCCGGACCTGCCCGTCCGCTCGGCCACCACGCCCGACGGTGCGCGGTCCGCCTTCGCCGAGCTCGTGGCCGGGCCGCCGGCGGACCGTCGTGTCTGGAGATCGCGACCGACCCGCTCGAGGTACCGCCGTTCGCCGCCCTGCTGCCCGACACCGCGAAGGAGCATTCGTGATCCCCATCATCGATATCGAGGGAACCATCCGGATCGAGAGTCACCCGCGCCCGGTCGCGCAGCCGATCCTCGTCGACCGCATGCGCTCGGTGTACCCGCACCAGCAGATCTACGGCGACTTCTGCCCCGTGCAGTCGTACGTGGACGCCCCGCCCGACGAGTTGTACGCCTGGCTCGCCGACACCCGCTCCCTGGAGGAGTGGACGTACAGCCTGCGCGGCTTCCGGGAGACCGACGAGGCAGGCCTCTGGGTGGCGCGGGACATGCTCGGTGCCGACACCGAGATCTACACCCGCACCGTCGCGCACCCGGACGCACGGACCGTCGACTACCACTGCGCCTGGGACCAGGGGAAACACCTCTGGATGATCTACCTGATGCGGGTCGTCGACGCGCAGCTGGTGCTGAACCGGCCCGGTTCGGTGGTGCTCTGGGTCAACTGCCACCACCCCTTCTACGACGAGAACCCGTACCCCGAGACGGCGCCGCCCGGCCGCCCGGTGTGGGTCGGCGACCTGTGGGACACCTTCGAGCGGGGCACCAGATGGAGCTCGAGAACCTCAAGGCGATCGCCGAGTACCGGCACGCGCACGGTGAGCCGGTCAAGCCCGAATGGATGACGTCGAGCGCCCCCGCCGCGACGCCGCGGATCGTGGGGCTCGCCTCGCACCTCCCCGAGAACCGGGTTCCCGCCGCGTACTTCCGCCAGTTCGCCGACGCCGACAGCCGCACACTCACCTCGAACCCGATGTTCGCGCCGCCCGCCTTCCGGCACCACGCGGCGGCGGGGGAGTCCAACGTCGACCTCATGTGCGCCGCGATCGACCGCCTCCGGGAGCAGGTCGGCGACGAGGCGCTGCAGGCCGACGTGGTGCTCAGCCACTCCCAGCTGCCCGACCTGCCGGTCGTCGGCTGCGGCGGCGACGTCGTGCGCCGGCTCGGCACCCGGCCGTCGCTGGTACTCGACATCCACAACGGCGGCTGCGCCGCGTTCCTGCTGATGCTGCACCTCGCCCGCACCATGTTCACCGCGGGCACCGTCCGCTCGGCGCTGCTGCTCACGGCGACGAACGCGGCCGGGAACGTCTTCACCCAGGACCGGGTACGGAACCTGCCTCAGGCCGCCATACCCGGCGACGGTGCCGCGGCCGCCCTCGTCGTCGCCGACCCGGAGGCGGGCGGGCTCGAGGTCCGCGAGGTGGTGTGCGCGCAGCACAGCGAGTACGCCGGCGACATGACCGCGGCGGTCGAGCCGCCGCGCAAGTACTGGGAGGCGGGCGAGGGGCAGCTGCACGTCGGCTTCACCGAGGCCAAGATCGCCAAGGTCCTCGCCCGCGGCAACAGGCTCGTCCCGGAGGTCGCGCTCGCCGCCGCGGCGGCGGGTGGGCTGCGCGGGCCCGACGTCGGGCACCTCGTCACCAATCAGCCCAACCGCACCTTCCTGCGGAACTGGCGCGAGGCCCTCGAGCTCCCGCCCGAGCGACACCCGGACACCTTCGACGAGTGCGGCAACCTGTTCGCGGTGGGCGTCCCGCACACCTTCGCCACGGCCTGCGAGGACGGCCGCATCGGGGCCGGCGAGGACGTGGTGCTCGCCGCCTTCGCGCACGCCGGGACTTCGCGGCGGCCGCGCTCGTCGGGACCTGAGCGCGGGTCACGCCCCGTCGACGACAGCGGCCGGCAGGAAGTGCGACGCGACGCCGAGCAGCGCGGCGCAGGACAGGCGGACCTTCTCGGAGTCGGGCTCCTCGCCGGTGATGATCGGGGAGTAGACGAACGCCTCGGCGGTCCGCAGGAGGACGTACGCGAGCAGGTCGACGGGCAGTCCGGGGGTGTAGCGGCCCGCGGCGACCTCGGCGTCGATCACGGCGACGATCCGCTCGACGATCCGGTGCTGCACCCCGCCCGCTCGTGTGGTCATCACACGGAAGGCCCGTTCGGGCTCGCGGCGGACGAAGGGCGCGAACGCGGACCCGCGGTTCGCGACGGACGAGAAGTCGCCCAGGACGTTCGCGATCCGCACGGCGCCTTCGCCCGCGGCGGTGCGCACGACGTGGTCGAAGGCCGGCGCGGTGATGGACCAGACGACCTCGCCCATGATCCGGTCCCGGCCGCCGAACCACCGGAACAGGGTGTTGCGGTTGACCCCCGCGTACGCCGCCAGCTCGTTCATCTCGATCCGCTCGCCGGCGAGGAACATCTCCGCGGCCCGCGCGATCACCGCCTCGGCGCTCGCGCGTGGCGCGGCCGGGTTCCGTTCCGCCGGAGGGCGTCACGACCCCGACGCGGCCGGACGGGGAAGGCGAACCGCAGCGCCGGCGGTGGCCGGAACGGCGCGCCGCCGGGCGGGGCCGCGAGCCGATCGGCCAGGGCCCACAGCACCGCGAGGTTGGCGCCCATGCCCAGGTGCGAGCCCAACACCTCGATGTTCTCCGCCGACGGTGCCGGGTCCCGGCACAGGCGCCACGGAACGATCCCGTCGAGGCGGCTGTAGATCGCCACCGCGGGAACGGGCAGCGGCGCACCGTCGGGTTCGAGGGGGAGCCCCAGTTCCTCCGCGTGCCACCGCCCGAACAACTCGTAGACGAGGCGGGCGTTGCTCTGTCGATGATTCGTGAGCCGGAACGGACTGCCCAGCGTGAACACCTGGCGTACGAGATCGGGGTGCTCGCGGGCAAGGCGGCGGGCGTAGATGCCGCCCAGGCTCCACCCGATGAGCGTGACGGCCCTCAGCCTCGGCGATGGAGCGCAGCCGCTCGGGCATGCCGCGCAGGATCTTCTCCGACGGCCCGATGTTCGTCCCGAGCCGCCATCCGTGGACCCGGTACCCGAGGCGCCGCAGGGTGCGCCGCAGGGTGGTGGTGCTCAGGTCCGAGGTGCCGAGCCCGGGGAGGACGAGGACCGGCCGACCGTCCCCGCCGGGGGCACGAAGCAGCACGGGCCACGTCCAGGCGAGCGCCCCGCCCTCCCCGAGCGCACGGGCGTAGTCGGTGGTGAGGAGAGCCGGTCCGGGGGCCGGTACCGCGTCGATCGTGGTCATCTCGCCTCAGTTCGTCAGCATTCCGCCGTCGACCGGCAGGGTGACGCCGGTGACGTAGGTGGACGCGTCGCTCGCCAGGAAGAGCAGCGCGGGGTCGAGTTCGCCCTCGGCGCCGAGCCGGCCCAGCACGGTACGGGGCAGGACGAACTTCTCGAGCACGCCGTCCTCGAACTCGTCGGTCATCTCGGAGGAGAAGTACCCCGGAGCGAGAGCGTTGACGCGGATGCCGCGGCGCGCGCCCCACTGCTGCGCGAGGTCGCGAGTGAGGCCGACGACCGCCGCCTTCGACGCCGAGTACGCGGCCTGGGGCATGAGGACACTGGTCAGGCCCAGGACGCTGGCGATGTTGATGATCGAGCTGCCCGGTTCCATCACCCGCGCCGCGGCCTGCGCCATCCAGTACGTGCCGTTCAGGTTCACGTCGACGACCCGACGGAACTCATCCGGGTTCTCCCGGAGCGCGGGTACCGCGGTGGCGACGCCGGCGTTGTTCACCAGCACGTCCACGCGGCCGAACTCGGCCATCGCGGCGTCCGCGACGGCGGTGCACGCGTCGGGATCTGCCACGTCGCAGGCCACCGGGAGTGCGCGGCGGCCGACGTCCTCGACGAGCCGCGCGGTGTCCGCGAGCTTGTCCGTGCGCCGGGCGGCCAGCACGACGTCGGCGCCGGCGCTCGCGAGGGCGCGCGCGAAGCCGACGCCGAGGCCGCTCGACGCGCCGGTGACCACCGCCACCCGACCGTCGAGTCGGAACAGGTCCAGGGGTTCGTCATCGTTCTCCTTCGGGACGTGTGCTGAGGGATGCGGGTGGTCAGGGAGGTCGTCGGCGACGCCGACGAGGCCGATGGCCTCTGCGGACTCAAGGGCGTGGTGGGCCAGGACGATCAGGTCGCGCAGCTCGCCGTCGCGGCCGCGGATGTGGTCGCGCAGGAGCGCCTCGCCGGTGAAACCGAGCTCGCTGAACATCGTGAGGACGCGCTCCTCGTCGGTCGCGAGCTCGATCACCACCTTGGTCAGACCCGCCGCGATCCCGGCGCGCAGCGCCTCTTGGACCAGGCGTCGGCCGATACCGCTACCGCGCCGGGCGGCCCCGACGACGAGCCGGAGCTCGCCGACGTGGTCGGACCACCCGGGTAAGCGGGTCAGCGCTGCGTATCCGTCGACGGTTCCGTCCTCCGCGGTCGCGACCCACCGGAGCCCGGCCCGTCGGCGATGCCGGCGGTGGGGCCCGTCAAGTCCTCCCGGATGACGGTGAGATCTCGTTCCGACAGGCCCGCGAACATCGCCGCGAGCGCGGCCTCGTCGCCGGGGGTGACTGCGCGGATGATGGTGTCGATCATCGGACGGCCTCGCTCTTGTCGATCAGGAACTCGATGATGGTCGGAATGGTGGTCTTCGCGGCGGTGCGCCCGACGACGAGACCGATGTGCCCGCCCTTCAGACGCAGTTCGGTCTTGTCATCGGCGCCGACCAGGTCCATGACGGGGCTCGCCGCGGCGATGGGCACGATGTGGTCCTTCTCGCCGACCACCGCGAGGAACGGGGTCCTGATGTCCGACAGGTGCACCCGGTCGCCGCCGAGGTACAGCCGGTCGGTCATGAAACCGTTGTTCCCGCTGAGCATCGTGCCCATCTGGCGCGCGACGCCGCCCGGAAGCGGGACGTGGTCGGTGCCCCAACCGTTCATGGCCTGGTAGGCGGCGACGTACTCGTCGCTCCACATCCGTTCGAGCAGATCGACGTAGCCGGTCAGTTCGGCGACCGGTTTGAGCGACCGGAACGCCCCGTACACGACGTCGGCGGGGACGTTGCCGTCGTCGCCGAGCGCGCGTTCGAGATCGTCCGGGCTGCTGGTCAGCACCGACTTGAAGGGCATCTCGCTGTAGTCGACCGGGCACGCGACGACCGTATGGCTGCGGATCGGGGAGTCGGGGTGGTGCGCGGCGTGCAACAGCGTCAGGTTCCCGCCGAAGCAGTAGCCGAGCAGGTTCACCTCGTCGGTGCCCGACCTGCGGCAGGTCTCGCGGATCGCCGCGGGGATCGCGGCGTCCGCGTAGTACTCCAGGCCGTTCGCCGAGTCGCGTTCGTCGGGCACGCCCCAGTCGAGGAGATAGACGTCGAATCCCGCGCCGAGGAGGTGCTCGATGAAGCTGTTGCCCGGGGTGAGGTCGAGGATGTAGCTGCGGCTCACCAGGCTGAAGACGATGAGCAGCGGCGGCCGGTGCCGGACCTCGTCGTTGCGGTAGCGGAACAGCCGCGCGCGGCCGTCCCGCCACACCTCGTCGCGCGGGGACGCGCCGATGCGTGGCGCGGTCAGGCCCGCCGCCATCTTGATGCCGTTGCGGGCGCGCAGAGCGTTGCGCTCGATCTCCTGGCGGACCCGGTCGAGTGCGCCCCGCGGACCGTCGGTCACGCCCACGTCAGTCCTCCCCGCCGGGTGCGCGGTCGCTATGGTTCCGCTCAGTGAGTTCCTTCGCAGGCGGCGGATCTCGTAGTCCAGATCGCCGACCTGGCGGCGCAGCTTGCGGATGTCGGAGCCCGCCGGGAGGTTCACCGCGTGCAGGACGGCGGCGCCCACGGCGTCGATCCGGCTGCCGATGGCGGAGCGTGTCCGTCCGACGACCTTCATGGTGGCGGCGAACTCGTCGGAATGGACGATCGTCTCCACCGGCGGTGTGATCCTCCGCTCGACCTCGTCGTACAGACCCCGTATCGAGAACCTGGCCATGATCGGACCTCCTCGGTGGGGCCGACGCTGCTGGACCGGTCCCGCGTGTGCATCATTTCAGCAGAATGACTCATTGTGCGTCGGCGAACGCCGAGAGTGCGCATCGCGCGGCCGGATTCGCGGGCTGCGCGTCCGGCGGTCGGGAGCGCCCTCGGCAAGACGGACCTGTGCCGAGGCGGCGGATCCCCGGCGTTCTAGTCTGTGATCCATGACACTCTCGGACGCCGCAGCGCACGACGACATCACGACCGTCGACGTTCCCACCCACTGGTACAACCTCGCAGCTGAGCTCGACACCCCGATCCCGTCCCACCTGCACCCGGGCACCAGGGAGCCGGTGCAGCCGGAGGATCTGGCGCCGCTGTTCGCGAGCGGCCTGATCGCGCAGGAGGCGTCCACCGAGACCTACCACGAGATCCCCCGGCCCGTCCGCGAGATCCTGGCCATGTGGCGGCCGTCCCCGCTGATCCGTGCCCGGAAGTTCGAGGCGGCGCTCGGCACTTCCTGCCGCATCTACGTCAAGTACGAGGGCGTCAGCCCCGTCGGCTCGCACAAGACGAATTCCGCTGTGGCGCAGGCCTACTACAATGCGGTCGACGGCGTGAAGAAGCTCACCACCGAGACCGGCGCCGGACAGTGGGGCAGTGCCCTCTCGTTCGCCGGGGCTCAGTTCGGCATCGACGTCGAGGTGTGGCAGGTGCGCGCCTCCTACGACTCAAAGCCCTACCGCGGCTACCTCATGCAGACGTACGGCGGCACCGTCCACCCGAGCCCGTCGGACCTGACGGAATCGGGCCGCGCGATGCTCGCCAAGGATCCGGACACCACCGGGAGCCTGGGCATGGCCGTCTCCGAGGCCGTCGAGGTCGCGGCGAAGGACCCGGCGGCCCGCTATGCACTGGGCAGCGTGCTCAACCACGTGGTGTTGCACCAGTCGGTGATCGGCCTCGAGGCAGTCGAACAGCTGGCCCGGCACGAGAAGGGCGCCGACGTCGTGTTCGGCTGCGCCGGAGGCGGTTCCAACCTCGCAGGCCTGGCCTTCCCGTTCCTGCGGGAGAAGATCCACGGCCGCCAGCACCCGCGGATCGTGGCCGCCGAGCCCGTGGCGTGCCCGTCCATCACGCGGGGCGAGTACCGCTATGATCACGGCGACGTCGCCGGCCTGACCCCGCTGCTGAAGATGCACACGCTCGGCATGGACTTCGTTCCCGACCCGATCCACGCCGGCGGCCTCCGCTACCACGGCATGTCGCCGGCGCTCAGCCACACGGTGGAGCTCGGGCTCGTCGACGGCATCGCGATCGGCCAGAACGACGCCTTCGCCGCGGGCGTGCAGTTCGCGCGCACCCAGGGCATCGTCCCCGCGCCGGAATCGACTCACGCCATCGCCGCGGCCGCCGACTACGCGCGCGAGCACTCCGACGAGGTGCTCGTCATCGGCCTGTCCGGCCACGGCCAGCTCGACCTCCCCGCGTACGCGGAGTACCTGTCCGGCAACCTCGCCTGACTGCGCCCGCCCGGAGCTACCCGCCGAGGGACTTGCGGATCTCGTCGAGTTTCGCCTTCGCCGCCTTCTCGCGCTCGGCGAAGGCGCGCTCGGCGTCCTGTCCGGCGGGTGTCTCGTGCGCGAGCTCCTCGGCCCCGAGGGCCGTGGTGGTGCGCCGTTCGATCTTGTCGCGGACGTGATCGAAGGTGGGCACGCCGGACTCGGTGTAGCCCGTCACGTCCGCGAACGACGGTGCCGGGGCCGACGGTGCGGCGGCGGTGGACTCGACGATCTCCGCGTCGACCGGATCGGGACTGCTCATACCTCAGGGTAGCCCGACGATCCGCGAGCGGAGCGCCACCGGACGAGCTCGGGCAGGTCCACGGCCCGGCGCTCGGCACCCCGGGACCGCGGGCGGCGCTCACCCCGAGTCGCCGGGGCACTGTCTCGATCTGCGCGATCAGGCGCTGGACGTGCAGGCCGCGCCGGACCCCGAGCGGGTGGTCCGATCCGGAGGCAACGGCGTCGAGGAACTCGTCGAGCAGCACCCGGAAGCATTCCGTCGACGGGGTCTCGCGGCCCTCCAGCACCGCGGTCCCGGCCGCGGAGTGGGCCACGAATCGCATCACCGTCGGCCGGACCGGGGTGCGAAGCGACAGCGAGACGCTCGAGGCGGCACCGTCGGCGTGCCGCAGCTGGGCCGTCCAGGTGTCCGAACCCGGGTCGTACGCCGCGGCCGCCACGGATTCGACGGTGCCCGCCGCCGCGTCCACGAGGTCGAGGACATGCGGACCCACATCGAGGAGCGCGCCCTCGGAATGCCGCCAGGCGGACGCGGCGAAGTCACCGCTCAGCGCGGCGCCGGAGAGCCACTGAGCCTCGACCGCGACCGGCGTGAGCCCCCGCGCCCGGGCCAGGAACTCCCGCGTTTCGGGGGCGAACCGGCGGGTGAACGCGACGATCGACCGGACGCCCGCTGCGGCGACGGCATCCGCGAGCGCCGTCGCCTCCCCGAGATCCAGGGCGATCGGCTTGTCCAGGATGAGGTGCTTCCCGGCGCGGGCGGCCTCGGTCGCGAGCGGCGCCTGCACGTCCGGCGGCACTGCGAACGCCACCGTGTCCACCGCGTCGAACAACTCCTGGGGCGTCGCGAACGTGTGCGGGAACAGGGCCGCGGCCGCCTCCGGCCGCCGCGCCCAGCCGCCCACGAAGTCCACGCCGGGGTGACCGGTGAGCGCGACGGCGTGGGTCGTGCGCGCCCACGGGCCCGCACCGACCAACCCGATCCGCATCGTCACGACTGTGTTCCCGTCTCGCGGCCGACCACCGAATGCCGCCGACCGTACACGAGGTAGACGGCGACCCCGACGGCGAACCAGAGCAGGAAGCGGAGCCAGGTGGCGACGGCCAGGTTGGCCATCAGGTACACGCAGGCCAGACCCGAAAGGATCGGGATCAGTGGCGAGAACGGCACGCGGAACGGGCGCGCCAGGTCGGGCTTCGTCCGCCGCAGGATCGGCACGGCGAGCGAGACGAGCAGGAAGGCGAACAGGGCCCCGATGCTCACCATCTCCGCGAGCTTCTCGATCGGGATGAACCCGCCCATGAGTGCGCAGACCACCACCACGATCACCGTGAACCGGGCCGGCGTCCCGTACTTCGGCGAGACCTTCGCGACGGCCGGTGGGATCAGCCCGTCGCGGCCCATCGCGTAGCCGATGCGGCCCATCGTCACCAGCTCCACCAGGATGACCGAGGTGAGGCCCGCGACCGCCGCGACGGCGACGAGGTTCCCGGCCCAGCCCGCGCCGACGACCTCGAACGCCTTGGACAGGGGTGCACTGGAGTCGATGTCGGTGTACTTCACCATCCCGGTGAGCACGACCGAGACCAGGACGTACAGCAGTGTGCAGGCGAGCAGTGTGCCGATCAGTGCCCGGGGCATGTCGCGCTCGGGCCGCTTGGACTCCTCGCCGAGGTTGGCCACCGCCTCGAATCCCGTGTACGCGAAGAACACCACCGCCGCGGCCGTGAGGATCCCCGCGACGCCGAAGTGCGACGGTGCGCCGCCGAGGAAGGTCTCGATCAGGGGCCGGTCGAGGGCGGAGCCCGGCCTCCGCCGGGGTCGATTCGGGGATGAACGGCACGAGGTTGGAGCGGGTGACGAAGAACGCGCCGATCACCACCACGAAGACCGAGATCGCGACCTTGACCACGACCAGGATGTTGGTCGCTCGTGCCGACTCCCGGATCCCGACGATGGCGATCACGCCGAGGACGACGATGATTGCGATCGCGCCGACGTTCACCGGCGCCTCCTCGGTGAACAGCTCCGGCGGCAGCCCGAACAGGTCCGCGAGGTACCCGGACCAACTGCGCGAGACCACCGCCGCGCCCAGCCCGAACTCCAGCAACAGGTCCCAGCCGATGATCCACGCGAAGATCTCGCCGATCGTGGCGTAGGCGTACGTGTAGGCGCTTCCCGCTGTGGGCACGGCCGCCGCGAGTTCGGCGTAGCAGAGGGCCGCGAACAGGCTGACGACGCCAGCGACCACGAACGAGACCGCGATACCGGGACCGGCGTTCACCTTGGCCTGGATGCCGGTGAGAGTGAAGATGCCGGTCCCGATCACGATGCCGACGCCGAATCCGACGAGGTCCTTCAGGCCCAGGTCGCGGCGCAGGCCGCCCTCGGCGGCGCCGTCGGCCTTGATCCTGGCGAGGGGTTTGGTCCGCAGGATGTCCATTCCGCGGGACGCTACCCGCGTCCTCAGCCGTTCGCACGGCTATCGGTCAGGTGGCCCGACGGTGCCGCTGCCGTCAGTTCCGGACGAGCGCCGCCCCGGCCTCGTCGATGAACCGCTGCACGTCGGCCTCGGTGCGGAGTTCGAGGATCGGATCCGGCACCGACAGCAGGCCGAACAGCGCCGCGCCCACCGCGTCGTCGGCGACCGCGCCCGCGAACAGCGGGCCCGCGGCGAACGCGTAGTCAGGATCGCCCAGGAACAGGCGCGTGACCTCGGCCGCGGCGCGGCCGCGCTCCTCCCAGTGCCGGTCGAACTGGTCGGTGATCCACTCGGCCGTGAAATCCGAGCCGCGGGCTTCGATGGCCTCCACCAGGGCGGCGACCTGGATCAGTCCGGTCTGCGCGCCCTGTCCGGCGATCGGATCGAAGGCGATCGAGGTGTCGCCGAGCGCGGCGACCGGATGCCCGCCGCGGGTGTAGCCGACGCCCGGCGCACGGTCGGGGTCACGGCGCCGCGGAGCCAGGACTTCGGGTCCTGCTCGATCACGCGCAGCTTCTCGATGTCGGGCAGGTCGTCGGGGAAGTAGTCGCGGTAGATGCCCACCACCACGTCGAGCGCGCTCTGCGCGTCGGTCACGGAGTCGAATCGCTCGACCCAGGCACCGTCGGGCTTGGCGAACCCGAGCACGCTCCACGACGCGCCCGCGTCCTTGTGCCAGTACGGGCCGATCCAGATCTCGCCCTGATCGGTGTGCAGGTTGAACACGTTGTGCTTGCCGGCGCCCGTGCCGCGTGCGGTGAACACGTCGTCCCCGTGCCCGAGTCCGGTGAAGGCCGCCGCGAGCAGTTCGCGCTGCGGGGCGCGGTAGACGGTGCGCGACTCATCGACGGGGAACAGTCCGGCGAGGCCGCCCTTGCCGGTGGAGACCAGCGTGAGGTCGTGCGCGGCGGCGATCGCGTCCAGGTCGTCGGGGGTCACCGTCGCGACGTGGAAGGCGCCGCCGGCCTGCTCGAACAGCCGGATCCGGTCGTACGCGCGCAGCCGCACGTCGATTCCGGCGGCGGTGTAGGTGAAGTCGGGGTCGAACGCGAGGACCTGCTCGAGGGAACCCGGCGCGCCGGTGTTGAGGCGGGTGTTCATGCCGGTCGAGAGCGGCGCGTCCGGGTAGAGCTCCTCGACGAGGGTGTGGTCGACGTCGCGGGAGTGCCCGAACAGGACGGCGGTACCGGTGGCGGGGACGTCGTCGCGCAGCTGCCGCGCGGTGCGGTCGCTGTAGAGGTCGACGGCATGCCCGTTGCGGGCGAGGACGAGCGCGGCGGTGGCTCCCACCACTCCCGCGCCGATGACGGCGATACGTGCCTGGGACATAGTCTTCTCCTTCAGGTGGGTCAGGCGGACGGGGACGGGGTGCGGGAACCCGCGTTCCACGCGTAGGGGAGCTCGGCACCGTTGAGCAACAGGTCGCCGACGGCGCGGGCCTTCTGGATCGCGGGGTTGTGCACGGCGAGGGTGCGGGCGTTGCGCCAGTGCCGGTCGAGCCGGGTGTCGGCGTCGACGATGGAGGCGCCGCCGACCTCGAACAGGTCGTTCGTCGCGGTGAGGACGAGGTCGATGACGGTGAGCTGGGCGTGCGCGGCGGCCAGCTCGGCCTCCGGCAGCAGGTCCTCGTGCAGCCGACGGTCCGCCAGGGCCTGATCGAGCACGTCGGCGACGGCGAGCACAGCATGCTTCGCGGCCCACGCGGCCGCCGAGAGGCGGCCGATCACCTGTTGCACGAGCGGGTCGTGGCGCTGCAGGTCGGCGGCGGCGTGCGAGAAGGTGCGGGTGCGGGCCCGCACCCAGGCGATCGTGTCGTCCGTGGCGCGCTGCGCGATGCCGGCGAGGCCCGCGAGCTGCACCAGCTGCAGGTACGAGGTCGCGTAGGTGGCGCCGGGGTTGCCGTAGCCGGGGCCCAGCAGGCGGTCCGCGGGCACCGCGACGTCTGTGAACACCGTGGTCCCGCTGGCGGTGAGGCGCTGCCCGAAGCCGTTCCAGTCGTCGACCTTCTCGACTCCCGGCGCGTCCGCGTCCACCAGGATCCCCACGCGCTCACCGTCGAGATCGGCGGCCACGAGGATCTGGTCGGCGTAGAGGGTGCCGGTGGAGTAGAACTTGGTGCCGTTCAGCAGGTACCCGCCGGCGGGGTTCGCGGTGAGTCTCGTGGCGTAACCGCCGACGGATCCCGCGCCCGGCTCGGTGATCGCGTTCCCCACGACGACGCCGTCCACGGCCGAGCGCAGCCACGCGTCGCCGGCCGGGGTGTCCGCGAGCCGCTGGTCCTCGACGAAGTTGGCATGCACGCGCAGGGCCTGCGGGATGTTCGAGTCCGCCGCGGCCAGGTTGATCAGCTGGCGGAAGAACTGGCGCAGCGTGACGCCCGAGCCGCCCAGCTCGACCGGGACGCGCAGTGCGGTGAAGCCCGCCGCCGTGAGCTCGGCGATCGGCTCGTGGACGAGCACCCGGTCCCGCTCGCGAGCGAGCGCACCCTCGGCGATCCGGGCGTAGACGGGGCCGAACCTCGCGTCGAGTTGGGCGTCGGACTGGGGGCGCGTGATCGAAGTGGTCATGGGCGACAACTGTGGCGTGCGAACGATCCTCCGACCAGGATTCGCCGCGTCATGAACGTTATTCGGCCAGACTCGGACGGGAAACACGTCCGATTCCGCCCCGCGGCGTGCTAGAACCTGTTACAACTAGAACACGTTCTGCCGAGCCGGACGGCCGCGCAGGTCAGGGACAGGAGTCGTGCATGAAGTTCAACCTCGCCGATGTCTTCGAGGCGGTCGTCGACGCGGTTCCGGAACGGATCCTCTTGAGCTTCGAGGGCGAGCAGACCTCGTACGCGGAGATGGACGCGCAAGCCAACCGGGTGGCACACATGTTCGCCGCGAACGGGATCGGGGCGTACGACCACGTGGCGCTGTTCCTCAAGAACAGCGTCGAGCACGTGCAGTCGCTGCTCGGGCTGATCAAGATCCGCGCCGTTCCCGTGAACGTGAACTACCGGTACACCGCGCCCGAGCTGCAGTACATCTTCAGCAACTCGGACGCGCGCGGCATCATCGTCGAGCTGCCGGAGCACCAGCGCACGCTCGCCACGCTGATCGGCGAGCTCCCCGAACTGCGCACGGTGTTCGTGGTCGGGGAGATCGACCCCGCGCTCGCCGCCGCCGTCGACGGTGCCCCCGACGTCGCGCTCGTACCCTTCGACGACGCCGAGAGCCGGCCCGCGGAACGGATTTCGAGCCGCGCACCGGCGAGGAGCACTACATCATCTACACCGGCGGCACCACCGGGTACCCGAAGGGCGTGGTGTGGCAGCACGACGACTTCTTCCGCAAGCCGCTCTCGGCCGGCGTGCCGTACGGCGGCGAACCGCGGCAGAACCTCGAGGAGGTGGGGGAGGGCGCCAAGCAGTTCCCCTCGCTGGCGTTCCTCGTGGCCGCCCCGCTCATGCACGGCGCCGCCGCCTACTCGCTGTTCACCTTCTTCGTGCTCGGCTCGCGGATCATTCTGGAGCGCGATTTCAAGCCCGCCGAGATCGTGCGGAACATCGAGCGGGACGGCACGCAGACGATCCTCATCGTGGGCGACGCGATGGGCATCCCGCTGGTCGAGGAGATGGAGAAGCAGAAGGACACGGCCGACTTTTCGACGCTGTTCTCCATCACCTCCGGTGGCGCGATCTGGTCGAAGCACGTGCGCGACCGGATGGCCGCGATCAAGCCCGAGCTGATCCTGCGGGACAACTTCGGTGCCTCGGAGTCCGGTAACGACGGGGTGATGGCACTCGACGAGAACGGCAACCTGCACGCGCCGCCCACCGACAAGATGATGGTGGTCGACGAGTCCTTCGAGCAGATCACCGAGGTCGGTCAGGTGGGGTACATCGCCCGGGTCGGCAACGTCCCGCTGGGCTACTACAACGATCCGGAGAAGACCGCCCGGACATTCCCCACCCCGGCCGACGGCCGGCGCATCTCGGTGTTGGGCGACATGGGGTATCCGCACGAGGACGGCGGCATCGTGTTCCTGGGTCGCGGCAGCCAGTGCATCAACACGGGCGGCGAGAAGGTGTACGCCGAGGAGGTCGAGGCGACCCTGCACGGGCATCCGGCGATCGCCGACGCCCTGGTCGTACCGGTGCCCGACGCCCGGTACGGGCAGCGCGTGGCCGCGGTGGTGGAGGTGTCCGAGGGGCGGGAGAAGCCGACGATCGAGGACATCCAGACGTTCGCGCGCGCCGAGCTCGCGGGCTACAAGGTGCCGCGCACCATCGTCTTCGTCGATCAGGTCAAGCGCACCCCCGCGGGCAAGGCCGACTACCGGTGGGCCAAGACGGCGGCCGAGACCGCCGCGGAGAAGGCGGGCGAGGAGCAGCCGGCCTGACAGGGATCAGCCCTCGAACTCCCACGGGTTCACCAGCGTCACGCTTGTGCGCTCGAAATGCCTGGTGTTCCGGGTGACCAGGGTCAGGCCGTGGATGATCGCCGTCGCGGCGAGGACGGGGCGTTACGGCGAATCGGAATCGAGCCAGTCCAGGTACGCGGCGCCGCGGGGCGAGAGCTCGTATCCGACGTCGTGGCTGATGGTCAGGCCCATGCCCTTGAGCTTGCGGATGTCGACCTTCATCGGCAGTAGCTCCACGCCGCGTTCCGCCGCGAGCTCCTTGGACACGACGCGCGGGTGGTCGCGGATCCAGACGAGGATGTCGCGGGTCCACGGTCCCGACGGCCGCGCGTCGAGGCGGGCCAGGCGCTGCGCGATTGTGGCGAGTTCGGCACCGTCGGGCAGCTCCTCCCGCAGGGTGAGGCGCGGGTCCTCGCCCGCCCACTCGAGGTGGATGCGGTAGACGTGTTCGCCGCCCTTCGCGGAGCGCTCGCGGCGCGGGGCGTCGGGGTCGCGCGGCGTCAGCGCGCCGCAGCGCGGCCGCGTCCTTCATACCCGCGGCCCGCGCGGCGCGGTCGCTGATCCGGTCGATGTCCGGGACCCGGGTCACCCGCGTGAATCGGAGGACGCCCGCCGGCGTCACCTGCGTGCCGCCGACCTTCACCCGCGGGACGTCCCAGCGGCGGTACTGCGTGGTGACGGTGCCGGCGCGCACGCCCTCGGCGATCGCCCTGGGGATCATCATGGCGTCAATTCTGCCCGCTGCGCCCGGCTTCCTTCACGATGTCGCGGCAGATCTCCATGTGCCCGGTGTGCTGGGTGAGCTCCCGCAGCATGTGAGTGAGCACCCACTCGGGCGTCGCGGCCGCGGCATCGCGTCGGGTGGTCCCGGTGGCGCCGGGATTGCGGATCCCGGTGGCGGCCATGGCCGCCCACCGCGGCAGGTCGGTGCGCAGGCGCGCGACGATCGCGTGTGCGGCGTCGACGGTGCCGCGCGCGCGGAACTCGGCCGACCGGTCGCGGGGGATGTCCTCGCCGGCCATGAGCGAGCCGCCCCAGAAGCCCAGCGCACCGGCCGTGTGGGTGACCAGCGCGAAGACCGAGTTCCCGCCGGGCGTGGCCAGGTTGACGGTGTCGTCGTCGAGATCGCCCAGCACGGCGTCGATCGTGTCCAGGGTCTCCGCGGCGACGGCGAGGAACGCCGTGACCTGGCCTTCAGTCGCGGCCACGCGCGAGCCTCGCGATCGAATCGAGCAGGTCGTCGAAGAAGGCCGCCTGGTCAGTGGCGACCGCGATCTGAGCGGTCTCGGGACGGTTCCACGCGCCGTGCACGTCGGCGATCGTCGTCCCCCGGGTGAGCGAACCGGTGAGTTCCACATCCACCGGGTACGAGCGGGTCTCGGCGATGGTGGGATCGAGCGCGACGGCTGCGGCGAACGGGTCGTGCATGTGGGCGATGTAGCCCTGGTCGTGATCGCGGTGGAACTCGAAGTAGAACCGCACCGCGTCGGACAGCGCCCGGACCACGGGATTGCTCGCGGCCGACCGCGTACCGTCGGCGTCCTCCGGGGCGAGGCATTCGGCCGGGCTGCTGCCGGCGGCGTCCGCGAGGCGCAGGACGTGATCCGGCGTCAGTTCGATGGTCTCGGTGAGGTCGAGCGGGCAGAGGATCGGCAGCGGGGTGCCGGTGCCGTCGAGTTCGCCGTAGGCGCGCAGCACCTCCCACAGCGATTCGGGATCGACGGCCACGTTCCACTCGGAGGTGGGCGTCGTGTTGCCGGGGTGCCAGAACACGCCGCCCATGATGACGAGGCGGCGCAGCCGGGTGAGGATGCCCGGATCATCGCGCAGCGCCAGCGCCAGATTGGTGCTCGGGCCGGTGACCAGCGCGACGACCTCGCCGGGATGGGCCCGGGTCAGGTCGGACCAGGCCTGCGGCCCCGGCACGTCCGACGGTGCGCTGCCCGGCGTCGGCAGCTCCGCGTAGCCGACGCCGAACGGCCCGTGCGTCTCCTCCGTGGTCATGAGCGGCGTGGACAGCGGCGCGTCCGAACCCGCGAAGACGGGGATATCGGTGCGGCCCAGCAGTTCCAGCCAGCCGAGGTTGTTCTCCACGACCTGTGGCCCGGGCACGTTCCCGGCGGTCGAGACGATGCCGAGCAGGTTCACCTCCGGCTTGCTCAGCAGGTAGAGCAGGGCCAGCGAGTCGTCGACGCCGGTGTCGCAGTCGAACAGGACCTTCGTTTCCGCCACGAGGACAACCCTATCCGCCCATCACGACGGCGGCGGGCCGCCCATCACCACGGCGGCGGGCCGCCCATCACCACGGCGAGGACTTGTAGTCCTTGAGGAAGCAGCCGTAGAGGTCGACACCGTTCTCGCCCTGGACGATCGGGTCGTAGACGCGGGCGGCACCGTCGACCAGATCGAGCGGGGCCCGGAAGCCCTCGTCGGCGAGGCGCATCTTGGTGTGGTGCGGCCGCTCGTCGGTGATCCAGCCGGTGTCGACGGCGGTCATCAGGATGCCGTCCTGCTCCAGCATCTCCGCGCTGGAGGTGCGGGTGAGCATGTTCAGGGCGGCCTTCGCCATGTTGGTGTGCGGGTGACCGGGGCCCTTGTAGCCGCGGCCGAACTGGCCCTCCATCGCGGAGACGTTCACCACGTACTTGCGGCGCGCGGGCGAGGCGGCCAGCGCGGGCCGCAGCTTCGAGATGAGGATGAACGGCGCCACGGAGTTGCACAGCTGCACCTCGAGCAGTTCCAGGGGCTCGACCTCCTCGACGGTCTGCACCCAGGAGTTGGTGTGCACGAGGTCCGGGAGGAGGCCGCCGGCGTCGATGGCGGTGCCGTCCTCGATGCGGGCCGCGGACGACGATCCGCCGCGCAGTGCGAGCGCGGTGAGCGCCGCCGGATCCAGGGCCGCGAGGTCGCCGGAGACGCCGCCGGTGTGCCCGTCGAGCGCCTCCGTGAGCGCGGCTGGGTGCGCGGAGCTGGCGCGGCCGAACCGGATGATCCGGCTCGCGAGCTCGGGCGGCACGTCGCCGGACTCGGCGTCGACGAGGGCCGAGTACGCGCCGGGGAGCGGCGCACCGTCTGCGCGGCGTTGTTGATGATGATGTCCAGCGGGCCGCGGGCGGCGACCGCGTCGGCGAGGGCGCTGACCTGGGACGGGTCGCGCAGGTCGATGCCCACGATGTGTAGGCGGTCCAGCCACTCCGCGCTGTCGGCGAGCTCGGCGAAGCGGCGGGCGGCGTCCGTGGGGAAGCGGGTGGTGATGGTGAGATCGGCACCGTCCCGCAGTAGCCGGAGCGCGATGTACATCCCGATCTTGGCGCGGCCGCCGGTGAGCAGCGCGCGGCGGCCGGTGAGGTCGGTCGTCGCGTCCCGCTTGGCGTGGCTGAACGCGGCGCAGTCGGGGCAGAGCTGGTGGTAGAACGCATCGATCCGGGTGTAGGGCTGCTTGCAGATGTAGCAGCCCTGCGGGCGGAGGAGTTCGCCCGCGGAGTCCCCGGCGGTGGGCGTGGTCAGCAGGATGCCGGCGGTCTCGTCGTCGATGCGCTCGGCGTTGCCGGTGGCGGTGCGCTCGAGCACGTCCCGGTCGGCGGCCTTGACCTTGGCGCGGGCGGACTTGCGCCGCTCGCGCTTGAGCAGCTTGAACATGTGGCCGACTGCGCGCTGCACCTCGATCGACTGCGGATCGCCGTCGTCGAGCTGCGCGGCGGCCTCGAGCACGCGGTGGAACGCGGCGAGGTCATCCGGGGAGATCGGGGTGCTGGGGTCGGGCATGGAGAAGATTGTCCCTCATGCGGTGAGCGGCACCGTCGTCTCCTCGGCCGTGAGGTCGAGGGTGACGGCCTTCTTCTCCCAGCGAAGGGCCCGGATCGTCAGCGCGTCGAGCGCCTCGGGGATGACCTGCGGGCGCAGTTGGGCGATCCAGGAGTCGATCGCCCACGCGATCGGCAGCGGCACCGGGACGACGCTGACCGGCATCGACAGGTCGGTCGCGCGGAACGCGAGGCGCCCGTGCTTGAGGCTGACGGCGATCACCACCCGGATGTCGACGCCGAGGCCGAACGCGACCGGCAGGCCCACCGTCATCACCACGGAACGCTTCTTGGGCAGCAGGCCGACGGACCGGACGGTCATGCCGCCCGTGTCCGCGCCGGCCTGTGCCGCGTCGACGGCGTGCCGGATCCACGACAGGCGCAGCGTCGCGGTCGCCGCGAGCGCGTCGACGTGCAGGCCGTCCGGGACGGGCGCCACTCCCAGCGCGTGTCCGCTCACCAGAATGGCGTGCGGTCCGACGCCCTCGCGGCCGGTGTCGAGGTCCATCCGCGAGAGGCGCCGCCGCGCCAGTTGGACCAGGACCGGACTGCGGTGATCGATCGTAACGGCGGGGTCGGTGCCGAGCACGCCGGCACACATGCGCACCAGGTACGCACGCAGGCGTTCGCGGGCGACGAGCTCGGCGGCGCACACCAGCACCGCGGCGCCCACGACCAGCACGACGACGGCCAGCACGATCATCGTCATGCGACCTCCTCGGCTTTGCACTCGGGCGTCGGCGCCTTCGTGGTGTACTCGAAGAGTGTCCACTATCCAGATTTGCGTGATGGGAGTGTCCGGCTCCGGGAAGTCCACCGTCGGGGCCGAGCTGGCCGCCCACCTGGGGCGGAGCTTCGCCGACGGCGACGACTTCCACAGCGAGGCCAACCGGGCGAAGATGAGTGCGGGGCAACCGCTCACGGACGAGGACCGGTGGCCTGGCTGGGCACGATCGGTGCCTACCTGCGCGACGAGATGATCGCCGGGCGGCCCACCGTGGTCGCGTGCTCGGCGCTCAAGCGGGTGTACCGGGACCGGATCCGCGCGGCCGGTGCCAGCGTCTACTTCGTGTTCCTCACCGGCAACGAGGAACTGCTCGAACGTCGCATGCAGGGCCGCGAGGGGCATTTCATGAAGGCGGGCATGCTCGCCTCACAGCTCGCGATCCTCGAGCCCCTCGACGACGACGAGTTCGGGGTGACGGTGAACGTGACCGGCGACGTGCCGCAGATCATCACCGAGGCCCTCGCCGATTTCGCCGCCACCGAGGTCCCGGGAATCGCCTGAGCGTCACCCGGCGGTTTCCTCGGCGTCCCGCACGGGGCAGCGTGTGCGCGTGTAGATCGTGGGCATGCAGAGGTTGCAGTGGGTGCAGCGATCGGCCTCATCGGGGCGCTGTTGCATCCGGTGGACGAGATCGGGCGTGCGGAGCAGTCCGCGCCCGACGGCGACGAAGTCGAACCCCTCGGCCATGGCGCGGTCGACGGCGTCGCGTTCCGCGACCCCGCCCAGCAGGATGAGCGGCATCGTCAGCGCCGCCCGGAACCGTCGGGCCAGGCCGAGCAGGTACGTGGGGCGATAGGGGTACTCGCGCAGGAACATCGGCCCGGCCGCGCGGAGGCCGGCCCGCAGTGCCGAGGTGGGGAAGGCGGCGGCGAACTCGCGCCGCGGCGGCGTGCCGTGGAACAGGTACATCGGGTTGAGCAGGGAGCTGCCCGCGGTGAGTTCGAGCGCGTCGAGTGTCCCGTCGGCCTCGAGCCAGCGGGTGGTGCGCAGGGCGTCGTCGGGTCGGAGGCCGCCCGGAACCCCGTCGGTCATGTTGAGCTTGGCGGTGACGGCGAGCCTGCCGCCGACCGCGTCGTAGACCGCCTCGGCGACCTCGCGGGCCAGTCGCGCGCGGCCCGCGAGCGCGCCGCCGTACGCGTCGCGCCGGCGATTGAGGAGCGGGCTGAGGAAGGCGCTGATCAGGTAGTTGTGCCCGAAATGCAGCTCGACCGCATCGAAGCCTGCGTCCTCCGCGAGAAGGGCGGCGTCGGCATGCGCCCGCACCAGCGTGCCGATGTGCACGGCGTCCGGACGGAGGGTCGGCCGCAGCGCCAGCGGGCTGATCATCCGGCTGGGCGTGACCGGCCGCCGGTGCTGGGCGCCGTCCGCGACGGGGCCCGCGTGACCGAGCTGGGCGGAGATCGCGGCGCCCTCGGCGTGGACGGCGTCGGTGAGGCGGCGCAGGCCGGGCAACGCCTCGGGTCGCATCCACAGTTGGCGGCGCTCCGTGCGCCCTCCGGCGCGACCGCGCAGTACGCCACGGTGGTCATGCCGACGCCGCCCCGGGCGAACTCGGTGTGGAAGTCGATCAGGTCGTCGGTCACGAGGGCGTCGGGCGTGCGCCCTTCGAACGTCGCGGCCTTGACGATCCGGTTGCGCAGGTCGACGGGGCCGAGGCGGGCGGGGGCGAAGGCGTCCTCCATACCCGGATTAGAACATGTTCTGGTCAGGTGCGGGTGGCGATCGCGGCGGTCAGGCCGCCGAACGCGAGGACCGCGGCGCCCCCGAGCGCGACGACGGTCAGCCCGCCGCCCAGCAGCGCGTCCAGCGGCGCGCCCAGGCTCGCGCCGCCGAAGATGGCCACGGTGTACAGCGAGGCCGCGGCGCCGATCGCCGGTGCGCCGAGCCTGGTCACTTCCGCCACGACGGACGGGGCGGCGAGTGCGACCGCACCGACGAGGAGGAACAGGCCCGCACCGACGGCGACCGTCGCGCCCGCCGCGCACAACACCGCCCCGGCCACCGCGAGAGCGACGGCGGAGAGGATTCGGGTGCGGGCCGCCACGCCACCCAGGCGCAGCGTGAGCACGCCCGCGACGACCACCGCCGGGAGCGAGCTCGCGCGCAGCACCAACAGGGTGCTGGGCGACCATCGGTCGTCGGCGCCGAGGGCGGTGTACAGCGCCACCAGAACGCTGAGGAACGTGAGGCCGGTGCAGTAGAGCAGCACCAGCCGGGGCCGGGCGAGCAGGCCGGGAATAGCGCGATGCACGGCGGCGGGCGACGGTCGCTCGCCGTGCGGTACCGCGTCCCCCGGGAGCAGTGTCCGGACGGCGAGGGCCACGGCCGCCGCGGCGCCCGCGAAGGCCAGGAGGACGCCGGCGATGCCGGCCACCGGCGCGATGAGCTGCGCCGCTACCTGGCTCACGACCGCGGACGCGAGGCCCGCGCCGATCGCGGCCGTGTTGAGCGGCACGCGTGCCGAGGGCGGTGCCGTCCGGGCGATGTAGGCGAGCGTGGCCGGGGTGAACGCCGCGGCAGCGAGGCCCTGCGCGGCGCGGCCAAGGAGGAACCACGACGCCGACGGCGCGAACGCGGTGAGGGCCGTGACGACCGCGGTCGCGCCGGCGCTCGCGACCATGAGGCGACGGGCCCCCAGGCTGTCGGCCAGAGGGCCGAGCGTGAGGATGCCCAGCGCGTAGGCCACGGCGAACACGGTGCTGGCGAGAGTCGTCGTGGATCCGGCGGCGCCGGGCAGCGCCTCGATCGCAGCGCCCAGTGGCAGCACCACGTAGAGCTGTCCGACGACCGGCAGAGCGCCGAGGGCGGTGAGCGCACCGGTGCGGACCAGGGCGGGACGATCGGTGTCGGAGCGGGTCGTCGTCATGCCGCGACGCTACCAACCGAACGGTTGGACCGTCAACCGAACGGTTGGCGGTAGTCTGTCGTGCGTGACCGAAGCCGCCGGATACGAATCGACGCCCACCAGTGAGGCGCTCATCGCCGCCGCCCGCACCGAGTTCACCCGCCGCGGTTTCGACGGTGCGCGCGTCGCCAGGATCGCCGCCGAGGCCGGCGTCAACAAGGAGCGGATCTACGGCTACTTCGGGAGCAAGGAGGGGCTGTTCGAGATCGTCATGGCGAAGGCGCTCACCGAGCACGTCGAGCACAGCCCGTTCCTCGAGGGGCAGACCCTCACCGAGCACGTCATGGCGGCCTACGACCACCATCGCCGCGACCCCGAGCTCGTGCGCCTGCTCATGTGGGAATCGCTGCACTACGACGCCGATCAGGGAGGTCCCCCCGTTCAGCGAGGGCCGGCGCGAGTTCTACCGGCGCAAGGTGGAGCGGCTGCGCGCGGTGACGGGTGGCACCGATGACCTGCGCGCCGCGATCGCGCTCTACGTCGCGATCGGCCTCCAGGCCGCGCCGTTCATGATCCCGCAGCTCGGCACCGTCATCCTCGGCCGTCCGCTCTCCGACGACGAAGTGCAGGAGGCGCTGCGACCACTGATCGAGCAGACGGTCCGGTTCATCGAGGAGCGCCTGGCCGAACAGGGGTGACAGTCACGGGCGACGCAGCGCGCCGGTGAACATCATCGACTTGTACGGGTGGCCGACCGCGGTGTTCCACTGCGAGACCACCAGCCGGGCGGACGCGAGCGTCGAGCCGGGCACCAGGTAGCCGCCGTAGAGCTGGGCCACCCGCCCGGCCGCGTGGTCCTCGTCCTGCCAGGAACTGCCCTGCAGCAGCGTGACGGGGTCCGACCAGACACCGTCGATCCGGTCGGCGAAGCGTGCGGCGATCCGGTACCCCGCGGCGTCGAAGTAGGTCAGCACCCACGTGTCTTCGACGAGCGACAGGCTGAGCTCGCCGTAGCCCTGTCCCAACGCCAGATCCGTCGGTGCGTTGCCCCACGCCCACCCCGTGTCCGGCCGCCAGCCCCAGGGCTCCCACTCGACGTTCAGTCCGTCGCGGAGGGTGCCGAGGGTAGCGGTGCGCATGCGGTGCAACCGCAGCCCCTTGTCGCGGGTGAGGCCGCCGGTGGAGACGTTGTAGGTGTAGCCGTCCGGGGCCGGACACAGCGCCCACATGCACCAGGCGCCGTCGGCGTGACCGGCATTGTACTGCGCCACCTCCTGCCACGTGGCGGCACCGTCGTCACTGCGCCACAGGCCCGTCTGCACCACGGTGTCGAGGCTCTGCATGGTCATCGTGTGCAGGTAGAGCGTGCCGTCGACCTCGATGCAGGTGGTGGGCAGGATGGTGGTGAATCGGCCGGTGTCGTGCGAGTAATCGAGCAGTTGCCGCGCGCGTGTCGGATCGGGGCCCGCCGGCCGGGTCATCACGCCGGCACGGTCGCCGAACAGGCCGACGGGGGAGCGCCAGTCGCCGGCGCCGATCGTGAGGCCCTCGAAGGTGTCGCCGAAGACGTACAGCACCTCGTCGCCCACGCGGCACGGGATCGAGGTCGGTACCGCCCACACCGAACCGGCTGACCGGCGTGATGTCGCGCAGCTTGCGGAGGCGGGCGGGCTCGATCGACTGGGGCACATCGTCAGCGTGCCAGACGGTGCGCCGTCGCGCTCCGCTCCGGCGGGGCGCGGACACGTTCGCGGGAACTGTTCCGAATGTCCGGGACGCCCCGGATTCGGTCGCACTCGGTGCGGAACGGGAGCACCATGGAGGCATGGATACGTTCACGGGGCGAGAGCTGTACGAGGCCTTCCACGCGGATTACGACGCGGTGACCGATCGCGATGCGCGGATCTACGACGAGGCGGGGCGTCTGGTGGCGGCCGGGCACCTGGGTGGGCTGCGGCCGGTGGGCGACGGGGCGTCGGAGGCCACGATGTACAGCTTCCTCTCACTGCACGACGACGTGCGGTGGGAGCCGTCGCACCGCATCGAGCTGGCGCCGCAACCGGTGCGGGAAGCCCGCTGAACGCGAGAACCCCGGCCGGGGCCGGGGTTCTCGTTTCTGTGCGCGGAGGGGGACTTGAACCCCCACGTCCGTTAATAGGACACTAGCACCTCAAGCTAGCGCGTCTGCCATTCCGCCACCCGCGCTGGGAAGCTCGTTCACAGTAATCCACGGTCGCCCGCGAATCCAAATCGGCACGTCGAGACACCCGCGCACGCGACGATGCGGCTGCCCCGCCGTGGTACTCATATGGGTGTGGCTACTGCAGTGAACGCGCTCGACGAGGTCGTCGAGACCGTGAGCGCCCTCATCCGATTCGACACCTCCAACACCGGTGAGGCCGAGACCACCCGGGGCGAGGCCGAGTGCGCCCGGTGGGTCGGGCGCAGCTCGAGGAGGTCGGCTACGAGACGGTCTACGTCGAGTCCGGGCAGCCCGGTCGCGGCAACGTCTTCGCCACGCTCAAGGGCGCCGAGCCGAAGCGCGGCACGCTGCTCGTGCACGGCCACCTCGACGTGGTGCCCGCGGAGCCCGCCGATTGGAGCGTGCACCCGTTCTCCGGCGCCGTCGAGGACGGCTACGTGTGGGGCCGCGGCGCGGTCGACATGAAGGACATGTGCGGCATCATGCTCGCGCTGGCGCGGCAGTTGAAGTCGACCGGCACCGTCCCGCCCCGCGACATCATGTTCGCGTTCCTGGCCGATGAGGAGGCCGGAGGCACGTGGGGATCGCACTGGTTGGTGCAGCACCGGCCGGAGCTGTTCACGGGCGTCACGGAGGCCGTGGGCGAGGTCGGCGGCTTCTCGCTCACCGTCGACACCCCGTCGGGCGACAAGAAGCGGCTGTACCTCGTGGAGT
Source organism: Tsukamurella sp. PLM1 (assembly GCF_023168325.1). Lineage (GTDB taxonomy): Bacteria > Actinomycetota > Actinomycetes > Mycobacteriales > Mycobacteriaceae > Tsukamurella. The sequence goes on from NZ_AP025688.1 coordinate 2,161,157, forward strand.
CCGCCGAGAAGAGCATGTGCTGGATGCGGCTGACGGCCAAGGCGCGCGCGGGTCACGGCTCGTTCGTCCACGAGGACAACGCTGTCACGGTGCTCGCGGAGGCGGTCGCACGGCTGGGTCGGCACAAGTTCCCCCTGGTCCTCACCGACACGGTGGTCCAGTTCCTGCGCGTGCTGGACCGCGAGTCGACGATCGACATCGACGTCGACAGCCCGGACTTGGAGGGCCGGCTCGCCAAGATCGGCGGTCTGGCCCGCATCGTCGGCGCGACGCTCCGGGACACCGCGAACCCGACGATGCTGCGCGCCGGCTACAAGGCCAACGTGATCCCGCAGACGGCGGAGGCCGTCGTGGACTGCCGCGTGCTGCCCGGCCGGCAGGCCGCGTTCGAGCGAGAGCTCGACGAGATCCTCGGCCCTGACATCGAACGCGAATGGATCACCAAGCTCGACCCGTACGAGACCCAGTTCGACGGCGACCTCGTGGACGCCATGAACGAGGCGATCCTGGCGTTCGACGCCGACGGCCGGACGGTGCCGTACATGCTCTCGGGCGGGACGGACGCGAAGGCGTTCGCCAAGCTCGGCATCCGCTGCTTCGGGTTCGCCCCGCTGCAGCTGCCCGAGGACCTCGACTTCGCGGCGCTGTTCCACGGCGTCGACGAGCGGGTGCCCGTCGCCGCGCTCGAGTTCGGGACGCGCGTGTTCGAGCACTTCCTGATGAATTCGTGACCACAGACAGAGAAAGGGACGACCACATGACCGCATCGTTCGACCCGTACGCGGGCCTGCCCGCGCTACCGAAGCTGACCGTCACTTCCAGCACGATCGTCGACGGGGCCGAGCTCCCGGTCTCGCAGCGCAGCGGGATCATGGGCGCGGGCGGCCAGGACGTCTCGCCCCAGCTGTCCTGGAGCGGCGCGCCGGAGGGCACCCAGTCGTACGCGGTGACCTGCTACGACCCGGACGCGCCCACCGCTTCGGGGTTCTGGCACTGGGCCGTTGCGAACATCCCCGCCTCCGTCACCTCGCTCGCGGAGGGCGCGGGCGACGGTGCGCCCGGCTCGCTCCCGGACGGCGCGTTGACCCTGAACAACGACGCGAGTCTCCCGCGCTTCATCGGCGCCGCACCGCCGGCCGGCCACGGGCCGCACCGGTACATCTTCGTCGTCCACGCCCTCGGTGTGGCGAAGCTGGACCTTCCCGCCACGGCGACGCCCGCCTACCTGGGGTTCAACCTGTTCGGCGCCGCCATCGCGCGCGGCTCGATCACCGCGACGTACGCCCAGGTCTAGCGGTCGACGCCGACGGCTTCGGTGATCGAACCGAAGCCGTCTGCGCGCAGCCGCGCGGCGAGTTGCTTGTGCACTGAGCGGGTCCACAGCGGCCCGCCGTAGATGAACTGCGTGTACACCTGCACGAGCGACGCGCCCGCGCGGATGCGCTCGTACACGTCGTCGACGCTCTCGATGCCGCCCACTGAGACCAGCACGAGGTCGTCCCCGACCCGCGCCGCGAGACGACGGAGCACCTCCAGCGACCGTGCCTTGAGCGGGTTGCCCGAGAGCCCGCCCGAGCCGATCGCTTCGACCTCGGCGCCGGGGAGTGCAGGCCCGCGCGGCTGATGGTCGTGTTGGTGGCCACGATGCCCGCGAGGCCCAGCTCCACGGCCAGGTCCGCGACCGCGTCCACGTCCTCGTCCGCGAGATCGGGGGCGATCTTCACCAGCACCGGCACCGTGACGGTGTCGAGCACCGCCTGCAGCACCGGCCGCAGCGACTCCGTGGCCTGCAGATCCCGCAGGCCCGGCGTGTTCGGCGAGGAGACGTTGACCACGATGAAATCGGCCAGAGGCCCCAGCAACATCGCGCTGATCCGATAGTCGTCGGCCGCACCCTCGAGCGGCGTCACCTTCGTCTTGCCGATGTTGGCGCCGATCGGGACGGCTGCGGCGCCCGGCTCGCGCTTGCGCAGCTCGTTCGCCGCGGCGCCGGAGCCGTAGTTGTTGAAGCCCATCCGGTTGACAAGGGCCTTGTCGGCCGGGAGACGGAACAGGCGGGGCGTCGGGTTGCCGGGCTGCGGGTGGGCGGTGACGGTGCCGATCTCCGCGAAGCCGAAGCCGAGGGCGCCCCAGCCGTTGACGGCGCGCGCGTTCTTGTCGAACCCGGCCGCGAGCCCGACCGGCGCGGGGAAGCGCACCCCGAACACCTCCTGCTCCAGGATCGGGTCCCGGCCGGCGAGGCACCGTCGGATCACGGCCCGGACGGGAGGTACCGCGGTGGTCCCGCGGATCAGGCCGAACACGAGGTGATGGATCCGCTCCGGTGAGAGCAGGAACATCACGCGCAGCAGTAACCCGTACATCTACAACCCCTTCGTGGCGTCCGGCGGCAGGAGCCCGGACGTTTTCGTGCGCTTGCGGCGGAGCAGGACCCGGCGCGAACCGTCGGTGTACAACCGCACGCGGCTGAGCTCCCATCCGCCGAACTCGGCCTCGATGGCCAGGCGCATCGCCGCCGTCACCCGCGAGACCTCCCGCGGCAACCGCAGCGGCAGGAAATCGTACTCCTCGTTCGAGAAGCCCGGATCGGTGTCCCGCGGGGTGGCGCTCGCCGTCATCGGGCCTCCTACGTCGCCGGAATCGCCTGGATGCCGCCGCCCGTGGCCGACTGCACGTACACCGTGCCCGTCTGCGCGTCGACGGCAACGGCGTTGGGCTGGCGCACCGTCGGGAACTGCTTGCGCTGCTCGGGCATGCCGGAGCCCAGCGCGTACCCGACCACCTGGTTGGTCGCCGTCTTGGTGACCCACATCAGCTTGGCCGTCTCGTCGTAGGTCACGGCCCACGGCGAGTCCGGCACCGGGTAGAGGAAGCGTTCCATGAACGGTGTGATCGTGTATCCGATCACCTGGTTCCTGCCCGTGTCGACGGCGAAGATGCGGCCGTACGGGTCGATCGTGGCGTTCGTGACACCGCGTCCCACCCGCAGGCCCTTGCCGGCCTTGCCCCCGGCCACGTCGACTTCCGTGATGGAGGCCTGCAGCCGGTCGACGACGGCGACAGCGCCGTCGTGCACCAGCAGGGTGCTGGCCTCGACGGGGCCGGTGATGGTGTCCGGGTTCGGCGGGGGCGAGGTGTGCAGTCCCAGGATCCGTCCGTCCGCCAGACCCGCGAGGACGTCCGGCCCCGACCCGGTGTACGCCGCGACAGACAGGACGTCGCCGTCGACCTCGATGCGACGCGGCTCGGCCGCCGGATCGTCGCCGACCACGAGGACCGCGTTGTTCGTCGCGACGAGGAATCCGCCGCCCGCGCCGTACGCGGCGACTTGATTCGCGTGCCCCTCGGTGCGGACCCGCGCGATCTCCTTCAGTCCTCCGTCGACGGAGAAGACCACGACGGCACCGTCGGTCACTGCGGCGAGGCGACGGTTCTTCGCATCGAAGGCGAGGCCTTGGCCCGCACCGGCGGGTGTCACCTGCCCGGCGGGCGGTACCGCCGGCTCGGGGGCCACGGCGGGCTGCGCAGGGGTGATCGTGGGCCGGTCCTCCCGTGCCGGGGTGGACGAGCACCCGGCCAGCGCGAGAGTGGCTGCGAGGGCGACGGCGGCGATCCGGGAGGTGAATGTGCGGGTCATGATGCCTCGAAGTTACCGGTCCGACGGTTCCCGGCTCCGGCCGGTAGCCTGCCCGGGTGGACATGACGTGGTTGCAGGCGATCGTGCTGGGGTTGGTGCAGGGGTTGACGGAGTTCCTCCCCGTCTCGTCCTCCGGGCACCTGCGGATCGTCTCGGAGCTCTGGTTCGGCGACGACGCGGGGGCGTCGTTCACCGCGGTCACGCAGCTGGGTACCGAAGCGGCGGTCCTGCTGTACTTCGCGACAAAGATCTACCGGATCGCCAAGGCGTGGTTCGTCGGCCTGGCGCGCCCCGAGAAGCGGGGCTCGACTACCGGATGGGCTGGTACGTGATCATCGGCACCGTCCCGATCGGCGTCATCGGCTACGTGTTCAAGGATCAGATCCGCACCGGCGCCCGCAACCTCTGGCTCGTCGCGTCGATGCTCATCGTCTTCTCGCTCGTGATCGTCGCCGCCGAGCGGTACGGCCGGAAGGTCCGTTCGATCGAGAAGATGACGGCGCGGGACGCCGTGGTGATGGGCCTCGCTCAGTGCCTGGCCCTGGTCCCCGGGGTGTCGCGGTCCGGTGCCACGTCCAGCGCGGGCCTGTTCCTCGGCCTCGAGCGGCGCGCGGCGGTCGAGCTGTCGTTCCTGCTCGCGATTCCCGCGGTCACCGCATCGGGCCTGTTCAGCCTGCCCGACGCGTTCCAGACGGGCGGGCCCGGCCTGCACGCGAGCGGGCCGCAGCTGCTCGTCGCCACGCTGATCGCCTTCGTCGTGGGCTACGCCGCGGTCGCGTGGCTGCTGGACTTCGTCGGCAAGCACTCGTTGAACTGGTTCGCGGGCTACCGGATCGTGCTCGGCTTCGTCGTCCTGGGCCTGCTGTGGGGCGGGGTCATCAGCGCGACGTGAGGGCGTCCCGCGCGGCCCCGACGAGCGGGTCGCGGTCGGCGCCGCGCCGGTACGCCAGGGAGGTGTGGCGCACCACCTCGAGCGGGGTGAGGGCCACGTGATCCGGCACGCCGACAGCCGCGAGCTCGGGCACCACTGCCACGCCCTGCCCGGCCTCGACCAGGGCCAGTACCGCCGCGAAATCGTCGGTCCGGTGCCGGATCGTGGGCGTGAAGCCCGCGTTCTCACAGGTCCGCACGGTCGCGTCGTCGCACATGGTGCCGACCGTCCCGGAGACCCAGCGCTCATCCCGGCAGTCGCGCAGCGCCCGCCGGCGGTCGCGGCGGGTCGCGAGGTAGACGGCCTCGTCGAACAGCGGCTCGGTGCCGAGCGACGGATCGTCGCGCGCGGGCAGGCAGTCGTAGCGCTGCAGCAGTGCCACGTCGAGCCGGCGGCTGCGCAGTTCCTCGGGCGCCGTCGCGGGGTCGATCTCGGTCACGCGGACGCGCAGCCGAGGATGCGCGGCCGACAGCCGCACCAGGGCCGGGGTGACGACGGTGCGCATGGCCGAGCCGAACGCCCCGATCCGCAGTTCGCCGCTGACCTCCGTGCCGAGGGCGTCGAGTTCGGCGCGGGCGGTCTCGAGGCGTTCGAGCACCGCGTCGGCGTGGCCGACCAGGATCCGGCCGGCCTCAGTGAGGCGGACACTGCGTCCGGTGCGTTCCAGCAGCGGCCTTCCCGCCTCGCGTTCCAGTGTCGCGAGCTGTTGGGAGACGGCCGACGGCGTGTAGTCCAGCGCCTGCGCCACGGCAGCGATCGTGCCGCGCTGCGACAGTTCGCGGAGCAGGCGCAAGCGGTGCACGTCGAGCATCGGTTCAGCTTACGCTCGACCACGTGATCTCGCGCTGGTGCTTATGCCCGGGCGGCGCGATCCTTGATCCATGCAGCTCTCCGGCCTCCACGTCCCGCTCGTCACGCCCTTCGCCGTTGACGGCACTGTCGACCTCGCCTCGCTCGAGCGCCTCGCGCACGACACCCTGTCCGACGGTGCCGACGGCCTCATCGCGCTCGGAACCACCGGCGAGCCCGCGACCCTGACGCCCGGCGAGCGGGCCATGGTCGTCGACCTGATCGGCGGCGTGTGCGCCGAACACCGTGCCGTGTTCACGGTCGGCACGGGGTCCAACGCGACCGACGGCACCGTCGGCGCCCTGGAGGCGACGGATCCGCGCGCCCACTTCGCCCTGGTCGTGGTGCCGTACTACACCCGGCCGTCGGAGGCGGGGGTGATCGAGCACTACCGGCGCGCCGCGGCGGCGAGCCCGGTGCCCGTCATCGTCTACGACGTGCCGCAGCGCACCGGGCGCACCCTCTCGGTGGACACCCTGCTGGCCCTCGCCGCACTCGACGGAGTGGCCGGGTTCAAGCACGCCGCGGGCGGCGTCACGGAGACGACGGTGCGCCTCCTCGCGCAGGTCCCCGACGGGGTCTCCGTACTGGCGGGCGACGATCCGTTCGTCGGTGCGATGCTGGCGCTCGGCGGCCACGGTGCGATCTCGGCGTGTGCGAACGTGGCGGCGGGGGAGTTCGCGGCTCTCGTTGCGGCGTGGCGCGAGGGCCGGATCGCGGAGGCCCGGGTGATCGGCGGCGCGCTCGCGGAGCTCGCCGCGGCACTGTTCGCCGAGCCCAACCCGACGGTGATCAAGGGAGTCCTCGCCGCCCAGGGACGGATCGCGACGCCCGCTGTACGGCTGCCGTTGCTCCCCGCGTCCGACGGTACCGTCGCCGCGGCCTCCACCCTGGTTCGGTCCATCGTCGCCCTGTGACGACGGCACCGTCGAGGGTGCCGGCCGTGACCCCGGCGGTTCCGCTGTGAGCGATCAGCGGACCGGGCCGGGCGGCCGCGCGCATAGACTCGGGACCATGACCGTGATCCTGCTCCGCCACGGCCGCTCGACCGCGAACACCTCCGGGGTGCTGGCGGGCCGGGCCGAGGGCGTGGCGCTCGACGAGACGGGCCGCGCCCAGGCGGCTGATCTGGTCGGCCGCCTCGCCGACCTCGACGTGGTGGCCGCCGTCCGCTCCCCACTGCTGCGATGCGAACAGACCCTCGCCCCGCTCGCGGCTGCGCACGACGTGTCACCGCTGGTCGACGACCGGCTCGCGGAGGTCGACTACGGCGCGTGGACCGGCCGGGCGATCAACGACCTCCTGGAGGAACCCCTGTGGAAAGTGGTCCAGGAGCAACCGTCCGCCGCGCGGTTCCCCGAGGGGGAATCGCTCGCCGAGGTGCAGGCCCGGGCGGTCATGGCGATCCGCGAGCACGACCGCCGGATCACCGACGAATTCGGGCCGGCGGCGGCGTGGATCGCCTGCAGCCACGGTGACGTGATCAAGGCCGTGGTCGCCGATGCGCTGGGTACCCACCTCGACCAGTTCCAGCGGATCTTCGTCGCGCCCGCGTCGGTCTCGGTGATCAGTTACGGTCCCGCGCGCCCGCTCGTGCAGTGCGTCAACTCGTCCGGTAGCGTCACGCTGCCGAAACGTCCAGCCAAGGAGGCCACGGTGGGAGGCGAGGCATGAGCCGCTCCGTCCACGTTTTCCGCACGCCCGACCGGTTCGTCGTGGGCACCGTCGGGCAGCCCGGCGACCGCGCGTTCTACCTGCAGGCGGTCCACGAGTCGCGCATCGTCTCCGTGCTGCTCGAGAAGCAACAGGTCCAGGTCCTGGCCGAGCGCATCGGCGCGCTCCTCGACGAGGTGGCGCGCCGTTTCGGCGCGGACGTTCCGTCCGCGGACGCCCCGGTGAGCGACCTGCAGCCGCTGGTCATGCCCGTCGATGCCGAGTTCCGTGTCGGGACGATGGGCCTCGGTTGGGACTCGGAGGCCAGTTCGGTGGTGATCGAGCTGCTCGCGATCACCGACCAGGAGCTCGACGAGTCGGTGGTGCTCGCCGACGACGCCGAGGAGGGGCCCGACGCGGTCCGCGTCTTTCTCACTCCGGTCGCTGCCCGCGAGTTCGCCAACCGGTCCGAGCGCGTGCTCGGCGCCGGTCGCCCGGCCTGCCCGCTGTGCGGAGAGCCGCTCGACACCGACGGCCACATGTGCGTGCGCCTCAACGGCTACCGCCGCGGCGCGGCGTTCGGGTCCGAGCCGGAGGAGTAGTGGACCTCGAGACCGCCGAACTGACGATCCTCGGGCGGATCGCGAGCGCGTCGAACGCCACACTGCTGTGCGAACTCGGGGAGACGGGGGAGCGCGCCGTCTACAAGCCCGTGCGCGGCGAGGTGCCGCTGTGGGACTTCCCCGACGGCACCCTCGCGGGACGGGAGGTGGCCTCGTACCGGGTGTCGCAGGCGCTCGGCTGGGGCCTGATCCCCGAGACCGTCCTGCGCGACGGCCCGCTCGGGCCCGGCATGGTGCAACGCTGGGTCGCGGAGCCGGAGGCGGGAGCCGACGGGCCCGACGGTGCGCCCGACCTCGTCGACCTGTTCCCGCTGGGCGCGGTCCCCGCCGGGTACCGGCAGGTGTTCACCGGCTACGTCGAGGACACCGACGCCCCCGACGGGATCGCCGAAGTGGCGCTCGCCCACGCCGACGACCCGCAGCTGCGCCGCATGGCCGTGCTCGACGTGCTCATCAACAACGCCGACCGCAAGGGCGGCCACATCCTCACCGGGCCGGACGGCCGCGTGTACGGCGTGGACCACGGGATCTGCCTGCACGCGGACGACAAGCTCCGGACGGTCCTGTGGGGCTGGGCGGGCAGCGCCGTGCCGGACGAACTGCTCGCCGCCGTCGAGCGGCTCATCGCGGCCCCGCCCGATCTGTCCGGCCTGATCAGTGTGCGCGAGCGCACGGCGCTGGTGGACCGCGCCCGGCTCCTGACCGAGCTCGGCCGGATGCCGCTACCGTCGGCGCGTCACCCGATCCCATGGCCGCCGTTCTGATCGGTTGACGCCGTGCCCGGCGTGCGCGTCGCGCTTGTGCCGGCACACGGCGCCCGCGGCCGCGACCTCGTCGGGATCGAAGCCGTCGGGGACGGCACCGTCGGCGACGAGGGCCCCCACCAGGGCCTCCTGGCGTTCGCGCAAGCTCATGTCCAGACCTCCCTCGCTCGGGACGTGATCGGGGCGCAGCCCGCGGCGGCGGCGATCGCGTCCAGCTCGTCGAACAGTTCCGCGGCCGGCGGGTACCGGCCGTCGCGTTCCAGCATGAACGGGACGTCCGCCCGCTCGCGCAACGCCGTGACCAGTTCCAACACTCCGGTGTTGACCGGGTCGGTGTGCGTGTCGTGATACCGGCCGCCGCCCTCGCTGCCGCCCGCAACGTGGCTGTACGCGATCCGGTCGACGGGCAGCCGCGCCAGCTCGGCCTGCGGGTCCAGGCCGCGGTTGCGCGCGTTCGCGTAGACGTTCGCGACGTCCAGTACGAGCAGCGCGCCGGTGCGGTCGAGGAGCTCGGCGAGGAACTGCGCCTCGGTGAGCTCGTCCTCGGGCCAGCGCAGGAAGGCCGCGATGTTCTCCACGGCCAACGGCACCTCCAGCGCGTCCTGCATCCGGCTGATGTTGCGCACCAGGACGTCCAGTGCCTCGCGGGTCCTGGGGACCGGCAGGAGGTGTCCCGCCTCGATACCGCCCGCCCGGACGAACGCGATGTGCTCGCTGACCAGCGGGGAGCGCAGTGCCCGGGCGCAGGCCGCCAGACGATGCACCCGGTCCGGCTCGAGCGGATCGACCCCGCCGAGCGAGAGGGCGACGCCGTGCGGGACGACCGGCGCCCCGCGCTCGACGAGGCCCGCCACCAGCGGGTCGGGCTGCGCCCGCCCCCGCGTGATCCGCACCGACTCGGCGATCACCTCGCAGAAGCCCGGGGTCAGGTCGGCGATGACGCCGGCGATCTCGCGACGCCAGCCCAGGCCGAGGGGGCCGAGGGCGGCGGCTCCGGGGGCGCGTCCGATCGGTGCCACGGTGCTCATCCTCCGCACCCGCCGCAGCCGCCACAACCCCCGCAGCCGCCGCACCCGCCCCCGCCGCCGTCGCCGCCGCAGGAGGCACCACCGCACGAGCCGCCGTCTCCGGACGCCTCCGCGCTGCCGGCCAGCTCGACGTTGCCGGCGAAGTCACCGTCGAGTTGCCAGAGCGCCGCCGTGCCGAACACGGCGACCGACAGCCCCACCGCGGCCGCGCCGTACGTGGCCCAGGCCGGCTTGCGCGACGGGGCGAGGTAGTCGAGGCGCTTGGCCTCGGCCTTGATCAGCCGCTTGCCGGCACGCGTGTCGCGGGCGACGGTCCACAGGTGCGGCGCGATCACGATCAGCGTCAGCATCGCCGGGAGGAGCACCGATGTGACGAGCGGGATCTCGTGCCGGTCGAACACCACGAGCTGCACGAACGCCGTGACCCCGCCGCCGACCGCCGCCGCGGTCACGGGAGCGGCGCCGAGGCGCATCCGCCAGCGATCGGTGTCGGTGCGCAGGTAGCCGCGGGCGGCGACCCGCTCCTCGAGGGCGTCGAGCTCATCCGAGAGCGCGACGGTGATCTCGTTGACCGTGTACGACGACAGGCCGTCGCAGTACGCGTGGACCGCCCTGGTGAACGCGTCGGCGTCGGGCCCGAGCGGCCGTGCGGGATTCATCTGGCGCACGGAGCTCACCACGTCGTCCGCCCGGAGCCGTGCGAGCGCCGCCACCACCGGCGCCTGCCGCGAGCGGACGCACGCCAGTTCGGTGGGCGCGAGCGGGGATCGGCGATCACCGGGCGGTGACTCGCCGCCACGATCCGCCAGAGCAGGGCGAGGGCGATTCCTGCGAGCAGCAGGTAGATGAACCACCTGCTGTCCGCGGGCAGCAGGATGTCGAGGGCGGTGTGGGCGAGATCGAGGGGCATGACGATCACCTCCTGGTGACGGATCGGTGTGTTCGGGATTTCGGGTAGCGGGAACGGGGCCCTCGCTGCTGAAGGACCCGTGGGGTGGGAATCGTGGATCGGGGGCGGCTCAGCCGCCGCAGCCGCCTCCGCCGCCGCCCCCGCCGCAGGACGAACCGCACGACGAGCCGCAGCCGCCGGAGTCGCCGCCGCAGGTGAAGGCGCTGCCGCAGGACCCTCCGGCCCCGCCGTCGCCGGAACCGCCGGCCACGGCCATCGCCGCGGCGTAGCGGGGGTCGAACTGCCAGAGCGCCGCCGTGCCGAACAGCGCCACCGACAGGCCCACGGCGCCTGCGCCGTAGGTCGTGAACGCAGGCCGCGTGCGGGGCGCGAGGTAGGCGGCGCGCTCGCGCTGTTCGGCGAACGCGCGCTGACCCGCGGCGGTGGTGCGCGGCGCGTGCCAGAGCCAGGGGAGCACCACCACCGCGGCGACGACCGCCGGCACGGTGAACCCGACGATCGCCCGGTCGGCGGGGACACCGCGCGCCGCGAGCACGATCGGGGCCGCGAGGACGCCCGCGACGCACAGCGCGGTCAGCGGTGCCGCGCCGAACCGGATCCGCCACTTCTCGGCGGACGTGTGCAGGTACCCGCGCCGCGCGAGCTCGTCCTCGAGCGCGCCGAGCGGCGCCAGCTCGTCGTACAGGAGCTGGTCGACCGAGAACACGGAGCGGTCGAGCCGCCGCAGCATGTGGCGCGTGAAGGCGTCGGTCCCGGGTGGGAGCGGCTTGGCCGGGTCCAACCGGCCGTCGGCGTCCAGGTGCCCGTCGGCCCGCAGCTGCGCCATCGCCGCCACCAGCGGTGCCCGCCACGAGCGCAGGCAGGCGATCTGGGGCACCGTCAGCGGCGGTGTGGAGACCACCGCGCGACGCGGCGTCACCACGAACCGCCAGGCCGCCGCGAACGCCGCCGCCCCGATCAGTGCGCACAGGAACCAGGCGTTTTCGAATGTGTTGGGGGACATGACGTTCACCTCCTGGAACGAACCGATCTTCAAGATTGGGTAAAGCATGGCGGTAGATCGGCGTACTGGCCAGTAATGGCGGGCAAGAGTTTCCTGAGAGTTCCTGCGGCACAGCGTCGTCCCTTGTCAGAGCGGGTGCCCGGCGGCGTCCTGATCGACCACGTGCCGCGTCCGTGCGTCGTTCCCGGTTGGGATTCGGCCCCGGCAGGGCGCCGACGGTGCCCGGTCCGGGCCGGAATCCGGACCGCACCGGGGACGAATAGGGTGTGGGTATGCGTTCGTGGCCGTCCCCCGAAGTCCCCGCCCTCGCCGGCCCATCCGTGCCGCTGCGGCTCTACGACACCTCCGACCAGGCGGTTCGCCCGGTGAACCCCGGTCCGGTCGCGGGTATGTACGTCTGCGGCATCACCCCGTACGACGCGACCCACCTGGGGCACGCCGCTACCTACCTGGCCTTCGACCTGGTGAATCGGGTGCTCCGGGACAACGGGCACGAGGTGCGCTACGTGCAGAACATCACCGACGTGGACGATCCGCTGTTCGAACGCGCCGACCGCGACGGGATCGACTGGCGCGACCTGGGCGCGCGCGAGATCGACCTGTTCCGCGAGGACATGGAGGCGCTGCGCGTGCTGCCTCCCCGCGACTACATCGGCGCCGTGGAGTCCATCGACGAGGTCGTCGAGTACGTCGGGAAGCTGCTGGCCAACGGCTCGGCGTACGTGCTGGACGACGCCGAGTACCCGGACGTGTACTACCGCGCCGACGCGACCGAGCAGTTCGGCTACGAGTCCGGCTACGACCGGGCCACGATGGAGAAGTTCTTCGCCGAGCGCGGCGGCGATCCCGAGCGCGCGGGCAAGCACGACAGCATCGATCCGCTCCTGTGGCGCGTGCAGCGCCCCGGCGAACCGTCGTGGCCGTCGCCGCAGGGGGCGGGTCGCCCCGGCTGGCACATCGAATGCGCGGCCATCGCCGCGAACCGCCTCGGCGCGACCTTCGACATCCAGGGCGGCGGCAGCGACCTGATCTTCCCGCACCACGAGTACTCCGCCGCCCACGTCGAGGCGGCCACCGGCGAGCGCCGCTTCGCCCGACACTACGTGCACGCGGCCATGATCGGCCTGGACGGCGAGAAGATGTCCAAGAGCCGCGGCAATCTCGTCTTCGTCTCGAAGCTCCGCCGCTCCGGCGTGGACCCGGCGGCGATCCGCCTGGGCCTGTTCGAGGGGCACTACCGGCAGGACCGGCCGTGGTCCGACGCGGTGCTCGAGCGCGCGCAGGCGCGACTGGACCGGTGGCGCCGGGCCTTCGCGGCACCGTCGGGCCCCGACGGTGCCGAGCTGATCAGCCGCGTGCGCCGCTACCTCGCGGACGATCTCGACACTCCGCACGCGCTGGCCGCGATCGACGCGTGGGCCGAGAAGACCCTCACCACGGGCGGTCCCGACGCCGGTGCACCGGCCGCGGTCGCGGGCGCCGTCGACGCGCTGCTCGGCGTACCTCCAGCAGCCTGACAGTTCGACACGCTATATTGCGCCTGTGAGGACCGTCAGCGAGCTGGCCCCGGATCTGACCGAGGGCGTGTGGACCGTTCAGACCCGCACGTCCACGTACGTGCTGGACCTGGGGGAGATGACGCTCATGCGCGCCCCGGGCATCGGCGGGAACTCCGAGGACGAGCAGTGGAGCATCAGCGCGCTGCGCCGCGACTCGGAGGACATCCCGCTGCTGGGCATCAAGAGCTGCCGGGTCGGCGAGTCGGCGCAGTTCTGGGTCCGCGCCGCCGATGACCCCGATGTGCGGACGTGGCGCATCACCACGCCCGTCGTGTCGATCGAACGGATCGGCTGAGGCCGACCGGCCCAGCGCCGCAGGCCGGCGCCACGAGTCCGGCGTTACGGCCCGGTCCCCGGGTCGCGGCGCCGCAGGTACTTCTCGAACTCCTCGGCGAGCGCGTCGGCGTCGATGTGCTGCTCGACGTTCTTCGCCTCGGCGTCCCCGCGCTCCTCGAGCCCGCGGACGTAGGCGGCGACGTCCTCGTCGTCCTCGGTCATCTCGCTGACCGACGCCTCCCATTCCTCCGCGCGGACCGGCAGGTCGCCCGGGCACCGCCAGGTCGAGCGCCTGCTCCACGTGTTGCAGAAGCGCGACGGTGGCCTTCGGGTTCGGGGGCTGGGACACGTAGTGCGGCACCGCCGCCCAGAACGAGATCGCCGGCACGCCGGCGCGGACGCAGGCGTCCTGGAGGACTCCGGTGATCCCCGTCGGGCCCTCGTACCGGTTCTCCTCGAGCCCGAACCGCTTGGCGGAGTCCGCGTCGTACCCGGCCCCGGTCACGGGGACCGGGCGCGTGTGCGGCGTGTCGGCGAGGAGCGACCCGAGGATCACCACGCTGTCGATCTTGAGCTCGGTGAACACGGCGATCAGCTGGTCGCAGAAGGCGCGCCAGCGGAAGTTGGGCTCGATGCCCCGCAGCAGCACCACGTCCCGGTCCGCCTTGGGCGGCCGGCACACCGACAGCGTCGTCGACGGCCACTCGACGGCGCGCGTCACCCCGTCGATCTGCTTGATCGTGGGCCGATTGACCTGGAAGTCGTAGAAGTCGTCGGAGTCGACCTCGGTGATCAGGTCTGCGTCCCAGGTCAGTTCGAGGTGCTCGACGGCGCCGGACGCGGCGTCGCCGGCGTCGTTCCAGCCTTCGAACGCCGCGATGAGGACCGGTCGTTCCAGCGTGGGCAAGGACGTCACCGATCCAGCGTACGCCGGGCGCGACCGGCCGATTTGTCAACACCCACTACCCTGGATACATGACCCGTACGCATCAGCAGCCGCTGCAATCGAAGTTCCTGGAGGCGGCGCGAAGCCGTGTTCTGATCGGCGATGGTGCGATGGGCACGATGTTGCAGGCAGCGGACCTGACTCTGGACGATTTCCTGGGCCTGGAGGGCTGCAACGAGATCCTCAACCACACCCGCCCGGACGTGCTCGAGGGCATCCACCGCGCCTACTTCGAGGCCGGGGCCGACGCGGTGGAGACCAACACATTCGGCTGCAACCTGTCGAACCTGGGCGATTACGACATCGCGGACCGAATCCGGGAGCTGTCCGAGAAGGGCACCGCCATCGCCCGGCGCGTCGCCGACGAGTTCGAGCAGGCCGACGGTACGCCGCGGTTCGTCCTGGGCTCGATCGGTCCGGGCACGAAGCTGCCTACCCTGGGGCACACCTCGTTCGCGGTGATCCGGGACGCGTATCGCGAGACCGCGCACGGGATGCTCGACGGTGGCGCCGACGCGTTCCTGGTCGAGACGTGCCAGGACATCCTGCAGGCGAAGGCCGCGGTGCTGGGCTGCCAGGCGGCGATGGGCGAGCAGGCGCACTGGATCCCGATCATCGTGCACGTGACCGTCGAGACCACCGGCACGATGCTCCTGGGGTCGAGATCGGCGCCGCGCTGACCGCGCTGGAGCCGTTGGGCATCGACATGATCGGCCTGAACTGCGCGACCGGCCCCGCGGAGATGAGCGAGCACCTGCGGCACCTGTCGCGGCACTCCACGATTCCCGTCTCGGTGATGCCGAACGCCGGCCTGCCCGTGCTGGGGAAGAACGGCGCCGAGTACCCGCTGACGGCGCCCGAGCTGGCGGAGGCCCTGTCCGGCTTCGTCGCCGAGTACGGGCTGAGCTTCGTCGGCGGCTGCTGCGGCACCACCCCGGAGCACATCCGCCAGGTGGCGGAGGCCGTGCGCGGCACCGCGCAGGCGCAGCGCGCGCCGCAGACCGAGTTCGATCAGCTCGCTGTACACGTCGGTGCCGTTCGCGCAGGACGCGTCGATTCTGATGATCGCCGAGCGCACGAACTCGAACGGCTCCAAGGCGTTCCGCGAGGCGATGCTCGCGGGCGATCACGACAAATGTGTGGACATCGCCAAGGACCAGATCCGCGACGGCTCGCACATGCTCGACCTCAACGTGGACTACGTGGGCCGCGACGGTGCGCTGGACATGGCGGCGCTCGCCGCGCGGCTCGCGACGGCGTCGACGCTGCCGATCATGATCGACTCCACGGAGCCCGAGGTGATCAAGGCGGGCCTCGAGCACCTCGGCGGCCGCTGCGCGGTGAACTCCGTGAACTACGAGGACGGCGACGGCCCCGATTCCCGGTTCACGAAGATCATGGAGCAGGTGGTCGCGCACGGCGCGGCGGTCGTCGCGCTGACCATCGACGAGGAGGGCCAGGCCCGCACCGCAGAGGGCAAGGTGCGGATCGCCGAGCGCCTGATCGCGGATCTCACTGGGAACTGGGGACTGTCGCTCGACGACATCATCATCGATCCGCTCGTCTTCCCGATCTCGACGGGCCAGGAGGAGGTCCGGCGCGACGCGCTGGAGACGATCGAGGCCGTGCGGGTGCTGCACGAGAAGTACCCGAGCCTGCACTTCACCGTCGGGCTGTCGAACGTGAGCTTCGGCCTGAACCCGGCTGCGCGGCAGGTCCTGAACTCGGTGTTCCTCAACGAATTGCGGGAGGCCGGGCTCGACTCGGCGATCCTGCACGCGTCGAAGATCCTGCCGATGAGCAAGATGGAGCCCGAGCAGCGCGAGACCGCACTGGACCTGGTGTACGACCGCCGGGCGCCGCCGGCCTGCAGTCCGGTGGCGACGCCGATTACAACCCGCTCTCGCGGCTCATGGAACTCTTCGAGGGCGTTTCGGCGGCCTCCGCCAAGGAGACCCGGGCGCAGGAGCTGGCGAAGCTGCCGCTGTTCGAGCGCCTGGAGCGGCGCATCGTCGACGGTGAGCGGGAGGGCCTCGACGCCGATCTCGATGCGGCCCTGCAGGAGAAGCCGGCGCTGTCGATCATCAACGACACGCTGCTGTCCGGCATGAAGACGGTCGGCGAGCTGTTCGGCTCGGCCAGATGCAGCTGCCGTTCGTGCTGCAGTCGGCCGAGGTGATGAAGGCGGCCGTCGCGTACCTCGAGCCGCACATGGAGAAGTCCGATGACGACGCGGGCAAGGGTCGGATCGTGCTCGCCACCGTCAAGGGTGACGTGCACGACATCGGCAAGAACCTCGTCGACATCATCCTGAGCAACAACGGCTACGAAGTGGTCAACATCGGCATCAAGCAGCCGATCGCCGCCATCGTCGAGGCCGCCGAGGACAAGCACGCCGACGTGATCGGCATGTCCGGGCTGCTGGTGAAGTCGACCGTGGTGATGAAGGAGAATCTCGAAGAGCTCAACACCCGCGGACTGGGGGAGAAGTACCCGGTGCTGCTGGGCGGCGCTGCGCTGACCCGCGCGTACGTCGAGACCGACCTGGCCGAGGTGTACGCCGGCGAGGTCAGCTACGCCCGCGACGCGTTCGAGGGCCTGCGGCTGATGGACGACATCATGGCCACCAAGCGCGGCGAGGGCCCGGACCCGAACAGCCCCGAGGCGATCGCCGCCGCCGAGAAGGCGCGCGAGCGCAAGGAGCGGCACGCCCGCAGCAAGCGGATCGCCGAGAAGCGTAAGGCGGAGGCCGCGCCGATCGTGGTGCCGGACCGTTCGGACGTGGCACCCGACTTCGAGGTCGCGGCGCCGCCGTTCTGGGGCACGCGAATCGTCCGCGGCGTCGCCGTCAACGAGTTCGCGCCGCTGATGGACGAGCGGGCACTGTTCTTCGGGCAGTGGGCCTGCGCGGCGCCCGCAAGGAGAGGGACCGTCGTACGAGGAACTGGTGGAGACCGAGGGACGCCCCCGGCTGCGCTACTGGCTCGACAAGTTGAAGGCCGACCGGATCCTGGACCACGCCGCCGTGGTCTACGGCTACTTCCCCGCTGTGAGTCACGGGAACGTCATCGACGTGCTGGAGTCCCGGAACCCGATGCGCCGGTGCGGCATTCGTTCGAGTTCCCGCGCCAGCAGCGCGGCCGGTTCCTCGCGATCTCGGACTTCATCCGCGACCGCGACACCGCTCGTGCACGCGGTCAGGTGGACGTGCTGCCGTTCCAGTTGGTCACCATGGGACAGCCGATCGCCGACGCGGCGAACGAGCTGTTCGCGGCCAACGTCTACCGCGAGTACCTCGAGCTGCACGGCATCGGTGTCCAGCTCACCGAGGCCCTCGCCGAGTACTGGCATCAGCGGGTGCGGCAGGAGCTGATCCTGCCGGGCGGACGGAAGGTCGCGGACGCGGATCCCCACGCCGTCACCGACTTCTTCGACCTCAAGTACCTCGGCGCCCGGTACTCGTTCGGCTACGGCGCCTGCCCGGACCTCGAGGACCGCGCGAAGATGGTCGACCTCCTGCAGCCCGAGCGGATCGGTGTCGAGCTGTCCGAGGAACTGCAGCTGCACCCCGAGCAGTCCACCGACGCCTTCGTCCTCACCCACCCCGAGGCCAAGTACTTCAACACGTAAGCGGTCGGCACCGCGTGGCCGACGTCGCGAGGAGGTGGTGATGGCCGAGATGTCCGCGCGGCTCGCGGAGATCGTCGCCGCGCTGCCCCTCGCGCCGGGGCTGCGGGTCCTCGAGATCGGCTGCGGCCCAGGGGTGGCGCGCGCGCTGTTGCAGATCGGGTCGCCGACGGCCACGTCCTCGCGATCGATCGGTCCGCGGCGGCGATCCGGCAGGCCGAGGCGGGGTGCGCGGAACAGATCGCGGCCGGCCGCCTGACGGTTCGACGGTGCGCGGTCGAGGACCTCGCCCTCCTTCCGGGCGAGCAGCCCTTCGACCTCGCCTTCGCCGTGCGGGTCGGCTGCCTCGACGGCCGCCACCCGCGGGAGGGCGAGATCGCGCTGAGGCGGATCGCGGATGCCCTCACGCCCACCGGGCGGCTGTTCATCGACGGCGGATCCCCGCTCCGTGAACTGGACGTGCGCCGGTGAGCGTGGACGACTATCGCCTCCACCTGCAGGCCGGCGAGCCCGGCGACGAGGGCGCCTGGTTCTGGCGCCTCGACGACGCCGCGGGCCTCCAGGTCGCGGCCGCCTGGTCCGAGTCGCTCGACGGTGCGCTCGAGGCCGTCCGAGAGGTCGCGCGCAAGCTGGACCTCGGCGGTCGGTTCTGAAACCCGCCCTCAGGTCGACCACGACGAAGCATGGTGATCCTGCCCGAGGATTCGAGCGGTTTCGAACGAACGAGGAGTCACGCGCGATCCAGTAGTGCGGATGCCTGCGGCCGCGTACTCCGACAGCGGCTACAGCTTCGTGATGCGGCTGGTGGGCACCTGCAGGTCCGGGGTGGCCTGCAGGAACGTCTCCAGCGCGTCCAGGTCGATGCCGCCCACCGTGAGGTCGGTGGACTGCTTGAACACGCTGAACCCGTCGCCGCCCGCGGCGAGGAAGTTGTTCGTGGTCACCCGGTACTTCGCGACGGTGTTGACCGGCTGGTCGCCGATCGTGACGCTCTCGCGGACCACCTTCCGGCCGGGCGCGCCGTTCGGGTCGTAGCTGTAGGTGATGCCCGACGGTGCCAGCACCGTCGTCTTGTCGGGGTTCTGCCACTGCTGCTCGAGCAGGTCGATGATCTGCTGGCCGGTCAGCGACACGGTGACCACCTGGTTGCCGAACGGCTGGACCGTGTACGCGTCGCCGTAGGTCACGTCGCCGGCCTTGAGGTCGGCGCGCACGCCGCCGGGGTTCATGAGCGCGATCTGGCCCGCGGCCTCGGCGGGCGGCCGGGTGGTGAAAAGCATCGCGTCGGCCAGCACGTCGCCGAGCGGGGAGTCGCCGCCGGGGAAGGCCTCGCGCTTGAGCTCGGCGGGAATCCTGCCGATCACGCGGTCGGCGCGGGGCTTGGCCTCCTTCGCGTAGAAGTCGATCAGGCGCTGCGTGCCCGGGTCGGCGGGCAGCGACGGGCGGACCACGCGGTTCACGGCCTTGGAGGTGACGCCGTTCGCGCCGAAGTCCAGCGTGATGTCGGTGACGAGCCGGCCGTAGGAGGCGCCCTGCGTGACGGTGCGTCCCTCGATCGAGCAGACGTAGGCCTGGTGCGAGTGGGCGGTCGCGATCACCTGGACGGCGGGGTCGACGCGCTTCGCCAGGTCCGGGACGGGGGCCGAGACGTCCTTGCAGGCGTTGGGGTCGGCCTCGCCGCTGCCGCCCTTCTGGCCGCCGCCGTTGTGCACCGCCGCCACGATCGCCTGCGCGCCCGCGGCCTTCATCTCCGGGACGTACTTGTTGATGGCGTCGGCCTCGTCGCCGAACATGTAGCCGCGGACGCCCTCCGGCGCCACGATGGTCGCGGTCTCGGGCGTGACGGCGCCGATCACGGCGATCTTCTTGCCGTTCACCTCGAGCATCTTCCACGGCACCGTCCCGGGCGGCAGCTGGCCCTGAGCGTTGGTCACGTTAGCCGCGAGGTACTGGTAGGCGGCGCCGGTGAACGGCTCGCCCGGCTCGCAGCCCTGCGGGGCGCAGCCGCCCTTCTGCAGGCGTTCCAGCTCGATCGTGCCGTGGTCGAACTCGTGGTTGCCCACCGACGACGCCTGCATGCCCACGGAGTTGAGGAACTTGATCGTCGGCTCGTCGCGGAACAGGGCCGACACCAGCGGGCTCGCGCTCACCAGGTCGCCGTTGCCCAGCGTGATGCTGTTCGGGTACGCCTTCTGCAGGCGCTGCAGTGCGGTGGCGAGGTATGCGGCGCCTCCCGCGGCCTCGCCGCCGATCCTGCCGGTCGAGCCGGTGGGCGGCTGCAGGTTGCCGTGCAGGTCGTTGATCATGAACACGTGCACCTGCTCCGCGGTCGCGGCGGGCAGGTCGTCGACGCCGGGCACGGTGAAACCCACCGTCGCGCCGGACGTCGCCGCCGACGAGGACGACGATGCCGCGTCGCCCCCCGAGGTGCCGCAACTCGCGAGGAGCGTGGCGGACGCGGTCAGGGCGAGGACGGCAAGGAGGTGACGTTGACGCATGCCGGAACCCAAGCACAGCGAATCGTCGTTCGGGTGACGAATGAATTAACAACCCGGATTCCGCGTGGGTGCACTCACCGGCCGACGGCGGCGACACTGCGGCCCTGACATAGCCTGGGGCCATGACACTTCCCGCCGCAGTCCTGTTCGACATGGACGGAACCCTCCTGGATTCCGAGAAGCTGTGGGACATCGCGGTCGCCGAGTTCACTCGTGGCCTCGGGTACGAGGTCACCCCGGAGGCCAGGGAATCGACGCTCGGCAACGCCACAGGCGACGCCCTCCGCAAGCTCTACGACTTCGCGCAGGTCCCGGAAGCCGACCGCGACTACCCCGGCGCGGAGCGGTGGGTCTCGAACCGCGTCGTCGAGCTGTTCGACGGTGGCATCCCGTGGCAGCCCGGCGCCCGCGAGGCGCTGGACCTGCTCGCGGACGCGGGCGTCCCGCTGGTCCTGGTGACCAACACCATCCGGGACGTGACCGAGCACGCGCTGGGCACGCTCGGCCGCGAGCGGTTCGTCGCCACCGTCTGCGGCGATGAGGTCGCCGAGCCCAAGCCCGCGCCGGACCCGTACCTGCGCGGCGCGCGGCTCGCCGGCGTCGCGCCGCAGGACTGCGTCGCCGTGGAGGATTCGCCGACGGGGGCCCGCTCGGCGTTCGTCGCGGGGTGCACGGTGCTCACGGTCGGCCCGGAGCCGGTGCTCGACGGTGCCGTCCACCTCGGTGGCCTCACCGGCGCCGGAGTCGCCGACTTCGCGCCGCTCAGCCGACGCTGACGGTGTTCTCGCCCGAACGGCACGTGCCCACCTGATCGGTGACGCGCGCCGTGCAGCGCCAGCCGCCGGTGTCGACGGTGACCGCCTGCCCCTGCGCGCGCCGCCGCGGCGGCGTAGGCCCCGGCCACCCGAAGCGCGTCGACGCAGTTCGCGGCGCCCGCCCGGACCACGACCGTGCTCCCGGCCACTGAGCCGCAGACCGTGCCGGGTCCGGCCAGGTCGGCGCCCGGGTGCGCGCCGCTGGCGGCCACCGACGACGACGGCGTGCCGGTCGCCGCGATCGCACTGAAGCTGACGGCGCTATCGGCGGGGACCTCGGGTTCGGCGGCGCATCCGGCGACCGGGGCGACGGCCAGGAGCGCGAGGGCGATGTGACGCGCGTTCATGATCTGCAGAAACTAACGGTGTCGTCGCCACTCTGCTCGCCGCAGAGGACGGAAAGTGCTGAGCATCACCGGAACCCGGTGACCGCCGTCACGTCCCAGCCAGGCGGGCCTCGGCCGTCACTTCTCGGCACCGTCGATCGCGGCACTGGCCATGACTGCCATCCGGACCCGCTCGGTGTCGGCGGCTGTCCAGCCCTCCGGCGGAAGGACTGCGGCGAACGCGTCGACCACCGCGGTGCCGTAGTTGTGGCCGTGGCCGTCCGGCACGCCGGCCGCGTTCGCGAGGTCGGCCGAGACCTGCCAGAACGTGACGAACGGGTACCAGGCCATCGCCGAGCTGCGGTCCCGGCCGGGCGGCTCGCGCAGCCAGTCGGGCTGCCGCAGCATCAGCTCGGGGGACCACCACACCACCGGGTCGGACGGGTGTTGGACGTACACGATGTGCGGCGCCAGCCACTCCGCCCCGCCGCTGTCGGCGAGGGACCGCTGACCGTCCGTGAAGCGGACGATCAGCCCATCCGTGTAGGTGGGCAGTACCTCGGGAGTCCCCAGGTCGCGGCGGTCGGTGATCGCCGAATGGATCGGGTTGGCGCGGGGCGGGCCGAGCCAGACGACACCGTCGACCTTCTCGCGGATATCGGGCAGGCCGGCGAACGCGCCCTCGCCGGCCCGCGTGCCCAGGCTCTCGCCCATGACCAGAAGCTTCGGTCGGTGCTCGGCGGGACGGGCGCGCACGTCCGTGAGCACTGCGTCGATCAGCCGCTTGCCGGATTCGAGTGACGCCTCGCCGTCGGTGACGAACGAGATCCAGCTGGGCAGGTACGAGTACTGCATCGCGACCAGGGCCACGTCGCCGTCGTACATCAGCTCCACCGCCCGCGCCGCCGTCGGATTGACCCAGCCGGACCCGGTCGTGGGGATCACGACGACGTGCTTGCGGTCCAGTGCGCCGGTCCGCGCGAGCTCACGGTGCAGCAGCGAGATCCGCTCGGTCGGGGTGTCGGCGTTCTCGAGGCCCACGTACACCCGGACCGGCTCCGTCACCGGCCGGGTCGTGAACCGCCGCAGGTCCGCGGCCCGCAGGCCGCCCGCCACGAACTTGCGGCCCTCGTTCCCGAGTCCGGACCACGCCGCGGCCGACCCCGGCGACCCCGACCGCTGCGGCGCCGTGGGCTGCGGGAACTCGGGCAGCTCCTGATCGTTCGTGGCGGACGCCACCCGGTTCGCGCCGGCCGTGAACGCCCGGAAGCCGATGTCGTTGACGAACAGGAACAGCAGCAGCGCGATCCAGATGAAGCCGAGCACTTTGGCGGCGGGCAGCGGGATCTTCAGGAACCGGTTGGCGCGCCGCCCCGCGAGCAATGCCAGGTCCCGGAGCACGCGCACCGCTGAGATGAGGAGCGCGGCCACCACGAACGCGACGACCGGTGTCAACACGTACCACAGATTCGAGCCGGGTCGCATGTCCATCAGCGCCCGCACCCCGTCCTGCCAGCGCTTCGCCGCGACCATCATCGACAGCCCGCCGCCGATCACGCCGAACACGATGAGCGCGCGCCACACGGGGACCCACCGGGCGCGCCGGATCGTCCCGGATCGGGTGCGCGCGCACCAGCAGGTCCACGATCACCCACTTGAGCAGCACGCCGATCCCGTACCCGATCACCGCGTTGATCCCGGACACCACGCCCTGGAAGAACCAGGACCGGGGGAGCAGCGACGCGGTCAGGCTGCTCATCAGGAACAGGCCGCCCACGAACAGGCCGGCGAAGTCCAGGTGGAGCAGGCTCCACGCCCACGCGAGGACCGGGTGCTTGGCCGCGAACTCGTCGTAGTTCTCCCGCAGGAACCGGTCGGGGTCGCGCGCGGCCCGCACCACCCGGAGCCGGGCCCGGATCAGTGCCCGGGCGTACCCGTACTGCGCGGAGCCCTTCACCAGCGCGCCCTGCGCGGGCGGGGTCGACGGTGCCGTGTCCTCCGTCGCCGAGCCCTCCACACCGAGCACTGTAGTTGCCGTGAAACAATATGTGCGTGAAGACCATGGAGACGCTGTTCGCGGAGTTGGCCGCCAAGGCCGAGGAGCGGCCCGCCGGGAGCGGGACCGTCGAGGCGCTGGACCGCGGTATCCACTTCCTGGGCAAGAAGGTCATCGAAGAGGCCGGTGAGGTCTGGATCGCCGCCGAGTACCAGACCGACGGCGAGCTGGCCGAGGAGGCTTCGCAGCTGCTGTACTGGTTGCAGGTGCTGCTGGTCAAGCGCGGTCTGACGCTCGACGACGTCTACTCCTACCTCTGACTTCCCGAAGGATTCCTCGAAACATGTTGCGGGTCGCCGTACCGAACAAGGGCGCGCTCTCCGAGGCCGCCGCCGCCATCCTGAGCGAGGCCGGCTACCGCCGCCGCTCGGACTCCAAGGACCTCACGGTCCTCGACAACGGCAACGAAGTGGAGTTCTTCTTCCTCCGCCCCAAGGACATCGCCCTGTATGTGGGCTCGGGCGAGCTCGACATGGGCATCACCGGCCGCGACCTCGCGCTGGACTCGGGCGCGGAATTCACCGAGCGCCTGGCGCTCGGCTTCGGCCGCTCGACCTTCCGGTACGCCGGCCCCGCCGGGCGGGACTGGTCCGTCGCCGATCTGAACGGCAAGCGGGTCGCCACGTCGTACCCCAATCTGGTGCGGCGCGACCTGGCCGCCCGGGGCCTCGACGCCGAGGTGATCCGCCTCGACGGCGCCGTGGAGATCTCGATCCAGCTCGGTGTGGCCGACCTGATCGCCGACGTCGTCGAATCCGGCCGCTCGCTGCGCCAGAACAACCTGGTCGCCTTCGGCGAGTCGCTGTGCGACTCGGAGGGCGTGCTCATCGAGCGCGTCGGCGCCGATTCCGACCGTGCGCGTGATCAGCTGACGGCGCGACTGAAGGGCGTGGTCTTCGGCCGGCAGTACGTGATGCTCGATTACGACTGCCCGCGCACCCTCCTGGACGGCGCGATCGCCGTGACCCCGGGGCTCGAATCCCCGACGGTGGCCCCGATGGCGGACGACGCCTGGGTCGCCGTCCGCGCGATGGTGCTCCGCAAGGACGCCAACGGCGTCATGGACGACCTCGCCGAGCTCGGCGCAAAGGCGATCCTGATGACCGACATCCGCAGCTGCCGGTTCTGACGCGGCGCGCGACGCGGGCTCACCGCGTCGCGATCAGCAGCGTCTGGGCGCCCACGGCGAACGCACCGGCACCGTCGTAGATCCGCGAGACGGTGGTGCCGATGCCCTCGCCGCCCACGAGCTGATCGCCCAGCACCCCGACCCAGCCGTCGACCGGCGCGGGCGAGCGGTGCAGGTGCACCGTCATGTCCATGTTCATCCAGGTCACCGACGTGGGGTCGAGGTAGGCCGAGATGCCGTTGGCCGCGTCGATCACGGAGAACACCTGCACCAGGGGCGACGGTGCCTCGCCCGCGACGAGCGGCATCCTCGCCCGGATCCAGCACTGCTTGGGGCCATCCGGGCCGTCGGGATGGTCGACGAACCGCCAGTCGCACGCGGCGAGGAAGCCCTGGTCTTTGAGGTGCTCGAAGAAATCGGGCATGGCACCGTCGACCTCGCCCGGCGGAGGGAGCGCGGGGGACAGGTCGCGCGCGATCGGGGCGGTGTCGGACGCCGCGAGCGCCCACGCCTGGGCGCGGGCGACGGTGCGGTACGCACCCGTGTCGTCGAGGCAGTCCATCTCGGCGGCGAGCAGCGTGATCGTGCGCCCGGGGCGGGCGTGCCAGGCGCGCACCCGCGTCCGGGTGATCGGCACGACGCCCAGGAGATCGACCGTCACGCGGGAGATCCGCGCGCCGTCGCCGACGAGCTTCTCCATGGCACGCACCATGATCGCCGCGGGCGGCGCGCCGTGCTGCATGGTGTCCGCCCACACGCTGGCGGTGGCGGGTGCCGGGTCGAAGACCTCGTACTCGACACCGTCGGCGGCGAGGGTCCCTGCGGGATGGAAGAACGCGTCATCGGCCATGTACCAGTCCTACCGATAGGTCGGATTCGCGGCGCGACCGGGGTGGCTGGGAAGATGGTGCACCATGGCGAACAGTGGGCCCTTCGTGGTGGGCGACCGAGTGCAGCTGACTGATGCGAAGGGCCGGAAGTTCACCGTCCACCTGGAGGCGGGCAAGGAGTTCCACACGCACAAGGGCGGGATCCGGCACGACGAGCTGATCGGCGCGCCCGAGGGCAGCGTGGTCAAGGCCGTCAACGGCACCCCGTACCTGGCGCTGCGCCCCCTGCTCACCGATTACGTGCTGTCCATGCCGCGTGGCGCGCAGGTGATCTACCCCAAGGACGCCGCGCAGATCGTGGCCGAGGGCGACATCTTCCCCGGCGCCCGGGTTCTCGAGGCCGGTGCCGGCTCGGGGGCGCTCACCTGCTCGCTGCTGCGCGCCGTGGGGCCCGAGGGTTCGGTGACGTCCTGGGAGGTCCGCGAGGACCACGCCGAATACGCGGCCAAGAACGTCGAGGAGTTCTTCGGCGGGCGTCCCGAGAACTGGCAGCTGCAGCTCGGCGATCTCGCGGAGTACGACGGTCCGCAGGTCGACCGCGTGGTGCTCGACATGCTGGCGCCCTGGGACGTGCTGGACGCGGTCGGCACGGCGTTGGTGCCCGGCGGCGTGCTCACCGTGTACGTCGCCACCACCACCCAGCTGTCGAAGGTCGTCGAGGCGATCCGCGAGCAGGCGATGTGGACCGAGCCGCGGTCGTGGGAGGCGCTGGTGCGCGAGTGGCACGTCGTCGGGCTGGCGGTCCGGCCGTCGCACCGCATGCAGGGCCACACGGCGTTCCTGATCACGTGCCGGCGGTTGGCAGACGGCACCGTCGCGCCGCGTCCCCAGCGGCGATCGAACAAGGGGTAGCGTGGAAGACCCCACTGGAAGGGAGTTCTCGTGACGGAACCGGATCAGACCCGGCCCACGGCGACGCCGGCATCGTCGGGCTCGGCGGCGCAGCCGACGTCCGCGGCCGCGCTGCGCGAGCGTGTCGACGCGCTCACCACCCGCAACGCGAAGCTGCTCGAGACGCTCCGCGACGCCCGCAACCAGCTCCTGACCCTCCGCGAGGAGGTCGAGCGGCTCGGGCAGCCCCGTCGGGCTACGGAGTGCTGCTGGCCACCTACGAGGACGACACGGTGGACGTCTTCACGTCGGGCCGCAAGATGCGGCTCACCTGCTCGCCCAACCTGGACGTGGCCACCTTCGCCACCGGTCAGACGGTGCGCCTCAACGAGGCGCTCACGGTGGTCGAGGCCAATGATTTCGAGAACGTGGGCGAGATCTCCACGCTCCGCGAGATCCTGGACGACGGTACCCGCGCCCTGGTCGTGGGCCACGCCGACGAGGAGCGCGTGGTCCGGCTGGCGGCACCCTGGCCCTGCAGGCCTCCGACGACCCGGGCGTGGACGAGTTCGGCCTGGCGCGCCGCAAGCTGCGCGTGGGCGATTCGCTGCTCGTCGACACCAAGGCCGGCTACGCGTTCGAGCGGATCCCCAAGGCCGAGGTCGAGGATCTGGTGCTGGAGGAGGTGCCGGACGTCGACTACTCGGACATCGGCGGCCTGGGCCGGCAGATCGAGCTCATCCGCGACGCCGTGGAACTGCCGTTCCTGCACAAGGACCTGTTCAAGGACTACTCGCTGCGCCCGCCCAAGGGCGTGCTGCTGTACGGGCCGCCCGGCAACGGCAAGACGCTCATCGCGAAGGCCGTCGCGAACTCGCTCGCGAAGAAGATCGCCGAGGTCCGCGGGGACGACTCGCGCGAGGTCAAGTCGTACTTCCTCAACATCAAGGGCCCCGAGCTGCTCAACAAGTTCGTCGGCGAGACCGAGCGGCACATCCGCCTGATCTTCCAACGGGCCCGCGAAAAGGCGTCCGAGGGCACGCCCGTCATCGTGTTCTTCGACGAGATGGACTCGATCTTCCGAACCCGCGGCTCGGGCGTCAGCTCCGACGTGGAGACCACCGTGGTCCCGCAGCTGCTGTCGGAGATCGACGGCGTCGAGGGCCTCGAGAACGTCATCGTGATCGGTGCATCGAACCGCGAGGACATGATCGACCCCGCGATCCTGCGGCCCGGCCGCCTCGATGTGAAGATCAAGATCGAGCGCCCCGATGCCGAGGGCGCGATCGACATCTTCTCGAAGTACCTCACCGCCGAGCTGCCGATCCACGAGGAGGACCTCGCGGAGTTCGGCGGCGACCGGGAGGCCTGTGTGAAGGCGATGATCGAGCGCGTGGTCGAGCGGATGTACGCGGAGACCGACGACAACCGCTTCCTGGAGGTGACCTACGCCAACGGCGACAAGGAGGTCATGTACTTCAAGGACTTCAACTCGGGCGCGATGATCCAGAACGTCGTCGACCGGGCGAAGAAGCACGCGATCAAGGGCTTCCTGGAAACCGGGCAGCCCGGCCTGCGGATCACCCACCTGCTCGAGTCCATCGTCGACGAGTTCGCCGAGAACGAGGACCTGCCCAACACGACCAACCCCGACGATTGGGCGCGGATCTCGGGCAAGAAGGGCGAGCGCATCGTCTACATCCGCACGCTCGTGACCGGCAAGAACGCGAGTGCGTCGCGCGCGATCGACACGGAGAACAACACCGGGCAGTACCTCTAGCCCCTCTCGCCGGCGCCGGGTTCGCGCGACAAGCGTCGCGCAAGCCCGGCGCAAGCGACGTCTCCCTATAGTTATCCGTGATGAGTACGGAAACCGCAGCTCTCACCGTCACGGTGGACGGGCAGACGCTGACATTCGCGCCGGGCAAGACGGTGACCTTCGGGCGCACCCTTGAGTCCGACGTCACGATCAACCATCCGCTGGTCTCACGCACGCACGCCGTCGCGTCCGCAGGCCCGACGGGGTGGATCCTCACCGACCGGAGCACCAACGGCGTCTTCGTGGGCGGCGTCCGGCGCCCGAACATCGCGCTCAACGGCAGCCAGGTGCTGATGTTCGGCGACCCGCGCACGGGTGCGTCCGTGACGTTCTCCGCGGCGCCGCGGTCGAATACCCCGCCCCCGCCGCCGCAGCGGACCCCACCGCCCGCCGCGCCGCAGCAGCCGGTGCAGCAGCTGCCCACCACCCGGCGCACGCCGCCGAACCCGGCGCCCCCGAACGCAGCGCCGCCGAATCCGCCGCAGTCGAACGCGGCGCCGTCGGGCGGCTTCCAGGCGCCGGCGACGAGCAACCCCGCGCCGCCGTCGCGGCCGATGCCACTCCCGCCGCGGCAGCAGGCACCGTCGGCCCCGATCCCCGCGCAGCAGGCCCCGGCCGGGCCACCGCGCCCCGTCGGCGAGGTCGCGCCGCACCTGCGCGCGATGGCCGGGAACACGGGGCTCTACCAGGTGGCGAAGATGCCGGCGCGGCCCACCGCGTCGGGCCAGATCACGATCGGCCGTACTCCGGACAACGATCTCGCGATCGCCGACATGCTGGTCTCACGGCGGCACGCCCGCCTGCTCACCGGGCCGCAGGGGCTCGTGATAGAAGACCTGGGCTCGGCGAACGGCACGCAGGTCAACGGCCGCCGCATCGCCGGCGCCACGGCGCTGCGGGACGGCGATGTGGTCACGGTCGGCAACTCGGACCTCATCGTCGAGAACGGCCGGTTGGAGCGACCGAAGGCGAAGGAGTTCGCCGGGGCCGGGCTCGCGGTGCAGGGCATCACGCTCACCGTCGACGGCAACAAGACGCTGCTGCACGGCGTGGACTTCCGCGCCGCACCCGGCACGCTGACCGCGGTGATCGGCCCCTCGGGTGCGGGCAAGTCGACGGTGTCGCGCGTCGTCTCCGGCGCCGTCACCCCGACGGCCGGCCGGGTCGAGTTCGAGGGACGCGACGTTCATCGCGACTTCGACGCGCTGCGCTCGCGCATCGGCATGGTGCCGCAGGACGACGTACTGCACCGGCAACTCACCCTGCAGCAGGCGCTGCGCTTCGCCGCCGAGCTGCGCCTGCCGCCGGACATGAGCAAGGCCGACCGGGATCAGGTGATCGACGGCGTGCTCGCGGAGCTGCAGCTCACCGAGCACAAGAAGACGCGGGTCGACAAGCTGTCCGGCGGCCAGCGCAAGCGCGCCTCGGTGGCGATGGAACTGCTCACGGGGCCGTCGCTGCTGATCCTGGACGAGCCCACGTCGGGCCTCGACCCCGCCCTGGACCGGCAGGTGATGCAGACCCTTCGCCGCCTGGCGGACGCCGGGCGAGTGGTCATCGTGGTCACGCACTCGCTCACCCACATCGACATGTGCGATCAGGTGCTCCTGCTCGCGCCCGGCGGCAAGACCGCGTATTGCGGCTCGCCCAAGGGTGTGAAGGCCGCGATGGGGACGAGCGACTGGGCGGAGATCTTCGACTTCGCCGCCAAGCAGCCCGACGTCGCCTGGCAGCGGTACCGCTCCACACATCCCGCCCCGCCGCCGCCCGCTCCGACGGGTGCCCCGCCGACACCGACCAAGGCGCCCAAGACCTCGACCCGCAAGCAGCTGTCGGTGGTCGCGAGGCGGCAACTGCGGCTGATCCTCGCGGATCGCGGCTACCTGATCTTCCTGATTCTCATGCCGATCGTGCTCGGCGCGGTCACGCTGCTCGTGCCCGCCGAGAAGGGTCTCGCCGACGCCGTGGATTCGGAGATCGCCGCCCCGAAGATGATCCTGGTGCTGCTGGTGATCGGCGCCTGCTTCATGGGAGCGGCGCTCACGGCGCGCGACCTCGTGGGCGAGCGGGCCATCTTCCAGCGCGAGCGCGCCGTCGGCCTGCGGCCGGGCGCGTACCTCGGCGAAGACGGTCGTCTTCTTCGTGGCCGCCACCCTGCAGGCTGCGATCATGGTGGGGATCACCCTGGTCGGCACGGCTGTCCCGGAACAGGGCGCGATCCTGGCCAGCGTGCCCGTCGAGCTGATCATCGACATCGCGGTGCTCGCCTGCGTCTCCACCCTGGTGGGCCTGCTGATCTCGGCGATCGCCAGGTCTGCCGAGCAGGTGATGCCGCTGCTGGTCGTGGTCGTGATCTCGCAGCTGGTGATGAGCGGCGGCCTGTTCGGCCTGCACGGCCGCCCGGGCCTGGAACAACTGTCGTGGCTGTTCCCGTCGCGGTGGGGCTTCGCGGCGAGCGCGTCGACGATCGACCTGCAGAAGGTGACCGAGGTGATCGACCCCGTGTCGGGGCGACCGGCACCGTCGAGCGCGGACCCGCTGTGGGACTCCACGCCGACCCAGTGGGGCATCGCGATCGGCGTTCTCGCCGGGATGGCGCTGATCCTGTGGCTCGCGACGTGGTTCCGGATCTCGCGCAAGTCGGGGTAGGCCGTGCCGGGAGCCGGGCGAGCGGGCCGCGTAGCCACCGATAGGCTGGCCGCATGGAGCGCATCATCGGCACAGAGGTGGAGTACGGGATCTCGGCGCCGAAGGACCCCACGGCCAACCCGATCCTGACCTCGACGCAGGCGGTGCTCGCGTACGCGGCCGCCGCGGCGGTGCCGCGCGCCAAACGCACGCGGTGGGACTACGACCTGGAGTCGCCGCTGCGGGACGCCCGCGGGTTCGACCTGGGGAGGGGCGGGCCGGCCCCGATCATCGACGCCGACGAGATCGGCGCCGCGAACATGATCCTCACCAACGGCGCGCGGCTGTACGTGGACCACGCGCACCCCGAGTACTCCGCGCCCGAGGTCACCGACCCGCTGGACGCGGTGATCTGGGACAAGGCGGGGGAGCGCGTCATGGACGCCGCGGCCCGGTACGCGTCGACGGTGCCCGGGGCCGCCGCCCTGCAGCTGTACAAGAACAACATCGACGGCAAGGGCGCCTCGTACGGCACGCACGAGAACTACCTGTGCCGCCGGGAGACGCCGTTCGCCTCGATCGTGTCCGGGTTGACCCCGTTCTTCGTCACACGCCAGGTGTTCTGCGGCAGCGGCCGGGTCGGGATCGGCGCGAGCGGCGACGAGGCCGGCTTCCAGCTCTCGCAGCGGGCCGACTACATCGAGGTCGAGGTGGGCCTGGAGACCACCCTCAAGCGCGGGATCATCAACACCCGCGACGAGCCGCACGCCGATCCGGACAAGTACCGCCGGCTGCACGTGATCATCGGCGACGCGAACCTGGCCGAGCTGGCCACGTACCTCAAGGTCGGCGCGTCGGCGCTGGTGCTGGACCTGATCGAGGCCGGTGTGGACCTGTCGGACCTGGCGCTCGCCGCGCCGGTGACGGCCGTGCACCAGGTCTCGCGGGACCTGACGCTGCGCGGTGTCCTCGAGCTGGCCGACGGCCGCACGATGACGGCGCTGGACATCCAGCGCGAGTACGCCGACCGGGTGGGCCGGTTCTTGGAGGGCTCCGACGATGCCCGTGCCCTGGACGTGCACGCCCAGTGGGTGCGGGTGCTCGACACCCTGTCCGACGACCCGCTGCGGCTCGCCGACGAGCTGGACTGGCCCGCGAAACTCCGGTTGCTCGAGGGGATCCGCCAGCGCGAGGGTCTGGGCTGGGGCGCGTCGAAGCTGCAGCTGGTGGACCTGCAGTACTCGGACGTCCGGCTGGACAAGGGCCTCTACAACCGCCTCGTCGCGCGCGGCTCGATGAAGCGCCTCGTCACCGAGCAACAGGTGATGGATGCCGTCAGCACCCCGCCCGAGTCCACCCGTGCGTACTTCCGCGGCGAGTGCATGCGCCGCTTCGGCACCGAGATCGCCGCGGCCAGCTGGGATTCGGTGATCTTCGACGTGGGTGCGGATTCCCTGGTGCGGATCCCCACGCTCGAGCCGTTGCGGGGGACGAAGGAGCATGTCGGCGCCCTGCTCGACGGTGCCTCCTCCGCCCGCGAGCTCGTCGACTCGCTGCGGGGCTAGCACCTTTCTATGGACTAAGTCTGACTAAGTCAGTACCTTGGTGGCATGACGTCGGTGAACATCCACGAAGCGAAGACGCACCTGTCGCGGCTCCTGGAACGCGTCGCAGCCGGGGAGCGCATCGTGATCTCCAAGGCCGGCCGCCCGATCGCCGATCTGGTCCCGCACCGGCCCGCGCCCGTGCGGTTCGGCGGTCTCGCCGGGCGGCTCGAGTACGACGATGCCGCGTTCGATGTGGACGAGGACATCCAGCGCATGTTCTACGGCTCGGACGACAAATGATCCTGCTCGACAGTCAGACCGCGCTGTGGGTTCTGGACGACAGCCCGCGACTCGGGGAGTCGGCGAGGACTCGCATCGGGGACTCGGCCGAGGTGTACGTGTCCGTGGCGACGGTGTGGGAACTGACGATCAAGTCGATGCTCGGGAAACTCTCGGTGCCGGCGGACTTCGGGGCGCTCGTCGAAGCGGAGGGACTGCGGCTGCTGAACGTGGAGGCGGAGCACGCCGAGGGGATCCGTGAGTTTCCCGAGCTGCTGCGGCACGACCCGTTCGATCGGCTGCTCATCGCCCAAGCACGGGTCGAACAGCTGTTGTTCTTGACCTCGGACCGGGTTCTCCTCGATCTCGACCGGGACTTCATCGTCGATTCCACCGTCTGACAGGAACACTCATGGACCTCGCACGTGAACTGAACAAGCTGTATGCCAAGGCGTTTCCGGAGGTGCTCAAGGCACACGGCGAGCTGTACGTCCGCTCGGGCGGGCGCATCGGGCACAAGCTGCTGTTCGGGGTGCCGAGCCTGATCGTCCGCACCGTCGGGGCGAAGTCGGGGAGCCGCGCACCACCGTGCTCACCTACGCGAAGGACGGCGCCGACTACGTGGTGGTGGCGTCGAAGGGCGGCGCGCCCCGCAATCCCGCGTGGTTCCACAACATGGTGAAGGCCGGCACCGTCGACGTACAGGTGGGTACCGACCGTTTCCCGGCCATCGTCGAAGCGCTCCGCCCGGGCGCCGCCGACTACCAGCGGCTCTGGGACCTCGCCGACGCGAACAACGGCGGCCGGTACGCCGCGTACCAGCGCAAGACCACCCGACCGATACCGGTCGTACGCCTCCGCCCGGTCTGAGATGGCGCGGCACGCGCGGTCGACGCCGCGCAGGTTCGGCCCGATGGTGTTCGGACTGCTCTGTAGCGCGGCGATGTTTCTGACGGCGGCGATCCTCGGCGCCGTGGGCGCGATCCACGGAACCCGATCAGATTGGTTCATCAACGTGGTCGGCGGCCTGTTCTTCGGCGTGGGTGGGGTGGTGGTGGCGTGGCTGGTCTCCTCTCTGCCGGTACCGAGGCACGGTGCGCTTCGCCTGGTCGGCGGCACGGACGTCCGAGGGCGACTCGGTCCGCGGTTCGTCGCGGTCGCGATCGTCGCACTCCTGCACAGCGTCCTCGTGACGGTCACGGTGGCGAACGTGATCGACGTGCTCGTTGAACCGGGCGACCGGACGTCCCTTCCGACGGCGCTGACTCTCGCCGGATTCACCCTGATGATCGACGTCTTCTTCGTCGGCCACGCGGTCGGGATGTATCGCGCGAGCCGCATGGTGCTCCTGTCGATCGGCGACGAAGGTGTGAGCACCGCGACCGCGACCGACTCACCGGCGTACGCACGTTGGGACGACGTGTCCGGGTGGATGGTGACCCCGGAGGCCGTGTTCGTCCCGACCATCGGGCGCGATATCCGGCACCACCTCGTGTGGCGGTTCGATGGAGAATCCGTCCGCACACCGGTGGACCTACGTCCGAGCCCGGATGAGATCACGAGAGAGATCGCCCGGAGGGCGCCGCATGTGCGCAAGCGCTGAGCGCGACGGCGTTGAACGGCTCGCGCGGGTGTTCTTCACTGATCAGCGGGCTGCAACCCGCGGCTCGGTGAAGGACCCCCTCGGGAGTGCGGCGGACCGTCGGCCTACATGCCGATGGCGAGGTTCCGGGCGTAGGCGACGCGGTTGTACGTGTCCTGCACCGTCCCCAAGGAGTACGCCGGGACGCTGGTGGTGAAGGAACGGCCCTCCAGCCCGATCACGGTCACCTGAACGAACCCCTGCGTCTGGTCCTCTTTCACCAGCAGCAGGAACAGCGAGAAGATGCACACCACGAACACACCGACGATCGCCAGCACCGTCGCCCAGGTGGGCGTGCTGCGCGTGGTCAGGGTGTGATCGTTGACCGTCCACTGGGAACCCGCGATCGGGAACGTGCCGACAGGGGTGATCACTTCCGTGCGGGTGCAATGGATGTCACCGATGCTCACGAGCACGGGTTCAGGCAGGTTGAGCGGCGTGTACGGATCCACGAGTGCAGTCTAGGCCGGTAGGGTTGAGTCATCGGGTCGTGCGGCTCGGTTGGTCGCTAAGGAGGCAGCGAGATGGCGCAGGAGCAGGTCAAGCGTGGTGGCGGCGGAGACGACGAGGATCTCGCGGGCGCACCGTCCGGAGCCGGCCAGGAGCGCATCGAGAAGCTGACCGACGAGACGGACGACCTCCTCGACGAGATCGACGACGTGCTCGAGGAGAACGCCGAGGACTTCGTGCGCGCGTACGTGCAGAAGGGCGGCCAGTGACGCCGCTGTCCGGCGGGTCGTCGTTCGTGGAGCACCTGGCCGCGGTGGCCCCGGAGGCCCTGCCGGGCCGGGCCGCCGGGAACGACGGTGCGCCGGACGTCCCGCACGGCACCACTATCGTCGCGGTCGCCTTCACGGGGGGCGTGCTGCTCGCCGGCGATCGCCGCGCCACGATGGGCAACCTCATCGCCCAGCGCGACATCGTCAAGACCTTCGTCACCGACGAGCTGACGGCCGTCGGCATCGCCGGCACCGCGGGCATCGCCAAGCAGATCGTGAAGCTGTTCACCGTCGAGCTCGAGCACTACGAGAAGATCGAGGGCGTCCCGCTCACCTTCGACGGCAAGGCGAACCGCCTGGCCGGCATGGTGCGCGGCAACTTCGGCGCCGCGCTGCAGGGCCTGGTGGCGGTGCCGCTGCTGGTCGGATTCGACGGCGACCGCGGCCGCATCGTCTCGTACGACGTGACGGGGGACTGGCACGACGAGGTGGATTATCACGCGATCGGCTCCGGCTCGGCGTGGGCCAAGTCGTCCATCAAGAAGCGCTACCGCGCGGATCTCGATACCGACGGGGCGCTCGACGTCGCCGCCGAGGCCCTGTTCGACGCCGCCGACGACGACACCGCCACCGGCGGGCCGGACGCACTGCGCGGCCTGTACCCGACGGCCATCGTGGTCACGGCCGACGGCGCGGCCGAGATCGCCGAGCAGGACGTGGCCGCCGCGACGGATCGAGTGATCGCCGCGCGAGGGGTGCGCGATGACGTTCCCGTACTACGCCTCCGCCGAGCAGATCATGCGCGATCGCTCGGAGCTGGCGCGCAAGGGCATCGCCCGCGGCCGCAGTGTGGTCGTGCTCAAGTACGCCGACGGCGTGCTGTTCGTGGCCGACAACCCCAGCTCGCTCAACAAGATCAGCGAGATCTACGACCGCATCGGCTTCGCCGCGGTGGGCAAGTACAACGAGTTCGAGTCGCTGCGCCGGGCGGGCATTCAGTTCGCCGATACCCGCGGTTATCAGTACTCGCGGCGCGACGTCACGGGCTGGTCGCTCACGAACGCCTATGCGTCCACGCTGGGCACGGTGTTCACGGAGCAGCCGAAGCCCTACGAGGTCGAGCTCACGGTCGCGGAGGTGGGCAGTCCGGAGTCGCCCGCGTCGAAGCTCTACCGGGTGGGCTACGACGGTTCCGTGGCCGACGAGAAGGGCTTCGTCGT
This sequence comes from Tsukamurella sp. PLM1, assembly GCF_023168325.1. Classification (GTDB taxonomy): domain Bacteria; phylum Actinomycetota; class Actinomycetes; order Mycobacteriales; family Mycobacteriaceae; genus Tsukamurella. The sequence continues at coordinate 2,197,362 of NZ_AP025688.1, forward strand.
GATGGGCGGGCAGACCGAGTCGATCACGCCGGTCCTCACCGAGGGCTACGCGGACGGTCTCGACCTGCCGGCCGCGTTCACCCTCGCCGTTTCCGGGCTCAAGGCCCAGGCCGACGACAAGTCGTTCACCGCAACGGAGCTCGAGGTGGCGATCCTCGATCACACCCGCCCGCGCCGCGCCTTCAAGCGGATGTCGGACGAGCGGGTCGCCGAGCTGCTCGGGTAGCCCTGGCACTACCGCGAGAAGGGGCGCCGGGGCCCGTGACGGCGCACCGTCGAACCGGTGTGCTGGAGGTATGAACGAAACCTCCGTGCACCGGCGTGGTATTCCGTGGTTCCTGGCGCTGACGTTCCTACCGTCGTGGGGGCTGTGGCTGCTCGCGTACGCGCTCGGTCATCCGCTCGTCGATCCGGTGATCCAACTGCTCACGGGCGCGTTCCTGCCGGCGATCGCGGCGTGCGCGGTGCGCCTGTTCGTCACGCGGCAGGGCTTCGCCGACGCGGGCCTGCGGCTGCGGCTGCGCGCCTCGTGGCGGTGGTACCTCGCCGCGCTGGCGGTGCCGTTCGTGCTGTTGGCGGTGGCGATCCCGGTCGGCCTGCTCTCGGGCGTCGCGTCCTCCCGCCCGACGGTGCGCCCCTCCCGACGCTGCTGTTCGGCCCGCTGATGATGGTGGCCCTCGCGCCGATCTACTTCGGCGAGGAGTTCGGCTGGACGGCGTACCTGCGGGGCGCGCTAGCGGACCTGCGGGCGTTCCGGGCGCGTCCGACGCTGGCTGCGGCGACCACCGGCGCGGTGTGGGGCGCGTGGCACTGGCCGCTGGCGTCGGTGGGCTACTTCGGGTTCACGCCGCCGGTGCGCGATGTGCTGCTCCTGATTCCGCTCTGGGTGATCATGTCGATGTTGCTGGAGATCGCCTGGAGCGCACTGTGGTACGGCTCCGGAACCATCTGGACGACGTCGGTGGCGCATGCCGGTTTCAACCTTGTGTTCAGCGCGACGCTCGGAGCGTTCCTGCCGGAGGAGGCGCTCGTCGCGGCCTTCGTCGTACCGTCGGTGGCGCTGGTCCCCGTCGTCGCGGTGATCCTGGTCCGCGCTCGACACACGGATTCAGCGGAATCGGCCGAATCCGGGCGAATTACCGCTAGCGTCGCCAACAACTGAACCGACGAACGGTACGCGGAGGATTGTGGTGACGGAGGGCATTGGCGACAAACCGCGGGAGCAGTGGGGGACGCGAACGGGATTCCTGTTGGCGGCCATCGGCTCGGCGGTGGGTCTCGGCAACATCTGGCGCTTCCCCAAGGAGGCTTACGACAACGGCGGCGGGGCGTTCCTCGTTCCGTACCTCATCGCCCTCCTCACTGCGGGCATCCCGTTGCTGGTCTTCGAGTACGCGGTGGGGCACCGGGCACGCAAGAGTGCGCCGCGGGCGTACCGCCGGTTGTGGCGTCCGTTCGAGGCGGTCGCCTGGTGGCAGGTGGCGATCTGCTTCGTGATCGCCACCTACTACGCGGTGATCGTGGCGTGGTCGATCCGGTACATCGGATTCTCGCTCGACAAGCGGTGGGGAGCGGATCCTGAGGGCTTCTTCAACAACGAGTTCCTGCATGTCAACGAGTCGCCGGGGATCTTCGCGGCGTTCGTTCCCGGCGTGCTGGTCCCGTTGATCGCCGTGTGGGTGATCACGCTCGGCGTGCTCGCGATCGGCGTCAAGCGCGGCATCGAGATCGCCAACAAGATCTTCATCCCGTTGCTGGTGGTCCTGTTCCTGATCCTGGTCGTGCGGGCGCTGTTCCTGCCCGGCGCGATGGAGGGCCTCAACGCATTCTTCACGCCGGACTGGTCGCGGATCCTCGACGGCACCGTCTGGACCGCCGCCTACGGCCAAATCTTCTTCTCGCTGTCGGTCGGCTTCGCGATCATGGTCACGTACGCCTCGTACCTGAAGAAGAAGGCCGACCTGACCGGCTCGGCCATGGTCGCCGGATTCGCCAACAGCTCGTTCGAGATCCTCGCGGGCATCGGCGTGTTCGCCACGCTGGGCTTCATGGCGGCGCAGACCTCGCAGCCGATCAGCGATGTGGTTTCCGGCGGGCCCGGCCTGGCGTTCGTGGCCTTCCCCCAGATCATCTCGGAGCTCAGCAGCGGGTCCGCCCTGTTCGGCGTCCTGTTCTTCGGCTCCTTGGTGCTCGCCGGGCTCACGTCCCTGATCAGCATCGTGCAGGTGATCGTCGCGGCGGTCCAGGACCGCCTGGGTATCGGCCGGGTCGCGGCGGTCGCGCTGGTCGGCGGGGCCACCGGCCTGGTTTCCATCGCGCTGTTCCCGACGCGCAACGGGCTGTACATCCTCGACGTGGCGGACCACTGGATCAACCAATACGGCATCCTGCTGGCCGCGCTCGTCGCCGTGGTCGTGGCGGGCGTGCTCGGCAAGCTCCCGATGCTGCAGCGCCACGTGGACGGCGTGTCCAGCGTCAAGATGGGCCGGGTGTGGATCTTCCTGATCGGCGTCCTCACCCCGGTCATGCTGGTGTTCATGATGTTCCGCAGCCTGCAGTCGGAACTGTCCGAGAACTACGGCGGCGGCAGCTACCCGATCGGCTACCTGCTCACCCTCGGGTGGGGCGTCGCGGCGGCGGCCCTCCTGTTCGGCGTCGTCATGGCTGCTCTGCCCAACAAGAAGGCCGATGCCGAGGACGCGCTCGTCGGCGACGGAGAAGACGCGAAGGAGAGGGTGTCGTGACCGCATCCGCGATCATCATGCTGGTCGTCTCGACGATGATCCTGTGGGGTGGACTCGTCGGCGCGGTGGTGAACTTCCGCCGCCACCCCGAGCTCGACGGCGACGAGTGACCGTCAGCTGATCACATCGATCACGGCCTCCGGTGCCGACCGCTCGTCGACCAGGCGCCACACGGTCTCGGCCAGGTCGTCCGGCCGCAGCGTGATCGCGGCGAGATCCGCCGGGGGCATGGAATCCGCCATCGCGGCGGCGATGTCGCCCCCGGCGATCATGCCGCCCACGGTGAGGGTGCCGGCGTACACGCCTTCGGCGCGAGCGCGGCGTGCAGGTTGAGCGCGTACGCACGGTAGGCCGAAGCGACGAGGGTCAGCGCGCCGAGATGTGGCATGGGCACCACACTGCTCAGACCGCCCACCACGAGGAACGCGCCGCCGTGCGCCCGCAGTTCGGGCAGCACCGCGGTCGCGAACTCGACGACAGGTGCCACACCGGAGAGCGCCTCCGTGGCCTCGGCCGGTTCCAGCTCCGTGATCGGTGCGAGGGCGACGGGCGTGCCGGTCCCGAAGTAGGCGGTATCGATCCGGCCGAAACGCTCACGGACCGCGTCCACGACGCCCGCGACCGCGCCGGGGCGGGAGACGTCCACTGCGAACGCGGCGGCGTCGATGCCGAGTGCACGGAGCTCGTCGAGATAACCCGGATGGCGGCCCACGGAACGCGAGACGAGCGCGACGCGGTAGCCGCGGCGGCCGAAGGCCCGGGCGACGGACATCCCGAGCCCGGGGCCCGCACCGAGGACGAGCAGGACGGGGAGGAGTTAGTTGAGGTCATACTCAACTTAGTACCAGAAGTTGAGTACGTCCTCAAGATCGGTATGCTGGGAGTCATGTCTCCCCGAGCCGATGCGGTACGGAACCGGCAGAAGTTGGTCGACGCCGCGCGCGAATCGTTCTCCGAACACGGCGTCGACGTGTCGCTCGAACGGATCGCCAAACGCGCGGGCGTGAGCATCGGAACCCTGTACAACCACTTCGCCGACCGCGGCGAACTGGTGGATGCGGTCCTGCCCGATCGTCTCGCATACCTCGACGCACTCGCCGCCGCGGCGGACGCGGAACCCGATCCGTGGACGGCGTTCGAGGGCTTCCTCGACGCCCTGATCGCGGCACAGGCCAGCGACCGCACCGTCAACGAGGCAGTGGCCAGGGAGCCGTCGGCGAGGTCGACATCGTCGCCGAGTGCGGGCGCGCCGGCGGCGCCGTCCTCGCCGTCCTCGACCGCGCGCACACCGCCGGGGTCGTTCGCCCGGACTTCGGCTTCGACGACCTCGCGACGCTCATGGTCGCGGTGGCGAACGTGATCGCGCTGAACCCGGGCGACGATGTCGCGTGGCGCCGCCACCTCGGCTTCGTGCTCGACGGTGTCCGTAATCCCCGGGCCGCCGAACGCTGATGACACCGGAGGGTATGTTCGAGTCGTGCAGCGGCGAATCATGGGTATCGAGACCGAGTTCGGTGTCACGTGTACGTTCCACGGGCACCGCCGACTGAGCCCCGACGAGATCGCCCGGTACCTGTTCCGGCGCGTCGTGTCCTGGGGCGCAGTTCGAACGTGTTCCTGCAGAACGGGTCGCGCCTGTACCTCGACGTCGGCAGCCACCCGGAGTACGCGACCGCGGAGTGCGATTCGGTGCTCCAGCTCGTCACCCATGACAAGGCGGGGGAGCGCGTCCTGGAGGACCTGCTGCTCGACGCGGAGCAGCGGCTGCAGGACGAGGGCATCGGCGGCGACATCTACCTGTTCAAGAACAACACCGATTCGGCGGGCAACTCGTACGGCTGCCACGAGAACTACCTGGTGGGCCGCGTGGGCGAGTTCTCCCGCATCGCCGATGTGCTGCTCCCGTTCCTGGTGACCCGGCAGCTGATCTGCGGCGCGGGGAAGGTGCTGCTGACGCCGAAGAACGCGACGTACTGCCTGAGCCAGCGCGCCGAGCACATCTGGGAGGGCGTCTCGAGTGCCACCACGCGGAGCCGGCCCATCATCAACACCCGCGACGAGCCGCACGCCGACGCCGAGAAGTACCGGCGGCTTCACGTGATCGTGGGCGACTCGAACATGTCCGAGACGACGACGATGCTCAAGGTGGGCACCGCGCACCTGGTGCTCGAGATGATCGAGGCGGGCGTCCAATTCCGGGACTTCTCGCTGGACAACCCGATCCGCGCCATCCGCGAGGTCAGCCACGACACCACGGGTCGGCACGAGGTGCGGCTCGCGGGCGGACGGCAGGCGGGCGCCCTGGACATCCAGCGCGAGTACTACGCCAAGGCGGTCGACTACCTCGCCACGCGCGAGCCCGATGAGCAGCTCAGCAGGGTCGTCGACCTGTGGGCCGCACGCTCGACGCGGTCGAGACGCAGGACTTCTCCGGGGTCGACACCGAGATCGACTGGGTGATCAAGCGCAAGCTCTTCCAGCGGTACCTCGACAAGTACTCGATGGACCTCGCGGACCCCAAGATCGCGCAGCTCGACCTCGCGTACCACGACATCAAGCGCGGCCGCGGCGTGTTCGATGTGCTGCAGCGCCGCGGGATGGCCGCGCGGGTCACCTCCGACGAGGCCGTCGACGCCGCGGTGAAGAATCCGCCGGAGACGACCCGCGCGAAGCTCCGGGGCGAATTCATCACCGCCGCACAGGCTGCCGGACGGGACTTCACCGTCGACTGGGTGCATCTCAAGCTCAACGACCAGGCGCAGCGCACCGTGCTGTGCAAGGACCCGTTCCGCAACGTCGACGAGCGCGTGGAGCGATTGATCGCGTCGATGTAGCCGCGCGATATCGCGTCGATGTAGCCGCGCGTCATCGCGTCGATGTGAGACGCGCACGCGCATAGAACGTAAGATCGAGACGTGGCAACTTCGCGTATCGAGCGGCTCACCAACTTGGTGATCTGCCTCCTGTACACGCAACGTCCGCTGGATCGGGATTACATCAGGGCGAACGTGTTCGGGTACGACCCGCACTCGGATGACGATGCTTTCGAGCGCATGTTCGAGCGCGACAAGGCGGACCTGCGGGAACTCGGCGTACCCATCGAGGTCGCCCCGGTGTCCCGGATCAACTCCGCGACCGGGTACCGCATCGCGCTCGACGAGTACGCGCTCGGCGAGATCGACCTGGACGCCGACGAAGCGATGGCGGTCGCGGTCGCGTCCTCGCTGTGGCAGTCGCCGGAGCTGTCGTCCGCGGCGCAGTCCGCGGTGCAGAAGCTGCGCGCCGGCGGCATGGACGTCACGGGCCCGGGCGCGGGCGTGGGCCCGGCGATCGCGCCGGACCACGGCGCCGAGGGGGCGTTGCTGGCGATGCTCGAGGGCATCGATCGTCGCCGCCAGGTCACGTTCGAGCACCGCGCCAACCCGGCGCAGCCCTACCTCGACCGGACGCTGCACCCGTGGGGCGTGGTCACGTTCCGCGGCAACGCCTACGCCGTGGGGCACGACGTCGCGCGGAACGCCGTGCGCACCTTCAAGCTCTCCCGCGTGCGGGGCGGCGCGGTGCTGCCCGCGGCGGCCACCGTCCGGCCGCCCGAGGGCTTCGACCTGCACGCCCACGTGGTCTCCACGATCGCCGAGCGCGACCCGGTCGGCACCGCCCGGGTCTGGGTCGCGCAGGGCCGGGGCGACGGGCTCCGCAGGCTCGCGTCCGCCCAGTCCGACGGTGTCTTCGGCGGCCGGGCCGGCACCGAGCTCATCGTCGAGGTGCGGTCCGTGGACGCGCTGGCCCGCGAGGTCACGGGCCTCGGCCCCGACGCAGTGGTGTTCGAGCCGCCAGAGCTGCGCCGGGCCGTGATCGACCGGCTGACGGCGGTGGCCGGATGAGCGCACCGTCGAAACAGCCCAGCCGGCAGATGCAGCGCCTGGCCCGCTGGCTCAACGTGATCCCGTACTTCCGCTCGCACCCGGATGCCGATCTGGACCGTGCGGCGGCGGACCTCGGGATCACCGTCGCGCAGCTGCGTAAGGACATCTCGGGGCTCACGATGTGCGGCCTGCCCGGCATGTTCCCCGGCGATCTCATCGAGATCGACTACGACGAGACCGGCGTCGACATCGACTTCAGCGCCAACCTGGACCGGCCGCTCAAGCTCACCGGGGCGGAGGCGGCGTCGCTGCTGCTCGCGCTGCGCGGCCTGGCGGACTCGCCGGGCGTCGCCGACCCGGCGGCGGTCCTGCGCGCCATCGCCAAGGTCGAGGCCGCCGTGGCCGGGGCCGGCCGCGAGACGATCGCCGCGATCGACGGCGTCGATGAGGCGGCCGACAGCGCCGTCGCGCGCACCGTCCGGACGGCGATCAGCGACGGCCGCGCCCTGCACCTGCGCTACTACTCGGCGACGCGGGACGCCGCGACCGAGCGCGACGTCGACCCGATCTCGCTGGACACCTTCGCCGGGAATTCCTACCTGCAGGCGTGGTGCCGGCGCAGCGAGGGGCTGCGCATGTTCCGACTCGACCGCATCGACGACGTGCGGGTCCTCGACGAGCCGGCCGTGGTGCCGGAACACGTCGAGCCCGCGGCCGGGTTGTTCGACGGTGCCGCCCCCGACGACCTGACCACCGCCGTCCTGGAGGTGGGGCCCGGCGCCGCCTGGGCCCTGGAGTACCACCCGTTCACCGTGCTCTCGGACGGTGCCCTGGAGGGCGGCCCGGTCACCGCGAGCATGCAATACGCTACCGAGGCGTGGATGGTGCGGTTCGTGCTCAGTTTCGGCGGGGAGCTGACGGTGCGCGGCCCGCAGTCGCTGGCGGACGCGGTGGCCCGTCGCGCCGCGGCCGGGCTCGCCAACTATTCATGAAGTGGACATGTCCGACGGGGCTTCGCCGGGCGATCCTGGTGGACGCGGTCCGGTAGTCTCAATAGAGATATTCGCGAAGTAAGTGAGGCATCATCATGGGCTGGCATACCCCGACGTTCTGGATCATCGCCGCGGTGGTCCTGCTGATCCTGTTCGGCGGCAAGAAGCTGCCCGACGCGGCGCGTGGCCTGGGCCGCTCCATGCGCATCTTCAAGAGCGAGATGGACGAGATGAAGACCGAGGGCGAGACGAAGGCGCGGACCGAGCAGCCGCAGGCGCAGGTCACGGACGCTCCGATCGATGTCCAGACGGTGCAGCCGTCCGAGGCCGATCGCAAGTCGGCGTAGTCCCACCCTCCCTTTGAAGATCCCGTTCGATCCGCGTCGTCGTCGTGCCGTCGTCAACCCCGACGGCACGATGTCGATCGTGGAGCACCTCTACGAGCTCCGCACACGACTGCTCTGGTCGCTGTTCGCCATCGTGCTCACCTCGATCGTCGGCTTCTGGTGGTACAGCCACGGGCCGTTCGGTCTGCCGTCCACCGGACACCTCCTCACGGGCCCCTACTGTGACCTGCCCGCCACCTCGCGCGCCGCGATCACGCGCGACGGCGAGTGCCGGCTCCTTGCGACCGGCGTCTTCGACCAGTTCAACCTGCGCCTGAAGGTGGCCGTCGCTACCGGGGTGTTGATGGCCTGCCCGGTGTGGCTCTACCAGATCTGGGCGTTCATCGTGCCCGCCCTCCACCGCAACGAGAAGCGCTACACCGCGACGTTCGTGGCGCTCGGTGGCATCCTGTTCATCAGCGGCGCGGTTCTGGGCTACCTGATGATCACCAGCGCGTTCAACTTCTTCCTATCGGTGGGCAACGAGACCCAGGTGACCGCGTTGCAGGGGCCGGATTACTTCAGCTTCGTGCTGAACGTCATGGCGATCTTCGGGATCAGTTTCGAGCTTCCGCTGTTCATCATCGCGCTCAACCTCGTCGGGGTCCTCAAATACGCCAAGCTCAAGCAGTGGCGGCGCGGTCTGCTGCTCTCGATGTTCATATTCGCGGCGTTCCTGACCCCGACCGGCGACCCGTTCACCATGCTGACTCTGGGCGCTGCGCTCGCCGTCCTGCTCGAGCTCTCAATCCAGTTCGCGCGGTGGAACGACAACCGAAGGCGCCGCAAGAACGGGGACGACGCCTGGGAAGGCGAGTTGGACGACGAGACGGCGTCCCCGGCACCGTCGGCCCCGCAGCCGGTCGGAGCGAGCGCGAGCCCGGGGAGCGGCACCGTCGGGCCCGCGACGCCGGTCGGACAGCCCGAGAAGCTGATGCGCACGTCGATCCCGCGTTCGGGGTTCGATGACGTCCTCTGAGCTGGAGAAGTTCACCGCCGACCTCGACTTCGTCCTGGACCCCTTCCAGATCCAGGGCTGTGAAGCCCTCGAGGCCGGCCGGGGCGTGCTGGTGTGCGCGCCGACCGGCGCGGGCAAGACCGTCGTCGGCGAGTTCGCGGTGCACCGGCGCTCGCGGGCGGCACCAAGTGCTTCTACACCACGCCGATCAAGGCGCTCTCGAACCAGAAGCACGCCGAGCTGACGGCCCGGTACGGCGCGCACAACGTGGGCCTGCTGACCGGCGACACGTCGATCAACTCGCACGCGCCCGTGGTCGTGATGACGACCGAGGTGCTGCGCAACATGCTGTACGCCGACTCGGCCACCCTCGACGGGCTCAGCCACGTGGTGATGGATGAGGTGCACTACCTCGCCGACCGCTTCCGCGGCGCCGTGTGGGAGGAGGTCATCCTGCACCTCCCGCAGGACGTGCGACTGGTGAGCCTCTCGGCGACCGTCTCCAACGCCGAGGAGTTCGGCGCGTGGATCACCGAGGTCCGCGGGCACACCACGGTGATCGTCGACGAGCACCGCCCGGTTCCGCTGTGGCAGCACATGCTGGTCGGTCGCAAGCTGTTCGACCTGTTCGACACGAAGGCCCTCGCGAAGGGCGACGGTGGCGCGAAGAACCTGGTGCTCGACGCCGACCTGGTGCGGTACGTCAAGCAACGCGAATCGCTCGACCGCAGCCACGACCCTGGGATCGTCAGCCGCACCGGACGCCGCGCCGGGCGCGGGCGCCCGCAGATCACACGCCGGCCCATCCCGCGCCCCGATGTGATCGCGCTGCTCGACGGCGAGGGACTGCTCCCCGCGATCACCTTCGTCTTCTCCCGGTCCGGCTGCGAGCAGGCGCTCACGCAGTGCCTCCGGTCGCCGGTGGTGCTGACCACCGCCGAGCAGGCCGACGAGATCGGCCGCATCGTGGACAAGCACGTGGCGGAGTTCTCGCCGGCCGATCTGGACCTGCTCGGCTACGAGGAGTGGCGCGCGGCGCTGCTGCGCGGGTTCGCGGCGCACCACGCCGGCATGCTCCCCGCGTTCCGGCACGCCGTCGAGGAGCTGTTCGTCAAGGGCCTGGTCCGCGCGGTGTTCGCGACGGAGACGCTGGCGCTGGGGATCAACATGCCGGCCAGGACCGTGGTCCTGGAGCGGCTGGTCAAGTACAACGGCGAATCCCACGTCGAGCTCACGCCCGGCGAGTACACGCAGCTCACCGGCCGCGCGGGCCGCCGCGGCATCGACATCGAGGGCCACGCCGTGGTGCTGTGGCAGTCCGGTGTGCGCCCGCAGGAGGTGGCGGGGCTGGCCGGGGCCCGCACGTTCCCGCTGATCAGCTCGTTCACGCCCGGCTACAACATGTCGATCAACCTGCTCGACCGTCTCGGCCGCGACGGGGCCGAACGCCTGTTGGAGGCCAGCTTCGCCCAGTTCCAGGCGGACCGGTCCGTGGTGGGCCTGGCGAAGCGGGTGGAGCGCGGAGAGAAGGAGCTGGCCGCGCTCCGCACGGAGCTGACCGAGGCCGCCGGCGGCGCGGACTACCTCGAGTACGTGCGCCTGCGCGAGGCCGTCCGCACGAGAACGGTCGCTGCGCCGCGAGCACCTCGCCGACCGCCGCGACGGGGCCGCCACCGCGCTCGCGGAACTGCGCCGCGGCGACGTCATCGCGGTGACGGGTGGCCGACGCCGGGGCCTGGCCCTGGTCGTGGAACCCTCGGGCGACCGCCGCGACCCCAAGCCCGTCGTGGTCACCGAGAGCAGTTGGTCGGGCAGGGTCGGCGCCGCCGACTTCGTCGGGGAGATCCAGGTGCTCGGCACGCTGCGGGTCCCGAAGAACGCCGACTACCGCTCGGGACGCGGCAAGCGCGACCTGGCGTCCACCCTCCGCAACAGCGCCATCTCGGCCCCGCGGCAGCAGGCGAAGGCGCACCGTCCGGCCGCGTCCGACGCGCAGCTCGCCGACCTGCGCGCCCGGATGCGCGCGCACCCGGCGCACACCGGGCAGCGCGCACCCGAGCTGGACCGCACGGCCGAGCGGTACGCGCGACTGGAGCGCGAGGTCACGGCCTCGGCGGCGACGGTTCGCGCGACGACGTCGTCGCTCGCCGTCACGTTCGAGCGGATCGTCGCGCTGCTCGGCGACCGCGGGTACATCGACACCGTCGACGGCGCCTCCGAACTCACGGAGTCCGGGCACCGTCTGGCCCGTGTGTACAGCGAATCCGATCTGCTGGTGTGCGAGTGCATCGAGGACGGCGTGTTCGATGGCCTCGATCCCGCCGGACTGGCCGCCGTCGTCTCGACGATGGTCTTCGAATCGCGCGGCGAACGCGGTGGCGCCGTGCTCACCGGGGAGAAGGTGCCGGGCGCGGTCCGGTCCGCGGTCCGCGACGTCGCCGACCGCTGGACCGACATCGTGGCAGCCGAGGCCGCCCACCGCCTCGAGCCGAGCCGGGAGCCGGACGTCGGGTTCGTGGCCCCGCTCCATCAGTGGGCGAGCGGCGGAACGCTGGCCGCGGTCCTGTTGGCCGCCGGCGAGCGCGGACGCCCACTACCGGCCGGGGACTTCGTCCGGTGGTGTCGCCAGGTGATCGACCTGCTGGACCAGATCAAGCAGACGTCGTTCGAGACCGCCCCAGGGCTCGCCACTGTGGCGACCGCCGCCATCGCCGCCGTCCGGCGCGGCGTGGTCGCTGAATCAGGTGCATGATCGGGTATCTTGAGCGCATAAGCGTACGTCGCGGGTCGCTGGCCGGCGGCAGGGGAGGAGTGAATTCATGAGCAACCCGCAGGACCCGAACCAGTGGGCGCAGCAGGGCTGGCAGCAGCCGGGGCAGTCCCAGGAGGACCAGACGCAGATCTCGCCCCAGTACGGCGGCCAGCAACCGTATGCCGCGTCGGGTGATCAGACCCAGATCTCACCGCAGTACCAGGGCCAGTGGCCCGGTCAGCAGCAGTCCCAGCAGGGGCAGCCCGGCCAGCCGTTCGGCGGGTACCAGGCGCCGCAGCAGCCGGGGCAGCCGCAGTTCGGTCAACAGCCGGGGCAGCCGCAGCCCGGTCAGCCGCAGTTCGGTCTGCCCGGACAGCCGGCCCAGTTCGCGGGCCAGCAGTTCGGGCAGCAGCCCGTCCCCGGCGGCCCGAAGAAGTCCAGGACCGGCCTCATCATCGGCTTGGCCGCCGGCGCGATCATCGTGATCGTGGCGCTGGTACTGCTCATCGGCTACTTCACCGGGGCGTTCTTCGGCAAGAAGTTCGACAACGCCAAGGTCAACGAGGGCGTCGCCACGGTCCTCAAGGAGAACTACAACGAGTCGGACGTCAAGGACGTCTCATGCCGTACCGACGGCGTCAAGGTCAAGGCCGACGAGACCTTCACCTGCGACGCGACCGTCGGCGGCAAGCAGAAGACCGTCACCGTCAAGGTCCTCGACGATGAGGGCAAGTACCAGGTGGGCGCGCCGTCCTGACCCGGGTGGTTCCGGCCGGTGACGCCGGCTCAGCCGCGGAGCGCGGCGAGTAGGCGCTCCACCTGCGCTTCGATCCGCAGCTCCTGTGCCAATTCGGCCAGGCGTTGCGGATCGCGTGCATTCCGCGGCAGTTCGTCGGGCCCCGAGAGTGCGACGTCCGCGTCGCGCTGCACCCACACCACGTCCCACGCGGCGTCCAGGTAGTCGGCGGACGCGGTGATCGACGCCGCTGCACGCGGCGCGAGCGGCGACGGTTCCTGCGCGGCGGCGGACCGGATCGCGGCCAGCGAGCCGTACTGCAGCAGCAGCTTCGACGCCGTCTTCTCGCCGATCCCCGGCACGCCCGGCAGCCCGTCGGACGGGTCGCCGCGCAGCAGCGCCAGCTCCGCGTACGCCGCGCCGGCGCGGTCCGCCGGCAGCCCGTACTTCTCGGCGACTTCGGCCGGCGAGAACATCTCCGCCTTGGCGATGCCCCGGCCGATGTACAGGCAGCGCACGCCCGGCGCCGTATCGTCGGCCACTTGCAGCAGATCGCGGTCGCCGGACACGACGATCACCGGATCGGCCGTCTCCCGGGCGGCCAGCGTGCCGAGCACGTCGTCGGCCTCGAGCCCCACGGCCCCGCCCGTCGCGATCCCGACGGCATCCAGGACCTCGAGGATCATGTCCACCTGCGGCGAGAGCGTGTCGGGGACCTCCTCCGCGCTGCCGTCGCCGTCCTCGGCCACCCGGTGGGTCTTGTACGTGGGCAGTAGCTCCACCCGGAAGGCGGGCCGCCAGTCCAGGTCCAGGCAGGCCACCAGACGGCCCGGACGGTGCGTGGTGATGAGCTGCGAGGTCATGTCCAGGAAGCCGCGGAGCGCGTTCACGGACCGGCCGTCGGCCGCCTTCACCTTGTCCGGGATCGCGTAGTACGCGCGGAACCAGAGCCCCGCGGAGTCCAGCAGCATCAGCGGGCGAGCGTCGTTCGTCACGCCGACGATCGTGTCACACGAGTCACTATGATCTCGGCATGACTTCCTTTCCCGCCCCGGTGTACGCGAACCGTCTCACCAAGGCCCAGCAGCTCGCCGTCGCAGCGGGGACCCCGCTCGTCATCACCCCCGGACCCGACCTGGCGTATCTGACGGGCATCGTCAGCGAATCCTTCGAACGCCTCACCGCGCTCGTGATCACCGAGGCCGGCTTCGGTCTCGTCCTCCCGCGGCTCGAACTGGCGATCCTCAAGGACTCCGCGGTCCCGGGCCTCTCCGGGGCGGGCGTGGAGCTCACCGTCCGCGACTGGGTCGACGGTGACGACCCCTACGCGCTGGTTCTCGGCCTGCTGTCGGGGGCGTCGACGGTGGCGGTCGCCGACGCAGTGCCCGCCCTGCACCTGGTGCCGCTGCTGGACCGCGGCCTCGGCGTGCAGCTCGCCTCCGGGGTGCTGCGCCGGCTGCGAATGCTCAAGGACGAGGCGGAGATCGAGGAGTTGCGCGCCGCGGGCGCCGCGATCGACCGCGTGCACGCCCGAGTGCCCGAGATCCTCAGGGTCGGCCGCACCGAGCGCGCGGTGGCCGACGACATCGCGGCCGCGATCGTCGAGGAGGGCCACACCGCGGCGGCGTTCGTCATCGTGGGCTCGGGCCCGCACGGCGCCGACCCGCACCACGAGGTGTCGGACCGCGTGATCGAGCAGGGCGACATCGTGGTGGTGGACATCGGCGGACCGCTGCCGTCGGGCTACAACTCGGACTGCACCCGCACGTATTCGATGGGCGAGCCGGCCGCGGACCTCGCCGAGCAGTACGCGGTCCTCGAACGGGCTCAGCGGGCGTCCGTCGACGCGGTGCGCCCCGGCGCGACCGCGGAGGCGATCGACGCGGCGGGGCGCGACGTGCTCGCCGCCGCCGGGCTGGGCGAGTACTTCCTCCACCGCACCGGCCACGGCATCGGGCTGTCGGTGCACGAGGAGCCGTACATCGTTGCGGGCAACGATCTTCCGGTCGAGCCGGGCATGGCGTTCTCGATCGAGCCGGGAATCTACTTCAGTGGGCTGTGGGGAGCGCGGATCGAGGATATCGTCGTCGTCACCGAGGACGGTTGTGCGCCGGTCAATACCAGACCGCACGGGCTGACGATCCTCTAGGCACAATCCGGGAGGCCTCATGGCGCACGGCGGCGGCACTATCTCCGACGGTCCTTCGCTCTACGCGGAGGGCGAGGGCAACAGCGGCCGCGTCGTCCAGATCGCGATCGTGGCCGCGATGGGAGGCCTGCTCTTCGGCTACGACAGCGCCGTGATCAACGGCGCCACGAAGGCGATCGAGGGCAGGTTCGGTATCCATGGCTACGCGCTGGGCTTCGCCGTCGCGTCGGCGCTGCTGGGCGCCGCCGCGGGCGCGATGACCGCGGGCCGGATCGCCGACCGGATAGGCCGGTTGCGCGTCATGCAGATCGCGGCGGTGCTGTTCTTCCTCAGTGCGGTGGGCTGCGCGTTCGCCACCCACACCTGGATCCTGATCCTGTTCCGCGTGGTCGGCGGCGTCGGCGTGGGCGTGGCGTCGGTGATCGCTCCGGCGTACATCGCGGAGGTGTCGCCGGCCCGGATCCGCGGGCGGCTGGGTTCCCTGCAGCAGATGGCGATCGTGCTGGGAATCTTCCTGTCGCTGCTGGTGGATTGGCTGCTCGCGTCCCTGGCCGGCGGCGCGTCGAACGACCTATGGCTGGGCATGGAGGCCTGGCGGTGGATGTTCCTGGTCATGGCGATCCCAGCGATCGTCTACGGCGTGGCGTCCACGTTGATTCCCGAGTCGCCCCGCTACCTCGTGGCCAGGCACCGCATTCCCGAAGCCCGCAAGGTGCTCACCGCGCTCCTCGGCGAGAAGAACCTCGACATCACCGTCACCCGGATCGAGGAGAGCCTCGCGGGCGAGGAGAAGCACTCCTGGAAGGACCTGGTGCGACCCGGCGGCGGCATCTATCCGATCGTCTGGGTGGGCCTGCTGCTGTCGATCTTCCAGCAGGCCGTGGGCATCAACGTGATCTTCTACTACTCGAACATGCTCTGGCAGGCCGTCGGCTTCGAGGAGTCGCAGTCCAATCAGATCAGCGTGTTCACGTCCATCGTCAACGTGCTCGTCACGATCGTCGCGATCCTGCTCGTCGACCGGATCGGCCGCCGCCCGCTCCTGCTGATCGGCTCGATCGGCATGACGGTCTCGCTCGCGACGATGGCCGTCTGCTTCAGCACCGCCGAGATCGTCGACGGCAAGCCGGAACTGGCCGGCGCCGCCGGTGTCATCGCACTGATCGCGGCCAACCTCTTCGTCATCTTCTTCGGCGTCAGCTGGGGACCGGTGGTCTGGGTGCTGCTGGGCGAGATGTTCCCGAACCGGATCCGCGGCGCCGCCCTGTCGCTCGCCGCGGCCGCGCAGTGGGCGGCGAACTGGGCCATCACGGTCACGTTCCCGAAGATGGAGGGCAACCTCACGCTGGCCTACGGCCTGTACGCGACGTTCGCCCTGCTCTCGCTGATCTTCGTGGCGCGGTTCGTCCCCGAGACGAAGGGCAGAACCCTCGAGGACATGGACGGCAGCCTCGCGCGCTAGCCGCGCATCGCGCTCGACCCCAGCACCCGGCGCACCTCGATCTCGATGACCACGCGCTTCGGGTTCTCCCGCGGCGGGCGGTACCGCACCGCGTAACGGGCCTCGGCGTCTCGCACGGACTCCTGGTCCGTGCGCAACCGCGCCGGCCCTTCCAGAGTGAGCCACCGCGCACCGTCGACCTGGGTGAGCGCGGCGTACCCGCCCCTGCCCGCGTTGCGCGCCTTCTGGCTGTCACCCGAGGTGATGACGCGGGCGATGCCGGTCTCGGCGTCGTAGGTGAACGCGATGGCCACGGTGTGCGGCGTGCCGTCGGGGCGAACGGTGCTCAGGGTGGCGAGGTGACGCTCGGTGACGAATTCGCGCGCGGCGACGGTGAGGACGGGCATGCCGCCAGCCTAGAACGGCGGGCACTAGGCTGAACCGGTGAGTGCGGACAGGATCCCCGACGGCGCGGTGCTCCTTCTGGGCGGCCGGAGCGAGGTCGGCATGGAGGTGGCGCGCCGGCTGGCGCCGGGCCGCGACGTGGTCCTCGCGGCGCGGCGGTCCACGGACCTCGCGGCCCAGACCGCGGTCCTCCGCGACGCCGGCGCGACCGGGGTGTTCCCGGTCGAGTTCGACGCCGACGTGACCGCCGAGCACGGCCGGTTCCTCGCGGAGGTCGCGGACAGGTTCGGGCGGGTCGGGGTCGCGATCGTGGCCTTCGGGATCCTCGGCGATCAGGCCCGCGCCGAGGCCGATCCGGCGCACGCCGTGCAGATCGCCCAGACCGACTACGTCGCGCAGGTCTCCATCCTCCTGGGCCTGGCGAAGCTGTTGCGCGCCCAGGACGCGGGCCCGGCCGGCGTGCCCGACGGGGCGCGATCGTCGCCTTCTCCTCGGTGGCCGGGGTGCGGGTCCGCAAGGCGAACTTCGTCTACGGCAGTACCAAGGCCGGCCTCGACGGGTTCGTACAGGGGTTCACCGATTCGTTGCACGGCACCGGGATCCAGGTGCTGCTGGCGCGACCGGGGTTCATCGTAGGGGCGATGACGCGCGAGCTCATGGCCTCCGGGGTGACACCCGCACCGTTCAGCCGGACCGCGCCCGAGGTCGCCGAGGCCACGGTCCAGGCGCTGCGGCGCGGCCGCCGCACCGTGTGGATCCCGCAGGTCCTGCGTCCGCTCTATGCCGCGCTGCGGTTCGTGCCGCAGCCCGTCTGGCGCAGGATGCCGCGATGACGGTGACCGTGGTCGGCATCGGCGCCGACGGCTGGCCGGGCCTGACCGACCGCGCCCGGCGCGCGCTGATGGACGACGCGACGGTGATCCTGGGCGCGCGGCGCCAGCTGGACTACCTACCCAAGGGCATCGCCGAGAACGCCCGCGAGTGGCCGTCGCCGCTGCTGCCCGCTATCGACGCGCTCGCCGACGGGGTGCACGTGCTCGCGAGCGGGGACCCCATGTTCTACGGCGTCGGCGCGACCATTGCCCGCAGGCGACCCGATCTCGACATGAAGGTGATCCCGCACCTGTCGTCCTTCTCGCTCGCGTGCGCGCGGCTGCGCTGGCCGGCGGAGGAGGTCACGGTGGTCTCCGCGGTGGCCCGCGACCCGGCGCCGTTCGTCCAGGCCGTCCGTGCCGGGCGGCGGGTGATCGTGCTCAGCGAATCCGGCACCACGCCGACAGCGGTCGCCGACCTGCTCCGCGACGCAGGACTGACCGCCGAGTTGACCGTGCTCGAGCAGCTCGGCGGCTTCCGGGAGAAGGTACGGCCGTGGCGCCGCACGCTCGACGTCGACGACCTCAACGTGGTCGCGATCGAACCGCCGGCTGCGGCCGGCGCGTTCGAGTTCGAGCACGACGGGCAGATCACGAAGGCCGACATCCGCGCCCTCACGGTCGCGGCCCTGCGCCCCGGCCCGGGCTGGATCTGGGACTTCGGGGCCGGCTCCGGGTCGGTCGGGCTCACCTGGGCGCTGGCGGGCGGCGGGTCGGTGGTGGCCGTGGAGCGGCGCGCCGACCGCGCGGAACGCGTCGCGCGCAACGCCGCCCGGGCCGGCGTGCGGCTCGAGCTCGTGGTCTCGGACTCGGCGGATCTGACGACGGACCTGCCGCAGCCGGACGCGATCTTCATCGGCGGGGGACTGACCGAGAACCTCGCCGCCGCGTGCGTGGGCGTGCTGCCGCAGGGCGGCCGCCTCGTGGCGAACACCGTCACCGTCGAGGGGCAGGCACTGGCGGCCGCGCTGCGGACCCGGTACGGGGGCGAGCTGCGCAGCTACACGGTCGCGGACCTGCGTCCCTTGGGGGCCGGCACTGCGCGGCAGCCGCGCCGGCCGATCGTCACCTGGGTCTACGTGAAAGGTGAAGCGTGACCGTCTACTTCATCGGCGCCGGGCCCGGCGCACCCGATCTGCTGACCCTGCGCGGCGCCGATCTGCTGGCCCGCTGCACCGTCTGCCTGTACGCGGGATCGCTGGTGCCGCAAGAGATGTTGGATCAGTGCCCGCCGGGGGCGACCCTGGTGGACACCGCCCGGATGCCGCTTCCCGAGATCGTCGATGCGATGGTGCGGGCCCACGCCGACGACCTCGATGTGGCGCGCCTGCACTCCGGTGACATCTCGCTGTACTCGGCGTTCACCGAGCAGGCCCGCCGGCTCGACGCCGCGGGCGTGCCGTACGAGATCGTGCCCGGCGTACCGGCGTTCGCCGCCGCGGCCGCCTCCCTCGGCCGAGAGCTGACGGTGCCCGGGGTGGGGCAGTCGCTGCTCATCACGAGGGTGTCCACCCTCTCGACCGACATGCCGGCCGGAGAGGATCTGGCCGTACTCGCGCAGACCGGCGTCACGCTCGCGCTGCACCTCGCCGCACACCGGGCCGAGGCGCTGACCGCCGATCTGATTCCGCACTACGGCGCGGACTGCCCCGCGGCGGTGGTGGCGTTCGCGAGCCGCGAGAGCGAACGGATCGTGCGCTGCTCCCTTGCGGAACTGCCGTCCCGCCTGGCGGCCGAGGGCATCACCAGGACCGCAGTGATCTTCATCGGGAAGGTCCTCGACGCCGCCGCCTTCGAGGAGAGCTACTTGTACTCGGCGCGCCGCCTCCGAGCCCCGGGGGCGAGCCACTGATGACGCACGTCCTGGTCCTCGGAGGCACCGCCGAGGCGCGCGAAATCGCGCGCCTGCTCCACGACGACGACGGCTTCGAGGTGCTCAGCTCGC
Source organism: Tsukamurella sp. PLM1 (assembly GCF_023168325.1). Classification (GTDB taxonomy): domain Bacteria; phylum Actinomycetota; class Actinomycetes; order Mycobacteriales; family Mycobacteriaceae; genus Tsukamurella. Next base: position 2,216,608 of record NZ_AP025688.1, read on the forward strand.
TGGCCGGCCGCGTCGCGAATCCCCGCCTGCCGGTGGGACCGACGAGGATCGGGGGGTTCGGCGGACCGTCGGGCCTCGCGACCTTCCTCGCCGACGGGGCGTTCGACGCGCTGATCGACGCCACACACCCGTTCGCGGCGACGATCTCGCGCAGCGCCGCGTCGGCCGCCGCAGCCGCCGGGCTCCCGCTGCTCGCGGTGGTCCGCCCGGAATGGGTTCCTGCCGAGGATGATTCCTGGACTCGAGTGCCCACCGTGCCGGCGGCCGCGGCGGAGCTGGCACGGCGCCCGGGAGGCCGGGCGATGCTCACGACCGGCCGGCAGGACGCCCACGAGTTCGCGGCGCTCGACGATTGGTGGTTCCTGGTCCGGGTGGTCGACGCACCGTCGGGCCCGCTGCCGCGACGACACGACCTGCTGCGCGCCCGCGGCCCGTACACGATCGACTCGGAGCGGGCCCTGCTGCACGAGCACCGGATCGACCTGCTGGTGACCAAGAACAGCGGCGGAGACCTGGTGTCCGCCAAGCTCGCCGCCGCGCGGGAGCTCGGTGTCGAGGTGGTGATGGTGGATCGCCCGGCGCGCCCCGCGGGCGTGCCCGTGGTGGCCACCGCGGCGCAGGCCTACGCGGAGCTCGTCGCACGGGCCTGAGCGTCGCCCGATCCACAACCACAGGTTGTGGAGCCCCTCGGTTTTCCAGCGGCGCACCGGTGGATTCGCCCCTACGATGATGTGTGGGGCTGCAAGTTCACCGACGCTACGACGAGGAGACACGCATGACGAACATCGAGATTCCCAGCCCGGTCAAAGAATTCATCGATTCCGTGAACGCCGGCGATGAGGCCGCCTTCCTCGACGCGTTCACGGCCGATGGCTTCATCGACGACTGGGGCCGCGTCTTCGGCGACCGTGCCGCGATGCAGGGCTGGAGCGCCAAGGAGTTCATCGGCGCGAAGGGCGTGCTGACGCCGGAGAAGGTCACCGTCGACGGCGATACCGTGACGGTCGTCGGCGACTGGCGCAGCACGCACGCGAACGGGCTCAGCGAGTTCACCTTCGCCGTCGCGGGGGATCGCCTGAAGTCCATGACGATCCGCGAGGGCTGACGACCGTGCCGACGCTCGTGGTCGTGGCCGGCGGCGACCGGTTGATCCCACCGGAGATCGAGCGCGAGTTCGGCGCGATCCCGGGCGCACGGGCCTCGAGTACGACGGTGCCGGCCACATCTTCACCGCGGACGAGGCGGCGCGGTGGGCGGCGGATGTGAGCGGCTTCCTCCACGCACTGCCGTAGGCACGGCATGATCGGGGCATGACCGCAGCAGTCCTGGCCCTGCACTGGCAGGTGAACGTGATCGAACCCGACGGCTTCTTCGGCCCCATGCTGGCCGCGCCCGTCGCCGAATCGGGCGTCGTCGCGCGGGCCGCGGCGTTCCACGACGCGGCCCTGACGGTCGGGATCCCCGTGCTGTTCACCCGTTTCACCGTGCCCGAGGGGGAGGGCGAACTGGTGCGCAACACCGGGTTCATGCGCGCGGTCGCCGACGCGCAGGAGGCGTTCCGCCCGGACGCCGACGGTGCCCGGATCATCGACACCATGGCCCATCAGCCGACCGCGGTCTACGACAATCAGCGGCTGTCGGGCCTGGCCGGCCCGGCCACCGGGTGGCTGGCCGATCACGGGGTGGACACGCTGTTCCTCACGGGGGTGGCGACGAACCTGACGGTCGAGCAGACCGCGCGCCACGGCACCGACCTCGGCCTCGTGGTGCACGTCGTGTCCGACTGCGTCGCCGCCGCCGACCCGGCGGTGCACGCGGCGTCGTTGGCCAACCTCGACCTCGCGACCGCGGGGTGCATCGACGCGCAGGACGTGCTGGACGCGTTCGCGGCGGGGTAGGCCCTCAGCGCAGCTTCGCGCCGTACACGTGGGTGAGCTTCAGCACCAACAGGACCCGACGGTCCGCGACCATCACGTCGCGGTAGTCGTCCCAGTCCGGGTGCTCGCCGGCGCCGCGCCGGTAGTAGTCCACGAGCGCATCCACCTCCGGCCCGTCCCGATCGGTGGACGGGCCGATGAGTGTGGCATCGCCCTCCGCGGTCGCCCACGTGTAGCCGTCGGGACCGGTGAACTCGATCGCCGCGCGGGGATCGCGCAGCAGGTTCGCCTCCTTGGCGCGACCGGCCGTCATGGACACGAGGATCTCGTCGGCCTCCCGGTGGTACACCGTGGTCACCGGCGAGAGCTGCGGCATGCCGCTCGCCCGGAGTGTCGCGAGGACACCGATGCGGCTGTCGGCGATGAGCGTGCGGGGATCGAACGGCGAGAGCGTCATGCCCGGTCCAACGCCCCGTCGGGCCCGGGTGTTCCGGGCCTGACGGGGCGTTCGCGGTCAGGCGGCCACGCGCTCCAGCGGGGCGTCGTGCAGCGGGGCGCGGTGGTGGCGCTCCCACGCGATACTCGCGGCGGCGATCAGGGCGCCGACGCCGCTGAGGGTCACGCCGATCCACGCCGGGGCGGTGGGCCCGCCGCCCGCGCTGATCCCGGTGCCGCCCAGCTGCGCGCCGACGGCGTTCCCGAGATTGAAGGCGGCGATGTTCGCCGACGACGCGATGAGCGTCGCGGTGCCGGCATTGCGGAGCACACGCAACTGCAGCGCGGGCACCGTCGCGAACCCGATGAGGCCCATGACCGCGAGCGCGACGGCCACGAGCGGCTTCGAGCCGGAGAACAGCGCCAGCGCCGCGATACCGAGCGGCAGGAGCGCCGCGAAGACCAGGAGCGCCCGGTCGGCGTCCCGATCGGCGGCACGGCCACCCACGAGATTGCCGGCGAACAGGCCGAGACCGAAGAGCACCAGCAGCCACGGGATCGCCGCGGCGCCGAACCCGGACACCGAGCGCAGCAGCGGCTCGATGTAGGTGAAGGCACCGAACAGGCCGCCGAAGACGAGAGCCGTGACGCTGCAGGCGATCCAGATCGACGGACGGAGCAGGACCCGCAGCTGCGTGCGGACCGAGGTGGTCTCCGCGGGGACGGACGGGACCAGGGTGGCGATGGCCGCCATCGCCACGAGCCCGATCAGGGCGACCGCGACGAACGTTGCGCGCCAGCCGAGACGGTGCCCGAGGGCGGTTCCGGCCGGGACGCCCAGAACGTTGGCGACGGTGAGGCCGGCGAACATGAGCGCGATCGCGGAAGCCTGCCGGTCGGGTGTGACGAGTCGGGCTGCGAGGACCGCGCCGATTCCGAAGAAGCCCCCGTGGCATAGTGCCGCGAGGATTCGGCCCGCCATGACCAACTCGTAGGTCGGGCCCGCGGCCGAGAGCGCGTTCCCGGCGACGAACAGCGCCAGCAGGATCAGCAGTGCGGTCTTGGGCGCCCTGGACACCAGGGCGAGGGTCACCGTGAAGGCGCCGACCACGACGCCGAGCGCGTACCCGGTGATCAGCCCGCCGGCGACGGGGATGCTCACGCCGAGGTCCGCCGCGACGTCGGTGAGCAGCCCGGTGATGGAGAACTCAGTGAGCCCGATCCCGAATCCGCCCATGGCGAGGGCGAGCAGTCCGGGGTGCAGGCGACGGTGTGTGGTTGTGGTGGTCATCGTGTTCCGTTCAGGGTCGTGTTGGAGGTCGGAGGCGGAGTCGGGAACGGCGTCCATCCAGTAGAAGCCGTGCAGCGTGCCGAAGTACTCAACGCCGACCGCGGGGTGTGCAGGTCGAGGTAGCCGCGCGTCGCGCGCTCGGCGTCTGCGACGGTCAGCGTGTGCAGCGGTGGGGGTGAGGGAGGGGATTCTCAGTCGGCTACGCGGTGGCGGAGCAGAGTGAGGGCGTCGTCATCCGGGCTACCGGGCGCGGCGCTGAACGCGATCATCCGCGCACCGTCGGACTCGGGGAGGTGGAGCATCTGATAGCAGAGGTCGATGCGGCCGACCCACGGGTGCCGGAACTGTTTGAGGCCGCTGGTGCACAGCTCGACGGCCTGCAGCGCCCACAGTCGCGCGAAGTCGCGGTCGAGTACCAGCTCGCCGAGCAGGCGGCGGAGCGCCTCGTCGTCGGGGAACTGCGCGGCGACCCAGCGCAGGGAGGCGACGGCGAGTTCGGCCTCGTGCTCCCAGTCGACGTAGAGGGAGCGCACCTGGGGATCGAGGAAGGTCTGGCGCACCTTGTTCGGCGGCGGATCGTGCACGTCCTCGTGGGGCACGTGCGGGGCGAGCACGGCGTTGCCGAGGCGGTTCCAGGCGAGCACGTCCTGATTGCGGGAGAGCACCACAGCGGGGGTGTCCATCGCGTCGACGAGCTGCCGGACGCCGGTGAACCCGTGGCCGTCCCGGTCGATGGGTGCCGCACGTTCGCCGGACGGATGCGCGAGTTCGAGCAGGTGCAGGCGCTCGACCTCGCTGAGCCGCAGCGCGCGGGCGAGGGCACTGAGCACCTCGTCGGAGGGATTGCCGGCGGCACCCTGTTCGAGGCGGGTCAGGTAGTTGACCGACACTCCGGCGAGGTCGGCCAGCTCCTCGCGGCGCAGGCCCGGCACGCGGCGGCGGCCGTACGTGGCGAGGCCGAGGTCGTCGGCGTCCACCGCGGCCCGGCGGGAGCGGAGGTAGGAGCCCAGCGTCGGGGTGGTCTCTTCGATCATGTCTCCGAGTCTGGCCCATTGCACGCGCGGCAGCCTGCCCCTGCGAGGGGCAGGCTCCGCGGGCGTCGATCAGAGAAGGTCAGGCGCCTTCGCAGATGCGGATCTCGCGCACGCACCCGTCGCCGAGAGCGGCGAGGGCCTCCTGATAGGCGGGGGAGTCGTGGGTCGCGATCGCGGCCTCGAGGCTGTCGAACTCGATGAGCGTGGTGCGCTCCTTCAGGCCGGCCTCATAGGTGACCGCGGGCACGCCGCGCACCAGGAACCGGCCGCCTCCCTCGGTGATCGCCGGCCCGCCGATCGCCGCGTAGGCGGCCATCTTCTCGGAGTCCTTGATCTCCTGGTAGAACGCGATCCAGTACGCCTTGGCCATGTCCGTCTCCTTTTCTAATACCTACGGGGAGTGTGCACGATGCGTCCGCCGGGCCGTTCGGTGACCTCGGTGCGCGAGGACCCGATGATGAGCAGGCAGCGCATGTCCACCTGGTCGGGATCGAACTCGCCGAGCGTGGTGACCGTGACCGACTCCTGCGGCGATCCCACCGCGCGGCCGATGATCACCACGGTCTCGGGGGAGCGCACCTCGAGCAGCACGTCCCGCGCCCGGACGAGTTGCTCGCGCCGCGTCTTCGATGCCGGGTTGTACACCGCCAGCGCCAGGTCCGCGGCGGCCACGGCACGCAGACGGGCCTCGATGACCTCCCACGGCTTGAGGTAGTCCGAGAGCGAGATCGCCGCGTAGTCGTGCCCGAGCGGCGCGCCGACGCGGCTCGCGACGGCGTTCGCCGCCGTCATGCCCGGAACGACACGCACGGGCACGTCGTGGAAGGCCGGATCGGCAGCGACCTCCGCGACGGCGGAGGCCATCGCGAACACCCCCGGATCGCCGGAGCTCACCACCGCCACCCGGGCGCCTCGGGTCGCGAGTTCCAGTGCGTGCCGGGCACGCTCGGCCTCGACCCGGTTGTCCGAGGCGTGCACGCGCTGGCCGGCCGCGGGCGCACGCGGTCCGTGTAGGTCCGATACCCGACGATGTCCGTGGCCTCGGACAGCTCGTGCCGTACCTCGGGCGTGGTCCACGCCTCGTCACCGGGGCCCAGGCCGACCACGACGACCTCGCCACGGGGGACCGACGGTGCCGCGGGCGCGTTGATCCGTCCGGGCACGAGCACGGTGGAGAAGTACGGAACGTCCGCCGCGGTCACGTCCGCCAGGGCGAGCACGCGCTCGTCGGGGCGGCTGGCCCGTTCGACGTACCGCGCCGATCCGTCCCGGTCCGCGCCCTGCAGCGCGCCGCGCACCGTCGGAAAGGTCCTGCCCAACTTCATGATCGCCGCCGCATCGGTGTCCGCGAGGCGCCGCCGCAGCTCGGCCTCGGGGAGTGTGCCGGGCAGCACGGTGAGCACCTCGTCGGCCTCGACCAGCGGGACGCCGGTCGCGGCGGCCGCGGCGCTGACGGACGTGACTCCCGGGACGACGACGCACTCGAACCGACCGCGGAGCCGCTTGTGCATGTGCATGTAGGAGCTGTAGAACATCGGGTCGCCCTCGGCGAGCAGCACGACGTTCCGCCCCGCCGTCAGGTGCTCGGCGAGCTCCTCCGCGGCGCCGGCGTAGAAGTCGTCGAGCGCGCCGCGGTAGCCGCCCGGATGGTCGGTGGTCTCGGTGGTCACCGGGTACATCAACCGGATCTCAGCCTGGCCCTCGCGCAGGTACGGCGCCGCGCAGGCGCGCGCGTTCGAGCGGCCGTGCCGCGCACTGTGATACGCCACCACGTCGGCCTCGGCGATGAGCCGCGCCGCCTTGACGGTGACCAGCTCCGGGTCGCCGGGGCCCACGCCCACGCCGTACAGGATCCCCGTCACAGCTCCTCCTCCCGCGCCAGCGCGTTGAGCGCCGCCGCCGTGATCGCGCTGCCGCCGCGGCGGCCAGCACGGTGATGTACTCGACGCCCAGCCCGGCCGCCTCCGCGACGAGTGCGTCCTTCGACTCCGCGGCACCGACGAAGCCGACCGGAATCCCCACGATCACCGCGGGCTTCGGGGCGCCCGCGGCCAGCAGGTCGAGCAGGTGGAACAGGGCGGTCGGGGCGTTGCCGATCGCCACCACCGCGCCCTCCATCCGTTCGCCCCACAACTGCAGGGCCGCGGCGCTGCGCGTGTTTCCGATCTCGGCGGCCAGCGCCGGCACCCGCGGGTCGCGCAGCAGGCACAGCACCTCGTTGTCGGCGGGCAGGCGGGCGCGGGTGACGCCGTGCGCCACCATGTTCGCGTCGGTGAGGATCGGGGCCCCGGCGGCCAGAGCGGACCGGCCGGCGGCGACGGCACCCGACGAGATGCGGATGTCGCGATCGAGGTCGGTCTGGCCGGCGGCGTGGATCATGCGGACCGCCACCGTCTCCGCGTCCGCGGCCAGCGCGCTGAGGTCGGCCTCCGCGCGGATGGTGGCGAACGACCGCCGGTAGATCTCGGCGCCGTCAGTGAGGTAGTCGTGCACCCGGGAAGTCTATTCGCCGGGCTCCTCTGTCACGACCACCCGTCGGTGTTCGCCGGACGGGGCGCCGCAGCCCCGTCCGCAGGCGACCACGTGCACGCGCTCGTCGTCCGCGATCATGCCGGCGAGGTCCGCCGCGTGCGCGAGCGAATCGCCCTGCGCGCGGGCGCATCCGTGGTCGCCGACGCAGGCGCTCACCCGCAGTAGCGGCGCGTTCGCGTCGAAGATCAGGCCCAGCGGCGCGAGCACGCGCACCACCGTCTCCGCGGCGCCCTCGTCGAGGCCGTGCAGCACCAGGGTGCGCCACGGCGTGACGGTGACCGGGTGTTCGACGGCGGCCACGAAGTGCGCGAGCCGGGGCTCGAGGCGGCCGAGCGGGACGCCCGCCCCCAGGTCCACGGCTCCATCGGGCCGGTCGAACCACCCGACCGGAGGAACGATCGGAGGCGCCGGGATCGCCCGGGGCCCGGTCACCGCGCCACCCAGCGCTGCGGCGATGCGCGCCGCACCGTCGGACAGGTCCCGCACGCGCCACTCGTCCCCGCGCAGGTCGAGGAAGGCCTGCGCGGCGTCGAGCAGTGCGTCGACGGCGCCGGGTAGGTCCGTCGGGTGGCCGTCGAGATGCAGCACGCCGGACCGGATCTCGGCGTCCGCGGCGAGGGAGGCGACGTCGCCGGCACCGTCGTCGAGTGCGAACAGGAACCGTCCGGGCAGCGCGGCGAGCCCGGCGCGCGCCACGAGCGCCCGATCGAGGCGCGCGGCGGCCTCCCGGTACCCGTCGGCGAGCGGCGACGCGACGATGTTGCGCACTCGCTCGTGCGTCGCCGACGGCAACAGTCCCGCAGCAGCCAACTGTTCGCGGGCGGACTCCAGGTCACCCACGCCGCGCAGCTGCATGTTGCCGCGGGAGGTCAGCTCGATCGGCTCGGCCCCGGCGAGCTCCGCGAGGACCTCCAGCTGCGCGGGCTCGAGGGCGCCGCCGGGCAGCCGGACACGCACCAGGGCACCATCGGCCGCGACGTGCGGCCGTAATACGCCCGGGCAGGAGTCCGGCGGCTTCGGCTGCAGGACGATCAGTCCTCGAAGTTGACCGGCGGCAACGTGATGACGTGGCCGGCGTAGGCGAGGCCGGAGCCGAAGGCCATGACGAGCGCAGTCTGGCCGGGCTTCGCCTTGCCGGTGCGCAGTAGCTCTTCGACGGCGAGGGGGATGGACGCCGCGGAGGTGTTGCCGGTGGTCACGATGTCCTCGGCGACCACGCAGTCGTCGCGCAATTCGAGGGCCTTGATGAGCACCTGGGTGATCCGCAGATTGGCCTGGTGCGGCACGAAGACGTCGATGTCCTTCGAGGTCATGCCGGCGAGCTTGAGCGCTTCCTGGCAGGCGGGGAGCAGCGCGGTCGCGGCCCAGCGGAAGACCTTGCGCCCCTCCATGCGCAGGAACGGGCGGACGGGCGCCTCGGTCGTGGTGTCGTCCCGGAACGCGTGTACCTCGTCGAAGTAGGTGCCGAAGTCCTTGTCCTGGTAGATCGCGGTGGTGAAGTCGCCGTCGGCGCCCCACGACACCTGCGAGATGCCCACCTCCTCGGACGGCCCGAGCACGGCGGCACCGGCACCGTCGGCGAAGATGAACGCGCAGGTGCGGTCCTCCGGCGAGATGAGGTCGGACAGGCGCTCGACGCCGACGACGACGACGTACTTCGCGGTGCCGGCGCGGATCAGGTCCGTCCCGACAGCGGCAGCGGTGGTGAAACCGGAGCAACCGGCGGTGATGTCGAAGGCGGGGATGCCGACGCGGCCGAGCTCCTTGGCGATCTGCGGCGCCAGTGAGGGGCCGAGCTCGAGGCGCGTGTTGGTGGCGGAGATGACGCAGTCGACGAGCTGCGGGTCGATGCCGGCGGCCTTGACCGCCCGCTCAGCGGCCTTCACCGACATCGAGAGGATGGTCTCGTCATCCTCGGCGAAGTGGCGCGACTCGATGCCCGAGCGAGTCTTGATCCACTCGTCGCTCGAGTCGATCTTGTCGACGATCTCGGAGTTGGGCACCACGCGCCGCGGACGGTACGCACCGATCCCGAGATAGCTGACATGCGGCTGCTCAGCGGGGGCGGGCGGTGCGATCCGGGCGGGTGCGGTCATGCGTGGGTAACTCCGTTTCGAAGGAATGACGCGGGTGAACCATTCGGTTCACCGCCCCGTATTGGTAACATGAACCGAGCGGTTCAAACAAGCACCGCACTGCTGCACGAGACACCATTCGTCAGTGACGATCCATCGTTCACTCGAGATATCAGGAGGGTGAGCCCACCGATGCCCGCCGCCCCGAAGCCGCGCCCGCGCCCGCGGGTCCGCCTCGTCAACACCGCACTGAATCTGGTGGGCCGGCACGGCTTCGCAGACGCGGGCCTCGCCGAGCTGACGGCGCAGTCCCAGGCGTCGAAGAATTCGCTGTACCAGTACTTTCCCGGTGGCAAGGCCGAGCTGGTGGAGGCATCCACGTCGCTCGCCGGACGCCGGCTCCTGCGGTACATCGACGCCGCCACGTCCAAGGGCGAACCGAAGGAGTGGATCGGCCGGTTCATCGAGCTGTGGAAGCGGGTCCTGGTCCGCTCCGAGTTCCAGGTCGGGTGCCCGCTTCTGGCGGCCGCGCTCGCCGACGGCGAGCCCCGCGTCCAGGACGCCGCTACCGCCGCCTACACCGAGTGCGAGCGCAGGTTCGCCGCCGCGCTGGTCGACTACGGCGTCGACGACGCCGGCGCGCTGGTGTTCGCCTCCGTCTTCATGAGCTCGATCGAGGGCGCCGTCGCCCGGGCCCGCGCGGCGCGCGACATCTATCCGCTCACCGACGTGTACGTGTCGATGATGGCGCTGCTCGACCTGACGGTCGCCCGCCCCGACGTGGTCCGGGGCTACAGTCGCCGAATGATCCGCGACGACTACACCCTCTGGCTCGACGACTGCTACGCCGTGGATTCGGAGGGCGTGCGCGCCTACGCGCGCGCCACGAGGTCGCCGCACGTCCCGTATTCGCAGATCCGGGTATTACCCAAGGACACTCCGGTACCTCCGCTGATCGTTGCGGACCCGGTGTTCAAAGCGGCCGTTCGCCTGCTGGCCGCCGAGATCGATGACTTCGACGTCAGTCGGTTGCTGCACGTGTCGCAGTCCGTCCGGCAGGTCGATCCGCTGCGCATCGACGACGTGGTCTCGCTCGGTGCCCGCATCACCGATCGGATCACCCGGGCCGGCGTGGATCTGTTCGACGTGGAGTGCGTGGTCGTCGCGGCCGACGGCCGGCGCATCGAGACGTCGAGCACCGTCGCCTACGCGTCCGATGCGGACGTCCCGGACATCGGCACCGCGTCCGGCAACGTGGTGATGCACGGCGCGGTGCTCTGACACCGCGCACCGTGACATAGGGTCGCCTTCATGATCCTTCTGCTCTCCACGTCCGACACCGATCTGTTGAGCGCGAAGGCGAGTGGCGCGGACTACCGCTGGGCCAACCCCGCGCGCATCAGCGTCGACCTGGACCTTCCCGGGCTGCTCGACGGTGCCGACATCGTCGTCGTCCGCATCCTCGGTGGGCGCCGGTACTGGGAGAACGGGCTCGACGCGCTGGCAGCGAGCGGTAAGCCGGTGGTCGTGGTCTCGGGGAGCAGGCCCCGGACGCCGACCTCATGGAGGCTTCGACGGTGGCCGCGGGCGTCGCCACCCAAGCACACGCGTACCTCGCCGAGGGCGGGCCCGAGAATCTGGCGCAGCTGTACCACTTCCTGTCGGACACGATCCTGCTCACCGGCGACGGCTTCGCGCCGCCCGTCGCGGCGCCCCAGTGGGGTCTCGTGCCGCGCGAGCGCGCCGGTGACGGACCGCGGATCGGCGTGCTCTACTACCGCGCCCAGCACCTCGCGGGGAACACCGCCTACATCGACGCTCTCGCGACGGCGATCGAGGAGAAGGGCGGCACGGCCGTACCGATCTTCTGCGCATCGCTGCGCACCGCGGACGACGACCTGTTCGCCGAGCTCGGCACGCTCGACGCGCTGGTCGTGACGGTGCTGGCCGCGGGCGGCGTCAGCGCCGCGGGTGCCGCGGCGGGCGGCGACGACGAGTCGTGGGACGTGGGCCGCCTGGCGGCGCTGGACATCCCGATCCTGCAGGCCCTGGCGCTGACCACCTCCCGCGAGCAGTGGGAGGGCAGCGACGACGGCCTCAGCCCTCTCGACGTGGCGACCCAGGTGGCGATCCCGGAGTTCGACGGCCGCATCATCACCGTGCCGTTCTCGTTCAAGGAGATCGGCGACGACGGGCTGCCCTCGTACGTCCCGGACGCCGAGCGCGCCGCCCGGGTCGCCGGTCTCGCGCTGCGGCACGCGCGGCTGCGTTCGGTCCCGAACGCGGACAAGAAGATCGCGCTCATGCTCTCGGCGTACCCCACCAAGCACGCCCGCATCGGCAACGCCGTCGGCCTCGATACGCCGCAGTCGGCGCTCGAGCTGATCCGCAGGCTCGTGGGCGCGGGCTACGACCTGGGGAACGCGCCCGGCGCCGCCCCCGACGTCCCCGGGTTGGCGGCCGACGACTCCGACGCGTTCATCCACGCGGTGATCGCCCGCGGCGGCCAGGACCCCGACTGGCTGTCGGACGAGCGCCTCGACGGGAGTGAGGTCACCGTCGACCCCGGGATGTACCGTGCGTGGTTCGCGACGCTCCCGCAGGAACTGCGCGACGCGGTGACCGAACACTGGGGCGAGGCCCCCGGCGCGCTCTTCACCACCGGCTCGGGCGACATCGCGATCGCCGCCCTGCGGTTCGGCAACCTCACGGTGATGGTGCAGCCGCCCCGGGGCTTCGGCGAGAACCCCGTCGCGATCTACCACGACCCGGACCTGCCGCCCAGCCACCACTACCTGGCGAGCTACCGCTGGATCGCGGACCGCGAGCACGGCTTCGGGGCCGACGCGGTGATCCACCTCGGCAAGCACGGCAACCTCGAGTGGCTGCCGGGTAAGACGCTCGGCATGTCCGCGTCCTGCGGCACCGACGCCGCGCTCGGCGACCTGCCGCTCGTCTACCCGTTCCTCGTCAACGACCCTGGCGAGGGGACCCAGGCCAAGCGCCGCGCCCACGCGGTGCTCGTCGACCACCTCATCCCGCCGATGGCCCGCGCCGAGAGCTACGGCGACATCGCCCGGCTCGAGCAGCACCTCGACGAGTACGCGAATGTGCAGAGCCTGGACCCGGCGAAGCTGCCGATGATCCGGCAGCAGATCTGGACCCTGCTGCAGGCCGCGAAGCTCGATCACGACCTGGGGCTGACCGACCAGCCCGACGAGGACGCCTTCGACGACATGATCCTGCACGTCGACGGCTGGCTGTGCGAGATCAAGGACGTGCAGATCCGCGACGGCCTGCACATCCTGGGCGCCGCACCCTCGGGGGAGGCGGAGACCGATCTCGTGCTCGCCATGCTCCGGGCGAAGCAGATGTGGGCCGGCGCCGTACACACGCCCGGCCTGCGCGAGGCCCTCGGCCTGGAAGAGGACGGGACCGCCTCGAAGGCGAAAACGGATGAGTTCGAGGCCCGCGCCCGCGAGCTCGTCGTCGCCGCCGCAGCCGTGGACTGGGCACCGTCGGCCATGCCCGGCCTCACCGACGACCCGGCGGTGGCCACGATCCTCGACTTCGCGGCCACCGAGATCGTGCCCCGCCTGCGCCGCACCGGCGACGAGATCGACAACGTGCTCCGCGCGCTGAACGGCGGATTCGTGCCGGCCGGGCCGTCGGGCTCGCCGCTGCGCGGCCTGGTGAACGTGCTCCCCACGGGGCGGAACTTCTACTCCGTGGATCCGAAGGCCGTGCCGTCGCGGCTCGCCTGGGCGACGGGCCAGGAGCTCGCCGCCTCGCTGGTGGACCGGTACCGCGCCGAGCACGGTGAGTACCCGAAGTCCGCCGGGCTGTCGGTGTGGGGCACCTCTGCCATGCGCACAGCGGGCGACGACATCGCGGAGGTCCTGGCTCTGCTGGGCGTCACGCCGGTGTGGGACGAGCAGTCCCGCCGCGTCTCCGGCCTCGAGGTCATCGGGCTGGAGGAGCTGGGCCGCCCGCGCATCGACGTGACGGTTCGCATCTCCGGTTTCTTCCGCGACGCCTTCCCGCACGTCGTGGCGATGCTCGACGACGCCGTCCAGCTGGTGGCGCAGCTCGACGAATCGGACACCGACAATCACGTGGCCGCGCACACCCGCGCCGCGATCGCCGAGCACGGGGATCAGCGGCGTGCCACGACCCGCGTCTTCGGCTCGAAGCCGGGCACCTACGGCGCCGGCCTGCTGCAGCTCATCGATTCGAAGAACTGGCGCAGCGACGCCGACCTCGCCGAGGTCTACACGGCCTGGGGCGGCTATGCCTACGGCCGCGGGCTCGACGGTGCGCCCGCCGCCGACGACATGCGCGCGGCGTACCGGCGGATCAACGTGGCGGCCAAGAACATCGACACCCGCGAGCACGACATCGCGGATTCGGACGACTACTTCCAGTACCACGGCGGCATGGTCGCGACGGTGCGGCATCTCACGGGGTCCGCCCCCGAGGCGTACGTCGGCGACTCCACTCGCCCGGACTCGGTGCGCACGCGCACGCTGAGCGAGGAGACGAACCGGGTCTTCCGCGCCCGCGTCGTGAACCCCCGCTGGATGGCGGCGATGCGCCGGCACGGCTACAAGGGCGCCTTCGAGATGGCAGCGACGGTCGACTACCTCTTCGGCTTCGACGCCACCGCCGGCGTGATGGCCGACTGGATGTACGAGAAGCTCACCGAGAACTACGTCCTCGATCCCGAGAACCGGAAGTTCATGGACGAGTCCAACCCGTGGGCGCTGCACGGCATCGCCGAGCGGCTCCTCGAGGCGTCGCAGCGCGAACTGTGGAAGGAACCCGATCCCGAACTGCTCGCCGCCCTCCAGCAGGCCTACCTCGATACCGAGGGCGACCTCGAGGACCGCTGACCCCGCAATTGAACACCGTTCCTGTCCAGCGCGACCTGGGGCGAATCCAAGGGGCTAGCGCAACACGGCTCTACGCTGCTTGTTCGGATAGTAGTCGGTCGAGTGCCTCGGCTGGTGTGTGCCAGTCGAGGCGCTTGCGGGGCCGGCGGTTGAGTTGGGCGGCGACGAGGTCGAGGTAGCCCGGGCCCCACTGTGACAGGTCGGTGCCTTTGGGGAAGTACTGACGGAGAAGCCCGTTGGTGTTCTCGTTGCTGCCGCGTTGCCATGGTGAGCGTGGATCGCAGAAGTAGATATCGATCCCCGTTGCGGCGGTGACCAGTTCGTGCTTGGTCATCTCGATGCCTTGATCCCAGGTCAGGGAACGTTGAAGCTGTTCGGGTAGTTCTCCGATCTTGTCGATCAGCGCCGCAGCGACGGTCTCGGCGGTGTGATCGCCGGGCAGGTGCAGCAGCATGACGAACCCGGTCGCTCGTTCGACGAGGGTGCCGATCGCGGACCCGGAGGCGGTCGATCCGAGGATCAGATCGCCTTCCCAGTCGCCGGGGATCGCCCGGTCCTCCACGTCTTTCGGGCGCTCGCTGATATTGACCATGTTCGGTATCCGATTCCGGACGGTGTTGCTGCGCTGCGGCTTACGAAGCTTCCTCCCGGTGCGCAGATGCGTGGTCAGCTCGCGGCGCAACTCGCCGCGCCCCTGAACGTAGAGGGCCTTGTAGATCGTCTCGTCGGACACACGCATCTCCGGGTCGTCGGGGAACTCCACCCGCAACCGGTTCGAGATCTGCTCCGGGCTGAAGTCGTCTTCGAGCCACTGTTGCACCACCTGCTGCAGCCGAGGGTTCGAGGCCAACTTCCCCGGTACCGTCCTGCAGGCCGCGGCATCGGCCGCGGCCTGCGCTGTGCTCGCCCGATACCGCCGCTCCCGCTCATACTCATACCGCCGGCCGTTGACCGTCCGACCGTGGATGAACGTTCCCGCACGGCGCAGCTCCCGGCTGATCGTGCTCGGCGAGCGCCCCAACCGGTCAGCGATCGCACGCACCGTCAGCCGATCGGCCCTGAGCAGGGCAATCTCCTCCCGCTCGGCAAAATCAAGCCTTCGGTACGAGGGCTCACCGGTTCGGATCGCGGGCTTCATTCCTCCACGATCGTTGAACCACCGGCTTGCCAGCCTCTCCGACACGCCCGCACCAGCGGCCGCGCTCGCGACAGTCTTACCGCTGCGGATCTGATCCCAGAACGGACGCTCCCGCTCCGCCGGACTCTTCGGCCTTCCCACCAGGCACACCTCATCTACCTCTGGTGTTGCGCTAGCCCCTTGGACCCGAGTGGGGTTTCACCGACCGAAACAGTGTTCAATCGCGAGGGGGGCCGGGAACCATTCGCCCGGTTCGCCCGTTGTACGGGTATGAAGCTCTTCGCGTTCCTGACCTACGTCGTCGTGGAGATCGCGGCGTTCGCTTCGCTGGTGGCCTGGCTCGGATTCGGGTGGGGCGTGCTGGCGGTCATCGCCGCGACCGCCCTCGGCGTGCTCATGCTGCGGCGCACCGCCTCGGGCGTCCTGCGTGACCTGGGGGAGGCCCTCGACGGGCAGCGGTCCGCGGGTCCCGCGCTCATGGACACCGCGATCCTCGCGGCGGCCGTCTTCCTGCTCGCCGTCCCCGGCGTGGTGAGCACGGCCGCGGGCCTGCTCCTGCTGGTCAAGCCGGTCCGCGCGGTGGTCCGTCCCGCGGTCGCGTACGTGGGCGCCAAGCGCGTCGCCTCCTTCGTGGAGGAGTCGGGACTGGTCACCGTCCTGGCCGGACAGCCGCGCGGGTACGGCACCGTCGTCGACGGTGCCGTGGTCCCGCCCGCCGGGCCCGGCACCGGACCGCGGCCGGGATACCGGGAGTTGCCGCCCGCGTAGCAATTGGCAGACTGGTCCGGTGACCGCAGAACTCCTCGTCGGCGGGCGGATCTACACGCCCACATCCACCTCAGCCACCGCCCTCGCCCATGAGAACGGTGTCGTGACCTGGATCGGCGAGGACCACGCCGCGCGCGCCCTGCACCCGGACCTGCCCGTCACCGACCTCGACGGGGTGTTCGTCGCCCCGGCGTTCGTCGACACCCATGTGCACCTCACCGCGACGGGGCTCGCGCTCACCGGCCCCGACCTCTCGGGCAGCGCGCAGGCGCTGCAGGCCGCGCTCGCCGCCGCCCCCGGCGCCACCGTCATCGCCCGGGGCTGGGACGACACCAACTGGAAGCGTCCGCTCCAGCGCACCGACCTCGACGAGAACCGCCTCGTCTACGCGGCCCGCGTCGACGAGCACTCCGCGCAGGCCAGCACCGCCCTGCGGGCGCTCGTCCCGGGCCTGGAGGGCCTCGCCGGTTTCTCGCCCGACGGTCCGCTCACCGCCGCCGCCCACCACGCCGTCCGCGCGGCGGCCCTCGCGTCGCTCACCGACGCGCAGATCACCGCCGCCCAGACCGCGGCCCTCGACGCCGCGGCCGCCGCCGGCATCGCCGCCGTGCACGAGTGCGGCGGTCCCGACATCGCGGGCGAGCGCGACTTCGCGCTCCTCGGCGCCCTCACTCACGGGGTCCACGTGCGCCGCTACTGGGGCGAGGCGGCCCGCGACGCGGAGCACGCGCGCGCGATCGTCGAGCGCACGGGCGCCGACGGCCTGGCGGGCGACCTCTTCGTCGACGGTTCGCTCGGCAGCCGCACCGCGCTGCTGCACGCGCCGTACGCGGACGCACCGTCGAACGGCGTGGGGTACCTCGACCAGGAGACCGTCACCGCGCACCTGCTGGCGTGCACCGAGGCCCGCATCCAGGCGGGCTTCCACGCCATCGGCGACGCTGCCGTGGCCCGGGTCGTCGCCGGCGTCGATGCCGCGGCCAGCGCGCACGGCGGCCCCCTGCTGGCCGCCTGCGGGCACCGGATCGAGCACGCCGAGATGGTCACCCCTGAGGAGGCGGCCCAGCTCGGCGACTGGGGCGTGATCGCCTCGATGCAGCCGCAGTTCGACGCGCTCTGGGGCGGACCGGACGGCATGTACACCCGCCGCCTGGGTGCCGAGCGCGCCGCGACCCTCAACGACTTCGCCCTGCTCGCGAAGAACGCCGTGCCGCTGGCCTTCTCGTCGGATTCGCCCGTGACCCCGCTCGACCCGTGGGCCGCACTGCGCGCCGCGGTACAGCACCGCACGCCCGGCAGCGCGATCTCGCCCCGCGCCGCCTTCGCCGCCGCCACCCGTGGGGCGTGGCGGGCCGGGGAGTCCGCGACGGCGTCGCCGGGACCCTCGTCCCCGGCGCGCCCGCGACCTTCGCCGTCTGGGACGCCGACGAACTGGTGGTGCGGGCACCGTCGGACGCGGTGCAGCGCTGGTCGACCGACCCGCGCGCCGGCGTCGCGCCGCTGCCCGACCTCGCGCCCGGCGCCCGGCTGCCGCGCTGCCTGCGCACCGTGGCCGACGGCCGGACGGTGTTCGCGGCGTGAAGCTCCTGCTCCGCGCGGGCACGAGCCTGCTCGCCGGCGTCGCCCTGTTCTTCGCGTTCCCGCCCGCAGGACTGTGGTGGCTCGCACCGCTGGGCGTCGCGGCGCTGGTCGCCGTCCTCGCGACCCGCGAGCGTCCGACGCTGCGCGGAGGCTTCGGTTACGGATTCCTCGCCGGGCTCGGGCTGTTCGTCCCGCTGCTCAAGTGGATCGACTCGATGGTGGGCGCCCTGCCGTGGATCGGCCTCGGTATCACGTGCGCGCTCTACTACGGCGCGTTCGGCCTGATCGCGACGCGCGTCGTCCGCGCGCCCGGCGGCCCCGTGTGGGTGGCGGCGGCGTTCGCCGTGACCGAGTGGGCCCGCGCCTCCTTCCCGTTCGGCGGCTTCCCGTGGGGGCGCCTCGCGTTCAGCCAGGCCGACGGTCCGCTGCTCTCCCTCGCCCGGTACGCCGGCGCGCCCGGCCTCTCCTTCGCCGTCGCGCTGCTCGGCGCGTGCCTCGCCGCGGCGGGGATCGCGGCGTACCGTCGCGCGGACCGTCGGGCGTACCTGCTGCCGGCGGCGGCGGTGGCCCTGACCGGCATCGCGACGGCGGCGGCCTGGCCGTTCGTGGGGGCACCGTCGGACGGCCGGACGGTGACCGTGGCGGCGATCCAGGGCAACGTGCCCGAGCAGCGCTGGGACGTCGCCACCCAGCGCGAGGCCGTTCTCACCAACCATCTGAACGAGACGCACCGGCTCGCGACGGAGGTCCGTGAGGGCCGGCAGCAGCAGCCCGACGTGGTGATCTGGCCCGAGAACTCCTCGGATGTCTCGCCGGAGCGCGACCCCGACGTGGCGGCGCGGCTACGGGCCGCCTCGGTCGACGTGGGCGCCCCGATCCTCGTCGGCTCGGTGCACTACGACGGCACGGGTCGGTACTACAACAGCATGCTGCTGGTCGACGCGACCGGAGTGATCGAGCGGCACGACAAGGCGATCCTGCAGCCCTTCGGCGAGACCATGCCGATGCGCGAGTTCTTCCGGTTCTTCAGCGATTACGTGGACCTCGCCAACGACTTCTCGCCGGGCACGGCCCCGGTGTCGTGCGCCCGAACGGCGTTCCGCTCGGGGTCGCGACGTGCTACGAGGTGGCGTTCGACCGGGCCCTGCGCGGCTCCGTCGAGAACGGGGCGCAGGTGCTCACGGTGCCCACCAACAACGCGACCTTCGGCCGCACAGGGATGACCTACCAGCAACTCGGCATGTCCGGGTGCGCGCGGTCGAGCTCGACCGGGACGTGGTGGTCTCGGCCACGACGGGCGTCAGCGCGCTGGTGCGCCCCGACGGTGCCGTGCCCCGGCGGACCGCCGTCTGGACGAACGACCACCTGATCGAGACGATCACGCTCCGTGCGGGCCTCACCCCGGCCGTGCGCCTGGGGATTGGGGAGAGGTGGCGCTGCTGGTGGCGACCCTGTGCGGCATCGCGATCGCGATGAGGCACGATAGAAGTCTGTTTGCGCCCCGTACCCGGACCGAGGAACCTGCATGAGCGAGCCGTCAGCGCCGTCGTCGAAGACGCTGGTGATCATCCCCACCTACAACGAGTTGGAGAACCTGCCGCTCATCGTGGGCCGGCTGCACCGGGCCCAGCCGGGCGTGGACGTGCTCGTCGTGGACGACAACAGCCCCGACGGCACGGGCGACCTCGCCGACTCGATGGCCGCCGACGACCCTCGGATCCACGTGCTGCACCGCGCCGAGAAGAACGGCCTGGGCGGCGCGTACATCGCGGGCTTCAAGTGGGCCCTCGAGCGCGACTACCGCGTGATCGTCGAAATGGACGCCGACGGCTCCCACGCCCCCGAGCAGCTCGAGCGGCACCTCGCCGCGATCGACGCCGGCGCCGACCTCGTGATCGGCTCCCGCTACGTGTTCGGCGGCAAGACCGTCAACTGGCCGCTCTCGCGGCAGCTGATCTCCCGCGGCGGCAACGTGTACAGCCAGGTGATCCTGGGCACGCGGATCCGCGACATCACGGGCGGTTACAAGGCCTTCCGCCGCGAGACGCTGGAGGGACTCGGCCTCGACGAGATCGAGTCGCTCGGCTACAGCTTCCAGATCGACCTCACCTGGCGCGCGGTGCAGGCCGGGTTCACGGTGGTCGAGGTACCGATCACGTTCACCGAGCGCGTGATCGGCGAGTCGAAGATGAGCGGCTCCATCGTCAAGGAAGCGGCCACCCTGGTCCCCAAGTGGGGGTACCGGGCCCGCAAGCGCAAGCTGCAGCAGCTGCGCGGCAAGTAGTCCCGCAGGCACGCGAAAGGGCCCCGGAGATCCGGGGCCCTTCGCGTTCACCGGGGACGAACCCCGCGCCTACTTGCCGCGACGCGCCTTGAGCAGGTCCAGCCGCTCCTTGAGGAGCTCCTCCAGCTCACCCTCCGAGCGCCGCTCGAGCAGCATGTCCCAATGGGTGCGCGGGGGCTTGACCTTCTTCTCCTCGGCCACGACACCGTCGATCAGGGTGCCCTCGAGGCCGTTCTTGCACAGCCACGTGCCGGGGATTTCTGCGTCGTCCGCGAACGGGACGTCGAACTCCTCACCGTTATCGGTGCGGTACCGCGCGATGCGGCGCGGCGCGAGGTCGTGGTCCCGATCCGTCTCATAGCTCACCGCACCCAGGCGGCTGCCCCGTAGAACTCGGTCTGCCATGCTTCTCCCAACGATCGCGGTACGCCGAACATTCCCAGTCTACCCGGTTCATTAGACTGCGGACATGACCACCGCTCGCCGTCGCAGGTCCGGCACCTGTGCCTGGTGCGGGCGCGAGGTGGTCTCCGAGGGGCCGGGACGCACCCGGAAGTACTGCCGGCGCTCGTGCCGGCAGCGCGCCTACGAGTCCCGCGCCGCGCTGACCGGCACCGCCCTGCCCACGGATTCGGTGGTGCTCACCGCGGCCGAGGCCGACGCAGTGGGGGAGCGTATGTTCGAGGTGAGATGCGCGGCCGAGGACGTGCGGACCGCGATCGCCGAGGGCGCCACCACCGCCGAACTGGCCGAGTTGGCGGACCGTCTGGTCGAGACCGCCAAGGCCGCGGAACGCCTGCGCTGACGCGCAAGCCGACCAGGAGGAAGCCGATGCCCCACGCCCGGATCCGGATCGCAGCACTGCTCGCGGTCGCGCTGCTCGCGCTCGGCGCGTGCTCGTCGACCGAGGCGCCGACGCCCGTGATCTCGAATCCGCCGGCACCGCCGGCACCCGCTGCACTGCCGGCCGACTGGAGCGAGTCCGTGCTCGACGTTCCCGGCGCCGACGGCGCAGCGACGTACGTCGCGCCCCGCAACCCGAGCCGGCTGCGCGCCGCGCTCATCCTGGGCTCGGCCGACAAGGCGGGCGAGGTCGCGACGCGCGAGTTGTCCGTCATGCTCGCCCAGCTGGGCGTCGCGTCTCTGCGGTTCGACGGCGGACCGTCGGGCGCGGACCATACGACGCTGCTCGGCCGGGCCGGGCGCGGCCTCGCCGCGCTCGCGGAGCGCTCGGGCCTCGGCGACGACCGACTGCTCGCAATCGGGCACGGCACGGCCGCACCACTGGCGCTGGCGCTGGGGGCGGGCGGCACGGGGCGCCAGCCGATGCCGATCGGCCTGATCGAGCCGTTCTCACCGGCCTCCCGGCCGGGACCCCTGACACCCTGCAAGCGGCGATGGCGCTGCCGCGGCTCAAGCACAATCTGCTCACCTGCTCGGACTCCGATATCGCCGTCGACTGCCGCGCCACGCAGAGCCTCGCCGACGTCATGACCGGCACCCACGTGAACTACGTCCGGCTGCGCGGCGTCAGCCACGCGCTCCAGGAGGACGAGTCGCGCGATCCCGCCCGCTACGGCACCGACCTCCCGTTCTCGGCGAGCCTCTACCGCTCCCTGGGCTCGTGGGTCTCGATGCAGTGAGCGGCGGCGCGGCCCTCGCGTCCGGCGCTGCGATCGCGTGGTCGAACGCCCTGGCACCACGGCTGGCGCGGCGGTTCGGTTGGGGCAGCGACGGCCGGTCGGCGGCGACGCTGGCCTTCTGCCTCGCCGACTCCGGGCTGGCGCGGTCCAGCATTCCGACGGTGCCCGGCGCCGTCGCCGGTGTGGCGCTCGCCGTCGCCGGCCTGGCGACGGTGGAACCCGTCGATCGGCAGCCCCCGTCGAGCCTCGCGAAATGGGTCCTCGTGGACATCCCGCTCGGCACCACCCTGCCGGAGGAGCTGCTGTTCCGCGGAGTGCTGACGCCGGCACTGCGTCGGGCGTACGGCGCGCGCACAGGCTCGATCGCCGGCCCCGCGGTGTTCGGCCTCTGGCACGTCGGTGCTGCACGGGCGGCGCACGACCCTGTATTTCCGACAATCTGCGTCACTTTCCTGGCAGGCGCCGGTTTCGATGTGCTGACCCGGCGTACCGGCAGGTGGTGGCCCGCTTTCGTGGCCCACTGGTTGCTGAACGGCTGCGGCGCCGTCCTCAGCTCCGGTTCAGTGTTTTCTTCATCTGATGCCACGGCACCGTAGAATCATGCGCAAGGCTTGATACCGACCCCGGGGGCTCCGCCCCCGGGAACCCCGGATCCCTTCCTGGAGGAGGAACATCGATGACTGACCGCCACACCGGCGCCACGGGAGTCACCCGGCGCGGATTCGCGCGCCTCGGCGCGAGCACCGCGCTCGCGCTCGTCGCGGCCACGGCCACCGTCGGGATCGCCACCGCAGCGCCCACGACGCCGGCGACGCCCACCACCGAGCCGACCACCTCGCAGGCGCCCCCGGTCGCCACCAAGACGGGCTGGGTCGCGCTGGCGGACGATGCCACCAAGCAGATCACCATCTGGCACAACGGCGAGGTCGTCAAGACGATGCCCACGTCGATGGGCAGCAACAAGCATCCCACCCCGAACGGCGTGTACTACACGATGGAGAAGAAGCGGGAGATGTACATGGATTCGTCCACGTACGGCGTCCCCGTGGATTCGCCCGAGGGGTACCGCACGTACGTCGAGTACGCCACCCGCATGTCGTGGAGCGGCATCTTCGTGCACGCCGCCCCGTGGTCGGTGAACCAGCAGGGTGTGTCCAATGTGAGCCACGGCTGCCTGAACGTGAGCACCGCCAACGGCAAGTACATCTACGACAACTTCCCGATCGGCACGCCGATCGTGGTGCGCGGCACCGTCGGCGGTTCGTACACGCCCGGTTCCTGACGCCCGCGACAGCGCAGAAAGAAACCCGCCCCGGTCCGACCGGGGCGGGTTTCTCGTCTCTTCGCGCGCGTCAGACCGTGGCGGGCGCGCTGACGGTGCCGAACTTCAGCTCGGGTGCGTCGACCTGCGAGCGCCGGTAGTCGAGCGAGTCGAGCACGAAGTTGTGCCGGATCATCCACGGATGCACGGTCGCAGCCTTGGGCATGGCGTCGGGCGAGCGCTGCACGTAGCCGGAGCTCAGGTCAAGCGCGGGATGCTCGGTGAGGACCTCGCCGCCGACGTCGGGCGCCACGTGGGTGTAGCCCTTGACCACCAGGTGGTTGAGCAGCCGTGCGATGGCCCGGGCCGAGATGTCGGCGCGCAGGGTCCACGAGTTGTTGGTGTACCCGATGATGAACGCGAAGTTCGGCACGCCCTCGAGCATGTAGCCGTTGAACGCGAACCGGTCGTTGGGCTTGACCGGGGCGCCGTCCACGCTGACGTCGACGCCGCCGAACGCGAGGAGCTGCAGGCCCGTCGCCGTGATCACGATGTCGGCCTCGAGCTCGCGGCCCGAGGTGAGCTTGATGCCCTTCTGGGTGAAGGTGTCGATGGTGTCCGTGACCACCTCGGCCTTGCCGTCGCGGATGGTCTTGAACAGGTCGCCGTTGGGCACGACGCACAGGCGCTGGTCC
The DNA here is from genome assembly GCF_023168325.1 of Tsukamurella sp. PLM1. Classification (GTDB taxonomy): domain Bacteria; phylum Actinomycetota; class Actinomycetes; order Mycobacteriales; family Mycobacteriaceae; genus Tsukamurella. The sequence continues at coordinate 2,240,114 of NZ_AP025688.1, forward strand.
CAGGGCTCGTAGCGGGGCTTGAAGTGGACGTCCACCTCGTACCCCTCCGGCAGCATGCTCTGGTTGAGCTTGCGCAGGAACTTGCGCGAGGTCTTCGGGAAGGAGCGCGCGAGCACGTACTGACCGACGTTGATGACGGCGTTGACGTTGCGGGTGATGGTGTGTGCGACCGGGGCCGGGAGCACCTTGGCCCCGAACTTGGTCAGCGGGTCGGCGTTGGGGACCGGCAGTACGTAGGTGGGGGAGCGCTGCAGCATGGTGATGTGCTCGACGTCGTCGGCCATCGACGGGATCAGCGTGATCGCTGTGGCGCCGGAGCCGATGACCACGACCTTCTTGTCCTTGTAGTCCAGGTCCTCCGGCCAGTGCTGCGGGTGCACGACCTGGCCCTGGTACTGGTCGACGCCGGGGAACGGCGGCTCGTAGCCGGCCTCGTAGTTGTAGTAACCGGTGCAGGCGACCAGGAACCGCGCCTGGTAGACGACCTGCTCACCGTCGCGCTCGGCGGTGACGGTCCAGAGGTCGGTGCGCGAGTCGAAGTCGACGGTGCCGACCTTGGTGTTGAAGCTGATGTGCTTATCGATACCGAACTTCGCGGCGGCCTCTTCGATGTACGCCTTGATCTCCGGGCCGCTGGCGAGGCGGTTGGTGCCCTTCCACGGCAGGAACGGGTAACTCAGGCTGAAGATGTCCGAGTCCGACCGGATGCCCGGGTAGTTGAACAGGTCCCAGGTGCCCCCCATCGCCCCGCGCTGCTCGAGGATGGCGTAGCTGAGCTGCGGCACCTCGTTCGACACGCGGTACGCCGTATCGATTCCGGCCAAGCCGGCGCCGACGATCAGTACGTCCTTGTAGATAGCCTCGGGATCAGCCACGGGGCCTCCTTGTCGAATCCGCCGCGGTCCCGCAAGGGCTGCTTACTGAGACCGGGTCAATAACAGGTTGAGCCCAATGCTACAGCGCGGTAGCTATGGGGTCCAGATCTATCATCCGACGTGGAGCGTGTCCCCGTCCAGCCGCACTGCGACCGAGGTCAGCGGGGTGCGGGCCGGCCCGCGCTCGACGGAGCCCGTCGCACCGTCGAACCGGCTGCCGTGCGCCGGGCACTCGAGGGTGAGGCCCTCGCTCGCCCCGACCGTTGCGCCCTGGTGGGTGCACGCGGCGTCGAAGGCGACGTACTTACCCGCCGTGGGCTGGGCGACCACGTACGGCTTCGCGCCCGCGATCACGACGGCGTTGCCGACGGGCACCTGAGCGGCCGGCACCTGAGCGCCGCTCTGCGCGCCGCCGGGCGACCCGGTCCCGTTCGCGGGGAGTGGACCCCGACGTGGTGTCGTCCGTGCTCGGCGATCCGCAGGCGACCGCGACGGGCAGGATCGCGATTCCCGGGATGGCCGCGAGCACCGCGCGCCGCGTGGGGCAGAACATCGGCTGAGTTGTCTGCGTCACACCGCACACTCTGCCAGCATTGTTCCGTGTTCACCGAGATCGCGGGAATTCCGTCCCATCCGCTGTTCGTCCACGGCGCGGTGGTGCTCCTCCCGCTCGCCGCGCTCGCCGTCGTCGTGGCGGCCTGGTGGCCGGCGGCGCGCACCCGCCTGGGCGCCGGGCTCCCCGTCGCCGCGGCGCTCGCGCTGGGTGCCTGCTACGTGGCCAAGGAGTCCGGGGAACGACTCCAGCAGCGGCCCACCATGGCGGGAATGCAGGAACAGATCGAGGGCCACGCGACGCAGGGCACCGCCACGTTCCTGTGGGCGATCGCCCTGACGGTGCTCGCGGTGCTGGTCTGGGCCGGGTCCAGCCCGGTGGTCGGGTCGCGGTTCGCGGGCTCGACGGTGCTGTCCTCGCGCGCCGGGGCGATCGTCCTCGCCGTCCTCGCCACCGCGGCGGCCGCCGCGTGCGTCGTCGGGACCATCTCGGCCGGACACTCCGGCGCGACCATGGTGTGGTCGGGGATCTGAGCTACGCGGTGCCCGCCTCGCGGCTGTGCGCCTTGGTGAGCTCGACGTAGCCGGCACCGTTCGCGGTGATTCCGGCGCGCTCCGCGTCGGTGAGTTCGCGCCGTACCTTGGCGGGCACGCCCGCCACCATCGACCCCGGCGGCACCTCCATGCCCTGCGGGACGAGGGCGTTGGCCGCGATCAGGGTGCCCGCGCCGATCACTGCGCCGTTGAGCACCGTCGCCCCCATCCCGACGAGCACGTCGTCGCCCACGGTGCAGCCGTGCAGAACCGCGTTGTGCCCGATGGAGACCCGCTCGCCGACGGTGAGCGGCACGCCGGGATCCGCGTGCATCACGACGCCGTCCTCGACGTTGCTGTCCCGGCCGACGGAGATCGTCGCCATGTCGCCACGGATCACGGCGCTGTAGAAGACGCCGACGCCGTCGCCGAGCTCCACGTCGCCGATCACGGTGGCGGAATCCGCCACCCACGCCGTCTCCGCGATCCTGGGCGAGAGCTGTCCGAACGATCCGATCACGGGTGCCTCCTACGGGCGATCAGGCTAATGCAGTGGTACCGAGGAGCTTACCGACGGCGTACGTGACGGCCATGGCGATCAGCCCACCCACCACGACACGCGATGTGGCCCGCTTGGCGTCGGCGCCGCCGAGCCGGGCCGAGACGTAGCCGGTCAGCGCCAGCCCGATCAGGACGGCGAGCGCGATCGCGAGGATCCGCTGCGCCTCGACGAGCGACGCGAGGATCGGGATGGCGGCGCCGACGCTGAACGCGACCGCCGACGACAGCGCCGCGGCGATCGGGCTGGTGAGGTTCTCCGCGTCGATGCCGAGTTCGGCGTCGAGGTGGGCCTGCAGCGGGTCGTGCGCGGTCAGCTCCTCCGCCACCCGGCGGGCGGTCTCGGGGAGAGCCCCTTGGCGCGGTAGATCTGCTCGAGTTCACTGAACTCGTCGTCGGGCATCTGGCGGAGTTCGGCCTTCTCCTTGGCGATCAGCGCCACCTCGGTGTCGCGCTGCGTACTCACCGACACGTACTCGCCCAGCGCCATCGACACCGCCCCCGCGGTGAGGCCGGCGATGCCGGCGGTCAGGGTCGCCGCAGTCTCGCCCGTGGCCGCGGCGACGCCGATGACGATGCCCGCGGTGGAGATCAGGCCGTCGTTCGCGCCGAGCACCCCGGCGCGCAGCCAGTTCAACCGATCGCCGACCGCGCCGTGGTGGGGCTCGAATTCGTGTGTGCCTTCGCCGATCTGCTCAGCCATGCGAAGAAGTCTAGGTAGGTTCGTCGCATGACGGCAGCTCAGATCGGACTTCCCCGCCGGCTCGCGGTCGGCGGCGGCGCACTCGCCGACACCGGACGCCTCGTCCGCGACCTCGGCTACTCCCGACCCGTGGTGGTGACCGATGCGTTCCTACAGCGCCAGGGCACCGCGGACCGGCTCGTCGCGGCGCTCACCGAGGCCGGGTGCACCGTCGCCGTGTTCGACGGGACGGTGCCCGACCCGACGACGGACTCCCTCGTTCCCGGCCTCGACGTGGTCCGCGGCCACGACGCCGACTGCGTCATCGGCCTCGGCGGCGGCAGCCCACTGGACACGGCGAAGGCCCTCGCGGTGCTCGCCGCGGGCGGCGGGACGATGCGCGACTACAAGGCCCCCACCGTCACCACCGGCCCCGCGCTCCCGGTGATCGCCGTTCCCACCACGGCCGGCAGCGGCAGCGAGGCCACCCAGTTCAGCATCATCACCGACAGCGCGAGCGACGAGAAGATGCTCTGCCCGGGGCCTGCGTTCCTGCCGGTGGCGGCGGTGGTCGACTACGAGCTCACGCTCTCCATGCCGGCGCGGCTCACGGCCGACACCGGCGTGGACGCCCTCACCCATGCGATCGAGGCGTACGTCAGCCGCAAGGCGAATCCGTTCGCAGACGGCTTTGCGCTCACCGCCATCCGGACGATCTCCGCCACGTTGCGGCGCGTGTACGCCGACGGTGCCGACCGTGCGGCCAGGGAGGCGATGATGCTGGCCGCCACACAGGCGGGCGTGGCGTTCTCCAACAGCTCCGTCGCGCTGGTCCACGGCATGAGCCGGCCGATCGGCGCGCACTTCCACGTAGCGCACGGACTGTCGAACGCGATGCTGCTGCCCGCAGTGATGCAGTTCTCCGTGGACTCGGCGCCGGCGCGGTACGCGGACTGCGCCCGCGCCTACGGCCTGTCGGGCGACTCGGACGCCGCACTCGCGCAGGGCCTCGTCACGGCGATCGAGCAGCTGTGCGTCGACCTCGCCGTGCCCACACCCAGTGCGTACGGCATCGACCGCGCGCGCTGGGACGAACTGTCCCCGCTCATGGCCGAGCAGGCGCTGGCGTCGGGATCGCCCGGCAACAACCCGCGCGTCCCCGACGCGGCCGAGATCGTCGAGCTCTACGCCGAGGTGTACGGCTAGGCCGCTGCCGCCACCCCGGAGTCCTCGTCCGGCTCCGGCGTCTCGGGCGCGGTGTCACTGTCCGACGGTGCAGTGTCCGGATCCGTTTCGATGTCGGTCGGCGCCGGAGTCGGCTCGGCATCGACGTCCGACGGTGTGGTGGCGGGCTCGGGGAGTCCGTCGGCCTCCGGTGCGACGGTCCCGTCGGTCCCCGCGCCCGGTTGGGTCTCAGCCTCGGGCTGCTCGGGGTCGGCGTCCACGTCCTGCTGCGGGACGCTCGACGACCCGACGCGGTTGGTATCGCGCTCCACGGGGTCCGAAGTCGGCATCGTCCGCGTGAGGATCTCCTGGACCGGAACGGTCCCAGGGGTTCCCTCCCGGTGCTTGGCAGCGTCGCCGGAATCGCCGAACACCGACGTGAGCTCGAGCGGACTCGGGGCCGGACCCGCGGACAGCGGCGGGAACGAGGGGAGCCCCGTGTCGCCGGGTTCGTTCACCGGGACCAACCGGTTGAGGACACGGTCGAACTCGATCGGCACCGGTATCCCTTGCGCACGCAGCATCCAACCCCACGGGTTCTCGCCCTTGTCGAGGGAGACCCACGTGACGTTGTCCTCGTTCCACGTGCGTTTGACGGTGCCGTCGGCGTAGCGCTCGACCGTCACCTCGTTGCCGTTGCGCATCTCGACAGTGGTGGCCACAGGAGTCTCCGCCACGGCCCCGGGCGTGAAACCCTCTCCGTCCTCCGGCGAGTACTTGCCGATGTTCTGCGCCGTGTACACCTTCCCGTGCATGTCGTATCCGGGGATGAAGTAGAACACCGCGGAGACGGGATTGCCGCCGAGCCCGCAGGCGTAATCGCCCTTGACGCACACACTCACGACGGTCGCGCCCGACGCACCGTCGTTGCGAACCGGACCGTTCATCAGGCCGGGGATCCCGGGTGGGATCACGTTCCACATCCCGGAGCGAACGAAGCTGGGACTGCCCTGTTCGATGACGGTCAACTTCGCCGCACCATTCGGAGCGGGATGAGCAGCGCCGTACCGCAGGACCGCGATGCCCACCACATCCGCACCTTGGGAGATCGTGTACACGACGACCTCTTCGTCCGGATCATCGTCCTTGATCGACTCGATCGCCTGGACGGTGGCGTCCGCTCCCGTGTCCACCGACGTCGCGAACGTGTTCTCACCGTCCGCACTCAGCGCGAATCCCGGGAACCCGACGCCGAATTGCGCTGGATAATGAACGAACACGGGCGCTGCGCCTGCGTAGTCACCGCGGATCCGCTCCCACTGATCTTTCCCGTCGGGATCGCTCGCGCCGCCGACGACGACGATGGTCTTCGCAGCGGCGGTCGCGAGCAGACCGGGTGCGATTCCTGCCATTGCGACGGTGCCCGCGATCCCGAGGCCCGCCAAGGCGAGCGCGGCGGGGTGCGCGGGCGGGCGGGCGGATCTGCTCGTCATTCGCTATTCACTTTCATCAAATAACCACTGATCAGAGGAACTCGATGATGATTCTGCACCTGTGATGCCGCAAACGATCAATACCAGCCGCCCGACCCGCGATTCGGCCCGAAGATTCCTCCGAACGGATTACACGGCGATCACAGGAGCTTCTGCATCCGCGCGATCTCGGCCTGCTGGCCGGTCTTGATCGCCTCGGCGATCCTGCGGTTCTCCGGGTTGACGCCGCGGGCGAGTTCGGTCTCCGCCATGGTGATCGCGCCGCGGTGATGCTCGATCATCATGGTGAGCCACAGCCGGTCGAATTCGGCCCCGCGCGCGTTCTTCAGCTGCTCCATCTGGGCGGGGGTCATCATCCCCTCCATGGTGTGCGTCATCGTCGCCGACGGTGCGGGCTTGCCCCACTGCTTCAAGAGCCGGGTGAAGGCGTCCATCTCGGGCTGCTGCGCCCCTTGATCTCGGCCGCCAGCGCGACGACGTCCGCTCTCGCGCCCTTGCCGTCCACGAGGTCGGCCATCTCGACGGCCTGCGCGTGGTGCGGGTACATCATCGTGGCGAAGTCGACGTCGGCGTCGTTGAAGGCGGCGTTCGCCGCGGGCGAGGACGGTCCGGCGCCGGTGGCGCCGTGCCCGGCGTGCTCCGCCGCGGGGTCGACGATGCCGCGGGCGCCGGTTCCTCCGACGCGGTGCACGCGGACAGGACGGTCGCGCCGGCGGCGATCGCGGACAGGATCACGGCGGTGCGGATACGAGTGTTGTTGTGGAACATGGTGTTCCCCTTCGTGTGTGTTCGGGTCGATCGGACGCGGAGGTGTCGCGCCGCGGCCGGCGGCCGCGCGCGAGGCGTCGATCAGACTCGGAGCACGCAGAGGCGATGCAGGTCGAGAACGGTCCAGGGCGGGGGACCGCGGGCGACCGCGGCACGGTCCGACGGACGTGCCCCGGGGGCACCGTCGGACCAGGGGAGCGTGGCCACGAGCGGCGGCGCGGCCACCGACTTGTGGACGACGACGGTGCCGGCGCAGTCGTGCGCGTCGTGCTGGTGGACGGCATCGGCGGTCTGTTTCTCGACCGTCTGCCGGTGCTCCGTCGAGTGGACGGTGGGGGCGGCTCGCTCGACGGCGTGCCCACCGCCTCCGTGTGCGAGCCCCGTCGGCCGCAGGCCGGTGTGCATGAGGATCACCCCGACGCCGAGCACGACCGCCAGCACTGCCGCCGTCACCCGCATCCGAAAGATCCGCACGGGGCGATGATACCCCAGAGGGGTATATGGCGTCAGCGCTGGCGGAGTCGGACCTCGGCGAGCAGCTCCGCGCCGCCGCGCGCGCGGCCACCGCGTCGCCGTCGACGACGGCGCCGATCAGGGTGACGTGCGCGCACTCGTACGACGTGGACGCCCCGACCGGGAACTCCTCGAGGTGCTCCTGCAGGATCGGGACGAGCGAATCGTAGAACTCGAGGTAGATCGCGTTGTGGCTGGCGGCCACGACGCCGCGGTGCATGGCCAGGTCGGCGGCGACGGCCTCCTGCTGGGCCCCCGCATCGACCCGCTCGGGCGACCACAGTCGATTGCGCCGTTCGAGCAGGCGCTGCAGGTCGGCGACGTCGTCGTCGTCGCGTCGCTCCGCCGCGAGCCCCGCGGCGGTGACCTCGAGCGCCTCCCGCAGTTCCAGCAGGTCGGTGTCGCGGGCGGCGGAGAAGTAGTCGCCCAGCGTCGAGGTGGCGCAGGCGGACAGCACATACGTCCCCGACCCCTGACGGCGTTCGAGCATGCCCGCGTGCACCAGCGCTTGCACGGCCTCCCGCACCGTGTTCCGCGCGGTCCCCGTGAGCTCGCGAAGCTCGGTCTCCGTGGGGATTCGCGAGCCCACGGGCCAGCGCCCGCCGGCGATCTCGCCGCGGAGCTGTTCTGTGACCTGCGCGATCAAGGTCTGCCTACGTACCGGTTGCATCACAGTCATCCTATCCGGCCGAGAATCGGCTTGCCGCCATAGATCCATTCATCCTATGATTTCCTTGACCGTAAGGAGGGCGAATGACCACCGTTGTGACCGAGCCGCAGGGGAGCGACCAGCAGATGGCACGTTCCGTGCGCCAGGGCCGGCTTCTCGTGCTGCTGGCGATCGTTCTGTTCGCCTTCTCGCTGCGCACCGCCGTCACATCGCTGACGCCACTGCTGACCCAGATCAGTGGGGAGATGCACTTCGGGGCCACGATCATCGGCGTGTTCGGCATGCTGCCGACGGCGATGTTCGCCGCAGCCGGCGTCGTGTCTCCGCTGCTCAGCAACCGGATCGGGCTCGAACGGACCACCCTGGTGGCGGTCGTCGCGACGGCGCTGGGCATCGGAGCGCGCTCGTTCATGGGCGGCACTGCCGGTCTGCTCGCGTTCTCCTGCCTCGCCCTCCTGGGTATGGGCATCGGCAACGTGGTACTTCCGCCCCTGGTCAAGCGCTACTTCTCGGACAACGTCGCGGTGCTGTCGACCGCCTACCTGACGTTCGTCCAGCTCGGGACGATGGTCCCGGCGCTGACCGCGGTGCCGCTCGCCGACGCCTACGGATGGCGCGTGTCGCTCGGCATCTGGGCGATCGTCCCGATCGCGGCCTTCCTGCCCTGGCTCGGCATCGTCCTCGCGCGGCGGGGTCACGACGTGCACGACGTGTCCGCCGAGGCCGCCGGCGAACCCCGCGGCCGGATCTGGCGCTCGCCGCTCGCGTGGGGCGCGGCCGCGATGTTCGGCATGACCTCGCTCAATACGTACGCGATGTTCACGTGGATCCCCACGATCCTCTCGGACGCGGGCGGCAGCGCGGCGCTCGGCGGCAACATGGTCGCGCTGTTCTCCGGCGTCGGCTTCGTCGCGACGCTCGTCATCCCGGGCCTGTGCGCGCGCATGACGAACCCGTTCCCGCTCGTGATCGTCTTCCTCGGATGCTTCGTCGTCGGCTTCCTGGGGTTGTTGTTCGCGCCGATGACTCTCACCTGGCTCTGGGTGATCGCCGCCGGACTCGGACCGACCACGTTCCCGATGGCACTGACGCTGGTCAATCTGCGTACCCGCACGGGCGCGGGCTCCGCATCGCTGTCCGGCTTCATGCAGGGCGTGGGCTACCTGGCGGCGTGCGTCGGCCCGCTCGGGTTCGGCCTGCTGCACGAGGCGTCGCACGGCTGGATCGCACCGTTCGCGATGCTGTTCTGCTGCCTCGTGGTGCTGTGCCTCGGCGCCTACCAGGCCTGCAGGCCGCGGATGCTCGAGGACACCTGGAACTGATCTAGAACTTGCTGCTCCAGTAGTCCCAGAACTGGACCGCGATCAGCGTGATCACGACGATGTACCAGAGCAGGACGAGGGCGGCCAGCAGCTGCCGGACCTGCTGCGTGGCCTTCGTGCCCAACGCCGCCGCGACGGAGGTCGCCAGCACGATCGGCATGATCGTCCACACGAGCATGCACCACAGGCACAGCGCGTGGATCTCGAAGAGGCTCGAGTAGATCAGGAAGACGATCAGCGCGATCCCCGCCACCGAGCCGAGCGATAATCCGGTCCAGAACCAGCGGGGGAGCGCGACGCCCCCGGCGGCCAGCACGCCCGCCACGATCACCACCGAGAACGACGCGATGCCGATCAGGGGGTTGGGGAACCCGAACAGCGAGCCCTGCCAGGACTGCATCACCGAGCCGCACGAGATCGTCGGGTCCAGGCTGCAGCCGGGAACGTAGTTCGGGTCCTCCAGGATCCGGATCTTGTCGATCGTGAGCATCGCCGAGGCGAGCAGCCCCAGGACTCCGGTGATGATCAGCAGGAACCCGGTAGTTCGTCGATTCTCAGTGGTGGCCACGACAGCGATCGTATGCGAAGCGCCCGACAGCGGGCCGAGAGCGCACAGTCAGGCCTGGACGTAGTCGGCGAGATGGCGGCCCGTCAACGTGGCCCGACCAGCGACGAGTTCCGCGGGCGTGCCCTCGAACACGATCCGGCCCCCGTCGTGCCCGGCGCCGGGGCCGATGTCGATGATCCAGTCGCCGTGCGCCATGACGGCCTGGTGGTGCTCGATGACGATCACCGACTTGCCGGAGTCCACCAGGCGGTCGAGCAGCCGCAGGAGCTGCTCGACGTCCGCGAGGTGCAGCCCGGTGGTCGGTTCGTCGAGAACGAGTACGCCGCCCTTGTCGCCCATGTGCGTGGCGAGTTTGAGCCGCTGCCGCTCGCCGCCGGAGAGGGTGCTCAGCGGTTGCCCCAGGCTGACGTAGCCCAGGCCGACATCGTCGAGGTGGCCGAGGATGCGGTGCGCGGCGGGGATCTTCGCGTCGCCGTCGCCGAAGAACTCCAGAGCCTCCGCGACGGGCATCGACAGGACCTCGCTGATGTTGCGGCCTCCGAAGTGGTACTCGAGCACCGCAGCCTGGAACCGCCTGCCCTCGCACTCCTCACACGTGCTGGACACGCCCGCCATGATCCCCAGGTCCGTGTAGATCACGCCGGCGCCGTTGCACGCGGGGCATGCGCCCTCCGAGTTCGCGCTGAACAGAGCGGGTTTGACGCCGTTGGCCTTCGCGAACGCCTTGCGGATGTGATCGAGCAGCCCCGTGTAGGTGGCGGGATTGCTGCGGCGGCTGCCCTTGATCGGGGTCTGGTCGACGGTGACGACGCCCTCGCGCGGGCTGATGGATCCGTGGATCAGCGAGCTCTTCCCCGATCCGGCGACCCCGGTGACCACCACGAGCACGCCGAGCGGCACGTCGACGTCGACGTCCTGCAGGTTGTGCTCGGTCGCGCCCCTCACCTCCAGGACGCCCGACGGTGCCCGGACCTCCGCCTTGAGGTGGGCCCGGTCGTCGAGGTGTCGTCCGGTCAGCGTGTCCGCCGTGCGGAGCGCGTCGACGGTGCCCTCGAACACGATCTCGCCGCCTGCGGTCCCGGCCTTCGGTCCCAGGTCGACGACGTGGTCGCCGATCGCGATGGTCTCGGGCTTGTGCTCGACGACGAGCACGGTGTTGCCCTTGTCCCGGAGCCGGAGAAGCAGGTCGTTCATCCGGGCGATGTCGTGCGGATGCAGGCCGATGGTGGGCTCGTCGAAGACGTACGTGATGTCGGTGAGCGAGCTGTTGAGATGTCGGATCATCCTGGTGCGCTGCGCCTCGCCGCCCGACAGGGTTCCCGCGGGCCGGTCGAGCGACAGGTAGCCGAGGCCGATCTCGACGAAGGAGTCGAGGGTCTGCCGGAGACTCTCGAGCAGGGGAGCGACGCCCGGATCGTCCACCGCGCGCACCCACTGCGCGAGCTCGTTGATCTGCATGGCACAGCAGTCCGCGATCGACGTGTCGTTGATCTTCGACGATCGAGCCAGCTCCGACAGCCGTGTTCCGTCGCAGTCCGGGCAGGTGTTGAACGTGACGGCCCGTTCGACGAAGGCCCGGATATGAGGCTGCATCGCCTCGACGTCCTTGGACAGGAAGGACTTCTGGATCTTGGGGATGATGCCTTCATAGGTGAGGTTGATCCCCTCGACCTTGATCTTGGTCGGCTCCTTGTACAGCAGATCGTTCAGCTCGCGCTTCGTGTACTTCGCGATCGGCTTCGCGGTGTCGAAGAAGCCGCTGCCGCGGTAGATCCGACCCTGCCAGCCGTCCATGCTGTATCCGGGAATGGTGAACGGCCCGTCGTCGAGCGACTTCGAGTCGTCGTACAGGGCGGTGGGATCGATGTCGTTGACACTGCCGCGCCCCTCGCAGCGCGGACACATCCCACCGGTGATGCTGAAACTGACCCGCTCCTTGACCTCGCGGCCGCCCTTGTCGTGCTTGACGGCGCCCGCTCCGCTCACCGACGCCACGTTGAAGGAGAACGCCTGCGGAGATCCGATATGAGGATCACCCAAGCGGGAGAACAGGATCCGCAGCATGGCGTTGGCGTCGGTCGCCGTGCCGACCGTGGACCGCGGATCGGATCCCATGCGCTCCTGGCCGACGATGATCGCCGTCGTGAGGCCGTCGAGCACATCGACGTCGGGGCGCGCGAGCGTGGGCATGAATCCCTGGACGAACGCGCTGTACGTCTCATTGATCAGGCGCTGCGACTCCGCGGCGATGGTGCCGAACACCAGAGAGCTCTTACCCGAGCCGGACACGCCGGTGAACACTGTGAGCCGCCGCTTGGGCAGCTCGATGCTCACGTCCTTGAGATTGTTCTCGCGCGCACCGTGGACACGGATCTTCTCGTGGGAATCGGCGGCGTGCGGCATGGGGGCTCCTGTCGGACGGGGGGCGCGGTGACACGGGAACCGGACCAGGCTACCGCCGCACCTGCGTGTGGCCGGGCCAGGCGCTCGAAGGGCGGACAGTCGTCGCGCCAGGCGCCAGGTACCCATTACGCCGATAATCTACATTATGACATTACATTGTCTGCGTATTCACCTGATGAATCACGGAACGACTCTCCCCGGCTCGGCTGCCGGCGTCAGCCCGATTGGCCTCGTGGACCGCTCGCGACCTCCCTCGATTCTATGCTCGATCTCGCAAATAGCAGCGGGCCGAGCGTCCGCTTACCAGGCAGACTTCGTCGCGATCGCGTTGCGCCGCGTGTCCGTCTACCTGGCCATATTGACACCTGGTCTCATTCAGTGTCCGTCTACCTGGCCATATTGACACCTGGTCTCATTCAATGCATCATTGATTCGTTCAGCGTATCCGACCTCGGGAGCAATCTGATGCAGATCGACGGTGCTGGGCGAATCCACCTGGCGCAGGCCGTGCCCGTCCTCCGCGCCGAGGAACAGGTGCTCAGCTTGATGCTGGAAGGCTGGCGAAACCAGCAGTTGTCGAGGAACTTGCAGTTCGCCACTGTCGAGCAGCGGGTTCGCTGCGTAGAGCGGTTCATCGACCACGTGAACGAGGACCCGTGGAACTGGACGCCAGCGATGGTTGAGGAGTTCTCCGCCGATCTACGGACGATCAAGCATGTATCCCACTCGACACTCCGGAGCTATCACGGCGCCCTCAAGGCGTTCACCAGCTACATCAGCAATCCCGACTACGGCTGGGACCTCGTGTGCGAGAAGTACTTCGGCACGCACCCAGCGCAGGTCTTCTTCGACTGGAACACCGCCTCGCACGCTCAGGAACACGACGGACGACCAACGAAGCGCCCGTTCACCCGCGAGGAGCTGAGTGTCCTGTTCGAGCACGCCGACAACGAGGTCGAACGGATTGGGCGGTCGGGCCGGAAGGGCTGGCAAGCCGCGTATCGCGACGCAACCATGCTCAAGGTCGCCTACGCGTACGGCCTCCGATTCAACGAGCTGCGGCACCTTCAAACCGTGGACTTCGCTCGCAACCCCCACGCGCGAGAGTTCCGCTCCTTCGGCCTCTGCAAGGTGCGGTACGGAAAATCTCGACGGGCGTCGCCGCCGAAACAGCGAAGCGTACTGACCGTCTGGCGGTGGACACCCGCGGTCCTCGAGGACTGGATCGCCAACGGACGAGGTGCCTGACACCTTGGACATGTTCCCAAGTGAGCGGGGCGGTCTTGTCGTCGAGTCCACTCTGCTGCGCAGACTTCGTCGCTACTGCGACGAGTTGGAGCAATCCGATGGGCTTGACCTGCACTCGCTGCGGCGCTCGTACGCCACCCATCTGCTCGAGGCCGGCTGGGACTCGCGTTTCGTCCAGGACCAGATGGGGCACGAGCACGCGTCGACAACTGGGATCTACCAGTTCGTATCCGACGACTTCCGGCGCACCACCCTGCGCGCAGGGTTGGATCGAGCACTGAACGAAGCTCTTAGTCCAGGAATTCAATCGTCGAGGGGATGAAGACGATGAAACGTACAGTCTCCTACACGTGGCGCCTGCCGGAGTTGATGGCCGCACGAGGCCTGCACAACACCACCGAATTGATTCCGCTGCTCGCCGAACGGGACATCACGCTCTCGCGCCCGCAGGTGTACCGGATGGTGAATCAGCGCCCCGAGCGTGTTTCCTTGCAGGTGATCGCCGCGCTCTGCGACATCTTCGAGTGCACGCCCGCAGACCTGTTGACCACGACCGCAGCGGATGCGCGAGTACGCAAGACCGGGACTGCAGCAGCACGCAACGTCGTCCCGCTCGATCGCACCGTGCGACCTCGACGCGCCAACGTCCTCGACGAGTAACGCGGAAGGAACAGCGATGCAACCCGATGACCACTGGGTCGCCCGCCCCGACGGCCTCTCCCTCGGTCGACGGCGCGCGGCCGTCCTCGAACGACGTCGGATCGGTTCGACCCGTGTGCTCGGTGCGGACGCAACATTCCCCGCCTCGCAGCACGATGGCCCGAGGGGCGCCTTTGCAACCCTTGCTACTTCGAGGCCGTGCGCGCCCGTGGGACATGCCCCACCTGCGGCGTGAATCGGTTGTTGCCGGGCCCTCCTGACAAGTCAGGGCGCCGCAACTGCGCAGAGTGCGCCTGTATCCCCTACGACTTCCATTGTGACGAGTGCGGCGAGGAAGCCGCCCACCATCGTGGTCGCAGGTGCGTTCGGTGTGTCCTTCGAGAAACCCTTGGCGACGACCTCGGCGGCAGTCCCGTCGACCCCGCTTTGATCGGACTCGTCGATGCACTGTGCGCATCGGACCGCCCCGAGTCGATCCTCACGTGGAGGCGTTCGGCCAAGGTCCAGAACCTGTTACGCGCCCTCGGGACAGGCGCTATTCCAGTCACGCACGAGGGTCTCGACAGCGCGCACGGGCGACCCTCAGAACATCTCCGCGCTCTCCTAGTGCACCACGCGCTCCTGCCCGATCGTGATCCATACCTCCCGGTCTTCGAACGATGGATTGGCAACAAGACCGCCGACCTCCCAGTCGAAGTACAGCAACCGGTGACGCACTTCGCGACCTGGCATCACCTGCGACGAATCCGAGACAAGGCAGCCGCCGGCGAGGAGACACGCGCCGCGGTCCATTCGGCGAAGCAGGAGATCACCGAGACCGTGAAGTTCCTCACCTGGCTGCACACCACGTACGGCCGGACTGCCGCAACCTGCACACAGCAGGACGTCGACGAGTGGCTCACAACCGGGCCGACCACGCGCCACATCATTCGCACCTTCTTCGTGATTGCTCGCAAATCTGGCCTCAACCGCCAGGTCACGATCGGATTCCGCGATCCCAAGACCGCCCGCCTGCTGAGCCAGGAGCAACGGATCGCCTGGATTCATGAACTCCTCACCAGCACAAACGAATCGGTCCAGTATCGAGTCGCTGGAATGCTGCTCTTGCTGTACGCGCAACCACTGGTCCGGGTGGTGGAGCTGCCCGTCACAGCCGTCACCGACACGGGTGACAGCATGACGATCCTCCTGGGAAAATCGCCGATCGACGTCCCCGAGCCGTTCTCCGCGCTGGTCCGGACGCACGTCGCCACTCGCCCGAACCTGAGAACAGGGAGCGGCCCCGAGAGCCCGTGGCTATTCCCCAGCTCGTTGGCCGGCCGACACCTGCATCCCAACACGGTGATGGACCGGCTTCGGACTCTCGGGATCAATATCCTCGGCTCGAGGAATCGCGCCCTTGCGGAACTCGTGCTCGATTGCCCGCCGTCCCTGGTCGCGGACGCCCTTGGCTACAGCCCGCAAGTCGCATTTCTCCACGCGGCCAAGTCAGCTGAACCATGGGCGCGCTACGCCGGCCGACGCGTTACGCGCCCGGAGTGACCTACGGTGTAGTACTGCCGCCAGGGCCCCGAACTGTGACATCCTGGCCGTGCGGCGACGTCCCCACAACTCGAACCGTCAGCGCTGTACCTTGAGACACTGCAATTCGAGACTCGGCGGAACGTACTCCGATAAAGTACTGGCTGACCCCATCATTGATGGGGTAGGTGACAACCTCAGCGATGCTCCCCTGCCGATCACCAATCGGCAGAAGTCTGTCGGGCGATGGGGTCGCACCACCTGTGCGTTGCCCGCTATGAGTAGTGCGATCGAACGTGAGTGAGACTTGGACTGTACAAGCACCGGTTACGCCCACTTTGGCGGACTCGCCGCCGTAAACCATCGGTGAGGAAACGACCGCCACGGTCCACCCTACCACCCCTTGCCCTCCGAAGACGTAGCTAACTTCAGACTGTGTCGCATCAAAGTTTTGGGGTGTAACCGATACCAGCTTCGCGCCCCCGACGGTTCGATAGGAGCCGCGACAGGCTGGGACGGCGGCTGTATCACGACCGGCGCGATCGAGCCGTCACCTACCGACAGCAGCCCCGATTGACTGCCAACTACGTCACAAGCGGGAGATGAAGACGAAGGTGAGACTACCGGCGGAGCCGGTGCCCGACTGGTCTGACATGCGGCTAGAAATGTTGCACCCGCAAGTGTCGCGGCGCTCATGCGAAGGAGCGTGCTCCTGTGTGCGTTCGCGGCCTGGATACTCATAAATTCAACGATACAAGAGCGTTCCGACGATTCACCACCCAAACTTCACGGATCCCGCGTGTCAGGACTCGCGCGTGACGTACACTCACCACAGGTTCCTTAGGCCAAGCAATAATATGCACTCGAGGTGCCTGGCCAGTTCTGTGGGTGTCACCAAACATGAAGGGATGCAAGTGAAATGAAGATTCGACTCGGGGGAGCCAGCGTCGCTCTGATGCTGGGCGCGGTGACCTCAACCTTGGTCCTAGCGCCAGCATCGGCGGCTCCAGGATGCGGTGCTCAATGGTGCTTCTTTGCCGGGGCGAACTACACAGGGGGAATCACTGCTACCGGAAACGGTGAGATCGGTTGCGTATCGATCCCGCCCTCCCGGTCTGGATCTAGCACCAGCATCTTCGCCGGCGACGTCTACTCAAATCCGGGCTGTAACGGTGCGAGTTCCCCTCAAGGATCCCCGGACTACGGCTTCAACGCAGTGTCTTTCTTGACGTGTTCCGTCTGCCGACCTGAGTGACACATGAGTTAGGTGTGATGTCCAGGGAGGTTGGTCAGCCCGGCAACGGCACGTCTGACTGACAGGCCAAGGCCCACCGGTAGTGAAGTGGAGCTGTCTAGTTCACCGCTTCACAGACCGGAGGCCTTCGATGTCCCACGCTACCCACTTCAATGCCGTCCTGACTCCACGTACTCGGCTCCGGCTCGCCCGACTGATCGTTGAGAAACGATGGACCTACGCCGCGGCGGCGAAGATGTTCATGGTCTCGCCCCGTACCGCGAAGAAGTGGGCCGGCCGATACCGCGTCGACGGTGTCGAGGGAATGAAAGACCGCAGTTCGCGGCCCCGCACGAGCCCGACGAAGACGCCGCCGCAGCTGGTGCGCCGCATCATCGGGTTGCGGTGGCGCCACCGTCTTGGCCCGGTGCAGATCGCCGGCCGCCTCGGCATCGCCGCCTCCACTGTGCACGCGGTATTGGTGCGCTGCCGCGTCAACCGCCTCGCGCACATCGACCGGGTCACCGGCGAGCCCTTACGCCGCTACGAACACCCTCACCCCGGCTCGTTGATCCACGTCGACGTCACCAAGTTCGGCAACATCCCCGACGGGGGCGGTTGGCGATTCGTCGGCATCAAGCAGGGCAAGTCCAACCGGGCAGCTACGTGTCTGACTAAGATTCCGGTCGGGAGCTGCGAGGTGATCTTATGTCGCGTTTTCAGGTGCTCTCAGACGCTCAGTGGTCGTTGATCGAAGACATGCTTCCGCGGCCTAGCGGTCGGCGGGGTCGTCCGTTCTCGGAGGCCCGGACGATGGTCGAGGCGATCATCTACCGTGTCAAGGTTCGTGAGACGAATCCCGTTATGTGGGCTGTATGAGGGCCTCCTGTTGGATGGGTTGGTTGATCCATGCCGCGGTCGGTAGCGGCGGTGGGGGCCGGCGGTGGAACCGGTCGGGATTCGCCGCGTACGCGTCCACGCGGCCAAGTCAGCTGAACCGTGGGCCCGCTACGCCGGCCGACGCGTTACGCGCTCGGAGTGACCTACGGTGTGGTACCGCCGCCAGGGCCCTTGCGGGCATATCCGACAGCGAACGCCATTGCAGCCAACGCGACCCAAGCCATTCCGAGCTCGCTTTCTGCCGCCAGGAGTCCGAGCCCGACGCACGCGAAGACGACGCAGATCGGGTAGGCCAGCCGTTCCAACATGGCTTTCAGAGTAGGCAATCACCTGCGCCTGGGTGTCCTCACATGACCTGACTGGCCTTACGTATACGGCTGATTCTGATACGCAGGGTCTCCACTAGTGCCAACAGAACACCGCACCCCTTCTCCGCGTCGTCACCAAGCGTGACGTTGGTCCTCGGCAAGCAACAGACTTCATGCTGGTGGTGTGCCACGTCCTATCGCAATCGCCGCGACCATCGTCGCCGGGATGGTCTACCTGGGCGGATGCGGCTATCGGCCCGACGGTGCCGGGCCGGCCAGCGCGGCACCGACCACTGCTTCACCCAGCGCCGTCGCGCCCCTCGATTGCACGCCGCGTCCATCGAGCGAGTCCGGCGACGACAGCGGCAGAACACCGACGTTCCATGCCACCCCGGGACAGTTGCCCGCGCCCGACGCCGGCGAGGTCGGCGGTGTCGCCATCCCACGCGGGCAGCTCGTGAAGAATGCGGACGGAGTCGCCGTCGCGTGGCTCGGGACCGACGTGCTGAGTGAGGACCGACTGATCGGGTTGATCCGCGATCTGGCGGGCGTCTTCTCCCGTACAGGGCTGTGGCCGATAAGGGTTCCGACTCAGTACCGGGACGACGCCGTACTCGATCCCCCGTGGTTGGAGACGGGGCCGGAACGATCCCTCGCGGCGATCCCCACGGCGCCCGCCGTCTATGAGCGAATCTGCCGCGACTACGCACGCCACAGCGCCGACCTCGAGCCGTTGGTGCCGCCCGTGACCGCTCTGGCACGACGCCAGCCGGGGCCGGAGATGATGCCGAGCGGGCTGCGGATCGCCAAGGGCGGCGGTCTCCTCCTCGTACCCGTCGCGCGCCCCGCCGACGTTCCCGCGGTCCTGGGCTGGTTGGGCGCCACCAATACTCAGCTCACCGGGGCTGACATCACCGCGGTTCTTCGATCATGGGAAGACCGATTCGAAGCCGTTCTGGTGTCGATCGGGTTCGATACGCTCGAGGTGCAGGTCGGAAACCGCCCCGAATCCGCGCAGCAGCGCGGCAAGCTCGTCTCCGAACACTATTGGATCTGCCCGGACAACTTCGCAGCGTCCATGCCAGACTATTACAGCCAGGGCCTCTCGACGTGGACCAGGTGGTCGTTCTGGTGGGACTAGGTGCACCGGACCGGCTCCCTCGATCGATCGGCCGGCGCACGCCGGCAGCGATGACGGTGCTACCCGCGCCGGGCGAACTCGTCCGCCAGCTCCGCCACCCGCCGCGCGATGTCGTCGCGCACGAGACGCATCCGCTCGATCCCGTCGACCCCCCGTTCGGACGGCTCGTCTGTGTCCCAGTTGACCAGGCGCGTACCGTCGGGCACCTCGACGACGGCTTCGCGCCCGAGCGTGACCACCAGATCGACCCGCGCGAGCAACTCGGGGTCGATCGCCTTCGGCGTCTCGCCGGTGATGTCGACGCCGACCTCGGCCAGCGCCTCCGCGGACAGGCCGTTGACCGCGCTCCCGGGCCTGGTCCCGGCGGAATGCACCTCGACCGCACCGCCGGCGGCCCGGCGCATCAGGCCGGCCGCCATCTGCGACTTGCCGCCGTTCTTCACGCACACGAACAGCACACTCGGAGTGGACATCACTCCCCCTTTCCCGGGAATCGCTTGCGGAGGGCAAGTGACACGTACACCAGGGCGACCAGCACCGGCACCTCGATCAGCGGCCCGACGACGCCGGCCAGGGCCTGGCCCGACGTGGCGCCGTACGTGGCGATCGCGACCGCGATGGCGAGCTCGAAGTTGTTGCCCGCCGCGGTGAACGCCAGCGTGGTGGTGCGCTCGTACCCCAGGCCCGTGACCGCTCCCAGCAGGTACCCGCCGCCCCACATCACCGCGAAGTACACCAACAGGGGCAACGCGATCCGTGCGACGTCCCAGGGGTGCGAAGTGATCTGCTCCCTGCAGCGCGAACAGGATGACGATGGTGAACAGCAGCCCGTACAGCGCCCACGGACCGATCCTGGGCAGGAACGTCGCCTCGTACCAGGCGCGCCCCTTGGCCCTCTCCCCGATCCTGCGCGACAGGTAGCCGGCGAGCAGCGGGATGCCGAGGAATATCAGAACGGACCGAGCGATCTGCCACGGCGAGGTTTCGATCGTCGTCTGCTCGAGCCCGAGCCACCCGGGCAGGATCGACAAGTAGAACCAGCCAAGGACCGCGAACATGACCACCTGGAACACCGAGTTCAGAGCGACCAGCACCGCGGCGGCTTCGCGGTCGCCGCAGGCCAGGTCGTTCCAGATGATCACCATCGCGATACAGCGCGCCAGCCCGACGATGATCAGACCGGTGCGGTACTCGGGCAGATCGGGCAGAAAGATCCACGCGAGGGCGAACATCAGCGCCGGGCCGAGCACCCAGTTGAGCACCAGCGACCCGAGTAGCAGTGCGCGGTCGCCGGTGACAGTGCCGAGGCGGTCGTAACGGACCTTCGCCAGCACCGGGTACATCATGACCAGCAGCCCGAGCGCGATCGGCAGCGAGATGCCGTCGACGTTGATCTTCTCCAGCGCAGTGTTCAACCCGGGAACCATCCGGCCGAGCAGCAGGCCGGCGGCCATGGCGACGCCGATCCACACCGGGAGGAACCGGTCAAGGGTGGAGAGCTGGCCGACGACCGGCGGATGCTCGGCCGTCGGGGCGGGGCTGCTCACGAGAGAACCTCCAGCGAAGCGGCGGGTTCGCCCGCCTGCAGGACCTCGGCGAGCGAGGTCAGGACCTCGGGGACGACGCGGTAGTACACCCACGAGGCGCGGCGCTCAGACTCGAGTAGCCCCGCGGCCTTGAGGACCTTCAGGTGATGCGAGATCGTCGGCTGCGAGACGTCCACCGCCGGCGAGATGTCGCACACGCAGGCCTCACCGCCCTCGTGGCTGGCGATCAAGCTGAACAGCCGCAACCGGACCGGGTCCGCCAGGGCCTTGAACACCACCGCGAGGTCGGCGGACTGCCCCTCCGAGAGGCTCGCGGACCAGCGGTGAGCACCGCACGGTCACATCGGTCAACGGAATCGAATTCGACACCCATCGATATTGACAAACATCGATCCCGGCCGCAAGGAAGCGTGCTCGCAACCTGCTGCTAGATGAGCGATCCGATGCAGCAGCTGCACCCGACGACCTACCGAGGCGGGGCGCCGACGGCGGCGAGCGCGGCGTCGATCACCGTGCGGTACCCCAGCTCGAGCGCGGCATCCGAACGGAGCGTGCCGCTCTGATAGCCGACCAGCAGGTACATCGCGATCCGCGCGAACTCGTCGGCGCGCGCCTCGTCGCCGACGATCGCGACGTACGTCTCCCGGATCGCGGCGAGGCGGATGGCGTCGACCTCCGCAAGATGGGTCAGCACCTCGGGGTCATGCGCCGCCCACACCCGGATGGCTGCCTCCGAGTCCGCGTCCAGACTCAGCCCGATCTCGACGAGCCGCTCCAGCCGGGCGCGCGGATCCGCGATCGCGGTCGCCTCGACGATCAGGCGCAGGCTCTGATCCTCGCGCCAGAAGGCGATCAACTCGGAGGTGTACTCCCCCCAGCTCGCGAACGCATGGTAGAAGCTGCCGGTCGTGGCCCCCGCGCGGGCGCACACCGCGGCGAGCTTCAAGTCGGCGTGCCCGTGCCGTCCCAGCACCGCGAGCCCGGCGTCCAGGAACCGCCGCCGCGCCTGCGGTGTGGGCGCGGACTTGCGCTCGACCGGCATAGCACCTCCTGTGTGACCTCTTGCACAAAACTATAAGTCGACTTACAGTGAACGTGCACTCACTTAGGAGGAGTCGATGGCCAAGGCGAGCCGCAATGCCCACCTCGATCCCGAGGTCGATTTCGTGCGGATCTACCGTGATCTGACCACGCTCGAGTTCCCGTGGGACTTCAACCAGGCGCTCAGTTTCGCGCTCTTCCGCACCTACGCGGTGCCGAGCATCGGCGCCCTGCTGCACCGCACCGCGGAGTTCGAGAACCGCACCCAGAAGCGCTACGACGACACTGCACTGCTGCTCGAGGTCCCGCTCACCACCGGCTTCGACGACGATCGCGGCCGCGCCGCGATCCGCCGGATCAACCAGATGCACCGGTCGTACGACATCTCCAACGACGACATGCTCTACGTCCTCTCCACGTTCGTCGTGGTCCCGCAGCGCTGGATCGACCGGTACGGCTGGCGCAAGCTCACCGCGGCCGAGCTGCGGGCGTCAGTGCTGTACTACCGCACCCTGGGAAAGCACATGGCGATCAAGGGAATTCCGGAGGACTACCTGGGATTCGCGAAGCTGATGGACGACTACGAACGCGACCACTTCGCGTACGACGGCGGCGCCCGCAAGGTCGCCGATGCGACGAAGGCCCTGCTCGCGTCCTTCTACCCGCGGCCGCTCGCGCCCGCCATCGATGTCTTCAGCCGCGCAATCATGGACGAACCGCTGCTCGCGGCGTTCCGCTACGACCGGCCGAACGCGGTCGCGCGCGCCCTCTCGAACGGCGGTCTCAAGCTCCGCGCTGCCGTCGTCGCGAAGCTTCCCCCGCGCCGAAAGCCGCTGCACGTCTACGAGATGTCGAGGATCAAGAGCTACCCCGGGGGCTTCACCGTCGAGCAGATGGGCACCTTCCCCACCGCCTGCCCGGTGGACCACAACGCGCTCACGACGTGACGCGGAACCGCACGGCCGCACCGATCGGCACCTGCGCGAGGCGACCCAGGTGGCGCTCCGCCACCACCGCCAGCACCGGATAGCCGCCCGTGGTCGGGTGATCGACGCCGAAGACCACCGGCTGCCCCGAGGGCGGCACCTGGATCGCGCCCGGCACCAGCGCCTGGCTCTGCACTTCGCCGCCGGCCCGGTCCAGGGGCGGTCCGGCCAGACGGACCCCGACGCGGTCACCGTTCGGCGTGACCTCCCACACCGCGCTCAGCAGGTGCCCCCAGGCACCGTCGGGGAAGAGGTCGGCGTCGGGTCCGAGCGCGACGTCGAGCACCGTCGGACTCCTCCCGTCCGGGACCGCCGGCACGGTCTCCGGCTCTCCGACGGCGGCTCTCGGCGCCCGTCCGACGGGGAGGACGTCGCCCGCAGCGATCGGGTCTGGCCCGAGGCGCGCGAGGGTGTCGGTGCTGCGGCTGCCGAGTACCGGGGCGACGTCGACGCCGCCGCGCACCGCGACGACGACGCGCAGTCCCGCGCGCACCGGTCCGACCGCGAGAAGGTCGCCGTCGTCGAGCCCGACCGGCCGACCACGGTCGACGGTGCGCCACCGCCCGTCGGGCGACTCGACGCCGAGCGGCGCGTCGGCGCCCGTCACGGCGATCACCTGCTCCCCGCCGCCACGAGTTCCAGCCCGCCCCCGGCGTTCTCGATCGCGGCCGCGCCGGCCGGGTTGCCCACGAGCCGATTGGCCTGCCGCAGCGCGGCGCGGTCAGCGGCACCGGAGCGGGTGACGCCGATCACCGCGTTCCCGGGGCGGCCGAGATCCTCGACGAGGCTCCGCACCCCGGTTCCCCGCACCACGAGGCCGCGCTCCGGGCGCGACATCCGCGTAGCCGTCGACGGCCGCGACTGGAAGGCCACGCGCTCGCGGACGGCGCGGAACCGAACCCGGGTGCCCGGCACCAGCACTGCCGGCGGGTCGCGGTCGAGTGACCAGAGCTCGGCGTCGGTGCGGCCGATCAACTGCCAGCCGCCCGGGGAGGTACGGGGGTAGACGGCGGCGTACTCCCACGCCAGCGCCACCGCGCCCGCGGGCACCCGGACACGGGGCGACGCACGGCGCGCGATCCCCAGTCCCGGCTCCACCGATCGGAGGTACGCGAAACCGCGCGAACCCCAGGAAGCCCGCGTACCAGGCGCGTTCGGTGTGTATTCGGACGACGCCCGCCTCGTCGGTGCCGAGCTGCTCGGCGACCGCGCCCAGGTCCTCACCGTCGTAGACGACGCCGATCTCGACGAGTGGGCCGTCGGCGGCGAGCGGTGCCGGCGGGGCCATCGCCGCCAGCAGCCGCTCGGCCTCCGTCGCGGCGGTGGCGTCATCGAAGACGACGGTGACGGTCTCTCCCCCGGCGACCAGGTCGCGCTGGCCGGGGAGCGGTTCGGCCGCCAGGCGGGCACGAAGTGCTCGACGGCGTCCGGGGCCACCCGGACGCGGACGGCGCGGCTGCCGAGGCGGCGCACGTCACCGGACTCATCGTTCCGTGACCAGCTTGGCGCCGAAACCGATGAGCGCGACGCCCGCGATACCGTCGAGGAGGCGACGCGTGCGCGGCGTCCGCATCCAGCGGGTGACGGTGCCGGCCGCTGCGATGAGCACGCCGCAGTACAGCGCCGTGAGCGCGATGTACACGCCTCCCAACGCGAGCGTCGTCCCGGTCACCGGGTACCCCGCGGGGACGAACCCGGGCAGCAGGCTGACGAACAGCACGCCGATCTTCGGGTTGAGCACGTCGGTGAGGAAGCCCGCCGAAACCGCCGGTGCGCCACGAGGACGCCGCCGGCTCGGGCGGCAGCTCCCCCAGCGCCGAGCCGCGCACCACCGCGCGCAGCGACTGGACCCCCATGTACACGAGGTACGCGGCGCCGAGGACCTTGAGCGCGGTGTAGCCGTACTCGCTGGCCTTGAGCATCGCCGAGAGGCCGAGCACCGCCGCCAGCACCCACAGCACCAGGCCGCTCAGCACCCCGAGGCTGGTACGCACGCCGGCGAGCCGCCCGCCCTGAACCACGCCCCGCACGACGACGAGGGTGTCGGGACCGGGCAGGACCACGATGAGCGCCGCAGCTGCGGTGAACGAGAGGAGAGCGACGAGCATCGGTCGATCCAATCAGGTCGACCGCCCTACGCGGAAGTCACGACGCCGCGACCGTTGCCCGTCGTGGTTCGAGTTCCGGCTCGCCAGACGGTTAGAATCTCTAGCTGAAGACATCGCCGCTGAAAGTTGGACCCGCTGTCCGAGTCGTTCCCCCGCACGTCCGTCGCGCTCCTGTGCGCCGCCGGCATCGTCGTCGCCGTCATGCAGACGATCATCGTCCCGCTGATCCCCCGGCTACCGGACCTCGTGCACACCTCCCCCGGCAACGCGTCGTGGGCGCTCACCATCACGCTGCTGGTGGGCGCCATCGCCACCCCGATCGCCGGACGCCTCGGCGACATGTTCGGCAAGCGGCGGGTCCTGCTGGCGAACATGGCGTCGGTCGCGGCCGGATCCGCGGTCTGCGCGGTCTCGTCGGCCCTGCTGCCGTTCCTGGTGGGGCGCGGCCTGCAGGGCCTGGGGATCGGCGCGATCGCGGTCGGGATCAGCATCATGCGCGACATCGTCCCGGCCGCACACCTGGGATCGTCGGTCGGCGCGATGAGCGCGTCACTCGGCGTCGGCGGGGCACTCGGGCTCCCGTTCGCCGCGTCCATCGCCCAGCACATCAGTTGGCACGCCCTGTTCTGGATCAGCGGCGCCGCCGCACTCGCGTGCGGCCTGGCCATCCAGCGCTGCGTGCCGGAAGGACCGTCGACACCGGGCGGCCGCTTCGACGCGATCGGCACGCTCGGCCTGACCGCGGTACTCACCTTCGTCCTGCTCCCCGTCTCCAAGGGCGGCGAGTGGGGCTGGACCGCCCCGCTGACCCTCGGCCTGTTCGCGGCGTTCGCCGTGACCGCGGTCGCCTGGTGGCGGTACGAGCGTCGCACCCCCAACGCCCTCATCGACGTCGAATCGCTGCTCGACCGGCCGATCATGCTCACCAACATCGCGTCGATCGCCACCGGCTTCGCGTTCTACGCCATGCAGATGGCGCCGATCCAGATCCTCATGGCGCCCGAGGCGACGCCGCTGGGACTCGGCCTGGACATGGTCCGCGCCAGCCTCGTCCTCATGCCGACCGGCCTCATCATGTTCGGCTTCACCTACGTCAGTTCGTGGATCACCGACCGGTACGGCGCACGCATGTCCCTCGCGTCCGGCACCCTCGTCATCGGGGCCGGCTACCTCGTCCTGCTGTTCGCGCTGATCGGGCCCTGGCCCATCTCCTGGCTGTGGATCCTCGGCTCCAGTGGCTTGGTGGGCGCGGGTCTCGGCCTCGCGTACTCGGCCATGCCGGCCCTCATCATGTCGGTCGTTCCCGTCACCCAGACCGGCGAGGCGAACGGCGTCAACGCCCTGATGCGGTCGGTGGGCACGTCCCTCGCCACCGCGGTCGTCGGCATGGTCCTCACCGGATCGGTCGTGCTCACCCCCACCACCGCCGGGCCCGTCGTCACACCGAGCACCGGGGCGTACGCGTCGACGGCCGTGATCTGCCTCGTCGTGTGCGCGCTGGCGGTCGCCTGCGCGCTGGCGATCCCCCGACGCCGGACCGGCGCGACGCACTGACCGTGCCACTCTGGCGCACTCGGTGTTAGGTTGCCACGGTGTCGCCCATCACCCTCGCCCGGACGCTGACCGCCCGCGCCACCGGCTTGCTGGACGACCGTGCGTGCGGCCGCCGACGACGCTGCCGCGTTGCTGGCGTGGCGCAATGGAAGGACACTGATGAAGGACTTCACCGGAAAGGTCGCCGTGGTCACCGGCGTCGCGTCGGGAATGGGCCGCGAGCTCGCGCTCGAACTCGCGCCGCGGCGCGCGCCTGTCGCTGTGCGATTACGCCCCGGAGGGGCTCGAACGGACGGCGGCCGACGCCCGCGCGCTCGGCGCCGAGGTACACACGAAGGTCGTCAACGTCGGTGAGCGCGAACAACTGTTGGCATACGCCGACGACGTGGTCGCCGAGTACGGCGTGGTCAACCTGCTGTTCAACAACGCCGGCATTGCGCACCACGCGAGCGTGGAGAAGACCTCGTTCAAGGACTACGACCGCCTCATGGACATCGACTTCTGGGGCGTGGTCAACAGCACCAAGGCGTTCCTGCCGCACCTGATCGCCTCGGGCGACGCCCACATCGCGAACACGAGCTCCGTCTTCGGACTGTTCGGCGTCGGCGGGCAGAGCGCCTACAACGCCGCGAAGTTCGCGGTCCGCGGCTTCACGGAGGCGCTCCGGATCGAGATGCTCTCGACTCACCCGCACGTCGGCGTGAGCTGCGTGCACCCCGGCGGCATCAAGACCGACATCTGCAACAACGCCACCGTCGGCGCGGGGCAGGACCAGGCCGCGTTCGCCGACTTCTTCAACAAGCACCTCGCGCGCACCGAGGCCGACGCCGCGGCACGCACGATCCTCAAGGGCGTCGAGAAGAACCACGGCCGCATCCTGATCGGGCCCGACGCCGTGGCGTTCGACCTGATCGTGCGGGTCACGGGCTCCGGGTACCAGCGCCTGATGGCCTTCGTGGACGGCCAGCAGTCGCGCTTCCTGTGAGTTCCACGGACCGGCACCGAACCCCGCCCGGAACGCCGAACGGCACCGCCGAGACGATCTCGACGGTGCCCGTTCGCGGTCCATCAGGAGTTCAGCGAATCCAGGTCGGCGTTGAAGGTGGCGCTCGGGCGCATGACCTTCGACATCTTCTCCGGGTCCGGGTAGTAGTAGCCGCCGATGTCGGCGGCCTCCTGGACGGCGCGCAGCTCCTCGACGATCTTCTCCTCGTCGTTCGCCAGCTTCTCCGCGAGCGGGGCGAAGGCCTTCGCCAGCTCGGGATCCTCGGTCTGGGCCGCGAGCTCCTGCGCCCAGTACAGCGCGAGGTAGAACTGGCTACCGCGGTTGTCGAGCTCGCCCGTGCTGCGCGAGGGCGCCTTGTTGTTCTCGAGCAGCTTGCCGGTGGCCGCGTCGAGGCTCTTGGCGAGCGTCGCCGCGTGCGCGTTGTCGTTCTTGCGGCCGAGGTCCTCGAAGGAGACCGCGAGCGCGAGGAACTCACCGAGCGAGTCCCACCGCAGGTGGTTCTCCTCGATCAGCTGCTTGACGTGCTTCGGCGCGGAACCGCCGGCGCCCGTCTCGTACATGCCGCCGCCGGCCATGAGCGGGACGATCGACAGCATTTTCGCCGACGTGCCGAGCTCCAGGATCGGGAACAGGTCGGTGAGGTAGTCGCGCAGGATGTTGCCCGTGGCGGCGATGGTGTCGAGGCCGCGCATGGCCCGCTCGAGCGTGTACCGCATGGCGCGCACCTGGGACATGATCTGGATGTCCAGCCCCTCGGTGTCGTGCTTCTGCAGCTCCTTCTTGACGATCTTGATGAGCTCGTTCTCGTGCGGGCGGTACGGGTCGAGCCAGAACAGCACGGGCGTACCGGAATTACGGGCGCGATCGACGGCCAGCTTGATCCAGTCCTGGATCGGGGCGTCCTTGACGGTGCACATGCGCCAGATGTCGCCCTCCTCGACCTCCTGGGAGAGGATGACCTCGCCGGTGGCGTTGTCGACGATGTTGGCGGTACCGGCGGCGGGAACCTCGAAGGTCTTGTCGTGGCTGCCGTACTCCTCGGCCTTCTGCGCCATCAGGCCCACGTTGGGGACGGTGCCCATGGTCCGGGGATCGAAGGCGCCGTTGGTCTTACAGAAGTTGATGATCTCCTGGTAGATGCGCGCGAAGGTGGACTCGGGCATGACGGCCTTGGTGTCCTTCGGGCGGCCGTCGGCGCCGTACATCTTGCCGCCGGCGCGGATCATCGCGGGCATCGACGCGTCGACGATGACGTCGGACGGCGAGTGGAAGTTGGAGATCCCGCGGGCCGAGTCGACCATCGCCAGCTCCGGGCGGTGCTCGTGGCACGCGTGCAGGTCCTTGACGATCTCCTCGTGCTTGGACGCGGGGAGGGTCGCGATCTTGTCGTACAGGTCACCGAGGCCGTTGTTGACGTTGACGCCGAGCTCGTCGAACAGCTCCTGATGCTTGGCGAAGGCGTCCTTGTAGAAGACCTTGACCGCGTGCCCGAAGACGATGGGGTGCGAGACCTTCATCATGGTGGCCTTGACGTGCAGCGAGAACATGACACCGGTCTCGTAGGCGTCCTGCATCTGCTCCTCGTAGAACTCGAGCAGCGCCTTCTTGGACATGAACATCGAGTCCATCACGTCGCCGGGGCCGAGCTGCACGCTCTTCTTGAGCACATGCGTCTGACCGTCCGCGGTGACGAGTTCCATCCGCAGGTCGCGGTCCTTGTCGAGGGTGGTGGACTTCTCGCCGTGGTAGAAGTCGCCGTGCTTCATGTGCGCGACGTGGCTGCGCGAGGCCATCGACCACTCGCCCATGCTGTGTGGGTTCTTGCGGGCGTATTCCTTGACGGCGCGCGGCGCGCGACGGTCCGAGTTCCCCTGGCGCAGTACCGGGTTCACCGCGCTGCCCAGGATCGTGGAGTAGCGCGTGGCGATGTCGCGCTCCTCGTCGGTCTTCGGCTCCGACGGCAGATCCGGGATGTCGTACCCCTTGCCCTGCAGCTCGGCGATGGCCGCGAGCAGCTGGGGCACCGAAGCGCTGATGTTCGGCAGCTTGATGATGTTCGCCGACGGATCCAGCGTGAGCTCGCCGAGCGCGGCCAGGTTGTCCGGCACCTTCTGCTCGTCGGTCAGGCGCTCCGGGAAGGTGGCCAGAATGCGGGCGGCGACCGAGATGTCGCTGGTCTGCACGTCGATGCCGGCGGGACCGGCGAAGGTCCGGATGATGGGCAGGAACGACGCGGTCGCGAGCAGCGGTGCCTCGTCGGTCAACGTGTAGATGATGGTCTGCTTCTGGTCGGTCATTACTCTCCCGGCTCTACTGGATGTGTCAGTTATGGGGACTTCGCTCTGTCAGCGAGACCCATTATGGTCCTTTCTCCGTCGTGGCAGCAGGCAGACCGGCATACCGGCCCCCTCCGCTAGGCTGAGCGCCATGGCCGGAGGACTCGCTGCCCTGCTCGACGACATCGCCGCGTTGGCGCGCCTGGCCGCCGCGTCGGTCGACGACGTGGCCGCGGCCGCCGGGCGGGCGAGCGTCAAGGCCGCGGGCGTGGTCGTCGATGACACCGCGGTCACGCCGCGCTACGTGCAGGGGATCAAGCCCGAACGGGAGCTGAGCATCGTCGCGCGGATCGCCAAGGGCTCCCTGCGCAACAAGCTGATCTTCATCCTGCCCGCAATCCTGCTGCTGAGCTGGCTCGCCCCGTGGGCCCTCACGCCGATCCTCATGATCGGCGGTACGTACCTGTGCTTCGAGGGTGCCGAGAAGATCTGGGAGAAGGTCTCCGGCCACGGCGAGGTGGAGGCACCGTCGTCCTCCGACGGCAGCGCCGTCGACGAGGACACCGTCGTGAGCGGCGCGATCCGCACCGACTTCATCCTCTCCGCGGAGATCATGGTGATCGCGATGAACGAGGTCGCGAACGAGACCCTCCTGTCGCGGGCGCTGATCCTGATCGTGGTCGCGCTCGTCATCACCGCCCTCGTTTACGGCGTCGTCGCCGCCATCGTCAAGATGGACGACGTGGGCCTCGCGCTGGCCGAGCGGCCGTCCGAGGCGAGCCGCCGCATCGGCACCGCGCTGGTCAAGGCGATGCCGAAGGCACTGGCGGTCCTCGCCAACGTCGGCATCGTCGCGATGTGCTGGGTGGGCGGGCACATCCTGCTCGTCGGGCTCGACGAGCTCGGCTGGCACTGGCCGTACTCCGTCGTTCACCACTTCGAGGAGTGGGCGCACGACCTGATCGCGTCCATCGGCTCCGTCGGGATGGCTCGCGAACACCCTCGGCTCCGCGCTGTTCGGGCTCGCGGTGGGCGCCGTGGTCGTGGTGATCGTGCACCTGATCGGCAAGGTCCGCGGCGCCCCCGCCGAGCACTGACCTATCGGACCGGCACCACGACCCGGGTCCGCAACTGCTCCTCGGGCACCGTCGACGGATCGTTGAGGTAGATGTTGAAGTGATGCGTCGCCGGATCGCCCGGGGTGCGCGAGAGCTCGAGGCCGTGGGCGGAGACGTACGCGGTGATCAGTTCGTGCGCGCGCCCGATCGCTTGGGGGTACGGACCCGCGACGGTCGCCGTCACGACGCGGCGCTCCGGTGCGGAGAGCACCCCGAGCGGAGCCGCCGCCGCGGTGCCCTCCGGTACGGGCAGGAACACCGACTCGTCGACGTCGCTCTCGCGGAACTCGTCGTCGTGTTCGATGCAACCGCCGGGTTCGCCGCATACGATCCCCCGCTCCTGCAGAGCGGGAAGGAAGCGCTGCCACAGCAGCCCCTCGCCGGCGTAATCGGGAACCGTGTCTCGCAGATACACGATGGTCTGGGCCGGCAGCACGGTCAGTGCGGCGCGTTCCTGGGTGTCGGTCATGGTGGGCTCCTGGATGAGGGTGTCGATGAGGCGGAGCCGCAGCACTGCGTCGTCCACGGCCGCGGCGAGATCGAGGCGCTGCGCGCGCAGGGCCTCGTCGAACGCCGGGGTGCCGCGGACGGCCAGGAGGGCCCCGATGGCGGACACGCCGAATCCCACGTCCCGCAGCCGGCGGATCGCCGCCGCCTCGGAGAGCTGCGCCGGTGCGTACCGGCGGTAGCCGTTGCTCGCGTCGATGTCCGCGGGCACCAAGACGCCGTGCGCGTCGTAGTGGCGCAGCATGCGCACGCTGATCCGGCTCAGCGAGGAGAACCTGCCGATGGGAAGGAGATCCGGGGTGTCGGTCACGGACTCCACACTGTCGCCTGACACCGTGAGGGTCAAGGCGCGATCGCTAGGCGCAGTGCGCACCGGCGCGGGCGGCACCGTCGGCGAGGAGGAACTGGGCCGAACAGTACGTCGCCATCACGGCGCCCTCGAGCCAGGCGGGCGGGTCGGCGAGGACGAACTTGCGCAGGCCCAGGATCGAATCGCTGAGCAGGAACAGCCCCGCCCCCGCGAGAGTGGCGCGGCGCGCACCCGCAGGATCTGCGGGCCGAGCACGGTCGCCGCCGCGGCGGTACCGCGAGGAGGGCGGAGTAGCCGGCGAGGACCGGGGCGAGGAGGGGTTCTGTCCGGTACGCGGCCACCAGCGTCCGCGGGGCGCCCACCGCCCACAGGGCCTCGACGGTGGCCGGACGCGCGAGCGACGCGGCGGGGTCGCGCTCGGCCAGGAGCCCGGTGATGTAGGCGGCGTGGCCCGTCGCGAACGCCGAGGCACCGAGCGCGAAGTGCCGCGGCTCGTCGCCGAGGAGGGCGACGTCGCCCACCCAGCCGGCGGCCTGACCGGCGAGCGTCGTGCGTCGCAGCGGCGACCGCCGGGCCCGCGGGTCGGCGGCGAACGACGCGGCGAGCACCGGGAGCAGCAGCGGCTTGGTGTACCGCCGCGCGCGATGCCGCGCTGGCCGCGACGACGCCGAGAGCGTCGTGTCCACGGCGGCGAGGGCGGCGTAGGCGAGCTTGAGGACGGTGGCGGCACGAGTCACCGCGTCAATCTAGCCGTCGGTCCGTAGGCTCGGGCCGTGAGCACCGATACCGTCGGCCCATCGGCCTTCGTCACCGACAACCCCGCGGAGGGCCGCATCCGGATCCCCCGCGATCTGGACTCGGTCACCGATCGCGGCCCCGAGGACCATGGCGAGGTGGACCCGCGTGCGGTCGAGCGGGTGGCTCGCGGCGCGGTCGTGGTACGCGGCGGGAATGCAGCCCGCGATCCAGGTGTGCGTGCGCCGGGGCGGCCGCGTCGTGCTCAACCGAGCGATCGGGCACGCTCGCGGCAACGGCCCCGTCTTCGGACCGGGCCGGGCGGCACCGTCGCGGCCGGAACCGCGCGAGAGCGCCGAACCGGTACCGGTCACCGTCGACACCCCGTTCTGCACGTACTCCACCGCCAAGGGCGTGGCGGTCACGGTGCTGCACCGATTGATCGAGCGGGGCGACCTCGCGCTCGATGCCCGGGTCGCCGACTACATGCCCGAGTTCACCAGCGACGGCAAGGACCGGATCACGGTGCGGCACGTGCTGACCCACAGCGCGGGGATCCCGATCAACACCGGACCCAAGCCGGACCTGCGGCGGTCCGAGGACAGCGAGTACACGCGCGCGATGCTCGCGGGCATCAAGCCCGTCTACTCCCCTGGCCGGCTGCACTTCTACCACGCGCTGACCTGGGGCCCGCTGGTCCGCGAGCTGGTCCTCGCCGCCACCGGGCGCACGATCCGCGACATCGCCGCCTCGGAGATCCTGGGCCCGTTGGGCTTCCGGTGGACGAACTTCGAGTGGCACCGACGACGTGCCCGCCGTGGGCCTGAGCTACGCCACGGGTACACCCGCGCCGCCCGCGATCGAGGCCGCGTTCCGGAAGGTGGTCGGCGGCACCATGCAGCAGATCGTCCCGATGTCGAACTCGCCGCAGTTCCTGACCGGGATCGTCCCGTCGTCGAATCTGGTGTCCAACGCGGCGGAACTGTCGCGGTTCGCCGAGATCCTCCGGCGCGGCGGGGAGCTCGACGGCGTCCGCGTGCTCCGCCCGGAGACGCTCGCCGCGGCCACGCGGCAGGCCCGGCGCCTCCGGCCGGACTTCGCGACGGCGGCGCGCCGCTGCGCTGGGGAACGGGCTACATGCTCGGGTCCGAGCGCTTCGGTCCGTTCGGTCGCCACGCGCCGAACGCCTTCGGGCACACGGGGCTGACGGAGATCGCCATGTGGGCCGACCCGGACCGCGACCTCGCCGCAGCGGTGGTGTCGAGCGGCAAGCCCGGCGGGCACCCCGAGGCGCGCCGGTACCCCGCGCTGCTCGACGCGATCGCCCGCGAGTTCGGCACCGGAAATCGGCGTCGATAGGCAGTTCCTACCGGACCGATAGGCCCGTCTACCACGACTTTCCTCGATAACTGGAATATTTCCAGAAAAGCTGGATTCTGTCGGCGGGCGGACGTATGGTGGGTTCCGAGCGCCCCGCCAGCCCGCGGCCGCGCCGAGATGTACCAGCCGTACACACATCCGTACCCGAGAGGAACGCCGTGTCCGAGGATCAGACCACCTCCCCCCAGGAACAGACGAACGGCGGCTGCCCCGTCGCCCACGGGTCGCTGCGCCCGCCGGTGGCCGGCGGCGGCAACCGCGACTGGTGGCCTGATGAGGTCAACCTGAAGGTGCTCGCCAACAACCCCGCCGAGGCCGACCCGCTCGGCGCCGACTTCGATTACGCCGCCGAGGTCGCCACCCTCGACGTCGACGCGGTGCGCGCCGACCTCATCGCCGTCATGCGCGATTCGCAGGACTGGTGGCCCGCGGACTTCGGCCACTACGGCCCGCTCTTCATCCGTATGAGTTGGCACTCCGCCGGCACCTACCGGACCGCTGACGGCCGCGGCGGCGGCGGCGCCGGCCTGCAGCGCTTCGCGCCGCTCAACAGCTGGCCCGACAACGTCAGCCTGGACAAGGCGCGCCGCCTGCTGTGGCCCGTCAAGCAGAAGTACGGCCGCAAGCTGTCCTGGGCCGACCTGATCCTGTTCGCGGGCAACGTCGCCCTCGAGGACATGGGCTTCACCACCGAGGGCTTCGCCTTCGGTCGCGCGGACGTCGCGGAGCCCGAGGACGTCTACTGGGGCCCGGAGCACACCTGGCTCGGCTCGGACGGCCGCTTCTCGGGCAAGCGCGATCTGGACCAGCCGCTCGGCGCCACTCACATGGGCCTGATCTACGTCAACCCCGAAGGCCCCGAGGGCGTTCCGGACTTCATGGCCGCCGCGGACGACATCCGTGAGACCTTCGGTCGCATGGCGATGAACGACGAGGAGACAGCGGCACTCATCGTCGGTGGCCACACCTTCGGCAAGACGCACGGCGCGGGCCCGGCGGAGAACGGCCCCGAGCCGGAGGCCGCCCCGATGGAGCAGCAGGGCCTGGGCTGGAAGGGCCACAACGGAACCGGCGTCGGCAAGGACGCCGTCACCAGCGGCCTCGAGGTCATCTGGACGCACACCCCGACCAAATGGGACAACAGCTTCCTCGAGATCCTCTACAGCAACGAGTGGGAACTCTTCCAGAGCCCCGCGGGCGCGAACCAGTGGCGCCCGAAGGACGGCGGCTGGGCCAACTCGGTGCCGGAGGCCTTCGGCACGGCCAAGACGCATCCGTCGATGCTGACCACCGACCTGTCGCTGCGGTTCGATCCGATCTACGGCGAGATCACCAAGCGCTGGCTCGACAACCCGCAGGAGCTGGCCGACGCCTTCGCCAAGGCCTGGTTCAAGCTGCTCCACCGCGACATGGGTCCGACCTCGCGCTACATCGGACCGCTGGTCCCCAAGACCGAGCACCTCTGGCAGGATCCGATCCCGGCACCCGAGGGGGCGCCGATCGACGCGGCGGACGCCGACGCCATCACGGAGCGGATCCTGGCCACCGGCCTGACCACCGCACAGCTGGTGAAGACCGCATGGGCCGCCTTCGTCGTTCCGCCGTACCGACAAGCGCGGCGGCGCCAACGGCGGCCGTCTGCGCCTGCAGCCGCAGGCCGGCTGGGAGGTCAACGAGCCCGACGAGCTCGCGCAGGTCATCCGCACGCTCGAGGGCGTCGTCGAGGCCTTCAACGCGGAGTCGGGCAAGAAGGTCTCGTTCGCCGACGTGGTCGTCCTCGCGGGCAACGCGGGCGTGGCGCAGGCGGCGAAGGCCGCGGGCGTCGACGTGACGATCCCGTTCACCCCGGGCCGCACCGACGCCACGCAGGCGGACACCGACATCGAGTCCTTCGCGGTGCTCGAGCCGCGGTTCGACGCCTTCCGCAACTACGTCGCGAAGGGCGCGCCCATGCCAGCGGAGTACCTGCTCGTCGAGAAGGCGAACCTGCTCGGCCTCACCGCCCCGGAGATGACTGCACTGATCGGCGGGCTCCGCGTGCTGGGCAACAACTTCGGCGGCTCCGAGGCCGGCGTCTTCACCGACCGCCCCGGCACGCTCAGCAACGACTGGTTCGTGAACCTGCTCGACATGTCGACCAAGTGGGCCCCGGCCTCGGACGACGACTCGACCTACGTGGGTACCGACCGGGCCACCGGAGAGAAGAAGTGGACCGCTACGCGCGCCGATCTCGTCTTCGGTTCGAACTCGATCCTTCGCGGGATCGCCGAGGTGTACGGCGCCGCCGACGCCGGCGAGAAGTTCGTGAACGACTTCGTCGCCGCCTGGACGAAGCTGTCCAACGCAGACCGGTTCGACGTGAAGGCCTGATCCTCTTCCTCGGCCGGACAACCGCGCCCCGCACGCCCGCCCGGCGTGCGGGGCGCGGCGCGTTGCCGGCCTCCGGACTTCGGTTACTGATTATTAACCCTAATGCGAATTCGCGCCGGTCGGACGCGTAGGCTCACCGCCATGCCGTACTTCGACCGGGTCGCCTCGACTGCGTTCCGCCCCACCGAACACGTCTCCGGCGGATGGAACACCGCCGAGCAGCACATCGCTCCCCCGATGGGGCTACTCGCCCACGAGGTGGAACGCGACCGCGACGCCCGGCGCCCAGGGGACGGGCTGCGCATCGCGCGCCTGTCGTACGACATCCTCGGCACGCTGCCGATGGACGTGGTCGACGTCGACGTCCGGATGATCCGCCCCGGGCGCACCATCGAACTCGTCGAGGCCACCCTGAGCCACGGTGGTCGCCCCGCCCTCGTCCTCCGCGCGTGGCTGCTCGACGAGCGGGAGACCGCCGCGATCGCCGGCACCGAGTTCGACCCCTCCCGCCGGCCTCCGAGATGCCGGAATGGAGTCCCAGCACCGTCTGGCCCGGGGATACATCGCCTCCACCGCGCGCGCCGGGTGCAAACGCGCCCCGGACGCGCCGCCTACTGGGTGCACTCGGACGTCCCGCTCCTCGATGACGAACCGTCGGCCCGTCGCCCGGGCGGCCAGATTCTTCGACATCGCGAACGGGATGACGCCCCGCTTCGGTCCCGCGGACGTGGCGTACCCGAACCTCGACCTGACGGCCCACCTGTTTCGCGAGCCCGTCGGCGACGGACTGGGATTCGACACGCGCGTCTCGACCGGCCCGAACGGGGTCGGGCTCACGAGTTCGGTCATATACGACAGCACCGGGCCGATCGGAACGGTGAATCAGATACAAACCGTGCGTCCCCGCTGAAAATCACTCAATAGTGTGGTTACATACCGGGCGTTCAATTCACCCTGTCGAAGGGAGTTCACATGAATACTCGGATCACACGGACGCTCGGTGCAGTAGCCGCCGCCGTCGCGCTGACCGCCGGATTGACCGCATGCAACGAAGCCAAGGATGCGGCGAGCGACGCCACCGCGGCCGCAGGCAGCGCAGCGAGCGACGCGACCGCCGCCGCAGGCAGCGCGGCGAGCGACGCGACGGCCGCCGCGGGCAGCGCGGCCGCCGGCGCCACGGGCGGGGCTAACGGCGCGGGTGCCAGCGGCGCCAACGGTGCGGGCGGCGCCGGCTCCGAGTCGAAGCCGGCAGTTCCCTCGACGAAGATCGCCACACCGGGTGGCACCGAGGTCACGCTGACCGACGCGCCGATCGTCGCCGAGTACGCGAAGTACGGCTACGAGAAGGGCTACCTGGGCGCCCCGCTCGGCCCCGTCTCGCCACTGCCGGACGGCAAGGGCAAGTACCTGACCCTCAAGGGCGGGACGATCTACTGGTCGCAGGCATCGGGCGCGCACGTCGTGCACGGCGTGATCGGCGACAAGTGGGGCGAGGCCGGCCACGAGACCGGCAAGCTGGGCTACCCCACCAGCGACGAGACCGCGGAGAACGGCGCCATCAAGCAGACCTTCCAGAACGGGACGATCACGTTCCGCGACGGTAAGGCCACCGTCTCCTAGGACGCCTGCCCCACCGAAGGGCGCCGCCCGTCGATGATCACCGTTCGTGCCGCCGGCACGATCGCATCGGGGCGGCGCCCTTTCGCGTCCCGACCGGGGACACCCGCCGCGGGCTCAGGCGCGGCGGATCGATCCCGGGCGGCACCACGGCCCGGGCCCGGGCGGGCGCTCGGCCGACACCCCGCGCAGTTCGACGGTGAGCCGCGGTTCGGTGACGACGGCCGCCTCGCCGGGGCCGAACCCCGCCGCGCAGCGACACGCGCCGCCGTGCTCGCGGACCGCCGCCGACAGTGAATCCACTGTCGCGAACGTGGATTTCGTCATGCACGAGTATGAGAACTTGATCGCGAACCGGTCTTCGACGGTCAGCATCACATTCACTGCGGTGTGCGACGTGAGCCCCAGCGCGTACAGGTCGTCGTCGCCCGCAACCGTCTCGATCGCCACGGACAACCGTCCGTGACGGGCCGCGATCCGGCGAATCGCCTGGTCCACGACATCCCCTCCGCTGCGACGCTCCGACCCGCTCCACACTTTGCGTTCGCGATCCGGGCGGCGCCGTAGTTCACCCTATCCTGGTAACGTGTTGCAGTGACGGCAGCTCTGTACCCGGGGAGGTGAGGCGGAATGACCCAGGCCACGACAACGCGTGCGCTCGACAGTGCTGACCTGCACGAGCGCCATCGCGAGTTCCGCGCAGCCCTGTTCGACGCCGGTCACCTGGTCCCGACCGGGGTGGACGGGGTGTACGGGCGCGGGGCGGAGTTCGAGCGCCTCACCCAGCGGATCGACGCGCTGATCTCCGCCACCGTGGCCTCGGTGCACGGCGGCGCTGCCACGGTCCTGGCGTTCCCCCTGTCATGCCGCGCGAGAACCTCGACCGCACCGACTACGTCGCGTCGTTCCCTCAGCTCAGCGCCGCAGTGTCCACGTACACCGGGGCGACGCCGAGCACCGCCTGCTGCTCGCCGGCCGGGATGCCGGGCACGACTGGGGCGGTCACTTCCACGCGAGCGAGGTCGCGCTCGTCCCGTCCGCATGCCACTCCGTGTACCCCACGCTGGCCGGCGAGCTGCCGCGCGACGGCGCCTGGGTGGACGTCACGGGCCACTGCTACCGCCATGAACCGTCGGTCGATCCCGCCCGGCTGCAGTCCTTCCGGATGCACGAGGTCGTGCGGGTCGGATCGGACCGTGCCGCGATCGCGCACCGCGACAGCTGGGCGGCCCGCGCCGCCGGACTCCTCACCGGGCTCGGTCTCGACGTGCGACGGGTCGCGGCCACGGACCCGTTCTTCGGCCGGGCGGGCCGTCTGCTCGCCGCCGACCAGTCCGCCGACGACCTCAAGAGCGAGCTGATCGTGCCGCTCTACGGCGAGGATCTGCCCGGCGTCGCGGTGGCGTCCAGCAACTACCATCGCGACCACTTCGGAACCCGGTTCGGCATCACCACGGTGGACGGCGCCCCCGCCCACAGCTCCTGCCTCGGATTCGGGATCGAACGGATCGCCCTCGCGCTGCTCGCCGCTCACGGCCTCGACCGCTCCGCCTGGCCCGACGCGGTCGACGCCCGGTTGTGACCGCGCCCCGAGTCCACCCGACGGGGCGCGGTGGCCGGGATCACGCGCGGGCGGGCTGAACCGCGATTTCGCGGATCTGTTCGCCGCCCTGCCCGCCCGTTCGGTCCCGCGCCCCGCGGTGCCGGGCTGATCACGCACTCCACGGACCGCGGCTGGGGCTATCAGCGCGCGGGCCGGCTCAAGGCGCTGTGTCAGACCGGCTGCCAGGGCGCGTCACGGTGTAGGCGAGAGCGCCCGCCGCGAGGACGATCATGCCCACGGACACCGCGCCCGCGGGCAGCGACAGCGCGACCGACAGACATCCGGCCAGCCCGACCGCCGGCACGACGCGCGACGTCCACGCGGTGGACAGGGTCCACGCCGACGCGTTGGCCACCGCGTAGTAGACCAGGACCGCGAACGAGGAGAACCCGATCGCCGACCGCAGGTCGACCATCGCCGCCGCAACCGCGACGACGGCGCCGACCGCGAGCTCGGCGCGCACCGGGACTCCGCGCCGAGCGTCGACCGCGGCAAGCGGCCGGGGCAGGTGCCCGTCGCGCGCCATCGCCAGCGTGGTGCGCGAGACCCCCAGGACGAGCGCGAGGAGCGAGCCGATCGCCGCCACGCAGGCCGCGACGGTGACGAACGCGGCGGGGAACCCCACAGCCCGTGCGGCGTCGGCGACCGGCGCTCCCGCAGCCGCGAGTCCCGCCGGGCCGAGGGCCGCGAGGAGCGCGAACCCCAGCACGGCGTAGACCACGAGGGTCGCCGCCAGCGCCGTGAAGATCGCACGCGGCAGCGTCCGCTGCGGATCGCGGACCTCCTCACCGAGCGTCGCGATCCGGGCGTAGCCGGCGAACGCGAAGAACAGCAGGCCCGCGGCCTGGAGAACACCGAACGGGCCGCCGGCGGCACCGTCGAGCACCCGGGACGCGTCGGCGCCGCCGGAGGTGAACGCAGCGACCGCGACGGCGGCCAGCACCGCGACCACCAGGGCCACGGCGATCCGCGCGGCGCGCGCCGACCGCTCGACCCCGCACAGGTTGAGCGCGGTGATGGCCATGACCGCACCCACCGCGACGGCGTGCGTGTGCTGCGGCCAGGCGTAATGCCCCACGGTCAGCGCCATGGCCGCGCAGGAGGCCGATTTCCCGACCACGAAGCTCCACCCCGCGAGGTGTCCCCAGAACGGGCCCAGTCGCTCGCGGCCGTACACGTACGTGCCGCCCGACCGCGGGTACAACGCCGCGAGCCGGGCGGAGCTGCTCGCGTTGCAATAGGCCACGACGGCGGCGACGGCCAGGCCCGCGAGCAGCGCCGACCCCGCAGCCGCCGCCGCGGGCCCGAACGCCGCGAACACACCCGCGCCGATCATCGCCGAGAGACCGACGGCGACCGCGTCGCCGACGCCGAGCGTCCGACGGAGCTCGGTCACCGGCCCTCGGTCAGCGCGGCCAGCCGGTCCAGGGAGGCGGCCAGACGGTCCGCGGTGGTCGCGCGGGCACGCGGGAGACGCTGCTCGTCCCGCAGATCGGTCCAGTCGTAGGTGTGCGTGACGCGGGTACCGCCGTCCGGCAGCGGCGAGAGCTCCCACCGCCAGAGATGCCCGGGCGCCGGCTCGCCGACGGGCGCCGGCAGCCAGGCGATGCGTCGGCCCTCCTCGAACTCGGTGACCCGGTTCTCGCGGACCTGCTCGTTGGTCAAGCGCATCCGGAACACGTCGCCGATCGCCCGGACCCGTTGCCCCTCGGGGGCGGCGTCGAGATTGTCGTTGCCGTCCCATTCCGGCTGCCGCGCGGGATCCGCGATCAACTCGAACAGCAGGTCCGCCGGCGCCGCGATGTCGCGGGAGGCGGAGACGGTGCGGGGGATTCCGATGCGCTCACCCACTCATCGAACCAGGAGACCCGCTTCGCGCACCCCCGCCCAGCCAGCCCTCGGGCGAGCGCCGGTCGCGCAGCGCCGGCCGGTTATTCTCGGATGTATGAAAGCAGTCGTGTGCACCGAGGGCCAGCTGACCGTCGAAGACCTGCCCGCCCTGAGCCCCGCGCGTGGCCAGGTACTCCTCAACGTGACCCGCACGGGGATCTGCGGGTCCGACCTGCATGCCCGGCACCACGCGGACCTGGTCTCCGACCTCGCCGCGAAGGCCGGCTACCCCGACGCGCTGCGCATGAACCAGAAGATCGTCATGGGCCACGAGTTCGTGGGCACGGTCGCCGAGTACGGACCCGGCTGCCGCAAGCGCTGGGCCGAGGGCACCCGCGTCGTCGCGCTGCCCACCGTCATGGTCGGCAGTGAGCCGCAGCTCGTGGGCCTGTCGGAGCGGGCCCCGGGGTCGTACGCCGAGCAGGTGCTCGTCCAGGAGTCGATGACGATGCCGGTTCCCGGCAAACTGTCCGACGAGGAGGCCGCGCTCACCGAGCCGATGGCCGTGGCCTGGCACGCGGTGCGCCGCGCCGAAGTGGGCCGCGGGAGGCCGGCGATCGTGATCGGCTGCGGCCCCATCGGCCTCGCGGTGATCTCGATGCTCCGCGCCTCCGGGGTGAAGAGGATCATCGCCAGTGACTTCGCCCGGCCGCCGGGCGCTGGCGAAGCAGATGGGCGCGCACGTGGTCGTGGATCCGCGCGAGCAGCAGCCGTGGGACGCCTACGAGCAGCCCCGCAACGAGATCCGCAGGGCCAGCGACCTGTTCAAGATGGGCGTGAGCACGATGGACAAGCTCACGCTCGTCCCCGGGCCCTCCCCTGGTGGCACGTGTTCCGCCTCGCCGATAAGATCGGCGAGACCCCCTCGGGCCCTGTGGTGTTCGAGTGCGTCGGGGTGCCGGGGATGATCAACTCGATCATCGAGGCAGCGCCGCTGCGCACCCGGGTGATCGTGGTGGGCGTCTGCATGGAGCCCGACACGTTCATGCCCGCGCTCGCCGGCAACAAGGAGATCGACCTGAGGTTCGTCTTCGGATACGACCCCGGCGAGTTCCACGACACGCTCCACATGATGGCGGACGGCAAGGTCGACGTGAGGCCGCTGGTCACGGGCACCGTCGGACTGGGCGGGGTGAGCGCGGCGTTCGACGCCCTGGGTGACCCCGAGGTGCACGCCAAGATCCTCATCGACCCTCGAGCACGGCGACGGCGCCCTGACGCCGGCACCGCTGCGGGTCGCGTCTTTCAACGTCAACGGGATCCGCGCCGCCCGGCGGCGGGGGTTCGACGCCTGGCTCAACGGCCGCGATTGCGACGTGGTGGCCCTGCAGGAACTGCGCTGCCCGCCTTCGAACTCGGTGCGTTCGCCGGGTACCACGCGGCCGTCGACCACGGCTCGATCCCGGGGCGCAACGGCGTCGCGATCCTGAGCCGGGAGGCACCGTCGGACGTGCGGACGTGGGCGACGCACCCACCCCGCGCCCGCGGCCTGAAGGCGTTCGCGCACGAGGGCCGGTACGTCGAAGCGGACCTGTCCGGCCTCACCGTCGCCTGCCTCTATCTGCCCAAGGGCGGCCTCCCGCGCACCTGCAGAGGCCCGGCAGCATGCGCGAGAAGCCCGACGGCGGAGCGAAGTTCGAACGGAAGATGGCCTTCCTCTCCGCGTTCGGGCGGGAACTGGACCGATCCCGACGGTCCGCCCTCGCCTCCGGCCGGGAGTTCCTCCTGCTCGGCGACCTGAACATCGCGCACCTGCCGCACGACGTGACCAACTGGCGACCCACGCAGAAGATGGAGGGCTTCCTGCCCGAGGAGCGCGACTGGTTCGGCGCGCAGCTCGGGCCGCGGCGCCTGGTGGACGTGGTCCGCCGTGTGCACGGCGACCGTCCCGGCCCGCTGTCGTGGTGGAGCTGGGCCGGAGCCTCGTTCACCAAGGACGTCGGCTGGCGCATCGACCACCACCTGGCCACACCGGGATTGGCGCGGGCCGCGACCTCCGTGACCGTCGACAAGGAGCCCTCCCCCGACCGGCGTCTCTCC
Organism: Tsukamurella sp. PLM1; assembly: GCF_023168325.1. Taxonomy (GTDB): domain Bacteria; phylum Actinomycetota; class Actinomycetes; order Mycobacteriales; family Mycobacteriaceae; genus Tsukamurella. Next base: position 2,283,316 of record NZ_AP025688.1, read on the forward strand.
GATCACGCACCCGTGGTCGTGGAGTACTCGCGCGGTTGAAACCGCCCCGCGGCGACCGCCACGCGGCTCCCTGTAGGCACGCGGTACCCCGGCGTGAGCGTGATGCCCGCCCCGACGCTACTTCGGCCGCGCCGCGCGCCACCGCCGAAGTTCCTGTGCCGAGGCGGACTTCGCGAGCAGCACCTCGTCCTCGTCGTCGAGCAGGCACACGACCTGCGACGGCAGCGCATCCTCCGCCACGAGCTCGGCCTTCGCGCGCCGCATCGCCCCGAGCAGGGCGTGCCCGTACCGGGCGTACGCCGCGTCCCAGGCGGCACCGTCGAGCCCCTCGACCGCCTCGTTGAGGCGGTCCTGCCACGCGTCGAGCGGGGCCGCTCGGCCCACCCGTCGTCCGAGCAGGGCCACCCGGGCGGGTCCCACAACTCCCGCGGCGGAACGGATTCGACGGTGCCCAGGGCCGGGTAAGGCAGGTGGATCACGCTCCCGCGCTCGGCGTAGAAGGCGGTGAGCACGTAGGCGTAGGGCAGCTCCCCGTCGGCCTGGTAGACCAACGCCCGGGCGACGGACCGCAGCTCCTCGCAGACCGCGTCCTCGAACCCGAACCAGTCGAAGTCCGGCCCGCTCACCACCTCCCCGGCACCGGTCACCGCTTGACGACGCGCAGATCGGCGAGCGAGGTCAGGCAGTCCGCGGCCATCGTGAGATCGGCTTCGGCCAGCATCGACCGCACCACGTGCTCCACGCCCTCGGCACCGCCGATGGTCAGCCCATAGACGTACGGTCGGCCGATCCCCGCGAGGGTCGCGCCGAGACCGACGACGCGCAGGATGTCCACGCCGTCGCGGACGCCGCTGTCGAAGGTGACGGGCAGGCCGGCCGAGGAGACACCGTCGAGGACCTCCTCGAGATGGCCGATCGCGGGCAGGCCGCCGTTGGCCTGCCGGCCGCCGTGGTTCGAGCACGCGATCGCGTCCACGCCCTCCGCAGCGGCACGGCGCGCGTCGTCGGCGTGGCAGATACCCTTGAGGATGATCGGCAGGTCGGTGGTGCGACGGATGCGCGCGATGTCGTCCCAGGAGAACGTCGGCTTGCTGAACAGCGACGACCACACGATCCCCGCGTGCAGCGGCGGCGGAGCGTCCACCCCGCACAGCTCGATGAACCGCGGGTCGGTGAGGTAGTTGGCGAGGCACCGGCCGCGCAGGAACGGGATGTACCCGTTACGCAGGTCGCGGCCGCCAGCCCAGGCTGCCGGTGTCCAGGGTGATGGTCAGCGCGTCGAAGCCCGCCTTGTCGGCGCGGCGCACCAGGTTGTCGGTCAGCCGATCATCCTTGGTGGGGTACAGCTGGAACGCGGCGAAGGAGTCGCCCCGCGCCTCGGCGACCTCCTCCAGCGGCGCCTCCGAGAGCGTGGAGTACATCGCGGCGACGCCGAGCGCGCTGGCGGCGCGCGCCACCGCCAGGTCGCCGCCCTCATGCACCAGTCCGTTGACGCCGACGGGGCACAGCACGACGGGGGCCTCGAGTTCCGCACCGAGGAAGGTGGTCGACATGTCGCGCACGCTGCGGTCGCGCAGCATCCGCGGCACGAATCCGTAGCGTCGCAGCTCCGTGACGTTGACGTCCTGCGTGGTCTCGTCGCCGGCGCCACCACGCACGTAGTCGAAGGTGGCGTGGTCGAGCACCTGCCGCGCACGTTCCTCGAGATCGACGAAGGTGTACGGGAACCGGCGGTGCTTCGCCAGCAGCCCCTCCGCATAGATGCCGTCCTGAAAGGAGCCGAAGTCCGTCATTCCTGGACCGTAACAGCAGCCCTCAGGGCGCGGTGAGGAAGTCCAGGGCGTCGACGGTGGCCGCGGGCTCCTGCAGATGGTAGCCGTGGCGGGCTCCCCGATACACGCGCATCCGCGCACCGTCGATGCCCGCGCGGAGGATTTCGGCGTTCCCGGCCGGGCACATGCGGTCCTCGGCGCCGTGCAGGACGAGCGTGGGCGCCTCGATCCTCGGCAGCGCGGCGGCCCCGTCGTGGTCGGTGCTGGCCGCGAAGTGCGCGCGCTGCGCGGGCAGCGAGCGCGGACGGGCCAGGATCGCTTCGGCCGACTCGGGGTGGCTCTCGAGCCAGTCCGGCGGGAAGAACAGCTCGAGCAGAGCCCGCCGGTCGGAGCGGACGAGGATGCGCAGGACGTCGGAGGGCCGTTCCACGCCGTGCCGGTCGCCCACGGTGGTCGCGCCCAGGATCAGGCGGCGCACCCGATCGGGATGGTCGGCGGCGAGCCACTGCGCAGCCCGGCCGCCCATCGAGAAGCCGTACACGTCCACCCGGTCGCCGATCCCACCGGCGGAGCGCGCCGCGTCGAGCACGCCGACCGCGTCGCGGGCGCAGTCCCGCGTGCTCCATCCGCGCGGGAACGCGTCGTCGCTGGCGCCGATCCCGCGATGGTCGAACACGACCACCGGGCCCGCCGCGCGGAAAGCCTCCACCAGCGGTGACCAGGAGCTCCCCGCCAGCGCCTGACCGGCGAACAGCAACACCCCGGGCCCGTCCGCGCCGGAGGCACCGGGATGCACGTCGTACGCGAGCCGGGTACCGTCATCGAGCGTGGCGTAGGGCATCCACGAAGCGTAGAACGTCACACCTGCGCGACGCCGCTCACGGTCGCGGTCGTCGCGTGGCTAGACTGCTGCCCATGTCTGTTCACATCTTCTACGGTTCCTCGACCGGCACCGCCGAGGGCGCCGCGAACGCCATGTACACCGTGTTCGCCAAGGCCGGCCCCGTCGAGCTGCACGACATGATGGACGGCGAGATCGACGCGCTGGACCCCGCGGACTTCCACGTCTTCTCGTGCGCCACGTACGGCGAGGGAGAGCTGCCTGCCGGCTCCACCGAGTTCTTCGAGGACCTGCTCGAGGCCGCGCCAGATCTCACCGGCCTCGCTTCGCGGTCTTCGGCCTGGGCGACACCATCTACGTCGACACCTACAACGCCGCCGGGAAGACCATCGTGGAGCACCTCACGGGGCTCGGCGCCACGCAGGTGGGCGACCGTTTCGAGCACGACAACTCCGGCACCGACGATGTGGACGAGAAGGCCGTCGAGTGGGCCGAGGAGATCGTCGGCCAGATCTGAGCCCCTGACAGACGAACGCCGCCGCGGAGCGATCCGCGGCGGCGTTCTTTCGTCCGGTGGTGCGCGGCTACTGCGGCACGGTGAGTGTCGGCGGCGTGGTGTTGACGCCCGCGCACGCCTCGCACACCGACGCGGGGATCACGCCCCGGCGCTGCAGGAAGCCGAAGGCGATGCAGCCGAGGCACACCCCCGCCGCCGACTCCAGCAGCGCCGCCACCACGAGGAGTCCCAGCACGACCTGCGCCGCGACGTGGCTCCCGGTGAGGTACAGCACCAGGGCGACAGTCGAGAAGACGAGGCCGATGGTCTGCGCGAACCGCTTCGGCGGCCCGGGCACCAGCTTGGCCGGACCGAGCTTCGGCGCGATCACGTGCACCGACAGCCTGCCGAACGGCGAATACCGGGGTCCGCCCGCGACGCGGAGCGCGAAACCGATCGCCAGCGCGGCGTAGAGCCACCACTGTCCGGCGACGATCGTCACCACCGCGAGGACGACGACGAGGCCCGCGGCGGCGCGCGCCGCGTACTCGTTGACGGGATTCGGGAAGGAGAAGAGACCACTCACGCGGCTGACACTAGCGCCGGGCGGGATCGTCGACCAGGTTTGCACTCGCCGTGATTCTCATGCCCCCGCCAGCCGCAGGACCAGCGGGATCGCCGTGCGCAGTGCCTCCGCCTCGTCGGCCGTGAGGTGCTCGCCGCCCGCGTGGACCAGCCACTCGTCCTGGGCGGCGTCGCGCGCGTGCAGGGCTGTCCTCCCCCGGTCGGTCAGGGCGACGGGACGACGCCGGCCGTCGGCACCGTCGGCATCCGAGACGATGAAGCCCCGGCGCCGCAGGTCCGCGACGACGGTCGAGACGTTGGAGCGCTTCATGTCGAGCCGGTCCCCGATGGCGGTCGGGAACGCGGCGGCGCCGAGCGCCTCGACCGCGGCGAGCACGAACAGCTCGAGCCCCGCAGCCCCGCGGCGGGCAGCTGCCGGAGGCGTTGCTCCAGCAGGCCCACCGCGAGGCGCAGGGCTTCGGCGTCGCCGGGTTTCACGGGAGCGTCACTCCTCGTCGACGGTGACCGGCCCGGCCCCGGGCTCCCCGAGCACGGCCGGAGCGCCGGCCTCGGTGCCCGATAGCAGCCCGGCCAGGTCGATACCCTGGGCCTTCAGCGCCGCCACGATGGAGGCGATGGACTGGGCGGACAGCCCCAGGAGTCCGCCCGTGGCGTCATTCTGGCCGCCGCCGATGATGTTGATGCTGTCGATCGCGGCGGTGGCCTCGGACTGCGCGCGGACCGCGCCCTCGATCATCGACAACACCTGCGGCACCAGCAGCAGCCGCGCGGCGTCCGCGCCGTACTGGTTGAACGCCTCGGCCTGCGCCTGCTTGCCGGCCGCGTCGGCCCGGAGCTCGGCCTCGAGCGCCTCCGCGGCGGACTTGCGGGCCGTCGCCTGGGACTCGCCCTCGAGCCGGATCGACTCGGCGTGCACCTCGGCCTGGGCGAGCTTGCCGGCGGCGTCGGCACGCAGCTCGGCCTCGACGGCGGCGGCAGCCGACTTGCGGGCGTCGGCGGCCGATTCGCCGTCCAGGCGGGTCGAGTTCGCGCGGGCCTCGGCGGTGAGGATCGCCGACTGGCGCTCACCCTCGGCACGGGTGATGGCAGCCTGCCGCTGAGCCTCGGCGGGGGCGATCACGTCGGCCTCGAGCGCGGCCTCGGCCTGCGCTCGGCGCTTGCGCTCGACCTCGGTCCGGGCCTCGATGCGGGCGGCCTCGGCCTCCTCGAGCGCGATTCCGACGTTCTTCTCCGCCTTCGCCTTGGCGAGCGGTCCGGCCTGATCCGCCTCGGCGTTCTGCGCCTCGGTCTGGGCGCGGAGCTGGGCGATGCGCACGTCGCGGCTCTGCTGCGCCTCGGCGATCGCCGTCTCGGCTTCGGTCTGGGCGATCTCGCCGGCGCGGCGGGCGTCGGCGGAGCGGATCAGCGAGTCGCGCTCGGCCTCCGCCTTGCCGATGTCGGCGTCGCGCTTGACCTCGGCGATGCGCTTCTGGCCGAGCGATTCGAGGTAGCCGTTGCGATCCTCGATGCCGGCGATCTTGAGGATGTCGACCTCCATGCCGATCCGCGCGAGGTCGCCGCCCGCCTCCTCGACCACGCCGCGGGCCGGCCTCGCGGTTGCTGTTGAGGTGCTCGACGGTCATGGTGGCCGCGATGCCCCGGAGGCTGCCGGCCAGGATCTCGTTGATCTGGTTCTCCAGCTCCGCCATGTTCGCGGTGAGGAAGCGCTGCGCGGCGGTGCGGGTCATCTCGTCGGTGGTGCCGATGCGGACCAGTCCGACGGCCTGCAGTTCGACGGGCACGCCGTCGATACTGCGGGCGTTGTTGAGGGCGATGCGCACCTCGAACGGACGCAGCGGCATGTAGTCCACGCGCTCGAGACCGGGGACCTTGAACCGCGCCCCACCGCGCACCACCTTCATCTCGCCGCGGCCGGTGAAGATCGCCACCTGATCCGGCGGAGACTTGATGTAGTTGTGGAAGAAGATCCACAGGGCCAACAGGATCACTACCACCGCGGCACCGGCCGCGATCAGGATCGAAACGGTCATTGATTCCCTCCTCTTCGGACGACCCGGTCCGGGTCACATCTGTGTGTCGAGCGGCTGCACGACCAGCCGGTCCCCGTCGACGTCGACGATCAGCACCTGCGCGCCGCTCGCGGCGACGGCGGCGGGATCGACGAGGACTGCGGTGGTGGTGGCGCGCACCGACTCCGAGTCCGTGTACCTGACCTGCCCCCAGCCCCCCGCCGGGATCGCCATGCTGAGCTCGCCGATGGTGCCGACGGCCGCGGAGAGCCCCGCGACGGTGCCCGTCTGGGCGCGGCGCATCGCGCGCAGCACCAGCATGAGCACGCCGTACGCTCCCGCCCCGGCCGTGGCGGCGACCACGGCGACCAGCGGAACCGGCAGCGAGGTGCCCACGGCGAGCGGCCAACCGACCACACCGAAGACCCCGACGGCCGCGGCGAGGGCGGGGGCGCTGAGCCAGGGCAGGCCGGCGTCGGCGTGCGGACCACCGATATCGGCCCCGCCGATCTCGATGTCCCCCAAGATCAATGACGCCACCAGAACCACAACACCCACCACGGCGCAGACCGCGAAAACGGTGATCATGGACACCTCCCCGCCGTCGTTTCCCTATTTGCAGTATAGCAAACAATGCGTACGACACGGCGGTCGGCGTCCGCAGCGGCTCCGGTCACCGCCTCCCACGGAGATCGCGCGCCTGGCCGATCTCGCGCGCCGGCCGCCCCGGGAGCTCGTCGACGGGCTCGTGGGCGACGTCGAGCGGCTCCTCGGCAGGCGCGCCGGGCGGGTGGAGGCCCGGCGGGGCCCGGGGCACCGTCGGGCGACGGTGCCGGTGCGCTCTGCTCGACGGTCCCGACGACGACCTTGCGCGTGCGACGCATCGCGAAGGTGACCTCCTCGACCTCCTCGTAGGACTGCTGCACGGCGCGGGTCCCGCCGCCGGGCAGGACCCGCGCGACGATCGGCGGCATGAGCGGCCGCACGAAGCCGGCGATCGTGCGCGCGGCCTCGTCGAGGACGGGCGGCACGAAGGGGTTGGGCTTGTGCTCGCTGGCGGGCGCCGGGGCGACCGGGGCATCCGGAACCGCCGGGGCCGATTCAGCGACGCGGGCGGGCGGGTTCGTCTCGTCGCGCACGACGGCCTCCTCGACGGGTTCGGGGTCGGTCGTGATCACCGGGATCTCGCCGGTCGGCGTCTCGTCGGCCGGCGGCTGGCCGGGAGAGCGCAGGCTCGCGGCCTCCGCGGCCGCGGCGATGGGCAGGAAGTCGTCGTTCACGGCGGGGATCTCCTGTCGGTAACGCCGCGCGGTCAGCGCGACCGGCTCGAATCCGGCGGCTTCCAATGCTGCGGCGCCCGCCGCGGCACCGGCCGCGGCACCGCCGAGAGCGCCTGCGCCGACGGCGGGCAACATCTGCGTCGGGCGGTCGTCGCCGAGCGTGAGCCCGATGCGGTGCTCGTGGTCGCGGCGCTCGATCGCCAGCTGTGCGGCGGAGGCGAGACGCTCGCTCTCCAGATCCCGACGGTGCCGGATGTCGCGGACCGTCTCCTCGCGCCACAGGCGCAGGAGGAGCGGAAGCAGTGCGAGCACCACGCAGACCACGTCGATCCCGATCCGGAGCGCCGCGGCGGAGACCGAATCGGCGACGACACCGTTCATCGCGGCCCAGCGCGCGCCGACACCGTCGTCGCCGCTCGCCGAGGCGTCCCGCCGGGCCGCGGCCACCTCGGCCCGCGCCGTCGCGACGCGGGCGTCGCGAACCGGTGTCTCCTGCGCCCGGGCCGCGGTCGCGCGATCCAGGTCGGCCTGCGCGGAGGTGAGCCGCTCGTTGGCGGTGCGGGCCTCCGGGCCGCGGCCGGGGACGCCGGTGATCGACGTCTGCGGGCACGCGGCGCTCGGCCGGTACTCGCACCGGGCCACCACCAGCGCCTGGTCCCGACGGGTGGACGCCTCCGCGACAGCCGTGTCGAGCGCCGTGCGCTCGGCGCGGGCGGCATCGAACTCGGCCTGCGCGGCGCGCACTGCGGGCGCCGACGACGCCGCCCGCTCGGCGTCGGCGTCCAGCCGGTCCTGGACGGCCCCGTTGAGCGCGAGCATCGATACGAGCTCGCCCACCACCAGCCCCACGAGCACCGCGACGAGGAACCGGCTGGGCAGCGCGGCCCGGCGGCCGGGGGCGGCGATCGCGAGGCAGATCGCGCCGCCGATCACGAGCGCGAGCACCGTGAGGACCACGACCGTCGCCATGCCGTCTCCTGCCGTCGCGATAGAACCGAGCCGAACTTCTCTCAGATGAGAATCTCAGCCCGGCACGTCCCGCGCCCAATCGTGTGGCGGCTTTCACAGCGCTAAGTACCCACCGAGGAGAGGTAGTTCTACTCATTCCCCGCATCCCCGCGGGCGGCACGCTGTGAGCATGAACACCATCGCAAGCACCCCAAGCCCACTGCCGCCTTCTTCGTCCAGTCCGCGATCGCCTTCGCGGTCTCCTCCGGCAGCCTGCTCATCGGCGCGTTCTACCTGCCCGTCGACACCTGGCAGCGGGGCTTCCTGCTCGTCGGAGCCCTGTTCCTCATCACCAGCACCTTCAACCTCGCGAAGGTGATCCGCGACCAGCAGGAGGCGAACAGCGTCCGCGTCCGCGTCGACGAGGCGCGGATCGACAAGTTGATGGCCGAGCACGACCCGCTCCGTGCGGTCTGATTCCGGTCCCGGCGAATCGGTCCCGCCCGCGCGGAGTCACTGATGATGGAGCCATGACACCGACGATGCGCGCGCAGCGGTTCCACGCCGACACCCGGACCATCACCGTCGAGGACGTGCCGATCCCCGAACCCGGCCCCGGCGAGGTGTTGGTGAAGGTCGCCTTCTGCGGGATCTGCCATTCGGACCTCAGCCTCATCAACGGCACGTTCCCGGCCATGCTTCCGGAGGTAACCCAGGGGCACGAGGCGTCGGGGACCATCGCGAAGCTGGGCGCCGGCGTCACCGGGTGGGCCGAGGGCGACCGGGTGATCGTCGCCGCCGGCCGGCCGTGCACGACCTGCCCGAACTGCCGCCGCGGAAATTTCGCCGACTGCACGCAGATCCAGATCATGGCGTTCGCGTACGACGGGGCGTGGGCCGAGTACACCGTCGCCCGTGCGGCCGGGCTGACCCGCGTCCCGGACAACGTCCCGCTCGAGCAGGCGGCGATCCTCGCCGACGCGGTCTCGACCCCCTACGGCGCCGTGGTGCGGACCGGAAAGGTCGGCGTCGGGGAGACCGTCGGCGTCTGGGGCCTGGGCGGCGTCGGCACCCACGTGGTCCAACTGGCGCGTGTCGTCGGCGCGGCGCCGATCATCGCGGTCGACATCATTCCCGAGGTGCTCGAGCGCGCCCTCGACCTCGGCGCCGACCACGCCTTCGACTCCCGGGACGAGCAGCTCGGCGCGAAGATCGCGGAGGTCACCGGCGGCCGGGGCATCGACGTCGCCTTCGACGCCGTGGGCCTCAAGGCGACGTTCGAGCAGGCGCTGAGCCACCTCACCATCGGCGGAAGGCTGGTCTCCGTCGGGATGAGCGATCAGGAACCGACCGTCGGGTCCACGACGATGCTGGGCCTGACCAAGAAGCAGGTACTCGGCCACCTCGGCTACAAGAACGTCGACATCGAGACCCTGGCGACGCTCGTCTCGCTCGGCCGGCTCGACCTGTCCCGGTCGGTCAGCGGGATCGTGCCGCTGGAGGACGTCGCAGCGGGCATCGAGCGTCTGGAGCGCCACGAGGGCAATCCGATCCGGCTGCTCGTCCAGCCCTGACGCGAGTTGCGCGACGACGCCTCCTACAGGACCGCGGCGAGATCCTCGCGGAGCGCGTCCAACGCGGGGTCGCGCACGGCGTCATGGCGCGCCAGGCGTCGAGGATGCGCAGGCTCTGCCCGGCGTGCCGGACGAAGTGGTTGCCCGCGAACTTCGGGAAGTCGAAGGGGACGGTGCGGCAGAGCTGCCGGAGCACCGCGCGGACCACGATCGGGGGCGGCGCGAGCGCCGGCAGGCCCACGTCGACGCGCATCGCCTCCGCCATCGCCCGGCCCGGTCGCTTCAGCCGCCGCAGGAACGTGGGCCAGTCCCCGCCGACGATCGCCAGCTCGGCCGCGTACGGCACCATCGCCGCACCCACGGCGGCGACGCTCCGGGCCGGCGCGCGCCCGATGACCTTCGGGTACTGCGCGGCGAGCCGGCGCGGCAGGTCGCGAGCGGAGCCCTCGACGGCGACGGCGGCGAAGGCCGGTGCCAGCGGCGGCACCCAGAACTCGGCGCGGGTCTCGGTGCCGCGCGACGTGGCGAAGGAGAGCAACCCCGGCGCGAGGGTCACGATGCCGGCGCCGCGGAACATCCGCCCAGCGACCGCCGCATCGCCGATCACGGGGCTGGTGACCCCGACCGCGGTGGGTCGGGCGGAAGCCAGGGCCGCGGCGACCTCGGCGTCCAGCTCGCCCGGCGCGGACGTCAGGATGAGCAGGTCGACGGTGCCCGGCGCAACGTCCGCATACCGCACCACCGGAACGTGGACCGCGTCGCCGGTCGGACCGACGGCGGTGAGGATCACGTCGTCGCGCCGGGATGCGGCCCGCACCTCTACCGAACCGGCGCCCGTGCCCGCGAGCAACGCACCGGCCGCAGCCGACACCGCGCCGGCTCCCTGGATCAGGACCCGCCTGCGTTCGGTCATACCCCAGCGTCTCCCCGAGGCCGCTCGCCCGCAACACCTGCCGCTCGACGCCGGCGCGCAGGGCCTCCTCGGAACCGAGGAGCCGGACCTTCCGCCGGGCCCGGGTGATCGCGGTGTAGAGCAGTTCCCGGGTGAGCAGCCGCGAATCCGCAGGCGGGATCACCACGGACACGGCCTCGTACTGGCTGCCCTGGCTGCGGTGGATCGTCATGGCGTACACGGTGCGGACCGCGACGAGCTGGTTCGGGTACAGCAACGCCACGTCGGAGCCGCGGGCGAAAGCGGCACGCAGGTCCTGCGGATCACCGTCGTGGGCGATGACGACGCCCACATCGCCGTTGTAGACCTTCGCGTCGTAGTCGTTCGCGGTCACCAGCAGCGGCTGGCCCGCATACCAACCCGCGCCGCCCGCGCGCACGCCCGCCCACTCCTCGGCCAGCTGCGCCCACCGAGTGACGCCGGACGGTCCCTCCGAGTGCGCGCACAGTACGCGGTGCAGCTGGACGCCGGTGGCGGCCTCGGCGGCGAGCCCGCGCTGCGCCGCACCGACGGTGACCGTGCTCGCCCGCTCCACGTCTGCGCGCAGACCCACGAGATCGTCAGGATCGCACCACTCGATCGCGCCGTCGCCGCCCGCGCGGGCCAGCGCGATCACGGCGTCGGCGTCACCGCGCCGCACGGCGTCGGCCAGCTCACCGAGCGCCCCGGTGAACCGGCGGCCGCGGCGCAGGCGGACGACTCCGCGGCGGGCCTCGGCCAGCTCGGCCGGATCCAGGCCGGCCTCGTCCTCACCCTCGCGCGCCGCCTCGTCGGCGAGCACCGCGTCGAGCTCGGGCGACGGCGTGCGGGTCACCCCGCGGGCCACCAGGTCGCCCAGCACCGCGCCCGCGTCGACGGAGGCCAGCTGGTCCGGGTCGCCGACCAGAATGAGCCGCGCCTCGGGCCGCAATGCCTCGAGCAGGCGGCACATGATGGTCAGCGAGACCATCGACGTCTCGTCCACGACGACCACGTCATACGGCAGGTGGTTGCCCGCGTCGTGGCGGAACCGGCTGGCGTTGCCGGGCTTGAAGCCGAGCATGCGGTGGATCGTCTGCGCCGGGATCTCGCGCGGGAGGCCCAGTTCGGCGCCCTGCGTCCGGACCTCGCCGGCGAGCTGTGCGGCGGCGCGTCCGGTGGGCGCGGCCAGCCCCACCCGCAGGCCGGGGCCGTGCTGGTCGAACAGCAGCGACAGGATCCGCGCCACCGTGTACGTCTTGCCCGTGCCGGGCCCACCTGCGAGGACCGTGGTCTGCCCGAGTACCGACGCCGCGGCGGCGAGCCGCTGCCGGTCGGGACCCGGCTCGGGGAACGTGGTGCGCAAACCGTCCCGCAGGCGCGCGGCGTCCACGCCGGGCGCCGCGCCCGCGCGGGCGTCGAGGATCGCCCGGACCGTCTGCTCCTGCCGGTGGTACCGGTCGAGGTAGAGCAGCTCGTCACCCACCAGCCGCAATGGACGCAGCGGTCCCGACGCAGCGCCCAGGACGAGCGGCTGCGCCGCAGCCCGTCGAGCACGGCGGCGTTATCGGGCCAGGGCAGCGCGGCCACGTCGAGGTCGCCCTCGACGTCGACGGCGACGTCGCGCAGGCGGCTCAGCTCCAGGCACACCGACCCGAGCCGCACGGCGCGGGTGGCGAGCGCGGCGGCGAGCAGCACCGACTGGTCGGTCTCACCGCCGAGCCGGCCCAGTGTCGCCGCGACGTGCACGTCAGCCGGGCCGAGGACACCGGCGTCGGCGAACGTCTCCAGCAGCGTCGGCTCCGTCGTACTCATCGCCCTCCCCTGCCAGCGCGTCGGACACCGCGACGACGAGCGCCGCCGGCGGGTGCCATTCGAAGACCCCGCCCCGGGCGGGGTGTCGGGGCCGATCATCGCCCGCACGAAGTGGTACTGGATCACGCCGAGGTGCTCCCCCGGCGCGTAGCCGGTCAGCTTCCAGCGCAGGAACCGGTGCAGCGCGACCGAGTACAGCAGCGCCTGGAGCACGTAATGCGACGAGATCATCTCGCGCGCCATCGCCCCGGGCGTGTAGTCCGCCGTGGTCAGATCGCCCCGCGCGAGCCGGTTGGTCTTGTAGTCGACCACGGTGAACCGATCGCCCAGCTCGCCCCGGACCCGCAGCACCGAGTCGATGCTGCCGGTGAGGTAGCCGCGCAGCGCGGCGCCGGGGACCTCGCGCAGCCGCTCCGCGTACGGCGCCAGCGGATCACCCGCGGGTAGGTGCTCGTCCAGGAGATCGGCGATGCGGGCGAGCGTGGCCGAGTCCCGTTCGGCGAGCGGGATCTCGAAGTCGAGCTCGGCGAGATGATCGCCGGGCGCGACATCGGCCAGGGTGAGGCCCGCGAGTGGACCGGTGCCGAGCGGCGTCCGCAGCACGGCGACCAGCGCGCGCGCCACCTCCGCCGGATCGTCGCCGGTGGCGCCGAACTCGGCCGCCTCGCGGCACCGCGCGAGGACCTCCGCCTCCAGGTCGGGTGCGCCGGTGTCGACATGTTCGAGGATCTCGTGCACGAGGGTGCCGAACACCGCGCCGCCCGACAGCCCGTTCATCAGGCTCGACGGTGCGCCGCCCGCCTCGGCCGCCGAGCCCAACGGTTCGTCGAGGGGCTCGTCGGCGGTGATCGGTTCCTCCGGCTCGCTCCCCGTGTCGGGCGCGGCGTCCGCGGGACCGTGCGCCGCGTCCGCGACCAGTGCCGAGTAGCTGGTACGGCGCCACGTGGGGTCCACCCGCCGCACCGCGCGGCCGAGCTCCAGCGTCGGGAAGCCCGTGAACGGCGGGTGCCACTGCGGGGAGGCGGGGCGGCGAGGTCGACCGGCTCGATCGACACCGCGGACTCGATCGGGGCGGCCCATTCCCGCAGCCGGGCCCCGACCTCGGCGTCCGGCGGCAGCGGCGCCGCGGCGTCGGGCACCCGGCCGCCGCCGACCGCCGAGAACAGGAGACGGTGCAGCGGCGAGCCCTTGGTCGTGGTGCTGGGCGCCCACCACAGCACCAGCCTGGACTGGGCCCGGGTGGCGCCGACGTAGAGCAGGCGCAGTTCCTCGGCCGCCTCCTCCTCGCGCGAGACCGTCAGGCGTGCGGCGTAGCCCGGCGCGTCCTTGCCGCCCACATCGACGTAGCGCACGCCGTCCTCGTGGAAGGTGAACGTGTCGCGATCACCGAAGCCGCCGAACGAATCCCACGCGAACGGCAGGTACACGACGGGGAACTGCAGCCCCTTGCTCCCGTGCACCGTCATCAGTTGGACCGCGGCGGCGTCGGTGGCCAGGCGGCGGGCCGGGTCGGCGGTGCCACCCAGGCCGGGATCGGCGATGCGCTCGGCCAGCCAGCGGGTGGCCGCGCCCAGCCCGAGCCCCAGGGTGACGGTGGCGTGCTGCACGAGCTCGGCGACGTGGCGCAGGTCGGTGAGGACGCGCTCGCCGCCGACCCGCCCGAGCATGCGCTCGTCGAACCGCGAACCGGTGGCCACCGCGTCGAACATCGCCGCGAACCCGGACCGTGCGAACACACCGGCCAGGGTGCGCAGCCGGCCGCTGATCTCCGAGACCAGCTCGTCGCCGCGCTCGTCCAGGTCGCGGGCGGTGAACTCGAACAGCGGGGTGAGCGCCGCGAGCCGCGCCCGGTCGCTGCGGCCGGGGTTCTCGAGTGCCTGCAACACCCGCAGCCAGTCGGTGGCCGCCGCCGTGGTGAACACGCTGGCGCCGCCCGCGGCGACGGCCGCGACGCCGTGCCCCTGCAGCAGCGCCTGCAGTTCCGCGATGTGCTCGTTCTTGCGGACGAGGACCGCGATGTCCTTGGGTGCCAGGGGACGCGGTCCCCGTCGGCGTCGAGCACGTCCCCCGCCGCGAGGGTCCGCGCGATGTCGGCCGCGACGTCGCGCAGCACCGCCCTCCGCACCCCGGGTACGCGCGGCACGCCGTACTGGGTCTTGGGACCGACGCCGTTCGACCCGAGGTGGCGCAGCCGCAGCGACGGCCCCGGGAGGCGCGCGACCCCGTGCTGGGCGCTCACCTGCCCCACCACGATGTCGGCGTCGCCGAGGGCGACGTCGCCGTACAAGTGTTGCAGCGCCGCCACGAGCGGACCGTCGGACCGCCGGTTGACGTCGAGCGCCTGCCGCGTCGTCGCGTCCCGCGCCGCGCCCAGGTAGCTGTACACCTCCGCACCGCGGAAGGCGTAGATCGCCTGTTTCGGGTCGCCCACCAGCACCAGCGTCCGCGCGCCGTGGAAGGCCGCGCGGAGGATGTCCCACTGGACCGGATCCGTGTCCTGGAACTCGTCGACCAGAACGACCGAGTACTTCTCGCGCAGGCGGGTACAGGCGCGGGGGCCGTGCGCCGGGTCCACCAGTGCGGCGCGCAGCAGCCCCTGCAGGTCGTCGAAGTCGCGCAGCCGGCCGGCCCGCTTGCGCCTGTCGACCTCGCGCCGCACGGCCTCGGCGTACTGCACGCGCTCCGCCACGTCGGTGCCCGGTTCCGCGTCGCGCGGGGTGATCTCCGCGCGCGGATTGGCGACGACGGTGCGCGCGTACAGCAGGGCGGTCGTGAGCGGGAACGGCGGGCGCGAGCGCCCGGCGAACATCGCCAGATACGCGTCCTCGGCCACCTCCTGCACCAGCTCGCCGATGTCCTCGACGAACTGCACGCCGGGTTCGAGGTCGCCGATGAGGCCCAGCGCCTCGAGCATCCGCTGGCAGAAGCCGTGCGTGGTGGTGATCGTGGCGGCGTCGAAGTCCGACAGGGCGGCCACCAGCCGGCGGTGGCGCGCGGCGACCTCCGCCGGTGCGCCGGTCGCCAGGTACCGGACCAGCTCGTCGGCCGAGGCCCGCGCCGTGTCCGGGTCGCGCAGTGCCCGTTCGACGCCGAGCAGCCGGGCGCGGGCGCGCTCGCGCAGCTCCTGGGTCGCCGCCCGGGAGAACGTGATCAGCAGCATCTCGCCGAGCTCGGCGACCCCCTCGGCGACGTACCGCGCCAGCAGGCCGACGATCGCGTACGTCTTGCCGGTGCCGGCGCTGGCCTCGAGCACCGTCGTCGTGGGCCCCGCGGGCAGCGGGCCGGTCAGCTCGAACGGCGTGGCGCCGAGCACCGA
The DNA here is from genome assembly GCF_023168325.1 of Tsukamurella sp. PLM1. Lineage (GTDB taxonomy): Bacteria > Actinomycetota > Actinomycetes > Mycobacteriales > Mycobacteriaceae > Tsukamurella. Next base: position 2,298,862 of record NZ_AP025688.1, read on the forward strand.
TTCGCGGACCATGTCAGCGCACCTCCTCGTGGGTCACGAGCGGGACCCACAACCGTGCGGCGAGCGCGCCGAAGCGGGTGCCGGCCTGGGAGTATTCGGCTTCGACGCCCCGAGGTGGTCCCAGCGCGTCGTCGAACGCCGACTCCCCCAGCGCGTACCGCACGGACCGGTCCTTGCCGTCACCGAACGCGCCGCCGAACTCGGCGCGGGCGGCCTCCAGGGCCTGCGCCGCGCTGTCGCCGGCGACCCCGCGCTCGACGTACAGCGCCGATGCGCTCGGGAACAGCGGCAGGGGCTCGGAGAGGCCGCGCTCGCGCAGGTCCGCGAGCCGCCGCAGTTGCTCGACGGGGTCGTCGGGCACCCTGAGCGTGGACGTCAGGACGCCGCGGAACCGGGCCCGCCCGATCGCGACCGCCGACGCCCCGGCGCGCCCGCTCGCCCCGAGCGCGAGCAGCGCGACCCACGCCGCCATCCGGTGCTTCGGGGCCAGCTTGCTGTACGAGGCCCGCACGATCCCGCCGGTGCGGACCGACGGGACGGACCCGACGAGCCGGCGACCGTCGCCGAGGTCGACCGCGACGTCCACCGTCGAGCCCGGTTCGGACAGGTGCGGCCCGGCGACGCGAGCCAGGTCGGCCACGGTGAGCGCGACGTCGTCGAGGACGGCGGCGCCCAGGGCGAACGGAGGCAGGGTGCCGCGCCGCATCTCGGCGGCCGCGAACTTCTCCGGCGGCACTCCGGCCAGCGCCGAACCGAGCATCCGCTCGCCGATGTCCCACTTCTGCAGGCCGTCCGGCGCGATGGTGAGCGCCTCGGCGAGTTCCTCGTCCTGGTCGGGCACCGTGAATCCCAATCGTTGGCGCAGGAACGCCTTCACCGGGTGCTCGCAGAACCGCAGCAGCGCATCGAGATCGACGTCCTCGACGGCCGCCGCGGGGGCGAGCGGAGCGTCGAGGAACGGTTCCGGCCGCTGCGGTTCGCCCGTCGCCGCGACCGCGCCCGCATAGGCCGCCGGATCGAACGAGAACGGCACGCCAGTACCGAATCGGTCGGGGTCGAAGTTGTCGGCGTCGAACGGCTGCAGCGCGTGCCGGAACTCGAGTCCCTCCACCTCGGCGCCGTCCGCCGGCCGCGCCGCCAGCAGTGCGCGGGCCGCGTCGCGGAGCTCGGCCACCGGCACCGCCGGAGGCCGGACCGTGCCCTTCACCGGGTCCGCGCCGGTGTAGAACACCAGCAGGCGGTCGGTGGCGCTCGTCACCGCGTCGAGGAACAGTTCGCGGTCCTCCGCCCGGGGATCGCGCTCCCCACGCACGGCGTGCGGCCCAGGACGTCGTCGCCCGAGAAGCGGGTGGACCGGGGGAACACCTCGTCGTCGAGCCCCAGCAGGACCACCACGCGATGCGGGACCGAGCGCATCGGAACCAGGGTGCACACCGTCAGCTCGCCGGTGCGGAAGTTCGCGCGGGTGGGCTTCGCGGACAGCCGCGAGTCCAGCATCGCGCGCACCTCGGTCAGGGTCAGATCGCGGTCGGCGCCGTCGCGGAGCGCGGCGGCGAGCTCTCGTCCGGCCTGCGTGACCTGCCAGGCGTCCGCCGGGGCGACCGCGCCCACCTCGCCGGTGAGGCGCTGCAGCGAGTCCGCCCACTCCCGCGCCGGACGGCGGCCACGGCTGTCCGCGGCGGCCGCGGTGAGCACCGCGAGGTACTCGGCGAACCGGCCGACCAGGTCGATGTCGGTCGAATCCACGTCGTCCAGCGGCAGGCCCAGGCCCAGCCAGTCACCGTCGGACTCGTCGGCCACCACGCCGAGCACGATCCGGTCCAGCGCGGTCGCGAGCGTGTTCTGCGGGAACCCGCCCAGCCCGAACCGCTCGCGGCCCGCCGCGTCGAGGCCCCAGCGCGCGCCCGACGGCCCCGCCCACTCGCGCAGCCGCTCGATGTTCGCATCGGTGAAGCGGAACCGGCGTCGCACCGGCTCGGTGGCCGCGAGGTCGAGCACCTGCGCCACCGTCGCGCGACCGTCCGCGAGCTCGAGCACCGTGACCACGGCGTCCAGCAGCGGGTTCGTGAAGCGCAGCGCCCGGTCAGCCAGGCGCACCCGCAGCCGTTGCGCGGGGTGCACCCGGTCCCCCGCCTCGGTCGGCTCGCCCGACGGTGCCCCCGCCCCGGCGACGGCCTGCCCGAACGCGGACCGGATCAGCGGGGCGTAGGTCTCGATGTCCGGGCAGGTCACCAGGACGTCCCGGGGCTCGAGCGTGGGATCGTCCTCGAACAACCGCACCAACCGCTCGCGGAGCACCTCGATCATCCGCGCGGCCCGTGGCACGCGTGGAACTCGAGCGACCCGTCGGCTGCGGCCGTGGGGGTGAGCGGCGCGTCGGCCGCGACGGCCGCCTGCAGCGCCCCCAGCAGCGTCGTCGGGCGCGCGGGACCGGGATGGTGCACGTCCGCGCCGGCCAGCGGCGCGACCCGGGCCTGCAGTTCGCGTGCCTCCCGGCCCAGCGACGCGAGCAGCGGGTTCATCGCCGCGGGCGCGACGGCGCGCGGCACCGGCACGGGCAGCGCACCGTCGGACTCGGTGCCGGCGGCCACGGCACCCGACCAGAGCGCGGGGCTCGGATGCGGCAGCCACAGGTGCACGTCCCGGCCGGCGGCGAGCGCCGACAGGACCCCGCCTGATCCGTCGGCAGCCGGGTGGGCCCGTACACCGACACGCGGCCCGGAAGCTCGACGACGCCCGGGTCGGCCCGCAGCGCCGTGCACGCCGCCGCCAGGCGCTCCGCAGGGCTGGCCACCCCGGCCAGGCCCGTACCCGGCGGAACAGCTCGGCCTGCCAGCGCAGATCCTCGGGCAGCTCGCCGCCGACCCCGTCGGAGTCGTGGCCGGCGGCCCACTCCACGAGCATGCCCGGCCGGTTCGCGCCGTACGAACGCAGGAGGCCCGCGACGAGCTCCGCGGTCGAGTAGCGCCGGCGGGGACGATGGCCGGGCTGGTCTGCCCAGCCGCCCGGCCGTTCGACCCCGAGGTGCCGGGCGAGGACCCGGCCCGCGGGCTCGAACGCCAGCTCGTCGATCGCCGCGAGCACCAACCAGACCAGCCGCACGCCCCGCCACGGATCGGCGTCCACCGCGATGCCGGAGGCGGCGGCCACCACGTCCGCGACCAGGGCGGCCGGGGTGGGGAACGCGATGTTCGCGGCGATGCCCAGCCGCGATGCGAGTCCCTGCTTGATCCAGCGCTCCACCCCGCGCGCCGGGACCGCGATCAGTTCCGCCGCGAACGGGTCCGCGCCGGGGGCGGCGAGGACCTCCGCGAGCGCGTCCAACAGGACGTCGCCGCGCTCGGATCGATGGACGGTCAGCATGGCCGCAGTTCTAACACGCGGGTCCGACACGGAACGCCGACGGGCGCGTCAGACCGCCCGGGACAGCGCGGCGGGCAACTCGGACAGCGCGCGGATGGACGGCGGTTCCCCGCCGATCCCCCGGCCGGACCGGTCCAGCCACAGCCCGCGCAACCCCGCGTCCCGTGCCGCCGCCACGTCGTTGGCGTAGTTGTCGCCCACCGCGATGCAATCGGCGGGCGCGGCTCCGGCGAGCGCGCACGCGTGCTCGAAGATCCGCGGGTCCGGCTTCCCGAAGCCCAACGTGTCCGTGGTGACCACGTGCTCGAACCGCTCGGAGACCCCGAGGACCTGCAGCTTCATCCGGGTCGCGGAGTTCGACGAGTTGGTCAGCAGCACCACCGTGATGCCCCACCGCTCCGCCGCCTGGACCGCGGCCATCGCGTCCGGGTACAGCCGCTGCGCCGCGGCGAACGCCGGGTCGTAGCCGCTGCAGAACCGCCGGTAGCGCCGCGACTCCCACACCAGACCGACATCGGACGCGGCCGTCGCGATGCGGGCCTTGCGCATCTCGTGGAACCGGAGCTCGCCCGCGGTGTACCGGGCGAAGATGCCCTCCGGGTCGCCGCTGAAGTGCTCGCCGAACCGCTCCCGGTCGGCGGCGCTCGACTGCGGCCACACCTCGAGCGCGCCCGCACGGGCGGCGGTCCGCATGGCCGCAGCCGTATCGATCAGGGTGTCGTCGACGTCGAGGACGAGCACGTGGCAGGGCCGCGGACCGTCGAACCCGGACCGCGCGCGCAGACGCCGGACCGCATCGGCGCCCCAGGTCACCCCGCTGCGAACCGCGGTCCCGACCAGATCCGTGATCTCCACGCGCCCGTCCCTCTCCCGACCCGCTACACGAACAGCTTCTTGAACCTATCCAACGATTCCTCGATGTCGCCCTTCAACGCGCGCGCCACCGTCGAACCGATCGGCCCGAACAGCGGCGGCCCGCCCAGATCGGCGCGCAGCGCCATCCGCGTCCCCGTGCCCGCCGGCGTCGCGGTCACGGTCAGCTTGTACTTGGTCCCGGCGACGCCCCGGCCGTCCAGCACCAGCTTGCGGGGCGGCTCGTAGGTGTCGATGGTCCATTCGACGCGGTTGCGGAAGCCCTTGACCTTCACGACGGAACTGATCCGCACGCCGGCCTTCAGCTCGTCGGGAAGGGGGCTGCGGTAGCCGTCGTGCAGGGTGACCCACTCGGGCAGCAGGTTCAGGTCCGCGGCCTTCTCCCAGGCCGTGTCCGGGGGCGGTAACTCGACGGTGCTCTCGACCTTCGCCACGCTCTACTCCTTCACAGGTGAATGATCGAATCGAACACTACAGTCGGGAACCGTGCCGGACCTCGCCGCCTTCGCCCACGCCCCGTTCACCTACCCCGAGGTCGGCGCCACCGCGGGCACCCCGCCCACCGACGCCCACGTGGTCCGCGCGGAGCGGGTCGTGGGCCACGGACCCGACGACTTCACCGCCGTCCGCGCGTCGATCCTGTCGTTCGGGATGCAGCGCGGCGCGGGCATGCGGGTGCGGGCGAGCACCCCGACCGCGCGCGCGGGCACCGTCGTGCTGCTGCGCGCGCGGTTCCTCGGCCCGGTCCGGATCCCCTGCCGGGTGGTCTACACGATCGACGAACCCGGCCGGGCGGGCTTCGCGTACGGCACGCTGCCCGGCCACCCCGAGAGCGGCGAGGAGCTGTTCTGCGTGGAGCTGCGCTCCTCGCCGCAGCAGCCCGACGGTGCCGTCGTCGCCGTGGTCAGCGCATTCTCCCGGCCCGGCCGGTGGTACACGCGGCTCGGAGCGCCGTTCGGCCGCGCACTGCAGGCCGCGATGACCCGCCGCTACCTCGCGGCGGCGGGCGCGTCACGCGGTGACGCATCAGGCCGACACGCGGCGCCGGCGGAACGGGACGGGCTCACCGACGAGGGCCTCGAGCTGCGCCCGGAGATCGTCCGGGATCGGCACCGGGCGACCCGAGGCGGCACCGTCGACCACCACCATGGAGGTCTCGGAGATCGCGGCCACGGCACCGTCGGCCCCGATCACCTCGTACCCGATGTCGAAGCCCGATCCGCCGATCCTGGTGACCCGCATGACGACCCGGGCCGGCTCCGGCGAGTACAGCAGCGGCGACACGTAGTCGATCTCCTGGTGCGCGACGAACATCGTGATCCGACCCGAGCCCGGCCCCGTGGCGAACTCCGTCATGAACCGGATCCGCGCCTCCTCGAGCAGCCGCAGCATCGACACGTTGTTGATGTGCTGGAGCGCGTCCATATCGGACCAGCGCATCGGGACCTTCACCTCGTGACTCGCCATGCCGTTATTGTCGGTCACGGAACACGATCACCTGCCACCGGGAGCTGCGATGCGCGCCACACGAGTTCTGATGTCCGCCCTCCTCGCGGCATCCCTGGCGGCCTGCGGAACGTCCGGCAACGGTGCCGCGCCCTCGAGCCCGGGCGGTGCCGGCACCGTGATCGTGTACGCCGCGGCCAGCCTCAAAGCCACCTTCGAGGAACTGGGCCGCTCCTACTCCGCCACCCGTCCCGGCACCACCGTGAAGTTCTCGTTCGGCGGTTCGTCGGGCCTGCTCACCCAGCTCACCCAGGGCGCGCCGGCCGACGTCTTCGCCACCGCCGACACCCCCACGATGGACCGCGCCCGCGACGCCGGGCTGGTGAGCGGCGCCGAGCCGTTCGCCACCAACACCCTCACCATCGCGACGGCCCCGGGCAACCCGAAGGGCATCGCCTCCCTCGCCGACCTGACGAAGCCGGGCGTCTCGGTCGTGGTGTGCGCGAAGCCGGTCCCCTGCGGTGTCGCCACCGCGAAGGTCACCGCGGCCGCCGGGGTCACCCTCGCCCCGGTGAGCGAGGAGGACGCCGTCTCGAGTGTGCTCGCCAAGGTGCGGCACGGCCAGGCCGACGCCGGCCTCGTCTACAAGACGGACGTGCGCGGCACCGACGGGGCCGTCGGCGCGGTCGACTTCCCCCAGGCGGCGGACGCCGTCAACGTCTACCCGATCGCCACCCTGTCCGGCGCGAAGAACGCCGCAGGCGCGCAGGGCTTCATCGAGTACGTGCGCGGTCCCGAGGGCCGGCGCGCGCTCGAGGCCGCCGGCTTCGGGGCGCCGTGAGGGAGTTCCCCGCTGGGTCGCGGTACCGGCCGCGCTCGGCGCGGCGTTCGTGCTGGTCCCGCTCGTCGCGATCATCGCGAAGGTCGAGTGGTCCGACTTCTGGTCCCTGATCACCTCGGACGATTCGCGGGCCGCGCTCGTGCTGTCGCTGCAGACCTCGCTGGCCGCGACGGCCGTCTGCATCGTGCTCGGGGTGCCGCTGGGGGTGATCCTCGCGCGCAGCCGGTCCCGGTTCGTCGGCGTGCTCCGCCCGGTGGTGCTGCTGCCGCTGGTGCTGCCGCCGGTGGTCGGCGGCATCGCGCTGCTGTACGCGTTCGGCCGGCGTGGCCTGGTGGGCCAGTACGGCGGGATCGGCGGCCACATCGCGTTCACGACGGTGGCCGTGGTCCTGGCGCAGGCCTTCGTCGCCCTGCCGTTCCTGGTGCTCGCCGTCGAGGCGCTACGCACCCTGGGCACGGACTACGAACGGACCGCGGCGACGCTCGGCGCGTCACCGTCGATCGCACTGCGCCGGATCACGCTGCCGCTGGTCCTGCCGTCGATCGCGTCCGGCGTGGTCCTCACCTTCGCGCGGGCGCTCGGCGAGTTCGGGGCGACGCTCACCTTCGCGGGCTCGCTCGCGGGGACCACGCGCACGCTGCCGCTGGAGATCTACCTGCGCAACGAGACCGATCCGCAGGCCGCGGTCGCGCTGTCGCTGGTGCTGCTGGTCACGGCCGCGGTGATCGTGTCGCTGGTCTACGGCATGCGGGCGTGGCGCCGGTGACCGCGGGGCCCGGCCTGGAAGTCGCCGTCTCGGTGCCCGGCCGAGGCGTCGACGCCGCGTTCGTGGTGCCCGACGGTGCCGTGCTCGCCCTGCTCGGCCCCAACGGCACCGGCAAGTCGACGGTGGCAGACGCGATCGCCGGGCTGGTCCGCCCGGACGCCGGGCGCATCACCGTCGCCGGCGAGACCGTGTTCGCGGCCGGCCACGGCACCGACGACCGCGGCACCGAGGAGTGGGTCCCGGCGCACCGCCGGAGAGTGGCGTTGCTGGGCCAGACGGCGCGACTGTTCCCGCACCTGAGCGTGCGGGCGAACATCGCGTTCGCGCCGCGCAGCGCCGGGGTGGCGCGCCGGGTCGCGGCCGCGGCCGCCGACCACTGGCTCGAGGCCGTCGGCGCGGCGGAGCTCGCCGAACGCCGCCCGCACGAGCTCAGCGGCGGCCAGGCGCAGCGGGTCGCGCTGGCCCGCGCGCTCGCCGCGGAGCCGAAGGTGCTGCTCCTCGACGAGCCGCTGTCGGCGCTGGACGTCGGCGCGCGCGTAGAGGTCCGGGGCGTGCTCCGCGAGCACCTCGCCGGCCGGACCTGCGTACTCATCACGCACGACGCCGCCGACGTGGTCGCGCTCGCGGACGCCGCGGCGGTCCTCGAGGACGGGCGGATCACCGATCTGCGTCCCGCGGCCGACCTGCTGCTCTCCCCCGCAACGCCGTTCGCCGCCCGGCTGGCGGGGATGAACCTGCTGCCGGACGGCGAGGACGTGTGGGTCTTCCCGCCGGACGCGGTGCGCGTCAGCGGGCCCGACGGTGCCGGGACGCCCGGCACCGTCGTCGAGGTGACGGTGGCCGGCGGGCGGTGCCGGGTCACGGCCCGGACCGCCGATGGCGCCGCGCTCGTCGCCGAGCTCCCCGCCGACCGGCACCGGGACCTGCGCCCGGGCGACCCGGTGCAACTGGAGCCCGACCCCGCGCGGACCCGCCGGGCGGCTACAGCTCGTCGTCCTCCGGTTCGCTGACCCGCTCGGCGCTCTCTTCCGCCACCCCGTCGGCCGCGCCGGGCGGGTGCGGTCCACGCCGGCGAGCAGCAGGTAGACCTGCTTGATCGCGTCGCCGAGAATGGTGTCGACCGCGGCGGTCTGCTCCGCGTTGCCCGTGCGGGCCACCCGTCGGGTGACCTCGTGCAATTCGCGCAGCGTCTCCCGCAGGTGACCGCGCTCGGCGGAGCCGCCGTCGAACCCGGCGAACGGGTCCGGCGCGCCGGCGAGCGCGGTCTCGACGTACTCGCGGCCCGCATCTGTGAGCGTGGCGACCTTGCGACCCTGCTCGCGCGCGATGGTGATGAGACCCTCGTCCTCGAGCTGGCTCAGCGTGGGGTAGATCGCGCCGGGGCTGGGCTTCCAGGCACCGGCCGTGCGCTCCTCGATCGACGAGACGATCTGGTAGCCGTGCATCGGCGCCGCCTCGAGGAGCTTGAGGACCGCGATCCGCACGTCGCCGCGCTGGACGCCCCGTCGGCCGCGACCGCGGCCCCGTCCACGCCCCGGGCCGCCGGGCCCGAAGCCCTCGGGGCCGAACGGCCCCCGGGGGCCTCCCGGACCACCGGGACCACCGGGACCGAATCCGCCCGGACCGAAGCCGCGGCCGCCCGGACCGCCGGGGAACCCGCCGTGCCGGAAGCGGGGTCGCAACGCTGTTCATCGTGAATGTGCCTACGCATGGTGGCACTCCTTTCGGTAGGGGGTCGACGCATGTTCCGCTCAACCCGATGCATTCACGATATATCGCGAGTGTTCAAGTGACAACCCCTGAGATGCAGAACGTCCCCGCCCGGATATCCGGACGGGGACGTTCACACGCTGTCTGTGCTGGTCAGGCCTTCGCGGCCGCGATCCGCGCGACGACGGCATCGGCGAACTTCGCGGCGCCACCGTCGATCCGCTCGAGGTGCAGGTCCGGCTGGACGACCTGGACCTCGAGGATCAGCGGGTCGCCCGCTGGGGTGCGGACGAGGTCCACGCGCACGTACAGCGGCGGGTTCGCGGGGTCGATCGGCTTGAGCGCCGCATCGGCCAGCGCGCGCTCCGCGTCGGTCGGCTCGGCGTCGGTCAACACCTCGGCGGGACGGCCCTCGGCCGGATCGCCGTTCACCTCGGCCGCGAGGTCACGGCCGAAGGCGTGGCTGTACTCGCCGCCGATGTAGACCAGCGAGATGCTGCCGACCTCGCCGGCGTACGGGAAAACCATGACCGACGAGCCCGACGCCTTGATCTCCTCGAGCTTGGCGCGGCTCGCGTCGGCGTCGGCGGGCCCGAACCGGAACGCCTCCGCCAGACCACCGCTGATCGACGGGCGCACCACGTGGTCGACGTCCAGGTAGTCGTGGTCGAGCGTCGCGTCGTGGACGGTGATGAACTGTGCGGGCACCATCGGCAGGCCCTCGGACGCGTAGTCGGCCAGGTACCGCTTGTCGGCGTACCAGCGCACGAGCGGCTCGGGGTTGAGCACGAGAGTCTGCGCGGCGGCGCGCCAGGCCCAGCCGAGGAAGTCGTCGTAGCGCTGCGCGTAGTCCCACGCGCCGGCGATGACGACGGCGTCGAACGCCTCCCAATCGACGGCGGAGTCGGTCCAGACGGCGGCCTCGGCCTCGTGGCCGGCGGCCCGCAGGGCGGCGAGAATCTCCTGACCGCGATCATCGAGGTCCGGCTGCGCCGCAGAAGTGGCAAGAGCGATTCGGTACGTCACGCCCGACAGTATGGCAGTCCACCCGCCGGTCACCATCGCGACACCCGCGTGAAGTCCGCCGGAAGCCGGCCCGCAGGGGCTACCCTGGGCAGCTGTGAGGGGTGACTTGCACGTGCATATCGAGACGGCTCGGCTGCACCTCGCGCCTGCCACCGGCCGGGCGGGCCACCCCGCCGACGACGGGCGGTTCCACATCGTCGACCGGCACACGCGCCGGACGCTGGGCCGGATCGCGTTGCGCGCGGCCCGCCACAGCAGCGCCCGCGGCCTGGAGCTGAGCTATTCGGTGGCGGCGGCGCACCGGCGGAGGGGATTCTGCCGCGAGGCGGCCGCGGCGCTGGTGGATCACGCGTTCCAACGCAGCCTGACGGGGCGGGTGTACGCCTCGACGGCGTGGTCCAATCTCGCATCCCGCCGCGTGCTCGCGGGGCTGGGCATGCAACAGCTCGACATCGCGATGCTGGACTGGGAGTCCCTCGCGGACGAAGTCGACTTCGGCGACACGGCCGAAGCGGACCTCACGCCGTACGCGCGGGTCGAGTACGAGGTGCATCGGGCGGACTGGCTGGCGCAACTGGTGGCGCGGACCGACGCCCGACCGGCGTAGCGGGGCGCTCGCCCCGCTTGACCACGACGATGCCGGCGATGATCGCCACGGCGCCCCCGATCTGCACCGCGGTCAGCGCCTCGCCCAGCATCAACCACGCGACCGCGCCGGAGGCGACCACTTCGGAGAACCCCAGGAACGACGCCAGCGTGGGCCCGACCAGGTTGATCGCGACGATGCCCGCCACGTAGGCCAGCCCTGTCGCGACCGCGCCGATGACCACCGCGGGCACCCACCACGGCACCGTACCCAACGCGCCCAGCACCACGGGCTGCGTCGAGACCCGGACCGGGGTGACCCCCGCCAGCGACGTGGCGGTCAGGAACAGCGCCCCCACCACCAGGCCGCCCACCGCCAGCGCGAGCTGGTCGACGGTGCCGACCCCGTCCTCCGCATCCCCGGCGACGGGGTCCTCCGCTCGCGTCCCGTCCTCGGCGAGGAGGAAGTACGCGGCCAGGCCGATCAGCGACAGCACGGCCCACGCCAGGCCGACGGGCGTGACCACCGCGCCGCCGGACGCGGCACCGACCACGGCGACCAGGCCCGCCACCGCGACGACCGCGCCGATCGTGGTGCGCACCGACGGGCGCCGGCCGAACCGCACCCACAGGTACACCAGGACCAGCAGCGGCGCCGAGAACTCGATGAGCAGCGCGACGGTGACCGACATGTGGGCGATCGCGTTGAAGTACGCGAGCTGCACCGCGACCACGGCGAGCAGTCCGTACGCCAGCACCGTGAACGGCGCCCGGCGGAGCGTGGCCAGCCGGGCGCGCCCTATGACGAGCATCGGGATCAGCGTGACCAGCGCGGCGATCCACACCCGGACGAGGACCACCCCGGCCGGACTCCAACCCGCCTCGAGTAGCGGCTTACCGAACGGGCCGGACATCGCGAACGCGAACCCCGACACCAATGCGATAGCGATACCCCGACCCATGAGTCACCTCCGTCTACACGCGCCTTGTAAGGAGTCAAGTGATTTACACTGGTGACAGTAGGGGTCGCCGCTGTAAGGAGTCAAATGAAATTCGCACATGACACGGAGCCGTCCCTGCTGATGGCGGCCGACCTGGTCAACAGCGATTACGCCGGTGAGGAGCGACTCGGCACCGTCGGGGCCCTCAAGGAGTACCTGCGCCTGCACGAGTTCACCGGGTGGAACAGCGCGGATGCGGGCGACCTCGCCCGTGCACGCGCTCCGGGACGAATTGGCGCGCGTGTGGGCCGCGCAGAACCCCGACCTTGTGGCCGGCATCGTCAACGAGATGCTCGCAGCGGCACCGCAGCAGCCGCGCCTGACCCGTCACGGCAGTTGGGACTGGCACCTGCACTTCACACCCGACGATGCACCGATCCCCGTTCGGATCCGCGCGGAGTCGGCGATGGCCCTGGTCGACCTGGTCCGCAGCGGCAACGTCGACCGACTCAAGCGCTGCGCCGCAGACGACTGCGACCGGGTCCTGGTCGACCTGTCGAAGAACCGGTCGCGGCGGTTCTGCTCGGAGGGCAACTGTGGCAACCGCACGCATGTGGCCGCGTACCGGGAGCGCCGGGCGACGAGTTCGGACGCGGGCCGCGACGGGGACTGACGGTGCGACTACGGTAGGACTGCACACGCCGGCGAACCCGGCTTCGACGCGAACGCAGGAGCGACGAGAGTAATGAGCGACGGAACGCACCGCCACAGGGTGGTCGTCATCGGATCGGGCTTCGGGGCCTGTTCGGCACCCGGGCCCTCAAGCGCACGGACGTCGACGTGACGATGATCGCGAAGACCACGCACCACCTGTTCCAGCCGTTGCTGTACCAGGTCGCCACGGGCATCCTCTCCGAGGGCGAGATCGCCCCCGCGACCCGGATGATCCTGCGCAAGCAGCGCAACGCCGAGGTACTGCTGGGCGAGGTGACGGACATCGACCTGGAGAACCGCACGGTCACCAGCCACCTGCTCGAACGCGAGACCGTCACCCCGTTCGACAGCCTCATCGTGGCCGCTGGCGCCGACCAGTCGTACTTCGGCAACGACCAGTTCGCCGAGTTCGCGCCCGGCATGAAGACGATCGACGACGCGCTCGAATTGCGCGGCCGTATCCTCGGCGCGTTCGAGCAGGCCGAGCTCTCGAACGACCACGAGGAGCGCATGCGCCTGCTCACCTTCGTGGTGATCGGCGCCGGGCCCACCGGCGTCGAGCTCGCGGGCCAGATCGCGGAGATGTCGGACAACACGCTCAAGGGCGCGTTCCGCAACATCGACCCCACCGAGGCCCGCGTCATCCTGCTCGACGCGGCGCCCGCCGTCCTGCCGCCGATGGGCGAGAAGCTGGGCACCATGGCCGCCAAGCGGCTCGAGAAGATGGGCGTCGAGATCCAGCTCAACGCGATGGTCGTCGATGTGGACGCCGACGGCCTCGTGGTCAAGGAGAAGGACGGCACCAGGCGGCGCATCGAGGCGCAGTGCAAGGTGTGGTCCGCCGGCGTCGCCGCCAGCAAGCTCGGCAAGATCCTCGCCGACCAATCGGGCGCCGAGACCGACCGCGCCGGGCGCGTGAAGGTCCTGCCGGACCTCACGATCCCCGGCAACCCCAACGTGTTCGTCGTCGGCGACATGATGCTGGTCGACGGTGTGCCGGGCATGGCGCAGGGCGCCATCCAGGGCGCGACGTACGCGGCGAAGGCCATCAAGGGCGGCCTGGAGGGGCAGACGCCCGCCGAGCGCAAGCCGTTCAAGTACTTCGACAAGGGCTCGATGGCCACCGTCTCGCGCGCCAGCGCGGTGGCGAAGGTCGGCAAGCTCGAGTTCGGCGGCTTCCTCGCCTGGCTGGGCTGGCTGGCGCTGCACCTGTGGTACATCGTCGGCTACCAGAACCGGGTGATCACGCTGACGTCGTGGGCGATCACGTTCCTCACCAACAAGCGCGGCCAGATGACGATCACCGAGCAGCAGGTGTACGCGCGCACCGCGCTCGACGCGATCCAGACCGGCGCCAAGCGGGCCATCCCGCCGGTGCACACCAGTTCGCCGAAGGTACTGCCGAAGGCCGCACCCGCCGCGACACCGTCGAAGGACGCGGAGAAGGCCGACAAGGCCGGCTGACCCGCACCCACTCGACGCCGACGAGCGCGCCGCCTGATCCGGCGACGCGCTCGTCGCGTTCCAGCGGCGGTTAGGCGTCGATGTTCTGCAGCCGCACCTGGCCGTGGGCGACGGCCTTGCCGTCCGCGGAGTCGATCTCCACGAGCCACAGCTGCTGCCGGCGGCCGCGGTGGATCGGGGTGCTGCGGATGGCGAGCGTGCCGCTCGAGAGGGCGCGCAGGAAGTCCGTGTTGTTGTTCACGCCGACGACGTGCCCGGCCCCGCCGAGCCACACCACGCCCGACACGCTGGCCACGGATTCGACGATCGAGCAGTACACGCCGCCGTGGGTGATGCCGAACGGCTGGTGCAGCTCGGGGCGCAGGGTCAGCGTCGCCCGCACGCCGTCCGGGGTGATCTCGGTGTACTCGAGGCCGAGGATCGTGTCGAACCCGGCGGCCCCGCCGGCGAGGATCCCGTCGATGACCTGCTGCTGCCCAGCTGTCGGTTGCGTCATGGACCCACCCTAGGTCGGCGTCCCGGCGCCGGGATCTCCGGGCCGGATTCGGGGAAGACCCCGATGCCGGATCGCCCGCCGGCGGGCACTGTGGAGTCATGACCGAGAACTCGCCCTTCACCCAGAACCCGTACCTCCCCACTCCTCCTCCGCAGAAGCGCTTCGCGCGGGACACGCAGAACAACTGGATCGGCGGCGTCTGCGCCGGGATCGCCCGTTACTTCGGCATCGACGCCACGCTGGTGCGCGTGCTCTTCGTGGTGTCCTGCCTGCTGCCGGGCCCGCAGTTCCTGCTGTACCTGCTGCTCTGGCTCGTGATGCCCAAGGATCAGTGACGGCATCCCGTCGACGCCCGGGACGGCGCGAGAAGAAAGTGATCGGCGGGTCCGGGGCTCAGCCATCCCCGGACCCGCCGTGGCACAGACCGGCGGATTACTGCAGCCCTCAGTTCGCGTCTCGGTCCGATGTGGATCACTCGTCGCTCTCGGCGACGAGACCTACTCTAGGACAGCCTCCCCTAACTAAGCAAGCCCTAATTGATGTGGCGTGGATTACGACACTCCGTCGTAGCGATCTGGGCCATGCCGAGTAGAATCGCTGCAATGGCGGCATTGGGAGATCTTGAGCGCGCGGTCATGGACCACCTGTGGGCGTCCACCGAACCGCAGACCGTGCGACAGGTGCACGAATCGCTCTCCGCGGACCGCGAACTCGCGTACACCACAGTGATGACGGTGCTGCAGCGCCTGGCCAAGAAGAAGCTGGTCACCCAGATCCGCACGGATCGCGCGCACCGCTATGCGGCCACGTTCGGCCGCGAGGAACTGGTGGCCGACCTGATGTTCGACGCATTGGCCCAAGCGGAGAGCTCACGCGAGGCGGCGCTCGTCCACTTCGTCGAGCGCGTGGGCGCCGACGAGGCCGAGGCGTTGCGTCGCGCACTCGCGAGCCTCGAAGCCGGCGAGGCCGATCGTCGCGGTCGGTCCTGACGAGCCAGTAGGCTCGCGTCATGGCCGCAGTCGTCTTCGGATTGTTGGCCCTGCTGCTCGCGGGGCCTGTCCCCACCTGGCTCGCGCGCGCCTCCTGGCCGATCCGCTCCCCGCGTGCGGCCCTCGTGCTGTGGCAGGCGATCGCTCTCGCGGCGGTGTTGTCCGCGTTCAGCGCAGGGTTGGTCATCGCGAGCTGGCTCCTGGTCCCCGGGCCCGACGGCAGGCCGACGACCAACCCCATCGACGAGTTGCGCCAGCTCGGCATCGTCCCGTGGACCGTCGCCGTCATCGCGTTCGCGTTCACGCTGCTCATCGGCGCCCGCCTGATCACCTCGACCGTGCGGCTCGCGATCCGCACGCGCCGGCGCCGGGCGCGTCATCGCACCGTCGTCGACATCCTGTCGCAGGCCGTCGACGGTGACCACCCCGTCTCCGCCGCCGACCTGCGCGTCCTCGGCGTCGACGAGCCGCTGGCCTACTGCCTGCCCGGCCTCCGTCACCGGGTCGTGCTCAGCGTGGGAACGATCAACCAGCTCAGCCACGAGGAGCTGACCGCAGTCCTCGCACACGAGCGGGCGCACCTGCGGTCGCGGCACGACCTGGTCCTGGAGGCGTTCACCGCCGTCCACCACGCGTTCCCCGGCTCCCCGGTCGTCCGCGGCCCTGGACTCGGTCAAGCTGCTCGTCGAGCTCCTGGCGGATGACGAGGCGGTGGCCGCCGCGGGCCGGGTACCCTCGCCAACGCCCTCGTGACCTGCGCCAAGAGCCCCGCGCCGCGCGGCGCCCTCGCGGTGGGGTCGACGGGCACCCTGGTCCGGGTCGAGCGGCTCTCGCTGACCCCCGCGAGCGCACTGTTCAGCACCGGCGTCTACCTGCTCGCGGGGCTGATCCTGGTGGTCCCCACCGTCGCCGTGGCGGTGCCCTGGCTGACGGAGCTGTACCGGCTCTTCACGCACTGACCGCGACCACTACCATCGGGGACTCCACGAGGAGGAGAATCCCATGACCGACCCGCAGAATCCCTACGGCGAGCCTCAGTACCAGCAGCCCCAGTACCAGCAGCCCGGCTACCCGCAGCCCGGCTACCAGCAGCCCCAGTACCAGCAGCCCGGCTACCCCCAGCCCGGCTACCCCGCCTTCGGTGCCGACCCGAGCGCACCGTACGGCCGCGACCCGCTCACGGGTGAGCCGCTGTCGGACAAGTCGAAACTCGTCGCGGGTCTGCTGCAGATCTTCCTCGGGCAGTTCGGCGTGGGCCGATTCTACCTGGGCGACAACAAGACCGGCGGAATCCAGCTCGGCCTGACGATCCTCGGCTACGTCCTCGCGATCGTGATCATCGGCGTGTTCGTCGTGCTCGGCGTCGCGATCTGGGCCCTCATCGACGGGATCATGATCCTCACCGGCAAGGTCCGCGACCCCCAGGGACGTCCGCTCAAGCAGTGATTCGTAGCACGTGGCGCGAGTGGGCTAGACTCGCGCCACGTGCACTTCCTCACCGATAGCCGCCCGCAGTACGACCTGACCTACGACGACGTCTTCCTCGTCCCGAACCGGTCGGACGTCACCTCTCGTTTCGACGTGGACCTCTCGTCGACTGACGGGACGGGCACCACCATTCCCCTGGTCGTCGCCAACATGACCGCCGTCGCCGGCCGCCGCATGGCCGAGACCGTCGCGCGCCGCGGCGGCATCGTCGTCCTGCCCCAGGACCTCCCCTGCCCGCCGCCGCCGAGACCATCGGATACGTCAAGAGCCGCGACCTCGTCGCCGACACCCCGGTCACCCTCGGCCCGGACGATTCGGTGAGCGACGCGGTCGCGCTGCTTCCCAAGCGCGCGCACGGCGCCGTCGTGGTGATCGACGCCGAGAACCGCCCGGTCGGCCTGGTGACCGCCGCCGCGTGCGACGGCGTCGATCGATTCGCCCGGCTGCGCGACGTGATGACGACGTCGTTCGTCTGCGCGGCCGGGCACCGAACCCGAGGCGGTCTTCGACCTGCTCGACAAGGACCACTCGGACCTCGCAGTGATCGTCGACGCCGACGATCGCCTGCACGGCGTGCTCACCCGCACCGGCACTGTCCGGGCCGGCATCTACACCCCCGCGACGGACGCGCAGGGCAAGCTGCGGGTCGCGGCCGCCGTCGGCATCAACGGCGACGTCGCCGCCAAGGCTCGTGCCCTCGCCGAGGCGGGCGCCGACGTGCTCGTCGTGGACACTGCGCACGGCCACCAGGCCAAGATGTTCGACGCGCTGGAGGCCGTCGCAGCCCTCGACTTGGGCCTGCCCATCGCCGCCGGCAACGTCGTCGCCGCCGCCGGCGCCCGCGACCTCGTGAACGCGGGCGCGACCATCGTCAAGGTCGGCGTAGGCCCCGGCGCGATGTGCACCACGCGCATGATGACCGGCGTCGGCCGCCCGCAGTTCAGCTCCGTGCTCGACTGCGCCGCGGCCGCCCGCGAGCTCGGCGCCCACGTCTGGGCCGACGGCGGCGTGCGGCACCCGCGCGACGTGGCCCTGGCACTGGCCGCCGGCGCGTCCAACGTGATGGTCGGCTCCTGGTTCGCCGGTACCTACGAGTCCCCCGGCGACATGAAGTACGCCACCGACGGCTCGGCGTACAAGGAGAGTTTCGGTATGGCGTCCAAGCGCGCCGTCGCCGCCCGCACCGCCGGCGAGGGCGCGTTCGACCGCGCCCGGAAGTCGCTGTTCGAGGAGGGTATCTCCAGCTCGCGGATCCGGGTCGACCCCGACGCGCCCAGCGTCGAGGACCTGCTGGATCGCATCACCTCGGGCGTGCGCAGCTCGTTCACCTACGCCGGCGCACGCAGCGTTCCCGAGTTCCACGAGCGTGCCACCGTCGGGGTGCAGAGCGCTGCCGGGTTCGCGGAGGGACGGCCGCTGCCCGGCGGTTGGTGAGATCGCGAGCCGATCGTCGGTAGACTGCGTGCAGCCGACCGACGCGTCGGCCCTCGACCCCTGGAAGGACCATGAAGGCCCGAAGACCCGGCAAACGCCGCCGACGACGAACCCAGACACCCCGGACGTCGAGGAGGCGGGCCGATGGCTGACGCCCTCATGACGATCGGCGCCATCGTCGGCTTCCTCGCCCTCACCGTGGGCACCGCGCTGTTCGTCGCGGCCGAGTTCTCCCTGACTGCGCTGGAGAAGTCCACCGTCGACGCCGACGTGCGGGACCGCGGCGACCGGCGGTCCAAGCAGGTCCAGACCGCGCACCGCACGCTCTCCTTCCAGCTCTCCGGCGCGCAGCTGGGCATCACGATCACCACGCTGGTGACCGGTTACCTCGCCGAGCCCGTGCTGTCGAAGTTCCTGCGCCCCGCGCTGGAGTGGACCGGCATGCCGGACACCGCCTCGGTCGCCCTCACCCTCATCCTGGCCCTGATCATCGCGACGTCGCTGTCGATGGTCCTCGGCGAGCTGGCCCCGAAGAACCTCGCCATCGCACGCCCCCTGGCCACCGCCCGCCTCACCGCGGGCGCGCAGTCGTTGTTCTCCACGATCTTCCGGTTCGCGATCTCGTTCCTCAACCGCACCGCGAACGCACTGGTGCGGCGCCTGGGCATCGAGCCCGCCGAGGAGCTCAGCTCCGCGCGCTCGGCACAGGAGCTCAGCGCGCTGGTCCGCAACTCGGCGGCGCAGGGCGCGATCGACGAGATGACGGCCGAGCTCGTGGGCCGCAGCCTCGAGTTCGGCGAGCTCACCGCCGAGGAACTGATGACCCCGCGCCAGCGCATCCACTCGCTCGAGGAGGACGCCACCGTCGCCGACCTGGTGGCGCTGTCGATCGAATCCGGTCACTCGCGCTTCCCCGTGGTCCGGGGCGACCTGGACGACACCGTCGGGCTGGTGCACGTCAAGCAGGCGTTGACGGTGCCGGCGGACCGCCGGGCCGCGACGCCGGTCACGACGATCGCGACCGCTCCCCGGTGGTGCCCGCGACGCTCGACGGCGACGCCCTGATGGAGCAGCTGCGGGCCAACGGCCTGCAGATGGCGCTCGTGGTGGACGAGTACGGCGGCTCCGCGGGCATCGTCACCGTCGAGGACCTGATCGAGGAGATCGTGGGCGACGTGCGCGACGAGCACGACGCGAACGAACCCGTCGACGTCCAGCGCACGGAGGACGGCTACCTCTGCTCGGGCCTGTTGCGCGTCGACGAGCTCGAGCGCGACACCGGTTACCGGGCGCCCGAGGGCGACTACGACACCCTCGGCGGCCTGGTGATGTTCCTCCTCGGGCGCGTCCCCGAGGTCGGCGACCGGACGCCGCTGCCGCATCATCCCGCGGCCGACGACGACGCCGGTCCCCCGGTGCAGTGGTCGGCGCGCGTCGCCCGGATGGACGGGCGCCGCGTCGATCTGGTGGAGGTGACCCATGAGTGACCTCCTCGGCGTGGGCCTGACGGTCCTGCTGCTCGCGGCGAACGCCTTCTTCGTCGCCGCCGAATTCGCGTTGATCGCCGCGCGCCGCGACCGGCTCGAGGCGCTGGTCGAGCAGGGCCGGTCCAGCGCGAAGGCCGTGATCAAGGCGTCGGAGAACCTGTCGCTGATGCTCGCGGGCTGCCAGCTGGGCATCACCATCTGCTCGATCCTGCTCGGCAAGGTCGGCGAGCCCGCGATCGCGCACCTGCTGGAGAAGCCGCTCGGCTGGGCGCACGTGCCCGAAGCCCTGCTGCACCCGATCTCGTTCACGGTCTCGCTCGGGCTCGTGGTGGTGCTGCACATCCTGCTCGGCGAGATGGTCCCGAAGAACATCGCGCTGGCCGGCCCCGAGGCCGCCGCGATGCTGCTGGTGCCCCCGCACGTCGCGTTCGTCCGGCTGGTGCGGCCGCTCATCGCCGTCTACAACTGGATGGCGATGCTGGTGCTGCGCGCCGGCGGCGTGGAGCCGCGGGACGAGCTGGACGGCACGGTCTCCGCGGGAGAGCTCAGCGAGCTGATCGCCGAGTCGCACGACGAGGGGCTCATCGACTCCGAGGAGCGGGTGCGCCTGACCCGCGCGCTGCAGACGTCCCGGCGCACTGTCGCGGACGTCGCGATCGGCCTGTCGGCGATCCGCGGCCTGCAGGCCGTCGAGGGCCGCGACGGCATGTGGGGACCGACGCTCGGCGACATCGAGTCGGCCGTCGCCGAGACCGGCTACTCCCGCTACCCCGTCCGCGGGCGGACCGGCGCGTTCACCGGGTACCTCCACGTCAAGGACGTGCTCGAAGACATCATGGACGCCGCCGTCGGCCCGGACACCGTCATCGGGGCCGGGCGCATCCGCCCCCTTCCCGTCGTCGACGGTGCGCTGTCCCTCGACCAGGCCGCAGCGAACCTGCGCCGGATGGGCGGGCACCTCGCGGCCGTCGCCGACGACCACGGCCGGACCATCGGCATCGTCGCCCTCGAGGACGTGGTGGAGGAGTTCGTCGGCACGGTGCGCGACGGGACGCACCGGGTGTGACGGTGCTCCACGACCCCGCGTGGGCGGCCCGTGCGGCCGCCCACCGGGCACGCCTCGAACCGTTCGTGCGGGCGCACCGCGAGCGCGCCGCACGCGGGGAGAAGCACCCCGTCTGGGACTTTCTGTTCACCTACTACGGGCACCGGACCGGGCACCTGCTGCGCTGGCACCCGGGGCTCGGCACGGAGCTCGACGGCCCGCGCGCGGCCGCGGAGTTCGGGGCGCGCGCGGCTACCTCGTCGACGGGACGCGGGTGCGGCCGGACCCGGCGGCCCTGGCCAAGCGGGCCGGCACAGCGCAGTACGTGTCCCGGCTCCTGGAGGCCACGGCCGCGCGCCGGCCGGTGTTCGGCTGCTTCGGTCTGCACGAGTGGGCGATGGTCTACCGCGAGGCGGATCAGGCCCGGCACCCGGTGCCGCTGCGCCTCGGCCCGGCCGGCACCGACGAGGTGGTCCGCGCCGGACAGCTGACGTGCACCCACTACGACGCGTTCCGATTCTTCACCCCGGAGGCGGCGCTCCGCAACGCCGTCGAGCTCACCCGCGAGACCCAGATCGGCTCGGAGCAGCCCGGGTGCTTGCACGCCGGCATGGACCTCTACAAGTGGGCGTTCAAGCTGGCCCCCGGCGTACCGTCGGAGCTCGTTGCGGACGCGTTCGAGCTGGCCTGCGACGCCCGCGAACTCGACATGCGAGCGAGCCCGTACGATCTCGCGGCGCTCGGCTTCGAGCCCGTCGCCATCGAGACGGCGGAGGGCCGGCGCGAGTACGTCCGGGAGCAGGCCGCCCTCGCCGAGCGGGCGGCTCCGATCCGCGACCGCCTGCGCGCCGTGGTCGCGGCCTGGCCCGGCACCGAGCCGCCCCGGTAGCCCCACTACACTTCCCCGCAGCGAAGGTCCGCGCGCGTGAGCGTGCGGCGCAAGAGGGAACCCGGTGCGATTCCGGGGCTGCCCCGCAACGGTGATCGCGATCCCGCGACAGCCCGATACCTGCCTCGTGACCGCCCGGATCGGGTGGTGCTCACCGACCCGAGGGGAGTCGCGGAGTGCGAGTCGTCTCGTCGCGCCGTGTGGCAGTGCTGCTGGCCTGTCTGCTCATCGCGCTGATCGCCGCGATGTGGCTGGGCGTGCTGCTGGGCACCGTCCGCATCCCGTGGCAGGACTCGACGCGCTACGTCTGGGCGTTCCTCACCGGCGGCGTCATCGACGCCGAGCACGCCACGCATTACCGGATCGTCACCGACTCGCGGGTCCCACGGGTGCTGAGCGCCGCGATCGTGGGAGCGGGGCTCAGCGCGATCGGTGTCGCGGTGCAGGCGATGGTGCGCAACGCGCTCGCGGACCCGTACGTGCTCGGCATCTCCTCGGGCGCGTCGGTCGGCGCCACGACGGTGGCCCTGTTCGGGGTGTTCGGCACGCTCGGCCTGTACGCGCTGCCCACCGCGGCGTTCCTCGGTGCGCTCGGCGCGACGGCCCTGGTCTACCTCATCGCGTACCGCGGGGCGGGCTCGCTCCCCTGCGACTCGTCCTCACCGGAACCGCGCTGGCGTACGGCCTGTCGGCGGTCACCACGGTGCTGGTGTTCCTCGCCCCGCGCGGTGACGCCGCCCGAACGGTGATGTTCTGGCTGTTCGGGAGCCTGTCCCCCGCCACATGGCGGACCACGGCGCTGCTGGCCGTGACCGTGGCGATCGGACTCGTCGTGCTGCGCCGGGCGCGCGCCGGCTCAACGCCCTCGCGCTCGGCGACGAGGTGGCGGTCTCGGTCGGCATCGCCGCCGCACGGTACCGCTCGACGCTGTTCGTACTCACCGCGGCCATGACCGGGATCATCGTGTCGGTCTGCGGCGCCGTCGGTTTCGTCGGGCTGGTGGTGCCGCACGTCGCGCGGTTGCTGGTCGGCGCCGACCACCGCCGGGTCCTCGTGATCGCTCCCGCGCTGGGCGCACTGTTCCTGGTCCTCGCCGACATCGTGGCGCGCACGGTGGTCCCGCCGCAGGAGCTGCCGCTGGGCGCGATCACGGCCGCGGTCGGCGTCCCCCTGTTCGTCGCGCTCATGAGCCGTAGAAATCTCGGGGGCGCGTAGATGCGGGTGGAGTACAGCGGCGTCACCGTCGAGCTCGGCGGCACCACGATCGTCGACGACATCGACCTCACCGCCGACACCGGAGAGTTCATCGGCGTCGTGGGCCCCAACGGCAGCGGCAAGTCGACGCTGCTCCGGTGCCTGTACCGCGCCCTCCATCCCGCCGCGGGCACCGTCGCCGTCGACGGGCGGGACGTGACGGCCGTCGGCCTCGCCGAGAACGCCCGCCAGGTGGCCGCGGTCATGCAGCACGCGCCGTTCGACATCGGCTTCACCGCGCGCGAGATCGTCGAGACCGGCAGGCTACCGCACCGCCGCCGCGGCGTCCCAATCTCGGCGCATCGCAGAGCGGTCGACGGTGCGCTCGCCGTCGCCGGCGCTTCCGGCCTTGCCCGGCGGGATTTCGGCACCCTCTCGGGAGGCGAGGCGCAGCGAGTGCTGATCGCCCGCGCCTTCGCGCAGGAACCGCGCGTGCTGGTGCTCGACGAGCCCACCAACCACCTCGATGTGCGGCACCAGTTCGCGGTGCTCAGCGCCGCCCGCGGCCTGGCGTCACGGTGGTCGCGGTGCTGCACGACCTCAACCTGGCCGCCCAGTACTGCGACCGGCTGTACGTGCTGTCCGACGGCGCACTGGCCTGTTCCGGCACCCCGGCGGACGTCCTCACCCCGGAGACGATCCGGCGCTACTTCGCCATCGGCGCCCACGTCCTCCCCCACCCCCGCCTGGGCGTCCCCCAGGTGATCTTCGACGAAGGGCCCCTGACATGAAGCGACTCCCCGTGCTGGTCCTGAGCGGCGCACTGCTCACCGCCTGCGGCGCGACGGTCGAGGAGGCGGCCCCGTCGGGCCCGGTCGGAGCCCCCGCCACCGTGACCAACTGCGGCGAGCCCCTGACGGTTCCGGGCGTGCCGCAGCGGGTCGTGGTCAACGACACGGGCGTCGCGGAGATCATGTTCGCGTTGGGCCTCACCGACCGGATCGCCGGATACACGACCTACGACGGCAAGCACGTCGACTACAACACCTCGCCGTGGAGGGCCGACTTCGATCGGGCGCCGAGCCTCGGCACCGCCTTCACCCGGGAGACCATCAGGGCGGCGCGACCGGACTTCGTCTTCGCGGGCTGGAACTACGGCTTCAAGGAGACCACCGGCGTCAACCCGGACTGGATCCGGTCGATCGGTGCGGTGCCGTACCAGCTCACCGAGGCCTGCCGCCAGGCCGGCAGCACGAAGCGGGGCGTCATGCCCCGCTCGACGCGCTGTTCAAGGACCTCACCGACCTCGGGACGCTGTTCGGGGTGCAGGGCCGTGCCGCGGAGCTGGTCGCGCAGTACCGCGCACGGATCGCGAAGGTGCACACCGGCGCACCGTCGGACGAGGCCCGCAGGGCCAGGTCTTCCTGTTCGACAGCGCGTCGCCGGACCCTTCACCTCGGGCCGCACCGGCACGCCGCAGGCGATCATCGAGAACGCGGGCGGCGTCAACGTCTTCGCCGACCTCGACGATTCGTGGACGACCGCGTCGTGGGAGGGCGCGGCGCAGCGGGACCCGCAGGTGATCGCGATCGTCGACTACGGCGTGGGCCCCGAGAACACGCCGGACGCGAAGATCGCGCAGCTGCGCTCGCAGCCGCTCCTGGCGAACACCACCGCGGTGCGCGAGGGGAACTTCGTGGTGATCCCGTACGCGGGCTGGGTCGAGGGCCCGCGCACGCCGGGCAGTGTCGAGACCCTGGGCGCGTACCTCCGCTCGAAGGGCTTCTGACCGGCCCCGGACAGCGGAAAGCCGGACCTCCCCCGAAGGTCCGGCTTCCGCGTGGCGTCCGCGCCCTACGTGGCGGGCTTGACGATCTTGACGTCCTTACCGAACTCGGTGAGGTTCAGATCGATGTTGCCGTCCTTCAGCTTGACCTGCATCTTCGTCACGTTCGGCTTGGGCTGCGGGTCGGCCGACGGGTCGAAGACGATCCACAGGGTGATCGGCAGGGCGGTGCCCGCGTTGCCCTTCATCGCGATCTCGGTGATCTGCGGCAGGAGCGGGTCGAGCACCTTGGTGTCGACGGTGCCGGTGACCTTGACGGTCTTGAGGCTGTTGACCGTCTCCTTGCCCTCGACCTTGGGGTTCTGCACCGACTCGAGGATCTTCGCCAGGCCCTTCTCCATGTCCAGGATGATGGCCGGGTCGTAGACGCCCTTCTCGCCGGTCTTGCCCATCGGCTGGTACTTCGCGCCGCCCAGGTTGGCGTACAGCACTCCGTCGATAACGACGAACTTGGTCTGCACGAAGTTCTCGTTCACGCGCACGTTCGCATCGCCCTGGGCGGCCACGCGCTTGGTGTCCTTGAACGAGATGATGTCGCCCGCGACGCTGGTGACCGGCAGGCCCTGGATCGCCTTGTCGACGTTGAGCGTGAGGTGCTCGGAGTACGTCTCGCGGGTCGCGAGCGCCGCGTCCTGGATGATCTGGACCGTCGGCAGGCCGCTGGCGTCCACCGACGGCGCGGCCGTCGGCGACCCCGACGCGCCGTCCTGTGCGGCCGCGGTGGTGGTCGCGGCGCCGTCGTCCGTCTTCTTGTCGGCGCAGCCGGTGAGCACGAGCGCTCCCGCCGCGAGCAGCGCGACGGCGGCGCGCGTTGCTGAGATCTTCATGGGTTCCCCTTGCATCAGGCCGAACGGTTCGCCGGCGTGAAAAGAAGACGGAGGCCCCGCCTTCACCGATGAAGTATGCACGAATCCCGGAGCCGAACGAAGCATTCGAAGTACACGTCCTGACATCCGAGTCGGCAAACGACGGTAGCGACAAGTGCACTTTCAGCGATCCATTAGCGTACCCGGAGATGGTGTACGGGACCGGGAGACCGGTCGCGCCCAATGGAAGGTCGAGAACGTGTCCACCAATCCCACCCCGCCGCCCGCCGCGCCGCGGCCCGACGGCCCGCGCCCCACTGCGGCCGATCCGGGCCCGCGCGACCTGGACCGCGCCCCCCGCGATCCGGAGAACGGCCCCCGCGAGGGCCGCCCGGACCCGCTCGACCCGGGTCGGCGAGGCAGCGGCCCCGTCGGGATCGACGGTGGTGAGGGCGGCGATCCCGGCGCCCGCGACCTCGGCCGCGAGCCGGCCCCGGCGGCGGCCCGCAGCTGTCGAACGTGTGGGTCTACAAGGGCCGCGCGTACGACCTGTCGGAATGGATCAACAAGCACCCGGGCGGCGAATTCTTCATCGGCCGGTCCAAGAATCGCGACATCACCTCGATCATCGGTTCGTACCACGCGAATCCCGAGAAGATCGAGAAAATGCTCCAGCGGTTCGCACTCGACCGCGACGCGCGCGTCGAAGACGTGCACCCGAAGAACAACGCCCCCGCGTTCCTGTTCAAGGACGGCTTCGACAGTTGGCGCGACACCCCGCGCTACCGGTTCGACGATCCCGCGGATCTCCTGCACCAGGTGAAGGCGCGGCTGAAGGACCCGGCGATGAAGGCCCGGATCCAGCGCATGGACCGGTTGTTCAACATCACCGCCGCGGCCCTGGCCGTCGCCTACGTGGCAGTGATCGCGGCGCGGCTCAGCGTGCCGGCGTGGATGCCGATCTGGCTGTTCGTGATCCTCATGGTGATCCTGCGCAGCTCCCTGGCGGGCTTCGGGCACTACGCGATCCACCGCGCCCAGAAGGGCGCCACCAAGGTGCTGGTGAACTCGTTCGACATCAACTACGTCGCGCTGTCCTTCGTGACCGCCGACGGGCACGCCCTGCTGCACCACCCGCACACGCAGAGCGAAGTGGACATCAAGAAGAACGTGTTCACCATGATGATGGACATTCCGCGGTGGTACCGGATCCCGATCCACACGTTGCACAAGTTCGGCCACACCGCCACGGGCATGACGATGCGACTGTTCGAGATCGTCAAGCTCACCCGCCAGGTGGGCGTGGCCGACATGTACGGCTCGATGCGCGGCGCTCTGCCCCACTTCATCGGCGCGTTCGCGATGCGCGCGGTGCTGATCGGCGAGTTCTTCCTGTTCCTGTTCCTCGGCGACATCTGGGCCTGGGTGGCGCAGTTCGTCGCCGTGCTGTGGGTCAGCACGTTCCTGGTGGTCGCGAGCCACGACTTCGAGACCGACGTCGACGAACTGCCCGAAGTCGAGACCGAGGACTGGGCGGTGAACCAGCTCAACCAGGCGTACGACCTGAGGATCTCGGGCAACCGCTACGTCGACTGCTTCCTCTCGGCCGGGCTGTCCAGCCACCGCGTGCACCACGTCCTGCCGTACCAGCGCAGCGGCTACGCCAACATCATCACCGAGGACCTCATGGCCGAGGAGGCCGCGAAGTTCGGCGTCGAGTGGCTGCCGCGGCGCAGCTTCTTCTTCGACCGGCTGCCGGACCAGGTCCGGACGTTCCTCGGCAGCAAGGCCCGGCCCGCGCAGGAGCAGGGCCACGGATTCCTCCGCGAGCACTTCTCGCCGCAGGCCCTCAAGACGTCGGGTTCGTACGTCGTCGCCGGGTTCACCGGCATCGGCACGGTTTAAGGAGATGACCATGAACACCCAGGAACAGCGCACCGTCGTCCCCGACGGCCTGTGGCGCGGCGCCCCGCCCGCCCCGCCGACCTCGGTCGCGGTGATCGAGTCGCTCGCGACGGGCTCGCCCGCGCCGACGTACGACCAGGCCGAGTCCGCGGACCGGGTGGCGCAGCGGTTCGACGATCCCGCGCAGGCGGCGCGCATCCGCCGCGTCTACGCCAAGACGCAGGTGGCCGAGCGGCACCTGGCGATCGACCCGCTGACCCCGGAGTTCGCGGAGTTCAGCGCCCGCCCGGACACCATCCGCGAGCGCATGGACCTGTTCTACGAGCACGCCGCGCCGCTCGCGATCGACACGGCGCGCCGCGCGCTCGGCGAGACCCGTCCCGAGGACGTCGGGCAGCTCGTCTTCGTCACGAGCACCGGCTTCCTGGCGCCCGGCGTCGACGTCGCGGTCATCCGCGCCCTCGGCCTCGCCGCGAGCACCAGCCGCGTGGTCATCAACTTCATGGGCTGCGCCGCCGCGATGAACGCCCTCCGCGTCTCGACCGACTACGTGCGGGCCAACCCGGACCGCAAGTCGCTCATGATCTGCCTGGAGATCAGCTCGGTGAACGCCGTGTTCTCGGGCGACCCGAACGACGTCGTCATCTCCAGCCTGTTCGCCGACGGCTGCGGCGCCGCCCTCATCGGGGCGAGCGAGGTCGGGCACCCGCTGCGGTCCGGGAGCATCGTCGTGCGGGACACGTTCAGCCACCTTCTCGACGGTGCCGAGGACGGGATCGTGCTGGGCGTCAACGCCAACGGCATCACGTGCGAGCTCGCGCAATCCCTGCCGCAGTACATCCTGGGCGGCGTCCGGCCCGTGATCGACGAGGTGCTGGGCCGCAACGGCCTCAGCGACGCCGACGTCGCGCACTGGGCCATCCACCCGGGCGGACCCAAGATCATCGAGTCGGCCGCCCAGGCTCGGCCTGCCGGCCGAGGCGTCGCGACTGAGCTGGGACGTGCTCGCCGAGCACGGCAACATGCTCAGCGTCTCCCTGCTGTTCGTCCTCGAGCGCCTCCTGGCCCGGATGCCCGACGGTGCTCCTGCCGCGCCGAGCACGGGCATGGCCTTCTCGTTCGCACCGGGCGTCACGGTCGAGGGTTTCCTGTTCGACGTCATCACCGACGGCGAATGAGCACGCCATGAAGCTGTTCAAGTTCCTGCTCTCGATCTCGCCGGCGGCGATCGCCGCGGCGGTGGTCGCGGGCCTGATCGCCGGCGGCGCGAACGCCTACCTGCTCACGCTCATCAACGGCCTCGTCGCGCCGGGACCGATGCCGACGGTGACGGTGACCCAGTTCGTCCTGACCGCGGTCGTCGTGGTGGTGGCGGGCGTCGCCTCGCAGCTGATCCTGCTGCACCTCGCGCAGGCGGCGGTGTACCGGCTGCGGGCGCGGCTGTCGCAGCGCGTGCTCGCCGCCCCGCTCGAGCACATCGAGCGGCTCGGCGACCACCGGCTGCTGGCGACCCTCACCGAGGACGTCCGCTCCCTGTCGATGGCGGTCTCGGGAATCCCGGGGCTGTGCATCGACCTGGCGACGATCATCGGCGCGCTGACCTACCTCGCGACCGTCTCGGGCACGCTGTTCGCGGTCTCCGTGGCGGGCACGCTCATCGGCATCGCCTGTGTGGAGACGGTGCTGCGGCGGGTCCGGGAGACCTACCGCCGGGCCCGCGAGCTCGACGACGCCCTGATCGGCTCGTTCCAGGAGGTCACGCACGGCGTCAAGGAACTCAAGCTGCACCGCGCGCGGCGCACCGATTTCCTGGACCGCAAGCTCCTGGGCACCGCCGAGGACCTGCGCGGTAAGCACGTCGCCGCAGGCACCCGATTCGCGGGCGGCCAGTGCGCTGGGGCAGGTGCTGCAGCTCGGCACGATGGTGCTCATCCTCTTCGTCCTCGCCCGGGCCATGGAGCTGCCGCGCGAGACGATGATCGGGTACGTCCTGGTCACGACCTTCCTGTCGATGCCGATGCAGAGCCTGATGCACCGCATCCCGGACCTGCTGCGCGGCGACGTCGCGCTCGCGAAGATCCGCGGCCTCGACCTCTCGCTCGAGACGCCGCGCGACGAGACCGCGCTGCCCTACGACGGCCGGCCCGTCGGCGCCGGCACCGTCGAACTGCGCGGAGTGGGCTACGAGTACCTCCCCGAGCCCCCGCCCGGCGCGCACGGACCCGGACACCCGCCGCACGGCGGCCCCGGCGACCCGCCGCCGCATCCTCCCCAGGGACCACCGCCCGGCGTCCCGCACGGCTTCCGCCTCGGCCCCGTCGACCTCACGCTGCGTCCCGGCGAGGTCACGTTCGTGGTCGGCGGCAACGGCAGCGGCAAATCGACGCTGGCGAAGCTGATCACGGGCTGTACGCGCCGCGGATCGGCGAGATCCGAATCGGCGGCGAGCTCGTGGGCCCCGACAACACCGAGTGGTTCCGGCAGCACACCACGGCGGTGTTCTCCGATTTCCACCTGTTCGACGACTACCTGGGCCTCGGGACCGACGACCTGGACGACCGGGTGCGCGGCCTGCTGCACGACCTGGAGCTGGCGCACGCCGTCACGGTGCAGGACGGGAAGCTCTCGACGCTTGCGCTGTCCACCGGGCAGCGTAAGCGGCTGGCCCTGCTGACCGCGCTCCTCGAGGACCGGCCCGTGTACCTGTTCGACGAGTGGGCCGCCGATCAGGATCCACGGTTCCGCGCCGTGTTCTACGACCGGATCGTCCCGGACCTGCGAGCACGGGGAAAGGCGGTGGTCGTCATCACCCACGACGACAGATACTTCGACCGCGCCGACCAGCTGGTGAAACTGGACTTCGGGCAGGTGGTCCCGGCGTCGGCGGCGATCGCCCGCGGAGTAACCTGATGGGCACATAATCACGTGCTACGAAGGGGTTGAAGAACTTCATGGTTGACACCGCCCGGACATCCGTCGCAGGCCTCGAGGTCGCAACGGTCCTCTACGATTTCATCAACAACGAGGCGCTTCCCGGTACCGGTGTAGATCAGAACGCCTTCTGGGAGGGCGCTGCTCAGCTGATCGGCGACCTGGTCCCGAAGAACCGGGCGCTGCTCGCCACCCGCGACGAGCTGCAGGCGAAGATCGACGAATACCACGCCGCCTCCCCCGGCGAGATCACCGACTTCCCCGCGTACAAGCAGTTCCTGCAGGACATCGGCTACCTGGTGCCGGTCCCCGAGGACCGCGAGATCACCACGTCGAACGTCGACTCCGAGATCACCTCGACCGCCGGCCCGCAGCTGGTGGTCCCGATCCTGAACGCCCGCTTCGCGATCAACGCCGCGAACGCCCGCTGGGGCTCGCTGTACGACGCCCTCTACGGCACCGACGCCATCTCCGAGGCCGACGGCGCGGAGAAGGCGCCCGGCGGCAAGCCCGGCTACAACAAGGTCCGCGGCGACAAGGTGATCGCCTTCGCCAAGGACTTCCTCGACAAGGCCGTGCCGCTCGAGTCCGGCTCCTGGGCGGACGTCACAGGCCTGACGGTGGCCGACGGCGCGCTCGCGATCGCCGAGGGCGACAAGACCTGTGCGCTCGCCGACCCGTCGGCCTTCGTCGGCTACACGGGCGAGCAGAGCGCCCCGTCCGGCGTCCTGCTGCGCCACAACGGCCTGCACCTGGAGATCCAGATCGACGCGGCCTCCCCGATCGGTTCCACCGATCTTGCGGGCATCAAGGACGTGCTCGTGGAGTCGGCGGTCACCACGATCATGGACTTCGAGGACTCGGTCGCGGCCGTCGACGCCGACGACAAGGTCGTGGGCTACCGGAACTGGCTGGGCCTGAACAAGGGCGACCTCGCGGAAGAGGTCAGCAAGGGCGGCAAGACCTTCACCCGCACGCTGAACCCGGACCGCGTGTACACCGCGCCCGACGGCTCCGAGCTGGTGCTGCACGGCCGCTCGCTGCTGTTCGTGCGCAACGTGGGCCACCTGATGACCACCGACGCGATCCTGCTGAACGGCGAGGAGATCGGCGAGGGCATCCTCGACGGCATCGTCACCTCGCTCATCGCGATCCACGGCCTGTCGGGCGAGATCAGGAACTCGCGCACCGGCTCGGTGTACATCGTGAAGCCGAAGATGCACGGCCCCGACGAGGTGGCCTTCGCCGCGGAGATCTTCGCCCGCGTCGAGCAGCTGCTGGGCCTGCCCGCGCTGACGCTGAAGGTGGGCATCATGGACGAGGAGCGCCGCACGTCGGTGAACCTCAAGGCCGCGATCGCCGCCGCGAACGACCGCGTCGTGTTCATCAACACCGGCTTCCTGGACCGCACGGGCGACGAGATCCACACCTCGATGGCCGCGGGTCCGATCGTCCGCAAGGGTCAGCTCAAGGGCCAGACCTGGTACCCCGCGTACGAGGACAGCAACGTCGACATCGGTCTGCACGCGGGCCTGCAGCACAAGGCGCAGGTCGGCAAGGGCATGTGGGCCATGCCCGACCTGATGGCCGCGATGCTCGAGCAGAAGATCGCCCAGCCCAAGGCCGGCGCGACCACCGCGTGGGTGCCCTCGCCCACCGCCGCGACGCTGCACGCCCTGCACTACCACCTGGTGGACGTGTTCGAGGTGCAGAACGAGATCGCCAAGCGCGATCCCGCGTCGGTCGACGACATCCTCACCATCCCGCTCGCGAAGAACCCGAACTGGTCGGACGAGGAGAAACGCGAGGAGCTGGACGAGAGCGCGCAGTCGATCCTCGGCTACGTGGTCCGCTGGATCGACGCGGGCGTCGGCTGCTCGAAGGTGCCGGACATCCACGACGTGGCCCTGATGGAGGACCGCGCGACGCTGCGCATCTCCTCGCAGCTGCTCGCGAACTGGCTGCGCCACGGCGTCGTCACCGAGGCCGAGGTCATCGAGGCGCTCAAGCGCATGGCGCCGGTCGTCGACCAGCAGAACGCCGGCGATCCGGACTACCGCCCGCTGGCGCCGGACTTCGACACCAACATCGCGTTCCAGGCCGCGAAGGATCTGATCCTGCTCGGCGGCACGCAGCCGAACGGCTACACCGAGCCGATCCTGCACGCGCGTCGTCGCGAGTACAAGGCCGCGAACAGCTGAGCGGTTCCGTCCCCGTGACCGAAGCCGGGCCGGTCGTGATCGAAGCCGATCGCGACCGGCCCGGCGCGTTCACCGTCCTCCTCGACGGGACGCCGCAGAGCTACGTCGACACCGGCGACCCGACGAACCTCGTCTTCGAGTACGTGCGCCGGATCGGGCACGTCATCGACCTGGCACGACCGACCGGCGAGCCGATCACCGCCGTCCACCTGGGCGGCGGCGGTTTCACCCTGCCCCGCTACGTCGCCGCCACCCGTCCCGGCTCGCGCCAGCAGGTCCTCGAGGTGGATCGCGCCCTGATCGACGCCGTCCGGGCCACAGCGCCCTGCCCAGGCGCGAGCAGATCAAGATCCGCTGCGCCGACGCCGCGCAGGCCGCGTCCGTGCTGCCGCCCGGCATGCTCGGCACCGTCGACCTGCTGGTCCTGGACGTGTTCGCCGGAGCCCGCACCCTGCGGGCCTCACCACCTCGGAGTTCTTCGCCTCGCTGGTACCGCTGCTCGCGCCCGGCGCGGTCGTCGTGCTCAACATCGCCGACGGTGCGCCGCTCGCCTTCGCCCGGTCCGTGACCGCGACGGTCGCGGAGGTCTTCGGCGGCTCCTCCGAGGGCTCCGTGGCGGTCGCCGCCGAACCGGGGGTGCTGAAAGGCCGCAGATTCGGGAACCTGACGCTGGTCGCGGGGCGGGTACCGGACGGCCTGGCACGTCGGCTCGCGGGCGACCCGTTCCCCGGAACCCTGCTGGCGGGCACCGAGGTGGCCCGGTTCGTGGGCGGTGCGAAGCCCTTCACCAGCACGAACGCGCAGGAGTCCGCGCCGCCGCGCGGGATCTTCGGGTAGGTTGCTGTCGATGGGATCACATCGGTCTGGAACGGGTTCCCGCGGCGTCGCGCGCTGGTTGATCGCGCTGGTCGTCGCGATCGTCGTCGTGGCGGTCGTCGCCGTGGCGATGGTGTGGCTGTCGGGCCGCTCCGAGCAGGAGGGCCGCGACGCTGCGGCCACGTGCGTGCGCGGCGATCTCCCCGTGCACGTCGCCGCGGCGCCCGCGCTGGTCGAGTCGTTGCGTCGGGTGGCCGACACGTTCAACTCCTCCGGCACCGTGTCGGCCGACTACTGCGCGAAGATCGAGGTCTCGGGAGTCGACTCGCCGGTCGCGCTCGGCGCGCTCACGGGCACCTGGGACACGAAGCTGGGCGCGGCACCGTCGTTGTGGATCCCGGAGAGCACCGTCTGGACGGCTAGGCTCGCGGCGGCGAAGCCTGCGGAGGTGTCCGGGCAGCCGACGTCGATCGCGTCATCGCCGGTGGTCCTCGCCGTGCGGGCGTCGGCGCGCGAGGACTTCGCCGATGTGCGCTGGCTGGACCTGCCCGGGAAGCAGCAGTCGCTCCGGATCGCGCTGCCGACCGGGGCCGACTCCGACGGGACCTTCCTCGCGGCGCAGTCCGTGGCAGCCGCGGTCGGGCGCACCGGCGGCGCGGCGCTGTCCGACGATGCCGCGAAGAGCCCGGTCGTGACCGGCTCGCTGCAGCGGTGGGCCTCCGCCGCGCCGAGGTCCACGAGCGCGGTGGCCACGCTCGAGTCCCTGACCACGCCCGGCGACGGTGCGCTCGCCGTCCCCGTCACCGAGCAGCAGCTGTACGCCTTCGGACGCGGGCGGGGCGGTGCGGCGCCGATCGGCGTGCATCCCGGCGGCCCGACGGCGTCCGCGACGTATCCCGCGGCCGTCCTGGACCGTGGCGACACGTCCGACGCCCAGGAGCGCGCGGCGGCCGACTTCGTCGCCTTCCTCACCGAGGACGACAACGCCGCGCCGCTGGCCGAAGCCGGTTTCCGCGTTCCGGGTCGGCCCACGCCCGCTGGCACGCCGTCCGTGGACTTCGGCACCGTCGAGCCCTCGGCGCCCGCGTCGAACGCGGCAGTGACCACCCTCGCCGACGCGATCAAGGGCCGTTGAGCGCTTGAGCGCTCGTCCGAACGGATGAATCCGGTGCCGAACGGCCCGGTGCACGACGGTGCGCGCCTACGATCGGCCGGTGACGAACACGACACCCGGGTGGTACGACGACGGATCTGGAACCCAGCGCTGGTGGGACGGGCAGCGGTGGACCGAGCAGACGCAACGGCCGCCGCAGCAGGGCGGGATCGGCGGCATGATCAACCGCATCGAGGCCGAGGCCACCGCGGGCGCCCAGCCCCGTCCGGCGCAGAACGGCATGAACTACGTGGTGCTGCAGGTGGTGCTCAAGGAGAAGTTCCTGGGGACCGGTTCCGGCAACCTTACCGAGCTGGAGGCCGCGATCAATCAGCAAGCGGCCCTGGGCTATCGCCTGCACACGATCAGCACCTCGTCGTCGGGCAGCAAGGGATTCGCCGGCGGCGACCGCATCCAGGCGACGATGGTCTTCGAGAAGATCTGACCCGGCCGGATCAGAAGGGCGGCTGTTCGTCCTGCGGCAGCGCGCGGTGCGCTCCCGGGGCCGTGGAGCGCCGAGCACCTGGTCGATACGATCCTCGACGATGCTGCGGGGCTCACGCGCGCGGGCGATCTCGTCCTCGACCGCCGCGATGTTCCGCTGACGGAGTCGCTCGCGGCGAGCGTGCTCACGCTGCAGGCGGGTCCGGCCGCCGGACTGGACGGTATCGGCGCCCGGATCGGCGTTCCCCGTTCCGACGCCGTCCGGCACGATCCATTCCACCCGCGCGAGGTCGGGGAACAGCGCCAGCACCGTACTGCTCGGGTCGACGATGTACCGTCGCCCGTCCGGCGAGGTCCAGAGGATCCTCCCGTCGCGGAGCCTGGCGTCGATCCACCTCCCCGCCGTCTTGACGTGGTGGTGCGCGATGCAGAGGGGCTGCAGGCAGTCAGCGGTCGTCCGTCCGCCGAGCTCGGGGGCGCGGTGGTCGAACTCGCGACTGTGGTCGAGTTGCGCTCGCGAGGCCGGGCGGTTGCAGTACGGGAACACACACCGCGGGATCGTGAGCCGCAGGTAGCGGTCGAGATCCACCGACGGCCGGTATCCGCGACTCCCCCGCGCCCGCACCACCGGCGCCGTACTCGGAGCGGCGGGCGACGGCGCGTCTGCACGCGGGGCCGCACCGCCTGAGTCGCCGCCCGGGTTCGGCAGCGGCCCGGAGGCCCTCCACCCCCACCGCCCGGGCCACTGTCCGGGTCATCGTCCGGGTCGCCGTCATCGGGATCGTCGTCATCGGGATCGTCGTCACCGGGATCGCCGTCATCGAGATCGTCGTCATCGGGGTCGTCGTCGCCACCGTCCGGGGCGTGGGCGTCCGGATCGTCACCGTCCGAGTGGTCGAAGGAGGAACCACCACCTGGTTCGGGAACCGGCCACGCGAATCCAGCGGAATCGTCGGCGAATTCGCCCGAGTGCTCCAGGTGGAGAACGATCTCGGCGAACGCGAACGCGATGTCGAGCGTGCCGAGCGGGCCGACGTGAGTAGTGGCCGTACCGGACTCAGGAGAGTCGGAGCCGGCCGCGGGCACGACCTCGTCCGTGATGCGGCGGCCGAACGGGCGGACCTTCGCATCGGGACGTTGCGCCAGCTCGCGGGCGTACTCCACAGAGATCGGTCCGTGCCCCACGAGGTACCCGGCAGCAGGCTGCTCGCCGGACGCCGCCGAGCCGGTGTGCTCGACCATGCTCGCGACTGTCCCCGTGCTCGCCGTCGCGGCCGCGCCGGCATCGGCAACCGCGGCAGGTTCTGCGCCGGCGGCGCCATCCACGTCGCCCGCAGCTGTGTCCGCACAGCGCTCAGCCGCCGACTCGGCCTCTGCTGCCTCAGGGACGTCCCGCTCGTTGAGGACGACGTGGAAGAGGGTGACGAACCGGGTGACGGCACCGTCGGCGTCCGGCTCGCCGAAGAAGACGGCCTCGCGGTACCTGCAGTCCTCCGTCTCGCACTGGCAGCCCAGCGTGCCATAGCCGCGGGACAACTGCATCAGCCCATCGGCACGACGCTGCGGCACGGTGCGCGGGTCGCCGTCGCACACCGTAGTCACGATGTGGTCCAGCCGCGCGGACAGCTCGTTGATCGTGGGCGGGCAGCAGCGCGAACACCGCGCCCATGCCGTCCTCGTCCGGGCGGAACGTGACCCGCCGATCCCGCTCGGCGAGCTTGCGACGACGTTCGGCCGCTTCGTGGTCGAGCCGATCGACGATGGCATCCGCAGCCTCGCGCAGCGCGGGCAAGGACACCACCTCGAGCTCTCGCGTGAGCCGCTCGTGCAGCGCCGTGTCGTACTCACGTACCTGTTCGGCTCCGAGCGCACGCGCACGGCACAGGGCCGCCTCCGCCGCCTTCGGGGAGATCACATTCTCCCCGACCAGCCCGAACACCTTGGGCACCCGTTCCACGAGCCCGATCGCGGTCTCGACCGCGTGGCGCGCCGCCGCGGACCCCATCCGCAGGAGCGTGGACACCTGCGCGTCGAGCGCTTCCTCGGCGGCCGCCAGCCGCCGCCGGGCCTCCACCGCCTCCGCGTACTCGCCGGGACGCGCCAGATACGCCGCCTCATCATCGGCGTACATCACCCGGTGCAGGGCGTAGAGCCCCGTCATCGTCCGGCAGTACGCGACGTTCTCAGACCGGCGTTCTTCGAACAGAACCGCAGCGACCGCGCGCTCTTCACTCCGCGCACCCGCGAGCCCCAGGGAAGCAGATCCCCAGGTAGATCGCGTAGTGCCGCAGGAAGCGCCATGCCTCCATAGTACACCCGTTCGAGTCTATTGCAACTATGAATCGAGGATTCGAGTGACGCCCGATACGCCGTATCGTCCCTCGAGATACGCCGCGACATCGCTGCGCACGGACCGCAACTGCCCGAAGTAGTCGTCGCCGGCGAGATATCGCGCATCCCGCATCGCCTCCAACGCCCCGTCGTGGCCGAACTCGAAGTCGACCCGCTCGAGCCGCCGCGACTGGTCCAGGGTCCGCCCATCCAGAACCAGCTGATACGCCGCGGATTCGAGCAGATCCCGCTCCGCCTGCTCGCCCGTCCGCTCGTAGCCGATCTCCACGGCGGCACGCTCGAGCACCGGCAGCAGGTCCGCGCGCACAGAGCTGCTCGATGCCATGGCCAACTCCGTCCAGGCCTCGCCCGCGCCCGGCAGGTCCGCCACGATCTCCGCCGCGAGTCCCGGGACGAACGACGAGTGGAGGGCCTCGCGCCGGTACGCGGCGATCAGCTCGCGGGCGCGCACCGTCGGGTCCGCGAAGTGCCGGTGCACCGCCGGCCCCACGCCCTCGTCGTACCGGACCTCCAGCCCGTCGATCACCGCCGAACGCCGCCGATCGATCCGGTCGCGCACCTCCCAGTCCGGGAGGGTCCGAGACCCCGGGACCGTCTGCGGCGCAAGTAATGTCACGACCGCGGCGCGCACCCCGGGATCGCTGCTGCACATCGCCCAGTAGACGAGGCGCTCCACGACCTCCGCCCGGTCGCTCTCCTCAGTCGGCTCGTAGCCGATCGCGGCCGCCGCGCGATCCACCAGATCGTCGAGCCCGTGCCCGCCCCGCCACACCGAGAGCTCGCGCCAGGCGGCACCGTCGGGCACCAGCGGCGCGAGTTCGGCGGCCAGGCCGGGCACGGACTCCGGCGGGATCAGGCCCCGGCGGTACGCCGCGATCACGTAGCGGGCCCGCGCCCCGGGCGCCGCGAAGTGGCGCCGCACCCCCGCCGAGAACGTCACGGGGACCACGAATTCCCCGGGCCGGCGGGGTGGCGCCGCCAGGGCGGGCTCGGGTTCCGGAGCCCGACGGTGCCCCCGCGCGAGCGCCAGGAACTGGGGCGCCCCGGCCATGACGCCGATGCCCGCGCCGAGGCCCAGCTTCTCGACGAACGGCGACGGATCCGGCGCGACCACGATCCGGACGGCAGTGAGCCCGAGAGCGACGGCGAGCCCGATCGCGAAGCCGATCCATCCGTCGCCGCGGGTCGGGGCGGCGGATTCCAGGTCGAAGAACGGCCCGAGCAGCACGCACATCAGGATCACCGCGACGAGCGCTCCGGTGGCGCAGCCCGCGAAGCTCCAGAGGTACCCACTCATGCAGCCACTTGTGCCGCAGTGCCGAACCGGGCTGCGAGCAACGGGAGTGCCCGGTCTCGGAACCCCTGGTCCACGGCGGGATCCCACGTCTTGTCAGCGCTTCGCAGGAAGGGATTCACGAGCCATGGGATCGAGGCCGCAAGCGTCGGGGACGACATGCGCCAGCCCCTGATCGCGGTCGCGTAGTGGATCGACCGCGACCACTCCACGTAGTCACCCGAATCCAGCGCGCGGAACGTCCAGTAGGCGATCACGTCCGACGCGATGTCGGGCGCGGGGAACTCCCCACCCCGTCGAGCACCCGGGCGAATCCCTCGCGCCCGAAGTACTCCCGCGCCGGCGCCGGAATCGCCGCACGCGCGGCCGTCCGGGCGGTCTCGTCGCGGCGTATCGCGCGCGTGCTGCGCACCTTCGCGACGCTCAGCGCGAGCACGTACGCGAGGGTGAACCCTGCGAACAGCGCGAACCCCGAGGCGAATTCGGAGTACTGCACGGTCCACGCGAGCACCAGCGCCACCGGATAGACACAGCCGAACCCGATGACGATGTCCAGCGGTCGGAAACCGAACCGCTTGTCACGCCCGAGGAACCACGCCAGGAGCAGCGTGACGGGCAGGAACACCATGAGACCGGCGAGCATGCCCGCCTGGTACGGATTGTCCGAGATCCATCGCTGCATAAGCGCAGCTTAACAAAAGCGAATACTCGGAGCGGTGGTGTGCTACTCCGCGAACGCCTCGATCGGCGGGCAGGAGCAGACCAGGTTGCGGTCGCCGTAGACACCGTCGATCCGGCGGACGGACGGCCATACCTTGGCGCGCGCCCCGCCGGACGGCAGCCCCTGCGGGTACACGGCGACCTCGCGCGAGTACGGGTGCTCCCACTCGGCGACCAGGCACTCCGCGGTATGCGGGGCGCCGCGCAGCGGGTTGTCGTCCACCGGCCACTCCCCCGACGCCACGCGGGCGATCTCGGCGCGGATCGCGATCATCGCGTCGCAGAACTCGTCGATTTCGCCCAGCGACTCGCTCTCCGTGGGCTCCACCATGAGCGTGCCGGCCACGGGGAAGCTCATCGTGGGCGCGTGGAAACCGTAGTCCGCCAGGCGCTTCGCCACGTCGTCGATCGAGACGCCGGTCTCCTTCGAGATGCCGCGCACGTCCAGGATGCACTCGTGCGCGACGCGGCCGTTCTCGCCGGTGTAGAGCACCGGGAAGGAGTCGTTCAGGCGCGCCGCGATGTAGTTCGCGGAGGCGATCGCGGTCAGCGTCGCGCGACGCAGGCCCGACGCGCCCATCATCCGGATGTACGCCCAGGTGATCGGGAGGATCGAGGCGCTGCCGAAGGGCGCCGCCGAGATCGTTGGGCCGGTGCCCAGCGACGGCTCCAGCGGGTGCCCGGGCAGGAACGGCGCGAGGTGGCTGCGGACGCCGATCGGGCCCACACCGGGACCGCCACCTCCGTGCGGGATGCAGAAGGTCTTGTGCAGGTTCAGGTGCGAGACGTCGCCGCCGAACTTGCCGGGCCGCGCGAGCCCGACCAGCGCGTTCATGTTGGCACCGTCGACATAGACCTGGCCGCCGGCCTCGTGCACGGCCCCGCAGATCTCGCGCACCTCGTGCTCGTACACGCCGTGCGTGGACGGGTAGGTGATCATGATCGCCGCGAGCTCGTCGGCGTGCTTGGCGATCTTCTCCTTGAGGTCCGCGGTGTCCACGTCGCCGGACTCGCGCGAGGCGACGACCACCACGCGCAGGCCCGCCATCACGGCCGACGCGGCGTTCGTCCCGTGCGCCGACGAGGGGATCAGGCAGACGGTGCGATGCGCGTCGCCGCGGGAGAGGTGGTAGTTGCGGATCGCGAGCAGGCCCGCGTACTCGCCCTGCGAGCCGGCGTTCGGCTGCAGCGAGACGTTGTCGTAGCCGGTGATCGCGACCAGCCACTCCTCCAGCTGGGCGATCAGGGCGCGGATGCCCTCGCTGTCCGCGGCGGGCGCGAACGGGTGGAGCCGAGAGAACTCGGGCCAGGTGATGGACTCCATCTCAGCGGTCGCGTTGAGCTTCATGGTGCACGAGCCCAGCGGGATCATCGACCGGTCCAGCGCGATGTCCTTGTCGGAGAGCTTGCGCAGGTAGCGCAGCATCGCCGTCTCGGTGCGGTAGGCGTGGAACGCCGGGTGCGTCAGGAACTCCGAGGTCCGGTTCTCGATGTCCGACGGCGCCGCGTCGTCGTACAGCCCGCTTGCCGCGGTAACCCCGAAGACGGGGAACAGCGCGAAGACGTCGGCCTCGGTGCTCGTCTCGTCGAACGCGACCGAGACGTGGTCGTCATCGACGCGCCACAGGTTGTAACCCGCGGACTTGGCGGCGGCGAGGACGTCGTCGGCGCGGCCGGGCACGTTGACGAGCACGGTGTCGAAGAACGTCGAGTGCACGACGGC
Source organism: Tsukamurella sp. PLM1 (assembly GCF_023168325.1). Taxonomy (GTDB): domain Bacteria; phylum Actinomycetota; class Actinomycetes; order Mycobacteriales; family Mycobacteriaceae; genus Tsukamurella. Next base: position 2,339,804 of record NZ_AP025688.1, read on the forward strand.
GTCGCCCGGGCGTCCGCGAGCATCGTGGCGCGACGGTGGACGCGACGTGCGATCGCCTGCAGCCCCTCGGGGCCGTGGTAGCTCGCGTACATCGCGGCGAGGACGGCCGAGCACCTGGGCGGTGCAGATGTTCGACGTGGCCTTCTCGCGGCGGATGTGCTGCTCGCGCGTCTGCAGGGCCAGGCGGTAGGCGAGGTTGCCGTCGGCGTCGACGGAGACGCCCACGAGTCGGCCGGGGATCTGCCGCGCGTGCTTGCTGTGCACCGCGAGGTAGCCGGCGTGCGGGCCGCCGAAGCCGAGCGGCACGCCGAAGCGCTGCGTGGTGCCGAAGCAGGCGTCCGCGCCCTGCTCGCCGGGAGGCGTCAGGAGCGTCATCGCCAGCAGGTCGGCGCCGACGGCGACGAGCGCGCCGCGCTCGTGGGCACCGTCGATCACGGCCTGCACGTCGGCGATCCGGCCCGACGCGCCGGGGTCTGCAGAATGACGCCGAAGAACTCGCCCTCGGGCAGGCCGGTGGTCACATCGTGGACCAGCACCTCGATGCCCAGCGGCTCGGCGCGGGTCTCGATCACGGCGAGGGTCTGCGGGAAGACGTCGCGGTCGACGACCAGGCGCGGGCTCTTGGACTTGCCGGCGCGGCGCAGCAGGGTCATCGCCTCGGCGGCGGCGGTCGCCTCGTCGAGCATGGAGCTGTTGGCGATCTCCATGCCGGTGAGGTCGGAGACCATGGTCTGGAAGTTGAGCAGGGCCTCGAGGCGGCCCTGGCTGATCTCGGGCTGGTACGGCGTGTAGGCCGTGTACCAGGCCGGGTTCTCGATGATGTTGCGCAGCAGCACCGGCGGGGTCAGCGTGTCGTAGTACCCGAGCCCGATCATGGTGCGGTCGACGGTGTTGCGGTCCGCGAGGGCACGCAGTTCGGCGAGGGCCTCGTGCTCGTCGATCGGCGCGGGCAGGGCGCCGAGGCCGTTGTCGGCCTCCGGATCGAGGATGGCCGAGGGCACGGCGGCGCGGGCCAGGTCGTCGAGGCTGTCGACGCCGATCACGCGCAGGATCTGTGCGAGCTCATCGGTGTCGGGGCCGATGTGACGGGCGGGGAAGTTGGACACGACTCTGACCTCCGAGCAGGGGACGACGCCCTCCCCTCAGTCGCCGGCGGCTCCAGAGGCGCCCAACCCACGTGGTCCTGGTGCCTGAGAGATTGACGGAGAGGTGTTGCTCCTTCGGCGCCCGGGGGCCCGTGCTCGACGGTGCCCGCTGGGCTCTCCCACGCGGTGTTGCGACGCACGAAGATTCTAACGCATTTCAACAGGACGCCCGTACGGTGAGGTCAGGCGGGGAGACGAGCCTCCACGACCTCGACGGCGCGCGCGAGTCCGCCCAGTTCGGCGAGCTCCGCGGCCAGTTCCTGCGCGCGCCCCGTGAGCGCCAGCGCCGCGTCGCACGCCGCCCCGAGCGTCGCCCCGCTCAGCACCTCGGGAACGGGTACGGCGATACCCGCCGCGGCGAGCATCGTCGCGTTCTCGAACTGGTCGGCTGCCTGCGGCGCGGTGACGACGGGAGTTCCGGTCAGCATCGCCTCACTGGCCCCGCCCATGCCGGCGTGCGAGAGGAAGACGTCGGTCTCCTGCAACACCCGCACCTGGTCGATCCACGGATGCACCTCGACGTTCGGCGGCACGGAACCGTCGAGGGCGGTCACCGTCGACGGGTCCGTACGGCCCCCGACCTGCAGGATCACCCGCCAGTCGGGCCGCTGCGCGGCGAGGTCGCAGGCGGCGCGGTAGGTCGCGGGCTGATCCGTGAAGGCGGAGCCGAACGAGACCAGGAGCGTCGTCGCACGGTCCGTCCCGCCCGACGGTGCCGCCGCGTCCGGCAGGCGGCGGGCGGGCCCGGTGAAGGTGTATCGCGTGCGGTCCACCCGGTCGGCGTTCGGCTGCATGGACGGCGCGATCAGGACGAGCGAGTGCTCCGGGCTGCCCAGGAAGTGCAGGGAGTCCTCGTCGATGCCGTGTCTCGCCAGCAGCGCATCCTGGCGGGCGAGCATGGCGATCCCGCGCGGGTCGGTGCGCAGCAGGGTGTGGAAGTCGGCCATGTCGTCGTCGTAGCCCTCCCAGGCAACGTAGGTCGGCGAGATCTGGAGGGTCGGGATCCCCCACTTCCTGGCCAGGACCACACTCATCGCCCCGGCGATGTCGTAGAGGATCAGGTCGGGACGGTCGTCCTCGTAGAGAGCGGACCATTGGGGCAGCTGGTTCTCGTACTCGTCGGCGAACAGGGTCAGCTGGTCGATGACGTCGCCGCCGTAGGCCTCGTCGTCGCCGGCCCCGGCCGCGTCGCCGATCTTCGGGAGCACGGAGTCGTAGGCGCGGAACTCGGCGCCGGTCCGCGCGATCGTCTCCCGCATGGACGGGTCGTCGACGTAGGTCACGCGGTGCCCGCGACGGACGAGTTCCGCAATGAGGTCCAGCGAAGGGAGCACGTGCCCCGGCGCGGGGATGGAGAACATCGCGATGTGGGCCATACCGACCACGCTATGCCCCGGCAGGACGGCGGGGCACAGCGGATCGATCGCGGCGCACGCCACAGGCGCTCAGCGGCGCACCATCGTCGAGGCGTAACCGCCACCGCCGGGGTAGAACCAGGCACCGTCGAGCACCCGGTCCCCGTCGGCGAACTCGCCGCGGAAGTACGCCGGGCTGCCGGCCGGGCCCGCCCAGATGGTGAGGGTGTCCCCTCGAGCTCGTACGTGTAGTCGAGGGTGTTGCCCAGTGAGTCGTAGAACCTCGACGCCAGGGCCGAGCCCGCGGGCTCGCCGAACGGCTTGAGGTGGCCGATCACCTCGAGACCGGTGATCCGCTCGCCGAACTGCTCCAGTTCGACGTGCTGCATCAGGAAGTGCCTGCCCGACATCCACTCGTACCGCACGACGCCCTCGGCACCGCCGGTGACCGTCCACTCGCCGACGAGCCGGTCGAGTGCTGCGACGGCCGTGCTGGGCTCGGGGTGCGCGCCCGCCGCATCGACGCCGCTCCCCTCGATCCCCGACGGTGCCGCGATCCCGCGGAGGAACGCCCGCAGCTGCTCGGCCACCGGTTCCGGCGCGATCCAGAAGGCGGAGTGATCCTGCCCCTCGAGAGTGAGGACGGTGACGTTCGGCAGAAGCGCGGCGAGCGCGGCAGCCCCGCGCCGGATGAACTCCTCCCCGTTGCCGCCGACCGCGACGGCGATCGGAACCTCGATGTGCCAGCGGTCGGTCGGCAGCGGCGTCCCGTCCTGCAGGCCCGCGAGGATGCGGCCGTCGTAGGCGTAGGTGTGGGCGTAGCGCACCATCTCCCGCCAGGACGGGTCCTCCTTCATCATCGGCAGGTACTCGGCGGGGACGCGGATCATCTCGGTCATGAAGTACTCGACCGCCTCGTCCCGGCGGCCGGCGGCCACGAGCGCCTCCTGGTGCGCGAGGTAACCGGCCGGTGCGGGGTCGCGGGAGTCGTCGACGATGAACGGCGGCTCGTACAGGTAGACGCCCGCGACGCGGTCGCCGAGGGCGCTCGCCGCGTCGAGGGTCAGGCCGCACCCGCCGGACCCGGCGGCCAGGAAGGCCGGCCCGCCCACGGTGTCGAGGAGGGCTGCGAGATCGTCGACCTCGCGCGGGGTCGTACGGCTGCGGGTCGCCGCTGGCTCCGCGGCCACGGCGGTCGTAGGTGATCACCGAGAAGTCCCCGGCGAGCGCGGCCGCGAGTCCCGCGACGCCGGTACGGTCCTCGGCGACGTTGCTGACGATCACCATCGCCGGGCCGGACCCCGTGCGCTCGTAGGCGATGACGGTGCCGTCCGCTGAGGTGACGGTCGAGGTGACGGTGGTGCTGATGGCGTTCATGGCGAGCTCCTTCGTGGTGTCCGGCCACCCCTTCGGCGGCCTTCACACGACACCTCGGAACCGACGCGCGGTTCTTGACGTCTCTCGCAGAATTTCTTCCGGCGGGTCACGCCGGTGGTTCGCCGGCCCTGTCCCGGAGGTATCGCGCCTCCACGTCGTTCGCCGTGAGGTCAGCGGCCGCGAGGAACTCCGCCCGCGCGACGTCGTCGCGTCCCGAGCGGGCCAACAGGTGCGCCCGGACCGCGTGTGCCCGCTGCGCGGTGAGCGGGTTCGCCAGCAACCCGTGCGCGCGGTCGAGGGTGTCGAGCAGGTCGAGGGCCTGCTGTTCGCCGTAGGCGTGGGCGACGGCGACGACCCGCGCCAGCATCACCGGCCCGCCCGGTTCGAGGTGTTCGAGCGCCAGGTAGAGAGCGGCGATCTGGGGCCAGTCCGTCTCCCGATCCGACGGCGCCTCGTCGTGCACCGCGGCGATCGCCGCCTGCAGCCGGTACGGGCCGACCGAGCCCTGCTGCCACACTGCCTCGATGAGGGCCGTGCCCTCCGCGATCATGGGGCGGTCCCACCGCGCGCGGTCCTGCTCCGCCGGGGACGAGCGCACCGTCGGCGTCGGCCCGCGCGTCCCGGCGGGCGTGGACGAGCAGCATGAGGGCGAGCAGGCCGGCGGATTCCGCGTCGTCGGGCACGTGGCGACACAACAGGCGCGCCAGGCGGATCGCCTCGGCCGCGAGATCGGTACGCACCAGCCGAGCGCCCGCCGTCGCCGTGTAGCCCTCGTTGAAAGCGAGGTAGAGAACCGTGCGGACCGACGCGGCACGGACCTCCAGGTCGTCGGCGGTGGAGAATTCGAACCGGGCTCCGGCCCTGCGGAGCTGCTGTTTGGCCCGGCTGATCCGCGCCGCCATGGTCTGCTCCGTGACACCGTGCGCGTGGGCGATCTCCGCGGTGCTCAGGCCTCCCACGGCGCGCAGCGTGAGGGCGACCCGTGAGGTGGCCGACAGCACGGGGTGGCAGCACAGCAGCAGCACGTGCAGGCTGTCGTCGACGGCAAGGGCCTCGGTTCCGCGCTCCGCGGCCGCCGCGTACTCCTCCGCGCGACGACGGTCCGCCTGCTGAGCCCGGATGAGGTCGACCATGCGGCGGTAGCCGACGCGGATGAGCCATGAGCGCGGATCGTCGGGAACGCCCTCCTCCGGCCACTGCCGGGCGGCGGCGAGCATCGATTCCTGCGCGGCGTCCTCCGCGGCGTCGAACCGCCCGAACCGGCGGGCGAGCGCGCCCACCACGTGCGGGGCCTCCGTCCGCAGCACGGTCTCGAGGTCGCGCGCGGGCACCGTCAAGCGAAATCGTCGCCCATGATCGGGCGGATCTCCATCGGTTCGCCGAGTACGGCGACCATCCTGGCCACGATGTCCTTCGCCCGGTCGAGGCTCGAGACGTCGATGATCGCGAAGGAGGCGAGCACCTCCTTGAGCTCCGCGTACGGACCGTCGGTCACGACCACTGCGCCGTCCCGCTTCTGGACCGTCGTGGACATCACGGGATGCCCCAGCCCCTCGGCGCTGACGAACTCGCCGGTGGCACGGAGCTCCGCCTCGAACTTCTGATACTCGGCGAACGCCGCGAGCGCATCCTCGGACGGTACGTCCGCCGTCGCGCCGTCCCAGGCCTCGGCCGGGGTGTAACCCAGGAGCAGGAACTTCATGGCGAGGTCGGAGCTACCCGGTGGCGCGGGCGCGGTTGCGGCGACGCGAGGCCAGCTCGTCCTCGGGCGCGGCCTCGGCGGCGGCGCCGTCGGCCCGCTCGCCGGGGAAGTCGGCGATCGTGCCGGTGAGCTCGCGCATGGCGCCCGACACGGCGATGCCGAAGACGCCCTGGCCGTGCTGCAGCAGGTCCACGACCTCCTCGGCGCTGGTGCACTCGTACACGGTGGTGCCGTCGGAGAACAGGGTGATCCGGGCGAGGTCCTCGACGCCGCGCGACCGCAGGTGGTCGACCGCGACGCGGATGTTCTGCAGCGAGATTCCGGTGTCGAGCAGGCGCTTGACGATCTTCAGGACGAGCACGTCCTTGAACGAGTACAGGCGCTGCGTGCCCGACCCGCCGGCGCTGCGGATGGACGGGACGACCAGCGAGGTGCGGGCCCAGTAGTCCAGCTGGCGATAGGTGATGCCGGCGATCTGGCAGGCGCTGGGGCCGCGGTAGCCGAGCAGCTCGTCGGGGATCGTGTCATTGGGGAAGATGCCGGGGGCGATGTCGTCCAGCGCGCCCTGCGTGCCGACGGACGAATCCGTGTGCGGAGCGTTCTGCCCGGTGCCGTCCTGATCGGTCACTGCCGTCTCCCTCGTGAGGTCCCGTGCGCACCTCAACGGTACGCCTGCCGCGTGGAGGCCGTCGGTGTAATTCCCTCGGTGCCATTCGCGGTGTTCGTCGTGAACGCTATGGCGCGCGGCGCCTCGAATCAACGCGACACACCCACAACCTCAAGTTGAACTTTAGGTCGAGACCGAATCGTGACCGAAGGGTCAGGAGTCGCCGGGCGCTTTGAAGTCGTCGGCGGAGATCGAATCGAGGAACTCCTTGAACGCCTCGACCTCTTCATCGGCCGGTGGCTCTTCGCCGGATTCGCTTGCGCCCGTTTCGGTTTCCTCGTCGGGAAGGAGCAGTCCCGCCTCGGCGAGCACCTCCTCCTCCGCGTAGATCGGCACTTCGAGGCGCACTGCCATGGCCACGGAGTCCGACGGCCGGGCCGAGACCGTCTGGTCACCGTCGAGCACCAGGTCGGCGAAGAAGGTGCCCCTTGGAGACCCGTGATCCGGACCTCGGTGAGGGAACGGCCGAGGGTCTCGAGCAGATCGACGATGAGATCGTGCGTGAGCGGCCGGCGCGGCTCCACGCCCTGCAGCTTGATCGCGATGGCGGTGGCCTCGCCCTGCCCGATCCAGATGGGCAGGTACCGAGGCCCGGAAGCCTCACGCAACAGCAGCACGGGATCGTTCTGCGGCGGGTCCATCCGGATGCCCGCGACGGTCATCTCGATCATGGTTCCAGCTTACCGGCGACGGCGGCCGCCGACCCACAACCGGGTCAGCGGACGGCGTCCTTGACCGCGGCCTTGACCAGCTGCGTGTGGAAGGTGACCGACAGCGCCGCGAGCTCGCGCACCAGTTCGGCGGCGCGCTCGGCCGCCCCCGCGTCGCCCCCGCGGGCGACGGGGTTGGCGATCTGCGCGATCAGGCCGGCCTCGCGATCGGCCGACGTCTTGAAGGCGCGCAGGTGCCGCGCCTCGAGGCCGAACTCGGCGAGCGCCTTCGCGGCCTGCACCAGCGACACGGCGTCCTCGTCGAAGAAGCCCGCCTTGCCCGAATTGAGCAGCGCGGACCGCTCCAGCTCGCGCAGGAACGCCTCGTCCGCGCCCGAGCGGGCCAGCAGGTCGGACCGGCTGATCCGCGTCTGCCGACGCGCCGAGAAGTCGGTGGCGGGCGCCGTCTTGGACGACACCGCTGCGAGCGCGCGGGGCGCACGCGGGGCGGGACCGTCGACGGCCTCGCCCCGATCGTGCGCGTCCAGTTGCTCCTTGATGATCTTGAGCGGCAGGTAATAGTCGCGCTGCGCGGTAAGCACGTACTTGAGCCGCTCGCAGTCCTTCGGCGAGAACCGCCGATACCCCGACGGGGACCGGTCGGGAGTGACCAGCCCCTCCGACTCGAGGAATCGGATCTTGGAGATGGTCACGTCCGAAACTCGTCACGAAGACGTTCGAGGACCGCCCCGATCGACATCGCGCTCGGGGCGGATTCCTGACGTGGTGCCGTCACAGGTGTCAGCCCGCGGTGGGGACGAAGAACACCAGCCGGAACTTACCGATCTGCACCTCGTCGCCGTGTGCGAGCGGCGACGCGTCGACCGGCTCGCGGTTGACGTACGTGCCGTTCAGGCTGCCCACGTCGACCACGGTGAACCCGCCCTCGACGGCGCGGAACTCGGCGTGGCGCCGCGACACGGTGACATCGTCGAGGAAGATGTCGCTGTCGGGGTGGCGGCCGGCGGAGGTGGTCTCCTGGTCCAGCAGGAAGCGGGAACCCGCGTTCGGGCCGCGCTTCACCACGAGCAGGGCGGCGCCGGCCGGGAGGTTGTCGAGGCCCTGGACGGGCGCATCGTTCTCGGGGCCTCCGGAGGCGTCCATCTCGCGGATGATGTCGGCGCGGAACACCGAAGTGGTCTCAACGGGGGCCGATTCGTTGCCCTTGTCGTTCTCGCTCACATCGCTCCTTCGTCAGTGATTACTGCACAGATCTATGGATCACGGCACCAGATGGACTCGCTGTCCACGGTACCGCGCCCGGCGCCGGAAAGGCGGCCGGATTCGAACAGCTCTAAAGCCGCTCTAAGGAAGGACGTCTCACGCCTCGGCGGTGAGCGCCTTGTAGGCGTCGGCGTCGAGCAGCTCACCCAGCGCGGACTCGAGATCCTCCGGGGAGGAGGCTTCGATCTCGACGATCCAGCCCTCGCCGTACGGATCCGAGTTGATCAGGTCCGGGCTCGAATCCAGCTCGCCGTTGATCGCGACGACGGTACCCGACAGCGGCGCGAAGATGTCGGACACGCTCTTGGTGGACTCCACCTCCGCGAACGAATCTCCCGAGGTCACCTCGGCGTCGTCCTCCGGGAGCTGCACGAAGACCACGTCGCCCAGCTGGTCCTGCGCGTAGTCGGTGATCCCGATCCGCACCACCGTGTCGCTCTTCTTCAGCAGCCACTCGTGATCAGGGGTGTACAGCAGTTCTCCAGGGAAGCTGGCACTCAACGTGGACGTCCTTTCGCGAGGGCTGTGCGGGCGCGCAGCGGGTTACAACTTAGTGGGCGGCATGATGATTGAGCAACACACCCCCGGGTTACCGCACCCGGGGCAGGTCACGCATCACCAGCACCGTCTGCCACCAGTAGAGCGCCAGGGTCCACCAGTACATGCCCAGGCCCCAGATGAGGAACGCCCAGCCCAGCGGGTGCATCACGGCACCGAACCCGTTGTCGAAGGTCCCGGCCAGCAGCATCGGGAGCGCGTACATCAGCGCCATCGTCGCGGCTTTGCCCAGGTAGAGCGTGGGCAGGGCCGTGATACCGCGACTGCGCAGCAGCGGCACGGTGCCGGCCAGCACCACCTCGCGGCCGATCGCCAGCGCGATCACCCACCACGGCAGGATCTCGCGCACGCCGAACGCGATGGGGATCGCGATCATGTACAGGCGGTCGGCGGCCGGGTCGAGCAGTTCGCCGAGCCGCGTCTGCTGGTTCAGCAGCCGCGCGAGCTTGCCGTCGAGCCAATCCGTGAACCCCGACACCATGAGCACCACCAGCGCCCAGACGTCGCTGTGCTCCACCAGCAGCAGCCACAGGAACAGCGGCACGCCCAGCAGGCGGAGCAGACTCAAGGCGTTGGGCACGTTGAGCGCGCTCGGTCGCGTGCCCGGGTCCGACGTTGCCTCCCTCCCCGGCTGGCTCACGTCCCGCTCAGATCATCCCGAACATGTTCGCCATGCCCTTCGTGGCGAACGGGTTGTCGTGGACCATGTAGGTCCAGGTCAACGTGTTGCGCCCGAGATCGGCGCCCGCCAGGTCGATCCCGTCGGCGGTGATCTCCGCCTCCCGTAACGTCTCGCGGGCACGGCGCACCGCCTCGTCCGGGAGCTTGCGGAACTCCTCGATCACGAGCCGGTGGAACTCGTCGAGCGGAGACTGACGTCCCAGCGCCCGCAGGTGGATCGTGGTCTGCACCTCGGAGACGAACGCCAGGTGCTCGGCCCAGGTCCGGTCCAGGTGGTACAGGAAGGCCTCGCGGGCCGCCTGCTCGAGCACGTCGTCGTCGATCTCCGCGCGGAGCGCGTCCAGCCGCTCGGGCTCGTACTCCTCGAAGTCCACCAGCGGCCGGTCGGTGGTCAGGAGCGTGTGCCGGCGCGCCATCACCAGGTCGCGCTGCTGGTTCACGAGCTGGTTGTACCGCCACGTGTTGGCGTGCGTCTCGAGCATCCCGCCCTCGGCGACGCGCTGCGCCGAGTCGAGCATGTCGGCGGCCTTGCCGCGGGGGAACTCGCCGGTCTCCGGGTCGGCGCCGCCCGGCGAGCGCTTGAGCGGAAGGTGCCGCTCCACGATCGGGTCCTCGACGGACGCGAAGATCACCGAGGTCCCCGGATCGCCCTGGCGGCCCGCCCGGCCGCGCAGCTGCTGATCGAGCCGCTCCGTGTCGTGCAGACCCGTGCCGACCACCGCGAGCCCGCCGAGCTCGGCCACCTCGTCGTGCTCGGCGCTGTCGTCGCCGGCGTCGTGCCCGCCGAGCTTGATGTCGGTACCACGGCCCGCCATCTGCGTCGAGACGGTGACCGCGCCCCGGGTCCCGGCGTCGGCGATGATCCGCGCCTCGTCGGCGTCGTTCTTGGCGTTGAGCACGGTCGCGGTCACGCCCGAGATCTTGAGCATGTGTACCAGCTCCTCGGACTCGGCCACGTCGTGCGTGCCGATCAGCACCGGCTGGCCCGTCTCGTGCACCTCGCGCACGTAGTCCACGATCGCGGCGACCTTGTTGCCCTTGTTGTCGAAGACGCGCATCGGCTGGTCGACGCGGATGTTCGGCGTGTTGGGCGGGATCTGCGAGACGCCGAGGTCGTAGAACTGGCGCAGCTGCTCGCCCGCGGCGATCGCGGTGCCGGTCATGCCACACACCAGCGCGTAGCGCTGCAGCAGGGCCTGCACGGTGATCGTGTCGATCACCTCGCCCGAATCCGTCTGCGAGAGCCCCTCCTTCGCCTCGACCGCCGCCTGCAGACCGTCGGGCCAGCGCTGCAGCTCGGCGACGCGGCCGCGGGAGGAGTTGATGAGCTTCACCTCGCCGTCGCGGACGATGTAGTGCACGTCCCGCTCGACCAGCGAGTAGGCGTGCAGCGCGATGTTCACCTGCGGGAGCGTGGAACCGACGTGCGCGTCGGAGTACAGGTCGATGCCGCCCAGTTCCTCCTCAACCAGGCGGGCGCCGTCGTCGGTGAGGAACGCCGACTTGCCGTCGGAGTCGACCTCGTAGTGCTTGCCCTGGCGGAGCCGGGCAACGACCTCCATGATCGCGGCCTGCGGCACGTCTCCCTTGACGGATCCGGCGAGCACGAGCGGGATCAGCGCCTCGTCGACGAGCACGGAATCCGCCTCGTCCACGATCGCGACATCGGGCTTCGGCGAGAGCAGGTCCTCGGCGCGGGTCGCGAGCTGATCGCGCAGCACGTCGAAGCCGATCTCGTTGACCGAGCCGTACACCACGTCCTTCGCGTAGGCCGCACGCCGCTCCTCGCGGGTCGAGGACTCGGCCACGTACCCGACGGTGACGTCGAGCAGGTCGAAGAACGGCTTCATCCACTCAGCGTCGCGTCGCGCCAGGTAGTCGTTCGGGGAGATCACGTGCACGCTGCGCCCGGCCAGCGCCATGCCCGCGGCGGCGACGGCCCCGGCGAGGGTCTTGCCCTCGCCGGTGGCCATCTCGACCACGTCGCCCTCGAGCAGCCGGTCGGCGCCCTGCAACTGCACGTCGAAGGGGCGCAGCCCCAGAGCGCGGTCCGCGGCCTCGCGGGCGACGGCGATGAACCTCGCGCGGTCCTGTGTCTTCGCGTCGTAGACGTCCAGCGCCAGCGCGGCGTCGGGGAACTCCGCATCGGAGAGCCCCTGCGCCCACTCGTCGAATGCGGCCGACTGCTCGATCAGCGCGACGGACCGGGACTGGTTCCGCGTGCTCTGCGCGCCGAGCACCTTCCACACCTTGTTGCTGAACCTGCCCACGGGACCTCCGCACTCGACTCTCGACCGCTTGCGCAGTCGAGACTACCGGGGCGTCAGAGCGCCGCGAAGTACGCCGTGGAGAAGCCGACCGCGCCGATCGCCACACGGTAGATGTCGCGGTTGACGTTGTCGATGGTGTCGCGGGGGCTGTGGTAGTTCGGGTCGTAGATCTCGCCGACCGTGCCACCCCACTGCCGCTGCTGCGCCTCGGTCTTCTTGCCGTCCGCGCCGGTGTCCGCTCCGCCCGACGCGATGCCGACATCCTTGAACGGGCCGTAGTCGGACCGGCCATCGAAGGCCGAGGCCTCGACTGGCACGTTCCGCCACGCGAAGTAGTTCCGGAAGACCTGCTCGATGACGCCCGAGCCCGCCGGCCCGGCGCCCCCGTCGAGCTTCGAGGAACCGTCACCGTCGAACGTGAAGTAGCCGCCGTTGGGCGAGCCGAGCATGTCGAAGTTGAGGTAGCGCGTGATCTTCGACGCCTGCTCCTCGCTCAGCGAGGACACGTAGTGCTCCGATCCGACGAGGCCCTCCTCCTCCGCGCCCCACAGCGCGAAGCGGACCTTGTTCTTCACGTCGGCACCGGCGCCGAGCTTGGCCGCCGTCTCCAGGACCGCGGCCGAGCCCGTACCGTTGTCGTTGATGCCCGGCCCCTCGGTGACGCCGTCCAGGTGCGCGCCGACCATCTGGACGTTGGCGTCGTCGCCCTTCTCGGTCTCCGCGAGCACGTTCCAGGTCTTGGCCTTCTGGGTCTTCGCGTCGACGGTCAGCGTGAGGTCCTGGCCGTCGGCGATCGGTGCGTCCTGCGCGACGCCGACCACGGCGATGGAGGCACCGTCGTCGAGGCCCAGTGTGCCGCCCTTCCAGTCCCCTGGCGCGTTGTTGACGATGACGAGCGCCTTCGCCCCCTTCGCGGCCGCGGTCTTGTACTTGTCGCCGAAGGTGCACGTGCCGCGCTGCACCACCGCGATGGACCCCTCCGTCACCTTCTGCAGGTCGGCCTCGAGCACCCCTGGTTGCCCGTGACGACCGCCTTCGCGGTGACGGTGCCCTCGGTGGCGCCGGAGAACGACAGCGCCGCGGCCTTGACGGGCGCGCCCGCCGCCGGACGTCGACCTTCGACGCCGTCCAGACCGCCGTCGTGAACTCCTGGCGCGTGGGCTTGTACCCGCGTCGCGGAGCACCTTCTCGGCGTACTCGACGCTCTGCTCGTAGCCCGGCGACCCCAGGGCGCGGTTGCCGCCGTTGCGGTTCGCGATGTCCTGGAACGCCTGCAGGTGGGCCACGGCACCGTCGAGCGTGACGGCGTCCGCGAGCGCACGGGCCTTGCCCGTGGCACCGGCGTCGTCGGCCGCGCCGGCTGGGGCCGGTCGCGCGGCGCTGCTGGGGCCGCTGGCCGCACCACTGCTGGGCGCCGCGCTCGCGGCCACGGAGTCCGACGGTGCCGCCTCGTCGCCGGAGGTGCCGCAGCCCGCGACGGCCAGTCCCACGGCGGTGAGCGCGGTGACGACCCGGATGGTGGTGGAGTTCATTCGCCTATGCAACATGACTCCCATTACATACGCATGGGCGGATGATTGCGGGGTGAACACACACTTTCCCGACGAGACGGCGCGGCGGCTGGCCGCGGCGGGGGTGGCCGTCGAGACGTCGGAGCTGCGCCGCGCGGAATACGCCTACGACGCCTCCAACTACCGCGTGGAGCCGCTCGCGGTCGCGTTCCCGCGCACCGTCGACGACGTGGTTTCGGCCGTCCGCGCATGCCGTGACCTGAGCATCCCCGTCATCGGGCGCGGCGGAGGGACATCGATGGCGGGCAACGCGATCGGGACCGGGCTGGTGCTCGACTGCTCACGACATCTGACCGCGATCCACGCAGTCGACGAGGCCGCCGGAGTCGCGGACGTCGACCCCGGGGTGGTCCTAGCGGAGCTCACGCGCACCGTGGAGGCGCGGACCGGGGGACGAATGACCTTCGCGCCCGATCCCTCGTCCCGCACCCGCGCGACGATCGGCGGGGCCATCGGCAACGACGCCTGCGGGAATCACTCGGTGCGCCACGGCCGAATGTCCGACCACGTGCTCGAACTCGACCTGGTGACCGCGGACGGGCTCCGGATCACCGCCGCGGAACGCGGGCTGCGGGCCACCGACCCGCGCGACGTCGCCGCCGCCGCGCGCGGACGAACTCAACGCGCGGCTGCGGGACCTGGCGGCGGAGAACCTGGCACTGTTCCGGACGGGCTGAGCACGATCCCGCGGCAGGTCTCGGGCTACCACCTCGACCACCTGTTGCCGGAGAACCGGTTCGACGTGGCACGGTCGCTCGTCGGGTCCGAGGGGACGTGCGCGATCGTCGTGCGCGCCCGCGTGCGGCTGGTGCCCAAGCCGTCCAGCGCGCTGCTCGTGTGCCTCGGCTACCGCGACGTGGTCGACGCCGCCCGCGACATCGGGGCCGTGCTCGAGTTCTCCCCGGCCGCGGTGGAGGGCGTCGACGAGCAGATCGTCGCCACGATGCGCGCACGCCGCGGCGTGGACTCCGTCGCGGCCCTGCCGGCCGGGGGCGCGTGGCTCTACGTCGACATCGACGGCGAGGACCCCGGCACCGTCGAGGCCCGGGCGCACGAGCTGCTCGACCGGCTCCGAGCGCACGGCCGCCTCGTGGACGGCCGGGTCGTGCCGGACCCCGGCGAGCGGGCGTCGCTGTGGCGGGTGCGCGAGGACGGTGCCGGGCTGTCGTCGCGGCTCGCATCCGGCGGCGAGTCGTGGCCGGGGTGGGAGGACTCCGCGGTCGCGCCGGAACGCCTCGCCGACTACCTGGCCGAGTTCCGCGACCTGCTCGCCGAGCACGACCTCGACGGGGTGATGTACGGCCACTTCGGCGCCGGCTGCATGCACATCCGGATCACCTACGACCTCCGTTCCGACGAGGGCCGTGCGGTGTTCCGCCGGTTCACCGCGGCCGCAGCGGAACTGGTGGTGCGGCACGGGGCTCGCTGTCGGGCGAGCACGGCGACGGGCGCGCGCGGTCGGAGTTCCTGCCGGTGATGTACCCCGCGATGCTCGCCGCGTTCGACGCGTTCCACCGGATCTGGGATCCGTCGGGGCTGCTGAACCCCGCGTCCATCGTGGATCCGGATCCGGTCGACGCGAACCTGGCTCTCGACGGCGTGCCGGACCGCCCGTGGCCCACGCACGTCCGCCTTCCCGCGCACGGTTCGGGCGTCGACCCGTTCGTGCATGCGGTGCAGGGCTGCATCGGCGTGGGCAAGTGCCGCTCCGCCGCGGGCGGCGTGATGTGCCCCAGCTACCGCGCGACCGGCGACGAGACCGATTCCACGCGCGGACGGGCCCGAGCGCTGCAGGAGATGGTGCGGAGCTCGGCGACCGTGGCCGAGGGCTGGCGCTCCGAGACGGTCCGCGAGGCCCTGGACCTGTGCCTGTCCTGCAGGGCCTGCTCCACCGACTGCCCGACCGGCGTCGACATGGCCACCTACAAGTCGGAGTTCCTCGCGCACTACTACGACGGCCGGCTGCGGCCCGTCTCGCACTACACTCTGGGGCGGCTGCCGGTGTGGCTGAAGCTGGCCGGCTTCGCGGCGCCGGTCGCCAACGCGGTTCTCCGGACGCCTCTCTCGCGCCTCATAACCGCGCTGGGCGGGGTGTCCCGCGAGCGAGTCCTGCCCCGGTTCGCGTCCCGGCGCGCCTGGCGCCGCGAGGTCGCGGCCGCCCTGTCCGACGGTGCCCCGCCCCGCGGTCCGCGGGTGGTCCTGTTCGCGGATACCTTCACGCGCGGCCTGCGGCCCGCGGTGGCGGGTGCGGCGGCCCGAGTACTGGACCGCGCGGGCCGGCGGGTCGAGTGCTCCGCCGATGTGTGCTGCGGTCTGACCTGGATCTCGACCGGGCAGCTCGCCATCGCGGCGAAACGCCTGGCGGGCGCCGCGGCCGCGCTGGACGACGGCACCGCCGACCCGATCGTCGTGATCGAACCGAGCTGCGCCGCCGCGCTGCGCAAGGACCTCCCGGACCTGGTGCCCACCGACGCCGCCCGCCGCGTCGCGGCGCGGGTGCACACCTTCGCCTCGTACGCGGACGCGATGCTGCGCGAAGGGTGGCGCCCCGCGCCCGCGAGCGGCGTGCCGTACGAGGTCGTGCTCCAGACGCACTGCCACGAGTACGCGGTGTTCGGGGCGGGCGCGCACCGCCGGATCCTCGAGGCCGCCGGCACGACAGTGCGCGACGCGACCGGATGCTGCGGCGTGGCAGGCAATTTCGGCTTCGAGCGCCGGCACTTCGACGTGAGCATGAAGGTCGCGGAGCAGGCCCGCCCCGGCGCTCAGGTCCGCGCCGGAAGGCGCCGCGGTCCTCACGGACGGGTTCTCGTGCGCGATGCAGGTGGCGCAACTCGGCGCGGCGCCGGGGAGACACCTCGCGGAGCTGCTCGACCCAAGCACACGATAGCGGCGCGACGGCCCGAACCCGTCACGTCGCGTCGAGCTGCTCGAGCAGCAAGGTCGTGATCGCCTCGGGCGCGTGCTCGGGCGCCCAGTGCGAGACGTCCTCGAGCATCTCGAAGCGGTACGGGCCGGTGCAGTGGTCCTTCGTCGCGAACGCGGCGACGTCGCCGAACGCTACGTCGTCGGTGGTCCACACGTACAGGGTGGGAGTCTCGACGGGGCCGATCGCGGTAGGCGGGCGCCCCGCGCGGTACCAGTTGAGCGCTGCGGTGAGCGCGCCCGGCTCCCGGAGGCGCTGGACGTACTCGTCCACCGCACCGGCGGGGACGTCCCGCCCGAACAGCCTGCGGAGCTCCCGCGCACCGTCGGCCAGCATGGCGTTCTCGGTGGCGGGCGCGTTGCGCCACTCGAGCATGTACCGCGACCGGTTCGCCTGGTCCTCGTCGGTGCGCATGGCGTGGCCGAGCGCCGCCGGGTGCGGCGTGGAGACGACGGTGAGCGAGCGCAGCCGGCCGGGGTGTTCGGCGGCCGTCCACCAGGCGACCGCGCCGCCCCAGTCGTGGCCGACGAGATCGAACCTCTCCCAGCCGAGCGCGTCGGCGATGGCGATCGCGTCGGACACCAGCTCGGACATCCCGTACTCGGCGGGCGCGTCGGGCCGCACCCCGGGGAGTAGCCGCGCTGGTCCGGGGCCACGGCGCGGAAGCCCTTCTCCCCCAACACCGCGACCTGGTGACTCCACTCGGTCGCAGCCTCGGGGAATCCGTGGAGCAGGAGGACGGGCCGGCCGGTCTCGGGACCGGCGGCGATGGCGTCGAAGGAGCCCGCGGGCGTGGCGATGCTCAGATGTTCGGTCACGGATCCCAGGCTATGGCACGCACGTGTCGGTGGCCCGTGCAACAGTGACGCCATGACCGAACTCAGCTCCCTCTCCCCGCCGACCGTCACCGCGCCGTGGCGGCCGCCTTCGCGGACGTCGCCGGCGCCGTCACCGATTGGGACGCGCAGACGCCCGTCCCCGAGTGGAAGGCCCGGGACGTCGTCGGCCACCTCGTCGAATGGCTCCCCGGGTTCCTCGCGGGCGCCGGCGTCGAGCTTCCGGGCGCGCCGGCGGACGCGGCGGCTCCGGCCGCCGCCTTCGGCCGGCTCACCGAGGCCGTGCAGGCCCTGCTCGACGCGCCGGACGCCGATCGCGTCGTGACCCATCCGATGCTCGGCGAGAAGCAGCTCGATCAGCTGCTGGACCAGTTCTACAGCGCCGACGTCTTCATGCACACCTGGGACCTCGCCCGCTCCAGCGGGATCACCCCGCAGCTCGACCCGGGGTTCGCGCGGGCGCTGCACGGCGGGCTCGAGGCGATGGGGCCGATGCTGCAGCAGTCCGGGCAGTTCGGGGCGCCGATCCCCGTGCCCGACGGCACCGACGACGTGGTCTCGCTGATGGCGTTCATCGGGCGGGACCCGCAGTTCACCCCCTGATCCACCCGGGACGGGCCCGCGGAAGCGGCGCGCTACCGGGGCGTGCAGATCACGACGGGGATGTCGCGATCCGTGCGCTTCTGATAGCCGTCGTAGCCGCGGTACGTCTTCACGATCTGCGGCCAGAGCTGCTTCTTCTCCTCCGGGGTCGCCGCGCGCGCCGTCCAGGGCGTGGTCACCTCGTCGACGGTGATCTCGACGTCCGGGTTCGCCGCCAGGTTCTTGAACCAGTCGGGGTTCTCGGAATGTCCGCCCTTCGAAGCGACCACCACCACCCGGTCCTTCTCGAAGACGGGCGCCGTGAGCATCGTGGAGCGGCGCTGCCCGGACCTGCGCCCGATCGTGTGCAGTTCCAGCGTCTGCATGCCGAGCATCCGCCGGGGGAACCGGCCGCCGGTGATCGCGAGCAGGGCGCGGTGCCCGTTCTCCAGTGTCCAGGCCCCGGCCGCGGCCGCGGTGTCGTTGAGTGTCATGCCCCGATCATGCCCTCGAACGCTCTCGCCGGTGCGCCCGGCCGCCGCGCTCGCCGGCACGCACGTGCGGGTGCAGGGCGATCGAATGGTCGTAGTGTTCGTCGGTCAACGGCAGGTACGGGATCGGCTCGTCCGCGTCGACGGTGCGCAACCTGGTGGCGAGGCCGTCGGCCAGCCGCCCCACCCGTTCCGCGTCGAGGCCGTACACGTCGGTGATCAGATGCGGCGGCAGCGCCGCCATGCCCGTGTACCAGAACGTGCCGTGCAGCAGCGGCCAGAAGATGTCCTCGACGTCCCCGCTGATACCCCGCGGCGCAATCGAACCGGCGCGATCGCCGGCGGTGACGACGGCGAGCGCGCGGCGTCCCACGAGGCCCCGTCGCCGTACTTGCGTTTGCGGCCGGTCGCGGGATCGGCCACGTCGTAGGCGAATCCGCGCTCGAAGACGCGGTCGATCCAGCCCTTGAGCATCGCCGGCGGCCCGTACCACCACAGCGGGTACTGCAGGATCAGCAGATCGGCGTCCAGCAGCCTGCGTTGCTCGCGGCGCACGTCCGCGCCGCCCTCGTCGACGAGCACCGGGTCGAAGCCCTCGGCGTACAGGTCGTCGACGTCCACCGACCACCCGGCGCGGCGGAGCTCCGCCACCCCCGCGTCCCGCAGTGCGGCATTGAGCGATTCCCCGCTGGGATGGGCGAACACCCACAGCGCACGCCGTCCGTCGGTCGTATGGTCCATACCTCGCGCAACCCGCGGGCCGGGGCGGTGATTCCCGCCCGGCCGGTCGCTCACCGGCCCGGGCGCGGATGACCTGCGGATTTCGCCCCGTCGAACGCGTGGGGTAATCTTGCACAGCACGCGAGAGCGAGTCACGGGCTGTGGCGCAGCTTGGTAGCGCACCTGACTGGGGGTCAGGTGGTCGCAGGTTCAAATCCTGTCAGCCCGACAACGAAAGCCACCTGACAACCAGGTGGCTTTCGTCGTATCCGGACTGCCCAACCGGACGTTCCGCCCTACTCTGGGCGCATGAGACGCCTCGCAGTCACGCTCGCGGTCGTACTGGTGCTGGCGGGGTGCGGCGAGGCACCGTCGGGCCGGCCGGAACCGGGCCCGACCGCCCGGACCGCACCGGCGGACACACTGGTCACGGGCCTGGACGCGCCGTGGTCGGTCGCCTTCGCGGGGAACGATCCCCTGGTCAGCGAGCGCGACTCCGGCCGGATCGTGGAGGTGTGGCAGGGCCGGCCGCGCGAGGTCGGCCGGATCGACGGAGTCGCGGCGCGGGGCGAGGGCGGCCTGCTGGGCATCGCGATCCGCGACGGCCACCTCTACGCGTACCTCACCACGGCCGAGGACAACCGGATCGTCCGGCTGCCGCTGCGCGGCGTCGCGGGGCGGTACACGCTGGGGCCGGCGCAGCCGATCCTCACCGGCCTGCCCGCCGCGTCCATCCACAACGGCGGCCGCCTCGCGTTCGGCCCCGACGGGATGCTCTACGCGACCGTCGGCGACGCGGCGCAGCGCGACGACGCGCAGGACCTCGCGAAGCTCGGCGGGAAGATCCTGCGCATGACACCCGACGGCGCCCGCCCCGCCGACAACCCGTTCCCCGGCTCGCTGGTCTACAGCTACGGGCACCGCAACCCGCAGGGCCTCGCGTGGGGCCCCGACGGGGCCCTGTACGCCAGCGAGTTCGGTCAGAACACCTGGGACGAGCTCAATCTCATCCGGCCGGGCGGCAACTACGGCTGGCCCGTCGCCGAGGGGGCCGCGCGCCGCGACGGCTTCATCGACCCGCTGCAGCAGTGGCGGCCGGCGGAGGCCAGTCCGAGCGGGATCGCCGTCGTCGGCGAACGCCTGTACGTCGCGAACCTCCGCGGCGAGCGCGTGCGCGTGATTCCCCTCGCGGCGACCGACACGTCCACCGAGGAGGCCACGGGGTACGGCCGCCTGCGCGACGCGGTCCGCGCACCCGACGGTGCCGTCTGGATCGTCACGAACAACACCGACGGGCGCGGCGATCCCCGCGCCGGCGACGACCGCATCGTCCGCCTGACCGGTCGCTGACCTGCACCGCACCAGCGGATTCTCGCTGAATCCGCGCTACAGTGGCGTGCATGAAGCGCGCCCTCCTCGCACCGGTCCTCGCCGTCGCAACGGTGCTGTCCGCGGCACCCGCCGGCGCCGCGCCCGCCGTGGACCCCGATCGGTACCGAACCGACGGCGGCGGATACGCCTTCACCTACCGCTACGACGGGGCCACCCGCGCGTGCACGATCACCGCCGACCCCACCACGGTCCGCTGCGGGATCTCCGCGCCGGCGGGCACGCGGATCACGGTGCGTGGGCGCAGCATTCGGCCCGAAGCGGTGGAGATCACCGAGCGCGGCTGGCGTTTCCTCGAGCGGCGACCGGGAGCCGGCGAACGACGCGACCGGCTCCCGCAGGGGGCGCGCCTGTCGGTCCACGGCGCATCGTGCACAGCGCTCCGCGACGGCGGGCTGGAGTGCGCGGTCGACGCGATCGGCTTCCGCCAGGTCGACGGGACGTTCGCCACCCGCGGCCGGAAGGCCGCCTAGGCGATCAGCTTCGCCCGCAGCTTCTCGATCACGCCGTCATCGAGCCCGAGCCCGGCGCGCACGTATCCGTCGAACCCGCCGTAGCGAGCGTCCACCTCGTCGAACGACGCCTGCAGCGCCTCCGGGAAGACCCCCGCGAGCACCCGCGCGGCTTCGCCGATGGCCGCGCCCCGCTCCGCCGCGGCACCGGCCGCGATCTTCGCGATCGTCGCCGCGGAGTACTCGTTCGTGAGCAGGTAGTCCGCCAGCACGTCGTCGGGCGAGACGCCCAGGATCCGCTGCACGACCGCGGCCGCCCAGCCCGTGCGGTCCTTGCCCGCGCTGCAGTGGAACACGTGCGGGCCATCGGCGGCCGCGATGGCGCGCAGCAGCCCGGCGAACTGGGCCCGCGCGTTGTCTTCGGCGACGAACATCCGGTACACGTCCGTCAGCAGCTCGCGCGCCCCGGCCGCATCGGTGAGCGACTTCGGGTCCAGCGCGCCGAGCTCCACGTCGTCGCCGATCACGTTGAACCGCACGTACCGCGCTCCGCCGGGAACCACGTCGGGCTTCGGCGTCACCTCGACGGTCATCCGGAGGTCGAAGACCCCCGTCAGGCCCACCGCGGCCAGCCGCGCACCGTCGACCGACGCCTCGTCGAGGGCGTTGGAACGGAACAGCACCCCGCGGCGCATGCGCCCGCCCTCGGCCTCGTACCCGTCCGGCCCCGCCACATCGCGGAAGTTGTCCACATCCCGAGCGTAGCCGGACGGGTCATGCCGGGCGTCCAAGGCCTCCTGTGGACGCGCCCAGCGCACGCCTCCGGGGCCGCGGAGCGCGAGCACCAGGAGCGCGTCGAGCGGGACGGCGGCCGGCACCTCGACGCGCGCGGCGAGCCGCGTACCGTCGGACCCCCGCACCAGCAGCTGCCGCATCCGCGCCCCCGCGAGCCGCGCACCGGGCCACGCGACGTCCGCCAGGACGGCGTGCGGGGAACGGGGCCGGCCACGTCGCAGAGCACCACCGGGCCGGAGCGCACGAGCCGGGCGATCCGGCACACCACCACTGGCGGGCCCGACGGTGCGCCGTCGGCCGGCGGGCCCGTCAGGACGCCGGCGGGGACGCCGGCGATGAGGACGTCGTCGCCGTCCATCGCCGTGCCCTCCGGCCAGATCGCGGGGTCGAAGGAGCGGGCGACGCCGGCCCGCGCGAGTGAGGGGAGAACCTCCATCAGAGTCACGCCTACCGGTCTACTGGGGCGGTGCCGCGACGGGAAGGGCCGGCGCCGTCAAGGTCCCGCTAAGACTCTCGGCCCGTGTCGTCGGCACAGGGCAGCACCCCGGCCTTGACCGCGTCGCGCACCGCGTCGTAGTCCTTCTCGTTCTGATCGGCGTAGGCGGTCGCGAACCGGGCCGCCGCCTCGTCGAACTCGGTGGACTTGCCGAGGTACGTCGATGCGAGCGCGGCCTGCGGCGACTGGGCGTGCGCCCGCGCCAGCACGCCCGCGCAGGCCCTGCCGTACTGGCCGAACTGGTTGTGGGTGAGCAACTCGGTCGCGACGGAGCCCTTCATGTCGCGGAACTGTCGCCAGTAGTAGTCGCGCCCGCGCACCGTGGGCGTGTACCCGAGGAACGGGTCGGACTGGGCCTGCAGCGTCTGCTGGCCGGCCACGACGCGCCAGGCCTGCACGCCGCTCGACGGGGCGCCGGGCGGCATGATCGCGGGCCCGAGCCGGCCGTAGGTCTGCAGCACCGATTCGGCAGCCTCCTTGACCTGGAGGAACAGCGTCTCCGTGGTGCCGTCCGGGGCGTCTCGGCCGAGCAGCACGATGAAGCAGCGGGTGCCCACGCTGCCGACCCCCACGACGCGCAGCGCCCAGTCGAGAACCCGGAACTGGGCGAGCAGGGCGCGCGCATCCGCGCGCAGCGAGTCGAGGTAGTGGCCGTAGATCCCCTCGAAGTCCTGCACCAGCTTCGTCGGCGCGGGGACCAGCGTCGGCGGGTCGGCCACGATGTGCGGCTCGCCGTTCTCCCTTGTCGCCGTGATCTTCTCGACCATGCGCCCCGAGGTGCGCTTGCGGGCCTTCTTCGCGGTCTGCGCGATGAGGGCCTTGAACGGCTTGTCGTCCGCGACGGCGGTGAGCGTGTCGACGTCCACCGAGACGTAGTAGCGGTCGACGGCACCGAGCTGCATCAGCTGCGCCAGTGTGGTGCGGTAGGTGCCCACCGCGGCGACAACGGCGTCGGTGGCCTGCGCGTCGGTGTAGCCGTTCTCGCGGGCGGAGATCACGACGCTCGCCGCGAGGCGCTTGACGTCCCACTCCCACGGCGCCACCCCGGCCTCGTCGAAGTCGTTGACGTCGAAGAGCTGGCGTCGTTCGGGAGAGGCGAACAGGCCGAAGTTCGCGATGTGCGCGTCGCCGCAGCTCATCACGAGCGCGCCCGTGTTCGGCACTCCGGCCAGGTCGTGCGCCATGATCGCGGCGCCGCCGCGGTAGAAGGTGAACGGCGAGTGCAGCATGCGCGCGATGCGCACCGGGACGAGTTCCTGGATGCGGGTGCTGTTCTGCTCGCGGATGATCCCCACCGGATCGCGGCCGTCGGAGGCGAACCGTCCCTGGGAGGCGCGGGAGACCAGCTTGCGAAGGTCCTTGCCGCTCGGTCGGTCTGACGTCATGAACCCCGATAGTAGTCGCGTACACCGGCGTCCGGCGGGATCCCGATCCCGTACGACCGCGAGCCGCCGGACCACTCCGCACCCTCGTTTAGGAGACCCTAACTAATGAGGCGTACGGTGGACGGCGTGACCGAGACCAGCACTCCCCCAGCCCGCCGCCCGCGACCGACCTACGACGTCACGGTCGTTCGCACCGACACCATCGGCGCCCACCTCGTCCGCGTGACCGCCGAGGGGGAATCCCTCGCCGAGTTCGGCGACCCGTCCCTGCCGGGCCTCGCCGCCACGGACGCGTACGTCAAGCTCGCGTTCGGCGACGCCACCCGTACCTACACCGTCCGCGCGTTCGACCGCGCCGCCCGCCGCATCGCCATCGACTTCGTGGTCCACGGCGACGAGGGCCTCGCCGGTCCGTGGGCGGGGTCCGCGCAGCCGGGCGACGCCCTCACGATCATGGGCCCAGGCGGCGCGTACCGCCCGGATCCGGAGGCGGCGTGGCACCTGCTCGCCGGCGACCTCTCCGCGGTGCCGGCGATCGCCGCAGCGCTCGAGGCCCTACCCGACGGCGCCCGGGGCACGGCACTCATCGAGGTGGAGGGCGACGAGGACCGGATCGCGCTGACGGCACCGTCTGGCGTGGACGTGCGCTGGGTGGTCAACCCGGACACCGCGGACACCGAGCACCTCGCCCGGCAGGTCGCCGTCGCCCACTGGCCCGACGACCGCGCGAGCGCCCAGGTGTTCGCGCACGGCGAGCGCGAATCCATCAAGGCCATCCGGAAGGTGTTGCGGGAGCTGAGCGTCCCGCGCGAGCGGATCTCCATCTCGGGATACTGGGCGCGCGGCCGGGCCGAGGACGCGTTCCAAGCCGAGAAGCGCCAGCCCATCGGGCAGATCGACTGATCCGGGCTTTGCGATAGTGTGGCTCGGTGCCGAGCCCGCTGCCACCCCCGCCCACGCTGCTGTCCACGCCCCGTCGCCGGGTCGTCGCGGGCGCCGCACTCCTCGTCGCGGCGACGGTTCTGGGCCTGGCACTGAACGTGTGGCACGGCTTCCTCGACCTGGAGGTCTATCGGCTCGGCGCGCGCACCTGGCTGGACGGCGGCGACCTCTACGGGAAGCTGCCGCCGATCGGCGACATCGCGCTCCCCTTCACGTACCCGCCGCTCGCGGCCATCGCCTTCGTCCCGTTCGCCGTGATGTCTTCCTGGGCGGCGGGCGCGGTGATGTTCGCACTCACTCTCGGCGCGATCGGCCTGACGCTGTGGCTGGTGCTCG
Organism: Tsukamurella sp. PLM1; assembly: GCF_023168325.1. Taxonomy (GTDB): domain Bacteria; phylum Actinomycetota; class Actinomycetes; order Mycobacteriales; family Mycobacteriaceae; genus Tsukamurella. The sequence goes on from NZ_AP025688.1 coordinate 2,364,414, forward strand.
CGCACGTGCGCCCGGGCTCGACCGGGGCACCCGGTTCGCGATCGTGCTGGCCGGCGTCGCCGCCGCCGAGTACCTCGAGCCGGTGCGGCAGAACCTCGGCTTCGGCCAGGTCAACGCACTGCTCATGGCGGCGATCGCGGTAGATGTGCTGGTGCGGCATCCGCGCTGGCCGCGCGGCGCGCTGATCGGCATCGCGATCTCGATCAAGCTGACCCCCGCGGCGTTCCTGCTGCTGTTCCTGCTGCGCCGCGACTGGCGCGCGCTGGCGACGAGCGTCGCCGCAGCGGCGGCGTCGGTCGGGGTGGCATGGCTGATCATGCCCGCCGACTCCGCGCAGTACTGGTTCCACACCCTCAAGGAGACGAGCCGGATCGGCCCGCCGTACTTCGCGGGCAATCAGTCGCTCAAGGGCTTCGCGTTCCGACTCGGACTCGGTGACGGCGCGTCGACCGCGGTGTGGCTCGCGTTGTCAGTAGTGGCCGTGGTGCTCGCCGCGGTGTGGATGCGGCGGCTGCTCGCCGACGGCGCGGTTCCGGCCGCGCTCCTGGTCAACGCGGCGGCGGTCCTCCTGGTCTCTCCCGTGAGCTGGTCGCACCACTGGGTGTGGGCGGCTCCGGCCCTGCTCCTCGCCGTCGTCGCCCTGTCCGACGGTACGCCGAGCCGCACGTTCGGGCGGACCGTCGCCTTCGGGGCCGCGCTGTTCTTCGTGGGACCGCACTGGCTGCTGCCGAGCCGCGACGACCGCGAGCTCGCCTGGGCGTGGTGGCAGCAGATCATCGGGAGCGGGTACGTGCTGTTCACCGCTGCCGTACTGGTCGCGGGAGTCGTGGGTGTGCGCCGTCACAGAAGGGCGAGCGTCGTGACGGTGGGCACAAAAGGGCCTCTCGGAGCGGGGATTTCAGACAACAGCGGATAATTTGTCTATTCGTGGATCTTGCTCCGGTACCAGGCTTCGCCCCGACCCCGCACAGCTCCGTCGACGCGGAGTGGCGGTCACCCTGTGCGTGCTGCTCATCTGCGGCGCCGTCTGGACGTACAACGCGTTCCGGCCGCAGGACGTGTTCACGCTGACGCTGCGGACGCCCGCAGTGGCGGCCGGCATCGCCGAGGGTTCGAAGGTCCGGCTCCAGGGCCTCCAGGTGGGCACGGTGACCGCTGTCGAGGCGCTGGGCAACGCTCAGCAGGGCGTCCGGTTGCGCCTGGACGGGCCGCAGGGCCGGTCACTCACCAACAACGTCGAGGCCGCGTTCTCGGCGGGGAACCTGTTCGGCATCTCCGAAGTTGTCCTGACTCCGCACGAGGGCGGCGGCCCGCTGCGTGACGGCGCCGAACTCGCACCGAACCGGCGGATCACCGACAACACCGTGTCCACCATGATCGCAACGATCGGCGACGTCAACAACGACGCCCTGCGGCCGCACATGAGCCAGGTACTGCGCGACGTCGACGCCTCGTCGAAGGCGATGCTGCCGCTGCTGACCGCGCTGGGGAGCGTGGCGCAGACCGTCCACGACACCCAGCGCCTGACCGCCGCGCAGACCCTGCCGACGATCACGCGGTCGCTCATCGCCGCCGACGCGACCGTCGCGCGCGTGCTGCCCGCGTTCGGCGTCACCGCGGGTTATCAGCCCCTGCACAACGGGGATTCGAAGCGGACCCTCGCGATGCAGGATCGGTTCAACAACGAACGAGACGGCTTCATCGCGGGCCTGCAGGCGATACTCACCCCCGAGGCCCTCGCCGGGCTCGAGACCGCGACCCCGATGCTGGTGAGCCTCATGCAGCCGATCCTGCGCGCCTTCCCCAACGGCAGCGCACGCGGCGTCGGAATCCAGCTGGCCCAGCTGATGGACAACGTGCGCAAGGCGATGCCGAAAACCGCGAACGGCACCGTGCTGAACCTGCGCCTGTCAGTCGACTACCCCGCCATCGCCGCTGTCCTCCCGCCCGAGGCCGGCGATGGGCCCGCAGCTGCCGGCCGGCCTCCCGCCGAGCCCACGTCGCCCGCCAAGCCCGCGCGCTGACTCGCTCAGCACTGTCGGCTACGCCGACGGCCTGGCGCGGACTGGTACCGCCGCGTGCGATCGGCACCGGCGACTGGACCGTCCGGGACAATCGCCGAACGAACGCCCTCGAATTCGGCCCGATTCGGACAGCCGATCCGGCGGTGATCCTTTCGGCGTCGGCCATCGGCGCCGCGCCGAGCGGCGGCTCCGGCGTTCATCCCCGGGCGACGCCGAATCCCCTCCCTGGGCTTCCGTCCCCTACCGTGTGCCACACACTCCGTGCACCCGTCCACACCGGGTGGGCGGCCCTACAGCAACGCGCGGTCGCGGGCCGGACGCACGCGCAGGAGCAGCGCGAGCCCGAGGGCCAGCACCACGATGATCCCGCCGATGCCGGCGCGGTCGGCGTCGAAGACCGCGACGAAGACGCCGAACAGCGCCGGCCCCAGGAACGAGGCCGCTCGCCCCGTGGTCTGGTACAGCCCGAACATCTCCCCCTCGCGGCCGGGCACCGTCATCCGGGCGAGCATGCTGCGCGCGGACGACTGGGCCGGGCCCACGAACACAGTCAGCATCAGCCCGAAGACCCAGAACATCGTCTCGCCACTCACGAACAGCAGCACCATCCCCGCGATCAGCATCCCCAGCAGGCACGCCGCGATCACGGGCCGCGGCCCGATGCGGTCGTCGAACCGCCCGGCGATCACGGCCCCGAGCGCCGCCACGACGTTCGCGGCCACGCCGAACAGCAACACCGTCGACTCGCTCATCCCGTACACCGAGTGCGCGAGCACCGCCCCGAACGTGAACGTGGCCGCCAGCCCGTCGCGGAACACCGCCGACGCCACCAGGAACCAGACCACGTTGCGGTCCTCGCGCCACAGCGACCCGATCGTCGCGAACAGGTCCCGGTACGCCCCCACGATCCCGCGCCGCGGCGCCGCCAACGGGTCGGCGGGCAGCTCGGGCACGAAGAACAGCACCGGCAGCGCGGAGATCGCGAACCAGGCGGCCGCGAACAGCGCGACCAACCGGATGTTCAGCCCGCCCTCGGTGGGTACGTTCAGGAATCCCCGGGTGGGCCCGTCACCGGCGATGAAGCCGAAGTTGCAGATCAGGAGCAGCACGATGCCACCGAAGTAGCCGCAGGCCCAACCGATCCCGGACACCCGCCCGATCGTCGCCGGCGTCGACACCTGCCGGAGCATCGCGTAATACGGCACGTTCACCAGCTCGAACGCCACCGTCCCCACCGCGAGGAGCAATAGCCCCAGCCACAGGTACTGCGACTCGTCGCGCACGAAGAAACAACCTGCCGTGCACACCGTGACCACGGCGCTCCACACGGCCAGCGAGAACTTGCGGCGCCCCGCCGCGTCGGAGCGGCCGCCGAGGACGGGTGCGAGCACCGCCACGCAGAACCCCGCCGCCGCCATCGCCCACGACAGCCGGCTTGTCGCGCTGGGGGCCGCCACGTCCTCGCCCACCGCGCCCGTGAGGTACACGGTGAAGATGAACGTGGTCATCACCGCGTTGAACGCGGCGCTCCCCCAATCCCAGGTGCACCACGCGACCACCTGGCGGCGCGGGACGCCGGGCACCGTCGAACCCGGTACCGCACCGGCCGCCCCCACGCTCACGCGGCTACTTCTTCGCGCGCTTCTCGCGGACCCGGACGTTCACCCGCACGGGGGAACCGTCGAACCCGAACTCCTCACGCAGCCGGCGCTCCAGGAACCGGCGGTAGCCCGCCTCCAGGAATCCCGTGGTGAACAGCACGAACGTGGGCGGCCGCGTCGCCGCCTGAGTCGCGAACAGCACCTTGGGCAGCTTGCCCCGCGCAGGGGCGGCGGCGTCGCGGCCATGACCTCGCGCAACCAGTTGTTGAGGCGGCCCGTCGGGATGCGCTTGTCCCACGACTCGAGCGACGTCTCGATCGCGGGGACCAGCTTCTGCAGCGCGCGGCCGGTCTGCGCGGAGATGTTCACGCGCAGCGCCCACGGGATCTGCACCAGCTCCCGGTCGATCTCCTTCTCCAGCTGGTACCGCCGGTCCTCGTCGACCAGGTCCCACTTGTTGTACGCGATCACGAGCGCGCGGCCGGATTCGATCACCATCGACAGCACCCGCAGGTCCTGCTCCGTGATCGGCTGCGAGGCGTCGATGAGCACGATCGCGACCTCGGCGGCCTCGATCGCACCCTTCGTGCGCAGCGACGCGTAGAACTCGTGCCCGCTGGCCTGGTTGACCTTCTTGCGCAGGCCGGCGGTGTCGATGAACTTCCAGGTCTTGCCGCCGAGCTCGACGAGAGAGTCCACCGGGTCGACGGTGGTGCCCGCGACGTTGTCCACGACGGAGCGGTTCTCACCCGTGAGCTTGTTGAGCAGCGAGCTCTTTCCCACGTTCGGCTTGCCGATGAGCGCGATCCGACGCGGCCCCATGCCGCCGGTGCCCTCGCGCGGCGTCTCCGGCAGCTTCTCCAGGATGACGTCGAGCAGGTCGCCGGTACCGCGGCCGTGGGCGGCCGAGATCGTGTACGGCTCACCTAGGCCCAGCGACCACAACGTCGCGGCCTCGGCCTCGGTGCGCTGATCGTCGACCTTGTTCGCCGCAAGAATGACGGGGGCCTTGGACCGGCGCAGCACGCGGGCGACCGCCTCGTCCGTCGCGGTCGCACCGACGGTGGCGTCCACGACCACGACGATCGCATCGGCGGTGCGCATGGCGACCTCGGCCTGCGCCGCGACCGACTGTTGCATGCCCTTGGCGTCGGGCTCCCAGCCGCCGGTGTCCTGCACCAGGAACCGCCGGCCCGCCCAGTTGGCCTCGTAGCTGATCCGGTCGCGGGTCACGCCCGGGATGTCCTCGACCACGGCCTCGCGGCGGCCGAGGATCCGGTTCACCAGCGTCGACTTGCCCACGTTCGGGCGGCCCACGATGGCCACGGTCGGCAACTTCGCGGCCGCCTCCGCGGCCTCCGCCTCGAGGTCGCTGAAATCGCCCTCGTAGTCGGCGAAGTCACCCTCGTCCTCCCACGTGCCGTCCCCGGCACCGGAGTCGGCGTACTCGAACTCGGTGTCACTCATCGTGCGGCCTCCTTCGCCTGCGCGGATTCGACCCGCTCGCCCCGGTCCCGGCGACCGAGAACACGGTCGGCCAGTTCGGCCACAGCGGCGACGGTCTCATCCAGGTCCATGTCCGACGAGTCCAGTTCGATCGCATCGTCGGCCGGTCGCAGCGGCGAGACCTTGCGGGTCGAATCGAGGCCGTCGCGGCGCTGCACGGATGCCAGCACCTCGTCGTAGTCGCTGGGCAGACCCAGCTCGGTGTTCTGTGCGTGACGGCGCTGCGCACGCGCCTCGGCGGAGGCGGTGAGGTAGATCTTCACCGGCGCGTCGGGGAAGACGACGGTGCCGATGTCGCGGCCCTCCACCACGATCGGCGAATCGTCGTCGGCGGCGATGGCCCGCTGGTAGTCCACGAGCTGTTCGCGCACCTCCGGCACCGCGGAGACGGCCGAGACGGCTGCGGTCACGTCGTCCTCGCGGATCCGCCTCGTGATCGAGATCTCGTCGAGTTCGACCTGTTCGGAGAGCGGGTCGCAGCCCATCGCCAGCGGCAGATCCGCGGTCGCCGCGGCGATCGCCGCCGGGTCCGCGAGGTCCACCTCCTGGTCCAGCGCCCACACCGTGGCGGCGCGGTACATCGCGCCGGTGTCCAGGTAGCGCGCGCCGAGGTTCTCGGCGATACGCCGGGCCACCGTCGACTTCCCGGTCCCCGAGGGGCCGTCCATGGCGATCACGAGGGTCACAGTCCCACCGCTCTCTTCTCGTAGGTCGCTCATAGCCCGACCGCCTTGTAGAGCGCCGTCACTTCGTCGCGGCCGAGCACGCGCAGCGAGCCCGGACGCTGATCGCCAGGGCCACGGAACCGACGTGCGTGCGCACCAGGCGCTCGACGGGGTGCCCCACCTCGGCCAGCAGTCGGCGCACGATGTGCTTGCGGCCCTCGTGCAGCACGATCCGCACCATCGAGCGGCCCTCCGATGCCTCCAGCACGGAGAACTTGTCCGCCTTCACGGGGCCGTCCTCGAGCTCGACACCGTTGCGCAGCGTGTTCCCCAGCCGCCGCGGCACCTCGCCCTGGACCCAGGCCAGATACGTCTTGGGCACCTCGTACGAGGGGTGCATGAGGCGGTGGGCGAGCTCGCCGTCGTTGGTGACGAGCAGCAGGCCCTCGGTGTCGGCGTCGAGTCGGCCCACGTGGAACAGCCGCTGACCGGCGGCGACCCGCTCGGCCACGATGTCGCCCACGCACGGACGGCCCATGTCGTCGCTCATCGTCGACTGCCAGCCGCGCGGCTTGTTCAGCGCGAGATGCACGAGGTTCTCGTTGACCACCACTCGCACGCCGTCCACGCGCACCACCGCGACGTTCGGGTCCACCCGGCGGCCCTGCTCGGTGACGATCTCGCCGTCCACCTCGACCCGGCCGTCCGCGATCATCTCCTCCGCTACGCGTCGCGACGCGACGCCGGCCTGCGCGAGCACCTTCTGCAGGCGCACGCCCTCGGCGGCGGCATCCCCCACTGTCCACGGATTCGACGGTGCGCCGTCCCCCGGCTCCCGCACGGGGACGTTCTGCGTGCGAGCGGGTTTGGCGTTCGAGAGGCGGGGAACCCCGCCTTGGCGGCCGGCCTGCTTGCGCGGCTGTTCGGCGCCCTTCCTCGGCTTGCTGGTTCTACTGCGGTCCGGTGTGCCATCACGGCGAGCGGGTCTGTTCATGATCTGTCCATCATCGCAGGCCCGACGCGATTTCGGTATTCGTCAGCCGCGCGCGCCGCGGATCTCGCTCAGCGAGCGGTTCCGGCGGCCCATGAACAGCACGGACGCGGCGACGGAGGTCACCACGACCGTGCTCACCAGTCCGCCCTCGGGCGGGAAGAACAGCGGGTCGCCGCCCTCGTTCCCGCCGGTCAGCTCGTCGAGGCCGCTCATCATCATGTCGGGGAAGATCCACACCAGGACCGCCAGCACCGCGGCGAGCCCGAACAGGCCGCTCGCGATCGCGCGCCCGCGGACGGCGAACGCCGGACGCACCGTGGCCACGATCACCAGGATCAGGGCGGCGACCGCGAGCCCGGCGCTGACGTAACCCCACGGGATCACCGCATCGGCGACCATGCCCGACTCCGGGAACCCCGGCCGCGACCTGATCGCCGTCGAGGCCGGTTCCGGTGAGGACGAGCCGGCCGGTGCCCGTGAAGCTCCACGGGAGACCGACCTGTCCGACCTTGAATCCGAGCCACGGCGCGGTGGCCGCCCACACCGACAGCACCGCGGAGACGCCGGTGAGGACCAGCGGCCACCAGCGGCGCACCGTCGGCCCGAGGGAACCGAGCGGGAACGCCTCCCGAAGTACGACTGACATGTCGGGCATGGCCTCGACCCTAGCTCCCGTGCCACTTGTACCCGGAAACCGCGGCATCTGCGCAGTACCCGAGCACGGTATCCGTCTACAAATGGGCGCTCGGGATCCGAACGAGCGGCTGGTGCGTCCAATGAGTATGCAGCGGAGAACCCGGGACCTACTCGGCGAGCACTCGGAGTACTGCGCGCGGCGTCTGTTCGCGTCGGTCATCCACGGGGTCCGACAGTCGGGCGAAGCCGAAGTGTGTCTTCGTGATCGCCTCGACGCGCTCGAATTGGTGTACCCCGGGTGCGTGTTCACCGGCTGGTCCGCGGCCGGTCTGCACGGCATCCAGTTCGCGGAGGGCCACCCGCCGGAGATCTGGCTGCCGTCGCAGCGGCGGCGCCGGGATGTGATCATCCGCACCGGCAGGCTCCCCGCCGACGACATCGAGGACGTCCTCGGCCGTCACGCCACCTCCGCCGTGCGCACCGCGTTCGACCTCGGTCGGCACGAGTACCGCGATCAGGCGATCGCCGCCATCGAGCAGTGCGTCCGCCCGAACGAGTTCGGCATCGCGGCGACCACGGTGGAGGAGATCGAGGCGTACATCCGTGACCACCCCGGATTGCACAACACGGCGGCGGTGCGGCGCGAACTCACGGAGGTCGTGCCCGGCGCGCAGTCGCCGTGGGAGACGTTCACCCGGCTCGTCGTGCACCGAGCGGGATTCGTGATGTTCGAGACGCAGTGCCCGATACCGGGAACGGCGTTGCACACCGATCTCGGATCCGCGGGGCACAGGATCGCGATCGAGTACGAGGGCGACTACCACCGCGGCTCGGACCAGCACAAACGCGACATCGCCCGGTGGAACCGGATCACCGGCGACGGTTGGACGCTCATCCTGGTCAGCTCCACCATGCTCACGAACCCGCCGGCTCGGGCCACGTTCGTGGCTCGGATCGAGCGCGAACTCCGCGTCCGGGGTTGGGCAGGGCCGGCACCGTCGACCCCGGAACTGCACTTGTACTCGGAAACCTGGACGAACACGCACGAGGTTGTCGCGGTTTCCGCGTAGAAGTACGAGCGACGGACGATCAGGCGTCGGGGTCGAAACCGATGTCCGCGGCCCGTGGGCGGCTCAGCTTCGCGAACCGCGGCTCCTCGTCGAGGTGCGAGCTGAGGTCCTCGATCACATCGACCTCGGGCAGCAGCGGCGCGAGCGGCGGCAGCTCGTCCAGCGACGTGAGCCCCAGCCGCTCGAGGAACAGGTCGGTGGTCGCGTACGTGGTGGCGCCGCCGTCGGCCCCGGCCTCGGCGATGAGGCCGCGCGCGGCCAGGGTGCGCATCACGCCGTCCACGTTGACGCCGCGCACTGCGCTCACCTGCGAGCGGCTCACCGGCTGCTTGTAGGCGATCACCGCGAGCGTCTCCAGGGCCGCGCGGGTCAGTTTGGACCGCACCCCGTCGAGCAGCAGCCGCTCGACGTACGGCGCGTACTCCGCCCGGCTGTAGAGCCGCCAGCCCTCGGCGGTCTCGCGCAGTTCCATCCCCGAGCGCCGCTCCGCCAACTCGCCGGCCCACGCCCGCAGGTCGGCGGTGATCCGCTCCTCAGGCTCCTCGAGCGCGGTGCCCAGCTGGTCCGCGGTGGCGGGCGCGTCCACCACCAGCAGCAGCGCCTCCAGGGCGGATCGCAGCTCGTCTGGTTCCATGCCCTCGACCAGGGCGAAATCCACGGGTTCGTCGCTCACTCGTCCTCCTGGGCCGGCGCGTCGTCGTATTCGTCGACGGTGCCGCCCACCACGGCACCGTCGTTCTCCCCGGACCAGCGGACCTTGAGGTCGCCGAGCGCCTCGGGCTGGTCGAACAGGACCGCACGCTCGCGGTAGAGCTCGAGCAGCGCGAGGAACCGGGCGATCACCGCGATGCCGGAGTCGCAATCGGCGACGAGCTCGGCGAATCCCGACCAGTGGTCGGGCCGCTCCCGCAGCCTCGCCGCGAGGAGGCGGGCCTGCTCGGGCACCGAGACCTTCGGCACGTGCAGGTGCCCGAGTCCGACTGTCGGCTTCGGCTTGGGGGTGAACGCGGACGCGGCGACGAGCGCGAACTGTTCGGGCGTCACGCCCAGCTGGACCGGGGCACGAGCTCCTCGAACCGGGCCTCCAGCCCGACGGCCCGGGGTACCGACGGTTCGCCTTCGCCTCCAGCTGCGCCATCAGCTCGGCGACCTGCTTGTAGGCGCGGTACTGCAGCAGGCGCGCGAACAGCAGGTCCCGGGCCTCGAGCAGCGCCAGGTCCTCGGCGTCCTCGACCTCGCCGGCGGGCAGGAGACGCGCCGCCTTGAGGTCGAGCAGCGTGGCCGCGACCACCAGGAACTCGGTGGTCTGGTCGAGGTCGGCCTGTGCCCCGAGCTGCTTGGTGTACGCGATGAACTCGTCGGTCACCACGTGCAGCGCCACCTCGGTCACGTCGAGGCGACGCCCACCGATCAGCTGCAGCAGCAGGTCGAAGGGGCCCTCGAAGTTCGTCAGGCGCACGGTGAAGCCCGACGGTGCCTCCGGCGCACCGTCGGCGCCCGGAACGGCGACGTCCGGCGATGCGTGCTCCGCGACCGCCTCGATCGGCTCGGCGTCGGTGGGGGTCACTTCTCCTGCGCGATGACTTCGCGCGCCAACGCCCGGTAGGAGTTCGCCCCGGCCGACTTCGGGGCCCACGAGGTGATCGGCTCCCCCGCGACGGACGTCTCCGGGAAGCGGACTGTCCGCGAGATCACCGAGCGGTAGACGGCGTCGCCGAACACCTCGACCACGCGCGACATCACGTCGCGGGAGTGCAGTGTGCGCGCGTCGAACATGGTGACGACGATGCCGGCGAGGTCCAGCGCCGGGTTGAGCCGGTCCTTCACCTTGTCGACCGTGTCGGTCAGCAGCGCGAGGCCGCGCAGCGCGAAGTACTCGCACTCCATCGGGATCAGCACCTGCTGGGCGGCCGCGAGGGCGTTCACGGTGAGCAGCCCCAGCGACGGCTGGCAGTCGATCAGGATGTAGTCGTAGCGGTCCAGGACCGGGTACAGCGCGCGTGCGAGGGTCTGCTCGCGGCCGACCTCGTTGACCAGCTGGATCTCCGCGGCCGAGAGGTCGATGTTGGACGGCAGCAGGTCCAGGCCCTCGACCCGGGTGCGCAGCAGCACGTCGTCCGCGGAGATCCGCGACTCCATGAGCAGGTTGTGCACCGTGAGTTCGAGCTCGTGGTGCGCCACGCCGAGCCCGGCCGACAGCGCGCCCTGAGGGTCGAGGTCCACCAGCAGCACCCGCCGCCCGTAGGCCGCGAGCGAGGCGCCCAGGTTGATGGTGGTCGTGGTCTTGCCCACACCGCCCTTCTGGTTGCACACCGCGATCACGCGCGCGGGCCCGTGCGTGGGCTTCGGGGTGGGCTCGGGGAACTCGATCCGCGGGCGTCCCGTCGCGTCGAGAGTCTCGTCGTGCGGGTCCCGCGGGGGTGCGTGGTGTGCCAGCTCCCCCAGGTCGAGGCCCGGGTTCTCCGCGTCCGGCGCTGCCGCCACTTGCCACCTCCAGATAAAGTCCTCATCCACCCTAATGCGCGCGAGCCGCGGGCGCCGCAGCGGCACGCGATCAGCCGCGGGCGCGGGGATGCGCCTGGGCGTACACCTCGCGCAGAGCCTGGACGGTGACCAGCGTGTACACCTGCGTCGTGGTCACCGAGGCGTGCCCGAGCAGTTCCTGCACCACCCGCACGTCGGCGCCGCCCTCGAGCAGGTGCGTCGCGAACGAGTGCCGCAGCGTGTGCGGCGAGACGTGGACGCGCGTGGTGTCGATGCCCGCGCGCTCGGCCGCCGCGGCCAGCACCTGCCACGCCGACTGCCGCGACAGCCGCCCGCCGCGCACGTTGAGGAACAGGGCCGGGTTCGAGCGCTTCACCAGCGCCGGCCGCCCCCGCACCAGGTACGCGTCCAACGCCGCGAGCGCGGGCCGGCCGATCGGCACGACCCGCTGCTTCCCGCCCTTGCCCAGCAGCACCACGGACCGCGACTCCGCGTCGATGTCGTCCACGTCCAGGGCCGTCACCTCGGAGATCCGGGCGCCGCACGAGTACAGCAGCTCGAGCATCGCGCGGTCGCGCAGCCGCGACGGGGTGTCGGACTCCGACTCGCCGCCGGCGGCTTCGAGCAGCGCGATCACCTGCTCCACCGGCAGCGCCTTCGGCAGCCGCTTGGCGGGCGCGGGCGGGCGCACCTCGCGGGCCACGTCGACGGCGGCGAACCCCTCGGCGGCGGCGAACCGGTGCAGCCCGCGCACCGCGATGAGCGACCGTGCGGCCGAACTGGCCGCCAGCGGCGGGTGCTCGGCCGACCCCTCGCGCAGCGCCACGAGGAAGCCGCTGACCTGGGCTTCGGTGACCTTCCCGAGGTCGTCCACGCCCAGCCCGCCCAGGTACTCGCGGTACCGCGCCAGGTCGCGCCGGTAGCTGCTGAGGGTGTTCGGCGCCGCGCCGCGCTCCACGGTCAGGTGATCGACGTACGCGCGCAGCTGTTCGCCGAGCCGACCGGTCCCGGCCGCTGCCGGCGTCGCCCTCGCCGACGGCACGGCTACTGCCCGTCCTCCACCGGTCGCCCCTTGCGCGCGGCGAGCGCCGTGGGCCGGCCGGGCCATGCGGCGTCGGCGCAGCGCAGGGGCGTGTCGTCGTCGGTCACCATGGTGGCCGCGAGGATCGCGCTCACCGAGGTGGAGTTCACGATGTCGCCGGCGAGCACCATGCGCACGGCGTCGGGCATGGGGATCCACTCGACGGTCATGTCGAGCTCCTCGTCCTCCTGCTCCGCCATCTCGCAGTAGCGCAGGTCGGTCGCCAGGTACACCCGCACCATCTCGTCGGTGAAGCCCGGCGACGGCGCCAGGTCCACCAGCACGTGCCACTCGCGCGCGCCGAGTCCGGTCTCCTCCGCGAGCTCGCGCTGCGCGGCGGCCACCGGCTCCTCCTCGCCCGAGTGGTCGAGCAGTCCCGCCGGGATCTCCAGCAGGCGGCGGCCCATCGGGTGGCGGTACTGGTTGACCATCGCGATCGCGCCGTCGTCGTTCATCGCGACCACGGCCACGGCACCGTCGTGCTCCACGACGTCGCGGATCGCGGTGCCGCCGCCCGGCATCGTCACCTCGTCGCGACGGACCGCGAAGATCGGGCCCTCGTAGACGTTCTCGGTCCCGACGGCCCGGAATTCGTGCGGTTCGTCAGGCATCGACGGTGTCCTCGTCCGACGGTGCCGCCTCCGGCTCGGCGTCGACCGCGACGGTCCGCACGCCGACCGGGAGCTCCAGCTCCGAGCGGTACTTCAGCGCCGCGCCCACGAACGCCGTGAACAGCGGGTGCGGACGGGTGGGCCGGGACTTGAGCTCGGGGTGCGCCTGCGTGCCGACGAGGAACGGGTGCACGTCCTTCGGGTACTCGACGAACTCGACGAGGTGCCCGTCGGGCGAGGTCCCGGAGAACTTCAGGCCCGACTCGGCGACCCGGTCCCGGTAGGCGTTGTTCACCTCGAAGCGGTGACGGTGCCGCTCCGACACCTCGGTCGCGCCGTACGCGGTCGCCACGATCGATCCGCGCTCGAGCGAAGCGGGGTAGGCGCCCAGGCGCATCGTGCCACCGAGATCCGCCTCACCGGCCACGGCCTGCTCCTGATCCGCCATCGTCGAGATCACGGGGTGCTGGGTGTCGTCGTCGAACTCGGTCGAGCTCGCCCCCTCGAGGCCCACCGACCGCGCGGCCTCGATGACGATGCACTGCAGGCCCAGGCACAGGCCCAGCAGGGGCACGCCGCGCTTGCGGGCGTAGCGGATCGCGCCGAGCTTGCCCTCGATGCCGCGGATGCCGAAGCCGCCGGGGATGAGGATGCCGTCCATGTCGCGCAGCGCGGCGACGGCACCGGACTCGGTCTCGCAGTCGTCCGACGGCACCCACGAGATCTGCACCTTGGCCCAGTTGCCGAAACCGCCGGCGCGCAGCGCCTCGGTCACCGACAGGTAGGCGTCCGGCAGGTCGATGTACTTGCCGACCAGCGCGATGTTGACCGTCTCCCGCGGCTCGTGCACCCGTTTGAGCAGGTCGCCCCACACGGTCCAGTCCACGTCCCGGAACGGCAGGCCCAGCTTGCGCACCACGTAGGCGTCGAGCTGGTTGCGGTGCAGCACCTTCGGCACGTCGTAGATCGACGAGGCGTCCGGGCAGGAGATCACGCCGTCGATGTCGACGTCGCACATCAGCGCGATCTTGTTGCGCTGCCCCTCGGGCACGTCGCGGTCGCAGCGCAGGATCAGCGCATCGGGCGTGATGCCGATCGAGCGCAGCGCGGCGACGGAGTGCTGCGTGGGCTTGGTCTTGAGCTCGCCGGACGCGGCGAGGTACGGCACCAGCGACACGTGCAGGAAGAAGACGTTGTCGCGCCCCACGTCGTGGCGCACCTGGCGGGCGGCCTCGAGGAAGGGCTGCGACTCGATGTCGCCGACGGTGCCGCCGATCTCGGTGATGACCACGTCCGGGGCGATGCCCTCGGCGTCCGGCGCCTGCATCGCGAGGATCCGGTTCTTGATCTCGTCGGTGATGTGTGGGATCACCTGGACGGTGTCGCCCAGGTATTCGCCGCGCCGCTCCTTGGCGATGACGGTCGAATAGACCTGTCCCGTGGTCACGTTCGCGATGCCGGACAGGTCGCGGTCGAGGAACCGCTCGTAGTGGCCCACGTCCAGGTCGGTCTCGGCGCCGTCCTCGGTGACGAACACCTCGCCGTGCTGGAACGGGTTCATGGTGCCCGGATCCACGTTGAGGTACGGATCGAGCTTCTGCATGGTCACGCGCAGACCACGCGCGGTGAGGAGCTGCCCCAGACTGGAAGCCGTCAGGCCCTTACCCAGCGAGGACGCGACGCCCCCGGAGACGAAAATGTGCTTCGTGGCGACACGCGCGCCGACGCGAGGAGAGGGCAATGAGACTCCCGTATTCGAGCGGACAAACCTGCTTCATCTACGGGACTTCAGCCTATCACCTGCCGTTAGCGTGCGCCCGTTCCGTACGCGCGGACGTCCCCGCGCGTTGCCTGCACGAGCCCGAGCGCGACGGAGACCTGCCCGACGACGGTGTCGGCATCGTCGACGGTGGCGAGCCGCGGCGCGAGCGCCCGGTCCTGCCGCACGACCACGATCGGGCCCGCACCCTGCGCCGATCCGGTCCGGCCGGCGAGCACGACGCCGGCGCCGTGGCGCGAGAGTCCAGCCGCGAGGCGGCCGATCCCCTGGCCCTGAGCCGCCTGTGCCCCGGGCACCGTGCCGCCCGTCACGAGGACAGCGGCACGGGCGCCGGGCACCGTCGGGCCGTCGAAGGTGAGGAACCCGGCCTGCCGCAGCGCGGCGAGCGCGTCGGTACGTCCGTTCGACGGCGGTTCGACCGCGTCCTCGGCGAGCAGGATGTTCCCCAGCAGATCGCCGGCGCGGGCGCGGGGATCGACGAGCGCGGCGTCGATCGCCACGTCCGTGGGCGCGGCGTTGTCGACCACGCCGCGCAGTCGCTCGGACTGGTCGTCGGCGTAGAGCGCGGCGGTGAGCGTCAGGTTCCCGGCGACGGTGCCGCCGGCCTGCGTGACGCGCCGCGCGATCTGCGCGACGTCGGCGCGGTCCGCGCCGGGCGCGGCCACGAGGAGCACGGGGATGCCGGCCAGGCCGCGTCCCAGGGTCGACGGTGCTGCGGCGTCCGCGAACGCATCGGCCGCGCGGGCGCGATCGGTCAGGCCGTGGTTCGCGCGTTCGAGCTCCTCGACCTGGGCGCGCAGGTCCTTGAGATCACCGTCGGTGGTGAACCGCGCCAGGACGCCGCCGCCCAACGCCACACCGACGGCGAACGCCAGCAGGATCGCGGCCCAGAACAGGGCCGGCCGACGGGCGCCGGAGGAGCGGAGGCGGCGGGTCGGGCCGGGCACCTAGAGGGCCCGGAACTGGCCCTGGACCCAGAGCGCGAAACGGTTCCACTGGTCGATCACCCACTGCAGCAGGTCGTGGCCCTGGTTGGAGACCAGTACCGCGACCACCACCGCGACGAGCGCCGCGAGGATGAACAGCGCGATCGCGCCGCCGTGGCCGCGGCTGCGGTAGAGGGTGGCGACGGCCTTGCCGTCGACCAACTTCGTACCCACCTTGAGGCGGGTGAGGAAGGTCGACGGGTTCGACTCGCGGCGACCCGCGTCGAAGAACTCCTCCAGCGACGCCGAGTGGCCCACCGAGACGATCAGCGAGGCGCCGTGGTGGTCCGCGATGATCAGCGCGAGGTCGGCCGCCGAACCGGTGGCCGGGAAGGTCATCGCGCCGATGCCGAGATCCTGGATGCGCTCGAGGCCCGGGGCGTGCCCGTCGGGCGCGGCGGGAAGCACCACCTGCGCGCCCGAGCGCAGGGTGTTGGTGGTGATCATCTCCGGGTCGCCGACGATGAGGTCGGGGCGGTAGCCGGCCTTGACCAGGGCGTCGGCGCCACGGTTCACGCCGATCAGCACCGGCGCGTACTCCTTGATGAACGGCTTGAGGCGCTTGAGGTCCTCGGCGTGATCGGGACCGTCGGAGACGACGAGCACGTGGCGCTCGTTGAGGTTCACCTCGACATCCGGGATGCCGACGCCGTCGATGAGCAGCGGCGACTCGACGCGGATGAACTCGACGGTGTTGCCGGCGAAGGCCTCGAGGTGGTCGACCACGCCCGAGCGGGCGGCGAGCATGCGCGAGGTCACGTCGGTGTCGGTGAGTTCCTCGCCCTCGGCCAGCTCGCGTTCGCCGGCGTACACGACGCCCTCGTGCACGCGAACCCTCGCGCCGTCCTTGATCCGGGAGAACACCTCTTTGCCCGCGTCGTCGATGAGCTCGATCCCGGCGGCCGCCAGCACCTCGGGGCCGAGGTTCGGGTAGCGACCGGAGATGAACGGCGACGCGTTGACCACCGCCGCGACGCCGGCCTCGACCATGAGGTCGGCGGTGGTGCGGTCGAGGTCCAGCTCGTCGCACACCACGATGTCGCCGCGGCCGATCCGGCCGAGCAGACGCGTGGTGTCCTTGTCGACCCGGGCGGTGCCGGTGACGCCGGGCAGGTTCGCCGTGTTGCGGGACAGCAGGCCAGTGAGCTTCATGGCTGCCATCTTGCACCGTCAGTCACATTGATCACGGGAGGCGCGCCGACAACACGGGAAACTTGAATCACACGGGTGTCACTTGGACGCGTGCACTCCCGACTGCGCGACCTTGTCGCTGTCGGCGGCGTCGAGGAGTTCCTCCGCATGGGCGCGGCCGGTGTCGGAATCGCCGAGCCCCGCGAGCATGCGGGCCAGCTCGGCGATCCGCTCCTCCCGCGAGAGCGCGGTCAGGGTCGAGGTCACCGAGCCCTTGCCGGTCTGCTTCCCCACGGTCAGGTGCGTGTCCGCGAACGCGGCGACCTGCGGCAGGTGCGTCACGACGATCACCTGATGCCGCTGCGCCAACGCCGCGAGCCGCCGCCCGATCTCGACCGCCGCCTTCCCGCCCACGCCGGCGTCGACCTCGTCGAACACCATCGTGAGCCCCTGTTCGGTGGCCGCGAGGACCACCTCGAGCGCGAGCATCACGCGGGAGAGCTCGCCGCCCGACGCGGACTTGCCGATGGGCAGCGGGTTCGCGCCGTCGTGGGCGACCAGCCGGAACTCGACCACGTCGGTGCCGTACGCGCCGGCGCGGCGCGCGGCACCGTCGACCACGATCCCGTCCCCGTCGTGCGCCACCGCGTCCGGCGCCACGTCGACCGTGATCGACGCGTCGCCCATGGCCAGCTTGCGCAGCTCGCCCGTGACCTTCTTGCCGAGCGAGCCGGCGGCCTTCATCCGCGCCGCGGTGAGAGTCGCGGCCGCAGCGGCGAGTTCCGCCTCGAGCTCCGTGACGCGGCTCTGCAGCGCCGCAAGGCCTTCCGCCGAGGTATCGATCCCTTCCAGCCGGGTCCGGGCCTCGTCCGCCCACGCGATCACGCCGTCGATGTCGGGGGCGTACTTGCGGGTGAGGGTCTTGAGCTCGGACTGGCGCAACAGCAGCGATTCGAGCTCCGACGGGTCGCTGGGCAGGTCCGCGAGGTAGCCGCCGAGCTCGGTCGCCACGTCGCCGGCGACGGTCGTCGCCTCCTCGATCCGCTCGGCGAGCGCGCGCAGCGCGGCGTCGTCCGAACCGGAGAGCGCGGCGCGGACGGTTCCCAGCAGGTCCAGGACCGAGCCCGCGCTCTCGGCGTCGCTGCCGTAGCCGCCACCCGTGATCGCGGCGTAGGACGTGTCGGCCGCGTCCCGCAGCGTGTCGAGGTCCGAGAGCCGCTTGATCTTCGAGGTGGTGTCGGCGTCCTCGCCCGGGGTCGGGGAGACGCGGTCGATCTCGGCGAGCGATGCCGTGAGGTGGTCCTGCTCGAGGGCCAATTCGCGTGAGCGCGTGGTGCGGTCGGCGAGCTCCGCGCGGGCGGCGAGCCATTCCTCCCGCACGCGCTGGTACGCGCGCAGCGCCTTGGCCACAGGGGTGCCGGCGAAGGCGTCGAGGAGGTCCCGCTGTCGCTCGGGCCGGAGCAACCGCAACTGGTCGTTCTGCCCGTGCACCGTGAGCAGCGGCCCGGCGAACTCCGACAGGGTGCCCACCGGAACGCTGCGACCGCCGAGATAGGCGCGCGAGCGTCCATCGGCGGCGACGCTGCGCACCGCGATCACGGCGTCGTCGTCGAGGTCGCCGCCGGCACCGTCGACCGTCTCGCGGACCAGATCGGCCGAGCTGGCCCCGGTCAGCGAGAAACGGCCCTCGACGACGGCCTTGTCGGCCCCCGCGCGGATACGTCCGGGGTCGGCGCGCGCACCGGCGAGCAGATGCAGGCTCGTCACGACCATCGTCTTGCCCGCGCCGGTCTCGCCGGTGAGCACCGTGAGGCCCGGCGCGAACTCCGCCGCGGCCTGCTCGATGACGCCGAGCGACGAGATGCGGATCTCCTCGAGCACTTCGCTATCCCCGATTCCCGTGCTGTCGTGCGCTGCGCCGCCGCTGTAGTCGGCGCCGCCGGCGTCGCCGTCATGGCGGCCGCGCCAGCCGCTGATGGGCAGTTGGAACTTGGTCACCAGCCGGTCCGTGAACGGGCCCGCGCCCAGCTTGATGAACCGCACGGGCTCCTCCCCGCGGCGGATCTCGATGCGTCCGCGTTCGGGGACCTCCAGTGTGCGGCGGCCGTCGCAGAAAGCGATCGCCTCGTGCCTGCTGCCCTCGACCTCGATCGCGATCACGGAGCGCGGGCTCGTCACCATGGGCCGCGCGAACAGGGCGTGCGCGTTGCTCGGCACGATGAGCAGGGCCTCCAGGTCCGGCCACATGACGGGCCCGCCGGCGGAGAACGCGTAGGCGGTGGAGCCGGTCGGCGTCGCGACGAGCAGGCCGTCGCAGGCGAACCGCGAGACGGGACGGCCGTCGACCTCGGTGACCAACTCGAGCAGACCCTGCCGCGACCGGTTCTCCACGCTGACCTCGTTGAGCGCCCACCCCTCGGAGACGAGCCGGTCGCCGTCGTGGATCGCGACGTCGAGCGTCATCCGCGGGTGCACGGTGTAGCGGCGGTGCACGAGGTCGTCGATGGTGGCGGGCACCGTGTCGACCTCGGACTCTGCCAGGAAACCGACGTGACCGAGGTTGATGCCGACGATGGGGACGTCGGCGCGGCGCGCGAGCTCGGCGCCGCGGAGGAACCCACCGTCGCCGCCGAGGACCACGACCACCTCGCAGCCGACCGCGGCGTCGTCGGGCGCCTCGCGGACGTCGCTCTCGAGCTTCATGTGGACCCCGGCAGCGGCCAGACGCCGCCGGATGTCGTCGACCGTGCGGTCCACGTCGCTGCGCAGCGTGTGCACCACCACCAGGAACGTCCGGTCGTGCGCTGTCGTCACTGCGGTCCCTCCGTCACGGCCGTCCAGATCATCTCGTCCACGTCGGCGGGGAGCGGCACGGCTCCGTCCCCGTCGTCCTTGCGCAAGTGCAGAAAGTACTCGACGTTGCCCGACGGACCGGGCAGCGGGCTGAAGGTGATCCCGCGGGTCGACAGCCCCACCGCGGCGGCCGCCTCGGCGACGCCGCGCACCGCGCTGGCGCGCAGCCGACTGTCGCGGACCACTCCGCCCGACCCGACGTTGCCCTTCCCCACCTCGAACTGCGGCTTCACCATCGGTAGCAGGTCGGCGCCGGGAGCCGAGCAGCGCGCCAGCGCCGGCAGCACCAGGGCCAACGAGATGAACGACAGATCGCCGACCGCCAGGTCGACGGGGCCCCGAGCACCTCCGGTTCGAGCGTGCGGACGTTGGTGCGGTCCATGACGGTCACTCGGGCGTCGTCGCGCAGCCGCCAGACCAGCTCGCCGTAGCCGACGTCGACGGCGTAGACCCGCTGCGCGCCGCGGTGCAGCAGGACGTCGGTGAAGCCGCCCGTGGACGCGCCGGCATCGAGGCACCGTCGGCCCTGGACCGCGACGTCGGGGAACGAGTCGAGCGCACCGATCAGCTTGTGCGCACCGCGGGAGGCCCATTCGACCTCACCCGCGACGGCTGTGACGTGCACCGGATCGGCGGGATCGATCTGGTTGGCGGCCTTCCGCGCGATCTGCTTGTTGACGGTGACCCGTCCGGCGTCGATCAGCTCGCGCGCATGCTCGCGCGAGCGGGCCATCCCGCGGCGCACCAGTTCGGCGTCGAGCCGTACCCTGCGCGCCATCAGGCGCGGTCCACCGTGTCCAGAGCGTTGACGAGCAGCTCGTGGGCCTGCTCGAACAGCGCGGCCTGGCGTCCCAGTACGGCGAGCTCGCCGACGCCGGCGACGGAGCCGGGGTCGACGACGGGCGCCGCGTCGAGTTCGTCGACGCGGTGCATCAGATCCTCGACGGCCGTGCGCACGCCGGCCGCGTCCCGCCCTTCCGGATTCATCGGTTCCACGCTAGCGGATGCTCAGGCGCAGGCCCGCCCGGGATTGCTCGGGGAGCTCGCGCGCCGCGGCCACGGCCACGTACACGGCCTCCGCCGGATCCGCGCCCGGCGCGGCAGTCACGATCAGGTCGTCTCCCGCGACGGTGGCCGTCCACCCGGGGCGCTGCCCGGGGAGCGACGCCTCGGCCGGCAGGCGCAGGCCCGCGAGGGTCTCGGCGACGAAGGTGGGCTGGTGCCGGTCGGGTGCCCTGACGAGGTCCTGGACGTCGTTCACGCCGGTCAGCACGAGGTAGGTGTCGGCGCCGAAGGCGTTGCCGCCCTCGATGTCGGTATCGAGCCGGTCGCCCACCACGAGCGCGGTCGTCGCCCCGGCCGCGCGCATCGCGTCGACGAAGATCGGGGTGAACGGCTTGCCGGCGACCTGTGGCTCACGATCGGTGGCGTTGCGCACGGCGCCGACCATCGACCCGTTGCCCACGAGGAACCCTCGCTCGGTGGGGAGCGTCGCGTCCGTGTTGGTGGCGACCCACACCGCACCGGCGCGGATCGCGAGCGCCGCCTCCGACAGCTGCGCCCATCCGGTCTCCGGGCTGTGGCCCTGGATCACGGCGCGGGCGTCCTCGGCGCGGTCGACGACGGAGAGGCCCCGTGTCTCGACCTCTGCCCGCAGGGCCGGAGCGCCGACCACGAGTACCGGAGTCCCCGCTGGAACGAGCGACGCGAGCAGTCCCGCGCCCGCCTGCGCGCTGGTGACAACGGCACAGTCGGGTGCGGAGAAGCCCAGGTCGCGCAGGTGCCGCGCCACGTCCGACGGTGCGCGACTCGCATTGTTCGTGACGTAGGTGACGGGAAGGTCCGTGAGGGCCTCCGCTGCGCCGGGGATCGCCGCCGCCCCCGCGTACACGGTGCCGTCCAGATCGACGAGCAGCCTGTCGTACGCGCTGACCAGCGAGCCGCTCATTCGCCGTCGGACAGCTCGGCGACCCGATCCTCGGCGTCGGTGAACTCGTCCTCGTCGGCCGCGGCCGCGTTGAGGAACCACGTCAGTGCGTCGGACCGACGGTCCGCGTTGAGGAGGGCCTCGGCGTACGCGTAGAACAGGCGCGCGGCGTGGAAGCCCCGCCGGGCCGGGTTCAAGTCCTCGGCACGGAGCGTGACGACGGCCTTGTCGTACTCGCCCATGTCCATCCGAGCGCCCGCCTCGACGATGCGCAGCTCGGTCCGATCGTCACCGATGAGCTTCGCCGCCTCGTCGCCGCGGGCCGTCTCGATCGCCTTCTCGGGTCGCCCGAGACCGCGCTCGCTGTCGGCGATCATCGGCAGCAGATTGACACTGCCTCCCATCCGCTTGGCGGCCCGCAGCTCGCTGAGTGCCTCCGCCCACTCGCCGTTCATGTACGCCGCGATCCCGCACGCCTCCCGGACCGCAGCGATGCGACCCGCCCGCTCCCGCGCCGCCCGCGCGTGCGCCGGGCCGCCGCGGGGTCGGAGTCCAGCAGCCGCCCGGCGAGCACGAGATGCGACGAGACGAGCTCGGCGTTGTTCTTGTCCAGGCTGAGCAGATCGCGGCGCACCCCGGGATCGAGCTCCTTCGGGTCGACGTCCTTCGGGATCGACGGTTCGCCCGCCCGAGTCCGCGGCCGGTCCGACCGCTGATCGTCGCGCGTGAACCCGCCGCCGGGCCGCGGACCCGCGCCGTTGCGACCGCCGTACGAACTACCGCCGCGCCGATCTCCGCCGCCCCGGCGGTCCCCTCCCGGTCCGCCACCTCGACGGTCAGCGGTACCCCCGGCCGCGCGGCGGTCCCCCGACGGGCGCCCGCCGAAGTCCCGGCGGTCGCCGGAGCCCGCGGAGCGCCGATCGCTCGAGGAACGCCGTTCACCGGACGGGCGGCCTCCGAACTCTCGCCGGTCGCCGCTGCGGGAATCACCGCTGCGGTTGTCACGGCGATCACCGCCGCGGAAGTCCCGACGATCCCCACCGCGACGGTCGTCGCCACGGGCCCCGCGGTCGTTGCTCCGGCTGGTGCTACGTGACGAATCTCCGCCGTTACCGCGGTCGTTCCGGTCCGCGGGATTGGTGAATCCCGCGCGCCGCCGGCGTTCGCCGCTCGACTCTGCCACGTTGCACTCGCTTCCCGTCGCCACCGGCGGCGACTCTCACGCTCTTACTGTACTTGGACATGACGAAGGCCCCTGAGGATGCGGAGCACTTCACAGTGCTCGACACGATCCCCAAGGGCCTTCATCCTGTATCTAATTTTAGTCCGGCGGTGTCCTACTCTCCCACACCCTCACGAGTGCAGTACCATCGGCGCTGAAGGGCTTAGCTTCCGGGTTCGGAATGGAGCCGGGCGTTTCCCCTTCGCTATGGCCGCCGTAACACTTCGAGACATGTGTTGTCTCAGACATTGCATAGTGGACGCGAACCAGACCAACGTCTGGATTCTGTTTCAGTTACACGCTATTCGTTTCTGCGAGGCTCGTTGCTCGTTTTGGCGAATGTTATGTGTGTGGTAAGTCCTCGACCGATTAGTACCAGTCACCTACACGCATTACTGCGCTTCCAGTTCTGGCCTATCAACCCCATAGTCTGTAGGGGGTCTTACCCACTCAAGGTGGTGAGAAACCTAATCTTGGAACAGGCTTCCCGCTTAGATGCTTTCAGCGGTTATCCCTTCCGAACGTAGCCAACCAGCCGTGCTCCTGGTGGAACAACTGGCACACCAGAGGTTCGTCCGTCCCGGTCCTCTCGTACTAGGGACAGCCTTCCTCAAGTTTCTAACGCGCGCGGCGGATAGAGACCGAACTGTCTCACGACGTTCTAAACCCAGCTCGCGTGCCGCTTTAATGGGCGAACAGCCCAACCCTTGGGACCTACTCCAGCCCCAGGATGCGACGAGCCGACATCGAGGTGCCAAACCATCCCGTCGATATGGACTCTTGGGGAAGATCAGCCTGTTATCCCCGGGGTACCTTTTATCCGTTGAGCGACACCGCTTCCACTTGCCGGTGCCGGATCACTAGTCCCGACTTTCGTCCCTGCTCGACCTGTCAGTCTCACAGTCAAGCTCCCTTGTGCACTTGCACTCAACACCTGATTGCCAACCAGGCTGAGGGAACCTTTGGGCGCCTCCGTTACATTTTGGGAGGCAACCGCCCCAGTTAAACTACCCACCAGGCACTGTCCCTGAACCAGATCATGGTCCGAGGTTGAGGTATCCAATACGATCAGAGTGGTATTTCAACAACGACTCCACGAACACTGGCGTGCCCGCTTCACAGTCTCCCACCTATCCTACACAAACCGAACCGAACACCAATACCAAGCTATAGTGAAGGTCCCGGGGTCTTTTCGTCCTGCCGCGCGTAACGAGCATCTTTACTCGTACTGCAATTTCGCCGAGTCTGTGGTTGAGACAGCAGAGAAGTCGTTACGCCATTCGTGCAGGTCGGAACTTACCCGACAAGGAATTTCGCTACCTTAGGATGGTTATAGTTACCACCGCCGTTTACTGGGGCTTAAATTCTCAGCTTCGCCTTACGGCTAACCGGTCCTCTTAACCTTCCAGCACCGGGCAGGCGTCAGTCCATATACATCGTCTTACGACTTCGCATGGACCTGTGTTTTTAGTAAACAGTCGCTTCTCTCTGGTCTCTGCGACCCCACCCAGCTCAAGCCGAAAAAGCCGTCACCAGGTCGGGTCCCCCTTCTCCCGAAGTTACGGGGGCATTTTGCCGAGTTCCTTAACCACAGTTCTCTCGATCTCCTTGGTATTCTCTACCTGACCACCTGTGTTGGTTTGGGGTACGGGCCACATCAGATCTCGCTAGAGGCTTTTCTCGGCAGCATAGGATCATGGAATTCACCGCAACGGCTACGCATCACCTCTCAGGCACCACAGGATCCGGATTTGCCTAGATCCCGCCCTACAGGCTTACACCAGTACAACCACTGACTGGCCCCACTACCTTCCTGCGTCACCCCATCGCTTGACTACTACCAGCCGAGGTCCCGTGCATCCACTCCACCGTCACCCGAAGGTGATCTGGAAGCTTCAGGACGGTTAGTACAACTGATTCATCAGGGGCGATCTGACACGGGTACGGGAATATCAACCCGTTGTCCATCGACTACGCCTGTCGGCCTCGCCTTAGGTCCCGACTCACCCTGGGAGGATTAACCTAGCCCAGGAACCCTTGGTCATCCGGAGGACAAGTTTCTCACTTGTCATTCGCTACTCATGCCTGCATTCTCACTCGCGCAGCCTCCACAACTGGGTCACCCCGCTGCTTCTACGGCTGCACGACGCTCCCCTACCCACCCACACCCGAAAGTGTGAGTGCCGCGGCTTCGGCGGTGTACTTGAGCCCCGCTACATTGTCGGCGCCCAGCCACTAGACCAGTGAGCTATTACGCACTCTTTCAAGGGTGGCTGCTTCTAAGCCAACCTCCTGGTTGTCTTCGCGACCGGACATCCTTTTCCACTTAGTACACGCTTAGGGGCCTTAGCCGGCGATCTGGGCTGTTTCCCTCTCGACTACGAAGCTTATCCCCCGCAGTCTCACTGCCACGTTCTCACTTACCGGCATTCGGAGTTTGGCTGACGTCAGTAACCTGTGAGGGCCCATCGGCCATCCAGTAGCTCTACCTCCGGCAAGAAACACGTGACGCTGCACCTAAATGCATTTCGGGGAGAACCAGCTATCACGGAGTTTGATTGGCCTTTCACCCCTACCCACAGCTCATCCCCTCAGTTTTCAACCTAAGTGGGTTCGGGCCTCCACAACATCTTACTGCTGCTTCACCCTGGCCATGGGTAGATCACTCCGCTTCGGGTCCAGACCCGGCGACTCAACCGCCCTATTCGGACTCGCTTTCGCTACGGCTACCCCACAACGGGTTAACCTCGCCACCGAGCACTGACTCGCAGGCTCATTCTTCAAAAGGCACGCCATCACCCGAAGGCTCTGACGGATTGTAAGCACACGGTTTCAGGTACTATTTCACTCCCCTCCCGGGGTACTTTTCACCTTTCCCTCACGGTACTAGTCCGCTATCGGTCGCAAGGTAGTATTCAGGCTTACCGGGTGGTCCCGGCAGATTCACAGCAAATTCCACGGGCTCGCTGCTACTCGGGAATCCATCAAGACAG
Organism: Tsukamurella sp. PLM1; assembly: GCF_023168325.1. Taxonomy (GTDB): domain Bacteria; phylum Actinomycetota; class Actinomycetes; order Mycobacteriales; family Mycobacteriaceae; genus Tsukamurella. Next base: position 2,389,978 of record NZ_AP025688.1, read on the forward strand.
GCACCACGTTTTCGGTTACGGGACTCTCACCCCCTCCGGCGGACCATTCCAGGCCACTTCACCTAACATGACACTTTCTCACTGCCCTCCAGCAAGGTAGTACTGGAAAGATGAACCCCACAACACCACACACACAACCCCTACCCGGTATCACATGTGCATGGTTTAGCCTCATCCGCTTTCGCTCGCCACTACTCACGGAATCACTATTGTTTTCTCTTCCTGAGGGTACTGAGATGTTTCACTTCCCCTCGTTCCCTCCACACCGTCTATATATTCAACGGCAGGTAACACCACATGACTGGTGCTGGGTTTCCCCATTCGGAAATCCTCGGATCACAGCTCGGTTGACAGCTCCCGAGGCATATCGCAGCCTCCCACGTCCTTCATCGGCTCCTTGCGCCAAGGCATCCACCGTGCGCCCTTAGACACTTACAACACACAAAACACACACCAAACCCGAAACAACCGAAGCCATCACAAAATTCGATGCGCCCTTCATGACATCAAGCGCCAAAAAAACACAACAAAATGCTTACACAGAAACATGTAAAATTACAGAAACAAAAACCACGACAACCAGACACAAACGATCCGGCATCATGGTTGATGCTCGCGTCCACTATACAATTCTCAAACAACACACACCACCACACCGCCACCAGCCCGGCCCCGAAGAACCAGTACGCCGGCGCAGACACGCAGCAGCACAGAGAAGACGTGTCCTCTCAGACACCCAACAGTGTGCCGACGAAACCCCCAGACCAGCACCAGCCGGCCACCAGGGCGATAAGAATTACCGTGTCAGTGTTCCACCCAATAATATGAGCGACCGCCGAACCACGATCGGGCTCGATACGGCACTAAATGCTCCTTAGAAAGGAGGTGATCCAGCCGCACCTTCCGGTACGGCTACCTTGTTACGACTTCGTCCCAATCGCCAATCCCACCTTCGACAGCTCCCTCCCACAAGGGGTTAGGCCACCGGCTTCGGGTGTTACCGACTTTCATGACGTGACGGGCGGTGTGTACAAGGCCCGGGAACGTATTCACCGCAGCGTTGCTGATCTGCGATTACTAGCGACTCCGACTTCATGGGGTCGAGTTGCAGACCCCAATCCGAACTGAGACGCGCTTTAAGGGATTCGCTCCACCTCACGGTATCGCAGCCCTCTGTACGCGCCATTGTAGCATGTGTGAAGCCCTGGACATAAGGGGCATGATGACTTGACGTCATCCCCACCTTCCTCCGAGTTGACCCCGGCAGTCTCTCACGAGTCCCCACCATAACGTGCTGGCAACATGAGACAAGGGTTGCGCTCGTTGCGGGACTTAACCCAACATCTCACGACACGAGCTGACGACAGCCATGCACCACCTGTATAGAAGGCACAAGGCAAACCGAATCTCTCCGGCGATCCTCTATATGTCAAACCCAGGTAAGGTTCTTCGCGTTGCATCGAATTAATCCACATGCTCCGCCGCTTGTGCGGGCCCCCGTCAATTCCTTTGAGTTTTAGCCTTGCGGCCGTACTCCCCAGGCGGGGTACTTAATGCGTTAGCTACGGCACGGATCCCGTGGAAGGAAACCCACACCTAGTACCCACCGTTTACGGCGTGGACTACCAGGGTATCTAATCCTGTTCGCTACCCACGCTTTCGCTCCTCAGCGTCAGTTACTGCCCAGAGACCCGCCTTCGCCACCGGTGTTCCTCCTGATATCTGCGCATTCCACCGCTACACCAGGAATTCCAGTCTCCCCTACAGTACTCAAGTCTGCCCGTATCGCCTGCAGGCCCGAGGTTAAGCCTCGGGTTTTCACAGACGACGTGACAAACCGCCTACGAGCTCTTTACGCCCAGTAAATCCGGACAACGCTCGCACCCTACGTATTACCGCGGCTGCTGGCACGTAGTTGGCCGGTGCTTCTTCTGTAGGTACCGTCACTTGCGCTTCGTCCCTACTGAAAGAGGTTTACAACCCGAAGGCCGTCATCCCTCACGCGGCGTCGCTGCATCAGGCTTGCGCCCATTGTGCAATATTCCCCACTGCTGCCTCCCGTAGGAGTCTGGGCCGTGTCTCAGTCCCAGTGTGGCCGGTCGCCCTCTCAGGCCGGCTACCCGTCGTCGCCTTGGTAGGCCATTACCCCACCAACAAGCTGATAGGCCGCGGGCCCATCCTGTACCGCAAAAGCTTTCCACCAACCCCCATGCAGGAGAAGGTCATATCCGGTATTAGACCCAGTTTCCCAGGCTTATCCCGAAGTACAGGGCAGGTCACCCACGTGTTACTCACCCGTTCGCCACTCGTGTACCCCCGAAAGGGCCTTACCGTTCGACTTGCATGTGTTAAGCACGCCGCCAGCGTTCGTCCTGAGCCAGGATCAAACTCTCCATAAAAAACACTAGAAACACAAGGTTTCAGCATAATCCAGGAAATCCTGAACAAAACGAAACCACTGACAAAAATCAATGATTCCAGAAATACATCTCGCAAAGAAATAAACGAGAAAAGCCACAACACAAACAACCAAATAATGATTGTCCATGCGTGCCAAAAAATTTTGGCACTGACAATTTCATCGACACACTGTTGAGTTCTCAAAGAACACGCCAAACGCGGCCCGCACCACCACATCCCTAGCGGGCTGTATCGGTGGATTGGAAACCTTCGCAGGCAACCGTTCCAGGTTACATCTGACCGGCCGGCTTGTCAAAGCCTGGCCGCTCGGAGCAACCGTTCCAGCTTAGATCAGAGTCGGTCTCGGTGTCAAACCGGGGCCGGCTCCGGAATCGAAGCCCGTCTGCGTTTCACGTCCCTGACCTGGGCTTTTCGGCCCCGTCCTGGTCGGTGTCGCGCTGACTTCGAATAAGTTACGCACCGTGGAACGGAGAGGCAAATCCGCAGGTCACGGCGTAACTCGCTGTTAATATCCGCAGGTCAGAGGGCATGGCGGACGAGGCGCACCGTCGAAACCCGCGATTGTGACCTGCAGCACAAAGGCCGCCCCGCGCCTTGCGGCGGGACGGCCTCAGTGGTCATGACCAGCGGATATCAGGCGAAACGCGCCCCCGCGAACGATTTCTTGCCGCGGCGCAGCACCAGCCAGCGCCCGTGGAGCAGGTCCGCGCCGGCCGGCTCCCACTCCTCGGAGTCCACCTTCACGTTGTTCGCGTACGCGCCGCCCTCCTTCACGGCTCGGCGTGCGGCGCCCTTCGACTCGCAGAGGCCCGTGGCCACCAGCAGGTCGACGATCGTGCGCGGCTCCCCCGCTGCGATCGCGGCGACCGACGCCTCGGTCAGCGCCGCTGCCAGGGTGGACTCGGGCAGGTCCGCGAGGTCGCCCCGGCCGAACAGCGCCTGGGACGCCAGCTCGGCGGCGCGGGTGTGCTCCTCGCCGTGCACCAGCGTGGTCATCTCCGCGGCCAGGCGCTTCTGCGCCGCACGACGATGCGGGCCTCGACGGTCTCGCGCTCGAGCTCGGCGATCTCCTCGCGCGTGAGGAAGGTGAACCACCGCAGGTAGCGGATCACGTCGGCGTCCGCGGTGTTCACGAAGTACTGGTACCAGGCGTACGGGCTGGTCTGTTCCGGATCGAGCCACAGGGAGCCGCCGCCGGTGGACTTGCCGAACTTCGTGCCGTCCGACGAGGTCACCAGCTGCGTGGTCAGGGCGTGCACGTGCCGACCGTCGATCTTCCGGTTCAGGTCCACGCCGGAGACGATGTTGCCCCACTGGTCCGAGCCGCCGATCTGCAGTTCACAGCCGTACCGGCGCGACAGCTCCACGTAGTCGTACGCCTGGAGCAGCATGTAGCTGAACTCGGTGTAACTGATGCCGTCCGCCTCGAGGCGGCGCTTGACCGTGTCGCGCGCCAACATCACGTTGATGGAGAAGTGCTTGCCCACGTCGCGCAGGAAGGTGGGCACGTTCATCGAGCCGTGCCAGTCGAGGTTGTTGACCAGGATCGCGGCGTCGTCGCCCTCGAACGAGACGAAGCGCTGCAGCTGGGAGTCGATCTTGGCCGCCCACTCGGCGACCGTGTCCACGGAGTTCATGACGCGCTCCCCCACGTCGCGGGGATCGCCGACCTGCCCGGTGGCGCCGCCGCCGAGGACGATCGGCCGATGCCCCGCCTCCTGGAAGCGACGGAGCGTGAGCAGCTGGACGAGGTGACCGGCGTGCAGCGAGGAGGCGGTGGGGTCGAACCCCGCGTAGAGCGTGATCGGCCCGGCGGCGAGGCGCTCGCGCAGCGCCTCGATGTCGGTGGACTGCGCGATCAGGCCGCGCCAGGTCAGCTCTTCGAGAATGTCAGCACTCACCCGACCATTGTGACTGACGCGGCTCTACCTGCTCACCGATGGATCGCCCCGCAGCCACAACCGCCAGGGCTTGTCCTCGGCCCGGCTGATCCCGATCCGCGGGCCGGCCTCGACCGGGCCCCGCCGGGACGCGAGGTGCAGGCGCACCGTCGAACCCGGGTCCAGGAGGTCCGTCCCCTTGTCGGCCAGGGTGATCCCCAGTGCCTGGCCCAGCCGGCCGGGCCCGGCGGCGAGTCGTTCGTCGCGGTCGCGGCCGCCCCGGCGCTCGCGGACAAGGTCGATGCCGGAGGTGATCTCCGCGGCCCGCATGAGTACCCCGCCACCCGTACCGTCCGGACCGGCGGTGACGTTGATGCAGGTGTGGATGCCGTACGACAGGTAGACGTACAGGTGTCCGGGCGGACCGAACATCGGCTCGTTGCGCGGCGTCGGCCCTGGGTAGGTGTGCGCGGCCGGATCGGGCCACGGTCCGTCCTCGGGCGACCCGTAGGCCTCGACCTCGACGATCCGGGCGCGCACGGCGCCCACCTCGAGAGTGGAGCCCAGTACCAGCCGCGCCGCGCGCAGCGGGTGGTCAGCCAGCCGCGCGCGCCACGATGGCGTCATGCTCCTCGGCATCCACGTCGCGTGCCTCGCTGATCAGGAGCACGGGGAGCCCGTCCTCGATCGGGTAGGCGCGGCGCAGGCGCGGGTTGTAGAACAGCTCGTCCGGGACGTACAGCAGCGGGCCCTTGTCCTGCGGACAGGCGAGGATCTTCAGCAGCGTCGCGTCGATGGGCATGTGCGCAGCCTACCGCCCCGGCAGCCACACCGGCTTGATCGCGGTCCCCGCCTCCGCCGCCGCCCACGCCTCGTCGAAGTCGGTGAAGGTGGACACCAGGCGATCGACCGGCAGCCGCCCCTCCCGGACTGCGACCGCGAGCTCGGGCAGGAACTCCGACGGCTCGCTGTCGCCCTCGATCACGCCGATCAGGCGCAGTCCGCGGGTCATGATCAGCACGACGGGCAGGTCGGCCGACGGTGCTCCCAGGCCCACGACCGCGAGCGTGCCCTTGGGGCGGAGCACCTGCAGGCCCTGGTTCAGTACGTCGGTCCGCGCGGTGGTGTCGAGCGCCGCGTGCGCCCCGCCGCCCGTGACCTCGAGGATCCGCTGCACCGCCTGCGGTCCCGCCTCCACTGCGTGCGTCGCGCCGAGTTCCAGGGCGAGCGTGCGCCGGTCCTCCCGCGGGTCGACCGCGACGATCGTGGCGGCGCCGGAGAGCCGCGCACCCATGACCGCGGCGAGCCCCACCGCGCCCGTCCCGAAGACCACGACGGACTCGCCCCGCCCGACGTTCAACGCCCTGGTCACGGTGCCCACGCCGGTCTGGATGCTGCAGCCGAGCGGCGCGGCGAGCTCGAACGGCAGGTCGCCGATCGGGATCGCGTTCCGGTCGGTCGCGAGTGCGTATCCGGCGAAGCTGGACTGGCCGAAGAAGCCTCCGGTCACTGCCGTCTCCCCCGCCCGGATACCGGGCAGACCCAGATAGTTGCGCACGATCGCCTGCTCGCAGTACCCCGGCGTACCGTCGACGCAGAAGGCGCACGCGCCGCAGCTGTCGAAGGTCAGGCAGACGCGGTCGCCCACCCGCAGGCCGCTCACGTCGGGGCCCACGGCCTCCACGACTCCGGCGCCCTCGTGCCCCAGGATCACCGGCAGCCCCTGCTCGGGCCAGTTCCCGGCGAGCGTCAGGTCGGTGTGACACACCCCGACCGCGTGAATCCGCACGAGCACCGGTGCCCGATCGGGTCGGGGACCTCCACCTCGAGATCCGACGGTGCCGCACCCTGCTCCGCGACGACGTGCGCGATCGTGCGGGTCATGCCGTCGGCTCCGCGCACCCCGAGCCGGTGGAGCCGCCCTCCTCCCGTTCCAAATAGAAGTAGAAGTACGGCGCGCGCAGCTTCTTGCCGGTCATCACGCCCATGACGGTGTCGTCGTCGACCTTGACGAAGTGGTCGATCACCGGTTGTCCGTCGTAGACCATCGAGGCGGTGACCCGGCCCTCGAAGTCGATCAGCCGCAGGGTCGCCTCGCCCTTGCCCAGTTCGACGTTCGAGTACTTCGCGCCGTTCTCGTCGAGGCACACCAGAGGCTGCACGTCGACCGCGGAGCGGAAGCTCTTGCCATGCCAACGGGCCCGCCCCAGCGCGCCGTCCATCGGGTGGCCGAGGGTAGTTCACCGCCGCGCCAATCGCCGAACAGGAACTCGATCGTCACGGGCTCGAGCTGTGCGAACAGCGCCGCCAACTCGGTGGGGTCAGTGGGGCGCGGCTCGTCGATGAGCCCGCGGACGGTGCGCTCTGCGGTCATGCCCCGATGTTATCGGGTGTTCTCCGTATTGCGGGCTGGAATCGGAACAGGTTCCTGCGTCACGACGGTGGGGCTTGACGCCCCGACGCCACTGGATGCATAATTCACTAGACGATGAATTCATCGCCAAGTGAATTACCTGGAGGCATCATGACCAGCGCGATCTCCCTATCCGGACTCACGGTGGTCCGCGGGGGCAACACCGTGCTCGACCGCATCGACACCGAGATACCCCGGAGCGCCATCACCGGCCTGTTGGGCCCGTCCGGCTCCGGCAAGACCACCCTGATGCGGGTGATCGTCGGCGCGCAGCGCATCACCGGCGGCACGGCGACGGTGCTCGACCGTCCGGCCGGCAGCGCCGAGCTGCGCGCCCGCGTCGGATACACCACGCAGTCCCCCGCCGTGTACGGCGACCTCTCGGTGGAGCAGAACGTCGCGTACTTCGGCGCGCTGTACCCGGCGCGCCGCTCCACCGCGAAAGCCGATGTCGCGGAGGCGATCGCGGCGGTCGGGTTGGGCGCCTTCGCGGACCGCCGCGCCGACGCCCTGTCCGGCGGCCAGCGCTCGCGCGTCAGCATCGCGTGCGCGCTGGTGGCGCACCCGGAGCTGCTCATCCTCGACGAGCCCACGGTCGGACTCGATCCGCTGCTCCGCGCCGAACTGTGGGAACGGTTCGCCGCCATGGCCGCCGGCGGCACCACCCTGGTCGTCTCGAGTCACGTCATGGACGAGGCCGCGCACTGCGCGCGCCTCATCCTGCTCCGCGAGGGTCGGCTGGTCGCCGAGCTCGCACCGTCGGAACTGCTGACCCGCACCGGCGCACCCACCCTCGACGACGCGTTCCTCGCGCTCGTCCGCGAACAGGAGGCGACGGCATGAGCACCGTCCTCAACCCCACCATCACCGGCGCGACCACCGTGCGCGTCCTGCGTCAGTTGCGGGCCGACCCGCGCACCATCGCGATGATCGTCGTGGTCCCCACCCTGCTGCTGACGCTGATGTACTTCCTCTACGACGACGCGCCCGGCGGCCCGCAGCTGTTCGACCGCGTCGCGCTGGTGCTGCTCGGCGTCCTGCCGTTCGCGCTGATGTTCATCGTCACGTCGATCGCGATGCAGCGCGAGCGCGCGTCGGGCACGCTCGAGCGGCTCCTGACGACGCCACTCGCGAAGGCCGACCTGCTGTTCGGCTACGCGGCGGCCTTCTCCGCCGCGGCCACGGCGCAGGCGGTGGTCGCGACCACCGTCGCCGCGTACCTGTTGGGCATGGACACCGCCGGCAGCGTGTGGCTCGTGGTCCTCATCGCCGTCGTCGACGCCTGGCTCGGCGTCGCGCTGGGCCTGCTGTGCAGTGCGTTCGCCCGCACCGAGTTCCAGGCGGTGCAGTTCATGCCGGTCATCGTGGTGCCGCAGATCTTCCTGTGCGGCCTGCTGGTCCCGCACGACGCGATGCCGGGCTGGCTGCAGGCCATCGCCGACGTACTGCCGATGACCTACGCGGTGAAGGCGCTGCAGGAGGTGGGCGCCCACGCCGACGCCACCGGCACGATGTGGGCCTCGCTCGCGGTGGTCGTGGGCTTCGCGGTCGTCGGTCTCGCGCTGGCGGCGGCGACCCTGCCCCGCCGAGTGGCGTGACCCCGCGGCGCACCGGCCGCCGGTCCGGCAGCCCCGACACCCGCGCCGAGATCCTGGGAGCCGCGCGCGCCGCGTTCGCCCGCGGCGGTATGGCGGGCACGACGGTGCGGTCGATCGCCGACGCGGCCGGTGTGGATCCGGCCCTCGTGCACCACTACTTCGGGACCAAACAGCAGTTGTACCTGGCCGCGCTCGCGATCCCCGTCGACCCGGAGCTGGTACGCGCGCCGCTGCGCGAGGCCCCGCTCGAGGATGCCGGCCGGGCGTTGCTGACCGCCCTCCTCGGGCTCTGGGACGGGCCGCTGCGCGAGGTGGGCGTCGCGGTGATCCGCACCAACCTCGGGGAGGGTGACCCGGGGATCGTCCGCGGATTCCTGCTCGAGATCGCGCTCGCCGAGCTGATCGGCCGCATGGAGGCGGGCCCCGGCGACGGGTTACTCCGTGCGAATCTCATGGTGGCCCAGGTGTTCGGGCTCCTCGTCGCCCGCTACGTGGTGCGGTTCGAGCCCCTCGCCTCGCTCACTGTCGGCGAGGTGGTCGCCCTGGCCGCTCCCCCGCTGCAGCAGGTCATCACCGGCCCTCTGCGCGTGACGGATCCGAACATCCGCGGGGCCTCTACGTCTAGATTCGAGCCATGACCACCACCATCGCCGTCGTCACCGGGGCCGCGCGCGGCATCGGCCTGCGCTTCGCCCACCGCCTGGCCGACCAGGGCCACCGAGTGATCCTCACCGACATCGACGGTCCCGCCGCCGAACGGGCCGCCGCGGAGGTGGGGCGCGGCGCCGTCGGCCTCGCACAGGACGTCCGTGACCTGGAATCGCACCGCGCGGTCGCCGACCGGGCCCGGGAACTCGGCCGGCTCGCCGTCTGGGTGAACAACGCGGGCATCCTCATCGCCGGTGACGCGTGGACCCACGGCGACGACGAGATCGGGGCGATCCTCGACGTGAACCTGCGCGGCCCGATCGGCGGATCGGCTGCGGCCGTGAGCGCGATGGGGGCGCGGGGCGGCGCAATCCTCAACGTGGCGTCGATCTCCGCGCTCACGCCGGTCCCCGGGCTCGCGCTGTACGCCGCGACGAAGGCTGCGGTGCTGTCCTACACCACGTCGCTCCAGGGCGATCTCTCGCACGCGGGCCTGCCGATCCGGGCGCGGGCGCTGTGCCCCGACGTCGTCGGCACCGCGATGGTCACCGACCGCGAGAAGGACCCCGGCGCGGCCATGCTGTTCTCGGGCCCGAAGCCGCTCGACGCGGACACGGTGGCTGCCGCTGGGCTGAAACTCCTGGACTCCAGGCAGGTGTTCCGGGTGGTGCCGCGCTGGCGCGGAATCCTGTCCCGCTCGGTCGACGTCGCACCCGCGGTCGGTCTGCCGACGCTCGCGGCGATGCGCAGGATCGGAGACCTCCGGCAGCGCCGGGCCTGACTCCGCTACTGGGCGCCGGGCACTGCCTCGGCCCAGGCCCGCAGCGGCGGGACCGCGACAGTCACGGATTCCAGCTGGCGTTCGACGGCCGACGGGGCCGTGCCGCCCCGGGCGCTGCGGGAGGCGACGGAGCCGCGCACCGTCAGGACCTCGCGGACCTGCGGGGTGAGCGCCGGGTGGACCACCGCGAACTCCGCGTCGGTGAGGCCGTCGAGGCCCACCCCGCGGGACTCGGCGGCGCGGACGCACTCGCCCGCGGCCTCGTGCGCGATCCGGAACGGCACGCCCTGGCGCACCATCCACTCGGCGACGTCCGTCGCCAGCGTGAAGCCGGCCGGGGCCAGCGCACCCATCCGCTGCGGATGGAACGTGAGGGTGGCCGTGAGCCCGGCGACGGCCGGGAGCAGCAGCCGCAGTTGCTCCACCGAATCGAAGACCGGTTCCTTGTCCTCCTGCAGATCGCGGTTGTAGGCGAGCGGCTGCGCCTTCAGCGTCGCCAGCAGGCCCGACAGGTTGCCGATGAGCCTGCCCGCCTTGCCGCGGGAGAGCTCCGCGACGTCGGGGTTCTTCTTCTGCGGCATGATCGAGCTGCCCGTGGACCACGCGTCGGCGAGGGTCACGTAGCCGAACTCGGCCGTGCTCCACAGGATCACGTCCTCGGACCAGCGCGACAGGTCCACGGCGATCTGCGCGAGAACGTACGCGGCCTCGGCCGCGAAGTCGCGCGACGCCGTGGCGTCGAGGCTGTTGTCCGCCGCGGAATCGAACCCGAGGTCCGCCGCGATGGCATCGGGGTCGAGGCCGAGCGAGGAGCCGGCCAGCGCGCCGGAACCGTACGGCGAGACGGCGATCCGCTTGTCCAGGTCCTGCAGCCGCTGCACGTCCCGCAGCAGCGGATGCGTGTACGCCAGCAGGTGGTGCGACAGCAGGATCGGCTGCGCCGCCTGCAGGTGCGTCTTGCCCGGCAGGATCGTATCGGGATTCGCCTGCGCCTGCGCGACGAAGGCGTCCACCACGTCGAGCACGCCGACCGCCACCAGCCGCACCGCGTCCCGCAGCCACATCCGGAACAGCGTGGCCACCTGGTCGTTCCGCGACCGGCCCGCGCGCAGCCGGCCGCCCACCTCGGGGCCCGCGCGCTCGATGAGGCCGCGCTCCAGCGCGCCGTGCACGTCCTCGTCGGACTCGGCCGGCTGGAAGGCCCCGGAGGCCACGTCGTCCCCGAGCCGGGTGAGCGCCGCGAGCATGGCCTCGAGGTCCTCGTCGGACAGCAGCCCCGCGCGGTTGAGCACGCGGGCGTGCGCCTTCGACGCGCGCACGTCGTACGGGGCGAGCGCCCAGTCGAAGTGCGTGGACTTGCTCAGCGCGGCCATCGCCTCGGCGGGGCCGGACGCGAACCGTCCGCCCCAGAGGCTGCCCTCGTTAGTGCCGTGCTTCGTAGCCGGCTCGCCGGCGTGCTTCGTGGCCGGCTCGCCGGCGTGCTTCGTGGCCGGCTCGCCGGCGTGCTTCTCGGCGTTCTCGCTCAACGGATCTCCTAGTCGGTGCCGAGGTCGAACGCGGCGTGGTTGCCCACCTCGTCGAAGTTCGACGGGGTCTTCTCGCCGCCCGCGACGATGGCGTCGGCGCCGCCCTGCTCCAGCTCGCCGACCAGAGCCGCGGTCTCGCCCGCGACGATGCCCTGGACCGCGTACTGCTCGAGCCGCGAGCGCGAGTCCGCGATGTCGAGGTTGCGCATGGTGAGCTGGCCGATCCGCTCGTCGGGGCCGAAGGCGGCGTCGCCGACGCGCTCCATCGAGAGCTTCTCGGGGTGGTAGCTCAGGTTGGGGCCCGTGGTGTCGATGATCGAGTAGTCGTCGCCCCGGCGCAGGCGCAGGGTCACGGAGCCCGTGACGGCGGACGCGACCCAGCGGATGATGGCCTCGCGCTGCATGAGCGACTGCGGGTCCAGCCAACGGCCCTCGTACATCAGGCGGCCCAGGCGGCGGCCCTCGTTGTGGTACGTCGCGATGGTGTCCTCGTTGTGGATCGCGTTCACCAGGCGCTCGTAGGTGGCGTGCAGCAGCGCCATGCCGGGCGCCTCGTAGATGCCGCGCGACTTGGCCTCGATGATGCGGTTCTCGATCTGGTCGGAGATGCCCAGGCCGTGGCGGCCGCCGATGCGGTTCGCCTCGCGGACCAGCTCGACCGGGTCGGAGTACTCGACGCCGTTGATCGCGACCGGCACGCCGGCCTCGAAGGTGACGGTGACGTCCTCGGTGGCGATCTCGACCGACTCGTCCCACGGGGCGACGCCCATGATCGGGTCGACGATGACGACGCCCGTGTTGAGGTACTCCAGATCCTTGGCCTCGTGCGTGGCGCCCCAGATGTTGGCGTCGGTGGAATAGGCCTTCTCGGTGGAGTCGCGGTACGGGAAGCCGTGCGCGACGAGCCACTCGCTCATCTCCTTGCGGCCACCGAGCTCGGTCACGAACTGCGAGTCCAGCCACGGCTTGTAGATGCGCAGCGCCGGGTTGGCCATGAGGCCGTAGCGGTAGAACCGCTCGATGTCGTTGCCCTTGTAGGTGGAGCCGTCGCCCCAAATGTCGACGCCGTCCTCCTTCATGGCCCGCACCAGCATGGTGCCGGTCACGACGCGGCCGATCGGGGTGGTGTTGAAGTAGGTCTTGCCGCCCGAGCGGATGTGGAACGCGCCGGTCTGCAGGGCGGCGATGCCCTCCTGCACCAGCAGCGGCTGCACGTCCACCAGGCGCGCGATCTCGGCGCCGTACTCCTTGGCGCGGCCGGGCACCGCGTCGATGTCGGGCTCGTCCGGCTGGCCGATGTTCGCGGTGTACGTGCAGGGCACGGCGCCCTTGTCGCGCATCCAGGCGACGGCCACGGAGGTGTCGAGGCCGCCGGAGAAGGCGATGCCGACGCGCTCGCCGATGGGCAGGGTGGAGAGGACCTTGGACATGGTCGATAAGCCTATCTGGTGGTGAGTGGGCGGATTCAGGCGAGCGCCACGAGGCGCTCGGCGAGGTCTTTGCCGGTCAGGGGCTCGCGCGCGACGACGAGGACGGTGTCGTCGCCGGCGACGGTGCCGACGACCTCGGGCAGCGAGGACCGGTCGAGCGCACTCGCCAGAAAATTCGCCGCGCCCGGCGGGGTGCGCAGGACGCAGATGTTGCCGCTGTGGTCGGTGGAGACCAGCAGTTCGCCCAGGAGGCGGGAGAGGCGCTCGGTGCCGCCGGAGACGCCCTTCACGGGCGAACCGTCCTCGGGAACGACGTACACGCCGGCGCCGCCGTCTGCGCCGCGCAGCTTCACCGCCCCCAGCTCGTCGAGGTCGCGCGAGATGGTCGCCTGCGTGGCCTCGTAGCCGCCGCGCACGAGCAGCGCCTGCAGCTCGGCCTGGCTGCGCACCTGGTGGTTCGCCAGGATCTCGACGATGGCCGCCTGCCGCCCGGCGCGGGTGGCGAGCGGCTGCTCGCTCACGCCCGGACCCCGGTCACGAGTGCTCCAGCAGCCAGGTGAGCAGCGCCTTCTGCGCGTGCAGGCGGTTCTCGGCTTCGTCGAACACGGCGGACTGCGGCCCGTCGATCACCTCGTCAGTGATCTCGTCCCCACGGTGCGCGGGCAGGCAGTGCAGCACGATCGCGTCCGGATCCGCGTGGGCGAGCAGCTCGGCGTTGATCTGGTACGACCGGAACGGCGCGTTGCGGTCGACGCCGTCGCCCTCCTGCCCCATCGACACCCAGGTGTCGGTCACGACCACGTCGACGCCCGCGACCGCGAGCACCGGGTCGGAGATGATGCTCACCTCGGCGCCGGTCTCCTTCGCCCGGGCCCGGGCCGCCTCCACGAACTTCTCGTCCGGCTGGAAGCCCGACGGTGCGCTGATGGTCACGTCGATCCCGGCCGTGGCGCAGCCGAGCATGTAGCTATGGGCCATGTTGTTGGCGCCGTCGCCGAGGTAGGTGAGCTTGAGGCCGGCGACGGAACCGGTGCCCTCGGCGCCCTTGCGCTCGGCGATGGTCTGCAGGTCGGCGAGGATCTGGCAGGGATGGAAGTCGTCGGAGAGGGCGTTGACGACGGGCACCGTCGAGTAGCGCGCCAGCTCCTCGAGGCCGTCCTGGGAGTACGTCCGCCAGACGATGGCGTCGACGAACCGCGACAGCACGCGGGCGGTGTCGGCGAGGGACTCGTCGCGGCCCATCTGGGTGGACTTGGTGTCCACGACGACGGCGTGGCCGCCGAGCTGCGCGATGCCGACGTCGAAGCTGAACCGGGTACGGGTGGAGTTCTTGTCGAAGAGCACCGCCACGCCCCTCGGCCCTCCAGCGGGCGCCGCGAGAACGGTGCCGCCTTCACCTCCGCGGCGAGCGCGAGCACCTCGCGCTGTTCGGCCGGGCTGAGGTCGTCGTCGCGGAGGAAGTGGCGGGTCATGAATGCTCCTGGGCTGAGTCGAGCAGTGCGGGCAGGGCGGTGAGGAAGCGGTCGGCCTGCTCGTCGGTGAGGACGAGGGGCGGGGCCGGCGGACCACGTCGGGCTGGGCGGCGTTGAGCAGGAAGCCCGCGTCGCGGGCGTGCGTCTCGATCGTCTTGGCGACGGGCTGCGCGAGCGTGATGCCCAGCAGCAGACCGGAACCGCGGACGCCGGTCACCAGCGGGTGCCCCAGCCCCTCGATCGCCGCGCTGATGCTCTTGCCCAGCGCGTCCGCCCGCTCGGCGAGGCCGTCCGCCTCGATCACGTCGAGTACCGCGTTCGCCGCCGCCGCCGCGATCGGGTTGCCGCCGAAGGTGGTGCCGTGCTGGCCGGGCGTGAGCAACTCGCCGGCGGCGCCGACGGCCACCGTCGCGCCGATGGGCAAGCCGCCGCCGAGTCCCTTGGCGAGCGTGAAGACGTCGGGCGTGACGCCCGCCCGCTGGTACGCGAAGAGCGTTCCGGTGCGGGCGATCCCGGTCTGCACCTCGTCGAGGACGAGGAGCGCGCCGGCCTCGGTCGCGGCGGCGCGGGCCTCCGCGAGGTAACCCGCGGGCGGGACGACGACGCCGCCCTCCCCCATGATCGGCTCGAGGAAAACGGCCGCCACCGCGCCGCTTCCGCCGGAGACGGCGGCGCGCAGGGCCGCGGCGTCGCCGTAGGGCACGTGCGTCACCGACTCGATGAGGGGCGCGAAGGGCTCGCGCTTGGCGGGCTGGCCGGTCAGCGCCAGGGAGCCCATGGTGCGGCCGTGGAAGGCGCCGTCGGCGGCGACCATCGCGGTGCGGCCGGTGCGCCGGCCGATCTTGATGGCGGCCTCGTTGGCCTCGGCGCCGGAGTTGCTGAAGAAGACCCGCGTGCCGGGCACGCCGACGGCCTCGGTGAGCCGCTCGGCGAGGCGCACGACGGGCTCGCTGATGTACAGGTTCGAGACGTGACCCAGCGTCGAGACCTGTAGCGTCACGGCCTCGACGATCTTCGGGTGCGCGTGCCCGAGTGCGTTGACGGCGATGCCTCCGAGTAGGTCGACGTACTCCTTGCCGTCGGCGTCGGTCACGGTCGCGCCGCGGCCGGAGACGAGCGCGATCGGCGGCGTCCCGTAGGTGTCCATCAGCGCGGCGTTCCACCGCGACTGCATTGCTTCGTTCGTCATGTGTGTCAGATCCAGGTCTGTGAAGAGGTTTTCGGCGGGGTCACCATGGTGCCGATGCCCTTGCTCGTGAACAGTTCGAGAAGCACGGAGTGCGGCACCCGCCCGTCGATGACGTGCGCGGTGGGGACGCCCCGTGCACGGCTCGCAGGCACGCCTCCATCTTGGGGACCATGCCGGAGTCGAGGCTCGGGAGCAGTGCGGTCAGCGCATCCGTGTCGATCTCCGATGTGAGCGAGGAGCGGTCCGGCCAGTTCGTGTACAGGCCCTCGACGTCGGTGAGCACCACTAGCTTCTCGGCCCCGAGCGCCTCCGCGAGTGCGGCCGCGGCGGTGTCGGCGTTGATGTTGTGCACCACCCCGTCCGCGTCCGGCGCGATCGTCGAGATCACCGGGATGCGGCCGGCCGCGATGAGGTCGTTGACCGCCTCCGGGCTCACCGCGGTCACGTCGCCGACGAGCCCGATGTCGGTCGGCGCACCGTCGACCACGACCTGCCGCCGCGTGGCGGTGAACAGGTGCGCGTCCTCGCCGGACATGCCGACGGCGAAGGGCCCGTAGGAGTTGATCAGTCCCACCAGCTCGCGCCCGACCTGGCCGAACAGGACCATCCGCACGACGTCCATCACCTCGGGCGTGGTCACGCGGAAGCCGCCGCGGAACTCGCCCTCCATCCCGAGCCGCTTGAGCATGGCGGTGATCTGCGGGCCGCCGCCGTGCACCACGACGGGGTGCAGGCCGCAGGTCCGCAGGAACACCATGTCCTGGGCGAACGAGCGCTTGAGCTCGTCGTCGATCATGGCGTTGCCGCCGTACTTGACCACGACGGTCTTGCCGTGGAAGTCCAGCAGCCAGGGCAGTGCCTCGGCGAGCACGCCGGCCTTGTCGAGCGGCGTGAGATCGGGTGCGCTCATGAGGAGTACGCCGAGTTCTCTTCGACGTACGCGTGCGAGAGATCCGTGGTGCGGATCGTCGCGGTGCCGCGCCCGAGGCCCAGGTCGACGGTGACGTCGATCTCGGGTCCGGAGAGATCCACTTCGCGCGCCCCGGGACGCCGCAACCGTTCTCGGCGATCGGCTGCCCGTTGAAGGAGACGGTCAGTTTGTCGTGGACCAGCTCGATCGGGGCGATGCCGATCGCGGCCATGACGCGGCCCCAGTTGGGGTCGCTGCCGAAGAGCGCGGTCTTGACCAGGCTGTCGCGGGCGATGGCGCGGGCGCCCACGAGGGCCTCCTCCTCGGAGGCGGCGCCGGTCACGGTGATGAGGATCCGCTTGGTGACACCCTCGGCGTCGCCCTGCAGCTGGCCGGCGAGGTCGTCGCAGACCGCGCGCACGGCGGCGTTGAGTTCCTCCTGCGTGCAGGTCTTCTCGCTGGCGCCGCTGCTGAGCAGGAGCACGGTGTCGTTGGTCGACGTGGCGCCGTCCACGTCGAGCCGGTCGAAGGTGTAGCCCGTGGCGTACCGCAGGGCCTCGTCGAGCTGCTCCGGGGTGGCGTGCACGTCGGTGGTGAGGACCACGAGCATCGTCGCGAGCGAGGGCGCCATCATGCCGGCGCCCTTGGCCATGCCGCCGACGTTCCAGCCGCCGGAGTGATGCAGCGCGGTCTCCTTGGGCACGGTGTCCGTGGTCATGATGGCGTGCGCGGCGTCGGTGCCGCCGGTGAGGCCGCCACCCATCTCGTGCACGATCTCGGTGACGCCGGCCAGCAGCTTGTCCATCGGCAGGCGGTCGCCGATGAGGCCGGTGGAGCACACGGCGACCTCTCCGGCGCCGGTCTCGGTCCCCCAGTGGCTCAGGGTCTCCGCGACCTTCTCCGCCGTGGCGTGGGTGTCCTGGAAGCCGCCGGGCCCGGTGCAGGCGTTCGCGCCGCCCGAGTTGAGGATCACCGCGCGCAGGTGGCCGTCCTTGATCACCTGCTCGCTCCAGAGCACGGGCGCGGCCTTGACCTTGTTGCGGGTGAAGACGCCGGCCGCCGCGTAGTGCGGCCCCTCGTTGAAGACCAGTGCCAGGTCCGGCTTTCCGGAGGCCTTGATCCCCGCCGCGATGCCCGCGGCCTTGAACCCCAGGGGCGCCGTGACGCCCTGGTTGCGAACGAGTTTGAAGGTCACGGTGCGACTCCTACGGTGGACAGGCCGGCGGTCTCGGGCCAGCCGAGCGCGAGGTTCATGGACTGGACGGCGGCCCCGCCGGTGCCCTTGGTGAGGTTGTCGATCGCGGCGGTCGCGATGAGGCGCCCGGCGCGCTCGTCGACGGTCACCTGCACGTGCACGGCGTTGCTACCGAGCACCGACTTGGTCTGCGGCTGAGCGCCTTCGGGGAGCAGGTGCACGAACGGCTCGTCCTTGTACGCCTGCTCGTACACGTCCCGGGCCTGGGCGGCGGTCACCGTCGTCGGGGCGGAGACGGTGGCGAGGATGCCCCGGGCCATGGGCACGAGGATGGGCGTGAACGACACGGCGACCGGGGAATCCGCCGCATCCGAGAGGTTCTGGGTGATCTCCGGGGTGTGCCGGTGGGTGGTCACGCCGTAGGCGCGGGCCGAGCCTATCGCCTCGGAGGCGAGCAGGTCGGTCCGCAGGGACTTGCCCGCGCCGGACGTGCCGCTCACGGCGACGACGGTGACCTCGGGCGCCACGATGCCGGCCGCGACGGCGGGCAGGAAGGCGAGGGTCGACACCGTCGGGTAGCAGCCCGGGACTGCGATGCGGGACGCGCCGGCGAGCACGTCCCGGTTGCCCGGAAGCTCGGGCAGGCCGTAGGGCCGGGTGCCGGCGTGGGCGCTGCCGTAGTAGTGCTCCCACTCGGCGGCGTCCTTGAGCCGGTAGTCGGCGCCGCAGTCGATGATGAGGGTCGACGGGGGCAGCGCCTCGGCGATCTCGGCCGACTTGCCGTGCGGCAGGCCGAGGAAGACGACGTCGTGGCCGCGCAGTGTCTCCGGGGTCGTCTCCTGCAGGACGCGGTCGGCGAGGGGCAGCAGGTGCGGGTGGTGCTCGAACAGCGTGCTGCCGGCGTTGCCGCCGGCGGTCAGCGCGCCGATGGTCAGCTCACCGGACAGGTACTGCGGGTGGCCGAGCAGCAGCCGGAGGATCTCTCCCCCGGCGTAGCCGCTCGCGCCCGCGATCGCCACGGAAACAGTCATGCAATGATTATGCACCACCATGCAAGCCTATTCACAACGGATCCGGAGAACGCACGCCACGAACACCCACAGGTTCCGCCCAGCCGCTCATCAGGAGTCGTCGGCACCCTGGGTAGCAGTAACGAACAGCACCCAGCGCCCGAAAGAGTTGGTATGCGCAACGACATTCCGGCGTCGAACCCCGACGCCCTCACTCAACCACTGACCCTGCCGCGCCGCGAGCGGGATCCGGGGCACCGTCAACCGCGTCCTGGACGGCTTCGCGCCGCGCGTGGAGAACCGTGCCATGCTGGTGAAAATGGGTCACGGCCGCCCCAGCCTCGTGGGCGATCACCGGCGCGGCAACCACATCACCCAGGCCTTCCACCTGGGCTGAGGCCTCGGAAGCCCACGGTGTGCCGGTACTCGCCGCGGGGCAGGCACGCGGAGGCGATCTGCGCGCGGGCCTGCTCGATGACGGGCGTACCCGGGTCGAGCACCGAGAGGTACTGGCGGTGCTCGGCGAGCGATTCCACGGCGCGCTCGGTGAACCCGGTGACGTCGACGATGTACTCGGGCTCGGGCGCCGTCTGATAGGCCGTGACGCCCGCCGCCGCGGCAGCCTGGGCGACCGCCCGGGTGAACTCCATGTGATCGCTCTGGTTCGGCGCGCCGGGCGCCCACTCCGGGCCGCCCCACAGCGTGATCACGATGTCGGGCTCGTACCGGGCGATGGACTTGCGGATCGACTCCCGCAGCTCCGGCGTGTTCGTCACCCGCGAGTCCGGGTAGCCCCAGAACCGCACCTCGTCGACCCCGACGACGGCGGCGGACCGGCGTTGCTCCTCCTCGCGCACCGGCCCCGCGGTACCGGGCGTCATGCCCTCGATACCCTCCTCGCCGGAGGTCGCGAGGCCGTAGGCCACCGTCTTGCCCTGGGAGGTCCAGCGGGCGACGGCCGCCGCCATCCCGTACTCAGGATCGTCCGGGTGCGCCACCAGGACGAGCGCCGTGGTCCAGTCCTCGGGGAAGATCTGCGGCTCGCTCACGGGCTCCACGCTAGAGGCCGGGAGCGGTCAGCGCAGCAACTCGACCGACACGCCGTCGGCGAACCGGTAGGGCTGCGCCGCGATCACCCCCGACAGCACGCGCCGCAGCCGCGAGATCTCCGCCCGCACCGTGACCACCCGACCGGGATCCCGAACAGCGCCTCGGCGAGCTGCGCGGCCGTCCGGCCGGCACCGTCGGCGAGGAGCTCGAGGATCTGCGCGTGCCGGGGCGAGGGCTGGTACCGCCACGCTCCCCCGCCGCCCGCGACCGCGACCTCGGGCGCGCGGCCGGGACGCAGGTCGAGCGTGACCCGGGTGATCGCGTCGGGCCCGTCGCCCGGGTCGGGCTGGAGCAGCCAGCCGCCGGGCAGCGGGTCGACGGTGCACAGCCCCAGTTCGGGGAGCCGGACCGACGGGCCCGCCAGGTCCGCAGGCAGCGCGACGCGCGAGCGCGGCGGCAGGTCGCCGACGGCGGCCACCCAGCCGTTGGTATCGACCGCGAGACCCGGGCGGCCGAGGCCCGCGAGCATGGGCGCCGCGACGGACCGCAGCCGCTCCAGCCCGGCGAGGTGCACCTCGCGCAGCCGCGCCTCGGCGAGCTTGGCGACGGTGGAGACCAGCGCCAGCGTCGTGGGGTGGACCGTCGCAGCGGGGCCGGAGACGTCGACGACGCCCAGGATGCGGCCGGTGTGCACGTCGCGGATCGGCGCACCGGCGCAGGTCCACGCGTGATGACTACGGGCGAAGTGCTCGGCCGAGAAGATCTGTACGGGCGTGCGGGACGCGATCGCCGTGCCGATGGCGTTGGTCCCCACCTGGTCCTCGGCCCAGCCCGCGCCCTCGATGAAGCCGAGCCGGTCCGCGTGCGCGAGGACGCGGGGCGAACCGGAGCGCCACAGGACGCGGCCGAACCGGTCGGCCACCACCAGGATGTTGTCGCCGTCGGCGGTGAGCGGCGCGAGGCCCGCGGTCAGCTCCTCGAGTACGAAGCCGAGCCCGGACTCCTGGCGGCCGAGCTCGACGTCGATCCACCCGAGCGCGGGCCCGGCGTCGGCGTCGGGCGCCAGCCCCGCGGCCCGGACCCGCTCCCACGAGTCGCCGATCACGCCCCGCGGCCGGGCCGGCGGGCGGGAGCCGCTCATGGTCGCGTCGTACACCTCGGACAGCAGTCGCGCGTAGCGTCGCGGGTCCTCGCCCGCCGACATCGCAGGTTCGCTCACGCCCGTCCCCTTTCCCTGCGCGGTCAGCGGTAGACGAGGCCGCCGTCGATGAGCACGGCCTGCCCAGTCATGTAGTCCGAATCGGGCGAGGCCAGGTGCGAGACGAAGGCGGCGACATCCTCCGGGGTCTGCGCGCGGCCCAGCGCGATGCCGCCGACGAACTGGTCGTAGGTCGCGCCGACCTCGGCGCCGGTCAGCTCGGCGAAGCGGCGGTCGATCTCGACCCACATGTCCGTACCCACCACGCCCGGGCAGTAGGCGTTGACGGTGATGCCGTGCGTCGCGTACTCCTTCGCGGCCGCCTGGGTGAAGCCGCGCACCGCGAACTTGGTGGCGCTGTACGCACCGAGCATGGCGAAGCCCTCGTGACCGGCGATCGACGCGGCGTTGACGATCTTGCCGCGCACGCCGCGCTCGATGAACGACGCCGCCGCGGCCTGGATGCCCCAGAGCACGCCGTCGACGTTGACCGAGAACAGCCGCCGCATTTCCTCGGGGGTGACGTCCGCGACGGGCCCGACCAGCGCCACGCCGGCGTTGTTGACCATCACATCGAGGCCACCCAACGCCTCGACGGTGGCGGCGACGACACCGAACACCGCGTCGCGGTCGGAGACGTCGGCGGTGAGCGCGACGGCGCGACGCCCCGTCGCCCGGACCTCCTCCGCGACGGCCTCGACACCGTCGGCGGTGAGGTCGACCAGGGCCAGGTCGAAGCCGTCCGCGGCGAGTCGTCGTGCGATGCCCGCGCCGATCCCTCGTCCCGCTCCCGTCACCAATGCGATGCGTGCCATCCTGTGTCCCTTCGTCGACGCGGTCACATCCGTTCTATGTGACCCGGAACACACTCGACCAAGGTTGCGAGGGGTTGCGAGCCCGAGACGGCTCAACGCAGGGTCTCGACCACCACGGCGTCGGCGAAGCGATAGGGCTGCGCGGCGATGAGCCCGGAGAGCACCCGGCGCAGCCGCGAGATCTCGGCGCGCACGGTGACCACGCGGGCGGGGTCGCCGAACAGCGACTGCGCGACCTGCGCGGCGGTGTGCCCGCGACCGTCGGCGAACAACTCGAGGATCTGGGCGTGCCGGGGTGTCAACTGGTGCCGCCACTCCCCCGTGGCACCGGCGACGGTGACCGACGGCGCCTTCCCGGCACGCAGGTCGAGAGTGACCCGGGTGGCGCCCTCCCGGGCCTCGTCGGCGACGGGACGCAACAACCACCCGCCGGGCAGCGGTTCGACGGCGCACTGCCCCAGCTCCGGGAGCCACAGGTGCGCCGAGTCCACCGCGGTCGGCAGGGTCACCCGGGTGCACGGCGCGAGCTGACAGACGGCCGCGACCCAGCCGTGCGAGTCCACCACGAGGCCCGGGCCGCCGAGCCCCGCGAGCAACGGGGCTGCGACGGTGCGCAGTTGGTCGAGCCCGGCCAGGTGGGCCTCGCGCAGGGTCGCCTCCGCGAGGCCCGCGACGGCCGCAACCAGCGCGAGCGTCGTGGGGTGCACCGTGGACGCGGGTCCGCTGAGGTCGACGACGCCGAGCACGCGCCCCGTCCGACGGTCTCGGATCGGTGCGGCAGAGCAGGTCCACGGGTGCTGATTGCGGGCGAAGTGCTCCGCCGAGAACGTCTGCACGGCCGCCCGCGACGCCAGCGCCGTACCGATGGCGTTGGTACCCACGTCGCTCTCCGACCAGGCCGCTCCCTCGACGAAGCCGAGCCGGTCCGCCTCGCGCAGCACGCGCGGCGAGCCGCTGCGCCACAGCAGCCGACCCTCGGCGTCGGACACGACCATGATGCTCGCCCCGGCATCGGTGATGGGCGCGAGGCCCGCGGTGAAGTCGTCGATGAGACCGGCGAGACCGGATTCGCGGCGCAGGCGGGTCAGATCGGCGGAGTGGATCGCGGGCCCGGCCCCTGAATCGGGGCGCAGGCCTGCGGCGATGACCCGCTCCCAGGAGTCACCGATCACCTCACGCGGGCGCGCCGGCGGCCGCTCCCCGGCCATCGTCGCGTCGTACACCTCGGCCAGCAGGCGCGCATAGGTCCGGGGATCCTCTCCGTGCGCCACCGCCGGCTCCACTGCGTGTGCCACTCCTCGATTCTGCATCGCAGCCGTTCGCAGCAGGCGCGATCGACCAGAACCGTGCAACGGGACGCAACCCTTGTAACCCCCATCACACCAGGAGTGTGATTCACACCACAGCACTGATCGAACGTGAAGGAGTACGACATGACCGCGATCGCGGAATCCGCTCAGGACGTCGCAACCGGCCCTCAGGGACGGGTGGACGCCTGGCTCGCGAAGTTCGAGGACGCGCTGGTCGCCCGCGACGTCACCGCAGTGACCGAGCTGTTCGAGCCCGGAGGCTTCTGGCGTGACCTGGTGTCGTTCACCTGGAACCTACACACCAGCGAGGGCCGCGACCAGATCGCGGCGATGCTCACCGAGCGGCTCGCAGACACGGCCCCGAACGGTTTCGCGACCACCGACCCCGCGTCGGGCGACGAGGTGGCAGAGGCCTTCATCGGCTTCGAGACGGGTGTGGGCCGCGGGAAGGGCCACGTCCGTATCCGGCGCGGCGAGGACGGTGTCGATCGGGCCTGGACGCTCCTGACGACGCTCCGTGAGCTGAAGGGCCACGAGGAGTCGTTCGGCGTGCGCCGACCGATGGGCGCCGTGCACGGCGCGCACGTCGAGGCCCCCACCTGGGCCGAGCGCCGCGAGCGGGAGGAGGCCGAGCTGGGGCGCTCGGTCCAACCTGACACCCTCGTGATCGGCGGCGGCCAGGGCGGCATCGCCCTGGGCGCACGGTTGCGGCAGCTCGGCGTGCCCGCCCTGGTGGTCGACAAGTACGACCGCCCGGGCGATCAGTGGCGCGGCCGCTACAAGTCGCTCTGCCTGCACGACCCCGTCTGGTACGACCACCTGCCGTACCTGCCCTTCCCCGCCAACTGGCCCGTCTTCGCCCCCAAGGACAAGATCGGCGACTGGCTCGAGATGTACACCCGCGTCATGGAGGTGCCGTACTGGTCGCGCACCGAGGCGCTGTCCGCGTCGTACGACGAGGCGAAGGGCGAATGGACCGTCGAGGTGAACAAGGACGGCGAGCACCTGACCCTGCATCCCAAGCAGCTCGTGCTCGCGACGGGCATGTCCGGCAAGCCCAACATCCCGGACTTCCCCGGCATGGACGTCTTCCAAGGCGAGCAGCACCACTCCAGCAAGCACCCCGGCCCCGACGCCTACGCCGGCAAGAGGGTCGTGGTGATCGGCGCGAACAACTCGGCGCTCGACATCAGCAAGGCCCTCATCGAGGCCGGCGCCGAGGTCACGATGGTGCAGCGCAGTTCGACGCACATCATCAAGTCCGAGTCGCTCATGGAGCACGGCCTGGGCGACCTGTACAGCGAGCGCGCCCTGGCCGCCGGTGTGACCACGGACAAGGCCGACATGATCTTCGCGTCGCTGCCGTACAAGATCATGAACGAGTTCCAGAAGCCGATCTACGACAAGGTCCGCGAGATCGACGCCGACTTCTACGCCGGGCTGGAGAAGGCCGGATACGACCTGGACTTCGGCGACGACGATTCGGGCCTGTTCATGAAGTACCTGCGCCGCGGCTCGGGCTACTACATCGACGTCGGCGCCGCCGGCCTGATCATCGACGGCTCGATCACGCTCGCCAAGGGGCAGGTCGACCACCTGACCGAGAACAGCGTGGTGCTGAAGAACGGCCAGGAACTGCCCGCGGACCTCGTCGTGTACGCCACGGGGTACGGCTCGATGAACGGCTGGGCCGCCGACCTCATGGATCAGGAGACCGCCGACAAGCTGGGCAAGTGCTGGGGTCTCGGCTCCGCGACCACCAAGGACCCCGGCCCGTGGGAGGGCGAGCAGCGCAACATGTGGAAGCCCACCCAGGTCCCCGGCCTGTGGATGATGGGCGGCAACCTGCACCAGTCGCGGCACTACTCGCTCTACCTGGCGCTCCAGCTCAAGGCCCGGTACGAGGGCATCGACACACCGGTCTACAAGCTGGCGGAGGTGCACCACACCAGCTAGCGACGAAAGACTCCGGCCCCGACGGCTGCACCTCGAGTGCGCCGCCGGGGCCGGCTCCACGTCAGGGGCTACCGCAGGACGGCGCCCACCTCCTGCGCAGCGTTCGCCACCGCGGCGTCACGGGCGGCGGAAGCCTCGTCCTCGGTCAGCGTGCGGTCGCCCGCGCGGAAGCGCAGCGAGAAGGCCATCGACTTGCGGCCCTCGCCCACCTGCGCGCCCGTGAAGACGTCGAACAGCGAGATCGCCTCCAGGAGCTCGCCGGCACCGTCGGCCAGCGCGGACCGCACGGCTTCCGCGGGGACCGCGGCGTCGACGACGACCGCCACGTCCTGCAGCACCGCCGGGAACGGCGAGACCACAGGCGCGGGCAGGTTCTCGACGAGCGGGATCGCGTCGAGGTCGAGCTCGACGGCGCAGGTCCGCGCCGGGAGCCCGGCACGCTCGAGCACGGCCGGGTGCAGCTCGCCCGCGTGGCCCACCACGACGTCACCGGCGAGGACCTCCGCACACCGGCCCGGATGGAACGGCGCGAACTGGGCTGACCGCAGCGTGAGCTCGATGTTGCTCGCGCGGCCGATCTCGCGCGCGGCCTCGAAGGCGTCCGTCGCATCGGCGGGTCGCCCCTCGCCCCAGGGGCCGGAGAGGGTGCGCCGGCCGGCGAACACGAGAGCGATGTGTTCCGGCTGGCTCGGCAGCGACGCGTTGAGCTCCTCGATCTGCTCAGCGGTGGGGCGCCGGTCGACGGGGATCGGGTCGACCGCAGCCGTGGCCTCCGACGGAAGCACCACCTGCGCGATCGTGTACAGCGCGAGGTCGCGCTGGCCGCGGGAGACGTTGCGCGCCAGGATCTCCAGCAGCCCGGGCAGCAGCGTGGTGGCGAGGCCCGGCCGATCCGATTCGAGCGGGTTGAGGACCTTCGTGGTGTTCCGGCGCGGGTCGTCGGCCTCCAGGCCCCACGTGTCGAAGACGCCGGCGGGCAGGAACGGGCTGGTGAGCACCTCGACGTGGCCCGTGTGCGCGAGCGAGCGGCTCACGACGCGGCGGCGACGCTGCCGGGGGCTCAGTCCCCGGCCGCCGGGCGCGGCAGGCAGCACGGGCGGGATCTGCTCCAGCCCCTCGAGCCGTAGCACCTCCTCGACCAGGTCGGCGACCATGTTCAGGTCGGGCCGCCAGGTGGGCGGGGTCACCGTCAGGCTGCTCTCGCCCTCGACCCGGCACCCGACCTGGGTGAGGCGGCGCACCGTCGTGCCCGGGGCGTAGGTGATCCCCGCGACCCGGTCCGGGCGGTCCGCGGCGATGGTGACCTGCGGGCGGTCGCCGTAGGAGCCGTGGTCGGTGAGCTCGCCGACCACCGTGCCGCCCGCGATCTCGGTGAGCAGGCGCGCCGCCTCGCGGACCGTCCACACGGAGATCGCGGGGTCGACGGTGCGCTCGTAACGCTTGGCGGCGTCCGAGCTCAGCTTGTGCCGCTTGCCGGTGCGGAAGACCTTGACGGGGTTCCAGATGGCGCCCTCGAGGATCACGTTGACGGTGTCGTCACCGACCTCCGTGGTCGCGCCGCCCATGACGCCCGCGAGCGAGACGGGTCCGGAATCGTCGACGATGACCGTGTCCTCGGGGTCGAGCTCGCGCTCGACGTGATCGATGGTCTCGAGCGTCTCTCCGGGGCGGGCCGCGCGCACCGTCAGGCCGCCCTGGACGCGGTCCGCGTCGAAGGCGTGCAGCGGCTGGCCGCTGAGCAGCATGAGGTAGTTGGTCACGTCGACCGCGGCGCTGATCGGGCGTACGCCCGAGGTGAGCAGGCGGCGCTGCAGCCACCACGGACTCACGGCCTTCGGGTCGATGCCCTCCACTCGCAGCGCGGTGAAGCGGGTGCAGCCGGACTCGGGCTCGACGGTGACGTCCACACCGCCGGCGCCCGAACCCTGCGCGGGCGACGGGGTCGTGATGTCGGTGAAGGGCAGGTCGTAGCCGCAGGCGAGCTCGCGGGCGAGGCCGCGCACCGAGAACGCGTAGCCGCGGTCGGGCGTCACGTTGAGCTCGATGACGGTGTCGTCCATGCCGAGCACCTGCTTGGCGTCGTCGCCGGGCTGCGCCGTGCCCGCCGGCAGCACGAGGATCCCCGAGTGATCGTTGCCCAGCCCGAGTTCCGACACCGAGCAGATCATCCCGTCGGAGACGTGGTCGTAGGTCTTGCGGGACGCGACCTCGAAACCACCGGGCAGCACGGCGCCGGGCAGGGCGGCGACGATGAGGTCGCCCTCGGCGAAGTTCCGGGCGCCGCAGACGATGCCCCGCGGCTCGGCCTCGCCGACGTCCACCTGGCAGAACCGGATGGGCTTGCGGAAGTTCGTGAGTTCCTCGATGTGCGCGACGCGGCCGATCTTCAGCGGGCCGGTCACGGTGTCGAGCGAGTCGAGTTCCTCGACCTCGAAGCCGACCCGCACGAACCCCGCGTCGAGCTCGTCGGCGCTGACGCCCCAGTCGGGGGTGTCGCGGCGGAGGATCTCGGTGAGCCATGACTGTGCAACGCGCACGGTGGAAGTCCTTCTCCTGGTGTGACTGTGTGGCTGGGGTCGGCGTGGCGACTAGCCGCGGACGCCGAACGGCAGGCTGAAGCGGACGTCGCCCTCGACGATGTCGCGCATGTCGGACAGGCCGGTGCGGAACTGAAGGGTGCGCTCAAGACCCATCCCGAAGGCGAAGCCCGAGTACTCCTCGGGGTCGATGCCGCAGGCGCGCAGCACGTTCGGGTTGACCATGCCGCAGCCGCCCCACTCGATCCAGCCGGCGCCGCCCTTCTTGTTCGGGAACCACACGTCGACCTCGGCCGACGGTTCCGTGAACGGGAAGTAGTTCGGCCGCATCCGGGTGGTGGTCTCGGGGCCGAACATCGCCTTGGCGAACGCCTCGAGGGTGCCGCGCAGGTGCGCCATGGTCAGCCCCTTGTCGACCGCGAGGCCCTCGACCTGGCTGAACACCGGGGTGTGGGTGGCGTCCAACTCGTCGGTGCGGAACGTGCGGCCCGGGCACGCCACGTAGATCGGCACGTCGCGCGTGAGCATCGACCGCACCTGCACCGGGGAGGTGTGCGTGCGCAACACCTGCCGCGAGCCCTCGGGCGCGACGTAGAAGGTGTCCTGCATGGAGCGGGCGGGATGATCCGGGAGGAAGTTGAGCGCGTCGAAGTTGAAGTGCTCGGTCTCGACCTCGGGGCCCTCGGCGATCTCCCAGCCGATGCCCACGAAGAAGTCGGCGACCTCGTCGGCGATGATGCTGACGGGGTGGCGGGCGCCCTGCGGGGCGCGGGCCGACGGCAGCGTCACGTCGATCGACTCGGACACGAGCACCGCGGCGTCGCGCTCGGCGTCGAGAACGGCCTTGCGCTGCTCGTAGGCGGCGCGAGCGCGGCCCTGCGCCATGTTGACCCGCTTGCCCGCGTCCTTGCGCTCCCCCTTGGGGATGGAGCCGAGGGCACGCTTGCTGAGCGCGAGCGGCGACTTCTCCCAGGTGGGCCAGCCGGGCGGCGTTCAGGGCCTCGAGGTCGGACGCGGCGTCGAACGCCCGCGCGGCCTCGTCGGCGAACGCGTCGAGCGCGGCTTCGCTGAGGTCGTCGACGGGGGCGATCTGGTCTTCCGACACTGCTCTGGGCTCCTCGGTGCGGGTGGGACGGTACCCGACCAGACTAGTCGACGGCGTTCCACGGACGGAATCGCATTACCGCTGGTACGCGCCCAGCGCGTCGGTCAGGCATCGCGCCCGTCGGCGCCCCCGGCCAACCACTTCCGGACCACCGTCTTCGGGGCGCACGCGCACCACGCGTCCTCTATCACCTCGGCCAGCTCGTCGCGGGTGATCTCGCCGAGGCGGGACGCGCGGACCAGGACGGCGTTGTAGCCGTCGAAGTGCGGCGTGGTGAAGAACGGCCCGTCAGCCTGCACCAAGGCGAGCTTGTCGGACTCGTCGGGCGTGCGGATCAGGATCACATCGTCGAGCCGGGCACCGGCATCATCGACCGCATCGGGACGCGGAGACCTGTTGCCGCAGAACACTTTCCTTCCCACCTGCCAGGCCGGGCGACCGCCCCACGCCGCGACCTCCACGACCCTGGGCAGGCCGAGCGCGATCGCAGCGACGTCCTCCACCCGCGCCCGTCTCGCCATGGGGCCGACGGTACGCCGGATCGGACGACTCGGCGACGGTCGGCATCGGGTTCTCGACCGCAGTTCGGGCGGCGCAGGCCCGCGCGCCTGCCAGCGCTCCGACGAACACCACCATCGCCTGCCGACCCGCACTCGACCCGAGGCCTTCCTTGGCCATCAGCAGCACGGCGAGACCCGCGACGCACACGAGCGCGCCGACGAGCGCGCCCGCGGCTCCGGATGCCGCGACGGGAGCATCCCACCACGGGATCCGACGGTGCTCCAGCGGCGACAGCACCACGAACAGCGCGAACATCACCACGGCGAAGAGTGCGGCGCGCAGGCCCATCAGGCCCCAGAAGCCGGGCTGGTGCGGGTCGACCGCATCGATCCCGAGGTAGTGCAGCGCGAACGCGGCGATGGCGATCGCGGGGATGTGCCAGAGGTATAGCGTCATCGCGCCGCCATTGCCCACTGCCACCGGGTACCAGACCCGGGGGCGCCGCGCCCAGCGCCCGATCGCGGGCGCAGCCGCGACGAACAGCAGGCTCACCCACACGCAGTGCACGCCGAGAAGAAGGGTGGGCGGCGTGGTGTTGGAGAACGTCTCGGCGCCCGTCACGACGAGCGGCACGTCGTACGGGCCGACGACGACGGCGGCGACGGCCGCGACGAACGTGACCGCGGCGGCCGCCAGCGCGAACCGGGTCGGAATCATCCGGCGGGCGTAGGCGACGCCGATGACGACGGGGATCAGCCAGACGATCAGGAAGTTCGGGAAGCCCCACTCGATCGCGCCGGTGGCGAGACGCGCACCGTCGAACCCCGCCGACGCGAC
The DNA here is from genome assembly GCF_023168325.1 of Tsukamurella sp. PLM1. Taxonomy (GTDB): domain Bacteria; phylum Actinomycetota; class Actinomycetes; order Mycobacteriales; family Mycobacteriaceae; genus Tsukamurella. Next base: position 2,419,760 of record NZ_AP025688.1, read on the forward strand.
GAGCAGGCCGACCGTCACCCCGGCCAGTGTCGCCCGACCGCCGCGCAGGAGCACCGGAACGAAGGCCAGGACCAGCAGGTACACGCCGATGAACCACAGCAGTGCGACGGACTCACCTCCGAGCCGTGCGGCGCTCGACTCGCCCAGCAGCAACCGGGCCCCGACCAGGATCACCGACCAGAAGGCCAGGTACCAGAACACGGGCCGGGCGAGCCGCTGGGCCCGTCCGAGGAGCCATCCGCCCCAGGCGGTCCCCTGCTTCAGCCCGTACGCCGAGCTGGCGGCGCCCGCCAGGAAGAAGAGCGGCATCACCTGCAGCACCCAGGTGATCGGCTGCAGAGCCGGTTGCGCGCCGAGGGTGTTGCCGACCCATACGCCCGACGGGGTGATGGTGGCGAGCAGCAACACGCAGTGGCCGAACATGACGACGAGTAGGCTCGCGAGGCGGGCGACGTCGATCGCGCGGTCGCGGGTGTCCGGGGTGCCGTCGAGGACGGCCGAGCGGGACGGCAGGAATCTCATGGTCACCATGCTTCCGGCGCGGACGCCGTCGCGGATGAGTAGTCCTACCCGGACTCGGTGAGGACCTATCCCCGATTCTGCACGCGCGAACTCGCGTACAGGCAGATCGACGCGGCGGTGGCGAGGTTGAGCGACTCGGCGCGCCCCCGGATCGGGATGGCGACGCGGTGGTCCGCGAGGGTCTGGAGCTCGCGCGGAAGGCCGTGGGCCTCGTTGCCGAACAGCCAGGCCGTCGGCCCCGCGAGCAGGTGGTCGGCGTCGTCGAGGTTGACCTCACCGTCGGCGGCAGTGGCCAGCACCGTCAGTCCCGATGCCTTGAGCTGCGCGATCGCGGTGGCGGCGTCGCGCTCCTGCACGACGGGCAGATGGAAGACGGAACCGGCGGAGGCGCGCACGACCTTGCCGTTCATCGGGTCGACGGCGTCGCCCGCGAGGAGTACGGCGTCGGCGCCGACCGCGTCGGCCACGCGGATGACGGTTCCGGCGTTGCCGGGCTCAGCGACGTCGACGGGGACGGCGACCAGCCGGGCACCGTCGGGCACGCGGCCTTCGGGCAGGGCCCGGCAGACGGCCACGATTCCGGGCGGGGTGACGGTGTCCGACAGGCCGCGCATGGCGCGCTCGGTCACGTACGCCTCGTGGCCCGTGAGCAGTTCCGGGTACCGACCGGCACCCTCCTCGGTGACGAAGAGCTCCTCGACGAGGCCCGCCGCGACCGCAGAGGTGACGGCGTTGGAGCCCTCGGCGAGGAACCGCCCGGCCTTGCGCCGGCCGGCGGCGCGGAGGAGCTTGGATGCGGCAACGACCCGCGGGGTCCGCTCCGTGAAGAGCTGGTCCGCGGGTCGTTGCGAGTGCTGCGTCAAGTTACGCGGCGGGCGCGTTCACGTCGGCCGGGAGCGCCTTGCGGGCGATCTCGACGAGCGCGGTGAAGGCGGCGGCGTCCGAGACGGCGATCTCGGCCAGGTTCTTGCGGTCCACCTCGACGCCGGCCAGGCGCAGGCCCTGGATCAGGCGGTTGTAGGTGATGTCGTTGGCCCGCGCGGCGGCGTTGATGCGCGTGATCCACAGCTTGCGGAAGTCGCCCTTGCGCGCGCGGCGGTCGCGGTACGCGTAGGTCATCGAGTGGAGCTGCTGCTCCTTGGCCTTGCGGTACAGGCGCGACCGCTGACCGCGGTAGCCCTTCGACGCCTCGAGGATGGAACGACGCTTCTTCTGAGCGTTCACTGCGCGCTTGACGCGTGCCATAGGTCTTCAGTCCTTACGTGATGGAAAAGTTCGAGCGGGTATTGCGGAGCGGCTTACTTGCCGAGCAGCTTCTTGACGCGGCGCACGTCGGCGGGGGCGACCTCGGCCACACCGTCGAGGCGACGGGTCACGCGGGAGCTCTTGTGCTCGAGCAGGTGGCGACGGCCGGCCTTCTGGCGCAGGACCTTGCCGCTACCCGAGATCTTGAAGCGCTTCGCGGTACCGCTGTGGGACTTGTTCTTCGGCATGTTCGTCTCTCTTCGTTGTTCGTGGCCGGTGGCGAGGTGTCGCTACTGGGCCGGAGCCTCGGGCGCGGCGGGCCGCGTCGCCGGGGCGTCCTTGTCCTGCTGCGCCTTGGCGCGGGTCTTCGCACCCTTGTGCGGGGCGAGGACCATGGTCATGTTGCGGCCGTCCTGCTTCGCGGACGTCTCGATGAAGCCGTACTCGGCCACATCGGCGCCCAGGCGCTGCAGAAGGCGGAAACCCAGCTCCGGGCGCGACTGCTCGCGACCGCGGAACATGATCGTGACCTTCACCTTGGAGCCCTGCTCCAGGAAGCGGACGACGTGCCCCTTCTTGGTCTCGTAGTCGTGGTCGTCGATCTTCGGGCGGAGCTTCTGCTCCTTGATCACGGTCATCTGCTGGTTCTTGCGGGACTCGCGCAGCTTCTGCGCGGCCTCGTACTTGAACTTGCCGTAGTCCATGATCTTGCACACGGGCGGACGGGCGTTCGGCGCCACCTCGACCAGGTCGAGATCCGCCTCGTACGCCAGCTTGAGCGCATCTTCAACGCGCACGATCCCGACCTGCTCTCCGCCGGGGCCGACGAGCCGGACCTCGGGGACGCGGATCTGACCGTTGGTGCGTGTCTCAGTGCTGATGGGGCCTCCTCAGTTAGGTGCTCGTGTTCTCAGTGCGAGCGGTCTTCACTCGTAGACCGCCGCGCAGCCCACGGGCCCACAACAGCGAAAAGGCCCCGGCCAGGCGATTCACACCTGGCGGGGCCCACACCGACCGATTCGGGCCGTCGCGGCGTGCACCGACGATCGACCCCTCCTCCAACGAGGAGACCGCACCCGGTATTCCCTGATGGGACGGAGTGCGGCGACCGGGACCAGCCGACCTCGAGTCGGCGTGGTGGGAGTGGACTCCACTTGCTGCCCCGGCTCGAGGCCGGAGCGGTCGCACATGACAGTGTAGCAGTCGTGAGTGAGAATCCGAATTCGTCGCCCGAGCCCTCCGATCCGGACGCGTCACCGGCCGCCGCACCCGACACGCTGGAACGACTGGTCGCGGAGTCGCCGTCGATCGAGGTCATCTCAAGCGCGTGGATGCTCCTGATGAGCGCCGCAGCCGAGAAGCTCGGCCTCACCGGCGGCGCCGCGGAGAACGCCGGCGACCCCGACGCCGCGCCGTTCGATCCGCGCGAGAGCTCCCATTTCGACCTCGACGAGGCCCGGCGACTGATCACCGCGCTGGCCGGCCTCACGACGGCGTCAGTTGAGTACCTGGGGCCGCACGCGGGCCCGTATCGTGACGGCCTGAAGTCGCTGCAGCTAGCCTTCCGCGAATACAGCAGTTACCCGGATGAACCGGGCCACGGTCCGGGTGAGAAATACACCGGACCGGTGTACAGCTAACCCTCAGGGTTAACCCCCAAAGCCACCCTGACCTGTGTAAATAGGTCTAGTGTTCCAGGTCACATTCGGCGTACCGTCCTCGCATGAACACATTCAAGAAGCTCGCGGCCGGCGTAGTGGTCGCTGCAGGAGTAATGGCACCCATGGGGGTGGTCACCGCAGGCACGGCGGCGGCCGCCCCGACGACCCCGGCCGTGTCCCACCCGGGCCACGGCTGGTGCGAACCCGGCCGGTGGGTGGGCGGCTACTGGACCCCCGGCCGCTGGCATCCGGGCTGGTGGGAGCGCGGCTACTGGCGTCCCGGCTGGGTCGACCGGTGGGGCTGGCACCCGGGCTACTGGGTGCAGCCGCGCTGGCACAACGGCTGGTACGAGCAGGGCCGCTGGGTCCCGGGCCGCTGGATTCCGGGGCGTTGCCACCCGCACCGCTGAGTCGATGACCGGACGTCGATAGCCGAACATCGACAACGAAACATCGTCCGCGGCCGAACGAACGGGCCCGCAGCCGCATCCCCGCGACTGCGGGTCCGTTCGCGTGCGCGGACGTCGGCCCGCGCCGGGTCCCCGCCAGCCAGGCGGCTCAGGCGGCCTGGAGGGTCTTGATGCGGTCCGGCCGGAAACCGGACCAGTGGTCGGCACCGTCGATGACGACGACCGGCGCCTGCAGGTAGCCGAGCGCGAGGACGTACTCGCGAGCCTCGTCGTCGAGGCTGATGTCGACGGACGTGTACTCGACGCCCGCCTTGTCGAGCGCACGGTGGGTCGCCGTGCACTGCACGCACGCGGGCTTGGTGTAGACGATCACGTTGCTCATGTCATAGACACTACATCTAGTGTCACATGCGTGCAATTTACACAAGATGCTGTGGATTGCGCTCCACAGGCATCCACAACCCGTCCACCGCGCATCCACAGGGCCGTCCCCAGGCGGGCAGCGCCGCTACGTCGCCAGAACCTCGCTGAGGAACTTCCCTGTGTAGGAATCCGGCACCGCGGCCACGTCCTCGGGCGTGCCCTGCGCGACGACGGTGCCGCCTCCGCTGCCGCCCTCGGGCCCCATGTCGATGATCCAGTCGGCGGTCTTGATCACGTCCAGGTTGTGCTCGATGACGAGCACCGAGTTCCCCTTGTCGACGAGCCCGTCGATCACCTGCAGTAGCTTCGCGATGTCCTCGAAGTGCAGGCCCGTGGTCGGTTCGTCGAGGATGTAGACGGTGCGGCCGTTGGACCGCTTCTGCAGCTCGGCCGCGAGCTTGACGCGCTGCGCCTCACCGCCCGACAGGGTGGTCGCGGGCTGGCCCAGCCGGACGTAGCCGAGGCCGACCTCGACGAGGGTCTTGAGGTAGCGGTGGATCGACGTAACAGCCTCGAAGAACTCGGCGGCCTCCTCGATCGGCATGTCGAGCACCTCGGCGATGTTCTTGCCCTTGTAGTGCACCTCGAGGGTCTCGCGGTTGTACCGCGCGCCGTGGCACACCTCGCAGGGGACGTAGACGTCCGGCAGGAAGTTCATCTCGATCTTGATCGTGCCGTCGCCCGAGCACGCCTCGCACCGGCCGCCCTTGACGTTGAACGAGAAGCGTCCGGGCTGGTATCCGCGGACCTTCGCCTCGGTGGTGGCGGCGAACAGGGTCCGGATCTTGTCGAAGACGCCCGTATAGGTGGCCGGATTCGACCGCGGCGTGCGGCCGATCGGCGACTGATCCACCTGCACCAGCTTGTCGAGCCCGTCCAGCCCCGTCACCCGGCTGTGCCGCCCCGGCACCTGGCGCGCCCCGTTGAGCTTGTTCGCCAGCACCGTCGCCAGGATGTCGTTGACGAGCGTGGACTTCCCCGAACCCGAGACGCCCGTGATCGCCGTCAGCACGCCGAGCGGGAATGCGACATCGATGTTCTGGAGGTTGTGCTCGCGCGCGCCCACGACCTTGAGCTGGCGCTTCTTGTCGATCGGCCGCCGCACGGCCGGCACCGGCAGCGCGCGCCGCCCCGACAGGTAGGCGCCGGTCAGCGAGTCCTTGTTCTTGAGCAGCGCCTTGTACGTCCCGCTGTGCACGACCTTGCCGCCGTGCTCGCCCGCGTACGGACCGATGTCGACGACCCAGTCCGCGGTGCGGATCGTGTCCTCGTCGTGCTCGACGACGATGAGCGTGTTGCCGAGGTCGCGCAGCCGCACGAGGGTGTCGATGAGCCGGCGGTTGTCGCGCTGATGCAGGCCGATCGACGGCTCGTCGAGCACGTAGAGCACGCCCGCGAGGCCGGACCCGATCTGCGTGGCGAGCCGGATGCGCTGCGCCTCGCCGCCCGACAGCGAGCCCGCGGCGCGCGAGCGAGAGGTACTCGAGCCCGACGTCCAGCAGGAACGCGATGCGGGCCTGCACCTCCTTGAGCACGCGCCCGGCGATCGCCGCCTCGCGCGCGCCCAGCTTGAGGTCGGAGAGGTAGTCGGAGCACTCCCCCACGGACATCGCCGCGACGTCCGCGATCGACTTCTCGCCGAACCGCGGGTGATCGAGCGTCACGGCGAGGATCTCGGGCCGCAGCCGCGCGCCCGAACACGCAGGACACGGCACGTCGCGCATGTAGCCCTCGTACCGCTCCTTCATCTGCTCCGACTCGGTGGACTCGAGGCGGCGGTGCAGGAAGGGCATCACGCCCTCGAACTCGGCGTAGTACGAGCGGGTACGGCCGTACCGGTTGCGGTACTTCACGTGCACCTGGTGCTCGGAGCCCTCGATGACCGCTTTGCGGGCCTTCGCCGGCAGATCCTTCCAGGGTCTCCAGGTCGAAACCCATCGCGTCGGCGAGGCCGGAGAGGAGCCGGAGGAAGTACTCGGCGCTCTGCCCGGACGACCACGGGGCGATGGCACCGTCGGCCAGCGAGAGCAGCGGGTCTGGTACGACGAGCTCCGGATCGACCTCCTTGCGGACGCCGAGCCCGTCGCACTCCGGGCACGCGCCGTACGGCGAGTTGAAGGAGAACGAGCGCGGCTCGAGGTCGTCGACCGCGATGGGGTGACCGTTGGGGCAGGCCATCCGCTCGGAGAAGCGGCGCTCACGCTCGGGGTCGTTCTCCTCCCGGTCCACGAAATCGAGCACGACGATGCCGTCGGCCAGCCGCAGGGCCGTCTCGATCGAGTCGGTGAGACGCTGCTTGGCCGTCGCCTTCACGGCCAGGCGGTCGATCACGACCTCGATGTCGTGCTTCTCCTGCTTCTTCAGCTTCGGGGGCTCGGCGAGCTGGTACACCACCCCGTCGATCCGGGCGCGGGAGTAGCCCTGCGTCTGCAGCTGGTTGAACAGGTCGACGAACTCGCCCTTGCGGGTGCGGACGACGGGCGCGAGCACCTGGAACCTGGTGCCCTGCTCCATCTCCAGCACCTGGTCGACGATCTGCTGCGGAGTCTGCCGCGCGATCACCGAGCCGCACTCGGGACAGTGCGGCGTGCCGGCCCGCGCGTACAGCAGACGCAGGTAGTCGTACACCTCGGTGATGGTGCCGACGGTCGACCGCGGGTTGCGGTTGGTCGACTTCTGGTCGATCGACACGGCGGGCGAGAGGCCCTCGATGAAGTCGACGTCGGGCTTGTCCATCTGCCCGAGGAACTGCCGCGCGTACGCCGACAGGGACTCGACGTAGCGCCGCTGCCCCTCTGCGAAGATGGTGTCGAACGCGAGGCTGGACTTGCCGGAGCCGGAGAGCCCGGTGAACACGATCAGGCTGTCGCGCGGCAGATCGACATCGATCCCCCGCAGGTTGTGTTCGCGCGCGCCGCGCACGATCAGGCGATCGACCACCGTGTTCCCTTCCTCCGAGCTTGCAGGCCCACAGACGAGGCCCCGGTCAATGCTAGAGAAGCCCACCGACAAGTTTTTCTCGGCGCGGTAGCGTGTGGCCGTGACCACCACGATCAATCAGATTTCCGTCGGCGGTATGGACAACAACGTGTACCTGGTGAGTGATTCCGCCGGGCGCACGCTGCTCATCGACGCCGCCAACGAGGCCGAGCGGATCCTCGAGTTCGCGCGCGAGACCGGCGGCGTCGAGCTGATCGTCACCACGCACCGCCACCTGGACCATTGGTATGCGCTGGCCGAGGTCCGCGCCGGGCTCGGCGTGCCCGCCGCGGCCGGCGTCAACGACGCCGAGGGCATCGACGCGCCCACCGACCGCACCCTCGCCGACGGCGAGGTGCTCACCGTGGGCGACCTCACGTTCGACGTCATCGAGCTCGTCGGCCACACCCCGGGCTCGATCGCGCTCGCCCTGCGCCCCGAGGTCGACGGTGCCCCCGTCCACCTGTTCACCGGCGACAGCCTGTTCCCCGGCGGCGTGGGCAAGACGGGCTCGCCCGCGGACTTCGCGAGTCTCTACACCGACGTGACCACCAAGCTGTTCGACCGGTACGACGACGACACCGTCGTGCACCCCGGCCACGGGAAGGGCACCACCCTCGGCGCCGAGCGCCCGCACCTCACGGAATGGCTCGAGCGCGGCTGGTAGCCGGTCAGGGTAGCCGCCCTCCGGCGGCACCATCTCGCCACGCACGCCCAGCAGCCGCACCGGACGGCCGTCGCCGAGCGCGCGGTAGAGCGACTCTGCCGTGCCGGCGATGGTCGCCGGATCGAACGTCGGCTCGGGCAGCTTCCGCACGCGGTTGACGGTGAAGAAGGGCGCGAACCGGACCTTCACGTGCACCCGCATGCACGGGCGGGCCTCGGCCCGCAGGTCCGCCACCACCGCGGCCACGAGCTCGTCCAACGCGCCGCGGACCTGCTCGGGCGTCGCGAGATCCTCCTGGAAGGTCCGCTCGTGCCCGTGGGCCCGGGCGACCCACGGCGTCTCGTCCACGCGATCGGGTCCCTCGCCGCGCCCCAGTCCCCGCAGATACGGCCCCGTGCGCGGCCCGAACTCCGCCGCCAGGGCGGTCTCGTCGGCGCCGGCGAGCTCCGCGACCGTGCCGATCCCCAGAGCGGCCAGCCGCTGGGACAGTCGCGATCCGATCCCCCACAGGTCACGCACGGGGCGCGTGCCCATCACCGCGAACCAGTTCTCGCGCGTGAGCCGGAACGTTCCCCGGGGCTTGCCGAGATCGGTCGCGTTCTTGGCACGCACGGTGGTGTCGCCGATCCCGACCGAGCTGTGCAGGCCCGTCGCCTCGAACACGGCCCGCTGGACGGCGACCGCCGCCGCGGCCGGATCCTCCGTGTCCACTCCGACGAAGGCCTCGTCCCAGCCCAGCACCTGGACGGCCGCGTCGGGGAACGACCGCAGGGTCCGCATCACCTCGCTGGAGACCTGCTCGTAGACCGGGTAGTCCACCGGGAGGAAGACGGCATCTGGACACCGTTTGGCCGCGGTCCGCAGCGGCATACCGGACCGGATGCCGAACGCCCGGGCCTCGTACGACGCCGTCGACACCACGGCCCGCTCGGTCGGATCGCCGCGACCGCCCACCACCACGGGCCGGCCCACGAGCTCCGGGCGCCGCTGCATCTCGATCGCGGCCAGGAACTGGTCCATATCGACGTGCAGCACCCACCGCGTCATGCGTCCAGTGTGCCGTTCCGCCAATCGGAGAGGAAGGCGCGCTTCGCCTCCGCCCACAGCCCATCCGCGGGTCGGCGCAGCGTCGGATGCACGGCGGTTCTCAGTACCCGCGCAGGAGTAGGAAGGACGCCGCGAGCAGGAGGACGAAGCAGAACATCCCCTGGAGCTCCGGTGTGAAGACGTCGTGCACGTCACCCCTCGTGATTTCATCAGCCCAGCTCGGGACAACGACTACATCGCTCGGCGTTCTGCAAGCGTACTGCTGACGCCGGTGGCCGACGTCGGTGCGCAAACCCTACAACAATGCCGGAGTCGGCGTCGGCCACGAGGTGTCGCGGCGCCGCGACCGGAAATCGTGGACAATGGACTGCCTGATTCGCCGCCGCCCTACGAGGAGCTCGAGTGACCACCGACGCCGTCGACCCCCTGCTCGCCGAGGAGCAGGCCCACCTCGACCGCGTGTACGCGCGGATCGACGCGATGCGCGACACCGCGAACCGCCGGCGGGCCGACAACCTGCAGGAGGTCGGCGAGAACCCGCAGGAGATCTCCGAGCGCGACTCGTACCACCAGCTCTACTCGGACGACATCGCGAAGTACGACGCCGCGGAGCAGAACCTGTACTTCGGCCGGCTCGACATGGAGGAGGACGGCACCCCGGACGCGGTTCGGCGAATCGGCCGGATCGGCGTCCTCGACGACGACGAGGACCTGTCCACGCTCCTGCTCGACTGGCGCGCACCGCTCGCCCGCCCGTTCTACCTCGCCACGCCCGCCCAGCCGGAGGGTGTGCGCGTGCGGCGGCACGTCCGCACCCGCGGCCGCGACCTGCGCGGGGTCGTCGCCGAGCGGCTCACGCTGACGGGCGAACAGCACGATCCCGGTCCCGACGGTGCCTCACAGGGCCTGGGGACGAACGTCGCGGGCGAGTCGGCCCTCGTCGACGCGCTCAACCGGGCGCGCTCCGGACGGATGACGGACATCGTGGAGACGATCCAGCGCGAACAGGACGCGATCATCCGGTCCGAGCACCGCGGCGTCCTCGTCGTGCAGGGCGGCCCGGGGACGGGCAAGACCGCCGTCGCGCTGCACCGCGCGGCGTACCTGCTCTACACGTACCGCCAGAACCTCTCGCGCACGGGCGTTCTCATCGTCGGGCCGAATGAGACGTTTCTGACCTACATCAGCCAGGTGCTCCCGAGCCTGGGTGAGACGGGCGTCCTGCTCAGCACTATCGGCGATCTCTTCCCCGGAGTCACGGCGGTGCTCACGGACACCTCAGCAGCGGCGCGGCTCAAGGGCTCGACCGACATGGTCGAGGTGTGCAAGCAGGCCGTGCGCGGGTGGCAGACGGTGCCCGACGCGCCCATCGAGTTGACGTTCGACGGCTACCCACTGATTCTCGACAAGAAGATCGTGACCCGGGCGCGCGGACGAGCCCGCTCGTCACGGCGGCCGCACAACACCGCGCGGGCCGTGTTCCGTCAGTCGGCGCTCGACGCGCTCGCCGCGCAGCACGCCGCCACGATCGGCTCGTCGGTGGTCGACGACTCGATGCTGCTCTCCCGCACCGATATCTCCGACATCCGGGACGAGCTCGGGCAGGATCGGGACGTGCTCGGCGCGCTCGACGCACTGTGGCCGGCCCTGACCCCGCAGCGGGTCCTGACGGAGCTGTGGCGCGACGCCGACCGCCTGGCGGAGGCGGCGCCCGATCTGACCGACGCCGAGCGAGCCGAGCTGCATCGCGATCCCATGACGGGGTCCGACGGCGCCCCCGCCTTCTCCCCCGCCGACGCCCCGCTCCTCGATGAGATCGCCGAGTTCCTGGGCGACGACGACGCGGACGCCGACGAGGCCGAGCGGCTGTGGCGCCAACGGCTCGAGGAGGCGCAGGAGGCGCTCGATATCCTCACCGGCTCCGCACCGCAGGACCTCGACGACGAGTTCGACGCGGAGATCCTCATGGCGTACGACCTCATCGACGCCGAACAGCTGGCCCAGCGTCAGACGGTGCGCGAGTTCAACACCACCGCCGACCGCGCCCGCGAGGACCGCACGTGGACGTTCGGGCACATCATCGTCGATGAGGCGCAGGAGCTCTCGGCGATGGCATGGCGAATGCCGATGCGCCGCAGCCCGAACCGCTGGATGACGTTGGTGGGCGACACCGCCCAGACAGGCGACGCCGCGGGAGCCACCAGTTGGAACGCGGCGCTCGACCCGTACGTACCCGGCCGCTTCCAATTGGCCGAGCTGACGGTGAATTACCGCACGCCCAAGGAGATCATGGACCTCGCCGCCCCGGTGCTGGCCGAGATCGACCCGGCACTGGCACCGCCGACCTCGGTGCGGTCGGGCGCAGAGCCCCGCGCCTGGTCCGGGTCGACGGTGCCGCCTCCTCCGGCGGGCAAGCGCTCGCCGAGGCCGTACGGGCCGTGCTGCCGGACGACCCGGACCGCCTCATCGCGGTCCTGGCACCGTCGGAGCTGGTACCGGCGCTGCGCCGGCTGACCGGACCGAACGTGCGGGTGCTGAGCGTGCGCGACTCGAAGGGACTCGAATTCGACCACGTGGTCGTGGTCGAACCGAGGCTCATCGTCGGCGAGCCGGCAGCGGTGGAGTTCGACCGAGGCCTGCGCGACCTGTATGTGGCCCTGACGCGAGCGACCCAGACGCTGACCGTGGTCGCGTCCGGGTCGCTGCCGCGCGCCCTGCGCGCGCTGGAGGCCTGACGGCCCCCGCTGTTCAGACGGCTGCCTACGTGGTGTGGACGATGAGGATGTCCACCGAGGTCTTGCGGGCCGCATCCGACGGCACCGAGCCGAGCAGGCGGCCGGTGAGCGAGTTCATGCCCTTGTTGCCCACGACCAGCAGCGCCGGCTCGGGCAGGGACTTCACCAGGTCCAGCAGCGCGTCGACCGGCTGACCCTTGATGGCCCGCTTCTCGACGTTCTGAGCGCCGGCCTTGACCGCGCGGCCCTCGGCGGTGCGCAGCATGTCGTTGACGGGATTGGCGCCCTGCAGCTGGTACGCCTCGGCGCCCAGGATGTCGGCGGCGGCGGGATCCGCCGACTCGCTCGGCAGGTAGGCGCACGCGATCACGAGCTGGGTTCCATCGCCGGACAACGCAGCAGCGCGCTCCACGGCGCGCAGCGACGACTCCGAGCCGTCGGTACCGACCACGATCGTGCTGTAGCCACTCATCGAGTTCCTCTTTCTCTAGATTTCTCTAGCGGACGTCTGCCATTGGCATACTTCTCCGACACAATAGCCCCATCCCGCCCCGGAACAGGCAGTTTGCGTCACGGAACACACGACGTGGTGCAAATCACCGAATTCGCAGGTCATTGCAACCCGGCCGCGTCCATCCCGCGCAGTTCCTTCTTGAGATCCGCGATCTCGTCCCGGATTCGGCCCGCGAGCTCGAACTGGAGCTCGCGCGCGGCGTTCATCATCTGGTCGGTGAGTTCGGAGATCAGGTCGGCGAGTTCGGCCCGCGGCATCGACGAGACGTCCTCGCCCTCGTACATGCCGGCGCTCACCGCGGACACGGCCCGCAGCTCGCCCTGCGCGCGCCGTCCGCGCGAGGCGTTGCGGCCCGAGCCGCCGATCGCCTGGTCCGTGTCGTCCGCCTCGGTGTACACCTGGTCGAGGATGTCGGCGATCTTCTTGCGCAGCGGCTTCGGATCGACGCCCATCTGCGTGTTGTAGGCGATCTGCTTCTCGCGGCGGCGCTCCGTCTCTTCGATCGCGACGCGCATCGAGTCGGTGACCTTGTCGGCGTACATGTGCACCTCGCCCGACACGTTGCGGGCCGCGCGGCCGATGGTCTGGATCAGCGAGGTGGTCGAGCGGAGGAAGCCCTCCTTGTCGGCGTCCAGGATCGCGACCAGCGACACCTCCGGCAGGTCCAGGCCCTCGCGGAGGAGGTTGATGCCCACCAGCACGTCGTACTCGCCGAGCCGGAGCTGCCGCAACAGTTCCACGCGGCGCAGCGTGTCGATGTCGCTGTGCAAGTACCGGACGCGGATCCCCGCCTCGAGCAGGTAATCGGTGAGGTCCTCCGCCATCTTCTTGGTGAGCGTGGTCACCAGCACCCGCTCGTCCCGTTCGGTGCGCTCGCGGATCTCGTGGATCAGATCGTCGATCTGGCCCTTCGTGGGCTTGATCACCACCTGCGGATCGACCAGGCCTGTAGGGCGGATCACCTGCTCCACGAACTCGCCGCCGGTCTGGCCCAGCTCGTACTGGCCCGGCGTGGCCGAGAGGTACACCGTCTGCCCGACGCGCTCGGTGAACTCCTCCCACGTGAGCGGCCGGTTGTCCACCGCCGACGGCAGCCGGAACCCGAAGTCCACCAGGTTGCGCTTGCGCGACTGGTCGCCCTCGAACATGGCACCGATCTGCGGCACCGTGACGTGCGACTCGTCGATCACCAGGAGGAAATCCTCCGGGAAGTAGTCGAGCAGCGTTGCCGGTGCGGAGCCGGCCTGCCGGCCGTCGATGTGGCGGCTGTAGTTCTCGATGCCGGAGCAGAAGCCGACCTGCCGCATCATCTCCACGTCGTACTGTGTGCGCATCCGCAGGCGCTGGGCCTCGAGCAGCTTGCCCTGCCGCTCGAACTCCGCCAGCCGCTCTTCGAGCTCGGCCTCGATCGAGTCGATCGCGCGGGCCATCCGCTCCGGCCCCGCGACGTAGTGGGTGGCCGGGAAGATCCGCAGGTTGTCGACCTGGCGCACCACGTCGCCGGTGAGCGGGTGCAGGTAGTACAGCGCCTCCACCTCGTCGCCGAAGAACTCGATCCGGATCGCGAGTTCCTCGTACGACGGGATGATCTCCACCGTGTCGCCGCGGACCCGGAAGGTCCCACGGGTGAAGGCTGTGTCGTTGCGGTTGTACTGCACGTCCACCAGCAGCCGGAGCAGCGCGTCCCGGTCCACCTCCATGCCCACGTCCAGCTGCACGGAGCGGTCGAGGTAGCTCTGCGGCGTGCCGAGGCCGTAGATGCAGGACACCGAGGCGACCACCACGACGTCCCGGCGGGACAGCAGCGACGAGGTGGCGGAGTGCCGCAGCCGCTCCACGTCGTCATTGATCGAGCTGTCCTTCTCGATGTACGTATCGGTCTGCGCGATGTACGCCTCGGGCTGGTAGTAGTCGTAGTACGAGACGAAGTACTCGACTGCGTTGTGCGGCAGCATCGCCCGCAGTTCGTTCGCGAGCTGCGCCGCGAGGGTCTTGTTCGGCGCCATGATCAGCGTGGGCCGCTGCACCTTCTCGATCAGCCAGGCCGTGGTGGCCGACTTGCCGGTACCGGTGGCGCCCAGCAGCACCACGTCCCGCTCACCCGTGTTCAGCCTGCGCTCGAGGTCCGCGATGGCCGTGGGCTGATCGCCCGCCGGCTCGTACTCGCTGACCACGGTGAACTCCGCCGAGGCCCGTTCGATCTCCCCGATGGGCCGGTGCTCGGAGTGCGCCACCACCGGTTGCTCTGCCGCGAATGCCATGTGTCCAGCGTAGGCCGACCCAGTGACAAGTTCTGGCGAGCGGCGCAGGCGCTCAGTCCCGCCGGGCGACGATCACGTCCCGGGTGATGGCACGGTCCACGCGATGCTGCAGGTCGTCGTACCCGGCCCGGAGAGCACCGTCAGGCCGGCGGCGGTGAGGAGTTCGGCGACCCGTGCCCGCGGCGCTACCCGAATGTTCCACGCCAGCCCCATCGCCCGCCGGAGCGGAGCCGTGTGGCCCAGCCGGGAAGTGCCGCTTCCAGCAGGTCGATCGGGTCGCGCACCAGGCCGCGGGGCCGCGGCTGCCGTGCTGCACCCCGTAGGGCAGGTCACCGACCACCACGTCGACGGAGCCGGGCTTCAGCAGCTGCGAGGTCACCAGGGTGTCGCCGGCGAAGCAGGTCAGCGTCTGCTTCCTCCCCGCCAGGTAATCGGCCTTCTGCGCCGCGAAGGCCGCCTCGTACTTCTTGGCGATCACCGACTTCTCGCGGCGCACCGCGGTGGTCGCGGCGGCGTGCTTGAACCGGTGGTCCTTGAGCCAGGTGGTGAAGAAGGAGCTGTAGAGCTCGAAATCCTTGGTGTCCACGTCGATCCCCACCGCGTCGAGGCCGTACATGACCGCCTGACTCAGGGTGGTGCCGCGCCCGCAGACGGGGTCGAGCACGCGCAGCGTCCCGTCGAGCACGCCGTCCGGCCGCGCGGTCGACGCCGCGGTGATGTTGAGTACGAGGCGCGTGAACTGCTCGTTCGTCTTGCCCTGGTACTTGAGAATCGTCAGCAGGTCCGAGGGGTACTTCTCGGGCGAGGGCACGGCCACGGGCCGGAGCAGCTCGCCGTCGCGCTCGAACAGCGCGTAGAACGCCGATGCCAGGCCGAGGAACGCCAGGTCCCGTTCGTCGAGCCGATCGGCGTCCAGCGCCAGGTACTGCACGCCGGCCACCGTCTCGGGTTCGACGGTGCCGATCCTCCCGTCGAGCGCGGCGCGGCCGAGCACCGTCAGCTCCGCGCGGAGCATCGTCGCCGTGGCGTCGGCGTAGACGCGGTTCGCGGCGGGGGCGGGCAGCAGCAGATAGCGGGACACCCGGGAATCCTAGCGAGACGGTCGTAGGCTGAATCCATGCGCGCGCAGGAGACCTTCGAGCTCACCGTCGACGGTGCCGCGGCACTCGGGTCCATCGGCGGGGGCTGGCTGGACCTGACGGTGCTCGACGCGGCCGAGGACGCCGTCCCCGCCCTGCTCGCCGAGGCCCGCGACCGCGCGCGCGGGCTGGACGGGCTCCTGGTCCGCACGGCGGACGAGGCGCTGTCGGCGCTGCTGCGCCGCCACGGGTTCCGGCCGTCGGGGGCGGTCGCCGGCCGGCCCCGCGGGCGCACCGAGGTCACGCTCGTGCTGCGCCTCACCGCCGACACCGCGGTCGACGACGGCGCCATCCACCCGCCGAAGCGGGAGGTCTTCGACCCGCCGGCCATGACGAACACCGACCCGAAGGGGTTCGTCCGCGAGGTGGAGGAGTTCCGCGAGACGCCGTTCGGGCTGTACCTGTTCCGCCGCGCGGACCATCCGAAGTTCGACGCGATCGAGTCCTGGCTGCTGCCGGCGTTCGACCTGCGCGCCACGATCTTCCACTTCACGCCGGGGCACGAGCGCGATCAGCGCGTGTACCTCGACATCGCGCGGGTATGGCGCGACGGGAACGCCTGGCACGCCGAGGACTGGTACCTCGACCTCGTCGAGCATCCCGGCCGGCCGATCGAGCTCATCGACGTCGACGAGCTCCTCGCCGCCTCGACGGCCGACCTGCTGAGCCACGAGGACGCCGAGCGGGCCCTGCACGCGGCGGCGCGGGCGATCGCGGGCACCGGGGCGCACGGGCACAGCGTGGACGCCTGGCTCGCCGCGGAGGGCGCGCCGGTCACCTGGCGCTGAGCGTCACCCGTCCCGCAGGCCGGGAATGCGCGACTCCGGCCGTCGAGCAGCACCTGCAGGCCCAGCTCGAAGCCTGCGTCGGGATCCCCCGGGCCGCTGTAGTGCTGCCCCACGACGCTCCCGACGCGCCCGGAGAGCGGGTACTTCCCGGGCGGCATGAGACCGGCCAGCTCCGGCCCGACGACCTCCCACCACTGCGCGTCGGTCATCGGCCGCGATGCCGCGCCGCGTGCGCCCGAGCTGCGGGCGGCCCCCGCGGCGAAGCTCTCGAGCAACACGATGAGCCAGTCGCGTTCGAGGTCGCTGATCGGCAGGTCCTCCAGGAGCGCGAGCTGCGCCTCGTACTGCCCGATCTTCCCGGGGCCCAGAACGTCTCGCCACGACGGGGCGTCGAGCAACCAGGAGTGCGCGAGATACTCGTCGCGTCGCGCGCGAACCGCGGCGGTGAGGGACTCGCGCAGCGTGGACAGGCGCGCCGCCGCCGGCTGCTCGGCCGCGACCGCATCGACCATGAGCGCCACGAGCACGTCCCGGGTCGGCACGTAGGTGTACACGCTCATCGGCCCGACCCCGAGGCGCGCGCCGAGGGCGCGCATGGTGACCGCCGGCAGGCCCTCGGCGTCGGCGAGTTCGATCGCCGACGCGACCACCTCGTCGACGGTGAGCCGCTGCTTGGGTCCCTTCCGGCGGCGGGCCGGCTCCTGCCTCTGACCGCCACAGCAGCCTAACCAGCGCGCGACCCTCGTCCTCGGGATTCATCGACATCTTTCTCCGTACTGTGTACACTGTTCGCGTACTCCATACAGCGTATCCTATTGGTCTCCGCGAAGGACGCACCCTGAGCCTCGAAGTCACGTACCTGCCCGACCTCCATCAGTTCGCCCTCTGGTCCTCCCACGATCTCGACGATCCCGCCCGCGCCACGGCGCTCCCGCTCGTCGTGTCGGTCGACGGGGCGCTCGCCGTGCGCGACGTCCGCTGCGACCTCGTCGACGTGACCGCGCTGCCGGGCGCCGCGCGGCCCTCCGCCTCACTCGCCGCGTGGTCCGCCCTGTTCCGGGGTGACGGGGCGACGCTGCCGATCGCGGCTCACGCCGAGCCGGACCCGACGGGAACGGCCGTCACCTCCGCCGCCTACGCGACCACCGCCTTCGCCGACACCGCCGCGACGGCGGCGTCCCTCGACGGCGCCCTCGACGCGAAACCGCGGCCCTACCAGGCCGCCGGCGTCGCGTGGCTGCTCCGGACCCTGCACGACCACGGCGGCGCGCTCCTCGCCGACGAGATGGGCCTCGGCAAGACGCTGCAGGCGATCGGGGCGCTCACGCGACTCGGCCCGGGGCCTCACCTCGTCGTCTGCCCCACGAGCCTCGCCACCAACTGGCGGCGCGAAATCGCCCGGTTCGCGCCCGCGCTCCTGGACGAGGTCACGATCGTCTCCTACGCCCGGCTCCGCCGCTCCGCCGGGGAGCTGGCCGAGACCCGGTGGACCGCAGCGGTCTTCGACGAGGCCCACACGTTGAAGAACCCACGCACCCAGGTCTCGCGCGCCGCCCGGGAATTGGACGCGGAGTTCCGAATCGCCCTCACCGGCACACCGATCGAGAACTCGCTCGATGACCTGTGGGCGATCCTGCGCGTGGTCACCCCACGGATGTTCCCCGTGAAGGCGGTCTTCCGCCGCCGGTTCACGCGCGCCGTCGAGGCCGGAGACGACGGCGCCCTGCGACGCCTGCGCGCCGCCGTCGCGCCGGTGATGCTGGCCCGCACCAAGGACCGCGCGGCGGGCGCGCTCCCGCCGAAGATCGTCAATCCGGTGGTGTGCGACCTCAGCGACGAGCAGGCCCGCCGCTACGACGCGGTCCTCGCCCGCGCCGCGGACGACGGCTTCGGCAGCGGACTCGAACGGCACGGTCGGCTGCTCGCGGTGCTCACCGCGCTCAAGCAGATCTGCAACCACCCGGACTCCCCGACGGTGCCGCGCCGTCGCCGGAACGCGGCCGGTCCGGCAAACTCGATGTGGCGCTGGAGATCCTCGAGGCGAACGTCGCGGCGCACCGTCCCACCCTCGTATTCACGCAGTACCGCGACACGGGCGAGATGCTCGCGGCGGCGGCATCGTCCGTGCTGGACCGGCCGGTGCCGTTCTTCCACGGTGAGATGCCGGTCGCCGAGCGGTCCGCGATCGCCGACGCGTTCCAGTCGGGCGCCGGGCCGGAAATCCTCGTGATGAGCCTCAAGGCGGGCGGCACGGGCCTCACCCTCACCCGGGCGAGCGAGGTGCTCCACTACGACCGCTGGTGGAACCCGGCTGTGGAGGCCCAGGCCACCGACCGGGCGCACCGCATCGGCCAGGACCGCCCGGTCACCGTCACCACGCTGACGACGGCGACCACGATCGAGGAGCACATCGACGAGATGCACCGCCGCAAGGCGCTTCTCGGCGTGCACGCCGACGACGGATCGATCGTGACCGAGCTGGCAGCACTCGACGACGAGCGGCTGATGGACGTCCTGCGCCGGAACCGGGAGAACTGACATGTCCACGAACCCCTTCGGATTCACCACGTGGGGCGCCGACCTCGTCCGGATCGCGGAACCGATCACGGCGCGCACACCGAACACGCACGCGCCGCGGGCGCGGAGCCTCGCCCGGAACGGCGGCGTCACACTGCAGTTCGACGGTGGCCGCGTGACCGCGCTGGTGCACAGCGGCGCGAGCGCATCGGTGGCGCACCTCGAGTTCGCCGCAATGGCTCCTGCGGTCGCGACGGCCTTGCGCGACGAGCTCGGGTCCCGCACGGAGCCCGACGATGCGATCCACGCCGCCCTGATCGCCGCCGGGCTGCGGCCCGCGCCCGTCCTCGAGGCCGCCGACTGCTCGTGCACAGCGCGCAGCACGATGTGCGTGCACGTGCTCGCCGCGGCGTACGCGCTCGCGACGCTCGTCGACCACGAGCCGGTGACCGCGCTGACGATCCAGTCGTACGGCGCCGCGGGGCCCGCGGAGGGCGCAGCGCCGGACCGTCCGACTCCGCGCTGGACTCCCTCGCCGCACTGCAGGTGCGGGACTACTACGCGCTGCCCGCCACGCCCTGAGCGGCGACGCGCACCGTCACCGCACGCCCGGGATCGGAACCCTGGAAGACCCCGGGCTCCGTTGCGGCGGGGGCGAATCCGGCGTCCGCGAGCTTGTGCGCGACGGCATCGACGGTGACGCCCTCGGCGAGCACGACGGAGGCCGCGGCACCGTCGGCCGTGACCGAGGCGGCCTCGGCGCCCAGGGTGATCCACAGCCGCCCGACGAGCCGCTCGCCGTACGCGGCATCCTCCACGTGCGGGGCGTCGGCTGCGGGCCGCTGCGCGGCGAGGTTCGCGGCGAACGGAGCGATGCGCTCCGCCCAGAGCGCGCGAACGGCGGCGCGGGTGGCGTCCTCGGTGCCGGTGTTCTCGAGCCACACGTCGGCGACGGCGCGCCGCTGCTCGTCGGTGGCCTGCGCCGCGATGCGGGCGCGGGCATCGTCCTCGGCCATCCCGCGCGCGCCGACGAGCCGGCGCACCCGCTCCTCGGCGTCGACCCAGACGATGATCACCAGGTGGAACATGGGCGCCACCTTGTTCTCCACGAGCAGCGGGATGTCCTGCACGATCACGGCGTCCGGTCCCGCGGCCTCGATCAGCTCGGCCGATCGCGCGCCCACCAGCGGATGCGTGATGGCGTTGAGCTTGGCGCGGGACTCGTCGTCGGAGAAGGCGATCGCCGCGAGGGCGGGCCGGTTGAGGCTGCCGTCCTCGGCGAGGATGCCCTCACCGAAGGCCTCGACGAGGGCAGCGAGGCCGGGCGTGCCGGGCTCGACGACCTCGCGCGCGATCTTGTCGCCGTCCACGATCACGGCGCCGAGCTCGGCGAGTTCCTTCGCCACCGTCGACTTGCCCGCGCCGATACCGCCCGTGAGTCCGATCCGCATCATGGGATCAACACTAGTGAGCGGCGCTGACCCCCGGCACGCCCGACACCTCGTCGGGTGCGTGCTCGAGCGTGCCGCGGCGCAGCTCCTTGCCGGTCGGGACATCGATCGCCACGATCGCCTTGGCCGCGGGATCGGTGACGTACGCGGTGGATCCCATGGTGAAGACCGCGGGGCGCGGCTCCTGCCAGTTCGCGTCCTCGGTCCACGGCTCGGTGACCTTCAGCTCACGGACGATCGCTCCGGTGTTCGGGTCGAGGGTGCGCAGCACGCCGTCGGTACCGAGGACCGGCCTCGCCGAACTGGCCGCGGGCGAGCGAGCGGAAGCTGTACGAGGCCGGCAGGTCCACCAGCTTGACAGTGCCGGTCCGCGTGTCGATCAGGCTCACGCGGGTGGGACGCTCCGGCTTGGCCTCCTTGTCCACCTTGTAGTCGCCCAGGACCACCGCGTGGGCCTCGGTGGCGGCGACGTTGCCGGTCCGCGCGTAGCCGGGCGTCGGGGCGGCGGTCTTGATGATCTCGTTGCCGCGCACGATGAGCACACCGTCCTCGCAGCCGAACAGCACCGCGCCGCCCTCCGCCGCACCCTCCCCGTGCACGCCCGGGCACTGCTCGTTGCGCGCGATCTCCTTGCGATCCTTGTCGAGGATCGCGACGCCGGTGCGGGTCTTCTCGTCGCCGAGGGTGATCAGCATGGACCCGTCGGCCCGCTCGACCGCGACGCCGTGGTGCGCCTTCGGAGCGGTGTAGGTGGCGCGCGGCGCGTCCTTCTCGCCGACCTGCGCCGAGGCGAACGAGGTGACCGTGCCCGTGCCGTCGGAGAACAGTACCGTCCGGCCGTCGTGCCGTACGACGTGGCCCGGCTCGGGCGCCTCGATCCGGATGTCGGTCCGACGGGGCGCCGCCGAGTAGAAGTGCTGGTGGTCGCCGTGCGGCACCGACCAGGCTCCGAGGTCGATCAGGCGGAACCCGTCCCCCTCGGACAGGTAGACGTGCCGACCGTCGCCCGCGGGGTTCACCCGGAGGTAGCCCTCGCCGGGGAAGTCGGCGATCTCGGTGAGCGTCGCGGCGTCGAGCACCTGCACGCCGCCCTCGTAGGTCAGGGCGAGCCGGGCCGCGGCGCGGCGCTCCTCGGTGGCCCCACCCGGCTTCTCGGCGCCGTCGCCGGTGTGAGCGTGGCCCTCGTGGCCGGAGGAGGCCGACGGTGCCGTGGTCACGTCGGAGCTGCCGCATCCGGCCACGAGTAGAGCGGCGGCGAGGAGCGGGACTGTCATGCGAAGGCGAGTGGACATGACGGAATTACTAATCGATCATGAAAATCATTGTCAAAGTGCTGCATGTCCATGCGTGCATGTGAGCCGTCTGGGATGATCGCGGTCATGCCCCTCGTCGCCGGTATCGACTCTTCCACCCAGTCATGCAAGGTCGTTGTGTGCGACGCGGATTCGGGTGAGGTCGTGCGTTCCGGATCCGCTCCGCACCCGCCGGGCACCGAGGTGGCCCCCGCCGCGTGGCTCGACGCGTTCGCCGTGGCGGCGCGGGCCGCGGGCGGCCTCGACGACGTGGCCGCCGCCGCGGTGGGCGCGCAGCAGCACGGCATGGTGTGCCTGGACCGCGACGGCTCCGTGGTGCGGGACGCCCTGCTGTGGAACGACACCCGGTCGGCCGCCGCCGCGGAGCAGCTCATCGCGGACCTCGGCGGACCGGACCGGTGGGCCGACGCGGTGGGCGTCGTCCCGGTCGCCGCCGTTACCGCCGCGAAGCTGCGCTGGCTCGCCGACGCGGAGCCCGCGCGCGCGGACGCGACGGCCGCGGTCTGCCTCCCGCACGACTGGCTGACGTGGCGGCTCGGCGGGGGCGGGATAGGCACCCTCGCGACGGATCGCTCGGACGCCTCCGGCACCGGCTACTTCAGCGCCGCGACCGGCGAATACCGCACGGACCTCCTCGAACTCGCACTGCGCGGGCGGAGGCCCGCCCTCCCCCGCGTGCTCGGCCCCGCGGAGTCGACACCGGTGGTCACCGACGACGGCCCGCTCCGCCGCGGAACGCTGCTCGGCGCCGGCGCGGGCGACAACGCCGGCGCCGCGCTGGGGCTCGACGCCCGGCCCGGGGACTGCATCGTCTCCCTCGGGACGTCGGGCGTGGTCAGTGCGGTCACGGCGACGGCCCCGCGGGACCCGTCGGGCATCGTCGCCGGGTTCGCCGACGCGACGGGGCACCAGCTGCCGCTGGTCTGCACCCTCAACGGCGCCCCGGTGCTGGCGGCGACCGCGCGGATGCTCGGGGCCGGCCTCGACGAGTTCGCGCGGCTCGCGCTGGCCGCGCCGCCCGGCGCCGACGGCCTGGTCCTGGTCCCGTTCTTCGCCGGGGAGCGCTCCCCCAACCTGCCGAGCGCCACCGGCTCCCTGCAGGGCGTGACCGGCACGAACCTCACGCGGGAGAACATCGCCCGCGCCGCCGTCGAGGGCCTGCTCTGCTCGCTGCAGTTCTGCCTCGACGCGATCGCCGACCAGGGCACGGCCGTCGAGCGGATCCTCGTCGTGGGCGGCGGTGGCCGCTCCGGCGCGGTGCGCGCCATCGCACCCGCGATCTTCGGCCGCGCCGTCGACTTCCCCGCCGACGGCGAGTACGTCGCCCGCGGCGCGGCGCGGCAGGCGGCGTGGGCGCGCACGGACAGCGGAACGCCGCCCGAGTGGTCGCGCCCCGGCGCCGAATCCCGCACCGCCGAACCCGCCCCGGAGGTCTACGCCCGCTATCGCGAGGCCGCCGCGCTGGTGCTCGGCCGCGCCTGAACCGCGGAACCTACCGGGCGAGCAGGTCCCGCAGTACGGCGCGGGCGCCCACCTCGCGCAGCGCGGTCAGCGCCGAGAGGTAGGGCTCGGTGAACCCGGGGCGGACGGCGAGATCGCCGAAGAGGTCCGGCGCCGTCACGAAGGCGAGCGGCTCGGCCCTGGACCGCAGGGCCCGCGCCGTGAGGGCGTCCGCCTCGCGGTCGTTCTGCTCGATCGCGGCGCCCGCATCGTCGAATCCCTCGCAGCCGCGCGTCCAGGCCGCGACGACGGCGGCGGCGAGGGCGCCGCGGCCCCGGCGTCGAGACGTGAGACGATGACGGGCACAAGCCATTTCGGTATGCGATCGGAGGCGTCCTGGCACAGCCGCGCAACGGTGTCGGCAATCGCGGGGTTGGAGAACCGGTCGAGCAGGGTGTCGATGTAGTCGTCCAGGTCGATGCCGGGGACGGGGCGCAGCGTGGGCCGCCCCTCCTCCTGCATGTACCGCCGGAGCAGTTCCCGCACGTCCGGGTCGGCGGCGGCGTCGTGGACGTACTCGTAGCCCAGCAGGCGGGCGAAGTGCCCCAGGGCCTGATGCCCCGCGTTGAGCAGGCGCAGCTTCATGAGCTCGTACGGCGCGACGTCGTCGACCACCTGCACGCCGGCGTCCTCGAACCGCGGGCGGCCCGCGCCGAAGGCGTCCTCGAGCACCCACTGGGTGTAGGGCTCGGCGACCACGGGCCAGCGGTCGTCGACGCCCGCGCGCTCGGCGACCTCCTCCCGCAGCGACGCGGGTGTGGCCGGCGTGATCCGGTCTACCATCGAGTTCGGGAAGCGCACGTGCTCGGCGATCCACTCGGCGAGAGCGGGATCCGCCAGCCGGGCGAAGGCGCTGAAGGTGCGCTGCGCGACGTGCCCGTTGCCCTCGATGTTGTCGCAGGACATGACCGTGAAAGCGGGGACGCCGCGGTCGCGCCGCCGGCGCAGGGCCTCGGTGACGTAGCCGAAGACGGTGCGGGGCGCCGCGCCCGACTCCAGGTCGTGCCGGACATCCGGGTTGTCGGCGTCGAACTCGCCCGTGGTCGCGGAGAAGTTGTACCCGCCCTCGGTGATGGTGAGCGAGACGATGCGCGTCTCCGGCGCCGCGAGCTGCTCGAGCACCGTCTCGGGATCGTCGGGGGCGTACAGGTAGTCGACGATCGCCCCGACGACGGAGGTCTCCACGGCACCGTCGGGATGCTTGAGGGTGAGCGTGTAGAGCCCGCCCTGCGGGACGAGCGCGTCGCGCATCGCGGCGTCGGCGGGCCGGAGTCCGACGCCGCGGATGCCCCAGCCCGCGGCATCGCCACCGGCGCCGAGCAGCCGGTCGACGTAAACGGCCTGGTGGGCGCGGTGGAAGCCGCCGACGCCGAAGTGGACGATGCCGGGCCGCACCGCGGCGCGGTCGTAGGCGGGCACGGTGGCGCCCGTGACCGCGGGGAGGGCGGCCGGGGTCAGGTCGATCGGTGCGCTCATCACTGCTCCTGGGTGTGCGGTTCGGTGCCGGTGCGGCCGGGATGGACGACGGCCTTGATACTGCCCGGGGCTTGGTCGGCGTTCAGCGCCTCGTCGGCCCGCTCCAGCGGGAAGCGCCCGGTCACCATCCCGTCGAGGTCGACGCGACCACTCGCCGCGAGCGCGATCGCCGTCGGCCAGGTGTTCGCGTAGCGGAAGACGCCCGTGAGGATCATCTCGCGCGCCTGGATCAGCGACACGGGGAGCTCGAGTTCGTCGGCGCTCATGCCCACCAAGACGATCCGGCCGCCGGGGCGGACGGCGGGGATGCCCGCGCGGATCGCGGGCGGCGCCCCGGACGCGTCGATGAAGGCGTCGAATCCGTCCCCCACGGCGGGCGCGTCCACCCCCGGGTCGACGGTGCGCGTGGCACCGAAGCGCTCGGCCGCCGCGCGCCGCGCGGGATCGGGGTCGGTCGCCACGATCCGCGTGAGCCCCGAGGCTCGCGCGACCTGCGCGCAGAGCAGGCCGATAGGCCCGGCGCCGGCGATGAGCACCGATCCGCCGAGGCCGACGGCCGCCTTCCGCAGCGCGGCGATCCCGACGGAGAGCGGCTCGAACAGCGCCGCGGCCTCGTCGGACACCGAGTCCGGGACCGCGTGCGCGAACGCCGATCCGATGGTCACGTATTCGGCCAGCGCTCCGTCGACCGGCGGGGTGGCGTAGAACCGCATGGCCGGGCAGAGGTTGTACTCGCCGCGGAGGGTCTCCTGGCTGTGCGGGTCGGGGCGCTGCGGCTCGATGGAGACGCGCTCCCCGATCCGCTCGGCGGGGACGCCCTCGCCGACCGCCACGATCCGCCCGGACGCCTCGTGCCCGAGCACGATCGGGTCGGTCACCACGAACTCGCCGATCCGTCCGTGGCGCAGGTAGTGGGTATCGGAGCCGCACACGCCGACGGCCGCGACCTCGACCAGCACGTCGCCGGGGTCGGGTGCCGGGACGGGCCTCGATTCGACGGCCATCCGTCCCCCGGGGTGCAGCACGCTGGCGCGCATTTCCTTCAAAACTGTTGCCTGGATCACACCACCGATGTTAGCGTAGTGAGCAGAATCACCGCTAGTGAGCATTTGCTCACACTATCGACGGAGCATCGGGTGACATCACCGCAGCGCACTTCCGGGAACCCGGCCACGATCTGCGCCTGCTGGTGCGCGCGGCCACGATGTACCACCTCGAGGGGCTCACCCAGGCGCAGATCGCCGAGCGGCTGGGTGTCTCCCGTCCCACCGCCGGCCGGCTCGTCGCCCGGGCCCGCGCGCAGGGGCTCGTCACCGTGACGGTCGCCGCGCCCGCGCACCTCGCGGACTCCATCCACCCGGATCTCGAGCGCGATCTGGAGGCGGCCTTCGGGCTCACCGAGGCGATGATCATCGACGAGGACGCCGACGGGACGCCGTCGGGCGACGCGGCGCTGGGCCGCGCGGGCTCCTCGCTGCTGGCCCGTCGCCTGCAGCCGACGGACACCTTCGGGTTCACCTGGGGGCCCGAGCAGGTGGCCGTCGCGGACGCACTCGGCGGCGCCGCGGCCTGCGCCCGCGTCGTGCAGATGGACGGCTCGATGACCTCCGTCGAGTACCACACCGGCGTCGACCACGCCCTTGCGCGCTTCTCCGAGCGCCTCGGCGCCCGGCCCGTCCGCCTCGTGGCACCGCTGTTCGCGGACCCGGACACCGTGCGGGCCCTGGAGCGCGATTCCATCGTCTCGCAGGCGCTCGCGGCCGCCCGCTCCGCGGAGGTGATGCTCTTCGGCGTCGGGTCGGTCTCCACCTCGACGACCCTCTTCGAGGGTGCGTACATCGACACCGAGGTCCTCGGCGAGCTGCGCGACCTCGGGGCCGTCGGCGAGATCGGCGGCCGGTTCTACGGGATCGACGGTGCGCCCGTCGTCTCGTCGCTCGTCGAACGCACCGTCTCGGTACCGCTGGAGGACATCCGGCGTTGCCCCACAGCAATTCTCACCTCCGGCGGGGAGCACCGCCGGGAATCGATCCTGGGCGCCCTGCGCGGCGGCTTCGCGACCGCTCTGGTCACGGACCGAACCACTGCGCAGTGGCTGCTCACCGAACAGAAGGGATGACCGTGATCCGCAGATCCGTAAGACGCCATATCACGGCCGCGGGCGGCCTGGTCGCCGCAACGGCGCTGCTCGCCGGCTGCTCCGGCGCAGGTGTGTTCACCGACGGGGGCGATTCCGCCGTCACCGTCGCGATGGTGTCGAACTCGCAGATGACGGACGCGGTGGGCCTGGCCCCCGAGTTCGAACGCGCCAACCCCGGCGTGAAACTCAAGTTCGTCACGCTCTCGGAGAACGAGGCGCGCGCCAAGATCACCGCCTCGGTCTCCACCGGCGGCGGCGAGTTCGACGTGGTGATGATCAGCAACTACGAGACCCGGATGTGGGCACAGAACGGCTGGCTCACCGACCTGTCCACCTTCATGGACCGTGACCCGTCGTACGACCCGGGCGATTTCATTCCCACGCTGCGTGAGGCGCTCTCGTACCAGGGCCGGATGTACTCCGTCCCGTTCTACGGCGAGTCGTCCTTCCTCATGTACAACAAGCAGATGTTCGCGCAGGCGGGCATCAGCCTGCCCGCGGAGCCGACGTGGCCGAGGTCGCCGAGGCGGCCCGCAAGCTGCACTCGCGCGACGTCGCGGGAATCTGCCTGCGCGGCAAGCCCGGGTGGGGCGAGGTGCTGGCCCCGCTCAACACGGTGATCAACGCCTTCGGCGGCCGCTGGTTCGACGAGCAGTGGAACCCGCAGTTCGACTCCCCCGAAGTGCGCGACGCGGTGAAGTTCTACGTCGACACGGTGCGGGACTACGGCGAGGCGGGCGCCGCGTCGACCGGCTTCCAGGAATGCGGAAACCTGTTGGCGCAGGGGCAGGCCGCGATGTGGTACGACTCCACCGCCGCCGTCTCCTCACTGGAGAGCCCCGAGACCTCGAAGATCGCCGGGCAGGTCGGCTACCTCCCCGCGCCGAAGATGGCCAAGTCCGGCAACGGCTGGCTCTACACCTGGTCGCTCGGCATTCCGGCGAAGAGCGAACGGGCCTCGGACGCGTGGAAGTTCGTCTCCTGGATGACGAGCAAGCAGTACATCGCGCACGTCGCCGACGAGCTGGGACCGAGCCGGGTCCCGCCGGGCAGCAGGCTCTCGACCTACGAGCTGCCCGCCTACAAGGAGCTGTCGTCGACCTTCGCCCAGCAGACGCTCGACTCGATGCTCGCGGCCGATCAGTCGAAACCCACGCTGAAGCCGGTGCCGTACACCGGCATCCAGTTCCTCGCCATCCCCGAGTTCCAGGACCTCGGCACGCGGGTCAGCCAGCAGATCAGCGCCGCGATCGCCGGGCAGATCTCCGTCGACGACGCGCTGGCCCAGTCGCAGAAGTATGCCGAGGTGGTCGGGAAGAGCTACCGCGAGAGCCAGGACCGGACGGGAGCAGCACGATGACCACGACCAGTTCGCCGACTGCACAAGGGTCGGCCACCCCCTGCGCTCCAAGCGCGACCGGATCACCCGCGCCGAGGCGTGGCGGCGACGCGGGCCGCTGCTGCCCGCGCTGATCTTCATGGTCGTCGTCACGCAGATCCCGTTCCTGGTGACGCTGTACTACTCCACGCAGTCGTGGAACCTGGTGCGACCCGGATCGCGGAAGTTCAACTGGCTGGGCAATTACGTCGAGGTCTTCCGGGACACCCAGTTCTGGACGGTCACGCTCAACACCGTGCTGCTCATCGTCGGCACCGTCGTGCTGTCCGTGATCCTCGGCCTGATCCTCGCGCTGCT
This sequence comes from Tsukamurella sp. PLM1, assembly GCF_023168325.1. Lineage (GTDB taxonomy): Bacteria > Actinomycetota > Actinomycetes > Mycobacteriales > Mycobacteriaceae > Tsukamurella. The sequence goes on from NZ_AP025688.1 coordinate 2,448,244, forward strand.
GCTGGACCGGAAGTTCCTGGGACGCGGAGTGGTTCGCACGCTGCTCATCACCCCGTTCCTGGTCACACCCGTCGCGGCCGCGCTGCTGTGGAAGACGAGCCTGCTCTCCCCCACCAACGGACTGCTCGCGTGGGTGCTCAGTCCGCTCGGCATCCACGTCGACTGGCTCAGCGAGTACCCGCTCGCCTCCGTCGTCGCCGAGCTCGTCTGGCAGTGGACCCCGTTCATGATGCTGCTCATCCTCGCGGGCCTGCAGTCCATGCCCCGGGACGTGCAGGAGGCCGCGCGGGTCGACGGTGCCACCAGCGTGCGGCTGTTCCGCGAGCTCACGCTGCCGCACCTGCGGCGCTTCATCGAGCTGGGCGCGGTCCTGGGCGCGATCTACCTGGTGAACACCTTCGACGCGGTCTACATGATGACCTCGGGCGGGCCGGGCGTCGCCAGCTCCAACCTGCCCTTCTACATCTATCAGCGTGCCTTCCTCGGCTTCGACATCGGCCAGGCCGCGGCCATGGGCGTCGTCACCGTGATCGGCACGATCGTCGTCGCGACGCTCGCGATCCGCCTGATCTTCAAGAGCTTCGGCGCCGGAGAGGAAGCAGCCTGATGTCCACCACCATCGTTCCCCGTCGCCGGCGGGATCCCAAGGGCGGGGCGCTCACCGCGCTCACCTGGATCATCGCGATCGGTTTCTTCTTCCCCGTGCTCTGGATGGTGCTCACGGCGTTCAAGCAGGAGAGCGACGCGGCGACGCGGCCGCCGACCCTGTTCTTCGTGCCCACCCTGGATCAGTTCACGGCCGTCTTCGACTCCGGCATCGCAGTCCCCCTGCTCAATTCCGTGTTCGCGACGGTCGTCTCGACCACGCTCGTGCTGGTGCTCGGGGTGCCGGCGGCGTTCGCCCTCTCGCTCCGGCCGGTCCGCAAGACGCAGGACGCGCTGTTCTTCTTCATCAGCACCAAGATGCTGCCGATCGTGGCGGCGATCATCCCGCTGTACGTGATCGTCGGGCGGATCGGGATGCTCGACAACATCTGGACGCTGGTGATCCTCTACACGGCGATGAACCTGCCGATCGCCGTGTGGATGATGCGATCGTTCTTCCTCGAGGTCCCCAGCGAGTTGCTCGAGGCCGCGGGCATGGACGGCGCGGGTCTGTGGACGTCGGTCCGCGAGGTGATCCTCCCGATCATCTCCCCCGGCATCGCCGCCACCGCGCTGATCTGCGTCATCTTCTCGTGGAACGAGTTCTTCTTCGCGGTGAACCTCACCGCGGTCAACGCCCAGACCATGCCGGTGGCCCTCACCGGGTTCATGTCCGGGCAGGGCCTGTTCTGGGCCAAGCTGTCCGCCGCCTCCGTGCTGGCCGCCCTCCCCGTGGTCATCTGCGGGTGGATCGCCCAGAACAAGCTGGTCCGCGGCCTGTCCTTCGGCGCCATCAAGTAGCCGCAACCCCTTCGACCCCTCGCACAGTCCCAGGAGGACCCCATGGCTTCCATCACGTACGACAAGGCGTGCTGCGTCTACCCCGGCGCCGAGACCCTCGCCGTCGACTCGCTCGACCTCGACATCGCCGACGGCGAATTCGTCGTCCTGGTCGGGCCGTCCGGCTCCGGCAAGTCGACCGCGCTGCGCATGCTCGCCGGCCTGGAGGAGATCGACTCCGGGGCCATCTCCATCGGGGGCCGCAGCATGGTGGGCGTCGCGCCCAAGGACCGCGACATCGCGATGGTCTTCCAGAACTACGCGTTGTACCCGAACAAGACGGTCGGCGAGAACATGGGCTTCGCGCTCAAGATGCGCGGCGTCCCGCTCGACGAGCGCAAGCAGAAGGTCGCCGAGGCCGCGAAGCTGCTCGACCTCACGGAGTACCTCGACCGCAAGCCGGCGCGGCTGTCCGGCGGGCAGCGGCAACGCGTGGCCATGGGCCGCGCGATCGTCCGCGAGCCCCAGGTCTTCTGCATGGACGAGCCGTTGTCGAACCTCGACGCCAAGCTGCGGGTGCAGACCCGCACGCAGATCGCCGCGCTGCAGCGACGCCTGGGCACGACCACGGTGTACGTGACCCATGACCAGGTGGAAGCGATGACGATGGGCGACCGCGTGGCGGTGCTGAAGTTCGGCGTGCTGCAGCAGTTCGCGACACCCGCCGAGCTCTACGACCGACCCCGCAACGCCTTCGTGGCCGGCTTCATCGGCTCGCCGGCGATGAATCTCTTCACGGCGCCCGTCCGCGACGGCGCGATCGCGGTCGCCGGCGGCACCGTCGACCTGGACGCCGACGCGCAGGCGGCCCTGCGCACCTCCGGCCTGGATCGCGTCACCGTCGGGATCCGGCCCGAGAGCCTCGGTCTCGCCGGGCCGGACGCGGGGGTGGCGGGCACCGTCGCGATCAAGGAGGACCTCGGCAGCGACACCTTCGTGTACGCGCGGGTCGAGGACCCCGACGTGACCGGTGTCGACGGCGCCCCGGTGACACTGGTGTCGCGGTGCCCTCGGCGCACCCCGGCCCGCATCGGCGACGGGGTGCGGCTTGCTCAGGTCGAGCCGGCCGTGCACCTGTTCCACCCCGACACGGGCGACCGCCTCAATTAGGAGTCCGGAAACGGAACGCCCCGCACCCTCGAGAGGGTGCGGGGCGTTCCCGGCTGAGCGGTGAAGCGGATCAGGCGTTGCCCGACAGCTTCTCGCGGAGAGCGGCGAGCTGCGCATCGCTGGCCAGCGAACCGCCGGTGCTCTGCGGAGCGTCGTTGCCGCCACGGTCGGCGGACTCGCTCGAGTAGTTCGCGCCACCCGCGGCGGGACCGCCGGCAGCGGCCTCGGCGGCCTCGTCGGCGGCGAACTTCTCCATCTGCGCGGTGTGCATCTTGTGGCGACGCTCCGCCTCGGCGTAGCGACCCTCCCACTCCTCGCGCTGCTTGTCGAAGCCCTCGAGCCACTCGTTGGTCTCGGGATCGAAGCCCTCGGGGAAGATGTACTCGCCGTTCTCGTCGTAGCTGTCGGCCATGCCGTACTTCGACGGGTCGAACTCCTCGGTGTAGTCCTCGTTGGCCTGCTTGAGGCTCAGCGAGATACGCCGACGCTCGAGATCGATGTCGATGACCTTGACCATCGCATCGTCGCCGACCGAGACGACCTGGTCCGGGACCTCGACGTGGCGCTCGGCCAGCTCCGAGATGTGGACGAGGCCCTCGATGCCCTCCTCGACGCGCACGAACGCGCCGAACGGGACGAGCTTGGTGACCTTGCCGGGCACGATCTGGCCGATGGCGTGGGTCCGGGCGAACTGGCGCCACGGATCCTCCTGGGTCGCCTTGAGCGACAGCGAGACACGCTCGCGGTCCAGGTCGACGTCGAGGACCTCGACGGTGACCTCGTCGCCCACGGTGACCACCTCGGACGGGTGATCGATGTGCTTCCAGGACAGCTCGGAGACGTGCACCAGGCCGTCGACGCCGCCCAGGTCCACGAAGGCACCGAAGTTGACGATGGAGGACACGACGCCCTTGCGGACCTGGCCCTTCTGCAGCTGGTGCAGGAACTCGCTGCGGACCTCGGACTGGGTCTGCTCGAGCCACGCACGGCGCGACAGGACCACGTTGTTGCGGTTCTTGTCGAGCTCGATGATCTTCGCCTCGATCTCCTTGCCGATGTACGGCTGGAGGTCGCGCACGCGACGCATCTCGACCAGCGAGGCCGGGAGGAAGCCGCGGAGGCCGATGTCCAGGATGAGACCACCCTTGACCACCTCGATGACGGTGCCCTTGACGGCCTCGTCCTTCTCCTTGAGCTCCTCGATCGTGCCCCAGGCGCGCTCGTACTGCGCACGCTTCTTGGACAGGATCAGGCGGCCTTCCTTGTCCTCCTTGGTGAGGACGAGGGCCTCGACCGCGTCGCCGACGTTGACGACCTCGGACGGGTCGACGTCGTGCTTGATGCTCAGCTCGCGGGAGGGGATGACGCCTTCGGTCTTGTAACCGATGTCGAGGAGGACCTCGTCACGGTCGACCTTGACGATGGTGCCCTCGACGATGTCGCCATCGTTGAAGTACTTGATCGTCGCGTCGATCGCAGCGAGGAAGTCCTCCGCGGTGCCGATGTCGTTGACGGCGACCTGCGGGGACGTAACAGTAGTGGTGGGCATTGGGTAAGTTGCTCCGGACAAGGTGCTCGTAGTTGGGTCGAAATCGCGCACGCATGGGCACACGCGTGTCCCAGGCTACTCCACGCCCCGCTAGCTGGGCAAACCGCCCCATTCGGTTTCCTCGAGAGCAACGATCAGCGTCGCCGCCCGCAACCACGCCTCGGGCCTTCCGGCTGCGGCGACGTCCGCGACATCGCCGGCCGCGGTCGCGAATCCGGCGGCGCGCAGTGCCGCCGACGCATCTCCCAGCCGCTGCCGCCGTGCCGCTGTCATCGCGTCCAGGCCCACGTGGGCGACCTCCGCCAGCACCTCGAACACCGCACGGCACACCCCGCCGTCGTATGGCCCACCCACCGGTCCGACTCTCTCGTCGGCGGCATCGTCGGCAAGGTCGAGTACGAAGGTGCCCACCGGCGTCCGGACCGCCACCGGATCGACGCACACCGTCCCGCCCCGCACGAGGGCGAATCCAGCGACCTGCAGTGACATCCCGTCGGTCGCTGCCGCTGCGAGCGCCGCGAGCGCGCCGGGCACCTCCGCGCGGTGCTCGCGCTCGATCACCACCGCGGCGCCGGTGCGATCGTAGGCCTCCACCGTCAGCACCTGTGCCCCGGGCGAGTACCGCACCGAGCGGGCGGTCAGGCCGCGGAGAACGACCAGGCCGTCCGCCGCGAGTCGTGCGCGGAGCAGCGGCATCGGCCGGGTCCGCAAGTGCTCGCGGAGGGCAACCGCATCGTCGAAGGCGAGTCCGGTGGGCAGCCGATCCCAGCCGTCGCCGACGGGGAGAACGGAGGCGGCCCCACTCGCCCCCGGCCGAACCGGACCCGCCCGTTAGGGGCGCGACTCAGCGATTGCGAGACCACGCTCGAGGCAGCGAGCGTGCTCAGCGCAGTGCCACCGAGGCGCCGCTGGGCGAGGTCGGACCCACGCAACGGCGCGTCGTCCGGTGAGGTCCAGCGCTGACCGGCCACGAGCACCCCGTCGCGGTGCGCGAGGAACACCTCGACCATGGCGGATCTACCAGTGGCACGCACGCGGGCACCGAGCCCGATCAGCGTCGCGGTCCGCAGGCGGGTGTCCCCCGCTGTATCGGCGCCGACGATCCGCGCGATCACAGCCCCGGGCACGGTCGCAGCGCGGAGGCGGGCCCACAGCTCCGCCAGCAGGCCCGCGGCGCGCAGCGGATCGTGCACGGCCGAACGATCGGCGTAGGCCCGCCACTGGTCGACGATGTCGTCGCACACGTCGGCGAGCCATACCCGGCCCTCAACGCGGGCTTGCGCCGCGGCGGCGGCCACCGCCGCCACGAGCACCGGGTCGGCATCCGCGCAACCGCTCCGCAGGAGCCGTTCGGCGAGGCCGTCGAGCCGCGGCGGCGGGGTGAACGACGCGGTCGCCGCGGTGCCGGCGGTCAGACGCACCTCGACCCGGTCACCGGCGGCGGCCGCGGCACCGTCCGCCTCCCGGAACGACCAGACCGCGAGGCACGCCAGATGTGGCACGTCGTCGGCGACGGCGTCGCGCAGCACGAGCCCGGGGTCGCCGGCGGACAGGAAGATCACCGTCGCCGTCGGCAGGACGACGCTCGGCCGGGCTCCGCGCCGAACGACGGCGTCGATGCCGGACCGTCGCACCGTCGCGGCCCGGCGCACCGCCCTCTCCCCGAAGCGGGCCCGCAGGGCATCGTCGTCGAACGTCGCGGGCGACCACGGTTGCGTCGGAGGCGCCGGCTGCTCGGCACCCTCGGCCCGTGCCGCCAGCACCAGCATGACCACGTGCCGGCACACCCCACTCGCCCCGCAGGTGCAGCGCGCAGCGTCGATCCCCGCTGGCGGGAGGACCGTCCGCACGTCCCCGAACTCCCCGACGAGCGCACCGTCGGCTTCCTCAGCACGCCCGGTGAGCGCGCCGGCGGCGAGTTCCTTCACCGCCCGCTTCACCAGGCCGCGATTGGTCAGGGCCGCGAGAGTCTCCTCGGTGAGCGGCGCGAGATCGGGGCGGCCCATCAGGACGCCGCCCCCGGCGGCCGCCCGGCCAGGCACTCCGCCACGAAGAGTGCCAGGTGGGAGGGCGTCATTGCGCCCACGTGCGCGCCCAGATCGGCCAGCCGCTGGGCGAGCTCGCGGTCGTACGCGGGTGCCGCGTCGGCGTCGAGTGCGGGGAGCACGAGCACCACGGTGCCCTGCGCGACGAGCTCCCCCACGGTCCGCAGCAGCATGTAGGAGCTGCCGCCCTCGTACAGATCGCTGATCAGCACCACGATGGACCGGCGCGGCTCGGTGACCAGCGAGGCGCCGTGGGCCACGGCCCGGGCGATGTCGGTGCCCCCGCCGAGCTGCACCCGCATCAGCAGTTCCACGGGATCGGTCACGTCATCGGTGAGGTCGACCACGGCGGTGTCGAAGGCCACGAGGTGCGGCCGCACGCCGGGCATCGACCACAGGCACGCGGCGGTCACCGCGGCGTGGATCACCGAATCGACCATGGACCCGGACTGATCGACCAGCAGCACCACCTGCCACGACTGCAGGTGCCGGGTGGTGCGCTCCCCGAACACGGGGCGCTGGATCGGGAGGGCACCGGTGGCGGGGTCGTAGTGCCGCAGGTTCCGCGCGATCGTCGATCGCCAGTCGAAGTCGGCTGCCCGGCCGGTCCGGGCGCGGCGCGGCGAGGTGGTGCCGTGGAAGCTCGCCCGCAGCTCCGGCCGCAGGCGTTCCAGGAGTTCGGACACGACCTGCTCGACGATGCGGCGGGCCGCGGTGAGCACGTCGGGGTTCATCAGGTGCTTGGTGCGCAGCACGGCCCGCAGCAGGGCCCGGCTCGGTTCGGCCCGCTGCAGCGCCGCGGAATCGGTGAGGATGTCGACGATCTCGAAGCGCTCGATGGCATCGCGCTGCAGCCGCTCCACCGTCTCCCGCGGGAACAGTGTCGCGATGTCGTCGAGCCAGGTCACGGGGTCCACGGTGGAGCTGCCCCGGCCGCCGGAGCGGCGCACGCCGCGGCGCTCCCGGTCGGGGTCGGTGCCGTACAGCCAGTCGATCGCGGCGTCGCGAGCACGGTCGACGTCGGACAGGTCCGCGCAGGCATCCGCGGGCTCGCCGAGCACCAGGCGCCAGCGGGTCAGGGTCTGCTCGTCGCTCATCGCAGGCCGTCCGCGTCCAGTTCGGCGACGATGCGGGCCTCCTGCTGGGCGGCGTGCGCGGCGGCGACCGGGTCCGACTGTGCGCGCAGCAACTCACGGGCCGTGTGGCGGTCGGGGCGATGTCCGCGCACCGCGAGCACCGTCTGGGCGATGCGTTCCCGTTCGCGAGGCGGGAAGTGTTCGAAGGCCTCCCGCAACGCGGGCAGCGCGCGGAGGAACTCGTCGTGGGTCATGTCTGCGAGCTCGCCGTCGATGGCGCGCAGCAGATCCTGATCGTCGAGCGCCTCCTGCCTGGCCACTGTGAACAGTCCCGTCAGCCAGTCGCCGAGACCGTCGGGGCCGGGGCGCCTGGCGGTCGTGGTGGTCGCGTCGACGGTGCCGAGTGACCAGCCGAGGCCTGTGCACGCGCCGCGCACGAGCGGGGCGCGGAACTCACGGCGAGCGCTGCCACATCGCCGATCAGGTCGGTCCGGTCGGCGCGGTCGCCGTGGCGGGCGAGGTCGCGGATCAGCACGACTGCCTCGCCCGCTCCCTCGGGAGCCCGACCGCCGTGCACGGTGTCGTAAAGCAGGTCCGCGGCGTGATCGGCGGCCGCCGCCGCCAGGGCCAGCAACGCGGTCTCGTGGGCCGCGGCGAACGCCTCCCCGTGCCGCCACAGGGCCAACGCGGTGCGGCCCACCCGGGCGAGACCGGCCAGGTCGTGCGCACTGTCGATGAGACCTGTGGCGCCGCCGAGTACGTCCGCCACGAGGTCGCCGAGCGCGCACAGCAGCGCATCGAACAGCACACCCGCGAGCGCCGCGAGGTCGGCGTCGTGCAGCCGGTCACGCAGGACGAACGCCGCCGCCTCCGCCGGTCCGGGACCGTGTGCGCCGGCCTCGATGAGGGCGGGTCGCCAGTCGTCGCCGCGCCGCAGGGTCCATCGCTCGGCGAGCCGCACGTGAGTGACCGAGCCGAGGCCGTCGTCGAGACGCGGGCCGGGAATGCCGAGGATGCGCAGGCGGTGCAGGGCCGCGCTGCGGCGTTGATCCCGCGGGTCACCGAGATCGAGGTGGTGCTCGCCGTCCGAGAGGCCCAGGGCGGCCAGCTCGGCCTCGACGGCGCCCACGAGCGGCGGCGTCGGGGTGTCCGGGTGCAGGCGTCCGACGGCGTCACCGGTGAGTACCTGGACCATCGCGGTGATGGCCGGGTGGGCGCCGTCCGCGATCGCGCCGCGCGTGATCCACGGCGGGGGTGCCGGCAGGTCGTCGGCGATGAGCGCCCCCACCAGCCCGTCGAGCACGTCCGTGCGGCTCGGGGTGCGGTGGCCGCGAAGGTCTGCGAGCCCACGGCTCAGGGTCCCCGCCGCGACGAGGTCGGCCGACGACACCGGAAGGCCCGCGGTGCGCAGCCGCGCCACGACGCCCCGCACCGCGGCTTCCGCGGCCGATGCGGCATCGCCGCGCCACAGCCAGCGGTAGTACCCCGGCGACGGCATCCCCGACTGGTAGCCACCAAACGCGTCGAGCCGTCGGTCGCTGTACGGGATCACGTACGTCCCGCGGCGGGGCGCGCCGCCGTCGGGCTGCTGCGGGGTGCCGGCACCCGCGGGCGGGTAGGCGGCGAGGCGAGGGGTTCGGACAAACCGCGCAGCAGGGCCGGCCGATGGAATCCGCCGGTCACCACGAACGTGTCGCCGGGCAACGCCCGTGCCCAACGGATCCATTCGAGCATGTAGCTCTCCCGCTCAGCGTCGGACGGTGACGCGGCGGTGTTGCCGCGCAGTGCCTCGAAGTAGCCGTCGAGCCGCTCGCGCAGAGCCTCGGTCGTCATCCTCTCCGCGGGCAGTTCCACGAGATGGTCCCACAGCGCGTCCACGGAATCGACGGCGAACGCGGCGCACAGCCGGTCCATCGCCGCGGCGTACCGACGTTCGGCGTCGCCGTAGCGGTTGGCACGGCCGTCGAACGCGGGGTGCCAAGCCGGCAGGTCGATGAAGATCGTCTCCGCCCCCACCTGTTTCGCCGCGTGCAGCGCGACCCACTCCGGCGAGTGCTCGCAGAACGGCGCGTAGGAGGCGACGGAACGCTCGTCGGTGCGAAGGTAGCTGTAGAGCGCGACCGGCGGCGTGTGGCCGAGCAGCAGTTCGCCGATTCGATCGGTGAAGTCGGCGGGTCCCTCGATCAGGACGCGCGCGGGGCGGCCCTCGAGGATCGAATCACGGACCGATCGGGCGCACGCGGGGCTGTGGTGGCGCACGCCCAGTAGGCGCACGGCCCCATCCGCCGCAGGCATGTTCAGCCCTCCGGCAGGCGGTGCCGCTCGGCGTGCAGGCGGGCCCACACGTCGCCGGTGCGTGCCGACAGGCCGTCGAGGTAGCGGCGGATCTTCACCACGTCGTCGGCGTTGTCCTTCGCTGCGGTGCCGGCGAGGGCCGCCACGAGATCGGCGGCGTCACCGGGGCGTTCGTGCAGGTACCAGCCGCTCACCCCGATGGCATGGCCGACGGTGATCGCTTCCGCCGTGCTCATGGTGGCGCGGGGCGCGTCGACGGCGCGCCCCTCGGCGGTTCGGCCCTCGCGCAGTTCCCGGAACAGCGTGACCAGGGCGCCGGTGAGGTCGGGCTCGGGGTCGACGGGCACTCCCGACTCGCGCAGCAGTGTCGTCACCTCGGACCGCACCAGGGCCAACTCGGTGTCGAAGTTCCGGATCGGGAACACGGTCTCGAAGTTGAAGCGGCGCTTGAGCGCGGCGCTCATCTCGTTGACCCCCCGATCGCGGGTGTTGGCGGTGGCGATCACGTTGAAGCCGGGACGGGCGAAGAACTGTCCGGCCGCGCCGAGCTCGGGCACGGCGAGAACCCGATCGGACAGCACGGACAGCAGCGTGTCCTGCACCTCGGGGCGCAGCGGGTGATCTCCTCGAACCGCACGAGCCGCCCCTCGCGCATCGCCGTGAGCAGCGGTGCGGGCACGAGCGATGCCTCGCTGGGCCCCTCGCTGAGTAGCAGCGCGTAGTTCCAGCCGTAACGGATCTGGTCCTCGGTCGTGGCCGCGCTGCCCTGGACGGTGAGCGTGGAGGCGCCGCTCACGGCGGCGGAGATCAGCTCCGAGAGCAGCGATTTCGCGGTCCCCGGATCGCCGATCAGCATGAGGCCACGGCCGGTGGCCAGGGTCACCAGGGCACGTTCGATGAGGGCGATATCGCCCACGAACTTGCGGGTGATGCCGGCACCGTCGCCGACGATGAACGTGCGGGCGGCGCGCAGGCTCAGCGCCCAGCCCGGCGGGCGCTGCGCGGTGTCCCCCGCCGCGAGCTCCGCCAGTTCGGCGGCGTACCGCACCTCGGCGGGTGGGCGCTGCACCTGCTCGTGGGTCACCGGGTGCCGATCCGCTGCAGCGCGGCGAGAAGCTCGCTCACGGCGATGGCGGGCAGGTCACCGAACACGCCCTCGTCGACGGTGATCCCGGTAACGGTCTGTTCCTCGCCGAGCGCGTCGGGATCACCCACGACGATGCCCTGGTCGAGTCCGAGGGTGACCCGACGCTCGCCCGCGGCGATCCACATGTCCTCCTCGACGCCCGCATCCATGGGTGCGCCGCGGTTCCACCCGGCTTTGGTGAGACCGAGGAAGGCCCGGGTGGGTGCCGTCACGCGAAAGTCCGCGACGAGGTCGGAGGCCGCACGCTGCTCCTCAGTGAGCGCGATCACCGGTCGCCCCAGCTGCGGGAACGGCTGCAGCAGTTCGTAGTCGGCGAACACCTCCGACCACGCGGCGAGGACGTCCGCGTCGAGGTGCAGCGGGTGCACGAGCCCGATCACGGAGTCATCGGGCAGGTTGTACGTCTCGTCGTCCACATCGGCGAAAGTCCGGTCCTCCGCCACCCGGAACGCGGTCGACGGTGCGCTCGCCGCGTCATGATCGGGGTACACGCCCCACAGCAGGCGACGCACGAGATGCACGAGCAGCGGGTGCTCGAGCAGGTACGTCCGGAAGTCGCCCGCCGACCATCGGCGCTGCGCGCGCAACGCCGCCTCCAGCCGGGCGACCTGGTCGCTCGCCGCGGTGCGCACGTCCTTCTTCAGCGCCGCGAAGGCCTTGGTCGCCGCGGCGGCGAGCTCCGCATCGTCGGAGGCCGCGGGCTTCGGCAGCGACTTGCGCGGTTTACCGGTGTCGTCGGCAATGGTGGGGCGCAGCTGCTCGTCGAACCCGACGACGAACGCGCGCGGCCCGAAGTCGAGCACGAGGGTGCCGTCTGCGGCGAGGCCGAAGTCGGGGACGAGGCGGTCGGCCAGTTCGTCGGTGGTCAGCCGCAGTCCCTCGGCGATCTCGGCGATCCGTTCCTGGGCGCGCTCCTTGAGCGCCTTGAACTTGACCCGCAGCGAGATTCGGTGCAGCTGCATCAGCGCGACATCGGTGCCGATCGCGGCGAGCACGCCCAGGCCCGCCACGGCGCGCTTGTGTTGGCTCTCCCCGGCCACTTCGCGATCATCGGCGCGAGTCGCCGGGCGGTGTCGTCGTCGCCGAGCCACCCCAGGCCCGCGAGTACCCAGGCGTCCTTCGGCGGTGCTCCCCTGCGAGCCACTGCTCGAAAACCTCCCACGCGAACGCCGCCGCGGACTCCGGGTCGAGGCCGGCGCGCACGCGGTCGATGCCCACGTAGGGCCGTTCGTCGTCGGAGAGCTGCAGCATCGTGACCAGGTGCACGGCATCGCCGCGCGGTACCGCCCTGGCGCCGTCGGCGAGGACGAGTTGGGGTAGGCCCGCGGGATTGAGCCACGGCGGCGACACCGGCATCCGAGCCGGCAGCTCGGTGGCCGGGTCGGTGTCGAGGAGCGCGTCGATCGCGGCCCGCACCGGCGCATCGAACTCGGCGGCGCCCGCGCGGACCGCGTCGGCGCCGTGCGCATCCGCGATGAACCTCAGGGCAGCCTGAGCGGTGGCCCGCGCTTTGTTCACCTTCCCGACCGCGGCCGGCACGAGGTAGCGCACGGCCTCAGGCCCGTGGTGATGCAGCCACTCTCGGCCGGTGGCTCGGCGGGCGCCCTTGCCCTGTGCGAGTTCAGCCATGATCGTGGTGAGCTCTGCTCCCAAGTACGCCTCGGCGGCCGCCGCGCCCTCGCCGATCCTGCGGCTCGCGGCCACCACCAGCGGATAGGCCCCGACCCCCAACCTGTTCGCGGCGACGGTGACAGCGGGGTCCAGGTAGTAGCTCGGCGCAGACCGGACGTCGAGGTCCGTCACGAGCGCTTCCAGCTCCGCCGCCGGGAGGCTGTAGGCGACGGCCCGGAACATGCTCCAATCGGTCACGCGACCGGCGCCCTGCGCAGTGGGTACCGATGGCGGCATATGCCGGGCGAGCGATCGGATCCAGTCCATCTCATGTTCGGGCAGCCGGGGCGGGGCACCGTCGAACGAGGGTCGGTCCTCGACCTGCACCCGGTAACAACGGTGGGCTTCGTGCGCGGCAGCGTCCAGGGCGGCGTGCGCAACAGGTCGGGAACGTCCTCGGGTCCCGCGTCGGGCAACACCCGCACGGTGTCGAGCACGGCGCGGACGGTCCCGGCTGTGTCCGGATCGAGATCAGCGAGCACCGCACGCACGGCGTCGACGTTGCGCACCACCACGTCGCGGAGCAGCGCCGTGTCGCCGCCGGCGACCAGCACGCGCAGGGTGCGCCGGGGAAGCGCTCGATCAGGGTGCGCAGGCCCTCGGTTCCGCGCGCGTGCTCGCGCAGCACGAACGCGGCCGCGTCGTCGGTGGGCAGGTGCGCGGCGAGGTCGATCACCAGCGCCACGATCGGCTTGAACGTCGTCTGCTGCGAGACCTCGACGAAGTAGGGCAGCACGGCCGGCCCCATGCGCACGAACGCGGTCCGCAGGACCGCCGCGGGTTGGCCCGCGAGTAGTCGGTGAACGACCGCGTGGCGTGGACGAGGTGCTCGACGGTGTGCGCGAACGCAGGGACCAACTCCGTTTCTCCGATGTCACCGCCCACGCGCGCCACCAGGTCGTCCTGGTCGGAGCACAGGAACGCGGCGTACATGCGCCCGAGGTCGCTGCCGTCGAAGCGGCGGCACGCCTGAACCACCGCGGCGTAATCCTCGTCGGTCGCCCGGGCCGCGACGTCGCGAATGACGGGCAGGTAATTCACCAGCCGGTACGCGCCGTAGCCTCCGTCGTGACGCACCAGGGCGTCCCTGGTGGGGCTGGTCCACACCGTGTCGATCCAGAACGTGGTCGTCCGCAACGCTGCGTCGACCGCGAACGCGAGGCCGTGGACAGCGATCAGATGCTCCAGCAGCGCGGGGCCCGAGGTCTCGTGATACTGGTTCGACTGCAAGTACAGGGCCACCGCAGCGCCGTCGACATCCGGTTCACCCGCCAGGAATCGCTGCGCTGCGGCGACCAGCTCCGGGTCGCTGCCCGGGTGATCAACCGCCGTGGCGAACGCACCGGGCAGCGGCTCCGTGGCGTCGGCCGCGATCCTCGGCAACGTCCGAACCCCGTCCGTCTCGCCTCGCCAGGCCAGCATCGCGCGCCGGACCGACGGCGGAACCTGGAACTCATCCTCCACGCTGATGCCTCCACCCATGGGTCGATGTTAGCGGATCTGCGATCCAGGAGACTGGACTGTAGGACGTGACGACTAGAGTCGACGGGTGACCTACCGCCCCAAACCGGACATGCGGCACGACAGCGCAGGCTCCGAGGCCGCGAACCGCTCCTGGTGGGACTCGGACGCCGCGGCCTACCACGAGGAGCACGCCGCGTTCCTGGGCGTCGATACGGCCGACGGGGAGTTCGTCTGGTGCCCCGAGGGGCTCCGCGAATCCGAACTGGGCCTGCTCGGCACCGTCGGGCCCGGAACCGTCGCCCTCGAGATCGGCTGCAGGAGCGCCCCGTGCGCACGCTGGCTCGCGACCCGGGGCGCCACGGTGATCGGGATCGACGTCTCGGCCGGAATGCTGCGCCGAGGCCTCCCCCACGTGCGCGGCGACAACCCGCTCCTGGTCCAGGCGGGGGCCGAGGACCTCCCGGTTCCCGACGGTGCCGTCGACGTCGTCTGCTCGGCCTTCGGCGGCATCCCGTTCGTCGCCGATTCGGCGCGGGTGATGCGCGAGGCGCACCGGGTGCTGCGGCCGGGCGGACGCTTCGTGTTCTCCGTGAACCACCCGATGCGCTGGATGTTCCTCGACGACCCCGGCCCCGACGGCCTGGTCGCGACCCTCTCCTACTTCGACCGGTCCCCGTACGTCGAGACGGACGACGACGGTACGCCGACCTACGTCGAGCACCACCGCACGATGGGCGACCGGATCCGCGAGATCGTCGGGGCGGGCCTGCGGGCGGTCGATGTGATCGAGCCGGAGTGGCCGGAGGGGTTCACCGAGGAATGGGGGCAATGGAGCCGCTGCGCGGCGCGATCTTCCCCGGCACCGCGATCTTCGTGTGCGAGAAGCCGCAGTGAGTATCGCCCCTCGACCGGCCTGAACAGGGGTAGCGGTCACCGTGCGCCGGGTTGTTCTTCACCCCGCGTGCGCTTTCCTCGTTCCTGTCGGCCCGGTAGTCTCGCCGGGGCAGTCGTCGAACGTGGGCCGCTCGTCGAGACGGTCCCAGAACAGGAGACAGACATGAACCGGACGCGCATCGCCGCCGCCGTCGCCGCCCTCGCGGGTGCCGTCGCACTGATCCCCGCCGTCGCCTCCGCCGCGCCGAACGACAAGGTCCCCGGCACCAAGTGCACCGTCGCCCAGGTCGAGCGCGCCACCCAGGTCGTCGCTCCCGAGGCGATCGCCGTCATGGACGCCACGCCGGGCGGCCGCGCCCAGGCCACCGAGCTCCTCACGGCGAAGCCCGAGGACCGGCAGAAGATCATCGACAAGCTGACCAAGGACAACCCCGCAGCCGCGACCTACTACCGCGAGAACCGCGCCGACATCGACGCGAAGATCGCCAAGGTCATCGCGACCTGCGACAAGTACTGATCCACAACAGAATCCCCCGAGAGGCCCGCATGACCTTCCGCCGTACCGCCGCCACCGTCGCCATCACCGGCGCCATCGCCCTGGCGGGCGCCCTGCTCGCCACCGCCGCCCCGAAGCCGGCGGACCCCAACCTGTCGCGCGCCGTGCCCGGCACGTCGTGCAACGTGGGGCAGCTGCGCACCGCGATCGACCGCTCGTCGCCGGGCCTGGTGGCCAAGCTCGACCAGGTGACCGGTGGCACCAAGCAGTTCGCCGACATCGCCACGGGCGATCCGGCCACCCGCCAGTTCCAGCTGGCCGCACTGGTGTTCACCGGTTCGGCCGCGGGCTTCGGGATCTTCGCCGAGCAGCAGAACGTGCGCAACGCCCTCGCGGACGCGTACCGCACCTGCGGCACGGCCAAGAAGGCCAAGTAACCCCTGCTCCACCGATCGGCGGCCCGCGCATCGCGCGGGCCGCCGATTCGCGTCGTACAGCCGGAAGGCCCGCGGTCAGTGACTCTCGAGGGCCGCGAGCAACGCGGTCTCGACCGCCGACACCGCCTCGGCCGTCTCCTGTTCCGGCGAGCGGCTGAGCACGCGTCGATCCAGGTCCGGCAGCAGCATCGACGGCGGCACGTCAAGGGCGGCCGCGAGGCGGTACACCGTCGACATGTGCGGATCCGAGACGCCGTCGTTCGAGCTGACGTTGCGTTCGATGTTCGAGACCTGGTTGCGGTGGATCCCCGCCAGCTCGGCGAGCTTCTCCTGCGACAGGCCGCGCGCCTTGCGCACCGTCACCAGGCGGCGGCCGAGGGAATCACCATAGGTGCCCCACTCGATCTCCCCGCCGCTCACCCGATCCACGGTGCCGGATGCACATCACATTGTCTGCCCTACACGTTGTGCATTTGGTTGCAGCGCACGATGTTTCATGTCACATCACGAGTCGACGGAGTCTCGACCGAGGCGCTGCCGGACCACGTCGGCCAACACCTCCTCGACCCCGGCCCTCGCGGCCAGCGATTCCTGCTCGGGCGACCTGATCTGTACCTGCCGATCACCGTCGGGAAGCAGATCGATCGGCCGCACACCCAGACCTCTCGCGAGCTGGTACACCGTCCTCAGTGTCGGGTTCTTGAACTCGCCGGGGCGGCCGCCGCGACCGTACTCGGCGCCCTGGATCGCGCCACGGCTCAATCCCGAGCGCTCGGCCAGTTCGTCCTGCGTCATCCCCAGTCCGGCGCGCAGGGTCGCGACCCGGAACGCGAAGGAGTCGGAGTACGTGCTCCAACTCAAGTCGGGACGATCCACCTGATCCAGGTTGTCGGATGCACAACGTAATGTCTGCCTCACATGTTGTGCACTCGTGGGGAGGCGAAGCCGATGGCGGATCAGAGACGTGCGGACGACACGATTTCACCGGTGACCGCGTGCGCGGAGTGATCGGTGAAGACGTCACAGTCATCGCTGTGGAGCGCCACCCGTCCGGAAGCGCCACCATCACCTATCGCCCCGACGGCGGAGGCGTGGACGAGCGAGTTCTCACGCCCAGCGAGCTCTCGATGATCGAGACTGCCAGTGGACCGCGCTGGCGGTTCGACGGCGACCCGGTCGTCTTCACCTCGGCCATGGAGGCCGAGCGCATTCGCAAAGCCGGGCAGTTCGACCCCATGATGGCACTCTCGACCAGTTCGGTGCGGCCGTTGCCGCACCAGATCCGCGCCGTGTACGAGGAACTCCTCCCCGTACCCCGCTACGTTTCCTCCTGGCGGATGATCCGGGCGCGGGCAAGACGATCATGGCCGGCTTGTACGCCAAGGAGCTGATGCTCCGCGGCGATTGCGAGCGTCTTCTCATCGTTGCTCCGGGCGGCCTCGTCGACCAATGGCAGGACGAACTGAAGGAGAAGTTCGGTATCGAGGCCCAGGTACTGACGCGCGAGCTGGTCCAGGTCTCTCACGACGGTGACCTGTTCCCCGGCCATCCGGTACTCATCGCCCGGATGGACCAGCTGGCCCGCAGCGACGAACTGTGCGCCCACCTCGAGCGATCCCGTTGGGACCTGGTCGTGGTCGACGAGGCGCATCGCATGTCCGCCAATTGGTTCGGTGGCGAGCTCCATCGCACGAAGCGGTACCACCTCGGGGAACTGCTCGGCGGGATCACCCGGCATCTCCTCCTCATGTCCGCCACCCCGCATGCCGGCAAGGAGGACGCTTTCCAGGCGTTCCTCGCTCTCCTCGATCGCGACCGGTTCGCGGGGCAGTTCCGCCCGGGTTCGCATCGCCGGGACACCTCGGGACTGATGCGCCGCATGGTGAAGGAGGAGCTCCTCACCTTCGAGGGCCGACCGCTGTTCCCCGAGCGGATCGCGCAGACGGTGCCGTACACGTTGTCCGCCGCCGAGTTGGAGCTTTACGAGGCGGTGACCGCGTACGTGCGGGATGAGATGAACCGCGCGGAGGCCGTCGAGGACGGGAGGCGGCGCACCGTCGGATTCGCATTGACAGTGCTGCAACGACGACTCGCGTCGAGCAGCCACGCCGTCACGCGCAGCCTGGAGCGCCGTCGCGCTCGCCTCTCCCGGCGACGGGACGAGATGGCGAACGGCACTTTCTCCGAGGCGGATTGGTCCTCCGACGCGGGGAAGCAGTTCCTGCGCGATGCGGCTCGCTACGACACGGACGAGTACGACGCCGAAGCCGTCGAGCTACTCGAGGACGATGTGCTCGATTCGGCGACGGCGGCGCGCACCGTCGCCGAGCTCGACCTCGAGATCGCGGCTCTCGACCGGCTGGTCGAGCTGGCGTCCGGGGTCCGCGACGCCGGAATCGACCGCAAGTGGGAACAGCTCGCGTCACTGTTCCACCTCGACGAGCTGCGCTCGCCCGACGGCGGGCACCGCAAGCTCATCGTGTTCACCGAACACCGCGACACTCTCGACTACCTGGTGGCACGCCTGCGGAATCTCCTGGGTTCCGAAGACGCTGTACAGACCATCCACGGCGGCACTCATCGCCTCGAGCGCAAACGGATCCGCGAACAGTTCACCAACGAACCGAGGCGATCAGTGCTCGTCGCGACGGACGCCGCGGGCGAGGGGTTGAATCTGCAGGCCGCGCACCTCATGGTCAACTACGACCTCCCCTGGAACCCGAATCGGCTCGAGCAGAGGTTCGGCCGCATCCACCGAATCGGGCAACAACAGGTGTGCCGGCTCTGGAACCTGGTCGCTGATCAGACCCGCGAGGGTCAGGTGTACGCACGGCTCCTGGAGAAGATGGAGGAGCAGCGGCTCGCATACGGCGGCAAGCTGTTCGACGTCCTGGGTGAGGCCTTCCTGGACCGACCACTCACCGAACTCCTGATGGACGCGATCCGCTACGGCGACGATCCGGCCCGACGTGACGAGATCGAGCGCGTCGTCGACGCGCAGGTGGCCGACGGGTGC
The DNA here is from genome assembly GCF_023168325.1 of Tsukamurella sp. PLM1. GTDB lineage: Bacteria > Actinomycetota > Actinomycetes > Mycobacteriales > Mycobacteriaceae > Tsukamurella. The sequence continues at coordinate 2,466,929 of NZ_AP025688.1, forward strand.
ACCAAGCTCGTCGCGGATCGCGCTCTGGCCCGCGAGGGCCTCGCCGCGGCCGACGTGGAACGGATCCGGCGCGACATGGAGGAGGCGCAGGCGCGTCGCCTCCAGCCGCACTACGTGCAGGCGTGCTTCGACCGTGCGTTCCGCGCACTGGGCGGACGGATGGCCGCCCGCGAGGGACGCCGGCTGGAGATCCGCACCGTGCCGTCGGCCGTGCGCCATCGGTCCGCGCAACCGATCGCCGGTGCCTACCAGCGCGTCACCTTCGAACCGAAGGAGGCCCACGTACCCGGCTCCGCCGACGCCGAGCTGTTGGCGCCGGGACATCCGCTGCTCGACACGGTCCTCGAGCTGGCGGTCGAGCGGGGCGCGATGCCGTCGCGGCCGGGACCGTGCTCCTCGATCCCGAGGATCCGGGCACCGATCCGCATCTCCTGATCGCGCTCGCCGCCGAGGTCGTCGACGGGACGGGGACCACCGTGGGCCGGCGGTTCGAGTACGTCCGGGTCTCGGCGGACGGCGTCGTCGAGGATGCCGGGCCGGGTCCGTTCAACGACCTCGTTCCGCTTCCCGACGGTGCGCGTGACGTCGCGGCCGGCGTCCTCGCCCAGTCCTGGCTCGCCGAGGGCGCGGACCGCCGGGCCGCGGCGTGGGTGTCCGGCTCCGCGGTCGCAGAACACGCGGCCGAGGTTCGCGCCCGGATCGAACCGGAGGTCGCGAAGACCCGCGAGTTGGTCCGGGTCCGGCTGACGGAGCAGATCAACTTCCTCTACCGGACAGCCGCGGATCTCCGCGACACACCCGACCGCAGGCGCCGCACCTCACCGGAGGCGCTCGAGGCCCAGGCGGCGGAGCTGGAACGGCGCCTCGAGGCGCGCATGCGCCTCCTCGACGCCCGCGGCCGGCTCGCCGCGAAACCTCCGGTACTCAGTGGCGCGGCGGTGGTGATCCCGGCTGGTCTGGTGGGTGGAGAGGTGGCTCGCTACGCGTCCGACACCGCCGCCACCGAGCGGCGTGCGGTGGACGCCGTCCTCGCCGCCGAGCGCGCGCTGGGCCGCAGTCCGGAGGAGATGCCGCACAACAACAAGGGATACGACGTCCGCAGCACGGCTCCCGACGGCTCCACCGTGTACATCGAGGTCAAGGGCCGGGTCCTCGGGGCCGACACGTTCGAGGTCACGTTCAGCGAGGTGATGCTCGGCAAGAACATGGGCCGGGCCCATCGCCTCGCCCTCGTTTCCGTGCATCCCGACGGTGCCCCGCACGACGAGCTGCGCTACCTCACCGACCACTTCCGGACCATCGACGTCGGCGCCGTGGCCACGACACGGATCCAGCTGGACTGGCGCCGCACCTGGTCGGCCGGCACACCGCCGCAGTGATGCGACGCTACCCCGCGAGCACCGGACCCGGATCCGTCACCCGGACTTCCGCGCGGAGCCCGAGCTTCAAGCCGATGACGACGAGCGCGTCCAGGCTGAACTGGCTGATCTTCCCGCGGAGCAACGCCGACACGCGAGGCTGCGTCAGACCCAGTTCGCGAACCGCGTCGGCCTGAGTCCACCCTCGGCACTCGACCTGCTCACCGATCGCATGCATGAACTCGGCACGGAGCGCCAAGTTCGCGGCCTCGTCCGGTGTATCCGCGATGTCGTCCCACACACTCATTTCCGGTCATCCCTTCCGCTGCTGCGACATCCTGCGCGCCAACTCGTAGCGCCGGCGCCCCACCTCGACATCGGGCGAAAGCATCCGGGAACTCCTTCAGGTCCGACAACGCCGAGCCGACCCACTCCAGGTCACGCACGATCTCCCCGATCGTATATCGATACCGATATATTCGCCAGGCTCGCCGCGAAACCACCGTGGGCGCCCGCCCCTCTCGCCCGCGGCGTAGGCCCGGCCACTGACACGCCAGGCTCGTCACCCCTTGGCACCGAGCGACCGGCGAACTTGTCAGCCCCCAGCTGTAGCCTCACGGTCACCTCAATTCGGACACACACTATGTTGTGAGTCTGTTCCCACTCCTCCGAGAGCGAGTCGCATGTCCAACGATGCACAACATGTTGTTCGACCGAAACTGATCGAAGTTTCCCTCCCCCTGGAGGCGATCAACAAGGAGTCGGCCCGCGAGAAGTCGATCCGACACGGCCACCCCTCGACCCTGCACCTATGGTGGGCTCGGCGCCCGCTCGCTGCGGCTCGCGCGGTGCTGTTCGCCCAGCTCGTTGACGACCCTTCGGGCCATCCCGATCGCTTCCCCACGGAGGAAGACCAAACCCGTGAGCGCAGGCGCCTCCACCAGCTCATCGAACGACTCGTCAAGTGGGAGAACACCAGCGACGAGGAGCTCCTGCGCGAGGCGCACGAGGAGATCATGCAGTCCACGGACGGCAACCCGCCCCCGATCCTCGACCCCTTCGCAGGCGGTGGAACGATCCCACTCGAGGCGCAGCGTCTCGGCCTCGAGGCGCACGCCTCTGACCTGAACCCCGTTGCCGTGCTGATCAACAAGGCGCTCATCGAGATCCCGCCGAAGTTCGCCGGGCAGCCGCCCGTGTTCCCCGGCGCTGCCGAATTGAGCACGTGGCCCCGCGCGACCGGCCTCGCAGAGGACGTCCGCCGCTACGGCGAGTGGATGCGCGACGAGGCGAAGAAGCGTATCGGTCACCTCTACCCTGACGCCACGCTTCCCGATGGCTCCAAAGCCACCGTCATCGCATGGATCTGGGCCCGCACCGTCACGTGCCCCAACCCCGCGTGTGGCATTCAGATGCCACTGGTGCGGTCCTGGTGGCTCGGCAAGAAGAAGGGCAAGGCGGCCTGGGTCAAGCCGATCGTCGAGGGCAAGACGGTGCGCTACGAGGTCCAGCACAACCCGCACGGTCCTAGTGGCGACGATGACGGGACCGTGAACCGAAAAGGCGCGCGGTGCGTTGCTTGCGAAACCAGTGTCGACCTCAAGTACATCCGTGCTGAGGGGCAGGCCATGCGAATCGGTTTCGATCTGTTGGCAACCGTCGCCGAGGGGAATCGGTCCCGGATTTACCTCGATCCGAGTCACCAAATGATTGATGCCGCGCACGTGCCGGAACCTGAATCGACACCCGCTGGCGACATCCCCGCTAAGGCTCCAAGCTTCAGGGTCCAGGCGTACGGATTCAAGCGATACTCGGAACTCTTTACCAATCGACAACTCACTGCTCTGACAACCTTCAGCGACCTGGTCGGCGAGGCCCGCGAGCGGGTCCTGACCGACGCAGTCGCCGCCGGTCTCCCCCACAGCGACCGCCTCGACGCTGGCGGCAGCGGCGCAGATGCATACGCCGACGCTGTGGCCACGTACCTCGGCCTCGGCGTGAGTCGATCGACCGATATCAATAACACTCTAGCCACCTGGTCGAGTAGCCGCGACCAGACGCGCAACCTCTTTGCTCGTCAAGCGGTCCCGATGGCCTGGGACTTCGTAGAGGTTTCTCCCTTCGCTGACGCCGCGGGAGATCCGTATGTAGCGCTCGAGTCGATCACCAAGGCCCTTATCGGGCTACCCGCGTCCAAGGAAGGATTCGTCACTCAAGGCGACGCGGGACGATTCGAATTCGGCACGAATCTGATATCAAGTGACCCACCGTACTACGACAACATCGGGTATTCGGATCTGTCCGACTTCTTCTATGTGTGGCTACGACGCTCCCTTGGTGGCATTCACCCCTCGATTCTCAGCACCATGCTAGTGCCTAAGGCTGACGAACTCGTTGCAAATCCGTATCGGCATGGCGGAACAGATCGCGCCCATCGATTCTTCGAGATTGGATTCGCCGAGGTTTTCAAACGTGCTCGAGGTTCAGCGCATACAGACTTGCCAATCACGGTCTACTATGCCTTTAAACAACAAGATCAAGCCGCCTCGGGACAATCTTCATCGGGCTGGGAAACCCTCTTGGAGGGTATGATCCAGTCGAACTGGCAAATCACCGCAACATGGCCCATGCGAAGCGAGCGCACCGGCCGCATGCTCAGCGTCGGCACGAATGCCCTCGCGTCGTCGATCGTCCTAGCGCTGCGTCCGCGCGACGAGGGAGCCCTGTCGACAGACCGGCGCGGGTTCCTGAACGACCTGAAGTCCGAGCTGCCGCAGAAGCTCAAGGAGCTGCAGCAGGGTGCGATCGCGCCGGTAGACCTTCCGCAGGCAGCGATCGGACCGGGCATGGCGGTGTTCTCGCGATACTCCGGCGTGTATGAGGACGACGGCCGGAAGATGACCGTCCGAACGGCACTGCAGCAGATCAACGCGATCCTCGACGAGGTGCTGTCCGAGCAGGAGAACGACTTCGACGCGGACACGCGCTTCGCGCTCGCCTGGTTCAAGACGAACGGCTTCACGGTCGGCACGTTCGGCGCCGCGGAATCGATCTCGAACGCCCGCGGGGTCTCGCTCGATCACCTGGAACGCGCCGGCATTCTCACCAAGGGCGGCGGCAAGGTGCAACTCGTCCCGCTGGAGGAGCTCCCTGAGGACTACGCGCCGGAGTCGGATGCGCTGATCAGCCAGTGGGAGGTCGTCATGCACCTGACGCGTGCACTGGAGGGCGAGGGCATCCCCGCAGCCTCGGCGCTGCTCGCCAGGGTGCCCGATCACGTCGACCGCGACCTGTGCAAGGAGCTGGCGAACCTGCTGTTCCGCCTGGCCGATTCGGGACCCGGTAAGAACACCAAGCTCGCGATCGCGTTCAACGCGCTCGGCGCCGAGTGGAACCAGATCGCCGAGGGTGCCAAGTCGGCCGGCAAGCAGGAGACGATCTTCTGATTCGAGCCACGCCCTTCGCGCGGTAAACGCCGGATCCGGGCAAACACGTCAGTGCTCGGCGCTACCGTCGACACCGTTGCACAACACATTGTTACAACCGGGGAGGATAGGACATGGCGACCACCAACCGGGAGCGCGTGGGGCGCGCATTGGAGCTTCTCGGCCCTGCTCTCGACGCGTTCATCACACGAGTGCTGGCGGCCGACCTCGACGGCGCGGGCACGTGGGTCGACGTGGCGCGCATCGCCGACAACGCGCCGGCGACCAAGGAGTACAGCGCGACCGACCCGCAGCTGAGCCTGCGGTTCATCGCGAACAACCTGCCGTCGAAGGCGAAGCCGCGCTGGTACCCGTTCAACGGCCACCTGAGCAGGACCCAGCAGGCGTACGTCGACGAGTTGATCGAGGCACGCAACGACTGGGCCCACAACGAGGCGTTCGACAACGAGAAGACCCAGCGCGCACTGGAAACAGCGTCGCTATTGCTCAAGGCCGTGGGCGCCCCCGCCGAATCGGAACAGGTCCGCCAGGAACGCCAGGCTGTCGCGAAGGTCGCGAACGACCGCTTCGACCGGGACGCGGCGCGGTCGTCCGCCCAGGTGATGGTCGCGAGTGACACCCTGCCCGCATGGCGCGAGGTGGTCACGCCGCATCGCGACGTGATCGAGGGCAAGTTCCACGCCGCCGAATTCGCCGCGGACCTGTTCACCGTGATGCGCGGCAGCGCCGAGGGCGAGTACGGCGATCCGGCACAGTTCTTCGAGCGGACCTTCCTGACAGAGGGTCTCAAGAAGCTCCTCTCGGACACCGCCCGACGGGTGGCCGGCGACCGGAACGCACCGCCGGTGGTGAACCTGCAGACCAACTTCGGTGGCGGCAAGACGCACTCGATGCTGGCGCTGTGGCACCTCGCCTCGGGAACGCCGACCACTGCGTACCCCGACGAGGTGCAGTCCGTCATCGCCGACGCCCTCGCGCAGGCCGGCGTGCCCGCGCTCCCGCGACACATCCAACGGGTCGCGCTCGTCGGAACCCAGCTCCAGGCGGCGCAGGCAGATCAGAAGGACGACGGCACCGTCGTCCGCACCATGTGGGGTGAGCTCGCGTACCAGCTCGGCGGGCCCGACGGTCACGCGATCGTCGCCGAGGCGGACCGCACCGGCACCAACCCGGGCGCCGCGCTGCGGGAGCTCCTCGAGCTGTACACGCCGGCGATCATCCTGGTGGACGAGTGGGTGGCGTACGCGCGGCAACTGGTCACCGCCGATCCCCTCCCGGGCGGGACGTTCGACACCCAGTTCACCTTCGCGCAGACGCTGGCCGAGGCCGCGAAAGCCATTCCCGGCGTGCAGCTAGTGATCTCTCTTCCGGCCTCCGAACGCAACGAGGACGCGGCGAACGCCGAGGAGGTCGGCGGCGAGCACGGCGCGGCCGCCCTGGAGCGCCTGAAGAACATCGTCGGCCGCTCCGCCGAACAGTGGCGCTCTGCCAACTCGGAGGAGAGCTTCGAGATCGTTCGTCGCCGACTGTTCGAGCCGGCGGACGCGAACACGCTCGCCACGATCGCGACGATCTCGAAGTCGGTCGTCGAGTACTACCAGAAGCACCACGGCGAGTTTCCGGCCGAGGTGACCGACGTCGAGTACGCGAATCGGATTCGCCGCTCGTACCCGATCCACCCCGAACTCTTCGATCGCCTCTACAAGGATTGGTCGACGTTGGAGCGGTTCCAGCGCACGCGCGGCGTTCTCCGCCTGATGAACGCCATCGTCGGACGGCTCTGGTCGGCGAACGACCCTTCGGCGCTGATCATGCCCGCTACGATCCCGCTCGACGACGCCAAGGTGGTCGCGGAGCTCACGTCCTACCTGCCGGACATGTGGAAGGCGATCATCGACACCGACATCGACGGTGCCGACGCCACGAGCGCGATCATCGACAAATCCAGCGCCGTGTACGGCAAGCGGTTCACGGCTCGGCGGCTCGCCCGCACCGTCTTCATGGGTGCCACGCCGGCCCTGACCTCAGGGCACAAGGGCATCGAGAAGAAGCGGATCTTCACCGGCACAGCACTCCCGGGCGACGTCCCCGGCAACTTCCACTCCGCGCTCGACCAGCTGTCGGGACGCTCGACGTACCTCTACTCCGAGGGCCAGAGCTTCTGGTACGACCTGCACCCCAATATCAGCAAGACCGCGCGGGACTACGCCGCGTCGATCAAGGATGTCGAGGTCTGGACCGAGGTGGGCCGACGCCTCAGCGCGCGGCTCCGCTCGGGGACGTATTTCACCGGACTGATCACCGCCCCGTCTGGACCGGCGGACATCGCCGATGTCGAAGGCGTCCGACTGGTCGTCCTCAGCCCTGAGCACCAGCACAAGAAGGGCGACGACGCCTCGCCCGCGATGGAATTCGTGCGTTCGGTGCTCACCGAGCGAGCCGGCGGAATGCGCCAGTTCCAGAACTCGGTGGTGTTCCTCGCAGCCGACGACCGGCGACGCAGCGAGCTCGCCGAGGCGGTTCGGCGGTACCTCGCGTGGAAGCACATCTACAACGAGCGCGACGCGATGTCCCTGTCCGGCCAGCAGGAACGCCAGGCGCAGACCCGTATGGCCGAGGCCGACGGCATCACCGACAGCCGCATCCTCGACACGTACGACTTCGTGATCCAGCCGGTACAGAACGCCGGCGGCAAGTTCGAGCTTGACGCAGTCGAGGTCCGGGCCGGAGACGACCTCGTAACCCGGGCAGGGAAGAAGCTCAACGACTCCGGCGCACTGTCCCTGTCGTGGAACGCCGGCGCCGTCGGTCGGGAGCTCCGCGGGGTCCTCTCGCGCTACTGGAACGACGACGGGCACATCACCATCGGTGAACTGTGGGACCTGCACTCGAAGTACCCGTACCTGCAGCGGCTCCGGGATCGCGAGGTGCTTGTCGGAGCACTGGACGGAGTCTTCGGCGACTCCATGCTGTGGGAATCCCAAGGTTTCGCGTTCGCCTCCGGTTTCGAGGGCGGTACATACGTCGATCTCACGCTCCCCACCGACTCGACCACACCGGCGTACATCGATTCGACACTGATCGTCGAGCCGGCGCGCGCCGTGGCGCAGCGGGAGTCGGAGCTCGCGGAGTTCCGCAATGACGGCGACTCCGGCTCGACCGGAACTGGGTCCAGCGGCGGGGACGGAAGCGGCGGGGCTGTTGGCCCCGGCCTGGATCCCCGGCCACGCCCGAATCCCTCTCCCACTCGATACTTCGGCACCGTGGAGTTGGATCCCGTGGCCTACCAGCGGTCATTCAACGACACCGCAGCGGAAGTGATCGCCCATCTCGCGAATACCCCCGGCGTGAACCTCACGATCACCGTCGAGATCGAGGCGACGACCCCGGCGGGCTTCGACGACGCCACCCGCCGCACCGTCTCGGAGAACGGCAACACCTTGAAATTCGTCAACAACGGGTTCGAGGCGGAGTAGCCCGATGCTCGGATACCGCATGTTCGTGGGCGCGGCGAATCAACCGAACCTGATGGAACACGTCGACGAGCGCCTCGACGAGTGGATCAAGGAAAAGGGCTGGGCGAACGGTACGGCTACGGAGGATCACCCCGCGTGGGTGGCTACGAACGTCCGGGCAATGGTCGTCCGACACACCCATACCAAAGGTGGAGTCACGCGGCGCCACCGCTTCGTGCAGCAAGAGGCATCAGGGACGTGGGTATCCGAGCTGACAGTGCACCACGGCGTGACCGGTGCGACCGGCTGGGTCTGGCTGGACATTCATCGACCGCCGAAGGGACCGAATGTCAGGGTTCCGAAGCTCGCTCGGCGGCTGCTTGAGCGATTGGAGGCCACTGACGGCAAGTTCGTCCTCAGCGCCGATCCCACGATCGTCGATCGCCTCGGCACGCAGGAACTCGTCCAGCGCATCACCGATCCGCGGCGCCGAGGATTGGTGTTCGTCGCCGCCGAGGATCCACTCAAACAGGATCGCTTCGTCGTGGAGGACACCGTTGCTCGGCTGACCTCCGGGACCATCGGCGCCGCATCCGCGTTCATATTGACTGGCGCAGCGGCGACGGAGTTCACATCGACGGTGGGACCCCACCACGAGGTGGCGCCGGGCACGCTCCGCACGTTCCTCCCAGGGGTGGTGCTGGGAGACCGGGATGACGGGCTACGTCACCGGTTCTTGACCCGGCAGACACTCGCCGCAAGCTACGAGCGGCCCGGTCCCACCTCTCGCGTTCTCGCGAGCAGGGCGCGAGAGACCGCGTTGACCACGCGCCTTCCGGACGGAGTACTGGCCGTTGACGCTCTTCTCCGGAAGAAGCTCGACGACCTCATTCTCAGTCCGGCTCCCACGATCGCCATGCCCGGGCCTCAGCCGATACAAGACCCCAGTCGCGCGAACGATCCCGCCGTGGAGACCGAAGGTGACATTCGGGCGACGACTGCGGCGCCCACCCCGCTCGACATCTTCCGGCGGAGGCCGGTCGTGGCAGCCACGCCGGAACCCGACGTTGTCGCCGCCGAACCGGCCGTCGTCGATGAGCCCGCAACAGCGGTGGCGATACCTGCACCCACCGACTCCGCGGTCGAGGAACAGGCCGCCTCGCACGTTGATGTGCCTCCCGGCACCGCCCCGGCCGTCGCCGAGGTCACGACTGCGCAGGACACCGAGGCTACTGCGCCTGACAGCACGTTGCACGTCGTCAGCCCCCGACCGCGCAGGGGCGCGCGTCGATCGTCGACGAGGAGGCGATCATCGGCGACGCCGCTCGCATCGTTCGAGATACCGTGAAGCGGCTCTTCGGAACATTCACCCCGAGTGTCGATGCGGTGCTGGACTTGTGTCAGCTTGCCTTCACGGGGCAGTACGCGAACGCAGCGCGCGAGGACCTCAAGGCGAGAATCACAGGGCTCGAGACCGACCTCGAGCAGAGCTGGTCCGATGGCGAGGAGCTTCGCGCACGACTCCGGCAGGAGCAAGTCGATCATGCGGATGCGACAGACAAGGTGCGCGAGCTAGACCGGCGGAACCGTTTCTTACAGAGCCGTCTCGCCGAACTGGGTGAGGCGGACGCCGCCTGGGCCCTGCCCGAAGCCGATCCACGCGACGTTCCACCCGAGGGCTACGACGAACTCGTGCTCCGATTGGACGAGCTCACTCACATCGAGTTCACGGGCGACGAGGAGATCGTCCTCGACCTCGGTACCCACGATTCCCAAGGGAACTGGGCGAGGAAGATCTGGGATGCGCTCCTCGCTCTCGACGACTTCGGCCGAGCACGCGCCAGCGGGTTCAGCGGCAGCGTGGACATGTATCTCGAGTCACCTCCCAGCAGCGAGTACAGGGGGTTTCCGAAGAACCGGCACGCTGCCGATGAGTCGGAGGATGTCCATAACAATCCGAAGTATTGGGGGCCGCGCGTTCTCCGCGTCCCGGCGACCGTGGATGTCAACGAGCAGACGTTCATGGGTGCCCATTTCAAGATCGCTCAGTCGGGAATGATCAGTCCACGCCTCCACTACCTCGATGACACAGCACGAACCCAGAAGATCTACGTCGGGTACATCGGTCCCCACCTCCCGACCAAACAGACCAATTGACGACGCAGGATTTCAGACGAGGGCGGCGAGGTGCTCGATGACCTCCGCCAGATGCCCGACGGTGCGCGTCGCGCCGGCCCGGAGCAGGGCGTCGGCGTCGAACTCGCCGGTGGTCACGCCGATGAACGTGCACCCGGCGGCGCGGGCAGCCGAGGCGTCCTCGACGTGATCGCCGAGGTAGGCGCGGACGTCGCCGAACCGGCCGAGAGCCGCACCCTTATCGGCGCCGAATTGCCCACCGACCACGTCGGTCACGTCCAGGCCCGCGTCGGCCACCGCCCGCTCGGCGGCGGCCTGCTGCTTGGCCGAGACCACCACGGACCGGCCGCCGGCCGCGCGGATCGCGGCGAGGAGCTCGTGCGCTCCCGGCAGTACCGGCACCGGCGTCGTCGTGTCAGCGTCGTAGTGGTGCCGGTACCGCCGGAGGTATTCGGCACGGTCGACGCCAGGGACGATCAAAGCAGCGACGTCGTCGATCGGCACACCCATATGCGGCAGCAGCAGGGCGTCGGCCACCGCGTATCCCAGATCCGTGAACGCTCGCTGCGCCGCGGTCAGGATCCGCTGCCGCGAGTCGATGAGCGTCAGGTCCAGGTCGAAGCCGATGGTGAACACGCCACGACACGTTACCGACGCCAGGTCGTGAGCGTACGAGCACTGTTGACCACCAACATCACCGCACAGATCCCCCAGAGGATGCGACTCTCGGCCGATATCGTGTCCCGGAACAACATCGAGACCATGACGGCGCCGTTCAAGATCGCTTGTGCCAACACCGTGACCGCCATCATCCGCGCGAACTCCGGGATCTCGCGGCGCCGCCATGCCGCCAGCACGGCCCCTGCGCCCAGGGAGCAAGCAGCGACGCCGATGGCGATGACGACGATCGGAACGCGCTCGGGACTGAGCGCGCCGGCGAACAATACGGCCGCGGCGGGCACCTGCGCGTACCACGCCACCCGCATCGGATCCGGCTTCGGCAACCGTGGCAGGCGGAGGCCGCGGACCGCCATCGATCTCCCTGTCATAGCGAGCAATCTGTCACAAGCCACCGACATGTTTCGGTGCGGCCGGGTGCTTCCCGATCAGACCGACCGTGCCCGAATAATCGCTTGAGGCACAGCACACGCGGTCGTAGCGTTCTCGCTCATGAACGAGAAGGAGGAGATGAAGGTCGCCGAGGCGCTGGCTCGCCGGGCCGATCTGATCGCACGCATCACCGAGCTGCGCCAGCGCGCGGGCGAGGCCGCGCTGTACCAGGAGGGCGACGAGCCGACCGAGGATCCCGCCGCCCTCGTCGCCCAGGCGGACGAGGCCGCATCGGAGCTCGAGACGCTGCTGGCCCGGATCAACCGCACCAACCTCGCGACCCGCTTCGACGAGGCGATGACGGTGACCGACGCCCTCGCGCGCCGGGACACGCTGCGGCTGCGGCGTTCCCTGCGCACGGAGCTGGCGCAGGCCGGCACGAACCGGCGGGATTTCCTGTACTCGCGGTCCGAGATCAAGACGCTCCGCGCCGTCGACGTCCCCGCGCTGCGCGCCGAGGCGGACGCCCTGTCGGCGGACCTGCGGCGCCTGGACCTGCGGCTGCAGGAACTGAACTGGCTGACCCCGCTCGCGAGCTGAGCGGGGCCGGCCCGGCCGGGACGAGCAGGTAGTCGCTGGCCGGTCACGGGCGGATGGGAGGCCTTCGGGCCGAAGAAGCTGTAGTCAGCGCATGATTAGGATTCATGAGTCCGGCGTGGGGACCGCCGAAAACCGGTATCGCACAAGTCCGGCATCGCTGATCAGCACACGGCGCACACGCGCATCGCACATCACCGACCATCGACGTGACCGACGGCGACGAGGGCGGGTTCGGGGACCGCCTCGGCCGAGCAGGACGCCTCCTCACCACCGCACCCGTGCGGCCATGGTGAGGAGGCGTTCGCGTCTGCTCTCATTACCCTGCCCCACCCACGCGATCCGGCCGTACACGTGCGCCCGGAAGTCGCTGTGCCCGTCCCGGTTCTGGCTCTCCGCGCCGAACCGAGCGGCGTTGTGCAGCAGGGCCCGCAGGGCGTCGTATTCCGCCCGCGGCACCTGGGCCCGCGCGTTCACCACCACCCCGGCCAGCTCCTGCCGGGATCCGGCACGCATCACCCGCGTCTTCGTGGAGTTCACCGAAAACCCCTCGGCCGCCACGATCTTCGGCACGACGCCCGCGATCAGTGATGGATCGCGCGGTTTCGAGAAGGCCAGGTCGTCGCCGTATCGCGTGTACCGCGCCCCCTGCGACTGAGCGAGACCCGTCAGCCGCGAATCGAGCCGCCGCAGAACCAGGTTCACCAGTGCGGGCGACGACGGCGCCCCTTGCGGCAGGTGCCGCGACCGCAGGACCGCCGCCTGCCACGGATCGAGCCCGCGGAGCTCGTCACCCGGCGTGGCGACGGTGCAGAGATCCGCCAGCACGCGGGCCACCGGCGCCGGATATCCCATGCGTCGGAACACGTCCCGGACTCGGGAGACGGTCACCGTCGAGAAGCAGTCCCGCAGGTCGAGGCGCACGACCGAGGACGCGCCGACGTGCGGAGAAGCGTACGCGAGGACCGATCCGCCGGGGCGGAAGCCACGAGCCGCCGGATGCGCCCCGGCGGGATCGAGCACGCGACGCAGAACACGGTGCTGCGCCTCCGCGAGCCGCGGCTTCGGCGCCTCGATCACCCGCACTCCCCCGGCGGGCTTGGGGATACGCCGGACCCGGTAGTGCCGCAGGGGCTTCGACGAATGGCGCAGCCAACCGCCGGGGTCCGCGCACCACTCCAACTCGGGCGCAGTCAGATCGAGCATCCGGGCGACCGCGGACAGGTCCGGCAGGGCGAGCCCGGGCACGTCGAGCGGGCCGTCCGGCTCGAGCAGTTCGACGGTGCGGTACCCGTCCAGCGCGGCGACCAGCGCGGCGGGGTTCGCGAGCACGGGCGGACCGTCGTCCTGCGGATCGAGCGGAGCGCGCGGGTGCGCGGCGATCAGCGCCGCAGCGACGGCGCTCGCCTCGTCGGCGGGAACGACTCCCGAGATCGCGCCGGCGACGCGGTCGACGGTCCACTGTGTCGGGGTGAACCATTCAACGCGTGCGGCGATCGTGTACCGCTGCGCGCGCTGGAGACGACGCGTGACCTCGACCGACGTCATGAGCGCGATGCGAACGCCGCCCGGGTGACCTGGAACGAGTTCCCGGAGCGCCGTCTGGTGCGCGCAGCGCACTGACCGGCGTGGGACGCGAGGTGTAGCTGTGCAGAGCCCCCAGCGGTTACCGCTGGGACGGATCGCATGGATCCCGCCTCACCCGAGCGACGTCGCATGAATCCACCGTGCCACAGGTCGGACATCGCCGCGGCGGCGCCGCGACTCACTCCAGTTCGCGGATGTAGCAGAGCATCCGGTAGTCGGTACCGGGCTCCACGTTGTAGAAGCCGTACCGCTCGTAGAAGCGACGCGCGTCGGCGTCCACCTCGTCCACGTTGATGTGCATCTCGCCGCCGCCGCGGGCGCGGACCTCCTCGATCACCCGCGCGAGCAGCGCGGTCCCGATGCCCTGATCCCGCAGCTCCGGGACCACGTACAGTTCGTCGAGCACCGCGAGCGGGCCCTCGCAGTACACCGTGGGGCGCAGCGTGACGACCGCGTATCCGGTGGGGTCGGGCGCGTCCGGACGGTCGCCGTCGCGCGCGAACAGGACGAACGCGGCCGGATCGTCCATCAGGCCCGCGAACCGGCGCTGCAACACCTCGACGGTCGGCGTCGGCGAGTCGAACTCGCTGTTGAAGTCGACCTGGAGCCGCGCTGCGGTCGCGGCGTGCTCCGAACCCACGATCTGCACCTGCATGGATCCAGTGTGCGCGCATGCGCGGGCCGACGACAACGGATTATCGGCCCATGCCGCACATCCACCAGTCGCCGCCCAGCGACACAGGTCCGAAGCAGGGCACCGGCCGCATGTTGAAACCTTCCGGCGGCCCTCCCGGGCTATGCAGGAACCCGCCGGAGAATTCCGGGAACGCGCTGGTCTGCGGGAAGAACCGGGTGTCAGGGTGATCGGCGTCGCCGCGTACGCGCCCACCCGACGCCAGGAACCGCAGGTGCGGTGGCAGGGCGGCGCCGGCGGTGTCGACGCCGGGGTCCACCGCGAGCGCCCGCTCGTACAGGACGCGGTGCGTGGCGAACCAGCCCCGCGGCGAGACCTGCCACCATGCGCCGACCGTCACGCTGACCGCTGCCACCACGAGGACGATGACCAGGCTGCCCGCGTACCGCAGCGGGCGGCGCAGCAGCGCGGCGCCCACCACGACCGCCGTGGAACCCACCGCCCACAGCACCCACATGAGGGGGACCACCACCAGGTCGAAGACCCACAGGCTGATCCGCAGGTACGAGTAGAGCACGGCGGCGAACCACAGCACGAGCCCGATCCCGAGGACCGCGCCCCCTATCGCGGAATCCGGCCGCCGGCCCGCCGATTCCATTGCGCTAGTGCGCCGCGTCGTCCCAGCTGCGGCCGTAGCCCACGGACACGTCCAGCGGCACGGACAGCTCCGCCGCGCCGCCCATGGTGTCGCGGACCAGTGCCTCGAGCTGCTCGCGCTCACCGGCGGCCACCTCGAGCACCAGCTCGTCGTGCACCTGCAGCAGCATGCGCGACTTCAGCCCGGCCTCGCGGATCCTCTCGTGCAGCCGGATCATCGCGACCTTGATGATGTCAGCGGCGCTGCCCTGGATCGGGGCGTTCAGCGCCATCCGCTCGGCGGCCTCGCGGCGCATCCGGTTGGTCGAGGTGAGGTCCGGCAGGTAGCGCCGGCGCCCGTAGATCGTCTCGGTGTACTCGTTGCGGGTGGCCTCCACGACCACGTGCTGCAGGTAGTCGCGCACGCCGCCGAAGCGGGCGAAGTACGCCTCCATCTGCTCCTTCGCCTCGTCGCGGGAGATCTTCAGCTGCGCGGCGAGCCCGAACGCCGACAGCCCGTAGGCGAGCCCGTACGACATGGCCTTGACCCGGCGCCGCATGTCGGGCGTCACCTCGTCGATCGGAACGCCGAACGCCTTGGACCCGACGAAGTTGTGCAGGTCCTCGCCGGTGTTGAACGCCTCGATCAGGCCCTCGTCGCCGGACAGGTGCGCCATGATCCGCATCTCGATCTGGCTGTAGTCCGCCGTCATCAGGGTTTCGTAGCCCTCGCCCGCGACGAACGCGTGCCGGATCTGCCGCCCCGCCTCGGTGCGGACGGGGATGTTCTGCAGGTTCGGGTCCGTCGACGACAGCCGGCCCGTGGCCGCCACCGTCTGGTTGAAGGTGGAGTGGATCCGCCCGTCCGAGGCGACGGTCTTGAGCAGGCCCTCGACGGTGACCTTGAGCCGGGTCGCGTCCCGATGTTCGAGCAGGTGCTGCAGGAACGGGTGCGGCTCCTTCTCGTACAGCGCCTCGAGCGCCGCGGCGTCGGTGGTGTATCCCGTCTTGGTCTTCTTCGTCTTCGGCAGGCCGAGCTTGTCGAACAGGACCACCTGCAACTGCTTCGGCGAGCCGAGATTGATCTGCTCGCCGATCTCCTCGAACGCCGACGCCTCCGCGGCGCGGATCCGCTCGCTGAACTCGCTGTGCAGGGATTCGAGGTGCGCGGTGTCCACTGCGATGCCGGTGGCCTCCATGACGTCGAGCACCCGCAGCAGCGGCAGCTCCATCTCGGCCAGCAGCGGCTTCGACTCGATCGCGTCGAGCTCCACGTCCAGCGCCGCTGCGAGGTCGAGCACCGCGCGCGCCCGCAGCATCTGCTCCTGGGCCCGCTGCGCCGCCGAATCGTCGGGATCGTCCAACAGCGACAACTGCGCGTCGGCGCCGGCGGACGACTCCACGCGCAGCTCGCGATGCAGGTAGCGCACCGAGAGGTCGTCGAGGTTGAAGCTGCGCTGCCCCGGGCGCACCAGGTACGCCGCGATGGCGGTGTCCGACGTGAGGCCGCCGAGCGCCCAGCCGCGGCTCTCCAGCGCGTGCATGGCCCACTTCGCCTCGTGCACCGCCTTCGGCTGTGCCTCGTCGGCCAGCCACGCCCCGAGCGCCGCCTCGTCCTCGGGCGTCAGGGAGGACAGCTCGATGTATCCGCCCTCGCCGTCCGGGGCGGCGATCACGACCGCCTCCGCGTCACCGTCGACGACGACCTCCGGGCCGACCACGCCCAGCCCGGACCGCTCCCCCGAGGCGCCGTGCTCGGCGAGCCAGTCGGCGACGGTGCCGGCGGCGACGATGCCGCCCGAGATCTCGAAACCCTCGTCCGCCTCCGGCTCCGACGAGGCCAGCTCGGTGAAGATCCGGTCGCGCAGGACCCGGAATTCCAGATCGTCGAACAGCTGGTGGATGGCCTCACGGTTCCACGGCTGCAGCGCGAGGTCGGCCGGGACGTAGGGCAACGACATGTCGCGCACCATCTCGGTGATCTGCCGGTTCAGCTGCACCGTGGCGAGGTTCTCGCGCAGCGAATCCCCCACCTTGCCGCGCACCTTGTCGACGTTCTCCACGAGCCCCTCGAGGCTGCCGTACTCGCGGATCCACTTGGCCGCAGTCTTCTCGCCGACGCCGGGGATGCCGGGCAGGTTGTCCGACGGGTCGCCGCGCAGCGCCGCGTAGTCCGGGTACTGCGACGGGGTGAGGCCGTATTTCGCCTCCACCTCCTCCGGGGTGAACCGGGTGAGGTCCGAGACACCCTTACGCGGGTAGAGCACCGTCACGTTCTCGTTGACCAGCTGCAGCGCGTCCCGATCACCCGTGACGATGAGCACCTTGAAGCCCTGCGCCTGCGCCTGCGTCGTCATCGTGGCGATGATGTCGTCCGCCTCGTACCCCTCCTGCGCCATGGTGGGGATGCCCATCGCGGTGAGCACGTCCTTCACCACGTCCACCTGGCCCCGGAAGTCGTCGGGTGCGGAGGAGCGCTGCGCCTTGTACTCGGGGTACATCTCGGCGCGGAACGTCTGCCGCGAGACGTCGAACGCCGCGGCCACGTACCCGGGCGCCTCCTCCTTGAGCAGCTTGATCAGCATCGAGGTGAAGCCGTACACGGCGTTCGTCGGCTGCCCGGACTTGGTGCGGAAACGGCCACCGTCGAGCGGGAGCGCGAAGAACGCGCGGAACGCCATCGAGTGCCCGTCGATGAGGAGCATCGTGGGCCGCTCCCCCACCTCCGCCGACGATCCGGGGGCGGGCGCGACGGTGGCCGGGGGGTTCGCTGAAGTCACACCGGCAGTCTAGTGATCGACTCCGACAGCTTTCGTCAGGTCGCCGAGGGAGGCTGGTGCGGCCGCGTGACGACGGTGTCGGCGATCCGTCGCTCGAGGTCGGCGACGTCCGCGGTGGCGGCCTGCAGCGCCGGCCCCTTCTCCGTCTCCGGCAGCGCGGCGATCGTCACCAGCCGGTCGTCGATCTCCTGCGCGGTGACGGTCAGCGTGACCTGCGCGTCGAGCTGCGCCGCGGACAGCGCCCCCGCGGGCTGGTCGAGCGAACGGAGCGCCGTGCGGATGCGGCGGTGCAGCCGCGCCTCGGGGACGTGCGAGCCGGACCACGACAGCGGCGCGCGCGACGGGAACGGCATGGCCGCCTCCGCCTGCTGCTGCCGGCGACTGTTGCGGACGAGCGCGATGGCGAACCCCGTCGCCACGAGCACCGCCAGCACGACCAGCCCCAACAGGACCAGGATCACCCACGACATCACGTTCCTCCTCGTACGCCCCGGCTACCCGCCGCGCGCCTGCATGTACAGGTATACCGCCAGCCCGACGACGATCAGCGCGGCGAGCACGGCGAACGCGATCTTGATCGCGCTCCACGGCCGCTGGCCCTGGACTTCGCCGGTGATCCCGTTGACGAACACCTGGAACGGCTTGTCCGCGAAAGTCACGGTCAGCAGCCACACCGGCATCAGCAGGTAGAGGAAGTCGACCGACTGATACACCGGGTTCATACGGGTGATCCGCTGGGCGTCCCCGCCGATGTCTCGCCGGACCGTGTTCTCGACGATGTTCTCGATCCGGCCCCGCGCCTGCGCCTCGAAGACCTGGCCCGCGTCACCGTCGTAGGTCCGCGCGAGGTGCCCCGCGACGAACTCGGGCGTGTACGTCACCGCCTGCTCGGTGGGCCACGGTTCGAGCTCGCGCACGCGGTCGCCGTCGAGGCCCGTGTTCGCCGACTCGGTCAGCTGCCGGATGCTGTCGTGCACCCGCCCGCTCACGGGCCACCAATCGGTGTACGTCTCAACGTTGCCGTCGCGGTCGCGCCGGGTGCGGGTGGTACCGCGCGCCCCCGAGTAGTCGGTGGTGACCTCGGCGTCGTAGCTGTAGTACGACAGGTAGACGCTGGTGAACGAGCCCAGGACGCGGTACTTCTTGAACTCGCGCGGCGCGAACCAGCGGCTGTTGACCCAGGCCTCGATGTTCTGCCGCGCGCTGTCCTCGCCGACCCGAAGCGGCAGGATCCCGTCGATCGGCAGCCGCGCCGGCGCCACCTGCACGTCGGTGCGCTGGATCGGGGTGTTGCAGTACGGACACCGGACCGCCGTGAGGGTGCCGCTGAACAGCGTGTGGCCGCCGCAGCTCTGGCACACCACCTCGTGGTCGACCACCTGCACCTGCTCGGCGGATTGCGCCCGCGCCCGCAGCTCCGCCAGGGTCGGTCCCAGTGGGTGCGGGCTCAAGTGCTTGCTCGCGTCCAGCAGCACGGGGTAGGTGCTGCCGCAACTGGGCGAACGCAGTTGTCCGACGGCCGGGTCCCACACCAACGCGTCGCCGCAGTTGGCGCACGGGTAGGTGCGGGTCTGCTCGGTCAGGTGCAGCATCTCGCGGTCGTTCGCCGACGGTGCCGCCGCCGGCGATCCGGCCAGCGGGCGCGGCTGTGGGAGCGGCGGTGGCTGCGGGAGCGGGGACGGCTGCGGCTGCTGCGGCGGCTGAGGTGCGGTCACTGCTACGACCTCGGCGGGAGCGGCGGCGGGGTCGGCCCGAACAACGACGCGAGGGCAGGCACCTGACCGGCCGCGGTCCATCCGGACAACGTGGACGCCCACACCAGGGTCTGCGGCGTCAGGTTCATGCCGCGCAGCTGCTCGATCGGGAACGGCCCCGCGGACTGCCCGTTCTGCTCGACGTGGAAGACCTGCGCGTTCGGCAGCGGCGGCGGCCCGGCCTGCTGGCCCTGCCCCGGCTGGCCCTGGCCCGGCTGGCCTTGCGCCTGTTGTCCCTGAGCCTGGTTCTGGAAGTTCTGCGCGAACTGCTGCCCCATCGCCATGCCCATGCCGGCGCCGAGGAAGTCGCCGGCTCCGCCGCCGCCCTCGTTGGTCGCGGCGCCGAGCATCGCGTCGGCGGCACGCCCCTGCTGGAACCGGTTCATGTCACCGACGTTGCCGTAGTACCCGCGCTCCTCGACACCGCGGGCGACGCCGCGGGTCATGGCCTGCGTGATCTCCTCGGGCAGGGTGATGTTCAGCTCGACGGCCTCGCACGCGAGTCCGTACTGCTGGTGGATCTTGGACTGCACGTACTCCTGCAGCTTCGCGGCGAGCTCCCGCTGCCGGGCCTGCAGGTCGATCGCGCCCACGCCGGTCTCGATCAGCATCTCGGAGAAGGCGGTGGTGATGGTGCGTCGCAGCAGCTCGGCGATCTCGTCGGAATCCACGGCGGAATCGGTCCCGATGATCTGGCGCAGGAACGTCGGGGCGTCGACGACCCGCACCACGCACAGCCCGTTGGCGCGCACCTGGACCATGCCGAAGTCCTGGTCCCGGATGGTGATCGGATTGGCCGTGCCCCACCGAAGGTCGGTGATGGGGCGGCTGTTGATGAAGTAGACCTCGCTGCGGAAGGGGCTCTTGAACCCGTGCGGCCAGCCCTGCAGCGTGGACATGATCGGCATGTTCTCGGAGACCAGCTGGTAGTTGCCGGGCCCGTACCGGTCGGCGAGCTGCCCGCGGTAGACGAACAGCGCCTCCTGGCCCTCGCGCACGATCAGCTGCGCGCCGTTCTTGATCTCGTTGTTGTAGCGCGGGAATCGCCACGCCATCGTCGAGCGGTCGTCCTCGAGCCACTCGATGATGTCGACGAGTTCGCCCCGAACCCGGTCCATGAAGCCCATGTACGCGTACCTCTCCGGTCGCTGCCGTTGTCGGAATCCACGATAGCCAGCGTCCTTGGAGTCGGCTGAGCCCTCGCTGAAGCGGTGGAACACCTCTAGGCTTCATCCAGCCCCACCCACGGGGATCACCGCGAGAAAGGTGCTCGATATGGCAGGCAAGTTCGAGGTGTACGAGGACAACGCCGGCAAGTTCCGGTTCCGTCTGAAGGCCGGCAACGGCGAGGTCGTGGCTTCGGGCCAGGCCTACGCGACCCGCAAGGGTGCGCACGACGGTGCCGCCGCGGTCACGCGCGCCGCCGACGGCGCGAAGGTGGTCGACGTCGACAAGGAGTGATCGCCGCGCGCGATTCGAGTGTCGGGGAGGGCCGCCGCGGGCGCCCTCCCCGACCCGTCCCGACCTGCGGGACTTGACCTTCACACCGTGCGAAGGTCTGCACTGGTGGGCACCTCGGAAGGAGGTGGCCACCATGGCCCTCACAATGCTCGACCATCGAGATCCCTCGACCCGTCTGCGCGCCGCACTCGCGGCGGGGACCGCAGCCGACCCGGACGCCGCGAACGCGCTGATCGCGCGGTGTGCAGTGGAACCGGACTTCTTCGTCCGGGACATGCTGACCTGGGCGTTGGCCCGCCTCCCCGCCGGGACGACGGTGCCGCTGCTCCGCGCGGAGCTC
Organism: Tsukamurella sp. PLM1; assembly: GCF_023168325.1. GTDB lineage: Bacteria > Actinomycetota > Actinomycetes > Mycobacteriales > Mycobacteriaceae > Tsukamurella. The sequence continues at coordinate 2,488,163 of NZ_AP025688.1, forward strand.
GCATCGGCCGCCCCCCAGGCGCGGAGCCAGGCCCTGCACACGCTCTCGAAGATCGGCCCCGCCGACGCGGGCGTCGCCTTCCCGGAGGCGGTCGCGCTGGCAGGCGATCCGGAGGACGGCGTCGCGACGGCGGCGTGGCGCACCGTCGTCGCCCTGGCACCGGGCCCGGATGCCCGACGGTCCGCCGCCCGCACCCTGGCGACCCGGCTGGGGCACGGCGGCGTCGAGACCCGGCGCAGCCTGAGCCGGGCGCTCGTCGCACTCGGCGACGAGGGCCTCGCCGCGCTCGCGGCGGTGGCCGCACCGAACGACGCGGTGCGCGCCCACATCGCCGATACGATCCGATTGCTGGACGATCCCGACTCCGGGTTCGCGGGCTCGATGCACGAGGCGAAGCGCGTGGCCGCGCTGGGCGAGCACGCTTGACAGTAGGAGGGGCAGGACGATGCGGATCGGCGAGGTGGCGACGCGGTCGGGCGTCAGCGCGCGGATGCTGCGGCATTACGACTCGCTGGGCCTGGTCCGCCCGTCCGGCCGGTCGTTCGGCGGCTACCGCGAGTACTCCGAGCACGACATCCGGCGGATCTTCCACGTGGAGAGCCTGCGCTCACTCGGGCTGTCCCTCAAGGAGATCCGGCGCGCGCTCGACGACCCGTCCTTCGCACCCGACCGGCTGGTCGCCGACATGATCGCCCGGAGCCGGGAGCGGATTCGCCGGGAGACCGAGCTGTTGGAGCGGCTGCGGCAGGTCGCCGCGACCGGACCGACCGATTGGGAGCAGGTTCTCGACGTCGTGGGCCTGCTCTCCCGGCTCGACGACGTGACGCCCGCGGCCCGGCAACACGCCGCCCTCACGAGCGCGGGGCGCGCCCCCACCGACGCGCTGGCCGAGGCCCTCCTGAGGGAGGAGAGCACCAACGTGGCGGGCGCGTTGCGCTGGGCACTGGCACAGGGCGATTCGCGCGACGTCGCCCGGTTGGTCGCCGCGCTCGACTCCCCCGAGCCGGTGATCCGGCGCCGCGCAGCGGAGGCCCTCGCCGAGCTCCCCGGCCAGGCATCGGCGCTGCGGCGCGCCCTCGATCACGACGACGGGGCGGTGCGCGCGCTCGCCGCCGTCGCCCTGGGCCGGCGCGGAGACGCCACGGCCACGCCGCAGCTGTTGCGGATGGTGCGGGACGGTGAGAAGGACGTCGACGCGGCGGAGTCGCTCGGGGTGATCGCGGCCGCGGACCCGGGCGGGGAGACCGTCAGCGCCGAACTCGCGACGATCGCCCGGGATCCGGGCGACTACGCCGTTCGTCAACGGGCGGTGCAGGCCCTCGCCGAGATCCCCACCGCCGGTGCGGAGGTCGCGCTGCGCGCGCTCACGGGCGACGTCGACGCACGCATCGCGGGCACTGCCGCGTTCATCCTGCAGCAGCGGGACGAACGCTGAGGAGCGGGTTCAGCCGGCGTAGCGCGCGGCGAACCCGTCGCAGAGCGCCTCGATCCCCGCATGCAGCAGCGGCATCGCGGAGCACAGGTCCGGGCGGTCCACCTCGGTCAGCTCCCGCAGCAGCGGTAAGTCCGCCACGAGCGGATTGTCCGCGAGGTCGGCGACGAATCCCGCGCCCTCGAGCGAAGAACCGGGGGCCAGCAGCAGCTGCCCGACCGCGCCGATCCCCGCGCCCTGCACGTGATTCCAGACGTGCAGGGAGAGCTCGGCGGCCTCCGGCACCGAGCCGGTGAGGTGGACGAGCGCCTCGACGAGCCAGTTGAAGCAGGAGATCGCCGACGGCGCCATCGCCGCGCGCGGCATCGTGTGGGCGAGCAGCACCCAGGGGTGGTGCAGGTACAGGCGCATGTCCGCCTCGGCCGCGGCGTGCACGCGACGACGCCAGTCCGGGGCCCCCATGAGCTCGTCCGGGTACAGGTACTCGGCGCCGACCGCGGCGGTCATGTCGCGCAGCAGGGCGTCCTTGTCCGGCACATGACGGTAGAGCGACATCGCGCCGGAGCCCAGTGCGTCGGCGATCCGCCGCATCGAGACCTTGCCGAGCCCGCCCTCGTCGGCGAGCCGGACGCCCTCGGCGACGATCGCCTCCCGGGTAAGAGTGGTCTCCGACACCGGCGCCCTTTCTCCGTTGACCTCACTGGATCGGTCTGCGTACAGTGTACCCACCCCCGATGCGTACGGCGTACGCACCCGTCTCGTACCAAGGAGCCTCTCGTGTCCACCACCCCGCGCCGCGCCTGGGCCGGTCTCGCGGCCCTCCTCCTGCCGGTGTTCCTGGTGTCGATGGACGCGTCGGTGCTCTTCCTGGCGATGCCGCACCTCACCACCGCGCTGAACCCGACCTCCGCGCAACAGCTGTGGATCCTCGACATCTACCCGTTCATGCTCGCCGGCCTGCTCATCACGATGGGCAACCTGGGCGATCGCTGGGGCCGGCGTCGGCTGATGACCTGGGGCGCTGGACTGTTCGGCGTGGCGTCGGTGATCGCGGCCTTCTCCCCCACGCCCGGCCTGTTGATCGCGGCCCGCGCCCTGATGGGCGTCGGCGGCGCCACCCTGCTCCCCGCCAGCCTCGCGCTGATCGCGAACATGTTCCGCGACGCCAGGGCGCGCGGCGTCGCGGTCGGCGTCTGGACCGCCGCCTTCTCGTTCGGTATGGCCGTGGGCCCCGTGATCGGCGGCGTCCTCCTGCACCACTACTGGTGGGGGTCGGTGTTCCTGATCAACGCGCCCGTGTTCCTCGCGTTCCTGGTGGCCGGGCCCCTCCTGATCCCCGAGTTCCGGACCGGATCGTCGGCGCCGTTCGACCTCGTGGGCGTCGCGCTGTCGATGGCGGCGATCTTCCCGATCGTCTACGCCGTCAAATCCGCGGCCGGACACGGCGTACACCTGTCGACGGTGCTGATCGCAGCGGCCGGAGTCGCGATGCTGATCGCGTTCATCATGCAGCAGCGGCGCACCCCGCACCCGCTGATTCCGTTCGACCTGTTCCGGAACCGGGTGTTCGCCATGGCGATCGTCGGCACCGTGATAGCGATCTCCACGCTGAGCTCGATGTCGTACCTCACCGGGATCTACCTGCAATCCGTGGTCGGGTTCGACGTGCTCGCCGCTGCTTTCCTGGGCCTGCCCGCCGCGGCGTCGGTCGCGTACTTCTCGATGCGCGCACCGTGGATCGAGCAGTACCTGGGCCGCCGGACCACGTTCGTCGCGGCGCTCCTGTTCGCCGCCCTCGGCCAGGTGCTGCTGGTGGGGCTGGGCACGAACGGGCCCGCCTGGCTGTACGTGCTGGGCACCGTGGTGGCGGGGTTCGGCTACGGGACCCTGTTCACGTTCGTCTCGGCGGTCGCCCTCGCGTCGGCGCCGCCCGAGCGCGCGGGCCAGGCATCGTCGATGTCCGAGATGAGCTTCGAGCTCGGCACCGCCACCGGCCTGGCCGTGCTCGGCTCGGTCGCCACCGCGGTCTTCACCCGGCACGACGGCATGTCGCGCACGCTGGGCGACACGCTGGCACGGGCCGGCGAGTCCGGCGGGCCCGACGGTGCGGCCCTCGCCGACGCGGCCCGCTCGGCCTGGGTCGACGCGTTGACCACCACGGTGGGCGTGTCGAGCCTGCTGCTCGTGCTCACCGCGGCCGCCGCCTTCGTCGTGCTGCGCGAGCGGACTCCCGTCGCGCCGGAGCCCGTGGCCTGCTGACTCAGCGCGGGGTGAGGCGGAAGACGGGGATCACGCGCCCCTGCGCCGTCTTCTCGTACTCGGCGAACCCGGCCGAGCGGGCCTTGAAGCGCTCCCACGCCTCGTCGCGTGCGGTGCCGATCAGCTCCGTTGCGGTGACCAGTGCCGTGGAGATCCCGTCGTCGTCGTTCGGGTACTCGATCTCGATGTCCGGGTGGGCCTTGAGGTTGTGGTACCAGGCGGGGTTCGTCGGCGAGCCGCCGGCCGAGGCCGGCAGCAGCCAGCCCTCGTCGTCGCGGATCGCAGCCAACGGGTTCACCCGCGGCTCACCCGATTTGGCGCCCGTGCTGTGGACGAGCGCGAGCGCCCGCCCGAACCCCATGGCGGTCACGGTGCCGTTGTTGGCGCGGAACTCGTCGATGATGCCCTGATTGAAGTCGTTCATGGCATCATCATGCGCCCTAGCAGGGGCGGCAGGGAGATCGGTGACCTCGTCCGCGGTGTCAGCCCGCGGGCACAGGTAGCGGCGCGGGCGCGGTGCCGGCGCCGAAGGGGCTGCCGCCCAGCTTCTCCCGTCCGTGCGGGGTGAACCAGTTCTGCAGGTCCGGCCCCTTCGGCACGATGCTCGACGGGTTGATGTCGCGGTGCACCTCGTAGTAGTGCCGCTTGATGTGGTCGAAGTGGGTGGAGTCGCCGAAGCCCGGGGTCTGGAACAGGTCCCGCGCGTACGCCCACAGGACCGGCATCTCGCTGAGCTTCTCCCGGTTGCACTTGAAGTGACCGTGGTACACCGGATCGAACCGGGCGAGCGTGGTGAACAACCGCACGTCGGCCTCGGTAATGGTGTCGCCCACCAGGTACCGCTGCGTCGCGAGGCGCTCGGAGAGCCAGTCGAGCCGCGAGAACAGCTGATCGTACGCGGCGTCGTAGGACTCCTGCGAACCCGCGAAGCCGCAGCGGTACACCCCGTTGTTGACGTCGCGGTAGACCAGCTTGTTCACCTCGTCGATCTCGCTGCGCAGGTCCTCCGGGTAGAGCTGCGGCGCGCCTGGGCGGTGGAAGTCCGTCCACTCGAGCGAGAAATCGAGTGTGATCTGCGGGAAGTCGTTGGTCACCACCGCCCCGGTCGGGACGTCGACGATCGCGGGCACCGTGATCCCCTTCGGGTAGTCCGGGACTCGCTTGAAGTAGGCGTCCTGCAGCCGCGGGATCTGCAGCACGGGATCAAGGCCACCGGGGTCGAGGTCGAAGGTCCACGACCGCTTGTCGTGCGTCGGGCCGGCGATCCCGAGGGAGATCGCATCCTCGAGACCCAGCAGCCGACGGACGATGATGGTGCGGGTGGCCCAGGGGCAGGCGTACGAGGCGACCAGTCGGTACCGGCCCGGTTCGACGGGATAGCCGTCCCGGCCGTCCCTGGTGATGCGGGTCTCGATGTACCGGGTGTCACGCTCGTACGGCTGGTTCTCGGTGACGTAGGTGCCCTGCTCCTCGCTCATGGCGTCCACGTTAGTGACTCCCGCGGCGTAACGTCGAGTGATCGTTACCCGATACAAGCATTGCCTGTCGATGGAGCCCGCGTCGACCTCCCTTACCGGAAGGAACGAAGCCATGCGCAAGCCTCTGATCGCCCTCGCCCTCTCCGCCGCGGCCGCCGCCACCGGCGCCGGATCCGTCATCGCCGGCACCGGCGCCGCCGGTGCGACGCCGATCGCCTGCCCCGAGCTCCCCAGGACCGCGTCGACGGTGCGCTGCGCACCGTCGCGCCGCCGTTCCCGGGCGTCCCCTGGAAGGTGACCGGGATGGGCGGTTCGGTGGATTGCACGCTGAACTGGGTGCGCCTCGAGACCGACCGCGGCACCGGGAGCTCCCCGGTCCAGATCCTCCTGTTCGACCACAAGAAGTTTGCCGGCACCCCGACCCCGAAGGGCGACGCGTTCACCGATGTGGTCGGCAGCCGGGGCCCCGGGCAGATCACCGTCCGGTTCAAGTGGCTCAACCCGGGGGACGCGAACGCCAACCCCACCGGCAGGGCCGACGTCCGCTTCCAGGCCCTGCCGCAGGACACCCCGCGGCCGCTGGATCCGATCCCGCCGCAGGTCGCGGACTAATGGGAAGTGCCGGTCAGCTTGGATCGATGTTCGGCAGACTTGGCAACTGGTAGCCGCTGCTGGGTGAGCACTCTCGCGGACTGGGCCTTCGAGCCCTTGGGTCAGATCGTGCCCCCAGCGGTGCGCCAGGAAAGGTCGATCGCTGCTGGGATGTCGTGCCGGCCCTGCTCGGCAGGTGTGTGAGTACTGGTCCATTAGTCCGCGACTTACCTTCCCCGGCAGGGCTGCCGGAGCAAGTTCCGTGTTGTTGCAGCCAAGGGAGGTGTCGGGAATGTTGTTCATCGGAGACGATTGGGCTGAGGACCATCACGATGTGGAGGTCCAGACGAACACGGCCGCGTCCTGCGCCGCGCCCGTTTGCGGGAGGGTATCGAGGGCATCACCGCGTTCGGTGAACTCGTCGGCCGGTTCCTGCCCGAGGACGGTGAAGCCGCTGACGTGCTGGTGTGCATCGAGGTCGACCGGGGCCCGTGGGTGAACGCTCTGATCGCCGCCGGGTACCGGGTGTTCGGGGTTGATCCGCGGCAGGCGCATCGGCATCGGGAGATCCTGTCCAGTTCCGGCGCGAAGAGCGACAAGGGTGATGCGCACGCCCTGGCCGACATGGTCCGGGTGCGGCGGCATCAGCTCCTCGAGGCCGGTCGGGACTCGGAGATCTCCGAGGCGGTCAAGGTCGTCACCCGCGCGCATCAGAGCATGATCTGGGACCGCACCCGACACATGCTGCGACTGCGATCAGCTCTGCGGGAGTACTTCCCCGCGATCCTGATCCTCTGTTCGGAGCTGGACCTGGCGTTGACCAGCCGCCCGATTCTGGCGTTGCTGGCCAAGGCACCCGATCCTGGGTCGGCGGCGAAACTCACACCGCGGCAGATCCTCCCGATGTTCAAGGGTTGCCGTAACAAGGACGCCAAAGCGGCTCGGGTGCAGCAGATCCTGCGCGGCGAGCACCTCGGGCAACCTGCTGTGGTCACCGCCGCGTATGCGGCTTCGGTGCGTTCCTCGGTCGCAGTGCTGGGTGTGGTCATCGAGCAGATCACCGTCCTCGAAGAGGAGGTGAAGGCGCATTTTGGCCGGCACCCGGCCGCTGAGATCATCTGCAGCCAGCCCGGCCTCGGACCGATCCTCGGTGCCCGGGTGCTCGCCGAGTTCGGGGACGCTCCCGGCCGCTATCGCAGCGCCAAAGCGCGCAAGAACTACGCCGGGACCAGCCCGATCACCAAACAGTCCGGCAAAACGAGAGTCGTCGCAGCCCGATACGTGCACAACGACCGCCTCATCGACGCGCTCCAGCTGCAGGCTTCCTGCGCCCTGCTGCACGACACAGACGCGAAGACCTACTATGACCAGCTCCGCGCCCGCGGCCTCAAGCACAACCCCGCCCTGCGCCAGCTCGCCAACCGCCTCGTCGGCATCCTCCACGGCTGCCTCATCCACGGTGCCCAATACGACTCGGCAGTCGCATGGGCCCACCGACATCCCGTCGCTGCTTGACACTCAACGTCCAGGGATGTCTGATCAGCCCTGGGCCGCCGCCCACTCCTCGACCCGCGCGGCGCTCTCGGCGTCGCTGAGGTCCTCGACGCGGGTCATGATCGACCAGCGCACGCCGAACGGGTCGCGGATGCTGCCGAACCGGTCGCCGGAGACGAAGTCCGCCACCGGCTCCCGGACGGTGGCACCCGCGGCCTCGGCCCGCGCGACCACGTCGTCGACGTCGCTGCAGTACAGCCCCATCGAGTAGCAGTCGGCTTCCCCGTCGGGCATGGCGACGAGACCGAACTGCGGGGTGGGCTCGCCCAGCTGCAGCCGGTCGTTGCCGAAATCGAGTTCGGCGTGGACGACGACGCCGCCCATCTCCGTGACGCCGAGCGAGCGGGCTCCGAACACCGAGGTGTAGAAGTCGATGGCCGCCTTGGCATTCGGGATCGCGAGGAAGGGCGTCAGCGAGGTGAACGAGTGCGGGACGCCGTCGGTGGTGTGCGCGCCGTTCGCGGCGGTGAAGTTCTCTGTCATGCCGATAACGCTACGAGCGCGGACCACCCGGCCGATTGAACATTCGCGACAGATCACGCGCCCCTACGATCGAAACGTGAACCCCCGCGGCATCCTCTACCCGGCGCAACTGCCCACCTTCGAGCGCCGGGCGCCTTCTCCGAGCGCGGACGCGCTGGTGCGCTGGTTCTGGATCTCGCAGTGGCAGATCGCCCCCGGCCGCACCTCCCGGCAGGACGTACTGGCCTTCCCCGCCCTCAACCTGGTGGTCGAAACCGACCTCGTCGGGCTCGCGGGCGCGACGACGGAGCGCACCCACCGCGACCTCGTCGGCACCGGGTGGGCGGTCGGCGCGCTGCTACGCCCCGCGGCGACGCCGGCGGTGACCGACGACGCCCGTGCGATCCTGGGCGGCTACCCCACCGTCGACGCCCCCGGCCTGCACGCGGCGGTCGCCGCAGCGATGAGCGGGGGCGACCTGGGTTCCGCGTGCCTCGCCATCGAATCCTGGCTCACCGCACGGGTTCCGACGGTGTCCGACGACGCCGCGCTCGCCAATCGGCTCGTCGTCGCGATCGAGGAGGACGAGGCGATCCTCACGGTCGAGGACGCCGCCGCGAGGATCGGCGTCTCGGCGCGAACCGCTCAACGCCTGTCCCGGCGGTTCGTGGGGCTCACCCCGCTGCAGCTGATCCACCGCCGCCGGCTGCAGGAGGCCGCGCACCTGCTCAGCACGAAGCCGGACACCTCGATCGCGGACATCGCCGCCGAGCTGGGCTACGCCGATCAGCCCCACCTGGTCCGGGACTTCCGCAAGGTCCTCGGCTTCACGCCGGGCGGCTACCGATCCAGCTCTTCCAATAGTCAGAGGGACTGACTACAATCGGTCCATGAACCTCTCCGCGCTCGCGGTCCGGACCGGGGCCGCCGCCGGCCGCCTGCTCCACACGATCGCGGATGCGCCAGTCCCGCCGGAGATGCGGGTGTTCACCCTGCTCAACCGCGCGTACGAAACCGAGGTGGTCATCGCACTCGTCCGCCTGGGCGTCCCGGACGCGCTCGCCGACGGTCCCCGGACCGCACCGGACATCGCCGCGTCCGTCGACGCGGATCCGGACGCACTGCTGCGGCTGCTGCGCGTCGCCGAATCGCTGCACCTCGTGCGGCGCGCGGGGACGGCGTACCGTCTGGCCCCGATGGGCCGGGCACTGCGGGACTCCGCGGCGGCCGCGCCGGCGGCCCCGTACGCCCGTTACGCCCACAATCCGGCCACCCGCGCCGCGTGGTCGCGTCTCGCGGAGGCGGTGCGCGCCGGCCGATCCCAGTTCGAGGCCGCGAACGGCAGCACTACCTGGCAGTGGTTCACCGACCACCCGGAGAGCGAGCGGGAGTTCACCGCCGCGATGCGCGCGCTGTGCGACTACAACGGCCCCGAACTGGCTGCGCTGTACCCGTGGCCGGAAGGCGCGACGATCTGCGATGTGGGCGGCGGAATCGGCACGCTCATCTCGCACGTTCTCGCTACCGATCCGAGCCTGCGGGGCGTGGTCGTCGACCAGGCCGGCCCGATCGGCGAGGCACCGGAATTCCTCGCTGGGCGGGGCGTGCGCGACCGGGTGCTCCTCGAGGTACGCGACTTCTTCGCTCCGCTCGACGTTCGGGCCGATGTCTACGTGCTCAAGGACATCCTCCACGACTGGGACGACGAGCGGGCGATCGCGATCCTGCGCTCCGTCCGCGACGCGATGCGCGTGGACGACCGGCTCGTGCTCGTGGAGTTCCTCCAGAACCCCGACCGCGCACATCCCCTGGTCCCGATGGTGGACCTCACCATGCTGACCCAGACCGACGGCGGGCGGCAGCGCTCGCCGGCCGAGTTCGACCGACTGTTCGCCGCCGCGGACCTGCACCGGACCGCGCTGTACGAGGGCGCGTTGCACTCGCTGATCGAGGCGACGCCCGGGTAGCCGCCGGGTGGCGGGCGTCAGTCCTTGCGCGTCATCCTGTCGGCGACGGCGTCCGACTGCTCACGCGCCGCGTCCAGGTTCTGGCTCGCGATCTTGACGCTCTCCGAGGCCGCGGTGGTGGCGATGTTCGCGGCGCTCGCCGCGATCTTGCCGGCCCCGCCCTTCACATCGCCCTTGAGCACGTCGGCCGCGCCCTCGACGATGTCGCCGGCGCGGTGCACCGAGTTGGTCGCGATCCTGGTGGCCGCGTCGATGTTGTCCTTGATCCGCTTCGCGACCATGACTACTCCTTCGCTGAGGTCATCCCAGCGTAGCCCCGTGTCGCTCAGCCCGAGAGCTCTCCGCGGGACCGTGCGCCGCCGACCTCCGCCCGGGACGTGTCCTTGAGGTCGACGCCCGAGCGGCCGAGTCGCCGGGCGCCGACGACCAGCCCCGCGGCGATCCGGGCGGCGCCAGCGTAGCCGAGCCCCTCGGGCGGGTGGATGTTGGAGATGCAGTTGCGGTGCGCGTCAGTGACGCCGGTCGCGAAGTCCTCCGGGTCGGCGCGGTGGGTGAGGTAGATGCCCAGGCTGTCCGCGACCGACAGACCCGGCCGCTCCCCGATCAGCACGAGCAGCGTCCGGGCCCCGAGCGCTCGGGCGACGTGATCGCCCAGCGCCACCCGGGCCTGCGTCGCGATCACCGGCGGCGCAACGACGACGTCGGACGGCAGCGCACCGAGGATCGCGCGGGCCAGGGTCACGCCGTGATCGGCGAGCGCGCGGGGCGAGAGCCCGTCCGCCAACACGATCGCGACGTCGGGCGGCCGGGTGCCGACGGGTACCGTCGGGAGGCCGGACAGGTCGGCGGGCGCCCGGCCGAGGTCGGGCCGCCGCAGGTACTCGCCGCGGTCGGCGGCACGGCTGGTGACGACGACGGGCTCGCCGAACCCCAGTTCGCGTGCGCGCGGCACGATCTCGTCGAGGTCCAGCGGCTGGTGCACGGCATCGCGGGCCGAGGCGTGCGCGGCGGCGAACTCCAGCACCCGACGCGTCGGCAGCGCGTCGCCGGTGCGGCCCAACCCGATCCGCGATTGGGTGGTGGTGCGCAGGGCGTCCCAGAAGTCCCCGTCGGTGGGCCGGCGGTCGTCACCGTCGGTGCGCTCGGGCGAGGTCACCGCGCCACCCCCGCCGTGAGCTCGCGGAGCGGCGAGGCCTCGACGGCCACGTCGCGCAGCCCGCCGGATCCGTCGGTCATGCCCTGCTTCTCGAGCCAGGCATCGAACTCGGGCGCGGGCCGCAGGCCGAGCGCGCGGCGCGCGTACAGCGCGTCGTGGAAGGCGAGCGACTGGTAGCCGAGCATCACGTCGTCGGCGCCCGGCACGGTGATCACGAACGACACCCCGGCCACCGAGAGCAGCGTGAGCAGGTCGTCCATATCGTCCTGGTCTGCCTCGGCGTGGTTGGTGTAGCAGACATCCACCCCCATCGGCAGGCCCAGCAGCTTGCCGCAGAAGTGGTCCTCCAGGCCGGCGCGGGTGATCTGCTTGCCGTCGTAGAGGTATTCGGGTCCGATGAACCCGACCACGGTGTTGACCAGCAGCGGGTCGAGATGCCGCGCGACCGCGTACGCGCGCGTCTCGAGCGTCTGCTGGTCGACGGGCGCGCCGCCGGTACCGAGATGGGTGCCGGACGAGAGCGCAGAGCCCTGCCCGGTCTCCAGGTACATCACGTTGTTCCCGACGGTGCCCTTCCGAGCTCGCGCGCGGCGGCGTTCGCCTCCTCGAGCAGCGAGATGCTCACGCCGAAGGCGGAATTGGCGCCCTCGGTGCCGGCGATCGACTGGAACACGAGGTCGACCGGTGCCCCTTCTCGATCAGCCCCAGCGTGGTGGTGACGTGGCTGAGCACGCACGACTGGGTGGGGATGTCGAAGCGGGTGCGCACCTCGTCGAGCAAGTGCAACAGATCCGAGGTGGCGTGCGGCGAATCCGTGGCGGGGTTGATGCCGATCACCGCGTCGCCGCAGCCGAGCAGCAGACCGTCGAGGGTCGCGGCCGCGATGCCCTGCGGGTCGTCGGTGGGGTGGTTCGGCTGCAAGCGGGTCGCGAGGGTGCCGGGCAGGCCGATCGTGGTGCGGAACCCGGCGGTCACCCGAACGGCCCGCGCGACGGCGATCAGGTCCTGGTTGCGCATCAATTTACTCACCGCCGCAACCATTTCCGGCGTGAGCGCCGGCGAGAGCGCGGCGAGCCGGGCACCGGCATCGTCGGCCACCGCGGTCTGCAGGAGGAGGTCCCGGAGGTCCCCGACGGTGAGGTGCGCGATCTGCGCGAACGCCGCCCGGTCGTGGGTGTCGATGATGAGGCGGGTGACCTCGTCGGACTCGTAGGGCACGACGAGTTCTTCGAGCAGCGCGGTGAGCGGGACGTCGGCGAGGGCCCACTTGGCGGCGGCGCGTTCGGCGTCGGAGGCGGCCGCGCACCCGGCGAGCTCGTCGCCGGAGCGCAGCGGCGTGGCCTTGGCCAGTAGGTCGGCCATCGACGTGAAGGTGAAGCTCTCCCCGCGGACGGATTGGGTACGGATCACTGCAGCTCCCGTTCGGCGTCGGCGAGGGCGGCGAACTCCTCGTCCGGGGAGTTGGCCACCAGGTGGTGTCGACTGTAGACGCCGAAGTACGCGAGGAACGCGCCGAAGGCGGCGAGCGTGAGCCCTGCGGCCAGCGGGTCGACGAGGAAGGTGGCGATCACGGCGACGCAGGCGACGACCAGGGCGAACGCGGTGGTGACGATGCCGCCCGGGGTGCGGTACGGGCGCGGCATGTCGGGCTCGCGACGCCGCAGCACGATGTGGCTGACCATCATCAGCACGTAGCTGACAGCGGCGCCGAAGACCGCCATGTTGAGCAGCGTCGCGCCCTTGCCGGTGAGCGAGAGCGCGAACCCGATCACGCCGGGGACCACGAGGGCGAGGACCGGCGCCTTGCGAGCGTTGGTGACCGACAGGCTCTTCGGCAGGTAGCCGGCGCGCGAGAGCGCGAAGGTCTGGCGGGAGTACGCGTACATGATGGAGAAGAAGCTCGCGACCAGCCCGGCGAGGCCGATGTAGTTGACGACCTTCGAGGCGGTCCCGTCGCCGAGGGCCTCCACCAGGATTGCCCGACGATGCCATGGCGTTCGCGCCGACGGCGCCGGGGGCGAGGAGGAACACCGTCGCACCGGTCACGACGAGCATCGCCATCGCGACGATGATGCCGCGCGGCACGTTCTTCTCGGGCTCGCGCGCCTCCTCGGCGGCCAGCGGCACGCCCTCGACGGCGAGGAAGAACCAGATCGCGAACGGCACCGCGGCCCAGATCCCGAGGTACCCGTAGGGCAGCCAGCTGGAGGCCCCGACCGCGTCGGTCACGGGGATGTCGGTGAGGTTGTGCACGTCGAACTTCCCGATCGCGGCGACCGCGAAGATCACGAGGCCCACGAGCGCGATCGCGGTGATGACGAACATCGCCTTGAGCGCCTCGCCCGCACCGGTGAGGTGGATGCCGATGAACAGCGCGTAGACGAACAGGTACACCCACCAGCCGTCGGTGATCCCGAACAAGTTGAGCGAGTCGACGTACGCGCCGATGAACGTGGCGATCGCCGCGGGCGCGATCGAGTACTCGATGAGGATCGCGATGCCGGTGGCGTAGCCGCCCCAGGGGCCGAGCGCGCGGCGGGCGAACGTGTAGCCGCCGCCCGCTGCGGGCAGTGCCGACGACATCTCTGCCATGCCGAGCACCATCGCGAGGTACATCCCGGCGATGATCACGCCGGCGATCGCGAGGCCGCCCCAGCCGCCCTGCGCGAGGCCGTTGTTCCACCCGGCGTAGTCGCCGGAGATCACGTAGCTCACGCCCAGGCCGGCCAGCAGCACCCAGCCGGCGGAACCCGATCGGAGGGTGCGTTTGGCGAGGTAGTCGTCGGATTCGATGGTGGCGTCCACCCCGTCGTGGTGGAGCTGCTGCGCCGGGCGCTCTGTCGTCATGTGTGCCTTCCCCACCGACAGGTGCATCGGTGTGATCCAGAACACTACGAGTCAACGGTTGCAGCGGGGTTGCAGCGCCGGACGCGTGACCGCCGGTGCGACCCATCGCTGCAGATACGCGCGGAGATCACCCGCATCGCGCGGCGGGTCCCCGGGAGATGAAGAAGGACTGCATGATGCGCAGTTGGAACTCGACGAGCTCGCGCAGCCGGACCTCGTCGTAGCCGTGGGCGGGCCACTCCACGTCGAACCGGCGGATCATGGTCATGCCGAACGCCATGGCCTGCCGGGACGCGATGGCCTCGGTGTGCGAGTGCTCCCCCGCCAGCATCAGGCGCAGGTGCGGCGCGCGCGGCACCTGCTCCAGGGTGAAGACGATGCCCTCGACCACCGCCTCCGCCGGATCGTGGACGCCCCGCAGGTGATCCGCCAGCCGGTCGAGGAATGCACCCACCGACTGCACGGCCGCGGCCTGCAGCAGCGCGTCCACCGTCGGGAAGTAGCGGTAGACGGTCTGGCGGATCACGCCGAGCGCGTCGGCCACCTCCGCGATCGACGTGGTGCCGCGCTCGCCGATGAGCTCGACCGCCGCGGCGACGATGCGCGCGGACGCCTCCTCGTCGCCGGCGGGCGGCGTGCCGCCCCATCCCCTGCGTGCCATCGCCCCAGGCTACAGCTTCGCGCGTTATCACCATACAGAACATGTTCTATGTGTATGGTCAAGCCATGACGGACCTGCACCCCCGCAAGATGGACTTCCACTTCGACGAGGCACCCGTGCCGTTCCTGTGGAACCCCGAGAACCCCGCCTTCTCGTCGATGATGAACGCCGTCTCGTTCCTCGCCGTCGGCTTCGAGAAGATGATCGTCAAGCTGATCCTGCAGCTGCGCAAGGAGTTCCCCGATCCGGAGGTGGCCGCGGAGGCGACGGCGTTCATGCAGCAGGAGGGACACCACTCGACCGCGCACCGTCGGCACGTGGGAGCGCTGATCGCCCAGTACCCGGGCCTGGAGAACACCCTCGACGCGGTGATCGGCGAGTTCGACCTCCTCACCGAGGCCACCTCCACCGACTACCGGCTGGCCTACACGGCCGACCTCGAGGCCACGTTCACGCCGGTGTTCAAGCTCATGCTCGATAACGAGGAGGCACTCTTCCGCCCTGGCGACGACCGGGTGGCATCGATGTTCCTGTGGCACTTCGTCGAGGAGGTCGAACACCGCAGCTCCGCGCTCATCATCTACAACGCGATCGTGGGGAGCGAGGTGTACCGGATGCGGATGGCACCGTCGGTCTTCGCGCATGTGCTCAAGGTGATCCGGATCGCGTGCGCCGGCTTCAACCAGCACGTGCCGCTGAAGGACCGGAAGGTGGACTCGCTGTCGATGTTCGGCCGGTACCGGCTCAAGCAGAAGGTGCTGGTGGCGGTGGCGCCGCACCTGACGAAGGGCGCCATGCCGCGCGCCTTCGACGTGCTCCCCAAGGCCGAGCAGGCCGTCGCCATGAAGGGCATCATCCGCAGCCAGATGCCGCTGCACGACCCGGCGCACGAGAACCTGCCCGCGCTCGCGGGCGAGTGGCTGCGCCGCTACGACAGCGGCGTCGACTGCACCCGGTGGTACGCCTCGGACGCGGCGATCGGGGCCTGACCGATGGACCTGTGCACGACGACCTTCGACGCGCTCGCGCGCCGGATGGGCTTCACCTGCGACGACACCGGCGGCCTCGTCGGATTCGGAGCCCGCTCGCGCTGGAGAACTGGACCCTGCCGGTCCTGGAGCTGACGATCATCGCCGGTTCGGTCCTCATGCTCGCCAACGCGGTCCGACGGTGGCGCCGGGCCGGGGACGCGACCAACCTCGCGGTCTGGTTCGGCGCGACGGCCTATCTTTTCGTGATCGAGCCGCCGCTCTACTTCCCCGGCGCCTTCGGCATCGACGGCTACGTGGACACGATGTTCGCGCACAACCTGTTCACGGTCGAGTTCCTCTGGGGCAGGCTGCCGCTGTACATCGTGGCGATCTACCCGATGATGGCCACGATGGCGTTCGAGATAGTGCGGATGATCGGCGTGTTCCGGCGGTTCGGGACGTTCGTCGGCGCGTGCACCGTGGGCGTGGTGCACGGCGCGTTCTACGAGATCTTCGACCATCTGGGGCCCCAGCTTCGCTGGTGGGAGTGGGCTCCGGAGAATCCGATCAACCTGCCGTTCTTCGCCGCGGTGCCGATGGGGTCGGTCGTGGTGTTCGCGGCACTCTGGCCGATGTCGCTGGCGCTGTGCGCGCAGTTCCTCGTGGGACGGCACGCCGACGCCGGCGTGCGGGGCACCGGCCTCCAGGTGGTGTGGCGCACCGTCGTGATCGGGCTCGCGGCGTCGGTCGGCACGTTCGTCCTCCCCCTGCCGGCGACCGTCCTCGGCCTGGCCGGCGACACGGTGCGCGGCGCCGTCTACGCCCTGGAGCTGGCCGCGATCGCGGTGGTCGCCCTGTACGCGGTCGGACGGTGCCTGGCGAGCGCACCGTCGGAAAGCCCGTACCGCAACCGGTTGGTCCAGGCGTACGCACTGCTTTACCTGGTGGTGTTCGCCGCGCTGTGGGCGACGGCGCTCCCCGACTTCCTCTCCGCGACCGGCGGCGTGACGAGCAGCGGCGACCCCGTGGGGAACCTGCCGTTCACGCTGCTGTGCTTCGCGATCGCACTCGGGTCGGTGTGCGCGAGCCTGGTGCGGACCAGGCACGCCGGGGACGTGAACCGAACGGTTCGTGACGATCCCACAAGACACGGAGGTGAAGTTCTCACCTGAGAACAGCCGAAGCGGCGCCGTCATCCTGTTTCATGGAAGGCATGGCAGACATCCGGAGTTTCAGCACGCTCGGGGGACAGTTCCCCAACGTCGTCGTGACCGCGATCGAGATGACCACCTCGATCGGTACCGACACCGAATCGACGTGGAGCGGCCTCCTGGCCGGCAAGACCGGCATCCGCGAGCTCAAGGGCGACTTCATCGGCGTGCAGATCCCCGACCTGCCCGTCCGGTTCGGCGGGCAGCTCCTTGAGGACCCCACGTCCGAGGTCCCCGAGCGCCCCGACCGCAAGTACGCCGGCGACATCAGCAAGCAGCACGTGTCCAAGCGCCGCATGTCGTACGTCGAGCAGGCCGCGCACGTGATGACCAAGCGACTGTGGGACAACGCGGGCCGGCCCGACATCGATCACAACCGTCTCGCGGCGGTCGTCGGCACCGGGCTCGGCGGCGGCGAGTCGATGGTCGAGGCCGTCGACGCGCTGCGCGACCACGGCGTGCGCAAGGTCTCGCCGTTCACTGTCCAGATGGCGATGCCGAACGGCGCCTGCGCCGTAGCCGCGCTCGAGATCGGCGCCCGCGCCGGCGCGATCGCCCCCGTCTCCGCCTGCTCGACCGGCAACGAGGCCATCGCGCACGCGTGGCGCCAGATCGTGCTCGGCGATGCCGACATCGCGGTCTGCGGCGGCATCGAAGGCCGGATCGACAGCCCCGTCATCGCCCCGTTCTCGATGATGCGCGCCCTCTCGACCCGCAACGACGACCCCGAACACGCCTCGCGGCCGTTCGACAAGGACCGCGACGGCTTCGTCTTCGGCGAGGCCCAGACGCTGATGATCATCGAGACCGAGGAGCACGCCCTCGCCCGCGGCGCCAAGCCGCTCGCGCGCCTGCTCGGCGCCGGCATCACCTCCGACGGCTACCACATGGTGTCTCCTGATGTGGAGGGCGGCGGCGCCGCACGCGCCATGAAGCGCGCCATGGAGACCGCCGGTCTCAAGCGTGAGGACATCGACTACATCAACGCCCACGCCACCGCGACCCCGATCGGCGACCTCGCGGAGGCCAAGGCCATCAACGCCGTGGTCGGCACCGACGCCGCGATCTACGCCCCCAAGGGCGCGCTGGGCCACTCGATCGGCGCCGTCGGCGCCCTCGAGGCCGCGCTGACGGTGCTGTCGCTGCGCGACGGCATCATCCCGCCCACCCTGAACCTGGAGAACCAGGATCCGGAGATCGAGCTCGACGTGGTGCACGGCGAGGCGCGCAAGGGCGATTTCAAGTACGCGCTGAACAACTCGTTCGGCTTCGGCGGCCACGACGTAGCGCTCGCCTTCGGCAAGTACTGAGCATTCACTTCGGACCGGCGGTCGGGCTTCGTTGCCCGGCCGCCGGTTTCGTGTTTCCGACGGTGCGCGACCCCTGGCCCTCGTCAGCCCCTCCAGTGGGCCCACACGTAACTACTGAACACCGGCGGCGGCACCGCGACGCCCGGTGGAACGTGCCCCGCCACCTGCCTCGGCCACCAGCAGGCGTGGCATCTGTGGCAGTACCATCCCGCCTCCCAGATCGGGTACGCCACCAGCTCCGCTTCCCGATACCGCCCGAGCCGCTTCTGGGACCGGTACACCGCGTAGAACAGGGCGGCACGGGTTCCCGCGAGCAGCGCGGGCATCGCGAACGCGCCGACCACGTACGCCGCGAAGATCGCGTCGGGCGGCACGGACGAGACCGTGAGCACGGCAGGGATGCAGAACAGCGCAGCGATCACGACGAGCACGACCCCGGTGATCCCCAGGCCGGTACCGGTTCGGGGCCGCGCCGGCGCGCGATCCAACTCCGCAGCGAGCGCGGACTGACTCCTCACCGTCGACACCCCACCACCCCACACCGGCACCACTCCACTTCCGGTGAACGCGGTGCCGCTGACGGACGAGTACGTGGTGCCGGTCGACGTCCCGCCGTGCACGACGGCGGGCACCGACTGCGCCATATCGAGCTGCCGACAACTCGGGCAGTTCGCGGACATCGGATCCCCCTCTTTTCCCGACGCTCCGTACGCCGGGCAACAGCGTCCGATATTAGCGCCTGCACGGCGTTCGCGCGCGAAACCGAATACACTCATACGTTCTAAATTCGGTTCAGCACCGAAAACTTGTCAGTGGAGCCGGGTACGCTCAAGTCATGAGCCAGCCAGTACTATTACCTGCAGATACTCCACCTACGGAGGTCGACGCATGGTCGATCGCCGATCGGATTAGTTCGATTCGACGCGAGCAGTGCCGCCTCGAGTTCGAGCAGTACGACCTGGCCGCGCAGCTTCTCGCGGAGCGGGTCACCGAACGCATCGCGGCCGGCCTGCCGCAGGACCGGTGGGAGGTGGGCATCGCGGGCGAGATCGCGCTGGCACTGCGCATCTCTTCGAACCGTGCCCGCGGGGTCCTCGCCCGTGCGCGCGAGTTGCGGACGAACCTGCCGCATACGCTCGCGTTGCTGCGCGACGGGGACCTGTCTCCGGACGCGGTGCCCGTCATCGTGCAGGGCGTCGCCCACCTCGATCCCGATCTGCGCTGTCGGGCGGACGAGATCCTCTGCGGCGACCCACACATCCTCGCCGGACTCGGGCTCGGGCGCCTGCACGACAAGGTGCAGCAGGTCGCGTACGAACTGGACCGGGAGGGCACCGTCGAGCATCTTGCGAGCGCGCCGAAGGACCGGCGCGTCACCATCCGCCCCGTGCCCGACCTCATGACCCGGATCTCGCTCCTTCTGCCGATGGCGCAGGGCGTCGGGGTGTACTCGGCACTCCGGAAGGCGGCCGTGGCGATCAAGGGCGTCGCGGGCGAGACCCGGACGCTCACCCAGATCATGGCCGATCTCGCGTACGAGCGGCTCACGGGGCGCGCAGTGGCCGACGGGCAGGACGTGACGGTCAACCTGACGGTGCCGGCAACGGTGCTGCTGTGCGATCGCCCCGGCGTGGCGCACCTGGCGGGTGGCGGCGCGCTCCCGGCGGAGATCGCCCGCAAGATCGTCGGAGTCGCGACCGCGAAGGGTCGGGCCTGGGTCAAGCGGTTGTACGTGCGGCCCGAGTCCGGCGCCGTCGTGGGGCTCGACTCCCGCGCCCGACGGTTCCCCGAGGGGCTGGCCGAGCTCATCGCAGCGCGCGACCAGTACTGCCGCACGCCGTACTGCGACGCCCCGATCATCCACACCGATCACGTGCACCGGCATGCCTCCGGCGGCGGCACGGATTACGAGAACGGCCAGGGTCTGTGCGCCGCTTGCAATTACGCGAAGGAAGGGGCCGGCTGGCGCAGCCGTTCCGTGGAGGATCCATCCGGCCGGCACACGGTCGAGACGCAGACGCCGTCCGGCCACGTGTACCGGTCGACCGCGCCGGGGCACGCGGCTTAACGCACGGCCGACATGACCGAGCGGCCCGAGATGCCGAGGCGGAAACGGCGGGGAGCCAACGACATGCGGGTGGTGATGTCGAGTTCGTAACCGGGCTCCGGCGTGAGATCGAAGCGCTGGGCGATGCGGGCGAGCGCGAGTGTCGACTCGTGCAACGCGAACTGGCGACCGATGCATGCGCGCTCCCCTGTGCCGAACGGCTTGTACACGTGCGGCATCCGCCCGCGGCTGCGTTCGGGCAGCCACCGATCGGGGTCGAAGGCGTCGGCGTCGGCGCCCCACGCCTCGGGGTCCCGGTGCACGAGCGGCAGCACCACGACCGCCACGTCGCCGGGGTGCATGGCGTAACCGCCGGGCACCGTCGTATCCCGAATAACCGTGTCGTGCAGCGCCGTCCGCGCCATGGTGGGCGCGGCGGGCCACAGGCGGAGCGTCTCGTCCAGCACGCGGCGCAGGTAGCGCAGGCGCGGGACCTGCTCGAAGGTGGGCACCTCGTCACCGACGACCTCATCGACCTCGACGCGCACCCGGTCGAGCACATCGGGGTGTTGCGCCAGGTAGTAGAGCGCGAACGCGATCGCACTGGCGGTGGTCTCGTAGCCGGCGACGAGGAAGGTGAGGATCTGATAGCGGATGTTGCGCTGCGACAACGACTCCCCGTGATCGGATGCCGCGTGCTCAGCATCAGGTCGAGGATGTCGCCGTTGCCCTCGGCGGACCGGACGGCCTCGCGGTTGTCGATGAGCTCGTCGAGCAGGTCGTCGGCGTACTTCTGGTGCTCGCGGTTGCGCAGGTCGTACCAGGGGCCGAGGAGGCGACCGCCGGGCACTGACCCGAGCTTCGTCTTCTGGCCCGAGGTGTAGAGCGCCCGCAACAGCGCAGCGACCATCGGATGCCGGTCGTCGGTCTCGAAGGAGCCGAAGTCGTAGCTGAACGCCGCGCGGCCGATGGTCTCGAGGGTGAGCTTCGCCGCGTCATGGGTGACGTCGACCGGACCGGACGCCCGATCCCAGCGGGTGCACAGCTGGTCGACGGCGTCGACCATGATGCCGTGGTAGTCCTCCATCGCGCGCCGGCTGAACGCGGGCATCAGGATGTCGTGCGCGAGCTGCCAATTCGGTTCGTCGGAGTATGCGGTGAACAGGCCGTCGCCGGCGTACTGCCGCAGCTCGTGCATCCCGGGCGCGAGCGCCTTGGTGAATCGCTTGGGATCGCAGAGCTCCGCGGCGATCCGCGCGCTGGGCACCAGCGTGACTCGGCGGGTTCCGAGCCGCAGTTGCACCATGTCGGGCCGGGTCTCGCGGACCCAGTTCAGCGCGTCGCGTGCGGCCGGCCGGGAGGTGAGCACCCCCAGATCCCCAGCGAGCCGCGTTCCGCCCGGGATCCGCGGAATCCGCTGCCCCGACCAGTGACCGCGCATGAACACCTCCGACTCGGGCGTACGACCGCAGTTACTTCACGGAAGAATCGTCTCGCACACTACCCGGTGCGATCGCATCGGTCCGTGACCGACACCGCGATGCGACGGGCACGAGTCCTGTTGTGGTGCCCCGGTGAGACTCGAACTCACACTGGACGGGTTTTGAATCCGTTGCCTCTGCCAATTGGGCTACGGGGGCGTCCGGCGGACCGTCGGAGACGGCCGGCCGAGCAAGCTTACCGGGCCGGACCGGACACTGCGGAATCGGCGTCCACGGAAGCGAGGAAGGCGTCGATCACGGGCCAGGTCTCGCGCACGGCGTCGGGGCCGGCGAGCAGGCCCAGGTGACTGGATTCGACGGTGGCGAACTCGACCCGCGGCGACCCGCTGAACAGCTCGAGGCCGTGACGCGCCGTCTCCCAGGAGCACAGCGCGTCGCGGTGCGAGCCGAACAGCTGGATGGGCACGTCGATCGACCGGAGGTCCACCACGTGCTTCCCCAGGTGCACCTCGCCCGCACCGAACTCGCCGCGGTACGCGAGGCGCTCCCACAGCTGCCCGGCGAGCCGTGCGGGATAGCCGGGGAACGTGCGCTGGAACCGGTCGATGACTTCCATACGCGCCAGCTTCTCGGTGTTGCCGAGGTTCTCAAGCACGAACTTGGGCTTCTTCAGCTCGCGATCCCACGACGTCGCGCGGTACACCACCTGCACGAGCGGCGCCGGCACGCCGCCCATCAGGCCGATCAGCGCGGCGGGACCGAACCCGCCCACGGGCTTGGTCAGCGCCCGCGCCACCGGATACGGCGGCTGGTTCGCGTAGTCGACCGACGTCGCGACCGACACGATCGACCGGATCGGCTGCGGCGAAGCGCCGGCCGTGAGGAACGACAGCACGCCGCCCAGGCTCCAGCCGAACAGGTCGATGCCAGCACCGTCGGGCACCTCTCCGCCCCAGAAGTCGTCCAGAGCCCGCGCGATGGCCTGCGGGATGATGTCGAGGGCGAAGTCCTCGAACCCGAGTCCGCGGTCGGAGTAGGACATCTCACCGAAGTCGAGGACGTACGGAACCCGCCCCTGCTCGGCGAGGTGCCGCACCACCGAGTACTCCGGCGAGAGGTCGTAGCAGGCGGCCGGCGCGGCGATCGGCGGCACCAGCAGCACCGGCGCCGCCCCGGGCACGGCCGCTGCGGACCGCGCACCGTCGGAGGAGAAGCGCCGCAGCGTGCGGTGCAGTCCCTCGGCGACGACGACGTGGTCGGTGCGCTCGACGGGACGGATGCCGTCGCCCAGCGTGAGCGCCCACAGGTTCCCGGCGCGCTCCCGCAATTGAGCCATGCTCAATACGTTCATGAGGAAAGGTTACCGCGCAGGCGAAGGGCTGATCCGGCCGCCCGGTAACCTTGAATCCTGATGAAGGACACCGACCCCGCCACCCCGCACCGCGTGCTCGTCGCCGAAGACGAGGCGATCATCCGCCTGGACCTCACGGAGATGCTCCGCGAGGAGGGCTACGACGTGGTGGGGGAAGCCGAGAACGGCCAGGTCGCCCTGGAGAAGGCCCGGGAACTCCGGCCGGACCTGGTGATCATGGACGTCAAGATGCCGGTGCTCAACGGCCTCGAAGCGGCGCAGGACATCGCCCGCGAGCGGATCGCCCCCGTGGTCATGCTCACCGCCTTCGGCCAGCGCGAGTTCGTCGAGAAGGCTCGCGAGGCCGGCGCGATGGCGTACCTGGTGAAACCGTTCACCAAGGCCGATCTCGTTCCCGCGATCGAGATCGCCATCAGCCGCTTCGCCGAGCTCGCGGCGCTCGAACGCGAGGTGACCACGCTGGCCGGCCAGCTCGAGACCCGCAAGCTGGTGGACCGGGCGAAGAGCATCCTCATGCAGGCGCACGACGTGTCGGAACCCGAGGCGTTCCGCTGGATCCAGCGCACGGCGATGGACCGCCGCACCGATATGCGCACCGTGGCGCACCTGGTGATCGACACGCTGGGCGCTCCCTCCGGTACGTCGGAGTCGGGAGCGCCCTAGCGCGTCACACCGCGCGGATGGGGCGCGAGGCCGGCAGCTGCTGTCCCCGGTAGTACCCCGTGCGCGGGGTGTTGGGGAACGCGGGGGCGTCGCCGACGGCCTTGTCGTTCTGACGGTCGATGACCTTCTTCACGGCCTGCGGCGACGTGCCCGTGTAGCGGGCGATGTGGACGATCGGGATGCGCGCGGCGTACGCGGCCAGGATCGTCTTGCGGTACTGCTCCTCCGCGTTCGCCTTCAGGTGCGACCAGTGCGAGATCGGGCTGAGGAAATCGCGGACCTCTTGAGGCGTGGGCTCGGGGACCTTCGGCATCTCTACTCCGTGAGTTCTAGCCCGGGGCGGGTACCCGGGCGAGGTTGACTGGGCGTTCGTCCGTACATCGAACGCTCTCCGCGGTTTGTTACACGGCGGTTGGATTAGTTTGCCAGGGGTGGTACAACGGGCATCGATGCATCCCTCCTCGGTGGCGGCCGATCCGCCCGACATACTCCAGACCTGGGTATTCACCCCCGTCGTGACCACCCTGATGGTCCTGTCCACCGCGTTGTACGTGTACGGCGTGGTCCGCGCCCGCCGCGCCGGCGTCCGATGGCCGATATCGCACACCGTCTCGTGGTTCCTCGCGATGGCGCTGCTGGTGTTCTCCGTCAACAGCGTGATGGGCGAGCTGTCCAAGCACCTGTTCTGGGCGCACATGGTGGTCCACCTGATCCTGATCACCGTGGTGCCGCTGTTCCTCGTACTGGCCCAGCCCATCCGGCTGTTGGCCACGGCCACGGGGCCCGACGGTGACCGGCGCGTCCGGGCCGTCCTCGGCAACCGGGCCGTCCGGCTGATCACCAGCCCCGTCGTCGGGTTGCCGCTGTACGCGTTCGCCCTGATCAGCACCCACCTCACCGGATTCCAGGACCTCGCGATCGAACACCCATGGCTCAAGAGCCTCGAGTACACGGGCTACTTCGTGGTGGGCTGGATCTTCATGCTGCCGCTCGTGGGCAACGAGCTGTGCGGACCGACGAAGCTCTCGCATCCGCTGCGGTTCGCCTCGTTCCTGCTGGCGATGGGGCCGGACACGCTGGTGGGCGTCACGCTCATGATGACCAGCACCGAGCTCGCCCCCGGCTACGCGGCGTCGCGCGCGGGATGGGGTCCCACGGGCCTCGAGGACCAGTCGGCGGCCGGCGCGATCATGTGGTTCGGCGGCGACGGCCTGATGATGGTGCTGCTGCTGGTGGTCGCGTTCCAGTGGATCACCGCGGAGGCCACCGGCAAGCGCGGCGGCAACATGGGCGCCTGGCTCGACTCCGCACGGCGAAGCACCCTGATCGGCGACGACGCCGACGGTGACGTGGACGACGACGAGGCCGCCCTGGCCGCGTACAACGCGCGGCTACGGGAGATGAACCGCGGGCACTGAGCTCAGCTCCGGGGCGTGTACAGCACCGCGTCGGGGACCGTCCCGAACCGCAGCCCGATCGCCGCGACCAGGACCGCGGCGACGACGCCGACGCACGCCCACCCGACGGACTCGACCTGTCGGCGGGTACGCCGGTCCCGGGCAGCAGTTCGGGGGCGTAGACGATGCCGGCGGTCACCAGCGCGCCCGCGACCAGGCCGCCGAGGTGCCCGAACAGCGAGATCCCCGGGATCGTGAACGACGCGACCACGTTCACGCCGATCAGCACCAGCAGGTACGTCGGATTGATCTTGAGCTTCATGCTCAGCACCAGTTCGGCACCCATCAGCCCGAAGATCGCGCCGGAGGCGCCCACCGTGATCGAGTTCTCCAGCCCGAACCAGAGCACGGCCGCGCTGCCGCCGAGCAACGACAGGGCGTAGACCGCCCCGAACCGCGCCCGCCCGAGCACCCGCTCGACGTTGCGTCCGAACACGTACAGCGTGAACATGTTCACCAGCAGGTGGATCGGTCCGAAGTGCAGGAACCCCGAGGTCACCGCGGTCCACCACCAGCCGTGCGCGGTGGCGTACTCCGACAGCGCGAGCCGCGCCACCTCGTCCGAGTACATGTTGTGCTCGATGCTCCCCGAGGCCTTCGCGCTGAACGCGAACGCGATCACGTTCACCGCGATCAGGGAGTAGGTGAGCACGGGCTGCCAGTCGCGGCGCGTCGTCGATCCGATGGCGGTCACGGGCCTAGTCCACCATGCCGGGGAACACGCCGCCGAGCACGACCCCGGCCGTCAGCAGCACGACCGCCCCGAGCACGACGGCACCGTCGAGCCGGACGGCCCGCGGTCGGGCTGCGCGACGGCGCCCAGGCCACCGCGCGAGGCGATGGCATCGGCGAGTTCGCCCGCCCGGCGGCACGACTGGACCGTCGCCAGGAGCAGCAGCTCGAGCAGGGTCTCGATGCTCACGCCGCGCGGCCGGCCGTTGCGCCGCAGCGGCCGGCGCTGCCGGGACAGCCCCCACATGGCGCGGACCTCGGCGAGTGCGAGCGGCCCCAGCCGGATGGCCAGCGCGAGCGACGACGCGGCCGCCACGAACCGCCCGCCGCCGACCCGGTCCAGGCATCGCTGCAGGAAGCCGGGGACGTCGCCGAGCGGCGTGGTCCAGCAGAACACGAGGGCCGCGTACAGCGACACCAGCAGGGCCGCCAGGCCGCGGAAGAACACGTCCACGCCGGACAGATTGACTTCGACGCCGAAGAGATGCCCCGTGGTCTCCCCCGCGCCCAGCGCCACCACGACCAGGCTGAGCACGATGAAGACCACGAACAGGCGCGGCATCCGCGGCCATGCCCGCCACGGCGCCCGGGCCAGGAGGAACCAGCCCAGCAGCACCAGCGCCGACGCGCCGATGTTCCACCAGTCCGTCCGCACCCCCATCACCACGCCCATGGCCACCAGGACCGCGAGCTTCGTGCCGACCCACACGCGCCGGGCCGGACTCCCGCCCGGCAACGGCCGGCCCACGACGTCCGCGAAGGCGGGCCGCCCCGGCGCCGCCGGCCGGGCAGAACGGGGTCGGCCGAGGCGGTGACGTCGTACACCGCGTCGGTCACCGACTCGAGGGGCGCCAGGTCGTGCGTCACGATCACCAGGGTGGTGCCGGCCTCCTTCGCCGCGGACAGCGCAGCCGTCATCCGGACGGTCGCCTCGTCGTCGAGGCCCGCGAGCGGCTCGTCCAGCACCAGGACCTGTGGCTTCGACGCGAGCAGCCCCGCGAGCACCACGCGGCGCTGCTCCCCGCCCGAGAGCTCGTCGGCGCGCCGGTTCAGGAATTCGCCCGGGTCCAGGCCCACGGTCCGCAGCGCCGCCCGCACGCCGTCTGCGTCGGCGCCGGATGCGTCGGCCACGTCCTCGCGCACGGTGTCCCGCAGCACCTGCAGCCGCGCGTTCTGCACGCCGATCACCACGCGACCGCGGCCGTTGACCACCGGCGCACCGTCGACGGTGACGGTGCCCGACGTCGGCCGCAGCAGCCCCGCGATCACCCACGCGAGCGTGGACTTGCCGGAGCCGTTGTCGCCGGTGACGGCGAGCGCGGTGCCGCCCGGAACGGTGAGGTCGACGTCCCGCAGCACCGGCCGGTCCCACGGAGTGCCCGGATCGCGGATCAGGCTCACGCCCCGCAGCTCGACGGTGCCCCGCGCACCGTCGGCGGGTGCGCCGCGCGCGCCGAGCACGTCGACGGTGCCCCGTGCCGCACCCAGTCGCACCTCGCGCCCGGCCGCGGCGGCCTCCGCGTCGTGGTGCGTGACGTGCACGACGGAGGTCCCCGAGGCGGAGACGTCCCGCATCACGTCGAGGACGGCGCCGCGGCCCTCCCGGTCGAGCATCGCTGTGGACTCGTCGCTGATCAGCAGCGCGGGATCGCGCGCGAGCGCGGCCGCCACGGCCAGACGCTGCAACTGCCCGCCAGACAGGGTCGCCGTCTCGCGCTCCTCGAGGCCGCCGAGCCCGACCCGCCGGAGCACGCCGGCGACGTCGGCACCGGACGCGAGCGCGCGGCCGAACCGCACGTCGTCCCCTACGCGCACCCCCAGGACCTGTGACTCGGGGCGCTGGAACACGACCGCCGTGCCCCCGGGCGCGCCGAGCCCGGGGCCACCCGGCCGCTCGACGGTGCCCGACGTGGGCGCCGCGCCCGCCAGCACGCGGGTCAGCGTGGACTTGCCGGCACCGTTGCGGCCGGTGACCGCGACGAACTCCCCCGGCTCGACGGTGAGCCCGGGAACGGCGAGGGCGAGCCGGTCGCCGTACCGCACCGTCACGTCCCGCAGGCGCACGGGGACCGGCCCAGCAGGACCGTCGGCGGGCTCGATCGCCGACAGGTGCCCCGTGTCCCGCGGCAGTACCCGGTCGGCGCGGAACAGCAGCGCGCCGAACATGAACCGGGCCAGCCACACGACGGCCAGCACGGCGACGATCAGTACCAGCGGCACCGTCAGCGGCCACCAGCGCAGCCCCCACTCCCACGCCGCCACCATCGGGCGCCCGAGGACGCCCAGGTGGACCGCGTCGAGGATCCGGGCGAGGCCGGTCACCGCCCCGCCCGTGACCGAGAAGATGACCTCCCGGGCCCCGGGGAACACCACGAGCAGCAGGACCGCGAGCGCCGACGACGGGATCGCGAGCAGGGGAAGCGCGTTGCGGACCAGCCGCGCGGTGGACCATCCGCGCCGGACCGAGGCCCCGAGCAGCATGCCCACCAGGCCCGACTCGATCGTGAGCACGACCGGCGCCGTCCCACCGAGCAGGAACGCCATCACCACGCCCACCAGAAGTGCGAGAGCGCACGTGCGGAACGTGTGCCGCAGGCCGATGACCCCGAACGGCAGGCACGCCGCGAACGCGATCCCCGCCGCGTACGGCGACACCTGGGACACGAGCACCAGCGCGGCCGCGACGTCCGCCAGGGCCGCGGCCTCGGTGATCTGCCGCGCGCCCAGCCGGGCGCGCGGGCGCGCCGCGGTCAGCGTGCGATCAGGTTGACGACGACGGTGCCCGACGAGCTCGCGAGCTCGTCGCCCGCGACCGGTGTGCCCTCGATTCCGGCCACCGAGACGGCGTAGTTCTGGTTCGGGTTCGCGTCGAGCGTCGACACCTCGAATCCGAGCACGCACCGGCCCGACCGGAGGACGCCCTTGTCGAGCGTGGCATCGAACGTGCCGCCCTGGCCGCGGAACGTGATCCGCGCGCCCTCGCGCACGTCGGCCGCGCCGCCGGTCCCGCTGCACGTGGTGGTGGTGGCCGTGTACTGCGCGGGCATGAGGACGACAGCGCCGTGCTTGACGAACGCGGTGGTCGCGAACCCGAAGGTCACCGCCACGATGCCGACGACCGCCATCAGGACCGCTGCGACCGCGGTGACCACGACGACCCACGTGCGATTGCCCGGACCGTGCCGACGCCACGGCTGCTGGGCGCCGGGCGGCAACGGGGCGGGCAGCTCGGCGCGGGGATCCCGGCCCGGGGTGCCCTCGGGGACGGACGGCACCGGCGAGGACTCCGGCCGCTCCTGCAACTCCTGGCTGGTCACTTGGCCCCCTTCGACGGGAAGTACTTGAGCACACCCTCCTGGGTGGTGCTTGCCACCAGCATGCCCTCGGAATCGAAGAACTGCCCGTTCGACATACCGCGGCCGCCGTCCGCGACGGTGGAATGCGACGCGTAGAGGTTGTACTCGTCGAACTTCACCCGGCGGTGGAACCACAACGACTGGTTCAGCGTGACGGCCATGATCCGGTCGTACCCCCAGGACAGGCCGTGCCGGGTGATGATCGAATCGAGGATGGTCGTGTCGGAGGCGTACGCGAGCGCGGCGTCGTGCAGCACCTGATCGTCCGGCAGCGGACCGGCGGTGCGGATCCAGACGTTGTTGTCCTCCTGGATCACGCCCTTGCCCTTGGCGATCCACGCCGGATCGTTGGTGAACCGCATGTCCATCGGCTGCGGCGCCTCGACGAACATGGTGACGACGTCCTCGTAGCCCTTGAGGGTGTCCTGGATGTTCGGCAGGCCCTCTGGCCCGGGCACCTGCGGCGGCGCGTCGTGGTGGACCAGGGGGTTGCGCCCGTCGGTCTGGTACGCCAGCTGCATGAGCGCCAGCACGGTGCCGCCCTGCTCGACCGAGACCAGGCGGTTCGCGACGTTGCGGGTGTCGCGCAGCCGGCGCACGCTGAACTCCAGGTCGGCCGTCACCTCGCCGCCATTGATGAAGTGCGTGTGCGCCGCGTGCAGGAACAGCGAATCCCGCGCCCCGGCAACGGTGTTGCCCGAGGCGACGATCGCCTGCGAGAGGATCTGGCCGCCGAAGGTGCGGGCGGCGACCTTCGCGGGATGCCGGCCGAGGAACCGGTCGTCACCCGCCTCCGCGAGGTCCAAGGTCGCCAGGAACCCGTCGAAATCGGTTTCAGTCTCCGTCATGACGACGAGCGTACTGAAGCCGCCCGAGCGGCTCGGGGAAGGCCACCGAGCCGCCCGCCACGACCTAGTGGTCGTCCTCGCCGATCCGGTGCACCTGGATGAGGTTGGTCGAACCGATGGTCCCGGGGCGCGCCGGCCACGATGACCACCTGATCGCCCTTGGAATAGCGGCCGATGCCCTCGAGCGACTGGTCCACCTGCTTGATCATCGCGTCGGTGCTGTCGGCCCCGTCGACGAGGAAGGTCTCAGTGCCCCAGGACAGTGCGAGTTGGCTACGCACCTCCGGCAGCGGCGTGAACGCCAGCAGCGGCAGGCGGGTGTGCAGGCGAGCGAGGCGGCGCACGGTGTCACCCGACTGCGTGAACGCGACCAGCGCCTTGGCGTTGAGGCGTTCGCCGATGTCGCGGGCCGCGTAGGAGATGATGCCGCGCTTGGTGCGGGGCACGTGGTTCAGCGGCGGGACCGACGGTCCGCCGTCCTCCACCGCCTGCACGATCTTGGCCATGGTGCGGACGGTCTCGATCGGGTACTTGCCCACCGAGACCTCGCCGGAGAGCATCACCGCGTCGGCGCCGTCGAGGACGGCGTTGGCGACATCGGAGGCCTCGGCGCGGGTGGGGCGACTGTTCTCGATCATCGACTCGAGCATCTGCGTGGCCACGATCACCGGCTTGGCGTTCTCCCGGGCGATCTGGATGGCCCGCTTCTGCACCAGCGGCACCTCCTCGAGCGGCAGCTCCACCCCGAGGTCCCCGCGGGCGACCATCACCGCGTCGAACGCCAGGATCACCGCTTCGAGGTTGTCGATCGCCTCGGGCTTCTCCAGTTTGGCGATCACCGGCACCCGCCGGCCGACGCGGTCCATGACCGCGTGCACCCGCTCGATGTCGGCCGGGGACCGCACGAACGACAGGGCGATGAAGTCCACACCGAGCTCCAGCGCGAACTCGAGGTCCTCGATGTCCTTGTCGGACAGCGCCGGGACCGAGACGTTCATCCCGGGCAGCGAGACGCCCTTGTTGTTCGAGACCGGACCGCCCTCGGTGACCTCGCACACCACGTCGTCGCCGTCGACGGAGACCACGCGCAGCCCGACCTTGCCGTCGTCGACGAGGAGCCGATCGCCCGGCTGGGCGTCCTGCGCCAGCTCCTTGTAGGTGGTGGAGACGCGGTCGTGGGTGCCGGTGACGTCCTCGACGGTGATCCGCACCGTCTCACCCGTCTCCCAGACGGTGCGGCCGTCGCCGGCGAACCGACCCAACCGGATCTTCGGACCCTGCAGGTCCGCCAGGATCCCGACCGCCCGCCCGGTCTTGTTCGACGCGGCACGCACCCGGTCGTAGTTCACCGCGTGGTCGGCGTGCTCACCATGGCTGAAATTGAGTCGGGCGACGTCCATGCCCTCCTCGACGAGGGCGAGCACCTTCTCGTCGGTTCCGACGGCGGGGCCCAGGGTGCAGACGATCTTTGTTCGACGAGTCACCGCGTCCACGTTAGTCCCCCGCATTCCGCTCTGTGGACTCTCCTGCTAACCCGCGGGTATCCATCTGGCGAACATCAGCCTCCTCCTCGGTGGCGTCCGGCTCCTCGGCCCCGGTCTCCGCGTCCGACGGTGCCTCGTCCAACGGCGCAGCCGCCTCGTCGGGCTCTCCCGGCGCAGCCACCTCCGGTGCCCCGGTGAGCACCGTCTCCTCGCGCCCCTTCGCCGCCAGGAAGAAGTACGCGAGCGCGCCCGCGAACACGATCGCCGCCGTGAACACGTTGATCCGCACGCCGAGGATCAGGGTCGCGTGGTCGTCGCGCATGAGCTCGATGAAGAACCGGCCCAGGCAGTAGCCGGCCACGTAGAGCGCGAACAGGCGGCCGTGGCCGATCCGGAACCTGCGGTCGACGATCACCAGGAACGCCGCGACCAGCAGGTTCCAGACGAGTTCGTAGAGGAATGTGGGCTGGACGGTCGCCAGGACCACGCCCGTACTGTGCCCGTCGAGCACGTCCGGGCCGCGCTGGCCCACGTCGTTGGCGCGCTCGAAGATCTGCAGGCCCCACGGCAGTGTGGTGGAGCCCGCCGTACAGCTCCTGGTTGAACCAGTTCCCGAGTCGGCCGATGGCCTGCGCGACGATGATCGCGGGCGCGATCGCGTCGGCGAAGGGCCCGAGCTTGATCCCCATCTGGCGGCAGCCGATCGCCGCGCCGACGCCGCCGAGTGCGACGGCGCCCCAGATCCCGAGGCCGCCGTCCCACATCCGGAAGACCGCGGCGAGGCCGCGCCCGTTCTCGCCGAAGTAGGTACTGAAGTCGGTGAGCACGTGGTAGAGCCGACCGCCGATGAGGCCGAACGGGACGGCCCACACCGCCACGTCGAGGACCTGGCCGGGCTTGCCGCCGCGGGCCACCCAGCGGCGGTCGCCCCACCAGCAGGCGACGACGATGCCGACGATGATGCACAGCGCGTACGCACGGATCGGGACGGGCCCGAGGTGCCAGACGCCCTGCGCGGGACTCGGGATGCTCGCGAGGATCACGCCCGTCACCCTACTGACCGCCGACACGGGGCGTCACTGCGAGCGCAGCCGCTCCCACAGCTCGGGCCAGGCGACGGTTCGCCCCGTGTAGAGGTGTACGACGGGATCACCGGTCTCCCCGGGCGCCGACACGGCCCGACGGTGCTCGAAGGCCCCGTCGAGCACGGGCGACGGGTCGCCGATCCAGAGCACCGCGCGGGCGTCGGCCGGCGGGCGGCCGAAGTAGTAGTACGCGCGGTGCCCGCTGTACGCGCGGGGCAGGCCCTCGTCGCGGCCGAAGAAGTCGACGGCGGCGGCGAAGGGGTAGCTCTCGGCGACGATGACGGTGCCGTCGCGCTCCGCGGGCGGGAGGGTCCGGTAGGCGGCGACGACCGTCCCGGACAGCTTCTGCAGCAGGGTGTCGCCGTCGACGAGCATGGTGGCGGGCGCGCGCAGCGGCGTCCCGATCCACTCGGCCATCGCGGGCGTCCACACCGGCGAGGCCGCGATCCAGCTGGCGGCGGAGCCGAGTAGCGCGAGGACCGCGATCGCGCGGAGGACGCCGTGGGCCGGCGTCCGCGGCGCGCGAGCCACCCTTCGGCGACGACGGCGCCCGCGGCCATCGGCAGGGCGTACACCGACGCCAGGTAATAGGCGCGGCCGTGGGTGAGCACGATCGCGGCGACGACCAGCACCAGCGCGACGCCGAGGAAGCGGTACGGGCGCAGGTCGCGCGAGCGCAGCAGTGCGACGACCCCGGCCAGGAGCAGCGGCAGCCCGATCAGCAGGCCCGCGCCGAACAGCCCGACGAGCGCGAACCCGGTGCCGCCGGGCCACTCGGCCCGGACGACGGCACCCATCCGCGTGTAGGCCCAGTCGTGCCCCGCCTGCCACCAGAGCGTGGGCGCGACGGCGACGACGGCGAGGGCGGCGCCGGCCCACAGGGCGGGCCGGGTGAGCAGCCGCCGCGGACCGCACGCGAGGGCGCCGACGGCGACCGCGACCCACAGCGCGGGCACGAGGAACTTGGTGAGCAGCGACAGCGCGGTCACCGCGCCGGCGAGGAGCAGCAGCCGGTCGGCGCGAGTGCGCACCCAGCGGACCAGCAGGTACAGGATCACCGTCCACCACAGCGGGTCGAGCGAGTACGTCGCGAGCCAGTGCCCGACGGAGCTCACCAGCGACATCGCGACCGCCGCCGCGGCGAAGGCCTGCGCCCCGGCGCGCCCGCCCAGCTCGCGGGCGAGGAGGCCGGTCAGCAGGGTGTTGGCCACGACGGCGAGCGTCGCGGGCAGCCGCAGCACGACGAGGTTCCCGTGCGCCAGGTGATCGAGTCCGGCGGCGAGCAGCGGCACCAGCGGCGGCTGGTCGAAGTAGCCGGCAGCGGGGTGCTCCCGCCCCGCGACGACGAAGTACGCCTCGTCGAAGAAGTAGCCGTAGTTGCGGCTGCCGAGCAGCATCACGACGAGCACGGCGGAGCCGATGAGGGCGAGGTGCCGCCGCGCGACGGGCGGCGGCGGTGCCCCGCTCATATCCGTGGACCGGGTGGATGGTGAGGCGGCGACCTGGGATGTCATGGCTACGACGGTCGCGGACGGGGCGCAGAGCCGGTAGCGGCGTTCGGCGGACCGTCGACCGACGAAGGGCCGGCCGGCGACCGACGGAAGTCGGTACCGGGCGCGTCCCGCGCGTCCCTACGATGACTGCATGCCGCCCGAGTCCAGCCCCTTCGAACCCGGTCCCCGCTCCCGCGCCGCCCACGCGACGCTGCTCGCGGTGTCGGCGGCCGGCACCGTCGCGCTGGTGATCGCACTGTTCCCCACGCTGCGGGGCGCCGGCCTCTGGCTGGGCGCGGCGGCGATGCTCGCCGCGTCCGCGGCGCCGGCGTTCGTGCGCCCCGTGGTCGCGGCGCCCGTCGTCGCGGCGGCGGGCTGCTACCTCGTGCTCGGCCCCTGGGCAGAGGCGACGGCGTCGGGCGCGGCCTTCTGGGTCGCGGTGGCGGCCTCCCTCGTCTCCTCGGCCGCGGCGCAGACCGTGCGAAACCGCGTCGAGGCGGCGATCGCCTTCGTCCCGTTCGCGGTCTTCGCGGCGACGGTGGGGGCGTCCTCGCACTCGGTGTGGGGCGCGCTCGGTTCGCTCGCGCCGATGCTCGGCGGCACGACCGTGGGCCTCGGGATGCGGCTGCGCGTCGCCCAGCGGGAACGGCGCGCGTTGGCGGCGCGGCAGGCCCGGGCCGATGAGCGGCTCGCACTCGCCGCCCAATTGCACGACCTCGCGACCTCGCGATTGACCCGGATCGTGCTGGTCGCCCGCGCGGCGGACCAGCCGGGGATCGAATCGGACGCGCAGGCCGCCCTCGCCGACCTCCGACGGGTCGTCGTCGGGCTGCAGACCGCCGAGGCGCCGTCGGCCCCGCTCGCGACCGGCGGCGTGGTCGCGCCGGGCGCTCTCGAAGGCACGATCACCGCAGCGGTGGACCGGGCCCGCGACGCGGGCCAGCGCGTGACCCTGACCGGATCCGCCTCGGCGCCGCTCCCCCGCGCGACGGCCGACTGTCTGACCCGCGTGCTCGAGGAGGGCCTCGCGAACGCGCGCAAGCACGCCGCGGGCGCACCCGTCGACGTCGAGGTGACCGACCACGGCCTGCTCGTGCACAACCCGTCCGCGCCCGCCGACCCCGTCCTCGCCGCGACCGGGAGCGGGACGGGCCTCCGCGGGCTCGCCGCGCGCACCGCGCTCGTGGGCGGCACACTCCGGCACGGCCCCTCGGCCGACGGTGGTTGGACAGTGCAGGCCGAGTTCCCGGCGGTCGCACGATGACGGTGCGTGTGCTCGTGGCCGACGACGATCCGATCGTGCGCGAATATCTCCGCGCGATGCTGTCCTCGGAAACCGGCCTCGACGTGGTGGCGACGGCGGCCGACGGCGCGGCGGCTGTCGAGGGCGCCATCGCGCATCAGCCCGACGTCGCCCTCCTCGACGTCCGGATGCCCGGCGTCGACGGGATCGTCGCGACCCGCGCACTCCGCGAGCTCGACCCGCCGGTCGCGGTCGTCCTGATCACCACCCTGGACACCGATGCGGTGCTGGTGGACGGGCTGGCCGCGGGCGCGGCCGGCTTCGTCGTGAAGACCGCCGAGCCGGCGCTGCTGGCGTCGGCCGTGCGTACCGCGGCGGCGGGTGGCTCCCTACTCTCCCCGACGCCCTCGGCCGACTGGTACGGCTCGCGGGCGACGGCGCCCGGAAGCACGATCCGCGGATCGAGGAGCTCCCGGCTCGCGAACAGGATGTGTTGCGCGAGCTCGCGACCGGCGCGTCCAACGCCGAGATCTCGGCGCGGCTGCACCTCGCGGAGTCCACGGTCAAGGGCTATGTCTCGGCCCTGATGACCCGTCTCGACTGCGCGAACCGGACCCAGCTGGCGCTGCTCGGAGCGGCACTGTGAACACGCCGGACCTCGTCGTGTTGGGCCTCGGCCCGGCGGGACGTGCGATCGCCCATCGCGCGGCGGCGTCCGGGCTCCGGGTGCGGGCGTTCGATCCCGCGCCGGACGCGCGATGGCGGCGCACCTTCGGGCTCTGGGCCGATGAGCTGCCGGTGTGGCTTCCGCGCGCGGCGGTCGCGGCCGTGTCGTCGCCGCAGGTCGTCGTGCGGACCCGGCACGATCTGCGGCGGGAGTACGCGATGCTCGACGTCGACGCCCTGCAGGACGCGATGCCTCTCGACGGAGTGGACGTCCGGACCGACCGCGCGGACCGGGACGGGCACGGCGCCGCGTTCGTGATCGACGCGCGGGGCCGGCACCGTCGACCCCGGCGTCCGTTCCCCGGCAGACGGCCGCAGGGGTCCTGGTCCCGGCCGGGGCGCACGAGGAGTTGTGGATGGATTGGCGTCCCGCGCCCGGCGTACCCGACCGAGCACCGGCCTCGTTCCTCTACGCCGTGCGGGTGTCCGACGACGCGGTGCTGCTGGAGGAGACGTGCCTGGCCGGGGCGCCGGCGGTCACCGTCGACGCGCTGGAGGCGCGCCTACGCAACCGGCTGGCGCACCGCGGGGTCGAAACGGGCGACCTGGACGAGCGGGTGGACTTCCCGCTGCTCACCGCAGGGCCGCGACGCGGTCCCGGGTGGTGCGGAGTGGGTGTGCGCGGCACCACGCTGCACCCGGCGACGGGATACTCGGTCGCGGGGTCGCTGGCGTTCGCGGATGTCGCCGTGACCGCGTTGCGCGGCGGCCGCAATCCGGTGAGCGTGGACGCCGTGGCCGCGCACCGGCTGCGCGCCGCCGCGCTGCGCGCGCTGCTGGGGATGAACCCCGCCGAGCAACGCACCTTCTTCGAGACCTTCTTCGGGCTCGACGACCGCCACGTCCGCGCGTTCCTCGCGCCGTGTTCCGGAACGACGGCGAACGCCGCAGCGATGGCTGCGGCGTTCGCGGCGGCGCCGTGGGGGCTGCGCCGGCGCCTGGCGCGGGCGGTTACTCCGCCGACTTCTCGCCGGCGCCGCTGAAGTCGGCCTGATCGATCTCCAGCGCCTTGGCCTGACTGATGAGGTCCTCGAGGGCCGCGGGCGGCAGCGCGCCGGCCTCGTTGTAGACCAGGTTGCCCTTCTTGAACACCATGAGCGTGGGGATCGATCGGATGTTGGCCGCCGCGGCGAGGCTCTGCTCCGCCTCGGTATCGACCTTCGCGAACACCACGTCCGTATGCGTATCGGATGCCTTCTCAAACGTCGGCGCGAATGCCCGGCAGGGCCCGCACCAGGACGCCCAGAAGTCCACCAGCACGATGTCGTTGCCGGTCACGGTCTGATCGAACTTGTCTGCGGTCAATTCAACTGTCGCCATACCTCCTCCAACGATTTTGCCGACTGCATGATTCCCATTCGCCGAAATGTCGGATGGGATCGCTATTGTCGTCTCGGGCGCGCGGCGCGCGCATGTACACCGAGTACATCTACTAAGGGGATACACATGACCGACGTGCTTCGCGCAGGTAACCAGCTCGGCCTGGGGGAGACGCTCGACTCTCTCAACGGCGGCTACACGCTGACCCTGCAGGGCGATGGCAACCTCGTGCTCACCGAGGGCGCCGGCACTGTGGTGTGGGCCAGCGGCACCGAGGGCAAGGGTGTCGAGCGGGCGAACTTCCAGACCGACGGCAACTTCGTTCTCTACACCGGCGCCGGCGAGGGCGTCTGGTCGACGCACACCGAGGGCAGTGGCGCCGACCGGATCGTGCTGCAGGACGACCGCAACCTGGTCGTCTACGCCTGCGACGCCGACAAGTGGGCCAGCAACACCGCCACCGACGCCCCGGCGCCGGCCCGTGAAGCCGCTCCGGGCCGAGCCCGTCGCCGCCGAGGCGCCGGCCGCTCCCGCGCCGCGCACCCACACCGTCGCCTCGGGCGACACCCTGTGGGCCATCGCCGAGCAGTACCTGGGCGACGGCAACCGCTACACCGAGATCGCGCAGCTCAACGGCATCGCGAACCCGGACCTGATCAACGTCGGCCAGGTCATCACCATCCCCTGACCCACCGACGCGGAGACGCGAACCGGCCGGCTTCGTTCACGCGAGGCCGGCCGGTCCTGTCTCACGGACGTGCGGGGCGCGGCTACTCGCCGCGGAGCAGGCCCTTCGCGATGTGCGTCACCTGGATCTCGTTGCTGCCCGCGTAGATCATCAGCGACTTGGCGTCGCGGGCCAGCTGCTCCACCCGGTACTCCGCCATGTAGCCGTTGCCGCCGAAGAGCTGCACGGCCTCCATCGCCACCTCCGTCGCTGCGCGCGAGCTGTAGAGCTTCATGGCCGAGGCCTGCGCCAGCGTCGGCGGCTTGCCCGCACGGGACGCCTCGATCGCCGTGAACAGCATGTTCTGCACGTTGATCCGCGCGACCTCCATCTCGGCCAGCTTGAGCTGGATGAGCTGGAACTTGCCGATCTCCTGTCCCCACAGCGTGCGCGAGCGGGCGTAGTCGATCGACAGCCGCTGCGCCTCGTTGATGATGCCGAGCGCGAGCGCCGCGATGCCGATGCGCTCGGCGGTGAAGCCCGCCTTCGCCGACGCCCCGCCGCCACCGGGCGTCTCCTCGGTCTCGCCGAGCAGCCGATCCGGGCCGAGGCGCACATCGTCGAAGAACAGCTCGCCGGTGGGCGAGCTCATCATGCCCATCTTCTTGAAGGCCCTACCCTGCGTCAGCCCCTCCATACCCGTGTCCAGCACGAAGGTGAGCACCTTGCGGTCGCGGATCGGCGTACCGTCGCCCTCGTCGAGCTTGGCGAAGACGACGATCGTATCCGCGTGCGGGCCGTTGGTGATGAAGGTCTTCTGCCCCTTGAGGATGTATCCGCCGGAGCCGTCGCGGCGCACCGTCGTCTTCATGCCGCCCAGGGCGTCGGAGCCGCTGTCGGGCTCGGTGATCGCCCACGCGCCCACCTTCTCCATCGTCACCAGCTCCGGCAGCCAGCGCTTCTTCTGCGCGAGCGTGCCGCGGGACTTGATCGTGGACACCGTCAGCCCCATCGACACGCCCATCGAGCCGATGAGGCCGAGGCTGACGCCCGCCATCTCGACGTTGAGGATGAGGAACATCGAGGAAGACAAGGTGCTGGAACCTCCACCACCCGAAGCCTTGGGCTTGTCCCCGCCTCCTCTGCGGCCAGCTCGGCCTCGAGGTTCTCGCGGTTGACCTGGTCGATCCCGAAGGTCTGCAACATCTTCCGCGTGATGTCGTACGGCGGCAGGGCGCCGGTCTCCAACTCGTCGACGTGCGGGCGGACCTCCTTGTCGATGAACGCCCGCAGGGCATCACGCACCATCAGGTCTTCCTCGGACCACTCGAACACGGGCATCCTCCTATGTAGAACGTGTTCTATCGTTGGCCCCATGGTCCCACTCCGCCCGCCCGACGGTGACCGGACCCCGAAATCGGGCCTTGACCCGAAGCTTTGTTGAGGTAATAGCGTTCCCCGCATGGAGACCTACACGGACGACCGCATCCTCGCGCAACCGATCGGCTACTGGGCCAGCATGACCGGACGGTCCGCCGTCACGTTCATCCGCGCCACCCTCGAAAGCCACGGCCTCACCCAGCCCCAGTGGTGGACGCTCAACTACATCGCCGCCCGGCCGGACGGGGTCACTCTCGACGAGGTGGTCGAGTACCACCGCGGCTTCGTCGACACCGACGACGCGCTCCGCCCCGACGTGCTCGCGCTCGTCGCGACCGGCCTGCTCACCGAGTCCGACGGTGCCCTCGCGCTCAGCCCGCAGGGCGCGCAGCGGCGCGACGAGACGTGGCCCGACATCCGCGCCGCGCTGGCGCGGATCCGCGACGGCGTCACCGACGCGGAGTTCATCACCACGATCCGCACGTTGCAGCGGATGATCGAGAACGTCGGCGACCCGGCCTGGCACGCCTGAGCGGTCAGTTCACCGCCCGCTCACGGCCCTCCCAGAACGGGGCGCGGAGCACGAACTTCTGGATCTTGCCGGTGGCGGTGCGCGGCAGGGCGTCGACGAAGTCGACCCGCTTCGGGCACTTGTAGCCGGCCAGGTGCTCGCGGGTATGGGCGATCAGCTCCTCGGCGGTGACGCCGTCGGCGACCACGATCGCGGTGACGAGCTCGCCCCACTTCTCGTCGGGGATGCCGATCACGGCCACCTCGCGCACCGAGGGGTGGAGGTTGAGCGCGTCCTCGACCTCGATGGACGTCACGTTCTCGCCGCCGGAGATGATGACGTCCTTCTTCCGGTCCGCGATCGTGAGATAGCCGCCGGAGTAGGTACCGCGGTCGCCGGTGTGGAACCAGTCGCCCTCGAGCGCCGCGGCCGTCTCGGCCGGCTTGTTCCAGTACGCCTGCAGCGCGTGGTTGGTGCGGGCGAGGATCTCGCCGTCCTCGTCGATCGTCAGCTCCACGCCGAGCGCGGGCGTGCCGGCGCGGCCGAGGCGGCGCGCGATATCCATCGGATCGTCGCCGGCCCACTCGGCGCGCTCCCGGTTGACCGTGAGCAGCGGCGAGGTCTCGGTGAGACCGTAGATCTGGATGAACTCCCAGCCCAATTCGAACCGCACGCGATGGATCACGCGGGTGGGCGGCGGGGCGCCGGCCACGATGATCCGCACCGTGCCCGCGCCCGGGATCGGGCCGTCCCACTCCGCGGCGGCGTCGAGCGCCGCGGTCACCACCGCGGGCGCCGCGCACATCACGGTGACCCCGTGGTCGCGCACCCGGCGGAGGATCTCGGCACCGTCGACCTTCCGGAGGACCACGTGCTTGATCCCGATCCCCGTGGCGGCGAACGGCATTCCCCACCCGTTCGCGTGGAACATGGGCAAGGTGTGCAGCAGCACGTCGTTGTCGGTGAGCGCCACGTGCATGGCGAACACGGTCGCGTTGAGCCACAGGTTCCGATGCGTGAGCTGCACGCCCTTCGGCCGGGCGGTGGTACCTGAGGTGTAGTTGATGGTGGCGGTGGCGTTCTCGTCGCCCGCCCACGGCCGCGGGTTCGACGGTGCGCCGGCGGGCCCGAAGATCTGCTCGTCGTCGCGGCCGAGCACGAACACGCGCTTCGCCGTGACGGTCTCGGCGAGGTGCTCGACCTCCGGGTCGAGCAGCAGCACCTCGGCACCGGAATCCTCCACGATGTACTGCACCTCCGCCGGCGCGAGCCGGAAGTTGACCGGGACGAGGATCCGGCCCCAGCCGGAGACGCCGAAGAACGAGGTCAGCAGCCGTGCGGCGTTCTGCGAGACGATCGCGACGCGCCCGCCCACGGGGACGCCCAGTTCGTCGAGGCGAGCAGCCTGCCCGCGTGCCAGGGCCGCCATCTCGGCGTACGACTTCTCTCCCCACGACGGTGCCGGCTGGTCCGGCTCATCGACCATCCCGACACGGTCGGGGTAGACGATCTCGGCCCGGTTCAGGAAGTCTCGTACACCCAGATTCACGAACATGCGGCCAGGCTATTGCCGTCGCATCGGCTCGCGCGGCCGGTTCGATGAACCGGGCCGGGTTGCACACCGTTGCCGAAGTATCATTTATCTGACTAGAGTCAGAAATATGATTGAGCAGGCTGCACAGGTGCGACGGTTCAACCGGGCGGTCACGCAACGGCTGGGCGTATTGCAGGACCGCTACCTCGCGCGGGATCGGCCGCTGGGCCAGGCGCGGCTGCTCTGGGAGATCGGCCGCGCCAACGGCGGCGTGGACGTGCGCGACCTGCGCACCCGCCTGGATCTCGACTCCGGGTATCTCAGCCGACTCCTGCGCGCGCTCGAGTCGGACGGGCTGGTCACCGTCGGGCAGGACGACGGTGACGGCCGGGTCCGGACCGCGCGGGTGACGGCCGCGGGTGCGGCGGAGTACGCCGAACTCGAAACCCGCTCCGAGGACGCGGCGCACGCGCTGCTCGATCCGCTCTCGGACGGGCAGCGGGAGCGGCTCGTCGTGGCAATGGCCGAGGTGGAGCGGTTGCTCGTCGCGTCGCTGGTGCGGGTCGAGGAGGCGGACGCGCAGTCGCCCGCCGCGCGGTTCGCGGCCCGGTCGTACTACGCGGAGCTCGCCGACCGATTTCCCGGCGGGTTCGACCCGGGGGTGGGCGGCGCGATCGGAGATCCGTCGATCACGCCGCCCGCGGGCCTGCTGCTCGTGGCGACGCTCCGCGAGGAGACCGTCGGCTGCGGCGCGCTCACCTTCCAGGACGGCGGCTTCGCCGAGGTCAAGCGGGTCTGGACAGCGCCCTCGGTGCGCGGCCTCGGTCTCGGCCGGCGGATCATGGCCGAACTGGAGGAGCGTGCCCGCGCCGCGGGCGTGCGAACCCTGCGGCTGGACACCAACGGCAACCTCACCGAGGCGATCGCGCTCTATCGGAAGCTCGGCTACCGCGAGATCGAGCGGTACAACGACAACCCGTACGCGCAGCACTGGTTCGCCAAGGATCTCTGACGGCGCCCGGCCGCCAGGGGCGGTGTCCGGGAACCAGTCGATCACCGAGATTCAAATCCGCGACTCGCTCCCTCGGGTGGCGCAATAGCTGCACCACGACACGAAACGCCAGGTGACAAGGCCCGCGCGGGGGCACCGACCGGCGGAATGCGGCGCCCTCGCCGGTCCTTCGCCGAGGCACACATCCGACGACCGCCGAGACGGCCGGACCAGTTCCTATCGTTGCCGCATGCCAGCGACCGACCGACCGATCCGCGCCGACTCCGCGCGCATCGTCGCCGACGTCCTGCGCCAGGCGATCCACGACGGCACCTACCGCGGGACCCTGCCCGGCGAGGAGGACCTCGGCGACCAGTTCTCCGTCTCCCGGGGCACCGTCCGCGAGGCCCTGTCGATCCTGCGCGCCGAGGGCTGGATCCGCCGCGGCCCGCGCGTGGGCACCGAGGTGATCGCCCGCACCGTCGACCACGGACTCGACAGCCTCCGCGGCCTGCGCGAGACCCTCGCGCTGCACGGCGAGGTGCGCAACCGCGTACGTACCGCCGGCCGGCTCGTGCCGCCCCCGATCGTCGCCGAGAAGCTCGGCATCCCGCGCGGCGCCGAGGCCGTGTACCTCGAGCGGCTGCGGTACCTCAACGACGAGCCCGTGAGCCTCGACCTGACCTACCTCGTGGCCGACATCGGTGATCTCCTGCTGGAACAGGATCTCGAGAACGAGGACGTCTTCCCCCTCATCGAGGCCGTCACCGGGCACCGGCTGGGCAGCAGCGACTTCAGCCTCAGCGCGGCCGCGGCCGACCCGCACACCGCGGCGAACCTGGAGATCGCCACCGGCTCCCCGCTCCTGCTCTACGAGCGCCTCACCGGACTCGACACCGGGCGTCCCGTGGACCTCGAGTACATCCGCATGCGATCCGACCGGATCACCCTGCGCGGCACCCTGCACCGCGACTGACGTCCCGACACGGAGGAACACACCATGGCACAGGTCGAACAGCGCGTCGACGTCCCCGTCACCATCGACGCCTCCCTCTGCATCGAGGGCTGCAACATCTGCATCGAGGCCTGCCCCCTCGACTCGCTCGCACTCGACCCGAGCACCAACCGCGCCCACATGTACGTCGACGAGTGCTGGTACTGCGGGCCGTGCGCCGCGCGCTGCCCGACCGGCGCCGTCACCGTCAACATGCCCTACCTCCTGCGATAGCCCGCCCAGCCCACCGGAGAACCCAGCCATGACACCACCCGACCTGCGCGCGGCCGCGCCGGCCGCCGCCGCAGCCCTCGCCTCCTGCTCCCTCGAGCCCGCAGCGGACGATTCCGTCCAGACCCTCGTCGTGGGCTACCAGTCCAAGACCATCAACACCGTCACCGCGGGAACCCTGCTGCGCGCCAAGGGCTTCCTGGAGAAGCGCCTCGCCGCCGTCGGGAACTTCCGCGTCGACTGGCAGGACTTCGACACCGGCGCGCCGATCACGAGCGGAATGCTCGCCGGCAAGATCCAGATCGGTTCGATGGGCGACTATCCGCTGCTGATCAACGGATCCCGCGCACAGTCCGGCGCCGATACCGAGACCGTCATGCTGTCGGTCACCGGGTCGAGCGGCCGCGGGGCCCTGAACTCCGTCGTGGTCTCCCCCGGCTCGCCGGTGCGCGCCCTGGCGGACCTGCGCGGCAAGCAAGTCTCCGCGTCGATCGGGTCCGCCGGGCACGGCACCCTCGTCGCCGCTTTGAGCCGCGCCGGCATCGCCACCGGCGACGTCACCGTGGTGAATCAGCAGCCGCAGGTCGGGGCGAGTGCGCTCGAATCCGGCCAGGTCCAGGCGCTGGCGCAGTTCGTCGCCTGGC
This sequence comes from Tsukamurella sp. PLM1, assembly GCF_023168325.1. Lineage (GTDB taxonomy): Bacteria > Actinomycetota > Actinomycetes > Mycobacteriales > Mycobacteriaceae > Tsukamurella. The sequence continues at coordinate 2,532,282 of NZ_AP025688.1, forward strand.
CCGGCCTCCTCGTGCGCCAGGGCAAGGCGCGCCTGCTCTACGACGGCGGCGAGCTGAACACGCCCACCCTGCACGGCGTGGTCGCCAACGCGAAGTACACCGCGTCGCACCCGGACGTGGTCCGCGCCTTCCTCCAGGCGCAGCTCGACGCCACCGACTTCCAGCGCGAGCACCCGCTCGAGGCCGCGCAGGACGTCGCGAAGGGCAGCGGTCTCCCCGCCGAGGTCGTCTACCAGTACAACGGGCCGGGCGGCACCGACCCCAACCCGACGCTCACCGCCCCGCTCATCGGAGCACTCAAGGGCGACGTCGGGTACCTCCAGTCGATCGGGCAGTTCGGCGCACCCCTCGACCTGGATCGATTCGTCGACCCCGAACCCCTCGCGCAGGCCCAAGCCGCGCGCGGCGGATTCCAGTACGACGCCGCCACGCCCGCACCGAAGCCGACCTTCGAGATCTGGTTCGACGGTGCCGACGCCACCGAGACCGTCCCCGACGCGACGACGCTCATCCGTACGCTCGCAGCGACCGACCGGAAGATCCGCGCCGCGTACGTCTCCGACGCGCTCACCGGAACCCGCTGGTACGCAGATCAATCGCTGTGGCTTCGCGACGGCGCGACCTTCGTGCCGTTCGCGGGTCCCGACGCCCGTGACCGCTATCTCGCGGAGCACCCCGGCGCGGTGCCCGTCGAGTACCGCGCCCTCCTCGAGGAGGCCCGACGGTGACCGCCCTCGACGCGCTCCCCACCGCGGCGCTCCGCCGGCCGGCCACGGCCCCACCCGCCGGGCTGTTCTCCCTGCCTGGCCGGTCCGGATCGCGGTGGTCGCCGCCGCGATCGGCGTCTGGCAGCTGCTCACCACCCAGCACGTGGCACTCGGTTGGATCCGATTCGACACGCTGCCCTCGGCGAGCGCCGTCGCCGGGCGGCTCGCTCAGTCGGTGCGCACCGGCGAGTACTGGCTGGACCTCGCACAGTCGCTGATCCGCATCGGCACGGGCTTCGCAGTCGCCGCGGTGTTCGGCATCGCCGCCGGCGTCGCGCTGGGCCGCTCCCGCGCCGCCGAGCTGACCGTCGGGACCCTGTTGGAGATCGCCCGTCCCATCCCCGCGATCGCGCTCGTTCCCGTCATGATCCTGCTGCTCCCGTCGTCCGAGGCGGGCATGGTCGCGATCACCGCGACGGCGGCGTTCTTCCCCATCGCGGTGAGCGTGCGGCACGCCGTCCGCGCCCTGCCGACAGTGTGGGAGGACTCCGTACGCACCCAGGGCGGCGGCGACCTCGCGGTGCTGTGGCGGGTCGTGCTCCCCGGATCGCTCCCCGGCGTCTTCTCCGGGCTCTCCGTGGGTGTGGGCGTCGCGTGGATCTGCCTCGTCTCCGCCGAGATGATCTCCGGGCGCCTCGGCGTGGGCTACCGCACGTGGCAGTCGTACACGCTCGTCGACTACCCCGCGGTCTTCGTCGGCATGCTGACGATCGGCGTGCTGGGCTTCCTCACCTCCGCCGTCATCGAACTGGCCGGCCGCCGGGTCACCCGCTGGCTGCCGCGGGGCGACCGATGAGCGCCCCGGCGGTCAGCCCGCCCGCGCAGCGCGACGGGCTGCGCCTGAAGCTCGACGCCGTCGACCTCGGCTACCGGGGCGCGACCGCTGTGCGCGCGCTCGACCTCACCGTCGAGCCCGGCGAACGCCTGGTCCTGACGGGCCCGTCGGGCTGCGGCAAGTCGACGGTGCTGCGCGCCCTCGCCGGGCTGCTCCGTGCCGACGCCGGCGTCGTCCTCGCCGACGGTGCGCCCGTGACCGGCCCGGATCGCGACCGCGCCATGGTCTTCCAGGAGGATGCGCTGCTCCCGTGGCGCACCGTCGAGCGGAACGTCCGTCTCGCGCTACAGCTGCGAGGCGTGCCTCGGGACCGTCGGGCCGACGACGCGCGACTGTGGCTCGCCGAAGTGGGGCTGTCGGATTACGCGCGTCACCTCCCGCGCGAACTGTCGGGCGGAATGCGGCAGCGGGTCCAGCTTGCCCGTGGGCTCGCCGGTGCGCCCCGGGCCGTCCTGATGGACGAGCCCTTCGGCGCGCTCGACGCGCAGACCCGCGGTGACATGCAGCGGCTGCTGCTGCGCACCCTCGACGCCCACCCCGCCACCGTCGTCTTCGTGACCCACGACGTGGACGAGGCGATCCTGCTCGGCGACCGCATCGTCGTGCTGGGCCGCCGCGGCGAGCCCGTCCGGGCCTCGTTCGACGTGCGCCGCGCACCGTCGGCATCCGCCCTGCGGGCCGGAGTCGTCGACGCGCTCACCGAACGCTGAACTGTGAGGAGTCTCATGAACATCCCCGAGATCGACGACCGCACCCGCCTGACCTGCGACGTACTGGTGATCGGCGGCGGGACAGCGGGCACCATGGCCGCGCTCACCGCAGCCGAGGCCGGCGCCGACGTGCTCCTGCTCGACAAGTCGCACGTCCGGCACTCCGGCGCGCTGGCGATGGGCATGGACGGCGTGAACAACGCCGTCATCCCGGGCAAGGCCGAACCCGAGGACTACGTCGCCGAGATCACCCGCGCCAACGACGGCATAGTGAACCAACGGACCGTGTATCAAACGGCGACAAGGGGTTTCGCGATGATCCAGCGGCTCGAGCGATACGGCGTGAAGTTCGAGAAGGACGAGTACGGCGAGTACGCCGTCCGCCGCGTGCACCGCTCGGGTTCGTACGTACTGCCGATGCCCGAGGGCAAGGACGTGAAGAAGGCGCTGTACCGGGTACTGCGCCAGAAGAAGATGCGCGAACGGATCCGGATCGAGAACCGCGTGATGCCGGTGCGGGTGCTGACCACCGGCAGCGGGTCCGACCGGCGGGCCGTGGGCGCGGTCGCGTTCAATACGCGGACAGGCGAGTTCATCGAGATCGCGGCCGGCGCGGTGGTGTTGGCGACGGGGCCCTGCGGCCGGCTGGGACTGCCCGCGTCCGGCTACCTCTACGGCACCTACGAGAACCCGGCGAACGCCGGCGACGGCTACGCGATGGCCTTCCACGCGGGCGCGGAGCTCAGCGGCATCGAGTGCTTCCAGATCAACCCGCTGATCAAGGACTACAACGGACCGGCGTGCGCGTATGTGGCGAACCCGTTCGGCGGCTACCAGGTGAACGCCCAGGGCGAGCGGTTCGTGGACTCCGACTACTGGTCCGGGCAGATGATCGCCGAGGTGAAGTCCGAGATCGACTCGGCACGCGGGCCGATCTACCTCAAGGTCTCGCACCTGCCCGATGAGACGCTCGGCGAGCTGGAGTCGATCCTGCACACCACCGAGCGCCCCACGCGCGGCACCTTCCACGCGGGCCGCGGGCACGACTACCGCACGCACGACATCGAGATGCACGTGTCCGAGATCGGGCTGTGCGGTGGGCATTCCGCGTCCGGCGTGTGGGTGGACGAGAACGCGCGGACCACGGTGCCGGGGCTGTACGCGGCGGGCGACCTGGCGTGCGTGCCGCACAACTACATGATCGGCGCATTCGTCTTCGGCGAGCTGGCGGGCGCGGACGCGGTGCGGCACGCGCGGTCGGTGGCCCCGGCCCCCGAGGACCTCGGGGGGCAGATCGCCGCGGCGCACGAGTTGATCTACGGCGCGGCCCGCAGGCCGACGGTCCGCCGCAGCCCCAGGTCGAGTACAAGCTGCGGCGCTTCGTGAACGACTACATCGCGCCGCCGAAGACGGCCCCGAAGCTGACCATCGCGATCGAGACCTTCGAGCGGATGCGCAGTGAGGTCGGCGGGTTGGGCGCGCGGACGCCGCACGAGCTGATGCGCTGCGTGGAGGTCTCGTTCATCCGGGACTGCGCCGAGATGGCGGCGAAGGCCTCGCTGGCGCGGACCGAATCCCGGTGGGGCCTCTACCACGATCGCCCGGACCTGCCGGAACGCGACGACGAGCGGTGGGGACGGCACCTGAACCTGCGGCTCGGCGCCGACGGCGAGATGGAGTTCCTCACCCGGCCGGTGGCGCCGTACCTCGTGGCCGTGGACGAGTTCGACCACCTCCCGGGGACGTCGGCGGAGGTGGAAATCCTGGGCCCGCTGGCGGTCGCGCCCGTGGGCACCGTGCCCGCGGCCGCCGACCGGACCTCCGCCGTGCCGGAGGTCTCGCCGCGGCTACGGGAGCTGCTCGCGGTGGAGGAGCCATCGCTCGAGGAACTCTCTCGGTTCCTGTCCGATCCGGACACCACGGTGCGCCGCAGTGCGGTCGCCTTCCTCATCGAGGGCGCACCCGACGGATTCCTCGCTCCTGGTCACCGCGCTCGGTGACGCCGACGCCGCGGTCCGGCGTACCGCCGCCGCCGGCCTGGTCGAGCTGGTGGAGGTGCTGCCGTCCGCGGATGGGCTGTCCGCGTATCTGGATTCGCCGGACGCCGTTGTGCGCGCCGCCGTGGGGAACCTGCTGCGCTCGCTGAAGGCGGGCTCCCGGCCCGGTTCGCCGCGCTGGCCGCGGATCCCGACCACCGCGTGCGGGTCGTCGGCGTCAGTGGCCTCGTCTCGCACGACGATTGGGCGACTCTGGTGCCCGCGACCAGGGATGAGAACCGCGAGGTCCGAATCGCTGCGGCTGTGGGCCTGGCGACCGTGGGCCGCGGCGGCGTCGACGCGGTGCGCTCCTTGACGGCCGACCACGACCCGCTGGTCCGCGCGGCAGCTTTGGAGGCGTTCGGCGCGCTGGGCGATGCGACCGACGTCGAGCTGCTCTCCGCCGGGCTCGCCGATCCGGCCTGGCAGGTGCGGCAGGGCGCGGCACGCGGCACCGTCGCCCTGGGGCCCGACGGTGCCGTGGCCGTCCTGGGACCGGCCCTGCGGGACCCGCACCTCGACGTGCGGAAGGCGGCCGTCGTCGCGCTCCGGACCTGGCCGTCGGTGCCTGCGGTCGCGGCTGCGCTCGAGTCCGCCCTCGACGATTCCGACGCGGACGTGCGCGCGCGCGCGGCTTGCCCTCGCGGTGAGGTGAACGCGAACTGCGCGTCCCAGCCGGGATCACGCGGTCAGCGCCGCGGACGATCAGCGGGTGCGGTGGGACGTCCGCGAAGCGCCCGGCTCTCGCGGTCTCGAGGACGCCTGTAACGTTCACCGTCGCCGCCACAGGACGTCGGGCCTCGTAGAACCGCTGGTTGCTCCGGCAGAGCTCAGAGCGGGAGCGCAGATGCCAGTACCATGGCGAGGGCAGCAGTCCTCACTGGGAGACCGTCGATGACCCGAGATGATCCGCGCCCGCTGGCGTATTCGAACGGCGAGTACACCCCGGAGAGGTTCCGCCGCCTCGGCACGGTGAGTTCCCCTCACGCGAAACGCGTCATCACCCGCGTGCTCAAACTGGTGCACGGGCCCTGGTTCGCCCTGCGAATGCCCGACGGTGTCGTCGAGCTCACAACGATCGGACGTCGTTCGGGCCGTCCCCGGAGCACCTTCGTTCGCGCGTACCAGGTCGGTCCGCAAGTGTTCTTCGTGTCGATCGGTGGCGAACAGGCGCTGTGGGCCAAGAACATCCGCGCCAACCCGTCAGTCACGCTCCGATTCCGCCGGGGTACCGTTGTCGGGAGGGCGCGCGACCCGCGGGATGACACCGAACGCAGACTCGCGGACGCCGCGTTCTGCGGACGGGTCGGCCCCTTCGACTACGCGGAGAACGCCTTCCATCGCACAGGGCTGCCCACCAGGGAGAGGATTCACGAACTCCACCGTGCTTGGCTCCACGGTGGCACGCTGTTCGTCGTGGGCGATCGCGAGAACCATGAGCTCATCGGCACGCGCCCTGCGCACCGTGAGGCCGTGCCGGTCGCCGTGAGCGGACCTGGCCCTCGCGGCGGGTGAGCGTTTCAGGCGCCTCTAGTGTGGAACTCGCCGGGCCGGGCTGGAGCCAAGGCCGCGACCGAATCGCCCGGCGGGACGCGGTAGTACTGATTCGCCGAGAGGACGATGTGCTCCCGGTTGGGCCGGGCCTCCACGGTCACGCGGTGGTACCAGCGCTCGAACGTGATCAGTTCCCCCGCCATCAACGCCGGTCCTGTACGGATCGTCATGAGCCATGATTCCTCCTCTCCCCCGAGTCGATGAGCTCACGCTGGAACGACCGACCGACACGTTTTCGCGTTCCCATCCGTAGCACCCGGAAATCCCGTCGCACAAACGGATTGGCACGGGATATACCTGCCGTATGAGTACGGGGAACTGGTCACGGTGCGGACCGTGGACGCGATCGAGGAGATCGCCGGCGCGGACGCCATCGAGGTCGCAGTGTTCGGCGGCTGGCGGTCCGTGGTGCGCAAGGGCCAGTACGGGCCGGGCGACCGCGCCGTCTACGTCGAGGTCGACGCCGCGCTCCCGCTGGCCGACGGGCGCTTCGCCTTTCTCGAGCCGCGGGGCAGCCGCACGATCGGGGGCGCACGCTTCCACGTGCTGCGGACGATGAAGCTCCGGGGCGTGATCTCGCAGGGCCTGGTCCTGCCGATCGCCGAGTTCCCGGAGGCCGACGGTGCCGCCGACCTCGCCGCGGCGCTGGGCGTGGTGAAGTACGAGACGGCGCTCCCGGCCGAGCTCAGCGGCGCGGCGCTGGGGCCGTACCCGTCAGTGCTCGCGCGGAAGACCGACGCCGAGCGGGTGCAGAACCTCGCTGCGGTGTACCCGGCGCTCGGTCCGGGCGACTGGTACGCGACCGAGAAGATCGACGGCACGTCGACCACGTTCATCACCACCGCGGATGGACTGCGGGTGTGCGGCCGGAACTACGAGTGGGTGCCGTCGCCGGAGCTGGTGTCGATGCGGTACGCGGCGGCGGAAGGACTCTCGGACGCGGTGCCGCCCGGCTTCGTCGTGCAGGGAGAACTGTACGGTCCGGCCGTTCAGACGAACCCGCTCGCCGTCGGCGAGGTGGGGTTCGCGGTCTTCGCGGTGTGGCGCGAGGGTGCGCAGCTCCCGCGTGCGGAGTGGCCGCGGTGGGCGGTCGACCGCGCCGTGCCGGTCTACGCCGAGATGCGCCTGCCGGGCACGGTGGACGAGGCGATCGCCCAGGCGGACGGCGTCGAATCGCTCGTCGCTCCCGGGCGCATGGCGGAGGGCATCGTCTGGCACCGGACCGACGCGCGGCCGATGCGAGAGCTGGACGGGCGGCCGTGCTTCAAGGTGATCTCGAACGGATGGCTGCTCCGGCAGGCGTCGGGGCGGCGCCGGCGGCGCTGAGGACGGCGATCGTGCATGCTGGTGACGTCGTGAGGAGCAGCATGCAGATCGCCATCGTCGCCTACCCCGACTTCACCGCGCTCGACCTCATCGGCCCCTACCGAGGTGCCCACGCCCTTCGACGAGACCCTGCTCCCGACATCGTGCTCGTGCCCGGCGGTCCCGGGACGAGTGCGGCGGCACGCGATCCCGAGCCGGTGAGCCGGAGCCGCGGATGAGGCGGCACGCGGACCGTGGCCGATCGCCGCAGGCCGGTGCGGCGCTAGTGCCGTAGCGGCGACCCCGCACTCACCGCTGTACCGGACGATTCCGACTCCGACGTTCGCGGGCAACCGGCTGTGGCCGCCGGTCGAGTCGGCGAATGTCGATCATCGCCAGCGCGATGACGGCACTCCCCCAGCCGCCCGCTCCGATCAGCATGCGGAGGTAGTTGCGACTGGTCCATTCGTGGACGAACGTCTCGATCCGCGCTGCGTCCCAGCTCGCCCCGTCGGACTGGAACACCAGCATCTGCGGCACGAAGTAGCCGTAGCTGAATGCCGCGTACGCGACCATGAGCAGCGCGCCGGCGAGCCACCAGCGCCGCCCGCTACCGCGATGCTTCGATCCGGCCACGACGTTCGCCACGGCTAGGACGGCGACGACAGGGGACACGAAGGGCCAGAACACCCGTCCAGCAGTCCGGAAGCCGGATTCGGCGTTCGCCTCGAACGCATCACCCGGCGGAGCCTCCGCCCACAAGGGCACGATCGCCAACTTCTCGTAGAGCCCCGCGCCGAACTGGATTCCGACGAACACCACCAACAGGGCCAGTAACACCACTCTGGTACGCATCTCGACATTCCTCTCTACTGCTAGAGTATCTCTATGAATCGAGAGAGTAGTGCGGTCGAGCGATCGTGACATCCAGGAAAACCCCGACATCGCCGTCCGAAGCCCTCGCCTCGACCCTCCGCGTCCAGACCGTCCGGTCCGTTCAGTTCCATGAGGCGGTCGCGAACCGGCTCGGCATCTCCGTCACCGACTTCACCTGCATCAACATGCTCTCCCTAGACGGGCCCATGACTCCGGGTGAGCTCGCGGCACGCCTTCGACTCACCCGCGGCGGCGCGGTGACGACGATGATCGACCGATTGGAACGAACCGGCTACGTCCGCCGTCGACGCGATGCCCAGGATCGGCGACGCGTGTACGTGGAGCTCGCGAACGATGTGGCGGAGCGCGAGATCGCCCCCTGTTCGCCGGGTTGGGGACTGAGCTCAACGAGCTCTTGAGCAAGTACCCGGATGAGGTCCTCATGATGTTCGACGAGTTGGCGTCCGAGATCAACCATCGCGTCGCCGCTGCGACCGCCGCCCTGCGGGCCTGAGCCGGGCTCCTCAGAGCGTCTACGCGCTCCCCACCAGCTCAGCGCACGTCCACCGACTCCACGGTACGCGCGAGGCCGAGAAGATGCTCGCGCGTGACGGTTTCAGCTCGAGCCGCATCGCCCGCCACGATCGCGTCGACGACGCCCGCGTGGTCGTCGGCATCGCTCGGAGAGAACGGCACGAGGTCGAGCAAGCCCGTCATCGCCGCGACGAGTCGCGGGACGAGGCTGTCGAACAGGGCCACCAGCGGCGCGTTGCCCGAGGCACGGACTATCGCGCGGTGGAAATCGATATCGGCGACGGCGAGCTCGGCCGACGACGCGTCCCGCACCTCGTCCCTGCGCTCGAGCGCCCGCCGGACCTCCCCGAACGCACCGGCATCGCAGCGCCCCGCCGCGAGCGCCGCGGCGCGCGACTCGATCGCGATGCGGACCTGCAGCAGTTCGGAAATCTCACTGAGCTCCGCGACCCGGTCCCACGGGAGCACCGGCACCGTCGATACCAGGAATACTCCGACGCCTTGACGCGTGGCCAGCACGCCGCGCGCGGCGAGCAGCCGGATCGCCTCGCGAATCGTCGATCGACCGATCCCGAGCTCGCGAGCCAGCGTCACCTCGCCGGGGAGTTGTTCACCGACTTCCCAGCGGCCGCCGGAGATCTCGCCCAGCAGGGCCTCGGCGGCCTGCTGAGAGCGGAACCCGGGTCAGCGCATCCATGTCATTCCTCAGGCATCGGGTTGTCTGACATCATGATCGCCATCAACACTACCGGCCCCGCCGGCCCGCCGCTCCAGGTACATGCGATACATCTCGCGCATCGCCACAGCCAGGGCGAAAACCGCGAAGACCAACCCGAGCACGTGCAGGTCCATTGCAAGCGCGACCAGCACACCGAGCACCGCGCCGGGCGCGGCCGCCGCATTCAGCACCGCCGCGAGCCGGACGTCCGCCGTCCCCTGCCGCGCGTGCACGATCGTACCGGCGATCGCATTCGGGAAGAACATCAGCAGCGACGTGCCCTCGGCGGTCGTGAGGTCAGCCCCGAAGATCAGCATCAACACCGGCACCGCGAGCAGACCGCCGCCCAGCCCCATTCCGGCGGACCACGCACCGATGATCATGCCGAGCGCCAGTGACACGGGAACCGTGAACCAGAGGTTGTCGATGAGACTCTGCGGCGCCAGCGCCGAACCCTGCAGCGGATCCTCGCCCGCCGCGTCCAAGAACAGCTTCGCGCAGGTGACGAGCAGGATTCCGACGAACAGCCAGCGCAGCAGCCGGTGCGAGATCCGCACGATCAGCTTGGCGCCGAAGAACGCGCCCAGCGTGCCACCGATGAGCATCCCCGTGCCCGCGCGCAGGTCGATCGACCCGCCGACGATCGCGAAGGTGGCGGCGCCCACCGCACACCGCGATGTTGGCCGCGCCCGCAGTGCCGTGCAGCGCGGGCCGCGATAGCGTCGTCAGCTTCTCGAGCGCCGGAACGAAGAACACCCCACTGCCGCCGCCGAGCAACCCGCCGATGACCCCGCCCGTGAACCCGACGCCGAGCTGCGCCCCGGTCGAGCCGTTATCGTCGCGCGACGCCGTGGGCGAACCCGGCGGTGTCGATTCCGTCGTCGAAGAAGTCATGATCCGGGACGCTACAACTTGTCAGACAAGCACGCAACCTACGAGCCGGGCAGAGTGCGGCGGTCGCCGTCAGCCCGCCGACGGGTGCGCGGTGACAGGGAGCCCGATCTGCAACATGCGGACGATCGACGGCGGAGTGAGTAGGCACAGCTCCCCGCCGGATCGGCCGGCGCGTACCCCTCGAAACTCCAGCGCAGCCAAGCACCGCCCCACCGCAGGAGGGCGTCCGAGCCGTCGGTGACGAAGGCACCGTCGGGCAGGGATGAGGTGACGACGGCGTTCCCGGCCCTGCGTTCGGCGCGCAGCGCCCGGTCCATCGCCTTCGGCGTGTTCTCGATCACCGGATTCGCCAGCGCCCAAAGTCGTTTGAACTCGCGGTAGTCGGCGTTACGGCACTCGCCGCAGGGTCGGTGCCCCGCGGCGTAGGCGGTGGCCTCGTCGAACAGGAAGAGCTGGGTGTACTTCCGCGAATCCGGCTGTTTCGGCGAGCGGTAGCGGCCGTTGAAGTCGAGGCGGCACGCGATCCACATGGCGTTCGCGTGCTCGCGGACCACCGTGCCGGACGCGTCGTGCAGGATCCCGCGGTTACCCAACCATGCCCCACGGGCCGGATCTGCCACTATCCGGCCCCACGGGTCGACCCGGTTGCGCAGCGGCATCGTCACGCCTCGATCCGGCGGCCGCGACGCGTACCGGAACCGGTCGCTGCCGTCGAGATCACCAACCGGTCGTCTGCTCCGCGTGAGAATCCCAAGACCAGGGCAAGAAGCAGCGCGACCAGACCGAAGTTCTCGAGCTGCGCGAGGGCGGCCAGGGTGTTCTCGTGGCCGTCGACCCCGGGAAACAACACGTCGCCGGTCGGCGCGGTGGCCAGAGACGCACCGATCTCTTGGAGCAGACGTAGTAGGTCGCGACCGTCTCGCGCCAACCCGCCCACGATCACAGCTGCGGTCGAGCCGCTGAGCAACACGAGGTACAACAGGTACCCACGATGCCGGTGCCACGTGCTCGACGTCATCAGCACGGAGATGCCGGTGATGACCGCGAGAATTCCGAGGGCGACCGCGACGACGATGCAGTCGCTAGTTCCGGCCAGGCTTCCCGACGATGCGCCCCGGCCTTCGACGGCGAGGGCGATCTGACCGTTCGGTTTGCGCGTTCCGTACGCCTCGACGGCCTTGAGTTCGCTGTGCACCACAGCGAGGATCCCCCAGCTCACGGCGAGCCCGGCTCCCACCAACAGCACGGGCGTCGCGGCGCGCGACGGCGCACCGGTCGGCTCGCCGCGGTGACCGAAAGCAGGGAGCAGCATCGCGGTCCCGGCGCCGACCACGAGCGCGATCGCAGGTCCGGCACCCTCATCGGGCCAGTCGAAGAGTCGCCCCAAGCCCACCACGACGAAGAAGATCACCACCCCCACACAGAGTGCCCGCATCGTCGCCAGGCGTACGTGAGGTCCGAACGACACCCGTCGGGCCAGTGGAACGAAAGCGATTCCCAGCGCGACAAGGCATCCGATGGGAACCAGAAATGCAACGATCGCCGGCAGATTGTCCATGTCGAACCCCTCGTTCACCGGACGCTACACGACAATTCGGCAGCGCCCGCCTGCTCTCGCAGCACCGACAACCTGCGGGTTTGATTCACAACCACGGTGGCGGCGCGCTGTCGAACCGTGATCGGATCCATGGTTCCGCATAGATTCTCATGGTTCAGTAACGAATCTTCAAAGGGGAACGACACTCACCGCGAGGCTCAAGGAGGGGGCCACGCCATCGACGTGTTCCGTGAATCGAAGGGTTCTCAGATGTCCCGTATCGCCAAACTCACAACGATCGCCGGCGCGCTCGCGCTCTGTGGCTCAACGATGGGAACCACTGCCGCCACCGCCGCGCCGGCGGGGTGCAATGTGGGTAACGACCTCAGTGTCGGCGCAGAACAGTCCCGGTCGGCTCCCGCGGCTGTCGATCTACTCGCGCTCTGGCCCAGCAAGGCCGATCCGGCCAGTACGAGCACCGTGGTGGACTGGCGGAACACGACGACCGGCAAGGTCGGCTCCCAGCGCGCACCGGGCGCACCGGGACTCTTCCTCGGGCAGTTGTCGTCCTCGATCAACGCGGTCCCCACCGGCGCCGGCACCGTCGAGTACACGCTGCACGTGTCCGACAGCTCGCTGAACCGGCCGTACCTGGAGTGCTCGGGCACCACGGTCATCCGCTGACCGGAGGACGCGATCTACACGGTGAAGCCGAGCGCCCTCAACTGCTCGCGGCCGTCGTCGGTGATCTTGTCCGGCCCCCACGGCGGCATCCACACCCAGTTGATCTTCGCGTCGGTCGCCAGACCCGACGAGACCAGCGCGGCGCGGGTCTGATCCTCGATCACGTCCTGCAGCGGGCAGGCCGCAGAGGTGAGGGTCATGTCGATGAGCACGGCGGCATCGTCGTCGACCTTGAGGTCGTAGACGAGGCCCAGGTCGACCACGTTGATGCCGAGCTCGGGGTCGACCACGTCACGCATGGCCTCCTCGACGTCGAACAGGCTGGGCAGGTTCAGCGGGTTGTCGCCGGCCTGCGCCGGGTCGGACGCGGTGCCGGCGGCCTCAGCAGCGTTCTCGCTCATGCCGTCTTCTCCTTGGAGTCGATGATCTGGGACAGCGCATCCTTGAACGCCATCCATCCGAGCAGTGCGCACTTCACGCGCGCGGGGTACTTCGAGACGCCGGCGAAGGCGATGCCGTCGCCGATCAGGTCCTCGTCGCCCTCGAGCTGCCCTCGGGACTGCAGCATCTCCGTGTAGGACTGCAGCATCTTCAGCGCCTCGCCGACGGGCTCGCCGATCACCTGGTCGGTGAGGACCGAGGTGGAGGCCTGCGAGATCGAGCAGCCCTGGCCGTCGTACGAGACATCGACCACGGTCTCGCGGTCGTCGGACAGGTGCACGCGCAGCGTCACCTCGTCGCCGCACGTGGGATTGACGTGGTGCACCTCCGCCTCGAAGGGCTCGCGGAGCCCGCGGCCGTGCGGGTGCTTGTAGTGGTCCAGGATCACGTCCTGGTACATCTGCTCCATGCGCATCAGATCACCCCGAAGAACTTCTGGGCCTTGACGATCGCGTCCGCCAACACGTCCACCTCGGCGATCGTGTTGTAGACGCCGAACGAGGCGCGCGCCGTGGCGGCCACGCCGAACTTCCGGTGCAGCGGCCACGCGCAGTGGTGGCCGACACGGATGGCGACGCCCTCGTCATCGAGGACCTGCCCGAGGTCGTGAGCGTGGATGCCGTCGACCACGAACGACACGGCGCTGCCGCGATCGCGGTTCTCGGTGGGGCCGACGATGCGGAGCCCCTCGATGGCGTCCAGCCGGTCGAGCGCCGCACTCACCAGCGCGTGCTCGTGGGCGGCCACATCGGCCATGCCGAGTCCGCCGAGGTACTTCACGGCGGCGCCGAGCCCCACGACCTGTGAGGTCATCGGCACGCCCGCCTCGAAACGTTGCGGCGGCGCCGCGTACGTGGAGCCCTCCATCGTGACGGTCTCGATCATCGAGCCGCCCGTGATGAACGGCGGCAGCTGCGCCAGGATCTCCCTCTTGCCGTAGAGCACACCCACGCCCGACGGGCCGTACATCTTATGGCCCGAGAAGGCGGCGAAGTCCACGTCGAGAGCGGCGAAGTCCACAGGCGTGTGCGGCACCGACTGGCACGCGTCGAGCACCACGACGGCGCCCACCGCGCGCGCCCGCGCGACCAGCTCGGGCACCGGCGCGATCGCGCCGGTCACGTTGGAGGCGTGGGTGAACGCGACGATCTTCACCGAATCGTCGAGCTCGAGCGAGTCCAGATCGATCCGGCCGTCGTCGGTGACGCCGTACCACTTGAGCGTCGCACCGGTCCGCCGGCAGAGCTCCTGCCAGGGCACGAGGTTCGCGTGGTGCTCCAGCTCGGTGACGACGACGGTGTCGCCCTCGCGTAGCCGGTGCCCGCCCAGGACGGCCGCCGAGCGGTCGTCACCCAGCGTGTACGCCACCAGGTTCAGCGACTCGGTCGCGTTCTTGGTGAAGACCAGCTCGTCCGGCGAGACCCGGACGAACTCCGCGATCGCGGCGCGCGCGTCCTCGTAGGCGTCCGTGGCCTCCTCGGCCAGCTGGTGCGCACCGCGGTGCACGGCCGCGTTGTGGGTGGTGAGGAACTCCCACTCCGCGTCGAGCACCTGGCGCGGGCGCTGCGAGGTGGCGCCGGAGTCCAGGTAGACCAGCGGCTTCTCGTCGCGCACCGTGCGCGCGAGGATCGGGAAGTCGCCGCGGACCGCGGCGACGTCCAGGGCTTGCACCGAAGCGGTCATGCTCCCGGCCCGGTCGATACGGCCTGGGTGAACCGCACGTAGCCGTTCTCCTCCAGCTCGTCGGCCAGCTCGGAGCCGCCCGACTCCACGATCCGGCCGTTCACGAAGACGTGCACGAACTCGGGGTGGATGTACCGCAGGATGCGGGTGTAGTGCGTGATGAGCAGGATGCCGCCGTGCTCGCGCTCGGCGTACCGGTTCACGCCCTCGGACACGACGCGCAGCGCGTCGACGTCGAGGCCGGAGTCGGTCTCGTCGAGGATGGCGAACTTCGGCTTGAGCAGGCCCAGCTGCAGGATCTCGTGGCGCTTCTTCTCGCCGCCCGAGAAGCCCTCATTGACCGAGCGCTCGCCGAACTGCGGGTCGATGGACAGCTCGCCCATCGCCTCCTTGACCTCCTTGACCCAGTGCCGCAGCTTCGGGGCCTCGCCGCGGACCGCGGTGGCGGCCGAGCGCAGGAAGTTCGACATGGACACGCCCGGCACCTCGACGGGGTACTGCATGGCCAGGAACAGGCCGGCGCGGGCCCGCTCATCCACGGTCATCGACAGCACGTCCTCGCCGTCGAGGGTGATCGAGCCCTGGGTCACCTCGTACTTGGGGTGGCCGGCGATGGCGTAGCTCAGCGTGGACTTGCCGGAGCCGTTGGGCCCCATGATCGCGTGGGTCTCGCCCGACTTGATGGTCAGGTCGACGCCCTTGAGGATCTGGATCGGCTCGGCGTTCTCGTCCGCCTGCACCACGTTGACGTGCAGATCGCGGATTTCCAGAGTAGACAACGTATTTCCTTCTTCGAGTTTCAGACGCCGGCGGTGGCGAGTTCGTTTTCGATGGCGGCGGCGAGACGCTCGCGCAGCTCGGGGACCGAGATCCGGTCGATCAGCTCCTGGAAGAAGCCGCGCACCACCAGGCGGCGAGCCTCGTCCTCGGGGATTCCCCGGGAGCGGAGGTAGAACAGCTGCTCGTCGTCGAAGCGGCCGGTGGCGCTGGCGTGGCCGGCGCCGGCGATCTCGCCGGTCTCGATCTCGAGGTTGGGCACCGAGTCGGCCCGGGCACCGTCGGTCAGCACGAGGTTCCGATTGAGCTCGAACGTGTCCGTGCCCTCGGCCTCCGCGCGGATCAGCACATCACCCACCCACACGGTGTGCGCGTCGGGCAGCTTCGAGGACGGGTCGCCCTGGAGCGCGCCCTTGTAGACGACGTTCGACTTGCAGTGCGGCACCGCGTGGTCGACCAGCAGGCGCTGCTCGAGGTGCTGCCCGTCGTCGGCGAAGTACAGGCCGAACAGCTCGGCGTTGCCGCCGGGGGCGTCGAACTGCACGCGCGGCGTCATGCGGACCAGCTCGCCGCCCAACTGCACGGCGAAGTGCCGGACGTGCGCGTCGCGACCCACGCGGACGTGGTGCTGGGTGACCCACACGGCGTCGTCGGCGAAGTCCTGCGCGTCGACGATCTGCAGCGAGGCACCGTCGCCCAGGACGACCTCGACGTTCTCGGCGACGGTACCCGAGCCGGTGTGGTCGAGCACGACCACGGCGCGGGCGTGCCGCTCCAGGCGCACCTGGATGTGCGTGAAGGCGGTCTTCCCCTCGCCCGGTCCGGCGATGCGGACGAAGATCGGCTCGGCGACCTCCGCCTCCTTGGCGACGGTCAGCAGATGCGCCTCCGTCATGGAGGTGAATGCCTGCGCCGCGACGCGGTCGAACGGGACGCCCGCCTGGCCGAGCCGCTCGTCGCCCTTGGCGACGGTCTCGAACGACGTGCCGTCCGGCAGGGCGTCGACGGTGGCGGTGACGGCACCGTCGGCCTGCGCCGACCCGTCGTGGAGCCCCCGCAGGCGGCGCAGCGGGGTGAATCGCCACGCCTCGTCGCGGTGGCTGGGGATCTCGAAGGCCGCCGCGTCGAACGACGTGAACAGCTCGCCCTTGTTGGCGACAGGGTGGGCCTCCACCGCGTCGTTGAGAGTGTTGGTCACTAGCCCACGGACCCTTCCATCTGCAGCTCGATCAATCGGTTGAGCTCGAGCGCGTACTCCATCGGCAGCTCCTTGGCGATGGGCTCGACGAAGCCGCGCACCACCATGGCCATGGCCTCGTCCTCGGTGAGGCCGCGGCTCATCAGGTAGAACAGCTGGTCGTCGGAGACCTTCGAGACGGTGGCCTCGTGGCCCATCGTGACGTCGTCTTCGCGGATGTCCACGTACGGGTACGTGTCCGAGCGGGAGATCGTATCGACCAGCAGCGCGTCGCACTTCACGGTGGACTTGCTGCCGTGCGCGCCCTTGTTGATCTGGATCAGGCCGCGGTAGCTCGACCGGCCGCCGCCGCGGGCGACCGACTTGCTGACGATGTTGCTCGAGGTGTTCGGCGCGAAGTGCACCATCTTCGAGCCCGTGTCCTGGTGCTGGCCCTCGCCGGCGAACGCCACGGAGAGCACCTCGCCCTTGGCGTGCTCGCCCATCATCCACACGGCCGGGTACTTCATGGTGACCTTGGAGCCGATGTTGCCGTCGATCCACTCCATGGTGGCGCCGGCCTCGGCCTTGGCACGCTTGGTGACCAGGTTGTAGACGTTGTTCGACCAGTTCTGGATGGTCGTGTAGCGGCAGCGGCCGCCCTTCTTGACGATGATCTCGACGACCGCGGAGTGCAGCGAGTCCGACTTGTAGATCGGCGCGGTGCAGCCCTCGACGTAGTGCACGTAGGCGTCCTCGTCGACGATGATCAGGGTGCGCTCGAACTGGCCCATGTTCTCGGTGTTGATCCGGAAGTAGGCCTGCAGCGGGATGTCCACGTGGACGCCCTTGGGCACGTAGATGAACGACCCGCCCGACCACACGGCGGTGTTCAGCGCGGAGAACTTGTTGTCGCCCGCGGGGATCACGGAGCCGAAGTACTCCTCGAACAGCTCCGGGTGCTCACGCAGGCCGGTGTCGGTGTCGAGGAAGATGACGCCCTTCTCCTCGAGGTCCTCGCGGATCGAGTGGTAGACGACCTCGGACTCGTACTGCGCCGCGACGCCCGCGACGAGGCGCTGCTTCTCCGCCTCGGGGATGCCCAGCTTGTCGTACGTGTTCTTGATGTCCTCGGGCAGGTCCTCCCAGCTCTCGGCCTGCTTCTCGGACGAGCGCACGAAGTACTTGATGTTGTCGAAATCGATGCCGTCGAGGTCGCTGCCCCAGGTGGGCATCGGCTTCTTCTCGAAGATGCTCAGGGCCTTGAGGCGCTGCTGCAGCATCCACTCCGACTCGTTCTTCTTCGCCGAGATGTCGGCGACGATCGCCTCGGACAGGCCGCGCTGGGCGGAGGCGCCGGCATCGTCGGAATCGTGCCAGCCGTAGCCGTAGGTGCCCAGGGAGGCGATCGTCTCCTCCTGGGACAGCTTGGCGTCCTCGGCGGCTGGCGCCGACAGCGGGCCGTTCTCGACCGTTGTCATCGAAGCTCCTTAGCGGGTGTTGCTCGCGGTACCACGCGCTCGAGGGGCACGTGGGTGGTGCATGCGCGGTCACCATTGGCGATGGTGGCCAAACGCTGTACATGAGTTCCCAACGCCTGTTCGATCGCCGAAATTTCGGCCTCGCACAGTTCGGGGAATTCGGATGCGACCTCCGACACCGGGCAGTGGTGTTGGCAGATCTGGACGCCGTTGCCCACTTCCCGGGCATCGGCGGAGAACCCGGCGTCCGAGAGCGACGCCGCGATCCTACGGGCACCGTCCACCGGGTCCGCGGACTCCGTGGGGCTGATGGTGCCGATGGCCTGTTCGGCCCGGCGCCGCGCGAAGGTGCGCACCGCCTCCTCACCGCCGACCTCGCGGAGGGCGCACAGCGCGTCCACTGCCAGGGCGTCGTAACCCTGGCCCAGCCTGCGCCGGCCGGTGGCCGTGAGGAGGAACTCCTTGGCCGGGCGACCCCGGCCGCGGCTTCCCAGGCCCGACGGTGCCGCCGCCGTCACGTCCCCCGCGTCCAGCAGGTTGTCGAGATGGCGCCGCACCGCGGTGGTCGTGATACCCAGGGCCTCGCCGATATCGGCTGCAGTGGCCTGGCCCCGGTTCGCGAGCAGCGCGATCACCGCGTCACGGGTGTCCCCGTCGCGCTGGATCTCGTGCTCGTTTTTCACAACACGATTGTTTCCTAATTCGGCGAGCGCCGCCAGCAAGGTCAGGCTAAGCTTCGCCACCCGCACGCGGCCCCATCTCAGCGCGCGCCGCGACCGGGCCCTGCGGCGCACCGTCTACGCTTGCGTGCGTGCGCGCAACCCCTCACGTCCCGGCCCCCGTGCGCACGTTCGCCGACTTCCTCTGCCTCACCAAGCCCGATGGTCCGCCGTCGCCCACCGCCGCGCACGGGGCGGTGACGCGGCTGCACACCGACGAGCAGCAGCACCCCGACCTGAACGCGGCGGAGAAGCGCACCGTCCGCAAGATCGCGACCTTCGGCGGCGTCGGGGCCGTGCTGATCGCCTTCGGCGCGCTCGGGGTCGGATCGTTCCCGGTGGTGCAGAACCCGATCGCGGGCCGGCGCCTGCTGGGCCTGATGTTCCGGATGCAGTCCACCGCGCTGACCGTCACGATGGTCGGGACGGCGATGCTGATGATCGCGTGGGTGCTGCTGCGCCGGTACACCATCGGCTACCTGAACCCGAACGCGCACGCCGACCCCGCTCCCCGCGCAGGCTCACCCGCCGCGGCTTCGACCGGATCCTCGCGCTGTGGGTGCTGCCGTTCCTGTTCGCGCCGCCGATGTTCAGCAAGGACGTCTACTCGTACCTGGCGCAGTCGGAGATCACCGCCCGCGGGCTGGACCCGTACGCGATCGGGCCGGCCGAGGCGCTCGGCATCGACCACGTCTTCACCCGCTCGGTGCCCAACATCTGGCGGGACACGCCCGCCCCGTACGGCCCCCTGTTCCTCTACCTCGGCCGCGGCATCACGTGGCTGACCGGCGAGAACGTGGTCGCCGGCGTCGTGCTGCACCGCGTGCTCGCGCTGGCCGGCGTCGCGATGATCGTGTGGGCGCTCCCCGGCTCGCGCGGCGCTGCGGCGTCAACGAGGTCGCGGCGCTGTGGCTGGGCGCCGCGAACCCGCTGCTGATCTTCCATCTCATCGCCGGCATCCATAACGAGGCGCTGATGCTCGGCCTGATGCTGGTCGGCATGGAGTGGTGCCTGCGGGCGATCTCGTCCGGGCTGCCGTTCCTCGACGGGTTCACCCCCACGCGAACGGGACTGCTGCTCACCGGCGGCGCCGCCACCATCGCCCTGTCCGGCCTGATCAAGATCACCTCGGTGCTCGCGCTGGGGTTCATCGGCATGGCGCTCGCGCGGCGCCTCGGCGGCAGCTTCCCCGACATCGGCGGCAGGCTCCGCGACTGGCGCACCGCGGTGCGTGAGTTCCGTCCGAACGCCGGACGCACCCTCGTCGCGCTCGCCGCGTCGGCCGGCTTCCTCGTGGTGGTCCTGGTGATCGTCGTGGTCGCGGTGTGCCAGGTGACGGGTCTGGGCTACGGCTGGCTCGACGCGGGCACGCTCGGCACGGCCAACAAGGTGCGGTCCTGGCTGTCGATCCCGACGGTGCTCGGCCTCGGGACCGGGCAGGTCGGCGTGCTCCTGGGCCTGGGTGACCACACGACGGCGATCCTCGCGATCACCCGGCCGATCGCCGCCGCCCTCGCCGCGCTGATCGTGCTCCGGATGCTGATCGCCACCCTGTCGAACCGCATCCACCCGGTCGGCGCGCTCGGCATCTCGATGGCCGCGCTCGTCCTGCTGTTCCCCGTGGTGCAACCCTGGTACCTGCTGTGGGCGATCGTCCCCCTGGCCGCCTGGGCCACCGCGCCCGGCTTCCGACTGGCAGCGGTCATCGTCTCCAGCGTCATCTCGGTCATGCTCATGCCCAACGGCGGCGAGATCGAACCGTACGTCATCGCCAAGGCGGGGATCAGCACCGTCGTCATCGTGGCCCGGCCCTCTACCTGACGTTCGAGCTGCCGCGTGACCGCGAGCGGCGCCGCAGCAGTAGCCGAGTACGCTGACCTCCCGTGCCCGCACTGTCCGCGACCTCCGTGACCAAACGGTTCGGCGACGTCGTCGCCGTCGACGGACTGGACCTCACCGTCGAACGGGGCGCCGTCCTCGCCCTGCTGGGCCCGAACGGCGCCGGGAAGACCACCACCGTCGAGCTGTGCGAAGGATTCGGCTCGCCCGATTCCGGGACCATCGAGGTGCTGGGCCTGGACCCCGTCGCCGACGCCGCCCGACTCAAGCCCCGGATCGGCGTGATGCTGCAGGGCGGCGGCGCGTACCCGGGCGCGAAGGCGGGCGAGATGCTGCGGCTCGTGGCGGCCTACGCCGCGAACCCCCTCGATCCGGACTGGCTCCTCACGACCCTGGGGCTCACCGACGCCGTGGGAACCAGTTACCGCCGCCTGTCCGGCGGGCAGCAGCAGCGCCTCGCGCTCGCGTGCGCCCTCGTCGGCCGGCCCGAGCTGGTGTTCCTCGACGAGCCGACCGCCGGCCTCGACGCGCAGGCCCGCCTGCTGGTCTGGGATCTCATCGCCGCGCTCCGCCGCGACGGCGTCACCGTCCTGCTCACCACGCACCTGCTCGACGAGGCCGAGGCCCTCGCCGACCGGGTCGTCATCATCGACCGCGGTCGCGCCGTCGCCGACGGTACGCCGGACGAACTCACGCGCGCAGGCGCCGAGCACGAGCTGCGGGTGACGGCACCGTCGGGCCTGGACACCGCGGCCCTGACCGCCCGGCTGGGCACCGGCTTCACGGCGACGGTGGACGCCGCCGACCCGGGCCGGTCGACCTACGTGATCCGCGGCGCGGAGGTGACCCCCGCCGTGATCGCGGACACCGCGGCGTTCCTCGCGGCGCAGGGGGCGCTGCTCTCGGACCTGCGGGTGGGCACGCGCAGCCTGCAGGACGTGTTCCTGGACCTCACCGGCCGCGACCTGAGGGGCTGACATGACCACCGAATCCCGGTTCGCCCGCGGCACGTTCCTGCCGAACCCCGAGGCGGCGCGCCCGTCGGCGATGCTGGCGGCGCAGACCCGCCTGGAGTTGACGCTGCTGCTGCGCAACGGCGAGCAGCTCCTGCTGACGATGTTCATCCCCATCGCCCTGCTCGTGGGGCTCACGGTGCTCCCGATCGGCGGGGAGGCCACTCGGATCGAGTACCTGGTGCCCGCGATCATGGCGGTGGCCGTGATGTCGACGGCGTTCACCGGTCAGGCGATCGCGGTGGGCTTCGATCGGCGCTACGGGGCGCTCAAGCGGCTCGGCGCCACCCCGCTGCCCCGGTGGGGTGTGATCGCGGGCAAGACGTGCGCGGTGATCCTGGTGGTGGTGCTGCAGGCAGTGATCCTCAGCGGGTTCGGGATCGCGCTGGGCTGGCGCCCCGGGCCTTTGGGCCTGCTGCTGTGGGTACCGCTGCTGGCGCTGGGCGTGTTCGCGTTCGCGTCGCTGGGGCTGCTGCTGGGCGGCACTCTCAAGGCGGAGGTCGTGCTCGCGCTGGCGAACCTGCTGTGGTTCGCGCTCGGCGCGATCGGCTCGCTCGTGGTGGCGCACGAGCACGTGCCCGACACAGTCGTGCAGATCGCGCGCGTGGCACCGTCGGGCGCACTGATCGAGGCGCTGACCCGAGCGAGCGAGTCCGGCGCCGTCGACTGGTTCGGCGTCGCCGTGCTGCTCGTGTGGGGTGCCGTCGGGGCCACCGCCGCGGTGCGCCTGTTCCGCTTCGTCGATTAATTCGTTCGCACACCATTCGCACCGGGTGATACATCTGGGCGATGTCCGATTCACCGGAGCGCCGGTCTCCCTGCCCGCCTGGCTCCTCGCGCTGCTCGGCGCGTGCCTGGTGCTGTACACCGACGACTACGTGATCGCCGGGATCCTTCCCGAGGTCTCCGCCGACCTCGCGGTCAGCGAGGCCACCGCGGGCCAGCTGATCACCGTGTTCTCGCTGACGGTCGCGGTCGCAGCCCCTTCGCCGCGGTGGCGCTCATTCGAGTACCGCGGCGCGCGCTGTTCGCCACCGGACTCGCGGTGTTCGTCGCGGCCAACACGGCCGCCGCCTTCGCGCCGAGCTATCCCGCGTTGTTCGCCCTGCGGATCGTTGCGGCGCTCGCGGCGGCGAGCGTCACCCCGTCGGTGTTCGCGTTCGCAGCGGAGCAGGCTCCACCCGACCGGACGGGGCGGTTCATCGCCGTGGTCGCGCTCGGCGTGACCGGGTCGATCGCGCTCGGCGTGCCCGTGGGCGCATGGATCGGCGGACAGTGGGGCTGGCGCGCGACCTTCGCGACGATGGCCGCCGCCGGCGTGGTGGCCCTGGTCGCCCTGCTGGCGACGCTCCCGCGCGACGAGCCCCACGCGACGTGCCGTCGCTGGGTGAGCAACTCCGGACGTTGCGCGCCGCGCCGGTCTCGCTCGGGCTCCTCGCGAACACCGCGCTGATGACGGGCTCGATGATGATGCTCACCTACCTCGCGCCGGTGCTGGCGGAGACCGCTTCCGCAGGCGTCGGACAGCGCGCCGTGACGTTCAGCCTCTCCGGCGTCGCCGGAATGGTCGGCATCTGGCTCGGCGGCGTCGCGGTGGACAGGTGGGGCGCGGACCGGACCCTGACGGTCGGCATCGCCGGGATCGGCGCCTCGATGGTGTGCCTGTGGCTGCTGTGGTTGGCACGTCCGGTGCCCTTCGCGGTCCTCCTGGCCCTGGGGACCGTGTGGGGCGGGCTGTCCTTCTTGAACTCCCCGCGATCCAGGCCCGGCTGTACGCCCTCGCCGGGCCTGTCGCTCCGCAGGCGCTGGCCCTGAACACCTCGGGGACCTACCTCGGGGTGGCCGCGGGCGGCGCGATCGGTGGGGCGCTCCTCGCGACGGCTGGCGTCGGGGCGCTCCCACTGGTCGCGGCGGCGTTCAGCGTGGCGGCGCTCCTCCTGCTCCGGATCGCGGCCGCGACGCACCACACCTCCGACGCGCTGTAGTAGACAGCCGGCCGTCGCGTAGCATGACCCGCGTGTACCAGCTCTTCCTGCGCCTCGTCGATCGCCTGCCGCTCCCCAGCGCGAAGGCGCAGCAGCGGTTCGCGCTCGCCGCGCTGCTGTCCCAGGCACTGATCGCCGTCACCGGTTCGGTGGTCCGGGTCACGGGGTCCGGCCTGGGATGCCCCACCTGGCCCAAGTGCTTCGACGACTCCCTTCTGCCGATCCCGCAGGACGAGGTGCCGTGGTGGCACCAGGCCATCGAGTTCGGGAACCGGCAGATCGCGGTGTGGATCGTGGTCACCACGTCGGTCGCGATCGTCCTCGCGGTGACGCGGGCGCGCCGCCGCCGCGAGATCCTGGTCTACGCGTGGATCATGCCGCTGTCGACGTTCGCGCAGGGCGTCCTCGGCGGCATCACCGTGCTCACCGGCCTGCGCTGGTGGGTCGTCGGCGCGCACATGCTGGTCTCGTGCGCGATGGTGTGGCTCGCCGCCACCCTGTACGCGAAGGTCGGGGAACCGGACGACGGTGCCGACATCGCGGCCGCGCCCGCCGGCGCACGGCGCCTGGTGGCGTCCTCCGCGGTGGTCATGAGTCTCGTCCTGGCCGCCGGCGTCGTGGTCACCGCCGCCGGCCCGCACGCGGGCGACCGCACCAATCCCAAGGCCATCGACCGCCTCGACGTGTCGATCCCGCTGCTGTCCTCGCTGCACGGCGCGCTGGTCGCGGTGTACGTGGCGCTGCTGGTCGCGGCGGCCGTGCTGATCTCCCGCGGGCCGTCGAGCGAGGCCGTGCGGCGCCGGGTGAAGATCGTGTTCGTCGTGGTCGCCGCGCAGTCGCTCATCGGCGTGGTCCAGTACTTCACCGGCGTCCCGGCGCTGCTGGTGGTGCTGCACGTGGCGGGCGCGATGTCGGTCATCGCCGAGACCGCGATCCTGTACCGGCTGATGTCCGCGCGGGTGGTGCGCGGTTCGGACCGCACGACCGATAAGCTGGCCGCATGAGTGACCAGGCACCCGGCAACGTCGTCTCCCGTCTGAAGGCCTTCGCCGCCAAGCACGACGGCGCGAAGGCCGTGCTGCAGAACATGGGCGAGGAGGGCGTGCGCATCACCCTCGTCGGCGGCGACGGGATCATGGGCGACCAGATCGTCGCGAACCCCGCGCAGGCGAAGGACGCCGCCGAGAAGGCCGGTCTCGACACCTCCGAGTGGGACCGCGAGTTGGTCAGCAAGGCCACCACGGAGCCCGGCCACCACGAGCGGATGGCGGGCTACCGGGCGTCGTCCCGCTAGCGGCCGAGTCGATGACCACCCCACCCCGGGTGGCTCAGGAGCGCTCGTACTGCGCCAGGATCACCCCGATGTCGAACACGCGGTGCGAGACGAGCTTCCACTGCTGCGGCGCGAAGCCGCCCGCGAACAGCGGGATCCCGTCGCCCGCGGTCACCGGGTAGATCTTCAGCACCAGCCGGTCGACCTCGGGTGCGAGCGTCGCGGCGAGCTTCCTCCACCGCACAACCAGATGTCGCCGCCTTCCTCCTGCTTGAGCGCGCGCATGTGCGCGACCGGGTCCTCGGCCACCACCTCGACCTCGGGAAACGCCGCCGGGTCCAGCGACTGCGAGTAGACGACGGTCCGCAGGTGCGGGTACGGGTCGTTCACGCCGACGTCGGCGCCGATCCGGTAGGTCGCGGACCCCATGACCACCGTGTCCCACTTCGTGAGCGGTGGCGTGATGCCCAGGGCCTCGTGCAGCGCCGTCGGCAGCCCGTCACCCCACTCCTCGTTCATCTGCCGCGAGTACTCCTCGTCGACGGGGTAGAAGTCGTACTCACCTCCGGGGCCGGCGATCCGGCCGTCCAGTGACAGCGCGACGTAATAGACGAGTGAACGCAACGAGGGACTCCTCGGTCGACGGGATGTGCGGGCCGGATTCTGCAGCCCCGTCGACCCTGCCACACCGCGTGCGGTAGAGATGAGGGATGCGCGCGATCACGGTGACACAGCACGGCGGCCCGGAAGTCCTGACCTACGGCGAGGCGCCGGATCCCGTCCCCGGCCCCGGCCAGGTGCTCGTCCGGACCGGCGCCATCGGGGTCAACTTCATCGACACGTACTTCCGGGAGGGCATGTACCCCACCGCCCTGCCCTACGTCCCGGGCAGCGAGGGTTCGGGCACCGTCGTCGCCCTCGGCGAGGGCGTCACGAACCGCGCCGTGGGCGATCGGGTCGCCTGGTGCGACGGCCCGGGGTCGTACGCCGAGCTCGTGAACGTCCCGGCCGACCGCACCGTCGTCGTGCCCGACGGTGTGCCGCCCGAAGTCGCGGCGTCCGTCCTGCTGCAGGGTATGACCGCCCACTACCTGACCCACGACTCGCACCCCGTGCAACCCGGTGACACCGTGCTCGTCCACGCCGGCGCGGGCGGCACCGGACTGCTCGTGACCCAGATGGCGACCGCCCTGGGCGCCCGCGTTATCACGACGGTCTCAACCGACGAGAAGGAGCGGCTCTCGCGCGCGGCGGGCGCATGGCAGGTGCTGCGCTACGACGAGGACGTGGCGGCGCGCGTGCGCGAGCTGACGGACGGGGCCGGCGTCGCCGCGGTCTACGACGGCGTCGGCAAGGACACCTTCGAGGCCTCCCTGCTCGCGACGCGGCACAAGGGGGTCGTCGTGCTGTTCGGCGCCGCGTCCGGGCCCGTCCCGCCCTTCGACCTGCAGCGCCTCAACCCGCTGGGCTCGCTGTTCGTGCAGCGCCCGACGCTGGCGCATCACGTCGCGACCGCGGAGGACTTCGCGCGGCGCAGCGGCGCCGTTCTCGACGGGCTGCGGGACGGCTCGCTGACCTTCACCGTGGGCGTCACGTACCCGCTGGCCGACGCCGCGCGGGCCCACATCGACCTGCAGGCCCGGCGCACCACCGGCTCGGTGGCGCTACTGCCCTGACGGGGCGAGGGCGGCGGCACCGTCGGACGGACGGGACGCGAGCCAGCGGCGGTACCGGCCCAGCGCCCCGCGCACGACGACCAGGTCGCGCACCAGCGCGAACACCGGGAGCACGCCGGGGCGAGGATCGCGGCCGGCGGCCATCCGGCGCAACTGGTACCGCACCTGCGCCATCGACGTCATCGAGGCGAGCGGCTTGTTCTTCCAGGTCACGGGCCGCAACGTCCCGACGGTGCCGTGCCCGGCCCGCCAGCGGGACGGCAGGTCGGGGGTGAGCGACAGCGCGGTGCCGATGCCGACGAGCGCGACGTTCTCGGCGAGGACGGCATCGGCGGTCTCGCGACGGGTGATGCCGCCGGTGAGCATGAGCGGGACCTCACTGGTCACCGCGAGGTCGGCGGCGAGCTCGAGGAAGTAGGCCTCACGCGCGACGCTGCGGGCGTCGCCGGGGCGGCCGTCCGTGGCCGGCGCGGTCGAGCGGCCGGTCATCGCCGGGCTCTCGTAGCTGCCGCCGGAGATCTCGATCAGGTCGACGCCGAGCGGGACGAGCATCGCGATGACGGCCTGGGCATCGGTGGCGTCGAAGCCGCCGCGCTGGAAGTCCGCGGAGTTCAGCTTCACGGCGACGGCGAAGCCCGGCGCGACCTCGGCGCGGATCGCGCGGACCGTCTCCAGCAACAGCCGCGCGCGGTTCTCCAGCGCGCCGCCCCACTGGTCGTCGCGCGTGTTGACCAGCGGAGAAAGGAACTGCGAGAGCAGGTACCCGTGCGCGGCGTGCACCTCGACACCGTCGAATCCCGCCTCTTCGGCCCGGCGCGCCGTCGTGGCGAAGCGGGCGATCGTCGCGCGGATCTGCGCCTCCGTCATCGCCGTCGGGGTGCCGAACCGCTTCGACAGGGCGCTGCCGAGGTCGACGGACTTCGCCGACGGGCCCCAGGTGACGCCGGGCATGTCGGACTGCACCTGGCGGCCGGGGTGGCTGATCTGCATCCAGATCCGCGCGCCGCCGGCATGTGCGGCTGCGGCCCACGCGCGGAACGGCTCGATCGGCGAGAGTGCGTCGAGCACGATCGCGCCCGGCCCGGTGAGCGCCTCGGCGTGCACCATCACGTTGCCGGTGATGAGCAGCCCGGTTCCGCCGGCGCCCCAGCGCCGGTAGAGCTCGACGGTGCGCCCGTCGGGCGCCTGATCCGCCCCGGCGAGGCCCTCCTCCATGGCGGCCTTCGCGATGCGATTGGGCAGGACCGCGCCGGAGCGCAGCGTGAGCGGGGAGAACAGGTCGGACACGGGAACGCCTCTCGTCGAAGTAAGCATCGCTCACATCATGTGAACGCTGCTAACACTAGAGCGTCATGTAAGCGGTGTCAACACTGCGGTAGATTGATGCCATGTCCACCACGTACCATCACGGCGACCTCCCCGACACCCTGGTCAGCGCCGCGGTCGAGATCCTCGACGAGGAAGGCGGAGCGACGGATCTGTCGCTGCGCGCCGTCGCCCGGCGGGCCGGTGTCTCGACGGCCGCACCCTATCGACACTTCCCGGATCGGAACGCGCTGATCTCGGCGGTCGCGGCGGTCGGCTACCACGAACTGGCGGCCGCACTGATGGAGGCGAGCCCGGCACCGTCGGCGCCCGAGGACCTGGCCGACATAGCCGTGGCGTACGTGGACTTCGCGCTGCAACGCACGGGCCTGTTCCGGGCGATGTTCGCCGAGCCGTGCGGCACGGATCCCGCGCGCGCGGAGGCCGTGGTGATGATCACCGGGTACCTGAACGCGCTGGTGGCCCGGACCCTCCCGACGGACGACGCGGAAGCCACGGCGACGGCCGTGTGGGCCCTGGTGCACGGGCTCGCGTTCCTGCACCTCGACGGCAAGCTGGACGCGACGGACCCGGCCGAAGTGCACCGTCGGGTCCGTGCCACGGTCTCGGCGGCGCTGGGCGGCCGCGCCTGAATCCGGCGCGGCATCAGCCGTGAGGCCGCGGGCCGCCCCGCGGACCTCAGTGCCGAGCAGCTGCCAGACGGTGCTGTAGTTGAGGATCGAGTCCACCGACAGCGCGCAGAACAGCACGGCCAGGTAGTTGTTCGACTGCAGGAACACCTTGAGCGGCTTGATCTCCTGCCCCGCCTTGGTCTGCTTGTACAGCTTGTGCACCGCGTACAGGAACCAGCCGCCGCACAGCACGGCGGCGGCCGCGTACACCAGGCCGGCGGCGGGGATCAGCACCAGGGTGGTGATCACGGTGGCCCACGTGTACCAGACCATCTGCCGCGCGACGGTGGTCTCCGGCGCCACGACGGGCAGCATCGGCACCCCGGCGGCCTTGTAGTCCTCGCGGTAGCGCATGGCCAGCGCCCAGGTGTGCGGCGGCGTCCAGAAGAAGATCACCAGGAACAACACCACGGCGGGCCAGGCGATGGTGCCGGTCGCGGCCGCCCAGCCCACCAGGGTGGGCATGCAGCCGGCGGCGCCGCCCCACACCACGTTCTGCGAGGTGCGGCGCTTGAGCAGCATCGTGTACACGAACAGGTAGAACGCGATCGTGACGAGCACCAGGACCGCCGAGAGCACGTTCGCCATCATCGACAGCCACGCGAACGACGCGGCCGCGAGCACCAGGCCGAAGATCAGCGCGTGCCGCACCGGCACCGCATGCCGCGCGAGCGGGCGCCGCTCGGTGCGCTTCATCTTCTGGTCGATGTCGGCGTCGGCGACCATGTTGAGCGTGTTCGCGGACGCGGCCCCCAGCCAGCCGCCGAACAGCGTGGACAGGATGAGCGGCAGGTCCACGTGCCCGCGGTCCGCCAGCAGCATCACGGGAATGGTGGCGACGAGCAGCAACTCGATGACCTTGGGCTTGGTCAGCGCGATGTACGCCAGCACGGTGTGCCAGGCGCGCCCGGCGAACGAGGCGGGGATCGGCGCGGCCGCCGAGCGAGCGTCAGGGGTGTTCGTCCCGTGCCCACCCTTGAAAACCATCGTGTGCCGCACTCTCTCCTGACGGGCCCGGGCTGTACCGGGCACTTATTCATCGCGTCCGGGGCTGACCGGGCGCGCCGCGAGGCAGGCGCCCCACCGCGGGTCGGCGACCGGCGCCGACCCCATCTACTACGCCCCATGGTAGTCCTCCGACCCCGCCCGGGAAGAATCGGGATCGGGTCCGCACCGAAACGCCGGGTGATCACCACCGCGCTACCCGACAGTTCGCACTGACCGTGCACCGCCGCCGAGTAGGGTTCACACTTGAGCACGCATCCCCACACGACCAGGAGAGCCCTTCCGCCGTGACCAGCACCGCCGAGATCCACGCACTCACCACGCCGCACCACCCCGCCGACTGGACCGACCTGGACACGCGCGCGGTGGACACCGCCCGGGTGCTCGCGGCCGACGCCGTGCAGAAGGTGGGCAACGGCCACCCCGGCACCGCGATGAGCCTCGCTCCTGGCGTACACGCTGTTCCAGAAGGTCATGGTGCACGACCCGTCGGACACGCACTGGATCGGCCGGGACCGATTCGTGCTGTCCTGCGGCCACTCGAGCCTCACGCTGTACCTGCAGCTGTACCTGGGCGGCTTCGGCTTGGAGCTCGGCGATCTGGAGGCGCTGCGCACCGAGGGCTCGCTGACCCCGGTCACCCCGAGTACGGGCACACCAAGGGCGTCGAGATCACCACCGGTCCCCTGGGCCGGCCTCGCCTCGGCGGTGGGCATGGCGATGGCCTCGCGCTACGAGCGCGGCCTGTTCGACCCGGACGCCGCACCGGGCACCAGCCCGTTCGACCACTTCGTCTACGTCATCGCCTCCGACGGTGACATCGAGGAGGGCGTCACCTCCGAGGCGTCGTCGCTGGCCGGCACCCAGCAGCTCGGCAACCTGATCCTGTTCTACGACGACAACAAGATCTCGATCGAGCACAACACCGACATCGCGCTGTCGGAGGACGTGGCGAAGCGGTACGAGGCGTACGGCTGGCACGTGCAGTACGTGGAGGGCGGCGAGAACGTCACCGCGATCGAGGAGGCCACCGCGGCGGCCAAGGCCGTCACCGATAAGCCGTCGATCATCATCGTGCGCACGGTGATCGGGTTCCCCGCCCCGAACAAGATGAACACCGGCGGCGTCCACGGTTCGGCCCTGGGTGCCGACGAGGTGGCCGCGGTGAAGGAGATCCTCGGCTTCGATCCCGCCAAGAGCTTCGACGTGGCGCCCGAGGTCATCGCGCACGCGCGCGAGCTGGTGAAGCGCGGCCAGGCCGAGCACACGGCGTGGAACGTGCGCTTCGACGCCTGGGCCGCCGCGAACCCCGAGCGCAAGGCGCTGCTCGATCGTCTTGAGGCCCGCGCGCTGCCCGCCGGCTGGGACGCCGAGCTTCCCACCTGGTCCGTCGGCGACAAGGCCATCGCGACTCGCGCCGCGTCGGGGGCCTTCCTCGCGGCCGCCGGCCAGACCCTGCCCGAGCTGTGGGGCGGTTCCGCCGACCTCGCCGGCTCGAACAACACCACGATCAAGGGCGCCGACTCGTTCGGTCCCCCGTCGATCTCCACCGAGGACTGGAGCGCGCAGCCCTACGGTCGGACCCTGCACTTCGGCATCCGCGAGCACGCGATGGGCGCGATCCTCAACGGGATCGTGCTGCACGGCCCCACCCGCCCCTACGCGGGTACGTTCCTGCAGTTCGCGGACTACATGCGCCCCGCCGTCCGGCTCGCCGCGCTGATGGACATCGACCCGATCTACGTCTGGACGCACGACTCCGTCGGCCTCGGCGAGGACGGTCCCACCCACCAGCCCGTCGAGCACCTCACCGCGCTGCGCGCCATCCCGGGCCTCAACATCGTCCGGCCGGCTGACGCGAACGAGACCGTCGCCGCGTGGAAGGCGACCCTCGAGCGCACGGGCGGTAACGGCCCCACCGGCCTCATCCTGACCCGCCAGGGCGTGCCGATTCTGGCCGGCACCTCGTCGGAGGGCGTCGCGCGAGGTGGTTACGTCCTCTCCGACCCCGACGGTGCCTCCCCGGACGTCATCCTCATCGGCACGGGCTCCGAGGTGCAGCTGGCCGTGGAGGCCGCGGAGATCCTCGCCGCCAAGGGCGTTCGCGCGCGCGTGGTGTCGATGCCGTCGATCGAGTGGTTCCACGCCCAGGACCGCGAGTACCAGGACAGTGTGCTGCCGCCGGCAGTGAAGGCGCGTGTCGCGGTCGAGGCGGGCATCGCCCTGTCGTGGTGGCCCATCGTCGGCGGCTTCGGCGAGATCGTCTCGCTCGAGCACTTCGGCGAGTCGGCGTCCGACAAGGTCCTGTTCGCGAAGTACGGATTCACCGGCGACGTCGTGGCCCAGAAGGCCGAGAAGTCCATCGCCAACACGAAGGGATAGCTGATAACCATGGCTCAGAACCCGAACCTGGCCGCACTGTACGAGGCGGGCGTCTCCGTCTGGCTCGACGACCTGTCGCGCAGCCTGATCGAGTCCGGCAAGCTCTTCGAGCTCACCGAGACCGATTCGGTCACCGGCGTGACCACCAACCCGGCGATCTTCCAGGCCGCACTGTCCAAGGGCACCGAGTACGCGGCGCAGGTCGCCGAGCTCGCCGCCCGCGGCGCCGACGTGGACCAGACGATCCGCACCGTCACCACCGACGACGTGCGCGCGGCCTGCGACGTGCTGGCGCCCGTCTTCGAGAAGACGGGCGGCCTCGACGGCCGCGTGTCGATCGAGGTCGACCCGCGCCTGGCCCACGACACCGAGGGCACCGTCGCCCAGGCGATCGAGCTGCACAAGATCGTCGACCGGCCCAACGTGCTCATCAAGATCCCGGCCACGCTCGCGGGCCTGCCCGCGATCAGCCGCGTCATCGCCGAGGGCATCTCGGTGAACGTGACCCTGATCTTCTCGGTGGAGCGGCACCGTCAGGTCATGGACGCGTACCTGGACGGCATCGAGGCCGCGGCCGCGGCGGGCCGGAGCGTGGCCGACATCTACTCGGTCGCCTCGTTCTTCGTCTCCCGCGTGGACACCGAGATCGACAAGCGGCTCGACGCCCTGGGCACCGACGCGGCGCTCGCGCTGCGCGGCAAGGCCGGCCTGGCGAACGCGCGCCTGGCGTACGCGGCGTACGAGGAGGTCTTCGGCGCGGCGCGGTTCGCCGCGATCGAGGGCGCGAACGTGCAGCGCCCGCTGTGGGCGTCGACGGGCGTGAAGAACCCCGCCTACCCCGACACGCTGTACGTGGCCGAGCTGATCGCGCCGAACACCGTCAACACCATGCCCGGCGCGACGATGGCGGCCTTCGCCGACCACGGCACCGTCACCGATGGCACGATCCTCGGCCGCGCCGAGGATTCCGCGCAGGTCTTCGCCGACCTCGAGGGCGCAGGCGTCGACCTGTCGTCGGTGTTCGACCAGCTCGAGACCGAGGGCGTGGACAAGTTCGAGCAGGCGTGGGGCACCCTGCTCGATGCGACGGCCGAGCAGCTCAAGGCCGAGGCCTGACACCTCGATGACCTGGACGAACGAACTCCGCGATCCGCGGGACCGCAGGCTTCCCGGATCGCGGGGCCGTCGTCCCTGGTGATCTTCGGTGTCACCGGCGATCTGTCGCGCCGCAAGCTGATGCCCGCGGTGTACGACCTGGCCAACCGCGGCCTGCTCCCGCCCGGGTTCTCACTCGTGGGCTTCGGCCGGCGCGCGTGGTCCGACGAGGACTTCGCCGCGACGGTCCGGGAGGCGGCGAAGAAGCACTCCCGCACGGAGTTCCGCGACGACGTGTGGGACCGGCTCGCCGAGGGTATCCGATTCGTGCAGGGCGCGTTCGACGACGACGCCGCATTCGACCGGCTGTCGGTGACCCTGACCGACCTGGACCGGACGCGTGGCACGGGCGGCAACACCGCGTTCTACCTGTCGATCCCGCCCGACGCCTTCCCCACGGTGTGCGAGCAGCTCAAACGCTCGGGCCTGGCGGATCAGTCGCAGGGCTGGCGCCGCGTCGTCATCGAGAAGCCGTTCGGGCACGACCTGGAGTCGGCCAAGAAGCTCAACGCGGTGCTGGGCGATGTCTTCCCGGAGCAGTCGGTGTTCCGCATCGACCACTACCTGGGCAAGGAGACGGTCCAGAACATCCTGGCGCTGCGCTTCGCGAACCAGCTGTTCGAGCCGACGTGGAACAGCCACTACGTGGACAGCGTCCAGATCACCATGGCCGAGGACATCGGTCTCGGCGGCCGCGCCGGCTACTACGACGGCATCGGGGCGGCACGTGATGTGATCCAGAACCATCTGTTGCAGCTCATGGCCCTGGTCGCGATGGAGGAGCCCACGAGCTTCCATCCGTCGGAGCTGCAGGCGGAGAAGATCAAAGTGCTCTCGGCGGCGTCCCCGGTGCAGCCGCTGGACGAGACGTCGGCGCGGGGCCAGTACGGCCCGGGCTGGCAGGGCAGCGACAAGGTCGTCGGCCTGCTCCAGGAGGAGGGCTTCAGCGCCACCTCGACCACGGAGACGTACGCGGCGATCACCGTCGAGATCGCGTCGCGGCGGTGGGCGGGCGTGCCGTTCTACCTCCGCACCGGCAAGCGCCTGGGCCGCCGCGTCACCGAGATCGCGCTGATCTTCAAGCGCGCCCCGCACCTGCCGTTCGACGACACGATGACCGAGGAACTGGGCCAGAACGCGCTCGTCATCCGGGTGCAGCCCGACGAGGGCGTGACTCTCCGGTTCGGCTCGAAGGTGCCGGGCAGCTCCATGGAGGTCCGCGACGTCAACATGGACTTCACCTACGGCGAGGCGTTCACCGTCAGCTCCCCCGAGGCGTACGAGCGGCTGATCCTCGACGTGCTGCTCGGCGAACCGTCCCTGTTCCCGGTGAACGCCGAGGTCGAGCTGTCGTGGCGGATCCTCGATCCCGTGCTCGCACTGTGGGCCGCGGGCGGCGCGCCCGAGGAGTACGAGTCCGGCACCTGGGGCCCGGCGTCCGCGGACGCGATGCTGGCCCGCACCGGAAGGACGTGGCGCCGACCATGATTCTCGATCTCCCGGACACCTCGACCCAGGACGTGTCCAAGCAATTGGTCCGGCTCCGCGAGACCGGCGGCGCCGTCACGCTCGGCCGCGTCCTCACACTGATCGTCTCCGCCGACGAGGGCGAGCCCACGGAGAGCGCGATCGAGGCGACGAACGCCGCGTCGCGCGAGCACCCGTGCCGCGTCATCGTCCTCGCCCGCGGTTCGCGGGCCGAGCCGACCCGGCTCGATGCGCAGATCCGGGTGGGCGGCGACGCCGGCGCCTCCGAAGTGGTGGTGCTGCGGCTGTACGGCGAACTCGCCGACCACGGCGCGTCGGTGGTCGTACCGTTCCTGCTGCCGGACACGCCCGTTGTCGCCTGGTGGCCGGGCGCCGCGCCCGTGGAGCCGGCCGCCGACAAGGTGGGCCGGCTCGCGTCGCGCCGGATCACCGACTCGATGACCTCCCCGACCCGGTTCAAGCCCTGGACCTGCGCCGCGTGGGCTACACCCCGGGCGACACCGACCTCGCGTGGTCGCGCATCACGCCGTGGCGGGCGCTGCTGACCTCGGCGCTCGATCAGCCGCCTTTCGAGCCGATCACGGCAGCGGTGGTGACCGGGCCCGCGGACAGCGCGGGTGTCGACCTGCTCGCGGGCTGGCTGCACGCGCAACTGCGGGTCCCGGTACGCCGGCGCGCCGGCAGTTTCGAGGTCCGGCTCGATCGGGAGGGCGGCCCGCTCACCCTGGAGTTCGACCAGAACTCGACGGCCGTCCTGGTGCGCCCGGGCCAGCCCGACGGTCGCGTCGCCATCCGCCGACGGGACGTGGCCGGCTGCCTCGCGGAGGAGCTGCGCCGGCTCGACGACGACGCCGTCTACTACACCGCGCTGGGCGGCGTGCCCGGCGTCGACCGATCGGAGATGCCCTGATGACCGCACCCAGCGCGCCCGCCGTCCGCCGGTTCGACGATGCCGCCGACCTCGTCGCCGCCGCCGCCGACGACCTCGTGGCCGTGATCGCGCGGGCGCAGGCCGAGCGCGGCTTCGCCTCGATCGTCCTCACGGGCGGCACCAACGGCAACGCCCTGTCGGCGGCGTTGCGCGAGCGGGCGATCGATTGGTCGCGGGTCGACGTCTTCTTCGGCGACGAGCGCTTCGTGGCGGGCGACCACCCCGACCGCAACGTGCTGCAGGCCGAAGACGCCCTGCTGAACCACGTGCCGGTGCCCGACGAGAACGTGTACCGGTTCCCCGCCGCCGACGAGTTCAGCGGCGACGGCGCGCTGGCCGCCCGCGTGTACGCGAAGCGGTTGGCGGACAACGCCGCCGCCCGCGGCAACGGCGTGGTCGTGGGTGGTTCGCTGGTCCCGAGGTTCGACGTGCACCTACTGGGCATGGGCGGCGAGGGCCACGTCAATTCGCTGTTCCCGCACACCGACGCGGTGCGCGAGCGGGACCTGCCGGTGGTGTCGGTGACGGACTCGCCGAAGCCGCCGCCGAAGCGGCTCACCCTGACGCTGCCCGCCGTGGCCGCCGCGCGCCGCGTGTGGCTGCTGGTGTCCGGCGCCGAGAAGGCGGAGGCCGTCGCCGCCGGCGTGGGCGGTGCGTCCCCCGACGACTGGCCATGCGCCGGCGCGCACGGCTCCGACGAGACCGTCTGGTACGTCGACGGGGCCGCGGCGGCTCAGCTGCCCTAGGACTGCTCGAGCACGATCGTCGGGACGCCCAGTTCGCGGTCCTTGACGGTCGCGACTCGGGTGCCCGGCTTCGCGCCGCGCTTCACGTCGCCCATCGTGATCCCCTGCGCGGTGAGGCGGGCGTGCGTCGCGTCGGCGTCGGCGGTGCGCCAGGCGAGACCCCACAGCGCGTCCGGCCCGGCCGGGTCGGCGTCCTGCAGGATCACCTCGACGAGCAGTTCGCCGCGTCGCAGGAACAGTTGGTGCACGCCCCAGGGCTGCAGGCGGTCCAGCCGCAGGTCGAAGTCGAGCCGGCCACACAGGGTCGCGATGACGCGGTCCCGGTTCGGTGAGGTCAGCACCACGTGGTCGACGCCGGTGATCTCCGCCCCGGGCGGGGTGCCGGGCACCGTCGGGCCCGCGATACCGAGCACGAGCCCGTCCGCCGCGCCGGCGAATCCGCCGTCGACCTCGGCGACCGCGAGGCCGCGGCGCTCGGAGAGCTTCGCCGCGACGACGGGGGCGTCCGCCGCGACGAGCAGGCCCGCGCCGCTCGCCCACGGCGGTGCGCCGACGGCGACGTCGACACCGCCGAGCGTGTACCGCGCGGCGGGTTCCGCCCCAGCAGCCGTGCGTGCGCGGGCCGCGCACCGTCGGGAACGTCGAGGACGAGTAAGTCGCGTGCCGTCACCCCGTCATCCTGCCCCATCCGCCCCGGGCGACGCCGTCCCGGACCACGTCTTCCACCCGTCCCCGGCGGCCTTGATCCCGACGGTGCCCACCTGGACCGCGATGTCCTTACCGGTCGGGGTGGTCGGAGCCGCGGTGAACCAGCGATTCACCAGACCGTTCATCACGCGCGTCGAGCCGGCACCCGACGCCCCGAGGTCTGCGGCGCGGACCGCGGCACCGTCGACCCTCGCCGCCGCCCGCTGCAACGCCTGCGCCGCCTCGCCCAGCTTGCCGAGCCTGCCGGCGAAGGATTCCAGCTTGGTGCTCAGCGTCCGCAGCATGCCCGCGAACTTCTGTCCGAGCTGTGCGCCGCGCAGGATCGCGCCGTTCGTGAAGGTCGCGAGGGAGCCGCCCATCGTGGGCGCGGACGCCGCGGCCGCGATCGCGTAGCCGGCCACCAACCAGCCGAGGTAGCTCGACAGCTCGTCGCGGATGGTGTTGCGCACCTCCACGACCAGGGTTCCCGCGGCGCTCAGCCCCGCACCCGCGGCCCGCGCCGCGGTGCCGAGGGCCTCGCTGTGCCCCGCCAACTCGGTCGTCGCGGACCGGTACGCGTCGGCCGCGGCGCCCTGGAATCCCGCGCTCGTGCTCGAACCCGCCTGCGCGACATCGCCGGCCACCCCGGTGAGCGGCGTCGCGACCTCATCCGTCCAGGTCGTGACCACCGACTCGATCGCCTCCGGGTTCCCGGAGACGGCGTTGAGCGCCGTGCGCAGGATCGGGTTGTGCTCGATCGTCCAGCCGAACCCGGCGGCGCCGATCGCCCCGATCGGGTCGGCCACGACGTCGCGGACCGCGCTGACCGCCCCGTAGGCCGCGCCGCCGAACCCGATCCAGGAACCTTCGCCCACGGCCTCCGCCGCGTCGCGGACCGACTCGGCCAGCGGCACGCCGTCGATCAGCCCGGTCATCGGGGCGTCCCGGACGCGCCCGAGTCGTCGGCGGCCACGAGTTCCCGGGCCGTGCGTTCGAAGTCCCGACGGTGCGCGGCCAGCTCTGCCGCATGCCTGCTCACCGCGCCGCCGACCTGCTCGAGCGCGACGTTCACGGCCAGCATCAGCGGCGCGAACATCGCCCCGAAATCGCCCGCGCCGACGCGCGTCCGCCCTGCCGAGCCGGCGTTCTGAACCGTCCCGGCGATGTCCGTGAGCGCCTGCGCGTGCCCCTGGACGGTTTCCGCCGTGAGCTCGAAGTCCGTCATCGCTCCCCCGTGTACTGATTCCACATCTCGTGGTCCGGATACCAGTGGGACGTGATCGAGTGGACCTCCCTGGCCGCTGCCCGCTCGGCCAGGGAGGCCGCTGTCATGATCTCGGCGCTCAGAGCCTCCCCCGAGTACTCCATCGCGCGCCCCGCGATCACCACCCCCGTGAGCCGTCCCCCGATTCCGACGGTGACCCGCACATCCCCCGTGCGGCCGTCCCCGTGCCCACTATCTGGGCCAATCGCTCACGGACCTCGTGCGCCTGATCCGCCACGGCATCCGCTCGTGCCGCATCGGACCAGACCTGCGGTGTGGCAGCCAACTCGTTCCCCCGATCTCGTTGGTTTTTCCTCCGCATCAATTAGACGCACCAACTCGGCGATCGGTTCCGAGATTGTGTTTCCGCAGGTCAATCGGCCATGCGCCGCACCGTAACACACAAGTTAATCAACATTCGTGCACCCCTGCTTGTTTTGATCGCGGCGGTTCTGATTAAGTGGTGCTCAACAAGCCCGCTTCACCCTGCAGAAAGGTGGTCATCTCATGGCCGCACGCCGCCGCTCGAGCTGGATGAACGAGGAGCTCGACGCCCTCCGCGATCTCGCGGACAAGTTCCTCGCCAAGGAGCTCACTCCGAACATCGAGAAGTACATGGAACAGCACCACGTCGACCGCGACCTGTGGAACAAGGCCGGCGAGCTGGGCCTGCTGTGCCTGTCGATCCCGGAGGAGTACGGCGGGGGCGGCGGCGACTTCCGCCACGAGGCCGTGCTGATCGCGGCGCAGGCCCAGGCCTTCGACACCAGCTGGGGCGTCTCGCTGCACAACGGCATCGTCGCGCATTACATCCTCGCGTACGGCACCGAGGAGCAGAAGCAGCAGTGGCTGCCGAAGATGGCCTCCGGCGAGGCGGTGGGCGCCATCGCCATGACCGAGCCCGGCACCGGCTCGGACCTGCAGAACGTGAAGACCCGCGCCATCAAGACCGGCGACGAGTACGTGATCAACGGCAGCAAGACCTTCATCACCAACGGCAGCCAGGCCGACATCATCATCGTGGTCTGCAAGACCAACCCGGACGAGGGCGCCTCCGGCATCTCGCTGGTCCTGGTCGAGGGCGACCGCGAGGGCTTCCGGCGCGGCAAGATCCTCAACAAGATCGGCCAGAAGGGCCAGGACACCTCGGAGCTGTTCTTCGACGACGTCCGCGTGCCCGTCGCGAACCTGCTCGGCACCGACGAGGGCCGGGCTTCTACCAGCTGATGCAGCAGCTGCCGCAGGAGCGCCTGATCATCGGCCAGGCCTGCGTCGCCGGCATGGAGGTCGGGTTCGAGGAGACCCTGCGCTACGTCAAGGAGCGCGAGGCCTTCGGCCGCCCCATCTTCGGCTTCCAGAACACCAAGTTCAAGCTCGCCGAGGTGATCACCGAGACCACCATCGCCCGCGTCTTCGTCG
This sequence comes from Tsukamurella sp. PLM1, assembly GCF_023168325.1. Taxonomy (GTDB): domain Bacteria; phylum Actinomycetota; class Actinomycetes; order Mycobacteriales; family Mycobacteriaceae; genus Tsukamurella. The sequence continues at coordinate 2,571,870 of NZ_AP025688.1, forward strand.
ACGACTGCATCGAGAAGCACATCAAGGGCGAGCTCGACATCCCCACGGTGGCGATGGCCAAGTGGTGGACCTCCGACCGAGCGCAGGAGGTCGCGAGCGAGTGCCTGCAGCTGTTCGGCGGTTACGGATACATGGCCGAGTACCCCGTGGCGCGCTTCTGGGTCGACAACCGCGTCCAGATGATCTACGCCGGTACGAACGAGATCATGAAGGAGATCATCGCGCGCACGCTCTGATCTCCACGCGCGCAACGACTCCACACACAACGCCCGGACAATCATCTGAACGGATGATTGTCCGGGCGTCGGTGCATCTGATCGGGTTGACGGATGCAGCCGTATCCGCCCCAACAGCCCGGGTCTCCGTACGGGTACGCCCCTCCGCCCGCGCCGCGCCGACGGTCCGCCCTTCCCTGGATCCTCGCCGGCGTGTCGGTGGTGTGCGTCGTCGTCCTGGTGGCGGGCGGGATCTACTGGTGGCACTCCCGCCCGTCCGACGGTGACTCCGGCCCCGTCCCGGGGCAACTCACCGCCGAATTCCCGACGGCCCCGTCGGTCGCGTGGACGGTCCGTCCCTCGGACGTCGGCGCGTCGACGTTCTTCTCGACCAACTTCACGGCCTCGCAGTACGGGTCGCCCGGCGGCGCCACCGATGGGCGCTTCGTCCTCACCGGCGCAGAGGTGAACGGCAGGAGCACCGTGGTCGGCATCGACGCCGCCGGCCGCGCCTGGGTGCCCGACCAGTCGTTGGCGTGCGCGGATCAGGTCGTGGCCGGCCGCACCGCCTGCCGCGTGAGCCAATCGGACGACTCCCGCGTCTTCATCGCCGACCTCGCCGGACGGACGGTGAGCGCGGGAGTGCCCGCGTCCGACAAGCACTTCGGCATGGTCGCCTACAACGGCGAGGCCGCGTTCCGCACCTCCGACACCAGCATCATGCGGGTCACCGCGAGCGGCGTCGAGTGGTCTCGGCCGGTGACCATGCCCGAGTCGCCCGGCGGGGACTTCCACGCCGCACTCGCGACGAGGTCGCTGGTCAGCTTCTACTACGGCGGCGCCGCGTACGTCGCGTCGGCCGGCGACGGCACCGTCCTACACACGTACACCGGCAATCGCGCGCGCATCCTGCCGAACGGCGGGATGGTGGTCGCGGACTCCGGATCGGGAACGAACGCACCGATCACCGTGATCGCCCCCGCCGGCGAGGTCCTGCACCCCGGCCGCGGCACCGTCGGCGTACCCACCGTGGCCTCGCCCGGCCTGGCCGGTGCCGTGATCGTCGACGGCGTCCTCCATGACGCCGCCGGCAGCGCCCTCTGGTCCGCCTCCGTCTCCGCCTCCACGAACAATCGCGTCGTCGAAGCGCCACTGGTGAGCACTCGCGTCACGGTCCTCGAGTCGGACTCCGGCTACCTCGGCATCGACACCGCGACCGGACGGGAGCTCTGGCGCGACCAGTCGGGCATCGGCCGGGTGGGATCGAGTGGCGGCACCAGCGCCCTGACCGACGGTCGATACCTGATCTTCCCGTCCGGCACCGAACTCGTCGCGATCGACACGACGACCGGACGACGAGCATGGTCGATCCCGTCGCCGCTCGGGTCGGGCGAGCAGGTGGGCGCGCTCCTCGCGGTGGGCGACACCCTCGTCGTCGTGGGCAAGAACGCCGTGGTCGGCTACAAGGCGACCGGCGGAGCGGCCCGCGCCCCCGGTACGAGCACCGGCACTCCGGCCGAGGGCTCCGGCTCGGACGAGTACTACACGCGCTGCGGCAGCAAGCCGGTGTTCACGCCGCAGAAGTTCCGCACGGAATCGGACGGGCTCGTGGTCACCATGAAGATCACGGCCACCTGCCCGGGCGGCGACGCGCTGACCTCGGCCGGCACCGCGGTCACGATCTCCGACTCCGCCGGCGTGATCGCCAGCGGCACCTTCGACTTCGCGACGAACGCGATCGGCGTCCCGAAGCCCGAGGAAGGTGACGACGGGCAGAAGGCCGGCACCACCGTCGATCTGCTGTTCCGGCACGGACAGTTCTTCCGCACCCCCGACACTCTCCCGCCCGCGCATACGGGCAACGGCTCCAGCGGCGCGGGCGGCCCCGGCGGACACCAGTACCTCGTCGACTGCGTGCAGCCCGATTCCGGAACGGGCAGGGCGCGGGTCCCGGCTCCGTCGGCCCCACCCATCGGTTCGACGGGGCCCGGGCCGCAGTCGGGCCTGAACCCCCAGTCGGGCCTGAGCGCCCTGCGGATCCAGGCGGACAGCGACAAGGCGTTCATCCTCGGCAGCCTGAACGATCACTGGGTGGCGCAGCTGTCCAGCAAGCGGGTGGGGCTCGTGGCCGACGGCCGCACCTGGGACGAGAAAGCGATCCTCGACGAATTCCTCGCCCTCCGCCTGCGGTTCGCCGACGTGCGCCTCTTGTACTCCGACGAGTGGCCGGTGTTCAACTACAAGGGCTGGTGGGTCACGGTCGCGGCCGCCACCTTCCCCGGCCCGGACGAGGCCAATCGGTGGTGTGCCGCCAACGGTTTCGACCGCGATCACTGCTTCGCGAAGCTGGTCTCCAGCACCGCGGGCTCCGAGGGCTCCACCCGGTACCGGTGACGCCCGAAATCCGTCGGTTCCGCCCGCTACGATCAGCGCAGAACGAGCGGGAGGGGGATCCATGAGCGAGGGCACGCGCAGCGGCACCACGTTGGGTCCGTACGAGATCGGCCGGCTGCTGGGGCGCGGCGGCATGGGCGAGGTGTACCTCGCGCACGATGCGCAGCGCGACCGCGAAGTCGCACTCAAACTGCTGCACGCCTCGGCGGCGGAGGATCCGCAGTTCCGCGAGCGCTTCTCCCGGGAATCGCAGACGGTGGCGCGCCTGGCGGATCCGCACGTGATCCCCATCCACGATTTCGGCGAGATCGACGGGGTGCTGTTCATCGACATGCGGCTCGTCGAGGGCCGCAATCTCGCGGAGGTCCTGCACGACGGTCCGCTGTCCCCCGACCGCGCCGTCACCCTCGTCGAGCAGGTGGCGGGCGCGCTCGACGCCGCGCACGGCAAGGGCCTCGTGCACCGGGACGTCAAGCCCGCGAACATCGAGCTCACCGAATCGGGCTTCCCGTACCTCCTCGATTTCGGTCTCGCGGTGGCGGATTCGCAGGCCCGGATGACCTCGGCGGGATTGTTCGTGGGCTCGCAGGCGTACGCGGCACCCGAGCGGTTCGACGGTGACTCCGCGACCGTCGCGGGTGACGTCTACTCGCTCGCCTGCGTCCTGTTCGAGACCCTCACCGGGCACGCCCCGTACCGCGGGGAGAGCCTGGGCGCCATGCTCAAACAGCACGTCACCGCCCCGATCCCGCGGCCGAGCGAGGAGGCGCCGGTCCCCGCGGCGATGGACACCGTGATCGCCCGCGGCATGGCCAAGGACCCCGGATCGCGGTTCGCGTCCTGCGGCGAGCTGGCCGCGGCCGCCCGGCAGGCGCTCGCCGGGCACAGTGTGGACGTGCCGCTGCCCGCCCCCGCGTACGACCAGACGCTGATCCGTCCCGCAGCGCCGCTGTCGGATCCCACGGTGATCTCGCAGCCGGGACCACCGGCGGACTCGTACCCCACCGTCGTCTCGCAGCCGTCCCATCCTCCGGCGCCGCGCGGATCGTACCCGCAGGCCCCGTCTTACCCGGCCGCGCCGTCGTACCCGGCCGCGCCGTCGTACCCGATGGCTCCCGTGTACCAGCAGGCCCAGGCCCCGGCGCGCAGTCGCGCCGTGCCGATCCTCGCCGTGGTCGCGGCGGTCCTGGTGGGCGCCACCGCGGTGCTCGGCTATGTCGCGCTGTCCGACCGCGAGAGCCGGCCGGCCGCGCAGACCGCGGGCGTCACCGCGACCGCCACCGTCACCGCCCCAGGCCAGGCCACCACCGAGGCGCCGGCCGCGACCACCACGGAGACGACCACCGCTGCGCCGAATCCGCTCGCCGCGCTGCAGGCACGCGCGGCGGCCGACCGGCCGGTGGTGTTCGCGACGCTCAACAACCGTTGGGTCGCCCAGTTGTCGTCGAAGTACGCCGGTGTCGTCGACCTGGGCAAGGCCTGGTTCGAGGCCGACATCCTGGGCGAGATCGGGTACTTCGACCAGCGCTTCGGCGATGTCAAGGTGCTCTCGAGCGCCGACTGGTCGGTGTACTCACATGATCGCCAGTACTGGATCGCGATCTACGCGGGACTGAGTTGGGACTCCGCGGAACCCGCGAAAGCCTGGTGCCTGCAACAGAGTTTCGATCGCGACCACTGCGCCGCGAAGCTGATCTCGGATACTCACCCCGTGAGCGGCAGCACGTCCTACAACTGACGCTGCAGCGGCCGCAGGGGCCGCTGCGCCGCGGGAATCACGAGAGCGAGTACTCCGCGCAGCACGCCCTTGGCGATGTCGAGGTTGTCGAAGTAGTCCCGCCACAGCACGATCCGCCCGTCGTGCACGTCGAAGCGCCCGCACACCCAGAACCGCACGCGCAGCGGTCCCACCCGCAGTTCGTCGATGCGCTCGGTGAGGACCACGGCACCGTCGGACGCGATGGACGTGACCTCCACCCCGAACCCGACCCCCGGCCTCGCGAGCAGCCGCAGCACCCGCGCCGCGCGGTCGCGCCCGCGCAGCGTGGCCAGGCCCACATTCGTATAGACCACGTGCTCGTCGAACGCGGCGATGGCCGCGTCGGCCCGCCCGTCCGCCATGTCGGCGAGGAAGGTCAATACCGTCGCCTGTTCGTTCCGCAGATCCACGTCAGTCATGCGGCAGACAGTACCGTCGCGGTGCGGCCCCGTCGTCCGCCCTGGGGTGGAGACCGCTATCCGGAGTTCCGCAGCGCGGTGGCCAGACCGTTCATCGTCAGCAGGATCCCCCGCTGGACCTGCGGATCTGTGTCGCCGGAGCGGTAGCGGCGCAGCAGCTCCACCTGCAGGTGATTGAGGGGCTCGAGGTAGGGGAACCGGTTGAACACCGACCGCTTGAGCGCCGGGTTGTCGGCGAGGAGATCGTCGGTCTCGGTGATCGCGTAGTACATCTCGATGGTTCGGCGGTGCTCGTCGGCGATCTTGCCGAACACGCGCTCGCGCAGCGCCGCATCGGGCACCAACTCGGCGTATCTTGCGGCCAGCCCCAGATCGGACTTCGCCAGCACCTGCGCCATGTTCGACAACACGGAGCGGAAGAACGGCCACCGCCGGTGCAGCTCCCGCAAGCGCTCGAGGCGGGCCGGATCTCCGCCGATCCACGTCTCGAAGGCCGTCCCGGTGCCGTAGAACCCGGGCAGCATCACGCGCGACAGCGACCACGCCATCACCCAGGGGATGGCCCGCAGGTCGGAGATCTGCGAGGTCTGCTTGCGCGAGCTCGGGCGCGAGCCGATGTTCAGCGAGCCGATCTCCTCCACGGGCGTGGACGTGGTGAAGTACTCGACGAACCCGTCGGTCCGGTGCACGAGGTCGCCGTAGGCCTCGCGGGCCAGCGCCGCGAGCTCGTCGAGGACCTCGTACGCCTCCTCCGCGCCGTCGCCGAGGCCCTCCACGTCGAGCAGCGTCGACTCGAGCGTCGCCGCGACCAGCGATTCCAGGTTCCGCACCGCGAGAGCCGGTTCCGCGTACTTCGCGGCGATGATCTCGCCCTGCTCGGTCAGGCGGAGCGTGCCGCGGACCGCGCCGGGCGGCTGGGCGAGGATGGCGTCGTAGCTCGGACCGCCGCCGCGGCCGACGGTGCCGCCGCGGCCGTGGAACAGCCGCAGCGTGATCCCGGTGTCCCGCGCCATGGCGACCAGATCCAGCTCGGCCCGATACAGCGCCCAGTTCGCGGCGAGGTAGCCGCCGTCCTTGTTGGAGTCGCTGTAGCCCAGCATGATCTCCTGGAGGCCGCCCTTGCCGTCCACGAGCGACCGGTAGACGGGTACCTCGAGCACGGCGCGCATCGTCGCCGCGCCCTGCTGCAGATCCTCGATGGTCTCGAACAGCGGCACGATGTTGACGGGGCAGTCCGCGCCGCCCCCGGTGTCGGGCCGGAGCAGGCCCACCTCCTTGAGCAGCACGGCCGCTTCGAGGAGATCGGACACCGAGGTGCACATCGAGATGATGTAGTTCGGCACCGCTCGCTCGCCCAGGATCTCGACCGCCCGCGCCGCGGCGCGCAGCACCCCCAACTCCTTGGCGGTCTGCTCGGAGAACTCGGCGCCGGGCCCCACGAGCGGGCGCCGCAGCCGCAGCTCGTCGGTCAACAGCGCCACCCGCGCGTCCTCGTCCAGCGAGGCGTAGTCCGGGTGCACGCCGGCCCACGCGAACAACTCCGCGATGGTGTCGGCGTGCACGTCGGAGTTCTGCCGCTGATCCAGACCCGACAGATGGAAGCCGAAGGTGTGCACGGCGTCCCGCAGATCCTGAAGCCGGTCGTCCGCGATCAGCCCGTCGCCGCCGGCGCGCAGGGACGCGTCCACCACGCCCAGGTCCGCCAGGAGTTCCGACGGTGCGCCGTACCGCTGCGCCCCGATGTCGACCCGATCGGCGAGCGGCTCGTCGAGCGGACCGTCGAGCAGGGCGTCAGCGGTCGCGGACAGGCGCCCGCGGATGCCGTGCAGCGCGCGCCGGTACGGCTCGTCCGCCCGTTTGGGCGAGTCGTCCCAGGCCGCGAGCGCAAGCAACTCGTCGGACACGCTGGTGAGCCGCGAGCTGAGGGCGAGTTCCTGTTCCAGTGCCAGCAGCTCGCGCAGGTAGTGCGCGAGCGCCGTCGCGGCGGCCCGGCGCGACGCCATCGTGACGACCTCGCCGGTGACGAACGGGTTACCGTCACGGTCGCCGCCGATCCACGACCCGGGCCGCACGATCGGCTCGGCCAGCAGCTGCGTGCCGGGGTACAGCTCGCGCAGCCGCTCCCGCGCACCGCGGTTGATCCGTGGCATCACGGCCAGGAACGCGGCGTCGAAGTACCGCAGCCCGTTCTCGATCTCGTCCTGGATCCGTAGCCGCTCGAGGCGAACGAGCGCGGTGTCCCACAGCGTGAGGATCTGGCGCCGCAGCGCGCGCTGCACCTGCTCCTCCTCCGCGCCGTCGAGCTGCGTACGGTCGCGGTACCGCATGAGCTCGGTGATCCGGTGCTGCGTGTCGAAGATCGTACGGCGCCGGGTCTCCGTCGGGTGCGCCGTGATGACGGGCACGACGAGCGCGTGCCGGAGGGCCGAGGTGACCTCGGCGCCGTCGAGCCCCGCGGCCGCGAGGAGCCCGTACGTGTGCGCGAGCGAGGACGCCTGGGGCGGCGCGCCCGCCCGCACGTGAATGGCGCGGCGTCGCTCGCGGTGCAGATCCTCCGCGAGGTTGGCGAGCAACGCGAAGTGCGAGAACGCCCGGATCACGGGGACGGCCTCCCCGGTGGGGAGGTCAGCGAACATCGCGGCGAGCTGCTCCCGGTCGATCTCCGAGCGGCGCACGGCGAACGACTCCCGCCTCGCCCGCTCCACCAGTTCGAAGATCGCGTCGCCGGCCTGCTCGCGGACGGTGTCGCCGAGGATCCCGCCCAGCAGGCGGATGTCGTCACGGAGTGGTTCTGTGGCGGCGCGCGCTGGCTCAGTGGTCATTGCACGCAGTATGCCCTGTTGCACCGCCGTAGTCCCGCCGTGCGCCCATATGGGCGTGCGTCCGCCCGCGTGCAACCGCCGGAAACGCGACAGCGCCGCGGACCCGGGCGGGTCCGCGGCGCTGAGTCGCTCTACCGGAGGCGTCAGGAACTGAGCTTGATGCTCAGGGTGACGCCGACGATGCAGACCGTCCAGATGATGCCCACGAAGATCGTCACGCGGTCGAGGTTCTTCTCCACCACGGACGAGCCCGACAGCGACGACTGCACGCCGCCGCCGAACAGCGACGACAGACCGCCGCCCTTGCCGCGGTGTAGCAGTACGAGCACCACCAGCAACAGGCTCAGAGCGACGATCGCGATCTTCAGCACCAACTGCAAAGTTTCCACGAGGATCCAGCCTACCTCAGAGCGGCCCGCCGGCCGCGATCGCGCTCAGCGCGGCGAACTCGTCGGGCTTGAGCGACGCCCCGCCCACGAGGCCGCCGTCGACGTCGGGCTGGGCGACCAGCTCGCCCACGTTCTTGCTCGACACCGAACCGCCGTACAGGACGCGGATCCCTGCGGCCACCTCGGCGCCGCCGAGCTCGGCGATGGTCGCGCGCACCGCGGCGCACACCTCCTGCGCGTCCTGCGGGGTGGCCACCTTGCCGGTACCGATCGCCCACACGGGCTCGTACGCGATGACGGTCTTGGACAGCTCCTCGGCACTGAGCCCGGCGAGGGAGCCCTTGAGCTGCTCCACGTTGTACTCAACCTGGGTGCCCTGCTCGCGGATGTCGAGGCCCTCCCCGATGCACACGATCGGCGTGAGGCCGTGCCGCAGCGCCGCCTTGGTCTTGGCGAGGACGTGCTCGTTCGTCTCGCCGTGGATCGTGCGGCGCTCGCTGTGCCCGACCACCACGTACGTGCAGCCCAGCTTGGCGAGGAAGGCGCCGGAGATGTCACCCGTGTAGGCGCCGGAGTCGTGGGGCGAGAGGTCCTGCGCACCGTAGGTGATCTTCAGATCGTCGCCGTCGACGGCCGTCTGCACCGAACGCAGGTCGGTGAACGGCGGAATCACCGTCACGTCGACGTGCGCGAAGTACTTGTCCGGCAGAGCGAACGCCAACTTCTGCACCACCGCGATCGCCTCGAGGTGGTTGAGGTTCATCTTCCAATTGCCGGCGATGAGCGGCTTGCGGCTCATGATTCGCCTCCTTCCAGGACCTTCAGGCCGGGGAGTTCCTTGCCCTCGAGGTATTCCAGCGAGGCGCCGCCACCGGTGGAGATGTGGCTGAAACCGTCCTCGTCGAGGCCCAGCGTGCGCACGGCGGCGGCCGAGTCGCCGCCCCCCACCACGGTGAAGGCGCCGCCCATCGTGGCCTTGATGACCGACTCCGCGACGGCCTTCGTGCCGGCCGCGAAGGCCGGGAACTCGAAGACGCCCATGGGGCCGTTCCAGAACACGGTCTTGGCCTCGGTGAGCACGGCGCCGAACCGCCGCGCGGACTCGGGGCCGATGTCGAGGCCCATCCAGCCGTCCTCGATCGCGTCGGCGGCGACGGTCTTCGATGCGGCGTCGGCGGCGAACGAGTCGGCGATCACGACGTCGACGGGCAGGTGCAGGACATCGCCGAACTCCTCCAGCAGCTGCGTGCAGGTCTCGATCTGGTCCTCCTGGAGCAGCGAGGCGCCCACGGAGTAGCCCTGCGCGGCGAGGAAGGTGAAGGCCATGCCGCCGCCGATCACCAGGGTGTCGACCTTCGGCGCCAGCGCGCGGATGACGCCCAGCTTGTCGGAGACCTTGGAGCCGCCGAGCACCACGGCGTAGGGCCGCGACGGGTTCTCGGTCAGCTGCGCGAGGACGCGCACCTCGGCGTCGACGAGGCCGCCGGCGTACGCGGGGAGCAGCTTCGCCACATCGAAGACCGAAGCCTGCTTGCGGTGCACCACGCCGAAGCCGTCGGAGACGAAGGCGCCCTCGCCGGCGTGCGAGGAGACGTCGACGAGCTCGGCGAGGTCGCGGGCGAGCGCCTCGCGCTCGGCGTCGTCCTTGCTGGTCTCGCGCGGGTCGAAGCGGACGTTCTCGAGGAGGAGCACGTCACCGTCGGTGAGCCCCTCGGCGCGCGCGAGCGCGTCCTGTCCCACGACGTCGCCCGCGAGCTGGACGTTGCGGCCCAGCCGCTCGCCCAGCTCCTTCGCGACGGGCGCGAGGGAGAACTTCGGATCGGGCTCACCCTTCGGGCGGCCGAGGTGCGCGGTCACGATCACCTTGGCGCCGGCCTCGGCGAGCGCCTTGAGTGTCGGCACCGACGCGACGATGCGGCCGGCGTCGGTGATCACCCCGGAGTCGTCGAGCGGCACGTTCAGGTCGCTGCGGACCAGCACGGTGCGGCCCTCTACGCCCTCGGACAGCAGGTCGGAAAGTGTGGGAACGGTCATCAGAGCGATTTACCTACCAGATCAGTCAGGTCCACGAGGCGGTTGCTGTAGCCCCATTCGTTGTCGTACCAGGACACGACTTTAGCCTGATCGTCGATCACCTTGGTCAGTCCCGCGTCGAAGATCGAGCTGTGCGGGTCGGTCACGATGTCGGAGGAGACGATCGGCGCGTCACAGTACTTGAGGATGCCCTTCAGCCCGCCCTCGGCGGCCGCCTTCATCGCGGCGTTGATCTCCTCGACCGTCGCCTTCTTCTCCAACTGCACCGTCAGGTCGGTGACCGAGCCGGTGGGGATCGGCACGCGCAGCGCGTACCCGTCGAGCTTGCCCGCGAGCTCCGGCAGCACGAGGCCGATCGCCTTCGCCGCCCCGGTGGACGTGGGCACCACGTTGAGCGCCGCAGCCCGTGCGCGGCGCAGGTCGCGGTGCGGGCCGTCCTGCAGGTTCTGATCGGCGGTGTAGGCGTGGACGGTGGTCATCAGGCCGGTGACGATGCCGAACTCGTCGTTGACGACCTTCGCCAACGGGCCGAGACAGTTGGTGGTGCACGAGGCGTTGGAGATCACGTTCTGGCTGCCGTCGTACTTGTCGTCGTTGACACCCATCACCACCGTGAGGTCGGCCCCGGCGGCGGGGGCCGACACGATCACCTTCTTCGCGCCGGAGTCCAGATGCCCCTGCGCCTTGTCGCGAGCGGTGAAGATGCCGGTGGACTCGATCACCACGTCCACACCCAGGTCGCCCCACGGCAGGGCGGCGGGCCCCTCGCTGACCTCGAGCGCGGTGATCACTTGATCGCCCACCCGGATCGTGTCGCCGTCGGCCGCCACCTCCGCGGCCAGGCGGCCGAGGATCGAGTCGAACTTCAGCAGGTGCGCCAGCGTGGCGTTGTCGGTCAGGTCGTTGACCGCCACGATCTCCACGTCGGTGGTACCGAGGGCCTTCTGAGCGGCGACCGCCCGGAAGTAGTTGCGGCCGATCCGGCCGAATCCGTTGACACCTACGCGAACAGTCACCGTCGTGCTCCTTCGGGTCAGGAATACCTGCTCGTCAACGGTAGCCCCGGATCACCCCTCCCGCTTGGTTATTACCAGTTCTGCGCATGGTGCCGAACGTGCCCGTTCAGTCGGCTTTCGCGTGCCGCCCGACGGTGCGCGAGACGAACACGCTCGGCGCACGTTCGTCCGACAGATACGCGTGCGCCACCAGGACGAAGATGAACAGGCCCGAGGGCATGGACGTCAGGTCGGCCCCCATCCCGATCCACGCCCCGAGCGTGCCGACGACGCCGAGCAGGAACAGGCCGCGGCCGAGCCACCTCGGCGTCCGGGCGGTCCACAGTCGCCGGATCGACTTCTTGGTCGGCTCGTTGGTCCCGGCCCGCAGCGCGAGCCAGCGCCGCACCGGCCCGATCCCCGCCGCGGCCGCGATGGGGCGCCAGCGCCGTACCGCCCGGCGCCGGTGCGCACACCAGTAGAGCCGTCGCACCGACGCCATCAGCGCGTAGCCGTACAGAACCGCCAGGAACAGCAACTGAACCAGCGCGAGCACGCCCGTGACCACCCAGACTCCGGCCGCGAGCCAGGCCGGCCACGCCCGGCCGAACCACATGCCGCCGCCGTGGATGCGCCGCCCGGCGGCGTGCAGCTCCGGCGCGAAGATCAGCGCATAGCAGGCCGCGAGCAGCACCACGAGGATCGCGAACCACCGCAGGACGCGCACCACTCGCCGGCCACGTCCGATCACAACCTCCGCCGGATCACCCATGTACCGACCATATCCACATGGGCGAACCATAAATTCGTTGTGTCGATCAGCCCTCGTCGAGCATGTCCGCGGTGACGGCGGACTCGGTGTCCGGCACGCCGTCGGCGGCGGCGCGCTTGTCCGCCATCGACAGCAGCCGCCGGATCCGGCCGGCGACGGCGTCCTTGGTCATGGGCGGGTCGGCGAGTTGCCCGAGCTCCTCCAAGGATGCCTGGCGATGCTGCACGCGCAGCGATCCCGCCTGCGCGAGGTGGTCCGGCACGTCCGGGCCGAGGATCTCGAGCGCGCGCTCGACGCGCGCCGCGGCCGCCACGGCGGCCCGGGCGGACCGTCGGAGGTTGGCATCGTCGAAGTTGGCCAGACGGTTCGCCGTCGCCCGGACCTCGCGCCGCATGCGGCGCTCCTCCCACACCAGCCGGGTGTCGTTCGCGCCCATCCGCGTGAGCAGCGCGCCGATCGCCTCGCCGTCGCGCACCACCACCCGGTCCGCTCCGCGGACCTCGCGCGCCTTGGCCGTCACACCCAGCCGGCGGGCACAGCCGACGAGGGCCAGCGCGACCTCCGGACCGGGGCACGAGACCTCGAGCGCGCTCGACCGGCCCGGTTCGGTCAGTGAGCCGTGCGCGAGGAACGCGCCGCGCCACGCCGCCTCGGAGTCGTGCACCGACCCGCCGACGATCTGCGACGGCAGCCCGATCACGGGGCGGCCCCGCATATCGAGCAGACCGGTCTGCCGGGCGAGGGCTTCGCCGTCCTTGACCACCCGCACGATGTACCGCGCCGCCTTGCGGAGCCCGCCCGCGCCGAGCACATGCACGTCGGAGTTGTAGCCGTACAGGTCGAGGATCTCCTTGCGCAGGCGGCGCGCGGTGATGCCCATGTCCACCTCGGCCTCGACGATCACCCGTCCGCCCTGGATGTGCAGCCCGCCCGCGAAACGCAGCAGCGACGCCACTTCTGCGCGGCGTGCGCTCACCTGGGTGATGGACAGCCTGCTCAGCTCGTCCTTGACCTGGGATGTCAGCGCCACAGCGGGACCCCTCCTAGGATTCTCGGTTACGTCGGTTTTGAAACACGAAAGCTTAACTATTCTCGGCTCGGACGTTCACTGTAGGCCACTTTTCGGATCGCGGCTGCCAGAGCACTCGGGGCGTGCTGATGGGTGCCCGGCACGCCGACGTCGACGAAATGTGGCCGCGCGCCCAGCAAAGCGGTCGCGCGGATCAGATGCTCACGCTCCGTTCCGGGCGGGACGGTGCCCGCGTCGACGATGACGTCGTCGAACCGCAGTCCCTCGGCGTGCGCCGCGAGGACGTGGAGGTGCCGCTCGGGTGAATAGCCACCCGTCTCCTCGGGTTCGGGCGCGAGATTCAGGATCAGCACCCGCCGCGCGGCCGTGCGGCGGAGCGCGTCGAGTTGCTCCGGGACCAGGACGTGCGGGATGACGGAACTGAACCAGGATCCCGGCCCGAGCGTCACCACGTCGGCGGCGAGGATCGCGTCGACGGCATCGACGCACGCCTCGGGGTGCGCCGGCAGCAGCCGCACCCGCCGGACCTTGCCCGGCGTCACCGCGACCGCCACCTGCCCCCGGATCACCCGCGACAGGCGCGGGTCGTCCTCGAGCCCGGTCACGTCGGCCTCGATCCGCAGCGGCCCCGGCACCATGGGCAGTACCCGCCCCTCGACGCCGAACCGGTCGGCGATCGCGTCGAGCGCCTCGACGGGGTCGCCCAGGACTTCGCACAGCCCGGCCAGCAGCAGGTTTCCCACCGGATGCCCGGCCATCGCCCCTCCGCCGCCGAACCGGTGTTGCAAGATCCCGGCCCAGAACTCGCCGCGGTCGTCGTCGGGCATCAGCGCGGCCAGCGCCATGCGCAGGTCCCCGGCGGGATGATGCCCAACTCGGTGCGCAGCCGTCCGGACGAGCCGCCGTCGTCGGCGACCGTCACGATCGCGGTGATGTCCGCCTCGAGCTCGCGCATCGCCCGCAACGTCGCGAAAAGGCCGTGGCCACCGCCCAGCGACGCCACCTTCAGCGCGGTCATTCCAGCCCCAGATCCCGGTGCGCGGCGCGCACCTCGATGCCCTCGCGTCCCGACAACCGACGCACCAGTTCCTCGGTCATCGCGACGCTGCGATGCTTACCGCCGGTGCACCCGATCCCCACCGTGAGGTAGGACTTGCCCTCTCGGCGATACCCCGCGAGCACCGGATCGAGCAGCGCCGCATAGGTGTCCAGGAAGTCCGACGCCCCGGGCTGGCCGAGCACGTAGCCGGACACCTCGGCGGTGAGGCCGTTGCGGGGGCGCAGCTCCGGCACCCAGAACGGGTTGGGCAGGAACCGAACGTCGAGCACCATGTCGGCGTCCAATAGGATCCCGTTCTTGAAGCCGAACGATTCGACGGTGACGGTGATCGTCCCGGAACGCAGCGTGCGGAACGAATTCTCGATCGTCTCGCGCAGCCGCGCGACCGACAGGGCCGACGTGTCGAGCACCAGGTCCGCCGTCGAGCGGATGGGCTGCAGGATGCGACGCTCGGCCGCGATACCCTCGGCGAGCGTGCCGCTGCCCTGCAACGGGTGTTTGCGCCGCACCTGCTCGAACCTCCGGATCAGCACCTCGTCCGAGGCGTCGAGGAACAGCACCCGCGGTTCGATCTCCTTCTCGGCCAGTTCCTCCGGATGTTCGCGAAGTCACCCGTGAACGTGCGGCTACGCACATCGGTGACGATGCACAGGCGGTGGATCCGCGACTCGTCGGCCAGCGAGATGTCCACCATGTTGCTGATCAGTGCGGGTGGCAGATTGTCGGCCACGTACCAGCCCAGATCCTCGAGCACTTTGGCAGCGGTGCCGCGCCCCGCGCCGGACAGTCCGGTCACGAGCAGGACGTCCATCGGGCCGTCGCTGCGGTGTTCGCCGACGGTCCGCTCCTCGGCCCGCTCGCCGGCGCGGAAGTCCTGATCCCCGGTCGGACGCACGTCCCCTCCTGTCCCGTCGTGGATACGTACCCAGCGTAGCCATCCCGCACGGCCCTCGCGCCGACTCCAGCGTGAGCCCCCGACCGAGCGACAGCGCTACAGTGATCAACCGTGTCCGGTCTTCGATCCCTCTGCGTGCCCGCAACGGCCGCTGCCCTCGCGACAACGCTGCTGGTGGCACCGTCCGCCTGGGCCGAGACGGCACCCGGCACCGCCGGCCTGAATCCCGCGCTCGCGGATGCGTATTCGGCGGCGTACCGCGCGGCCGGTTCCGCCGGGGTCGTGCTGAGCGTCACGTCCGGCAAACGTTCCTGGGCGCAGCAGGAGTCCCTGTGGCAGAACGGACTGGCGACCCACGGTTCAGCCGGAGCCGCGCGACGGTGGGTCCTGCCGCCCGCCCAGTCCACGCACGTCAGTGGCGACGCCGTGGACGTGGGGCCGTGGGAGGGCGCCGCGTGGCTCCACGCGAACGGCCACCGCTGGGGCCTGTGCCGCACGTTCGACAACGAGTGGTGGCACTTCGAACTGGCGACGTCCCCGGGTGGAGCGTGCCCCGCGACGGTGCCCGACGCGTCGTACCGCTGACTCTCGCGACTCCTTCGCCGCTCTCCCGAACCCTCCGCGCGGCCCGCGGGCCGGTGTTACGTTGCGATGATCCGATCGCTTGGAGGACGCCATGTTCCGTCTCAGGTCAGCGGCCGCCGTCGCCTTCGTCATCCCCCTCGCGCTGGCGGGGTGCGGCACGTCGGGGTCCGACGGTACGCCGTCCGCGACGCCGGCCGTCGCCGCCGGGGTTGCGACGCCACGGCCGCCGAGGGAACGATGTACCGGCCGTCGTCCACCGCGTCGCCGACCGGCGCCCGCGACATCAGCGTGAACCCCGAGGGCGCCTCCGGCTACCGCTCCGGCCTGCCGGTCACCCACACCAAGGACTACGCCGCCGCCACCGCGAACCCGATCGCCACGAAGGCGGCGTGCGAGGTACTGGCCGGGGGCGGCACGGCGGCCGACGCCCTGGTCGCGGCGCAGACGGTGCTCGGCCTCGTCGAACCGCAGTCCTCCGGCATCGCGGGAGGCGCGTTCCTGCTGTACTACGACGCGAAGTCGAAGAAGGTGCAGGCCTACGACGGTCGTGAGACCGCGCCGGCGAGCGCCGACGAGAACTACCTGCGCTGGATCTCACCGGACGACCGGACCGCGCCGAAGCCCGACGCCCGATCCTCCGGCCGCGCGATCGGCGTGCCCGGCGCGTTGCGGCTCCTCGAAGCCGTCCACGGCGAGCACGGACAGAAGTCCTGGCGCGAACTGTTCGACCCCGCGACGAAGCTCGCCGACGACGGCTTCGACATCAGCCCGCGCCTGGCCGGCGCGCTCGCCGACGAGGCGGAGAACTTCGCCGACGACGCCGACCTCAAGGCCTACTTCCTCGAGCCCGACGGCGCGCCGAAGAAGGCCGGCGTCCGGTTGACCAACCCCGCCTACGCGAAGACCCTGGGCGCCATCGCCTCCGAGGGCCCGAAGGCTTTCTACACCGGGGCGATCGCCCAGGCCATCGTCGATTCCGTGCGGGACACCACCGGCGGCCGCACCGCCGGGACCATGACGCTCGAGGACCTCGCGAACTACCAGGTGAAGACCCGCGAGGCGGTCTGCACCCCGTACCGCGACCGGGAACTGTGCGGCATGCCCGCACCGTCGTCGGGCGGGATCACCGTCGCGCAGGCGCTCGGCATCCTCAACTCGTTCGACCTGTCGAAGCTGGGGCCGGCTGCCGTGCACGGCGCCGATCCCGGCCCCGACGGCGGTATCCCCACCGCCGAGGCGATCCACCTGATCTCCGAGGCCGAGCGGCTCGCGTACGCCGACCGCGACAAGTACATCGCCGATCCCGATTTCATCCCGCTCCCGGGCGGATCGCCCGCCGCGCTGGTGGATCCGGCGTACCTCGCCGGCCGCGCGAAGCTGATCGACCGGAACAAGTCCATGGGCACCGCGAAGCCCGGCGAGTTCGCCACCGCCACACCGGGTGTGACGACCACACCGGAGCACGGCACCAGCCACATCACGGTGCTCGACAAGTTCGGTAACGTCGCGTCGATGACCACCACCATCGAGTCAGCGTTCGGCTCGTATCACATGGTCGACGGCTTCCTGCTGAACAACCAGCTCACCGACTTCTCCGCCGAACCCGCCGATTCCGCCGGGCAGCCGGTGGCGAACCGGGTGCAGCCGAACAAGCGACCGCGCAGTTCGATGTCGCCCACGATCCTGTTCGCGAAGGGCTCCGACGGGGCACGGGGCGACGCGATCGGGGCGCTCGGCTCCCCGGCGGCGCCGTGATCATCCAGTTCGTGATCAAGACGATCATCGGCCTGACCGATTGGAAGCTGGACCCGCAGCAGGCGGTGGGCATGGCCAACTTCGGCGCGGCGAACACGCCGAAGACCAACGTGGACAGCGCCCACCCGGTCCTCGGCACCGACGAGGGGAAGAAGGTCGTGGAGGCGCTCACGGGCCTCGGGCATCAGCTCAACCTGGCGCCCCAGGTCTCCGGGCTCTCGGCGATCGTCAAGCAGGGGTCGGTGTTCGCGGGCGGCGCCGATCCGCGCCGCGAGGGGATCGTGCTCGGCGGTGGCTGATCCCTCCGACGTGGCGACGGTGCCGCTGCTCGCCTACCGCTGAGCGGCAGCCGGATCGAGGATCACGGCGGAGCCCGTCACGCATAGCCGCACCTCGTCGCCGGGCGCGGGCAGCTCCGTGCTCGGGTGCCGGATCTCGATGACGGGCCCGTCGGTCAGCGTCAGCCAGACGGTGGCGTCCGGCCCGAAGAATTCGACCCGGGTCACGGTGGCGCGCACGCCCTCCGCCGCGATCCGGATCTGTTCGGGGCGCAGCAACAGGGCCACCGGGGCGGGCCGGGCGGCACCGTCGGCCCCGGCGACGGGGATCCGCCCCAGCACCGTCTCGGCGACGGCACCGTCGAGCGCACCGTCGAGCACGACGACGTCGCCGAGGAACCGGGCTACGGCTTCGGAAGCGGGACGCGAATAGACCTGCGCCGGTGGGCCCACCTGCTCCAGCGCGCCGTTCCGGAGGACGGCGACCTGGTCGGCGAAGGACAGTGCCTCCGACTGGTCGTGCGTGACCAGCACCGTGGTGATGCCCGCCGTCCCGAGCACGTCGGCGACGGCGGCGCGGGTGGCCACCCGCAGCCCCGCGTCGAGCGCGGAGAAGGACTCATCGAGCAGCATGATCCTGGGGCTCCCCGCCAGCGCCCGCGCGAGCGCGACGCGCTGCTGTTGCCCACCGGACAGCTCGTGCGGATAGCGCCGCGCCAGAGCGAGATCCAGCGAAACCGTGTCCAACAACTCCGCGACCCGTCCAGCCGCGGCGCGCCGCCGCACGGGCAGCGAGGCACCGAGGCCGAAGGCGATGTTCCGCGCCACCGACAGGTGCGGGAACAGCGCACCGTCCTGCGCGACATAGCCGACGCCCCGCCGGTGTGCGGCGACCCAGACGGAGTCCGAGGCGAGGTAGCGGTCGCCGAGGCGGACACTCCCGGCGTCGGGCCGCGCGAAGCCCGCGACGAGGCGCAGCAGCGTGGTCTTCCCCGAACCGGACGGCCCGACCACCGCGGTGATGGACCCCGCGGGCACCGTCAGGTCGACGTCCCGCAGCACGGTGTCGGCGCCGTACCGCTTGGTGAGCCCGCGCAGGGCGAGTTCGGCGCTCATGCGGCTCCTTTCGTCCGGGTGGTGCGTCCCGCGGCCCGGCGGGACTGGCGGAACAGCAGGTACGTGGTGGGCAGCGAGAGCAGCACCATGGCCAGCGCATAGGGCGCCGCGCCCGCGTAGTCGATCTCGCTGCTCCGAGCCCAGAACTCCGTTGCCAGGGTGCGGGTTCCGTTGGGCGCCAGGATCAGCGTCGCCGTCAGCTCGTTCGTCACGGCGAGGAAGACGAGGGCGGCGCCGGCCGCTGACGCGGGCGCGGTGAGGCGGAGGGTGATGCGCGCGAAGGCGATCGGCGGCGGCGCGCCTAGGGCGCGGGCCGCCTCCTCGAGCGGGACCGGCGCCTGCGCGAGACCGGCGCGCAGGCCGACGGCGGCGCGGGGCAGGAACAGGAGGGCGTAGGCGAGGATCAGCACCGTCGCGCTCTGGTACAGGTCGGGCACCACCCGGATCGAGACCGTGACCAGGGCCAGGCCGATGACGATGCCCGGCATCGCGCTGCTGATGTACGTCGACGCCTCCAGCGTCCGGGTGACCCGGTTCGGGCGGCGGACGGCGAGGTACGCGAGCGGAAACGCTGCGACGACGGTGAGCACAGCGGTGACCGCACCGTAGCCGAGGGACGTGCCGAGCGCCTCGAGGAGGTCGGCCGGCACCATCTGCGCGGCGCCGCGCACGGTCCACCGCACGACGAACCACAACGGGAGCCCGAGAGCCGCGCCCACCAGCGCCAGGAGCGCGAGTTGCGCCCCGGCCTGGTGGCCGCCCAACGGAATCCGCTCCGGAGTCGCAACGGCGCCTGAGCCGACCCGCGCGTAGCGGGCCCGGCCGCGCGCGGCCACCTCGGCGAGGAGCAGGAACAGGCACAGCAGCGCGAGCACCCCGGCGAGCATCGACCCGGCGGTGCCGTTGAAGGTCGACTGGTACTGGACCATGATCGCGGTGGTGAAGGTGTCGAACCGGATCATGGCGAACGCCCCGTACTCGGCGAGCAGGTGCAGCGCCACGAGCACGGCCCCACCGAGGGCGGCGAGCCGCAACTGCGGGAGCACGACCCGGGCGAACACCGCCCACCGGCCGAGGCCAAGCGCGGCGGCGGACTCCTCGAGCGCGGGGTCGAGGCGGCTCAGCGCCGCCGCGACGGGGATGTAGACGAGCGGATAGTAGAACAGGACCGCGATGAGGACGCCCGACCACAGCCCGCCCAGCGACGGGATCGCGGAGACCCAGCCGTAACTGCCGACGAACGCGGGGATGGCGAGGGGCGCCGCCGAGCAGCGACCAGGCGCGGCGGCCCCACAGCGTGGTCCGCTCGACCAGCCAGGCGCCGCCGACGCCGACGATCACGCTGAGCGGCACCGCGATCACCGTGAGTAGCACGGTGTTGGTGAGGAGCTCGGCGACGCGGGGCCGGAACACGAGCCGAGCGGATTCCGCCCAGCCCGTGTCGATCGTCGTGTAGACGACGAAGCCCAGCGGCACCGCCGCGACCGCCGCGATGGCGGCGGCCGCGAGGGCGAGCAGCCTCAGAGCAGGCCCGCCTCGGTCATCAGGGTCACGACCTGCGGGCCGTTGAGCTTGGCCGGGTCGACCGTCGGGGCCTGGAGGTCCGCCATCGGGACGAGCTTCGGGTTGGCCGGGACGTCCGAGGCCACCGGGTACTCGAAGGACGTGCCCTTCTCGAGCACCTCCTGGCCGGCCTTGGAGGTGATGAACTTCAGCAGCTGCTGGGCCTGCGCCTGCTTCTTCGACGACTTCAGCACGCCACCGCCGGAGATCGAGACGAAGGCGCCGGGGTCCTGGTTCTTGAAGTAGTGGGTGCCCACGTTGCCGGAGTTCTCGCCGGTCTTGGCCTGGTCGCCGTAGAAGTAGTAGTGGTAGATCAGAGCGGTGTCGACCTCACCGGCGTTGACGGCCTTCATGGCGGCGCCGTTGCCCTTGTACTCCTTGGCGTTGTCCTTCATCGCCTTCAGCCAGTCCTTCGTGGCCTGCTCGCCCTTGAGCTGCAGGTACGCCGAGACGATCGCCTGGAAGTCCGCGCCCGAGGGCGACGCGCTCCAGCGCCCCTTCCAGTCCGGCATCGCGAGGTCGGCCATCGACTTCGGCAACTGCTCGGGCGTCACCTTGCGCTTGTCGTAGACCAGTACCGTCGAGCGGGCCGCGATGCCCGTCCACTTGCCCGTGGACGGCTTGAGGCCGTTGCCGACCTGCGCGAGCGTCGCCGGGTCGACATCGGCGAACAGGCCCTTGTTCTCGACCTGGGTCATGGCGGGCGAGTTCTCGGTGAGGAAGACGTCGGCGGGCGAGCGGTCGCCCTCGGCGATGATCTGTTGCGCCAGTTCGGAATCCTTGCCCTGCCGGATGGTGACCTTGATGCCCGTCTCCGCCGTGAACTTCTCCACCCACTCCTTCGCGAGGGTGTCGTGCTGGGCGTTGTACAGCGTCAGGTCGCCGCCCGCGGAGCTCGAGCTCGACGGTGCCGCACCGTCGCCGCTCGACCCGCAGGCCGTGATCGTGAGGGAGGCCACCGCCACCAGAGCGGCGGCCAGGGTGGAGCGTGTGCGCAATGACATCGTCGAATCCTTTTCTTGAGCAACGAGATGACTCACGACGATCGAGAGTAAGGCGACGCTACACTAAGCGTCCGCGGCGCGGAACGCGATGGATTACCGGACGCGTCAGACAACGAGAACGGCGGCGATCGTCGCCGGAACGGCCAGGACCACGCCGTGGATCGCGAACCGTCGGGCGGAGATCCGCACCCCGCGCGGGCACACCGCTCCCGCCACAGCAGCGTCGCGAGCGACGCCCAGAACGTGACCACGGGCGCGATCCCCACGCCGACGAGAAGCGCCATGAGGCGCACCGGTTCCCCGACCGCAACGGGCTCGAGCGCGAGGTAGGCGGGCAGATTGTTGACGCCGTTAGCGGCGAGGGCCCCGGTGCCCGCCAACCGCAGCAGGTCCGACGGTGCCGTCCCCTCCCCCGCCACACCGCGCACCAGGTCCTCCAACCCGACCGCCAGCAGTGCCTGCACTGCGGCGAACACCGCCGCGAGGATCAGCACCATCCGCCAGGGCACCACGATCTCGCGGAGGCGCTGCGGGGCGCGGACCGCGAGCGCCGCGACCAGGGCGAGCGCGGCCACCGTCGACGCCGCGGCCGGAGGGACTCCGAGCGCGAAGGCCGGCCCCAACGCCACGCAGACGGCCGCCGCGATGCCGAACAGAACCCGGTCGGCGGGCGGCGCGACGTCGGGGACCGCGTACCGGCCGCGCAGGTCGCGGCGGTGCAGCAGCCACAGCACGACGACGGTGAGGGCAATCGCCGCCAGCGCGGGCCGCCACGAGAGGGCGATGTACGCCCGGACGCCGCCCTCGAGGTGGTAGACGGCGAGTAGGTTGGTGAGGTTCGATACCGGCAGCAGCAGCGAGGCTGTGTTGGCGAGCCAGACCGTGGTCATCGCGAACGGCAAGGGCGACAGGCCGAGCCGCGACGCCGCGGCGAGCACCACGGGAGTGAGCAGCACGGCAGTGGTGTCCAAGCTCAGAACGATCGTCGCCGCGCAGGCGGCGAGGACCAACCACAACCACATCAGCGTGACGCGGCCTCGTCCGAGGCGCGCGGCGAACACACCCAGGGCATCGAACACCCCTGCCAGCTGGGCGATCTCGGCGATGACGGTGATGGCGAGGAGGAACACCAGGACCGGCGCGACCTGCGCGACGATCTCGCCGGCGTTCACGCGTCGGCGCGCAGGCCGTCGAGGACCGTGCGGGCGGTGGTGAGCCCGATACCCGGGACCTCCACGATCTCCTCGAGGCTCGCCTCCCGGAGCTTGGTCACCGAACCGAAGTGCTGCAGCAGCGCAGCCTTCCGCGTTTCACCGAGCCCCGGGATCGCGTCGAGCGCACTCGCGGTCATGCGCTTGGAGCGCTTGCTGCGGTGGAAGGAGATCGCGAACCGGTGCGCCTCGTCGCGCACGCGCTGCAGCAGGAACAGCGCATCCGAGCTGCGGGGCAGGATGACGGGGTCGTCGTCGCCGGGGACCCACACCTCCTCGAGGCGCTTGGCGAGGCCGACGACCGCGACGTCGGTGACGCCCAGCTCGTCCAGGACCTCCTGGGCGGCGGCGGCCTGCGGAGCGCCACCGTCGACCACGAAGAGGTTGGGCGGGTACGCGAACCGGCGCGGACGTCCGGTCTGCGGGTCGATCGCGGCTTCCGGGGCGAGGTCGCCCCCGTTGTCGGCAGCGGCGAGGCCGATCCCGTTGTCGGCAGCGGCGAGGCCGATCCCGTTGTCGCCGGTCCCTTCGGCGCCACCGGCGTCCTCGGCCTGTCTTGTGTCCGCGCGGTGGCGCAGGAAGCGGCGGCGGGTGACCTCGGCGATCGACGCGACGTCGTCGCTGTGGCCGTCGCCCGCGGCCTCCTTGATCCCGTAGTGCCGGTAGTCGGACTTCTTCGCCAGGCCGTCCTCGAAGACGACGAGCGAGGCGACCACGTCGGAGCCCTGGATGTGGCTGATGTCGACGCACTCGATGCGGAGCGGCGCCTCGTCGAGGTCCAGCGCGTCCTGCAGGCCCTGGAGCGCCGCCGAGCGGGCCGTGAGGTCGCCGGAACGCTTGAGCTTGTGCTGGTGCAGCGCCTCGACCGCGTTGCGCTCCACCGTCTCCATGAGGGTGCGCTTGTCGCCGCGCTGCGGGATGCGCAGCGACACCCGGGCGCCGCGCAATCCGGTGAGCCAGTCCTGCAGTTCGTCGACGTCGTCCGGCAGCACGGGTACGAGGACCTCGCGTGGCACGGGGTTGGGGGCACCGTCGCCCGACTGCATAGCCCGCTCGGCCTCCTCACCGTAGAACTGGGTGACGAACTGCTCCAGCAGTTCGGCGTGCTCGTTCTGCTCCGCGTCACCCGGCTTCTCCACCACCCAGCCGCGCTGGCCGCGGACCCGGCCGCCGCGCACGTGGAAGATCTGCACGGCCGCCTCGAGCTCGTCGGCGGAGAAGGCGATCACGTCGGCGTCGGTGCCGTCGCCGAGCACCACGGCCTGCTTCTCGACGGCCTTGCGCAGGGCCGCCACGTCGTCCCGGAGGCGGGCGGCGCGCTCGAAGTCGAGTTCCTCGCTGGCGCCGAGCATGTCGTTCTCCAGCTGACGGATGAGGTTGTCGGTCTTGCCGGCGAGGAAGTCGCAGAAGTCCTCGACGATCTGCCGGTGTTCGGGGGCGGTCACCCGTCCGACGCAGGGCGCCGAGCACTTGTCGATGTAGCCGAGCAGGCAGGGCCGGCCCATCTGATTGTGTCGCTTGAAGACCCCGGCCGAGCAGGTGCGGGCGGGGAACACGCGCAGCAGCAGGTCGAGCGTCTCGCGGATCGCCCAGGCGTGGCTGTACGGGCCGAAGTACCGCACGCCCTTGCGCCGCGGACCGCGGTAGACGTAGAGCCGCGGGAACTCCTCGTTCAGGGTGACCGCGAGCATCGGATAGGTCTTGTCGTCCCGGTAGCGGACGTTGAACTGCGGGTCGAACTCCTTGATCCAGTTGTACTCGAGCTGGAGAGCCTCGACCTCGGTGCTCACCACGGTCCATTCGACCGAGGCGGCGGTGGTGACCATCTGCTGCGTTCGCGGGTGCAGCCCGTAGACGTCCGCGAAGTACGAGTTCAGGCGGCTGCGCAGCGACTTCGCCTTGCCCACGTAGATGACACGGCCGTGCTTGTCCCGGAACTTGTACACGCCGGGCTGCGTGGGGATGGTGCCCGGTGCCGGGCGGTAACTCTGCGGATCGGCCACCCATCCAGATTAGGACGGGTGGCCGACATGTTCGGGTGCGGGCGCCGCGGACGGTCACCCGAGCACCTATTCGCTGACGACGGAGAGATCTCCTGAAGCGTGCTGCGCGCGCAACACCTTCTTGTCGAACTTCCCCACCGAGGTCTTCGGGACCTCGGCGATGAACGACCAGTTGTCCGGGATCTGCCACTTCGCGAACTTCCCCGCGAGGTGCTCGCGGAGCTCGGCGACGGTCACCGTCGAGCCCGGTTGGAGGACGACCGCCACGAGCGGGCGCTCGTCCCACTTCGGGTCGGGGACGCCGATCGCCACGGCCTCGAGCACCGCGGGGTGGGCCATGACCTCGTTCTCGAGCTCGACGGAGCTGATCCACTCGCCGCCGGACTTGATCACGTCCTTCGACCGATCCACCAGCGTGACGAAGCCGTCGGCGGTGAGCTTGCCGATGTCGCCGGTGCGGAGCCAACCGTCCTCGAACTTGTCCGCGCCGACCGGATCGGCGCCCTCGGGGCTGTAGTAGCTGCCGGTGATCCAAGGACCTCGGACCTGCACCTCGCCCTGCGATTCGCCGTCGGCGGGGACCACCTCGCCGAGATCGTCGACCAGCCGTCCCTGCACACCGGGCAGGAACCGGCCCTGCGTGTTCCGGTAGCGCCAGGCATCGTCGCCGGTCACGCCCGGGGTGGCCATGCGATGCTGGCCAGCGGCGAGGTCTCCGTCATCCCCCACGCCTGCACTACCTGCACGCCGTGCCGGTCGAGCGCCTGCGCGAGGCTCAGCGGCACCGCGGACCCGCCGCAGGCGATGTGCCGCAGGTGGCTGATGTCCTGCGGGTGCGTGGCGAGGTGGTTGACGATGCCGATCCACACGGCCGGTACCGCGGCCGAGATCGTCGGCTTCTCCTCGGCGAGCAGGCGCGTCATGGGCTCGGGCTGCAGGTACCGGTCGGGCAGGATCAGGGACGCGCCCGACATGAGGGCACCGAACGGCGTGCCCCAGCTCATGGCGTGGAACATCGGCACGATGGGCAGCACCGTGTCGCTCGGGCCCATGCCGAGGCCGTAGCTCGCACACACCGCAGTGGAATGCAGCCATATGCTGCGGTGGCTGTACATCACCCCCTTGGGATCACCCGTGGTCCCCGACGTGTAGCAGGCCGCCGCCGCGGCACGCTCGTCGATGTCCGGCCAGGCGTAGTCGTCGGACTGCGCGTCGAGCAGGTCGCGGTAGTCGTGCAGCTGAACCCCCGACGGCGCCTCGACCTGAGACTTGTCGCCGTCCACCACGATCACGTGCTCGATCGTGGTCATGCCGCCGATGGCGGCGTTGAGCTGCGGGATCAGGCTGCCGTCGGCGATGATCACCCGGTCCGCCGCATGGTTCGCGATGTAGGTGACCTGCTCCGGGAACAACCTGATGTTGATCGTGTGCAGCACGCTCCCCATCGCCGGGATCGCGACGTACGCGGTCATGTGCTCGTTGTTGTTCCACTGGAACGTGCCCACCCGGTCGCCCGGGACCACGCCGAGTGCCTTCAGCGCGTTCGCGAGGCGCGCGGCCTCGTGGCCCAGCTCGCGGAAGCTCATCCGGGTGGTCTTCTCGGGGGTCCAGGTGGCCACCTCCGCGGAGTCCGCGTACCAGGTGGTCGCGTGTCGGAGCAGCGTCGCCAGCGACAGGTGCTCGTCTTGCATGGTGGAGGTCAGGGGCAGGATCCGCTCGGGCATGGACCATACGTACCGCATGCCCGACGGTCCGCGGCCCGGTTTGGCCGAGCTCGCCGGTCCCGCTCATGCGACGGACCTGACGAGCTGCAGGTCCACGAGGCGGCCCAGAGCGAGCTGAGGATCGCGGCGGTCGCCCGGACGCCACCCGGCCACGATCACCCGGACCGCGAAGCCGGTCAACTGCCCCGTGTCCCGATCGAAGCCGGTGGGCTGCGAGACCTCCAGGTGCGTCCTCGCGCCGTCGCGGCGGTAGAAGAAGACCCAGGCGCTGGGCGGCGCACCGTCGGGCCGGGGCTCGACCCGAGCTCCGCGAGGGAGAACAGCATCTCGTGCGGCGCGAAGGAATCGGCCGTGGCGGCGCCCTTGCGGCGCACGGTGTGCGGGCCGCCCGGGAGCTCCGGGTTGCCGGTGGCCACGTCGCCGCTCATCACCGCGAGGGTGCGGCCGCTCGTGAGGTGCCGGCAGATGGGCTGGCCGCGACGATCGCCCAGCGTCCACTCCCCTGTGTCGACCAGGCGCCGGCGGAGCGTGCTGACCACCTCGACCCAGCGCAGGAGGCCGGCGGCCATGACGGGAGCGAAGGCGTCCACGCCCGCCGCGGCGCGCTCGCCCGCCCGCACCGCCGCGTACAGGTCCTCGACCGCGATCCCGATCCCGCGCAGGTACGCCGGCGCGCGATCCGGCGGGACGATCAGGGCCGTGGGCAGGGCTTCGATACCGGTCACGGTGTCTCCCTTCGACGACGCCCGCACCGTATCGCCCGGCACTGACAAGTACAGCGACCTCACAGCGCGATCCCAGCCACCGGCCGGGCGGCGCTCGCTACGTTCGTCCCCATGATCCCTACCTTCCGTGATCGCCCGCTCCCCGCCCCGACGAAGAGATCGTCGACCAGGGGCTCGGCTTCGACCTCGGCACGCTCGCCAGTCGCCGCAGGATGCTGACGATGCTCGGGCTCGGCACCGTCGGGCTCGGGTTGGCGGCGTGCGGGACGAACGCGACCACGGCGTCGGGGACGTCCTCGACGGCGTCTGCGTCCCCGTCGGGGTCCGCGACGGCGGGCACGACCCCGGCGCTCGCGGAGATCCCCGACGAGACGGCCGGCCCGTATCCCGGCGACGGGTCGAACGGCCCCGACGTCCTCGAGCAGGCCGGCGTCGTCCGCAGCGACATCCGGACCAGTTTCGGGGAGATGCGGGGTACGGCCGACGGCGTCCCCATCACCCTGGAGCTGACGGTGCGCGACCTGGCGAACGACGGCGTCCCGTTCGCCGGGACGGCGGTGTACGTGTGGCAGTGTGACCGCGAGGGCCGGTACTCCCTGTACAGCGACGGCGTGACGGACCAGAACTACCTGCGAGGCGTGCAGATCGCCGACTCCGCCGGGGTCGTGCGGTTCACGAGTGTGTTCCCCGCCTGTTACGACGGCCGGTGGCCGCACATCCATTTCGAGGTGTACCGCGACCGGGCGGACATCACCGACGCCACGAAGGCCATCGCCACCTCACAGCTGGCGCTGCCGAAGGACGTGTGCGACGCCGTCTACGCCACCGCCGGGTACGAGGCGTCGGTGCAGACGCTGGGCCGGGTGTCGCTGACGTCGGACAACGTCTTCGGCGAGGATGGCGCGGCGCATCAGCTGGCCACCGTGACCGGCGACGTCACGAAGGGCTACGCGGTGAAACTGCCGGTGGGCGTGGACACCCGGACCACCCCGACGGTCCGCGGGATGCCGGGCCCGCCGCCGGGCGGCGGCCGGCCCGGCGGCCCGCGGTAGCGATTTCGCCCAGCCGGAGCGCAAGGGTTCCCGACGGTGTCCGTCCGCCGGAGACTGCAGGGACGCACCCGACGGAAGGAACGTCATGGCCCGGCAGCTGCACCTCGGTGGATTCCAGATCGCCTCGCACGTCACGCATTCGCACGCCGCATGGCGGCACCCCGCGTCCGATCCGGCGTTCCTG
The DNA here is from genome assembly GCF_023168325.1 of Tsukamurella sp. PLM1. Taxonomy (GTDB): domain Bacteria; phylum Actinomycetota; class Actinomycetes; order Mycobacteriales; family Mycobacteriaceae; genus Tsukamurella. Next base: position 2,599,854 of record NZ_AP025688.1, read on the forward strand.
ACGCCCGAGTACTACCACCGGATCGGCCGGATCCTGGAGCGCGGCACGTTCGACTTCCTGTTCTTCGCGGACCTGCTGTCGGTGCCCACGCGCTTCGGCGACGACATCGACGAATCGCTGCGCCGCGGAACCCAGGCGTCCGCCACGCTGGACCCGTCCATCGTGGCGGCGTCGATCGGGGCGGTGACCTCGCGACTGGGGATCGCGATCACCAAGTCCACCACGTACTTCCACCCGTTCGAGCTGGCGCGGATCCTCTCCAGCCTCGACCATGTCACGCGCGGCAGGATCGCGTGGAACATCGTGACCTCGCTGAGCCAGTCGGAGGCGCTCAACTTCGGGCACGACGAGCACCTGGAGCACGACCTGCGGTACGTCCGGGCGCAGGAGTTCGTGGAGACCGCCGTGGAGCTGTGGGCGTCGTGGGAGCCCGGGGCGCTGGTGCAGGACAAGGAGTCCGGCGTGTTCGCGGATCCGGCCCGGATCCACGCGGTGTCGCGCGATTCCGAGCATTTCCGCACCCGCGGTCCGCTGCCGACGCCGCGGTCGCCGCAGGGCCGGCCGGTGCTGATCCAGGCCGGATCGTCGAGCCGGGGCAAGGATTTCGCGGCGCAGTGGGCCGAGGCGATCTTTGAGATCGACCCGACGCCCGAGGGCCGGCGGGCCTACTACGACGACGTGAAGTCGCGGGCCGTGAACTTCGGCCGGAACCCCGACCACGTGAAGATCTTCCCCTCGTTCATCCCGTTCGTGGGCGAGACGGAGTCGATCGCGCGCGAGAAGCAGGCGTTCCACAACGAGTTGGCCGACCCGATCTCCGGGCTCATCACTCTGTCCGTGCACACCGATCACGACTTCTCGCAGTACGACCTGGACAAGCCCGTCGCGGACGTGACGGTGAGCGGCACGCAGGGGCTGTTCGACGTGGCCCGACGCTTGTCCGAGCGCGACAACCTGACGCTGCGCGACATCGGCAAGCTGTACGCGGAGGGCGTGCTGCTCCCCCAGTTCGTGGGCACCGCCTCGGACATCGCCGATCAGATCGAGGAGGGGTTCACCGGCGGCGAGGCCGACGGCTACATCCTCTCGGCGGCCAGCTCGCCCGGCACGTTCAACGACTTCGTCGACTTCGTGGTGCCCGAACTGCGGCGCCGCGGGCTGTTCCGTCGCGAGTACGCCGGAACCACCCTGCGCGAGCACCTCGACCTGCCGGCCGATCCCTTCGCGCCGCGAGCGGTGGCGAAGGCCGGGTAGGGGCAGTCGTCTCGCCCCGCCGGTCGTCGCCACTGACAAGTTCGCGGTGCCCACCGGAAGGTCGTCAGAATTCAGCGAGTGGCCGCCCGTTCTTCTTCGCCCACCGCCACCGAAGTGCTTGCGGCGCAGGTCGATCCTTCTTCGCCTTCGGAGTCGTCAGCTCGGTCAGGTTCTCGTACTCCGTGCCGACGAGTTTGGGATCCACCTCGACGCGATTCCTAGATCCGATTCTGATCAGCGATCGATCGAACAGGCGGTGAACATCGGCGCGGAGCAATATCCCGTTCGACGTATCGTTCACACCGCCGGACCTCCATTCGATGATGTGAGCAGCCTCAAGCGATTCCTCAGCGGCGGTGCCGGTGAGGGCACACTCACCGCCGTACGATGCAAGCAGACGATCGCGGAATTCGTCCTGCCCCATCCGCGAGGCGACCTACGCCAGACGCTTCGCCCTGGCTTCCTCGGTGCCGTCGTGGGTGAGAACGTCACTGATCTGCGGGCCATCCAGCACTGGCGTGAGATCCAGTGCAGGCAGGTAGAAGGCCTCGGCGAGTAGGTTCTCGGCGTCACCCTCGAACGGCGTCGGAGACTGAAACATGTAATTGGCTGATCCAGCCCCGAGTGCAGCGCGGATCTCGGCTGGCAGCACCTCACGGACAGGAGTAACACTCACCGGATCCATGAGGACTCGATAGTGGTATTCGAAGGATTCAGGCGTATCCCAGAACGGCTCACGGTCGTTGTGCAGCACCTTCCCAGCTCCATCTCGGAGAGCGAAGGTCGCCGCAGTGGCACAGAACATGCCGACGAGCGAGCCGCCACCCCCGTTGCGGAATACGATCCGGTCGTTCGGATTGATCGGAACCTTCCAGCGCTTGTTCGCGAAATCCCAAACCCCTTCTCCAGGGCGTATTGGAGATGCTGCGGATATTCTTCGTTGATCGTCACCAGCCACGCCGTCATCGCCCTTGCGCCCTTTCGGGTTTCGCAACGGGTGGAGGCGTGTCCTACACGGAAGCCTGTCGGGCCGAGCTCGTTTCGTCTCTACTGGTGCACGAGGCGCCGGAGCGCCTCGCGGGTCTCTTCGTCGGTGGAGTACAGAACGGTGCCGACCATGCCTCGGGTCAGCAGCACCTTGTAGGTGTTGCGGATCAGCAGGTCGAACCGTACGTCGGTGAGGTTCTTCTTCGATTTCAGGCTGGGATCCCGGTTCTCGGCGCGCTGCACCACGAACCGCCCGTCCCGGTACACCAGGTCCGGGCCGAGGATCACTCCGCTCCAGTCGTATTCGAAGCCCTGCGCGGTGTACACGCAGCCCACCTGGCCGAAGCCGCCGTCCTCAGTGGCCCACAGCTGCGACGGCGGGACGTCGCCCATCCGCCTGTCTGACTTGGAGTTCCACGGCCGGGCCCAGTCGCCGATCGTCACGTCGGGCACCAGGGTCCGCTCCGGTGTCGGATCGCTCCACGGCCAGCAGTAGCCGGCTGTCATCCGCGCCGAATAGCCCTTGTCCCGCTGCTCGTCCAGCATCCGCTCCAACTCCCACGGAGTCTCGGCGACGCGCACCTCGAAGCCGTCGTCGCCGGTCCATCGCCACGGCTTGCGCTCGCCCAGCCCCACCAGGTCGACCGCCCACTCGACGTACCGTTCGCTTCCGCCGCACCGGAACTGGTCGTCGAGCGGGATGTGCATCGTCTCGAGCCCGAGCGACGCCGCGTACGCGCGGATCTGCCCGAGCGACCCGAGCTCTCCCGGGCGCACCACCTGATGCTCGTCGAGCAGGAACAGCGGAACCCGTGCGGCCGCGATCAATTCGTCGACCTGTGGTCGCCCGGTCCGGTCCGCGGCACGGGTGTACCGGTTCGCGGACGTCTCCCGGATCCGGTGCGCCTCATCGAGGATCAGCACGTCCAGCCCGTTCCGGTCTGCAGCGACGAACTGGTTGAAGTACTTGAACATGGCCTTGACCCGCGGCGCCCGCGCCCCGCCACCTGCCGCAGCGTGGTGGTGAACGACCGGGAACCCGTGGCGTGCAGCACCGTCCGGCCCCGTCGGGCGAGGTCACCGAGCAGGGCGAGCGCGATCGCACTCTTGCCGCTCCCGGGCCCGCCCGTCACCACCAGGACGCGTTTGACGTCCGCCGCGCGGGCCCGCTCCACGTCGTGCAGCACTAGGTCCACCGCGAGCCGTTGGTTCCCGAGCAGGTGGAACACTTGTCGCTCCCGGACCTCCTCGGCCGCGACGGCCAGCAACTGCTGCGACGGCGCCGCGGGCGAGTTCAGCAGGACGTCGGCCGCGTAGCCCGACGGTGCCCCCGGCCTCAGCCGGGTCCGTAGGTAGTCGAGCATCGCGTCGGTATCGGCGCCGGTGAACAACCGTCCCGCGGGGCTCGCCGGGTATTCCGCCAGGTCCGCGACCACGCCGGGGTCGTGCACGTTGTGCAGGTAGGCGATGCCGGCCAGCGGATCGGGTTGGTCGCGCAGGGCGCGGGCGAAGTCGCCGAGGTACTCGCAGTATCCCGCCACCTGCGCCACCGGATGCAACAGCGGGCCGCCCAGGTGCGGCACCGTCACCATCGCGGGGTCCCCCTCGAACGCCGTGGCCGAGGACCACTGCTTGAGCTCCACCACCACGTACGACGGCGCCCCGGTCGCGGGATGGACACCGGCGAGCACCACGTCGGCGCGACGCGAGGAGAGCGGGAGCTTGTACTCGATCAGCATCTCGACGTTGCCGAGGCCGCCGTGGCGCAGGTCCGCCGCGAATGCTGGAAGGCTCTTCCCCCAAGATCGCTGCTCCGCGTCGCCGACGGTGATCCCGCGTTCGAACAGCATCCGCTCCAGCAGCTTCTCCACGAGCGACTCCGAGGTGTACTCCTCGAGCAGCCGGTTCGCGGTGACCCGCAACAACGTCACGCCAGAATCCCCCTGGGCAGCACGAATGATCGTGCGGAGGGGATCTGCCCTGAGCGGGAGTTCCGTCGAACCGCTGCCGACGAGACTACCTCGCCGGACGAGCGCCGTCGCCGGGGATCAAAACGTATCGGTGAGGCGAAGAGTGCTCGGCGGCTTGTCGGCGAACCTCCGGGACTGAAGATCAGTGGCGCACGAGGACGCGCCCGAGCGATGATCCATCCGTACGAAAGCCTCAACAGAGCACCACGACCGGGAAGGACTTTCACGATGCGAGTCATCGACTCGTTCCGCGGGGATCACCTCTTCCTCTCGAACTTCTATCCAACCCGCGTCCTGTTCCGAGGCCGCGAGTTCCCCACGGCCGAACACGCTTTCATGTCAGCGAAGACCACGGACGAACGCAGCATCGAACTCATCCGGACCGCTCCCACTCCTGCGGAGGCGAAACGGATCGGCCGCTCGGTCACGCTGGTCGACGACTGGGACCGCATCCGGTTCGACGTCATGGCCGACGTGCTCGCCGCCAAGTTCGACGACGCCGAGCTCGCGCGGCTTCTCGTCGACACCGGCGGCGCGCTGCTGATCGAGGGCAACTCCTGGCACGACCAGGTCTGGGGATCGTGCACGTGCGACAGACACCGGCGGATCGACGGCGACAACGCGCTCGGCGTGCTGCTGATGAACGAACGCATACAGCAGAAGTTCGTCCTGTAGGAATCCGCCCCGTCCGTCTCCAGGGCGACCGGGCCGAACTTGTCGGTCTCCCGTGCGACCATGGCAGGCGTGACGGCAGAAGAGGAGCTCGACAGCGCCGGCGAGCCCGCGGAGCAGGCGCTTCGCCCGTTCGCGCACGTCCACGCCGCGAACGCACACCTCTACCGGCGGGTGATGGGCGCGTTCGCGACCGCCAAACGACGCTTCACCATTCATCTCCGGCCAGAGGACGTCCTCGATCACCTCACGGCGACCGGGGACGATCCGCCGGACCAGGGGGTGGTGGTAGACGCCCTCACCAAGCTCGAGGAGTGGGGCAACCTCCGGGCGGATCCGGATACCAGCCGGGTGACGACCGTCGAGGACTTCCACCGGGCCCGCTACCTGTATCAGATGACCCGCGAGGGGGCGGCAGCCGAGGCGGCGCTCACCGCCTACGACGAGGCGTTGGGCCGCCGAGGCGCCCTCCAGCGGGTCGCACTCAGCGACATCGCGGCGCAGCTGCGGTCCCTTCTCGCGCTCGCGCGGGCCGCCGAGTCCGACGAGGCGGTCGCCTACCTCACCTTCGAGTCGCTGGCCACGCGGTTTGATGAGCTCGCGGACAACGCTCAGTCGTTCATGGCCTCGCTGCAGCGCACGATCGACCTGCACGATGCCGAGATCGAGGCCTTCCTGGCCTACAAGGACCGCCTGATCGACTACCTGGAGCAGTTCATCAAGGACCTGGTGTCCACCGGCGCGGAGATCGCGAACCTGATCCAGCAGCTCGACGAGGCCGGTGTCGGCCGCCTCCTCGACGACGTCGCCCACCGCGCCGGCCGCGACATCGCGCCGGACGAGACGGAGGACTTCGCCGAGCGCGAGTTCGCGCGCCAGCGGCTCCTCTGGGCCGAGCGCTGGGCCGGATTTCACGACTGGTTCCTCAACTCCCCCGGCCATCCCAGCCAGTCGTCGCTGCTGCGCACCCAGGCCCGGGCGGCGATTCCCCGGCTGCTGCGGGTGGTATCGGTGCTCAACGACCGACGCACCGGCCGGTCGGACAGGTCGGCCGATTTCCACGCGCTCGCGGTCTGGTTCGCCGAGGCGCCGGACGAGGAGGCGATACACCGCCTGTGGCGGGCGGCGTTCGGGTTGCAGTCCTCACGGCACCTCACCGTCGATGCGGACACCCTCGAAGCGCGGGACGCCGCGCCCGTGGCAGCGTCCGTCTCGTGGACCGCGGCGCCGCCCATCGAGATCAGCCCCCGCCTGCGCCAGACCGGCCACTACGAGCGCCGCGGCAAGCCCAACCGCGTGATCGACCGCAGCGAACAGCGCCGATTCCTCGCGGAGCGCGCCGCCCGGGAGGCCGCACAGACCGCCACGGCCCGCGACGCACTGCTCGCGAAGGTCGGGCAGCGGGCCCACCTCTCGGACGTGGGCCGGCTGGACCCGCACGCCTTCCGCCTCTTCCTCGGCCTGCTCGGAGCGGCGCTCGCGGCGAAGACCCCGGGCCGGTCCGAGGTGGAGGCCACCACATCGGACGGTTCCCTGACGATCACGCTGACCGAGGTGGACGGTGCCGGTACCGCGGAGATCCGCACCGACGCGGGCGTATTCCGCGGCCCGGACCACCTGGTGCACGTGATCGAGACCCGCGGCCGCCGCCCAGCCGCCGGTGAGACTGAGACACGGGAGCCCGCGGTGGAGGCGGCACGATGAGCACGCTGACCGATGCACTCACCTCCACCCGGATCGCCGAGCAGCGCCGGGCGGCGCGGGCGCTGCTCCGTACTCCGTTGCTCCGGGCGGACGGGCCCGACGCGGACGTCTTCGTCCTGGTGGTCCGCAACCAGACCCACCTCCGCGAGTGGTTCGACCGTGAGACCGGGTGGTCCCTCCTGGTCAACACGGAGGTCGCACGACTGGTCAAGACCCCGGCGGGCACCGCCGATCCCACCCACCCGGCCATCGACAGGACACGCAAGGCCACGTTCACCCGCCGCCGGTACGTGCTGCTGTGCCTGGCGCTCGCCGCGCTGGAGCGGGCGGACGCGCAGATCACCCTCGGCCGGCTCGCGGAGCAACTGGTCCTCGCCGCCGGCGACCCGGTGCACCGGCGCCGGTGTGCATTTCGCCCTGGAGCGGCGCGACGAACGCAGCGACCTCGTCGCGGTCGCGCGGATGCTGATCGGCCTCGGTGCCCTCACCCGCGTCGCCGGCGACGAACAGGCGTTCGTCGACAACACCGGCGACGTGCTGTACGACGTGCGGCGCAGGGTGACCTCGTCCCTCCTCGCTACGACCCGCGGACCGTCGGTGGTACAGGCGGAGGACTTCGAGGACCGGCTGGCGCAGGTCACCTACGAACTCCCGGCCAGCACGGACGAGTTGCGCAATCGCCGCATCCGGCACCACCTCACCCGGATCCTCGTAGACGAGCCGGTCCTCTACTACGACCGGCTCGGCGACGCCGAGGCCGCCTACCTCACCGGTCAGCGCGCCGCGATCTGCCAGCGGATCACCTCGTTCACCGGGCTGGTGCCGGAGGTGCGAGCCGAGGGCATCGCGATGGTCGACCCGTACGACGACCTCACCGACGTGCGCATGCCCGAGGTCGGCACGGACGGGCACGCGGCGCTCCTCATCGCGGAACGACTCGCACGATCCATCGGCACCCTGGTGCCGCTGGCGAATCTGCAGGCATGGGTCGCGGACCTCGCGCCGCGGTTCGTCGAGCAACGACTGTGGAAGCGGACCGCGAGCGAGCCCGGTGCCGAGGTCGAGCTCACCGAGACCGCGCTCGGCAAACTCGAAGCGCTGCGCCTCGTCGAACGCTCGCACCGGACCGAGCCCCCGGCATGGGTCCGTCCGCTACCGGCGATCGCCCGGTACGCACTCGCCGAGCCCACCGTGTCCGGTGGCGACGCTAATGATCTTGGAAGGAAACAGGATCGATGATCTCATCCGGCTCGGACTCAGTGCTCCCGGTCCCCCAGGACGCGCGCTGGAAGCCGCTCCGCGCAGGGCTGCTGGACGTCTTCTACTACGACGCGCAGGAGTTCTGGTTCCGCGACGGCCGGTTGCTCCTGCGGGGCAACAACGGCGCCGGCAAATCCAAGGTGCTGGCGCTCACCCTGCCGTTCCTGCTGGACGGAGACCTCGCTCCCTACCGGGTCGAGCCCGACGCCGACCCCAAGAAGCGCATGGAGTGGAACCTCCTCCTCGGCGGGGAGCATCCGCATCCGGAGCGCATCGGGTACACCTGGCTCGAGTTCGGCCGAATCGATGAGGCCGGTGCGGCGCGCTATTGCACCATCGGTTGCGGGCTCAAGGCCGTCACCGGCAAGGGGATCGCCGCCCACTGGTTCTTCGTCTCGCCCGAGCGCGTCGGCGAGGGGCTGCACCTGGCGGACGACAACGGCACCCCGCTCACCCGGGACCGGCTCGGCGACGCGATCTCCGGGAGCGGGCGCAGGTACGACCGCGCCAAGGAGTACCGGGCAGCCGTCGACGAGGCGCTCTTCGGCCTGGGCGAGCTGCGGTACGCCGCGCTGGTCGACCTGCTCATCCGGCTGCGGCAGCCGCAGCTGTCGAAGAAGCCGAGCGAGAAGGCGCTCTCCGCGGCCCTGACCGAATCGCTGCCTCCGCTCGGGCAGGCCGTTCTCGCCGACGTGGCAGAGGCGTTCCGTAGCCTCGAGGAAGACCGGGACGAACTCGCTGCCATGTCCGAGGCGCACGACGCCGCGGCCGCGTTCCTCGACCACTACCGGCGGTACGCCGGCGTCGCCTCCCGCCGGTACGCCGCGAAACCCCGCGCCGCGCACTCGAAGTACGAGCACGTCGGCCGGGAGCTCGCGGAGTCCGAGCGCCGGCTCGCAGAGGCCGCTGTCCAGCGCGACGCGGGCCGGACCGAGTTGGACGAGGTCGAGCGCGAGCGCGTCCGGCTGACGGCGCACGAGGCCGCGCTGCGCGGGAGCGAGGCGATGGAGGCGGCCACGCTCCTCGACGGTGCCCGGCAACGGGCGGACATGCTGGCGGACGCATCCCGCCAGGCCGACGCGGCGCGCGTGGCCGCCTCGGCCACGACCGCCGACCGGCGTGCCCGAGTGGACCGGGCGCGGGCCGGTCTGGCGGAGGCCGACTGGGGCCTGGCCCGCGCCCGCGAGGCCGCGACCGACGCAGCCGCGGGGGCAGCCCTGCACGCGCAGCACCACGACACCCTCGATGCGGTCCTCGTCACGTCGGACATCGGCGAACTGCGGCGCACCGCCGCCGAGCTGGTGACGATGCAGAGCCGGGCGATCAAGCACGTCAACGCCCTGAGCACGGAGGTGGACCGTCACGCCGCGGCAGTGGCCGCCGCGCGCACCCGGGTAGGCGAACTCGACGCCTCGATTTGCGAGATCGCCGAGGTTCGTGTGGCCGCCGAGGACCGCGTCCGTGAGACAGCGGCGGCGCTCGTGTCCGGCGCCCGCGAGCATCATCGTTCCGCGGCAGAACTCGTGATCCACGACGTCGACGCGGTGCTCGACGAGCTGGCCCCATGGGCGGCAGCGCTGTCCGGCGAAAACCCGTACACGGTTGCCGTCACCGCGTGTGCGGCGGACGTCCGCGATGCGATCACCCGCGCCGACGCGACAGCGGAAGCCGCCGAGACAGCCGAGCGGGACGCGCTGGCAGAGCTCGACGCCGAACGGGAACGACTGGAATCCGGGCAGGTCGAAGCGCCGGCACCGCGGCACACCGTCGACCCTGACCGGCGCGGAGCGCGGCTCTGGCAGCTCGTCGACTTCGCGCCGGACCTCTCCGACGAGGAGCGCGCCGGGCTGGAGGCTGCGCTCGAGGCCTCGGGAGCGCTGGACGCCACCGTCGGCGCTGACGGGGTCCTTGCCGGCTCCGACGTCATCGCGACGGCGGGCCGAGCGGCTCCCGGCAGCACCCTCGCGACGGTGCTGCGCGCCGCCGCCGACCCCGAGGACCCTGCCGCGAGCGCGGTGCCCGCCGCAACCGTCGAGGCGGTCCTGCGCGCGATCGCGCTGGGCCCGGAGTCGAAGCATCACACCTGGATGGCGACCGACGGGACGTTCCGGGTTGGCACCCTCACCGGCGCCGGCGCAAGCCCGACGCCCAGTACGTCGGCGCGGGCGCGCGCGAACAGGCACGCCGCCGCCGGCTCGCCGAACTCGCGGACGAGATCGCCGCCGCCGGCCTGCGCATCGACGAGATCGCGGCCCGGCGGCAGGCGCTCCGCGAGCGCCGCCACGTCGTGGACGCCGAACTCGCCGCGCTCCCGCCGGAACACGACGTCAGGTCCGCCCACCAGAGCGTCGCGGCCGCCCAGCACCGCGAGCTGCAGCTGCGGGACGAGCACGCGACCGCCACCGCCGCTGTGGACCGCACCGCCGCCACCCACCGCGACGCGGCCGCGGCGCTCGACCGGGACGCCGCCGATGCCGCACTCCCCACCGAACGCGACGCCCTCGACGAGATCCGGGACTCCCTCGGCGACTACCGCGAAGCCGTCGCGGTCCTGTGGTCGCGACTCGATGCGGCCCGCGCCGCCGCCGCGCGGCTCGAGGACGAGCGCCGCCAACTCGAGGACGCCGCCGAACTGGAGGCCGAACGGGCGGCGGACGCGGACCAGCGCCGGAGCGATTCCTTCGGCGCGCGCACGGAGTTCGAGACCCTGGAGGCGAGCATCGGGGCCGACGTCGCTGAGCTCATGGCGCAGCTGAAGCAGGTGGACGAGGACAAGCTCGCCAACGCCGCCGCGCGCCGGGCAGCGGAGGCCAAGCACGAGGCGGCCGTGCAGGCGTACGGCAAGGCCGAAGGTGAGCAGGGGCGGCTGCGCGTCGAGCGCGAGGAGACGGGCCGGGCACGGGACGCGGAGGTCGAAGCGTTCCGCCGGTTCGCGGAGACCGGACTGCTCGGCGTGGCGGCCGACGGCCTGGAGATCCCCGATACGACGGTGCCGTGGGCGGCCACCGCCGCCATCGGGTTGGCGCGGACCGTCGAGGCGGAGCTGCTGGACGTTGACGATGACGATAAGACCTGGGACCGGCTGCAGCGCAGGGTGACAGACGAGCACAAGGCACTCGCCGACGTGCTCTCCCGCCAGGGCAACAGCACGGGACTGCTCCCCCGCGACGGCGTCATCGTCGTGGACGTGATCTTCCGTGGGCGTCCGGCCACCGTCGGAGAGGTCGCGCGGACCCTCGAATCCGAGGTCACCGAACGCAGCCGGCTGCTGACCGAGCGCGAACGGGAGATCCTGGAGAACCACCTGGTCAGCGAAGCTGCAAGCAGCTTGCAGGACCTGATCACCGCCGCCGAACAGCAGGTGGCGCGAATGAACTCGGAGCTGGCCTCCCGCCCCACCAGCACCGGGATGCGGCTACGGATCAACTGGGTGCTGAGCGCCGACGCGCCCGCGGGCGCCCAGCAGGCCCTGCGCCAGCTGCGCCGCACCGCCGACGTGTGGAACGAGGCCGACCGCGCCGCCGTGGGAGAGTTCCTGCAGCACCAGATCGAACGGGTTCGCGCGGCCGACATCGGCGGGACGTGGCTCGAACACCTCACCGAGGCGCTGGACTACCGGCGCTGGAACCGGTTCACGATCGAGCGTAAGCAGAACGGGCAGTGGCGGCCGGCCACCGGCCCGCATCCGGCGGCGAGGGTGCCCTCGTGGCGACCGTACCCCTGTTCGCCGCGGCGGCCGCGCACTACGGTTCCGCCGGCAATCCGCACGCCCCGCGGCTCGTCACTCTCGACGAGGCGTTCGCCGGCGTCGACGACGATGCGCGAGCCAAATACCTCGGCCTGCTTGCGGCGTTCGACCTCGACGTCGTGATGACCAGCGAACGCGAATGGGGCTGTTACCCGGAGGTTCCGGGCCTCGCGATCGCGCAGCTGGCCCGCACCGAGGGCGTCCCCGCTGTCCTTGTCACGCACTGGGAGTGGGACGGCCTCGCCCGGGAGCAGGTGGACCGGCCCGACGCCGCCATCGGGCCACCGCCCGACGAGCCCGGGGCCGACGCTCGCGGCGGACCGGAGGGCCTGTGGGAATGAGCGGCCCAGATCTGGAGCGGCTGTCGCGGGTGCTCGGTAGCGAGGACACAGCCCGCCTGCGCTCCCGCCTGCGCGAGCGCATGGCACGCGGCCTGGACCTGAGCGGCTCGATCAGCCTGTCCGACCCCAGCCCGGCGGAGCGGGGCGCGATCGACCGCCTGCTCGGCCGGCGCGCCGGAACGGGGCGCAGTGTGACGGTGCCGCTCGGCGCGCTGGACTCACTGCTGCGCACCTCGCAGGTGTGGCCGGAGGGACTGGCATCGGCCGTAGTCGCGCTGACCGGCCCAGTCACAGTGCGTTCAGAGGCGAGGTCGGCCGAGGACGAGGCGTGGGAGCGCGCCCTCGCGCCGTTGGTCCGCATCGCCGGAGAGCGGCCCGAGCTGCGGCCGTGGCTCGACGGGTTGGTCAGCGGTGGACTACTGCGCCGGCTCACCGGCACGGCCGGAGCGGCCGCGCGCACCGTCGAACAGGCGTGCCGGGCTATCGAATCCCTGCCGACGAAGTCCCCTGTTCCGGCCGGCGAGTTCGCAACGACGATCCTCGGAGGCGCGCATACGCTGGACGACGGTACGCCGGTGGCGACCCTTGTGTTCGGGGCTGCCCGCGCCATGTCCGGGATGCCGGCGGGAACCGGCGCACGCTGGCGCCGGCTGGTGTGGGAATCGGTGGGGCTCGTCCGCGATCAGCTGACCTCGACTGTCCTCACGGTCGGCTTGACCGCCGCGCGAACCACTGCGACCGGCCGCACCGTCACCGATCTGAGCGCGAACGGTCACCCCGCGGTCCTGACACTGCGTCAACTGCGCGCGGATACCCCGGGGTGGTTCACGCGATCCGTCGTGTCGGTCTGCGAGAACCCGTCGGTGGTCGCGGCGGCCGCTGATTCACTCGGGGCGTCCACCGGCCCACTAGTGTGCACCTCGGGCCAGCCCGGCGCGGCGGTGATGCTGCTGCTCGACCAACTCCGCGCCACGGGAGCAGCGCTCCGCTACCACGGCGACTTCGACTGGTACGGAGTATCGATCGCCAACCACGTTCGGCGGCATCATGATTGGACGCCGTGGCACTTCTCCGCCGCAGACTATCGCCGCGCGGCGCGCGTCCATGCGGGAGACGCGATCAGAGGAAGTGTCGTCGCCGCATCATGGGACAACGAGCTCGCTCCGGCCATGCGCGCGATCGGAATCCAGGTGGAGGAGGAGGCAGTTCTCGCCGAGCTGCTCGACGACCTTGCGCAGCCGCTCGCGTGACGTCAATGCGAGAAAATTGTCAGTGGCTAGCGCCATTCTATAGGGCTGACCGGGATTCCGGCGCAGCCGCGGGTCACACCGCGCCCTACAGCGTCAGGAGATTCCCATGACGACCACTCTTTCGCCCGCACCGTCCGTGATCGAGGTGACGCCGCCGCTCTACCCGTGCGGGTGCGGCGATCCGGACTGCGCGCTCACCGTCGACGAGGCCGCCGGTTGGTTCCCCGGCGACGACCCCGTCCCGCATGTCACCGTGCTGAAGTACGTCGCCGAGGAGCTCGGCCTGCTCGCGACGTGCCGGTTCTTCGACCTGCACGTCGAGCGCTCGATCGCCCGGTTCACGGAGGTCGCCGAGGCCTACGCGCCGCGGATCGCGGCCGCGTCCATCGTGGAATCGGTGAACACGTGGCACGGCTGCCCCGAAGCGCTGTGCGGCGGCAACGCCTGACGACGAAGAAACTTGTCAGTGCCCGGTGTCATCATCTCTCCATCAGGTCCTGGGGAGGATGAAATGACCGCACGCACAACACTTCTGATCGAAGCTAACAGTCACCGATCCTGACGGCCGCCGTCGGCGCACCGTCATCACCTGATCCACTCGGAGCCTCGCGGCTCCGTCCACGCCGGGCGGCACTTCCCGCCGCTCGGCGATTCCCCCATCCCACGAATCGAGGATTCATCATGTCTCAGCAGCCCTTCCCGCTGCCTCAGCCCGGCCAGCCCAACCCGTACGGCGCTCCCGTCCCGCCGCCAGCCAAGAAGAAGCGCAAGTGGCCCTGGATCGTGCTCGCCGTGATCGCGTTCCTCCTCGTCGTGACCGTCGCGACCGGCGGCGGCGACAAGAACGAGACCGCGGCGACCGGCACCACCGGCGCCGCGACCACCCAGACGGCCGACCCGAAGGCGCCCGGTCTCAACACCCCGGTCCGCGACGGGAAATTCGAGTTCGTCGTCACGGGCGTGCAGGCCGGCCTCGCCGAGGTGGGCGACAACCCGTACCTGGCGAAGAAGGCGCAGGGCCAGTTCGTGATCGTCTCGATGACGGTCAAGAACATCGGCACCAAGCCGCAGAGCTTCGACCCGAGCTCGCAGAAGCTCAAGGACGCGCAGGGGCGCACGTTCGAGTCGGATTCCATGGCGCAGATCGCGCTCGGCGATTCCGACGTGCCCGTCTGGGACAACATCAACCCGGGCAACACGGTGCAGGTCAAGGTCGTGTTCGACATGCCAGAGGGCGCTGTGCCCGCCACCATCGAGCTGCACGACTCGATGTTCTCCGGCGGCGCCGACGTCGCGCTGAAGTAGCCCGACGGTGCGTCCGGCCACCCCTCACATCGGGTGGCCGGACCGCCGGGTGAGGCGTAGCATAGTGCTACAGCAGATCCTTCGTCAGAGGAGCCGTCATGCCGCATCCCACCCGCATCGCCGACGACGTGTACGAGAGCGCGCAGGCGGTGAGCGCACAGGAGGGTCGATCGACCGCCGAGCAGATCAATCACTGGGCGCGGCTGGGCCGCGAATTCTCGATCCACGAGACCGCGGCCCGCAGCCGGGTGGAAGCAGCCCTTGCAGGGACGCTCGCCGTGGATGAGCTCGACGCGGCGGAATCCCGGGTGTACGACGCGGAGGTCCGGGCCGGGATTCGCGAGCGACTGCAGAACGTGGACTTCGGATCCGCCCTCGCGCAGCGGGGAATCGTCACCGTCGCACTCGATGACGCAGGACGGATGGTCGAGTACTACCCCGACGGTTCCGAGCGGATCATCGCCGAGGCTCCTGCGCGATGAGCCGGCTCGAACTGGTTGTGGGCCCGAACGGCGCGGGCAAGTCGACCTTCGTCGAACTCGTCCTCGCGCCGAGCTCGGGGCGCCTTCCCTTCGTCAACGCGGACGTCATCGCCAAGGCTCGTTGGCCGGAGGCGGCCGAGGAGCACTCCTACGACGCCGCGCGGATCGCGAGCGCCACTCGCGAGCGACTCTTGGAGCAGGGCGACTCCTTCATCGCCGAGACCGTCTTCTCACACCCGTCCAAGGTCGATCTGATCCGCTCCGCGCTCAGGCACGGATTCGAGGTGCACCTGCACGTCGTGATGGTCCCTGTGGAGCTGTCGGTCCACCGCGTCGCGCATCGGGCCGCCGCGGGCGGCCACGACGTCCCCGAGGAGAAGATTCGCGACCGGCACAGCCGACTGTGGTCCTTGGTCGCCGAGGCCACCCTCCTGTCGACGACTACGACGTTCTACGACAACTCGAGGATCGATGGCCCTCTGATCGTCGCCGAGTTCGCGCAGGAGCAGCCACTCGGCCTCGCCCGGTGGCCGTCGTGGACGTCCACTGAGCTCATCGCGTTATGGGGGTCGCGCGGCGGCGCGCGGCTGATCCGGCGGTACATTCGAAGGAGGCGGGAGGAGGATCCATGGCGGACTCGGTGCAGAACGAGATCGCGGTGCGGGTGACCTGCGCCGCGGATGCGGTACTGGTGGGACGCGAGCAGGCACAGGTCGCCGCGCGGGACGCCTCGCACTACCTGCGGAACCTTCGCGCGGCGGCGATCGACGACGCCTACCGCCGGTACACCGCCAGCAACAACCCGGCGTATCTCGCGAGCCTCCAGAACCACCCTCCCAGCCCGCGGGTCTCGGGCGGCAAGTGGTTCGTGATCCTGGTCGGCGTGTTCATCCTGGCCAGCGCTGTCACGTCCGGCGCGGGGGCGATCATCGTCCTCCTGCTCGCGGTCGCAGGGCTCGCGGGCGTCCAGGCGTGGCGCCTGAATCGGCACCGCGAAGCCCAGCGCACGTGGGAGCAGGACCGTCTGGCCGCCAACCCGTGGCCCTTCCAGGCCGACCGGATGCCCGCGTACAACCCCGAGGCGGAGCCCGGCGGCACCCGGGTCGAGACCCGCCTCCGGGGCTCGCGGTGCTCCTCACCGAGGAGATCCGCCGGTCCCCCGCGTGGACCAACCCGCTCCTCGACCAGCACCGCGTGCGCATCAATCTCGACGCCACGCTGCAGGACATCAGCCACCGCGCGTACCGCGTGTGGCGCATGCGCACCGACACACCGCGACCGTCGGGTGAGTCGCCCGTCGCCCCGGCCCTCGCGCACCACGTCGACGAGTACACCCACGCCGCGCGCATGGCCGAATCCGCGCTCCGCGACCACGTGGCCGCGCTCGCGGAGTACCTGGGCGAGCTGCGCCCCGTCGAACGGCTCCTGAACGACCTGGCGCTCCTCGACCGCGCCAACACCAGCGCGCACCGCGAGCTACTCGACCAGCTGTACCGCGACGCCGTCGGTAACGAGGCCGACGCTCGGCGACTGCAGGAGCACACCGACGAGCTCCGGGACCTGCAGGCCAGCCTCGACACGCAGTTCCACTTCCTCCGCGAACAGGTTGCCCGCACCAACCTGCTGCGCTGAGCACACGATGCGGAGGCACCGTGGTTTCATGCTCAGATGAGCAACCCTCGGTCCACCGCGGGCTACAAGCCCGACACCCGCTTCTTCGGGCACCCCCTGCCGCTGGTCAACCTCTTCGGCGTCGAGATGTGGGAACGCTTCTCGTTCTACGGGATGCAGGCGATCCTCGCCTACTACCTGTACTACTCCGCCTCCGAGGGCGGCCTCGGATTCGACCAGCCCACCTCGCTCGGGATCGTCGGCGCCTACGGCGGTTTCGTCTACCTGTCGACGGTGGCGGGCGCCTGGGTGTCCGACCGCATCCTCGGCGCGGAGCGCACGCTCTTCTACACCGCATGCCTGGTGATGGCGGGGCACATCGCGCTGGCGGTGGTGCCCGGTACAGCAGGCGTCGCGATCGGCCTGGTGCTCGTCGCCGTCGGCTCGGGTGGAGTGAAGGGCAACGCCACCAAGGTGGTCGGCGATCTCTACACCGCCGGAGACACCCGCCGCGACGCGGGCTTCTCGGTCTATTACATGGGCGTCAACCTCGGCGCTTTCGTCGGACCGCTGCTCACCGGCTACCTCCAGACCAGCCAGGGCTTCCACTGGGGCTTCGGCCTCGCCGCGGTCGGCATGGCGCTGGGGCTGCTGCAGTACGCGCTCACCCGGAACATGCTGCCGCGCATCAGCCGAACGGTGCCCGATCCCGCCACCCGCGCCGAGGTCCAGCGCGTCGCCGCCGGCGCGGGGGCCGCCGTCGCCGTGTTCGCGGGGCTGGTCCTCGCAGGGGTGATCACGGCCGACAACCTGGTGGACGCCGTCATCGTCGCCGTCGCCGCCATCTCCCTGGCCTACTTCGTGTTCCTCCTGCGCAGCAACCGGGTCGACGGTGCCGAACGCGACGGCGTCAAGGCCTTCATCCCGCTGTTCGTCTCGCAGGCGGCGTTCTGGGCGTTGTTCCAGCAGATGTTCACGTTCGTCGCCGTGTACGCCGACGAGCGGCTCGACCGTACCGTGTTCGGGTGGGAGTTCCCCGCGTCGTGGATCCAGTCCGTCGATCCCGTCTACATCCTGATCTTCGCGCCGGTGTTCGCGGCGCTGTGGACGAAACTCGGCACGCGTCAGCCGAGCACCCCGATCAAGTTCGCACTCGGCACCGGCGGGATCGGCGTGGCCTTCCTCGCTTTCCTGCTGATGCCGGCCGGGAAGAACACCGCACCGCTCATCGGGTTGCTGGCGATCATGCTGATCTTCGCGCTCGCGGAGCTGTGCATCTCGCCGGTTGGCTTGAGCGTGTCCACCAAGCTCGGTCCCCGCGCGTTCGCCGCGCAGATGGTGGCCCTGAACTATCTGTCGATCAGCCTCGGCACCGCCCTCGCCGGGCGCCTCGCCACATTCTACGACCAGGAGAACGAGGCCCCGTACTTCCTGGTCCTGGGCGGCGTCGCCATCGCGATCGGACTGGCCGTCGTGCTGCTCACGCCGATGATCAAGCGGCTCGCGCCGGCCGTCTGAGAACGGCCGGCGGTGGCGCACCGTCGAGCCTGAGAACCTGCCGGAACCTCTTCCCGCGCTCCGTACCCCCGAGTAGCTTCGACGGTACGAGTGTCATCGAGGCGAGGAGTACGGGTGCCGTCAGACGAGTACGACTACATCGTGGTGGGCGCGGGGAGCGCCGGGGCGGTGATGGCCGCCCGGTTGTCCGAGGATCCCGGCACGTCCGTCCTGCTCCTGGAGGCGGGCGGCGAGGCGGACGCGGACGAGATCCACATCCCGCTCGCGTTCTCGGCGATGTTCAAGACCAAGTGGGACTGGAACTACACGACAGCGCCGCAGAAACACCTGGCCGATCGTCGGGCCTACTGGCCACGGATGAAGGCACTCGGCGGCTGCTCGTCGCTCAACGCGATGATCTACATCCGCGGCAACCACGCCGACTACGACGGCTGGGTCGCGCAGGGCGCCACCGGCTGGTCGTTCGACGAGGTGCTCCCCTACTTCCTCAAGTCGGAGGGCAACACCGGCAAGTCCGGCCCGTTCCACGGCACCGACGGTCCGCTGAACGTCGAGGACCGGCGCTTCAACCACCCGCTCACCGGCGCGTTCGTCGACGCCGCGGTCGCCTGGGGACTGAAGCCGAACGACGATTTCAACGGCGCCACCCAGGACGGCGCGGGCCTGTACCAGGTCACCTGCAAGGGCGGCCGGCGCTGGTCCACCGACAAGGCGTTCATCGAGCCGAATCGCGGGCGGCCCAACCTCACCGTCGCGATCCGGTCCACGGCCCGGCGCATCGAGTTCGACGGTGACCGCGCCTCCGGGGTAGTGGTCCGCTCCGGCGCGGCGGACCAGACGGTCCGCGCGCGCCGCGAGGTGATCGTGTGCGGGGGCGCGATCAATTCGCCTCAGCTGCTGATGCTCTCGGGCATCGGCCCGGCGGAACACCTCGCCCAGCACGGCATCGACGTGCGCGCGGCGCTGCCGGGCGTGGGCGCGAACCTGCACGATCATCCCATGGTCCCCGTCGATTTCGACGTGCACGGCAGCTACGACCTGCTGGAGAAGCAGGACCTGGGAAACCTGTTGCGCTGGAAGCTCACCGGAACGGGTCCGCTCGCGTCCAACGGTGCCGAATCGGGCGCGTTCTGGCGCTCGCGGAACGATCTGGAGCACCCCGACCTGCAGATGCACGTGATGCCCGCGGGCGTGTACGACAATCTGCTGCACGAGACCCACCGGCCCGGCATCATGCTGGGCCCGACGCTGGTGTCGGTGGCCAGCCGTGGCACGCTACGCCTGCGCTCCGCCGACCCGAACTTCAAGCCCGAGCTCGAGCCGAACTACTACGACGTGGCCGAGGATCTGGACGCGATGGTCGCCGGTGTCCGCGCCACGATGGAGATCGCCGCGCACGGTCCGCTCGCGAAGTACCTGGGCAAGCCCTGGCACATCGCCGAGAACCCGTCGGAGGACCAGATCCGCACCCTCATCGCGGAGTACACGCAGACCCTCTTCCATCCGGTGGGCACCTGCCGGATGGGCACCGACGACGACGCCGTGGTCGATCCTCAGCTCCGGGTCCGCGGCGTCGAGGGGCTCCGCGTCGTCGACGCCTCCGTGATGCCGACGGTGCCACGCGGCAACACCAACGCCCCCACCATCATGATCGCCGAGAAGGCGGCCGACGAGATCAGGAAGTCAGCATGACCGCAGCAGAGACGAAGACGTTCGATTCCCTCAATCCGCGCACCGGCGAGGTGGTCGACTCGTACCCGATCCACTCGCCCGACCACGTGCACGCCGTGGTGGCCCGCGCCCGCGAGCAGGCCGACTGGTGGCAGGAGCTGGGCTTCGAGGGCCGCAAGCGCGAGCTGAACAAGTGGAAGGGCGTGATCACCCGGCGGATCAACCAGCTGGCGCAGATCATGCACGAGGAAACGGGTAAGCCGCACGGCGACGCCCTGCTCGAGGCGTCCCTCGGCATCGACCACCTGGGGTACGCGGCCTCGCACGCCAAGAAGGTCCTCGGCCCCCGGCGGGTCGGGTCGGGCCTGGTCATGGCGAACCAGTCGGCGACGGTGCGCTACCACCCGCTCGGGGTCGTCGGCGTCATCGGCCCGTGGAACTACCCCGTGTTCACGCCGATGGGCTCGATCGCGTACGCGCTCGCCGCGGGGAACGCGGTGGTGTTCAAGCCGTCCGAGTACACGCCCGGCGTCGGGGTCTGGCTGGCCCGCACCTTCGAGGAGGCCGTGGGCCGCCCCGTCCTGCAGACGGTCACCGGGCTCGGTGAGACCGGCAACGCACTGTGCACGTCCGGCGTGAACAAGGTCGCCTTCACCGGCTCGACGAACACCGGCAAGAAGGTCATGGCGGCCTGCGCCGAGACGCTGACCCCCGTGGTCATCGAGGCCGGCGGCAAGGACGCGTTCCTGGTGGACCGCGACGCCGACCTGGACGCCGCGGCCGACGCCGCCGCCTGGGGCGCGTTCGCCAACGCCGGGCAGACGTGCGTGGGCGTCGAGCGGATCTACGTGCACAAGGACGTGTACGAGCCGTTCGTGGACAAGCTGGTCGCCAAGGCCCGCGAGGTCTCCGCCGAGGACTCCGAGGAGTCCAAGATCGGGCCGATCACGATGCCGAGCCAGCTGCCGATCATCAAGTCCCACATCGACGACGCGCTCGCGCGGGGCGGCCGCGCGTTGATCGGCGGCGCGGACGCGGTCGGCGAACGCTGGGTCAAGCCGACGGTGCTCGTCGACGTCCCCGAGGACTCGATCGCCGTCACCCAGGAGACGTTCGGGCCCACGGTCACCGTCGCGAAGGTCGACACGATGGACGAGGCCGTGGAGCTGGCGAACGCCACGAAGTACGGTCTCGCGGCCACGGTGTTCTCCAAGGCGCGCGGCATGGAGCTAGCGGACCGGATCCGCTCGGGCATGGCCGCGGTGAACGGCATCATCACGTTCGCCGGGGTGCCGAACATCCCGTTCGGCGGCGTGGGCGAATCCGGCTTCGGCCGGATCCACGGGGCCGACGGCCTGCGCGAGTTCACCTATGCGAAGGGCATCGCGCGCAAACGGTTCACCCCGCTGCTCAACCTCACCAGCTTCGCCCGCACGGCGGCGCAGGAGAGCCAGCTGGTGCAGATCGTGACGCTGCTGCACGGCCGCAGCGGCACGATCGAGAGGTAGCGTCAGGCGCGATAGTGCGCGGCGAGCTCGCGGGCGCGGTCCAACGACTGCACCGCGTGCTCGCCGTCGCGCGCCTGGATGGCCCAGATCGCCACGTACTCGTCCTGCGGGAGTTCGAGGTGCGCGAACTGCGCCCCCTCGGGGAAGGTGAACCCGTCGACCAGCCCCCACGGGTACGTGTTCTCGTTCAGCAGGTTGCGGACGGTGACCCCGTCGGGTCCGAGGCGCAGCCGCGGGCGCGCGAACAGCAGCGCCCCGCCGGCCAGGATGAGTCCGATGCCCACCATGCCCGCCTGATCGCCCGTCTTGAAAGCGATCCCCGAATCGCCCCCGGCCTTGAGCAGCCAGGCGACGAAGGCGTGGCCCACGACCAGCACCACGGCGAAGCACCAGGCGTAGATCTTGATCTTGCGCGGGGTCACTTCGAGCACGGGCTGCGTGGTGGATTCAGCGGTCACGAGTCCGAATTCTACCGATGGAGCGACGGCCTCCTCTGCGCGCTACCGGTAGCCTGCGGTTATGGAGCTGGTGATCGCGATCAACCCCGATCCCGACTCGTCGTTGAAGTACCTGATCTGGGTGCCGATCGGCGACGGTCGAGTGTTCCGCACCTCCGACACATGGCCGCGGACGAAAGCCCTGTTCTGCTTTCCGGTGGACCGCTCGGAGTGGCCGGTCCACCCGGAAGTCGTCGAACGCATCCCCTTACGATCCTGCGCCGGCCGGGGCGCCGCGATCGACGTGATCGCCGAACGGGCGCGGGAGAACCGCTCCCAGATCGTCTTCACCCGGGCTCGCGGCAGGCAGATGGTCTTCTGGCAGGCGCCGCGCACACGGAAGAAGGCCCGGCCCAACGTACCGGTTCCCTCGGCCCGGGCCGCCGGCATCGTCGACCTGGCCATCGCCGTCGACTCGCGCGAGCGATACGGCTACACCTTCAAGACCCAGCAGGTCGTCGTGACGAAGCGCGCGCTCACGTCCGGTGACTACGCGATTCTCGCCGACGACGGTGCGATCCGGGCGGCCGTGGAGCGCAAGGGGCTCGAGGACCTGATCACGTCCCTCAGCAACGGGAGGCTCGGCTTCCAGATCGCGGACCTCGCCTCGCTGCCGCATGCGGCGGTCGTGGTCGAGGAACGCTACTCGCAGGTGTTCAAGCAGAACTGGATGCGGCCGGCGAAGGTCGCGGACGGGCTCGCCGAGCTGCAGGTCCGGTATCCCACCGTGCAAATCGCCTTCTGCGAGACCCGCAAGCTGGCCGAGGAGTGGACCTACCGGTTCCTCGCCGCATCGGCGGCACATGCCGCGCTCGTCGACGGTGCCGCGGCCGACGGCGCACCGTCCGGCCCGCAGACGAGCGGGGCGAAGCCGCCCTCGGACGCCCCGAAACCGGCGATGGTCCGCGCCTGGGCGAACGCCAACGGCATCGAGGTCAGCTCCAAGGGGCGCGTGCCGGCCGCGGTGCTCGCGGCGTACGCCGATGCGCACCCCTGAAGGACACGATCACGCTCCGGGCAAGCTCGCGTGCACCGCGAGCGTGGCGTCCACGGCGCGCGCGGCCTCCGCGCCCTTGCCCACGAAGTGTCGTTCGAAGTAGGCGGTGTGCTCGTCGTGCTCGTGGAAGTGGTGCGGGGTGAGCACCACGGAGAACACGGGGACGTCGGTGTCGAGCTGCACCCGCATCAGCCCGTCGATGACCGCGGACGCGACGAACTCGTGGCGGTAGATACCGCCGTCCACGACGAGGCCGGCGGCGACCACTGCCGCGTAGCGCCCGGTGTTGGCGAGCCGCTTCGCGGTGAGCGGGATCTCGTACGCCCCGGGCACCTCGAAGACGTCGACGTCGGCACCGTCGTGCCCGAGCCGTGCCCATTCCTCGACGAACCCGTCACGGGCCCGGTCGACGATGTTCCGGTGCCACGTGGCCTGGACGAGCGCGATGCGGCTCATCGTGTCGACCGCAGCCTGCGCAGTGTGAGCGCGGTGTCGAGCGCGGCCGACGCGGCCTGCTCGCCCTTGTCCTCGGCCGAGCCGGGCAGGCCCGCGCGGTCGAGGGCCTCGGCCTCGGTGTTGGTGGTGAGGACGCCGTTGCCGACGGGGACGCCCGCGTCGAGGGAGACCCGCAGCAGCCCGGCGGTGAGGGCGTCGCAGACGTACTCGAAATGCGGTGTGCCGCCGCGGATCACCACGCCGAGCGCCACGACGGCGTCGTGCGTCTTCGTCAGCTCCTGCGCCACGACGGGCAGCTCCACGGCGCCCGCGACGCGCTCCACCGTCACGTCCGTCACGCCCGCGGCCGCCGCGGTCCGCAGCGCGCCGGCGAGCAGGGCCTCGCAGACGGTGTCGTGCCATCGCGAGGCGACGATCGCCAGCTTCAGGTCGGCCGCGCCGTCGAGGGCGATGTCGGGGATTCCAGCGCCGCTCACGCGGTACCTCCTGGTCGAAGTGGTCGAGGTCGCGCAGGTCGTGCCCCATGCGGTCGCGCTTGGTGCGCAGGTAGTGGATGTTCTCGGCGTTGGCGCGCAACGGCATCGCCACCCGCTCAGTGATCTGCAGGCCGTAACCGTCGAGGCCGACGCGCTTGGCCGGGTTGTTGGTGAGCAGGCGCATCGACGTGATGCCGAGGTCGACGAGGATCTGCGCACCGAGGCCGTAGTCGCGGGCGTCCGCGGGCAGACCGAGCTGCAGGTTCGCATCGACGGTGTCCGCTCCCCGTCCTGCAGCTGGTAGGCCTGCAGCTTGTGCATCAGGCCGATGCCGCGGCCCTCGTGCCCGCGCATGTAGAGCACCACACCACGGCCCTCCTGCGCCACCATCTCCATGGCGGCGTCCAGCTGGGGGCCGCAATCGCAGCGCAGCGAGCCGAAGACGTCGCCGGTGAGGCACTCGCTGTGCACGCGCACCAGCACGTCGGCCCCGTCGTCGGCGGTGATGTCGCCCTTGACCAGCGCGACGTGCTCGACGTCGTCGTGGATCGACGTGTAGCCCACGGCCTGGAAGTCGCCGTAGCGGGTGGGGATGCGGGCGGAGGCCACCTGCACCACGTGCTTCTCGTGCTTGCGGCGCCAGGCGATCATGTCGGCGATGGAGATCATCGCGAGGCCGTGATCGTCGGCGAACACGCGCAGCTCGTCGGACTTCGCCATGCCGCCCGGGTCCTTCTCGGAGACGATCTCGCAGATCACACCGGCGGGGGCGAGCCCGGCCAGGGTGGCCAGGTCGACGGCGGCCTCGGTATGGCCGGGGCGGCGCAGCACGCCGCCGTCCTTGGCGCGCAGCGGCACGACGTGCCCGGGCCGGGTGAAGTCGTCCACCGTCGAGGTCGGGTCCGCCAGCCTCAGCATCGTGGTGGCGCGGTCCGCGGCGGAGATGCCGGTGCCCACGCCCTCCTTGGCGTCGACGGTGACGGTGTACGCGGTGCCGTGCTTGTCCTGGTTGGTGGCGTACATCGGCGGCAGGCCCAGCCTGTCGCAGGTGGCGCCGTCGAGCGGCACGCACAGGTAGCCGGAGGTGTAGCGCACCATGAACGCGACCAGCTCGGGCGTCGCCTTCTCGGCGGCGAAGATGAGATCGCCCTCGTTCTCCCGGTCCTCGTCATCGACCACGACGACGGCCTTGCCGGCGGCGATGTCCTCGATGGCGCGCTCGATCGAATCGAACCTGGTCATGGCTACTTCTCCTCCTCGCGCCCGGCGAATCCGGTCAGGCGCTCGACGTACTTCGCGACGATGTCCACTTCGAGGTTGACGACGGTGCCGGGCTCGGCCCCGCCGAGGTTGGTGAGCTCGAGGGTGGTGGGGATCAGCGAGACCTCGAACCAGTGCTGCGCGTCGTCGCCGGTCACCCCCTGGCCGAGCGCCGAAACAGTCAGGGAGACACCGTCGATGGTGATGGAGCCCTTCTCGACGACATAGCGGGCCAGCTGCTCCGAGAGGGCGAGCCGCACAACGGTCCAATGCTCGGACGGGCTCAGGCTCAGGACGTGACCGGTGCCGTCGACGTGGCCTGGACGATGTGGCCGCCGAGGCGGGAGTTCACGGCGGCGGCGCGCTCGAGGTTGACGCGGTCGCCCGGGCCGAGCTTGCTGAGCGAGCTGCGGCGGAGCGATTCCTCCATGACGTCGGCGGTGAAGGCGCCGTCCTCGACGGTGACGACGGTGAGGCAGACGCCGTTGACCGCGATCGAATCGCCGTGTTTC
This sequence comes from Tsukamurella sp. PLM1, assembly GCF_023168325.1. Classification (GTDB taxonomy): domain Bacteria; phylum Actinomycetota; class Actinomycetes; order Mycobacteriales; family Mycobacteriaceae; genus Tsukamurella. The sequence continues at coordinate 2,625,333 of NZ_AP025688.1, forward strand.
GCATCGGAGGTGACGAGATCGCCCCGGACCGTGAAACGGGCCGCATCCGGGAGGTCCTCGCGGGCGGTGATCACGCCCAGCTCTTCGACGATGCCGGTGAACATCCGCCGCTCCTGCCACTTCGGCCTCAGGGCGGCACGACGACGCGGGGTACGCCCGCGTAGTTCTCTTTCATCCGGACTATGACCGTCGGCTCCGGGATCGCACCGGAATCTGCTGACCCCCGCCTCGCGGTGGGGCGCTCGCGGGCTCGAACGCCGGGATCGCCCGGAGTCCATCACCGCCGGTGGGGAATCGCACCCCGCCCTGAGAACTTCCGCTTCCGAAGGTAGCACTCACCGGCCGCTACCCCAAGTGTTGGGCTCACGGCGAACCGATCCCTACCGCACCATCGTGAGCAGCACGTCGTCGCCCAGCCGCTCGACCGACTCCAGACGCAGGCGCAGCGCGTCCGCAAGAGTGCCGACGCCGGGCACCGTCAGCGCCGACAGGCCGGCGCCCAGCAGCACCGGCGCGATGTACGCCTGCACCCGGTCCACCAGCCCGGTATCCAGAAACGCGCCGATCACCGTCGAACCGCCCTCGACCTGGACGTTCACCGCGTCCCCCGCGGCGGCGAGCGCGGCTCGGGGGTCGTGGCCGCGCACCAGCCGCGCCTCGCCCGGCCCGGTGAGCACCCGCGCGTCGGGCGGCAGTTCCCGCTCGCCGAGCACGATCCGCACCGGCTGGTGGGGGTACGGCGCACCGTCGGGACGCCGGGCCGTGAGGGCCGGATCGTCGGCGGCGACGGTGCCGGTCCCCACCACGATCGCGTCCAATTGGGCGCGCTCGGCGTGGGCGCGCTCGCGCGCGAGCTCCCCGGTGATCCAGCGGCTCGTGCCGTCAGGGGCCGCGATGCGGCCGTCGACGGTGGCCGCGAGCTTGACGGTGACCATCGGCCGGCCGTGCCGCTGCCGGAACAGCCACTCGGTGAGCGGCCACGGTTCGACAGCGAGGTGCTCGACCTCGACGCCGGCCGCGCGCAGGGTGTGCGCTCCCCGGCGGCGAGCGGGTTGGGGTCGGCGGCGGCGTAGGCGACGCGCGCCACCCCGGCGGCGATGAGGGCCTGCGTGCAGGGCCCGGTGCGGCCCGTGTGGTCGCACGGCTCGAGCGTCACGACGGCGGTGCCGCCGCGCGCGGCCTCCCCGGCCTGTGCGAGGGCCACGACCTCGGCGTGGGGCCCGCCCGCGGGGGCGGTGCGGCCCCGTCCGGCGACGGTGCCGTCGGCCGCGAGGATCACGGCGCCGACCGGCGGATTGGGCGTGCTGATCCCCGCGCTCCGACCGACTCCTCGACGGCGAGCGCGAGCGCTGCCTGCAGGTCCACGAGTCAGGGTCGCGCGACGGCGGCGGCCTGCGCGCGCAGCTTGCGCACCGCCTCGGCCGGATCGGCGGCGTTGTAGACGGCGGAGCCGGCGACGAAGCAGTCGACGCCCGCGGCGGCGGCCTGCTCGATCGTGTCGGCGTTGATGCCGCCGTCGATCTCGACGAGCAGGCGCAGCTCACCGGAGTCGACGAGGCGGCGGGCGGCCCGGGCCTTGTCGAGGACCTCGGCGATGAAGGACTGGCCGCCGAAGCCGGGCTCGACGCTCATCACCAGCAGCGTGTCGAACTCCTTGAGGATCTCGACGTAGGGCTCGAAGGCGGTCCCCGGCTTGATCGCGAGGCCGGCCTTGCCCCCGGCGGCGCGGATGTCCTTGGCGACGGCGACCGGGTCGTCGGTGGCCTCGGCGTGGAAGGTCACGTTGTGGGCGCCCGCCTCGGCGTACGGCGGCGCCCAGCGGCCCGGGTCTTCGATCATCAGGTGGCAGTCCAGCGGGATCGTCGTGGCCCCGAGCAGGCTCTGCACCACCGGGAGTCCCAGCGTGAGATTCGGGACGAAGTGATTGTCCATGACGTCCACGTGCACCCAGTCGGCGCCCTCGGTGCCGCCGACGGCGTCGATCTCGGCCCCGAGCCGGGCGAAATCGGCGGACAGGATGGACGGCGCGATCATCGGCGAACTCATGCGTCGGATTCTACGGGTGCGAATCCGCGGTTCAGCGCGCACAGGAGGCCGATTCCGGCTTCGCCAGCGCCCACGGCCACAGACTCACAACGTGGGACCGTGTCGATCGTTGAACTTCATTGATCACTTTAGTAACATCAGCATCATTAGTCACACGGGTAACATCCGTGCCGTCGATGAGTTGAGAGGTCGCCATGCGGATCGCGCGCACCACCCTGACCACGTTCGTGGCCGTCGCCGCGGCCACCTGTCTCGCCGCGGGCCCGGCGCTCGCCGACCCGGCGAGCCCCGCCGTCCCCGCGGTTCCGGTAGCACCGGCCGCCCCCGCCGCGCCGGCGGCGGCTCCGCTGCCGCGGCTCCCGCTGCGGCAACCCCCGCTGCCGCGGCCCCGGCCGCCGCAGCCCCGGCCGCGGCGAACACCCCGCTCGTGTCCACCGCCAACGCTGTGCCGGCGAGCTCGCAGCCCGCCCTGGCCGAGCTGGCGAAGATCCCGGGCGTCCAGCAGATCCTCGCCACCGGACAGCTCCCCACCACCGATGTCGCGACCCTGGTCAAGATGTTCGGCAGCGACCCGAACGCGCAGAAGCTGCTCGGCCAGCTGCTCGCGGGCCAGGCGAGCACCGCCACCACGCCTGCGGCCACTACCCCGGACGAACCGCTCAAGTTCGCCGTCACCGGCGCCATCAAGGACGCCTTCGACAAGGACGGCGGCCAGAAGAAGTACGGCCAGCCGCTCGCCGTCGAGAAGGACATCGCCGGCGGGGCGAAGGCGCAGGAGTTCACGAACGGAACCATCTATTGGAGCCCGAAGGTCAACGGCGGCAAGGCCGCCGGCGTGACGGGCGCGATCCGCGACCTGTACCTCAAGGAGGGCGGCCCCACCGGCAAGCTCGGCTTCCCGCTCATGAGCGAGCTCTCCATCGGCGGCGCCACCCCGGTTCCGTGGCCGGTGCCTACAACGATTTCCAGCACGGCTCGATCGTGTGGTCGCCCGAACACGGCGCGCACGTGGTCGCCGGCAAGATCAAGGACCAGTGGGTGAAGGGCGGCGGCGCCTTCGGCATGGGCTACCCCAAGGCCGACGCCAAGAACGGCTCCCAGGAGTTCACCAAGGGCGGCGTCCTCAAGGGCTGACGCTCCTGATCCCGATTGAACGACGTTCTGGAGAGTAAAAACCGCAGGTCGAACTCTCCAGAACGTCGTTCAATCGTCGGGTGGGGATCCGATCGCAGGGCTCGTGCGTCCAATTGATGTGATGGGACGAAGACGGGAACTCCTCGGCGGACGGACCGAGCATGCGCTCCGGCAGGAATCGACCCCCGTGATCCACGGCATCCGCCACGACGGCGCTGCAACGCCGTCGGACGACGACATTCTCGTTGCACTCGAGACCGCCTACCCCGATCTCGTGTTCGTCGGCTGGAGCGCTGCGGCTCTGCACGGTGTCGAGTACGCCGCCGGCCACACACCGGAGATCTGGCTTCCCGCACAGGGGAAGCGACACGGCGTGGTGATGCGCTGCGGTCACCTTCCGGCCGAGGACGTCGTCACCGTGGCCGGACGCGTCGCCACATCGATCGTTCGCACCGCCGTCGACGTCGCCCGATTCGCCGAGGGCGATGAGAAGATCGTGGGATTCGATCAGTTCATCCGCGTCGATCGGCTCGGCAGATCCTGACCACGAAGGCCGCCGTACTCGACTACCTCGACACCCATCCCGGTCTGTACGGAGCGAATCGGGTGCGCGACGTCATCGCCGAGGCGAGCACTGGGGCGCACTCTCCGTGGGAGACGTACTCACGGCTCGTCGTGCACCGCTCCGGGCTCGACTTCTTCCGGCCCCAACAACCGGTTCCCGGTACGCCCTTCCACGTCGACCTCGGTTCCAGGAAGTACCGAATCGCCATCGAGTACGACGGCGACTATCACCGCTCGACGGAGCAGCAGCGCATCGACATCGCCCGCTGGAACGCCATCACCGACCGGAAGTGGATCATCATCCGCGTCACCTCACCGATGCTCCTCGGCGGCCGTGCAGTGTTCCTCGACCGCGTCGCTCGTGAGCTGCGGACGCGAGGCTGGAGCGGACCGTCGCCCACGACCCCGCCGCTGAAGCTCCCGAAGATCCACCGATTGAACGACGTTCCGGAGGGCGAAACCGCAGGCGAATCCAAGGGGCTAGCGCAACACGGCTCTACGCTGCTTGTTCGGATAGTAGTCGGTCGAGTGCTTCGGCTGGTGTGTGCCAGTCGAGGCGCTTGCGGGGCCGGCGGTTGAGTTGGGCGGCGACGAGGTCGAGGTAGCCCGGGCCCCACTGTGACAGGTCGGTGCCTTTGGGGAAGTACTGACGGAGAAGCCCGTTGGTGTTCTCGTTGCTGCCGCGTTGCCACGGTGAGCGTGGATCGCAGAAGTAGATATCGATCCCGGTCGCGGCGGTGACCAGTTCGTGCTTGGTCATCTCGATGCCTTGATCCCAGGTCAGGGAACGTTGAAGCTGTTCGGGTAGTTCTCCGATCTTGTCGATCAGCGCCGCAGCGACCGATTCGGCGGTGTGGTCGCCGGGCAGGTGCAGCAGCATGACGAACCCGGTCGCTCGTTCGACGAGGGTGCCGATCGCGGACCCGGAGGCGGTCGATCCGAGGATCAGATCGCCTTCCCAGTCGCCGGGGATCGCCCGGTCCTCCACGTCTTTCGGGCGTTCGCTGATGTTGACCATGTTCGGTATCCGATTCCGGACGGTGTTGCTGCGCTGCGGCTTACGAAGCTTCCTCCCGGTGCGCAGATGCGTGGTCAGCTCGCGGCGCAGCTCGCCGCGCCCCTGAACGTAGAGGGCCTTGTAGATCGTCTCGTCGGACACACGCATCTCCGGGTCGTCGGGGAACTCCACCCGCAGCCGGTTCGAGATCTGCTCCGGGCTGAAGTCGTCTTTGAGCCACTGTTGCACCACCTGCTGCAGCCGAGGGTTCGAGGCCAACTTCCCCGGTGCCGTCCTGCAGGCTGCGGCATCGGCCGCGGCCTGCGCTGTGCTCGCCCGATACCGCCGCTCCCGCTCATACTCATACCGCCGACCGTTGACCGTCCGACCGTGGATGAACGTTCCCGCACGGCGCAGCTCCCGGCTGATCGTGCTCGGCGAGCGTCCCAACCGGTCAGCGATCGCACGCACCGTCAGCCGATCGGCCCTGAGCAGGGCAATCTCCTCCCGCTCGGCAAAATCAAGCCTTCGGTACGACGGCTCACAGGTTCTGATCGCGGGCTTCATTCCTCCACGATCGTTGAACCACCGGCTTGCCAGCCTCTCCGACACGGCCGCAGCAGCGGCCGCGCCCGCGACAGTCTTACCGCTGCGGATCTGATCCCAGAACGGACGCTCCCGCTCCGCCGGACTCTTCGGCCTTCCCACCAGACAACACCCCATCTACCTCAGGTGTTGCGCTGGCCCCTTGGACCCGAGGCAGGTCAGAATCTCCAGAACGTCGTTCAATCGGACTAGGGGTGGTGCTTGCGGAGGGCTTGGAAGAACATGCCGTCGGTGCCGTGCAGGTGGGGCCAGAGTTGCACGTGCGGGCCGTCGCCCAGGGGCAGGTCGGTCTCGGGGACCAGGGGGCGGGTGTCGATCCGCTCCAGCCCGGCCGCCGCGAGCAGCTCGTCGTCCCCGACGATGCCGACCGTCTCGGCCACGTGCGGCGAACAGGTCGCGTAGAGCACCACGCCACCCGGGCGGGTGAGTTCCGCGGCGGCGGTGAGCAGTTCGCGCTGCAGCACCGTCAGGTCCGCGACGTCGGAAGGCTGCTTGCGCCACCGGGCCTCGGGCCGGCGCCGCAGCGCGCCGATCCCCGAGCACGGCGCGTCGACCAGAACGCGGTCGTAACCGGGTTCGAGCCCGGAGGACCGCCCGTCGGCCAGGTGCACCTCCACCGGCAGTCCGCGAACGGCCTTGCGGACCAGCTCCGCGCGGTGCTCGGCCGGCTCCACGGCGTCGACCCGCGCACCGTCGATCGCGGCGAGCGAGCCGAGCAGCGCGGCCTTGCCGCCCGGCCCGGCGCAGAGGTCGAGCCAGCGGCCACCGTCGGGCCCCTCGAGCGGCGCGACCGCCGCCGCCCGGGCCACCAGTTGCGAACCCTCGTCCTGCACGCCGGCGAGACCGTCGCGGACGGGCTCCAGCGCGCCGGGGTCACCGCCCGGGAGGTACACGGCGTAGGGCGACAGTCTCCCCGTCTCGCCCTCGACGATGAGCGCCAGCTCCTCAGCGGAGATCTCCCCGGTCGCGCGACGAGGTGCACGGGCGGCCGGGAGTCGTCGGAGGCGAGCAGCGCCTGCAGCTGCCCCATCGAACGGATCCCGTTCGCGCGCAGCGAGTCCCAGAACGACTCGGCGATCCACCGCGGGTGCGCGTACTGGACCGCCAGGTGGCCCAGCAGATCATCGGCGGCGCTGGGCGCGACCCGCGCGACCCAGGTGTCCTCGTCGTCGCGGGACACCTTGCGCAGCACCGCGTTCGCGAAGCCGGCGGCGCCCTTGCCGGAGCTCTCCTTCACCGCGTCGACCGTCTCGGACACGGCCGCGTGCGCACCCACGCGGGTGCGCAGCAGCTGGTAGACGCCGAGCCGCAGCGCGTCGAGCACGGGCCCGTCGATCGCGGCGACGGAGCGGCCGGACGCGTCCTCGATCACCGCGTCCAGCAAACCCTGCGCGCGGCACGTGCCGTAGGTGAGCTCGGTGGCGAACGCCGCGTCACGCCCTTGATCCGCTTCTCGCGCAACAGGCCCGGCAGCACGAGGTTCGCGTACGCGCCCCGTTCCCGCACCGCCGCAAGGGTCTGCAGCGCGGCGCTCCGGCGGGGTCGGTCCCCGCTGGGCTCGGGCGAGAAGTCACTGGTCCACTCCGATGATCGTGCCGGTCTCGATCCGCGCACCGCGCGCCCAGTCGGCGGCGGGCATGGGCTTCTTGCCGGGTGGCTGCACGGTGCCCAGCCGCACCGGCGCGGTCGCGGTGCCGGCGAACACGTCGCGCTTGGTGACCCGGAGCTCGCCAGGCGCCGGCGCTCGGCCGCGGCCTCGGCGTCGGGTTCGACGGTGACCGGCCCGAGCTTGAGCCGCGCCTCGCCGAAGGACACCCACGCGCCGGGCGCGTCGGTCATGGCACGGATGTGCCGGTCCACGGCGCCCGCGGGCCGGTCGAATCGCACCCGCGCGGCGTCGACGGTGACCTTCGGCGCGTGCGAGACACCGTCGGGCGACTGCGGCTGCGCCTGCAGCGCCCCGGCGGCCACGCCGTCGACGGTCCGCGTGAGCAGCTCCGCGCCGTGTTCGGCGAGGCGCGCGAGCAACGCCGTCGCCGTGTCGTCGGGGCGGATCCGCTCGGTGAGCACGCCGAAGACCGGCCCGGTGTCGAGGCCCGCCTCGATGCGGAACGTGGAGGCGCCGGTGACCTCGTCGCCGGCCTCGAGCGCGGCCTGGACCGGCGCCGCGCCGCGCCAGGCCGGCAGCAGCGAGAAGTGCAGGTTGATCCAGCCGTGCACGGGCACGTCCAGCAGGTCGGGCGGGATCATCCCGCCGTACGCGACCACCGGGGCGCAATCCGGCGCCAGGTCCACGATCGCCGCCCGCGCCTGCGGGTCGCGCAGCGTGGCCGGAGTCAGAACCGGGATGCCGGCCTCGTCGGCCACCTGCCCGACGGGCGAGCGCCGCACGCCGCGGCCGCGACCCGAACGGGCGTCGGGCCGGGTCAGCACCCCGACGACCTCGTGCTCGGACTCCAACAGAGCGCGCAGCGCGGGCACGGCCGGCTCCGGGGTGCCGGCGAACAGCAGCCGCATCAGGCGCGCCCGCCCGCCGCGCCGGCACCGAGCGTCGCGGCCGGATCGGTGAACCACGGCGAGCTGCGGATCACCCGCATCGCGGCCTTGCGCTCGTCCGGATCGAGGCGGCTGAGGAACAGGACGCCGTCGAGGTGGTCCGTCTCGTGCTGGATACAGCGCGCAAGGATCTCGGTGCCGCGCACCGTGATCGGTGCGCCCGTCACGTCCACGCCGTCGGCCACCACCTCGAGGTATCGCGTGCACTGCCCCCGCACCTCGGGATCGACAAGCACCCCTCGGGGCCGGCCTGCAGTTCCTCGCCGACCGCGCGCCACACGGGGTTGACGATGTGTCCCTCCTGCCCACCGCAGCCGTAGACGAACACCCGCCTGCTCACCCCCACCTGCGGCGCCGCGAGGCCGGCCCCGTTGTGGTGGTGCATCGTGTCGATCATGTCGTCGACCAGGCGGGCGAGGTCGGCGTCGAACACCGTCACCTCGTCGGCGGGGGTGCGGAGGACGGGATCCGGGTAGATGCGGATGGGAAGAACGCTCATTCCCCCATTATCCAGGCCCGATCCGCCCGCCGAGCGAGGACTCCGGTCACAGCGGCGCGCCCGCGCTAGGAGTTACAGACAGGGTTGCCTTAGAATTCCGGCGATACGCCACAGACCGCCCCGCCGGGCGAGAGAGGGTCGACGTGCTGCTTGCGCGCGCCCGGCGGCCGCTCGTCGGCGCCGCCGTTTGCCTGTCCGTGCTCTTCGGCACGGCCTGCACCGCCACCACCCACGGTGGAACCGGTGCTCCGTCGTCGTCGGCACCCGCATCCCCGGCACCGTCGTACCCCCGGTCAACGCCGCGTCGATCGTCGGGAAGTTCCCGGTGACCCAACCGCAGCGGATCGTCTACACGGTGCCCGGGGGCGTCGCGGACCCGGAGCAGAACTACGGCGACCTGTACCGGCCGGTGAACCCCGCCATCGAGCAGAACCCGTCCGGCGGGCCGCTCGGCGCACACCCCTCGATCCCGACGCTCCCCGCGCAGATCCCCGTGGTGGTGCTGCTGCACGGCGGCGGGTGGCGCACGCCCGCGTCGGCCGGATCGATGGCCGAGATGGCGCGCTCACTGGTCTCGCACGGCGTCGCGGTGTGGAACGTCGAGTACCGCCGGATCGGTGCCGGCGGCGGCTACCCGACGACGCTCACCGACGCCGCAGCGGCCATCGACTTCCTGCAGACCGTGAAGGCGCTGCACGCACCGAATCTGGACCTGGACGACGTGGTCGTCGCCGGACACTCAGCGGGCGGCCAGCTCGCCGTGGGCGTCGGCGCGGTCGATGCTGACGCCCGGCGCCATGGGCAGCGTGCCAGCGGTGACCCCCGCGGCCGTGGTCTCCATGGGCGGCGTCCTGGACATGCGCCGCGCCGTCGCGGACGGCAACGTCAACACCCGCCTGTTCCTGGGCCTGCCCGAGGAGTTCCCGCAGCAGTTCGCGGTGGCGGACCCGATCCAGAACATCAACCCGAAGGTCCCCGTGACGTGCTTCAACGGCACTGCGGACCGCATCGTCCGGCCGACCGGATGTGAGGGTTTCATCGCCGCCCTGTCCTCCAAGGGCGGTCGTGGCCAGGCCGTGCTCCTGCCCGGTGCCGGCCACAACGTGTACCTCCTCGCAGTCCCAGAACCGCTACTGGCCCGTGGTCCAGAAGGCGATCCTGGGCTACACCGACGAGTTCCGGTCGCGCGGGGGAACTGATTCCGCCGTGAGGCGGAGTGAACGACCGGACAGAAGGGAACGTGTGATGGCGCACGCAGAAGCCACCTTGGACACGCTGTACAGCGAAGTGCTGCGGAGGAATCCAGGTGAGACCGAGTTCCACCAGGCCGCGAAAGAGGTTCTCGAGAGCCTCGCCCCGGTGGTCACCAAGCACCCCGAGTACGTCGACGCTGCCGTCATCCGCCGCCTGTGCGAGCCGGAGCGCCAGATCATCTTCCGCGTCCCGTGGCAGGACGACAACGGCAACGTACAGCTCAACCGTGGTTTCCGCGTCGAGTTCAACTCCGCGCTCGGCCCGTACAAGGGCGGCCTGCGGTTCCACCCTTCGGTGTACCTGGGCATCGTCAAGTTCCTCGGCTTCGAGCAGATCTTCAAGAACTCCCTGACCGGCCTGCCGATCGGCGGCGGCAAGGGCGGCTCGGACTTCGATCCCAAGGGTCGCAGCGACGGCGAGATCATGCGCTTCTGCCAGTCGTTCATGACGGAGCTGTACCGGCACATCGGTGAGTACACCGACGTCCCCGCGGGCGACATCGGCGTGGGCGGCCGCGAGATCGGCTACCTGTTCGGTCAGTACAAGCGGATCACCAACCGCTACGAGTCGGGTGTGCTCACCGGTAAGGGCCTCACGTGGGGCGGCTCGCAGGTGCGCACCGAGGCCACCGGCTACGGCGCCGTGTTCTTCCTCGACGAGATGCTCAAGACCCGCGGTCAGTCGTTCGACGGCAAGCGCGTCGTCGTGTCCGGCTCGGGCAACGTCGCCGTGTACGCGACGGAGAAGGTCGAGCAGCTCGGCGGCACCGTCATCGCATGCTCCGACTCGTCGGGCTACGTCGTCGACGAGAAGGGCATCGACCTCGCCCTGCTCAAGGACGTCAAGGAGACCCGCCGCGCCCGCATCGACGTCTACGCCGAGGAGCGGGGCGCGATCTTCGTGCCCGGCGGCTCCGTCTGGGACGTGCCGTGCGACATCGCGCTCCCCTGCGCCACTCAGAACGAGCTCGACGCCGACTCCGCGGACCGCCTCATCAAGAACGGAACCAGCTACGTGGCCGAGGGCGCGAACATGCCGTGCACCCCGGACGCCGTGCGGCTGTTCTCGGACGCGGGCGTGGCTTTCGCGCCGGGCAAGGCCGCCAACGCGGGCGGCGTCGCGACCAGCGCCCTCGAGATGCAACAGAACGCCTCGCGCGACTCCTGGTCGTTCGACTACACGCAGGACCGCCTGTCGGACATCATGCGCGGCATCCACGACCGCTGCCTGGAGACGGCCGACGAGTACGGCAGCCCCGGCGACTACGTGACCGGCGCCAACATCGCGGGCTTCATCCGGGTGGCGAACGCGATGCTCGCCCTGGGCGTCGTGTAACGCATCACCGCACGTCGAGCGGCCCGGTCCACGCGTAGTGGCCGGGCCGTTCACGTGCGTAGCCGACGCGGTACCGGCCGGGCGGCAGGCCGCGCACCACGACGGTGGCGCGGAAACCCTCCGCGGCGGACCCAGGTGAGCTCGGTCCACGGGGAGTCGTCGTCGGCGACGAGGTCACCGTCGGGCCCCTCCGCCCGGACGTAGCTGCCGGGGATGGCCCGGTTGGGGTGCGGGCACGCGAACTCGACGGTGAGCGGCCCGCTCGCGTCCGGCGTCCGCACGGCCGTGACGCGCACGTCACGGGGTCGGCTCAGCACCGTCGAGCCCGACGGTGAGCCGAACCGCCCGGCCCGGCGCCGCGGCGGCGGCGTACCGGGCGCGCTCGGGCGCCCGGCGGCCAGGTCGGCGGCCAGCGCCTGCGCCGCCTCGGTGAACGCGGCCAGCTGGTTGCGGCCGAAGATCGTGCTCCCGGCCTCGTAGCGCTGCGCGTCGTACTCCTCCGGCGTGGTCAGGTAGTGCGCGTAGCCGTTGGCGTAGCCCTGGATCAGGACGTCGGCAGCGGCGATCCCGGCGGCCTCGGCGACGGCCTCCCGCAGGCGCGCGCCCGCGGTCACGGTGACCTCCACCGGCAGGCACACCAGGTGCAGCCGGCCCAGCCGGATCACCTGCACCGGGAGTCGCTCCTGGACCCAGCCGAGTGCGCCGACCGGGAGCAGCATCTCCTTGGGGGCCTGCCGGGCCGCCAGCGCGGCGACCGCCGGTAGAGCAGGCGGGAGAGCGCCCCGATGCGGTTGCCGAGGCCCTGCGCGAACAACGGGGACCCCAGGCCGTCGCTGGTACCGGCGGCGAAGGCGGCCCCGAGAACAGCCCGGCCCGTGGGTCCGGCGGCGGTCGCGGCGGTGCCGAAGTCGACGCGCGTGAGGCGGTGGCCGATCACCGCCTCGAGCGGGTCGCCCGGTCCCGTCGCCAGCCGCTGCGCCGCAACGAGCTGCCGCCTACCGATCTCCACGGTGTTCTCGCGCTCGTCGTCCGTCGGCCCGTGACCGGCGCTTCCGCCCAGGTTGGGCGACATGTCGCCGGAGTTGCTCTGCGCGAAGGCCGCCACGAACCCCGGGTCGGCGGGGCGCCGCTCGCGCTCCCACGCAGCGGCCGCCCAGCCCTTGTTGTCCGAGCTGATCAGCCGGTTGGCGTTGGTCATGGAGGTGCAGTGGACCGCGAACCAGTCGACGGCCGCGCGGAGCCGCCCGTCCCGCTCGATCCGCAGCAGGGTGACGGCCGGGTCGATCCGTCCTGGTAGGCGTGCGGCGTCGGGGTTGCGGTCGAACGAGCTCGGGCTGCGGTTGACCGAGGCGTCGTGCAGTTCGCCGCGGGCGAGCGTCAGGTCGGCGGGCGCCGGCCGCCTCGGCCTCGAGGACCGCCCGCACCACCCCGTCCACCAGGCGGTGGAAGGTGCGGCGGTGGTGGCCCAGCGTGGTGATGTTGTAGAGGCGGTGCCGGCCGTGCCCGCCCGGCCCGCAGTGCGTGTGGGTCGCGGTGAGCACCACGTTCTCGGCCGACAGCCGTCCGGATGTCGCGGCGGCGAGGCGGTCGGTGATCTCGTCGACCGAGGCCTGGAAGAACATGCCGATGTCGGCCACCACGAACGCCACTCGCTCGCCGCCGGCCGCGAACACGAATGCCCGCGCCCACTGCCGGGTCATCAGACCCCGGCCGCGCTGGCCGGGCATCCCGTACCCCATCAGGCCGACGCCCCACGGCTCGCCCGTGATGTCCGCTTTCGCCCATCCCGCCCGGAATCCCGTCTCGCTCACGCGTCGAGACTAGTTCGCCCCCTGCGCCGCGGCGGCGACCGGCGTAGCGTGGGCGGCGCGATGAAGGAAGAGTCGCTGCCTCCGCCGCCCACCATCGAGGATCTCGATATGCGCACGATCGCAACCGTTCTCGTCGCCTTCGCCATCAGTCTCGGCGGGACCGCCGTCGCCTCCGCCGAAGACGAGGAGACCGCCGCACCCACCGCCACCATCGAATCCGGCAACGCCCCGCGCGAGGTCGGCGAGCCCACCGACTCCGGTTCCGGCCCCATCGAATCCGGCGCGGCCGCCGAATCGGGCGGCGGCCCGATCGAGGTCGCGGCCGAGCCCGAGGACGCCGACGAACCGCGCCCGGATCCCGTCGCCGAACCGCCCGAGGCCCCGGACGAAGCCGAAGCGGAGTAGTAGCGACCCGGTTCAGTCGCCGAGGTCCGGCGGCGGCGTCCGGTGCAGCCGTGGATCGGGCCCGCCTCCGGACATCCGCAGGGCCCCGATGAGCACGCGGCCGAGAGTGATCAGGCCCGACGGGGTCCGCAGGTCCAGCCCGGCGATCAGTTGCCGGAGGATCGTCAGCTGGTCGAAGTAGATCCGCTCCGCCACAAGGTTCTCCGCCTCGTCGAAGACGAAGTACGCGGTCATCCGCGTACGGTGGCGCGAGCCCGTGGGCGGGATGGGCCCGAGCGGGCCGCGATGCGTCCCGCGAAGCCAGAACTCGACGATCACGGCGTCCGCGGAGTGCCGCAGGGCGATCAGCTCGTGATCCTGGTCCGGGAACGCGACCCGGGTGTCGACGTAGTAGCCGCGCACCTCCGCGCCACCGTCGTGCACCGTCATCTGCGCGATCAGCTCGTACCGCGGGTGCGGGAAGGTCGCGAGCGTCGCGTCCCAGTCCTGCCGGACCTCGTCCGCGAAGTGGTCGAGCACGAGCGTCTCGCGCGCCCGCAGGACGGACTCGGAGGGCATCGCGAAACGGGCGGGAAGGCTGTTCATGGACGCCATTTTACCCACGATGTGGATATTTCGGGGTGTCGAAAATAGGGGACAATGGGGTTCATGAGCTCCCCGGCGCGCCGGCGCGGGCGTCCCGCTCTGGGCGCGCCGCGGCTGACGCGCGCCGCGATCGTGACTGCGGCCCTCGCGCAGATCGACGAGCACGGGATCTCGGACGTGAGCATGCGGTCCGTCGCCAAGCATCTCGGCGTGGACCCGAAGAGCCTGTACAACCACGTGCGCGACAAGGAGGACCTGCTCGACGCAATCGCTGAGGCGATCCTGTCGTCGATCGTCGTCCACGTGCCCACCGGCGATCTGCCCGGCGATCTCACGGCGATCGCGCACGCGTTCCGTGACGCGGCGCTCGCGCATCCGCGCGCCGCCGAGCTCGTCCTCACCCGCCAGGTGCAGTCCCTCGCGGCGCTGCGGCCGACGCAGTCGATCCTCGACGTGCTGTTGGGGGCGGGTTTCGCCCCGGTCGAGGCGGTCCACCTGCTCCGGTCCCTCCTGTCCACCCTCGTCGGCACCCTGCTGCGCGAGGTGGACGCGGCGCCCACGTTCGGCGTCACGGACGCCGCGGCGATCGAGCGCCGGCGCACGGTTCTCGCGGGGTGCGGCCTCCCCGCGGTCGAGGCGGTCGCCGGCGATCTCGCCCGGTTCGACGCCGACGCCGAGTTCGAGTACATGATCCGGCTGTCGATCGACGCCGTGTCGGCGCGGCTGCCCCGCGGCTAGCCGATCCGCAGCGGGTCGATCTGGATCCGCACGGGATCGCCCTCGCGGCGCAGGCTGCGCCCCACCTGCGCCACGAACAGCGCGCGGGCGAGCGACCGGCCCTCCCTCCGCGCGACGCGCACCAGCAGCCGCTGCGGCGGCGGACCGTCGTCGGGCGCGCCCGGCACCCGGACGCCGGGCGGCAGGTCGACGGGGCCGAGCACCTCCGCCCCGGCGGGCAGCTCCGCGGCCTCCGCGACCGCGACGATGTCCCGCTCGGCACCGTCGAGCGCCGCGAGGTGGGTCGCGGGCGGGAAGCCGACCTCGGCCCGTTCGGCGAGCTCGGAGGCCGCGAATCCGGCCGCGTCCCAGCGGATCAGCGCCTGCACCGCGGGGATGCCCGCGTCGGCGCCGCACACCACTGTGCCGTCCGGCGCGACGAGCGCCGTCGCGTTCATCCAGCGGCGCAGGGTCTCCTCCCCCGCCCGCAGGTCGGCGCGGCCGAGCAGCAGCCAGCCGTCGAGCAGCAGCGCGGCGCCGTAGCCGCCGGGCACCACCGGCTCCGCACCGGGCGTGGCCACCACCAGCCGCTTGCCGGCCGGCGCCTCCGCGAGCACCGACTCGCCCCCCGACATCGTGACGGCCGCCCCCGGGAACGCCCGCCCCAGCTCCTCCGCGGTGCGGCTCGCCCCGACGATCACGGCGCGCATCGCGGTCCCGCCGCACGCGGGACAGCGGTACCCCCGTCGGCGTGATCGCACCACCGGCAGCGCAGGACCCCGCCGGCGGCCTGCTCGAGCGGCCCGTGGCACCGCCGGCAACGCGCGGGGTGCGGCACCGCTCGCACGACAGCGCCGGGGCGTACCCCCGGCGCGGCACCTGAACCAGCACCGGCCGGTCGGCGTCGAGCGCGGCGCGGGCGGCCGCGAACGCGGCGGCCGGCAACCGCGCCGATCGGGCCAGCGGGTCCCGGGCGAGGGCGATGTCGGAGTCCGCCACCCCGGCGATGTGCGGCGAACGCTGCCGCACGAGCGCACGGGGCGCCACGATCTCCGCGACCCAACCCGCGTCCACGAGCGCCTGCGCCTCGGGCGTCCGCGCGAAACCGCCGATGACGAGCGCCGCGGACTCCTGGTACGCCCGCAGCGCCAGCACCTCGCGCGTGTGCGGATACGGCGCGCGCGGCTCGACCAGCGACTCGTCGCCGTCGTCCCACAGCGCGACGAGTCCCAGGTCCGGCAAGGGCGCGAACGCGGCGCTGCGCGTGCCGATCACGACCCGCGCGCGGCCGAGGCGCGCGAGCAGCCACCGCCGGTACCGTGCCGAGGGCCCCAGTCCCGCGGCGAGCACCGCTGGGGCGAGGTCCGCGCAGGCCGCCGCGAGGCGGTCCAGGTCCGCCTGGTCCGGCACGATGAGCAGCACCGTGCGGCCGGCCGCGACGACGGTGGCGGCGAGCTCGGCGAGTCGGGCCGCCCAGTCCTCACCCGGCAGCGCCTGCCAGGCGGCGCGGGGCGCGCGCCCCGCGACCGCGGCCGCCGCGAACTGGGGGCCGTGCGTGTACTCACCCAGCGGGTCCGACGGTGCCTCCGGGCGCGCCGGTTCCGGCGGGTCCTGTTCGAGCACCGTCTTCTCGACCCGGGCGTGCCGGGGCGGTATCGCCAGCCGGAGCACGTCGGCGCGGGTGCCCGCATACCGTGCGGCGACCTCCGTCACGAGCGCGAGTACGGGCCCCGTCAGGACGGGTAGCGGTGAGACGACCCGATCGAGCCGCGCGAGGCGTCCCTCGTGGTCGGTCCGCGGGAGCCGTTCGAGGAGGTAGCCGTCGACGAGCCGCCCCGAGAACCGGATGCGCACCCGCACGCCGGGCTGCGCCGCCGCATCGAGGTCCGGGGGCACCAGATAGTCGAACTCCCGGTCGAGGTGGCTGACCTGGAGCAGGGGCAGCACCCGGGCGATCGGGAGTTCGACGGCGGCCTGTGCCGCCTCGGCGGGGCCGGGACCGGCCACGCCGGTGGTGACCGGTGTCAGAGGCCCGCCGCGGCGCGGAGCGCGTCCACCCGGTCGGTGTGCTCCCACGGCAGGTCGATATCGGTGCGACCGAAGTGACCGTACGCGGCGGTCGGTGCGTAGATCGGCCGCAGCAGGTCCAGGTCGTTGATGATCGCGCGCGGCCGCAGGTCGAACACCTCGGTGATCGCCTGCTGGATCTTCGCGGGGTCGATCTTCTCGGTGCCGAACGTCTCCACGAACAGGCCGACCGGTGCGGCCTTGCCGATGGCGTACGCCACCTGCACCTCGATCCGCTCGGCCAGCTCCGCGGCGACGGCGTTCTTGGCGACCCAGCGCATCGCGTAGGCGGCGGAGCGGTCCACCTTCGACGGGTCCTTGCCGGAGAAGGCGCCGCCGCCGTGGCGGGCCATGCCGCCGTAGGTGTCGACGATGATCTTGCGGCCGGTCAGCCCCGCATCACCCATCGGGCCGCCGAGCACGAACTTGCCGGTGGGGTTCACGAGCAGCCGCACCTCGGACGTGTCCAGGCTGGGCAGGTTCAGGTCGGCGATCACCGCGCCGAGCACGTGCTCGCGCAGGTCCGGGGTCAGCATGCCGTCGATGTCGATGTCCGCCGCGTGCTGGCTCGAGATGACCACCGTGTCCAGGCGGACCGGCTGCTCACCGGCGTACTCGATGGTGACCTGGGTCTTGCCGTCGGGGCGCAGGTACGGCAACGTGCCGTTCTTGCGGACCTCGGTGAGCCGACGGGAGAGCCGGTGCGCCAGCGAGATCGGCAGCGGCATGAGCTCCGGGGTGTCCGAGCAGGCGTACCCGAACATCAGGCCCTGGTCGCCCGCACCCTGGGCGTCGATCTCGTCCTCGCCGCCGTCGACTCGGTGCTCGTAGGCCCGGTCCACGCCCTGCGCGATCTCGGGGCTCTGCGCGCCGATCGCGATGTTCACGCCGCAGGAGTTTCCGTCGAAGCCCTTGGCGGAACTGTCGTAGCCGATCTCCAGCACCTTGTCGCGCACGATGTGCGGGATGTCGGCGTACGCCGAGGTGGTCACCTCGCCCGCGACGTGCACCTGGCCGGTCGTGACGAGCGTCTCGACCGCGACGCGCGAGGTCGGATCCTCCGCGAGCAGCGCGTCGAGCACCGAGTCGGAGATCGCGTCGCAGATCTTATCGGGGTGTCCCTCGGTGACCGACTCGCTGGTGAACAGGCGATGGGCGGAATTGGCGAATCCGGCAACCACGTTTCGGACGTCCTCTCGACTTCGTTTGCGATTCAATAATCTAGCGGGCCGCGCGCACCTGCGCGACAGCCGCGTCCAGTATGCGCGCGGCCATGACGGACTTCGAACCCAGTGGCAGCGCGGTCTCGTTCCCGTCCGCGCCGAGCAGCCAGCCCGAGTTCTCGTCGACCTCGAACGCACGACCGTCGCCGACCGCGTTGAGCACCAGGAGGTCGCAGCCCTTGCGCCGCAGCTTGGCCCGGCCGTAGTCGAGCACGGAACCGTCGGCGTCGCCGGTCTCGGCCGCGAACCCGACGATCACCGAGCCCTGCCGCAGCCCGCCGTCGCGGCGGGCCGCCACCAGGCCGGCGAGTACATCGGGGTTTTCGATCATCGTGATCGTCTCCAGCGCGGCACTGGTGCCGTCGGCGCCCTTCTTGAGCTTCGTCGCGGCGACCTCGGCCGGACGGTAATCGGCGACCGCCGCCGCCATGATCACGAGGTCAGCATCCGCCGCGTGCTCGGTCATCGCCGCCTGCAGGTCGAGCGCGGACGCGATGCGCACCACGTCGACCGCCGGTGGCTCGGACAACCCGACCGTGTTGCCGGCGACCAGGGTGACCCGCGCGCCCCGCTGCGCGGCGATCCGGGCCAGGGCGTAGCCCTGCTTCCCCGAGCTCCGGTTGGTGAGGTAGCGGACGGGGTCGAGCGCCTCCTTGGTGCCGCCCGCCGAGACGACGACCTTGCGGCCCTCGAGGTCGCGGTTCAGGGCGCCCGGGTGCTCCAGCAGCAGATCGGCGAGGGCGCCGATCTCATCGGGCTCCGGCAGGCGGCCCGCGCCCGTGTCCTTGCCGGTGAGGCGGCCCGACGCCGGCTCGATGACCACCGCGCCGCGTTCACGCAGCGTCGCGACGTTGGCGCGGGTGGCGGGGTGCTCCCACATCTCGGTGTGCATCGCCGGCGCGAACACCACGGGGCAGCGCGCCGTGAGCAGCGTCCCGGTCAGGAGGTCATCCGCCCGGCCCTGTGCGGCCCGGGCCATCAGGTCGGCGGTCGCCGGAGCGATCACGACGAGGTCGGCCGACTGACCGAGGCGCACGTGCGGCACCTCGGGGATCGACTCGAAGACCCCCGTCTGGACGGGGTTTCCCGACAGCGCCTCGAAGGTGGCGGCACCCACGAACTTGAGCGCCGATTCGGTGGGGATCACCCGCACCTCGTGCCCACGTTCGGTGAAGTGCCGGACCAGGGCGCACGCCTTGTAGGCGGCGATGCCGCCGCCGACACCGACGATGATCATGGGCGCGTCAGCTCACTCGCCCTCGGTGTGCTCCAGGAGATCCTCGTGGATCTCGCGCATCGCGATCGACAGCGGCTTCTCGTGCAGGCCCGGCTCGACGAGCGGGCCGACGTACTCGAGGATGCCGTCGGACAGGCTGTTGTAGTAGTCGTTGATCTGGCGGGCACGCTTGGCCGCGTAGATCACGAGCGCGTACTTCGACGAGGTGCGCTCGAGCAGTTCGTCGATCGGCGGGTTCGTGATGCCGAGCGGCTGGTCGTACACGGCCTCAGTGGTGGTGGTGCTCACGCGTCTCCTACGTCAGACGATCATCAAAAGTTCGCTAGTGCGACCCAGTCTACGCGCGTGGCGCGACGGGGCCGACCAGTAAGGATACCAACTCGGCCACGGCCCGGTCCAAGTCGTCGTTCACGACGACCGCGTCGTACGAGTCCCGGGTCGCCATTTCGGCTCGCGCGGTCTCGAGCCTGCGCTCGATCTTCTCGGCACTCTCGGTGCCACGACCACGCAGCCGGCGTTCGAGTTCCTCCCAGGTGGGCGGGCTCAGGAACACCGTCAACGCCTCCGGCAGTGCCGCCTTGACGCTGGCCGCGCCGGCGAGGTCCACCTCGACGAGCACGGGCCGCCCGGCGTCGAGCGCCTCGTACACAGGCCGCGCGGGCGTCCCCGACCGCTGTAGCCCGCCGTGGATCTCCGCCCACTCGAGCAGGTCGCCGTCGGCGATGAGGCGGTCGAAGCCCTGATCGCCGACGAAATGGTAGTCCCGGCCGTCCACCTCGCCGGGGCGCGGATCGCGCGTCGTGGCGGAGACCGAGAAGAACAGGTCGGGCACCTCGCTGCGGAGCCTGCCGACCACCGATGACTTACCAACGGCGGAGGGGCCGACCAGTACCACCAGTCGGCCCCTCCGGCCCGCGGGAACTACTCCGGACACGTGGTGTGTCAGGCGGAGAACTTCTCGAGCAGCGCCTTGCGCTGCCGGTCGCCAGGCCGCGCACGCGGCGGGTGGGGCGATCTCCAGTTCGGTCATGAGCTCCTGCGCCTTGACCTTGCCCACCTTGGGCAGGGCCTCGAGCAGAGCCGAGACCTTCATCTTGCCGAGCACCTCATCGGTCTCCGCGTCCTTCAGCACCTGCTGCAGGGTGGTGCCGCCGCTCTTCAGCCGGTTCTTCAGCTCGGCGCGTGCGCGGCGAGCGGCAGCTGCCTTCTCCAGAGCAGCAGCGCGCTGCTCGTCGGTCAACTGGGGAAGGGCCACGATTCCTCCGTCTTCGATGTACTTGGTCCTGCCGCAAACTTGCGACTGAAGCGACGGTACCCACGTTTCGCTCCTCGTGGGAACCCCACCCCCTCTCACCTGCGGTTTGGCGGTGATGTAGGTATCGGAGCAGGCCCCTGCCCAGCCCCTGCACACCGCCTCAGCTTGCAATCGAGAAATGTTGCCCCACAACGGTTTCAGTCCCCCACCTGCGAGTTCTCGCGCCACTCGGCGTGTGACAGGTGAAACTCATGTGACCTGCGGCGATAGTCGCAAGTCACACGGGCCTCCGCGCGTGTCGGGCGTGTCGCCAGCGGCGGACGCGCTGGTCAACGACCGCCGAGGGCGCCCTCGACCTCGTCCCGGACGGCGCGCGCGGCGGCGCGCAGGGACGGCACCGTCGGGCCCGCCGACAGCACCTGCCGCGACGAGCTGGGCAGCACGGTGCCCCCGGCGCCGAAGATCGTCGCCACGTCCGCGGGCGTCGCTCCCTGCGCGCCCAGGCCGGGCGCCAGGACGGGCCCACCCAGCCCGTCCAGGTCAAGACCATGTTCGCGGGTGGCACCCACTACCAGCCCGACGGTGCCCGTCCCGTCCGCGTTGTCGGCGCGCGCGGCGTCGACGATGCGTTGCCCGACACCGTCGGCCTGCACCTGCGCGCCCTCGGGATTCGACGTGCGCGCGAGCACGAACACGCCCCGGCCGGCCGCCCGGGCGGCGTCGACCGCGGGTGCGAGGGAGCCGTAGCCGAGGTACGGCGAGAGCGTGACGGCGTCGGCCGCCAGGGGCGAGTCGCCGAGCCAGGCCCGCGCGTAACCGGCCATGGTGGAGCCGATGTCGCCGCGCTTGGCGTCGGCGATCACGACGGTGCCGGCCTCCCGGCACGCCGCGATCACCTCCTCGAGTGCGAGCATCCCGGCGGCGCCGAACTGCTCGAAGAAGGCGACCTGCGGCTTGACGAAGCCGACCTCGCCCGCGAAGGCCTCGGCGCAGCGCAGGCCGAACTCGCGCACGCCTGCGGCGTCGTCGGACAGCCCCCACGCCGCGAGCAGCGGCGGGTGCGGGT
This sequence comes from Tsukamurella sp. PLM1, assembly GCF_023168325.1. Classification (GTDB taxonomy): domain Bacteria; phylum Actinomycetota; class Actinomycetes; order Mycobacteriales; family Mycobacteriaceae; genus Tsukamurella. The sequence continues at coordinate 2,646,690 of NZ_AP025688.1, forward strand.
CGATCCCCACCACCAACCGCCCGCGGTCCGCCACCGCCGCGGCGACCCGCTGCGCGAACGTCACAGGTTCACCAGGGCGGCGTGCATGTCCTGCAGGCTCTTGACCCCGATGCCGCCGCGCAGCGCCGCCTCGATGCCCTGGACGGCCGCGGAGGCGCCCTGCACCGTGGTCACGCACGGCACGGAGGCCTGCACCGCGGCGGTGCGGATCTCGTAGCCGTCCACGCGGGGTCCGGCGTTGCCGTACGGCGTGTTGATGATCAGGCCCACCTCGCCGGCCTTGATCTTCTCGACGATCGACTGCTCGCCCTCGGGGATGACGTCCGAGTGCTTGAGCACGGTCTGCACCTGGACCCCGTTGCGACGCAGCACGTCCGCGGTGCCCTCGGTCGCGAGGATGGTGAAGCCGAGGTCCGCCAGCCGCTTGACCGGGAAGATCAGAGCGCGCTTGTCCTTGTTCGCCACGGAGACGAAGACGTTGCCCGTGGCCGGCAGCGAGCCGCTGATCGCGGTCTGCGACTTGGCGAAGGCGGTACCGAAGTCGCGGTCGACGCCCATCACCTCGCCGGTGGACTTCATCTCGGGCGACAGCAGCGAATCGACGCCGGTGCCGTCCGCGCGGCGGAACCGGTTGAACGGCAGCACCGCCTCCTTGACCGAGACCGGGGCGTCGATCGGCATCCGCGAGCCGTCGCCCTCGGCGGGCAGGATCTGCTGCTCCCGCAGCTCGGCGATGGTCTGGCCGAGCATGACCCGGGCACAGGCCTTGGCCAGCTGGACCGCGGTGGCCTTCGAGACGAAGGGCACCGTGCGCGACGCGCGGGGGTTGGCCTCGAGGACGTAGAGCACGTCGTCCTTGAGCGCGTACTGCACGTTCATCAGGCCGTGCACGCCGATCCCGCGGGCCAGCGCCTCGGTGGCGGCGCGCACCGCGTCGATGTCGGCGCGCCCCAGGGTGGTGGGCGGCAGGGTGCAGGCCGAGTCGCCGGAGTGGATCCCGGCCTCCTCGATGTGCTCCATGATGCCGCCGATGAACACCTCGCCGGTGGCGTCGCAGAGCGCGTCCACATCGATCTCGACGGCGTCCTCCAGGAACCGGTCCACGAGGACCGGCCGGTCCGGAGCGAGCTCCGTGGCGCGGGAGATGTAATCGAGGAGCGCCTGCTCGTCGTAGACGATCTCCATGCCGCGGCCACCGAGCACGTACGAGGGGCGCACGAGCACCGGGTACCCGATGCCGGCCGCGACGTCCCGCGCACCGTCGGCCGTGGTGGCGGTACCGAACTTGGGCGCCGGGAGGCCGGCCTCGGTGAGCACGCGGCCGAACTCGCCGCGGTCCTCGGCGAGGTCGATCGCCTCGGGCGAGGTGCCGACGATGGGCAGGCCCGCCGCCTTGAGGCGCGCGGCGAGGCCGAGGGGCGTCTGCCCGCCGAGCTGGACGATGACGCCGACGACGCCCGGGCCGCCCTCGCCGGAGCGCTGCTCCGAGTGGTACACCTCGAGGACGTCCTCGAACGTCAGCGGCTCGAAGTAGAGCCGGTCGGCGGTGTCGTAGTCGGTGGACACCGTCTCGGGATTGCAGTTGATCATCACGGTCTCGTACCCGGCCTCGCTCAGCGTCAGCGCGGCGTGGACGCACGAGTAGTCGAACTCGATGCCCTGGCCGATGCGGTTCGGGCCCGAGCCCAGGATCAGCACCTTGGGCCGCTCGGTCTGCGGAGCCACCTCGCTGGTGGCCGCGGGGTCGACCTCGTAGCTGCTGTAGTGGTACGGCGTCTTCGCCTCGAACTCGGCGGCGCAGGTGTCGACCGTCTTGTAGACGGGCCGGATGCCGTGCTCGTGCCGGTACGCGCGGATCTCGTCCTCGCTCACGCCCCGGAGCTCGGCGATCTGCAGGTCGGAGAAGCCGTGGGTCTTGGCCAGCCGCACCAGATCCGGGGTCAGGTCGGCGTCGCGGACGTCCGTGCCGAGGTCGACGACGGCCTTGATCTCCTCGAGGAACCAGGGATCGATCGCGGTGGCGTCGAAGACCTGCTCGACGGTGGCGCCCAGCTCGAAGGCGCGGCCGATGAGGTAGAACCGGCCGTCCTTGGGGACCTTGATCTCCTCGAGGAGTTCGTCCAGGGTCCCCTCAACGGGCGCGCCGGTCCAGAAACCGTGCCGCTTGGTCTCCAGCGAGCGCATCACCTTGCCGAAGGCCTCGGCGAAGCTGCGGCCCAGGCTCATGGCCTCGCCCACCGACTTCATGGTGGTGGTGAGGGTGTCGTCGGCGCCGGGGAACTTCTCGAAGGCGAACCGCGGGGCCTTGACGACGACGTAGTCGAGCGTCGGCTCGAAGCACGCCGGGGTCTCGCCCGTGATGTCGTTGAGGATCTCGTCGAGCGTGTAGCCCACGGCGAGCTTCGCGGCGATCTTGGCGATCGGGAAGCCGGTGGCCTTGGACGCCAGCGCCGAGGAGCGCGAGACGCGCGGGTTCATCTCGATGGTGACCAGGCGGCCGTCGCGCGGGTCCTGTGCGAACTGGATGTTGCAACCGCCGGTGTCGACGCCCACCTCGCGGAGGATCGCGATCGACTGGTCGCGCATGATCTGGTACTCGCGGTCGGTGAGCGTCATGGCCGGCGCCACCGTGACCGAGTCGCCGGTGTGCACGCCGACGGGGTCGACGTTCTCGATCGAGCAGACGACCACCACGTTGTCGCGGCCGTCGCGCATCAGCTCGAGCTCGTACTCCTTCCAGCCGAGGATCGACTCCTCGATGAGCACGTTCGCGGTCGGCGAGGCGGCCAGGCCGGCGCCCGCGATGCGGACGAGGTCGGCCTCGTCGTAGGCCATGCCGGAGCCGAGGCCGCCCATCGTGAACGACGGCCGCACGACGACGGGGTAGCCGAGGTCGGCGACCGTCTCCTTGCACTCGTCGAGGGTGAAGCAGACCTTGGACCGGGCGGACTCGCCGCCGACCTTGGCGACGATGTCCTTGAACATCTGACGGTCCTCGCCGCGCTGGATGGCGTCGAAATCGGCGCCGATCAGGCGGACGCCGTACTTGTCGAGGATGCCCTGCTCGTGCAGGCCGACGGCCGCGTTGAGCGCCGTCTGGCCGCCGAGGGTGGCCAGCACGGCGTCGATCGGGAAGCCCTTGTCGCGCTCGGCGACGATGACCTTCTCGATGTACTCCGGGGTGATGGGTTCGATGTAGGTCGCGTCGGCGAACTCGGGGTCGGTCATGATCGTGGCCGGGTTCGAGTTCACCAGCGAGACGCGCAGTCCCTCGGCGCGCAGGACGCGGCAGGCCTGGGTGCCCGAGTAGTCGAACTCACAGGCCTGGCCGATCACGATCGGACCCGAGCCGATCACCAGGACGTGCTGGATGTCTGTGCGGCGCGGCATTACTTCTCTCCCGTGGTGCTCATGATGCTTGCGAACTTGTCGAAGAGGTAGGCGGCGTCGTGCGGTCCCGCCGCGGCCTCCGGGTGGTACTGGACGGAGAAGGCGCGGCCGCTCAGCAGTTCGACGCCCTCGACGGTGCCGTCGTTCGCGCAGACGTGGCTGACGCGGGCGCGACCGAAGTCGGTGCCGAACTCCTGCCCGCGCTCGCCCTCGAGCGCGAACCCGTGGTTCTGCGCTGTGATCGAGATCCTGCCCGTCGAGTCCTCGACTACCGGGATGTTGATGCCGCGGTGTCCGAACTTCATCTTGTAGGTGTCCAGGCCGAAGGCCCGGCCGAGCAACTGGTTGCCCAGGCAGATGCCGAACAGCGGCAGGCCGGCGTCCAGCACGCCGCGGGTCAGCTCCACCTCGTGCGCGGCCGTGGCGGGGTCGCCGGGGCCGTTCGAGAGGAAGAAGCCGTCCGGGTTGAAGGAGCGCACCTCGTCGAGCGTGATCGTCGAGGGCACCACGTGCACCCGCATGCCGCGCTCGGCGAACATGCGCGGGGTGTTGGTCTTGATGCCGAGGTCGACGGCGACCACGGTGAAGCGAGCCTCGCCCTCGGGCTCGATCGTGTATGACGCGGTGGTCGAGACCTCGCCGATCAGGTTCTGCCCCTTCATCGACGGCTGCTCCCGCACCCGGTCGAGGAGCTCGGCGTCGGGAGCAAGGGCGTCGCCGGAGAACACCCCGGCGCGCATGGAGCCGTGGTCACGCAGGCGGCGCACCAGGGCTCGGGTGTCGATGCCGGCGATGCCGACCACCTGGTCCACCAGCTCGGCGTCGAGCGAGCCGCTGGCGCGCCAGTTGCTCACCCGGCGCGTGGGGTTGCGCACGGCGTAGCCGGCGACCCAGATCGTGCCACTGTCCTGATTCGGCCCGCTCGCTCCACTCCCGGCGGCTGCGCGACTCTCCCCGTCTTCACGGTTCCAGCCGGTGTTGCCGATCTGCGGGGCGGTCGCCACCACGATCTGCCGCGCGTACGACGGGTCGGTGAGCGTCTCCTGGTAACCCGTCATCGCGGTGCAGAAGACGGCCTCGCCGAGGGTCTGCCCGACGGCGCCGAACTCGACCCCGCGGTGCACGGTCCCGTCTTCGAGAACCAGGAGTGCTTTGTTGTCGGCAGCCATCTAACTTTCCCTCACGTCCATCAGTTTTCGATACGTCGTCTTGTCGTCGGCGCGGAAGCCCGTGTCCACGACGGTGCCGGTGGGCAGTTCCCAGCGCAACACCAGAAGGCCGTCACCGGGCATCACCTTTCCGGCCAGCTTGGAGGCGCGGCGGACCTCCACCAGGTACTCGTCCGCGATCCACATCGGGTTGCCGCGCCCGCGCTCCATCAGGTAGCCGTCGGCGTAGCGGCTCAGGTTCACGGTGGCCCGGTACCCCCAGTCCCCCACCGCGACCCGATCCTGCCAGTGGGGCGCCACGGTGCTTCCGACGTAGACGCCGGACACCGGCCCGAAGACCAGTTCGCTGAGCTGCTCGGGGGTGCTCGGGATCTCGCCCACCGACGCGGCCTGCCGCTGCCCGCGGCGGCGCCAGCCCAGGGCCATCAGGGAGAACAGTCCGGCGAGCACCACCAGCACCAGCAGGAGCGTGGCGAAGTCGCTGACGCTCACGCCCGCTCCCTCGGCCCCGGTTCGGCGGCCGCACCGTCGCGGGCGGTGATCCGACCGCGCAGCACCGTGAGCACCGGCTTGGCCTTGAAGCTCAGCTCCGCGAACGGGGTGTTCCGCGAGCGGCTCGCGAGCTCGTCGGCGCGCACTGTCCACCCCAAGTCCGGGTCGATCAGCGTCAGGTTCGCCGGCTCGCCCACGTCGATCGGCCGGCCGTGGTCGTCGAGGCGCGCGATCCTGGCGGGCTTCTCGCTCATCACCCGCGCCACGTCGCGCCAGCTCAGGTCGCCGGTCTCGACACAGACCTGCGCGACGATGGCGAGCGCCGTCTCCAGGCCCAGCATGCCGGGGCGGGCGGCGGCGAACTCGCAGCACTTGTCCTGCTCCGCGTGCGGCGCGTGATCGGTCGCCACGCAGTCGATCACGCCGTCCCGCAGCGCCGCCCGCAGCGCAGCCGCGTCGGAAGCCTCGCGCAGGGGCGGGTTCACCCGATTCACGGCGTCGTAGGTCTGCAGGCGCGAATCGTCGAGCAGCAGGTGGTGCGGCGTGACCTCGGCGGTGATGTCGATGCCCTGGGTCTTGGCCCACTTCAGCAGCTCGACGGTGCCCGCGGTGGACGCGTGGCAGATGTGCACGCGGGCGCCGGCATCGCGGGCGAGCAGGGCGTCGCGGGCGACGATCGCCTCCTCGGCGGCGCGGGGCCAGCCGGTGAGGCCCAGGCGCGCGGCCTCGGGGCCCTCGTGCGCGACGGCGCCCTTCGTCAGCCGCGGCTCCTCCGCGTGCTGCGCGATGACCACGCCGAGCGAGGCCGAGTACTCCAGCGCGCGGCGCATGAGCAGCGGATCCGCCACGCACACACCGTCGTCGGAGAACACCCGCACCCGGCCCGCGGAGGTGGCCATCATGCCCATCTCGGCGAGCTTCTCGCCCTTCAGGCCGACGGTGACGGCACCCACGGGGTGCACGTCGACGAGGCCGACCTCCTGGCCGCGACGGTGGACGTGGTCGGTGACCACCGCCGAGTCGGCGACGGGGCTGGTGTTGGCCATGGCGAACACCGCGGTGTAACCGCCGAGTGCGGCGGCGGCGGAACCGGACTCGATGGTCTCGGTGTCCTCCCGACCGGGCTCGCGCAGATGGGTGTGCAGGTCGACGAAGCCGGGCAACAGGACCCTGCCGCCGCCGTCGACGACCTCCGCGCCGTCGGCCGGCGCGAGAGATGGTCCGATGGCGGTGATCTCGCCGCCGGCGATCGCGACGTCCACCGGATCGCCCTCGCCGTAGGGACGGACGTTGGTGAGCAGCAGGCTCATTCGGGGATCCTCCATCCCGCGAGTAGTGGGCAGTGCCGGGATGAGCGGTCGTCATTCCGCACCCCTTCCTTGGCCAGAAGATGGAAGAGCACCGCCATGCGGACGTGCACGCCGTTGTTGACCTGCTGCAGGATCGCGGCCTGCGCGGAATCGGCGACGGAGTAGCCGATCTCCATGCCCCGCAGCATCGGTCCTGGGTGCAACACCACCGCGTGGTCGGGCAGCAGGGCGGCGCGCTGTGGGTTGAGTCCGTAGCGCACCGAGTACTCGCGCTCGCTGGGGAAGAAGCCGCCGTTCATCCGCTCGGCCTGCACGCGGAGCATCATCACCGCGTCGGCGCCGGGCAGTTCCGCCTCCAGCGAGTCGGCGACCGTGACCGGCCAGGTCTCGACGCCGACCGGCAGCAGCGTGCGGGGCGCGACCAACACGACCTCCGCGCCGAGCGTGGACAGCAGCAGCGCGTTCGATCGCGCGACCCGGCTGTGCAGCACGTCGCCGACGATCACCACTCTGCGGCCGTCGAGGCCACCAAGGCGCTGGCGCAGTGTGAGCGCGTCGAGCAGGGCCTGGGTCGGGTGCTCGTGCATCCCGTCGCCGGCGTTGATGACGACGGGGCCGGGCAGCCCGTCGAGGGCCGCTGCGGAGTTGGTCCACGCCGCGATCTGTTGCGCCGCACCGGAGGCGGGGTGCCGCACGATCAGCGCGTCGGCGCCGGCGGCGTGCAGCGTGAGGGCGGTGTCGCGCAGCGACTCGCCCTTGGCCACCGAACTGCCCGACGCGGAGACGTTGATCACGTCCGCGCTCATCCACTTGCCCGCCACCTCGAACGAGACGCGGGTGCGGGTGGAGTTCTCGTAGAACACCGTCATCACGGTGCGACCGCGCAGGGTGGGCAGCTTCTTGACCTCGCGGCCCAGCAGCGCCTGCTGCAGCCGGTCGGCCTCGTCGAGGATCTCCTCGGCCTCGTCCCGGGGCAGGTCGCCCGCCGAGAGCAGGTGCCTGGTCACGAGATCACCACCGCGTCCTCGCCGTCCTTCTCCCGCAGCCGCACCTGGACGTCCTCCTGCCGCGAGGTGGGGATGTTCTTGCCCACGTAGTCGGCGCGGATCGGCAGCTGCCGGTGCCCCCGGTCCACCAGCACCGCCAACTGGACCGCGGCCGGGCGGCCGATGTCACGGAGCGAATCGAGCGCGGCGCGCACCGTTCGGCCGGAGAACAGGACGTCGTCGACGAGGATGACGAGGGCACCGTCGACGCCCTGGGGCGGGACTGTGGTGCGCTCGAGGGGACGGTGCGGCTTGTGCCGCAGATCGTCGCGGTAGAGGGTGATGTCGAGGTGGCCGACGGGGACTGCCACGCCGGAGAACTCCTCGATGTCGGCGGCCAGCCGGGCGGCGAGAACCGCACCGCGCGTGGGAATGCCGAAGATGACGACGGGCGGGTTCGCCTCCTCGCCCGCGGCCGGCGTGTCCAGGGCCGTCTTCTCGATGATCTGATGCGCGATCCGTGCCACCGTCCTGGTGACATCTGCCGCGGACATGAGCTCTCGAGCCATGTGGACCTCCTTCTCCGCCTCTCCGGACGGCTCGCTCCGCCTCTCGGGACGGACTTAAAGGATGCCTTGATGCGACACGAAGCATACCAGTACGTTCAGGACATGGAATTGTCGACCAGGCAGCGCGAGACGCTCTCCGCGATCGTCGACGCGTTCGCCCCGGGCGACGGCGTGGCCGTTCCCTCTGCGAGCGCCCTCGGCGCCGGTGACCTGGCCGTTTCCTATGCCGACCGCAGCCCCCGCGACAGCGACGGGGTGACGCTCTCGCAGTCGCTGTCACTGTTCGACAACCGGGTGTTCTGCGCCACCGTTCTGGGCACCCGCGGACAGCGGTTCGCGGACCTGGCCGCGCCCGAGCGCGAGCGGGTCCTGATCGATCTCGCGCGCTCCCGGTTCGTGCAGAAGCGGATGCTGTTCAAGCGCCTGCGCAACATCGCCATGCTGTCGTACTACGCGGCGGGCGGTGCCGACGGCGAGCACGGTGCGGGCGCGGAGCTGATGGCCGCGATCGGATACCCGCGGCAGCCGGCGATGAAGAAGCCCCGGGCGCGGGCGATGCGGGCGCTGCGCCCGCTCACGCCGACGCGGTACCAGGTCGACGCGACGACGGCGTGCGACGTGGTGGTCGTCGGTTCCGGCTCGGGCGGGGCGGTCGCGGCCGCGGCGCTGGCTGAGGCCGGGCTCGACGTGGTGGTCCTCGAGCGCGGCGATTACGTCTCCCCACCGACGCCGGCGAGTCCGACTTCGACAACCTCACCCAGCTCTACGCGCCCGGCCCGTTCTGGACCGAGAACGCGCAGTCGTACCTGCTCTCGGCGCGGTGCCTCGGCGGCGGCACCGTGGTCTCCCACGGCGGGTACTTCCGGCCGTCGGAGAAGGTGCGCGCCGACTGGGCGGACCGCGGCATCGACACGGGGCCGTCGCTCGACGCCGCGCTCGACGAGGTGTGGCACCGCAGTGGCGTCACCGAGGCCGCGACCGCACTGTCGCTGCGCGACGAGCTGCTCGAGAAGGGCTGCGCCGAGCTGGGGCTGCCGGTGCGTGCGGTGGGCCTCGCCGACGACGGCGAGGCGGCCGCGGGCGAAGGGCGCTGGGGCCCGCCAGCCGGATCGCCGGCAGGCAGGACGCGGGCCGCACGTGGCTCCGCGACGCCGAGAAGCGCGGCGCCCGCATCGTCACCGGGGCCCAGGCCCGATCCATCGAGGTGCAGGGCGGGCGGGCGCGCACCGTCATCGCGCGGACGTCGGGCGGCTCGTGGCTGACGGTGCGCTGCAGCGCCGTCGTCGTCGCCGCCGGCGGCTTCGAGACGCCCGCGCTGCTCGCCCGGTCGGACATCGGCGGCGCGCACGTGGGCAAGCACCTGCACCTCCACCCGACCGCGACCGCGTTGGGCCTCTTCGGCGAGGCAGTGAATCCGTGGGAGGGGACGGCCTCGGCGCGGTACAGCGACGCCCACGCCGACCTCGACGGCGCCGGATTCGGCGCGCTGTACGAGACGATCCCCTTGACGCCCGCGCTGGCCGCCAGCTTCGTGCCGTGGCGCAACTCGGTGGAGCACCTCAACGTAATGCGGCAGTTCCCCCATCTGTCGATGGTGCGGGTCATGCTCCGCGACCGCGGCGCGGGCGAGGTCGTGATGGACGCCTCCGGCGAACCGTCGGTGCGGTACGACCTCGCGGAGGCCGACCGCGCGCACCTGCGCACGGGCGTCGACACCGCGGTGCGGATCCTCGAGGCCGCCGGGGCGCGGCGGATCTTCACCGGCCAGCAGCGCGGCGGTGACTACGTGCCGGGCGAACAACCGGTCGAGGGGTTCCTCGACCGGTCGCACGCCGTCGGATACGGGGTCGGCGAGATCGCGCTGGGCTCGTCGGAGCCGATGAGCACCGCCCGGATGGCGGCGTCCCAGCGGCGCGGCGTCACGGATCCCGAGAGCGCCCTGTGGGACGCCCCCAACGTGGTGATCGCGGACGCGTCGATGCTGCCGACGGCGTGCGGGGTCCACCCGATCGGCACCGTCCAGGCCCTGGCGCTGCGGAACGCCCGCGCGCTGGCCGCCCGGTTGAAGGGCTAGGGCTACTCGCGCCGGTCGGCCGGTTGGGCGGCCGCCGCGGACCGCACCTGGGGAGCCAGCGTCGCGACCTTGCCGAGGACGCCGTTGAGGTACGTCGGCGAATCGTCCGTCGAGAGCTCCTTCGCGAGCTCGACGGCCTCGTCGACCACCACGGCCGGCGGCACGTCGGCCGCATTGAACAGCTCCCAGACGGCGATCCGCAGGATCGCACGGTCCACCGCCGGCAGGCGCGCCAGCGTCCAGCCGGTCAGGTGCGAGGTGATCACCGAGTCGAGCTGCTCACGATCGACGCCCACGCCCGTGACGAGCTGCGCGGTGTACTCGGAGACCGGCGCGACCGCCGCGTCCTCCGCCGCGAGCGCACGGCGCTCCGCGAGCAGGCCGTCGAGATCGGTGACATCGCGCGCCTCCGCCTCGAACAGCAGGTCGACGGCGCGCTTACGCGCCCGGTGGCGGGCGCCCGACTTCTTCGGGCGCCGGGATTCAGGCTGATCGGGCACTTTAGAGTTCACGCGCCCCAGGTAGCTGCCGTCACGGGTGTCGACCTTGAGCTTGTCGCCGGTGTTGATGAACAGCGGAACGTTGATCTCGGCGCCGGTCTCCAGCGTGGCGGGCTTGGTGCCGCCGGTGGAGCGGTCGCCCTGCAGGCCCGGGTCGGTGTGCGAGACCACGTACTCGGCCGAGATCGGGAGCTCGACGAACAGCGCCTCGCCCTCGTGCATCGAGACCTGGACCTGCATGTTCTCCAGCAGGAACCGGGCGCCGTCGCCGACCTTCGCCTCGTCCAGGTTGATCTGGTCGTAGGTCTCGCCGTCCATGAACACGTAGTCCGTGCCGTCGTGGTACAGGTAGCTGAAATCGCGGCGGTCGACCGTGGCGACGTCCACCTTCACGCCGGCGTTGAAGGTCTTGTCGACCGTCTTGCCGGAGACCACGTTCTTGAGCTTCGTGCGCACGAAGGCGGGGCCCTTGCCCGGCTTCACGTGCTGGAACTCGATGATCTGCCAGAGCTGGCCCTCCTGGTTGAGGACCAGGCCGTTCTTGAAATCAGCAGTCGATGCCACGTTGTGTCGATTCTCCTAGAGTGCGATCAAGTCTTTGGTGGTGCGCGTCAGCAGTTCCGGCCCGTCGCGATGGACCACGAGGGTGTCCTCGATGCGGACTCCACCACGACCCGGGAGGTACACACCCGGCTCCACGGTGACCACAGCACCGTCGGACAGTGTACCGCTGCCGAGTTTGCCCAGCGTCGGCGCTTCGTGGATCTCGACCCCGACCCCGTGCCCGAGGCCGTGCAGGAACTGCTCGCCGTACCCCGCGGCCTCGATCACCGCGCGGGCGGCACCGTCGATCTCGCGGACGTCGCGGCCCGGCACCAGCGCCTCCCGCCCCGCCGCCTGCGCGGCGCGCACTACGTCGTAGATCTCGCGCTGCCAGGCGGCCGGCTCGCCGAGGACGAAGGTGCGGGTCTCGTCGGCGTGGTAGCCGCCGAAGCGAGCGCCGAAGTCGATCTTGACGAAGTCGCCGGCGGCGAGCACCGCGTCGGTGGGCCGGTGGTGCGGGATCGCCGAGTTCGCGCCCGCGGCGACGATGGTCTCGAACGCGACCGCCTCCGCTCCGAGCTCGTACATGAGGTTCTCCAGGCGCCGCGCGACCTGCGTCTCCGTCGCGCCGGGCCGGATCGCCCCCTCGTCGACGAGCGCCGCGAGCGCCTGGTCGCTGATGGCGCAGGCGCGCCGGAGCAGCTCGATCTCGCCGGCGTCCTTCACCTCGCGGAGCGTCTCGACGAGTCGCGTGGTCGGGACCAGGTGCGCCTCCGGCGCGAGCCGGGCGTGGTCGGCGTAGCTCACCGCGGTCGCCTCGAACCCGACGGTGCCCGCGACGCCCGGCTCGGCGAGCAGGGCCTTCGCCACGTCCCGCTCGATGACCGCCCGCAGGTCGCCCGACTGCTCGGCCACCTGGGTGAGGTAGCGGCCGTCGGTGGCGATGGCGTCGCGGGCCGGGTCCGCGGCGATCAGCACCGCGCCGTTGGAGCCGGTGAAGCCCGCGAGGTACCGGACGTTGTCGAGGTTGGTGACGAGCAGGGCGTCGAGCGCGGGGTCATGGCTCGCGAGGGCGGCGCGGAGGGTGTCGCGGCGCCGAGCGTGGTCGGTCGTGGTCTGCGGCATCCCGCCACGGTAGCGCGCCCCGGCGGTGGGGCGCGGGGCGACGGACTCAGACCGTGGCGCGCGCGATCACCGTGACCTCGTCCGCCACCTGCAGCGTGCCCATCATCAAAGAGAAGGGCTTGATCCCAAAGTCCTTCTGGCGCACCGGAATCGCAGCGGCGAGCGTCGGCGCGGGCTCGCCCTCCTCGTACAGCAGGGCGAACTCGCACGGCCGGGCAGCGCCGCACACCGTGAGCTCGCCGCACACCCGGAACCCGTTGTCGGACGGCTCGATCTCGGCGGCGCGGAACTCGATAGACGGGAACTTCTTGACCTTGAGCGAGCGGTGCGCGTTGGCGGTCGCGACCGCGCGCTCCGGCGCACTGAGCGGGGTCAGGCCACCCTCCCCGGAGACCACCTCGAGCGAGGCCGCCTCGACGGTGACGGTGAGCGCGACCGGACGGTCACCGTCGAGCTCGACGACCGTGCGCCACGCGCCCGGCGCGAGCACCAGCCGATGCCCCAGCCGGGCCGACCGGCCGGCCACGCCGGTGTGCACCTCCAGCACGCCGCTGGACTGATCGATGGTCCGGGTCTCGCTCACGAATCCGACTGTACCGGCGGTGGACCCGATCCGGCGGGGTGCGCGTCAGGACCGGTCGACGACGAACACCGGGTACCGCACCGCGGCGGCCGCCAGCTCGCCGTCCGTGCTCTCCGCCGAGAGTCCGGGGAAGAACGCACCGACCTCCCAGGCCCACTTGTGCAGGTAGGCGCGCAGCACGGGCACCTTGGCGGCCGGATCGACGACCTCGGTGGCGGCGAACGGTTCGACGGTGCGCCCGAGCCGGAGCTCTCCCGCCCCGGCGACGCGGATGTTCCGCACCCACTGGGTGACGCCGCGCGCCGCGACGAGGTACTCGGCACCGTCGACCACGAGGACGTTGACGGGGACGGTGCGCCACTGCCCCGACTTCCGGCCGCGCACCGCCAGTTCCTTGCTGCCGTACAGGGAGAGGCCGCGCCGGGCGAGCCAGGCGACGGTGTTGTTGAACGCGGTGGCGGTGCGGCCGGGACGGACGCGGTCGGCGGCGGCTGCGGTCATGAGATCCTCCAATAGTGAGCACTGCTCTCGTTTCGATTCAATGCTCCGCCGGAGGCTCCCATTGTCAAGAGCAGTGCTCTCGTTTCGTATCGGTGCGATGATGGCCGGGTGAACGCCGCACGAACCGCCCGCGAGCGCGCCCGCGCCGAACTGACCGCCGAGATCACCCGCAGCGCGCGCGATCAACTGCGCGACGTGGGCGCGGCGGCGCTGTCACTGCGGGCCGTGGCCCGCGACCTGGGACTCGCGTCGTCGGCTGTGTACAGGTACTTTCCGAGTCGCGACGCCCTGCTGACCACCCTCATCACCGAGGCCTACACCGCGCTCGGCGACGAGGTGGTCGCCGTGGTCGGCGGCGCGGACGCGCGCGGACTGGAAGGCGGCCGGTCGCGCGGTCAGGGCCTGGGCACTGGCGCACCCGCACGAGTACGCGCTGCTCTACGGCTCCCCCGTGCCGGGATACCGTGCGCCGCAACAGACCACCGACGCGGCGATCAGGATCTCGGGCACCTTCGCCCGCGTCGCGGCCGCGGGCCGGGGTGAGACGGCGGCACCGTCGGGCGTGCTGGACCGGCAGCTGGCGGACGTGGCTGACGCGGTGACCCCGGAGCCGACCACGCCCAGCTCGCGCTGGCGGTGCTGGCGTGGACGCAGCTGTTCGGGGCCGTGAGTTTCGAGGTGTTCGGGCAGTTCGCGAACACCCTCGAGCCCGCGGACGAGCTGTTCGAGTACCTTCTCGACGCGACCGCGGACCGGTTGGGGCTCTGAGGGTTACAGCAGCACGGAACCGTCGGCCGCGGTGCCCTCCTTGGCGACGGCGGAGTACGCCGCGACGAGCAGCGACGGGTCCGGCCCCTCGAGCCGCCCCGGGCGCGCAAGCCCGTCCAGCACGACGAACCGGAGCAGCCCCGCGCGGTTCTTCTTGTCCTTGCCCATGTACTCGAGGAGCTGTCCGAAGGCGTCCGCGTCGTAGCTCGTCGGTAGGCCCACGGACTCCAGTACCCGACGGTGCCGGTCGGCGGTCTCGTCGTCGAGGCGGCCGGCGAGCCGGCCGAGCTCGGCCGCGTAGATCAGGCCGACCGAGACCGCGGCGCCGTGGCGCCAGCGGTAGCGCTCACGGCGCTCCAACGCGTGGGCCAACGTGTGGCCGTAGTTGAGGATCTCGCGCAGCGACGACTCCTTGAGGTCTGCCGAGACGACCTTCGCCTTCACCTCGATCGACCGGCGGACCAGCTCGGGCAGGACCTCGCCAGTGGGATCGAGCGCCGCCTCCGCGTCGTTCTCGATGAGGTCCAGGATCACCGGGTCCGCGATGAAACCGGTCTTGATGACCTCGGCCATGCCGGCGACGATCTCGTTGCGCGGCACCGTCTCCAGTGTCGCGAGGTCGACGATCACGGTGCGCGGCTCATGGAAGGAACCGACCAGGTTCTTGCCCGCGTCGGTGTTGATCCCGGTCTTGCCGCCCACGGCCGCGTCGACCATCGCGAGCAGCGTCGTGGGAATGTGCACGACGGGCACGCCGCGCATCCAGGTGGCGGCCACGAAGCCGGTGACGTCGGTCGCGGCGCCGCCGCCCAGGCTGTAGACCACGTCCTGACGGCTCAGGCCGATGCGGCCGAGCACCTCCCAGCAGAACCCGGCGACCTGCAGGTCCTTGCCGGCCTCGGCGTCGGGCAGCTCGATGCGGTGCGCGTCGATCCCCTTGGCCGCGAGCGCCTCCCGCAGCACCTCGGCGGTCTCCGCGAGGGTCGGCTGGTAGAAGATCGCGGCCTTGGTGGCCTCGCCGGCCGCGGCGACGGTCTCGTCGAGCAGGCCGCGACCGATCAGCACGTCGTAGGGGTCGGCCGCGTTCACGCGGACCTTGACGGGCTCGCCGGAAATGGTGCTCATGTACTACTCCGATCGGTTCTTGCTGGACGTGCGGAGGACGGCCGGCAGCTTCGGCCAGGGCCGCGTCGCTCCCGGCCCGGTGCGGTGTCCTTCAGGCGCCGCTGCACCTGTCGGACCACGGACGACGGTGCGCGCCCCACGGTGGACACCCGGATCGTCGCGAGTTCACGGTAGATCGGGGTGCGCCGGGCCATGAGCGCGCGGTACGCGGCGGCGGGGTCGTCGCCCCCCAGGAGCGGGCGGGCCGTCGCGGACGGGTTGACGGTGCGGCGGATCCCCTCGTCCTCGGTGAGTTCGAGGTAGACCACCTGGTGCAGGCGCAGCAGGGTGCGGGTGGTCTCCGACAGCACGGCGCCGCCGCCCAGCGAGACGACCCCGCGGTGGTGGGCCACGACGTCGGCGATCACATCCTCCTCGATCGCGCGGAACACGGACTCGCCGTCGCCGGCGAAGATCTGCGGGATCGACCGGCCTTCACGCAGCTCGATCTCCTCGTCGATGTCGAGGAACTCCACGCGCAGGGCCTTCGCGAGGCGGCGACCGATCGTGGTCTTCCCCGCGCCGGGCGGGCCGATCAGGATCGCGGCGGGCCCCGGTTCGCGCGCCGGCGCGGGGGCCATCAGATCGCCTCGGGCGTCACCCGCTGCAACCGCGCCGACACCTGCTCGGAGTACCGCTCGATGTTGCTGCGAGTCTCGGCAAGGCTGTCGCCGCCGAACTTCTCGAGCGCCGCCTGGGCGACGACCAGCGCCACCATGGCCTCGGCCACGACGCCGGCGGCCGGCACCGCGCACACGTCGCTGCGCTGGTGGATCGCGACGGCCTCGGTCCCGGTCTGCATGTCGATGGTGCGCAGCGCCCGCGGGACCGTGGAGATCGGCTTCATGGCCGCGCGCACGCGCAGCTCCTCACCGTTGGTCATGCCGCCCTCCACGCCGCCCGCGCGGTTGGTCGAGCGGAGCACGCCGCCCTTGTCGGGCAGCATCTCGTCGTGCGCGGCGCTGCCGCGGCGGCGGGCGGTCTCGAAGCCGTCGCCGACCTCGACCCCCTTGATCGCCTGGATGCCCATGAGCGCGGCGGCGAGGCGCGCGTCGAGACGGCTGTCGCCGGAGGCGACGGAGCCGATGCCCACCGGCAGACCCGTGACCACGACCTCGACGACGCCGCCGAGGGTGTCCCCGTCCTTCTTGGCCGCCTCGATCTCGGCGATCATCGACTGCTCCGCAGCCTCGTCGAAGGCGCGGACGGGCGATGCGTCGATCCGCTCCAGATCGGAGCCCGACGGGGTCGGGCCGGCGTACGGCTCGGACGCGCCGATGGAGATGACATGGCTGACCACCTCGGCGCCGAAGGCCTGGCGCAGGAAGTTGCGGGCGACGGTACCGGCCGCGACCCGGGCCGCCGTCTCGCGGCGCTCGCGCGCTCCAGGACGGGCCGGGCGTCGTCGAATCCGTACTTGAGCATCCCCGAGTAGTCGGCGTGGCCGGGCCGCGGCCGGGTGAGCGGCGCGTTCCGGGCCATGCCGTCGAGCAGTTCCTGGTCGACAGGATCGGCCGACATGACCTGCTCCCACTTGGGCCACTCGGTGTTGCCGATCTCGATGGCGACGGGGCCGGCCTGGGTACGACCGTGCCGGACACCACCGAGGATGGTGACCTTGTCGGCCTCGAACTTCATGCGCGCACCCCGGCCGTAGCCGAGGCGCCGCCGCGCCAACTGGGCGGCGATGTCCGACGACGTGACCTCGACGCCCGCGACCATGCCCTCCACGAGGGCCACGAGGGCGGGGCCGTGCGATTCTCCTGCGGTGATCCAGCGCAACACGTGGTTCATCATCCCAGACCGACCCGCCGATGCGTGAGTTCGGGTAGCCGAAATTGCAATCAGGGGTTAGAGTGAACTTCATGACCGCCATCGCCACATCTTCGACTTCCGCAGACCGCGCCCGCGCGGACCGGCGCACCGTCGACGTGTTCGGCGTGCGGTGGCCCCGCTACAAGGCGGAGGCACTGATCGCGGCGCTACTGGTCCTGGCGTTCGGCCTGCTCCTCACGTTGGCGACCGGCGTCCCCTCGTTCACCCCGGCCGTCCTCACGGCAGCGGGTGCGGGCACCGTCGTCTGGTGGGCCGCGCGCACCGTCCACGACCGGGTGTAGCCGATCCCGGGCGCCCCTCGCGCCGATCCCCGATCACCGGGATCGCCCGGCCCTCCTGCGGGAGGCGTCAGACAGGTAGTCCGTGCTCGCGGGCGTACGCGTCCCGGCAGCCCTGGGCACAGAAGCCCACGCGAACGCCGTCGTGCTCGAGCGCGATCACTCCGGGTGCGTCCGTCACGAACATTCCGCACGTCGGATCGAGCAGCTTGCCGTCCGGGACCTCGGGCGCGCGGCCGTCCGCGACCGACGCCCGGTACACCTCGGTGAGGAAGTCCAGGACGTCCGCAGCCGTGGCCGGCTTACCGTCGAGCCCGATGCACCCGTCCGGCACGCCGTCCACCCGCACCCACAGCGATCCCAAGTCGCGGTCCCAGCCCCGCTCGTGATCGAGGCGGCGGACCGCGGCGCGCACGACGCCGATGAAGTGGCGGGCGCCGCCGTCCTCGCGCCATTCGTCGGGCACCGTCACGGTGACGATCAGGGGCGGGGCGAAGCCCGGCTGCGGCGGCCCGTCCCCGGTGCGCCAGCCGCGCAGCTCACGGAACGCGACGTGCGTTGCGAGCGCCGCACGCATCAGCGTCTCCGCTGGCCCGTGGCCCGCGCCGAGCAGCGGCTCCAGGATCCGGTCGGCCAATAGATCACGGTCGGCGTCGTCGAACGCGTCGGCGGGGTGGGCTATCTCGATCAGGAACATGATTCGCTTCCTCTTCGTCGGCCGCACGGCCGGCGGCCCTGAGACCACCGTGACCCCGTAGACCGCCGGCCGTCCATGACCTCCGGGGTCATGGACTCGGCGCCCGGGCCGTGCGAGCCTGGCCCCATGGACGCCACCGGGACGAGCATCGGTTCAAGGCTGCGGCGATGGCGGGAACGGCGCCGCCGGTCCCAGCTCGATGTGGCGCTGGCCGCAGGGGTCTCCACGCGGCACCTGAGCTGCCTCGAGACCGGGCGCGCGCTGCCGAGCCGGTCGATGATCGAGCGCCTCGCGGACGAACTCGACATCCCGCTGCGCGAGCGCAACGGCCTCTACGTCGCGGCCGGCTTCGCGCCCGTGCATGCGGAGCGCGCGTGGCGGGACCTCGGACCCGCGGCCGAGGCGCTCACCGCCCTGCTCCGGGCGCACGAGCCCTACCCGGCAGTGGCGATCGACGTGCGCTGGAACGTCGTCGAGGCCAACGCCGCGATGCGACGATTCCTGGACCTGGTCCCGCGGGCGGTCGCGGGACCGCCGCTGAACATGCTGCGCGCGACCCTGCACCCCGACGGCCTCGCCGGATGCCTCATCTCCCCGGACCGCTGGCGAGCGAACGCACTCCGGCGCGCCCGCCGACAGCTCGATCGCACCGCGGACGAGGAGCTCGCCGCGCTGATCCTCGAGTTGGAGTCGTACCCGGTCCCCGACGTGGAGCCCGTGCCCGGGGCGGCCGGGCCGCGGACGACATCGCCGTCCCGCTGCGCATGGCGACCGAATCCGCCGTGCTGTCGCTGCTGTACACCGTGACCGTCTTCGGGGCGCCCCGCGATGTCACGCTCGACGAGATCGCCGTCGAGACGATGCTGCCCGCCGACGACGCCACGCGGCGCACCCTCGCCGGGATGGCCGATACGGCCGGGGCCTGACGCGGCGGTCCGCCGGGGCTTGCCGCCGCCTTCCGGCCGGACGTACGGTCGAGGGACCGGCGAACCCCGTGGGCGCCGCCGACGCCACCCGCCGGTCCGGCCGTGATGAGACGGCGAGAGCGGAGGTGCGTCGTGGACTCCCCCTCCCTCCTCGGCGCACCCGCCGCCGGTACGCCACCCCTCGACCCCGCCCACTTCGCCGACCTGGGGATGGATCGCGTCGTCGCCGAGGCCGCGGCGCACGACCCCGAGATCGCTCCGCTGTTCCGCGCGCCGGCCCCGACGGTAGCGGTCGCGCAGTACCGGCAGGACCTGTGCGGTGCCCTGCGGCGGGACGCGGGCCTCACGGCGGGGTTGCGGCGGTTCTGTGCCGGGATGGCAGCGACGCGCGAGGCCCGGTCCAACGCCGAGCGGCTGCGGCTCGCGCCCGAACGCGACGCCTGGTTCCTCGACGGAGCTCGCCGATACCTCGCCGCCGTCGCCGAGTTACGGTCGGTGCTCGCCGCCGTGACGGACCCGCCCGCGGCACTGCGCGACCTGCGCGCCCACCTCGACGCGCTGTCCGAGTCGCACGAGCACCGGTCGCTGGCGGACGACGCGGCAACGGCGGCGGGGCTGATGGACGCCGTCGAGTACACCGTGCGGATCAAGAAGTCCGACGTGCGCGTGGGGCGCTACCACGGCGAACCGGACTACGGAGCCGAGGTCGCCGCCGTCTTCGAACGCTTCCGGATCGACAACACCACCCGCCGGTCCGAGGACGTGCCGGTGCGCCCCGGACTCGACGGTGTCGAGGCCGCCATCCTCACCGACGTCGCGGCCCTGTTTCCCGACGCGTTCCGCACGCTCGCCCGCTTCCGGGAACGGCACGCCGGCGCCGGCGACCCCGCGGTGACCCGCGCAGACCTCGAGATCCGCTGGTACCTGGGGTTCCTGGATTTCGTCGCCCGCCTGGAGGCGGAGGGCGTCCCGTTCACGTTGCCGACGCTCTCCCCCGATCCCGTCCTGGACGCGCACGGCACCGTCGACCTGGCGATGGCGACGGACCTGGTGCGGCGCGGGGAACCCGTCGTGGGCAACGACGTGCGGCTCGGCCGCGACGAGCGCGTGCTGGTGATCACCGGCCCCAACCACGGCGGCAAGACGGCGCTCGCCCGGGCCTTCGGCCAGATCCACCACCTGGCGGCGCTCGGCCTCCCCGTGCCGGGCACCGCCGTGGAGATCGGGCTGTTCGACGCGCTGTGCACGCAGTTCGAGCGCCCCGAATCCGCCGACGACCGACGCGGCAGGCTGGAGGCAGACATCGAGGGAATGCGCGAGATCCTCACCGCCGCAACGGGACGCACCGTCGTGGTGATGAACGAGACCTTCGCGTCGACGTCGCTGGAGGACGGGATCCGCCTGGGCTCCGCGGTCGTCCGCAGGCTCGTGGAGCGCGGTGTGCGGTGCGCCTACGTCACGTTCGCCGACGAGATCGCCCTGCTCGGCGACGGGGTGGTGAGCATGACGGCCGACGTGCCCGCCGAGCCGTCCGCCCGCACCTTCCGCGTGCGCCGCGGCCGGCCCCACGGCCTCGCCCACGCGGCGGCACTCGCCCACCGGCACGGCCTCGACCCGGACACCCTGCGGCGGCGGATCGCATCGTGAGAACCCGCCTGCTGTACCGCGACCGGGATCTGCACAAGGTCCCGCCGGCACCCCGCGGGCCGAGGAACTGCGGCGGAATCTCGGGCTCGATCGTCTGCTCCCCGCGATGGCCGCCGGGGACGACGCGCTGTACCGGGTCGCGGAGACGATGCTGCTGGGCGACGTCGCCTCGGCCGACGACATCCGCTACCGCCACGAGGTGCTCTCGGATTGCCTCGCCCACCCGGAGGCGGTCGACGAGCTACGGCGGATCGCGGCGAACGCCGTGGAGCGGGAGCGCCACAACTACTTCGGGCTGTTCACGCGCGCCACCCCCGACAAGGTGCTGTACCGGTCGCTCGACGTGCTGGACATGTTCCTGGACGCGTTCGTCGAGCTGCGCGCCGCCTGCGACCGGTGGCGCGGGAGCTTCTCGTCGGCGGGCTTCGAGGCCTTCTTCTCCTGCATCGCAGCCGATCTCGACGACGCGTACCTCTCGTCAGTGCGGGAGCACCTCGCGGGGCTCCGGTTCGCGAAGGGCGAGCTCATCAGCGTCCGGCTGGGCGCCGGGGCGCACGGGACGGATCATGTGCTGCGCCGCCCGGACCGCACGGGATGGCGACGCCTGCGCGGCCGCGACGGGGCGATCGACCTCGACGTCGACGATCCCACGGCCGCCGAGGCCCTCACCGTGCTCGCGGGCCGCGGAATCCGCACCGCGGCGGACGCCGTCGCGCAGGCGGCGGAGCACGTGGCCGTGTACTTCCAGACCATCGCGGACGAGCTGGGCTTCTACCGCGCCGTCATGAACCTTCTGGCCGCACTCGACGAGCGCGGGGCGCCGTGGTGTTTTCCGGAGCCGTCCGCGCGAGGCCTGACCTGCCGCTGCCTCTATCACCCCACGCTCGCCCTGGAGACCCGGGAATCGTTGGTAGGCAACGACATCGACACCGCCGACGCCACGGTCACGATGATTACGGGCGCGAACCACGGCGGGAAGACGACGCTGCTGCGGAGCATCGGGACGGCGCAGCTCATGCTGCGATGCGGCATGCCGGTACCAGCACGGGAGTACCGCGGCCCCGTCCACCCGCAGGTACTCACCCACTTCGGCGGCGAGGAGCCGGACGGCGGCGACACCGCGGGCCGGCTGGAGGAGGAATTGGGCCGGATGAGCGCCATCGCGGACGTGATCCACCCCGGAGCACTCCTGCTGTGCAACGAATCGCTTGCGTCCACGAACGAGCGCGAGGGAGCCGCACTGGCACGGCGGATCGTCGAGACCATGCGGGACTGCGGGATCACGGTCGTCTACGTGACGCACATGTACGAACTCGCGCGCGGCCTCGCCGAAGCCGACGACCCGCGGCACGCCTTCCTCCGCGCGGAGCGCCTCCCGACGGGGGACCGCACCTTCCGGGTCCTCCCCGGCCGGCCACTGCCCACCAGCCACGGCGAGGATCTGTTCCAGCGGATATTCGGCGTCGCGACCGGCCCGTGAGGCGGCACGTGCAACGATCAGGTCAGACAGTTGGGGCCCAGCAGGGCCTTCAAGTCGCCCATTAGCGACGACGACGGGTTCACCCGCAACGTGTCGGCCAGCCTGAGCGTGGTGCTCTGACCCTCGCCGTCGCCGGTGACGAGCTTGACGTGCACGTCGGACACGCCCGGGTGGCGCTGCAGCACCTGCTTGAGGGCCGAGACCTTGTCCTGCGTGCACACCCGGGTGGCCATCGTGAGCGACAGCGGTTTCGCGACGCCGATCTGCGACAGGTCGATCGGCGCGATGTCGTTCGCGATGAGCGTCACCTTGTCGTCGCGGAAGTTGACTCGCGCCTTGATCAACACCACGGCGTCCTCGACGACCTCCGCGCCGTACGCGGCGTAGGCCTGCGGGAAGAAGAACACCTCGATACCGCCCGAGAGGTCCTCGATCTGCGCGGACGCGAACGGGGCGCCGTTCTTGTTCACGCGCCGGTTCACCGACTGCAGGATGCCGCCGACGGTGACCTGGGTGCCGTCCTTGACGTCGCCTTCAACGATCGCCGGAATGGGGGTGTCGGTCTGCGCCGCGATGACGTGCTCGACCCCGTCCAGCGGGTGCGCGGACACGTACAGCCCCAGCATCTCGCGTTCGAGGGCGAGCTTGTGCTTGCCGTCCCACTCCTCGTCGGGCACCTTGATGGTGAAGACGTCGTCGATCGGTTCCGCGCCACCGTCCTCGTCGCCCATGGAGCCGAACAGGTCGAACTGGCCCACGGCCTCGGCCTTCTTGGTGGACAGCACCGACTCGATCGCGTCGGCGTGCACCAGCAGCAGCCCCTTGCGAGGATGGTCGAGCGAGTCGAATCCGCCCGCCTTGATAAGAGATTCGGTGACCTTCTTGGAGCAGGCCGCGACCTCGATCTTGGCGAGGTAGTCGGAGAACGAGGTGAAGTTCCCCTTCTCCTTGCGGGTGTTCACGATGGACGCGACGACGCCCTCGCCGACGTTGCGCACCGAGCCCATGCCGAACCGGATGTCCTCGCCCACCGAGGTGAACGCGTGGAAGGACTCGTTGACGTCCGGCGGCAGGACGGTGATGCCGAGCCGGCGGCAGTCGCCGAGGTAGATCGCCGCCTTGTCCTTGTCGTCACCGACGGAGGTGAGCAGCGCGGCCATGTACTCGGCCGGGTAGTTCGCCTTGAGGTACGCCGTCCAATACGAGACCAGGCCGTACGCGGCGGCGTGCGACTTGTTGAACGCGTAGCCGGCGAACGGCAGCACGGTCTCCCACAGCGCGGTGATCGCGGCCTGCGAGAAGCCGTTGTCGAGCATGCCCTGCTGGAAGCCGCCGTAGGCCTCGTCGAGGACCTCCTTCTTCTTCTTGCCCATCGCGCGACGCAGGATGTCGGCCTGTCCGAGGCTGTACCCGGCCACCTTCTGCGCGATCTGCATGATCTGCTCCTGGAACACGATCAGGCCGAACGTGTCCGCGAGGATGTCCTTCAGCGGCTCCTCGAGCTCCGGGTGGATGGGCTTGACCTGCTGCCGGCCGTTCTTGCGATCCGCGTAGTCGTTGTGCGCGTTCATGCCCATCGGGCCGGGGCGGTACAGCGCGCCGACGGCCACGATGTCCTCGAACTTGGTGGGCTGCATGCGGCGCAGCAGGTCGCGCATCGGGCCGCCGTCGAGCTGGAAGACGCCGAGGGTGTTGCCGCGCTGCAGTAGTTCGTAGGTGGTCTCGTCGTCGAGCGGCAGCTGGTCCATGTCCAGGTCGATGCCGCGGTTGTGCTTGATGTTGTCCAGCGCGTCACCGATGACGGTGAGGTTGCGCAGGCCCAGGAAGTCCATCTTCAGCAGGCCGATGGCCTCGCACGACGGGTAGTCCCAGCCGGTGATGATCGCGCCGTCCTGGGCGCGCTTCCACACCGGGATCGCGTCCGTGAGGGGATCACAGGACATGATCACCGCGCAGGCGTGCACACCCGCGTTGCGGATCAGGCCCTCGAGCCCGAGCGCCATGTCGTAGATCTTCTTGACGTCCGGATCCGTCTCGATCAGCTGCCGGACCTCGACGGCCTCCTTGTACCGCTCGTGCGCCGGGTCCGTGATGCCCTTGACCGAGATGTCCTTGGCCATGATCGGCGGCGGAAGTGCCTTCGTGATCCGGTCCGCGATCGAGTACCCGGGCTGCCCGTACAGCACGCGCGCCGAGTCCTTGATCGCCGCCTTGGTCTTGATGGTTCCGAACGTGATGACCTGCGCCACCTTGTCCGAGCCCCACTTCTCCGACGCGTAGGTGATCATCTCCCCGCGCCGGCGATCGTCGAAGTCGATATCGATATCGGGCATCGACACGCGCTCGGGGTTGAGGAACCGCTCGAACAGCAGGCCGTGCGGGATCGGGTCGATGTTGGTGATGCCCAGCGCCCACGCGACGAGCGACCCCGCTGCGGAACCACGGCCGGGGCCGACGCGGATCCCGACCTCGTGCGCGTGGGCGATCAGGTCACCGACCACGAGGAAGTAGGCCGGGAACCCCATCTCGTTGATGACCGCCAGCTCGTACTTCGCCCGCTCGACGTAGTCGGCCGGCGGCCCCGACTCCGGGAACCGCCGCTGCAGGCCCGCCAGCACCTCCGACTCGAGGAACGACTCCTGCGTGTGCTCCGTCGGCACCGGGAACCGAGGCATCCGGTCCTTGTGCTCCCACACCTCCGCGTAGGACTGGACCCGCTCCCCGATCTCGACCGTCGAGTCGCATGCACCCGGCACCTGCGAATCCCACAGCGCCCGCATCTCCTCCGCGGACTTGAGGTAGTACCCGTCACCGTCGAACTTGAACCGCGTGGGATCCGACATCGTCTTGCCGGTCTGGATGCACAGCAGCGCCCCGTGCGAATCCGCCTTGTCCTTGGTCACGTAGTGGCAGTCGTTCGTGGCCAGCGGCTTGATCCCCAGCTTGCGACCGATCTCCAGCAGGCCCTCGCGGACCCGGCGCTCGATATCGATGCCGTGGTCCATGAGCTCGAGGTAGAAGTTCTCCTTCCCGAAGATCTCCTGCCACTTCGCCGCGGCCGCCAGCGCCTCCTCCGGCTGCCCCAGCCGCAGCCTCGTCTGCACCTCACCCGACGGGCAGCCCGTGGTCGCGATGATCCCCGCGGCGTGCTCGGCGATGATCTCCGCGTCCATTCGCGACCACTTGCCCAGCTGCCCCTCGATCGAGGCCAGCGAGCTCAGCTTGAACAGGTTCCGCAGCCCCGTGGCGTTCTCCGCCACCATCGTCATGTGCGTGTACGCACCCGAACCCGAGACGTCGTCGCCCTTCTGCGACGGATCGCCCCACTTGACCCGCTTGGTGTTGAACCGAGACTCCGGGGCGATGTACGCCTCGATCCCGATGATGGGCGTGATGTCGTACTTCTTCGCGGTGTTGTAGAAGTCCGACGCACCGAACATGTTCCCGTGGTCCGACATGCCCACCGCGGTCATGCCCAGCCGTTTCGCCTCCGCGAACAACGGATCGACCTTGGCCGCACCGTCCAACATCGAGTACTCGGTGTGGTTGTGCAGATGCACGAACGAGCCGGCGGCCGACGTCATGGGCTACTCACCTCCGGGAGAATCTCATCGCTGTCATTAGGCAGTGTAGGCCTCCGCACCGACAACTTCCGGCGGGTGATCAGCCCAGCGCGATCGCCAGGACCAACACCAGCAACGCCAGTACCGCCACTCCCACGAGCACCAGGACGACGGGCGAGACCGACCCCGTGGACGACGCCTTCGCGGGCCGTTGCGCGGGCGCACCCGAGCCGTACAGGGGCTGCGGCACGGGCTGGGACGCCGGCTGGGGAGGGCGCACCGTCGGGTAGCCGGGCCGGGCGGCCTGCCCCCGGATCCCGGGGGCGACGGTGCGCTGCACGGGCACGGACGGCCGTCCCGCGGACGCGGGCTGCTGCGGACCCGACGGATGTCCGGGGCCCGGCACGTATCCGGGCCGGGCGTGCGGCGCGGGTGACGCGGGAGGACCCGCCGGGCGGGGCATCGGCCGCGGCGTCGGGCGCGCCACGGGCGCCGTCATCGCCGTCCGCAGCGCGCTGCTGAACTCCTTGCACGTGGCGTACCGCTCCCCCGGCGTCTTCGCCAGGCCACGCGCGACGACGGCGTCGACCGCCGGCGGGACGCCGCTGCGGATCTGCGAGATCCGCGGCGGCGGGGCGTTGAAGTGCGCGTCGATCACCGCGTCGGTACTGGCGCCCGTGTACGGGACCTTGCCGGTGACGAGGTGGAAGAACGTCGCCGCCAGCGAGTACTGGTCCGAGCGCGGATCCAGCTCCTCGCCGCACAGCTGCTCCGGCGAGGCGTAGGCGAGCGTCGCGAGCACGGTGCCGACCGCGGTGAGCGCCGACGCGTCGTCGCCGCCCTTCGCCACGCCGAAGTCGGTGAGCAGGGCGCGGCGGTCCTCCGCGTCACCGTCGTCGTCGCCGGCCGTGACCAGGATGTTGGCGGGCTTGATGTCGCGGTGCAACAGCCCGGCCTTGTGAGCGCTGTCGAGGCCGCGCCCGATCTGCCCCACGATCTGCACCGCGACCGCCGGATCGAGCCCGGACGGGGTGCGCTTGAGGAGTACCGAACAGTCGTCGCCCTCCACGTACTGCATCGCGATCCACAACCGGCTGCCCTCGGTGCCGCGGTTGTAGATGGTGACCACATTCGGGTGGTCGAGCCGCGCCGCCAACTCGGCCTCTCGCAGGAACCGGCGACGGAACCCGTCGTCGCCGGAGTACGAGGCGCCCAGCACCTTGAGCGCGTCGTACCGCGGCAGCTCGGGGTGCTTGGCGAGGTAGACCGAACCCATGCCGCCCGAACCCAGGCGCCGCTCGATCCGGTAGCCGCCGATCACCGTCCCGGGTGCAAGTTCGTCACTCATCTCCGCCGCTTCTGCCCGATATGGTCCGATCCGTCGGCCACCAGCGTAACGCGCAGGTGCGTGCCGTCGCCGTGGCGACGACCGGCGGCGCGTCCGGGTGTCAGATCTCGATGCCCTCGAACTGCGCCCGGTAGAGCCCGGCGTAGTGCCCGCCGGCCGCCAGCAACTCATCGTGCGAGCCCTGCTCGACGATCCGCCCGTGGTCCATCACGACGATGACGTCCGCGTCGCGGATCGTCGAGAGTCGGTGTGCGATCACGAAACTGGTGCGGTCGGCCCGCAGCGCGTGCATCGCCCGCTGCAGCAGGACCTCGGTGCGGGTGTCCACCGAACTGGTGGCCTCGTCGAGGATGAGGACGGCCGGCTCGGCGAGGAAGGCCCGCGCTATCGTGATCAGCTGCCGCTCGCCCGCCGAGACGCTGCCGGACTCGTCGTCGAGCACCGTGTCGTAGCCGTCGGGCAGCGAGTGGGCGAACCGGTCCACGAACGTGGCCCGCGCCGCCGCGTAGACCTCGTCGTCCGTCGCATCGAGACGCCCGTACCGGATGTTCTCCATGATGGTGCCCTCGAACAGCCACGTGTCCTGCAGCACCATGCCGATCCGGCGGCGCAGGTCCGCCCGGCCGACCGCGGCGATGTCGACACCGTCGATCGTGATCCGGCCGCCACTGAGCTCGTAGAACCGCATGATGAGGTTGACCAGGGTGGTCTTGCCCGCGCCGGTGTGGCCCACCACGGCGACAGTGCGGCCTGGCTCGGCGACGAGGTTCAGGCCCTCGATCAGCGGCTCGTCGGGCTTGTACCCGAAGGAGACGTCCTCGAACGCCACCCGGCCGCGCGTCGGCTCGGGCAGCGTCCCGGACCGGTCCGGGACCTGCTCCTGCGCGTCGAGGATCGCGAACACGCGCTCGGCGGAGGCGACGCCCGACTGCAGCATGTTCACCATCGAGGCCATCTGCGTGACCGGCTGGGTGAACTGCCGGGAGTACTGGATGAAGGCGATGACGTCGCCCAGGCTCATCCCGCCCGCCGCCACGCGCAGGCCGCCGACGACGCACACCGCGACGTATTGCAGGTTGCCCACGAACATGCTGATCGGCATCACGAGGCCGGAGAGGAACTGGGCCTTGTAGCTCGCGTCCATGAGCGCGTCGTTCTCCGCGCCGAACCGCTCCTCGAGGGCGGCCCCGCGACCGTAGACGGTCACCAGGTCGTGCCCGGTGAACGCCTCCTCGACCTGTGCGTTGAGCGAGCCCGTGGACTTCCACTGCGCGACGAAGTGCTTCTGGCTGCGCTTCATGATCTGGCCCGCGAAGACGACGATGAGCGGGATCACGACGACGGCGACGGCCGTGAGCAGCGGCGAGACCACGAGCATCATGATCAGCACGCCGATCACCGTGAACGCCGAGACGATGAGCTGGCTCAGTGCCTGGGTCAGCGATTGACCGAGGTTATCGATGTCGTTGGTCACGCGGGAGAGCAGTTCGCCCCGGGGTTGCTTGTCGAAGTAGCTCAGCGGCAACCGGTTGAGCTTCTCCTCGACCTCGCAGCGCAGCGAGTACATGACCCGCTGCACGGCGCCGTTGAGCAGGTATCCCTGCGCGTACTGCAGCACCCCACTCGCGACGAACAGCGCGATCACCCAGATGAGGATCGTGCCGACCCGGCCGAAGTCGATGCCGGGGCCGTGCTGCAGCTGCGATCGGAAGCCGTCGTAGATCGCGTCGACCGCGCTGCCGATCCCCTTCGGCGCCAGCACGGCCGCGGTGACCGAACCGACCGACAGCAGCACCGCAGCCGTCATCGCCGAGCGCTGCTCACGCAGCCGCCCCAGCAGGCGCCGCAGCGAGGGCCAGAAGGTCATCGGCTTCTGGGTGGGCGAGCCCGCTGTCGCGGCGGCGGCCGCGCGTCCTCCCGGCCCGGTCATGCCGCGCTCCCCGCCGTCGCCTGGCTGCCGGCGATCTCCTGATAGGTGGGACAGGTCTCGAGCAGTTCGGCGTGGATGCCGTGGCCGACCACCTCGCCGTCCTCGAGGACGAGGATCTGGTCGGCGCCCGCGATCGTCGAGATGCGCTGCGCCACGATGAAGACGGTGGCGTCCCGGGTGCGGGGCCGCAGCGCGGCGCGCAGCTTCGCGTCGGTCGCGAGGTCGAGCGCCGAGAAGCTGTCGTCGAACAGATACACCGCCGGCTTCGCGACCAGTGCCCGGGCGATGGCGAGCCGCTGCCGCTGCCCGCCGGACACGTTCGTCCCGCCCTGGGCGATCGGCGCGTCGAGCCCGCCCAGCTCGGTGACGAAGTCCTCCGCCTGCGCGATCCGCAGCGCCTCGGCGAGTTCCTCGTCGGTCGCGTCGGGGTCGCCGAACCGCAGGTTACTCGCGACGGTGCCGCTGAACAGGTATGCGCGCTGGGGCACCAGGCCCACGTGTCCCCACAGGGCGTCCGAGCGGAGGTCGCGCACGTCGACGCCGTCGTAGCGCACCGCGCCGCCGGTGGCGTCGAACAGCCGCGCCAGCAGGTTGATCAGCGTGGTCTTCCCCGAGCCGGTGGACCCGATGATCGCGACCGTCTCCCCCGGCCGCGCGATGAGGTCGACGCTTCGGAGTACCGGTTGCGCAGCACGGGATAGCACATCGTGACGCCGTCGAGCTCGACCGCGCCGGTGATCGCGCGCAGGGCGGCCGGGTGCTCCGCCGGCGCCACGGTGGGCGTCGTCGCGAGCACGTCGGAGATGCGGTCCGCCGCGACCGAGGCGCGCGGCACCATCATCACCATGAAGGTCGCCATCATCACCGACATGAGGATCTGCATCATGTACTGCATGTAGGCGGTCACCGAGCCGATCTGGGCGGAACCGTCGGCGATGAGGTGAGAGCCGAACCACCACACGGCGACCGTGGAGAGGTTGAGCACCAGCATGACCCACGGGAACATGATCGCCATCAGCCGCATGACGCGCACCGAGGCGTCGGTGAGCGCGGTGTTGGCACCGTCGAACCGCTCGCGTTCGACGGGCTCCCGGACGAACGCCCGGATCACCCTGACGCCCGTGAGTTGTTCGCGCAGTACGCGGTTCACGGCGTCGAGCCGCGTCTGGACCAGCCGGAAGCCGGGGATCATCTGCGCGATCACCACGCCGAGGACTGCGCCGAGCACCGGTACCGCGACCACCATCAGCCACGCCAGATCCGCCTCCTCGCGGACGGCCATGACGACGCCGCCGACGGCCATGAACGGCGCCTGGATCATCATCGACAGCGTCATCAGCACCAGCAGCTGCACCTGCTGGACGTCGTTGGTGGTGCGCGTGATCAGCGACGCCGCGCCGAACGTCGAGACCTCGCGGCCCGAGAACCTCCCGACCGCGCCGAACAGCGCGCGCCGCGTGTCGCGACCGAACGCCATCGCGCTCCGCGCGGCGAAGTAGGTGGCGCCGCCCGCCGCGACCACCTGGGCCAGCGTGATCGCGAGCATGATCCCGCCCATCCGCCAGATGTAGCCGGTGTCGCCCGGCGTGATGCCGAGGTCGATGATCTTGGCGTTGATGCTGGGCAGCACCAGGTTCGCGATCACGCTGACCAACTGGAACACCGCGACCGCGAGCAGCCACGGCCGGTAGGGCCGCAGGTGCGCGGCGACGAGTCTGACGAGGTTCACGGGGCTGATCCTTCGCGCGGTGGGCGGCTGGGCTGGGCTGAGATCCCGTCGAGCAGGACGTCGACGATGCGGTGCGGCGACAGGACGTGCCCATCGCTGATGTGCGGGTGGCTGCCGGAGAACGTGAGCAGGCGCAGCAGATGGATCGCCTCCTCCGGTGGAACGGACAGCTGGTCGGCGTCGTCGCCGATCACGCCGCGGAGCCGGGACACGAGCGCGGGGCCGCCCTCCTTCGCCCGACGGTCCGCGTCCCCATCGCGCCGGTGCGGCGGTGCGACGAGGCCGAGTGCGTCCATGAGGCCGAAGATCCGCTGGAACCGGGCCTGCACGATCTCGGTGAACCGGTAGAGGCGCTGACGGAGCGGCTGCGCCGGGTCGATGGCGTCGATCTCGGCGAGGAGCGGCGCGGGGTCGAACGACTCGGTCATCACCGCGTCGAGCAGGTCCTCCTTCGAGTCGAAGACCCGGAAGATCGTGCCCTCCGCGACGCCCGCGGCGGCGGCGATCTGCTTGGTGGTGGGGACGGTGCCGTGGTCGAGGAGCGCGTCCCGCGTGGCGGCGATCAGCGCCGCACGCCGCTCGTCGGGCGGCAGGTGCGGCGCGCGGGATCGGGTGTCGTTAGCCGCGGGCACGAATGTGAGACTACAGATGTGAGTGCCCACTCACAATTGGTTTTCCGTTCGCCCGCGGCGAATCGGGCGATTGCGGACGCGGCGCCGATCAGCCGAGCAGATCCTCCAGCGCGCCGTCGAGATCCGGATAGGCGAACCGGTGGCCCGCAGCCGGCAGCACCGTCGAGGTGGCGTGCCGGCCCGTGAGTCCGAGCGCGGGATCGCTCCGCATGCCGATCGCGCCGAGTGCGAGCACGCGCGCCGGCGTCGGCGGCGCGAACGGGCGATGCAGGTGGCGGCGCAGCGCGCGCATCAGGTCGGCGTTGCGGACGGGGTTCGGCGCGGCGGCCACGACCACGCCGTCCGGCACCTCGACACCGGGCTCGATGCCGAGGCCCGCGCGGACGACCGCGAGCCAGTCGTCGCGGTGGATCCAGCTGAACCACTGCCTGCCGTCGCCCAGGCTGCCGCCGAGGAAGGTCCTGGTG
Source organism: Tsukamurella sp. PLM1 (assembly GCF_023168325.1). Classification (GTDB taxonomy): domain Bacteria; phylum Actinomycetota; class Actinomycetes; order Mycobacteriales; family Mycobacteriaceae; genus Tsukamurella. The sequence goes on from NZ_AP025688.1 coordinate 2,678,397, forward strand.
ACGCCGACCATCTTGGCCATCGCGGGCGAGTCCGTGTCGAGCACGATCGAGGTGCGCAGCACCGTGAGGTGTTCGGTCTCGGCGTCGGCGACCGCCTCCTCCCACGGCCGCGCAACACCCGTCATCTGCGGCAGCCCATGCTCCGGCAGCGGGGTGTCCTCAGTGCACCACCGCTCCCCGCGTCGCTCCAGATCGCGGTGGTGCCGCCCGCAATGACCACGTGGAGCGGCGCGTCGACGCGCGGCGGACCGGCGAGCATCGCGAGCCGGGCCAGACTCGTATCGGCGTCCGCGGCGAACCGGCGGGCCACGAGGCGGTCGAAGAGCGGTCCGGACGCAGCTATCGTGCCGGCACGGGGCGGTCGTCGGAGCCGGGGGCGACCCGATCGGTGTAGCCGGGGAGCAGGGCGGACACGCCGAAGCGGGCACCGTCGTCCGGCATGACCTGCACGCACCGCACCCCGGGGCGACCGGACACAGCGCGGAGCGCGTCGCCCGAGCCCCACACCACCACGCCGACCACCGCCGGCACGCCGGCGCGCAATCGCGACGCGGTCACCCGGGCGATCGCCTCGCCCCGCGCACCGGGTGCCACGAGGCCGGGCATCGCCAGCGCCGCCAGCTCGTTCACCGCGCGCACGCCCTCGAGACTCTGGCCGGGGGCCACCGTCGCGGTGGGGGTCGCGACGCCGGGGATGCGCACCCGGACCAGGACCCGGCCGATCCGGTCCAGCGACCCGAGGCGGTCCCACACCTCGTCGGGCGTCCACTCCGAGGTCGGAGAGACCAGGGCCCAGCGCCGCTCCCCGCGGGCGCGGCAGCCAGGGACGCGCGGGCCTCGCCGGGGTACTCCGCCACCGCCTGGCCGGACTCGGGCCCGAGGCGCGCGTCCGTGGGACGCATCGTCGGGGACGGGGTCGCGGAGCCGAGCCAATAGGCCAGGCCCAGCGCGACGACGAGAAGCGCGCCCCAGCCCGCGAGCGTGCGGCTCACGCGTCGCGCAGAACGTCCAGGGCGTGCTGCAGGTCGTCGGGGTAGGGCGAGGTGAACTCCACGTACTCCCCATTCGTGGGGTGCGTGAAGCCGAGCGTCCGGGCGTGCAGCCACTGCCGGTCCAGGCCCAGCTTCTTCGCGAGCACCGGATCGGAGCCGTAGGTCTGGTCGCCGCAGCACGGGTGGTGCAGCGCGGCGAAGTGCACCCGGATCTGGTGCGTGCGGCCCGTCTCGAGATGCACGTCCAGCAGCGTCGCTGCCTGGAAGGCCTCGATCGTGTCGTAGTGCGTGATCGACGGCTTGCCGTCCTTGGTGACCGCGAACTTCCAGTCGGAGCTGCGGTGCCGGCCGATCGGCGCGTCGATGGTGCCGGACATCGGGTCGGGGTGGCCCTGCACGAGCGCGTGGTACCGCTTGTCGACGGTGCGCTGCTTGAACGCCCGCTTGAGCACCGTGTAGGCGCGCTCCGAGACGGCGACGGCCATGACGCCGGAGGTGCCCACGTCGAGCCGGTGCACGATGCCCTGCCGTTCGGGCGCGCCCGAGGTGGAGATCCGGAAGCCGGCGGCCGCGAGTCCGCCGATCACGGTCGGACCCGTCCAGCCGACGGACGCGTGCGCGGCGACGCCCACGGGCTTGTCGACGACCACGATGTCGTCGTCGGAGTAGAGGACGTCCATGCCCTCCACCGGTTCGGCGACGATCTCGAGCGGCCGCGCGGGCTCCGGCAGCGTCACGTCGAGCAGCGCGCCGGCGTGCAGCTTGTCGGACTTGCCGACCGGCACACCGTCGAGCGTCACGGAGCCCTCGGCCGCGAGCTCGGAGACGACGGTGCGCGAGAGGCCCAGCAGGCGCGCGACGCCCGCGTCGACCCGCAGACCGTCGAGCCCGTCGGGGACGGGCATGGTGCGTGACTCACGCATCGGTGGTGGCCTCCTGCTTCTTCTGGCCGAAGCCCTCGTACGGGTCCTTACCGAGCAGCGTGAGCCCGATGAGGAGCACGGCGGCGCAGCTGATCGCGCTATCGGCCGTGTTGAACACCGGGAACCAGTCACCGACCGAGAAGAAGTCGATCACGTGCCCGCGGAACACCCCGGGCGCCCGGAAGATCCGGTCGCTGAGGTTGCCGAGCGCTCCGCCCAGCACCAGCCCCAGGCCGATGGCCCACGGGATCGAGGTGAGCCGGCTCCCCATCCGCACGATCCAGATCACCACGCCCACCGCGACGAGCGTGAGCACCCACGTGTAACCCGTGGCCATCGAGAACGCCGCGCCCGGGTTCTTCACGAAGATCAGACTGAACGGGCCGAGCACCTCGATCTTCTCGCCGTAGCTCATGTTCCGCACGACCCACGTCTTGGCGGCCAGGTCGATCAGCAGCACCGCGAGCGCGACCAGCGGCAGGAGTATGCGGGGGTTCCGATACCAGCTCGGCCGGGCGGTCACGGGGGAATCCATGCGTTCCATCATCCACTACGGTGGCAGTGTGCATGGCAGGCGGTGGCGGCTGGTTCCGGTCCTCGTGGCGGCGGGCGTCGCCGTGGGGGCGTGCGGCGACGGTGGCGCGCCGGGCAGTGAATCCGTGGCGAGCTCCGCGCCCCCGTCCGTCGCCGCGCCCGCGCCGGCGGCCGGCTGCACCCAGGACCCACCCGCGCTGCCGGCCGGCGCCGTGACCGTCGACGTGCCGCAGGCGACGGTCGTGCTCGGCGATCCGGGGACCGGCGAGCGCCGGGCCCTCGCCGTGCGCCCCACTGCGGTCGCCGAGTACGGGCTGTTCACCAACACGCTGCAGGTGTCCCAGGTCGCGGGTGAGCAGCCGTCGGGCGGCAACCGGGACGTCACGCTGCCGATGTCCGCGCAGCCCACCTGCGCGGATCCCCTCGACGTCTACCTGTTCTTCGGGGCGCCGCGTTCCACCGACACCGCGATGACGAAGGCGCTGGAGCCGGCGGCGGGCACCGTCGGGCGGGCCCGGCTCGCGCCGTCCGGGGAGGTGCGCTCGTTCACGATCGCGGCGCCCGCGGGCATCGCCGCGGAGGCCCAGGCCACGTTCGAACAGGCACTGCTGCAGACGTTCCTGCGGCTCGTGCCGCTGCCCGCCGAGCCGGTCGGCGCGGGCGCCACCTGGACCGCGACGCGCGGCATCCGCGCGGACAGCACCCTGACCCAGACGATGCGGGTGACGCTCGCGGGCACCGTCGGCGCCCCCGAGCTGAAGGCCGAGGTCGAGGAGTCCCCCGACGACTCGGTGTTCCGGGTGCCGGGCAGCGATCAGGTGCTGACCATCGAGAGCTTCACGTCGGAGGGCTCCGGGACGATCGCGGTCGACCCCGCGAAGGCCTTCGGGCAGGGCGGGGTGCAGCTCGAGGGCGGGCGGACTCTCCTCGGCGACGATCCGGGCCGCAAACTGGTCCAGAAGACCGGCAGCGTGTACCGCTTCGGCCCGAAGTAACGCCCCGGCGCGACGCCCCGACTCAGTGGCAGGACGGCGAATCCCGGCCCACCTGCGCGATCATCTGGCAGGTGTAGGACCGCTGCAGCTTCCAGCTGCCGCCGTCGAATACGAGCGTCGCGTACGCCAACTGGTTGGTGCCGCCCATGAGGATGGAGAACTGCGCCTTGGCCAACCCCGGCTGCTCCAGCACGGGCTTGCCGATGTGCCAGCTCACCTCGGGGTTGTCCTGACGGAGCTTGACGAGCTCGTCGAACAACGGACCGTCGGCCTCGGTGGCGCCCTGCACCAGGTGCACCTTGTCGGCGAGCGGGACCTTCGGGTCCACCGCGCGCGCGAGCATCTCCTCGAGCTGCTGTGCGGACGGCGCCCGGTCCGCACTGTTCGACGGTGCCTCGGTCACCTGCGCGGCCGCCGAGGGCGCGCTGCTCCGCGCCGCGGGGTCATCCCCTCCGCACGCCGCGCAGCTCAGCGCGACGACGGCGATCAGAGGGGTGAGTGCGCCCCGTACGAGCATCGGGATCCACCTCCGTTCAGCCGTTGCTTCGCCGCCTCCACTATGCCAAACGGCGCGGCGCCCGATCGGTGCCGTACCCCGCGTGCGATGCTGCTCACATGGTGGAAGTGATCGTGCTCGCCACGGGCGGGACCATCGCCAGCCGGCACGACGGGTCCGGGGCGGCGGTCCCCGCGGACGACGGTGCCGCGCTCGTCGGTTCCGCGGGCGCCGTGCCGGGCGTGGCGGTGACGGTGCGCGACGTGGTCTCCTCCGACTCGTCGGCGTTGACCCTGGACCAGCTGGACGCGATCCGTGCGGCGGTCGCCGACGCGCTCGAATCCCCGTCCGTCGCCGGGGTGGTGGTGACGCACGGCACCGACACCATGGAAGAGACCTCACTCCTGGTCGACCTGTCGCACGGCGACCCGCGGCCGGTGGTGTTCACGGGTGCGCAGCACGCCGCCGATTCGCCCACCGCGGACGGCCCCGCGAACCTCGCGGAGGCCATCGCCGTCGCCGCCGACCCCGGCTACCGCGGACTCGGGGTGCTGCTGTCGTTCGCCGGGCAGGTGCAGACGGTGCGCGGCCTGATCAAGGCGTCGACGACCGCGCCGCAGCCGTTCACCGGCGGGCTCCCGGTCGCAGAGCTCGAGGGCTCGGCACCGCACCGGCTGCTGACCAAGGCGGCGCCGGTCGCCGGGGTCCGGGTCGACGTCGTCGCCTCCTACCCGGGGGCCGACGGTGCCCTCGTCGACGCCGCGGTGTCCGCCGGTGCGCGCGGCATCGTGCTGGCGGGAACCGGCAGCGGCAACACCACGGTGGCGCTCGCGGATGCGGTCCGCCGCGCCCTGGCGGCGGGCGTCGTGGTCGTGGTGTCGACGCGGATCGCGTCCGGCCCCGTCGACGCCGCGTACGGCGGGGGCGGCGGCGCGGCCGACCTGGTGGCGGCCGGCGCGGTGCTGTCGCGACGGCTGCGGCCGGGACAGGCGCGGATCGTGCTGCTGGCGCTACTCGCCGCCGGCGTGGGCCCGCGGTGGATCGCCGCATACCTGGGCCGGTAGTGCGGCATCGCGGTAGGTTCGCCTGATGGCCAGAGCTATGGCCGGCCCGACGGGGCCGGCGCGCCTGATCGTCCTCGGTTTCGGGCTCGCGACGGTGCTCGGCACCGTCCTGTTGTCGCTACCGGTGGCGACGACGGACGGTCAGCGGCCCGGGCTGAGCACCGCGCTGTTCACCGCGACGTCCGCGGTGTGCGTGAACGGCCTGGCCGTGGTGGACACCGAAGCGCACTGGTCGACGTTCGGCGAGGTCGTGATCATGGTGCTCGTCCAGGTCGGCGGCCTGGGGATCATCTCGCTGGCGTCGCTGCTCGGGCTCCTCGTGGCCCGCCGGATCGGGCTGCGGATGCAGATCGTGGCGCAGGCCGAGAACAAGTCGCTCGACCTCGGCGAGAGCAAGCGGGTCGTGTTCGGCGTGGTCCGAGTGAGCCTCACGGTGGAGACGATCGTCGCGCTGTTCCTGTTCGCGCGCTTCGCGACCGGGTACGAGGTGAGCGTGGGCCGCGCGGCGTACCTGTCCGTGTTCCATGCGGTCACGGCGTACAACAACGCCGGTATCGCGCTGTACGGTGACAGCCTGACGCGGTTCGCCGGCGATCCGGCGATCCTCGTGCCGGTCATGGCGGCGATCGTGATCGGCGGCCTGGGTTTCCCCGTGATCTACGAGGTGACGAAGGCCGTGCGACGCCGGATCGGTCGGGACACCGCGCTGCTGCGCTGGTCACTGCACACCAAGCTCACCCTGATCACGTACTTCGCGCTGATGGTCATCGGGGTCGTGATGATCACGGCGTTCGAGTGGACGAACCCGGACACGTTCGGGCCGAAGGACGTTCCCGGGAAGATCCTCTCGGGGCTGTTCGCCGGAATATCGCCCCGCACTGCGGGTTTCAACACGATCGACGTGGGCGCGATGAACCCGACGTCTCTGCTGACGACCGACGTGCTGATGTTCATCGGCGGCGGCAGCGGCGGCGTCGCGGGCGGGATCAAGGTGACCACGTTCGCGATCCTCGCCTTCGTCATCTGGGCCGAGATCCGCGGAGAGCCGACGGTCCACGCGTTCGGCCGGCGGATCTCCGCCGGCGTCCAGCGGCAGGCCATCACGGTGGCGCTGATGAGCGTGGGCACCGTGATGGTGGGAACGCTGACGCTGCTGCAACTGACCCACTTCGACCTCGACGCGGTGCTGTTCGAGGTGATCTCGGCGTTCTCCACGGTGGGCCTGAGTACCGGGATCACCGACGAACTGCCCACCGCCGGGCGGATACTGCTGGTGGTCCTGATGTTCGCGGGGCGCCTGGCCCCGTCACTGTGGCGTCCGCGCTCGCCCTGCGCGAGCGCGAACGCCGCTACGAGTTGCCGGAGGAGCGTCCGATCGTTGGCTAAATCACTCAAACGCAGCGGGATGCGGATCGTCGTCATCGGCCTGGGCCGGTTCGGCGCCTCGGTCGCGCGCGAGCTCATCGCACAGGGGGCAGAGGTGCTGGGGATCGACGCGGACGAGCGGAGCGTGCAGCGCCTCTCGGACGACCTCACCTACGCCGCGGTCGCCGATTCCACGGACGAGGAGGCCCTCAAGCAACTCGGCGTCCCCGACTTCGCGCACGCAGTGGTGTCGATCGGATCCGACCTGGAGGCCGGCATCCTGACCACCTCGCTGCTGTCGGAGTTCCGCATCCCCAACATCTGGGCGAAGGCGACGAGCCACCAGCACCGCCGGATCCTGGAGCGGGTCGGCGCGCACCACGTGGTGCTCCCCGAGCACGAGATGGGCGAGCGCGTGGCGCACCTCGTGACCGGCGTGAAGATGCTCGACTACGTGGAGTTCGAGCAGGACTACGCCATGGTCAAGGCGCACGCGCCGCGGAGCATCGTCGGGCTCGCACTGAAGGAGTCCGGGGTGCGACACAAGTACGGGATCACGGTGGTCGCGATCAAGCATCCGGGTGAGGACTTCACGCACGCCGATTACGACACGATCGTCCAGGACGGCGACGTGCTCATCGTGGCCGGGCGGAACGAGGCCGTCGAGGCGTTCGCGGATGTGAACTAACGCGCCCCGTCGTCCTCGGGAAGTGGCCGGCGCCAGTCCATCCCGACGACCCGGATCCGGGTTCCGGTATCGCCGTCCCATTCGTAGCGGAGCCCCTGCGCGTCGAGGGCCGAGGTGATCGCGGCGGCGAGGTCGTCGAACGTGCGCTCGTACAGCGCGGACATCCGCTCGTCGTCGCCCGGGCGCTCGCGAGCTCGGCGGGGTCGATCGACGGTGACGGGCCGAAGGCTCCGTACCCGAGGTGGACGGAGGGCTCCGCATAGGCGAGGGCCTTGGCGTCCTGCTGGGTGAAGTAGACGTATCCCCACTCGTCCGTGAGTGAAGCGACTCCCCATTTCTGCACCATACCACAGATCAGATTCACGTTCCCTGATTTGTGACATAGTGGTGTCATGAGCATCTAGGAAGACCTGCAGCGCACGCCGATCGCCGACGTACGGCGGCGCGCGGCGATCGTGGACACGTGGAACGACATCGAACCCGTCGACGTCCCCGGTGGCGTGCGGTTCGCGTGGAACGACGGGGCGGACAGGCCGCCGGCTGGTTCTTCGCCGACGACGGGCGCGTACTCCTGCTGACGTACGAGCACGAGAGCGTGCTCAACTTCTACGACGACTACGCCTCGCAACTGAGCGTGTTCGGCGGCGTCCCCGACGAACTCGTCGCCATGGTCGCCGATCGCCCGGAGAGCTACGAGTTCCTCAACTCGGAGAACGACGAGGGCGGGACACTTCCGCACGCGAGCGGCGTGTTCTGGTTCGACGGTGCGCGATGGCACGTGGCGCAGGGCCTCGTCGAGTACTGCGCCGCCCACGACATCGCCCTGTTCGCGGACGGCGCCTTCAGTCACGACGTCGGGTACGACTACGCCCTGGGCGACTATCGATTCGGCGAGGAGTTCACACCCGAGGCGCTGATCGCCGAGCAGGTGGCGAACGGTTACTACGAGGAGCCGGGCGAGGAGGAGGCCGCACTCGGTGCGTTGCGCGCCGTGTTCGCGGCGTACGACCGCGCCCTCGGTAGCGTGGCGGGATGACCGAGGAGTCCCGACACATCAGCGTTGTGATCGAGCGCCCAGCGGCGGACGTCTACGCGTTCGCCCGCGATCCCGAGAACCTCGTCGCATGGGCGGCCGGCCTCGCGACCGGGGTGCGCCGCAACGGCGACGACCTGATCACGGACTCACCGATGGGCGAGGTGCGCGTGCGGTTCGCGCCGGACAACGCGTTCGGCGTCCTCGACCACGACGTGACGCTGCCCGACGGCACCGTCGTCACCAACCCCCTGCGCGTGCTGCCGCACCCCGATGGCGCCGAGGTGCTGTTCACCGTGCGGCGACTGGGTGCGGCCGACGCGGATTTCGACCGGGACTGCGCGGCGGTCCTCGCCGACCTCGAACGGCTGCGGGACCTGCTGACCGACGGCAGCGCCTAACCAGGGAACCCCCTCGGGATCTTCTCGAACATGTTCTCGACTTTCATTGCCGCCCCTCTATCAGCAAGGTAGAATCGAGAGTGAGAGGGGGCGGCGATGAGCACTTCTACCAGCACACGAGTCGAGTATCTCAATGCTCTCGCCACCTTCGAACAGGCGGCCGAACAGCTGGCGCAGGCCGATCCCGTGATGCTCGATTCGCAGGACGTGCTCACGTCGATGTCGCGGCTCGAGACCGCGGCGCGGAAGGTTCCGTACGCCCAGCACGCACTGACCCAAGTCGCCGTGGAGCAGGGACTGCCGGCGCAGTTGGGGTACACCGGCATGAAGGAGCTGCTCGTGCGGCGGCTGCGGCTCGCGGGCGGCGAGGCCCGTGACCGGATCCACGGCGCGCGGGATCGCGCTCGCCAGCACGGCCACGGCGTGAGCCCCGAGCCGCGGTACGCGCTCGTCGCCGATGCGCAGCGGGACGGAACGATCTCCGATCGGCACGCGCTCGCCATCGAGACGGTGTTCGCGAAGTGCCGCAAGACCATCAAACCCGATGAGGCCGCGATACTGGAGGACGTGCTCGTCACCGCCGCGGCGGACGTCCCTCCCGAGGACCTCGCCGTCATCGGCGCCCGCGCGCTCGCCTACCTGGATCCCGATGGGGCCGAGCCGAACTCCGACGTCGTCGCCAAGGCGCGGGCCTGCATCTGGGCAAGCAGGACGACGATCTCATGTCCGCGTTCGACGGCGACCTCTCCCCCGAGGGCGCGCGCTGCTCGATGTCGTGCTCGAGAAGCTGTCCCGCCCCGGCGTGAACAATCCGGACGATGCGGACGCCCCCGTCGATCCCACCGACCAGGACGCGGTGCGGGCGGCCGCGAAGCGCGATCACCGCACCACCGCACAGCGCGATCACGACGCTCTCGTCACCGCGCTACGAATGGCGATCGCGTCGGGCGAGCTCGGGCAGCACCGCGGCCTGCCGTGCTTCCCGATCATCACCCTCGGGATCGATCAGCTCGAATCCGAGACCGGCGTCGCCACCACCGCCACGGGCGGAAGGCTCCCCGTCGAGGACGCGCTGCGCATGATGGGCGCCAACCCGAAGTACGTCCTGGTGCTGGACCTGCAGAGCCGGCCGCTGTTCCTCGGGCGCGAGAAGCGCCTGGCCTCCGCGGACCAGCGGATCGCGCTGTACGGCTCCGAGAAGGGCTGCACCGCACCCGGATGCGACGCGCCGGCCACCCGCTGCCAGGTGCACCACATCACCGAATGGGCCGACGGCGGCGCCACGGACATCGTCTGCCTGACCCTCGCCTGCGATGCACACCACGGCAAGGTCACACCCGACACGGCGGAGTTCCCGCGCGGTTGGGAGACCGTCACCGTCCGCCACGGCGAGTACGCCGGCCGCACCGGCTGGCGCCGCACGGCCGACACGTCACAACAACACCAGGTGAACCACAAGCACCACGCCCAGGAGTTGTACCGCGAAGCCCTCAAGCGGTGGCAGCGCCACCGCGCCGAGTTCGTGAACCTGTGGCGCAGTGAGGAACTGCGCGTGCAGTACGAGCACTTCGTGGGCCCGATCGATCAGGAGATCTCCGCGATCCTCGACGGCCCGAACGGCCCGCCGATCCTCGAAGCCCTCCTCGCCGAGCACGACGCCGACGACGCCTGGCGCGACTGCCCGCCGGCGGCTGAGGCCGCGTGAGCCTTCAGTCGTCCGCGTCCTCGTGCTCGTCGGTGCGCAGGTGCTCGGCGGGCCAGTCCAGGAGTCCAGCGGATCGGCCTCGCGGAGCTGGGGATCGTCGGCCTGGAAACTGCGCATGCGGCCCGGGCCGGACGTGCGGGTCTCGAACCGCACACTCAGCACGCCGTGGCCCGCGCCCTGCACCCACCCGTGCCCGAACTCCGGGTGCCGCACGTCCATACCGGGCCGCCAGGCGACGGCGCCGTCGGACTGCGCGACATCGACGTCGGGCTCCAGGACGGCGGCACCGTCGGCCTCCGAAACGTCTGCGGCCCCGGCACTCTCCTCCCCGAACAACGTGAACTGCTCCACGCTGCTCAGCCCCGAGAACCCGACCCCCACCAGCCGCAGACCGCCGATCTCCACGGGGTCCGAGGGCGAGGCGCTGGGCGGTCGCGGTGAGCACGGCACCGTCGGTGGTCGCGGCGGGCAGCGTCGCGGACCGCGTGAGGATCGACATGTCCGACCGCTTCACCTTGAGCACGACGGTACGCGCGCCGCGCCCGTCCGGCGCAGCCGCCGCAGGGCGTGCTCGGCGCTGCGGTCGATCTCCCGGCGCAGCGCGTTCATCGTGGTCACGTCGGTCTCGAGCGTGTGCTCTGCACTGATCGACTTCGCCTCGCCGTTCAGCGCCACCGGCCGATCGTCCTCGCCCCGTGCCAACCGGTGCAGCGCCGGCCCGACGGTCGCGCCCAGCACCGATACGACCTCAACCTCGCTCATCGCCGCGAACTGGCCGATCGTGTCGATCCCCAAGCGCGCCAGCCGCTCCCCCGCCACCGGACCGACCCCCCACAGCTTGCGGACGGGCAGCGGATGCAGCAACGCGTCCTGCTCCGCCGGCGGGACCACGAACACCCCGTCGGGCTTCGCGAGCCCGGACGCGATCTTGGCGGCCTGCTTCCGCCCCCGCCCCGACGGAGGCCACGAGCCCCGTCGCCTCCCGGATCCGCGACCGCAGCTCCTCGGCGAACGCCCGCACGTCCGACGGTGCCGCCCCGGCCAGCTCGGCGGGTTCGCCGAAGGCCTCGTCGAACGACAGCGTCTCCACGACGGGGATCAGCTCCCGCACGGTGGCGAACACGCGCCGGCTGACCGTCCCGTACAGCGCACCGCGCGGCGGCAGCACCACGGCCGGCGCGCCCACGAGCCGGCGCGCCTGGTGCATCGGCATCGCGGACCGCGCGCCGTACACCCGGGCCTCGTACGAGCAGCCCGCGACCACGCCGCGGCCGCCCAGCCCGCCCACCAGCACGGGGCGTCCGCGCAGGGTGGGCCGGGTCAGCTGCTCGCAGGACGCGAAGAACGCGTCCATATCGAAGTGCAGCACCCAGCGCGCGCTGCTCACGCGACTACCCGGTCACCCGCGCCGGAACTCGGGGCGGCGTTTTGCGAGGAACGCGTCGACGCCCTCCGAGCCCTCGGCCCCGGCGACGGCGGCGGCGATCTCCACCGCCTCCACCTTCATCGACGCGACCAGGCCCCGGTCGCGGGACTCCCGCATCAGCCGCTTGGTCGTGGCGAACGCGTTCGCGGGCCCGGCGCGCAGCCCGTCGACCACGGACGCCACCGCATCGTCGAGCTCCGCGGCCGGCACCGCGCGGCTCACCAGGCCCCACTCCGCCGCCTCGCGGCCGGTGATCGCGCGGTTGGTGAGCGCCAGGTCCATCACGCGCGGCCACGACAGGCGGTCGGGCAGGATCCAGCTCGCGCCGCAGTCGGGCGTGAGACCGGCGGCGGTGTACGCGAAGAGCAGCTTCGCCTCGTCCGCCGCGATCACGACATCGCCGGCGAGCGCGACACCGAGGCCGCCGCCCGCGGTCGTCCCCTGGATCACGGACACCACCGGGATCGAGAGCCCGCGGATCAGCGCGATCCCCGCGTGCACCAGGTTCGCGATCGCCGTCACGTGCTCGCCCCGGTCGGGTGCTGCCGCGATGTCGGCGAGGTCGCCTCCGGCGCTGAACATCCGCCCGCGGGCCCGCACGACCGCGACCCGGGCGCGTCCCGCCTCCACGTCATCCACCAGCGTCCGGGCGGCGCGCTCGAACGCCTCGCCCATCCGCAGGTCCAACGCGTTCCCGCCGGGCCGGACCAGTTCGATCGTCGCCACACCGTCGTCGAGAACGTACTCGACCCGCTCCTGCGATCCGGGCTCGCTCATGCCCGCACCAGCTTCGCGCGCACCCCGTCACCCAGATCCACGGCGTCGGCGTCTCCGTCGAGCGAGCCGAACTCGAGAGAGGTCGCGAGCACCTCGCTCGCGATGAGCTCGCGGTGCGTCTGCGCGGCGTCGGCGTGCTCGACGGGCACATCCAGCACCAGCGCGATCCGGTCGCTCACGTCGAGCCCCGCCGCGCGGCGCGCCTCCTGCAGCTCGCGGATGCGGTCCTTGGCCCAGCCCTCGGCCTCCAGTTCCGCATCCACCGTGAGGTCGAGCACGACGAGCCCGGCACCGTCGGGCAGCTCCGCGGTGGAGTCGGGCGCTGCGGCCACCAGCTTGCGGGTGAACTCGCCGTCCTGGAGCTCGATGCCCGCGGCGGTCACCACGCCGTCGGCGACGGTGTAGTCGCCGGACTTCACGGCCTTGATCACCGTCTGGACGTCCTTGCCCAGGCGCGGACCGGCGGCGCGAGCGTTGACCGCGATCTCGACCCGGCCGTACCGATCGGCGTCGGGCGAGACCTGCACGTCGCGCACGTTCACCTCGTCGGCGATGATCGACGCGAACGGCGCCAGTTTCTCCGCGCCGGGGCCGGCGACGGTGAGCGTGTGCAGCGGCAGCCGCACGCGCAGCTTGTTCGCCTTGCGCACCGAGGAGGCCACAGAGCAGACGTCGCGGACCTCGTCCATCGCCGCGACCAGGTCCGGATCCGCCGGGAGGTCGGTCGCCGAGGGCCAGTCCGTCAGGTGCACCGACTCCTCCCGTGAGGCCGCGCCACATGGCCTCGGTGGCCATCGGGAGCAGCGGCGCCGCGAGCCGGCAGGCGGTCTCCAGCACGGTGTACAGCGTGTCGAAGCACCCCTGGTCGGAGCCGTCCCAGAACCGGGCACGGGAGCGCCGCACGTACCAGTTGGTGAGCGCGTCCACGAACAGCCGCAGCTCCTCGCAGGCGTCGGCGACGTTGTACGTCTCGAGCGCCTCGGTCATGGTGTCGCGGGTCTGGGCGAGCTTGGCCAGGATGTACCGGTCCAGCACGTCCTGCGAATCGGTGCGCCACGTGGCCGGCTGCTCCGCGTACAGCTGCAGGAACGAGTAGGCGTTCCACAGCGGCAGCAGCGTCTGCCGCACGCCGTCGCGGATGCCCTGCTCGGTGACCACGAGGTTGCCGCCGCGCAGGATGGGCGAGGCCATGAGGAACCAGCGCATGGCGTCGGACCCGTCGCGGTTGAAGACCTCGTTGACGTCCGGGTAGTTCCGCTTGGACTTGGACATCTTCAGGCCGTCGTGGCCCAGCACGATGCCGTGCGCCGCCACCGTGCGGAAGGCGGCGGAGTCGAACAGCGCCGTCGCCAGCACGTGCAGGTTGTAGAACCAACCCTTGGTCTGCCCGTTGTACTCGACGATGAAGTCGCCCGGGAAGTGCGTGTCGAACCACTCCTGGTTCTCGAACGGATAGTGCACCTGCGCGAAGGGCATCGAGCCCGACTCGAACCAGCAGTCCAGCACCTCGGGGACCCGGCGCATCGTCGACTTCCCGGTCGGGTCATCGGGATTCGGCCGGGTCAGCTCGTCGATGTACGGGCGGTGCAGGTTCGTCGGGCGCACGCCGAAATCGCGCTCCAGCTCGTCGAGCGAGCCGTAGACGTCGACGCGGGGGTACGCGGGATCGTCCGAGACCCACACCGGGATCGGAGCACCCCAGTACCGGTTGCGGCTGATGTTCCAATCGCGCGCGCCCTCGACCCACTTGCCGAACTGGCCGTCGCGCAAATGCGCGGGGCTCCAGGTGATGTCCTGGTTCAGCTCCAGCATGCGCGGGATGATCTTGGTGACCTCGACGAACCACGAGGGCACGGCCATGTAGATCAGCGGCTGGCCCGAACGCCACGAGTGCGGGTAGCTGTGCTCGATGGTCTCGTGCCGCAGCAACCGGCCCTTGGCCTTGAGGTCCTTGGTGATCACCGGGTTCGCATCGAACACCTGCAGACCCTCGTACGGCGGCACCGCGGAGGTGAACTTGCCGCCCGCGTCCAGCGGCTGCACGACCTCGATGCCGTACTTGCCGGTCGCGAGGTCCATGTCCTCCTCACCGAAGGCCGGCGCGAGGTGCACCACTCCGGTGCCGGAATCGGTGGTCACGTAGTCGGCGAGCAGCGTGACGTGCGCCTTGGGGTGGCCGGCGAAGAAGTCGAAGGGCGGCTCGTAGGCGACGAACTCCAGGTCGCGGCCCTTGTACGTGCCCTTGACCTCCGGCGACTCCCCCAGCTCGCGGGCGTACTGCCCCAGCCGCGCGTCGGCGAGCAGGTAATCCTTCCCGTCGAGCCCGGTGACGACGACGTAGTCGAGATCCGGGTGCACCGCGATCGCGAGGTTCGACGGCAGCGTCCAGGGCGTGGTGGTCCAGATCAGGGCCTCGACGCCGTCGAGTTCCTCCAGCTTCGTGCCCTTGGTGCGCAGCGGCATCCCGACGGTGACCGCCGGGTCCTGCCGCATCTTGTAGGCGTCGTCGAGCTTGGACTCCTGGTTCGACAGCGGCGTCTGCTCGTACCAGGAGTAGGGCAGCACGCGGTAGCCCTGGTAGATCAGGCCCTTCTCGTGCAGGGTCTTGAACGCCCACATGACGGACTCCATGAAGTCCAGGTCGAGCGTCTTGTAGTCGTTGTCGAAGTCGACCCAGCGGGCCTGGCGGGTGACGTACTGGCGCCACTCCTCGGTGTACCGCAGCACCGAGGTGCGGCAGTAGTCGTTGAACTTCTCCACGCCCATGGTCTCGATCTCGGACTTGTCCTTGATCCCCAGCTGGCGCTCGGCCTCGAGCTCGGCGGGCAGGCCGTGGGTGTCCCAGCCGAACCGGCGGTCGACCTTCTTGCCGCGCATGGTCTGGAAGCGGGGAACCAGGTCCTTGACGTAACCGGTCAGGAGGTGCCCGTAGTGGGGCAGGCCGTTGGCGAACGGCGGACCGTCGTAGAACACGAACTCCTCATCGCGGTCACCACTCGGCCCGCTCGCTCCGCTCCCGGCGCCGTCCCGGTTCGCGATCGACTTGCGGAAGGTGTCGTGCTCGGCCCAGTACGCGAGGACGCGTTCCTCGAGGTCGGGGAACGACGGTGCGCCCGTGCGGGCGGGTCCGTCGTCGTCTCGGGTCATGTCGACCAGCGGATAGGGGCGCTTCTCACTCACGGTGACTCCTCGTGCCGTTACTACCAGCACGGGGACGATGCCCGGCCTTCGGCCGAGAACCGCGGTACCACCCCGCTTGCGCCGCCCACGACGGGCGGCGCCTCTTGAAACGGGCTGTGACGGGCCCACCCGTCCGGTTCTACTGCGGCCGCCCCACGGCGGCCGGTTCTTCCGGATGCTCCCCGGTGATGGCCGGATCGTCGCGCGTCAAGGATAACGCTATTTCTTATCGGGTTCTTCCGGGGCGTCCACTCGGCGCCCCAGGCCTGATCGATCCGGATCTGCGGGATCTGATCGGTCATGTCCGGGTCGTACTTCCCGGGCGCGAACAGGCCGCGGGTCGCTTCGTCGTCGGTGTCGGCCGGCGATTCGTGCTCCCACCCGCTGAGCCCGCCCAGCGGGCCCCGCGCGAACTGCTCGGTGATGGGCGCGTCCGGGTCCGAGTCCGGGTGGTGACCGAACTCTTCATGTCCGACGGTGCGCGCCTCTCGCGTCGCGTCGTCGACCGGTTCGTCGGGCTCGGGCTCATCGCCCCGGGCCTCGACGGTGCCGGATTCCTCGGCGGGCGCATCGGCGTCGCTGTCCGGCGCGGACTCGGCCTCGTCGTCCGCGGAGCGGTCCCGACCGGGCGACCACCGCGCACCGTCGGCCTTGTCCCGGTCGCCCCGACGGTACGTGAGCACGTCACCGAGGAGCAGGAGCACACCGACGACCGACACCACCACACAGGCGATGGCGAGCCAGAGATTGGCCGTGATCAGGGCGACGATCAGCAGGATGAACCCGATGACCGTCGCCCCCAGAGCGGCTATCAGCATCCGTATGCTCCGCCTCTACCGGTTCGACGACCTACTTGTACTGCTGGTTGCCGCCGGCCGCGTTGCCGGGATCGTTGAAGTCGCCACCGCGACCCTGGCCGTGATCGACCGGGGCGGCGCTGCGCAGCGACTGCAGCTCCTCGAGCTGACCCTCGAGGTACGTCTTGAGGCGGGTGCGGTACTCGCGCTCGTACGTCTTGAGCTGCTCGATCCGGCCCTCCAGCACCGTGCGCTGCTGGTTGATCGTGGTCATGATCTCGGTGTGCTTCTGCTCGGCCTCGGCCTGCAGCGAGTCGGACCGCTCCTGCGCCTGGCGCAGCTGGTTCTCCGACCGGGTCTGGGCGTCGGCCAGCAGCGCGTCGGAGCGCTGACGGGCGTCGGCCACCATGGCGTCGGCCTTCTGCCGCGCGTCGGCGACCATCGCCTCCGACTGGGCGCGGGCGTCCGAGACCAGCTTCTCGGCCTCGGACCGCGAGTTGTTGGTGAGGCGGTCCGCGGTCTCCTGCGCCAGACCCAGCACCTTGGCGGCACGCACGTGCGCCTCCTCGGTGGTGGCCGGAGTCCCCGCAGCGGCGGCGGCCGGCTCGGCGACCGCCGGGGTGTTCGGCGTGGCCGGCGCGGTCGCGGCGAAGGCGACGGTGCTGTCGGCCGACGGCTGGGCGCCGCCACCGGCGCGCGCCTCGCCGAGCTCGCGCTCGAGCTCGGCGTTGCGCTGCTGCAGGTCGTTGTTCTCGTCGATGAGCCGAGCGAGCTCGGTCTCGACCAGGTCGAGGAACTGGTCCACCTCGTCCTCGTTGTAGCCGCGCTTACCGATCGGCGGCTTGCTGAACGCGACGTTCCGCACGTCGGCGGGTGTCAGCTTCATAGGTCGTTTCCCCTCAATTCGGCTGCTCGACAGATCTCAAGTCACTCGGGCCAACACTGTAACTGGTGCACATCCTGTCACACCAGACCCGTTTGTTCCTCATCACACGGAAATCACGCGATGAAATGTCCGAATCCTCCCCGCGATAGAGGACGATTCCGTCACTACCGCATCAGGCTTCCGACAATCGACTGCGCGACCACGACCAGCAGAAACAGGACGATGAACGAGAGATCGACCCGGATCGGTCCCAATGTGGGCGACGGGAGCACCTTGCGGAGCGCCTTGATCGGCGGATCCGTGACGGTGAACACCCCTTCGAGCAGGATCGCGACGATTCCGGAGGGGAACCACTCGCGGGCGAAGGACTTCACCACCTCGACGATCAGCCGCACGATCAGGAAGAACCAGAAGATCGAGAGCAGTACGTAGACGACCAGCCAGAATGCTTGCACGGGTACCAGTCTGCCCGAATCCCTCAGCGGTTGTAGAAGCCGGTCTCCGCGATCCGCGCCCGGTCCTCCGCGGTGACGTCGACATCGGCCGTAGCCAGCATGAACACCTTGGTCGTGATCCGGTCGAACGAGCCGTGAAGGGCGAACGTCAGGCCCGCGGCGAAGTCGACCAGACGCTTGGCGTCGGCGTTGTCCATGGCGGTCAGGTCCATGATCACCGGGATGCCCTCGCGGAAGCGCTCACCGATCGTCCGGGCCTCCTCGTAGGAGGTGGGACGCAGCGTGGTGATGCGGGACATCGGGTTCTCCTGGCTGAGCACGTCGGCACGGGTGTCCATCGCGAGCGCGCCGCGGGTCGACGGGGCGACGGACCGGGGCGCGTCACGCAGCGGCTCGAGACGGGGAAGGCGGGCCTCGGCGCGCGCGGGCTCGCGGTAACCGCGGTCGTAGCCGTCGTCGTACGCCGCGCCGCGCCGCGCGGCGTAGCCGTCGTCGTACGCCGGCGCGTAGTCGTAGTCGTCGGCGCGGCGGCCGTCGAAGGCGTAGCCGCGGTCACCGCGGTAATCCGCGCGGTAGTCGTCGAACTCGTCATCGAGGCTGCGACGCCCGCGCGGCTGCGGGTGCCCTCGTCGACGTAGCCGTCGTCGTACGCGTCCAGCGGAACCATGCCGAAGTACGCCTTGACCTTGTGCAGAGTGCTCATCTTTGCCCTTCCTCGGCGCCTGCATGGGCTGGTGTGACGGTTGTGACTGTCGTTATGGAAGTGAGATTAGTGTGCTCGACGGAGAAACGCGGTTCCGACACGCGCACACACGCCGAGAAATCACATCGATGTCATTCCGCGTCGTCCCACCAGATCACCGAGGCCAGCCGACCCGTCGGAGCGCCGCGCCGATGCGAGAAGAGCGTGGGGTCGCTGATCGTGCAGCGCGGATCCTGCGCGACCGCCCCGACCCCCAGTTCCTGCAGTTGGCGCCGGATCCCGGCGCGCAGGTCGAGCCCGTCCGTGCCCTTGTCGGTGCGGCACCGGCTGCCCGGCAGGTGCTGCTCGACATCGGCGGCCATCGCGGCCGGGACCTCGTACTTGGCACCGCTCGCGGCGGGGCCGAGGAAGGCGCCGATCCGATCGGGCCGGGCCCCCAGGTTCAGCATCGTCTCGATCACCTTCGGCACGATGCCGATCCGTGCGCCCACGCGCCCGGCGTGCACCGCGGCCAGCACGCCCGCCTCGTCGTCGGACAGCAGGATCGGCACGCAATCGGCCGTGAGAACGGCGAGCGCGAGGCCCGGCACCGTCGTCACGACGGCGTCCGTGGCCTCGACGGGCTCGGACCGCGGACCGTCGACGACTGTGACCGTACGGCTGTGGATCTGCTCCATCCAGACCACGTGGCCGGGCGCGACGCCGATCTCGCGCTCGAGGCGCAGCCGGTTCGCGGCCACCGCTGCGGGGTCGTCGCCGACGTGGTCGCCCAGATTGAACGACTCGTACGGTGCCCGCGAGACGCCGCCCGCGCGGGTGGTCGTGACCCGCCGGACGCGCGCCGTCATCGGCGGTTCTGCAGGAAGGTCGGCACGTCCAGATCGTCGAAGTCGTCCCCGGAGGCGGCGGGACGCGCGGACGGGCGGGCCGGGAACGGATCGTCGGTCCGCGGCGGGCGGGCGAAGACGTTGCCGCGGCTGGGCTCCGGCTCCACAGCCTCCTGTTCGGGGGCCGCGTGCTGGCCGGCGGCCGCACCGATGCGGGTGATCGGCCGGCGCGCGGGCGAGCCGCCGTCGAAGCCCGCGGCGATGACGGTGATCCGGACCTCGTCGCCGAGGTTGTCGTCGATCACGGTGCCGAAGATGATGTTCGCGTCCTCGTGTGAGGCGCTCTGCACCAGCGACGCGGCCTCGTTGATCTCGAACAGGCCCAGGTCGCTGCCGCCGGCGATCGACATCAGGACGCCGTGCGCGCCCTCCATCGAGGTCTCCAGCAGCGGCGAGTTCACCGCCGCCTCGGCGGCCTTGAGGGCCCGACCCTCGCCCCGCGAGGAGCCGATGCCCATGAGGGCGCTGCCGGCGCCGGACATCACGCTCTTGACGTCCGCGAAGTCGACGTTGATCAGACCCGGCGTGGTGATCAGGTCGGTGATGCCCTGCACACCGTTGAGGAGCACCTCGTCGGCGCTCTTGAACGCGTCGAGCGCGGAGACGTTGACGTCGCCGAGCTGCAGCAACCGGTCGTTGGGGATGACGATCAGCGTGTCGCAGGACTCGCGCAGCGAGGTGATACCGGTCTCGGCCTGCTTGCCGCGGCGCGCACCCTCGAACGTGAACGGACGCGTGACGACGCCGACGGTGAGCGCGCCGAGCTTGCGCGCGATGCTCGCGACGACGGGAGCGCCGCCGGTGCCGGTGCCGCCGCCCTCGCCCGCGGTGACGAACACCATGTCGGCGCCCTTGAGGAGCTCCTCGATCTCGTCCTTCGCGTCCTCGGCGGCCTTCCGGCCGACCTCGGGATCGGCGCCGGCACCGAGACCGCGGGTGGACTCGCGACCCACGTCGAGCTTGACGTCGGCGTCGCTCATGATCAGCGCCTGGGCGTCGGTGTTGATCGCGATGAACTCGACGCCTTTGAGTCCCTGCTCGATCATGCGGTTCACGGCGTTGACGCCGCCGCCGCCGATGCCGACGACCTTGATTACGGCGAGGTAGTTGTGCGCGGCGGTCATGTTTCGCCTTCTCCCCTGGGATTGAAGTCTGTGTCTTCGAAACAACCCTAAACCTCTACAAAAGGCTTAAAGTTATGTCAAGTAGTTGGTCTGAAACCAAGGTAGAGGGCGGTGCGGCCACAGGCGCGCAACCGCGCGGGCGTGTCGGGAAAAACGTTCTCGGTGAGCGGAACACCACACTCAGCGGGTGGTCGGCACGTCCGGATTGATCACGGTGAACTCGCGCCCGGGCCGGGTCAGCACCATCCGCAGCGCAGCGACCTTCGCGTCGGTCCGGGAATCGTCGCCCCAGTAGACGACGCGCTTGTCCCGCAGGACGAACCGGACGTTCGCCGGCGAGTTCGCGCCGATCTCGACCACCTGCCCCTGCAGGTCGCGCGGCAGCGCTTCGAGCACCGCGATCGCCGCGCGGGTGTCCGGGTCGTCGGACTTCGGGTCGTCGACGGTGAGCCGGGGCGTCAGGATCGGCGGCTCGTCGACCTTGACGAACGGCACTCCCTTGGCGTCCACCAGCACCGTGCCGCCGGGCCGTTGTGCGTACGCGACCACCTGGCGTTCCCGGACCTGGACAACCAGGGTCGACGGGTACGACACAGTGACGGTCGCGCTGTCGATCCACGGGCTCACCGCGATCACCTGCGCCGCGTACGCGTCCCGTTGGCCCGGCGTGATCTGCAGCAGCGGCCTGCCCTTGAGCGGCGCGACGACCTCCGCCACCCGGTCCGCCGGCGCGTGCTCCGCCCCCGTCACCGACACGTCGCGAGCGGCGAGGACCGGCGAGAAGTACGCCGCGGCAGCGAGTCCGCCCACCACGGCCAGCGCGAGCACCGTCAGGAGCAGCCGCCGGATCCCCGGCACCCGCCTCCGCGTCGCGGGAGCACTCACGCGCCCGCCCCGACGGCGCGCTCGGCGAGCGCGGCCAGGATCGACGGTGCCTGCATCGTCACGTCGCCCGCGCCCATGGTGATGACGACATCACCGGGGGTCGCTAGGCCGGCGACGACACCGGCCACGTCGGCCTGGCGCGGGACGTAGTGCACCCGAGTGGTGACCTTCTCGGCGATCCGCTCCCCCGTCACGCCGGGCAGCGGCGCCTCGCGGGCGCCGTACACGTCCAGCACGACCACGTCGTCCGCGAGGCTGAGCGCCTCGGCGAACTCGGCCGCGAACTGTTGGGTGCGGGAGTACAGGTGCGGCTGGAACGCCACGATCACCCGGCCCGGGGCGGGCTGCTTGGCGACCATCTCCGCCGCCGCGGTGAGCACGGCCCGCACCTCCGTCGGGTGGTGCGCGTAATCGTCGAACACCCGCACCTCGTTCTCGGTACCGCGCAGCTGGAACCGGCGGTGCACCCCGCCGAAGCCCTCGACGCCCTCGATCACGCGGGCGGTGGGCTGCCCCGTGCTGACCACCGCGATGGTCGCGGCGATCGCGTTGAGCGCCATGTGCTTCCCCGGCACCGACAGTAGGATCGCCCGCTCGGTGAGCTGACGGTTCTCGTCCGAGAAGCGCACCTTCAGCAGACCGCCCTCGGCGCGCGGCTTGTAGTCGAGCAGTTCCGCGATCAGCGTCACGTCCGGCGCGAGGTCCCGGCAGCGGCCCTCGCCGTAGCCCAGCACCCGCACGCCGCGGGAACGCAGGGCCGCGTGGGTGCGCTGCGCGAGCGCCGCCGAGCCGGGATCGTCCAGGCAGGCCACCAGGGTGCCACCCGGACGGATCCGCTCGGTGAACGCGTCGAACACGGCGGTGTACTTCTCCTCGGATCCGAAGAAGTCCAGGTGATCGGCCTCGACGTTGGTCACCACCACCACGTCCGGGGTGTACTGCAGCAGCGACCCGTCGGACTCGTCGGCCTCGGCGACGAACACGTCTCCGGTGCCGTGGAAGGCGTTGGTGCCGGACTCGTTGAGCTCGCCGCCGACGGCGAACGACGGGTTCGCGCCGCAGTGCTGCAGGCCCACCACCGCCATCGACGTGGTGGACGTCTTGCCGTGCGTCCCGCTCACCAGCAGCGTCCGGTAGCCGTCCATCAGGTCGGCCAGGACCTCGGGGCGCAGGATCACGGGGATGCCCCGACGGCGCGCCTCCACCAGCTCGGGGTTGTCCTTGGGGATCGCGGCGTGGGTCGTCACCACGACCGTCGGCCCGCCGGGCAGCAGGTCGAGCGCCTCGGGGCTGTGCCCCACCTGGACCTGGGCCCCGCGGGCGCGCAGTGCGACCACGCCGCGCGACTCCTTGGCGTCGGAGCCGGACACCTGGCCGCCCCGGGCCAGCAGGATGCGGGCGATGCCGGACATGCCGGCGCCGCCGATGCCCACCATGTGCACCCGCTGCAGCTTCTCGGGAAGCCCGTTCGTCACTTGCGCCTCCTGGGCCAGATCGATCGCCGCGGCGGCGACGGTACCGGCCGCGTCGCGGTGCCCGAGGTCGGCGGCCGCGGCGCCCATGCGGGCCAGCCGCGCGCCGTCGGACGCGAGCGGGATCACCGTCTCCCGCACCAGTTCCGCGGTGAACGCGGCGTCGTCGACCAGCAGTCCGCCGTCGGCCGCCACCACGGGACGGGCGTTGAGCGCCTGCTCGCCGTTGCCGTGCGCGAGCGGCACGTAGACCGCCGGCAACCCGACGGCGGCGACCTCGGCCACCGTCATCGCCCCGGACCTGCACACAGCCAGGTCCGCGGCGGCGTAGGCCAGGTCCATGCGCGAGAGGTAGGGCACCGCGACGTAACCCGGCGCGTCCACCGACACGGCGTTCTTCGGGCCGTAGGCGTGCAGCACCCCGATTCCGGCGGCGGCGAAGTCACTGGCGGCAGCCACGACACCGTCGTTGAGGCGCACGGCACCTTGGCTCCCGCCGAACACGAGGACGACGGGACCGTCGGCCGGCAGCCCGAAGTGGGCCCGGGCCTCGGCGCGCAGGGCCGCGCGGTCGAGACCGGTGATGGCGCCACGGACGGGCATCCCGACGACCTCCGCGGCGATGCCCGACCCGGGCACGGCGGCGAACACCTTCGTGGCCAACCGCGCGCCCACCTTGTTGGCGACGCCCGCGCTGGCGTTCGCCTCGTGGATCACAATCGGGATCCGCATGCTGCGGGCCGCGAGGTACGCGGGCAGCGCGACGTAGCCGCCGAAGCCGACGACGACATCGGCCTCCGTGTCGCGCAACACCTTCCGCGTGCGCCGGACCGCGCCGGCGAGCGCGAACGGCAGCTTCGCCAAGGCTTTGCCGGGCTTGCGCGGCAGCGGCACCGGCGGGATCATCGCGAGCGGGTAACCACGCTCGGGGACCAGCCGGCCCTCGAGCCCCTTCGGCGTGCCGAGGGCGGTGACCCGCGCGCCGGGCGCCTGGGCAAGGACGGCGTCGGCCACCGCCAATGCGGGTTCGATGTGACCGGCGGTGCCGCCGCCGGCGACCACCACCGAAACCGGTCGCGAGGAACTCACCACGCCTGTCTGCCCTTTCGAGTCCGCCCCGCCCGCTCACCGCGCCAGGGATCCGCCGGCCGGTCCTGGCGGCGCATCGGGGAGCTCCCGACGCTGACGCGCGAACCGTTCGTCACCGTACGGGAGTCGATCGTACGGCGACGGCGCGGCCGGAAGCGAAGGCCCACGTCGGGCGGGCGCCGCACGGCCCTGCCGCGGGACGGGGCGCGGGACCGGCCGGGGCGCGGGGCGGCGGCCCGACGGCACCTCCGGGCGCGGCGGGATGTACGGCAGCGGCTTGGGCAGGCGGAGCAGCCGCCCGGCGCGGCCGTCGCGGCCGCCGGCCAGGGCCGCGATGGCCTCCGGCTCGTGCCGCGCGGCGTTGGCCAGCAGCCCCATCATGAACAGCACGAGGATCACGGAGTTGCCGCCCGCTGACAGCAGCGGCAGCTGGATGCCGGTCACCGGCAACAGCCCCACCACGTAGCCCATGTTGATGATCGCCTGCAGCGCGATGAGCGTGGTGATCGTGGCGGCCATGAGGCGCAGGAACGGATCGGCCACGCGGCACGCGATGCGCATGCCGACCCAGGTGATCGCGGCGAACATCACGATGACCAGTCCCGCGCCGAGGTAGCCGAGCTCCTCGCCGATGATGGCGAAGATGAAGTCGTTGTGCGCGTTCGGCAGGTAGCTCCACTTCGCGGTGGAGTTGCCGAGCCCCACGCCGAACAGTCCGCCGTCGGCGAGCGAGTACCGCGCCTGGTTGGACTGGTAGTTCGCGCCGAGCGCGTCGTCGGTGCGTCCCAGCCAGGCCGCGACGCGCGCCGACCGGTAGCCCTCGGCGAGCGCCAGGAACACGCCCGCGACGAGCACTGCCACGCCGAGCGAGGCGATCAGCTTCGACGACAGGCCCGAGTAGAACAACAGCATCGCGCCGATGGCCGCGATGATCATGGCGGTCGACTGATTCGGCTCGGCGATCACCAGTGCCGCCATCAGGACCACGACCGGGCCGAGAGGGAGCAGGAGCTCCTTGAGGTTGCCCTTGCGGCCGCGGTCGGCGAGCAGGTGCGCACCCCAGACGATCAGCGCGACCTTCGCGATCTCCGACGGCTGCAGCGTGAAGCCGCCCACGTCGATCCAGCGCCGCGCGCCGCCGACCTTCGACCCGATGCCCGGCACCAGCACCGCCATGAGCAGGGCGATCGAGACCAGCACACTGCCGAGCGCCACCCGGCGCAGCACCGCGGGGCGCAGGTAGAGCGCGAGGATGAAGGCGACCACGCCCAGCGACACGTAGATGAGCTGGCTGGTGAACTTGCTGTACGGCGAGCCCGTGGCGCTGATGTCCTCCACCGACGACGCCGAGAGCACCATCACCAGGCCCATCACGGTGAGTACTGCGGTCAGGCCCAGGATCAGGTGGAATGAGGCCAGCGGGCGGCGCAGCGCGGCCGCGACGGTGACCGCGGCGTCGCGCACCACCGAGGCGCCGGTGCGCGCGACGTCAGCCCGGTGAGACCGGCCCGCGCCCGTGGCTGCGCGTCGAACTCCGCGCTCTCGGGTGCGTTCACCCCGCCGGGGGCGAGGTCCGCGTCGGCGTCGCCGGCCTTCGCGGCGCGGCTCACGACGCGGTCCCGAGGGGCGCGCGGACGCGGCGAAGGCGTCGCCGCGGTGTCCGTACGAGGAGAACATGTCGAGCGAGGCGGCTGCCGGCGCGAGCAGCACGACCGGCGCGGGGCGCCCGGAACCGTCGCGCGCAGCGGATTCGGCGATCCGCGCGGCCTCGCCGACGACGGAAGCCATGACCGCATCAGCATCGCCGGACACTTGAACAACTTCAGTCACAGGAGACACAGCACTATCGTCGCTCGAAGTCACCCGAACGACGGGGACATCCGGCGCGTGTCGCGCCATTGCCGCCGCGATCTCCGCCGCGTCGAGGCCCAGCAGCACCGCGCCGGTGAGCCGGTCGGCCACGCGTTCGATCAACGGCCCGACGTCGGCGCCCTTGAGCTGGCCGCCCGCGATCCACACCACGCGCTCGTGCGCCTCGATCGAGTTCAACGCCGCGTGCGGGTTCGTGGCCTTCGAGTCGTCGATGTACGTGATCCCGCGCACCTGCGCCACGGGCTCGGCGCGGTGCGCCCCACCCGGAACGCGGCGAGGGCCTCGCCGGCCTGCACGGCCGACACGCCCACGGCCTGCGCGAGGGCCGTCGCCGCCAGGCCGTCGGCGATGCCCGCCGGCCCGGGCGGCGACACGCGCGCGGCGGCCACGATCGGGGAACCGGCACCGTCGACCAGGACGCCGGCCCGCACGCCGTACTCTCCCGGGCCCGGCTCCCCGTCGTGAACCCGACGGTGACCCGGCCCTGCAGCCCGGAGGCCACGGGATCGTCGAGGCCGACGACCGCCAGGTCGCCGGAGAGGGCGCGCGCCTTGTCCGCGGTGTACGCGGCCATCGAACCGTGCCAGTCGAGATGGTCCTCGGCCACGTTGAGCACGACGCCCGCGCGGGGGCGCACCGACGGCGCCCAGTGCAGCTGGAAGGAGGACAGCTCAACCGCGAGCACGCGCGGGTCGGCGTCGTCACCGAGCGCGTCGATCACGGGGCGGCCGATGTTGCCGCAGGCCACGGCGCGCACGCCGGCGTGCAGCAGGATCGACTCCAGCATCTGGGTGGTGGTGGTCTTGCCGTTGGTGCCGGTGATCACGAGCCAGTCGCGGGGCGTGCCGAACGCGCCCGCACGGTCGATCCGCCACGCCAGCTCGACGTCGCCGATCACCTCGATCCCCGCGGCCTCGGCGGCCGCGACGACCGGCGCTGTGGGCCGGAACCCCGGCGCGACCACGACCAGGTCGTAGCCCGACGGGTCGTGCCCGTCGAGATCCACCACCCGCACCCCCGGCACCTCGGCGGCCACCCGGTCCCGCGCCGCGGGCTTCCCGTCGGCGACGGTGACCGTGGCGCCCAGCCGCAGCAGGGCGCGGGCCACCGCGGGGCCGGTGACGCCGCCACCGGCGACGAGGACATCGGTGCCGGGGCCGGGGAGCATCAGCCGACCGCGCCCGAGCCGAGGAACTCGGCGTAGAACAGCACGAGCCCCAGGCCGCAGGCGATGGCCGTGAGCAGCCAGAACCGGATGATCACCGTGGTCTCCGCCCACCCGGACAGCTCGAAGTGGTGATGGAACGGGGCCATCCGGAACACGCGGCGGCCGGTGGAGCGGAACACCGCGATCTGGGTGACCACGGAGACCATCTCGGCCACGAACAGCGCGCCGAGGACGATCGCGAGCAGCTCGGTGCGGGTGGTGATCGACAGGCCGGCGAGGAGGCCGCCGAGCATCAGCGAGCCGGTGTCGCCCATGAAGATCTTCGCCGGCGCGGCGTTCCACCACAGGAAGCCGAGGCACGCGCCACCGCCGGCCACGGCGACCAGCGCCAGGTCCAGCGGGTCGCGCACGTCGTAGCACCCCGCGACGGGCTTGGTGGCGCACGCGTAGCGGAACTGCCAGAAAGTGATCAGCACGTAGCTGCCCAGGACCATGGCCATCGAGCCGGCGGCCAGACCGTCGAGCCCGTCGGTGAAGTTCACGGCGTTCGACCACGCGGCCACCACGAACCAGCAGAACAGCACGAACACGATGCCGCCCATGGTGATCGCGTTGATGTCGCGGGTGTAGCTGAGGTGATCGCTCGCCGGGCGCAGGCCGTTGTCGTTGACGAACTGGAGCGCGAGCACGCCGAAGATGAGCGCGGCGATGGTCTGGCCGACCGTCTTCGCCGTCTTGTTCAGGCCCAGGTTGCGCTGCTTGCGCACCTTGATGAAGTCGTCGAGGAAGCCGACCAGGCTGAGCGAGGTGGCCAGCCCCAGCACCAGCAGGCCCGTCGCGCTGGGGCCGGGACCCGAGTTCAGGCCCAACAGGTGCGCGCCGAGGTAACCCGCCCACAGCGCCACGACGATCGCGACGCCGCCCATCGACGGGGTGCCGCGCTTGCGCTGGTGGCTCTGCGGCCCCTCGACGCGGATCTCCTGGCCGAAGCCCTGGCGGGAGAACACCCGGATCAGCACGGGCGTGAGCAGGATCGCCACGGCCAGCGAAATGCCGCCCGCGAACAGGATCTGGATCACTTCGGTGACTCCCCGTTCTCGTCATCATCAACCACATGAGGCGCCGGACCGAGTTGCTCGGCGACCTCCCACATCTTCTCGGACTTCGACGCCTTGACCAAAACCAGGTCGCCCGGGCGCAGCTGGGCGCGGAGCAGCGCGACGGCCTCGGCGCGGGTGTCCACCCGGACGGCCTCGCTGCCCCACGAGCCCTCCATCACGGCGCCCTGCCACAGGGCGTGGACGGCGCGGGAAGTGCCCACACAGATCGTGGAGCTGATGTCGAGGCGCACCAGGAACCGGCCGAGCCGGTCGTGCTCGACGATCGATTCGTCGCCGAGCTCGCCCATCTCACCGAGCACTGCGAACGTGCGGCGGCGCTCCCGGCCGGACAGCCGCGCACCGTCGGTGCCGTGCTCGGACATGAGCACGAGGCTGCGCAGGGCTGCGCGCATCGCGTCGGGATTGGCGTTGTAGGTGTCGTTGACGACGGTGATCCCGTCGGCCGTGGTGAACACGTCCATCCGGCGCGGCGACGCGGCGCCCGCGGACGAGAGTGCGTCGGCGACCTGCGCGACGGTCGCGCCGCACTCGAGGCCGACGGCCGCGGCGGCCAGCGCGTTGTGCACCTGGTGCTCGCCGTGCACCGGAGCGCGACGGGCGCGTCGCCGGCCGGGGTACGCAGGGTGAACGACGCGCGGGCGTGCGCGTCGATGCGCACGTCCCGCGCCGCGACGTCGGCTTCCCCGGTGCCGTAGAACACGACCCGCGCGCCGGTCCGCGAGGCCATCGCGGCCACCGCACCGTCGTCCGCGTTGAGCACCGCGACGCCGTCGGCGGGCAGCGCCTCGACCAGCTCGCCCTTCGCCCGGGCGATGGCCTCGCGCGAACCGAATTCACCCAGGTGCGCGGTACCGACGTTGAGCTCCACACCGATCCGCGGCGGCGCGACCTTCGCCAGCGCCGCGATGTGCCCCTCGCCCCGGGCCGACATCTCGAGCACCAGGAAACGGGTGGACGGCGTGGCGCGCAGCGCGGTCCAGGGGTGGCCGATCTCGTTGTTGAACGAGCCGGGCGGCGCGACGGTCTCGCCGAGCGGGCGCAGCACCGCGGCGATGAGGTCCTTGGTGGACGTCTTGCCGGCCGAGCCGGTGACGCCCACGACGGTCAGCCCGCCGGCGGCCAGAGCCTTCGTGCAGTGCGCGGCGAGGGCGCCGAGGGCGCCCAGCACCGCGGCCCCGGCGCCGTCGGCGTCGTTCTCCAGCGCCATCACGCGGTTGTCGGTCTCCCCCGACACGGGCACCACGATCGCCGGGACGCCCACGGGACGTGCGCCGAGCACGGCGACGGCTCCCTTCCGAACCGCGGTCGCGGCGAACTCGTGGCCGTCCACGCGGGCGCCGGGCAGCGCGAGGAACAGGCCGCCGGGGCCCACGTCCCGGGAGTCGAATTCGACGGTGCCCGTGACCTTCACCTCGGGGTCGGGGACGTCGTGCAGGGTTCCGCCGACGATCTCGGCGACCTCGCGCAGAGTCAGTTCGATCACGCCAGCGCCTCCCCCGCGAGCCGCGCGTCCAGCGCGGCGGCGACCTCGTCACGGTCGTCGAACGGGTGCTTGACGCCGTGGATCTCCTGGCCGGCCTCGTGGCCCTTGCCGGCGACCAGCACGACGTCGCCGGTGCGGGCCCAGTTCACCGCCTCGACGATCGCGGCGCGCCGGTCGCCGGTCTCGCGCACCTCACCGCCCGCGGGCACGGCCCGCGCACCCGCCAGCACGGCCGCGCGGATCGCCGCCGGGTCCTCGGTGCGCGGGTTGTCGTCGGTCACGATCACCAGTTCGGCGGCGCGGGCGGCCGCCTCACCCATGAGCGGCCGCTTCCCGCGGTCCCGGTCGCCGCCGGCGCCGACCACCACCGCGATGCGGCCGGCGGTCTGGCCCCGGAGCGTGGCGATCACGGCGTCCAGCGCGGCGGGCTTGTGGGCGTAGTCCACGACGGCCAGGAAGTCCTGGCCGCGGTCGATTCGCTGCACGCGGCCGGGCACCGCGACCGCGCCGATCCCGCGGACCGCGTCCGCGAGCGGGACGCCGGCCTCGTGGGCGATGACCAGGGCCAGCGCGGCGTTCGCCACGTTGTAGGCGCCCGGCAGTCCGACCACGGCCGAGAAGCTCTGGCCCTCCGGGCCGCTGAGGGTGAAGCGCTGGGTGCCGTCGGAGTGCGCGGCGACCTGGCCGGCGGTCCAGTCCGCGGGGCCGGTGGTGGCAACGGTGACCAGCGGCAACCCGGCGGCGCGGCGCAGGTCCGCCATCCGCACGCCCCACTCGTCGTCCACGCAGATCACGGCGCGCTCGCACGCGTCGCGCCCGATGAACAGGAGTGCCTTCGCGGCGAAGTAGTCCTCCATGGTCGGGTGGTAGTCGAGGTGGTCCTGGCTCAGGTTGGTGAACGCGCCCACCGCGAACCGGGTGCCGCCGACGCGGTTCTGCGCGAGCGCGTGGGAGCTGACCTCCATCACCGCCGCCGTGACGCCGCGCTCGACCATCGACGCGAACAGCCCCTGCAGCGCGGTCCCCTCGGGCGTGGTCAGCGAGGTCGGCACGTCGACGCCGCCGATCCGCGTCCCGACGGTGCCGATCAGCCCCGTCGGACCGCCCGCGGCGGCGAGCGCGGCCTCGACGAGGAAACTCGTGGTGGTCTTGCCGGAAGTGCCGGTGATACCGACCAGCGTCATCGCCGCCGACGGTGCGCCGTACACCACCGCCGCGACCGGCCCGCCCGCCGTCCGCGGGTCATCGTGCAGCAGGACGGGAACGCCGACGCCGGCGTCGGCGAGCAGTGCCGCGCCCGGGCCGTCGGTGAGGACCGCGACGGCGCCCGCGGCGACCGCGTCGCCCGCGAACTTCGCGCCGTGGGTCGCGGCGCCGGGCGCGGCCACGAACACGTCGCCGGGGCGCGCGTCCTGCGCCCGCACCGTCGCCCCCGTCAGCCGGACGGCACCGTCGGCCGCGCCGACGGAAACGCCCGGGACCTGCGCGGCGACCTCGGCCGCCGTGGCGCCGCGGGGATGGTCGGGTCGGTGAAGAGTCGATTCGGGCACCGATGAATCCTACCCGTTGGTTAACTACTTCCCGGCCACCAGCGTCAGCGGCTTGGCGGGCGGCGAGAGCGGGATGCCGTACTTCTGCAGCAGGAACGACGAGATGTCGTGGAACAGCGGCGCCGCCGACTGGCCGCCGGAGCCGTCCGAGCTGCGCGTGGGCGCGTCCATCATCAGCCCCACGACGAACCGCGGGTCGTTCGTGGGCGCGACACCCGCGAAGGTGATGTTGTACAGCGAGTTCGAGTACGCGTGGGTCACCGGATCGACCTGCTGCGCCGTGCCGGTCTTCCCGCTGATCTGATAGCCCTCGACCGCGCCGGGGGCGCCCGTGCCCTGCTGATAGCCCATCGGGTCGCGCTGCAGCGCGGCGCGGAACATGTCCAGTACCGTGCGCGCGGTCTCCGAGCTCATCACCCGCACCGGCTCGCCGCCGGGCGCGGGGTTGGCGGCACCGTCGACCTCCTTGATGATGCGCGGCGGGATCCGGACCCCGTCGTTGGCGAGCGCCTGGTACATGCCCGCCATCTGCAGCACCGTCATCGACAGGCCCTGCCCGATCGGCAGGTTCGCGAACGTGCCGCCCGACCACTGGTTGCGGGCCGGGACCTCGCCGCCGGACTCGCCGGGCAGGCCGACGCCCGTCGCCCGGCCGAGGCCGAACCGATCGACGTAGTCCGCGAACGCGTCCTCGCCGACGCGCTGTGCGAGCATCAGGGTGCCCACGTTGGAGGACTTACCGAACACGCCGGTCGTGGTGTAGGGCTCGGTGCCGTGCGCCCAGGCATCCTTGACCGTGACGCCGGACATGCGGATCTGGCCGGGGACCTGCAGCACCTCGTCGGGACGCGTCTTGGCGTTCTCGATCGCGGCGACGGCGGTGATCAGCTTGTTCACCGAGCCGGGCTCGAACGGGGTGGTCACGGGCAGGTTCCCGGTGCGCGCCGAGGGCGGATTCTTGGACACGCCGATCGACGGGTTGAACGTGTTGTCGGCGCCCATCGCGAGCACCTGCCCGGTCTTGGCGTCCAGGACCACGGCCTGCACGCTCTTGGCGTTCGACTTCTGCTTGGCCACCGAGACGGCCTGCTGGACGAAGAACTGCACGTCGTTGTCCAGGGTCAGGGCCACTCGGGCACCGTCGACCGCCGGATGGATGTCGCGCGTGCTGCCGGGGATGACGGCCCCGTCGGACCCGCGGTCGTAGGTCTGCGACCCGTCCGTTCCCGCGAGGATCGCGTCCAGCGAGGACTCGAGACCGATCAGGCCTTTGCCGTCCCAGCCGGTGGTGCCGACGATGTTGGCGGCCAGCGAGCCGCCCGGGTAGTTGCGGATCGACTGGCGTTCGGCTCCGACCTCGGAGAACTCGTCGGTGATCGCGGACGCCTTGGCCGGGTCCACGCCGCGGGCCAGGTAGACGAACGAGTCGTCGCCGCGCAGCTGCTCGAGCAGCTTGTCCTCGGAGACGGCGTCGCCGAGGACGGAGACGATCTTCTTCGCGATCGCCTGCAGCCGGTCGTCGACGGGGACCGGAGTCACGTCCTCGCCCTCGGCCTTCGCCTCGACGTCCTTGTCGTACTTCTCCTGGATGGTCTTGCGCACGATCTTCGGCTGGAAGGTCAGCGACTTGGCCTCCATGGTGAAGGCGATCGGCTGCCCGGCGCGATCGGTGATCGACCCGCGGACCGCCGGAAGGACCTCCTTGACCTCGCGCTGGCTCGCGGCCTTCGCCGACAGGCTCGGCGCCTGCACGAACTGGACCACGCCCAGCCACACCGCGATCACCGCGAAGATCGCGACGATCACCCAGCCGCCGACGCGGCTGCGGCCCTGGAACATGGCCGGCGTCTCGGTGACGCGGCCGCCTTTGACCCGCGCGCGGGCGGACTGATGACCGGCCTTCGGCACGGTCCTGGCCTTCGGCGCGGCCTTTGTCTGCACGGGGCGGGTGCCCCCGCGAGCCGCCGGGCGGGACCGGGTGGACGGGCGCTGGGCGCGGGTCACCGGGGCGTCCCCTGGGCGGGCGCCTGGCCGGCCGGGGTGGCCGCGGGGGCCGGGGTGGCCGCGGGCGACGGCGACGACGACAGCCCTGCGGCGGACGACGGGGTGGCCGAGGGCGCGGTCGTCGGCCCGTTCGCGACTGTCGGGGAGCCGGGGTTCATGGTGACCAATTGTTCCCCGCCGGCCGGCGCGGGCCCGGAATTCCCTGCGACCGGCGTGCCGGATCCGTTCGAGGTCGCCCCGCTGGGATCACCCGACGGTGCCGGCGGGTTCAGCGCGGGCTTGGGAGTCCCGGTGGCCGGCCCGGGCTTGCCGACGACGGTGACCTTGCCGTTGGGGTGGCCGACGAGCACGGGCAGAGTCCCCGCCGGGACCATCCCCAGCTCGGTGGCGCGCTCGGCGAGACCCGGCGCGCTCTCGCCCGACTTCACGTCGCGCTCGAGCGCCGCCTTCTTCTCGGCGAGCGAATCGTTCACGGCCTCGCGCTCGCTGAGCGCGTAGGAGTTCTCGGCGCTGCCGGTGGACAGCCACAGCGTCAGCCCCAGGCCGGCGCCGACCATGGCCAGCACAGTCAGGACGAACGGCACGCGGCGCACCAGGGCGCGCGGCTTGGGCAGCCGGGCCACGAGGCCCGCCGAGACGGCGCCGTCGCGGTGCCGGCGCAGCGCTCGCTCGGCGGGGGTCTCGCGCAGGGTGCCGCCGGCTTCGAGCACGGCCCGCTGCTGGTCCAGCCGCTTCTGGCGGCGTTCGAGCGCCCGCTGGGCCGAGCTCGACCGCGGCCGCGACGTGTCGCGGTCGTCACGGCGCGCGGGGGCACGGCGGGTCCGGCTGTCGGGGGTCGACGGTGCCTGGGTCGCGTTCGGTGCGGTCATCGCGCGCTCCTCGTGCTCGGTTCGGTGGTCGTGTCGAGTCGGCGGGCCGCCCGCATGCGCACGGGAGCGGCCCGCTGGTTCTCGGCGATCTCGTCGTCGGTGGCGCGCTCCGCGCCGCGGGTGAGCAACTCGAACGTCGCGCCGGTTCCGGGTAGGTCGACCGGGAGCCCGGCGGGGTGGTCGAGCGGGTGCGCTCGGCGAGCGCGGCCTTGACGATGCGGTCCTCCAGCGACTGGTAGCTGAGGAAGACCACGCGGCCGCCCGGGGCCAGCGCGTCGAGGGCCTGCGGCACGGCGGCCTCGAGCGAGGCGAGTTCGGCGTTCACCTCGATGCGCAGCGCCTGGAAGGTGCGCTTGGCCGGATGGCCGCCCGTGCGGCGGGCCGGGGCGGGGATGGTCGCATAGAGGAGTTCGACGAGCCGCCCGCTGGTGGTGAACGGCTCCTTCTCGCGCTCCTTGACGACCGCCGAGGCGATCTTGCCTGCGAACCGCTCGTCGCCGTAGCGCTGCAGGATCCGCGCGAGGTCGCCGTGGGAATAGGTGTTGAGGATGTCGGCGGCGGTCAGCGAGTCGTCGGAGTTCATCCGCATGTCCAGCGGCGCGTCGACCGCGTAGGCGAAGCCGCGGTCCGCACGGTCCAGCTGCATCGACGAGACGCCGAGGTCGAACAGGATCGCGTCGGCGCCGCGGCCGCCGCGGGCGCGGCTGATGCCGAGTTCGTCGAGCGCGTCCGCCATCCCGTCGTAGCGGGTGTGGACGGGGACGAAGCGGTCGCCGTACTGCGCCAGCCGTTCGCCCGCGATCGCATGGGCGTCGTGGTCGCGGTCCAGGCCGATGACCCGGGCACTCGGGAAGCTGCGGAGCATCAGCTCGGAATGGCCGCCGGCGCCCAGCGTCGCGTCGACGTAGACGGCACCGTCGCGCTCGAGCGCGGGGGCGAGCAGGTCGCGCACCCGGGCCGCCAGGACCGGGACGTGTCCGTAGTCCTCACCGGGGTCGGGCATGGCTCCTCCAGGACACGTTTCGATGACGACGATGCTGTGCGGCTTGTGCGGTGGGTGGTTCTGGAGGAAATGAAGCGGGGTCCCCGCCCGACCCGTACCTGGCGTTGGGGAAGTACGTCAGGGCCGATTCGGGCGCAGGCCTCGGTTCACCTCGTCCGTGCGGGATGCGCGGTTAGAAGATCGCCTTGAGCGATTCGGACTGCGGCTGCGCGTAGTCGTCTTCGTGCTGTGCCTGGTAGGCGTCCCACGCCTCCGCATCCCAGATCTCCAGGAACCTCCGCGATCCGACGACGACGCATTCCTTGGTGAGGCCCGCGTAGCGGCGATGATCGGCCGAGAGCGAGATCCTGCCCTGGGAGTCGGGCCGCTGATCGTCGCTGCTGGCGAAGAAGTTGCGGTAGAAGGCGCGTCCCGCGGGGTCGGTCCACTCGATCGCATCCGCCTTCTCGGCGATGCGCTCGAACTCCGCCTTCGGGTACACCGTGAGGCTTCGATCCTGTCCTTTCGTGATCGTCAGCCCTCCCGCCAGTTCCTCGCGGTACTTCGCGGGGAGGGTGAGCCGTCCCTTGTCGTCGAGCTTCGGCGTGTAGGTACCCGTGAACATCACGGCCACCTCCCGCCTCCCCGTCGGGGTTGTCACTGGATCGAGACTTCAGCGTAGCGCGTCTTTCTCCAGTGCGCCCCACATTACCCCACCATCCGCCACTTTCAACCACACCGAGCGGCGTTTCGCGGCGGATTCTCAGAATATGAGCAGGTCAACATCGTGGAGAGAAGTGGGGGAAGCGATCGACCACGGCGTGGCGGACTTCGTCACCCCCGCGCAGTGCAGCGACAGTCGTGACGAATGAGGTGTACGAGACATGAGTCGGCGCATTGCGGGCCGACCGTGGGGAGAAGTGGGGATCAAGTATGGGGAGAAGTGGGGGTAGGCGTGGGAGAAGTGGGAGTCCGGCGCGGAGATAAGTGAGCGTGGACGCAGGGGACGCAGGGGACGCAGTCGGAGCGTCCGCACCGCCGGCCGATCCCGCTTCCCGCAGAAATCACCAGCCCCCGCCGATCTGCCCGGGCGCCGCGCGAATCCCCGGGGCGAGCGGCGGTCACCGTCGCGAGCGACGAAACCTGCGGGGAGGTAGCGACACCGGCCGAACACCGATGCCATCGCCATCGCGATCGCCATCGGCCAGCGGACACCCCCGAGGGGAATTCGCCGGACCGAAACCCGCGTCGGGCAACGTGTTCACGCAGGGCGGACACGAAAAAGCCGCCGACCATCAGGCCGGCGGCTCATGCGCGTTCTCGAGCGGTATCAGCTCACGGGAAGCGGCGGCGGAAGCGCTCCTCCATGCGGGAGACGAAGGACTGCCCCGAGGCGCGGGCGCCCTTGGCGCCCCCTTCTTCCCCGACGACGCGCGGACGGCGCCGTCGTCCCCGACGGTGCCGCGCGGGCCCTTCGCACTCGGCCCGGACCACAGCGCGTAGACGACCGACCCGAACATCAGCAGGAAACCCGCGATGCCCACGATGACGGTGTACTCCACCTTGCCCAGCAACATTCCAGCAATGAGCAGCATCAATCCGACCGCGAAGCCGATCGCGGCGAATACGCGGCGCTTGCCCGTAGCGCCGCCGAACCGGCCTCCGCGTACGTTCGACGCGAACTTCGGATCCTCCGCATAGAGCGCGCTCTCGATCTGGTCGAGCATGCGCTGTTCGTGCTCGGAGAGTGGCACGTTCCCCTCCTTCAGCACTCGTGGGGTCCAACTCCTGCCTTTCATGATACGAGGCTTGCGTCGCCGCGACCACCATCCGCCGGACAATTAGCCCCCACTGTGAGATTTATGCGGCTCGGCTCAGGTCCGACTCGACCGAATTGAGGAAGGTCTGCACGCGGGAGTGCAGCACCGCCACGTCCTCCGCGGTCACGGTGCGCGCCGTGGTCTCCAGTGCGGCGACCACACCCGAGACCGAGGTGAAGTACGCGACCCACTCGGCGTAGCCGGGCGCGGCCTTGGCGAGCCGCAGCCACGCGTTGCGCGTGGGCCGCCGCACGCCCGTCTCACGCTCCGCGAGCAGCGCGGCCGCGCCGCGCAGGGCGGCGTGGTAGATGTCCCGGTACTGATCCGCCGGGGCGGGTGACCCGCCGGCCCGGGCGAGGAACTGATCCGCACGATCGAGGATGCGGGCCGCGCCCGACTCCCCGACCCGCCGGCCCGAGCCGACGTGACCGATCCGTGCCTTCGACTCGACCATGACGTTCCTCCTCCGCAACGCGACTTCCCGCTTCTACCGCTGTGTTGTACCGGACGGGACTGACACGGAACGCTTCCCTCGTTTCGCGCCAGCCCCGCCGGACCGGGCCGGACGGCGAACCACGATCCGGCGCCAGAACATGCGCGCCAATCCGATGACCCGTGATCGAATAACTGTTCGATCACTTCTAATATAGCGTGGGTCACCGACACGTCAAGGGGGTTCATCGCATGCCGTCGGCACCAGCACCGCGGATCCAGCGCCTGTCCCCTCAGGACGCCACGCTCTGGCTCCCCGCCGCGCTGCAGATCTACGTCGCCGCGATGGACTACCCCGCGGGCACGGAGTCGCACCGCATGCCCATGTGGCGAGAGCACCTGAATCGGCCCGGATACTCGGCCTTCGGCGCGGTGCAGCCGCTGCCGCTGCCGACCGGGGAGCTGCGCGATCACCTGGTGGGCATCGCCTACGGCTACAGCGGCTCCGGCGACCAGTGGTGGAACCGCCAGCTGCGCATCGGCCTGCGGCAGCGCGGCCTGGACCAGCACCGCATCGACGACCTGGCCGGCGACTACTTCGAGCTCACCGAGCTGCACGTGCACCCCACGGTCCAGGGCCGCGGCGTCGGCCACGCCCTGCTCGGCGCACTCCTGCGCGACCGTCCCGAGCCGCGCGTGCTGCTGTCCACCCCGGAGGTCCCCGCCGAGGCCAACCGCGCCTGGAAGCTGTACCGGCGCAGCGGGTTCTCGGACGTGCTGCGCGATTTCCGCTTCTCGGGCGACCCGCGCCCGTTCGCCGTCCTCGGCCGCGGCCTGCCGCTGTGACGGTCGACGTCGCGGTCGTCGGCTCGGGCCACAACGCCCTGGTCGGCGCCGCGTACCTGGCGCGGCAGGGCCGCTCGGTCACCGTCTTCGAGGCCGACACCGTGCCCGGCGGGGCGGTCAGCACCGTCGAACGGTTCCCGGGGTATCGCGTGGACCGCGGATCGTCCGCGCACCTGATGTTCCGGCACACCGGTATCGCCGAGGAGCTGGACCTGGCCGCGCACGGGCTGCGCTACCTCGACTGCGATCCGTGGGCGTTCGCCCCCACCCCGCCGGGCGGTACCGCGCCCCCGATCGTCTTCCGGGCCGACCTCGACGCCACGGCCGCGTCGATCGCCGCGGCGTGCGGCGCGCGGGAGGCGACCGCGTACCGTCGGTTCGTCGGCGACTGGGCGCCCCGCGCCCGGGCGACCATGGCGGCGTTCGGCGGCTCCCCCAGCCCGGCCCGGCTCGGCCGCGCATTCTGGCCCACGAAGGGCCGGGCGAGCGTCGCGCAGCTCTCCCGCACGTACCTCGCCTCGGGCGATCAGCTGCTCGACGAGTACTTCGACGACGAGCGGCTCAAGGCCGCACTCGCCTGGTTCGGCGCGCAGTCCGGTCCCGCGATGAGCGAGCCCGGGACCGCACCGATGGTCGGCTTCGCCGCCCTGATGCACACCCTGCCGCCGGGACGCGCGGTCGGCGGCAGCGGCGCGCTCACCACCGCCCTGCTCGGCCGCCTCGGAGCCGACGGCGGCACGGTCGAGCTCGGAACCACCGTCACCGAGCTCCGCCGGTCCGGACGGGCCTGGCAGGTCACCGTCGCCGGGCCCGACGGTCCGCGCACCGTCACCGCCCGGACCGTGCTCGCGGGCTGCCACGTCCTGACCACCCTCGGCCTGCTGGAGCGCGGCGGCTACGACGGCGCGCGGATCGGCCGGTGGCGCCGCACCATCCAGATCGGGCCCGGAGTCGGCATGGTGCTGCGGCTCGGCACGACGGAGCCGCCACGGTTCGACGGCGTCCCGCTCGCCGACCAGGCCGGCCTCGGCCTGCTCGTGGCCGACCGCGGGCACCTGCACCGCGCGCGGGGCGACATGCTTGCCGGGGACGCGCCCCGTCGGCCGGCGGTCCTGGCCATGACGTTCTCGGGCCTGGACCCGTCGATCGCGCCGGCGGGCAGGCACAACACCACGCTGTGGGCGCAGTGGTACCCGTACGCGCTCGGCGGCGCGGGCGCGCGGCGCGACTGGGCTGCCGTCGCGGAAGCGGAGGCCGACCGGATCGTCGCGGAGACGGGGCGGTGGGCGCCGGGCTTCGCGGAGACCGTCGAGCACCGGCACGTGCAGACGCCGGCGACCCTGGAGTCGGAGCTCGGGCTGCTCGGCGGCAACGTGATGCACGTCGAGATGGCGCTGCACGACATGCTGCTGTTCCGGCCGCTCCCGGAGCTGGCCGGCGGCCGGGTCCCGGACGCTCCCGGGCTCGCGCTGGCGGGCGCCTCGATGCATCCGGGCGGCGGCGTGAACGGCTCGAGTGGGCGGATCGCGGCGCGGCTGCTCGCCCGCGACCTGGGACACCTGGCACGATGGCGCTTGTGATTCTCCGAAGGATGTTCGCGATGCTCGGGGTCCTGCTGCTGACGGCGGGGCTCGCGGCGTGCGCGAGCCCCGGCCCCGGCGACCGCATGTCCGGCAAGATCGTGGCCGCGCAGACGCCCACGTCCGACCCGAAGGGGCCGCAGATCGCGGCACCCGGCGAGTTGAGCGGGCTCGCGGAGGTCCGGGCGTACGACTCGAACGGCAAGGTCGGCACGCAGATGGTGTTCACCACCATCACGTTCGGCCAGTTCAACCAGCTCGGCGAGGTCGTCTCGCAGGCGTTCGACACGTCGGCGGCGTCGATCAAGATGCGGGTGCAGCGCACCGGCGGCACGGTGATCCTCTCGGGCACGGCCGATCTCGCGCCGCTGGCGCCGAACTCGGCGCTGATCGTGGTGTCGTTGCAGTTCCCCGGTCCGGTCACGGCGACCAACGGGCAGCAGGAGAGCGACGACCTGGTGACGTGGACGCTGAACGCGGGCACCTCCGCGGCGCTCACCGCCGAGGCCGACTACGCGGACCCGTCGATCGCGTCGTTCACCCGCTGGGCGTGGATCACGGCGCTGGTCGCGTTCCTCACCGCCGGCGTCGTGGCGTCGATCGCGTACGTGCGCCGCGACCGCAGCCCCAAGCCCGGCCAGGAAACCGCCGAGCCCGAGTCGCTCATCGAGCTCCCGCAGTGGCTGCGGGAGAAGCTGGGCCGCTAGACGCCGACCGGCAGCATCCCGAGGTTCTCGAGCACCTCGGAGGTGGCCTTGGCGAAGTTGAGCGTGCAGAAGTGCAGGGCCGGCGCGCCCTCGGCGATGAGCCGCTCCCCCATCCGCGAGGCGATCTCGATGCCGACGGCGCGCACGGCGGCGCGGTCCTCCTCGGGCCCGTCGCCCGCGGCGGCGCGCAGCTCGGCGCGCATCGCATCCGGGATCTTCGCGTTCGACAGCTCGGCCATGCGCGAGACCGACTTCAGCGACGTGATCGGCATGATGCCCGGGATCAGCGGCTTCGCCCCCTGCTCGGGGTCCTCCGCGATCACGGCGTCACGCAGCCGCAGGTAGTCGTCCACGTCGAAGAACATCTGCGTGATCGAGTAATCGGCGCCCGAGCGCAGCTTGTCCGCGAAGTACCGCACGTCGTGCGCCAGGTCCGGCGAGCGGTGGTGCCCCTCCGGGAACGCCGCGACGCCCACGTGGAAATCGCCCAGCTCGCGCACCAGCTCGACGACCTCGCTGGCGTACTCGACGCCCTCGGGGTGGCGCACCCAGTCGCCCAGCGGGTCGCCCGGCGGGTCGCCGCGCAGCACGAGCACGTTGCGCACGTCGCGGTCGGCGTACGCGCCCATCAGCGCGCGCAGCTCGGCGACGCTGTGGTTCACGGCCGTCAGGTGCGCGACCGGGAGCAGCGTGGTGGTCTCGGCGATCTCGCCGGTCACGCGCACCGTGCGGTCGCGGGTGGACCCGCCCGCGCCATAGGTCATGGACACGAACGCCGGGTCCATCCGCTCGAACGTGCGCACGGCGCGCCACAGCCGGGCCTCGCCCGCTTCGTCGCGCGGGGGCATGAACTCCACCGAGAACGGCATTCGCCCGCTCGCGCGCACGGCGTCGAGGCGATCGAGTACGGTCCGGCTTTGGTCAGTCACGCTTCTCAGAATAGGTTTGCCGGTATGACGCTGCCCGTCGCCCCGCCCGATACCGCCCTCGCCGACATCGCGGCGGCCGTGCAGCCGGCCCTCGAAACCTTCCTCGCCGAGCGCCGTGACCTGGTCGAACCCGTCGGTCCGGTGTTCGCCGAAGCCACCGCCGGGTTGGAGCGGTTCGTTTTGCTCGGCGGTAAGCGTATTCGGCCGGCCTTCGCCTGGACGGGGTGGCTGGCGGGCGGCGGGGAGGCCGACGGCGCCGTGGCCGCGGCCGCGTTGCGGGCCTGCGCGTCGCTGGAGTTCGTCCAGGCGTGCGCCCTGATCCACGACGACATCATCGACGCCTCGTTCACCCGCCGCGGCCGGCCCACCACGCACCGGGAGTTCGCGCAGCTGCACGCCGAGCGCGGCTGGTCGGGGTCGTCCGACAGGTTCGGCGAGGCGACCGCGATCCTGCTCGGCGACCTGGCGCTGGCCTGGGCGGACGACATGTTCCTCGGCGCCGGCCTGGAACCCGAGCGCTACCTGCGCGCCGCCCGCGCATGGGCCGCGATGCGCACCGAGGTCCTCGGCGGCCAGCTGCTGGACATCGTGAGCGAGGCCGCGCGCGACGAGTCGGAGGCGGCCGCGGAGCGCGTGGTCCGGTTCAAGACCGCCGGCTACACCGTGGAGCGCCCGCTGCACGTGGGCGCGGCGCTGGCGGGCGCGTCGGACGAGGCGATCGCCGCGCTGCGCGCGATCGGCGTCGATCTGGGCGTGGCCTTCCAACTGCGCGACGACCTGCTCGGCGCGTTCGGCGACCCCGAGGTCACCGGCAAGCCGTCGGGCGACGACCTGCGATCCGGCAAGCACACGCCGATGCTCGCGCACGCCCTCGCGACGGGCGGCGCCGCCGCGACCGAACTGCGCTCGCTCGTGGGCACCGACCTCGACGACGACGGTGTCGCACGCGCCCGCGCCGCCCTGCGGGAGACGGGGGCACCGTCGGCCATGCAGGCGCGGGTCGAGGAGCTGACCGCGCGCGCCACGTCCGCGATCGTGCGGGCCCCGATCGACGACGGTGCGCGGCCCGTCCTGGCCCGGCTCGCCGCGGTCCTGGTGGACCGGGCGGCGTAACCTTCCGATCCAGAGTTAGGCAAACCTAGCCACCACTGGGTATGGTTCCGTTTACCTAACAGTTGGTAAAGGAGACGCCACCGCATGTTCACCCGCACCCGCAAGGCCGCCCCGTTCGCGGCCGCGTTGATGGCCGCGAGCCTCGTGTTCGCCGGCTGCTCCACCACGAGCGCCGAGGACGAGGCCCCCGCCGCCGGC
Source organism: Tsukamurella sp. PLM1 (assembly GCF_023168325.1). Lineage (GTDB taxonomy): Bacteria > Actinomycetota > Actinomycetes > Mycobacteriales > Mycobacteriaceae > Tsukamurella. The sequence goes on from NZ_AP025688.1 coordinate 2,720,948, forward strand.
GAGAAGATCACCGTCAGCACCAACAAGGGCGAGGTGCAGGTCCCCAAGAACCCGAAGCGGGTCGTGGTCCTCGACAACACGAGCGCGGAGACCGTGAAGGCGATGGGCGTGACCCCGGTCGCGATCCCCAAGGGCCTGTTCGCCAAGAGCGTGCTGGGCGACTGGATCTCCAACGCGGACATCAAGGACACGGGCACCCACGCGGAGCCGAAGCTCGATGTCATCGAGGACGTCAAGCCCGACCTCATCATCGGCGGCTACCGCTTCGCGAAGGCCGAGGGCGACATCAAGAAGATCGCCGAGAAGACCGGCGCCGCCTTCATCGACATCGCCGCCGAGGACGGCGCGCCCAAGGGCCGCGTCGAGACCATGCGCGATTCGACCATCACCCTGGGCAAGATCTTCGGCAAGGACGAGCAGGCCAAGCAGATCGTGGCCGACTTCGACAAGAGCCTCGACGCCGCGAAGGCACAGGCCACAGGCCAGAGCGTGTTCCTGTCCATCGTCAACGGCGGCAAGATCGACAACGGTGCCAAGCGCATGCAGCCGTTCATCGCGCCGCTCAACCTCAAGGACGTGTTCGCGGGCCAGGCCGGCGATCACCACCAGAACTCGGGCCTGACCCCCGAGGCCATCGCTCAAGCGAACCCGCAGTGGGTCATCGTGATGGACCGCGACGCCGCCGTGCCGCCGACCGACGGCAGCACGCCGCAGACCGCCGCCGAGACCTTCAAGGCGCAGCAGGCGTTCGCAGGAGTCGAGTTCCAGCAGAAGGACCGGATCTACTACCTGGACAACGACTTCTACCTCCGTGAGGGCATCCAGGACTACGGCCAGAACTACGCCGCATTGGCTGAGGCCATGGCCGCCAAGAAGTGACGGCGACCGCCACCGACGCACCGCCCCAGGCGGGTTCCCGGAAGGGGACCCGCCTGGGGCGCGTCGCGCTCCCCGCGCTCGCCGTCGCGTGCGTGGTGCTGCTGGCACTGTCGCTGATGACCGGCGAGTACCACATCACCCTCGCGGGGCTGCTCGCCGGCGACGATGAGATGTGGCGCATGTTCTTCATCTCCCGTGTCCCGCGCACCGCCGCACTGGTGTTCGCGGGCCTCGCGATGAGCTTCTCCGGCGTGATCATGCAGCGCCTCACGCAGAACCGCTTCGTCGAGCCCACCACCGCCGGCACCGCCGAATGGGCGGGCCTGGGCGTGCTGCTGTGCATGCTGTACCTACCCGGCGCGACGCCCGTGGTGCGCATGATCGTCGCCACCGCGACCGCGTTCCTGGGCACGCTGATCTTCCTGGGCTTCATCTCCCGGATCCGCGCCCGACGGTCCGCCATCGTCCCGCTGGTCGGCCTCATGCTGGGCGCGGTGGTCAGCGCCATCACCACGTACCTCGCTATCGGAGCGAATCTGCTGCAGGCCGTCGTGAGTTGGCGCTCCGGCGGTTTCGCACACATCGTGCGCGGCTTCTACGAGCCACTGTGGGCCGTCGCGATCATCGCGGTGGCCACCTACCTGTTGGCCAACTACTTCACCATCGCCGGACTGGGCAAGGACGTCGCGACGTCGCTCGGCCTGCGCTACGGACTCACGATGGGCGTCGGGGTCACGATGGTCGCGCTGGCGTCGGGCGTCACCAGCGTGGTCGTCGGCTTCATCCCGTTCCTCGGCCTCGTGGTGCCGAACATCATCAGCGCGCTGCGCGGCGACGACGTGCGCAGCGGGCTGCCCTGGGTGGCGATACTCGCGACCGTGCTCATCGTGGGCTGCGACCTGATCGGACGGGTCGTCGTTCGGCCCATGGAGATCCCCGTGTCCGTGATCATGGGCGTGATCGGCGCGGCCACGTTCCTCGTGATCGTGCTGTCGAGGAGGAACCGTGTCGCTCTCTGAGGCAACGGCGGGACCGTCGGTCAGCGCGGGCGCGAGCCGGGTGGGCTGGCGCACCCGGATGGCGATCGCCGCGACCCTCGCGCTGGTGGCGCTGACGGTGTACCTGCTGATGCGCACCGGCGCGGACGACGTGCTGCGCTGGGACTTCCAGTTCGGGCTCTCGTTCGAGCGGCGGGTGCGGACCGCGACGGCGATCGTGATCGCGGCCTTCTGCGGAGCGGTCGCGACGGTGCTCTTCCACACCGTGACGCACAACCGGATCCTCACCCCGTCGATCATCGGCCTGGACTCGCTGTACGTGCTGATCCAGACCGTGGGCGTGTTCCTGGTGGGCGGCCGGTTCGTCGACAACGGCGACTCCGTGCCGCAGTTCGTGGCGCAGACCGCGGCGATGGTGATGTTCGCGGCGGTGCTCTACGGCTGGCTGTTCTCGGGCCGGTTCGCGAGCCTGTTCCTGCTGCTCCTCGCGGGTGTCGTGCTGGGGCTGGCGTTCCGCGCGTTCGCGGAATTCCTGCAGCGCCTGCTCTCCCCCACCGAATTCGACGCGCTCTCGATCAAGCTGTACGGCCGGCTCAGCGCGGTGAACGCCGACCTACTGCCGATCGCGGGGATCGCCTGTCTCGTGGTCGGCGTCGTCGTGTGGCGGCGGCGCCGCGTGTTGGACGTGCTGCTGCTGGGCCGCGATCCGGCGATGGGCCTCGGCGTGAACCACCAGCGCGAGCTCACGCTGGCGCTGGTGCTCATCGCCGTGCTGGTGTCGATCAGCACCGCGCTCGTGGGGCCGATGATGTTCTTCGGCTTCATCATCGCCACGCTCGCCTACCAGCTCGCGGGCGACTGGCGACACCGCGCCACGCTACCGATGGCCTTCCTGATCGGCGTGATCATGCTCGCGGCCGGCCAGTTCATCCTGCACAACGTGTTCTACGCCAACGGGATGCTCACCGTGATCATCGAGTTCGCCGGCGGCATCCTGTTCCTCGCCATGCTGTTCCGCCGAAGGGGGACGATGTGAAAGACACCGTGAAGGACACCGACTCCGCGATCGCCACGCTCCCCGCGATCGCGTTCACCGACCTCACGAAGAAGTACGCCGAGACGGTGGTGCTCGGCCCGGTCTCCGGCGAGTTCTCCCGCGGGGGCGTCACGGCACTGGTCGGGCCCAACGGCGCGGGCAAGTCGACGCTCCTCACCATCCTGGGCCGCCTGCTGACGCCGGACGCCGGCGCCGCGCTGCTCGACGGCGTCGAGATCCGCTCGATGAAGCCCACCGCGGTAGCGCGCAAGCTCGCGATCCTCCGGCAGGAGAACGGCGTCAACGCCCGCCTGACGGTGCGCGATCTGGTCGCGTTCGGCCGGTTCCCGCACAGCCGCGGCCGCATGACCGCCGAGGACGTACGGCACGTCGACGAGGCCCTGGGCTTCCTCGGCCTCACCGACCTGGAGGACCGGTTCCTCGACGAACTGTCCGGCGGCCAGCGCCAGCGGGCGTTCGTGGCGATGACGCTCGCACAGGACACGGACGTGATCCTGCTCGACGAGCCGCTCAACAACCTCGACATGCGCCACCAGGTGAGCATGATGCGCCGCCTCCGCCGCGCCGCCGACGAACTGGGCAAGACGATCATCCTGGTGGTGCACGACCTGAACTTCGCGGCCGCGTACTCCGACCGGATCGTGGCGCTGAAGAACGGCACGATCGCGGCGTCGGGCGCACCGTCGGAGATCATGACGGCCGATCTGCTGACGGAGATCTTCGAGACCCCCGTGGCCGTGCACCACCTTCAGGGCGGCCCGGTGGCCGTGTACGCGGGTCTGGCCTGACGGTGCCGCGGCCTAGACTGGCGGGGATGTCCGGATCACTTCAGGCCGCGCTGCGCGGCTACAGCGCGTTCCTGCGGTCGGCCGAGGGCCGCCCCGCCCTGCTCGGGCTGCTCGGCGCCGTGCTCGCCACGGTGGGCAGCTTCGGCGCCGGTGCGGTGCGCGTGCACGACACCCAGCTGGAGGCGACGCATCTGTCGTGGCTGCGGTTCGGGCACGGTCTGGTGCTCAGCTCGGTGCTGTTCTGGGCGGGCATCGCGCTCCTGATGATCGCGTGGATCCGGTTCGGGCGCGCCGCGCTCGCCGGGCGCGCCGAGGCCCGGCAGGTGGCCGGCACCGTCGCCCTGTGGATCGTTCCGCTGCTCGTGGCCGTGCCCCTGTACTCGCGGGACGCATACAGCTATCTGGCGCAGGGCGCGCTGCTGCGCGACGGCTACGACCCGTACGTGGACGGCCCCGTGATGAACCCGAACGGCCTGCTGGACGACGTGAGCGGGATCTGGACCACCACCACCGCGCCGTACGGTCCGCTGTTCATCCTGATCGCCCGCGTGGTCACGGGCGTGCTCGGCGACAACGTGCTCGCCGGGGTGATCGCGCTGCGGCTCGTGATGCTGCCGGGGATCGCGCTGTCGGTGTGGGGCGTGGCGAAGCTCGCCCGGCACTTCGGGACGCAGCCCGCGGTGTCGCTGTGGCTGGCGGTGCTGAACCCGCTGGTGATCGTGCACCTGGTGGGCGGCGTGCACAACGAGGCGCTCATGGTGGGCCTGATGGTGGCGGGTATTGCACTGGTGCTCGACCGGCGGCACCTCATCGGCGTGGCCGTGATCGTGACGGCCGTGGCGGTCAAGGGCACCGCCGCGATCGCGCTGCCGTTCGTGGTGTGGATCTGGTACCACCACCGGCGCCGGGACCGCCCCGACGAGGGCGTGGCTCGCTCGTACGGCGCGGCGATCGGCGCGTCGATCGCGCTGTTCGTGGGCCTGTTCGCGGCGTTCTCGCTGATCGCCGGCGTGGGTCTGGGCTGGACCACGGCGCTCGCCGGGTCGATCAAGATCATCAACTACATCACCCTGCCGACGGCGATCGCGCAGCTGTTCGCGTTCGCCGCGGCACCGTTCACGGACCTGCACCTGGCGCCGATCCTCATCGTGACCCGCGCGCTGGGCATCGCCGCGCTGGCGATCACGCTGGTGGCGCTGTGGTGGCGGTTCCGGCAGGACGAGCGGCGCAACGTGATGGGCATCCTGCTGGGGCTGCTCGCGGTGTGCGTGCTCTCCCGCGTCGCTGCCCTGGTACTACACCTGGCCGCTGGCCGTGGCCGGGGCGTTCACCTGGTCGCGGCGCACACTGGCGATCATCGCCGGCCTCTCGGTGTGGCTCATGGCGGTGTTCATGCCCACGGGGTCGATCGGGCTCTACTCGCTGTGGAACGTGGCCCTGGCGGCCGCGCTGGGCGCCCTGGCCGGCTGGTCGCTGCTGCGCCCGGACCCGCTGCAGGTGCGGCCGAAGCTCGGCCTGGCACCCGCGGTGTAGACACGAGCTGCGCGAGTCGGCGGCGCAGGGACTCCCGCCATGGGGACGGCGTCTCGTCAAATCTGTTATGCGGTTTCGGCATGCCTTGAAAGCGCAGGTCACGGCGCTGCCCGGACGATCGGCCATGCGAAGTCCGCATAGCCGGGGCGCCGAACGTTCCCCGCACTCCCCGACTTGTCGGTGCCGGTATGTCGCCACGACCGAGAGTCGGTTGGGATTCCCGCTGTTCGAGCGCGGCCCCGGCGGCGCCTCACCGGCCCCCACCGGCTTGCAGGCACTCGCCGTCATCGAGCGGATCGTGGCGGAACTCGATGAACTGGACTCGCTGAGCGGTACCCCGAAGCAGTCCGTCACGATCACCCGCACCGCGGAGATCGGCCTGCCCGACCATCTGGAGGGCAAGGTCACGCGGTGGAATCGAGAACACGAGCTGCAGATCGAGTACGTCATCGTGGATGACCCGGTCGCGGCGCTGCGCTCCGGCGAGTCCGATCTCGCCGTAGCCCTGGTGACGGGGCCGCGCCTCGAGGGGTTCGAGGCCGTTCCTGTGCGAATGCGGTCACAGGGTCGGCGGGTCGAGCCCCTTGCGAGAAAGCACGCTCGATCTCCGCCCCCGGCGAACCCAGAGCCCCGCCGTGCCGCGCCGGTCGGATCCGGGCGCCGCTAGAACGCCATCGACTGCGCGCGGCGGATGACCTCGCGCGCGGAATCGGTGTGCAACAGCTCGGCGGGGCAGTCGCCCAGGTCCTCCTGCTGCTCGAACAGCCAGCGCATGATCTCGTCGTCGCGGAACCCGCCGTCGCGGAGCACGCTGAGCAGACCCGTGAAGTGCTTGGCGATGGCGAAACGCCCGTCGACCTCGCCGAAGAACAACCGGGGGATGTGCACGTCGCCGCCGCGCTTCACGGCGATCAGCTGGTGATCGCGGAGCAGCTGGAGCACCTTGGACTGCGAGACGCCGAGGCCCTTGGCCACGGTGGACGTGTTGTAGGTGTCGGTGCCCTCGGGCAGCAGATCGTCGCTGACGAATGGGATCGAGCTCACCGTCACACTGTACCGAGCGTGTGGATTCGGACCTTCTCACCCCGGGGTCGCTAGGCTGAACTGTCGACACCGTGACACACGAGAGGACTAGGAGAAGGTGAACACTCCCCGCGACCGGCTGATCGGTGCCCGCATCGAGGGCCGCTACCGCATCGATGCGGTGATCGCGCGCGGCGGCATGTCCACCGTCTACATGGGCCTCGACCTGCGGCTCGACCGTCCGATCGCGATCAAGGTGATGGACCCGAAGTACGCGGCGGACACGCAGTTCGTCTCGCGGTTCGAGTTCGAGGCCCGCGCCGTCGCCAAGCTCAAGGACCCGGGCCTGGTGGCCGTGTACGACCAGGGCGTCGACGGTGACCTGGCCTTCCTGGTGATGGAGCTGGTCACCGGCGGCACGCTGCGCGAGCTGCTGGGCGAGCGCGGGCCCATGCCCCGCACGCCGTGGCCGCGGTGATGGGCCCCGTGCTCACCGCCCTCGGCACCGCGCACCGGGCCGGCCTGGTGCACCGCGACGTCAAGCCCGAGAACGTACTCATCTCGGACGGCGGCGAGGTCAAGGTCGCCGACTTCGGCCTCGTCCGCGCGATCGCGGCCGCCTCGGTCACGAGCTCGTCGGTGATCCTCGGCACCGCCGCCTACCTCTCGCCGGAGCAGGTGGAGTCCGGCAACGCCGACGCGCGTTCGGACGTGTACTCGAGCGGCATCCTGGTCTACGAGCTGCTCACCGGGCAGGTGCCGTTCACCGGCGATACGGCGATCTCGCTCGCCTACCAGCGCCTGCACAACGACGTCCCGCCGCCCAGCGCCGCGATCGCCGGGGTGCCGCCGGAGTTCGACGAGTTCGTCGCCCGCGCCACCGACCGCGACCCGTCGCGCCGGTACGCCGACGGCTTCGCGATGGCCGACGCCCTCACCACGATCGCGGACGAGTTGGACCTGCCGCCGTTCACCGTCCCCGCGCCGCGGTCCAGCGCGGAGCAGCGGGCCGCCGCCGCGATGTACGACGCGCAGCGCGGCCAGCCCCTCATCCCGGCCGCCGCCGAGCCCACCGGCGCCCTGATGCCCGATGCCACGCCCCCGCCCGTGGCACCCGTCGCGGCACCGCGCACCGTCGGGCCGCCGACCGCCGCCCTACCACCCGTCCCGGTCCACCACACGCGGGCCGAGACGATGCACGAGCCGTTGCCGGCCGAGACGGCGCCGCCGCAGCGGGTCGCACCGCGCCGCGGCCGCGCGAAGTCGTGGATCGTGGTCGCGATCATCGCGCTCGTCGCGCTGCTGCTGGCGTTCGGCGGTTGGTGGTTCGCGTCCGGCCAGTTCACGACGGTGCCCACCGTGACGGGCATGGACCGCGCGGCGGCCGAGCGGGCGATCAAGGACGCGGGCCTCGACGTCGCGCTGGACGGCAAGTACAGCAACGACATCACCGAGAACACCGTCACCGGCCTCGACCCCGCCGCCGGCAGCCGGATCAGCCGGTTCGGCACCGTGACCGTCGAATACTCGCGCGGCCGCCCCGTGGTGCCACAGTTCCAGGCCGGCGACAGCCCCGAGAACGTCGAGAAGCTGCTGCGCGAGAGCGGCCTGGTGCCCAAGCGCGGGCCAGCGCAGTTCAGCCGCGACATCCCGCAGGGCGGGGTCATCGGCCTCTCGCCCACGCCGGGCACACGTGTGGCCGTCGGTTCGACGGTGACGGTGGTCGCCTCAGCGGGCAATCAACCGGTGAACATCCCCGACGTCCGCGGCCGCACGCCGGACGAGGCCACGTCGATCCTGCGCTCGGCGGGTCTGACGGTGAAACAGACCAAGCAGCAGTTCGACTCGTCGACCGAGGCGGGCAAGGTGTTCGGCACCGACCCGTCGGGGCAGGTGAACAAGGGCGGCAGCGTCACGCTGCTCGTCTCGAACGCGCTGACGGTGCCCGACGTGACCGGCAAGTCCGCGTCGGAGGCGCAGCAGATGCTCTCGAACGCCGGCCTGTCGGCGGAACTGACGGGCGACAACGGATCCGGCTCGGTCGTCACGTCCACCAGCCCCTCCGCCGGCGCGCGCGTCGACCCGTCGAACAACCGCGTGACGGTCACCCTCGCGGCCCGGGTCACGGTGCCGTCGGTGACGGGGATGAACGTGGGCCAGGCCCGGTCGACGCTGCGGGACGCGGGCCTGCAGGTGAAGGTGAACGGCATCTTCGCCTCGGACAACTCGCAGGTGATCTGGCAGGACCCGGGCGGCGGCTCGCGCGTGAAAGCCGGGTCCACCGTGACGATCACGGCGATTCCGTAGCCGCCACCCGCGCGCCGGCTTCGCCTCCCCCGGGAACGCCGGCAGGGACGCGAGCCGCCCGCTAGCGTGGGCATCATGAACCGGACCTCCGTCCTCACCCGCGCGGTCGCCCTCGCTGCGGTCGGCGCGATCGCCCTCGCCGGCTGCACGTCCAACTCGTCCGACGGTGCGCCGGCGTCCTCCGCGGCGTCCACCTCGGCCGCCGCCCGCGGGGTCGCGAGCCAGGTCGCGGCGCTGCTCGCCGAGGCGAAGGAGACCTTCGACAATCCCACCCGCACCTCCACCGCGGGCAACACCGACAAGACCGTCGACAACATGGCGGTCGTCGAGCAGAAGCTACTGGAGGCCTCCGCGCTCGCGCCCTACCGGGCGGACCTGCTGTTCAGCGCGGCGTCGGCGCGGATCGCGCAGAAGAACGTCCAGGGTGCCGTGGAGTTGTACCGCACGGTGCTGACCTTCGCGCCGGACGACGACGATGCGCACACCTACCTCGCGGTGTGGAACCGCTTCCTCGGCGACGCCGCGGGCTCGGCCGCGGAGGTCGAGCAGTTGCGCCGGGTCGCGCCGGACCGCGTCCCGGAGGTCGAGGCGCTGTTCGCCGCGATCGACGGTGCCGTACGCACCCCGATCACCGACGCCGCCCCGGCGAGCGCGCCGCCGGACACGGGCATCGTCGTGCTCGGATACGCGCTGAAGAAGGACGGCACGATGGACGCGCCGCTCCTGCAGCGGCTGGAGAAGACCCTGGAGGTGGCGCGCGCCGTGCCCGCCGCGCCGATCGTGGTGACCGGCGGCGTGGAGCAGGCCGGGAACACCGAGGGCGCGCTCATGAAGAACTGGCTCGTGGAGCGGGGCGTCGACGCCGCGCGGATCACCGACGAGAACTTCGCCCGCACCACCGTCGAGAACGCGCTCTACAGCTCGTACGTGCTCGCCACGAAGCGGGTCGGGCACGCGATCGTGGTGAGCTCCGCGAGCCACGTGCGGCGCGGCACCGTCGACCTGGTGCTGGCCGCGCGGGAGAACCTGCCCGCCACGTTCACCGTGAGTTCCGTGGCGGCCGTGGACAAGCCGCTCGCCGAGCTGACGACTCCGTCGGCGGACGAACTGCGCAGCATCTACCGCGACGCGCTGAGCACCATCGGCCTGTGGAGCTACCGGAGCGCGCCGCTGCTGCAGCGCTGAGGCCTCACCCGCGGAGCACGCCGCGCAGGTCGTCGAGGACTGCCGGGTTCTCGATGGTCGACGGGACCGCCTCGTCGCGGCCCTCGGCGATGGCGCGCATGCTGCGCCGCAGGATCTTCCCGGACCGGGTCTTCGGCAAGGCCGCGACGATCGCGACCTCCTTGAGCGCGGCGACCGCGCCGATGCTCTCGCGGACCTGCTGCACGATCTCGGAGCGCACCGTGTCGTGGTCCCAGTCGCCGCCGGCCTTGAGCGCCACCAGCGCCCGCGGAATCTGCCCCTTGAGCTGATCCGCCACACCGATGACCGCGCATTCGGCTACGGCCGGGTGGCGGGCGATCGCCGCCTCCAGCGCGCCGGTCGAGAGCCGGTGGCCCGCCACGTTGATCACGTCGTCGGTGCGGCCCATGACGAACAGGTAGCCGTCGGAGTCGAGGTAGCCGCCGTCGCCGGTCAGGTAGTTGCCCGGGTAGGTGGCGAGATACGAGTCGACGTACCGGTCGTCCGCGCCCCACAGCGTCGGCAGCGTGCCGGGCGGCAGCGGGAGCGAGATCACCACGGCACCTTCGGCTCCGGCGGCGACATCCTGTCCGGCATCGTCGACGATGCGGACCCCGAAGCCGGGGACGGGCACCGTCGCACTGCCCGGCTTGATCGGCATGGGCTCCACGCCACGCAGATTCGCGGCGATGGGCCAGCCCGTCTCGGTCTGCCACCAGTGGTCGATCACCGGCACGCCCAGCTTCGCCGACGCCCACTCGTAGGTGTCCGGATCCAGCCGCTCCCCCGCCATGAACAGCGTCCTCAGGCTCGAGATGTCCGACTTCGCAACGAAGTCCGCCTCCGGGTCCTCCTTGCGGATCGCGCGCAGCGCCGTCGGTGCGGTGAACAGATTGCTCACGCCGTGCCGCTCGATCACCCGCCAGAACGCGCCCGCATCGGGCGTGCCGACCGGCTTGCCCTCGTACACCACCGTCGTGGCGCCGATCAGCAACGGCGCGTACACGATGTAGCTGTGGCCCACGACCCAACCCACATCGGAGGCCGTCCACCACACCTGTCCCGGGTGCGCGTCGTAGATCGCCCGCATCGAATAGGCTAGCGCCACCGCGTGTCCGCCGTTGTCGCGCACCACGCCCTTCGGCTTACCGGTGGTGCCCGACGTGTACAGGATGTACAGCGGGTCCGTCGCCCGCACCGCGACCGCGGCGGCGGGCTGCGCCGCCGCCTCTGCCCGCGCCCAATCGTGATCCAGCGCACCGAGTTCCGCCGTGAGCTGGGGCCGCTGCCACACCAGCACCGCGGACGGCTTCACTGTGGCCAGGTCGATCGCGGCGTGCACGATCGGCAGGTACGGCAGCACCTTGCTGCCCTCGAGTCCGCACGACGCGGTCACGATCACCTTCGGCTCCGCGTCGTCGAGCCGCGCCGCCAGCTCCGGCGCCGCGAAGCCCCCGAACACCACTGAGTGCACCGCCCCGATCCGCGCGCACGCCAGCATCGCGACCACCGCCTCGGTGATCATCGGCAGGTAGATCACCACCCGATCGCCCTTGGCCACACCGAGCTCCGCGAGCGCGCCCGCGAACTTCGCGACCCGTTCCAGCAGCTGCGCGTACGTGAGCGTGTGCACCTCACCCGTGATCGCTGAATCATGGATCACGGCGGGCTGATCGCCCCGCCCCGCCGCGACATGCCGATCGACCGCGTTCACGCACGTGTTCAGCTCGGCGTCCGGGAACCACCGGTACAGCGGGGCGCCGGCATCGTCGAGCACCCGCGTCGGCGGCACGGCCCATTCGATCGCGGCGGCCTGCTCGGCCCAGAAACCCTCCGGATCGGTCATGCTGCGGCGGTATTCGTCGGCGTGGGCACCCATGGGGGCATGGTCCCAGGAGACCAGTGGCGCGGCGGGTGATTCCGGCGATCTGTGGCCCACCTCATCGGGAAGCCGGGCGACCGACCCGGGGCCTTGTTAGCCTCCGGGCGACCGCACCTGGTTAGCCTCCGGGCGACCGCACCTGCGGGCCTGCACGGCGGAGGGAGTCGCGATGACGGAGACGAACGACGGGACGCACCGCAGGTGCGCCCTGGACACCATGCCCACGCAGGATCGGCGGGCGATCGAGGAGTGGAACTCCGTGCGGTCGCTGCTCATCATCAGGTTCTACGGCGGCGCGGTGGGGCTGCTGCTCCCCGTCGCGCTCATCGTCGTGGACTTCGCCACGTCGGGCGAGTACTGCGTCCGGGTCCGGGACTCACTCAGCGTCTACTACCACTCCGGGGCACGGGACATCTTCGTGATCGGCCTCGGCATCGTCGGATTCCTGCTGTTCTCGTACAAGCTCAATCGGCGATCGGCTGCGAACGCACTGAGCACCGTCGCCGGCATCGCGGCGATCGCCGTCGCGGCCTTCCCCACCCGGCTCCCCGGGGCGATCCCCGCGGGCGAGTGCGGCGCGGGCGCGAGGCCGCCGGTCGCGACGCCCCTCCAACTCGCGTTCGGTGCCGACCGGACGGCCCTGGTGCACGCGGTAGCCGCGCTCGTGGTGTTCGCGCTGTTCGTCCTCATGTGCGTCACGACGGCGCTACACGACCGCAGCAACACCTTCCAGCGGCCGGCGGCCGCCCCGCCGGGGAGCGGGTGGGTGCGGCGTCTCCTCGCGCAACTGTCGAACCGCGCCGGGTGGCGGTTCCACCTCGGGTGCGCGGTGACGATCGTGGCCGCCGGCGCGCTGTGCCTGCTCGCGGCGCGGGCGCGTGCGACGCTGCCGCTCCACCTCGGCCCGCTCTGGGTGGCCGAGGTCGTCGGCATCCTGGCGTTCTCGGCGTCCTGGTTCGTCAAGGGCCTGGACGACATGTTCCTCCGCCGCGAGCCGTGGTCGCAGCAGGACCTGTCCGACATCCGGATGGGCGTGGCGCGGGGCGACGCCCTGACGTTGCTACCCTGCGGCGAGGACGGACTCCCGGCCGGCGGATCCGCCGCCCGGGAGCTCCGCTACACCGTGTGATCAGCCGCGGAGCATCTCCGCGACGAGGAAGGCCAGTTCGAGGCTCTGCTGGGTGTTCAGGCGCGGGTCGCAGGCGGTCTCGTAGCGGCCGGCGAGATCCGCGTCGGAGATGTCCTGCGCGCCGCCCAGGCACTCGGTGACGTTCTCGCCCGTGAGCTCGACGTGCACGCCACCGGGGTGCGATCCGATGGCGCGGTGCACCTCGAAGAAGCCCTGCACCTCGTCGACGATGCGGTCGAAGTGGCGCGTCTTGTACCCCGTGGACGACTCGTGGGTGTTGCCGTGCATGGGGTCGCACTGCCAGATCACCTTGTGGCCCGTCGCCTCGACGGCCTCCACGATCGGCGGCAGCGCGGTGCGCACGTTGCCGTTGCCCATCCGGGAGACGAGGGTGAGCCGTCCCGGCTTGTTCTTCGGGTCGAGCCGCTCGACGTACTCCACCGCCTGCTCGGGGGTGGTCGTGGGGCCGATCTTCACGCCGATCGGGTTGTTGATCAGCTCCATGAAGGCGATGTGGGCACCGTCGAGCCGGCGGGTGCGCTCCCCGATCCACAGGAAGTGCGCCGACAGGTTGTAGAGCACCTGCTGGGCCGCCGGATCGTCCGGGTCGTCCGCGAGGCGCAGCAGCCCGCGCTCGTAGTCCAGCACCAGCGCCTCGTGGCTGGAGAAGATGGTGGCGGACTTGAGGTTGCGGTCCTCGACGCCGCACGCGGCCATGAACCGCAGGCCACCGTCGATCTCGGAGGCGAGGGCCTCGTACCGCGCCCCGGCCGGCGAGTTCGCGACGAACTCGCGGTTCCACTCGTGCACCTTGTGCAGGTCGGCCATGCCGGACCCGGTGACGGCGCGCACCAGGTTCATCGCAGCCGAGGCGTTGGCGTACGCGCGGATCAAGCGCGACGGGTCATGCCTGCGGACGGCCTCCTCGGGCGGGAAGCCGTTGACCATATCGCCGCGGTAGCTGGTCAGTCCCAGCGCGTCGGTGTCCGAGGACCGCGGCTTGGCGTACTGGCCGGCGATCCGCGCGACCTTTACCACCGGCATCGACGCGCCGTAGGTGAGCGCGACGGCCATCTGCAGCAGGGTGCGGATGTTGCCGGCGATGTGCGGCTCGGTGTTGTCGACGAACGTCTCGGCGCAGTCGCCGCCCTGCAGCAGGAAGGCGCGCCCCAGCGCGACCTCGGCCAGCTGGTCCTGCAGCGCCTGGATCTCCGGCGGCACGGTGATCGGCGGCACCGACTCCAACACGGTGCGCATCGCGTCCGCCTGCTCCCGCGGCCAGCTCGGCTGCTGCAGCGCGGGCTTGGCCAGCGCGGCGTCGAGACGCTCGCGCAGGTCACCCGGGAGAGCCGGAAGCTTGGGGAGGGTATCGATGGGGACGTCGACGGTCCAGTTCACTGCCACGTGAGCAAGATTACGCGGTCATGATCGCCCGGTACTTCGCCAGGTTGTGCCGGGCGTCGGCGAGCGCGTCGTGGGCGTCCGACGGTGCCGGGGGCAGGTGGGGCCGGCCGCGCTCGTCCCACAGCTGCTTGAGCTCGCGCGTGAACCGCGGCATCGACCGCGGCAGCGCCGTCATCGGACCCCAGAGCTGGCAGAGCGCGACGTGGTCGTAGGCCGCCACCCACGCCCACAGCTCGACGTCGCCGGGGCCGGCGGTGAGGAAGTCGAGCACCCCGTCGCGGATCGCCGCGCGCGACTGCCACGACCTACTGGCCGGCGGCGGCAACTTGGGCAGCACGTTGGCGCGGACCCACGGCCCGGCGCGCTCGGGGTCGAACTCGGTGGAGACGGCGTAGAACTCGCGCCCGTCCTCGCCGACGATGCCGATCGAGACCAGGTCGATGACCCGGCCGTCCTCGATGAATTCGAGGTCGTAGAAGTACTTCACGGGGTCGACGCTACGCGGCGCCCGCCTCGCGCTCCTCGCCCGGCACGACGACACCGTCTTTGACGTCCTGGGCGTACACGTCCACGTACGGTTGGCCGGAGAGCTTCATCAGCTCGTACATGACCTCGTCGGTGATGGCGCGCTCGATGAACCGGTTGCCGGACATGCCCTCGAACCGGGAGAAGTCCAATGGCCGGCCGATGCGGACCTGCACGCGGGTGGGGTGCGGCAGGGTGGAGCCCGGCGGGTTGAACTTTTCGGTGTCGACCATGGCCACCGGGATGATCGGCGCGCCCGTCTCGAGCGCCATGCGGGCCATGCCGGTCTTGCCCTTGAACAGCCGGCCGTCGGGGCTGCGGGTGCCCTCCGGGTACAGGCCCAGCAGCTGGCCCTTCTCGAGCGCGCCGACGCCCGCATTGAGCGCGTCCTGCGCCGCGCTCGCGCTGCCGCGCACGATGGGGATGCAGCCGACCGACGAGAAGAACCACTTCTTGAACGCGCCCTTGAGGCCCTTGCCCGTGAAGTACTCGCTCTTGGCCAGGAACTTGATGGGCCGCGGCACCATGAGCGGCAGGAAGAACGAATCCATCACCGCCAGATGGTTACTGGCGAGGATCGCGGCGCCGTCCTTCGGCAGGTTCTCCAGCCCCACCACCCGCGGCCGGCCGAGCAGTCGCAGCACCGGCCCGATCAGCACCCACTTGAAGACCATCCACCACATGTCGCCCAGCTCTCCATCGACCACCCGACGTGTCGGGCTTCACTCTACCGACGGTGGCGGCGCTCCGCCCCGCGATCAGCGGGCGACGGCATCCCGCGCCAGGGCTGCGGCGCCGAGCATGCCGGCGCGTTCGCCCAGCTCCGTGGCCCGGATCCGGGGCTTGCGGCGGTACTTCGCGCCCGTGAGCTGCTGTGCGAAGTGCTCGCGGGCATCGTCGAGGAACAGCCGCGACGAGGCGCCCACGCCGCCGGAGAGCACGATCAGGTCCGGGTCGAACACATCGCTCACCATCGCCAGGCCCACGCCCAGCCAACGCGCCAGCTCGCCCATCGCCTCCTGCGCCACGGGGTCGCCCGCCTCGGCGGCGGCCGCCACCTTGCGGCCCGTCAGGGAACCGGGATCGTCGGACAGCTCGCGCGCCAGGAGCACGCCCCGCGAGCCCGACCCGCCCATGAGGTCGATCGCCGTCTCCACCAGGGCGGTGCCGCTGCAGTAGCGCTCCCAGCACCCGGACTTGCCGCAGTCGCACGGCCTCCCTCGGGCACCACCTGCAGGTGCCCGAGCTCCGGGGCGACGCCGAACGCCCCGCGGTACAGCGCACCGTCGATCAGCAGCCCCGCCCCGATGCCGGTGCCGAGCGCGACGACGCACGTCACGCGCGATTGCCGCGCCGGCCCGTAGACGTGCTCGGCCCAGGCGGCGGCGTTCGCGTCGTGCTCCATCACCACGGGAATGCCCACGCGCGCGGTCATCTCCGACGGCACCTTCGCGTCGCGCCACGGCAGGTGCGGGGCGAACGCCACCGTCTCGCGGGAGGGGTCGAGGAAGCCCGCGACGGCGAGCCCCACGGCCTTGACGTCGTGCTCCACACACAACTCCTGCACCACTCGGTCCAGGCAGCGCTCGAGGGCACGAGCACTGCGCGGCGTCTCGGCGCGCGCCGTGTCGATGACGGTGCCGTCCTCCGTCACCACCCCGGCCCGCACCGAGGTGCCGCCGATGTCGATCCCGATCGTGAGCGTCATGCGCCATCCCCGTCGTGTTCACCGTCGCCGGGCAGGTCGATCACGATCCGCTCGTACCCCGTGGTCTGCGAGGACTGCGCCGGCCCGGGCGCCGGTTCCGGCACGCCCGTCTGGTTCTCGGGCTCCGACGGTGCGCGGCCCACCGTACTCAGGTAATCCGCCGCGACCGCGGCGAAGGTGACCCGCGCGCTGCCGAGCAACTCCTCGGCGAGCTCGAGCAGGTCGGCGAGGACCTCATCGGCGAACTGCCCGAACGACTTCGACGCCTCGGTCGCGAACGGCTCGATGTGCCGGGCGACCGCGCCGCCCAACGCACACAGGCGGCACGCGCCGGGGTCACCGTCGGGGTGAGCGGCGTGCTCGGCCAGGCCCGCCGCGATCCACGGCCGCGCCGTCTCGAACAGGCGGGTCGCGGCCGCGAGGAACTCCTCGGACGGGTCGGGTTTCGAGTCAGCCACCGGGCCAGACCTCGCGATCGGGGGTGAAGCTCACGCGCAACTCCCCTTCCACATAGGTCGCACCCGCCACGACACAGCGGCGCAACACAGACGGTAGCCGCATCCGGCGGCGCACACCCTGCGCATCGACCAGCAGGTCCTCCTCGACCCGCCCCAGCCCGATCGTCGCCGGGTCGACCAGCGGCAGCGGCAGCACCCACTCGTAGCGCGCGTCCAGGCCACGGGGGTCCTCGCCGTCGTCCAGCCTGTGCACCTCGGGGGCGGGCGGCAAAGCGGGCGCGGCGTCGAGCACCGTCGACGGGTCGAAGTCGAGCGCGGCCGCGTCCGCCGGCGTGCGGACCGGATCGGCGGTCTCGGCGGCCTCGAGCACCGGACGGTTCAGCACCGTCGACAACTCCGAGGCGACCTCGCGGGCGTCGTCCTGCGCGGCCACCCGCGCGCGCACCACCCGCACCGCGGGATGCGGGAGGTCGAGCGCGAACCGGTCGTCGAGGGCGAAGAGGCGGTTGAGCACGAGCGCGACGGGCCGCAGGCCCAGTACCTCCAGCGCGGCGAGCTCGTCGCGGGCGCGCTGCGGCCGGCCCCCGTCGCCGGTGAACACGTAGAGCAGTTCGAGAGCTGAGCGGTCGGCGACGAACGCGGCGAGCTGATCCGCCAGCCCGGCCACCGGCTCGGCCAGCAGCAGCGCCGCGAGCGAGCCGGTCGCGGCGCCCGAGCCCGGGCCGGAGAGCCGCACGTGCCGCGGCCACACGCGCTCGAGGTACGCGCCCAGCGACGCGGGCGCCGTCAGGAGGGAGACGAGCCCGTCGAAGCCCGGTCCATCGACGACGACGGTGCCGTACCGCCCCGACTCGGCGTGTCCGCGGATCGCGCGCAGCACCAGCACGTGCTCGGCGTCGGCGAGACCGGTGAGCTCCGGCGGCTCCAGCGCGAACGGGTCGAATCCCTGCCCACCCGGCGACTTCTCGTCGTCGACGAGGCCGCGCCCCGCCTTCACCGTGGCGGCCAGCGACTCCCACCACTGCGCGAGCAGTTCGACGGGATTGAGGTGCACGTGATCGAACGGGCCGGTCCCGTCCGCGAGCAGGGGATCGGGGACCCGCCCGACAGTGACCAGCAGGGTCCGGCCGCGCGCCGCCGCGCGCGCGGCGAACGCGACCGCCACCGTCGTCCTACCCGCTCCCCGGCGCCGGCCACCAGCAGCACCCGGGCCCGGCCGCTGCTGCGTTCTCGGACATCAGGATTGCGCCGCCTGCTCGCCCTCGACGTGGCGCTTGAGCTCCTTGAGAGCGGTGTCGGTGATCGCCTTCTCCGCCTTACGGCGCAACATCCCCAGCATGGGGATCTGCAGCGTCACCTCGAGCGTGTACGTGACGGTGGTCGCGCCGTCCGTCGTGGGCGTCAGGTCGTACCGGCCGTGCTGCGTGCTCTGCAGCGTGCTGGCCGCCAGCTCCCACGAGACCGAGCGGCCGCCCGGCTCCCAGGTGTACTCGAGCTCGTAGGTGTCGCGCAGGAAGCCCTCCTCGAGCACGAATCGCACCCGGCGCGGCCGCCCGGCGCCGGTGGTCTCGAGGACGGTCACCTCACGAGCCGCCGAAACCCACTCGGGATAGCGGTCGAACGCCGAGATGGCGGCCATGATCCGCTCCGGCGCCGCGTCGATCACGATCGATTCGCGGGTGCGTTCGGCGTCAGACACGGTCGACCTCTCCCGCCGCCGGGCCACCCAGCACGCGCCCGTCCTCCGCGGCGAACTTCACGTCGAACATCACGTCGTGCCCGCGCACCCGGCGCTCGCGCACCTGCGCCACGATCTGCTCGGGGGTCATCGGCGTCGCCGGCTCGGCGTGCAGGAAGTAATGCAGCAGGCTCCCGTCGAGGTGCGGCTCGATCCAGAACTCGGAGGTGCCGGTCAGCGGACCGTCGACCTTCCAGCGGAGGCCGAGCTCCCCCCGGTCCTCGGTGACGGACAGGCGCAGGTCCGGGAACCAACCGCGCCACCGCTGCGCGCCCGCCATCGCGGCGGCCACGGCGCTCGGGTGGGCGGCGACGAACGCGACGTCGGCCACTTGGATGGTGCTCACCCCTTAAGCTTCACACATCCGCTCCCGGGGCGGACGGTGCCGGGTCCGTTCGAGCGCTCGTCGCACCGCTCCCGCCCGACGGTGCCGGGCTCCCTCAGCGCCGGAACATCGGATTTGCAGCGGTGTAAGGTTCACCACAAACCACCGAAAGCGACCCGGAGGATCCGTGCGCGAGATCAGCGTCCCCGCCAACTACACCATCGACCCCGCGTCCTCCACGGTCGACGTGGTCTTCGACGCGGCCCGCACCGCCCCACAGAGCGTCCGCGTCAAGCGGCTCGTGGGCGGCGAGTGGCAGCCGGTCACCACGAAGCAGTACGAGCAGGAGATCCTCGGCGTCGCGAAGGGCCTGATCGCGCAGGGCGTGCAGCCGGGAGACCGGGTGGCGCTGGTCTCGTCCACCCGCTACGAGTGGCCCGTGATCGACTTCGCGATCTGGGCCGTGGGCGCGGTCACCGTGCCGGTGTACGAGACCAGCTCGGCTGGTCAGATCGACTGGATCCTCCAGGACTCCGACGCGGTGCTGATGATCATCGAGGGCTCCAAGCAGGCCGCCGAGGTCGCGGAACTGACGGACCTGCACAACGTCAAGCGGGTGCTGCGGATCGATCCCGCCGAGGGCGAGCAGGGTGCCGTCGCCGCGCTCACCGCCGAGGGCTCCGAGATCACCGAGGAGAAGGTCCACGCGGGCCGCGCCGGGGTGACCGCCGACGACCTGGCCACCTTGATCTACACCTCCGGCACCACTGGCCGCCCGAAGGGCTGCGAGCTCACGCACTCGAACCTGATGAGCGAGGCCGAGGCGATCCTCGCATCGCCGTTCGGCGACGCCATCCGGGGCGGCTCCAACGTCATGTTCCTGCCGCTGGCCCACGTTCTGGCCCGTGCCGTCAACATCGCGTGCTTCAAGGGCGGCGCATTGGTGGGCCACTTCAACGACACCAAGAACCTGGTGCCGCAGTTCTCCATCTTCAAGCCCACGCTGATCCTGTCGGTGCCGCGGGTGTTCGAGAAGGTGTACGCCTCCGCGCAGCAGAGCGCCGTGGACGGCGGCAAGGGCAAGATCTTCGACGCCGCAGTGCAGACCGCGATCGAGTACAGCCAGGCGCAGGACGCCGGCGGCGCCGGGCTGTTGCTCAAGGCGAAGCACACCCTGTTCGACAAGCTGGTGTACGGCAAGCTCAAGGCCGCGCTCGGCGGGAACTGCAAGGTCGCGATCTCCGGCGGCGCTCCCTGGGCGCTCGGCTCGGCCACTTCTTCCGCGGCGTGGGCGTCACGGTGATGGAGGGCTACGGCCTCACCGAGACCACCGCGGCCATCACGGTCAACGTCGCGGGCGCGCAGAAGATCGGCACCGTCGGGCGTCCGCTGGGCGGCCAGGCCGCGAAGATCGCCGAGGACGGCGAGATCCTGCTCAAGGGCTCCGTCGTCTTCCGCGGCTACTGGCACAACGAGGAGGCCACTGCGGCCGCCGTCGAGGACGGCTGGTTCCACACCGGCGACCTGGGCTCGATCGACGACGACGGCTACCTGTCGATCACCGGCCGCAAGAAGGAACTGATCGTGACCGCGGGCGGCAAGAACGTCTCGCCCGCCGGGCTCGAGGACGCGCTGCGCGGCAACCCGCTGATCTCCCAGGCGATGGTCGTCGGCGACGCGCAGCCGTTCATCGCCGCGCTCGTCACCATCGATCCCGAGGCGTTCCCGCAGTGGAAGGCGGCCAACGGCAAGCCCGAGGCGGCCACCGTCGCGGAGCTGCGCAACGACCCCGACCTGGTGGCCGAGATCGACAAGGCCGTCGCCGTCGCGAACGACACCGTGTCCAAGGCCGAGGCCATCAAGAAGGTCCGTATCCTCCCGGAGGACTTCTCCGAGGAGACCGGCGAGATGACCCCGACCATGAAGGTCAAGCGCAACGTCGTGGCGCAGAAGTACGCCGACGACATCGCGGACATCTACGCCTGATCACAGACGAACCACGAACCGCCGCACCGGCTCCCGGTGCGGCGGTTCTGTTCTCCCATCCGACGGCGCGCGGCGCGGCTCGCCCCCGCGTGACTCGGCCCACCGATGATCATCACGACGTCGGAGCCGCTCCGGGCGATACGGCAGCGGACGGACGCGGAGTGAGGACGGGGACCATGAGCGACGGGTTGGTGTCACACCCACGGCGCACAGCCCACTCGGGGGAAAGTTGTTGCAACCACCACGACATCACTGCGGATCAGAACGGGTTGAGCAAGGTCTGGAGCCGGTGGCCGAGACGGCGCCAGTCGAAGTGTTCGGCCACCAGCTCGCGGCCGCGCGCGCCCATCGCCGCGGCGCGGTCGGGATCGGCGAGCAGGCCCGCAACGGCGTCGGCGATCGCCTCGACGTCGCGGCCGGGCACCACGTGCCCGGACTCCCCCTCCCACACCGTCTCCGGGGCGCCACCGGAATCTCCGGCGACGACGGGCTTCCCGGTCGCGGACGCCTCGAGGAAGACGATGCCGAGCCCCTCCACGTCGAGTCCGGCGCCACGGGTGCGGCAGGGCATCGCGAACACGTCGCCCACCGTGTGGTGCGCGGCGAGCTCGTCGAACGGCACCCCGCCCGTGAAGATCACTTGGTCCTCGACGCCCACCTCGCGCACCAGTTTGCGCAGGGTCTCCGCGTACGGGCCGCCACCCACGATCATCAGCTTCGCACCGGACACCTGCTTCCGGATCCGCGGCAGCGCGCGGATCAGCATGTCCTGCCCCTTGCGCGGCACCAGCCGCGACAGGCACAGCACCACGGGCTCGTCCTCCCCCAGCCCGTACCGCGCACGCAGAGCCGAGCGGGCGGCATCGTCGGGCCGGAAGACGTCCGTGTCCACGCCGGGCGGAAGGTGCTCGAGCGCGGCGCGCGGGCCGAACGCCGCGGCGAACCGGCCGCGCGTGTACTTGCTGACGTACGTCGTCACGTCGGTGGTGTCGCCGATGCGGCGCAGGCACGCCCGCGAGGGCGGCAACATCGACCAGCCCACCTCGTGCCCGTGCGTCGACGCGACGGTCCGCAGCGCCCCCGCGTCCTTCAGCGGGGCGCCGAGCAGCGCGAGCGGCGCGGCGGCACCGAACCAGACGGTCTCGATGTCGTGGCCGCGCACCAGATCCCGGGCGCGGGAGAACGCGTCGGGCGTGGGCACGAGCAGTGAGGTGGGGTGCCGGACCACCTCGAACGGCTGCGCCGCGTCGTACTCCTCACTACCGCGCCAGCGCGACGCGTACACCACCAGTTCGTCGGCAGGCAGCTGCCGGACGAAGGCCTGGAGGTACGTCTGGATCCCGCCGGGGCGGGGTGGGAAGTCGTTGGTGACCAGCAGCGTGCGCGGCATGGGGTCAACCGTACTGGCGGGGCGGGCACCGTCGGGCACACGCCCCGCCGACAGGCCCTACGGACGCATCTCGTAGGCGCCGTCGTACTCGGCGACCTGCTGCCACACGCGATCGAACGCGGCCTGATCGGCGGTCGGGCGGCGGACCGCGCCGAGCGCCCAGTCCTGCTGCGCCGGCGTGGCGGAGGGCTTGCCGTAGACGCCGATCGCGTAGCCCGAGAAGTCGCGGACGAGCACGTCGAAGATGCGGCTGAGCACGTCCCGGTCGAGGCCGGTCAGAGCGGCCTGCTCGAGGATCAGCTGGCCGTAGACGACCAGCGAGAACAGGTGCCCGATGTCGAGGACGAAGTCGAGATCCTCGGCCTGCTCGGCGCTGGGCGGCGCGGTCTGCAGCAGGGTGCGCAGCGCCTGCGCCTGCTCGTAGAAGGTCGCGACGTTCGGCACGTCCGCGGCGGCCTTGTACGGCTTCGTCCAGTCCGCGAACTGCACCTTGCCGGCACCGCCGAGCGGCCCCTGGTCGAAGAAGAACGCCTCGTCGGCCGCGTCCGTGCGCGTCCCGATCTCCGGGTACTCCTTCGGGTTGAACAGGTAGTTGGGCATGAACTTGAGGATCTGCGCGACGTTGACGTGCACCGTGCCCTCGAGCCGCGGAAGCCATCCGATGAACCGGTTCGCCTGGTGGAAGTAGGTGGTCTTCTCGTATCCCTTGGCGGCGACCACGTCCAGCAGCAGGGTGAGCACCTTCTCGCCCTCGGAGGTGACCTTGGACTTGGTCATCGGGTTGAACAGCAGGTACCTGCGGTCGTCGCGGCTCGCACTGCGGAAGTAGTCCACGGACCGGTCACTGAACAGCTTCATCGCGACGAGGCGCGCGTAGGCGTCGACGAAGTTGCCGCGCACGTGGCTGAAGTCGGTGACCGGGTTGCCGTACAGGATGCGGTTGTTCGAGTGAGTGATCGCCTCGTGGAAGGCGTGCTCGCACATGCCGATCGAGCCGTGGCACAGGTTGAACTTGCCGATGTTGACGGTGTTGAGCGCCGCCGCGAACGCCTCGGGCCCCGTGTGCAGGACGTCCGCCTCGGTCACCGGGTAGTCGACGAGCTCGAAGGTCGAGACGAACATCTGGCCGTGCACCACGTTGTCGATGAGCCGGTACGCGGGGTGGCCGCTGTCGGCGGCGAAGAAGACGTACCCCTCCGGTCCTTCCACGTCGGCCCGGCGCCCGAACACGGAGACCATGCCCGCGACGTTGCCGTTGCCGATGTAGTACTTGGTGCCGGACGCGGTGAAGCCGCCGTCGCCGGTGGGCGTGAGGATCATGTCCGTGCTGTACACGTCGGCGCCGTGCTCCCGCTCGGACAGGCCGAACGCCATCACGCCCCCGTCCAGGAGTTGTTGCGCCGCTCGGCGTTTCGCGTCCTCGTTGGCGCTCATCCAGATCGGCCCCAGGCCGAGGATCGTGACCTGCTCGGCGTACCAGTAGGCGAGGCCGTAGAAGCCGAAGATCTCGCTCAGTGCGGCATTGCGGGCGGCGTCCCACCGCCGGTTCGGGTCACCGTCGGCGTAGGCGGCGGGCGTGAGGAAGGTGGCGAACAGCTTCTCCCGCTTCTCGAACTCGAGGAAGTCCGTGACCCACTCCGCCTCGAGATCGGCGCGCAGCAGCCGCTCCTTGCCGTAGCCCTCGAAGAAGTCGACCGTGGCGCGCAGCAGGCGCCGGGTCTCCGGGTCGAACTGCGCGTAGTCGGCGGTGTGCGGGTTCAGCAGGATGCGGGACATGGCCCACAGGCTACCCGCTAGTAACGAACCGCCGACTTGTACGGGCCCGCGGAATCGATCGGGACGACCTTCACCGGCACGCCGTAGGTCGACGCGTGCACGACCTTGCCGTCGCCGACGTACATCCCGACGTGGGTCGCGGCAGCGTAGTAGACGATGATGTCGCCGGGCTGCAGCTGATCACGGGAGACCGGCTGGCCGCCCGCCAACTGTGCCTGCGAGGTGCGAGGCAGCGACTTGCCGGACTGCTGGTAGGCCCACACCATGAGCCCGGAGCAGTCGAACTGGCCTGGGCCGGTGGCGCCGAACGAGTACGGCATGCCGACGCGGGTCAGCGCGGCCCGCACCGCGGCGAGTTCGGCGGTGCTTCCGGCCGGTACCTTGCTCGGGTCGAACGGTGTGGGCGGGCCGATCAGCGAGCCGCGCTGAGCGCCCGTCAGGCGATCGTAGATCGCCTTGATCCGGGCCACCTCGCGGGCGAGTTTCGACTTCTTCTCCCGCAGGTCCGAGGCCTTCTTCTCGGCGTCGGTCCGCGTGGACTCCGCCGCCTTGGCCGCGTCGTCCGCGCGCTTGGCCGCCGACTCGGCCGCGCTCTTCGACTTCTTGTAGGCGTCGACGGTGGCGATCACGTCGCGGTTGATGAAGTCCAGGGTCGACATCTGGTCGAGCATCTGCTGCGGCGAATCGCTCACGAGCAGGGCGTACGTCCGGTTGGTGCGCGAGCCCTTGTAGTTCGCGACCACGACCGCGTCTATCTGCGGCTGCAGCGCCGCCTGTCGCGCCTTCACGGCGCCGACCTCGCGCTGCGCCGCAACCAGCGTGGCATCGGCGGCGCGCTTCGCGGCGGTGGCCTTGGCGGCGTCCTCTTGCGCAGCCTTCGCGGCCTCGTTCGTGGCCGACGCCTGCTCCGACAGTTCCTTGTACTGCTTCAGGGCCGCATCCGCGGTGTCCGGATCGGCCGTCGCGCTGCCGACCACGGTGAGCCCGGCGATCATGACCATGACCGCCGACGCGGCGATGCCGCGCCGGACGCGGGAACTGTGCTGGGGGATCGAGGGCACGGGCGGAGCTGGTCCTTCCAAAGCTGACGTCACGCGGGTCGCGCCCACGTCACGAGGAGTGGTTGCCGTCGCAACCACATCAGGGTACGTCAGTACCGACGGGCCGAGTAGACCGACATCTCGTTGAGCGGGCTCACCTTGACCGGAATGCCGTAGTTCACCGAGTGGACGACCTTGCCCTCGCCGATGTATAGGGCGGCATGGCTGCCGCCGTTGTAGATCACGATGTCGCCCGGCTGCAGGTCCTTGATCGCGACGGACCGGCCGCCGCCGAGCTGGCCGTAGCTGTCGCGAGGCACCGTGATCCCGGCCTGCTTCATCGACCAGTAGACGAGACCGGAGCAGTCGAACGAGGTGGGGCCGGCGGAACCGTACGAATAGGGCAGGCCCGTGCGCGACAGCGCCGCCTGCACGACCTTGGCCTTCGCGCCACCCGGCTGCGCGCCGGCGACGGTGGTCTCGCCCGGCTTAGGGGCGATCGCGACACCGGACACCACGTTCGGGCGTGCGGCGGTGCTGCGCGAGGCGACGGGCTTGGCCTTGGGCGCAGGCTTCGCGGCGGGCTTGGCCTTGGACGCAGGCTTCGCGGCGGGCTTGGCCTTGGGCGCAGGCTTTGCGGCGGGCTTGGCCTTCGCCTGGGGCGCGACCGCGGCGGGCTGCGCCTGCGGCGCGGCGGGAGCCGGCTTGGCCTTAGGGGCGACCGGCGCCGGCGCGGGCGCGGGGGTCGCGAAAGCGGTGGCCGCGGGGGCCGCGAGCGTACCGAGGGTCACTGCGCCGGCTGCGAGTGCACCGCGCGCGGCGGTGGCACCTCGGCTGGGCTGCGGCTGAAGTCGGTGTTTCGCCACGAAGGGGGTCTCCTCAAGTCTCTTCCCGACCGCCGACCGAGTTAGCTGACGGGTTCGGGCGAGGAAGATGCCCTACCCCGGAGACTTCGAGAGTCTCCGGCGATTCACCCCGGATAACGCGTGTGGGTCCCCGGCGAAGCGCGCGGCTTCTTAGGCGGTGACCTCGGGAGACGAGACGGATTTCGCCCCGGGTTCCTCCGCAAGGTCTCAGAAAGATTACGAAATGGAAACGCGCCTGTCTAGCCGGACGCGCCGGGGGACTCCCCGTGGGCACCCCTGAGCAACCCCTATCCGGCCCGTCTTCCCTGCTCAGGGAGCACCCGGAGCCCGGGCAACATTCCCGCGTTCGCGAACGTCACAATCGCGTCCTCCAGACCCGGTTCCGTCGTGACCGGTGGCGGGTCCATGGCCACCGGACGGAACAGGAATCCCACCGAGCAGTCCCCGCACGCGCGGGGCTTGGCCGGGCAGGTGGCGCAGTCGACGTGCAGTGCCATCGTGGCATCCCTTCTTCCATCGTCGTCGTTCGCGGCAGACGCTAGACCCCGGCACCGACAGGTTTCGCGCGTGCGTTCGGGCCGGGCGAACTTGTCGGTGGGGCGTTCTACGGTCTGGGCATGCAGCTCAGCCTCGACGATTGCGAGAGCGGGATCACGGATCCCGACTTGCGGGACGTGACGTTCGTCGTGGTGGATCTGGAGACCACCGGGGGCTCCCCCAAGGCAGGGGACGCGATCACCGAGATCGGCGCGGTCAAGGTGCGCGGCGGTGAAGTGTTGGGCGAGTTCGCCACGCTCGTCGACCCCGGCCGCGGGATCGCGCCGCACATCACCCATCTCACCGGCATCACCACCGCCATGGTCACCGGCGCCCCGCGCATCGAATCCGTGCTGCCCGCCTTCCTGGAGTTCGCGCACGGCGCCGTGCTGGTCGCCCACAACGCCCGGTTCGACCTGGGCTTCCTCAAGGCCGCGGCGGCGGCCACCGGAACCCCGTGGCCCAAGCCCGCGTCGCTGTGCACCGTCCAGCTCGCGCGCCGGGTGCTCACGCGGGACGAGGCACCGTCGGTCAAGTTGAGCGAGCTCGCGCGCCTGTTCCGCACCGAGACCACCCCCAACCACCGCGCGCTCGACGATGCGCGCGCCACCGTCGAGGTGCTGCACGGACTGATCGGCCGCGTCGGCAACCTGGGCATCCACACGCTGGGAGAGCTGCGTGGTCACCTGCCGTCGGTCACGCCGCAGCAGCGGGCCAAGCGGGTGCTGGCCGACCACCTGCCGGAACGCCCGGGCGTCTACCTGTTCCGCGGCCCGGGGGACGAGGTGCTCTACGTGGGCACCTCGCGCGACCTGCGGCGCCGGGTGCGCAGCTACTTCACCTCGGGCGAGACGCGCGGCCGGATCAAGGAGATGGTCGGGCTGGCCGAGCGCGTGGATCACGTCGAGTGCGCGCACGCCCTCGAGGCCGCAGCGCGCGAGCTGCGGCTGATCGCAGCGCACACTCCCCAGTACAACCGCCGCTCGAAGTATCCCCGGCGCGGCTGGTGGATCCAGCTCACCGCCGAGCCGTTCCCGCGCCTGGCCGTCCGGCGCTCCGCCACCGTCGGCACTCCGTGCCTCGGCCCGATCCGATCCCGAACCGACGCGGCGGACCTCGCCGAACTGCTCGCCGAGACCTGCGGCCTGCGCACCTGCACCACCCGTCTCCTGGCCGGCGCGGCGCACACGTGCGCCCTGGGGCCCGACGGTGCGCGCCCCCTCGGCGGATGCCACGCCTCCGTCGCGTCGCCCGAACCGGCGGCGCTGTACCGCCCGCGGGTCGAGCGGGCCGCGGCGGCGCTCACCGGCCGGTCGTCCGAGGTGTTCGATCGATTGCAGGAGCGGCTCGCCGCCCTGGCCGACCGGGAGTTCTTCGAGTCCGCGGCGCGGCTGCGCGACCGCACCGCGCAGCTGGTGGACGTGGTCGCCCGCTCCCACGCCCTCGCCGCCTTCGCCGACGTGCCGGAGCTGTCGCTCGCCCACCCGGACGGCAGCGGCGGTTGGGAGCTGTCGATCGTCCGGCACGGGCGGCTGGCCGCTGCGGGCGTCGCACCGCGGGGTGTCCCGCCGATGCCGGTGTTCGACCGGCTGCGCACCGGGGCGGAATCGGTCTACGAGGCGGACGCGGCGCCCGACGTGCCCGACACCCTGTTCCCCGCCGACGCGCTGCACGGCGCGAGCCCCGAGGAGGCGTCGCTGCTGCGGCGGTGGGCGCTGCGCCCGGGCACCCGCATCGTCGACGTGCAGGGCACGTGGGGCGAGCCGGCGCGCGGCGCGGGGCCGTGGGTCGAGTGGGCCGCGCGCGCCGCGGAGGCCGGCCGCGACGCACGTGCCGCGGCGGCGGGCCCGCGCGCCTCCGGGAGGCAATACAGTGAGGAGGCCACGCACGCCGCGTGACGCAGCACCAGCGCAACCGGAAGGCCTCGTACGTGATCACCGCGATCGTCCTCATCAACGCAGACGTGCACCGCATCCCCGAGACGGCGCAGGCCGTGGCGAACATCGAGGGGGTGTCCGAGGTGTACTCCTGCGCCGGCGACATCGACCTGATCGCGAAGGTGCGGGTGCGCGAGCACGATCAGATCGCGACCGTGGTCACGGAGAAGATCAACCGATTGGACGGCGTGGTCAGCACGTCCACCCACATCGCCTTCCGCGAGTACGCCTCGGCGGACGTCGACGCGGGCTTCGACATCGGGAACTGACCGAAGCGGAGGTCAGTAGCCGCTGTGACTGACCTCGGCGGCTTCGACTTCGATACCGAAGTCGACCGCCTGCTGGATGATCTTCTGCGCGCGCGCGAGGCGAGGGAGGTCGGAACCGTCGGTGATCTTGCCGCCGGACTTCTCGAAGGCGTCGATGAACCCGTGCGCCCACGCGACGTCCGCGTCGCTCGGGCTCAGACCCGCGTTGATGATCCCGGCGTGCTCGTGCGTGAGGCACAGCTTGCCGGACATGCCCATCTCCTTGGCGTGCGCGGTGCCCGTCGGCAGGTGGGCGATGTTCAGCGTGGGCCCGTCGATCGGGGCCGGCAGCCGCGCGGCACGCGAGGCGATCACGAGCTGCGAGCGGGCGTAGACCAGCGCGATCGGGTCGTCGCCGGCCGCGGTGTCGCGCTTGAAGTCGCCGGTGCCGAAGGCGATGCGGAAGGTCGACGGGGCGGACGCGATCTGCGCCACGTTCTGCATCCCCCGCGCCGTCTCGACCAGGGCGAGGATGCGGGTCCCGTCGGCGAGCCGGTCGGCGGTGTCGTCGAGGTGGCTGGCCGACTCGGACTTGGCCAGCATGACGCCCTCGAGGCCCTCGCACTGCTTGAGCGCGGCGCAGTCCTCACTCCAGAACTCGCTGGCGGCGTCGTTGATCCGGACCCACGCGCGGTGGCCGGTGGTGAGCCACTCGACGGTGTCGAGCCGCGCCTGCTTCTTGTCCTTGGCGGCGACCGCGTCCTCCATGTCGATGATCACCGCGTCGGCCTCGCTGGCCTGCGCGATGGCGAAAAGTTCGGGATGCGAGGCCGGGACGAGCAGCCAGGAACGAGCGATCTGCGGGGAAACGGTGCGCTTGGTCACGCAGCCAAGGTTAGGCGCGTGGAACGCCGAATTCCACGGAATGGAATCTTTTGCGCATTGTGTTCATTGCGCTCACTCGGAGATGTCCGAGACCGTCGCGTCGTACGCGGCGATCAGGGCCGCGGGGTCGACGATCGCACTGTGGCCGTGCGCGCCCGCACCGAGGGCCACCGTCGGGCCGGCGACGCGCTCGTCGACGTACACGGGCCAGCCCCCGCGGGCCCCGATCGGCGTGATGGTTCCGCGCTCGTAGCCGGTCGCCTCGAGCGCCTCGTCGGCAGGCGGCATCGCCAAGCGGTTGACGCCGACCACGGCACGCAGCTTCGGCCACGCGATGGATCGGTCGCCCGGCACGAGGGCGAACAGGTAGTCGCCCTCGCCGCGGCGCACCACGAGCGATTTGACCAGTCGCGCGGGCGGCAGGTCCATGAGGGCCGCCGCCTCCTCCAGGCTCCGCGCCGCCGGGCGCTCGCGGACGGCCACCGTCAGACCCCGGGCCTCGGCGTCCGCGCGCATCCGGTCCAGTCCCGAGTCACTCATGCGCCCGCGATCTCCTGCGACAGCGCCACCCAGCGGTCCAGCAGGGCGGCCGCGGCCCCGGAGTCGACGGCCTCCGCGACCCGCGGCAGATGTGCGGCGAGCGCGTCCTGCACGGACTCTCCCGCGGTGAGCCCCTCGTGCGCAGCGACGGCGCCGGCGGAATTGAGCAGTACAGCGTCCCGCACCGGGCCCGTCCGGCCCGCCAGGAACTCGCGCGCGATCCGCGCGTTCACCGTCGCGTCGCCGCCGCGCAGGTCCTCCATCGTCACGCGGGGCAGGCCCAGCGCGGTCGGGTCGACGGATTCGACGCCGACGCCGTCCTCCTGCACGCGCCACACCGTCGACGTCGCGGTGGTGGTCAGCTCGTCCAGGCCGTCGTCACCGCGGACGACGATCACGTGGTCCTTGCCGCCGCGATCCGCGAACGCCTGCGCCACGACCGGCGCGAGGTCGGCGAACGCGCATCCGATGAGCCCGGCGGAGGGCCGACCCGGGTTGGTCAGCGGCCCGAGGACGTTGAACACCGTCGGGATCCCGATCTCCTTGCGGGTGGCGCCGGCGAAGCGCAGCCCCGAGTGGAACACGGAGGCGAGACAGAAGCCGATCCCCAACTCGGCGGTCGTGCGCGCGACGCCCTCCGCGTTCAGCCCGATCGCGACCCCGAGGGCCTCCAGGCAGTCCGCGCCGCCCGACTTCGACGAGGCGGCCCGGTTGCCGTGCTTGAGCACCGGCACACCCGCCGCGGCCACCACGATCGAGCTCATCGTCGAGATGTTCACCGAGTGCGAGCGGTCGCCGCCCGTGCCGACGATGTCGACGGCACGTCCCGCGAACGGCACAGGGGTCGTGAGCGAGAGCATCACGTCGGCCAGCGCCCGCACCTCGACGGGCGACGGGCCCTTCATCTTCATCGCAACGCCGAACGCGGAGATCTGCGACGGGGTGGCCCCGTCGCTCATGATCTCGGACATCGCCCACCGGGCCTGCTCCGCGTCGAGGTCGCGCTGGGCGGTGAGCTCGGTGAGAACCGTCGGCCAATCCATGGCCGCAACTGTAATCGGGGCGGTCAAGCGGGAATCTGGAGCACCTGCCACAGCACGGCCCGCCCGCGGTGCCGCGCGGTCACGCCCGCCATCCGCGAACGCTCCTGGGAGACGTGCAGCGCGTCCACCTTCTGCACCCGCGCGACGACCACGGTCTCCACGCCCTCCGGGCCGGGAGTGGCCGCACCGTCGGGAGCCATCCGCTCGTACCGGTCCTGCGCGACGAGCCGCAGGACCTCGTCGACCTCCCCGGACGGAAGCTCGAGTACGTGCAGCAGCACGCTCTGCGCCTCCGGAACGAAACCCGGCGACGCGTCGAGGACCGCCGACGACGCCGCCGCGTCGTCCGCGGACTGGGCCACGGGAACCAAACCGGGGTGCCCGGGCGTTAGCTCTTCGACGGTGCGCTGCGACAGCCGGCCCAGGAGGCGACCCAGACGGGTGCGCTGCTCGGGCCTGCCGTTGAGATCGTAGGGCAAGGTATGCCTTATCTGCCGGTGACGGAAAGTCGCTGACGTGGCGTTTCAAGGGAGCGAGCGGAGGGCCTACGGACCGCCCGCAATATTCGACGCGCCCAATCTGCGACCCGGGTAGGCATTCGATACTACGACCGGTCATACTTGCGGAGTGACTAGCGCCGCACCCACCTCAGCTACAGCCATCACCCAGCGCGTGCACTCACTCAACCGGCCCAACATGGTCAGCGTCGGGACCATCGTCTGGCTGTCGAGCGAGCTCATGTTCTTCGCCGGGCTCTTCGCCATGTACTTCGTGGCGCGAGCAGGCGCGGGAGAACGGCTGGCCCCCCGCCGACACCAACATCAGCCTGGCCGCGGCGCTGCCGCCGACCATCGTGCTGATCGCGTCGTCGGTCACCTGCCAGCTGGGCGTCTTCGCCGCTGAGAAGGGCGATGTCTTCAAGTTCCGCGTGTGGTACTTCGTCTCGTTCCTGATGGGTGCCGCGTTCATCGCGGGCCAGCTGAACGAATACCTCACGTTGGTCGGCGAGGGCATGACGCTGAGCTCCTCGGTGTACGGCTCGGTCTTCTACATGGCGACCGGCTTCCACGGCCTGCACGTCATGGGCGGCCTCGTGGCCTTCATCTTCATCCTGGCCCGCAGCCGCGCCTCGAAGTTCACGCCCGCCCAGGCGACCTCGGCGATCGTCGTCAGTTACTACTGGCACTTCGTCGACGTGGTGTGGATCGGCCTGTTCGCCGTCATCTACATCATTCGCTAAAGACGTATTTCTCAGTCGCCATCACAGAGGGATTGCAGATGAGTTCAGCCAAGTTCGACCCCGCCGGCGAGGGAGGCGAGCCCAGCAGCGCGGAGCGCACCGTCGCTTCAAGTGCCGGGCCCGATCGCTCGTCGGCGCAGAAGGCCCGTAAGCAACGCAAGCTGCGCCGCAAGGTGACCAGCGCGGCGTTGCTGGTGGGAGGTCTGCTGGCCGCCGGCGGCATCGCCACCGTCGCCAGCCCCACCCCAGGTCGCGGTCGCGGACGATTTCGACTCCGCGCAGATCCAGGAGGGCAAGCGGCTGTACGAGACCTCGTGCATCAGCTGCCACGGCGCCGCCCTTGAGGGCGTGAAGGACCGCGGACCGAGCCTCGTGGGTGTGGGCGACGCCGCGGTGTACTTCCAGGTGCACTCGGGCCGCATGCCGGCCACCGTCAACTCGGCGCAGATCGTGCGCAAGCCCGCCAAGTTCGACGCGAAGCAGATCGACGCCATGGGCGCATACATCCAGTCGATCGGCGGCGGACCGTCGATCGTGTGGGAGTACAACGCGGACGGCTCGATCAAGCGGAACGAGAACGGCGACCGCGTGATCGCCCAGGCGTCGCTGCGCGGCACGAACCTCGGCGCCGGCGCCGAGCTGTTCCGCCTCAACTGCGCCTCGTGCCACAACTTCACCGGCCGCGGCGGCGCACTGTCCGGCGGTAAGTTCGCTCCGCCGCTCGACCCGGCGAACGAGCAGGAGATCTACGCGGCGATGCTGACGGGCCCGCAGAACATGCCCAAGTTCTCGGACCGTTCGCTCTCGCCGGAGGAGAAGAAGAACATCATCGGGTTCATCAAGAACGCCAGCGAGACGCAGTCCCCGGCGGCTCGGGCATCGGTGGGTTCGGTCCCGCCGCCGAGGGCATGGTCATGTGGTTCACCGGGATGATCGCCGTCGTCGGCGCCGCGATGTGGGTTGGGAGCAGGAATTGACCGCCAAGCCGTTGAAGAACGTCCCGTCGGACGACGAATTGGACAACCTGTCCCACGACGAGCTGGTGAAGCTCGGTACCAACCTCGACGGTGTCGAGCTGGTCTACCGCGAGCCCCGCTGGCCCGTCCCGGGGACCCGCGCCGAGAAGCGCGCCGAGCGGACCGTCGCCCTGTGGTTCGTCCTCGCCGGACTGTTCGCCCTGGGCACCCTGGGCGTGTTCCTGTTCTGGCCGTGGAAGTACCAGGGCATCGATGACACCCACTACTGGTGGTACACGCTGTACACGCCGATGCTGGGCATCACCTTCGGACTGTCGTTGCTGAGCCTGTTCGCCGGCACCGTCCAGTTCACGAAGAAGTTCATCCCCGAGGAGATCGCGGTCCAGCAGCGGCACGACGCCGGCGGCTCGGACAAGATCGACAAGGTCACCACGGCCGCCCTGTTCAAGGACGCGCTCGAGACCTCCACCCTCCCCCGCCGCAAGATGCTCATCGCCTCCGCCGGTTTCGGCGTGGGCGTGTTCGGACTGGCCGCGGCGGCCGGGTTCCTGGGCGGTCTGATCAAGAACCCGTGGGCCAAGCGCGAGGCCTCGCCGCTGTGGCACACCGGCTGGTCGCCGTACTGGAACTCGCTGACCAACGACTTCTCCAGCGATCTCAACCACGAGCCCGTGTTCCTCCGCAACGACGTGGGCGACCCGTACAAGGTCAAGCTGGTCAAGGCGGAGGATCTCGACGCCGGCGGCATGATGACCGTGTTCCCGTGGCGCGCCTCCGACGGTTTCGGCGACACGCCGGAGTCCCGCGAGCGCCTGCTCCACGGCCTCAAGGGGATCCGTAACCCCGTCATGCTGATCCGCCTCCGTCCCGAGGACAGCGCCCGGGCGATCAAGCGCGTGGGCCAGGAGGACTTCAACTACGGCGATTACTGGGCCTACACCAAGGTCTGCAGCCACTTCGGTTGCCCCACCTCGCTGTACGAGCAGCAGACGAACCGCATCCTCTGCCCGTGCCACCAGTCGCAGTTCAACGCCCTCGAGTACGGCAAGCCGGTCTTCGGCCCGGCGGCACGTGCACTGGCGCAGCTGCCGATCTCGGTGAACGAGCAGGGCTACATGGTCGCCAACGGCGACTTCATCGAACAGGTCGGACCGGCCTTCTGGGAGGCGACGCACTGATGAGCACGTTCGGAGATCGCCTCGGCCACCAGGCCAACGATCTGGATTCGCGTTATCACTTCGCGCCCGGCATCCGTCGCCAGATCAATAAGGTCTTCCCCACGCACTGGTCCTTCATGCTGGGTGAGATCGCGCTGTACAGCTTCGTGATCCTGCTGCTGTCGGGTGTCTACCTCACCCTGTTCTTCGATCCGTCGATGGCCGAGGTGCACTACGAGGGCGCCTACGAGCCGCTGCACGGCGTCGCGATGTCGCGCGCCTACGCCACCACCCTGGACATCTCGTTCGAGGTGCGCGGCGGCCTGTTCATCCGCCAGATCCATCACTGGGCCGCCCTGATGTTCGCGGCGTCGATCATCATCCACATGGCCCGCATCTTCTTCACCGGTGCGTTCCGCCGCCCGCGCGAGGCGAACTGGGTCATCGGCTGCGCCCTACTGCTGCTGGCGATGTTCGAGGGCTTCTTCGGCTACTCGATCCCGGACGACCTGCTCTCGGGCACGGGCGTGCGCGCCGCCATGTCGGGCATCGTGGTCGGCCTGCCGGTCATCGGCACCTGGGTCCACTGGGCCCTGTTCGGTGGGGACTTCCCCGGCGACCTGCTGATCCCGCGCCTGTACGTGCTGCACATCCTGCTGTTCCCGGGCATCATCCTGGCCCTCATCGCGGGCCACCTCGCCCTGGTCTGGTACCAGAAGCACACGCAGTTCGCCGGCCCCGGCCGCACCGAGGAGAACGTGGTGGGTGTCCGCATCCTCCCCGTCTTCGCCGTCAAGACCGGCGCGTACTTCGCCGCCACCTTCGGCATCATCGGCCTCATGGCGGGCATCTTCACGATCAACCCCGTGTGGAACATCGGCCCGTACGACCCGGCGAAGGTGTCCGCGGGCGTCCAGCCCGACATCTACATGATGTGGACCGATGGTCTGGCCCGTCTGTGGCCGGCCTGGGAGCTGTACTTCTGGGGCCACACGGTTCCGGGTGCCGCGTTCGTGGCCATCATCATCGGCGTGATCGTCGGCCTGATGTTCGCGTACCCCTGGATCGAGAAGAAGCTCACGGGCGACGACGCGCACCACAACATCCTGCAGCGTCCCCGTGACGTGCCGGTGCGCACCGCGATCGGCGCCATGGCGCTCGCGTTCTACATCGTGCTCACTCTGTCGTGCATCAACGACATCATCGCGCTGAAGTTCCATCTGTCCCTCAACGCGATGACCTGGATCGGCCGCATCGGCCTCGTGGTCCTGCCCCCGATCGCGTACTGGCTGACCTACCGGTTCTGCATCGGCCTGCAGCGCGCCGACCGCGCGGTGCTGGAGCACGGCATCGAGACCGGCGTCATCGTCCGCCGCCCGAACGGCGAGTTCATCGAGCTCCACCAGCCGCTCGGACCGGTCGACGAGCACGGCCACGCGGTCCCGCTCGCCTACCAGGGTGCGACGGTGCCGAGCAAGGCCAACCAGCTCGGCGCCGCCGGCCAGCCCGGTACGGGTTCGTTCCTGCGGGCCGACCCGGCCGACGAGCAGCGCGAGAACGCCGAGCGCGATCACGCGAACGAGCTCAAGGCGCTCGAGGCCCTGCAGAAGGTCCAGGACAACGGCGGCAAGATCGACGTCGACTAGATCCGCCTGAACGCCACTGCGGCCCCTCCCCTACCCCGGGAGGGGCCGCAGTCGTTTCCGGGCGGCGCACGCTCCTGGCACCGTCGCCGGGGTGTCCCGGGAGCGCCGCGGACGCGACGAGGTGACCTGGGCCCGCGAGTGATTCAGGCCAGGCGACGACGCAGCAGGTAGCTGCTCTGCCCGACCGGTGCGCCCGGCTCCCCCAGGCAGACCTCGTGCCAGGCACCGTCGACGGCGGTCAGGCCCCGCTCGCGGAGCTGGACGTCGAAGGCCTTCGCGGTGGGCGTGAGAGCCACGGACCAGCGGCCGTCGACGCGGGTCTGCAGGTACGACGCGGCCGGCAGGTCGAGGCACCGCACGCGGGCTAGGTTCTTGTGTCCCTTGTCGCCCTCGAGCCTGTCCAGGACGTCGCCGACCTCCGCGTCGTCGATCCAGTCGGGACGGCGCAGCAGGAGCGTCCACCGCGCACCGTCGGTGCTGTGGGCCGTGACGTCGCCGCGCAGGCGCTCCAGCGGTGGCATGCTGAAGTCGCTGCGCTCCGCCTCGTCGGCGCCCGGGGTGCCACGGCGGGCCAGGAACTTGTTGCGCACCTTCACGCCGTATGCGGCCGCGTACAGCGCCTCTGCGGCCTCGCGGTAGTCCTCCGAGGTCGGGGGCTGCCCACGGTCGAGACGGCCAGGTACGTGCGTTCAGGCGCCTCAATCACGCCGATGTGCCCGACGGTGCCGTACTCCCCCGCGCCGTAGCCGTTCGGCTCTTCGGCGACGAAGTCCAGTTTCGCCTTCGGGACGACGGCGCCGCCCCGGCCCCGCATCTCGTCGGCGGTGAGCTTGCGCACGGACAGCCCCGGCTTCGCCTGCGTCATGGGTTGCATGCTCGTCCGGCCCGGCGACCTCCGAGTGAACGAACACGAAGAGCGGCGCCCGCCCCGGTGAATTCCGGGACGGGCGCCGCTGAAGAAGTGAAGATCAGTGCTTCTCAGGGCCCTTGTGGTACTCGAAGACGAGGCCCCACGCAGCGCCGACCACGAGCACGCCGCCGGCGATCCACAGCCAGTACAGCTGCAGCGCGACCGAGATGCCCACCACGGCCACCGAGGCCGAGAGCAGGATCGGCCACCACGAGTGGGGGCTGAAGAAGCCGAGCTCGCCGGCACCGTCGGACACCTCGGCGTCCTCGTAGTCCTCGGGACGGGTGTCGACGCGGTTCGACACGAACCGGAAGTACGTACCGATGATCAGGGTCAGGCCGCCGGTGAGGAACATCGCGGTCACACCGACCCACTCCACGGCTCCGTAGCCGTAGCCCGGGCCCCACAGGTAGGTGACGATCGTGTAGATGATCCCCGCGAGGAAGAAGAACGCGGTCAGGAACTCGAAGAGTTTCGCTTCGACCTTCATGGGTCAGTTCGCTCCTTCGGCGTTGACGGGCGACGCGGTGCGACCGGTGCGACGGGTATCGAACGGGAACGTGCTGGTCGAGACGCCGGGCTCGCCGATCGCCTCCAGCGCGGTCGCGTTGTCCTGGCCGGACTGCCGCGCGGCGATGTACTTCGAGAAGTTCTCCGGCGACACGGCGCGGATCTCGAAGTTCATCATCGAGTGGTAGTCACCGCACATCTCGGCGCAGCGCCCGACGAACGAGCCGGTTCGCTCGATCTCGCTGACCTGGAACTTGTTCTGCGTGTGGTTCTGCTTGGGGTTCGGCATCACGTCGCGCTTGAAGGCGAACTGCGGCACGTAGAACGAATGGACCACGTCGGCCGAGGCCAGATCGAACTGGATGCGCGTGTTGGTCGGCAGGACCAGGACCGGGATCTCGGCGGTGGAGCCCTGGATCTCGACCTCACTGAACTTCAGGTAGTCGCGGATCTCCTGGAACCGGCCGTGGTTCGGGCCGCGCTCCGGCTGCACCTCGATGTGGCCGTGTTCCTTCTGCTTCGCCGCCTCTTCGTTCAGCTTGGCGATGTCCGGCTGCTTGCCGTACGGGTTCTCCCGCTCGAGCGTGATCTTCTTGCCGTCGATCGTGACCTCGCGGTACGCGAACCGCCAGTTCCACTGGAACGCGGTCACGTCCACCGTCACGCCCGGGTTGTCCTCGATCTTCTCGACCTTGGTCTGGACGACGACGGTGAAGTAGAAGAGCACCGCGATGATGAGGAACGGAACCGCCGTGTACAGCAGCTCGAGCGGCACGTTGTACGCCGTCTGCCGCGGGAAATCGGGCGAGTCCGCCTTGCGGCGATGGAACGTGATGGTCCAGAACGTCAGAGCCCACACCAGGACGCCCATGATCAGAGCGGCCACGACGGACCAGCTCCAGAGCTCGGTCATCGAGCGGGCCTCGGGGGTCACACCCTCGGGCCAACCGAAACGCATCACCTCGTCGGCCGAGCAGCCCGCCAGAGCGAACATGCCAACGACCAGCCCGGCGGCCAGAACCAGGCGCTTACGCCAGGACGCGGCCCCACCGTGGGCGTTACTACCGGGTGCCAATGTCGCGCCTTCCTGCTGAAACACGGTCAGTGCTGAGGGGAGCGTTCCGGCTCTCGAGCACCCTGTGGGAACTCAGCGCCGGGGCTGCACGTTCCCCTTGTACTACGCAGCGTAGACCAATGGGGGCCGGTCCACGCTGCGGGGTCGGCAAATGGCGCGTCGTTTCCGTTGCCGGCCATCGTGGCCTGCGCCGTTCCTGCGGAAAGTGGCGTTCCGGCATACTGGTCAATCGTGTGTGGCCTCCTGGGATTCCTGTCCGCCGATCAGCGCGCGGGCGACGTCGTCGACGCGGTGACCGCCGCCGGCCGGTGCATGCGGCACCGCGGTCCGGACGAGTTCGGCGGGTCGTGGCACGACGCCGACCTGGCGCTCAGCTTCAACCGCCTGGCGTTCATCGACATCGAGCACGCCCATCAGCCGCTGCGCTGGGGGCCGCCCGAGAACCCCGAC
Organism: Tsukamurella sp. PLM1; assembly: GCF_023168325.1. GTDB lineage: Bacteria > Actinomycetota > Actinomycetes > Mycobacteriales > Mycobacteriaceae > Tsukamurella. The sequence goes on from NZ_AP025688.1 coordinate 2,760,100, forward strand.
CGCTACGCGCTCACGTTCAACGGAGAGATCTACAACTACCTCGAACTGCGGCGCCGCCTCATCGACGAGTTCGGCGTCGAGTTCCGGACCGAGGGCGACGGCGAGCCGATCGTGGCCGGGTTCCACCACTGGGGCATCAACGGTGTCCTCGCCGAACTGCGCGGGATGTTCGCCTTCGCCCTCTGGGATACGGAGAAGCGGGAGCTGACCCTCGCGCGTGACCCGTTCGGCATCAAGCCGCTCTACGTCGGCACCGGTACGCAGGGCACCGTCTTCTCCTCGGAGAAGAAGTCCGTGCTCGCGCTGGCCGACGAGGCCGGACTGAAGCCGGGCCTCGACGCCCGCGCCGTGCAGCACTACACCGTGCTGCAGTACGTCCCCGAGCCCGAGTCCCTGCACCTTGGTATTCGGCGCCTCGAGTCCGGTTGCTACGCCACCGTCTCCCCCGGCGGCGAAGTCGCCGGCAAGCGCTACTTCGAGCCCCGCTTCCCGGTGAAGCCGGTGACGGGAGGCCTGCAGTCCGCCGAGGCGAAGGCGATCTACCGGGACATCGCCGACGCGCTGCGCGACTCGGTGAAGATGCACATGCGCGCGGACGTGACCGTCGGGTCGTTCCTCTCGGGTGGCATCGACTCAACCGCGGTCGCCGCGCTGGCCATCCAGCACAACCCCGACCTCATCACCATCACCACGGGCTTCCAGCGCGAGGGCTACAGCGAGGTCGACGTGGCCGCCGAGTCGGCCGAGGCCATCGGCGCGCGGCACGTGATCAAGACGGTCTCCCCCGAGGAGTTCCGCGACGCGATCCCGGCCATCGTCTGGTACCTCGACGATCCGGTGGCCGATCCGTCCCTGGTGCCCCTCTACTACTTGGCCAAGGAGGCCCGCAAGCACGTCAAGGTGGTCCTCTCCGGCGAGGGCGCCGACGAGCTGTTCGGCGGCTACACCATCTACAAGGAGCCGCTCTCGCTCGCGCCGTTCGACCGTCTCCCGGCGTGGGCGCGCCGCACCGCGGGCCGGATCGGCGACCGGATGCCCGAGGGCAAGCGCGGCAAATCGCTCCTGCAGCGCGGCTCGCTGGAGCTCGAGGAGCGGTACTACGGCAACGCGCGCTCGTTCAACGACGCGCAGCTGCGTTCCGTCCTGCCCGGCTTCCGCGAGGACTGGACGCACACTGACGTGACCGCCCCGATCTACGCGAAGACGCGCGGCTGGGGCCCCGTCGAGCGGATGCAGCACCTGGACCAGTTCACCTGGCTCCGCGGCGACATCCTGGTCAAGGCCGACAAGATGACGATGGCCAACTCGCTCGAGCTGCGCGTGCCCTTCCTGGACAAGGAGGTCTTCCGCGTCGCCGAGACTCTGCCGGCCGACCTCAAGCTGGCCGGCGGCACGTCGAAGTACGCGCTACGCCGCGCGCTCGAGGAGATCATCCCGCCGCATGTGCTGCACCGGAAGAAGCTCGGCTTCCCCGTGCCGCTGCGGCACTGGCTGGCCGGCCCGGAGCTCTACGACTGGGCGCGCACGACCATCGAGCAGTCGCAGACCGACGAGTGGATCGACCGGCGTGCCGTGCTAGCCATGCTCGACGAGCACCGGGCCAAGGCGCCGAGGGCTGGCCCGGCGGCACCGACCACTCCCGCCGACTCTGGACCGTGCTGGTGTTCATGGTGTGGCACGGCATCTTCGTCGAGGACCGCATCCACCCGCTCATCGAGGAGCCGGATTACCCCGTCCGCCTCTAGGCCGTCGCCGTCGCGCCCGCCCGGTCCGACCCGGCCGGTTCACCCGTAGGCGCCTGGTTTCCGCCGCGCGCCTGTAGAATTCTCGCGATGAGCTTCGCGATCATCGGTGCGGCAGTACGACTTTCGGATTGCAGCACCGTCGAGGAGTTCTGGCGATCGCTCGGTGCGGGATGGGTCGCTCCGGCGCCGATCCCGAGACACGAGGCGCTCGCCGGCGGCGTCGCGGCCGCCGATCTCGACGACCCGAGGTACGTGCCGGTCGGATCTCGGATCGCGGATGCGGGTTCGGTGGATCTCGAGTACTTCCGGCTCACCCGAGGCGAGGCCGAGCTGATCGATCCACAGCATCGCCTGGTCCTCAAGCTCGCCGCCGAAGCCCTCCAGAATTCGGGAGTGGATCCGGCCCGGTCCGTGGTCGGCACCTTCAGCTCGGTGTCCATGTCCTCTTACTTCGTGAACCGCGTGGTGCCCCGGATGCGGCCGGGAGGGGCCGCGATCCCTATCCCGCGCTGCTCGGGACCGATCCGGCCTTCGCCGCCGCCCGCGTCGCGCGGAAGCTGGGCCTCACCGGACCGGCGCTGGCCGTGCAGAGCGCCTGTTCGTCGTCGCTGATGGCGGTGCACCAGGCCGCGATCGCGCTGGCCGCGGGTTCGATCGACGCAGCGATCGTGGTGGCCGGCTCACTGGCGACCCCGCACCCGTCCGGGTACATCGCCTCCGCCGGCGACGTGCTCTCGCCGTCGGGGCGCTGCTCGCCGTTCGACGCCGCCGCTGACGGGGTGGTTCCCGGCCAGGGCGGGGCGGCTGTCGTCTTGACGCGCATGACCGACGCCCTCGCACGGGGATCGGACGTCCTCGCCGTCGTCGCCGGCACGGCCGCCGGCAACGACGGGGCAGCGGCGGGATCGTTCACCCACCCGCATCCGGAGGGCCAGGCGACGGTGCTGCGCGCAGCGATGGCGGACGCCGGGATCAGTCCGGAGCAGGTCCGGTACGTCGAGGCGCACGGCACGGCGACTGCGCTGGGCGACCCGATCGAGATCCGCGGCCTGCACCAGGCGCACGGCGACGGACCCGAGTGCCTCCTCGGCGGCGTCAAGGCCAACGTCGGCCACTTGGACGCCGCGGCCGGGATCACCGGGCTGCTCAAGGCGGCACTGGTGGTCAACCACGGCGTCGTCCCGGCGCAGCCGGGTTTCGGTGCTCCCAACCCGGCCCTCGGCCTCGACCGCACGCGGTTCCGCATCGCCGACGCCACGACCTCGCTGCCCGACGGTGCCGCCGTCACGGTCAGCTCGTTCGGCATGGGCGGCAGCAACGCGTCCGCGGTGCTGATCGCCGCCCCGCCCCGCCGGCGCCGCGACCCGGTACGGCGACGGTCGTGGTGCGGGCACCGTCGGCACCCGTGCTCAGCGCCTACCGCCGGCGCTTGGCCGACGCGATCCGAGGACGCCGGGACCTCGTCGTCGCTGACGTCGCGCGCACAATGGCCGAGCGGGCCGAATCCGGCGACCACACAGTCGCGATCCGCGCGGCGACCATCCCCGAGCTGGTCCGGGAGCTCGCGGACGAGATGCACGGCGACACGTACGGTGCCACGACCGATTCCGGGGCGCCGCCTCCCGGCCGCTTCGTGCGCCTACCACCGACCCCGTTCGACGAGACGCACGTCGACCTTCCTCTGGCCGGTGCCCCGGACTCACCTGCGCCTCCCGCCCGGACCCCGGCGCGGGAGGAGATCCGCGCGGCGTTCGTGGTCGCGCTGGGCGCCGACGACGACGGGGACCTGCTGGGCGCGGATTTCTTCGAGGCGGGCGGCGAGTCGGTGATGCTCGTCGAACTGGTCGCGGAGCTGGAAGGGCGATACGGCTGCGCGATCGACTTCGGCGCGCTGGACGCAGCGGGCAGTGTCGGCGAGCTGATCGATCTCCTGGCCGCGCAGATCGACAACGCATCGGCGCCGGAGCCCGTGATGCTCGTGCGCTACGGCGACTGGACCCGCCCGGGCCCGCGCTGGCTCCTGCATCCCCCGGCCGGCGGCACGACGCTCGCGTACCGGCGGCTGGCGCAGGAGCTGGGCGACGCGCCGATCGGCGTGTTCACCTCGCCCGCGGGCCTGCAGCCCGCGGGCCTGCAGACCATTCCCGAGATCGCCGCAGCGGCGATCGCGGCGCTGCCGCCCGACGTGGGCGGGCCGCTATGGCTGGGCGGCTACTCGTTCGGCGGCAGCGCGGCGGTCGAGACGGCGCTGCAACTGGAGCGCGCCGGGCACACCGTCGCGCACGTCGTCCTGCTGGACGCCCTCGCACCGGAGTCCTACGGGCCGCCGCCCGACGATCCCGAGGACTACGCCCGCGCCGCGGCGCGCGTCCTCGATCGTTTCGCCGGCTTCGGCGAAGCCGACGTTCCGGGCTTCGCCGAGCGCTGGCGGCGGCACCACGGTGCGCTCGCCGAGTACGTGCCGGCCGGCCGGATCTCGGCGCCCGTCACCCTGCTCCGCGCCGCGGAGCCGGAGCGGTCCGGGGTGTTCGCGATGCTCGGCGTCGACCCCGTGCACGACTGGTCCGGTTACACCTCGAGCCCGGTCACCGTCGTGGACGTTCCCGGTGACCACTACTCGATGCTGGCGGACGAGGCTCACCGCGCGAGCCTGCTCCGCGCCTGGCGCGACGCGCTCCCCGCGGAGCGGCCGGACAACCTGATGCCGCCGGGGCCCGCGCAGGCCCGGCTCGCCGCCACGCAGCTCGCGCGACCCGGCGACCCGAGCACGAACATCGGCGCGGTGATCGAGTTCGGCGGCCTGGATCCGGAGCGACTCGCAGCGGCGATCGCGGCGGTGGCCACCGCGACGGCGACCGTCAACGACACGCTCACCGTCGTGGGCGACGCGCTGGCGCGGGTCCGCACCCGCCGCGGCCCCACGTGCCGGTGGTCGAATACCCGGACGCTGCGGCAGTTCTCGCCGCGGCCGAGGACGTCTACGACCGCGTGTTCCCGCCCGGCGTGTGGCCCCAATACCACCTCGAGGTCGCGGTCTGCGGGAGCCGCACCTTCGCCGTGTTCGTGACGTCCCACCTGGTCACCGACGTGTTCGGGTGGTACCTCACGGTGCTCGACATCGCCGCCGCCTACCGCGACGGGGCGGCCTGGTCGCCCCCGCCGTCGGTCGCGCCGCACGCCGTACCGGCGAGCGCGGCGGACCCCGAGGCCGCGGTGGCGCACTTCCGCGCCGTCCTCCCCGAGGCCGCGCCGCTCCCGCACTGGGCTCGCCGCGCGGGCGCGGCCCCGCTCCGCGGGAGCGGACGTTCGACCACCGTCGACGGTACTCGTGCCATCGCCGCGAGCCGCGCCCTCGGCGTGCGCCCGTTCTCCTTCCTCCTCGCCGCGCACGCCGTCACCGCGGGGTGCCTCGGCGTCGGCCCCGTGGCGACGGTGGCGGTGCCCCTGTCGAACCGCCGGTCCGGCCCCGACGCGGCGAACCACCGTGGTGTGCTGGTGAATTCGCTACCGGTCAGCGTGGACGTCGCCGCCGAGGGTCGATCGTTCGCCGACCTGGCACGGGACGTCGACCGGCAGGTCGACGAACTGATCGGATTCGAGTCGTTCGACCTGCTCCGGCACGCCGATCGCATCCCCGGCGCGGCCGCTGCTGCCGACGCGCCGACCTCGTTCACCATGTATCCGCGGCCCCTCGCGCCGCGGATCGGCGAGAGGACGGGGTCACACACAGGCTCCGGCGCCGGCACGTGCAGTTCCCGCTGTCGGTCGTCGTCGAGCGCGCGGACGCCGAACTGACGGTGCTGGTCGAACAGTGCGACGCGTTGGGCGACGTCGATTCCGGCGCGCTGTACGCGTCCGTCCTACGGTGCGCCACAGACGACCCCGATGTCCCGCTCGCCGCGATCGCATGGTCGCACCCCGGCGCACCGGGACCGCCTCCGGCGGACCGTCCGCCGCGGGTCGCGCCCGAACCGGCCACGATCGTCGACCGGTTCCGGAGCGTTGTTCGCCGCGATCCCGGCGCGACGGCCGTGCAGTCCCCGACCGCCACCGTCGACCACCGCGAACTGGAGCGGAGGGCGCTCGCCGCAGCGCGCGGCATCGCCGGACGCACGGAGCGCCGGCCGGTCGGCGTGGCGATGGCGCCGTCGGAGGACCTGATCGTCGTGATCCTCGGGATCCTGTTCGCGGGACGGGCGTACGTGCCGATCGACGCCGATGCGCCGTCCGCACGGGTGGCGGCGATGGTCGCCGATCTGGGAGGGCTCGATGTGATCACCGACGGCGCCGACCCGTGGCCGGATGTCCCCGGGCTCCGGGCGCACGCCCTCGCCGATCTGGCGGCCGGCGGCGCGCCGTCCGAGCTCCCGGCACCGGTCCCGGTGCCGGGAGACACCGCGTACGTCATCTTCACGTCGGGTTCGACGGGCCACCCGAAGGCGGTACCGGTCACCCACGGCGCGGTGACGGCCTTGCTGGACGCGACGTCCGACGTCCGTGGCCCGGTCGGGAGATGGCCGCTCTTCCACTCCCCCGCCTTCGATTTCAGTGTCTGGGAGATCTTCGGCGCACTGCTGGGCGGAGGCACGGTGTTGATCCCGCCGCACGAGGTGCGCCGCGACCCCGCCGGATACCTCGCGTGGTTGCGCGACCGGCGCGCCGACGTCGTGTGCCTCACCCCCAGCGGCCTCACGATGCTCGACGCGGCGGCGACGGACGACGACTGGCGCGCGATCTCCCCGCGCACCGTGTTCCTCGGCGGCGAACGACTCCGGCCCGGCGCCGTGAACCGGCTGCTGCGGACCTGCCCGGGGACGCGGGTGTTCAACCTGTACGGCCCCACGGAGGCGACGGTCCTCACCACTCTGGCCCGCGTCGCCCCGGACGCCGGACGGCCTGAGGGCGATCCGGACGACGATTCGGTGATCGGGGAACCCCTGCCGCACACCGGCGCTGCGGTCGTCGACCGATCGACGCGCGTGCTCCCGCCCGGAGTGACGGGCGAACTGCTCGTGTACGGGCCGCACGTGACCGCCGGCTACCTCGGGCACGCCGCCGCCGACCGGTCCCGGTTCGTCACGGTCGTCCGGGACGGCCGTGAGCATCGCGGATACCGCACCGGGGACCTGGTGTATCAGCGCCGGGACGGATCCCTGGTGTACGCCGGCCGTGCGGACGACCAGGTCCAGGTGCGCGGCCACCGCGTCGAGCCCGGCGACGCCGAGGCCGCGCTCGTCGAGGATCCCGGCGTCACAGGCGCCGCGGTCGTCGCGGTGGGCGACGGGCTCGACCGCCGGCTCGTCGCCTTCGTCACTCTCGACGACCCTGGACGAGACACCGCCGCGATCGCGGACCGGCTGGGCGAACGCCTGCCCTCGCACCTCCGCCCGAGCCGCATCATCGCGGTCGCGGAGATTCCGACCGGGCCGAGCGGCAAGACCGATCGCCGCCTTCTCGCCCGCCGCGCTGCGGACGCACGGGAGGTCCGCTCGACGGGCCCGGACCGCGCGGCGATCCGCGACGCCATCGACAGCCACTGGGAGGCCGTACTGGGCAGGCGCCCGGCTCCCGACGAATCGTTCTTCGAAGCGGGCGGCACGTCGATCCACGTCGTGCGATTGGTGGAGTCACTGCGCTCGACGTTCGGCCTCGACGACCTCTCGCCGACCGATGTCTTCGCGCATCCGACGAGCACCCGCCTGGTCGGCCACCTCTGCGGCCGTGAGGGTCTCAGGCTCAGTGCCCTGACCCGCCGCGGCGGACGTCCGCACGTCGGCGACCGCCGCAGCAAGGCGACGGGGTTCGTCGACGGTGACGTGAACGGCTCGGATTCCGTTCCGCGCAACACCGTTCACGACGACGGTGGCGCCCGACGCCAGGACGATCCGCATGTTCGCCGCACTCACTGCCATCGTCGCGATCCCGTCGGCATCGACCTTCCACCCGGACCTGTCGAACCCGGGGAACCGGCCGGTGTCCGCGGCCTCGATCGCGCTGACGGGGACTTGCACCTCGAAGCCGAGCCCGGTGCGCAGGCGGAGCACGGCACCGTCGAGCGAGTGCGGGCGGGTGACCATTCCCGCGAACACCGCGACGATCATGAACACGGCGTACACGTGCAGCCCCAGCGCGATCCAGACCCAGTGCGACGGGCCCAGGATCGCCCGCAGCAGGACATCGACGATGACGCCCTCGACTACCAATGACACGACCACGACCCACAGGATGATCGCCACCTCGCGGTGGTGCGAGAAGACCCGCCCCTCCGGGCGCCCGCCCCGTATCCACCGGGCGACGGCGACGAAGCCCCGCGGTTCGGCGAGCAGCAGGGTCACCAGTCGCGCCGGCAGCACCCGGCCGAGGAACGCCTCGGTGCGCCGGAACTCGCCGCTCATCGCGCATCCCCCGTGAGCCGCTGCACCATGAGGGCGATACAGCGTCGCTGGGCGTCGGACATCCAGTCCGCCGCGTCGAACCATCCCGTCACGTCGCCGACCGCGATCCGCGGTGAGCCCGCGGACGCCGTCTCGGGGAGCTCCAGCCCGCCCGCCGCGGCGACGATCCGGTCGGCGAGCGCGGTGACCCGCGGATCGTCCGGCGCGGCGGTCTGCAGGGCGTCGAACTCGGCGGCGATCTCGCCGGACAGCGCGGTCACGGCCGGATCGTCGAGCGCGGCCTCGTACACCTCGACAGCGCCGGGGAGGACACCGGTGAGCACCTCCATGACGGCGAGCTCCATGCGCGCGGCGGCGTCACTGCCCGCGTACACCTCGGCGATCCGGTCGGCGATGTCGCCCACCCGGCCGGGCACCGGCGCGCGGACGGCGGCGCTGCTCCGCAGTTCGATGAGCTGTCGGCGCCGCTCGCGGATCGCCTCCTCCTGCCGCGCGAGGTCGGCGTCGAGCTCGGCGAGCACCTCGTCGAGGTCACGGGCCCGCTCACCGTCGTCGAGCACGTCGCCGATCTCGTCGAGCGACATCCCCAGTTCGACGAGCCGCCGGATCCGCAGCAGCAGAACGACCTCGTCGAGCGAGTACGAGCGGTAGCCGTTGGACTCGCGGGCGGGCTCGGGTACGAGCCCGATGCGGTGGTAGTGCCTGATCGCGCGTGTCGATACGCCGGCGATGCGGGCGATGTCTCCGATTCTCATGGGACCTCCATCTGGTGATGGAAGCAGTACACACCGTGACGCTGCGACAAGGTCAAGCGTCGCGGATCAGCGCAGCAGCGCGATCCACATCGCCACGTAGTGGCACATCGCCGCGATCACGGTGGCGGCGTGGAAGAACTCGTGGTGCCCGAACACGCCGGGCCACGGGTTCGGCCAGCGGGTGGCGTAGAGCACTGCTCCCCCGCTGTAGAGCACCCCACCGACGGCGAGCAGGATCGACGCGGTCCAGCCGGCGCCGCGCACCAGGTCGCCCGCGACCGCGACGACCACCCAGCCGAGCGCGATGTACAGCGGCACGCCCACCCAGCGGGGCGCGTGCGGCCACAGCAGCTTGAGCGCGACGCCGGCCAGGGCACCGCCCCACACGACCGCGAGCACCCAGCGGGCCACCCCGGACGGCAGCGCAAGCGCTGCGATCGGCGTGTAGCTGCCGGCGATGAACACGAAGATCATGCAGTGATCAGCACGCTTCATCCAGATCCGCTGCGCATCGGTCCACCGCCCGCGGTGGTACGCGGCGCTCACTCCGAACACCCCGAACACGGTGATCGCGTACACGAGCAGCGCGACACCGGCGGCGGCCGATTCGCGGAACCCCGCGATCACCAGCGGGATCCCCAACAGTACGGCGCCAGCAGCCCCGAACTGGTGGATCACCCCCGCAGCCGCGGTTTGACCGGTGGGACCTCTGCCGTCGTCATGCAACCTACGATACCGTAGGTTACTCAGCGGTAACCGGATGTGTGACCTACAGCGCGGCGAGGATCTCCGTCGCGACGTCGGCGCCGTAGGCCTCGGTCAACCGCTCGCGGGCGTCGTCGGCGTCGTAGTTCCAGGCCTGCGGCCCCACCGTCTCCAGCACCTTCACCGCCACGTAGGAGCCCAGCTGAGCCGACCTCTCGTACGACAGCCCCGCGTCGAGGCCGACGAGGAAGCCGGCCCGGAAGGCGTCGCCGACGCCGGTCGGGTCGACGCGGCCGCGGTCGGGCACGACGTCCACGTGGATGATCGCCGCGTCGTCGCCGGTGACGACGATGTCGGCGCCCTTCTCGGCGAGCGTCGTGACCCGCACCTCGACCATCGCGGTCAGACGGTCCGCGCTCAGGCCCGTCTTCTGCTGCAGCAGACCCCACTCGTACTCGTTGGTGAACAGGAACTTCGCGCCCTCCACCAGGTCGCGCGCCTCTTCGCCGTTGAGGCGGGCGAGTTGCTGCGACGGGTCCGCGGCGAACGGGATCCCGGCCTCGCGGCACTGCGCCGAATGCAGCGTCATGGCCGCCGGATCGTTCGCGCCGACGACCACGAGGTCCAGCCCCCCGACGGTGGCCGCGACGTCGGCGATCGCGATCTCGCGCGACTCGGCCATCGCGCCCGAGTAGAACGAGGCGACCTGCGCCATCTCCAGATCGGTGGTGCACATGAACCGGGCGGTGTGCGCAGTCTCCGAGACCCGGACGGCGCGGGTATCGACGCCGGCGCCCTCGAGCCAGCTGCGGTAGCCCTCGTCGAAGTCCTTCCCCACGGCACCCACGAGCACGGGGCGGCGGCCGAGGCGCCCCATGCCGAAGCTGATGTTCGCGCCGACCCCTCCGCGCTGCAGCACGAGCTCCTCGACGAGGAAACTCAGGGACACGTGCGCGAGATGCTCGGCGAGCAGCTGCTCGGAGAACTTCCCCTCGAAACGCATCAGATGATCGGTGGCTATCGAGCCGGAAACGGCGATCGACACGACGGAACCCTCCCGTGGTCGGCAAACGGACGTATCCGGTGAGCCTAACCGCGAGAGGGTTCCGGACGCCTTGCGGGCGTCAGTCGCGGATCAGTTGAACGAGTCGCCGCAGGCGCAGGACCCGGTCGCATTCGGGTTATCGATGGTGAAACCCTGCTTCTCGATCGTGTCGACGAAGTCGATTTTCGCGCCGATCAGGAACGGAACGCTCATCCGGTCCACCGACAGGTTCACGCCGCCGAACTCCGACACCACGTCGCCATCGAGCGTCCGGTCGTCGAAGTACAACTGGTACCGAAGACCGGCACATCCACCCGGCTGCACCTCGATGCGCAGCGCGAGATCGTCGCGACCTTCCTGATCCAGCAGCGCCTTCGCCTTGGAAGCCGCAGCCTCGGTCAGGACCACACCGGTGGTTTCGCTCTCAGCAGTAGTCATAGGTTCTCCTCACACACGCGTCGGTGTCTCGTTCAACGGTACTCCCCTTCCCTGCATTCCCAGAACGACCGATAGTCTGGACGGTGTGAAACTCCCCTGGCAGAAGGCCGACGACTCGACCTCCACGGCGCCGGAGATCGTGGACGCCCACGAGGCCGAGGCTCCGTCCGCCAAGCCCGCGCAGACGGCCGGCAAGGGCCGCCCCACGCCCAGCCGGCGCGAGGCGCAGGGCCGCAAGCGCGGCCCCGTCGCCCCGGCTCCGATGACGAGGGCCGAGGCGCGCGCCCGCAAGAAGGAACTGCGCAACTCGATGACCAAGGAGGAGCGCAAGGCCGCCGCCTCGGAACGCCGCACGCAGGCGAACGAGCGCCGCGAGCTGATGATGCAGGGCGACGAGCGCTACCTGCCCGTCCGCGACAAGGGCCCCGTCAAGGCGTACGTGCGCGACCTGGTGGACGCGAAGCGCCACGTCTCCACCCTGTTCATCCCGCTCGCCGTCGCGGTCATGGTGTTCATGTTCGTCACGGTGAACATGCCGCAGCTCGCCGGCATCCCGATGCTGCTCCTGCTGGTGATGGTGGCGGTCATGGCCATCGAGGGCGTCCTCACCGGACGCCGCGTCAACACCCGCGTCCGCGAGCGCTGGCCGGACACCACCGAAACGGGCTTCCGCCTCGGCTGGTACGCGTTCATGCGCACCACCCAGCTGCGGCGCATGCGCATCCCCGGCCCCGGGTCAACCCGGGCGACGCGGTCTAGCCCGTGGCGCTCACCCTGGTCCTGGGCGGGGTCCGGTCGGGCAAGTCCGCCCGCGCCGAGCAGTTGATCGGTTCCGGTCCGGTCCGGTACGTCGCCACGGCGCCGCGCCCCGACGGTGACCCCGACCTCGCCGCGCGGGTGGCCGCCCACCGCTCCCGCCGGCCGCAGTCGTGGTCGACCGTCGAGACCCAGGACGTGACGGCCGTGCTGGCCGAGGGCAACGCGCCCACCCTCGTCGACGACCTCGGCGGCTGGCTCGCCGCGCGCCTCGACCGGACCGGGTGGGAGACGCCCGAGAACGCCGGGAGCGAGCTCGACGCGCTGGTCGCCGCATCCGCCGCGTACGCCGGCGATCTGGTGTTGGTCAGCCCCGAGGTGGGCCTGTCGATCGTGCCCGCAACGCATTCCGGCCGCGTCTTCCAGGACCTGCTGGGCGCACTCAACGCGCGGCTCGCGGCGATCGCGGACCGGGTCGAGCTCGTCGTCGCCGGCCTGGTCGTGCCGCTCGACGGTGCGCCCCTGCCGCAGTCCGCCCCGTCCCCCGCGAAGCCGGCCGCCGCGGCTGCCGTTGCCGCGCAGACGGGTTCGGCACCGGCGGACCCCGACCTGCCGCCGGTCGAGCTGCCCCCGTTCGAGCCGGGCAGCGACCCGCTCGCGTTCGGGCGGCTCACCCCACCCGATGCGGCAGCCGCGCACCGGGCCCGGGACAGGCAACAGCAACTGACCAAGCCGGCCGGCTCCTGGGCCGGCTGGAGCAGCTGGGTGAGTGGATCGCGGCCTGCCAGGGCGCATGTCCGCCGGCGCAGTTCGAGCGCGCGCGGATCGTGGTGTTCGCGGGCGATCACGGCGTGGCGGCCGGCGGGGTCTCGGCGTACCCGCCGGAGGTCACCGCGCAGATGGTCGGGAACTTCGCCGCCGGCGGCGCCGCGATCAACGTGCTCGCAGACCAGTCCGGGGCGTCGGTGCGGGTCGAGGACATCGCGGTCCTCGGCGATACGGGCCCGGCCCCCAACAAGATCCGCCGCTCGTCGGGCGACATCGCGGTGACCGACGCCCTGACGGATGAGGAGACGATCGCCGCGATCGCCGCTGGCCGCCGCATCGCCGACGAGGAGGTCGATTCCGGCGCCGACCTGCTGATCGCGGGCGACATGGGGATCGGCAACACCACTCCCGCGGCGGTGCTGATCGGCGCGCTCACCGAGACCGAGCCCGTGCTGGTGGTGGGCCGCGGCACGGGCATCGACGACAACGCGTGGATGCGCAAGGCCGCCGCGGTCCGCGACGGCATGTACCGCGCCCGCCCGCACACGGGCAACCCGAAGGCGTTGCTGCGCACCGCCGCCGGTGCGGACATCGCCGCGATGGCGGGGTTCCTCGCGCAGGCCGCCGTGCGGCGCACGCCCGTGATCCTCGACGGCGTGGTGGTCACCGCCGCCGCGCTGGTCGCGAACGATCTCGCGCCGGGCGCCGTGAACTGGTGGGTGGCAGGGCATCTGAGCCCCGAGCCCGCGCACGCGCTCGCGCTGCGCCGGCTCGATCTCGAGCCCCTGCTCGACCTGGGGCTCCGCCTCGGCGAGGGCAGCGGTGCCGCGCTGGCGCTCCCGCTCGTGCGGTCGGCCGTGGCCGCGCTCCGCGACATGGCCACGTTCGATGCGGCCGGGGTCTCCGGGGCTGACGTGCTGTTCGTCGCGCTCTCCTGGATGACGGTGCTGCCCACCCCGGGGAGCCCGCGGGAGTTCACGCGCGCCGACGGTGCCCGCATCATCCGCTTGGTACCGATCACGGGCGCCGTCGTGGGCGCCGCGGTCGCCGCGCTCGCGTGGGTGGCGCACGCCGCGGGCCTACCGGCGGTGCTTGTGGGCGCGCTGGCGATCGGCGGGGCCGCCCTGTTCACCCGGGGCATGCACCTGGACGGATTCGCCGACTGCGTCGACGGTCTCGGCAGCTACGGCTCCCCCGAGCGGGCGCGCGAGATCATGCGCCAGGGCACGGTGGGGCCGTTCGGCGCCGCCGCGCTGGTGCTGCTGCTGCTCGGTGAGGCCGCGGCCGTGGGGGCGCTCGCGGGACGCGGACAGTGGCTCGCCATCGGCGTCGCCGTCGGCGCGGCGCGGGTGGCCGCGGTGCTCGGCTGCCGGCGCGGGTGGGCACCGTCGAACCCGGACGGCTTCGGCGCACTGACGGCCGGAACCCAAGGCGTCCTCGCGCAGGTGTTCTGGTGCGTCCTCGCCCTCGCGGCCGCCGCCCCGACGGTGCCCGGCACCCCTGGCAGGGCCCGCTCGCCGTGGCCGTAGCGTTGGGCCTCGCCACTCTCGCGATGCGGCACTGCGTCCGGCGGTTCGGCGGGATGAGCGGCGACGTCCTCGGTTTCGGGATCGAGATCGCGACCGCGGTCGCGCTGATCGGCTGCTGCGTCAGCTGACCTCGCCGGGCCGGCGGTTCCAGAACTGGTGTACGACACCGTCCGGGGTCGTGACGGACTCGATGTCGAAGCGGCGGTGCACGCCGGGCAGGCCGTCCCATAGCGACACCCCCGAACCGAGCACGATGGGCTGGATCGACAGGTGGAGCACGTCGATCAGGTCGTCGCGGAGGAAGTCCCGCACCGTCGAGGGGCCACCGCCGATCCGGACGTCGGCGCCGTCCGCGAGGTCGAGCGCCTCCGCGAGCGCGTCGGCCGGGGACGCATCGCGGAAGTGGAAGACGGTGCCGTTGTCGAACTCGATCGGCGGGTGCGCGTGGTGGCTGAGCACGATCACCGGCGTGCGGAACGGCGGCTCGTCGCCCCACCAGCCGCGCCAGCCGTCGTCGGGCCACGGGCCCTGCTGCGGGCCGAACTTGCCGCGGCCCATGATCTCCGCGCCCACGCCCTGGCCCCACATGCTGTTGAGCAGGCGGTCGGCGGTCACGGGCACGTCGGCGCGGTGGACGCCCGCGATGGTCCGGCCGTCGAAGTTGCCGAACAACTCGCCGGCGCCGCCGATGGGCTCGTCGACGGTGATGTGTCCGCCCGCGCTGTAACCGTCGAGCGAAGTGGTGAGCAGGTCCACCCGGACCTTCGGCTGCCGTGTCGGTTCCCCGGTCATTGTTCGTCTCCTTCGTCCTGCCGTCCTGCGATCACAGCACGGTCCGCTCACACGTCGAACGGCGCCGGCCGAATTCGACATGTGGTTGACGGCGTCCATCCACAGGCATAACCTGACAACACACGTTGTCAGTAGAGATCGGTGAGGTGGAGATGACTGCTACGACGCCCGTGAAGGTCCCCGCGCGACACCCCGAGTCACCTCGCCGCGTGCCGCCCGGCATCGCGATGGTCAGCCGGTTCCTCCGGCTCTCCGAGCCCACCGAGGCGGAGTTCCGGCGGTTCGGAGAGCTACTCACGGTGGGCGACCCGCCGATGGACGAGCTGGTCGACTGGATCTGCCAGGACAAGTCCGTCCGCAAGCCGCTCTTCGACCGGGCACTGGCGGACGGCATCGCGACGGTGCCCGAGGCACCGTCGGAGCTGCGCACGTTCTTCGAGGACATCGAATCCATCCCCGACTGGGCCGACTGGGACAAGATCCTGGTCGGCGGGCAGCTCATGCGCAGCGGCGGCGCCGACGGCTTCTCCGTGGCGCGTGACGTGGCCCTGATGGGCGGCTACCTGTTCTCCGGCTTCAACCAGACGCTGCTGCGGACCGGGGCGCTGGAGAAGGGGTCCAACAAGCGGTTCGCGGAGACCTCGCAGTGGGCCCTGGACGTGATCGTGCCCGACGGGCTGCGCCCCGGCGGTGTCGGCTACCGGTCGACGCTGCACGTCCGGTTCATCCACTCGATGGTGCGCCGGCACGTGATGTCGCTGCCGGACTGGGACTTCGCGGCGTACGGCCTGCCGATCAACCAGACCGACATGGCGGCCACGCTGGTGGGCGCGCTCATCGCGCCGGTCGCCACCGGGACCGGGCTGGGCATGCTCTCGCATCCCCGGGAGTACGAGGCCGCGGCGCACCTCACGCGGTACGTCGGCCGGCTGATGGGCGTGCACGACGACTTCCTGCCGCACAGCTTCCGCGACAGCCTGCGGATCCTGTTCCAGACCTCACGCGCCCTGTCCACGCCGGACGAGACCAGCCGGGCGCTGGCACAGCCGATGGCCGACGACCCCCTGGTCTGGCACTATGCGCACCTGTCCGGTATCCGCCGGCGGATCGCCCGATCCCAGCACCTGTCGATCGCCACGGCGTACCTGGGGCGGGCGGCGATGCGGGAGCTCGGCGTACCGTCGGCGATCCCCTGGTACCCGGCGCTGCGGATCCCGTTCCACCTCGTCGAATCCGCGATCAACCAGCTTCCCGGCGGTCGCGAACGCGCCGCCCGCCGCGGCGACCGGAGCCAGGCGAAGTTCATGCGCATGCTGAACGAGGAGGCAGCCATCGGCCATTCCGCCCAGCACGTCACCGCGTGATCAACCGGACGGCAAGCCACCGCCAACCGCCGCGCGGGATCCTCACATCATGACCTACGACGATGCCGAATGGCACCAGGAGACCGTCGACGAACTCGGCCTGCCCGAGGCGAACGCGGCCACGCACATCGGGATCTTCTACGCGTGGATGCGAGCGCACGGCCTCGCGAGCGGCACCACGCTGTGGCACGGGGTGCCGAGCCGGTTCCGGACCCGCACCTGAACCTGCTCGACGACCGCCGGATCACGCCGGGCGCGTACCTGATCCAGCACATGGTGGGCCAGTTCGACACCGGGGCCTTCACCGAGGAGGGGAACGCGTTCGTCGACGCGACGTACTCCGCGTACCTGGATGCGTACGCGAGGGTGCCGGAGGTCGCCCGGCACTCCTCCACGTACGCCGCCGCCGACACCTGGCAGCTGTACGACGCCGTCGCGCCCGCCATCGACGCCCTCTACGCGCTGGAAGTCGCGCCGGTAGCGGCTGGGTCCACCGATCCGCAGCCTCTCGACATCTTTCGAAGCGTTCTGCGACCGATCGGGCCGAAACCGTCGCAGAACGCTTCGAAAGATGGTGCGGCCGGGATCAGCCGACGATCAATTCTTCAGTACAGTGCCATCATGCATCCGCTGATCGAAAGGCTGGACGCGGCACTCGCGGCGAACTACCCCGAGTTCCACGCCGCCCTCGGCCCCGGCTCGTCCCAGGAGGATCTCGACGAACTCGAGCGGATCTTCGGCCTGCCACTCCCCCGGCTCTATCGCGACTTCCTCGCCTGGCGTGGCCCCAGTCCCGCCGGCGCGCCAGTCACGGCGGGCAGCCTGATCTACAACCAGGACCTGATGACAGCGCGCGAGGTCATCGACACGATCACCGTGATGCGGGAACTCCGCGCGTCCGACCCCAGTTGGGTCACCTCCGCGTGGTCCCTCGACAGGCGGTGTGACAGCGCGCCGCAACGCCCCGCCGAACGCGAACGGCCCGCACCGAAACGGTGCGGGCCGCCTGGGTCGGGGTGAGCGTCAGCTCAGCGTGGTCATCCAGCCGTGGGTGTCGGGGACGGTGCCGCGCTGGATGCCGGTGAGGGTGGCGCGCAGGGCCATGGTGATCTCGCCGGGCTCGCCGTCGCCGATGGTGAAGTCCTCCTCGGCGCCCTTCACGCGGCCGACGGGCGTGATCACGGCGGCGGTGCCGCAGGCGAAGACCTCGGTGATGGCGCCGGAGGAGACGCCCTCCTTGAGCTCGGCCACGGTGATGCGCCGCTCCTCGGTCTCGAAACCGGCGTCGCGGGCGAGCTGCAGCAGCGAGCTGCGGGTCACGCCGGGGAGCAGCGAGCCCGACAGCTCCGGCGTCACGATGCGGGCGTTCGCGCCGGAACCGAGGACGAAGAACAGGTTCATCCCGCCCATCTCCTCGATCGCCTCGTGCTCGATGGCGTCGAGCCACACCACCTGATCGCAGCCCTGCTGCGCGGCCTGGGCCTGCGCCACCAGCGACGCGGCGTAGTTGCCGCCGCACTTGGCGAAGCCGGTGCCGCCGGGCGCCGCGCGCACGTACTCGCGCGAGAGCCACACGGACACGGGCTTCACCCCGCCGGGGAAGTACGCGCCGGCGGGCGAGGCGATCACCAGGAACCGGTAGCTGTTCGACGGCTTGACGCCGAGGGTCTCCTCGTCGGCGAAGATGAAGGGCCGGAAGTACAGGGCCTCCTCACCGCCGGCCGCGGGGACCCACTCGCCGTCCACGGCCACCAGCTGGCGCAGCGCCTCGACGAACACGTCCTCGGGCAGCGGCGGGATCGCCAGGCGCTCGGCGGAGCGCTGGAAGCGCGCGGCGTTGGCCTCCGGCCGGAACGTGGCCACGGAACCGTCGGGCTGGCGGTAGGCCTTGAGCCCCTCGAAGATCTCCTGCGCGTAGTGCAGCACCGACGCCGACGGCTCCATCGGGATGGGGCCGTACGGCAGCACCGCGGCGTCGTGCCAGCCCTTCTCCTCGTTCCAGCGGAGGGACACCATGTGGTCGGTGAAGAACCTGCCGAATCCCGGGTTCGCCAGGATCTCGGCGCGCGCATCCGCAGAGCGTGGGTGGTCGTTGCGGGTGAGGGCGAAGGCCGTGCTCGTAGTCATGAAAGAAGATTCTACGACCCCGGCGCCCCGCCGAAGGCCATACCAATCGGTAGGAACCCCGAGTATTTTTTCCGGGGCCGTCCGACTGCTACTTGGTGTTCGCCTCGACGAACGGCGGGAGCACCACCTCGCACTCGATGGCACGGCCGCGCACGTCGACGCTGACGACGGTGCCCTTCTCCACGCCCGCCGCGGAATCGATGAGCGCCAAGGCGATTCCCACCTTCAGCGTGGGGCTGAACGTGCCCGACGTGGTGGTGCCGATCGGGGCACCGTCGGCGGAGAGCACCGACAGGTCGGCGCGCAGCACGCCCTTGCCGGTGGCGCGCAGGCCCCACAGGCGCCGGGCCGGGCCGGCCTCCTTCTCCGCCACCAGGGCCTCGCGGCCCACGAACTCGGGCTTCTTCCAGCCGACGGCCCAGCCCGCCCGCGCCTGGACGGGCGTGATGTCGACGGTCAGCTCGTGCCCGTGCAGCGGATAACCCATCTCGGTGCGCAGCGTATCGCGGGCGCCGAGGCCCGGGCTGGCCGCCGCGCGAGGTGATCTCGGGCAGCAGCGCCCGGAAGACGGTCTCGGCGTCGCCCCACGCGGGGATCAGCTCGTAGCCGTGCTCGCCGGTGTAGCCGGTGCGGCACACGCGCACGGCGGTCCCGTTGAGCGACGCGTCCTCGTAGGCCATGTACTCCATGTCGGTGGGCAGCCCCACGGCCCGCAGCACCTCGGCCGACTTCGGGCCCTGCACGGCGAGCACGGCGTAGTCACGGTGCTGGTCGGTCACGGTGATGCCCTCCGGCGCGCGCTCGCGCAGGTGCGCGACCACCGCGGCGGTGTTCGCGGCGTTGGGCACGAGGAAGAGCTCGTCGTCGGAGACGTAGTAGACGATGAGATCGTCGATCACGCCGCCGGATTCGTTGGTGCACAGGGTGTACTGGGCCTTGCCGGGATGGATCTTGCCGAGGTCGGCGGTGAGCACGCGATTGACGAAGTCCTTGGCGCCCGGCCCGGCGACGGTGGCCTTGCCGAGGTGGCTGACGTCGAAGATCCCCACGGCCTCGCGCACGGCGGTGTGCTCGCCGACGGTGCCCGCGTACTTGACGGGCATCGACCAGCCGCCGAACGGCGCGAACGCCGCTCCCAGCTCGGTGTGCACGGCATTCAGGGGGCCCTCGATCAGCGTCTCACTCATGCCCGGCACTCTAGTCCAGGGCCGCACTGCCGGATCGGCCCAGCAGCCGCATCCCCTGGTAGATCACGATCGCGGCGACGGAGCCGAGCGCGATGCCGGTGAACGTGACCTGCCCCAGCGACCAGGTGAAGTCGGCGATGCCGATGATCAGCGGCACAGCGGCGGTCAGCTGGTTGATCGGCAGGCTGAAGTCCACCCGCGCCTGCACCCAGATCCGCACGCCCAAGATGCCGACGAGGCCGTACAGCGCCGTCGTGATCCCGCCCAACACGCCCGGCGGGATGGACGCGATCGCGGCGCCCACCTTCGGCGACATGCCGAGCAGGATCGCCGCGATACCGGCCACCCAGTACGCGGCCGTCGAGTACACGCGCGTCGCCGCCATCACGCCGATGTTCTCCGCGTACGTCGTGGTGGCCGAGCCGCCGCCCGCGCCGGCCAGCACCGTCGCCAACCCGTCCGAGGCGAGCGCGCGGCCCATCACCGGGTCGTAGTCCTCCCCCGTCATCTGGGCGACCGACCGCACGTGACCCACGTTCTCGGCCACCAGCACGAGCACCACGGGCAGGAACATCGGCAGCACGGCCCACGAGAACGACGGTGCCGAGAACTCCGGTAAGCCCACCCAGGACGCGGCCGAGATCGCCGCGGTGTCGACTTCGCCGCGCACCGCGGCGACCGCGTAGCCGATCAGCACCGAGGTGAAGATCGCGAGCCGCCCGAGCATGCCCTTGAACAGGGCGAGGGACAGGATGAGGCAGACCAGCGTGATCGTGGCCGTCACGGCGGCCTTCTCGTAGTTCGCCTTCGCCGCGGGCGCCAGGTTGAGGCCGATCAGCGCGACGATCGCGCCCGTCACGACGGGCGGCATCAACTTCTCGATCCACGCGGTGCCCACGAGGTGCACCACGCCGCCCACCAGGATCAGCAGCACGCCCACCGCGACGATCCCGCCCAGCGCGCTCCCAGCGCCGTGCGAGGCGGTGGCCGCGGTGATCGGCGCGATCACCGCGAAGCTCGAGCCCAGGTAGCTGGGCAGCCGATTCCCGGTGATCAGCAGGAACAGCAGGGTGCCCACGCCCGAGAACAGCAGTGTGGTGGCGGGCGGGAACCCGGTGAGCACCGGCACCAGGAACGTGGAGCCGAACATCGCCACCACGTGCTGCACGCCGATGCCCAGCGTCTTGGGCCAGCTCAGCCGCTCACCGGGGCCCACCACACCGGCGCCGTCCGCGACCGGCGTCCACAGAGAAGTCGTCATGCCGCGGAATCATGCTCGATCAGCGGCCGAGCACCGCATCCAGGTGGTCGTTGGCGAACACCCGGTCCGGGTCGAGCTCGTCGCGCACGGCCAGGAACTCGTCGAACCGGGGGTATGCGCCGTGGAAGAACTCGGCGGTGCGCGTGTGCATCTTGCCCCAGTGCGGGCGGCCACCGTGCTCGATCATGATCCGCTCGACCTCGGCGAAGTAGTCGCTCGGCTTGTCCCGGACGTAGCGATGCGCGGCGATGTACCCGGACCGCCTGCCCGACGCGGTCGAGAGCATGAGGTCGTCGGCGGCGGCGACACGCACCTCCACGGGGAAGGTGAGATTCCAGTCCCGCGCGGCGATCGTGGCACGCAGCGCTTCGAACGCCGGCATCGTGTTCTCCAGGGGCACTGCCCATTCCGTCTCGCGGAACCGCACGGAGCGGTCGGTCGTGAGCACGTTGGTGGAGTAGTCGATCTCGGTGTGCTCGGACAGCATCGACGTGGCGAGCGTGACCAGCCGGGGCGTCAGCGCCGGGACCACGCGCCCCACCTCGCACACGGCCATCAGCGCGCCGGTGCCGACGACCTTGTCGTCGACGAACCGCCGCACCCCGCCGATCGGCTTGCGCTTGTGATCGCCGGGCCGGCGGATCTGCGATTTGGTCAGCGTGCCGTCGGTCCCCGGGAACCAGAAGAACTCGAAGTGGTCCACACCGCGCACCCGCTCGCCGAAGCCCTCGACCGTCTCCGCCAGCGACATCGGCGCCTCGGTGGCCTCGAGCACGAACCGGTCCACGCATTGCAGGGTGACCTCGACCAGGATCCCCAGCGCGCCGAGCCCGAGGGCCACGGCCTTCAGCCGCGGGTCGTGCTCGCCGACGGTGAGCACCTCCCCGGTCCCGGAGACGAGGGTCGCCCCGACCACCTGGGTCGCGATGCCGCCGAAACCCAGGCCGGTGCCGTGGGTCCCGGTCGAGATCGCCCCCGCCAGGGTCTGTTCGTCGATGTCGCCCAGGTTGGCCATCGCCAGCCCGTAGGGCTCCAGCAGCGCGGGCACGTCGTACAGTCGAGTCCCCGCGCGCAGGGTGACCCGCTTGCGGTCGACGTCCACCGTCACCAGTCCGCCCTGGTGGTCAGGGGCGAGCGCCACGTCGCGCGGCGCCGAGATCGGGGTGAACGAGTGCCCGGCCCCGAGCGGTTTGACGGTGCCGCCCCGCTCACGCGCCCGTTCGACCGTCCGGACCACGTCCTCGATCGTCGCCGGGCGCGAAACGTACGAGGGGAACGCGGACGCGGTGCGCCCCCAGTTGCGCCACTCGCCGACCCTGCCGGTCAGCTGGTCCAGGCCCGGAATCCACTTGTTCACAGGAAGCACTTCCCCTCGCCGCGGTAGGTCGGGACCGTGGTGTGCACGGCACCGTCGGAGACGATCACCAGGTCGTCGGAGTGCTCGGCCGGCTCCCCGGCCTTGGTGTGCCGGAACCAGATCCGGTCGCCGAGCGAGATCCGCTCAGCGCGCTCGCCGGTCAGCGGCGTCTGCACCTCGCCGGCCCCTTCGCGGCCGGTCAGCTTCAGCCCCTCGGGCCACACAGGGCGCGGCAGGCGGTCCGAGCCCGCAGCGCCGGAGGCGATCCAGCCGCCGCCGTGGCAGGTCACGGCGTCCGGCGCGGGGCGGCGCACCACCGCGAGCCCGAATCCCATGGCGGGCGCCGGGCGGAAGTGGGAGTAGCCGTCGAAGAGGTGCGGCCCGTACAGGCCGCTGCCCGCGGCGATGTCGGTGACGTTGGGATCCTCCGCGTTGCGCTCGAGGGAGCCGGTACCGCCGCCGTTGACGAACTCGAGGTCGGCGATCCGGCGCAGGTCGGTGAGGATCTCCCGGCGGCGCGTCACCAGCTCGTCCCAGGACGCCCGCTGCATGGTCCGCAACAGCGTCCCGGCGCCGGGGCGACGGATGCTGAGGTCGCCGACCCCGGCGATCTGCGCGTCGTAGGTCATCACGCCGACGAGCCGGAATCCCTTGCGTCCCGCGACCGTCGCCGCGAGGACCGAGGCCTCGCCGCGGGTGCGGACCGGCGATCGGCGCGCGCCGATCGCGCCCAGCGCGGGCGCGTGGTACGACGCGTCGACGTCGATGCAGACCCGTAGTTCGGGGCGGCGGCTCGGCGGCACCGCGGCGTCGATGAGGTCCAGCTGGTCGGCGGCGTCGATCATCAGGGTCACGCGCATCGCGGCGGCGGGATCCGCTGCCAGCGCTGCGATCGCGGCGAGGTCGGCGCTGGGGTACGCGACGAGGACGTCCGTGCAGCCGGGGCGGGCGGCGCCGTCGTGATCGACGCCGTCGGCTGCCAGCCAGTGGGCCTCCGCGACGTCGTACGCCAGGACGCCCGCGTAGCCGGGGACGCGGAGCAGCGCGTCGAGCACGGGGCGTGAGCGGATCGACTTCGACGCCACGCGGATCGGCTTGCCGGCCGCGCGCCGCAGCATGTCTGCCACGTTGTAGCGCAGGGCGTCCAGGTCTGCGGCGAGGATCGGCGCGTCGAGACCGTGGGTGGCGGCGTCGATGGTGGCCCAGTACGTGGCCGGGTCGATCTCCCAGTCCCGGTCGAGCGACGACGGTGCCGCCGCCAGGTCCAGTGCGCCAGCTCCGGTCGTGGTCTCACCCGTGCCGTTTCCCGTCATGAGCACCGATCGTACGGGCGCGGGTGCCACCTCAGCTCGGCGTGACCGCAGATCCCCCCTCGCCCGTCCGGATCTCCCCGGCGGCCCGGACCTGGGCGGGAGTGCTCCCGGTCCACTGCGCGAAGGCGCGCCGGAAGTCCCGGGCATCGGCGAAACCGACGGCCTCGGCGACCGCCCGCATCGTCAGATCGGTGGTCCGCAGCAGCGTCTCGGCCCGCTCGCGCCGGACCCGGGTGTGGATCGACCGGAAGGACTCGCCCGCCTCGGTGAGGTTCCGGCGCAGCGTCCGCTCGGTGGTGTTCAACTGTCGGGCGACGCCGGCCATCGTGAACGGGCGGCGCAGGTCGGAGCGGAGCAGGTGCTCGACCGCCCATACGTGGTCGAGGTCGCGCGCCTCCGCGCTCGTCCCGGTGAGCGCGCGGCAGGCCGCCAGCGCGGCGGCATGCACCGCGGGCTCGCGCCGGGGCAGCGGAGTGCCCAGGAGACGCCGCGGCACCGTCATCCGGCCGAACGGGGCGTCGAACCGGACCGGACAGCCGAAATGCGCGGTGTACTCCGGGCCGTACGGAGGGGCCGGGTACGGCAGCTCGATCGCCTCCGGCGACCAGTGCTCGTCGCCGAGTGCGGAGCGCAGCAGCGTCGTGACGCTGAGCAGTGTCTCCTCGCAGAGAAAGGGCAACAGGTCCGGGTCCGCGGAGCGCGGGACCACCGTGAGGCGGAGGGCGCCGCCGTCGGCGTCCACGTCGAAGTCGACCAGGCTGCCCGCCGCCTGGTGGTACTGCAGGCCGACGGCGACGGCGCCCTCGAAGTCATCGGCGGTCTGCATCGCCACGCCGAGCATGCCGAAGGACTGCAGCAGCGGGCGGGCGCCCGCCTCGAACCCGAGGGGCGATCGGGCAGCGCGTGCACCACCTCGGTCAGGAACCGCACGACCTGTGGGTGGGCGAGCTCGAGGTCGACCGCCGGATCGGTCCGGCGGATCCCGGCGCGCGTAGCCCACGCCGCCACCGGGAGCCCTTCCCGTGCCAGCGCCTCCATCAGGTGGGCGACGACGGGCGCGGGCATCGCGGCCGCGTAGCCGGCCGCCCCGGGCGGCGGCGCGCCCCACAGTCCCAGGCGTAACATCCGTACAGGCAAGCACACCCGCCGCCCCGACGAGAGGAAACCCCTTGAGCACGCCGTTCACCGGACCCGCCATCACGCTGATCGACGATGTCGCGGCGGCGACCGACGCGCTCGTCGTGGGCGTGTACTCCGCGGAGGGCGACGGACCGATCACGCTCGACGCCGGCGTCCCGGAGGCCGCGCGCGGTCCGGTTGCGGCGGCGCTTTCGCTCCTCGGCGCCGAGGGCAAGGCCGGCGAGGCCGTCCGGATCGCCACCCCGGCCGGGACCGGTCTGGGCGCGGCGACGGTGCTGGGCGTGGGCCTCGGCGCGGAGGCGAAGGTCACCCCGGAGACGGTGCGCCGCGCCGCGGGCGTCGCCGCTCGCGCGCTGGAGGGCGTCGCGGCAGCCGCCACCACGCTCGCGTCGATCGACCTCGCGGCCACCGTCGAGGGCGCGATCCTCGGCGCGTACCGGTTCGCCGAGTTCCGCACCACCTCCGCGCCGAAGAAGGCGACGCTCGGTGCGCTCGCCGTGGTCGCGACGCCCGCGTCGGAGGCGCTCGCCGAGGAGGCGCGCGGCACCGTCGAGCAGGCCCGGCTGACTGCCGCAGCGGTCGCGCTGGCCCGGGACTTCGTCAACACCCCGCCGAACGTCCTCTCCCCGGCGAGTTCGCCGATCGCGCGCAGCGCCTGGGCGCCGACGCAGGGCTCGAGGTGGAGGTCTTCGACGAGCAGTACCTGGCGGCGAACGGCTACGGCGGCATCGTCGGGGTCGGTAAGGAAGCTCGCGCCCTCCGCGGCTGGTGCGCCTGCGGCACGTCTCGGGCGTCGACGGTGCCCGCCGCGTCGCGCTGGTCGGCAAGGGCATCACCTTCGACACGGGCGGGATCTCCATCAAGCCCGCCGCGGGCATGGAGCAGATGACCTCGGACATGGGCGGCGCCGCGGCGGTGATCGCCACGGTGATCCTGGCGGCGCAGCTCGGCCTGCCGGTCGACGTGACCGCCACGGTGCCGATGGCCGAGAACATGCCCTCGCACACCGCGCAGCGTCCCGGCGACGTGCTCACCCAGTACCCCGGCGCCGGGAAGGGCGGCATCACCGTCGAGGTCATCAACACCGACGCCGAGGGCCGGCTCATCCTCGCCGACGCGATGGTCCGCGCCTGCGAGGACGAGCCCGACTACCTCATCGACACCGCGACCCTGACCGGCGCGCAGATGGTCGCGCTCGGCACGCGCACCCCCGGCGTGATGGGCACGGGCGACTTCCGGGACCGCGTCGCGGAGCTGTCCCGCTCCGTCGGCGAGAACGGCTGGGCGATGCCCTTCCCCGAAGAGCTGCGCGCCGACCTCGACTCGCGCGTCGCGGATCTCGCGAACGTGAGCCCGAACCGGTGGGGCGGCATGCTGACCGCCGGCGTGTACCTCAAGGAGTTCGTGGCCGACGGGGTGCAGTGGGCGCACATCGACGTCGCGGGCCCGGCGTTCCACACGGGCGGCCCATTCGGCTACATCACCAAGGGTGGTACGGGCGTACCGGTTCGCACGATGCTCGCGGTGCTCCGCGACATCGCGCAGCGCGGGTGACGTCCCGCCCCTGGGAGTTACCGACTAGTAAGCCCCCAACCGCCGCACGGACCCGACCCTGAGGGTAGGGTCAGGTGTCGGTGGAGGCCACCAGCCGAAACCCGCGTTCAGCTCGTATCACAGCAGATAACCGAACCTGAGGAGTCAGAGGAAATGGCCTTCTCCGTCCAGATGCCGGCACTCGGCGAGAGCGTCACCGAAGGCACCGTCACCCGGTGGCTCAAGCAGGAGGGCGACACCGTCACCGTCGACGAGCCCCTGCTCGAGGTCTCGACCGACAAGGTCGACACCGAGATCCCGGCCCCGGCTTCGGGTGTGCTGCTGAAGATCCTGGCGCAGGAGGACGACGTCGTCGAGGTCGGCGGCGACCTCGCCACCATCGGTGAGGCCGGCGAGTCCGCGCCCGCCGACGCCGCGCCGGCGCCCGCCGCCGAGCCCGAACCCACCCCCGCGGCGGCGGCTCCGGCCGCTCCGGCGGAGCCCGCGGCCGCGGCTGCTCCCGCCGCTCCCGCCTCGGGCACCGAGGTGACGATGCCCGAGCTGGGCGAGTCCGTGACCGAGGGCACCGTCACGCGCTGGCTCAAGAGCGTCGGCGACGAGATCGCCGTCGACGAGCCGCTGCTCGAGGTCTCCACCGACAAGGTCGACACGGAGATCCCGTCGCCCGTCGCCGGCACGCTGCTGGAGATCAAGGCGAACGAGGACGACGTGATCGCCGTCGGCGGCGTGCTCGCGATCGTCGGCTCCGGCGCCCCCGCGGCACCCGCCGCGCCCGCCGCACCGGCACCGGCTCCCGAGCCCACCCCGGCTCCGGCCGCCCCCGCCGCCCCGGCTCCCGCGCCGACCCTGAGCCGACCCCGGCGCCGGCCGCTGCCGCCCCGGCTACGCCCGCGGCCCCGGCTGCCCCCGCGGCTCCGGCCGCGTCGTCCTCGGAGTCGACGCCGTACGTCACCCCGCTGGTGCGCAAGCTGGCCGCGGAGAACAACGTGGACCTGAACTCGGTCAAGGGCACCGGCGTCGGCGGCCGCATCCGCAAGCAGGACGTGCTCGCCGCGGCCGAGGCCGCGAAGGCCCCGCTGCGGCTCCGGCCGCTGCCGCCGCGCCCGCGGCCGCCGCGCCCGCGGCACCGTCGGCCCCGAAGGGTGCCCGTCCCGAGCTGGCGGCGCTCCGCGGCACCTCGCAGAAGACCAACCGCATCCGCCAGATCACCGCGAAGGTCACCCGGGAGTCGCTGCAGGGTTCCGCGCAGCTCACCCAGGTCTTCGAGGTCGACTTCAGCCGGATCGTGGCGCTGCGCGCGCAGGCGAAGGCCGCGTTCAAGGCGAACGAGGGCGTCAACCTCACGTACCTGCCGTTCATCGCGAAGGCGGTCATCGAGGCGCTCAAGGTGCACCCGAACGTCAACGCGTCGATCAGCGACGACTTCAAGGAGATCACCTACCACGGTGTGGTGAACCTGGGCATCGCCGTCGACACCCCGCAGGGCCTGCTCTCGCCGGTCATCAAGAACGCCGACGACCTGTCGCTGGCCGGCCTGGCCCGCGCGATCGTGGACCTCGCGGAGCGCACGCGGAACAACAACCTCAAGCCCGACGAGATCTCCGGCGGCACGTTCACCATCACCAACATCGGCAGCGAGGGCGCGCTCTTCGACACCCCGATCCTGGTTCCGCCGCAGGCGGCGATGCTGGGCACCGGCGCGATCGTCAAGCGTCCGGTCGTGGTCAAGGACGCGGCGGGCACCGAGTCCATCGGCATCCACCCGATGGCCTTCCTCCCGCTCACCTACGACCACCGCCTCATCGACGGTGCCGACGCGGGCCGCTTCCTCACCACGGTCAAGCACCGTCTCGAGGAGGGCGCGTTCGAGGCGGATCTGGGCCTGTAGCTCTCGGAACCACCCGATCTCATGGAACGACGGGTCGCCCTCGCCGGATCGTCGGGGCTCATCGGCACTGCGGTGTCGCGAGCGCTGACGCGGCGGGGCGACACCGTCGTTCCCCTCGTTCGGGGCGATTCCGCGCGCGGGCGCGCATGGGACCCAGCGCGCGGCGAGGTCCCCGATCTCGCCGGCTTCGACGCGGTGATCACGCTGAACGGCGCGCCCATCTCGGGCCGCCGCTGGACGGGAGCCGTCAAGCAGGAGTTGCGCGACTCCCGCATCGAGGCGACCGCGGCGCTCGCCGAGGCGGCCGCGCGCGATGGCGTGCCGGTGTTCCTGGGCGCGAGCGCGATCGGCGTTTACGGCGACGCCGGCGAGGCCGAGTGCCTCGAGACCTCCCGTCCCGGTTCCGGCTTCCTCGCGAGCCTGTGCGTCGAGTGGGAGGCCGCGGCCGCTCCGGCGCGCGCGGCCGGGGTCACCGTCGGGCACCTGCGGTTCGCGCACGTGCTCTCGAACGCCGGCGGACTGCTCCCCGTGCTGCGCCGGGTGTACCGGCTGGGGCTGGGCGGACGACTCGGCAGCGGGCACCAGTGGCTGTCGTGGATCTCGCGCGACGACGCCGCCCGCGCCGTCCTGCACGTGCTCGACGGTGCGCTGTCCGGTGACACGTCCGGCCCCGTGAACATCGCCTCCCCGCGCCGGTACGGCAGCAGGCCTTCAGCGAGGCCCTCGGCCGTGAGGTGCACCGCCCCGCCCGCTGGGTGGTGCCGCGCGTCGCCCTCCGCGCCGCGGTCGGCGAGATCGCCGACGAGGGCCTCCTCACGTCGCAGCGCACCGTTCCGCGCGTGCTCCACGAGAGCGGATTCCGGTTCGCGCACACCACGCTTCCCGCCGCGCTCGCCGCGGCGATGGCGGACGACTCCTAACGGCCGAAATCGGAGACGGTTCCGGCGGCGTCCGCCCGGCGTGTCGCCCGCCGGAACCGGGTCCGACGTTCCCGGCGGGCCGCACCGCCGCGAAGGCGTAGCGTCTAGGTCATGCCCGCACGTTCCGCCCGCGCCTCGTCCGATCCGCTCGTCGTCGAAGACCTCGGCACCATTGGCTACCAGGAGGCCTTCGACCTCCAGCACGACCTAGCGAACCAGCGCGCCGACGGCGCCATCGGCGACCGGCTGCTCCTGCTCGAGCACCCGCCCACCTTCACCGCGGGCAAGCGCACGGAACCGCAGGACCTGCCGACGGACGGCAGCACCGTCATCGACGTGGACCGCGGCGGCAAGATCACCTGGCACGGCCCGGGGCAGCTCGTCGGCTACCCCATCATCAAGCTCGGCTCGGCGATGGACGTCGTCGACTACGTGCGCCGCATCGAGCAGGCCCTGATCGAGGTGTGCCGCGGCCTCGGCCTGCGGGCGGGCCGGGTCGAGGGACGTTCGGGCGTCTGGTTCCCCGCCGACGGTGCGCGGCCCGAGCGCAAGGTGGGCGCCATCGGCATCCGCGTGGCCCGTGGCGTCACGCTGCACGGCTTCGCGCTCAACTGCGACAACACGCTCGGTGGCTTCGACGCCATCATCCCCTGCGGCATCCCCGACGCGGGGGTGACGACGCTGAGCTCGGAGCTGGGCCGGGACGTCACCGTCGGCGAGGTGCGCGACGCCGTCGTCGACGCCGTCCAGCGCGCCCTCGACGGCGACCTCCCCGTCACCGACGCGACGCTGCACGCCGCCGATCACGCCTGATCGGCCGGGTCCTCCGAGGTGCCGTCGCGGACGGCCTTCGCCCACGCCTTGGCCCACAGTTCCAGCGGCCCCAGAGCGATCAGGAGGGCCTTGCCCTGGTAGCTGAGGCGGTAGGCGCCGTCGGACGCCTGCGTCACGATGTGCGCCGCCGAGAGCTCGGAGAGCCGCTGCGAGAGCGTGCTCGACGAGATGCCCTCGATCTCGTTGCGCAGGTCGGAGAACCGCGACTTCCCGAAACGCAGCTCCCACACGATCCGCAGCGCCCACCGCCGGCCGAAGAGGTCGAGCGCGGCCATCATCGGGCGCCCGGTGTCGGAACCGCGGACGGGCCGCCCGGGTAGCGGACGGTCGACGTCGCGCTCGCTGTGACTCATGTCACTCCCCCTGCCGCTCTGCGGCGGAACCCACACCGGAAGGCACTAGGCGCGCCTCGCCGATAGAGATACGGTTCACACCTATCAGTCCAGTTCGATTTTTGGACCACGGCCGGATGACCTCCGGCGGACCGGAAGGTGACCGTGATCGACGCCCATAGTAATTCCGCAGCGAAGCAGCCCTTCTTCGCACGGCTCGGCCGGCTCTGCGTGCGCCACGCGGCCTGGATCCTGCTGTTCTGGGTCGGCCTGGCCGGCATCCTCAACGTCGCGGTGCCGCAGCTGGAGGTCACGGTCCACAAGCACTCCGCGCCGTTCATCCCCGGGGACCTGCCCGGCGTCGACGGGCTGCGCGCCATGGCCGAGGAGTTCGGCACCCCGTCGTCCACCGCGCAGGGCAACGTCATCGTCGCCGCCGAGGGGAGGATCGGCCCCGAGCAGGAGCGGTACTACCGCGCTCTCACCAGCGCGCTCCAGGCCGACAAGGAGCACGTCGCCTACGTCATCGACACCTTCGGCAGGCCGGCCGCCCGCGAGGTGGGCCTGAGCCCCGACGGCAAGGCCATCAACCTGCTCGTCGCCGAGGTCGGCGACATCGGCTCGACCCGGGCGCAGTCGAGCACCGAGGCCATCCGGGAGACCATCCGCTCGATCCCGGCGCCGGCGGGTACCACCGTCGAGTTCACGGGCACGGCACCGACGCTGTCGGACCTGTTCACCGCGATCGACGCGTCGCTGCTCGTCATCACCGCGGTCTCCGTGGTGCTCATCATGGCGCTGCTGCTCGTCACCTACCGGTCGATCGGCGCGGCGATGGTGCCGCTGCTGACCATCGGCCTCTCGCTCGCCGTCGCGCGGCCCATCGTCTCGTTGCTCGGCGAACACGAGGTGATCCCCGTGTCCAACTTCTCCATCGCGATCATGACCGCGATGGTGCTGGGCGCGGCCACCGACTACGCGATCTTCGCCGTCGCGGGGTACCACGAGGCGCGGCGCGCGGGGATCCCGTCCGACGAGGCCGCGGTCGCCGCGTCGACGCGCGTCGGGCGCATCATCGTCGCTTCGGCCCTCACCATCGCCGTGGCGAGCGGCGCGATGATCTTCTGCAAGGTCGGCATCTTCGTCACGGCGGGCCTGCCGACGACGATCTCGATCATCGTGACGTGCCTCATCGCCCTCACGCTGCCGCCCGCGCTGCTGCGCTACCTGGGCGCGCAGGGCTGGGTGGAACCCCGGCCGGGCAGCGAGAAGCGCTGGCGCCGCACCGGGGTGAAGGTGATGCGCCGGGCCGTTCCGCTCACGGCGGCCGCGCTGGTCGTGCTGGTCGCCGCGGCAGCCGTGCTGCCGAGCATGGTCATCGGCTTCGACGAGAACCGGATGCAGCTGCGCGCCACGGACTCCCGCAACGGCTACGAGACGACTCTGGAGCACTGGGGCGTCAATGAGGCGGTTCCCGAGTTCCTGCTCATCCGCGCCGACCACGACATGCGCAACACCCACGACCTCGCCGCGCTCGAGGCCATCGCGATCGGGGTGTCGAACCTGCCGCAGGTCGCCTACGTCCGGTCGATCACCCGGCCCGACGGGAAGCCGATACCCGAGTCGGCCGTCGGCTACCAGACGCAGCAGGTGGCGAACGGCCTGGGCGACGCGAACCGCCAGCTCAAGGAGGCCTCGCCGCAGCTCAAGGCCCTCGCTTCCGGCGTCGATCAGCTCAATGCGGGCGCGAGCGAGGCGTCCCGGCGGGTCCCGGAGCTCGTCGCCGGAACCCAGCGGGTGACCGGGCTCGCGTCGGGTGTGCTGGACGCGCTGACCTCCGCGCAGCAGGCCCTCGCCACCGCGAGCGGCGGCACCGTCGACGTGAACGCCGCGACCGCCCTGCTGCGCAGCGCCGTCGCCACCCTGACCACCGCCGCCGACGCCGTCCGGACCGCGCAGCGGCAGTACGCCGGGATCGGCGAGGTGTTCGGCCCCTTGGTCGGCCCCGCCTCCCCGCCTGTGCCGCCGACGCGAACTGCACCGCCGCGCGCCGGGCCTTCGCCGAGCTCGACCGCGCCACGTCCGGGCGGGCCTCGACGGCGGTCCGCGCGGCCACCGTCGTGCTGCCCGCCGGGACGACCGACCGCGCGGCGACCGCGCTCGCCCAGGCCGACGACGCGCTGGCCCGGCTGCAGGGTCTCCTCAAGGGCCTGGGCGGCCTCAGCCCCGAGCAGGTCAAGGCGCAGCTCGCGGAGTTGAACGCGGGCGTCTCCCAGCTCTCCACGGGCCTGTCCCAGCTCAGCGCGGGCCTCGGACAGGTCAAGACGGGCACCGATCAGGTGGTCGAGATGACGGGCCGCCTCCAGGAGGGCCTCGGCGCCGCCACGGACTACCTCACCGGGCTCAGTGCCGGCACGACCGACGGCCCGGGCCGCGGCTTCTACCTACCCGCCCAGGGACTGCAGTCGGATCGCTTCGTCGACGGCTCGCGGGTGCTCATGTCGCCCGACGGCCGGTCCGCCCGCATCCTCGTGGTGTGGGGCATCAACCCGTACTCGGACGAAGCCCTCAACACGGCCGCGTCGATCCCCGACGCCGCGCGGGCGGCGGCGCACGGCACCGTGCTCGAGTCCGCGACGATGGACGGCTTCGGCCTGGCCTCGATCTCGGCGCAGATGCGCGAGCAGGTGCTGCGCGACTTCCTGCTCTTCGGGCTGGTCGCGGTGATCGGCGTCTTCCTGGTGCTGCTGGTGCTGCTCCGGGCGGTGATCGCGGCGGCGCTCATGGTCGCCACGGTGGTGCTGTCCTTCGCCGCCGCCGCGGGCGCGTCGGTGCTGCTCTGGCAGCACGGCCTGGGGATCCCCGTCGACTGGTCGGTGCTGCCGATCGCCTTCATGGCGCTGGTCGCGGTGGGCGCGGACTACAGCATGCTGTTCGCGGACCGGATCCGCGAGGAGGCCGCCGGGGATTCGACGGTGCGGGGCGTGCTCCGCGCGTTCGGCACCACCGGCAGCGTGATCACCACCGCTGGACTGGTCTTCGCCATCACGATGTTCGCGCTGATGAGCGGCAGCGTGATCAACCTGCTGCAGATCGGCTCGACCATCGGCATCGGCCTGCTGATCGACATCGTCGTGGTGCGGACCGTCTTCGTGCCGGCGGCGATCACCGCGCTCGGCGACCGCGTGGTGGCCGTCGAAGCCGTGACGGCCGCGTCCCGGGTCCGCTGGGCCCGGGACGGCGCGGCGCCGAGGCGGACGGAGGCGAAGCACAGGAGCGCCGCGGCCACGGCGAACCCGGTGGCCGCGGCGGCGAACAACGGGCCACCCACGGCGACCGCGCCCAGCACCGAGGTGCCCGCAGCGATACCGGCGTTGGTACACGCGTTGTTCCAGCCGAGCACCGCGGCGCGGTTGTCGGGGTCGACCGAGGACAGGTACGTCTGCTGGGCCGAGAAGAAGGCGCCGCCGCCCGCGCACCACACCGCGATCGCCGCGATGGCGACCGCCGGGACCGTCGCCGTCGTGGCGACCGCCACCCCCGCTGCGACCACCAGTGCCGCCCCCGCCGGCACCCACGCCGGGTGCACACCGCGCCGGGCCAGGCGGTCGACGAGCGCCCCCGTCGCCACGGAGCCCGTCATCGAGCCGACGCCCACGACGAGCCCGATCAGGCCCAGCGCGGTGAGGCCGTAGCCGAACCGCTGCGAGAGCAGCACGCCCACGTACGTGTACGCGCCGAGCCGGCCGGCCTGGAGCAGAAGGGACGACGTGAACGCGAGCGCAATCCGGCGGTTGCGCCACGGCGCGAACAGACCGCCCCGGTCCGGCCCGGGCGCGCTCGGGTCGGCGGACGGCAGGCGCAGCGCCGTCACCGCGGCGACGACGAGCATCGGCACGCCGATCAACAGGTACGGCGCTCGCCACCCGAGACCGTTCGCGAGGAACGCACCGAGCGGGACGCCGAGGACCTGGCCGCCCGCGTACGCGGCCGCGCCCAGGGAGACCGCCCGGCCGCGCTGGGCGGGCGCGGCGTACTCGGCGAGGTACGCCCAGATCGACGGTGCGCCGAGCGCGGCCCCGAGCCCGGACAGCGCTCGCGCCGCGACGAGCAGCGCCAGCGACGGCGCGACGTAGCTCAGGACATCCGCCACCGCGAAGACCGCCATCCCGACGGCGATCGCGTTCCGGCGGGCGAGCCGGTCCGAGAGCCGGCCGAACAGCGGCCCGGTGACGGCATAGCAGAGGACGTACGCGGTGACGACGTTGCCCGCGGCGCCGGTCGACGCACCGAACGACCGCGCGATGTCGGGAAGCAGTGGCGCGACCAGGTTCATCTCGGCGCCCATGAGGAAGAAGACCAGGTAGAGAACGCCGAAGGTGCCCCACGGGGTCCTCCCCTGCACCATCGCCGCACCTCCTACCCGAGCCAGATTAGATGATCGAAGGATCGCGGTCGAACGGGCGTGACCCGCGCCACCGGCGGGCCGCGGGACCGGGCGTAGCATGGACCGGGTGAGTACCCCGGAGAACCCCGCAAGCTACTCCGCCTCGAGGTCCGTAACGCGCAGACCCCGATCGAGCGCAAGCCGAACTGGATCCGCACGCGCGCGAAGATGGGCCCCGAATTCACCGAACTCAAGGGCCTGGTCAAGCGTGAAGGCCTCCACACGGTGTGCGAGGAGGCGGGCTGCCCCAACATCTACGAGTGCTGGGAGGACCGCGAGGCCACCTTCCTCATCGGCGGCGAGCAGTGCACCCGCCGGTGCGATTTCTGCCAGATCGACACGGGCAAGCCGGCCGAGTTGGACCGGGATGAGCCCCGCCGCGTTGCCGAGTCGGTGCAGGCGATGGGTCTGCGCTACTCCACCATCACCGGCGTCGCCCGCGACGACCTCCCCGACGAGGGCGTGTGGTTGTACGCCGAAACCGTGCGCCAGATCCACAAGTTGAACCCGAACACGGGCGTCGAGAACCTGATCCCCGACTTCCACGCCAAGCCGGAGCTGCTCGCGGAGGTCTTCGAGTCGCGCCCCGAAGTGCTGGCTCACAACCTGGAGACGGTGCCGCGCATCTTCAAGCGCATCCGCCCCGCGTTCCGCTACGAGCGCTCGCTCGACGTGATCCGGCAGGCCCGCGCCTTCGGGCTGGTCACCAAGTCGAACCTGATCCTCGGCATGGGCGAGACCCCCGAGGAGGTCACCGAGGCGATGCGCGACCTGCACGACGCGGGCTGCGACATCATCACCATCACCCAGTACCTGCGCCCGTCGCCGCGACACCACCCCGTGGAGCGGTGGGTCAAGCCGGAGGAGTTCGTCGAGCACACCGCCGCCGCCGAGGAGATGGGCTTCGCCGGCGTCATGGCCGGACCGCTGGTCCGCTCGTCGTACCGCGCGGGCAAGCTCTACGCGAAGGCGATGGCGCATCACGGCCGCCCGATTCCGGAGAACATGGCGCACCTGACCGCGGAGGGGAGCGCCGCGCAGGAGGCCACCTCCGTGCTGGAGCGCCTCGCCGCAACGAAGTAGTCGCACCGCGCGGAGGGCCGCACCTCGGTTCTGAGCCGCATGGCCGCCGCCGCGAAGTAGGACATTAAGCTGGGAGTCATGGCACAGGACAAGGCAGCCGCACAGAAACTGAAGGCGGCGAAGGCCGAGGCGAAGCGCACCCGTAAGGCCGCTTCGAAGGAACGCCGCAAGCAGATGTGGCAGGCGTTCCAGATGCAGCGTAAGGAAGACAGGGCGCTCATCCCGATCATGGCCGGCGTGTTCGTCGGCGCAGTGGTGATCTCGCTGCTGCTCGGCCTCGCGCTGAGCAGCTGGTGGATGTTCCTCATCCTGGGCGTGCTGCTGGGCGCGCTGGGCGCCTTCATCGTGTTCACGCGGCGCCTCGAGCGCAGCGTGTACCGCAAGAACGAGGGCCAGGTGGGCGCCGCCGGGTGGGCGCTGGAGAACATGCGCGGCTCGTGGCGCGTGTCGCAGGCCGTGGCCCGCACGACCCACGCCGACGCCGTGCACCGCGTGATCGGCAAGCCCGGCATCATCCTGGTGGCCGAGGGCAACGAGGGCCGCATCAAGGGCCTGCTCGCGCAGGAGAAGAAGAAGACCGCCCGCGTCGTGGGCCAGACCCCGATCTACGAGTTCGTGGTGGGCAACGACGAGGCCGTGCCGCTGCGCAAGCTGCAGCGCAACCTGAACAAGCTGCCGTCGAACATCAACGGCAAGAAGATCGACGAGCTCGAGGGCCGGCTGGCCGCGCTGTCCAATCGCGCGGGCGGCGCCCAGATGCCCCGCGGCCCGCTGCCGCAGGGCGCGAAGATGCGCAGCGTGCAGCGCACCGTCCGGCGCAAGACGGGCTCCAACGGCTCGGCCTGACCAGGACGACGGTGCCGGGCCGGCACCGTCGTAGCGCCTACCGGGTGCGGACGACGACGGTGCCGGTGGCCCGGTCCTGCATGCCACGTCCGTCGACGTCCTGGATCAGCGGCGGCACGAGGAACACGATCAGTAGGTTCCGGGCGAGCGCACGGATGATCCCCACGCGCATGTCCGGGTCCTCGATCCGCGCCACGCGCAGGCCGGCGAAGTACTGGCCGGGCGTGAAGCCGAACAGCGTCACCGTGAGCACGCCGACTGCGAACCAGATGCCGAGCGTCAGGGTGTCGAACGACGTCTGCTCGCCGCCGAACACCCGCGAGGGGCCGACCACGGCGGCCGCGATGAGCGCCGACGGCACCCAGTCCAACAGCAGCGCGACCACGCGTCGCCCGGTGGAGGCGAGGGAGCCGGCGCCGGCGCGCGGCAGCCCCAGGCCCTGGCCCCGGTAGTCGCCGTGCGCGCCCTCGGGGAGCGCCGCGGAGGCGCCGGACAGCCATGATCCCGTTTCTCGACCCATGCGTTCAGGGTACGTGGGCGCCGGCGGCGGCAGCAGGCCGCCGCCCGGAGCGCGCGGGGCGATGTGTAACACCGTTGAAACATTCCGTTAGTTCACGGGCAACACCGCGTCCATAGCGTTCGTTCTCGTAACCTCGGTGGCGGTTGCGCCGGTACGACCAGCGCCGCCGCTACCGGACGACGAAGGAGCCAGTAACAGGTGTTCACTACCAAAGAGGAACTGCTCGACTACCTCAAGACCGAGAACGTCGAGTACGTCGATATCCGCTTCTGCGATCTGCCCGGCACGATGCAGCACTTCAGCATCCCCGCCTCGGCGTTCGACGAGAGCGTCTTCGAGGACGGTCTGGCGTTCGACGGTTCGTCGATCCGCGGCTTCCAGTCGATCGACGAGTCCGACATGATGCTGCTCCCCGACGTCAGCTCGGCCCGCATCGACCCGTTCCGCGCCGCGAAGACGATGAACATCTCGTTCTTCGTCCACGACCCCTTCACCCGGGAGGCGTACAGCCGCGACCCGCGCAACATCGCCCGCAAGGCGGAGGAGTACCTCAAGAGCACCGGTATCGCCGACACCTGCTTCTTCGGCGCCGAGGCGGAGTTCTACATCTTCGACTCGA
This sequence comes from Tsukamurella sp. PLM1, assembly GCF_023168325.1. Classification (GTDB taxonomy): domain Bacteria; phylum Actinomycetota; class Actinomycetes; order Mycobacteriales; family Mycobacteriaceae; genus Tsukamurella. The sequence continues at coordinate 2,797,820 of NZ_AP025688.1, forward strand.
TCAGCTACGACTCCACCATCAACGGCTCGTTCTACGAGATCGACGCGATCTCGGGTTCGTGGAACACCGGCCGTGCGGTCGAGGAGAACGGCTCCCCCAACCTCGGCTACAAGGTCCGCAACAAGGGCGGCTACTTCCCCGTCGCGCCGTACGACCACTACGTGGACCTGCGCGACAAGATCTCGACCAACCTGCAGAACTCGGGCTTCACGCTCGAGCGCGGCCACCACGAGGTGGGCACCGGCGGCCAGGCCGAGATCAACTACAAGTTCGACACGCTGCTGCACGCGGCCGACGACGTCCAGCTGTTCAAGTACATCGTCAAGAACACCGCGTGGCAGGAGGGCAAGACCGTCACGTTCATGCCGAAGCCGCTGTTCGGCGACAACGGCTCGGGCATGCACGCCCACCAGTCGCTGTGGAAGGACGGCAAGCCGCTGTTCTACGACGAGGCCGGCTACGGCGGCCTGTCGGACATCGCGCGCTACTACATCGGCGGCATCCTGCACCACGCCCCGTCGCTGCTCGCGTTCACCAACCCGACGATCAACTCGTACAAGCGGCTCGTGCCCGGCTACGAGGCCCCGATCAACCTGGTGTACAGCCAGCGCAACCGCTCGGCGTGCGTGCGCATCCCGATCACAGGTAACAACCCGAAGGCCAAGCGCATCGAGTTCCGCTGCCCCGACTCCTCGGGCAACCCGTACCTGGCCTTCGCCGCCATGATGATGGCCGGCCTCGACGGCATCAAGAACAAGATCGAGCCGCACGCCCCCGTGGACAAGGACCTCTACGAGCTCCCGCCGGAGGAGGCAAAGAGCATCCCGCAGGCCCCCACCTCACTGTCGGCCGTGATCGACCGCCTCGAGGAGGACCACGAGTACCTCACCGCCGGCGGCGTGTTCACCGAGGACCTGATCGAGACCTGGATCGCGTACAAGCGCGAGCAGGAGATCGCGCCGGTCAACCTGCGCCCGCACCCCTACGAGTTCCAGCTCTACTACGACGTGTGACCTCTGAGGGCCGCTGACCAGGCTATTCCTGGTCGGTGGCCCGCAGTTGGCCCGCAGCAGTTCGTAACGAGTCGGCCCGCGCCGTGATGATCCACGCGATCACGGCGCGGGTCGACTCGTCTGCTCGGGGACCAGTGCCGCAAGTCGTGGAACACGAACGCGCCGGGCACACCCTTGACCTTGACGATCGAGCGGGCGATGCGTGTCGCTCTGGGCTAGATCGCCCTACGGGACTGTTTGGGGTCGGCTTTCAGCTGGTATGAGCGGGACTTCGCTCGAGCGATGATCGCCTGTGCGCGCTGCTGTCGTTGCGCGCGCTGCTCGGGCGTCAGCTTCACCTCACGCAGCTTCGGTGATGCGTTCATCGACCTCATTGCGCCTCCATGATCCCGAATGGCCGCCATCGTTTGAGCTGCTCATCATAACTCTCATCCGCGGGTCGACGGTGCCGCCTTCGCCTTTGTGTTCGTTTTCTACGGTACCTCTCCGAACATCGGCGCACGCTGGAGGCATCGAAGGGAGGTGCCCAATGCTCGCGAACACCAGCGCTGCAGAGTATTTGGATGCGCTCGCCTCCTTCGAACATGCCGCGGAGCGGTTGGCCGGGGCGAATCCGGTGATGCTGACGTCGGAACAGGTGCTCGACGGGATGCGCCGGCTCGAGACCGCCGCCCGGAAGGTGCCGTCGGCGCAGTACGCGGTCACCGCGATCGCCTTCGAACAGGGCCTACCCGCCCAGCTCGGGTACACCGGCCTCAAAGAACTCCTCACAGATCAGCTCACCCTCGCCGGGGTGGAAGCGCAGGAGCGGATGCGCGGGGCCCTGAACCGGGCACCGCGGCAAGAACGCGGTGTCCCGCCCGAACCGCGGCGTCCGCTGCTCGCCGCCGCACAACGCGCCGGGAGGGTCTCCGAACGGCACGCCGTCGCGATCGAAAAGGCCCTGGACAAATGCGCACGCAAACTCAACGACGTCACCGACCTGGAGGACATGCTGGTCACCGCCGCCGAAGGCGGCGTCACCCCCGACGACATCGCCCTGCTCGGGCGCCGCGCCTACGAGCTGATCGACCCCGACGGTGCCGAGCCCTCCGCCGAGGGCATCGCCCGCCAACGCGACCTGCATCTGGGCAAACAGCGCGACGACGACCTCATGAGCACGCTCGAAGGATGCCTGGCCCCCGAGGCCCACGCACTGGTCGACACAGTGATGGAGAAGCTCGCCCGTCCCGGGGTGAACAACCCCGCCGACGCCGAGCACCCCGTCGACATCGATGACCCGGACGCGATCGCCGACGCTGCCAAACGCGACAAGCGGACCGCCGGGCAGCGTCGGCACGACGCGCTCGTCGCCGCGCTGCGCGCCGGCATCGCATCCGGGATCCTCGGCCACCGCGGGTTGCCGTGCGTCCCGATCATCACCCTCGGCATCGACCAACTCGAATCCGAGACCGGGGTCGCGACCACCGCCACCGGCGGCCGGCTGCCCGTGCCCGACGCCCTAGCCATGATGGGCACGCTCAACCACATCGCCAGCTCCAGCCGCTCGGTCTTGATCGGACCCAGGGGCGGGTGAGGGCAGGCGTGTGAGCGATTCTGCAGCCCCGAGCCGCTAGGCGAGCGGGCGAAGCCTAGCGAACAGGCCTGCCCTCACCCGGCCCGGCCAGCCCCCGGCTGCGACGCCCCCGCCGCCCGCTGCCAAGTGCATCACATCACCGAATGGGCCGGCGGCGGCCGCACCGACATCACGATGCTCACCCTGGCCTGCGACAAGCACCACGGCAAAGTCGTCCCCAGTACGGACCAGGTCCGCCGCGGTCTCGAAACCGTGGTCCTGCCCGACGATCACGAGTACCCGGGCCGGACGGGATGGCGCCGCACCGCCGACCCCACCGCCCAGTACAGGGTCAACCACACGCATCACCCCGCCGAGCTGTATCAACTGGCCCAGCAACACCACCGAGAGCGCCGGCAGGCCTACGCCGACGCCTGGCGCGCCGAGGACGAACGCGCCCTCTGCCGCGACTTCGTCGGCACCATCCACGACGACATCAACGCGATCCTCGACGGCCCGAACGGACCACCCACCCTCGAACGCCTCCTCTCCGAACACGACGACGACAACCACTGGCGCACCGATCCCCCATGGCCGCTGGCCGCCGCGGCGTGACCTCGGCGCCGCGTGACCTCGCCGCCGCGTAACCTCAGCGCAGCGTGACCTCGCCGCCGCGTGACCTCAGCGCAGCGTGACCTCGGCGCAGCGGCTCCGCGGGCGTATCGGGCGTATCGTCGAGGACGACGAGGAGGCGACGATGTTCGAGACGAAACTCAAGGGCTTCTCTGCACCAGTCAAGCTAAGCGCCGAGTACAACTTCGATGGACTCGCGGAACCGAACTCTGGGATATCTGGCCCCAAGGAGGGGCATCAGTCCCTGTCGTAGGAGTTCGATCGCGTGTGAGGTACGGAGTTCGGCGGGCGCGGGACTTAGCCGGTCCTTGCGGGCACTGGGATTTTCGTGTGACGAGTGCGTCCCTTAGGTGTTCTCCACCCGACTACCATGCTCGCCAGGGCTATTAGCGAAAGCGAAAGCGCGGTTGCCGCCACTGGCGCGGCGGGCATTGCTATCGGGATATCGTATCCGATGCCGTACACTATTCGCTGTTCGGAGTAGATGGTCAGGATCAGTGGGACAGCGGCGGTGATCAGCGCGCCTGCGATTGAAGTCGTGGCGATGACCGCGAACACGGCCGCTGTATCGGACCGGGTGAGCCCCAGCTGCTGTAATGTGCGGCGTCCTGGTAGTAGTTCTCGGCGAATGTTCATGACCACACCGAGAAGCGCGATCACGCACAGTAATATCGGTATGACGACTATAGCGGTGATGCCTGCTGTTTGGCTGCGCTGGTTGTCCTTAAGTTGGTCCTCGATCCATTGCCGAGTAGATACTGCCGAGCCATCAGCAGGGGTGCGGTAGAAGACAAAACCGGGAGTGTCGGACGAATCTGGAAAGGTAGCGTCGACAACGAGGTACCGGTAGCGGAGGTACCGGTTTTCCGAGACCTTGCCGACTACCCGAACTGTTACTTCCTGCCTGTCGGGTGAGACCCAACGGCGTGTGTCGCCGACGGTGTCGTTGGGGTCTCCTGATAGCACGCGAAGGGAGCTTCGGTCTTGCTCGCTTTCGGTTGTCAGTGCTAGCGGAGCGGCAGGGCTGATGCCGGGGAATATCGTGGCTAGGTTCTCGGGGTGCGTGATGCGAAACAGTGATATAACGGTCGCCCGCTGTCCTGGTGCGGTCCAGCGCGAGTCTCCGCGCACGCCGACACTGTGGGGGTCGGCGTGCGCGGAGACGTTCCAGTCGCTGTCGGGGTGTGTTGATGTGTCCAGCACGGATTCGGCTGCAACGGATTTGAGTTTGTCGTACTCGCTGGCGCTGCGACCGGTCTGGGCGAGCGAGAAGATGACTGCGACCACGGTGATCGCGAGCGTGATGGGGATGGCGATCCGGGCTGAGCGGCTTGCTCCTGTTGCCGACCATCGGCCACCTATCCGTAGGTAGCTACTGAGCCGGTCGGGAACCATCGCTCTATGCGAGATCGCAGTTGTGATTGCAGCGAACGTATAGGTCACAGCTGGTGTTAGCAGTGCCGCCCCGATCACACCGAGCAAGGCGACTCCGAACGGGACGCTGTTGATCGCCTTCTCGGTCGGCGGAACAAGCGCCGCCAACGCCGTTGCTCCTGCTAGAAACACTGCTGCCATAGCGAGAGGCACAGGTCGTATGCTGCGGCGCCGCCGGGCCCTCTGCTGCTGGTTCTGGTCGGCGTGCGTCATCACATCGCGGTACCCCGAGCGGGAGCCGGCCATGGCCGCAATCACTATGAGCACGGAGACCAGCGCGACAGCTGAGATCCGCGGCCCGACGGCAATAGTTTGCGGGGCGAGGTCATAGTAGGCCAGCACCACCCGGGTCGGCGGCGCGAGCAGTGTCCCGATGCCGGCGCCGACCGCTGCGCCGATCGCGGTGAACACTGCGCATTCGAGAAGGAAGATCATTCCTGTGCGCCGCGGGGTCGCTCCGAGGATGCGATACACGGCCAGGGCATCGCGCCGCGCGTTTGCCACTGACCCGACCAGCGCATGAATCACCATCGCCGCAGACACCAAAGACACAATCGTCATGACAATCGCGAACGATGCGAGCCCGTCCGCTGCGACGAGATCCTTGGCGTACCTGTTGATATCCGGCCCTGCGGGGACTGACGAGGTATCACTCGCGGCCAAGAAGATGGTTACAGCGTTCGCGCCTGCGAGCGCGCATACCCCGCTTGCGATACACACCCAGCGGTACGTTGCTCCGTTGCCGCGGAACGCAGTTCGTATCCAAAACAGCACGTGCGCCTCCTACTTGCGGCTACAGGGCGATAACACGCCGGGCGATCTCCTCAGCGGAGGGCGATGACAGCTCTCCAACGATTCTGCCGTCGGACAGAAAGACCACCCGGCTGGTGGTCGCCGCAACGACGGGATCGTGGGTGGCTACCACCACCGCGCTGCCGGTCGTAACAACGTCCTTAAACAGTGAGGTGACGTTCGCTGCGTTCGTCGAGTCGAGTGCACCGGTCGGCTCGTCTGCGAACACTATCGTTGGCTTGCTCATCAAGGAGCGGGCGATGGCGACACGCTGTGCCTCGCCGCCCGACAGGTCTTCGACCAGGCGCGACCCCATCGCTGCCATTCCTACCGCCTCTAGCGCCGCGGTCTTTTCGGCAGTGGTGTAGCGCCGTCCGCGGATGTGACCGGCAACATCGAGGTTGTCGGTGACACTGAGATTCCCGATAAGGTTTAGGCCCTGGAATATGAACCCCACAGGTCCGCGGCGGACCAGAGCCCGCGCCTTCTCCCCTAGATCGTCTATGCGGGTGCCAGCCACCGAAACCGACCCCGCAGTCGGCTGTAGGAGCCCACCGCCAAGCTTGAGCAGCGAGCTCTTGCCGGATCCAGACCGGCCCATGATCGCAACTGACTCCCCTTCCCTGACAGTGAGGTCGACGTCTTTGACGATCGTTGACGCTGGATGGCCGGCAGCGTAGGTCAACCCGGAGATCTGCAGTGCGGCAGCACCACCTGATTGCACGTTGGGTGAGGTTTGGTTGGTCACGGACTTCAGAAGCAGCCAGTGCTCGATGTGCTCCAGCTTTCATGGCAGCCCGAACTCCACGTTGACCAACTGCTGCGCGAGGTGTCGCTCTCGGCGTAGTCGAGCTTCTGCAGATCTAGGATATGCGACATATGAACCTCCAGGTTGTTGTGTGTAACTAGTTGATGGTGATCGGTTGGCGTGTTCTAGGCGACAACAGGCGCTGTGGATTTGCTACAGGAAGCCAGTCCACTAGATGCGTCGAGTTAGCTAGGGCGGGGAGCAGACCAGCAGCACCGTGTGCGTAGTCCACCGCCAGACGCCGTCCTCCGTCGCCGGAGGACAGGAGACCACTGGGGCTGTGAAACAGGAAAGGTGCCAGCAGTTCAAGTGGATTCATAGCTGTTCGTGGCGGGCCCAGTAGCTCGGTGAACATCCGTTCTGCGACGAGTAAGCCGGACATGCCTTTGAGCAGGCCTGGGTACAGGCAGGACCGAACGTCGCAGGCTTGCCGAATCCGATGCAGAACATGCACGTGATGAGCGGTCAACGGTTCGCCCGTCAACTGATGCATGACAGCGACCGCAACACCCACCCCCGCCGACCCGCTCCCCAGGTACGGATACAGGGCACCTCGAAAACGCACCTGCAGCGATCCGTCCGGAGCCTCTACCAGAGCATCGACCGCCGCATCGATGAGCGCCTTACCGGACGACCTCAGAGCGTCCGCATCCACCCCAGGACACAAAGACAGCAACAACACGCCTACAGCAAGCCCGGCCATCCCGTCGAAAAGCCCGAGAGGACCTTCCAACGCGCGGTCGACAATTGGGCCAGAAGTCAGATTTGCTGCCATCGCTTCGGCCTCCGAGAGCGGGGTCTCTCCGCCGTTGAGGCAGAGCGACGCCAGAGCCGCAGCTATCCCACCTGCGCCGTCGGCTAGACCATAGCGATTGAACCGACCTGCAGCGGAAGCGCTGCCCGCGACTAGAGCGCTGACCGAATCCTCTGGCGCGCCGAACTCACTCAGTGCACAGGCCAGCCCACTTCGCCCAGTCAACAGCGAGAAGTCCTCACAAGCCCGGTACTGAACCTCGAGCTGCTCGAGCTCCGCTGCGAACACTCGATTCCGCCGCGTGCTCGGAGCAGCTCTGTCGAGCATGAGCATCACACCAGCAGTTCCGTATCCAACAGACCAAGCCCCCAGTGCGGATTCATACATCACAGGTGAGCCCGGAAAGACGCCCTTCTCACGGCTAGATGCACGTGACCGCAGGATTCCTTCGACTAGACCATTGCGAGTCCTCTCTGGTGTTGAAAGCACACCGACCCACGCTGATCGCACCGGACTCCGGCGCGCATGAGCAACGGACTTCAGCAGAGGAGAACCGAACTCCTCATCGATGCTTTGAATAGCATCGACTGCTCGAGAACCGAAAGTTTCATCGATAAACCGCTTCTGGCCTTCCCAGATCGTGTCGCTGAGCGAGCAGAGAGGCGTAACTGGGTGGAACATATGGATTACACTTCGGACTACTGAGTACCCATCGCGTTGCCGTGGATCGAACGCTGAATCTAGGTCGGAGACGAAACCGGGAGTCCCGATAAACCTTCGCTTCCCTTCCCTGGCGCCCATATAGAAATGAGCGAGCTCCAGGTCGATTAGCGTTACGGCCGGAGCTGCCGCAGATACGGAGTGACCGTCAGCTTCGCTGATCATTATGTTTCGGGGTTGAATGTCGACGAGCGCACATCCCGCCGCGTGGGCATGTAGAACAATTTCCGAGATTTTCTTGGCGATTGCCAAGCATCGGCGCGTGTACGTCTCCACCTCTACCGTTTTGGAGAACGGGAAGTTTTGAGCCACCCACTCGTAGAGCGTCACACCCTCAACAAATTCCAATTCGGCGAATCTGTGACCGTTCACCATGAAGGTATTATGCGCATTTACAATACCAGGGATTTCTGTCAGGTTTCTCAGGGTATTGAACTCGTTCAATAACCGATCCGCCGCGTCTTCTCCAGTATTCGGGTCCACCGCTACGTGGGATCTGCCTTCTTTAAGGACGCAAGCGCCTGAGCTTGATTCGTTCCGTTGCGCGAGGTAAACGCCACCGGAGTTGGCGAAGTGCAGTGCCGACAGAACGGTATAGGGAAACTCTGCGCGTGAGACCGTGTCACCGCTTGTTCGCCTCTGTATTGCGTCGGTGAGAACCGTTGGGATCCGCGAACTAGGCGGCGAGATGAAGTACGGCACACGCCTGTCGGGCACGTCCTCGAGAGTGTCCTCATCTTTGATGACCGCAGTTTCTTCGCCGCTGACGATTGCGGTCCGCTGTCGAAACGCCCCGTAGCGGATAAATACCGGAGAATCACGCCATCGAGCATCGGATAGTATCTCGGGACCAGAGTAGCCCTTGAGGGTGACTTCCAATGCGTTTAGCGCAGCCTCGAGACGGACATCATCTTGTACAGGGTATATCGTGATGAACTTACCCGAGGCTGCGCGGTCTGCATATTTGGAATTGCTCTGCGCGAGTGCTGCGAAATTTGGTAGGTGCTTAAATGGTAGGCATTGCTGATGGCATACTTGCGCGGTACGCCGGAGTACGTCATCTGCTTCCGCAGGAACAGTGCTGATATGGATCTTCCACCCCTGATCGGGCAGAGCCGCGCCCCGTGGGTAGTAGTGAACCCACCCAGCAGTCTCCTGTGTCACCCATGATCCAGGAGTAGGGACGGTGAATCTATTTCCGGATCGGTTGTGGGTGTCGCCGTTGTCGCGAAGAAATAAGGGTCGCTCGTAGAAGTGATATCCGCTTGGAGTTGTGCAGCAATCTTCAGGAAATACCGCTCGTTGACGCACTTATCCCCCTTGCGTCGTGCACTGCAACTTGTCGAGTCTTCGATCAGTCCGGAGCTCGGTCAACATATTGGTAGACTGTATCTCCGCGTGAACTCTTGGTGGTGAACAGAAGCCCGTGCTGCCGGAAGAAGTTCTCGTCAGAGGTGTGAGCGGCGTGAGCAGCAAGCGACATCGATCCTAACGCGGATGCCTGAATCACTGCCCCAAAAGAGCTGTCGGATCGTGAATCCAGCTCTATCACTTCGCCATCAGGCCTGGTGACAGTGGTCCGGCACCCCCAGAACTGTCCTTCGATTACTTCAACGGGAGCTTCTATCGTAACCGAGTATGTTCCGGTATCGGTTTCAACTACCTTCTCGGCAATTATGGAACTAGCCCTCAAGGCACTGCCTCAGGTTCTCTCGGGCGGCGTAAAAGCATCGCTGAGCAGCAGCGTTGTTGCCTGATGCGGCGATGCTTTCACAGGTTGCCAAGGTGCTCTGATACAGGGCTTCGCAGTCAGGGTTCGCGAGCGCGTTCGGTGCCGTAGAAAAGACGCACGCGCCAGCAACAAAAAATGCTGCCGTAGCAGTAAGTGCTCGTCGAACGAGCGGAGTGCGTGCTCGTGTAGCAGCGTTGGTCATGAAGTTCTCCCGTGTGTGGTCGGGCCTTGTCGAGATGGACGAGGAACATAGAACGTTGTACTAACGAATTAAGTGTCGCAGCCGACGCCCTGGTTGTCAAGAGGGGCAGCGCGCCAGGCCGTCGGCTGTGATCGCGACGGATCCGGATTCTCCGTCTCGCCTAGCCTCCGCGGCGAGCACCATCGCCCGCTCACGCGGAGCCTGTCAGGCCAGCGCCACCCGTCCCCGTTGGCAGCAACGACATGGTCGGTGCTGCTTTAGCCCTATCTGCTGGGCATGGTGGGGGTTCCGAGTTCGGCGCTTCGGGTGGCGTGGTGCTGTGTGTCTCGGAGTTTGTCGCGGAGGTTTCGGCGCAGGGCGAATTCGACCTCATCACCATGATCGCCTCGCTCCACCACCTGCCGCTGCGGTCGACCCTCGAACGCTGCCGCGGGCTGCTCGCTCCCGGAGGCCGCCTCCTCGTGGTCGGGCTGGCGCGGCAGACGACCGCCCCCGCCGACCTGGCGTGGGAACTCGGCTCCGCGGCCGCCAACCCGGTCCTGGGTCTCCTCGCCCACCCGCGACCTCATCGCGGCCCGCGCCCCGCGGAACGCTTCCCCGTCGCCGACCCGCGGGAAACGGTCGCCGAGATCGCCGCCGCCGCGGCCGAGCTGCTGGGCGGCGACGCGCGCGTCACGCGGCGGATCCCGTTCCGCTACACGCTCTCGTGGCAGCGCCCGGCTCAGTCGGCTCAGTCGCCTCAGCCGGCTCAGTCCGGCGGGTAGATCCGGGCCGCCAGCGCCGCCTTGCGCGCCACGTTCGCCCGACGGTCCGCCGCCGGGAAACCCCCGGCGGTGGGCCGGGGCGGGACGGGTGAGTCACCGTCGACGACGGTCCAGCGCGACCCGGCCGCGGTGAGCGACCCGTGCTTGATCCCGTAGTAGTCCGGCTTGGCCACGATGGCGATGCCGCTGTCACCGGCGGCCGCGGCCACGAGGTGCGGGTGGAAGCGGGTGCTGATCCACGTGAGCCCCGCCCCGCCGGCAGTCCCTCGCGCCACACATCGAGGAACGGGATGATCCGGGCACCGTCGAGCCGCGCGCCCAGCAGCTTCGGCACCGTGTAGTCGTGCCCGGGGATGCCCTCGACCACGACGATGTTCTCCCCCGGCACCCGCCACGCGTCGAGCACGGCCTCCACGTACGCCGCGAGCCCCTCCGCGCCGGACAGTCCGCGCCAGGCGAAGCCCTCGGACAGGTCCTCCTGCACGCACAGCGCCACGTCGCCGGGCCGTGCCGGCACGTCGGACGCCGCCACGTCGAGTCCGAGCCACACGTCGTCGCCGGTGAACGATCGCCCGGGCACCGACGCGAGCGCGTCGAACGACGCCCGGTCCCGCACGTCGAACACCGTGAACGCGGCGGCGTCGGAACGCAACCGGGCGAGGGCGGCACCGTCGGGCAGCGGGAGGAGGCCCAGCCCCGAGGCGTACGCCCGTGCCCCCGTTCGCCGCGCGACCGCGCCGACGGCGGACACGACGGGCAGCCACTGGGGCCAGATGCCGTTGATGTAGCCGCCGCCCACGATGTGGATGCTGGACGCGCGCAGCAGGTGGTCCACGCCCTCGGCGAGCCCCGGGGCGACGCCCAGCTCGGAGGCCGCGGAGGCGACCCAGTCGGACGGGGAGAGATCGCCGCACAGCTCGGGGTGCTCATCGGCGGCCCGCGCGAGCCGCCACAGCGTGTCGACGAACACCGCGCGCGGGTGATCGTGCGCGAACAGCAGAGCCGCCTCGCCGACGTGCGCGACGTCCACGATCACGGTGTCGGTGGGGCGGACCCGCGCCAGGTGCCGCAGCCAGATGCGCAGAACCAGCTCGTCGCCGTAGTTCGGGTGCCCCGCGACCCCGATGAGGTAGATGATCCGGCCGCCGCCCAGGGTGCCCAGCAGGCGCTCGACCCCGCCGAGGCCGCGACGCGCCAGCCGGTCCAGACGGCTGGTCCGGGCCAGGCCGGCCATCCGCTCGCGTGTACCCACGGCCACACGCTACCGGTAGGTTGGCGGGATGCCAGTCAACCGCTTCGTGTCCTTCGCCACCGTCGCCGTCCTCGCCGCCGGGGCCTCACGGCGTGCACCGAGGACGCGACCGCGACGTGCCCGTCGGGGGCGCCGAGCACCGCGAACGCGCCCGATTGGACGTATCAGGGCCGCACGGGATCGATCGTGGTCACCGGCCCCACCGACTCGTCCGCTCCGCTGATCAAGGTCGAGCAGCCGTTCGCCGTCGACGAGACGCATGTGCAGCGATTCAACCCCGAGGGCGACGGTGCGGTGGTCGCCGAGGACAACACCGTCACGGTCTGTTACCTGGGGGTGAACGGCCGCACCGGCGAGCGGTTCGACAGCAGCTTCGATCGCGGTAAGCCGGCCTCGTTCGCCGCGAACGGCGTCATCGCGGGGTTCCAGAAGGCCCTCGTGGGGCAGAAGGTCGGTTCGTCGGTGGGCGTCGCGATCGCCCCGCAGGACGGCTATACGACGGGGAACCCCGACGCCGGCATCCAGCCCGGCGACACGCTGATCTTCAGCATCAAGATCCTCGCGGCGAAGTGACTAGCCGACCGTCGCCAGCACTGCGCGGTGGTCCGCGCCGGGGACGTCGTGGAGCGAGACGTCCGCGCCGGTGAGGCCGCGGATCAGCACGTGATCGATCCCCACCACCGGCGGAAACGCCTTGTCGGTGGGGTACGTGGGCAGGAAGCCGGCGCCCGCGGACTGCCCGGCGTCGCGGTAGCCGTCCCGCAGCAGCCGGCGGAACTGCGTATGGTCGTAGGTCGCGTTGTAGTCGCCCAGCGCGACCACGGGACGCCCCGCCGGCACGCCGTGCAGCAGCGAGTCGATCTGGCGCAGCTCGCGCTGCCAGGTGTCGACGTCCACAGGCGGGACCGGGTGCAGCGCGAACAGTTGCACGTCGCCGCGGCCCGGGACGGTCGCGACGGCGGTGAGCCCCTCGAGCAGGAAGCCGGGGATCGACGCGGTACTCGCCAGCGGATACCGACTGTAGAGCGCGGTGCCGTCCGCCCCGGCGGCGGCGCGGACGAAGCCGTGCGGCAGATCGGCCGCGATCGTCGACGCCGCCACACGCTGCGCCGCCTCAGGGGTGATCTCCTGCACCGCCAGCACGTCGACGCGCCGGTCGCGCACCAGCGCCGCGAGCACGCCCACGTCCCCCGCGCCCACCTGGATGTTCGCGTTCAGCACCGTCAGGAGCGGCCCGGCGGGGCTACCGTCGCCGCGCCAGAGCGGGGACTGCACCCAGATCCCGACCCCGGCCACGAGCACTGCGAGCGCCACCCGGAACAGGGCGCGGGCGGACAGCAGGCACACCAGCGCGAGCGCGAGCGTCGCCGCCATGAGCACCGGCGAGACCGCCGCGGCCGCCACCGGCACCTTCTGGGCGAACGGCCAGAAGTGCAGCACGATCGCGGCGATCGCGCCGAGCAGCGCCACGGTACCGACGATGCTCGCCGCCATCCGGATGAAGATCCTCATGCTGCCATTCTGCCTGGCGAAGCGCTACTCGCCCCAGAACACCCGGTCGACCACGGCCCGCGCGCGCCGCGTGGTGCGCAGGTAGTCCTCGAGGTAGTCCAGCGACGCGCCGCGCCACCCTGCCACGTACGCCACGTTCGAGAGCACGGCGCCGGGGCCCGGCAACTGGTCGACGGGCTTGCCGCGCACCAGGAACAGGGCGTTGCGCGCCCGGGTGGCGGTGAGCCACGCGCTGCGCAGCAGGTCCACGTCCTCCTCGGGCAGCAGCTCGGCCTCGCGGATCGCGTCGAGCGATTCGAGCGTGGATGTGTTGCGCAGCGCGGGAACGGCGCTCGCGTACCGCAGCTGCTCGAGTTGCACCGTCCACTCCACATCGGAGAGCCCGCCGCGCCCCAGCTTGGTGTGCGTCGCCGGGTCGGCGCCGCGGGGCAGCCGCTCCGAATCGACGCGGGCCTTGATCCGCCGCAGCTCGCGCACCGTCTCCGGCGAGACGCCGCCGTCGGGGTACCGCGTCTCGTCCACGATGTGCAGGAACTCCCGGGAGAGCTCCTCATCGCCGGCCACGTGGGTGGCGCGCAGCAGCGCCTGCACCTCCCACGGCTGGGCCCACTGGTCGTAGTACGTCCGGTAGGCCGCCAGGGTACGCACCACCGGCCCGTTGCGTCCCTCGGGCCGCAGCCCGGTGTCCACCTCCAGGCCCGGGTCCACCGACGGTGCGCCGAGCCGCGTGCGCACCGCGTCCGCCACCAGGTTCGCCCACCGAGTCGCGTCGGACTCCTCGTAGCCCTCGTTGGGCACGCACACGAACAGCACGTCGGCGTCGGAGCCGTAGCCGATCTCGTGGCCGCCGAGCCGGCCCATGCCGATCACGGCGATCCGCGCGGGCGCGCCGGACGGGTATGCGCTGCGGCTGGATTCGCGCTCCGCGACGGACGTCGCGACCTCGGAGACCAGTGCCGCGTCGAGGGCCGCTCCCCACACGGACGACAGCGCCGCACACACCTGCGGCACGGTCATCATGCCCAGGATGTCGGCGGAGGCGATGCGGGCGATCTCGCTGCGCCGCATGGCCCGCGCCACCGCGATCGCGCGGTCGCGGTGGTGCGCGCGGCTCACCGCCGCGAGCATCCCGTTGTACACCTCCTGCGGCGAGGTGGCCGTGAGCTTCGGCCCGTCCGCGCCGTCGGAGTACATCCGGATCACCTCGGGCGAGCGCGCCAACAGCTCGCCGACGAACGTGGACGACCCGAGCACCGTCATCAGCCGCTGCGCGACGACGGATTCGTCGCGCAACACCCGCAGATACCACTCGACGTCGCGCAGGTCCTCCGAGAGATTGCGGTAGTTCAGCAGACCCCCATCGGGATTCGGTGTCTCGCTGAGCCATTCGAGCAGGGTCGGCAGCAGGATGGTCTGGATGCGGCCTCGGCGCGACGAGTCTGCCATCGCCTTGAGGTGTGCCAGCGCATGCTGCGGCTGACGGAAGCCCAGGGCGCCGAGGCGGGCGACGATGGCGTCGTCGGTCAGGCTCACGGCCTCGGCGTCGAGGCCGGCGATCGAGTCCAGCAGCGGCCGGTAGAACAGCTTGGTGTGCAGCCGCCGCACCCGCGCGGACTGCCGCTTGAGTTCGGCGCGCAGCACCCCGGCGGCGTCGCGGTCGCCGTCGGGCCGCATGTGCGCCGCCCTCGCGAGCCATCGCCACGCCTCCTCGTGGTCGGGCGGGGCAGCAGGTGCGTGCGCTCCATCCGACGCAGCTGCAGCCGGTGCTCGAGCAGGCGCAGGAACTCGTAGCTCGCAGTGAAGTTCGCGCCGTCGTCCCGGCCCACGTACCCGCCGGCGGTCAGGGCCTCCAGGGCGTCGACGGTGCTCCGCTCCCGCAGGGTCTCGTCGGTGCGGCCGTGCACGAGCTGCAGCAGCTGGACCGCGAACTCCACGTCACGCAGCCCGCCCCGGCCCAGCTTGAGCTCGCGGTCGCGCAGCGCGGGAGCGATGTTCTCCTCGACCCGCCGGCGCATCTCCTGCACGTCCTGCACGAAGTCCTCGCGCTCGGCCGCCTCCCACACCATCGGGCTGAGCGCCGCGAGATACTCGTAGCCGAGCGCCATGTCGCCGGTCTGCGGCCGGGCTTTGAGCATCGCCTGGAACTCCCAGGTCTTGGCCCACCGCTTGTAGTACGCCACATGCGATTCCAGCGTGCGGGTGAGGCTCCCGGCCTTCCCCTCGGGGCGCAGCGCCGCGTCCACGTCGAAGAACGCGGCGGAGCCGATCCGCATCATCTCGCCCGCGAGCCGGGCCGACGGCCCGTCGGCGGGTTCGGCCACGAAGATCACGTCCACGTCCGAGACGTAATTCAGTTCGCGCGCCCCACATTTGCCCATCGCGACCACGGCGAGCCGGCCCTGCGGCTCGGAGTCCGGGTACACGGTCGCCACGGCCACGGCGAGCGCGGCGGTGAGGGCGGCGTCCGCGAGATCGGCCAGGTGCGCGCCGACGATCGGGTACGGCAGCGTCGGCTCGTTCTCCACGAGCTCCGCGAGGTCGCGGGCCGCGAGGATCATGATCAGGTCGCGGTAGCCGTCGCGCAATCTCGCGATCGCCTCGCCGCCCGTGACGGCGGCGCGGTACAACAGGTCGTCGTCGGCGCGCCCGGGCACCTTCACCGCGTCGACGGTCGCGAGCATCGCCGCGATAAGGTCGTCGCGCGAGCGCAGCGGGGCGGTGTCGGTGAGCAGCCGCCACGTGGCGGGGCGGCTGATCATGTGGTCGCCCAGCGCGTCGGAGGCACCGAGCAGCCCGAACAGCCGTCCGCGGAACGTGGTGTCCGCACGGATCAGCGCGTCGACCTCCGTCCAGTCGTCGCCGACGGCTTCGCGCAGCCGGATCAGCGCACGCAGCGTCCAGTCCGGGTCGGCGGCGCGGGACAGCGCCCAGAGCACGTCCACGCTCTCGGCGTTCGCCCATCCGAGGAGTTCGAGGTTCTCGTCGGCGGCGGGGTCGAGCAGGCCGAGCCTGCCCGCACCGGGACGGCGGACCTCACGGCTGGTCGGCGGCACCGTCGACCCCTTACAGCGACAGGAAGCGGTCGAGCTCGAACGGGGTGACCACCGACCGGTAGTCGTTCCACTCGGACCACTTGTTGCGCAGGAAGTATTCGAAGACGTGCTCCCCGAGCGTCTCCGCCACCAGCTCGCTCTTCTCCATCAGGACGAGGGCGTCGTCCAGGCTGGTCGGCAGGTCCCGGAAACCCATCGAACGGCGCTCGCGCGCGGTCATCTGCCGCACGTCGTCCTCGGCGGCCTCGGGCAGGTCGTAGCCGCCCTTGATGCCGGCGAGCCCGGCGGCGCACAGCACCGCGAAGGCCAGGTACGGGTTGCACGCGGAATCGGGCGAGCGCACCTCGACCCGGCGGCTGCTGGCCTTGTTCGGCGTGTACAGCGGCACGCGCACCATCGCGGACCGGTTGGCGGCGCCCCACGTCGCGGCCGTAGGCGCCTCGTCGCCGGTCACCAGGCGCTTGTACGAGTTGACCCACTGGTTGGTCACGGCCGAGATCTCCGGCGCGTGGTGCAGGATGCCGGCGATGAACGCCTTGCCCGTCGCCGAGAGCTGCAGCTCGTCGTCCGGGTCGTGGAAGGCGTTGGAATCCCCCTCGAACAGGCTCATGTGGGTGTGCATGCCCGAGCCCGGATGGTTGCCGAACGGCTTCGGCATGAACGAGGCCTTCACGCCCTCGGCCATCGCCACCTCCTTGACGAGGTAGCGGAAGGTCATCACGTTGTCGGCCATCGACAGCGCGTCGGCGTAGCGCAGGTCGATCTCCTGCTGGCCCGGCCCCGCCTCGTGGTGGCTGAACTCGACGGAGATGCCCATCGCCTCGAGGGCCTCGATGGCGCTGCGCCGGAAGTTCGGCGCCGACTCGTGGACCGCCTGGTCGAAGTAGCCGCCCGTATCGGCCGGGATCGGCCGGCCGTCCGCGGCGAGCTCCTTCTTGAGCAGGTAGAACTCGATCTCCGGGTGCACGTAGCAGGAGAAACCCAGATCGGCGGCGCGGTTCAGCTGCCGCCGCAGCACATGACGGCTGTCGCCCCAGGACGGCGTACCGTCGGGCATCGCGATGTCGCAGAACATGCGGACCGAGTGCATCTCGCCGTCGCCGCTGGTCCACGGCAGCACCTGGAAGGTGCTGGGGTCCGGCTTGGCGACGGTGTCGGCCTCGGACACGCGGGAGAAGCCCTCGATCGAGGAACCGTCGAACCCGATGCCCTCGGTGAAGGCGCCCTCCAACTCGGCCGGGGCGATGGCCACGGACTTGAGGAAACCGAGCACGTCGGTGAACCACAGCCGCACGAAGCGGATGTCCCGTTCCTCGATGGTGCGAAGGACGAACTCCTGCTGCCGATCCATGGCTCGACCCTAGGCGAGAAGGTGTTAACGGCGTGTTACATGTGCCGGGAATCCGCGGGTCCCCGCGGGTGCCGGGCCCCGCGAGTAGGGTCCGGGGCGTGAAGGCACCATCCGCACGCATCGCACTGGCATCCGCCGCGATCGGCGCCGTGGGGCTCGCGGGCTGCGACTCGCCGTCGGACACCACGGCCGCGCCGAGCACCGGCACCGACCCGATCGCCGTCTGCCCCAGCGGCGCCCCCGCGCCCGGCGCGAAGCCGGTGGAGTTGGCGGGCGCCGCCGGCCGGGCGGCCGTGATCGCGCCGACGAAGGACTCCGCACCACGGGTCACCGTCGAGACCCCGTACCGCGTGGACGCGTCCCACGCGACCACGACGCAGCCGGGCTCGGGCGCCGAGCTCACCGAGAACTCCGTGGTCACCGTTTGTTATCAGGGGGTCAACGGACGCACCGGCAGGGTGTTCGACGATGCCTTCTCCCGCGCCACGTCCGCCGAGGTGGCGCTGCCCGACATGATCGCGGGATTCCGCACCGCGCTGGTGGGGCAGCGATCCGGGGCCACCGTCGTCGCCTCCGTGACCGCCGCCGACGCCTACCCCAAGGGCGAGCCGCGCGCCGGGATCGAGCCCGGTGACACTCTGATCTACGCGATCACCGTGCTCGCCGCGAACTGACGCGCCGGCCGGCTCTACAGCACCCGGCGGCGCCGCAGCGCTACGCCGTGCAGCGCAGGTTCGCGGCCGGGGCCTTGAGGTCGCGCAGGTACGCAGTGACGGCGTCGTCGACGCACGCGTTGCCGTCCAGGGACACCGTGTGCTGGCTGCCCTCGAAGCTGATCAGCGACGCGCCCAGCTGCTTCGCCAGGCTCACGCCGTTCTCGTAGGGGGTGGCCGGGTCGTGCGTCGTCGAGATCACCACGAGCTTCGGGGCGCCCACGGCGTTCACCTCGTGCGGCTTCAGCGTGGGCGCGGCGGCCCAGAACGCGCAGGTGCCCTTCGCCGCCTTCCCGGTGCCGCGGCCATCGTCGAGGAACGGTGCGGCCTTGCGGATCTCGCGGTCGAGCCGCGACAACTCGGCGGGGTCCGTGATCGCCGGGCCGTCGACGCAGTTGATCGCCGTGTTGGCGTCCATCATCGGCGAGTAACGGCCCAGCTCGTCGCGGCTGAGGTACAGGTCGGCGATCCGCTGCAGGAGTGCGCCGTCGCCCTTCTTCAGGTTGGCGAGCCCCACCCGCAGCGGCTCCCACAGCTGCTGCGCGTACATGGCCTGGATGGTCGCGGTGGTGGCGTCGTTGTAGCTCAGCTGCCGGCCGCCCTGGCCGCGGACGGTCTTGTCGATCAGCGGCCGCACCAGCTGCTGGTAGGTCTCCGTCGCCTTCGCGGGATCGGTGCCCACGGGGCAGTCGGGCCGCTTGGCGCAGTCCTTCGCCCAGTCGTCGAACACGGTCTGGAATCCGGCCATCTGCTGCACGTTCGACGTGATCTGGTCCTGCGCCGGGTCGACCGCACCGTCGAGCACCATCGCCCGGACGTTCTCCGGGAACCGCTCGGCGTAGATCGCGCCGATGAACGTGCCGTAGCTGTACCCCAGGTACGTGAGCTTCTTGTCGCCCAGCACCGCGCGCAGCACGTCCAGGTCCCGGACCGTGTCGGCGGTGCCCACGTGCTCGAGGAACTTCTTGCCCATCTTCTCGGCGCACAGGTCGGCCTGCGACTCGTTGAACTCCTCCTGCTTGGCGATGCCCGCCGGCGAGTTGTCGAAGGCCAGCGTGGAGAGCCGGTTCTCGTCGCGCTGCTTGTCGCTGAAGCACCGCACCGCGGGCGAGCTCGCGCCCACCCCGCGCGGATCCCAGCCCACGAGGTCGAACGTGCTGGTGATCTCGAACTTGTCGGCGTCCATCGACTTCGCCGCCACCTGCTGCACGCCCGACCCACCGGGCCCGCCGGGGTTCATCAGCAGCGACCCCTGCTTCTTCCCCGACGCCTTCACCTTCGCCACCGCGAGCTTCGTCTCGCCCGCGGACGGGTCGTTGTAGTCGATCGGCACGGTCAGCTGCGCGCACTCGAGCCGCTGCCGGTCGTACTCCTGCACCTCGTCGGTCTTGGCCATCTCGGCGCACGAGCCCCAGTCCAGCTTCTGTCCGTAGTACTTCTTCAGGCCCGAGGGTCCACTCGGGGCGGCCCCGCCGGGCTCCGTCGCGCCGCCGAACACCGTCGAGCTCTCCGACGGAACGGGGTCGCCGCCGATCTGGACCGAGCACCCCGCGAGGGTGACGGCGGAGGCGAGCGCGAACGCGGCGACGAGGGGCTTGCGGGCCTTCATTCCACCGATCCTGCCACGCGCCGGGCCGCAACCGAGGGACGCTAGGGTTGAGCCATGACGCCCCTTCGTGTCGCGGCGTGCCAGATCAACCCCGTCGTGGGTGATCTGGACGCCAACGTCACCCGCATCACCGCCGCCGCTCGTGAGGCAGCCCAGCACGGTGCCCAGGTCGCCGTGTTCGGCGAGATGGCCCTCACCGGTTATCCGGTGGAGGACCTGCTGCTCCGTCGGTCCTTCGCGGTCGACTCCCGCGAAGCGGTCCACGAGCTCGCCCGTGCCCTCGACGCCGCCGGCTGCGGCGACCTGATCGTGGTCGTCGGCTTCCTAGACCGCGATCCGGACGCCCCCGAGACCAGCACGAACCCCACCGGCGGCGCCCGCAACGCCGCCGGAGTCCTGCACGGCGGCCGGCTCGTCGCCCGCTACGACAAGCACTTCCTGCCCAATTACGGCGTCTTCGACGAGAAGCGCTGGTTCACGCCCGGCGACCGGCTGGTCGTCCTCGACGTCGACGGGGTGCGGCTGGGCCTGGCCATCTGCGAGGACGTCTGGTGGCCCGACGGTCCCGTGGCCGGCCTGGGCGCGCTCGGCGTCGACGCGGTGCTGTGCCTCAACGCCAGCCCGTTCGAGGTGGGCAAGCCGGCGCAGCGGCGCGAGATCGCCGCCGCGCGCGTGGCCGAAGCAGGCGCGCCGCTGATCTACGTCAACCTGGTCGGCGGCCAGGACGAACTCGTCTTCGACGGTGACTCGTTCGTCACGCTGCCGGGCGGCGACTGGGCGCCCGGCGCGCAGTTCGTCGAGACGACCACTCTCACCGACGTCCCCGCGCTCGGCCGCCCGCACGATGCCGAGGTCGCCGGGTGGGCCGTCGAGACGGTCGCGCTGGCCGCCCGGCCCACCACCGCCACCGTCGACGGTGCCGCCCGCCCGGCCGAGCTCGACGAGACCGCACAGATCTGGGCCGCGCTGGTCACCGGCACGCGGGACTACGTGCACAAGGTGGGCGGGCGCACCGTCGCGCTGGGCATGTCCGGCGGCATCGACTCGGCCCTGGTGGCCGTGATCGCCGCCGACGCGGTGGGCGCCGACAACGTGTACGGCGTGGGCATGCCGTCCAAGTACAGCTCGGACCACTCCAAGGACGACGCCGCGGATCAGGCGCGCCGCATGGGTATCCACTTCCGGTTCGAGCCGATCGAGCACATGGTGGAGTCGTTCGTCGGCCAGCTGCACCTGAGCGGCCTCGCCGAGGAGAACATCCAGGCGCGGTGCCGCGGCATGACGCTGATGTCGCTGTCGAACCTGGACGGGCACCTGGTGCTGGCCACCGGCAACAAGAGCGAACTGGCCGTGGGCTATTCGACCATCTACGGCGACGCGGTGGGCGCCTACGCGCCGATCCGCGACGTCGAGAAGTCGCTGGTGTGGGACCTCGCACGATGGCGCAACAAGGTGGCGATCGAGCGCGGCGAGACCCCGCCGATCCCGGAGAACTCGATCACCAAGGAGCCGTCGGCCGAGCTGCGGCCGGACCAGAAGGACAGCGATTCGCTGCCGGACTACGACATCCTCGACGACATTCTGCGGCGCTATGTCGAGCAGGACCAGGGCGTCGCCGAGATCGCCGAGGCCGGTTACGAACCCGAGCTGATCCGCAAGGTGGCCCGGCTCGTGGACCGCGCCGAGTACAAGCGCCGGCAGTACCCCCTGGGACCGAAGGTCACGCCCAAGGCCTTCGGCCGCGACCGGAGGATGCCGATCACCAATCGCTGGCACGACCCGGCGTAACAGACTGCCCGGACCGGAGAGACCGGCTGGGACAGAGGGAATGGAGCGAGCACGATGAGCGAGAGCCCCGTCTACGGAAGCGGAACCGGCGCCGGGAACGCGCCGGCCCGGAAGAAGGTGCGCATCCACCACCTGGCCGAGCTCAAGGAGCGCGGCGAGAAGTGGGCGATGCTCACCAGTTACGACTACATGACCGCCTCGATCTTCGACGAGGCCGGCGTCACCGCCCTACTGATCGGCGACAGCGCAGCGAACACCGTGTACGGGTTCGACTCCACGCTGCCGATGGAGCTGGACGTGATGGCGGCGATGGTCGCCGCGGTGCGCCGCGGCACCAAGTACGCGCTCGTGGTGGCGGACATGCCGTTCGCCAGCTACGAGGAGTCCCCGGAGCAGGCCTACCGCAGCGCCGCGAAGCTGATGAAGGCCGGCGCCGAGGCGGTGAAGCTGGAGGGCGGTGTGCACATGGCGCCCACCATCGAATTCCTGCAGCGCCGCGGCATCCCCGTGATGGCGCACATCGGCTTCACGCCCCAGTCGGTGAACTCGCTGGGCGGCAACCGGGTTCAGGGCCGCGGCGACGAGGCGGCCGACAAGATCCGGCTCGACGCGAAGGCGGTGGACAGCGCCGGCGCCTTCTCCGTGGTGCTGGAGATGGTGCCGTCGGACGTGGCCGCCCAAGTCACGAAAGAGATCTCGATCCCCACGATCGGGATCGGCGCCGGCAACCAGTGCGACGGCCAGGTGCTGGTGTGGCAGGACTTCTCCGGCCTCAACCGCGGCCGCACGGCGCGGTTCGTCAAGAAGTACGCGAGCATCGGCGACGAGCTGCTGCGCGGCGCCCAGGACTACGTGGCGGAGGTCGCCTCGGGCGAGTTCCCCGGACCGGAGCACGGATTCTGATGACGGAGGAGAACACGACCGGGGTGCTCGGGGGCGGAGCCCCCGAGGGGACTTCTACCCCGAGATCGAGCCCTACCGCACCGAGCTGCTGGACGTGGGCGACGGCCAGCTCCTGTACGTCGAGCAGAGCGGGAACCCCGCGGGCAAGCCCGTGGTGTTCGTCCACGGCGGCCCGGGCGGCGGCACCTCCCCGAGTGCCGCCGGTTCTTCGACCCGGCGGCGTACCGGATCGTGGTCTTCGACCAGCGCGGCTGCGGGCAGAGCAAGCCGCACATCGCGGATCAGCCCTCCGGCGAGGGGGATTCACTCGCCGACCGGCTGGCCGTGAATACCACGCCCCACCTGATCGCCGACATCGAGCGCATCCGGGAACACCTCGGCATCGAGAAGTGGCAGGTGTTCGGCGGGTCCTGGGGCTCCACGCTGGGCCTGGCCTACGCCCGGCCCACCCGGACCGGGTCACGGAGCTGGTGCTGCGCGGCATCTTCCTGCTGCGCCGCAGCGAGCTCGACTGGTACTACAACGACGGTGCCTCCCACATCTATCCGGACGACTGGGAGGAGTACCTGGCGCCGCTCGACGAGGCGGACCGGGCACCGTCGGCCGACAAGATCGCGGCCTACCACCGGCTGCTGCACTCCCCCGACCAGGACGTCGCGCTGCGCGCGGCGAAGGCGTGGTCGAAGTGGGAGCGCGGCACCAGCCACCTGATCAACACGCCGGAGAAGGCCGCGGACGCGGACGACCCGCGGTTCGCGATCCCGTTCGCGCAGATCGAGAACCACTACTTCGTGAACGGCGGATTCCTCGGCGAGGGGCAGCTGCTGCGCGACATCGGCCGCATCGCCGGCATCCCGGGCGTGATCGTCCAGGGCCGCTACGACGTGGTGTGCCCGGCGCGCAGCGCGTGGGACCTGCACCGCGCCTGGCCGTCCGCCGAGTTCGTCATGGTCCCGGACGCCGGGCACTCCGCCTTCGAGCCGGGCATCCGCTCGGCACTCATCGACGCCACCGACCGATACGCAAGGGACAGATAGCCGATGGCCGAGCAGCGCGAGATCGAGACCAAGTACGAGGTGGACGCCGCCACCGCGGCGCCGTCTCTGGCCGCGGTGCCCGGGGTGGACAGCACCACCACCGACGAGGTTTTCCACCTGGTGGCCGTGTATTACGACACCGAGGCGCTGGACCTGTCCGCGAACCGGATCACGTTGCGGCGCCGCACGGGCGGCAAGGACGACGGGTGGCACCTCAAGCTGCCCGACGGTGCCGACCGCCGGGAGGTGACCGCGCCGCTCGGCGACGAGCCCGACGGTGCCGCCGCCGAGGTGCCGGCCGAGCTCACCGAGCGCGTGCGCGCGGTGGTCCGCGGACGCACGCTGGCGCCGATCGCGATCGTGGAGAACGAGCGGCACACCACGTACCGCCACGCGGTGGACGGGGAGCTCCTGGGCGAGTTCGTCGACGACCACGTGCACTCGATCTCGCTGCTGCCCGACGGTGCCGAGAAGAACTGGCGCGAGTGGGAGTTCGAGGTGCCGGACACCCCACTCGGCCGCAAGACGGCGACGGCCGTCGACAAGACGCTCCGCGCCGCGGGCGGCGGGCGGCCCGACGCGGCGTCGAAGCTGGCGCGGGCCATCGACTCGGACCCGGCCCGGGGCACCGTCGAGCTGCCGAAGAAGGCGTCGCGCGCGACGGCCGGGCAGCTGTTGACGGCCGCGCTCGGCGCGTACCGCGACAAGCTGCTGCGCGAGGATCCGCGGGTCCGGGCGCGCGGCGACGACTCGGTGCACCAGATGCGGATCGCGACGCGGCAGCTGCGCAGCGTGCTGACGGAGTTCTCGGGCTTCTTCGAGGGCCCGTCGCGGGCCGCGCTGAGCTCGGAGCTCAAGTTGCTGGCCTCGATCCTCGGCGCGGTGCGCGACGCGGAGGTCTTGGCGCAGCGGTTCGAGGCGTTCGACGGTGACCTGGCGGGCGCGGGCGCCGCCCTCGCCCAGCGGCAGCGGGCCGCGGAGGCTCGCGGCTGGTCACGCGTGGGCATCGCGCTCCGCTCCGACCGCTATTTCGTGCTGCTGGACGCGATCGACGCGTTCATCGCCGACCCGCCCCTGCGCGAGCGGGCGGACCAGCCGGCCGTCAAGAGCCTGGCCCCGCTGCTGGACAAGCGGATCCGCTCGTTCGCGCGGCAGTCCGCGGGCCTCCTCGCGCTGCCCACCTGCACCGACGAGGACGTGCACGCGGTGCGCAAGCACGCCAAGCGGCTGCGGTACGCGTCCGCCGTGGTCGACCCGGTGGTGCGCGGTGACCTGCGGCACGAGGTGAAGGCGCTGGCGAAGGTGCAGACCCGGCTCGGCGAGTTCCAGGACGCCACCATCGCGCGCGACGCGGTGACCGAGCTCGCCGCGGAGACCACGGACCCGTCGATCGCGTTCCGGCTCGGCCGGCTCGATGCGGCCGAGGAGTGGCGCGCCGCCCGGCCCGCGAGGCGCTGCCCGCGCTCCTGCGCAAGCTCCGCTGACGCGCCCTCCCGCGCCGACGCCCTCCCGCGCCGGGCCGCCTGAGCCGTCAGAGCCCGGCGAGGCCGGCGAGGCGGCCGCCGATATCGGCGCCGGAGTAGGACTTGTGCGAGTCGGTCACGGTGTCGGCGAGGTTGCCCGTCCAGTGGCACACCGGGTCCCCCGCGGTGCACACGGTGATCGTGCGGCCGCCCACCCGTGCGGGGATCGGCGCGGGGTTCGCGCCGCTGATCATCGCCGAGGCCTGCGCCATGCCCTGCGAGCGGGGCGCGCTGCCGAGGTAGCGGGTGGTGTCGTTCGGGATGCGGTCCGGGTCGGCGATCAGCGCGGCGCCGACGATCTGCTTCGTGTCGCCGAGGCGCTGCAGCGCGCGGTGCACTGCGGAGGCGCCTTGCGAGAAGCCCACGAGCACGATCTTCGTCGACGGGCAGGCCTTGGTGACGATGCCCACGTCGCCCTGGGTGTTCGCGGCGCCGGTGTTGATGCTGGCCAGGAACCCGCCCAGCTTGTCCAGGCCGGTGGGCACGGGCGCGGCCGGGTAGTGGATGGGCCGGATCGCCACCGTCTTGTCCGCGGCGCGGACGCGGGCCGCGAAGGCCTGCGCCGCGGCGTTCACCGTGGTGCCGAGGCCGCCCGCCTCGCGGCCCTCACCGGAACCGGCGACGCCGATGAACGTGTAGTCGGCGCAGGTGGGCGCCGCGGCCGCCGGGGCGGCGACGAACGCGGCGCCAGCGGCGCGACCAGGGCTGCGAGTGCGGGAATGAGGACGAGGCGACGACTCATGCATCTCAAACTAGCGCGTCGTCGTACGCGAAGGACACCTTTCTGGCGGCAACGTCCGCGGTCTCCAGGCGCACGTTCACCCGGCTGCCCTCGGGCGGCGTGCCCGTGCACGGGGCCATGACCACGGGATCGTCGAGCAGCACCTGATCGTCACGCACCGCGATCGCCGCGAAGTCCTCCCCCACCCGGTCGGCCAGGATCACGGCCTCGGTGAGGTCGATGCACGCCCGGTCCACCTTGTTCGCCGTGCCGTTCGTGCGCTGCATGGTCTCGGCGACGTCGGTGAGGGCGCCCGAGGCCCACCGGGATCGGCGTGCCCGCGCACGCGGCGAGACACACCTCGGTGGCGTACCTGTCCGCCGTGCGCCGCAGCGGGGCGGTGACGTGCGCGTACGGCGCGCCCACCCCGGCGTGCGCATGGTCGTCCGGCAGTGCCGCACCGGCACCGAACGCCGTGTACCCGGACCCGCGCAGCAGGCGGGTGGCGTCGCTCATCACGGCCAGCCCCTGCGGGGTCTCGACGTCGAGCCCGGCCAGGAAGTCGCCGACGCCGACGCCCTGCGGCCAGTCCGCGCCCAGCGCGGCGGCGGTGCGGCGCAGGTCGGCGACGGCGTCGGCGGGCGCCGCGGGGAGGGTCCGCAGCAGGCCGATGCCGGCGTCGATCATGATCGTCGCCGCGCACACGCCGGTGAGCAGCGATATCTGGGCGTTGTAGGCGTCGAAATCGGTGCGCGGTTCGATCCGCAGCGTCCACCCGTCCGGGCCCTGTACCGCCTCCTGGGCGGGGAGCCGCAGGTCGACGGCGCCGTGCACACGGCCCCACGCCTGGCGCAGCTTCCCCACCTCGGCGAGGAGGGCGATGCTCGGGTGCACGCGGCCGGCGTCGAAATCGGCCTGCACGCCGGCGTAGTCGAGCTGCGCGCGGGAGCGGACGAGCGCGCGGGCCACGGTGGCCGAGGCGACCTCGCCCGCGGCGTCGATTCGGATCTCCCACAGCGCCGCGGCCCGGTCCTGACCGGGCAGCAGCGATCCCACGCCCTCGGACAGCGATCGCGGGTGCAGCGGGACGGAACCGTCGGGCAGGTACATCGTCTGGCCCCGTCGGCGGGTCTCGGCCTCGAGGGCACCGCCGGGCGCGACCAGCGCGCCCACGTCGGCGATCGCGTAGTGCACGAGGTAGCCGTCGCCGTCCGCGGCGATGTGCACGGCCTGGTCGAGATCCTTGGACCCGGGCGGGTCGATCGTCACGAACTCGATGTCCCGACGGTCCGCCCCCCTGCGGGTGCCGGTCCGCCGCCGCGGCGGCCTCGGCCTCGACGCCGGCCTCGAACGCCTCGACCAGCTCGAACTCGGCACGGACCGAACCGAAGTCGACGTCGCTGGACGGGACGGGGCCGCGCATCGGGATGCCGGCCACGCTACGCCCCGTCCGCCTGCGCCCCGTCCGCCTGCGTGTCCGCGGGCAGTGCCTCGACGCTCATGGCCGCGGCGGTGCGATCGCCCGCGACGAGCCAGGCGTAGAGGACGTCGCCGTCGCGGTGCGCGAGCAGCCGCGGGGCGTCCTCGATCTGTAGGGCGGAGTTGTGCTCGACGATGCCGCGCAGCGGTAGCCGCTCGCGCAGGTCCGGCTGCGTCGCCAGCACCTCCTCCAGCGCCGTCCAGTAGACCGCGTTGTTGACGTGCTGGATGATGTCCAGATCCGCCGCGCGCAACAGGAACGGCACCTCGACCGCGTCGGGATGCGGCTTCGGGTCGAGCCACTGCTTCCAGCGCAGGACGCCGGGCTCCGCCGCCGCGCCGAACGTGCTCAGGAACGTCTCGCTCAGCGCCGACGGCGTCAGCGTGTCGATGTTGAAGTTGATCCAGAACGCCTCGGTCTCGATCCGGGTGCCCTTGCGGCCGTCGATGCCGATGCGCACGTTGCACCAGCGCGAGCCCATCTTCGAGCCCCAGCGCTCCACGGTGAGGATGTCGGGCTGGTCGCCGCCCTCGATCATCTCGATCACCGTGCGGCGCACCACCCAGTACGGGTGCACGTCCTCGTAGTCGACGTGCCGCAGGTGGTCCTGCCCCGTGTCCTGCAGGTACCGGGCGACGCCGTCGAACTTCAGACGCCGGTCCTGGCTGACGGCATCGCCCCGTACCGACCGCTGAGCGGTGTAGATGGCGCCACTGTCCAGCAACCGCTGGCGACGCTCGGGCTCGGTGATGCGTGGGGGCAGGGGTTCTCCGATCACTCGCCTGACACCAGTCGACGGTGCGCTTGTTGAACGCGCGCAGCGCGAGCGGCGCGAACACCACGGTGAGCGCGATCGACCAGATCACCGTGGCCGCCACCGGGTGCTGCAGCGACCACGGCGCGTCCGGCCGCAGGGGTACGCTGTTGCCCCAGAGCACCCGCATGGACTGCACGAGCGACGACACCGGGTTCCACTCGGCGATCGCCCGGAGCCACGACGCCATCCCCTCCGTGGGCACGAACGCGTTGGACAGGAACGTGATCGGGAACATCGTGGCGAACATGAACCCGTTGACCGCCTCGATCGACTGCATGGCGCAGCCGACGAGGATGCCGAACCAGATCATCGCGAAGCCGAACAGGAGCAGGACGGCGAAGCCGAGCACGGCGTCCACCGGGTTGGTGCGGATCCGCCAGCCGATCACGAGTCCCGTGACCGCCATGACGACGATGCCGATCGACGAGTGCATCAGGCTCGCGATACTGCGGCCGATCAGGACCGCCGACCGACTGATCGGCAGTGAGCGGAACCTGTCGATGATGCCCTTGTCGAGATCGGTCGTGAGGCCGCCCGCCACGACGAAACACGTGAACACCATCGTCTGCCCGAGGATGCCGGGCAGCAGGTACTCGCGGTAGGAGACGCCCTGGGTGGGGATGGCGGCACCGAACACGAACGCGAACAGCAGTGTGAACATGATCGGCTGGATCGTGACGTCGGAGAGCATCTCGGGCATCCGTTTGGTGTGGATCAGGCTGCGCCGGACCATGATCCAGGACTGCTGCCAGAGCGTGGTCTGATGCGTCTCCACCGCGCTCACCGGGGTGATGGTGGTCATGCGTGCGCCTCCTCGGCGTCGTCGTTCTGCGGGGCGGACGGCTCGGCGGGTTTGCCCGTGAGAGAGGAAGACGTCGTCCAGGCTCGGCCGCGCCAGTCCCAGATCGTCCACCTCGATGCCGCTGTCGGCGAACAGCGCGACCACGCGGTTCAGGTCGGCCAGCCCGTCGGACGGAGTGCTGACCCGGCGCGCGCCCTCGTCCACGAAGACCTCGCCGCCGAGGCCGGCGAGGATCTCGCGGGCGCGCGGCAGGTCGGCTGGCTGGGAGACCGTGAGCACCAGGCTGGCGGTGCCCGCCCGTTCCTTGAGCTGCAACGGGGTGCCCTGCGCGATCACCGTTCCCTTGTCGATGACCACGATGTCGTCCGCGAGCTGATCGGCCTCCTCGAGGTACTGCGTGGTGAGGAGCAACGTGGTGCCCTGCCGCACCAGCTCCCGCAGTACGTCCCACAGCTCCGAGCGGGCCCGCGGGTCGAGCCCCGTGGTGGGCTCGTCCAGGAACAGCACGGGTGGCGCGGTGAGCAGGCTGACCGCCAGGTCCAGCCGGCGGCGCATTCCGCCCGAGTACGCCTTGACCTGCTTGTTCCCCGCGTCGGTGAGCGAGAACTGCTCCAACAGCTCCTCCGAGCGGCGCCGGAGCACCGCCTTCGGGATGCCGTACAGCCCGCCGATCATCCGCAGGTTCTCCCGGCCGGTGAGGATCTCGTCCACGGTGGCGGCCTGGCCCGTGAGGCCCATGCTGCGGCGCACCTGCGCCGGCTGCTCCCGCACGTCGAACCCGGCGATGCGCGCGGTGCCCGAGGTGGGCGGCGACAGCGTGGTCATCATGCGCACGCACGTCGTCGTCCCCGCGCCGTTCGGACCGAGCATGCCCAGGACCGTGCCGCGCGGCACCTGGAAACTCACCCCGTTCACCGCGGTGAAATCGCCGAAGCGCTTCACCAGATTCTCAGCCTCGATCGCCCAGTCACCGCTGTCACCGTGTGTCATGCCGACAACGGTAGTGCGGGACACTGACAGGTTTCTACGACTTTTCCGCGTGGGTGCGGGCCCGATCGATCGGCCCGGCCGCGACCCCGACGGTGCCCGGGTTGACGACAGACACCCACCCCAGCTTCGCGTACAACGGGTGCGGGACCACGGCACCGTCGGCCGCGTAATCCCACTCGCCCGCCCGGACCGCGTGCTCGGCGGGCGGGTAACCGATCAGCTCCGCGAAGGCCTCACGGCCGACGTTCGCGTTCACCCGGAAAGCGCCGTCGCGGTCGAGGCGCGAGAGCGTATCGCCCGGGTAGTCCTTGGTGACGATCGTGGCGAACGGCATGACGCCGGGCTCGCCGTCCGGGGTGTAGTAGGCGAACGTGTCACCCCACGCGATCTCCGGCAGAGGTGTCCCGTCGGCCGTGGCGTCACCAGGGCCACCGTCTGCACCGTGACACCGGGCAGCCTGCGGAGGTACTCGATGATCTCGTCCACGCCCCGATCGTATCGGGAGGCGGGACCGAGAAGGGCGGACGAGCTGACGTGTAAGCCGGATCCTGTCCCGGCCACGTCGCCGTGGCCGGGGGCGACCATCCATCTGGACACACCGTCGCCGGGTGCCTCGAGCGATCCACCCGCGCGCTCGGGCGGGCAGCCCTCGTACACGCGCAGCGCCACCGTGCGGTGGCGCCTTCGATCTTGCTCCGGGTGGGGTTTACCGAGCCGCGACGGTCACCCGCCGCGCTGGTGCGCTCTTACCGCACCGTTTCACCCTTACCCGGGCCGGAGCCCGGGCGGTCTGTTCTCTGTGGCACTGTCCCGCGGGTCACCCCGGGTTGCCGTTAGCAACCACCCTGCCCTGTGGAGTCCGGACTTTCCTCGACGCGGGCCTGCCTGCGGAGCAGACGGTTCCCGACGCCGCGGCCGCCCGGTCAGCTCGTCCGCGCCGTACAGAGTACCCGGCGTGCCCCGACTACAGGCCCGCCGTCCGGTTCACCTGGCGCACCGAGGCGACGCCGTCCGGGTAGAAATCGGCGATCGAGATCGACGCGAGGTCCAGGTGCAGCCGGTACAGCAGCTGGGGGCCGACGTCGAGCGCGATGCGCAGCGCGGTCTTGATCGGGGTGACGTGCGAGACGAGCAGCACGGTGCGGCCGGCGTGCTCGATGGCGACCCGCTCCAGCACGGCGGCGACGCGGGCGTGCACCTCGTCGAAACTCTCGCCCCCGGGCGCGGCCACCGCGGTGTCGCCGAGCCACCGGGAGTGCAGCTCCGGGTCGCGCTCGCGCGCCGCGCCGAACGACAGGCCCTCCCACGCGCCGAAGTCGGTCTCGATCAGCCCGTCCTCGACCTCGACGGTGAGCCCGCGGCCCGCGTTCACCGCGTCGGCGGTCTGCCGCGCGCGGTCCAGCGGCGAGGTCAGGATCGCGTCGATCCGCGTGTCGCGCAGCAGGTCCGCGGCCCGGCGCGCCTGCTCGCGGCCGGCGTCGGTGAGCGACGGGTTGCCGCGCCCCGAGTACAGCCGCTGCACCGAGGCGGGCGTCTGGCCGTGGCGCAGCAGGATCACCCGCGTGGGCTCGTGGGCGGACGTGGTCCATCCGCCGCGCTGCACCGGGCCGCGCTCCTCCGGCCTGCGCTTCTCCGGGCCACGTTCCTCCGGGCCGCCCACCTGCGGGTCGGTCGGTGCGCCGGTCATTCCTCGGGCTTACCCTGCGGCAGACCGGACTCGTTCGTCCGCACCAGGATCGCGCCGCACTCGTCGCAGTGCACCACCTCGTCGGCGGGCTTGCGGGCGACCGCATCGAGGAAGCCCCGGTCCAGCTCGAGGCGGCAGGCGCCGCACCGTCGGGCCTGGAGGAGCCCCGCGCCGGCACCGGAGGCGGCCCGGCGCCGTTCGTACTCCGCGTACAGGGCCTCCGGGAGACCGCCCACCAGGCCGTCGCGGGTGGCGGCGGTGCGCGTGCGCGCCACGTCGATGTCCTTGAGCGCCTCCTCGCGGCGGCGCGCCACGGCGGCGATCTCGTCCGCGGTGGCGTTGACGGTGGCCTCGGCGCGCTGCTGGTCGAGCTCGACGGCCTCGCGCCTCTCCATGAGCTCGAGCTCCTCGTCCTCCAACACGGACTGGCGGCGCTCCAGGCCGCGCAGCTCGTGCTCGAGTTCGGTGAGCTGCTTGGCCGCGACCCGCCCGGACGCCATCAGCTCGCGATCCTTCTGCTCGCGCAGGCGGGTCTGCTCGACCTCCTTCTCGAGCTTCGCGATGTCGCGGTCCAGGTCCTCGACCAGGATGGACACGCGCACCGACTCGTCGCGCTCGGTGGTCGCGCGCTTCTCGAGCTCGGCGATCTCGGCGTCCTCCGGCAGGTGCGTTGCGCGGTGGGCCAGGCGGGAGATCTCCGCGTCCACCTCGGCGAGGTCCAGCAGGGAGCGTTGGGCGGCCGGATCAGCGTTCATCTGCGCCACTCTACGCATCCGCCGGGGCGCGGCGCACACCGTGAACGGATCGGTCGGGGCGGCGTGGACTTCGACGTCGAGGAACGGCCACAGCAGCTCGGCCACCGCGGCGCACCACGGGAACTCGGTCGCCCAGTGCCCCGCGTCGACGACGGCGGGGCCGCCGGCGCGCAGGTGTTCGTCGACGGGGTGGTGCCGCAGGTCGCCGGTGACGTAGGCGTCCACACCCAGCCGGGAAACGGTGCCCAGCAGCGAATCCCCGGCGCCCCCGCACACGGCGACGGTGCCGATGCCCGCCTCCGGATCCCCGGCGGCGCGCACCGGCGCGCCGAGCGCGGCGGCGACGCGGGCCGTGAACTCCGTGAGCGTCAGCGGTTGCGGCAGCGTGCCCACGCGCCCCAGCCCCCATTCCCGATCGCCGCCGGCCAGCTCGACGACGTCGTACGCGGGCTCCTCGTACGGATGGGAGTCCTTGAGCGCCTGCAGGACCTGATCGCGAACGCGCCGGTCGGCGACGAGCTCGACCCGGGTCTCGGTGAGCCGCGTGAGCTCGCGCGCCGTGCCGATCGTCGGGTTGGCGTCGTCGCCGGGCCGGAACTGGCCGGCACCGTCGACCCGCCAGGCGCACTCGGAGTACTCCCCCACCTCGCCCGCGCCCACATCGAACATGGCGGTCAGGACCTCGTCGGCCTGGGCCGGCGGAACCATCACGCCCCACCGGTCCAGCGCCTCCGCGCCCAAATACTCGACGGGCCCGGTCACCTCGAGCCCGAGCGCCGCGGCGAGTGCGTCGTTCACGCCGCCGCGGGCGCGGTCGGCGTTGGTGTGGGCGGTGAACAGGGCGCAGCCGCCGCGGATCAGGCGGTGGACCAGGCGCCCTTCGGCGTGCTGGCGGCTACCGTGTCCACGCCGCGCAGTAGCAGCGGATGGTGCGCGATCACGAGCTGCGCGCCGCGCGCGAGCGCCTCCTCGACCACCGCCTCGGTGACGTCCACGCACACCAGCACCCGGTCCACGTCGTCCTGCGGATCCCCGCAGACCAGCCCGACGCTGTCCCATCCCTCCGCGAGCCGCGGCGGGTACGCCGCATCGAGCATGTCGATCACGTCTGCGAGCCTCATGACTGCCAGCGTAGGCGGGCAGCACCGCAATCGCGGTTCGCCGCGGTCGGGCAAGATGGAGGCGTGAAAACCCCGCTGCATGTCACCTTCGTGTGCACCGGCAACATCTGCCGGTCGCCGATCGCCCGGATCGTCTACGAGCGCGCGGTGGCCGACGCCGGGCTCGCGGACCGGGTGCGCGTCACCAGCGCGGGTACCGGCGGCTGGCACGAGGGCGACCCCGCGGACCGGCGCGCCCGGGAGGTGCTGGCGGAGGCCGGCTACCCCACCGAGCACGCGGCGGCGGAGGTCACCGCCGATCACCTCGGCGCCGACCTCGTGGTGGCGCTCCATCGTTCCCACGTGGCACCGCTGCGCGCCCTCGGGGTTCCGGAGGACCGGCTGCGACTGCTGCGCACCTTCGACCCCGATGCTTCGCACGAGAGCGTGCCCGACCCGTACTACGGCGACGTCGACGAGTTCCGCGCGACGCTCACCCAGGTGGAGGACGCGATGCCCGGCCTGATCGACTGGACGCGTGAGCGCCTTGCCTAACTGGGTCAGGGTCGTCCTCCAACCGCGGTGGATCGCGCTGGCGGTGGCGGCGCTCGCGTTCACCGCGCTGTGCTGGTCGGTGCTCGCGCCGTGGCAGTTGGGCAAGAACACTTCGACGAGCCACCGCAACCAGCAGATCAGCGACTCCGTGAACGCCGCGCCGGTGCCGGCCGCGCAGCTCCTGGGCGGGCGCGCGGACGTGCCGAAGGACGCCGAGTGGCGCCGGGTTGTCCTCACCGGCACCTACCTCGGCGACAAGCAGACACTCGCCCGGCTGCGGAACCAGGACGGCAACCCCGCGTACGAGGTGCTCGTCCCGTTCGCCGCCGACGACGGCGCGACCTATCTCGTGGACCGCGGCTTCGTCCGCACCCCCACCGGCGGCGTGGTGCCGGAGTTCGCACCGCCACCGTCGGAGCCGGTCACGATCCAGGCCCGCATCCGCGCCCCCGAGAAGACCGACCCGAGCCGCGGGCCGCGCACCGAGAGCGGATACCTGCAGGTGTACGCGATCGACCCGGCCGCGATCGGGCCGGCGCTGGGCATCGCGTTCGCGCCGGGATACCTCAACCTGGCGGAGGACCAGCCCGGCGGACTCGGCGCCGTGCCGCTGCCGATGCTGGACGCGGGCCCGTACCTCTCGTACGGGCTGCAGTGGCTGGCGTTCGGGATCATGGCGCCGCTCGCGATCGGGTACTTCGTGTGGTCGGAGGTGCGCCGGCGTCGCGAGGACAAGGCGGTGTACGAGGCGGGCACCGCAGCCGACGCCGGTCCGGACCCGGCGGACGACGCGCCCGAGATCACCCCCGAGGCCGCGCGCGCCGCCAGGCTCGCCGACCGGTACGGACGCAAAGGGCAGTAGCCGCCAGGGCTCCCAGCTCGACCGCGAGCGACAGGCGCGCGGCGCGGGCCAGATCGCGGGGCTCGGGTGCCCGGCCGTCGCCGAGGGTGGGCCGCAGTTCCACGCCGTGCGCGTACTGCGTGCGCCCGCCCAACTGCAGGCCCAGTGCGCCCGCGGCCGTCGCCTCCGCCACGCCCGCGTTGGGGCTCGGGTGCTTGCGCGCATCGTTCCGCCAGGCCCGCAGGGCGTCCGACGGTGCCCCACCCACCGTCGGGGCGAGGGCGACGGTGACGGCGCCGGCGAGCCGGGCGGGCACGTAGTTGAGCACGTCGTCCAGGCGTGCGGCGGCCCACCCGAACTCGGTGTAGCGGTCGTTTCGGTAGCCGACCATCGCATCGAGCGTGTTCGCCGCGCGGTACGCGAGCAGGCCCGGCAGGCCCGCGACGGCGCCCCAGAAGAGCGGGGCCACCGCCGCGTCGGAGGTGTTCTCGGCGACCGACTCCGTGGCGGCGCGGGCGAGGCCGGCGCATTCGAGGACCGACGGGTCGCGCCCGCACAGGCTCGGGAGCAGGGTCCGCGCGGCCGTGACGTCGCCGCGCTCGAGGTCCGCGCCCAGCGTGGCCCCGACCGTTCGCAGGCCCGCTCCCCGACGACCGCCCACGTGCCGACGGCGGTGGCGCCCGGGACGTTCCGGCCCGCGTAGCCGAGCGCGGCCGCGCCGCCGACGAGGATCGCCGTGTACGCGGCGCCGCGGAGTTTCGACGGTGCGTACATCCGCCGCTCGAGCACCGCCGCGGCGGTGCCGAACCCGGCCACGGGGTGGTAGCTGCGCGGGTCGCCGAACGCCTCGTCGGCGAGGACGCCGAGCGCCAGTTCGGTGGTCCGGTTCACGGACGTCGACGCTACCCGGTCACGGCAGCGCACCGTTCGGCGTGCGCCGCCCGGCGGCGCGGGCGTCACCGCCAGACGAAGCCGTCGGGGTCGGTGAGCGCGCCCAGGGCACCGTCGATCTGCAGGCGGTGCGAGCCGCTCCTCCACCGCCACGCCGGCGTCCTTGGCCGCGAACTTCCGCCCGTACAGGGCGAGTTTCACCGCGCCGGGCGCGGCGTCGAACTCGACGTACTTGCGGCCGAAGCTCTTCGCCACCGACATCCCGTGCTCGACGTAGAAGGCCTTGGTGACGGAGATGTCGTCGACGCCGAGGAGCAGCACCATGTCGCCGACCGTCCGCAGCGGCGCACCGGTGTTCTTCTTCGACGACGAGGCGATCTTCCAGAGCGTGCCGTCGGGCGCGCGGAAGACGGCGCCGTAGCCCCAGAAGGACTTCCGCGCGGGCTTGATCTCCGTCGCACCCGCCGCAAGGGCGGGCGCGACGAAGGAGTCGACGACGGCCGGCTCGGCCACGACCAGCGAGACCACGAACCCGCGGAAGCCGGTGGACGGCTCGGTGGCAGCCGTGAAGCTCAGGCCGTGGTCGGGGCCGAAGGCCGTGTCGTAGAACGCCTGGGCGGCGGCCTGGTCGGCCACCTCGAGGGTGAGGGAACGGATCGGTGTCTGCAGGGAGGTTGTCATGTCGATAACGCTATGACCTGCAGATTCCGACCGCTTCTCGATTCCTGACCGATCCGGCCCGCCCGTCACTTCCGGTACCCGTCAGCTCCGGTACCGGAAGATGATGCGCCCCCGGGTGAGGTCGTACGGGCTGATCTCCACGAGCACCCGGTCGAGCGGGACGATCTTGATGTAGTTCTTCCGGATCCTCCCGCTGATGTGCGCGAGCACGACGTGCCCGTTATCCAGTTCGACGCGGAACGTCGCGTTCCGCAGTCCTTCGACGACGGTGCCGGCGGCCTCGATGCCGCGCGATGTCTTGGTCATGCGAGCCCCCGCACCAGCTCGACGTTCGTCTCGACCGGCCGTCCACCGGCCTGCTCGAGGACGGCGACGGCAGCACCGTCGGCGGGATCGGCGTGTGCCGCGAGGAACGGCGCGATTCCGGGCTTGGACCGGACCCGCCAGGCGCCCGGCGGCGTGACGGCGGGCGGCGGGTCGAGCGGGATGCAGTACAGCGTCTCCCGACGGTGCTCGACGAAGCCGTGACGGCGCCAGGCCGCGAGGAGTTCGTCGTCACCGTCCGCCACCAGCGTGTGCAGCGGCGGCGGCAGCTCCGCGAGGAGCGCAGCGGCGATCAGATCGAATGCCGGTGCGCTCCACGCGTCGACGCTGATGAATCCGCGCCGGCGCGCCGGACCGCCGCGGCCGATGATGCGGTTCTCGGCGTCGACGGCCAGCCAGTCGCCGTCGTCCGCCCGCCGCAGAGTGAGAGGGGAATCGTTCATGGTGATGCCTTCCAGGAATGCCTGCGTGCGGCGCTCCTGGTGGTGACACCTAGGTCGACCGTGAGAACGGAGGGAGCACCCACATGCGTGAAACGTTCACGGGTCTCACCTCCTTCGGCCGGTCACGGTTACCCGCAGCGTATCCCCGGCACAGGCACACCGCATCTGCTTTTCCAGGAGCGGGCTCACCAGCGCACGTACGGTGGTCGAAGGAGGTGCGGCATGGACGAATTCGACGTGGTGGTGATCGGCGGCGGGCCGGTCGGCGAGAACGTTGCCGACCGAGCGGTGCGGGGCGGCCTCACCGCAGCGCTCGTGGAGAGCGAGAAGTTCGGCGGCGAGTGTTCCTACTGGGCGTGCATGCCCTCGAAAGCACTGCTCCGGCCGGGGCAGGCGCTGCGCGAGGCCCAGCACGTCCGCGGCGCGCTCACCGGCGCGACCGCGCTCGATCCGTCGGAGGTCTTCGCCCGACGGGACGCCGTGGTCCGGAACTGGGACGACGAGGGCCAGGTGCGGTGGGCGAACACCGCCGGGATCACCACGATCCGCGGCCACGGCCGGCTCGCGGGGCCGCGCCGCGTCACCGTCACCGTCACCGGGCCCGACGGTGCCGAGACCGCCCTGACCGCACGGCACGCCGTTGTGGTCGCGACGGGAACCGACGCCGCCGTCCCCGACATCCCGGGCCTGCGGGCGGCGGCGCCGTGGACGAGCCGGGAGGCCACCAGTGCGAAGGCCGCGCCGGGTCGGCTCGCGGTGATCGGCGGCGGCGTGGTCGCCGCCGAAATGGCCACGGCCTACGCGGGTCTCGGCTCCCGGGTCACGCTGATCGCGCGGAGCGGCCTGCTCACGAACCTCGAGCCGTTCGCCGGCGAGGCGGTGGGCGAGGGCCTCCGCGCGCTCGGCGTCGACGTGGTGACCGGCGAGTCCCCGACGCGCGTGAGCCGCGCGGGCGGCGAGGTGACGATCGAGACCTCGGGCGGGCGCACCGTCGTGGCCGACGAGGTGCTGGCGGCCACCGGGCGGGCGCCGCGCACCGTCGACCTGGGACTGGAGTCGGTCGGGCTGGAGCCCGGGGCGTGGCTGGCCGTGGACGACACGCTGCGGGTCGAGGGCTACGACTGGCTGTACGCCGCCGGCGATGTGAATCATCGCGCGCTGCTGACCCACCAGGGCAAGTATCAGGCGCGGGCCGCGGGCGACGCCATCGTCGCCCGGGCGCGCGGGGCGGCCGTGGACGACGCCGCGTGGGGCGCGCACGTGGCGACGGCGGATCACGCGGCGGTGCCGCAGGTGATCTTCACCGAACCGGAGGTCGCGGCGATCGGCGTGACGGAGGCACAGGCGCGGAAGTCGGGCACGGACGTCGCGGTGGTCGACTACGACCTCGGCTGGGTGGCCGGCGCGAGCCTGTACGCCGACGGCTACTCGGGCCGGGCACGGATGGTGGTCGACGAGGGCCGCGGCGTCGTGATCGGTATGACGCTGGTGGGCCCCGCGGTCGCGGAGCTGCTGCACGCGGCGACGATCGCCGTGGTGGGCGAGGTGCCGATCGACCGGCTGTGGCACGCCGTGCCCGCCTACCCCACGATCAGCGAGGTGTGGCTCCGGCTCCTCGAGGCCTACCGGGACCGGTAGGCCAGCACCCGCCGAGGACGAGGTCACCGCGGCAGCAGGAGCGGCAGGTCGGGGTGGGCCGCAGGCGGAAGCCAGTGCTGCGACTTGAGTGCAAGTGCATGCAGAGCATCGCCATGTTTCTGTGCAAGCGAAGTGTTGTGCTGCATCACGTCGATCTCGTTCGCGAAGGTCAGTGCCACGAACGCGCGAGTCTCGGCATCAGTGAGCGTCAACGCTCGACCTGTGAAGCGGTCGTTCAGCACGAACGGATCGCAGCCCGGGAACTGCGGGTAGGACGTGGACCGATCGCACGCACCGTACTGGTAGACGATGTTCTCGGCGTCCTCACCGATCACGACGCGCAGCTCGGCGCGGGCCGTGAACGGGATCAGCTGGTCGTCGAAACCCGCAGTGCCGTAAGCGGCATGAGTGAGCCCGGCGGTCTGCACCGCCTGGGGCAGTTGCCACGCGGCGAGCCTGTCCGCCACCCGCAGAAGATGGTCGCGCAACGTGCCGCCGGGGTGTGCCACCCGCCCCGCACCGTGCGAATCCAGCCAATCAGTACCGGCATCCATGCCGCCGAGTCTATGGTCGGGCCCGCGCTTCAGGATGTCGGGTTCTGGGGCAACACACGTGTGCCGGAGCACCTGTAGTGCTCGGTTCCCCGACATCGTGAACCGCGTCGCTCGCGCCCGATGCGTGTCGGAGACCCACCGCCGGGCGCACGACTCGGAGACGTCGCGTAATCTGCATCGCCCTGGCGGAGAATCTGCCCGCCGACCAGCAACAACAGGTCTATACGCCTGGCGCATCAACCTGACGGAAAGGCACCCGCGTGAGTGCGCACAGAGGGACTCGAACCCCCGACAACCGGTGTGTAAGACCGGGACTCTAACCAACTGAGCTATGTGCGCTTGCCGGAT
The DNA here is from genome assembly GCF_023168325.1 of Tsukamurella sp. PLM1. Lineage (GTDB taxonomy): Bacteria > Actinomycetota > Actinomycetes > Mycobacteriales > Mycobacteriaceae > Tsukamurella. The sequence goes on from NZ_AP025688.1 coordinate 2,837,595, forward strand.
GAGGCTAGCGCAGCCAGGGCGTGTTCCCAAAGCGACTGATCGCGTGGGACGCCGGGCTCGTTCATCTCGGAGAACCGGATCACGCCGTCACGGTCGATCACGAACGTCCCGCGGTTCGGGTAGCCGTTCTTGGCGTTGAGCACGCCGTACGCGCGCGCGACCTCGCCGTGCGGCCAGAAGTCCGACACGATCGGGAACAGGTATCCCTGCGAACCGGACCACACCTTGTGCGTGGGCGGCGGACCGACGGACACGGCGATGACGGCGGCATCGTCGTTCTCGAACAACGGAAGGGAATCGCGGATGCCCCCGAGCTCGCTCTCGCAGGTGCCGGTGAACGCCAGCGGAAAGAATACGAGCAGCACGTTCTTCCGCCCGCGATACGACTCCAAAGACACCGGCCGGTTGTTCTGATCGCGCAGGGTGAACGGCGGGGCGAGCGCCCCCACCTGCAGCGGACCGTCGGGGACGGCACCGTCGGGAAGGCTCAACGCTTGCCCACGCGGCCGGACTTGGGCTGCACGAGGCGCGAGCCGATCCAGGACCCGAGGTTCGTCGACGAGGTCTGCGTGAGGCCGGCGGTCGGCGCCGCCTCGGCGATCTCGCTGGGCTGCACGTGACCCGGCTGCCCGGTCTTGGGGCTGAGGACCCACACGTACCCGTCGTCGGAGAGGGGCGTGATCACGTCCATGAGGGTGTCCACCAGATCCCCGTCGTCGTCGCGCCACCACAGCACCACCACGTCCACGACCTCGTCGGTGTCCTCGTCGATCATCTCGCCACCGATGACCTCTTCGATCGCGAGGCGCAGTTCGTCATCGGTGTCTTCGTCCCAACCGATCTCCTGCACGATGTTTCCGGGCTGTAGACCCATCTTCTGGGCGTGGGACCCATTCGTGGACACCGGTGGGAGCCTCCTTCTGCGCGGACGCCGAGTTCACGGCGTACTGGTGGTCGATCGGTACCGAACTTACGGTACTTCCGCCCTACAGCAGACCCGGTACCGCGATCTCGCGCAAGTGCAGTAGCGAATTCCACCATGTGGAGTCCGACTGTCGAGTAGCTTTCCAATGCGGCAGGATGGGATCTGCGACACACCGCGCACCCCCGGCATCATCCAGTACCGCCTTCGCGACCCGTGAGGAGCACTTGTGACCGACTCGACCGCCACCACCCCGGCATCCGCCTCAGGAGAGGGACCCGCACCGTCGAACGACGGTCGCCCGGACCGCGTCCGCGTCATCCGGGAGGGCGTCGCCTCCTATCTGCCGGACATCGATCCGGACGAAACCGGCGAGTGGCTCGAGTCGTTCGACGACCTGATCGCGACCCACGGCCCCGCGCGCGCACGCTATCTGATGCTGCGCCTGCTGGAGCGGGCGAGCGAGAACCGCGTCTCGATCCCGTCGCTCACCTCGACGGACTACGTCAACACGATCCCCACCGACCTGGAGCCGTGGTTCCCGGGCGACGAGGAGATCGAGCGCCGCTACCGCGCCTTCATCCGCTGGAACGCCGCCATCATGGTGCACCGGGCCCAGCGCCCCGGCGTCGGCGTCGGCGGCCACATCTCGACCTACGCGGGCGCCGCATCGCTGTACGAGGTGGGCTTCAACCACTTCTTCCGCGGCAAGGAGCACCCCGGCGGTGGCGACCAGGTGTTCATCCAGGGCCACGCCTCCCCCGGCATCTACGCCCGCGCCTTCCTGGAGGGCCGCATCCCCGCGGAGCGCCTGGACGGCTTCCGCCAGGAGAAGTCGCACGAGGACAAGGGCAAGGGCCTTCCCTCCTACCCCCACCCGCGACTGCTGTCGAACTTCTGGGAGTTCCCGACGGTGTCGATGGGCCTCGGCCCGATGAACGCCATCCAGCAGGCGCGGTTCAACCACTACCTGCACGACCGCGGCATCAAGGACACCTCCGACCAGCACGTCTGGGCGTTCTTGGGCGACGGTGAGATGGACGAGCCCGAATCGCGCGGCCAGATCCAGATCGCGGCCACCGAGGGCCTCGACAACCTCACCTTCGTGGTCAACTGCAACCTGCAGCGGCTCGACGGGCCCGTGCGCGGCAACGGCAAGATCATCCAGGAGCTCGAGTCGTTCTTCCGCGGCGCCGGCTGGAACGTGATCAAGGTGATCTGGGGCCGCGAGTGGGACGCGCTCCTGCACAAGGACCGCGACGGCGCGCTGGTGAACATCATGAACACCACGCCGGACGGCGACTACCAGACGTTCCGCGCGAACGACGGTGCCTTCATCCGCGAGCACTTCTTCGGCCGCGACCCGCGGACCAAGGAACTCGTCCAGGACATGAGCGACGAGCAGATCTGGGGCCTGCGCCGCGGCGGCCACGACTACCGCAAGCTGTACGCCGCGTACAAGTCCGCGATGGACCACAAGGGCCAGCCCACGGTGATCCTGGCGCACACCGTCAAGGGCTTCAGCCTGGGCCACAACTTCGAGGGCCGCAACGCTACGCACCAGATGAAGAAGCTCACGCTGGACGACCTGAAGGGCTTCCGCGATCACCTGCGGATCCCGATCAGCGACGCGGAGCTCGAGAAGGACCCCTACCTTCCGCCTTACTACAACCCGGGACCGGAGTCGCGGGAGATCCAGTACATGCTGGATCGCCGCAAGCAGCTCGGCGGCTTCGTACCGTCGCGCCGCACGCAGGCGCAGGTACTGCAGACGCCGGGCATCGAGGCGCTGAACGTGATGCGCAAGGGCTCGGGCAAACAGGAGGTGGCCACGACGCAGGCCGTGGTGCGGATCTTCAAGGAGCTGCTGCGCGACAAGGAGGTGGGCGGGCGGATCGTCCCGATCATCCCGGACGAGGCCCGCACCTTCGGCATGGACAGCTGGTTCCCTTCGCTGAAGATCTACAACCGCCTGGGCCAGACCTATACGGCGGTCGACGCGCAGCTGATGCTCGCGTACAAGGAGAACCCGCAGGGCGTGATCCTGCACGAGGGCATCAACGAGGCCGGTTCGACGGCGTCGTTCACCGCGGTCGGCACCTCCTACGCCACGCACGACGTACCGATGATCCCGCTGTACATCTTCTACTCGATGTTCGGCTTCCAGCGCACCGGCGACGGGCTGTGGGCCGCCGCCGACCAGATGGCCCGCGGCTTCGTGCTCGGCGCCACGGCCGGCCGCACCACCCTCACCGGCGAGGGCCTGCAGCACGCCGACGGCCACAGCCACGTGCTGGCGTCCACGAACCCGGCGGTCGTCGCATACGACCCGGCGTTCGGCTACGAGCTCGCGCACATCGTGATCGACGGCCTGCGGCGGATGTACGGCGAGAACCCGGAGAACATCTACTACTACATCACCGTCTACAACGAGCCGATCCACCAGCCGGCCGAGCCGGAGGACCTCGACGTCGACGGCCTCCTCAAGGGCATGTACCTGTTCCGCCCGGCCGCGAACGCGAGCGATAAGAAGGCGAACATCCTGGCGTCGGGCGTCACCATGCCCGACGCGCTCAAGGCGCAGCAGATGCTGGCCGACGAGTGGGGCGTCGCCGCGTCGGTGTACTCGGTGACGAGCTGGGTCGAGCTCTCGCGCGACGGTATCGAGGCGGAGAAGGCCGCGCTGCGCGACCCTTCGGCGGAGTTCCGCACCCCGCACGTGACCACGATGCTCGGCGGGACCGAGGGCCCCACGATCGCCGCGTCCGACTTCATGCGCGGCACGCAGGACCTCATCCGGCAGTGGGTGCCCGGCACGTACGTCACGCTCGGCACCGACGGCTTCGGCTTCTCGGACACGCGGCCGGCCGCGCGCCGCTTCTTCAACGTGGACGCGGAGTCGATCGTCGTGGGCGTTCTCCGGGCCTCGCACGCGACGGCGCACTCGATTTCTCGGTCGCCGCGGAGGCCGCGAAGCGGTACCGGATCGACGACGTGCTCGCCGCCCCGAAGCAGACATCGGACCCCGGCGTAGCCTAGGACTCCATGACCGCTGATACGGGCTCGTTCCCCCTCCCCGGGAAGCCGGGGAAGGGAGGCTTCAACCGGAAGCGCCCCGAGCCTCGCGACGTGCTGCCCGAGGCGATCCTCGCCAGGATCCGCCAGCATTCGGGCCACGTCGCCACGGCGGCGGTGCGCTCCATGGAGGAGCAGCTCCCGTACTTCGCGGACCTGGAGGCCAGCCAGCGCGCGTCGATCCAGCTGGTCGTCCAGACGGCGGTGGTCAACTTCGCGGAGTGGATCGACCACGGCGGCGATGTGGCGTACACGGTGGCGGCGTTCCAGTCTGTCCCGCAGGACCTGGCGCGGCGGGTGTCGCTGCTGCAGACCGTCGAGATGGTGCGCGTCGCGATGGAGTTCTTCGAGCGCTGGCTGCCGCTGGTGGCCCGCAACGAGGAGCAGCTGATCGCGCTCACCGAGGCGGTGCTGCGGTACGGCCGGGAGATCGGGTTCGGCGCCGCGTCGATCTACGCCTCGGCCGCCGAGGCCCGCGGCGCGTGGGACTCCCGGATGGAGGCGCTCGTGGTCGACGCGGTGGTCCGCGGCGACACCGGCGCGAACCTTCTGTCGCGGGCCGCGGCGCTCAACTGGGACCCGGTCGCGTCGGCCACCGTCATCGTCGGCAATCCCCCGCCGGACCAGAACGTGTCGGTCGCAGGCTCGGTCCACGACACGGCGCGCTCGAACGGCCGCTCCGCGCTCGCCGTTGTGCAGGGCACCAAATTGGTAGTCATCGTCAGCGGCGCGGTCACGGCCGGGGACCCGTTCGGCGAGGCGCTCATGCTCCACTTCGCCGACGGTCCCGTGGTGATCGGGCACACGACGCCCACCCTGGAGGACGCGCACGCGTCGGCCGTCGAGGCCATCGCGGGCGTCAACGCCGTCGCGGGCTGGCCCGGGGCGCCCCGTCCGGTGCACAGCTGGGAGCTCCTACCCGAGCGGGCGCTCATCGGCGACACGCACGCCGGCCGCACGCTGTACGAGTTGCTCGTCAAACCCCTCGAAGAGGCCGGATCCGCACTGTCGGACACGCTGGACGCGTACCTGGACTCGGGCGGCGCGGTGGAGTCCTGCGCCCGCGAACTGTTCGTCCACCCCAACACCGTGCGGTACCGCCTGAAGAAGATCGCGGAGATCACCGGGCGCGATCCGCAGGACCCGCGCGACGCCTTCGTGCTCCGTGTTGCAGCGACGATCGGGCGTCTCGCGGCGGCCAATCCGGACCGGTTCACCCCCTCCGCTATGACGCGAATCACAGACATCACACTGACCTAGCTGAGTCACAAATAACACTCTGGTAACAGCCAGGCATCGCTGAGCAGCACTTTTGTGGAAACCCCACAAATTCGATGAGTCAGGTTCTCAGGCTCCAACACCTTCTTTTCAGGTTCCCGGGGTGTTTCCTGGAACACGTGATTGCACTGCTCGCACCCGGACAGGGTTCCCAGAAGCCCGGCATGCTGACGGCATGGCTCGATCAGCCTTCTGCCGTGGAGCGCCTTCGCGCATGGTCGGAGATCGCGGATCTCGACCTGGTCCGTCTCGGCACCATCGCCGAGGCCGACGAGATCACGGACACCGCTGTGACTCAGCCCCTCGTGGTGGCCGCCGCACTGCTCGCCTTCGAGCAGATGGGCGCCCAGCCCGCCGACACGATCGTCGCCGGCCACTCCGTCGGTGAGCTCGCCGCTGCCGCCATCGCCGGCGTCATCACCGCCGACGAGGCCGTGCGCCTCGCGGCGATCCGCGGCCGCGCGATGGCCGCCGCCTGCGCACTGGTCCCCACGTCGATGACCGCCGTGCTCGGCGGCGTCGAGGAGGACGTGCTGGCTACCCTCGAGTCGTTCGACCTCATCCCGGCCAACATGAACGCCTCCGGGCAGATCGTGGCCGCGGGCACCGTCGAGAACCTGCAGAAGCTGGCCGACAACGCCCCCGAGAAGGCGCGCCTGCGCCCGCTCGCCGTGGCCGGCGCCTTCCACACGGACTTCATGGCCCCCGCGCAGGAGGCCGTCGCGGCCGCCGCGCAGACCATCGTCCCGCGCGACCCGCAGCTGACGCTCCTGTCGAACCGCGACGGCAAGGCCGTCACGTCCGGCGAGGCCGCCCTGTCGCAGATCGTCGCGCAGGTCACCCGCCCGGTCCGCTGGGACCTGTGCACCACCACCATGCGCGAGGCCGAGGTCTCGACGGTCGTGGAGCTGCCCCCGGCCGGCGCCCTCGTGGGCATCGCCAAGCGCGAGCTCAAGGGCGTGCCGCAGGTCGCCGTCAAGACCCCGGCCGACCTGGCCGAGCTGCTCGCCTCCGCGCAGTAGCGAACAGACCACCCGACGGGCCGCCCGGCACCGTCGGACCCCGCGACGCACGCCGTCGCACAGATGGACTCCCGTCTCCGCGAAATCGCGGGTCGGGTCACACAAGGAAAGGGACCCACTGTGGCCACCAGCCAGGACGAAATCGTCGCCGCCATCGCCGAGATCATCGAAGAGGTCACCGGCATCGAGCCCTCCGAGGTCACCCTGGACAAGGCGTTCATCGACGACCTGGACATCGACTCGCTGTCGATGGTCGAGATCGCGGTGCAGCTCGAGGACAAGTACGGCGTCAAGGTGCCGGACGAGGACCTCGCGGGCCTGAAGACCGTCGGCGACGCCGTCGCGTACATCCAGAAGCTCGAGGCGGAGAACGCCGAGCTCGCTGCTGAGCTCAAGGGCAAGTACGAGGCCGAGAAGGGCAAGTAGGCCCTTGCCTTCGCTGAGGAATTTCTCGACGCTGGGCGGCCAGTTCCCCAGTGTCGTCGTCACCGCCATCGAGCTGACCACGTCCATCGGAGTCGACACCGATTCCACCTGGCAGGGCCTGCTCGACGGCAAGAGCGGTATCCGACCGCTCGAGGGCGATTTCATCGGCGTGCAGATTCCCGACCTGCCGGTTCGGTTCGGCGGTCAGCTGTTGTCGGATCCGTCGGACGAGGTGCCCGAGCGCCCCGACCGGCAGTACGCCGGTGACATCAGCAAGCAGCACGTGTCGAAGCGGCGCATGTCCTACGTCGAGCAGGTCTCCCATGTGATGACCAAACGACTGTGGGACAAGGCCGGTCGCCCCGACGTCGATCCGACCCGCCTCGCGGCGGTCGTCGGCACCGGGCTCGGTGGCGGCGAGACGATGGTGCAGGCCGTGGACGCGTTGCGCGACTCCGGTGTGCGCAAGGTCTCGCCGTTCGCGGTGCAGATGTCCATGCCGAACGGCGCGTGCGCCGTCTCGGCCCTGGAGATCGGCGCCCGTGGCGGCGCGATCGCGCCGGTGTCGGCGTGTTCGACGGGCAACGAGGCCATCGCGCACGCGTGGCGGCAGATCGTGCTCGGCGATGCGGACATCGCGGTCTGCGGTGGCGTGGAGGGTCGGATCGACTCGCCGCCCATCGCGTCGTTCGCGATGATGCGCGCCCTGTCGACGCGCAACGACGATCCCGCCGCCGCGTCGCGTCCGTTCGACAAGGACCGCGACGGCTTCGTGTTCGGCGAGGCGCAGGCGCTGATGATCATCGAGACCGAGGAGCACGCCCTGGCGCGCGGCGCGAAGCCGATCGCCCGGCTGCTCGGTGCCGGCATCACCTCCGACGGCTACCACATGGTGTCGCCGGACGTGGAGGGCGGCGGCGCGGCACGCGCGATGAAGCGGGCGATGGAGACCGCGGGCCTGTCCCGCACCGACATCGACTTCATCAACGCGCACGCCACCGCCACCCCGATCGGCGACACCGCTGAGGCCAAGGCCATCAACGCGGTCGTCGGTACGGACGCGGCGATCTACGCGCCCAAGGGCGCGCTGGGTCACTCGATCGGCGCCGTCGGCGCCCTCGAAGCCGCGCTGACGGTCCTCTCGATCCGGGACGGGGTCATCCCGCCCACCCTGAACCTGGAGAACCAGGATCCGGAGATCGAGCTGGACGTGGTGCACGGTGCCGCCCGCAAGGGCGAGATCAACTACGCGCTGAACAACTCGTTCGGGTTCGGCGGCCACAACGTGGCGCTGGCCTTCGGCAAGTACTGATCGTTTCCACGAGAGCCGGCCGTCGGGGATCCCCCGGCGGCCGGTTCGTCGTTTCCGGCCGGGTGGTCCGGCACCGTCGGGCCGCCCGACGGTGCGCTGCGCCGGACCACGCCCCTCCCCGCAGGTTTCGCCAGTCCCCGCAGGTTTCGCCGCTCGCCCCGCGAATCCCCGGGGCGAGCGGAGATTCCTGCGGGGAGCGGGGATTCCTGCGGGAGCGATCAGCCTGGGAACACGGGAACCCGGCGGAGAACGTCGCAGCGAACCATCTCGTTGGTGAGGATCTTGAAGATCCTGTGCCGGTCTTTGAGGTCTTCCCAGTACCAGTTCACGACCGCGATCCCGGCGCTGCGGAAGTCGCCGGCTCGCTGAATCTCGTACTGCTTGCGGTCGGGATCATCGGCATACTTGGCCATACCGTCGAACTCGCCGATCATCCCGGGCAGCGAGAAGTCCGCGTAGTAGTTCCGCCCGCCGAGGCGGTAGTGCGTCTGTAGCTGCGGGATGGGCAGGTTCCACTCCAGCAGCATCGCCCGGGTGCGCGACTCCCCGCCGATCCACTGTCCTGCACTGATTCCGCCATCGCGCGCCGGAACATGGGCAGCCCCGGTCTCCAGCCGAGCACCTCGGCCGACTCTTCGAGCTGGTCGACGGTGACCGGCGGGCGCGTGTCCGCGTTCGGGAACCGGACCGTGAGCCGTGCGGAGTCCACGATCGACAGCGCCTGCCCGTGGTCGCCGGCCATCGCCAGATCCACCGCGGTGCGCGCGGGCGAGGTCACGCGCAGACCGTCGATCACCACGATGTCGGCCTCGCGGATCGGACGCGCGTGCGCGTGAACACCGCCCCTGATCCCGCCGCCGCGCGAGGAGTCGATCGTCACGTGCACGTGTTCAAACTCACCCCGTACGTCGCCATGCGGTGGACGACCGCGGCGCTCTGGTGAGAGATCACCGCGTTACCGCGCACCCCGACCGCTTCGATGAGGAGACGGTGCTCGTCCCACGGTGTCCCCTTGGGCGTGCGCGTGTACGCCCCCTGCCCGATCCGGCGGAGCGAGCCCTTCTTGAGCTCCTTCGCCAGCGCGCGCTCCGACAGTCCCTGGGCGTCGAGAATCGCCCGCGTCAGAATTCCGGCCATGTTTCCCCCTTGGCTCCGTGTCCCCGTATCGGGACGATGCCACGGGTGTCCGACATGTCCGGGCAACGCCCGGAGGTCCCTCCCCTCCCCGCAGAAATCCCCGCTCACCTCGGCGATTCGCGGGGCGAGCGGGGATATCGGCGGGGAGCGGAGACTCCTACATCGTGAGGTCGGCTCCCAACCAGTGCTCGGGCTCGAGGATCACGGTGAGGTGCTCCCCCAGTTGCCCGAACGCGAACTCGAGGTAGCCGTCGAGCGCGGGGCCCGAGAGGTAGCGGGCCGCCATCGCACGGATCTCCTCGTCGGTCGAGGGCCGCGACTCGGCGACGCGGCCCTCCACGCTGACGTACATCGTGCGGGGCTCGACGGTGTCGACCATCAACGAGAACCGCCCGGTCGCGGCGAGCGCCGTCGCTTTGCGGGACCCGGTACCGATCGTGATCCACGGCCGGCCACCGGGCTCGTAGGCGTACCAGACGGGGACGGTGAGCGGGCCGCGGCCGGGTTCGGCGACGGAGAACGCGGCGACGTGGGGTCGGGCGAGGAATTCTTGTTTCTCGGACGCGGAGAGTGCCATGTCCCGATGGTGGCAGATCAGGCCGACATCTTTCAGCGTGCGAGCGATCCGGGTATCCCGGTCCCGGCGGGGCGCCATCGCCGCAGCGCCGCGCTCGCCCGCCAGGGCCGGGTTTCAGGCAGGTCTATCCGACGGCCTGCGACAGCCAGGTGACCTCCGCACCCTGGCCGCCCATGCGGAACGGCTCGAGCGCCTCGTCCCAGGCGGTGCCCAGGAGGGAGTCGAGTGCCGTCTGCAGGCCTTCGCCGTTCAATTCGAGCATCATCGAGCGCAGCTGCGCCTCGCCCAGCAGGGTGTCGCCGGACGCGCTCATGGTGCCGCGCCACAGCCCCAGCCCCGGGGCGTAGCAGAACCGCTCACCGTCGACCCCCTCGGAGGGGTCCTCGGTGACTTCGAACCTGAGGGAGTTCCACTCCCTCAGGGTGTTCGCCATCCGCGCGCCGCTGCCGACCGGGCCCACCCAGTCGACAACCGCGCGCTGCATGCCGGGGATCGCCTCCTGCGCGGACCACTTGAGGGTGGCCCGGGCGTCGAGGGTCCTCGACAGTGCCCACTCCACGTGCGGGCACAGAGCAGCAGGTGCGGCGTGAATCCAGACGACTCCCGTCGTCACCTCTGCAAACTGACTCAGCTGCTGCATGGTTTGCCACCTTCTTCGTTTCGACGAGGACGTCTTCCCCAAGCCACCTGTCGAAACGTGCGGAGCAACCACGTGCTGCGTTATCACATCGATGTAGTTATGAAGCCATTGTGCACCATGATGCGCGTGTTGCGCCAGTTACGCGCCTTGAAGTTCCTGAGAAATCAGCCGATCGTTGAAGTCCGTCCACAGCGGCTTCGCCCACGCCCCGAACGGCCGGTCGGTGAGAACCACGGCCGCGAGCTGCAGGTCCGGGTCGAACCACAGGTACGTCCCCGCCTGCCCGAAATGCCCGACGGTGCGCGGCGAGTTCCGTGAGCCCGTCCAGTGCGGCCGCTTGTCGCCCTTGACCTCGAACCCGAGACCCCAGGTGTTGTCGGCGAACTTGCCGTAGCCGGGCACGAAGCCCGGCAGGCCCGGGAAGTGAACGGACAGCGCACCGTCGACAGTGGCGGGCGCGAGGAGCGTGGAGAGGCCACCTCGGCGGCGAACCGCATCAGGTCGGACACCGTGGATCGCGCGCCGTGGCCGGCCGGGCCGACGAGTGCGGTATTCGTCATTCCGAGGGGAGCGAAAACCGCTTCGTGGAGGTAATCCGGGAATGCGATCGCGGATTCCTTCTCGACGAGATCGGCGAGCAGCTCGTAACCGTACGAGCTGTATATGCGTTGAGTGGCCGGCGGCGCCTGCACAGCCGCGGAGTCGAAGGCCAGTCCGGAAGCGTGCGCCAGCAGGTGCTCGACGGTGCTTCCCTCAGGCCCGGCCTGCTGGTACATCCCGATCGCCTCCTCCTCGATCGCCACGAGAACCCCGTAGGCGACGAGAAGCTTGGTGACCGAGGCCAATTCGTACACGCGCTCCAGGTCGCCGTACGTGTCGACGGTGCGCCGCTCGTCGGCGCGCACCAGCGCCCCGGCCGCGTTGTCGACGGGCCATTCGGCGAGTTCCGCGAGGCTCATCGGGATCCTTTCGATCGTCATCACCACCCTATCGCGGGGGCGGTTCTGAACTTAGGTTCGGTCAATAGCATGAGGTTGAAACACTTGACGTTCGAGTCTTCTTATTCGCGTATGCAAATTCTCCGATATTCAAGTCTTCAACAGTCTTACGCTCCTCGTGGACGCGCGATTAACGTGTCTGCATATCGTCCGAGAGGAACCTCCCACCATGAGTGCGAAGCATCGCAAGGCGTCGAAGCTGGCTGCCAAACGTACCGCCATCGCCGCCACCGCGATCGGCGCCACCGCCAGCATCGGCCTGATGGGCGCCCCGGCGCAGGCAGCGACGGTCACACCGAACTACACCCAGATCATCAGCGACTACTCGCACGCCTACGACAACTTCCTCCTCGGTGCAGGCAATCTCGGCGGTGCGGCCGGGAACGCCTGGAACCCGATCGCCTCGCAGGTACCCCTTGGCCTGCTTCCGACGTTCACCGCGGACACGACACAGGCAGACCTGACATCGATCACGGGAATCCTCACCGCGCTCGGTCAGGTGGGCCAAATCCAGATCCCAGACAACATCCCCGGCCTGCCGAGCGGCAACACAATTCCTGGGATCGGATCAATACCGGGCGTCAGCGATCTGGTCGATCCAGCGCTCGGGGCCGTCAGCGGCATTGCTGCCGTAGTCGGCCCGGTCCTGGAAGGACTCGAGAGCATCCAGAACGACCCCCTTCTTGGAGGACTACTTACCGGCATCCCAGCCCTGAGCGAGATCATCACCGGCCTCGAGGCAACGAGCACGTTGTACAACTCCAGTTACAGCTGGCTCGGCATGGATGGCAGTACGTCCGCTTCGAACCTGTTCCTCACGATTCCGAAGCTCACGGCAGCCAAGATCGTCACCGATATTACGAGCAACCTCGAGATCGGCGGTATCAAGCTCGGAGATCTCCCAGGCGGCGTGCCATCACTCCTCGAAGGTGTCCTTGCCCCACTTGATGACCTCGTCAACACTCCGACGATCACAGCATGGGTGCCGAGTGCCGGCGGCCTCTACGACCTGCCACTGGGCGGAAGCACTGGTTGGTTCGCGACGATGCCCACGTTGGCCATCGGTCCCGTCGCCGCGGGTCCCCTTGGGCTGTCATCGACCGACACGGTAGTCGCGATCCCGATCGGCGGATTCGGTCTGAGCGCGCCTCTCGATCTCTTTCAGACCGGATTCATCAACACCCCGGGCGTGGTACTCCCAACCGCCACGGGCGTAACGACGGTCGGCGGCACGACCATCGGGCAGTTCAACATTCCTATGTTGCCGACGCCGGCCTTGTATGCGAACACCTTGCGCTCGTCGTACTTCGGCACCAACGGCTTCCACGTGAACTCCGGACAGACCGCGCTTACTCTGCCAGGTATTCCGGTCCCGATCGTGTACTCGATGGGCTCGTTCAACGCAGGAACCACCGGCATGGGCTTCACGTTGCCGTCGCTGTTCGGCGTCGGCCTGGTCCCCTCGTTCCAGATCGGCACCGCTCCCGGACAGACGAGCCCAGATGGACTCATCCCAGCGTCCGTCTTGAACTTGGTGGGCCCGCGACTGCTTCCCACGCAGCTCACCTCGGTCACCGAGTTGCTCGGTCTGCCCGACTTCATGGGACAGACCGGCACCGCCCTGACCCCGATCTACACAGGACTGGTCACCCCCTAATTACGCCGATCTCGGACTTCGCCACGCAGCAGTACGGCCCGTTCCTCAACGGCACGGCTTCGGGCATCCTCGACCTGTCCGAGCGGTTCAAGAACATTTCCGGCCAAGCTGCGGAGGCCCTCCCCAGCGCACCTCAGACCGCACTTGCGGCATCGCCCACCGAAGACAACAGCCAGTCGACCGTGACGAAGCAGAAAGATGTGCCCGCGATCACAGCGCTCAGCTCGGAACAGGGCGAACCTGGCGACGCCCCGAAGCCGCCCGTCAGTGACGCCGGCTCCACCGACGACGGCACAGGTGACCAGACGCCCGAGCCCGCCCAGAGCGGTGGCAAACACCGGGAAGGCACCCCCGTTCAGAAGATCGCTGACCGCATCCAGAACACCGGCGACAAGATCACGACCGGGATCGACAAGGTCGGCGACAAGGTGTCCGACGGAATCGACACGATCACCGGCAACGACGATGGCTCGACCGATCAGAACCAGGGCGCGGATACGACCGACGCCACCGATAACACCGTCCCCGCTGACGACAGCGCCGACGCCAGTGGTGATGAGGCCAATGGTGATGACGCCGAGGGTGGCGACGTCGGCAGTGCCGATGCGGGCGAGTCAGGGACCACCGATGGTGGGGCCGAATCCGGATCCACGGAGAACGCGGGCGCCGAGTAGTCCTGCACCGCCGCACTTCGGGCCCGACGGCTGCACGCCGTCGGGCCCGCGGTGCGTTCAGAAGAACTCGATGGAACCGATCGCGTTGCTGGTGCGTCCAACTCATAGAGGGGCGTTCTGCGATCGGAGGAAGCATGGGGAGCCCAGAAGCCGACAAGATCCGCGACGAGGCCCGCGAGCGCATCGCCGGCCGCCCCACCATGGTCCTCGACGGCGACCCCGTCGAGGAACTCGCGAAGGCCCACGACCGCCACGCGGCTCGCTTGGAGGCGATCGTCCGCGAATTGCGCTTCGTCGGACGCGAGAATCATCTCGGAAACACTTCCGAGGGCGAAGCAGCGACCCACAACATCGTCGTCGCGGTACACGACCACGAGCGGTCTGTGGTGAAGTCAACCGAAGAACAGGCGTCGCGAGCGCGATACATTGCTGGGGCGCTCAGGCAGATCGGCGCGGACCTGACAGACACCGAGGTAGATAACCAGCACGCGATCACAGCGGCTGCCCGGTGAAGCTGCGCGTCGCGATCCTCGCCGCACTGATGCTGGCAACATCCGGCTGCACAGCATCGATAGGTGGTGAGGCAATGCCAGGATCTAGTTCACGCCCAGCAGTAAGCCCCCAGCCACTTCCATTCACTCCGACGATCTCGGAGCGCACCAACGATCGGAATGACGGCACATCCTTCGAACCGTGCACGGCGTACTCCGCCGAAGAAATTCGAGCTCTAGGTGCGGACCCAACAACCATCTCGGACGCCGGATTCTCCGACTCCCCCAACTTCCGTGGTTGCGACTGGGAAACGCCAGGACAAGTCGGCCAGCTTGATCAGATCGTCGGCGACGAAGAATCCCTCGCGAACTACAAGGCGAAGCAAGATTTTCGCCCCTGGGAACCGGACTTGCAGATCGGAGGGCGGACCGTCATCTGGACCAAGGAGGACGACGACGGCTGCTTCGCGTCCTTCATGTCACAGAAGGCGATCGTCCACTCGAGTTACCGCACCACCTCGGCCGGCACGCCCTCCGCCGGGCTCGCCGAGGAATGCAGGATCGCCATAGCGTTTGCGACGCTGGCGATCTCGAAGGCGCCGTGACGCTCCAACCTCACCTCGCTCCGCCCCATGAACAATCCGGTTGCCCGCGCGCCGGCGGTTGATACACGATCGGGCATACCTGACCACGAGGATCGGAGCTGCCGCATGGGTGAGGTCATCATCGTCTCGGGGTCGCCAGGTTCGGGGAAGTCCACGGTCGCCCGCGAGCTGGCGCAGCGCTACGAACGCGCGGTTCACCTGCACACGGACGACTTCTGGCACAACATCGTCCGCGGCGCGATCCCGCCGTACCGGCCGGAATCCGAGCCGCAGAACCACACCGTCGTCGGCGTCATCGCGACGGCGGCGTTCGGCTACGCCGAGGGCGGGTACACGACGATCGTCGACGGCATCGTCGGGCCGTGGATGCTGCACCATTACCTGCGGGCGCAGGCCCACCACCCCGACATCGCGATGCATTACACGATCCTGCGTCCCGACCGCGCCACCGCGCTCTCGCGGGCACAGCAGCGAACGGGCCCCGACGCGCTCACGGACGCCGGTCCGGTCCTGGCGGCTGTGGATCAGTTCGCGGACCTCGGCGGGTACGCCGCACACGCGTTGGACACCACGGCCCTGACGGTCGCGCAGACCGTCGACGCCGTGCATGCCGCCGTCAACGCGGGCCGGCACGCGCTGTCTACGTGACGGGCAGCCCGGTCGGGAACCCGTCGATGCTCTCGACGTTCTTGGCGCGCTGATACTCGGCCAGGCCCTCGTCGCCCTTGTTGGCCGCCCACGAGTCCATCAGCGTCCGCTGCCCACCGAACTCGTACAGCGGCACGCCGAAGCCGCACGAGGTCTGCACCAGGTCGACGGTGACGTCGAACAGATTGCGCGAGCCGCGCACCGTCGGGAACCGGGACAGCATTTCCGGCCATTCCGGATCCCCTGCGTGCACGGCGCGAGCGGTGCCGTAGAGCCGCAGGATCAGCGGCTTGTGCTCGAACGAGCAGAACATCAGCGTGATCCGCGGGCTCCGCAGCAGGTGCGCGGCGGTCTCGTTGCCGCTGCCCGTGCCGTTGAGCCACAGCACCCGGTTCGGGCCGAGGACGCGCAGCGAGTCGAGCCCCTTCGGCGAGACGTTCACCCGCCCGGCGGGGGCGGCCGTCGCGACGAAGTACATGTGCTGCTCCGCGATGAAAGCCTGCAGCTTCTCGGTGATGTGGTCGTACTGCGTCGCCATGCGATCAGTATCGCGGGCGCGCGAGACCGGCGGCCAGCCGTTTCCGCTCACTCGACGAACGAGTGAGTGATCTCGACACCGCCCTGAAATCGAGGACACCGGAAGCAACTCGCGCGCGGTCGTCGCGGAGTACATTGCCCGTATATCTGATGTCGCCTGAAAACGAGTGTGATATGGGAACTTCACCCGTAACGCTAGCGAGCGACGCGATCAGCCGTATCGGTGAGTACCGTCCGCTCGACAAGATCGGCACTCCCGTGATCAAGGCCGTCCATCGCGCCACGAAGACCGATCAGGTCAAGAATGCACTGTCCGGGAACTGGCTCGGGCACCAGTTGCACCCACTGCTCACCGACCTTCCGATCGGGGCCTGGGTCATGGCGTCCGCCGTCGACCTCACCGTGGGCGCACAGGGTGCCGCAGCGGCGCGACGGCTCGTGGGGCTCGGGATCCTCAGCGCGGTGCCCACCGCGGCCGCCGGCGCCTCGGACTGGTCGGACTCGTACGGCGGCGACCAACGCGTCGGTCTCGTCCACGGCATGGTCAATCTCGCCGCCACCGCGATGCACACCTGGTCGTGGGTCGAGCGGGAAGGGGCCGGCGGCGCACAGGTGTCGCCGTGAGCACCGCCGCCCTGGGGCTCACCGCGACCGCGGGTTACCTGGGCGGTCACCTCTCCTTCGGCCGGGGCGTCGGGGTCAACAACACCTCGTTCGAGCCACCCGTCACGGACTGGGTGCGGGTCGCGTCGGTGTCAGAGCTCAAGGAGCGCACACCGAAGCGGGTCGTGGCCGGGACCGTCCCCGTCGTCCTGGTCAAGGTCGACGGGCGAATCACCGCACTGTCGTCGACGTGCACGCATGCCAGCGGCCCGTTGGACGAGGGTGACATCATCGACGAGCACAGCCACGGCGCCTGCGTCCGGTGCCCGTGGCACGGCAGCGTCTTCCGCCTCGCCGACGGTGCCGTGGTTCGCGGCCCCGCCTCGGTGCGGCAGCCCGCGTGGGCCGTCAAGGTGGAGGACGATCACGTCAGCGTCACGATGATCGACCCCGTGCCCGATCACTGAGCCACGCCGCATCGCGGTATCGCGCGAGGGACATGTCGACCTTCGCTCCTCGCATCGGCGTCCCCTCACCCTCGAGGAGGACCGGCGCGCGGCCGCCGTGGCACGTCGCCGGCGTACCGTCGGCGCGCACCACCCGCCACCACGGCACTCCACCGTCCAGGGAGCCCATGATGCGCCCCACATGACGGGCGCTCGTGTTCACGGCGTGAGCGATATCGCCGTACGACGACACCCGACCGGCAGGGATCGCGCAGATCCGCTCACGGACTTCCTCGATCAGGGCCGACCTCATCCGACCTCCGGGGGATACGTCAGGCGTTCGCCCTCGAGCCGTGCGTGGCGGGTCAATGTGGCCGGTCTCGTCGAGGTAGCCGACATGATGTCCAGGACGTCGATTCCCGCGACGAGGAGCGCGTCGGTGACCAACCGACGGTGGCACCGCCACGGAACGGCCTCACTGCACATGATCGCGGGGCGCCTCTCCCGGGCGATCTCGATCAGCGCCGCCAGACCCCGCGCGAATTCGGGGGTGTCCATGTGGTCGGCGTAGGCCTGGAACGCCTTGACCGCCCATCCCGTGTTCGGGCTGTCCAGCGCTGCGGGTGTCGAGCGGCGCCCACCCAGCTCGGGAATCCAGTGGTAGGAGATGTCCGACGGCAGGGCCTCGATGATCCGATCCTGATCCCACTGCGGGTATTTCCGCGAACCGGGCAGCGATCTGATGTCGACCAGGTCGGTGATCGAATTCGCCCGAAGCATCTCGACCACGTCATCGAAGTCACGATTCGAGTGACCGATGGTGTGAATCGCATTCGGCTTGGTCAGCGGTGATGAGGTCACGCGTCGGAGATCCTGTGGAGCGCGCTCCCTTTGTGCATCGCGATATGACCGGTCTTATCGCTCTCGATCTCGTATTGCGGATCATCCACGCTGCAATGGCGCGTGTAACCGTGGAAATCGACGTTCCGGGTGTGCACCTTGCGGATCACCCCCTCCACTTCACCGGCCTCGGAGTTCCACCGGACGTGCTCGCCCACAACGAATCTCGGTGCCATGATCGTCAGAGATGCCTTCCACCCCGGCAGGTCTCCGCCTGCGAGTACCGGCTCACGCAGCCACTCATATCGGTCCTCCTGTCCGTGCGGCGCCAGCAGTGCTTCCTTCGGGCCGGCTGGTCTCCGCGTAATGATCCTCCCTGGGGTGTCGCTTCGTCCATCAACCTGCAGGATCAGGTGGCAACCGGCTTCGCTGCGCGGGTGGAGACTCCCCAGGAAGATCTCCACCGAGACCTCCACCCCCAGCACGAGGACAACCGCCCGGAGTCCCCTAGCGTCGCAGTTGATGTCTCAGAAGCAGCGATAGGCAGGTAGGACTTGATGGTGAACATGGAATCCGCCTCGGCGGTTTCGGCGTACGGGGAGGGAAATCGGTGATCGACGTACTGGTCGTGGGCGCGGGCCCCACCGGACTCACGCTCGCCATCGAGTTGGCCCGCCGCGGAGTCGACGTCCGCATCGTCGACCGAGCCGGCGAGCCCTTCGCCGGTTCGCGCGGCAAGGGAATCACCGCACGCACACAGGAGGTGTTCGACGACCTCGGTGTCATCGACGAGGTGCTCCACTACGGATTCCGGCACCTGCCGCATCGGCGCTACCTCGACGGTGCCCTCGTCGCCGAAACCGATCCGCACGTGCACCGCTCCCCCACACCGGATCGCCCCTATGACGGTGGGCTGCTGATCCCGCAGTGGCGTACCGAACGGATCCTGCGCACGCGGCTCGCCGAGACCGGGGTGCACGTCGAGCGTGCCGCGGGCGTCGTCGAGTTCCGGCAGAACCGGGACCGGGTACACGCCGTGCTGGACACCGGCGAGCAGGTGAGTGCGCGCTACCTCGTCGGCTGCGACGGCGGCCGCAGCACCGTGCGCAAGACACTCGGCGTGCCCTTCGAGGGCGAGAGCGGGGAGCAGGCCATGCTGCTCGGCGACGTCGAACTCGACGGGCTCGAACCGGACGCCTGGTACCAGTGGACGGCCGGCGGCCGCGGCTTCGTGGCCCTGTGCCCGTTCCGCCACGAGCGGTCCTGGCAGCTTCAGGCCGTACCCTTCAGCGACGTCGCCGCGCAGGGCGACCTCTCGTTGCCGCGTTTCCAACGAATCGTGGACGACATCGCCGACACGCACGGAATCCGGCTGTCGAAGGCGAGCTGGACGTCCACCTACCGAGTGAACGTGCGGATGGCCGACCGATGGAGGGTGGGCCGGGTGTTGCTGGCCGGCGATGCGGCGCACGTACATCCGCCCGCCGGTGGCCTGGGAATGAACACCGGGATCCAGGACGCGTACAACCTCGGCTGGAAGCTCGCCCTGGTGTGCTCCGGCGCACGCCAGTCGCTACTGGACACGTTCGAGCAGGAGCGGCTTCCGGTCGCGGCGTGGACCCTCGGTGTGAGCACCGAGGGGCTGCGCAGGATCTCGCAGCGGTTCGTCACCGGTGGCAGCACCGACCTCGCGGAAGGAGCACACCGGGACGGCCAGCAGCTCGAGCTCGGGTACCGGTCCAGCGACCTGTCCGCCAACGGCGCCGCCCCGACCGGTCCGCAGGCCGGTGATCGGGCACCCGACGCGCCCTGCGCGGACAGCTCCGGCACACCACGGCGGCTGTTCGACGTCTTCCGCGGCCCGCACTTCACGCTTCTCGGATTCGGCGACTCGTGCGTCGATCTGTTCCGGGCCTCCTCCGTCGCGCACGGTGGGCTCATCAGGCGGGTGTCGGTGGGCGCGCCGGAAAGCGGCGCCGATCTGGTGGACGTCGACGGGCACGCCCGCACCGCATACGGCGTCACCGGTGACACCCTCGTCCTGGTGCGACCGGACGGTTACCTCGCACTCCGCACGCCCGCCACGAGCACGACCGCCGTCCGGGACTACCTGGTGCGGGTCGGCGTCATCGACAGCGCGTGACGGGAGAGCGCCGGCGGCGCACCGTGGCCGCCTACGACCGCCTCGCCGCCGGCTGGGGCCCGATGCCGGACGACGGTACGCCCGCCGACGCCCCGGCGCGCCTCGTCCGCGACTGCGCCGCCGAGGCGTACGGGAGTGACGGTGGCGGACGCCGATACGACCTCGGGCCGCAGCTGCTGGGTCAGGAGCGCGCTGCCGCATTCTCCGTGCGCGGGATGAAAGCCGCGATGACGATGCAGACCACCGAGGCGGCGAACGCGAGCGTGAGTGTCACGACGAACCCGGTCTCGCTCGGACCGGTCACGCCGCCCACGGTCGTGACCGACTGGGCGAGGATCGCGCCGGCGACGGCCGCAGCGATCGTCGTTCCGAGCGAGCGCATCAGCGCGTTGAGTCCGTTCGCCGCCCCGGTCTCCTCTACTGGCACCGCCTGCATGATGAGTGCTGGCATCGCCGCGTAGCCGAGGCCGACTCCGACACCGAGCACAACGCTGACACCGAGGATCTGCCAGACCTCGGCGTGCAAGAGCACCGCGAGTCCGTAGGCAAGGGCGAGGATCACAGCACCGATGATCAGCAGTGTCTTCCCGCCCCAGCGCCGCTGGGCCCTACCCGCAATGGGCGAGACCGCCATCATCGCCAGGCCTGATGGCGCGATGACGAGTGCCGCGACCGTGAGGGTCAGGCCGAGGCCGATTCCGGTCTCCCGCGGGAGCGTGAGCAACTGCGGAAGCACGACGTTCGATGCGAAGAGCGCGAAGCCCATTGCGACCGAGGCGAGATTGGTGAGAAGCACCGGGCCGCGTGAACTGACCCGCAGATCGACGAGTGGGCTCTGGACACGCAGCTCGAACATGCCCCAGATCACCAGCACGACGACGCCACCGATCAGCGGGATCAGGTTCGTGCGTCTCCCCATCCCCACTCGCCACCGCGTGACACGGCGATGAGCACGCCCACGAGTCCGAGTGTGAGTCCGATGATTCCGACGACATCGATGCGCCGGGCGAACGCTGTGTGCCCGACGGCACGAACACAGCGCAACCGATGAAGGCGACGACCGCGATGCCGGCCGCGACCCAGAACAGCGCATGCCAGTCGAAATGTTCGGCCACGAGAGCACTGAGCGGCAGGCCGAGTGCTCCGCCGACTCCGAGGGTTGCGCTGACCAGGGCGATTCCCCCACCGAGCCGCTGCGGCGGCATGACATCGCGAAGAATCGAGATCCCCAATGGGATGACACCGGCAACTGCTCCCTGAAGAGCCCTCGCGATGATCAGCGTCGCGACATCGTTCGAGAGCGCCGCGAGAATCGCGCCGCCGGCCTGCAGCAGCAAGAGCGCCATGACCACACGCCGCTTGCCGAACATGTCACCGAGCCGCCCGGCGACAGGAGTGCACACAGCAGCGGCCACCAGGGTGGCCGTGATCGCCCACGCCGTGTTATCGCTGGTGGTGTTGAGCAGCCTCGGCAGCTCGCCCTGAATCGGGATGAGGATCGTCTGCATGAACGACGCCCCGAGCCCCGCGAAGGCGAGCACGGCGAGGATCACCCCCGAGCCTCGTTCGTGTTGCGCACGTGCGCGTCGGGGCGTACGCGTGCCGCGGTCATCGACGGAGACCGGGGGCATTCCCTGGTCCTGGGTGGAGGTCATCGGTAAGTCTTCCATTCGTGTATCGGACATGCTTGAGACTCAGTCTCAAGCAAGAGCAGACGGTATCATCTTGTAGACTTCGATTCATGCCCATTAGTGTCCGCAGCCGCAGTCGCGACATCCTCCGGGGCGAGTTGGCGGACGCCGCTGCCACCTTCTGTGTCGAGCACGGCTTCGACGACGTGACGGCGGAGCAGCTGGCACACGGCATCGGCATCTCCCGCGCCACCTTCTTCCGCTACTTCACCTCGAAAGAGGATGCGGTGGTGCTCGCCGCACGCGGTGCGGCCGCGCGCGCCGGCTCGTTCGCCGAGAGCGTCGCCGAGGCCACCGAGGCGGCCACACCCGGCACACGCGCGTGGGAGGTCCTGCACGCGGCGACGGCACCGATGGTCACCACAGCCGAGACGCGCGGAGATCCGTTGCGAGCGCGGATACGCATGATCACCGAGGTGCCCGCGCTCAAGGCGTACCTGGCCTCCCAGCGGGCCAGCGACCAATCAGCGGTCGCCGACGTGCTACGTGCTCGTCTGCGCGATGACCGCAGCGCCGACATCCTCGCCGCTGCCGGTGTCACGGCCGTCGATCTCGCTTGGCAGGAGTGGGCTCGCACGCCGACAGCGAATTTGCGGCCCCTGCTCGACGCCTACTTCGAGGCGTTCGGCGATGTCACGGCGCCGACGCTGACATGAGGCCGGCGCTGACACGAGGCCGGCGCTGACACGAGGCCGGCGCTGACATGAGGCCGGCGCTGACGGTGGTCTCATTCGAGCGCGCAGGTCGCTCCTTCATCCGGCAGCGTGAGGTCGACGACATAGTCGTTGACGACGTCGTTGACACATCTGCTCGCACCACTCATCACGACGGTGTGCTGCTCGCCCTCCACGGTGAGCAGCGCACCGCCCAGAGAGCCGGCGAGCGAGACGCCGCCCTCGTACGGAGTCGTGGGATCGCCTGTGATTGAGACGGTGAGAGTTCCTGGCAGACCGGTGATCCCTCTGGAGAGCGCTACCCCTCCCGGTCTCCGCTCTCACACGAGAGATCGACGCGCTCAGCCTCGCCGTCGGGGCCTTGCCCTTCACACAGCAGGAGAAACAAAAAACCGCCTCCGAAGAGGCGGCTTCCTTGCTCCCCCAACTGGACTCGAACCAGTAACCCTTCGATTAACAGTCGAATGCTCTGCCAATTGAGCTATGGGGGATTGAACTTTGACCGAGAAGAGAGTCTAGCGCATACGCACTCGGGGAGACCAATCGGCAGGTCAGAGGGCCTGCCGAAGGTCTCCCCGAGTGCGGTCAGCTCAGTTGCCTGCGCCGGTGGTGCAGGTGCCGGCCTTGACCTGCGCCGGGGTGCACACCGTGGCCTCAGCACCGGCGGAGGCCGTCGCAGTCGGAGCCACGGTCCGGGTCTTCGCCTGCGGGGTCACGGCCGGGGCCTGCGTGGTGGTCGTCGTCACGGCCGGAGCCTCGGTGGTCTGGGTCTGCGTCTGGGTAGGCGCAGGTGCCTCCGTGGTCTCCTCAGCGGGCTTGGTCGGCTCAGCCGGCTTGGTCGGCTGCTCCGCCGGCGTGGTCGGCTTCGCGGCGGGCTTGTCGGCCGGCTTGGTGGTGGTGGTCGTCTGCGCACCGGCACCGGCTCCGGCACTGGCGCCCGCGCTGGCGCCGGCGCTCGCACCGTTGCCACCCACGTTGCCGCCGACCGAACCGCCGACACCGGCGCCGCCGGTCACCGTCGAACCCGAGCCCGCGGTACCCGTGGCACCTGCGTTACCCGTGGCCTCGACCTTGGCGGTCACCCGGTTGCCGTTGTCCGCGCTGGGCTTGGCGATGGTCGCCTCGACCTCGGTGCCGACGGCCTCGTTCAGCGAGGCGACGGTGCCGGCCTGGATGGTCGCACCCTTGATCGCGGTGGGCAGCGGGTTGGTCACCCCGGCGTCGAGGTTGACGTTGCCGGTCACCTTGGCACCGGGGAGGGCCACCTCGGCCTTGACGTTCGCCGAGGTCGGCAGCGGGGCGAGCACGACGCCGGGCGCGACGGGGGCCGTCACGGTGGCGCTCCCACCGACGGTCGCGTACACCGGCGCCACGATCCGTCCCTGGCCCCGCACGTCGACGACGCGGCCCGGGGTCACGGCCCAGACCGGGTAGTACGGCTGATCCCAGGCCGGGTTCACCCGGCGGTACGGGTTGTTGCCGATGTTGATGCCGATCGACACGTTGATCAGCGGCTGCGGCCGCGGCGCGGTCCAGCTCGGCGGGTACACGTAGAACACGGGCACGTCGACCTTGAACTCGGCCGAGAACCACGGCTTCGGGTAGTCGGGCCGCTGCCACGGGCGGGGCTCGCCCGGGTGCCACGGCTTCACGCCCAGCTGGCGGCCGTACAGAGTCCAGCAGGTCTGGGTCTGGACCTCGGTGCTGACGGTGCCGCCCGGGGTGGTCGACGTCCGCTTCCAGGACGCCGACTCACAGATCTGCTGGTAGATCTCGATCTGCTCCTGCGTGTAGTTCCACGGCCGGTGGTTGACCGGGCGCTGCATCGGCGGCGGGGGCGGCGCCTGGGGAGCCACGCGCACGCCGGGGATCGGGGCGGCCGGGTAGTAGACGGTGGTGTTGTTGCTGGTCGAGGTGATGGTGCCCTGCGGGAGGCCGGAGTTCGCCACTGCCTGGGCGGCGACGGTGTTGCCCACCATCGTGACGCCCTTCGGCGGGACGGCGATGCCGTCGGTCTGGAAGGCGCCCGGGTTCGCGGTGAACTGATCGCCGGTGACGGGCGAGAACGCGACGGGACTCTCCCCCTCGGTCGACTTGCCACACCCGGCGACGAGGCCTGCGACGGCCACGACGGCGAACGACGCGGCTCCGATCTTCTTGGTGTTCATGCGGTATCCATCCTTGGTGATGAGACGGGGCCGAGGGCCGCCGGTGGACTCTGGACTCAAGTCACAGCCTGTATCCCGACGATGCCCCACTTCGTTACACACCACCCGCGAAAATCGCGAAGTTCAGGGTTCTCCCGCAGGTTCAGTACAGGGGACGCACAGAGAAGACCTGTAGTTTCTGGGGCGCACCCTTGGCTTTGAACTTGCGCGGTCGCACCTGGTAGCGGGCCCTATCGGCGATACTGAACACGGTCTCCGAGGCGAGCACCTCGCCCCCGTTCGCCGCTTCCGCGACCCGCGCGGCGATGTTGACGTCCACGCCGATCAGATCGCCCTTCACGCGTCGGGGCGTGCCCGTGTGCAGGCCGGCGCGCAGGGTCGGCCGGTAATCCTCGGCGAGGTCGATCGCACCCACCGCCTCGATCACCTCGTACGCCGCCTCGATCGCGGTGTCGCCGTCGAAGGCGGCCAGGGCACCGTCGCCCATGGTCTTGACGATGACTCCCCCATGCCGCTCCACGAGCTCCTTGGTCGTCTTGTTCACCGCGTGCAGCAGCCGAACGATGTCGTCGTCGGAGCGACCCAGCGCCCAGGTCGAGAAGGCGACGAGATCGGTGAACATGATGGTGATCGGCTTCGGCGGCAGGTAGCCGCGGTCGCGTCGGCTGATCATCGCCTGCCACGTCGCGGTAGCCAGGGTGCCGAGCTCGCGGGTCACGGTCGGCTCGTCGCCCACGATCCGGTCCACCAGGCCGGCCAGCCGCTCCGTGGACTCCGCGTCGGGCTGGAACAGGTCCTTCTTGGGGCCGCCGGGCATGTTCTCGCGCGCGGCGCGCACCAGCGAGGTCATCGCCTTACTGCGGTTCGCCTTGTGCGCCGCCTCGGCGCTCCTGGCGAGGAACGCGCGGCCCCGTCCCTGCGGCCGAGCCGCGGCATCGTCGGGCACGTCGAGTGCGTCGTCCGGCATGCGGTCAACAGTAGACGGGCGCAGCCGCGACTGCGAGGCTGACCACGTCCCGTTCCGCGCGCACAGCCGCGCGCCGTAGACGTGTGCGTCGAGGTCCGCCGCAGCGTCGAGCACCGCCTTGACCACCCGCCACACGCCGAAGCTCGCGCGGCGCCCCGCGGGCGGGCGGATCCCGAGGTTGAAGTAGCCGCTGCGCACGTCGTAGTGATCCAGCACGCTGTCCCCTTCGTCCGGTTCGGGTCTTCTGAGGTCAGCGTAGAACGGGTTCCTTCGACACGGGAGGGATTGGCGCACGGCGCGCCGAGCGAGACGGCGCGGCATACTCGCACGGTGGATCAGCCCGGCTACGACGCCCTCGCCCAGCTCTACGCCGACACCTTCCCGGACGCGTTCACCAGTTCCCTCGAACGCGCGGCGGTCGACGCGTTCCTCGGCTCCCTCCCTGGCCCCCGCATCGTCGACGTCGGCTGCGGCATCGGCCACGTGGCCGCGCACATCGCCGAGCGGGGCGGCACCGTCGTCGGGGTGGAACCGAGCCCGAACATGCTCGCGCTCGCCCGGGCCGCGCATCCCGGCCTCGACCTGCGCGCCGGGGACGCCGGGCTGGCCGGGCTCGAGCTCGGCGGGTTCGACGGTGCCCTCGCCCGCTACAGCCTCATCCACCTGCCGCCCGACGAGGTGCGTGCGGTGCTGCGCGACTGGCACGCCCGCCTGCCCGACGGTGCCGTGCTCCTCGTCGCGACGCAGTCCACCGACGATCCCGGAGTGCATCCGTTCGACCATGCCGTCGCGCCGGCCTGGCGCTGGCATCCGGATGCGCTGGCCGAGGCGGTGACCGACGCCGGGTTCGCCGAGCAGTGGCGGCTGATCTCCCGGCCCGACGGGATGGCGCACCACCGGTTCCCCGAGCTGCACCTGGCCGCGCGGAAGCAACGGGAAATCCTGTAGCCTCACCTGCGGTGATTCCACCAGGGGGCGATAGCTCAGTCGGTTAGAGCCGCGGACTCATAATCCGCTGGTCGTGGGTTCGAGCCCCACTCGCCCCACCACACCGCGCCGCGCGCGTCGCCCACCCCGCCGCATCCGACCCACCTGGCCACGACGGTGCCGCTCGCAGGCATAATGTCACCCGTGACGCAACAGCTGGATTCGGATTCCCCTTCGTACGACGCGAGCGCACGCGGCGCGTACGACAGCCACCGCGACGAATGGGTCGCGCGCGAGGAGCAGGCCGAGCGCCTGATCCCGATGATCGGGCGGCTGTACCGCCAGTTCGGCGTGGTGTCGTCGATCCACGGCCATCGGCTGATCAACCTGTCGACCTCGGCGGTCATCTCGGCGCACGAGCGCGCCGAGGAGCTGGGCCACCAGGCGCTCACGCTGTCGCAGACCGAGAAGGTGCTGCGCGGCCTGCTGGCCATCGAGCCCGAGCCCGCGTCGATCGACATCGCGCGCCTGGCGATGCTCGCCGCCGACCTCGAGGACGACGAGGCCGTGCAGGAGCTCCTGCGCGCGGAGATCGCCAAGCGCAACGTGCCGGTGCCCGGCGAGGACGGCGGCGCCGACGTGGTGCTGTACGGCTTCGGCCGCATCGGCCGCCTGCTGGCCCGCATCCTGATCAGCCACGCCGGCAACGGGCACGGCCTGCGCCTGCGCGCGATCGTGGTGCGCCGCAGCGTCAAGAACGACCTCGAGAAGCGCGCGAGCCTCCTGGCCCGCGACTCGGTGCACGGCCCCTTCGCGGGCTCGGTGTCGATCGACGCCGAGAACGACGTGATCATCGCCAACGGCACCCGCATCCAGGTCATCTACTCGGACGACCCGTCGACCATCGACTACACCGCGTACGGCATCAAGGACGCGCTCATCGTCGACAACACCGGCAAGTGGCGCGACGAGGAGGGCCTCGGCCTGCACCTCAAGAGCAAGGGCGCCGCGCGCGTGCTGCTCACCGCGCCCGGCAAGGCGCCGCTGAAGAACATCGTGCACGGCATCAACGACAGCACGATCGAGGACGCCGACACGATCCTCTCGGCCGCGTCCTGCACCACGAACGCGATCACCCCGGTGCTCGCGGCCCTGGACGAGGCGTACGGCATCCAACGCGGCCACGTCGAGACCGTGCACTCGTTCACCAACGATCAGAACCTGATCGACAACCTCCACAAGGGCGACCGCCGCGGCCGCTCGGCGGTGCTGAACATGGTGATCACCGAGACCGGTGCCGCCAAGGCCGTCTCGAAGGCGCTGCCGCAGCTCGAGGGCAAGCTCACGGGCTCGTCCATCCGCGTCCCCACCCCTGACGTGTCGCTGGCGATTCTCAACATCACCCTCGAGAAGCCGACCAGCAAGGAGGAGGTCAACGACTACCTCCGCCGCGTCTCGCTGCACTCGAAGCTGCGCCAGCAGATCGACTACATCGAGTCGCCCGAGGTCGTGTCCACCGACTTCGTCGGCTCGCACCGCGCCGGCATCGTCGACGGCCTCGCGACCATCGCCGACGGCAAGGACCTCGTGCTCTACGTCTGGTACGACAACGAGTACGGCTACTCCTGCCAGGTGGTCCGCGTGCTCGAGCGCATGTCCGGCGTGCACCCGGTGGTCATCCCGGCCCGCGCTGACGTCCGCGTCGAGGCCTAGTACCCGAACCCGTCACCGTCCCGGTGGGAGCAGCTGCTCCTGCCGGGACGGTGTCGTTTCCGATACGTCGCGCGGCACCCCGGTCCCTCCCCGAGCCGCGAGGCGCTCCCGCACCACGGGGGCGAACGGGCTCCACGCGAACCAGGTGGGGAACGACCGGATCAGGCCGGCGGAGCCGGACAGGACCAGGCCTCCCGTCGCGACGGACCGCGGGTAGTCGGTGATGCCCGAGAACACCCGCATCAAGTCCACCGGGTCGGTGCGCACGACCAGGTCCGTGTCGTATCCCGGCGGATCCGTGCAGACCGACGACTCCCGGCGCTCGATGACGAGCCAGATCCGGAGCGGCTCGTCGCCCACGTAATCGAACTCGACGACGGTGCGCCGCTCGGGAAGCGCGTCGGTCACCAATCTCCGAGACATCCACCAGGTCAACGTCACCGGGTCCACCTCGCGCGGCTCGGGTTCGCTGAACATCCAGCGCACCGACCACTCGCCGAGCGCCATGATCACCCGCTCGAGGTCGCGGCCCGCCGGTGTCAGCACGTACTCGTGCCCACCCCCGCGCGGAACCGCGACGCGTTCGACGACCCCCTTGCGCTCCAGGTAGCTCAGCCGGGACTTGAGCAGCGAGCGCGAGATCCCCGGGAGCCCGCGGTCGATGTCGTTGAACCGGCGTCCGCCGAGGATCAGCTCGCGGACGATGAGCGGCGTCCAGCGCTCTCCGATCACGGCACTGGCGAGGGCCACCGGGCAGTACTGGTTGTAGTCCTTCACTGCGGCCTCCTCGGAGAGCGGGCGCTCCCTTCGAGTGTGGGCGCCTCCGGCGCCGGGTCCAGATTCAGTCCCGGCTCGGTCCAGTTCTCGTCCTGGTTCGCGCGCCCCGACGCCGCCATCCTGAGAGGACCAGCGAGGAAGGGAATTATCATGACCAGTACGTTCGACCCATCGGTGTTCAAGTCCACCACCCGTGAGCAATGGCAGGCGGCCGCGGAGGCCTGGCATCGGTGGGGCCCGGATCGAGGAATGGCTCGGCGAATCCACGGTGCGGATGCTCGACGACGCCGGCGTCACCGCCGGTTCCCACGTGATCGACATCGCCGCCGGAGCCGGCGGGCAGACGGTCGCCGCCGCCCGGCGCGCCGGGAGCTCGGGATGGGTGCTCGCGACCGACATCTCGCCGGCGATCCTCGACTTCGCGACACGCTCCGCAGCGGCCGCCGGCCTGACGAACGTCGAGACCCTCGAGGCGGACGGGGAGGACCTCCGCGCGATCCCCGACGCGACCTATGACGCGGCGATCTCCCGGGTCGGCCTGATCTACTTCCCCGATCGCGGGCAGGCGCTCGCGGAGATGCACCGCGTACTCCGGCCCGGCGGTCGCGCGTCGGCCGTCGTGTACGCCGCGGCGGAGCGGAACGGATTCTTCGCCGTTCCCGTCGGCATCATCGGCGCCGCGGCCGGCCTTCCGGCGCCCGCCCCGGGGCTCCCCGGGCCGTTCAGTCTTGCCGGCGACGGCGTCGCCACCGCGGCCTTCACCGCCGCCGGGTTCGTCGACGTGACGGCAACGGCCGTACCGTCGCCCGTCCGGTTCTCCTCCTCGGCGGAGTGCACGCGCTTCGAGCGGGAGTCGTTCGGCGCGCTCCACCAGATGCTCGCGGGCGTCGACGAATCGACCCGCACGCAGACGTGGGAGCGGATCGAGCACGCGCTCGGCGAGTACGACGGACCCACCGGTTTCGTCGGCCCGTGCGAGATGCTGGTGGTGTCCGGCATCCGGCCGTGACCCGTCGGTGCCGCCGAACGTCACCCAATCACGAACAGTCGCAGCAACACCCGTCGCCGCAGCAGCAGTCCCCGTCGCAACAATCGTCGGCGTTCTGCTTCGCTTCGCCGGCCTGAACCAGCTTCTTGGCCGCCTTGTCGTCGGGCTTCTTCCGGCTCTGGGCGCCGTTCGCGACGAGCACCGTCGCCATCGCCGCCAGGAGCAGCGGCCGCACGAGCCGGTCGTCGCGCAGCCGCACCCGACCGAGCAGCTCGATCGCGATGTCCTGCAACGCCCGAAGCCGCTCGACGGCCTGTTCCCGCGTGGTCCCCGTCGCGTCCAGGGGGTTGTAGTCGCCCCGGGCGCGGTCGCGCTGCAGGTCCTCCAGGGCGTCGGCCAGGTGCGCGAACTCCCCGTACGCCCGTCCCAGTTCCGCCAGCGGGGCGGCGTTCTCGGGGCGACCCGCCAGCGTCGCCGACGCCGCGAACATCTCGCCCACGACGGCCGCCGTGGGCGCGGTGACCTCGGCGAGCTCCGTCGCCCGCGCCTCGATCCGGGCCTGCTCCGCGAGGCCGGCCAGCGCTTCGGGCACGTGCGCCGCGGCCGCCACCTCCCCGTCCGCGAGCGCTGCGGCCCCCGCCCGTCGTTCGGCCCGCCGCAGCAGCCCGACGGTGCGCCGTCCCACCACCGTGGCGCCGTGCCCGGCGAGGCCGTGCTCCTGTTCCGCGGCGCGATCCCCGAGTTTCGCTGCGGCGAGCGCCAGCGACGCCGTACGCCCCAGGCGCACACTCAGTTCGGACGGCGCGATCACGTCCGCGCGGCGCATGCCGCGCAGCGCGCACGGACCCGCAGTACGGGTGGCGGCACCGTCGGGCTGCTGGGCCTCGACGAGCGCCGAGAGGAGGGCGGCGTCGGTATTGGTGGCGGCCCGGGCGGGCTGCCCGGCGGCGTCGCGCAGCGCGAGGCACAGGCCGCACATGTGCGCGCGCCAGCGGGCGCGGACGGCCGGGTCGAGGTGGGACGCACAGGGGCGCACGAGTCCGAGCACGGGGCGGCCTCCGATCAGTGGCTACAACCGGGTGGGTCCGCTCATTCTGCGGCCGGCGGCCCGTCTTCGGAGGCGTTGCGGCGATCCGACCGGCGCTCGAGCAGCTTGCGCACCCCGCGCCACGCGATGAGCACCACCGCGGTCCCGAGCAGGACCGCGGGGATCTTGAGCCACGCGTTCAGCGGATCCAGCAGCCAGAACAACAGGCCCAGCGCGGCGACCAGCAGGACGATCTCGACGAGGTCACCGAGGGTGAACGTGCGGTCTTCGTCGTTGATCATCACGCCGAGAACCCTACCGCCGCGCGACCCCCGCGGCCCGCCGCGGCTCCGTCAGCCCGCGGGCCAGTACGCGCTGTCCGGGGTCGCGCGGGAACCGAAGATCGCCTGCCCCACGCGCACGCACGTCGCGCCCTCCTCGATCGCGATCTCGTAGTCGCCGGACATGCCCATGGACAGCTCCCCCACCTCGGGCCAGTCCTGCACCGCGCGGTCGCGCACGTCCCGCAGCACCCGGAAGCACCGCCGCACGCGGGCCTCGTCCGACGAGAACTCCGCGAGCGTCATGAACCCCCGCACCCGCAGCGCACTGAACGCGGGGAGCGCCTCGAGGAACGCGGGGACCTCCGCGGGCGCGAGGCCGCTCTTCTGGGGCTCCGCCGACGTGTTCACCTGCACGTACACGTCCAGGCCGCGCCCCACCATCTGCAGCCGCCGGTCGAGCGCCTCGGCGAGCCGCACGCTGTCGAGGGCCTGAAACTCGTTCGCAAAGGCTGCCACGTCCTTGGCCTTGTTGGTCTGCAGGTGGCCGATCACCGCCCACGACAGGTCCAGGTCGGCCATCTCCTCGCTCTTGCGCTTGGCCTCCTGCACCTTGTTCTCGCCGAGCTCGCGGCATCCCGCCGCGACGGCGAGCCGCAGCCGCTCCTGGGGCACGGTCTTGCTGACCGGCAGCAGCCGCACGTCCGACGGTGCGCGGCCCGCCCGGGTCGCCGCCGCATCGATCTTCGCCAACACCCCTGCGATGTTCGTCTCGAACTCGGCGACGGTCTGCGGCGGGGGTAGGAAGTCATGGGCCGAGCCTATCGGCCGGGTAGAGTCGAGCCCATGATCCGTCTGGTTATCGCTGCAGGGGCCGGCTACGTGCTGGGCACCAAGGCCGGGCGCCGCCGGTACGAGCAGATCAATCGCACCGCGAAGGCCATCGCCACGAGCCCCGCCACCAAGAAGGCCGTCGAGATCGGGCGCCGCAAGCTGTCCGAGCAGCTGAACCCCGATCCGAAGATGCGCACCATGCGCGAGATCGACGCGCAGACGGTGATCTACTCCCCAAGACCGATCTCGACTGATCAGCCGGGCCGTCTCCCGCAGTCCCGGTATCCGTACCGTTCCGGCCCACCAGCTCCCGCGCCTGGTCGATGAATTGGCTGGCGATGTCCACCACCAGCCCCGGGGTGGCAACGCGATCCTGATTCCGAATTTCCGTAGCTCAACAGCGAATATGCCGACCGCGGCGTTGAACAGGGCGGTCACCGCGTACTGCTCGGCGAAGTCGAACAACTCGTCCCGATCAACGTCGAGCATCGGCCATGCGTACGTCGATTCGACTTCCAGCGAAGCCTCGAGTCCCGGCCATTCACCCCCGAGCCTGAGGACGACCCCGAGGGAGGCCGAGTCCCCTGGATCAGGTGTGTTGACACGGCCGGCGATCGACATGGGCCGTTGTAGCTGTTCAGCAGATGACTGCCCCTCAGCCGGATCCGCATCGCGCGGCTTGAACTGAGCCGAAACGACTCGGATACTCGACCGACCCAGGTGTTCACCGCTCGCCAGACGCTGCACCTTCTGCGAATCAGAACGAATGCCGCTCATACCAAGGTCACCCGGGTCCCGTTCCACTCGCCGACCCCGGCGACCACATCGTCGGACTGCTCCGACTTGGGCAGGTGACGATACTCGGTCTTGATCGGCTCGAGCCCGACGCGCACGAGGTCGTAGTCCTCGACCCGAGTGCTGATCAACGCTCCGATCGCCGCGGCGTATCGGCGAATCGTGGACAGGTGCGGATCTGCGCCGAGTCGCTCGAAGTTCGATACCGCGGTTTTCGAGCGGCCCATCCGCTCGGCCACCTGGTCCTGAGTCAGCTTCTTGGTGCGCCGGAGCACGACGAGCGCCTCGAGCAGCTCATCGTCGTTCATCGCCAGGCGCTCGTGCAGCCGACCGTACGGGTCCGCTGCGAGCTCCTTCTCCAGGGCCGAGATCATATCGTCCATGATGTTCAGGTTAACCGTAACTCCGCTGCCCGGGTAATCGGTTCGACGAGGCCCCTTCCTCGCATTCACGAGACCGGCCATTCCTGGAGCTCGCGTCCGAGCGGGTCGGTGAAGGCGACCCGGGTGCACGCACGATCGATGGCATCCTGCTGCTGCGCGGCGCCGGTCGCGTCGCCGTCCACCTTGCACCCCGCACTCACCGCCCACAGCTCGGCCGGACAGGCACTCGGCTCGTGGTAGTAGATCCGGTGCCACACATTCAGATCGGTGAGCTCGCCATCACGTTCGCACTCGTGCGCGTAGGTCATCTTGAGCTCGCCGATCTGGCCGCGAGACGTGGCGCAGGGGTACTCCCATTCCTCGTTCCGCACGGTCCCCTGCGCCGCGCGACGAAGCAACTGCTTCAGGGTGGCGAGCCATGCCCGATCGAGCACGACCTCGGCAGGGTATGCCGCGAAGTCGTTGGACAGATCCTTGTGCCGCTTCCACGAGCAGCCACCTTGAAGGACCCGCGCCGAAGCCCCCTGCGCAGGTTGTCTCTTCACTTCAGCCCCCTCGACCCGACGACGATATCGGCACGGTACAGACGAGGTCCGACAAGAATCGGTCGATCAGAACGCCGTGTCCCCCACGGCCATCTTGAGCAGGCTCTGCCGGTAGCTCTCGAGCGCGACGAGGTCGCCGAACAGACGGTTGTAGTCACCGTCGGAATTGGGCGACATGCGCCGGAGCCGCGACTTGAGGTCGGCCACCTGCCCGCCGACCCACACCTCCTGCAGCCGCGCCATCACCGACTCGACGTACCGCGGCGTCGGGTCGCCCGCCACCTGCATCGGCTCGACGGCGAGCTCGGTGACCAGCGGCTCGAGCACTGGCCCGTCCACCTGCCGGACCACGGTATCCACCCACTCCGGGCCACCGAGGCCCGCGGCGATCCCGCCCGCGCCCTCGATCGCCAGCCGCACCGCGCGGTACGCGGGATCGGTGAACATGTCGTCGGACAGCGCGTCGAACACCGTGCCCGCCAGCGCGGGCACCTGCAGCGCCGCCTTGAGCACCTCGCGCTGCACCCAGAGCACGGGGTCGGCCGGATTGGGGCGCTGGGGCCCCGTCGGGCGGGCGGGCGCGACCTGCGCCGCCGGGACCGGCTCGCGCCTGCCGTTCGACGGTGCCGGCGCCCCGGGCCCGGGACGCACCTCGCCGCGGCGGATCCGGGCGGACTCCTCGCGGACGCGGCGCAGCACCTGCGCCACGTCCTCCCAGCCGACCCAGCCGGCGAGCTGACGCGCGTACTCGTCCCGCAGCGACATGTCCTTGATCCGCGCGACCACCGGCACCGAGCGACGCAGCGCGTGCACCCGCCCCTCCGCGGTGTCGAGGTCGAACTCCGCGATCAGCGTCTTCACCGCGAACTCGAACATCGGGACGCGCTGGGCGATGAGGTCGCGCACCGCCTCGTCCCCCCGCTTCTGCCGGAGCTCGCACGGGTCCATGCCGTCGGGCGCGACCGCCACGAACGTCTGCCCGGCGATCTTCTGATCGCCGTCGAAGGCCTTCATGGCAGCGGCGCGGCCGGCCTCGTCGCCGTCGAAGGTGTAGATCACCTCGCCGCGGAAGTAGCTGTCGTCCATCATGAGCCGCCGCACCAGCGCGACGTGCTCCTCGCCGAACGCGGTGCCACAGGACGCGACGGCGGTCTCCACGCCGGCGGAGTGCATCGCCATCACGTCGGTGTAGCCCTCGACGACCACGACCTGATGCCCCTTGGCGATGTGCTTCTTCGCGTGATCCAGACCGAAGAGCACCTGAGACTTCTTGTAGAGCATGGTCTCGTTGGTGTTCATGTACTTGCCGAGGTTGTCGTCGTCGTACAGCTTACGGGCGCCGAAGCCGATCACGTCGCCGCCCAGGTTCTTGATGGGCCACAGCAGCCGGCGGTGGAACCGGTCGATCGGCCCGCGCTGGCCCTGCTTGGTCAGCCCCGCGGCTTCGAGCTCCTTGACCTCGAACCCCTGGCGCAGCAGCGCCTTCGTCATCGTGTCCCACCCCGCGGGCGCGTATCCGCACCCGTAGAACTGCGCGTCCTCTTCGGTGAAGTCGCGGTCCTGCAGGTACTTCCGCGCAGTCTCCGCCTCCGGGGTCCGCAGCTGTTCGGCGTAGAACTTCTGGGCGGCGGCGTTCGCGGCGACGAGCCGCATGCGGGTGCCGCGGTCCTGCTTCGGGCCGGGCGCGCCGCCCTCGTAGCTGATCTGGATGCCCACCTTGTCGGCGAGCTGCTCCACCGCCTCCACGAACGGCACGTGCTCGATCTTCTGCAGGAACGAGATGACGTCGCCGCCCTCGCCGCAGCCGAAGCAGTGGAAGAAGCCCTGTGTGGGGCGCACGTGGAAGCTGGGGGTCTTCTCGTCGTGGAACGGGCACAGGCCCTTCATCGATCCCACACCCGCGGGACGCAGCGCCACGTAATCGCCGACGACGTCCTCGATGCGCGCACGCTCGCGGATCGCCGCGATGTCACGCTCCGGGATTCTGCCGACCACGAGTTCGAGTGTACTGCCGCTCAGCCCTCGAGAACCTTCTGGTCCAGGCGCTCCAGGCGGGTCTCCGTCATCGACGCGATCTGGTCGATCACCACCCGCAGGCGGGCGGCGTCGGACTCCGCGGCCAGGTAGGCCGGAGAGTACAGGGGGTCGATGTTCGACG
Source organism: Tsukamurella sp. PLM1 (assembly GCF_023168325.1). Lineage (GTDB taxonomy): Bacteria > Actinomycetota > Actinomycetes > Mycobacteriales > Mycobacteriaceae > Tsukamurella. The sequence goes on from NZ_AP025688.1 coordinate 2,873,554, forward strand.
GTGACGCCCCCATCAGGAAGTCGGCCACGCGGTGGATCCGGTCCCGCTGGCCGTGTTGGATCGCCAGGTGCATCTGGTTCGAGTAGATGTACTGCAGGGCCATCGTCTTGAGCAGCACGACCTCGGCCTTCACGGTGCGCGGCACCTCGACGTCGGCCTGATAGCGGCACACGGGACGGTCGCCGGTGGCGGCGCGGGTCGCGTCGATCGCCGCGGACGCGAACCGCCCGACCAGTTCGCTCGTCATCCGCTTGAGCGCCACGGACGAGGCGAGGGCACCGTCGTACTGCGCGGCCGCGGAGACCACCTCGATGGACGCCAGGCGCGCGCCTGCCTCCTCCAACTCGGCGGCCTCGACCCCGCGGAAGCTGGTGGCCCCGAAGCCGGACAGGCTGCGCACCTCGCCCGGCGACGCGAGCGCCCGCAGGTCCAGCCGTCCGGACAGCACGCCGTCCTCCACGTCGTGCACCGAGTAGGCCACGTCGTCGGACCAGTCCATGATCTGCGACTCGAGGCACTGCCGGCGTCCGTGCGGCCCGTCCTCGCCGCCGCGCATCCACTCGAGGACGTGCGCGTCGTCGTCGTACACGCCGAACTTGCCGCCGGGCTCGCGGCGCAGCCACGGGTACTTGGTGGCGGCGTCGAGCGCGGCGCGGGTGAGGTTGAGGCCCACCGACTCCCCCGCGGCGTTCAGCACCTTGGGCTCGAGCCGGGTGAGGATGCGCAGGTTCTGCGCGTTGCCCTCGAAGCCGCCGATGTCGCGGGCCACCTCGTCGAGCGCACGCTCCCCGTTGTGCCCGTAGGGCGGATGTCCGATGTCGTGGGCGAGGCCGGCGAGGTCCACCAGGTCCGGATCACAGCCGATGCCCAGGGCGATACCGCGGCCGATCTGGCTGACCTCCAGCGAATGCGTCAGCCGGGTGCGCGGGGTATCGCCCTCGCGCGGGCCCACGACCTGCGTCTTATCGGCCAGGCGGCGCAGTGCAGCGCTGTGCAGCACGCGGGCGCGGTCGCGTGCGAACGCGGAGCTGTGCCCCTCCCACCGGGGCGCCTCCCACTGCGGACCCGAGAACAGCGCGGGCTCGGAATCCGGTTCGAGCCCCGCCGATTTCGGCGGCTCGGCGACGAGGCGTTCGACATCGGCCGGCTGGTACGCCGCCGGCCCGGGGAGCAGCGGCACCTACTCGGTGACCCAGCCGCGAGAGAAGGCGAAGTCCGCGATGCGCTGGCGGATCTCGATGATCTGGCCGGCGGTCAGGTCGTCGGAGGAGTCCAGCAGCAGCTCGGTCAGCTCATCGACGAACGACTGCATGTCGAGCGCGCCGGTGGCCGCGCGGGGCGCGGAGTCGCGCGGGCCGGATTCCCGACGGGGCCGCTGCTCACGGTGGTCCCGGTCGCCGCGGTGGTCGCGACCGTCCCGGTGATCGCGGCTGTCCCGGTGATCGCGGCGCGGGGCCGCGGCGGGTGCGCCGCCGACCACGGCGACCTTCACCGCCTTGAGCCCCTTGTCGCCCTTCTCCACCTCGAAGGTCACCGCGGTACCGGGACGCAGCGCCGACTCGTCGAAGTCGATGTCGTTGACGTGGAGGAACACGTCCTCGCCGCCCTCATCGGGCGCGAGGAAGCCGAAGCCGCGCTGCGTGTCGAAATGGACCACCTTGCCGTTCGTCATGCCCGCCAGTATCCCACGGAGCAGTGCGAATCGACCGGTACGGTGTCGCTATGCGAATCCGTCGTCTTCCCGCCCGCGTGGCGACCGTCGTCGCCATCGGCGCCGTGGCCGCGCTCGCGGCATGCACCTCCCCCAACATCGACTCGAGCACCGTGGTCGAGATCGACGGCAGGGCCGAGTCGGCGGCCGAGTTCGTCAACGCCGGGTGCCAGCGCGTGGGCGACACGATCACCGTCGGCTCCGGCAGCGTGCAGACGGCCCAGGGCGTCGGCGCCGTCCTCGCCGACGGCAACCCGCCCACTGTCAACAGCCTGTTCATCGCCACGGGCGGCAACGCGATGACGGTGCTGAACACGCCCGTGGGCAAGGTGGGTTCGGCCACCGCGTCGCGAGCCGGCAACCGCTACACGGTCACCGGCGAAGCCCGCGCGGCCAACCTGAGCATGAAGAAGTTCCGGCTCGAGTTCACCTGCAGCTGACCGCGGCACACGACGACCTGTACTCGCCGTCCACCTCCGGAGCGGGCAAGGCGGGCGGGACTCAGCAGCCGGCGAGGCGCGCGGCGAGGTACTGCTGCACCTCGGCCAGCGGCACGCGCTCCTGCGTCATCGTGTCGCGCTCGCGCACGGTGACGGCGTCGTCCTCGAGCGTGTCGAAGTCGACGGTGATGCAGAACGGCGTGCCGATCTCGTCCTGGCGGCGGTAGCGCTTGCCGATGCCCTGGGCGTCGTCGAACTCCACGTTCCAGAACTGACGCAGCTGCGCGGCGAGCTCGCGGGCCTTGGGCGAAAGCTTCTCGTCGCGCGAGAGCGGCAGCACCGCGGCCTTGACCGGCGCGAGCCGGCGATCCAGCTTGAGCACCACACGGGTGTCGGTGCCGCCGCCCGCCTTCGGCACCTCCTCCTCGGTGTAGGCGTCCACCAGGAACGCCATGAACGAGCGGGTGAGGCCGGCCGCGGGCTCGATCACGTACGGCGTGTACCGCTCGCCCGACTGCTGATCGAAGAACTCGAGCGACTCGCCCGAATGCTCGGTGTGCGTGCCGAGGTCGAAGTCGGTGCGATTGGCGATGCCCTCGAGCTCGCCGAACTCGCCGCCCGCGAATCCGAACCGGTACTCGATGTCGACGGTGCCCTTCGAGTAGTGGCTCAACTTCTCCTGCGGGTGCGTGAACAGGCGCAGGTTCTCGGGGTCGATGCCGAGGTCCGTGTACCACTTGAGGCGGTGGTCGATCCAGTACTGGTGCCAGGTCTCGTCGTCGCCGGGCTTGACGAAGAACTCCATCTCCATCTGCTCGAACTCGCGGGTCCGGAAGATGAAGTTGCCCGGCGTGATCTCGTTGCGGAAGCTCTTGCCGATCTGGCCGATGCCGAACGGCGGCTTCTTGCGCGCGGTGGTCATCACGTTCTTGAAGTTCACGAAGATGCCCTGCGCGGTCTCGGGGCGCAGGTAGTGCAGGCCCTCCTCCGACTCGATCGGGCCGAGGTAGGTCTTGAGCATCATGTTGAAATCACGCGGCTCGGTCCACTGTCCCTTGGTGCCGCAGTCCGGGCAGACGATCTCCGTCATCGGCACGTCGTCCGGGTTCACCTCGTCCCCCTTGGCGGCACGCTTCTCGGCGTACGCCTCCTGCAGGTGGTCCTGACGGTGCCGCTTGTGGCAGTTGAGGCACTCGACCAGCGGGTCGTTGAACACGGAGACGTGCCCCGAGGCCACCCACACCTGGCGCGGCAGGATGATCGCGCTGTCCAGGCCCACGACATCGTCACGTGAGGTGACCATGTTCCGCCACCACTGCTTCTTGATGTTCTCCTTGAGCTCCACGCCCAGCGGGCCGTAGTCCCAGGCCGACCTCGTGCCGCCGTAGATCTCACCCGACTGGAACACCAGTCCCCTGCGCTTGCACAGGTTGGCGACGGTATCGACTTTGGTTGCTTTGGCCACGGCGTACTTCAACTCTCCAACTGCGGGACGGGTCTGATCGAACACATCGACTCTACCGTTCGCCCCGGTCGGGGCGGCGCGATGGGACGGTCCCGCGACCCGGCTTGACGTAGCCGACTCTGCATATGAAAATGATTCTTGATAACAGGAGGTGTCCCTCATTCCCACCGACATCGCGGCGGACATCGTCGCCGAGTGCCCCGTCGACGCCGATTGCGAGCCGACCGGCCAACCCGACCCCGAGGTACTGATCGCCACGGGCGACCTGCTGCGCGCGCTCGCCGCACCGGTCCGGATCGCGATCGTGCTCGAACTCATGCGCTCCGAGCTGTGCGTGCACCAGCTGGTGGACAGCCTCGGCGTCACCCAGCCCCTCGTCAGCCAGCACCTGCGAGTGCTCAAGTCCGCCGGCGTGGTCCGCGGCGAGCGCAACGGGCGTGAGATCGTCTACCGCCTGGTCGACGACCACCTCGCGCACATCGTGGTGGACGCGGTCGCGCACGCCACCGAACGCCAGGGCCTGACGGTGCCCGGCGAACCCACGAAGGGCACGGGGTGCGCGCCACCAAGCAGCGCGGCGCGATCACCCACGCGCTGCAATCGGTATCGGAGTTCAAGTCGGCGCAGGAGCTGCACGAGCAGCTGCGCGCCGACGGCGAGTCGATCGGGCTGACCACCGTCTACCGCAACCTGCAGGCGATGGCCGACGCCGGCGCGGTCGACACCCTGCGCACCGACAGCGGCGAGGCCCTGTTCCGGCTCTGCTCCGACGACCACCATCACCACCTGGTCTGCCGCGAGTGCGGGCGCACCGTCGAGGTGACCGACCGGGCGGTCGAGGCATGGTCCGCGCGCACTGCCGCCGCCCACGGCTTCACGGATGTCACCCACACCCTGGAGATCTTCGGCCGCTGCGAGGACTGCTCGCGCGCCTGAGAGCGCATCGTCAGGCCCGGACGGCCTGCGCCAGGAAGGGCGACAGCACCGAGGACACCTCGCGCGCGGCCTCCTCCGGCCCCTCGATGGGCATGGTGAGGTGGCTGAAGGCCAGGCGCACGAGCACGCCCGCCGCGATCTGCGCCTCGGAGCGCCGCACCTGCGCCCAGCTCATCGCGAGGATCTCCGCCAGGCCGTCGGAGGCGCGCTTCATGATCGGCGTACCGTCGATGGTGACGATGCCCATGAGGTCGCGATGGGGGTCCGGACCCACGATGTTGAGCACCACCGGGTCCCCCATGCCGATCCGGAACACGCCGTGCATGGCGTCCTGGACGGCCTCGTCGATCTGCCCGGGATGCGCGTCGATCCGCTCCTGCACGTAGGCCAGCAGGCCGTCGACGAACCGCGTGACGTACGCGACCGCCATGCCCTTGCGGGATCCGAACTCGTTGTACAGCGTCTGCCGGCTGACGCCGGCCTCCGGCCACGGCGGCCATGGTGACCGCCGACCAGTCGTGGCCACGGAGGAAGCCGCTCACCGCGTCGAGCGCCTGATCACGCACCGTGTGCTTGGGCGCGGAATCGACGTCGCGCCCGACGAGGACGGTCATCGCACGACCGCCGTGGCGATCTGCTCGGACAGCTCACCGCGCACGGCGCGCAGTTCCTTCGGCCGGCCCATCGCGACAGCGCCGACGAGGAGCCCTCCCTGTTGCAGCGCGCGAAGAACGTACCGCCAGTCGCTCCGTTCACCGAGCCGTCCACCTCCAACGTGTCGTCCGCCGCGGGCCAACCCGCGAACTGGAGCACCGCACCGAACTGGTTCGACCAGCCCCACGGCACCGTGGGGGCGGGCATCTCGCCGAGGAGCACCTGCGCCACCGCCGTGCCTGATCCTGCGCAGCCGACCAGTTCTCGGCGCGGTAGGTGCCGCCCTCCAGCGGATTGGGCACCCGTGCGCAGTCACCGATGGCGTACACGTCGTCGGCGGATGCGCGATACCGCTCATCGACCAGGATACCGTCGTCCACCCGCACCGCCAGTCGCTCCGCGAGCCCGGTGTCGGGGGTGGTCCCGACGGCGACGACCAGCAGGTCCGCCACGACCGCGGCGCCGGCGGGCAGCCCCACCGCGACGTGATCCGGCTCGACCGTGATCTCGCCGGGACGGACGCCCAACAGCAGGTCCACGCCGGCGCCGCGCTGGAGGGCGGCCAACCGCTCCCCGATCGACGGGGGCACCACCCGAACCAGCGGCAGCGGCGCAGGCTCGATCACGGTGACCTTCGCGCCGAGCTTCGCGGACGCCGAGGCGACCTCGGAGCCGATCAGGCCGGCGCCGAGGACGACCACGCTGCCCGCCCGCTCCAACTCGTCGCGCAGGCCCGCGGCGTCGGCGAAGTCGCGCAGGTACTTCACCCGCGGCCCGGGCTCGAGGCCCGGGAGGTGCCGGGCGGCGCCGCCCGTGGCCAGCACCAGCGAGCCGTACTCGAGGCCGGCACCGTCGGACAGCTCCAGGGTGTGCGACGCGGTGTCGCCCCCTGTGACCGCCACGCCGGTGCGGAGTCCGATTCCGGCCTCGTCCCAGTGGGTCTGCGGCTTGATGAGGGCCTTCTCGACCGCCATCCCGGTGAGGAGCACGTCCTTGCTCAGCGTGGGCCGTCGGTACGGGAGGTGCGGTTCGCGCCCGATGAGGGTCACGTCCCCGCCGAATCCGCCGGTCCGCAGCGCCAGGGCCGCGGTGGCGCCCGCGACGCCCGTGCCGACGATCACCACACCGTCGGTGCTCATGCCCGCGACACCTCGACCATTTCGAAGTCCGCCTTGGCGGCTCCGCAGTCGGGGCAGGACCAGTCGTCGGGGATGTCGTCCCAGCGGGTGCCGGGCTCGATGCCGTCCTCGGGCCAGCCCTCGGCCTCGTCGTACTCGAAGCCGCACTGCAGGCAGCGGAACAGCTTGAAGGGTGCATCACTCATGATCGTTCGCCTTTCCGTGATGGTGTGGTGGGGTGGCCGAGGTCAGACCGGCTCGAAGTCGACCTTGTCTCGGACCCCGCAGTCGGGGCAGTTCCAGTCGTCCGGGATCGAGTTCCAGGTCGTGCCGGCGGGCCACCCCTCGCGGGGTGCGCCTGCCGCCTCGTCGTACACGTAGTCGCAGATGGGGCACTTGTAGGAGCTCATGCCGCGGCCTGCTCTCCGGCGCTGGGGGCCCCGTACTTGGCGAGCACCTTGTCGCGGACCCGGGGGTGGATGTTCACCTTGGTGATGTCGCCGTCGTAATGGTCGAGGACGCGGTGGTCCATGAGCTTGCGCCACACGGGCGGGAAGTAGGTCACGCCGATCAGCGTGGCGTAGCCCTGGGGCAGCGACGGCGCCTCCTCGAACGACCGCAGAGTCTGGTAGCGGCGGGTCGGGTTCGCGTGGTGGTCACTGTGGCGCTGCAGGTGGTACAGGAACACGTTGGTGATGATGCGGTCGGAGTTCCAGGAGTGCTTCGGCGCGCAGCGCTCGTACCGGCCGGAGGCCGTCTTCTGGCGCAGCAGGCCGTAGTGCTCGAGGTAGTTCACGGACTCCAGCAGGCTGAACCCGTAGATGCCCTGGACGATCAGGAAGGGCAGCACGTACCAACCGAAGATCGCGGTGAGGCCCCCGAACAGGACGACCGTCATGAGCCAGGCGTTGAGCACGTCGTTCTTGAGGGTCCACGGACTCTTGCCGAGGCGCTCCAGGCGGGTCTTCTCCAGGCTCCACGAGGACTTGAGGCTGCCCCAGACGCTGCGCGGCAGGAACTCCCAGAAGGTCTCGCCGAAGCGGCCGGACGCGGGGTCCTCGGGCGTGGCGACGCGGACGTGGTGGCCGCGGTTGTGCTCGATGAAGAAGTGGCCGTACATCGCCGGCGCGAGGGTGATCTTGGCGATCCAGCGCTCGTTCTCGGGCTTCTTGTGACCCAGCTCGTGGCCGGTGTTGATCGCGATGCCGGTGACGACGCCCAGGCTGAGGGTGATGCCGATCTGGCTGATCAGGCCGAGTCCGCCGCCGTCTCCGTACACGCCGCCGAGCCAGGTCAGGTTGTCAGCGGTGAGGAAGTAGCACATCGCGACCAGGGAGGCGAGGTGGCACGGGAGGAAGATGTAGGTGAGCCAGCGGTAGTACTTGGACTCCTCCAGCGCCTCCATCACCTCCTCCGGCGGGTTCTCGCCGTCGTCGCCGGCCTTGATGTCCACGATCGGGAGGATGACGTACAGCAGGATCGGGCCGATCCACCAGAACACGGGGGCGAGGTACTGCAGCGGGGTGTTGCCGATGCCGAGCAGCATCATGAGCCCCACCGCGAAGAACAGGGCGGTGGGGACGAACAGGCCCCACAGCCAGAGTCGCTTCTTGTGGTCGGTCCAGACGGCCTCGTTGCCGTCTGCGTCGATATAAGCCAGGCCCTTCATGGTGCCCTCCTTATTCTGGTTCGCCCCGGGTCGGGGCTGTGACTGATGTCATACGCTCTTGCATGAGTATTTGACAGGTTGCTCGCCTCTGTCAAGCGAATCGTGGACATTTCTGCAGCCAATGTAAAGCCGCAGGTAGACAGCATGGGCACATTCGTCAAACCAGGCCGAATTGGATTGTGCACAACTGAGTTGTGTGTCAGTATTCGTGGGTGACCACGCACCCGACCCTGGACGAACAGTTGTGCTTCGCGCTGTACTCCGCCGCACGGGTGGCGTCGAACGCGTACCGCGACGAGCTGTCGGCACTCGGCCTCACCTACACCCAGTACGTCACGCTTCTCGCGCTCTGGGAGCAGGACGGCGTGACCGTCTCGGCGCTGGGCGAACGCCTGCGGCTCGACAGCGGCACGCTCTCGCCACTGATCCGCCGCCTCGAGGGGGCGGGCCTCGTCGAGCGGCGTCGCGACCAGGCCGATGAGCGCCTGGTCACGGTCCACGTCACCGACCGGGGCCGCGCGCTGCGACCCCGGGTCGACGCGGCGCGGCGCCGGGTCTACGAGAAGTTCGACCTGCCGATGGAGGACACCGTCCTCCTCCGCGACCTAGCGAACCGGTTCTGCGCCGCCCACACCTGATCCACCGCACCGTTCCAGGAGGAACCACCTCAGATGAACACCGTGCGCGGCGACATCGACGTCACCGTGACCGTCGCCGACGACTGACCCACGCACCACCCGACCAAGGAGACATACATGCGTGCACTGATCCAGGACGAGTTCGGCGACCCGGCGCGCGTCCTGTCCGTCCATGACGTCCCGCTGCCCGAGCCGCGGCCCGGCCAGGTGCGGGTCCGCACTCTGCTCGCCCCGATCCACAACCACGACCTGTGGACCGTGAAGGGCGACTACGGCTACAAGCCCACCCTCCCCGGCGCCCGGTCCGGTTCCGAGGCCGTGGGCGTGATCGACGCGCTGGGCGAGGGCGTCGAGGGCTTCACCGTGGGCCAGCGCGTGGCCACCGGTTCCGCGTTCGGCACCTGGGCCGAGTACTTCGTCGCGGGCGCCTCGGGGTTGCTGCCCGTGCCCGACGAGATCTCCGACGAGTCGGCCGCGCAGCTGTTCGCGATGCCGTTCAGCGCGATCAGCCTGCTCGACTACCTGAACGTCGCGCCCGGGCAGTGGATCGTGCAGAACACCGCGAACGGCATGGTCGGGCGCCTGCTGGCGCAGCTCGCGACCGCCCGGGGCATCAACGTCACGGGCCTGGTCCGACGGTCCGCCGCCGTCGACGAGCTCGCGACCTTCGGCGTGACGAACGTGATCGCCACCGACACCGAGGGTTGGCGCGGCCGCGCCGAGGAGCTCGCCGGCGAGGCCGGGTACGCGGCCGCCGTCGACTCGATCGGCGGCGCGGCGAGCACCCAGCTCGCCCTCCTTCTCGGCCGGCGCGGCACCCTCGTCTCGTTCGGCGCGATGAGCGCCACGAACCCCGGCGAGGGCGCGATGCTGGAGATCCCGGTCAACGTCGCGATCTTCAAGGAGATCGTGGTCAAGGGCTTCTGGGGCCGCACCGTGAGCCAGGAGATGCCTCCGGCCAAGCGCGCGGAGCTCATGGGCGAGGTCGTGCGCGGCGTCGCCGCCGGCACCCTCGCGCTCCCCATCGACGGGGTGTATCCGCTCGACGAGATCTCGGCAGCCGCTGCGGCGAGCGCGCCCCGGGCGCGTGGGCAAGGTCCTGCTCCGCCCCTGAGCCGGACGGCGCGGAACGTGCGGTCATCCGTACCCGCGGGTACCGATGACCGCACGTCCTCAGCCGACGAGACGGCGGCGCGCGTCGACGCCCTGCGCGAGCACGAACAGTACGAACTCCCGCAGGGCGTCGCCCGCGAGCGTCCCCGCCGGGAAGCTGTAGTGCAGCACCAGATCGGCCGAGATCTCGCGTTCCATCAGCCGCAAGGACCCGAACTGCACGCCTTCGGCCACGGTCCGGACGTCGTCACGCAGCTCGTCCGTCAGCGCGAGGTCCCAGGCCACCACCTGGGTCAGCGAGTACACGTCCACCTCGCGCGCGAGCTCGAACACCTGCACCGACGCCGGGGTGTCACCGAAATCGACCAGCACCGCCTGGTTCTCGTCACGGCGCAGCACGACCCCGTCGGCCAGCGCCGACTCGAGCCGTGAGCGCAGCGCATCGAGCCGCGGGTCCTGCGTCGTCATTCGGCGCCGCCGAACCGGCGGTCGCGCTTGGCGTACTCCAGGCACGCGTCCCAGAGGTTCCGCCGGTCGAAGTCCGGGAACAACGTGTCCTGGTAGACGTACTCGGCGTACGCGCTCTCCCACAGCAGGAAGTTCGAACTCCGCTTCTCCCCCGAGGGACGCAGGAACAGGTCCACATCGGGCATGTCCGGTTGGTACAGGTACTGCTGGAAGGACTGCTCGGTGATGCGGTCCGGGCTGATCTCCCCGCCGCGGCGCGGCGCGCGATCTCCCGTGCGGCATCGACGATCTCGGCCCGTCCGCCGTAGTTGACGCACATCGTGAGCGTCATGACGGTGTTGTCCTTGGTCAGCTCCTCCGCGACCTCGAGCTCGCGGATCACGCTGGCCCACAGGCGCGGCCGCCGTCCGGCCCACTTCACCCGGACGCCCATCTCGTGCATCTCGTCGCGGCGGCGGCGGATCACGTCGCGATTGAACCCCATGAGGAAGCGCACCTCCTCCGGGCTGCGCGACCAGTTCTCCGTCGAGAAGGCGTACGCCGACAACTGCTTCACGCCGAGCTCGATGCAGCCGCAGACCGTGTCCATCAGGACGGCCTCTCCGCGCTTGTGCCCCTCGGTGCGCGCCATCCCGCGTTCCTTCGCCCAGCGGCCGTTGCCGTCCATCACGAGGGCCACGTGGTTCGGCACGAGCTCCGCGGGGATCTCCGGCGGCGTCGCGCCCGAGGGATGCGGATCCGGCGGCCGGACCGCGACCGATGCCGGTGGCGTCTTCGACCTACCCCGCCGCAGTCCCGGCACCGTCGACCTCCTCTCACCGGCCGCGAGGGCCGGACTGTGCGGCGCGTGCCGCTCGATCATGGGCAGCGACCGCAGCTGCCGCCCCACGTGCCACTGTAGGTGCGCCGCGGCGAGCCCGTTCGCCTGCCTGCGCACCCGGTCCGTCGTGGTCTCGGCGAACGCGAAATCGGCCCGCGCGAGCGCGGCCATCAGGTCGAGCACGCCCTGGCTCGGGACGGCCGATCCAGGCGGGCGGCAATGCACGCACACCGCGCCGCCGGCGGCCACGTGAAAGGCCCGGTGCGGCCCCTCGTCGCCGCAGCGGGCGCAGAGCGTGAGCGCCGGCGCCCAACCCGCGGCGTCCATGGCGCGCAACAGGAACGAGATGAGCACCAGGTCCTTCTCGCGCAGGCCGGACGCGATCGCCCGCAGGGCCCCGACGGTGAGCCGGTGCAGTTCCGGCGCCGGCGCCCGCTCCTCGCCCGCGAGCCGCTCCGCAGTCTCGATCACGGCGCACGCGGTGGTGTAGCTGCCGTAGTCGCCCGCCAGATCGCCCGAGTAGGCGGCGATGGAGTGCACCTGCGTCACCATGTCGAGGTTGCGGCCGGGGTGCAGCTGCAGGTCCACGTGCGCGAACAGCTCCAGCCGGGCGCCGAACCGCGACCGCGGCCTGCGCACCCCCTTCGCAACGGCGCGGACCAGGCCGTTCTCCCGGGTGAGCAGCGTGAGGATGTAGTCGGCCTCCCCCAGCTTGTGCTGCCGCAGCACCACAGCGCTGTCCCGGTACGACCTCATGAGGAACATCATCCCACCCCGCGCAGACATCCGGCGCCATCGACGCTCCGCGCTCGGCTCCCGGTGACCCGGCCCCGCCCGTACGCGGTTCAGATCCGGAGATGCTCGCGCAGCGTGGTGCCGCGGTAGGCGCCGGGTGATTCCGGCCGTGGACAGCCGCGGCAGCACCTCGCGCAGGAACCGCTGCACCGACGTCCAGCCTCCGCCGCCCAGGGCGATGAAGCCGTCGAGTGCTCCGGCCTCCGTCCAGCGCTCCACCTCCGCGACCACCTGGTCGACGGTGCCGCGCACGGTCCAGTGCAGGGCCCGTTCCGCGGGGTCCGACGGTGCCTCGTCCACGACCTCGAACGCGAGCCCGGGCAGGAATCGCACCGCGTCCGGGTCCCGTCCGGCGGCTGCCGCGGCCGCGCGGACGGCGGTGCGCTGCGCGACGGCGTCGTCCACGGTGCGCGCCGCGCCGAACACCGCATCGGCGGTGGCGCCGGCGAACGCGACGCCCGCGGGCGAGGCGCCGGCCTGGAACAGCGGCGGCGGGCCGGCCGGGTCCGCGGCCACGGTGTCGGGCCCGGCGATACTGAAGTGCTCGCCGCTCCAGTCGATCGCTCGCACCCGGCCGGGGCCGGCGAACCGGCCCGACGCACGGTCCAGGACGAGCGCGTCCGCGGGATAGCTCTCCCACACCGCGTGCACGGCGGCGACGAACTCGGCCGCGCGGGCGTACCGCGCGGGCGACGGCGGCGGATCATCCGCGCCGAAGTTGCGATGGCCGCCGATCGCCGTCACGACGTTCCACCCCGCGCGTCCCCGCTGATCCGGTGCAGCGACTGCAGTTGTCGCGCCGCGGTGAAGGGCTCAGCGAAACCCGTCTGCACCGTCGGGACCAGGCCGATCCGTCGGGTGATTCCCGCGAGCGCCGCCGTCAGGACCGTCGAATCGAACGTCGAGAAGCCGGGCGAGGCGTCGAGCACCGTCGGATCGAGGTGGCCGGCGTCGGGCTGGAACAGGAAGTCGGCTCCCACCGCCTCGGCCTCCCGGGCCAGGTCGGCGAACAACGGCAGCGCGAACAGCTCCTCCACCCGGCTGTCCGGCCGCCGCCACCCGTCGCCCCGCATCCACGTGGGCGACAACGCCACCCCGACCGCGAGTGCTCCCGTTCCGCCCATCAGGTAAGCATATCCTTACCATCGGTCGCCGGGGCCGGCGCTGGTTCCGCGCGGCCTTCCGGCGTTAGAAGCCCAGGCGTCCCAGCTGCTTCGGGTCGCGCTGCCAGTCCTTCGCGACCTTCACGTGCAGCGACAGGAACACCTTGCGGCCGAGCAGTTGCTCGATCTCGCCGCGGGCGGCCGTGCCCACCGACTTCAGGCGCGCGCCGCCCTTGCCGATAATGATCGCCTTCTGCGAGGGCCGCTCCACGTACAGCAGCGCGTGCACCTCGAGCATCGCGGGCTTGCCGGACTTCTCCTGCGCCGGCGTCTTCTCCCGCTCGACCACCTCCTCGATCACGACCGCCAGGGAGTGCGGCAGTTCGTCCCGCACGCCCTCGAGCGCGGCCTCGCGGATGAGCTCGGCCATCATCGTGTCGTCGTCGGTGTCGGTGATCTCGTCGTCGGGGTAGAACGCCGGGCCGGGCTCCATCTTCGAGGCGAGGAGCTGCACCAGGTCCTCGGTCTGCTGCCCGGAGGTGGCGGACACGGGGATCACATCGCAGTCGCCGCCGAGGAACGCGGACACCGCCACCAACTGCTCCGCGACCCGGTCGCGGCCCACCTTGTCGATCTTGGTGACCACGCCGATCAGCGTGGTCTTCGGCGCCATGTGCCGCACCTGGTCCAGGATGTACCGGTCGCCGGGGCCGATCTTCTCGTCCGCGGGAATGGTCAGGCAGATCGCGTCCACCTCGGAGTAGGTGTCGCGCACCAGGTCGTTGAGCCGCTGCCCCAGCAGGGTGCGGGGGCGGTGCAGGCCCGGCGTGTCCACCAGCACCAGCTGGCAGTCCGGCCGGTTGACGATGCCGCGGATCGTCGAGCGCGTGGTCTGCGGCCGCGAACTGGTGATCGCCACCTTCGTCCCGACCAGCGCGTTGGTCAGGGTGGACTTGCCGGTGTTCGGCCGACCCACGAAACACACGAAACCGGAACGGAAGTCCGCTTCCTCGTCGCCGGCCGTCCGGGTCTCCTCGGTCACGTCAGGGCCTCTCCACGCGCGTCGAACACCAGCACCGGCGCGGCCGGCGTCACCTCGTGCAGGGCCGCGGTCCCGGGGTCGGCACCGTCGGCCCCGCCGACGCCGCCCACCAGGACGGCGGCCTCGAACCCCTGGGCCCCGGAGCTCAGCGCCGTCGCGACGGCCACCTGCAGCCCCGTCAGCGCCAGGGACCGCAGCGCGACCGGCGCCCCCGCGTAGGTGCGGCCGTCCAGGTCGCGGATCGCGGCGCCGTGCCCGGCGCCCGCCCGGGCCATCGCGCCGCGCGCGAGGGTCACCAACTTGCGATCCTCGTCCGAGATCTCCGTCATGCGGTCTCCTTCTCGTCGTCGCCGGCGGCCGCGTCGTCCGACGGTGCCGCCTCCTCGTCCTCGGCGCGGCGCACCAGGACCGTGGTGATCCGCATCCGCCCGCGCCGGTCGGTGGCGCCCTCCGCCTCCAGCAGGAGCCCGTGCGCGCGGGCCTCGGACCCGGGCAGCGGGACACGGCCGAGCGCGAGGCCGAGAAGGCCACCGACGGTGTCGACCTCGTCCTCCTCGATGTCGGAGTCGAACAGCTCGCCCAGTGTCTCGAGGTCGAGCCGGGCGGACACCCGGAACACCCCGTCGCCGAGGTCCTCGACCGGGGCGATCTCGTCGGTGTCGTACTCGTCGGTGATCTCGCCGACGATCTCCTCGAGAACGTCCTCGATCGTGACGAGCCCGGCGATGGAGCCGTACTCGTTGACCAGGACGGCCATGTGGTTGTTGGTGTGCTGCATCTCCCGGAGCAACGCGTCGACCGGCTTCGAGTCCGGCACGAACACCGCGGCGCGGGCCATCGTGCCCACCTCGATGGTGTGCCGGTCGGCACCGTCGGGAAGGGCGACGAGGTCCTTGAGGTAGACGACGCCGCGCACGTCGTCGACGTTCTCGCCGATGACGGGGATGCGCGAGTGCCCGGACCGGACGGCGAGCTTGATCGCCTGCGGGACCGACTTGTCGGCCTCGATCCAGACGATCTCGGGCCGCGGCACCATGACCTCGCGCGCGGCGGTGTCGCCGAGCTCGAACACGGACTGGATCATCTTGCCCTCGTCCTCGTCCACCACGCCGCGCTGCTGCGCGAGGTCGACGAGCTCGCGCAGCTCGACCTCCGTCGCGAACGGGCCGTTGCGGTAGCCGCGGCCGGGCGTGATCGCGTTGCCGAGCAGGATGAGCAGGCGGGTGATCGGCCCCATGAGGATCGCGATGCCCTGCAGCACCACCGCGGTGGTGCAGCCCAGGGTGTACGCGTGCTGCCGCCCCAGGGTGCGCGGGCCGACGCCGATCAGCACGTAACTGACCAGGGCCATGATCGCGGCGGTGACCACGGCCGTCCACACCGTGGACAGGTAGCGGTCGAGGACGAGGAACACGAGCACGGTCGCCAGGACCTCGCACGCCGTGCGCAGCAGCACCACGAGGTTGACGTACATGGGCCGGTTGACCAGCACGCGCTGCAGGCGCTTGGCGCCGGGCCTCCTCCTCGACGAGGTCCTCGACGCGGGCCGGCGACACCGTCAGCAGCGCCGAGTCGAGCGCCGCGAACAGGCCGCCCAGCAGCACGAGGGCGACGACGCCGACGATCAGCGGGATCGACGAGAGCACGCGCTAGTCCCGCCGCCCCAGGAAGCCCGTCCGTCCGAGCAGCTTCTCGTCGCGCGCCGACTGGCGGGCTCGGCGATCCTTCTCCCGCTGCTGCGCGTAGTACTCCGCGAGGATGCTGTCCTGGAGCGCGAACATCTCGCGCTCCTCGTCGGGCTCGGCGTGGTCGAACCCGAGCAGGTGCAGCACGCCGTGCACGGTGAGCACGTTCAGCTCATGGCCGGTCGAGTGTCCCGCGGCCACGGCCTGCTCGGCCGCGAACTGCGGGCAGAGCACGATGTCGCCGAGCGTCGCGGGGCCGGCGTCCGCCATGTCGGGTCGGCCGCCCGGCGTCAGCTCGTCCATCGGGAAGCTCATCACGTCCGTGGGGCCGGGCAGGTCCATCCACTTGACGTGCAGGTCGGCCATCGTGTCCAGGTCGACGGCCAGCATGTTCAGTTCGGCGCCCGGGTGCACGTCCATCGCCGCGATGGCGAAGCCGGCCACCGCCACGACCTCCGCCTCGTCGACGTCGAAGCCGGACTCGTTCGCGAATTCGATGCTCATCGGCGCCCCGGGATCCGTCGCGCGCCGCCCAGCTGGGGGCGCTTGGCCGTCGCGAGCTGCGCCTCGAACTGCGCGTACGCGTCCACGATCTCCGCGACCAGCCGGTGCCGCACCACGTCGGCACTGGTCAGCTCGGCGATGTGGATGTCGTCGATGCCGCGCAGGATCTCTACCGCGGCGCGCATACCGCTGGTGGCGCCGCCGGGCAGGTCCACCTGCGACGCGTCGCCGGTCACCACGATCTTGGACCCGAAGCCCAGGCGGGTGAGGAACATCTTCATCTGCTCGGCGGTGGTGTTCTGCGCCTCGTCGAGGATGATGAACGCGTCGTTGAGCGAGCGGCCGCGCATGAACGCCAGCGGCGCCACCTCGATGACGCCCGCCTCCATCAGCTTGGGGATGGCCTCGGGGTCCATCATGTCGTGCAGCGCGTCGTACAGCGGGCGCAGGTACGGGTCGATCTTGTCGTTGAGCGTGCCCGGGAGGAAGCCCAGCCGCTCCCCGCCTCCACGGCCGGACGGGTCAGGATGATGCGGCTGACCTGCTTGGACTGCAGCGCCTGCACGGCCTTGGCCATCGCGAGGTAGGTCTTGCCCGTGCCGGCGGGGCCGACGCCGAACACGATGGTGTGCTCATCGATCGCGTCGACGTACTTCTTCTGATTGACCGTCTTGGGGCGGACGGTCTTACCGCGGCGCGAGATGATGTCGAGCGTGAGCACCTCGGCGGGCGACTCGCCGGAACCGTCGGTCATCATGCCGACGGACCGCCGCACCTCCTCCGCGCTGACGGCGACCCCGCTGCGCACGGCGGCCAGCAGCTCGGCGACCACGCGCTCGGCGAGCGCCACGTCGGCCGGCTCACCGGACAGGGTGAGCACGTTGCCGCGAGCGTGGATGTCCGCCGCCAGGGCACCCTCCAGGGCGCGCAGATTGGCATCCGCGGGGCCGAGGAGTCCGAAGGTCAGCTCGATGGGGATCTCGATGGTGGACCGCGCCGGCGTCACTGCCCGGGCACGGCTCTCGGAACTGGTGGGGTCTGGCACGCGGTGCGTCAATCCTTCTTCCGGAACGGTCACCGCGCCTGACGGTGCGGATACGTCCAGTTTAATCCCTCGGCCTACCGCACCGCCTCTGAGATTCGCCCGGGCGGTTCAGCGGATCGTGAACGTGCCCGAACACGTCAGCGTCTCGCCGCCGTGGCCGGTCGCCGACGCGGTCAGCGTCTTGGTCCCCGGCCCCGTCGGCACCGCGTAGAACGTGGTGAAGGCCGGAGCGACGGGATGCGGCCGCTCGGGTCCGAGGACACCGCGGGCTCCGGTGACGGGGTCGTGCCAGGAGACCGTGCCCGTCCACGGCGTCTGCTTCCATTCGGGGACGCTGATCTCGATCCGCGCCTTCCCAGGGACGGGGGTGTCGGGGCCGTGGCCCGGCACGGACCCCGTCATCTCCTGCACGGCCATGACGGACATCCGCCCGTCCGCCCGACACGCCTGCGGGTCCGCGGCCGCCGTGCCGCCTCCCGCCGCCAGGCCGGCCGCGCCGACCAGCGCCGCGGTAGTCGTGCCGATCATCGTGCGTACGCGCATCGTGCTCTCCCACCTCGTTCCGTTGCTGTCTCTACAGAACGTCGTGGAGAGATCGCGCGCCGTTACGGCGCGGCGGACAGCTCCTCGATGGCGGCCACGGTGGCCTTGTGTCCCTTCGATCCGGGCTCGAGGAAGTCGTCGTGGCCCTCGCCCTCGATCATCGTCATGGTCACGTCGTTCATGCCGTTCTCCTGCGCCTGCTGCAGGAACCACTCGGAGAGCTGGTAGGGCACCTGCTCGTCGAGCCGGCCGTGCAGCACCCGCACCCGCGTGGCGAAGGGCATCTGACCCACGGGGCTCGCCTCCGCGAAGGTCCGCCTCAGCAGGCGCGGATTCGCGTTGGGGCCGAGGTCGAAGAGCAGCCGCATCGACTGGTCGCCGTCGCCGCGCTCGATCAGGTCGAGCACGCCGCCGCGCGAGATCACGCCCAGCAGGTCGTCCGGACGCTGCGCGGCCGCCCAGACCGCGAGGGTGGCGCCGGCGCTGTGCGCGGCCACGATGTGCCCGGCGCCCTTGGCCAGCTTGGCCGTGCCGTAGTCGATCGCGGCGAGCACGTCCTGACTGAGGATCGGCCACGTCACGCCGGGCTCCCCGACGCGGCGGTACTCGACGTTCCAGACCGGGTAGCCGCGGTCGCTCAAGTCCTTGGCGACCTTCGCCTCCATCTTCATGGTGTAGAGGCTCCGCCAGAAGCCACCGTGCACCAGCGTGATCAGCGGCTTATCCTTGTCGCCGGGATAGAAGTGCCCGTGCTGCGATTCCTCGCTGCCGTAGAAGATGCGACGCGCCATCGTGTCCGAGCACTCCTTCGTCCCAGCGCCGGACGGCACCCGCCGATCCGGTCGATCAGTCCGGCGGCGTGCCGGACCACCTGTCTGTCATCACTCCCAGAGCACCCAGCGCGACGGCGGCGGCGGTGGAGGTCCGCAGCACCGTCGGGCCGAGGAGCGCGGGCTGCGCACCCATTCCGACCAGGGCATCCAGTTCCTCGGGGCTGATTCCGCCCTCCGGCCCCACCACGATAACGACGGTTTCGGTTACTGAGAAGTCAACCTTACCCAGAGGCACCGCCGAACCCTCATGCAAGACAACTACATTCGCATCCATACTGGTGAGTAGTGGAACGAGTTCCCGTGTGGTCACCAGGTCGTGGATCTCTGGAACGTACGCTCGCCGTGCCTGTTTCGCGGCCGACCGCGCGACCGCGCGCCACCGGGAGACGCCCTTCTCCGCCTTGCCGGCGCCCTTCCCACCGGCCCCTCCGCCGTCCCACCGGGAGACACAGCGAGCCGCCTGCCACGGGACGATCGCGTCGATACCCGCCTCGGTGGCGAGCTCGACCGCCAGCTCGGACCGGTCGGATTTCGGCAGCGCCTGCACCAGCACGACGCGGGGCGACGCGGGCGGCACCGTCCACGCCTCGGAGCAGCGGACCGTCACCTCCCCCTGCCCACCGCGGTCGCCTCGCACCTTGCGAGGCCGCCGGCACCGTCGGACAGGACGAGTTCCTCGCCCACCCGGACTCGGCGCACCGCGGCCGCGTGCCGGCCCTCGTCTCCGGCGAGGACGTACTCCTCGCCGGGCGCGGGCAGCGGGTCCGCGAGGAAGACGGTGGCCGCCACTCGGGTCTACCGCCCGACGAAGGTGTCGCGCAGGCGGGAGAAGATGCCGCCGGCCTGCTCGCCGCCGCCGCGGCGCGCCGCGTGCGGGCCCTCGCCCGGGAACAGCGCCTTGAGCTCGCGCAGCTTCTCCGTCTGCTTGCGATCCAGCCGGGCGGGGACCGCCACGTCGAAGTGCACGACGAGGTTGCCCCGGGTCTGCGAGTTGACCTGCGGCATGCCGTGGCCGCGCAGGACCTTCGTGTCACCGGTCTGGGTGCCGGCCGGGACCTCGACGGTGAGTTCGCCGTCGATCACCGTCGGCACGGTGACCTCGGCGCCGAGCGCCGCATCGAACATCGGGACGCGGGCCGTCACGTGCAGGGTGCTGCCGTCGCGAACGAGGAACTCGTGCTCGCTCTCGGACACCTCCACGTAGAGGTCACCCGCCGGGCCGCCGCCGGGGCCGACCTCGCCCTGGCCGGCCAGCCGCACGCGCATCCCGTCGCCGACGCCGGCGGGGATCTTCACGGTGAGGTTGCGGCGCGTGCGCACCCGCCCGTCGCCGCTGCACTTGCTGCACGGGTTCTGGATGATCTCGCCGACGCCGCCGCAGGTGGGGCACGGCCGCGACGTCATGACCTGGCCGAGGAACGAGCGCTGCACCGACTGGACCTCGCCCGCGCCCTGGCAGGTGGGGCACGTGGTGGGCTTGCTGTCGCCCTCCGTGCCGGCGCCGTGGCACTTGTCGCAGAGGATCGCGGTGTCCACGGTGAGCTCCCGGCTCACGCCGTTCGCGCACTCGTCGAGATTCAGCTCCATGCGGATCAGCGCGTCGTTGCCCTCGCGGACGCGGCCGCGGGGGCCGCGTCCGCCGCCACCCATGCCACCGCCGAAGAACGCCTCGAAGACGTCGCCCAGGCCACCGGAGAACCCGGCGCCCCCGAAGCCGCCGGCGCCGAAGCCGCCGCCCGGCGAGCTGTCGAGCGGGTCGCCGCCCATATCCACGACGCGGCGCTTCTCGGGGTCGCTCAGCACCTCGTACGCGTCGGAGACGTCGCGGAACTTCTCCTGTGCCGCATCGTCCGGGTTCACGTCGGGGTGGAGCTCGCGGGCCAGCTTGCGGTACGCGCGCTTGATCTCCTGGTCGGAGGCCTTCGAATCGACCCCGAGGATGCGGTAGTAATCACGTGCCACAGCGGCTAATCCCTCTAACGAACTCGACGACATCTCGCGGACCTGCTCGGACCGCACTCAACCCATGATTCCACTCCGCCCGGCCCGAGGACGATTCGGCCTGGTCAGCGCAGGTCAGCGGTCGCCCAGCACCTCGCCGACGTAGCGCGCCACCGCCGCGACCGAGGCGATCGTGCCCGGGTAGTCCATCCGCGTCGGCCCCAGGACGCCGAGCCCGCCGAACACCGTCCCCGGAGCGCCGTACCCCGTCGACACCACCGACGCGCCGCGCAGGTTCTCGTCCTGCGTCTCCGAGCCGATCGCCACCGACACCGTGCCCGGCTGCTGCCGCGAGGTGAGCAGCTTGAGCACCACCACCTGCTCCTCCAGCGTCTCGAGCACGCTCCGCAGCGATCCGGACACCGCGTCGAAGTCGGCCGCGTTCCGCGTGAGGTTGGCGGTGCCGCCGAGCACCAGGCGGTCGTCCGCACGCTCCACCAGCGTCTCCACCAGCACCGTCGACACCCGGATCACCGCGTCGCGCAGATCCCGGGACGCGAGCGGCGCCAGGTCCGCGACGGCCATCGACGCGTCGGGGATCAGCTTGCCCTGCACCGCGGCGCCGAACAGCTCGCGCAGGCGCGACATGTCCTCGTCGGACGCGGGCCCGCCGAGCTCGACCAGCCGCTGCTCGACCCGGCCCGAGTCCAGGATCACCACGAGCAGCAGCCGCGTGGGCGCGAGCGCCACCACCTCGAGGTGCCGGACCCGCGCCGAACTGAGCACCGGGTACTGGATCACCGCGACCTGTCGGGTGAGCTGCGCGAGCAGCCGGACCGAGCGTTGCAACACGTCGTCGAGGTCGACCCCGGTCTCGAGGAACTGCAGGATCGCCCGGCGCTCCGCCGGCGACAGCGGCTTGATCTGCGCGATCCGGTCGACGAACTGCCGGTAACCCTTCTCCGTGGGGATCCGCCCGGAGCTGGTGTGCTGCTGCGTGATGTAGCCCTCGGCCTCGAGCACCGCCATGTCGTTGCGGACCGTGGCGCTCGAGACGCCCAGCTGGTGCCTGTCGACGAGAGCCTTCGACCCGACGGGCTCGTGGGTCTCGACGTAGTCCGCGACGATGGCCCGGAGCACCTCGAAACGCCGATCCTCCGTGCTCGACATCCCCACGCGCTCCTTTCGCCTGCAATCTTCGAATGTCCAGCTTACGCGGGCTAGAGTCAAGCCGTGATCTTCAAGGGCGTACTCGACGGGAAGCCGTACCCCGATCACGGTCTCGCACCCCGCGAATGGTCGCAGATCCCGCCGCAGCAGGTCCGCCTGTCGGACCTGGTCACCACCACCACCGTGCTGGCCCTGGACCGGCTGCTGTCCGAGGACTCGACCTTCTACGGCGACCTCTTCCCGCACGCGGTGCAGTGGAACGGGGACCTGTACCTGGAGGACGGGCTGCACCGCGCCGTCCGGTCCGCGCTGCGCGGCCGCGAGGTGCTGCACTGCCGCGTGCACACCCTCCCGCCCGGCACTCCGCCGCGGCCGGCCCCGGAGGGTCACGGCAAGCACGCACGTCGCGACTGAGAGGACCCGACCATGACGCACCGCACGATCCGCCAGACCGGCACCGGACAGGCCTTCGCGACCCCGGACACGGTGGTGGCGCAGGTGGGTGTCCAGGTTCGCGCCGACGACGTCGCCACCGCCTTCACCGGGGCCGGCGAGGCCGCGCGCGCCGTGGTGGCCGCGGTCCGCGCCGCCGGGGTCGCGCCCGCCGACGTCGCGACGGCCGACCTCACGCTGCAGGCCGTCGAGACCGGGCCCTGGGAGGACCGCCGGCTCGAGGGGTACACGGCAGGCGAGTCGCTCACCGTCACCGTCCGGGACACCGCCGGGGCCGCCGCCGTCCTGCAGGCCGCCGCGACCGCCGCCGGGGACGCGGCCCGGATCAGCTCCGTCACCTTCACCCTGTCCGACGGTGCCGCCCCCGCTGCCCGGGCCCGCGAGGCTGCGTTCGCCGACGCGCGGGCCCGCGCCGAGCAGTACGCGCGGCTCTCGGGGAACGCGCTGGGTGCGGTGCTGTCCATCACCGACGAGGCGCCCGCGGCGCCGCGGCCGGAGGTGATGCTGGCCGCCCGGGCCGGCGGCGGACCGTCGGCCGGCCCCGCACTGGAGGCGGGCCGACAGACGATCACGGCGCGGGTCACCGTCGAATGGGAGTTGGCGTAACCGTCTTCCCGGTTGCCGTAACCCGCGAACCGCTGCGGCGGCACGCCGCCGCTGCCACCCTGAGTGGCATGGCGAACTCAAGATCCAGCACGGCACGGAAACTGCGCGTCATCGCCGCACTGCTCGCGGCGGTCGCACTCGGCGGATCGGTGACGGCGTGCGGGTCGTCCGCCACCTCCAACGACTCCCCGCGCGAGATCACGGCCGTCGGCGTCGGCGAGTCGTCGGGCAAGCCGGACGTGCTCACGGTCCAGCTCGCGGTCCAGCACGAGGCCGGCGATGTGACGACGGCCCTCAACGACGCCTCCGCGAGCGCGCAGAAGGTGATCGACGCCGCGAAGGCCAACGGTGTCGAGGACAAGGACATCGCGACGGCGAACGTCAAGGTCGACCCGCGCTACGGCACCGACCGGGCGATCATGTCATACCAGGCGACGCAGTCGCTCACGGTCAAGGTCCGCAAGGTAGACACGGCGTCGAAGCTGCTCGGCGACCTCGCGACCGCGGGCGGCGATGCGACGCGGATCAGCTCCGTGGGCTTCGACATCGAGAACGACGCCGCACTCAAGGCCACCGCCCGCGACAAGGCCTTCGCCGAGGCGAAGACCCGCGCCGAGCAGTACGCGAAGCTGTCCGGCGGCAAGCTCGGCGAGGTACGCACCATCACCGAGGGCGCCGCGCCCAGGCCCACGACCAGCCGCAACTACACGATGACCCCCGCGCCGTCGGCCGCGTCGGCCGTTCCGATCGAGGTCGGCGAGCAGTCACTCACCGTGACGGTCACGGTGGTGTGGCAGCTGTCGTAGATCAGCCGAGGATCCGGCGCACCACCCCGTCGGCGAGCAGCCGCCCGGCGTCGGTGAGCACGTACGCGTCGCCGTCCCGCTCCAGGTTCCCGACGGTGACCTCCTCCTCGGCCCGCGCGGCCTCGTCGGGCCGCAGCACCGAGAGCGGGATGCCCGACCGCATGCGCACGCGCAGCATCACGTCCTCGACGTGCCGGTCCTCATCGGTGAGCACCTCGTGGCCGGCGATGGGCAGTTCGCCGCGCGCGACGGCGTCGGCGTACCGGGCGGGGTGCTTGACGTTCCACACCCGCGTTCCGGCGACGTGGCCGTGCGCGCCGGGCCCGGCGCCCCACCAGTTCGCGCCCTCCCAGTACAGCTCGTTGTGCCGGCACCGGCCCGCCTCAGAGCGGGACCAGTTCGACACCTCGTACCACTCGAAGCCCGCGGCCCGCAGCGCACCGTCGAGCAGCTCGTAGCGGTGCGCGAGCACGTCGTCGTCGGTGTCGGGCACCTCGCCGCGGCGGATCCGGCGGGCCAGCGCAGTGCCGTCCTCGACGATCAGCGCGTACGCGGAGACGTGATCCACACCGGCGTCGAGCACCGCGTCCAGGGAGGCGCGCAGGTCGTCGTCGGTCTCCCCCGGCGTGCCGTAGATCAGGTCCAGGTTCACGTGCTCGAAGCCCGCGGCCCGGGCCTCCTGCGCCGCGGCCACGGCCCGCCCCGGGGTGTGCCTGCGGTCCAGTACCTTGAGCACGTGCGCGGCCGCGGACTGCATGCCCAGCGACACGCGCGTGTACCCGGCGTCGCGCAGCCGGGCGAAGAACTCCGGCGAGGTGGACTCGGGGTTGGACTCGGTGGTCACCTCCGCGTCGTCCGCGAACCTGAAGTGCCGACGGGCCGTCGCGAGAAGGTCGGCGAGCCCCTCGCCGCCCAGGAGCGACGGGGTGCCGCCGCCGACGAACGTTGTCGAGACCTCCACGTCGCCGACGGTGTCGCGGGCGCGGGCCAGCTCGCCGTCGATCGCCGCGGCCCACGCCTGCGGCGACGACGTGTTCCCGAGCTCGCCGGCGGTGTAGGTGTTGAAGTCGCAGTATCCGCAGCGTGTCGCGCAGAACGGGACGTGCAGGTACAGCCCGAACGGCGCGGAGTCACCGTCGAGCCGGCCGAGCGCGGGGACCGAGGAGACCGAGGGCACTGACACCCGATCAGTCTGGCAGGTGCGCGGCGGCCGAGTTTCACGGGAGTTTCACGCACGGGCGAGCAAAACCCGATTCCCATTTCCGTACCGACCGGTGGCACAATGATCTCGATGGATGGACAGGGTGAGCTGCTGGCATCGCGCCGGCACATCGACTACCTGCGGGTCTGCAGCAGCAGCTGTCGGCCCTGATTCCTGACGCCCGTCGCGCGTTACGAAGTCGCTCTGCGCCGTCAGCCCCGGCGCACCATCCGCTGAATCCAGGAGTCTGTCATGACGTCGACCACCGACGCCCCTGCCCCTGCCGCCACGACGGCCCCCACACGCCCGGCCCGCAAGCGACCGGCGCAGCGCAAGTCCGAGGGCCAGTGGAAGCTGGGCTACCGGACCCCGCTGAACCCGAACGAGCAGTCCAAGCGCGACGACAATCCGCTCAACGTGCGGCGCCGCATCCTGGACATCTACTCCAAGGCCGGCTTCGACTCGATCGACAAGGCCGACCTGCGCGGCCGATTCCGCTGGATGGGTCTGTACACCCAGCGCGCCGAGGGGTTCGACGGCAGCTACAGCGGCGACAACCACGTGGACCTCATCGAGGCGCCGTACTTCATGATGCGCGTGCGCACCGACGGCGGGAACCTCAGCCTCAAGGGCGTCCGGACCCTCGCGTCGATCTCCCGCGACTTCGCCCGCGGCACCGCCGACATCACCGACCGGCAGAACATCCAGTACCACTGGATCGAGATCGAGTCGATCCCGGAGATCTGGCGTCGCCTTGAGGAGGCCGGGCTCGAGACCATCGAGGCGTGCGGCGACTGCCCGCGCGGCATGCTCGGCTCGCCGCTGGCCGGCCTCTCCCCCGACGAGGTGCTCGACGCGTCGCCCGCGCTGGCGGAGATCAAGCGCCGCTACATCGGCAACCCCGAGTACTCGAACCTCCCCCGCAAGTTCAAGACCGCCGTCTCGGGCCTGCAGGACGTGGCGCACGAGATCAACGACGTCAGCTTCGTGGGCGTGCACCACCCCGAGCACGGCCCCGGCCTCGACCTGTGGGTCGGCGGCGGCCTGTCGACCAACCCGATGTTCGCGCAGCGCCTCGGCGTGTGGGTGCCGCTCGACGAGGTGCCCGACGTCTGGGAGGGCGTAGTCGCCATCTTCCGCGACTACGGGTACCGCCGCCTGCGGAGCAAGGCGCGGCTGAAGTTCCTGATGAAGGACTGGGGACCGGAGAAGTTCCGGCAGATCCTCGAGGACGAGTACCTGGGTCGCAAGCTGATCGACGGCCCCGCCCCCACCCCGCCGAAGTTCACCATCGATCACGTGGGCGTGACCAAGCAGAGCAACGGGCTCAACGCGGTGGGCTTCTCCGCCGTCTCGGGCCGCCTGTCGGCGGACGCCCTCGACGCCATCGCCGACGCCATGGAGGAGGCCGGCACCGACAGCGTGCGGGCCACGCCGTACCAGAAGATCGTGGTCGTCGACGTGCCCGACGACAAGGTCGCCGGCCTGGAGGCGGCGCTCGAGAAGGTCGGGCTGACGGCCCGCCCGTCGCGCTGGCGCCGCAACCTCATCGCCTGCACCGGCCTCGAGTACTGCAAGCTCTCGTTCACCGAGACCCGCAGCCGCAGCCAGTCGCTCGTGCCCGAGCTGGAGAAGCGGCTCGCCGATCTCAACGAGCTGCACGACACGAACATCACCATCAACGTCAACGGCTGCCCGAACAGCTGCGCGCGGGTTCAGATCGCCGATATCGGCTTCAAGGGCCAGCTCGTGGACGACCACAACGGGAATCACGTCGAGGGGTTCCAGGTTCACCTTGGTGGCAGCCTCGGCGAGGACACCGGGTTCGGACGCAAGCTTCGGGCGCACAAGGTGCTCGCGACCGAGGTCGTGGACTACGTGGAACGAGTGGTGCGCAAGTTCGCCGAGCAGCGCGAGGGCGACGAGCGGTTCGCGCAGTGGGTGGCGCGCGCCGCGGAGGAGGACCTGCGATGAGCGCACGAGCGGACTCGGCGACACAGTCACCGTCGAACCCCTGACCGGACGCGACGCGGACGACCTGCGCGCGCTCGCGGACCGCGCCGCGAAGGAGCTCGAGGGCGCCGACGCGCTCACGCTGTTGCAGTGGACCCTGGACACGTTCGGCGAGGACTTCGTGGTCGCGTCCAACATGCAGGACGGGGTACTGGTGCACCTCGCCAAGCAGGTCCAGGACCGGCCCAAGGTGCTCTTCCTGGACACCGGCTACCACTTCCCGGAGACCATCGGCATGCGCGATGCAGTCGAGTCGATCTACGAGGTGGAACTGCTCAACGTGACCCCGGACCAGAGCGTCGGCGAGCAGGACGCCACCGTCGGCAAGGACCTCTTCGCGAGCGACCCGGCGCAGTGCTGCAACCTGCGCAAGGTCGTGCCGCTCCGCGAGACCCTGAAGGGTTACCGCGCGTGGGTCACCGGCATCCGCCGCGTCGAGTCGCCGACCCGCGCGAACGCGCCGTTCATCTCGTTCGACGAGGGCTTCGGGCTACTCAAGGTGAACCCCATCGTGGACTGGTCCGACGAGCAGATGCAGGAGTTCATCTCCGAGAACGGCATCCTGGTGAACCCGCTGGTCGACGAGGGTTACCCGTCGATCGGCTGCCAGCCCTGCACGAACAAGCCCGCCCCGGGTTCCGATCCTCGAAGCGGCCGCTGGGCCGGTTCGACCAAGACAGAATGCGGACTGCACGCCTCATGACCATCACTGAGCCCACGGAGCCGATCGTGTCCACTGGCGACCCCACGGAGTTCAGCACGCTCGACGCGCTGGAGTCCGAGGCCATCCACATCTTCCGGGAGGTGGCGGGCGAGTTCGAGCGGCCCGTCATCCTGTTCTCCGGCGGCAAGGATTCGACGGTGCTGCTGCACCTCGCGGTGAAGGCCTTCTGGCCCGCGCCGCTGCCGTTCGCGCTGCTGCACGTGGACACCGGGCACAACCTGCCCGAGGTGCTGGACTTCCGCGACCGGATGGTCGAGAAGTACAACCTGCGCCTGCACGTGGCGAAGGTCGAGGACTACCTCGCCGACGGCCGGCTCGAGGAGCGCGCCGACGGCATCCGCAACCCGCTGCAGACGGTGCCGCTGCTGGACGCCATCTCCGAGAACCGCTTCGACGCCGTGTTCGGCGGCGGCCGCCGCGACGAGGAGCGGGCCCGCGCCAAGGAGCGGATCTTCTCGCTGCGCAACGCCTTCGGCCAGTGGGACCCGAAGCGGCAGCGCCCCGAGCTGTGGAACCTGTACAACGGCCGGCACGCGCCGGGCGAGCACGTGCGCGTGTTCCCGATCAGCAACTTCACCGAGCTGGACATCTGGCGCTACATCGCCCGCGAGGACATCGAGCTGGCGTCGATCTACTACGCGCACGAGCGCGAGGTGTTCGACCGCGACGGGATGCTGATGACCTCCGGCGTGTGGGGCGGGGCCCGCGACGGCGAGCAGGTGCGCACCCTGTCGGTGCGGTACCGCACCGTGGGCGACGGCTCCACGACCGGCGCGATCGAGTCCACCGCGTCGACCAACGAGCAGATCATGGCCGAGGTCGCGGCGTCGCGCCTCACCGAGCGCGGCGCCACCCGCGGCGACGACCGGGTCTCCGAGGCCGCCATGGAAGACCGCAAGAAGGAAGGCTACTTCTGATGAGCAGCGCCCCCGCCCTCCTGCGTCTCGCCACCGCGGGTTCCGTCGACGACGGCAAGTCCACCCTCGTCGGGCGCCTGCTCTACGACACGAAGTCGGTGCTCGCCGACCAGATCGACGCCGTCACCCGCGCGTCGGTCGACAAGGGCCTCGACACCCCGGACCTGTCGTTGCTGGTCGACGGCCTGCGCGCCGAGCGCGAGCAGGGCATCACGATCGACGTGGCCTACCGCTACTTCGCGACGCCCAACCGGTCCTTCATCCTCGCCGATACCCCCGGGCACGTGCAGTACACCCGCAACACGGTGTCCGGCGCCTCGACCGCGCAGGTCGTGATCCTGCTGACCGATGCGCGCAAGGGCGTCATCGAGCAGACCCGCCGGCACGCCGCCGTGCTGTCGCTGCTGGGCGTTCCGCGCCTCGTGCTCGCGGTCAACAAGATCGACCTGGTGGAGGACCCCGCATCGGTGTTCCAGGAGATCTCCGCCGAGTTCCGGGCGCTCACCGGCTCGCTCGGGTGGGCCGACGATGCCGTCCACGCGATCCCGGTGTCGGCCCTGCACGGCGACAACGTCGCCTCGCGCTCGGACCAGACGCCCTACTACGACGGACCGTCGCTCATCGAGCACCTCGAGTCGATCCCCACGGACCCGGACACGAAGCCCATCGGCTTCCGCTTCCCGGTGCAGTACGTGATCCGGCCCCGCACCCCCGAGTACCCCGACTACCGCGGCTACGCCGGTCAGGTGGCGGCGGGCACCGTCGACGTGGGCGACGAGGTGCTCGTGCTCCCCGCCGGCACCCGGAGCCGGGTCGAGCGCATCGACACCCCCGACGGCGAGCTCGCCTCCGCACACACCGGGCGCTCGGTGACGGTCGTGCTCGCGGACGACGTGGACGTGAGCCGCGGCGACGTGATCGTCTCCGCCGCCGACGCCCCGGAGCCGCGCCAGCAGTTCGAGGCGACGGTGTGCTGGCTGGCCGAGAAGCCGCTGCGCATCGGCGCGCGGCTGCTGCTCAAGCACGGCACCAAGACCACGCAGGCGATCGTCGGCGGGCTGGACGCCGTGTTCGACGAGCAGAACCTCAGTGTGGGCACCGGAGAGACACTGGAGCTCAACCAGATCGGCCGCATCTCCATCCAGACCGCGGAGCCGATCGTCGCCGACGACTACGACGTCAACCGGGAGATGGGCTCGTTCCTGCTCATCGACCCCGCCGGCGGCAACACCCTCGCCGCGGGCCTGGTCGGGAACGCCCTGTCCCACCTGGTCTGAGACCGAACGAAGGCACCCGCCGACTCCGCCGGAGTCGCCGGGTGCCTTTCGCGCCGCACTCGGGTCCTGTCCACCCCGGACAGCCACCTCCGGAACGCCGTGACCGTTCGTCCCCCGCGCCGCGCCGAACAGCGACCCGTGCGTTCGTACCCCTGCCAGAAGCCGTGCCTTCGACAGGGGCTCGAACGTCCCCCGCGCGACGCCGACTCCCCCACTGCACGCCAACGTCTCCCCCACCGCACGCCACGCAAGGGACCGCCCGATTCGGACCTCGCGCTTATCAGTTTGGCGGTCTGCCGTTGGTCAGAAGTACCCGACTACTCTTCCGTCCCGGAGAGCGATGAAAACCGGCACGGGCTTCCCCGCAACCTGCTGAACAATCGGTTGCCCGACGACCGCTCGAGCACCGCCGGAAGCGGGGTAGATTATCGACCTGTTCGCAAGCAGCTGACGCATCGCGACGACCTGGACAACTTCATTGCCCTGAGATGCCTGGCCCCGGCTCCACGCCTGTAGTTGTCGCACGGGATCTTGATTGGCGGTGTGAGTCCGGTACCAGATATAAGCGCCGGCCCCCAGAAACACGAGGAACACGAGCACTGGCTGTCCAGTGCAGGCAGCGACGATCAAGAAGAACAGGCTGAGACCAACGGCGATTCCCGCGCCCCCGCCACTTGAGGTGGGAGGAGGCGCAATGGCGAGTCGGTACGAGTTCCGGCTGACGAACGGGGCGGACTCCGCGTTGACCGCCTGCGGGTACAGCCGCTCCATCTCGCGATCGAGCGCTGCGGGGTCGGGAATGGTCGTCATCTCCGATGGCACGCTGGCCGCGCTGAGCTCCGCAACAGATGCAGCCGCGATGTCGTCGAACATCCAGGACGGCATCGAGGTCGATGCCAGTGCATCTGTGATCGGACGTTCGTCGGCGACGAGACGATGCGCAGCGGCCTCAGCTCGAGCTGCGGATTCGATGGCGGCCGCGCCTTGCTGAGCAAGCCGAGCGCACACCTCCGCGTAGGAATCAAACATCGACATGTGACCAATCGTGTGGAATGAAGAGGCGAGGGCTGTGAATCGCGAAGTCGGTCTCCGAATGCAGCACGAAGGTGCCCGGGTTCACCTGCTGTCGGTCCTTGCTACCGATAGTGGGGACCCGGTCGATGAGCCTGCCGTCCGCGACCCAGTAACGCACGGTCGATCTCACAAGTTCGGCCTGCTTCATCGGTCGTTCGCCGACGAATAATTTTGCCGCCAGGTCGTCCACCGACGCGGCGAACACCACCCCACCTGCGGCAGGGAGCGGATCACCGAAGGCGGACACAAGCGGGTCGGTGAGGTCCACGGCCCACAACGGCGATAGCCGCGAGGCGCCGTCGGCAACCGAGCGCAGCCACGAAGTTTCGTGACCAGGAGCGCCACTACACCGATGCTGGCGCCGATGGATCTTGCGAGCTTCGTCCGGTCGGCCGCGTCCGGCGCGATGACGGCGACGATTCCGGCCGCAGCGGACTCGCGCGGGAGAAGGGCTTCGTGTTCGAGCACTAGGGAAGTCCCCACGACGAGGTCGCCGCGCTCGATCGCCCCCGTCATGGTCGGGTCCTCGTTCGGATCGATACCGTCGGCCCCGGGGAACACACGTGGTGTCACCGCGGCGTAGTCGGTTCGCGCCGCATTCTCTCGGATGTCGTCGATGAGTTCGCGGTGGGTGGCGTCCGTGTCGATCAGGACCTGTCCGCGGCGAACCGTGGCATCGGTGCGCATGATCAACCGCCCCGGACCGGAGATGGCGGCGCCGGACCGGTCGCCAAGCATGGCGATGCTCGTGTCCTGATCGGACGGAAGAACCAACCGGACTGTCAGCTGATCGAAAATCGACTTGTTGCGCGCACCCGCCGAGACGTTCGCGAGCGACTGACTCGCGAGAATCAGGTGAAGTCCCGCCGCTCGCCCCTGGCGCGCGATGGCCTGGAGGACCGATCCGGCTTCACCGCCGTACTCCGGATCCTGGAGCGTCGCCTGGAACTCGTCGATCACGACGACGAGCCGCGGCACCCGGCCTTCGGGATTCGCGGCGTTGTAACGCACGATGTCCTTGAAGCCCGCGCGCTTGAATCGCGAATACCGGCTGGACATTTCGTTAGCCACCCAGCGGAGTAGTGAGAGCGTAGTGGCCTGATTCGACTCGACGGCCGCAATGTCGATGTGAGGGAGTACGTGGTCGCGGCGGACGTAGGTCGCGAACTCGACCCCGTTCTTCCCGTCGATCAGCACCATGCGCAGGTCCTCCGGAGGATAGCGGTACGCGAGACCACTCACGATCGTATGCAGCAGCTTGCTCTTCCCGGATCCCGTGCGCCCGACCACGATCGCGTGCGCATCCGGGGACTCCGCGTCAAGCCGCAGAACGAGCGGTTCGCGGGCCTCGTCCCTGCCGATCGGAGTACCGATCGCTCCGTCTGCCCGCGTCCCATGCATGGACTCCCGATCCAGCAGCGCTTCACGGAATCCTGTCCGGCGCTGGGCGTCGCGAAGCTCTTCGAGCACTGCCGACACTTCGGCAATCGCTGATTCCACCACTTCATTCGCGGGGCGGAGCTGGATCGATCCGTAGAGAAGCTCCGCGCCGTGGTGGACCATGCCCATGCCGCCGATGATCGTGCTGTTGGGAATAGCTACTTCCGCAAGGCCTTCCGGCTTCGCACCCGCGCCGATGCCTGAGAACACGCCTACGCGCGGCCCATTGACCATCACCTGCCAGAGCCGTTCGCGCAGCGCGTCGGGAAGACTATCCCACTCAGTGCACACAACGAGCAATGGCGTGATGGACGTCGCGTGTACCGACGCCTCCACGTCAGCGATCGTCCGGCCGACGTGTTCGATCACGCGTGCGTTCGTCGAGATGATTTCCTGAACGTCGTCGATGACTCCGTCGAGATCGCGACGCGAGACCGCTACACGCTCAACCAGTCCCGAGCGCGACAGCGGTGCGAGGGCGCCGAGATCGCTACCCATCGTCGCAGTGTCGATGACAAGGACTTTCGAGGCCGGGAAGCAGGAGATGAATGCGGCCGAGACGATCCCAAGAACATCGGTCCTGAAAGTTCTATCAGCGTCGACGACCAGCCTGGGGGCGGTCAGGAAGTCGCCGAACAGGAACGGCGCAGGCGCACCGGGTTCCAGAAAGTCGAAGGGCTCGCCACCTGCCACACCCGACACGATCGCGCCGGCAGGACGAAATGTACCAACACAGACAGCAGAGAACGCAGTTGCGGCGTCGCGCACAGACCTGTCGCCGACCGCGGAGACCGCGGAACGGGGACCGAAGTCCGCCAACTCCTTCGCGGTTAGCGCTGCCGCGCTACGGAATCTCTCGTCTGCAGCGCGACGCTCTTGATCCGCTGCTGCTGTTGCGGCACGCCGCCGCTCGGCGAGACCGAGGCCACCGTCGACCTGAGAGCGAACAGGCTGCGGAGCCGCGCGCTCGGGCTCTCAGGATTCACGAAGAGTAGTCCTCGATCGCCTGGATCTTGCCGTCGATGTACGTGGTCAGCTCCTCGAACGGATCCGTTTCGAATTTTGCGAGCTGCTCCTCGACCTGCTCGTTGACGTGTCTGAACTTCTCGTCGCTCCAAGCACTTTCAGCATCACCCAGTGCTGTCTTGAGCTGCTCGTGCGTATCCTGGATCTGCTCCAGGAACTCTGCGATCGCCTTTTTGACCTGTTCCATCGCCTCGATGGTGACATTCGCGCCGTTCCCAGCCATGGTCGTTCCCCTTCCGTGAGAGCCGCCAGCGGCGCCCGTCGCCGCTCCGGTGTCGATCTGTTCTCGGTCGTCGCTCGTGTTCGTGGGTATCGCGGTCGACTCGCGGGCCGGCGGATCGCCCCGTGAAGCACTGCTCTGTGGCGAACCGTTCGGCAGTGAATCATCCGGCGGTGGATCGCCGCCCGCTGGCGCTGGACCACCGGACTCGAGAGCCTCGGAATCCGGACCGCTCCCGCCGGCCCGCACTGATTCCGTGGTCCGAGCGTGATAGCGCCGCGCGACCGCGATCGCCGCGGCCGCCGCGAGAAGAACTGGAACGCCCACGAGCACGAACGGCGCAGCGGCGGTGGCGGCAGCGGCGACTGAAGTGGCCGCTGCCGACGCGGTTCCGGTCAGAATTGCGGAGGCACCGAGAATCTGGCCCGCTTGGGCCGCGACGGGCGTCCCGACGGTGTGGAGATATGACAGGGCCGGCAGTGCCTGCTGCACAGCCACTCCCCGCAGTATCAGTCGTCGGGTTCGGTATCCGCCAGCCATAGCAATCCGCTTGCCCAGCCACCTAAAGTCGCCGACGCTGTCGTCAGCGCGAAGGCGAGCCACGTCCTCGCGCTGTTGATCCCGCAATTCGCGCGCCTTAGCACGGAACGCTTGGTGCGCGTTCCATACGTCGCGGGTCGCTGCGATTGCGCCGACCCCTCGCTGTCCCAGGTTGTGCTGCCCGACATTGCTGTAGTCGCCGTGATGGTCACGGAAGGAGAGGTACGTCAGCGCGTCAACGAAGCCATGCTTCTGCGACGCCCTTCGAGAACGGATCTTCTCGGTGAGCTCTTCGTCCCACTGCTCCACGGGTATCCGCACGATGTCACCCGGACGTAGCCTCATCAAGTGCAATCAGATTCTTGGACGCGAGCAGGCGTAGTGACTCGAGCACGTCGATTTCGTCGCCACCGCTCCGCAGGACCTCAGCGAGTTCCGCGAGGGTGTACAGTCTCGGCGCCAATACCCAGACCGAGAATTCGAGCGGTGTGACCATCCGGAGGTCACCGTTCCGGTCAACCAGAACGTGCTGGACATCAGTCGATACCGCGGCAACTCTGCCGAGCGCCACGGCCTGAAATTCAGTCGCACGAGACCAGGCGTCCGCGAGGTCGACGACTAGGCCCCGTGACCGCGCTGCAGACAGGACCGTCGCACCGATATCGGATCCACGGACGCGTCCGGGCCAAGAGACGATCAGCGACTCGAGATCGGGCCCGTCCGCCGGCACGTCGATCTGACGATCCCCCAGCCGGAAGACCACCCCGACCGCCTCGTCGCGGGTCCTGTAACCGAGAAACTGCCCCACTGTCAGTAGCTCCGAAGTCAATGGGCTCCCCTTCCATCCCTCAACGAAGATACAACATGTTGTGCGTGTATCAATCGCAACACGAACAATCCTCTGTCCATCTCGGACGAAACCGGAGAGTGACGGAAATGGTGACGACTATCGACCCACTGGTTGCTCGCCGATCACGTATCGCTCAGCGCCATCTACGCTCTCCCACACCGCGATTCCATCACGCACGCGCGCCCGCAGCGGAGCCCCCCCGAGAAGTCCGCGGCCAGGTCGGCACCGGACCGACCGGACCGGAATCCAGGACCGCCTCCCGCACCTGATCCGCCACCAGGTGAATCTCGCTCTCGAGGTCGAGGGATCGCGCATCAGAAGTGCTCGACGGCCCAGGGCCGACGCGGGCTCAGCAGCATGAGATCGGCGCGGGCGGCGGCACCGCCGGTGAGCTCGCGGATCGCCCCGGTCCCGACGCGCCGGGATACCGGCTCATCGGAGAGCCAGAGCCGCCCCAGGTCTGTGACGTCCAACGCGAGATCCGCGGGCTCGTCGGTGGCCGAACAGGTCCCAGCGCCACCGTCGGTGGAGATGACGAACCGCCCGTGCGCCGGGCCGGGACCGGCACCGTCGTACCCGGGATCGGTCACGTCCAGCACGAGCCGACCGGGGGCGGCGTAGTTGCGCGCCGAGAACAGCGCGGGCACGTCGAGCGGCCGGATCCACAGCAGGTCACTGCGATTGGACACCTGCACGGTGCGCGGGTCGGCGGGAACGGTGGTCACGAGGTCGTCAAGGGCGCGCTGCGGGGCCACGACGGCGGCGACCCAGTCGATGCTCATCGCGAACGCCCACAGGTCCCGCTCGGCGGCCGCGTCGACGCCCAGCAGCTCGGAGACGGTGACGACGGAGTCGGGCCGCGAATCGGTCCATTTGCCCTCCACACCGTAGGTGAGCACGCCGGCCACGTCGCCGCCGCGGCGCAGCACGAGGCGCTGCTTGGTGTCGCCCTTGCCGATCAGGCCCGCGGCCATCCGCCCGTTGAGCGGCAGCCGCGAGACGCGGCCCGGGATCGTCAGCCGTTCCCGGATGCGGTCCGCGGCCGCCAGGTGCTCCTCGCCGTCCACGTACCGCAGCTCGTCCCCGGACCGTTCCGGCAACCTGGTGCGGTCCACCACGATCCGGTAGTCCACCACCTCGGTGCTCGGCCCGAACCCGTACCGGCCGTAGATCGCGTACTCGGCGGCGATGAGCGTCGCGGCGGGAAGGCCCGCGGCTTCTGCGTCGGCGAGGCACCCGCGCATGTGCGCGCCTAGGATGCCGCGCCGACGGTGCGTGGGCAGCACCGTCACCGCGGAGACAGCACGGGCCGGCACCGGCGCGCCCCCGACCGCGGTCAGCGACTGGTCGAACGAGAGGAACGTACCGACGGTCCGCCCGCGGTCTACAGCGGCGCGGTGGTCGAGCACGTCGAGCTGCGGCACGACGGCATCAAACCACGCCTCCGCGTTGGGCATTGGGCTCTGGAATCCGACTGCCGCGCAGTCGTGGAAGCCCTGGAGCTGTTCGCGGGTGGTTACGCGCTGGAACTCGATACCGTTCGAATCGGTCATACCGACAACGTTACCGGCGCACACGACCGGGTTTCCCGCTCAGCAACCCCATCCGCATCGGTGGACGCCGAGGATCGTTCCGTCCAGGCCCGCGACGAGGTGCGAGTCCATTCCGTTGGAGTTGATGCCCATCCAGATCTCACCGCCACCGTCGCCGCTGACGGTGACGCGGAATCGCTCGTTCGGCGACACGCGCGCCGTGGTCAGCCCCAGCCGGTCCGGCGCTGACGCGATGAGCGCCGCGATCCGCGCGGTGTCGAGCTTCGCGACGTCCACCCGCGCTCCGGGGTCCGACCCCGGGGAGAGCCCGCCGTACACCTCACGGCCGTGGAAAGCCCCGCCCAGCGAGTACGTGTACCAGGCGGCACCCACCGGCGACTGCGCCTCCGGGATCCGCACCACCGCCTGGTCGCGGTAGAAGTGAACACCCTGGATCACAGTGGTGCCGAACTTCTTCCGGATCGCGACCACCACCTCGTCCATGCCCGCCGCGGTGAACATCTGCCCGCCGACGAGCCCATCGGCGGCCGGCGGGAGGGCGACGGCCGCGGCGCGGTCTCCCCGTTCGCCGGTGTCTCCTCCCGCAGCATCCACGCGGCGGTCAGCGATCCGAGCAGCCCCAGGACCGCCACCGCCACCACACCGATCACGGCCCGCGCACGCCACTGCGCCCGACGGTCCGCGCTCCTCCCGGCCTCTTTCCTCCCGCCCGGGGCGTCCGGCACCGCCGGCAGCTGCAGGTCACCCAGCAGCTCGTCGAGATCGGAGACGAGGGCCGCGTCCCGCGCGCTCGCCAGCCTCGCGAGGTGTTCCGAGGTCGTCAGCTGGCCCTCGGTGAAGGCCTCGTCGAGCCGGGCCATCGCCCACATCCGGTCGACGTCCCGAGCGCGGAGTTCCCCATCCCGCCCCGACATGTTCACGACCGTACATCCGTCGATCGCACTCCTGTGTTACTTCTGCGCCGCGATCTCCGGCACGTGCGTGGCGCGGACGTACACCGCGTCGCCCTCCGACAGGTCCAGGGCAGTGGCGTCGCCGCGGGTGATCTGGGCGTGGAAACGCTCGCCCGTCGCCGCGTTGCGCAGCTCCACCCGCACCTCGAAGCCCAGGTACACGACCCGCTCGACATCGGCGCGCAGCACGCCCGCCTCCTCGGACGTCAACCCGCCCGCACGCGCCAGCTCCGGGGTGCGGCCCACGCGGATGTCGTGCGGGCGCACGAGCACTCCGTTGAGCTTCGCGACCGAGCCGAGGAACGACATCACGAACGTGCTCGCCGGGCGGTCGTACACGTCTTCCGGCGTGCCCACCTGCTCGATGCGCCCCTTGTTGAGCACGGCGATGCGGTCGGCGATGTCGAGCGCCTCCTGCTGGTCGTGCGTCACGATCACGGTCGTCACGTGGACCTCGTCGTGGAGGCGCCGCAGCCACGCGCGGAGCTCGTCGCGCACCTTCGCGTCCAGGGCGCCGAACGGCTCGTCGAGCAGCAGCACCTGCGGATCGACCGCGAGCGCGCGAGCGAGCGCCATGCGCTGCCGCTGACCGCCGGACAGCTGCGCCGGGTACCGGGTCTGGAAGCCGCTGAGCCCCACGACCTCGAGCAGGTCGTCGACCTTGGCCTTCACCTCGGCCCCCGGGCGCTTGCGGATCTTCAGCCCGAACGCGACGTTCTCGCGCACCGTCATGTGTTTGAAGGCGGCGTAGTGCTGGAACACGAAGCCGATGTCGCGCTCCTGCGGCGTGGCGTTCGTGACGTCCACGCCGTTGATCTCGACCCGCCCGGAATCGAGCCGGTCGAGGCCCGCGATGGACCGCAGCAGCGTCGACTTGCCCGAGCCGGAGGGGCCCAGCAGCGCGGTGAGCGAGCCGTCGGGAATGTCCAGGGACACGTCGTCCAGGGCGGCGAAGTCACCGTAGTGCTTGTTCGCGCCTACCACGCTAATCGTCATCGCGGTTCCTCCTGCGGGTCGCTTCGAGCAGGGTCATCACCACCAGCGCGACGAGCGCCAGCAGCATCAGCAGCGTCGCGGCCGCATAGGCCCCGAACGTGTTGTAGTCGTCGTGGTTGCGCGAGCTCACCAGCAGCGTGAGCGTCTGCGAGATGCCCGGGAAGTTCGAGGAGACCATCAGCACCGCGCCGTACTCGCCGAGCGCGCGGGCGATCGTGAGGACCACGCCGTAGGTCAGGCCCCAGCGGATCGCGGGCAGCGTGATCCGCCAGAAGGTCTGCCACGCGTTCGCGCCGAGCGTCGCCGCGGCCTGCTCCTGATCCTGGCCGATCTCGTGCAGCACCGGCTCCACCTCGCGGACCACGAACGGCAGCGTCACGAAGGTGGTGGCGAGCACCATGCCGGGCAACCCGAAGATCACCCGGAAGCCCAGGGATTCGATGCCGCCGAACCAGCCGCCCACGCCCCACAGCATGATCAGGGCCACGCCCACCACCACGGGCGAGACGGCGAACGGCAGGTCCACGGCGGCCTGCAGCGCGGCCTTGCCGCGGAATTTCCCGCGCGCCAACGCGAGCGCGGTGAGCACACCGAACACCACGTTGAGCGGCACCACGATCGCCACGATCAGCACCGACAGCTGCAGCGCCGAGATCGCCGCGGGCGTGGTGATCCAGTCCCAGAACTCGCCGAAACCGCGCTCGAACGAGCGGTACAGGATCACGCCGATCGGTAGCACCAGGAGCACCAGCAGGTACAGCAGCGCGACGCCGCGCAGGCTCAGCACCGTCTTCTTCGACAGGTTCACTCCTGCTCCTCCCGCTTCGCGCCCCGCGATCCGAAGAACCGCATCGCGGCGAGCAGCACGAACGCGATGGCGAGCAGCGCCACCGACACCGCGGAAGCCGCGACCTGGTTGTCCACCTCGAGCTGCTGCTGGATGTACTGCGACGCCACCTGCGTCTCGCCGGGGATGTTGCCGCCCACGAGAACGACGGAGCCGAACTCGCCGATGGCGCGGGTGAAGGCGAGGCCGGCGCCCGAGAGGATCGCCGGGAGCAGGGTGGGGATCACGATCTTGCGCACGATCACCCGGTTCGGGGCGCCGAGGGACGCCGCCGCCTCCTCCACCTCCCGGTCGAGCTCGATCAGCACGGGCTGCACCTGCCGCACCACGAACGGCAGCGTCACGAACGCCAGCGCGATCACGATCGCGGGCTGGGTCGCGTTCAGGGTCAGCCCGACGGGGCTGTCCGGCCCGTACAGCGAGAGCAGCACGATGGACGCCACGATGGTCGGCAGCGCGAACGGTAGGTCGATCAGCGCGTTCACGACGCCCTTGCCCGGGAAGTCGTCCCGCACCAGCACCCAGGCGATGACGGTGCCCATCACCACGTTGATGAGGGTCACCAGCAGCGCCACCCAGACGGTGATCACCAGCGTCGAGACGGCGTTCTTCGCGGTGAGCGCGTCCCAGAAGCCCGACCAGCCGTCGTCGAAGGCCTTGGTGGTGATCGCGGCGATGGGCAGCAGCACGATCAGCGAGATCCACAGCCAGGCCACGCCGATGCGCAGCGGATTGATCAGCGCGCGCATCACTTGCCCCCGGTCTTGTAGGCGGTCGCGATGGCGCCCTTGTCACCGAACAGAGCGGCGTCCACCGCGGCCCACCCGGCGAGGTCCGTGCCGTTGTTCTTCGCGGCAGTGCCCCGGCCGAGCACGGCGCCGAGTTCGTCGATGGTCCACAGCCGCTGCGGCTGGGCGCCGAACAGGTGCGCGGTCTCGGCGGCGATCGCGGGGTCTCCGGCCCGGAACCCCGACGTCGGGATCGCGCGCTGCGCCGGCGGCGAGAACAGGAAGTCGACGAAGCGCTTCGCGGCCTCGGGAGACTGGGCGGTGTTCACCACTGCCACCGGCAGGTCGATGCGGAAGGACTGCGGCGGGATGAAGTATTCGGGCCGGGGCTTGCCGTCCCTCTCGCTCTGCCGCTGCAGCAGCACCGCCTCGCTCTCGTAGCTGAGCAGCACGTCGCCCTGGCCGGATTCGAAGGCGGAGGTGGCGTCGCGGCCGGAGCCGGGGCTGACTGTCGTGTGATCGCGGATGAGCTCCTTGACGAAGGCCAGTCCCTTCTCGGGTTCCTGGCCGCCGTTCGACAGCGCCGCGTACGGCGCGAGGAGGTTCCACTTCGCCGAGCCGGAACTCGCCGGGTTCGGCGTGACCACCTCGACGCCGGGCTTGAGCAGGTCCGCCCAGTCGTGGATGCCCTTGGGGTTCCCGGGGCGGACGACGACGGCGACGAGGGAGGTCACGGGCACGGACCGCCGCGGGTAGGCCTTCTCCCAGTCCTTGTCGATGAGTCCGGCCTTGACGATCCGGGTGACGTCCGGCGCCACGGACAGGTTCACCACGTCGGCGGGCACGTGGCGTGCGACCTTGCGGGACTGGTCGCCGGACGCGCCGTAGGACTGCGAGAAGCCCACGTCGGGGTTGGTCTCGCGGAACAGCGGGATGGCCACGTCGAAAGCGGGCTTGGGCGCCGCGAAGGCGACCAGGTTCACCCGCTTGTCGCCGCTGGAGATGTCGACGCCGTGCGGGTCATCGGTGGAGCCGCCCCCGCACGCCGTGAGCAGCACGGTCAGGGCGACGGCGACGATGCCCATCGCGCGGCCCCGGAGGGTGGGTCTCAACACTTCTCGCCGTTCTCCTGCAGGGGACTCATCAGGCGAGAATCGTACGGACCGGGGTCAGAGGGTCACGGCCCACGCGACCACGAGCAGCACCAGCAGCGCGATCAGCGCCAGGGTGACTTTCGACTTGGGCACCAGCGCCCGCCACCCGCGGCCTCCGTCAGACACCGTCATCGTTCCCTTCTCCAGGTCCACGACCTGCGACATCAGCACGCTCCGCACGCGCGAGGCGAGCGTCCAGCACGTCGGCCACCCGGTCGATGAGCGCGCTGAGCACCCGCACCACCAGAATTGCGATCAGCGAGAGTACAACCATCACCAGGCCGACCTGCAGGGCGAACGGGAGACCGGTGAGCCACAGCTCCACCGAGTCCCACCATCGCGCCAGTCCGTGCACCACACCAGCGTAGCGACCGTCCTGCGCGAACCGGCCGCCGTGCCCCATCATGGTGTGCATGTCATCGACGAACGACGACTCGACCACCGACTCGCTCGGCGCCGACGCGCTGATCACCGACACTCCCCGCTCGGTGACGCGGTGTTCCCGCCGATCCACGACTACGCGTTCCTCTCCGACTGCGAGAACACGTGCCTGATCGCGCGCGACGGCACCGTCGAGTGGATGTGCATCCCCCGGCCGGACTCGCCGAGTGTGTTCGGCGCGATCCTCGACCGCGGCGCCGGGTCGTTCCGCCTCGCGCCGTACGGGGTGCTGGTGCCCGTGGACCGCCGGTACCTCCCGGGCAGCCTCATGCTCGAAACCACGTGGCAGACCTCGACGGGCTGGCTCATCGTGCGCGACGCGCTCGTCATGGGGCCCTGGCACGACACGCAGACCCGCTCGCGCACGCACCGCCGGACCCCACCGACTGGGACGCCGAGCACATCCTGCTGCGCACCGCGCGGTGCGTGTCGGGCACCGTCGAACTGCAGCTCAACTGCGAGCCCGCGTTCGACTACCACCGGGCGGGGGCGGAGTGGTCCTACTCCGCCGACGGGTACGGCGAGGCGGTGGCCCGGGCCCGCACCCATCCCGACGAGCACCCCGAGCTCAAGCTCACCACCAACATGCGGCTCGGCCTCGAGGGCCGGGAGGCCCGCGCGCGCACCCGGATGAAGGAGGGCGACGAGATCTTCGTCGCGCTGTCGTGGAGCAAGCACCCGGTTCCGCAGACCTATCCCGAGGCCGCGCAGAAGATGTGGTCGACGGCGGAGTCGTGGCGGCAGTGGGTCAACGTGGGCCAGTTCCCGGACCACCCCTGGCGCTCCTACCTGCAGCGTTCGGCGCTCACGCTCAAGGGCCTGACGTACTCGCCGACCGGAGCGCTGCTCGCGGCCTCCACCACCTCGCTGCCGGAGACGCCGCGCGGGGTGCGCAACTGGGACTACCGCTACGCGTGGGTGCGGGACTCGACGTTCGCACTGTGGGGCCTCTACACGCTGGGCCTCGACAGGGAGGCCGACGACTTCTTCTCGTTCATCGCCGACGTCTCGGGGGCGAACAACGGCGAGCGACACCCGCTGCAGGTGATGTACGGCGTCGGCGGGGAGCGGTCGTTGCCGGAGGAGGAGCTCACTCACCTCTCGGGGTACGACGGTGCGCGGCCCGTCCGGATCGGCAACGGGGCGTTCGACCAGCGCCAGCACGACATCTGGGGCACGATGCTGGACTCCGTGTACCTCAACACCAAGTCGACCGAACGGATCCCGGAGGCGCTGTGGCCGGTGCTCAAGGAGCAGGTCGAGGAGGCGTTGAAGCACTGGCGCGAGCCCGACCGCGGCATCTGGGAGGTGCGCGGCGAACCGCAGCACTTCACCAGTTCCAAGGTGATGTGCTGGGTCGCGCTCGACCGCGGCGCGAAGCTGGCGGTGATGCACGGCGAGGACGACTACGCCCGCGAGTGGGCGAAACAGGCCGACGTGATCAAGGCCGACATCCTGGAGCACGGCGTGGACGAGCGCGGCGTGTTCACCCAGCGCTACGGCGCGCCGGCGCTGGACGCCTCACTCCTGCTCGTGCCGCTGTTGCGTTTCCTGCCGTCCGACGATCCGCGAGTCCGCGCCACTGTGCTCGCGATCGCCGATGAGCTCACCGAGGACGGCCTGGTCCTGCGCTACCGGGTGGAGGAGACCGACGACGGGCTGTCCGGTGAGGAGGGCACGTTCACGATCTGCTCGTTCTGGCTGGTGTCGGCGCTCGTGGAGATCGGGGAGACGGCCCGCGCCCGCACGCTGTGCGAACGCCTGCTGGCGTACTCGTCGCCGCTCAAGTTGTACGCGGAGGAGATCGACCCGACGACGGGCGCGCACCTGGGCAACTTCCCGCAGGCGTTCACCCACCTGGCACTGATCAACGCGGTCGTGCACGTGATCCGAGCGGAGGAGGCGGGGCACGACGCCTCGGCTTTCCTCCCCGCGCACCCCACGCCCTAGCATCCGCGGCAGTAGCGTGCAGTCATGCACGACGACCGGCGGCTGACCGAAGAGCGGCTCGACAGGTTCACCAACGGATTCCTCAACGGAGCGGTCCACTCGCGTCGCGCGCCGGTCACTGTCACGGCGTGGACGGTGCCGGGCGAGCCGGTGCCGTTCGCGGACGCTGTGACGCAGGAGTTCACGCCGATCGC
The DNA here is from genome assembly GCF_023168325.1 of Tsukamurella sp. PLM1. GTDB lineage: Bacteria > Actinomycetota > Actinomycetes > Mycobacteriales > Mycobacteriaceae > Tsukamurella. Next base: position 2,917,210 of record NZ_AP025688.1, read on the forward strand.
CGCCGGCACGCCGTGGGGCGCGCCGTGGTCCGCCCTGTGGCTGCACGTGACCGGAACGCCGCCGGCCGACTGGGCGGGGCGCGACGGGGCGCTCGAACTGCTCGTGGAGCTCGGTTTCACCGGCGGCCCCGGGTTCAACGCCGAGGGCCTCGTGTACCGGGCGGACGGCACCGTCGTGAAAGGGATCTCGCCGTTCAACGCGTACGTGCCGCTGGCGCCCGACGAGCCGGTGGACCTGTACGTCGAGGCCGCCGCGAACCCCGACCTCGGCGGCGACTTCGTCTCCCCCACCCCGCTCGGCGACCGCGCCACCGCGGGCGACGGTCCGCTGTACCGGCTCGGGGCGATCGAACTCGCGCTGCGCGACGTGACGGTGTGGGAACTGCAGCAGGACGTCTGGACGCTGAACGGCCTGATGCACGAGCTCCCGTTCGACCTGCCGCGCCGGCACGACGTGCTGCGCGCCCTGGAGCGGATGCTGGACGTGGTGGACCCGCACGACGTGGCCGGGACGGCCGCTGCCGGCCGTCGGGCCCTGGCGCCCGCGCTGGCGGCGCCCGCGTACGCCTCGGCGCACCGGGTCACCGCGGTCGGCCACGCGCACATCGACTCCGCGTGGCTGTGGCCGGTGCGGGAGACGGCGCGCAAGTGCGCGCGGACGTTCGCGAACGTCGTCGACCTGATGGACCGGGATCCTTCGCTGATCTTCGCCTGCTCGTCGGCCCAGCAGTTCGCATGGGTGAAGGAGCGCTACCCGGATCTGTACGCCCGGATCCGGGAGTACGTCGCGGCAGGCCGGTTCGTGCCGGTGGGCGGCATGTGGGTGGAGGCCGATACCAACATGCCCGGCGGGGAGGCGATGGCGCGGCAGTTCGTGCGCGGCAAGGGATTCTTCCTGGACGAGTTCGGCATCGACACTCCGGAGGCCTGGCTGCCGGACTCCTTCGGGTACTCGGCCGCGATGCCGCAGATCGTCGCCGCGGCGGGCTCGGAATTCTTCCTGACGCAGAAGCTGTCGTGGAACCAGACCAACCGGATGCCGCACTCGACGTTCCTCTGGGAGGGCATCGACGGCACCGCGCTGTTCACGCACTTCCCGCCCGTCGACAAGTACAACTCGGACCTGTCCGGTGCGGATCTCGCCCGCGCGCAGAAGAACTACCGCGAGCAGGGCGCCGGAACGCGCTCGCTCGTCCCGTTCGGGTGGGGCGACGGTGGCGGTGGCCCCACCCGGGAGATGCTCGCGGCCGCCGCGCGCACGGCGTCCCTGGAGGGATCACCCACCGTCGAGATGGAGTCGCCCGCACGGTTCTTCGAGGCGGCGCGCGCGGAGTACGCGGCGCCGCCCCGATGGTCCGGTGAGCTGTACCTGGAGTTCCACCGCGGCACCTACACGTCGCAGGCGAACACCAAGCAGGGCAACCGGCGCAGCGAACACCTCCTGCGCGAGGCCGAGCTCTGGGCCGCGACCGCCGCCGTGCGCGTGGGCTTCGCATACCCCGACGCGGAACTGCAGGAGATCTGGGAGACGGTGCTGCTGCAGCAGTTCCACGACATCCTTCCGGGCAGCTCGATCGCCTGGGTGCATCAGGACGCCGAGCGGAACTACGCCGCGGTGGCCCGTCGGCTCGAGGCGATCATCGCCGCGGCGCTGCAGGCGCTCGCCGGAACCGAAGACGGCGGCACCGGACGCGGAGGCACCGGCAGCGACGCCACCGGAAGCGGAGGCACCGGAGACGGCGGCACCGGAGACGGAGGCACCGGAAGCGGAGGCGGCACCGTTCCCGCTGGTGCGCAAACCGGTTCGGCGGCGAGCACATCGCTGGTGTTCAACGCCGCGCCGCACGCCCGCGACGGTGTACCGGCCCTGGGGGCCGCGGTCGTCCCCCCGACCGAGCCGATCACTCCGCGGGCCGAGGGTCGCGATCTGGTGCTGGACAACGGCGTCGTCCGCGCGGTGATCGACGAGCGGGGACTGCTCATGTCTCTCGTCGACGCGGCCACCGGCAGGGAGGCCATGGCCGGCCCGGGCAATCTGCTGCAGTTGCACCGCGACATCCCGAACCACTGGGAGGCGTGGGACGTCGACTCGTTCTACCGCCGCGACGTGACCGACCTGCTCGAGGCGGATGCGGTGGCGACCGCCGGCGACGCGGTGGTGGTGCAGCGCTCGTTCGGCGATTCGTCGGTGACGCAGCACATCTCGCTTCGCGATGGCTCCCCCGCCCTGGACATCAAGCTCGATATCGACTGGTATGAGACCCAGAAGCTGCTCAAACTGGCGTTCCCGTTCGATGTGCAGGCGGACCGCAGCGCCTCGGAGACCCAGTTCGGCCACGTCTTCCGGCCGACCCACGCGAACACCTCCTGGGACGCCGCGAAGTTCGAGATCTGCGCGCACCGCTGGGTGCACGTGGGCGAGCCGGACTACGGCATCGCCGTGGCGAACGACTCCACCTACGGACACGACATCACGCGAGCCCCGGCGGATTCGGGCGACGCCGTCCCGGGCACCGTCGTGCGGCTGTCGCTGCTCCGCGCTCCGCGCTACCCCGACCCCCACACCGATCAGGGCCCACACCGGCTCGCCGTCTCGGTGCGGCCCGGCGCGACGATCGGCGACGCCGTCGAGGAGGGCTACCGCCGCAACCTCGCTCCGCGCGGGGTCCCCGGCTCGGCGGCGGTCGCACCGCTCGTCGCGGTCGATCACCCCGGCGTGATCGTGGAGGCGGTCAAACTGGCGGAGGACGGCAGCGGCGACGTGGTGGTGCGCCTGTACGAGTCGCGGGGCACGCGCGCGACCGCGACGGTCCGCGCCGACTTCCCGCACGGCTCCACGGTCCGCACGGACCTCCTGGAGCGCCCCGTCGCCGATGCGGAGCCCGACGGTGACGTCCGCCTCACCCTCCGCCCCTTCCAGCTGGTCACCCTCCGTTTCCGCCGCTGACCGGCCGGAAATTCGGTGGCACTCGAGGCGCACATGGGACATGCTGCCGCCGTGGACACCGTCGACGTGGTCAGAAGGGCGGAGGACCGTCGTACGACGGGGCCCTAGGCGGGGGCGAACCGAGCGCACGGACGACTGTGTCCTCGACGGCGCTGCGGGGCTCCGCCGCGGCTGCCTGATCGGCCTGCAGCGCAGCGACATTGCGCGCGCGGAGCCGTTCGCGCCGGGCGTGCTCGCGCTGCAGGCGGGTGCGCCCGCCGGGTCGGGGTGCATCCGGAATGAGGCGCCCGCCCGCCGAGACGACGGCCCCCGGCCCGGCGCCACTCGGCACGATCCATTGCACCCGAGCCAGGTCGGGGAACAACCGCAGCACGATCCCGCTGGGATCGACGATGTACCTCCGGTCGTCCGGCGAAGTCCACAGGATCCGCCCGTCCGGCAGGAGCGCATCGATCCATGCGCCCGCGGTCTTCAGTTGGTGGTGGGCCACGCACAACGGCTGCAGTTGGTCCGCCGTCGTCGCGCCACCGAGCCGCGGATCGCGATGGTCGTACTCGCGCCGATGATCGATCTGCGCGCGCGACGCCGGCCGGTTGCAGAACGGGAACACGCACCGCGGGAACACCAACCGTATGTACCGCAGCAGATCCGCCGACGGCCGATACCTCGCACTGCCCCGCGCCCGCACCAGAGCACGCGCACCTTCCGCGCCGGAACGGGCGCCAGAACCCGATGCGGCGCCCTCACTGCCGCTGGACGATCCGCCACCACCGGGTGTCACTTCGCCACCCGGATCTCGCCCACCTGGATCTCGACCACCGGGAACTCCACCACCACCGGGAGCTCCACCACCGGCGGGTGATCCGCCGTCCGGTGGGCCGTCGTTCGGTGGGCCGTCGTCCGAGACGCCTCCCCCGTCGGGTGGCACGTCATCGTCGCGCGGTCCGCCGCCGTCGGGAGATCCCCCGCCATCTGGGGCTTCACCACCACCCTCGGGCCAGGAATGCACCTCGAATCCGAGCACGATCTCCGCCCACTCCCATGCAAAATCGATCGTCCCGCGCACCGCGTCCACGCCGGGCGCGGCAGGAGTCGGTGATTCGGCAGAGCCGCCCCCAGAGGACGCACCACCTGCGGCCCCGGGCATCTCGGGTGGGTCATCGATGCGGGTGCCGAACGGGCGGATCCTCGCACCGTCGCGAGCGGCCAGTTCCCGCGCGTACTCCGCACTGATCGGGCCGTGCCCCACGAGGTAGGCCACCCCACCACCCGCAGCAGGATCCGCACCCGCGGTATCGGATTCGCTGCCAGCGGAAGGAGGCTCAGCGACCTCGGGACGGGCGACACCGGAATGGGCGAGATCGGGCTCGGCGAGGTCGCGCTCGTTCATCACCACGTGGATCATCGTGACGAACCGGGCGACGGCACCGTCGGCGTCCGGCTCCCCGTGGAACCGCGCCTGTCGGTACCGACAGTTCTCGAGGTCGCACTGGCACCCCAGAGTCGAGTACCCGCGGGCCAATTGCATCAACCCGTCCGCGCAGCGCTGCGACACCGTGCGCGGATCGGCGTCGCACACCGTGCCCGCGATGTCCTCCACGCGGGCCCGCAGTTCCAGACCGTGATGCGCCGGCAGCAACGCGAACGCCGCCGCCATCCCGTCCTCCTCCGGGCGGAACGTGACCCTACGATCCTCGACCGCCGCCTTTCGGCGCCGCTCCCAGGCCTCCGGATCGATTCCCCGCACCACCAGATCCGCGGCCTCTCGCAACGCGGGCAGCGACAGCACCTCGTACTCGGCGACGAGTTGCTCCGCCAACTGTCGATCGAACTCCCGGGCCTGCTCCGCTGTGAGCGCCTGCGCCCGACCCAGCGCCGCCTCCCCGCCTTGGGCGAGATCACCCCGGAGCCAATGAGCGCGAATACCTGCGGCACCCGCTCGACCAACCCGACCGCGACCTCGATCGCGTGCGACGCCGCTGTCGAACCAACCCGCAGAAGCGTGGAAACCTGCGCCTCCAACGCCTCGGACGCCGCCGACAGCCGGCGCCGTGCGGCCACCGCCTCCGCGTAATCACCAGGACCCGCCAGATACGCCGCCTCATCATCGGCGTACATCACCCGGTGCAGCGCGTACACGGTAGCAACCGTGCGACAGAACGCAGTATTCTCCGACCTCCGCTGTTCGAAGAGGATCTCCGCGATGGCCCGATCGTCTCGGCCAGCAGCATCGAGCCCCCCGGGAACCAAATCCCCAGGTAGATCGCGTAACGCCGCCGGAAGTGCCATGACTCAATGATACACCCGTTCGATAGAATGCACCACGTTTCGCTAGATACGTTCGAGAATGCGGCTCGGACCAGCGTGACCGTCTCGGACAGAATCGGAGAGTCGCGCCACCGTCGCACCCGCACTCGCCACGCCAGACGGTGACGTCCGCCTCACCATGCGCCCGTCTCAGCTGGTCACACCGCATTTTCCGCGCTGGCGTGCTCAGCGTCACCTCGATCGCCCCGCGACACGCTGATAGTTTGAAAGTTCATCACTATCACTAGTGTCCTTCGAATCAAGGAGGTCGAGATGCTCAGCGTGCTGGCATTGATCACTTTCGTCGTCTTCCTCGTCTGGCTGACGAACGACCGGAACGGCCAGGACTTCCGCGCCCGCGACGTCCGTCGCGCCGTCGCGGACCGGGACCGCCGTACCGATCCTCGGGGCGTGATCGTCTCCTGACGCGCATGCCCGTCGCGTGATCGTTCGCCGTCAGTTCAGCCCGCGTCGCTCCAGCAGCGGCGTGATGTCGGGGTCGGCGCCGCGGAAATCGCGGTAGGCCTGCGAGGCGTCCACGCTGCCGCCGCGGGACAGCACTGCCGCGCGCAGCTTCTCGCCGTTCTCGCGGGTCGGCCCGTCGTGGGCGGTGAACCAGGCCGCGGCGTCGGCGTCGAGCACCTCCGACCAGATGTAGCTGTAGTACCCCGCGCTGTACCCGCCCGAGAAGATGTGGTTGAAGAACGGCCCGCGGTACCGCGGCGGCACCCCGTCCACGTCGAGCCCGGCGTCGGCGAGCGCGGCGGCCTCGAAGGCCGCCACGTCGTCGACCACGGTGCCGGGCTCGATGGTGTGCCAGGCCAGGTCGATCACCGCGGCGCCCAGGTACTCGACGGTGCTGAATCCCTCACCGCGCGTTCCGGGCTCGAGCACCGACCGCCGCAACTCCGCGGGCAGCGGCTCCCCCGTTTCGTGGTGCCGCGCGTACCCGTCGAGGATCGTCGGCCACGCGGCGAACATCTCGTTGAACTGCGACGGGAACTCCACGAAATCGCGCGGCACGCTCGTACCCGAGAAGTACGGGTACGTCACGGCCGAGAGCAGCCCGTGCAGCGCATGCCCGAACTCGTGGAACACCGTGGTCACCTCGTCGCGCGTGAGCAGCGCCGGCCGACCCGCCGGCGGCTGAACGAAGTTGCACACGTTGATGATCACCGGCTGCGCGTCCAGCAGCCGGGACTGGTCCACGAAGCTGGTCATCCACGCCCCGCCGCGCTTGCTCGGCCGCGCGAAGTAGTCCCCCACGAACAGGCCGAGCGGCGCACCGTCGGGCCCCGCGACCTGCCACGCCCGCGCGGCGGGATGGTGCAGCACGAGGTCGGTGCGTTCGGTGAATTCGAGCCCGTACATGCGCCGCGCGGCCTCGAAGACGCCCTTCTCGACGACGGCGCCCAGCTCGAAGAACTCGCTCAGCGCGGGCCCGGCGGAGCCCTCACCGGTCTGTCCGCGCTGCTCGGCGATCCGCGCGTAGAACGGCCAATCCCAGGCCTCGATCGGGTGTCCCGCGATCTCCTCCAGCTCGGCTCGCTCGGCGGCGGCGTTGCGCGCGGCCGGCCCCGCGAGGTCGCGCAGCATCCCGAGGGCCGCCTCGGCGGTCCCGGCGGTCTGGTCCGCGATCTGGTACGCGGCGTGGTGCGGGTAGCCGAACAGCGCGGCGCGCTCCGCCCGGAGCCCCGCGATCCGGGCGATCAGCTCGCGCGTGTCGTTCTCGCCGCCCCGCGTGTTCCGGCCCGACGAGGCGTCGAACACCTTCCGGCGCGACTCCCGGTTCGTGAGCCGGGCGACGTTGGGCTGGTTCAGCGGATAGCCCAGCGCGAGCAGGTATCCGTCCCGGCCCGCCTGCTCGGCCGCCGCCCGCGCGGCCCCGACGGTGTCGGCGTCGAGGCCATCGAGTTCGGCCTCGGTCGCGAACTGCACGGCGGAGGCGTTGGTCTCCGCCAGTGTGCGCCGCGAGAACTCGGTCGTCAGCTCCGCCAGCTCGGTGTTGATCGCGCCCACCCGGGCCTGCGCGGCGTCGTCCAATCCCGCTCCGGCGCGGGTGAACCGGAGGTGGTACCGCTCCACCAGCCGCAGCTGCTCGGCGTCCAGCCCCAGGGCGTCGCGCCGGGAGTACAGATCGTCGATGCGCCCGAACAGCGCCCTGTCCATGTGGATGGCGTCGAAGTGGGCCGACCACTGCGGCGAGATCGCCGCCTGCGCGGCCTCGAGCTCGTCCGTACGGTCCGTCGAGGTCAGCGAGAAGAAGACCGATGCCACCCGGGAGAGTTCCCGGCCCGCGCGCTCCATCGCTTCGATGGTGTTCGTGAACGTGGCGGGCTCGGGATTCTCGGCGATCGCCGCGATCTCGGCGTGGTGCCGCGTGAACCCCTCGGCGAACGCCACCGGGAAGTCGGTCCCGGCGAACGTCGCGAAGTCCGGCAGCGCGAAGGGCAGGGTGCTGGGTGCGAGAACGGCGTCGACGGTCACGTCTTGAACCTACCCTGAGTTCACCCGGGCGATCCCCCACGAAATCCGAGTAGTTCCACGGATCCCATGTGCCGCGCGGTCGGCCATCGTGGAGACATGACCTCGTACGCACCACCGATCGCCCCTCACCGCCCCGCCGCTTCCGGCGCCCGGACGCGGAGCACCGCCTCGTGGGTGCTCGACATCATCGCCGGCTGCACGTTCTGGGCGGTTCTGTCCCTGCTCGGGATGTGCGCGGTGTACTTCAGCTTCTTCTTCGCGATGGCCGCGGACGGGTGCTACTCCGCGACGCGATGTCCGCACGAGGAGCTGATAGGCACAGGCATGGTCACCGTCTGGGGCGGTGTCGCGGCCGCGCTCCTGATCGCGCTCGTCGGGTCGCTCGTGAGTCTGGTCCGCCGGCGGTGCTTCTGGTACTGGCCGTTGCTCGGCATCCCGATCGTCGTCGTGGCCACCTGGATCGGTACGGAGCTCGCGAACCGCGGCGGCGGGCTCTCCTAGCTCCTCAGTCGGTCACGTGGATGCCGAGGTGCGCGGCGAAGACCTCCGCGAGGCCCACCACCTGCAGATGCGACATGGTGGCGCCCGCGACGCCTTCGAGCCCCGGATCCGGTCCACCTGCAGGCCGCGCAGATCCACGTGCTGCAGCTTCGCGCGGCTCACGTCCAGTTCGCCGGCGCGGCAGTCCTCGAACAACACCCGGGTGAGCGTCGCGTCCGCCGCGTCGATCCCGTCCAGAACGCACTCGCGGAACACCACGTCAGTCAGCGCCGCGCCGCGCAGGTTCACGAAACCCAGTCGCACACCGGTGAACACGACCGACCGCAGCTTCGAGTCCATCAGCTCGACCGCACCGATCCGCGCGTCGTCGACCTCCACCTGCCGGAAGGTGGCGCGGGAGGCGCGGAAGCCGGTGGCGAACAGACTCGAGATGCGGGTCTCGAGGAACGCCGACTCCGTGAACACGGCGTCGCGCACCTCCCACCCCGCGAGCTCGCACTCGCTGAAGGTGACGCCGCCGAGGTCGCGACCCTTCACCGTGGGATCGGAGAACCGCAGCCGGTCGTAGGTCTCCCCGGGCGTCAACTCGTCCGTCACGCCGTCCTCGAGAGCTGCGCTGCTGAACGCCGAGATCTTCGGTGCCACGGGGCCGGTCATCAGGACAGCACCCCCGCCACCGCGCGCAGCCGCTGCTCGGCGTCGGCCGCGATCGTCCGCACCACCTCGCCGGCGGGGCGGATCGAATCCACGAGCCCCGCCGCCTGGCCGGCGTAGACCACCCCGACGGAGGGATCGGCACCGTCGTACGCGCCGCTGATCTCCTCCTCCGACCCGGACGACGGGGCGACGCCGTCGCCGTCGTGCCACTGCGCGGTGAAGTCGTTGGTGAGCGCGCGCCCGAACCACCGTGTGGGCCAGGGTTGGTGGCGCGCCTTGTCGAAGACGTCGGTGTAGACGGTGTCGGCGCTGCCGGCCTCGAGCAGCACCTTGATCGCGTAGTCCGGGCCCACCGTCTCCGGCGACGCGAGCAGCGCCGTGCCGAGGAGCGCGCCGTGCGCGCCGGCGGCGAGCACCGCGGCCAGGCCGGCGCCGGTGCCGATCCCGCCGGCCGCGAGCACGGGCAGGTCGGTGGCGCGCACTACTTCCTGCAGCAGCGGCAGGGTCGCGATCCGCCCGGTGTGCCCGCCGGCCTCACCGCCCTGCGCGACCACCGCGTCGACCCCCGCGGCCTCGACCACCCGCAGGTCCTCGAGCGAATTGATCTGCGAGATGACCACTGCGCCGGCGTCCTTGGCGCGTGGGACGTACGGCGCGGGATCCCCGAAGGACAGCGAGATCAGCTTCGGCGAGTACGCGAGGACCGCGTCGAGGAGCGCGTCGTCCTGGTCCAGCGACCAGGTCATCAACCCGAACGCGAAGGGCGCCTCGGGTCCCGCGGCCGCGCGCACCAGCTCCGCCTGCTCCGCCAGCCAGGGCGGCGTGGCGTACCGCGCAGCGCCGATCATGCCCAGGCCACCCGCCGCGGTCACCTGTCCCGCGAGCTCACCCCCGGCGCGGCCGCCCATGGGGGCGCCGAGGATCGGCAGGTCGATGTTCAGGGTGCGCGTCAGCCAGGTGTTCCACACACCGACGAGGCTACGCCCGTGGCAGGATTCCGCATATGAGCCCCGCCCCGAAGGCCGACCCCGAGATCCGCCGCATCCGCGCGCTCCGCCTTCGCGCGCAGGGACTGGTGCCGGGCGTGCGGGATTGGCGTACCGCCGAAGACGCGGCGCGCGGCATGCTCGCGCTGCAGGCGCAGGACGCGGGCGCCGCGCGGTGGGCGCTGGCGTTGCGCGCGGCCGACCGCCCCACCGATGCCGCCGTGCTCGACGACCTCGCCGGGCGGCGCATCGCCCGCAATCGCCCCGCGCGTGGCACCCTGCAGATCACCGCCGCTGACGACCTGCACTGGCTCAGCGCCGCTCTCACCGACCGTTCGCGCGCCGAGGCCGCGAAGCGCCGCCCGCAACTCGGTCTCACCGATGCCGTGGTCGACGGTGCCGAGCGCGCGATCCGCGCCGAGCTCGCGGGTGGCAACACGCGTACGCGTTCCGAACTGGTCGACGCCTGCGCCGCCGCGGGCGTCGAGCTCGACAACGCACAGGCGGGCCACGTGCTCCGGCACCTCACCGAACTGATGGCGATCGTGTTCGCCGATCCGCGGACGAAGACGGATGTGTTCGCGCTCGCCGACGACTGGATCACGGACCGTCGGGATCCGGATCACGCTCTCGGCGAGGCTGTTTCACGCTTCGTCGCGGCGCGGGGCCCGGTCACGCGGCAGGACTTCGGCAAATGGGCGTACCTCCCGATGGGTGCCGTGGACACGGGGCTCGAGGCCGCGGCCGGCACCGTCGAACGGGTGACGCTGGCGGGCAAGAAGTTCCTGGTGACCCCGGGCACCGCCGACATCACGGATACGCAGGTCGACGAGGCGCTCGCCACCCCACTACTCCTGCCCGCGTTCGACGAGTACATCATCGGGTACGCCTCGCGCGCACCGCAGCTCGACGAGGCCTTCCTCGCCCGGATCGTGCCGGGGCGCAACGGCGTGTTCAAGCCGATGGTCGTCGTCGACGGCGAGATCGTCGGCGTGTGGAACCGCAGGACGACGGCGAAGGCAGTCACCGTCACCGTCGAGCCCTTCACCCGGATCACGAAGGCCGACGAGCGCCGCCTCGCGGGCCCGGCCCGCGACTACGGGCGGTTCCTGGGCCTGGAGGCGACGCTGGCCTGAGCGTGAGGTCGACGGTCACGAGCGCCGCGGCGTCCGCCACCCGACACGAACGGCCCCGGAGGGGTGAGCCTCCGGGGCCGCTCGGAACGCGCGCGGAACGGATCAGTTCCGCGCCGCCCAGCCGTTGTTGCCGGTGTTGATGTCGTACGTGCTCGTGGATGCCTGGATCCAGCTCGACCGGAACGCGCAGCCCCAACTCGGAACGGTGCGCTCGATCATGATGGAATCGCCCGGCGAGAGCGTGGAGCGGAACTCGCCACGGCCGCCGCCGAGGCCTCCCCATCCGACCCACACGTCGTGGGCGACGCCCGGGCCGTGGTTGGTGACCCAGCCGTGATCGGTGAGTGATGCGGTCTCCGCCCGACCCGGCAGCGGTCCGCCACAACTGACGTACCCGAACGCCTGCAGGTCGACGTACGGGGGCGCGGGATCCGCCGCCGCCGTACCGACAGTGAGCATCGACGCGACACCCGCGATCGCGAGTCCCAGCGCTCCCGCCGTCCTCTTCCTCATGGTTGATCTCCCCATCTTCCGCCGAACAATTGACCGGGCCGCCCAGCGACCACCGGCGTCGTGTGACGCAGGTCACATTGTCGCGCAGCAGCGGGAGAAATCCAACGATTCGGCATGCGCACGTGCTCAGAGTTACTGAAGGGGTTAATGATTCGCCTGAGACGCCGCTGGACACCCGCGACGCCCAGGACACCTCGCGGCGGGGAACTCACCCGCCGAAAGGCTACTTGCCCTTGGGCTTGTCCGCGGACGCGTCGGAGGAGAGAGCAGCGACGAAGGCCTCCTGCGGCACGTCGACCCGGCCGATGGTCTTCATGCGCTTCTTGCCCTCCTTCTGCTTCTCCAGCAGCTTGCGCTTACGGCTGATGTCGCCGCCGTAGCACTTCGCGAGCACGTCCTTGCGGATGGCGCGGATGTTCTCGCGGGCGATGATCTTGGAACCGATCGCGGCCTGCACCGGCACCTCGAACTGCTGACGCGGAATGAGCTCCTTGAGCTTGACCGTCATCTTGTTGCCGTAGGCCTGTGCACCGTCGCGGTGCACGATGGCGCTGAAGGCGTCGACGGCCTCGCCCTGCAGGAGGATGTCGACCTTGACCAGGTCCGACTGCTGCTCGCCGGCCTCCTCGTAGTCGAGCGAGGCGTAGCCGCGGGTGCGCGACTTGAGCGAGTCGAAGAAGTCGAAGATGATCTCCGCCATCGGCAGCGTGTAGCGCAGCTCGACGCGGCTCTCCGACAGGTAGTCCATGCCGCCGAGCTCGCCGCGGCGGGACTGGCACAGCTCCATGATCGTGCCCACGAACTCGCTCGGCGCGATGATCGTGGTCTTGGTGATCGGCTCGTAGGTCTCGCGCAGCTTGCCGTCCGGCCAGTCCGACGGGTTGGTGACGATCAGCTCCTTGCCGTCCTCGCCGACCACGCGGTAGACCACGTTCGGGGAGGTGGAGATGAGGTCGAGGCCGAACTCGCGCTGCAGCCGCTCGCGGGTGATCTCCATGTGCAGCAGGCCGAGGAACCCGCAGCGGAAGCCGAAGCCCAGCGCCACCGAGGTCTCGGGCTCGTAGGTGAGCGCTGCGTCGTTGAGCTGGAGCTTGTCCAGCGCCTCACGCAGCGCCGGGTAGTCCGAGCCGTCCACGGGGTACAGGCCGGAGTAGACCATCGGCCGCGGCTCCTGGTAACCGGTCAGCGCCTCCTCGGCACCGCCTCGCGCGGTGGTCACGGTGTCGCCGACCTTCGACTGCCGCACGTCCTTCACGCCCGTGATGAGATAGCCCACCTCGCCCACGCCGAGTCCCTTGGTGGCCTTCGGCTCCGGCGAGACGATGCCCACCTCGAGCAGCTCGTGGGTCGCTCCGGTCGACATCATCTTGATCTTCTCGCGCGGGATGATCCGGCCGTCGACCACGCGGATGTAGGTGACGACGCCGCGGTAGGTGTCGTAGACCGAATCGAAGATCATCGCCCGCGCCGGGGCGTCCGCGTCGCCCACGGGCGCGGGGACCCGCTCGATCACGCGGTCGAGCAATGCGCCGACGCCCTCGCCGGTCTTGCCGGATACACGCAGCACGTCGTCGGGCTCGCAGCCGATGATGTGCGCGATCTCCTCGGCGTACCGGTCCGGGTCGGCCGCCGGCAGGTCGATCTTGTTGAGGACCGGGATGATCTCCAGGTCCTTGTCCATCGCCAAGTACAGGTTGGCCAGGGTCTGCGCCTCGATGCCCTGCGCGGCGTCCACGAGGAGCACCGCACCCTCGCACGCCTCCAATGCGCGGGAGACCTCGTAGGTGAAATCCACGTGGCCGGGGGTGTCGATGAGGTGCAGGACGTACTGCTCCTCGGCACCGTCGAGTCCCGTGACCGTCCACGGCAGCCGGACGTTCTGCGCCTTGATGGTGATGCCGCGCTCGCGCTCGATGTCCATCCGGTCGAGGTACTGCGCCCGCATGGCCCGCTCCTCGACCACACCCGTGAGCTGCAGCATCCGGTCGGCCAGCGTCGACTTGCCGTGGTCGATGTGCGCGATGATGCAGAAGTTCCGGATCCGGGCAGGATCCGTGAAGGTGGTGTCGGCGAAACTGGGAATTTGACTCACTCCTCGGGCGGCTGGCCGGGTCCCCGGCACACGTCGTCCTCCAGTTTCTCATGCCGCCGGAAGCGGCCGCACCATGGTGAGCTGGTGGACCCGCGCGCCGCGGTGGCGCACGCCCGGCACCGTCGGGCTCGGGCCGTACGGGACGAACCCGCAGCGTTCGAAGAAGCGGATCGCCCGCGCGTTCTCGACCAGCGTCTGCAGGTGGCAACCGGCGCCGCCGAGCAAGCCGGTCCAGGCGTCCATGAGGCCGTAGGCCGCGCCCGTGCCCCGGGCCTCCGGTGCGACGTCGATATGCAGGTGGGCGGGCCAGCGGTCGTCCTTCAGTTCCCCGGACGCGGACGGTTCCCGCCGACACACCGTCGCGAGGTCCAGGGCGGCACGCCCGAGGAAGCGCGCCGTCGCCGGGCGCAGCAGCACCGCCGGGCGCCGGAGCGCCGCGACCAGGCGGTCGTCCTCGCTCGGCAGCGACGCCCCCGGCGGGCACCCCGTCAGGTACCCGACGAGCACCCCGTCGCGTTCGGCGACGAACAGCGAGTCCGGACAGTGCTCGATGTAGGGGTCCAGGTAGACGGCGCGTTCGGAGGCTGGGTGCCGCCACAGCTCTCCCGACGGTGAGCCCTCCCCGCCCGCACGAACAGGTCGCGCAGGGCATCCGCATCGGCGGCGCGGTAGCCGCGGATGACCGTCATCGCGCGCCGCCCGGGGAATGACCGACCTCGTCCGGTTTCACGCCCTCCACGGTAACGTCGAACGCCATGAGTGATTTCGCATCCTCAGAAACATCGACACCAGCAGACACGACACCGACACCGACGAGCTCCTTGAACCGCCGAGTCTTCCTCGCCGCCGCGGGCTCGGTCCTGGCGTTCGCTCTCTGGGCACTCGCCTCCCCCGCGACCGCGGAGAGCGTGATCAGCGGCGTGGTCGACTTCATCACCACCTGGTTCGGGTGGTGGTACTTCCTGCTCGCCACTGCGATCGTGGGCGTCGTCGTCTTCATCGGGCTGAGCCGCTACGGGCGGTACCGCCTGGGCCCCGAGGAGTCGCGCCCCGAGTACAGCCTGTTCACCTGGACCTCGATGTTGTTCGCCGCCGGCATCGGTATCGACCTGATGTTCTTCTCGGTCGCCGAGCCGGTGAGCCACTACCTCAACCCTCCCGTCGGCGAGGGCGGGAACAACGCGGCGGCGCGCGAGGCGGTCACCTGGACGGTGTTCCACTACGGCGTCACCGGCTGGGCGATGTACGCGCTCATGGGCGGCGCGCTGGCGTACTTCGCGTTCCGGCACAACCTGCCGCTCACCATCCGCGCGGCGCTCTACCCGATCCTCGGCAAGCGCGTGCACGGCCGGCTCGGCGACGCCGTCGACGTGGCCGCGGTTCTGGGCACCATCTTCGGCATCGCCACGTCTCTCGGGATCGGCATCGTGCAGCTCAACTACGGCCTGCACGAGCTGTTCGGCGTGCCGCAGGGCAAGGCCACGCAGATCGGCCTCATCGTGCTGTCCGTGATCGTCGCGACGATCTCCGCCACCTCCGGCGTCGACAAGGGCATCCGCCGGCTCAGCGAGCTCAACGTGATCCTGGCGATCGCGCTGCTCGTCTACATCCTGGTCGCGGGCCGTTCCGATTTCCTGCTCAACGGACTGGTCCAGAACACCGGCGACTACGTCTCGACCTTCCTCGACCGCACCATGGACACCTTCGCGTGGGGCCAGGTCAACCCCGAGACCGCGGGCAACGATCCATCGGGCTGGCTCGACGCGTGGACGCTGTTCTTCTGGGCCTGGTGGGTGGCGTGGGCGCCGTTCGTGGGCCTGTTCCTCGCGCGGATCTCGCGCGGACGCACGCTGCGCCAGTTCGTCTTCGGCGTGTTGGTGGTGCCGTTCAGCTTCATCCTCGTGTGGATCTCGGTGTTCGGGAACAGCGCGCTGGACGTCGCCCGCGACGACAAGCCCTTCGCGGAGGCCACCGCCTCGATGCCCGAGGTGGGCTTCTACTCGTTGCTCGAGCAGTACCCGGGGGCTCCCCTACTGCTGGCGATCGCGACCATCACCGGCCTGCTGTTCTACGTCACGAGCGCCGACTCCGGGTCCCTGGTGATGGGCAACTTCACCAGCAAGCTCGACGACCCGATGGCGGACTGCGCGCGGAGCACCCGCATCTTCTGGTCCTTCGCGATCGGGCTGCTCACCCTCGCCATGCTGTTCGCGGGCAACGAGGGCTCGATCGTCACGCTGCAGAAGGCGACCATCATCATGGGGCTGCCGTTCTCGTTCGTGCTGGCGCTCGTCGGCCTGTCGCTGCTGCGGGCCCTGCACACGGAGTCGTACAAGACCGACAGTTTCCGTGCGGCCCTGCCGAAGTCGCTCGCCGCGGGGCGCGGCACCGTGGACCCCGGAGCTGGCGGCGGCGCCTGCTGGCGACCATCAACTATCCGGGCCGGGCCGCGACCCTGCGTTTCCTGGAGAACACCGTCGCGCCCGCGATGCGCGACGTCGCCGCGGAGTTCGCCGCCGAGGGCGTGACCGCGACGATCGACGAATCGGGCCGCAGCGAATCGCTGCCGTCCCCGTCGCTCAAGGTGGATCTGGCCGGCGAACAGGACTTCGAGTACTGCGTGTGGCCGGTCTCCGCGCCCGCACCCAGCTACGCGATCCTCGCGCAGCGCTCCGACGACCGCTACTTCCGCTGCGAGGTCTACCTCGCCGAGGGATCGCAGGGATACACGCTGGGCGGCTACACCCGCGAGCAGATCATCGGCGACATCCTGGACCAGTACGAGCGCCACCTCGGCTACCTGCACCTGTGCCGATCGGCCACCGATCACTACACCGAACCGACCGAACCGCAATCGGATTCGGACCCCGAGAGCTCACCCGAACCCGAAGGGACACCCGCATGACCGAACCCACCCTGTTCATCGACGGAGCCTGGCGCCACAGCGCCGACGGCGGCACGCGGACCATCGTCTGCCCCGCCGACGGCACCGAGGTCGCGGTCGTCGACGAAGCCACCGCCACCGACACCGAGGCCGCGATCGCCGCGGCGCGGCGCGCCTTCGACACCGGCCCGTGGCCGCACACGCCCGCCGCCGAGCGCGGCGACCTGCTGCTGCGCGTCGCGGACGCGATCGACCGCCGCCGCGACGAGTTCGCCCGCGCCGAGACCCTCGACACCGGCAAGCGCCTGTACGAGTCCGAGCTCGACATGGCCGACATCGCGGCGTGCTTCCGCTATTTCGGCAAGCTCGCCGGACAGGAGTCCGGCCGGATCGTGGACGCCGGATCCCCCGACGTGGCCTCGCAGATCGTGTACGAGCCGGTCGGCGTGTGCGGCATGATCACGCCCTGGAACTACCCGCTGCTGCAGGCCGCATGGAAGGTCGCGCCCGCGCTGGCCGCGGGAGACACGTTCGTGCTCAAGCCCTCCGAGCTCACCCCGCACACCTCCATCCTGCTCATGCGGGTTCTGCAGGAGGTGGGCCTGCCCGACGGCGTCGCGAATCTCGTGCTCGGCGCCGGCGCGCAGGCGGGCGCTCCGCTCTCGACCCATCCCGATGTCGACCTCGTGTCGTTCACCGGCGGCCTCGTCACGGGCCGGCTGATCGCAGCGAACGCCGCGGGCACCGTCAAGAAGGTCGCGCTCGAGTTGGGCGGCAAGAACCCCAACGTGATCTTCGCGGACGCCTGCGCCACCCCGGAGGGCCTTGCGGCGGCGGTCGACAACGCGCTCAACGCCGCGTTCCTGCACTCGGGTCAGGTGTGCTCCGCCGGGGCGCGGCTGGTGGTCGAGGAGTCCGTGCACGACGCCTTCGTCGACGAGCTCGTGCGCCGCGCCGAGGGCATCCGCCAGGGACTCCCGTTCGCCGACGGCACCGAGACCGGACCGCTGATCTCCGCCGCGCACCGCGACAAGGTGCACGCCTACGTGGAGAAGGCCCGCGAGGACGGCGCGGTCGTCCGCACGGGCGGCGCCTTCGCGACGGGCGACCAGGGCTCGGGCTCGCTCGACGCCGGCTTCTTCTACCTCCCGACGGTGCTGGACCAGTGCGACCCGTCGATGGCCTGCGTGCACGACGAGGCCTTCGGGCCCACCGTCACCGTCGAGACTTTCACGACCGAGGACGAGGCCGTGGCCATCGCCAACGACACCGAGTACGGCCTCGCCGGCGCGGTCTGGTCGGCCGACGGCGGCCGCGCCAAGCGGGTGGCGCGCCGGCTGCGGCACGGCACCGTCTGGATCAACGACTTCGGTCCGTACCTCCCCCAAGCAGAGTGGGGTGGCTTCGGCGCCTCGGGCATCGGGCGCGAGCTCGGGCCCACCGGCCTCGGCGAGTACCTCGAGGCCAAGCACGTCTACGAGAACCTGCGGCCGTCCGTCACCGGATGGTTCGCCGAGCGGAAGGACGCGTAAGTGACCTCTGACGACGCACGGAACGACGAGACCTTCGACTACGTGGTGGTGGGCGCCGGTTCGGCTGGGGCCGCCGTCGCCGCCCGCCTGTCCGAGGATCCGACGGTGACGGTCTGCCTGCTGGAGGCCGGACCGTCGGACGTGGGCGACGAGGCGATCCTGCAGCTGGACCGGTGGATGGAGCTGCTGGAATCGGGCTACGACTGGGACTACCCGATCGAGCCCCAGGAGAACGGCAACTCCTTCATGCGGCACGCGCGCGCGAAGGTGTTGGGCGGCTGCAGTTCTCACAACAGCTGCATCGCGTTCTGGGCGCCGCGCGAGGACCTCGACGCCTGGGAGCGGGACCACGGCGCCGCCGGCTGGGGCGCCGATTCGGTGTACCGGCTGTACCCGACGATCGAGACCAACGACGCCCCCGGCGACCACCACGGACGGTCCGGCCCGGTGCACATCATGTCGGTGCCGCCGAAGGATCCGTGCGGCGTTGCCCTGCTGGATGCGTGTGAGGCCGTGGGTATTCCGCGCACGGCGTACAACACGGGCGAGACGGTGGTCAACGGCGCCGGCTTCTTCCAGATCAACCGCAAGGCCGACGGTACGCGCTCGTCCTCGTCGGTCAGTTATCTGCACCCGATCCTGGACCGGGAGAACCTCACGATCCGAACCGGCGCGTGGGCGAAGAGGATCGCCTTCGACACCTCGGGCGATCAGCCCCGCGCGGTGGGCGTGGACATCACCGACAACGCGTTCGGGCGGACCACGCGGATCGTGGCGAACCGCGAGGTGATCGTCAGCGCCGGCGCGATCGACTCGCCGAAGTTGCTGATGCTCTCGGGGATCGGCCCCGCCGATCACCTGCGCGAGACCGGCGTCGACGTGCTCGTCGACTCCCCCGGCGTGGGCGCGCACCTGCAAGACCATCCCGAGGGCGTGATCGGCTTCGAGACCTCGCGGCCGATGGTGCGGGAGTCGACGCAGTGGTGGGAGATCGGGATCTTCACCCCCACCGAGTACGGCCTCGACCGGCCGGACCTGATGATGCACTACGGCAGCGTCCCGTTCGACATGCACACGCTGCGCCAGGGCTACCCGACGGCGGAGAACACCTTCTGCCTGACGCCGAACGTCACCCACGCGCGCTCACGCGGCACCGTCCGGCTGCGGTCGCGGGATTTCCGGGACAAGCCCAAGGTGGACCCGCGGTACTTCACCGACCCCGAGGGGCACGACATGAAGGTGATGATCGCGGGTATCCGGAAGGCGCGCGAGATCGCCGAGGCCGGGCCGCTCAAGGACTGGATCGAGCGGGAACTCTACCCGGGCCCGGGCGCGCAGACCGACGCCGAGCTCGCGGACTACATCCGCCGCACCCACAACACCGTCTACCACCCGGTGGGCACTGTGCGGATGGGCGCGCCCGACGACCCGATGTCGCCGCTGGATCCCGAGCTCCGGGTCAAGGGCACCGCGGGCCTGCGGGTCGCGGACGCCTCGGTGTTCCCGGAGCACACCACGGTGAACCCGAACATCACGGTGATGCTGGTCGGCGAGCGGTGCGCGGAGCTGGTAGCGGCGAGCCGCTGATCGCGGTAGCGGCGCGCCGCTGACTGCCGCCGCTACGGGAGCAGGCGGGCCGGGAGGCCGAAGGCCTCGAACCGGTCCGCCTGGTCCAGGCACGTGGTCACGCGGGTGACGCGGGCACCGTCGGACTCGACGACGACGAGGGCGAACGGGCGCATCCCGCCCTCGTCGCCGGGCGCGTACTGCCCGAAGGCCGGTGTGCCGTTCGCCGTCGTCGGGACGAGGCGGTGGCCGACGCAGGCGTCGCCCGAGCCGAACAGCGCCGCGTAGTCGGCGACACCCCGCAGCCAGAAGGCGACGGGCGGCATGGAGAAGACCACGTCCTCCGCGAGGAGGGCCGCCGGCCCGCGACGTCGTGCCGATCGAAGGCGCGGACGAAGCCGTCGAGCAGCCGGGCGTCCACCTCGCGGGCCGGAACGTCCGACGGTGCCGTCCCCGCCGCAGCGAGCACCCTTCTGGCCCGCTGCAGCGACGAGTGCGCCGCGGCCGCGCTGATCCCGAGGATCTCGGCGGTCTCGGCGGCGCTGTGCCGGTAGACGTCGCGCAGGACGAGCACCGCGCGCTGCGCCGGTGTGAGGTGCTGCAGCGCCGCGACGAAGGCCATCCGGATGGACTCGTGCCGCTCCGCCGCCGCCGCGGGGTCGCCGCCGGCGTCCGGCAGGGGCGTCACCCAACTGCCGGGCCGCAGCTCGGTGAACGCCTGGTCGCCCACGCCGTTCCGCTCCGAGAGGTCCGTGGGGAGGGCCCGGCGCGGGGCGGCGCGCAGCAGGTCGATGCAGTACCGGGACGCGATCGCGTACGCCCAGGTGCGGATACCGGCGCGCGTCGGGTCGTAGGTGTCCCGCGTGCGCCAGAGCCGCAGCAGCACCTCCTGCGCCGCGTCCTCCGCCGCGGCGCCGTCGCCGATCATTCGGTAGCAGTAGCGGACCAGTTCGGGGCGCAACTCGGCGAGGACCGCCTCGTCGAGTACGGTCCCGCCGGTCACCGCCCCGCCGACCTCCGCCACGCCCGCGATCATCCCACGGCGGTGCGGGCCGGAACCGGGTGTCGGCCGGTCGCGATCAAGACGATGGTGAGCGTGGACAGCGCGACGTCCCGCGGACCGTCGCCCAGAACCAGGTCCGAATCGTCCGCCGTCAGCCGCAGGCCGGTGAGGTCGACGCCGAAGAACGCGAGGCCCTCGGGACCCGACCCGGCCACCGTCGCGGCGAGGACCTCCGGCGCGGGGCCGGGCAGGCCGAGCGGGATCGTGATGTCGAGGCCGTGGATCACCTCGTGGGCCAGCGCTCCCTGCGTGGCCCGGGCCCGGGCGTCCACCGGCTCGCGACCCGGCCTTTCTGGATCGCCAGCAACTCGGCGTCCGAGAACCGCGCGACGTCGGCACGGGCGGTGCGGTCGACGGCCACGTTCACGTCGCCGTCGGCGTCCGCGACGGCCGCGAGGAACTCGTCGAAGGTCTGGGTATCGGTCATGTTCAGGTGGGCGACCACCTCGCGGACGCGCCAGCCGGCGCACAGCGAGTCTGCGTCCCACTGGTCGGGGGCGAGGCCGTCCAGGATTGCAGCCATCCGGGTGCGCTCGGCGACGGTGGCGGTGTACAGATCGGTGTCGGTGCGGATGGTCATGGCGGGTCTCCTGTGCTCGGAATCAGTCGTCACAGGGACATACGAATGGGGTCGCCGGAATTCGTCGCGGGCGCCCGTCGAGCGCCCGGGCCTATCCTGGAGGGCATGGCGAACGATTTCACCCGCTTCGCGGCCGTCGCGGCCAAGCTCGCGCGCGAGCACGGTCCGCGGCTGGCGTCGCAGGTCGTGAACAGCCCCGGTCCGCGCCGGGAGGGACGCGATCACCCAGGTGGTGTCCCAGACGGTCAACCAGGCCCTGGGCCTGGAGGCACCGTCGGAGCCCAAGGAGTTCACGCCCGGCCGGCCGGTGACCCGCACCTCCACCGCGACCGCGCTGATGGCGCGGGGCGTGATCTACGCCCCGCAGCTCGACGGCCGCGCTGACCCGGGCGAGGTCGTGTGGACCTGGGTGGAGTTCGAGGAGACGACGGGGCCGAACGCCGGCGACGGCAAGGACCGGCCCGTCCTGGTCGTGGGCCGGTCCGGGGACGACGTGCTCCTCGGACTGATGCTCTCGAGCCAGGACAAGCACATGGGCGACCCCGAGTGGGTCGGCATCGGATCCGGCCCGTGGGATGAGGACCGTCGCCCGTCGTGGGTCCGCCTGGACCGGGTGCTCGACGTTCCCGAGGACGGCATCCGGCGCGAAGGGGCGGTCCTGGACCGCCGCCGGTTCGAGTCCGTCGCGCAGCGGTTGCGCGACGATTACGGCTGGACCTGAATCACCCCAGGACCTCGACGACCTTCTCCGCGGTGGCCTGGCGGAGCCCGGGTTCTGGCCGGTGACGAGGTTGCCGTCGGCGACCGCGTAGGAGACGAACGGGAGCCTGGCCTTCTCGTAGCGTGCTCCCCGCTTCTTCATCTCGTCCTCCGCGTTGTACGGGACCAGTTTGTCGACCCTGGCGAGGACCTCCTCCTGCCACGCGAATCCGGTGACCTTCCGCCCCGCGACGAGGTGTTCGCCGTTCGACAGCGTGATGTCGAGTAGCCCGCAATAGCCGTGGCAGACCGAGGAGACGACGCCGCCGCGCTCGAAGATCTCGCGGCTGATCCGCTGCAGGCCCGCGCTGCCCGGGAAGTCGTACATCACGGCGTGGCCGCCCGTGAAGAAGATCGCGTCGAACTCCGCGGAGTCGATCTCGTCCGGGCTCTTCGTGTTCTCCAGAAGTGCCATCCGCGCCGGGTCCGCGCGCCACGCCTTGGCCGTCTTGTCGTAATTCGGGAACTTCAGCGACCGCGGCTCGAGCGGCACCGCGCCACCCCGTGGGCTCACGAGCGTCTGCTCGAAACCGGCCTCCTCGAAGACGTGCCACGCGTGTGTGAGCTCGGAGAGCCACAGCCCGGTCTTGTGCGACGGGTCGTCGTAGTGGCCGACGTTGGTGACGACGTTGAGGATGCGCTTGGTCATCGGTCTTCTCCTGGGGTGGGCGACCCACGGCCGCAATGTATGCGCCGCTTACATTAACTGCGAGTCGCTCCACCGTCAAGTGTTGACACTGCTTACACCTGCCCGTAGCCTCCGATGTAAGCAATGCATACATCAGGCGAGGAGCCCCTATGACCAGCACGACCACCGCCACCGTCGACATCGACCTGGGCGGCCGCACCGTCGCCGTCCCGAAGGGCGGCCTGTTCGACCGCTACCGCATGGACACCCCGCTCGACGAGGTCGCGAACGACCCGCGCGTCCCCGGCGTCGACTTCTTCCGCACGCTGCCCAAGACCGAGGTCCAGTCCCCGATCGGCCCGACACGGACGCCGAACTTCTACTACGCCATGTCCTCCGCGCGGCTGACGATGCTCGCTCCGAGTAGAGCGATTCGGCGCCGCATCCCGCGCGAGCTCGCACCGCTGGAGATCGCACCGGGCCTCGGACTGGTCTCGGTGATGCTGTTCCGCTACGACGTGTGCGACATCGACTTCTACACCGAGGCCGCCGTCGGGGTCGCGGTCCGGCCCGCACGCAACGGCGGGATCGGCACCGCCGTCGCCGACGTCGACATCGCGTTCTCCGCCCCGACCCCGAAGCAGACGGCGTTCACCAGCGGCGAGAAGGTCTCCACCCTCACCTCCTACACGCAGCGCGATGGAGCCTGGCATTCCACGCTCAACCAGACCAACGTCCTCTCCGGCGGCGGCACACGGTTCCCCCGCGATATCGACCTCACGATTGGCGATGGTCGCATGGCCGACGAGCTACGCGCCCTGAAACCACTGCGGGCCATCGCGTTCGACGTCAACACCTCCGCCCAGGCGGCGCTGCACATGCCGGTGCCGGTCTCGGTCAGGCGAGACGCGTGATCTCCACCACCACATCGAGATCCGACGCCCCGCCGCCCGCGATCACCCCGCGCAGCGGCGGGACGTCGGCGTAGTCGCGGCCCACGCCCACGGACACGTGCCGCTCACCGATCGGAACGTCGTTCGTCGGGTCGTAGCCGCGCCACTGGCCCGTCCACGCCTCGATCCACGCGTGCGACTCGCCGGCGACCGTCGACCCGATCTCCGCGTCGCGCTGCGGATGCAGGTACCCCGACACGTACCGCGCGGGGATGCCGACGCTGCGCAGCAACAGGAGCGTGAGGTGCGCGTAGTCCTGGCACACGCCCTTGCGCTCGTCCCACGCGTCGATCGCGGACGAATGCACTCCCGTCGTGCCGGGCACGTAGTCGAGCTCGTCGTGCACCCACCGGCACACCGCGAGCACGGCATCGTCGGGCTCGAGGTCCTTGACGAGCCTGCGGGCCTGCGCCGCGAGCTTGCGCTGCTTCGGCACGTAGTCGGTGAAACTGAGCAACTCGTCGAACCGGTCGCGGACCTTCTCGGTGGCCAGCTCGTCCCAGTCGACCACCTCGCCGGAGTCGTCCGGCACCTCGGTCTCGACCACCGACGCGCCCGTGACCTCGAGCGCCGTGTGCGGCGCGTGCAGGTCGAAGGCGGTGACCGCGGTGCCCCAGTAGTCGGTGTACCGGTACGCGCGGGTCGCGGGCACCGTCTCGACGCGGTTGAGGATCACGTTCTGCCGCTGGTCGCTGCGCGGGGTCAGCCGCGCCTCGTTGTACGACGAGGTGACCGGGGCGTTGTAGCCGAATCCGGTGGAGTGCACGACTCGAAGACGCCAGCTCACAGCTCCCCCTCCAGGATGGTGTCGATGTCGCCCCGCGCGCGGGCGTCGGTCCACGCGACGTACGGCGTCACGTGGAAGTAGCGGGCGGTGATGGCCTCGCCGGCCGCGTGCCCCAACTCCTGCAACGCGACGAGCCGCCGCTCCAGGTCGTCGAGCAGCTCGCCCGGTGCGAGGTACTCGAGCTCGCCCCGTGCGCGGCCCAGCAGACGCTGCGCCTCCGTCCGCGTGCCGAGGCGGCCCTCGCGGCCGCCCTCGATCGCGCTCAGGCAGTCCTCGGCGGTGGTGAGTGCGTGGATCACCGAGCGCGGGAACAGCCGGTCCACCAGGATGAACTCGACCACGCGGGTGGCGTCCAGCACACCCCGATATGTGCGGAGGTACGTGTCGTGCGCGCCGGTGGCGCGCAGGACGGTGACCCAGGTCGGCGAGTTCGCACGGTCACCGGCGCGGGAGAGCAACAGGCGCACCGCCATGTCCATGCGCTCGATCGAGCGGCCCAGCAGCAGGAACCGGTAGCCCTCGTCCCGCGAGAGGGTCGAGTCGGTGAGGCCGGCGAACATCGCCGCACGGTTCTTGATGTAGTTGAGGAACTCGTGCGGGCCCAGCCGGCGAGCGGCGCGCTCGCGTTCGGCGAGGCCGTTGTAGGTGGCGTTGAGGCACTCCCACATCTCCGAGCTGGTGACCTCGCGTGCGCCGCGGGCGTTCTCGCGGGCGGACGCGACGCTGGCCGCGATCGACCCGCTGCCGGCGTCCCGGTTGTAGGCCACGACCTCCGTCACGGCCTTGAGGTCGAGCGGCTGGTCGGCCGGCGGCTCGGGGATGCCGAGCACCCGCACCAGCTGCCGGGACACGCGATCCTCGTCGACGGTGGCGTCCTCGAGGAACTGGTGCACGGTCACGTCGAGCATGCGGGCGGTGTCGTCGGCGCGTTCGGCGTACCGGCCGATCCAGTACAGCGCTTCGGCGTTACGCGCGAGCATGGCGGTCCTCCTCCCGGGCCTGCTGCTGTTGTTGGTCCTGCGAGCTGAGTTCGGGCCCGAGCTCCACCTGCTGCTGCTCCGCCAGGTCGCGGCTCGGCACCACCTCGGCGCCCTCCAGCTCCGCCTCCGCGGCCGAGGAGCGCGCCGCGAGCACCCAGGTGTCCTTGGAGCCGCCGCCCTGGGACGAGTTGACCACGAGCGAGCCCTCCGGCAGGGCGACGCGGGTCAGGCCGCCGGGGAGCACCCATACGTCGTCGCCGTCGTTGACGGCGAACGGGCGCAGGTCCACGTGCCGGGGGCGGGCCGATTCGCCGATCTTGGTCGGCACCGTCGAGAGCTGCACCACCGGCTGCGCGATCCAGCCCCGCGGATCGGCCTGCACCTTGCGGCGGATGGTCGCGAGCTCCTTCTCGCTCGCGTCCGGGCCGAAGACGATGCCGTACCCGCCGGAGCCCTCGACCGGCTTGATCACGAGCTCGTCGATGCGGTCGAGCACCTCCTCGCGCTCGTCGTCGAGCCAGCAGCGCCAGGTGTCCACGTTCTGCAGCAGCGGCTTCTCGCCGAGGTAGTAGTCGATGATGTCGGGCACGTAGGTGTACGTCAGCTTGTCGTCGCCGACGCCGTTGCCCACGGCGGAGCTGATCACCACGTTGCCGGCGCGGGCGGCGTTGAGCAGACCGGCGACACCGAGGACGGAGTCGGGGCGGAACTGCATCGGGTCGAGGAAGTCGTCGTCGATGCGGCGGTAGATCACGTCCACCTGCTGTTCGCCGCTGGTGGTGCGCATGTAGACCACGTTGTCGCGGCAGAACAGGTCGCGACCCTCGACGAGTTCGACGCCCATCTGCCGGGCGAGGAGCGAATGCTCGAAGTACGCCGAGTTCGCCATGCCGGGGGTGAGCACCACCACCGTCGGGTCGGCCTCGTTGGACGCGGCGCTGCGGCGCAGGGCGCGCAGGAGGTGGGAGCTGTAGTCGGCGACGGCGCGCACGCGGTGCCGCAGGAACAGGTCCGGGAACACCTGCGCCATGGTCCGGCGGTTCTCCATCACGTAGCTCACGCCGGACGGGGACCGCAGATTGTCCTCGAGGACGCGGAACGTGCCCTCCGCGTCCCGGATGAGGTCGATGCCCGCGACGTGGATGCGCACGCCGTTCGGCGGCCGGATGCCGGCGGCCTGCCGGTGGAAGTGGGCGCAGGAGGTGACCAGGCGCTTGGGCACCACCCCGTCGCGCAGAATCTCCTGCTCGGAGTAGACGTCGTCGAGGAACATCTCCAGCGCCTGCACGCGCTGTTTGATGCCCTTCTCCAGGCGGTTCCACTCCCCGGCCGCGATCACCCGGGGCACCAGGTCGAGCGGGAACGGCCGCTCGCGCCCCTCGAGCGAGAAGGTGATGCCCTGGTCGATGAAGGCCGCGCCGAGCGCGTCCACGCGGGCGGCGAGGTCCGATTCGTCCGCCGACGACAACGCACCGAAGATGCGCTTGTACGGGGTGCGGACGGTGCCGTCCTCGGTGAACATCTCGTCGAACGCCCGGCCGTACGACGGTGCCTCCTCGTACCCTGCGAACAACCGCGCGTCGTCGGACAGTCGGGGTACGGCCGGTCGCCGGGTTGCGGATGCCGAGCGTCCCGTGTTGGAGGCCTTGGCCTGTTTCTGCGGGGTCACCCGGCCATCGTGCCCCACCGGCGCCGTTTCGGCAGCCGTCTGGTTCACGGCGTGGCAAGGTGACGGCCAGGCGGCGTTCGCGCGATGAGCGCCGCGATTTGGGTTGTCTCCGCCGCGCTGGTAACCTGGCACGTCGGCAGTCAGTACGGGCTGCAATTTTTCGAGACGGAGAGTTTGACGCGTGGCCAACATCAAGTCCCAGATGAAGCGGATCAAGACCAACGAGCGCAACCGCCTGCGCAACCAGTCGGCGAAGTCGTCGCTGCGCACGGCCATCCGCCACTTCCGCGAGGCCGTCGACGCCGGGGACAAGACCAAGGCCGGCGAGCTCCTGCTGAGCACCAGCCGTCAGCTCGACAAGGCCGCCAGCAAGGGCGTCATCCACGCCAACCAGGCCGCCAACAAGAAGTCGGCCCTCGCGCTGGCTCTGAACAAGCTCTGATCCTCCGCTAGACGCGCGTATCACCGCGCCGCACCACCTTCCGGCACCACGCGGGCCGGGGCTGGTCCGGCGCGGTTTTCGCGTATCCGGGTTCGACGGTGCGCCGCCCCTCCCACCGCACACGCAGTGTGGGGGTCAGGGGTTCGAGTCCTCTTACCCCCTGTTGCTTCCGACCGCCGCGCTCACCCCGCGAGGGTGGCGACCCTGCGCACGGCGATCTCCAGCGCGTAATCGGGGTCGGCCGCCTGGCCCTTGACGTCCGCATTCGCGGCCGCGACGACCCGCAGCGCGCCCGCCACGTTCTCGGCGCGCCAGCGCCGCGCGACCTGCGTCATCTTCTTCACCTTCCACGGCGCCATGCCCAGCTCCCCCGCGTCCCGGTACTGATCCGGCGTGCGGCCGAGCCCACGGATCCGGGCGACCGAGTGCACCGCGTCCGCCAGCGCGTCGGCGATCAGCACGTGCGGGGTGCCGCGGTGCTGCGCCCAGCGCAGGGCCTCGAGCGCGGCAGCCACCTGGCCGGCGACCGCCTTGTCGGCGATCTCGAAGCCGGTGACCTCGGCGCGGCCCGCGTAGTAGCGGTGCACCGCGGCGAGGTCCACGCGGCCGCCGGTATCGGCGACGAGCTGCGCGATCGCCGCGGCGAGTTCGCGCAGGTCCTTGCCGACGGAGTCCACCAGCAGATCCACCAGCTCGTCCGAAACGCGGACCTTCTGCGCCCGGAACTCCGACTTGGCGAAGTCCGCCCGGTCGCGCGCCGACGTGATGGTGGGCACCTCCACCATGTTCGCGCCGGCCTTCTTCAGGGCCGCGACCATCGCCTTCGCGCGGCCACCGCCGCTGTGCTCGATCACGAGGGTGATCCCGTCCGGCGGGTTCTTCGCCGCCTCCACGATGAGGTCGACGGGGGCCTTTCCGGCCTCACCCGCGGCCTCGAGGACGACGATGCGCTCCTCGGCGAAGAGGAGGGGCTCAGCAGCTCGACGAGCTCCGACTGGTCGACGTCGCCCGCGCGGATCCGGGTGACCGGCACCGCATCACCCACGCCGCCGGGCAGCCCCATCCCGCCGTCGCCCGCCGCCGCGCGCGCCGACTCGACGATCGCCGCGACCGCCCGCTCCACCAGGAGGCCCTCGGTCCCCACCACCACGTGTACGCGCGCGCTGTCCACCACGACTCCCATACTTCCAGACCCCACCGACGACGATGCACGCCGCGACCAGCAGTGCCCCGGCGGTCGCGCCGCCGGGCACCGTCAGCACCCCGATCCGCGCGCACCGGCGGGCGACCGTGATCACCCACCACAGCTCGGGACCGGTCGCCCGGACGGCCAGTCCCGCTACCGGGGCCGCCAGCGGTGACGCCACCGCCGCGAGCGTGCCCACCACCGTGATCACCGGAACCACCGGGCCCGCCAACAGATTCGCGGCAAAACCGCCGAGCGGTAGGCGACCGGAGAACGCGATCACCAGAGGCAGCGTCACGACCTGCGCCACCACCGTCACCGCCAGCAGCGCGGCGAGCGTGTCCGGCATCCGCGCCGACGCCAACCTGTCGCGCAGCACCGGCGCCCACAGCACCA
Source organism: Tsukamurella sp. PLM1 (assembly GCF_023168325.1). Taxonomy (GTDB): domain Bacteria; phylum Actinomycetota; class Actinomycetes; order Mycobacteriales; family Mycobacteriaceae; genus Tsukamurella. Next base: position 2,946,261 of record NZ_AP025688.1, read on the forward strand.
GCCCCGCGGTTGCCGCGACCGACAACGCGAAGCCGATGTCGCGGGCCAGCACCGGGCGCGCCGCCATGAGCACCACGACCGCCGCGAGCAGAGCCACGAACGGCTGTTTCGAGCGCCGCAGCGCGAGCGCGCCGACGCCGACGAGACCCATCACCGCGGCCCGCACCACCGATCCGGTGGGCCCGACCAGGCCCACGAACGCCACGATCGCCGCCGTAGCGACCGCCGCTCGCGCCGCGAGCGGAAGTCCCAGCGCCGCACATACTCCCAGCACGCACAGCGCGATGATCGCGAAGTTCGCGCCGCTGACTGCGGTCAGGTGTGTCAGGCCGGAGTCCTGGAAGTCGCCGCGCACTGTCGGCAACGTCGCCGATTCGTCGCCCAGCACCAGGGCGGGCAGCAACCCGGCGGCGTCGGCCGGGAGCGCCCCTGTTGCCACCGCCGTCAGGGAGCGCCGCACCGCCGCCGCGGCCCGGAAGTGCGGCGGTGCGCGGCCGAGCACCGTCGGCGCGCCGGAACCGATGAGGACCGCGGCCACGAAACCCGGACGCGTGCTGCGGAGCACGGTGGCGCGCAGCGCGACCCGTTCGCCGGGGACCAGCCGCCCGAGGTCGATCGTGGCGCCCAGCAGCAGCACCTGCCCGCGCACCGCGATCGCCCGATCGGCCCGCACCGCGAGCGCCGTGGCGGGCACCAGCACCCGCGACGAGTCCAGGTGGCCGCCCGGCTCGCCGGAGCGCTGGCGGGGCCACTCGTCCACCTCGATCACCACTGCCACCGAGCCCGCGCCGTCGAACGCCGCGATCGGCGCACGCTCGCGGTCGTGCACCCGCACCGCGACGGACGCCGCGACACCCGCGCCGAGGCCGGCGGCGGCGACCATCGCGAGGCAGACTGCCTGCGCCGGCGGACGCTCGGCACGGCGCCGGAACACCTCTGCCAGCACCGCGACCGCCGTCAGGGTAGCGGTCGCCGACCAGGCCGCCGTGGCCGAGACCAACGCGATCGCCGCCGCTCCCCAGCAGATCAGGGCCGCCGGCAGCAACCGCAGGTCCAGGCGCTCGCGCATCTCGCTCTCCGTCCGCGGCGCCGACTCAAACGGTGGCCATCGGTTTGATCTTCGCGAGCTTCGCGTCGCCGATGCCGCTCACCTTGGCGAGGTCGTCCACCGCGGCGAACGGCCCGTTCCGGTCGCGGTACGCGATGATCGCCGCGGCGGTGGCCGCACCGACGCCGGGCAACCTGTCGAGCTCCGCCGGTCCAGCGGTGTTGATGTTCACCAAGCCGCCGGCGGACGCCGCCGCGCTCGCACCCGCCGCGCCCGCACCCCCGGATGCGGCGCCCGCTCCCACTACCGAGCTTCGCAGCTTCACCCCCGCTGTCGGGTCCACCACGCCCACGACCACCTGGTCGCCGTCGCGCAGCGGCTGAGCGAGGTTCAGGCTCGCCGTGTCCGCACCGTTCAGCGCGCCCCGGGCGGCATTGAGCGCATCCGCGACCCGCGCGCCGGCCCGCAGCCGATGCAGGCCCGGCGCGCGCACCATGCCGACCACCGCCACGACGAGCTCCGACGACGGCGGTTTCGCCGCCGCCGCGGCGGACGACGGGACCCCGTTCCCAACGGCCCGGTCCGCCGCCCGCTCCGTCCCCTTGGCGGGTGCCGCGACCGACGACGACGCCCCGGCGAAGTCCACCACCGGGTACTCGCCGCCACCACCGCCGGGCGTGCCGAACACCGCCACCGCGGCGACGATCGCCGCGATCACGCCGACGGTGATCAGGGCCAGGGCGGCCCGCGGCGTGGTGCGCACCCGGTCGACGGTCGACCGCCACCCGGACGGCTCGTCGTCCCAGAGATCGTCGTCCGCGCGGCCACCGCGGGGCGGCGGATCCAGCGTGTCGTCACGCCACTCCGGCGATCCGGCGCCCGCGCCGGCCGTCCGCGCGCCGCGGAAGTCCTCCAGCCACGCGGGCCGCGCGAAGATCTGATCGTCCTCGGCGCCCGCAGCCGGCGCCTCGCGTTCGGTGTCCATGACCGCACCGTAGGCCGGGGGCACCGTCGGAAAGCCCCGCCAAGGCCCCGAATCGGCCCGCCTGTGGATAACCGCGGATCTGTGGATGAGCGGGCCCGGCGGACCTGCGCCGTCGGACCGGTGTGCTAGGCCGCGGGCGCCCCGTCGACCAGCGCGGGAGCAACCGCGACGCCCACCGCGCCGGGCCCCAGGTGCGCGGCGATGGTGCCACCGAACGAGCCGATCACCAACTCCTCGAGCTGCGGGAACTCCTGCTTCACCAGCTCGGCGACGTGCGCGGCGGCGTCGGGCGCCTCGACGTGATGGACGGCGACTCGTGCGGGGCGGTCCCCCAGATGCTGCGATGCCAGCGCCGCCGGCTGATCCCGCGCGCGGGAGACGGTGCGCGTCTTGCGCTCGGAGACGATCCGGCCGTCCTGCAGTCGCAGCACGGGCACGATCTGCAGCGCACCGCCCAGCAGCTTCGCCAGCGCGCTCACCCGGCCCCCGGCCCGCAGGTGGTCGAGCGTCGCGACGCAGAAGAAGCCCTCGGCACCGTCGAGCACCTGGCGCGCGGCCTCGGCGACCTCGTCGGCGGACGCGCCCGAGCGGGCGAGACGGGCCGCCTCGAGCACACCGAAGCCCATCGCCATATCGATGCACCGGGAGTCGATCACCGTGATGTCGGCATCGAGGAGCGCGGCCTGCGCGACCGAGGTGGAGTACGTCGAGCTCAGGTACGAACTCATCGTGATGACCACGACGCCGTCCCCGCCGGACTCGGCGACCGCGGCCGTGAGCACCTCACGGACCTCCCCGATGGAAGGCCCGGATGTGGTCACCCTCCTTGACGAACCGATCGGCCTGGTAACCGGTGCCCCGGTCGATGTACTCGCCCCCGGGGGAGAGCACGTGCAGCGGCAGGATGTGGATGCCCATCTCCGCGGCGCGCTCGGGGACGATCGCCGCCGACGCGTCGGTCACCACGACAACGCTCACGAATCACTCCCCTCCCGCAGGGAACGCAGCACCCGCCGCGCCACCTGCTCGTGCATCTCGAACGACCAGTGGATCCCGTCGATGTTATTGATCCCCGCGTCGAACGACCACTCGCACAGGTCACGCACGGGCACCAGCGGGACCGACGCACCGTCGGCCCACTGCTCCATCGCGGCGTTCGTACGCGCCCACCCCGGCTGCGCGTAGGCGTACGCGCGGGTACGGTGCACCGCCGGGCCGAGCACGGCCATCGGCGCGTCGGGGCGCAGCGCCCGCAGCGACTCGTAGGTCTTGCCCAGGTAGTCGACGGTAACCGCCGGTGGCAGCGCCATCGGCCATCCGACCGGCGAGAACACCCGTTGGATCACGGCGTAGCCGTCGCGCGCACGGGCCCGCAGCGACGCCGGCCGCAGGTAGCGGATCTGCTCGCGCAGCGCGGTGGGGACGGGCGAGGGCAGCGAGTCCATACCGCCGAGCGCCAGCACGGCCGCCTCCACGGTCGGCACCGTCGCCCACACCCGCGGGTCCTGCGTGACGCACCACCAGCCGTCGCGGGTGGTCCACCCGACCCGCCCGAACAGCTCGCAGCGCAGCCCCAGCTCGGCGGCCACCAGATTGGGCCAGATCCGCGGATCGGAGGTGGGTAGCGCACCGTCGGGTCCGTAGAAGCCCAGCGAATCGCTGAGCACCAGCAGTGTGCCCGTCATCGAGATCCGCTCACTGCACCTCGCCGGCCACCTCGGCCGACGCGTTCCACACGTCCAGCCGCCACCGCGGCACGTCGCCGTGCCCCGACAGCTGCACCCAGCTGCAGTTGCCGAGCCCGCCCAGGATCGGCCAAGACGTGACGGGCAGGTCGAGCAGCCGGGCCGTGAGCGCGGCGATCAGGCCGCCGTGCGCCACCAGGACGACAGGCCGTTCGGACGCGCCCCACTCCGTCAGGGCGGCGGTCAGGTCCTCGACCAACGGGTACGACCGCGCCGCCACGTCCACCCGCGCCTCGCCCCCGGGCGGCGCCCACTCGGGCGCGTCGCGCCAGCGCAGTCGCGCGCCGGGCATGTACGCGTCCACCTCGCGGTGGGTCAGGCCCTGCCAATCCCCCAGCATGGTCTCCCGCAGCCGGACATCGTGTTCGACGGTGCCGCCCGTCGTCGCCGCCAGCGCCGCCGCGGTGTCGCGGGCGCGGCGCAGGTCGGAGCTGACGATGCGCAGCGGGTCGCGGTCCGAGCGCCGCCGCGGCGGCGGCCGCCTGCCGGTGCCCCAGATCAGTGAGGTCGGTGTCGAGCTGGCCCTGCATCCGCCCCTCGGCGTTGGACGCGGTCTGGCCGTGCCGGAGCAGGATCAGGCGGCGGACCGTCGGGGTGAGGCGCTCGACGGACGAGTCGAGACCGTCCTCGACGTGCATCAGGCGCCCTCGACGCCGTCGGCGGCCTCGTCGCCGTGCTGCCCGAGCCCCTCGACCTCGATGTGCGGGCAGTCCTTCCAGAGCTTCTCGAGCGCGTAGTAGTCGCGCTCGTCCTGATGGAACACGTGCACGACGATGTCGAGGAAGTCCAGGAGGGCCCAGCGGCCCTCGCGGGCGCCCTCGCGGCGGGTGGGCTTGACGCCCGCCTCGCGGAGCTTCTCCTCGACCTCCTCGACGATGGCGCTCACCTGTCGCTCGTTGCTCGCCGAGGCGATGACGAAGGCCTCGGTCAGCACGAGCTGCTCCGAGACGTCGAGCACCACCACGTCGCTCGCGAGCTTGTCGTCGGCCGCGCGGGCCGCGATGGCGGCGAGGGTGCGGGCCTGATCCGATGCGGTCATGATCCTCCTGGGTTCACGGTCTTCTCCGGCGCGGGATGGCTCTGGTAGAGCGCGCGCTTGGCGATGTACTGCACCACGCCGTCGGGCACCAGGTACCAGACGGGCCGCCCGGCATCGGCCCGTGCGCGGCAATCGGTCGACGAGATGGCCAGCGCGGGCACCTCCACGAGGAACAATCTATCCTTCGGCACGTCCGACAGGTGATCGGCGGCCAGATGGTAGCCGGGACGCGAGACGCCGATGAACGTCGCGAGCCCGAACAGCTCCTCCCAGTCCTGCCAGCTCAGGATCGACGCCAGCGCGTCGGCGCCGGTGATGAAGAACAGGACGGCGTCGGGGTTCTGCGCCCGCAGGTCGCGCAGGGTGTCCACGGTGTAGGTGTCGCCGCCGCGGTCGATGTCCACGCGGCTCACCGAGAACCGCGGGTTCGAGGCGGTCGCGATGACCGTCATGAGGTAGCGGTCCTCGGCGGGAGTGACGTCACTCTTCTGCCACGGCCTGCCGGTGGGCACGAACACGACCTCGTCGAGGTCGAATCGGTCGGCGACCTCGCTCGCGGCCACGAGGTGCCCGTGGTGGATCGGGTCGAACGTCCCGCCCATCACGCCGATCCGCCGGCGCCGTCCGGCGGTGCTGGACTGCTGCATAACGGCCCATCCTATGGGCTGCCGGACGGCCCATCCCATGGGCGTCGGTCAGACCGGTAGTAACCGTCCGATCACATCGGCGAGTTGACCGGCCGTGCGGCACTCGTACATGTCGATCAGCCGGCCGTACTTGTCGGCCACCGAATCGCCGCTCCCCCACGCCGCCCGCCGTTCCGGATTCAGCCAGAACGCGTGCCGGGCCCGCTCGACGAGCTCGTCCAGCTCGGCGAGCGCCGGGTCGGTGTGGTTGGACCGCGCGTCCCCGAGGATCAGCAGCGTCCCCCGGTGCGTCACCGCGTCGGGGAAGTCGCGCAGGAACGTTCGCAGCACGTTCCCGTAGTCGGAGCCCCCGAACCGGGCCACGTTCGTCTCCCGGATCACCCGGTCGAACATGTCGACCACGGTGTCCACCGTGAGCGTGCGCGTCGGGTCGATGTAGTCGGTGATCTCGTCCACGGAGTCGACGAAGCCGAACACCCGGATCTTGGAGAACTCGGCGCTCAGCGCGTGGGTGAGCAGCAGCGTGAAGTTGGAGAACCCGGCGACCGAGCCGGACAGGTCGCACAGCAGCACGAGCTCGGGCTTGGTCGGGCGGGGTCGACGGTGCGCCAGATCGATCGGCACGCCGCCGGTCGACATCGACTTGCGCAGCGTCCGCCGCAGGTCGATGGGGCCGCGGCGGGCCCGGCGGCGCCGGACCAGCAGGCGCGTAGACAGCTGCCGGGCCAGCGGCCGGACCGTCTGCTCCATGCGGTGCAGTTCACTGCGGGTGGCGGCGAAGAACGCCACGTTCTCGGGCAGCTGCGGCGCCGCGTACTGCGCCACCGCTTCCGGTCCCCGTCGGGCGGCCATCGCAACGGAGGTGAGCTCGGTGACCCGCTCGGTGAGCCCGGCGACGCGCGAGCGGGCGACCCGGCGGGCCGACTCGTACTCGAAGCTCCCCGGCGCCGCGCCGTCCTCTCCCGCCGCCGCGAGCAGCCCGTTGGCGATGGCGGCGATGAGCGTCTGCGGGTTGAGCGCCTTGAGCGCCTGGTACGAGGAGAACGCCGTCCCGGTGGCGGACTGGTACTCGCCGAGCTGCTCGACGATCTGGCTGGCGATGCCGTCGTGGTCGCCGCCGGCCACGAGCGCCGCGACGGCCTCCTGCCGCAGCGCCTCGCGCACGGCGTCCGGGTCGGGCGGGGTGTCGGCGGCCGGCATCTTCAACGGGTCCACCTGGTCCGGCGGGGCCTCGCCCGGGGCCCCCGAGCAGCCCTGCCCGCCGGATCCGGCGGGACCGTCGGGCAGCGCCCCGAAACCGCCGCGGACCGGGAAGTACAGGTCGAAGATGACGTCGAAGGTCTTGCGGTGCATCTGCTCGCGCAGCAGCACTGCCGCGAGTCCCTCGCGGAGCTGGCCGCGGTCGGTGAGGTCAAGCACCGTCAGCACCTCGGCGGCGGTGATCGCCTCGCCGGGGCCGATGGCCATGCCGCGTTCGCGCAGTGTCCGGACGAAGGCGTGCAGGTGTGCGTCCAGCGGCGTTCCCGCGGCCGGTCCCGTGCCGGGTTCGACGGTGACCATCTACAGCCCCAGCGCCGCCGCTGCGGTATCGATGTCGACCTGGTGCTTGAGCACGACGCCGAGCGTCGAGCGGAGCGCCGCTTTGTCGATCGACCCGTTCGCGGTGCCGGTGACGCCGAGCGCGAGCAGGGTGCGGCACCAGTCCAGGGTCTCGGAGACGGACGGCTTCTTCTTCAGGTCGAGGCCGCGCAGCGTGGAGATCACGCGGAGCAGCTGCTGCGCGACCTCGGTGGGCAGGTCGGGGACGCGGCTGCGGATGATCGACAGTTCGAGTTCCGCGTCGGGGAAGTCGATGTGCAGGTAGAGGCAGCGACGTTTGAGCGCCTCCGACAGCTCGCGGGTGGCGTTGGAGGTGAGGAACACCAACGGCTTGCGGGCGGCCACGATGGTGCCGAGCTCCGGCACCGTCACCGCGTAGTCCGAGAGGACCTCCAGCAGCAGCCCCTCGAACTCGAGGTCGGCCTTGTCCGCCTCGTCGATCAGCAGGACCGACGGTCCGCTCTCCCGCACGGCCTGCAGGAGGGGCCGCGGGAGGAGGAACTCCTCGGAGAAGACGTCCTGCTTGGTGTCGTCCCAGTCGCCGTCGTTGCCCGAGGACTGGATGCGCAGGATCTGCTTGGCGTGGTTCCACTCGTACAGGGCGCGCGCCTCGTCGATGCCCTCGTAGCACTGCAGGCGCACGAGCCGCGCCTCGCGGGCCTGCGCGCACGCGCGCGCCAGCTCGGTCTTGCCGACTCCGGCCGGCCCCTCCACGAGGAGCGGCTTGCCCAGCCGGTCCGCGAGGAACACGGCGGTGGACGTGGCCGTCGACGGGATGTAGCCCGTCGCCCGCAGCGCCGAGGACACGTCCTCGACGCTGCTGAACAGCGCGGTCGGGGCCGGGGTGATCAGGTTCGTACTCAGAGTGAGGCCTTCCTCTTGAGGACCTCCTTCGTGAAGCCCTTCGACGCGATCTCTGCACTCATCTTCACACTCTCGTGCAGGCCGAGCCGAGAGGCGTACCGCCGGGCCCGATCGCGCGACCCGGCGGCGGACCGTCAGGCCGCGGACTTGCGCTTGAGGACCTCCTTGGACAGACCGTTCTTGATGATGTCCATCGCCAGCTTGATGCCCTTCTTCACCACGAAGCCGGGCGCCTTGACCTTGGGGTCGAGGTACATCGTGACCTTGACGTGGGTCTGATCGTCGCCCTTCGGGGACAGCTCGTAGATGCCGCCCTGGCTGCGCACGGCGGTGCCCTCGTTGCGGGTGTCCCACTTGCAGCTGGTGTCGGTGAAGACGTAGTCGAACGTCAGGTTGTCGGTGAACATCATCAGCCCGACGGACGCATCGACCACGCTGGGCCGGCCGTTCGCGTCGCGCTCGACCACCTTGACGTTGCTGTGCGCGGACGACCAGTCGGGCAGCGCGTCGACGTCGGCCAGCGTGTCCAGCACGAGGGAGACGGGGGCGTCGATGTCGAATTCGAGGGACTCGTTGATTGCCATGCCCGACAACCTACCGCCGGACCGCGCCGCTGTTAGCGGGGTCGGACATGTCCGTCCCCCAGGCCACCCACTTGGTGGACGTGAGCTCCGGCAGGCCCATCGGGCCGCGGGCGTGCAGCTTCTGCGTCGAGATGCCGATCTCGGCGCCGAACCCGAACTGCTCGCCGTCGGTGAACGCGGTGGAGGCGTTGACCATCACCGCGGCGGCGTCGACGCGAGTGGTGAAGGCGCGGGCGGCGGCGAGATCGCCGGTGACGATGGCCTCGGTGTGGCCGGTGCCGTAGCGGTCGATGTGCCCGATCGCCTCGTCCAGCCCGTCGACCAGCTTCACGGCGACGTCGAGGCTCAGGTACTCGTCCGCCCAGTCGGTCTCCGTGGCCGGCACCATGTCGGCCTCGTCGCCGTGCACCACGACACCCTCGGCCTGGAACGTGCCCAGCAGTCGCGGGAGGAAGGTGCCGGCGAGCGCGCGGTCGACGAGCACGGTCTCCACGGTGTTGCACACGCTGGGCCGGCGGGTCTTGGCGTTGACCACGATCCGCTCGGCCATGTCGAGATCCGCCGCGGAATGGACGTACACGTGGCAGTTGCCCGTGCCGGTCTCGATGGTCGGGACGGTCGCGTCGCGCACCACAGCCGCGATCAGCCCGGCGCCGCCGCGCGGGATCACCACGTCGACGAGGCCGCGGGCGCGGATCAGCGCGGTGACGCTGGCGCGCGAGTCGGCGGAGAGGAGCGCGACCGCGTCCGGCGTGATGCCGCTCGCCTCCAGGGACTCGCGCAGCACCGCCACCAGGGCCGCGTTCGACGAGGCGGCCGAGCTGGAGCCGCGCAGCAGCACGGCGTTGCCCGACTTGAGGGTGAGGCCGAACGCGTCGACGGTGACGTTGGGCCGCGCTTCGTAGACGATGCCGACCACGCCGAGCGGCACGGCCACTTGCCGCAGCTCGAGACCGTTGGGCAGGGTCGAGCCGCGCAGGACCGTCCCGACCGGGTCCGGCAGACCCGCGACCTGGCGCAGCCCCGAGGCGATGCCGTCGACCCGGGCCTCGTTGAGCGCGAGCCGGTCGATGAGGGACTCCTCGGTGCCGGCGGCGCGCGCTCGATCGACGTCCTCCGCGTTGGCCGCGAGGATCCGATCCTTGGCCGCGAGCAGCGCATCCGCCGCTGCGTGCAGGGCGTCGTTCTTCTGCTCGGTGGTGAGCGTGATCAGCGACTTCGACGCGACGCGGGCGGCGCGGGCCGCCTCCTCGATCGCGGCGGTCGCGGTCTGCAGGTCGGCAGCGGCATCGGCGTCGGAGGCGGTGGGCGTGCTCATGGATCGAGAATACGTGCCGGGCTCGCCTGTCGGTGCGCGGTGTTAGGTTGCGGCCATGTCCCGCCGGAGATCCTCGCGCCGCCTGTCCCGCCAGGCGTGGATCGGCCTCGTTCTGGCCGTTGCGACCGCGGTGTTCGTGGCGGTCGGGGTGGTGCAGGACCGTTCGGCGGGCACGCCGTCCCCCGGCCCCTCCGCGCCGTCCGCCACCCGGTCCGACGGTGCGCCCCTGGCGGGGTCGTGATCGTCCCGGCCCGCGAGCGTGCGCCCGTGAAGTACCGGCGCGCGGCGTTCGGGAGGGCCTGGACCGACGACCAGGCCGCGCCCCTCGGGCACAACGGCTGCGACACCCGCAACGACGTGTTGGACCGCGACCTGGAGGACAAGACCTACGTGCGCACCTCGGCGTGCCCGAACGCGGTCGCGACCGGCACGCTGGTGGACCCGTACAGCGGCAGCACCCTGCGGTTCGAGCGCGGCCCGAATACCTCCGCGAAGGTGCAGATCGATCACGTCGTCCCGCTCGCCTACGCGTGGGACATGGGGGCATGGAACTGGGACGATGCGCGCCGCACCGACTTCGCGAATGATCCGCGCAACCTCGTGGCCGTCGACGGGCCGGCGAACGAGAACAAGAGCGACTCTCCCCCGGGCCGGTGGATGCCGTCCAACGAGCGCTTCCACTGCCAGTACGCGCGCCAGTTCGCGTTCGTCGCCCGGGAGTACGGCCTGTCCGTGGACCGGGCATCGGCCGCCGTCGTCGACCAGGCCGCGAACACCTGTCGCCCGAATGGATGAACCGTGTTCCGTTCCTATCTCCGATCGTCCCCGTTCGCCGGCGAGAACCTCTTCGGTCTCACATGTAATCGCAGGCCGATTCTCCTGATCGAGGACGGGGCGCTCACACAATCCCAAACCGATCCCGTCATGGAACTCGCCAGCATTGTTGATGCCAAGATACGCCGCTATCGAATCGACGGTTCAGGCCGCAGGACCTCGTGGCGGACCGTCCCGACACTGGCGCACTCAACAGATTCGGCGATCCGAGTTCCGGGCGAGGCCTGCAGGCAGCTTGTCCAACCGGCGGCACCATCCAAACGCGAACTCGCGGCCCTGGGGCCACTGCTGCTCGCCGCACGACTCGGCGCATCGGTCGTCGTCCGCGCGGCGGGGGACGACGGCGCGGCGAACCTCGATCCGTACTGTGCATTCGCCCGCCCGAGCGAGTTCCTTCCCATCCTCGCCCACTACGGTCGTATGCGTGGGAACACCGTGTGTCTTCCGAGCATGGGGTGGGCCGATAGGAACGTCCCACTTCACCAGTTCTACCCCATGTACTACGCACCGGTGGTCCTGCCCCAACAGGCTCGACTTCTCGGAGTCTGTCAATCGATGTCCGCCGCATCCGGTGACCCAACGCTCGTACGACTCGCGGCCACCTTGCAGATCCGACTCGGGCGGGCGTTGGCAGGATTCGATGCACTGTTGGCGGCGCTGTCCTCTCCCCCGACAGGCTCTCCTCCGTGGGCGCCATTCTCGACCGGCGGGGCGACACCGCACGAGCCGAATCCGCGGTCGATGACGTCCTGATCAATCTCACCGGAACTCTCGACGCGCTGGCCGCGCTCCATGTCCATGCGAACATCGAGAACGCCAGCCGAATGAATCAGCCACATGACCGCTCCTGGTACAACCGCAATGTCCGCGACTTCTTCGGCCAAAACCAGGTGAAAGCACTCACCGCGGCACGCGCCGATATCGCATACATCGCCAAGTTGCGAAACACAATTCACGGCGCAGTACCGGAAGTCGTTCCGATCCATTCCACGAATCTGGTCGCCGCCAATCGCGCGTTCAAGGCACCCGAATGGGCTGGCTCCTCCTGGGGCCTCGCCGTGGCGGCCGCCTCACATAGCGATCATGGGTTTCCAGCAGATTTTGCATCGCGTTTCAGTATCGGACGGCAGGAATCGGTGGTCCGCGCCTTCTCGCCGGCCCACGAGACGTCGCACGTCGTGTGCGACCCGGCCACGCTGTGTTACGAGTCGATTCGGTCCACGGCACGATTCGCGAACGAGTTCGTTCGTGCACTACTCACTTCTCCCGGGCGCGTCGGAAGCAATGCGGTATGCGCCGCGAATCGCGAACTCGATCCGCACGACTCGACCCTCCACTGGCTGCGGTCTGTGGAATCGGATACCGCCAGGAAGACCGCTCGACAGGTATCCGAGCTCACGTTCACGTTCTGACCGGCTGAGCGGCGTCTGCACCCGAGTGGTCGAGCCACGATCGTACAAACAAGCATTGCTGCTTGTTTTTGGTCGCGGGCTGACAGAGTGTGGGCGTGCCCACTTCAGCCCCCGTGTTCGACGCGCTCGAGGCGACCTCCGCCGCCGTCGCCGCGATCGCCGACTCCCTGACCGACTGGTCGCTCCCCACGCCCGCCGAGGGCTGGACCGTCGCCCACCAGGTCGCCCACCTGGCCTGGACCGACGAGGTATCGCTGGTCGCCGCCACCGATACCGACGGCTTCACCGCGATCCTGCAGCAGGCGATGCAGGATCCGGTGGGGTTCGTCGACGCCGGCGCCGCCGAGCTCGCCGCCGACCCCGATCTGCGCGCCCGCTGGGACCGCGCCCGCGCGGCCCTCGCCGTCGCGCTCCGCGAGGCCGACCCCGGCACACCGCTCCCCTGGTTCGGCCCGCCGATGCGGCCCGCCACCATGGCCAACGCCCGCCTCATGGAGACCTGGGCACACGGCCTCGACATCGCGGACGCCGCCGGGACCGAGCTGGACATCCCCGTCGCCCTGCCCCACGTAGCCAAGATCGCCTACAAGACCCGCGACTTCGCGTACACCGTCAACGGCGAGACCCCGCCCGCGGAGCCCTTCGACGTCTTCCTCGTCGCCGCCGACGGCTCCGAGCTCACCTTCGGCCCGGGCGACGCCGCGCAGCGCGTCACCGGCTCGCTCGAGGACTTCTGCCGCCTGGCGACCCAGCGCATCAACGTCGCCGACACCGACCTCGTGGCCACCGGCGACGACGCCGCCCACTGGCTCACCATCGCGCAGTGCTTCGCGGGCGCCCCCGGCGCCGGCCGCGCTCCGCAGGGAGGAATCGAATGACCCGCTCCATCAGCATCGCGAACGTCTCGGGGTTCTACGGCGACCGCGCGGCCGCGATCGGCGAGATGCTCGCCGGCCCGCGCGTCGACTACATCACCGGCGACTACCTGGCCGAGCTCACCATGCTCATTCTCGGCCGCGACCGGCTCAAGGATCCCGACCTCGGCTACGCCAAGACCTTCCTGCGCCACCTGACTCCGCACCTGGGCACCCTCGCGGAGCGAGGCACCAAGGTGGTCGTCAACGCGGGCGGGCTCAACCCGGGCGGCCTCGCGGCCGCGGTAGAGAAGGCCATCGAGAACGCAGACGAGTCCGCCCGTCATCTCACGGTCGGCTGGGTCGACGGTGACGACCTGATCGCCCGGTCGGCCGACCTCGGCGTGCCGAACGCGGTGACCGCCAACGCCTACCTCGGCGCGTTCGGCATCGCCGACCTGCTCACGGCGGGCGCCGACATCGTGATCACCGGCCGGGTCACTGACGCCTCGGTGATCCTCGGCCCCGCGATCGCCGAATTCGGGTGGCAGCGCACCGACTTCGACGCGCTCGCCGGCGCGGTGGCCGCGGGGCACATCATCGAGTGCGGCACGCAGGCCACGGGCGGCAACTACGCGTTCTTCGACCGCCACCCCATCGAGCAGCTGCTGCACCCCGGCTTCCCCATCGCCGAGATCGCCGCCGACGGTTCCTTCGCCATCACCAAGCAGCCCGGCACCGGCGGCGTCGTGGAGGTGGGCACCGTCACCGCCCAGCTCCTCTACGAGGTCACCGGCCAGCGCTACGCGAATCCCGATGTGACCCTGCTTCTCGACTCGATGACCCTCACCCAGGACGGCCCCGACCGGGTCGCGGTCACCGGCGTGCGCGGCGAGGCACCGCCCGAGACGACCAAGGTCGCCACCACCACGCTCGGCGGTTTCCGCAACGAGATCGCCTTCCTGCTCACGGGAATCGAGATCGAGCGCAAGGCCGCGCTGCTCGAGGCACAGCTGCGCGACGCGCTCGATCCGGCTCCCGCCGACCTGCAGTTCCGCCTCGCGCGCACCGACCACCCCGACGCCCCGACAGAGGCGGCCGCCTCTGCCACCCTCACCGCGGTGGCGTGGGACGCCGACCCGAACCGCGTCGGACGCGCCTTCAGCTCCGCCGCAGTGGAACTCGCACTCGCCACCTACCCCGGCGCCTCGCCCATGGCCCCGCCGTCCAGCGGCGGCCCGTACGGGGTGTACCAGGCCGTGTACGTCCCCAACGGCGACGTCCCGCACCGCGCGCACCGCCCCGACGGCACCGTTGTCGACATCGCCCCGCCGGCGGTCGTCCAGGAACTCCCCGCGGACCCGTCCCAGCCCGGCGGCGACGACGTTCTCCCCGCAGGCCCGACGGTCCGCGTCCCCCTCGGCACCGTCTTCGGCGCGCGCAGCGGCGACAAGGGTGGCAGCGCCAACGTCGGCGTCTGGGCGGAGTCCGACGCCGGCTACGAATGGCTCCGCAGTAATCTGACCGAACAGGCTCTGCGCGAACTCCTCCCGGAGACGGCGGACCTCCCCGTCCGCCGCTACGAACTGCCGAACCTCAAGGCCGTCAACTTCGTCATCGAGGACCTGCTCGGCAAGGGCGTCGCGCACGGCTACCGGTTCGACCCGCAGGCCAAGGGCGTCGGCGAGTGGCTTCGCGGCCGCTACGTCGACCTGCCCACCGGCCTGCTCCCCGCCGGCCACAGCACGAAGGAGATCGCATGACCAGCCTGTGGGAGTCCGAGGAGCGACTCGCGCTGCGCAAGACGGTGACCGCGTTCACCGAACGCGAGATCCTGCCGCACCTCGACGAGTGGGAGGCCGGTGGACTGCTCCCCCGCGAGCTGCACAAGAAGGCCGGCGACCTCGGCCTGCTCGGCGTCTCGTTCCCCGAGTCCGTCGGCGGCGGGGGCGGCGACCCCCGCGACGCGCTCATCGTGTGCGAGGCGCTGCACGAGGCGGGCGGCTCCGGTGGCCTGTTCGCGTCGCTGTTCACCTGCGGGATCTCGGTGCCGCACATCATCCTCGCCGGCACCGACGAACAGAAGCAGAAGTGGGTGGCCCCGGTCCTCGCCGGCGACAGGATCAGCTCGCTGGGCATCACCGAGCCCGGCGGCGGCTCCGACGTGGGACACCTCACGACCACCGCCCGCAAGGACGGCGACCACTACATCGTCAACGGCGCCAAGACGTTCATCACCTCCGGCATCCGCGCGGACTGGGTGGTCACCGCGGTCCGCACCGGCGGCGAGGGTGCCGGCGGGATCAGCCTGCTGGTGATCCCCAAGGGCCTGGACGGTTTCGAGGTGAGCGCCCCGCTGAAGAAGATGGGCTGGCACGCCTCGGACACCGCCGAGCTGTCCTTCACGGACGTCCGCGTCCCCGCCGAGAACCTCATCGGCCCCGAGGGCAGCGGCTTCCTGCTCATCGGCGCCGCCTTCGTCACCGAACGGCTCGCTCTCGCGGTGCAGGCATACTCGCACGCGCAGCGGTGCCTCGACCTCACGCTCGACTGGGTCCGCACCCGCGAGACCTTCGGCCAGCCGCTGATCAAGCGCCAGGCCGTGCAGAACACCGTCACCGAGATGCGACGCCGCATCGAGGTGGCCCGCGTCTACAGCCGGCACGTCGCCGACCAGTACGCGGAGGCACTCGAATCCGGCGGCCCCGCGGCGGCCGCTGAGCTCGTGCCCCAGGCGTGCTTCGCGAAGAACACCGCCGTCGAATGCGGCGAGTGGGTCGCGAACGAGGCCGTGCAACTGTTCGGCGGCCACGGTTACATGTCCGAGTACGAGGTGTCCCGGCACTACCGCGACGTCCGCATCCTCGGCATCGGCGGCGGCACTACTCAAATCCTCACCACCCTGGCGGCGAACCGCCTGGGCTACAAGTAGACCGGAAGGACTCCGATATGACGGTGCTCCGCAGCACGCCGGCGTCCGACGCCGGCAAGTACCGCGAGACCATGCTCGGCAAGCTCGCCGACCTGACCGAAGAATTCGACAAGGCGCTCGCCGGCGGCGGCGAGAAGTACGTCGATCGACACCGCAAACGCGGCAAGCTCACCGCTCGCGAGCGGATCGACAGCGTGCTCGACCCCGCCTCCCCGTTCCTCGAGCTGATGCCGCTCGCCGCCTGGGGCAGCGACTTCCAGGTGGGCGCCTCGCTCGTCGGCGGCATCGGCGTTGTCGAGGGCGTCGAGGTGATGGTGGTCGCCAACGACCCCACCGTGAAGGGCGGCACCTCCAACCCGTGGACGCTGCGCAAGTCGCTGCGCCTCAACGACATCGCGCGGGAGAACCGGCTGCCGGTGCTCTCGCTGGTCGAGTCCGGCGGCGCCGACCTCCCCACGCAGAAGGAAGTGTTCGTCCCCGGCGGCGCGATGTTCCGCAACCTCACACAGCTGTCGAAGGCGGGCATCCCCACGATCTCCGTGGTCTACGGCAACTCCACCGCGGGCGGCGCCTACATCCCCGGCATGAGCGACCACGTGGTGATGATCAAGGAGCGCTCCAAAGTCTTCCTCGCCGGCCCGCCCCTGGTGAAGGCCGCGACGGGCGAGATCTCCGACGACGAGACGCTCGGCGGCGCCGAGATGCACTCGCGCACCTCGGGCCTCGGCGACTACATGGCGAACGACGAGCTGGACGCGGCCCGGATCGCCCGGTCGATCGTCAAGCGCCTCAACTGGCGCAAGCAGGGCACGGCACCGTCGAGCCTGGTCAAGCCCCCGCGCTACGGCGCCGAGGGCCTGCTCGACATCGTGCCGGACGATCTGAAGATCCCCTTCGACCCGCGCGAGATCATCGCCCACATCGTCGACGACTCCGACTACGACGAGTTCAAGCCGCTCTACGGCGGCTCGCTCACCACCGGGTGGGCGAACCTGCACGGCTACCCCATCGGCATCCTCGCCAACGCCCGCGGCGTTCTGTTCTCCGAGGAGGCGCAGAAGGCGACGCAGTTCATCCAGCTGGCGAACCGCTACGACACGCCGCTGCTGTTCATCCACAACACCACCGGCTACATGGTGGGCGCGGAGTACGAACGCGGCGGCATGATCAAGCACGGCTCGATGATGATCAACGCCGTCTCCAACTCGGAGGTGCCGCACCTGTCGCTCATCGCGGGCGCCTCCTACGGCGCCGGGCACTACGGCATGGCGGGCCGCGCCTTCAACCCGCGGTTCCTGTTCTCCTGGCCCAGCGCGCGTTCCGCGGTGATGGGCGCCAAACAACTCGCGGATGTGGTCACCGAGGTGGCCGCGGCGTCCGCTGCTTCGCGCGGCCAGGCCATGGATCCCGCGTTCGTCGACGGGATGCGCACCGCCATCGAGACCCAGATCGACAAGGAGTCGTTGCCCGCCTTCATGTCCGGGATGCTCTACGACGACGGCATCATCGACCCCCGCGACACCCGCACGGTGCTCGGGATGGCGCTGTCCGCCATCCACAACGGCCCCGTCCACGGCACCGACGCCTTCGGCGTCTTCCGGATGTGAGGAAAGCATGACTTCGTTCGATTCCGTTCTCGTGGCGAACCGCGGCGAGATCGCCCGTCGCGTCATCGCCGCGGCCCACGCTCGGGGCCTGCGCGCGGTGGCCGTGTACTCCGATCCCGACGCCGACGCCCCGCACGTCGCCGAGGCCGACGAGGCCGTGCATCTGCCCGGGCAGACCCCCGCCGAGACCTACCTGCAGGGCGAGAGGATCATCGCCGCCGCGCAGGCCACCGGCGCACAGGCGATCCACCCCGGCTACGGCTTCCTCTCCGAGAACGCCGAATTCGCCGCCGCGGTGCAGGACGCGGGCCTCGTCTGGATCGGTCCGTCGCCGGAGGCCATCACCGCGATGGGCTCCAAGGTCGCGGCGAAGGCCCGCCTCGCCGAGGCCGGCGTCCCGATGCTCACGAACCTCACGCCGGACCAGGTGTCCGACAGCGATTTCCCCGTCCTCGTCAAGGCCTCCGCCGGCGGCGGCGGCCGCGGCATGCGCGTGGTCCGCACCCGCGCCGAGCTGCAGGAGAACCTCGAAGCGGCCGAGCGCGAGGCGACGTCGGCGTTCGGCGACGGCACCGTGTTCTGCGAGCGCTACCTCGAGCGGGGCCGGCACATCGAGGTCCAGGTGATGGCCGATGCGCACGGCACCGTCTGGGCCGTGGGCGAGCGCGAGTGCTCGATCCAGCGCCGCCACCAGAAGGTGCTCGAGGAGGCCCCGTCGCCCCTCGTGGAGCGCCACCCGGCGATGCGCACCGCCCTGTACGAGGCGGCGGCCAACGCCGCCAAGGCCATCGGCTACACGGGCGCCGGTACCGTCGAGTTCCTCGCCACCGACGAGGGCGAGTTCTTCTTCCTCGAGGTCAACACCCGGCTCCAGGTGGAGCACCCGGTCACCGAGGCCACCACCGGGCTCGACCTGGTCGGCCTGCAGTTCGACGTTGCCGCCGGCCTGCCGCTGCCGTCCGCCGAGCCGCCCGCCACGCGCGGCTGGGCCATCGAGGCGCGCCTCTACGCCGAGGACCCCGCCAACGACTGGCGCCCCGCCGCGGGCACCGTGCACCGCTTCGAAGTGCCGGGCGTGATCGCCGAGTTCTCGGGACCCGACCGCCCGGGCATCCGCCTCGACAGCGCGCTCGCGCCCGCGGGCAGCGTCGTCGAGGTCTTCTACGATCCGATGCTCGCCAAGGTGATCGGCTTCGCGCCGACCCGCGCGCAGGCCCTCGCGATCACGGAGGCCGCGCTGCGCAAAGCGGCCATCCACGGCATCACCACCAACCGCGACCTCCTGGTGCGGATCCTCGCCGACGCCGACTTCAAGGCCGGCGACTTCGCGACCGACTTCCTCACCGGCGACCGTCTGGAGCGCCTCGCCGCGCCCCTGCTCGACGAGGCCGAGCTGGCGGAGGCCGCGTCGGCGGCCGGCGCCGTGCTGGACCGGCGGGGCGCGGCCGCGAGCCCGCTGCCGCACGTCGCACCCGGCTGGCGCAACCTCGGCTCCCGCACCCTGGTGCCGGCGTTCCGCACCGCCGACGAGCGGGAGTTCCGCGCCGACGGAGGGCAGGTCGCAACCGTTACCGACGATGGCGTGAGCGCGCGCGTCGCGGTGGAGCGCGACGGGATCCGGCGCACCGTCGCCGTCACCGCCTACCCCGGGGACCGCACCGTCGTGGAGGTGGAGACCGCGCGCGGCGCGGCGACCCTGACGCTCGTCGACCCCCTCCCGTCGGCCGACGCGGCCGCCGCGGCCGGCTCACTGCTCGCGCCGATGCCCGGCGTGATCACCCGGATCGGCTCCCAGGAGGGCGATTCCGTCACCGCCGGGCAGCCCGTGCTGTGGATGGAGGCGATGAAGATGGAGCACGCCATCTCCGCGCCCGCCGACGGCGTCATCACCACCATCGCCGTCGAGGTGGGCCAGAACATCGATGCCGGCGCCGTCGTCGCCGTGCTGGAAGATACGGAGTAGGAACCCACATGAGCATTTCCATGGACGTCATCGAGTCCGAGGAGCGCCAGGCGCTTCGCAAGACGGTCTCGGAACTGGGCCGCAAGTTCGGCCCCGAGTACATGCGCGAGAAGATCGCGGCGGGCGAGGGCCCGACCGAGCTGTGGAAGGCCGCGGGTGATCTCGGCCTCATCGGCGTCAACATCGCCGAGGAGTACGGCGGCGGCGGAGCCGGCATGTACGAACTGGGCATCGTCGGCGAGGAGCTCGCCGCGGTCGGCTCCTCACTGCTCATGCTGGTGGTCTCTCCCGCCATCAACGGCACGATCATCTCGAAGTTCGGCACGGAGGAGCAGAAGCAGCGGTGGCTGCCGGGGATCGCCTCGGGCCAGACCATCGCCGCGTTCGCGATCACCGAGCCCGACGCAGGCTCCAACAGCCACCGGATCACCACCACCGCCCGGCGCGACGGCGCGGACTGGATCCTCTCCGGCCAGAAGACGTTCATCTCCGGCATCGAGCTGGCCGACGTGATCCTGGTGGTGTCCCGCACCGAGGACGCCAAGACGGGAAAGCTGCGCCCCGCGCTGTTCCTCATGCCCACCGATTCGCCGGGCCTGCAGAAGACGAAGATCCCGATGGAGGTGGGACTGCCGGAGTCGCAGTGGACGCTCTTCTTCGACGACGTCCGGCTGCCCGCCGAGGCGCTCGTCGGCGAGCCCGACGCGGCCATCGCGCAGCTCTTCGCCGGCCTCAACCCCGAGCGCATCATGGCCGCAGCGGGTTCCGTGGGCTCGGCCCGCTACGCGATCGACCGCGCGGTGGCGTACGCCAAGGAGCGCACCGTCTTCAAGGTCCCGATCGGCGCCCACCAGGCCATCGCCCACCCGCTCGCCGAGCTCAAAGTGGAGACCGAACTGGCGAAGCTGATGCTGCAGAAGGCCGCCACGCTGTACGACGCCGGCCAGGAGTTCGCCGCGGCCGAAGCCGCGAACATGGCGAAGTTCGCAGGCGGCGAGGCCGGCGCCAAGGCCGTGGACCGCGCGATCCATTCGCTCGGCGGCAACGGCCTGACCACTGAGTACGGCCTGGCACAGATGCTGGTCGCGTCGCGCCTGTTCCGCATCGCGCCGGTCAGCCGCGAGATGGTGCTCAACTTCATCTCCGAGCACAGCCTCGGCCTGCCCAAGAGCTATTAGGAGTCCGCATGACCGAACCCCTGGTCAGGTACGAGACCCGCGGCGGTGCCGCGTATCTCACGATCGACAGCCCGCACAACCGGAACGCGATCTCGCAGCGGTTGCTCACCGATCTCGCCGCCGGCCTCGAGCGGGCGGCCGCCGACGACGCCGCGCGCGCCGTGGTGCTCACCCACACCGGGACGACGTTCTGCGCGGGCGCCGATCTCAAGGAAGCGGCCGCTAATGGGGCAGGAGCGACCCGAAGTCCCGCACCCTGGCGATGATCGGCGCGATGCGCGGGATCATCGAGTGCCCCAAGCCGGTGATCGCCCGGGTCGACGGGCACGTCCGGGCCGGCGGCTTCGGCCTGATCGGCTCGTGCGACTTCGTCTTCGCGGGCCCCGGGGCGTCGTTCGCGGTCACGGAGACGCGGATCGGCGTCGCACCGGCGATGGTCTCGCTGGTCCTGCTGCCGCACTTGCCGTCGCGGGTCGCCTCCACATTGCTGCTCACGGGCCGCAAGTTCGACGGTGCCGCCGCCGCCGGCTACGGGCTGATCACCGCGGCGGTCGAGGATCCGGCGGCCGCGGTGACGGAGCAGCTCGCCGAGCTGCAGCTGTGCAGCCCGCAGGGCCTGCGGGAGACGAAGCAGATCCTGTGGCACGACGTGCTCGCGTCGTTCGACGAGCGCGCCGAGGCGCTGGCCGAACAGTCGGCGCGCCTGTTCGGCTCCGCGGAGTCCGTCGAGGGGATCACCGCGTTCCTGCAGAAGCGCGCGCCGAGCTGGGCCGAACCGGTCTCGGCCGGTTAGGATTCGCTCCGATGAGTCCCCTCCGCCCGCCCATCCGTGCGCCCCAGCAGTCCCGCAGCCGGGAGACCCGGCAGCGACTGTTGGAGACCACCATCGCGTCCCTGGCCGTCCGCGGCTGGGGCGCGACCACCGTGGGCAGCGTCGCGCGTCAGGCCGGGGTGTCGCGCGGCGCCGCGCAGCACCACTTCCCCACCCGCGAGGATCTGATCACCGCGGCGCTGGAGTACATGGGCGAGCAGCGGATCGCGCAGGCCCGGCTCGCCGGCGCCGCAGTGCCCGAGGGTCCCGACCGGCCCTACGCGGTCGCCCGGCTGATCGTCGAGTACTACACCGACGAACTGTTCAAGGCGGCGCTCCACGTGTGGACCGCTGCGGCCAGCGACGACGATCTCCGTTCGCGCGTTCTCCCGTTCGAGAACAAGTTCTCGCGCGAGGTCTTCGGCCTCTCGATGGGGATCCTCGGGTTCGACAAGGACGATGCCGAGGCACGGCAGGCCGTGCAGGCCACGCTCGACCTGGCACGTGGCCTGGGCCTGGCCGACCTGCTGTCCGACGACTCCGCCCGGCGTGAGCAGGTGGTGAACTTCTGGGGTGGCCAGCTCGCCGCCCTGGCCGCCGACCGCGCCTCGCGCTGATACCGCTCGGCTACGCCTTGTCGAGGTAGTCGCCCCGGTCCCCGCCGAGGATGACCTCGTTCATCGCACGCAGAGCGGGATGATCCACCAGTTCCGGGTCCTCACCGACGATCTCGTACGCGAGATCGCGGGCTGCGGCGAGCACGTCACCGTCCTGCGCGAGGTCCAGGAAGCTCAGCCGCCGCGCGAGGCCGGACTGGTCGACGCCCAGGATGTCGCCGAAGCCCCGGTACTCGAGATCCAGCTGGGCGAGGGCGAACCCGTCCACGGTGTCCGCGACCGCGTGCAGCCGCCCCAGGGTCCGCTCCGACCCACTCGCGGTGATCAGCAGACACAGCCCCGGTAGCCCGCCGCGGCCGACGCGGCCGCGGAGCTGATGCAGCTGACTGATGCCGAACCGGTCGGCGTCGCGGACCACCATCGTGGTCGCATTCGCGACGTCGACGCCGACCTCGATCACGGTGGTGGCCACCAGGATGTCGATCTCGCCGGCGGCGAACGCCGCCATGATCTCCGACTTCTCCTCGGCGGGAAGCCGCCCGTGCAGCAGCGCGATCCGGTGCTCCCAGCGGACCCGCCGCCAGCTCGTCGTACATCTCGATCGCGGACACCGACTGCGGCTTCTTCTCCTCGTCGGGCTCGGGTTCACCACGCCCCGAGGCACTCCCGGCGGCCCTTCCGCCGTCGCCGCCGGGCGCGGCGACCTTGTCGAAGTCGTAGTCCTCGTCCGTGAACGAGGCCTTGGCCTGCTCCCCCGTGGCGTCGTCACCGATGCGGGCGCACACCACGTACACCTGCCGGCCGGAGCGCACCTCCTCGTCGACGCGCGCCCACGCGCGGTCCAGCCAGCCGGGCTTCTCGACCGGCACGACGGACGTCTGGATCGGCTGACGGCCGCGCGGCAGCTCCCGCAGCACCGACGTCGCCATGTCGCCGAACTGCGCGAGCGCGACCGTGCGCGGGATCGGCGTCGCCGTCATCACCAGCAGGTGCGGCATCGACTCTTCCCGACTACCCTCTCCGGCACCCTTGCGCCGCAGCCGGTCGCGCTGCTCGACGCCGAACCGGTGCTGCTCGTCGACCACCACCAGCCCGAGGCGGAAGAACTCCACGGTGTCCTCGAGCAGCGCGTGCGTGCCGATCACGATCCCGGCCTCGCCGGTCACGATGCGCAGGAGCGCTGCCCGTCGCTGCTTGACGGTCATCGAACCCGTCAGCAGGGTCACCGTCGTCGCCGCGTCCGCGGCGCCCAACTGACCCGCCTCGGCGAGATCGCCCAGCATCTTCGTGATCGACAGGAGGTGCTGCGTCGCAAGCACTTCCGTGGGCGCCAGCAACACGGCCTGGTAGCCGGCATCCACGGCGGCGAGCATCGCCAGGAGCGCCACCAGTGTCTTGCCGGAGCCGACCTCGCCCTGCAGCAGCCGCGTCATGGGGTGATCGCGGGCCATGTCGCCGAGGATCTCGGCCAGCACGTCCTCCTGGCCCGTGGTGAGCGCGAACGGGAGCCGCTCGCGCAGGCCGGCCTGCAGCGGACCGTCGGGGGCGTGCAGCGGCGGCGCACCGACGGTGCCGACGTCGTGCGCCCGGCGCGCGAGCGCCGTCTCGATGGCGACGGCCTCGTCGAACGCGAGCCGCCGCTTGGCCTGCTCGACCTGAGCCCTGCCGTCGGGCTTGTGCGCGGCGCGCACCGCGTCGTCGAGGCTCATGAGCCCGTGCAGCGCGAGGAACGCGGGCGGCAGCGATTCGGGCACCGGCGCGAGCCGCCCCAGGACGCTGTCCACCAGCGAGAGGATCAGCCAGGTGGGAAGGTTCTTGGTGCCGTGGTAGATCGGCACGGTGGGCTGCATGAGCAGGCTCAGGTCGGCGTGTTTGAGCCGCTTCGACCCTGCCTTGGTGGTGCCGGACTCGCTCTCCGCCAGCGCCTGCGCGGACGTGATCGTCCTGTCCGGGAGGAGGATCCAGTCGGGGTGGGTCAGCTGCAGCTTCCCGTTGAACTCGCCGAGCTTGCCGATCAGCAGCAGCTGACGATCCGGCTGGATCGGCTTGGGGAGGTAGTTGAAGAACGTCACCTCGTAGGCGCGGACCTTGTTGACCACCTGCGCCTTCCACATCTTCTTGCCGCGGTGGTGCGCACGCGGCGGCGTGATCGCCGTGACGGTGCCGATCACCACCACTTCGTCGCCGATGCGGGGCTCGGAGCGGCGCGTACCGTCGTCCTCGACCGCCCCGCCCTCGTACCGGAAGGGGAAATGCCGCAGCAGGTCCCCCACAGTGACCAGCCCGAGCTCGGCGGCCGCGAGATCCGCCATCTCCGGGTGGATCGCCTCCGCCAGCGGGGTGTGCAGTGCGAGGTCCCGCGCAGCGCTCATTCGACGCCGATCTCCATCACGCTCGCGGTCTGTCCGCCCCGGTAGCCGATCACCTCGACCTCTGGTCGGTCCGGGCGCAGGGCGGCGCTCACCCGGTCGGGGAAGTCGCCGTCGCCCGCGTCGCCCAGGAGCACCGTCACCATGTCGCCGCCGGTGGCCAGCAGGAGCTCGGCCAGGGCCTCGCCCGCCGAGTACTGATCCTCCTCGAGCACCACCACCTCGCCGCCGACCATGCCGAGGTAGTCCCCGGGGCCGCACGGGCCGAGGATCGTGAGTGCGTCCTCGGTGACGGCCACGACGGAGCCGCACCGCGCGCCGGCCGCGGCCTCCGCCATCGAGTAGGTGTCGTCGGCGGCGTGACCGTTCGGCTCGTGGACGGCGAGCGCCGCGATCGCCTGCACCATCGACGACGTGGGCAGCAGCGTCACCAGCACCCCCGATTCGCGCGAGCGTGCGGCGACCGCCAGCAGCTCGGGGGTGGGCAGCGCACCGTTCGGCATCAGCAGCACCTCGCGGCCCTCGAACCGGTGCAGCGCCGCCAGCAGCTCCGCGTGGGTCATCCCCGCGTCGCACCGGATGACCTCGGCGCCCGCCTCGGCGAACAGGTCGGCGGCACCGTCGCCCGAGACGAGCGCGACGATCGCGCGGGGCGCGTCCAGCAGTGCCTGCAGCGGCGTCTCGGTGTGGCCGGTCTCCTGCAACACGTTGACGGCGATGCTCCGCAGCTTCCCGTGCGCGAGGCCGGCCTGGATGGCGCGGCCCGGCTCCGTCGTGTGGGTGTGCACCGACCAGGTGGCCACGGGTCCGGGTCCGCGGCCGCCACGACGACCACCGAGTCGCCGAAGGTCTGCAACTCGTCACGCAGCCGGGTGGCCGCAGCCTCCGTGGCGTCGGGCAGCAGATACATCACCTCGTAGTCGGCGTGCGGGCCGCGGGGCGGATCCTCGTGGCCGTGCGCATGCCCGACGGTGCCGTCGGGCGCGACGTGCACGTGCACGTGCGGGGCGCTCTGCCGGGTGAAGCGCGGGCGCTCGGCCGCCGCGCCCGCGGTGACCTCGACGAGCGCGTCGAGCAGCACGAGCAGGCCGCGGCCCCCGGCGTCGACCACGCCGGCGTCGGCGTTGACCGACAACTGCTCCCGGGTGCGCAACAACGCGTCGAAGGCCGTGTCCGCGGCGCCGCGCGCACGCGCCGAGGTCGCCCCCGGCGGCGAGGGCCGCGCCGGCACCGTCGGACGCGCCGCGCAGGACGGAGAGGATGGTGCCCTCGACGGGCGCGGCGACGGCCGCGGTCACCAGCTCGGTGGCCGACCGCAGGCCCTCCGCCAGGCCCGCCGCGGTGAGGTCCGCGTCCTCCCCCAGCTGCGCCGCGACGCCGCGCATGATCTGGGAGACGATCACGCCGGAGTTGCCGCGGGCACCGGCGACGGCACCCGCCACCGTCGCGCGGGCCACCGCGTGCGGCCCTTCCCGACGGTCCGCCTCTTCCGCGGCGCGTGCGGCCGCGCGCAGTGTGACCAGCATGTTCGTGCCTGTGTCGGCGTCGGCGACCGGGAACACGTTGAGGGCGTTGATCTCGTCGACGGCGCGTTCGAGCCCGAGCACGGCACGGCGGAGCCAGGCCACCACCACACGGCCGTCCTCCGGATTCGGTCCCGTCACGCCCGCCAGCCTAGTGGGCACGTCCGACGGGGACCGGCGCCCGGCGCGGTTTGGTCGATACCCTGCGCTCCGCTATGCTTGCAGGGTTGCCTCGCGTCCGGGCGTGTGATCGACATGTCCGCACCGGCGGGGCGAAACACAGTTTTCAACGATACGAGGAGTACACGACTATGGCTGCCGTCTGCGACGTCTGCGACAAGGGCCCCGGCTTCGGTAAGTCGGTCTCGCACTCGCATCGGCGTACCAACCGCCGGTGGAACCCGAACATCCAGACCGTGCGCGCCCAGATCGCGCCCGGCCAGACCCGGCGCCTGAACGTGTGCACCTCGTGCATCAAGGCTGGCAAGGTCGTTCGCGGCTAGTTCGCGAGAACGCTTTCGCAAGGAGCCCGTGGCCGTCCGGCCACGGGCTTCTTGCGCGTCAGCGGACCTGCGCGAGGTGCGGCAGGCGCCAGTCGACCGGCTCGGCGCCGAGCGCCGTCAGCGCCTCGTTGGCGCGGGAGAACGGCCGCGAGCCGAAGAATCCGCGTGCGGCGGACAGCGGCGACGGGTGCACCGACTCGATCCGCGGCACGGCGCCGAGTCGCTTCCCCAGCGACGCGGCGTCGCGCCCCCACAGGATCGCCACCAGGGGCGCGTCGCGCTCCACGAGCGCGTCGATCGCCCGCTCCGTGACCTTCTCCCAGCCCTTCCCGCGGTGCGAGGCGGCCTCGCCCGGGCGTACCGTCAGCACGCGGTTGAGCAGGAGCACCCCCTGGCGCGCCCACGGCGACAGGTCGCCGTTCGCGGGAAGCGGCAGCTCGAGATCCTCGCAGTACTCACGAAAGATGTTCTGCAAGCTGCGCGGGATCGGCCGCACGGACGCGTCCACGGAGAACGACAGGCCCACCGGGTGCCCCGGCGTGGGGTACGGGTCCTGCCCCACGATCAGCACCCGCACGTCGTCGAACGGCTGCTTGAACGCGCGCAGCACGTTCGCGCCCGCGGGCAGGTACTCGCGGCCCGCCGCGATCTCGGCGCGCAGGAAGTCCCCCATCGCGGCGATGTCGCCCGCCACCGGCTCGAGTGCCCGCGCCCAGCCCGCCTCGACGGTCTCCGCCAGTGGTCTCGCCGTCATCGGCCCTCCCCGGATTCGTCGAACGTGTTCCAGCCGCCCACCTCGGGCCCCGTCTCGCCGTCGACGGTGACCGTGCCCACCGGCAGGGCGCCGGGCCCGGCCGCGGTGCCGATCGCCCGCCACCCCGCCGGGAGCTCCGCCCCGGCGGGGAAGGTCGCGAGCAGGGCGTGGTCCTCGCCGCCCGTGCGGACCCACTGGTCGGCGTCGGCACCCAGTGCGGCGGCGCACGCGCGAAGGTCGGTGTCGGGGGCGAGCCGCGCACCGTCGAGCTCGATGACGATGCCGGAGGCCCGCGCGACGGCCCGCGCGTCGCGGAGCAGGCCGTCCGAGACGTCGGTGAGCGCGGTGGCCCCGGCGACGGCGGCCTGCGGTCCCGCAACGAGCGGCGGCACCGGGCAGCGGTGAGTCTCCACGAGGCCCTCGAAGCCGGGCAGCCCGGCGAGCAGCACCGCCAGCCCCGCCGCCGAGTGCCCCAGCGTGCCGCACACCGCGACCACGTCACCCGGCCGGGCGCCGGACAGCAGGACCGGCGCGCGTCCCTGCAGGTCGCCCAGCACGGTGACGGCGAGCAACACCTGCTCGGTGCGGACCACGTCGCCGCCCGCGATGGCTCCGCCCGCGTCCGCGGCGCCTCGGGTGATACCGCGGGCGATCCCGGCGATCACGTCCTCGCCGGTGCCGGCCGGGCAGCCCAGCGTGACGGTGAAGCCCGTGCACACGGCGCCCATCGCGGCGATGTCGGCGGCGTTCTGCGCGATCGCGCGCCGCCCCACGTGTTCGGGGGTGGTGAGGTCGAACCGGAAGTGCCGGCCCTCGACGAGTGCGTCCGAGGAGACGACCACCCGGCCGTCCGGCGCGACGACCACCGCGGCGTCGTCGCCGGGGCCCACCGGCACCCGCAGGTCCGGCCGCACGCCGCTGGTCGCCAGCGCGATCACGCCGTCCTCACCCAGCTGCGCCGCGGTGCGCACGGCGGGGCGCGCGGGGCGGGCCGGATCGGGTGTGGTCATCGCGGCTACGGTATCGGACGTGAGCGATGCAGACGACGAGACCACCCCGGGCCCCAGGACCCGACCACCCGGCGGCGCCGCAGCCCGGCGTTCCTCGCCACAGCCGTGGCCGTGCCCGTGGCGGTCCTCGCCTGCTTCGTCGCGTTCCTGATCCTGGCCCAGCAGCGCCAGGAGGATGCGCGGGCGACGGCCGAGGCCGGGCATCTGAAGTCGGTCGCGGCACCGTCGTCGGGTGACGCGGCGTGCGGCGCGCTGCTCGGCGCGCTCCCCGCCGATCTCGGCGGCTTCCAGCGCACCGACACCACCGCTCCGGCAGGGTTCGCGCGCTGGCGCGCCGACAAGGCCGGCGATGTCGAAGTACGCTGCGGCACCGAGCGCCCCGCCGAACTGACCGCCACGGCCAAGCTGCAGATCGTCAACGGCGTGCAGTGGCTCCAGGCGGTCCCGCAGGGCGCACCCGCCCCCGACGGCGGCAGCTACTGGACCGCGGTGGACCACCGCCCGTACGTGACGCTCTGGGTGCCCGACGGTGCCGGCACCGCCGCCGTGCAGGCGGCATCGGACGCGATCACTGCGCACCTGACCGCAGCGTCCTCGACCTGGGGCGCTGATCAGCGCAGGCCGGTGCCGCGGGCGAGCGCCGTGTCGATGAGCACCGTGAGCAGTTCGGCGTAGGCCACGCCGGATTCGGCGAACATCCGGGGGTACATCGACGTCGACGTGAACCCGGGCATCGTGTTCACCTCGTTGATCACCGGGCCGTCCGCGGTCTGGAAGAAGTCCACGCGGGCCAGCCCCTGGCAGTCGAAGGCGTGGAAGGCGCGAACCGCGAGGTCGCCGATCACGGCCGCCTCGTGCTCGGTGAGGTTCGCCGGGACCGTGTACTGCGCGCGGTCGTCGAGGTACTTGGTCTCGAAGTCGTAGAAGGCGTGCTCCGCGTCGGCGGCCATCTCGATCTCGGCGATCGCCGAGGCGCAGACGGTGCCGTCCGGTCGCTCGAGGACGCCGATCTCGACCTCGCGGCCGATGACGGCGGCTTCGATGATCACCTTCGGATCCCACCTGCGGGCCTCCGCGATCGCGGCGCCGAGCTCCGCCAGGTCGGTCACGCGGGTGATGCCGATGGACGAGCCGCCGCGGGCGGGCTTGACGAACAGCGGCAGCCCCAGCCGGTGCAACACCTCGGGGGGCACCTCGGTGTCGCGCTGGCGCAGCACGTGGAAGTCTCCGACGGGCAGTCCCTCGGCCGCGAGCAGCTTCTTCGCGAACTCCTTGTCCATGCCGGCTGCGGAGGCGAGCACGCCCGCGCCCACGTACGGCGCCCCGACCATCTCCAGCAGCCCCTGCAGGGTGCCGTCCTCGCCGTACGGGCCGTGCAGGACGGGGAAGACCACGTCGACGTCGCCGAGCACCGTGCCGGCGGCGTCCGCGTCCACCGATACCAGTTCGGCACCCGCGGCACCGGGGAGCAGCGTCAGGTCGCTCGGCCCCTCCGGCACGCTCGGGAGGCTCCGGCCGGAGAACGTGAGCGCCTTCGAGTCGGCGTGGGAGAGCACCCAGGAGCCGGCCCGGGTGATGCCGACGGGCACGACGTCGTAGCGGTCGGGGTCGAGATGGGCGAGGATGCTGCCCGCCGATACGCACGAGACCGCATGCTCGCTGCTGCGCCCGCCGAAGACCACTGCCACCCTGATTCGCTCCGTCACGGTCGCCCACCTTACGTTGCGGCCCGGAGCGGGGCCATGCGGTTGCCCTGGCCTACTCGGCGTCCTTGGGCCGCCACTCGCCGCCGACGTCGCGATTGAGCAGATCGTCCATGGCCCGCGACACCGGCACACCGTCGTAACAGACGGCGCGCACGGCCTCGGTGAGGAGCATCTCGACGCCCGCGCGGCGCGCGAGGTCGGCGATCGAGATGCAGGACTTGGCGCCCTCGGCGACCTGGCCGTGCGCCGCCGCCTGCGCCTGTTCCACCGTCATCCCCTGGCCGAGGCGCGCGCCGAAGCTGAAGTTGCGCGACTGCGGGGAGCTGCACGTGGCCACCAGGTCGCCCACGCCGGCCAGACCGGCGAGCGTGAGGGGCTGCGCACCGAGCGCGGTGCCGAGCCGGAGCGTCTCCGCAAGGCCGCGGGTGATGATGGCCGCGCGAGAGTTCTCGCCGAGGTTGATGCCCGACGCGATGCCGCACACGAGGGCGATCACGTTCTTAGTGGCGCCGCCGATCTCGCAGCCCACCACGTCGTCGCTCGTGTACGGCCGGAAGTAGTCGGTGCGCACCAGGTACTGGGTGCGGGACGCGCGCTGGGCGTTGTCGGACGCGACGACGGCGAGCGTGGGCTGCCCCTTGGCGATCTCCTTCGCGAAGTTCGGACCGGTGAGCACCGCCAGCCGGTCGCGATCGATCCCCGCCGCGTCCACGACGACTTCGCTCATCCGGTCCAGCGTGCCGATCTCGATGCCCTTGGCGAGGTTGACGACGGTGACGTCCGGCGGGATCAGGTGCCCCCAATCCTGAAGGTTCGCCCGCAGCGTCTGCGACGGCACTGCGAGGACCACCAGCCCCGCGCCCCGCATCGCCTCCTCGGGATCGTGCGTGGCGCTGAGGTTCTCCGGCAGCACTCCCTCCGGCAGGTACTGCGCGTTGATGCGGGTGCTGTTGATCTGGTCGGCCACTTCCTGACGGCGGCACCACATCCGGACGCGGTGCGGCTCGGGCCTCGTCGCCTCGGCGAAGACCTTGGCCATCGCCGTGCCGAAGGAACCGGCGCCCATCACTGCAACGTCGACCATCCGGCCCCTCCTCGCATCCGCGCGACCGCCCGCGGGTGCGGGCATCGCGACGAGCCTATCCCCCGCCCGGGCGCGGCACGCCGCGTTCCGCACGCCTAGATTGGTGATATGACCGCACAGCGCGGCGACGCCGCGTCCCCCGCCGTCGTGGTGGTGACCGCCGTGAAGTCACTGGATTCCGCGAAATCCCGGTTCGCCGCGTCCGGCGACGGAGGGCGCGGCGCCGTCCGCGGCCTCGTTCTCGCGATGTTCCGCGACACGCTCGCGGCCGCACTGGCCGCGCCGGAGGTGGCGGGGGTCTACGTCGTCTCACCCGATCCCGCGGTGCGCGCGGCCGCCTGCGCCGCCGGGGCGTTCGCGGTTGACGAGCCCGCCCAGAGCGGCCTCAACGCCGCACTCGAGGCGGGCGCGGACGCCGCGCGCGCCGACGCCGGGCGGCCCGTCGCGGTCGTCGCACTCCAGGCCGACCTCCCGGGCATCAGCGCCGCCGAACTGAGTGCGTTCCTCGCGGCGACGGCGCACCGTCGGGGATTCGTCCCGGACCACGCCGGCACCGGGACCGCCGCGCTGTACGCACCGGCGGGCACGCCCCTGCGACCGCGGTTCGGCCCGGAATCGGCGGCCGCGCACCGCGCGGACGGTGCCACCGAGCACGCGGGGCCATGGCCCGGCCTGCGCACCGATATCGACACCCCGCAGGACTTGCGGTCCGCGCCGGTCCTGGGCGAGCACACCGCGGCGGCACTCGCCGACGCCGATCGCGCAGTCGCGTCGAACTCGCGTCCGCTATGCGCCAGAATGGAACGGTGACGACTCCGCCTGCCACTCCCGCCTCCGATCCGGCGACCGCATCGGACCCCGCACCGGCCCCCGCTGCCGAGGCGCCGGCACCGCTTCCCGGGCGCACCACCGCGATTCCCACGGCGCCGCCGGCCGCCCCGGCCGACGATCCGGGCGACCTGCCCGACGACCGGTACCTCAATCGCGAGTTGAGCTGGCTCGACTTCAATGCCCGAGTCCTCGCGATGGCCGAGGACGCGTCGCTGCCGCTCCTGGAGCGCGCGAAGTTCCTGGGGATCTTCGCGTCGAACCTGGACGAGTTCTTCATGGTGCGGGTGGCGGGGCTCAAGCGGCGCGACGAGATGGGGCTGTCGGTCCGCTCGGCCGACGGCTTGTCGCCGCGCGAGCAGCTGCGCATGATTTCGCAGCGGACCCGCGAGTTGTCCCGCAAGCACGCGCTCGTCTTCAGCGATGCCGTGCGCCCCGAGCTTGCGGAGCAGGGGATCTCGGTCCTGAGCTGGGACCAGCTCGCCGGGGACGAGCAGGAGCGCCTCACCCGGTACTTCCACACACAGGTCTTCCCGGTGCTCACGCCGCTGGCGGTCGATCCGGCGCACCCGTTCCCGTACATCAGCGGCCTGTCGCTGAATCTCGCGATCGCGGTCCACGACACCGTCACGGGCGGTGAGCATTTCGCCAGGGTCAAGGTTCCCGATAACGTTGACCGGATGGTCCCGGTGCGATCGGAGCGGCAGGACCACGCGGTGCTGCCGATGGAGGACCTCATCTCGGCGCACCTGGACGTGCTGTTCCCGGGGATGACGGTGGCCGAGCACCACGTCTTCCGCATCACGCGCAACGCGGATTTCGAGGTGGAGGAGGACCGCGACGAGGACCTGCTGCAGGCGCTCGAGCGGGAGCTGGCGCGCCGCCGGTTCGGCTCCCCGGTGCGGCTCGAGGTGGCAGAGGTCATGTCCGAGCACATGCTCGAGCTGCTGCTGCGCGAGCTGGACGTGGACCCTGCAGACGTCATCACGGTGCCGGGGCTGCTGGACCTGAACTGCATGTTCGAGCTGTACGGAGTGGACCGGCCGGACCTCAAGGAGAAGCCGTACGTCCCCGTCACTCACCCCGCGTTCGGCGAGCGCGAGACGCCCAAGAGCGTGTTCGCCACGCTCCGCGAGGGCGACGTGCTGGTGCACCACCCGTACGACTCGTTCTCCACCAGCGTGCAGCGGTTCATCGAGCAGGCGGCGAACGATCCGAATGTTCTCGCGATCAAGCAGACGCTCTATCGCACGTCGGGTGATTCGCCGATCGTCGATGCGCTGATCGACGCGGCCGAGGCCGGCAAGCAGGTGGTCGCTCTGGTCGAGATCAAGGCCCGGTTCGACGAGCAGGCGAACATCAAGTGGGCACGCAAGCTCGAGCAGGCCGGCGTCCACGTGGTCTACGGTCTCGTTGGTCTCAAGACCCACTGCAAGACCTGCCTCGTCGTGCGGCGCGAGGGTTCGACCATCCGCCGCTACTGCCACATCGGCACCGGCAATTACAACCCCAAGACCGCGCGCCTGTACGAGGACGTGGGCCTGTTCACCGCCGATCCCGACCTGGGCGCCGACCTGACCGACCTGTTCAACCGGCTCACGGGATACTCGCGCAAGGAGGAGTACCGCAACCTCATGGTCGCTCCGCACGGGATCCGTTCGGGCATCGTCGATCGCGTCGAGAACGAGATCGAGCTGCACCGCGCCGGCAAGCCCGCGGGCGTTCAACTCAAGGCGAACGCGGTCGTGGACGAGCAGATCATCGACGCGCTGTACCGGGCGAGCCAGGCGGGCGTCCCCGTCGAGGTCGTGGTCCGGGGCATCTGCGCCCTGCGCCCCGGGGTGCCCGGCGTCAGCGAGAACATCACCGTGCGGTCGATCCTGGGCCAGTTCCTGGAGCACTCGCGGATCCTGCACTTCCGTGGGGCGGACGAGTACTGGATCGGCAGCGCCGACATGATGCACCGGAACCTGGATCGCCGCGTGGAAGTGATGGCGCAGGTGAAGGATCCGCGCCTGGCCCGCCAGCTGGGCGAGATGTTCGAGTCGGCGCTCGATCCGGCGACCCGCTGCTGGGTGCTCGACGGCGACGGCAACTGGAACGCCTCCCCGTCCCGGGCGAGACGGTCCGCGATCATCAGCGGGAACTCATGCGCGCGCACCGCGCGAGCCAGCGGTGAGCTCGGCCGGCGCCGGCCCCGTGGTCCGGCCGCCGGGGGCGTCCTCTGGCGCCCCGGGCCGACGGGGCCGGAAGTGGCTGTCGTGCACCGCCCGCGGTACGACGACTGGTCGCTTCCCAAGGGGCACGTGGAGCCGGACGAGAACCCGGTCGTGGGCGGCCTGCGCGAGGTGGTCGAGGAGACGGGGTTCAATGCGCGGTTCGTGCGGGCCGTCGGCCAGGTCGCGTACGACGTCCCCCGGCGCCGCAAACACGGCCCGGGCGGCGACATGGTCCGCAAACGGGTCGGCTACTGGTCCGCGCTCTCGACGGGCGGGGTGTTCGTGCCCAACGAGGAGACCGACGAACTGCGGTGGCTTCCGGTCAAGGAGGCCACGAAGATTCTGACGTACCCGATCGACAAGCGCATCCTGCGCGTCTTCGGTAAGCAGCCGCGGTCGACGGCGACGATGCTGATCGTCCGGCACGCGAAGGCCGGTCGCAAGCAGGGGTACCAGGGCGACGATCTCGCGCGGCCCCTCGACCGCAACGGACGAGCGCAGGCGGAAGCACTGGTGGATCTGCTGGGCGCGTTCGCACCGGGGCGCCTGCTGTCCGCTCCGCCGGTGCGGTGCACGCAGACGCTGGAGCCGCTGGCTGCGGAGACGTCGCTCCCGCTGGTGGAGGAGCCGACGATGTCGGAGACCGCGTACGCCCGCGATCCCGCGGCGGCGCACCGCCGGATCCGCGAGATCGCGCTGCGCGGCGAGGAATCGGACACCGTCCCGGTGGTGTGCAGTCAGGGCGGGGTGATCCCGGACCTCACCGCGTGGTGGTCGAGCGCCGACGGTGTGCGCCTGCCCGCCGCCCGCAACCGCAAGGCGAGCGTGTGGGTTCTCACCACCGAGGGCGGCAGATTGCTCACGATGGACCACATCGACAGCCCGCTACCCCTGGAGCACTGAGGCTTCCAGGGGCAGCGGCATCGGGGATCTACTTCTTGGCGGCCTTCTTGGCTGGGGCCTTCTTCGCCGGAGCCTTCTTAGCGGGCGCCTTGGCTGCGGTCTTCTTGGCCGCAGTCTTGGCGGGGGCCTTCTTCGCGGGCGCCTTCGCCGCCGTCTTCTTGGCGGCGGCCTTAGTGGCCTTGGCCGGAGCCTTCTTGGCGGCGGTCGCCTTGGTGGCGGTGGTCTTGGCCGGAGCCTTCTTCGCCGGCGCCTTCGCCGCGGTCTTCTTCGCCGCGGTGGCCTTGGTCGCGGTCGCCTTGGTGGCCTTGGCGGGCGCCTTCTTGGCGGCGGTCGCCTTGGTGGCGGCGGCCTTGGCCGCCTTGGCCGGCGCCTTCTTGGCGGCGGTCTTCTTCGCGGCGGCCTTCTTGGCGGGCGCCTTGGCGGCGGTGGCGGAACTACGGCGAACGGCGGGGCCCGAGGAGGGCAGCTTCGCCGAACCCGAGATCACGGCCTTGAACTGGGCGCCGGGGCGGAACGCGGGCACCGAGGTGGGCTTGACCTTGACGGTCTCCCCGGTGCGGGGATTGCGGGCGACGCGAGCGGCGCGCTTGCGCTGCTCGAAGACACCGAAACCGGTGATGGTGACGGACTCCCCGGCATGCACGGCACGGACGATCGTGTCCACGATCGCCTCGACGGCGGCACCGGCGGTACGGCGGTCGGCGCCCAGCTTCTCGGTGAGCGCCTCGATCAGTTCTGCCTTGTTCATGAACACTTTTCCTCTGCAGTCGGAGGCTCACCGCTGAGCCAACTAGGGACACCGTAAACGCAGAATTGCATTCAATCCAAGAGCCACGCCAGATTTGATCGAAGATGTCTCGGAATGACAAGTGGCGGCACCGGTTCGATCCGGTGCCGCCACGATCCTTCGAGAACGCTACTTCGTCACGGGTTTGTATGCGGGCCTTGCATTCTCGTACTCGGCGATCGCGTCGGCCTGCTGCAGAGTGATGCCGATGTCGTCCAGACCCGCCATCAGGCGGTGTCGGACCGGGTCGTCGATCGTGAAGGGAACTACCAAGTCCCCGGCTGTCACGGTGCGCTCTTCGAGGTCGACGGTGACCTCCAGCCCGGGCTCGTTCTCGAGCAGCTTCCACAGCAACTCGACGTTCTCCTGATCCACGAGCGCGGCGACGAGGCCCGCCTTGCCCGAGTTACCGCGGAAGATGTCGGCGAACCGCGAGGAGATCACCACACGGAAGCCGTAGTCCATGAGCGCCCAGACGGCGTGCTCGCGGGAGCTGCCCGTGCCGAAATCGGGCCCGGCGACGAGGACGGAGCCCCGGTCGTACGGCGGGGTGTTGAGGATGAAGTTCGGATCCGCACGCCAGGCCGCGAACAGCCCGTCCTCGAATCCCGTGCGGGTGACCCGCTTCAGGTAGACCGCGGGGATGATCTGGTCGGTGTCGACGTTGGTCCGGCGCAGCGGCACGCCGATCCCGGTGTGGGTGACGATGGCTTCCATATCGGTACTCCTTCGGCTGAGGGCGCGTTACGCGCCGGCGACGGGGGCCAGGTCGGACGGGGCGGACAGGGTGCCGCGCACCGCAGTCGCGGCCGCGACGGCGGGCGAGACCAGGTGCGTCCGACTGCCCTTGCCCTGGCGCCCCTCGAAGTTCCGGTTCGACGTGGACGCCGAACGCTCCCCGGACGCCAGCTGATCCGGGTTCATGCCCAGGCACATCGAGCACCCGGCCTGCCGCCACTCGGCGCCCGCATCTACGAAGACCTGACCGAGACCCTCCTCCTCGGCCTGCGCGCGTACCCGCATCGAGCCGGGCACCACGAGCATCCGCACCCCGTCCGCCACCTTGCGGCCGCGCAGGATCTCGGCGACGGCGCGCAGATCCTCGATGCGACCGTTGGTGCAGGACCCCACGAAGACGGCGTCGACCGCGATGTCGCGCAGCGGCGTTCCCGCCTCGAGCCCCATGTACTGCAGCGCCTTCGCCGCGGTCTCCTTCTCGCCGTCCGACCCGAACGACTCCGGATCCGGAACGGAGGCGCTGAGCGGCGCACCCTGCCCCGGGTTGGTGCCCCAGGTGACGAACGGGGTCAGCGCGGATCCGTCGATGTCGACCTCGGCGTCGAAAACCGCGCCCTCGTCGGTGCGCAGCGCGTCCCATGCCGCGACCGCCTCGTCCCACTCGGCGCCCTGCGGCGCGTGTGCGCGACCGCGGATGTAGTCGTAGGTGGTCTGGTCCGGTGCGATCAGGCCGGCGCGGGCACCGGCCTCGATCGACATGTTGCAGATGGTCATCCGCGCTTCCATCGACAGCTTCTCGATGGCGCTGCCTCGGTATTCGAGGACGTAGCCCTGACCACCGCCGGTCCCGATCTTGGCGATGATCGCGAGGATCAGATCCTTGGACGTGACCCCCGGCTGCAGTTCACCGGAGACGTTGATGGCCATCGTCTTGAACGGCTTGAGCGGCAACGTCTGCGTGGCCAGCACGTGCTCGACCTCCGAGGTGCCGATACCCATCGCGATGGCGCCGAACGCGCCGTGCGTGGAGGTGTGGCTGTCGCCGCACACCACCGTCATCCCGGGCTGAGTGAGCCCCAGCTGCGGCCCCATGACGTGGACGATGCCCTGCTCGCCGTCGCCCATCGAGTGCAGGCGCACACCGAACTCGGCACAATTGCGACGGAGCGTCTCCACCTGGGTGCGCGAGACCTCGTCGGCGATGGGCTGGACCAGCGTGTCGGTGGGGACGTTGTGGTCCTCGGTCGCGATGGTGAGGTCCGGCCGGCGCACGGGCCGGCCTGCGAGCCGCAGCCCGTCGAACGCCTGCGGGCTGGTGACCTCGTGCACCAGGTGCAGGTCGATGTAGATGAGGTCGGGCTCGCGCGAGGCTCCTCGCCCTCCCCCTTGACGACGACGTGCTGATCCCAGACCTTCTCGGCCATTGTGCGCGGTTGCATGCTTGTCACCTGCTCCATGATCTTCGCTCTGCCGGTGGGCGCGGGCTGGGCGTTGAATCCCACCATGCGAGAGCCTAGTATCGAACTATGGGACAGGATAGCGCACTGCCGCACGACCCCGAAAGCCTCACCCCCGCGCCGGTGAGCGGCATCGGCGTACTGGACAAGTCCGTCGCCGTACTCCGGGCCGCGGCCGCCGAGCCGGCGAGCCTCGCGGACCTGTGCGGCCGCACGGGGCTCCCGCGGGCAACGGCGCACCGTCTGGCCGTGGGACTGGAGCTGCACGGCATGCTGACCCGGGACGGGGACGGCCTGTGGCGGCCCGGCTCCGCGTTGCGCGAGCTCGCGGCCAGCACCTCGGACGCGCTCGTCGAGACCGCCGCGATGGTGCTCCCCCGGTTGCGCGAGATCACCGGCGAATCCGTCCAGTTGTACCGGCGCGAGGGCGACCACCGGGTGTGCATCGCCGCCGCCGAGCCGCCGTCGGGCCTGCGCGACACCGTCCCCGTGGGGAGCCGGCTCCCGATGACGGCGGGCTCGGGTGCGAAAGTGCTCGCGGCGTGGGCCGATTCCCCCGCTGACTCCGCCTTCGGCGAGCGCACTCTCGCCGAGGTCCGCAAGCGGGGCTGGGCGCAGAGTTCCGGCGAGCGCGAGGCCGGCGTGGCGAGTGTCTCGGCCCCCGTGCGCAATCCGCGGGGCGAGGTGGTCGCCGCGATCTCGGTGTCCGGCCCCATCGACCGGATGGGCCGGCGGCACGGCGCCCGCTGGGCCGCCGACCTCGCGCAGGCCGCCGACGCGCTGCAGCGCCGCTTGTAGCCGGCCCCTGACCGCGCCCCGCGACAGCGCCGCGAACAGCCGCCCGCGACGCACTACTCCACCCGGCAGCGCAGACCGGCCGAGTCGACCTCGAGGACCGCGGCGACCCGGCTGCTCGTATCGCTCATCCGCGCAGCGCGGTTCGCGATGACCGCCTCCGCGACGAGCGGCCAGGCGTCGTGCCGGATCGTGCGGCGCACCGAACGCGCTCCGTACACCGGATCAAACCCTGTCGCCACGAGGTGCACCGCGACCGCGTCGTCGATCGTCAGATCCACGCCGCGCTTGCGGGCGCGCTCGGCGAACACGTCCAGCTCGTGCCGGGCGACCTCCACCGCGGTGTCCGCCGAGAGTTCCTCGAACAGCGTCACCTCGTCGATCCGGTTGAGGAACTCGGGATCGAAGAACCGGGCGATTGACTGCTCCGAGATCCGGTCGAGCCGGCCCTCCAGCGCCCGGTCGAGCCGTGTCCCCGCCACGGCCGGCAGCAGCCGCGACACGGAGCGCCCGGCGCGATGCCAGGGGCGTTCCTGCTCCGCGCGCAGTTCCCGGCTGCCGAGGTTCGACGTCATGAACACGAGGCAGTTCCGGAAGTCGTAGCGCTGCTGGCCGTTCGCGAGGGTGAGCTGTCCCCGGTCGAGTACGTGCAACAGCGCACGCAACACCGTGGTGTGCGCCTTCTCCACCTCGTCGAAGAGCACGATCCCGGGCATCGTGACGGTTCCCTCGACCCGGTCCCGGTCGAAGACGCTCAGCCCCTCCTTCGAGCCCGAATACCCCGGCGGCGCTCCGGCGAACGACGCGGCGTAGTGCTCCTGCGCCATCGCCGACATGTCCACCTGACAGAAGTCGTCGGGCCCGGTCCGCAACGCGGCGGCGAGCTGCCGCACGATCTCGGTCTTGCCGGTGCCGGTGGGGCCCACCAGCAGATGGCTCGCCAACGGCCGGGTCTTATCGGTGAGTCCCGCCTGCACCACCGACAGAGTCGTGAAGATCGACTCGATCGCATGGTCCTGGCCGAACACGTTGGCGCGCAGCTGCGCCAGGATCCGCGCCGCGTCGACCCTACCCACCGCCGCCTTGGCGAACTCGGCGTCGGTGGGACGGGACGCCGCGCCGTCCGGACCGGACGACCGGCCGCCGAGATCGACTCCCTCGGCGGCCAGGCGATCAGTGATGAACGGCACGGCCTACGCCTCGTGGGTCTTCTCGTTGGGGATGGTGCCCACGGGACACTCCGCCACGCCGATCGTGTCGCGCGTGAAGGACTCGACCTGCTCGCGCGCGGCCTCGGCGTCGGTGACCCACAGCTTGTAGAAGTCGAAGGGGCACTCGGCGACGCCCTTGTCGCCCTCGCCGGCGGCATGGATGCCGGTGTAGCCACGGTGGAGGATCTTGAACAGGTGGTTCTGCGACTGGTCATGCTTGCGCGCGTCCCGGATCGTCGAGACCGAGAGCTGCGCGTACTGGATGCCGTACTCCTCCTCGCCGGTCTCGCCGAGCGTCCGGCCGTCGAAGCCGATGATCGACGAGTGCCCGAAGTACGAGTAGACGCCGTCGAATCCGGCGGCGTTCGCCACGGCCACGTACACGTTGTTGGCCCACGCCATGGCCTTGGCCATGAGCACCTGCTGCTCCTTGGACGGGTACATGTAGCCCTGGCAGCGCACCACGAGCTCGGCGCCCTTCATGGCGCAGTCGCGCCAGATCTCGGGGTAGTTGCCGTCGTCGCACACGATGAGCGAGATCTTCAGCCCCTTCGGGCCCTCCACGACGTAGGTCGAGTCGCCCGGGTACCAGCCCTCGATCGGCGCCCACGGGATGATCTTGCGGTACTTCTGCACGATCTCGCCCTGGTCGTTGATCAGGATGAGGGTGTTGTACGGCGGCTTGTTCGGGTGGTCCTCGTGCTGCTCGCCGGTGATCGAGAAGACGCCCCACGTGCCCGCCTTGCGGCACGCGTCGGAGAAGATCTTCGTCTCCTCACCGGGGATGGCGGCGGCGGTCGCGTACATCTCGTCCGGGTCGTACATGATGCCCTGCGTCGAGTACTCGGGGAACACGACGAGGTCCATCCCCGGCAGGCCGGCCTTCATGCCGACGATCATCTCGGCGATCTTGTGGCAGTTCTCGATCACGCCCGCCTTGTCGTGCAGGCGGGGCATCTTGTAGTTGACGACGGCGACGCCGACGGTGTCCGGGCTCGAGGAGATGTCTCCGTGACGCATGATGGTGTCCTTTCGATGGAGTTCTTCGTGACGGATGGGCCGCGCAGGGGCTACGCGGCGGGTTCGGGCATGGGCAGGCGCGGCAGCACCTTGGCGGCGCCCGCGCTGACGATCACCAGCGCGACCGCGATGACCGTCGCCCAGAGCGCGGCGGTGGTGCTGGTGGGCCACGCACCCCGCCAGCCCAGCAGGGCCGGGATGGTGCAGGTGAGGTGCGAGCCGATCAGGATGAGCCACCCGGTGAACGCCATGAGCGAGGTCGTCCCGCAGGCCAGGATGAGGAAGAACAGGAGCCACATCACGGCCCACACGAACCAGATGACGCCGAACACCGGATCGTCGGCGAACGAGAACGAGCCGAAGACCAGCGCCATCGCGGCGACGAACAGCGAGTACCAGCCGAGGCCGCGCCCGTCGTTGCCCATGAGGTTGTTGATGCCCACGTAGAGGTAGGTGAATCCGAACAGGTAGCTGGCGCCCGCCCCGAAGACCCCGGCGAGGTCACCGTCGGCGGCCACCACCGCGAGCGTCGGGAGCACCACCTGCATCGCCCCGACGAACAGGTTGAACACCCCCGCCTCGCGGGCGGAGATCGCCCCGAGGAACCACGCCCCGTTGACGAACAGAACGGCTCCGACGAACAGCAGGCCCAGCGTGGTCATCGCGACTCCCGATTTATTACCGATTCGGCACTATCTCTGATCGGTAGTATTCGCGCGCCCGCTGGGGCGCGTCAGCGGAATCGGTGAAAACGCAGGTGGCAGGCGCTATGCGAGGCGCGCGACGAGGGATTCCCACACGTCGCGACCCGTGTCCGACATCGTCAACAGGACGCTGCGACGGTCGCCCGGGGCGGGCCGACGGTACGCCAGGTTCCGCTCGACGAGGCGGTCCACGAGGCGGGTGGTGGACGACGGCGTGGTGCCGGTGCGGGCGGCGAGCTCGCCGACGGTGGCGCCGTCCACGGCCGCCAGGAGCCGCAGGGCCCGGAAGTGTTCGACGGTGAGCTCGTGCTCGGCGAGGGCGGGAACCAGCACGCCCAGCACCAGATCGTCTGCGGCGCACACGGCTTCGAACCCGGCGAGACCCGCCGCTACGGCGTCCACCTGCCCGTCCATGCCCACGCCTCGATCCTGTGGTCCGTCATCGTGATCCGCGCTCACTGTATCGCGAATCGATCGTCGGGCGAAGCCGGTCGGCGTAGGGTTCGTGGTGTACCCGGTCCGTGGTGCTGGACGCGAACGACGAGCGGACTTGAAAATGAGCGAGTACACCGTTGGGCTGCTGTACCCACAGCGCGGCCCCGCGGGACTGTTCGGTCCGTCATGCCTGAGCTGCACCACCCTCGCCGCCGACGACATCAACGAGCGCGGCGGCATCCTCGGCCGGGAACTCACAGTGCGGCCGATCGATTCGGCCACCGGCGTGGGGAACGTGACGAGCGAGGTGGAGTCGCTCATCGCGGCCGGCAAGATCGATGCCGTCGTCGGCTGGCACACCTCCGACGTGCGCCGCGCTCTGTCCGCCCGCCTCGACCTGCGGGTCCCGTACGTCTACACGGCGCTGTACGAGGGCGGCGAATCGACCGCCGGTGTCTTCCTCACCGGCGAGACGCCCGAGGCGCAGATCCGCCCCGCACTCGACTGGCTGTGGCGCGAGCGCGGCGTGCGCCGCTGGTGGATCGTGGGGAGTGACTACCTCTGGGCGCGCGGCAGCGCCACGGCGTGCGTGCGGTTCGCGCGCCGGCTGGGTCGGGACGTGGCCGGAACCCGGTTCGTCCCGCTGGGAACGGAGGACTTCTCCGGGGTGATCGCGGACATCGCCCGCTCGGACGCCGACGGTGTCCTGATGCTCCTGCTGGGGCAGGACGCCGTGCAGTTCAACCGCGCCTTCGCCGCGGCCGGGCTCGACGGGCTCCTCCCCCGCTACTCGCCGCTGATGGACGAGCACATGCTCATGGCGTCCGGTGCCGACGCCACGGGCGACCTGTACGCCTCGGCGGGCTACTTCGACTCGGTGGTCACGTCCGAGTCGATGGCGTTCGGCGCGCACTACTTCGACCGCTTCGGGCCCGACGCGATCACGCCGACGTCGATGGGCGAGTCGTGCTTCGAGGGCATGCTGCTCCTGGAGTCGCTGCTGTCCACCGTGCGCAGCACCGACGTGCGCGACATCATGGCCGGCGTCGGCGACGTGCGCTACGAGGGCGCCCGCGGCGACATGGCACTGCGCGACGGGCACACCCGCCAGCGCATGTACCTCGCCCGCGCGGACGGCTGCGACTTCGACGTGATCGACCAACTCTGAGACGTCACCCTCCCGACCCGATGGCCCGCGATGACGGTTCGACGACGACGAAAGCCCGGATCGTGTGATCCGGGCTTGACCCCGCCGCCTCGTGATCGTGGCGGGGTCAAACATTCCAATCGCTCGGAGCTATCGACCCGCGGGAGCCGCAGTCGAACCGGCAGGTTTCGCTGCAGGCACCGGTTTGGGCGCCGACGCCACTGGCGTCGACTCCGGCTTGGCGGCCGCCTGGCCAGGGATCGGCGCCGGATTCGGGTCCTCCTTGACGCTCACCGTAGGAGGCTTGCGGGCCGGCCCCGGGTTGTCACGCTCGATGAAGATCGGCGTGCCGTAGGTGGTCGTCGCCGAGTCACCGAGCTGGGTGGAGATGCTGGCGGTGGCATACATACGAACCTGGACACCGCCCATGCAGCCGTCGACCGCGGCACGAGTCTCGCGAGTGGTGACGTAGCCGCTGATTCCTTCGAGGCTCTTCTTGGCGATTGGGAAGTCCTTCGCCGTGCCAGGAGCTAGCGTGCCGCTGATCGTACCGCTCGTGGTGACGGTATCGCCGAGTGTGGCTGAAATGCTGGGCGTGACCGAAGCATTGACGGTGCCGCTGCCTCCACTCGAGCCGCCGGTGCCGCTCCCCCGACCGTTCCAGACAAACCAGGCGTTACCGACCCATTCACCGCATTGCTTGCAGTACCGCTGAGCTGCAAGGACTGGGGCGTGACCGGGCACGCCAGCGTCATGCCGACAGTGATCGTCGCGGCCTTCACATTCGTCTTCGGCGGCTTCTTCGGATCGACCGGATCGATCGTCGCCTTGCCGGACACGCTCACGAAGCTCTCATAGCTGTTGAGCCCACGCCCCAGCGGGATCACCGACCGTAGGTCCATCCCGTAGATGTAGGCGCGGATAATCCACCCATCCGGCGTCGTGACCGCACGGGTCGTATCCGCAAATAGACCGGTCCGAGTCTGGCCGAACTGCTTCGGAACATCCGGTGCAGGAAGCGGTGCCGCAGTGACGACACCACCCGCTAGCACGACACCCGAGGCGACGACCCCGACGCCAGCGCGCCGCAGACGGCGGCGAGTAGACCTGTCGCGGGTCTTCTGCTCGAGAAACCCGCGGCGAAGCGGGGATCGAGGCGTGCGCTGGGTCATACGGAGGCTCCTTTGGTCTGTGACGGCCGACCTCATTCGTCACATTTGCAACATACGTCTCATGACTCACAACGATTCACTGCAGCGGATCGCAAGTCGCCAGACGATTCGTTACCAAGTCGTTACCATCACCCGATGCGCTGAAGACCCGCCCGAAGCGCTGACCAGCGAATATCGGAACAAGCGGACACCGCGAGCAGCTACCGGCGGCCGCTGATCACGCCATCACGACAGGTAAACGAGTACGGGAACAGCTCCCAACCGGTTGGCAGCCGTGCTAAGTTCTCGATCGAAAAGCTCGCATTCATGGCGAGACGGAACACACAATATCCTGTTGGATACCGGGCGACGAGGTTCGTTTTTGGCAAGTGGGCCGGCAGCGCCTGCGTACCATTGGTACGCGACGGATCTGGTACCTGTGGAGAGTACGGACTATGACGAGGCGCAGACGAAACGTTCATACGGTCGGGGTGGTTGGTATCTGCATAGCGTTGCCCCTTAGCGGATGCAACAACGACCGCCAGGCGAAAGAAGGGCCTGTCTCGGCCTCCGCGTCGCCAACCTCGGTT
Source organism: Tsukamurella sp. PLM1 (assembly GCF_023168325.1). Taxonomy (GTDB): domain Bacteria; phylum Actinomycetota; class Actinomycetes; order Mycobacteriales; family Mycobacteriaceae; genus Tsukamurella. The sequence goes on from NZ_AP025688.1 coordinate 2,991,232, forward strand.
CTTACTCTCGGAGCACCGTACAATATCCCGAATCAGCTCGTTCCGAGCCCTACTATTAATGGCAGTCCAGAAGTCGGCCAGTGCGGGACAGTTGTTGGCGAGCCGCGAACTGAGGCGTTCGTGCAATCAGACTGCGTAGACAATGAGTCAGCATACCGAATTGTTCAGGTTACTACCCGTCCCGAAGGCTGTGTCGCCGACGTGGACCGCCGGTACTACCGAGGTTTTCCTGACGGTAGGTCGTTCACTCTTTGCCTCGACTACAACTGGCGAGACAACCTTTGTATTGCAATCGGACCACACGATGCGTACTCTTATGTGTGCGGTCAGCGCAGCCGGAACGCGTCGGGCCCTGGGTATCGCCTGGGTGAGATTCACTCCGACGAGATCAACAAGAAGGTGTGCGGGCAAGATCCCAGCATAACCCATGAAACCAGAAAGTATCTCGTCTGCCTCAAGAAGGAGTGAATGTTTGATGAATGTCTCACTGGACGTCCTGGTTGGAGTCCTCGTGGATGAGCGGCATCGACTGTCGGAACGCCTGCCAGACACATTTCCACTTCATATAGTCTCGGATGCGGACGGATCAGTGATTTGCGGCGTCGCGCCTTCGCGAGGGGCTTCGGAATCGGAGCTACAGGCCGCTGAGAAGGTCCTAAACAGACACTACCCCTTCGAGCTACGAGAATTGCTTGCCTTTACCAACGGGTGGCCTGATGCGGGCGCAGGCTTGGATATCCTCGGAACCAAGGGCGTCGGAATCAGGCCCGGCATTCCTGGGTATCCATCTACCTATCCTGAAACGACATGGGGCTTGGCGCGAGAATCACTCGAGGTAATGTTCGACGAAGCACAAAACATGCTCACCGAACAGCTCGAGATAGACGACTGCATTCCGGTCACAGCGTCACCGGTAACGGGAGATTTTCACTTTATTGTTTCCGAGGCGCCAGGGCGAGATATTTCAGGACGAGTTTACGCCTTCGAGCAAGGCACTCTCGAGCCAGTTGGTTCCGTATCAGATCTGATTGTTCAAATAATTGACACGGTAAAGAATTTGTAGGCCCAGCGTGAGCCACACAACATATGGAGTCGACCCGCACCGTAGAGCGCGGACTCGCACGGTCTAGTGGCGCGGGTTTGAAATAGTTGGACGGTTGGCCTTCTCCAGGATCTGCTCGGCGGTTTTTGTCCAAACGAACGGGTGGGCTCGCGGGTTCCGGCCGTCGGTGAACGCCCGGATCTTGGTGTTTGAATCGCCTGTAAGTGTGATACCTGGCTGGTCCGGCATGAACCCGCCCCGGGTAGTCCGGAGACTGACTCAAACAGTCACCGTCACCTGATCGTGGGGTGTCCTCGCAGCGTAGTACGCGGTCTCCAACTCCGCGGGTGGGTGAATCGCCCTACCGCACGACCAGGCTGTCCGACGCCTTCATCGACGACGTCGATACCGCCCTGAGCAAGGCGCTCGAATCCGAGACGACGGCCACCCGCACCTCACATGCCCAGATCGAGAAGCGCCTCAAGGAACTCAACGAGAAAGAAGAGCGCCTGATCGATCTCGCGGCCGACGGCACCATCCCGCAAGCCAAGATCCGCGATCGCCTCCGCGCCATCCAAGTGGAGCGTGAACGCGCGTCGACCAACCTGGAAGACATCACCGCCGAGCTGAAGATCGGGCGAAACATCCTCACGAAGGCACTCGAGCAACTCCGTCATCCCGACGAGCTATACGCCAAGGCCAACGACTCAGTCCGCCGCTATATGGACGGCACCTTCTACACGGCCCTGTACGTCGACCAGGACGGCGTCCGGGCGTCTGCCCTTACCGACCCCTTCGCCGACTTCCACCGTGCCCTGTGGGCGCGTACGGACGGGAAGGGTGGCACGCCCCAGACAACGGCCCAAACCCCCGGGAACGCGAAAAGCCCCCGCAATGCGAGGGCTTCCGTGAACCGGCTATCCGACGAGGTAAGCCTTACCTCGTTCTTTTCGGACGGTGGTTCTAATAACGCTACTCTGGTACCCCCGATGGGATTCGAACCCACGCTACCGCCGTGAGAGGGCGGCGTCCTAGGCCGCTAGACGACGGGGGCTAGAACTTTCGCCACCGCGCCGAAGCGCCGCAGCCGTCCGATGAAGGTAGCACACCTGCACCGAAACGTACCCCCGATGGGATTCGAACCCACGCTACCGCCGTGAGAGGGCGGCGTCCTAGGCCGCTAGACGACGGGGCTAGGACTGCGCCCTCCGCGGACGGAGGGCGCTGTCACGCTGGCCTACCAGGACTCGAACCTAGAATGGCTGAACCAGAATCAGCTGTGTTGCCAATTACACCATAGGCCAATGACTCGCTCCGAGACCGTCTCCGACCTCGTTTTGAGCCGCGATCTAGCTTACCCAGCGGCACTCGGAACGCCAAATCGCCTGGTCATCCCCTACTGCGGCGAAGCACCGTCGGACGGCACGAGCGCGCGGGCGGACGTGAGGCGACCCAGGGTGCGCTCGCGACCGAGCAGCTCCAGCGACTCGAACAGGGGCGGGCTGATGTGCGAGCCGGTGACGCCCACGCGGATCGGGGCGTACGCCTTGCGGGGCTTGAGCTCCAGCTCGTCGATGAGCCGGCCCTTCAGCGCACCCTCGATGGCCTCGGTGGTCCAGTCCGTGAGCCCCTCGAGCGCGGCGATGCTCTCGTCGAGCACCTGGCCCGCGTCCGCCTTGATATTCTTCGCCGCGGCAGCGTCGTCCACCGCGAACTCGGCCTCGTCGACGTACAGGAACTTCAGCAGGTCCCACGCGTCCGAGAGCACGACGATGCGGGTCTGCACCAACTCGGCCGCGGCCGGGAACTCCGGCCCGAGCCGCGCACCGTCGACGTAGCCCCGCTCGACGAGGAAGGCCCGCAGGCGGGCCTCGAAGTCCTCAGCCGTCAGCAGGCGGATGTGCTCGGCGTTGATCGCGTCGGCCTTCTTCTGGTCGAACCGGGCGGGGTTGGAGTTCACCCGGTGCACGTCGAACGCGGCGATCATCTCGTCCAGGCTGAACACGTCGTTGTCGGCGGAGATGCCCCAGCCGAGCAGCGCGAGGTAGTTGAGCAGCCCCTCGGGGAGGAAACCGCGGTCGCGGTGGTGGAAGAGGTTCGACTCGGGGTCGCGCTTGGAGAGCTTCTTGTTGCCCTCTCCCATCACGAACGGCAGGTGCCCGAACTCGGGGGTCCACTCGGCGACGCCGATCGCCTGCAGCGCCTCGTACAGCGCGAGCTGCCGCGGCGTGGAGCTGAGCAGGTCCTCGCCGCGCAGCACGTGCGTGATCTTCATCGTCGCGTCATCGACGGGGTTCACGAGGGTGTATAGCGGGTCCCCGTTGGCCCGGGTGAGGGCGAAGTCGGGGACGCTGCCCGCGGCGAAGGTGGTCTCGCCGCGCACCATGTCGTTCCAGGTGAAGTCGTGATCGGGCATCCGCAGGCGCACGACGGGGCTGCGGCCCTCAGCCACGTACGCCGCGCGCTGCTCGTCGGTGAGATCGCGGTCGAAGTTGTCGTAGCCCAGCTTCGGGTTCCGGCCGGCGGCCACGTGCCGCGCCTCCACCTCCTCCGGGGTCGAGAAGGCCTCGTAGGCGTAGCCGCCCTCGACGAGGCGCCGCACGACGTCCGGTGCAGGTCCTTGCGCTCGGACTGCCGGTAGGGGCCGTACGGGCCGCCGACCTCGGGCCCCTCGTCCCAGTCGAGACCGAGCCAGCGCAGCGACTCGAGGATCGCGGCGTAGCTCTCCTCGCTGTCACGAGCGGCGTCGGTGTCCTCGATGCGGAACACGAAGGTGCCGCCCGTGTGTCGCGCGTGGGCGAAGTTGAACAGCGCGGTGCGCACCATGCCGACGTGCGGCGTGCCGGTGGGCGACGGGCAGAAGCGCACCCGGACGGCCCCGGGCGCGGCGGCGGCAGACGGTACGGCGGAAGACTCAGTCACGGCGTCCAGGGTAGTCGCCGCGCGCGGCGCACCCGTTCACGAGTGCGCCGCGACCAGCGTCCGGATCTTCTCCAGCTGGAGCGCGGACACCTCATCGGCACGCTCGTCCTCGGCGAAGACGTTGGAGCAGATGATCGCGTCCTCGCGGGCGAGGAAGCCGGAGGCACCGAGCTGGGCGAACAGCTCGTCCCAGTCCACATCGCCGTCGCCGATGGTGAGGTGCTGGTGCACGCGGACCGCGTTCCCCGGCGGATTGGTGATGTACCGCAGGCCGTGCGAGCGATGGTGGTCGAAGGTGTCCGCGGCGTACACGGCGCCGAGCCGCTCCCCCAGCTGCGGGATCAGGGAGGTCGCGCGGTCGCCGTAGTGGAAGGTGTGGCTGCCCACGTAGACGAAGCCGACGGCGGACGAGTCCAGCCCGCGGATGATCCGCCACGCCTCGAGGCCGTCCTCGACGAAATCGTCGGGGTGCGGGTCGATGTTGAGCGTGACGCCCTCCCGCTCGAGGAGCGGGACGAGCTCCTCCATGCTCCGGTAGAAGCCGGCCTCGGACTCCTCGGCGCGCTCGGGCCGGCCGCTGAACTCGGTGTTGATCACGGGGACCTCGAGCTCGGCGGCGATCGCGATGATGCGCCGGAAGTTCCGCACGGCCGTCTCCCGCTGCGGCTCGTCGGGCCACGAGATGCGTTGTACGGGAAGGAGCGAGGTGATCCCCACGCCAGCATCGGAGGCGCGCTTGCGCACCCGGGCGAGCTGCGCCCGGTCCACGCGCGGGTGCGCGAAGAACGGGATGAAGTCGGCGTGCGGCGTCAGCTGGATCCACTCGTAGCCGGCCTTGGCGGCCACGTCGAAGAAGTCCTCGAAGTCGTGCGTCGAGTGGTACGGCGTGGGGTCGAGAGCGATGCGGACCACGGTGCCTCCTAGGCGCGCTCGGCGTAGAACGCCGGCATCTCGGGGAGCTCGACCGGCACGGGTCCCGTCGTCTCCAGGGCCTTCACCCCGGCCGCGCAGCACACGGCCACCTTGTAGCCGTCGAAGGCCGACGGCCCGGCGATGGTGCCCGCCTTCGCGGCGTCGACCCAGGCCTGCACCTGGCGGTCGTAGGCCTCGCGGAACCGGGTGGTGAAGTCCGCGTGGTCGGCGACCGAGAACCGGCCCTGCTGCCACATCTGCAGGCCGGCGGGCTCGCCGATCCGGGCGACGCCGCGCTCGAAGACGGCCTCGGTCTCGACCTGGTACCCGAATTCGATCGACACGTTCATCTCGACGTCGACGAGCACGCCGTTGTCCAGTTCCATGAGCACCAGGATCGGCTCGCGCAGGTGCTCGGGGCTGCGGCTGTTGCGGCGCGGGTACTTCACCTCGACCGAGGTCACGACGCCACCGGCCAGCCACGGCACCACGTCGAACTCGTGCACCACGGAGTCGTTGATGAGCATGGTCTGCACGTAGCTGTCGGGCACCGACGCGTTGCGGTGGCGGGCGTGCAGCATCATCAGCTCGCCGGCCGGCTTGGCGGCCACCACCTTCCGCAGCTCCTCGTACTCGCGGTCGAAGCGCCGCATGAAGCCGACCTGGATCAGCTGCCGTCCGCCGGCCATCTCCGCTTCGACCACGCGCCAGGAGGATTCGGGGTCCTGGGTGAGCGGCTTCTCGCACAGCACGGGAAGACCCGCGGCGAGGATCTTCAGCAGTGCCTCCTCGTGGAACTGTCCGGGCGTGGCGACGAGCACGGCGTCGACGACGCCCGACGCGAGCGCACCGTCGAGATCGGTGAAACCGGCTGCGCCGGGCGCGAGGTCGAGGGCGGCGGCGCGCCGGGCATCGTCGGGCTCGACGACGGCGGAGACGCTCGCCCCCGCGATGGTGGTGGCGATGCGCTGCACGTGGTCGGCGCCCATCAGGCCGGCGCCGACCACGGCGACGCGGAGGTCGTTCGTCATGGTGCTGGGTCTCCTTGCAGGTCTTTCGGTTCCGGCTCGGCGGCCGGGATCGGGATCAGTGGGTGCGGGTGAGCGGGTGGCAGCCGAAGATGTGCTGTCGGGTGCGGGTGGCGATGCCCGCGGGGAGGTCGATGTCGCAGCCGGGCATGTCCTGCTCGACGATCGCGAACAGGTCGGGGTTGATCTGCAGCGCCGCCTCGATGACGGGGGCGAAGTCCGGGATCCCGTTCGGCGGTTCCACCATGATCGCCGACGCGGCGTCGGCGAACGGGGTGTCGTTCTTGAGCACCTCCCAGATCAGCGCCGGATCGATCTGCTTGAGGTGCAGGTAGCCGATCCGCTCCGGGTGGCGCTGCATGAGAGCGACGTTGTCGCCTCCGTAGTAGGCGAAGTGGCCGGTGTCCAGGCACAGGTTCAGGTAGCGCGGGTCCGTCTCGGCCAGCAGACGCTCCACCTCGCCCGTGGTGCCCACGTGGCTGTCCGCGTGGGAGTGGAACTGCTGCTTGATCCCGTACTCCTCGGCGAGCGCCTTGCCGAGACGGTCGTGGCCGGCGGCGAGGGCCTTCCACTGCTCGTCGTCCAGCGTGCGGGACTCGAGGGCCTCACCGGTCAGGTCGGAGCGCCACAGGTCGGGGATCACGACGATGTGCTCGGCGCCGAGCGCACCCACGAGCGTCGCGACGTCGCTCACCTGCTTCCAGGCGCGGTCCCACTGGTCCGCGCCCTTGTGGAAGCCGGTGAAGATCGTGCCGCCCGACAGTTCGAGGTCGCGCTTGTCGAGCTCGTCCTTGAGCTGCTCGGGATCGGTCGGCAGGTAGCCGTAGGGCCCGAGTTCGATGTAGTGGTAACCGGCTTCGGCGACCTCGTCGAGGAAGCGCTCCCACGGCGTCTGCCGCGGGTGGTCGGGGAACCAGACGCCCCATGAGTCGGGGGCGGTGCCGATGCGCAGGCCCTCGGTGTGGGCGGCGGCGTGGGCGGTCGTGCCCAGGGTGTCGGTCATGATGGTGGTCCTTGCGTCGGGTCGTGTGAAGTGGTGGGCGCGCCGGGGTCTGGGCGCAGTTCAGCCGAGCAGGGGCCGCTGCGCCTTCTGCTGGTCGAGGTACTCGGCACGCGCGGTGACGGTGCTGTCGATCGTGGACACCGCGGCGACGGGCACGTCCCACCAGCCGTCACCCTCGGGGGCGTACACGAACGGGTCGTTGTGGATGTGGATCACGGTCGGACCCGCCGCCGCCTTGGCGGCCCGGACGGCCTCGGTGAGTTCCGCGACCGACTCGGGGCCGGGCGCGATGTCGATGACCCGCGCGCCGTAGCTGCGCGCGTTCGCCGCCAGGTCGACGGGCAGGAACTCGCCGCGTTCGAGGTCCGGCGCGGGGACGCCGGCGGACTCGTCGGCAGTGCGGTACCGCGTGCCGAAACGCTGCGAGCCGACGGTCTCCGAGAGGTGTCCGATCGACGCGTACCCCTGGTTCTCGACGATGACGACGATGAGCTTGATGCCCTCGGCGACGGCGGTCACCAGCTCGCTGTTCAGCATGAGGTACGAGCCGTCGCCGACCATGACGACCACGTCGCGGTCGTCACCGAGGGCGAGCAGCCCGCGCTTGGCGCCGAGGCCGCCCGCGATCTCGTATCCCATGCAGGAGAACGCGTATTCGACGTGGTAGCCCAGCGGATCCCGCACGCGCCACAGCTTCTGCAGGTCACCGGGCAGGGAGCCGGCGGCCTGGATGACGACGTCCGCGGGGTCCATCGCCGCGTGCACCGCGCCGATCACCTCGGGCTGGCCGGGCAGGTCGGCGCCGGTGGGTGCCAACGCCGCGTCGACGACCGCGTCCCAGTCCGCCTTGGCCGTCGCGGCCGTCGCGACGGACTCCGCGGGAGCGCGGTGGCCGGCAAGCTCGGCGCGCAGCGCAGCGAGGCCCTCACGGGCGTCGGCGATGAGCGGCAGCTGGGAGCCGTGCTTGTACGCGTCGAAGGAGGCGACGTTGAGGTTCACGAAGCGCACGCCCGCGTCCTGGAAGGCGGTCCGGCTGGCGGTGGTGAAATCGCTGTACCGCGTGCCGATCCCGATCACCACGTCCGCCCGCGCCGCGATCGCGTTCGCCGCCGCGGTGCCGGTGGCCCCCACGCCGCCGAGGTTGAGCGGGTGGTCCCAGGGCAGCGCGCCGCCGCCGGCCTGTGTGGTCCCCACGGGGATCGACGTGGCCTCGGCGAACCGGCGCAGCTCGTCCTCGGCACCGGCGTAGAGTACGCCGCCGCCCGCGACGATGAAGGGGCGCTTCGCCTCCCGGATCGCCGCGGCCGCGCGGGCGAGCGGGCCGCGCTCGGGCAGGGGCCGGCGGAGGTGCCACTCGCGGTCGGCGAGGAACTCCTCGGGGACGTCCACGGCCTCGGCCTGCACGTCCTCGGGCAGCGCGATGGTGACCGCGCCGGTCTCGGCCGGGTCGGTGAGAACGCGCATCGCGGCGAGCGCGATGGAGAACAGCTGCTCGGGCCGCTGCACCCGGTCGAAGAACTTCGACAGCGGGCGGAACGCGTCGGACACCTGCAGCCCGATGTCGTGCGGGTGCTCGAGCTGCTGCAGCACCGGGTCGGCGACGCGGGTGGCGAAGGTGTCGGACACCAGGAGCAGCGCGGGTAGCCGGTTCGCGGTCGCGAGCGCGGCGCCGGTCAGCATGTTGGCGGCGCCCGGGCCCACGGAGGCGGTGCACGCGTAGGTGCCCCGCCGGCGGTGCATGCGGGCGTAACCGACGGCCTGGTGCACCATCGCCTGCTCGTTGCGGGCCTGGTGGTAGGGCATCAGCCCGGCGTCGGTGGCCGCGTACTGCAGCAGCGCCTGCCCGACCCCGGCGACGTTCCCGTGGCCGAAGATGCCGAAGGTCGCGGGCACGGTGCGCTCGCGCACGGTGCTCACGGTGCCGTCGGCGTGCACCGTCTCGTCCACGGTCCACTGGTGCGCCAGGAACTCGATGAGGGCGGCCCACGGTCATCCGCCGGGTACTCATCGCTCGTCTCCTTCGGTCGGTGCGGCCGTGTAGGGCAGCCGCGGGTCGGGGCCCTGCGCGGGCCAGGTGTCCCGCAGCCAAGCCTGGCGCGGGTCGTCGCTGATCAACCACACCCGCTCGGGGTCGGGGCCGGCCATGACGTTGAGGTAGTAGAGGTCGTACTCGGGGGCCGCCATCGCGGGGCCGTGGTATCCGTAGGGCACGAGCGCGATGTCGCCGGTGCGCACGAGGGCGTTGGTGTCGATCTCCCCCGCCGCCGACGAGTAGGTGACGAAACTCCCGAAGGCGTCGGCGGTCTCGGGCACGGTGCCGGCGGGCAGGCCGCGGGCGGGCGCCGCCTCGAAGTAGTAGATCTCCTCGAGCCGGGACTCGTGGCCCGCGACGTGCTCGTCGTGCTTGTGGGCCGGGTGGCTGCTCCAGTTCCCGCCCGGGGTGATCACCTCGCACACGATGAGGGCGGCCGCGTCGAGCGCCCCGGGGGTGCCGAAGTTGTGCACCTGCCGGGTGTCCCGGCCGGCGCCGCGCACCTCGACGGGGACCTCCGCGGCGGCGACGTGCCGTGTGGGCCGGCGCTCGGAGGTGGGCGCCTCCGCGATCGCCACCCGCGCGGGCCCACGGACGGTGAACCCGCCGCCGGCACCCACGTACAGGACGTCGGTGGGGCCGTCGAAGACCGACGCTCTGCCGGGCAGGGCGACGACGGTGCCCCCGTCGAAGCCCGCCGCGGCGGCACCGTCGAGCTCCACGACGACGCTCCCCGACAGAGGCACGACGATGCGCTCGATGTCGCCGCCCGGCAGCGTCATCGGCGCGTCGCCGAGATCCGCGACCCGGATCCCGGTGTGCGCCCAGCCGGGCAGGGAACCGTCGACCACGGACTCCCACCCGTCGCGCGCCAGGGCGCTGCGGCGGTGGAACCACTCGTTGGGCGTCGTCATCGTCGTCCTCTCGTGTCGGTGTCCTCGCGGACGATGGTGCTGCCGCACGCCGTTCGCGTCAGTCGTTCTGCGGGAATCCCAGGTTGATCCCGCCGTGGCTGGGGTCCAGCCAGCGGCTGGTGATCGCCTTGAGCTGGGTGAAGAACTTCACGCCCTCGGCGCCGTGCGCCTTGGTGTCCCCGAACATCGAGTCCTTCCAGCCACCGAAGCTGAAGGTGGCCACGGGGACCGGGATGGGTACGTTGATGCCCACCATGCCCACGCGGATGTCCTTGCCGAACCGCCGCGCAGCGCCGCCGTCGTTGGTGAAGATCGCGGTGCCGTTGCCGAACGCGCCGGCGTTGATGAGCTCCACGCCCTCCTCGTACGAGGCGACGCGGACGATCGCGAGGACGGGACCGAAGATCTCCTCCGTGTACACGCGCGAGCTGGTGGGCACCCGGTCGATGAGCGTCGGGCCGAGCCAGAAGCCGGCCGCGTCACCGTCGGGGTTCACGTCGCGCCCGTCGACGATCACGTCGGCGCCGTCCTCGACGGCGACGTCGATGTAGGACGCCACCTTGTCGCGGTGCGCCTGCGTGACCAGCGGTCCCATGTCGCAGCCGCGCCGGCCGTCGCCGATGCGCAGTCCGGCCATGCGGGAGGTGATCGCCTCGATGAGGGCGTCGGCCACGGGCTCGACGGCGACGACGACCGAGATCGCCATGCACCGCTCGCCCGCCGAACCGAAGCCGGCGTTGATCGCGGCGTCGGCGGTGAGGTCGAGGTCGGCGTCGGGCAGCACCAGCATGTGGTTCTTCGCGCCGCCGAGGGCCTGCACGCGCTTGCCGTGCGCGGTGGCGGTCTCGTACACGTAGCGGGCGATCGGGGTCGAGCCGACGAACGAGACGGCGGCGACGTCGGGATGCGTCAGCAGCCCGTCGACCGCCTCCTTGTCGCCGTTGAGGACGGTGAACACGCCGTCGGGCAGCCCTGCCTCACGCCACAGCTCGGCGATCCAGATCGCGGCGGACGGGTCCTTCTCGCTGGGCTTGAGCACGACGGCGTTGCCGGCGGCGATGGCGATCGGGAAGAACCACGCGGGCACCATGGCCGGGAAGTTGAACGGGCTGATCACGGCGACCACACCGAGGGGCTGGCGGGTCGAGTAGACGTCGATGCCGGTGGAGACCTGCTCGCTGTACTCACCCTTGAGGTGATCTGCCATGCCGCAGGCGAACTCGACGACCTCCTGGCCGCGGCTGATCTCGCCCAGCGCGTCGGAGAGCACCTTGCCGTGCTCGCTGGTGATGATCTCGGCGAGCTCGCCCTTGCGGGCGTTGAGGAGCTCGCGGAAGGAGAACAGCACCGCCTGGCGCTTGGCGAGGGACAGCTCGCCCCAGTTCGCGGAGGCCTTCTTCGCGGAGGCCACGGCGGCATCGATCTCGGCGCGGTCGGCGAGGGCGACGCGCTTGGTGACGACGCCGAGGGCCGGGTCGTAGACGTCGGCGGTGCGGCCGCTGGTGGACGGGTACTCGCTGCCGTCGATCCAGTGCGGGACGACGGTCAGGGTCTCGGTGGTGGTCATGGAGCGTGTCCTTCTGCGGGAGTGGTGGTTCGGGTTCAGGCGCCGTGCACGAGGGCGGCGGCGGTGTCGACGGCGGCGGTCACGTCACCGTCGCGCGGGTAGAGCAGCGTCCGGCCGACGACGAGCCCGTGGACGCCGGGCAGAGCGAGGGCCTTGGCCCACGAGGCGTAGACGGCGGCGGGATCGCCGCCGGGGTCGCCGCCGAGGAGCAGCGTGGGCATCGTGGTCGCGGCCATCACGCGCTCCATGTCGTCGACCACCGGAAGCTTGAGCCAGCTGTACGCGGACGTGTTGCCGAGGCCCGAGGCGATGGCGACCGAGTTGATGACGGCCTCGGTGGACAGGTCGTTGCCGATCTTGCCGTCGGTGCGCCGGCTCATGAAGGGCTCCAGCATGATCGGCAGCTTGGCGGCCGCCGCGGCGTCGACCGCGCGGGCGGTCGCCTCGAGGGTGGCGACGGTGCCGGGGTCGTCGAGGTCGACGCGCACGAGCAGCTTGCCGAAGTCGAGACCGTCGCGCCGCATCGACGGGACGTCGTAGGCAGTGTACCGGTCGTCCATCTCGAACGCCGCTCCGCGGAGGCCGCCGCGGTTCATGGAGCCGACCACGATCTTGTCGTCGAGCAGGCCCAGCAGGGCCAGATCTTCGATGACGTCGGGAGTGCCGAGCACGCCGTCGACCCCGGGGCGGGAGAGCGCGAGGGCCATCCGCTGCAGCAGCTCGTACCGGTCCGCCATGGCCATGGCGTCGGAGCCGACGCCGAGCGCGCCGCGGGCGGGGTGGTCCGCGGCCACGATGAGCAGCCGGCGGTCGCCGCGGACCAGCGGGCGGCGGATCCGGGCGCCGAGGACGTCGGCGATGGCGTCGGGGTTCTCGTGTCGCGCGGAGCGCAGGCGCGCGAAGTCGTCGGCGGTGAGCGGCCCGGTCGTCGGGCGGGCGATATCAGACATGATCGGTGTCCCGTTCCTCGATGACGGTCTCCACCTCGGCGGTGGTGGGCATGGCGGTGGAGCATTCGCGCCGCGAGGCGACGATGGCGCCCGCGACGTTGGCGAAGCGGAGCACCCGTTCGAGCGGCCACCCGGCGAGCAGGCCGTGGCAGACGGCGCCGCCGAAGCCGTCGCCGGCGCCGAGCCCGTTGATCACGTCGACGAAGTGCGGCGCGACCTCGACGCGCTCATCGCGGGTCTTCGCCAGGACTCCCTTGGGGCCCTGCTTGACCACGGCGAGTTCGACGCCGCGTTCCAGCAGGGCGTCCGCGGCGCGATCGGGCTCGGCCTCGCCGACCGCGACCTCGCACTCCTCCCGGTTGCCGATGGCGACGGTGACGTGCTCGAGCGCCTTGCCGACCTCCTGGCTCGCGACCTCGGGGGACTCCCAGAACATCGGCCGGTAGTCGAGGTCGAGCACCGTCAGCGGGGCGCGGCCGCGGGCGGTCCACGCGGTGTGGTGGGCGGAGCGACTCGGCTCGCGGGACAGGCCGGTGACGGTGGCCCAGAAGATCTTCGCGGCGCGGATCGCCTCGAGGTCGAGCGCATCGTCGTCGAGCTTGAGGTCCGGCGCGATCGGGTCGCGGTAGAAGTACAGGGGGAAGTCGTCCGGCGGGAAGATCTCGCAGAACGTGACGGGCGTATTCAGGCCGCGGACCTCGCCGACGTACCGGTCGTCGACGCCCAGGCGCACCAGTTCCCGATGGACGAACCGCCCGAACGGATCCGCGCCGGTCGCGGTGATGACCGCGGACCGTCGGCCGTGGCGCGAGGCGGCCACCGCGACGTTGGTCGCACTGCCCCCGAGATACTTGCCGAAGGTCTCGACCTGATCGAGCCCGACTCCGTCCTGCAGGGGGTAGATGTCGACCCCCACCCGCCCGATGGTGATCAGGTCGAACGGCGCACCGTGGGTACCGGCGTCAGTCATGTGGGAGGCCCTCCTTAGCCCTGGTCCCGGACGAGACGTGGATCACTCCCGCTCGTTTGTCCTGTCAATCTAACAGAAGGAGGCGACATTCTTCAATAGGCTTCTACCTGCGATGACTCATCCGTCGAGAGCATCAGACGCTCGGAGCGCGCACCAGCAGCGAGGCGACATACGATTCATATGTGCGGACATAACCGCGGCCGAGCGGCAAGGGATGATTGTACGAACAAACACCGATCATCGACCGCGACAGCGCCGCCGGTGCACTAGAATGCATCGCATGTCACCTGCCCCGTCTCGGTCGAACTGGACCGCACCAGCCCCGTGCCGCTGTACTACCAGCTGGCCCAGGCCCTCGAGCGTTCCATCCTGAACGGCGAGCTGGTGCCGGGTGACCGGATCGAGAACGAGATCGACCTCGCCAAGCGGCTCACCCTGTCCCGCCCGACCGCCAGACAGGCGATCCAGGCCCTCGTGGACAAGGGCCTGCTGGTGCGCAAGCGCGGCGTCGGCACGCAGGTGGTGCGCAACGAGGTGCACCGCGCGGTGGAACTCACCAGCCTCTACGAGGATCTGATCGCCGCCGGTCAGACCCCCTCGACGGAGCTGCTCGACTACCGTCTCGGCCGGCCCGACGAGGAGATCGCCGACGAGCTGGGCATCGAGCACGACGCGCAGGTGGTCTCGATCCGTCGCCTCCGCAGCGCCGACGACGTGCCGCTGGCGATCCTGACCAACTACATCCCCGCCGAGCTCGCCCCGGCCCCCGACGAGCTGCAGAGCAAGGGCCTGTACCAGTGCCTCCGAGGGCGCGGCCTCACGATCGCCCAGGCGCAGCAGCGAATCGGCGCCCGCATCTCCGACGACGACGAGTCGCGCCTGCTCGACGAACCGGCCGGCGGCGCCGTGCTGACGATGCAGCGCGTCGCCTTCAACGAGTCCGGGACCGCGATCGAGCTGGGGCGCCACGTGTACCGCGCGTCGCGCTATTTCTTCGACGTCTCGGTGTTCAGCCGCTAGCCGTCCACCGCGGCCAGATTGGTCGGCACGACGATCTGGATCGCGGTGGGCCGCGGCCGGTGCGGTCCGTCGATCGCGCCGTGGAACGCCATGACGGCGTGCGCCGCGCCGCGCAGATCCGCACGCAGGTCGTGGTGCAGGACGGCGGAGATCCTGCCCGCCAGTAGCAGTTCGCGGTTCGATTCGGCGAGGTCGTGGGCGATGAAGGCGCGGCAGGCCCTCCCGGCGTCGTCGAAGGCCGCGAGGATCCCCCGGTTGCCTCCGCCGGGCGAGTAGACCGCGGCGATGTCGGGCTCGCGGGCGAGCACCGCGGCCGTCTCCGTGCGGCACACCGCGTCGAGTCCGCCCGTGTCGTCGATGCCGACGACGCGCCGCGCCGGGTCCACCCGCGCGATCTCGGCGCGGAAGCCCGTTTCCCGCTCCTCCTCGCCCCGGAACAGCCGGCCGCTGGTGACCACCATCAGAGTTCCGGTGGACTCCCCCGTCCACTGGGTGACGAGGTGCGCCGCCGTCGCTCCCGCAGCGTGATTGTCCATGCCCACGTATGCGATCCGCGTGCTCTGCGGGACGTCGGTGACCACCGTGACCACGGGGATGCGGCGCGCGGTGAGGCGTCCGATCGCCGCCGCGACGCCGGGGGTGTCGGGCGCCTTGAGCACGACGCCGTGACTGCCGCGGTGCGCGATACCGTCGAGTTCCGCGATCAGTTCCCCGGGCTCCCACACCTCCCGCACGTGGTACCGGGCGCGGAACACGGCGGGGCGCAGGGCCGGGAGCTCGGCCTCGAGAGCGGCGCGGGTGAGGTCCGAGAACCGCCGCGGGGTCTCCATGACGAGATCGAGCATGAATCGCCGCCCCGACAGCCGCAGCTGCGAGCGCTGCCTGTCGAGATCCGCGATGGCCTGGCGGACCTGCGCCGCCGTCCCCTCGCGCACCCCGGCGCGACCGTGCAGCACCCGGTCGACGGTGGCCTCGCTGACGCCCGCCTGCCGCGCGATCTCACGGACCGGATGCGAGTGCGCCATCGCAGGACCTCCGCGCTGAGGGATTCTTGAGGGATTTGCGGGGTATCGGGGACCCCGACAGCTTGCCACGATGATTCCGGGGCGCGACACCGAAGACACCGAATCCCCACTCCCGCTTCACATCGACGTCAGGATGACCGATATGTCCACCACCTTCCCGCCTCGGGCCGGTGCACCCGGCCGCGCGGGCCGGTTCACCGAGGCCGACTGCCGCCTCGACGAGTTCACCGCCCTCCTCGAGACCGAGACCGACCTGGGCCTGTACCCGTACGCGGACCGGGCGGTCCGCGGCGTCCTCTGTTACGGGGCCGCGGCCGTCGACGCCGCGGCGGATCCGGTGGCGCGCGAGGAGCTGTCCGACGAGATCGCCCAGGCACTCCTGACGGGCCCCGGCATCGTCGTCTTCGACCGCGCCTTCGACGACCGGCACGGTCTGCGGGCGTCGACCGAGCTGTTCACCGCCATGATCGCCGCGCAGCGGGCGACCGGTGCCGGCGGGGGCGACCACTTCGCCGCGCCGGGGGCCAACGACCGGATCTGGAACGCCCTCCAGAAGCACGCGCTCCGCGACCCGGCGTCGTTCGCCCGCTACTACGCGAACGACGTGCTTGCGCTGGTCGCGACCGCGTGGCTGGGCCCGATGTACCAGGTGACCTCCGCGATCAACGTGGTGAACCCCGGCGGGACCGCGCAGTCCCCGCACCGCGACTACCACCTCGGCTTCATGGCCCCGGAGACGGCGAAGCGGTTCCGACGGCACACGCACCTGCTCTCCCCCGCGCTCACCCTCCAGGGCGCCGTTGCGCAGGTGGACATGCCCGTCTCCTCGGGCCCCACCCTGTACCTGCCGTACTCGCAGCGCTACGAGCCCGGCTACCTCGCCTTCAATCTGCCGGAGTTCCGGGAGTACTTCGAGGCCAACCACGTCCAGCTCGAGCTCCACGCCGGCGACGCGGTGTTCTTCAACCCCGCGCTGTTCCACGCCGCGGGGTCCAACCGCTCGACGGGCATCCGTCGGATGGCGAACCTGCTGCAGATCAGCTCCGCGTTCGGACGCGCCATGGACGCCGTGGACCGTTCCGCGATCCTGCGTGCCGTCTACCCCGAGCTGGTGGCACTCGCCGCGAGCGGGGACTCGCGCGGCGTGGAGAACCTCATCGCCGCCTCCGCGGAGGGGTACGCCTTCCCGTCGAACCTGGACCGGGACCAGCCGCTGGGCGGCATGCACGGCGAGACGCAGGCCGAGCTGACCCGCCGGGCACTCGACGCCGGCCTCGCGCCGGCGGCGTTCGCGGCCGAACTCGCGGCCCTCGACGAGCGGCACCGCCCGTGATCGCGCGGCCCGCCGAGTTGGCGGACAAGGTGGTCATGGTGTCGGGCGGCAGCCGCGGCGTGGGCGCCGCGGTCGTCCGGGAGGCCGCCGCTGCGGGAGCTCGCGTCGCCTTCACCGGGAGGGACGCCGCCACCGGGGAGGCGCTGCGCTCCGAGTTGGCCGACAACGGCGCCCAGGCGTTGTTCGTGCGCGCCGACGTCGCCGATCCGACGCAGGCGACGGGATCGGTCGATGAGGTCGTGGCGGCCTTCGGACGGGTCGACTGTCTGTGCAACGCTGCGGGTCTCACGTCGCGCGGCACCCTGACCGAGACCACTCCCGAGCTCTTCGACGAGCACATCGCGATCAATCTCCGCGCGCCCTTCTTCACCATGGCCGCGGCGGTGCGTGACATGCGCGCGCGGCGGGCACCCGGCACCGTCGTGAACATCATCTCGATGTCGGCGCACGGCGGACAGCCCTACCTGGCCCCGTACGTCGCCGCGAAGGCCGGGCTGATCGGGCTCACGAAGAACGCGGCGCACGCGCACCGCTTCGACCGGATCCGGATCAACGGCCTCAACATCGGCTGGACCGAGACGGAGGGCGAGGCCCTGGTGCAGAAGAGGTTCCACGACGCCCCCGACGACTGGGCCGAGCGCGCCGGGGCCGGCCTGCCCGCAGGTCGCCTGGCATCCACCGCGGACGCCGCGGCGGCGGTGGTCTTCCTGCTCTCGGACCGCAGTGGCGTGGTCACCGGCTCGGTGATCGACTGGGACCAGCAGGTGTGCGGCGCGTACGACTGAGAACTTGCACCTCAGCTTCATTTGACCGAACATATGGACATGTCGAAGATCGGTGTGCGGCTCGGGCCGCGCGAGGCGACGAGCTTCAGCCGCCCGCTCGCGCTCCTCGTGGCGGGCGCGCTGTTCCTCGAGAACCTCGACGGGACGGTGCTGCAAACCGCTGCGCCCGCCGTCGCCGACGAGTTCGGGGTCGTTCCGGCGGGAGTGAGCCCCGCGATCGTCGGCTATCTGCTGGCCGTTGCGGTGGCCATCCCCGCCGCGGGATGGATCGCGGAGCGGTACGGCACGCGGCGCGTCTTCCTGTGGTCGGTCGCCGGGTTCACGGTCGCCTCGGTGGCGTGCGCCCTCGCTCCGGACCTGCTGTGGCTGTGCCTTTTCCGCATCGCCCAGGGCGTCGCGGGAGCGCTGATGATCCCGGTGGGCCGGATCGCGGTCCTGCGGTCGGTGCGACCGGTCGACCTGCTCGCGGCGATGGCCTATCTGACGTGGCCTTCGCTGATCGCGCCGGTGATCGCGCCGTCCCTCGGTGGCGCCATCACCGACGCCCTGGGCTGGCGGTGGATCTTCCTGGTCAACGTGCCGATCGGGGTCGCGCTGGCGGTGGGCGGCGCGTGGCTGATCCCCCGGAACGAGGTACGGATCCGGACCGCGCTCGACCGCTGGGGCTACCTGTGCACGGCAGGCGCGGTCGTGTGCCTGACCGGCGGCGTCGAACTCCTGCAGGGAGACCGGCCGTGGGCCGTCACGGCGCTGCTCGGGGCGGCCGTGCTCCTCGGCGCCACTGCGGCGCGGGGCATGATCCGGCGCGAGCATCCGCTGTTCGACCCGGCCGTCATGGGCATCAAGACCTTCCGCGCGGGCAACGTGAGCGGCTCGGTGTACCGCCTCGTGATCACCGGAGCTCCGTTCCTGTTCGTCCTGCTCTTCCAGGCCGGCTTCGGGTGGAGCGCGACGGCGGCCGGCGCCATGGTGACCGCGGTCTTCGCCGGCAACTTGGGGATCAAGCCGCTCACCTCGCCGATCATCCGGCTGCTGGGATTCCGGCGCACCCTGGTGTGGTCGATCATCGCGGGCGCGGCGACGCTGCTCGCCTTCGCCTGGGTCCACGCGGGGACGCCGACGCCGGTCATCGCCGCGCTGCTCGTCTTCTCCGGGGCTGTCCGGTCGATCGGCTTCAGCGCGTACAACACCGTCATGTTCGCCGACGTGCCCGCGCCCCTGCTGCCCGCCGCGAACGGCCTCTCGTCGACCCTGCAGCAGGTGGGCACCGCCCTGGGCGTCGCCGCGGCCGCCGCGGCGGCGCGACTCGGCACGAGCGTCGCCGGGCCCGACGCCGTCGAACTCGGCTACCGGGTGGCGTTCGTCCCCTTCGCCGCGCTCCTGCTGGTCCCGCTCGCGGGCGCGCTCCGGCTCCCCGCGACCGCGGGCGGACACGCCACGGCCCGACGGTGACGGCACCGTCGGGCCGGATGCTGCCGCGCCCCTCGCTACAGGGCGACGGTGACGGACTCCGCGGCCGAGCGCCGCGTCGCGGCGAGAGCGCGCGCCTGCGCGACCGCGTCGTCGCGGCCGAAGGCCGGGGCCGCCCCGGCGAACGCGGCGCTCGCGGCCTCGAACTCGATCCGGTAGGCGTCCTCGTTGTCCGGACCCGCTGCGGCGAGCCGGAAGGCACCGTCCGGATCCACGGGCCGGCGCTCGGACCGCTCACCCCGGATCAGCTCGACGGTGCCGAACCGGCACAGCCACGGGTCGTCGACGACGATCCGCCCGTCCGTACCGACGAGCTCGAGCTGGTCGCGGCGCTCGAGGTCGAGGCCGACGTCGATCAGTCCGATTGCGCCGGAGGCGAGTTCGAAGATCGCGGACGCGCGCAGGTCGTGGCCGTCGCCCGTCCCGGCGGGGTCGGCGACCCGCACGGCGCGCACCGTCGACGGCTCGCCGCCGAACAGCCGGACCGCGCTGACGCAGTAGCCGCCGAGGTCGGCGAGCGCGCCGCCGCCGAGCGCGGTGGTGCGCCGGATGTCGCCCACGGGCGCGCTCACGCTGAGCGCGGCGCGGACGAGCGTCAGGTCACCGATCGTGCCCTGGGCGAGCAGGCTGCGGACGAGCGACGTCTGCGGGTGCAGCCGCCACATGAAGCCCTCGATGGCGCGCCGCCCCGCGCGCTCCGCGGCGTCGAACACCGCTACCGCATCAGCCGGATCCAGGGTGAGCGGCTTCTCGCACAGCACGTGCTTGCCCGCCTCCAGGGCCCGGATCGCCCACTGGGCGTGCAGCGTGATCGGCAGCGGCACGTAGACCGCGTCGATGCCGGCGTCGGCCAGCAGTTCCTCGTACGTCCCGTACGCGACGGGCGCCCCGACCTCGGCCGCGTACGCCGCGGCGCGGCCGGAATCCCGGCCGGCGACGGCGGCGAGCACGGCCGCGTCGGCGGCGGCGATCGCGCGGGCCGCGACCCGACCGATCCCCGACGTCGACAGCAGGCCCCAGCGCACCGTCATGCCCGGACCTCGACCACGGCTCCGGTGCGGAGGGACTCCGCGGCGGCGTCGGCGAGCACCAGGGCCGCGCGGCCGTCGTCGAACCCCGGTGACGCCGCGCCGCCGGTCTCGGTCATCGTGACGAAGGCATCGAGCTCCGCACGATAGGCCGGCGTGTAGCGGTCGAGGAAGAAGTTCAGCGCCGGCCCCGCGGCGCCGGTGTGCGCAGCCCCCGAGAACGACACGGAAGTCGCGTGCTGGTTGGCCACGGACAGCGCGCCCAACGTGCCGAACGCCTCCAGCCGCTGGTCGTAGCCGTAGGCGCAACGCCGGGAGTTGGTGATCGTCGCCAACTGCCCGCCGGCGCCGCGCAGCACGACCATCGCGCCGTCGACATCGCCGGCAGCCCTGATCTCCTCGGAGACCAGGTTCGATCCCAGCGACGACACGGCCACCACCTCGCCGAGGAAGAACCTGGCAAGGTCGAGATCGTGGATCATCATGTCCCGGAACAGGCCACCCGATGAGGCGACGTACTCCGTCGGCGGCGGCGCGGGGTCGCGACTGACGATGGTCAGCTGCTCCAGCGGGCCGACCTCCCCCGCCTCGACGCGGTCGCGGACCTCGGCGAACGAGGAGTCGAACCGCCGGTTGAAACCCAGCATCACCTTGTCGGTGAGCTCCCCGAGATCGGCGCGACAGGCATCGACCCGGGCGATGTCGAGGTCGATGGGCTTCTCGCACAGCACGGTCCGTCCCGAACGCACCGCGCGGGTCAGCAGGTCGACGTGCGTCGGGGTCGGCGAGGCGACCACGACGGCGTCCACATCATCGGCCGCGAGGACCTCCTCGACGTCGGTGGTCCAGGCGGCGCCGTAGCGCTCGCCCACCTCTTTCGCAGCCGTCTCGACCGGGTCGAACACCCACGTCAGCTCGGCGCGGCGGGTGACCGCGACGGAATCGGCGTGCACGCGCCCGATCCGGCCGCAGCCCAACACCGCGATGCGGGTCCTGTCATCGCACCTCCTCCAGGTTCTGCGCGGCACGCAGCGTCTCGACGGCCAGCGCGACCGATTCGCGCTGCCCCAGCGTGTAATCCTCGTTCTCGATGGACAGCGGACCGTCGTAGCCCGCGTGGCGCAGGCCCGCGATGAACCGCACCCAGAAATCGACTCCGTCGGGCTGCCCGGTGCCGACCGCGACGTAGTTCCAGGCCCGGTCCTCGGTGCGCGGGTTCGGGACGGTCTCCAGCCGCGATGCGACCGCGGCGCGGTCCTCGATGCGGGTGTCCTTGGCGTGCACGTGATGGATCGCGCCCTCCAGAGCGCGGATCGCGGCGAGCGGATCGGCGCCCATCCAGATCAGGTGGCTGGGGTCGAAATTCGCGCCCACGACGTCACCGACCGCGGCGCGCAGCCGCAGGAGCCCCGGCACGCTGTAGACGAGTTGGTTCGCGTGCATCTCGACGGCGATCCGCACGCCGCGGGCGCGGGCGTCGTCGGCGATCGGACCCCACCAGTCGATCGCGCGTTCCCACTGGTAATCCAGCAGTTCCAGGTTCTCGGGCGGCCAGACGGTGGTGATCCACGGCGGAACGGTGTCGCCCGGATAGCCGGGGAGGCCGGACATCGTGACCACCGTGCCGATCTCGAACTCCTGGGCCAGTTGCAGAGCGCCGCGCAGCACGGCGGCGTCGCGCTCGCCGTGCCGGGGGCGCAGCGGATTCCCGGCGGCGTTGAACGCTTCGAGCCGCAGCCCCCGCGAGGCGACGTCGCGCGCGAGGGTCGTGCGGGCGGCGCCGTCGTCCAGCAGCTCCGCCAGATCGGCGTGCGGCGCTGGCGACCATCCGCCGTGCGCCCCGCCGAGCCCGATCTCGACGGTCTCGACGCCGAGTTCGACTGCGGTGTCCAGCGCCTTCGCGCGGGTCAGCTCCGAGAGGCTGTCCGTGAGTAGTCCGATCTGCACGTCAGACCTCGATCCCGGACACCGCCGGCGCCGTCAGGCCGAACAGACCGCGGCGACGGACGAAGGAGTCGTCGGGCACGCCGATCTCGGTGAGCCCCGCGACCCCGAGGCGAACAGCGCACCGTCGAGCGGGAGCGGGACGGTCGCGCCGAGCGCACCGGACGCGTACGCGGCCACGGTGATCTCCAGGATGTGGCGGGCCACCGCGGCGTCGACGACGGGCGCACGGTCGCCCTCGATCGCATCGGCGAAGTCGAGCACGGTGTCCCGCATCGACGCGGCGATGAGCGGCTCGAGTTCGGCGCCCGCCGGGAGATCGACGATCCGCGTCCCGGATTCCGTCGTGACGGTGAGGGATTCGAACGGCGCCCACGGCATCGTCCCGTCCGCCCGGTAGTGCGCGACGGCGCGGCCGCGGTCGCCCTCGACCGCGATCCCGCCCTGGCCCATGCCCCAGGCGATGTTCACCAGCGCCGCCCTGCGACCGGCCTCCAGACGGCACAGTGCGAGTCCTTCGACGGCGTCGCCGTCGGTCGCGCTGTCCACGAACGCCGAGACCCGCTCCGCGCGGGCACCGAGCAGGGCCTCGGCGAGGTAGACCCCGTGCAGCATGTCGACGAGGACTCCCCGCCCGCCTGCGCGGGATCGTGCCGCCACGCGGGCCGGTAGCCCGCCGCGCCGGGCAGGTCGAGGACCCCGAGCATGTCGACCCGCGCCGTGCGGATCTCGCCCAGCTCGCCCGAGTCGATGATCGCCTTGAGCGCGACCACTTCCGGGAAGAACAGGTAGTTCGCGACGACGGCGAGCACCGTGCCCCCTCCGCTGCGGCGGCGCGCATGGCCTCGGCGTCGGCGGGGACGGCGGCGATCGGCTTCTCGCACAGCACGTGCTTGCCGGCGCGGGCCGCGGCGACCGCGACATCGCGGTGCAGGTGCTGCGGCGTGCACAGGTCGAGCGCGTCGACGTCGTCGCGGGCCAGCAGTTCCGCGACGTCGGCGTGCACCTGCTCGGGTGTGAGTCCCGCGGCCGCGCGGCCCAGTTCGAGCCGCTCGGGCGTCGGATCGGCGATGCCGACGATGCGGAACCGGTCGTCGGCGGCGAGATATGCGGGGATGTGGAAGCCCAGGGCGATGTTGCCGCAGCCCACGAGGGCCACGCGGATCGGCTCTGTCATGTTCTCTCGATTCGGATCGGGGTGGTCAGGCGTCGACGACGACCTCGCGCCCGGCCTCGTCGGACCGGACGGCGGCCTCGACGACGGCGAGGGTGCGGACGCCGTCGTCGACGTCGGGGAGATCGGCCAGGTACGGAGCGGGGTCGTCGCCGAGTTCCTCTGCCAGCAGCGCGAATGCGAAGTCGCGGTATAGGTTCGCGAAGGCGAGGGCGTACCCGTCCGGGTGTCCGGCCGTGAACCGCGCCGCGGCGAGCGCGGCCGGGCTCGCCCCGGGGCCGGCCTCGGTGAGCAGACGATCGGCCTCGCCGTCCGCGCGCCACCACAGGGTCTCCGGGGTGTCGTGGTCCCAGGCCAGGCTGCCGCGGTCGCCGTAGACGGTAACCGCGAGGCCGTGCGTCGCCCCGGCCGCCTGGGAGGTGCTCCAGCAGCGCCCGCGCGCGCCGCCGTCGAATCCGAGGGTCAGGTACGCGTTGTCGAACGCCGCGTGCGCGGGGTCGATCCGCGCGAGGTCCGCGCGCACCGTCGTGATGCGGCGGCCCGCGACGAACTCGGCGAGGTGCAGCGCGTGCGTGCCGAGGTCGGCGATGAGCGCGGTGACCCCGCCCTCGGTCCCGTCCACGCGCCACGAGCCGGGCGGCGTGCTCGCCGCGTACATCCCGCCGGCGAACCGGCTCTCGACCAGTGTGATCCGGCCCAGGTCGCCGCGGGCGACCATCTCCCGCGCCTGGCGCACCATGGGATAGCCGCTGTAGCAATGGGTGAGCAGGAGCCTGCGGCCCGACTCCGCGACCGCGGCCGCGACTCGGCCGGCGGCGGCGCCGGTGTCGGTGAGCGGCTTCTCGGAGATCACGTGGAAACCGGCGGCCAGGAGGTCGCAGGCGATCTCGGCGTGGCTCGACGGCCGGGTCGCGACGATCACCGCGTCGACGCGATCCGCGCGCGCGGACTCACCCGCGATGAGGGCGCGGTGATCGGCGTAGGTGCGGTCCGGCGGCACCAGCCACGACCGGGCGGTGGCCGCATTGGTCTCCGGGTTCCGGGAGAAGACCCCCGCGACCAGATCCCACAGTCCGTCGGCGCGCAGCGCGATGGCGTGGGTCTCACCGATGTAGCTGCCGATCCCGCCGCCGATCATCGCGACGCGCAGCCGCCGGCCGAAGCGTTCGAGGAGTGTTTCCGTCATGCGCTCACCGACGCAGTTCGTGGCTGAGCGTCTCGAGCTCGTCGCCTCCCGCCATCTGCGACGTGAGCTCCTCCAGGCTGATCTCGTCGTAGGTGCAGTCGAGCTTCTGCCGGCCTCGGTTGAGGAGGACGAAGTGATCGCCCACCATGTACGCGTGGTGCGGGTTGTGGGTGATGAAGACGACCCCGAAGCCCTGCTCCTTCGCCGCGGTGATGTATCGCAGCACCATGCCGGACTGCTTGACGCCCAGCGCCGCAGTGGGCTC
The DNA here is from genome assembly GCF_023168325.1 of Tsukamurella sp. PLM1. Taxonomy (GTDB): domain Bacteria; phylum Actinomycetota; class Actinomycetes; order Mycobacteriales; family Mycobacteriaceae; genus Tsukamurella. The sequence continues at coordinate 3,015,802 of NZ_AP025688.1, forward strand.
GTCGAGGATCAGCACCCGCGCACCGAAGTAGATCGCCCGGGCGATCGCGACGCACTGCCGCTGGCCGCCGGACAGCGAACTGATCGGCGCGTCCACGTCGGGCAGGTCGATGCCCATCTTGAACAGCTCCTCCTTCGTCGTCGCGCGCATGGTCTGCACGTCGAGACTCTTGAGGAAGCCCGAACGCAGCTCCTGCCCGAGGAAGAAGTTGCGCCACACCGGCATCAGGCCCACGACTGCGAGATCCTGATAGACCGTGGCGACGCCCTTCGCGAGCGCGTCCTTCGGCGAGTCGAGGGTGGTGACCTCGCCGTCGACGAGGACCTCACCCTCGCTGGGCTTGTGCAGCCCGGCCATCGTCTTGATCAGCGTCGACTTGCCCGCGCCGTTGTCACCGAGCACGCAGGTGACCTCGCCGGGGAACACCCGGAGATTGATCCCCTTGAGCGCGATGATGTTGCCGTACTGCTTGCCGACGTCCTTGAGCTCGATCAGCGCGACCTTGTCGTCGCCGGTCTCGGGGGTCTCGGCCGTGATGTCGTCCGTGGTCATGGGGTCACCTCTTCGCGGCGAAGTTGCGGAATGCGTTGTTGGCGATCACGGCGAACAGCAGCATGATGCCGAGGAAGAACTTGAACCAGTCGGGGTTCCAGCCGGCGTAGACGATGCACTGGTTGACCATGCCGAAGATGAAGGCGCCGATCATCGCGCCCACCGCAGTGCCGTACCCGCCGGTGAGGAGGCAGCCACCGATGACGGCGCCGATGATGTACAGGAACTCGTTGCCGACGCCCTGCCCCGACTGGACGGTGTCGTAGGCGTACAGCAGGTGCTGCCCGACGAACCAGGCGCAGAAGCCCACGAACATGAACATGCCGATCTTGACCTTGGTGACCGGGACGCCCACGGCCCGTGCGGAATCCTGGTTACCACCGACGGCGAAGATCCAGTTCCCCACGCGGGTGCGCATGAGAACGTACGTGGCGACCACCGTGAACAGGATCCACCACAGCACCGTCACCTTGATCCCGACACCGAAGACGTGGATCGTCGACGAGAAGACGGCCTGCGCCGAACCGAATCCCTCCATGTCCGCGATGGTCGGGGTGGCGACCTGGCCGGTGACCATCTTGGTGACCGCCAGGTTGATGCCGGTGATCATGAGGAAGGTGGCCAGCGTGATGAGGAAGCTCGGGATCTTGGTGCGCATCACCATGTAGCCGTTGAACGCGCCGACCGCGAGCGACAGCCCCAGGGCGAGTACGGATCCCACCCAGGTGTTCAGGTGGAGGTTGTAAGCGAGCATCGACGCCGCGAGCGACGAGAAGGTCACCGCCACCCCGGTCGAGAGGTCGAACTCGCCGCCGATCATGAGCACGGCGACGCCGCAGGCCATGATGCCGATCGTCGAGCTGGCGTAGAGGACGGTGGCGAAGGCCTCCGGGCTCCGGAAGGGCGGGGCGACGATCAGGAAGAAGATCAGGATCCCGATCGCACCGATCAGCGCGCCCACCTCGGGGCGAAGGATGAGCCGCTGCAGGGGCTTCTGCTTCTTGACCCGCTCATCGGTGACCGGCGTGTGTGTGCTGAGGTCGAGCGCCTCGTCGGTGGTCATCAGCGGGTACCGCCCTTGGCGAGCTCGGCCACCTTGTCGACGTTGGTCTTGTCGATGAAGGCCGGGCCGGTGAACACGGCCTGGCCGCCGCCGATGGTGTTGCCGTTGATGATCTGCAGCCACAGCGAGTCGATGGCGAGGTATCCCTGGAGGTAGGGCTGCTGGTCGACGGCCCACGCGACCTTCCCGTTCTGGATGGCGCCGACCAGGGCCGCGTTGGTATCGAAGGTGACGATGCGCGCCTTGCTCCCCGCCCCCTCGACCGCCTGGGTCGCGGTCAGCGCGAAGGGCGCACCGAGCGCGACGACGGTGTCGATACTCGGGTCCTGCTGCAGCTTGGCGTTGACCTTCGACTGCACGTCGGTCATGTCCTCACCGTTGACGTTGAGGTTCTCGACGGTGCCGCCCGCGAGGCCGGTCCGCACGCCCGCGCAGCGCGATTCGAGCTGGACCTGGCCCTGCTGCTGGATGATGCAGATGGCCTTCTTCGCGCCCTCCTCGGCGAGCCGCTCGCCGACAGCGACGCCGGCGGTGGTCTCGTCCTGGCCGAAGTACTGCTGGATCCCCATCCGCGCGTAATCGTTGTACCCGGCGTTGAAGGCGGACACCGGGATCCCGGCCTTCTGCGCGTTCTGCACGACGGCCTGGAAGGCGTTCGGCGTGGAGAGCGTGAGCGCGATCCCGTCGACCTTGCTGTCGATCGCCGCCTGCACCAGGTTCGCCTGGTTGGGCGCCTGCGGATCGTTGGAGTAGCGGAGGGTGACGTTGTCCTTCTTGGCCGCCATCTCCGCGCCCTTGCGGATGAGGTCCCAGAAGGTGTCGCCGGGTTGCTGGTGCGTGACCATGGCGATGGTCAGGCGCTTGGTGCCGGCCGAGCCGACCCCGGCGCCACCGTCACCGTTGTCGCGGGTGCGCCGCCGGTGCTCGAGCACCCCACCACCGTGATGAGCGCGGCCGTGCCGGCCGCCGTCGCGGCGAGCAGGCTGCGGAGCCTCCGCGGCCGCTGCGTGGTCTTCTTCATTGCTGTATCCTTCGACCTCACCGAGTGAGACGACCCACTCGCTGAGCTGAATGTAGTACAGATCACACCGCTTGCCTAGTGTTTGTTCAGACATACGCACATTGCACTCCTCCGCCGCTCACCCACGCGGCGCCGTGGTACGCCGGACGACCAGTCGTGGTGCGAGAACCCGACTCTCACGCCCCGACGGGGCCGGCGCGCCACCGTCCGCCCCCATTCGGTCGCACAGGAGAGAACCCGCACGGCGACCCACCTCGAAGCTGCGGTCGTCGACCGTCGTCAGCCCCACCAGCCGGGTGGAGGCCAGCGAGGTGTCGTCGTAGCCGACGACGGAGAGGTCGCGCGGCACGTCGAGGCCGCGCTCCCGCGCCGCGCCGAGCACGCCGACGGCCAGGACGTCGTTGGCCGCGAACACCGCGCTGACCCCGGGGGACGCGGCGAGCAGCTCCGTCGCGGCGCGGAAACCGGCCTCGTCCGAGGCCTCGTCGCGCCACGAGGCCTCGGCCACGCTCACGCCCAGCCGAGCGGCCTCGGCGGCGAACGCGGCGCGGCGCGCGGCGCCCGCTCCGCCGCCGGCGCAGACCTGCCCGAGCGTGCGATGGCCGAGTTCCACGAGGTGGCGCGCAACGAGGCGCGCCCCTGCCGCATCGTCGTTGGCCACCGCGTCGAACCGCTCGTCCCGCACCGCCCGGGTGCCCGCGACCACCACCGGGGGCAGCGAGAGATCATCGCGCTCGAGCAGCGATCGAGGCGGGTCCATGCCGAGCACAAGGCCGTCGACCCGCATCGAGAGCATGGATTCGACGGGGTCCTCGGCCTGGTCCGCGGTCGCGACGTCGACGACCGCCAGCCGGTAACCGGCCGGGCCGAGCGCGGCGTGCAGGCCGCGAACGAGGTCGACGAACCACAGGTTCGTGTAGTCGTCGATCAGCACCCCGACGGTGCGCGTACGCCGGGCGGCGAGATTCGCCGCCGCCCGACTGGGACGGTACCCGAGCTCCGCGATCGCCTCCTCGACCGCGCGGCGCGACCCCTCCCCGACCCGGGGCGACCCCTGCAGCACCAGCGAGACCAGGGATTTCGACACACCCGCTCGCGTCGCGACGTCGTAGATCGTGGGCCTCCGTGCCGCCATGCCGCCTCCCTCTTGACAGGACATATGAACATTGCCCATGATTATTGGAGCGCTCCAACTCACATCGACACTAGGTCGTGACGGAGATCGCAGCAACCCCGTGAAGGAGGGAACATGAGCAGGACCAGCATCGGCGTCGCCGTGATCGGCGCCGGGATGGCGGGCAAGGCGCACGCGGCCGGCTACCGATCGGCGACCGCGGTCTACGGCCCCGGGCTGCCGGACGTGCGCCTGGTGTCGATCGCGGACGCCTACGAGCCGCTGGCGCAGGACACCGCCCGCCGATTCGGCTTCGAGCGGCACGACACCTCCTGGCAGGCGATCGCCGCCGCGGACGACATCGACGTGGTCAGCGTCGTGGTGGCCAACGCCCTGCACCGGGAGATCGTCGAGTCGCTCCTCGCCGCCGGCAAGCACGTGCTCTGCGAGAAGCCGCTGTCCGACACCCTCGACGACGCGCGCGCGATGGTGACCGCCGCGGACGCGGCGGCCGAGCGCGGCGTCCTGGGGCGGATCGGCCTGACCTACCTCCGTTCGCCGGGCATCGCCCTGCTCGGGGAACTGGTACGCAGCGGGCGCCTCGGCCGGCTCATCAACTTCGACGGTGCCTACTGGACCGACTACGCCTGCGACCCCGACGGCCCCATCAGCTGGCGGTTCAAGGGCCCGGCGGGTTCCGGCGCCCTCGCCGACGTCGGCAGTCACCTCACCTACATCGCGGAACTCTTCGGCGGCGCCGTCGCCACCGTCCGCGGCGCGACGCTGCACACCGCGTTCCCGACGCGCCCCGAGCCGCTCGGCCGGGTGATCGGCCACGAGCACGGCGAGGTCAGCACCGAGCGGGACACCGTCGAGAACGACGACACCGCCGGCTTCTTCGTCGACTTCGCCGGCGGCGGGACCGGGGCGCTGCAGGTCTCCCGCGTGGCGGCCGGACACCCCAACACCCTGAAGTTCGAGGTCTTCTGCGAGCGCGGCTCGGCCTCGTTCGACTTCCGCCACCCCGGGCAGGTCCAGGTCGTGTTCGCCGACGGTGACCACGGGCTCAATGGGCCGCGAACCGTGACGCTCGGCCCCGACCACCCGTACTGGCGCGGGGGCCTCGCCATGGACGCGCCCGGCGTAGGGATCGGCCAGAACGACGGATTCGTCTTCCAGGCCCGAGCGTTCCTCGAGGAGGTCGCCGGCCTGCCCGCCGACGAATCCCTCCCGCGCAACGCGGACTTCGCCGACGGCCTGCACAACATGGAGATCATCGACGCCGTCGCCCGGTCCGCCGCCGCCGGCGGAGCACCCGTGGACGTGCCCGCGCTCCTCCCTCAGTCCTGACACATACCGACGGAGAATCCCCATGAAACTCGGCCTCTACAACGCCGTCTTCCACGACCGCCCGCTGCCCGAGGCGCTCCGCGCGATCGCCGACGTCGGCCTCACCGGTATCGAACTGAACACCGGTGGTTTCCTGCCGCCGGTGCACGTGCCCGACATCGCCGACATCCTCGCCAGCGACACCGCCCGCGACGACTACCTCGGGATCTTCGAAGGCACCGGCGTCGCCATCGCCGGACTCAACTGCAACGGCAACCCGCTGCACCCCAACCGGGCGATCGGCGGCCGGCACGCCGACGACATCCACCGGTCCATCCGGCTCGCCGCCCGGCTCGGCCAGCACCGCGTCGTCACCATGTCCGGGCTACCCGGCGGCGATCCCGGAGCAGCGCATCCCAACTGGGTGGTGAACGCCTGGAACTCGGCGGCGCTCGACGTCCTCGACCACCAGTGGGAGGTCGCCACCGAGTTCTGGCGCGAAACCGACCGCATCGCCCGCGACCACGACGTCAAGGTCGCCCTGGAACTGCACCCGCAGAACATCGTCTTCAACAGCGCGTCGGTGCACGAGTTGGTCGAGCGGACAGGGTCCACGCACCTCGGCGTGGAACTCGACGCCTCGCATCTGTTCTGGCAGCAGATGGACCCCGTGGCCGTGGTCCGGCACCTCGGCGAGCTGGTCGTGCACGCGGCCGCCAAGGACGTCCGGATCAACCCGGAGCACGCGGCGCTGAACGGTGTGCTGGACAACTCCTTCCGCCGCCTCGGCGTCGACGAGGCGCGGACCAACCTCGGGGGCGACGAGTGGGCCAACGAGTGGCCGACGGAGTCCGCCTGGGACTTCGTGGCGCTCGGCAAGGGCCACGACGTCGCGTACTGGACCGAGTTCCTCCGCGCCCTGCACGAGGTGGACCCGGACATGCTCGTCAACATCGAGCACGAGGACACCGAGCTGGGCCGGGAGGAGGGCGTCGCCGTCGCGGCCGAGGTCCTGCTCGCGGCGGACGCCGCGCTCACGGCATCCCTGCGGACGGAACCGGCGCGCGGGTGACGGGACGACGGGCGCCGACGGTCCGCGGACCGTCGGCACTCGTTCCACGCGGACTACGCGACCGTCACCCAGCGCCCCTCGTCGACCGAGCGGGTCATGGCGTCGAGTGCGCGGGCGCTGCGCACCGCATCGTCGACGGTGGCGCCCTCGGGGATGCCGGTGACCACCGACCGGAGGAAGCGCTGGGCCTCGATGACCTTGAGGTCGTCGTAGCCCATGGGATTCGCCGCGCCGGGCTGGAACGCGGCGTAGTCGCCGCTGCCGGGCCCGACGTGCACCGTCGAGACGGGCTGGTCCTGGAAGTCCGTTCCGAGCGAGGCCTCGAGCTCGCCCATGCGGCGGTAGTCCCAGCGCACCATGCCGGACGTGCCGTGGATCTCGAAGCCGTAGGAGTTCTGCTCCCCCACCGCGACCCGGCTCGCCTCCAGCACGCAGCGCGCCCCGGACGCGAGCCGCAGCTGCGCCGACAGGTAGTCCTCGTTCTCGACGGGGCCGCGCACGCCGGACGTGGCCAGCTGGTGCCCCGAGGTGGCACCCGTGGGCTCGGCACGCTCGGGGATGAAGATCGCCGTGTCCGCGACCACGGCGTCGATGTCGCCGAGCAGGTGGGTGACGAGGTCGACGCCGTGCGAGCCCAGGTCGCCGAGGACGCCGTTGCCGCCGCGGTCGCGCTGGTAGCGCCAGGTGAGGGCACCGTCGGGATGGGCGGCGTAGTCGCTGAACAGCCGGAACCGCGCGTGCGTGACGGCACCGAGCCGACCGTCGGCGATGATCGCCCGGGCGGCCTGCACGGCAGGGGCGTTGCGGTAGTTGAAGCCGACCGCCGTGCGGCGATCGTTCCGTGCCGCGGCCTCCGCGACCGCGGCCGCGTCGGCCTCGGTCAGGCCGACGGGCTTCTCGATCCACAGGTGCTTGCCGGCATCGAGCACCGCGACGCCGATCTCGCGGTGCAGGAAGTTGGGCACCGTCACCGAGACGGCGTCGATCGACGGATCGCCGAGAACGCCGCGCCAATCGGTGTACGCGGAGGCCGCCCCGAACCGGGCGGCGAAGGCCTCCGCGCGCCCGGGGACGTCGTCCGCCACCGCGGCGAGGACGGGCACCGCGAGGCCGTCCGGGTAGTGGTGCGGCACACGGGCGTACGCCTGCGCGTGCACCCGGCCCATCCAGCCCATGCCGATCACGGCCACCCGCACCGGGGTCGGGTCCTGCTGCATCTCGTCGTGCATCGTGTGCCACCTCCGTCGTATCCCGCCGAGCGAACACCACCAGAATTCCACACTCCGACCGTCATGTCCTTACATTCGTTCAATCTCATCCGATCTACTTGCCAAACGGGCTGAGGTTTGGTGTGATGTTCCTCACGAGATCAGCGGGAAGGACTTCGACAATGACGCACGGAAGCACCAGCACGCCGGAGGGCGGAACAGCGTTGCCGGCCCTGAGACCGGGTCCCCACCAGCGGCGGATGGACCTGGTCGCGGTCGTCGCGACCTTCGGTGGACTGCTCTTCGGCTACGACACCGGCGTGCTCAACGGCGCCCTCGAGCCGATGAAGCACGACCTGGGCCTCACCACGACGACCGAGGGGCTTGTGGTCAGCACCCTGCTGATCGGCGCCGCCCTCGGCGCGCTGGTGTGCGGCCGCCTCGCCGACGCCATCGGGCGCCGGAAGACGATGATCATCCTCGCGATCATCTTCTTCGTCGGCACGCTCGGCGCGGTCTTCGCGAACGACCTGGCGGTGATGCTGCCGGCCCGCTTCGTCCTCGGCCTGGCCGTCGGAGGCGCGTCGGTCGTCGTCCCCGTCTACCTGTCCGAGCTGGCGCCCACCGAGCGCCGCGGCGCCCTGGGCGGCAGGAACGAGCTCGCGATCGTCGTGGGACAGCTCCTCGCCTTCGTCATCAACGCGATCATCGCGCGGGTGTGGCCGCCGCTCACCGAGGCCAACCCGGACGGTCACCCCGGGGTGTGGCGGATCATGCTCGCGGTGTGCGCGGTCCCCGCCGTCTTCCTGTTCCTCGGCATGCTGCGGATGCCCGAATCTCCGCGCTGGTACATCTCCAAGGGACGCGATGCCGAAGCCCTCGCGGTGCTGATGCAGGTCCGCACGGAGGACCGGGCGCGCGCCGAGATGGCCGAGGTCGAACACCTCGCCCGCGAGGAGGAGGCCGCGCAGACGGGCGGCTGGGTCGACCTGGCCATCCCGTGGGTCCGCCGGATCATGCTCGCCGCGGTGATCCTGGCCATCGCGCAGCAGCTCACCGGCATCAACTCGGTCATGTACTACGGCACCGAGATGCTCAAGACCGCGGGCTTCAGCGACAGCGCCGCCCCGATCGCCAACATCTTCATGGGCGTCTCCGCGGTCATCGGCAGCGCCATCTGCCTGTTCGTCCTCATCGACCGCATTCCCCGCAGGAAGCTGATCATCATGGGCATGATCGGCGTGACCGTGTGCCACGGCCTCACGGTGCTGTCGGCACTGATCCTGCCCGAGGGCAAGGTCCAGGCCTACGCGGTGCTGATCTTCGTCGCGCTGTTCGTCCTCGCCATGCAGACCGCCCTCAACGTGCCCGTCTGGGTGTGCCTGTCCGAGCTCTTCCCGCTGCGGCTGCGCGGCTTCGGCATGGGCCTGTCGGTGCTCGTCCTCTGGTTGACGAACGCCCTCGTCGGGCAGCTCTTCCCCACCCTGATCAAGGTCGGTGGCATCGTCGGCACGTACGGGACGTTCTTCGTCGTGTGCGCGCTGTTCGGATTCCTGATCTACAAGACTCTGCCCAACACCAGCGGCCGTTCACTGGAGGACTTGGAGGAGTCCTTCTCCCGCGGCGACTTCCGCTGACCGCGCCACTTACGACACGAGGAGAATCATGACCATCATCGTCGCGGTCCCCGGAACGACCGAAGGACCCGTCGCCCTGCGCGCCGGCGTCGAGGAGGCGAAGGCCCTCGGCACCGATCTCGTGGCCGTCAATCTCGGCATCGCCACACTCGACGTGTCAGAGGTCGAGGGCGAGGTGCCGATCACCGTCGTGGAGCGGACGGGGCGCGGCGACCGCGACCCCGTCGACGCCGTACTGGACGAGATCGACGAGCGCGGCGCGACCCGGCTCGTGATCGCCGTCCGACGCCGGTCGCTGGTGAGCAAAGCCGTTCTCGGCAGCGTCAGTCAGCGACTGATTCTGAACTCGCCGATCCCCGTCCTCGCCGTCAAGTCGGACTGAGCCGGGTCAGCGATCCTCGGCGAGGCTGGTGAGCGTGCCGATGCCCTCGACGGTGACCGCCACGTGCTGCCCGGCGGTGATCGTGCCGACGCCCTCCGGGGTGCCGGTGAGGATGACGTCGCCGGGGAGCAGGGTCATGACCGACGAGATCCACTCGACGATGTCACCGATCGAGTGGATCATCAGCGACGTGCGCGAATCCTGCTTGATCTGGCCGTCGAGCTCGGTGTAGATCCGAGCGTCCGACGGGTCGAACTCGGTCTCGATCCACGGGCCCAGCGGGCAGAAGGTGTCATAGCCCTTGCCGCGGGTCCACTGGCCGTCGTGGCGCTGCTGATCGCGCGCCGTCACGTCGTTCGCCACGGTGTAGCCGAGGATGACGTCCTTCGCCCGCGCGGCGGGCACGTCGCGGCAGGGCTGGCCGATGACGACGGCGAGCTCGCCCTCGTAGTCCACCTGCTCCGAGCTGCGCGGCAGCTTGATCGGCGCGAGCGGGCCGATGATCGAGGTGTTGGGCTTGATGAAGATCACGGGATCCTTGGGCGCCTCGCCGCCCATCTCCGCGGCGTGGGCCGCGTAGTTCTTGCCGATGCAGACCACCTTGCTGGCGAGGATCGGGGCGAGCAGGCGCACGTCGTCGAGCGCCCAGCTGCGGCCGGTGAACTCCGGTGTGCCGAACGGATGCTCAGCGATCTCGCGGGCCCGCGCACCGTCCTCGGGGTCACCCTCGATGGCCGCGAACGCGACCCCGTCACTGCTGGCGATTCGTGCAAGGCGCATGGGACGAGCCTACCGTTCGACTCCGATACTTCGATCGACTAGGCTTCGTCTCAAATAGTAAGCAATTGATCTCACTAGTTGGGAGTAGCGATGGAGATGTCCGCCGCCCGCCGCTGGTGGATCCTGGTGGTCTCGATGACCGCCGCGATCACCACGACCGCCGCCGTGAACTGCGTCGCCTTCCTCATCCCGCAGCTCATCCGCGATGGCCTCTCCGTGCAGCGCGCGGGGCTCTTCGCGGCGGCGGCGCCCGCCGGCCTCCTGCTCACCACCATCGCGTGGGGCGTCCTCATCGACCGCTACGGCGAGCGCCGCGTGCTGCTCGTGAGCATGGCGGGTGCGGTGGCCGGGTTGTCCGGCACCGTCGGCGCTTTCGCGACGGACGCCCCGTTGCCGCTCGCCGCCCTCGGCCTGTTCGTGGCGTCCGCGATGGCGGCGAGCGGCAACGGCGCGAGCGGCCGGATCGTGGTCGGCTGGTTCCCGGCGTCCAGCCGCGGCACCGCGATGGGCATCCGCCAGACCTCGCAGCCGCTGGGCATCGCGATCCTGTCGGTGACGATGCCACTCCTCGCCAGCCGCGCGGGCCTGGTATGGGCGATGACGGTGCCCCGGCGGTCGCGGTGGTCTCCGTGATCCTGGTGTGGGCGTTCATCGTCGATCCGCCGCGGCCCGAGACCGGCCCCGCGGCGGTCGACGCACGCGTGAACCCGTACCGGGAGGATTCCTTCCTGGTCCGCATCCACGCCGTCTCGCTGCTCCTCGTGCTGCCGCAGGGCGCGCTCTGGACCTGGGGCATCACCTGGCTGATCGTCGGGCTGCACTGGGCGCCCTCGACCGCCGGGCTGCTCATCTCGGCGAGCCAGCTGCTCGGGGCGGGCGGGCGGATCCTGGCGGGCGCCTGGTCGGACCGGCTGGGTTCGAGAACGGCGCCGATCAAGTGGATCGCCCTGGCCGCCGCCGCCTCGATGGGAGGCCTCGGCGCGCTCGCCGCAGTCGGCTCGCCCATCGCGGTGGTGGTGCTCCTCGTCGCGTCGGTCGTGACCGTCGCCGACAACGGCCTGGCGTTCACCGCGATCGCCGAGAAGGCCGGGCCCTACTACAGCGGCCGCGCCCTCGGCATCCAGAACACCGGCCAGTTCGTCGCGACCACCGCATCCGGGCCGATCCTCGGCGCCCTGATCCACGCGACGAGCTTCGGCGCCGCGTTCGCCATCGTCGCCCTCGCCCCGCTGCTCGCCTACCCCCTGGTGCCCTCCGACGCGAACCCCGAGCACGCACCGGAGCTGCCGGATGCGGCACCGTCGGGCACCCGCACGTGACTTAACAGCGTTAGCTCAGCGCAACACGCCCAAAAGAGCAGGGCTCTACTGCTGTTAAGTGAGCAATGCCCGCCCCTGCAAGAGCAGGAGCGGGCATTCGCAATGATCTTCGGATGCTATGCGCTGAGGGCGGCGGCGATGCGGTCGCCGACCTCGGTGGTGCGGATCGGGGCGTCGCCGCGGGCGGCGAGGTCCGCGGTCACGGCCTCCTCGATCCGCTTCGCCCCCTCCTCGTTTCCGAGGTGCCGCAGCAACATCGCGGCCGACAGGATGGCCGCGGTGGGGTCGGCGACGCCTGGCCGACGATGTCGGGGCGCTGCCGTGCACGGGCTCGAACATCGACGGGTTGGTGCCCGTCGCGTCGATGTTGCCCGACGCGGCGAGGCCGATGCCGCCGGAGATCGCGCCGGCCTCGTCGGTGAGGATGTCGCCGAAGAGGTTGTCGGTGACGATCACGTCGAACCGCGACGGGTCGGTGACCAGGTAGATCGTGGCCGCGTCGATGTGGCTGTAATCCACGGCGACGTCGGGGAATTCGGTCGCGACCTCGTCGACGGTGCGCTGCCACAGCCCGCCACCGTGCACCAGCACGTTGGTCTTGTGCACCAGCGTCAGCTTCTTCCGGCGGGACTGCGCCAGCTGGAAGGCGAAGCGCACCACGCGCTCCGCGCCGAACCGGGTGTTGACCGAGGTCTCGTTGGCGACCTCCTGCGGCGTGCCGACGCGGATGGCGCCGCCGTTGCCGGTGTACGCGCCTTCGGTGCCCTCGCGGACCACGACGAAGTCGATCTCGCCCGGGTTCTTCAGCGGCGACTCGACGCCCGGGAAGAGCTTCGACGGCCGCAGGTTCACGTGGTGATCCAGGGCGAACCGCATCTTCAGCAGCAGGCCGCGCTCGAGCACCCCCGGCGGGACCTTGCGCGGGTCGCCGATGGCGCCGAGCAGGATCGCGTCGTGCTCGCGCAGCGACGCCAGGTCCTCGTCGGTGAGCAGCTCGCCGTTGCGCTCGTACCGGCGCGCGCCCAGGTCGTAGTCGGTGGTCTCGATCTCGCCAACCACCGCGCGCAGCACCTTGAGCGCCTCCGCCGTCACCTCGGGGCCGATGCCGTCCCCGCCGATCACCGCGAGCTTCACGACAGGTCCACCTGCGCGATCGTGGTGGCGGACACCGCGTCGGCGATGGCCTGCTGGAGGTCGGCCGAGACGGGCTGGCTGACGCGCAGCAGCACCGTCGCGCCCGGGCCTTCGGCGTCCTGGCTGAGCGCTGCGGCCTGGATGTCGATGCCGGCGTCGCCGAGCAGCGTGCCGATCTTGCCGAGCGAGCCCGGCTGGTCGCCGTAGGCGATGAACAGGTTGAGGCCCTCGGCGCGCAGGTCGAAGTTGCGGCCGTTGATGTTGGTGACCTTCTCGACGCGGCTCAGGCCCGACAGGGTGCCGGCGACGTTCTGGACGGTGCCGTCGCCGTACACGGCGCGCACGTCGACAAGGCTGCGGTGGTTGGGACTCTCCGAGACCTTCTCCAGCTCGACGGTGACGCCGCGCTCCTCCGCCAGGGCGGGGGCGTTGACGAAGGTGACGGCGTCCTCGATGACCGCGGAGAACAGGCCGCGCAGCGCCGAGAGCTGCAGGATGTCCACGTTCTCGCTGGCCAGCTCGCCGCGGACGGTGACGCCGATCTTCTCCGGCAGCTGGCCGGGCAGGCCGCCCAGCAGCACGCCCAGCTTGCGGGTGAGCTCGAGCCAGGGCGCGACCTCCTCGTCGACGGCGCCGCCCTTGACGTTCACGGCGTCCGGCACGAACTCGCCGGCCAGGGCGAGGCGGACGCTCTTGGCGACGTCGGTGCCGGCGCGGTCCTGCGCCTCGGAGGTGGAGGCGCCGAGGTGCGGGGTCACGACGACCTGCGGCAGCTCGAACAGCGGGCTGTCGGTGCAGGGCTCGGTCTCGAAGACGTCGAGGCCGGCGCCGAAGACGTGGCCCGAGGTGATCGCGTCCGCGAGGGCCTGCTCGTCGATGAGGCCGCCGCGGGCCGCGTTGACGATGACGACGCCCTTCTTGGTCCGGGCGAGCGCCTCGCGGCCGATCAGGCCCTTGGTCTCCGGGGTCTTCGGGAGGTGCACCGAGATGAAGTCGGCGCGCTCGAGCAGCTCGTCCAGGCTCAGCAGCTCGATGCCGAGCTGCGCGGCACGGGCCGGGCTGACGTAGGGGTCGTACGCCACGATCTTGGTCTCGAACGCGGCGAGGCGCTGCGCGACGAGCTGGCCGATGCGGCCCATGCCGACGACGCCGACGGTCTTGCCGAGGATCTCGACGCCGTTGAAGGCGCTGCGCTTCCAGGTGTGCTCGCGGAGGGTCTTGTCCGCCGCCGGGATCTGGCGGGCGGTGGCGAGCATCAGCGCGACGGCGTGCTCGGCCGCGGTGTGGATGTTCGACGTGGGCGCATTGACCACGAGGACGCCGCGCTCAGTGGCCGCGGGCACGTCCACGTTGTCCAGGCCGACGCCGGCGCGGGCCACGATCTTGAGCTTGGTGGCGGCGGCGAGGACCTCCGCGTCGACGGTGGTCGCGGAGCGCACGAGCAGCGCATCCGCCTCGGGGACCGCGGCGAGCAGGGCGGGGCGGTCGGGGCCGTCGACCCACTTCACCTCGACGTCGTCACCGAGCGCCTCCACTGTCGACGGTGCCAGCTTGTCGGCGATCAATACCACGGGACGGGTCACTTGCGCTCCTCATTCACGGTGCCGGTTGCACGGTCAGCTTAGTGACCTGCGTCGGGGCCTTCCGCGCCGGGTTGCCGGGAGCATGCGGGCCGAAGATCCGGCGCACCGCCAGCGCCACCTCCACGTCGAGCCGGTCGTCGCCGATCGCCCTGCCGCGGCGCAGGACCGCGCGCCGCACCCGGTACTTGACGGAGTTCGCGTGCATGAGCTGTTTCTCAGCGGTCGCCTTGAAGCTGCCGCCCGTGCGCAGAAAGACTTCAAGCGTGCTCCGCAACCGCGCGTCGGCCGCGCTCTCCCCCGTGAGCTCTCCGAGCACGCCGTCGGCCCACGCCCTCGCGGCACCGACGTCCTGGGCGACGAGGGCCGCCAGGCCGACCCCGGGATCCGTCGCGACGAGCAACCGCGCTTCGGTCGCGTCCGCGACCCGGCGCACCTCCCGCGCCGACCGGTTCGTCGCGCGGAAGCCCTCCAGCCCGTCCGCGGGCGGACCGATCACCGCTCGCGGCGCCTCCTGGTCGGCGACGACGAACGCCCGCGCCGCGGCGAGGGCCGCGTCTCCGTCGTCCACCGGCAGCCAGGCCCAGACCGTGAGCCGGTCGATCGCCACCGACAGCGGGGGCGCCGTCGCGCCGGTCGCCGCGGCCAGCTCGCGGAGGAAGCGCTCGATCCGCTCCACCTCGTCAACGCCTTCGGCGTACCACAACACCATCCCGATGTGGGTCGCGCGCAACGGGTACCGGATGCTCGCCGACGCGGCGGCGACGCTCGGCACCTCCCCCTCGAGCACCTCGAAGACGCGCACCGTCCGGGCCCCGCTGCGCGCGTCCACCCACGCCGCGCGCTCGGCCTCGTACTCGTCGAGCACCCGCCGGGTGACGACGTCGTTGTAGTCGAAGGACCACCCCACGAGCCAGCGCATGGCCGCCTCGCGCAGTTCCTGCCCCGCCTCGGTGTCCGCGTCCAGGGCCTCGCCGATCAGGCCGATCATCGTCTGCTGCCCCAGATAGTAGGCGCGGACGAGCGACGTCGCCGCCATCCCGCGCTGGGCCACGCGGCGCGGGTACTCGAGCGCGGCGAGCGGGACCTCGATCCGCGCCACCGGCACGTCGAGGACCACGGCGTGGGTCACGTTCTCGACGTTGGCCTCGACGCTCGCGGCGAGCGACCCGAAGATCGCCTCGTCCGCCCGCAGATCCGGGAGGTCGGCAGCGATCCGCTCGGTCATGGCGTCGGACACCGCGCGCCGTGGCGCGGCGCTCAGCACCCGCGCGATCAGCCGGCGCGGCGCATCGGGATCCATCGCCAAATCTTAGCGACACATCCGCCCCACGGGCGCCGAAATTCGTCTTCTGCGGACGAACCCAGCGTCACATCTCGTCGCCGGTGGACGATGTGACGACCGTCACGCCCGGCCTACCGTGGAGCAACCCACCCGACGAGGAGCCACCGTGACCTTCGAATTCACCACCTTCGCCCACCTCCCCGCCCTGCGCGCCGACACCGCGCCGCACGCGCCGGCCGTCGCCGACGACGCGCTCGACCTCGACAACGCCGCCTTCGACGGTGCTGTGCGCAGCGCCGCCACGGCTCTCCGGGAGGCCGGGGTCGGGCCCGGCGACGTGGTGGCCGTCAAGCTGCCCAACACCGCGCTGCTCGTGGTGACGCTCTTCGCCTCCTGGCACCTGGGCGCCGCGGCGACGCCGATCAACCCGTACCTCGCGCCGCCCGAGGTCGACTACCAGGTGCAGGACGCCGGCGCGTCGGTCCTGATCACCGACGGCGACGCCCCCGCCGGCACCCCCGTGATCGCCGCCGGCACCCTGCTCGACCACGCGCCCGACGGCGCAGAGCCGGCCGCCGCGCCGAAGGACCTGGCCCTGCTCATCTACACCTCCGGCACCACGGGCCGCCCGAAGGGCGTCATGCTCGACCACGCGAACCTGACCGCGATGAGCGAGATGTCCTCGGCGGCCTTCCAGTTCGACGCGGACGACCACAGCCTGCTGATCCTGCCGCTGTTTCATGTCAACGCCATCGTGGTGTCGACGCTCAACCCGCTGCGCGGCGGCGGCCGGGTGACGATCGCCGGCCGGTTCGATCCGCGCACCTTCTTCCAGCTCCTCGAGGAGACCGGAGCGACGTACTTCTCGGCGGTGCCCACGATCTACACGATGCTCGCGGGCCTGCCGGCCGAGGTCGCGCCGGACCTCTCCAGGGTGCGCTTCGGCGTGTGCGGAGCGGCACCCGCGAGCAAGGAACTGCTGGAGGACTTCGAGGCCCGCTACGGATTCCCGCTGATCGAGGGATACGGCCTGTCCGAGTGCACCTGCGCCGCGACGTGCAACCCGCTCGACGGCGTGCGCAAGGTGGGCACTGTGGGCCTGCCTCTCCCCGGGCAGCAGGTCCGGGTCGTCGGGCCCGACGGTGCCGACCTCCCGTCCGGAGAGCCGGGCGAGGTCCTGCTCTCGGGGCCGAACATCATGCGCGGCTACCTCGGCCGCCCCGAGGAGACCGCGAAGACGATCGTGGACGGCTGGCTGCGGACGGGCGACGTCGGACTGCTCGACGAGGACGGCTACCTCCGCCTCGTGGACCGCGCAAAGGACATGATCATCCGCGGCGGGGAGAACATCTACCCCAAGGAGATCGAGACCGCGGTGTACGGCGTGACCGGCATCGCGGAGGCCGCGGTCATCGGCCGCCCCGACGCGAAGTACGGCGAGCTTCCGGTGCTCTACGTGTCAGCGGCCCCGGGCGTGAACCTCGACCCCGAAGCGATCGCCGCGCACACCGGCGAGCGCCTCGCGAAGTACAAGCAGCCCGTATCGATCACGGTGCTCGACACGCTGCCGAAGAACCCCGTCGGCAAGATCGACAAGCCCGCCCTCCGCAGGCTCGATGCCGCCGCCACTCAGTCCGCCTGATCCCGCTCTCCCGTAAGGACTCTCATCATGGGATTCATGAAACCCGACCTCCCCGAGGTCGATCCGGCCGAGTTCATCACCCGCCCGCTGCAGGACCGGCTCCGCTTCGCCACCCAGCGCTGGGTGGATCACGGCTTCGGCACGCAGAAGGTCGCGTTCGTCATCTACGTCGTGAAGCTGGTGGTGCTGTACGCCCTCGGCGGCGTTCTCGTCGCCACCGCCACCTCGGGCCTGCACCTCTGGGAGGTCTCCGCCTGGTGGAACCAGCCCATCGTCTACCAGAAGCTGGTCCTGTGGACCACCCTGCTCGAGGCGATCGGCGTCGCGGGCGCCTGGGGCCCGCTGACCTTCAAGATCAAGCCGATGACCGGGGGCATCCGATTCTGGGCCCGCACGGGAACCATCCGGCTGCGCCCCTACACATGGGTTCCCGGCACCGCCGGCACCCGGCGCACCGCGCTCGACGTCGGCCTGTACTGGCTGCTGCTCGCCTCACTGGTGCTCGGCATCGCGCTCCCCGGCGTGATCGTGACCGACTCGTCGAACGGACTCGTCGCACCGTGGCTCATGATCGCCCCGGTCGCCCTGCTGGTGCTGGTCGGCCTGCGGGACAAGACGATCTTCCTCGCCGCCCGCGGCGAGCAGTACATGCCCGCGCTGATCATGTTCGGGCTCCTGCCGCTGCTCTCCTTCGCGACCATGATCGTCGGGCTCAAGCTCCTCATCGTGGTGGTCTGGGTTTGCGCCGGCCTCTCGAAGATCGGCAAGCACTTCATCAACGTGATCCCCGTGATGGTGTCGAACTCGCCGTGCATGCCCTTCAAGGGCCTGCGACGCGCCCACTACCGGAACGCCCCGCACGACCTGCTGCCGTCGCGGCTCGCCCGGTTCATGGCGGAGGGACTCGGCACCTTCGTGGAGATCGTCGCGCCGCTCATCCTGCTGTTCTCCATGAACCGTACCGTGACGGTGGTCTGCGCCGTGTTCATGGTGTGCTACCACTTGTTCATCATTTCCACCTTCCCCCTGGCGGTTCCGCTCGAGTGGAACCTGCTCTTCGCGTACACCGCGTTGGTCCTGTTCGTCGGGTTCCCCGCGCAGGACGGCTATTCGGTGCTGGACATGTCCCCGTCGTGGCTGATCCTGCTCGTCCTCGCCGCCCTCCTCGCCTTCCCCGTGCTGGGCAACATCCGGCCCGACAAAGTGTCCTTCCTGCCCTCGCTGCGGCAGTACGCCGGCAACTGGGCGACGGGCATGTGGGCCTTCGCGCCCGGCGCCGAGGAGAAGCTGAACCGGGTGCAGCGGCAGACGACGAACACCGTCGACCAGTTCGTGGCGACCGGCGTCGACCGCGAGTGGGCCGAGACGCTCATGAACATGGGCCTCGGCTGGCGGGCAATGCACAGCAACGGCCGCGGCCTGTTCTCGACGCTGCTCAGCCACGTCCCCGACGTCGAGCAGCGCACCCTCCGTGAGGGGGAGCTGGTGTGCAACACCATGATCGGCTTCAACTTCGGCGACGGCCACCTGCACGACGAGAATCTCATCGCCGCGGTGCAGGAGCAGGCCCACTTCGAACCCGGCGAACTGATCGTGGTCTGGGCCGAGTCGCAGCCCATCACGCGCTTGCGCCAGGACTTCAAGATCATCGATGCAGCCCTGGGCGTGGTGGCACGCGGCCGGTGGAGCGTCACGGAGTGCGTGACGACCCAGCCCTGGTTGCCGGACGGCCCCGTCGCCTGCGAGATCACCTGGTCAGCGGACCACGCCCGCTTCCCGCTCGGCACCGGACTAGGCTCGCGGGCATGACCACCGGCACCGTCGTCGGCGGTGGACCCAACGGGCTCGCCGCCGCGATCACCCTGGCGCGCGCGGGCGTCGAAACCACCCTGTTGGAGGCCGGCGACACCGTCGGCGGCGGCGTGCGATCGTTCGAGGCGATCGTGCCCGGCCTGATCCACGACCACTGCGCCGCCATCCACCCGATGGCCGTCGGATCGCCGTTCCTCCGCTCACTGAACCTGGAACGACACGGGTTGCGTTGGCTCTCCGCGGAACTCGAATGCGTGCACCCGCTCGACGACGGCTCCGCCGGGGTGCTCCGCCGTTCGGTCGAGGACACCGCGCGCGGCCTGGGGCCCGACGGTGCCGCCTGGCGGGCCCTGTTCGGCCGGCCGGTGCGGAACTTCGACAAGATCGGCCCGTCGATGCTGGGGCCGCTGCTCCGGATGCCGCGGCATCCCTTGGCGCTGGCCGGATTCGGCGCGCCTACTCCCCTGCCCGCCGCGGCACTGGCCCGCGCCTTCCGCACGCCGCAGGCGCGAGGTCTGTGGGGCGGGGTGGCCGCGCACGCATTCCGGCCGCTGCACGAACCGATGAGCTCGGCGATCGGCAAGGGCATGCTCACGGCGGGGCACGCGTTCGGCTGGCAGGTGGCCGAGGGCGGTTCCGGCGCGATCGCCGCGGCCCTGGCGGCGGAACTGCTCGCTCTGGGCGGGCGGATCGAGACGGGCGTAACCGTCGGTGCCGGCGACCTCCCGGCCTCCGATGTCACCCTGTTCGACCTGGATCCCGCGCAGGTCGCGCGCATCGTCGGCGACCGCATGCCTCCCCGCATCCGACGCGCCTTCAGCGGATTCCGCCGCGGCCCCGGCGCTTTCAAGGTCGACTTCGCGGTCGAGGACGGCGTGCCCTGGACCAATCCCGACGCGCGCCGCTCGAGCACCGTCCACCTCGGCGGGGAGTTCGCCGAGGTCGCCGCCACAGAACGGGCCATCACGGCCGGCCGGATGCCGGAGCGGCCCTTCGTCCTCGTCGGACAGCAGTATCTCGCCGATCCGTCGCGCAGCGCAGGGGATGTGCACCCCATCTGGTCCTATGCCCACGTCCCCCACGGCTACACCGGCGACGCCACCGAGGCGATCATCGCCCAGATCGAACGCTTCGCCCCGGGCTTCCGCAATCGCATCATCGGCACCGCAGTCTGCACCACCACCGAGATGTCCCGTTACAACGCCAACTTCGTCGGCGGCGACATCAACACCGGATCCAAGGACCCGCTCCAGCTGGTCTTCGGCCCGCGGATCACCCTGCAGCCCTACGACACCGGCGTCCCCGGCATGTACCTCTGCTCCGCAGCCACCCCACCGGGACCCGCCGCCCACGGCATGTGCGGCTACCACGCCGCCACGCGGGCGCTGGCCCGGATGTGACTCGGCCGACTACTGCGCGGCGTAGGCGGGCTCGCTGCGGAAGCGGGAGACGCGGCCGTCGATGCCGCAGATCCGCCACATCAGCTTGCTCAGCGGGTTCATCAGGCCGCACTTCTCGGCCATCATCCGCACGTCGCCGAAGACGTCGCGCTTCATCTGCTGCGATTCGTCCGAGCGCCAGAAGATGTCCTTCTTCACCGAACGCGGGATGTCGAAGGTCTCCCAGAACTCCTTGGGCGGCATCATGATCATCGTGACCATCACGCGCATGGTGATCGGCAGCATCAGCGAGAGCACGAGCCGGGGGAAGGCACCGCGGGTGGGGATCCGGTGCTCGAGCAGCTGGTGCGCGAAGCCGATGTGACGCGCCTCTTCGGCCACGTGGATCTGCATGATCGAGCTCATCGCGGGGTGCTGCTCCGAGCCCGAGCGCAGGAACTGCTTCTGCAGGTGGTCGATCGGCTCCTCACCGCCGAGCACCATCATGTAGAAGTAGAGCGGCGTCATGGTCGCGAACAGCGGCACGATCGGCGAGATGCGGCGCAGGAACCAGCTTCCGCCCGGGACGTCCATGCCCACGCGGTTGACGAACTCCTGGAACATCAGCGTGTGCTGACACTCCTCCTTCGCCTCATGCGTCGCGTAGCGGAACTCCGGCGAGTTGTTCGGCAGGGCCGCCGTGTACTGCATGATCCCGCGGATCAGCATCGACTCGAACTGCAGCCCCACCTTCGCCACGTTGGCCTGGCGCCACATACCGATCTCGATCTGCTTCGCCAGCGGCTGCGCCTGATACCAGGGGTGACGGCCGATCGGATCGAAACGGGAGTCGCACACCCAGCGCGGATCGTTCGGGACGATCGTCAGCTCCGGTGCGTCCCAGTCGATGTCGACGTAGGGATCGAAGTTCCGGCGCACCGACGCCTCGGAGAGGTCGGTCAGCGTCTGCTCGTACTCCGCCTGCCCGGGGAACGGATCGCCCTGGGTCCGGCTCATGTGCGTCAACGCCAATCGCATCGCACCTCTCCTCTCGTCCGCGGCCTCACACTGTTGATAGCCGATGAGCCTCACACTATCACTATCAATCAGCAGCGCTGGTTTATTGCCTCGATCGAACATCAGATTCCCCGCTCCTCGACCCCCACGGAGCCGCCGGGACGAATCAGAGGTACGACAGGAGCAGCACGCCCGTGGAGAACGCCAGCATGCCCAGGCAATTCACCCAGAACGTGGCACCCGTGAAGCGGGCGCGCACGTGCGCGATCGCGGCGCAGACGAAGTAGGCGACCACTCCGGCGTTCGCCGCGAACCCCACTCCGGGGTAGTGCAGGCCGGCGAGCAGCCCCGCTCCCCGAGCAGTTTGACCACGATGAGGATCCACCACCAGTCCCGGGGAATCGCACCCCGTCGAGGCAGTCCTGGATGAACCGCGGTGGCCGCAACGACATCAGGGCGTCGCCGAGCACCACGACGGCGAGCGCGACGGTGAGCCAGGGCAGGTTCGGCGTGTCGATCATTTCTCTCCCAGGATCTGGCGGGCCGCCTCCGCGAAGCGGGCACCGGCTTCGGATTGGTCGAACGAGCCGCCGGAGGCGGCGAACAGGACGCCGATGTAGGCGAGGTACAGGGTCCGGGCGCCGGGGCCGGGGCATCGTGCCCCGCGGCCTGCAGGATGCGCTCGAACTCGGCGGTGAGCTCGTCGGCGAGGGCGCCGAACGTGCCGGACCGATGCCTGCCGCGGGCGAGGATGGCGGCGTACTCGCGGGAGAGGTCACCGTCGGACAGGAAGTAGGCGACGAACGGCGCCACCGCACCCAGCACCCGCTCCACAGCGTCGTCCGCGGTGAGCCCGGGCAACGGCGCCGCAGCCTCCCGGGTGGCGTGGACCGCCGCGATCCAGTCGTCGACGATGGCGACGAGGAGACCGTCCTTGTCGCCGACGCCCATGACCGTACCCGTGCTGACCTCGGCCTCGGCCGCGATGCGCCGCACCGTGGTGGCCGCGAATCCGTGCTCGCGAAACAGGCGGTCGGCCGCGGCGAGCACCCGGACGCGGGTCTCCGCCTTTCCTTCTGCGCGCGACTGAACACGTTCATTGAACATGTTCAAAAAGTATCCGTCCGCCCCCGGTAACGCAAGAGCCCCGTCGAACCACGGGGGTTCGACGGGGCTCGGGCGTACTCGGAGACCTAGGCGGTCTCGGTGATGGGCCGATCGACCCAGCTCATCAGATCGCGCAGCTTCTTGCCGGTGACCTCGATCGGATGCTCGGCGTTCTCCTTGCGGAGGCCCTCGAGCTCCTTGTTACCACCCTCGACGTTCGCGACGAGGCGCTTGACGAAGGTGCCGTCCTGGATGTCCGAGAGGATGTCCTGCATACGCTTCTTGGTGTCGGCGTCGATGACGCGCGGGCCCGAGAGGTAGCCGCCGAACTCCGCGGTGTCGGACACCGAGTAGTTCATGCGGGCGATGCCGCCCTCGTACATGAGGTCCACGATGAGCTTGAGCTCGTGCAGGCACTCGAAGTAGGCCATCTCCGGGGCGTAGCCCGCCTCGACCAGCACCTCGAAGCCCACCTTGACGAGCTCCTCGGTGCCACCGCAGAGCACGGCCTGCTCGCCGAAGAGATCCGTCTCGGTCTCCTCCTTGAAGGTGGTCTTGATGACGCCGGCGCGGGCGCCACCGATCGCAGCGGCGTAGCTCAGGGCGAGCGCCTGGCCGTTGCCGGTCGGATCCTGGTCGACGGCGATGAGGGCGGGGACGCCCTTGCCGTCGACGAACTGACGGCGGACCAGGTGGCCGGGGCCCTTGGGGGCGACCATCGCGACCGTGACGTTGGCCGGGGCCTCGATCAGCTTGAAGTGGATGTTCAGGCCGTGGCCGAAGAACAGCGCGTCGCCGTCCTTGAGGTTCGGCTCGATGTCGGCCTTGAAGATCTCGGCCTGCGCGGTGTCGGGCGCGAGCAGCATGATCACGTCGGCCCACTCGGCGACCTCGGCGGGCGTGCCCACGGTCAGGCCCTGCTCCTCGGCCTTCGCGCGCGACTTCGAGCCCTCCTTGAGGCCGATGCGCACGTCGACGCCGGAGTCACGCAGGCTCAGCGAGTGCGCGTGGCCCTGCGAGCCGTAGCCGATGACCGCGACCTTCTTGCCCTGGATGATGGAGAGGTCGGCGTCCTCGTCGTAGAACAGTTCGATTGCCACTGTGGTTCGGTGTCCCTTCTGGTTTTTGCAGTAGTTAAGTTAGCGGGTCGCGGTGATCGACTTCGGACCGCGTCCCAGCGCGATCACGCCGGACTGCGCGATCTCACGGATCCCGAAGGGATCCAGGACCGCCAGCAGCGCGTCGAGCTTGTCCGGCGTACCGGTGGCCTCGATGGTCACCGAGTCGGGCGAGACGTCCACGATCTTGGCACGGAACAGATCGACGGTATCGGTCACCTGGCCGCGCGTGGTCGCATCCGCGCGAACCTTGATCAGCATGAGTTCGCGCGCCACCGACGAGGCCGAGTCCTGCTCGACGATCTTGAGCACGGACACGAGCTTGTTCAGCTGTTTGGTCACCTGCTCGAGCGGCAGCTCGTCGACCGTGACGACGATGGTCATGCGGCTGACGCCCTTGAGCTCGGTCCCGCCCACGGCGAGGGACTCGATGTTGAACCCGCGGCGCGAGAACAGCGAGGCGACGCGGGCGAGCACGCCCGGGCGGTCCTCGACCAGAACGCTGAGCGTATGCGTGGTGCTCACTTCTGCCCCTCCTGACGGTCCATCGCCGCGTGGATGACGGCCGGCTCGTCGGCCGCGTCGTCCTCGTCGAACAGCGGCCGGATGTCCCGCGCCGCCATGATCTCGTCGTTGCTGGTGCCGGCGGCCACCATCGGCCACACCTGGGCGTCGGCGCCCACGATGAAGTCGATGACCACGGGGCGGTCGTTGATCTCCCGCGCCTGCGCGATCACGGCGTCGACGTCCTCCTCGCGCTCGCACCGGAAGGAGACGCAGCCCATCGCCTCGCCGAGCTTGACGAAGTCGGGGATGCGCATCGAGTGCGTGGACAGGTCGGTGCTCGAGTAGCGCTGCTCGTAGAACAGGGTCTGCCACTGGCGGACCATGCCGAGGTTGCCGTTGTTGATGACCGCGACCTTGATCGGCGCGCCCTCGATCGCGGCGGTGGCGAGCTCCTGGTTGGTCATCTGGAAGCAGCCGTCACCGTCGATCGCCCAGACCTCCTTCTCGGGCGCGCCCATCTTGGCGCCGAGGGCCGCGGGGACCGCGTAGCCCATGGTGCCGAGACCGCCCGAGTTCAGCCAGGTGCGCGGCTTCTCGTACTTGACGAACTGGGCCGCCCACATCTGGTGCTGGCCGACGCCCGCGCAGTAGATCGCGTCCGGGCCCGCGGCGATGCCGAGGCGCTCGATCACGTACTCGGGGCTCAGCGCACCGTCGGACTCCGGCTTGTAGGCCAGCGGGTAGGTCTTGCGGATCCCGTCGAGGTACTCCCACCAGACGCTCAGGTCCGGGGCGTCGATGGTGGCCCGGTCCTCGGAGATCGCGGCGATGAGCTCGGCGATGACCTCCTTGCAGTCGCCCACGATCGGGACGTCCGCGAAGCGGTTCTTGCCGATCTCAGCGGGATCGATGTCGGCGTGGATGACCTTGGCATCGGGCGCGAAGGACTCGAGCTTGCCGGTCACGCGGTCGTCGAACCGCGCCCCAGCGTGATCAGCAGATCCGAGCGCTGCAGCGCCGCGACCGCACCGACGGTGCCGTGCATGCCCGGCATGCCCATGTGCTGCTCATGGCTGTCCGGGAACGCGCCGCGGGCCATCAAGGTCGTGACCACGGGAATGCCGGTCAGCTCCGCCAGCTTGAGCAGTTCCTCGGAAGCCTCTGCCTTGATCACGCCGCCGCCCACGTAGAGGACTGGCGACTTCGCCGCGGCGATCAGGCGCGCGGCCTCGCGGATCTGCTTGCCGTGCGGCTTGGTGACGGGGCGGTAACCGGGCAGATCGATCTGCGGCGGCCGGAAGACGGTGTCCTCCTGCAGGACGTCCTTCGGGATGTCGACGAGCACGGCGCCGGGGCGGCCGCTCTGCGCCAGGTAGAACGCCTCGGCGATGACGCGCGGGATGTCGGCCGCGTCGTAGACCAGGAAATTGTGCTTGGTCACGGGCATCGTGATGCCCGAGATGTCGGCCTCCTGGAACGCGTCCGTACCGATCAGCGGGCGACCGACCTGGCCGGTGATCGCGACGATCGGGACGGAGTCCATCTGCGCGTCGGCCAGCGGGGTGACCAGGTTGGTCGCGCCGGGCCCCGAGGTGGCCATGCAGACGCCGACCTTGCCGGTGGCCTGCGCGTAGCCGGTGGCGGCGTGGCCGGCCCCCTGCTCGTGCCGCACCAGGACGTGGCGGACCTTCTTGGAATCGAGGAGCGGGTCGTAGACCGGGAGGATGCAGCCGCCGGGAATGCCGAAGACCGTATCCACGCCGATCTCCTCGAGCGACCGGACCACCGACTGGGCGCCGGTGACGCGCTCGGGGGCTACGGTGCGGGCACCCTCAAGGGTGCTGTGCGCGACGTCCGCGACGTGCTGCTTCGAGGCGGCGGAATGCGCGCCGGGGATCCCGGCGCCGGGCTTGCGGGCCCCGGGCTTCTGCCCTGGGTGGGGCCGAGCGGTAGGTGCGCTCACGGCTTGACCTTCTCGTGCTCTGCGGTGCTCTGCTCTATGGACATGTCGACGCGCGCTGCGCCTCCCGAAGACTATCCGGGCAACAAAAAACCCCCGTCAGCGGTAGCTGAGCGAGGGTAGCGCGTCGATGCTGGTGTGAAACGGCTGAAACCGGTTCAGGCGACGACGCGCCGACCGATTACGAGGAGCTGGTAGCTGTGTTTCACATGAGTGAAAGTAGGCGTCCCCGAGGCACCTAGTCAAACCAGTGGGCGCCACCTTCCCACATATTGAGATCACCCTGCCGCGTGCGACAATAGGTGTTATGAGCGATCGACCCGTCACCCGCCCCGCCGACGCCGGCGCGACCCGTACCGTGACCACCGATCACACGTGGGACACCGCGGTCCCGTACCGGACCGGCGACCGCGTCGTGTTCAAACATCCGGGCATCGCGTTGCTCGGCGTCGCCCTGTTCGCCGTGTGCCTCGCCCCGATCGTCGGACCGTGGACGCTGGGCCGCTCCGTCGACGGTGGCGCCGCGAACGTCGCGCTCGTCGTTCTGGGCTGGCTCCTGCTGCTGTTCCCCGTGCTGGCCGCCGTGTGGATCCTCCGGGTCCGGACGGTGATCAGCCCCGACGGGGTGCGCTCGGTCCGCATCGCTGGCACCACCACGATCGGGTGGGACGGACTGGCAGGGATTAGAATCGGTGACAACGGTGCGGTGTACGCAGTCCGCACCGACGGTTCCGAGGTGCGACTACCCGCCGTCACCATCAGCCAGCTCCCCGCGTCGCGGTCGCCTCGGGTGGCCGCATCCCGGACGTCACGGCGGAATAATCCGCCCGGACAGGCACTTCCTGTTCACAGGGGACGCGTCCCGTTTTCAGCCCGTACGACACGAAGATCCGAGGCGAGAAGCTCATGCCACCGCTCCGCTCACGCACCACCACCGTCGGCCGCAACGCCGCGGGCGCCCGCTCGCTCTGGCGCGCCACCGGCCTCACGGACAGTGACTTCGGTAAGCCGATCGTGGCCATCGCGAACTCCTACACGCAGTTCGTGCCGGGCCACGTGCACCTCAAGGACATGGGCGAGATCGTGGCCGAGTCGGTGCGCGCCGCCGGCGGCGTGGCCCGCGAGTTCCACACCATCGCGGTCGACGACGGCATCGCGATGGGCCACGGCGGCATGCTCTACAGCCTGCCCAGCCGCGAGATCATCGCCGATTCCGTCGAGTACATGGCGAACGCCCACACCGCCGACGCGCTGGTGTGCATCTCCAACTGCGACAAGATCACGCCCGGCATGCTCAACGCCGCGATGCGTCTCAACATCCCCACCGTGTTCGTCTCCGGCGGACCGATGGAGGCGGGCAAGGCGGTCGTCGTCGACGGCGTCGCGAAGGCCCCCACCGACCTGATCACGGCGATCTCGGCGTCGGCGAGCGATGCCGTGGGCGACGCCGGCCTCAGTGAGGTCGAGCGGTCCGCGTGCCCCACGTGCGGCTCGTGCTCCGGCATGTTCACCGCCAACTCGATGAACTGCCTCACCGAGGCCCTGGGGCTCGCCCTGCCCGGCAACGGCTCCACCCTCGCGACCCACGCCGCCCGGCGCGCCCTGTTCGAGCGGGCCGGCACCGTCGTCGTCGAGGCCGCGAAGCGCTACTACCGCGACGGCGACGAGTCGGTGCTCCCCCGCAACATCGCCACCCCCGCCGCGTTCCGCAACGCCATGGCACTCGACGTGGCGATGGGCGGTTCCACCAACACCGTGCTCCACACGCTGGCCGCCGCGCAGGAGGGCGAGGTCGATTTCGACCTGGCCACCATCGACGCGATCAGCCGCAAGGTTCCCTGCCTGTCCAAGGTCTCGCCCAACAGCGACTACCACATGGAGGACGTGCACCGCGCCGGCGGAATCCCCGCCAT
Organism: Tsukamurella sp. PLM1; assembly: GCF_023168325.1. Taxonomy (GTDB): domain Bacteria; phylum Actinomycetota; class Actinomycetes; order Mycobacteriales; family Mycobacteriaceae; genus Tsukamurella. Next base: position 3,043,733 of record NZ_AP025688.1, read on the forward strand.
CCTCGGCGAGTTGCGCCGCGCCGGCCTGCTCGAGACCGACGTGCACACCGTCCACGAGCCGTCCTTCGATACGTGGCTCGACGACTGGGACATCCGTTCCGGCAAGGCCACGGACGAGGCGCTCGAGCTGTTCCACGCGGCGCCCGGCGGCGTCCGCACCACGCAGCCCTTCTCCACGAAGAACCAGTGGGAGACCCTGGACACCGACCAGGTGAGCGGCTGCATCCGGGACGTCGAGCACGCCTACACCGTCGAGGGCGGCCTGTGCGTGCTGCGCGGCAACATCGCCGTCGACGGGGCCATCCTCAAGACCGCGGGCATCGACGAGGAGCTCTTCACCTTCGAGGGCCCGGCCGTGGTGGTCGAGTCCCAGGAGGAGGCCGTCTCGAAGATCCTCGGCAAGCAGATCACGCCCGGCGACGTGGTCGTGGTCCGCTACGAGGGTCCGAAGGGCGGCCCCGGTATGCAGGAGATGCTGCACCCCACGTCGTTCCTGAAGGGACAGGGCCTGGGCAAGGTGTGCGCCCTGATCACCGACGGCCGGTTCTCCGGCGGCACGTCCGGTCTGTCGATCGGCCACATCTCCCCCGAGGCCGCGGCGGGCGGCGTCATCGGCCTCGTCGAGGACGGCGACCGCATCCGGATCGACGTGCACACCCGCGCGCTCGAGGTCCTCGTCGACGACGACGAGTTGGAGCGCCGCCGCGCCAAGATGGAGGCCTCGGAGCGCCCGTGGCAACCCAAGGACCGGCAGCGCACCGTCACCACCGCGCTGCGCGCCTACGCCGCCCTGGCGACCTCCGCGGACAAGGGCGCCGTGCGCCACGTCCCGTAGCCAGTACCCGGACGACACGACGGAGCCCCGGTCACGACCGGGGCTCCGTTGTTTCTCGCGTGTCTCGCGTCAGCGCCTGACCAGCGGGTTCGCCCCGTTGAGCAGCACCCACACCGCGACCGCGCCGGCAACCGCCACGACCAGCCACACGACCGAGCCGGCGTGCGGCCGGCGGGCCCACCCGCGGCTGAAGTCCAGCGACAGCTTGCCGGGGCCGGCCAGGATCACCGCGACGGCCGCCATCATCATCAGCAGTTCGAACTCCACGCCCTTGTCCTGGGCGAAGAACACGAACCCCTGGCCGGCCGTGGTGAGCTTGAACAGCCCGGCCGAGAGCATCACGCCCACCGCACCCGCCGCGGCGATCGGGGTGAGCAGGCCGACGATCAGCATCGCGCCGCCGCCGAGCTCGATGACGCCGGTCGCGATGGCGATGACCTTGGTGAACCTCTCGAAGCCCAGCGACGGATCGCTGCCGTTCTGCAGGTAGGACGCGAACCCGTCGATGCCCGGGCCGCCCCAGATGCCGAACAATTTCTGGGCGCCGTGGGCCGCCAGGATCACGCCCACGGTGACCCGCAGTACCAACAGGCCCAGGTCGGTGGTCCCGCGCCGGGCCGCCTTGCGCGCCTCCTGCAGCTCGGCGTCGGTGTCGCCCACGGGCTTGCCGAACCGCCGCCCCTGCGGAGGCGCGATCTCCTGCGTGGCCGCGGCCTCGACGGGGATGCCCTCCGCCTCCGCGCGCGCCTGTGCGGCCCGCTCGCGGCCCCGTCGGCGGTTGTACCGCTTGCCGAACTCGTCGCGCTCGTCGCTCGAGAGCCCCGTCCCGTCCGTGCCCTGCGTCCCCGACGTGGAGATCGCCGCCGTGGCGGCGTTCGCGGACGCGATGGCGGCGGCCAGGTCCGAGGTGTCGGGGGCGGAGCCGACCGGCTCCGTGGCCGGTGCCGGGGCCGCTGCAGCCGCCTGCTCCGTGCCCGCCGGTTCCGTGCCCGACGGTGCCAGCCCCGCCGACGTGGCGGGCTCGTCACGGTAACGCGGAAGCACCGGGCCGATACCCGTGTCCGAATCGTCGTGGGGGTCGAGGATGAAGCCGCCCGTGGGGTGACGCTCGCCGAACCGCGGCAGCTCGCCCGTGGACGAGAAGTCATAGGGGGACGCGGCAGCACCCTCGCCGGTCTCGTTCTCGGTTCCGTCCTTATCGCTCACGCACCCCACAGTAGAGTGCCGCGGCACGGACGGCCGGGAACGAACCGCGGCACCGGCGAATCGGTAGGGTGGCGGGCATGAGTGAGGGGTCCCGGCGCGCACGCGCAGGCGTGCGTCACGCGGTCGTGGTCGCGACCGCAGCCGCGTTGCTCGCCGGGTGCGTCGACTTCTCCGGGAGCGAGGCCGCGCCGTTCACCGGCCCGCCCACGGGCCGGGCGACCACCACCACGCAGACGCCGCCGCCCGTACCGAGCCGCGGCCCGAAGCCACCGGGGCCGTGCATCGACCAGGACCCCATGGTGCTCGCCACCTGCCTCACCGAACCGACGGCGGTGATCCCCGAGTCCGATCTCTCGCACGCCTACGTGGCGGAGCGCGGCGGCGCGATCCAGTACACGACCACCGATCTGCCCAACCGCGAGGTGCTGCGAATCGGAGTGGACGCCTCGGGTGACGGCGGGCTCACCTCGATCGCGCTGTCACCCTCGTACGCCCAGGACCGGCTGTTCTACGCCTACGTGAGCACCCCGACCGACAACCGGGTGGTCCGCGTGACGCCCGGTGACGAGCCGAAGGTGATCCTCGCGGGGATCCCCAAGGGCGCCACCGGGAACGCCGGGTCGCTGCTGTTCGTGGGCCGCGATCTCATCGTGGCCACGGGCAATGCGGGCGACACCGCCGCCGCGCGCAATCCCGCATCGCTCGCGGGCAAGGTGCTGCGCCTGCCGTCCCCGAACACGATCTCCCCGGTCCGGCCGCAGGTGCTGGCCACCGAGGGCGGCGTGCGCGCCTCGCTGTGCCGCTCGCCGAAGGGCGGGCCGATCTTCGTCGCCGACCAGGGCGCGACGCAGGACACGCTGCGCGTGATCACGCCCGGCACGACCGATCCGGTCGGGGTGTCGTGGAGTTGGCCGGACCGGCCGGGCCTGGCCGGGTGCGCCGTGACCGACGGTGCCGTCTTCGTCAGCGAGTCGCGGGCGGGCAAGGTGGAGATGGTGCTGCTGCCCGACGGTTCCGCCACTGCCGACCGGGAGCCGGTGCAGGTGCTCGACCGCGCGAAGTACGGCGTCTTCGGGCGGCTCGCCATCGGCCCCCGGGGCTGCCGCAGGGCGTGACCACCAACAAGCCGAACCCGCAGGCCCCCACCGACGACCGGGTGGTACTGATCCCGATTCCGAGCGGCGATTCCACCGCGACGGACGACTGACGCCTACTCGCAGGCGGCGAGCACCAGTTCGCGCACGCGCGCGGCGTCCGCCTGCCCGCGGGTGGCCTTCATCACGTCGCCCACGATCTTGCCGGCCGCCTGGACCTTGCCGGCCTTGATCTTGTCCACGATGTCGGGGTTGGCGGCGAGGGCCTCGTCGACGGCCCGCTGCAGCGCGCCGTCGTCGCGGACCACCTCGAGACCGCGGGCGGCGACGACCTCGTCGGGCTCGCCCTCGCCGTCGAGCACGCCGACGATGACCTGCTGCGCCAGCTTGCTGGTGAGCTTGCCCTCATCGACGAGGGCGATCACGCGAGCGACCTGCGCGGGCGAGATCGCCAGCGCCGCCAGCTCCACCCCGCGGGTGTTCGCCTGCTGCGGCAGGAAACTCCCCCACCACGACCGCGCCGCGTCGGGCGTGGCGCCCGCGTCGACGGTGGCGATGATGGCGTCGATCGCGCCGAGGTTCACCAGGTCGCGCATGACCTCGTCGGAGAGGCTCCAGTCGGCCTGGATCCGGGCCCGGCGCAGCCACGGCAGCTCGGGGATGGTGCCGCGCAGCTCCTCGACGAGCTCGGCGGCGGGCGCGACGGGCCCGAGATCCGGGTCCGGGAAGTACCGGTAATCGTCCGCGGTCTCCTTGGGGCGGCCGGCGGTGGTGGTGCCGTCGCCCTCCTGGAAGTGCCGGGTCTCGAGGACGACGGTGCCGCCGGCGTCGAGAACCGCGGCCTGGCGCCGCATCTCGTACCGCACCGCGACCTCGACGGACCGCAGCGAGTTGACGTTCTTGGTCTCCGTGCGGGTGCCGAACTCGGTGGCGCCCTTCGGCTTGAGCGAGACGTTGGAGTCGCAGCGCATCGAGCCCTGGTCCATCCGGACGTCGGAGACGTCGAGCGAGGCCAACAGATCACGCAGCGCGGTGACGTAGGCGCGCGCGATCTCGAGCCCTCCCCCGCGCCCTCGATGGGCTTGGTGACGATCTCCACCAGCGGGACGCCCGCGCGGTTGAAGTCGAGCAGCGAGTGCGAGGCGCCGTGGATGCGGCCGGTGGCGGAGCCGATGTGCGTCGACTTGCCCGTGTCCTCCTCCATGTGCGCGCGCTCGATCTCCACGCGCCAGGTGGCGCCGTCCTCGAGGGGGACGTCCACGTAGCCGTCGTACGCGATCGGGTCCTCGTACTGGCTGATCTGGTAGTTCTTCGGCTGATCCGGGTAGAAGTAGTTCTTCCGCGCGAACACCGAGCTCGGCCGGATCGAGCAGTTCAGCGCGAGGCCGATCCGGATCGCCGAGCGCACAGCCTCGCTGTTCACGACGGGCAGCGCGCCCGGCATGCCGAGGCACGTCGGGCACACCTGGGTGTTGGGCTCAGCACCGAACTCGGTGCGGCAGCCGCAGAACATCTTGGTGGCGGTGCCGAGCTCGACGTGGACCTCCATGCCCATCACGGGCTCGTAGCGGGCGACCACGTCCGCGTACTCGGGGAGATCCAGTTCGGCAAGCTCGGCACTCATGCCCTTCAGACTAATAGTCCGGGCGGACCGGACGGTCAGCGGATGGAGACGGCCACGGCGTCGGCGGTCACGGTGATCGTGCCGTAGGCGCTGCCGGTGTCGCTCCCGCTCACCGGCGCCCCGTCGCGGCCGGTCGCCGTGAATGTCCAGGGCCGGCTGTCCCGGAAGGTCGTGGACCCGTCACGCACGGCCTCGCTGAGGTCGATCCCGTCCACGGCGGGCGCCGTCCAGGTGTAGGTACCGTTCTCACCCGAGAAGTCCGACTGCGGGCACCCCGACGGGAAGCGGTCCTTCGACGCGGCGCACGCGGAGTACTTCGCGGCGATCTGCTCGCGCACCGACGACTTCGCAGCGTCGCTCAGGCCGAACTCGACGTTCACCGACGACCCGATCGAGTACGCCGACAGCCCCTTGATCGATGCCTGCCCCTTGTCGTCACGCGAGCTGTACTTCGACTTCTGCGCCGCGAGGTTCTTGTTGGTCGACCCCAGGTCCAGCGCGCCGGGGAACACGTACGCCACGCCCGACGCGGGCAGCGGCTTGCCGAGGATCGTGAGGTACTGCTTGTCGTTCTCGCTCGACAGGTACGGCTTGATCTGCACCGCCGCGGTCTTGAGCTTCCAGTCGTCGCCCACCTTCTCCAGGTTGAGCTCCTCGTCGTAGGCCACTTCGCCGATGGTGACGGTGAGGTGCACCTGTCCCATGTACCCTCCCGTCTCGCTGACGATCTTCAGGTCCTTGATCGGCGCCAGATCGCGCTGCTTGCGCAGGATCTCGTCGGTGAGCAGCTCGGTGGAGGCGGGTGCCTCCTTGCCGTAGCTCAACGCCTTCTTCGCGTCGCCGGCCTGCAGCGCCGCGAAGTACGCCTTGACCGTGGCGCCGGGCGAGCCGGAGTCGCCGGAGCCGCCGACGCTCTTGACGAGGGCGATCCCCGCGATCAGCACGATCACCAGGAGCACCGCGGCGCCGCCGATCAGGGCGGGGATCAGCCAGGCCGGGCGCGGCTTCGTCGGTCCCTGCGGTCCGGGACCGCCGAACGCCGTCTGGGCGGGTCCGCCCGGGTACTGCGGGTACGACGGTGCGCCGTACGACGCCTGCAGGTTCTCGCCGGACTGCCAGGTGGGACGCACCTGGGTCTCCTGGTGCGGATCCGCCGGGTCCTGGCCGAAGCTGGGCACACCGGGGTTCGAGGGAGGATTCGGGTTCATGGCGACAGCATCGCCGCGGCCGCTTAAGGGACGCTTCACGACGGCTGGTCCGTCGGGCGGCGCACCGTCGAACCCGACGGGCCGGCACCGATCAGCCGAAGAATTCGGCGGCGTCGTCGTAGCGTTCCCGTGGGACGCGTTTGAGCTGTTTGACGGCCTCGGCGAGGGGGACCAGGCCGATGCCGGTGCCGCGTAGGGAGACCATCTGGCCGACCTTGCCGGCGTGCGCGGCGTCGGCGGCGTTGACGCCGTAGCGGGTGGCCAGTACCCGGTCGGCGGGGGTGGGGGTGCCGCCGCGCTGGACGTGGCCGAGGACGGTGGTGCGGACCTCCTTGTTGATCCGCTTCTCGATCTCCACACCCAGTTGGTGCGCGACGCCGGTGAACCGTTCGTGACCGAACTCGTCGGTGCCGCCCACCCGCAGCTCCATGGTGCCCTCGGCGGGTTTCGCGCCCTCGGCGACGACCACGATGAAACTCGAGTGCCCGCGCTGGAAACGGCGCTTGATCAGCCGGCACACCTGCTCGACGTCGAACGGGACCTCGGGGATGAGCACCATGTGCGCACCCGACGCGAGCCCGGAGTTCAGCGCGATCCAGCCCGCGTGCCGGCCCATGACCTCCACCAGCATCACCCGCTGGTGCGACTCCGCGGTCGAGTGCAGCCGGTCGATGGCGTCGGTCGCGATGGTCAGCGCGGTGTCGAAACCGAAGGTGACGTCGGTGCAGTCGATGTCGTTGTCGATGGTCTTCGGCACCCCCACCACCGGGACGCCCTCGTCGGCGAGCCAGGACGCGGCGGTCAGGGTGCCCTCGCCGCCGATGGGGATCAGGACGTCGATGCCGTTGTCGTCGAGGGTCTGCTTGATCCGGTCCAGGCCGGCGCGCAGCACATCCGGGTGGGTGCGGGCGGTGCCCAGCATCGTGCCGCCCTTGGTGAGCAGGCGATCGTTGCGGTCGTCGTTGGACAGTTGCACCCGCCGGTCCTCGAGCAGCCCACGCCAGCCGTCCTGAAAACCCACCACCGCCGACCCGTACCGGGAATCACTCGTCCGCACCACCGCGCGGATCACCGCGTTCAGGCCCGGGCAGTCGCCGCCGCCGGTGAGGACTCCGATTCGCAGACTCATGCCCATGATCTTGCCGCGCCCGACCCAACCTGTCATGACAACCCGCGAGTAGCTGCGACGTGTTCACCCTGGCGTCACGACACCGGTCTCGTACGCATACACCACTGCCTGGGCGCGATCACGCAGATGCAGCTTCTGCAGGACCTTGCTGACGTGGGTCTTCACGGTCTGGTCGGAGACGAAGAGAGCCGCCGCGATCTCGGCGTTGGAGCGTCCGGCGGCGACGGCCTCCAGCACCTCCCGCTCGCGGGGCGTCAGGGTCCCGAGCTCGGGCGGCGCGGTCCGACGGTGCGCGCGGGCCGCGGTGACCTCCGCGATCATCCGCCGGGTGACCGACGGCGCGAGCAAGGACTGCCCCTCGTGGACGACGCGGACCGCGCGCACGAGCTCCTCCGCGGGCGCGTCCTTGAGCATGAAGCCGGACGCCCCGACGCGCAGCGCCTCGTACACGTAGTCGTCGATGTCGAACGTGGTGAGCATGAGCACGCGGACGTCGTGGTGGCGGCGCAGGATCTCCTCCGTCGCCTGCAGCCCGTTCATCTCGGGCATCCGCACGTCCATGAGCACCACGTCGGGCTGCAGGCGCGCGACCTCGGCGACCGCCGCCTTGCCGTCGGGCGCGTCGCCGATCACGGAGATGTCCGGCTGCGCGCCGAGCAGGGCGCCGAAGCCCTGCCGAACCATGGCCTGATCGTCGGCGATGAACACGGTGATGGGCACGGTCCCAGCCTATGCGGTGGCACCGTCGGGCCGGGCCGGGAGCGACGCGCGCACCGCGAACCCGCCACCCGGCGTCGGCGTGGCCGCGAGCGACCCGCCGACGGTGCGCGCCCGCTCCGCCATGCCGGGAATGCCCTGCCCCAGCCCCGGCCCGCCGAGGTCGGCGTCGGAGGTGCGCGGGCCGTTCTCGATGCTCAGGTTGAGCGTCCCGCCGTCCAGCGTGAGGGCGACGGTGATGCCCGCTCCCTGCGCGTGCCGGGTCGCGTTCGCGATGGACTCCTGGACGATGCGGTACGCGACGAGGGCGGTGGACTCGCCGATCGCCGACGGGTCCGGCAGCGGCAGGTACTCGACGACGACGCCGGCGGCGCGGGCGCCGTCGATCAGCTCGTCGACGCCGCCGAGGCCGGGCGCGGGCGCGAGCTCGGCGGACGCGTTGTCGAGGCGGAGGACCCCGAGCAGCGCGCGGACCTCGTTGAGGGCCTCGCGGGCCGAGGCGGCGATCCCGTCGAATTCGACGCGGGCGCGCTCGGAGACGTCGGGCACCCGGTACTGCGCCGTCTGCGCCTGGACCACCACCAGCGACATCCGGTGCGCGACGATGTCGTGCAGGTCGCGGGCGATGCGGGTGCGCTCCTCGAGGATCGCGCGGCGGCCGCGTTCGAGCTCGCTGACCTCGGTCTGCTCCTCGAGCCGGGTGCGGGACTGCAGCGCCAGCCGGAGCAGCAGGATGATCACGAGCGAGACCATGATCCCCGCGACCCACCCGCCGCCGGTCCCCGGCTGTGCGTTGACGAAGAACAGCACCGAGCTCGCGGCAGCCACGGCGATCGCGTCGAGCGGCTTGCTCCGCAGGAACACCAACCAGCTGGTGATCAGCATCGCCATGATGAGCGAGACCTGCCAGTTCCACTGCCAGTCCTGCTTCGGGGCGAACCACAGCATCGGGAAGATCGCGGCGGTCGCGGCCACGATCCCCCACGCGGCCCGGGGTGCGCCCAGGCGATCGCGATGGGCAGCACCGAGAACCCGCTGATGATCGGCAGCACCGCGGCCGGCACGTGGAACTGCTCGTTCAGGGTCGGCCAGGCGACGGCCCACATGATGAGCGCCACCACCAGGAACAGCCAGTTGATCTTCCGGGACAGGAAGACCCCGAGCGGTGTCGCGTGCAGCGCTCCGTCCGGGGCCTGGATGTGCAGGGCGCTCTGCCGGTCCAGGTAGCGGCCGGCGCGCACTGTCGCCCGGGCCGCGCGCTCGATGCTGCGAGTCGTGTTTCTCATGCCCCGAACCGTAGGGGTGAGCCGCGCGCGGTGTCCTCATACTTCCGGGTGATATCGGACCACTCGCGCAGCCGATCCGGTGCCGCGGCCGCGGGCGGCACCGTCGCCGGTATGACTCGCATGATCGCCGCCGCGGCCGTCCTGGCCGTGCCCCTGTCCCTCGGCATTCCCTTCACCACCGCGATCCCCACCGCTTCCGCGGCCGCTCCGGTCGAGGACGCCTCGACCGCCGCCGCCGTGCGCGCCGTCAGCGACCCGTCCGTGGCCGCCGCGGCGCAGGTGCGCGCGCTGCCCGCCGGCTTCGGCTACCGCGCGGCCGAGGGGCCGGGATACGCGGTGAACCCGCACGGGGAGTGCTCGAGCGTCCTTCGCCTGCCCGCCGGGTTCACCCCCGCCTGCCGGGCGCACGACCTGGGCTACGACCTGCTCCGGCACGCCGACCGGCTCGGCCGGCCCCTCGGCGGCTGGGCCCGGAGACTCCTCGACGACGCGTTCGCCGATCGGCTCGCGGCCTCCTGCGCCGCCCAGCCCCTCGAGTCGCGGCGCAGTTGCGGCGAGATCGCCGGGATCACCGTGCTCGCGGTGCGCGCCAACACCTGGCGCCAGCACGACGGTCCGCCGCGGGCCGAGTCCGTCGCCGAGCTCGCCGCCGATTGGCTCACCGCCGGGGCCGGCTGTGATCACGCGGCCGGCGCCCGGGGTGCTCACCGGTTACGCCGTGGGAGCGGCGGTCGCGCTGTTCCCGAATCAATTGCCGCGCAGCGCTGCCGTCGCCGCCGCGGTGGCCCTGCTGTTCGGCCTCGTGGGCGCGCTAATCGGACGCGCGGTGGCCCGGCGCCGCGGCGTGGCGCCCTCGTACCGGTGCGCGCTGTACGTGCTGCCGGCAGCGCTGGTCGGATGGTTGCTGTGGCAGAACCACCTTCGCGCCGCCGCGGGCGTCACCGAGGTGGGTGTCGTGGAGTTCACCGCGCTCGCCGCGGTGCTCGGCGCCGCGCCGTTCGCCTCTAGTTGTACCCGGCCACCACGTTGGTAGCGGCGTGGCTGGTTGAACGAGGGAGAACCTCCGAGTGGGATGTGGCTTGTCTAAGGCCCACACCAACTCGGAGGTTCTCGTGTCCCACGGTAGTGCCCGGCTGACCGTTCATGGTCGGCGGCTGATCATCAAGCGGCATCAGGCCGGCTGGCGTCAAGCCCATATCGCGGCGGCGATGGGCGTGTCCCGCAAGTGCGTCAAGACCTGGATCGACCGCCACGCCGCTGAAGGCGACGCGGGTCTTGTCACGCGGTCCTCGCGGCCACACACGATGCCGACCAAGACCAGCGACGAGGTCGAGCAGAATGTTCTCCGAGCGCGTGCCGAACATCGGGACGGCCCGGATGTCCTCGGCCCGAAGGTCGGGGTGCCCGCGAGGACCGTCTCTCGGATCCTGCGGCGGCACAAGGTGCCGTACTTGCGGGAGTGTGATCCGATCACCGGCGACGTGATCCGCTCGTCCAAACAGACAGCCAAGCGGTATGAGCGTTGCCGTCCAGGCGAACTCGTGCACATGGATGTCAAGAAGCTCGGCCGGATCCCTGATGGTGGAGGGTGGCGGGCGCACGGCCGCGGCAGCATCGCCCGCGACCGGAAGGTCAAGCTCGGCTACGACTACATCCACTCCGTCGTCGACGATCACTCCCGCCTGGCCTACAGCGAGGTCCTGCCCGACGAGAAGGGCATCACCTGCGCGGCGTTCCTCGAACGAGCCATCGCCTACTTCGCTGCGCACGGCATCACCCGAATCGAGCGGCTGATGACCGACAACGCCTGGGCCTACCGGTACTCACTGCGCGCTGTCTGCGCCCGGCACGACATCAAGCAGAAGTTCATCAAACCCCACTGCCCGTGGCAGAACGGCAAGGTCGAGCGGTTCAACCGGACTTTGGCGACCGAGTGGGCCTATCGCCGCGTCTACCTCAGCGGCGATGCCCGCACCTCAGCCCTTGCACCGTGGTTGACCTTCTACAACACTGAACGCCGTCACAGCGCACTCGGAGGCCACCCGCCGACCAGCCGCCTGCTACCAACGTGACGGCCGGGTACATCTAGTGCCCTGGCCGCCGCCACCGCCGCGGCGTGGCGGCGCGCCAAGGTCGGGCTGCTCGCGGCGACAGTGGCCGTGGCCGGAATCGCCTGGCCGGCGGCGGCGTCCGATGCGCCGTCCGCCTCGTACGCGGAACGATTCGCCGCGATCGCCACCGCCACGCCGGGCGTCCGGGTGTACGCCGCCCTGTCCGACGGTGCCTCTCCCACCGAGCGCGCCGCCGTCGCGGTGGACCGCCTGCTCGCCGCGGGCGGCCCGGCCCGGCGCGCCGTCGTCATCGCGGTCCCCACCGATCCGGCTGGGTGGACCCGCATTTCGTGCGCGGCGTCGAGGAGACGCTCGGCGGCGACAGCGCGATCGTCGCCGTGCAGTACACGCAGATGCCGAGCTGGCAGTCGTTCCTGCTGCATCGGGCCGCCGCGGCCGCGGCGGCCCGCGCGCTGATCGACGAACTGCACCGAAGGGCACCGTCGACCCCGGTACGGCTGTACGGGCAGAGCCTGGGCACCGTGGGGGTCGTGGCGGCCCGGCAGCGGGCCGCCCAGGTGGGGCAGCGGGTCGAGGCTGTCGTGCAGGCGGGCACGCCCGCCGGCGTCCCGGTGACGGGAGTCGCGCAGCTCAACGCCTCCGACCCCGTGGGGATCTGGTCGCCCCGACTCCTGGTCGCCCCGCCGGACCGGACAGCCTTGGGCGGGCGGACCACGCCGCGCCCGATGTGGCTCCCGCTGGTCTCCTTCGTGCAGGCCACCGTCGACCTGCTGGGCGCGACCGCACCGCCGCCCGGGCTGGGCCACCGCTACGACGAGCGCCGGGCTCCGCCCTCGTCTCCGACCTCACCGCCCCCGCCCCCACCCTGACTTAACAGCGTTAGCACAGACCACGTCCTGGGGAAACGCCTGCATCTACTGCTTGCTACTCACCGGTAACCAGGCGAGGGAACCGGCGACATCACTCGCGCGTCCAATGGGTATGGGGGCGCACGAGCACGAGGTCCGGGTTTCGAGCGAGCTGGTCGCCGAGGTGGGGAGGTATGCGGCGGAGAAGGACTACCGCTGCGTGACTCCGGGGATCCGCGCGCGCCGGAACGGGCGCTCGACTTTGGCGGAGTTGGCGACCGCGATGGTGCGGCTGTACCCGGGCCACGCCCTCTGCGGCTGGAGCGCGGCGCGACTGCACCTGCACATGATGGCGCAGTCGCGGAACTCGGTCGAGATCATGGGGCCCAAGCAGATCCGGCGCCGCGGCGTGATCAGCAGAACCGCTCAGCTCGATCCGTCCGACGTGGTGGTGCGGTACGGATTGCCGTGCACCTCGCCGCTGCGGACCGCGATGGACCTCCTGCGGTACGTCCCCGGCGACGAGGCCATCGCCGCGGCCGACCAGTGCCTGCGCGTGCACGGCAGGCCGGCCACGGCGCACCGTCCGGCGTGGGTCACGCGGCCGCCGATGGCGACGCTCGCGCGGATCGAGGCCGAACTGGAGCGCCGTGAGTGGTGGCGCGGCGCGCGGATCCGCGAGGTGCTCATGGAGGCCGACGGCCGCGCGCAGTCGCCGTGGGAGACCTTCTCCCGCTTGAAACTCCATCGAGCGGGGCTGACCACCATGATTCCCCAGGTACCGGTGCTGGACGGCGAATACTTCCTCGATCTCGCGGACGAGACGCACAAGGTCGCGGTCGAGTACGACGGAGCGCACCACCGCGAGGGCAAGCAGCACGCGGCCGATGTCGAGCGGTGGAACGTGCTCGAGAACGACCTCGGATGGAACCTCATCATCGTGACCGCCGGCCCGCTGGTGAACCGCGGCGACATCCTGCTGCGCCGGGTCCGCAAGGCGCTGAGTGAGCACGACTTCGACGCCACCTCGGCTACCAGCGAGTAGCAAGCAGCGGATGCAGGCGTTTCCCCAGGAAGCTGCCTGGACTAACGCTGTTAAGTCAGGACCGGGGCGGCGGGGTGAGGAGCGGCGGGGATTGCCCGCGGCCAATTAACCGGATACTGTATGTCTGGGTTTAAGGAGTGAGACATGCGGATGAACGAGGGGGTCGAGTGGGCGGCGCACGTGTGCGTACTGCTGCACTGGCTCGACGAGGGCGGCCTCACCCCCGCCCCGGCGGCCCGGCTCGCCGAGTCCTACGACCTGCCCGCGGCGTACCTCGGCAAGCAGCTGCAGGCGCTCGCGCGGGCGGGGATCACCGAGTCGGTGGCGGGACGTCGTGGCGGCGTCCGGCTGGCGCGCCCGGCGTCACGGATCACGCTGATGGACGTCGTCGCGGCGATCGACGGACCGTCGGACGCGTTCGCCTGCACCGAGATCCGGCAGCAGGGCATGAACGCGGAGCGTCCGCGTCGCGAGTTCTCGAAGCCCTGCGGCATCGCGCACGCCATGCGCGGCGCGGAGCTGGCCTGGCGACGCGAGCTGGCCGCGACCTCGATCGCCGACCTCGCCGACGAGACCGGCGAGCGCGTCGCGGACCGGGCACGAGCACACTTCCGCTGAACCGCCGCGGCCGGGCGGGCGCACCGTCGGACCTAATACCTGGACATTCAATATCCACCTATTGAAAGGAATCCCCATGAGCCGCACCGCCGGACGCACGTCGTCCCCCGAGACCTACCGCGCCCTGTTCGCGCTGGACAAGCGGCTGAGCGAGTCGCTCGGCGCCGTTCTGTACGACCTGGTGAAGCTGCGCGCCTCCCAGATCAACGGCTGCGCGTACTGCGTCGACAAGCACTCCACCGACCTGGAGCGGCTCGGCGTGCCGCCGCGGACGCTCTACGGGTTGACGGCGTGGGACGAGAGCCCCTTCTTCGACGAAGCCCAGCGCGTGGCACTGACTTTCGTCGAGCGCCTCACCGGCGGAATCGATACCGTCGACGACGCATTGTGGGACGAGGCCGGCCGGCTGCTCGGAGAGGAGCGCCGCACCGACCTCATCGTCGCGGTGGGGACCATCAACACCATGAACATGCTGGGCATCACCACCCACCTGCACCCGGCGGCCTGACCGCGCCGGGTGCGGCGGACCGTCAGGCGACGGGGCGCGCGCGGCCTCGTAGGCCGCGCCCACCTTGTAGAGCCGGTCGTCCGCCTGCGCGGGCGCCAGGATCTGCAGGCCGACGGGGAGCCCGTCGTCGGTCGAGAGCCCCGAGGGCACCGACATGCCGCAGTGCCCTGCGAGGTTCGTCGGCAACGTGAACAGGTCGAACAGGTACATCGCCAGCGGATCGCCGACCTTCTCCCCAGCTTGAACGCCGTGGTGGGGGTGGTCGGCGAGACGATGACGTCCACGGACTCGTACGCACGCGCGAAGTCCTCGGCCAGCAGTGTCCGGACCTTCTGCGCGCTGCCGTAGTAGGCGTCGTAGTAGCCGGAGCTCAGGGCGTACGTGCCGATCATGATGCGCCGCTTTACCTCCGGGCCGAACCCGGCCTCACGGGTGAGCGCCATGACCTCCTCCGCGGAGTGCGTACCGTCGTCGCCCGACCGGAGGCCGTAGCGCATGGCGTCGAACCGGGCCAGGTTCGACGAGACCTCCGACGGGAGGATCAGGTAATACGCGGCCAGCGAGTACTGCAGCGTGGGCAGCGACACCTCGACCGTCTCGGCCCCGAGGTCGCGCAGTTGCTGCACGGCCTTCAGATACGACGCCTGCACGCCCGGCGCGGTGCCCTCGGCGCCGAACTCCTTCACCAGACCCACCCGGACGCCCTTCAGATCGCCCGAAGCGCCCGCCCGCGCGGCGGCCACCACGCCGGGCACCGGCGCGTCGAGGGAGGTGGAATCGCGCGGGTCGTGCCCCGCGATCACCTCGTGCAGCAGGGCGGTGTCGAGGACGGTGCGCGCGCACGGCCCGCCCTGGTCCAGCGACGAGGCGCAGGCGACGAGGCCGTACCGGCTGACGGCGCCGTAGGTGGGGCGCACGCCGACGGTGGCGGTCAGCGACGCGGGCTGCCGGATGGACCCGCCGGTGTCCGTGCCGATGGCGAGCGGCGCCTCGTGCGAGGCGAGCGCCGCGGCGCTACCGCCGCCCGAGCCGCCCGGCGTGCGGTCGGCGGCCCAGGGGTTACGGGTCACGCCGTACGCCGAGTTCTCCGTCGACGAGCCCATGGCGAACTCGTCCATGTTGGTCTTGCCGAGGATCGGGATGCCGGCGGCGCGCAGCTTCGCAGTGACGGTGGCGTCGTACGGCGCAGTCCAGCCCTCGAGGATCTTGGAGCCGCAGGTGGTGGGCGCGTCGGTCGTGGTGAACACGTCCTTGAGGGCGATCGGCACGCCGGCCAGCGCGGACGCGGGCTGCTCGCCGCGCGCGCGTGCCTCGTCGACGGCGCGGGCGGCCGCGAGGGCCTGCTCGCCGGAGACGTGCAGGAACGCGCCCAGCTCGCCGTCCACCTCTGCGATCCGGTCCAGGTGGGCCTGGGTGACCTCGGCGGAACTCAGATCGCCGGAGGCGATCTTCGCGGCCAGGTCCGCGGCGGTCGCGCCGGTGATCTCGGTGGCCGTGCGCAGGTTCGACGGTGCGGTCATGGTCACTCCTCCCCCAGGATGCGCGGCACGGCGAAGCGGTCGCCCTCGCGGTTCGGCGCGCCCGAGAGCGCCTCCTCGGGCGACAGGCTTCCCGACGGTGTGTCGGCCCGGTTCACGTTGATGTTGCCCACCGGCAGCGTGAGCGGAGCGACGTCCGCGTTCACACCGTCGGAGCCGATCTCGGTCACCACCTTGACGTGCTCGAGAATCGAATCGAGCTGCGTGGCGAAGACGTCGAGCTCTTCGTCGGTGACGGCGAGGCGCGACAGGCGCGCCAGATGGGCGACCTCGTCCCGGGAGATGGCAGACATGGGAACAATCCTAGGCGGCGCCGTTCGCGGTCCGCACACGGCGTCACGCGAGCCGTCTCGGCCGACGCAGCCGGCCGTCGGCGCTACAGTGCGACGATGGACTCGTCATGGCCACGCCCCGACCGGCGCATCGCCGCGCTGATCCGGGAGGCCGCGGAACGCTTCCTCGCGTACTCGGACACCGCCGTCGACGAGCTCACCGCAGCCGCCCACGAATCGGCCGACTATCGCGTCGTACTCGACGACCCGCAGCTCGAGGCCGCGGACCGCCGGATGAACAAGACGAACATGATGCACTGGCTGTCGGCCAATCTGCAGGACCCGGGCGCGCGGGTGGCGCCCAGCAACGACCCGGACATCCTGCAGTTGGCCCGCGACATGGTGCGGCGCGGACTCGACATGCACGACCTCGGCTCCTGGCGAGGTGCTCAGCACGGCGCGTGGTCGGCGTGGGTCGACCAGTGCTTCGCGGTGACGAGCGACCTCGACGAGCTGCGGGAGTTGATGAAGGTCTCCGAGCGGTCGATGACGACCTTCATCGACGACTCCATCGCGGCGCTCGATGCATACGTCGAACGCGAGCGCGCCGAGCTGGCCCGGGGCGCCAGCGCGGAGCGGCACGCGACGGTCCAGCTACTACTCGAGGGCGCCCCGATCGCCCGCGCCCGCGCCGAGGCCCGGCTGGGCTACGCCCTGACGGGAAGCCATGTCGCCGCGATCATCTGGAGCGACGCCACCGACGACGCCGGCGGGCTGGACGCCGCCGCCGAGGCCGTGATGCGGATCGGCGGCGCGCCACGGCGGCTCACGCTCAACGCCAGCGCCTCCGCCCTGTGGGTGTGGGTTCCGGCCGACGCGACGCCGACCGTGGAGGAGACGGAGGCCGCCGTGGCCACGCATCGCGGGGTCCGGGTGGCCTACGGCCGCCCGGGGCACGATCTCGACGGCTTCCGGCGCAGCCATCTGGACGCCGCCAACGCGCAGCGCATGCTGGCGCGGGTCGGTTCGACGAGGCCCGTCGTGCGGTACGAGGACGTCGCGCTGATCGCGGTGATCACGGCCGACATGGCACAGGCCGACCAGTTCGTGAGCGACACCCTCGGCGATCTCGCCACCGCGGACGCCTCACTCCGGGACACCGCGCTCACCTACATCCGGGAGCGGTTCAACGCCTCCGCCGCGGCGGAGAAGCTGTACACGCACCGCAACACCGTGGAACGGCGCCTGGCGCGGGTGGACCAGCTTCTGCCCGCGCCGCTCGCCGACAACGCGGCGAGCGTCGTGGCCGCCCTCATGCTCGTGCAGTTGCGGGACTGAGGGCAGCCACTGCGGACTCACATCGGCAGGTCCGGCGAATCGACGCCGACCACCCGATCGCCGCAGAACACGCGGACCGACTCGGCTGGGCCGTGCCCGCCGATGCCGGACGGTCCCCAGAAGCTCTGCGCCGAGTCGTCGCCGAGGTCGGCCACCTTCGCGCCGTTCACGCGCACCTCTCCGGACTTGATGCGGGCCCCGACGGCGATCGCACGACCGGTATCGGTGCCGAAGACGTAGGCGTCCAGGCCCGACGGGTGCGCGTTCGCGGCGCGCAGCGCTTCCTGGTCCGATTCCACCCCGTGCAACGAGATCACGGGACCGAACAGCTCGGCGGTGGTGCGATCGGGGTCCGAACCGGTGGCGATCGTCGGGGACAGGAAGTAGCCCGTGAGCCCCGGCAGTTCGCCCGGCTGGTCGATCTCGGCGCCGAGCGCGCGCAGGCCGTCGATCCGCTGAAGCAGCGTGCGGTAGTGCGGCTCGTTGGAGATCGGGCCGATGTCCGTCGCCTCGTCCAGCGAGTGCCCGATCCGCAGCTTCGCGATCCGCGCGATCAGCGCCTCCCGCAGCGGCTGCACCAGCCGCTGCGGCGCGAAGACCTTGCCCGGTCCCTCGCACCACTGGCCGTTGAGGTTGGTCATGCCGGTGAGGATCCCGTCGGCGGCCACGTCCACGTCGGCGTCGTCCAGGACGATCGCCGGGTTGTTGCCGCCGAGTTCGAGCTGCAGCACCTTGAAGTCCTCCGCTGCCGCGCGGGCGATGGCCCGGCCGGCGCCGGGGCCGCCGGTGAACGAGACCACCTGGACGCGGTGGTCGCCGGTGAGCGCCGCGCCGATCTCGCCGGTGCCGTGCACGAGCTGGAGTGCGCCGTCGGGCAATCCGGCGTCGACGAAGCACTCGGCGATGATCTGCGCGCTGGCGGGCGCGTGCTCGGAGGGCTTGAGGATCACCGGGCAGCCGGCGGCGATCGCGCTGGCGACCTTCGCGGCCGGGATGAAGCTGGGCCCGTTCCACGGGGTGAGGATCGCCGCCGGGCCCCACGGAATCCGGTGCAGACGGACGTCCCGGCCGTCCGCCGCAAGCGGGGTGACGCGGGCGATGGTGCGCGCCTCGGCCGCGGCCCCGCGCAGGCGGTACGGCAGGAACGCCGCGACCTTGCGGGTGGCGCTGATGGCGGTGCCGCTGGTGAGCGCGTCGATCCGAGCGATCTCCTCGATCCGCTCCTCCACCTTCGCCGCGGCCCGCTCGAGCGCGTCGGCGCGCTCGAGCCGGAAGTCGTCGGCGGTGAAGTCGGTGCGCTCGTACACCTGCTCCGCGAGTTGCAGCGCGCGCTCGAGGTCGGCCGGCGTGGTGGTCACCATGCGATGCACGGGATCACCCGTGTTCGGGTCGACGTTCCACGCGTCGAGCGTCGTGCAGTCGACCCACTCGCCGGCGATATAGCTGCGCGGCTGCGCGAGGGTGGTGTTCAGGGTGGTCATCGGTACACCTCCGGGTGTCGGTCGGGGCCAGGGGCCGTGCGGGTCAGGAGAACTCGAAGTAGCGGCGGGACTCCCACTCGGAGAGTTCCGCGTACGGGTCGCCGCCGGTGGTGTGGAACTGCATCCACTCCCAACGCCGGGAGGCGGTCCAGAAGTCGACGAACTCGTCGCCGAGGTATTCGCGCAGCAACACGTCGGCGTCGAGCGCGGCGATCGCCTTGGTCATCGAATCGGGGATCCGGTCGACGCCGCAGTCGTCGGGCAGGCACCAGGCCATGTCATCGACCGGGGCCGGCGGCTGCAGCTTCTTCTCGATCCCGGCGACGATCCCGGCGAGCACCGCGGCGAGCGAGTAGTACGGGTTCACGTCCGAGCCCGGCACCCGGTACTCGAGCCGCGAGTACTTGGGATGGCCGGCGATGGCGCGCAGCGCCGCGGTCTTGTTGTTCACGCCCCAGCTGATCGTGGTCGGCGGCCCCGATACGTCCACGAGGCGCCGGTAGGACGTGATCTGCGGCAGCGAGATCAGGGTGCTGCCGGCCATCGTCGCCATCAGCCCGCCCACGGCGTTGAGCATCAGCTCCGACGGCCCGTCCGGCGCGTAGAACTGATTCTCGCCGTCCCGCTGCAGCGAGACGTTCAGGTGCGCGCCCTGCCCGAAGCCCGCGGTCGGCTTCGCCATGAATGTCACCGACCTGCCCTTCTCACAGGCGATCTCGCGCATCACCTGCTTGGTCCGCACCCAGGAATCGGCCAGCGTGAGCGGGTCGTTCGGGGCGATGTTCAGCTCGGTCTGGCCGGGCGCGGCCTCGTCCGTCCACGCCTCCCAGACGATGCCCAGCTCATCGAGCCGGTCGGCGACGGCCTCCATGTACTCGATCCAGTCCGACGAGCGTGCGAGGTTGTAGGTGGCGCCGGTCTCGCCGCCGAGGGGCGTCAGGTCGCGGTAGCCGCGGGCGCGGGCCTCCTGGATCGACTCCTCGAACAGCGTGGTCTCGATCTCGACGGCGACGGTGGCGGTGTACCCGAGGTCGGCGAGCCGGTCGATCTGCCGGCGCACCAGGTTCCGCGGGCAGATCGGGTTGGGGCTGCCGTCCTTCAGCCAGAAGTCGCCGATCACGGAGTGCACGCCGGGCTTCCACTCGACGAGCGTGTTCATGTCCGGAAGGAGCGAGATGTCGTAGAGGTTCCCGCGCCATTCCGGGTAGGCGTCGCCGAAGACGACGTCGGTACCCATGTCGATGGCGAACAGGACGTCGGCGAAGGCGAAGCCGGAGGTCTTGCCGGAGGCGAACTTCGCGGGGTCACGTTCTTGCCCATGAAGCTGCCGTCGTGGTTGGTGGCCTCCACGCGGTACGCCTTGGGCGCGTTGAGATCAGACATCGTAACGGACCTTCCAGGATGCGGCGGTCATGGCCGAGAGCTGGGCCATGGTGCCCTGGATGCCGAGTCCGCGCTCCAGGGCGGTGAACAGATAGTCGGTGCCGGTGAACACGCCGGCGAGTGCGTCGGGGGTGCCGACGACGCGGTACTGCGTCGCACCCGCCCCGAAGCGGGCCTCCTCGCGACCGTCCGGTCCGGCGGCCACGGCGACGAGAACGTCCGGGATGCCGCGGATTCCCCGCGTCGCGGCCCAGAACCCGTCCGCCGCCTCGCGCCAGTCGGGCAGCGGCACGTGCAGAGCCCGCAGGAGCGCGTCGGCGAGTTCCGCGTCCCCTTCGGTCGCCGTCTCGGCGAACCGGGATTCGAGGTCGACGGTGACCGTCGCGTCGGTCGGCGCGAAGACGCCGCCGGTGACACGGACGGCACCGTCGGCGAAGGTGACGGTGGCGGCCTGCGGGGTGGCGTGCGAGCGCACGGCGACGGTGCCGGCCTCGCGGCCGAGGACGTCGGGCGCGTGGCCGACGCGGACCGCGTCGCGCAGGGTACGGCCGATCAGCCGGACGACAGGGGTGGCGTCGTCGTCGATCTCGACGCGCACCGCGGCCGCGGTGTCACTGGGAAGTGTGGTGGTACTCATGGATCTTCCTTCGGATTGCGAGGTGGGAGGCGGGGTCTGCTCGGGGTGGGTCACTCGAGGGCGGCGTACACGCCGGGCCGGCGCCGCTGCAGGGCCGCGGCCCAGGCCAGGCCCGCGAGGAAGGACGCGGCGATCACGCCGAGGAAGGCGTTCGCCAGCGCCCGTGAGCCCACGAGCAGGTCGAAGTTGGCGACGACGAGGACGAGGATCGCGCCGAGCGCGATCAGCGCGAGTGCCGGTGCCAGGGTGCCGCGCCACACGGTCGCAGTGCGGTGGCGCCGGAAGTGCACGACGACCGCGGCGGAGGTCAGGGTCAGCAGGGCGATCAGGCCGAGCGTCCCGACGCCGCCGAACCAGGCGTAGACCTGGGTCACGGGGTGCAGGCCGGCGACCGCGGTCAGGGCGACGAGCGTCCCGATCACCGCGGAGGTGAGGAGCGAGGCGGCGTGCGGGGAGCGGTGCACCCGGTGCGCGGCCCCGAGCCGGCTGGACACCGCCCCCTGGCGGCCGAGAGCGTACAGGTACCGCGAGACGACGTTGTGCGCGGTGAGGATGCACGCGAAGAAGCTCGTCACGAGCAGGACCTGCACTACGTCGTGGGCGACGTGCGAGACGTACCGGGTGGCGAGGCCGGCGGCGAGCCCCTCGGGATCGGCGGCGGCCAGGCCGGCGGCGCGGCCGACGCCGAGACCGACGATCATCGCCCACGACGATGCGGCGTAGATCGCCGCGATGAGGAGCACCGCGATGTAGGTCGCGCGGGGGATGGTGCGGTCGGGATCCTTGGCCTCCGAGCGGAATACCGCCGTCGCCTCGAAGCCGACGAATCCGAAGACGGCGAACATGATTCCGGTGCCGGCGGCACCGCTCGTGTAGGCGCTCCAGGTCAGGGCTCCGCCGACAACCCGTCCGCGCCGCCGCGCAGCACGATCGCGAGGTCGATCACGGCGACGATGCCGACTTCCGCCACGAGCAGGACGCCGAGGACTCGAGCGCTGACCTCGACGTTGCGGTACCCGAGGACGCCGATCAGGGCCAGGCCGACCGCGGAGAGCACCCACCACGGGACCGCGACGCCGAAGATGGTCTCGATCACGGTGGCCGCGGCGGCGCCCAGATAGGCGGTGACGGCCATCATGAGGACCGAGTAGGTGACCAGTGCCAGCGCCGCGGCGCCGAGCCCCGCGGTGGTGCCCAGGCCGCGCTGGACGTAGGAGTAGAAGGCGCCCGCGCTGCGGACCTCGGGCGTCATCGCGGAGTAGCCGACGGTGAACACCATCAGCACCGCGCCCACGATCAGGAAGTCGACGGGCGTCCCGATGCCGTTGCCGGTGCCCAGCATCAGCGGGATCAACCCGGCGAACACCGTCAGGGGCGCCGCCACCGCGACGACCATGAAGACGATCTGGGGGACCCCGAGGGTCCGCTGCAGACCGGTTGCGGCCGACGGTACCTCCGCGGTGGTCATCGCGCGACCGCCGGCTCGATGTGGCCGATCACCAGGTCGGCGATCCGCAGCGCGAGCGCGTCCGGAAGGTGATGGCCCATACCGGCGATGACGACGTGCCGGGCGCCGGGGATCGCGGCCGCGGTGGCATCGCCGCCCGACGGCGCGACGATGAGGTCGCGGTCGCCGTTGATGACAAGCGTGGGCGCGGTGATCCGGGCGAGTTCCGCGGTGCGGTCGCCCGAGGCCTGGATCGCTTGCAGCTGGCGCGAAGTCCCGGCCACCGCGTCCCCGGCGGTGCGCTCGAACGTGGTGACCGCGTGCGCCGCCTCCTCGGCCTCGTCGATCGGGTAGGCGGTACCGGCCAGGTGCGCGGTCATCCGCAGGTGGTCGCGGACCGCGCCGACCCGGCCGCGCGCCGGCGGGGCCGAGATCAGGACCCAGGTCGACGGTGCGGGTTGCCCCACCTTCGGGTTCCCCGTCGTCGAGTACAGCGAGGTGAGCGTCGTGACGAGGTGCGGGTACCGGGCGGCGACGGTCTGCGCGATCATGCCTCCCATCGACCGGCCGACGAGGTGCACGGGGCCGACGTCCAGATGCTCGATCAGCTGAGCCGCATCGCGGGCCATGTCCGCCAGCGTGTAGGCGTCTCGACGAGGCCGGGCGAGCAACTGGCGCAGCGTGTTCGGCGGTGGGGTGGTGGCGTACGTGGACCGCCCGCAGTCGCGGTTGTCCATCCGGACGACGCGGTGCCCGGTCGCGACGAGCGCCGACACGAAGCGCTCGGACCACGTGCTCAGGTCCTCGGCGAGACCGGCGACGAGGAGCACGGGCACGCCGTCGCCGGGGCCGTCGACGCGGAAGCAGACGCGGGTGCCGCCGGGCAGGACGACGAACCGGTCGAGATCCTCAGGCATCGACCCGCTCCTTCGACGGTGCGCCCGCGCCGCTGGTCGCTTCCCCAGCGGCCTCGTCACGCGTGGAACCGAACTGCAGGGCGTCGTCGAGCAGCGGGCCGCGCAGGATCTTCGCGTCCTGCTGGTACGACATCGACATCTGGAACATGCCGGTGCCCTGCTTCGGGATCACGTCGCGGGCGCGCTGGGCGTAGCCCGAGTCGAGGTCGAGGATCGGCCGGCGCTCCATCGTGGGATCGGCCTCGACCCGGACGCTGTCGTACCCGAAGGCGTCCATGTGCTTGATCAGGTCGCAGATGTAGCGGGCGACGATGCCGATCTTCAGCGTCCACGCGGACGTTGTGTAGCCGATCGCGATGGACAGGTTCGGCAGGCCGGTCAGCAGCGTGCCGCGGTAGGCGACGGTGTCCGGTATGGCGACGGGCGCACCATCGACGTCGAACTCGATCCCGCCGAGCAGGCGCATGTTCAGGCCCGTCGCGGTGACGATGACGTCGGCGTCGAGGTGCTCGCCGGACTCGAGCGCGATCCCGGTCTCGGTGAACCGCTCGATCCTGTCGGTCACGACGGAGGCGTCGCCGCCGGAGAGTGCCTTGAAGAAGTCTCCGTCGGGGCACAGGCACAGGCGCTGGTCCCACGGCTTGTACGGCGGGTTGAAATGCGTGTCCACCGGGTAGCCGTCGGGCAGCGAGGACGCGTTGGCCTTGCGGATCAGCTTGCGGGCGGCCTTCGGGAAGGCGCGGATGAACTTCACCTGGCCGCGCTCGGCCCAGATGCTGGTGAACCGGGTCAGCGCGTAGCCGCGCCTCTCGCCCAACAGCTTCGTGAACAGCAGCGCCGTGGAGTCGACCTTGGGCCACGGCACGATGTAGGTCGGCGTGCGCTGCAGCATGGTGACGTGCGCGGCGGCGCCGTCGTGTCCCAGCATGGACGGGATCACGGTGACGGCGGTGGCGCCGCTGCCGATGACCACGACCTTCTTGCCGGCGTAGTCGTAGTCCTCGGGCCAGTGCTGCGGGTGGATGATGTCGCCGCGGAAGTCCTCGCGCCCCTCGAAGTGCGGGGTGTAGCCCTCGTCGTAGCGGTAGTAGCCGGTGCCGGCGAAGACCCACTTCGTGGTGATCTGCTTCTCCCCTCAGGGGTCCGCACGTCGAGGGTCCACCGGGCGTCGGCGGACGACCACGACGCGTGCTGCACGCTGTGCTCGAACCGGATGAGCTCGCCCAGGTCGTACTCGTCGACGGTCTCCTGCAGATAGTTCAGGATCTTCGGCGCCTCGGCGATGGCGTCGGGGTCCGTCCACGGCTTGAACTCGTAGCCGTAGGTGTGCAGGCCGTTGTCGGAGCGGATCCCGGGGTACTTGAACAGGTCCCACGTTCCGCCGATGTTCGCACGCCCTTCGAGCATCGCGATCCGCTTGCCGGGGAAGGCCTCGGTGAAGTACTTCGCGGCGCCGATGCCGGCGATACCGGCACCGATGATGACAAGGTCGAAATCGTCGGTCTGCGTGGTCGATGCGTTCATCGTGAGGGCCTTCCGTGAGGGCGAAGCTGTGATGCTTCGACGATGCCCGCCCGGCCCGTGTGTGAGCTACCGCACAGTGCTCCCTCTTCTGTGAGGCACCGGTGCAGTGTGCACACCCGCTCCGATCGTCATGGTCGGCTACCGATCACGCGGTACCGACCGCAGAGGAACGCCTTGTTGCGCGCCCACTCGACGAGTTCGAAGTCGAAGGCGCGCGGGAACAACGGGCGTCCCGACCCGACGGTGGCCGGCGCGTAGCTGATCATCACCTCGTCGAGCATTCCCGCCTCGGCGAACTGGGCGGCGAGGTCACCGCCCCCGACCACCCACACGCCCTTCTCCCCCGCTGCCTCCTCGATCGTCGCGCGGAGCTCGGACGGCGGGCCCGCCACGAAGCGCACACCGGGGTGGATCGGCTCCAGCTCGCGGTGGGTGAACACGAACACCGCGTAATCGGCGTAGTACCACGGTTCGTCGCCGGACTCGACCCGATCGACCACCCACTGGTAGGTGGTGTAGCCCATCACGATCGCGCCGATGTCGGTCATGTACTCCTCGATGTTCATCGGTCCACCGTCGTCGATCGGCTGGCTGAGCAGCCAGTCCAGGCTGTCGTTCTCGTCGGCGAGGAAACCGTCGAGGGTCGATGCGGTGTAGTACGAGTACGCGGTCATGATTCTCCTCCGGTGATGCGTCGGTGCCAGATGATCGGGTCCGGGTCGAGGGCGGGGACGCTCACGTCGACGCCCGCATCGGCGAGCATCCAGCGCGCCAGGAGGCGGCGGTGTGCGGAGAAGGTGAGCTCGTGCGCGACGATCTGCGAGAGTAGGAAGGACTCGGGTGGGTCGCACAGCGCATCGACCACCCGGTCGCCCCAGGCGCCGCGCCGCTCGACGTCGCGGACGAGCGCCAGCCAGCGCGGCGAGTTCTCCTCGTGCGCGCGCCGCAACACCTCCGGGTCGGAGTCGGGGTCGATCTCCGGCGCGGGTTCGCCGGCGATCGTCGCGCGCCACGGCGTCGTGCTGTGCACGAGGTGCCACAGCACCTGCGCGAGGGACTCGTCCGGCCCGTCCCAGCGCCTCGGCCGCGAGCCCGGCAGCCGCACCCTGCGGTACTCCTCACCCTGGAGCGCGGACGCCGCATCGAGCAGCGCCGCTATGTCGGCGGCGTCATGCTGGACCTGGAGCGCCAGGATGTTTCCCGTCGAATCCTCTTGCCCGCCTTCCACATACAGCACCGTCGGCGAGTGGAAGTGCAGGCCGTTGGGCGCCGGCAACCAATGCCCGACGGTCCGCGGCAGTTGCGAGGGCGAGTGCCCGTACGCCCGCGCGAACGCCCGGATGAATCCCTCGACGGAGTCGTACCCAGCGGCGAAGGCGGCGTCGGTCACCGTCATTCCGCGCTGCAGTTGCCAGGCGGCGCGCTCGAGGAGCACGCGGCGGCGCAGCGCCACGGGCGATTCGCCCGCGCCGGCGCTCACTCGCCGGGCGAAGTGGAACGGCGAGCTGTGCGCACCGGAGGCCATGGTGCCCAGGCTGTCGTACTCATCGGCGAGCACGGCGTCGAGCAGGCGGCGCAGCGGATCTTCGGTCATGCCGACCAGTATCGACCGCCAGGCCTGCACGCCGCTTGACCGTTCTTGCTCAGTTCGTTGTGGCGCTCCCCAGCCCGGCGAGGACGGCCTTCGCCGCCCGTTCGCCGGACGCCGCCGCGTCCGCGAGCGAGGGCACGTCGAGGAGGAAGTCGCCCGCGAGATGGATCGGTCCGATCGGCTCCCGCAGCACCGGCAGCGAGGCGCGCTTGTGCGGCGCCCAGAACGGCACCACGCGGTGGTGCTTGCGGACGATCGGCGTCCCGAGCTTGCCCTTGAGCTGCGGGTAGAGCGAGACGAGGTCGCGGCTGAACCGCTCGGCGATCTCCTCGTCGGGCAGGTCGAGCAGGGCGTCCGCCTTCGCGCCACCCGCGAAGCAGGCCAGCGCGCCGCCCGGCTTCCGCGGGCCTCCTCCGCGCAGCGCGGCGGCGTGGTTGAACACCGCCTGGAATTGCAGCAGCGGCGTCGAGACGGCGAAGAAGTCGTCCCAGGCCTGGGGCTCGCCGTCCTCCTCGGTGAAGAAGCCGACCACCACGTAGCGGCCGTAGTCGATGTCGTCGTAGGCATCCCGGTACGACGTCGGGAGGCCGGGCAGGATCCGCGTAGCGATGTCGGCGGGCACGGTGACGACCGCCCGTTCGGCGCGCAGCCGCACCGGTCCGTCCGCGTCCTCGTAGTCGATGACGACACCGTCGTCGCCCCACTCGACCTTCCGCACCGCGGCGCCGAGCCGGATCTTCTCCCCCAGGTCCTGGGCGAGGATGTCGGTGAGGGTCTGGTTGCCGCCGACGGGGAGGGAGAAGTTCGGTACCTTCTCCGGATCCGCGATGGCGATGCCTACGGAGAAGACGAACTGGGTCGCAGCGGTCTCCTCGGGTTCGCACCCCATCCACTGAGCCGCCCATGCACGGACTACCGCGCGGGCAACCTCCGAGCGGACGCCGGTCACGAGCGAGGTTCCTGGCTTGCGGTCGAGCCAGGCGCGGACCCGACGGCCGACGGCACCGTCGGGATTCATCGCGAGCGCGACCGCACCGGAGACGACGCGAGCGCCGACGAGCGCCATGCCGACCCGGTCCCTCAGGCTCATCCCCCGGGAGAACATGAGCTGCACCGGGTTCGACGTGTCGATCACCTCGCCGTTCAGCCCGAGGGCGACGCCCTTGCCCGCGAGGCTGCCGCGGGCGACGCCGTGCCGCTCGAGCGCCTCGATGAGCGGGCCGGTGCCCTCGGTGAACTGGGTGCCGACGTTGATCCAATAGTCGCCCCGGCGCACAGTCTCGACCCGCCCGCCGGCGCGGTCGGCGGCCTCGAGGACGACGACGTCGTCGATGTGCCGCGACAGCGTGGTCGCGGCCATCAGGCCGGACATGCCCGCGCCGATCACGGCGACGCGGGTGTTCTCCTCGCGGATCGGGGGTGTGGTCATGGCGTCCTCTTCTCCTCGAATGGCGTGCGGGTACGGCGACCGTTGACAATGTGACCCGCACCTCACCATTATAGTCATATGATCTAGTCGATTGACAATGACCAAGATGGAAGGATTGCCGCCATGACCGCCACCACCGAGGCCGAGCCCTCGTGACCGGGCAGCGCGCGCCGGAACACGACGACCGCAAGCCCCTGATCGGCCTCACCGGCCGGCGCTTCCGGATGGGCCTGATCGAGGGTGCCCATCCCGGCTACGGACATCGGCTCACCGACAGCTTCTTCACCGACTTCGCCGGGCGGATCACGCGCGCCGGCGGCGTGCCGGTGATGCTGCCCTACGACGCAGAGCCCGCCGAGCTGTGCCGATGGCTCTCGGGCGTGGTGATCACCGGCGGGCAGGACGTGCACCCGAGCTACTGGGGCGGAGACGAATCCGTGGTCAGGGACATCGATCCCGAGGCCGACCCGAACGCCCACGACGCGAACCGGGACGCCTTCGAGACGGCGCTGGTGCGGTCCGCTCTCGACGCGGGCCTACCGCTGCTCGGCGTGTGCCGCGGCATGCAGGTCCTCAACGTCACGCTCGGCGGCACCCTCGTGCCCGACCTGCCCTCGGGGGAGATCCGTCACCTCATGGCCACGGGGCCCCTCTCCGACGGCGACGAGAACCACGTGGTGGTGTTCGAGCCGGGGTCGCTCGCACAGAAGATCTTCGGCGACCGGCGCCGGACCAATTCCTGGCACCACCAGGCCGTCGACCGGTGCGGCGACGGGCTCGTGGTCACCGGCCGGACCGCCGACGGGGTCGCTGAGGCGGTCGAGCTGCCGGGCGCGGGGTCCTCGGGGTGCAGTGGCACCCGGAGTGGATGGAGTCCGATGACGGGGCGCTCGCCTGGATCGTGCGCGAGGCCGCCCGCGCACGCTGACCGCGCCGGCGGCTCAGCCGACGGTGACCCAGGAGACCAGGCGCCCCTCCCTCGGCCCCTCGGGCACCGTCGGTTCCGCCTTATCCAGAACGAGATTCGCATCCATCCAGGTATCGAGCACACCGACCGTGACATCGATCTGCGCGGCGGCGGCCGCGCGGTCGGCGAACACCAGCCAGTTCAGCGCGAAGCCGTCGGACAGCGCGGTCACGACGTAGGCGAGCCCGCCGAACTCCTCGTCGGTCAGAGTCTGCCCCGCGGCCGCGGCGTCGGCCTCAAGGATGCCGCGGAGCGTCCGGTGCGCCTCGGTGTAGACCATGACGGCGTGCTCCCCGCCTGCCTCCGCGCCCAGGTGATCAGTTCGATGATCGCGCGACCGAAGTCCTCGTGGTCGAGATACCACTCCATGAGGCCGCGTAGCAGGGTTCGCGCGGTCGTCTTCACGTCACCGTGACAATCGTTGCGCGCGAGGACCTCCCGGTACTGGCCCGCGACGTACTCGAAGACATCGGCGAACAGCACCTCCTTGGAGGAGAAGCAGTAGTGCAGCGTGGCCAGGGGCGCCTTCGCCTCGTCCGCGATCTTCCGCGTGGTGGCACCGTCCACGCCGTGGGCGGCGATGACGCGCACGGCCGCGGCGACCAGCTCCGAACGCCGCTCAGCTGCGGGGATGCGGGCCATGGACTACCTCCTGGTTCGACCTGTTCCAACGTTCGTGCGCGCTGCGACTCAGTCAACCGCGACATTACACCCATCGCCCACCCATTCATTAGGTCGACAGTCTTGATCATTTGACCATGATGGCCTAGCGTATGACCCACGCCACAGCCCCCTCCCCGACATCCGAGGACCGCGATGCACCCCACCGAGAACACCCTGACCGGACTGCTCCACCGGCGCGCGACCGACTCGCACGACCGCGAGTTCCTGCGCTTCGCAGAGGGATCCTGGACCTTCGGCGAGATCGACGAGTGGACGTCGCGGCTCGCGCACCGGTTGATCACCGAGGACGGCGTCCGTCCCGGCGACCGGGTCGCGATCATGCTGCCGAACGTGATCGGCTGGCCCGTCGCGTGGCTCGCGATCCTCAAGGCGGGCGGCGTGGTCGTGCCCGTCAACTCCGCATACCGGCGCGCGGACCTGGACTTCGTGGTCCGCGACTCCGGCGCGCGGGTCATCGTCACCGACGCCGAGCACACTCCGCTCGTCGACGAGGTCCGCGCGGGCGGCGACGGGGCCGGCTCCGTGGAGCTGCGGGTCGTCGGCTACGGCGACCCCGCCGGCCTCGCCGGCTTCCCTGCTGCCGCACCGGAGGTCGCCGTCGGGGCGGACACTCTCGCCAACCTGCAGTACACCTCGGGCACCACCGGGTTCCCCAAGGCCTGCATGCTGACCCACGGCTACTGGACCCGCATCGGCGAGATCTGCAGGCAGACAGCCGGCCTCGGCGCCGACGACGTGATCCTCACCTCGCAACCCTTCTCCTACATGGACCCCCAGTGGAACACCTCGCTGAGCCTGACCCTCGGCGCGCCGCTGGTGGTGCTGCCGAAGTTCTCGGCGTCGGGATTCATGGCCGACGTGCGCCGGCACGGCGCCACCTTCTGCTACGTGCTCGGCTCCATGCCCACCCTGCTGTTCAAACAGCCCGCCACCGCCGAGGATCGCGATAACCGGCTGCGCCTGGTGCTGTGCTCGGCCATCCCGGCCGGCCTGCACGCCCAGCTCGAGGAGCGTTGGGGCGCGCCGTGGCGGGAGATCTTCGGGATGACCGAGTCCGGCGCGGACCTCGCCAGCCTCCCCGAGGACACCGCGGACGTGGGCACCGGACGGCTCGGCCGGCCCGTACCGGGCAAGCGGGTACGCATCGTCGACCCCGAAGGGCGCGACGTGCCCGACGGGACGCCCGGCGAGCTGATCACCTCCGGCACTCCCATGATGCTCGGCTACTGGAATCGCCCGGAGGCCACCGCGGAGACGATCCGCGACGGCTGGCTGCACACCGGCGACGTCGCGGTCCACGAGGACGGCGGCTACCGCATCGTCGGCCGGATCAAGGACATGGTGCGCCGCGGCGGCGAGAACATCGCCAGCAGCGAGGTCGAGCGGGCGCTGGAGCGCGACGCGACCGTGGTGGCGGCGGCGGTCGTCGCCGAGCCCGACGAACTGTTCGGCGAGGAGGTCAAGGCCTTCGTCCAGCTCGCGCCCGGGACCGCCCCGGACCGCACCACCGCGGAGCGCATCGTCGACGGTGCCCGCCCAGCTCGCGCGGTTCAAGGTGCCCCGCTACGTCGAGTTCGTCAGCGACTTCCCGCGCACCCCGTCGGAGCGGATCGCCAAGCCCACTCTCCAGGCCCGCGCGGCCGAGAACCCCGGAACCGTCTACGACCTGCAGCCGGCGCGCGCCGGCGCGCAGGGGAAGTGAGAGAGCCATGACCGAGACCCATCTGGACGTCCGCGTCGACGACGACGTCGCCGTCCTCACCCTCAACCGCCCCGAGAAGCTCAACGTGATGAACGTGGCCACCCGCGTGCTGCTCGCGCAGGAGATCCGGCGCTTCGGCACCGGCGACCTGGTCCGCGGCATCGTGCTGACCGGCACGGGCCGCGCGTTCTCCGCCGGCGAGGATCTCGCGGCGGTGCCGACCACCTACGCCGAGATCCAGGAGGCCTTCGCCACCTTCCACGACATCACGCGCGCGATTCTCGAGACCCGGGTGCCCGT
This sequence comes from Tsukamurella sp. PLM1, assembly GCF_023168325.1. Classification (GTDB taxonomy): domain Bacteria; phylum Actinomycetota; class Actinomycetes; order Mycobacteriales; family Mycobacteriaceae; genus Tsukamurella. Next base: position 3,075,133 of record NZ_AP025688.1, read on the forward strand.
GATCGCGGCCGTCAACGGGATCGCGGTGGGCGGAGCCTCCGAGATCACGCTGTGCTGCGACGGGCGGATCGGCTCCCCGGCGGCGCAGTACTACCAGCCCGAGAACCACCGCGGCATCATCATCTCCAACGCCTCGAGCTTCCTCATGACCCGCCTCGTACGCAACCACGCGATGCGGATCGTCCTGGGCTCGCAGCGGATCGACGCCGACGACGCACTGCGGATCGGGCTGCTCGACGAGATCGTGCCTGCCGAGGAACTCACCGGCCGCGCCGCCGGGCTCGCCCGCGAGTGGAACTCCGATCCGAGGACCACAGCGCTGCACCTGCGGCTGCTGCGCCCGCGGCCCGAGGACATCGAGGCCGCGTTCGCCCGCGAGGACGAGGCCGCCCAGGAGGCCTGGGACTCGGGCGCCTTCACCGCGGGGATCGACGGCTTCTGGGCGAACAAGAAGCCGGCCGCCACGACCACCACCCGCTGACCACCTCCCGACGAAGGACCCACGACGATGATCACCACGCAAGCAGCCGTCCTCACCGCCATCAACACCCCGCTCGTCCTCACCGACATCCACGTCGACGATCCGGAGCCCCACGAGGTGCGGCTCGCCGTCACCCACGTCGGCCTGTGCCACAGCGACCTGCACTACATGACGGGCACCGTGGGCGCGGACCTGCCCGTGGTCGTCGGCCACGAAGTGGCCGGCGTCATCGAGGCCGTGGGCTCGGCGGTCACCGACTTCGTGCCGGGCGACCGCGTCGTCGGGGCACTCACCCTCGTGCGGCAAGTGCCGCAACTGCGCCGCCGGGCACTCGACGCAGTGCCAGCGGCAGGCGGAGATCCGCGTGCGGCGGCGTCCCGCGTTCACCCTGCCCGACGGCACGGTGGTCGATCGGCTCGGCAGCGTGGGCGCCTTCTCCAAGCACATCCTGATGCGCGAGAACACCCTGGTGAAGATGCCCGACGAGGTCGGCCTGCACGTGGGCTGTCTCCTCTCGTGCTGCATCATCACCGGTGTCGGCGCCGTCTTCCGCGGCGCGCAGATCCGTCCGGGCTCGACCGTGGCCGTGATCGGCTGCGGCGGTGTCGGATCCGCGATCATCCAGGGCGCCCGCCTCGCCGGCGCCTCCGCGATCATCGCCGTCGACCTCGACGACGCGCGGCTCGAGGCCTCCCGGACCTACGGCGCCACCCACGTCGTGAACGGCGCCGCCGACGTGCCCGCAGCCATCCGCGAGATCCTCGGCGACGGCGTGGACTACGCCTTCGAGGCGGTCGGCTCGGCGCGCACCGCGCAGACGGCGTTCGCAGCACTCCGCGCGACCGGCACCGCCACCCTGGTCGGCATCGCCCCCGACGGCACGGACCTGCAGATCCCCGCGGCGGACTTCTTCTTCGGCGAGAAGAAGCTCATCGGCTCCTACATGGGCTCCGGGCAGGCGCGGGAGGACATCGCCCAGTTCGCCCGCCTGTACCTGCAGGGCCGCCTGCAGCTCGATGAGATGGTCACGAAGGTCATCCCGTTCTCCGAGATCAACGAGGGCTTCGAGGCGATGAAGTCCGGGGATGTGACCCGCATCGTCGCCGATCTCACCGCCTGACCGCCCACGGCGCATCAAGCCCCACGCCGCATCGACAGGAGCCCACCATGACCACCGACCACCCGACCGTCGTCCACCGGCGGTACGTCGCCTTCTCCGACGCGCACTACGCCGGCAATCTCGTCGACGGTGCCTTCGCACTCAAGCTGTTCGGCGACGCCGGTACCGACCTGGGGATCGAGGTGGACGGCCACGAGGGCCTGTTCGCCGGCTACTCCTCGGTCGAGTTCCTCGCCCCGATCCGCGGCGGCGACATCGTCGAGGCGCAGGCCGTGCTCGCGGAGAAGGGCACCCGCAGCCGGACCATCGACTTCGAGCTGCGCGTGATGTGCCGTGCCGACGGCGACACCGGCCGTTCCCGGGTGCTCGATCCGCCGATCGTGGCCGTCCGCGCCCGCGGTACCGGCGTGCTCCCCAAGGAGGCGGCGCGGTGAAGGTCCTGTACGACACCGGGTGGGCCGCACCGCCGACCACCGTCGAAGCCCGTCTCACCGGCGACGTGCGCTGCGACGTCGTCGTGATCGGCGGTGGTGGAGGCGGCATGGCCGCCGCGATCCGCCTGGCGGAGAAGGGCGCCGATGTGGTGCTCCTCGAAGCCCGTACCCTGGGCGCGGGCGCCAGCGGCCGCAACGCCGGCTACATCACCAACTCGATCGCCGCCGATCCCGAGATGCTCGGCCTCCTCGTCAAGCCGGACCGCCTGCGTGCGCTGTACCGGTACGCGGAGAACGCCGTGCATTTCGCCGAGGAGACCATCGAGAAGCACGCCATCGACTGCGGGCACGTCAAGACCGGCATCGTGATGGCCGCCGTGACCAACGGCCAGCTCCGCCGGGCGCGCCGGATCGCGAAGGTACTCCAGAAGAACGGGGCGGCGGCCGAGTTCGTCGACGGCCGCGAAGCGGGGCTCCCCCAGGGTTTCCTCGGCGGGGTGCGCGAACGGGTGGGCGGCACCCTCAACCCCGGCGAGTTCGTCCTCGGGCTCCGGGAGGCGACCATCGCCGCCGGGGTTCGCGTGTACGAGTACACGCCCGCCCGGGACGTCACGGACACCGGGGACGGCGTCACCGTCGAGACGCCCGGCGGAACCGTCCACGCACAGCGTGCACTCCTGATGACCAATGCCGACAACGGTGCGTTCTCGATCGCCCCGAAGAACCTCGCGACCCCCACGTACACGTGCCTGCTCGAGACCGAGCCGATCGCGCCCGAGCGCCTCGACGCGATCGGCTGGACCAGCCGTGCGCCCATGGTCTCGCTGCACATGATCCTCGAGAACCACCGGGTGACGCCGCGCGGCACGATCGTCTTCGGCACCCGTCGAGTCGAGGCCGGGCACAACCCCTACCTGAACGCGCCCCCTCGCCGGCTGTCGCCGAGGATCTGGTCCGCGGCTTCCGCGAGCGGTTCCCCGGCCTGCGCGACGTCGGATTCCAACGCGTGTGGGGCGGGTGGATCTCCATGAGCGGAACGTGGATGCCCGCGGCCGGCGAGGCCTCGGACAACGTCCTGTACGCCCAGGCCTGCAACGGTCACGGCTTCGCCCAGGCCCAGTACGTCGGCCACCTCCTGGCCGACCATGTCGGCGGCGCGCCACGCCACGCGGACCTCGAGGCGATCTGGCACGGCCGTAAGCGCTTCTGGCCCAGCGTGGTCAGCGGCCCCGCGCTGTACGCCGGGTGGCTCGCTGACCGCGCCCTCGATCGAGTCTCCGCACTCACAGATCGGACCCGCTGATGTTCACCACCCGCTTCACCGAGACCTTCGGCATCGAGCATCCCCTCGTCTGCGGCGGTATGACTGCCGTCGGAACGGCCGACCTCATCGGCGCCGTCGCCGATGCCGGCGCACTCGGATTCCTGACCGCGCTCACCCAGCCCACTCCGCAGGCCCTGGCCCGGAGATCGCACGGTGCCGCGAGATCACGGACAAGCCGTTCGGCGTCAACCTCACCATCCTCCCGACGATCAATCCGGTTCCCTACGACGAGTACCGCGACGTCATCATCGACAACGGCATCACCGTGGTGGAGACGGCGGGCGGCAATCCCGCCCCGCACCTACCGTCGTTCCATGCGGCCGGCGTCAAGGTGATCCACAAGGCCGTGAGCGTGCGGCACGCCCGCAAGGCCGCCGAGCTCGGCGTGGACGCCGTCAGCATCGACGGATTCGAGTGCGCCGGCCATCCCGGCGACGACGACGTCCCGGGCCTCGTGCTCATTCCGGCGGCCGCCAAGGCGATCGACATCCCGCTCATCGCGAGCGGCGGCATCGCCACCGGCGCCGGACTGGTCGCCGCGCTCGCTCTGGGCGCGGACGCGGTCAACATGGGCACGCGGTTCATGGCGACCGACGAGGCGCCGATCCATCCGAACGTCAAGCAGCGGATCGTCGCGAACAGCGAGCTGGATACGCGGATCGTGTTCCGCGAGTTCCGTAATACCGCGCGGGTGGCCAAGAACTCGGTGTCCGAAGCCATCGCCGAGATCAGCAGTCGCGCCGACGCGACGTTCGACGACGTCGCGCACCTCGCGAACGGCGCGAGGGCCCGCGCGAACGTGTACGGCGACGGCGACGTCGAGGGCGGCATGTGGTGGGCGAGCCAGGCCAGGGGCTCATCGACGAGGTCACGGACTGCGCCACCGTGATCCGGACCATCGTCGCCGAGGCGCATTCCATCGTCGCCGACAACTGCCCGGCCTCGTAGCAGCCCGGCCCGCGCCCATCCCTCATTAATCCAAGGAGAGTCACCATGATCGAGATCCTGTTCATGATCGCCGTCGTCTGGGCGATCGCCGTCGGTTACACGTACGGCATCAAGTTCCTCCGGAGACACCACAACTACCTCCTCGGCCTCGAATGGATCGTCGTCGCGACGTCGTGCACCAACTTCATGGTGTTCGCCGCGATCAAGGCCGGCCACGACAGCCCGATGTACACGGCCGCAGCGTTCCTGGATGCGTTCTCGCGGTCGTTCGGCATCACGCTCATCCTGGTCCTCGGCCTGCTGCAGGTGACACACCGCTACAAGCCGTCGCTCGCCGTGGAGATCGGGGCGTTCGCGGTGGCCGGGGTCGGCGGGCTCGTCTTCGTCGGCTACCAGGAGTCCTCGTTCAAACTCGCGGCGGAGATCTTCCTGCTCGCCGCCAACCTGCTCACCGCGTGCTTCCTGATCTACTTCTGCGCGCGCCTGTGGCAGATCGGCGAGCAGAAGCATGCGATCTGGGCCGGCGTGGCGACGGCGTGCGGCTCGTTCATCGCGATCACCTACGACTTCTTCCCGATTCCCGAGGCGGACATGCTGGACCGCCCGCTCTTCTACACCCTCGCCCTCGCGGCCTGGGGCCTGCAGATGTTCACCTACTACCGCGCCTACACCGCCTTCGACGCCTACAACAAGCGCGTGGCCGCGCAGGTGACCGACGCGCGGACCGCTGCATGACCGGCAGTCCTACCTGCTCGCGCACGGCCTGGGTACACCGGTCGCCGATGCCACCACGACGGTCGAGGTCACGGAGCGCGGCACCTACCGCGTGTGGGCGCGAACCAAGGATTGGGTTCCCGAACACCATCCCGGGCGGTTCACCGTCGCTGTCCACGGCGAACCGCTCGCTGGACGCGCAGGCGGTCAGCGGCGCTCCAGCCACGGCTTGATGCGCGCGGTCACCCACGGCAGCACCAGGAAGACCATGAGCGGGGTGTTGATGAGCGTGGCGATCAGGGTGCGGGCCACGAGCCCCCAGCCGTCCGACGGCAGGGGCAGGTGGGGCAGCACCAGGAAGTTGATCAGCAGCGACAGGGGGAAGAAGCCCAGCCAGATGGCCACGGCCTGTTTCCACCGCGGCGGGACCGCGACCACCGGCGAGGCGGTGACGCCGGCACCGTCGGACTGCGGGCCGAACCAGCCCTCGATCCCGGACAGACGGTGCGTCGCGGTCTCGACCGCGAGGCCCGCGCAGCGCTCCAGCCAGTGCTTGCGCACCCGCGAGCGCTGCCAGCCGGCGAGCTCGTCGTCCGAGGCGAAGCGGTAGATCACGAAGTACACGTCGGGCTCGTCGACGGATCGGACCCAGCCGCCGCCGAGGAAGCCGGGGTACGTCCGGGCGAGCGCGATGCCCGCATCGGTCCAGGCGATGAAGTCGTGTTCGCGGCCGGGCGCGATGCGGCGGGCGACGGAGGTGAGCGCGGCCTTGTGGGCCTCGGGCGCCTCCGCATGGGTGTCGGTGGGCATACCCACAGTGTCGGGGCCACCCGCATCCGGCACCAACCCGAGCAGGTGTGATCTTGCCGACCCGCCGCGCCCGGCCACACCGACCTGCGGTGCCCGGGACCGGATGCCACAATCGTCAGGTGTCCTACCTACTTCGTGTCCGCCTCACCGACCGTCCCGGTAGCCTTGGCTCGCTGGCCGTGGCCCTCGGCTCGGTGGGCGCCGACATCCTCTCGCTGGACGTCGTGGAGCGCGGTGACGGTTTCGCGGTGGACGACATCGTGGTCGACCTCGGCCCGCAGTCGCTTCCCGACACTCTGATCACCGCCGCCGAGGCCCTGGACGGGATCACGGTGGATGCGATCCGCCCGTACGCGGACGTGCTGGATACCCATCGCGAGCTGGAGCTGATCGACCACGTCGCCGCCGCGGGGCACGACCAACTGCAGATGCTGGTCGATCAGATTCCGCGCGTCCTGCGCGTGGGGTGGTGCGCCGTGCTGTCGAACGCGCCGGACACCGCGTGGCCCGTGTTCGGCTCGTCGGGCCTGCCGGAGACGCCGCCGGTGCACACGGACTTCCTGCCGCTGAGTGGCCCCGTCGACCTCGATGCGGAGGCCGACTGGGTGCCTCAGGCGTGGCAGGACATGGACACCAAGCTCGCAGCCGCGCCGCTCGGCGCCATCGGCAAGGTCGTGCTCGTGGGGCGCCCCGGCGGCCCGGACTTCCGCCCGTCCGAGGTGGCCCGCCTCGGCTACCTCGCGGGCATCGTGGCGACGGTGCTCGTCCGCTAGCTCCCGCTTCGCCGCATTCGATCGGACGCCGCCTTGCGCATTTGTATAGACAGCGATATACATATGCGGGTGTGATTCGCCACACATTGTCCCCCCACCCGTTCAAGGAGTCCCCGTGAGCGATCTCGGCTCCACTCTGGTCCGCGGCCTGACTGCGCGCCACATCCGGTTCATCGCGCTGGGCTCCGCGATCGGCACCGGGCTGTTCTACGGCTCGTCGCAGGCCATTCAGTCCGCCGGTCCCGCGGTCCTCGTCGCCTACCTCATCGGCGGCGCCGCGATCTACGTGTTGCTCCGCGCGCTCGGCGAGCTCGCGGTCCGTAACCCCGTCGCCGGATCGTTCGGCGAATTCGCCTCCGCGAACCTCGGACCGCTCGCCGGCTTCATGACGGGGTGGACCTACATCTTCGAGATGATCGTGGTCGCGCTCGCCGACGCACCGCCTTCGGCGTGTACATGGGCTTCTGGTTCCCCGACGTGCCGCGGTGGATCTGGGTGCTGTCGATCATCTTCTTCATCGCCGCCGTGAACCTGGTGGGCGTCAAGACTTTCGGCGAGCTCGAGTTCTGGTTCACTCTGGTCAAAATCGCGGCGATCATCGCGATGATCGCGGGCGGTGTCGCGGTCCTGATGTTCGGCTTCGGACTGCACGACACCGCGCAGGGCGTGTCCAACCTCTGGTCGCACGACGGCTTCTTCGCCACCGGGATCGGCGGATTCCTCGGCTGTTTCGCCATCGTCATCTTCGCGTTCGGCGGCAGCGAGATCATCGGCATCACCGCCGGCGAGGCCAGGACCCCGAGAAGACGATTCCCCGCGCCGTGAACACGGTCCCGGTCCGGATCCTGCTGTTCTACGTGCTCACCCTCGCGGTGATCATGGCGATCATCCCGTGGAACGAGATCAGCAAGGACCGCAGCCCGTTCGTGCAGATCTTCGAGGCGCTGGGCGTCGGGCCGGCGGCGGCCGTGCTCAACGTCGTCGTGATCACCGCGGCACTTTCCGCGATCAACAGCGATGTGTTCGGCGCGGGCCGCATGCTGTACGGCATGGCCGAGCGCGGACAGGCACCGCAGGCCCTGACCAAGGTCTCGCGGAACGGAGTCCCCTACTTGACCGTCGTCATCATGGCCGGCGCGCTCCTCGTGGGCGTCGTGTTGAACTGGCTGATCCCCGAGAACGTGTTCGCGGTGATCGCCTCGATCGCCACCTTCGCCACCATCTTCGTGTGGCTGATGATCCTGGCCGCGCAGTTCAAGTCGCGTCGCTCGATGACGCCCGAGCAGGAGGCCGGACTGAAGTTCCCGGTTCCGCTGTGGCCGTGCGGCCAGCTGATCACGATGGCCTTCCTGGTATTCGTCACCGTCCTCCTCGGCTTCCACTCGGACACCCGGGTGGCCCTCTACGTCGGAGCCGTCTGGCTGGTCGTCCTGGCCGTCGCGTTCCGCTTCCTCCCTCGCACCCCGAAGATCGAACTGGAGAAGATCTGATGACCACCGTCACCGTCGGCATCGGCCCCGTCAGCCCCGAGGACGTGCTGCGCGTCGCCCGCGAGGGCGCCGCCGTGGCACTGTCGCAGGAGTCGCTGGACGCCATGGCCGCGACCCGCGCGCACATCCGCGCCCTCGCCGACAGCCCCGAGCCCGTGTACGGCGTGTCCACCGGCTTCGGTGCGCTCGCCACGCGGCACATCCCGACGGAGCTGCGCAAGCAGTTGCAGCGCAGCCTGATCCGCTCGCACGCGGCCGGCTCCGGGCCCGAGGTCGAGCGCGAGGTGATCCGCGGCCTCATGCTGTTGCGCCTGTCGACGCTGGCCACCGGCCGCACCGGCGTCCGCCCCGAGGTCGCGCAGGCCTACGCCGGGCTGCTCACCGCCGGCATCACGCCGGTCGTGCACGAGTACGGGAGCCTGGGCTGCTCGGGCGATCTCGCGCCACTGGCGCACTGCGCGCTCGCCGTGATCGGTGAGGGCACGGTCCGCACGGCCGACGGTGCGCTCGCCCCTGCCGCGGAGGCCCTGGCCGCCGCCGGCATCGAGCCCGTCGTGCTGGAGGAGAAGGAGGGCCTCGCCCTCATCAACGGCACCGACGGGATGCTCGGCATGCTCGTGATGGCGTGCCACGATCTGCGCGGCCTGCTCAAGCTCGCCGATGTGACCGCGGCGATGAGCGTCGAGGGCCTGATGGGCACGAACCGCGTGTTCGCCGCGGACCTGCAGGCGCTGCGCCCGCAGCCCGGGCAGGCCGTCGCCGCCGCGAACATGACCCGCCTGCTGGACGGTTCGCCGATCGTCGCGAGCCACCGCGAGGACACCACCGTGGTGCAGGACGCCTATTCGCTGCGCTGCGCCCCGATCGTCACCGGCGCCGCGCGCGACACCGTCGTTCACGCAGAGACCGTGGCCGGGTACGAGCTCGCCGCCGCCGTGGACAACCCCGTCATCACGCTCGACGGGCGTGTCGAGTCGAACGGCAACTTCCACGGCGCGCCCGTGGCGTACGTGCTCGACTTCCTCGCCATCGTCGCCGCGGACGTCGCCTCCATGAGCGAGCGGCGCACGGACCGGTTCCTGGACAAGGCCCGCAACCACGGCCTCAACCCGTTCCTCGCGGACGACCCGGGCGTCGATTCGGGCCACATGATCGCCCAGTACACGCAGGCCGCGATCGTGTCCGAGCTCAAGCGGCTCGCGGCACCGTCGTCGGTGGACTCGATCCCCTCCTCGGCGATGCAGGAGGACCACGTCTCGATGGGCTGGTCCGGGGCGCGCAAGCTGCGCCGCGCGATCGACGGCCTCACCCGAGTGCTGGCGATCGAGGCGCTCACCGCGGCGCGCGCGATCGACCTGCGCGCGCCGCTGCAGCCGGCCGCCGCGACCGGCGCGGTCCGCGACCTCATCCGCAGCCGCGTCGAGGGCCCCGGCACCGACCGCTTCCTGGCGCCCGAGATCGAGGCCGTGGTCGAGCTCGCCGCGTCCGGTGCGCTGGTGGCCGCCGCGGAGCAGGTCGCGGGCGAGCTCGGCTGATGCGCCGTTGCCGCGGGGCGCATGCGTGTGCGTCCCGCGGGTGCGAACGGAGAGGTCCGCGCGGGCTTTCCCGCGGACATGTAGTCGCGCGGAGGCAATGCGTTGGGCGCATACCCCTGTTTCAGCAGGTAGACGACTGTTTCACGACTGAGAGCAATGCGCGAAACGCATACCCTGCCCTCTGTTGAGAACTCCACACGACTCGCCTGGCGGTCCTCCGGTGCGCGAGCGGCGGGCGAGTTCGAGGCGGGGTCATGCGCCGGGCGCATGACCCCGCTCATCAGAATTACCTCTGACCTGCAGTCTTCGAGCTATGCACGGGACGCATAGCTATTCGGAGAACACCTCTTCGCCGTCCGAGCTGCACCGCCAGCGCTCAGCGGCGGGTGACGATGCGGTGGATGAGGCGCGCGGCGGTGCGGGCGGTGCGGTTGTCGACGTCGAGCGACGGATTGAGCTCCGCAACGTCGAGCATTCGCAGCTTGCCGCTGGCCGCGACGATGTCGCACACCCGCGAGATCACCTCGAGCGGTACGCCCAGGCCCGCGGGCGCGGAGACGCCGGGCGCGACGGCGGCGGGCAGCACGTCGAGATCGATGGTGAGGTACAGCGCGTCGACGCCGGCAAGGAAGTCCTGCACGAACCGCTCGACCGCGGACATCGACAGCACGCCGCACTCGTCGTCGAGCAGGTACCGCACGCCCCAGCGCTCGGCCTCGTCGAAGAGCGCGCGGGTGTTGCCCGGCTGCGAGATCCCCACGACGGCGTAGTCGAGGCGCCGCCCCGCGGCGTCCTCGGCGAGGGCCATCTGCCGGAACGGGGTCCCGGAACTGGGGCGCGGCGCGGCACGAAGATCGAAGTGCGCGTCCAGGTTCAGCACACCGAAGCGCGCACCGTCGGCGACCACGCGGGAGTTCGCGATGCCCAGGTAGCTGCCGTAGGCCACCTCGTGGCCTCCCCCAGCACCACGGGCAGACCACCGTCGTCGAGCACGGACGTGACCGCCGCGCCGAGGCGCTCCTGCCCCGTCTCGAGGTCGCCGTCGCCCGTCACCACCACGTCGCCGAGGTCCGTGACGTCGAGATCGCCTGCGAGCGCGAGAGTCCCGAGTGCACCCCGCAGGGCTGCCGGCCCCGCTGCGGCGCCCGGCCGGCCGAGGTTGCGCACCACCCCGGCATCGCTCGCGAAGCCGATGAGTGCCGTCGCACCGGCGACCGGGCCGGAGGCCATCGCCGAGTACCAGCGGAGGTGCTCCGGGCCGGGCCCGTCGTCGCGTCCCGTCCAGGCCGACGGTGCCCGGTCCGTCATCGCTGCACCCCGGCTGTGAACACGCGCGAGACCAGCGGCACGCCCGGCCGGTACGCCAGGTGCAGGTGCGACGGGGCCTCGAGCACCGTCAGGTCCGCGCGCATGCCGACGCGCAGCGCGCCGATGTCGGTGCGCCGCAACGCAGCCGCTCCGCCCGCCGTGGCGGCCCACACCGCCTCGTCGGGACTCATGTGCATCTCCCGCACCGCGAGCGCGATGCAGAACGGGATGCTGGTGGTGTAGCTCGTGCCGGGGTTGCAGTCGGCCGCCGGGCCACGGTGACGCCAGCGTCGAGCAGCGCCCGCGCGTCGGGGTACTTGTTGCGGGTGCTGAAGTCGGCGCCCGGCAGCAGCGTGGCGACGGTGCTCCCGCCCGCGAGGGCCTCGACGTCGGCGTCGGTGGTGTAGGTGACGTGGTCGACCGAGGCGGCGCCCAACTCCACGGCGAGGCGCACGCCCGCACCGTAGGAGAGCTGGTTGCCGTGCACGCGCGGCACGAGGCCCGCGGCCATGCCGGCCGTGAGCACCGCGCGGGACTGCTCCTCCGTGAAGGCGCCCTCCTCGCAGAAGACGTCGATCCACGTCGCCCGCGGCGCGCACGCCGGGATCATCTCATCGACGACCATCGCGACGTAATCGTCCTGCCGCCCCGCGTATTCGGGCGGCGCGACGTGCGCGGCGAGCAGCGTCACCTCGTCGGAGACGCCCGCCGCCACGTCCAGGCTGCGGGACTCGTCGCGCACCGTCTGGCCGTACCCGGTCTTGATCTCCAGCGTGGTCGTGCCCTGCGCCCGCGCCTCGGCCGCGAGCCGGGCGGCGTTGGCCGACAGCGCCTCGTCGGAGGCGGCACGGGTCGCGGCGATCGTGGTCCGGATGCCGCCGGCGCCGTACGCGGCACCGGTCATCCGGGCCGCGAACTCCTCCGCCCGGTCGCCGCCGAAGACGGTGTGCGAGTGACTGTCCACGAATCCCGGGAGCACCGCGCGCCCCTCGACGTCGATGCGCGTGCCGGCGGCACCGTCGGGCACGCGGGCCGACGGGCCGACCCACTGGACGGCACCGTCGCCGATGACGACGGCCGCGTCGCGGATCAGCCCGAGCCGCCCCTCCCCCGCCTCGGGATCGTTGGTGACGAGCGAGCCGATGCCGTCGATCAGGGTCCAGCCGGCCGACATCAGTTCTCCTGCATGGGGATGCGGACGCCGCGCTCGCGGGCGACCTGGTTCGCGTACTCGTAGCCGGCGTCGGCGTGACGGATCACGCCCATGCCCGGGTCGTTGGTGAGCACGCGCTCCAGCTTCTGCGCGGCGAGCTCGGTGCCGTCGGCGATGCACACCTGACCGGCGTGGATCGAGCGGCCCATGCCGACGCCGCCGCCGTGGTGGATGGACACCCACGACGCGCCGGACGAGGTGTTGACCAGCGCGTTGAGCAGCGGCCAGTCGGCCACGGCGTCGGTGCCGTCGGCCATCGCCTCGGTCTCGCGGTAGGGCGAGGCGACGGAGCCGGAGTCGAGGTGGTCGCGGCCGATCGCCAGCGGGCCGATCTCGCCGTTCGCCACCATCTCGTTGAACTTCAGGCCCGCGCGGTGCCGCTCGCCGTAGCCGAGCCAGCAGATGCGCGCGGGCAGGCCCTCGAAGTGCACCTTCTCGCCGGCCATCGTGATCCACCGCTTGAGGTGCTCGTTCTCGGGGAAGAGCTCGAGGATCGCCCTGTCGGTCTTGGCGATGTCCTCCGGGTCGCCGGAGAGCGCGGCCCAGCGGAACGGTCCGAGGCCCTCCTCGAACAGCGGGCGGATGTAGGCGGGCACGAAGCCGGGGAACTCGAAGGCCCGCTCGTAGCCGCCCTTGCGGGCCTCGTCGCGGATCGAGTTGCCGTAGTCGAAGACCTCGGCGCCCGCGTCCTGGAACTCGACCATGGCCTTCACATGCGCGGCCATCGACTTCTGCGCCTCCTCGGTGAAGTACACGGCGTCCTTCTCGGCCATCTTCTGCCAGTCCTCGACGGCGATGCCGACGGGCAGGTAGGACAGCGGGTCGTGCGCCGAGGTCTGGTCGGTGACGATGTCGATCGGGGCCTTGCGCTCCAGCAGCTCCGGGAAGACCTCGGCGGCATTGCCCACCAGGCCGATCGAGAGCGGTTCGCGGGCGTCGCGCTTGGCGATCGCCAGCTCCAGCGCCTCGTCGAGGGTGGCGGCCTTGGTGTCGAGGTAGCCGTGCGCGATGCGGCGGTCGATGCGCGACTCGTCGACGTCGACGCAGATCGCGACACCGTCGTTCATGGTGACCGCGAGGGCTGCGCGCCGCCCATGCCGCCGACGCCGGCGGTCAGGGTGATGGTGCCGGCGAGCGTGCCGCCGAAACGCTTCTTCGCGACGGCGCCGAAGGTCTCGTAGGTGCCCTGAAGAATGCCCTGGCTGCCGATGTAGATCCACGAGCCCGCGGTCATCTGGCCGTACATCATCAGGCCCTCGGCCTCGAGGTGGCGGAAGTGCTCCCAGTTCGCCCAGTCGCCCACCAGGTTCGAGTTGGCGAGCAGCACGCGCGGCGCCCACTCGTTGGTGCGGAACACGCCGACGGGCTTGCCGGACTGGACGAGCAGGGTCTCGTCGTCGGCGAGCGTCTTCAGCGTGCGCACGATGGCGTCGAAGGCGGCCCAACTGCGGGCGGCGCGGCCGGTGCCGCCGTAGACCACGAGATCATCCGGGCGCTCCGCCACCTCGGGGTCGAGGTTGTTCATGAGCATGCGCATCGCGCCCTCCTGCTGCCAACCGCGGCAGGCGAGCTCGAGGCCGTGCGGGGCGCGCACGGGGCGGGCGCCGGCGGAGAAGTCGTGGGTCATGGGGCGAGTCCTCTCGAGGGGACGGAAGTGCTGTCGTGATCCATGACACACGGCGCGGACCTCCCCCGGCCAGGCGCGTCTCGCACATGTCTCGGATCCGAGACGCGATCTCCGCGGCGGTCCGCCGGGTAGTGTGCTCACCGAGGAGGTTCGACGGTGACGATTGCGGACACGGAGGTGGCGTCGCTCTACCGCGCGCAGCGACTGCCCGGCCCCGCGTACCGCCGGCTCAAGGAACTCGTCGTCGAGCAGATCGCCAGCGGCCGCTGGACCGAGGGGCAGCAGCTCCCCGCGGAGACGCAGTTGGCCACCTCGCTCGGCCTGTCGCGGATGACGGTCAATCGCGCGCTGCGCGAGCTCACCGCCGAGGGCCTGGTGGTGCGCACCGCCGGCGTCGGCTCCTTCGTGGCGAAGCCCAAGGCCAGCTCCGCACTCTTCGAGGTGCACTCCATCGCCGACGAGGTGGCCGCGCGCGGCCACCGGCATCGCGCCGAAGTACGCACTCTGACAGCGGAATCCGCCGATGCTCGCGCGGCGTCGGATCTGGACGTCCCGGAGGGTGCCGCGGTCTTCCACTCGGTGCTGGTGCACTACGAGGACGACCGCGCGATCCAGCTCGAGGACCGGCTCGTCGTCGCGGCGGAGGCGCCCGACTACCTCGGCCAGGACTTCACACGGCGCACGCCGCACGACTACCTCATGGAGATCGCCCCGCTGATGCGCGGCGAGCACGTCGTCGAGGCGGTCACACCGACCGCGGAGCAGCGCCGCCTCCTGCAGCTCGGCGAGCACGAGGCGGGCCTGATGATCCGGCGCCGCACGTGGTCCCGCGATCGAGTCGTCTCCGTCGCCCGGCTCCTGCACCCGGGTACGCGGTACCGGCTCGAGGGCGTCTTCGACGCGTAGTCGCGGCTACTCCGGTGCGCGACCGGAGATCCGGGACGTGAGCCGGGTAGCACCGTCGCGCAGGATCTGCCCGACGGTGCCGGGCTCGGGCAGGGCCAGGTGACGTCGCCACGTGGTCGACAACGCGGCCACCGGACGCCCGCCGTGATCGAACACCGCCGCCCCCACCGACCGCAGCCCCACCGTCACGTCCTCCACCTCGTCTGCCCAGCCCCGCTCCCTGGTCTCCGCGAGGAGGCGGCGCAGCTCCGCGAGCGCGCGTGGGCCGCGGCCGGTGCGGCTCACCAGCGCCGAGGAGCGGGTGTACAAGGCCGCCACCTGCGCGTCCGGCAGGGCGGCGAGGATGGCGCGGCCGTTGGCGGTGAGGTGCGCCGGCAGCCGCACCCCCACGTCGGTGATGAGCGAGACCTCTGCGGCCGGCCCCGACGACGGCCGCTCCTTGAGCAGGTACAGCGTCTCGTTGCCGTGCAGCACGCCGAGGTGCACGGCCTGCCCCAGCTGGATCGCGAGGCGGTGCAGGATCGGCTGCGCGAGCCGCTCCAGCGGGGCGTGCCGCAGGTACGCGGAGCCGATCTCGAAGGCCGTGACGCCGAGGCCGTAGCCCTGCTGCTCGGGCAGGTGCACGACGAAACCGCGGTCCTGCAGGACCGTGAGGATGTGATAGACCGACGACCGCGGCAGGTCGAGTTCCCGCGCCAGAACGGCCGCCGACACCGGGCCCGGCTTCCCGGCCAGGAGCAGCAGAATGTCGAGGGCACGACCCACCGCGGGCGAGGCGCTCATCCCCCGGCGCTCATTCCGCCTCCGGCGCGGGCTCCTCGACCGCCGGCGGCCGCACCGCGTCCGGCCCCTCCGTGAGAAGCGTGGTGAAGCCGTCCTCGTCGAGGATCGGCACGCCCAACTGCTCCGCCTTGTCGGCCTTGGAGCCGGGCGCGTCGCCGATCACGACGAAGGCCGTTTTCTTCGAGACGCTGCCCGCGGCCTTGCCGCCGCGCACCAGGATGGCCTCCTTGGCCTCGTCCCGCGAGTAGTTCTGCAGCGACCCGGTGACCACGATGGACAGCCCCTCGAGCGTGCGCTGCACCGACGCGTCCCGCTCGTCCTCGAGGCGGACGCCGGCGGCGCGCCATTTCTCGACGATCTCACGGTGCCACTGAACGGTGAACCAGTCGATCACCGCCTCGGCGATCGTGCGGCCCACCCCGTCGACCTCGGCCAGGCGGTCGACATCGGCCTCGGCGATCGCGTCGAGGCTGCCGAACTCCTGCGCGAGCGCCCGCGCCGCCGACGGCCCGACGTGCCGGATGGACAGGCCCACGAGCACGCGCCACAGCGGCTTGTTCTTCGCCACTTCGAGGTTGGTGAGCAGCCGCTGCGCGTTCGCCGACAGCGCACCGTCGTCATTGGTGAACAGCGGGACCTGGGCGAGCGAATCCGCGGTGAGGGAGAAGACGTCGCCCTCGTTGTGCAGCACCTCCGATGCGGTGAGCGCCGAGGCGGCCTCGTAGCCGAGCCCCTCGATGTCGAAGCAGGTGCGCCCGGCCAGATAGAAGAGCCGCTCGCGGAGCTGCGCGGGGCAGGCTTCCGTGTTGGGACACCGGATGTCGGCGTCGCCCTCCTTCGACGGCGCAAGGGTCGCGCCGCACTCGGGGCACGTCACCGGCATGACGAACGCGCGCTCGGAGCCGTCGCGCAGATCGACGACGGGGCCGAGGACCTCCGGGATCACGTCCCCGGCTTTGCGAATGGTCACGGTGTCGCCGATGAGCACGCCCTTGCGCTCGACCTCGGATGCGTTGTGCAGCGTGGCGAACTCCACCGTGGACCCGGCGACGGTGACCGGAGCCATGTAGGCGTACGGGGTGACCCGGCCGGTGCGGCCCACGTTGACCCGGATGTCGAGCAGCTTGGTGGTCACCTCCTCCGGCGGGTACTTGTAGGCGATCGCCCAGCGCGGCGCGCGCGAGGTGGCGCCCGGCGCCGCTGCAGGGAGATCTGATCGACCTTGACCACCAGGCCGTCGATCTCATGCTCCGGGTCGTGCCGGTGCTCGCCCCAGTAGAAGACGCGGTCGACCACGGCGTCGGCGCCGACCACCTGCTTGGTGTGCGCGGAGACGGGCAGGCCCCACGCCGCGAGGGCGCGGTACGCGTCGTGCAGGGACGACGGTGCCCATTCCCCCTCGATCCGGCCGAGACCGTGGCAGATCATGCCGAGCTTGCGCCGGGACGTGACCTGCGGGTTCTTCTGCCGCAGCGACCCGGCCGCGGAGTTGCGGGGTTCGCGAACGGCGGCTTGCCCTCCGCGACCAGTCCCGCGTTGAGCTCCTCGAAATCGGAGAGCCGGAAGAACACCTCCCCGCGCACCTCGAGCAGCGCGGGGATCGGGAACTCGTCCGACGGTGCCAGCACGTGCGGCACGTCCCGCAGGGTGCGCGCGTTGAGCGTGACGTCCTCGCCGGTCCGCCCGTCACCGCGGGTGGCGCCGCGCACCAGCGCGCCGTTCTCGTACACCAGGTTGAGCGCGACGCCGTCGATCTTGAGCTCGGTGAGGAAAGTGACCTCCGAGCCGACGTCCTTGTTCACCCGCGCGATCCACTCGCGCAGCTCCCCCTCGTCGAAGACGTTGTCGAGGCTCATCATCCGCTCGAGATGGTCCACCGCGGTGAACTCCGTGGAGAACCCGCCGCCGACCAGCTTGGTGGGCGAATCGGCCACCGCCAGCTCGGGGAACGCCGCCTCCATCTCCTGGAGGCGGCGCAGCAGCGCGTCGAACTCACCGTCGGAGAGCACGGGTGCGTCCTGGACGTAATAGCGGAACTGGTGCCCGCGCACCTCCTCCGCGAGCTCCTGCCACGCACGGCGGTCGTCCTCCGTCAGCTCCTTCGACATGCGTGCCAGATTAGTCGAGGGCACCGACAGGAACGACCGCCGCGGCGCGTGCCGGTCACGGGTCCACCTGCGCGAACCTCAGCTCGTTGCCGGACGGATCGATGACGGTCACCGTCGGGCCGCCGGGCGCGTCCGGGTCGATCCCGGGCCGGGACCGGGGATGACGGTGCGCCGCCAGCTCCGCCTGCAGGGCCGCCGCGTCGCGCACCGGGATCCACACGACGGTGTTGGGGCTGCCGTCTCCGTAGTGCTCGGACAGGTGCAGCACCACGCCGCCGCGCCGCACCTGCTCGTACGCCGGCAGCTCGGGCGCGAAGCGGTGCTCCCACTCCAGCGCGAAGCCCAGGTAATCCGTGTAGAACGCGACGGTCGCGGCACGGTCGAACATCCGCAACACCGGGACCGCCGGACCACCGAAATCATCTGTGCCGTCAGCCATACGGTCGAGGGTAGCCCCGCGTCGGACGGTTCGGGCGAATCGCGCACAGCCGCGCCCGCGGTGGCCCATAGTCGGTACATGACCACTTCCCGCACGGCCCACAAGGCCATCGTCGTCGGGGCCGGAATCGTCGGCCTCTCCACCGCTTTCAGCCTGCAACAGCAGGGTGTCGAGGTGACCGTCATCGACCGCACCGGCCCCGCTGCGGGCGCGTCGTGGGGCAACGCCGGGTGGCTCAGCCCCGCGTTCACGATCCCGCTGCCCGAGCCGGCGCTGCTCAAGCAGGGCCGCGCGCGCTGCTCTCGCCGTCGTCCCCGGTGGCGCTGCCGCCGTCGGCCGATCCCGCGGTGGCGCGGTTCATGGCGGCGTTCGCACGCAACTGCACGCCGGGCAAGTGGGCGTCGTCCATGCGGCTGTACTCGAAGCTCAACGCGCACATCTTCGATTCGTTCGAGCGACAGATCGCCGCGGGGGTGAAGGCGCAGGTCCACGCGCACGACATGACCATCGGCTTCGCCTCGGTCCACGACGCGGTCGGGATCCTCGACGAGCTGGCCCGCGTGTCCGCCGCCGGCCAACAGATCGATTTCACCCTGCTCGATCCCGCGTCGGCCCGGGAGTACGAACCGCACCTGAGCGCGAACGTCGCGCTCGCCCTGCGCCTGCGCGGCCAGCGCTACCTCGACCCGGGCGCCTACGTGGCGGCCCTCGCGGAGGCGGTGATCGCCGCCGGCGGGGAATTGCGCACCGGCGTGGAGGTGACCTCCGTCCGCGCCGACGGCGTGCGGGTCCGGGTGACGGGAACCGGATTCGACGAGCTCACCGACGCCGCGGTGCTCGCGTCCGGCGCCTGGCTGCCGAAGCTGGCGACCCGCACGGCGTGCGGATCCCGTTGTTCGCCGGGCGCGGGTACAGCTGCTCCGTCCCGGTGGACGAGCCGCTGCGGGGGCCACGTACTTCCCCGCCTCCCGCGCGGCCATCACTCCCCGGCCCGACGGTGCCGACGGCCGCCCGCGCGTCCGGGTGGCGGGGATCATGGAGTTCGCGGACCCCGACAGGCCGCTCGACCCCAAGCGGATCCGGGTGACCAACGACGCGGTCCGGCCGCTGCTCCGCGGCGTCGACTGGTCCGGCATCGACGAGCAGTGGGTGGGTTCGCGGCCCCTGTCGGCCGACGGGCTGCCGCTCATCGGCGGCACCGCCACCCCCGGCGTGTACGTCGGCGGCGGGCACGGGATGTGGGGCCTGACGCTGGGCCCGCTCACGGGCGAATTGCTCGCCGAGCAGATCACCACCGGGCACCCGCCCGCGCTCACCGCCGGTCTGGATCCACTGCGGTGACGAGCTTCTCGAGGTAGGCCGCGGCGGCAGCCTCGCTCGAATCGTCCACCGGGTACAGCACATCGGTGACGCCCGCCTCGCCCCACCGGGCCAGGCGGGCACCGTCGGGCCGGCCGTCGAGGGCCACGATGCGGGGCGACCCCGGCCTCCCGTGCTCGCGCCAGACCTCGGCGAGCCGCACTGCGGCGTCGGTGATCCCGCGGTCCTGCGGGGTCGTGATCCAGCCGTCGGCGTTGCGGGCGATCCACGCGAAGTTCTTCTCGGTGCCGCCGGCGCCGATCAGGACCGGCACGTCGCCGGTCGGCTTCGGCCAGGCCCAGCTGGGCCTCGAAGGAGACGAACTCGCCGTCGTAGGCGGCCTCCTCGTCGTGCCACAGGGCCCGCATCGCCTCCAGGTACTCGCGCAGCATCGTGCGGCGGCGTCCCGCCGGCACGCCGTGATCGGCGAGTTCGTCCAGGTTCCAGCCGAATCCGGCGCCCAGGGTGACGCGGCCGCCGGACAGGTGGTCGACGGTGGCGATCGTCTTGGCCAGGGTTATCGGGTCCGCCTGCACCGGCAGCGCGACCGCGGTGGCCAGTTCGATCCGCTCCGTCACCGCGGCCGCGGCGGCCAAGGCGGTCCACGGATCCAGGGTGCGCAGGTACCGCTCGTCGGGCAGCTCGGCGGTGCCCGTACCGGGATGCGCGGCATCGCGCCGGGTGGGGATGTGGCCGTGCTCGGGGACGAAGTAGGACGCGAATCCCGCGTCCTCGATGAGCGGCGCGAGCCGGTGCGGCGGCACCCCGCGATCCGAGGTGAACTGGACGATGCCGATCCTGACTGACTGCGCACTCACCCCTCGAGTAGAACACGTTCCATCGACGCGCGCGGGCGATCGGCCCTACAGTCCACGGCATGGGCCATCCGATCATGTTCTCCGACGACGACCCCGCGCTCGCCCGGGTCCGGGAGATCGCGCTCGCGTTCCCCGAGGCCACCGAGAAGATCGCGCACGGCCGCCCGACGTTCCGCTGCGGCAAGATGTTCGCCGTCTACGGCGGCGGCACGAAGAAGACGGCCACCCGGCCGCACGAGCAGCGCAACACCAGCGTGCTGTTCATCGCCGACCCCGCCGAGCGCGCCGCACTCGAACAGGACGAGCGCTTCTTCCTACCCGCGTACATGGCATCCGCGGGCTGGCTCGGCCTGGACCTGACGATCGGCGAGCTCGACTGGGACGAGGTGCGCGAGTTGATCGACGCGAGCTACCGGCGGATCGCGCCGAAGCGCGCGATCGCCGTGCTCGATCGGGGCTGAGCCCCCGTCACAGCTGCGGGCCCTGCTCCCGCAGGTCGTCGACGTCCGCCATCGCCTGCCGGAGCTTTCCGAGCCACTCGTCGGCGTGCTCGCCGACGAGCCCCACGCACCAGGCCAGCGCGTCGGCTCGCGACCGCGCCACGCCGGCGTCGACCAGCGTGTCGAGCACCAGCCGCTCCGGCTGGCGCAGCCGCGTCATCACAGGAATCGCCTGGTGCGTGTAGAGGATCGTCTCGTCGCCGGCCCTCACGCCCCAGGAGACGCGCCGCCGGTACCGATCCTGCGCCTCGTCGGCGATCCGCATCCGCTGCTCGCGCGTCTCCTCCCGGAACCGGGCCGCGCGGCCCTCGCGCTGCGCGACCGACTCCTCGTCGCCGGACGGCAGCGCGCCGACCACGACGATCTCCTCCCGGTCGACCGTGACCGACGGCGGACCGTCGAACCAGCCCTCCGGCAACCTGCCCGCGAACCATTCGCCCGCGTCCTTCGCGTCCGGCGCCGCGCCACGCGGCCCTCGTCCTGCCATCATGAGAGACCTCCTCGATCGGCCTTGATTACATGATTACATGATTACTCCGCTCGCACGTCGGTGTCGAGGGGCGAGCGAGGGATGTCGCCGAGAGCGGAACGCGCTACTCGGCCGAGGCCTCCGCGAGGCGCGACGCGACGTCCTTGCAGGCGTCCAGGAGTGGCCGGACCCGGTCGCCGGGGATCGACGGTGCGCCGCACGCCGGCGTCACCGTGGCGCGGGCCAGATCCCGCCGCGGGAGCCCGATCTCGTCGTAGAGCCGGACGGCCGCCGCGGCCCGGGCGGCGGGATCGGGAAAGCGGATCGCCGGGACCAGCCCGAGCCCGACGACCGTGCTCGACTCGGCGAACTCCCCGAACCCCTCGTAGTCGCGCACGCCGAGCGTCGCGACGTCCAGCAGCGCACCGTCGACGGGGACGCGCCGCACCACGTCCCAGTCGATGGGGCCGCAGAGGTGCAGCAGGACCGGGGCGTCGACCGCCTCGACCACGGACGCGAGCAGCTCCGCCGCCTCCGGCGCGGGCACGGCGCGGATCGGGTCGAGCTTGGTGAGAGCGGGGACGGTGCCGTGCACGACCGACCACAGCGACGGCTCGTCGAGCTGCAGGACCACCTCCGCGCCCGTGCGTCGGCGCAGGTCCGCGACGTGCCGCGCCAGGCCCTCCGCCAGCGAGGCGGCTACGTCGCGCATCGCTCCGCGATCGCGGGCCACCCGGTGCCCGTTCGGCAGCTCCAGGCCGGCCGCGAGCGTCAGCGGGCCGGCGACCTGCGTCTTGACCAGGCCCGATCCGCGGCGGCGGGCGATCTCGTACGCCTCCTCGAATGCGTCCAGATCACGCTCGAGGTGGTCGGCGGCCAGCCGCGCGACGCGCCCGCCGGGAACGCCGATCCGGTAGCCGGTGGTGGACACGTCGAACCCGATGTCGACGAGGAGGCCGGCGCCGCGGCCGATCATGTCGGCTCCGATCCCCCGGCCCGGGAGCTCGGGCAGGAAGGGCACCTCGAGCTCGCCCACGACGGTGGCGGCCGCCTCGCGCGGGTCCGTCCCGGGACGGAGCCGATCCCGGTGACCCCGCCGACGAGCGGCGCGAGGACCTCAGACATCCGCAGTCGCTGCGGCCGTCGAGCGGATCGTGCCCGACCCCAGGACGAGATCGCCGAGCTCGGCGTCCGGCGCGTACAGGACCGCCGCCTGCCCGGGCGCGACGCCCCGCAACGGCTCGTGCAGGTCGATGACCAGCCGGTCGCCGTCGGCGTGGACGGTGACCGGGGCCGCCGCCGTGGGCGCGGACCTCGACCATCGCCTCGACGGGGCCCGACGGTGCCGTGCCGGACGTCCAGACGACATCGTCGGCCACGATGCGCGTGACATCGAGCTGCTCGCCGCGCCCCACGCGGACCTCTCCGGACTCGGCGTCGATCGCGGTGACGTACCGCGGCGCACCGTCGGGTCCCGGACCGGGCAGGCCGAGGCCCTTGCGCTGCCCGATGGTGAACTCGTGCACGCCGGCGTGCTCGCCGAGCCGCTCGCCGGTCGCGGCGTCGACGACGGCGCCGGGGCGCACGCCGATCCGCGCGCCGAGGAAGGCCTGCGTATCGCCCGACGGGATGAAGCAGATGTCGTGGCTGTCCGGCTTATCGGCGACCGCGAGGCCGCGCCGGGCCGCCTCCTCGCGGATGGCGGGCTTGGGCGTGTCGCCGACCGGGAACAGCGCCCGGCTCAGCTGCTCGGCGGTGAGCACCGCCAGCACGTAGGACTGGTCCTTGTCGGCGTCGACGGCGCGGCGCAGCTCGCCGTTCTCGAGGCGCGCGTAGTGCCCGGTGGCGACGGCGTCGAAGCCCAGCGCGTAGGCCCGCTCGGCGAGCGCCGAGAACTTGATCTTCTCGTTGCAGCGCAGGCACGGGTTCGGGGTCTCGCCGGCGGCGTAGGCGGCCACGAAATCGTCGATCACGTCCTCCCGGAAGCGCTCGGCGAAATCCCAGACGTAGAAGGGGATCCCGAGCACATCTGCGGCGCGGCGCGCATCGCCCGCGTCTTCCTTGGAGCAGCAACCGCGCGATCCGGTGCGGAGCGTGCCCGGCGCCTCGGACAGCGCGAGGTGCACGCCGACCACGTCGTGCCCGGCCTCCACCGCGCGCGCCGCGGCGACCGCGGAATCGACCCCGCCGCTCATCGCGGCCAACACGCGCATCAGCGGACCCCGAGGATGCGAGCCCGGCCGCCCGAGCGCGCTCCACGACCTGTCCGAGTGCCCCGAGCACCGCGTCCACATCGGCGTCGGTGGTCTGCGGGCCGAAGGAGAAGCGCAGGGACCCGCGCGCCGCGGCAGCGGGCGTGCCCATCGCCTGCAGCACGTGGCTCGGGCGCGCGACGCCGGCGTTGCACGCCGAGCCCGTCGCCGCCTCGATGCCGCGCGCATCGAGCAGCATGAGCAGCGAATCGCCCTCGCAGCCGGAGAACGAGACGTGCACGATCCCCGGTAGCGCCGGGACGCCGTGCGCGGCACCGCCGTTGCCCCGCGCACCGTCGATCGCGGACACGCCCGCGAGGAGTCGGTCCCGGAGCGCGGTCAGGCGGTCGGCCTCGGCGTCCATGCGCCCCACGGCCACCTCGAGCGCCGCGGCCATGCCCGCGGCGCCGGCGACGTTGGGCGTTCCGGAACGCAGGTCGCGCTCGTGCCCGCCGCCGTGGGCGAGCGGGGTGCAGCCGACCGTGCGGCCGATCAGCAGCGCACCGACGCCCTGCGGACCACCGAACTTGTGAGCGGCCACGGACAGCGCCGCCAGGCCGCTGCCGTCGAAGTCGACCGGCAGGTGCCCCGCGGCCTGGATGGCGTCCGAGTGCATCGGCACGCCGGCGCGCGCGCATTCGGCGACCAACTCCGCGATCGGCTGCAGAGTGCCCACCTCGTTGTTGGCCCACATCACCGTCACCAGCGCGACGGTGCCCGCCGCCTCGTCGAGCGCGGCCCGCAGGTCCGCCGGGGCCACGCGGCCCGCCTCGTCGACGGGGAGGAACACGACGCGGGCGCCCTCGTGCTCGCCCAGCCACTGGACCGCGTCGAGCACCGCGTGGTGCTCGACGGACGAGGTGATCACCGTGACCGCCTGCGGATCCGCCGCGCGGCGGGCCCAGAAGATCCCCTTGACCGCAAGGTTGACCGACTCGGTGCCGCCGCCGGTGAACACCACCTCGGACGGGCGGGCGCCGAGGTCCCGCGCGAGCGACTCGCGCGCCTCCTCGAGCCGACGCCGGGCCCGGCGGCCGGAACCGTGCAGCGACGCGGCGTTGCCGGGGCGGGCGGAGGCCTGAGCCATCGCGGCCAGCGCCTCGGGCACCATCGGGGTGTCCGCGGCGTGGTCGAGGTAGACGGGGTTCTCGCGGTCGGGAGTCATCGCGCACCCAGGATACGCCGGGCGCTGCCCGGGCCGGTCCCGCCGCCCGGCGTCAGGCCGCGGCGGGCAGGACTGCGGCGACCTCCGGCTGGCCGGCGTCGGCGAACACGGCCGCCTCGGCCCGGGCGGCGAGGGCGCGGCGTCCGGAAGCGGCCCACTGTCCGGCGGCGATCGCCTCGGTGGCGTGGACGCGGACGGCGACGCCGCGCGCCGCGACCACCCGGGACAGCGTGTCGATCTCGGTGTCGGTGCCCACGTACGCCGCGACCGCGCTCTGCCGCGCGCCCCGCGCCGGGCCGGGCAGCCGCATCGAGTAGCGCAGCGACACCGGCACCACGTCGACGTCGGCGTCGATGGCGGCCTGGAAGAACGCCGGCCGGAAGTCGCCGCGGTGGAATCCGCAGAAGGTCGTGCCCTCGGGGAACACCGCCACGGTGCTGCCGCGGAGCAGCAGCCCGCGTACGTGCTCGACGGTGCCCGGCAGCTCGCTCAGGCGCTCGCGGCGCAGCGGGATCGCGCCGAAAGCGCGCATGACGACGGCGACGCCCCGCGCGTCGAAGATGTCGGCCTTGGCGACGAAGGCGGCGGGCGCGATCGATGCGATGGCGACGATGTCCAGCAGCGACTGGTGGTTCGCGACGACCAGCGCCCGCAGCGGCACGTTGCCCACCGGTTCCACGCGCACGCCCAGCGCGAACAGCATCGCCCGGGCCCCGCCGCGGATGACCACGCGCCGGGCGCGGCCGCCGAAGGGGTACGCCGCGATCAGGGCGATCAGTCCGCACAGCAGCACCGTGATCAGCGCCGCCCAGCGCACGATCCGCAGCCACCGCGCCGCCTCCCGCGGCTCGCCGGCGGAACACCCGCCGTCGCAGTGGGACTGCTGCTGCCAGCCGTGCCGCGGGAGCGTCGCGAGCGGGATCATGGCCTAGAGGCTCCCCGCCGCCTGCTGCAGGCGTTCGAGGTAGCGGACGTTGAACCTGGTGCGGTCGATGATCATCGGGAAGTCCGCAACGTCGAACACGGGATCGTAGCTGGGCGCGCCCATGATCTCGGCGTTCATCCGCAGGTAGCCGGTGACCAGCGGCGGGAAGGTGGGCGCGGGCCGCCGGCGCCGTGATCGGCTCGACGTCCCGATACGGGGTCACCGTCCACTGCGCGCGGTGCTTGGCGTCCACGAGCTCGCGGACGGCCCGGACGGTGGCGCCGCGCCCGTAGCCGTCGTACTGCAGGGGCACGCTGACGGCGCCCATCGCGTACCGGATCCCGCGCAGATCGCTGTAGGCGAGGAGGCCGGCCCACATCAGGCACAGGACGCCGCCCGTGCGGTGGTCGGCGCGGACGCACGCGCGGCCCATCTCCAGGGTCTCGGGCCGGATGCCGTCGAGGGCGCCCAGTTCGAACTCCGTCGCGAGGTACAGGCCGCCGGCCGCGATGGCACCGGGCGGCGGGAGGATCCGGTAGCAGCCGACGATCTCGCCGGTGGGCTTGTGCCGGATCACGAGATGGTCGCAGAACTCATCGAAGTGATCGGCGTCGCGGCCGTCGGTGACCTGGGCCATGGACGCCTCGAAGCCGGGTTCGGAACCGAACACCTCGTAGCGCAGCCGCTGCACCGTGTCGACGTCCTCGGCGCGGGTCGTGAGGACGACTGCGTAGTCGGCACCGTCGATCAGCGTCTCCGAAGCCGGCGTGCGGCCGGTGACCAGGGTTCCCGGTGTACTCATGGCCTCACAGTGGGCCCGTCAGGCGACCTGTCGGTGAACCCCGCCCGAGCGGGTCGGTGAACCCTTCTCCAACTCAGGTGAATAGCGGGCTACGGGACGGTACTAGAGCTTCGGCGGCACGAGGTTCGCGGGCATCGAGGCCGCGTACTCCGCCGCGTCGCCGAAGCGCAGCGCGCCGATGGAACCGCCCGGCGGGAGTTCGGGCTGCACGGGCGAGATGGTCCGCTCGGCCGCTAGGAGTTCGGCGACGGTGCCCGCCTCCGCCACCGCGCGCAGCTGCGACCACGTGGGCGGCAGCAGGAAGCACCGCCCGGCGGACCAGTCCGCCAGCGCCTGCGCCGCGGTGCACCAGCCGGCTTCCTCGACCTCGCTGGTGCGGTCGTCGGCCTCCTGCCCGTACGGGAGCGCGGCCAGGAAGAACCGAGTGTCGTAGCGGCGCGTCTCGCCCACCGGGGTGATCCAGTGGGCCAACGGCCGCAGCAGATCGGCGCGCAGGACGAGCCCCTCCGCACGGAGGAACTCGGCCAGGTTCACCTCGCGCCGCTCGAGCCGGGCGCGGGCGGCGGCAGGCGCTGCGACGTCGGGGGCGGCACCGTCGGGACCGGTCGCGAGGAGGACCCCGCACTCCTCGTAGGTCTCCCGGACGGCCGCGCAGACCAGCTCGCGCGCCTGCCGCTCGGAGGCCCCGAACCGGTCCGCCCACCACGCGGCGCCGGGGCCCTGCCAGGCGATGTCGGCATCGCCGTCGCGTGCGTCGACGCCGCCGCCGGGGAACACCGTCATCCCGCCCGCGAACGCCATCTGCTGGACCCTGCGCTGGAGGAACACCTCGATCCCGTCGACGCCGTCGCGGATCAGGACGACGGTGGCCGCGGCCTTGAGCGGGACGTCGGTCGCGGGAGATTCGATGTTCGAAGACATCCCGCCACCGTATCCGACGGCGTCGTCCTGCAGGCCGTGCCCGGACGGTCCACCGGATCCCGACGTCCGGTCCGTTGCACGCGCAGTACCGTTTCCGGGGTGATCGCACCTGCACAGCGGGATCGGGCGCTGCTCGCCCTGATCGCCCTCACCGCCCTCGGATTCGTCGCCTTCGGCCTCGTCATGGACGCCCCGGCCGAGGTGGCGCGCGGACTCCGCCGCATCCTCACCGCGCAGGACATGCTGATCAGCGACTTCACCGGGGTGGGCGGGGTGGGCGCGGCGTTCGTGAACGCCGGCGTGCTCACGCTGCTGGCCTGCCTCGCGTACGCCGTCACCGGCGCGAAGGTCGACGGCGCCGCGGTCGGCTGCCTGTACATGCTGCTGGGCTTCGCGCTGTTCGGGAAGTCGCTGCTCAACGTGTGGCCGATCCTGATCGGGGTCGCGCTGTACGCGATCTACCGGCGCGAGCCGCTACGGGATTACCTGACCACGGCGATCTTCGCTACGGCGCTCGCTCCGGTGGGATCGGAGATCGCGTTCAACAGCGCCCTCGCCCGCCCGCTGTCCCTGCCGCTCGGATTCGCCGTCGGCGTGCTGATCGGTTTCGTCATCCCCACGGTCGCCCGGCAGCTGTTCCGCGCACACAACGGCTTCACCCTCTACAACATGGGATTCGTGGCGGGCGTGCTGGGCGCGGTGGTGATCGCGGTGTGCCAGTCCTACGGGCTGGCGGCGCCGCCGCCCATGCAGTGGACGGTCGGCCACGACGCCGCGCTGTTGATCCTGACCGGGCTGGTCGTGGCGTCGATCGTCGTGGCGGCCTTCGTGTTCGACCCCCGCCCGTGGCGCGGGCTGCACGCACTGAACCGGCGCACCGGCCAGGCGCCGGCCGACTTCGTCGCCTCCGACGGTGCCGGGGCGACGCTGCTCAACATGGCCGCGCTGGGTGTGGTGGGGACCGGGTTCCTGCTCGCGATCGGCGCCGACGTGACCGGCCCCGCGGTGGGCGGCGTCCTCAGCATGATCGGGTTCGGCGCGTGCGGCAAGCACGTGCTGAACGCTGTCCCGGTGATGCTCGGCGTGGTGCTCGCCGCGCTGGTCAAATCCTTCGGGCTGACCGATCCCGGCGTCATCTGGCCGCTGCTGTTCGGCACCGCGCTTGCGCCGCTGGCGGGCCGCTTCGGGTGGCACTGGGGCCTGCTCGCCGGGTTCCTGCACCTGTCCGTCGCCCAGGTCGCGGGCGGCCTGACCGCCGGCCTGAACCTGTACGGCAACGGGTTCGCCGCCGGGCTCGTGGCCGCGGTCCTCTCCGCCATCGCGCTGATGTTCGTGGACAAGCGCGAGACCGACCGGCAGCGCGACCCGCTGGTGACTCCGTTGTCCTGATGCGCGGACGGTGACGGCGGCGCACGGATCTGACAAGGTGGAGAGCAGGAGGGCACGATGACGCTCCATTTCCCCGCGCTGGCCGAGCGCGTGCGATCGCAGGCCGTGCTGCAGCCCGGCCTGTACGGCACCGTCGATTTCGACGATCCCCCGTACCGGCACACCGCCGACCCGCGGGACCGGTCGACGCTGCACCCCGCGATCGGGGACCGCGCCGCGACGCTGCGCGACGAGCGACTCGTGGAACTCATCGCCACGACCACGCTGCTCGGCGACGTGGTGGCCGACCCCTACGCCTGCCTGGAGCCGCAGTACGGCACGCGAACGCTGGTGGCGATGCTGAAGCAGGCGTGCCGCGATGGCGTCGACGCGGTCCCCGACGCGCCGCACGAGTTGCGTGCGCTCCTCGCCGCGATGGAGGACGCGCCGGACTGGCTGGACGTGGAGCTGGTCGAGGAGGGCGCCCGTCTCGCCCGCGTCGGATCCGCGCTGACCTCACCGTTCATCACGCGCGGGGTGTTCCTCGCGACGTTCCTCAACACCTACGCCGCGCTGCCGATGGCCCTCACCGGCGCCCTGTCCGGCAAACGCGCCGCCCGCCGGATCAACGAGACCGCGAACTTCTTCGCCGTCACCACGCTGCCCGGCGCGCTCGACCGCTACGGGGAGGGGTTCGAGGCCGCGGCGATGGTGCGGCTCATGCACTCGATGGTCCGGTACCACGCGCTCACGCGGCCGGGCGCCTGGGACCGCGAGGTGTACGGCATCCCGATCCCCCAGGTCGACCAGATGCCGGCGGGCACCGTCGGTAGCTACCTCCTGGCGGTCAGGGCGCTGCGCACCGGCCGCGGGTTCGACGGTGCCGACCGCGCGATCGTCGAGTTCAACCGGTACCGCTGCTTCCTGCTCGGGTTGCCCGAGGAACTGTTGCCGACCACGCCGCGCGACATCGTCGACGTGTTCAACGCCCGGTCCGCGCTGCTGCGCGACGACTTCGACGACGCGACCTGCGGCGAACTCGTCCGCTCATCGATGGACGCCTACCTGCGACCCGAGCGGACCCTGTTCGACCTCGCCGCGAGCCGCGTCGAGAAAGCTTGGAGCAAGACCTCCTTCGCGATCGCCTTCTGCGGCGGGAAGCCGTCCAAGGCGGCCCGAATGGGCGTCGACTTCACCGCCCAGGACGTGACGCTCGTGGCACTCACCGCCCCGTTCATCGCGGGCCGGACCATCGGCGCCGAGATCGGCGTCCGCATCCCACTGGTGCGCGACGGCCTCGACAAGTACCTGACCCACCTGGTCCGCCGACGCCTGGCGAGTTACGGACACCCCGAATTCGTCTCCGACGGCGCGACGTACGAGCGCACCTGACAACGCCCGGAACCACCGGATCGCCGGATTTGCGATCACTACCTGTGAACAACGTTCGGATTATTCGATTCCGTGGCTGCCCCTCCATCGTGGGGCCGGCGCAGTCGGGCTCAACCCGCGCCGCTTCCCGGCTCCCCAGAGGGAGCCGGTGTCCCAGGCGCAATTCGGCGTCCCCACAGCTGCAGCTAAGGGGACATCATCTCGGGCCGGGAGAGCGGCTCCCTACAGGAGCCGGGACACATTTGCCGGCCGTGCGCATGCCGACTGCGGCGAGCGCGTTCCCGGGCGCGGGCTCGGGCCCGGAGCGCACCGTCGAGTGCGAAGGCCGCACCGAAACACGCGACGAGCGCGCCCGCGAACAGTCCGCCGGCCTGCGGAAGCAGCTCGCGGGCCGGACGGCGCACGCCCGCGCGCTCGAGCTCGCGCGAGGCCCACCACCAGTACGGGAACACCGTGATCGGCACGGTGAGCACCCCCGGTGAGTAGCCGCGGAACACCACGGAGCTTCCGAGGTGCGAGAAGCCGTGCAGGCCGTACGCGAGCACCAGGGTCTGGTAGAACCGCGACCTGCCGCCCGTGCGGGCACCGTCGACGGCGCCCCACGCGACCATGCCGCCCATCACCGCGATGGCGGTGTGCGCCACCCGGTCCGGGATTCCACCGGGCGCGGCACGCCGCGCCGCCGCGACCACGGCCCCATCGTGAACCACTCCTCCGCGTCGTGCACCGCCCACGCCCCGAGAAGCCCGAGCGAGACGGCTGAACCGACACCAGCTTTACGTTCCGTCATGTAACGAAACTATACTCGTCCCATGCCCACGTCCAGCCCCGGAAGACCGCGCAGCGCGGCGGCCGAGCGTGCGATCGTCGACGCGACCCTCGCCGAACTCGACGAGGCCGGGTACCAGGGCCTCACCATCGGCGGCGTCGCCCAGCGCGCCGGGGTGGGCCGCCCCACGATCTACCGCCGCTGGCCGGACAAGGACGCCCTCGTCGTCGGCGCCCTCATCGCGACTGTCCCGGACCTGACGACACCGTCGACCGGCGACCCCGTCGGCGACCTGCGCGCCCTGGCCACCGCCTTCCTCGACGGCATCACCGGCTCCCCGCCGCGCGCGCGGTACTCGCGGTGCACGCGGCGGGCGCGCAGCGGCCCGAGCTGCGCCGACAGCTCCACGAGCACTACCTCGCACCGCGCGGCG
The DNA here is from genome assembly GCF_023168325.1 of Tsukamurella sp. PLM1. Classification (GTDB taxonomy): domain Bacteria; phylum Actinomycetota; class Actinomycetes; order Mycobacteriales; family Mycobacteriaceae; genus Tsukamurella. The sequence continues at coordinate 3,106,319 of NZ_AP025688.1, forward strand.
AGACGCTCGCGGGGGTGATCAGCCGGGCGCGCGACGCCGGGGCGATCCGCCCCGACATCGCCGACGAGCAGGTGCGCGATCTGCTGTTCGGGCCCGCCGTGTACCGCTGGCTGCTGTTCGGGGACGTCCCAACCCCGGCGGAGCTGGGCGAGCTGTTCGACCTCGCGCTGACCGCGCTGTCCTGACCCTGCGATCAGTGGCCGCCGTGCGGCGTCGAGCGCGGACCGGCGGACGGGGACGCGGATCCGGGCGTCCCGGTCCCCGGCGTGTCCATCCCCGGCATGTCGGCCATCTCCAGGCGCGCCGGCGCGGCCTGCCCTGGCCCGCGACGACGAACTGGCCCATCATGCCGCGGTCCTCGTGCAGGAGCAGGTGGCAGTGGTACATGTACGGCATCGTGAGATCCGTGTAGTCCGTGAACCGCATCGCGAGCACGCAGCGGTCGCCCGGCGCGAGGTAGACCGTGTCCTTCCACCCGCGCAACGGCGCGGGCGGCGGCGCTCCGTTGACGGAGACCACCTGGAACTGCACGTCGTGGATGTGGAAGTTGTGCGGCCAGTTGTCCTTGTTGCGCACCGTCCACACCTCGGTCGTGTCGACCGTGGGCGCGAGATCGATGCGACTCATGTCCATCCGCTCGCCGTTGATCATGTACCACTGCAGCTCGAAGGTGCGCGTGGACGGCGACGCGCTCGTGGCCCCCGGGGCCAGCGGCGCGATCGCGGCGAGCGCGCGCGGCACGGCCCCGGCGCCGGCCTCGAGCGCGCCGGCACCGACGAGCTCGAGTACGTCCAGGGTGTCGTCCTGCCCGTACTCGCGGGCGATGTCGCCGGACATCCTGCCGCGCACCGTCGTCGGGTACGAGCGGAGCATGACGCACTCGCCGGCGGTGATCGGTACGACGATCTCGGCACGCTCGCCGGGGCTGAGCATCAGCCGGTTCAGCAGCACCGGCGCCGCGAGCAGGCCGCCGTCGGAGGCGATCATCTCGAACCGCCGCCCGTCGGCGAACCCGAACTCGAAGCACCGCGCCGACGCACCGTTGAGCAGGCGCAGCCGAATCCGGCTGCGGCGCACGAGGAGGCTCGCTCCGGCAACGCCGTTCGTGATCACCGTCGGGCCGATCAGCCCGGCCTCGCCGGCACCGGTCTCGTCGAGCGCACCGTCGGGCGTGAACTTGCGGTCCTGCACCACGACGGGGATGTCGTCGACGCCGTACTCGGACGGCAGGCCGAGCGCGTCCTGCGCATCGTCGTCGAGCAGGAAGAATCCGGAGAGCCCGCGGTAGACGTGCTTCTCGGTGACGCCGTGGGGGTGCGGGTGATACCAGAGCGTCGAGGCCCGTTGTCGCACCGTCCATTCCGCCGTCCAGGTGCCGTTCGGCTCGATCATCTGGTGCGGACCGCCATCGGCGCGGGCCGGGACGTGCATACCGTGCCAGTGCACGCTCGTCGCCTCCGCGAGACGGTTGCGGACCGTGATCGCGACCTTCTCGCCGTCCCGGGCGCGCAGGGTCGGACCGAGGATGTTCCCGTTGAATCCCCATGTGGCGCTCCTGCGCCCGGCGACGATCTCCGAGGACCCTGCCTGCGCGGTGAGGTCGAAACGCCGCACCCCGTCCGCGCCGACCACCGATCTCGCGAGCGGTGGGATCGGCAGCGCGCGCCGGCCGCCGGGGAGGACGGGCGCCGACGCCGCCGGTCCGGGGCGGCACCCGGCGAGCGCGGCCCCCACGAGCGGTGCGGCGACGAGGGCGTTGAGGAAGGTGCGGCGCGATGGGCCGACGGCGCGCGGCCGCTCGGTGACGTCGTTGATCATGCCTTCAACCTCGTCGGCGGCGGAGCCCGGCGACTCCGCCCTGCGGACGTGGTTTCGCCCGCCCGGACCATCCGGGAGGGGGTTGACAATCCATGACGGAACGGCTAAGCGTGCAGGTCATGGCTTTTCGCGAGGCCGGACGGTGCCGTACGGTGCTGCCATGTCACGCACCAGCTGGACCGTCGGTGTGCGGATCGCTCCCCTCGTGGTGGTGCCCGTCCTCCTCGCGGTGAGCGTGTACCCCGGACGGTTCCACGCCTCGCCGGAATACATCGCCGGATCGATGCTCGCCGCAGCACTCTTCGCCCTCGGCAACCGCGCTCCGTTCGCGGTCTCGCTCACGCTGTCCCTGCTCTGCGGGTGGCTGCTCTCGGTGGAGGCCTGGGGGCCCGCGGGTCTGGTCCCGTACCTCGCGGCCCTCGCCCTCGCCGAACTCGCCGCCTCGCAGAGACCGCGGTGGGCGGTCGCCGCAGCGGCCGCGGTCTGGGCCGCGAGCTACATCACCGGGTCCGTGCTCGACGACGAGCAGCACACGCCGGCGCGGATCCTCGCCGAGACGATCAGCTTCGTCGGCCTGCCGGTCCTGGGCGGGTTGTACGTGCGGGAGCGGTTCACCCAGGCGGAACGCGAGCGGCGCGAGCTGGAACGCGAGGCGCTGCACGCCCGGCGGGACGAGCGCGCGGCGCTGGCCCGGGAACTGCACGACCTGGTGGCGCATCACATGTCGGCCATCTCGCTCCGGGTGGGCGTGGCGCGCACCGTGTACGCCGGCATCGATCCCGGGCTCGACGAGGTTCTCGCCGACATCCACGAGACGGCCACTGATTCGCTCGCCGACATCCGACGCCTGTTGGCCGCGATGCGGGAACGGGAACCGGTGGACGACCGGACGATCGACGACGCCGAGAGCGAGATCCGGCGCGCCGTGGACCGCACCCGCGACGCCGGTTTCGACGTGGACGCCCGGATCGATCTCGGCGACTCGCCTCCCGCCGCGATCGACGCGCTCACCCTCGTGCGCGTCGTCCAGGAGGCTCTGACCAACGTCATGAAGCACGCGCCCCGGAACGCCGCCGTCGCCGTCGACGTGCGCCGCACCGACCGAGCGTGGTCGGCGGTGGTGACGAGTCCGCTACCCGCACACCGGAACCGCGGACACGGCTACGGATTGACGGGGATGGCCGAGCGCGCCGACCTCGCGGGTGGGAGCATCACCGCCGGCCCCGACGGCGACCGGTGGGTCGTCTCCTCCGGGTGCCCACCGAACGCCCGTAGCCGGGTCTCACCGCCCGGACGCGAAGCGCGCCAACTCGACCCGCGAACCCGCGCCCGTCTTCTGCCGCAGGTTCGCGATGTGCGCCTTCACCGTCGATTCGGCGACGTGCAGCCGGCTCGCGATCGCAGCGTTGCCCAGCCCCTCGGCGACGAGGGCGAGCACGTCGTGCTCCCGAGCCGTGAGCGGCACCGCCGGCTCCGCCGCGGGCACCGGCGCCGCGGACCGGGCGCGCAGTGCGTCGCCGAGCACCCTGCGCGCGGGCCCGGGCGACATGGCGACCTCGCCGGCGACGGTGCGCCGCAAGCCGTCGAGCAGCGCCTCCGGAGCGATGTCCTTGACCAGGAACCCCGCCGCGCCCGCCGCGAGCGCGGGATACATGTGCTCATCGTCGTCGAACGTGGTCAGCACGACGATCCGCGCCGACGGATCGGCCGCGACGATCCGCTCGATGCCGTGCACCCCGTCGGTCCCCGGCATGCGCAGATCCATGAGCACGACGTCGGGAGCGAGCTCGAGGTAGGCGCGTGCCGCCTCGTCGCCGTTGGTCGCCTCGCCGGCGACGCTGAAGTCCGGGGCGGCCGTGAGGAGCATCCTCAGACCGTCCCGGATCAGCCGTTGATCATCGACGATCAGCACACTGTGCACGCGATCGACCCTAGACGGGCGGTTCTCCGAATGCACCACCACGACGGCGCGCGACGCCGCAGGATCGGACGAGCGCGGGGTGAAGCGGATACGACCGAGCCCCGCCCGAAGGATCCGGGCGGGGCTCGTCGCGTGCGGTGCTAGCGGTGGCCCGTCAGCCCTTGTGCGCCTTGACCGCCTCGGTCAGCTGCGGAGCGACGTCGAACAGGTCGCCCACAATGCCGTAGTCGGCGATCTCGAAGATCGGGGCCTCTTCGTCCTTGTTGACGGCCACGATGGTCTTCGAGGTCTGCATGCCGGCGCGGTGCTGGATGGCGCCCGAGATACCCAGGGCGATGTACAGCTGCGGCGACACGGTCTTGCCGGTCTGGCCGACCTGGAACTGGCCCGGGTAGTAGCCCGAGTCGACGGCGGCGCGCGAGGCGCCCACGGCTGCGCCGAGCGAGTCGGCGAGCGCCTCGACCACGGCGAACTTCTCCGCCGAGCCCACACCACGACCGCCGGAGACGACGATCGAGGCCTCGGTGAGCTCCGGGCGGCTGCCGCCCTGGATCGGGTTGCGCGAGGTGATCTTCACCGCGTTCTCGGCCTCGGCCGGGACCGCGACGTCCACGATCTCACCGGCGCCGGCGGCACCGTCGGCCTCGATGGCGCCGGGGCGCAGCGAGACGACGGGGGTCTCGCCACCCGCGGTGACGTCGACGGTGAACGAGCCACCGAAGATCGAGTGCGTGGCGGCGCCACCGGGGCCGAACGCGATCGCGTCGGCGACCAGGCCCGAGCCCAGGCGCGCGGCGAGGCGACCGGCGACTTCCTTACCCTCGAAGGTCGCGGCGGTGAGGACCGCAGCGGCGCCCTGGTTCTCCGCCAGCTCGGCGAGAACGCCGACCTTGGGGGTGATCAGGAAGGCGTCGGCGTCGGCCGACTCCGCGCGGTAGATCTTGGCGGCGCCGGCGGCCTTGAGCTGATCGGCGATCGCGTCGGTGGTGCCGGGGGCGCCCACGACGACGGCGGCGGGCTCACCCAGTGCCTTGGCGGCGGTCAGCAGCTCAGCCGTGACCTTCTTCAGCTTCCCGTCGACCTGCTCGACGAGGACGAGTACGTCTGCCATAACGGCTTCTCTCCTTAAGAGTGGGGTTCGAGGGGTCTTAGATGATCTTCTGGCCGATGAGGAACTGCGCCACCTTGGTGCCGCCGTCGCCCTCGTCGACGACCTTCTCGCCCGCTTCCTTGGCCGGCTTCGGGGTGACGCCCGAGACGCTGGTGCCGGCGTTCGCGCCGCCGACCTCGTCGAGCTCCACGCCGATCTCCGCGAGGGAGAGCACGGAGATCTCCTTCTTCTTCGCGGCCATGATGCCCTTGAAGGACGGGAAGCGCGGCTCGTTGATCTTCTCGTTCACCGACACGATGGCCGGGAGCGACGCCTCGAGCTCGAAGATGCCCTCGTCCGTCTCGCGCTCACCCTTGAGCGAGTCACCGTCGACGGTGAGCTTGCGCAGGTGCGTGAGCTGCGGCAGACCCAGGTACTCGGCCAGGATGGCCGGCACGGCGCCGACGCGGCCGTCGGTGGCCTCGTTGCCGGCGATGACCAGCTCGACGCCCTCGATGGTGCCAAGGGCGCGCGCGATGACCCACGCGGTCTGGATGGCGTCGGAGCCGTGCAGCGCATCGTCCTGGACGTGGACGGCCTTGTCGGCGCCCATCGACAGCGCCTTGCGGATCGCGTCCGTGGAGCTCGACGGGCCGACGGTCAGCACCGTGACCTCGCCGCCGTGGGCCTCCTTGATCTGGAGGGCCTCCTCGACCGCACGCTCGTTGATCTCGTCCAGCACCGGGTCGATCGACCGGTCGAGGCTGAAGTCATCGGCCAGCTTGCGCTCGGAACCCGTGTCAGGGACCTGCTTGATCAGTACGACTACGTTCGTCATTGGTCTTCGTCGACCTCCTGGATCTGGATTACTCGTAGGACATACCTGTAGGGCACATTCTCACACTGCCGTGGCGAGGCGCGAATCACCGCCCCAGCGCAGGCTTTGCCACGAACTTAGCACCGCCTCACGACACTGTTTAACGCCAGAGTAAGTTACCGTGGGGTAACTGTCCATGTGGGCTGGCCCACCCGCCGCCGGAGACTAGGCTGACAAGAATGTGTGATCCGCTGCCCCTGACCGGTGAGCGAACCGTCCCCGGCATCCCCGAGGAGAACTACTGGTTCCGCCGGCACGAGATCGCCTACCTGGCGATCGCCGACCGCTACGCCGGCACGACCGTGTTCGAGGCGGGAAGCGGTGAGGGCTACGGCGCCGCCATGCTGGCCGAGGCCGGCGCGCGGGTGACGGCTCTCGACTACGACGAGTCCGCCGTCGCGCACGTGCGCGCCGCGTACCCGGACGTGACGATGCTGCACGGCAACCTGGCCGAGCTGCCGCTCGAGGACGCGTCGGTGGACGCCGTCGTGAACTTCCAGGTGATCGAGCACCTATGGGACCAGCCGCAGTTCCTCCGCGAGGTGGCGCGCATCCTGCGCCCCGGTGGCGAGCTGGCGATCTCCACCCCCAATCGCGTCACCTTCTCCCCCGGCCGCGACACCCCGCTCAATCCGTTCCACACGCGCGAGCTCAACTCGGCCGAGCTGACCGAGCTGCTCAAGGACGCGGGCCTGACGGTGACCGAGAAGCTGGGCGTGTTCCACGGGCCGCGCCTCGCCGAACTGGATCGAACCCACGGAGGCTCGTTCATCGACGCCCAGATCGAACGTTCCTTGGCCGGCGAGCCCTGGCCCGAGCAACTGTCGAACGACGTCGCCGCTGTCGCGGCGACGGACTTCGACCTGCGCGCCGACGCTCCCGACAGCCTGGACCTGTTCTTCTACGCGAAGAAGCCGGACGCGTGAGCGCACCGTCGGCCTCGCGGCGCGAGCCGGGCATGCTCGCGTTCGTCCTGCACTCCCACCTGCCGTGGCTCGCGCACCACGGCGCGTGGCCCGTGGGCGAGGAATGGCTCTACCAGTCCTGGGCGGCGTCGTACCTGCGCGTGACCGAGGTACTGGAAACCCTTACGGCCGAGGGCCGTACCGATCAGCTCACGCTCGGCGTGACCCCCGTCCTCGCGGCCCAGCTCGACGATCCGTACTGCCTCGAAGCCATGCACCACTACCTCGGCAACTGGCAGCTCCGGGCCCACGAGGCGGCGCTCTCCGGCCGGCGGGCCGCGGCGGAGCTCGGCGCGCGCGAGCACCGCAACGCCGCACACGCACTCGAGCGGTTCGAGACCCGGTGGCGCCACGGCGGCACCCCGTGCTGCGCCGCCGGCCGACGCCGGCACCGTCGAACTACTGGGAGGGCCACTCGCGCACCCGTTCCAGCCCCTGCTCGACCCGCGTCTGCGCGAGCTGTCGCTGCGGGAGGGCCTCGCGTACGGGCGGGCCCGACTGGGATCGCCCGCGCGCACCGGCATCTGGGCACCCGAGTGCGCCTACAAGCCCGGCATGGAGACCGGGTACGAGGCCGCCGGCGTCACGCACTTCATGGTCGACGGACCCACCCTCGGTGGCGATACCGCGCTGGCCCGCCCGGTCGGGGATTCGACGGTGCTCGCCTTCGGCCGGGACCTGCCCGTCAGCTACCGGGTGTGGTCGCCCAGGTCCGGCTACCCCGGCCACGCCGCGTACCGCGACTTCTACGCGCACGACCACGCGACCGGCCTCAAGCCGAGCCGCGTCACCGGCAAGAAGGTCGCCGAGGCGGACAAGGCGCCGTACGACCCGCGCGCGCCGACGCCGCGATCGACAAGCACGTCGCGGACTTCGTGGACACCGTGGTCGCACGGGTGCGGTCGGAGAGCGCACGGATCGGCCGGGACGCCCTGGTGGTCGCGGCCTTCGACACGGAGCTGTTCGGCCACTGGTGGTACGAGGGCCCTATCTGGCTCGAGCGGGTCCTGCGCGCCCTGCCCGAGGCGGGCGTCCGGGTGGGCACGCTGCGCTCCGCCGCCGAGGCCGGCTACGTGGGCGCCGCCCGGGAGATCCCCGCGAGCTCCTGGGGCTCGGGCAAGGACTGGCACGTCTGGGACGGCCCGCAGGTACGCGAGTTCGTGGACCTCAACGACGAGATCACCACGACGGTGCTGCGCGTCCTGGACAAGCGCCGCGGACGGGTCCGCGACGTGGTGTCCGACCAGGTCCTGCAGGAGGGGCTGATGTGCCTGCAGTCGGACTGGCCGTTCATGGTCTCCAAGGACACCGCCGCCGGATACGCGCGTGACCGCGCCTACAAGCACGCGCACGCACTCCGCGAGATCGCCGAGGCCGCCGAGCGCGGCGACGAGGGCCGGGCCGTCGCGCTGGCGCGGGCGTGGAAGCGGGCCGACGACCCCTTCCCGGGCTCGACGCACGGCGCCTCCCCGCGCCGCTGGGAGGCCACTGACATGCGCGTACTCCTCGTCTCCTGGGAATACCCTCCGGTCGTGGTCGGCGGGCTCGGCCGGCACGTACACCACCTGGCGCTGCAGCTGCGGGACCAGGGTCACGAGGTCGTCGTGCTCTCGCGGCAGCCCACCGGCACCGACCCGCGGACCCACCCGACCACCGACGCGAGCGTCGACGGCATCCGCGTGATCATGGCCGCCGAGGACCCGCTGGCCCTCGACTTCGGCACGGACATGATGCCGTGGGTGCTCTCGATGGGGCACTCCATGCTGCGGGCGGGGCTGCGCCTGGCCGGGTTCAACCCGACCGCGGGCGAGGACGCCCTGCACGGGGCGGGCTCCGTGGGCCGGCCGTGGGTGCCCGACGTGGTGCACGCGCACGACTGGCTCGCCGCGCACGCCGCCGTCGGGCTCGCCGAGGCCTTCGACGCGCCGCTCGTCGCGACCGTCCACGCCACCGAGGCCGGGCGGCACAGCGGTTGGGTGTCCGGTCCCGTCAATCGGCAGGTGCACTCCACCGAGATGTGGCTTGCCAACGAGGCCGACGCCGTGATCACGTGCTCGCGCTCGATGTCCGACGAGGTCAATCGCCTGTTCGGGCCCGGCCTCGCGCAGCTGCACGTGATCGCGAACGGCATCGACTCGTCGCTGTGGCCCTTCCGGGACCGGTCCGCGGCGGTCCGGTCCGGGGCCCGACGGGGCGCCCCCGCCTGCTGTACGTCGGCCGGCTGGAGTACGAGAAGGGGGTGCAGGACCTGGTCGCCGCGCTGGCCCGGGTGCGCCGCACGCACCCCGGGACCACGCTGACGGTGGCCGGGGACGGCACGCAGGCGGCGTGGCTGCGCGACGTCGCCCGCGAGCACCGGGTCCTGCGCGCCGTGGAGTTCACGGGCGCACTCGACCACGAGGAGCTGGTCGCGCAGTTGCACTCGGCCGACGCGCTGGTGATCCCGTCGCGGTACGAGCCGTTCGGGATCGTCGCGCTCGAGGGCGCCGCCACCGGGATTCCGGTGATCGCGACGACCGCGGGCGGCCTCGCCGACTTCATCCGGTCCGGCGAGACCGGGGAGTCGGTCGAACCCGCCGACGTGCCGGGGCTGACGGCCGCGATCCGTGGCGTGCTCGACGACCCGGCCGCCGCGCACCGTCGGGCCGCCGCGGCGCGGGTCGAAGTCGAGGAGCTGACCTGGGAGGCCGTTGCCCGCGAGACCGTCCAGGTGTACCTGGCTGCGAAGCGGCGCCCCGGAACCCGTTGGGCCGCCGCGTGATCGACGAACGTCCGCTCCCCGAACGGGACCCGACGAACCCGGTGTGAGGTGCCGACACCGGCGACCCGTGGCATCGTCGGGGCATGACGACGCGACCGGAAGACGTCCTGCCCGACGACCAGAACTCCGCCGATTTCGGCGGCGTTCCGCTGCGCAAGGGGACGGTGGCCGCGTTCGTGCGGAACGCACAGGCCCTGGAGGCCGCGCCGGAGGGCTCGCCTGAGGCCGGCGAGCTCGTCGCCGCGCTGGCCGACGCCGTACCGCAGCTCCGCGCGATCGGTGTCCTCGACGTCTTCGCCCCCGTCTCGCCCCGCCTCCGGGCGGTGGTGGACGCCGCGGAGGGCTGAGCGTGCTGATCCGGAACGAGACTCCGGAGGACCACGCGGCGGTCGCGGGTGTGCATCGGAGCGCGTTCGCGCCGATGACGCCGCCGGGCCGGACGGAGCCGGTCGAGGTCGCCCTGATCGCGGCGTTGCGCCGCAGTGGCGCGTGGATCGACGAGCTGTCCTTCGTCGCCGAAGACGACGACGGCGCCGTGATCGGCCACGTCTGCCTCACCCGCGCGACCGTCGGCGAGGTGCCCGTCCTCGCCCTGGGGCCGCTGGGCGTCCGGTCGGACCTGCACGCGCGGGGCGCCGGTTCGGCCCTCATGCTGGCCTCGCTCGGCGCGGCCGATGCCCTCGGCGAGCGGCTCGTCGCGCTGCTCGGGCACAGCGGCTACTACCCGCGATTCGGCTTCGTCCCGGGCGCGGACCTCGGCGTGACACCCGACGTCGCGGAGTGGTCCGGAGACTCGTTCATGGTGTGCACGCTGGGCGCGTACACACCGGACCTGCGCGGCGAATTCCACTACGCGCGACCGTTCTACGAGCTGTGAACCCGACCGCCCGGGCGGTCAGCGCGCGGTCAGCGCCGTCAGATCCAGCCTGACCGGGTGCCCTGCGACATGCAGCACCTGGATGCCCGAGAACTCCCCGTCGAGCTCGTACATCCCGTCCACCAGGGTGAAGGCCCGAAGTGAGATGGGCGGATCGAGGTCGATGATCCAGTACTGCGCGATGCCCGCCTCGGCGTACTCGGCGAACTTCATCACCCGATCGACCCGCCGGGTGCCTTCCGAAAGCACTTCGACCGCCAACCGGACGTCGGCGCCGAACAACCGCGGGGGATTCGCATCGACGACGGCGGAATCGGCGACCACGATGTCGGGGATCCGCACGGTGAGCGGCTTCTTGCTCAGCACGACGTCAACCTCGGCGAGCGGCGACCATCGGCGCGGTAGATCCTCCTCCAACCGGGCGAGCAGCCGGTGCAGCGCGCGCTGATGAAAGGCGTATCCCCTGGGTGACACGGTGCGAACCCCTTCGACGACCTCGATCTTCAGTCGCTCGTCCTCGGGAAGCTCACGCCACTCGTCGAAGGTGTACAGGTGATCGCTCATCACCGGCATCGTCATGGTCTCCCCCTCGCCTTGCGACGTCACTGCAGGGTTGCACGGCCCACTGACGAGTTTAGATCGTCCTCGGATCCGCGGCCGGGCACAGCGCGTGATCATTCCGCGGGCAGTCCGCGGGCCTCGGCCTTCTTGCGCTCGATGTCGGCCAGCGCCCGCTCGAGCTCGGCGCGCTCGGCGACGGACGCCTCCCACATGTCCTTGCGGTTCTTCACCACGCGCGCGGGCGAGCCGACCGCGATCGAGTACGGCGGGATCTCGCCGCGGACCACGGCGTGCGCGCCGAGGACGGTGCCGTGCCCGATCAGGGTGTTGCGGGTGACGGTGACCTTCGTGCCGACCCAGGTGTCGCCGCCGATGCGCACCGGCCCCTTGACGATCCCCTGGTCCTTGATGGGGACGTTGATGTCGTCCATCTTGTGGTCGAAGTCGCAGATGTAGCACCAGTCGGCGACCAGCGACGCCGGCCCGAACTCGATGTCGAGGTAGCAGTTGACCACGTTGTCGCGGCCGAACACCGACTTGTCGCTGATGCGCAGCGAGCCCTCGTGGCAGCGGATCTTGTTGGAGTCGCCGATGTGCACCCAGCGGCCGATCTCCATGCGCCCGAGCCCGGGCGTCGCGTGGATCTCGACGTTCTTGCCGAGGAACACCATCCCCTTGAGCACGATGTGCGGGTTCGCCAGCCGGAACTTGGCGAGCCGGAGGTACCGCACCAGGTACCAGGGCGTGTACGCCTTGTTCTTCAGGACCCAGCGCAGCGACGCGAGGGTGAGGAAACGCGCCTGCACGTCGGCCTGGCGCGCGTGACGCCAGCGCGACCGGTACGGGGCGTTCCACATGCTCGTCATGTCGGTGAGCCTATCCGGCGGTGCGCCCCGCGGGTCCCGGAAGGTCGCCGCGATACTCTGTGGGGCGATAACGCGACGAGGCGAGGAGACACATGCGGTTGGGTAGGCGCGCGCTCACACTGGGCGCGACGATGGCTGCCGCTGCGGTCCTGGTCTCGTGCTCCCCCGACGACACCTGGGTGTACGCCGACGATTCCGCGGCCTGGCCCGGCATGTACGGCGATTCGCGCAACAACTCGTATTCGGACCGGGACGCGGCACCGTCGTTGGTCCCGGCCTGGAACCGGGCGCTCGTCGGCACCAACCTGGCGCAGCCCGCGATCACCAACCGGGGCACCGTCGCCGTCACCGCCGCCACCGAGACGGGCTGCACCACGTTCACGCTCGAGCTCACCGTGGGCCGCAAGAAGTACTGCCGGCGCGATGCGCCCGGCGCCGACCTGCAGGCCCCCGTCGTCGATCAGTTCGAGTACTCCTATCTCGGCATCCCCGGCTGGCTCTACAGCTTCAACCCCGACAACCAGGTGCGCTGGCGCTACCCACCGCGGGTGCGCCACTGTGGATCAAACTCGCGGGCGACAACACGGTGCTCGCCGTGACCCACCTCGGCCAGATGGTCCTGGTCGACTCACACGACGGGGTCGCCGCGGGCGCCGCGATCGGCCTGCTGCCGAAGATCTCCGCGGACTACAACGGCGCCGGCCTCGGCGACTGCGCGAAGAACGGCCCCGCGTGCCCGGTCTCCGGCCCACCGGCGGTCGACACCGAGGCCGAGCGCGCCTACGTGATCGTGGGCGGGGGCACCGGGCCGGGCGCGGCACCGTCGAAGGTGATGGCGGTGGCGTACGACAAGAACGGCGGCACCCGCCACGACCTGCGGTACGCGTGGGAGCGCACGGACATCGCCGACGGTGCGGTCGGCTCGCCCGCGCTGTCCGACGACCGGTCGACGCTGTACGTGAACCTGCGCTCGGGCGAACTCGCGGCCCTCGACGCCGAGACCGGTAAGACGAAGTGGACGTACGACCTGGGCTACGAGACGGCGGTCCCGCCGTCGGTCTCGCCGGACGGGATCATCATCCCCGCCGCTCCCGGGCTGCAGCGCGCCTCGTTCGTCGCGCTTCGCGACGAGGGCGACAAGGCCACGGAGGTGTTCAAGCGCACCGACGTCGCGATGATCTCGCCCGTCACCCAGATCCGCGGCGGCATCGGCTACGCGGTGGTCCGCTCGTGGGCGCGGGTCCAGTCGCAGCTGCTCGAATTCCGCACCGACACCGGCACCACGCTGCGGACGTTCGCCCTCCCGGACTCCGTCGAGTCGTCGTCCGGCGTGTCGATCGGTCCCGACGGTGAGCTCGTCACCGTCGGCCAGGACGGCACCGTCTTCGCCTTCACCTCCGGTCGCCGGATCGGCGACAGCGTCGCCAAGGAGTGACGCGCCGCGCGGTCTCCGCGCGGGGCGGTGTTACGCCCGGATGACCGGCCCGGTTACCTCCCGATCACCGAGTCCTCATCGCGCTCCCCGGTCCGCAGTGCGTTCGCGGCCCCCGCCACGATGGTGCGATCCGCTCACCGCCTGCAAAGGAGCCCGCCCGTGCCCATCACCGATCGCCGGATCACCCTGCGGTTCCTGGCCGCCCCCACCGACGTCGCCACCCTCGGCGGCGGCGTCCGGGGCGGCCGCATCCTCGAGTGGATCGACAAGGCGGCGTACGCGTGCGCCGCCGCCTGGTCGGGCGGCTACTCGGTGACCGCCTACGTCGGCAACATCGGCTTCGGCCGCGATATCGCGTCGGGCGACGTCGTCGAGGTGCGCGCCACGCTGGTCCACACCGGCCGCAGCAGCATGCACATCCAGTGCGAGGTCGCCTCCGCCGATCCGCGGGTGGGGACGTTCACCGTCGCCAGCACATGTCTGCTCGTCTTCGTCGCGGTGGACGAGGCCGGGAAGCCGAAACCCGTGCGGCAGTGGCAGCCGGTCCTCGCCGAGGACGTCCGCGCCGCCGAGGAGGCCGAGGTCCGCACCGACGTTCGGCAGCGGATCGCCGCGGCGATGAGCGGGGCGGACTACTCGCTGCCGACCGAGGCGGAGCGGCGCACCACCCGCTTCCTCGCCGCTCCCACGGACATCAACTGGGGCGGCAAGGCCCACGGCGGGCGGGTGATGGGCTGGATGGACGACGCCGCCTACCTGTGCGCGGCGGGCTGGAGCGGCGGCGAAGCCGTCACCGTCTACGTCGGCGGCGTGCGCTTCTACCGCCCCGTGCAGATCGGGCAGGTCATCGAGGTCTCGGCGCGCCTATTGCACACGGGCCGGCAGACGATGCACGTCTCCGTGCACCTCGCGACGTGCTGGCCGCACGAGCACACCCCGCAGCCCGCGGCGCACGCCCTGCACGTGCTGGCGGCGCTCGACGCCGGCGGCGACGCCACGGCTGTGCGACGGTGGACGCCGCGCCTGCCCGGCGACGTGGCCCTCGACGCGCACGCCCGCGAGCTGATCGCCATCCGCGGCCGGCGCACCGCCTCGGCCGCGACCAGGATGGTGGCCATCTGACCGCGTAGAATCTCGCCCGTGATGGAGCTCAAGACCCCTGCCGAGATCGCGAAGATGCGCACGACCGGTATTTTCATCGCCGAGCTGCTCGAGGAGCTGACCGGCATGGCAGAGGTCGGCATGAACGCGATGGAGCTCGAACACCGCGCGCGGAAGATGATCGCCGACCGCGGTGCCGTCTCGTGCTACTGGGACTACGCCCCGTCGTTCGGCAGCGGACCGTTCCGCAACGTCACGTGCATCTCCATCAACGACGCCTGCCTGCACGGGCTGCCGCCCGACCACGTGTTCGCCGACGGCGACCTGCTGACCGTCGACATCGCGGTGTCGATCGACGGCTGGGTCGCCGACGCCGCCCGGTCGGTCAGCGTGGGCACGCCCCGCCCCGAGGACACCCGGCTCATCCGGGCGACCCGCGAGGCGCTCGACGCCGCCATCGACCACATGCGCCCCGGCACGAGGCTGGGCACGGTCTCCGCTGCGATCGGCGCCGTGGCCAAGCAGTACGGCTACCCGGTGAACACGCAGTTCGGCGGGCACGGCCTGGGCCGGACGATGCACGAGGACCCGCACGTACCCAACGCCGGGAAGGCGCGCAAGGGCATGCTCCTGCAGACCGGCACGACGCTCGCGCTGGAGCCGTGGTTCTGCGCCACGACCGACAAGATCGTCTTCGACCCCGACGGCTGGACCCTGCGGTCCGCCGACGGTTCCCGTGCCGCGCACAGCGAACACACCGTCGCCATCACCGAGGACGGCCCGTTCGTTCTCACTGCGCCGAAGTAACCGACCTCTGTGCCCCCATGAGCACCCGGGCGGCCTGCCGCGCACCGTCGACGACGCCGTCCGGGCCGAGGATGGCGGCGGTGGTGAGCGCCCCCTCGGTGAGCAGCCCGATCTGGACCGCGACGCGCTCCGGCAGGCCCGCCTCTGCGACGAGTGCCGCGAGTTCGTCCTGGTAGCAGGCCTTGTTGCGCACGGCGGCGTCGGCGACGGTCGATGATGTGGCGCCGAGCTCGCCGTAGCTGTTGATGAACGAGCAGCCGCGGAAGTCGTTCTCGGCGAACATCTCGTCGAGCCAGTCGAAAACCGCGAGGACCCGCTCCTCCGGCCCGCCGGCCCGGTCCACGTACTTGTGCAGCCCGTCGGTCCAGCGCCGGTCACGGATCGTCAGCACCTCGGCGACGAGCGCATCCTTCGACGGGAAGAGCTTGTAGATCGCCTTGAGGGAGACGCCGGCGGCGGCGCGGATCTCGTCCATCCCGACAGCCTGGATCCCCTTGCCGTAGAACAGCTTCTCCGCCGCCTCCAGCACGGCGACGCGCTGCTGATCCGCATCCATCTTCCACATACCCCTTGACGAGAGAACGATCGTTCCCCTACTCTAACACCCAGCGAGAGAACGAACGTTCTCCGCGAAGCCGACAAGGAGCAGATCATGAGCAAGACCATCCTCGAGCCCGCCGCCCAGGCCTTCTCCGACGCCACCGCGAATCCGCCCTACCTGTTCGACCTCGGCCCCGTCGACGGCCGGAAGACCGTCGATGAGGTCCAGTCGGGCGACGGCGTCACCTTCCCCGAGGTCGACGAGGAGTGGATCACCGTGCCCGGCGGCCCCACCGGCGAGGTGCGCACCCGCATCGTCCGCCCGAAGGGCGCCACCGGCGTCCTGCCCGTCATCCTCTACGTCCACGGCGCGGGCTGGGTCTTCGGCAACGCCCACACGCACGACCGCCTGGTCCGCGAGTTCGCCGTCGGCACCGGTGCGGCCGTGGTCTTCCCGGAGTACGACCTCTCCCCCGAGGCGCGGTACCCGATCGCGATCGAGCAGAACTACGCCGTCGCGCAGTGGGTCGTGAGCTCGGGCGCGGAGAAGAACCTCGACGGCACCCGCATCGCGGTCTCCGGCGATTCCGTCGGCGGCGACATGGCGGCCGTGCTCGCCCTCCAGGCCAAGGCCCGCGGCGACGTGTCGCTGGCCGCTCAGGTCCTGCTGTACCCCGTGGTGGACGCGGACTTCGAGACCGGCTCGTACCACGAGTTCGCCGAGGGCTACTTCCTGCGCCGCGACGCCATGCAGTGGTTCTGGGACCAGTACACGAACGACGAGGCGCAGCGCGCCGAGATCTTCGCCTCACCGCTGAATGCCACCGTCGAGCAGCTTCGGGACCTGCCGCCCGCCACCGTCATCACCGCCGAGGCCGACGTGCTGCGCGACGGCGGCGAGGCCTACGCCGCGAAGCTCCGCGAAGCGGAAACGAGGTGACCGCCGTGCGTATCGGCGGGGTCATCCACGACTTCATGATGCTCAACGCCCTGCGCGAGACCCACGGCGCACAGGCCGGATTCGACCTCGCGATCGCGGCCTTCCGCCGCGCTCTCACCGTCTGAAGTCTCACCGCCTGAAGACGGGCGCCAACCGGTGCAGCGCTTCCTCGATCTCGGCGCTCGCGCCGGCGAAGCTGAGGCGGACGGTGCGGTTGCCCCGGGCCGTGTCGAAGTCCAGGCCCGGGGTGATCGCCACGCCGGTCTCGTCGAGAACGCGTGCGCACCAGGACAACGAGTCGTCGGTGAGGTGACCGATGTCGGCGTAGGCGTAGAAGGCACCGTCGGGCGGAGCGACGCGGGTCACGCCGAGGTCCGTGAGCCCGGCGAGCACGATCTCGCGGTTGCGCGCGTACCCGGCCACATGCGCGTCGAGCTCGGCCCGGGCCTCGTCGGTGAAGGCGGCGATCGCGGCGTACTGGCTGATCGCGGGCGGGCAGATCGTCATGTTCGCCGTGAGTCGCTCGACGGGCCGCTGCAGGTACTCGGGCAGCAGCATCCAGCCGAGCCGCCAGCCGGTCATGGCGAAGTACTTCGACACCGAGCCCATCACCACCTGCTCGCGGGAGGTCTCCCACGCGCACGACGTCGGCCGGCCGTAGCTCACGCCGTGGTAGATCTCGTCCGAGATGAGCAGCGTGCCGTGCGCCGCGCACCAGCGCGCCAGGTCGGCGAGGTCGGACGGTGCCAGGATGGTCCCCGTCGGGTTCGCCGGGCTCGCGACGATGAGCCCCTTCGGCGGCTCCGGCAGCGCGTCCAGCATGGCGACGGTCGGCTGGAACCGCGAGTCCGGGCCGCAGTCGAGCTCGACCACCCGGCAGCCGAGGGCCTTCAGGGTGTTCCGGTAGGCGGGATACCCGGGCCGGGCCATGACGACGGTGTCCCCCGGGTCGAAGGCCGCGAGGAACACGAGCGTGAACGCGCCCGACGACCCCGTCGTGATCGCCACCGCGCCCGGCGCGACGTCCAGCCCGTACGCACGGCCGTAGTGCGCGGCAATGGTCTCCCGCAGCGGCGCGATCCCCATCGCCTCGGTGTAGCCGAGCGGCCCGGCGTCCAGCGCGGCGTGCGCCGCGGCGAGCACCGGCTTCGGCGCCCCCGCACTCGGCTGCCCCGCGGCCAGCGAGATCACGTCGCCGTGGGTCTCGCGGCGCCGCGCCGCCGCCGCCAGCACGTCCATGACGTGGAACATCTCGACATCCGACCGCCGCGCTTCCTGCATGCGCTCCATGGTGTCATCCGCGCCTCCGGCTGCCGCGGGAACCGACTGCTCGACGAGGAGGCCCAGGAGAGCGAAGACCGCCTGATCACCGCGTCGGGCGGGTGAGGAACGCGGTGACCTCCCGGCCGATCCGGGTGATCACCACCGTCATCGCCTGCGAGCCCTGCAGTTTGAGCCGCTTACGCAGCACGTCCGGGTCGACGCCCGCCCCGCGGGTGAGGATCTCGACGGTGCCGACATCGCGGGCGCGGAGCTCGGCACGCAGCACCTTCTCCGTGAACCGGAACTCGTCGAGAACCTCGAACCCGCGCACCCCGTCCGGCACGACGTCGCCGGTCAGGTACGCGATGTGCGGGTCGAGCTGCCAGAGGTCGTGCCGCGCCGCGTAGTGCCGCACCAGCCCGGCGCGGATGACGGCACCGTCGGGCTCGAGCAGGAAGCGCCCTGCCGGGCCGGGGTCGACGTCGTGCGGGGCGCTGGAAACCACCTCGAATCCCGTATCGCCACTGCGTAACACAGTCGCCCGGGTGAGCCCGGGGACCGCGACGGGACCGGACCACAGGCAGGCCTCGCGGACGCCGCCGTCGAGCGAGACGATCTCGACCTCCCCGTCGAAGCCGTCGCGCCGCAGCCCGTCGTAGTCGATGCCCGGCGCGGTCTTGACCGCGAGCGACCGGCCCGCGTACGCGGCGCGCAATGCCGAGAGCGCGGGCGACATCTGCTCCGGGTCGACGATGCGCCTGCCGCCGGACCGGCGCGCGGGGTCGGCGATCACGACGTCGGCCGTGGTGGTGGGGGTCAGCGCGTCGGCGACGTAGACGAG
The DNA here is from genome assembly GCF_023168325.1 of Tsukamurella sp. PLM1. Taxonomy (GTDB): domain Bacteria; phylum Actinomycetota; class Actinomycetes; order Mycobacteriales; family Mycobacteriaceae; genus Tsukamurella. The sequence continues at coordinate 3,124,982 of NZ_AP025688.1, forward strand.
GGCGCGCGGCACGTTGTGGGCGGCCATCCGCGCGCGGACCGGGTCGATGTCGCTGCCGACCACCCGGGGGCACACCTGCACGAGGGCGCGCAGTTCCGCACCGATGGAGCAGGTGACGTCGTGCACCGAGAGCCAGGCGAGCCGGCGCGCGCGGTGCTCCGCGACGGCGGCGGGGGTGGCCTGCTGCACGGCCTCGTCGGTGAGCAGCCAGCCGGTCACCTCGCCCAGCTTGGCGGCAGCGCGGCGGCGGGCCCGGACCTGTTCGATGACCACGGGGGCGTGCGGACCGGCGAGGCTCCGCACCGTCGACACGTCGGCCAGCAGGGACGCGTCGGTCAGGGCCAGACGGTCCGCCGCCGCGACCGCGGCGGCGCCCTCGTCCGACCGGAGGTAGGACAGCCCCGCCGCGTCCACTACCGGGGCTTGGTACCCGTGATCGCGAGGTTGTAGAAGAACTTGCGCGGCACGACGCGACGCAGCAGGTTCTCGTCGAGCGCCGACAGCTTCTTCCAGCCGCCGAACGCGAACCCGGCCCAGCCGAAGCCCAGTTTCTCGGGCGGCACGGCCGCCTCGAAGGTGCGGACCGGCCAGCCGAGGAAGGCGGCGGTGAACTCGTCGGTGCTCGCCTGGACGTCGACGGCGCCGGCGCGGGCGGCCATGGCCTCCATCTCGTCCGGGTCGAACGTGTGGATGTCCACGACGGCCTCGAGCGCGGCCGCCCGCGACGACTCGTCGAGCTCCGCCTGCGGGCGGCGCCAGTCGGCGAGGAACGGCAGCTTCGTCACGTTGGTGGTGACGCCCCAGGTGATGCGTCCGAGCCAGCGGGCGTAGAAGTCGCCGATCGTGGTGGGCTCGCCGGCGAACACGAACCGGCCACCGGGCTTGAGCACCCGCAGCACCTCGCGCAGCGACTGCTCGACGTCCGGGATGTGGTGCAGCACCGCATGCCCGACGACCAGGTCGAACGTGTCGTCCTCGTACGGGATGGTCTCGGCGTCGGCGACCCGGCCGTCGACGGTGTGACCGAGCGCCTCGCCGTTGCGCAGCGCGACCTTCACCATGCCGGGCGAGAGGTCGGTGACCGAGCCGGTCTCCGCGACCCCCGCCGACATGAGGTTGAGCAGGAAGAAGCCGGTGCCGCAGCCCAGCTCCAGGGCGCGCCCGTAGGGCTTCTCGTTGTCGCCGTGCGTCGCCGCCTCGAACCGGTCACGGGCGTAGTCGATGCACCGCTCGTCGAAGCTGATGTGCCACTTCTCGTCGTAGGTCTCGGCCTCCCAGTCGTGGTAGAGCACCTGGGCGAGCTTCGTGTCGGAGAATGCGGCCGCAACCTCGTCCGCCGTGGCGTGCGGGTTGGGGGCCGGCTGCTGGTCGGTCATTCGGGCCTTTCGAGATGATGTTCCCGCCAGGTTACCGCCCAGTCAGGTCCAGGCCCAACCCGCGTGATGAGAACACGTTCTGCCGCGACCGGCCGACTCCGGCCGACCGGACTACTTGCCTGTGAACTTCGCCTTGCCCGGACCGTTCTCGATGAACGAGGTCATGCCGATCGTGCGGTCCTCGGTGGCGAACAGCCCGGCGAACAGGTGCCGCTCGATGGCGAGGCCGGTGTTCAGGTCGGCGTCCAGCCCCTGGTCGATCGCCTGCTTCGCCGCACGCAGCGCCTGCGAGGCGGCACCCGCGAACTGGCCGGCCCACTTCAGGGCGGCGTTGTAGACCTCGTCGGGGGCGACGACCTCATCGACGAGCCCGATCTCCAGGGCCTCCTCGGCGCCCACGAACCGCCCGGTGAACACCATGTCCTTGGCCTTCGACGGGCCCACGAGCCGGGCCAGGCGCTGCGTGCCGCCGCCGCCGGGGATCACGCCGAGCAGGATCTCCGGGACCCCCACCTTGGCGTTGTCGCCGACGATCCGGCGGTCGGCGCCCAGTGCCACCTCGAGGCCGCCACCGAGGGCGTACCCGGTGATCGCGGCGACGGTCGGCTTGGTGATCGACGCGATCGCCGACAGGCCGCCCTGGAGCAGTGCGATGGCCTCGCTCATGTCCGTGTAGCCCATCGCCTGCATCTCCTTGATGTCGGCGCCGGCGGCGAACACCTTGGGACCGCCGTACACGACGACGGCCTTGATGTCGTCGCGCTCGTTCACCTCGGCGGCGAGGGCGATGAGCTCGTCCTGGACCCGCGCGTTGATCGCGTTCATCGGCGGCCGGTTCAGCCGGATCGTGCCGATGCCGGGGTGCTCGTCGCTGGTCTCCAGGGTCACGAATTCAGTCATGCCCGAGAGGTTACCGGGTGTTCGACAATTTAGTTGGACGTCCACGTATCCGCGGCCGGACGCTCAGTAGATCGTCGACCCCTCGGCGTACTCGGCCCAGCCGGGGAACCGTCGGTCCTCACGCGTCATGCCGTCGACGATCGCCACCGGGGTCAGGTCCGCCGCCTCGGCGGCCCAGCCCAGCGCGTCCTCCGTGGTCTCGAACGGCAGCAGCTGGAAGAGCTGCGAGTAGGTGGGCGCCATCAGTTTGTTGCGGCCCGCGAGCCACTCGTCGATCACGGCCTGCGGCGTCCGCCAGCCCGCGGAGACGGCCTCGGTGGTCCGCAGGTCCGCCTCCTGCCCGGCGGGCAGCGCGGCGAGGTAGAACATCGTGTCGTAGCGCCGCGGCCGCCCGGGCAGGGTCACCCACCGCGAGAGCGGCACCAGCGCGTCGGGGTCCACCCGCACGCCGCACTCCTCGAGCGTCTCGCGCGCGGCGGTCACCGTCAGGTCCCCCTCGTCCGACGGCTCGATACCGCCGCCCGGGAACACCGTGACGCCGGGCGCGAACTCCATCCCACTCGCGCGGGTCTGCACGAAGACCTCCAGGCCGGACGGTGCCGTCCGCAGCAGCAGGACCGTGGCGGCGAGCCTGATCGGGACGTCGGCGAGATCGCGCCGGTGCCCGGCGCCCTGTCCCCCGCTCATGCCTGCAACCTCCGCCGCCCGGGGCGCGCGGCGCGCCGGGCGAAGAACCGCCCGTCCACCTCGTCCAGCAGGATGCGCTGGCTGAACGTCTCCGACAGCACCTCCGCGGTGAGCACGTCGCCGATCAGGCCCTGCGCCACGACGCCGCCCTCCTTGAGGAGCAAGGCGTGGGTGAACCCCGGCGGGATCTCCTCCACGTGGTGGGTCACCAGCACCGTCGCGGGGGCGTCCGGATCATGGGCGAGCGTGTCGAGCCGGGCGACCAGTTCCTCGCGGCCGCCCAGGTCCAGCCCGGCGGCCGGCTCGTCGAGCAGCATCAGTTCCGGGTCGGTCATCAGGGCGCGGGCAATGAGCACGCGCTTGCGCTCGCCCTCGGACAGCGTGCCGAAGCGGCGGTTCGCCAGGTGCTCGGCGCCCATCGACTCCAGGACGTCCACGGCGCGGCTGATGTCCACCTCGTCGTACCGCTCCCGCCAGCGCCCGAGCACGGCGTACCCCGCCGACACCACGAGGTCGGTCACCAGCTCGTCGTCGGGGATCCGTGAGGCCAGCGCCGCGGTGCTCACCCCGATCCGGGCCGTGAGGTCCTGCACCACCGTCTTCCCCAGGACCTCCCCCAGGATGTGCGCGGTACCCGCGGTCGGAAACACCTGCGCCGACGCGAGCCGCATGAGCGAGGTCTTGCCGGCGCCGTTCGGGCCGATGACCACCCACCGCTCGTCCAGTTCCACCCGCCAGTCGATCGGCCCGACGAGGGTGCGGCCGTCGCGCCGCAGCACGACGTCGTGGAAGTCGACGAGCAGATCCTGGTCGGGTTCGGCGATGTCGGCGGGGGCGGAGCCCGGTGCGGGAGCGGGCGCGGAAGTGGCGGCGGGATCGGACACATCACCATCCTGCCGCACGGGTCAGGTCGCGGTTGGCAGGATGGTCACCGTGTCCACAGACCACCCCACCCCGTCCCCCGGCGCGTACACCCCCCTCGGCGCCGTCCCGCAGCCCGGCGGCGTGAACTTCGCCGTCCACGCTCCCCGCGCCACCGACGTCTGGGTGTGCCTCGTCGATGTTGCCGAGGACGGCACGCGCCAGGAGCGGCGCCTCCTGTTGCCCGCCCGGACGGCGGGGGTGCACCACGGCTTCGTGCCCGGGATCGGCGAGGGGACGCGCTACTGCCTCCGCGCGGCGGGCCCGTGGGACCCCGGGGCGGGGCTGCGCTTCAACGAGTACAAGGCGCTCATCGACCCGTACGCCCGCAGGCTCGACGGTGGCTTCCCCGGCGATGCCGCCGACGGCGCCGCCCTCCTGCCGTACGGCGAGGACGGCGGACCGTCGGACATCGATTCGCTCCCCGACATCCCCCTGAGCGTGGTCACGGGCGCCCCGCCCGCGCCCGAGCCCGGCCCCGGAGTCCCGTGGGACCGCACGGTGATCTGCGAGGTGCACGTGGGCTCGTACACGGCCCGGCACCCCGGCGTGCCCGAGGAGCTGCGCGGCACGTACCTCGGCCTCGCCCAGCCGGCGATCCTCGAGCACCTGCGGCGCATCGGCGTGACCGCGGTGGAGCTACTGCCCGTGCAGGCCTGCCTCACCGAGCCGGGCGTGCGCGCGCGGGGCATGCGCAACCACTGGGGCTACTCGACGGGGGCCTACTTCGCCCCGGACCCGCGGTACGCCGCGCGCCCCGGTCACGAGGTCGAGGAGTTCTCGGAGATGGTCTCGGCGCTGCACTCGGCCGGCCTCGAGGTGCTCATGGACGTGGTCTACAACCACACCGCCGAGGAGTCGGTGGCCGGCCCGTCGCTGTCGTGGCGCGGCCTCGACGCCCCCGGCTACTACCTGCTGGAGAACGGCGAGGACCTCGACTACACGGGGTGCGGCAACACCATCGACTGCGCGTCGCCCGCGGCGCTGCGCATGGTGCTCGACAGTCTGCGGTACTTCGCCGGCGAGTTCGGTGTCGACGGCTTCCGGTTCGACCTGGCCAGCGTGCTCGGCCGCGGGCGCACGGCGACGGGGCCCAGGGCCCGGTGATCCCGTTCGACCACCGGGCGCCGCTGCTGTCGGCGATCGCCGCCGACCCGCTGCTCGCCACCCGCAAACTCATCGCCGAGCCGTGGGACGCCACCGGCGAGGGTACCGAGTGGGAGGCTTCCCGCCGGTCTGGGCGGAGTGGAACGACCGCTACCGCGACACGGTGCGAACCTTCTTCGCCGGTGCCGGCACGGTCGGCGATCTTGCCTCGCGGGTGTCCGGCAGCCAGGACCTGTTCGGCGCTCAGGGCCGCTCGCCGTTCTCATCGATCAACTTCGTCACGGCCCACGACGGCTTCACCGCCCGCGACCTGGTCAGCTACGAGCGCAAGCACAACGAGGCCAACGGCGAGAAGAACCGCGACGGCACCGACAACAACCGGTCGGTGAACCACGGCTTCGAGGGCGGCACCACCGATCCCGCGATCCTCGCGGCGCGCGCCGCGCACGTCCGTGCCCTGCTCGCCACGCTGCTGCTGTCGACGGGCACGCCGATGCTGCTGGGCGGCGACGAGATCGGGCACACGCAGTACGGCAACAACAACGCCTACTGCGTGCCGGAGGGAACCCGCGCAGCCGACGCCTTCGCCGTCGACTGGGACGCCGCAGACGCCGACCTCACCGCGTTCGTCGCGCGGGTGGCCATGGTCCGGCGCGCCGCGCCGGTGCTGCGCCAGCACGAGTTCTTCGACGGTCGCGCCACTCGGGACGGCGAGCCCGATCTCGCGTGGTTCGCCGCCGACGGCGCCGAGATGCCCGGCGACGCGTGGCAGTCGCCCGAGGTCCGGACACTCCAGGCCTGGGTCGACGGTTCCGACGTCCGCGCGCCCGGCCACGACCGGGCGGTGCCCGACAAGGACGCGCTCATCATCTGGCACGCCGGCGGCGACGCCGAGATCACGCTCGGCGGCCCCGAGTCGTGCACGCACGGCTGGGAGCTGATCGTCGACACGTCGCGGCCCACCGGCGAGCCCGCGGAGGGCACCGCGTTCTACGCGTCGCGCGCGCGGGTCAGGGTCTCGGGCCCGACGGTGCTGGCCTTCCAGGAGGCCTGAGAGCTCAGTTCTCCAGCGGGACGCGACGCAGCTGCCCGTCGACGGCATCGGCGGCCTCGATCTCGTCCCGGGTCACGCCCAGGACGAACAGCACCGCGTCCAGATAGGGGTGCGACAACGCGGTGTCCGCGACCTCGCGCAGGGCGGGCTTGGCGTTGAACGCCACCCCCAGGCCGGCCGCCGAGAGCATGTCGATGTCGTTGGCGCCGTCGCCGACCGCCACGGTCTGCTCGACGGGCACACCGAAGGCGTCCGCGAACTCGCGGAGCGCGCGGGCCTTACCCGGCCGGTCGACGACCTCGCCGATCACGCGACCGGTCAGCGCACCGTCGGTCACCTCGAGGGTGTTGGCGCGCACGAAGTCGAGTTCGAGCTCGGCGGCGAGCGGCTCGATGACGGCTGTGAAGCCGCCCGAGACGACGCCGCAGCGGTAGCCGAGCCGCTTGAGGGTGCGGATCGTGGTGCGGGCGCCGGGCGTCAGCTGCAGCTCTCCGGCCACCTCGTCGATCACCGTCGCCGGCAGCCCCGCGAGGTTCTGGACTCGGGCGTGCAGGGACTGCTCGAAGTCGAGCTCCCCGCGCATCGCCGCCTCCGTGACCGCGGCGACCTCGGCCTCCTTGCCCGCCCGGGCGGCCAGCATCTCGATGACCTCGCCACGGACCAGGGTGGAGTCCACGTCGAAGCAGATCAGTCGCTTGGAGCGGCGGGCGATCCCGGCGCGGGACGTCGCGATGTCGACGCCCTGCGCCTTGGCGACGGTCGCCAGCGCGGCGCGGAAGCCGGCCTCGCCCGCGGCGTCCGGGACGGTCACGAGCAGTTCGAGTGCAGTGACCGGGTAGTCGGCGACGCCCGCGATGGATTCGATGTTCACGCCGCCGTCGGCAAGGGTGGCGGCGACCGCCGACAACGCCCGCGCGGTGACGGGCGCTCCCAGCAGCACGACGGCGTGCGTGGGCACCGGCGGACGCGGCGGCTGCTCGCTCGAGATCTCCACGGCCACGTCCATCCCGACGGTGGCCATCGCCTGCTCGACGAGCTCCTGGACGTGCTCGGGATCGCCGTCGACGGCCGCGAGGACACCGAGCGTCAGGCGCCCGCGGATGACGGTCTGCTCGACGTCGAGGATGCTGACCTCGTTGCGGGCCAGGACGCCGAAGAGGACCGAGCTGACGCCGGGCTTGTCGCCGCCCGTGACGGTGATGAGGATCGTGGGGTCCGAGGTCGCATCGTGCACGGTGAAAGCGTAGTGCGCGCAGGCGGAACGCCGAACGGCGCCTCCCGGTGCAGGAGACGCCGTTCGTGCGGAGATCGTGGGCCCTAGTGGCCCTGGCCCGGCCCGGAGTGGGCCTCGGCGCGCATGCGCTCGACCATGTGCGGGTAGTGCAGCTCGAACGCGGGGCGCTCCGAACGGATCCGGGGCAGCTCGGTGAAGTTGTGCCGCGGGGGCGGGCAGCTGGTGGCCCACTCGAGGCTGTTGCCGAAGCCCCACGGATCGTCGACCGTGACGACCTCGCCGAAGCGGTAGCTCTTGAACACGTTCCACACGAACGGCAGGGTCGAGGCGCCCAGGATGAAGGCGCCCACCGTCGAGATCCGGTTCAGCGTGGTGAAGCCGTCGGTCGCGAGGTAGTCCGCGTATCGACGCGGCATGCCCTCGGCGCCCACCCAGTGCTGGACCAGGAACGTCATGTGGAAGCCGATGAAGGTGAGCCAGAAGTGCCAGCGGCCCAGCCCCTCGTCCAGCAGGCGGCCGGTCATCTTCGGGAACCAGAAGTAGATGCCCGCGTAGGTGGCGAACACGATGGTGCCGAAGAGCACGTAGTGGAAGTGCGCGACCACGAAGTAGGTGTCGGACACCGCGAAGTCGAGCGGCGGCGACGCGAGCAGGACACCGGTCAGGCCACCGAAGAGGAACGTCACGATGAAGCCGATCGAGAACAGCATCGGCGACTCGAACGTTATGTGTCCTCTCCACATGGTGAGGATCCAGTTGAAGAACTTCACACCCGTGGGCACCGCGATCAGGAACGTCATGAAGCTGAAGAACGGCAGCAGTACGGCGCCGGTGGCGTACATGTGGTGCGCCCACACCGCCACGGACAGGGCCGCGATGGCGAGCGTGGCCAGGACCAGGCCGCTGTAGCCGAAGATCGGCTTGCGGCTGAACACCGGGAAGATCTCGGACACGATGCCGAAGAACGGCAGCGCGATGATGTACACCTCGGGGTGACCGAAGAACCAGAACAGGTGCTGCCACAGGATCACACCGCCGTTGGCGGGGTCGTAGATGTGGGCGCCGAACTGACGGTCCACCTCGAGCCCCATGAGCGCGGCGGTCAGCAGCGGGAAGGCCAGCAGGATCAGCAGCGAGGTCACCAGGATGTTCCAGGTGAAGATCGGCATGCGGAACATCGTCATGCCGGGGGCGCGCATGCAGATCACCGTGGTGACCATGTTGACGGCGCCGAGGATGGTGCCGAGACCACCCACGCCGAGGCCCATGATCCACAGGTCGGCGCCGGGGCCGGGCGAGTGCAGGGCGTCGGTCAAGGGGGTGTACGCGGTCCAGCCGAAGTCGGCGGCGCCACCGGGCGTGATGAAACCGGCGATCACCATGATCGCGCCGAACACGAACAGCCAGTAGCCGAACGCGTTCAGGCGCGGGAACGCCACGTCGGGCGCGCCGATCTGCAGCGGCAGCACGAAGTTGGCGAAGCCGATCACGATCGGGGTCGCGTACAGCAGCAACATCACCGTGCCGTGCATGGTGAACAGCTGGTTGAACTGCTCGGTGGAGAGGAACTGCAGGCCGGGCTCGGCGAGCTCGGCGCGCATCAGCAGCGCCATCAGGCCACCGATGAGGAAGAACGCGAAGCACGTGACGATGTACATGATGCCGAGCGTCTTGTGGTCGGTCGTCGTCACCAGCTTGTAGATGAACGACCCCTTGGGCCCGGTCCGCTGCGGGTACGGACGTGCAGCGGTCACTTCGACCACCGGACGATGCGCTTGCGCGGTCACTATTCCTCCTGCCCTGTGGCGCACCGGTTCCGCGGCTGTCGAAACCGGCTCTCGCCTCTTCATTCAGGTCTCTCGCGCGACGGTCACCGACCACGTTCGCTCACGGCGGACGCCACGCTTGTGGGCTAAGCGTAGCCCCTCGCCCCCGCGCTTGTCCCCGCGGTCCTACTCTGCGTCGTACTCGCGTCGCCGAGCCGGTCCTTCCACGCCCGGCTGCTAGCGTGGCGCACGGTCGGGACTACAGGTGAGGGCGGCGGAAGTGAACAGGGTCGGAAGTTCTTCGGCGGGCGCGGCGATCGCGACCGTAGCGCTCGTCGGCACCCTGCTGTCCGCGTGCGGCGGGCAGGAGCCCATCCAGCAGCCCTTCGCGTCGATCGCCACCACGACGACGCGCCTGGCCTCCGCGAACATCATCGGCCTCGATCGCAAGGCCGACGAGGCCTGCGCGGCCCCTGTCACCGGCGGCCCCGCGCCCGCCTCCATCGTCGTCGCCGATCCCGACCTGCTCGACGGACTGTGCGCCCTCGGCCTGCAGAACCGGGTCAAGGCGGTCGGCGGCGCGGCACCGTCGTACCTGGGCGCGACGCTCGCGAAAGTCCCGCAGCTGGGTGACGATGCCCGCGCCGAAGTGTCCGTGGGCACCGCCGCGTCCGCCGACGCGAACCGCCGCGCCGGCCGGACGGTGGTCGTCCCGGCACCGTCGGGCGACTGGCGGCGTAGCTTCCTCGCCCTGGCCGACGCGGTGCGGATGCCCGCAGAGGGCCGCGCGGTGATCGACCGCTACCAGCGCGACGTGGCGGACAAGTCCGTCAAGATCGACGCGATCCACACCGTGGTCTCGCTGGTCCGGTTCACCGCGGACGGGAAGTCGCTGGCCGAGGGGACCCGCGGCCTCGCAGCACAGGTCCTCGCGGATCTCGACGTGGTGCGCCCGGAGGCGCAACGCAAGCCCGAGCCCGTCGAGATGCCCGACGCCGACTACTCCGCGGCCGAGGCGGACCTGATCTACGTGGGCTACGAGGGCGACAAGGGACGCGCGTCCGGCATGTCGGTGATGACCTCGACCGCCTGGAAGGACCTGCGCGCGGTCACGGCGAAGCGCCAGTTCCTGGTCGAGGACGCGGCCTGGTTCTCGGCGGGCGGCCCCGTCGCGGCCGGGATCGTCGTGCACGACGTCGCGAACACCATCAAGTCGACGTCCTGACGGTCGCCGCCGCGTCGCTTCGACGGTGACGCCCCTCACATTCACCACGGAAAACCGCAGGCCCAGAGCTCGGTGTACACCTGTGCACGAATTCGGCCCGGAAGACCCTTCATTCATGCTTGTTTCAAGTGATAGCCTGAAGGCGGTTGAATCTCACACACGGCTTCTACCTGCAGAGATACCTGTGGGATTTCCCACAGGACACTGAGGGACATCGCAGGAACGAGCCGGACGGTGTGCCACGAAAGGAACCATCATGGCCCTGATGAACATGCCGCGGATGACGCACATGGCGCGCATGCGCGGTCGCTCCTTCCCCGGCCAGGCCGAGTACGAGCAGACACTGCACGACCTCTCCGAGGCATCGGTGCGCCGGAACTTCGACCCCTACGTCGACATCGACTGGGACTCGCCCGAGCTCGCGATCGTCCCCGACGACCCGCGCTGGGTGTGCAACCCCCGCTTCGATCCGATCGGTCGCCACCCCTGGTACCAGGCGCAGCCGCTGGCCAAGCAGATCGAGATCGGCATGTGGCGCCAGGCCAACGTGGCCAAGGTCGGCCTGCAGTTCGAGTCGATCCTGATCCGCGGGATCATGCAGTACACCGCGGTCCAGCCGAACAACTCCCCCGAGTTCCGCTACGCCACGCACGAGGCGAAGGAGGAGTGCCAGCACACGCTGATGTTCCAGGAGTTCGTCAACCGCGTGGGCATGGACGTGCCCGGTGGCGCCTGGTGGTTCCGCCGCCTCTCGCCGATCATCCCGCTCGCGGCCACCACGTTCCCGAACATCTTCTACATGGGCGTGCTGGCCGGCGAGGAGCCGATCGACCACCTGCAGAAGCAGTTCCTGCGCTCCGCGGACACGCAGCACCCGGCGATGACCTCGGTGATGCAGATCCACGTGGCTGAGGAGGCCCGCCACATCTCGTTCGCGCACCAGCTGCTCGAGCACAAGGTGCCCACCCGCGGCCCGATTCCCCGGTTCCTGCTGTCGCTGGCGATGCCGCTGGTCATGCGCGTCCTGCTGGGCGCCATCATGGTTCCGCCGAAGCAGTTCTGGGACACCTTCGACATCCCGCGGTCGGTGAAGAAGGACATCTTCTGGCGATCACCCGAGTCGAAGGCCATGCGCCAGGAGATCTTCGGCGACGTGCGCCTGCTCGCCGAGCGCACCGACCTGATGAACCCGATCTCCCGCCTGCTGTGGCGCGCCCTGGGCATCCACGGCCGCACCTCGCGGTTCCGCAGCGAGCCCTCGTACGCCGCGCAGTAGTCTCGAACAACCCCGATGATCCGGCTCGGCGGTCACCCGCCGAGCCGGACCCGTATCCGGGGCCCGGATACGAACACCCCGGAGGAGCCTCCTCGATGCCCCACGTGATCACCCAGTCCTGCTGCAGCGACGCGTCGTGCACGTTCGCGTGCCCGTCAACTGCATCCACCCGACGCCCGACGAGCCGGGCTTCGCAACGGCCGAGATGCTCTACGTGGATCCCACCACCTGCGTCGACTGCGGTGCCTGCGTGACCGCGTGCCCCGTCGACGCCATCGGCCCGGCGCATCGCCTGCCCGAGGAGCACAAGGTCTACATCGAGCTCAACCGCTCTCTCGCAGCCGCCGACCCGGCGAACTCGAGCCTCGGCGGCCCGAACCCCCAGGAACGCAGCCGCCCGCCGATGGCCCACACGGTGCCGCCGAAGGTGCTGCCGATCGCCGACGGGACCGTCGTCAGCGTGGGCGTGATCGGCAGCGGCCCGGCCGCGATGTACGCGGCCGACGAGCTGCTCCGCTACCCGGGCGTCACCGTCGACGTGTACGAGAAGCTGTCCACGCCGTACGGTCTGGCCCGATTCGGCGTCGCACCCGATCACACCCGGACCCGCAAGGTCTCGGGCCTGTTCGACAAGGTCGCGGCCGATCCGAACTTCCGGATCCACCTGAACACCGAGGTGGGTCGGGACGTCTCCCTCGAGGAGCTGCGGAAGCGGCACGACGCGATCGTCGTCGCCGTGGGCGCCAGCACCGACAAGAAGCTGGGCATCACCGGCGAGGACCTGCCGGGCGTGCGCAGCGCCACCGACTTCGTCGCCTGGTACAACGGCCACCCCGAGCACCGGGGCGACGCCGTGGATTTCACGCACGACCGCATCGTCGTCATCGGCAACGGCAACGTCGCGCTGGACGCGGCCCGCATTCTCACGGCCGAGCCGAAGGAGCTCGAGGGCACCACCATCTCTCCCGCGGCCCTGGCCGCCCTGCGCGAGTCGAAGGTCGAGGAGGTCGTGATCGTGGCGCGCCGCGGCCCGGAGCACGCCGCCTTCACTCTGCCCGAGGCGCTGGGCCTCGCGGACGAGCGCACCGTCATCGTCCACCCGGACCCGGACGTCGCCGAGACCATCGTCGCGGGCAGCGACTCCGAGCTCGTCGGGCACAAGCTCGCGCTGCTCGAGTCGCTGGAGACCCAGTCCGACGCGCCCCGCCGCATCCGCCTGCGGTTCCTCACCACCCCCGAGTCGATCGAGGCCACCGACGACGGCCTCGTCCTGCACGCGAAGCACACCGTCACCGGCGAGGCGATCGACCTCCCCGTCGGCATGGTGTTCACCTCGGTCGGCTACCGCGGTGTCCCGGTGCCGGGCCTCCCCTTCGACGAGCGCCGCGCGGTGCTGCCGAACGAGGCCGGCCGCGTCCTCGGGGACGACGGTGCGCCCCTGCCCGGCGTGTACGTCACGGGCTGGATCAAGCGCGGCCCCAACGGCTTCATCGGCACCAACAAGACCGACTCCCAGGAGACGGTGGAGAGGTTCGCCGAGGACGTCGTGGCCGGGATCGTCAAGGCCCGTCCCACCGGTAAGCGCAAGCGTTCCCTGAGCAGGATCCTCGGCGCGTAACCTCGTCGCCGTGGCCTCCTCCGAGCACGGCGCGCCGATCGAACTCACCGTCGGTGAGCGGGTGGTCCGCGTGTCCAGCCCGGACCGGGTCTACTTCCCGCAGGTCGGCGCGACGAAGCTCGACGTCGTGCGGTACTACGAGTCCGTGGGACCCGGCATCGTCCGGGCACTGCGCGACCGCCCGACGATGCTGCACCGCTACCCCAAGGGCGTCGACGGCGCGAAGGTGCACCAGAAGCGGATCCCCGCGGGTGCGCCCGACTGGCTGGAGACCGTGGAGATCTACTTCCCGCGGTTCGGCCGTACCGCCGACGAGGTGGTGGTGACCGAACTCGGCTCGGTGATCTGGGCCGCCCAGATGTCGACGGTCGAGTTCCACCCGTGGAACTGCCGCGCCGGCGACCTGGAGCACCCCGACGAGTGGCGCATCGACCTCGACCCGATGCCCGACTGCTCGTGGTCGCGCGTGCAGTCCGTGGCCGCGGTGGTGCACGAGGTTCTGGACGAGCTGGGCATCCGCGGCTTCCCCAAGACCTCGGGCGGCTCCGGGCTGCACGTGTACGTGCGGATCGAGCCCCGCTGGACGTTCTCGGAGGTCCGACGGTGCGCCCTCGCCTTCGCCCGGGAGGTGGAGCGCCGGGCACCGTCCGACGTCACGACGGTGTGGTGGCGCAAGGACCGCGACCCGTCGGCGGTCTTCCTCGACTACAATCAGAACGCGCGCGACCACACCATCGCGTGCGCGTACTCGCTGCGCGGCACGCCGATCGCCACCGCGTCCGCCCCGATCACGTGGGACGAGGTGCCCGACGTGCACCCCGACGACTTCACGATCCGCACCCTCCCGGCGCGCTTCGCGGATCTCGGCGACCTGCATGCATCCATCGACGACGAGGCGTTCACCCTCGACACGCTCGTCGAGTGGGCCGACCGCGACGACCTCCCCCTCGCCGATTGAACGACGTTCTGGAGAATCCGACCTGCGGTTTCCCTCTCCAGAACGTCGTTCAATCGCGGTGGGTCAGGCCCACATTCCCCGACGGCCGCGACCAGGACGACGCCCATCGCGACGAACAGCAGCGGCCCCATGATCATCTGCAGGAGAGCAAGGACGGTGGGGCGCTGCCACGCTTCGAACGGGATCAGAAGTCCCAGTCCTCGTCCTCCGTGTTGACGGCCTTGCCGATCACGTACGACGAGCCGGAGCCGGAGAAGAAGTCGTGGTTCTCGTCGGCGTTGGGCGACAGCGCGGAGAGGATCGCGGGGTTCACGTCGGTGGCGTCCTTGGGGAACATCGCCTCGTAGCCCAGGTTCATCAGCGCCTTGTTGGCGTTGTAGCGCAGGAACTTCTTGACGTCCTCGGTGAGCCCCACCTCGTCGTACAGCGACTCGGTGTAGTCCTCCTCGTTCGAGTACAGCTCGAAGAGCAGCTCGAACGTGTAGTCCTTGAGCTCCTGGCGCCGCGCCTCGGGCAGCGTCTCGAGCCCGCGCTGGTACTTGTAGCCGATGTAGTAGCCGTGCACGGCCTCGTCGCGGATGATCAGGCGGATCATGTCGGCCGTGTTGGTGAGCTTGGCCCGCGACGACCAGTACATCGGCAGGTAGAAGCCGCTGTAGAACAGGAACGACTCGAGCAGCGTCGAGGCGACCTTGCGCTTGAGCGGGTCGTCGCCGCGGTAGTAGTCCATGACGATGGACGCCTTGCGCTGCAGGTGCTCGTTCTCCTCCGACCAGCGGAACGCGTCGTCGATCTCGCGCGTGCTGCACAGCGTCGAGAAGATGGAGCTGTAGCTCTTCGCGTGCACCGACTCCATGAACGCGATGTTGGTGTACACCGCCTCCTCGTGCGGGGTGATCGCGTCGGGGATCAGCGAGACCGCGCCGACGGTGCCCTGGATCGTGTCGAGCAGCGTGAGGCCCGTGAAGACCCGCATGGTGAGCTGCTTCTCGTGCTCGGTGAGCGTGCCCCACGACGGGATGTCGTTGCTGACCGGCACCTTCTCGGGCAGCCAGAAGTTGCCCGTCAACCGGTCCCAGACCTCGGCGTCCTTCTCGTCCTGCACCCGGTTCCAGTTGATCGCCGACACCCGGCTGACCAGCTTGAGCGGAGCTCCGTCGGCGGGACTGTGAGCGGCGGTTTCAGACATGACACCTCGGTTTTCGCGGAGCTGTATTTCGACGCCTCCGACACTACCCCTTGGGTCAGACAAGTCCATGAGGCGCAAGATTTAGTCCATTGCGCCAGTTCGGCGTGTCGGCTCAGATGATCACCACGTCCAGCAGTCCGGTCAGCACGCCGGCGTCACCCTCCAGGTCGACGGTGCCCGGTTCCGCCCGGCGCCACAGCACGAGATCCAGGTCCGACGCCGCGCCGCGCACCGTCAGGTCCGCCGGCACCCGCCCGTCGAGGACGTCGATCCCGTCCGCACGCAGCCGCAACGTCCACGTGTCGCCGGTGTCGGTCGCCGCGATCACGATGACCTTCCCCGCCAGCGCGTCGGGCAGCCCCTTCCTGCCGACGATGAGCGGGATCTGCATCTGCGTGAGCTCGGTGACGCCGTCGGCGGCGGTCCACGCGGGGAGCGGCTCGGCGCCGCCGGGCAGCGAGTTCTGCAGGTCCCAGCGGTGGATCGACACCTCCTGCGTCATGCGACGCATCCAGAACGCGGCGACGGTGCGGCCGATGAAGGCGCGCGCGGGCGCGTCGGGCTCGTGCCGGCGGAGCTCGTCGAGCAGCGCGGCGTTGACGCCCGCGTACCAGCCGAGGACGGCGTCGCCGTCGGGCGCGTCGGAAACGTCGGGGATGAAGCGCTCCGTCGATTCCGGCCCGGCCTGCAGGAAGGCGGTGGCCCAGCGGTGCGCGCCGGCGGTGTGGACGACGCCGTCGCGCACCGTCCAGCCCGGGCAGCTGGGAACGGGAAGACCTAGGTGGGTGGGGTCGATCGCGGCGATCCGGGCGCCGTCGGCGGCGATGGACTCGAGCCAGAGCTGCTTCGTCATGGACTCGAGACTACGAATTCACGCCAGTCCCGCGAGGCGATACAGCACGAGCGACCCCGCGACCGCGACGTTGAGGCTCGCACCCCGCCCGATCATCGGGATTTCGACCGCCTCGTCGAGCAGGTGCAGGGTGTCACTGGGGATCCCGGAGAACTCGTGCCCGAGGACCACGACGGTGCGCCCCCGCGCGGGCGGCAGGTCGCCGAGGCGCGTCGCGCCTTCGGCCAGCTCCACCCCGATGATGTGCGAGCCGCGCTCGCGCTGCTTGAGGAGCCAGTTCTGCGGATTGCCGACGCGGTGGATGCAGCTGGGCCCGGGCAGCGTATTGCCCTTGCGCAGTGCATTCTTCACCCAGTCGTGCGACGGGACCGCCATGCAGGCGCCGACCGCGTCGCAGGTACGGAGCAGAGTCCCGAGGTTCGCACCGTGCTGCGCCCAGAGCGGGGCGACGATGAGGTGGTCCCAGCAGGAGTGACCCTGACGCCGCCGTGCACGGCGCAGTTCGGAGCGGGACTTCACCCGCAACTCGGCCATCAGACGGTGTGAGGCGCGGCGCCCCTTCCATGAGTGTGCATCACCCCAGAGTACCGGGGCCGCTCGCGATGTCGGGTTCTGTGCCGTCACGAGTGCGCCACGACACCTGTGCCTCACACAGACCCGACATCGTGAAGCACTCGGCGCTTATGCATGCTGGAGCGGTGACCGAACTGCCGATGTTCCCACTCGGAGCGGTGCTGCTGCCCGGAGAGGAACTACCGCTGCGCATCTTCGAGCCCCGCTACCGCGCGATGATCGAGCACTGCCTCGCCGCCGACGGACGGTTCGGGGTGGTGCTGATCGAGCGCGGCAGCGAGGTCGGCGGCGGCGATGTGCGCACGGACGTGGGGACGGTCGCCGTGATCGATCGGTACGTCCGCAAGCCCGACGGTGGCTACACCCTCACGTGCCTGGGGACGGACCGGTTGCGCGTCGTGCAGTGGCTGCCCGACGATCCGTATCCGCGCGCCGACGTGGAGATCTGGCCCGACGACGTCCAGCCCGCCGTCGACCTGATCCCGCTGCTGGGCAAACGCGACGAGATCGAGCGCCTGGCCGCGCGACTGGCGCGGGCCCAGGGGTTCGGCCCCGCGCATGGCCGAAGCTGAAGCTCCCGGAGAACCCGGTGGAGCGCAGCTACTACCTGGCCCGGGCGCTGCCGTTGCCGGACGCGGACCGTCATCGCGCGCTCGCCGCGCCCGGCCCTGCGGACCGCGTGCACGTCCTCACCGATGCCCTCGACGACGTGATCGCCTCGCTGCGATTCCGCCTGCAGTAGCGTCGGCCCGGTGTCCGGCTTCGCGGACTGCGGCAGCGAGCACGGCGATCCGTGCGACTTCTGTTCCCGCGACAGGGACGGCTACGCGCCCAGGTGACGCGGTCGATGTGCCGGCGCGCCCCGACGGGTCGCCTTGCTGCGGATCGCCGACCTGTCCCATACTGAGCAGGTGACGGCCGACGCAACGGTGAACGACGTGATGCTGCGTCGTCCGACGGTGCACCCCGCGGACGTCACCATCGGTGCCGCGCGGGCCGCTCTCGAGGCCGCCCCCAAGCTGCACCTGCTCCTGCTGATCCGCGACGGCCGGGTGATCGGGACGCTCGACCGGGGCGATCTTTCGGATCCGGCCCTGGCCGGCGACTCCCCCGCGTTGGCGCTGGCGGAGCTGGACGGCCGCACCGTCGCGCCGGACGTCCCCGCGGAGCGATTGCGGAAAGACATGCTCGCCACCGGGATCCGGCGGCTCGCGGTGGTCGACGACGAGATGCGCCTGCTCGGCCTGCTCTGTCTCAAGTCGAGCGGCACCGGTTTCTGCTCCGACGACGGCGTCGCCGACATGCGGCGCGCGCGATCAGCCTCGAACGTCCCCCGTCCCTAGCGCCGCGTACCGGTCTCGTCTCAGGCCGCCATGAGTCGCTGCATGTCGGCGAGGACGCGGTCGGCGGCCACGGTGGAGGCGTTGAGGAACCACGGGTCGACGTCCACCTCGAAGGCGCGTCCCCGCGAGACCACCGGCAGGTCCCGCCACAGCGCCGCCTCGGTGAAGTCGCCCGACGATCCGGGGAACGAGTAGAACAACCAGTCCGCGTCGAGCAGCGCCACCTGTTCCAGCGACAGGGGACGGCTCGCAGTGTCCGAGAACCGCTGCGTGGCAGGCCGGGTCAGGCCGGCGTCGGTCGCCACGATGCTCGCCAGCGCGAGCGTGCCGAAGTACAGGTACTGGTCCCCTTCCCGCGCACGAGCGAGACCGTCTCGAAGTTCCGCGCGACGCTCCCCACGCCTTAGCGCGCCCCTCGTACGCGGCCAGCACGCCCGCGCCCTCGCCGGACTTGCCCAGCGCGTCCGCGACGATGGCGAGATCGTCCTTGAACCGCTCGGAGCCACCGTTGGTGCGGACGGTGGGCGCGATCTTCGCGAGTTGCTCCGCGAGGCTCTTCTCCGCCCGATTGTTGGACAGGATCAGATCGGGCTTCAGGCCGGCCACCTTCTCGAGGTCGGGGCTCATCCGCTGCCCCACCACCTGGATCGCGTCGAGGTCGTACCGGTCCCCGAACGCCTTCCTGAGATACTCGGGCACGCCTCTGCTATCGGTCGACTCCGACACCGCGACCGCCAGACCGACGGGGACCACGCCCAGGGCCAGGCAGTGGTCGAGATGCCCGGTCGACAGCGCCACCACGCGCTTCTGCGCGCCGATCACGCTGCCGGAGCCCGACGGTGCCGCCCCTCCGTCGGGCCGTCGCCGCACGCGGCGAGCAGCGCGGCCCCACCAAGGGCGGCCGCGCCGCCGAAGAACCGCCGCCGGCTGACCCCGCGTCGACTACCCATCGCTTCCATGACCATCCGACGATATTAGGCCATGCTAACCTCCATGGCGAGCGATTGGGCGTCCCGCACCCGTGCGCCGCTGCCCGGCCTAGATCCCCTGCTCGTCTTCCACCATCGCCATCAGGATCCGACGCGCGCGCACGGCCGCCCGGTCCGCCTTGACGTTGACGTAACGCCGCGGGATCGGGTCCTGGTCGAGGCACTGCTGCACGGTCTCGAGGACGGCGATGTCCCGGTCGGCCATCGCGTGGAAGACCTCGATCAACCGCTCGCCGATGTCGGGCGAGACCGACGGGCCCCGCCACGAGATCTGCAGGAAGACATCGGTGACTCCGGAGGACTGGGGCGTGAAACCGTGCGTCCGCACGAGTTCCAGCTCCGGACCGGTCGCACCGATGATGGTGTAGGTCTGCTTGTGCAGGCCCGGCGTCACGAACGTGCCCGTCTCCGTCCGGCCGAACGATGCGGACGGGTTGGTATGGTCCAGCCCGGTGACAGTGGCCTCCCACGGAGCCAGCGGCGCCTCGGGCAGTTCGCGCCTGTATGACACTGAAAGCTCGGAGACCTCGACGTCCTCCAGCGGGGGCAGCGCCTCGATGCCGGGCGGCACCATCTCCGGATGCATTGCGAAGACGTTGGTCAGGTCGAGGTAGTGCTCGTGGAGCAACTGGAGGTTGGCGGCCACCTCGCGCCGTTCCCCGACACTCGCCCAGCCGTCATCGTGCAACCACGGCGTCGCCGGCGGTGGCCGCAGCCGCTCACCGCCGGGCGTTCCCGCCCAGATCCAGACGAAGGGTCCGCGCTCGACGACAGGGAAGGCTCGCACCCGCGCGGACGGGGGCGGGTTGTCCTGAGACGGCACGCTCACCCAGCGTCCCGTCGCGTCGTAGGTGCAGCCGTGGTAGCCGCACACGATGTAGTCGTCCTCGCGGCGTCCCGCCGAGAGCGGGTAGGGCCGGTGCGCGCAGCGGTCCTCCAGCGCGGCGATCGCGCCGTCGGAAAGGCGGTAGAGCACGACCGGTGTATCGAGGACGCGCCGCGCAGTGAATCCGTATCCGACCTCGGCGGTGGTGGCGACGACGTACCAGCAGTCCCTCGGATAGTCGGCGGTGGGTTGGTTCCGAGCGATGTCGTTCATACGTCCAGCACCAGCTTCTTCGACAGGGAGCGGGAAACGCAGAGCATGATCGTTTCGCCGCGCTCCCTTTCCGCCTTGGACAGGATCGAGTCACGGTGCTCGGGTGTGCCCTCGAGCACGTCGGCCTCACAGGTGCCACAGATCCCTTCCATGCAGGATCCGAGGACGTCGACGCCGGCCTTCTCGACCGCGTCGAAGATCGTGGTGCCTTCCGGGACGGTCACGGTCACTCCCGAGCGCGAGCACACGACTTCGAACGAGTCGAGCGCATCCTCGGATGCCGCGACCTCCTTGGCCGCGAAGCGCTCTATGTGCAGGCTGCCCTCGGGCCACGGCGCGCACGCCTCCTCCACGGCGTCGAGGAAGGCGCCCGGGCCGCAACAGTAGACCACGGTGTCCGGCGTAGGCTTCCCGAGCTCGGCCGCCAGGTCGATCCGGCCGTTCTCGCTGCTCGGCCAGATCGTGACCCGGTCGGAGTCCTCGAATCGGTCCAGGAACGCCATCGACTCGCGTGAGCGGCCGCAGTAGAGCAGGCTCCACTGCGCCCCGCGCGCCTCGGCGGCCTCGATCATCGGGAGAATCGGGGTGATCCCGATGCCGCCCGCGACGAATCGGTAGTTCGTGGAGGCGACCAAGGGGAAATGATTGCGCGGACCTCGCACGCGGACCGTCGCACCCTCCGTCAGCTTCTCGTGGACGTACGCCGAGCCACCTCGGCTGTCCGGGTCGCGAAGGACGCCGATCTTCCACGACGACTCGTCCGAGGCGCTGCCGCACAGCGAGTACTGCCGCGTCAGCGACGGCTCCAGTAGAAGGTCGATATGGGCCCCGGCAGTCCACGCCGGGAGCGGTGCACCCGCAGGGGCGCTGAGGGTGAGCTCGACGACCCCGTCCGCCACCTCGCGCCGGCTCGCTACCTGTACCTCGACCTCGGTCTCGGTGGTGATGGTCTCTTCGCGGGAGCGACGAATCGGTGGACGAGCGGGAGTCCGTGCCGCGGCGGGCTGCACGGCCCGTTCGCCGCGGGGGCGGGCCTTCTGCCCGATCGGCGTCAACGTGACCATCATCTTCGTGTAGCCGCGGACGAAGTTCGACTGGAGGTATTCCGGCTCCTCGACCACTTCGATGTCCTCGAACCGCGCGAGCAGTTCCTCCCAGAGGATCCGCAGCTGGAGTTCCGCCACCCGACTGCCCATGCAGCGGTGCACGCCGATACCGAACGAGAGATGGTGGCGGGCGTTGTGCCGGTCGATGATGAATTCGTCCGGATTCTCGAAGGTGCGCTCGTCCCGGTTCGCCGACGCGTACCACATGACGACCTTGTCGCCCTTGCGGATGAACTGACCGTTAAGGACGGTGTCCTTCTTGGCGATGCGCCGCATGTAGGCCAGCGGCGTCTGCCAGCGGATGTTCTCGTGGACGAACTTCGGGATCAGGCTGTGATCGGCTTTGAGCCGGTCGAACTGGTCCGGGAACAGGTTCAGTGCGTACACGCCGCCCGACATCGAGTTGCGGGTGGTGTCGTTGCCGCCCACGACGAGCAGGATCAGATTGCCGAGGAACTCCATCGGCCGGTTGATCAGGTCCTTGGTGTCCTCAGACATCTGCATCAAGGTGATCAGGTCGTATCCCGGCTTTTCGCCCGCCTTGAGGCGCGCCGCCTTGTCGTGCCACAGGTCGCTGAAGCTCTTCGCCATCTCGGCGACGCCCCTGTACATCTCGTCCATGTCGACGTCGCCGCCGGTGGCTGCGGCGCTGGCACCTGCCAGCTCGGTCCAGCGCACGAGCTTGCGCCGTTCCGCATAGGGGAAGTCGAGCAGGGTGGCGAGCATCCGGGACGTCAGCTCGATGCTGACCCTGTCCACCCAGTCGAAGGGTTCGTTCACCGGCAGGTCGTCGAGGACCTCTTGGACGCGCGACCGGATCAGGCCCTGCATCTCCTCGAGGTTCTGCGGTGCGACGACTCCCTGCACCGCTCCGCGCTGCACGTCGTGGCGTGGCGGGTCCATCGCGATGAACATCTCGATGTCCAGGCCTTCCGGCGGTACGCCGATGACGATCTGCGGCTCGGCCGAGTAGGTCTCGAAGTCGCGGTCCACCGTGACGATGTCGTCGTACCGCGTGACCGACCAGTACGGCCCGAATTCGCTCGACGCCCGGAAGTGGACCGGCGCCTCGTTGCGCAGGCGCTCGAAGTAGGGGCGCCACTGGCCCTGCCGCCACATGAACGGATTGCTCATGTCGATCTCGGTCAGCGCCACCGCGTCGACGTCGGGGATCTCCTGCTCGACGAAGTCGGGCTGCCGGTCACCCAGAGCCAGTTTCTTGGCCTTCTGGAAGAGGTGCAGGCCCTGGACCTGCCTCTCCATCGGGATGGTCGCCTGGGCCTTGTTGATGACCCGGTCGAGGAAGTTCATAGTCCAACCGCCTTGCGGACGAAGATGTGTGGACGCCACCAACCTAGGCCGTCCATCACGTCGCGCGGGCGGATTGCTGGGATTCGATCGGCCACCGAGCCTGCGAACCGGTTAGCACCTCACGCGCATCGCTGCGACTCACCTCCGCGGCCGCCGCACCTTCCCCGCGACCTCGGCGGCCCCTACGCCACGCGCGGCGGCGCGTCGAGATCGTCACAGAAGTAGAACGCGACGGCCTCGGGGTCGGCGTCGGCCGCAGGCGGGTGAGTCGTCAATCGCGACAACGTCGCCGAGTGATGGAACGGCAGATCGGCCCGATCGGCCAAGTCGGCACTGCCTCCCGCGACCGGGTGCCACGTCTCGTCACCGACGGTGCGGCAGCGCATGGTGGCCCGTCCGGACGGGGTGCATTCAGTGACCACTTCCACCCTCCCGACGACGCGGGCGCCGTCCTCGGTGGGCAGCGGGCGCGTGATGTCGATGGTCGCGGTGAGTCGATGCAGATTTCTCACGTGTTCGTCCTCATGGACTCCAAGGGGCCGGTCGAAACAGGCGGAAACACAAGGGAGTCGGGTCGGGGGCTCCGACCAGCCCGTCAAGGAACCCCCGACCCTCGCGGTGCGGTCTGCGGCGATGAACCGACGACTAGACGAAGAAGCGCCGGCCGTCGATGATCAGCACTTCGTCGCGACGCACCCACGGATAGTCGTCGATCAGTGTGTCGAGGTCGACCGTGCGCACCTGCTCGGCGACATCTGCTGGATCGGCTTGAGGCACTCCGTCTCCCATACCGTGGAGACGGTCGTCGCTGCGGTACAGCATGCGCTTTCTCCGTTCGTGCTGGCGGTGCGGTGGCGAGGCCGGCGAAGGCCCTGGCCCCGCCGCCGCGCCCGGTCAACCGGCTACATCGATGCGGGATTCGTCGTCGGACGCGCTCGACTCGACTGCGAGCTGCTCGCACTGCGGTTCGTCGGAGCTCTGCTCCACGACGATCCGCCTGGGTTTCGCGCGCTCGGCGATAGGAATCGTCACTGTGAGAACACCGTTGTCGTAGCGCGCGGCGATTCCCGCAGTGTCGATACTGTCGCCCAGGGCCAACTGCCGACGATAGACGCCGGAGAACCGCTCGCTGGTCAGCCACCGGACCCCGGAATCGGACATGGCCGTGCGCCGGCCGGTGAGAGTGAGAACGCCGTTCTCGACGTCGACGTCGATCGAGCCGGGGTCCGCGCCCGGCAGGTCGGCGGTGAGGACGTAGTGGTCGTCCACCTGGTAGAGATCCATCGGCATGAACCGCGGCGATCGCGGCGATCCGGTTTCCCGGCCGGCGGAGAGCAGGCCCCGGGCCACGACATCCAACTCGGAGAATGGATCGAACCTCAGCACAGCAAACACCTCCCGTGAACTCCAGGCCGCCCGCCGCTCTGACGGGCGACTCATCAACTGTGCACCATCAGTTCTAGCACTCTCCGTGCCCGAGTGCTAGAGGTCCGCGACCGATTCCGGAACCGAAAAATGCCGGCCAGGAATCCCTGGCCGGCATTTAGTTCGCTTCGGTCACAACATGCAGCTGACGCAGCCCTCCACCTCGGTCCCCTCGAGGGCCATCTGGCGCAGGCGGATGTAGTACAGCGTCTTGATGCCCTTGCGCCAGGCGTAGATCTGCGCGCGGTTCACGTCGCGGGTGGTGGCGGTGTCCTTGAAGAACAGCGTCAGTGACAGGCCCTGGTCCACGTGCTGCGTGGCGGCCGCGTACGTGTCGATGATCTTCTCGTAGCCGATCTCGTACGCGTCCTGGTAGTACTCCAGGTTGTCGTTGTCCATGTACGGCGCCGGGTAGTACACGCGGCCGATCTTGCCCTCCTTGCGGATCTCGACCTTCGCCGCGACGGGGTGGATCGAGCTCGTGGAGTGGTTGATGTAGCTGATCGAGCCGGTGGGCGGCACTGCCTGCAGGTTCTGGTTGTACAGCCCGTACTGCTGCACATCGGACTTGAGTGCGCGCCAGTCGTCCTGGGTCGGAACGTGGATCTCCGCATCGGCGAACAGCTGGGCCACCTTGGCAGTGGCGGGCTTCCACGCCTGATCGGTGTACTTGTCGAAGAACTCGCCGCTCGCGTACTTGCTCTCCGCGAATCCGCCGAACGACTGGCCCCGTTCGCGCGCAATGCGATTCGACGCGCGGATCGCGTGGTAGACCACGGTGTAGAAGTAGATGTTGGTGAAGTCGACACCCTCCTCCGAGCCGTAGAAGACGCGCTCGCGGGCCA
The DNA here is from genome assembly GCF_023168325.1 of Tsukamurella sp. PLM1. Lineage (GTDB taxonomy): Bacteria > Actinomycetota > Actinomycetes > Mycobacteriales > Mycobacteriaceae > Tsukamurella. The sequence goes on from NZ_AP025688.1 coordinate 3,149,837, forward strand.
GGTAGCCGTGCAGGTTCATCTGCCCGAGGCCGATGGCGTGGGAGAGGTTGTTGCCCTTCTCGATCGACGGCACGGAGCTGATGTCCGTCTGATCGGACACGGCGGTCAGGCCGCGGATCGCGGTCTCGATCGTGGCGCCGAAGTCGGGGCTGTCCATCGTCTTCGCGATGTTCAGCGAGCCCAGGTTGCAGGAGATGTCCTTGCCCACCTCGGCGTACGACAGGTCGTCGTTGTAGGTCGACGGAGTCGACACCTGCAGGATCTCGCTGCACAGGTTGGAGTGCGTGATCTTGCCTGCGATGGGGTTGGCGCGGTTCACGGTGTCCTCGTACATGATGTACGGGTAGCCGGACTCGAACTGCAGCTCGGCGAGGGTCTGGAAGAACTCGCGGGCGTTGATCTTGGTCTTGCGGATCCGCGAGTCGTCGACCATCTCGTGGTACTTCTCGCTCACGTTCACGTCGGCGAACGGCACGCCGTACACCCGCTCGACGTCGTACGGGGAGAACAGGTACATGTCGTCGTTGTTCTTGGCGAGCTCGAACGTGATGTCCGGAATGACCACGCCCAGCGACAGCGTCTTGATGCGGATCTTCTCGTCCGCGTTCTCACGCTTGGTGTCCAGGAAGCGGTAGATGTCGGGGTGGTGCGCGTGCAGGTACACCGCGCCCGCTTCCTGCCGGGCGCCGAGCTGGTTGGCGTAGCTGAACGAGTCCTCGAGCAGCTTCATGATGGGGATGACGCCCGAGCTCTGGTTCTCGATCTTCTTGATCGGTGCGCCGTGCTCACGGATGTTGCTGAGCAGCAGGGCCACTCCGCCGCCGCGCTTGGACAGCTGCAGGGCGGAGTTGATCGACCGGCCGATCGACTCCATGTTGTCCTCGATGCGCAGCAGGAAGCACGACACCGGCTCTCCGCGCTGCTTCTTGCCCGAGTTGAGGAAGGTGGGGGTGGCCGGCTGGAAGCGACCGGCGATGATCTCGTCCACGAGCGAGACGGCCAGCTTCTCGTCGCCGTCGGCGAGCGTCAACGCGACCATGCACACGCGGTCCTCAAACCGCTCGAGGTAGCGCTTACCGTCGAACGTCTTGAGCGTGTACGAGGTGTAGTACTTGAACGCGCCGAGGAAGGTGGGGAACCGGAACTTCTTCGCGTAGGCACCGTCGAACAGGCTCTTGACGAACTCGCGGCTGTACTTGTCCAGCACCTCGGGCTCGTAGTAGTTCTCTTCGACCAAGTAGTCGAGCTTCTCGTCCAGATTGTGGAAGAAGACCGTGTTCTGGTTGACGTGCTGCAGGAAGTACTGCCGCGCGGCCTCGCGGTCCTTGTCGAACTGGATGCGTCCGTCCCGGTCGTACAGGTTCAGCATCGCGTTCAGGGCGTGGAAATCCAGCTCGCTGTGGCCGGGCCCCGTGTGGACGCCCGACTGGCTGGCCGAGGGGACGAGGTCTTCCTGTGTAGCGGTCACGCGCTTTCCTTGCTGTCGTTGCGGGAGAAGAAGTCGACGAGCCCGGACCGGACGCGCTGCACGTCCTCGGTGGTGCCCATCAGCTCGAAGCGGTACAGGTACGGGACCCGGCATTTGCGGGATATGACGTCTCCCGCGTAGCAGAACTCTTCGCCGAAGTTGGTGTTCCCCGCCGCGATGACTGCGCGGATCAGGGAGCGGTTGTGCTGGTCGTTGAGGAAGCGGATCACCTGCTTGGGGACGTATCCCCCGCCGGAGACCGCGGTGGCCTGCTTGCCCCCGCCGTACGTGGGGGTGATCAGGACGAACGGCTCATCGACGGTGAGCGTTTCCTCCGCTCGCGTCACCGGGATGCGCACCGCGCGCAGGCCCAGCTTCTTCACGAATCGGTGCGTGTTCTCCGACACCGATGAGAAGTAGACGACGAGCGGGGCCATCGCTACTACGCCGTGGCGGCCACGCCGACGAGCGCCTTGACCCGGTCCGGCCGGAAGCCGGACCAGTGCACGTCGCCCGCGACGACGACGGGGGCCTGCAGGTAGCCCAGGGCCATCACGTAGTCCCGCGCATCCGAGTCCTCCGTGATGTCCACCACGCGGTACTCGAGACCGGCCTTGTCCAGAGCCTTGTAGGTGGCGTTGCACTGCACGCACGCGGGCTTCGTGTAGACGGTGATCTCGACCTGGCTCATGGACGGCTCCCCTTCGTTCGACTCGAGTCCGTTGGCGACCCCGGACTCCCAGTATGGACCTGGCGACTGACAAGTTCTTCGCCACGTTTGCCTGCGTGAACTCGGTCGGCGTTCAGACCCTCCAGCGGCGCCTCGATGCCTCCCGGACGCCTTCCGGGCCGTCCGCTCGCGCAGTGGAGTGAACACTACACCTAGTGGTACCCGCCTGGAAGCGACACAACCACTTGCGAACAACATTCGTGGAATTACCAGGTCGAAAGACGGCCGGAAGGGCGTTTTCATCGTGAATCCCCAGGACACGCCGAGGATCCACGACACGCCCAGCCGACACGCCGGGCACCGCCGAAACCGCGCCGGAACCGGTCAGCGGACCGGTGCCACGAGCCGCTCCAGCAGATCCCCGGCGCGCTGCGCGACGGCGGCGTGCTCGCGCACGGACTGGCCGTCGAGGCCCGCGATCGGGAACTCCTCGACGAGCCCCTCGGGAACCTCGCCACCGGCGATGGTGACCGCGCGCTCGGCGTCCGCCAGCGTGGTGTCCAGACGGTGCCCGACGCCGGCCAGCGCGACCCGCTTGCCGGACAGCGCGCTCGCGCCGTAGGGGCGTGAGCCCCAGTCGATGACGTTCTTGAGCACGGCGCTGAGGGTGCCGTTGTTCGGCGGGGCGAGCAGCAACACGGCATCGGCGCCGGCGATCTTCTCGCGAAGCGCGGCAGCGGTGACCGGTGCCTCGTCACCGTCGATGTCCTCGTTGTAGAAGGGCACCTCTCCGATCCCCTCGGCGATCTCGACCCGGACGCCCGCCGGCGCGTTCGCGACGGCGACCTCGGCGAGCTCGTGGTTGAGCGAGCTGGTGCGCAGCGACCCGACCACGGCCAGCACAGTGATGTCAGACATATCCGAATCCGTTTCCTCTGTCGTTCATGGCGGCCCTGCCGAACCGCACTGGACAAGATAACGGACTTCGGTCCGAATTTCTTCCCAGGACTCATCGTGAGTCCGAATCCGGCCGGGTAGGCTCGATCCGATGACCGGCCACACCCTCCCCCTCGCGCAGCCCGCCGCCGAACCGCGGCGCGATGCCGCGCGCAATCGTGAGCTCCTCATCGCCGCCGCGCAGAAGCTGTTCGCCGAGCGCGGCGTGGACGCGGTGAGCATGGACGCGGTGGCCCAGGAGGCCGGCGTGGGAAAGGGCACCGTCTTCCGCAGGTTCGGCTCGCGCGCGGCCTCCTGCAGTCCCTCCTCGACGCGGACGAGGTGGAACTGCAGCAGCGGTTCATGTTCGGGCCGCCACCGCTCGGCCCCGGAGGGGATCCGGTGCACCGCCTCACCGAGTACGGCAAGGCCCGCATGCACCTCATCTCCCGCCACGGCGACCTGCTGCTCGGCGCCGAGCAGGCGGCACGCGACCCCTACGGCTCGCCCCCGTGGCGCGTCTCCACCACGACGGTGCGGGCCATGCTCGTCGAGGCCGGGTACGCCGAGAACGCCGGCGTGTGGGCGGCCACCCCAATGGCCACGCTCAGCCCCGGATGGGTGCTGCACCAGCTGGACTCCGGCGTCTCCGAAGAGACGCTCGAGGCCGTCTGGGTCGAGCACGTGGAGCTACTGACCGCGCGCTGAGATCTTCGCGAGGTAGGCGAACCGGTCGTTCGCGATGCGCATCGCGATCTCGTAGGGCAGCGCGAACTTCCGCTTCCAGAAGTAGCCGAACCGCGTGTCGAACGACGTGTACACGATGAACCGGTTATGCAGGACCCCGTCGATGATCGCACGCGCCGCCTTCTCGGCGGTGACCTTCGGAAACGCGTCGATCCCCTTGTTCACCTTGGGGTTCGACCGGTCCACGCCGTTGATCTGCACGGTCTTGACCAGGCCCGTCTCGACGGCGCCCGGAACCACGACCGAGACGCCGATGCCGTGCCGGCGCAGGTCGTAGCGGAGCACCTCTGACACGCCGACGAGGCCGAACTTCGCGGCGGAGTACGCGGCGTGCCAGGGCAGTGCGATGAGCCCGGCGGTGGACGAGACGTTCACCAGCTGGCCACCGCGTCCGGCGGCGATCATCGGCGGGACGAAGGTCTCGATCACGTGGATCGGCCCCATGAGGTTCACGTCCACGGTGGTGCGCCACTGCTCGTGCGTGAGGTTCTCGACGGTGCCCCACACCGCGATCCCGGCGACGTTCATCACCACGTCCAGCGATCCGGTCAGCGCGTGGACCTCTTCGCCGAACGCCACCACCTCGTCGTAGTCGGACACGTCGAAGGCCCTGGCCGCGATGACGTTCGCGCCCAGGGCCTCGATGTGACGGACGGTGGCGTCGAGCTGTTCGGCGTTGATGTCGGTCAACACCAGCTCGGCGCCGTGCGCCGCGAAGATTCGCGGTAGCGCGGCCGATCCCGCTGGCCGCGCCGGTGACGAGGACCTTCTTCCCCTTCAGGTCCTCGACCGGCGTGGCCATGTGGACGAGCCGGACGATATTGCGGAGTGCCATATCAACCAGCTTGCCAGATCGGTCCGCGCTACCGCTTCCCGCCGGGGCGTGACGTCCCCGGCGGAAGTCGGTGCGGTGCGGGTGGCTACTTCGGCAGGATCGCGCCGGCGCTCAGGATCGCCTTGAGGATCTCCTGGGCTGCGGCCGGCCCCTGCGCGCTCTGCAGCGAGTTGAACGCCTGCGGGCTCGAGAGCAGCGTCGTCACCAGCTGCTGCCCCTGCGAGCTGCTCAGGAACTCGGTGGCCTTCGGCCCCATCTCGAACAGCGTGTTCACGCCGAGCGACTGGGTCTGCCCGTTCGCGCCGGGGATCGTGATCTGCGGTAGCTGCGGCAGCGAGACCTGGCCCACGCCCGGGATGTTCACCGAGGTGCCCTGCTGTGCGGTGGCCGCGGGGGCCGTCGCCTGTGGAGCGGTGGTGCTGCCGGGGGTGGCACCGCCCTGCAGCATCGGGACGCCCGCCACGATGGGCGAGGCCCCGGTACCCGTCGACGGGGTCGCGGGTGCCGTCGCGGCGGGCGCGGCGGCGCCCGGGACGGCCGGGACGATCGGGGTCTGAGCGGGAGCGGTCGGCGCCGTCGCCGCGGGGCCGTCGCGGCCGGAGCCGCGGGGGCTGCCGGGGTCGCGGGTGCCGCCGGGGTGGCCGGGACCACCGGGTCGACCTGCGGGGCCACGGGCTGCGCGGCGACGGGCTCGGCCACGGCCGCGGCCGGTGTCACCTTGCCGGTCAGCTGCTGGATCACACCGTTGGCGAGCGCGGACGCGTACCGCGTCTGCCCGGCGCGCGAGGTGAGAGCCGCCGCATCGTCGGCGTTCGCGAAGTTGCCGAGGTTGGCGTACACGAGCGGGATGTTGACCAGCGACGCGAAAGCGTTGGTGGTCTTGGCGATCCCGTCCTGGCCGCCCAGGTACTGGGCCGGGACGAAGCCGCCCGCCCGGGTCGCGTCCCGCACCACGGTCGCAGCCGGGGCGCTGACGGCCTGCTGCGCCGTCACCTTGGGATCGGTGGCACCGGCAGCGGGGTCTCGAGCAGGAACCCGCGCTGCGCGGCCTCCTGGACGGCGGTGTTGATGCTCAGGGCGAGGTCGGCGCCGGACTTGTTGGCGGCGGCGGCGCGGTCGGTGACGCATCCGCCGAAGCCGGCGTCGTTCGCGCGGGACATGATGACCTTGGCGCCCTGGCTCTGGAGCGCGGCCTCGACCATCTTGGCCACGGCGAAGTTGACGCTGTGGTCGGCGGTGCCGTTGGAGGCGACGGCCACGGGGTTCGCACACGCGACTTCACCGCCGCGGCCGTCGGCGACCTTGCGGGCCTGCTCCGCGGCGGAGGCGATGGATGATCCGGCGTCGAGGAACACGGTCTTGCCGTCGAGGGGCTTGGTGGGGGCGGCGGGGGCGGGGTCCGCTGCGGCCGGGCCGGGCGCTGCGAACAGCGCGACGGTCGCGGTCGCGAGCGAGCCTGCGAAGAGGGCAAGGCGGGGGTGCCCGGGGCGGAGCCCCCGAGGGGACGGGTCTTGATCATGGGCAGCTGGGCACCGGGGAAGTGGTGCCGCTCTCCTTCCAACGTCTCTTGTGCAACTTTCGTCACATCAGTCACACGAGAAACAGTCAACCATCAATTGAGACTTGAGAGAAATCCCGAACCCGATCGTTACCGATTCGTTATCTTCGGAGCCGGTGCTCAGTTCTCGAGGATCGTCGAATCCGACTGCGCCGCTTCGGAGAAGCGCAGCAGCGACAGGATCGACTGCGGATCCGGTGCGGCCTCGGGGTCCGCGATCGCGGCGTCGACGCGGCGCCGGACCTCGGCCTCGTCGATCCCCACGCCGAGGAAGACGAGCACGGTGGCGGCACCGCCCCGTCGCGCCCGCTCCGGCGCGGTGCGCACGTACCGGCCCACCGTGTGCACCGTCAGGCGCGTTCCGTCGGCCGCGGTCACGAAGCCCTTGACGCGGAACACGCCGCGGGGCGGATCCGTCAGGAGCGCGGCCGCGGCCCGCGCGTCGAGCGGCCCCGTCGAGACGTCCACGGCCGCGTAGCCGTCGTGCAGGTGCGGGTGCGCGTGATGCTGGTCGTGGTCGTGCTCGCGCAGCGCCTCGTCCAGCGTGAGCTGCCGGGCCGTGCCGGCGCGGTCCGCGGCCCGCCGGGCGAGCACGTCGGCGTCGATGAGCAGTTCCAGGGGCACGACCGCCTCGACGGTCGCGATCACGGGCGCCGACGGTGCCTGCTCCCGCACCAGCGCCCGGGCCCCGTCGGGATCCTCGCTGAGGTCGATCTTGTTGAGCACCACCAGGTCCGCGAGGGCGAGGTGGTGGCGCAACGAGGGATGTCGCTCCATCGTTGCGGCGAGATGCGCCGCATCGGCGACGTACACCAGGCCGCCGTAGTCGAAGCCCGGGTCGGGCGCGAGCACCACGCGCCGCACCATCGCCGCCGGCTCGGCGAGGCCCGACGCCTCGACGACGATCAGGTCGAGGTCGCGGGCCGCGAGCGCGCCGAGGACGTCCTCGAGTTCGTCGTCGTCGACGGTGCAGCACACGCACCCGTTGCTGAGCGACACCGTCTGCACCGGCCCTTGCCCGCCGGCCCCGGCCACCAGCAGCGCGTCGATGTTCACCGCGCCGAAGTCGTTGACCACCACGCCGATCCGCGCTCCATCCGCGCCGGACAGCAGGTGGTTGAGCAGCGTCGACTTCCCCGCCCCCAGATACCCGGCGACGACGACCACCGGCACCGGGCCCCGGCGGCTCACGGCGCGCACGCCTCACACAGCACCGCGAGGTCGCGGTCGTGCGGCGGCGCGAGGTTCGCGACGCGCGAGGTCGGTGCACCGCACTCGCGGCACCGCCCGATCCGCGCGGCGGAGCCCGAGAAGTCCACGCTCATCCGGCGGTCGAAGACGTACATCGAGCCCTCCCAGAGCCCGCGGTCGCCGAACCGCTCGCCGTACCGGGCGATCCCGCCGTCCAGCTGGTAGACCTCGCCGAAGCCACGCCGGCGCATCAGCGCGCTGAGCACCTCGCAGCGCACGCCGCCCGTGCAGTAGGTGATCACGGGCCGGTCCTTGAGGTGGTCGTACTCCCCGAATCCAGCAACGTCACGAAATCACGGGTCGTCTTCGCCGGAGTCACCACCGCGCCGGCGAACCGGCCGATCTCCGCTTCGATCGCGTTCCGCCCGTCGAAGAACACCGCGTCCGGCTTCTCGGCCACGAGCGCGTGCACCTCGTCGGGGGTCAGGTGCACCTCCCCGCGCACGCCGCCACCGTCGACCTCGATCTCGTCGGGGACGCCGAACGTGACGATCTCGTCGCGCACCTTCACCGACAGCTTCGGGAAGTCCTCCGCGGCGCCGTCGGACCACTTGACGTCGACGCGGGCGAACGCCGGGTACTCCCTGGTGGCGCGCAGGTACCGCTTGACCGCGCGGATCTCGCCACCGACGGTGACATTGATCCCGTGCCGGGACACCAGGATCCGGCCGCGGAGGCCGTTCGCCTCACACAGCGCCCGCTGCCACAACCGGATCGCGTCCGGATCGGCGAGCGGGGCGAACACGTAGAACAGCACGATCTTGCCCATGACGGCCGCCAGTCTATCCGCCGCCGCATTGCGCCCGCGCTGAGCGCAACCCTGGTGCGCGGGGCCCGCGAGGAGTGTTCTGGAGGCACGACGCCCGACGAGGAAGGCCCCCATGACCGCGATACTCGAGCCCACCACCACCAGCGAGATCACCGTGACCGAGCTGGGCGAGCACATCGGCGCGATCGTGCACGGGGTCCGGCTGGGCGGCGACCTCGACGACGCGACCGCCGACCGGGTGCTGGACCTGCTGGCCGAGCACGAGGTGATCTTCTTCCGCGACCAGCACCACCTCGACGACGCCGGCCAGCACGCCCTCGCGCGGCGCCTGGGCGTACCCACCGCCCCGCACCCGACGGTGCGCTCGGACTCGGACCTGCTCCCGATCGAGGGCGCGGCCAACAGCTGGCACACCGACGTGTCGTTCGTCGACCGCGTGCCGAAGGCGTCGATCCTGCGGCCCGTCGTACTGCCGCCGCACGGTGGGAACACCGTGTGGGCGTCGACCACCCGCGCCTACGACCGGCTACCGGAGCCGCTCAAGGCGCTCGCCGAGAACCTGCGCGCGATCCACACGAACGACTACGACTACGCCGGGCACAACGCCACCTACCAGCGTGCCGAGTACCACGAGGAGTTCATCCGCATCCTGTTCGAGGCCGAGCATCCGGTGGTGCGGGTCCACCCCGAAACGGGACGCCGCTCCCTACTGCTGGGCCACTTCGTGAAGTCGTTCGCCGGCCTGAGCACGCAGGACTCGGCGCCGATCCTCGCGCTGCTGCAGCGTCGGATCGAGAACCCGGACAACACCGTCCGCTGGGCGTGGCGGCCGGGCGACGTGGCGATCTGGGACAATCGTTCCACGCAGCACTTCGGCGTCAACGACTACGGCGATCACCCGCGAGTGCTGCGCCGCGTGACCCTGGCGGGCGACCTGCCCGTCGGCGTCGACGGCCGGGAGGGCGTGGCGCTCAAGGGCGATGCCTCCGACTACTCGCCCGTGACCCCGGCGCGCTCGCGAGACTGATCCAGCCAGCCCAGGATCCGCTCGTAGACGGCGTCCGAGCGGAGCAGGGTGAAGTGATGGGCTCCGCCGAGGTGCATCCCGCCCTCCTCCGCGAAGCCGACTCGGCGCGCCGTTCCGCGCCCGGCGGCGCTCGCGGGCAGGACGAGCCCGTCACCCAGGAGCCGGCCCAGCGGATGCCGGGCGTCGCGGGTGAACGTGGCCGTGACGAAGTAGTGGTCGGCGCCCGGGTGCAACGGCACCTCCGCCGCGGCCGCCCGTCCCAGCGCGTCCGCGTCGCGCCCGCGCCAGTCCCCGTCCACGAGGGAGCCGCCGCGCAGGGTCCGGATCCCCGCGCTGCGGCGCCGCAGCAGCCGCCCGAACGGCGCGGTCTCCGGCACGCGCACGAGCGCGGCACTGCCGTAGTGCGCGGCCTGTTCCAGCGGGGCTCCCAGGTGCGGGGTGCCCAGGCTGACGGTGGCCGTGACCGCGCCCGGCCACGCCATCGCGCGCTCCACCGCCTGATGCGCCGCGCTGCGGGCCACCAGCCCGCCCATCGAGTGCCCGATGAGGGTGAGGTCGGTGACGGGGACCGGCCACACCGCGGCGAGCCGCTCGAGCAGCTCGGCCACGTCCCGGCCGGTGTCGCTGATGTGCCGGCCGCTGTTGTACCGCACGTACACCGGTGTGGCGCCAAGGTCCACCGCGAGTCGCACGCCGTAGTCGTCGGCCTCCAGTCCGCCCGCGCCCCACGCGTACTCGGTCTCGGTGAGCCCGTGCAGGAGCACGACGACCCGGCCGGTCGCACCGTCGAACACGTCGGCCGAATCCAGCCGGCCGGGCGGAACCGGCCCCTCGCCCACGTGGACGACGGCACCGTCGACCCGGACGGTGACCGGGTCCGCGGCCAGCGGCGAGCCCTGGTCCTCGAGGTCGTCTCCGATCAGCCCGAGGACCGCGCCGATCAGGGCGGCCCCGCGGGGCGTCTCCGACGGTGGCCGGTCCCCGGGCCAGTCCGCACCGACCGACGCGACCCGCCCGACGGTCTGTGCGACGGTGCCGATCGTCGCGTAGACCCCGTCGGTGATGCCGTCGTGCAGGGCCTGCACCGGCAGCGCGAGCGGCCCGACACCGTGGCCGACGCACCGGAACACCCGGTCGGAGATCGCCCGGTGCACGCGATGCACCCCACCGGCGGTCCCCGCTATCTCGCTACAGCCCAGCTCAGCGAGAGCACGGACCTCTGCGCGACGGCGCTCCTCGACTGCATTCATGAAGTTTGAGTGTACGCATGTGCACTCAAGCTGTCCAGCTGCAGGTCAGGCGCAGCAGACCCAACCCGCGGCGACCCACTCGGCGGTGGGCATGCAGTTGCGGCCGTCGAGCAGCACCGGATTCCGCACGACGGCGCCGACCACGGCGGGGTCCAGCTCGCGGAACTGCGTCCACTCGGTGAGCACCAGCACCACGTCGGCGCCCTCGCAGGCCTCGAGCGCGGTGGTGGCGTAGTCCAGCGTGGGGAACACCCGGCGCGAGTTGTCCATCGCCTCGGGGTCGTAGACCGTCACGGCCGCGCCCTGCAGCTGGATCTGGCCGGCGATGTTCAGGGCCGGCGAGTCGCGCACGTCGTCCGAATCGGGCTTGAAGGCGGCGCCGAGCACCGCGACCTTCGCACCCAGCAGGGACCCGCCGCACGCCTCCCGGGCCAGGTCCACCATGCGGGTGCGGCGGCTCATGTTGATCGCATCCACCTCGCGCAGCAGGCCGTGCATGTGGCCGGCGCCCAGCTCGCCCGAGCGGGCCATGAAGGCGCGGATGTCCTTGGGCAGGCAGCCGCCGCCGAAGCCGATGCCGGCACCGAGGAACTTGCGGCCGATGCGGGAGTCCACGCCGATCGCGTCGGCGAGCGCCACCACGTCGGCGCCCGCCGCCTCGCACACCTCCGCGACCGCGTTGATGAACGAGATCTTGGTAGCCAGGAAGGCGTTCGCGGAGATCTTCACCAGCTCCGCGGTCGCGGTGTCGGTGATGAAGAACGAGGTGTCCCGGGCGAGGATCTCCGCGTACAGCTCGCGGGCGGCCTCCTCGGCGCGGCCGCCGGGTTCGACGCCGATCACGAGGCGATCGGGCTCGAGGGTGTCCTTGACGGCGTGGCCCTCGCGCAGGAACTCGGGGTTCCAGGCGAATTCGACGGTGACGCCGGCCGGCGTCAGCTCGGCGGCGCGGGCGCGCAGCAGGTCGGTGGTGCCGACGGGCACCGTCGACTTGCCCAGGATCACGGCGTCGCGCCGCAGGTGCGGCACGAGCGAATCGACCACGGAGTTCACGTACGTGAGGTCGGCGGCGAACTCGCCCTTGCGCTGCGGGGTGCCCACCGCGATGAAGTGCACGTCGCCGAACGCCCCGGCCTCCTCGTACGAGTCCGTGAAGCGCAGCCGGCCCGCCTCGATGTTCCGCTTGAGCACGGCGGGGAGCCCCGGCTCGTGGAACGGCACCTTGCCCTCGGAGAGCGCCGCGATCTTGCCGAGGTCGACGTCGACGCCGAGCACCTCGTGGCCCAGCTCCGCCATGCACGCCGCATGCGTGGCTCCCAGGTAGCCCGTACCCAGCACTGTGATCTTCATGTGCCGAAAATAGGTCGGCGCCGGCGCGACACGGAAGGGCCGCGCGCCCGAATTGGGCAAGGGTTACGCGGAGATTCACGAGCGCGCCCGCCGTGAACCCCCGCGTTCGCCTCGTCGTGGCCCCGGGTTCGCCTCGGCGTTACTGGGCCGGAGTGGCGGGATCGTCAGCCTCGGGCGCCGCGACGCCGGGCGACGGCGCACCGTCGTACGAGGCGGAACCGCGCCTGGACTCCCGACCCTCACGGCCCTTGAGGATGCGCTTGGGCAGGCGGTTGACGAGGTCGCTCATCGGATTCACGGCGGCGGTCATCAGGGCGACGGCCTCGTTGAGCTCGGCCACGACGTCCGGCAGTTGTGAGACGGCGTCCAGCGTGCCGCCCGGTGCGATGGCCCGCTCGATGGCTCCCTCCTGGCCCAGCAACTGGTCGACGAGGCCACCGGGCGCGATGGCGCGGTCGATCACACCGTCGGGCTCGGTGAGCTTGTCGATCAAGCCGTCCTGGCCGGTCAGCTTGTCGAGCACACCGTCCTTGGCGGCCAGCTTGTCGAGCACACCGCCCTTCTCGGTGAGCTTGTCCAGCACGCCGTCCTTGGACATGAGCTTCTCGAGCACGCCGTCCGGCGCGGTGAGCTTGTCGATCACGCCGCCCTCGGAGGTCAGCCGCTCGAGCACGCCCTCGGACTCGGTGATCTGATCGACGACGCCGCCGGGGCGGGTCAGCCGGTCCAGCGGGCCGCCCTCCTCGGTGAGCCGCGTGACCGGGCTGTCCTCCTTGGTGGCCTGGTCCAACAGGCCGCCGGGTGCCGTGAGCTTCTCCAGCATGCCGCCGGGCTCGGTCAGCCGGTCCACCACGCCGCCCTGCTTGAGCACGCGGTCGAGCGGCCCGCCGCGCGAGAGGATGATGCCGACGGGGCGGTCGGGCTCGAGCAGGGCGGCGAGCCGCTGCAGCAGCTGCATCGGCGTGGCGGAGGACATACCCGCCTCCACGTGCAGCGCGTTGCTCACCTCCGAGTCCACGTTCTGCACGGCGAATCGAGTGACGGCCACGCCGCCCTCGATCGCCGAAATCGCGGCGTCAGCGGTCGAGAACGCGACGCGCAGCGGCGTGGTGACGATGCCCTTGAGGTCCATAGCCGCCCATCGTAGGCGGCGGAGTGAGAGGATCAGAGCCGAATCCACTCATTGAGCGACGGTTGGGGCGGGCCGCGAACCCGGACGTGTCGGAGAAAGTTGACACGTCGGAGATCTCCGACATATCCTCGACGGCGTGACCACCGAGACGGAGAACACCGATCGCGTCTTCCTCGCGCTCGCCAATCCTGTTCGCCGCGAACTGCTCCGGATACTCGCCGCGGGTCCGCTCGCCGCGGGCGAGCTCAGCGAGCGGTTCACCCTGAGCCGCCCCGCCGTGGCGGAGCACCTCAAGGTGTTGCGCGATGCGGGGCTCGTCGCCGACTCCCCGGCCGGCCGTCGCCGGATCTACCGGCTCACGGCCGAACCTCTGGCCGACCTCGGCGAGTGGTTGCACCCGTTCGAGAAGTTCTGGCGCGCACGACTGTCCGCGCTCGCCGTGGTCGCAGAGGAGTTGTGAATGGCCGTCATCACCCTGGATCAGTTCGTCGCCGCGCCGCCCGCCACCGTGTGGCGGGCGCTCACGGAACCCGAGCTGGTGGCCCGCTGGTGGGCCGCGGGCGACATCGGGCCCGGGGTGGGCCACGAGTTCACCCTGGACATGCCGGGATTCGGCCCGCAGCCGTGCCGTGTCCTCGAATCGACAGCCCCGGAACGCTTCGTCTACACCTTCACGACCGAGTGGACGCTGGCCTGGACGTTGCGCGCCGAAGGGCGCGGCACGCGTCTTCCTGGAGCACAGCGGGTTCGATCTGGACGACAAGCGCATGGCAGCCGCCTTCGACCGCATGAGCCCGGGCTGGCGCGACGTGGTCCTGCCACGCCTCGCGGACACCGCCGCCGGGCTCTGACTTCGCACGGATCTGCCATGATCGGCTCGTGACCGAGCGCACCGTCCTCGCCGACCCCGTCAACGCCGCCCTCTCGGGCCCGCACGCGCGGTTCCGGCTGTCCGCGGGCAGGATCCAGCGGTACCACCCGGACGTCTCCGTGTTCTACGGACACCCGCGCGAGCTCACCGGCGAGGATTACGCCGACGTCGCCCGCCTGGCCGGCGCGGACCGGATCGTGCTGCTGCGCGACCGCGCGACGCCGCTCCCCGCGGGGTGGACCGTGGTCGAGACGATCGGCCTCGTGCAGTACGACGGCAGCACGGTGGAGACCGCGCCCGAGCCGGAGGCCGTGCGCCTCACCGCCGCCGACGTTCCCGAGATGACCGCCCTCGTCGAGCGGACGAAGCCCGGGCCGTTCCTGCCGCGCACCGTCGAACTGGGCACGTACCTGGGCATCCGGGATGCCGACGGGGCTCTCATCGCCATGGCCGAGGAGCGCATGCACCCGCAGGGGTGGACCGAGATCAGCGCAGTGTGCACCGCGCCCGAGGCCCGGGGGCGGGGCCTCGCGTCCCGGCTGATCCGCGCGGTCGCCCACGGCATCCGCGAGCGCGGCGACCTCCCGTTCCTGCACACCTCCGACGACAACCCGGCACAGCGGCTCTACGACGCCATGGGGTTCCACCACACCAGCACGGTTCCGCTCGAGGTGATCCGCGTCTCGCCGGGCAGCGATCCGAGCGCTGAATTGATAGGATGATTCGGCCGCGCACCCGCGGCACGAGCTCCGTGTATCTACCTGGCACGACCCTCCGGGCACCCAAGGCGGCACGTCGAAACGATGGCGGCCGCAGCGCCGCGGAAAGGCCCTACGACGGTGACCGCCACCATGCCCCACGAGACGCACCCTCGTAAATCCTCCTCCCCGCACCGACTCTGCTCTCGGTCGCGGGGCGCAACTACTTCCCGGTGGCCTTCGTCGCACGACTCCCGTTCGCCATGATGGTGGTCGGCGTGCTCACCCTGGTGGTGGCCGGCCGTGATTCGTTGGCCTTCGGCGGCCTGAGCTCCGCGATGGTCGGAATCGGCTCGGCACTCGTTGGTCCGCTCGTCGGCGCCGCGGCGGACCGGTTCGGCCAGCGCCGCGCGGTGCTCGTGGCCGGGATCGCGAACAGCCTCGCGCTGCTGCTCATGACGTGGGTCGTGTTCAGCCCGCTGCCCGGCTGGGCCGTGCTCGCCTCGGCCGCGCTGGTCGGCGCGAGCGCACCGCAGGTGGGTCCGATGTCGCGCAGCCGCCTGGTCACCATGATCACCACGAAGCTGCCCGAGGGCCGCCGGGTGCGCACCCTACTGTCGGTCATGGCCTACGAATCGGCCGCCGACGAGATGATCTTCGTCTTCGGGCCCGTCATCGTCGGCCTGCTGGCGACCACGATGTCGCCCGCCGCCCCGATGATCGGCGCGGCGGTACTCACCGCGCTCTTCGTCTCGGCCTTCGCCCTGCACCCCAGCGGGCGCACCACCGAGCGGCACGGCGACGGCACCGTCGTCCAGGCGCCGGCGCGCGAGCTGGCGAATCCCCTGCTGTTCACCGTGATCGTCGGCGTCTTCGGCATGGGCCTGTTCTTCGGCTCGACCCTCACCGGCCTCACCGCCTTCATGCGCGACTCGGGCAACACGGAATCGGCCGGCCTGTTCTACGGCGTCATGGGCGTCGGCTCGGCCGCCCTCGCCCTGGGCTCGGCACTGCTGCCCGAGCGGTTCAGCATCGCCGCGCGGTGGGTGAGCTTCGCGACGGTGCTCGTGTTCGGCGCCGTCCTGATCGCCGCCGCGCCGTCTCTGCCGGTGCTCATCGCCGGCCTCGCGATCGCCGGCATCGGCGTGGGGCCGACGCTGGTGACCGAGTTCAGCCTCGGTGCCGAGCGCAGCCCGCTCGGCCGTTCCGCCACCGTCATGACGATCCTGGGCAGCGGCTTGATCCTGGGCCAGTCGCTGGCGTCCGCCGTGAACGGCGCGCTGGCCGAGAGCGCCGGCACCGCGGTCGCGCAGTGCGCACCGCTGGTCGCCGCCCTCGTCGTGCTGGGCGCCGGTGTCGCGAACGCCGTGCTCTCCCGGCGTCAGTCGGCGACGGCCTCGGCGGGGACGCCCGCCGGACCGGGGACCAGCCCGGCCCCTTCGCCACGTAGCCCCAGCGCTCAAGCCAGCCGCGGGCGGCGCGCACGTCCCGCCAGATCGCGGCGTACTCGTGGGTGGCCACCTTCAGCGGATTGTGGGTATCGATGTTCTTCGTCAGCCCGAACCGCACCCGCGCTCCCTCGGGCTCGAACGTCCCGAACAGCCGGTCCCACACGATGAGGATCCCACCGTAGTTGCGGTCCAGGTACTCGGCGTTGGAACCGTGGTGCACGCGGTGGTGCGACGGCGTGTTCATCACGAACTCGACGGGACGCCACAGCGTCCCGACCCGCTCGGTGTGGATGAAGAACTGGTAGAGCAGGCTCACCGACTGTTGCAGCAGGATCATCCACGGCGGGATGCCGATGAGCGCCAACGGGATCCAGTACGGCAGCGCGGTGAACGGGGTCCAGGTCTGCCGCAGCGCGGTGGACAGGTTGTAGTACCGGCTCGAGTGGTGCACCACGTGGCTCGCCCACAGCACCCGGATCGTGTGATGCGTGCGGTGGTACCAGTAATAGGCCAGATCGTCAGCCACGAACAGCAGCACCCAGGTGAGCGGGTTCGTGGCCGGGAGGTGCACGGGTGCCATGAGGTACGCACCCGCCAGGGCCGCGAGCACCACGAGCTTCCAGCCCAGGTTGATGATCACGTTCCCGATGCCCATCGTGAGGCTCGTGCGGGAGTCGCGCAGGTCGTAGCCCAGTTCGTCGTCGTCCGGGAGGAACCGGAACGAGAGGTACTCGAGCACGAGGCAGAGCACGAACACCGGGATGGCGGCTTGGATGAGGTCGAACACGGTGGTACCCGGTCTTTCTACGGATTCGTGACGGCGTCGGACGCGAGGCCGTCCAGGGTGGCGACGATGCCGCCGAGCAGGGCGGAGGTCAGGTCGTGGGCGGCGTCGCCGTCACCGTCGGCGATGTGCCGGGCGAGATCGAGGTGCGCCTGCCGGTCCAGCAGCTCACCGTCGAGCCCGAGCGACCGGAAGACCTGTTCCCCCACGCCCCGCATGCCGGCGAGGAGCGTGTTGAGGGCGAGCCGGTAGGCGAGGTTGCCGGCGCCGTCGATGACGGCGGTCCAGAACGCCGTGTCGGCGGCGAACCCGCCGTCCGGATAGCCCTGCGCCAGCTCGGAAACAGCGGTTCGCTGGGCATCGGACGCGCGCTCGGCGCACAGGCGCGCGGCGTCGGCCGCGACGATGCGCCGCATCTGCGTGACGTCGCGGAGCAACAGGAGCGGCGGAACCACACCCGCCGCGGCCACCGCGCTGAGCACGTCGAGGCCGGCGCTCTCGCGCCAGTTGAGCACACGGGTCTTCCCGCCCTGCGCGATGTGCACGAGGCCGGCCTGACGCACGCCCTTGAGCGCCTCGCGGACGGCGTGCCGGTTCACGCCGAAGCGCTCGGCGAGGTCACGCTCGCCCGGCAACGCGTCGCCCGGCGCGAGCCGCCCGGACAGGATCTCGTCGACGATGCGCGCGAGCACCTCGTCCGAGACCGAGGTCCTGGCGATGGGGGTGATGTCCATGGCGAGCAGCATGGCACGGCAGACCCCTCTGGTCAACTGGTTGGACCAGATGTGTGACCTGCACTCACGCTGCCAGCAGCGCTACGCTCCGAGGCGTGACCACGACCAGTGCCGGGCTCCTGCTGTACCGCCGCCGCCCCGGCGGCGCCGTCGAGGTGCTGCTCGGGCACATGGGCGGCCCCTTCTGGAGCCGCAAGGACGCCCACGCCTGGTCGATCCCGAAGGGCCTGTACACCGACGAGGAACCGCTGGTCGCCGCGGAGCGCGAGTTCGCGGAGGAGCTGGGCTCCCCGCGCCTCCCGGCCCGACGGTGCCACTCGGCTCCGTCCGGCAGTCCGGCGGGAAGACGGTCGCGGTCTTCGCCCGCGAGGGCGACTTCGACGCGACGGCGATCCACTCCAACGAGTTCGAGCTCGAGTGGCCGCGCGGTTCGGGCCGGATGCTGAGCTTCCCCGAGATCGACCGTGCCGGCTGGTTCGGCCCCGAGGAGGCTGCGGAGAAGCTGGTGAAGGCGCAGTCGCCGTTCCTCGACCGGCTGCGGGAACACCTGTCCGGAGTGTGAGCACCCGTGCGCGTCGCGCTGCGCGTCCGACACCGGATTCCGGCGCCGATCCGCTGACGGGCCGGAGCGTCAGTTGCGGTAGTCCTCGACGGTGCTCGCCGACCGGGTGGCGGCGCCGTCGGGGTTCTCGCCGAACTCGCGCTTGGCCCGGCGCTGGCGCAGCAGGTCCCACGCCTGGTCCAACTGGGTCTCGAGCACCCGCAACCGCGCGTGCTCATCGCTCTCGCTGATCTCGCCGGCGCCGAGCCGCTCCCGGAGCGAGCGCTCCTCCGCGATCAGGGCGTCGATGCGGTCGTGGATGGCGTCGTCTGTCATGGTTCGATCCTGCCACCGATCGGGTTCGGCGGTGGGAGACAATCATCGGGTGCGCAACGGACCCGTCTCCCGCCTGCTGAACCCGCCGCCCGGCCACGCACTGGGCAGGTTCGCGTTCGTCATGGCCACCGGGATCGTGGCCACGCTGCTGCACTCCGTCGGCGCGACGCGACCCGCGGACGTCCTCTTCGGCATCGCCGCGGCCGCGTTCCTCGCGCTGACGGGCGCGGCACTCGTGCGCGTGCACACCCCGTCGACCATCCGGGCCGAGATCGCCGCCGCCCGGTTCACGGCGCTGACGGTGCCCGCCGGCGCGTCGGTGCTGGCGGGGTACCTCGCGCTCCGCGGCGCGACGGTGCCGGCAGCGGCCGTCGCGGCGGTGGCGCTCGCGACGTGGCTCGCGCTCGGCTACCTGGTACCGGCGCAACGGGTGATCGACAACAGCACCGCCGCCTCGCCCGACCCGTTGGGCGGCGCCGACGGCACCTGGTTCCTGTGGGGCGTCGCGACGCAGTCCGTCGCCGTGGTCGCGGGGCTGTTGGCCCCGCTCGCGCCCGGACACGGACTGAACACCGTCGCCACCCTGTGGTGGGGGCTGGGACTCGCGCAGCTCGTGCTCGTCGCCGCACTGGTCGCGGCGCGAATGATGCTCTCGCCGCTACCGCCCGGCCACGAGGTGGCGCCGTACTGGGTGTTCTTCGGCTCGGCCGCGATCTCGATCCTGGCGGGTTCGGAGTTGGCCGCGCTGCCCGCCGATCAGCGGATCATCGCACCGGAGTTCGTGCTCGCGGTCTGCCTGTGCCTGTGGGCGTTCGCCACCTGGCTGGCACCCCTGCTGCTGGCGCTCACCGTCTGGCAGTGGCGCCGATCTCCGGCGTGCCGCTCTTCCGCCTCGCGCTGTGGTCGATCGTGTTCCCGATCGGCATGTACGGGCAGGCCACGCTCCGGCTCGGCGAAGCCGCGGAGTTGAACTGGATGGCCTCCGTCGGCCGCGCCGACGCGTGGGTCGCCCCGGTGGTGTGGACCGCGGTGGCGGCGGCGATGCTCGCGTCCGCGCGGGCTACTCGCCCGTCTTCTCCTTGAGCAGGAGCGTCACGGCCTCGGTGAGCTGGCTGACCTGCTCGCGTAGTTCGCGGATCTCCTCATCGCGGCGATCGCCCTCGGCGTCGGGATCCTTCGGCTTCTTCGCGCCGGCCTTCTTCGTCGCGCCCGCGCCCTTGTGCGGCGTCGCCTTGGACTTCGCGGACTTGCCGGACTTGGGCTTGTCGCCCTTGCCGGGGGCGGCACCGTCGGCTTCCTGACCGGCGCCCTCCTTGATGCCCGTGACCACCGTCTGCGCGACGTCGGCGGGCGCGCGGAGCAGATCGGCCAGGAGGCTCGAGCTGCGCGGCGAGCTCTGCGCCTGCCGCCGCAGCACCTGGGCGAGCACCTCGTCGGTGCGGTCGGTGCCCACCTCGTGGTCGCGGACCAGCACGCGCACACCGGAATCGAGCAGCGCGGCGATCTCGTCGAGCGTGGTGAAGCGGCGCCGGACCGAGTCGTACAGCTTCCGGTTGGAGTACCGCTTAATCAGATACGGTTCGTCGTCGGTCATGACCCCTCCTCGTAGGGTGACGCTGTTGTCGAGCCTACTTCTCGCCCGCTCAACGCAGAATCACCCGAGACGCGCCGCGTGGCGCTTCCCGGGTGAGCCGCGAGTGACAGTGTGGAGATGAACTCCGGTCACTTGGCCTTGGTGACCTTCGAGAGCTTCTTCACCTGGTCGTTGAGGGCCTCGGTCTGCTTGCGCAGCAGCTTGACGTCCTTCTTGGCGATCTTCTGCGCGCCCTTGCGAGCCTTCTTCTCACCCTCCGACGCGGTCTCGATCAGGTTGTCGACGAGGTCCTTGGTGTTGCCCACGACGCCCGACAGGAAGTTGCTGATCGACGGCTCGGTGATCGCCTTGTTCTTCTTCTTGGTGTCAGCCATGATGTGCTCCTCTTTCATTTCGTTGTTACGCGTTTGCGTAAGAAAGACATTATGCGCCGCGTAATCATTACGCAATGCGTTGTGACCTAAATCACATCCTAATGCGTGAGATGCTCCACCATCAGCACCTGGAGCTCGCCCACCAGGAAGCCAAGAATCGCGCCGACCATGATCAACGTGCGCTCGTCGGCCTGGAAGGCCGGCCGCAGCACGCTCTCGAACTCCTCCGGCGTCATGGCCGCCATCTTCTCCGCCATGATCGGCTGGATCTCCATGACGCGGGTCAGGTAGTCCTCGGCGCCGGTGAGCAGGTCCGGCAGCACCGCGACCAGATCGGAGGCCACGGCGTTGCACATCGGCGTGACCCGCGCAAGGTCCAGTCCGAGGCCGCTGACGCCGCGCGCCGGGCCGTTGAGCACTTCCGACACCACCGAAAGCAGGCTCGAGACGGGCAGTTCGCCCGTATCCGACCGGAGGACGCCCAATCCCGGCAGGTCGGCGATCCCGAGTTCCTTGAGGATCGGCAGCGAGTCCAGGTCGAGGCCCGTGAAGGTCTCCAGGTCGCCCAGGTGATCACGCAGGGCGTCCTCGACCACGTCGGCGACCACCGTCACCACTTGCTGCGACTTCGGGCCGTGAACACGCCGCGCATCAGCCGGTCCGAGGTGAGCACCCGCGTCGCGATGAGGGTGCCGTACTCCTGTGAGACCGGAATGCGGTGCTTGAGGAACAGCCCCTGCCAGGTGATCACGCCCAGGTAGCGCTTCGGCTCCTTGGGGTTGAAGATCAGCCGCAGCGCCGCCCAGTCGGTGAACCAGCCCGTGAACAGGCCGAACAGCGGCATCACGTAAGGATTGCGGAACAGCGCCCACACCGCGAGCTGCACCAGGCCGATGCAGAAGCCGAAGACCAGCCCGCTGCGCCGGATGAACGCGAACTCGCGACGCCCCACGTCCAGGAACATCGATTCCAGTGTGTCCGGGTCCGCGAGGAACTCGGCCGTCACCATCTCCTGCAGGTCGAAGAGGTCGTCGATGTTCTCGGCGATGGCCTCGGTGATCCGCACCACCACGTCGGGCGACGCGTCCTGCACCCGTTCGACCACCAGGTCCTGCGCGACCGGCGGGAGCAGGTGCCACAGGGTGGGCTGGTACTCGGGCATGATTTCGCGCACGATCCGCCCCACCTCGGCGCGCACCGGGCGTTCGATCAGGGCCGCGACCTCGGCACCGTCGATCTTCTCGGCGATCTCCCGAGCCGTCACCAACCTGCCCGTGATCGTCTCGCAGAGCACCTCCACCATCTGCGGTGCGCGGCGCGGGATGATGCCCTGCCACCCGAGCTTGCCGATTCCCTGAACCTCTGCGGCCGGAACATCATCCGGATGGCCACCAGCTTGGTTCCCCAGCCGATGAGCGCGGCGATGATCGGCATGGAGACGTACACCGGCCAGTTCCGACTGAGATCGGCGACGATCTCGGACCAGGACTGCATGCGGCGACGACCTCCGTACGTTCGACAAGTGCCTCGTATTGTGGGCCGGGAACGGGCCCGCGCGTGGGCGAATGGCCCGGTGCGGTTCGTCCAATCGGGCCGCGACCACGACGCCCGTGCCGTTCACGAACCGTTCGGGGTACGCGCCGCGTTCGCGTTCCGCCGCGGGGGCCTGACGGTGCGCCTGGATGGCGCCGGCGCGCGGCACAGGTCTTCGACGACGCCCTCTCCCTTGTGCACGTTGTCGAACACCGACAGTGCGAACGGCGCCGTGCCCGCTGGGCGGGGCGGCGCCGAAATCTTCATCGTCGCGGCAGTCGTGGACCCTAGTCGGGTGACTGTCGCGCTCGCTCACCGTCGAGAAGGAGCACCGTGCAAACGGCGTCTGTTGCGGAATCCAGGCCGTCGAGAGCGCGCAGGCTGGGCGTACTGGCGATATCGTTGATCACGGCGAGAACAGCTTGAACCCGAATACGTGCTTGCTCCTCATCGGGGGCGGCGCCCGCCTGAAGGACGATCCGAGTCCACTCCGCGATGTAGCTGCGCTGCGTCGCACGGATTCGCGCTCTCTCTTCTGGAGGGAGTTGATCGGTCTCGGTGTTGAGTAAGCGGATGAGGTCACTGTTCTCGAGCGCGAAGGTGCGGTAGCCCGCTACCAGGTGCTCCAGTGCATCAGCCGCGCTCGCGGAGCGGCGGAACGTCCGGTGCATGTCGGCTAGGAGCATTTCATTCCCGCGGTCCATCGCGAGGATGAGGATCTCCGACTTCGTATCGAAATGGTTGTAGACACTCGGGCCGGCGATCCCCACGGCAGCGCCGATGTCGTCGATCGACACGTCGGCATAGCCACGGTCGGCGAACAACCCGGTGGCAGCGGCGACGATCGCCTCTCGGCGCGATGGCGCCCAAGCGCTCGCCTCGTCCCCGGCCTTGAGTTCGCGTCGCTCCAGCGAGGGCAGCGAAACCTCGACGGCCGCGCGTAGGAGCTCGGCGAGCAGGTCCGGCGGCACCTCGACGGAGTGGAAGGACACGCTGGTCGCAACGCCGAGCAGTGCAGCGGTCAGAAACCGGACCTGCTGCGACGACAACTCCGGCCGGCGCCGTGCGAGCTCTGCGGCAATCACTGCGGTGATCGACTGAATCTGGGACCTGATCGTCCGATTGGCGGACGTCGAAAGGTGCCGTACCTCCCTGTGCCAGAGCACCCCGACAGCTCGATGCTCGAGCTGTGACGCGGCCGGGCGACGATGAGATCGCCGGATCGATCCGAGGCGGCGTCGACGGCGCCCAGCACCGCCGCCAGATCGTCCGCGATCACGGCCTCCAAGAGGTCGTTCTTGTTACGGAAATGCCGATACAGCGAGGATGGTCCCACCGCGACCGCATCGGCGATGTCCTTCATCGACACATTGGAGTAGCCGCGATCGTGGAACAGCTCGGACGCCGCGGCCACCACGATCTCGCGACGGTTCGCCGGGCGTGTGCCGGGTGCAGGGGCGCTCACTGGAACCTCCTTGCCCTCTTCCTCGCGGAGCGAGGCGGGACGGCCCCCAGGGTAATCCACCCCCGAGCGGTGCCCCGGCCCCGCACCCGAGACGTCGCCTAGTTCACCGCGCGGCGAACCCCATGATGTTCTCCCTCACGATCGGCTCCCGGAACAACGCCCGCTGCGTCCTCGCTTCCGCTCGCAGCAATGACGAGATGGTCCCGGAGGTGGCTTCATCGACCAGCGCGCGCGTTGCGATCGCGGCGGCGGGTGCCCTCGCGATCCGCGCGGCCAGCGCGTGTGCCTCGGCGAGCAGGTCCGCATCGGGAACGCACCGCCACAGAAGGCCCCATCGTTCCGCGGTTTCAGCGGTGATCCGCTCGCCGGTCAAGCTCATCCCGAGGGCGCGGGCACGCCCCACCAGACGTGGTAGGAGCCACGTCGCTCCCGCATCGGGGACGATGCCGAGGGCCGCGACCTGCGGGACCAGGAAGTACGCCGATTCCGCCGCGATGACGACATCGGCGGACAACGCCAAGCCCAGACCGCCGCCGACGCACGGCCCGTTGACCGCTGCGACGACCGGTACGGGCGAGTGGAGGATCGTCTCGCAGAGAGGATTCAGATTCGTGTGCATGAGTTGCTCGACGTGCTTGCCGAGATCGTCGATGGTGGTGTCCAGATCGACCAGGTCGAGTCCACTGCAGAACCCGCGGCCACGCCCCGTGAGCACCACCGCGGTGACCGAGTCGGACGTCGCTGCCCGTTCGAACGCCGCGCGCAGCTCGTCCATCGACTCCGTCGTGAGCGCGTTGAGGCGCTCGGGCCGATCGAGGATGATCGTCGCGATGCCGTCGGCGGTGTCCACCGTGACCATCAGATGGTGAACCCTCCGCCACAGACGAGGGTCTGCGCGCTGACGTAGTCGGACTCGGGAATGCACAGGAGATAGACCGCACCGGCGGCCTCCGCGGGTGTCCCGCCCCGGCCGAGCGGGATCATCTGCTCCATGGTCGTGAGCAGGTCCGGATTCACCCCGACCTTGATCTCGTTGCCCGCCACGTCGATCGTCCCACCGCTGCCTGCCGGCGCCTCGGTCAGGCGCGTCTTGATCAGGCCGAACGCGACGGTGTTCACGGTGACGTTGTAGCGCCCCCATTCCTTGGCGAGCGTCTTGGTCAGGCCCGTCACACCGGCCTTCGCCGCGGCGTAGTTCGCCTGCCCCGCGTTCCCTCCCAGCCCCGCGATGGATGAGACGTTGACGACCTTCCGGCACGGCACCGGTTCGCCGGCGGCGCGGGCGCGCTTGACCTGTTCCGCGATGATCGGTTGCGCGGCGCGCAGGATGCGGAACGGCGCGGTGAGATGCACGTCCACAATGGCGTCCCACTGTTCGTCGGTCATCTTCTGGATGACCGAATCCCAGGTGTAGCCGGCGTTGTTGACCACGATGTCCAGACCGCCGAATTCGTCGACCGCCGCGCCCACGAAGCCCTCGGCGAACCCGGCAGCGGTCACGCTGCCGGGAACGGCGACCGCCCGGGCGCCGACGGCCTCGATGGCGGCGACCGTCTCGGCCGCTGGGTCGGGGTCGAGATCGTTCACCACGATCGAGGCGCCGTCAGCGGCGAGCTTGAGCGCGATCTCACGACCGATTCCGCGGCCCGATCCAGTGATGAGGGCGACTTTGCCGTCGAGCTTTCCCATGTCTATTCGTCCTTTCCGAAGGCGACCACCGCGTGGCCGGTGAGGGTGACGGTGCCGTCTGCCAGGGTGACTGCGAGGTCGAGTTGCGCACGGCGTTCGCCGTCGACCGCCTCGATCGCCGCGATCGTCCCCGAGGCAGTGGCCCGGGCCGCAACTGGGGTGATCGCACCGAAGCGCACATCGAAGGTGCGGATGGATTCGACGGGGAACCACGCCGTGAGCAGCCGTCCGAGGTACGCCATCGAGAGCATCCCGTGCGCGAAGACGTCGTCGCTGCCTGCCGACCTGGCGAAGTCGATGTCGATGTGAATCGGGTTGTGATCGCCCGACGCGCCGGCGAACAGCGCGAGCGTGGTTCGAGTGATCGGGGTGATGTCGAGGGCGGGCAGGTCGGTGCCCGCGCTGATCTGTTCCAGCCGCATCATCGTGCCACCTCCGGGTTGCGGACGACGATCACGGACGTCAGGTCCGCAACGTTCTCCCCGTTCGCGCGCGTAATGGACGT
Source organism: Tsukamurella sp. PLM1 (assembly GCF_023168325.1). Lineage (GTDB taxonomy): Bacteria > Actinomycetota > Actinomycetes > Mycobacteriales > Mycobacteriaceae > Tsukamurella. The sequence continues at coordinate 3,175,405 of NZ_AP025688.1, forward strand.
CTGCTTGACGATGAACTCGAGCGCGCCGCCCTTCTTCGTGTAGACGTCGGCGATGCTCGGGTGCGCCGTGAGAACGTCACCCGCGTGGGCGACCGAGTGGTACTCGAAACGTTGCTCGCCGTGCAGAACGCGCCGAAGATCGACGCCGATGGCGGCGAGCCAGTCGAACGGTTCGGGTTGTTCGAGTTCGATGGCGAACAGGAAGGTCGGGGGCACGGGGAGGCTGGGATGCCCTGCAGCTCGCGCGGTGGCCAGGTCGGTGAAGACGGGATCGGTCTCGCCGATGGCTTTGGCGAACAGCCGCAGCCTGCCGGGGTCGATCGTCAGTTCCGTGGACGGCAACCGGGTGCCGACCACGTCGGGAGCGATGGTCATCGGACTCCGTTCTCCTTCTGGTAGAGGGTGACGACGGCTGCACCGCCGAGACCGATGTTGTGCTGGAGGGCGACCGCCGCGCCCTCGACCTGACGAGGGCCAGCTGTGCCGCGGAGCTGCCAGACCAGTTCGGCGCACTGCGCCAACCCTGTCGCGCCGAGCGGATGCCCCTTCGACAGGAGCCCACCGGAGGGGTTGGTGACGACGCGCCCCCCATAGGTGTTGTCGCCATCGGCGATGAACTTCTCGGCGGTGCCCTCGTCAGTCAGTCCCAACGCCTCGTACGCGAGCACCTCGTTCGTGGTGAAGCAGTCGTGAAGTTCAACGACGTCGACGTCTCGAGGGCCTACGCCCGCTGCTTCGTAGACCTGCCGTGCGGCCTCTCTGCTCATGTCGTAGCCGACGATCTTCATCATCGAACCTTCGCCGAAGGTCGAGTCCGTGTCGGTCGTCATGGCCTGTGCCGCAACGACGACTCCGCTGTTCAACGAGTGCTTGCGCGCGTACTCCTCACTCACGAGTACCGCGGCTGCGGCGCCGCACGTCGGTGGGCAGCACTGCAACCGGGTCAGTGGACCGTAGATCTGCGGCGACGCAAGAACCTCCTCGGCGGTCACCGGGTCCCGGAACACTGCGTTGGGGTTGTTGGCCGCATGCCGGCGAGCCTTGACCGCAACCTCGGCGAACAGAGCCGGATCGACTCCGTACCGTTCGGCGTACTCCCGGCCGGCGCCGCCGAAGAACTGCGGGGCGAAGGGCGCATCGCTCTCGCCCTGAATCCCGTGTACGACTTCGTTGAACGCATCGAACGGCGACGGTCGATCCGCATACGTCATCGCGAGGGCCCCGCGCTGCATCTGCTCGAATCCCAGCGCCAGGACCACATCGGCGATCCCGTGCTCGATCGCCTGGCGCGCCAGGAACAGAGCCGACGACCCCGTCGAACAGTTGTTGTTGACATTGACGATCGGAATCCCATTGGTACCGACCCGATACAGGGCCGCCTGCCCGGCGGTGGAGTCGCCGTACACGTACCCGACGTAGGCCTGCTGGACCGTCCCGAAGTCGATTCCGGCATCGGCGAGAGCGGCCGTAACCGCCTGCTCTCCCATGACGTCGTACGTCGCGGAGTTCCGCGGCGTGGTGAACGGGATCATTCCCACACCGGCGACCATGACACGATGAGACATCGCTTCTCCTTAACTATTGGCGATTCACTTAGTAGAGCAGATCTCGATCGTTTTCGCTAGATTTTCGCAATCGAAGTGATGCTTGCACACTTGTACATCTTCACTTAATCTGATGAAGAGAGACGTCCATCACACTACGGAGGCACACCCGATGCCCACGATCGCTTCCACCCTTCGCGACACCGCGGCCCGCGTGCCGGATCGCATCGCCGTGTTGTTCGGCGACACCAGCTACTCCTATGCGGAACTCGACACCGTCGTCGACAAGGTCGCCGCAGAGCTGACGGCGCGCGGACTGAGGAAAGGAGACCGGATCGCACTGCTCGCACCGAGCTCCGACCGATTCATCGTGGCCTTCTACGCGGTACACCGCATCGGCGCCGTCTTCGTTCCGATCAATCCCGCGTCGTCGGCACCCGAGGTGGCGTACATCGTGCGCGACTCCGGTGCGCGGTTGCTGATCCACGACCCCGCCCTGGCCTCAGTGGTCAGCGCAGTGGTCGACGGGGGCCTGCCCGACGACGTGCAGGTCGTCGCACTCGGTCCGAACCCGGACCACGACGATCTGATCGCTGCCGCGGCTGTCCGAGAGCACACAGCCGTCGATGACGACGTAGCCGAGTCGGACGATGCCCAGATCCTGTACACCTCAGGAACCACAGGAAACCCCAAGGGAGCGTTGTTCGACCATCACCGGGCGATGTGGACGGCGGTCACGATGCTCGGCACCTGCGGCATCCGCGACGCGGACCGCATGTTGCACGTCGCGCCGCTCTACCATGCCGCCGAACTGTGCCTCATGCTGATACCCGGCACCCTGGTCGGCGCGACCCATGTCGTTCACGCCGGGTTCGACCCTGCCAAAGTGCTCGACGACCTGGAACAGCACAGGATCACGATGTTCTTCGGCGTCCCGACGATGTATCAGTTCCTCCTCCGGCAGCCCGATCTCCGTCGGCGGGACCTGTCCGCATGGCGCACAGGCATGTTCGGCGCGGCACCGATGCCGCCAAGCGCTGTCGAAGAGCTCGTCGCGACCCTTCCCGGTGTCGACCTGATCCAGCTGTGCGGCCAGACCGAGGCTGGGCCGAGCGGCATCTTCTGCGACAGTGCCCAGGTCCGCAGCCGGCCCGACGCGAGCGGCCGCCAGGGGATGATGGGCATGGAGTGCCGCCTCGTCGATATCGACGGAGAACCTGTCGCCCCCGGGGGAGTCGGCGAGTTGCTGCTGCGCGGCGAGACCGTCATGAAGCGATACTGGGGCAAGCCCCAGGCGACTGCGGACACGATCGTGGACGGGTGGCTTCACACCGGTGACGTCTGCCGCCTCGACGCGGACGGGTACATGACCATCGTGGACCGGCTCAAAGACATGATCATCACGGGCGGCCGCAACGTCTATTCGGTCGAGGTCGAAGGTGCGATCGCGGCGCACCCGGACGTCGTGGACGCCGCGGTCGTCGGTCGACCGCATCACGAGTACGGCGAGAGCATCGTCGCTATCGTCACCGTTGCAGACGGCAGGACGCTCACACTGAACGCGCTCGAGGAGTTCCTCGCCCCCGGATCGCGCGCTACAAGATTCCGCACGAGCTGGTCGTCGCCACCGCGATCCCTCGCAACCCGTCCGGCAAGATCCTCAAGCGCCAGCTGCGGGACACGCTGCTGAGCGATCCGTCGCGATCTCGATAACACCGCGCACGCCGGCGCACCACGCCGATGACAGCAGCAGAGACCCCCTCCGGATCGGAGGGGGTTTCTCGATTGTGGGCCTGACAGGGGCTGGCAGTACATGTACCGCCAGGCACTGCCAGACGTCCAGGGATTCCTGGCAACCTATTCGAGTCGGCTGCCGTAGGTGAGCGAGGGCGAAATCCGTGGATCCACGAGGTGCGCGGACAGTGCGCCAGGGTTCGACCGAGGTATCCCGAAGGTCGGCGTCGTCAGCATTTCATAGCAACCGCGTGGGACCGCAGGGCCTCGCTCATCTTGCTCAGTTGCACCGTACGCGTGACCATTTCATCACGTGCACCCACGAAGAACGGACGAATACCAATGGCAGGCAACCAATCCAGCACACACTCGGATGGAGCTTGACCCGGTTTCCCGGACACCTGATCTGTAGCGTTGCTGCTGCAGGAGAGGAGTCCATGTCATGCCGAAGCCGCATCCTGAGGAGTTCCGCCGCCGCGCGGTTGATCTGACCCGTGAGCCGGGGGCGTCTGTCATCCAGATCGCGAAGGATCTCGGGATCTCCGAGTCGTGTCTGCGCAGGTGGATGAGCATCGACGATGTCGATGCCGGCCGCAAGGAAGGCCTGTCCACCACGGAGCGGGCGGAGCTCGCCCAGCTGCGCCGCGATAAGAAGCGCACGGAGCAGGAGGTGGAGATCCTCAAGCGCGCGTCGGCGTACTTCGCGCGGGAGGACATCCTCCCAAAATGATGTTCTCGCTGGTCCACGAACTGGCCGCAGACGGTTTCGACGTCGCGGTGGCTTGCGAGGCGCTCAGGGTGTCGCGGTCCGGCTTCTACGAGTGGCGCGACCGGCCGGCCTCGGCCCGGGACGAATCTGATGCACACCTGGCGGACACGATCCTCGATGTCCATGCCCGGTCGCGGGGGTGTTACGGCTCTCCGCGGGTGCACGCAGACCTGCGCTTGGCCGGTGGTGAGAAGGTCGGGCGTAAGCGGGTCGCCCGGCTGATGCGACTGCTGGGCATCAGTGGGATCGGAGGGTCACGGAAAATGAAGCGGCACAAGCGTGCTGCCGCTGTCTTCGAAGATCTGGTGCAGCGGCAGTTCACCGCCGACGCACCGGATGAGCTGTGGTGCACGGACGTCACCGAGCATCCCACCAGGGCTGGGAAGATCTACTGCTGCGGCGTCCTCGACACCTTTTCCCGCCGCCTGGTCGGTTTGTCGATCGCCGATCACATGCGCACCGAGCTGGTCGTCGACGCCCTGCAGTACGCCCTGTGGCGACGGCAACCCGACGGTGAGACGATTGTCCACTCCGATCGTGGAAGTCAGTTCACCTCATGGGTTTTCGGTGATCGTCTGCGCCGAGCGGGGCTCCTCGGGTCGATGGGTAGGGTCGCCTCATCGGTGGACAACACCATGATGGAATCATTCTGGTCGACCATGCAGCGCGAGCTCCTCGACACCGAAGAGTGGGACTCGCCCGAGCAACTCGCGTCGGCGATCTTCGAATGGGTCGAAGCCTGGTACAACCCACGCCGGCGGCACTCGAGCATCGGCTACCTCTCGCCGATCGACTTCGAGAACGAGTACCACGAGGCCCTCCACGGTCTCTCAGGCGTAGCCTGACTCCTGTCACACCAACTGTCCGGGAAACCGGGTCAAGCTCCGATCTTTTCGACTTGACCGGAAAGTACGCATTCGTCACCGGCGGCACCAAGGGTATAGGGATGATGATCGCGCGCGGCCTCCTGCAGGCGGGCGCCCGCGTCGTCGTCAGCTCGCGCACGGCAGACGCGTGCGCGGAGGCACAGCGTCTGCTATCCGAATTCGGCGACGTTCAAGCAATCCCCGCAGACCTGTCCAGGTACGACGAATGTCAGCGCCTCGCCGATCTAGTCACGGCAGACTCGGAACGCCTGGACATCCTCGTCAATAACGCGGGAGTGATGTGGCGCGAGCCGCTAGAGACGTTCCCCGCCGAGGCGTGGGACACGGTGATCGATCTCAACCTCAAGTCGCCGTTCTGGCTGGTACAGGCATTGCTGCCCGCACTGCGCCGGACGGGCACCGCCGATGATCCCGCGCGGATCATCAACATCGGCAGTATTGCCGGGGGCATCCACGTCGCCCAGGCGCCCAACTACTCGTACGCCAGTAGCAAGGCGGCAATCCATCAACTCACCAGGGTGCTTGCCAGGGAGCTGGGTCCACAGCACGTCACGGTGAATGCGGTAGCCCCAGGAGTGTTCCCGTCGCAGATGATGGCGGCCACGATTGACGCCATCGGCGACACAATCGCGGAGAAGACCCCGCTGCGCCGGATCGGCCGTGACGACGACATGGCGGGTATCGCCGTGTTCCTCGCTAGCCGGGCCGGGTCGTACGTGACGGGCACCATCATCCCCATCGACGGCGGGATCGCCACGACCGCAACAGGAACCTAGCGTCGGCACGGGGATTGCCGGGTGGGCCGACGGCACCGACGGTTCAGCGCCCCGACTACTGGAAATGGCTTGTGGAGTTCGGTGGGTGCTTCACACCTCGGTCGCCAGGCTCTCCTGGCAAGCCGCCCACGACGCCAATAGCCCCAGACCGTCCGCGGTCGTCGTTCCAGCGGGCGCGGTGTAGATCGTCAAGAGCAGGCCCGGTTCAGCGGTCAACTCCATCGACTCGACGTCCAAGTCGAGCTGGCCGACTACCGGATGGTGCAGCCGTTTGCGTCCGGGCCTATGGCGCCGAACGTCCTGAGATGACCAGCGCTGTCGAAACAGCTCACTGCGCGTTGATAACTCACCGACTAGGGCGATCAGCTCCTCATCGTGCGGGTTGCGACCGACTGCCATGCGTAGCTTTGCGGCCACATCACGCGCAACTAGGTCGTAGTCTACGAAGAACTCCTTCGCCGCCTCGGGATCTAGATACACGAACCGCGCGGTGTTCGCGGGCCGTCGCGTGTCAGCCAACATCGGCGAATACAACGCGCGGGCAGTGTGGTTCATGGCCAACACGTCGTAGCGGGCGTTGCAAATCCATGCCGGTGCATCGGTGATGGCGTCGAGTACCTGAAGAAGCGCCGGACGCAGCGCCACGACGGGGATGGGTACGTGGTCCACGGGGTGTTCTGGAGCGCCGGGCAAGACGGAACAAGTGATCGCGCTCTGCTTCGTCAAGTTGCAGCGCAGAGCCCAACGCGTCGAGCACCCCGTCGGAGGCGCCGGAGAGTCCCCCACGTTCCATGCTCGCGTAGTAATCGACCGATACCCCTGCCAGTAGCGCTACCTCTTCGCGGCGCAGACCTTTGACCCGGCGGTTGCCACCGTAGACAGGCAGTCCGGCACGTTCCGGCGTGATCCGCGCGCGCCGCGACCTCAGGAATTCCTTGATCTCAGTGCGCAGATCGGTCGTGGCCACCCCTTCACCCTAGGCCCTGTCCCCATGCGAAGGGAGGTACCGCTGGTATCCCAGAGCGCGTTGAGACCCGACTCGGAGGTGTACGAGCTCCTGGAACCACGGTAGGTGCGCGGCAGGACTGGCTCGCCGTCCTCCATGGCGCACACGTGCTCGTGATCGTCCCAGCCGATTCCCCGACGGCCAGGCGCTCCCGCTTCTGTCACGCCCGTAGTTCAGTGACGGCACCACACGCGGACGTCGCTCCCGGGTCTACGACAACGGTCTGGCGCAGATCGCGGCGACACTTCCCGGTCATCCGGAGCGCGCGCTCTAGCCGCGCCTCACCCTCCCTTGGCCGCTTGCCGGCCACTTCGCTTGCCGGCCACTTCGCTTGCCGGCCACTTCGCGGTTCTGGATACGACGAAACCCAGGTCAGATACTTACTCTGACCTGGGCTTTCGTTGTGGAGCTAAGGGGACTCGAACCCTGACCCCCACACTGCCAGTGTGGTGCGCTACCAGCTGCGCCATAGCCCCGTATCACGTTGTTCACCTGCGGTTTCCCGCCCGGAGAACATTACAGGAGACAGCTCGCACGCGCCAAATCGGCTGGTCAGGGCCGAATCAGCCGAGGATCGGGGCCAGCCAGTCGCCCTGGACCGTGATCAGCTCGCCGTTGTGCACCACAGTCGGCGTGCCGGTGGCGCCGATCGACTGCATCAGTGTGCTCGCCGATCCGGCGTTCTGCGCGGACTCCACGGTGAACTTACCCTCGGTGATCGCGGTGGTGGTGTCGGCGGGGAGCTCGGCGCCCTTGGCCTTGGCGCCCTCACCCAGGATGCGGGCAAGGTCGGCGTTGGAGTGGTCGGTCGAGCCGCCCTCCTCGGGCTGGTTCGCGAACAGCGCGGTGTGGGCGCCCAGCCACGCCTTCTGCTTCTGCTCGTCGGGCAGCGACGACTTGGCGATGGCCAGCAGCGCACCGCCGGCGCGGTCGGAGAAGTCGCCCGACGCGCTCTGCCGGTTCAGGAACGACACCAGGTGGTAGCGCACCTTGATCTTGCCGTCCTCGATGCCCTTGGTGATCTGCTCGCCATAGGTGCGCTCCATGGTGCCGCAGGCGGGGCACATCGGATCCTCGAAGAAGTCCAGCGTGTTCGGCGCGTCGGACCGGCCCAGCACGAACGCCGGCGTCGCGTCGTTCAACTTCGTCGTCACCTGATCGGCGGGCGTTCCCTCCTTCTTGCTCATCAGCAGCACGCCGCCGATGACGACCACGATGACCACGATGACGGCGATGCCGCCCAGCACGTAGGTCATGGTGTTGGACTGCTTCACGGGAACGTACTTGGCGCTCTTACCCTTGCTCACGCGGACCACAATAGCGGGAACCGGCAGATCCCCAGGTCAGAGGGCGTGACGGTTGCGCTCAGCCGCCCAGAACACCGTCGACGAGGGCCTTGGCCTCCGCCTGTACCCGCGCGAGATGCTCGGCCCCCTTGAACGACTCGGCGTAGATCTTGTACACGTCCTCGGTGCCCGACGGCCGCGCGGCGAACCACGAGCTCTCGGTCGTCACCTTGAGCCCGCCGATCGGCGCGCCGTTGCCCGGCGCGCGCGTGAGCTTGGCGGTGATGGGCTCCCCCGCCAGCTCGTCGGCGGTCACCTGCTCGGGCGAGAGCTTGGCCAGGACGGCCTTCTGCTCGCGCCCGGCGGGCGCGTCGGTGCGGGCGTAGGCGGGCACGCCGTACTCGGCGCCGAGGACGGCGAAGTGCTGCGACGGCGTCTTGCCGGTCACAGCCAGGATCTCCGAGGCCAGCAGCGCCAGGATGATGCCGTCCTTGTCGGTGGTCCACACCGACCCGTCGTGCCGCAGGAACGACGCGCCGGCCGACTCCTCGCCGCCGAAACCCACGCTGCCGTCCAGCAGGCCGGGCACGAACCATTTGAACCCGACGGGGACCTCCAGCAACTTCCGGCCCTGCTCGGCCACCACCCGGTCGATCATCGACGAGCTCACGAGGGTCTTGCCCACCGCGGCGTCGTCGCGCCAGCCGTTCCGCGACGCGAACAGGTAGTCGATCGCGACGGCGAGGAAGTGGTTCGGGTTCATCAGCCCGCCGTCGGGGGTGACGATGCCGTGCCGGTCGGAGTCCGCGTCGTTGCCGGTCGCGATGTCGTACTGGTCCTTGTTCGCGATGAGCGATGCCATCGCGTTCGGGGAGCTGCAGTCCATCCGGATCTTGCCGTCGGTGTCCAGCGTCATGAACGCGAACTGGGGGTCCACCGTCGGATTGACCACGGTGAGGTCGAGGTTGTACCGGTCGCCGATGGCGCCCCAGTAGCCGACGGCCGCGCCGCCCAACGGATCCGCGCCGATGCGCACGCCCGCGTCGCGGATCTTGTCCAGGTGCAGCACCGACGGCAGGTCTCCCACGTACGAGTCGAGGAAGTCGAAGCGCTGCACGGAGTCCGACGCCAGCGCCTGCGCCGGGATGCGCCGCACGTCGCGCAGGCCGCCCTCGAGGATCTCGTTGGCCCGTGCCGCGATCACGCTCGTCGCGTCGGTATCCGCGGGGCCGCCGGTGGGCGGGTTGTACTTGAAGCCGCCGTCCGCCGGTGGGTTGTGCGACGGGGTGACCACGATCCCGTCGGCCTCCACACCGGAGTGCGCCCGATTGAAGGTGAGGATCGCGTGACTCAGCGCCGGGGTCGGCGTGTACCGGTCGTCGTGGTCGATGAGCGTCTCGACGCCGTTGGCGGCCAGTACCTCGACGGCCGTCTCCCACGCGGGCCGGACAGCAGGTGGGTGTCCTTGGCCAGGTACAGCGGCCCCGCACGCCCTGGGACGCGCGGTACTCGACGATGGCCTGCGTGGTGGCGGCGATGTGGTTCTCGTTGAAGCTGCCGTTCAGCGAGGTGCCCCGATGACCCGACGTGCCGAACGCGACCCGCTGGTCCGGGTCATCGGGGTCGGGGACGGTCGAATAGTACGCCGCGCGAACGGCTTCCACATCGATCAGGTCCTCGGGGAGGGCCGGTTGGCCGGCGCGCGCATGAGCCATGTTGACGTTCACCTCATCTACTCCGGGAGCACGCCGCGGGTCGCGCGGCGCAGGCGTCCAACGTATCGCCGGAACCGCCCGCGCGCGCGGGAACCGTCAGACGATCGCCCAGACGATGAGGACCATCGCGAAGCCCACCACCGAGAGGATCGTCTCGAGCACCGACCACGTCATGAGGGTCTGCTTGACCGTCATGTTGAAGTACTTCGCGACGATCCAGAAGCCGCCGTCGTTGACGTGACTGAGGATGATCGAGCCGGCCGAGATGGCGATCACGATCAGCGCGATCTGCGCCTGCGAGTAACCGCCCGCAGCGACCGTCTCGCCGATGATGCCGGCGGTCGCGGTGATGGCCACCGTCGCCGAGCCCTGGGCGATGCGCAGCGCACAGCTGACCAGGTACGCCGACACGATCAGAGGCAGACCGAGGTCCGACATCGAGTGCGTGAGCGCCGTGCCCACGCCGGTGGCCTTGAGCACCGCGCCGAACAGGGCGCCCGCGCCGACCACCAGCAGGATCATGCCGATCGGCTTGAGTGCCGCACCCGTCATCTCCGCGAGCTGCGTCGCGGTGATCCCGCGTCGGATGCCCAGCAGGTAGAAGGCGACCACCACGGCGATCGTCAGCGCGATCGCGGGCGTGCCGAGGAACACCAGGACCGAGTACGGCTTCGTGCCCGGATCGAGGGTGACCGAGCCGAACGTGCCGCCCAGGATGAGCAGCATGGGCACCGCGATGATGAAGGCGATCAGACCCAGCGACGGCTGGTCCTTGCTCGCGTGCGCCTCCTCGGGGACGAACTCCTCCGGGACGTCGACCTGGACGCGCTTGCCGATGAACGAGCCCCAGACCACGCCGGAGACGAACCAGGCCGGGATGCCACAGATCAGGCCCATGATGATGATCCAGCCGAGCGAGGTGTGCAGCAGGCCGGCGGCGGCGACGGGCCCGGGGTGGGGCGGGAGGAACGCGTGGGTCATGGACAGGCCGGCGAGCATCGGCATCGCGTACAGCACCAGCGACTTGCCTCCGCGCTTGGCCGTGACGTAGACCAGCGGCGCCAGGATGAAGATGCCGATGTCGAAGAACACCGGGATGCCCAGGATCAGACCGGTGACGCCCATCGCGAGCGGGGCGCCCTTGGGGCCGAAGATCCGCAGCAGCCAGCTGGTGAGCACGTCGGCGCCGCCGGAGCGTTCCAGAATGGCGCCGAGCACCGTGCCGAGGCCGATGATCGGCGCGATGTGGCCGAGGATGCCGCCGAACCCTGTTTCCAGGATCGATTGGGCGGCCCCCTTCTGCGGCGAGCCGACGAGCTTCTCCACCGAGACACCCGCGATGAGCGCGAGGCCGACGGACACCAGGATCAGCGCGATGAAGGGCTCGAGCTTGACCTTGATGATGAGCAGTAGCAGCACGGCGATGGACACCGCAGCGAGGGTCAACAACCCGCCGGTGTCGTGCTGCAGCCAATCGATGGCCGAGGACATGGGTGGTTCTCCTGATTCTGGAAGGACTAGAGCGCGGCGACGAATCGTGCGGCGCGGGTGGTGATGTCGGCCCAGTCGCCGGCGGCGACGGTGGCGGGGGCACGACGGACGTGCCGGCGCAGACGGCGATCGCGCCGGCACCCAGGAACTCGCTGGCGTTGGCCTCGCTGACGCCGCCCGACGGCAGCAGCGGCAGACCGGGGAAGGGGCCGTGCAGGTCCTTGAGGTACCCGGGACCGAACGCACGGGCGGGGAAGATCTTCACGGCCACCGATCCGAGGGTCGCGGCGCGCGCCACCTCGGTGGGCGTGAGCGCGCCGAGGAAGATCGGGGTACCGAGGTCGCGCGCCGCCTGCGCGACCTCCTCGTTCACGTCGGGCGTCACGAGGAACCGCGCGCCCGCGTTCACCGCGTCGCGCGCCTGCGCCGCGGTACGGACGGTGCCCACGCCCAGGTTCGTCCCCTCGACGGCGGCCGCCCGCTCGAGGTGCCCGAGCACGCCGGGCGTGGTGAACGTGAGCTCGACGGTGCGGATCCCACCGTCGGCGAGGGCGCGGCAGAGCGCCGCGGCATCGGGCAGCTCGGGCGCGCGCACCACGGTGAGCGCCCGGTCGGCGGCCAGATCATCGAGCAGGCCGGAGTATTCGGTCACGGTTACAGGACCCCTTCGTCGGTCAATCGCAGCGCGCCGCCCGCGAGCTCGCCGGTGAGGTTGCCGTCGTCGAGCGCGGCCACACCGCGGACGAAGACGTGCGTGAATCCCGCTGCGGGCGTGCGCGGGTCGTCATAAGTGGCGCGGTCGATCACAGTCTCGGGATCGAACAGCGCGAGGTCGGCGGCGTAGCCCTCGCGGACGAGGCCGCGTCGGACCAGGCGCAGGCGCCGGGCGGCCCGGCCGGTGAGGTGGCCGACGCACTCCTCGAGACTCATCAGCCCCAACTCACGGCTGTAGTGGCCGAGGTACCGGGCGAACGTGCCCCACGCGCGCGGGTGCGGCTTGCCGCCGACGAGCAGCCCGTCGCTGCCGCCGGTGTGCCTGGGGTGGCGCATGATGGCGCGCACGTTCTCCTCGTGCCCCACGTGCTGCAGGATCCCGGTGGCGAGCTTGTCGTCGAGCAGGATCCGCACGCACACGTCGAACGGGTCGCGCCCCTCGTCCGCGGCGATCCGCTCGATGGTGCGGCCCACGTAGCCGGCGAGGGCGTCGTCGCCGACACCGCTGATCTCGATGGTGTCCCACTCGGCGATCACGCCGTGGCAGCCGTCGGACCCGGTGTGCTCCAGGTGTTCTCGGATCCGCGCCAGCGCCTCGGGGTCGCGCAACCGCGCGAGAGTGGCGTCGGCGCCGCCGGACGCCGCCCAGCTGGGCAGGATCGCGGCCAGCGTGGTGGCGCCGGGCAGGTACGGGTACGTGTCCAGGGAGACGTCCGCGCCGGCGGCGACGGCATCGTCGAGCAGTGCGAGCAGTTCCGGCGCGCGGCCCTTGTTCGGCCCGAAGTTGAGCGTCGCGTGCGCGAGGTGCAGCGGGCAGCCGGTGCGCCGCGACAGGTCGATCATCTCGGCGTAGGCCTCCATCGCGCCCGCGCCGTAACTGCGGTGATGCGGCGAGAAGTAGCCGCCGAGCTCGCCGGTGGTGCGCATCAGCGCCGCCAGCTCGGCGTCGTCGGCGTACATGGCGGGCGTGTAGGTCAGGCCCGTCGACAGGCCCACCGCGCCCTCGCGCAGGCCCTGCGCGAGGATCTCCTGCATCCGTTCCACCTCGGCAGGGGACGCGACACCGTCGTGGAATCCCCGTGCGAGCGCGCGCAACAGGCCGTGTGGCACGAGGTAGGCCAGGTTCGTGGCCGTCTTCGCGGCGTCGATGTGGTCGAGGTACTCGCCGACGGTGCGCCAGGAGAAGTCGAAGTCCTGCGGGTCGGTGTTCCACCCGGCGATCTGCCGCCGCACGACGGCGAGCGTGGCGTCGGAGACCGGCGCGTAGCTCAGGCCGTCCTGCCCGATCACCTCACAGGTGACGCCCTGTGTGATCCGGGACGGGTGCTCGGGATTGAGGAACACCTGCAGGTCGGAATGGGCGTGCATGTCGATGAAACCGGGGCTGAGCACGAGACCGTCGGCATCGATCACCCGGCGGGCCGCGCCGAGGTCGGTGCCGATCGCGGAGATCGTGCCCCCGGTGATCGCCACATCGGCGGTGTAGCGCATCGATTCGGTGCCGTCGACGACGGCGGCACCGCGGATCAGTGTGTCGTGCATGGTCATTCCATCCCGGATCAGAAGTACGTCGAGATCAGGTCGACGACACGGGGGTTCTCCGAGTCGTCCGCCACCACGGGGATGACCCGCCACTTGTCGAACACCGTGCACGGGTGGCTCAGCCCCACGCGCACCACGTCGCCGACCACCAACGGATCATCGGACTGCAGGCGCAGGAACGCGTGCTGATCGTTCACCGCGGAGATCGTCGCGTGGATCGGCCGGGACGCTTCCCCGAGACCCGTTGCCGCGACCTGCGGTTCGGGCAGCCCCTCGTCGAACGACACATCGCGCCGGCCGATATCGAGGAGGGCCAGGCCGGGCTCGGGACGAGAGATCACGCGGGCCCACACGTGCATCGCCGACGTCAACTGCGGCGCGTCGCTCTCGCGACCCGACGGCGTGATCCCGCGGTAGAAGCCGTCGTCGTGGATGATGTACGCGCCTGAGCGGACCACGACCCGCGCGTCGTCGATGTCACCGAGAACCGCCGCGACCCGGTCGAAGTAGGCGCTGCCGCCGGCGGAGACGACGATCCGCCCCTCGGGGTAAAGGGGACGCAGCCGCGCGTGCAGGTCCTTCAGGCTACGCAGGTAGTCGTCCACTGTGCCGAGCGACTCGGCCGACGTGTCGTGCGCGAAGGCACCCTCGTACCCGGTGACGCCGCCGAGCCGGAGCCGGCCGGAGGCCGCCACGCGTTCGCCGAGCGCGTACCCCTCAGCGACGGTGCGCGCCCCGGTGCGGCCGCCCGGGCCGCCCAGCTCGACGAGGACGGTGAGCTGCCGGGTCGCGCCCGCGAGGCCGCGTTCCAGTGCGTCGACGGTGCCGAGCCCGTCCGCCCAGACCGTGACCTCGAGATCCGGATCCGCGTCCAGGGCCTCCCCCAGCCACTGCAGGCCCGCCGGGTCGGCGATCGCGTTGGCGACGTGCAGGTTCTGGAACCCGGCCGCCACAGCGACCTGCAGCTGCGGCAGGTTGGCGACCGTGATGGCCGTGGATCCCGCGTCCAGCTGCTCCCGCCACAGCTGCGGCGCCATCGTGGTCTTGCCGTGCGGCTCCAGGTCGAAGCCGTGGGCGGCGATCCACCGGGCGAACTCCGCGATGTTGCGATCCATCGCCGCACGGTCGAGCACGAGCACCGGGGTGGACAGGTCGGACAGGCGCGGCCCACGGGCGAGGAAGTCGGCCGTCTTCATGCCATTAGCCCACGCCGGCACCGCCTTGTCGGCCAGACTCAGCACAGCCGGTCGCGCGTCGATCCCGTCGGCCATCATGCTCCCCAATCTGCTACGTTGCACATGTTGCAATCCGTGTTGCGTGATTCGTATCACAGACGGTAGCATCGAGACGAGCACCTGCACAACCACCTGACTTCGAAAGGCGCGAGACGGTGACGAACCCTTGGATCGCGTGCCTCGGCGAGCCGCTGGCACTGGTATCGGCGGCCGACCTCGACGCACCTGCGCCGCCGATGCACGCGGGAGGGGCGGAGGCGAACGTCGCGTCCGGCGTCGCCACCCTCGGCACGTCGACCGCGTTCCTCAGCCGCGTGGGGGGCGACGCGGAGGGCGCGCGGATCCTTGCCCACCTGCGCGCACACGGGGTCGACGTCGCGGCCGTCGAGACGGACCCGGCCGGATTCACGGGCCGGTACGCCAAGACCGAGGGCGTGGATGCGGACGGCGAGCCCGTGACCGCCAGCACCTACCGCCGCGCGGGCTCCGCGGCCGCGGCGATGGGCACGGACTTCCTCGCCCACCCGGCCGTCGCCGCCGCGCTGCAGCGGGCCGCGATCGTGCACACCTCCGGCATCACGCCCGCACTGTCACCGTCGTGCGCAGAACTGGCACTGGCGCTGCTGCGGGACCGCACAGGCATCGCCGGCACCGTCACGTTCGACGTGAACTGGCGCGAACAGCTCTGGCCCGGAGGCGATCCCGCGTTCGTAATCCGGCTCGCCCGATACGCCGACGTGGTCCTCGTCGGCTCCGACGAGGCGGAGCGGGTCCTCGGCACGGGCGACCCGGCCGCGGTCCGAGCCCTGCTGCCCGAGCCGCGGACCGTCGTCGTCAAAGACGGTGCGCTGCGCGCCGTCGCCGTCTCGCGCGCGGGCGAGCAGGTGTCGGTCCCGGCCCTGTCGGTCGAGGTCGTGGAGCCCGTGGGCGCTGGCGACTCGTTCGCCGCCGGATTCCTGCACGGCCTCGCGCACGACGAGGACGTGCGCACCTGCCTGCGCCGCGGCCACGCCGGCGCCGCCGCCACCCTGACGGTGCGCGCCGACTTCGCCACCCTGCCGCCCGCGGCCATGACCGCCCTGCTGACCTGCACCGATGAGCAGTGGGCGACGGCGTACGTCGGCACGGGCGGAGTCCAGGTCGGCGGCGAGACGTACCCGGCACCGCGCGAGAGCGGGGCGGCATGAGCCAGAGCCTGACCCGAGCCCTCGAGATCCTGCGCCTGCTCGGAGAGGCACCCGCGTCGCTCGACGAGCTCGCCGACGAGCTCGGCGTGCACAAGACCACTGTGCTGCGCCTGCTGCGGCCGCTCGTCGACGCCCGGTTCGCGTATCACGACGAGGCTCACCGCTACCACCTCGGATCGCGCGTGTTCGACCTCGCCGCCCGCGCTGCCGAGCAGCGCGGGATCCGCGAGGTCGCGTCGCCGCACCTGATCGCGTTCAACCGCGAGTACGGGCGCACCACCCACCTCGCGGCGCGTGAGGGCGACGCCGTCGTCTACATCGACAAGCTCGAGTCGCGCGACCTCATCCGGATGTACTCGCGCATCGGCATGGAGGTCAACCTGAACTCCAGCGCCGTCGGCAAGCTCATCCTGTCGACGCTGCCGGACGACGAGCTCCGAAGGTTCGTCGAGGGCATGGATTTCACCCGCCGCACGCCGAACACCATCGTCACAGCCGAGGCGTACCTGGCCGAGATCGACCGCGTGCGCGCGCAGGACTGGGCCGCGGACCGCGAGGAGAACGAGCCCACCATCAACTGCATCGGCGCACCCGTACGCGACGCCTCGGGCACCGTCGTCGCCGCGGTGTCCGTGTCCGTCCCGGACGTCGTGCTGCCGTTCGACGAGTTGCTCGACCTGCTCGAGCCGCTGCGCGCGACATGCGCGGCCATCTCCGCCGACTGCGGGTACCGCCCGCGGTAGAAGACCTCCCGGACACCCCGGGTGACCGAAGAAACAACAGATCAAGGAGTCCCCATGACCGCCACCGCTGTCTCGACCACCGACGCCCCCGCCCCCGCGCACTTCTTCAGCCAGGGCGTGCGGCGCGGCAACTTGCTGCAGGTCTCGGGCCAGGCCCCATGGACCCGGCCACCAACCAGTACATCGCCGCGGGCGACGTCAAGGAGCAGACCCGGCGCACGCTGGAGAACGTCAAGGCGATCCTCGAGGCCGGCGGCGCGTCGGTCGCGGATGTCCTGATGTTCCGCGTGTACCTCACCACGCGCGACGACTTCGCGCCGATGAACGAGGTCTACGGCGCGTTCATCGCCGAGAACGTCCCCGAGGGCGCCGCGCTCCCCTGCCGCACCACCGTGTTCGTCGACCTCCCGCACGAGGTGATGCTGGTGGAGATCGACGCGCTCGCCGTCCTGGACTGAGCCGAGCCTCGCGCCGACGGCGGGCATTTCCGGCGTCGCGCGGGCGAACCGGGTGTCGGGCCGCCGCCGTCCGGGCAGGACGGGTGTCTGGCCGCCCGGTCGTGCGCAGAACGGGTGCCTGAGCCGCCGGCACACGGGCAGAACCGGTGCCCGAGCCATCACGCACCCGTTCTGCCCGTAGACACCCGGCATGCAGGGTGTCCGTGCGCATTTCGGGTGTTCCAAGTGCCGCTTGTGTGTATTCCGGCTGCCTGAGCCTTTCAGCACCGTGCAGAACGGGTGCCTGAGCCGCCATCGCACGGGCAGAACGGGTGCCCGAGCCGTCACACACCCGTTCTGCCCGTAGACACCCTGCACGCAGGGTGTCCACGCGCATTTCGGCTGTTCCAGGTGCCGGGTGCCGGGTGCCGGGTGCGAGCATTTCCGGTGTCGCGCAGACCGATCCGGTGCAGTACCGCCACCGCCGGGCAGAACGGGCCCTGCATGGAGCACCCCTATTGAAACATGCATAAGTTGCAATGTATTGTTTCTTCGGGATTACCGACAGGAGGCACGCATGGGTGGGCACGACCACGGCACCGGAGGCCACGCCGGGCACGATCACGGAGTGAGCGCGGACGCCGACAAGCGCTGGCTGAGCATCGCGCTGGCGCTGCTCGTGGCCTTCATGGTCATCGAGGTCACGATCGGCGTCATCGCGAGTTCGCTCGCCCTGATCACGGATGCCGCGCACATGCTCACGGACGCGGCGGCGATCGTGCTCGCCCTCATCGCGATCCGCATCTCCGCCAGGCCCGCGCGCGGCGGCTACACCTGGGGTCTCAAGCGTGTGGAGATCCTCTCCGCCCAGGCCAACGGCATCACACTACTCCTCCTCGCGGCGTTCTTCGTGTACGAGGGAGTCGCCCGGCTGATCACTCCCCCGAGGTGGACGGCCCGCTGGTGTTCTTCACCGCCCTCGCCGGCTGCGCCGTGAACCTCGCGGCCACCTGGGCGATCCGCCGCGCGAACCGCACCAGCCTCAACGTCGAGGGCGCGTACCAGCACATCCTCAACGATCTGTACGCATTCATCGCCACCGCCATCGCGGGCGCCGTCATCTGGGCCACGGGCTGGGGGCGGGCGGATGCGATCGCCGCACTGGTGGTCGCGGCGCTCATGCTCAAGGCGGGTTGGGGCCTGGTGAAGGCGTCGGGCCGGGTGTTCCTCGAGGCCGCGCCCGAGGGCATCGCCCCGGCCGCAGTGGGGCGCGACGTGGCCGCGGTCCCGTCGGTCGTCGAGGTGCACGACCTGCACATCTGGGAGATCACCTCAGGCCAACCCGCGCTCTCGGCTCACGTCCTCGTCGCCACCGAGGCGGAGTGCCACGGCGTCCGCGCGCAGATCAGCGGCATGCTGCACGCCGAGTACGGCATCGACCATGCGACGCTGCAGGTGGATCACGCCGGCGCCGAGGAACACTGCAGCGAACCGCACGGCGAGGCGTACCCCGGTCAGGCCCCGCTGAAGGGCGGCACCACGTAGCACGGCACCGGTCGCGGATGGCGCGGGTCGAGCGCGTTCAGCACCATGTACGCCGCGCGGCGTGAGCCCGCGATCGCCAGGTGGTCGGAGAGGTCCGGCCGCACGTGTCCTGTACGACGATGTTGGTCACCGTGGTTCCCGGCGGGCCCTCCAGTTGCCCGCTGGTGTACGGCAGCACCAGCTCGTCGTAGCGGGTGGAGATGTTGGTGTACTCGACGCCGCGCGCGTAGGGCGTGCCGCCGGCCCAGACCCGGTCGAGGAAGCGCGACCCCGGCAGCATGTCGCCGATCGACTCGAAGACCGGGAAGTACGGGTCGCGGACGCCCAGACCGCGGACGAAGACCGAAGCCGCGCGCCCCAGGTCACCACCCGTGCCGCGCCACAGCGGTGCGAGGGAGACGTACTTGCCGACCGTCGACGCTCCGCCGAGGTTCTTGACGTAGTACGACGGCATCAGCGTGCCCTGCGAGTGGCCGACCAGGTCGACCTTCCGCGCGCCGGTTGCCTCCAGAACGCGTTCCACGAATGTCTTCAGTTGCTCGGCGCTCGACACCAGCGGCCGCGTCCCGCCGATCTGGTTCACCGGCCAGGGCGCACCCGGGAGTGCGCCGTAGGTGAAGCTGAATACGCAGTAGCCGTTGTTCTTGAGCAACGGGGCGTAGGCACCCCAGTTCGTCTGCGCGCCGCCGCCCGTGCCGTGCACCAGCACGACCGGGGCGGGGTGGCGCGCCGTCGGCCTGCAGGAATAGTCATTGGATCCGGGCAGTGCGCCGTTCGGATTCGACAGTTCCGACGCGATGCCGGCGAAGAAGTTGAAGTTCTCGGGCAGTGGCGCCGCGTCCGACGGTGCCGCGCTCACCAGCGCGGCCACCGCCGCGACGGCGAGTCCGTGAATCAATGTGCGCAATCCGGTCACGCTGTCGAACGCTAGCCGACCCGCCCCGATCGCGATGCGAACTTGTAGAACAAGTTCTATACGTCTCGACGGTGGAAAGCCGCTGCGCCCACGCCGAACAGAACGACGGCCCACACGCCGACCACCGCGATGCTCGACCACGCGCTTGGCCCCGCGAGGGCACCGAGCCCGTTGGACGCGGCGTTCTGCGCGTTCGCGAACAGCAGCACCCGGCGCAGCGAGGCGCCGAGTTCCTCCCCCGCGAACAACGACAGGTTCTCGATGCCGCCCGCCCACACCAGGATCACCGCGAGGGCGAGCGCGCCGCCGCGCAGCAGCGCGCCCAGGCCCACGGCGATCAGCACCGACAGCCCCACGATCGCGGGCACCACCACGAGCGGCGCGAGGTCGCCGGACAATCCGAGCTCCCCGGTCGCCCCGCGTGCAGCGGCCTTGAACACGTACGTTGCCGCGATCACCAGGAGCATCGACCACACGGCGGCCACAACGCCGTTGACCAGCGCCTTCGCCGCGAGGACGGTCGATCGCCGCGGGGTGGCCGTGAGCGTGACTTCGATCAGACCCGTGCGGTACTCGTCGGTGACGGCGAGCGCTGCGATCACCATGAGGATCATCGTGCCGATCGCCGGCACTCCCTGCCCCCCGACGATGCCGCCGATCGCCATCCAGTTGTCGGCGAAGGTCGGCACGTCCGCCGCCGGGCGGCGCGTCAGCCCGAACAGCGCGGCGTACCCGAGCGCGACGACCACGGTGGCGACCGCCCCGCCGCGCACCGCGCGACTCGTCGCCAGTTTGATCGCTTCGGACCGCATCGCCCCGATCACGCCGCGCCGCCCCACGACGAACAACCGCGGAACGCGGTCACCGGATCGGTCAGCGCGAAGTAGGCGTCCTCGAGGGTGCCGGCACCGACGAACTCGTCGAACGGCGAGTCCGCCAGCACCTTCCCGCCGCCGAGCACGATGACGTGGCCGGTGAACTTGGCGGCCTCCGCCAGCACATGGCTCGCGATCAGGACGGTGCGCCCCTCGTCGGCGAGGTCGCGCAGCAGGCCGCCGATCCACCGGATCCCCTCGGGGTCGAGACCGTTGGTCGGTTCGTCGAGGAGCAGGATCGGAGGGTCTCCGAGCAGCGCGGCCGCCACCCCGAGGCGCTGCTGCATGCCCTGCGAGTACGTCCCCACCCGACACCCGGCGACCCCGTCGAGCCCGACCATACCCAGGACGTCGTCGACCCGACGCCGCGCGACGCCGCTCGCGGCGGCCATGGCGCGCAGGTGGTCGCGCGCGGACCGCCCGGGCGCGGGGCGCTGCGTCTCGAGCAGCGATCCGACGGTGCGGATCGGGTCGGAGAGGTCGCGGTACGCGCGCCCGGCGACGGTCACGGTGCCCGATGTGGGTCGGATGAGGCCCAGCGCGGCTTTGAAGGTGGTGGTCTTGCCCGCGCCGTTCGGCCCGAACACACCGGTCACCACGCCCGGCCGGGTCGCGAACGACACGTCGTCGAGCGTGGTGACGGCATCGAACCGCTTGGTCAGCCCCGTTGCGACGATGCGAGGGCGGTCAAGGGATTCGGCCACTAGCAGGTGGTGCGGAACTCAGCGGCCAGGTTGCAGACGGTGCCCTTGGTGAGCTTCCACGAGTCGCCGACCGCCACCCAGTGCAGCGGCCAGGTCTTGGTCTGGCCGGTGGTGCGCAGGCTCACGGCGAGCGTGGCGTTGGTGTTGCCACCGCTCGTCGACGCCCCCTGCACCTGATACGGGTTGAACGCCCACTGGAAGGTGTCCCACAGTGCGGAGATGTTGTTCGCGCCGGTGAGAGCGCTGGGGTCCGCGAGCTCCGCCGTGCGGGTGGAGACCGGAAGGGCGCGATTCATGACGATCTGCAGCTTGGCCTGCAGCTGGGACGCCGACGGTGCCGCGGGCGCGGCCTGCGCAGCGCCTGTACCCATCAGCTGAGCGGACGCCGCCATCGCGACGACGGCGGTGCCGGCGGCGACGCGCCGAATAATTCCGTGAGCCATCACAACCTCTTTCTGGATTGGCTAACCTAATTTAGGGTGACCATAGCCCAGAGGTTCACCGATGACAAGATCAGGCAACGGTCGAAGATCGGACACGGCACCGGCGGGCGACACGCCGGTGGATCAGCGCCGGTTCCGTATCCGATTCCTCGGCGCCGGAAACGAAAGCGCCCCCGGCCTGTGACCGGGGGCGCTTCACCAGTGGAGCCGCCGGGAATTGAACCCGGGTCCTCCGTCATTTCTACGGGGCTTCTCCGTGCGCAGTCCGCTGTGTCTCTACTCGGATCTCCCCATCTCACGGACGAGCGGGGATGACGATCCCAGTCGCTGTGTGATGTCCCTCACGATGCCGCGACCGCACCGTGAGGTGATCCCTCTAGCTGATGCCAGGAACCGGGCCGAGGGCGAACCCGGGCTGACAGACTCGCCTGGCTGCTTAGGCAGCGAGAGCGAAGTCGCGCTGATTGGAATCGGCGCTTAATTGGTTGCCGCGACGCTTACGGTGGTCTCCAGCCTGCACCGGCACGCTTCCCCCGCGTCAACAAACGAAGTCGAAACCGATCGGCCCCTCATCGCCCGCCTCAGCGGAAGCCCACCCTCACGGGGTGGAAGTTCCATACTACCGCACCGACATCGCCGCCTGTCCAGTGATTATCAGACGGTGCGCACGCGCACCCCGGCGGTCGACGCGCTCATGTTGGCAAGCACGACCAGAAGGATCGCCCCCACCCGGTGCGCCCACGAGACGACCTTGGCCTTGTTCTCGACACTCATGGATCACTCCTCACTTGAGTCCCACAAGTCACATCAGCAACTCGTATCTCAAGTGAACGCCCGTGACCCTGCGAACTCAACGCGCCACGCCGCGCACCGTCGGAAAGAAATCAGCCGCGCATGCCCTTGACGCGCCGGCCCAGCTCCCGGACCAGCTCGCGCTCGGCGGTGCGGCGCGCGATGTCCTGGCGCTTGTCGTAGTCCTGCTTGCCCTTGGCGAGCGCCAGTTCGACCTTCACGCGGCCGTCGTTGAAGTACATCGACAGGGGCACCAGCGTCTGGTTGCCCTCGCGGATCTTGCCCGTGAGCGAGTCGATCTCGCGGCGGTGCATCAGCAGCTTGCGGGTGCGGCGCGGCGTGTGGTTGGTCCAGGTGCCGTTCCCGTATTCGGGGATGTGCAGGCCGCGGAGCCAGACCTCGCCGTCGTCGATCGTCGCGTAGGCGTCCACCAGCGACGCCTTGCCCTCGCGCAACGCCTTGACCTCGGTCCCCACCAGCACCACGCCGGCCTCGAAGGTGTCGAGGATGGCGTAGTTGTGGCGCGCCTTGCGGTTGCTCGCGATCACCGAGCGCCCCTTCTCCTTCGCCATCGCGATTTCCTCTCGTACTGCCGGCGGTGCGGCTGGACAACCACTCCATCGTACGGGGATTCGACGGTGCGCGGAAAGCGACTTATCGGCGGGGCGCCGCGCGGCTACTCCCGCACGTAGAACCGCAGCGTGACGTACGCGGTGACGGCGGCGAAGCCGGCGCCCACGAGGATCAACCAGGGCGAGACCAGGAGCACGTCGGTATTGGTGATCCGCGCCAGGATGTTCACCCCGTACATCTCGCGGAGCGCGCGGTCGAAGAACAGCGACTTGCCGAGGAACAGACCGCCGATCGCGAGCACGGCGCCGATCACCGCGGCGAGTACCGCCTCCAGCAGGAACGGCAGCTGGGTGTACCAGCGGCTCGCGCCCACGAGCCGCATGATCGACACTTCCGTGCGGCGCGTGTAGGCCGCGACCTGCACGGTGTTGGCGATCAGCAGGATCGCCGCGACGGCCTGGATGAGGGCGACGAAGAAGGCCGCGTTGCGCGCGCCGCCGAGCACGGAGAAGACCCGCTCGACCAGTTCGCGCTGGTCCTGCACGCCGGACACGCCCGGCTGGGTCTTCACCGCGTCGATCACCGCGGAGAACCGGTTCTCGTCGCCCACGCGCACCTTGAAGGACGCCGGCAATACGCCCGGGCGCACCAGCTCGGCCAGCTCCGGCTGGTCGGCGAACGTCTTGGACTTCGCCGTCTCGAGGGCCTTCTCCTGGGAGATGAAGTCGATCGAGTCGACGCCCGGCTGCGCCTTGATCTTCGACTCGATGGCCTGACAGACCTCTTTCTGGCAATTCGGATCGTCGGCGGCGACCTTGTCGTCGACGAACACCTGGATCTCGACGCGCTGCAGGAAGATGTCCTGGCTCTTGTCGGCCATCCGCACCACCAGCAGGCCGCCGCCGAACAGGCCGAGCGAGATCGCGGTGGTGAGGATCATGGCGATCGTCATGCTCACGTTCCGGCGCAGGCCCGTGAGGACCTCGCTGGTGATGAAGCTGGCACGCACGTGGAATCAGTCCTTCGAAGTCGTATCAGTCGGCGGGTCTCAGCGGCCCAGGCCGTAGACGCCGGTCGCGTCGTCGCGCACCATCTCGCCCATGCGGAACTCGATCACGCGGCGGCGCATCGAGTCCACGATGTGGCGGTCGTGCGTGGCCATGACCACAGTGGTCCCGGCCCGGTTGATCCGGTCCAGTACGTCCACGATCTCGGCGGAGGTGTCGGGGTCGAGGTTGCCGGTGGGTTCGTCCGCGAGCAGCAGCAGCGGCCGGTTGGCGATCGCGCGGGCGATCGCGACGCGCTGCTTCTCGCCGCCCGACAGCTCGTCGGGCATCCTGTTCGCCTTGCCGCCGAGCCCGACGTAGTCGAGCACCTGCGGCACGGTCCGGTCGATCACGGTGCGGGGCTTGCCGATCACCTCGAGCGCGAACGCCACGTTCTCCGCGACCGTCTTCTGCTGCAGCAGGCGGAAGTCCTGGAACACGCAGCCCAGCGACTGCCGCAGCTGCGGCACACGCCTCGCCGACAGCTTGTTCACGTGGAACTCCCCCACATGCACGTCGCCCGTGGTCGGCTTGTCCTCCTTGAGCAGGAGCCGGAAGAACGTCGACTTGCCCGAACCCGACGGCCCGATCAGGAAGGCGAACTCCCCCTTGCCGATCTGCAGCGACAGGTCGCTGAGCGCCGGCCTGGCCGACGCCTTGTACTTCATCGTGACGTTCTCGAGCGTGATCACGGTCGCCCAGTGTACTGACGCCCGGCGCTAGCCCGGCGCAACCGTCGTCGACGGTGCGCCGCCGGGAGTGGGAGGCTCGGTCGTCGCACCCGGGATCTCCGGCAGGGGAACTCCGCCCGGCAGGACGATCCCCGGCGCGGAGGTGGTCGCCGACGCCCCCGTCATCGGTGCGACCGGCTCCCCCGAGCGGCCGGGGTTCGTCGACGACGGTGCGCCGGACTCCCCGCCGCGCCGCTCGGCGCGACCGCGCTCGACGGTTCCGGGCCGGGCGTGGTGGTGATCGGCGCGTCGTAGGTGGGCTCCTCCTGCGTGGGCGCGGGCGCGGTCGTGGTGGCGACGGGCGTCTGCCCGGTGCGCCGCTGCTCCTCGGGGACGAACTGCGCGTACAGGTCGAGGTACCACCACATCAGCCCCAGGAACACCAGGCCCAGCACGACGGTGCTGGTACGGGCCCGGGTGTGCGGGATCGTCTTCGGGATCCGCTCCCACGCTGTCGGGACGGGACGGGTGGGTTCGGGCTCGGCCCGGTCGTCCCCGGACGGGCCGCCGGGGGCCTGCGAGGGCTCGGTCATTGCGGCCGCACCTCCTCTTCGTCCTCGACGGTGTCGGTGACCGGCGAGACCTCGATGCCGGCCGTCGCGAGGCTGCGGACGATGCGCTCGCGCAGATTGCGCCCGACCTCGAACTGCTTGCCGGGCAGCGTGCGCGCGACCATCCGCAGGTTCACCCGATCCAGGTCGATCGACTCGATGCCCATGAGGGTGGGCTCGTCGAGCAGCAGCGTCGACATCATCGGGTCGTTGTAGGCCCGCTCGCCGACGCGGTGCAGCAGGGTGTTGACCTTGCCCATGTCGACGGTCTTCGGCAACGGGATGTCGACGACGGCACGCGCCCAGTCCTTGGACAGGTTGGTGGCCTTCACGATTTGCCCGTTGGGGACGGTGATCACCTCGCCGTCGGTGTTGCGCAGCTTGGTCACTCGCAGCGTGACGTCGGAGACGGTGCCCTCCGCCTCCGAGCCACCGGTGAGGCTCAGGTTCACCACGTCACCGAAGCCGTACTGGCGCTCGGTGATGAGGAAGAACCCCGCCAGCAGGTCCTGCACGATCCGCTGCGCTCCGAAGCCCAGCGCCGCCCCGATGACGGTGGCCGGCGCGACCAGTGCGTTGATCGGCACGCCCAGCGCCTTCACCACCTGGTAGGCGACGAACAGGTAGATCGCCGCGATCGCGACCCAGCTGATCACCTGGATCAGCGCGTGCTGGTGCTTGGCCGACTCCGAGCGGACGAGGGAGTCACTGTTCTTGAACTGGGCGTCGATCCGCATGGTGACGCGGGCCGAGGACCAGTTGACGAACCGGTTCGCCAGGACCGCGGCGACTATCCACAGCGCGATCGGCAGCACCCGCTGGAACATGAGGAGCCGCCACCCCGTGACATCGGGGAGGAAGGAGGTCGCGAGCAGCGTGCTAGTCGTCATCGCCGCGCATCCGCCAGCGGATACCGGCCTCGATGAAGCCGTCCAGGTCACCGTCGAGCACCGCCGACGGGTTGTTGACCTCGTACTCGGTGCGCAGGTCCTTGACCATCTGGTACGGGTGCAGCACGTAGGAGCGCATCTGATTGCCCCAGGACGCGCCCTCGTTGGTCTTGAGAGCGTCCATCTGCGCGCGCTCCTCCTGCCGCTTGCGCTCGAGCAGCTTGGCCTGCAGGACCTTCATGGCCGAGACCTTGTTCTGCAGCTGACTCTTCTCGTTCTGGCAGGTGACGACGATGCCCGTCGGGATGTGCGTGAGCCGCACCGCGGAGTCCGTGGTGTTGACCGACTGGCCGCCCGGGCCCGACGACCGGTACACGTCCACGCGCACCTCGTTCTCGTCGACGTCGATGTGGTCGGTGGTCTCCACCACGGGCAGCACCTCGACCTCGGCGAACGAGGTCTGGCGGCGGCCCTGGTTGTCGAACGGGCTGATCCGCACGAGGCGATGGGTGCCCATCTCGACGGACAGCGTGCCGTACGCGTAGTCGGTCTTCACCGCGAACGTCGCGGACTTCAGGCCCGCCTCCTCGGCGTAGCTGGTGTCGTAGACCTCCACGCCGTAGCCGTGCTTCTCGGCCCAGCGGACGTACATGCGCATGAGCATCTCGGCCCAGTCCGCGGCGTCGACGCCGCCGGCGCCGGCGCGGATGTTGACCAGCGCGTCGCGAGCGTCGTACTCGCCCGAGAGCATGGTCTTGACCTCCATGGCCTCGATCTCGACGCGCAGCTGGGCGCGGTCACCGTCGGCGTCCTCGAGGGCGGCCACCCGGTCGTCACCCTCCTCCGCCTCGGCCAGCTCGTAGAGCACCGGCAGATCGTCGAGACGCTGGCGCAGGTCGGTGACGCGGCGCAACTCGGCCTGGGCGTGGGAGAGCTGGCTGGTGACCTGCTGCGCGTTGGCCTGGTCGTTCCACAGCTCGGGGTCGGACGCCTTGTGTTCCAGCTCGTCGACGCGGCGGCGCAACTCGTCGAGGTCGATCACCTTCTCCACCGTCTGCAGGGTGGTGTCGAGGCTCTCGATGTCTGCGGTTACGTCAGGATGCACAGTCACTCAGGATACTGGCCCCGCGCGCCGCGCGAGTCCGGCCGCGCCCTTAAGGTCGCCTCATGGCCGGATGGGAGCTGGTGATCGTCCTCGTCGCCGGCGTCGGCGCAGGATTCATCAATTCCCTCGTCGGCAGCGGCACGCTGATCACCTTCCCGACGCTGGTCGCCTTCGGCGTTCCGCCGGTGACGGCGACGATCAGCAACGCCGTCGGCCTCGTCGCGGGCGGGGTCTCCGGAACCTGGGGTTACCGGCGCGAGCTCTCCGGGCAACTCGCGCGGCTGCGCTGGCAGATGCCGGCCTCGGTCGCGGGTGCGCTTGTCGGCGCGTTCCTCCTGCTGCACCTGCCCGAGACCGTCTTCGAGACGGTCGTCCCGGTCCTGCTGGTGCTCGCGCTGGTCCTGGTGGTGCTGCAGCCGCGCATTCAGAGGTGGACGGCGCCACACGACGATGCCGCGGCGACGTCGGGCGGCCGGCTCGCGGCGCTCGTCGCCGCCACCTTCACGATCGGGGTGTACGGCGGCTACTTCACCGCCGCGCAGGGCATTCTGCTGGTCGCTGCGATGGGGGTCCTCGTACACGACGACCTGCAGCGGCTCAACGCGGCCAAGAACCTGCTCTCGCTGCTGGTGAACGTGGTCGCGGCGGTGTTCTACCTGGTGGTCGCGTTCGACCGGATCGACTGGCCGGTGGCCGGGGTGATCGCGGTGGGATCGCTGGCCGGCGGCGCGCTCGGGGCGCGTTTCGGCCGACGCCTCTCGCCCACCGCCCTTCGGGCCGTCATCGTCGTGGTCGGGACCATCGGGCTGTGGCGCCTCCTCACGACGTAGTGCCCCTCAGAGCGCGGGCGGCTGCAGCGATCCGAGCTGCCAGGAGCTGTCGACCTTGCCCACTTTGTAGTAGACGGGCAGCCGGTCCCCGACCTCCGGCCAGCGCTCCGTGAAGTCGACCACGAGACGCCGGTAGACGTGCGTGGGCGCCGTGGTCGGGCCGACGATGCTGCCCGAGACGGTCACGAACGCCTGCCCCTTCTGATCGGGTTCGACGGGGCGCGGGCTGACTCCGGTGAGCGTGAGCTCGCCGTCCTCCATGCCCGGCCCGGCCGGCGCGGTGCCGAGTGTCCCCTTCTTCGAGCGCTGCCACATGATCACCAGCGCGGCGAGCATCACGGCGAGCATCCCGATCCAGACCAGTTCCATATGTCCAGATTACCGACGCTCCGGGAATCGGTGCCCCAGCGCCGGTCGTGGGCGCGCTGCCCGGCCTCGGCTACCGTTCACGCATGTCGAGCGCACCGTCGAACTCCGCTGCCCCCGCCCTGCACCCCGACCTGGCCCTCGCTCTGGAACTGGCCGACGCCGCGGACGAGCTGACCATGGCACGGTTCGGCGCCCTGGACCTGAAGGTCGACGCGAAGCCCGACCTCACGCCGGTCTCGGACGCCGACCTCGCGACCGAGACCCTGATCCGCGACCGCCTCGCGGTCGCGCGTCCCGGCGACGCGGTGCTCGGCGAGGAGTTCGGCGGCGAGCCGGTGTTCTCGGGACGGCAGTGGGTGATCGACCCGATCGACGGCACGAAGAACTACGTCCGCGCCGTGCCGGTGTGGTGCACGCTGATCGCGCTCCTCGAGGACGGGGTGCCCGTGGTCGGCGTGGTCTCGGCGCCCGCGCTGCGCCGCCGGTGGTTCGCCTCGGCGGGGTCGGGCGCGTTCACCGCGTTCGACGGTGCCGAACCCCGCCGGATCTCGGTATCGGGCGTGCGCGAGATCGCCGACTCGTCGATCTCGTTCTCCGACCTGTCGTACTTCCCGGACGCCGGTTCGCGCGAGCGGTTCCTCGCCCTGGCCGCCGACGCGTGGCGCCTGCGCGGCTACGGCGACTTCTGGAGCTACTGTCTCGTGGCCGAGGGCGCCGTCGACATCGCGGTGGAACCCGAAGTGTCGCTGTGGGACCTGGCCGCCGTCGAGATCGTGGTCAGGGAGGCCGGGGGCCTGTTCACGGGCACCGACGGCACTCCGGGCCCGCACGCCGGCTCGGCCGTCGCGGCGAACCCCGAACTGCATCCGCAGGTGCTGCGCCGTCTCAACGCGTGACACGCCGGGCGGTGTTTCGTCCCAACTCTTGGCACCGAACTTACCGCGGAGTAAGGTCGCTCCTGACTGATGAGTAAGTTGGCGATACCGGCACCGGGATCAGCTCCCCGCGCACGGCCGCCACATGGACGAGATGGTGGAGATGAGCACGTCAACCGATCCCCGCGACACCAGCGCCATCGGGAAGAACCCGATCCGGCGCAACCCCACGGGCCAGCTGATCCGCGCCCTGATGGCCGTGGTCCAGACGCCGTTCGTGCAGAACCGCGGCCTACAGGACGTGGTGAACCGCGTCGCCTACGAAGGCACCAAGCACGGGTTCAAGGCACTCGGCGCGGCCAACCGCTCCTTCAAGGTGGTGGCCGGCGGCGGTAAGCCGAAGCGACTCGGCTCGAGCACGAGGTCGAACTACGACCTCACCCCCGACGACGAGCAGAAGATGATTGCCGACACGGTCAAGGACTTCGCGGCGGAGATCATCCGCCCCGCGGCGTTCGACGCCGACGCCGCGACGAAGGCCCCGGAGTCGCTGCTCGAGCGCGCCACGGAGCTCGGTATCACGATGATCAACGTGCCGGAGGAGCTCGACGGCGCCGGCACCGACCGCGGCGTCGTGACCAACGCCCTGGTCGCCGAGGCCCTCGCCTACGGCGACATGGGCCTCGCCCTGCCGATCCTGGCGCCGAGCGGCGTCGCGGTCACGCTCTCGCAGTACGGATCCGACGGCCAGCAGCAGACCTACCTCACCGAGTTCGCGGGCGAAAAGGTGCCGCAGTCCTCGGTGGTGATCAGCGAGCCCGGCGCGCTGTTCAACCCGTTCGCACTCGCCACGAAGGCCACCCGCACGTCGGGCGGGTTCGTGCTCACCGGCGTGAAGTCGATGGTGCCGCAGGCGGGTACGGCGGAGCTGTTCGTCGTGGCCGCGGAACTCGACGGCAAGCCCGCCCTGTTCATCGTGGAATCCGGCAGCGAGGGCGTCATCGTCGAGGGTGACCCGAGCATGGGCCTGCGCGCCGCGTCGCTGGGCCGCCTGAACCTGAACAAGGTCAAGGTTCCCGCCACCGCGCTACTGGGCGAGGTGGACCTCGACACCGCCGCGCAGAACTACACCGAGGTCGTGCGCCTCGCACGCCTCGGCTGGTCGGCGCTGGCGCTCGGAACCTCGCGTGCCGTACTGGATTACGTCACCCCGTACGTCAAGGAGCGGGAGGCGTTCGGCGAGCCGATCGCGCACCGTCAGGCGGTGGCGTTCGCCGTGGCCGACATGGCGACCGAGATCGACGGACTGGAGCTGTTGGTGTGGCGCGGCGCCTCGCGCGCCGAGCAGGGCCTGTCGTTCAGCCGCGAGGCCGCGCTGGCGCGGAAGTTCGCCACTGACAAGGGAATGAGGATCGGCCTGGACGGCCTGCAGTTGCTCGGCGGCCACGGCTTCACCAAGGAGCACCCGGTGGAGCGCTGGTACCGCGACCTGCGGGCCGTGGGTATCGCCGAGGGCGTCGCCGTCCTCTAGTCCGACTCCTTCTCACGAAAGAACCATCATGGCAATCAATCTGGAACTCCCCAAGAAGCTGAAGGCGTCGGCCGAGATGTCGCACCAGGGTGCGGCGGAGATCTTCCGCCCCATCTCGCGCAAGTACGACCTCGCCGAACACGAGTACCCCAAGGAACTCGACACCATCGCGGCGCTCTACGACGGACTGGCCGACGCGGGCCAGGCACCGTCGGCGGCGAGTGGCGACCGTAAGAAGGGCGAGGGCGAGGAGAAGCCCAAGCCCAAGCCGGCCGACGTCACCGCGGGCAGCCGCAACGGCGGCACCATGGAGTCGATCATCAACGCGATCGAGATGTGCTGGGGCGATGCGGGTCTCATGCTCGCCTTCCCGTACCAGGGCCTCGGCAACGCGGCCATCGCCGCGGTGGCCACCGACGAGCAGCTCGAGCGCTTCGGCAAGGTCTGGGCGTCGATGGCGATCACGGAGCCGTCGTTCGGCTCGGACTCCGCCGCCGTGACCGCGACCGCGGTGCGCGACGGCGACGAATGGGTCCTCAACGGCACCAAGATCTTCGTGACGTCGGGCTCTCGCGCCGATCACATCGTGGTGTGGGCGACCGTGGACAAGAGCGCCGGCCGCGCCGCGATCAAGTCCTTCGTGGTCCCCCGGGAGCACCCGGGGTCACGGTGGCCCGGCTCGAGCACAAGCTGGGCATCCGCGCCTCGGACACCGCGGAGATCCGCTTCGAGGACTGCCGCATCCCCTTCGAGAACATCCTCGGCAGCCCCGAGGTGAACGTGGAGAAGGGCTTCGCCGGGGTCATGCAGACCTTCGACAACACCCGCCCCCTCGTCGCCGCCATGGCGATCGGCGTCGCGCGGGCGTCGCTGGAGGAGCTGCGCACCGTCCTGGAGGACGCGGGCATCGTCATCGACTACGACGCGCCCGTAAACTCCCTGCCGCACGCCGCGGCCGAGTTCATCCGCCTCGAGTCCGATTGGGAGGCCGCCTACCAGCTCACGCTGAAGTCCGGCTGGATGGCCGACAACAAGGTGCCGAACTCGATGAACGCCTCGATGGCGAAGGCGAAGGCCGGCCGCGTGGGCTCGGACGTGACGCTCAAGGCCGTCGAGCTGGCCGGCGCGCTCGGCTACTCCGAGCGCACCCTGCTGGAGAAGTGGGCGCGCGACTCGAAGATCCTCGACATCTTCGAGGGCACGCAGCAGATCCAGCAGCTGATCATCGCGCGCCGCCACCTGGACCTCACGAGCGCACAGCTCAAGTAGTCCACCGACACCGCCCGAACGGGGCGTCGCCACGCACGCAGTGGCGGCGCCCCGTTCACCGTTCCGTGACCTTCGATTCACGTGACCGCGACCACAAAACACCTGTGATTACCATCACTTTCCGCAGGTCATTACGCATGCAAGCTATTGTTAGCAATCGTCGCCGTGACCTGGACTTACCGTCCTCACAGGCTACCGTGACCGGACCGTTACCAAACCGCGACCATCCCGAAGCGGGGATGACACCGCGCCGATAGCCCCTAGTGTTCTTCTCGACCCGCTGAGCGGGAACACAATTGAATCCACGAACCCGCGTGTGAGTGGGCCCGCCGCCGAAGTGATCTCAGATGTACCGGCGCCGGACCGCGGAGACCGACGCACCACGTCGATCCGCAGGTTGAACGCTCTCCCTTCAGCCCACTGCCGTGCCCGACAGAGAAGGCGCGGCCCATTTCTTCCCCGACACCTCTGCCCCAATCGGGCTGTGTCCTGGCATGCGCACGGCGAAAGGAACACCTTGAAGAACATCCGTAAGACCCTGGGCATGATGGCCGTCACCGGCGCGATCGTCGCCGCTCCCGTTGCCTTCGGCACCGGCGCAGCGAACGCCGACAGCGTGAACTGGGACGCCATCGCGGCCTGCGAGTCGGGCGGCAACTGGTCGATCAACACCGGCAACGGTTACTACGGCGGCCTGCAGTTCAGCCCGTCGACGTGGCGCGCCAACGGCGGTTCCGGCCTGCCGCACAACGCCTCGCGTGCCGAGCAGATCCGCGTCGCGGAGAACGTTCTGGCCTCGCAGGGCATCGGCGCGTGGCCGAGCTGCGGTGGCCGCGGCTAGTCCGCACCCACTGACGTCGCCTGTGGCGGCCGACCCGAACCGGGTCGGCCGCCACAGGTGTTTCTGCGCCCGCGGGCGGGTTCTGCCACAATCGCGGGGTGCGCGGGCGAATGCGGGTGCTGATCCTTCTCACCGGCCTGTACTTCGCCCAGGGCCTCCCCTTCGGCTTCTTCACCAACGCCGTCCCCGTGCTGCTGCGCGACGCAGGCCTCTCGCTCACCGCGATCAGCCTGACCTCGCTGCTGTACCTCCCGTGGGGCCTGAAGTTCCTCTGGGCGCCCGCGGTCGACCGGCTCGGCACCCGCCGCCGGTGGCTGCTCGCGACGCAGCTCGGCTCGGCCGGCGTCGCCTTCGCTCTCGCCGCCACCGACCTCACCGGTTCTCTGCGGTGGCTGTTCGTCGCCATCGCGGCCATCAACCTGCTCTCCGCCACGCAGGACGTGGCCACCGACGGTCTCGCGGTACGCCTGCTCGACGCCCGCGCGCGGGCCTCGGCAACGGCATCCAGACGGGCGCGTACCGCGTCGGAATGATCGTCGGCGGCGGCGGCCTGCTCTGGATCTTCGCGGAGGGCGGCTGGCGCGTCGTCCTGCTCACCCTGGGCGGGCTCATCCTGCTCTGCACGCTCCCCGTCGTGTTCCTCGTCCGGGACGAGCGGCCCGACGGTGCGCGGCGCACCGTCGAGCCCCGGACGCGCGGCCTGGCGACGGCCTGGTTCGCGCGGCTCCGGCGACCGGGCGTGCTGACGCTGATCGGGGTGCTGGCGGCGTACAAGTTCGGCAACGCGATGGCGTCGTCGATCGCCGGGCCGTTCCTGCACGACGTCGGGCTCAGCCTGAAGGAGATCGCGATCGTGAGCGGGGCGCTGAGCTCCGCGGGCGCACTCGCCGGTTCGGCGGTGGGCGGCTGGGTGGCGTTCCGGCACGGCCGGCGGCGGGCGCTGATCTTCGGCGGCGTCAGCCAGACCCTCGCGGTGAGCCTGTACGTCGTCGCCGCGCTCGGGATGGGCGGCGGCGCGACGGTGATCGCCGCGACGGTGCTGGAGCACGTCTTCGGCGGGGCCGCCCTGGTCGCGATGTTCACGCTGATGATGGATGCCTGCGAACCGGACGACGCCGGCGCCGATTACACGCTGCTCGCCAGCGCCGTGGTCGCCACCCAGGGGATCGCCGCGTTCGCGGGCGGCGCAAGCGGCGACCTGCTGGGCTACGCGAGCACCTTCGCCATCGGAATGGTGCTGTCCGGCATCGGCTGCGCCGTCTTCGTGCGGGCGCTCGACCGCGGCGCCGGACCCCGGACGATCACGACGTGGCACCGCTCCGATCCGGTTCCCACACCATGAGCTCGTCCGCCGTGCGGAACCCCGCGCGCCGGTACAGCGCAACCGATTCCGCACTCGGTGAGAGCACCAGTCGACGGTAGCCACGATCGCGGGCCAGCTGCTGCGTCGCCAGGATCAGCGCGCGTCCGTGCCCCTCCCGGCGCGCCGCGGGCAGCACGAACAGGTGCCCGACGTACCCCCACGCCGTCGACTCCTCCCCCGCGCGGGGCATTCGGACGTACTCGTGCAGCGTCACCATCCCCGCGACGGCCGTGGACGCCCGGTTCCCGGACAGGAGCACCGTGCGGCGGTCCCGGACCCACCAGTCGCGGACACGGTCGACGAAGCCGTCGTCGTCCGGGACCGGTTCCCCGCCCGACGTGGCAGTCCATGCCGTGCGGAGTGCTGCGACGATCCCGGCATCGCGATCGGGCTCGGCGATCCAGACGTCCATGCTCGCCACCCTAACGAGCCGGCAGACGGCTGTGCGGTGGATACGTGCCGCTGGAGCGGGCACTATCCACCGCACCTCGAGCGCGCCGATCAGGCGGGGACGGGCTCCTTCGGCTCGTCCGACCCCGACGCGTTGCGGGCAGCGATGTCGGCGAGCGAGTCCGCGGACTCGAGCACCCGGTCGCGCCGGTACTGCACGAACGAGTACGCGAACGCGGCGATCCAGCCCGCGACGATCAGGATGTACACCACGCGCTGCGCGGCGGGATCGAGGGCGAGCCCGCTCTTGCCGATCAGCGTCTTGGCGTTGGTCAGCACGATCAGGCCACCGACGGTCGCGCCCAACAGCCGCGGCGGGAAGTGGCGCACGAGCCACGCCGCGATCGGCGCCGCGATCACGCCGCCCAGCAGGATCGCGCCAGCGGCCGCGAAGTCGACACCCTCGCCTCCGAGGTTCGCGAGGAAGCCGAGGGAGGCGGCCAGCGCGATGAGGAACTCGCTCGTGTCGATGGTGCCGACCACCTTGCGGGGCTCCATGCGGCCCGACGCCAGCAGCGCCGGAGTACCGACGGGGCCCCACCCGCCGCCACCGGTCGCGTCGACGAATCCGCCGAAGAGCCCCAGCGGGGCCAGGAAGCGCGACTTGAGCGGCTTGCCCAGGTTCTTGGTGTCGATGCCGCGGAAGGTGAAACGCAGCAGCACGTACAGGCCGAGTAGCAGCAGGATCGTCGACATCAGCGGCTTGGCGACCTCGGTCGAGAGGTTGGACAGCACCGTCGCGCCTGCGAACGCGCCGATCGCGCCGGGCAGGCCGATGCGGCGCACGACCTTCCAGTCGACGTTGCCGAAGCGCCAGTGCGACGCCCCCGAGACGGCGCTCGTACCGATCTCCGCGAGGTGGATCGTGGCGCTGATGGCGGCGGGCGACAGCGTCGTGAGGGCCACCAGAAAGGTGGTCGCGGTGACGCCGAACGCCATGCCCAGGCTGCCGTCCACGAGCTGCCCGAGCAGCCCGACGAACGCGACGATGACCAGTGTCGGCATGTGTGAACTCCTGTGGCTGAAGCGGACGAGGGGACTCGTCCGTGCATGACAGGCCACTCTGCCGATCCCCGGCCCGAACCGGAACGTTCCCGCTCACGGTGATCGGAACCTACGCTGACGGCATGGACTATCTGCGCGCCGTGGAATTCGGACTGTTCGTCACCCCCAAGGCCGCCGCACTGGACAACGCCTTCGCGCTCGCCGGGCTCGCGGATGGGAAGGCCGAGTTCCTCGGCGTCCAGGACCATCCGTATCAGCAGGCGTTCGTCGACACGTTCACCCTGCTCGGTTCGCTCCTCGAGCGCACCTCTCAGGTCAGGGTGTTCCCGGACGTGGCGAACCTGCCGCTCCGGCCGCCCGCGGTCATGGCGCAGGCGGCGGCAACTCTCGACCTGCTGTCCGGCGGGCGGTTCGAGCTCGGGCTCGGGGCAGGCGCGTTCTGGCCCGCGATCGAGGCGATGGGCGGTCCGGCCCGCTCCCCGGCGAGGCCGCGGGCGCGGTCAAGGACGCCGTCGAGGTGATCCGGCTGATGTGGTCGGGCGAGAGGTCCGTGCGGTACGAGGGCGAGCACTACCGGCTCGCGGGGGTGCACCCCGGGCCGAGCCCCGCCCATGAGATCGGCATCTGGCTCGGCGTGGGCGGCCCCAAGCTGCTCCGTTACCTCGGCGGCCACGCGGACGGGTGGGCACCGTCGAACTCCTTCTTCCCGCCCGCCTCGTTGCCCGAGCGGCACGCCGCGATCGACGACGGTGCCCGCGCGGCCGGGCGCGACCCGGCGTCGATCCGGCGGGTGTACAATATCTTCGGCGCGATCGCGGACGCCCCGTCGGACGAGCCCTTCCACGGCACCGTCGAGCAGTGGACCGCTGAGCTTGCGGACCTCGTGGGAATCGGCATGGACACCTTCGTCTTCGGCGCCGAGGACGACGACTTCGAGCAGTGCCGCCGGTTCGTCGAGGAGGTCGCACCCGCCGTCCGGCAGCGCGTCGCAGAGCTGCGCGCCTCCCGCTGACCGGTCCCGCGCCGCGGTGCGGTCTCGTGCTTATTCTGCGGGCAATTCCCGGACGACGCGGCAGGGATTGCCGACGGCGACCACGTGGTCGGGCAGGTCCTCGGTGACCACGCTGCCGGCGCCGACGACGGTGTTGCGGCCGATCGTGACGCCGGGACACACGATGACGCCGCCGCCGAACCACACGTTGTCGCCGATCGTGATCGGCTCGGCCGTCTCCCAGCGTTCGCGGCGCGCCCGATGGTCCTCGACGGGGTGCAGCGCGGTGAGCAACTGCACCCGCGGGCCGATCGAGCAGTCGTCGCCGATGGTGATGGGCGCGCAGTCCATGAGGATCGCATCGTAGTTGAGGAAGCTGTTGACGCCGATGCTGATGTGCACGCCGTAGTCGCACTGGAACCGAGGCATGACCCAGGAACCCTCGCCGACGCCGCCCAGGAGCTCCTGGAGGATCTCGGACCGCTCCGCGTCGTCGTCGGCCCGCGTCGCGTTGAACCGATCGAGCAGGCGCCCGCAGGCCTTCCGCATCGCCTCGAGTTCCGGATCGCTATCGCGGTAGCGCTCCCCCGCGAGCATCCGCTGCAGTTCGGTGGTCACCCGACCGACGGTACCGGCCGCGACCCCGGCCCCGGGAATGCGAAAGGCCCCCGGATTTCTCCGGGGGCCTTCGACCTAGTAGCGGGGACAGGATTTGAACCTGCGACCTCTGGGTTATGAGCCCAGCGAGCTACCGAGCTGCTCCACCCCGCGTCGGGTGAACACCACGTTACTGGAAGCTGCTCACCGAGTGCAAATCGTTTGAACGTGACGCTCGTCTCCCGGGGCGGGCGGGCACCGTCGGCCCCGCCCCGGGAGCCGGGATCAGTTGCCGCCCCGCGCCTTCGCCTCGGCCTCCTGCAGCTTGGTCACCGCGTCACCGAGCTGCTTCATGGCCTGGCCCACGGCCACCTGGTCACCGTTGCGCTGCGCGGACAGGACCGAACCCCACGCATCCGAGACCGCCTTGACCGCGGCCTGGATCTCGGGGGTGTCGGCGCCCTGCCCCGTCGCGGGCGTAGTC
Organism: Tsukamurella sp. PLM1; assembly: GCF_023168325.1. Taxonomy (GTDB): domain Bacteria; phylum Actinomycetota; class Actinomycetes; order Mycobacteriales; family Mycobacteriaceae; genus Tsukamurella. The sequence goes on from NZ_AP025688.1 coordinate 3,213,247, forward strand.
GGGCGATCCGGGCCGGGCTGCGGCGCAGTCTGCCCCTGGGTCGGGCCCGCGAGACCGGGCGCGGCCGTGGCGAGCGCCGCGTCGACGTTGCGGAAACCCGCCTGCGACAGCGAGTCCGCCACCGTCGGCTTGTAGCCCGCCCCGGACGTGACCGGGTTGAGCGTCAACACCTTGATGAGCTTCGGCGGGGTGTCCCGCTCGCTGCTCTTGGCGTACATCGGCCACACGTACACGAGGCCGCCGTTCGCCAGCCCGATCGCCTGGAGGTTGCCGAACTGCGGGTTGAGCGCCTGGATGTTGGCGTTGTCGGCGCGGTACGGCTCGGACGCCTTGATGAGGTCGGCGGCCTGGCTCGGCCCGCCGTGCGGCGCGGCATATCGCGCACGACGATCCGGCCGGCGTCCTCGCCCGCCGACGCGACGGAGACCTGCGCCGCCACGTACGGCTGGTTGCGGGGCTGCAGGATCGTCGACAGCTGGAAGTGCGTCGGCCCACCGTTCGGCGTGGCCCCCACCGAATAGTACGGCACCTGCAGACCGTCCTTGTCCGGGGTGTCCTTGGGCGCGCCCGCGACCTGCCAGACGTCGCTCTCCTGGCGGAACGTGTTCGGCTCTGTCACGTGGTACTTCTGCAGCAGGAAGCGCTGCACCTCGAACAGGTCCTGCGGATAGCGGAAGTGCTGCGCGATCTCCGCGGGCACCTTGTCGCCGCCCTCGACCACGCCGGGGAAGATCTTCTTCCACGCGTTGAGGACGGGGTCCTCCTCGTCCACCTGGTAGAGCTTGACGGTGCCGTCGTACGCGTCGACGGTGGCCTTCACCGAGTTCCGGATGTAGCCCACCTTCTCGTCGGGCTGGCGCCGCTGCGTCTGCTGGCCGGGCACCGCCTGCTGCCGCGAGCCCGTGGCATCGGACAGCGAGGTCTGCTGCGAGTACGGGTACTTCGGGAGCGTGGTGTATCCGTCGACGATCCACACGATGCGGCCCGACTTCGAGTCGATCACCGGATACGTCTTGGTGTCGACGGTGAGGAACGGGGCCACCTGCTTGACGCGGTCACGCGGATCGCGCTGGTAGATGATCTTCGACTCGTCGCCGATGTTCGGGTTGAGCAGGATGTTCCGCTCGGTGAACTTGATGGCGTAGGCCAGACGCGGCAGCCACGAGCCGATGTCGACACCGCCCTCGCCCTCGTACTTGGAGGTCAAGCCCTCGCCGTCGTACTCGCGGGCCTCGCCTTTGCTACCCACGATCGAATAGAAGCTCGGGTCGGAGCCGATGATCTCGCCGAAGTAGATGCGCGGCTGCTTGACCGTCTGTTGCCCGGCGACGCCGTCGCGGGTGAACACGGGCTGGCCGCCCGCGGTGTTGACCGCGTCCCGGCTGCCCTCGCTGACCACCTGGTCTACCTGCCCGGCCGGCGCCGTGATCAGCCCGTTGCCGTGGGTGTACTGCAGATGCCGCGCCGCCCAGTCGGTGGGCGTCTTGTCGGGGTTGAGCTCGACCGGCGCCAATAGCACGTTGGTCGAGCGGCCGCCCACGTCGTACCGGTCCACCGACAGCTGGTCCGGCAGCAGGTAGTACTCGCGGAGCTGGTTGAGCATCGAGAACGCCTTGGAGACCACGTTCGGGTCGAGCAGGCGCACGTTCTGCAGCGACGGCGAGTCCTTCGCCGTCAGCGTCTGCAGCGCCTCATCGGTCACCTTCGAATCGGCCTTCTCGTACTTGGCGTCGGTGAGCCCGTACGCCTCCTTCGTGGCCGCCAGGTTCCGCGAGATGTACGGCAGCTCCCGTTCGGTGTTCGGGCCGACCGAGAACGTCTGCACCGCGGCCGGCCAGCCGACGCCCACCACGAGCGACGAGAACAGCATCAGCACCGTCGCGATCGCAGGCACCCGCAGGTCCCGCAGCACGATGCCGAAGAAGAACGCGGCCGCGCAGATGATCGCGATGCCCGTGAGGATCGCCTTCGCTGGGAGCATCGCGTGGATGTCGGTGTAGTTGGCGCCGGTGAACATCGAGGAGCGGTTCGAGTAGACGAGCGCGTACCGGTCGAACCAGTACGCCACGGCCTTGGTCACCAGGAACACCCCGGCGATCGCGGCGAGCTGGATGCGGGCGCCGCGCGACAGCGAACCGTCCCGCCCCGCCAGCCGGATTCCGCCGAACACGTAGTGGGCCACGAGATTCGCCAGGAACATCAGGATCAGGCCCGCGAACACGAACCCCAGCACGAACTCGATGAACGGCAGCGTGAAGGCGTAGAAGCCGATGTCCTTGCCGAACTCGGCGTCGGTGGTGCCGAACGACTCGCGGTTGAAGAACAGCAGCACCTGCTGCCACGCGGCCTGCCCGAAGATGCCGCCGATCAGGCCGATGAGCAACGCCGGCACGATCGCGAAGGTCTTGAGCTTGCTGGTGACCACCGCACGGTAGCGCACCACCGGATCGTCCGTGGGCGACGGCAGGAACGCCGGGCGCACCCGATGCGCGAGCCACATGCCGGCGAAGGTGAACAGCCCGAGGATCACGCCCGTCACGGCGAACAGCCCGATCCGCGACAGCAGCACGGTGCGCAGCACGCCGGCGTGGCCGAGCGAGCCGTACCAGAGGAACGCGGTGTACACGTCCACCACCCGCGGTCCGATGAGCAACAGCGCCAACAGCACCACTGCCGACGCGATGAGGATCTTGGCCCGTCGGGACAGGGAGGGCATTCCGGCGGCACGAGGAGTCGTCACGTGCACCACTGTACGGATTTGCCGAATTCCGGCGTGTTACCGGTCGCGGCTGCGGGGATGCGATCATGGGCCCGTGAGCGACGAGACGGATCAGGTGTTCGGCGAGGCGGCCCTCGGCCGCGCCGCGCGGGAGGCGATCGAGTTCGTGGAGCCGCAGGGCTGGGGACAGCCGCCGCAGCTGTTCGGCCTCGTGCCCACATCGCTGCTCGCGACCAGCCAGCCCGAGTGGGCCGACCTCCTCGACGACGGCGCCTCCCTCACGGTGATCGAGCAGGAGCCGCTGCCCGGCGATCCGCGGGGCGGGAGCGCGGAGCTCGACGGCGTGCTCGCCACCACCACCTGGCCCGACGAGGTGGTCGGGTGCGCGCTCGTGCAGGAGATCATCGTGCTGCCGCCGGCCGCGGAGGCCGATCTCGACGGCGTCCTCGAGCCTCATCTGGCCGACGTCGACGCCGCCGACCGGGCCGGCCGCGCGGCGGCCGAGCAGCATCCCGAGCGCAAGGTCGCCCGGATGGTGGCCGCGGTGCTGCGCGACGGTCACCGCATCACCCTGCTCACGCTGCGGCCCGACGACGACGATCCGTTCGCCGACGCCGACCTGCTGCGCGCCGACCAACTCGCGCCCGGCCTGATCCAGGGCCTGCTCGCCACCTTCGACGAGGACTAGGAGCGCCTCAGCACGACGGTGCCGGGCGCCCTTCCCGGACATCGGCGAGCGCGGCGAGCGCGCCGTCGAGGTCGTCGACCTTGATCAGCTGGAGCCCGTCCGGGGGCGAGGACTTCGCCTCCGTGCAGTTGGCCGCCGGCACGAGGAAGGCCGTGGCACCGTCGCGTTTGGCACCCTGGAGCTTGTGGGAGATCCCGCCGATCGGGCCCACGGCACCGTCGACGGCGATCTCGCCGGTCCCGGCGATGTCCTTGCCGCCCGTCAGATCACCGGGCTCGAGCAGGTCGATGATCCCGAGCGTGAGCATCAATCCCGCCGACGGGCCGCCTACCTGCCGCACGCCGAACCCGATGCGGACCTTCGGGTCGGCCGGAACCTGCCCGACGGAGATCCCGAGGACCGGCTTGCCCTCGTTCTCGCCGAGCACGATCGGCACGGTGACGGCACCGTCGGCGCGACGGACCGCGACCTGCACCGTGTCGCCGCGCTTGCGGGTCTGGAGGGCCTTGCTCACCTGGTCGAGGTCGGTGACGGGGGTGCCGTCGACGGACTCGAGCACGTCGCCCTCGCGCAGCTTCCCCTCCGACGGTCCGCCTTTCATCAGCCCGACCACGCCGGGCGCCGGGGATCTTGAGATGGCGCATCGCGGCGATCGTGGCGGTGGATTCCGAGCCGGTGAACTGCGCACGGTTGCCCTCTTCGATCTGCTCGCGGGTCTTCCCCGGGGCGTAGTAGGCGTCGCGCGGGGCGAGCTGCGCGCCGGTGAGCCACTTGCCGAGAGCGCCGTACAGGTTCAGGCCGTCGGTGACCGACACCGTGGTGAACCGCAACTCGCCGGCCGGCTGGTGCACCGGCAGTCCCTCGATCGTGATGACGCGGCGCTCGTGCTTCGAGCCGTCGGGGTCCTTCTCGTCGTACGTCGTGAGGGTGTCCGCGGTATCCCCCGGGCCCACCGCCACGTACGGCACCGTCACGAACATCCCGAGCACCGCCAGTACCAGGAGAGGCACCAGGGCCGCGAGCACCGTCGTGATCCTGCGTTCCGTCACGCCGACAGAGTAGCGGCCGGGTGTTCGCGCAGAGCGTGACGGACGTGGCGGCGGGCCGGGACTGCGGGCAGTACCGTGGAAGCATGAACGACGTGCCCTTCGGATTCTCCTCCCCGGCGACCGCGGTGACGACGGTGACGGGCGCGGGGACCAGCCGTTCGGCGCCGGTCAGCCGTTCGACATGTCGCAGCTGGGCGACATGCTCAGTCAGCTCGGCCAGATGATCTCGGGCATGGGCTCGGGGATGTCGGCGCCCGGCGCCGCATCGGGCGAGCCGGTGAACTACACGATCGCCGCACAGCTCGCGCGCCAGACGCTGGGTAAGCACGCGCCGGTCTCCGACCGGCAGCGCTCGGCGATCGACGAGTCGATGCACCTCGCGCAGCTCTGGCTCGACGGTGCCACGGCGCTCCCGGCGGGCCCGCAGAAGACGGCCGCGTGGACCCCCGTGGACTGGCAGGAGAAGACGCTGCCCACCTGGAAGCGGCTGGTGAACCCGGTGGCGGAGAAGATCTCCGGATCGTGGCTCCAGAGCATGCCCGAGGAGGCGCGCGAGATGGCCGCGCCGATGATGGGCATGTTCACGCAGCTCGGATCTGTGTCGTTCGGCACCCAGTTGGGCCAGGCGCTGGGAACGCTGTCGAAGGAGGTGCTCACGAGCACCGACATCGGCCTGCCGCTGGGCCCGGACGACACCGCCGCGCTGCTGCCCGAGGCGATCGAGGCCTTCAGCAAGGACCTGGACCAGAAGGACCAGGAGATCCTGGTGTTCCTGGCCGCGCGCGAGGCCGCCCACCAGCGGCTGTTCTCGCACGTCCCGTGGCTGCGCGCACGGCTACTGGACACGGTCGAGCAGTACGCGCGGGGCATCCAGATCGACATGTCGGGAATCGAGGAGCTCTCGCGGAACCTGGACCCGACCGCGCTGCAGGACCCCGCCAAGCTGGAGGAGCTGATGGCCGCGCAGGGCGCCGCGCTGCAGCCGAAGGCGACGCCGGAGCAGACCGCGGCGCTGGGGCGGCTCGAGACGCTGCTCGCCCTGATCGAGGGCTGGGTCGAGACGGTGGTGCACGCCGCGATCAGCGAGCGGCTGCCGAGCGCCGCCGCGCTGCGCGAGACGATGCGCCGCCGCCGCGCGTCGGGCGGCCCGGCCGAGCAGACCTTCGCCACGCTGGTGGGCCTGGAGCTGCGGCCGCGCAAGGCGCGCGAGGCGGCCGACCTGTGGGAGCGGCTGCGCACCGCGACGTCGCTGGAGCAGCGCGACGGGGTGTGGGCGCATCCGGACCTCATCCCCGACGCCTCCGACCTGGACAATCCCGCGGGCTTCATCGACCGGTTCCTGGGCGATACCACCGGCGACGCGTCCGATCTGGACGATCCGATCGCCGCGATCGAGCGGGAGATGCGGCGCGACGCGGGCGAATCCGACGAGAACTGACCCGGGTTCATTCATCTTCATCTCAGGTTTACCGAGGTATGAAGGATGGATGACGTGGGTTGAACACTTCGAACAGCGGGCCCTGCAGCGCGGCGCCGATCCGCAATGGTCCCGCGGTGCGGCGCTGCCGCCGGCCGTGATCGCGAGCCTGCAGCGGTTCCAGGTCGGCGAGAGCGGTGACGGGTCGACGCTGTTCGCGCACGCGGATACGGCGGGAGACCCGGAGTACGCCGCAGCCGTGCGGCTGTTCGTCGCGGAGGAGAACGAGCACGCCCGGCTGCTGGCGGAGCTGATCCGAGCGGGCGGCGGACAACTGCTCGACCGGCACTGGTCGGACGCCGTCTTCGTGCGGGCGCGGCGGGCGCTGGGCCTGCGGTGCGAGCTGCTCGTGCTCACGGTGGCCGAGCTGATCGCGGTGAGCTACTACGGCGCCCTGGCGCGCTCGGCGGACCCGCTGCTCGCCGAGGTCAGCAGCCGGATCCTGGACGACGAGCAGTACCACATCCGGTTCCAGCGCGACCGGCTCGCGGCGGGCTTCGCGGCCACGCCGACGTGGCGCCGGAGGGCGACCGGGGTGCTCTGGCAGGGCTTCGCCGCAGCCGTCGCGGTCGTGGTCGCAGCGGATCACGGCCCCGCACTGGTCGCGGTGGGCGGATCGCGGCGGGCCCTGCTCCGCGAGAGCGCGACGCTGTTCGCGCGGTTCCGGCGCGACGTCTTCACCGCACCGGTCGGGCACCGTCGGGAAGTTCCTGCAGCGGCCCATCGCTCCTGATCAGAGCTGATTTCACCCTGTGGATAACGGGTGTTCTCGGCGGTGCGGCCGTGGCGCGGCGTGCCAGGGTGAGCCATGCGGCAACGCCTGAACCCATATCTCACCGTCGTCGTGCGCCCGCCGACGCTGGTCCAACTGGGCGCCTCGGCGACCGGCGCGGCCGTCCTCCGGCCGCCGTCCTGGCTCACGCCGGACGTGACCGCCGGCCTGCTCCGCTGGCTGCAGTCCTACCGCTCCCCTCAGGAACTACAGCGACACGCCGCCGATGCGGGGATGACTGCGCCGGACGTGGACGCGCTCCTGGGCGCACTCCGCGGCCACGGGCTGCTCGAGACGGAGCGCCCGGGGGCTCCGCTGCACGTGTACCTGCACGGGCGCGGCCAGGTGGCCGACGCGGTCCTCGGCGAGCTGGCCGCGGTCGACGGGCTGCGCGTGACCGCGGGGACGTCGCGCAGCTGGCGCCCCGACGGCCGCCCGCTGGACCTGGTGCTGCTCACCGACACGCTCTCCCCCGACCCCGTGCTGGTCCGGCGGCTGATGCGCGCCCGGGTCCCGCACCTTCCGGTGGTGCTGCGCGACGGGACGGGTGTGGTGGGGCCGCTAGTGCTGCCGGGCGCGGGGCCGTGCCTGCGCTGCCTCGACCGCACCCGCACCGACGTCGACCCCGGCTGGCCGACGCTGGCCTGCCAGCTGTTCGGACGCGCCGGGCGGGCATCGGGACAGGTCCTCCGGGTCACGGCCGCCATCGCGGCGCAGCAGGTGGACGCGATCGGGGCCGCGCGGTGGGACTCGGCGGCCCCGCCGGACGTCGTCGGCTGTAGTTTGGAGATCGAGGGCTGCGCAATCGCCGTCCGACGATGGTTCATGCACCCCGGGTGCGGATGTGGGGTCACCGACCTCCCCGCGGACGAGGCGGCAGGTTGACTTCAGGGGTCAGGTGTCCGAGATCACCCGCGGCGGCGCGAAGCGCACCGCCAAGCTTGCAGGACTCCCGCTGGGCATGGCCGGGCGGACGGCCGTGGGCTGGGGCAAACGGCTGGCGGGCGCCGATAAGGACGAGGTGAACGCCGAGTTGCAGGCGAGGGCCGCCGAGCAACTGTTCGAGGTCTTGGGCCAGCTCAAGGGCGGCGCCATGAAGCTGGGCCAGGCGATGAGCGTGATGGAGGCCGCGGTGCCGCCCGAGTACGCCGAGCCCTACCGGGACGCGCTCGCCAAGCTGCAGAACGAGGCGCCGCCGATGCCCGCCGCGACGGTGCACAAGGTCCTCGACCAACAGCTGGGAACGGGGTGGCGTGACCGGTTCAGTTCCTTCGACGACGATGCCGCCGCCTCCGCGTCGATCGGCCAGGTGCACCGCGGCGTGTGGGCCGACGGGCGCGAGGTGGCGGTCAAGGTCCAGTACCCGGGCGCCGACGAAGCCCTGCGCGCCGACCTCAAGGCGCTCGGCCGGCTCAGCTCGGTGATCAAGCCGCTGACGCCGGGTGCCGACATCAAGTCGCTAGTGCAGGAGCTCACTGACCGCACCGAGGCCGAGCTCGACTACCGGTACGAGGCCACGAATCAGCGCAAGTTCGCGAAGGCCTTCGACGGTGACCCGAACGTCCAGGTCCCGAAGGTGTTCGCGAGCGCGCCCGCCGTGATCATCAGCGAATGGGTCACCGGGCGGCCCCTGCGGGACGTGATCGCGAACGGCACCCAGGCCGAGCGCGACGACGCCGCGGCGAAGCTCACCGAGTTCGAGGTGAGTGCGCCTGCGCGCACCGGCCTGCTGCACGGCGACCCCCACCCCGGCAACTTCATGATCGCGCCGGACGGCAGGCTGATCGCGCTCGACTTCGGCGCCGTCGCGGAGTACCCCGGCGGCATCCCGCCGGCGGTGGGCAAGATCCTGCGGCTCGCGCGCGACGAGCGCTACGACGAGCTGTTCCCGCTGCTGCGCAGCCAGGGGTTCATCCCGCCGCGGCTGGAGATCACCGCCGAGGACATCCGGAGCTACCTGGCACCGTACGTGGACCCGCTGCGCTCCGAGAGCTTCCACTTCACCCGCAAGTGGCTGATGAAGGCGGCGTACACCGCGACGGACGTGCGCGGCGAGCAGTTCCAGACCGGCCGCAAGCTGGCCCTGCCCACCGAGTACGTGATGCTGTTCCGCGTCCTGCTCGGCATGGTGGGCATCTGCTCGCAGATGGAGGCCGAGGCGCCGTACCGCAGCATCGTCGAGCACTGGGTACCGCTGGTCGAGTCGGACGACTGACCCGGTTCGGCTCTCCCGGAGGCGTAGCGTGGCTGCATGACCGCGTCGATCTCCGCCTCGTCGTCTCCGTCACCGCGCTGGATCCCGCGCTGGCGTTCTACGAGGGCCTGGTCGGCCTGCGGCGCACCGCCTCTGCCGACGAACTCGCGTGGCTCGCCACGGCCGACGGCGTCGAGATCATGCTGCACGAGCGCCCCGCGACGCCCAGCGACACCGCGGTCGCCCTGGGCCTCGCCGTCCCGGATCTGGACGGCGTCGTCGGAGCGTGGGCCGCGCGGGGCGGTGTCGTCGTGGACCCGCCCGAGGAGCGGCCGTGGGGCGAGCGGATGGCCGTCGTGCGCGACCCCGACGGACACCTCGTGTGCCTGTCGCAAGCCTCCGCGGCGGCGGTGGCGTCCTCGACGGCGGCGCCGCCCACGTAGTCCCCGCCGCCCGCGCAGTCCCGCCGGTCGCGGGTTCCGCGACACCGGCCGGTCGGCCGCTGGTCAGACGAACGCGCCCTTACCCGTCACCTCCCGGCCCACGAGCAGCGACTGGATCTCCGCGGTGCCCTCGTAGGTGACGAGCGCCTCCATGTCGCACAGGTGCCGCATCACGTGGAAGTCGAGCGTGATGCCGTTGCCGCCCAGGACGTCCCGCGCCAGGCGGCACACGTGCCGTGCCTTCACGCTGCAGTAGTACTTCGCGAGCGCGGCCATCGTGTCGGTGACCGCGCCCTCGTCCAGCAGCCGGCCCAGCCGGATGCAGTACAGCTGCATCGCCGTCACGTCGCCGAGCATCTCGACCAGCTTGCCCTGGATCGCCTGGGTCGCGGCGATCGGCTTGCCGAACTGGATGCGCCGCTGCGCGTAGGTCAGCGCGATCTCGTAGGCGGCCACCGCATGGCCGGTGGACGACCAGGCGACCGCGTTGCGGGTACCCATGAGCACCTTGGAGACATCGGGGAAACCGTTGCAATGCACCAGCCGTCGGTCATCGGGCACCCGCACGTCCTCAAGGACGATGTCGGCGTTCTGCACCATGCGCAGCGACACCTTGCCGCCGATCTTGGTGGCGCTGTAGCCGGGGTCGTCCTTCTCCACGACGAAGGCCTTGACCTTGCCGTCGCCGGTGTCGCGGGCGAAGACCACGATGATGTCGCACCACGTCGCGTTGCCCGGCCAGCGCTTGACGCCGTTGAGGATCCAGTCCGATCCGTCGCGGGTGGCGGTGGCCTCCAGCGCCACCGAGTCGGAGCCGTGGTCGGGTTCGGTGAGGGCGAAGGCGCCGATCCTGTCGAGGTTCGCCATCGCCGGCAGCCACCGCGTGCGCTGTTCCTCGGAGCCGAGGATGTAGATCGACTGCATCGCCAGGCCCACGTGCACCCCCATGAACGTGGCGATGCTGCCGTCGATGCGTCCCAGTTCGTACGAGACGAGTCCCTGCCCCACGGCGGTCATCGGCGTGATGCCGTAGCCGGTCATGGTGTCGCCCACGATCTTCAGCTCGCGAAGTTTCGGCAGGATCTCGTGCGGGAACTCGCCGCGCTCCCAGTAGTCGTTCACGATCGGCAGTAGCTCCTTGTCGCCGAACTTGCGGACCTTGACCAGCAGGTCCATCTCCTGCTCGGAGAGTAGCGATTCCATGTCCAGGTAGTCGGTGTCGCGGGAGCGGGCGATGCCCTCCGCGAGGGCCTCGGTGGTCCGGTCGGTCATGGGACGCGTCCTTGTCTGTCGGTCGGTTCGGCTCGACTCAACTGTGCGCCGCGTCACTGCGCACCCACAATGGTCGGCACCACAACGTGGACGGCCCCGGACGGTCACCGCGAACATCGCCCCTCACCGGGCGCGGAGACGAGTGAGCCCCGATCCTCGGTTCTCGAGGTATCGGGGCTCACTGCGCTCAGGCCGCATTCTTCCGCGGCCGGCCGCGCGGGCGCTTGCGGGCGATCACGACGCCCTGGTCGAAGATCTGCCCTCCCCACACGCCCCACGGCTCGGCGCGCTCGAGCGCGGCGGCCAGGCAGGCGCGCTGCAGGGGGCAGCGCTCACACAGGGCCTTGGCTCGCTCGAGGTCCGACGGGGCCTCGGCGAACCACAGGTCGGGATCGCCGGCGCGGCAGGGCACGCGGCTGTCGATGCTGAGGGAATCGATGGTGCGGACGGTCCCCTCCACGGGACGTTCGTCCAAGATGGTCGGCACTTCTGGTCACCTTTCCACCTGTTGTTCAGGTGGCCTCGGTAGCGGCGCCGGGTAGGCGCACGGGATGTCTCTTCCGGGTGGGTGCGCGAACCGTGTGGCGGTCCCCTCGCGTGATCACGCCCGACGATGCGGGGCGTGCGAGAGACCGGGAAGCCACGGGTTCCGCGCGGTTGCGGGTCCCGTGGTGAATGCGAAGAGGAGGGTCCTGGGACCTAACCTCGTCGCAGGGAACACACGGGGCGCGTGAGCGGTTCGTGATCGACGGCGTACGTCGCCCGCTCCTGGCGCAGTCGCCACAAACGTGGCGTCATGCCGGGCAGGGCGTGGGAGGCCTCGAGACGAACCGCTGCCGCTGCGAACACTCCACCCTCTGCTGCGGTGAACTGCTTGCCTACGTTGATGATTGCGTTGTTCATTGTCTTCTGCCTCCTTTCGCGCGCGGTTGATCACGTTCCGGCGGGCGAAGCGGCCCAGTGCAAGTGCCTGCTTCGCGCGTCATCCCGTGCGGTCGTGTTCCACAGTATGCGGGCAAAACTATTCACACAAGTTATTTTTGACCTGCGGTTATGCGGCGGGCCGCCGCTACACGTGCTCGGCGTCGCCCAGCGCGTCCGCAGCGGTCACGCTCCGACGGCATTGCCTTGTTCCTCCCCCGCGCCGCGCCGAAAGGTGCCCCCGGCATTCGCTCCCCTACCCGGCGCCAGGCCTCCGGCGTGGGCTCGAACGTCCCCCACGCGGCGCCGACTCCCCCACTCCACGCCGCCGGAACTGAAATGCTCCGTTCGTCCCCCACGCGGCGCCGACTCCCCCAGCGGAGTCGGCAGCCTCGGAGGACTCGGCGTCAGGCGTGCTCGGCGATGAGGGCGAGCACCTCGTCGCCGTACTTCTCGACCTTCGTCGAGCCGATGCCGTTGATCCGCACGAGCTGTGCGCGGGTGCGCGGCTGGTGCTCGGCGATCGCGAACAGCGTCGCGTTGGAGAAGATCGTGTACGGCGGGATCTGCTGGTCCCGCGCCTGGCCGGTGCGCCAGATCTTCAGCGCCTCGACGAGATCGTCGTTGAGGTCCGACGGGCACTCGTCGCACCGGGAGCGCAGCTTCTCCTCGCGGGTGTCGAGGATGCCGCCGCACACCCGGCAGATGTCCGAGCTGCGCCGCTTGCCCTTGCTCGGTCCAGAGTCTGCGCGGGGCCGGCCGGCGTCCGCCTGGCCGGCCACGACGTCGAGAAACCGGGTGCGCTTGCGGGTCTTGCGACCGCCCTCGTTGCGGGCCAGCGCCCACGACAGGTGGAGGTGCTCGCGGGCGCGGGTCACGCCCACGTACAGCAGACGGCGCTCCTCCTCGATCGGCTCGGGATCGCCCTTGGCGATGGCCTGCGAGATCGGCACCGAGCCCTCGGTGAGCCCCACGAGGAACACCGCGTCCCACTCCAGGCCCTTCGCCGCGTGCAGCGACGAGAGCGTGACGCCCTGCATCGTGGGCGGGTGCTTCGCCTCGGCGCGGGCGCGCAGCTCGCCGATCAGCTCCGCCAGCGTGAGGCCGGGGCGTTCGGCGGACAGATTCGTCGTGAGATCCACCAGCGCGTCGAGGGCCTGCCACCGCTCCAGGGCACGGGCACCGTCGGGCTGTTGCTCGGTGAGCCCGAGGGGCTCGAGCGCGCCCCGGACCAGCGCGAGCAGCTCGCTGCCGGAGACGCCGCCGAACTGGCCCGCGCGGTCCATCAGCGCGCGGACCGCCTGGCCGATCTCGGGGCGCTCGAAGAAGGCGCTGCCGCCGCGCACCTGGTACGGGATGCCGGCCTCGGTGAGCGCGGCTTCGTGGACCGCGGACTGCGCGTTGATGCGGTACAGGATCGCGATCTCGCTGGCCGGGACGCCCGAGGCCAGCAGCTCGCGGATCCGCCTCGCGACGAGCTTGGCCTCGGCCGGCTCGTCGTCGACCTCGGCGTAGATCGGGGCGGGCCCCTCGGGGCGCTGGCCGATGAGCTCGAGGCGGGTGCCCGCCACGCGGCCCTGCGCAGCTCCGATCACCTTGTTCGCCAGCGCCACGACCTGCGGCGTGGAGCGGTAGTCGCGCTGCAGCCGGACGATGGTGGCGTCCTCGAAGCGGCGCGTGAAGTCCAGCAGGTAGTTCGGGGTGGCACCGGTGAACGAATAGATCGTCTGGTTCGCGTCCCCCACCACCGTGAGGTCGTCGCGGTCGCCGAGCCAGGCGTTGAGGAGCTGCTGCTGCAGCGGCGTGACGTCCTGGTACTCGTCGACGACGAAACTGCGGTAGCGGTCGCGGAACTCCTCCGCTATCACCTGGTTGTCCTCGAAGATCGCTGCCGTGACCAGGATCAGGTCGTCGAAGTCCAGTAGGCGGTTGCCGTCCTGGTCTGTCTTGCGCCGCTCGTACGCCGCGTACACGTCGGCGACGGTGCCCGGCGCCATCGGGGCGGTGCGCCCCGCGGCCTCGACCGCCACCGCGTACGTCTCGGGAGTGACGAGCGACGCCTTCGCCCAGTCGATCTCGCTGAGCAGGTCGCGGATCGTATCCGTCTCCGGGCGCAGGTCGCAGTCACGGGCGGCGCGGCCGATCACGGGGAACTTGTTGTCGAGCAGTTCCCAGCGGGTATCCCCGATGGCGCGGGGCCAGAAGTACCGCAGCTGCCGCATCGCGGCCGCGTGGAAGGTGACGGCCTGCACACCCGGCTGCCCGTCGCCCCCGCCGATGCCGAGCCCGCGCAGCCGGCCCCGCATCTCCCCCGCGGCGCGGGAGGTGAAGGTGACCGCGAGGACCTGGCCGGCGGCGACGTGCCCCGTGGACACCTGGTGCGCGATGCGGTGCGTGATGGTGCGGGTCTTGCCCGTGCCCGCGCCCGCCAGCACGCACACCGGTCCTCGCGGCGCGAGGACCGCCTCCTGCTGCTCCGGGTCCAGTGCTTCGATCACACCGTCGAGTATTCCAGCCGGGCCTGACAGGTCGGCTCGCCGCACGTCGTGCCGCTGCCCCGGGGAGACGACCCCGCCCCGCGCTCCGAACTGTCGCTAGCGTGACACCGCCACCGCTCACGCCAACCACCTCGGAAGGACCTCGATGCGTCGATCGCTCACCGCCGGTGTCACCGTTCTGGCCACAGTCACCCTCGTCGCGGGCTGCGGCTCCGCACCGAGCGGCAAACCAGACAGGGAGGAGGTCCGCCCCGGTCTGGTCACCGTGCTGATGGCCAACCCCGCCAAACCCGACCGCGCGACCGCCGAGCGGATCGCCGACTGCATGCTGGATAAGGTCTACGACTCGGCACACGTCAAGACCCTTCAGGCCTGGGCGAAGGGTGAGCAGGACAAGGACGAGGTCTCCGACAACGTCGTCGTCATGGAGGCGTCGATGGAGTGCAGTAAGTCAGTCACCAGGCGCTGACGGCGGGGTGCGGCACACTTGACGGCGTGCATGAGACCGGCGGTCCACAGCAGGTATGGGTAACGTCGCGGTCGACCGGTGACCACGAGTGCCGCGGCGAGCTGATGATCGACGACCTCCGGTCGATCGTCACGCACACGCTGGCACACGAAGGCCCCAACGGACCGAACGGTGCGGTCACGCAATACATCCTCGCCGCCGCGGAGCGGCATCTGCACGACGGCCTACGCAGCGCGCTCGGTTCTACCTCGTCCCCCGGCGAGGAGACTTCGCTGCTCTCCCGGCTACTCCCGCTTGAGGGCTTCGGCCCCGACGTCCTGGACATCAGCCGTAACAACCTGCGCCGCCGCTGGGCCACCGCCTCCGACTGGCTCGACGACGTCATCGCATACGCACTGCGCCCGGGCCGAGCCGACGAACACGCGCGCGCCGCCGTCTCCGCCGCGACCGGGATGGTCGGGCGCCCCCTGGGAGAACTGATCTCGGCGGTCACCGCCGGCGAGGTCGCCGCTGAACGCGATCCAGCCCGATTCGGCCTGGCCGAGATGATCCGGACGATGTGGCCCGATCACCCGGCTGTCCGGAGCGCACGGACCACGCTCGACGAGTACGCCCTGCACTGGTGGGTTCCGGTCTACTCGCACATCCTCGATGTCTACGGCCTAGCACTGATCGACGGCCTGAAGATCGAGGACTTCGCCCGCCCCCTTCTCGCACTTGTCGAGCACGAAGCCCGAGCGCAGTCCCCAGGCCACGCCGCCCGTGCCATCGTGGTCCTGATCAGCGGCGCGGTTATCGACACCCGCACCGGATCACGCCTGACCCCGGCCGAAGTCACCGCGCACACGCCGCCGACGCTGCGCTCCCGCAGCCGGGGGAAGAAGCTCTCGATGACAATGGTTGAGTAATGGCATGAGCCAGCTGACGATGTACACCACCACGTGGTGCGGTTACTGCAACCGCCTCAAGACGGGCCTCAAGGCCAGCGGTATCGAGTGGACCGAGATCAACATCGAGGAGGATCCCTCGGCCGCGGAGTTCGTGGAGGGCGTCAACGGCGGCAACCAGACGGTGCCCACCGTCAAGTACGAGGACGGCACCACTGCGACGAACCCCTCGCTCGCCGACGTCAAGCGCAAGCTGGGCGTCTGACCGTCCGACCTGACGCAGTCCGGTCGTCCGCCTCGATGATCCCCGGGATCCCGCCGGCGCAGACCTACTGCGCCGCCCAGGCCTCGGTGATCGCGCGGGCGATGGAGATGGAGTTGGGCAGCAGCAGCGGCGCGTCGGGAGCGTCGGTGGACCAGTCGCCGGCGGCGAGCGCGTCGCGCACCTGCGTCCGGCTGAACCACCGAGCCTCGGCGATCTCGCCGTCGCGGAACTCCAGCGCCGCGTCCCGGGAGGCGCGGGCGGTGAAGCCCAGCATCAGCGACCGCGGGAAGGGCCAGGGCTGGCTGGCGACGTAGGTGATCTCGTCGACCTCGATCCCCGCCTCCTCGCGCAGCTCCCGCGCGACGCACTGCTCCAGCGATTCACCCGGCTCGACGAACCCTGCGAACAGCGAGAACAGTCGCTCCGGCCACTGGTGCTGGCGCCCCAGCAGGACGTGATCGCCACCGTCGTGCACGAGGGTGATCATCGCGCCGTCGGTGCGGGGGAACTCCTCGCGGCCGTCGGTGGTGGTGCGCACCCAGCCCGCCTTCCCCGGGACGGTCGGCGCACCGTCGACGGGCGAGAACCCGGCGGTGGCATGCCAATTGAGGATCCCGAGCGCCTGCGCGAGCAGCGCGGAATCGACCGCGGACAGCAGGTGACCACGCATCCGCAGGTCGGCGCCGTCGAACTTGTCGACGCGCAACGCGAAGACGATCGCCCCCTCGACCCGGCCGAGCAGCACCGCGTCGGCGGGTCGCCGCGGCGCGACCTCGTGCCCCCGCGCGAACGTCAGGGCAGTGCCGTCGAGGTCGAACCGGCCACGCGGATCGACGCGCAGGACCCTCGCCGTGGCCCAGGCCGCGTCGAGGGCGGCATCGTCGGCGCGCAGTTCGTCGGCGCGATCGACGGGGAAGCGGGAGAGCAGAGGGGGCACCGTCAGGCTGAGCTTTGCCACGCCCGCCATCGTAGGCTGTGGCCATGATCGCACCGATCGTGGACGCCGCGTGGGTCGCCGCCCATCCGGACGTGATCCTCGCCGACACCCGCTGCTACCTCGACGGGCGCTCCACGCGCGAGGCCTACGACGCCGGGCACCTGCCCGGCGCGGTGTACGTGGATCTCGATGCGCACCTCGCGGCGCCGCCCAGCGCAGCCGGGGCCGCCACCCCCTGCCGGCCCCCGAGGTGTTCGCCGCGGGCCTGTCCGCCGCGGGAATCGGCGACGGCGCGACGGTGGTCGCGTACGACGACATGGGCGGCGTGATGGCCGCCCGGCTCGTCTGGTTGCTCCGCGCGCTCGGCGAATCGGCCGCGCTGCTCGACGGTCCGCTCGGTCCCCTGGACGACACGGGCACCGTCGAACCCGCACCGGCGACGTTCACGCCGAGACCGTGGCCCGCGGACCGTCTGGCGTCGATCGACGAGGCGGCGGCCGCAACGGTCCCCATGATCGACGCGCGCCCCGCCGACCGCTTCCGGGGAGAGAACGAGACCATCGACCCGCGCGCGGGCCACATCCCCGGGGCCGTCAGCGTGCCCTGCCGGGACAACGTGTCCGACGGTGCGCTGCTCCCCGCGCCGCGCTCCGTTCAGTGTTCGAACGCGCCGGCCTGCGCCCCGGCGCGGACTTCATCTCGTACTGCGGTTCCGGCGTCACCGCGTGCCACAACCTGCTCGTCGCCGAGCACGCCGGTTTCCCCGGCGGACGGTTGTACCCCGGCTCCTGGTCGCAGTACGCCGGCACGTCCCGCCCCGCCGCGATGGGTGCCTAGTTCGCGGACGCCTTGACGTCGGCGTTGCGGACGAACAGCAGGCGGTCTCCGGCCTCGACGACGGCGACCGCGGGCGAGTCGACGCGATAGAGATTGCCCTTGCGGACGACGCCCAGGACGATGTTCGGCAGGTGCCGCGGAGACCGGCCGACCTCGACGCGGGTCACCTCGCGCTCGGCGATGTTGAAGCCGTCGCCCGGTGAGAGCAGGTCCTCGATCATCTCCACCACCGACGGCGTCGTGGTGGCCATGCCGAGCAGGCGGCCCGCGGTCTCGGAGGAGACCACCACCGAGTCGGCGCCGGACTGTCGCAGCAGGTGGGTGTTCTCGGACTCGCGGATCGACGCCACGATCTTCGCCCGCGGCGCGAGCTCCCGGGCGGTCAACGTGACCATCACCGCGGCGTCGTCGCGGTTGGCGCCGATGATGATCGAGGCGGCGCGCGGCGCGCCCGCGAGGCGCAGCACGTCGGCCTTGGTCGCGTCGCCGCGGACCGTCACCAGCCCGTCGATCTCGGCCGCCTCGAGGACGGCCTGGTCGGTGTCCACGACGACGATCTTGCTCGGTTCCATGCCGTCGTTGATCATGGCGCTCACGGCCGTGCGGCCCTTCGTGCCGTAGCCCACGACGATCGTGTGATTGTGCACAGCAGCCCTCCAGCGCTGGATCTTGAACGCCTGCCGGGACCGCTCCGTGAGGACTTGAAGCGTCGTACCGACCAGGACGATGAGGAAGAGGATGCGCAGCGGCGTGATCAGCAGGACGTTGATCAGGCGCGCGGATTGGGTGACCGGCGTGATGTCGCCGTAGCCGGTGGTCGAGAGCGAGACCGTGGCGTAGTAGAGGCAGTCGAGGAAGGTGAGCTGCTTCGCGTCGGTGTAGTCGCCCTCGATCGCCGCGTCGCGATAGCCGTCGCGCTCGAGGTAGACGACGATCACCGCGAGGAACAGGGCGGCGATCGCCACCAGGACCCGCATGCCGATGGCGCGCCACGGATTGGCGTCCCCCGCGGGGATGCGCAGGACGCTGACCAGCGCGTGGTCGGGGAGGTCCGTCAGCTCGGCTTTGTTGATCCGGCGGCGGAACTTACTGCTTGCGGACATACCTATCCTGGACGATCCTTCGCAAGGAACTGCTGACTACTATCCGGTGTAGCACGTCGCCGGAACCGTCGTGCAATCTGCCACAATCTTCCAATGGTGTCCACAGACCGAATTCCCGCAGACCGTCCCGCCCGCACGACCGACAAGGCCGCGAGGGGCATGGCGTTCTCGCTGGCCGGGATGGGCGCGCTGCACTTCGTCGCCCCGAAACCGTTCGACTCCATCGTCCCGCCGAATCTGCCGCTCGGCCTCACGCCCCGCCGCGCTACGCAGCTCTCGGGTGTCGCCGAACTGACGACGGCGGCGCTCCTCGCCGCGCCGCGCACCCGCCGGCTCGGCGGTGCGGCCGCGACGGCCCTGTTCCTGGCGGTGTTCCCCGCCAACATTCACATGGCGCAGCAGTGGTCCGATAAGCCGCTCCCGTTGCGCCTCGGCGCGTACGCGCGGCTCCCGCTGCAGGTCCCCATGATCACGACGGCGGTGAAGATCGCCCGCGACCGCGGTTAGTCGCCTCCTCCCGCGCTCGTGATCAGGCCGGCGAGGCCCGCGTGGTCCAGCAGGTCCGACGGTGCCACCGTCTCGCCGGAGCGCACGTAGAAGAACGCCGCGCGCACATCCTCGATCGGTACGTCGCGCAGGCGCGCCCAGGCCAGACGGTACGCCGCCAGCTGCACCGCCACAGCCCGCTCGTCCGCGGGTTCGGACGGACGGACGCCGGTCTTCCAGTCGACCACCGTGAACCCGCCTCCGGGGTCGCGGAACACTGCGTCCATCCGCCCTCGCACCACGGTCCCGGCGGCAGCGATCTCGAACGGCACCTCGATGTCGACCGGGGTACGGGCGGCCCACTCGCTCTCCTCGAACCGGCGCTGCAACAGCGCCAGGTTCTCGTCCGCGCCCGCGTCGCCGTCGGCGGCGCCGGGCAGCTCGTCGAGGTCGAGCAGCCGGGTCGCGCCGAACCGCCGCTCCAGCCAGGCGTGGAACGCGGTGCCGCGCCGCGCATAGGGATTCGGTTTGAACGGCACAGGCCGGCGCAGGCGGCCGGCGAACGAGGCCGGGCTGCGGCGCAGCTCGACGAGCTGGCTCACGGACACCTCGCGCGGCACCGCGACCTCGAGCTCGAGTTCGGCCTGGCGCTGACGTTCGGCCAGCAGCGCCGTGACGTCAGCGGCCCACCCGTACGGATCCGGCTCGTCGGGATCTGGATCGTGAGCTGCGGGCAGCGCCGCCAGCACCAGACCCGCGCCCGCGTCGACTGCGGTGCGGTGCGCGGCGAGGAAGTCCCGCGGCCACGGCCGCTGCACCGGCTCCGCCTCGAGCGGGTTCTCGGTGTCCGCCAGCGGTTCACCGGCCCACTGGACCACGGCGTCCGGCGCGTGGTCGCGGGCGGCCACCAGGAACCTCGACGGCGCCTTCGGCTTCTTCACGTCCTCGCTCCAGTAGTGCCCCGACAACAGCAGCACCGACTGGGTCCGCGTGACGGCGACGTAGAAGAGTCGCTCGTCCTCGTGCATGTTCATGCCCTTGAGCGCCTTGCGGTGCGCCTCCAGCGCGTCCTCGAGGTCCTTGCGGTTGTTGCACCCCGACAGGTCGAGACGCGGGATCCCGTCGCTCTCCCCCGGCTCCGCGACGTCGCCGCGCAACGACGGCTGCAGCTCCGCCGCGCTCGAGAGCCAGGTGGGCAGGGCGCGACCGGACGGGAAGATCCCCTCCGACAAGTGCGGCACCGCCACCACGTCCCACTCCAGCCCCTTCGCCGAGTGCACCGTGAGCACCTGCACCCGGTCGGTCGCGACCTCGACGTCGCCCGGGGTGAGCCCACCCTCCACCTTCTCGGCGGCGGCGAGGAAGGCGAGGAGGCCCGGCAGGGTCGCCGTCGGGCGCTCCGAGTACGAGACGACGACGTCGGCGAACGCGTCGAGGTGTTCGCGGCCGGCGGCGCGGCCGCCGAGCTGCCGGGACGCGCGGATGCGGGTCTCGATGCTCACGCCGAGCACGCGCTCGGCCTCGGCCACGACCTCGGGCAGCGGGTGCCCGAGCCGCTCCCGGACGTGCCGCACCTCGCGGTCCAGCGACCGGATCTTCGCGAGCCCGGCCGCCGAGTAGTGCGATTCGGGTCCCGGGTCGGCGATGGCGTCGCCCAGGCCGGCCGCGTCCAGCGACTCCGACGGCAGGGTCGCGTCGAGCGCCTCGGCCAGCTGTTCGGGGGTGGCGACGGTGCCGGTCGCCGCGCGGCCGGTGGTGTGCGCGATCCGCCGGGCCCGGTTCCACAGGGCCTTGAGGTCGGCGGCGCCGAGCTGCCAGCGGGGTCCCGTCAGCAGCCGCATCGCGGCGGTCCCCGCCAGCGGTTCGACGGCGAGCCGCAGCAGCGCGACCACGTCCTGCACCTCCGGCGTGCTGAGCAGGCCGCCGAGACCGACCACCTCGACGGGCACGCCGCGTTCGCCCAGCGCGGCGGCGAGGCCCGCCGAATCGGCGTTGCGGCGCACGAGCACCGCCGCCGTCGGGGGCTCCCTCTCGCGTCGATCCGGGCGCGCCAGAGGTCCGCGATCGCGTCGGCGGCCCACTGCCGCTCCTCGATCACCGTGGCGTGCAGGGCGATCCGCAGGTCGCCCTCCGGCGCTTCCGGCCGCGCCTGCAGCTCGGACACGGGGACGCCGCGGCTGCGCAGGTCCTCCGAGACGGCATTGGCGAGGTCGAGCGCGCTCGTCGGATTGCGCCAGCTGGTGAGCAGTTCGCGCCGGGGGCGGGAGCACCGTCGGGCTGCGGGAAGTCGGTGGCGAACCGGGGCAGGTTGGCGGCCGAGGCCCCGCGCCAGCCGTAGATCGACTGGATCGGATCGCCCACCGCGGTCACGGCCGCAGCTCCGGACTCGCCGCCGAAGAGCGACTTCAACAGCATCCGCTGCGCGTGCCCGGTGTCCTGGTACTCGTCGAGCAGGACGGCACCGAACCGAGCCCGCTCATGGCCCGCGACGTCGGGATTGGCGATCGCCAGTTGCGCGGCGAGCCCCATCTGGCTGCCGAAGTCCAGCACTTCGCGGGCCCGCATCTCGGCGGCCACCGCACGCACCAGCGGGATCAACACCCGCCGCTGCTCCTGGATCTCCGCTGCCTTGAGCAGCGCGGCGTTGGGTGCGGCCTTCTGCCGCGGCCCCGGCGGCAGCAGCCCGATGAGCCGCTCCAGCTCGTCGTCGTCGGCCTCCAGCTGGTCCGGCGTCACCAGGTGATCGGCCAGCGCACCGGACAGCCCCAGCACCGCCTCGGTCAGGTTCGCCGGGTTCTTGTCGATCTCGAGCGCGCCGTCCCACCCGGTCACCACGTCGTAGCCGATCTGCCACCGCTCGGTCTCGGACACCAGCCGCACCGACGGCTCCACCGGCAGCAGCATCCCGTAGTCGCCGAGCAGCCGGCCCGCGTACGCGTGGTACGTGCTGATCTCGGGCTCGACGGTGCGCAGCAGCATCCGCAGCTCGCCGGCCGGGTCGATCCGATCCACCACGGCCGCGCCGGCCAGCCGCGCGAGCCGCTTGCGGACGCGGATCATCAACTGCTGCGCAGCCTTACGCGTGAATGTCAGGCCCAGGACCTGATCGGGAGTCACGTAGCGATTGGCGATCAGCCACACCACGCGGCCCGCCATCGTCTCCGTCTTCCCGGCGCCGGCGCCGGCGACGACCAGGCACGGGCCGAGCGGCGCTTCGATCACGGCGCGCTGCTCCGCAGTGGGCGCGAACGCCTGTCCCAGCTCGTGCGCCAGCTCGACCGCGGAGATCAGCGGCGGGTGCGGGAAGCCCCGGGGTCCGGATCAGTCATCGGTCACGCTCCTGCCCTTGTCCACCACCGGGCAGCACGACGCGACCGCGCAGTACTGGCACGACGCGTTGAGCGTGGCCGGGAACTGCGGGCCGCGGGTGCGGCGGGCAGCATCGCGGATGACGCCGAGCCACTCGTCGACGTCCTGCGGGCTCAGCGCGTCCTGCTCGCGCACCGTGGCCCCGGTCTTGTTGTGCGACTTCGCGACGTACACCAGCCTGCCGCCGCCCGGCGTCTCCGGCACGCCCCCGATCCCGCCGTGCGCGAGCGCCACCTGGTAGGTGCGCAGCTGGGCCTGCGCCTGTCCCTCCGCCTGGGTGGGTAGGGTGCGCCCGGTCTTCACGTCGACCACCACCGCGCGCCCGAGCTGATCGCGCTCGAGCCGGTCGATCCGGCCCCGGATCCGCACGTCGGGATCCTCGCCGCCAGCGGCGAGGTTGCCGTCGATCACCGCGTCGACGCCGATCTCGACGCCGGCCTCGGTGAGCTCGCCGCGGCTCCCGGCGAGCCAGGCACGGAACGATTCCAGCATCTCCTCGGTGCGCGCCAGCTCCCGCCGGGCGAACCAGTCCGCCTCGAGATCGACTCGGTCCCACACCCTCTCGAGCGAACGCGTCACCTCGTCCTTCGGGATGTGCCCCGCGACCGCCTGCACCAGCGTGTGCACCAGGTTGCCGGTGGCCTGCTTCGCGGAATCGCCGTCGCTGCCGCCGAATCGCTCCAGCATCCAGCGCAGCGCGCACGCCGACAGCGCCTCCACGTTCGACGGGGACAGCGCCACCGGGCCGTCCTCGGGACGCCACAGCGGGTCGTCGGTGCTGGCGCCGGCGAGCCCGTACCAGCTGTCGGGGTGCGCGCCGGGGACACCGGCGGCGGCGAGGCGGGCGAGTTGCGCCGCCGCGTGCTCCCGCTCCGCCTCCGCGCGCTGCGGGTCGCAGACCACCGCGCGCAGGGTGGCGACCAGCGTGCGCAGGTCCAGGGAGGCCGACGGTGCGCTCTCCACGGCCGGGGTGTAGGTCTCCGGGTCCTCATCGCCCGACGGGGCGATGCCCTGCAGGAACCGCGACGGCACCAGATCGCCGTCGCCGTCCGCCGTGTCCACCGCCGTGATCAGCAGGGTGCGCCGCGCCCGCGAGCACGCGACGAACAACAGCCGCCGCTCCTCGGCGAGCAGCGGCAGCGAGCGCGAGACCGTCGGCAGCGCGGACGGGTCCATGCCGTCCAGCGCGTCCAGCAGCTCGTCGGTGCCCAGCAGTCCGCCGCGCCGGCGCAGGTTGGGCCAGCGCCCCTCCTGCACCCCGGCCACCGCGACCACCTCCCACTCCCGGCCCACGGTGCTGTGCGCCGACAGCAGCGTGACACCGGGCGTGGTGGGCTGGTCGCGACGGATACCCGACCGGGGGATCTGCAGCTGTTCGAGGTACTCCACGAACGCGGTCACCGACGCGGTGGGCAGCGTGTCCGTGAAGTCGGCCGCCGAATCGAACAGGCCCATCACCGCGTCCAGGTCGCGATCGGCCTGGTCACCCAGGGTGCCGCCGCGCAGCGCGAGCGCCCCCCAGCGGGTGGCGAGCCCGGTGGCGGCCCAGGCCGCCCACAGCACCTCCTCGACGGTGCCCGCCCCGGCCGCAGTACGCGCCGCCCGCACCGCGGACAGGACGCGTTCGACCGGTTCCGCCTCGAGCTCGGTGAGCACCTCCCGGTAGGGCCCGAACTCGGCGGCACCCGTGAGCACCGCGGTGAGGATCTCGGCCGAGCCGCGCTCCTCCCCCGGATCGGCCCGGCGCACGGCCCGGCGCACCCGCCGCAGCGTCAGCGGGTCGCCACCACCGACGGGGCCGGACAGGAGGGTGACGGCCTCCGCCGGCTCCAGTCCTCCGGCGCCGCGGCCGCGCGCAGCACCAGCAGCAACGCGTGCACGGCGCGCTGCCGGGCCAGCGGCACATCGGCCGCGGGCACGGTGACCGGCACGCCGGCGTACGCCAGCGCGCGGCGCAACGGCGCGATCGACGCGGACACCGAGCGCACGACGATCGCCATGTCCTCCCACGGGACGCCGCCGACCACGTGTTCGCGCCGTAGCATCGCGGCGATCGCGTCCGCCTCCTTCGCGGGCGTCGAGAACAGCCGCACCGCGGCGGATCCGGGCCGCGGCCGCTCGGGCGCGACCGCGCCGAACCGGTGCGGCAGGCGGGCGGACACGCGGTTGACCGCGCCGGCCACCTCCTCGCCGAAGCGGAAACTGCGCTCGAGCAGCACGTCGCGCTCCTCGGCCACGTCGAGTTCCTGCAGGAACCGGGTGCTGGCACCCCGGAACGAGTTCACCGCCTGGTCCGGATCGCCCGCGATCACCGTGAGTTCGGTGCCCGTCCCGAGCAGCCGGATCAGCGCCGAGGCGAGCGGATCGAGGTTGTGCGCATCGTCGACCAGCAGGAACGGATCCGCTCGCGCTGCTGCGCCAGCAGCGCATCGTCGGTGGCGAGCGCGGTGACCGCCGCGTCGATCAGCTCGGCCGCATCCACCGCCGGGGCCACGGCCCGCGGCCCCGCGAGCCCGACGGAGCCGCGCAGCAGGGTGGTCTCCTGGTACTCGCGCAGGGCGTTCGCCGCGGCCAGCCACTCCCCGGTCGTGCCGCCGCGCGAGCGCCTCGATCTCGTCCGACCCGGCGCCCCGCTGCGCGGCCTGCGCGAACAGGTCGCGCAACGCACCGGCGAAGCCGTTCGTGACCAGTGCGGGCCGCAGCCGCTCCGGCCAGAAGGCGCCGCCGTCCTCGAGGTTGCCGCGCAGCAGTTCGCGCACCACCGCGTCCTGCTCGGACCCCGTGATCAGCCGCGGCGGCGGGCTGCCCGCGTGGGCCGCCTGCAGGCGCAGCACCGCGAAGGCCAGGGAGTGCACGGTGCGCACCAGCGGCTCTCCGGACGCATGCACCCCCTCGCTCCCGGCGAGGACCCGCGCGGACAGTTCCCGGCGCAGCGCGGCGGCGGAGCGCTTGTCGCCCGTGAGGATGAGCACCGATTCGGGCTCCACGAACGGGTCCGTGAGCTTCGCGACCGCGATGTCGATCAGCGCCGACGTCTTGCCCGTGCCCGGGCCGCCGCGGATGCGGTACGGCGCCCAGCCGCCCACATCCAGGGGCAGCGCGCCGGAGGCGGGCGCCGCGAGCTCCGCGACGGGGCCGATCCACTCCCGCGCCGGCGGCGGTTCGGGCGCCGTGTACCGCAGCCGCAGGCGCGGTCGACGGTGCCTGCCCGCACCGTCGGACCCCGGACTCCCGGCTCCGCTCATCGACCGCACCCCCTTTCCTCGCGCCCGACGATCACATCACAGCCCACCGACAAGTCCGCGGACGCACCGCGGGGCACAATCGGATCATGCTGAACACGCACGTCTACGGCCCTGATTCTCCGGACGTTTCCACCGTGCTCGCGATCCACGGCGTCACCGGCCACGGCGCCCGGTGGCGCCGGTTCGCCGACGACGAACTGCCCGGCGTGCGCGTCCTGGCGCCCGACCTGCGCGGGCACGCCCGCTCGACCTGGGCGCCGCCGTGGCACTTCGAGCAGCACGTCGCCGACCTGGTCGAGGTCGTCGACCACCACGGCGGCGGCCCCGTGACCGTGCTCGGCCATTCCCTCGGCGGCGCGCTGGCGTGCCGGGTGGCCGCAGCCCGCCCCGACCTGGTGCGCGCGCTCCTGCTGGTCGACCCCGCTCAGGAGTTGGACCCCGAGATGTGCGGGACGATCGCCGCCCAGACCATCGAGTTCTTCGACTTCACCTCCCCCGAGGAAGCGAAGCAGGAGAAGCGGTCCGGCGCCTGGGCGCAGGTGCCCGAGCCGGTGATCGACGACGAGATCGCCGAGCACCTCGTGCGGCGCGACTCCGGCCGCTGGGAGTGGGACATCAGCTGCGCCGCCGTGGCGGCGCTGTGGGGCGAGCTCGCCCGCCCGGCGGTCGGCGCACCGTCGTCCATTCCGACGGTGCTGCTGCGCGCCGAACGCGCCCACTTCGTCACCGACGCCCAGCTCGCGGCGATGCCGGACGGGGTCGACGTGGTAGTGGTCCCGTCGGATCACATGGTCGTGCAGGAGATCCCGGCGACCGTCGGCGAGTACGCGCGCCGCCTGATCGGATAGCGCGATGGCGAAGGTCACCGAAGATCAGGTGGAGGCGGTGCGGGCGTTGATCGCCGCGATCCCGCCCGGCCGGGTGCGCACGTACGGCGACATCGCCGGCGAGCTGGACCTGAGCTCGCCGCGGATCGTGGGCTGGGTGATGCGCACCGACGCCTCCGACCTGCCGTGGCACCGCGTGGTCCCCGCCAGCGGCCGCCCCGCGCCGCACATCGCCGCGCGCCAGCTCGAGCGGTTGCGCGCCGAGGGCGTGCTCGCCGACGGCGACCGGATCCCGTTGCGCCGCTACCGCCTCTGAGCTACCGCCGCTGAGCGAACCTTGCACGAGCAGGTCGATCACCTCGGGCGCGAGGCCGAGCGGCGCGGCCACCCCATCGGCGCCCGCCTCCGCGAGCCGGGCGTGGAACAGCCCGTCCGCCAACTGATACGCAGCGACGAACACCCGGCGCCCCGGGGCGCGCACCCGCGCAACGGTGTCCGTCACCGCCGGCGTCCCGGCCGCGAGGAAGCCCACCGGGACCTCATCGCCGATCACCTCCGCGAGATACGCCGCCATCGTCCGGACATCCTCGCGCGCACGGGGATCCGAGGATCCCGTCGCGCCCAGCACCACCTGATCGCCGCGCCGCCACCCGGCACCGTCGAGCCGCCGCAGCAGCGCACCGACCAGGGCGCGGTCCGGGCCGAGCGGCGCCGTGACGAGCACGTCGGGGTGGCCGCTCGCCGCGACGTGCCGCGGCACGTCGGTGTGCACGTGATAGCCGGCGGCGAGGAAGGCTGGCACGAGCACGGTCGCGCGGCCGTCCTCGCGGAGCAGGTCCGACGGTGCCGGCCCCAGCACGTCGACGAACGCCACACCGAGCGGGCCGGTGCGGAGCGCGACGGCCTCCGCGAGCTCGCGGATCATCGCCACACCGTGCGCCGAGCGGGTGCCGTGCGCGACGAGGATCCGCCGCACCTGCGCCGGCTCGGTCAGAGCAGCCACCGACCGATCTCGACGATGTGCTCGAGACCGGGCAGGGCGTCGGCCTCCGAGCGGGGGTGCAACGCGTGCACGGCGAGCCGGAAGATCAGGGCGCGCAACACCATCTGCGGCCACTCGGGCAGATCCGCCCAGCGCATGAGCAGGCCGTCGTCGGCGCCGCCCCAGGCGAGGCCGTCGACCGCGACCACGGCCGACGCCCACGCGGCCGGTCGCCAATACGGCGTGAAATCGGTGATGCCGGGAGCCGCGGCACCCGCGAAGAGCACCGACCCGGCCAGGTCGCCGTGCACCAGTTGCGGCGCCGACTGGACCGGGGTGCGCAGCGCCGAGAGCTCGGTCACCAGCTCGGCGGCGCGGGCGCGGTGCGGGGCCGTCTCGTCGAGCGCGCCGAGCTTGCGCGCCACCGAGAGCGGCTTGTCCTCCCACGCGGCGCGGTCGGCGAAGCCGAAGTAGTCCACCTCGGTGTAGGGCGCGACGGCGGGCGCCGAGAGGAAGCGCGGCCGCTCCAGTTTCGCCGTCACCTCGTGGAGGCGGTTGGCCATGGAGATGATCTCGTCGAACCGCGGCTCGAGCGACCCGGCGATGAAGGTGTCCGCCCGCCAGCCCGAGACCACGTACCGGCCGTCGGTGGCGCGGAACGGCCGGGCCAGGCGCATCCCCTCGACGAACAGGTCCTCGCGGACCTTGGCGGACCACGCCGCGCGGGCATGGTCCGCGATCAGCGACAACACGACCTCGCCGCACCGCCAGCCGCCGTCCCATTCGGCGCCCAGCGCGATCGGCTCGGTCTCGTCCAGTCCGAAGGTGGACAGGACGTGCGCGGGAGGTTCGACGGGGCTCACGCTGCAAATCTACCCGCGCCGCCCGGGTACCGCGGCTAGGCGCGGCCGGGCTCGACCAGGATGATCGGGATCAGGCGGTCGGTCTTCGTCTGGTACTCGGCGTACGGCGGGTACGCCGCGACGCCGCGCTCCCACCACTCCTCGCGCTCCGCACCGTGGATCTCGCGCGGCGGCCCTGAGACGACGGTGGTGCCGTCCTGGACCTCGACCTCGTCGTTCGCGAGCAGCGCCGAGTACCAGACCGGGTTGTCCGGGGCGCCGCCCTTGGAGGCGAACGCGGCGTACACGCCGTCGTGCTCCACCCGCATGAGCGGCCGCCGGTACAGCTTGCCGGACTTGGGACCGCGGTAGGTGAAGACCACCACCGCCATACCCGCCACCGCCACCGAATCGGTGGTCCCGGTCTCGTCGATCTTCGCCAGCTGATCCGCGACCCAGCCGGCCTTCTCGGTTGCGTACTCACCTTCGAGGGCCATGACTCCACCCTAGAACGATCGCCGGGACAATTCTCCGGGACAATGGAGCGCGTGCCGAACTCCCGCCCCGTCGTGACCGTTTCCGTCCAGTTCCCCGACCTCTCGGCCGGCGAGTTCGACGGTGTCCGTGCCCGGCTCGAGGCGGTCCGACCCGGCCGGATCGTCCTGCCGCACCAGGCGCACCGCTGGTACGCGGCCTCGTCGGACGCCGAGACGGTGCGCGCGCTCGTCTCGGGGCTGCGCGCAGCGGTCGAGGGGCGGACGCTCTCGTTCGACGACGAGGAGGCGCTCGACGACCTCAGCCAGGAGTACGCCGACTGGCTCGAGGAGTCCGAGGACATCGACGACGCCGACCCCGGCCCGGTCATGAGCTTCTCGGTGCACCTGCCGGCCCTCACCCCCGACGAGTTCCGCGCGCTCGCCGAGGAGCTGCGCGCTACGCACTCCCGCCGCATCGTGCTCGGCGAGCAACGCGGCGACAGCCATCACGAGCTGTCCGAACGCGCCCGGATCGCCGCACGGATGCCGGGGATCCGGGCCGCCCTGCGGGGCGAGCCGGTGCGCACCGTCGACACGCTGCCGCTGGTGGCGCTGCTCCACGACTACGCGTCCTGGCTCTCCGCCGACACCTGATCAACGGATCGCGGCGGCGATCAGCTCCCCGAGCCGCTGCGGGACCGCGAACTGCGGCCAGTGCCCGGACCCGATCCGCGTCACCTCGCGGTCGACGATCGCCCCGTATTCGGCGGCGTGCTCCGGCGAGTCGGCGAGCGCGGCATCGACGCCGGCACCGTCGAGCCCGGCCATCAGCAGCGTGACGGGGATGTCGAACCTCCGGGCGTCGCGCAGGGCGACCGGGTCGTGCGGCACGCCCGCGGGCACCGAGCGCGCGAGGCGCGCGGTCCGCGCGCGCGTCGCCGCGTCGAGGTCGAACACGTCCTCGTCGTCGAAGAAGTCCCAGCCCGGGAACGGGACCACGCCGTCGATCACGTCGAACGCGTTGACCGGGGCGCCGTCGTGCGGCGGCACGGCGTCGACGATCACGACCCGCGCCACCAGGTCGGGCCGCGCGTCCGCCGCGCCCCACGCCGCGTTGGCGCCGCCCGAGTGCCCGACGAGCACCACCGGCCCCTCGGCACCGTCGATCGCCGCCACGACGGCGCCCACCCAGTCGGCGATCCCGGGTCCGGTGCCGCCGTTCGACGGTGCGCCGAGCCCCGGCGACTCGACCACGATCGTGCGGTGGCCCGCCGCTACCAGGGGCGGGAGGACCTCGTCCCAACTCGACGCGTCCAACCACAGGCCCGGGATCAGGATGACGTCCACGCCGGCAATCCTGCCAGCCCCGCGACTTCTGTTGAAGCCCTTCGCTGCGACCAGTTCTCCCGTTACCGTGTGGGCACCTCGAAGTTAAAGGCGGTTCTCCCATGTATCCCGGCGCCTTCGCAGACGTCTCCCCCGGCAAGCCCGCAGCGATCGACGCCGCCACCGGCGAGATCCTGACCCACGCCCGCCTCGATGAGGAATCGACTCGGCTCGCGCATCACCTGCGCGCGCTCGGGCTACGCCGAGGCGACACCATCGCCGTCGTCGCCGGGAACGACCTGCGCGCCTTCTCCGCCTACGCCGCCGCGATCCGCAGCGGCCTCTACGTGACCGCGGTGAACTTCCACCTCACACCGGGCGAGGTGAATTACATCCTGGCGGACTGCGACGCGAAGGTGCTCTTCGCCGGTGCCGACGTGGCCGAGGCCGTCTCGGAGGCGCTACAGCTCCCCGCCCTCGCGGAGCCGGGACACGCGATCGTGTGGGGCGGCAGGATCTCGGGGTTCGCCGACTTCGACACGGTGCTCGCACACGCCGACTCCACGCCGCTCACCGACCAACCCCGCGGCACCGACATGCTCTACTCGTCCGGCACCACCGGCCGCCCCAAGGGCATCAGGATTCCCCTTCCGGAGGGGCAGGTCGACGTGGCCCCGGACGCGTACACCGCGATCTTCGCGCCGATGTACGGCATGGACGCCGACACCGTCTACCTCTCCCCCGCACCGCTGTATCACGCCGCACCGCTGCGCTTCTGCGGCGTCACGATGTCGGTCGGCGGCACCGTGATCATGATGCACCGCTTCGATCCGGAGGAGGCCCTCGCGCTCATCGCGAAGTACCGCGTGACGCACAGCCAGTGGGTGCCGACGATGTTCGTGCGCATGCTCAAGCTGCCGGACGCCACCCGCGAGCGGTACGACGTGAGCAGCCTGCACGCCGCGGTCCACGCCGCCGCGCCCTGCCCCGCCGACGTCAAGCGGAGAATGATCGAGTGGTGGGGCCCGGTGATCCACGAGTACTACGCCTCGACCGAGGCGGCGGGCGCCACGTTCATCTCCCCGCAGGAGGCGCTCGAACGGCCGGGCTCCGTGGGGCGCGCGGGGCTGGGCATCGCCCGGATCTGCGGGGACGACGGTGCCGTGCTCCCCGCAGGAGGTGGGCACGATCTACTTCGAGCGCGACGCCATGCCTTTCCAATATCACAACGCCCCCGAGAAGACTCGCGCCGCACAGCATCCCGACCACGAGAACTGGGCGACCACGGGCGACATCGGCTACCTCGACGAGGACGGCTATCTGTACCTCACGGACCGCAAGGACTTCCTGATCATCACAGGCGGGGTGAACGTGTACCCGCAGGAGTCGGAGAACGCGCTCATCATGCACCCCGCCGTCGCGGACGTGGCCGTGATCGGCGTCCCCGACGAGGAACTCGGCGAAACCGCCCTGGCCTGTGTGCAACTCGCGGAGGGCGCGGCACCGTCGGACGAGCTGGCGCGGGAGCTGATCGAGTACGCGGGCCGGGAACTCGCCCGCTACAAGCTGCCCCGCGCCGTGCGCTTCGTCGACAGCCTGCCCCGCACGCCCACCGGCAAGCTGGTCAAGCGCCTGATCGAGACCTGATCAGTACACCGGGAGCGACGGATCCACCTGCCGGGCATAGGCGTTGATGCCGCCCTGCAGGTGCACGGCGTCGCGGTACCCGGCGCCCTGCACGGTGGCGAGCACCTCCGCCGAGCGGATGCCGGTCTTGCAGTAGAGCACGATCTTCTTATCGGCGGAGACCTGCCCCAGCCCCTCCCCGGATTCGAAGGCGCCCTTGGGAACCAGCTTCGCGCCGTCGAGGTGCACGATCTCCCACTCGACGGGCTCGCGCACGTCCACCAGCTCGTAATCGACGCCGGGGGAACCCATCTCGACGAGCTCCTTGGGGGTGATGGTGCTGCCCGCCGCGGCGCGCTCGGCCTCGTCGGACACCACGCCGCAGAACTCGTCGTAATCGATGAGTTCGGTGATCACGGGCGACGCCGGGTCCTTGCGGATCTTGATGGTCCGGTAGCTCATCTCCAGCGCGTCGTAGATCATGAGCCGGCCCAGCAGCGGCTCACCGATGCCGGTGATCAGCTTGACCGCCTCGGTGCCCATGATCGCGCCGATCGACGCGCACAGGATGCCCAGCACGCCGCCCTCGGCACACGAGGGCACCATCCCGGGCGGCGGCGCGACGGGGTACAGATCGCGGTAGTTCAGGCCCTGCTTCTCGCCGTTCGGGCCGTCCGGGGCGTCCTCCCAGAACACCGACGCCTGTCCCTCGAACCGGAAGATCGAGCCCCAGACGTACGGCTTGTGCGCCAGCGCCGCCGCGTCGTTCACCAGGTAGCGGGTGGCGAAGTTGTCTGTCCCGTCCAGGATCAGGTCGTACTGCTCGAACAACTGCACCGCGTTCTCGGGCTCCAGCCGGTGCCGGTGCAGGTTCACGGTGACCAGCGGGTTGATCTCGAGGATGGAATCGCGCGCGCTCTCGGCCTTCGGGCGCCCCAGATCGGACACGCCGTGGATCACCTGGCGCTGCAGGTTGGACTCGTCCACCTCGTCGAACTCGACGATGCCGATGGTGCCCACGCCCGCCGCCGCCAGGTACAGCAGCGCCGGACTGCCCAGCCCGCCGGCGCCGATGACCAGCACCTTCGCGTTCTTCAGGCGTTTCTGCCCCGTGACTCCCATCTCGGGGATGATCAGGTGCCGCGAATACCGCGCGACTTCGTCACGCGTCAATTCCGCGGCGGGTTCGACCAAGGGCGGCAGCGTACTCACGTTCTGCTCAACGACGGTGCGCCCCGCTCCATTCCCCGGCACGGCACCGTCGGGCCCGGGGAACCGTCACTTGAGGACGGGCGCGACCCACGCGTTGGGGCGGCAGGCCAGATCGTTGTCGAAGCCGTCGGACTTGTCGAGGTTGAAGATGTCGCGGTTCTTCACCCCGAAGCTCTGCTGCATCATGATCGGCGCCAACGCCCCGTTGGCCGGGCACGGCACGTGCTGCGGGTAGCCGATGGCGTGGCCGACCTCGTGGTTGATGGCGTACTGGCGGTAGCCGGTGAGATCGCCCTCGAAGGCGTTCGCGCCGCGGACCCAGCGGGCCAGGTTGATCACCACGCGGCCGAGCTCGCCGTTGTAGCAGGACGACTCCAGCTGGATCGTGTACCCGCACGCCGAGCGCGTGGTCATCGGCGACGTCAGCGAGATGGTGAACGTGGGGGTGCCCTTGTCGATGCGCTGGAACGCGACCGCCGGGTCGTGGATCCAGCTGCGCGGATCGGCCAGCGTCCGGTCGATCATCGTCGCGAACGGCTGATCGCCGCCGAGCGCCCCCATGTCGACGCCGTCCTCGACTGCCACCATGTACGTGAAGGTCTGCTGCTTGCCCTCTCCCACCTTGGGGGTCGCGCCGGGAACCACGTGCCAGATGCCCTGCCCCTTCTCGGTGAAGGCGCCGCCCACCGGCAGCATGCCCGCGGGCGGCACCGGCCCTTGTACGGCCTTCGTCGGCGCACCGACGATGGTCTTGCCCGGCGTCGGGTTGCGCGAGAGGTTCTCGGTGGAGCCGTCGGTGGTGGTCTTCGATTCGAACGGGTTACCCCAGAAGGTCACGATCAGCGCCAGCACCGTGAGCACGGCCAGTACCGGCACCGCGTAGGCGCGCCAGCCGTAGGTGCTCAGCACGCGGCCGAGACGGCCCTGCTTGCGGTACTTGCGCTCGCGGAGCGGCCGGTTGCGGTGCTCGCCGGACGTGGCGCCCCCGGGGTTGATCGGGTCCCACTCCGCCCGAAGCGGCGCGCGGCCGTCCGGCCGGGGACGCCTCGGGTTCGAAGGACTGCTCACGTCGTCAACAATTCCACGAGCGGCACATCGGCCGTGGAACCGACACGCACGCTCAGCGCGATTCGGACGAAACGATCAGGTCGGCGAGGATCTTCGCCGTCTGCACCGGCTTCTCCATCTGCGCCACGTGGCCCACGTCCTCGAACACCGTGAGCGTGCTGCCCTTGATGTGGCGAGCCACCTTCGGCGCGACGCCCACACTCACCAGCAGGTCGCGCGCGCCCCACACGACGGCGGTGGGGACCGACACCGCGCGGGCCGCCGCCCAGTGCGCCGCGCCGAGGTCGACGACCCAGCTGCGGACCAGCGCGTTGAAGCTCGCGGCCAGCGCGTCGGGCGCCCACGGCATCGACGCGCGCGCGGCGGCCTGATCGATGGCCTGCCGCCGCCGCACCGGGCCCATCACCTCCGGGTCGACCAGGATCTCGCGGAACGTCTGGTCCACCTGCCGCTCCGGGTAGGCGCTCGCGATCAGCCGGAAGCCGGCCGGGCCCACCCCGGGCAGCCGCACCAGCGACAGCGGCAGGAATTGCAGGCGCCGCACCCGCGGGCGCAGGTCCGGAAAGGCGGGCGAGATCAGGCCGAGGCTGCGCAACAGGTCCGGCCGGAGCATGGCGACCCGCACGGCGATCGCCCCGCCGAGCGAGTTGCCCACCAGGTGCACGCCGCCGCCACGCACCGCGACGACCGTCTCCAGGTACGCGATCACCGTCTGCGCGAACTCGTCGATCGAGTAGTCGCCGTCCGCGGGCGGGTCCGAGAGCCCGAATCCGGGCAGGTCCAGGGCGTACGACGCGGCCATCGGCGCGAGCACCTGCCCCAGGTCCGTCCAGTTGATCGACGAGCCGCCGAGGCCGTGGATCAGCACCACCGTCGGTCTCGGATCCGACGGTGCCGTGGTCGCGGCGGCGTCGTCGACGTGCCGCGCGAACACCCGCCGGCCCCGGAGTGTGATGAACTCCCCGGGCCACACCTCACTGGTCCGATTCACCTGTGCGAGTTCCGACACACCGGGCAGCTTGCCAGAGCGAGCCGAGGTCGGCGAACCGGGCGGGAGTATTGTTCACAGGTCAGGGCCGCACGGTGCGGCCCACGGAACGGCGAGGTGGATTCATGGCGGACCTGGGCGCGACGACCGCAGCGGGCGATTCCCGCGGCGGAGCGAATCCTGCGCCGCGCCGCACCGCCCGCCTCCCGCGGAGTGCCCGCCGCATCCAACTGCTCGAGGCCGCGAGCAGCGTGTTCGTGGATCTCGGGTACCACTCCGCCGGCATGGACGAGATCGCCGTCCGCGCCGGCGTGAGCAAGCCCGTGCTCTACCAGCACTTCCCCGGCAAGCTCGAGCTGTACGTCGCGGTCCTGAACTCGCACAGCGAGGCGCTCGTCACCGGCGTGCGGGAGGCCCTGAGCAGCTCCACCGACAACCACGAGCGCGTGATCGGCGCCGTGCGCTCGTTCTTCGACTTCGTCGACCGCGACAGCCAGGGCTACAAGCTGATCTTCGAGTCGGACGTGCTCGAGCCCGTGGTGCAGGAGCGGGTCGAGGGCGCGGTCGACGCGTGCATCGACGCCGTGTACGACCTGGTCTCGCAGGACTCGGGCCTCGACCCGTACCGCGCGCGGATGCTGGCCGTGGGGCTCGTGGGCGCCAGCCAGGTGAGCGCGCGCTACTGGCTCTACGCCGACCGCCCGATCCCCAAGGACGAGGCCGTCGCCACCACCGTCGAACTGCTGTGGGGCGGGCTGAGCCACGTGCCGCTGCAGTCCCAGCGCCGCGCGCAGTAGCGGCGCGGTCACGCCGCGCGGTGCATGAGGATCTCGATCGGACCGCGGGAGAACCGACGCGTCCACAGCGCGGACCCCGCCAGTAGGCAGGCCATCACCGCGACGTACACGGCCACCGTGAACACGAGGCGGTGCTCCGCGCCGAACCGGGCCGCCAGCCCGAGGCCCCAGCCGTAGCAGAGCGCCGAGGCGAGCAGGTTCTGCAGCACGTAACCGCTGAGCGCGGTCTTGCCCACGTTGCTCAGCGCACCGCCCACACGGCCCACCGCGCGCCGCTGGTAGAACTCCGCGATCACCGCGAGTAGGCCGAGCGCCACCAGCGGGGCCACGGCGTACCGTCCGACGAAGACCGCGACACCGGCGTGCCCGAGCGGCGCCCCGAGAATCCCGATGAGCAGGTCGGTCGGGGCCGCGACCACGCCGATCAGCATCATGCGGCGGCGCAGCGCGGCACCGTCGGGGCCGAAGAGCCCGCCCTGGAACAGGGCCGCGCCCGTGAGGAACATGGCGATGGTCAGCGGGATCATGAAGATCGTCTCGACGCGGAACAGCAGCGCGTGGTCGAGGCGGAACAGCACGAGGTCGAGGAAGGAACCGTCGGCGTAGGGGTTGGCGCGCGAGGCGTCGCCGCCCGTGCCCATGCCGGACCCCTCCATCGCCATCCCGACCGCCACCAGCGCCACCATGGAAAGGTGCAGCGCGGCGCATCCGACCGCCCAGCGCAGGCGCACCCGCGGCCGCAGGATCAGCATCGCCGACACCACGAAGGACACCAGCGCGTAGCCCATGAGCACGTCGAACTCGGCGACCAGGAGGAAGTGCACCAGCCCGTCGAGGAACAACACGAGGGCGCGGCGCCAGTACCGGCCGGGCCAGGGGCGGTCGTGCCGGGCGGCGGAGGCCTGCTGGATCGCCAGGCCCACGCCGAACATCAGGCTGAGCAGGCCCAGGAACTTGCCCTGCGCCAGGGTCTGCAGCACGCGAATCGGCAGCGATTCCGCGCCGACGGTGTCGAGGTAGCCGACCATCCCCGCGGGTTCGGTGAAGATCCAGACGTTGGTGCCGAAGGTGCCGAGGATCGCGAGGCCGCGGGCGACGTCGAGGGAGGCGATGCGGCGCGTCGTGGGCGCCGGCGTGGTGGTGTCGGTCGTTGTCGAAGCCATGCCCACCACCGTCTCGAAAACGAGTGGACCCCACGACCGCCGTTCGGTGATCGTGGGGTCCGTCTTTCGGTGGACCTATTCGGCGGAGGCCTCCGCCGTCACGGTGCCCTCGGCCTTCTTCGCGCCCGAGCGCCGGCGCCGGCGGCGCTTGCGGGCGGGCGCGTCGCTCTCGCCCTGGTCCGACGGTGCCTCGCCCTCCGGGCCGTCCGTCGCGGGCTTGCCGGCGGGCTTGGCCTCGGGAGCGGTACCGTCGGCCTTGCGGCCGCCACGAGTGCGGGTGCGCGTGCGGGTGCTGGTGCGCTTCTCGCGCGGCTTACGCTCGACGATCTCGCCCTCCGCGCGCTTGCGGACGCCGGGCAGGCTGCCCTTGACCTTCGGGTCGATGCCCAGGTCGGTGAACAGGTGCTCGCTGGAGCTGTAGGTCTCCACCGGCTCGGGCTTGCCGAGGCCGAGCGCCTTGTCGATGAGCTCCCAGCGGTGCAGCTCGTCCCAGTCCACGAGAGTGACGGCGGTACCGGTCTTGCCCGCGCGGCCGGTGCGGCCGATGCGGTGCACGTAGGTCTTGTCGTCCTCGGGGCACTGGAAGTTGATGACATGGGTGACGTCGTCGATGTCGATGCCGCGCGCGGCCACGTCGGTGGCGACGAGCACGTCGATCGAGCCGTCGCGGAACTTGCCGAGCGCCTTCTCGCGGGCGACCTGGCCGAGGTCGCCGTGCACGGCGCCGACCTTGAAGCCGCGCTCGGCCAGCTCGTCCGCGACCTTCTGCGCGGTGCGCTTGGTGCGGGTGAAGATCATCGTGGCGCCGCGGCCCTCGGCCTGCAGCACCTTGGCGACCAGCTCGACCTTGTCCAGCGCGTGGGCGCGGTAGACGAACTGCGTGGTGCGCTCGTGCACCGCGGAGTCGTCGTGGTGCTCGGCGCGCACGTGGGTGGGCTGGGTGAGGAAGGTGCGGGCCAGCGTGATGATCGGGCCGGGCATGGTGGCCGAGAACAGCATCGTCTGCCGGTCGGTGGGGACCATGGTCAGAACGCGCTCGATGTCGGGGAGGAAGCCCAGGTCGAGCATCTCGTCGGCCTCATCGAGCACGAGGATCTGGATCTTGCCGAGCACGAGGTGGCCCTGGTTCGCGAGGTCCAGCAGGCGGCCGGGAGTGCCGACGACCACGTCGACGCCCTTCTGCAGCGCCTCGATCTGGGACTCGTAGGGGCGGCCGCCGTAGATCGAGGTGATCTTCAGGTCCCGCTCGCCCTTGGTGGTCTGCACGCGCACGCCGTCGGAGGCCTGCTCCAGATCGTCGGCGACCTGCACGCACAGCTCGCGGGTGGGGACGATGATGAGGGCGCGCGGCGTACCGTCGAGCGCCCGGAGGCCGTCCTCGCCGACCTCGGCCCGGGCCTGCGTGATGAGACGGTTGAGCAGCGGGACGCCGAAACCGTAGGTCTTTCCCATGCCCGTGCGGGCCTGGCCGATGAGGTCGTTGCCGGCGAGCGCGAGCGGGAGCGTCAGCTCCTGGATCGCGAAGGTGCGCTCGATGCCGCGCTTGCCGAGGGCGCCGACGATGCTCTGGTCGACGCCGAGCTCGGCGAAGCTGGGCGAGACGTGATCGTCGCCGATCACGTGCACGTCCGGCATGCCCTCTTCGGCGGCGGGCTCGGTGTGGATGTCGTTGTTCTCGGTGGTGTTCGAGGTGGTGATGGTTCTGCCTTTCATTGGCGGCGTATGCGTCGCGCTTGTTTCACTCGCGCGCACTGTTCCGGCCAACGAATGGGCGATCTGACGGACCGTCATCCTCGGGCTCCACGCCCGGGATCGGGCGGAGTGCGCGCACAACATACCGGCGACCTCGGGGATCGCGCAGGACCATCGTACCCCGAACGGCGCCGACCACTAGCATGTGCGGTATGAGCGAGCAGCCGCAGCACCCGGGTTCCCCTGCCGAGCATCCCGGCGTCGCGGCCCTGTTCGCCGTCCTCGCGTGCGGCGAGCTGGCGGCGTTCGAGCGGCTCGCGAGGGAGTCGGAGATGGCCCCGGACCTCCGGGGCCGGATCGCGGTCTCGTCGATGGCGGCCGTCCAGATGCGGAACTTCGAGCTGCTGCAGACCGAGTTGGACCGGCGCGGTCACGACGTAGTCGTCGCTACCGCGCCGTACGCGCCCGTGATCACCCGCTACCACGCCCGGACCACCCCGCGGAACTGGAACGAGGCGCTGGTCAAGGCCTTCATCGGCGACGGTCTGGCCGCGGACTTCTACAGTGAGATCGCCCGCGCTCTGCCCGGCGAGCCGGCGGCGGTGGTCTCGGCCGTCCTGTCCGACACGCGCGAATCCGACTTCGCCGTCGACCGCGTCCGGGCTGCGGTGACCGCGAATCCGGCGCTCCGATCCCCGCTCACGCTGTGGGGCCGGCGGCTGCTCTCCGAGGCGATCACGCAGGCCCAGGAGGTCCTCGCCACCCGGGATGAGCTCGCAGCGCTGCTGTTCGAGCACCGGGGACCTCCCCGGCGTGGCGCAGTTCTTCGAGTCCCTGCAGACCCGCCACGCCGAGCGCATGGCCACCCTGAGCCTCGGCTGACTGCCCTGAGCAGAATCGGCGGGCTCTCTCGGCGCCGCAACCCCGGCGGCGGATAACCTCGTGCCATGGAGATCAAGATCGGTATCGCGGAATCGAACCGCGAACTCGTGGTGCAGAGCAAGGATTCGGCGGACGACATCAAGAAGGCCGTGGCCGACGCGCTGGCCGGCCGCTCCGAGCTGCTGGAGCTGGCGGATGAGAAGGGCAAGCAGTACCTGGTGCCGGTGACCCGCATTAGCTACGTCGAGCTCGGCACGTCCGAGAGCCGCGCGGTCGGCTTCAACGCCAGCTGACGGTTCGCCGCTAGGCTCGGGCGCGTGGTGAAACCCGAACGCAGGACCCGAGTCGACTTCGCGGTGTCGGCCGCGATCGTGGTGGCGGTGCTGCTCGCTGGGTTCGCGGTGTGGAATTTCAGCTCCGCCCGCAGGGCCGTGAACGAGACGGTGCCGGCACCGTCGAACCTGCCGGTCGGGTTGGTCGAGCTCCCCGCGACCCTGCGCGACGCGTGGACGGCGCGGGCCGACCAGCCGGTCCTGTCGATCGCGGGCACCGTGGTGACCGCGCGGCGCGGGGAGGTGACCGGGCACGATCCCGCGACCGGGCAGCGCACCTGGCGCTACCAGCGCGACACGGACGTGTGCGGGCTCACGGCCAACTCCGGGCTCGTGCTCGCCTTCTACCGCGACGCGCGCGGCTGCGGCGAGGTCACCGCCCTAGACCCGGCGACCGGGCAGCGGCGCTACAGCCGCTCGGGCCGCGAGGACCACGACGTGACGCTCACCGGGGACGGCAATCACGTCGTCGTCCGTGGCCCCACCCGCGTGGACGTGTTCCGCAACGACCTCGTCCGGACCGTCGAGTACGGCAAGCCCGACGTGCCCGTGAACCCCGACGTCCAGCCCCGCTCGGGCTGCACGATCGGTTCCGCACTCCCGGCGGGCGCGTCCATCGTGATCCTCGAATCCTGTCCCACGGAACCGAATCCGCGACTCACCGTGATCGGCGCATCACCCAAGGAGGCGTCCGAACCACAGGAGACGAACTCGGCGGTCGCCCCCGATCTCGGTGCGGCCTTCTCCACCGACGGTGACCGTCCCCGCCTCATCACCGCGACCGCCGGCGGCGCGGTGGTCTACGTCCCCGCGCAGGACGGCCGGCCCGCGCGGGTGGTCACCGTCGACCTCCGGGGCCGGACGGTGCGCTCGGTGGACGTGACCACCTCCCCGGCGGCGCCCCCGATGCGCCGGTGGTGACGGAGGCCGGCATCGCGTCGTTCTTCACCGGGACGTCGACGGTGGTGGTCGACGCGCCGTCGCTGACCGCGCAGATGGTGATCCCCGGGACGCTGGGCCCCGGCGCCGTGGTCGGCGGCCAGATCGTCGTTCCCGGCCCCACGACGCTCACCGCGTACGACCTGAACTCCCGCGCCCTCGTGCGCTCCGTCCCCGTCGCGCGGCCGGGCCACTCCAGCGGCCCCGTCCTCCTCGCGGTCACCGGCGACACGATCGTGTCGCAATGGGGCGAGACGGTGCAGGCGCACCGTCCGGCCTGAGCGCGTTACTCGGGCGCCCAGGCGACCAGGGGCGCACCGTCGGACACGTGGGCCTTGACGCTGCTCGCCAACTCGCGGTACGCGGTGGCGCCCTTGTTCTTCCGGCCCGCGAGCACGGTGCGGCCGGCGGCGTTGGCCTCCGCGAACCGGACGGTGCGCGGGATGGGCGGGGAGAGCACAGCGAGGCCGTAGCGGTCGGCGACGTCGGAGAGGATGTCGCGACTGTGCGTGGTGCGCGCGTCGTAGAGCGTGGCGATGGCGCCGAGCATCGTGAGTTCGGGGTTGGTGATGGCCTGCACGTCGCGCACCGTCTTGAGCAGCTGCCCCACGCCGCGGTGCGCCAGCGTCTCGCACTGCAGCGGGATCGCGACCGCGTCGGCCGCGGTGAGGCCGTTGAGGGTGAGCACCCCCAGGCTGGGCGGGCAGTCGATGATCACCACGTCGAACGGCTCGCTCACATCGGCCAGCGCCCGCTTGAGCGCGTACTCGCGGCCCGCGCGCATCAGCAGCAGCGCCTCCGCCCCGGCCAGGTCCAGCGTGGCCGGCAGCACCGTGACGCCGTCCTCGGTCTGCAGCAGCACCTCGTCGATCGTCTTGTCACCCAACAGAACGTCGTGCACGCTGTGGTCGATCCGGTCGGGGTTGTGGCCGAGCGAGAACGTGAGGCAGCCCTGCGGGTCCAGATCGACCACGAGCACGCGCAGGCCCAGCTCGACCAGCGCCGCTCCGAGGCTGGCGACGGTCGTCGTCTTCGCGACGCCGCCCTTCTGGTTGGCGACGGCGAGAACGAAGGTCATGCTGCGACCCTACCCACTCATGCGCCAAGATGGCCGGATGAGCACCGCGCACCGTCTCGTGTACATCCGCCACGGCGAGACCGAATGGTCTCGCGCGGGGCGACACACCGGCACCACCGACATCGGCCTCACGGAGACCGGCGTCGAGCAGGCCCGGTCCCTGCGCGCGGTACTGGATTCGCTCGCCCTGCACGACCCCACGGTGTGGGTGAGCCCGCGCGCCCGCGCCGCCCGGACCGCCGAGCTGGCGGGGCTCACCGTCTCCGCGGTCGAGCCCGACCTCGCCGAGTGGGACTACGGCGACTACGAGGGCCGCACCAGCGCAGAGATCCGCGAGAGCGACCCCGGCTGGACGGTGTGGCGCTCGGGGCGCCCGGCGGCGAGTCGATGGACCAGGTGTGTGCGCGGGTCGACCGGGTGATCGCGAACGCGCGAGCCGCGATGGCCGACGGTGACGTCGTCCTCGTCGCGCACGGACACCTCGGCCGGGTACTGACGGCGCGGTTCCTGCAGCAACCGCCGGAGTTCGGGCGGCACGTGATGATCCTGCCGGCGTCGGCGGCCGTGTTCGGTTTCGACCGCGACGACGTGCCGCAACTGACCCGGTTCGGGCTCACCGGCTACGCCGCGGCCCACTACTCGGGGCGCTGAACCGGCGGGGCCGCGAGCGGACACCGGCTCCCGGCGGGGGAATCGGCGCCGCGTGGGGGACGGACGAGCCCCTCCTGAGAGGACGACGCAGGACCGGGGAGCGAACGCCCGGTTCGCCTTTCGGCGCGGCGCGGGGGACGAACGCGGCGTCGGTCCGGAAGCGCGCTTGACGCCAGATCGCTCTGACGCCCTACGCCCGCGCGATGCTCCGGTCGACCCGATTGTTCGCCCCGATGCCATCGCCGCCTCCGCCATCGGCCGCCCTTGCCGCCGCCGCGGCGCGTGACCGCATCCAACGGGGTGGACCGCCACCGCTACGTCCGCCACGGGGCCACTCACAGGGACGCCGGAATTCCAGCCCGGTGAGCCACGCACTTTCGGCGCGCCGGTCGGCGCGGTCAGTCGCGGCGGTACTCCCCTCCAGCCACGCCACCGTCGGCGGGCTGAACATCAGCGCGAGCACGATCACCGCCGGCACGAGCAGCGGATAGCCCAGGAGCGGTGAGCTCTGCGCGAACGCACCGCTCACGCCGGTGAAGCCCAGCAGCAGGTTCGTCAGCACACCCACGGTGCGGCCCCAGCGCTGCCCGCGGAGCAGGGCGATCCCGCCGGCCAGGACCGCGGCGCCGATCGGGATCATCCAGAACGCGAGGCCGTACGCGCCGGTGCGGGTGTCCGCGGAGTCCGTCAGGCCGCGCACCAGCTCGACGATGCCGAGCACGAGCGCCGCGAGGCCCTCCACCGCCACCAGCACACCGGCGACGCGGACGGTGACGGGCGCCGCGGTACGAGTGGCGCCGGAGCGCGCGGTGCGGGATCGGGTGGCGCGGGCGCGGCCCTCGCCGTTGGTGGAAGTCACGACACCAGGGTATCGGGGCGGCCTGGGTACGCTGACCGGTGTGCGCGCGCTGCTGATCGTCAACCCCAATGCCACCAACATCACCCCGGCCGGCCGGGACCTGGTGGCGATGGCGCTGGCCTCGGCCCTCGACGTGACGCTGGTGCAGACCGAACAGCGCGGTCACGCGGCGGAACTCGCCGCGGCCGCGCGGGCTGACGGCACCGACCTGGTGATCGTGCACGGCGGCGACGGGACGGTCAACGAGGTGGTCTGCGGCATCCT
Source organism: Tsukamurella sp. PLM1 (assembly GCF_023168325.1). GTDB lineage: Bacteria > Actinomycetota > Actinomycetes > Mycobacteriales > Mycobacteriaceae > Tsukamurella. The sequence continues at coordinate 3,256,882 of NZ_AP025688.1, forward strand.
CGGCCGTGAGGGCCTGCCCGACGGTCCGCCGCCCGTCCCGGCCGACGAACTGCCCGCCGTCGCCGTGATCCCCGGCGGCAGCGCCAACGTCTTCGCGCGCTCCCTCGCGGTGCCGCGCAAGCCCGACGAGGCCACCGTCCACCTCACAGACCTGCTGGCGCGGCGCAGCTTCCGCACCATCGGCCTGGGCTGCGCCGACGAGCGCTACTTCCTGTTCAACGCCGGGATGGGCGTGGATGCCGAGGTGATCGCGAACATGGAGGCGCTGCGCGCGAAGGGCAGGGCCGCCACCTCCTCGCGGTACGTCCGCACGTCCATCTGCACGTTCTTCGCCGCCGCGCGGCGGGAGCCACGGCTCACCGTCCACCTGCCCGGTGAGGAGCGCGGCACCTGGCAGGACGTCGACGGCGTGCACTTCGCGTTCGTCTCCAACGCCAGCCCGTGGACGTTCCTGAACAACCGCGCCGTGTTCACCAACCCCGGCACCGACTACGGCACGGGTCTGGGCGTGTTCGCGTCCCGCTCGATGCGCACGATCCCGAACCTCATGCTGGTCCGGCAGATGCTCTCGGCGCGCCGCACCAAGGGCCCGACGGTGCGCCACGTCGTCCGGCACGACGACCTCCCGGAACTGCGGGTGAGCAGCGACGCACCAGTGCCGGCGCAGGTCGACGGCGATCATCTGGGCGATCGCACCGAACTCCGGTTCTGGTATTCGCCGGAGCGGATCCGCGTGGTCGCAGACCTTCCGCCGCTACCGCGGGTGCGCTGAACGCTCCGCGCGGGCGGGGCACCGTCGGACTGCGCCACCGGCGGCCGAGGGCACTCCCCACAGACTCCACGTGACCCGATCGCGGCACCCGATTGACGGGTTCGTCACCCGACGCCGGAAAACCGTTGCAAACCCCCAGCGTGTGAGGTTATTCTTGCGGGCACGCCGCCGGACCGCCGGGAGTGTAGTACACACTGACGAGGCAGGATCGCACCGCCCCCGCTGTGAGATCCCCCACCTCTGAGCCGGAATCTATTGACTCTCGTCGGGAACGTGGAAATATTCATGACGTAACAACGCGGAAACAGTTCGGTTCTCTCTGCGTTAACAGCCTGGAAATTCGGTGCCCGATAGGCACCTGCGATGAGCGCGCCCGCGGGCGCCTGAAGGAGTGTACTGACATGGATTGGCGCCATAAGGCCATCTGTCGCGACGAGGACCCCGAGCTGTTCTTCCCGGTGGGGAACAGCGGTCCGGCCATCGCGCAGATCGCGGACGCCAAGCTGGTCTGCAACCGCTGCCCCGTGACCGCCGATTGCCTCTCCTGGGCACTCGAGTCGGGTCAGGACGCCGGTGTGTGGGGCGGCATGAGCGAGGACGAGCGCCGCGCGCTCAAGCGTCGCAACGCGCGCACCCGTACGCGCACCGCTGTGTAACACGGATCTGCTGCGAAAGGGCCCGGTGGTTCCGCCACCGGGCCCTTTCGTGCGTCGGGCCCGGTCAGAGGGGCTGCAGCGGCACGCGCACCACGGCGTCGGTGCCGCCGTGGGCGCCCGGGCCGAGGCTCAGTTCGCCGCCGAGCTCGGACTTCACCAACGTCCGGACGATCTGCAGGCCCAGCCGGTCCGACGCCTCCATCGTGAAGCCGGACGGGAGCCCGGCACCGTCGTCGTGGATCGTGACGGCCAGGGTCCGCGTGGACCGGTGCGCCAGCAGTTCGACGGTGCCCTCGTCCCCCGGCCGGTAGGCGTGCTCGATCGCGTTCTGGATCAGCTCCGTGATCACCATGACCAGCGGCATCGCACGGTCCGCGTCGAGCAGGCCCACGTCGCCGCGCCGCACGACGGTGACCGTGGCGGCGCCGGGGGCCGGCGCCACGTCGGCCATGATCGGGATCAGCCGGTCGATCACCCCGTCGATGTCCACGTGCTCGTCGACGCTCATCGACAGCGTCTCGTGCACCAGCGCGATCGACGCCACGCGGCGCACCGATTCGTACAGGGCCCGCTTGGCCTCGTCGTTGCGGGTGCGCCGGGCCTGCAACCGCAGCAGCGCCGAGACCGACTGCAGGTTGTTCTTCACCCGGTGGTGGATCTCGCGGATCGTCGCGTCCTTGGAGATCAGCGCCCGGTCGCGGCGTTTGAGCTCGGTGACGTCGCGCAGCAGCACCGCCGCGCCCGCGAGCCGGCCGCCCGGATGGAGTCCGAGGACCCGGAGCACCACGGTGACCCCGCCCTTGGTCAGCTCGATCCGCGAACCCTCGCCGCGGGAGAGGGCACCGTCGAGCGCCGTGGCGAGGTCCTCGGACTCGAAACTGTCCCCCACCAGCTCGGCCGTGAGCTCCGCGAGGTCGCTGCCCTCGAGGTCGGTGGGCGCGCCCATGCGACGGTACGCCGACTGCGCGTTGGGGCTCGCGAAGACCACGCGGCCCTGTGGGTCGAGCCGGATGAACCCGTCGCCCGCGCGCGGCGCGGCCTCGCCGGTGGGCAGTTCCTCCGCCTCCGGGAAGGTGCCCTCCGCGACCATCGTGCACAGGTCGTCCGCGCACTCGGAGTACGCCACCTCGAGCGGGCTCGGCGTGCGCGGGTGCGTGACGTTGAAATCGCGGGTCAGCACGGCGATCACCGCGCCGCTCGACGGGACGGGCACCGCCTCGCGGCGCACCCGGGCCGGCCCGGTCCACGCCGGGGCCACACCCTTGACCACGTTCGCGCCCTCGAAGGCGGCGTGCAGCGTGGGGCCTCCCAGGGCTGCACCACCACCCCGACACCGTCGGAGTCGTAGACGGTCGGCGTGGTGTTGGGCCGGCACTGCGCGATGCAGATGTACGCGGGCTCGGCCGAGTCGCCCTCGGGGTCCTCGCGCACCCACAACCGCAGGTCCGCGAACGACAGGTCGGCCAGCAGCTGCCACTCGCCGGCGATCCGCTGCAGGCGCCGCGCCGCGCGTCCGGGGAGGTCGGTGTGGATCGCCAGGAGGTCGGCGAGGGAGGCCATGGGATACGCCTTTTGTCGTCGTCGGTGCCGTCGTGAAACAATAGCCGGTACTGCGAAGAGGCTTCGGACAGGAAGGAGACCGCCATGGGCAAGCGTGGACGTAAGAAGCGTGGGCGCAAGAAGAACGCCGCCAACCACGGCAAGCGCCCGAACTCCTGACCTGTCAGGTTTCATGTGACTTGCGCACGAGGGCCCGTCGACATCGAATGTCGACGGCCCTCGTCCTGTCCGTCCGGCCGCGGCCGGGCGCGGTGGCTACTCGCTGCGGTAGCGCACCTCGGTGTGCCGGATGCTGATGGTGAGGCGCTCGCGCAGCCCCTCCGGCGCGCGCTCGCCGCCGCACTTGCGGTTCACGAGCGACTTGATCTGCTGCTCGATCCCGTAGTGCGACAGGCACTGCGAGCAGCCGTCGATGTGCGCCTTGAGCCGCTCCTTGGCCTCCGAGTCGCACTCGTTGTCCAGGAGCAACCAGATGTCGGCCATCACGGCGGAGCAGTCGAGCTCCAGGTCCGGGTTGCCGTCCGACGAGTACGTCACTTCGTATCCTCCTGCTCGGCGGAGCCCGCGGCACCGTCGGATTCCTGCCCCCGGAGGAAGCCGCGCTCGCGCGCGACGCCCTCGAGCTCGGCGCGAAGCTGCCGCCGGCCGCGGTGCAGCCGCGACATCACCGTGCCGATGGGGGTACCCATGATCTCGGCGATCTCCTTGTAGGGGAATCCCTCCACGTCGGCGTAGTACACCGCCATACGGAACTCCTCCGGGAGCTTCGCGAGAGCCTGCTTGATCTCGTCGTCGGGCAGTGCGTCCAGCGCCTCGATCTCCGCGGAGCGCAGGCCGGTGGAGCTGTGCTCCGCCGTGGCCGCGAGCTGCCAGTCGGTGATCTCGTCGGTGGGGTACTGCGCGGGCTGCCGCTGCTTCTTGCGGTAGCCGTTGATGTAGGTGTTGGTGAGGATGCGGTACATCCACGCCTTGAGGTTGGTGCCCTTCTTGAAGCTACGGAAAGCGCTGTAGGCCTTGACGTACGTCTCCTGAACCAGGTCCTCCGCGTCGGCCGGGTTGCGGGTCATCCGCAGCGCCGCGCCGTACAGCTGATCGAGCAGCGGCAGCGCGTCGGCTTCGAACCGGGCCGTGAGCTGCTCCTCGGTCTCGGCCACCTCGTCGGTGGTCGAGTCCAACTCCGCTAGGTCCGCGATGTCCCGGTCCGTCATACCGTCGAAGGTTACCGGTCGCTCGAGGACCGCTACTCCGCTACCTGCACTCACGGTCTCTGCAACAGCGCGGAATGTCGGGTTGTTCCCGGGACGATCCGATCAGTGCAGTGACAGACGGACCATGGGCAGGCCGTCCACCGGGTGCCCGACGGCCTGCTCGATCGCGCCGCGCAGCCGGTCCCAGGCGAACGGATGCTCCGTGCGGTACCGGTCCAGCACCTCATCGGACGCCGCCCGGTCCAGCAGTTCGGCGCGCGCCCGCCGTTCGTTCTTCCCGACGGTGACCCGGCACTCCGGGTGCGCGCGCAGGTTGCGGTACCACTGCGCGGTCTCCCCGAAGCCGCTGCAGACCACGATCGTGTCGGCGTCCCGCTCGATCACCTCGAGGACCACGTACCGCGGCTGTCCCGATGTCCGGCCGATGTGCTCGACCATCACCATGCGCGGCCCCAGCAGCGCGCCGAGCCCGTGCTGATACAGCCAGATCGGCGCCCGCACCAGCCTGCGCGTCCGCAGCGCCCGCGCCGCCAGCGCGTTCGGGGTCAGGTTCTCCAGGATCCGTCCCATGATCCGACGGTACGCCCGGGATCAACGGCGAGGGTCGGCACCTCGGCGTGCCGACCGGCCCTCCCGCGGTGGTTTCCCCGGTACCCCGGTTTGCACCAGGGGTGAGGAGTCGGGAACGTCCGCGGGAACAGACACCGGATCAGCGAAGGTCGAAGATCGTCGTGAGCGCCGCGTCGACGGCGCGCAACTCATCGAACGTCAGGTGCCCCACTACCTCGCCCAATCGCGCGACGTCGACCGCCGCGGTCTGTTCCACCATCACGAGAGTCTCCGTGCCGCCGAACGTGATCGCGGGGCGGAACGAGGCCCGTCTCGCAGACGTCGACGTCGGCGAAACGAGCCAGGTCGACTGCTCCGCGAAGTCGTCCGACTGCACGACCACCGCGTACCGCCTTCCCGCTTGCTCGTGCCCCCGAACACCCCGCGGCGCCTTCAGCCGATGAATGTCACCACGCACGGATCGCATCCATGTCTTCTCGGATGCGCGCGAGCTCCGCTCGATCCTCGGGATCCGCGGCGAGTTCGGCCACCTCAGCGCGCAAGCGCTCGCGCCGGCGGCGGTCGGCGGCGGCGATCAGCGCATCGCGGATCGCCGCCGATACCGAGGAGCCGTCCTCAACGAGCTCATCGAGCGCGCGCCGGGCCTCCTCGTCAGGACGGAACGTGATCGATGCTGTCATGCATTCATGATACTCCGCGTGAGTAGACCTGTCTTACACATCGCCTTACGCCCCGGGACCGCGGCGTCCCGTGGACCGTCGGGATGGTTGACTGGACCGATGGGCAAGAAGGGCGGCGCGGCCACGCCGGCGATCGCGGCACTACAGGCCGCGGGGATCGAGTTCGCCGTGCACGAGTACGCGCACGACCCGCGGGCGGAGTCGTTCGGAGGCGAGGCGGCGCAGGCGCTGGGGCACGCCCCGGCGCGGGTGTTCAAGACGCTGGTCATCACCGACGGGAAGAATCTGGCCGTGGCGATCGTCCCCACCTCCGGCAAGCTCAGCCTCAAGGCGGCGGGTGCCGCGCTGGGCCTGCACCGCCCGGCGATGGCGGATCCCGCCGACGTGCGGCGCGTGACCGGCTACGTGCTCGGCGGCGTGTCCCCGCTGGGGCAGCGCAAGCGCCTGCCCACCGCGATCGACGAGTCGGCGCTCGGCTTCCCGACCGTCTTCTGCTCCGCCGGCCGGAGGGCTCGAAATCGAACTGGCGCCCGCGGACCTCGTCGCGGTGACGTCCGCAGTGGTGGCGCCGCTGGCCGCGCCGTGATAGTGAAGTGATGAGCGGCTCTCGCCACCGGTTTGGCGGCTGCCGCGGAGGAAAGTAGGTTCGTGGTATGGCCAGCTACTTCGTCACGGGCGGGACGGGCTTCATCGGCCGTGCCGTCGTGGCGCGACTCGCGGCCGCGGACCGCGAGGGCACGATCTACCTACTGGTGCGCGACGCCTCACTCCCCCGGTTCGAACGGGTCATCGCCGACCTGGGTCACGAACTGGCCCCGCAGGTGGTTCCCGTGGCGGGTGACATCACCGTGTCGGGTCTCGGAATCACGCCCGGCGACCTGCCCGAGCACATCGACCACGTGATCCACCTGGCCGCCGTGTACGACATGGAGGCGCCGGAGGACCTGCAGCAGCTGAGCAACGTCGAGGGCACCCGCAACGTGCTCGCGCTGGCCCAGCGCCTCGGCGCCACGATGCACCACGTCTCGTCGCTGGCCGTCGCAGGCAACCACGAGGGCTGGTTCTCCGAGTCCGATTTCGACGTGGCCCAGTACTTCCCCACGCCGTACCACCGCACCAAGTACGAGGCCGAGCGGCTGGTGCGCGAGTCCTCCGTGCCGTGGCAGATCTACCGCCCCTCCATCGTGATGGGCGACTCGATGACGGGCGCGGCCGACAAGATCGACGGGCCGTACTACTTCTTCCCGTTCCTGCGGCTCATGGGCACCATCCCCCACCACCTGCACGTCCCCTTCGCCAACCTCGGCTACACCAACGTGGTGCCGGTGGACTTCGTGGCGTCGGCGATCGTCGCGCTCGTCACCGCACCCGCGACGCCGGGCACCGTCTACCACCTGGCCGACCCCAAGGGCCAGAGCATGGCCACGATCTACGAGGCGATCGCGCCCGCCTTCTCCGGTCCGAAGACGCTGCCGGTGCCCAGCGCGCCGCTCGGCGAGTTCGCGGCGCGGATCGGCCGGCGGAACGAGCTGCGCGCGCTGCGCGATACCGTGGCCCGCCAGCTGGGGATCCCGCCGTCGATCCTGGACCACCCGTTCTACAACACCCGCTTCGATTCGCGCGCCACGCACGAGGTACTCGACCGGCTCGGGGTCGCGTTGCCGAACCTGAAGTCGTACGGCCCCAGGCTGTTCCGCTACTGGGCCGAGCACCTCGATCCGTCGCGCAACCGTCGCGACGATCCGCGGGCCCCCTCGTGGGCAAGCACATCCTGCTCACCGGCGGTTCCTCCGGGATCGGCCGGGAGGCGGCGAAGCAGGCCGTGCAGAAGGGGGCGAACGTCTTCATCGTCGCCCGCAAACCGGAGGACCTGGCCGACGCCGTCCTGCAGATCGAGGCCGAGCCCGGGCTGCCGGGCGTACCCAAGGGCATCGTCCGCGCCTACCAGTGCGATGTGACCGACCCGGAGTCGGTGCGCACCACCGTCGCGCAGATCCTGGCCGAGCACGGGCACGTGGACGTGCTGGTCAACAGCGCCGGCCGGTCGATCCGCCGGGCCACCATCAACTCGGTGGACCGCGCGCACGACTACCAGCGCACGATGGCCGTCAACTACTTCGGCGCCGTGTACCTGATCCTGGAACTGTTGCCGCACATGATCTCCCGCAAGTCCGGGCACGTGGTCAACGTGTCGTCGATCGGGGTCCAGGTGCGCGGACCGCGGTTCGCGGCGTACGTGGCGTCGAAGTCGGCACTGGAGGCGTTCAGCGACATCACCGCGGCCGAGACCATGTCGGACCACGTGACGTTCACGAACATCCACATGCCGCTCACCCGGACCCGGATGATCGAACCCACCGAGGGCTACGACAACGCGATGGCGCTGTCGGTGGAGAAGGCCGGCCAGATCGTGGTGCGCGCCATCGTGGAGCGGCCGCGCCGCATCGACACCCCGCTCGGCACGCTGGCCCAGTTCGGGCAGTTCCTCTCGCCGCGTATCGCCGCCGCGGCGCAGCACCAGGGCTACCTGTTGTTCCCCGAGTCCGCCGCCGCCGAGGGCCGCGACGCCGACGGTGCCGACATCGTGCCGCCCGTCGAGGTGGACGTCGCCGAGGTGGACACACCCCGCGGCCGGCTCGCGGCCACCAAGGACCTGTCCAAGGACATCTCCACCGCCGCGGTGAGCCCACTGTTCGGCATCTCCGGCGACCAGGGCCTGCGGCGCCTCGCCCGCAAGACCCTCAACCGCCTGCCCGGCATCAACTGGTAAGGCTCACGCTCCGTTCTGTGCACCGTTGATCAACTCACACTTGATCAACGGTGCACACGTTCCGGGGCGAACAACACCCGCGGGGTGCTCCCCGTCAAAACGCGCACCTCGCGAGTCAGGTGGGCCTGATCCGCGTAGCCCGACGATGCGGCAACCTCACCGAGCGCGCCTCCCGCGCGGATCCGGCGTGCCGCCCGCTGGAATCGCTGGATCCGAGCGAGGGTCTTCGGGCCGTACCCGAACGACCGCAGGGCCAGACGATGCAGTGCCCGCTCCCCCAGGCCCACTTCGCTCGCCGCCTCGCCGACGGTGCGCCCCTCCTGGAGCCGTGCGGCGATGACGTCGATCCGCGGATCGAGGTCGACGCCGTCGAGGAGTGCGGCCGCGAGGTCCTCCGGTTCGGCGGAATGCGTGATCCTCCTCTGCGGCAGGACGTCCGAGAGATCGACCCGGAGACCGGTCAGCTCGTCCGCGGCGATCCCCAACAGCTGCGGCAGCAGGCCGGATGGGAACCGCAGACCGTCATAGGGTGCCCCCTCGTGCCCGGGGACCCGCGCCGCCACGGCATCCGGACCGGCGACGATCGCGCGGCCGTCGATGACGATGACGTCCATGCAGCCGTCGGGCAGGATCAGGGCCGGCCCGGCGGACCCGACGGTGCGCCACCGCACCGCACCGGGGATCGCGGAGCGCCACTCGCGGTACAGCAGCGCCGGGCGCGGAGCGAGCGGGCCGGATTCCACACCTCGAGTATGTCCGAAACGTTCAAGACGCGCCCGGCTGCGGCGGATACCGTTGCGCCCATGACTGATCGACTGCGTTTCGACGCCATCGGCATGGTGACCGAGAACTTGCCCGCCGCACTGGATTTCTACCGCCGACTCGGGCTCGACATCCCCTCGGTCGCGGAGGACGAGCCGCACGTGGAGGCACAGCTACCCGGTGGGATGCGGCTGATGTGGGACTCGGTCGAGGTGATCCGCTCGATGGAGCCCGGCTGGGTCAAGCAGCCCGGCCAGAACGCGACGCTGTGTGTGAAGTGCGCGTCGCCCGCGGTCGTCGACGAGGTGCACGCGGAGCTCGTCGCCGCCGGCAGTCCGAGCGCGATGGAGCCTTTCGACGCGCCGTGGGGACAGCGGTACGCGGGGTGCTCGACCCGGACGGCTACCAGGTGCAGCTCTTCGCCTGGCAGTAGCCGCCGACCGGCAGCGCCGCGCGGCCGATCTCCCTATCGTGGAGTGCACCGAACCGCCCTACCGAGGAGCACGCGCGATGGCTGACATCCAGTACGCAGTGACCGATCCCGCCACCGGCGAGGTCGTGCAGACCTACCCCACCGCCGAGCCCGCCGAGATCGAGGCGGCGCTGGACGCGGCCGCCCGCGCCGCGCGGAGCTGGGCCCGCACCACCACCGTCGCCGAGCGCGCGGCGCTGGTGCGCCGGGTGGCGGAACTGCACACCGAGCGGCGCGAGATGCTGGCCCGGATCATCCAGCGGGAGATGGGCAAACCGCTCGAGGACGCGCTCGGCGAGGTGGACTTCGCCGCCGCGATCTACACCTACTACGCCGACAACGGCGAGCGCCTGCTCGCGGACCAGCCCGTGGAGCTGCTCGAGGGCGACGGCTCCGCCGTGGTCCGCCGCTCCCCCATCGGCGTGCTGTTCGGGATCATGCCGTGGAACTTCCCCTACTACCAGGTGGCGCGGTTCGCCGGACCGAACCTGGTGGCGGGCAACACGATCCTGCTCAAGCACGCGCCGCAGTGCCCCGAATCGGCCGAGGCGATCGCGCTGCTGTTCACCGAGGCGGGATTCCCGCCCGGGGCGTACGTGAACATCCGCGCGACCAACGATCAGGCTGCGGAGATCATCGCCGACCCGCGCGTGGCCGCCGTCTCGCTCACCGGCTCCGAGCGGGCCGGCGCGGCCGTGGCGGAGGTCGCGGGCCGCAACCTCAAGAAGTGCGTGCTCGAGCTCGGCGGGTCCGACCCGTTCGTCCTCCTCTCGACCGACGACCTCGCCGCCACCGTGGACTCGGCGGTGGCCGCACGCCTCGACAACACCGGGCAGTCCTGCAACGCCGCGAAGCGCTTCATCGTGGCCGACGACCTGTACGACGAGTTCCTCGCCGCCTTCACCGAGAAGCTGCTGGCCGCGAGCGAGGGCATCGCACCGCTCTCGTCCGAGCGGGCCGCGATCACCCTGGAGCGCCAGGTGAACGAGGCCGTGGAGGCCGGCGCGCACGTCGCCACGCTGGGCCGGCGCGACGGTGCCTTCTACCCGCCGTCCGTGCTCACCGGGGTGACCGAGGGGAACCCGGCGTTCCGCCAGGAGCTGTTCGGTCCCGTCGCCACCGTCTACCGCGTGGCGGGCGAGGCCGAGGCGGTCGCGCTGGCCAACGACACCCCGTTCGGCCTCGGCTCCTACGTGTTCACCACCGACGCGGAGCAGGCCGCGCGGGTGGCAGACGCACTGCAGGCGGGGATGGTGTTCGTCAACGGCGTTCTCGCCGAGGGCGCCGAGCTGCCCTTCGGCGGCGTCAAGCGGTCCGGGTTCGGTCGCGAGATGGGCCCGTTGGGCATCGAGGAGTTCCTCAACAAGAAGCTCATCCGCACGGTGAAGTAGGTCGACGGGGCGGTTCCGGCCCAGTCAAGCCAGGAGCCGCCCCTCCGCGACGTCGATCACCCACTGCGGCGTCTTCTTCCTCCTGGCGGTCGAGTTCGATCAGGATCTGGGCGCTGATCATGCGCTCTTCCTCCGATTGTCCCCGCAGGAAGAAGTCCGCCTCGTCACGCTCACGAGCACTGCGCTCGAGATCGGCCTCGTCACGCTCATTTGCACTCGGCTCGTAGTCCGTCATCTGGCGCCTCCCTTCCTGTTCTTCCGATTATTACCCGGCTGCCGACCCGCCGCTACGGCCCGAGCGATATCGCGGTCGCTGGCAGTGATCAACGGCGATCGAATCAGCTCCCGCATGACAATGCGACCCGTTACCCGGCTCTCGGGATTGCCGAGCCCAGCGGTGTGCTCGGCTGCCCACTGAAATCGCCGCCACCACTCGACTCTGGCTTCGTGCTCAGCCTTCAGTGCGCGGTCGGCGTGTTCGGACCGTTGCTTCTGCCAGAGCGTGCCGAGTACGCCACTGGCCGTCAAGACCGCCACAATCAGCATCACCCACTGCGGTGCCCCCATCGTTCCTCCCCCAAGGTTCGACTTCCGATACCCCGCAGGGTAGAACTCCGGTCCGACAAGTGCGCTAGAGCAGGCTCAGCTGGCCCGGCTCACTGCCCGGCTCGACGCGCTCGATCAGCTCGGGACCGGTGTTCGCGACGGCGTTGACCAGCGTGGACACCGGCCGGATCTCGATCCGCTCGGCCACGTCCAGAGCCGGAGGGGCGAGCAGGAGCGGGTCGGCGGCACCGTCGGGATTCAGCCACTCGTCGAAGACGTCGGGCGTGAGCACGAGCGGCATCCGGTCGTGCACCTCGCGCAGCGGACCGACCGCGTCGGTCGTGAGCACGGTCGCCGACAGGACGGGCGGCACGTCGAGCCCCGCGCCGGCCGGGCGCCACACCGACCACAGGCCCGCCATGTACATCCGCGTGCCGTCCCGCGGCGTCATGTACAGCGGCTGCTTGCGCGGCTTCTTCACGTCCGGCTCCAGGACCTGCCACTCGTACCAGCCGTCCATCGGGATCAGGCAGCGCTTGGACTTGATCGCGTTCCGGAACGCCGGCTTCTCCGCGACCGATTCGGCCCGGGCGTTGAACAGCGGCGGCCCGCTCAGCGTCTTCTGCCACGACGGCAGCAGGCCCCAACGCATGCCGCGCAGCCGGCGGGTGGGAGCATCGTCGGGCTGCTCACGCGAGTGTCGCGCGACGACGGCGACGATGTTCGTGGTGGGTGCGACGTTGTAGCCGGGCACGTCCAGCGCAGTGCCCTCGGTCTCGTCCTCGGCGTCGATCTCCGCCGCCAGCAGCGCCGGGTCCGTGGTGACCGCATACCGTCCGCACATGTCCCCAGGCTACGACTCGAAGCTGTCGAACACGCGTCGCGGGCCGACACCGGTGGTGGCGAGGGCGTCGTGCGGGTTCGCCAGTGCGCAGGAGGCCATCGAGAGGCAGCCGCAACCGATGCAGTCGGTGAGGTTGTCGCGCAGGCGGGTGAGCTCGTCGATGCGGTGCGAGAGGTCGTCGTGCCAATACCGCGACAGCCGCTCCCAGTCCTTCTTCGTGGGCGTGCGGCCGTCGGGCAGCGTGGCGAGGGCCTCGCGGATCGTCGCGAGCGGGATGCCGACTCGGTGACTGATCCGGATGAACGCCACGCGCCGCAGCATCTCGCGCGGGTACCGCCGCTGGTTCCCCGCGGTACGACGCGCGGTGATCAGCCCCTCGCGCTCGTAGAAGTGCAACGCGGACACCGCGACACCGCTACGCGCGGCGAGCTGGCCGACGCTGAACTCCCGGGTGGATTCCACACCCGGGAGACTACCTGAACGTTAGTTCAGAGATCAGCGCGGCTTGGCCGCCGACGACGGTGCCGGCTTCGCGGACGACGAGGCGGGCTTGGCGGCGCCGGACGCCGCAGGCTTGGCCGACGGTGCGCCGGGCTTCGCCGACGGTGCGCCGGGCTTCGCCGACGCCGGCGCCGGCGCGGCCGCCGCGGGCTCCGGCGGGTTCTTCAGGATGGCGATCTGCACGCCGAGGAGGTCGACGGCCAGCTGGTCGTCCGCACCGACGAAGGGCGCGGGCTCACGCGACTCGCGGCCGCCGCGCAGCGACATCGTGACGCCGTTGACCACCGCGGTGTACTGGCGGGACTGCAGGTACTGGGTCTGGTTGCCGCGCTTGGTCTTCTGCGTGAACTCCAGCCCGAGACCGTCGGACGCGCCGGTGACCGCGATCGACCGCACGGCGACCTCGCTGGTGACACCGTTCTTGGTGGCCTTGAACGTGGCGCACTTGGGCAGCGCGGCGCGCTGCGGCGCGACGTCGATCGCGAACTTGGACACCACCATCGACCAGGTGACTCCGCGCACGGAGCCGTTGGTCTGCGCGGTGTCCGTGCCCTTGGGGATGGGCAGGCCCGCGTAGAGCACCTTGCACTCCGCCGGCTCCACCTTGGCCGAATTGAGCGACGCCCAGGCCGCGTTCCAGCCCGCCGACGCGCCGGACAGGACGGCGCCGCCGAAGTTCATCGAATCGGGCAGGTTGCCGGAACCGATCACAAGCTCGCCCGCCTTGTTCTTGGGCGGCTCCGCCGGCTTCGGATCGGCCGACGCGGCCGGTGCGAGGAGGCCGGCGGCGGTCGCCAGCGCGGCGACGGTCGTGGCGACGCCCACGGACAGAGAAGTGCGCTTCATCGAGATCTCCCGGCGGTGTGAAGAACCTGAGGTTTCCGACCAGCAAGGTAGCACGGCGCTCAGGGCACCCTCATGTGCAAGGATGGCCGCGTGGAGCAAATCGAGCTGTGGCCTGCGCCCTTCGCCGACGCGCCGGTGACCGGAACCGTCGCCCTGCCCGGCTCGAAATCGATCACCAATCGTGCGTACGTCCTTGCGGCACAAGCTCCGTCGACCTCCACGCTGACCAACGCGCTGCGCAGCCGCGACGCCGATCTGATGGCCGATGGCCTGCGCACTCTCGGCACCGATGTGAAGTTCGTAACCGACACCACGGTTGCCGTGACGGGCGGCCCGCTCCACGGTGGCAGCGTGGACTGCGGCCTAGCCGGCACCGTTATGCGCTTCCTCCCCTCGCTCGCGGCGGGGGCGCGCGGCACCGTCGAATTCGACGGTGACCCGCAGGCCCGGGCCCGGCCGCTGGGCACCGTCCTGGATGCGCTGCGCGGCCTCGGCGCCCGGATCGACGGCGACGGACTGCCGCTCACCGTGCACGGCGAGGGACCGATCCGCGGCGGCGCGGTGACGATCGACGCCTCCGCCAGCTCGCAGTTCGTCTCCGGGCTGCTGCTGAGCGCTCCCGGCTTCGCCGAGGGCGTCACGGTGCATCACGACGGGAAGCCCGTCCCCTCGATGCCGCACATCGAGATGACCGTCGCGATGCTGCGGGCCGCGGGCGCCGAGGTGGACACCTCGCGGCCGAACTCCTGGACCGTGGCGCCCGGAGGGCTCCGCGCCCACGACTGGACCGTGGAGCCCGACCTGTCCAACGCCACCGTCTTCCTCGCCGCCGCGGCCCTGACCGGCGGCGCCGTCACCGTGCCGCACTGGGATCCGGACTCGACCCAGCCGGGCGTGCAGTTCGCCGGGATCCTCACCGAGATGGGCGCGGAGGTCTCGTACGCCGACGGCGCGATCACCGCCCGCGGCACCGGCGGACTGCGCGGCGTGGACTGGGACCTGCGCGACATCGGTGAGCTCACGCCCACCGTCGCCGCGCTCGCCGCGCTCGCCGACTCGCCGTCGCACCTGCGCGGCATCGCCCACCTGCGCGGGCACGAGACCGACCGGCTGGCCGCCCTCACCGCCGAGATCACCGCGCTGGGCGGACGGTGCGCGGAGACCGAGGACGGACTGCACATCGAGCCCGCGACGCTGCACGGCGGCATCTGGCACAGCTACGCCGACCACCGGATGGCCACAGCGGGTGCCATTCTCGGCCTCGCGGTGCCCGGTGTACAGGTCGAGGACATCGCCACCACGGCGAAGACCATGCCCGATTTCCCCGCCCTGTGGAACTCGCTCCTCGGCGGCGAATCAGCGAGCCTTGGGTAAGCGCGAGTACGACGAGAGCGATGTCCGGGTGCGCCCGGGCAAGAGCAGTCGGCCGCGCACCAAGAACCGACCGGACCACAGCGCCGCCGCCACCGCCATGGTCGTCTCGGTCGACCGGGGCCGCTGGGGCTGCGCGCTCGACGGTGACCCCGAGCGCGTCATCACCGCCATGCGGGCTCGCGAGCTCGGCCGGACCCCGATCGTGGTGGGCGATCACGTGGGCGTCGTCGGCGACCTGACGGGGCGCAAGGACACCCTGGCGCGGATCGTGCGGGTCGACGAGCGGTCGACGGTGCTGCGGCGCACCGCCGACGACACCGACCCGTACGAACGGATCGTGGTCGCCAACGCGGAGCAGCTGCTGATCGTGACCGCGCTCGCCGATCCCCGCCCCGCACCGGCTTCGTCGAGCGCACCCTCATCGCCGCATACGCGGGCGGCCTGACGCCGGTGCTGTGCCTGACCAAGGGCGACCTCGCCGACGCGGAGGAGTTCACCGCCGCGTTCGCCGACCTCGACCTGCAGGTGATCGCCGCCGGCCGCGGCGATCCGCTCGACGAGGCCCACGACCTGCTGACCGGCCGCGTCACGGCGCTGATCGGGCACAGCGGGGTGGGCAAGTCGACACTGGTCAACCGGCTCGTGCCCGATGCGAACCGGGCCACCGGCGTGGTCTCCGGCGTGGGCAAGGGCCGGCACACCTCGACGCAGTCGGTGGCGCTGTGGCTACCCGCCGGCGGGTGGGTCGTGGACACCCCGGGCATCCGCAGCTTCGGCCTCGCGCACATCTCCACCGACGACGTGGTCGCCGCGTTCCCCGACCTCGCCGTGGCCGTCGAGGACTGCCCGCGCGGCTGCGGACACCTGGGGCCGCCCGCGGACCCGGAGTGCGCCCTCGACCGACTGGAGGGGACGGCGCACCGTCGGGCGATGGCGGTCCGGGCCTGCTGACCGACCTGACCGCCGCCCCCGACTGGGCCTGAGCTACGCCTGCGCGCGCTTGGGGAGCTTCCAGCCCGGACGCGGGAAGTGGCAGGTGTAGCCGTCGGGGAACTTCTCCAGGTAGTCCTGGTGCTCCGGCTCGGCCTGCCAGAACGGGCCCGCCGGCTCGATCGTGGTGACCGCCTTCCCCGGCCACAGGCCGGAGGCGTCGATGTCGGCGATGGTGTCGCGCGCGGTGTCCCGCTGCGCGTCGCTGAGCGGGAAGATCGCCGAGCGATAGCTCGAGCCGACGTCGTTGCCCTGCCGGTCCTTCGTGGACGGGTCGTGGATCTGGAAGAAGAACTCGAGGATCGCGCGGTAGTCGGTCTTCGTGGGGTCGAAGACGATCTCCACCGCCTCGGCGTGGCCCGGGTGGTTGCGGTACGTGGCGTGGTCGTTGCCGCCGCCCGTGTAGCCGACGCGCGTCGCGAGCACGCCCGGCTGCTTGCGGATCAGGTCCTGCATGCCCCAGAAACAACCGCCCGCGAGGACCGCCGTCTCCGTGCCGGGGGTGGTGGTGATGGTGCCGGTATCCGTCATGCGCAGTCCCTTCCTCCGGGAGAGCGATGCTCCCGCAGCTCGATTCAACAACCTCCGCAGCCCCACGATTCCGACGGTACTCGCCGTTGGGCGCTCAGGGTGCCGGAGCCGCGGACGGCCGGGGAACTCGCGAGGTAGGCGACGGCCTGATCGGTGGAGCCGATGGTCTCCGGGTCGAACCGCGGATCGAAGTAGAGCAGTGTGAACCACACGACCGAGCGGATCGGCGGCACGAGTCCCTTGCGCCCCGCGCGCATGTACTCCCACAGGAATCGCGGGAGGTGCATCCGCCGCCCGGTGCTCGCGCGCTCGACGAACCTCGCCGCGCGCGGGAAGAACGTGAGCATGAAGAACACGACGGTCAGCATCGCGCGGCAGCGGTGCAGATAACTGGGGTCGAAGTACATCGCCACGTCGTGCGCCACCGACCGGTGCTCCACCTCCTCCGCCCCGTGCCAGCGGCAGATGTCGGCCATCGCCGGATCGATCTCGAACTCGTCCCAGCGGCTGTTGAGCACGAACACCCCGAGGATCGCCGTGTAGTGCTCGATGGCGGCGATCAGCCACAGCCGCTCGACCATGTCGTTGTATCGCGCCTTGTTCGAGCGGTACGTCCGGGGCCCGAGCATGTGCCGGAACGCGAACTCCATCTGCCGCACGAACGGCCCCGTGTCCACCCCCTGCCGCTCGAGGTACTCGGTGACCGCTGTGTCGTGCGACGCCGCGTGCATCGCCTCCTGCCCGATGAACCCGCGCACGGTGCGCGCGAGCTCCTCGTCCTTGATGGAGGGCAGCGCCTCGGTGAAGGCCTCGCAGAACCACCGCTCACCTTCGGGCAGTACCAGGTGCAGCACGCCCGCGATCCCCATGCTGGCGAACGGCTCCCCGGTGATCCACTCGAGCGGCGTGGCCGACCAGTCGAACGTCACGTCCCGTGCGTGCAGCTCCAGGGACTCCTGATTCTTCGCTCCGGTCATCGCGGCCTCCATCATTCCTACATGAGAGAATAATGACGACCTTCTATCATTTGCTTCGCGGTGTCAAGGGTCGGGGCCGGTGATGGAACCCGGCTGCGTCACTCCGCGGACGACGCCTGGGCCGCGTCGATCATCGCGTCGACGCTGGTCAGCTTCACGCGGGGACGATCGTCCTCCTGCGCGAGTGAGGTCTCGTGGGCGTCGATGGCCATCCAGCCGTCGTACTCGACCAGGTTCGGAACCCGCTCGACGATGAGCTTCTCCACCTGGGCACCGTCGAACTCGCTGCGGGTCAGCTTGCCCTCGGCGACGTCGGCGAGCAGGACCGAGACGGTGTCGCGCGCGCAGTCGCGGTTCGTCGGGATCACGCCCGACGGTCCGCGCTTGATCCAGCCGACCACGTAGTGGCCCGGCAGGGGCGCACCGTCGTACCCGACGATCCGGCTGTCGGCGTTGCGGAAGACGCCTCGCTCGGTGTCGAACGGGATGCCGGGGATCGGCGTGCCGTGGTATCCGACGGCATGGATGACCAGGCCCGCGTCGTGCTCGGCGACCTCACCGGTGGGTTGCGCCTCGACGGCGCCGTCCTCTCCCGCGACGAGTTCGTTGGTCGCCACGGACACCGACGAGACACGGCCGGCCCCGCCGATACCGACCACGGAGCGCAGGAACTTGAGCACGATCCGACGGTCCGCCCCGCTCGGCTCGAGCGCGGCGAGCTTGCGCAGCTGCTTGAGGTTGTTGCGCTCGACCGGCGGACGCGCCTTGTCGCGCTCCTTGTCCTCGGCGGGCACGTCGGCGGGGTCGACGACGACGTCGACGCCGGGCAGCTTGCCCAGCTCCGCGACCTCCGCCGGCGTGAACGCAGCCTGCTCGGCGCCGCGCCGGCCGAGGACGACGACCTCCCGCACTCTCGAATCCTTGAGCGCGGCGAGGGCGTGCTCGGCCATGTCGGTGCCCTCGAGCTTCTCCGTGCCGGTGACGAGGATCCGGGCCGCGTCGAGCGCGACGTTGCCGTTGCCGATGACCACGGCGCGCTCGACGCCCAGGTCGACGTCGAGGTCGCAGCGGTCGGGGTGCCCGTTGTACCAGCCCACGAAGTCGCTGGACGGGTGGTTGCCGGGGAGCCAGGCACCGTCGACCTCGAGACGGCGGCCGCCGGACGCGCCGATCGCGTAGATCACCGCGTCGTACCACTGGGCCAGCTCGGCGGCCTGGATGTCGGTGGCCACCTCGACGTTGCCGAAGTAACGGAAGTTCTCGTGCTGCGCCGTACGGTCGAAGATCTTCGTGACCGACTTGATCGCCGGATGGTCGGGCGCGACGCCGTAGCGGACCAGGCCGAACGGCGTGGGCAGCCGGTCGAACACGTCGACCTGCACCTCGACATCGTCCTGCTCCAACAGGTTGCCGGCGGCGAAGAACCCCGACGGCCCGGAACCCACGATCGCGACGCGCAACGGCTTCATCTACGGCACTCCCGACATCGACGACTCGCAACCTTCTTAGGCTGCCCAAAGTAGGAATTCTACGCCACCGCGCGGTCACGGTGACGCGGTCGCCGCCGCCGCGTCGCGGAACAGCAGTGCCGCGTGCAGCGAGGTCCGGGACTCGCCGTCGTCGAGATCGACGCCCAGCCGTTCCTGCAGGCCCGCGAGTCGCGCGTACAGCGTGGGCCGCGAGACGTGCAGCCGGCGCGCGAGTTCCGTCTTGTTCCCGGACGTCTCGAGGAACGCGCGGAGCAGTTCGAGGTTCCCCTCGGGTTCCGGCCCGTCCAGCACGCGGCGCAGCTCGACGGCCGCGAACGCACGCGTCCGCGGATCGTCGGCGAGCAGCGCGACGAGGCCGCGCAGCCGGGTGTCGGCGGCGCGGTGCACCCGCCCCTCGGCGTGCGGCATCGCCGCCACCACCGCCGCGACGTGCTCCGCGTCGGCCAGGCCCGACACCGCGTCGACGATGCGGCCGACGGCCGGCCCGGCCCCGATCGTCACCCCGCGCACCCCGCGCACCCGCCCGACCTCCGCGATCATCAACCGGCCGGCGTGGTCGACGGCGGCATCGGGGTCGACTCCGGCGCAGGCGATCACGGCGTCGACTCCGGTCCCGGTGACCGAGCTGATCGCGGTGAGCCGGGCTAGGCCCAGCGCGTGCCGCACCGCGTCGTGCACGTGGACCTTGCGCCGGCGGGTACTCAGCTCGTCGTGTCCGGACTCGACGTCGACGCCGACGCACACCGGCACGTAGAACCGCGCCACCTGCAAACCCAGGGTCCGGCCCGGGCCGACGCCGAGGCCTCGTCAGGGATGCGGCCGGTCCGCAGATCGTCCAGGAGGCCGTGCTGCGCCTGCTGCTCCAGCGCCGTGCGGTCCCGCTCGACCATCTCGCGCAGCGCCAGCGCCTGCGCCGTCCGCTCGAGCACCATCTCGACGCGGGTCGTCGGCTCGGCGAGCGGTGCCACCAGGCGGGCGAAGACATTGCCGTCCGCGCCGACCGACACTGCGACCCCGTCGGAACGCGACCGGGTCGGCCATCCTGCCAGGAGGTCGGCGGTCGGGTGGCCGTGCGCTGCGAGCGCGAGCACCCGGCGCGCGGTGTCCTCGAGCGCGACCGGGGTGCCGATGAGCTCCGCCGCCCCTGCAACGATCGCGTCGGCGTCGGCCCTGCGCATCGATAGTTCGGTGAACACCTGGTGGGCGTGCCGGGCGAACTCGACCTCGTCGAACTGGTCGGCGACGATCGCGCGGTGCACCTGCTCGGTGAGCGCGACGAACCGGATGCCCCGCCGCAGTCCGACGAGCGGCATGCCCGCCGCCTCCGCCGCGGCGATCGCGGCCGCCGGCATCCGCGGCAGCCGCGCGCTCAACTCCACCACCAACCCCACTGCGCCCGCCTCCGCGAGCGCTGCGCAGTAGCCACCGGGGTCGGCCGCCAGGGCGGGCCCCGTGGTGAGGATCAGCTCGCCGCCGGTCAGCAGCTCGGCGACCTCGGCGGCGTCGCCGACGTGCACCCAGCGCACCTGACGGTCCAGCCCCGCCGCCACGTGGACCTCGGGGTCTCCGGCCCGCACCACGGGCAGGGCGAGGATCTCCGCCACTGTCAGACTCATGTGACGAAGTGTAAAACCGGGTCGGCGATCGCTGACGGAATGTCGGGGATTCGACCCCCTCGCGGGCCCCACAGTGGATGCATGACCATCACCGAGATCACCACGACCACCATCGACCACTGGGTCGCCGGCGCCCCGTTTCCCGGCGCCTCCGGCGCGTACGCCCCCGTGACCAATCCCGCGACGGGCGCCGTCACCGGCCGCGTCGCTCTCGCCGACGTCGACGACACCCGCGCCGCGATCGCCGCCGCGAAGGACGCCTTCCCCGCGTGGCGCGACACGTCGCTCGCCAAGCGCACCACGATCATGTTCGCCTTCCGCGAGCTACTGAACGCCCGGCGCGACGAGCTGGCCGCGATCCTGACCTCCGAGCACGGCAAGGTGCACTCGGACGCGCTCGGCGAGGTGATGCGCGGCCAGGAGGTCGTCGAGTTCGCCTGCGGCATGAACCACCTGCTCAAGGGCACCATGAGCGAGAACGTCTCGACCATGGTCGACGTCGCCTCGATCCGGCAGCCGCTCGGCCCCGTCGCCGTGATCTCGCCGTTCAACTTCCCCGCGATGGTGCCGATGTGGTTCTTCCCCATCGCGATCATGGCCGGCAACACCGTGGTGCTCAAGCCCAGCGAGAAGGATCCGTCGGCCGCGCTGTGGATCGCCCGCACGCTGGCCGAGGCCGGCCTGCCCGACGGCGTGTTCAACGTGGTCCAGGGCGACAAGACCGCCGTCGACGAGCTGCTGGTCAACCCCGACATCAAGGCCGTCTCGTTCGTCGGCTCCACCCCGATCGCCGAGTACGTGTACCGGACCGGCACCGCCCACGGCAAGCGCGTGCAGGCACTGGGCGGCGCCAAGAACCACGCGATCGTGCTGCCCGACGCCGATCTGGACATCGCCGCCGACGCGATGGTCAACGCCGGCTTCGGCTCGGCCGGTGAGCGCTGCATGGCCGTCTCCGCGCTGGTCGCCGTGGGCGACATCGCCGATGAGCTGGTCGCCAAGATCGCCGAGCGCACCCGCGGCCTGGTGACCGGCGACGGCACCGGCTCCGCCGACATGGGCCCGCTGATCACCCGCGCGCACCGCGACAAGGTCGCCGCGTACATCGACGCCGGCGAGCAGGACGGCGCCACCGTGGTCGTGGACGGCCGGAACATCCGCCCCGCGGCCGGCGCCGACGCCGCCGACGTGGCCGAAGGCTTCTGGGTGGGCCCGACGCTGCTCGACCACGTGCGCACCGACATGAGTGTCTACACCGATGAGATCTTCGGCCCCGTTCTGTCGGTCCTGCGCGTGGATACCTACGAGGAGGGCATGCGGCTCATCGCAGACTGCCCGTACGGCAACGGCACCGCGATCTTCACCGCCGACGGCGGCGCGGCCCGCCGCTTCCAGAACGAGGTCGAGGTGGGCATGGTGGGCGTCAACGTCCCGATCCCCGTGCCGACGGCGTTCTTCTCGTTCGGCGGCTGGAAGGCCTCGCTGTTCGGCGACACCCACGCCTACGGCACCGAGGGCGTGAACTTCTTCACTCGCGGCAAGGTCGTCACCACCCGCTGGCAGGACCCCGCCAACCGCGGCATCGACCTCGGCTTCCCGCAGAACGTCTGACCCCCGAAACCCCGACGAGAGAAGGAGAACCGACGATGACCGCACTCCCGGGCGGCGCGCCGCTCGAGGCCGCCGTCGCCGAGGGCGCCCGCGCCCGCGAACTCGACCGCGCCCACGTCTTCCACTCCTGGTCCGCGCAGGCGCAGCTGAACCCGATGACCGTGATCGCGGCGGAGGGCTCCTACGTGTGGGACGGCGACGGCAACCGGCTGCTGGACTTCTCGTCTCAGCTGGTGAACACCAATGTGGGACACCAGCATCCGCGCGTCGTCGCCGCGATCGCGGAGCAGGCGGCGAAGCTGTGCACCATCGCACCGCAGCACGTGAACGCCGCGCGCAGCGAGGCCGCCCGTCTGATCGCCGAGCGCACCCCCGGCGACCTGAACCGGGTGTTCTTCACCAACGGCGGCGCCGACGCCATCGAGCACGCGGTGCGCATGGCCCGGCTGCACACCGGTAAGTACAAGGTGCTCTCGCGCTACCGCGCCTACCACGGCGGCACCGACCTCGCGATCAACCTCACGGGCGATCCGCGGCGGTTCCCCAACGACCGCGGCGCGCACGGCGTGGTCCACTTCAACGGCCCGTTCCTGTACCGCTCGGTGTTCCACGCGCAGACCGAACAGCAGGAGTGCGAGCGCGCGCTCGAGGAGCTGCGACGGGTCATCGAGCTGGAGGGCCCGTCGACCATAGCGGCGGTCGTCCTCGAGTCGATCCCCGGCACCGCCGGGATCATGATCCCGCCACCCGGTTACCTGGCCGGGGTGCGGGAGCTGTGCACCGAGTTCGGAATCGTCATGATCGCCGACGAGGTGATGGCGGGGTTCGGCCGCACCGGTAAGTGGTTCGGGATCGAGCACGCCGCCACCGCGGCGGGACCGGTGGTGCCCGACCTGCTGGCGTTCGCCAAGGGCGTCAACTCCGGGTACGTGCCGCTCGGCGGCGTCGCGATCGGCGACGAGATCGCCGCGACCTTCGCCGACCGCGCCTACCCGGGTGGACTCACCTACTCCGGGCATCCGCTGGCGACCGCGGCCGTGGTCGCCACCATCGAGGCGATGGAGGACGAGCGCGTCGTCGACAACGCCGCGCGGGTCGGCGCCGAGGTCATCGGCCCCGCGCTGCGCGGGATGCAGGCCAAGCACCGGTCCATCGGCGAGGTCCGCGGCACCGGCGTGTTCTGGGCGATCGAGCTCGTCGAGGACCGCGCCACCCGCGCGCCGCTCGCGCCCTACGGCGGCACCAGTGCCGCCATGACCGAGACGGTAGCGGCGTGCAAGAAGGGCGGCCTCCTGCCCTTCGTCAACGTCAACCGCATCCACGTGGTCCCGCCGTGCACGGTGACGGCCGCCGAGGCCCGCGAGGGCCTGCGCATCCTCGACGAGGCCCTCCACCTCGCGGACGCGCACACGGCGTAACCGCCGACGGACGAGCACCCGAAAAGTACAGCGCCCCGGCCGGATCCTCCATCCGGCCGGGGCGCTGTCGTCATGCCCAGGGCGCTGTCGTCACGACCGGGAGGCGGCGGCGTGCGCAACGAACCGGGCGATCACCGTCGACGACGGGTCCTCCTCGGGATGCCACTGCACCCCGACCACGAGCGCCCCGCCGGGACGCTCGACGGCCTCGATCACGCGCCCCTCGGACGCGAAGGCCGTCGCCCGCAACCCCTCGCCCAGCCCCGCCACCGCCTGGTGATGGTGCGACTGCACCACGACCTCCTCCGCCCCCACGAGATCCGCCGTCCGCGTACCGGCCACGATCCGCACCGGATGCTCCGCGAACTCGCCGTCGCGGCGAAGGTGGGAGCGGTCACCGTCGAGCGCGTCCGGGAGATGCGGCACCAGCCCGCCCCCGAGCGCCACGTTGAGGACCTCCATGCCCCGGCAGATCCCCAGCAGCGGTACGCCGCGCTCGATCGCGACGCGCGTCAGGGCGATCTCCGCGCTGTCGCGCAGCGGGTCGGTGGGCCCGGTCCGCGGGTGATCGGGTGCCCCGTAGCTCGACGGTGCGATGTCCGCCCCGCCCGCCAGCAGGAGACCGTCGACGCGATCGAGCAGCAACTCCGGGCGCGCGGCGAGGGCACCGTCGGGCAGCGCGACGAGACAGGCCCCGCCGGCGCGCGCCACGGCCGCGCTGTAGACCTTCGGCAGCATGGTGACCTCGCGGTCCCACACCTCGCCGTAGCGGGCGCGCGTGCGGATCCCGCACACGCCGATCACGGGCGTCACCGACACTGCTCGCTCCTGATTCAGAGGGGTATTCGCGAATCGTAGCCATCCAGCACCACCTGGAAGATTTACGATCTGTAGCGCATCATGACCGATCCCTGACATTCCGTCCGACCCCGAAGGCCCTCCCCGCGGTCACGCTTGTGATCGGATCCTGTGATCCCAATCACGATGCGGCGCGGCCTCCCGGTACGCGTCCTGCACAACCGGAGGTAAGACGTGGGCGAGTCCCCGGCACTCAAGAAGGCTCTGAGCGAGCGACAACTGCGGATGATCGCGATCGGAGGAGTGATCGGCGCCGGCCTGTTCGTGGGCTCCGGGGTGGTCATCCGCGCCACCGGCCCCGGCGCGTTCCTCACCTACGGCCTGGCCGGGGTCCTGGTCATCATGATCATGCGGATGCTCGCCGAGATGGCCGTGTCGAACCCGTCGACAGGCTCGTTCTCGGACTATTCGCGCGCCGCGCTCGGCGACTGGGCCGGCTTCTCGACGGGGTGGCTGTACTGGTACTTCTGGGTGGTCGTGGTGGGCTTCGAGGCCATCGCCGGCGCGAAGATCATCCAACTGTGGATGCCCGGGGCGCCGTTGTGGCTGACGTCGATGATCCTGCTGGCGCTGATGACCGCGACCAACCTGTTCTCCGTCTCGTCGTTCGGCGAGTTCGAGTTCTGGTTCGCCGGGCTCAAGGTGGCCGCGATCATCGCGTTCCTGGTGCTCGGCAGTTGTTTCGTGTTCGGCCTGTGGCCGGGCAAGTCGATGGACCTGTCGAACCTCACCGAGCACGGCGGGTTCTTCCCGCTCGGCGCCGGCGCCGTCACCGTGGGCGTGGTCACCGTGATCTTCTCGATGATGGGCGCCGAGATCGCGACCATCGCGGCGGCGGAGTCCGAGAATCCGCAGAAGGCCGTGGCCCGCGCCGCCAACTCGGTGATCGTGCGCATCGCGGTCTTCTTCGTGGGCTCGGCGTTCCTGCTGACCTGCATCCTGCCGTGGAACGGCCCCGAGCTCGCCGCGTCGCCGTTCGTGTCCGCATTCGAGGCGATGGGCATCCCGTACGCGCAGCACATCATGAACGCCGTCGTGCTCACGGCCGTCCTGAGCTGCCTCAACTCCGGCATGTACAGCGCGTCGCGGATGCTGTTCGTGCTGGCCGCCCGCCGCGAGGCGCCGCCGCAGCTGATGAAGGTGTCCGCATCGGGCGTGCCCGTGCGCGCGATCCTGGCGTCGTCGGTGATCGGCTTCCTGTGCGTGATCGCCGCGGCGTTCTGGGAGAGCACCATCTTCACGTTCCTGCTGAACTCGTCGGGCGCCGTGATCATCTTCGTCTACCTGCTGATCGCGATCTCGCAGACGGTGCTCCGGTTCCGCAACGGCTCCGAGGGCCTGTCGGTCAAGATGTGGCTGTTCCCCGTGCTGTCGCTGGTCACGATCGTCGCGATGATCGCCGTTCTCGTGCAGATGTACATCGACGGCAGCACCCGCTCGCAGCTGCTGCTCAGCCTCGGGGCGTGGGCCGTGATCATCGGCCTGTTCTTCGCGAACCGGTGGTTCCTGAGCCGTCGCCCCGCACCCGCCGCGCAGTCCGACGGTGCCGCCGCCCCCGCGCGGGTGGTCGTCCTGGCCAACCAGACCGTCGAGTCCGGCGAACTGCTCGCCGAGCTGCGGCGCATGGGGGCCACCGAGCACACCCGCTTCCACGTGGTCGTGCCCGTCAACCCCATCGAGATGGGTACCGGCGAGACGCACGGCCCGCTCGAGATCTGGGACGAGACCCGGCACCGCGCCGAGAAGCGGCTGCAGCGCACCGTCGACGCCCTGCGGGAGGACGGCTTCGAGGCCGACGGTGAGCTCGGCGACTACCGGCCGCTGCGGGCGCTCGCGACCGCGGTCGCGGCCTTCGGGCCCGATCACATCGTCATCTCGACGCTGCCGCCGGAGACCTCGGTGTGGCACCGGTTCGACGTGGTCGACCGCGCTCGCGCGGAGCACCACCTGCCCGTCACGCACGTGATCGCCACGGCGCACGCACAGGGGTCGCCCGCATGACGCTCATGGCCGGGTTCAGCGCCAGCCGGCACAGTTCCGCCCCGGTCGAGCTGGCCGCGCAGATCGCCCGGACCACGGGCGAGTCGATCATCGCGGCGTCGGTGATCGAGCGCCGCCTGCCGCCGCAGGCCGATCCGATCGAGGACGAGTACGCCGGGCACGTCGCGACCGCCGCGGAACGCGCCCTGCTGGGCGCCGTCGACGAACTGCCGCGCGGCACCGGGATCACCGTCGAGGTGCAACACGCGCGATCGGTCCCGGACGGCCTGATGGCGCTCGCCGCGGCGCACGACGTCAGCGTGGTGACCGTGGATCGTCGTCGTCCGGACTGCTCGGCCGGGTCGCGCTCGGCGGCGTCACGAACCGGCTGGTGCACACCGCCGCGGTGCCCGTCGCGATCGCACCCCGCGCGTACCGCCCGGGGCCGGTGCCCGTGCGCCGGTTGACGGTGGCGTACGGCGGCAACGCCGATGCCAACGGCCTACTCGAGGCGGCTGCGGAGCTCGCCGGGCGGTGGGGCGTGCAGTTGCGGGTGGTCTCGTTCTCAGTGCGGGACGTGGCCGCGTACTCGGCGATGATCAACACCGCGGAAGCGGAGCGTTTGGTGCTGCGCAGCTGGTGGGAGCGCACCCGCGCGGACGTGGACGAGCGCCTCGCCCGGACCGGCGGCGCACCGTCGGCTGCGGACGTGCAGATCGAGCTGGGCACCGGCCCCGACTGGCGGGCGGCCGTCGAGAGCATCGAGTGGCGGCCCGGGGACCTGTTGCTCCTCGGGTCCGGGCGGCGGCGCCGCTGCAGCACGTGTTCCTCGGATCGGCGGCCGCACGGATCATCCGCGCCTCGCCGGTCCCGGTGATGATCCTGCCCCGCCGCGCCGCGGACTGAAACCGCCGATCGCGGTCGACGGGGCCGGACGCGGGGCCGGGTCAGCCCGCGACGGCGCCGCCGCGACGGCGCGCGGCGCGACGGGCGCGCTTGGCCTCGACCTCGAGGCGCTTCTGCTCGACCTTGTGCCGCGCCGCCTCGGCGATCGCGGTACGCAGGCCCACGCGCTCCACCTCCTGCTGGGCGGCGTGCGCCGCCTCACGGGCGTGGGTGAGGCGGTCGTGCGCGCTCTCCTGCGCATGCGCCAGCCGCTCCTGGGCGGACTCGGGCGTGGACGAGGCGCTCGTGCGCGGCCTCCTGCGCGTGCGCGAGGCGCCCCTTGACGGCGGCGAACCGCAGCTCAGAGGCCGTTTCGGGCGCGTCGTCCGAGGTGGCGCGCAGCCAGCGGTCGGGCAGCGACAGCTTCGCGATGGTGCGCTGCGACAGGTAGTACTGCCGCAGCAGCGGGCCCTCGGTGTAGGGGAGGTCGTACTTCTCACAGATCGCGCGGACCTCGACGGCGATCTCGGACAGCCGGTTCGACGGCAGGTCCGGGAACATGTGGTGCTCGATCTGGTAGCTCAGGTTGCCCGTCATGAAGTCCATGGCGGGGCCGCCGGAGATGTTCGCGCTGCCCAGCATCTGGCGCAGGTACCACTCGCCTGGCGTCTCATCGACGATGGATTCGGTGGTGAACTTCTCGGCACCGTCGGGGAAGTGCCCGCAGAAGATGACGACGTACGTCCAGATGTTGCGGATCACGTTGGCCGTGAGGTTCGCCGAGAGCGTGCGCCCGAACGAACCGCCCACGGCCTTGCTGATCGCAGGGTAGAGCAGGAAGTCCTTGCCCAGCTGCCGCGAGGCCTTCACGCCCAGCTCACGGAGCTGCTTGCGGGTCTGCGGCCACGGCTTGTTGCCGGCGATGGCCTCGGCCAGCTCGATGTCGTGAAGGGCGATGCCCCACTCGAAGGTGAGCCCCAGGAAGAGGTTGTTGAGGAACTGCGCGGAGCGCTTGGCCTGCCACTGCTCGTCGCGGGTGACGCGGAGCACGCCGTAGCCCACGTCGAGATCCTTGCCCACGACGTTGGTGTACTTGTGGTGCAGGAAGTTGTGCGAGTGCTTCCAATGCGCACCGGGACACGCCATGTCCCACTCCCACGTGGTGGAGTGGATCTCGGGGTCGTTCATCCAGTCCCACTGCCCGTGCATCACGTTGTGCCCGAGCTCCATGTTCTCGATGATCTTCGCGACCCCGAGCATGCCCGCGCCCGCCGCCCAGAACCATCGACTCCTGGAGCCGAGGATGGTCAGCCTGCCCGCCGCCTCGAGGGCGCGCTGGGCTCGGATCACGCCACGGATGTACCGCGCATCCCGCTCACCGCGGGACGCCTCGACCTCGGCGCGGATCGCGTCGAGCTCGCGTGCGAGTTGCTCGATGTCGGCGTCATCGAGGTGTGCGTATTCGCCGACATCTGTGATAGCCACGTCTTCAGGCTACGCGTAGTGCGGCCGTCCGCGTTACTTCGCGGCCGCCAACTCCTCGACGTGCGAGCGCAGGCCACGACGGTTGCCCTGTGCATCGATCTCGCCCTTGACCACGGTGGTCACGCCGTTCTCGTCGTAGAAGCGCTTGTTCGAGTGGGTCTCGGGCGCATCGTCGGCGGTGTCCTTGAGGAAGCGGTCCGGCAGCGAGAGCTTGATGATGGTGCGCCACGACTCGGCGTACTGCTTCCACATCGGCCCGGTGTTGTACGGCAGGTCGTACTTATCGCAGATCTCGACGAGCCGCGAGTTGATGTAGTTGTAGCGGTTCGACGGCAGGTCCGGGTACAGATGGTGCTCGATCTGGCGGCCCAGATGACCGGTGATGAAGTGCAGCGCGTCGCTGCCCTCGAAGTTCGCGGTGCCCAGCATCTGGCGCAGGTACCACTCGGGGAGCGTCTCGTTCTCGATGTCCTCGATGGTGAACTTCTCGGCGTCGTCCGGGAAGTGGCCGCAGAAGATGGTCATGTGGTCCCAGACGTCGCGCACCGTGTTGGCCACGAGGTTCGCCGAGGCGGCCTTCTTGTAGCCGCGGGCGCCGGTGAAGGGAACGGCCATCGCCGGGAAGAGGACGTAGTCCTTCGCCGTCTGCTTGGTGATCTTGGTGAGGACCACCTTGAGCCGGCTGCGGAACTCCTCCCAGTCGTAGTTCGCGTACTGCTCGCCGCCGTTGAGCGCCGCCTTCATGGCGTTCATCAGTTCGAGGTGCTGCACGGCCTTGCCGTACTGGAAGCCCGTCATCAGGATGAGGTTGTACACCGGGTTGAACAGCATGTACGGCTCCCACGGCTGGTCGCGCGTGACGCGCAGGATGCCGTAGCCGATGTCGTCGTCCATGTCGGTGACGTTGGTGTACTTGTGGTGCATGTAGTTGTGGGTGTGCCGCCAGAACTTGCCGTCCGACGCGCTGTCCCACTCCCAGTTCGCCGAGTGGATCTCCGGATCGTTCATCCAGTCCCACTGGCCGTGCATGATGTTGTGGCCGAGCTCGTTGTTCTCGATGACCTTCGCGTAGCTCAGGCACGCGGCGGAGGCGGCCCACGCGGCCTTGCCCTTCCAGCCCTTCATGCCCGCGCCCAGGCCGAACACGCGGCCGGCGGCCTCGGCGATGCGCTGACTCTTGATCACGCGGCGGATGTACTTGGCATCCTCCTCGCCGCGGCTCTCCTCGATCTCGCGACGCAGCGCATCCAGTTCAGCACCGAGCGCCTCGATATCGGCGTCGGTCAGGTGCGCGTACTCCGCGATGTCAGTGATGGCCACGAGGCGATCCCCAATCGGTCAGACCGCATGGCGCGGCCTCAAGAACAGAACGATTCCACTGTAGCAGCCGGGTAGGACAAAGTCATCGATCTTGTTTCAGGAGGCGCGCATCACACGTCCGCCGGTTCGACGGTGCGCGGCGGGCGCGGCGGGCGCACCGTCGGGCCTGGCGGGCGTGGGCGCGCGCGGGCGGGCCAGCCGTCGCCCCCCGATTCGTCGCACTCCCCCCGATTCGGCCGGCGTTTCGGGTGGGATGCATCGAATCGGGGGGCGACGGTGGCGTTTCGGGTGGGGTGCGACGAATCGGGGGATGGGAACGGATCGGGAGGCGCGGCGGCGGCGCACCGTCAGACCCGGCGACGACGGGCGTGGACGGCGGCGCGAGCGGCAACGGCGCACTCCGGGTTCCGCGTTCCGGGTTCCGGCTCCCTATAGGGAGCCGGTGTCCCCGACAAGATCCGGCGTCCCCTCAGCTGCAGCGAAGGGGACACCACACGAACTCGGGGACGCCAGCTCCCCGTAGGGAGCAGGACACCACACGCAGGCGGCGACCGGCCTCATCCGGACCGGCGCGGCACCCGGAGCCGACTCCCCGCGCGGGACTCGGAACGCGACCGTCAGGCGCGGCGGCGACGGCGGGCGTGCACGGCCGCGCGGGCGGCCTTGAGTCCGAACCGGCGGCCGGTCGCGGCGTCGACGCGGGGCTCCGCGAACTCGGTGCCCGCGAACATCGCCTCGGAGGCGGTCTCCGGGGCGTCGTCGGCGGTGTCGCGCAGGTACTTGTCCGGCAGCGACAACTTGGCGATGGTCCGCCAGGACTTGTAGTACTGCACGTGCAGCGGGCCGATGGTGTACGGCAGGTCGTACTTCTCACACAACGCCCGCACGCGAACACCGATCTCCGCCAACCGGTTCGACGGCAGGTCGGGGAACAGGTGGTGCTCGATCTGGTAGCTCAGGTTTCCGGAGAGGAAGTCGATCACCGGGCCGCCGGAGAGGTTGGCGCTGCCCAGCATCTGGCGCAGGTACCACTCGGCCTGGGTCTCGTTGTCCACGTCCTGCTCGGTGAACTTCTCGGCACCGTCGGGGAAGTGCCCGCAGAAGATGACGGCGTTGGTCCACACGTTGCGGATCACGTTCGCGGTGATCGTGGCCGTCAGCGCCTTGCGCCAGCCGCGCTTGCCCCCGAACGGCACGCCGACGAGCGGCGCCGCCACGTAGTCCTTGAGCGCCTGCCGGCCGATCTTGCGGCCCACTTCGCCGGCGTCGGCCTTGAACTTCTCCTGGTCGTACCAGGGCTTGTTCCACTTCTGGACCGCCCGGCCGATCTCCAGGTGCTGGATCGCCACGCCGTACTCGAACAGCAACATCAGCAGGGTGTTGTAGACCAGGTTGCCCGCGTTGAACGGCGTCCACGGCTGGTCACGGGTCACGCGCAGCGTCTTGTAGCCCACGTCGTCGTCCATGTCGAGGACGTTCGTGTACTTGTGGTGCACGTAGTTGTGGGTGTGCTTCCACAGCCGCGACGTGCCCGCGTTGTCCCACTCCCATGTCGTCGAGTGCACCTCGGGATCGTTCATCCAATCCCACTGCCCGTGCATGATGTTGTGCCCGAGCTCCATGTTCTCGATGATCTTCGCCAGGCCCAGCGACACCGCCGAACCCCACCAGAAGCCCCGCTTGTGCGCCCCGAGCAGCATCGCCCGGCCCGCCACCTCCAGCCCACGCTGGGCCGCGATCGTCCGCCGCAGGTACCGCACATCGGTCTCGCCGCGGACGGCCTCGATGTCGCGCCGGATGGCGTCCAGCTCGGCGCCGAGCGTCTCGACGTCGGCCTCTGTGAGGTGCGCGTACTCGGGGATGTCGGTGATCGCCATGCGGGGCCGCCTTCCAGTGGTCCGTCTCTAACCTACGCAACCGTAAGTTACGGCGCCGTAAGCTGTCAACGGACGTGGCGGAACCGCAGCTCAGACGTCCAGAGTACAGTCGCCGACGGCGACCGAGATGCAGGTCTGGATGCGCTCGCCCTCGGTGTGCAGGTCACCGCTGCGCAGGTCACGGACCTGGCCGTCGGCCAGCTGCACGACGCAGGTCTGGCAGATGCCCATGCGGCAGCCGAACGGCATCTGCACGCCCGCGGCCTCGCCGGCCTCCAGGAGGGTGGTGGCACCGTCGACCTCGGTGGTCTTGCCGGCCTTGAGGAAGGTGACGTCGCCGCCGCTCGCGGACACGTCCGCGCGCTCCACGGTGAACCGCTCCTGGTGCAGGCGCGACTCGATTCCGCGGTCCTTCCACGCCTTCTCCATATCGCCCAGGAACACGCCCGGCCCGCAGATCCAGGTCTGCCGCTCCTGCCAGTCCGGGACGACCTCGCCGATGTTCTGCGGGGTCAGGCGCCCGGCGTCGCGGGTGTAGCGGAGCTGCACGGCGACGTTCGCGTGGTTCGCGTCGAACGCCTCGAGCTCCTCGCGGAACAGCGCGGAATCGGCGTTCGGGGCCGAGTGCACGGCCACGATGTCGGTCGACGTGGGGATGCCGCGGCGCTCGAGCGTGCGCAGCATCGCCATGACGGGCGTGATGCCGCTGCCCGCGGTGAGGAACAGGACCTTGGGAGGCAAGGGGTTCGGGAGCGTGAAGTCGCCCGACGGTGCCTGCAGCCGCACGATGGTGCCCTCGGACACGCCGCTGACGAGGTGGTTCGACAGGAAGCCCTCGCTCATCGCCTTGACGGTGATCGAGACCTCGCGCGGGGCGCGGCCCTCTCCCATGTCCGGCACGGAGGTCAGCGAGTACGACCGCCACGTCCACTTGCCGCCGACGAGGACACCGATACCCACGTACTGGCCGGCCTCGTACTTGGTGTTGAAGCCCCAGCCGGTCTCGATGGTGAGCGTGACCGACTCGTCGGTCTCCTGCTGGACGCCGACGATCTTGCCGCGCAGCTCGCGCGCCGACCACAGCGGATTGATCAGGTGCAGGTAGTCGTCCGGCAGCAGCGGAGTGGTGAGCCGCGCGACCGCACCGCGCACCAGATTGGTGCGGGGATGCTCGGCGGAGACGTTCTTGGCCGGGGCCTCGAGCCAATCACGGAAGGCGCGGAAACTGTTGCTCATGACTGTGAGCCTACGGTGCCGTAACCTGTTGGGACAATTTCTCGTGGGTTGTCCCATGCGCCGCGGCGCGGCTACCGCTTCGCGGGATCGTTCGCGACGAAGTCCCAGTAGCCCCGCGGACCGTCGGAGATGCGGAGCCGGTCCCCGTGATCCGGACCGTGCGCACGTCCTTGAACGCCGCCGCGAACTGCGTGCCCGCGCCGGGCCTGATGCACATCCGCAGGGTCGAGATCATGTCGCTGAACGTGACCCGCTCACCCGCGACGACCGCGTTCACGCCGAACACGTTGCACCCGTCGTTCCCGCCCGCGCGGGAGCCGCCGATGCGGAAGAACGCCGGCGCACCGGTGTACTTCATCGGCGCCGTGCGCGCGTACCCGCTCGCCTCGAACCTCCACTGGGTGCCGGTCAGCGGGACCGGCGCCGCAGCCGCGACGGGCGCGGACGCGACCACGCCCGCCCCCACCAGGAGGGCTGCTCCGAACCGGATACCGCGCACCGTCATTCCCCCACCGTAGCCCGGGGCGTCGACGCGTGGCCACCCCGGCTCGAGCAGGTCGACCGCCTCCCGCGTCCGGGCTAGAGCAGTTCCAGGAGGAAGGGCAGCTCCTGCGTGGCGTACCAGGCGAGGTCGTGATCCTCGGCGTCGCCGACGGCGAGTTCGGCGTCCTCATCGCCCAGATCGGCGGCGTCCACGACCTGCGCCGCGCGGACCACCGCCTCTTCGGCCTCCGAGACGTCGACGTGCACGGCCAGGACGTCCCGCAGGCGGATCGGCTCGGTCACCTTGAGGACGGCGTCGTCGAGGTCGGCGCGCTCCTTCGCGGCCGGGACGTCCGCGGTGATCACCACGCGGCGCACGGGATCGGGCTGCTCGCCGGGCGCGGGCTCGGCACCGTCGACGGCGAGCAGCCGCAGCGAGGCGCGCGCGGCATGCCGCATGGCCGCTTCGGCGAGCTCCTCGTCGTCGCCCGACGTGTACGCCTCACGCAACGCGGGTGTCACCCCGAAGACGGTGCCGCCCAACGGGAACAGCTCACCGTCGCGCTGCAGCGCCTGGAGCCCGGCGAGGGTACTGGGAACGTACACGCGGACCGTCATCTACTCCTTTCGCGGACGCCGCCAGCTCGTCCAGCGCCTCGTACAGGAACTCGGTCATCGAGATCACGTCCCACATGCCGTCGCGATCCGCGTTGAGACCGAGGTACACCCTTCCGTTGTACGACGTGATCCCGATGGACACCACCTGGTTCGCGATGAGCGGAGGAACGGGGTACACCTGCAGCACCTCGATCCCCGCGAGGTACACCGGTGCCTGCGGGCCGGGCGCGTTGGTCACCAGGATGTTGAACGAACGCGGCGACACGCTCATCGCGGTGCGAGCGCCGAGCGCGTGCAGGGTGGCCGGGGTGAATCCGCCGCTGGTGGCGAGCGCCCGCGCCGCGACCTGGCGGTTGCGGTCCACCTGCGCCGCCGCGCCGTGCGCGATCTGCCGCATCCGCACCACCGCGTTGCTCTCCGCGACGGGCAGCCGGACGATGTAGGCCCGCACCTGCTCACCGACGCCCAGCCCGACGTCGTCGACGGCGATCGGCTCCAGCACGCGGACCTCGGTGCCCGCGCTGATCGGTTCGCCGCGCGAGATCAGCCACGTCCGCAGGCCGCCCGCCACCACCGACAGCAGGAGGTCGTTGACGGTGCAGCCGAACGCCGCGCGCAGGCGCCGGAACTCGGCGAGGTCCATGGTCGCGACGGCGAACCGCCGGCTCCGCGAGATCGGGACGTTGAGCGAGCGCACCGGGGTCACCGCGGTCCGCGCACGCACCAGGCTCGACGCCCGCTCGATCACGTTCGCGGCGTCCTCCTGCAGCCCGGTGATCGACTCGGCGACCTCGCCGACCAGCCCCTGGATCATCGACGCGGTGCGCGCTGGGCGCGAGAGCATGTCGATGACCGCCCCCATCACCAGCTCGCCGTCGCTCGGCTCGTGCTGGCCCATCCACAGGTCCTCGGGCGACTCCGGGGTGCGGGGGGTGTCGGTGAGCAGCTGCTGCATCAGGTCGACGTTGGCGCGCCCGTCCACAAGGGCGAGATGGGTCTTGGTGAAGACCGCGAGGCGATCGTCGGCGAGGCCCTCGATGAGGTAGACCTCCCACAGCGGCCGCTCCCGGTCGAGCGGGCGGGAGTTCAGGCGCGCGACCAGGTCGTGCAGCTGGTCGTCACTGCCCGGCTGCGGCACCGCGGATACCCGCACGTGGTAGGTGATGTCGAAATCGCGGTCCTCGATCCACACGGGCCGCGCGATGCCGAACGGCACCGTCCGGACCTTCTGGCGGTACCGGGGCACCTCCGCGAGGCGTTCCTCGATCGTGGCGAGCAACCGCTCGTAGTCCAGCCCCGCGCCGTCCTCGTCGGGGCGCCGCAGCACCGCGAGTGACCCCACGTGCGTCGGCGTGGTGGAGTCCTCCAACGCGTAGAACTCCGCATCGGACTGGCCGAGCCTGCCCTTCACCTGCACCTCCCCGGAGTACTGATGTCGGCGCCAGCATACGGGATGCCCGCGACACGCCCGGCCCGTGTCCGGCCGGAAGCAACGGGATCCTGACGGGCCCCTGATGCGTCTAATAAGTATGGGGGCGATCATCATCGCGGTCGACCGGGCCGAGCGCCCGGTGCCGCTCACGGGGCCGGGTTTCACCGTTCTGCGCGCACCGGACGCGGAGCCGCCCGCGCGGCCGCTCGTCGGGGCCCGTCCGGCTCCACCGCCCGCACCGTCGCTACCGCCGCCGCCTCCACCGACCCCGCCGGAACCGGCGGAAGCGGCGCGACGGGCGCCTGGCGACGTCCCAGGACCCGTCGCAGCGGTGCACCCCGACGCGCACCGGTTCGTCCTGTCGACGCTGCGTCCCGTCTTCGAGGTGCTCGACCGGCGGCGCCCGGCCAAGCACTTGACCGCCATCGCGTCGAACACCGTCGTGGACGTGCTCCGCACGCTGGCCGAGACGGGGCCCGAGGGCACCGTGTCCGGCTGGGGGAACGTGCACGTGGGCACGCCCCGCAGGTGCCCACGAACGCCTCGAACCCGCGCGGGCGATCCGGAGGTGGGCGCCGAGATCTTCCTGACCTACCGCCGCGGCGAGCGGGTACTCGCGGCCGCCGGCCGGGTCGAGGCGGCGGCGGGACGGTGGCGGTGGGTCGCGTTCACGACCGCGGCGTAGCGCCGTACCGACAGTATCCGCGACATCGCAAACAACGCGGCCCGCGGAGCGGTATACACGTCTCATGTCGCTGAGTTCCCTGCGTGCCGCGTTCCGCTACCGGGTCGCGCGCCACCTGCTGATCGGCCCCGCGTTGTGGGTCTGGGGTCGCCCCGAGTACACGGGGCTGGAGAACGTCCCCCGCACAGGACCAGTGATCCTGGCCGCCAACCACCTCGCGATCTCGGACTCCTTCTACGTGGTCCAGAGCGCGCGCCGGCCCGTCATGTTCCTCGCGAAGGCCGACTACTTCACCCAGCCGGGGATCAAGGGGAAGTTCAAGAAGGTCTTCTTCTCGGGTATGGGCCAGATCCCGGTGGACCGGCGCGGCGGGTCCGTCTCGGCGCCGGCGCTGGAGGCCGCGACCAGGATCGTCGAGGACGGCGGCGCGTGGGGCATCCACCCCGAGGGCACCCGCTCCCCCGACGGTCGGCTGTACAAGGGCAAGACCGGCGCGGTGCGGGTCGCGCTCGCCACCGGCACACCGGTCGTCCCGATCGCGCTGACCGGGACCGATCACCGCACGCTGAAGAACTTCTGGAAGAGCCGGATCACCGTCGAGGTGCTGCCGGCGCTCGACCTCAGCGACGCCACCGCCGACGATCAGGAGTCGATCCGCCGCGCCACCGACCGGCTGATGGACGTCATCGGCGCCCGCACCGGGCAGACCCGGGTGGCCGAGTACGCGAAGAAGGGCGGCAAGTAGCGCAATGGCGGCACTGCGCCAGGCGATCGGCTTCGCGCTCTTCGGCGCGGTCCTCGCGCTGATCGGCGCCACGTCGGCGAGCACCGTGGTGGTGTCCGGTGAGATTCTGGCGGCCGACGGCCTCGTCGCCGGGCTCGGCGCGAACCCGGTTTCCGAGGTCATCGCGCGTCCCGCTCTGGTCGGTGCGGCGGCTGGCGCGTGCGCCGGCATGATCCTGTGGCTGATCGGGGTCCGCCCGCAGGTCCGCGCGGGCGACCGGATCGCGTCGGTGGTGCTCGCCGGGCTGCTCGGCGCGGTGATCGGGTCGGTGCCGGCGCTCGGGTTCGTCGGATCCGCGTTCGCCGACTTGGTGTCGGCACCGTCGACGGTGTGGATCATGGCGATTTACGCCGGCGGCGGGGTACTGGCGTACGCCGGTGCGCTGGCCGCGGTCGCCGCAGCGCTCCGCGTGCTCAGTGCCGAGCGGATCCGCGCCACCGTCGTCGCGCTCGCGTGGATGCTGCCGATCGGCGCGGTCGTCGCCACGGCGGCGGGCGTGGGCATCGCGTCCCTCACCGACTACTCGACCGATACGGGGACGTGGGTGCGCACCGTGACCACGGTCGTCGTGATCGTGGCGGCGACGCTCGCCGCGGGGCGGGCGTTCGCGATGCGACGCCGGACCGACGGGACCGCCTAGCCCCCGCCGGCCCACGGCGCCGGACCTCGGCCTACTTCCGACGGTGCTTGGCGCGCGCCGCGGACGCCTTCTGCGCGGCGCGGTCGGCCTCGCGCTTGGCGGCGCGGCGCTCCGACCGGGTGCCCTGCGGCTCGTCGGCGGACTGGGAGATCTCGGTGAGATCGCCCGACTCGGACGGACCCGACAGGGTGACCTTCTCCGGGTCCGGCTCGGGGACGGGGCTCGTCAGCGCGGAAGCGGCACCGTCGGCCTGCTGCCCCTCGTCCGGCTCCTGGACCTGCACCTTGAACAGGGTGGCGACCGACTCCTCCTTGAGGCCCTCGAGCATGCCGTTGAACATGTCGTAGCCCTCGCGCTGGTATTCGACCACGGGGTCGCGCTGGGCGATCTGCCGCAGGCCGATGCCCTCCTTGAGATAGTCCATCTCGTAGAGGTGCTCGCGCCACTTCTGGTCGAGGACCGACAGCAGGACCGACCGCTCGACCTGACGCATCGTGCCCTCGCCCGCGGCCTTCTCGATGCCCTCCTGGTGCGCGTCGTACGCCTCGTGGATGTCCTTGAGGAGGATCTCCTTCAGCTCGGCGCTGGTGATCTCGTCGCGGTCGCCGTTCTCGTCCTCGCCGACGACCTGCTTCCAGTCCAGCTGGATCGGGTACAGCGTCTTGAGCGCGGTCCACAGTTCGTCGAGGTCCCAGTCCTCCACGTAGCCGGTGGACGTGGCGGCGTCGACGTACGCCGAGACCACGTCGTCGGTCATGTGGTTGACCTGGTCGAAAAGGTCCTCGCCGCGGAGGATCTTGCGGCGCTCGTCGTAGATGACCTTGCGCTGCTCGTTCTGCACGTCGTCGTACTTGAGAACGTTCTTGCGGATCTCGAAGTTCTGCTGCTCGACCTGCGTCTGCGCGCTGCGGATGGCGCGGGAGACGAACTTGTTGTCGATCGGCACGTCGTCCGGCAGGTTGACGCGGTTCATCCACGCCTCGATCTGCGCGCCGTTGAAGCGCCGCATCAGCTCATCGCCCAGCGAGAGGTAGAAACGGGACTCGCCCGGGTCGCCCTGGCGGCCGGAGCGGCCGCGCAGCTGGTTGTCGATGCGCCGCGACTCGTGCCGCTCGGTGCCGAGCACGTACAGGCCGCCGGCGTCGCGGACGTCGTCGCCCGCGGCCTTCGACTCCTTCTTGACCTGCTCGATCACCTCGTCCCACGCGGCCTCGTACTCCTCGGGCGTGGTGACCGGGTCGAGTCCCTGCTCGCGGAGCTTGAGGTCGGCGATGATGTCGGGGTTGCCGCCGAGCACGACGTCAGTACCGCGGCCGGCCATGTTGGTGGCCACCGTGACCGCGCCGGGCGTGCCGGCCTTGGCGATGATCGCCGCCTCCTGTTCGTGGAACTTGGCGTTGAGCACGGTGTGCGGGATCTTCTTGCGGTCCAGCTGACGCGAGAGGTACTCGGACCGCTCCACCGAGGTGGTGCCGATGAGAACGGGCTGCCCGGCCTCGTGGCGCTCGGCGATGTCGTCGACGATGGCGGCGAACTTCGCCTCCTCCGTCTTGTAGATCAGGTCCGTCTGGTCCTTGCGGATCATCGGCTTGTTGGTGGGGATCGGGATGACGCCCAGCTTGTAGATCTGGTGCAGCTCGGCGGCCTCGGTCTCGGCCGTACCGGTCATGCCGGAGAGCTTGTCGTAGAGGCGGAAGTAGTTCTGCAGCGTGATCGTGGCGAGTGTCTGGTTCTCCGCCTGGATCTCGACGTTCTCCTTCGCCTCCAGGGCCTGGTGCATGCCCTCGTTGAAGCGGCGGCCGGCCAGCACGCGGCCGGTGAACTCGTCGACGATGAGCACCTCGCCCGACCGGACGATGTAGTCCTTGTCGCGCTCGTAGAGTTCCTTGGCCTTGATCGCGTTGTTGAGGTAGCTGACCAGCAGCGAGTTCTGCGCGTCGTACAGGTTCTCGATGCCCAGCTGATCCTCGACCAGCTCGACGCCGGCCTCGTTGACGCCGATGGTCTTCTTCCGGATGTCCACCTCGTAGTGGGTGTCCTTCTCCATCAGCGGCACGATCCGGGCGAACTCGGTGTACCACTTGCTCGAGGCGTCCGCCGGACCCGAGATGATCAGCGGGGTGCGTGCCTCGTCGATGAGGATCGAGTCCACCTCGTCGACGATCGCGAAGTTGTGGCCGCGCTGCACGAGCTCCTCTTCGCTGTGCGCCATGTTGTCGCGCAGGTAGTCGAAGCCGAACTCGTTGTTGGTGCCGTAGGTGATATCCGCCTGGTAGGCCTGCCGGCGGCGGTCCGGGTCCTGCCCGGCCAGGATGCAGTCCACCTCGAGCCCGAGGAAGCGGTGCACGCGGCCCATCCAGTCCGCGTCGCGCTTGGCGAGGTAGTCGTTCGTGGTCACCAGATGCACGCCGTCGCCGGTGAGCGCGTTGGCGTACGCGGCCATCACCGAGGTCAGCGTCTTGCCCTCGCCGGTCTTCATCTCGGCGATGTCGCCCTGGTGCAGCGCGCCGGCGCCCATGATCTGCACGTGGTACGGCTTCTGGCCCAGCACACGCCACGCCGCCTCCCGGGCGGTGGCGAACGCCTCGGGGAGGATCTCGTCGAGGCTCTCCCCCTTCGCCAGCCGCTCCTTGAAGAGCTCCGTCTTGGCCTGCAGCTTCTCGTCGGAGAGCGCCTCGTACTCGTCGTTCAGGCCCTCCACGTAGGAGGCCAGACCGTCGAGCCGCTTGACCATCCGGCCTTCGCCGAACCGCAGCACCTTGGAGAGAACCACTGAGCAACCCCAATCCCATGAACACAGTCAAGAATCC
Source organism: Tsukamurella sp. PLM1 (assembly GCF_023168325.1). Classification (GTDB taxonomy): domain Bacteria; phylum Actinomycetota; class Actinomycetes; order Mycobacteriales; family Mycobacteriaceae; genus Tsukamurella. The sequence continues at coordinate 3,297,560 of NZ_AP025688.1, forward strand.
CGGCCCGAAGTGCGGGCCGGGATCCATGGTAGGCGAAACGTCAGGTCAGCCGGAGGAGGCCGTAGTCGAACGCCTTGCGTCGGTACACCACGGACGGCTTCTCCGTCTCCTTGTCGAAGAACAGGAAGAAGTCGTGACCGACCAGTTCCATCTGCGACAGCGCGTCGTCGACCGTCATCGGGGTACCCGGGTGGTCCTTGATGCGGACGATCTGCCCGGGCAGGTGGTCCTCGACGAGGGCGGCGTACGGATCGTCGTCCTCCTGGGCCGCCGTCGGCGGGCCGTCCGGCAGGGCCGACGGTGCCGTCGCCTCCGATACCGAGACGGGCCTGCGGTTGCCGTAGTGCACCTTCTTACGGTCCGACGCCTTGCGCAGCCTGCTCTGCAGGCGCGTCAGGGCCGTCTCGAACGCGGCGTAGAAGTTCTCGGCAGCGGCCTCCGCGCGGGCGACGCCGCCCTTGCCGCGCACCGTGAGCTCCAGCCGCTGGCACGACTTGGACTGGCGCGGGTTCGGCTCGTGGAAGAGGCTGACCTCGAACATGGTGATGGTGGAACGGAACTTCTCGAGGCGCGCCAACTTGTCGCCGATGTAGACGCGGAAGTGGTCGGGCACATCCACGTTGCGGCCGTCGATGGCCACGGGGGCGTTGGGAGTGAGGTATTCCTTGTCGCGCTCGTCGGCCACGTGGCCGGGTTCGCGGAAGGGATCGACTTCGACGTTGGGCGTCGCGTGAGCGCGATTCGTGTCGCGCGGGGACAGAAGGGTCATGTGAAACCTTTCGTGCGGGCCTTAACCTTGCGCGCGCGGCCGGATCACTACTCCACCGCTGGTCAGATGCGCGTGACGGGCAGGCTCAGGTTCGAACGCCGGGCGGACCGCCGGGCGTCAGGAGGGTGGGCATCACCTCCGTTTCCTCGAGCCGGAAAGGTACCCCCGAAGATAGCCCGCGTTCTCACTTCCCGCCAGGATTTGGTCGCTGTGAGTTCACCCGCGCGTCATCTTCCAACCGCAGAGCCAGTACTGCAGCGCGACCATCGGCGAGGAGATCCGCATGCGGTTCGACGCCACCCCCATCGACGCGCGCGCGTTCAAACGGCCGGAATCCGGTTTCGGCTATCGCGCAGCCGTCGAAGGCGGCGCGGTGGAATTCTTCGTCCCGAGTTCCACCGGGTGCATCGCGTCGATCGCAGTCACCGAACGCTGACCTTCACCCGAACACGTCGAGCCCGAGCGATGTAAGATTACATCATGAGCCACCGCACGCAGATCACCCTCGAGGATGCGCAGTACGAGCGCCTCCTCACGGAGTCACGCATGTCGGGGCTCGGGCTCGCGGAGTTGATCCGGCGCGCGGTCGACAAGACCTACGGCGCCGCGGATGTCGAGGAATTCGAGGCCGCGCTCGACCGGAGTTTCGGCACGTGGGGGCCCGACACTCCGGACGGCGCCGAGTACGTGGACGCGATCCGGCCCGCACGGACCGACCGGTTCGACCGGTGGTAGCGGGCCCTCCTGTCCTGCTGGACACCTCGATCTTCATCGACGTCCTCCGCGGTCGGGAGGAGGCCCGCGATGCCGTTGCCACGGCGCGGCGCGAGAACCGCCGACTGCTCGGATCGGTCCTCACTCGCACCGAGATCCTCGGCGGCATGCGTGCGTCGGAGAAGCCCCCACTCGCGCGCTCCTCGCGGTTTTCGGGTGGATCGAGGTCACCGAGGAGATCGCGGACGCCGCAGGCGCGCTGGCTCGCCAGTATCGAGCGTCGCACACCGGGATCGACATCGCCGACTACGTGATCGCCGCGACGACGACCGTCTCCCACGCCGAACTGTGGACCCGGAACCTGAAGCACTTTCCCATGTTCGAAGGCCTGGCCTCCCCGTACTGACATCACGCCGCAGCCAGGGTGATCGCGGCGGCGACGGGGACTCCCCGTCGGGCCAGGGCGGCGACGGATTCCGCCAGGGTTGCCCCGGTGGTCACCACGTCGTCCACCAGGACGACGGTGCCGGGCGCGGGTGGGGCGGTCACGCGCACCGTCCCGCGGGCGTTCTCGGCACGCGCGGCGGCGGACAGGCCCACCGAGTCCCGCGCGCCCACGGACCGCAGGACGGGCGACACCGTCATCGGGCGGACCGGCGCCGCCGTGCGGGCGGCGGCGCGACACACCGCCGTCACCACGTCGCCGCCGCGGCGGCGGGCAGCCCACGCGGTGGTGGGCGCCGGGACAAGCACGAGCGGACCGCACGATCCGCCCGTCTCGCCCCAGGCCTCGAGCCGCAGCAGCGCGTGCGCCAGTCCGCGCCCGAGTGGCGCTGCCAGATCACCCCGCCCGCGCTCCTTGAGCTGCAGGACCGCGCGCCGCCGCGCACCGTCGTACCGGCCCAGCGTCCAGACGGGCGCCCCGACGGGAAGCGTGGTGCGGATGAGCGCGGGCACGTCGTGCAGCGCCGCCTCGCAGCGCGCGCACCAGCGCACCCGCGGCGCGCCGCAGCCGCCGCACGTGCGCGGCACCGCGAGCTCGACGAGGTCGTCCACTCCCCGAGGATCCCGCGGATCGTCCCCCGAGCGATCCCCACGTCGTCCAGTATCGCGCGTTGTCAGCCGGGCAGGACCGGGTTCGCGCGACCACCGGCCAGGCGGTCCACCTGGCTCCAGAACTGGGCGCCGCTGTCCGGCCCGACGCCGATCTCCCACACCCCGACGAGTCCGTCGCGTAGACCGTGGTCGACGTGGCCGCGACGTTCGACACCGGCGGCGAGAGGTTGCGACTGGGCAGCGCGTTCACGTCGCCCGAATCGGGGTGCACCAGGAGCACCGGCGAGTCGGAGGTGTTGCGGCCGATCACGAACGAGTCGCCCGTCTGCCAGTCGACGGACGACGCCACCAACTCCCGGTCGGTGACCACGGCCTGGACGTGCGAGATCGTGGTACGCCCGTCCGGCGCGGTCTGCACGACGCCGACGAGCACCCGCCCACCGACCACCATCGCCACCCGCACGCCCGAGCGGGACAGGCGCAGCTCGGTGATCGGGCCCGGCGCGGCCGCGGCGACCGCGGCCGAATCCACGTCGGAGGTGGTCACCTCGCCGGTGGTCTGGTCCTGCCGGAGCCGGACCACCCGCGTACCGTCGAGCACCGTCCAGACCCCGGCGTCGTCGGGTGTCCACGACGGCCTGGTCATCGAACCGGCCGTGAGCACCCGCGTCGGCACGCCACCGTACGGCCCCAGCATGAGCGCCGTACCGGGGCCGCCGCGCGCGCCCGAGTCGAGGACCGCCGCAACCTGCCGGCCCGAACCGGACAGGCCGATCGAACGGATCGTGTTCATCACCCCGAGGGGCCCGCGACCGGCGTCACCTGGGCGCCCGCCACCTTGACGAACCTGCCGTCGAGCACGCCGTGCAGACCGACGGCCAGGTCGGACGATGCGTTCGGGCTGATCGCGGCCACGTCGTTGGGGTTCCAGCCGGCCGTGTGGCGGTTGTCGAGCGGCGTCCCGTCGACCGTGATCACGTACGGTCCCTGCACGTCCGCACCGGCCAGCGTCCAGACGACCTGGCCCGCGATCAGTTTCGCGGCGTCGGGCTCGATCCGCGGCAGCCCCGTGAGGTCCACCCGCACCCCGGCGAAGCCGACGCCCGGGTCGCGCTGCTCGCCCTGCGCATCGGTGACCGCCCCGCGCACAGCGGCGCCGGTGCCGAACGGGTTGAACACCGCGTCCTTGAGGTCGGCCCGAGGCCCCGGACCAGCAACATCAGCAGGTCGGCCGCGAGCTTGCTGCGCGGGCTGGCCAGCCAGCGGGCGTCCGGGACCAGGGTGCGGCCCGTCGGATCCGGGAAGTACAGCAGGTAGCGGCGGTAGACGGACCGGAACTGCTCGGTGTCGATCACCAGCATCGGGGTGTCGCCGACGGAGCTCAGGCCCTGGATCCGCCACTGCCCGTCGACCTGCACGAGCTGCACGTTCTGGGTGATCGACTGGGAGGCCGGCGAGAAGGTGCCGTCGGCGCCGAAGAAGCCGGTGGCCTGCGCGCGGATGGTCGCCTTGATGAAGTTGGCGCTGCGCTCGGTCGGCAGCACGTCGATGTCCTTGACCACCACCGCCTGCTTGGGCACCTGCCAGTTCGCGTTCTGGAGCAGGAACTTGCGCGACGCCGCGTGGTTGCCGTCGGCGAGGGCGTTCGCCTTGAGGAAGTCGCGGACGATGAGCTCGGGCCCCGCGTCGCGCCGCGGCACGATGTCCTGATCCCGCGCCGGCTCGCCGCCGAGGTTCCCTATCACCCGCGGGCTGGTCGACTCGGGGATCGTCGCACAGCCGGAGACGACGAGCAGCACCGCCAGCAGGACCGCCATCACCCGCCTAGTCATCGTCGGCCCCCTCCGTGGACCGCCGCATCGTCGGCTTCAGCGGCAGCGGGCTCACCTGCACCTTCTTGCCGCGGACCCGCGGGAGCGTGAGGCGGAAGCAGGCGCCGTTGCCGGGGTCGCCCCACGCCTCGAGCCGGCCGTTGTGCAGACGGGCGTCCTCGATGCTGATTGCGAGCCCCAGCCCGGTCCCACCCGACCGGCGCACGCGCGACGGGTCGGACCGCCAGAACCGGTTGAACACCAGCTTCTCCTCGCCGGGCCGCAGGCCCACGCCGTAATCGCGGACGGTCACGGCCACGGCGTCGTCGTCGGCGCGCATGGTGAGGATGACGGGCTTGCCCTCGCTGTGGTCGATGGCGTTCGCCAGCAGGTTGCGCAGCACGCGCTCGACGCGGCGCGTGTCGGCCTCGAGCACCACGGGATCGTCGGGCAGGTCGACGATGAGCTCGGTGCCGGACTGCTCCGCGATGTGCCGGACGGTGGCCACCGCGGAGGCGATCGGCACGTCGATGTCGATCCGCTCCGCGTGCAGCTCGGCGACGCCGGCGTCGTGCCGGGAGATCTCCAGCAGCTCGGCGAGCAGGGTCTCGAACCGGTCGAGCTCCTTCTGCATCAGCTCGGTGGTGCGGCGCAGGCCCGGGTCCAGCTCGTCGGCCGAGTCGGCGATCATGTCGGCCGCCATCCGGACCGTGGTGAGCGGCGTCCGCAGCTCGTGCGAGACGTCCGAGGTGAACTGGCGCTGGAGGTTGCCGAACTCCTCCAGCTGGTTGATCTGCTTGGACAGCGACTCCGCCATGTCGTTGAAGCTCATGGCGAGGCGCGCGATGTCGTCCTCGCCGCGCACCGGCATCCGCTCCTTGAGCCGGCCCTCGGCGAAGCGCACCGCGATCCGCGCGGCCGACCGCACCGGCAGCACCACCTGCCGCGCGACCAGCAGGCTGACCGCCGCCAGCAGCACCAGCAGCACCGCGGCGCCCGTGTACAGCGTGCCCTGCATCAGCGACAGGGTGGTCTCCTCCTGCGTCAGGGGGAACACCAGGTACAGCTCCAGGCCCTGGATCGCGGACTGCACCGGGGTGCCGATCACCAGCACCTTGCCGTACCGGCCGGTGCTGTCGGTGACCGTCGCGTGCTGGTAGGCCGTCTGACCGCTGCGCACGAAGGTCTGCAGCGACTGCGGCACCTCGCTCTCGCTGCCCATCACCGTGGGCGCGCGGCCCGTGCCGTGCGGCACGATGAGCACCGGGTCGTAGTTGCCCGATCGCGCCGCTGTGGGCCCGGTGTCCAGGCCCTGGCTGACCAGGCTCGACCGCACCGTGCGCAGCACCGACTCGATGCCCTCGGTGCGCGGCTCCGTCCGGGCGAGCGCGATCTCGACGTTCTGCTTGACGCGAGCGGTCTCCTCCTTGCCCGCCGTGAGCTTGGCCTCGATCAGTTGGTTCGCGATCTGCGAGGTGAGCACGAAGCCGAGCAGCAGCAGCACCGTCAGGCTGAGCACCAGCGTCTGGGTGACGACGCGCAACTGCAGCGAGCGGCGCCACACGCGCCCCGCGTACGACAGGCCCATCCCCGCGAACCGCGCACCGTCGCGCACCAGATCCGCGGGGTCCCGCCGACGCAACCACTCCCAAGCCGATCGCGCCTGCCCGAGCGCCTCGGACCGACGCGATCCGGTCATGTCGGTCCGGCGCCGGCGGTCCCGCGGGTCATGCCGGGCCGGCCTTGTACCCGACGCCGCGCAGCGTGAGGACGATCTCCGGGTTCTCGGGGTCCTTCTCGATCTTCGCGCGCAGCCGCTGGATGTGCACGTTCACCAGGCGGGTGTCGGCCGGATGCCGATAGCCCCACACCTGCTCCAGCAGCACGTCGCGGGTGAACACCTGCCGCGGCTTGCGGGCCATCGTGACCAGCAGGTCGAACTCCGTCGGCGTGAGCGAGATGACCTCGCCGTCGCGAGTCACCTTGTGCGCCGGAACGTCGATGATCACGTTGCCGATCGACAGCAGCTCGCTCGGCTCGTCGTCGGTGCGGCGCAGCCGCGCCCGCACGCGCGCCACCAACTCCTTCGGCTTGAACGGCTTGATCACGTAGTCGTCCGCGCCCGACTCCAGGCCCAGTACCACGTCGACCGTGTCGGCCTTCGCCGTGAGCATCACGATCGGCACCGACGAATCGGCCCTCAGCACGCGGCACACGTCGATGCCGTTCATCCCCGGCAGCATCAGGTCGAGCAGGACCAGGTCGGGACGGAACTCGCGGGCGGCGCTCAGCGCCTGCGTGCCGTCGCCCACCACGAACGAGTCGAAGCCCTCGTTCCGCAGGACGATGGTGAGCATCTCCGCCAGCGCGGGATCGTCGTCGATCACCAGGATGCGGGGTTTCATGCCCTCCATACTGTCACCTGTCGGGCGCCGGCCGGTTCTCCGACACATAGCATCGGTCACCATGGGACGACTCGTTGCGATCGAAGGCCTCGACGGGGCCGGCAAGAACACGCTCACCCGGGCCGTCACGTCGCAGCTCCGGTCCGCCGGCCGGACCGTGACCGCGCTCGCCTTCCCCCGGTACGGCACGCAGTTCGCCGACCTCGCGGCCGAGGCGCTGCGCGGCGACAACGGCGACGTCGCCGAATCCGTGTACGGGATGGCCCTGCTGTTCGCCTTCGACCGGCAGGCGGCCGCCCCCGACGTCCGGGCGGCGCTGCGGACGCACGACGTGGTGTTGCTGGACCGGTACGCGGCGTCGTCGGCCGCGTACAGCGCCGCCCGCCTGCACGAGGGGCCCGACGGTGCCGTGGCGGCGTGGGTGCGCGCGCTCGAGTTCGAGCGGTTCGGACTGCCCGCGCCGGACCTGCAGGTGTACCTCGACGTCCCGGTCTCGCTGGCCGCCGAGCGGGCCGCTCCCGCGAGGCCACCGACGCGAGCCGCGAGCGCGACGCCTACGAGACCGACGCCGACCTGCAGACCCGCACCGGCGCGGTCTACGCCGGTCTGGCCGCGAACGCATGGGTCTCGCCCTGGCACGTACACGGGGCGGACGACGATCCGGGCCTGCTCGCCGACGCGATCGCAGCGCTTTCCTGAAATTCATGCCTGTTATTCACTGAAGTCCCACCCGCACCGGTGCTGACGCGCAGTAACGTGCGCCACGAAACTGACGCGTCAGTAACCGGAAGGGGTCACGTGCGAATCCTCGGTGCCACCGCGGCCGCCGGCGCCGCCGCGTTGCTGCTGGGCGCGACGGGCGCCGATACCGGCCCGTCGTCCGCCCCGGCGCCGCCCCGCCCCACCGGGCCCGAACTGGTCGCCCAGGCCGCGGTCGGCCTCGCGGACATCCGGCCGCCGGCACCGTCGGACGCCCCGCCGGCGCCCGCCCCGCGGCACGTGCCCATCCCGCCCCGACCCGAGGCGGTGAAGGTGGCGCCCGGGCCGCTCGGCATCCCGGGCGCCGCGTACGCCGCCTACCAGGCCGCCGCCGACCGGATGGCCCTCGAAGCGCCCGGCTGCGGCATCGAGTGGAACCTGGTCGCGGCGATCGGCCGGATCGAATCGGGCCACGCCGACGGCGGCAACGTCGACGCGCGCGGCGACACCCTCACACCGATCGAAGGCCCCCTGCTGGACGGTTCGCTCGCGGGCAACGCCGTGATCCGCGACGGCGCGGGGTTCGCGCGCGCCCTGGGGCCGATGCAGTTCCTCTCCACCACCTGGTCGTTGTTCGGGGGCGACAACAACGGCGACGGCAAGGCCGACGTCAACAACGTGCGCGACGCCGCCTACGGCGCCGCCCGCTACCTGTGCTCCAGCTCGTCGGGCCTACAGGCGGAGGCGAACCAACGCGTCGCGGTGTTCGCCTACAACCAATCGAACTCCTACGTCGACAACGTGGTCGCCTGGGCGAAGGCGTACCGCGACCGCGCGATCCCCGTCGGCGGCATCCCCGACATGACCGCGCCCGTCGCGCCGCCGTCCACGCTGCCGAAGCCGCTGCCACCCGGCCGGGTGGTCGTCGTCGGGTGCGGCGTGCCCGATGGTGCCCCCACCCCCGGCGCGGTGCCGCCGAACGCGTCGGGGCGGCCGAACGCGTCGGGGCGGCCGACGGCGCCCGTGCGTCCCACCCCGTCGGTGAAGCCGACCGCGAAACCGAGCCCTTCCGCGAAGCCCTCCGGCCCGGTCGCGCCGTCCAGCGCCGCCCGCGGTCCGGATGGTAAGCCGTCGCCCACGACCGTCACCGAGTGCGACACCCCGGCGAGCGGCCCGAGCACGCCCGGCGCACCGTCGGCCACGCCCCCGCGTTCGGCCGGTCCCCCGCCCGCGGGCCCCGGCGGCGCGCTCGCGATCGCGCCTCCGAGCGACCCGTCGAGCGTGCGCCCCGCGCCGCCGCCCGCACGACCCGGCGCGCCGACGACCGCCCGGCCGGCGCCCCGCCCCGGGACCCCGGCCGCGCGCCCGGCACCGTCGGGCACGTCCGTCCCGTCCTCGTCGCCGACGGTGCCCCGTCCCCCGCGCTGAGGCGGATTCCCCCGCCCCAGCGGCGTGGATACGATGGTGGGCGTTATGAGTGCGGTAACCGAAGACGCGATCCGGTCGGCCCTGGCCACCGTGAACGACCCCGAGATCGGCAAGCCGATCACCGACCTGGGCATGGTGAAGTCGGTCGATGTGCAGGCCGACTCGTCGGTCGACGTCGTGGTGTACCTGACCACCTCGGGCTGTCCGATGCGCGAGCAGATCTCCGATCGCGTGCGCACGGCCGTTGCGGACGTGCAGGGCACGGGCGAGGTGCGCGTCGAGCTGGACGTGATGAACGACGAACAGCGGGCTGAGCTGCGCAAGTCGCTGCGCGGCGATAAGGGCGAGCCCGTGATTCCGTTCGCTCAACCCGGATCGCTGACCCGCGTGTACGCAGTCGCCTCCGGCAAGGGCGGCGTGGGCAAGAGCTCCGTGACCGTGAACCTCGCGGCGTCCCTGGCGGACCGCGGGCTGTCCGTGGGTGTGCTCGACGCCGACATCTACGGCCACTCGGTGCCGCGGATGATGGGCACCGACGCGCGGCCCACGCAGGTCGACTCGATGATCATGCCGCCGCAGGCGCACGGCGTGAAGGTGATCTCGGTGGCCATGTTCACCACCGGCAACACACCCGTCGTGTGGCGCGGCCCGATGCTGCACCGCGCGCTGCAGCAGTTCCTCGCCGACGTCTTCTGGGGCGACCTCGACGTGCTGCTGCTCGACCTGCCGCCCGGCACCGGCGACGTCGCGATCTCCATCGCGCAGCTCATCCCCGGCGCGGAGATCCTGGTGGTCACCACCCCGCAGACCGCTGCCGCCGAGGTCGCCGAGCGGGCCGGCGCCATCGCGCTGCAGACCCGCCAGCGCGTGGCCGGCGTCATCGAGAACATGTCCGGTCTCACGCTGCCCGACGGTTCCGTGCTGGACGTCTTCGGCTCGGGCGGCGGCGAGCAGGTCGCGGCGCGGCTCACCCGCGCCGTCGGCGCCGAGGTGCCGCTGCTCGGGTCCATCCCGCTGGATCCGCAGCTCCGCGAAGCCGGCGACGGCGGCGTGCCCGTGGTGCTGTCCGCGCCGGACTCCCCCACCGGCTCGGCCCTGCGCGCCATCGCCGACAAGCTGGCCGTCCGCAAGCGCGGCCTGGCCGGCATGTCGCTCGGGATCGACACCACCCGCCACCTGTAGCCGTCGGTCGTCCGACAGGTCGGCGCGGGCGGCGGAGTCGGCGCGGGCGGCCGAGTAGGCGCCCGCGGCCGAGTCGGCGCCCGCGGCCGAGTAGGCGGCTGCCGTGGCGGTCGGGCGGCCGAGGAGTAGGCGGCTGCCGCGGCGGTCGGGCGGCGGGGATGTGGCGGGCGGCGGGCCCGGGCCGCGGTCGGCCGCAGGCGGGCCGCGGGGATGCGGCGGGCTGCGGGCTGTGCACTCTCCAGCGCGCGGCGGGCTGCGGCGCGGGGTGATCTGCGGCGCGCGGCGAGCTGCGGCGCAGGTGATCTGCGGCGGGCTGCGGGCTGTGCACTCTCCGGCTGCAGGCGGCCTCGCGGGCGGTGGCGCAGGCTGCGGGGCCTGGGCGGCGGGCGTACGAGCACAGTCCGAGCTCCAGTTTCCGGCGCTCCGACACCCGATCTACCCGCGAAACACCCGAACTGCCCGCGATTCCATACTCGGACACCCCACTCCAGCGGGCATTTCGGGTGTCGAGGGCCGATCCAGCGGGCATTTCGGGTGTCGCGGTCCGGTCCAGCGGGTAATTCGGGTGTCGAGGGCCCATCCAGCAGGCAATTCAGATGCCGCAGCCCAATCCAGCAGGCAATTCAGGTGCCGCACCCGATCCAGCGGGCAATCCGGGTGTCCCGCCCACACCTGCGAGCAGACCTGGTGTCGCGGGCGGCACGACAGGGCGTTCCGGTAGCCACGCCGCCGATTCTCACGCGGACGCCGAGGCGGGGCCCACATGTCGATCCAGCGCGGGCCTCAACATCGAAGCGAGGGCCCCGTCGTGGTTGAGCACACGCCAGCTCCACCGGAGCACCTCGAAGCCCGCGGTCTCGAACGTCTCCTGCCGCGATTTCTCCCGCTCGAGGACCTCCGCCTCCTCGCCGACGTCGTCGCCGTACTTACCGCGACCGTCGAACTCTCCGACGAGCCCGGGCCAGGTGAAGTCCGCGAAGTACACGGATTCACCGAAGTGGTACTCCACCTGTAGCTCGGGCATCGGCAGACCCGACGCGTGCATCTGCATCCGCGACCACGATTCCCCCGCCGATTCACTGCGGTCCACCGACAGCGCCAGCGCCCGGCGCACGACGCCGGCCCCGCGACGCGACCCCATCCGATCGATGCACGCCTGCAGTTCCTCGACCGAAACCGGATCCGGATCCTCGGGGCGGGGGTACCGGCGAACCAGCCGCACCGCGTCGATCGCACAGACCCCGCGGACCAGGTCCCCGGTCATCGCCGCATCGATCGCGGTGCGCGCCCGGGATGTGGCCAGGGCACCGTCGACCTCCGTGACGTCCTCCGGCGGAAGCGGCCGGGCGTGCAGATGAACCTTGCCGCGCCGACCGCCGCCACTGGCCCTGTCGAGCGTGATGTGCACATGGGTGCGATCCGGATTGTGGTATGGAATCCCGTGCAGTGCAGCGGCACTCACGTGACTGGCCACCCCGCCCCGCCGCTGCATCGTCGCACGGACCCGGATCCGATAGAACGCATACTCGTCGATGCCGTCGGGCAGGACGTACAGGCCCGGCGCAGCGCGATGCAGCTTCTGTCCGCGCACCGCAGCGGTGATCTTGTTGGTGCTCCACCCGTCGATCCGCAGCTGTGCCCTCGGCGTGATCTCCCTCATGGCCGAATTGAACCCCACCACTGGTATCGCACAGCCGCGCGAAGCGGCGTTCATCCACAGGACGGGAGGCTCCATCCACAGGTTTTCCTTCGTGCGCGTGCAGTCCGGACACCCGATCCGCCCCTCAGACACCCGATCCGCCCGCGATTCCGGATAGGGCACCCGAAACGCACGTAGACACCCGCCACGCAGGGTGTCTTTGAGCAGAACGGGTGCAATCCCCGGCGACAGCGGGCACAACGACTGCCCCACCACCGCGATGCCCGCACCGCACCCGACACCCGCGCACCCGACGCCCCACCCGCGCACCGTCGAACCCGCGAACCGGCGCGGCGCTACGTGGCGTCCGGGTCGAACGGGGGCGCTCCTCGGGGGCCAGCGGCTTGTGCATCCGCGGCATCGTGGGCACGGGACCGTCGGGCACCTCGAGCGGCGCGGCGGGCCCGCTCGCCGTGGACGTCGCGGTCGCCACTGCGCCGGGCGCCGCCGGACCCGCCGCGGCGTCCACGGCCTTCTTCAGATTCAGCGCGTCCGCGGTGGACCGCACCTGCTCGCCCATCTCGCGGATCACCGAGTCGTCGCCGTTGAGCAGGTGCTTGGTCACGATGGCCGTCGGCGTCATGCCGCGCAGGTTCTGGATCTGCTGCAGCGGCTCGCGGATCGAATCGAAGTCGGCGCCCATCTCGTTCTTGAGCTGCTGCTGGGCGCCGGTCGCGTAGTCGCGCACCTGGCGCAGCGCGGTGAAGAACCAGTTGACCGCCCCCGGCAGCCGCTCCGGCCCGAGGATCACCAGACCCACGACGACCAGCATGAGGATTTCGCCCATGCCGAGATTCGAGAACACTCCGCCATGCTACGGCAGAGCAACGAACACTACGTCGACAGCGGTTCCGGGCGCACGGTGATCGGCACCTGACGGCCGTCCCGGGCGACGGTCACCGTCGTCTCCTTGCCGACGCCCGTGGCGCGGATCGCGACGATGACGTCCGCGGCCTCCGCGACCTCGGTGTCGCCGACCTTGGTGATCACGTCGCCCTCGCGGATACCGGCCTTGTCGGCGGCGCCGCCCTTCTTGACGTTCTCGACGCGCACGCCCGACGCGGTCTCGTTGTTCACCTCGCGGCCGTTGATGCCCAGGTCGGCGTGGACGACCTTCTCGCCGCGGATGATCGACTCGGCGATCGGCCACGCGACGTTCGACGCGATGGCGAAGTTGAGGCCGATGGACCCGCCCGAGGGGGCGAGGCCCAGCGTGTTGATGCCGATCTGCCGGCCGTTGAGGTCCAGCAGCGGCCCGCCGGAGTTGCCCGGATTGATCGACGCGTCGGTCTGCACGGAGTCGAAGGTCGCGGGCGGGTTCGGGCCGCTCGCGGGCCCTGGACCGGCCGATGCACGGCCGAGACGACGCCCGAGGTGACGGTGCGCCGCAGCCCCAGCGGGGAGCCGATCGCCACCACCTGCTGGCCGGGCGACAGCTCGCCGGAATCACCCCGGGCGATCTGCTGGAGGCCGTCGACCGAGACCTTGACGACCGCGACGTCGGTGTACGGGTCGGTGCCCACCAACTGGGCCGGGGTGCGGGTGCCGTTCCAGAACACGACCTCGATCTTCGCGTCCTTGTTGTTGGACGCGGTCTCGACGACGTGGTTGTTGGTCATGATGTAGCCGCGGCCGGCGTCGATGACGGACCCGGACCCCGTCTCGCCCGACGTGCGCGTGCGGACCTCGATGGTGACCACGCTGGCGCCCACCTTGGAGACCATGCCGGACACTGCGCCGGGATCGGACGGCTCGCCCTCGGCCTCGGGCAGGGTGACCCGCGAGTCCGTGAGCTTCTCGATGGTGGTGCCCGTGATGCGCCCGATGGCCCCGCCGAGGAGGCCGATGACCAGCGCCAGCACGCCCAGCACGGCGAGCGCGCGCACCGACACCCGCCGGCCGAACAGGACGTCGCGGACGCCCAGCTGCTCGGGGTCACGCTCGGCGACGACCCGCGGCGGGGCCTTCACCCCGGGCTCGCCGAGGGCGGCCAGGGACTCGGTGTCGCGCCACGGGTCCTCGGGCTCCGGTTCGGGCTCGGGGTGCAGCGGGCCCGCGTACGGGTCGCGCTGCAGCGCCTCCGTCGCGCCCGCGGGCCGCGAGAACGCCTCGGTCAGGACCGGGTCGGGTGCCGCGGCCTGCGGCTGCGGCCGTCCGACGGTGCGCCGCGCCGCCTCGGGCTCGAACGCGCCCTCGACACCGTCGGGCCTGCCGAAGACCGCCTGCTCGCCCTCCGACACCGAAGGACGATGCGTGGGGCGCGGCGCGAGGCGCGGCGCGCCGGGTTCGTGGGGGCGCTGGCCGTCTGGATCGGGCGTCACGGATTCGAATCTACCGAGCGTTCCGCCGGCGGCCGCGCTTACCGCGCTCGTCGCGCGCCGACGCTCCGGGCTTGAAGGTGGGGAATCCCTCGAACGGCGCGGCGCCGCGGCACTCGGTGGGGATCTGCGCGAGCTGGCCGAGCAGGCGGTGCGGCACAGTGATCTCGCCGGACTCGCGCAGGGCGGTGCGCACCTGGCGCTGTGCGTCGACCTCGGCGGCGCACACCGGGCACTCCGCGATGTGGGTCCCGGCGCGCAGGTGCGCGTTCATCCGCAGCTCGCCGTCGACGAACGCCACGACGGCCTCGTACGCGAGGTGCTCCGTGGAGGAGAACTCGCCGGGGCGACGGGCGAACGCCCGCTTGAAGCTGCCACTGAGGTGCTCCACTCCGCTCCCCTCCTTACTCGAGCCGAATCCCCTGTGCGGGGCCTACCGCCACAGTACCCGGGGTTCGTAGGTTCAACGCCCGCGTCGCCGTGGAAGTTCCCGACGGTGCGCCGCCCGGCCTAGTACGCGAGCGACGCGCTGCTGGTCAGACCCTGATTCGCGAGTGCCTCGCGGATGGACTTGCGGCCGCGGTGGATGCGTGAGCGCACGGTGCCGAGCTTGACGCCCAGCGTCGCCGCGACCTCCTCGTAGCTCAGGCCCTCGATGTCGGCGAGGACGACCGCGGCGCGGTACTCGGGCGCCAACGCGTCGAGCGCCGTCTGCAACTGGGGGCCGAGGTTGGCGTCGGCGTAGATCTGGCCGGGGTCCGGGTCGGACGACGGCACCCGCTCGTAGTCCTCGGGCAGCGCCTCCATGCGGATGCGGTTGCGCCGGCGCACCATGTCGAGGAACAGGTTCGTGGTGATGCGGTGCAGCCAGCCCTCGAAGGTGCCGGGCTCGTAGTTCTGCAGGCTGCGGAACACACGGATGAAGGTGTCCTGCGTCAGGTCCTCGGCGTCCTGCGCGTTGCCGGAGAGGCGGTACGCGAGCCGATAGACGCGGTCGGCGTGTTCGCGCACGAGTTCGTCCCAGGAGGGCATGTCGGCCTGGTCGCCCGAGGCGTCGAAGGCGGCGGTCCCCGTGGTTTCGGCGACGTCGTCGTCGAACGTGGCGTACCGAGCCTCCGGCTGCGGGTCGTGCCGGGTTCCGGCCTTGCGGGCCAGGGCCATGCGCTCCTCCTCGTGCCCGCGCATCTGCAGCGGGCTGTCGCTAGTGAGAACTCCCGAGCCGCCCGAATTGTTCCCACCGTGGGCGACACGTGTTCAGCGTCGACGTTCACTGTTCCGTATCGCAATGTGGGATCACTGATTCCTCCCTGAGCGTTGCCTGTGCATGCATCACCTAAGCTAACGATCGCGTCACGGCCGGGTTACCGGCGCGGGACCGGTTAGGATTCGGTGCGTGTCGAATTCCGCCGCTTCCGCCGCCCTCGTGTCCTTCGCCGAGCACGCCATCGTCGAGGACGATGCGATGGTCTCCGCGCGGGAGCGGGCCGCTGACCTGGGCGTCGACGCCATCTCCCCCGCGGTCGGGGCGCTGTTGTCGGTGTTCGCCGCGGCGGGCGGCGCGAAGTCCGTGGTCGAGGTGGGCACCGGCGCCGGGATCAGCGGGCTGTGGCTGCTGTCGGGCATGCGCCCGGATGCGGTCCTCACCACCATCGACTCCGAGTCCGAGTACCAGGCCGCCGCGAAGATCGGGTTCCAGCAGGCCGGCGTCTCGTCGAACCGCACGCGGCTGATCAACGGGCACGCCCTCGAGGTGCTGCCCCGGCTCGCCGATGCCGCGTACGACCTCATCTTCATCGACGGCGACCCCGTCGACCACCCGCGGTACGTGATCGACGCGGTGCGCCTGCTCCGCCCCGGCGGCGTGGTCGTGGTCAACCTCGGGGACGCCGGCTACCGCATCCCCGACTCCGAGGCCTTCGACGACGAGGCCTTCGCCGCCCGCGAGGCCACCCGCATCATCGCGGCCGACGAGAACCTCCTCCCCGTCGTGATCCCCCTGTCCGGCGGCATCGTGGCCGCCGCGAAGGCCTTCGTCCCGGAGCAGTAGCGCGGGTCCTGTTCCCGAGCCCGACGGTGCCCTCACCTCCCGCTGCGTATTGCTAGCGGTTTCGGCTACGTTCACCTGCGGTTTTCCTGCTGAATCCACTAGCAATCGGAGTGGGCGTAGCCTCCCCGCCGAGCTCCCACAGGGCGCTCACCGGGACGGCGAGCTTGCGCTCGCCGAACGACAAGGTCTCCGTACCCGTGTACAGCACGATCCCCACCAGCAGGTCGTCACCGAGACGACGGGCCAGGTGGTCGATGCCGCGGAAGTCGTCGGAGCGGGCGGTGGCAGCCGCTTTGACGTCGATAGCCACGACACGGCCCTGCCTGTCCTCGAGCACGATGTCCACCTCGACCTGGTCCTTAGTCCTGTA
This sequence comes from Tsukamurella sp. PLM1, assembly GCF_023168325.1. Classification (GTDB taxonomy): domain Bacteria; phylum Actinomycetota; class Actinomycetes; order Mycobacteriales; family Mycobacteriaceae; genus Tsukamurella. The sequence goes on from NZ_AP025688.1 coordinate 3,314,058, forward strand.
GTGGAACAGCTCGGCGCGCGTCTCCGACCAGGTGAGTTGCCGTGCGATCTCCATCGCTACGAAGCCTTCGAGGAGTCCCCCGAGCGGACTGTCGGGTCGTGCCAGCGCCGCCTCGTCCTGGCCGAGGACGTTCGCCGCGATCCCCGCGTCGACCATCGCGCCCTTCGCGGTGGACACCGCCCGCGCGGACAGGTTCCTCGACCAGGCCGGAATCCGCTTGATCAGGAACACCTCCTCGAGCAGGCCCACGTACCGGTCGACGGTGCTCTGCGGCAGGCCGAGCGACCGCGCCAGGTTCCCGGGGACGAGGAGCTGACCGGAGCGCGCGGCGAGCAGCCTGATGAGGGCGCGCATCTGCGGCCCGTGCTCGATCTCCGACAGTTGCATGACGTCGCGATTGACCAGGTCGGCGAGGTAGTTGTCGAGGAACGCCTGCCGTCTGCGGCCGGTCCGCGCGACCGACTCGGGAAAGCCGCCGCGGACGACCCTGTCGATGTACCCGCGCCGGTTCTCACCGCTTTCGTGGCGCAACTCGGCGCCCGCTGCGAACACCGCGTCGACGAAGCCGTCCGACCTCTCGTCGATCTCCCCCTGCGAGAGCGGCCACAACTCGATCGTCTCCATTCGCCCGGGTAGCGCGTCCGGCAGCCCCCGGAGGCCGAGCACCTAGCCGACCCCGACAGCAGGAATCGCCCGGGCCGGGGATCCCCGTCCACCGATTCCTTGATCGCGAGAAACAGTTCGGGAACCCGCTGCACCTCGTCGATGATCAGCAAGTCCGGCTCGTCGACGAAAGACGTCGGGTCGAACTCTGCGGCCCGCCTAGTCGATGACCGATCGAGGTTGCGCCAGACCGACGGCCGATCCGCCCCGACGCGAGTGACGAGTGTGCTCTTCCCACACTGCCGCGCACCGTTGACCAGAACCACGCGCGTGTCGGCAAGTGCCTCCTCCACGATGCGAGTGCCGTGACGAGGCAAGATTCGTCCAATGGGAGAGTGATTGTTCATGGTCTCGCCACCCCTCTGCGCTAGCTTGGCCGCACTACTGACGCTAGTTTGGCCGCATGTTGCATGCTAGTTTGGCCGCTCATCTCGCGCTAGGTCAGCCGCTACCGCTGGACCGCTTTGGCCACGCTGATGCAGCGGGTGATCCAGTCCCGCTCGCCGACATCCAGCGCGCGGTCGACACGCTTCGCGTCCTCCACCGCCCAGTGCGCGTTGAGCACCATCCGCACGGTCACCCAGTCGCGGGCGCGGTCCTCGTCGAACCCGGCGGCCTCGACCACGGTGAAGAACCGCCGCTGGATGGATTCGCGCAGGTAGCCGTCCATCTCCTCCCAGCGGTTCCAGAGCAGCGGCGCCACCTCGTAGTGCGGGTCGCCGGACATCGGCTGCGGGTCGATCACGAGCCACGGCTCGCGATCGGCCGCGAGCACGTTCTCATAATGCAGGTCGCCGTGGATGATCCGCCCGACGGACTCCGGGTCGCCGACGAACGCCCGGCCGCGGGCGAGGGCCAGGTCGATCAGCCGGGGCGGCACGGGCACATCCCGACGGTCCGCCTCCAGCGCGTCGAGCCATCGGGTCAGGATGCCGGTGAGCGGCCGCAGCCGCCCCGGGGCCGGTTTGTGCAGCCGGGCGTAGAACCCCGCGACGATCTCGCACGCGGCCAGGTCCCACTCCCCGGTGAGGTCGCGGTCCCCCAGCTTCTCCAGCAGCATCGCGCGCCGCGCGGGGTCGGCGCGGTACAGACGCACGGCACCGTCGCCGCCCCAGTACTGCAGGGCGAGGTGCTCGTGCTCGAGCTCCTCGGCACCGTCGAACGCGATCTTGAGCATCGCCTCGCCGTCCGGACCCCGCACCGGCACGACCAGCGACGTGAACCCGAACATCGCCTCGCCCGACGGCGTCAGGCCCCAGTCGGACAGCAGCTGATCGCGCAGCTTCGGTAACCGGTCGAACCACGCCGCCCAGTCCGGGCCCAGTCGCCGCTGCGCCTCGAGCTCTGCCGGGATCTCCACTCCCGCCACGCTATCCGACGGTCCGCCGCGGACAGAATCGGAGAGTGCTGCTGCCGAACGCCTGTCACTCGCGCCGCGCCACGGCCCTCCGCCCCGGCCTCAGACCTCCGACGCCCCGCCCGCGGGTGCACCCACCGGCCGCATCAACGTCGGGTACTTCGGCGGCAGGCCGTCGCCGGTCGAGATGCCGCGCACGCGGCGGGAGATCCAGGGATACGCGAACTCGCGGCGCCAGCGGCGCTTGATCTCCCGGTCCTCGGCCGGCGTGATCAACGGCGCGGGACCGAGATCCGGCACGGACAGCGAATGCGGCACACCCAGCACGTCCAGCACCTCGATCGCCATCCGCAGGTGCCCCGGCACGGACATGTGGATGCGGTCGAACTCCCACATCCGCAGGTCCCGGTACTCCTTCATCCGCCAGTAGTCGAGCAGCAGCAGCCCACGGTCGGCGGCGATCTCGCGCACCAGCTCGTTGTAGATGGCGAACCGCCCGCGGAGCGCGCCGAAGATGCCGCTGCCGTGCGTGTCGGCCGCGGTCCAGACCACCACCGTGGCACCGGATTCCGCCAGCCGCCCCAGCATCGCGTCGTAGGCGGAGACCACCGCGTCCACGTCCACCGACGGCCGGATCAGGTCGTTCGCCCCGGCGTACACGGTCACCAGATCCGGCCGCAGCTCCAGGCACGGATCGAGCTGTTCGGCGACGATCTGATCCATCTTCTTCCCGCGGATCGCCAGGTTCGCGTAGCCGAAATCCGCTGACCGCGCGGCCATCACCTCGGCCACCCGGTCGGACCATCCGCGGTACTCGTGCGTCCCCGTCGGATCGGGATCGCCCACGCCCTCGGTGAACGAATCCCCGATCGCCACGTATCGCAGGAACTCAGCCACCGAAAACTCCTATACGTCCGTCGAGAACCGCACGCCGCCGTCCGGCAGCTGAACACCGGGCCACACCCGCGCGCCGTGCAGCAGCTCGCACCGCGCGCCCACCGAGGCACCGTCGCCGATCACCGCCTCGCGGATCCGGGCCCGCGGCCCGATGTGCGCGCCGAAGCCGATGATGGACCGTTCCACGATCGCCCCGGCCTCGACCCGCACCCCGTCGAAGACCACGGCACCGTCGAGCCGTGCGCCCGCGCCGATCTCGGCACCGCGGCCCACCACGGACCCGCCGATCACCAGCGCCCCGGGCGCCACCGACGCGCCCGGGTGGATCAGGCACTCGCCGCGGGTGCCGTCGAGCGCCGCCGACGGCGCGATCCCCGCACGAGATCCGAGCTGCCGGCGACGAAGTCCTCCGGCGTGCCCATGTCGCGCCAGTACCCGTAGTCCACGTGCCCGTACAGCTTGCGGCCGTCGTTGAGCAGCTTCGGGAACACCTCGCGCTCCACGGAGACCGGGCGCCCGGAGGGGATCTCCTCGATCACGGACCGCTTGAACACGTAACAGCCGGCGTTGATCTGGTCGGTCGGGGGATCCTGGGTCTTCTCCAGGAACGCCGTCACGCGCCCGTCGCCGTCGGTCGGCACGCACCCGAAGGCGCGCGGGTCTGCCACGCGCACGAGGTGCATCGTGACGTCGGCGTCCTTCTCGCGGTGCGTCCGGACGACGGCGCGGATGTCCGAGCCGCCCAACACGTCCCCGTTGAACACGAGCACGTTCTCGGCGCGCAGCGCTGACAGCACGTTGCGGATGCCACCGCCCGTTCCCAGCGGCTCGGTCTCCACCACGTACGAAAGCTCCAGTCCCAGTTCGGAACCGTCGCCGAAGTACTCCTCGAACACCTCCGCCTTGAACGAGGTGCCCAGCACCACCCGGCGGATGCCGGCGTCACGGATGCGGGAGAGCAGGTGCGTGAGGAAGGGCTTGCCCGCCGTCGGCAGCATCGGCTTGGGCGCCGAGAGAGTGAGCGGTCGCAGGCGAGTGCCCTTGCCGCCCACCAGGATCACGGCCTCGACGTCGCCGAGCTCCACGGCGGCATCAGGTTCGATCGAGTTCATCATTCCCCCTCATCGGACGTGCGCCGGGCGCGCACCGCCGCGAACACGCTGACCCGCGATCGCGCGGCCAGCCCCACCTTCATCGCCGCGCGGAGCGGCGCCGCCGCCGGACCGGGGTGCCGGTCGGCGAAGAACCGGTACGCGGAATCGTGGTGCGCCGGGAGCATCAGCTCCGGCACCTTCCCCGCCGCGTGCCCCTTGGCGTGCACGATGCCCGCCGACGGAACGTACACGTTGCGCCAGCCCGCCCGGGCGAGCCGGTCACCGAAGTCGACGTCCTCCATGTACATGAAGTACCGGTCGTCGAAGCCGCCGATCGACTCGAACGCCTTCGGCCGCACCAGCAGGCACGACCCGCTGAGCCAGCCCGCCTCACGCTCCGACAGGTCCGCCTCGGCCTGCTGGTAGGCGCGCGTCCACGGATTCGACTTCCACACGGAGCCGAGCAGCGCGTGCCCGATCCCGAACCGCATGCTCGGCACCCGCCGCGCGGACGGGTAGACGGTGCCGTCCGGGTCGCGGATCAGCGGCCCCAGCGAGCCCGCGTCGGGGTGCCGCTCTGCCGCGGCGATCAGCTCGTCGATCGCGCCGGCCCCGAACACCACGTCGGGATTGCTGATCAGCAGGTAGTCGGGCGCGTCGGCGCCGTCCAGCCCCAGCCGCGCGGCGGCGAAGTTGATCGCCCCGCCGTATCCCAGATTCGCTCCGGTGCGCAGCAGCTCGGCCTGCGGGTGGGCCCGCTCGGCCGCCTCCGGCGCACCGTCGACCGACCCGTTGTCGGCCATCAGCACGCGCGGCGCCGCCCCGAGAACGCACCGTCGATGCTGGTCAGGAAGTTCTCCAGGTGCTCACCCGGCGAGTAGGTGACGGTGATCACGGCCAGCGTGGCAGGGGGCACTGCGGTCGTCTCGTCGGTTCCGGGCACGCGCACAGGTTACCGGTCGGTTCCCCGGGGTGCGCCGAGCGCCCGGTCCAGCGCGTCCCGCCAATCCGGCAGCGGCCGCAGGCCCGCGTCCACCCACGCCCGCGACGAGAGCACCGAGTACGCCGGCCGCGGCGCGGGCCGCGGGAACTCCGCGGTCGTACACGGCGAGACCCGCCCGGGATCCGCGCCCACCCGCTCGAAGACGCCACGGGCCACGTCGAACCACGAGGCCGCGCCGCCGCCCGCCGCGTGCAGCACCCCTCCGGGTCGCGTGGGATCGACGCCCAGCAGCTCGGCCAGGTCCAGCAGGCCCGCGGCCAGGTCCGGCGCATAGGTGGGCGAGCCGGTCTGGTCGTCGACCACCTTCGGATCCACGCCCTGCCCGGCGAGCCGCCCCATCGTCCCCACGAAGTCCGGCGCCCACCCGACGCCGCCCGCGCCGTTAGCGCCGTTAGCGCCGCCCGCGCCGCCCGGCGCGGGACGCCGACCGGTGTACACCCAGGCGGTCCGCACGACGACGGTGCGCGGATCCTCCGCGAGCGCCGCCCGCTCGCCGTCGAGCTTGGTGCGCCCGTAGACGCTCGCCGGGCCGGTCGGGTCGCCCGGCTCCCACGGCCGCGGCGGCACCGGGGCGGTGCCGAACACGTAGTCCGTCGAGACCTGCACCAGCCGGGCGCCGGTGGCGGCGCACCGTCGGGCCAGCAAGCCGGGGGCGAGCGCGTTGAGGGCCCCGGCGGCCTGCGGCGCGGACTCGGCCGCGTCGACGGCGGTGTGCGCGGCGCAGTTGATCAGCACCGTTCGCGGCCCCAGATCGAGGCCCGCGACGGCGTGTGGCGAAGTCACGTCGAGGTCGGCGCGACGCAGCCCGCGGGCCTCGATACCCCGCTCGCGAGCCGCCGCGACCAGGGCCGATCCGAGCTGCCCGGCCGCGCCGGTGACCACCACGTCCACACCGCGAACCGTACGCGACGGCCACGTCTGCGTACCTCGCCAGGTTCGGTCGGTACCGTTATGGGGATGTGATCGAGCGCGGCCGGAGCAGTCGGCCCGTGAGAACGCGATGTTTTCCGTCGAGAAGGAGTGGTGGTGGCCGACAGCCCGAATCGCCGTGGGGCGCGGCATTCCCGCAACTCCGGCGCGCCGCGCCGGAGCGTCCGGGCGGAGAACGAGGGCGTCGCCGACGGTGAGCCGAAGGTCCGGTCCCGGCAGGTCCCCGCGCGGCGGACCTCTCGGCCGACACCCGCGAGCGCGTGGAGCGCAGCGGCAAGGCCGCCATCGCACTGCTCACGGCGATCGTGCTGGTGGTGACAGGTGTCGCCTGGTTCTGGTGGTCGCGGTTCGCGGGCGACATCGAGCGCGGCCCGACGCTGGCCGCCAAGCCCGACGGCGCGACCGACATCCTGCTCGTCGGCACCGACTCGCGCACCGACGCCAAGGGCAATCCGCTCACCAAGCAGGAGCTCGCGCGGCTCAACGCGGGCTTCGACGACGGCACGCTGAACACCGACACCATCATCCTGATCCGCATCCCCAACGACGGGAAGTCGGCCACCGCGATCTCCATCCCGCGCGACGCGTACGTCGCCATCCCCGACCAGGGCAAGGGCAAGATCAACTCGGCGTTCGCCGGCGCGGCCAACGTGACCCGGGACAAACTCATGGAGGAGGGCGTCGACGAGAAGGAGGCGGTGCACCGGGGGAACGAGGAGGGCCGCAAGGCGCTCATCGACACCGTCGCCGACCTCACCGGCGTCTCGGTCGACAGATACGCCGAGATCGGCCTCGTCGGGTTCTCGCGCCTCACCGACGCCGTGGGCGGCGTCGAGGTGTGCCTCAAGCGGCCCGTCAACGATTCGTTCTCGGGCGCCCGCTTCAAGGCGGGCAAGCAGACCCTCAAGGGCCCGCAGGCGCTGAGCTTCGTCCGGCAGCGGCACGGACTTCCCCGCGGCGACCTGGACCGCGTGACGCGCCAGCAGGTGTTCATGGCCTCACTCGCGAGCAAAGTGCTCTCGACCGGCACGCTCACGAGCCCGAACAAGCTCAGCCAGCTGCAGAACGCGCTCACCACGTCGGTCACGCTCGACAGCGACTGGGACGTGATGAACTTCGCGAAGGAGCTCGCGAACCTGTCGGCGGGCAACATCAAGTTCTCGACCGTGCCCGTGGTCCGCGACGACGGCTGGAGCGACGACGGCATGCAGTCCGTGGTGGTCGTCGACCCGAAGCAGGTGCAGGCGTACGTGTCCGGCCTGCTGGGCGAGGACCCGAACACCAAGACCAAGAAGGCCACGCCGTCCTCCGCGTCCGTGCCGTCGGTCGACCGCGGGTCGTACACCGTCGACGTGGTGAACGCGGGCTCCACCACGGGCCTCGCGGGCGGCGTCTCCTCCTTCCTCGCCGGGAAGGGCTTCGCCAAGGGCGGCACGAGCAACGCGACCACCGGCGAGGCCGGGCTCAGCAGTCAGAGCGCCGTGCTGGCCAGCTCGTCGAACGACCAGGGCGCCAAGGCCGTCGCCGCGCTGCTCGGCGGAATCCCGGTGGTCGCGAGCACGTCGGTCGAGGCGGGCCACGTCAAGGTCCTGCTGCAGGACGGTTACTCCGGTCCCGGCTCCGCGAACTACTCCGGCTCCGACGCGGCGACGACCACCACGACGAAGTCGATCCCGCCCGGCATGACCGAGGCCCTCGACCCCGAGGAGGCGGCCCGGATCAGCTCGCTCCTCAACCGCCCCGGCTTCACCGCCGAGCAGAACGGAGGCGTCCCGTGCGTGGACTGACGGTGACCGATCGGCTACTGGTGCCGATCGTCGAGGCCGAGCCCGCCGCGCCTCGCTTCACCTGGTACGACGACGCCTACGGCGCCGGGAGCGAAGCGAGCGGGCCGAATCGAGCCGGTGCCCGCATGGGCCTGTCGGCGATCACGCTGGGAAACTGGGCCGCGAAGTGCGGGAACCTGCTGCGCGACCAGTACGGCCTGGGCCCGGGCGACCCCGTCGGGGTGCTCCTGCCCGCGCACTGGCAGACCGCGGGGATCCTGTTCGGCGCCTGGTGGGCGGGCTGCGAAGTGCGGTTCGGCGAGCCCGGCGACGTGAACTTCTGCGCCCCGGACCGGATCGACGAGGCCGGCGACGCCGACGAGATCCTCGCCGTGGGCCTCGACGCCTTTGGCCTGGCCGTCCGCGATCTCCCGCCGGGCATCGACGACTACACCACCGAGGTCCGCGTGCACCCCGACGCGTTCACTCCCGGCGGAGCCGGCGCGGATCTGCCGGTGCTCGCCGGGGACTCCGCCGAGATCGTGGTCGCCCGGAGCACCGCCCTGTCCGCCTCCGCCGGCTACGCCGCGGGCGACCGGGTGCTCTCGACGCGCGAGTGGCGCACCGTCGACGACCTGTACGACGGCCTGCTCGCCCCGTTCGCCGCGTCGGCCTCGGTCATCCACGTGTCGAATCCGGACCCGGCGACGCTGACGGACAAGTTCACCGTCGAGAAGGCGACCGCCCGCGTGGCCTGAGACCTACTGCCGCACGTCGAGCACGATCCGGGACGGCCCGGCGAGCGTGGAATCGGCGTAGCGCTGGTCGTTGCCGGTGAGCTTGACCGCCACCTGCAGCTGTCCCTCGAACGCGCACGAGATGATCGCCCGCGAGATCGCCCGGCCGGGACCGGCGACGGTGTTCGCGCCGGTGTAGGCAGGCTTGCCGTCGTCGTCGAACAGGGCGATCGGCTCGATCCTGAGCACCAGGTACTCCCCGGTCCGCCCGCGTCGAGCCCCGAGCCGCACTCGGTGATCGGACCGGCCGCGCGAGTCACGGTGTACGGCGGCACGTCGCCGGTGAACTGCAGCACCAGCCGGTCGTAGCCGTCGTGCCGGCCCATCCGCAGGTCCGAGAGCATCGTCGACGACGGTGCCGTGCGCGCGCTCGTGCTCGGCGCGCGCGACGTCGTGACGCGCACGCTCGTGCTGGAGGTGCCGCGCGCGCTCGTCGTGGTCGCGGTGACTGTTCCCGATGGCGCCGTGGTCGTCGCCGAGACCGGCGGCAGCTTCACGCCCGACGGTGCCGTCACCGGCCCGTCCTCGAAGCACGCCGTGAGGACCGCGCCCAGCGCGAGCACCGTCACCGTCGCACCGGCTGACCTGCGAACACCTGCCCCACGAAGCACGAGAGCCCCTTCCGTCCGGTCCAGGCTAGGCACGGGCCGGGCGGGGGCGAATCGTTATCGAATCGACGGCGAGCTGGAACCGGCCCGCCGACGGTTCAGCGCAGCAGCTGGCGCGACATGACCAGGCGCTGGACCTGGTTGGTGCCCTCGTAGATCTGGGTGATCTTGGCGTCACGCATCATCCGCTCGACCGGGAAATCGCGGGTGTAGCCGGCGCCGCCGAGCAGCTGGACGGCGTCGGTGGTGACGTCCATCGCGACGTCGGAGGCGAAGCACTTCGACGCGGAGCTGATGAAGCCGAGGTTCTTCTCGCCGCGCTCGGCGCGGGCGGCCGCGGTGTAGACCATGAGGCGGGCGGCCTCGAGGCGCATCGCCATGTCGGCGACCATGAACTGGACGCCCTGGAACTCGGAGATGGACTTGCCGAACTGCTTGCGGTCCTTGATGTACTCGATCGCCACGTCGAGCGCGCCCTGCGCGATGCCGACAGCCTGCGCGCCGATGGTCGGGCGGGTGTGGTCGAGGGTCTGCAGCGCGGTCTTGAAGCCGGTGCCCTCGTCGCCGATCATGCGCATCGCGGGGATGCGGCACTCCTCGAACGCCAGCTCGGCGGTGGGGCTGCCCTTGATGCCCAGCTTGTGCTCGTAGCCGGTCACGGAGAAGCCCGGATCGTCCTTGTGGACGATGAAGGAGCTGATGCCGTTGGCGCCCTTCTCGGGGTCGGTGACGGCCATGACCGTGTACCAGGTGGACTTGCCGCCGTTGGTGATCCAGCACTTGGAACCGTTGAGCACCCACTCGTCACCCTCGCGACGGGCGCGGGTGCGCATCGACGCGGCGTCGGAACCGGCCTCGCGCTCGGAGAGGGCGTAGGAGGCCATGGCCTCGCCCTCGGCGAGCGACGGCAGCACGTGCTGCTTGAGCTCCTCGGAGCCGTTGAGGATCAGGCCCATGGTGCCGAGCTTGTTCACGGCGGGGATCAGCGAGGAGCTGCCGCAGACGCGCGCCACCTCCTCGATCACGATGCAGGTCGCGACCGAGTCCGCACCCTGGCCGCCGTACTCCTCGGGCACGTGGATGGCGTTGAAGCCGCTGGCGACCAGCGCGTCCAGCGCCTCCTGCGGGAACCGCTCCTTCTCGTCGACGTCCTTGGCGTGCGGCGCGATGTCGCGCTCCGCGAGCGCCCGGATGGCCGCGCGCAGTTCCTCGTGCTCCTCGGGGAGCTGGAACAGGTCGAAGTCGGGGTTACCTGCCATGACGGCCTCCATCAGGGGTCTACGTGTTTCGTCCGCCGCTGATTGTATCCATGCCGGCTCCGCCGCCAGTTAGTCGCTCGTAACCGTTTCCCGACGGTGCCGTTGTCCTCCGGCACAACGGCACGTCTCCCACCCGATCCGCGACCCCTCGCGGTTCTCCCACCTTTTTCGCGGCTACCCACCTCGCACGCGGGGTGGGTAGCCGCGAAAGGGTGGGAGGCTTCGTTCCTCCGCTCCGTGTCGCCCGCGCCGCGCGCCCCGCGGTCATGCGGACGCCCGGACCACGCCGTGGCGACGCATCGCCGGCAGCAGCAGCTGCTCGAGCCGACCGGGCGTGTTCAACACCCGCCATCGCCAACGGATCACCTCGAATCCAGCTGCCTCGAGGTGTTCCTGGCGGGCCTTCTCCGCGGCGAGCGCCTCCTCGACCTCGTCATCGGTCTCGCCGTACTTGTCGCGGCCGTCGAACTCACCGACCAGGGAGCCGCCCCATTCGAAATCCGTGTAGAACGTGCAGCCCGCCAGCACGTGCTCGGTCTGCAGCTGCGGCGTCGGCAGTCCCCGGCCGCGCATCTGGATCCGCGACCACGATTCTCCCGGCGACCCACTACAGGTCACCGACAGTTCCAGCCCGAGGCGGGCGGACGCGACCCCACGTCGACGCCCCAGTCGATCGATGCAGAGCCGCAGTTCCTCAAGCGGGACGGGTTCCGGATCCTCCGGGTTCGGGTACCGCAGCACGTGCCGGACGGCGTCGAAGGCGCAGACCGCGCGCTCGAGGTCGCCGGTCATCCCGCAGTCCACGGCGGTGCGCGCGCGGTCGGTGGCGCGAACCCCATCGACGACCATGATCTCGTCGTCGCGCAACGGTCGCGAATGCAGGTGCACCTTGCCCCGCAACCCTCCGCCGTGGCTACGGTTCACAGTGAAGTGGATCTTGTCGCGCGTCGGTCTCAGGTAGGGGATCCCGTGCAGCGCCGCCGCGCTCTCGTGGCTGACTACCGCGGAGCGCCCGGTCGCCGTCGCGAGTACCCGCGTGCGATAGCGCTCCGCAGCGGTCTCCGCCACGTTCGGCGCGTACTTCCCGGGCGCCGGACGGTACAACCGGCCGGCGCGCACGGCCGCGGTCAGCCTGTCGGTGGTCCACCCGGTGGCCATCAGCTCTGCTCGCGGTCGAATCTCCCATGCCGCCAGTGAACACGGACCCCTCGGCACCGTACGGCTATGAACACTGTTCATCCACAGCAGGGTGAAGCCACGATCGAGGGTCGTCGATCTCATCCACAGGGCCCCAGGTCGCCCGTCCCACCCGTTTCGCGGCAGCACACCTCGCGTGCGGGGTGGGCTGCCGCGAAAAGGGTGGGAATCCCGCAGGCTCCCGCGAAAAGGGTGGGAGAACCGGGCAGATTCAGCCCTCGAGCAGCTTCGCGCGCAGCGCGTCGTCCTTGCGGAGCACCATCTGCTCCAGATCCGCCTGGAACGCGGCCATCTGCGCGCGCAACGCGGGATCCGCGGCGCCGAGGATCCGCACCGCCAGCAGGCCGGCGTTGCGGGCGCCGCCCACGGACACCGTCGCGACCGGGATACCGGCGGGCATCTGCACGATCGACAGCAGCGAGTCCATGCCGTCCAGGTGCTTCAGCGGCACCGGCACGCCGATCACGGGCAACGGCGTCGCCGACGCGACCATGCCCGGCAGGTGCGCCGCCCCGCCGGCGCCGGCGATGATCACCTCGACACCCCGCTCCGCGGCGCCCGACGCGTAGTTCAGCATCCGCTGTGGCGTCCGGTGCGCGGAGACCACGCCCACCTCGAAGCGGATCCCGAACTCGGCGAGCGCCTCGGCGGCGGCCTCCATCGTCGGCCAGTCCGAGTCGCTGCCCATGATCAGTCCGACCCGGGGTCCCCCGGTCGATCCACCGTTGTCAGCCATGCACACTCCATCCATCGGTCCATTCGGCGGTCGCCAGCCAGGTGGCCGCCCGTTCCGCCCGTTCCCGCAGCTCCGCGACGTACGCCGGGTCGTCCCGGTCGCCGTCGAGCGCACCGACCAGGTTCACGTGCCCGATCTTCCGGTCCGGCCGCCCCTGCTTCCCGTACAGGTGCACCCGCGCGTCCGGCATCCGCGCCATCAGGTGGTGCAGCCGCTCGTCCATGCTCATCGCGGGCTCCGACGGTGCCCCCAGCACGTTCGCCATGACGGTCAGCGGCGCCCGCGCCGCGGTGTCGCCCAGCGGGTAGTCCAACACCGCGCGCAGGTGCTGCTCGAACTGACTGGTGACGCAGCCGTCCATCGACCAGTGCCCCGAATTGTGGGGGCGCATGGCGAGCTCGTTGACCAGCATCTCGCCCGACGGGGTCTGGAACAGCTCGACCGCCATCACGCCCACCACGCCCAGCTCCTTCGCCAGGCGCAGTGCGAGCGCCTCCGCGAACGACGCGTCCTCGTCGGACAGCCCCGGTGCGGGCGCCAGCACCACCGCGCACTGCCCGTGGCGCTGCACGGTCTCGACCACGGGCCACGTCGCGCCCTGCCCGAACGGCGACCGCGCGACCATCGCCGACAACTCGCGGAAGAGCTCGACCCGCTGCTCGGCGATCAGCTGCACACCGGCGACCAACTGCTCCTCGGCCACCGACAACGCCTCGGCGAGCGTGTCCGGCAGCCACACACCGCGGCCGTCGTACCCGCCGCGCACCGCCTTGAGGACCACGGCACCGTCGTATCGCGCCCAGAACGCGCGGACGTCGTCGACCGAGGTCACCTCGGCGAAGCCCGGCACGGGCGCTCCGAGCTCGGCCAGACGGTGCCGCATCGCCAGCTTGTCCTGCGCGTACAGCAGCGCCTGCGGCGGCGGGTTGACCGTGACGCCCTCGGCCTGCAGCGCGAGCAGGTGCTCGAGGGCACGCCCTCGTGGTCGAAGGTCACCGCGTGCGCTCCGGTCGCGACGCGGCGCAGGTCGGCGAGACTGTCGTGGTCACCGAGCACCACATCGGGGCTGACCTGGGCCGCCGGCTCGTCCGGTGACGCCGCGAGCACACGCAGGCACTGCCCGAGCGCGATCGCCGCCTGGTGCGTCATGCGGGCCAGCTGTCCCCCGCCGATCATCGCCACCACCGGCCGCCCCGGGCCGGATTCCACAGGCCGCTCACGGCCGGATTCCACAGGCCGCTCACGGCCGGATTCCACAGGCCGCTCACGGCCGCGATACGGAACAGTCACCGGTCCATAATCGCAGGTCCGCGTAGCCCGCCGGGCACCCGCCGCGCCGTGACGGCCCCCACCCGACCGCGTCACACTGGGCGCGGTACTATTTCGGATTCCGTTACAGTGGCGCACGTGGCTTTCATCGAGGCGATTCTGGATCGCACCCCGGCACCCCTCCGCGGGCTCGTCATGCAACACCACGAGCTGATCAAGTTCGCCATCGTCGGCGCCACGACGTGCGTGTTCGACCTGGCCATCTTCTACGGCCTGGTTCTCACGGTGCTCGACGACAAGCCCACAGTCGCCAAGGTCTTCTCCGGCGTCTGCGCCGTGATCCTGTCGTACATCCTCAACAGCGAGTGGAGCTTCAAGCATCGCGGCGGCCGCGAGAAGCACCACGAGGCCCTGCTCTTCTTCGCGATCTCCGGCATCGGCGTGCTCATCATGGCCGCGCCGATCTTCATCGCGAACAACTTCTTCGACCTGCGCAACGTCGATTCGAAGACCACGCTGATCGTGGTCGACTTCGTGCTCAACTACATCGTCGGCAACCTGCTGCAGATGGCGTTCCGGTTCTGGGCGCTGCGCCGCTGGGCGTTCCCCGAGGACCAGCGCGACGCCCCGGCGCAGGAGACTATCCTCACCACGGGCGATCCGGCCGCCTCGTCCGAGCGGTAGCGTCTGCGGCGTGGGCCGCTCGACCGACCGCAGCGTGCGGCACCGGATTCTCCGCTCGACGATCACGGTCGTCGCCGTCACCGGCCTGTTCCTGGGCCTACCGCTGATGTTCTACACGTGGCGCTGGCTGGACGACACCGCCCGCACCGACCTGCAGCACCGCCTCCAGCGGGCGTCCTCGGAGATCCTCGGGCACGAGCAGCGCACCGGCACCGTCGGTGATCCCCCGGTGGACGCGCTACGGCTGCTCGTCCCGTCCGGCGGGCGCCTCGTGCTCAATTACACGGACGCCTCCGGCACACCGCACGAGCTCACCGTCGGCGCCGAGGATCCGATCGAGCGGCCGATGGTCGAGGGCACCTCCCTGGGCGACGCCGGAGTGCTGCGGCTGGAGCAGGACTACTCGACGGTCCGGAGCGAGCAGTACCGCGCCCTGACCATCGAGCTCATCGTGATGGCCCTGTCGGTCACGGCCGGCTTCGTGGTCGCCGCGGTGACCGCGAGCCGCGTCGCGGACCCGGTCCAGGACGTTGCCGACCGGGCGCAGCGCCTCGCCGACGGCGACTTCCGGCCGGACCCGCACCGACACGGCATCGAGGAGCTCGACCGCGTCCTCGACGTTCTCGACGCCGCCACCGAGGAGATCTCGGACCGGCTCCAGCGCGAGCGACAGATCGTCGGCGACGTCTCGCACCAGCTGCGCAGCCGCCTCACCGCGGTGCACATCCGGCTCGACGAGCTCACGCTGCACCCGGACCCGGAGGTGGTCTCGGAGGCGCAGGCCGCACTCGACCAGGTGGACCGGCTCACGTCCGCCGTCGGCGACATGGTGCGGGCCGCCCGCGCCGAGAAGTACTCGCTCGACGCGATCGACGTCCGCACCGAGCTGACCGCGCTCATCGCCGACCTCGCGCCCCCGTTCGCCCGGGCGGGCCGGCGGCTCACCGTCGCACCCGGAACGTCGGCAGCGCTCCCGACCCGCGCCACTCCCGCCCGTCTGCGCGAGGCGGTCGCGGTGCTGATCGACAACGCGCTCGCCCACGGCCGCGGGGACGTCACCGTCACCTTCGGATCTGTCGGCGCGCGCACCGTGCTGGTCACCGTCGCCGACGAGGGCTCGGGCATCTCGGACGCCGACGCGCAGCGCATCTTCCGGCGCGGCTATTCCGCGGGCAACGGGACCGGGGTGGGCCTCGCGCTCGCCCGCGCGTTCATCGAGGGCGACGGTGGCCGCCTGACACTACAGAGCCGCAAGCCCACGACGTTCGCGATCTTCCTACCCGCTGCGGACCCGGACGTGCCGCCCGAGCGCTCCGTCCGCCCCGAGCCCGAGCCCCGCTGAGCCCTGCCGCGGCACCGACCGCCGGGCTACTCCGCGTCGAACCGGAAGCCCACGCCGCGCACGGTGACGATGCGCCGCTGCTGGCCGGTGTCGTCGCCGATCTTGCGGCGCAACCAGGAGATGTGCATATCCAGGGTCTTCGACCCGCGCAGGTCGGAATCCCCCCACACCTCGGTGAGGATCTCCTCGCGGGACAGCAGCCGCCCGGCGTGCTCCATGAGGAACTTGAGGAGCTCGAACTCCTTGTTGGCCAGGCTCACGTCCTCGCCCTCGACGGTGACGCGCCGCGCGGTGGCGTCCAGCCGGATCCCACCCGCGTCGAGCACCTCGGCCGCGCCGGTCGCCGGTGCGCTGCGCCGCAGCAGGGCTCGGGTGCGGGCCATCAGCTCGAACATGCGGAAGGGCTTGCCCACGTAGTCGTCGGCGCCGGCGTCGAGCCCGACGACGAAGTCCATCTCGTCCGTGCGCGCGGTGAGCATCAACACGGCGACGTCGGGGCGCGCGGCGCGCACCTCGCGGCACACCTCGAGCCCGTCCATCTCGGGCAGTCCGAGGTCGAGGATGAGCAGGGCGAACTCCTCGTCGAGCGCGCGGGACAGCGCCTCGGTGCCGGTGCCGGCCACGGTCACGTCGTAGCCCTCGCGCGAGAGCGCCCGCGCCAACGGCGACGCGATCGCCTCGTCGTCCTCGGCCAGGAGCACGCGGGTGGTGGTCATGGGCGCCGAGAGTACTCCGCGGAGCCGCCGTCGCGTCCGGTGAAGTCATCGGCGTCGTCCAGCGCGTCGAGGACGAGCGCGTGCACCGCCGCGATGCGCGGCACGCCCGGGAAGTCGAGCGGGTCCTCGCCCGCCGATTCGACGGTGAGCACGCCCGAGCGCAGCACCCGGTCGACGAGCCGCTGGTGGTACTGGACCGAGTTGATGCGCCGCAGCGGGATGTCGATCCCGCGGCGACGCGCGATACCCGAGCGGAACATGATCCGCAGGTCGGTGACCACGAGGTGGGTCGCGCGCCACGACACCCAGGGGCGCACCGTCCACCAGAGCACGACGGCGACCCAGGCGGCGACGACGGCGAGCACGAGCCAGAACGACAGCGCACCGTCGGGCTTCACCCTGGTGATGAGGCCCAGGGCGATCCCCCCGGCGGCGCACGCCGCGAACAGCACGAGCACGGGGGCGACCATTCGGCGCCAGTGCGGCCGGGTGTGCAGCAGCACGCGCTCGTCGTCGATCAGCGCCTTGCCCGGGAAACCCATCGGTCAGGCCGGCCGCAGGTGCGTGACGTCGCCGGCGGAGAGCACGTGCCGGGTCCCGGCGTCGTCCGCGACCACGATGCGGCCCTCGGCGTCCACGTCGACGGCGGTGCCCTCCAGCGTCCCGTCGGCGGGCAGCGACACCGTGACCCGCTGGCCGATCGTGACGCACTCGGCGAGGTAGGCGGCCCGGGCGGACGCGGGATCGGACGTCCAGGCGCCCAGGCCCGCGTCCAGGTGGCGGAGGTAGGCGATCGCGAGCGCGGTCCGGTCGGGCGCCTCGGCGCCGGCCAGCTGCAGCGACGTGGCCGTCTCCACCGGCACGTCCGCCGCGGCGAGCGTGGTGTTCAGGCCCGTCCCGATCACGGCTACGAGGGCACCGTCGGGCGCCGTCGCGAGTTCCGAGAGGATGCCGGCGGTCTTGCCGCCCCGCTTGCCCGGCGCTGCGTCGAGCAGCACGTCGTTGGGCCACTTCAGGCCCGCTGCCAGGCCGGTGACCTCGCGCACCGCGGCCACGGCCGCGACGCCGGTGACGAGCGAGAGCCAGCCGGCGCGCGGCGCGACCGCGGCGGGCACGGCCACCGTCACCGACACCGACAGCTGGGTCCCCGCCGGCGCGGACCAGGGCCTCAGGTGACGGCCCCGGCCGGCGGTCTGGACGTCGGCGATGAGGACGCGCCCGGGGCGTCGCCCGCCCGCACGCCGTCCGCGAGGTCGGCGTTGGTCGAGCCGGTGCTGGGCACCACCGACACCTCGTGCCAGCGGGTGCCGCGCACGGCATCGGCGATCGCGATCTGATCCAGGGGCACCACGGCCTCCTCCATCGATGGGCAGTGCGGCTTCACGCCGACTCTATTGGTTACAGTCAGGGGTATGACGAGTGCCTCCACCACCGACGGCGCGGCCGGCGCCGGCAACACCGCTGACGCCGAGCCCAGCATCCACACCACCGCCGGCAAGCTGGCCGCCTTTCGCGCGAAGGACGCCGAGGCCATGGCCCCGATGGGGCAGGCCGCGATCGACAAGGTGCACGAGAAGGGCCGGCTCACGGCTCGCGAGCGCGTGCTCGCACTGCTCGACGAGGGCTCCTTCGTGGAGCTCGACAAGTTGGCGCAGCACCGCTCGACCAACTTCGGCATGGCGGCGCGGCGCCCCGTCGGCGACGGCGTGGTGGCCGGCTACGGCACCATCGACGGCCGCGAGGTGTGCGTCTTCAGCCAGGACTCGACCGTCTTCGGCGGCTCGCTCGGCGAGGTCTACGGCGAGAAGATCGTCAAGGTCATGGATCTGGCGATGAAGACCGGCCGCCCGCTGGTCGGCATCATCGACGGTGCCGGCGCGCGCATCCAGGAGGGCGTGGTCTCGCTCGCCCTGTACTCCCAGATCTTCATGCGCAACACGCAGGCCTCGGGCGTCATCCCGCAGATCTCCGTGGTGATGGGCGCGGCCGCCGGCGGCCACGTCTACTCCCCGCGCTGACGGACTTCGTGGTGATGGTGGACCACGAGAGCCAGATGTTCATCACCGGCCCGGACGTCATCAAGTCCGTCACCGGCGAGGAGGTCTCGAAGGAGGAGCTGGGCGGCGCCCAGACCCACATGACCAAGTCCGGCACGGCGCACTACGTCGCCTCGGGCGAGCAGGACGCGCTGGACTACGTCCGCGAGCTGCTCACCTACCTGCCGTCGAACAACCGCGCCGAGGCCCCGCGCTTCGTCCCGACCGACCCGCTCACCGGCTCGATCGAGGACTCGCTCACCGACGAGGACCGCGAGCTCGACACCCTGATCCCGGACTCGCCGAACCAGCCGTACGACATGCACGAGGTCATCCGCCGCCTGCTCGACGACGACGAGTTCCTCGAGATCCAGCCGCAGCGCGCGATGAACATCATCGTCGGCTTCGGCCGCATCGACGGCCGCAGCGTGGGCCTGGTGGCCAACCAGCCCACCCAGCTGGCCGGCTGCCTCGACATCGACGCCTCGGAGAAGGCCGCCCGCTTCGTGCGCTTCTGCGACGCCTTCAACATCCCCATCGTCACGCTGGTCGACGTGCCCGGTTTCCTGCCCGGCACCGGCCAGGAGTACGACGGCATCATCCGGCGCGGCGCGAAGCTGCTCTACGCCTACGGCGAGGCCACGGTCCCGAAGATCACCGTGGTCACCCGCAAGGCCTACGGCGGCGCGTACTGCGTGATGGGCAGCAAGGACATGGGCGCCGACATCAACCTCGCGTGGCCCACGGCCCAGTTCGCCGTGATGGGCGCGTCGGGCGCGGTCGGCTTCGTGTACCGCAAGGAGCTGGCCGCGGCCGCCGAGAACGGCGAGGACGTGGACGCGCTGCGCCTGAAGCTCCAGCAGGAGTACGAGGACACGCTGGTGAACCCGTACGTGGCGGCCGAGCGCGGCTACGTCGACGCCGTGGTCCTGCCGTCGCACACGCGTGGCCAGATCGTCACGGCGCTGAACATGCTCGAGCGCAAGGTGGTCGCCACCCTGCCCCGCAAGCACGGGAACATCCCGCTGTGACCGGCGAGCAGAAGCCGGTCGAGCCCAGCGCGGCCGACGTCGAGAAGCTCCGCGCCGCCATCCGGTTCGAGAAGGGCAACCCGTCCGACGCGGACGTCGCCGCGGTGGTCGCGGTGCTGGCCGCCGCGAGCGGCTCCGCGCCGCAGCCGGGCACGGCGCCGAAGTCGCTGTGGGGCGACAACCGCGACCGGATGCGGCCGCAGTACTTCAACGGCCCCAACGCGTTCACCAGCCAGACCCCCTGTTCTGGACCAAGGGGTCCTGATCCCCGCTCCCGTGCGCCTCGTGCTCGCGTCGGCCTCCCCGGCGCGGCTGTCGGTGCTGCGCGCGGCCGGCACCTCCCCGCTGGTATCGGTTTCGCAGGTCGATGAGGACGCGGTCCTCGCCGCCCTGGGTCCGGGAGCCACGCATGAGGATTCGGTCACCGAGCTGGCCCGGGCGAAGGCCCGGGACGTCGTCTCCCGCATCGTGTCCGACGGTGCCGTCCCCGGCCGCGCCGTCGTGATCGGCTGCGACTCGATGCTGTCCATCGACGGCGAGCTCGTCGGCAAGCCGCACACCCCCGACGTCGCGGCGGCGCGCTGGCGCGCGATGCGCGGGCGCACGGGCCGCCTCCTGACCGGTCACTGCGCGGTCCTCCTCGACGACGGCGCCGTGGCCGGCGAGGCGGTCGGGACCGGAGCGACGACGCTGCGGTTCGGCGCACCGTCGGACGCGGAGATCGAGGCGTACGTCGCGACCGGGGAACCGCTCCAGGTGGCCGGCGCGTTCACCCTGGACGGGCTCGGCGGTTGGTTCATCGAGGGGATCGACGGCGATCCCAGCTCGGTCATCGGGATCTCCCTCCCGCTCACGCGCGACCTTCTGACGAGCCTGGGCGTCGACGTGATCGCGCTCTGGACCGCCGGCGGGTGATCTTCGCGGTCGCGATGTGTCCGACATCATAAGATTCGATCACCGAATCACGTTAGCATCGCGTTAACACGGCGGAATCGGCACGTTTCCCCAGCTGGCATCCACACTCGAAGCTTCAATTTTTTACACTGTTCAAGCTGCGGGAACGTCCACTTCGTTCCGTTCGCCGGTTTAACGCAACCGGGGTCAAGAGTCTCGGGCAGTGACGATCGACACTACTCGTTTGGCTCGCGAACGGAATCAACCTCGTTTTAGCGTCATTGCCATGACCACGCCGATCCGCCCGTTCGCCGCCCCGGGGGCGCCGGTACCGCCCTCCGCGATCCGCGGGGCGGACGGATGCTCGTTCGCCCTGCACGGCCGGGTCGACGTCACCGCGCTCCGCGCGGCGTACGCGGCCCTGCTGGAGGAGTACCCCGCCTTCGCCGCCCGGATGATCGCGGAGCGCGATCGATTCCGGTTCGCCCCTGGCGATCCGGCGGTCGCCGCGGCCATCGGCTTCCGCGATGCGGCGGCACCGTGGGGCGGTTTCACCCAGGCGCCCCCGGAGTTCGTCGGCTCCGAGCAGCTCTCGGCCCTGTCGCTCACCGGGATCGGCGACGAGAGCCGCCTCACTCTGTGGATCGGCCGTGTCGCGGCCGCCCCCGTCGGCGTAATCGCTCCGGCGGCGCGGCTGTTCGAGTTCTACGCCGCACTGGCGGGCGGCGCCCGGCCGCTCGTGCACCGCCCGACGGGCGCACGGACCTTCGGTCTCCCCACCGAGCCGCAGCGCCTGGCCGCAGCCGCCGGGCGGGAGCCGCGGGAGCGCGGACGCACGCGCGCCGACGATGCCCGCCGCGTGCGCTTCGATGCGGCGGAAACCGCCGGACTGATCGATTGCGCTCGGGCACGGGCGATCCCGCTCATCGACCTGATCGACGAGCTGATCGGCCGTGCCGACGCGCCGGCCGGCCGGATCGACGACCTGGGCACCGTCCCCGTCCCGGCGGTTCCCGCGGGGATCGCGGTACTCGACTTCCATTCGCAGCGGAGCGATCCCGCGCAGCACGCGGTCTCGTACGTGCTCTCCGTCTTCGCCGGCCGGCTGTCGGTGGAACTGCGCGGCCGCCCCGAGACGCCCGGCGGCCCGCTGGATCCGATCCTGCAGCGGGTCGTGCAGGAGGCCCGGCACCTGCTCACCGTGGGCGCGGCCGCCTGATCCGACGCACCATCACCCACCACATCGAGGAGGAGCACCGTGGAGTACACCGAACTGGCCGACTACCCGCTCACGACCGGCCACGTCACCGAGTGGATCCCCGTGGTCGTCGATCCGGACACCGGATGGCGCGTAGACCACCGGCCGCCGAGCCACAATCAGGCCGATCACGTGCGGCGCGCAGCGCTCCACAGCAGCGCTGTCGTGCGGCCCGGCGAGTGGATCGGCGGGGTGTGGCAGATCGCCGAGAACCTGGACCCCGACGTGCTGCGCCGCGCCCTCAACCGCTGGTTCGCCCGCCACGAGGCCTTCCGCAGCCTGATCTCCCGCACGGACGACGGCACCCTGGTACGTACCACGACGCCGCCCGAGTCGATCGACTTCACCGCGCAGCCGGTGGGCGAGCTGCACACCTCGCTGAGGGTGTACCAGCACCTCAAGAACTACTTCGACGCCACCATCACGCCGTCCCGGTGGCCGCACTGCGTCCTCGCCACCGTCGACGACCCGGGGCGGCCCGGATTCACCGTCGTCTTCGGCGCGGACCACTCGGTGATGGACGCCTACACCCAGGTCCTCGCGATCAGCGAGCTCACGTCCCTCTACCGCGCCGAGCTCGCGGGCCGTCCGGCGGAGCTGCCGCCGTCCGGCAGCTTCCTCGACTTCTGCTCGCTGGAGCGGGAGCGGTTCGAGCACATCGACTTCGAGCACCCGGCGGTCCGGACGTGGCTCGATTACCTCGCGGCCGACGACGGGGACTCGCCCCGCTTCGGGTTGCCGCTCACCGAGCACCCGGACCGTCCGAACCTCCGGGTGTTCCAGTCCAGCCTCTCGCTTCAGCTGCTCGACGCCGAGCGCACCGCCGCGTTCGACGCGGCGTGCAAGGCCGCCGGCGGCAAGGCCGGCAACGGGGTGGTCGGCGCCTTCGCGCGTGCCGAGGCCGCGCTGACCGGGCGCGAGCACGTGCGTTTCGTCATGCCGATGCACACCCGCTCGGAGGAGCGATGGGCCACGTCTGCCGGCTGGTTCGTCGGCCTGATGCCCGTGGACGTCGCGCTGCCCGCCACCTCCGCGCTCAGCGAGCTCCTCGGGTCGGTCGCGGACGCGCTGCGCCGTCATCGCGACGTGGTGCCGATCCCCTACCCGCACCTGTCGTCGATCATCGAGAACCGCACGGGCCGCGGCCTTCCGGCGCCGCGCTACGTGCTCAGCTACGTCGACGTGCGGTACGTACCGGGCGCCGACGCGTGGGCCGAGCAGAACGCCGCGGTACTGCGCTCGGAGTGCACTGCGGGCGACGAACTGTACATCTGGATCAGTCGCTCGCACACGGGCCTGTTCTTCTCCGCCCGCTTCCCCTCGAACCCCGTCGCCTCGGCGAACGTCTTCCGCCTCATCGCCGCGCTGCGCGAGAAGCTCGCCGAGGTGATCGACGACACGAGCGACGTCGCCGCGGCACTGTCCGGCCACGCCGTCTGACCCGGGAGGATCCATGCGCGTCACCACCATCGACGGCCTGCGCACTGCTCCAGGTCGGTACCTGGAGTTCCCGGTGCTGCCCGCGGCCGCCGCGCTCCCCAGCAGCATCCCGCCGTGCTTCAACCAGGAGTCGCATCTGCGCGCCGCGGACGCGGGCGGCGGGGCCCCCGGCACGTGGCTGTGCGGGGTCTTCGACGTCCCCGGCCCCGTCGACGAGGACGCATTACGGGACGCCTTCCAGCGGCTCGTCGACGGGCACGCCACCCTGCGCTCCGAGTTCTCCGTGTCCGACGACGACGCGCGCACCGTCCGGCGCGCGGTGTACCTGGAGGGCGGTATCCACGTGGGCCGTCCGGTGACCGCCCCCGGCTCCGGCAGCGAGGACGACGAGGACGTGGCCGGGCTGCTGCGCGACCGGCTGGACGCGCACTGCAGGCCGCTGCGCTTCCCCAATTACGTCCTCGCCGCGATCAGCCGTCCCGACACCTCGACGATCGTCTGCGGCTTCGACCACGTGCACGTCGACGCCCTGTCACTGGCGATCGCGATCGACGAGGTCGCGGCGGCGTACGCCGGCGGCCCGCACGCCCCGCGTACCGTCGGCGCCGGCGGGGCCGGCGGGGCCGGGCACCTGGACTACTGCCGGGAGGAGGCCGACGCCGCGCAGGTGGACCCCCACGATCCGCGGCTGGCGGAGTGGGTCGAGTTCCTCGCCGACGCCGGCGGCCACGCGCCGGAGTTCCCCCTCGACCTGGGCGTACCCATCGGCGAGACCGCGCCGCAGTACAGCGACGAGGTTCGGCTGCTCGACGCCGCCGAGGCCGACGACTTCTCCGCCGCTGCGGCCCGGTCCGGAGGCACCACGTACGCGGGCCTGTTGACGGCGCTCGCGCTCGCCACGCACGCCGCCGGCGGATCCGATCTGCTGCCGCTCACGTTCCCGGCCCACACCCGCCACGACGAGCGGTACCGCCGCGCGCTGGGCTGGTTCGTCACCAGCGCCCCGATCACGGTCTCGGTACACGACGCCGGCCGGCCGGCCGACCCCCGCACGATCTTCGACCGGACGGTGGCGGACACCGCCCGCGAGCTCCGCCACGCGCTCGAGCTGGCCGAGGTCCCGCTCCGTCAGGTGATCGCCGCGACCGCGGGCGGGTACCGGCCGCGGCGCCAGGACGTGTTCATGGCGTCGTACCTGGACTACCGGCGGATCGCGCCCGCCGCCAACGCCTTCGGCTCGAACCGGACGCACGTCTCGAACGTCACGCGGTGCGACGACGTCCAGCTGTGGTTCTCCCGCACGGACGACGGCATCGCCGTGCGGACCCGGCACCCCGACACCCCGCAGGCGCATCGCACGATGCGCACCGTCCTGCGCGGCCTGCGCGCCGTCCTCGCCGGCGTTGCGACCGCCTCCGACCGGAGTGAGTGGGCCGCGTGACCGTCCCCGCCCGGGCGCCGGGCCGCTGGGCCGAGTACGTCGCGCTCGGCGACTCGCGGGCGGCGGCGCCGACGCGGATCAGCCTGATCCGCCGCGCCGACGGCCGCAGCGGCCACGGCTATCCGCACGAGCTCGCCGCGCTCCTGCGCCCGCTCCGATTCGAGGACCGCTCCAGCGTCGGCGCGACCACCGAGCACCTGTTCCGGCGCGGCCAGGTGCGGTACCAGGGCCTGCGCCGGGTGGTCCTCGCACCGCAGGGCGCGGCGCTGAACGCCGGCACCGACCTGGTCACGATCTCGATCGGCGGCAACGACATCCGCTGGCACGCACTGATCCGCGGCGCGTTCGCGCGGCGCCCGGGCGCGGCGGGTCTCGGCTCCGGCCCCGGGAGCGCCCGCCGGATCGACGCCGCGCTCGCCGGGCTGGGGGTGCGCCTGACCGTCGCCCTCGCCGAGGTCCGCGGGCGCGCCCCGGCCGCGACGGTGCTCCTGGTCGGCCACGGCGGCTACTACCGCCGCCCCGGCGTACCGCACAGCGCCGCACCGCGTTCGGAACTCTCGCTGCGGGCGGCCGCGGAGTTCTTCGACGCCCTCGACGCCGTGTACCTGGCGGCCTGCGACCGGACGGGCGTGCGGTTCGTCCCGGTCCTCGACATCGCGCGCGGGCACGACGGTGCCGCTCGGCCGGCGGAGCGGTGGTTCGAGGGGAACACCTCGTTCTCCCGCACCCCGGCGCGTCATCCCACCGCCCTCGGCAGCGCCGCTCTCGCGGCGCACCTGGCCACGACGCTCACGCGTGCGATGGTGCGGCCATGACCGCGGCCGTGTCCCGGGACGACGCCCGGATCACCGACGGTGCCGCGGCGGCCCTGTTGGGCGTGGGTCTGCTGGTGCTGTTCATGGCCACCGTGGACGTCACCATCGCGAACATCGCCCTGCCGTCGATCCAGCGCGACCTCGGGCTCACCCCGGGCGGCGCCGTCTGGATCGCCGAGGCGTACGCCCTGAGCTTCGCGGCGTGCCTCATCCCGGGCGGCGCGCTGGGCGATCGCGTGGGCCCGCGCGCCGCGATGCTGACCGGGATCTCCGTGTTCACGCTCGCCTCGGTACTGGTCGCGGCCAGCTCCACGCTGTCGGTCCTGTTGGCGGGCAGGGTCTTCCAGGGCGCGTGCGCCGCGATGATCGTTCCGCAGGTGACGGCGATGGTCAAACAGATCCTGCCCCTGTCCTGGCGGACGCGCGCACTCTCCGCGGTGAGCGCCACCTCCGTGGCGGCCGTCCTGCTCGGCCCCCTGGTCGGCGGCGGGCTCCTGTCGATCGACGCGTGGGGCCTCGGCTGGCGGGCCGTCTTCTTCGTGAACCTGCCCGTGGGTGCGCTGGCGATACTGGTGCTTTCGTCCGCGCCGTTCCCCGCCCGACCCCGGTCGGGCGAGAAGTCCGATCCCCTGGACTGGATGGGACTCGCGCTGCTGGTGATCGCGATCACCGCCGCACTGTCGGCGTTCTCCGGCCAGGCGCTCCCCACGACGGTCGTGCTGCTCGGCGTCCTCGGCGCGGCGTTCGCCGGATTCCTCGCCCGGCAGCGTCACCTTCTCCACCGCGCGTCGGCGCTGCGCCCCATCGTGGACCCGGATCTGTTCTCCGGCCCGAACTTCCGCTGGGGCGTGATCATCCAGTTGTTCGGGCAGGCCGCGATCGGCGGCTTCTACCTGTGCCTGACGCTCTACCTCCAGGACGGTCTCGACTGCCCCGCTCCGCGCGGGAGCCCTGTTGGTCCCCGCCGGGTGCGGCGCGCTCGGCGGGATCGCCCTCGGGATGGTGCTGGCCGCCGTTCCGGCACGACTGCTCATCATCAGCGGCGCCTCGGCCACGGCGGCGGGGTTCACCGCGATGTTCGCGGGCCTGGTCGCCGGCGTCCCGGCGCCTCGCTCCTGGTGATCACCTCGACGCTGGCGGCCGCCGGACTCGGCCTGTGCGCCGCGCCCGCGCTCGGCGTGGTGCTCACCGACATCCCCACCGCCCGAGCCGCCACGGCGACGGCGGTGTTCGCGGTGTGCCAGCAGACCGGTTCCGCCGTCGGCACGGGCGCGCTGGGGACCCTGTACGCGCAGCTGACCGACGGCGGCGCCGCGCGGACCGCGTTCTGCGCCACGGTCCTGCTGTGCGCGATTCTCACCGGGGCGTGCGCGGCCTTCGCGTTCCGGCTCCGGCCCGGCGCCGGCACCGTCGAACCCGGTGACGGCGCGGCCCCGACGACTGAAGGAGACTTGCATGCCCGTCCTGCGCGATGAGAACCGTGCCAACCGCGTCACCGACGACGACCGGACGATCGAGCTCGCCGGCGTGGTGCTCCGCGGGCACCTGATCTCCCAGGCCGTCTTCGAGTACGCCACCGGGAACGAGCCCACGATCGCGGACCTGCGCCGCACCGCCGGCCACCTCGCCCGCGGGCCGCTGAACCGCACGCTGCGCCGCACCCCGGTCCCGGGCGCGCGGAGCTCGGCGGCCCGGCGCCCCGACGGTCCCCGTCCACCTGCGCGACCAGCCGCTGGCGCCGGAGGCGACCACCGCGTGGCTGCAGGAGCAACGCGAGCGGACCGGCGGGGCCCGGGGCGTGTCTGCATCTCCCGGGCTCGGCGCACCGACGGGCGGACGCTGGTCTCGGTGCAGTACCCGCACACCGCGGCGGACGGCGGGGCGATGTACGCCGCGCTGCTCGCCGCATCGCGCGGAACGACGGGCCCGCGCACGCCGGACGACGCCGCGCCGCGGCCGCGGCTCGCCCACGACCTGGTGGACGCCGGCCGCCAGCTCCGCCGCCTCCTCCGGACCGTGCGCGAGCACGACGGCGGGCACCCGCCGACGCCGCCCGTCGAGCGCCCCGGCCGCGCCGACGTCCTGCCGCACACGGGCGGGCCCGCGCCGCTGATCGCGGCGTTCTCCACCCCGGCGGCGGCGTGGCGCGCGGCGGCGCAGGAGCGCTCCGCCAGCGGGAACACGCTGCTCGTGGCGTTCATGTCGGACCTGCTGTTGAACACCGCCCGCTACGCCGGGCTGAGTACCGTCCCCACCACCATCCCGATCGACGTGCGCGTGGACGGCTCCCGCGATGCGAACAACACCGCCTCGGCCACGGTCGCCGTCCCGCGGGACGCGGTCGGAGCGGACCTCGCCGGTTTGCACGCCACGATCAAGGCGGCCCTCGTCGCGAGCGGCAACCGGCCGGGCGCCGAGCGGCGGCCCGCGCCGCTCGAGGTGGCGGCGCACTTCATCCCGGACGCGCTCGTGGACCGGCTCGCCGGCCCCCACCCGATGTCGCTGCTCACCTGCTCCAACATGGGCACCGTCGCCCCCGACTTCCGCACCCTCTTCGGCCCCGCCGCGGACCGGATCCTCATGCTCGCCGCGCCGACCCCGGTGACCGAGGAGCGGTTGCTGCGCGGCGGCGGCGGACTCGCGGCGTGGCTCGACGGGGCCGGCGACACGGTGACGCTGAGCGTCGTGTGCCTGGACCCGCTGTGCTTCGCCGACGGTGCCGACGCGCAGCGGCACATCGCCGCGACCGCCGCGCGCTTCGGGATCGTCCCCGAGTTCTGGAACATCTGAGGAGGAACGATGATCGGTGCAGCACTGGACGATTGGGAGTTCCCACAGGGGACGATGATCGACTTCGCCGCGACGGTCGGGCCGGGCGAGCAGGACTGCGGCACCGGCCCCACCTTCCTGCAGGCGGAGCACCTCGCGGCCGCCGAGAAGACCGAGCGGCACACGGCGTACGTCGGGTTCGCCGCCCGGGTGCGCGGCGCGCTGGACGTCCCGGCCCTCACCGCGGCGGTCACGGATTTCGTCCGCGGCCACGAGGCCCTGCGCACCCGGTTCGCGCGCTCCGGCGCCGGGTGGACGCGCATCGTGACGCCCGCCGAGGCCGTCACCCTGACCGCGGTGGACGCCGGCCCGGCGCCCGGCGGCGCCGAACTCACCGCCCGGCTGCGCCGGCGGTTCTCGACGGAGGCCGCCTCGTCCCGGGTGCCGAGCGCGGCGATCGGCGCGATCGCCGGCGAGGACTGCTTCGACCTGTATCTCGCGGCCGACCACAGCGCGACCGACGGCGCCTCGCTGCTGCTCGGGCTGAACGAGATCGTCGTCCGCTACCGCGCGCACCGCGCGGGCACCGTCGGCTCGGCCCCCGTCGCAGCACCGCACTCGGCCTTCGCGCGGGAGGAGGGCGACCGGACGGCGCGGACCGATCCGAGTGCGCCCGCGCTGGACACGTGGCGCAGCGCCTTCACCGCGTCCGGCGGCGGCATCGAGCGATTGCCGATCGCCACGGGACTCGGGCCCGGCGAATCGGCGCCCGTGCGGGCGCTGCACCACCGGCTGCTCGACGCGGACGCGGTGTCCGCCCTCGAGGCCGCGATCGCGCCCGCACGGCTGTCGGCGGCGCTGTACGCCGCGCTCGCGATCACCGACCACGCCCGCACCGGATCCGACACCTGGATGCGGGTCGTGGTGCAGGACCTGCGGCGTGAGTTCAGCTCCACCGGTACGGATCTGAGCCTGACGCAGGGCTGGATCGTGGGCTTCGCGCCGCTCCTGTTGGAGGGACTCACGGGCAAACGACCCGAGCAACTCGTCGCCGAAGCGGGCGAGGCGGTCCGCGCCGCCCGCCGGGCCGGCGCGGTCCCCACCGCCGCGGCACTGGGCGCGCTGTTCGCGGAGCGGCTGATCGACCCGGCGGCGGTCGCCCGCCCGCCGCTGATCTCGTACCTCGACGCGCGCCCGCTCTCCGCGGCTCTCCCCGAGGTGGGGGCGGCGATCATGTTCCCCGGCGACGGGAACACGGCGAACGTCTCGCTGTGGCTCACGCGAGAGGCGGACGGCCTCGAGATCGGCACGCAGTGCCCGGGAACGGACGTCGCAGTCACGGGGTTCGCCGAGTACGCGCGCGATCTCAGCGCGACGTTGGCATCCTTGGTGTGAGCACACACGCTAGGCTGGCGGACGTGGCTATCGAGACCGATCCGAGCGCGGAACTGCAGGACTACGCACACCCCGAGCGCCTCGTCACCGCGGACTGGCTGAGCGGGCACCTCGGTGTCCCCGGCCTCAAGGTGATCGAGTCCGACGAGGACGTGCTCCTCTACGACATCGGGCACATCCCGACCGCGCAGAAGGTGGATTGGCACCTGCACCTCAACGACCCGGTGACGCGCGACTACATCACCGGCGAGCAGTTCGCGGAGCTCATGCGCGCCAAGGGGATCAGCCGCGACGACACCGTGGTGATCTACGGCGACAAGTCGAACTGGTGGGCCGCCTACGCATTGTGGGTGTTCACCCTCTTCGGGCACCCTGACGTTCGCCTCCTCGACGGCGGCCGCGACAAGTGGATCAGCGACGCCCGCGACGTCTCGCTGGAGCAGCCGGACTACCCCCGCAGCGACTACCCCGTCGTCGAACGCGACGACACGGTGATCCGGGCGTTCGCGGATCAGGTCCGCGCCGACATCGGCGCACGTGCCCTGGTCGACGTGCGCTCGCCGCAGGAGTACACCGGCGAGCGCACGCACATGCCCGACTACCCGGAGGAGGGCGCCCTGCGCGGCGGCCACATCCCCACCGCGGTGTCGATCCCGTGGGCGAAGGCGGCCCGCGCCGACGGCCGGTTCCTCCCGCACGCCGAACTCACGCAGGTGTACGCGGACCTCGATCCCGCGGCCCCCGTCACCGCGTACTGCCGGATCGGCGAGCGGTCGAGCCACACGTGGTTCGTGCTCACCCACCTGCTCGGTTTCGCGGACGTCAAGAACTACGACGGTTCCTGGACGGAGTGGGGAACACAGTGCGCGCGCCGATCGCGCGGGGCGAGGAGCCCGGCGCCGCGCCGGGCGCATGAGCGCCGGGACGCCGGGGCCCGGCTCGACGCCCGCTCCGCTGCAGGAGATCATCGACGATTTCGCCGCGCTGGGCGAGCAGGACCGGCTCGAACTGCTGCTCGAGTTCTCTCGCGAGTTGCCCGACCTCCCCGCACCTGACGGATGCGGCGATGGAACCGGTCCCGGAGTGCCAGTCGCCGCTGTTCCTCGACGTGGACGCCGCCGATCGCGCCGCGGTCCGCCTGTACTTCAGCGCACCGCCCGAGGCGCCGACCACCCGCGGCTTCGCGTCGATCCTCGCGCAGGGCCTCGACGGGCAGTCCGCCGACGCCATCGCGGCGGTCCCGGACGACTTCCACCACGCGCTGGGGCTGGACACCGTGGTCAGCCCGCTGCGGCTGCGCGGCATGTCGGCGATGCTGGCGCGCATCAAGCGCCGGCTCGCCGCGTAGGACCGCCCGCCGGGGCCGGCCATGCAATTCACCGAGATCGACGCCTACCCGCTGCGCCCGGGTGAGCTGCGCAACTGGTTCCCCACCACGGGCCCCGCGGCGCGCTGGCGCGACGACCCCCGCAACACCTCCCACGTGCACGAGGCGCACCTGCGGGGCGCGCAGGCGATCCTCCGGCGCCGGCACATCGACGGTGGCCGCGAATCCTGGCTGGGCCTCGGGATCGAGTTCGACGAGCCGCTGTCCATCCCCGGGCTGCGCACCGCGCTGCGGGCGTGGATCGACCGGCACGAGGTCCTGCGCACCCACGTCTTCCTGGACGAGCAGGACGCGCCGCGCCGCCGGAGCGCACAGCCGGCCACCGTCGACCTGAGGGTCAAGACGGTCGGCACCTACCGCTCCACCGGCCCGCTCGCCGAGCAGCTGCTGGGCGAGTTCGACCGGTCCACGGCCCCGCTGACCTGGCCCGCGTACATGTTCTCGACGGTGGCGCGGGAGGACTCGTTCACGCTGTTCTTCGCCGCCGACCACTCCCTGCTGGACGGCTACTCGCTGATCCTGAGCCCCTACGAGCTGCGCGAGGCGTACCGCGAGGCGGTGCACGGCGACCCGGTGCGGCTGATTCCCACCGGCAGCTACGTGGACTACTCGGACACCGACCGCCAGGTCGCCGACCGGGCCGGCGCGGACCACCCGGCCGTCCGCATGTGGGACGAGTACCTCAGCGAGACCGGGTTCCGGCCCGACCCGTTCCCCATGCCGCTGCTGCCGCTCAGCGCGAAGGTGCTCGCCGACGAGACCCGGGCGGCGCTCAGCCGCGACCCCGACGGGGTGCCCCGGCTGCCGCAGGGCGCGCTCAACTTCCACCTCCTCGACGACGAGCGGGCGAACAACTTCGCGCGGGTGTGCTCCGAGTCCGGTGCGTCGCTGGTCACTGGGGTCCTGGCGTGCATGGCGAAGATCAACACCGACCTGGGCTTCGGGCCGGTGTTCCGGTGCGCCGTGACGCGGCACACGCGCGACGCGGAGCAGTGGATCGCCGCGCTGGGCTGGTTCGTCGGCATCGCCCCGTTCCGGTTGGACACGACGGGGTCGCCGAGCTTCGGCGAGCTCGCCCAACGCGCGCAGGCCGAGTGGAAGCGCTCGAAGGTGGGCAGCACGCTGCCGTACCTGCGGATCGCGCAGGTCCTGGCCGCGGAGCCCGGGCACTCGCAGGCGCCCCCGCCGAGATTCGTGGTCTCGTTCATGGACACCCGGTCCGCGCCCGGCTCCGACGTCAACGACGCGGGCGGCGCCGGCGCGCTGCGGTCGCGGGACTACTCGATCGAGGACGTGTACCTCTGGATGTTGCGCACCCCGTCCGGGCTGCACGTCGCGGCGCGGTTTCCGGGCTTCGACACCGCACGCCGGAGTGTGACGCTGTACCTCGGCGCGCTACGTTCGATGGTGACCGAAATCGGCGATGCAACAGTTACTCGGGGGTAACCGACTCCGAGGGGGACTGTCGTACGCACCGCACCGGCCGGGGCATAGACTCCACGCGAGTGTGTGATCCCCCGGTGGGACGACGAAGGCGGCGCGCACCCCGCAGCGCCGAGACGAACGAGGAGATGTCAGTGGCAGCCCACGCGGAGAAGAAGATCGAGAAGGTGCTCATCGCCAACCGCGGCGAGATCGCGGTGCGCGTCATTCGCGCCGCACGCGATGCGGGCCTGACCAGCGTCGCCGTGTACGCCGAGCCCGACGCCGAGGCCAAGTTCGTGCGGCTCGCCGACGAGGCCTTCGCCCTGGGCGGCCAGACCTCCGCCGAGTCGTACCTCGTCTTCGACAAGATCCTGGACGCGGCGCGCAAGTCGGGTGCCGACGCGATCCACCCCGGCTACGGCTTCCTGTCCGAGAACGCCGACTTCGCGCAGGCCGTCATCGACGCGGGCCTGACGTGGATCGGCCCGTCCCCCGAGTCGATCCGCGACCTGGGCGACAAGGTGACCGCGCGGCACATCGCCGAGCGCGCCGAGGCCCCCATGGCGCCCGGCACGAAGGATCCCGTCAAGGACGCCGACGAGGTGGTCGCGTTCGCGAAGGAGTACGGCGTGCCCGTCGCCATCAAGGCGGCGTTCGGCGGCGGCGGCCGCGGCATGAAGGTCGCGTACACCGTCGAGGAGATCCCCGAGCTGTTCGAGTCGGCCACCCGTGAGGCCGTCGCCGCCTTCGGCCGCGGCGAGTGCTTCGTTGAGCGCTACCTGGACAAGGCCCGCCACGTCGAGGCGCAGGTCATCGCCGACCAGCACGGCAACGTCGTGGTCGCCGGCACGCGCGACTGCTCGCTGCAGCGCCGCTTCCAGAAGCTGGTCGAGGAGGCGCCCGCGCCGTTCCTCACCGACGAGCAGCGCACCTCCATCCACGAGTCGGCCAAGCGGATCTGCCGCGAGGCGGGCTACTACGGCGCCGGCACCGTCGAGTTCCTGGTCGCGGCCGACGGCCTCGTCAGCTTCCTCGAGGTCAACACCCGCCTGCAGGTCGAGCACCCGGTCACCGAGGAGACCGCCGGCATCGACCTGGTCCGTCAGCAGTTCCGCATCGCCGAGGGCAAGGAGCTGACGATCACGGAGGATCCTGCTCCGCGCGGCCACAGCTTCGAGTTCCGGATCAACGGCGAGGACGCCGGCCGCGGCTTCCTGCCCGCGCCCGGCCCGATCAGCGTCTACCGCGAGCCCACCGGCCCCGGCGTGCGCGTCGACTCCGGCGTCGACCAGGGCGACGTCATCGGCGGCCAGTTCGACTCGATGCTCGCCAAGCTCATCGTGACCGGCGCGACCCGCCAGGAGGCGCTGGAGCGCTCCCGGCGCGCGCTGGCCGAGTTCGAGGTCGAGGGCCTCGCGACGGTCATCCCGTTCCACCGCCACATCGTCTCCAACCCGGCCTTCGTGGGCGACGAGAACGGCTTCGAGGTCTACACCAAGTGGATCGAGACCGATTGGGAGAACCCGATCGAGCCCTACACCGGTGGCCAGGCCATCGAGGAGGACGACTCCCTGCCCCGCCAGAACGTGGTCGTGGTCGTCGACGGCCGCCGCGTCGAGGTCTCCCTGCCGGGCGAGCTCTCGCTCGGCGGTGGCGGCGCGGCCGGCGGCGCAGGCGTCATCCGCCGCAAGCCCAAGCCCCGCACCCGCGACCGCGGCGCCGGCGTCGCGGCCACGGGCGATTCCGTGACCGCGCCCATGCAGGGCACCGTCGTCAAGGTGGCCGTCGAGGACGGCCAGCAGGTCAGCGCCGGCGACCTGGTCGTGGTGCTCGAGGCCATGAAGATGGAGAACCCGGTCGCCGCGCACAAGGACGGCATCGTGACCGGCCTGGCCGTCGAGCCCGGCACCGCCGTCACCCAGGGCACCGTCCTGCTCGAGATCAAGTCGGCCGACGAGTGACCCTCCCCGCATGGACCCGATCGGCCTGAACGTCGGGGCGTGGTACCTCACGGAACTGCGCCCCGACGCCTGGCTGGCCGACGAGGCCTACGCGTGGGCGGTCCGGGTGAACACGACGGGCGAGTCGATCGGCGAGGTCGTGCTGCTGCCGTCGGGAGAGGTCACCGTCGACGGACCCGACAGCGAGGGCCTGCGCACGGCGCGCGCGGCCGTGGAGCGGTTCTCCGCCACTCTGTAGCCAGACGATGCGATGATCGTCCCATGGCGAGAAAGCCGGAGCCCCCGAAGGCCCCACCCAGCATCAGCGAATCGGTCAACGACCTCGTCGACTCCGTGCGGGTCGCCGCCGGCAAGGCGATGGGCAACACCGGTCGCACCGTGACCAGTGTCGGCAAGCTCAGCACGATCCCGCCGGACACCATCGAGCTCATCGCGGAGCTGCCGAAGGTGATGCTCGCGATGGCCGACATGATCGAGCGGGCCAACAACGTGATCGACCGCGTGGAGCGGCTCACCGCCGTCGCCGACCCCGCGCTCAACACCCTCGACGCGGTGCTCCCCGCTCGTGGACGTCACCAACAAGTTGAGCGACGTGCAGCGTGGTGTGGAACGGGGCGTCGGGAAGCTGCCGGGCGTGAATCAGCTCAAGAAGGTCACGGGGATCGGCGATTCGTCCGGGCCCGCGCCCCGGTGACCGCTCCGGCCGGGTGACCGCTACGGCCAGGTGATCGTGCCGCCCTGGAAGGTCTGCGAGTAGCTGCCGTTCGGTGAGCGGACTTCCGGGCCGGTCGGATAGCCGTACCTGCCGGCCTCGCGCTTCTCGGAGCTCCACTTGACCAGGATCTCACCCCACACGGGCCAGGCGCCCGTGGCGGGCGACCAGTAGATGACGCCGCCCTGAAACGCGTTCATCGCGCCGGTGACGGCGTTGAACGGACCGCGGGCACGCGTCTCGTCGGTGATCGGGTAGCCGAGTGGGCCGTTCTCCCAGCGGTTCTCGCCCCACTTGGCGCGGATCGCGCCGCCGATCTGATGGGCGTTGCCGCCGTCGGCCGTCGGGTGCCAGTAGAACGAGGCCTGGTTCTTGAAGATCTGGAACTTGCCGCCCCGGCCCGCGTTGGTCTCGGGAATGGTCGGCACGCCCCAGGTGGGGGTGCCGCCGGTGGCGAAGTAGGAGACCTCGATCTGGCCCTTGACCAGGAACCGGCCGACCTGTTGGTCGGCCTTGGCCACAGCGGTGAGGGTGCCGCTGATGCCGACCGCGATCGCGGCCGCGGCGACGGCGCCGCGGAACCAGGCGCGGCGGTGACTGTTCGACGAGACGTGCGCGGTCATACCTGCTCCTCAAGTTCTGATCTCCCGTTCATCATGAATCACATCAATCACACAAACAACAACAGTCACGGGCGTGTCGGAGCCTGGGTCCGCAGCGGCGCCCGCCCCTTGCTTCGCCCCCCGATTCGTCGCCGTCCCCCCGCTGCGTCCGGCGTTCCGGGGGGACCACGACGAACCGGGGGACGGGTGGCGTTTCGGTGGGACCGCGACGAATCAGGGGCCGCACGACGAATACGAGGCGGGTGCGATGGAAGAGAGCCGCGGGCCCGGAACATGTCGGTGGGGTGCGCCATGATGGACCCATGCCGGACGCCCTCCGGGCGTTCACGCCCGCCACCGCCGAATGGTTCCGCGAGTCCTTCGCCGCGCCCACCGCGGCGCAGGCCGGTGCCTGGCGGTCCATCGCACAGGGGAACAACACACTGGTCGTGGCGCCCACCGGCTCGGGGAAGACGCTGTCCGCGTTCCTCTGGGCCCTGGACCGGCTCGCGGACCGCCCGGCACCGTCACAGCCCGACGGTGCGCGCGTCCCCCCGCCAGGCACGTCCGTCCTCTACGTCTCCCCGCTCAAGGCCCTGGCGGTGGACGTGGAACGCAACCTCCGCGCCCCGCTCGCCGGGATCGCCCGCGTGCGGGAACGGCGCGGCGAACCCGCTCCCGCGGTCACCGTCGGGGTGCGCTCGGGGGATACGCCCGCGCAGCAGCGGCGGCAGCTGGTCCGCACTCCCCGGACATCCTCATCACCACGCCCGAGTCGCTGTACCTCATGCTCACCTCGCAGGCCCGCGAGACCCTCACGCACGTGCACACGGTGATCGTGGACGAGGTGCACGCCGTCGCCGGCACCAAACGCGGCACGCACCTCGCGCTCTCGCTGGAGCGGCTCGACGAGCTGCTCGCCGTACCCGCCCAGCGGATCGGCCTGTCGGCCACCGTCGAGCCCGCGGAGGAGGTCGCGGCCTACCTCGGCGGGCCGCGCCCCGCGACCGTCGTGCGGCCACCGGCGCAGAAGGAGTTCGAACTCACCGTCACGGTGCCGGTGCCGGACATGACGGAGCTCGACGTCGTTTCCGACGAGGACGACGCCCCGCAGCAGGGATCGCTGTGGCCGCACGTGGAATCGTCCGTCGTGGACCTGATCGAGCGGCACCGCTCCACCATCGTCTTCGCCAATTCCCGCCGCCTCGCCGAGCGGCTCACCGCCCGGATCAACGAACTGGCAGCCGGAGTACACGCCGGCGGCCCCAATCCGCACGTGGCCGGCGGGGCGCCCGCGCAGCTCCTCGCGAGCGGCCAGACCCACGGCGCGGCGCCGGTGCTCGCGCGGGCGCACCACGGCTCCGTGAGCAAGGAGCAGCGCGCGATCATCGAGGACGACCTGAAATCGGGACGCCTGCGCTGCGTGGTCGCGACGTCCAGCCTGGAGCTGGGGATCGACATGGGCGCGGTCGATCTGGTGATCCAGGTCGAGGCGCCGCCGTCGGTGGCGGCCGGCCTGCAGCGCGTGGGCCGCGCCGGCCACCAGGTGGGCGAGCCCAGCCGCGGCGTGTTCTTCCCCAAGCACCGCACCGACCTGCTGCACAGCACCGTCACGGTGCAGCGCATGCGCGACGGGGCGATCGAAGCGCTGCGCGTGCCCCGGAATCCCCTGGACGTGCTGGCTCAGCAGACGATCGCCGCCGCGGCCATGGATCAGTTGGACGTGCACGAGTGGCTGGCCCTGGTGCGCCGCGCACACCCCTATGCGGCGCTGCCGGATTCGGCGTACGAAGCGGTGCTCGACCTGATCTCGGGCCGCTACCCCGCGGAGGACTTCGGCGAGCTGCGCCCGCGCGTGGTCTGGGACCGCGACGCGGGCACGCTCACCGGCCGCCCCGGCGCCGGGCGACTGGCCGTCACCTCCGGCGGCGCCATCCCCGACCGCGGCCTGTTCGGCGTGTTCATGGTGGGCGAGAAGGCCTCCCGCGTGGGCGAGCTCGACGAGGAGATGGTCTACGAGTCCCGGGTGGGCGACGTCTTCGCGCTGGGCGCCACGAGCTGGAGGATCGAGGAGATCACGCACGACCGGGTCCTGGTCTCGCCCGCCTTCGGACAATCGGGCCGGCTGCCGTTCTGGATCGGCGACACCGTGGGCCGGCCCGCGGAGCTGGGCCGCGCGATCGGCCGATTCACCCGCGAGTTCACCGCGCTCGCCGTCGGTGAACAGCGGGAGCGGGCGAACGCGGCCGGGCTCGACGCGTGGGCCACCGACAACCTGATCGCACTGCTCGACGAGCAGCGCCTCGCCACCGGGGTCCTGCCCACCGACCGCACGCTCGTGGTCGAGCGGTTCCGGGACGAGTTGGGCGACTGGCGGGTGGTGCTCCACTCCCCGCTCGGGATGAAGGTGCACGCGCCCTGGGCCCTGGCCATCGGCGCGCGGCTGAACGCCGCGCTCGGCCTGTCCGGCGCCGTCACCGCGACGGACGACGGCATCGTCGTCCGGCTGCCCGACACCGACGACTCCCCGCCCGGCACCGAGCTGTTCCGCTTCGAGCCGGACGAGATCGACGGCCTGGTCACCGCGGCCGTGGGGTCGAGCGCCCTGTTCGCGTCGCGGTTCCGCGAGTGCGCGGCCCGCGCGCTGCTGTTACCGCGGCGCGACCCCGGCAAGCGCGCCCCGCTGTGGCAGCAGCGCCAACGCGCGAGCCAGTTGCTGGAGGTGGCGCGGCAGTACCCTCAGTTCCCGATCGTGCTCGAGGCCGTCCGCGAGTGCCTGCAGGACGTGTACGACGTGCCGGAGCTGATCGCGGTGCACCGGGCGCTCGCCGCGCGCACCGTCCGGCTCGCGGAGGTCGAGACGGTCGCACCGTCGCCGTTCGCGGCGTCGCTGCTGTTCAGCTACGTCGGTGCGTTCATGTACGAGGGCGACGCGCCGCTGGCGGAGCGTCGCGCGGCGGT
Source organism: Tsukamurella sp. PLM1 (assembly GCF_023168325.1). Classification (GTDB taxonomy): domain Bacteria; phylum Actinomycetota; class Actinomycetes; order Mycobacteriales; family Mycobacteriaceae; genus Tsukamurella. The sequence continues at coordinate 3,352,503 of NZ_AP025688.1, forward strand.
GCTGAGCCTGGACCCGGCGGTGCTGTCGCAGTTGCTCGGCCGGGTCGAGCTCACCGAACTGCTCGACGCCGACGTGCTGGCCGAGGTCACGGCCCAACTGCAGCGCACCGCCCCGGGTACCGAGCGCGGACCACCGAGCAGGTCGCCGACCTGATCCGCGAGCTCGGCCCGCTCACCCGCGCCGAGGTCGACGAGCGTTCGGAGGGCGCGCCGACCGCGGTCGACGAGTTGCTCGCCGCGGGTCGCGTCTTCGCGTACGGCGACGGGTGGATCGCGGCGGTGGAGGACGCGGCGCGGCTGCGCGACGGGCTGGGGGTACCGCTGCAGCCCGGCATCGCGTCCGCGTTCACCGAATCCGTGCCGGACCCGATCGCCGACCTGGTCTCCCGCTACGCCCGCCGGCACGGCCCGTTCCCGGCCGCCGAGGTCGCGGGCCGGTACGGGCTCGGCGTCGCGGTGGTGCAGCGCGCCCTGACCGATCTCGTCGCGGCGCGCCGAGTGGTGGAGGGCCGGTTCGTCCCCGCCGACGACGAGGCGCCGCAGTTCTGCGACGCCGAGGTGCTGCGCCGCATCCGCCAGCGCAGCCTGGCGCGCCTGCGGCAGGACGTGGAGCCGGTGCCCGAGCGGGCGTACGCCGAGTTCCTCGCCGGCTGGCACCACCTGACGACCCCGCTGCGCGGCATCGACGGCGTCGCGACCGTGATCGACCAGCTCGCGGGCGTCCCGATCCCCGCGTCCGCGTGGGAGTCCCTGGTCCTGCCGCAGCGGGTCGCCGACTACTCCCCCGCGATGCTCGACGAGCTCACGGGCACCGGCGAGGTCGTCTGGACGGGGCACGGTGCGATCGGCGCGCAGGACGGCTGGATCGCCTTCCACCCGGCGGACCTGGCGCCGCTCACGCTCGGGCCGCCGGCGCCGCTGGACACGACGGCGGCGCACGAGGCGATCGAGGACGCCGTCCGCGGCGGCGGCGCCTACTTCTACCGGCAGCTCACCGGCGCTACCCCGGAGGCGCTGTGGGACCTGGTGTGGTCGGGCCGGCTCACGGGCGACACCTTCGCGCCGGTGCGCGCGCGGCTGGCGGGCGGCCGGCGCGCGACCGCCCACCGCACGCCCCGCCGGGCGCCCCGCGCGCGGTTCCGGGTCGCGGTGGACCAGGCCCCGCCGTTGGTCGCGGGACGGTGGTCGCTGCCGCCCGCGCCCGCGGAGGCGAGCGCCACGGAGCAGTCGGCGGCGATCGCCGAGCAGTTGTTGGAGCGGTACGGCGTGGTGACCCGTGGCGCGGCGGCCGCCGAGCGCGTCGAGGGCGGCTTCGCCCGCGTCTACCGCACCCTGGCCGCGTTCGAGGAGTCCGGGAAGGCGCGGCGCGGCTACTTCATCGAGCGCCTCGGCGCGGCCCAGTTCGCGCGGAGCGGCACCGTCGACGCCCTGCGGGACGCGGCGGCCGCGCTCGAGCGGGCCGAGGAACGCGGCGAGACCGCCGCGCTGGTCCTGGCCGCCACCGATCCGGCCAACCCGTACGGCGCCGCGCTGCCGTGGCCCGACCGCGGCGACGACGGTGCCCGTCCGGGCCGCAAGGCGGGCGCGCTCGTGGTCCTGGTGGGCGGGGCGCTGGCGCTGTTCGTCGAGCGGGGCGGCCGCACGCTGCGCACGTTCACCGACGCGTCGGAGGCGGCGCTCGCCGCGCTCGCCGGGGCCGCGCCCGGGATCGGCGGCCTCACCATCGAGAAGGTCGACGGTGCCCCCGCCCTCACCTCGCCCCTCGCGGGGCGCTCGGCGCGGCCGGTTTCGCCCGCACCCCGAAGGGCCTGCGGGCGCGCTGACCCGGCATCGCCTCCCCTTGTGGCCCCCGTTTCGTCGCCCCCCGTTTCGTCGCGGTCCCCCCGTTTCGTCGCAGCCCCGCCGGAACGCCCCGCTCCCCCCGATTCGTTCTGCCCCGACTGATACGCCGCGCGTTCCGGTGGGGCGGGAACGAATCGGGGAGGACGAATCGGCGGACACCGGACGGCACCGACACCGCCGGCCGGAGTCCGAGCGCGGCCGCCGCCCGCCTGGTGCTCACGCCGCGGAGCGATCGGCGAAGATGGACCGATGAGCGATCAGCAGCCCGTGGACCGGTACGCGCAGTTCCTCGGCATCGAGGTGACCGGGCACGGCGGCGGTCGCGCGGTGTCGACGGTGACCGTCACCGAGGACCACCTCAACCCGCACGACACGACCCACGGCGCGTTCGTCTTCGCCCTCGTGGGCACGGCCGTGGCCGCGGCGGCGAACGACGAGGAGCACACCGGCGTGGCCAGCGCGATCCACATCGACTACCTGCGGCCCACCCGCCTCGGCGATCACCTGCGCGCGGAGGCGACGGTCGGCGAGCGCCTCCCCAAGGAGGACGTCTTCGTCATCCGCGTGACCGACGCCGGCGGCGATGCGATCGCCCGCGCCTCCGCCCGCTTCACCCGGCGCGCCCGCTCCCGATAACCGCGCTAGCCGTTCGGCCTCCCCGCCCGCCGGAATGGCGGAGGATGACGAGGTATGACGAACAACGTGTATCGAGTGATCGAAGTGGTGGGGACCTCCACCGAGGGGTTCGACACGGCCGTCGCCAACGCGGTCGACCGCGCCTCGCAGACGATGCGGAACCTGGAGTGGTTCGAGGTGGTGTCCACGCGTGGGCACATAGAGGACGGCGCGGTCGCGCACACGCAGGTGACGCTGAAGATCGGGTTCCGGATGGATGGCGCGGACTAATGGGAAGTGCCGGTCAGCTTGGATCGATGTTCGGCAGACTTGGCAACTGGTAGCCGCTGCTGGGTGAGCACTCTCGCGGACTGGGCCTTCGAGCCCTTGGGTCAGATCGTGCCCCCAGCGGTGCGCCAGGAAAGGTCGATCGCTGCTGGGATGTCGTGCCGGCCCTGCTCGGCAGGTGTGTGAGTACTGGTCCATTAGTCCGCGACTTACCTTCCCCGGCAGGGCTGCCGGAGCAAGTTCCGTGTTGTTGCAGCCAAGGGAGGTGTCGGGAATGTTGTTCATCGGAGACGATTGGGCTGAGGACCATCACGATGTGGAGGTCCAGGACGAACACGGCCGCGTCCTGCGCCGCGCCCGTTTGCGGGAGGGTATCGAGGGCATCACCGCGTTCGGTGAACTCGTCGGCCGGTTCCTGCCCGAGGACGGTGAAGCCGCTGACGTGCTGGTGTGCATCGAGGTCGACCGGGGCCCGTGGGTGAACGCTCTGATCGCCGCCGGGTACCGGGTGTTCGGGGTTGATCCGCGGCAGGCGCATCGGCATCGGGAGATCCTGTCCAGTTCCGGCGCGAAGAGCGACAAGGGTGATGCGCACGCCCTGGCCGACATGGTCCGGGTGCGGCGGCATCAGCTCCTCGAGGCCGGTCGGGACTCGGAGATCTCCGAGGCGGTCAAGGTCGTCACCCGCGCGCATCAGAGCATGATCTGGGACCGCACCCGACACATGCTGCGACTGCGATCAGCTCTGCGGGAGTACTTCCCCGCGATCCTGATCCTCTGTTCGGAGCTGGACCTGGCGTTGACCAGCCGCCCGATTCTGGCGTTGCTGGCCAAGGCACCCGATCCTGGGTCGGCGGCGAAACTCACACCGCGGCAGATCCTCCCGATGTTCAAGGGTTGCCGTAACAAGGACGCCAAAGCGGCTCGGGTGCAGCAGATCCTGCGCGGCGAGCACCTCGGGCAACCTGCTGTGGTCACCGCCGCGTATGCGGCTTCGGTGCGTTCCTCGGTCGCAGTGCTGGGTGTGGTCATCGAGCAGATCACCGTCCTCGAAGAGGAGGTGAAGGCGCATTTTGGCCGGCACCCGGCCGCTGAGATCATCTGCAGCCAGCCCGGCCTCGGACCGATCCTCGGTGCCCGGGTGCTCGCCGAGTTCGGGGACGCTCCCGGCCGCTATCGCAGCGCCAAAGCGCGCAAGAACTACGCCGGGACCAGCCCGATCACCAAACAGTCCGGCAAAACGAGAGTCGTCGCAGCCCGATACGTGCACAACGACCGCCTCATCGACGCGCTCCAGCTGCAGGCTTCCTGCGCCCTGCTGCACGACACAGACGCGAAGACCTACTATGACCAGCTCCGCGCCCGCGGCCTCAAGCACAACCCCGCCCTGCGCCAGCTCGCCAACCGCCTCGTCGGCATCCTCCACGGCTGCCTCATCCACGGTGCCCAATACGACTCGGCAGTCGCATGGGCCCACCGACATCCCGTCGCTGCTTGACACTCAACGTCCAGGGATGTCTGACCCCGCCGGCGTCCGGGAGGTGGCGGTCGCGGTCTGCGACGGCGTGACGCTGATCGACGTCGCGGGCCCGGTCCAGGCCCTCAGCGACGCGGCCGGCTACCGGGTCCGGATCGCCTCGCGCGACGGCGGCCCCGTGGTCACCGACGCGCACGTGCCGCTGGTCGCCGACTGCTCGTGGGCGGACGTCGAGTGCGCCCCGGTGGACACGCTCCTCGTGCCCGGTTACCCGCCGGGCGCGCTCACGCACGTCGACGGGGACTTCCTCGCCAGTGTCTCGCGGATCGCCGCCGGCGCCCGCCGGGTGGTCTCGGTCTGCACGGGCGCGTTCGTCCTCGCCGCTGCGGGGCTGCTCGACGGGCGGCGGGCCACGTCGCACTGGCAGGCCCTCCCTGCTGGCGACGAGGTTCCCCGCGGTCGCGTGGCAGCCCGACGCCATCTACGTGTGCGACGGACCGGTGATCACCTCCGCCGGGGCGACGGCGGGAATCGACCTCGCGCTCGCTCTGATCGGCGAGGACCACGGCGAGGAGCGCGCACGTGCGGTCGCGCGGTACCTCGTGGTGTTCCTGCAACGCCCCGGTGGCCAGCAGCAGTACGGGCCGCCCGAGGCGATCCGGCCGGCGCACCCGCTGGTGCGGGCCGCCACGGAACGGATGGCCGCAGACCTCACCGCCGACCACAGCCCGCCGGCGCTGGCGGCCGCGCTGGCCATCAGCGAACGCCACCTCGCCCGTCTGTTCCGCCGCGAACTCGGCAGGACCCCGGGGCAGCACCTGGAACACCTGCGGGTGCGCGCGGCGCAGCAGTTGCTGGAGTCGAAGGAGTCGACGGTGCCCGGCGTGGCCCGGGCGGCCGGATTCGGCACGGCGGAGAGCATGCGGCGCGCGTTCCACCGCGTGCTCGGGATCTCGCCGTCGGCGTACCGTCACCGTTTCCGGTTGTAGCGCCGGTCACCGGGCGGCGTTCACCGGTGCAGGGTCGGCCGGTAGACGAGCTCCTGCGTGTGCCCGTCGAGCGTCGTGGACTCGAGGAGCTCGAGGTCGAAGTCGTCCGCGCCCTGCAGGATCGGGCTGGTGCCGGAACGGCCGGAGATCACCGGGAAGACGGTCACCTGAAGGCGATCGACGAGGCCGGCGGCGAGCAGGGTCCGGTTCAGCGACAGGCTTCCCTGGGAGCGGAGCGGAACGTCGGACTCCTCCTTGAGTCGCGTCACGATGTCGACGGCGTCCCCGCTCACGATGGTCGCGTCGGGCCACCCCAGGGTGTCCCGCAGCGTCGACGAGATCACGGTCGCGGGGGTGCGCAGTGTCCTCACGTTCCACTCGTCGAGAGCGTTGGGGTCGTCGCCGCCGGCGAGAACGGGAGCGGTCTCCCGGAAGGTGGTGGCTCCGAACACCATCCGTTGCGCACTGTCGAAGATCTGCGCGCGGTGCGCGAGGAGCTCCGGCCCCTGCTTCCCCCAGTAGCCGCCCCAGTCGCCCTCGGCGCCGTACGAGCCGAAGCCGTCGAGGGTGCTGAACACGTCCCAGGTGTACGTAGCGGTCATCTCTTCTTTCCTTCCGGTTCAGTGCTGGTCTACGACGGCAGGTACAGCGGCACCACGACGAGCGCCACCGCGATCAGGATGTCGAGCACCGCGCACCACTGCGCCCAGGAGCGGGCCACGACGCGGTCGCGGATCAGGTGCACGAGGTCCCAGATCCCGTGGCCGAACCAGCCGGCCGCGACGACGTAGCGCGCGAGCTGCGGCTCGGCGAGCAGCCCCAGCACCGACAGTGCGCCGAAGGCCGCCAGCCCCACCAGCTGGAGGCGGGCGACCCCGTCGGCGAACCGGCCGCGCACGTGACCGACGGCGGCGAACGCCAGCGCGACCCCGAGGACCACTACCACCGGTGGAACCAGGTCCTGCATCTCCAGGCCGACGAAGCAGACGAGCAGGACGACGAGCACGGGCCACGTGAGACGCCTCCGGTCGAGCGCCACCATGATCACGTACATGGTGGGCAGCAGCGCCATCGCCGCCGCGAGGTTGCGGACGAGCTCGTCGGTGACCTCGGACGAGAACGTGTCCACCGACATGGCGACGGCCAGGCCGGCGGGCCAGCGGGAGGCCGCCAACGCCGCGATCCCCCGTTCTCCCGCCGTGTCCGGCGGTGTCACCGCGGGCGCGCTGCTCTCGTTCATGCCCCGATCGTGCGCGCCTGCGCCGGCGGCGTCACGAGCCGACGACGGTACCGGTCCGTCAGCGTGGAATGTCGGTCCGTGGCGGCGCGCCTGTGCCGTGCATCAGCGGGCGAGGTGCTCCGCCCGCCGGACCAGGCCGTCGACGTTGCCGTCGAATCCGCGCCGGAGGTTCGCGCCGAGCGCGGCACCGACGACGGGGGACAGCGGACCGTCGAGCTGGAAGTGCGAGGTGTAGCGCGACCGGCCGTCCCCGAGGTCGACGATGCCCTGCTCGCGGATGCTGCGCAGCAGGCCCATCGGGGCCGGCTTCATCGCGTAGGAGAACCCGCGTCCCTCGTCGACCGCCACGATGTACTCCTTCTGTGTCATCACCTTCGGCGGTCGTAGCGCCACCCGCATCACGATCGCGCCGCCGGGCCGCAGGTCGCAGGTCGCCGAGACGGCGAACGGATTCCACTCGCCGTAGGAATCGAAGTCGGTGAGCGCCTGCCACACGAGGGCGGCGGGCGCGACGATCTCGCGGGCGTGGTCGATGACGAAGGCCATGCCACCAACCTAGAACACGTTCCATCGAAGTGGGAGCCGCATCACAACGAATCTGTTGGAGGAATAGCTTCGCGACCGTTACAGTTGCACCCTGCACGTTATTACTTAGAGGCTTGAAGGAAGGTCCGATGTCCGAGATCACGGCGGAAACCCCGCCCCACTCCCCCGCCCCCATGACCCACCGGGAGATTCTCGAGGTCATGGCGGGGCTGCTGGCAGGCCTGTTCACCGCACTCCTGAGCACCACCGTCGTCTCGACGGCGCTCCCGCGGATCATCTCCGACCTGGGCGCCTCGACCACGGCGTTCTCCTGGGTGATCACCACCGCACTGCTCGCCAACGCGGCGTCCACGCCCATCTGGGGCAAGCTCGCCGACCTGTTCAACAAGAAGATCCTGGTCCAGAGCGCACTCGTCATCTTCGTGGCCGGCTCGATCCTCGCCGGCGCGACACCGAACGTCGAGGTGCTGATGGTCGCGCGCGTGATCCAGGGCATCGGCATGGGCGGCCTGACCGCGCTGGTCGTCGCCATCATCGGCAGCATCATCCCGCCCCGCGAGCGCGGGCGGTACTCCGGTTACATGGGCGCGGTCATGGCCGTATCGATGGCCGGCGGCCCGATCCTGGGCGGCGTCATCACCGACCACATCGGGTGGCGCTGGTGCTTCTACGTCAGCGTGCCGCTGGCCGTGATCGCGCTGGTCGTCATCCAGCGCACCCTGCACCTCCCCACGAACCGCAAGGACGCGGTCACGATCGACTGGCTCGGCGCCACCCTGCTCACCGCCGGCGTGTCGGTACTGCTCGTGTGGGTCTCGTTCGCCGGCAAGAACTACGGCTGGCTCTCGGTGTCGTCGGCGGTGTACCTGGCGGCCGGCCTCGCTCTGCTGGCCGCGACGGTGCTGGTGGAGAAGCGCGCGAAGGATCCGATCATCCCGCTCGACATCATCACCGAGCGCACCACCGGGCTGGCGATCATCGCCTCCATCGCCGTGGGCGTGGGGATGTTCGGCGCCATGTCGTTCCTCGGCCTGTACTTCCAGAATTCGCGCGGCTACAGCCCGACGATGGCCGGCATCCTCACCATCCCGATGGTCGTCGGCATGCTCCTCTCGTCCGTCGTCTCGGGCCAGCTCATCACCCGCTCGGGCAAGTGGAAGCGCTACGTCGTGGGCGGCGCGATCGTCCTGGCCATCGGGTTCGCACTGCTCAGCACGATCGATCACCTGACCCCGATCTGGCAGGTGCAGGTGTACATCGCGATCATGGGCTTCGGCGTCGGCGCGCTGATGCAGAACCTGGTGCTCGCCGTGCAGAACACCGTCAGCGTGCAGAACATCGGCGCCGCGTCGAGTTCGGTCGCCTTCTTCCGCACCTTCGGCGGCGCGATCGGCGTCTCCGCGCTGGGCGCCGTGCTCACCGCCCGCGTGACGGAGCTCGTGAAGTCGGGGCTCATCGAGCATCGGATCCGCATCCCCGACCCGCACAACCCGCTGGTCGCGGAGATCACCAATGCTGCATTCGGCGATGCGACGGGGCGGATCTTCCTGGTCTCGACGGCGTGCGCGATCGTCACCCTGCTCGCCGTCGCGCTGCTGCCGAACAAGCCGCTGCGCACCACGATCGACATCGAGGACCCCGGGGAGGACGCCCCGCTGGATCTCACCAAGAACAACTAGGGTGTTACTGAAGTTTCCACTGTGACGAAGGAGGCGGCATAATCGCAAGCATGACGCGTACGACCGCCTCCTTCGTCCTCCCCCTCGTCACGGGTGCCGCGCTGCTCACCGCCGGGTGCGCCGGCTACGCCGGGGCCGACCCCGCGAACCCCTCCACGCCCGCCGGTTCGTCCGCCGCGGCGCAGCCCGGCAAGCCGGCGCTCGTGGGCGCGCAGTGGCGCCTCAAGACCGACCCGAGCGCGTGGTTCCGCGTGCTGGGCTCGAACATCTCGGGCAACGACTCCTGCAACACCCTCACCGGCACGGCCACCTCGCTGGCCAGCGCCGATCGGGTCGATTTCGGCGCCGGCCTGGCCTCGACGATGCGCTACTGCCCCGACCCGAAGGGCACGCAGACCGCGATCAGCGAGGCCCTCAAGGGCGAGCGGCTCTGGTCCCGCAACGGCACCGAGCTCGTGCTCACCGACCCGGACAACAACCGGTCGTGGACCTTCGTCCTGACCCCCGCCGGAGCCTCCTCGTCCGCGAGCGCGGCACCGTCGACGAGCACGGCACCGTCGGCCCCGTCCCAGGCCGTCCGCCGCTAGTCCATCTCCCCGGCGGCCCACACGGCGGCGGCCACCTCGACGCGGTTGCGCGCCCCCAACCGGCGCGTGACCGCGCCCAGGTGCGTCTTGACGGTGCCGAGGCTGATCACGAGTTCGTCGGCGATCTCCGCGTTGGTGCGGCCCCGCGCGACGCAGCGGGCGACTTCGCGCTCGCGCGCCGTCAACTCGCCGAGCGCCGCCGCGGCTTCCGCGTCCCGCGCCCCGGCGGCCCGGTTGCGGGCCAGCAGGTCGACGGTGAGCTCGGGGCTGATCAGGGCGTCGCCGCTCGCGGCGGCCCGGACCGCGGCCAGCAGGAGCTCGGGGCCCGCGTCCTTGAGCAGGAATCCCGAGGCGCCGGCGGCCAGCGCGGCATCCACGTAGTCGGGCTCGCCGAACGTCGTCACCATCACCGCCCGCGTCCCCGCCTCGGTCACCCGACGGCACACCTCGATACCGTCGATGCGCGGCATGCGGATGTCCAGCAGGGCCACGTCGGGCCGGGTCTCCGCGATCACCGCAACGGCCTCCACGCCGTCCGCGGCACGGCCGACCACCTCGACGTCGGCGGCGGCCCCCAGGATCATCGCGAAGCCGATCCGCACCATCTCCTGATCGTCCGCCAGCACCACGCGGATCGTCATCTCACGCCACCTCCAGGGGCAGCCGCGCCGGAGGCGCCAGCCGGGTCCGTCGGGGCCGGCGGTCACGGTCCCGCCGACGGTGCCGACCCGCTCCGTCAGGCCGATCAGGCCCGTGCCACCGCCCGGACCGGGCCGGGAGGCGCACCGGCGACGGCGCCGTCGTCGGTCACGTCGACGTCGAGCGCACCGTCGGACCGCCCGACGGTGACCTGCACGGGCGAGCCGGGCGCGTGGCGGCGGGCGTTGGTGATGCCCTCGGCGATGATGCGATGCGCCACGAGCCGGACCAGGTCCGGGACGTCATCGGCGTCGGCCTCGGGCGCGACGGCGACCGCGACGCCGTCGTCGGCAAGTCCCGCGAGCGTCGCGCCCAGTCCCGAGGCCCCGGAGGCCGACGGCGCTCGCGCGGGCGCCGCGGCCGACGCATCGCGCAGGGTGTCGACCATCGCCCGGATGTCGGTGAGCGCGCGGGCGCCGCTGCGCTCGATGCGCGCCAGGACGCCGTGCGGGTCGGCGCCCGCGGCGATCCCCGCCTGGGCGAGGACGACGATGCCGGTGACCTCGTGGGCGATGACGTCGTGCAGTTCCCGCGCCATCGCCGTTCGCTCCGCCATGGCGACCTCCGTTCTGGCCTGGACCAGCCGCCGTTCGGCCGTCCGATGCCGGTGCCCGAACATGATGGAGACGTTCACCGCACCCGCGACGAGGGCGCAGACGATCCACAGCGTCGCGTCTAGCCGGGCGAGCGGGACCAACGGCAGCACCGCGATGCCGCCCGCGACCACTTCCATCGCGCCGTCGAGCACCGTGTCGGCGTAGGACGCGACGATGCCCGCGATGATCACGAACACCCAGCACACGCCGGCCGGCCAGACGGGCGACTCGGGCACGAACGACCCCAGGGCGCAGGCGACGACGGCGAGCACGCAGCCCGCCCAGGCCCACGGCGTCACTCCGCCGCGCAGCACCACCATCAGCGTGATCACGGCCCCCGCCGTACCCACGGCGTTCACCACGATGCCGAGCAGTGACGGTTCCGCGGAGATCGATAGCAACGTGCCCAAGCACCACCCGGCCACCAGGAGCACCACGATGGTGATCCGGTTCGCGCGCGTCATGATCATGTTGCTATCGACTCCCGCCGTCGACGTCTCCCACAGGTCAGTCAACAGGCTCGACAGTGCCCCGCCCTCCCCGTTCGTCCGGATGCTCGCGCCACGGGTCGGCCGTTCGGCCGATCTATCGGTGTACCGCGGGCGTGTCCTTGCCCGGCACCGGAACGGGCTCGAGGATCTCGCGCCGCGCCTCGGGCGCGGCTGCGCGCAGGGCGTCGGCGGTCTCGTCGTCGGGCATGTTCTGCGACTCGATCTCGGCCGCGACGCGGGCGCCGTAGTTCTCGAGCTCGCGTGCCACGTCGGCGGCGGACCAGCCGAGCACGGGCGCGATCAGCTCGGCGACCTCGGCGGCCGCCTCCAGCCCGCGGTCGGGGTACTCGATGGAGATCCGGGTGCGCCGCGCGAGTACGTCCTCGAGGTGCAGCGCCCCCTCCGCCCGCGCGGCGTACAGGGCCTCGACGCGCAGGTACTGCGGGGCGCCGGCGAGCGGTTCGAGCAGCCCGCGGTCACCCTCGGCGAGCGCGAGCACGTCCCCGATGAGCGAGCCGTACCTGTCGAGCAGGTGGGTGACGCGATGCGGATGCACATCGTGCTCCGCGGCGATGGACGTGGTCTGGTTGGTGAGTGCGTAATAACCGTCCGCCCCCAGCAGCGGCACCTTCTCGGTGCACGAGGCGGGGATCTTGTGGGGCAGGTACGCCTCGGCGGCGTCGACGGCGTCCGACGCCATCACGCGGTAGGTGGTGTACTTGCCGCCCGCGATGGTCACCAGACCGGGCGCGATCGCGGCGACTGCGTGCTCGCGCGAGAGCTTGCTCGTCTCGTCGGACTCACCCGCGAGCAGGGGCCGCAGGCCCGCGTACACGCCGGTGATGTCGTCCTGCGTCAGCTCGGTGATCAGCACCTTGTTGACGTGATCGAGGATGTAGTCGATGTCGGTCGCGGTCGCGGCCGGGTGGGCGAGGTCGAGGTTCCAATCCGTGTCGGTGGTGCCGATGATCCAGTGAATGCCCCACGGGATCACGAACAGCACGCTCTTCTCGGTACGCAGGATCAGCGCGACATCGCTGACGATGCGGTCGCGCGGCACCAGGATGTGCACCCCCTTGCTCGCGCGCACGCGGAAGCGGCCCTTCTGGTGCGAGAGCGCCTGCAGTTCGTCGGTCCACACGCCGGTCGCGTTGATCACCACGGTCGAGCGGACCTCGGTGGTCTCGCCGGTCTCGCTGTCCCGCACGATGACCCCCGACACGCGGTCGGCCTCGCGGAGGAAGTCCACGACCTGCGTCGAGGTGCGCACCACTGCGCCGTAGTGCGCGGCGGTCCGGGCGACGGTCATGGTGTGCCGGGCGTCGTCGACGACGGTGTCGTAATACCGGATGCCACCGACCAGCGCGCCGCGCTTGAGCCCCGGCGCGAGCCGCAGGGCGCCCGCGCGCGTCAGGTGCTTCTGCGCCGGGACCGACTTGGCGCCGCCCATGGTGTCGTAGAGGAACATCCCGGCCGCCATGTACGGCCGCTCGACGACGCGCTTGGTGAGCGGCGCCAGGAACGGCAGCGGCTTCACCAGGTGCGGCGCCAGCGTCGAGAGGGAGAGCTCGCGCTCGTGCAGGGCCTCGCGGACCAGGCCGAACTCGAGTTGCTCGAGGTAGCGCAGGCCGCCGTGGAACATCTTCGAGCTCCGCGAGCTGGTGCCCGACGCGAAGTCGCGCGCCTCCACCAACGCCACTTTCAGGCCCCGGGTCGCCGCATCGAGCGCCGAACCGACGCCGACGATGCCGCCGCCGATCACGACGACGTCGAACTCCTCGGCGCCGAGCCGGCCCCAGGCCTGCGCGCGGTAATCGGGCGACAGCAGCGACGCGGTCGTCACCGTCGCGGACGCGCCCGCGGCCGTGGCGGTTTCAGGGTTAGCAGCGTTCATCAGCGATCACCATGTCAGTATTCGGGCGTGGCAGTTACCTCTCGCGACCCGCAGTTCGTCGCCGCGATCGATCAGGGCACCAGTTCGACGCGGTGCATCATCTTCGACAAGCGCGGAACCATCGTGGCGTCCGAGCAACGGGAACACGACCAGATCTTCCCACGTAACGGCTGGGTCGAGCACGACGCCACGCAGATATGGCTCAACACGCGCCTTGTCAGCGCGGAGGCGCTCGCCTCCGCGGACCTCACCGCTGCCGACATCGCTGCGGTGGGCATCACCAACCAACGCGAGACGGTGGTGGTGTGGGATCGCGCCACCGGCGAGCCGATCCACAACGCCGTCGTCTGGCAGGACACGCGCACCGAATCGCTGTGCGAGGAACTGGCCTCGGTCGGCCTCGACGAACCCGACCGCGACCGCTTCAAGGCGTCCTGCGGACTGCCGCTGTCCACCTACTTCTCCGGGCCGAAGATCGCCTGGATCCTCGATCACGTCGACGGTGCCCGCGAGCGCGCCGAGCGCGGCGAGCTGTGCGCGGGCACGATCGACTCGTGGCTGGTGTGGAACCTGACCACCGACGACTACGGCAGCGGCCGGGTCAGGGACGCGAACTCCGGCCGCCCCCTGCACATCACCGATATCACCAATGCCTCACGCACGATGCTGATGAATCTGGCCGACGGCGCGTGGGACCCCGCGACCTGCGCGGCGATGGGCGTCCCGATGTCGATGCTCCCCGAGATCCGCTCGAGCGCCGAGGTGTACGGCACCGTGCGCGAGCGGGGCGTGTTCGGCGGGGTGCCGATCGCCGGGATCCTCGGCGACCAGCAGGCGGCCATGTTCGGGCAGGCCGCACTCGACCCGGGAGCCGCGAAGAACACCTACGGCACCGGGAACTTCCTGCTGGTCAACACGGGTACCCGGCCGGTCTTCAGCGAGCACGGGCTGTTGACCACCGTCTGCTACCGGCTGGGCGCGGACGCGCCGGTGTACGCGCTGGAGGGTTCCGTCGCGGTCAGCGGCTCGCTGGTGCAGTGGCTGCGCGACAACCTGGGCATCATCTCCACCGCCCCGGAGGTGGAGGAACTGGCGACCGGCGTGCCGGACAACGGCGGGGTCTACGTGGTCCCCGCCTTCTCCGGGCTGTTCGCGCCGCGGTGGCGGCCGGACGCGCGCGGCGTGATCGTGGGCCTGACCCGCTTCTCGGACAAGCGCCACATCGCGCGGGCGGCACTGGAGGCGACCGCGTACCAGTCCCGCGAGGTCATCGAGGCAATGAACGCCGACAGCGGCATTCCGCTCACCGAGCTCCGGGTGGACGGCGGCATGGTGGTCAACGACACCCTGATGCAGTTCCAGGCCGACGTCCTGGATGTCCCCGTCATCCGGCCGCGCGTGATCGAGACGACCGCGCTCGGCGCGGCGTACGCCGCCGGCTACGCGACCGGGGTGTGGACGCTCGAGGAGATCCGCACCAATTGGGCCGAGGACGCGCGCTGGCTGCCCACGATGCCCGCCGACGAGCGCGAACACCTGTACGCCGAGTGGAACCGCGCGGTGGAGCGCACGCTGAACTGGGCCTGACACCCGGTCCGCCGCAGCGATCGACTCCATCGGAATCTCGAATATTGAGACACGATTCTTGAATTCTGAGATAGTCGTGGAAGTATGTCCGCATGTCCGCAGAACTCGGCTCCCAGTCCGTCCGGGCGGTGCGCGGCTCGGCGATCCGCGACCTGCTCGCGATCACCGAGCGCCCCGGCGTGATCTCGCTCGCCGGTGGCCTGCCGGCGCCGGAGCTGCTGCCGACCGACCGTGTCGCGAGCGCGGCGGAACTCGCGCTCGCCGCCCCGTCGATCCTGCAGTACGGGGTGACCACCGGAAGCCCCGCCCTACGGGAGGTGGTGCACGCGCGGGAGTCGGCGAGGCTCGGCCGGGACGCGGGATCGGTGGTGGTGACGCACGGTTCGCAGCAGGCGCTCTCGCTCCTGGCGCAGGCTTTGCTCGACCCCGGCGATGTGGTGATCGTCGAGGACCCCGGCTACATCGGCGCGCTGCAGGCGTTCGACACCACACGTGCCGAAGTGATCGGCATCCCGATGGACTCCGCGGGCATGCGGGTCGACGAGCTGCGACCGATCCTCGAGCGCCCGCGCGTCCGCATCGTGCACACGGTCTCGAACTTCCACAACCCCGGCGGTGCCACCCTCACCGAGGAGCGACGCCGCGAACTCGCCCGCCTCGCCGATGAATTCGGCTTCTGGATCGTCGAGGACGATCCGTACGGGGACCTGCGGTTCGCAGGTTCGACGGTGCCGCCCGTCGCGTCGTTCTCGGATCGGGTGCTGCGGTTGTCGTCGGCGTCGAAGATCGTCGCGCCCGCGCTGCGGGTCGGCTGGATGCACGGCGACGCAGGGGTTCTCGCGCTGGTCGAGAGGCTCAAGCAGGGCGCCGACCTGTGTGGCTCGAGCCTGACCCAGGCGATCGCGGCGGACCTGCTCGCCGACACCGCGTGGCTCAATGAGCACGTCGGGCGGATCCGCACCGTCTACTCCGAGCGCGCCCTCGCCCTGCACACCGCGCTGACCGACGCGTTCGGCGACCGGCTGCGCCTCACCACCCCCGAGGGCGGGATGTTCCTGTGGGGCGAATTCACCGACGGCACAGCGACGTCCGAAGTGCTCACCCGGGCCGTCGACGCCGGCGTCGCCTACGTCCCCGGCGCCGCGTTCGCGGTGCAGCGCGACCTCGGCCATGCACTGCGCTTCTGCTTCACGACCGGATCGCCGGACGACCTCCGCGAGGCCGTCCGGCGATTGGCAACGGTGCTGTGATCGACGACGGGCCGGTCAGGCCCCGTAGCGGGGGAACGCGGTGTCGCCGGCGTACCGCGCGGCGTCGCCCAGCTCCTCCTCGATGCGCAGCAGCTGGTTGTACTTCGCCACCCGCTCCGACCGGGCGGGAGCACCCGTCTTGATCTGGCCGCTGCCGACGGCGACCGCCAGATCAGCGATGGTGGTGTCCTCGGTCTCACCCGACCGGTGACTCATCATCGACTTGTACCCGTTGTTGTGGGCCAGCGCCACCGCGTCCAGCGTCTCGGTCAGCGTGCCGATCTGGTTGACCTTGACCAGCAGCGCATTGGCGGCGCCGCGGGCGATACCGTCCTCGAGACGCTCCGGGTTCGTCACGAACAGATCATCACCCACCAACTGCACCTTGTCACCGATGGCGTCGGTCAGATCGACCCAGCCCTCCCAGTCGTCCTCCGACAACGGGTCCTCGATCGACACCAGCGGGAACTCCCCCACCAGACCACGGTAGAACTCACCCATCTCAGCAGCGCTGAGCACCTTGCCCTCGAACGTGTAGCCCTCCGGGCCGTAGAACTCGGTCGCCGCCACATCGAGCGCGAGCGCCACATCGGTGCCCAGCTTCAGGCCCGTCCTACCGATCGCCTCCGAGATCAACTCCAACGCCTCACGAGTACCGGCCACCGACGGGGCGAAACCACCCTCATCACCCAAACCGGTGTTCAGCCCCTTGCTCTTGAGCACCGACTTCAGCGCGTGATACACCTCCGCACCCCACCGCAACGACTCCCGATAAGTCTCCGCGCCGATCGGCGCGACCATGAACTCCTGCACATCGACACCACTGTCCGCATGCGCGCCACCATTGAGGATGTTCATCATCGGCACCGGCAGGATGTGCGCGTTCGGCCCACCCAAGTAACGGAACAACGGCAACGCCGCCGACTCCGCGGCGGCCTTCGCCGCGGCCAGCGAGACGCCGAGCAGCGCGTTCGCGCCGAGACGGCTCTTATCCGGGGTGCCGTCCAGATCCAACAGGGTCTGATCGATGATCCGCTGCTCATCAGCCGGGATGCCGATCACCTCGGGCGCGATCACCTCCAACACCCCCTCAACAGCCTTCGTCACACCCTTGCCCAGGTAGCGGTCACCGCCGTCCCGCAGCTCCACCGCCTCGTGCTCACCCGTCGACGCACCCGACGGCACCGCCGCGCGGGCGAAGCTGCCGTCGGCCAGCACGATCTCGACCTCGACCGTGGGGTTACCACGGGAATCGAGGATCTCGCGGGCGCCTACCTGGACGATCTCACCGGACGCCATCACAGCGACTTCCCGACGAGGTCGGTGAGGTCGACGAGGCGGTTGCTGTAGCCCCATTCGTTGTCGTACCAGGAGACCACTTTGGCCTGGTCGTCGATGACCTTGGTCAGGCCGGCGTCGAACAGGGAGCTGTGGGGGTCGGTGACGATGTCGGAGGAGACGATCGGGGCGTCGTAGTACTTGAGGATGCCCTTGAGCTTCCCCTCGGCCGCGGCCTTCATGGCGGCGTTGATCTCGTCGGCGGTGGCCCGCTTGCCCAGTTCGACGGTGAGGTCGGTGACCGAGCCGGTGGGGATCGGCACGCGCAGGGCGTAGCCGTCGAGCTTGCCCTGGAGTTCGGGCAGGACGAGGCCGATGGCCTTGGCGGCGCCGGTGGAGGTGGGCACGATGTTGATCGCCGCGGCGCGGGCGCGGCGCGGGTCCTTGTGCGGGCCGTCCTGCAGGTTCTGGTCCTGGGTGTAGGCGTGGACGGTGGTCATCAGGCCGCTGACGATGCCGAACTCGTCGTTGACCACCTTCGCGAGCGGGCCGAGGCAGTTGGTGGTGCAGGAGGCGTTGGAGATGATGTTCTGGCTGCCGTCGTACTTGTCGTCGTTGACGCCCATCACGATGGTGATGTCCTCACCCGAAGCGGGGGCGGAGATGACGACCTTCTTGGCGCCGGAATCGAGGTGGCCCTGCGCCTTGTCGCGCGCGGTGAAGATGCCGGTGGACTCGACGACGACGTCCACGCCGAGGTCGCCCCAGGGCAGGGCGGCGGGGCCTTCGCGGACCTCGAGCGCGGTGATGACCTGATCGCCCACCCGGATGGAGTCGCCGTCGGCGACCACGTCCGCGTCGAGGCGTCCGAGGATCGAGTCGAACTTGAGCAGGTGCGCCAGCATGGCGTTGTCGGTGAGGTCGTTGACCGCCACGATCTCGATGTCGGCGGCGCCGCCGAGGGCCTTCTGGGCGGCGACGGCCCGGAAGAAGTTGCGGCCGATCCGGCCGAAACCGTTGATGCCTACGCGAATGGTCATGGTCGTGTTCCTTTCGGGTGTGTCCGTTCGCGGTGTCTCCGCGGCGACGGACGGGATGAGTCTGGGGCGCAGCCGGTCCCGACTACGTCGTGCTGATGGACTTGCCGGCGGAGTGCAGATCGTTGCAGGCCTCGACGACGCGCTCGGCCATGGAGGTCTCGGCCTTCTTCAAATAGTTGCGGGGGTCGTAGGTCTTCTTGTTGCCGACCTCGCCGTCCACCTTGAGCACACCGTCGTAGTTGGCGAACATGTGCCCGGCCACCGGACGCGTGAACGCGTACTGGGTGTCGGTGTCGACGTTCATCTTCACCACCCCGTAGCTCAACGACTCCTCGATCTCACTCTTGAGCGAACCCGAGCCACCGTGGAACACGAAATCGAACGGCTTACTCCCCGCCGGCAGCCCCAACTTCTCCGACGCGACCGCCTGACCGTCACGCAGCACCTCCGGGCGAAGCTTCACATTCCCCGGCTTGTACACGCCGTGAACGTTGCCGAACGTCGCCGCGAGCAGATACCCCTCCGCGCCGAGCGCGTCCACGGTCCTCGCGAAATCCTCATCGGAGGTGAACAGCTTGTCGTTGATCTCGTTCTCGACGCCGTCCTCCTCACCGCCGACCACACCGATCTCGATCTCCAGAACGATCTTCGCGGCCTTCGCCTTCGCCAACAGCTCCCGGGCGATCTCCAGATTCTCCTCCAGCGGCACCGCCGAGCCGTCCCACATGTGCGATTGGAACAACGGATTCCGACCCGCGTCCACCCGCTCCTGCGAGATCTCCAGCAGCGGGCGGACATAGGTGTCCAGCTTGTCCTTCGGGCAGTGATCAGTGTGCAGCGCGACGGTCACGTCGTACTGCGCGGCGACCACGTGCGCGAACTCGGCCAGCGCGACCGCACCGACCACCATGTCCTTGACCCCCAACCCCGAACCGAATTCGGCACCGCCGGTGGAGAACTGGATGATCCCGTCACTGCCGGCATCAGCGAAGCCCTTGATCGCGGCATTGACGGTCTCACTCGACGTGCAGTTGATCGCCGGGTACGCATAACCGCCCTCACGGGCACGGTCCAGCATCTCCCGGTAGGCCTCGGGGGTCGCGATGGGCATGGTCGGTCCTTTTCTCACGGAGTCGACGTGAAGAGCGAGGGAGGTTCAGATGCTCAGTGGTCGACGAGTCACAGGACGGAACCTATGCATCCCGATTCGGAGTGACAACCGTCACGCCCATATGGGCATCACGCACGATCGGTCGATTCGGCGGGCGCGACGCGCAGCAACGAGATCGCTGTCTCGCGGTCGGTGACGAGCGACGTGACCACCCCGCTGATCAGACTCGTACGAATCGCCTCCACCTTCTGGTGGCCGCCGGCGATGGCGATGACCTCGTCGACCGCGCTCAGTTCGCGATACGAGATGGCCAGCGTGCGCCCGCTGTAGTTGGTGCGCACCGGACGCCCCTCGGCGTCGAACTGGATCGCGCACAGTTCGGCGGCGACTCCCCGCGAATCCAGTTCCGCACGACCCTGATCCGACAGCATCGCGTACACCTGGGAGCCCGTCAGGTCCAGGCTGCCGACGGCGACCACGGCGACCGTGATCCGCTTCCACAACGCCATCGCCGCGGACACGCCGGGCTGCCGCGCGAGAGCCGCCTTCATCCGCTGGTCCGACATGATGAGCGGGGCGTAGATGGGGTACTGCGGGCCGCGCGAGACCGAGGTCAGCTGGCGCACCAGGTCGACCGAGCTGGCTTGGACGTCGCCCACCACGCCGGACATCTGGACGATCGTGCACGGCGGCAGGTCCCGGACGTGCTGCGCCATGGCGTCCAGAGTGCGCCCCCAGCCGACGCCGAGCACGTCCGACTCGGTCACGACCTCGCTGAGCAGGTCCGCAGCGACGCGTCCGAGGCCGTGCCGCAGGCCGTCAAAGTCGGTGAAGGAGCCGGTGGCGACCAGCGCGCGCCGTAAGCCGTAGGCGCGGCGCAGCCGCTCCGACAGGTCCGCGTCGATCGCCGCATCGGTGTTGACCTCGATTCGGACCAGACCCGACTCGATACAGGCGTCGAGGATCCTCGCCACCTTGTATCGGGACAGCCCGTACTCTGCGCCGATCTCCATCTTCGACTTCCCGTCGAAGTAGAACCGCCGCGCGATGGCGGCGGCCTGGACCACCTCGGCCGGCCCCATGGACCTCATCGAAACCTCCTCCGAAGGTCGCGGCCGGGACGATCCCGCCGTCCTCAGGGTAGATCCTCCGGGCGCCGATCCGCGCCCATATGGGCACGGACATTGTCGAAACGTTCCGAGTCACGTCTCATGAGTCGAGTACGACGACGGCCGGACGGTCTCGTTCCCACGACGAAGGGAGAGCAGTGCGACTCGGAGTCCTCACCGGCGGCGGCGACTGCCCGGGCCTGAACGCGGTGATCCGCGCGGTGGTGCGGACGAGTGATTCCCGGTACGGGTCGGCGGTGGTCGGTTTCCAGGACGGCTGGCGTGGGCTGCTCGAGGACCGGCGGGTGCAACTGTCCAACGACGACCGCAACGATCGCCTGCTCACCAAGGGCGGCACGATGCTGGGCACCGCCCGCACCCACCCGGACGTGCTGCGCGCCGGCCTGGACCGGATCAAGCAGACCCTCGACGACAACGGCATCGACGTCCTCATCCCCATCGGCGGCGAGGGCACCCTGACCGCCGCGTCCTGGCTCGCCGACGAGGGCGTCCCGGTGGTGGGGGTGCCGAAGACCATCGACAACGACATCGACTGCACCGACGTCACCTTCGGTTTCGACACCGCGCTGACCATCGCGACCGACGCCATCGACCGGCTGCACTCGACCGCGGAATCGCACCAGCGGGTGATGCTGGTGGAGGTCATGGGCCGGCACGCGGGCTGGATCGCGCTGAACTCCGGGCTCGCGTCGGGTGCGCACATGGTGCTCATCCCCGAGGTCCCGTTCGACGTCGAACAGGTGTGCCGGCTGATCAAACGCCGTTTCCAGCGCGGGCACTCGAGTTTCATCGTGGTCGTCGCCGAGGGCGCGAAACCCGCCGAGGGCACCATGGAACTGCGCCTCGGCGGCACCGACGAGTTCGGTCACGAACGGTTCACCGGCGTCGCGCACCAACTGGGTGTGGAGATCGAGAAGCGGATCAACAAGGAGGTCCGCACCACCGTCCTCGGCCACGTCCAGCGCGGCGGCACGCCCACCCCCGCCGACCGGGTACTGGCCACCCGCTACGGCGTCAACGCCGCCGACGCCGCGCACGCCGGCAAGGTCGGCCAGATGGTCTCCCTACGCGGCACCGGCATCGGCCTGGTCCCCCTCGCCGAGGCCGTCAAACAGCTCAAACGCGTCCCACGGGAACGCTACGACGACGCCGCCGAATTCTTCGGCTGATCGGTGCCCCTCACTCCACGACCTTCAGGGCACTCCGGATCGCGGCGTTGACTGCGACTACCAGCGGCACGTCGAACTGCGGCTGCAGCCGAAGCGCCGACGGCGACAGCGGCCCGCCGCCCATGATCACCGCACGGGCGCCGTCCTGATCCACCGACTGCCGCACGGCCTCGCGGAGCGCCGCGTCGAGCCGGTCCGGCGACGTGACCAGCTGCGTCGCATCGCCGGGCGTGACGCGGACGCCGCGGTACTGCCCCTCGATGCCGAGCTCGGCGGCCTTCTGCCGGAAGGACTCCACCAGAGCGGGATCGGAGGTCACCGTCGCGATGCCGAACGCGCGGCCGCCCTGAGCGGCCTCCCGGAAGGCCTCCGTCCCGATGCCGAACACCGGGACCGTCACCGCATCGTCCAGCTCCGCCATACCCGGGTCGCTGAACGCGGAGACGACGATCGCCGCCACCTCCGGATCGCGAGCGGCCTCGACACCGCGCCTGACCACTCCCCGGGCTGCGGTCTCCATGTCCTGCGGCGTCGTCAGCAGGGCCGGCGCGCCCTCATTGGTGATCCCCACGATTCGCGCGGCGCCCCGCGCCTCCGCGGTCGCCAGCTCGACCATCGAGGCGGTCGCGCTCCCACTCGAGTTCGGGTTGATGAGCACGATCGTCTTAAGCGGCTCCGCCGCGTTCGATGAGCTCACCGCCGCGCCCTCGCCGTCGGTCCCGCACCCGGCGAGCGCCGCCGTCGCAACGACACCCACCAGCACGGCACGCACTGCCCCGGGTCGTCGAGCCATGTCGCACCTCTTTCCACCCGACCCGCCCGGACCGGGTATTCCATTTTGCGGAAGATACTCTCCGTATCGCGGGGCTGTGGCGAAACCGGTGTCATCGACTCGATCGTGCATCCTCCAGGAGGTGAGCCCCTCGGCCCGGACGGACTTCTGTGACGGTCGGCTCCGGATGCCCGGCGCCGGCGACGCGGGCGGGGAGTTCGGCCGTGATCCGGCCGGCGGCGGCCGCGGGGGCCGGGCGATGACGGTGCCGCCGAACCCGCCGCCCGTCATCCGGGCGCCGTACGCGCCGAGCGCCACGGCCGCCTCCGCGATGAGATCGATGGCGGGCACGGTGATCTCGAAATCGTCGCGCATCGACTCCTGCGACGCGTTCATCAGTTCGCCGAACCTCGTGTGGTCGGCCGACCGCAGCGCCGCGGCACCGTCGAGCACGCGGCGGTTCTCGGTCAGCACGTGCCGGGCCCGGCGGCGGGTCGTGTCGTCGGCCAGCCGACGCCAGGCGTCGTCGTCGACGTCCCGCAGCGACGCCGCGCCCAGCGCCGCCGCCGCGGCCTCGCACGCCTCCCTGCGTGCCCGGTACTCCCCCGCCGCATGCTGGTGCGGGGTGCGCGAATCGATCGCGAGCAGCACGTCGTCGCCGAGCCGCAGCGGCACGGGTTCCACCGTGAGGGAACGGAAGTCGAGCAGCAGGGCGGTGTCCTCCGCGCCGTACAGACTGCTCATCTGATCGAGCAGACCGGTCGGCGCGCCGACGTACTCGTTCTCCGCGCGCTGCGCCGTCCGCGCGAGCGCCGTGCGGTCCAGCCCGTCCGTCGCGGCGGTGAGTGCCGTGAGCACCGCGCATTCGATCGCCGCCGAGGACGAGAGCCCCGCCCCGACCGGCACCGCGGAGTCGATGTGCAGCGATCCCGGGGACACATCGATCCCGTTCTCCCGCAACGCCCACACGCACCCGGCCACGTAGCCGGCCCACCCCGGCACGCCGCGCGGAACCGTGTCGAGCGGTACCGTCACGGCTCCGTCCTCCTGCGCGGAGGTGACCTCGATGGCGGAGCCGGTTCGCGCACCGTCGAACTCGGCGACGGCGCCGAACTGGAGCGCGATGGGCAGGGCGAACCCGGCGTTGTAGTCGGTGTGCTCGCCGA
The DNA here is from genome assembly GCF_023168325.1 of Tsukamurella sp. PLM1. Lineage (GTDB taxonomy): Bacteria > Actinomycetota > Actinomycetes > Mycobacteriales > Mycobacteriaceae > Tsukamurella. The sequence continues at coordinate 3,375,949 of NZ_AP025688.1, forward strand.
TGAGGTTCACCCGCCCGGGGGCGTAGGCTCGCACCGTCATCCGATCGCCTCCCGCAGCTGCGCGGCGATGTTCTCTGGCGTCTTGTCGGTGATGAAGGCGTCCCGGCCGGACTCGGAACCGGCGAGGTACTTGAGCTTGTCGGCGCTGCGCCGGATCGAGAACAGCTCGGCGTGCAGATACCCCTCCGCGGCACCGGTGCGGTACTGGTGCCAGGAGGCGATGTACGGCAACGGCGAGCCGTACAGCGCGTCGAAGGCGCGCAGGATCGTCAGGTACACCGCCGCGAGATCGTCGGCCTCGGCGGAACTGAGCTCGGTCAGGTTGTGCACGTGACGGTTCGGGTACACGTGCACCTCGACCGGCCACTTCGCCGCGTACGGGACGAAGGCCGTGGTGTGCTCGGTCCGCACCAGGACCCTTGCGCCGTCGGCGATCTCCGCGGCGACGACCGCCTCGAACAGGTCCCCGCCGCGCTCGGCGCGGTACGCCGCTGCGGTCCGCAGCAGCGCGGCGGTCCGCCGCGTCCGGAACGGGTAGCCGTAGATCTGGCCGTGCGGGTGCGGCAGCGTCACCCCGATCTCCTCGCCGCGGTTCTCGAAGCAGTACACCTCCTCGATGTCGTCGCGCGCGAACATCTCCGCCGTACGGTGCGCCCAGGCGTCGAGCACCAGCCGCGCGCGCCGCGGCGACAGCGCCGCGAACGCGCCCTCGTGATCGCTGGTGAAGCAGACCACCTCGCAGCGGCCGACGCCCGGCGTCTCCACGCGCAGGGGGTCCGCAACCCCGCCTGTCGGCGCCGGTACGAACCCGGCGGGCGTCGCGAGCGACGGGAACCGGTTCTCGAAAACCACCACGTCGTAGTCCGCGGCGGGGATCTCGCTGGACAGTCCGTCGGGGTCCGGGCACAGGGGGCACATGGAGCGCGGCGGCTTGTACGTGCGCTCCTGGCGGGCCGGCGCCACGATCACGGTGTCGCCGGTCGTCGGGTCGCGCCGGATCGTGGTGGCGGGCTCCGCCGGGCGGACCGGCAGATCGCGGCGATCCACGCCCACCGAGGGCGCACCGCCGTCGCCGAAGAACAGGATCGCGCGGCCGTCGGCGAGCCGGGTGGCGGTGGGCTCCACGGTATCCCGGTTCACGCCGTGCCTCCGTTCGCGACGGTGAGCGGCACTGCGGCGGCCAGGACGTCGCGCGCTGCGGCGCTGACGCCGTCGTCCATGATCAGCCCGTCCACGTCGGCGAACGGGGCGAACAGATGCGCGCCGATCTCGCCGAACTTGGTGTGGTCGACCATCAGCACCGTCGACCGTGCACTGCCGATGAGGCGCCGATTCGTCTCCGCCTCACCGATGTTGGGGGTGGTGAACCCGGCCCGCGGATCGATGCCGTGCGCACCGACGAACGCCAGGTCACAGCGCACCCGCTCGAGCATCGCGTTCGCGACGGGCCCCACCAGGGCGTCCGACGGTGTCCGCTGCCCACCGGTCAGCTGCACGGCGGGTTCGCCCGTGAACCTGTCCTCCTCGGGGTCGGTGAGCACGTGGAAGATCGAGATGGAGTTGGTCACCACCGACACCCGGCGCCCGCGCAGCAGCCGCGCCAGCTCGAGGGTGGTCGTGCCGGCGCCCACCGCGATGGTCATCCCGTCCGCCACCAGGTCCACCGCCGCCAGCGCGATGGCGCGCTTCTCCGCGGTGGCGCGCACCGCCTTCTGCGCGGACCGGGGCTCGAGGCCCCGTCCGGCCGAGCCGCCCGAGCGGACGGCGCCGCCGTGCACCTTGGTCAACTCCCCCGCCTCCTCGAGGCGGTCCAGATCGCGGCGGATGGTCATCTCCGAGACCCCGAGCTCGAGAGCCAGGTCCATCACCCGCACGGCCCCCTGCGCGACCGTCGCCGCGAGGATCACCCGTCGTCTCTCAGCTGCCAGCACGCCGCGAACCTATCAGCGCCCACGCCGCGAAGCCCGCGGCCACGAGCACGAGCGCACCACCGACCCACAGGTTGCCCGCGCTGCCGACGGCCATGTCCGCGCGGTCGGGCGTGTGGGCGATCTCGCGGGCGCCGAGCTCCGCCAGCCCCGGTGCGAGGCCCGCGACGAGCAACAGCACCCCGTAGACGCCGAGCAGCGCAGCGATGATCATCCGGATGTCGAACAACAGGCTCAGCGACGAGGACCGCGTGGTCTCACCGTTGGCCTGCGCCTTCTCGGGTTGGTTCGTCATTCGTTCACTCCTCGTCAGTGGAAGATCAGGCCGAGTGCGACGGTCGCGGACAGAACCGCGGCGCCGAGCGGGACGGGACGGGCGTACCACGCCGCGGCCGCGTCCTCATCGCCCTGCAGCGTCTTCTTGTCGGTCATCGAGTAGACGAAGCCGTCGAGCTCGGAGTCGGGCTTGGGCACGGTCACGAGCGAGACAAGGACGGAGACGACGATGTCGACCACGAAGGCCGCGGAGGCGGCGACGAACGGCATGCCCTGCCCCGGGAGGTCGATCACGCCGACCTCCTGCAGCACGAACACCGTGATCGCCGAGAGCGTGCCGGCAACCAGGCCGACCCAGCCGGCCGTGGGCGTCATCCGTTTCCAGAACATGCCGAGCAGGAACGTCGCGAACAACGGGGCGTTGAAGAACCCGAACAGGGTCTGGAGGTAGTCCATCAGGTTCGAGTACCCGGCGGCGATGGTCGCCGTGCCGATCGCCATCACCACGGCGGCGATGGTGGCGATCCGGCCGACGCGGATGTAGTAGCCGTCCTCGCGGTTCTTCACCACGTACTGCTGCCACAGGTCGTAACTGAACACCGTGTTGAACGCGGACACGTTCGCCGCCATACCCGCCATGAACGAGGCGATCAGGCCCGCCACTGCCACGCCGAGCAGGCCGTTCGGCAGGATGTCGCGCATCATCAGCAGGATCGCGTCGTTGTAGGTGATCCCGTCGGCGGTGCCGGTGGACTTGAGGTGGATCATGTCGCCGATCATCGCCGCGCAGATCATGCCCGGCACCACGACGACGAAGGGGATGAACATCTTCGGGACGGCGCCGATGATCGGGGCGCGCCGGGCCGCCGACATCGAGTTCGACGCCATCGCTCGCTGCACCTCGACGAAGTTGGTGGTCCAGTAGCCGAAGGAGAGGACGAAGCCCAGGCCGAACACGATGCCGACCACCGACCACACCGGCGAATCGAACCCGCTGAGCGCCTGGCCCGGCCAGGTGTGCAGCTGTTCGCCGACGGCGGCCGTCACGGTGCCGTCCGGCTTCGTCGTCTCGATCACCTTCGCCTTGAGGCCGCTCCATCCGCCCACCTTGATCAGGCCGATCACGGTGAGCGGCACCAGCGCCGCGAGGATCACGAAGAACTGCAGGACCTCGTTGTAGATCGCGGCGGACAGCCCGCCGAGGGCGGTGTAGGTGAGCACGACGGCTGCGGCCACGATCAGCGACACCCACCGCGGCCACCCGAGCACGGCGTTCACCACGGTCGCGAGCAGGAACAGGTTGACCCCGGCGATCAGCACCTGAGCGATGGCGAAGCTCAGCGAGTTCACCAGGTGCGCACCGGTTCCGAATCGGCGACGCATGAACTCGGGGACGCTGCGCACCTTCGACCCGTAGTAGAACGGCATCATCACCAGGCCGAGGAACACCATGGCCGGGATCGCGCCGATCCAGTAGTAGTGCATCGTCGACAGGCCGATCTGGGCGCCGTTCGCGGACATGCCCATGATCTCGACGGCGCCGAGGTTGGCCGAGACGAACGCGATGCCCGTCACCCACGCCGGCAGGCGGCGCCCGGACAGGAAGAAGTCCAGACTGGACGCGACCTGCTGCCGGGCCAGGTAGCCGATCCCCAGCACGAAGACGAAGTAGATCGCCACCAGGACGTAGTCGAGCAGTCCGACGTTCAGCCGGAGCGCACCGTCCGCGAGAAGCATCGAGCCTCCAAGGTTCGTGGAACGAATTCTCACGAAATCTAACACTCACGAACATCTACGCGGTTGTTTCTGTTCTTTTTCCGCGGAGCCGATGCCCGGCGCTACCCACGCCCCTCGGCAGCGTGGACCGGAACACTCAGCCCATGACGGCGACCAACGCGGTGGACGCGACCGCGACCACCGTCCCCGCCAAGGCCGATGCGCCCAGCACGTCGACCTCCGCCCGTTCGTCGGAGAACGCCGCGCAGGTACGGCGCCGGCGTGCGGGAACCCGGAGGAGAGCGACGACGGCGTAGGCGAGTGCCCCGGCCGGAACGACGACGCTCCAGATCCGGTCGTCCATCGCGGGCAGGCACCGCACGCCGAGCACCGCGACGGCCGCGAGGCTCAGGAGAGTGCGCACCCACGCGAGCGACGTCCGCTCGGGCTGCAGCCCGGTGTCACGGCGCGCGGCGGCGTGCGCCCCCTCACATGGCTCATCGAAACCCGAGGGCGATGATGAGCGTGCCGGCCGCACCGACCAGGATGCCGCTCATGAGCGGCGCGAGGGCCGGCACGGGCAGGCTCCGGCCCGTCCTCATCGCCGCTTCGACGGCGCCCCATCGGACGAAACAGCCGATCGCCGTCACCACGGCCGCGACGAGCAACCCCACCACGACGATCGCGCGCACCGGCGCCGACACGTCGGGACCGAACGCCTCGAACCCGACCGCCGCGGCGATCAGGCCGAGCGCCGTGCGGATCCACGCCAGGAAAGTGCGCTCATTGGCGAGCGTGAACCGCGGGTCGGGATCCACCCCTTGCGTGAACCGGCGCGGCCGCGTCAGCCCGCGGACGAACGTCACAGCGGCGCTCCGTGATAGAGGTCCCGGTACTCCAGCCGCATCGCCTTCTTGTCCACCTTGCCGACGCTGGTGCGTGGCACCGAGGGCACGACGATCACCGTGTCCGGTAGCTGCCACTTCGCGAACCGGCCCGAGAGAACGGGGTGCAGGTCGGCCGCGTCCAGCGGATCCCCGTCGACGGTGGCGACGACGACCACCGGCCGCTCCTGCCATGTCGGATGCGGCACGCCGACGACCGCGGCCTCGCGCACCCGCGGGTGGCCGACGATCGCGTTCTCCATGTCGATGGACGAGATCCACTCGCCGCCGCTCTTGACCACGTCCTTGAGCCGGTCCGCGAGTTTGAGGTGGCCGGTCGGCGCGATCGATCCGATGTCGCCGCTGCGCCAGTAGCCCCCGACGAACTCGTCCTCCGTCACCTCACGGTCGTGATAGGCCGAGGTGATCCACGGGCCGCGCAGCCACACCTCGCCGAGGCTCACTCCGTCGTGCGGGAGCTCCTCACCGCTCTCGTCCACGATCTTGATGTCGACCCCGTTGATCGGAAGCCCTTGGCACCGTTTGAGATCCCACTTCGCCTCCTCCGGGAGCTCGCGCAGCGAGAACTTCGTACCGCGGTTCACCACTGCGGTCGGCGTCGTCTCGGTGGCGCCGTAACCGTGGATGACGTCCGCACCGGTCTGCTCGTGGAACCCTCGGATCAACGCCAGCGGCGGCTCCGTGGATCCCGACAGGAGCCGAGTGCGACCGAGATCCGGCTTCTCGTCGAGCGCCATGATGTGCTCCAGCATGGGACCGAAGATCGCGGGAGCACCGTTGGCCACCGTGACCTCCTCCGCGATCAGCGCGTCGACCAGCACGCCGACGTCCCCGGCGGAGTACTGCCCGGGAAGCACGATCTTGGCGGCGGTGTAGACCGCGGATTGCGGCAGTCCCCAGCTCTGCGCGTGGAACATGGGCGTGATCAAGAAGACCGCGTCGTCGAACGACATCAGGTAGTTCGACGCCTGCGCCATCGTGTGCAGCACGATGCCCCGGTGCGAGTAGTAGACGCCCTTGGGCCGACCAGTGGTCCCGGTCGTGTAACAGGCGCTGTAGGCCGCGCGCTCGTCGATCACGGGCCATGCGTACGTCGCAGGCACAGAATCGATCATCTCCTCGTAGTCGGCGACGTCCGGTAGGGAGGTCTCGATCTCGGTGACCGGACGGTCCGCCATCACCACCCAACGACGCACACCCGGAGTGCGCTGCGCGACGGCCTCGGCTACGGACAGTAGCGACTCGTCGACCAGGATCACCGTGGCGCCACTGTGTTCCACGACGTACGCCAGGTCGTCCTCGCCCAGGCGCAGGTTCATCTGCAGCATGACGGCCCCGATACCCGGGATGGCCCAGTACAACTCGAAGTGCCTGCGGGTGTTCCAGTCCAGGATCCCGACGACATCTCCCGGCTGCACCCCGAGCGATGCGAGGACGTTGGCGGACCTCTGCACTCCCGCATAGGCGTCCGCATAGGTGTAGCGGTTCCACTCCCCGCTCCGGTCGCGATGGACGATCTCCTGCTCCGGGTACGTACGGGCGGCGTGCCGCAGCAGGGTGCTCGTGTTGAGCTGGTAATCGTCGCCGTGGGTCGATGCGTGTCCGCTGATGATCTCGGTCATGACTGTCATTTCGTCAGGGCCGCGAGCCGCTCGGCGTCGCGGTCGGGGTCGGCGAGGAACAGGACGGTGAGCCCGGCGACGACGAGCAGGCCGGCGCCGATCAGGAAGGCGAGGTGGTAGCCGTCACCGGGGATCGCCGCCGCTTGGATCAGGCGGCCCGTGACGTATGGGGCGAGGACGCCCGCGAGGCCGAGTGCACCGAACAGCACGCCGAGTGCGGCACCGCGCTGCGCCACCGGCGCGATCTGGGCGATCGCGGCGCTCCCCGCGGGGAAGGTCGCGACGAACAGGTTGAACGCCGGCAGCATCAGCAGGAGTTGCACGGTACCGGTGGTGAACACGAAAGCGGCCAGGCACGCCGCCGCGATGAGGATGTACACGGAGGCGACGCCGGCCTGGCGCGCCGCTTGGACACTCCGCGGGCGATCAGGAATCGGGAGATCGCCCCCTGGGAGAACATCGCGACAGCGCCCACGGCGGCGGTGGCGGCCATCCAGTTCCCCATCGAGACGGTGTCCAAGCCCGCCACGGTGCCCAGGTAGGTCGGCACCCAGGTGGTGAGCTGCGCGGTCACCACGTAGCAGCCGAACCCGGATACGGCGAAGGCGAACCAGGTCCGCGAGCGGAGGATCCGGAGGAACGGCACGCGGCCGGCATCGGCATCGGTCGACTCGGACGGGGAGGATCCCGCCTGTGGCCCCGAGGTGGTCGCCTTGTCGTACGGCCCCTCCCGACCGATCAGCAGCCATAGCAGCGACCAGACCAGGCCGGCGATGCCCAGCACACCGAAGCACCAGCGCCAACCCCATGTCACTTGCACGAACGCCATCACCGGCGCTGCGACGAGCAGCCCCAGGCTCGACGCGCCCATCACGATCGCCGCGGGTACGTCACGACGGTCGTCGGGGAACCACTTCATCACCGCGTGCAGCGCGACCGGCGACGCCGGCCCCTCCGCGAAGCCGAGGACGATCCGCGCGGCCAGCAGGACGCCGAACGAAGCGAAGCCGAGCACCGGGAATTGCACGACCGCCCAGACCACCCCCATCGCCAGGAGCATCGGCGTGGTCCTGATCCTGTCGACCAGGAATCCTCCGAGCACGGTCCCGATCCCGAACAGGAAGAAGAACGCGCTCCCGATGAAGCCGTACTGGGAGGGGGTCAGGCCCAGGTCCTCCATGAGGGCCTTGCCGGTGAGACCGAGGACGGATTTGTCGCCCCAGTTGACGATCATGAACAGCGCGAGCATTGCTGTGATCAGCCAACCTCGCATGGCCGAAGGGCGTGCGGGACCGACGACCGGGGAGCCGAGTGGGTGGGTTTCGATGATGGACATGGGTGTCTCCAGGTGGAACGGGCTGAGGTGCCGTTAGACGGCCGAATAGGTGGAACGCGGACGCAGGCATGCCTCGAGACCCTCGGGTCCCAGCTCCCTGCCGAGACCACTCGCCTTGGTACCCCCGAACGGTGCGACGGGGTCGAGCATGAAGTAGTTGATCCCGAAGGTCCCGGAATCGATCGCTGAAGAAATCGCCTCGGCGGCAGTCGGATCGGAGGTCCACACCGTGCCCGCGAGCCCGTAGGCACTGTCGTTCGCGAGGGCGATCGCCTCGTCGACACCGTCGTACGGCATCACGCTGAGCACCGGGCCGAAGATCTCCTCCTGGGCGAGCGCACTCGCGGGATCGACGTCCGCGAAGACCGTCGGCTCGATGAACCATCCGCGTTCGAGCGACGCGGGTCGGCCGCCTCCCACGACCAGCCGCGCACCGTCGGCGAGCCCCCGCGCGATGTGACCCTCCACCCGATCCCGCTGCCGGGCGGTCGCGAGCGGCCCGATGAGCGTGGTGGGGTCGAGCGGATCTCCGATCGCCGCACCGCGACTCAGCTCCGCGAAGAACTCGACCGTCTCGTCGTAGCGGGAGCGGGGCGCGAGGATCCGCGTGTTGGCGACGCAGGTCTGGCCGTTGTTGATCAGCGTCGCCTGGAACAGTCCCTCCGCGCTGGCCGCCAGGTCGACGTCCTCGAGCAGGATCGCCGCAGACTTCCCGCCGAGCTCCAGGGTCACCGGCCGGAGCAGTTCGCCGCAGCGGGCGCCGATCCGACGCCCGACCGCGGTCGATCCGGTGAAGGTGACCTTGTCGATCCCCGGGTGCCCGACCAGGTACTCGCCGATCTCGGCCCCGCCCGGCACGATGTTGAGGACGCCGGCGGGGACACCCGCAGCCAGGACCGCCTCGGCGAACTCGTACGTGTCGAGCACCGTCTCCGGACTGGGCTTGATCACGACGGAGCAGCCGGCCGCGATCGCGGGTGCGACCTTGAACGCGGTGAGCAGATTGGGGTAGTTCCACGGCACGATCGCGCCGATGACGCCCACCGGTACCCGGTCCACGCGGACGGAACCACCGAGGATGCCGGGGCGGATCTCCGAGAAGGTGGTGTCGCGCAGCAGGTCCGCGTAGTACCGGTACACGGCGGCCGGGAGGGCGACCTCCACCGCCATCGCGGTGGTGACGGGCATCCCGTTCTGCTGCGCGACGAGCGGTGCGACGGTGCCGCCGCGCGCCTCGACCTCGTCCGCCAGGCGGTCGAGGAGGTCCGCGCGGGCCTGCGCGTCCCATCCCGTCCAAGCCGACCCCGGCGCCATCGCGCGGCGCGCGGCGGCGACCGCGCGATCCACGTCAGCCGGCGCGGCGGCGGGCACGCACCCGATCGGATCACCGGTGGCCGCGCCGATCACGGTGATGCTCTCCGCCGAGGACGGGGCCTCGAAACCCCCGTCGATGAACAGCGCCTTCTGCTCGATCATGGTCGTCCTGCTCTCTTCGTCGCGCGGATCAGAACGGCTGGTCGCCGTTGACGGTGACGCGCTCCATGACGCGCCGCTGGGGGAAGTAGTCGCTCACCGCGTAGTGCTGGGTGATCCGGTTGTCCCACATGGCGATATCGCCCGGCGACCACTGGTACCGCACCTGGTACTCGGGCACGCGGGCCTGGAACAGCAGGTACTCGAGGAGCTCATCGGCCTCGTCCTGGGGCAGGCCGTCGATCCGGACGGTGAAGGGCTCGTTGACGTACAGGAACTTGCGGCCCGTCTCGGGGTGGGTGCGGACCACCGGATGCTGGATCGGCGGGTGCACCCGGTTCATGGCGGCGATCGCCTCGTCGGTCATCGTCAAGCCCCAGGACTTCACGAAGCTGTGCGTCGCGGTCAGGCCGTCGATCTTCTCCTTGACCTCGTCCGGCAGGTTGTCGTAGGCGACGGCCATGTCGGCCCACATCGTGTTCCCGCCCGACGCCGGGAGCTCGATGCCGCGCAGGATCGACAGCTTCGAGGGCTCGCGACGGAACGAGGTGTCGCTGTGCCAGATGTTCTCCATCCCGATCGCGGAATCGTCCTTCGCGAGCCGGGAGATCTCCCGGACCTCGCCGTTCGGGAAGAAGTCGTTGACCTCGATGGATCCCCACTTCCTCGCGAACGCGATGTGCTGTTCCCCAGTCAGCGCCTGGTCGCGGAAGAACAGCACCTTCCATTCCAGGAGCGCACGATGCACCTCGGAGAAGGTCTCCCCATCCAGATCGGCGAGATCGACACCCTGGACCTCGGCGCCGATGCTGACCCCCACGGGCCGGAGAGCGATGCGGCTGTAGGACTGGTCAAATACGCTCTCACCTGCGGTCCGACGGAGGTCGCGGGACCCGAAATGCAGCTTCGGGTAGCCCTTGTCGCCCGCCAGCGGGATGCGCATGAACTGAAGTTTCTCGGTCGTCGTCATGCATCAAGTGTGCGTTCGATCACAATGACCACGCGGTGTGACTTGCCTCAACCTCGGCCCGCGCCGATTGTGCGGTGACACAATCGACCGATGATCCACTACCAACAGGACATCACCGGCGGCGTACCGCGCCCCGACGGGGTCGACCGGGTCCTGGCGCACGTCTCGGCCAGGATCGGCACCTTGGCGAACCGCACGATCCGCACCGCGGTGATCGCATCGACCCACCCGCCGGAGATCATCGAGTCGGAGATGCCCGCGATCGCCAACCGGTCGTACGCCCTGATCCTGGACAGCCTCCGGAACTGCACGACGCCGTCGCCCGAGTCCCTGTCCTTCCTCCGCGAGCGTGCCGCGCAGCGCGCCCGCGAGGGCGTGCCGGCGCCCCTCCTGATGCACATCTGGGAGCGCGGTTTCCAGGACTTCTTCGAGGAGGCCGGGCGTGCCGCGGACCGGACGGCGCCGCTGCCGTGAGCTGGATCGGGGTGCCCTGATGCGACTCCAGGAGATGTACCTCGCCGAACTGGCGACCTCGTACCAGGCCGAACGCGACGCGATCGCCGAGGAACGGTCGGGAGCGGCGCCGCTGATCGCGCGGCTGCTCATCCTGGGCCAGGACGCCCGCTCCGACGCGGATCGCCTGGGTACCGAGCTCGTCGACAACTACGACGTCCTGGCACTGCGCGTGTCCCCCGCGGACGCCGGGCCGGCACCCGCGGTCCGGGCGATCGCCGAGCGCAGGCGGCTCCACCGCATGTTGGCGCTGCTCCGCACCGACTCCGGCCGCCCGGCCGTCCTGCCGCTCCTCGATCGCCACGGCGGCCACGTCCTGATCCCCCGGTCCGACGGCGATGCGACGTCACCGGACCGGCTCGACCGGCTGCTGGCCGCACTGCGCTCGGCCGCCGGCGCCGCGATCCAGGGAGCGGCGGTCGAGAACATCCCGATCGGGGAGATGCAGGCGGCCGTGCGGCAGGCCGACGAGGTCCTCGACCTGGTCGAAGCGCTGCAGGTCCCGGCCGGGCTGCACCGTCCCGCCGACGTCTTCATGGCGTACCAGCTCTCCCGGCCCGGGCCGGGCGTCGACGCCCTCCTCGCGTCGACCACGCAGGTGCTCCACCAGGCGGACCTGCGAGCCACGCTGGAGCAGTACTTCGACTGCGATCTGGACCGGGGCCGCACCGCACGCCGGCTGGGCGTGCACCCCAACACGGTGAACAATCGGCTCAACAGGATCGCGGAACTCACCCCGTACAGCCCGTTCAGCGTTGTGGGCATCACCTGCCTCTCGGCGGCACTGACCGTCGACAGGCTCCGCCGAACGCGCGGCGAAGCACCGGTCGACGGTCCGCCCGGCTAGGCCAGGTCGTCCTGGCGCATCAGCTGCCGCGCCGCCTCGGTGACCGAGCCGGACAGCGACGGGTACACGGAGAAGGTCTGCGCCACGTCGTCGACCGTGAGGCCGTTCTGCACCGCGACGGTGAGCGGCAGGATCAGCTCGGAAGCGTTGGGCGCCACCACGACTCCGCCGATCACCAGCCCGGTGTTGGGGCGACAGAAGATCTTGACGAACCCGCGGCGCAGGCCCGACATCTTGGCGCGCGGGTTGGTCGCGAGCGGAAGCATGACCGTGCGCGCCTGGTACGTGCCGTCGTCGATCGCGGCCTGCGAGACGCCGACGGTCGCGATCTCGGGGCGGGTGAAGATCGCCGACGACACCGTCTTCAGCTTCACGGGCGAGACGCCCTCGCCGAGCGCGTGGTACATCGCGACGCGGCCCTGCATGGCGGCGACCGACGCCAACGGCAGCACGCCGGTGCAGTCGCCGGCGGCGTAGATTCCGGGAACCTTCGTGCGGGAGACGCGGTCGACGGGGATGTAGCCGCCCTTGTCCAGTTCGATCCCCACGTCCTCGAGGCCGATGTCCGCGGTGTTGGGCACGGAGCCGACCGTCATCAGGCAGTGCGATCCCTCGACGGCGCGGCCGTCGGTGAGTCGCACGACGATGCCGTCCTCGGTGCGCTCGACCTTGTCGGCGTACGCCCGCTTGACCAGGGACACACCGCGGTCGAGCAGCGCGTCCTCCAGCACCAGCGCGGCGTCCTCGTCCTCGTGCGGCAGCACCCGGTCACGCGAGCTGACCAGGGTCACCTTGATGCCGAGCTCGGTGTAGGCGTGCACGAACTCCGCGCCCGTCACGCCGGAGCCGACCACCACGAGGTGGGTCGGGAGTTCCTCGAGGTCGTAGAGCTGGCGCCAGGTGAGGATCTTCTCGCCGTCGGGCTGCGCGGACTCCAGCACGCGGGGCGACGCGCCGGTGGCGATGAGCACCACGTCGGCCTCGAAGGCCTGCTCCCCGCCCGACGGCGTCACCACGTTCACCTCGTGATGCGCCATCCCCGACGCCGTGGGCGCGAGCGTCGCGCGGCCGCGGATGATCCGCACGCCCTCGCCGGCGAGGCGGGCGCGGATGTCGGCCGACTGCGCCGCCGCGAGGTCCTTGACGCGAGAGTTGATCCGTTCGACGTCGATCTCGACGCGCTCGAAATGCAGCTCGATGCCCAGGTCGACGGCGCGCCGGGTCTCGGTGCGGATGCCGGTCGAGGCGATGAAGGTCTTCGACGGGACGCAGTCGTACAGGACGCAGGCGCCGCCGATCCCGTCGGACTCGATCACCGTGACGTCACCGCCGTGCGCCACCGCCACCAGTGCTGCTTCGTACCCCGCCGGACCGCCGCCGATGATCACGATGTTCGTCATGGCTGCAACGCTAGCGTCCGCCGCACCGCCGCGTGCGGGCACCGTCGGGCGCGGCCCACCGGCGCCCGGGCACGGTAAAGTCCAACTGTGCCGATCTACGCCGCCTACGGCTCCAACATGCACCCCGACCAGATGGCCGAGCGCGCCCCGCACTCGCCCATGTACGGCACGGGGTGGCTGCGCGGCTGGCGGCTGACGTTCTCCGGTGAGGACATCGGCTGGGAGGGCGCGCTCGCGACCGTCACCGAGGACCCGTCGGACCCCGACGCCAAGGTCTTCGTGGTGCTCTACGACGTGACACCCGACGACGAGGTCTCGCTGGACCGCTGGGAGGGCTCCGAGCTCGGGATCCACGTCAAGCTCAAGGTGCGGGTGGACCTCATCGACGGTGGCTCGACCCTGGCCTGGCTGTACGTGGTCGACGCGTTCGAGGGCGGCCTGCCCTCGGCCCGCTACCTGGGCGTGATGGCCGACGCCGCGTACATCGCCGGCGCCCCGCAGGAGTACGTCCTCGACATCCGCACGCGGGAGTCCCGCAACGTGGGCCCCGGCCCCGGCGCCTCCGCCGACGGTGCCCCCGAGAACTGAGACCGGTTCGGGCTCGTCGGGCGTCGATCAGGTGACGTCCGGACAGGTCGGTGTCGTCGGCGTGGGCTCGATGGCGGAAGCCAGCCGGCGCAGCGCCCGGGCCAGCCCGGGACGCAGGCGCCGCGAGCGCAGTTCGACGGTGCGCCTCCGGGATTCGTCGTGCAGGTCCGCCAGCCGGGCGTAGACTGCTGCCGTCGGAGGATCCGCGGTCAGGTTCCAGTGCTCTCTGTATTCGCTCATACCGAGAAGCACACACGAACCCCGTCGCGGGTTCCACTGAATTAGGTGGCGCCTACATGTTGACCTACCTGCTCGACGTCGGAGATCTGGCCGACGCCCGCTTCGTGGTGTCGCCACTCAACGAGACCGTCCTCAGCCTGTTCCACCTCAACCATGTGCACGCCTCGGCCCCGCACCTGGCCGGCTGGCGTCGCGAGGCGGACACCCGCCGGGACCGGTACGACCGCGGCCTCATCGACGCGCTGGTCTCGCGATCGGGCCACCAGATCCCCGACTTCCTCACGCCCGCGATGACCGCGCGCACGCGCCCCTCGTTCGACGCGCATCTCGAGCTCGTCGCGGCTACCGGAGCCGACGTCGCCCGCGCAGAGCTACTGGAACTCGCGGAGGGCGAGGCCCCATCGGCGCAGCTGCACACACTGATCGAGCACGCCGACCCCGTGGGCACCGTCGTCGAAGCGCTCGACGGATATCACCGTTCGGCGATCGCGCCTCTGTGGCCCGTGATCGAGCGGATCCTGGAGTCCGACGTCACCTTCCGAGGCCGCGAGCTCGCGAACGGGGTCCCGGGCGCCGACGACGCGCTGCGCAGACTCATCGGTGTCGCCAAGGCCGACCTGCTGGTGGCCCTCACCGAACCTGCCGCGGTCGTGGACCTCGCTGCGGCGCTGGGTGTCTCACCTTCCGCCGTATCGCAGAGCCTGAAGGTACTGGGCGCGAACGGCATCGTGGAGAGCTCGCGCTACGGCCGCCGAGTCCTGTACCGCCGCACCGCGCTCGGCGAAGCTCTCATGCGGGGTGAGGGCTGATCTCGCGTACATCCACGAGACTCAACGACGACTCGCCACGAAGGTGAGCAGCGCATCGACGCCCCTCTGATCGTGTCCGCTCCGGACGCACCGTCCGCGTCGGACAGAATCCGAGTGCCGATTCCCCGGCGATGTCATGCCGCAGGACTTCGAGGACAGTTCCGGCATCACGACGTCGGTGACGGTTCCGATGCAGCTCCGCCCGGCCGTCACTCCGCGTAGCCGAGCACCACGTTCGTGAAGACTTTCACGCCCATCTCGAGCGCGCGCTCGTCGAGGGTGAAATCGGGCTGGTGCAGGTCGTACTGGCGCCCCTCGCCGGACCACACGCCGAGCCGCGCCATCGCGCCGGGCGACTCTTCGAGGTACCAGGAGAAGTCCTCGCCACCACCGGACTGCGGGGTGTCGACCACCCCGTCGGGCGAGACGGCGCGGGCGGCGTCCGCGAGCCGCACCGCTGCAGCCCGGTCGTTGATCACGGGCGGCACGCCGCGCGTGTAGTTCACCTCGTGCTTGATGCGCAACGGCGCCAGGAGTTCCCCCACCACTTCGCGCACCAACGGCTCGAGGGCCTCCCAGATGTGGTGCTCGCCGGTGCGCACCGTGCCGTGCAGCGCACCGATCTGCGGGATCGCGTTCGGCGCGGAGCCGCCGTTCGCCGCACCCCACACCATGATCGTGCCGGAGCGCGGGTCCACCCGGCGCGACAGCACGCCCGGCAGGCCGGTGATGACGGTGCCCATGCCGTAGATCAGGTCGCTGGTCAGGTGCGGGCGGGAGGTGTGGCCGCCGGGAGAGTGGAGGATGACCTCCACGTGATCGGCGGCGGAGGTGATCGCACCCGCCCGGACGCCGATCCGGCCGACCTCGATCCGCGGGTCGCAGTGCAGGGCGTAGATCCGCGACACCCCCGCCATCACGTCGTCGCGCACCGCGGAGAGGGCGCCGCCGGGCATGACCTCCTCGGCGGGCTGGAAGATCAGACGCACGCCCACGCCGAGCTCGCCCGCGGCGTCGAGCTCGGCCAGGGCGAGCGCGGTGCCGAGCAGGATCGAGGTGTGGGCGTCGTGCCCGCAGGCGTGGGAGACGCCGGGGTTGGTCGACTGGAAGTCCAGGCCCGTGGCCTCGTGGATCGGCAGGGCGTCCATGTCGGCGCGCAGCGCCACGCGCCCGTCGTCGCCGGGCCCCGGAACCGGCCCGAGATCCACGACCAGGCCCGTCGTGGAGAGCTTGCGCGGGTGCAGGCCGGCGGCGGTGAGCGTCTCGAAGACGGCATTGGTCGTGCGCTGCTCGCGCCAGGACAGCTCGGGGTGCGCGTGCAGATCGCGACGGAATTCGCGCAACCACGCGCCCTTGCGCTGCAGCCACTCGTCGACCCGCGCTGCTCCTGAACCGCCGCTCACCGTCCGTTGCTCCCGTCCATCCGGCGCCCGACCGATTCCAGCAGCCGCGCGCGCTCACTCTCGTCCTCCGCCGCCGCGGCGAAGGCGGCGGCCGGGCCAGCGCACCGTCGCGCACGGCGCGATCGGCGGACGGAGTCGCGGCCGCGGCCGTGAACTCCGGCTGGTGGGTCACGGCCCCGTCGGTCTCCAGGCCGATCAGCGGATGGATCGACGGTACAGCGTGGCTCACGTTGCCCATGTCGGTACTCCCCAGCGGTATCGACTGTTCGAACTCCGGCGCCACCGGATCGCGGCCGATCGCCACGGCGGCGGCGCGGTACGCGGCGGCCAGCCCGTTGTCGCTGCGCAGCTCGGTGTAGGCGGGCGAGACCTCGGCCACCTCGTGGGTGCAGCCGGCGCCGAGCGCCCCGGCGGCGAAACAGTCGCCGGCGCGCGCGGCCAGGCGGTCCAGCGACTCCGCGTCGTCGGCGCGCAGGTAGTAGAGCAGCTCCGCGGAGGCGGGAACCACGTTCGGCGCCGATCCGCCCTCACTGACGATGCCGTGCAGTTGCTGCCCCGGCTCCAGGTGCTGACGCAGCAGGCCGAGCGCCACCTGTGCCACCGTGGCGGCATCGCCCGCGTTGCGCCCGGCCCAGGGTGCCGCGGAGGCGTGCGCCTCGCGGCCGGTGAACCGGATGGCGAGGTCGGCGAGCGCCAGCGTCCGGGTCCGGACCACGTCGAACGGCGCCGGGTGCACCATGCCCGCACAGGCGACACCGTCGAACACCCCGCGCTGCAGCATGAGCACCTTGCCGCCCCCGGACTCCTCCGCGGGCGTGCCGTACACCTCGACGGTGATCCCGAGCTCGTCCGCGACGGACGCGAGCGCGATCCCGGCGCCGAGGCCCGCGGCCGCGATGACGTTGTGCCCACAGGCGTGGCCGATGCCGGGAAGCGCGTCGTACTCGGCGAAGACCGCGACGCGCAGGGCCCGGACCCGGCCCGTCCGACGAACGCCGTGGGCAGGTCCGCGATGCCGCGCTCGACGGTGAATCCGTGGCCCGCCAACGCGTCGGCCACTAGGCCCGCCGCGAAGTGCTCCTCGAACGCGAGCTCGGGCCGGGCGTGCACGGCGTGACTGACCGAGACCAGGTCCGGCCGCACGCGGTCGACGGCGGCCGTGAGCGCCCCGAGAACGGAGGTGACGGAGGCCGTCACCGTCAGCCGAACTTGACTTCGGTCGTGGGAACGGCGAGGTCGGCGATGAGGTGCGTGTGCAGGTCGTTCTTGATCTTGTTCAGCGTGGGCCCGTCGGCCGCGGCGTTCGCGGCCGCCCGCGCCGTCGCAACGGACAGCAGTTCGGCCTCCGGGACCGCCGCCTGCACGATGCCCGCGGCCACGGCGTCGGCGCCGCCGTAGCGGCGTCCGGTGGTCATGGCCTCGATCGCGGTCTGGTACGGCAGGCGCGAGCGCAGCAGTGTGGCCATGCCCACCGTGAACCCCATCTTCAGGCTGACCTCGGGCAGGCAGAAGAAGCCGCGGTCCTCGCGCATCACGGCGAAGTCGCAGGACAGCGCGAGCATGGCTCCCGCGCCGAAGGCGTGGCCGTTGACCGCGGCGACCGTCGTCATCGGGAAGGTGAGCAGGCGGCTGAACACCGTGTGCACCCGGTCCAGGTACGTCGGCAGCTCACCGGCGTTGGCCAGGATGTACATGACGTCGAGGCCGTTGGAGAAGAACTTGCCGGTGGCGGTGACCACGAGCGCGGCCGGTGAGCCGGCGGCCTGCGCCTCGATCTCGTCGAGACGGGCGTGCACGGCGTCGACCCAGTCGGGCGAGAACCGGTTCTCCGGGTTGGTCTCCGAGAGCTCGACACCCTCGTCCCCGAGGAACAGCGTGAAGACGTCGTCGGTCCGAGTCACGTAAGGCATGGCGTTCACGATAGCGGGTTAGCATCGAGAACCATGGCCCCACATCCCGGCATCGACGATCCTTCCAAGGCCGCCCGGGAGGCGGCCGCGGCGCTCCTCGCCACCACCGGCGGCGAACCGTTCGACGTGACCGTCGTGCTCGGCTCCGGCTGGGCGCCGGCGGCGGACGCGCTCGCGGCCCGCGGCAGCACGGCCGGCACCGTCGCGATGGCCGACCTGCCGCATTTCGCACCGCCCAGCGCGGCCGGCCACTCCGGCACGGCGATCGCACTCGTCGTCGGCGCAAAGCGGGTGCTGGTCCTTCTCGGCCGCACGCACGCGTACGAGGGCCACGACCTGTCCCGCGTGGTCCATCCGGTCCGCACGGCCTGCGCGGCGGGCGCGTCGACGGTGATCCTCACCAACGCCGCCGGCGGCCTGCGGGAGGGCATGCACGTGGGCGAGGCGGTGCTCATCTCCGACCACCTCAACCTCACGGCCCGCTCGCCGCTGGTCGGCGCGCAGTTCGTCAACCTCGTCGACGCGTACTCCCCGCGCTGCGGGCGCTCGCGCGGCAGGTGGACCCGTCCCTGAACGAGGGCGTGTACGCGGGCCTGCCCGGCCCGCACTACGAGACCCCGGCGGAGATCCGCATGCTGCGCACGCTGGGCGCCGACCTCGTCGGCATGTCCACGGTGCACGAGACCATCGCCGCCCGCGCCGAGGACGCCGCCGTGCTGGGAATCTCGCTCGTGACCAACCTCGCGGCCGGCATCACCGGCGAGCCCCTCGACCACGAGGAGGTCCTCGAGGCCGGGCGCGAGGCGGCTGCGCGGATGGGCGGGCTGCTGGCCGACGTGATCGAGGCGATGTAGGTGGGCGCCGTGGACCCGGCCGCCTGGATCGCGACCGACCCGGACCCCGTCACTCGGGCCGAGCTTGAGGCGCTCTCGCCGGACGAGCTGGCCGACCGGTTCGCGACGCACCTGACGTTCGGCACCGCGGGGCTCCGCGGTCCCGTGCGCGGCGGACCGTCGGGCATGAACGTCGCGGTGGTGACCCGCACGACCTGGGCGCTCGGCGAGTGGCTGAAGGCCAAGTGCCTGGGCGGGGGCACCGTCGTCGTGGGCCGCGACGCGCGCCGCGGCTCCGAGGTGTTCTTCGCCGCTGCCACCGAAGTGCTGGCGGCGCAGGGCTTCTCCGTCGTCGGGCTGCCCGAACCCGGCCCGACACCGTGGGTCGCGTTCGCGACGCGGGCGCTCGGCGCGGTCGCGGGCGTGCAGATCACCGCCTCCCACAACCCGCCCGCCGACAACGGCTACAAGGTGTACCTCGACGGCGGCGCGCAGCTCGTGGCACCCGCCGACGCGGAGATCGAGACGCTCATCGCGGCCGCGCCCGCGGCGACCTCCATCGAGCGGGCTCCGGTCCCCGCCGATCCACGCGCGACCGAGGTGACCGCCGCCTACCTCGACCGCGTCTCCTCGCTGCGCCCGGCGCCCACCACCGCACTGCGCATCGCGCTCACCCCGATGCACGGCGTCGGCGGGCAGGTCGCCGTCGAGGCCCTGCGCCGCAGCGGTTTCAACGACGTGCACGTCGTGGAGCAGCAGTTCGCGCCCGACGGCGAGTTCCCGACGGTGACCTTCCCGAACCCCGAGGAGCCCGGGGCCGCCGACCTGCTGCTCGCCCTCGCCGAACGGGTGGACGCGGACCTCGCGATCGCGCTCGACCCCGACGCCGACCGGTGCGCGCTGGGCGTCCGCTTCGACGACGGCTGGCGGATGCTCACCGGCGACGAGGCCGGTTCGCTGCTCGGCGCGCACCTGCTCGATACCCCCCTGGGCGGCGCACTGTCGGACCCGCTCGTGGCGACCACCATCGTGAGTTCGGAGCTGCTCGGCGCGATCGCCGAGAGCCGCGGCGCCCGGTACGCGCGCACCCTGACCGGGTTCAAGAACCTCGTCCGCGCCGGGGACGGCCTGGCGTTCGCGTACGAGGAGGCCCTCGGCCTCTGCTGCGATCCGTCGACGGTGCGCGACAAGGACGGGATCTCCGCCGCCGTGGTCGCGGCGTCCTACGCGGCGGCGCTGAAGGCGCAGGGCCGCGCCCTGCCCGACGCGCTGGATGAGCTCTACGCCGCGCACGGCGTGCACCTCACCGGCCAGTACTCGTTGCGCGTCGAGGATGTCGCCCGGATCGCCGCGATCATGGCGGCGCTCCGCACCGACCCGCCTGTTGAAGTTGCCAATACTCCTGTCAGTTGTGAGGATCTGCTGCGGGCCCGCCCCGCGACGGACGCGCTGGTGTTCCGCGGCGACGGCGTCCGGGTCACCGTGCGCCCCTCCGGGACCGAGCCGAAGGCGAAGTTCTACCTGGAGGTGATCGCACCCGTGACGGACGAGACCGCGACGAAGGACGCCCTGGCGACCGCGAGGGAGCGGCTGGGCGCCGTGACCGACACCGTCCGTGAGTGGGCGGCCCTCGGGTGACCCGACCGGCGCGGCCGGCCGACCCCGCGCGCAGGCGGGTGATCGCCGTATCGGTGATCGTCGGCGTGCTGATCGTGATCGCCGCCGCGGCGGGCGCGACGGCGTACGTGAGCGGGACCCGACCCGCACCGGAGCAGGTCTCGGCGGCACCGTCGGGAGGCCCGACGGTGACCGTGTCCGCCCCCGGCTCCCCCGCCCCGGACCCGACACCCCCGCCTGCGATCCCCGGCACCGACCGGCTCGGTTTCGTGGGCACCCAGGCGCGCTGCGCCGACGGCGACACCGCGCGCATGATGGTGCTGACCGCGACCTCGCAGGCCGTGGTGTGCGAACGCGGCGGCGCCCTGTACTACGCGGGCTGGCGGATGGACACCCGTTCGGGCACACGGATCGACGGGGTCCTACCGGCCGGACCCGGGTGGGTCGCCCGGGCGCCGGACGCGACGATCAACATCACGCCGCACGGCCTCGTGATCAGCGCGACCAACGGCGAGTTCACCGAGCCCGCGACCGGCTTCTGGTCGAACTGATCAGGTCCAGCGGGGCCCGAACTGGCGGTCCCCCGCATCGCCCAGGCCCGGCACGATGTACGCCTTCTCGTTGAGGCCACGGTCGATCGTCGCCGTCACCAGGCGCACCGGGTGCCCGCACTCCTCGAGGGCGCGGACACCCTCCGGAGCTGCGACGACGCACACCGCGGTCACATCGGTCGCGCCGCGCTGCGCCAGCAGGCCCAGCGTCTCGACCATCGAGCCGCCGGTGGCGAGCATCGGGTCGAGCACGAACACCGGACGGTCGGTGAGGTCGGCGGGCAGCGACTCGAAGTAGGGCTCCGGCACGTGAGTCTCCTCGTTGCGGCCCATACCGACGAAGCCGACTTGCGACTCCGGCAGCATCGCGTGCGCCTGGTCGACCATGCCCAGCCCGGCCCGCAGCACCGGAACCAGCAGCGGCGGCGCGGCGAGGGCGGCACCGTCGGTGTCCTCGAGCGGGGTGGTCACCGTGACGGCCGCGACGGCCGCATCGCGCATGGCCTCGTAAACCAGCATCTGCGTGAGTTCCTTGAGCGCGGCGCGGAAGGAGGCGTTGTCGGTGGCCTCGGCGCGGAGCGCGGTGAGGCGGACGGCGGCCGGGGTGGTCGACCACGGTGATCTGCATGCCGCCAGCGTATCGGGAACCCGGCGGCGGTCTGGGCCGTCCAATGAGTGAGGGGGTATTGCGAATGGAACCGTTCGAGATGACTGTGGGAACCGTGACGGCGGCGGGCGGCGAGCTGGGGGCGCTCGCGGCGGCGGTATCGGCGACGGCCGGGGCGGGTGCGGCGTCGGCCGCGGCGCTGACCCCGGTGTTGGGGATCGTCGGGGGCGATTACCTGGCCGAACTGCTGGGCGCGACGGCGGCCGCCGATGCGGAACTGGTGCGGCTGGCCGCGTTCTACGCATCGGCCGCCGCGGGGGCCGCGCGGACGGCGGCGTCCGCGACGGCGGTCGAGGCCGGTGGCGCCGCGTCGCTGCTGGGGCTGTTCGGGGGTGCGTCGTGAACGGGATCGTCGCCGCGCTGGCCGCACCCCTGCGGGCGCTGCTGGACACCTTCGGCACCGGCGACCTGACGACCGCGGGGATCGACGCGGCGATCCGGGCCGTCGAGACCGAGCTGGCGCGGGTCGGCGCGCAGACCGCGGGAACGAACGTGGCCGTCGGCCGCGCATGGACGGGCGTCGACGCGGCGTCCGCGCAGCGCGCGATCGGGTCCGGCGGCACCACCGCGACCGCCCTGTCGCAGCACACGGGAGCGCTCCGCGAGTCGGTCACCGTGGCCGCCGAGACGGTCCGCAAGGGCCACACCGAGCTCAAGGCCGTGCTCGACTCGTTCGTGCAGAAGGCCGAGACCGCGAACCCCACGCTGCTCAACCCGACGGGGCTGATCGCGGTCCTCACCCTGGCCGCGGACCATCTGCAGCAGGCGCTGGAGGTGCTGAAACGGGCCCGCGGCGAGCTCGACGGCGAATCCGACAAGGTCGCCGGGCTCGCGTCGGCGACGCCGACGGCGCCCGGCACCGTCGACGGCGGCGCCGCCACGAACCCGGCCTCGACGTCGGCGTCCACGCTCCCCGCGAGCGCGGCACCGTCAGGCTCCGGAGGCGGGACGGGCGGAGGGACCGGCGGCGGCTCTGGATCGTCCGGCTCGCCGGTGAGTGCGCTGACCTCCGCCCTCACGGGCTCGGGCTCGGGATCCGGTAGCGGCAAGGGCCGCGGCTCCGGGGCGTCGACGGTGCGCGCCTCCCGCACGTCGGCGAAGACGACGGTGACGGCGGACGGCAAGGGCGGGTTCGACGTGCGGCTGCCCGACGGCACGGTGGTGAAGGCGCCCAACGCCAAGGCCGCCGCCGCGGTCCAGGCCGCGCTGACGCAACTCGGCGTGCCCTACGCGTGGGGTGGGACCACCCCGGGCGTCGGCCTGGACTGCAGCGGCTTCACGCAGTGGGCCTACCGGCAGGCCGGGATCGAGCTGCCGCGGCTGGCGGACCAGCAGGCGGTGGGCTTCTCCGTGAGCGCGTCCGACCTACGCCCCGGCGACCTCGCGGTGTGGAGCGGGCACGTGGCGATGGTGATCGGCGACGGACGCATGATCGAGGCCGGCGACCCCGTGCAGATCTCCTCCGTCCGCACCGACAACATCGGCCAGCAGTTCCATGGCTTCTTCCGCCCCACCGGCTGACGGGTGTACGGCCGACGCCGAGCCCGCCCAGTGCACTACGCTGGGCGCCATGGCGTCTGACATCGTCCCGATCGAGCTCGGCCTCACCGACGGCCCGGTGTACACCCTGTGGGCACCGCGGTGGCGTGACGGGGAGGACGAATGGGAGGCCTTCCTCGGCCTCGACGAGGACCTGTACGGCTTCTCGTCCGTGGCGGAGCTCGTCGCTTTCGCCCGCAGCGGCAAGGCGAACGACCTCGACGACCACCCCGCGTGGGAGGCGCTCACCACGCTGCCCGCGGAGGCCTTCGTCCCGCGTGACGACCGCAGCTTCGACCTGATCTCGGTGCCCGAGCTGGCCGCCGAGGACCCCACCCCCGAGGTGATCGCCGAGCTCGAGGACACTCTCGAGATCGTCGGCCTCATCGGCGAGGTGTGCGAGCTGATCGACGTCACCAAGTTCTTCAACGGCAACCCCGTGCTCGGCACCGTCCGGATCGGCACCCGCAACTTCGAGGGCCGCGAGGGCGCCGAGATGTGGCACAAGGTGGGCGAATTGATCGCCCGCAAGTGGGACGACGTGGTGGACGCGATCGAGGGCGTGGTCAGCACGCCGAAGGTGTCCGCGAGCGTCACCGCCACGGCGGAGGAGGAGCTCGCCGCGGCCGCCGAGAAGGCCGCCGCGCTCGCCGCCGCGGAGGACGAGCTCGACACCGACCTCGACGATCTCGACGACGACCTCGACGCGGACGCCGACGATGACGACCTCGACGCGGTGGACGTCGACGACACCGAGGACGACGAGGAGGAGTTCGAGGAGGACGACTCGTTCTGGGGCCAGGTCGGGATCGACCCGATCAAGATCATCACCTCGGACGGCGAGTACTACACCCTGCGCTGCTACCTGGACGACAACCCGATCTTCCTGGGACGCAAGGGAAAGATCTTCGTCTTCGACTCCGAGGGCGCGCTCGCGCGGTACCTGGCGGACGACAACGACACCGACCTCGCCGCCGTGTCCACCTACTCCGAGGTGCAGGTGGCCGCGACCGACGGTTCGCTCGAGGTCGAGGTCTACGACGACAACGTGTACGTGCTGCCCGGCATCGGTGAGGACATCGCCGACGGTCCGCGCCGGATCGACCGCGACCAGCTGGACCTCGCCGTCGAGTTGCTGCTCGACTCCGCCGATTTCGCCGACGACGCCTCGGTGCGGGAGGCGCTGCGGCCCACCACGCCGCTCGGCTTCTTCGTCTCGTACGCGCTCGACCCGCAGCCGCGCCGGCTGGCGCCGTCGGGTCCCTTCGACAACGAGGCGGAGGCCTGGCGGGCCCTCGAGCACGAGTTCGAGGACCGGCTCAGCAAGAAGTAGGCGCCCCGCCGCTACCCGATCAGCACGGCGTAGCCGGGCTTGATCTGCTCGTCGATGATCGCCAGCCGCTCGTCGAACGGCAGGAACGCCGACTTCATCGCGTTGATCGTGAAGCGCTGCAGGTCCGACCAGCCGTACCCGAACGTCTCGACCAACTTGAGCATCTCCCGGCTCATCGAGGTGTCGCTCATCAGCCGGTTGTCGGTGTTCACGGTGACCCGGAATCGCAACTGCGCCAACAGGTCGAACGGGTGCTGCTCCAGGGAGGCGACGGCCCCCGTCTGGACGTTGGAGCTGGGGCACAGCTCCAACGGGATGCGGGCGTCGCGGACCCGCGCGGCGACGCGGCCGAGCCGGGCAGCGGAGAAGTCCGCCGCCCCGGGCTCCACGCCCTCGATGTCGTCGACGATCCGCACGCCGTGGCCGAGCCGGTCGCACCCGCAGAAGGCGAGCGCCTCGTGAATCGACGGCAACCCGAACGCCTCACCCGCGTGGATGGTGAACGGCGCCGAGTGATCTCGCATGTACTCGAACGCGTCGAGGTGGCGGCTGGGCGGGAAGCCCGCCTCCGCGCCCGCGATGTCGAACCCGACTGCCCCGCGGTCGCGCCAGCGCACCGCCAGCTCCGCGATCTCCCGCGAGCGGGCGGCGTGCCGCATGGCGGTCACCAGGCAGCGCACGACGATCGGGCGACCGGCCACCCCGGCCGCCGACTCGCCGGACGCGAACCCGGACAGCACCGCCTCCATCACCTCGTCGAGCGACAGCCCGCCCTGCAGGTGCTGCTCCGGAGCGAACCGCACCTCGGCGTAGACCACGCCGTCGGCGGCGAGGTCCTCGGCGCACTCGCGCGCGACCCGGGCCAGCGCCTCCGGCGTCTGCATCACCCCGACGGTGTGCTCGAACGTCTCCAGGTACTGCACCAGTGAGCCGGAGTCGGCGGCGTCGCGGAACCACTCCGCAAGCGCGGGTTCCGTTGCAGCGGGCAGGTTCTCGTAACCGGTATCGGCCGCGAGCTCGAGCACGGTGGCGGGCCGCAGCCCGCCGTCGAGGTGATCGTGCAGCAGCACCTTCGGGGCGCGGCGGAGGGCGGGCAGATCGATCGGGGTGGGACCAACGGGATTCGCCATAGGGCAAAGTTACCGGCTACCGTCCGGTACCACCGGCTACCGCTCCGTCAGGTAGGCGAGGATCGCGCGGACCCGGCGGTTGCCCTCCTCGGGCGGCAGGTCCAGCTTGGCGAAGATGTTGGCCACGTGCTTGGCGACGGCCGCGTCCGACACCACGAAGCTCGCCGCGATCTCCGGGTTCGAGCGCCCCTCCGCCATCAGCGCGAGCACCTCGCCCTCGCGCGGGGTGAGCCGGTCGAGCACCGTCGGGGTGAACATCTTGGCCACCACCTCCGGGTCGACCACCACTCCCCCGGACGCGACGGTGTCCAGGGCGCGCAGGAAGTCGTCCACCCGGCCGACCCGTTCCTTGAGCAGGTAACCGACGCCGCCGCCCGAGTCCAGCAGGCGCCGCGCGTACGCCGCGGCGACGTACTGGGACAGCACCAGGACGGGCAGGTCGGGCCGCCCGGCCCGCAGGTCGAGCGCGGCCCGCAGGCCGTCGTCCCCGTGCCCCGGTGGCATCCGCACGTCCGTCACCACGAGGTCGACGGTGCCGGGGTCGTGCGCCCGGAGCGCGTCCGCGTCGCCGAGCAGGCCGAGCACCTCGTGCCCGGCCCGTTCGACGATCCGCCGTAGGCCCTCGGCCAGCAGCACCGAGTCCTCCGCGATCAGAATCCGCACAGCGGCAGACTACGACACGGCCTTCGCCCAGTAGAGCGTGGTCGGCCCTCCGGGCGGGCTGAGCACCGTCAGCGTCGCGCCGATCGACTCGGCGCGCTCGATCAGCCCCGCGAGGCCGGTGCCGCCGGCGGGATCCGCGCCACCCGCACCGTCGTCCATGACCGTCATCGACACCCCGAGCACGCCCGCCGCGAAGGTGATCCACACGGTGTTCGCGCCCGCGTGCTTGATCGCGTTGGTCACCGCCTCGCTGGCGGTGTAGTACATGGCCTGCTCGATCTCGGCGGCCAGGCGGCGCCCGGCTCCCAGCCGTCACCGGCGATCACATCCACCCGGATCGCCCCGCCGAGCTCGGCGCACGCAGCCTCGACCCCGGCGTCGTCGAGCACCTGCGGGTGCACACCGCGCACGGTGTCGCGCAGCCCCGCCATGGCGCGCTCGAGCCGCACCTGTGCCTCGGCCACCTGGCCGCGCAGCGACTCGTCGGCGGTCTCCGGCAGGCTCTGCTGCAGCTCGCCCAACTGCAGCGACAGGCTCGCGAGGTCCTGCTGCGGGCCGTCATGCAGATTCCGCTCGATCCGGCGGCGCTCGTCCTCGAACGAGGTAACCAGCACACCGCGGGAGGTCTCCAGCGCGGTCACACGGCGGCGCAGCTCCTCCTCGGTCGGTCCGAGCAGCAGTCGCGCGGTGGCGGCCTGCGCCACCGAGACGGCGTACGTGAGGTACAGCCCCACAGCGCAGATCACCGCGCCGATCGCGCCCCATACGGCTTGCCTGATCACCCCGTCGACCGTGGTGCCCATGACGTTCACCTCGTCGGACAGGAGGGGACCGAACACGAGCCCGAGGCCGACCGTCCAGCCGACGACCGCACCGAGGAAGACGATGGGGGTGAGCACCGCGAGCAGCAGCGAGTACGCGACCTCGCGCCACGTCGCGCGCTCCCCCAGCCGGGCGCCGGCCCGGGCCGAGAGGCTGCCCGTCACGGGCGGATGCGGATCGCCGATCGCCGGTGCGCCGAGCCAGGTGACCCGCAGGCGTTCCAGCTTCGCGAGCCCGAACGACCAGGCGGGCGCGAACGGCAGCAGGACCACCACCACGTACAGGAGGAAGAGCGCCCACCCGACGAGCATCGAGCCGGCGAAGTAGGCCAGGCCGCGCCACGGCGCGGAGGTGGTGAGGAAGCGCAGGGGCTCGCGGAGCGGCGCGGCGAGCGCGCCGCGCTCGGGCTCGGGCTCGCGGAGCACCGGGGACGGGGTCACGTATTCGATCATGCCGTAGACGGTAGGTACCGCACGGCCGCGAGTCCCTGGTCCCAGCGGGAGAATCCGGGGTGGTGCCAGCACTACCCCGGGCCGCTACCGTGGCGGTATGCGCATCGCGATCCTCGACGACTACCAGGACGTCTCCCGCGAGTACGGGGACTTCTCCGGCCTGGACGTCACCGTCTTCACGGAGCCGCTCACCGACGTGCCCGGGCAGCTGGCCGGCTTCGACGCGATCGTCGCGATGCGCGAGCGCACGCGCTTCCCCGCCGCCGTGCTGCGGTCCCTGCCCGCGCTGCGGCTGCTCGTGTCGACGGGCCGCCGCAACGCCGCCATCGACCTCGCAGCCGCGTCGGAGCTCGGGATCACCGTGTGCCACACCGGATACCGTCCTGCGGCGGCCGCCGAGCACACGTGGGCCCTGATCCTCGGGGCCCTGCGCCACGTGCCGACGGAGGACGCGAACATCCGCGCCGGGCGGTGGCAGGGCACCGTCGGACGGGAGCTGCACGAGAGCACCATCGGCATCGTCGGGCTGGGCGGGCTCGGGCGGCGCGTCGCGCGGATCGCGAACGCCTTCGACGCGGAGGTGATCGCCTGGTCCAGCAACCTCGACGCCGAGCGCGCGGCCGAGGTCGGCGCAACGGCGGTCACCAAGCAGGAGCTGTTCGAGCGCGCCGACGTGGTCACGATCCACTACGTGCTCTCCGACCGCTCGCGCGGCATCGTCGGCGCCGCCGACATCGCCCGTATGAAACCCGGTGCGCTCCTGGTCAACACGTCGCGCGCGGGCGTCCTCGACACCCCGGCCGCCGCGGCCGCCGCCCGGCGCGGCGACATCCGCCTCGCGCTGGACGTGTTCGACGCCGAGCCGCTGCCCGCCGACGACCCGCTCCGCGACCTGCCGAATTCGGTGCTGACGGGGCACGTCGGGTACGTCACCGAGCAGCAGTACCGGGTGTTCTACGCGGACGCCGCCGAAGACGTGCGCGCCTACCTCGCGGGCGCGCCCGTCCGCGTCATGAGCCCCTAAACGGACACCCGGTCCAGGACCAGCGAACCGCGCGGGGCGCCGTCGCCGATGACGGCCGCGCCCTCGAGCGCGGCGAGGGCACCGTCGAACTTCTCCGGGGTGTCGGTGTGCAGCGTGAACAGCGGCTCGCCCGCCGTCACAGTGTCGCCGACGGTCGCATGCCAGGTGACGCCGGCGCCCGCCTGCACCGGTTCGCCCTGCCGCTCGCGGCCCGCACCCAGACGCCAAGCGGCGATGCCGACGCCCATCGCATCGAGCTCGGTGAGCACGCCCGAGGCGGGCGCGGCGACGGTGCGCGTGTGCCGCGCGACGGGCAGCGGGGCGTCGGGGTCGCCGCCCTGGGCCGCGATCATCGCCCGCCAGCTGTCCATCGCCCTCCCGTTGGCCAGATGCTCGGCGGGGTCGGCGTCGACGCCCGCGAGGGCGAGCATCTCGCGCGCCGGGCGAGGGTCAGCTCCACTACGTCCGACGGTCCGCCGCCGGCCAGGACCTCGAGGGACTCCGCGACCTCGAGGGCGTTGCCGGCGCTGCGGCCGAGCGGGGTGGACATGTCCGTGAGCAGGGCGACGGTGTTCACGCCCGAGTCGTGGCCGAGCGCCACCATCGTCTCGGCCAGCTCGCGGGCCTGCTCGGCGGTCTTCATGAACGCGCCCTTGCCCACCTTGACGTCGAGCACGAGCGAGGCGGTGCCCTCGGCGATCTTCTTGCTCATGATCGAGCTGGCGATCAGCGGAACGGCCTCGACGGTGCTGGTGACGTCCCGCAGGGCGTAGAGCTTCTTGTCGGCCGGCGCGAGGCCCGAGCCGGCGGCGCAGATGACCCCGCCCACCCGCTCGAGCTGGTCGAACATCTGCTCGTTGGTGAGGTCGGCGCGCCAGCCCGCGATCGCCTCGAGCTTGTCGAGGGTGCCGCCGGTGTGGCCGAGTCCCCGGCCGGAGAGCTGCGGTACGGCCACGCCGTAGGACGCGATGAGCGGCGTGAGCGGCAGGGTGATCTTGTCGCCGACGCCGCCGGTGGAGTGCTTGTCGGTGGTGGTCAGCGGGCGCCCGTCGCGGCGGAGGCCGGAGAAGTCCATGCGCTCGCCGGTGGCGATCATCGCGGCGGTCCAGCGGGCGATCTCGCGGCGGTCCATGCCGTTCAGGAAGATCGCCATCGCGAGCGCGGACATCTGGTAGTCGGCCACCGTGCCGGTGGTGAAGTTCTCGATCACCCAGTCGATCTGGCCATCGGTGAGCGGGCGCCCGTCGCGTTTGGTCGCGATGACGGACACGGCGTCGAACACTTCGGTGGAGTCGGAGCTCATCGGTCTACCTCTTCGAGATCGTCGGGCCCGAACGCATCGGGAAGGAGTCGGTGCAGCGGCATCGGGCCCGACCGGTGATCGATCAGGAGATCGCCGCCGCCGTGTTCGTAGAGCAGTTGGCGGCACCGCCCGCAGGGCAGCAGGACGTCGCCGTTGGCGTTGGTGCAACTGAAAGCGAGGAGCCTGCCGCCGCCGGTCGAATGGAGCGCGCCCACGAGTCCGCATTCCGCGCAGAGCGTCAATCCGTATGAGACATTCTCCACATTGCAACCGGACACGACTCGACCGTCGTCGACCAATGCCGCGGCCCCGACGGGGTACTTCGAATAGGGCGCGTAGGCGTGCCGCATCGCGTCGACGGCGGTGCGCCGCAAGACCTCCCAGTCGATCTCGGGCATGGCCGATCACTCCCTTCCGGAGCCTTGTTGATTCCGGATCAATTTCGGTCAGGCAAACCTAACTAAATCTGTTCGGCCCCAATGGATCGGGACCGTGGTTTCGATTCCACATTCCCGTGGGTTTAAGGTCAAGGCGTGGGTTCAGGTACACGTCGGGTGAGGCGTCGCCGAGAGGGCTCAGCGCCCTTCTCGACCGACCGTATCCCGCCGCGTCCATCAACGACGTCGAAGGCAGGGCTCGATGACTAGTACAAGCGAGGTGGCGGCCGCCGAGGAGCCGCGCCGCGTCTCCCTCTACAAGGGCGACCCGGGAATGTTGAACTGGGTGCTGCATCGCATCAGCGGCGTCACCATCTTCTTCTTCCTGTTCGTGCACGTGCTCGACACCGCGGTCATCCGCATCGATCCCGAGGCGTACGACGCGATCATCAAGACGTACAAGACCCCGATCATCGGCCTGCTCGAGATCGGCCTCGTGATGGCCATCCTGTTCCACGCCCTCAACGGCATCCGCGTGATCCTCGTGGACTTCTGGAGCAAGGGCGTGCAGTACCAGAAGGCGATGTCCATCGTGGTGTGGGCCGTCTTCCTCATCACCGGCGCGGGCATGGCGGCGCGTCTCCTCTACATCATGATCTCGCACGCATAGGGGGACGAACAGATATGACTACTGCGAACGAACCCAAGCTCGCCAAGACGCTGCTCAAGCAGTACGACCGCCCGGCGTCGCTCGACAACCCGCGCTCCCCGCACCGCCCCGCGGCGGGCAACTTCGAGAAGTACGCGTGGCTGTTCATGCGCTTCTCGGGCATCGCACTCCTCGTGCTCGTGTTCGGGCACGTGTTCATCATGCTGGCGCTCGACAGCCAGGGCGTGCACCGCATCAGCGCCGCGTTCGTCGCCGAGCGCTGGGCCAGCCCGTTCTGGCAGATCTGGGACATCACGATGCTCTGGCTGGCGCAGCTGCACGGCGGCAACGGCCTGCGCGTGATCATCGACGACTACGCCCGCAAGGACCGCACCCGGTTCTGGCTCAAGACCCTGCTCGTGCTGTCGATGATCCTGGTGGTCGGCCTCGGCTCGTACGCGCTCCTCTCGTTCGAACCGGCATCCGTGCCCACCGCCCAGTAGCGGCCAGGAAGGACTCACCCGCATCATGCAGGAACATCGTTACGACGTGGTGATCATCGGCGCCGGCGGCGCCGGGATGCGTGCAGCCATCGAGGCCGGGCCCCGTGCCCGCACCGCGGTGCTCACCAAGCTCTACCCCACCCGCTCCCACACCGGCGCGGCACAGGGCGGCATGTGCGCCTCCCTCGCCAACGTCGAGGAGGACAACTGGGAGTGGCACACCTTCGACACGGTCAAGGGCGGCGACTACATCGTCGACCAGGACGCCGCGGAGATCATGGCCAAGGAGGCCATCGACGCGGTGCTCGACCTGGAGAAGATGGGCCTGCCCTTCAACCGGACGCCCGAGGGCAAGATCGACCAGCGCCGCTTCGGCGGCCACACCCGCGACCACGGCAAGGCGCCCGTGCGCCGCGCCTGCTACGCGGCGGACCGCACCGGCCACATGATCCTGCAGACGCTCTACCAGAACTGCGTCAAGCACGACGTGGAGTTCTTCAACGAGTTCTACGTGCTCGACATCGCGCTGACGGAGACCGAGAACGGCCCCGTCGCCACGGGCGCCGTCGCGTACGAGCTCGCCACCGGTGAGATCCACGTGTTCCACGCCAAGGCGATCGTGTTCGCCACCGGCGGTTCGGGACGCATGTACAAGGTGACCTCCAACGCGCACACCCTGACCGGTGACGGCATGGGCATCGTCTTCCGCAAGGGCCTGCCCTGGAGGACATGGAGTTCCACCAGTTCCATCCGACGGGCCTCGCGGGCCTGGGCATCCTCATCACCGAGGGCGTCCGCGGCGAGGGCGGCATCCTCCGCAACGCCGACGGCGAGCGGTTCATGGAGCGCTACGCCCCCACGATCAAGGACCTCGCGCCGCGCGACATCGTCGCCCGCTCGATGGTGCTCGAGGTGCTCGAGGGCCGCGGCGCCGGCCCGAACAAGGACTACGTGCTCCTGGATGTCACGCACATCCCGGAGGAGACCCTGATGGCCAAGCTGCCGGACATCATGGAGTTCTCCCGCACCTACCTGGGCGTGGATCCGGTCACCGAGCTGGTGCCCGTGTACCCCACGTGCCACTACGTGATGGGCGGCATCCCCACCAACATCCACGGTGAGGTGCTGCGCGACAACGACCACGTCGTCCCCGGCCTGTACGCCGCCGGCGAATGCGCGTGCGTCTCGGTGCACGGCGCCAACCGCCTGGGCACCAACTCGCTGCTCGACATCAACGTCTTCGGACGCCGCTCCGGCATCGCCGCCGCGGAGTACGCCAACACGCACGACTTCGTGCCGCTGCCCGAGAACCCCGCGACCATGGTCGAGGAGTGGGTGGCCGCGATGCTCAGCGATCACGGCAACGAGAACGTGATGACCATCCGCACCGAGCTGCAGCAGACGATGAACGACAACGCGGCCGTCTTCCGCACCGAGGAGACGCTCTCGCGGGCGCTCACCGACGTGCGCGCGCTGAAGAAGCGGTACGAGCACGTCACCGTCACCGACAAGGGCAAGCGCTTCAACAGCGACCTGCTCGAGGCCATCGAGCTCGGCTTCCTGCTCGAACTGGCCGAGGTCACCGTCGTCGGCGCCCTCAACCGCAAGGAGACCCGCGGCGGCCACGCCCGCGAGGACTACCCGAACCGCGACGACGAGAACTTCATGGTGCACACCATGGCGTACAAGGAGGGCGAGGGCACGGGCGCCGAGATCCGTCTCGACACCAAGCCCGTCGTGCAGACCCGCTACGAGCCGATGGAGCGTAAGTACTGATGACCGCTGCAGTTGACACCCCCGCATCCGTGCAGCCCCCGTGCCGCCCGGCTCGACGATGGTCACGCTCAAGATCTTCCGGTTCAACCCGGAGGACCCGGACGCGGCCGGCTGGCAGAGCTTCAAGGTCCCGGCGCTCCCCTCGGACCGGTTCCTTAACCTGCTCCTCTACGTCAAGGGCTACCTGGACGGCACGCTCACGTTCCGTCGCTCGTGCGCGCACGGCGTGTGCGGTTCCGACGCCATGCGCATCAACGGCGTCAACCGGCTCGCGTGCAAGATGCTGATGAAGGACTTCCTCGACGGCGACAAGGACATCACCATCACGGTGGAGCCCATCCGCGGCCTGCCGGTGGAGAAGGACCTCGTCGTCGACATGGAGCCCTTCTTCGACGCCTTCCGCGCCGTGAAGCCCTACCTGATGACCTCGGGCAACGAGCCGACGCGCGAGCGGATCCAGTCCCCCACCGACCGGGCACGCTTCGATGACACCACCAAGTGCATCCTCTGCGCCTGCTGTACCACCAGCTGCCCGGTGTACTGGATGGACGGGTCGTACTTCGGTCCGGCCGCCATCGTGAACGCCCATCGCTTCATCTTCGACAGCCGCGACGAGGGCGCCGCCGAGCGCCTCGAGATCCTCAACGGCGTCGACGGCGTGTGGCGTTGCCGCACCACCTTCAACTGCACCGATGCCTGCCCCCGTGGCATCCAGGTGACGAAGGCCATCCAGGAGGTCAAGCGCGCCCTCCTGTTCAGCCGCTAGAGCATTTCCCTGCAGCCCGACGGTGCCCCGGACCTGAAGCGAGGTCCGGGGCACCGTTCTGTTCTGACACCATTCAACGGTTGACGTGACACCATAGTGGTGTCATAGTTGACGTCATGGACATCACACCCTTCGTCAGCGACCTCCAACGCCGGCTCGTCGACGCCGCCGAGCGGGACTTCGTCGACGCCGGCGACAACGGCGTCGACGATGCCCGAGCCGCGGCGGAGCGCCTCGCCGCGGGCCTCGACGCCGCGACCCGGCTCGTTCTCCTCGACGCCCTGTCGGCCGCGGCCGGCGAGATCACCCGCGACCTGGTTCCCGGCTCCGTCGACCTGCGGCTGCGCGGCCGTGACGTGGACTTCGTCGTCGCCGCGGCGCGCGCCGAGCAGGACGACGAGGCGCGGGCGACCGCCTCCGGCGCCGAGTTCGACGACACCAGCACCTCACGCACCACCCTCCGCCTGCCCGACGTCCTCAAGTCGCAGGTCGACGAGGCCGCCGCCGCCGAGGGCGTCTCGGTGAACACCTGGCTGGTCCGCGCCGTCGCCGCGGCCCTCGCACCGCGCAAGCGACGATCCGCGCAGCGGACCCTGCGCACCGGCGACGACTTCGCCGGCTGGGCCCGCTGACCCTCAGTACTCCCCGGAACACCCACTCCCCACACACAACCGCACAGCCCGACGAGAACCCGCTCCCGCGGGGTCGGCCGAGCACACCCTTCGAAAGGTCCCGCCATGCCCGTCTTCCCCGCGCCCCACCCCATCGACCTGGCCGTCAACCTGCAGGTCGGCGACATCGAGGTCATCGCGACCGACCGCACCGACGCCGTCGTCACCGTCACGCCCACCGCGCCGAACAAGCCCGCCGATCAGCGCGGCGCCGAAGCCACCCGAGTCGAATTCGACGGTGCCCGGCTCACCGTGATCGGCCCCAAGCCGAAGCTCGGCCTCATGAGCTTCATCGGCGCCACCGAGTCGGTGGACGTCGTCATCGAGCTCCCCGCGGGCTCCCGGTTCACCGCCGAGAGCTCCGTCGGCAGCGTCCGCACCGAGGGCCGGCTCGCCGCCTCCCGGATCAAGGCGAGCACGGGCACCGTCGAACTGGACGCGACGGGAGACCTGTGGCTGCGCGCCGGGCACGGCAACGCCACGGCCGGCACCGTCGACGGCTCGGCGGAGATCACGGCGGACCACGGCCAGATCCGCATCGGCTCGATCGCCGGCGATGCCGTGCTCAAGGCCTCGCACGGCAGCATCCGCGTCGGAGAGACGAACGGCGGCGTCGAAGCGAACCTGTCCTATGGCGACCTCGACATCGACCGCGCCACCGCGTCCGTGCTGGCGAAGACGGCCTACGGCGCCATCACCGTGAACGAGGTCTCCGACGGCGTCATCGACCTCGAGAGCAGCTACGGCAAGCTCACCGTCGGTGTGGCCGAGGGCATCCCGGCGTGGCTCGACCTTTCCTCCAAGGAGGGACGGGTCCGCAACCACCTCGACGAGGGCCTCCCCGAGTCGACCACCGGCGCCCACGTCGCCGTCCGCGCCCGGGCCAAGTTCGGCGACATCGACATCCGCCGTGCTCGCTGAGCGCGCCCACCCCGAGGAGATCACCATGACCATGACCACCACCGCGGCCATCGAGGTCCGCGGTATCGAGAAGTCCTACGACGACCTGCCGGTGCTCCGCGGCGTCGATTTCGACGTCGTCCCCGGCAGCATCTTCGCCCTGCTCGGCGCCAACGGCGCGGGCAAGACCACGCTCGTGCGCATCCTCTCCACCCTGCTGCGCCCGGACGCCGGCACCGCCGCGGTGCACGGCTACGACGTGACCGCCGACGCCCAGCGGGTGCGCGAATCCATCAGCCTCACCGGCCAGTTCGCCGCGGTCGACGAGATCCTCACGGGCCGGGAGAATCTGGTCCTCGTCGCCCGGCTCCGGCACCAGCGCGACCCCGGCACCGTCGCCGACGCACTCCTGGAACGGTTCCGGCTGACCGACGCCGGCGGCCGGAAGGTCGCCACCTACTCCGGCGGCATGCGCCGCCGCCTCGACATCGCCATGAGCCTCATCGGCGATCCGGCGGTGATCTTCCTCGACGAGCCCACCACCGGCCTCGATCCCGAGGCGCGCATCGACGTCTGGGAGGTCGTGCAGGAACTGGCGACCCGAGGCACGACGGTGCTGCTCACCACGCAGTACCTGGAGGAGGCCGAACAGCTCGCCGACCGCATCGCCATCCTCCGCGACGGCCGGATCATCGCCGACGGGACCCTCGCCGAGCTCAAGCGGATGCTGCCAGCGGCGAAGGTCGAGTACGTCGAGAAGCAGCCCACGCTCGAGGAGATCTTCCTCGCGCTCACCGGAGCCCGCACCGATTCCACCACGACCCCCGAGGACCGATCATGACCACCTACGCCGTCGCCGACACCGGTGCGCTGCTGGGCCGCTCGCTCAAGCACATCACCCGCAGCGCGGACACCATCATCACCACCGCGATCACGCCGATCGCGATGATGCTCCTGTTCGTCTACGTCTTCGGCGGGGCGATCAAGGGCAGCACGGGCGGCACGAACTACGTGAACTACCTGTTGCCGGGAATCCTGTTGATGGCCATCGCGTCCGGCATCGCCTACACGGCGCTGCGGTTGTTCAACGACATGCAGGGCGGCATCTTCGAGCGCTTCCAGTCCATGCCGATCGCGCGGTCGTCGGTGCTGTGGGCGCACGTCCTGACGTCGATGGTGGCGAACGCGATCACGGTGGTGATCATCATCGGGGTGGGCCTGCTCATGGGCTTCCGCTCGTCCGCCGGCCCGCTCGCCTGGCTCGGCGTCGCCGGGATCCTGGCGCTGTTCACGCTGGCGCTCACATGGATCGCGGTGGCCGTCGGGCTGACGGCGAAGTCGGTGGACGGCGCCACCGGGTTCTCGTACCCGCTGATCTTCCTGCCCTTCATCAGCTCGGCGTTCGTGCCCACCGACACCATGCCCGGCCCGGTGCGCGCCTTCGCCGAGCACCAGCCGGTGACGTCGATCGTCAACACGATCTCCGCACTGCTCGCGCAGCGCCCCGTCGACACCGCCGATCTCGTCTCCGCCCTCGCGTGGTGCACGGGCATCCTCGCGGTCGCCTACGGCGCCGCGCTGCTGGCGTACCGCCGCCGGATCAGCTGACGGCCGCGCCGACCGGGGCTGCTGCGCCGCGCGCCGATGCGCGCGGCGCAGCTTCGCGCGCACCACGGCCGGATGCACGCGCCGCACCACCGCCAGATACCTCCGGCCCGTCGCGTTCGACGGTGCCGCGACCGTCGTCAGGGTCACGGCACCGTCCGCCACGAGGACCGAGGCCCGGAACCGCAGGTGCTCCGGATCCGCGCCCAGCAGAACCTCGTTCGCCGTCCGCTCCCGCGTCGCGAAGCCGCCCGCCGATTCCTCGCCGCCGAGTCCGCACAACCGCGCCACGACCCCGCGCACCGCGAACGCCGCACGCACCCACCGGGGTGGGTCCCGGAAGATCGCGTCGGCCCAGTACTGCGGGTCGACGGGCAGCCCCGCCACACCGGGACCGCGAAGGCGTCCACGAGCGCTCCGGAGCTCTCCGCCTGGTCCGCGAGGGCCCGTCGGGCGAGCACTGCGCCGCCGGGGACGCCGACCGCGTGCACCGCGGGCCGGTCGAGGACGCGCAGCAGGCGCACCCACCGCGACCAGCGCGCGGGCCGCGACACGGCGCCGGTGGTGCCCCGCTCGGCGTTGTCGAGCAGGTCCTCGAGCACGGCGTCGTGCAGGGGCTCGAGGAGCACGGGACCGACGAGCCGCATCCGGCCGTGGGCCCGGCAGTCGAGCACGTGGCGGATCAAGGTCGCCCCGCCCGCAGCGTCCTCCACCGAGATCTCGTGGTACCCCTCGATCCCCGGCGTGGAGTGGAACTCGAACCGGATCCGTCGCCCGCGCTCCGCTTCGACCACCCGGTAGCGGATGGGCCCGTGGCCGCCGTCGGCCCCGGCGACGGGCGGACCGTCGAGGATCATCGGCTCCCACGCCGGCGCCGGCCACAGGACGTCCTCGGTCCCGCCGAGTGCGTCGAGGAGCGGGGCGAGCGCATCGGGCGGTGCCGCGACGACTCGTTCGTGCACGTTGTGGATCCGGCCGACCACAGAACACCTCCGTACGGTTGCGTATGGTTTCCATACGGTACCGTATGCCCATGGACGGATCCATCCCTCGACGGCGACTCACCGCGGACGACTGGACCGCGGCCGCGCTGGCGGCCATCGCGGAGGGCGGCGTCGATGCCGCGGCGGTCGAGCCGCTCGCCAAGCGCCTCGGCGCCACGAAGGGCAGTTTCTACTGGCACTTCGAAAACCGGCGCGCGCTGCTGGACCGCACGATGCGGGCCTGGGAGCAAGCGCACACCGACGCGGTGATCGCCGCGACCGCGGAGGCCCCGGCCGCGGCCGAACGCATCACCGACCTGCTGCACGCGGTGTTCGCCACCATCGGCGACCCACTGGAACTCGCGCTGCTCGCCGCCGTCGACGACCCGAGCGTGGGCGCGGCGGTCGCCCGGGTGACCGAACGCCGCGTCGCCCACGTCGAGCAGCTGTACCGCGCCGCGGGGCTGGATGAGGCCGCCGCCCGGAGCGCCGCCGTGGCCGCGGTCGCGCTGTACCTCGGCCATGCCCAGCTGGCCGCGGCGGCACCGTCGAGCCTGCCGACCGGGGCCGCGTGGACGGCCCACCTCACGCGCCTGCGCGATCTGCTCGTACCGGGCTCGTAGCCCGGCCGGCGGCCCGGGAACCCGCTACGCGGCTGCCTTCTGGTGCGTCGGCGTGGCGAAGAACTGCACCAGGACGAACGCGACCACCAGGGCCGCCGCAGGCAGGACGATCGTCGAGCCCATGGCGTCGGCGAAGGGCCCGCGCAGGAACTCCGGCAGTGCACCGGTGGCCATCGCACCGCCGCCACCGCTCTGCGCGTGCCCGGTGGCGGCCTCGAACTTCGCCGCGACCTGATGCTGCATGAGCACGCCCACCGCTGCGCTGCCGAGCACCGCGCCCACCTGGCGGGTCATGTTGTACACACCCGAGCCCGCGCCCGCCAACTGCAGCGGCAGGTTCCGGTTCGCGGTGGCGGCCAGCGGCCCCCAGATGAACGCGTTGCCGATGCCCATCAGGCCGATCGGGGCGAGGATCCCGATCACGGGCGTGGTGTCGTGCGCCACGAACGCGAGCCAGAACAGCGCGATCGCGTTGGCGGCGAAGCCGAATCCCGTGAGGTAGCGCGGGTGCACCCTGTCGGCCAACTTGCCCGACGGTGCCGCCAGCGCCCCGGAGAGCACCGCGAGCGGGATCAGCAGGAGCGCCGACCGGGTCGGTGTGAGCCCCATCGACTTCTGCGCGAACAGCATCAACGGGATCGCCATGCCGGTCACGGAGAAGCCCATGCACGCGATCGCGGCGTTGGAGAGCGTGAAGTTGCGGTCCTTGAACAGCGACAGCGACATCAACGGCTCGGCGGCCCGGGACTGCCACCACACGAACACCACGAGCAGCACCACGCCGCCGCCGATCATCGCCCAGATCCCGGTCGACCAGTCCTCCTTCTGCCCCTCCTGCAGGCCGAAGGTCACGAGGAACAATCCGGCGGCGCTGAGCGCGATGCCGGGGAAGTCCAGCCGGTGCTTGTGGGTCGGCAGGTTCGGCACCAGGATCACCGCTGCGATGAACGCGACGATGCCCACGGGAACGTTGACGAAGAACACCCACTCCCAACCGAACTGGTCGACGAGCACACCGCCGGCCAGCGGGCCGACGAGGATCGCGACGCCGGCCACCGAGCCCCACAGGGCCATCGCGGTGCCGCGCTTGTTCGGCGGGAAGGTGCGGGTGATGACGGCCATCGTCTGCGGCGTCATCAGCGCCGCACCGATGCCCTGCACCACGCGGGCGGCGATCAGCATGCCGATCGTGCCCGAGAGCCCGCACCACGCCGAGGACAGCGTGAAGATCGTCAGGCCCAGCAAGTACAGTCGCTTGGGTCCGAACATGTCGCCCAGGCGGCCCGCCAGCAGCAGTGGCACCACGTACGCCAGCAGGTAGCCGCTGGTGACCCAGATGACGCCGTTGAGGTCGGTGCCCTTCGTGAGGTCGATCCAGATCGCATCGGTCGCCACCGAGACGATCGTCGAGTCCACGAGGATCATGAAGAAGCCCACGACGAGCGCCCAGAGCGCCGGCCACGGCCGGTAGCCCGAGGGCAGGCCGGGCAGCGCGCCCGGGTCGTACGTCTGCGTGGTGGTGGCGTCATTCGCCATCGTCGGTCACCTTCCAGGTCAGAGTTCCGTCGTCGAGCCGCCCGACGGTGCGCCGCAGCCAGTCGGCCTCGGCAGTGCGCATGGCGATCAGGTAGTCGAGGTCCAGCAGGTACATCTCGGCGGTCCGTCCGAGAGCCGGGCCAGCCCGTCGCGCATCGCGACCAGTTGCGCCTCGAGCTGCGCCAGCCGCGACCGGAGCAGGTCGAGCACCAGGCCCCGGTCGAGGTTGTGCGCCTCGGCGATCGCGAGCGGGAACTGCGGGTACTCCTCGGTCGGGCCGGCCAGCATCCCGGCGACGGTGGACCGCAACCGCTCCCGCCCCCGCTCCGTGATCGCGTAGGTGGTCCGCTCGGGGCGGTTCCCGTCGCGCTCGGTCCCCACCGCGACGACGAGCGCATCGTCCGCCAGGCGCTTCACGGCGTGGTAGAGCGAACCCGCGCGGAGCTTGACCACGAGCTCCTCGTGCCGTTCCACCATGGTGGTGAACATCTCGTAGGGGTGCATGTCCCGCTCGATCAGCAGCGCCAGCGCCGCGATCGCCAGCGGACTCAACGCCCGTCCCACAGCCACCTCCGATCGTCGCGCCCGGAGGCCACGCTACTCCCCTATTACTCCGTATGGAATATTCGAATCGGGGGAGTCAGCCCGAACCCGGACGAACCGCCCTGTGATGACACCCACATCACTGAGGCGTGAGAGTCACCAGCGGGATCGGCCGGTCGACGGTGGCCTGGAAAGCCGCGAGGTCGGGGTTGTCCGCGAGCGCCCAGGCGGCGAACTCCGCGTATTCGTCGCCCTCGAGCACCCGCGCGATCGCCGCGACCGTCCGCGCACCGATCTCGATCGTGACGGCCGGGTTCTTCCGGACGTTGTGCCACCACGCCGGATAGGCCTTCTCGATGAACGAACTCACGTACATCTGCTCGCCGCGGAACAGCGGGCCCAGCGGGACCGTGTGCGGTCGGCCGGAGCGCGCCCCGGTCGTGGTGAGCAGGATCATCGCGCCGCCCTCGTAGGCGCCTCCGACGACCCCGTCGTTCGCCCGGAACTCGGCGATCACGTTCCGGTTCCAGTCGCCGATGGTCTCCTCGGTCAGCGTGTTCCAGGGCATCTCCGGGTCGTCGTAGGAGCCCGGTTCCGGTGTCGTCTCAGTCATACCCACGAGTCTCGTGGGTATTGGTGTCAGTTTTCGTCCGCTTGGAGGCCGGACACGCGCCACGCGCGCGCCGCAGCCGGCGGCTTCCCGCACGACGCCGGCCGTGGTGGCAGATCCTGCGGAGTCACCGTCATCGCCCAGGCCCGGCCGTCCTCGTGCCGGACGGTGACGGCGGCGCCGTCCCGGCCGGCACCGTCGGACTCGGTGCGCAGGACGTCGGGC
Organism: Tsukamurella sp. PLM1; assembly: GCF_023168325.1. GTDB lineage: Bacteria > Actinomycetota > Actinomycetes > Mycobacteriales > Mycobacteriaceae > Tsukamurella. Next base: position 3,417,586 of record NZ_AP025688.1, read on the forward strand.
CCGGCCGGACCGATCACCTCCCGCACCGCGACCTCGGCGGCCTGTTCGGCGGGCGGGGTCGACGAGCGCCCGCGCAGCCCGCCGGTCGACACGACGCCGGCGCGCGCCGCGTCCAACGCCTCCTTGGCGAGCGCGCCCGTCATCCGGCCGTAGGTGTACCCGGTGGGCAGCACGATCAGGACGGGCGCGAACCGGTGCCCGCCGGTGTGCGAGCACTCCCAGACCGCCGGGTCGGCGTAGCAACCGGCGAGCGACGCGGCGATGGGGCGCCCGAGCACCGCGCAGCACACGTCCCGCTTGCCGTTGGTGCACACCAGCGCGATCGGCTCCGCGGGTTCCCCGGCCGCGGGGTCGTCCACGGGCAGTCCGGGGACCTCCGCGTAATCGGCCACCGTGAACATCCGCAGCGTGGCCTCCCCCACCACCGAGGTCGCGACGAACACCCGCATCCGTGCGCGGAAGCCGCCGGCGCGACCGGGCCGGCGGATCAGCAGCACCCGCAATCCCCGGGCCTTCGCGAACGCCTCGATCGCGGCGCCCGCCTCCGGGGTGAACGTCTCGCCCGAGAACGGGTCGCGCCCCCAGCCGCCGTCGTTCTCGATGCACAGCCAGCCGGTCTCGGTGGCAGCTGTGCCGGGGAGCGGCTCGTCGGCGAAACCCGAACAGCGCACCCGACCGTCCAGCTCCGTCATATCGCCACCGTATCGGACTAGCATGAGCCCCGATGATCGCGCGCACCCTCTCCGCCGCCGGCCGGACGATCGCGACGGTCGGCCTCCTCGGCGCCCTCGTCGCCCCGGCCGCCGCGACGCCGGTCCCGGCACCGTCACCCACCCCCGGACCGGCCGTGAAGACCCTGGTCACCGACGCCTGCCCGCACAAGCAGGTGCCGCCGCCCGCCGTCGACGCATCGGAGGTCCCGAAGCCGGGGCAACCGGCACCGTCGCCGCTGCCCGTCCCGGACCCGCCGGTCGGGGGCGAGAAGCTGAGCGGGTGCGGCCTCGTCGTGCCCGACGGTGCGCCGCCCGTCCCGCCCGGCATCGACTCGGCCGGCTGGCTCGTGGCCGACGCGACGGACGGCGCCGTCGTCGCGGCGAAGGATCCGCACGGGCGGTACCGCCCCGCGAGCACGATCAAACTGCTGCTGGCACAGGTCGCGCTGCGCGATCTCGACCTGGACACCGTCGTCGAGGGCACCGCCGAGGACGACGGGCAGGAAGGGGACGCCGCGGGCGTGGCACCCGGCGGGCGGTACACCGTCAAGGACCTGCTCGAGGGACTCCTGCTGATCTCGGGCAACGACACCGCGCACGCGCTGGCCCGGCAGCTCGGCGGCGTGGACGAGGCGGTGCGCAAGATGAACAAGCTCGCCGCCTCGCTCGGTGCGCGCGATACCCGGGCCGCGACGCCCTCCGGACTGGACGGTCCGGGGATGAGCTCGAGCCCGTACGACATGGCGCTGATCCTACGGGCCGCGCTGCAGGACAAGCGGTTCGTCGAGATCGCGTCCACCCGGCGGATCACCTTCCCCGGGCACCCGCCGGTCCCGACCACGGCGCCGGCCACTCCGCTGCCGCCGGGCGCGAGCCCGCCGCCGTCGCCCACGTCGGTGGCGCCGTACCCGATCGTCAACGAGAATCGCCTGCTCACCGACTTCCCCGGCGCCGTGGCCGGGAAGAACGGCTACACCGACGATGCGAAGAAGACGTTCGTGGGAGCCGTCGACCGCGACGGCCACCGCTACATCATCGTGCAGATGTTCGGCCTCTCGCACACCGGCAACACCTACTGGGACCAGTACCGACGGCTGCTGGACTACGGAGTCGCGTTGCGCGGCAAGTCCGTCGGCACCCTCGTGTCCTCCGAGGCGACACCGCCGGCGAGCGAGCACGGCGGCGAGACCGAGACCGTGGTCGAGAGCGGACCCTCGGGGATGGGTAACGGCACCCGCCTGCTGATCGGGCTGGGCGGGCTCGCGGTGATCGCGGCCCTCGTCGGTGCGGCGATGCGCACGAACCGGAGCAGGTGAGTGGTCGCGTCACGGGCATCCGCCGTCCCGGACAAGGGCCTGCGATCGAACTCGTTGGGCCTCTTCGGCAACATGGCCATCGGCCTGTCCTCGACGGCGCCCGCGTACAGCCTCGCCGCGACGCTCGGCGCGGTCGTGGCGCACGTCGGCGGCAAGGCGCCCGCGATGTTCGTCGTGGCGTTCGTGCCGATGCTCATGGTGGCCTGCGCCTACCGGGAGCTCGCGGCCGACACCCCGGATGCGGGCACCACCTTCACCTGGGGCGCACGGGCTTTCGGTCCGTGGATCGGGTGGATGGGCGGCTGGGGCCTGGCCGTGTCCGCCATCATCTGTCTGGCGAACGTCGCGGAGATCTCGGCGACCTACCTGCTGCGCTTCGCCGGGCTGGGGTCGGTGGCGGACGACCGCGTCGCGGTGGTCGGGTTCGGCTGCCTGCTGATCGTCGCGATGACCTGGGTATCGTACCGCGGCATCGTGGTCTCCGAGCGAATGCAGAACGTGCTCATGTCGATCCAGTTCGCCGTGCTCGCGCTCGCGGCGGCCGCCGCACTGTGGTCGGTGTACGCGGACGACGCGGGGCCGCAGGCGGTCCGGCCGAGCTGGGATTGGCTGGACCCCACCGGGCTGAACTCGTCCCAGGTGGCCGCGGCCGTCATCCTGTGCATCTTCCTGTACTGGGGTTGGGACGCGTGCCTGGCGGTCGGCGAGGAGACGAAGGAGTCGTCGTCCACGCCCGGCCGGGCGGCCGTCCTCGCCACCGTGGTGCTCATGAGCACGTACGTCCTGGTCGCGATCGCAGTCCAGGCCTACTCCGGATTCGGTTCCGAGGGGCTGGGACTGGGCAACCCCGACAACCACGACGACGTCCTGACGGTGCTCGGCGAGCCCGTGGGCGGGGCGGTGCTGTCCGGCCTGCTGGTTCTCACCGTCGCGCTCTCGGCGCTCAGCTCCACCCAGTCGACGGTGCTCCCCACCGCCCGCGGCACCCTCGCGATGGCGGTGTACCGGGCCGTCCCCGAACGGTTCGCGAGGGTGCAACCGAAGTACCTGACGCCGTCGTTCGGCACGGTGATGATGGGGGCGTCGGCGCTGGTGTTCTACCTCGTACTCGCGCTGCTGAGCCGGAACACGCTCGAGGATTCGATCAGCTCGCTGGGCCTCGCGGTGGCGTTCTACTACGCGGTCACCGCCTTCGCCTGCGCCTGGCACTTCCGGCGGACCGTGCGGCGGTCGCTACGGAACCTGGTGCTGCGGTTGATCTTCCCGGTTCTGGGCGGGATCGCGATGATCTGGGCGTTCTGCCGGAGCGCGATCGACATGGTTGCGCCGGACTACGGCGAGACCGTGATCGGCGGTATCGGCGGGGTCTTCGTGATCGGCATCGGCATGCTGGTGCTGGGCGTGCCGTTGATGCTCGCGTGCGCGGCCACGCGCCCCGGGTTCTTCCGCGGCGAGACGTTGCCGCGCGAGAGCGCCACTGTCGAGGCCTGAATCAGCGCCTGCGGCGCAGGAGCGAGCCGATGCCGACGCCCGCGATCAGGCCCGCGGCACCTGCGACTGCGGCCCGCCCCGGGTCCGACTCCTGCCGGACGACCGGGGAGATGACCACCGGGTCCGGCGCCGCCGGAATCACGTAGCGCTGGTTGCGCGGGTCGGTCGCGGCCCACGCGGTCGCGAACAGCACGATCCGGGCGGTGAAGTAGATGAACAGCATGATGCCGAGGATCGGGCCGAACGTGGCGCCCGCGGGCCTTCATCACCGACCCGATGAGCAGAGTCGCCAGCTGGGTCAGGATCGTGAAGGCCACCGCGGTGAGCAGCCCGGCGCGCGCCGCGTTGCGCCACGGGAACTGCACTCGCGGCAGCCGCGCGATCACGAACGTCCACAGCACCCACATGGCGAGCAGGGAGATCAGCAGGGTGGCGCCGCTGATGAGGAAGTGCAGGCCCGGTGCGTGGTCGAGACCGACCGCGGCGAGCAGCGTGCCCGTGAGCGGGCTGCTCCCCGCGGCCATGAGCGCGACGCACGCGACGAGCGCGACGAACAGCCCGGCCAGCGCCCCCAGATCGCCGAGCTTGGTCTTGACGAAGTTGCTCTCCGGGACCTCGCTGTCCCACATCTCGGTGAGCCCCGCGCGCACATTCGCCATCCACCCGAGGCCGGCCCACAGCGCGCCGGCGAGGCCGATGACGCCGACCGTGCCGCGGGAGTCGATCGCCTGGTCGATCAGCTGGTTGATGGAATCGCGCACGGACTGGTCGCTCACCGCGCCCGCGATCTTCTCCTTGATGTCGTCGAGCAGTTCGGCGTTGCCCGCCAGGATGTAGCCGCCGATCGCGAACGCGACCATGATGAGCGGGAACAGCGCGAACACACTGAAGTACGTGATCCCGGCACCGAAGTAGTCGCCCTTCTTGGCCTGGTACCTCATGGCTGCGGCCACGAGGTGGTCGAACCAGGGCCAGCGCTCGCGGTACTTCTGAAGCATTCTCGATCGCCCTCCTGCGGTTCGCGGCAGTGCAGTCGCTACGGCGCCAGGAACCCTACCCTGTCGTAGACGTCGGCGAGGGTCCGCGAAGCGATCTCGCGGGCCCGCTCGCGGCCGGACGCCAGCACCTTGTCCAGCTCGGCGCGGTCGTCGAGGTAGCCCTTCACCGCGGCCCGCAGCGGCGTCGCGAACTCGACCAGAACGTCCGCGACCTCGCCTTTCAGGTCGCCGTAGCCCTTACCCTCGTACTTGACCTCGAGGTCGGCGATCGGGGTGCCGGTGAACGCCGACTCGATGGTGAGCAGGTTCGACACGCCCGGCTTGTTCTCGCGGTCGAACCGGATCTCCCGCTCGGTGTCGGTGACCGCCGACCTGACCCGCTTCGCGATCACCTTCGGGTCGTCGAGGATGCTGATCAGGCCCGCGTCGGACTCCGCCGACTTGCTCATCTTGGCGGTGGGGTTCTGCAGGTCGTAGATCTTGGCGGTATCGGCGACGATGTACGCCTCGGGCACCACGAAGGTCTTCTTGAACCGGGTGTTGAAGCGCTGCGCCAGGTTCCGGGTGAGCTCGAGATGCTGGCGCTGGTCCTCGCCCACCGGCACGAGCTGCGGGCGGTAGAGCAGGATGTCGGCGGCCATGAGGATCGGGTAGGTGAACAGGCCCACCGACGAGCTGTCGGTGCCGTTCTTCGCCGACTTGTCCTTGAACTGCGTCATCCGGCTTGCCTCGCCGAACCCGGTGATGCAGCTGAGCACCCAGGTCAGTTCCGCGTGCTCGGGGATCTGCGACTGCACGAACATCGTCGACCGGGCGGGGTCCACACCGAGCGCGAGCAGCTGCGCCGCGGCGAAGACGGTGCGCTCGCGCAGCGCCTTCGGGTCGTGCGGCGTGGTGATGCCGTGCATGTTCGGGATGAAGTAGAACGTCTCGAACTCGTCCTGCAGCTGCACCCACTGCCGCACCGCGCCCAGGTAGTTGCCGAGGTGGAACGAGTCCGAGGTCGGCTGGATGCCCGACAGCGCGCGCTGCCGCTTCACGGGGGTGGGTGCGGTTCCGGTCACGGGGAGCGAGTCTATCGAGCGCGATGCGGCCCCGTCTCCTCCGTATCTAGTCCGCGTACTCCACGGTGACGGGCGCGTGGTCCGACCAGCGCAGGTTGTAGGCGGCGGCGCGCTCGACCCGCGCCGTCGACGCGCGCTTGGCGAGCGCGTTGTTCGCGACCTGCAGGTCGATGCGCCAGCCCGAGTCGTTGTCGAAGGCCTTGCCCCGCCACGACCACCAGGCGTACGGGCCCGGCTCGCCGGGATGCAGTTCGCGCACCACGTCCTTGAACGCACGCCCCTCGCCGATGAACTCGCTCATCCACGCCCGCTCCTCGGGGAGGAAACCCGAGTTCTTGACGTTGCCCTTCCAGTTCTTGATGTCCAGCTCGGTGTGCCCGATGTTCCAGTCACCGCACACCACCACCTCGCGGCGCCGGCGGCCGAGCTTCGCCAGGTAGGCACCGAACTCCGCACGGAACCGGTCCTTCTCGTCCTGCCGATCGGTGCCCACGTCCCCCGACGGGAGGTACAGCGACGCCGCCGTGAAACCGCCGAAGTCCGCCTCGATGTACCGGCCGGCGGGATCGAACTCCGCGCTGCCGAAGCCGATCCGCACCGCATCCGGCTCACGCCGGGACAGGACGGCGACGCCATTGCGACCTGCTGTGGACGACTCCGCGGCGGCCGGTGCCAGCCCTCCTCGAGCGCGGGAGCGAGGGCCGCGAGGGTCTGCTTATGCGTGGCGCGCACCTCCTGAAGGAGCACGACGTCCGCCGCGGTCTCCCGGAGCCAGGGCAACATGCCCAGGTTCTCCTCGGAGCGCTGCTTGACCGCGGCGCGGATGCCGTTGACGTTGATCGAGGTGATGATCATCCGAGTGCCTCCACGGTCAGGCCGGCGCCGGCCCACTCGGAACGCACCCGGGGCACGGCCGCCGCGTCGGACACGCCGAGCAGGACGCGCACCCCGCGATCGCCCAGGATCTCCACGAATACGGCGAGACCGTCCTCATCGGCCATGACCTGCTCCGCCTGCGCCACGCCCAGGACCACGAGCGCGGGCCCGCCCAGCCACGACAGGTCGCCGAGGCTGTCCGCCAGCGCGTCCCAGTTGGCCCCGAAGTCCAGCGGGAACTGCAGGGCGGCGGACACCTCGTCGAGCAGTGCGGCCTTCGTGCGCATGCGGCTGCCGCGCGCGACGAGCACCCGCGGGCGCGTGCTCTCCTTGAGGGAGTCGAGGTCCGCGGCGGTCAGGGCCGCGCCCGTGCCGGACGCCAGGAACTGCGGAAGGGTGCTCATCGGATCCTCGTGAAGCTCTCGTAGTGGTCCAAGGTGTACCAGGCGCCGCCGTCGGCGCTGGTGATGATGCGTTCGGCGTCGCGACCGCGCCCGGGCTTCTTGACGTTGACGTCCCATTCCGTGTACTTCGCCGGCCTGCCGTTCGCACCGGTCTTCGGGAGCCGGCCCTCGAAGTTGCCGAAGTGCCGGCCGCCCTGCGTTCCCGATCCGTCGTTCGGCGGCCAGGTGCCGGCGTCGATCCGCGCCAGGGTGGCGGCCACCCGCTGCGGCACCGCGGACTTCCCCGCCGACGTCCCGCGGGCCGGGCCGGGCTTCGCCGTCACCGTCGACGCCTTCGACGGTGCCGCCGCGCCGAACGTGACCGGTTCGGCATCGGGCGCGGACGACTTTCCGCAAGCCACCAGTCCGAAGACGGTGAGCAGCGCGATCGCGCACAGCGCGAGAATCCTTCGCATGGCCCCAGACCCTACCGAGGGCCACCGACAGGTTCCGCGACCGTCCGCGCGCCCCGCCGCGCCACCAGGGTCCCGACCGCGAACACGGCGAGGCCCGCGACCGCGAGGGCGCTGCCCACGAGCGCCGGCGCCGTGTACCCCCAGCCCGCCGCGATGACCGCGCCGCCGAGGAACGCGCCGAGCGCGTTGGCGATGTTCAGCGCGGAGTGGTTGAGGGTGGCCGCCAGTGTCTGCGCCTCGCCCGCCACGTCCATCAGGCGGGTCTGCAGCGCCGGCACAAGCGCGGAGGCCGTGAGCCCGATGAGGAAGAACAGGCTCACCGCCGCGAACGGCTGCGGCGCGAACAACGAGAACAGCGCCTGCAGCACCACCAGCGCTATGAGCGAGCCCGCGATCGACCGCGCCACGGACCGGTCCGCCGCGCGACCGCCGACGACGTTGCCGATCGTCATTCCCACGCCGTAGATCGCCAGCGCCACCGGGACGGATCCGGCGCCCAGCCCGGATACCGAGGTCAGCGTGGTCGAGATGTACGTGTACACCGCGAACATGCCGCCGAACCCGACGACGCCGGTCAGCAGCGCGAACCACACCTGCGGGCGCGCCAGGGCGCCGAGTTCGGTGAGCGGGTTGGTCGCGGGGATGTCGACGGACGGCAGTAGTGCGAGCAGCGCGATGACGGTCACCGCGCCGATGAGGACGACCACACCCAGCGCGTACCGCCAGTTCATCGCCGCCCCCAGCCAGGTCACGAGCGGGACGCCCACGACATTGGCGACCGACAGACCCATCAGCACCCGACCGACCGCTCGGCCCCGGCCCTGTGGTCCGGCCAGGTGCGCGGCGACGAGGGCCGCGACCCCGAAGAACGCGCCGTGCGGCAGGCCGGCCAGGAAGCGGGCCGCGACGAGCGTGCCGTACGTCGGCGCGAACACCGAGAGCGCGTTGCCGACGGTGAAGGCCACCATCAGGCCGATCAGCAGTGCGCGCCGCGGCACGCGGGCGAAGGCCGCGGCGATGAACGGCGCACCGACGACGACGCCCAGCGCGTAGGCCGCGATCACGTGGCCCGCGACGGGCTCGGTGACTCCCAGGTCGGCGGCGATATCAGGCAGCAGGCCCATCGCCGCGAACTCGGTGGTTCCGATGCCGAAGCCACCGAGGGCCATGGCGCCGACGGCGAGGGCGTTGCGGGTCGAGGATTCCACGCGTCGGTGCAACGCAGCGGCCCCGTCCCGCGTTCCCCACTCGCCTGTGACCTCGTTCACGGGAAACGGTTCGGTTATGATGCAGAACGAGGTCATGAGTGTCAGCGCCAAGCCCCGGCTCGCTGACCGGCAACCCTCCGCCGCGGTGGGGTGCCCCGGGTGATGACCTGGTTTCCCGGTCGCCGTGCCGGGGGCAAGCGCGAGGGAGAGGTTCGGTGACCATCAGCATCCGTACAGGTCGACCCGTCGACAGTGCCGAGAGGGACTGGGCCCGGGTGCCCGACGGTGCGATGCAGGCGATCGACCTCGGCCCGCTGGTGCTCGAATCCGGCGTCGTCCTCGAGGACGTCACGATCGCCTTTCAGCGCTGGGGCACGCCCAACGCCGCTCGCGACAACGTGCTGCTGGCGCTGCACGCCCTCACGGGCGATTCGCACGTCACCGGCCCCGCCGACGCGGAGCACCGCGCCGCGGGCTGGTGGGACGGCCTGATCGGCCCCGGTGCCGCGGTGGACACCGACGAGTGGTGCGTCGTTTCGGCGAACGTGCTGGGCGGCTGCTCGGGTTCGACGGGGCCGTCGTCGATCGCGCCGGACGGGCGGCCGTACGGCTCCCGCTTCCCGACGATCACGGTGCGCGACCAGGTTGAGGCGGAGGCGGCACTGCTGCGCGCACTCGACGTGCACGACATCGCGTCCGTCGTCGGCGGGTCGATGGGCGGGGCGCGCGCCCTCGAATGGGCCCTGATGTACGGCGACTTCGTCCGTTCGGCGCTGGTTCTCGCCGTCGGCGCCCGCGCGACGGCCGACCAGATCGGCACGCAGACGACGCAGATCGCGGCGATCAAGGCCGACGCGCACTGGCAGGGCGGCGACTACCACGGCACGGGCGTTGCGCCCGAGGCCGGCCTCGGCGTCGCCCGCCGCATCGCGCACCTGACATACCGCACGGAGATCGAGCTCGACAGCCGGTTCCGCAACGACCCGCAGGACGACGAGGAGCCCCGTGCCGGCGGCCGCTACGCCGTCACGTCGTACCTCGACCATCAGGCCGCCAAGCTGGTGGACCGGTTCGACGCCGGCAGCTACGTGGTGCTCTCCGAGGTTCTCAATCATCACGACGTCGGGCGCGGCCGCGGCGGCGTCGAGGCCGCTCTGCGGTCGTGCACGGTGCCCGTCGTGGTCGGCGGGATCGATTCGGACCGGCTCTATCCGCTGCGCCTGCAGCAGGAGCTGGCCGACTTACTGCCGAACACCGCGGAGCTGGTCGTCGTGCACTCGCGCGACGGGCACGACGGCTTCCTCACCGAGATGGATGCAATCGCCGAATTGCTCAGCCGGACGCTGGATCTCGCCCGCCGCTGACTGCCCTGCACGGCACTGCCGACGGCCCTACGGGGCCGGCGCGGTCACCGTCGGCGCATCGGCCTGAGCGACCGCGTCGTCGCCCTCGACCGTCACCGACTGGTCCTGCGCGGTGGCGGAATTCGTACCCACCGTCGCCGACGGTCCGGAGCTCGACCCGGCGGCCGTCCGATCCGGCGCGACCAGCCCGTTCCCCGGCAGTGCACCCCCGGCCGGGGCCGTTGCACCGCCGGACGGGCCGGGCGCCACCGAGCCACCGGGCGTCTCCGAGCCGGACGGCGACACCGACGGGGGCCCCGTCGGGACGGACGGCAGGATCGTTGTCGGGAGCTCCGATGTCGGCGTGCGCGTAGTCGGCGACGGCGTGGTCGTCGGCACCGGCCGCGTGGTCGTCGGAACCACCGGCGGCGGGGCGAACGTGGTCATGGTGGGGGTCACACCGTCGTCCTGCGAGGTCTCCCGCGGCGATTGGACGGTGGGCGGCAGGCTCGTCTCGGCCGGTGGGAGCGTGGACGTCACGGAGGCCGGGCGGAGGATCGACGTGGGCTCCGCCACGGTGGTGTCCGAGTACGAGGAGGTGGGTACCTGCTCAGTGCTCTCCCCTGCCGGGCCGATGATCCCCGTGAAGTACCCCGCCGCCAGGACGGCGCCGGTCAGCGCGGCCAGGACCAGGAGCGGCACTGCCGCGGCGGTCAGCCGGACGCTGTGGCCGCCGATGGCACCGATTCCGTTGCCCACCACCGATGACGGTGCGGTTCCGGCAGCCCGACGGTCCGCCGCCAGCAGCGCCGCGCCGGTGGCCGCGACGCCCTCCGGATCCTCGACGGTGACGGGCTCCGCGCCGGCGGCGCGCGCCACGTCGGACACCGCCTCCCGCACCGCGGGGAGTTGGGCGCCGCTGCCGACGAGGACGACGGCCTCCGGCGCGGCGGACGCGCGGGCGATGGACGACCGGACGAAGTCGGCGGCACCCTGCGCGGTTCCGGCGCCTCCCTCCGGCCGTGCGGCGGCGACGGTGCGCGTGTGTCGCTCGGCGGCGACGGCACCGTCGGACACGGTGAACACGCGCATTCCCCCGGCGCCGAGGTCGGCGACGAGTGCCGTGCCGTACCGGGCGATGGTGCCCCGCTCGTCGAGCGCGCGGAGCACGGCCTCCGGTTCGCGGACCACGCCCGCGGCCCGCACCCCGCCGCGCGCTCCGAAGCGCACGGACAGAAGGTCACGCCGCGAGCGGACGGCGACCGCAGAGGCGTCGACCGCGCGGTCCGAATGGCTCGCGAGAAGGTCGAACCCTGAGGACAGGAGGTTTCCGCGACGACCGAGGCGGTACGGGCCGGGATCGATGGTCCGGGCCTGCTGGCCGACGATGCGGCCGTCCTCGATGTCGAGCAGTACGCAGTGCACGGGCCGGGACCCACGGACGCGCCGAACGACGAGATCGCCATGGGCACCTCCGATCAGGGTCACTCACCGAGCCGTTACCTCAGCACATCGTACCCGATGCCGAAACGTTACATACAGCGATATGAATCTGCGATTTCGATTAAGGTGAGGCATCACTTCGTGCCGAGCGAACTGATCCCGTAGGCCACCGCCAGGATCGCCACCGCGGCGAGGGCGAGAACAGACACGTCGAACCAGCGGCTGCGGACCCGCAGCAGGCCCTGCCGATGTTCGGGGAGAACCGCCCGCAGCGCCGCCGCCAACCCCGTTCCGAACCCGAAGACGTACAGGCCGCGACGCCAGTACTCGAGCCCCACCAGGACCATGCCGACCGCAAGGATCGCCACCACCACCGCGAAGCCCACGTTGGCGACCACCGCGCGGACGATCCGCGCGCGGCGGAACTGCTCGGCGGCGTCCGCCACTAGGCCTCGCCCGCGCGGGCGAGGTCGCGCTCCGCGGCCTCGATCACGTTGCCCAGCAGGAACGCTCGGGTGAGCGGCCCCACCCCGCCGGGGTTCGGCGACAGGTGCCCCGCCACCTCCGCGACGCCGTCCGCGACGTCGCCGCGCAGCCCGTCCGCGGTGCGGCTGACACCCACGTCCAACACTGCGGCGCCGGGCTTGACCATGTCGGCGGTGATGAGGCCGGGCACGCCGGCGGCGGCGATGATGATGTCGGCGCGGCGGACCTCGGCCGCGAGATCGCGGGTTCCCGTGTGACACAGGGTGACCGTCGCGTTCTCCGAACGACGCGTGAGGAGCAGCCCGATGGGGCGGCCCACTGTCACACCGCGACCGATCACGACCACGTGCGCGCCGTCGATGGGAACGCCGTACCGGCGCAGCAGGTGGACGATGCCGTGCGGCGTGCACGGCAACGGCCCCGGGGCGCCCAGCACGAGCCGACCGAGGTTCGTCGGGTGCAGACCGTCCGCGTCCTTGGCGGGATCGACCCGCTCCAGGATCGCGTTCTCGTCCAAGTGCTTCGGCAACCGGAGCTGAACGATGTAGCCGGTGCATGCGGGATCCGCATTGAGTTCGTCGATGACCGCCTCGAGCTCGGCCTGCGAGATGTCCGCGGGAAGGTCTCGGCGGATCGACTCGATGCCCACCTTCGCGCAGTCCGCGTGCTTGCCCTTGACGTACGACCGCGACCCGGGATCGTCACCGACGAGGACGGTGCCGAGCCCGGGAGCCACACCACGGGCCCGCAGGGCGCTCACGCGCTCCCGGAAGTTCTCGAAGAGTTCGTCGCGGGTCGCCTTGCCGTCCAGTACTTCAGCTGTCACGGCCGTCATCCTATCCCGCACGATTCCGTGCGACGACTACCGCTGGTTCGAGTCGCGCACGGTCGGGCCGCGTCCGATAATGAACCCATGACAACCCCAACTCCCCTCCAACAGGGCGTCAAGGCGACCTGGCAGGCGATCCTGGCACTCGGCGTCCTGTCCATCATCCTCGGTGCCATCATCGCGGCGTGGCCCGGCCCCACCACGCTGGTGGTCGGCATCCTGTTCGGTGTCTTCCTGCTCGTCAGCGGCGCGTTCCAGGTGATCGCCGGCATCCTCGGAGAGACCCAGCACCGGGTGCTCACGGTGATCAGCGGCGCCCTGTCGCTGGTGCTGGGCGTGTCCTGCTTCCGCGATGATGTGATCAACTCCGTCGCGATCCTCGGCATCTGGATCGGCATCAGCTGGATATTCTCGGGCGTCACCTCGATCACGATCGGCATCAGCGACAGCGCGGCGCCCAACCGCGCCTGGGTGGTCATCCTCGGCATCATCAGCCTGATCGGCGGCGCGGTGCTCATCGCCTCGCCGTTCTCGGTCGGCGTGCTGGTGCTCGTGTCCGGCATCTGGGCGATCGCCATCGGCGTCGCGCAGGTGCTCTCGGCGTTCCAGCTGCGCAGCGCGGCCAAGAAGATCGACCAGCGTGTGTCCGATCTCGCCGGCCGGTAGCAGCCCTCGTCCCGCAAATGCGGAGCACGGGTGACAGGATCGTCACCCGTGTTCCGCATTCTGTTCTTCGAGCCCCGGATCGCCCCGAACACCGGGAACGCGATCCGCATCGCCGCGGTCACCGGATGCGAGCTGCACCTGGTGGAGCCGCTCGGCTTCGACCTGTCCGAGCCCAAGCTCCGCCGCGCCGGACTCGACTACCACGACCTCGCCCACGTGCGCGTCCACGCCGACCTCGCCGCCGCGTGGGCCGCGCTCGCCCCGGAGCGTGTGTACGCCTACACTGCGCACGCCACGCGGCATCACCACGAGGTCGCCTACTCCCCCGGCGACGTCCTGCTCTTCGGCCCCGAGCCCACGGGACTGCCGCCCGAGGTCCTCGCCGACCCCCACATCACCGACGCCCTGCGCATCCCCATGCTCGCCGGGCGACGCTCCTCAACCTCGCGAACAGCGCCGCGATCGTCGCCTACGAGGCGTGGCGGCAGAACGGGTTCGACGGTGCGCTCTAGCGCCCCGGCAGTCCTGCCGACGCGGGCGGATCTCCCGTCTGGGCGTTGAGCAAAGGACGCAGGCGCGCGGTCTTGTCCGCCGTCCAGCCGGGCGGCTCCAGGATCGCGGCCCATGCGTCGGCGACCGCCTTGACGTAGCTGTGGCCGTGTCCGTCCGGGACGTTCGTGGAGACCGCCATGTCGGCGGACACCTGCAGGAAGCTCACGATCGGGATCCAGCGGGTACTCGCCAGCACGTCGCGACCGCGCCGCTCCTTGAGCCAGTCGGGCTCGCTGAACACCATGTCGGGGTTCCACCGCCCGATCGGGTCCGACGCGTGCTGCAGGTACACCACTCGCGGGCGGCCCCACTGCTGCGCGGGCGCCGCGAGATCAGCCGCGTCCGCAGCGAACCGGACGTTCTCGCCGCCCCGGTACACCGGCAGCCACTGCGGCGAGCCCGGATCCCGGTCGCGGGTCACCCGCTCCCACATCGTGTTGTTGAACGTCGGACCGGAGAACAGCGCACCGTCGGTCCTGGCCAGGATGTTGTTGGCCGAGAGGAAGGGGGCCTCCCCGCCGAACGAGCCGAGGCTCTCGCCGAACACCACCAACTTCGGCCGGCTGCCCTCGGGCAGCGACTTGATCCGCTTGTCGACGGCCTCGAAGAGGTACTGCCCGGCCTGGCGCGCGTTCTCCTGATCGACCAGGAACGATAGCCAGCTGGGGAGGAACGAGTACTGCATGCTCACGATGGCGGTGTCGCCGTTGTACATGTACTCCAGCCCGCCCGCCTCGGCCTCGTTGATCCAGCCCGTGCCGGTCGTCGTTGCCACGGCGACCACCGCGCGCTGCAGGCCGCCGGTGCGTTCGAGTTCGGACGCGGCGAGATCGGCGATCGCCCGGTACTCGTTGTCGGCATCGGCCGGGACCGAGCCCAGGCCGGCGTAGGCGCGGATCGGCTCGGTCGCGGGCGCGCCGTTGAACGCGGAGAGACGGGCCACGGGCTGCGCGTTGGAGACGAACACCCGCCCCTGCTTGCCCAGGGACGCCCAGCTCACCTGTGAGCCCGGACCGCCGGATCGCAGTCCGCTGGTGGGCGCCGGGAGATCGAGCCGCCCTCGTCGTTGACCTTCGCGAAGGTCGAGTTGAGCACGTCCATGGTGCCGCGGACCACCACGCCGTTGACGATCTCGATGCCGAGGAACACGACGAGCGCCACGGCGATCACCGCGGACACCCGCGGCGGCGCCACCCGGTTGAGGTGGCCGACGATCCACCGGACCAGCCACCGCACGCCCTTGCCCACCTCGACCAGCAGGTACAGGACGACGATCGACATGACGCCGATCTGCACGTACGCCCCGACGCCCAGGCGCGTCGTGCTCATCATGTCGCGGAGCTGGTCCTGCCAGTTGTCGAAGAAGACCACCATTGCGACGGTGCCGACGACGCCGACCGCGATCAGCGCCCACCACGCGCGGGCGGGGGCCTGCGGACTGGAGTCCTTCGAGCGCATGAACCGCACGAGCCACACCGCGAACACCCCGATGCCGTACCCGATCGCGCCGGACCCGCCGCTCACCAGGCTCTGGAACAGCGGCCCACGGGGCAGTAGCGACGGCGTGAGCGAGAGCCACACGAACACCAGCCCGACCGCGGTGCCGGTGAACATGTACCGCGCCGTCCACCACCGGCCGAACCGCTCGGGCAACGCCGGGGGCACCGCGGTGGCTTCGGTTTCGTCTTCGACATCGGCGCCCGTGCGCTCAGCGTCGTCGTTCATCGAACCTCCCCTACGGCGTGTGTTGCCGTCATCCTGCCGCGTCGGCGCCCGCTGTGGGCGCGAAGGTGTACGGGATCTGCTCGGCGCGATTCTCGTCCACCTCGATGACTCTGCCGAGCTGCGGGAAGGCACGCTGGGCGCACCGGGGACGATCGCACACCTTGCATCCCGCCCCGATGGGGACGAACGACTCGGGATCGTCGAGCGCGAGGCCCTGGAATACACCAGGCGATCCGCGTGAGCGATGTCGCAGCCGAGGCCGACGGCGAAATCGCGTCCCTGGCCCAGGTATCCGGAGGACCCGCGATCCGACGTCGTCCGCGCCACCCACGGGTAGGTACGACCGTCGGGCATCTGCGCGACCTGGGTCCGGATCCGGCCGGGCGTGGCGAAGGTGTCGTGCACGACCCACAACGGACAACTACCGCCCACCCTGGAGAAGTGGAAAGCGGTGGCGGACTGCCGCTTCGAGATGTTTCCCGCTCGGTCGGTGCGCACGAGGAAGAAGGGGACGCCGCGTCTACCGGATCGCTGCAACGTGGACAGACGATGACACACGGTTTCGAACCCCACTTCGAAACGCACACCGAGCAGGTCGATGTCGTAGCGCAGGTCTTCAGCAGCGCGCAGGAATCGCTCGTACGGCAGCACGAGCGCACCGGCGAAGTAATTCGCGAGGCCCACCCGCGCCAGCGCGCGCGACCGAGTGGGCAACGACGCCGACTCCCCGACGATCCGGTCCATGACCTCCGACTGCGTGAGAAGTGCTATCTGCGTGGCGATCTGGAACGCTCGCTGCCCGTGGTCGAGTCGTCGCGCGAGGGTCAGAACGCGGGCATCCCGATCGAAGGTCCTCCGGTGCCCCGGCCGGTCGGGCTCCCCGTCCCGAATCCGCACCGTCACACCGTGTTCATCCCGCAACAGCCGCGCGAGCTGCAGATCGAGTCCGCCGATGGCGAGACCGCGACTGATGAAGAGCTCCTCCGCGGCGTCGTCCAGTTCGGCGATGTGGTTGCGGTGGTCGTAGAAGAAGTCCCGCACATCCTCGTACGGTGTGGCGACCGCTCCGCCGGCGCCGGCGGTGACGCCGGACGACAGCCGCTCCACCTGCTCCGTCGCTCCGCGCAGTCGGCGGTGCAGGGCGACCATCGTCCGTGCGACCCCGGGCGACCGCGCCACCAGGTCCTCCACTTCGCCGGGAGTCACCGCCGCCCCGGTACCGCCGTCGGCCAGGGCGTCCTGCAGGTCTGCGACGAGACGGGCATCCGACTCCGCCGCGAAGAACCCGACGTCGAGGTCGAAGGTCGAGTTCAACTTGAGGAGCACCGGCACGGACAGCGGGCGCTGGTCGTTCTCGAGTTGGTTGACGTAGCTGACCGACAGGCCGAGCACCTTCGCCAGCGCGGTCTGCGTCAGCCCGCGCTCGTCCCGCAGGCGCTTGATGCGCGCACCGACGAAGAGCTTCTGCATGCTGCGAATACTACCCCGCACGAATTTCGCAATGTTCGCAACCGGGCGACCCGCCGTACACACGTTTCCACACGTGCAACAGGTTTCGCTCCGGACTGGTCATGCATACCGTGTGAATCACCCGATCCCAGCACAAAGGAGTCCCGACGTGCAGACGCACCACGTGCGCACCCACCGCTCAGCTGAGACCTTCCCCGCGAGGAGCATCTCGCGTGGAAGATCGCCCAGGTCGCGGCCGACCCGGTCGCGGTCCCGGACGACACCTCGGAAATGGTCATCAACCGGATCATCGACAACGCATCCGTGGCGGCGGCCTCGCTGACGCGGCGGCCGGTCGCGAACGCCCGGGCGCAGGCGCTTTCGCACCCCTACTCCCCCGGCGCCACGGTCTTCGGCGTGCCGGGCCGGTTCTCCCCGAGTGGGCTGCCTGGGCCAACGGCGCCGCGGTCCGCGAACTGGACTTCCACGACACCTTCCTCGCCGCGGAGTACAGCCACCCCGGCGACAACATCCCGCCGATCGTCGCCACCGCGCAGCACCGTGGCTCGACCGGTGCGGACCTCATCCGTGGTCTGGCCACCGGCTACGAGATCCAGATCGACCTGGTGCGCGCCATCTGCCTGCACGAGCACAAGATCGACCACGTCGCGCACCTCGGTCCATCGGCCGCCGCCGGCATCGGCACCCTGCTCGGCCTGCCCGCCGAGACCATCTACCAGGCGATCGGCCAGGCGCTGCACACCACGACCGCCACCCGCCAGTCCCGCAAGGGTGAGATCTCGAGCTGGAAGGCGTACGCACCGTCGTTCGCCGGCAAGATGGCGGTCGAGGCTGTCGACCGGGCGATGCGCGGCGAGGGCGCTCCGTCGCCGATCTGGGAGGGCGAGGACGGCGTGATCGCCCGGCTCCTCGGCGGTCCCGACGCGAGCTACGACGTGCCCCTGCCCGGGCCGGGCGAGGCCAAGCGCGCGATCGGAGACTCGTACACCAAGGAGCACTCCGCGGAGTACCAGAGCCAGGCCCCCATCGATCTCGCCCGTCGCATGCGGGACCGCGTCGGGGACCGGACCAGATCGAGAAGATCGTGCTGCGCACCAGCCACCACACCCACTACGTGATCGGCACGGGCTCGGGCGACCCGCAGAAGTTCGACCCGCACGCCTCCCGCGAGACGCTGGACCACTCGGTGATGTACATCTTCGCCGTAGCCCTGCAGGACGGCGGCTGGCACCATGAGCGCTCGTACGCCCCGAGCGGGCGCAGCGGCCCGACACCGTCGCGCTGTGGAAGAAGATCTCCACCGCTGAGGACCCGGAATGGACCCGCCGGTACCACTCGACGGACCCGGCCGAGAAGGCCTTCGGCGCCCGCGCCGAGATCACTCTACGCTCGGGCGAGGTCATCGTCGACGAGCTCGCCGTGGCCGACGCGCACCCGCTGGGAGCGCGGCCCTTCGCTCGCGAGCAGTACATCGAGAAGTTCCGCATTCTGGCCGACGGGGTGATCGAGAAGGCCGAGCAGGACCGTTTCCTGGACGTCGCGCAGCGCACCCCGAGCCTCGCCGCCGGCGAGCTCGACCGGCTCACCTTCACCGCTTCGGACGAGGCGCTCTCCCGCACCCCGACGTTGAACCCGGGGCTCTTCTGATGAGCGGAGGAGACGGTGGTTCCGGCGTCGCTGGCCTCTAACCGCGACGCCGTCCGCGAACGACAAGCGCGCAGCCTTCCGGGCCGGCCTGGCCTCCGATCGGATCGTCCGGCTGCCGGGTGCCTTCAACCCGCTGACCGCGAAGCTGATCACCGAGATCGGCTTCGAGGGCGTGTACGTCTCCGGGGCCGCCGTCGCCGCCGATCTGGCCCTTCCGGACATCGGGCTCACCACCCTCACCGAGGTGGCGACCCGGGCCCAGCAGATCGCCAGAGTCACGGACCTGCCCACGCTCGTGGACGCGGACACCGGGTTCGGCGAGCCGATGAGCGCGGCCCGCACCGTCACCGTCCTCGAGGACGCGGGGCTCGCGGGCCTGCACCTCGAGGACCAGGTCAACCCGAAGCGGTGCGGCCACCTCGACGGCAAGGCCGTCGTCCCCGTCGACGAGGCGGCGCGCCGCCTGCGGGCCGCGGTCGCGGCGCGACGTGATCCCGACTTCGTGATCTGCGCACGTACCGATGCCGCGGGGATCGAGGGCATCGACGCCGCGATCGACCGCGCGAAGGCGTACGTCGACGCCGGCGCAGATCTCATCTTCACGGAGGCGCTCCATACCACGGCCGACTTCGAGAGGTTCCGATCCGCAGTGGACACACCACTTCTGGCGAACATGACCGAATTCGGCAAGT
This sequence comes from Tsukamurella sp. PLM1, assembly GCF_023168325.1. Classification (GTDB taxonomy): domain Bacteria; phylum Actinomycetota; class Actinomycetes; order Mycobacteriales; family Mycobacteriaceae; genus Tsukamurella. Next base: position 3,436,964 of record NZ_AP025688.1, read on the forward strand.
CCGACCTGATCGATGCGGGCACGCTCGAGTCGATCGGCTACGACGCGGTGATCTACCCGGTCACCACCCTGCGCCTGGCGATGTTCGCCGCGGAGGAGGGCCTGCGGGCCATCGCCGCGGAGGGCACCCAGTCCGGCCTGCTGGACCGTATGCAGCACCGGAGCCGCCTGTACGAGCTGTTGCAGTACGAGCGGTACAACGACTTCGATTCCGGCATCTTCAACTTCGCCCTGTCCAGGAGCCGGTGATGACCAGTCCGACCATCTACAAGGGCCTCGCCGGCGTCGTCGTCGACACGACCGCGGTGTCGAAGGTCGTGCCCGAGACGAACTCCCTCACGTATCGCGGGTACGCCGTTCAGGACCTGGCCGCACGCTGCAGCTTCGAGCAGGTCGCGTACCTCCTGTGGAACGGCGAGCTGCCGACGGACGCGCAACTGCAGCAGTTCACGCAGAGGGAACGCGCCGCCCGCCGCGCCGACCGCTCACTGCTCGGCCTGATCGCGCGCCTCCCCGAATCCTGCCATCCCATGGACGTCGTGCGGACCGCCGTCAGCGTCCTCGGCGCCGAGGACGCGGACGAGTGGAACACCGGCCCCAAGGCGTTGCAGGACAAGGGCTACGGCTGCTAGCAGTGCTCCCCACCGTGGTCGCCGCCGACCACCGGCGCCGGCACGACCAGGAGCCCATCGCTCCCGATCACACCCTCGGGTTCGCCGCCAACTTCCTGAACATGTGCTTCGGTTCCGTCCCGGAACCCGAGCTGGTCCGAGCGTTCGAAGTCTCTCTGATCCTGTACGCGGAGCACGGTTTCAACGCCTCGACCTTCGCGGCGCGGGTCGTCACCTCGACCCTGTCGGACATGTACAGCGCCGTCACCGCGGCGATCGGAACCCTCAAGGGCCCGCTGCACGGCGGCGCGAACGAGGCCGTGATGCACGACATGGAGGAGATCGGCGATCCGGCCCGCGCCGAGGCCTGGATGAAGGACAAGCTTGCCCGCAAGGAGAAGGTGATGGGGTTCGGTCACCGCGTCTACAAGAACGGCGACTCCCGGGTCCCGACGATGAAGCGGGCCTTCGTCGACATCGCGAACCGGACCGACGGGGGCCGGTTCATCGAGATGTACGACATCCTCGAGAAGACGATGGTCGATGCGACGGGGATTCAGCCGAACCTCGACTTCCCGACCGGACCCGCATACCACCTACTGGGATTCGACACCGAGGTGTTCACCCCGATCTTCGTGATGTCCCGGATCACCGGGTGGACGGCCCATATCATCGAGCAGGCAGCGGCGAACGCATTGATTCGTCCGCTGGTGAGTACGTCGGAGTCCCACAAAGACCGGTGGTAGCAAAGTATGTTTAAGAAAGTCCTGGTGGCCAACCGCGGCGAGATCGCGATCCGAGGCCTGCGCGCCGCTGTGGAGAGCGGCGCGAAGACCGTCGCGGTGTATCCGTACGAGGATCGCAACTCCCCGCACCGTCAGAAGGCGGACGAGGCGTACCAGATCGGTGCCGAGGGCACCCGGTCCGCGCCTACCTGACCGTCGGGGAGATCATCCGGATCGCGGTCCAGGCCGGCGCGGACGCCGTCTACCCCGGGTACGGCTTCCTGTCGGAGAACCCCGACCTGGCGGCGGCGTGCGCGGCGAACGACATCACCTTCGTCGGGCCGTCGGCGGACGTGCTGGAGCTGACGGGCAACAAAGCGCGGGCGATCGCGGCGGCGCGGGCGGCGGGCCTGCCGGTGCTCGACTCGTCCGCCCCGTCGTCGGACATCGACGAACTGCTCAGCGCGGCCGAGGACATGCACTTCCCCGTGTTCGTCAAGGCCGTCGCAGGTGGCGGCGGCCGCGGCATGCGCCGCGTCGAGGCGATCGAGGATCTGCGGGACGCGATCGAGATCGCCTCGCGGGAGGCGGAATCCGCGTTCGGGGACCCGACGGTGTTCCTCGAGGAGGCCGTGATCGACCCGCGGCACATCGAGGTGCAGATCCTTGCGGACAACGCCGGCAACGTGATCCACCTCTACGAGCGCGACTGCTCGCTGCAGCGGCGCCACCAGAAGGTCATCGAGATGGCGCCGGCGCCGAACATCTCCGACGAGCTGCGCGAGCGGCTCTGCAACGACGCGGTGAACTTCGCGAAGGAGATCGGGTACAGCTGCGCGGGCACCGTCGAGTTCCTGGTGAACCCCGAGGGCCGGCACGTCTTCATCGAGATGAACCCGCGGATCCAGGTGGAGCACACGGTGACCGAGGAGGTCACCGACGTGGACCTGGTGGCCGCGCAGCTGAAGATCGCTGCGGGCGCCACCCTGCCCGAACTCGGCCTGACGCAGGACCAGATCCGGCTGAGCGGCGCCGCACTCCAGTGCCGCATCACGACCGAGGACCCCACCGACGGCTTCCGCCCCGACACGGGCCGGATCACCGCGTACCGTTCGCCGGGCGGCGCGGGCATCCGCCTCGACGGGGGCACGTCGGTCGGTGCGGAGATCAGCCCGCACTTCGATTCGATGCTGGTCAAGCTGACCGCGCGCGGCCGCGACCGGGCGACGGCGATCGTCCGGGCCCGCCGTGCACTCGCCGAGTTCCGTATTCGCGGTGTGGCGACGAACATCCCCTACCTGCAGGCGGTCCTGGCCGATCCGGCCTTCGTGGCCGGTGAGGTGACCACGTCGTTCATCGAGCAGCGCCCGGAGCTGCTCACCGCGCGCGGCTCCTCGGACACGGCCAGCAAGATCCTGCGCTACCTCGCGGACGTGACCGTCAACAAGCCGCACGGCGTGCGTCCGACGAAGGTGTACGCGGTCGACAAGCTTCCCGCGGTGGACCTCTCAGCGCCGGCACCGGAGGGATCGAAGCAGCGGCTGGATCGGCTCGGCCCTCCGGCTTCGCCGCGGACCTGCGCGCGCAGACCGCGCTGGCGGTGACCGACACGACGTTCCGCGACGCGCACCAGTCGTTGCTCGCGACCCGGGTGCGCACCTCGGCGCTGGCGACGATCGCGCCGTACGAGGCCCGGCTCACGCCGCAGCTGCTCTCGGTGGAGGCGTGGGGCGGCGCCACCTACGATGTGGCGCTGCGATTCCTGCACGAGGACCCGTGGGAGCGCCTGGCAACCCTGCGGGAGGGACTGCCGAACGTCTGCCTGCAGATGCTGCTCCGCGGCCGCAACACCGTCGGCTACACCCCGTACCCACAGCAGGTCACCGACGCCTTCGTCGCAGAGGCCGCCGCCACCGGCGTCGACATCTTCCGGATCTTCGACGCCCTCAACGACGTCGAGCAGATGCGGCCCGCGATCGAGGCCGTCCTCGCGACCGGCATCGCCGTCGCCGAGGGCGCCCTCTCCTACACGGGCGACCTGTCGAACCCAGGCGAACGGCTCTACACCCTCGACTACTACCTGGGCGTGGCGGAGAAGATCGTGCAGGCCGGGGCGCACGTGCTCGCGATCAAGGACATGGCCGGTCTCCTGCGTCCCGCCGCGGCCACGACCCTGGTCACCGCACTGCGCAAGGAGTTCGACCTCCCGGTGCATGTGCACACCCACGACACCCCGGGCGGGCAGCTCGCCACCTACCTCGCGGCGTGGACCGCCGGGGCGGACGCCGTCGACGGCGCGGCAGCTCCTCTCCGGCACCACCAGCCAGCCCTCGCTGTCGTCGATCGTCGCCGCGACCGCGCACACCGAGCGCGACACCGGCATCGACCTCGACGCGGTCTGCGCGCTCGAGCCCTACTGGGAGGCCGTGCGCGGGCCTACGCGCCGTTCGAGTCCGGCCTCAAGGCCCCGACGGGGCGGGTCTACCACCACGAGATCCCCGGCGGCCAGCTGTCGAACCTGCGGCAGCAGGCCGGAGCACTGGGCCTCGCCGAACGGTTCGAGGACATCGAGAACTCCTACGCCGCAGCGGATCGGATGCTCGGTCGGCTCGTCAAGGTGACCCCGTCGTCCAAGGTCGTGGGTGATCTCGCGCTCGCGCTCGTCGGCACGGGCGTCAGCCCGGACGACTTCGCCGCCGATCCCGGCCGCTATGACATCCCGGATTCAGTGATCGGCTTCCTCCGCGGCGAGCTCGGCACCCCGCCCGGCGGCTGGCCGGAGCCGCTGCGGACCCGGGCGCTCGAGGGCCGGGCCGACGCGCCGCCGATCAGCGACGTCCCCGCCGACGAGGCCGCCGAACTGGCCGGCACGAGCGAGCAGCGGCGGGCCGCCCTGAGCCGCCTGCTGTTCCCGGGACCGATGCGCGAGTTCACCGAGCACCGCGCGGAGTTCGGCGACGTCTCGAAGCTGTCGACCAACCAGTTCCTCTACGGACTGCGACAGGGCGAGGAGCATCGGGTCCAGCTCGCCACCGGCGTCGAGCTGTTGATCAAGCTCGACGGCGTCGGCGAGCCGGACGAGCACGGCAACCGAACGCTGGTCTGCACGCTCAACGGCCAGCTGCGCACCGTCGCCGTCCGCGACAACTCGGTCCAAGCCGACGTCCCCGCCGCCGAACGCGCCGACAAGAGCAACCCCGGCCACGTCGCCGCGCCGTTCGCCGGAATGGTCACCCCCACCGTCCACGCCGGATCCACCGTCGAAGTGGGCGACCAGATCGCCACCATCGAGGCCATGAAGATGGAGGCCACCATCACCGCCCCCGTCGCCGGAACGGTCGCCCGCGTCGCTCTGGCCGGCGCCACCCAGGTGGACGGAGGCGACCTGGTCGCGGTGATCGAGAGCTGAGTCAACAACTCTCCGAACTAGATTTTTCGGCAGTCCGAACTTATTGTTGAGGACATGTCGCAGAAGAGTCTGGGAACCCGCCGGCACCTCAGGGCGATGGCCGCTGTCGTCGTGGTCGCGGCCGTCGCGCTGACCGGGTGCGCACGCGGGGCGAACGACGACGGGAAGAAGGTGGTTCTCGCCACCTTCACGGTGCTCGCCGACATCGCCTCGAACGTCGCTGGCGATCGCCTGCGGGTCGAGTCGATCACGAAGGCCGGCGCGGAGATCCACGGCTACGAGCCCACGCCCGGAGACATCCGCCGGGCGAGCGAGGCCGCACTCATCGTGGACAACGGCCTGAATCTGGAGGCGTGGTTCCAGCAGTTCGTCCAGGGTCTCGACGTCCCGCACGTGGTGGCGAGCGAGGGCGTCCAGCCGATCGACATCGCGAGCGACGCGTACGCCGGCAAGCCCAACCCGCACGCGTGGATGAGCCCGGTCAACGTCGAGAAGTACGTCGACAACCTGGTCCGGGCGTTCTCCGGCCTCGACCCCGACGGTGCCGCCGCCTTCCGCGCCAACGGCGCCGCGTACCAGGAGAAACTGCGTGTCGTACAGCAGGATCTGACGCGGGACCTCTCCGCCCTGCCCGCCAACGAGCGAGCCCTCGTCACCTGCGAGGGCGCCTTCTCGTACCTCGCCCGCGACGCCGGCCTCACCGAGCGCTACATCTGGCCGGTCAATGCCGAGCAGCAGGCCACCCCGCAGCAGGTCGCCTCGACCATCGACTTCGTCCGCAGCGCACGCGTCCCGGCGGTCTTCTGCGAGTCCACCGTCTCCGACAAGCCGATGCAGCAGGTCGTGGAGGCCACGGACGCGCGGTTCGGCGGTGTCCTGTACGTCGACTCGCTGTCGGAGGCGGGCGGCCCCGTCCCCACCTATCTCGACCTGCTCCGGCACGACACGCGCACGATCGTCACCGGGCTCACCGGCAAGGCGCCCTGATGGCGCCCGGGCCGGTTCGGGCCGTCACCGTCGACGACGTCACCGTGCGCTACGGCGACACGATCGCCCTCGACGGCGCGACGCTCGCCCTGGGCAGCGGCACCGTGTGCGGCCTCGTCGGCATGAACGGCTCGGGCAAATCGACGCTGTTCAAGGCCATCATGGGGCTGGTCGAGCCGGAGTCCGGGAGGGTCCTCATCGACGGGGCGCCGCCGTCGCGGGCCCGGCGCAACGGCACCGTCGGCTATGTGCCGCAGTCGGAGGACGTGGACTGGAGCTTCCCGGTCTCGGTGCGGGACGTCGTGATGACGGGGCGGTACGGCCGGATGGGGCTCACGCGGCGGGCGGGCCGCGCGGACCGGGAGGCGGTGGACCGGGCCCTGGAACGGGTCGAGCTCACCGAGTACCGCGACCGGCAGATCGGGCAGCTGTCCGGCGGACAGCGCAAACGGGCGTTCGTGGCCCGCGGCATCGCGCAGGAGGCGCGCGTTCTGCTCCTCGACGAGCCCTTCGCCGGCGTGGACAAGCGCACGGAGGCGACGATCTCGTCGCTCCTGCGCGAGCTCGCCGACGACGGTGCCACGGTCCTGGTGTCCACGCACGATCTGCACGCCCTCCCCCGGCTCGCGGATCAGGCGGTCCTCCTCATGCGACGCGTACTCGCGCAAGGCCCGCCCGAGCAGGTCCTGGCGCCGGAGAACCTGATCCGCGCGTTCGGACTCGACCCCTGGACCAGGGCGACGCCGACCGCGCCGCCGGTTAGGAGTATCCGTGGACCTCCTCGAGCAACTGCTCCTCGCCCCGTTCGACTACACCTTCATGGTGCGGGCCCTCGCGGCCACCGTCATCGCATCGACGGTGTGCGCACTGCTGTCGTGCTGGCTGGTGCTGATCGGCTGGTCGCTCATGGGCGACGCCGTCTCGCACGCCGTACTCCCCGGCGTCGTGCTCGCCTACATCGTGGGCGCGCCGTTCGCTGTCGGCGCCGTCCTGTTCGGTTTCCTGGCGGTCGCGATGATCGGCGCTGTCCGAGACCGCGGTCGGATCAAGGAGGACGCCGCGATCGGCATCGTGTTCACGACACTGTTCGCGTTCGGCCTCGTGCTGATCTCGGTCACGCCCAGCCAGACCGATCTGGGCCACATCATCTTCGGCAATCTGCTCGGGGTGTCGCCGTCCGACCTGCTGCAGATCGCGGTGCTCGGTGCGATCGTCGCCGCGGTGCTACTGATCAAGCGCCGCGACCTCAGGCTCTACGCCTTCGATCCGACGCACGCCTTCGCCATCGGATTGAGCCCGCGGCTGCTCGGCGGCCTGCTCCTCGCCCTCCTCGCGCTCACGGCCGTCACCGCACTGCAGGTGGTGGGCATTGTCCTGGTGGTCGCGATGCTCATCATCCCGGGAGCCACCGCGAGGCTCTACACCGACCGGTTCTCCCGCATGCTGGTGATCGCACCGGTGAGCGCGGCCGCCAGCGGGATCGTCGGGCTGCTGGTCTCGTACCACGCCGACACGTCGCCCGGCGGAATGGTGGTGGTCATGCAGGGCTTGGTGTTCGCCTTCGCGTACGTGTTCAGCCCGTCCCACGGCGTGATCGGGTCCCGGCGCCGGAGCCGATCCCGAAGCCGCGCGCGGCGCCGCTGGCAGGCTGAGCCTCCTGCGGCACCCGCGTGCCCGGCAGTGTCACAACGTGGCGCGGACCGCCTTCGCGGCGGCGACCAGGTTGCGCAACGAGGCCACCGTCTCCTCCGTGCCGCGGGTCTTCAGGCCGCAGTCAGGGTTCACCCAGAGCCGCTCGGCGGGAACGGCTTCCAGCGCCGCCCGCAGGGACGCCTCGACCTCGTCCTGCGCCGGAACGCGCGGCGAGTGGATGTCGTACACGCCCGGGCCCACCTGATTCGCGAAGCCGGCCTCGTTGAGATCGGCCAGGATCTCCATCCGTGAGCGAGCCGCCTCGATCGAGGTGACGTCCGCGTCGAGATCGGAGATGGCCCCGATGACGTCGCCGAACTCCGAGTAGCACAGGTGCGTGTGGATCTGGGTGTCGTCCTCGACGCCCGAAGTGGACAGCCGGAACGAGCCGGTGGCCCAGCCGAGGTAGGCCGGACGGTCCGCCGCCCGTAGGGGCAGAAGTTCGCGGAGCGCGGGCTCGTCGACCTGGATGATCTTCACACCGGCCGCCTCCAGATCGACCGTCTCGTCCCGGATCGCCAGCGCCACCTGATCGGCGGTGTCGGCCAGCGGCTGGTCGTCGCGCACGAAGGACCAGGCGAGGATCGTCACCGGCCCCGTGAGCATCCCCTTGACCGGGCGCTCGGTGAGTGTCTGCGCGTACGTGATCCAGGAGACCGTCATCGCCTCGGCACGGTGGACGTCGCCGAACAGGATCGGCGGGCGCACGCACCGGGTGCCGTACGACTGCACCCAGCCGAAGTCCGTCGCGAGGAAGCCGTCGAGGCGCTCGGCGAAGTACTGCACCATGTCGTTGCGCTCGGGCTCGCCGTGCACGAGTACGTCGATGCCGAGGTCCTCCTGGAGCCGCACGACATCGGCGATCTCCGCCTGCATGCGCCGCACGTACTCGGCCTCGTCGATCCGCCCGGCGCGCAGGTCGGCACGCGCGACGCGGATGGCACCGGTCTGCGGGTAGGAGCCGATCGTGGTGGTGGGGAGCAGCGGCAGCCCGAGCCGATCCCGCTGGGCCGCAGCACGATCTGCCGCCGCGGCGCGGCCGGTCCCGGCCGCGCGCAGCGACGCGAGACGGGTCCGCACCGTCGTATCGTTCAGGCGCGCGTCGGCCGCGCGGGCCGCCCGCACGGCGGCGCTCCGGCCGAATTCAGCGGCTACCGCTTCCCGCCCGTCGGCGAGGGCACGCGACAACGTGACGACCTCCTCGACCTTCTCCGCGGCGAAAGCCAGCCAGGACCGGACCCCCTCGGCGGCGGCCGGCTCCGGCGCGGTCTCGGCGGCCACGGTGTAGGGCACGTGCAGCAGCGAACAGGAGGTGCTGACGGCGACCGCCGCCGCGGAACCGAGCACGGTTCCGAGGGATCCGAGCGCGGCCTCGAGGTCGGTGCGCCACACGTTGCGGCCGTCGACGACGCCCGCGACCAGCAGCTTGCCCTGCAGGCCCGGGGTGGTGGCGACCGCGTCGACGGTGTGCGTCTCAGTGACCAGATCGACGGCGATCGCCTCAACCCCGGTGCCCGCCAGTGCCGCCAGTGACGGGCCGGGCGAGCCGAAATAGGTTGCCACGAGCACGGCGGGGCGCTGAGCCGAACCCGAGAGGTCGGAGTACACCCGGGCCGCCTCGTCGGCCAGTCCCAGGCCCCCTCGCTGACGAGCACCGGCTCGTCGAGCTGCACCCATTGGGCTCCCTTGGCGGCCAAGCGCTCCAGGAGGTCCCGGTAGAGCGGGAGCACCTCGTCGATGCGGGCCAACGGATCCCCGGCCCCGTCGACCGCCTTGGACAGCGCCAGGAAGGTGAGCGGCCCGACGATCACGGGGCGCGCCGGAACACGCTGCGCCAAGGCCTCGTCGAGATCCGCGAGAACCCTCTCCGGGTGCAGCGAGAACGCCGTGCCCGGCCCGATCTCGGGGACCAGGTAGTGATAGTTCGTGTCGAACCATTTGGTCATCTCGAGCGGGGTGACCTCCGCGGTACCCGCGCCGCGGCGAAGTACCGGTCGAGCGGGTCCTCGATGCCGGAGACGCGCGACGGCAGGGCGCCGAGCATCTCCGCGGTGTCGAGGATCTGGTCGTAGTAGCTGAACGTGTTGGTGGGGACGGAGTCCAACCCCGCGCCGACCAGTCGGGCCCACTGGGCGCGCCGGAGCCCGGCGGCGGTGGATTCGAGGTCGGCCCGGGACGTGGAGCCCTTCCAGTACCCCTCGATCGCGCGCTTGAGTTCGCGACGGGGTCCGATACGGGGAACACCGAGGACGGTGCGGGTGAAATTCGGTGCGGTCACTGCAGGACCGTTCCTTTCGTGCGTAGCCAGGGCGGCCACCCGTCCGGACGCACGTACGCACGACTCGCGGACCGTCGGCGTGCGACGTCCGTTCCGCAGTGCGGTCGCACACCCAGTCCACGAGGCGGCACACCACCGGACGCGGCGCGTCCGGTACAACGGGCAGGTATTCGGACTCGCAGGCACGCCCTGGGCCCCTACCGGTCGCTGCTTCCCAGGTTCTTCACCCAGTGCATCGTCGCGACTTTCGTTCCTGCTCACCGCTGCGGGACAGTCCCGGATTCTCACCGGGTTCCCTCGCTGCGTCGCGGCTGCGGCACAGCGATGTCGCGGCCCGAGGCTTCGGCGCGACATACCAGCTGCCCGTCCAGCATGCCACGCCGTCGCGCGTGGCCGGGCGGCGCCTCAGTCGTCGACGGCGAAGCGCTTGATCCGGCTGGTCTGCCCGGCGACCAGCCGCACCCGCGACTTCGGCACGCCGAGGTGGGAGGCGAGCAGCACGACGGCGGCCCTGTTGGCCCTACCCTCGGTGGCCGGCTCGCGCACGAACAGGGTGAGCGCGCCGGCATCGTCGACCTCGACGACGGGCCCCTTACGGCTACCCGGCTTGATCGTGCAGGTCACGGTGCGCGGGCTCATCGTCCCATGATCGCAGGTTCACCACTGAGTACAGTGGATTCATGGGACTGAGGAAGGCCGTGCTCGGCGTCGCCGCCGTGATCGCCGCGCTGGTGATGCTCGTGGGCGGTCTGGTGTGGTTCTCCAGCACGTACGAGACGCCGCTCACGAAGCACTTGCCCGCGGAGCTGAAGCCGCGCGTCTTCCCGGCGGTCGAGACGACAGGGCTGGAGCCCGCGCGGGTGCGGATCCTCGAGAACGTGCGCCGCGAGTTCGACGCGAACCGCCCCGGCACGCACTACTCCGAAGGTGTGGAGGAGCCGTGGTGCGCCGACTTCGTCTCGACGGTGCTCCGCGATTCCGGTCTGCCACTGCGCAATCCGAACTCAGGCACGTGGCGCATCCCCGGCGTCTACACGCTGACCGAGTACTTCCAGCAGCGGAACACGTTCCGCCCCAACGGCCACGTGCCGGCTCCGGGTGACGTGGTGCTCTACGCCCCCGGCCACCAGCTGGGCCAGCACACCAACTTCGTCGTCGCCGTCGACGGCGGGTCCGTCATCACCGTGGGCGGCAATCAGGGCGGGGATCTCGGCGTACACCTACCGACTCTCCGACACCGCCGGCATCGTCGGGTACGGGAACCCCGTCGCATGAACGTGATCGCGGCACTCCGCGCGCGCATCGCCTCCGACAGCCGCCCCGGGGAGCGCTCCGACGGCCTGCGGATCGCGTTGTCCATCGAGGGTGGCGGCTCGCGGTCGGCGTACTCGGCGGGGATGGCGATGGCCGTCGACGAGCTCGGCCTCCTACCCGCGTTCGACGCCGTGTACGGCACCTCCGGCGGAGCGCTGAACGCCGCCTGGCTGGTCTCCGGCGAGGGGCGGCGATGGTTGCCGTCGTGGGGCTGGGACGACGTGCTGGCGGAGCGGGTGGTGCTCCCGCGGCGGGTACTGCGCGGCGGTGTCGCGGTGGACACCCGACATCTGGTGGAGCGGGTCTACTCCGCCGTGACGCCGATGGACTTCGCCGCGATCCTTGCCAACCCGATCACGCTCCATCCGCTCGCCGTCGACGCGCACACGCGGCGTGCCGCCGATCTCGCGCCGCACATCGTCGACGAGGAGACGTTGCGGTCCGCGCTCCGCGCGACCACCGCCCTGCCGCTGCTCGCCGGTCCGCCCGTGCGCCTCGGCGGGCGGGAGTGGTTCGACGGTGGCCTCGCCGAGAAGGTGCCGCTGGCCACCCCGATCGCGCAGGGCGCGACGCACGTGATGATGCTGCGCACTGTCTGCAACGAGCCGCGGAAGTCCTCCCGCGCCGAGAAGTGGATCCTCGACGCGTATTTCACGGCCCGGCGTGCGGCCCCGGAGCCCGTGCCGGCGACACCGGGAACCGCTGAAGTCCTGCAGATCTGGGTCCCCGAGGGCAGTCCGGCCGTCGGCCGGCTCTCCAACGACGGTCCGCTGATCTCCCGCGCCGTGCAGATCGGCCGGGACGCCGCGACCGCGGCGCTGCACCGGGCGTAGACGACGAGGTTCTGCGCGCTTCGGCGGCGTGCGCTCCCCGTCACGGGGGCGGTGCGGCGCTATTCGCCGACCATCGTGCCCTGGTGGAACATCACCGACCAGTGGTTCTCGCGGCGGCGCCATACGGTCAGCCGCCGGGTGATGCGGTCGCCCTGCGTCAGGGTGTAGGTGAGCAGGTAGACCGAGGCCCCCATCGCGCGCACCTGGAAATCGCTGGTCTCCCACTCCGATTCGTCGTCCTGCGGATCCTGCTGGCGCCGCTCGATCACGGACCACACGTAGTCACGACTGTAGCGACACCCCGACGCGCCGACCTCCCAGAAGTCGGGCGCCGTCCCCGCGAGGAAGGCCTCGCGGGTAGTCCACTCCGGTCCGTGGAACACCGGCTCACGCCGCCGCAGGTCGGCCAGCACCTCACGCAGTTCACGCGCGGTGGTCCGGTCCGGTTCCCGCTCGACGGGAAGGTCACTCGGATCCCACTTGCTCATCGACCGCCCCGATCGTCCTCGACGCCGAGGATCCGTCCGGCCAACCGCTCGGCCAGCCCGGCGGCGCCGCCGGGCGGCGCCTCGCCGGCGAGCAGATGCCGCCGCACCACTGCCAGCGGGAGGTCGTACAGCGCGAAGGCGACGTCGGCGCGCGGCCTCTTCGACTCCGCGGCCACGCGCCGGACGATCGCCGACGTGGTCGCGTCCCGCTCGGCGCTCAGGGCGGCCCATTCATCTACCGCCGCTTGGGACCACGAGTCGGCGCCGAAGGCGTGTTCCCCGGCCTGGAGCACCAGCACCTCTCCGAGTTCGGCCCTGCACCGCTCGACGATCCAACGGGCGCTTCGCATCGCCTCACGCGCTGTGGCGACGTCCGCGAACTCCCGCACGTAGGCGTCGTGGAAGCTCCGGACAGTGCGGAGCCAGACGGCGGCGAGGAGCGCCTGCCTGTCCGGGAACCGGTGATACACGGAGCCGCTGGGCGCCTTGGCCTCCCGTGCGACGGCGGCCACGGTCAGGCCGCGCGCGCCCTCGCGCGCGAACAGCCGGACGGCGGCGTCGAGCAGCTGGTCCGGGTCATGCAGAGTCGGCCTTCCCACGGCCGCGATCCTATGCTAGACCAGTTTTAGAGAGAAGTAACTAGAAAGGATCCACCATGACGGCCACTGATGACGATCCGCTCGCGCCGGCGGTCGCGGTACTCGACGCGCAGCCCTTCAACGCCCTGGTCGGCGCCAGGGTGACGGCGTTCCGCAACGGCACGGCGGAGTTGGTGCTCGACGTCGAAGAACGGCACCGGCAGCAGTACGGCGTCGTCCACGGCGGCGTCATGGCCTATCTCGCCGACAACGTGCTCACCTTCGCCGCGGGATCCGCCGTCGGCCCGGACGTGATCACCGGCGGCGTGTCCGTGGACTACCTGCGCGCCGTCCGCACAGGTCGGCTGCGTGCCGTTGCGTCGGTGGCCCACCGGAGCCGGAGACACGCCGTGGTCACCGGCGAGATCTGGCACGAACCCGGCGACGGGGAACCCCGGCTCTGCGCGATCGCGCACGGCACGGTCTTCGTCACCGCACCGAAGGCGACGTCGTGACGACGCACGACGACGCCGAATGGGCGGCGGCGCGTAGGTCGGTGCATCGGGCGATCCGCTCGTCGTTGCACTGCGCGGTGAGCTCGCGCAACGCCGACGGCTCGCCTCACGTGACTCCGATCGGCTCGCTCCTGCTGGACCGGGACGAGAGATCGGGCATCTATTTCGATGTGTTCAACGCGCGGCTCGCCCGGAACCTCGCAGCCGATCCCCGAGTCACGGTGCTGGCCGTCGATTCCGGGCCGCTGCGGTGGGGACGGGCGATGCTCCGTGGCCGGTTCGACGTCCCTCCCGGCGTGCAGCTCTCCGGCACGGCCGGGGCAGCCAGGCTCGCCACGCCGGACGAGGCGGCTCGTTTCCGCTCCGCCGTCGGCCCACTGGGTCGCCTCCCCGGCGGCCGCGCGATGTGGGCGGACCTCTCCCGCGTGCGTGATCTGCGGGTCGACAGCATCCGCTTCCTCCGACTCGGCCGCATGACGGCGACCTGAACCGTCACTGCCAGTCGCGCGAGCGGGAGGGCACCGCCAGGTCCATGCGCTGCAGCCGGTCCGCCACCACCGTGACCGCCCCCTCCGCGTTCTGCACCCGGCCCCGCACCAGCAGCGCGGGCGCCGACTGCGCCAGCCGCCGGTAGCGCGCCCAGAGCCCTTGACTGCACACGACGTTCACCATGCCGGTCTCGTCCTCGAGGTTGAGGAAGGTGACACCGCCCGCGGTGGCCGGCCGCTGGCGGTGCGTGACCGCCCCGCCCACCAGGACGCGGTCACCGTCGGGCAGCGCGAGGAGGCGGTCGGCCGGGACGACGCCGAGCCGGTCCAGTGTGGGCCGGAGGAATTCCGTGGGGTACTTCCCGACGGTGACCGACGTGGCCCACACGTCCGCCGCCGCGAGCTCCGTCTCGCTCATGCCGGGCAGCGCGGGCGGGAGCCCGGCGGTCGCGGTGCCGGGCAGGCGATCCCGCCGCTCCCGTGCCGCGGCGCCCGCCTCCCACAGGGCCTGCCGGCGGTCACGGCCGAAGCAGTCCAGCGCCCCGGAGGTGGCGAGGGCCTCGGACTGGGCGACGGTGAGCTCGACCCGGGCCGTGAGGTCGGTGAGGCTCGCGTAGGCGCCGTGCGCGTCCCGCTCACCGGTGATGCGTTCGGCGAGGTCGTCGCCGATGGTGCGGATCGCGGCCAGCCCGAGCCGGACCTCCTGCCCCGCGTTCTCCAGGTTCGCCCACGGCAGGCTGCGATTCACGCACGGCCCCTGCACGGTGACGCCGTGCCGGCGCGCATCGGCGACCAGGGACTGGGGCGAGTAGAAGCCCATAGGCTGGGCCCGCAGCAGCGCCGCGCAGAACGCCGCCGGGTGGTAGAGCTTGAACCACGAGGAGTAGAAGACCAGCGACGCGAACGACTGCGAATGACTCTCGGGAAAACCGAAGTTGGCGAACGCCGCGAGCTTCTCGAAGATCCGGTCGGCCGTCTCGCCCTCGATGCCGTGCAGGCGGGCGGCACCGTCGTAGAAGCGCTGCCGCAGCTGCTCCATCTTCTCGGTGGACCGCTTCGACCCCATCGCGCGGCGCAGCTGATCGGCCTCGGCGGGGCTGAACCCCGCGACGTCGACCGCGAGTTGCATGAGCTGCTCCTGGAACAGGGGCACCCCCAGAGTGCGCTTCAGCGCCTTCCACATCGACGGGTGCTCGACGGTGGGCTCCTCCTGCTCGTTGCGGCGGCGGATGTACGGGTGCACCGAGCCGCCCTGGATGGGGCCGGGGCGAATGAGGGCGACCTCCACCACCAGGTCGTAGAAGTTCCGTGGTTTCAGCCGCGGCAGCGTGGCCATCTGCGCGCGGGACTCCACCTGGAACACGCCCACGGAGTCCGCGCGGCACAGCATCTCGTACACGCCTGCATCAGCGAGGTCGAGCTGCGCGAAGTCCACGTCGATGCCCTTGTGCTCGGCGACGAGGTCCTTCGCGTAGTGCAATGCGCTGAGCATGCCGAGACCCAGCAGGTCGAACTTCACCAGACCCGCTGCGGCGCAGTCGTCCTTGTCCCACTGCAGCACGCTGCGATCCTCCATCCGGGCCCACTCCGTGGGGCACACGTCGGCAATCGGGCGGTCGCAGATCACCATGCCGCCGGAATGGATCCCCAAGTGCCGCGGCAGGTCCGCGATCTGCGTGGCCAGCTCCAGCACGCGGTCCGGGACCCCCTCGGGCACCGGATCCTGCCGCCAGCCGTAGCTGGAGACCTGTTTGCTCCACGCGTCCTGCTGCCCCTGCGAGTAGCCGAGTGCCCGCGCGGTGTCGCGGACCGCGGACCGTCCGCGGTAGGTGATCACGTTCGCGACCTGCGCGGCGTACTCGCGGCCGTACTTCCGGTAGACGAACTGGATCGCCTCCTCGCGGCGGTCGGACTCGATATCGACGTCGATGTCGGGCGGGCCGTCGCGCTCCGGCGCCAGGAAACGCTCGAAGAGCAGATCGTTGCGGACCGGGTCCACCGCCGTGATGCCGAGGGCGAAGCAGACCGCGGAGTTGGCGGCGCTGCCGCGGCCCTGGCACAGGATGTCTCTGCGGCGGCAGAACTCGACGATGCTGTGCACGATGAGGAAGTAGCCGGGGAAGGTGAGCGTCTCGATCACGTTCAGTTCGTGCGCGATCTGCCGGTACGCCTTCGGGTGCCGCTCCGGCGGGCCGTAACGTTCCAGCGCGCCGCGCCGGGTCAGCTCGCGCAGCCACGTGGCCTCCGTGTAGCCCGACGGGACGTCGAACGGCGGCAGCTTCGGCGCGATCAGCTTGAGACTGAAGGCGCACTCGGCGCCCAGTTCGGCGGCGGCCGCGATGGCCCCCGGATGCTCGGGAAGCAGCAGCGCCATCTCATCACCCGAGCGCAGGTGCGCTCCGCCCGCCGCCGGCAGCCAGCCGTCCAGCTCGTCGAGGCTGCGGCGCGCGCGGATCGCGGCGAGGGCCGACGCGAGGCGCCGCTGGCCGGGCCGGGCGAAGTGCGCACCCGTGGTGGCGACGGTGCCGACCCCCATCCGCGCGGCCACGCCGGCCAGGAGGTGGTTGCGCTCGTCGTCCTCCGGCACGCCGTGCACGGTGAGCTCCATGCTCACCCGCTCCTCGCCGAACCGGTCGACGAGGCCCGCGAGGGCGGCAGCGGCACCGTCGGGACCCCGCTCGGCGAGGGCGCGCCGGACCGCGCCTTTGCGACAGCCGGTGAGGATGTGCCAGTGGCCGCCCGACCATTCGGCGAGACGGTCCGGGTGGAAGCGGAGCAGGCCCTTCTCCCCCGCCTCCATGTGCGCCTCGGCCATCGCGCGCGAGAGGCGGCGGTAGCCCTCCTGGCCGCGGGCGAGCACGAGCAGGTGATCGCCCGACGGGTCCTCGGCGCCGGTGCGTTCCGCGTCGTGCTGCAGGGACAGCTCCGCCCCAAATACGGTGGGGACGCCGAGCTCCAGCGCCGCCTCCGCGAAGCGGACCACGCCGTAGAAGCCGTTGTGATCGGTGATCGCGAGAGCTTTGAGGCCGAGGGCGTGCGCCTGCTCGATCATCTCCTCCGGCTGGGCGGCACCGTCGAGGAAGCTGAACGCGGTGTGGGCGTGCAGCTCGGCGTACGGGATGCGGGACGCGCCCGAGCCTCCCCCGAGCGGAACGTACGGCTCACGCTTGCGCGACCACGCCGGGGCGTCACCCCCGTCGCCCGGCGGCTCTGCGCGATGGACCGGGGCGCGACCTGACAACACCCGTTCCATTTCCGCCCAGCTGCGGGGCCCGTTTCCCCAACCCATGAACCCAGAGTACGCCCATGCGTTCGATTGCCGCCATACACTCGAACACGATGGGTGGTGGCGAGCAGCGAGCAGATAGGGTGGCGCCGTGACCGTGACGAAGTCGATCCTGCTGTTCGCCGTGGCCGCCCTGTTCGAGATCGGCGGCGCCTGGCTGATGTGGCAGGGTATCCGCGAGCACCGCGGGTGGCTGTGGATCGGCGCCGGGGTCGCGGCGCTAGGGCTGTACGGCGCCGTCGCCACTCTGCAGCCGGATGCGAACTTCGGCCGCATCCTCGCCGCGTACGGAGGCGTGTTCATCGCCGGATCACTGTTGTGGGCGATGGTGGCCGATGGTTTCCGCCCCGACCGCTGGGACGTGATCGGCGCGCTGATCGCGCTGGTGGGCGTGGGTGTGATCATGTACGCCCCGCGATGACGGTATCGCCGTGACGACGGGTGTCGCTGCGCCGCTTCTGGGTGGCGCTCGCGATCACCAGTCTCCCGTTCTACGCGTGGGGCGCCGTCTCCGACGCGGCGGTAGGGCCGGCGGGCCTGCCGGTGAGCGCACTGATGTTCGTCTGCCCCGCCATCGCCGCGATGGTGGCCTGCGGCGGGGTGCGCGAGCCGCTGACGGCGCTGGCCCGGCGACCGACGGCCCTGCCACTGTTGGGCGCCCTCGTGATTCCGCCGGCCGCGATCGCGACGGCGTCGGACGGGCTGCCGCTGGGGCCGGAACTCGGCACCTCGGCGGCGCTCTACCTCGTGGCGGCGGCGTTCGAGGAGATCGGCTGGAGTGTGGTGCTCGCGCCGGTGCTGCTGCGTCGGCACAGTCCGGTGTCCACGGGTCTGCTCATCGGCGTGGCGTGGGCGCTCTGGCACGTGATCCCGTACGTCCAGGCCGGGTACTCGATCCCGACCTCGTGGCGCAGTGCTGGTTCACCGTGGCGCTGCGGGTGGCGCTGGTGCTGCTCATGGTCACGGCGAGCACGGCGCCGGACGCGCCAGGCGGGGTCTGTGCGGCACCGATCGTGGCGGTGATCGGACACGCGGCGTCGAACGTGGCTTGGACCGCCGCCGAAGAGGTAGACGCGTACTCCCCCGCCCTGAGCGCCCTCGCCATGACCGGCGCCGCGGCGCTCCTAGCCGGGGTGGCAACGACCGCGAAGCGCCGTGCACCCCGGCGCACGCTCCGCCGTCCACTGCCATGAGAGCGCCCGCGGATCAGTAGGGCGGCGGTTCGTCGTCCGTCGGCATTCGAGGCAGGGGCGGGGTGACACCGATCGCGCGCAGCACCGAATCTTCGACGGCGCTGCGGCTTTGCGCCGCGGCGGACTGCTCGGCCAGCAGCGCCGCGACGTTGCGCTCGCGGAGGCGTTCACGCCGGGCGTGCTCGCGCTGCAGTCGGGTTCGCCCGCCGGAGTGGGCCGCCTCGGGAACGAGCCGTCCACGCGCCGACACGACCGAACCGGGTACGGCACCGTCGGGGATCAGCCATTGCACCCGAAGAAGATCCGGGAACAGCTGCAGCACAATCCCGCTGGGATCGACGATGTATCGCCGTCCGTGCGGCGACGTCCACAGGATCCGCCCGTCAGGCAATCGCGCATCGATCCACGCGCCCGCCGTCTTGAGCTGGTGATGCGGCACACACAGCGGCTGCAACTGCTCCGCCGTCGTCGCACCGCCGAGCCCCGGGTCGCGATGGTCGAACTCAGTCCGGTGATCGATCTGCGCACGCGACGCCGGCCGACCACAGAACGGGAACACGCACCGCGGGAACACCAACCGCACGTAACGAAACAGATCCGCCGACGGCCGATACCCCGAACTCCCCCGCGCCCGCACCAACGCCCGCGGGTCCTGAGGACCCGGATCCGGACCGGAACCGCCGCCGCCGCGGGGAGGTCCACCACCGCCATCAGGTGAGCCACCAGGATCAGGAGCGTCGCCGCCGTCGGGGGCACCTCCGTCAGGAGCACCACCGTCGGGCCCACCGCCGGCGGGACCGTCCGGACCGGCGAAACTGTCGGGACCGGCGCCCCCATCGGGCCCCGAATGCAGCACGAAGCCGAGCACGATCTGGGCCCACTCCCACGCGAAGTCGATCGTCCCGTGCGGCGCTTCGGCGTCAGCCGTGCCGCTCGCCTGAGCCGTGTCGCTCACCGCGGCCGGACATTCGGCGTCGAGGCCCGGAGTGGAGAAGGGCTTGGGGATACGCTCACCGAACTCGCGCACCTTCGCATCCGAGCGCGCGGCGAGCTCCCGCGCGTGCTCTGCAGCGATCGGCCCGTACCCCGCCAGGTACGCGAATCCGGCAGGCGCGGATGCGGTGGGCGCGGATGCGGTGGGCGCGGACCGGGCCCGGATTCGGCGGATTCAGCCGTATCACGGTCGGCCGCAGCCCGACCGGCGGCTGACGCCTCAGCCGGCGCAGGCTCCACGAGGCCCTCTCGTTGACCACCACGTTGATCATCGTGATGAACCGCGTGACCGCGCCATCGGCATCCGGCTCACCCGCATATCGAGCCGTCCGATACTTGCAGCCCTCGGCCCCACACAGGCAGCCCAACGTCGAGTACCCACGGATCAGTTGCGCGAATCCGTCGGCCTGGCGTTGCGGCACGGTGCGCGGATCCGCATCGCACACCGTGCCAGCGATGTACTCCACCCGCGCCGATACCTCGCTCATATCGGCCGCCGGGAGCAGCGCGAACGCCGCCGCCATGCCGTCCTCCGCCGGCCGGAACGTGATCCGCCGGTCCTGCTCAGCAAGGCTGCGTCGACGCTCGACAGCCTCCGGATCAATCCGCTTGACCAGCAGGTCGGCGGCCTCCCGAAAAGCGGGAAGCGACAGCACCTCGTACTCGACCGTCAGCCGATCCGCCAGCGCCGCATCGAACTGCCGGACCTGTTCCGCAGTGAGCGTCCGCGACGCCCCGAGCGCGGTCTCCGCGGCTTTCGCCGAGATCACGTTCCGCCCGACCAGCGCGAACACCTGCGGCACCCGCTCGACCATGCCGATCGCGACCTCGATCACGTGCGACGCCGCCGTCTGGCCGACCCGCAGCAGCGTGGACACCTGCGCCTGCAACGCCTCCGCAGCCGCCGACAACCTCCGCCGCGCAGCCACCGCCGCCGCGTAATCGCCCGGTCCCGCGAGATACTCCGCCTCCTGATCCGCGTACATCGACCTGTGCAGCGAATACACACTCACCAGGGTGTGGCAGTAGGCCATGTTCTCGCTGCGCCGACGCTCGAACACCAGCTCCGAGATCGCGCGCTCCCCGGACGCACCGGCCAGCCTCCCGGGAATCAGATCCCCGGGTAACTCGCGCAACGCCGCCGGAAGTGCCATACGTCAATCATACACGTGTTCTATGATCTACGCCACTCTTCGTTAACTGTGTTCGAATCGTTGCCATCGGTCGGGAGGAGCGCGGACAGCAGCGATGTGAGAGCCGGCTGCGGATCGAAGGCATCGTCCGGCATCGCGAGCTGCCGGGAGATCAGGGCGTCGCACACGTCCATGACCAGCGCCGACGCCACCTCCCCCAGCCCGATCGCGGCGCCGATCGACGCCCCCATCCGCTCCACCTCAGCGCGCCCGCGCCGCAACGGCTCGCGCAGTTCCGGCTCGACCGCCGCCGCCGCGAACAGGTTCAACCGGGCGACGCTGCGCACCCGCCCGTCGGTCACCGACCAGCGCACGTACGCCGCGATCCGTGCCAGCACCGCGTCGCACCCGGGTTCCGGGACGGCACCGTCGAACCCGGGTTCCGGGGCGGCACCGTCGTTCCCGCGTTCCGGGGCGGCACCGTCGAACCCGGGTTCCGGGGCGGCACCGTCGAACCCGGACCAGAAGGCGAAATCCTGCTCGACGAGCCGCTCGACCACCCCGCGCACGAGCACCCCCTGGACCGGAAGTGGTTCGACGTGGTTCCGGACGGGACGCCGGCGGCACCGTCGACGGCCCGGTGCGTGAGGCCGCGCAGCCCGACGGTGCCCAGCACCTCGATCGCCGCGTCGAGCACCTCGTCCCGCCGTCCCATGAGGCGCAACAGTACAACTACTACATATGTAGTACAGTGACCCGATGGCAACGGCAGCGATCATCGGCGGCGGCATCGGCGGACTCGCCACCGCGGCCCTCCTCACCGCCCAGGGCTGGGAGGTGGAGGTCTTCGAGCGCGCCGATTCACTCCCCAGCACCGGCACGGCGCTCGGCATGTGGCCCGAGGCCATGGCGGTCCTCGACCGGGTCGGCGCGGCGCCCCGGGTGCGCGAGATCGGGATCGACCAGCGGACCGCGGAGATCCGCAGCCGCGACGGGCACAGATTGGGGCCGGAGGTCCGGGCGAAGGGCGCCACCGTCATCATCTCCCGTCCCCGGCTCCTCGAGGCCCTCGCCGCCTGCGCACCGACGGTCCGCTTCGGCGACCGCCGCGCCGCTCTCGCGGGGCTCGACCACGACGTGATCGTCGGCGCCGACGGGATCGGCAGCATCGCCCGCACGCACGTCCTCGGGCGCCGGGTGGATCCGCGTCCGCTGGGCGTGGACGTCCTGATCGGCCGCTGCCCCGGCGAGACCGACGTCTTCACCGAATTCTGGGGGCCGGGACGACTGTTCGGCGTGACGCCGCGCGACGGCGGCTACATCAACTGGTACTCCGAGTTCGACCCGCGAGCGGTCCCCGCGGGCACCGCGGACCCGGGCACCGAGCCGCGGGCGTTCCTCCGCGCGCTGTACCACGGCTGGGCGCCGCGCGTGCTCGAGACCATCGAGGGGATCGACGAGGCGACCGCCCTGCACTACCGCTCCCGCGATCTGCCGCGATTGCCGCGGATCGTGCGCGGCAACGTCGCGCTGATCGGCGACGCCGCGCACGCCATGGCCCCCAACCTGGCCGCGGCGCGTGCGAAACACTGCTCGACGCGGCGGCGCTCGCCGACGCTCTGGGCGCGGCAGGGGACTTCAACGGTGCCGCAGCCACGGCCTCGGGGTCCGGCGGTGCCGCAGCCACGGCGCTACGCGCCTACGAGGAGGCGCGCCGGCGCGCAGGGCAGCGCACGATGCTGCTCTCCCGGGCGATGCGGCACGTCGCGCTGACGACGCGGCTGCGGGCGCCGCGCGACCTCGCGCTCCGGGCGGTGGCCGCGGTCGCCTGACTCCGGCCGCCTCGCCCGGCTCAGGGTCCCTCGGCGAGCGCCGGCCCCAGCTTCACCAATGCCTTCTCCAGTGCGGCGACATCGCGCGGGGACAGATGGTCGAACACCCGCCGCCGCACCTCCTCGACGTGGCCGCGGGCGGCACCGTCGAGCGCTGCGAGCCCGGCGTCGGTGAGCTCCGCCGACGCCTGCCGGCCGTCCGCGTGGCGTACGAGCCAGCCGCGCTCCCCAGCTTGCGCAGGACGTGGGACAGCCGGGACGGCGACGAGTTGGCCGCCTCGGCCAGCGCGGAGAGCCCGAGCGTGCGCTCCGGCGCCTGGGAGAGCTGTGTCAGCACCATGAACTCGTAGTGGGTGATCCCGGCATCGGCGCGCAGCTGCGTGTCCAGCTTGGCGGGCAGGCGCATCGCGACGTTGATGAGCGGCAGCCAGGCCGCCATCTCCTCGGCGGACAGCCATCGCGCGTCGTCCGTGTCCGGCACCGTGCCCTCCTGTGTCGTTTTCCGGGAAAGCCTACTCGTGACCGATTTCGGTGAACGGCGGATCACCGGCGTGGCTACATTGGTCGCATGAGCCGACCGCACACCACTCCGGGCCGGTGACCGACGCGGACATCCCCGCCTATCTGGACGCTCTCGGCCTCCCCGGCCTCGCCGACATCCACGTGCACTTCCTCCCCGAGCCGATGCTGGTGAAGGTGTGGGACTTCTTCGACCGCGCGAGCACCGAGTACGGCCGCGAGTGGCCCATCGAGTACCGGTTCGACGAGGACACCCGCCTCCGGCTGATCCGCGGCATGGGGGTGACCGCGATCCCCGCGCTCACGTACCCGCACAAGCCCGGCATGGCGGTGTGGCTCAACGACTGGTGTGCGGAGTTCGCCCGGCGCGTGCCCGACGCGATCCACTGTGCCACGCTCTACCCCGAGCCGGCGTGGGCGACTACGTCGCCCGGGCCGTCTCCGACGGTGCGCGGTTGTTCAAGATGCACGTGCAGGTGGGCGTGTTCGCGCCCGACGACCCGCTGCTGGACCCCGCGTGGGATGTGTTGGCGCGCCACCACATCCCCGTGGTGATCCACGCCGGGTCCGGCCCCATCGAGGGCCCGTACACCGGGCCGGACCGGGTCGCCGAGGTGCTGCGCCGGCACCCGGACCTGACGCTGGTGATCGCGCACCTGGGCATGCCGGAGTACGACCGGTTCGCCGACCTCGCGGAGCAGCACCCGAACGTGTACCTGGACACCACCATGGCCGCGACCGACTTCACCGAGCGCAGCGCACCGATGCCGCCGGGCTACGTGGAGCGGCTCGGCGCCCTCGCCGACAAGGTGGTGCTGGGCAGCGATTTCCCCAACATCCCGTACCAGTACGCGCACCAGCTGTTCGGTCTCGCGCGCCTGGGCCTCGGCGACGAGTGGATGCGCAAGGTCCTGTGGCACAACGGCCGGAAGCTGCTCGACCGATAGGCTGGCCGTCATGCACTTCCGACGGGCCGCGATCGCGTTGCTCGCCGCGACCACCCTCGCGGCGTGCGGCGGCGCACCGTCGAGCCCGAAGGCCCTGGCCCTCGAACGGTCCGAGAAGGCCTTCGAGCAGGTGGGGATCGACGAGACCCGGCAGGACGTCACCGCGCTGGTCGCCGCGGCCACGCGTCTTGGGGCGCGGCTCGCGACCCGCGACACCCGCGCGGGCAGCACGGCGGTGCCGTCCTGGTCGGTGCTGAGCCTGCTGGGCATGCTCCGGGCGGGCGCGGAGGGCTCCACCGCCGCGCAGCTCGACGGTGCCGGGCTCGGCGCCGCGAAGGACCTCCCCGCGCGATGGCCGCGCTCACCGGCCAGACCGCGCAGTGGGCGGGCGACCCCGGCACGGTGCCGGCTGCCACGCCGCCCGCGGCGCCGCTGTTCCAGTCCCAGGTGGCGCTGCTGACGGCCAAGGAGCCCGCGGTGAAGCCGGACTACCTGGACGCGCTGGCCGCCGCGTACGGCACGGGCGTGTACCCGATGGACTTCGGCCTCGACGTGAGCGAGCCGCTGGGCGAGTGGGTCGCGGTGAACACCGGCAGCGCGCTCACCTCGGCCCCGCTGCGCGTGGACGGCGGCACCCGGCTCGCGGCGGCGGCGACCGCGTACCTGGCCGCGGCGTGGCGCTTCGGGTTCGACCCGGCCCGCACCCGCCCGGCCCTGTTCACCGCCGCGGACGGGACGGTGCTCGACCCGCCGACGATGCACGGCACGCTGCCCGCCCGGGTGGCCGCCGGCGACGGTTTCACCGCGCTGCAGCTCGATTACGGCACCACGCTGGCGCTGCAGATCGTGCTGCCCGCGCCCGGGATCGCGCTCGCCGACGCCGCCACCGAGGCCCGGTTCACCGCAGCGCGGGTCGCGCTCGCGGCGGCACCGTCGGCCCCGCACGAGGTGAGCCTGCCGAAATGGCGCACCGCCGCGTGGACCGCGCTCGCCGACCCGCTCCGCGAGGTGGGCCTGACGGACCTGTTCGCCGGGCCCGGGCTGTCGGGCATCGCGCCGGGCGCTCCGACGGTGGCCGACGCCCGCGCCGCCGCCGTGCTCACCGTGGGCGAGAAGGGGACGGCGGCGGACACCGTCGCCCCCGGGACGCCGCCGGCCCCCGAGCCGGCGCCCGGCCCGGCTCCGTTCGCCGTGGACCGCGCGTTCGCCTACTCCGTGGTGGACACCGCGACCGGGCTGCCGCTGATCATGGGCACCGTGAACCGGCCGGCGTAGTCGCCGTGCGGCGGGCGCTCACTCGTACACGCCCTCCACCTCCCATCCTCCGGCGTACTGCAGCAGCAGAGCGCGACCGTCGTCCCGGCCGGGGGCGGGCTCGAGCAGGACCTGGGCCCGGCCCGGGGCGCGGCGGCGGCTCCCACCAGCGCTCGTCCACCAGCCACGGCCCGGCCCACCAGCTGAGCGCCCAGCCGCGCGAGCCCCACGCCAGATGCGTGGGTTCGCCGGTGAAGCCACCCCGCTCGGTGACGCGCACCGGCTCGCCCGCGGCGTCGGTCATCATGACGGGGGCGCCGGCGATCAACCGCGCCGGCGCAGGCTGCGGCATCCGGCCGGGCCACGGCGCATCGGGGTTCCGGGCCGGGACCTGCTCGTCGCCGAGGGCGATCCAAGCGACCTGCTCGGCGGGGCCGCGGCCGCCGCTGCGCACCGGCACCCGCACCGCCTCGCCGCCGAGCAGGCCCTGCACGCGGACCAGGGCACGACGGAACCGGGCCGCGCCCTCGGCACCGTCGTCGAGGTCGCCGCCCAGGGTGGCCTGCAGCGCGCCCGCGTCCACCACCTCCACCGGCTCGAGCCGCAGCAGCGAGATCGGGGCGCCCGGGCCGGCCCTCCCTGTTCCGCGGAGCGGCTCGCGGACCGGCCGCCGGTGAGCCAGCCGTCGATCTGCCAGCGCACGCGATCGGCCGTGCCGTCCGGGGTGAGCGGCTGCGCGCACCGCCAGATGCGGGTGTTCCGCTCGCCGTTCTCGGCGATCGCGGACACCTCCAACCGCAGGCAGGCCACGCCCGCGGCGGACAGCTTGCCGTGCAGTTCCGCCGCGAGGGCGCGGCCGGCGAACGCCGCCGCGTCCACCCGGTCGATCGGCGGATCGGGCCGCAGCTCCACCTCCAGGCCGGGAGGCAGGGGCGCGGTGGACGGCGGCCTCGTCGGCCACCGCCCGGGCCTGACGGTGCGCCGCGATCGCGTCGGTCCCGAACCGGGTGGCAACGTCGGTCGCGGACAGTTCCGCGAAGGCCTCGACGGTGCGCAGGCCCAGCCGGCGCAGCAGGTCGATCAGCTCGGCGCGGTCCTCGGCGGCCAGGGCGGGCTCGGCACCGAGCTCGGCGATGGGGAGCGGGGCCAGGAAGGCGGTCGACCCGCCGGGCGCGACGTTCACGCCCCGGCGGGCGGCCAGCGCCGCGGTGAACACCTCGTCGGCGACACCGGCGAGGGACTCGGCGCCGACCGAGGACGCGGCGTCCACCAGGCGTTCGGCGGCCTGCTCCTCGCCGCCGAAGAACCGGGCGGCGCCGCGGGCCGGGAGCACGATCAGACCCGGTCGGAGCACCTCGATGAGCGGGATCAGCGCGGCCACGGCGCCGGCCACAGGCTCGAAGACACGCGCGTCGCGTCCCTCGTCGGCCTGCGCGATGTGCACGTCCGGGCAGCGGGCCTGCGATTCGCGGCGCTTCATGCCGCGGCGCACCCTCCGTTCGGGCCGGGGCGTTGCACGCGACCACCCGGTTGCCGTACAGCACGGCGACGGGGCGGTCCGGGGCGAGGTCGGCATCCGCGGCCGCCGCGGCGGCCGGCCAGTCCGGGCACCACAGGGCGAGAATGCGCTGCGGCTGCGCAGGAGCAGAGGGCGACCGCGTGCTCACCGGCCACCGCCAGGCCCGCCGACGGTGCCGCGCCGCGCTGCGGGTTCGCGCAGCCGCGGCCGCGGGCGGAGAACACCAGGTCGATGCCGCGGATGCGGCCGCGCCCGGGGCGGCTGCCGAGGCCGGTGTAGCCCCGCACCCGGGCCCCGAGGTGCAGGGAGGCACCGTCCCACCGGCCGCCCGTGACGAGCAGGATCGAACCGTGGGTGCGGGCGCGGGCCGCGATGGCCCGGCCGCGGCTGGGCGGCACCGCGATGCCGCCGAGGGCGCACAGGACCACGTCGGCACCGTCGAGCAGGATCGACGCGACCGACACCGGGTCTGCCAGCGGGCCCTCGACGAGGGCGATGCGCTCCGGATCGGCCCCCTGTTCGAGGGCCGCGGCCATACCGAAACCCGAGACCCCGCACAGCGCCACCCGCGATCCGGCCCGCGAGACCGAGGCCACCAGCGACACCGCGAGCGAGCCCGCGCCGTCGAGCACTGCCACGCTGCCGCGCGGCAGGCCGCCGCCGGGAGCAGCCGCGCCAGCTCCTCGTGCACCGGGAGGACAGCCCCGGAGAACTGGTACGCAGCCCTGGTGAACTGCGACGATTCCCCCACCGGCGCCGCGGGCGGCGCCTGTTCCTTGGCCGGACGGTGCCTGTCCGGCAGCGCCGCGAGCCGCTTGCGCAGCTCCGCCAGCTTCTCCTCACGGTCGCCCTGCACCGCGCGAACTCGTGCAACGGACACTTGTCAGTCCCCTCCCCTACGTTCGGATCCGCATTGCCGATCAGTGCGGAAGCCGAGCCACGGGGAAGACATGACTAGAACTTCTGTTCGATCTGATTCAAGCGTAGATCCGCCGCTCCGGCGGCGTCAAGCGCCGAGGGAGTCGTTCCCGGCTCAGGCGAGCCGGGCGCGGACCAGGTCGGCGAAGGAGCGGACGTCGTCCTCGGTGGTGTCCCAGGAGCACATCCAGCGCACTTCGCCGCGGACCTCGTCCCAGAAGTAGAACGGGACCCGCTCCATCAGAGCCTCGGCGGCGGCGTGCGGGAGTTCCGCGAACACGGCGTTGGACTGCACGGGCTGAGTGAGCTCGACCTCGTCGATCCCGCCCACCAGCTCGGCCAGCAGCCGCGCCATCGCGTTGGCGTGCCCGGCGACCCGCAGGTACAGATCGTCGGAGAACAGGGCGAGGAACTGAGCGGACAGGAAACGCTGCTTCGAGGCGAGCTGCATCGACAGCTTGCGCACGTACTCGATCCCCTGCGCCGCATCGGGATTCAACACCACCACGAGCTCGGCACCGAGCAGGCCGGACTTGGTGCCGCCCACGCTCACGATGTCGGCGCCGATGTCGGTGGTGATGGCGCGCAGCGGAACCGACAGGCTCGCGGCGGCGTTGGCGAGCCGGGAACCGTCGATGTGCAGCAGCCAGCCGTGCTCGTGGGCGTACTCCGCCAGTGCCCGCAGCTCGTCCGGGGTGTAGACGGTGCCGAGCTCCGTGGACTGCGCCACCGAGAGCACCCGCGGCTGGGCCCAGTGCACGTCGCCGGCCCGGTCCGGGACCGCGGCGGCGATCGCCTCGGGGGTCAGCTTCCCTCCTCGGTGGGGACGACGAACAATTTGAGGCCGGCGAGCTTCTCGGGGGCGCCGCCCTCGTCGACGTGGATGTGCCCGGTGTCCGCGCACACTACGGCCGACCAGCGGTCACTCACCGCGGACAGCGCGACCACGTTCGCGCCGGTGCCGTTGAACACCGGGAACGACTGCGCGCCCGCGCCGAACAGCTCGACGACCCGCTCCCCGAGCGCCGCGGTGTACACGTCCCCGCCGTACGCGCCCTGGTGACCGAGGTTCGCCTCGGCCACGGCCGCAAGGACTTCCGGGAGCACGCCGGCGTAGTTGTCGCTCGCGAACCCGCGCCTGGCGGGATCGTGCAGCCGGGTCACGCGCCCGCCCCCGGCTCCGGCACCAGGGTGACGACGGTGCCGTTCACCTCGCCGACCGGCACGTCCCACAGGCCCACGAGTCGCTCGGCGACATCGCCGATCGGCGTGTACCTCGGGAACTTCCGCTCCGGCTGATCCGCCCGCATCTGCGGCGTCAGCAGAGCCATCACCCGCAGGATCACGGCCGCGGCCGAGCCGCCGGAGAAGGCGTCCGCGAGCGCCAGCGTCCACGCCTCCGCCGCCGCCTTCGCGGAGGCGTACGCCGCGTTGGACGCCGTCGGCTTCGCCACCGAGACCGACGAGATGATCGCCACCCGCGCATCGGAACTCGCGGCCAGCGCCGGGTAGAGCGCCTGCGTGGTGTTCTGCAGACTGCGGATCAGCCCCTGCTCCAGGAAGTCCCAGTCGGCCGGGTCCGCCTCGTCGATCGGCGTGCCGCCGCGCCAGCCGCCCACCAGGTGCAGCAGGCCGTCGACTCCGCCGTGCTCAGCGAGGATCGCCCGGCCCGCATCCGCGGTGGCCGCGTGATCGGACAGGTCCGCGCGGTAGCCGGAGACACCCGGCAGCTCGGCGATCTCCGCAGCCACCTCGCCGCGCACGATCGCGGCGACCGTCGCGCCCTCCGCCACCAACCGCCGCACGACCTCCTGGCCGAGCGCGCCGTTCGCGCCCGTCACCACGACGGTGCGCCCCTGGACTCCACTCATGCGGTCACCTCCCTCGACGTCGACGCCGGACCCGCCGCGGTGATCCCGCGTACGGACTCGAGTACCGGCCGCATCTTACGGCGCAGCGCCTCGTAGAACACGTTGAGCGGGAACTCGTCCGGCAGGACGAGGTCGACCAGGGCGCGCGGCTCACCGTCGAGCGGGAGTGCCTTGCGCCCCTCCGCCCAGACCGACCCGGGCCGGGCGCGACGTACGACGAGACGAACTCGTACGTGGCGAGCCACTGCCCCACCTTGGACCGGTCGATGCCCGTGCGGTACAACTCCTCGATCTCCTCGCCGAGCGCGATCACCTGCCCCGGCAACGCCTTCCAGTCGAAGGAAAGGCGGTTGTCGCGCCAGCGGAGCGCGCCGTGTCGGTGCAGGTAGGCGAACAGCAACTGGCCGCCGAGGCCGTCGTAGTTGCGCACCCGCTCACCCGTGATCGGGAAGCGGAACAGCCGGTCGCACAGGATGGCCAGCTGCACCGGCAGGCCGTACGGGTTGCCCTCCCCCGCCAACCGGTGCGCCTCCCGGAACGTGGTCAGGTCGCACCGCAGCTCCTCGAGCGAGTACAGCCAGAACGGCATGCGCTGCTTGATCATGAACGGGTCGAAGGGCAGGTCGCCGCGGCTGTGCGTACGGTCGTGGATCAGGTCCCACAGCGCGAACGCGTTCTGCGCCAGGGCCTGCGAGGCGACCAGCCGCGCACCGTCGGGCGGCAGCCGCAGCGAGAGGATCTCCGCCGCAGCACCGGTGACGGCGCGGAACCGCGCGGCCTCGCGGTCGCAGAAGATGGCGCCCCAGTGGAACTGCGGGGTCTGCGCCACCGTGACCGTTTCGGGGAACAGCACCGCGGAGTTCGTGTCGTAGCCGGGCGTGAAGTCCTCGAAGGTCACGGGGAGGAACTGCGCGTTGTCGTACCGGCGCTCCACCTCGGCCAGCCAGGACGGCCACACCACGTTCAGCAGCACCGCCTCGAACACCTTGCCCGCGTTGCCGTTCTGCGTGTACATGGGGAACACCACGAGATGCTCGGCACCGTCGGCGCGGTCCAGGTCCGGGCGGAACGCGGCCA
Source organism: Tsukamurella sp. PLM1 (assembly GCF_023168325.1). Lineage (GTDB taxonomy): Bacteria > Actinomycetota > Actinomycetes > Mycobacteriales > Mycobacteriaceae > Tsukamurella. Next base: position 3,467,423 of record NZ_AP025688.1, read on the forward strand.
GCGACGCCCCGAAGTCGGGCCGGCCGAACCCGCCCTCGGCCCAGCGACGGAAGTCGCGCGGCAGGGCCGCCAGGTACTCGGCGTCGTGCGCGAACAGCGGTGCCAGCGCCTCGATCCGGGCGATCATCTCGTCGACCAGCTCCGCCGCACGCGGGTGCGCCGCGGGCTCGGGAACGGCCCCGTCGTCGCCCTGGAGCCCACGCAACTCCTCGACCGCGGCCTTGAGCGCCGCCCAGTCCGCCGTCCCGGCTGCGCCCGACGGGTGGCGGGCGGCACCGTCGGCGTGCGCGCCCGCCGCCCAGGTGACGACGTTCACCCAGAGCGCGCGATGGTCGAAGTCGTCGATGCAGTCGTCGCCGAACAGGTCCGAATCGGCGAACACCACCACGCGACCGAGTCCCACCTGCAGCACTGCTGCGAGCGGGCGGTCGCCCGGCGAAGCGGTGGGGCTGGTGCGGGCGAGCACGACGGCCTCGGCGGGTACGTCGAGAACGCCGGTGCGGTAGAAGCACGCCTGTTCGACCGACGCGGCGATGCCCTGCCCGTCCAGCTCCGGCGCGACCACCGAGCGCACCCACGTGGCGTTGCCGCCGTGCCGCCGATCCCCGGGCGCCTCCTGGACCACCACGGACTCGACGCTCACGCCGAAGCGCGCGAGCAGCTCGGACAGGTTGTTGCCGGACGTGGCCGTATCGCATTCCGCGAGCACCACGAGACCGCCCCCGGCCCGCACGTAGGCGTCGATCGCATCCAGCTCGTCGGGCGCGTACACCGGCGGCAGATCGCCCGTCGTGCGCTCGACCCCGGCGCGGGCCAGGTGCGGGATCACGTACACGTCCGTGCCGTCCAGGGAATCGACGGTGACCTGCGGGAACAGGCCGTCGCACACCGTCGTCCCGCGGTGCCGCAGGGCCTCGACGGCTCCGGCCAGGCTCACGTCCCCCGGGTTGACGGGGACCATCTCGCGAGCGCGCTCGAGCGTGGTCGCCCACGAGCAGCTCCGGGCCTGTTCAACCACGACCCGCGGGAAGACAGCGCTACCAGACATAACCGTTCCGATCGTTCACCTCTTACATGTATTGACGCGATCTTAACGCGTCACAGTCACAGGCGCGCGACGAACGGGTGTGGAGACGGGCTCAGCCGACGCGGTTGGGATCGTGGTGCGCCGAGGCCGCGGCGACGGGCGTCAGATCCGCGGTGGCCGGGTCGACCGTCGGTGTGCGGGTGATCACCTTGTGGCCCCACCACAGGCCGAGGAACAGGATCAGCGCGGCGTACGAAGTGAGCCACAGCTCCCAGCCGCCCTCCTCGCCGCCGCGGACGGCCACGTAGTACTGGCCGGCGATCACGGCGACGCACATGAGCAGCGCCACGATCGGCCCCACCGGGTACAGCCACGCCCGGTAGGGCAGCACCGCAAGATCCTTGCCCTGCACGTTCCACGCCCGGCGGAAGCGGTAGTGCGCCCAGGCGATGCCGATCCAGGTGACGAAGCCCGCCACCGACGACGCGGTGACGAGCACCGTGTACGCCTTGCCGTCGCCCACCTTGCTGGCCATGAAGCACAGCGCACCGATCGCGGCGGTCGCGGCCACCGCCGCGGCGGGCACGCCCGTGCGGCTGACCCGGCCGAAGATCCGCGGGGCGCTGCCGTCGAGCCCCAGCCCGTACAGCGCGCGGGTGGCGGCGAACAGGCTGGCGTTGCCGGCCGACAGGATGGCGACGAGGATGACGGCGTTCATGATCGACGCGGCGGCGTCGATGCCCGCGAGCTTGAACACGAGGGTGAACGGGGCGACGGCGACGTTCTCGTCGGACGCGTCCAGCAGGTCGGGGTTCGTGTACGGGATGAGGAACGCGATGATCGTGAGCGTGCCGATGTAGAACAGCAGGATCCGGAAGAACACCGTGCGCACGGCCTTCGGGATGGCACTCTTGGGCTCCACGGCCTCGCCCGCCGCGACCGCGATCATCTCCGTGCCCTGGAACGCGAATCCGGCGATGAGGAACACCGAGAGCATGCCCAGCGGCCAGTCCACGAACGGCGCGTCGCCGATCGTCCAGTTCTCGAACCCCGGCGACGGACCGCCGACCACGCCGAACACCATGAGCGCGCCGACGATCAGGAAGATCACCACGGCGATCACCTTGATCGACGCGAACCAGAACTCGGCCTCGCCGAACGCCTTGACCGCGAACAGGTTCAACGCGAGCAGGCCGGCCATGAAGATCAGCGACCAGATCCACGAGGGCACGTCGGGCAGCCAGAACTTCATGATCAGGCCGGCCGCCACCACCTCCGCGGCCAGCGTGATGGACCAGTTGAACCAGTAGTTCCAACCGGCGGCGAAGCCGAACGACTTGCTGACGAAGCGGGTGCCGTACTCCTCGAAGGGATTGCTGCACGGGATGTACGCCGACATCTCGCCGAGGCTCTGCATGAGGAAGAAGACCATGACGCCCATGAGCGCGTACGCCGCGAGCGCGCCGCCGGGGCCCGCGTCATGGATCGTGGCGCCGGACGCCACGAACAGGCCGGTGCCGATGGCACCGCCCAGCGCGAGCATGCTGATGTGGCGACTCTGTAGTCCCTGCCGGAGGGACTCGTCCGGGGTGATTCCAAGGGGGCTGGACACCCGATGAGAGTAGCGACCGCAACGACGCTCGGGCTAGCATTCGGACGCCATGTTCTCCTACGACACCCGATCCGCGCTCGCCAGCGCGGCCGACCTGGTGAACACCGCCCCCGACGCGCGCACGGGCCGCGCCGAGCGCCTCCCCGACGTCGCCTCGCTGCGGGCGTTCGTCGAGCGCTGGGGCTGGACCGGTCCCATCCCGCTGCGCGCAGACGAACTGGACCGTGTGCACGCCGCCCGCCGGGTGCTGCGCGGCCTGTGGGACGCGGACGGGGACGAGCCGCGCACCGTCGAACTGGTGAACCGGATGCTGCGCGACGCGGCCGTACTGCCGCAGCTCGTGCGCCACGACGATTGGCCGTACCACCTGCACGGCTGGAACGACGCGACGCCGATAGCCGAGAGGTTCCTGGCGGAGCCCGCGATGGGCATGGTGGACATGGTGCGCGCCGGGGCGCTCGATCGCCTGCGACGGTGCGCCGCCCCCGACTGCGCGGGAGTCCTGGTGGACTTCTCCCGCAACAGCTCACGCAGGTTCTGCGACGACGGCTGTAACAACAGGCTCAACGTGGCCGCGTACCGCGCGCGACGCGCCTGACCCTAGGATCATCGACGTGGCTGAGACGACGGGAACGACCGGCACCGGCAGGGGCGTGCCCGGGCCCGACTATCTCGTGGCGGGAAGGTACCGGCTGCGGTCGAAGATCGGCGGGGGCGGCATGGGCGCCGTGTGGCTGGCCCGCGACGAGCGTCTCGACCGCGAGGTGGCGGCCAAGCAGGCGATCTCGACCGAGGGCCTCAGCCAGGAGGAGGCCGACGAGTTGCGCAAGCGCGCGCTGCACGAGGGCCGGATCGCGGCGCGGCTGCAACACCGCAACGCCGTCGCGATGTACGACGTGGCGCTCGACCGCGGCGAGCCGTGGCTGGTGATGGAGTACCTGCCGTCGCGGTCGCTGGCGCAGGTGCTGCACATGACCGGGAGCATGCCCGAGCGGCAGGTGGCGCAGCTCGGTGCGCAGGTGGCCGACGCGCTCGTCGAGGCGCACGAGTCGGGCATCGTCCACCGGGACATCAAGCCGGGCAACATCCTCATCGCGAACCGCGGGCGGGCGTCGGGCACGGTGAAGCTCTCCGACTTCGGCATCGCGCGGGTCAAGGGCGACGAGGCCGGACCCGCCGGCATCATCACCGGCACGCCCGCCTACTTCGCGCCCGAGGTGGCGCGCGGCACCGAGCCGTCCGAGGTCTCGGACCTGTACTCCCTGGGCGCAACGCTGTACACCGCGGTCGAGGGCGCACCGCCGTTCGGCGTGGACGAGGACTCGATCGCCCTGCTGCACAAGGTGGCCCGCGGGCAGATCAACCCGCCCAAGCACGACGGACCGCTGATGGCCGTGGTCCTGGACATGCTGCAGCCGAGCCCGAAGAAGCGGCCCACGCTGGAAGAGGCCCGCGACCGGCTCGCCGGCGTCGCCGCCGCCGGCGGGAACCCCGCCGCGGTGCTGGCATCTCCCCTGCAGTCCTCCGAGGGCGCCCCCGCCGTGTGGCTCCGACGGTCCGCCGGGGAACGGTCCGGAGCGTCCTTCTCCGACCGTGCTTCGGGACCGGTGGAGCGCAAGCGGCCCGCCCCGCCCGCACCCCGGCCGAGCCCCTACGTCCCGCCGCCCGTCGCGCCGCCGACGAAGATGTCCAACACCATGCTGGCCGTGTGGATCATCCTCGGATTCCTCGTCCTCGCCGTCGTCGTGGCGGGCGTGATCATCGCGATCGGGTAGCCCGCTCGGTCAGTCGGCGAGGTGGCGGGTGTGCGCCCAGCGCGTCAGCGCGTTGCGGTTGCTCTGCTGGGTCTTCCGCAACACGTTCGAGGCGTGCGTCTCAACGGTTTTGACGGAGATGAACAGGTCCTCGGCGATCTCGCGGTAGGTGTAACCGCGGGCCAGCAGGCGCAGCACCTCGAGTTCGCGCGGGGTCAGCGAGTCCAGCTCCGGATCGAGCGCGGGCTCCGGCACCGGCGACCGACCGGTGAACGAGTCCAGCACGAATCCCGCCAGCCGCGGCGAGAACACCGCGTCGCCCTCGGCCACGCGACGCACTGCTGCGGCCAGTTCCTCCCCGAGATCGTCTTCGTCACGTACCCCGGGCGCCCGCGCGGATCGTCGCGATCACGTCCTCGGCGGCGTCGGAGACGCTGAGCGCCAAGAACACCGGCGCCTTCTCCAACTTGGCCCGCGGGGCACCGTCGGACACGCCCCGCAACACCGCGACGCCCCCGCCGTCGGGCATGTGCACGTCGAGGAGCACCACGTCGGGCCCCGTCGAGAGAATCCCGGAGATCGCCTCGGCGACCGCGCCGGCCTCCCCCACCACCTCGATGGCGTCCTCCCGGGCCAGCTCGGCGCGCACGCCGGACCGGAACACCCCGTGATCGTCGACCAGGAACACCCGGTAGCTCACGCGCTCTCCTCCGCTATGGACTCCGGCGCACCGTGCGGCGCGCCGCCCTCGGGCCGGGGCACCGACAGCCGCACTTCCGTGCCCCGCCCCGGATGCGAGCGCACCACGACCGTGCCGTCGCGACGCTCCACCCGGGCCCGGATCGACTTCGCCAACCCCTGCCGATCCGACGGTACCGCGTCCGGGTCGAATCCGACGCCGCGGTCGCGCACGAACACCGACGCGGACTCGCCGTCGACCTCCGCGTACGCGTCGATGCTCTCGCACCCGGAGTGCTTGGCCGCGTTGACCATCGCCTCCTTCGCCGCCCCCAGCAGGGCCGTGAACCGGTCGTCCACGCCGAGTTCCGCTCCCTCCACGTCGCCCACCGTGATCACGTTCACCGCCGTGCCGTGCACGTCCTCGACCTCCGCCGCGGCGGCCTTGAGCGCCGCGGCCAGGGACTCCGCCGGCGCGTCCGTCCCCCCGAACAGCCACTCGCGCAGCTCGCGCTCCTGACTGCGGGCCAGCCGCTTGACGGCGGCACCGTCGGACGACTGCTTCTGGATCAGGGCCAGGGTCTGGAGCACGGAATCGTGCAGGTGCGAGGCGATCTCCTCGCGCTCGATCGTGCGGACGCGGGCGGCGCGCTCGGCGCCGAGATCGCGCCACATGCGCACCCAGATCGGCACCGTGAGCAGCGCGACGCCCACCAGCGTGAGCACCACCGCGGCGAGCGCGGTGGGCAGGGCCGCCACGTCCACCCGGCCCAGGAACACCACCGCCAGGCCCACCACCACGAGGGTGACGCCGCCGAGGGCGCGCAGCCACGTGATCAGCCGCGCGCTCCCGGGCGGCGCGTGCGCCGGGGTGCGCGTGGCCGAATCCGCCTCCCGCCACACCAGCGCGGCGCCCACCCCGACCACGATGATCGGGACGACGAATCCCACGTTCGAGTTGCTGGCCACCGTGGCCAGCGTCGCGGCGCCGACCACGCCGAGCACCGCCAGCGCGAGGCCCTGCCGGCGCTCCGCCGGATCCGGGCGTTCCGTATCCGTGCCGGGGCGCACCATGAACCACAGCAGCGCGTACATCACCACGCCCGCGCCCATGAGCGCGAGCACGGTGAACGCGATGCGGACCTTGACCACGTCGACGCCCAGCTGATCGGCGATCCCGCCGCACACGCCGCCGATCACCGCGCCCCCGTTGCGGCGGTGCATCCGCGGGTAGGTGGGCACGGTCACCGGGTTCGACGGTGCCGGGCCCGCCGGGGGCGCCGGCTGCGGCGGACGCGCCGGGGCCTGGGCGTGCGGGAAGGCGACGTGGGCCTGGGGGTCCCACGCCTGCTGCCACTGCACCCAGGCCCGCCGTCGTTCCTCGTACCGGGCCCGGCGGCGCTCTGCTCGTCTGCTCATCGTGGCTCGATGGTGACACGAACCCACCGCGCCACGCATCGGGATCTACCCTGATTCCGGCCGGCGGTCCCTGAGCCCCCGGCCCGTGAATTCAGGGTAGATCCCGATGGTCCCGACGCCGCCGGCGCAGCAGTATCGATGGCATGGATACGACAACCCTCTCCAGCACGGCCCGGCAGATGTGGGACACCCGGCCGCTGCGGGCCCGCGAGGCGCCGATCGCCGGCGTCTGCACGGGTTTCGCACGGCGGTACCAGGTGGACGTCGCACTGGTCCGAGCCGCATTCATCGGCGCGACGGTGCTCGGCGGTCTCGGACTCGTGGCCTACATCGCAGGGATCTTCGTGCTCCCCAAGGAATCCGATCAGCCCTACGGAACCCGCGTCGAGCGGGAGGCCCGCCCGCGTTCGTGCTGATCATCGCCGCGGTGATCGCCGTGATGTTCGGCAGCGGCATGAACTCGTCGTGGCCGGGCGCGGGGATCATCAGCCTGGCGCTGCTGCTGGCCGGCTGGTACGCGCTGCACCAGCGCACGCCCGAGCCGCCGCCCGGGACTGCCGTGTCCACCCGGCTCGCCGCGCCCCCGTCGGTCGGCGCGTGGCAGCCGCCCGCCGCGCAGTTCCCGTGGCAGCCCGTGTGGCACCCGGCCGCCACGCAGGCCCCGGGGACGCCCACGGCGGCGCCGGAGACGCCCGCCGGGACGGAGGGCGAGGCACCGTCGGACCCCGTGACGCTGCAGAAGGCACCGAGCCCCGTCCCGCGCCCCGAAGCCGCCCGCGCCGAAACCCCGACGCAGACCCACCCGACCGAGGAGATCCATCCACCGCGCTGGGACCCCTGGGGCCGCGCCCTTCGCGTGGGACCTGCCCGAACCCGCCGCGGCGACCACGCCGGCGCCGCTGCCGAAGCCGCGGTCGCGGGTCACCGCCATCACCCTGGGGGCGGCGCTCCTCGCAGCGGCCGGGATGGCGGCGGTGAACCTGATCGGCGTGGCGTCGATCTCCCCCGTCGTCGCGGCGTCGATCGCGCTCGCCGTGGTCGGCACGGGTCTGGTGTACGGCGCGTTCCGCAGGTCCGGCTACGGGCTGCTGCTGGCCGCCATCCCGCTCGCCGGGTTCGTCGTCGTCGGCACGACGGCGCAGAACGTGGTGACCGGCCTCGGGGACGCCCCGCGCGGCGACCGGAACATCACGGTGCCCGACGCCGCTTCGCTGCTCCCGGAGTACACCGTGCAGGCCGGCTCGCTCAAGCTGGACCTTCGCGACATGGTCCTGGACCGCGACCGAACCGTGGCGACCCACGTCGGTTTCGGCGACACCAAGATCCGGGTTCCGGAGTCGATGAACATCCGGGTCACGTGCTCGATCAACGTCGGCCAGAGCGACTGCCCGAGCGGATTCGTCGCGGGCAAGGACGCCAAGCCCGGCGCCCCGACTCTGACCATCAACGCGACCGGCAACGTCGGCGACCTGGAGGTGCAGCGTGACTGATTCGACGAACGACACCACGCCGAATGCGCGGGAGCACCGGTTCAGCCCCGCACTGCTGGTCGCGGGACTGGCGGCGATCGCGGTGGCCGTCTGGGGCATCGTCGGCGGGCCGGACCTGATCAGCGCGCGCACCCTGGTGGGGGTCCTCGCGATCGGCGCGGTGGTCGTCGCCGGCCTGGTGCTGATCGCGCGGCCCAGCCGGGACGACGGTGCCGGTCCTCGGCCGCACTGATCCACCCAGAGCTCGCCCGGGGCGCGTTCCCTCACCCACGCGCCCCGGGCGTTCCCAGCTCTCAGGCGCCGAACAACTCCTTGTTCGCGGCCGCCCACTGCCGCAACGAGGTGGCGGGGCGGCCGGTGAGCCGCTCCACCGTGTCGTTCGGCTGCTGCTTCCACTGGACCGACGACTCCAGCAGGTCCAGGTACCACGACGCCATCTCGCCCATCTGCTGCTGCAGCACCCCCTCCGCCGCCTCCCGAGAGATCTGCTCGAACCGCACCGGCCGGCCGATGCCCTCGCCGATCTGCGCGGCCATCTCGACCCGAGTCAGGTACTCCGGGCCGGACAGCTCGTACACGACGCCCACGTGCGGACCGCGATCGGCAGCGGTGAGCAGTGCCGCGGCGACGGCCGCGATGTCCTGCATTCCGACCGGAGCGCTCCCCGCGTCCGGATAGGGCTCGCGGACCACGCCCGTGGCGACCTGCCCCGCCCAGCCGGCGAAGTTCTCCAGGAACTCGCCCGGGCCGAGGACGGTCACGTCGAGCCCGCTCGCGAGGATCGTGTCGGTGAGCGCCTGCCAGTGCGCGCTGCCCGACGTGGCGACCACGTACTCGACGCCCGCCTCCTTCGCCCGGCGCAGCACCTCCTCCGCCGTCGGCTCGTACGGCGCGAGGTACATCGCGCTCACGCCCTCGAAGGCGCCGTCGAGCGTCTCCGGCTTGCCGATGAAGCCGCGGAAGGCCTCGACGCCGCTCGGCAGCGCCGCCTTCACGGGGTCGTTGGTGAGCGCCCGGATGTCCGTGACACCCCTCGCCACCAGCTCGTCGACCACTTTCCGTCCGATGTTGCCCGTTGCACCCGTCACCAGAATCGTCATGGCATCGACGGTACCGGCGGCACCGGTCAGATCGTGACCGCTACGTCATTCCCCCGGGGGCTCCGCCCCGAGCACCCCGCCCTACTCCCACTCGATGGTCCCCGGCGGCTTGCTCGTCACGTCGAGCACCACGCGGTTGACCTCTTCGACCTCGTTCGTGATGCGGGTGGAGATGATCTCGAGCGTCTCGTAGGGCACCCGCGTCCAGTCCGCGGTCATCGCGTCCTCGGAGCTGACCGGGCGCAGCACGATCGGGTGGCCGTAGGTGCGGCCGTCGCCCTGCACGCCCACGCTGCGGACGTCGGCGAGCAGCACGACCGGGCACTGCCAGATGGTGCCGTCGAGGCCCGCGGCGGTGAGCTCCTCGCGGGCGATCGCGTCCGCCTTGCGCAGCAGGTCGAGGCGGTCCTTGGTGACCTCGCCGACGATGCGGATCGCCAGGCCCGGCCCCGGGAACGGCTGGCGCCCGACGATCTCCTCCGGCAGGCCCAGCTCGCGGCCCACCGCGCGGACCTCGTCCTTGAACAACAGGCGCAGCGGCTCGACGAGCGTGAACTCGAGGTCCTCCGGTAGGCCACCCACGTTGTGGTGACTCTTGATGTTCGCGGTGCCCGCACCACCGCCGGACTCCACGACATCGGGGTACAGCGTGCCCTGTACGAGGAAGTCGATGGTGTGTCCCTCGGCCGCCCGCGCACCCAGCGCCTCGGAGACCACGTCCTCGAACGACCGGATGAACTCGCGGCCGATGATCTTGCGCTTCTCCTCGGGGTCGGAGACGCCCTTGAGGTGCCCGAGGAAGGTGTCCTCGGCATCGACGGTGATCAGGCGCGCGCCCGTCGCCTCGACGAAGTCCTGCTGCACCTGTTCGCGCTCGCCCTGCCGCAGCAGGCCGTGATCGACGAAAACGCAGGTGAGACGGTCGCCGATGGCTTTCTGCACCAGCGCCGCGGCGACTGCGGAGTCGACGCCGCCGGACAGCGCACACAGCGCGAGGCCGTCGCCGACCTGCGCGCGGACGTCCTCGATGAGCTGCTCGGCGATGTTCGCCGCGGTCCAGGTGGGCTTCAGCCCGGCGATCTCGTACAGGAAGCGCGTGAGCACCTCCTGGCCGTGCGGGCTGTGCAGCACCTCCGGGTGGTACTGCACCCCGGCCATCTTCTTCTCGACGTTCTCGAACGCGGCCACGGGCGCGCCCGGCGTCGACGCCACCGTCGCGAAGCCCGACGGGGCCACCTGCACGGCGTCGTTGTGGCTCATCCACACCGGCTGCTCGGCCGGGAGCCCCACGTGGAGGACACCGTCGCCCTGGGGAGTGAGGGTGGTGCGCCCGAACTCGCGCCCGCCCGTGTTGGCGACGGTGCCACCGAGGGCCCGGGCCATCATCTGGAAGCCGTAGCAGATGCCGAAGACCGGGACTCCGAGGTCGAAGACCGCAGGATCGAGGTTCGGGGCGTCCTCCGCGTACACCGACGCGGGGCCGCCCGACAGCACGATGGCCGCGGGGTTCTTGGCGCGCACCTCCTCGGCGGTGATGGTGTGCGGCACCACCTCCGAGTAGATCCGCGCCTCGCGGACGCGGCGCGCGATCAGCTGTGCGTACTGCGCGCCGAAGTCGACGACCAGAACAGGGGCGGGTGCGGCGGGAGAAGCGGCGCTGGGTGAGGAGTCCGTCACCCGGCTCAGTCTAGTCGCGGTCGGCGCCGCGCTCCGACATCAGGGCCGGTCATCAGGGCACGTCCACCAGCTCCCACAGCGGGACGTGGGCGTACCAGGGGAACTCGTCGGGCGTCACACGGACCTCGCGGCCGGCGAGGATCGCCTCGTTCTCGCCCCGCGCGTGCGGGGACAGGACGTTGATCGCCGCCTCCGCGACGCGCTGCAGGTCCGCCTCGTCGAACCGCGCCCAGAGCACGCGGCACCGTCGGTCGGCGGGCGGGGTGCCCGGGTGCTCGATCGCCCACTGCCGCAGCAGCGACGGGTCCTCCGGGGAGCTCGCGAACTCGAACAGCGCCGCGCTCGCGTCGAGGCGGTCACCGATGGACGCGGTGACGCGCGGCTCGTCGTCGGGCCGGATGAGGACGGTGACGAGGGGGAATCCTGCCGACATGCGGTCACGCTACGACGCGGGGACGGCCGCAGTCATCAGGGTTTCTCCGGGTTCCGCCCCTGATCGCGCCGGCCTAGTCCTCGCGGCGGCGGACGATCTCGGCGATCCAGGCCGGCGCGAAGGGCGAGGTGCAGCCCTTCGACACCGGGTAATCGGCGAGCACCTGCAGGTCCTCGCCGATCTCGATCGCCCGGGCACGGCGGGATTCGTCCTCGATGCCGATGGTCGCGAGGGTCTCGTTCATGGCCCACTGCAGCTTGGGCTCGGCGTCGCGCATCTCGCGTTCGATCTCGTCCAGGAGCGCGTCCCGATCCAGGTCGGCCGTCGCGACCGCGTGCGTCGTGAGCGCCCAGCCCGCCGCCCGGACCCGCGGGTCGGCGTCGCCCCACCACCGCTCCCGCAGGGCCGCGGCGTGCGGCGACTTCTTGACCAGGTAGTTCAGCAGCCAGTCGTGCGCCTTGTCGCTGCGGGTGGACCGCAGCATCGCGTCCAGCTCGTCGGCGGTGAACTGCTTCGGCTTCGCGATGAGCAGCGCCACCAGCTGCGCCGCGACATCGCCGGAGTCCCACAGCTCGCCGGCCAGCTCACGGTCGGTGCCCAGCGACTTCGCCAGCGCCCGCAGCTTCGTGAGGTTCACCCCGTGCGGGTCGCCGTGCCGCTCGTTGACCGCCCGCGCCTTCGGATCCTCCAGCGTCGCCAGCTCGGCCAGTACCTCGTCGCGCGTCATGCGGACCGAGCGTAGCGGCGGGCTGTCAGGCCTGCGAGTCCTGCGCCTCCTGGGCCGGCCGCACCTTGGGCAGGGGCAGCAGCAGCTGGCCCGGTGCGCCGGCGGGCACGGCCGGGGACTTCGGCGCGGTGGGAGCGATGCGCTGGTAGCCGGTGCCCTGCGCGGGGCGCGGGTCCGCCTCGCCCTTGTTCGGCCACAGCGATGCGGCGCGCTCGGCCTGCGCCGCGATCGACAGCGACGGGTTGACGCCGAGGTTCGCGGAAATGGCGGCGCCGTCGACCACGAACAGCGACGGGTAGCCGTGGATGCGGTGGTACGGGTCGATGACCCCCGTCTCCGGCGTCTCGGAAATCGCTGCGCCGCCGAGGAAGTGGGCCGTCATCGGGACGTTGAAGATGTCGCCCCAGGTGCCGCCGGCCACGCCGTTCAGCTTCTCCGCGCCGATCCGCGCGGCCTCGTTGCCCTTCGGGATCCACGTCGGGTTCGGCGCGCCGTGACCCTGCTTGGAGACCATGCGCCGTTTCTTCGAGCCCGGGATCTTCTTGGTGTACGTGGTGATCGAGTTGTCCAGGCTCTGCATCACGAGCAGGATCAGCACGCGCTGGCCCCAGTCCTTCTGCGTGAGCAGTAGTTTCAGATCGCTCGGCTTCTTCGAGAGATCCCGGGCGAACCCCTTGAGGCGGGTGCGCCCCGGGCCGCCGTCGACGAGAAGGGACTGCAGCATGCCCATCGCGTTGCGCCCAGGCCCGTACCGGACGGGCTCGATGTGCGTGTCCGGGGTCGGATAGAAGGAGCTGGTGATCGCGACGCCCTTCGACAGATCCTCCGCCGGGTCGGCGACGGTGCGCGCCGAGCCGAGGATCGACTCGGAGTTGGTGCGGGTGAGCACACCGAGGCGGTCGGAGAGCTTCGGCAGCGCGCCGGTGTCCTTGAGCGAGTGCAGCAGCGTCTGGGTACCCCAGGTGCCGGCCGCGAAGACCACGTTGTCGGCCGTGTAGACGGTGCGGTTCTTGCGCACCTTCGCACCGGTCCGCCGGGTCTGCACCTCCCACACGCCCTTGCTGCCCTCGCGCACGCCGGTCACCGTCGTCATCGGGATGAACCGCGCCCCACCGGCCTCGGCCAGGTGGATGTAGTTCTTCATCAGCGTGTTCTTCGCGCCGACCCGGCAGCCCGACATGCACTGCCCGCACTCGGTGCAGCCCGTGCGGGCGGGGCCGGCGCCGCCGAAGAACGGATCCGCATCGGTGCGGCCCGGCTGATTGAAGTACACGCCCACCGGAGTCTCGGTGTAGGTGTCGGCGACGCCCATCTCCTCGGCGATCTGCTTGATCACCCGGTCCGACGGCGTCTCGTGCGGGTTCTTCACCACGCCCAGCATGCGGCGGGCCTGGTCGTAGAACGGGCTGAGCTCGTCGTCCCAGTCGGTGATGTGCTTCCACTGCGGGTCGTTGAAGAACGGCGCCGGCGGCTTGTACAGCGTGTTCGCGTAGTTCAGCGAGCCGCCACCCACGCCGGCACCGGCAAGGACCACGGCGTCGCTGAGCAGGTGGATCCGCTGGATGCCGTAGAGCCCCATCGCGGGCGCCCAAACGAATTTCTTGAGATTCCAGGTGCTGTCGGCGAAGTCGGAGTCCTCGAACCGCCGCCCGGCCTCGAGCACGCCGACGCGGTACCCCTTCTCCGTCAGGCGCAACGCCGTGACGCTGCCGCCGAATCCGGAACCGATCACGAGCACGTCGAAGTGATCGCCCGACTTCTGCTTGACTGCCTTGGCCATCTGGCACCCCTACCCGTCCGAGTGCGGGCCGCGGCTGAAACGGCCCTACTGACGGGTAACGGTACTACTAAACGCCACTCAATAACAGGCCTTCGCCCTCAGTACGCGACGTTGAGGCCCACCTTCTGGAACTCCTTGAGCTCGCTGTAGCCCGCCTTGGCCATCGACCGCCGCAGGCCGCCGACCAGGTTGAGCTGGCCGTTCGGCTCGGTCGACGGACCGGTGAGGATCGACTGCAGCGACGGAGACACGCCCTCGGACGCATCGAGTCCGCCCAGCTGCGCGGGGGCAACTGCGCCGCGGGGCATCGACGGGTGCGCCGCGGCCGACGGCCAGTACCAGCCCTTGCCCGGGGCCTCCGCCGCGATCGCGAGCGGCGCGCCCAGCATCGTCGCATCGGCGCCGCAGGCGATGGCGCGGGCGACGTCGCCCGAGCTGTAGATGTCGCCGTCGGCGATCACGTGCACGTACCGGCCGCCCGTCTCGTCAAGGTAGTCCCGACGGGCCGCCGCGGCGTCCGCGATCGCGGTCGCCATCGGCACGCCGATGCCGAGCACCTCGCGGGTCGTCGTGGCGCCCTCGGCCGAGCCGTAGCCCACGATGACGCCCGCGGCGCCCGTGCGCATCAGGTGCAGCGCGGTGCGGTGATCGCTCACGCCGCCCGCGACCACCGGCACATCGAGATCGCCGATGAAGGTCTTGAGGTTCAGCGGCTCCCCCGCGGAATCCTCGTTCGAGACGTGCTCGGCGGAGATGATCGTGCCGTGGATGACCAGCAGGTCGATGCCGGCCTGCACCAGTACCGGAGTGAGTTCGCGGGCCCGCTGCGGCGAGGCGCGCACGGCCACCGTCACCCCCGCGTCCCGCACCCGGCCGACGGACGCGGCCAGCAGTTCCGGATCCAGCGGCGAGGCGTGCAGCTCCTGCAGGCGGCGGATCGCCGAGACTCCCGTGATGTCCGACGCCGCGAGCGCTACGACCTCCTCGAGCTTGGCCTCCGCGTCGCGGTGCCGCGAGAACAGGCCCTCCGCGTTGAGGACCCCGAGGCCGCCCAGCTTGCCGAGCTCGATCGCGAACTCCGGCGAGCCGATGGCGTCCGTCGGATGCGACAGGATCGGGGTGTCGAAGCGGTACGCATCCAGCTGCCAGCCGGTGGACACCTCCTTCGACGAGCGCGTGCGCCGCGACGGGACGATGTTGACGTCCTGCAACTCGTAGGTGCGTCGGGCCGTCCGGCCCATGCCGATCTCAACCATGTCGCGCACAGCGCTCAGTCCTTTCGGGACGTAGACGGGCCGCCGCGGCCGGTGAAGGAGGAAGGCGCGGCCGGCTAGCGGCTCGCGTAGTTCGGCGCCTCGACCGTCATCGTGATGTCGTGCGGGTGCGATTCTTTCAGACCCGCCGCGGTGATCTGGACGAACTGGGCACGATTGAGGTCCTCGATGGTCTGGCTGCCGGTGTAGCCCATCGCCGCCCGCAGGCCACCCGTGAGCTGGTGGATCACCGAACCGAGCGGGCCGCGGAACGGCACGCGCCCCTCGATGCCCTCGGGGACCAGCTTGTCCTCGGACAGCACGTCGTCCTGGAAGTAGCGGTCCTTGGAGTACGACTTGCCCTGGCCTCGGCCCTGCATCGCGCCGAGGCTGCCCATGCCGCGGTAGCTCTTGAACTGCTTCCCGCCGACGAGGATGAGCTCGCCGGGCGATTCGGCCGTGCCGGCCAGCAGCGAACCGAGCATCGCGGTCGATGCACCCGCCGCGAGGGCCTTCGCCACGTCGCCCGAGAACTGCAGGCCGCCGTCGGCGATGACCGGCACGCCCGCAGGCGCGCACGCGGCCGTCGCCTCGAGGATCGCCGTGATCTGCGGGGCGCCGACACCGGCGACCACGCGGGTGGTGCAGATCGAGCCGGGCCCGACGCCCACCTTCACGCCGTCCACACCGGCCGCGACCAGCGCCGCGGCGCCGCCGCGGGTGGCGACGTTGCCGCCGATGAGCTGCACGTCGTCGCCGATCTCGTGCTTGAGCTTCTCGATCATGTTCAGCACGCCGCTGGAGTGGCCGTGGGCCGAATCCACCACCAGCACGTCGACGCCGGCGTCGCGCAGCGCCATCGCGCGCTCCCACGCCTCGTCGCCCGCGCCGACGGCGGCGCCGACCAGCAGCCGACCGTCGGAATCCTTGGTCGCGTTCGGGTGCTGCTCGGTCTTGACGAAGTCCTTGACCGTGATCAGCCCGGTGAGCCGGCCACTGCCGTCCACGATGGGCAGCTTCTCGATCTTGTGCCGGCGGAGCAGGCCCAGCGCCGCCTCGGCGGTGACGCCCTCCTGCGCGGTGATCAGCGGCGCCTTGGTCATCACCTCGGCGACGGGGCGGTCGAAGTCGACCTCGAAGCGCATGTCGCGGTTGGTGATGATGCCGACCAACGTGCCGTTGTCGTCGGTGACGGGCAGGCCCGAGATCCGGAACCGGGCGCACATCTCGTCGACCTCGCGCAGCGTGTTGGACGGGCTGCAGGTGACCGGGTCGGTCACCATGCCCGCCTCGGACCGCTTCACGGTCTCGACCTGCTGCGCCTGCGCGTCGATCGACAGGTTGCGGTGCAGCACGCCCATGCCGCCGTTGCGGGCCATCGCGATGGCCATCCGCGCCTCGGTCACCGTGTCCATCGCCGAGCTGATCAGCGGGACCTTGAGCGAGATCTCCCGGGTGAGCTTCGTGGAGATGTCCACCCCCGACGGAATCACATCGGAAGCGGCGGGAACGAGGAGGACGTCGTCGAAGGTGAGACCGAGCATCGCGACCTTGGACGGATCGTCGCCCCCGATGAAGGCCTGGCCGGAAGCGGGCGCGGGAGAGGCGGAACGCGTCATGTATCCATGGTACGCGGCGGAGAGATCCGCTCGTACAGCGCGTGTGACTGGCACGAACAGGGCATTTCTGCGTACCGTGGGGGCGTGCGCAACAATCTTCCCCCGGGCTCCCGCCGGACCCGTTCGCCGACGATCCGAGCGACCCCACGGCCGCGCTCGACTCGCTCGATCCCGGGCAGCCCCTGGATCCCTCCGAGCGGTTGGCGGTCGAGGAGGACCTGGCGGATCTGTCCGTCTACGAAGCGCTCCTGGCGCACCGCGGTATCCGCGGCCTGGTGATCTGTTGCGACGACTGCCAGGAGGATCACTACCACGATTGGGACATGCTGCGCGCGAACCTGCTGCAGCTACTGGTGGACGGCACCGTCCGGCCGCACGAACCGGCGTACGATCCGGCGCCCGACGCGTACGTCACCTGGGACTACTGCCGCGGTTACGCCGACGCGGCCATGAACCTCGCCAACGAGGAGTAGCACCCGCACGCACGAAGGCCCCCACCTCGGTGGGGGCCTTCGCGTCTCCGGGTTCACGTCATACCGGGTTCACGACGATCCGGGCTCCGTCGAAGCCGGCGTCGTGGTGGTGGTCACCGCCGTCGTCGTGGTGGCGGCGCTCGTCGTGGTCGTCCTCGTGGTCGTCCGCGTCGTGCTCGTCGGCGGCGCCGTGGTCGTCGTTGTCGTCGGCTTCGTGGTGGGCGTCGTCGGCGTGGGCCGCGGGGTCGTCGACGTCGGGCGCTCCGGGGATTCCATGATGTCCACCGGCGGCGGGGGAAGCGGCACCGTCGTCCCCGGCGGCGGAGGCGGCGTGGTCGGCTTCGTCGACGACGCGCTGGTCTGCGGCGGCGGCTTGGTCGCCGAGGTGCCCAGGTCGGTGGAGCCCACGGGCATGCCCGCACGAGCCTCCGCTGCACGGATCTTCTCCTCGAGCGCGGCACGGTCCTTCGCGTCCTTGACCTTCGCGGCTTCCAGGCGCGCGCTGGCCAGAGCCGTCCGGGCCGCCTCGATGTTGCTCGAGTCGATCTGCGCACCGGCCTCGCGGATCTGCGCCTTCGCCTCCGAGGTGGCCAGGGTCTGCGAGGCGGCGTCGGAGAACACGACCTCCTTGACGCCCCACAGCGCACCGTCGGGCTGGGCCGAGTTGACGAGCACCGTGCCGCCACCCAGGATCGCCACCGCGGCCGCAGCCGTACCGGCGATGAGCCCGAAGCGGCGGTTCCGCCGCGAGGGCGCGGTGCCGATCGCGATCACGCCGCCCTCGTCCGACGGTGCGCCGTCGCCGTGCGATCCGTCCCGAGCCGCGAGCGGTGCGGTCGTGCGCGGGGGCTTCCCCGCGGCCGCGCCGGCCCCGGTCCGCGGCGGCGAGCAACTCGTCGACGGACGGGCCCGCGGGAACCGGTGTGGTGACGATCTCGTCGCGCCAGTCGGCGAGGAGCGATGCGAGCGCGAACTCGGCGTGATCCGCAGTGGTCACCGCGCCGCCGGCCGCGAGGGCCTCGATCAGGTCGTCGTCGCGGCGCACCGCTGCCACGTCGACCGGAGAGCCGTCGTCGGTGACGCGGTCGACGAAACCGGTATCGGCGCCGCTGAAATCGCGCGGGCCACCGGGACGCATCGGACGCATCGGCGGCCCCAGACGGTGAGCGGCCGTGCGCTCCGGATCGTTGGGATCGAAGCGCCCGTGATCGTCCCCCGGTTCGCGGGTGCGGTCGTCGGCCATGTCAGTTCTCACCTTCTTTCACGATCTGGTTCTTCAGCTTGGCCAGCGCTCGATGCTGAGCGACGCGGACGGCACCGGCGGTGCCGCCCACCGCCTCCGCGGTCTCCTCGGCCGACAGGCCGACGACCACGCGGAGGATCAGGATCTCGCGCTGCTTCTCGGGGAGCGTGCTGAGCAGCCGGGCCATCTGGCGGCTCGCCTCCGAGGCGAGCGCGTTGCCTTCTGGTCCGCCGTCCAGTGACGCTCTCTCTGGGATCTCGCCGACGGGGTCCGATTTGTTACGCGAGGCGCTGCGGAACCCGTCCGCGACCTTGTGCGCGGCGATGCCGTACACGAAGGCCATGAACGGTCGCCCCTGGTCCTCGTACCGAGGCAGGGCCGTCATCACAGCCATGCAGACCTCCTGCGCGATGTCTTCCGCCGACAGCGAGTGACGCTCGCCACCCCCACCCGGGCACGGCAGTACCGCACGACCAGAGGCCGAATGGTGTCGAGTACGTCTGCGAGCGCGGACCTGTCGCCGCGCGCTGCCTCGCGCACGGCCCGGTCGAGCTCCTCACCTGTCAGATTCATCGCCAGCCTGCATCCTGCCGTTACCGTGCCAGTTCCGCGCCATCACGAATCCACTTCGCTTCCACAGCAACGGCGTCGCGCACGAATGCCTCCCCCTGCCCGTCTGCCGACAACACTTCCATCAGTTTCGCACCGGCCCACTGTAGTGGATTCAGCCCGCTCTCCGCGGCGACGCAGTACGCCTCCGCCACCAGCGCGCGGCTCCGGTCGGAATCGCCCACGACCATCGCGGCCGATCCCGCGATGAGCAGCGTCTTCGCGTGGTGGCGCGGGCGTCCGAGGCCGGGATCCGCGGCAAGCAGCCCCGCCACCGCGTCCGCGCCCCCGCGAGGTCTCCCGAGTACACCGCCAGCTCGGCCGACACCCAGTCCCGGCGCAGACGGGCCGGGCACCGTCCACCACGGTTCCGAGCCCGACGGTCCGCCGCCGACCAGCACGGATGCCCGGTCGGCCGGCGCGGCGAGGAATTCGTCGGCCCGCTCCAGGAGGCGCCGGGCGAGGGCGTAGCGGCCGGTGCCCAGGGCGTCCGCCGCGAGCCCCACCGCCGCGTCGACGCACGAAGCCACAGTCAAAGAAGATTTCGGTTGTTCTGACATCGCCAGCGCAAGCGCGGCCCCGTCGGGACCGGAGGCAGCGCGATGCCTGCCGGACTGGCGCAGCATGGAGGCCTCGAGGCAGCGGGCGCCGGAGGCGAACGGCCCGTCGGCGATGGCGGACGTGAGCGACCGCGCGGCCGCGAACCGGCCGCGCCCCGCGAGTGCGACGGCGCGCAGCCACGTCCGGCCCGCGGGCGACGCCGCGGGCCCCACCGGGCCCCCGTCCGCGCCGAACGCCGCCGCCAGCAGGTCCGCGTCCGATCGGTCCCGGCGGCGCCCCGCGTGTCCAGTTTCCAAAGATTTAACCTTCCAGGATTTGCAGCCCTATAACGAGCACGGGACGGTGGCGCCCGCGGGTTACGTTACTCGTACGTAAAGGAATCTCCGCGACTTCGCCAACCTCCCACCGGGGCCACAGCCCCGTCCGGGCGCCGCAACACATCACCTGAACTGCGCATTTGCGGCAAACGTTCGCCGGCTTCGCAGTCGCAACGACGTTGTCTATATGTGCGGATCAATGAACACAATGTTAATTCTCCGGCTGATTCAGGCCCCCCGGTAATCATTGGCGATGGGTTGACCTTCGTCTGGCGAATTGCCTACGGTGAAGGCGCGAGAGGAACAACGACGTTTCCACGCCCGCGACGAACGCCGAGTGTATGGAGAATGCGATGCCTCAACCCAACGAACTCCCCGGCCCCAACGCCGACTTCTGGGACTGGCAGATGCACGGGGTGTGCCGGGGCGTCGACAGTTCGGTGTTCTTCCATCCGGACGGCGAGCGCGGCCGAGCCCGTGCCCAGCGCGAGCGGCGCGCCAAGGAACTGTGCCGCACCTGTCCCGTTCTCGCCCAGTGCCGCAGCCACGCGATCGCCGTCGCCGAGCCGTACGGCATCTGGGGCGGACTGTCGGAGTCGGAGCGCGCGGCCCTCGCCGCGAAGACCCGGGTGAAGCCGAGCCGGATCGCCGGCTGACGCCCCGCCACGAACAAGCGCCCCCGACCGGACGGTCGGGCGCTGCTCGTGACGCGGGACTAGTGCGCGTGGCCCGCGTGCGCGTCCTCCGGCTCCTCGGCCGGCTTGTCGACGACGGTGGCCTCGGTGGTGAGGATCATCCGCGCCACGGACGCGGCGTTCACCACGGCACTGCGGGTGACCTTCACCGGATCGATGACACCGTCGGCGATGAGGTCGCCGAACTGCAGGGTGGCGGCGTTGAAGCCGTCACCCGACTCCGTCACCTTGCTGACGACGACGGAGCCGTCCTCGCCC
This sequence comes from Tsukamurella sp. PLM1, assembly GCF_023168325.1. Classification (GTDB taxonomy): domain Bacteria; phylum Actinomycetota; class Actinomycetes; order Mycobacteriales; family Mycobacteriaceae; genus Tsukamurella. The sequence continues at coordinate 3,488,148 of NZ_AP025688.1, forward strand.
GCGTTGGTGGCGATCCAGAACAGCGGCGCCGTCAGCGCGCGGCGGAACGCCCGCACGCCCAGCTTGGCGTCGCCCTCCGAGGAGTCCTCCAGGTCGGCCAGCTGCGCGCTGACCTTGACCAGGGCGGTGCCACCGCCGGAGACGATGCCCTCCTCGACCGCGGCGCGCGCGGCGGACACCGCGTCCTCGACGCGGTGCTTGCGCTCCTTGAGCTCGGTCTCGGTGTGGGCGCCGACGCGGATCACGGCCACGCCGCCGGCCAGCTTCGCGAGGCGCTCGGAGAGCTTCTCACGGTCCCAATCCGAATCGCTGTGCTCGATCTCGGCCTTGATCTGCGCGGTCCGCTGGGCCACGTCGTCCGCGGACCCGGCACCGTCGACGATGGTGGTCGAGTCCTTGGTCACCTCGACGCGGCGGGCGCTGCCCAGCACGTCGATCCCGGCCGTCGCGAGGCTCAGGCCCAGGTCGGTGTTGACGACGGTGCCGCCCGTGACGACGGCGAGGTCCTCGAGGAACGCCTTGCGGCGGTCGCCGAAGAACGGCGCCTTCACGGCGACGGCCCGGATCGTCTTGCGCAGCGTGTTCAGGACCAGCGTCGAGAGCGGCTCGCCCTCGACGTCCTCGGCCACGATGAGCACCGGCTTACCGGTCTCGAGGATCTTCTCGAGCAGCGGCAGGAAGTCCGGCAGCGAGGTGATCTTGTCGCGGTAGAGCAGGACGAGCGCGTCGTCGAACACGACCTTGCGCTCTTCGAGATCCGTCACGAAGTTCGGCGAGATGTAGCCCTTGTCGAACTGGACGCCCTCGGTGACCACCACGTCGGTGTCCACGCCCGAGCTCTCCTCGACGGTGACGACGCCGTCGGCGCCGACCTTGCTCATCGCGGCGCCGATCATCTCGCCCAGCTCCTCGTCGCGCGAGCTGACGGTCGCGACCTGGGCGATCGCCTTCTCGCCGTCCACGGGGGTGGCCTGCGACACGAGGATCTCGGACGCGGCGTCGGCGGCGGCGCCGATGCCCTTGCCGAACTCGATCGGGTTGGCACCGGCCGCGACGTTGCGCAGGCCCTCCTTGACGAGCGCCTGCGCGAGCACCGTGGCGGTCGTGGTGCCGTCGCCGGCGATGTCGTTGGTCTTGGTGGCGACGGACTTCACCAGCTGGGCGCCCAGGTTCGCGACCGGGTCCTCCAGCTCGATCTCCTTGGCGATGGTCACGCCGTCGTTGGTCACGAGCGGACCGCCGAACGCCTTCGCCAGCACGACGTGCCGGCCACGCGGTCCGAGGGTCACCTTGACCGCGTCGGCGAGCTCGTCGACGCCGGCCTCCAGCGCGCGGCGCGCGTTCTCGTCGAATGCAATCTGCTTAGCCATGTGGGCTCCTTAGATACGGCCGGACCGCCCCGCCTGAGCGGGGCGGTCCGAAGTCGCACGATCGCGCGGGTTACTTGCCGATGACCGCGAGGACATCGCGCGAGCTGAGCACCAGGTACTCCTCGCCGTTGTAGTTGAACTCGGTGCCGCCGTACTTGCTGAACAGCACGGTGTCGCCCTCGTTGATGCCGGTGGGGACGCGGTTGCCCTGCTCGGTCACGCGGCCCTCGCCCACGGCGACGACGGTGCCGGTCTGCGGCTTCTCCTTGGCGGTGTCCGGGATGACCAGACCCGACGCGGTGGTGGTCTCGGCCTCGGTGGCCTTGACCAGGATCTTGTCGTCAAGCGGCTTGATGTTCACGCTTGCCACAGTTCGCCTCCATGTAGGGGTATCGGTGTCATGTTGTTCTCTGGCCCGAAAAGTCACAGCCGTCGTCGCGGGTGCCGGCGTCACCTTGTGCGGCCGGGTGGCCGCACGAACCACTTAGCACTCTACCCACGTGAGTGCTAGCACTCAAGGTGTGGGTCGAAACACTCGATCCGGGCATCGGCCGCGGCCGCGACGGGGCGCGCCGAACCGCCTCGCTTACCTTCGAGGTAATCGACGGTCCGCCCCGACCCGCGCACACTCGTCCCATGACGACGAACACCGCTGCCACGGACCCTCTCGCCCCCGCGTTCACCGCGCTCGCCGCAGGCCGCGTCGCCTGGGGCGTCGCCGCCGTCCTCGCGCCGCGAGCGAACCTGCGCGCCGCCGGAACGCCCCAGCTGGCCTCGCCGCACACCGACTACCTGATCGGGGTGTTCGGGGTGCGGGCCCTCGCGATCGGCGTCGGCTATCTCACCGGCGACGGCGCGACCCGGGCCCGGTGGCGCCGGCTGGGGCTGCTCGTCGACGTCGTGGACACGGTGAACGGGGCGGTCCGGCTGTCCGCGACCGAGGACCCCGGGGTGCGCCGGGCCGGCCGGCTGATGGTGGCCGCGACGGGCGCCTACGCGACGATCGGCCTGGCCGACGCCGCATGGCAGCTGGTGCGCTCCCGTCAGGCGGCGGGCCGGCGGCCGGGGCGGTCCGACCGGGCGGCGTAGACCGCGCCGACCCCGAGCAGGATCACGCCGACCACCAGGAACGCCGCGACGCGCACCACCCCGTCGAGCGCGGCCAGGTCGAACAGGAAGAGCTTGGCGACGGCGGCGCCGATCATCGCCAGGCCCGCGACAGTGGCCACCGCCCCGCCCGCGACGCGCCGCTGCAGCAGGAGGACGGCCCCCGTCGCGATCCACAACACGGTGGCTGCGCCGTGGCCCAGCGCATCCCCTCGGCGCCGGCCACGGCGTACCCGGCGTTGGCGAGCAGCGCCGTGACGGCACCCAGCGCGGCGATCCCGCCGGCGACGCCGAACACCGGTCGCAGCTCGTCCGGCAGCAGGGGCAGCAGCCGCCACACCGCGACCACGGCGAAGACCAGCGCGAGCGCCGACGCCGCCACGGCCGGCGCGGTCCCCGCGCCGTAGCGCCCCGCGCGATCGATCTCGATCACCGTCGGCGCGAACCGGGCGAGCGCGACCAGCAGGCCCACAGCCCCGAGCCCGGCCCCGCCCAGCAGCCCGACGGTGCGCGGCCCGACGCCAGCAGAGCGGCCGCGCCGAGCACGAGCACGATCGCCGCGAACCACACCGCGGGCGCGGCGACGGCGGTCCCGATCAGCGCGGCGAACGCCGCGACGCCGAACCACACCGCGCGGACCGAGGCGTTCGTGCCGGGCAGCAGGCCGAGGGCCACCGTCGACGCCACGAGGGCGAGCGCCGCGCCGGCCGCGGCCCAGTCGGGCGCGCCGATCGCGGCGAGCAGCACCGGCGTCACGGTGACGATGCCGGCGGAGACGAGCGGCCAGGACCGGCCGGCGCGGGCCGCGCCGTCGGCGGCGGCGAGCAGACCGATGGTGGCGCCGAGGACGGTGCCACCCAGGATCGGCAGGGCGTCGGCGGGCCCCGCGGCCAGCGCCAGCACCGCGAGGGTGACGGATGTGCCGGACGCGCGCACCACGTGCAGCCACGGCCACGCCGACGGCCGGGAGATCCCGAGCGACGCGATCGCCAGGATCAGGGTGAATCCGCCGAGCAGGTAGCCGTCGTCGGCGAGCGGCGGGGCCAGCACGTACGTCGGCGCGAACAGCGCCACTCCGAGCCACTGCGAGCGCCACCGGGCGGCCAGCGCCAGCCCGCCGAGCGCGATCAGCCCGGCGAGGGCGAGCCCGATCGTCGGGTGCACCCAGTGGTAGATCCCCGTCACCGCGACGGTGTCGAGGTAGGCGGCCGCGACGCCGGTCGCCACGAGCGCCGCGGCCCCGGTGCGCCCGCCGGGCCGTCCGCGCAGCCACACGCCGGCGCCGAACAGCCCGGTCGCGAGGGCGGCGCCCAGGCCGACGCGCACCGCGGGGCCGAGCAGCCCCGCCTGCGCGGCGAGGACCAGCAGGAACGCCACGCCGATCAGGGTGACGAGCACGCCCGCCCCGGCCAGCACGCGGGCCACGGTGAACGCGGGAGGCTTCGCCGGGCGGGGCGCGAGCGGGGGCCGGCCGGGCGCCGGCCGGAACGGGATCGGCGCCGCGGGGCGGAGCGGGACCGGCGCCGCGGGGCGGAGCGGGACCGGCGCCGGCGGCGGCCCCGCGGGAGCCGCGACCCGGCGGGGCGCGGCGGAGGTCAGGAGCACGGGGGCCACCGGGCGGGCGATCTCGCCGAGCTGGGCCTGCATCCACTGCAGGCGCTTGACGGTGATGTCGAGTTCGCCCGCGATCCGGGCGATCCGGGCGTCCGGCGTGAACGCGTTCGGCGCGTTGTACGAGGGAGTGTTCTGAGGCATACCCCTACGCTGCCGCGCCGGGATTCGGCACGGCAGCGTAGGACTACTCAGTCGTGGGCGGTACTTCCCGCACCCGCGTTCGCCGAGGACGGTTCCGGGCGCGACGGTGCGGCACCGTCGGACTTGGACGGGCGCGACAAGGCCAGGACCGACACCGTGCCGGCGAGGCCGACGAGGGTGAGCCCCACGACGACCGCGATGGCGGTGGTCATGCCGGGCAGCAGCTGCCCGGGCTCGGAATGCGATCCCGCGCTCGTGGTGATCGCGGTGACGACAGCCATCATCACAGCGCCGCCCACCTGGATGAAGGTGTTGAGGAGGCCGGAGGCGAGGCCCTGTTCGTCGTCGTCCACGCCCTCGGTGGCCTGCGAGTTGACGGCCGGGAAGGTGAGGGCGAAGCCCACGCCGAGCAGCAGGATCGTCGGGAACAGGAACAGCCAGTAGCTGGCGCCGGCCTCCGCGCGGAGGAACCAGACGTACGCGCCGAGGAAGGCCGCGAGGCCGATGGCGACGAGGACGGTGCTGTTCACGCGGTCGAGCACGGCGTCGATCTTGGTGGCCGAGGCCACCACCAGCAGGCCCGCGGGCAGGAACGCGAGCGACATCGCGACCGGGCTCCAGCCCAGGGAGTCCTGGACGTAGAGCGTGACCAGGAACTGGAAGGCCGCGTAGCCGCCGAACATGACGAAGCCGGCGAGGTTGGCGTGCACCAGCCGGACGGAGCGCAGGATGCCCAGCCGGACCAGCGGGTGCCGGTGCTTGGCCTCGATGACGACGAAGGCCACCGCGAGCAGCGCGGACACCGCGAACAGGACGAGCACCGTGGGCGAGGCCCAGCCGAGGTGGGGCGCCTGGACCACCGTGTAGACGAGGATCAGGAGCGCGCCGGTCGAGGTGAGGGCCCCGGCCACGTCGAACCGCGCCAGCGCGAAGCGCTCCGACGGTGCCGTGTGCGGGATGACCTTCCACCCCAGGAACACCAGGGCGAGCGCGATCGGGCCCGGGAAGAGCAGGGTCAGCCGGTAGGAGACCTCGGTGAGCAGGCCGCCGAACACGAGCCCCATCGAGAAGCCGGAGGCGCCGGCCACCGTGTAGATGGAGAAGGCCTTGTTGCGGGCGGGCCCCTCGGCGAAGGTCGTGGTGATGATGGACAGGCCGGCGGGCACGGTGAACGCGGCCGCCACGCCCTTGACGAAGCGCAGCGCGATGAGCGCGGCGGGCAGGTCGACGAAGGCGGTGGCGACGGAGGCCACGCCGAAGACGAGGACGGCGCCGAGGAAGACCGGGCGACGGCCGATCAGGTCGGCCGCGCGGCCGCCGAGGAGCAGCAGGCCGCCGTAGCCGAGCACGTAGCCGGAGACGATCCACTGCAGCGCGGACGGATCCATGCCCAGCGCGGATTTGATGGAGGGCAGCGCCACGCCGACCATCGAGATGTCGAGGGCGTCGAGGAACAGCGCGCCGCAGAGGACGAGCAGCAGGAGCCAGGTCCGGGACGTCCATCCGGACGGGGTGGTGACGTGGAGTTCCGCCCTCCCGGGGGCCGGGTTCGACGGTGCTGTCGGGGGTTCGTGTGTCGTGGTCACGTCCGGAACTTTATGCGCATGCATTCAATGTGTCTACATTTATTTCTCAGGAATATTTTGCACCCGTCCGGTGTAGACTGCGGACATGGGCGCGAAAGACCTGGCCACGGCACCGTCGGGAAGCTGCACGCCGGCCGACGACGCACTGGCCGACCAGTGGCACCGGCTGATGCGGGACTACTCGCGCATGAGCTGCGCCCTTGATCGCGCGCTCGCGGCGCACGGGATCACGTCATCGGAGTTCGAGGTGCTCGAGCAGCTCGCCCGCGCCCGGAGCGAGGACGACGCCAAGGTCCGCATGTCGGACCTTGCCGATCACGTGCACCTGTCGCAGTCGGCGCTGTCGCGACTGGTGGCGAGGCTGGAGAAGGACGGACTGGCCACGCGAACGATGTGCGAGAGCGACCGGCGGTCGGTGTTCACCGCCATCACGGACCTCGGCGAGCAGCGGTACCGGGATGCCCGCCCCACCCATCGTTCGGTCCTGCGCGCCGAGTCCGCGGACTGCGAGATGCGCGACTACCTCTGTGGCGAGGGCTGACCGCACCCGCCGCGCCGCGGGCCGCCCGGGTCACACCTTGCTGATCCGCACGGACAGGCCGGGATCCGTGGCCGCACCGAGCGCGGTGGGGGTCGGATCCGCGTCGATCACGTGCGCACCGAGCGTCGCGATCATCACGCCGTTGTCGGTGCACAGGCGCGGCTTCGGCACGCGGAGCTCGATACCCGCAGCGTCGCAGCGCTCCTGAGCGAGGCTGCGGATCCGCGAATTCGCGGTCGCCCCGCCGCCGAGCACCATCGTCTCGACGCCCACGTCCTGCGCCGCGCGGATCGCCTTGAACGTCAGCACGTCCGCGACGGCCTCCTGGAAACTCGCGGCGATGTCCGGCACGTTCGGCTCGCGGCCCGCGGCCCGCTCCGCCTCCACGTGGCGCGCAACGGCGGTCTTGAGGCCGCTGAACGAGAAGTCGTGCCGCGCGTCCTGCTGCCGGGTCATCGCGCGCGGGAAGCGGATGGCCTGCGGATCACCCTGCTGCGCAAGGTCGTCGATCACCGGCCCACCCGGGTAGCCGAGACCGAGCAGGCGGGCGACCTTGTCGAACGCCTCGCCCGCGGCATCGTCGACCGTGGTCCCGAGCTCGGTGATCGGCGCACCCAGGTCGGTCACGTGCAGCAGGTGCGTGTGCCCACCCGACACGAGCAGCGCGACGCAGGGCGGCATGGGGCCGTGCTCGAGGGTGTCGACGGCGACGTGCCCGCCCAGGTGGTTCAGTCCGTAGAACGGCACGTCCCACGCCGCCGCATAGGCTTTCGCCGCGGCGACGCCAACCAGCAGGGCACCGGCGAGGCCGGGGCCGATGGTCACGGCGAGCGCGTCCGGGCGGTCCACGCCGGCGGCGGCGAGGGCGCGGCGCATCGTCGGCACGATTGCCTCGAGGTGCGCGCGCGACGCGACCTCGGGCACCACTCCCCGTACCGGGCGTGCTCGTCCTGCGACGACGCCACCTCGTCCGCGAGCAGAACGGCGGTGCGCGACTGCGGATCCCAGTCGACGATGCCGACGCCCGTCTCGTCGCACGAGCTCTCGACACCCATGACGATCACTGCGGCTCACTCCCTCTGCTCTCGCGCTTCATGGTGTACGCGTCGGCCCCGGACGGCCGGTAGTAGTTCCTCCGCAGCCCGACGGTGGCGAATCCGTTGCGCTCGTACAGGGTCCGGGCGGTGTCGTTGTCGGTGCGGACCTCGAGGAAGACGGGGCCGCCGCGCGCGTCCGCCACCTCCAGCAGGGTGCGCAGCAGGGCGTATCCCACTCCCCGGCCCTGGAACTCGGGATCCACGCCGATCGTGAGCACCTCCGCCTCGGGGAAGAAGCTGTTGCCCAGCAGACCGATTCCCGCGTACCCGACGAGCCCGCCGTCCGCGGCCGTGTCGCGGGCGGCGAAGAAGCGGGTGTGCCGCTCGGGCGTGAACGACGATGCGGGCCAGGGACTGTCACCCGGGAACAGCACCTGCTCGAGCTCGGCGCAGCGCTCGGCCTCGTCGGCGCGCAGCGGACCGATCTCAACCACGCGCGGCCATCTCCACGGCGTCGGGGCGGCGCAGGTACAGCGGGACCAGCGGCTGCGCCGGCGTGCCCAGCAGGGGCCGGGCGACGGCGACGAGGCTCGCGGGCGTGGGCGATCCCTCGACCACCCGGGCGTCGCCGGCGTCCAGGTCGGCCGGCTTGATGACGCCGGGACCGGCGGTGCGTGCCCCGTCCGAGTACCGGGCCCAGTAGACCTCCTTGCGGCGAGCGTCGGTGACCACCACGACGTCGCCGGAGGTGCCGTGCGCGATCGCGTCGAGGCTGCAGACGCCGTGCACCTCGATGCCGAGGGCGTCGCCGAACGCCGCGGCGGTGGCCATGCCCACGCGGAGGCCGGTGAACGGACCCGGCCCGCAGCCGACGACCACCGCGCCGAGGTCGGCGCGCTCCAGCCCGGCCTCGGCGAGGCATTCGAGCAGGAAGGGGGTGAGCACCTCGGCGTGGCCGCGCGCGTGGGTGCGGCTGCGCTCGGCGAGCACGGCGCCGCTCTCGGAGTCGACGATGCCCACCGTGAGCGCCGGCGTGGCGGTGTCCAGGGCGAGCACATGCATATGTGCAGGTTACCCGGGCATGAGTCCGCGGATGAAACGGGCGATCACCGCGCGCACCTCCGCGATGGCGGCGTCGCGGTCGTCGGCCCGCCCGATGTACAGGGCGGATTCGTCGAGCATGCCGAGGATCGCGTGGGCGAGCGGGCGGACCGGCTGCGCCTCGAGCTCGCCACGCTCCACCGCCCGCGTGATCAACGCCTCGATCACCGCCAGCCCGTACTTCTCGCCGCGCGCCCGCCACGCCTCCCAGCCGAGCACCGACGGCGCGTCGATCATGGTGATCCGGGTGATGCCGGGCGCGGCGATCGCCTCGAGGAACGCGTCGACCGCGACCAGCATCGTGTCGACCGGGTCCAGCTCGCCGGCCTCCGCCACGGCCCGCGCCGCACCCCCGATGCTCTCCTCCTCGACCGCGTCGAAGACCGCCTCGAACAGGCCCTTCTTGTCGCCGAACTGGTGATAGAGCGCGCCGCGGGTGACGCCCGCCGCCTCGACGATCGCCTGGGTTCCGACGTCGGCGTAGCCGCGCTCGCCGAACAGCGTGCGCGCGGCGCCGATCAGCGCGGCGCGCGTCGCGGCGGTGCGCTCCGCCTGGGTCCGGCGACCGGTCCGGCCCTCACCATTGACTTCCATACAGCCTGCACGTAACTTTCATACCAAGTGTCCGTAAGTTCGCTCCGAACTCTAGTCCCGACACGCGAAGGGCGCGCCATGCGGTGGTTCTACCTGGTCATGATGGTCATCGGCACGGTGGTGCCGTGGGTGTTCTTCGGCGGGTTCTTCGCCGCCGAGGGGCTCGACGTCCCGCTGTTCCTGCGCAGCCTGTTCCCGAACGGGGCGGCGTCGGGCTTCACCGCCGACGTGCTGCTCTCGATCGTGGTGTTCCTCGTGTGGTCCGCCACCGACGCGCGGCGGAGCGGTGTACACCGGTGGTGGCTCGTCGTCCCCGCGACGTGCCTGGTGGGACTGTCGCTCTCGCTCCCCCTGTACCTGTACCTCCGCGAGACCCGTGACGCAGCGGCGGGCGCGGACCCCGTCCCCACAGGAGTCCCCGCATGAGCATCGCGTCGCTTCCGTCCGGCACCGTCGACTTCCACGTCTACGGCCCGGAGACCTCCGATCACCCGCCCGTGCTGTTCGTGCACGGCGCCCTCGTCGACCTACAGCTGTGGGACCGCGTGGCCGGCGCACTCGGCGCCGCCGGCCATCGCTGCTGGGCGGTCACCTGGCCGCTCGGCTCGCACCGCATCGCCTGCCCGGACGCCGTCGCCGACGGTCCGCGGGGCGTCGCCCGGCTGATCGCCGAGTTCATCGAGGACCAGGGCATCACCGGCTGCACGCTGGTCGGCAACGACACCGGCGGCGCGATCTGCCAGTACCTACTGGGCTCCCGGCCCGAGCTGATCGGCCGCGTCGTGCTGACCAACTGCGACGCCTTCGACACCTTCCCGCCCCAGCCGTTCGCGACGCTGTTCGCGCTGCTCAAGCGCCCCGCGCTGCTCAAGCCGCTGATGTCGACGATGCGCGTGCGCGCCCTGCGCCACTCCCCGCTCGGCTTCGGCCTGCTGGCGAACCACCTCGACCCCGAGCTCACCGCGTCCTGGGTGCGCCCGGTGCAGGTGGCGGAGAAGATCCGCGCCGACGTGACCGCGCTGTTCGCCGGGATCGACACGGCGGACCTCGCGCGGGTCACGCCGACGGTACGCGCGTTCCCCGGGCCGGTCACGCTCACCTGGGGCATGGCCGACCGCTGCTTCACGCCGCGGCTCGGGTGCCGCCTCGCCGCCGCCTTCGGGGACGACCGGCCGGGCGGCACCCGGTTCGTCGAGGTCGACGGTGCCCGCACCTTCGTCTCCCTCGACCGCCCCGACGTGGTGGTCGAGGCGATCGAGGCCATCAGCACCGTCGGGTGAACGCGCGGCTCTGCGGGCACGGGAAGCCGGATTCGGCTTCGTATCGACGCTGAGCCGTGGATTCACCCGGGCCTCCAGGGGCACGATGGGTGTATGAATGAGCGATCAGACCCTGCCCGACTGGGCGCCGCTGGTCCGCGGCCTGCGCACCCGGTTCCACACCCATGATTTCGCGACCGGCCTCGAGCTGGTCACGGCGTTCGCCGCCGAGGCCGAGGCCGCGAACCACCACCCCGACCTGACGCTGCGCTACGGCACCGTCGACGTACTGCTCGACAGCCATGACGCCGGCGGCACCACCGAGCGGGACGTACGCCTGGCGCGGCGGTTCTCCGAGCTCGCCCACGAGCGGTCGATCGCGGCGAGCCCGAACGAGCTGTCCGTGATCGAGCTCGGCCTCGACACGGCCGACGCGGCGGCGATCGCGCCGTTCTGGGCGGCGGTGCTCGGCGCGCAGGTCGAGGAGGACGATCACGGCTCCGAGATCCGCGTCCACGGCGCCGACGCCCTGATCTGGTTCCAGGACACCGAACCGCACGCGACGCCGAAACAGCGCTTCCACCTGGACATCTGGGTGCACCCGAGGGAGGCGGCCGAGAGGATCTCCGCCGCTGTCGAGGCGGGCGGACGGGTGATCTCGCACGAGCACGCCCCGTCGTTCTGGGTGCTCGCCGACGCCGAGGGCAACAACGCCTGCATCTGCACCACCGCCAGCCGCGACGCCGAACAGCGCCTGCGCGCCCTCACCGACGACGCCTCAGGCTGAACCGGTGTCGCGTCGGCGCTGCCCGAGGCCGTTCAGGTCCCGTCGGACCACTCCCAGGTGGCGGTGCGTACGTCGGTCCCCTCGGCCCGCCGCAGCCGGACCTTCAGATGGCGGTCGGTCAGCCGCTCGGCGACGCCCTCACCCCACTCGACGACCACCACACAGTCCTCGAGATCGGTGTCGAGATCCAGCGCGTCCAGTTCGTCGAGGCCGCCCAGCCGGTAGGCGTCCACGTGGACGAGGCCGGGCGCACCGTCGGACCCCGGACGGTGCTCGCGCGCGATGATGAACGTGGGCGACGACACCCGGCCGAGCACGCCGAGCCCGGCGGCGATCCCGCGAGTCAGCGCGGTCTTCCCGGCGCCGAGCGGGCCGTCGAGGATCACCAGGTCGCCCGCGGTCAGCTCGGCGGCCAGCTCGCGCCCGAGCGCCTCGGTGTCCTCGACCTCGGGCAACACGCGTTCGGTCATGCCGGCACCGCCCGCGCGACGAGTTCCGCGATCGCCGTGGCCACCCGCGGGGCAGCCTCGAGGACCAGCATGTGCCCGGTGTCGGACAGCACCACCAGCTCCGAGTCCAGCGCCTCGGCCAGGGCCTTCGACTTGCGCAGGGGCGTCATCCAGTCGTGGTCGCCGCACACCACCGACGTCGCGATCCGGCGCAGCACGGGCAGCGCGGCGCGCTCGTCGTACGACTCGAGCGCGGGCATGAAGCCCGCGTAGGTATCGAGCGGGGCCGACAGGCTCATCGTCGACGAGAACGTGGTCATCGACAGGCTGTGGTCCCCCGGCCCGTACGCGCCCGCGGTGACGAACGGGGCCGCGAACGGCGTGATCACCTCGCGGCCGCGCCCCACCACCGAAGGCAGGAACCGGACGGCCGCCCGGAACACGTCGAGCACCGGATTCCGCAGCGCGGCAGCCAGTCCCACGTCGGTCAGCGCGTGCGACGCGGTGCCGAGCAGCGCGGCCCCCACGACGCGGGACCCGAACAGCTCCGGATGCCCGGTCGCGAGCGCGCAGATCGCCATGCCGCCCATGGAGTGCCCGGCCAGCACCACCGGCCCCGTCGGGACCAGGACGCGCAGGACCGTCGCGATGTCGTCCCCGAGCATCGCGACGGTGCTCTGCTCGGCCGTGCACGACCCCGAGTCGCCGTGCCCGCGACAGTCGGGGAACACCATGCGCACGTCGTCGCCCCAGCGCGCGGCCAGCGCGTTGCGCACGAGCACCCAGGACGCGGTCCGCAGCGTGAACCCGTGCACGAACAGCACCGTCACCGGCGCGTCCCGCGGCCCGACTTCCCGCACGTGCAGCGGCACCCCGTCCGCGCTCATCACGATCGACTCGCGGTCGGCACGGAACCGCAGGTCATCGGGGTCGACGGTGTCCGGTCCCCCGCCCCGCAGCCCCAGCAACCGGCCGGCGGCGGCGAGCCCCGTCAGCGCGGCGACGGCGACGCCCGTGCCGAGCCCGGCGAGGAGCGCGGGGCCGGGGAAGCGGCCCGGTTCGGTGTCGTTCACGGCGCCCCCGTGTACGTCCGCGCGGCGCGGCCGCGCACTCCGGTGAGCACCTCGTAGTCGATGGTGCCGAGCTTGTCGGCCCAGTCCGCGGCCCGGTCGGCGCCGGGCGCGTCGCCGAACAGCACCGCGGTGTCGCCCTCCGCGACCCCGCCGCCGTCCGGCCCCAGGTCGATCACGCACTGATCCATGCACACCCGGCCGACCTGGGGGAACCGCCGACCGCCGATCGCGACCTCGATGCGGTTGCTCAGCGGCCGCCACACCCCGTCGGCGTAGCCCGCGGGGATCAGGCCCACCATCGTGTCGCGCGGCGCGATCCAGCTGTGGCCGTAGCTGACCCCGTCGCCCGCCCGGATCGGCTTGATCAGGATGACCGGCGCGGCGAAGGTCATCACCGGCCGCAGCCCGAAGTCGGTGCCGGGCACCGGGACACCGCCGTACAGCGCGATCCCGGGCCGCACCAGATCGAAGTGCAGGTCGGGCCGCGTGAGCGCCGCGGCCGAGTTCGCGGCGTGCACCAGCTCCGGGGTGAGCCCGTGGGCGCGGGCGTCGGCCACGACGGCGGCGAGCGCGTCGCGCTGCACGTCCAGGAACGGGTGGTCCGGCACGTCGCCGTGCGCGAGGTGGGTGAACACGCCCTGCAGGCGCACGTGCCCGGCCCGCTCGGCGTCGACGAGGCCGGCGCGGGTCGCGGCCCACTCGCCGGGGGCCACGCCGTTGCGGGCCAGGCCCGTGTCCACCTTGACGTGCACCACGGCGGGCCGCCCGACGGCGCGCGCGGCCTTCACGACGTCCGCGAGCTGCCGCGGCGAGCTGACGCCGAGCCGCACGTCGGCGTCGATGGCGGCCTCGTACCCCGACGTCGACAGCCAGCTCAGGATCGGGACCGTCACGCCGCCCTCGCGCAGGGCGAGCGCCTCGTCGATCGTGGTGACGCCCAGTTCGGTCGCGCCGCCCGCGAGGGCGGCCCCGGCCACCGGGAGCGCGCCGTGGCCGTAGGCGTCGGCCTTGAGCACGGCCATCACCGCGGCGCCCGGCGCGCGCTCGGCGACGATCCGCGTGTTGTGGGCGAGCGCACCCAGGTCGATCTGTGCGGTCAGGCGCTCGAGTCCGGACGCCGGGATCTGTGTGTTCATGGCGCTCATCAGCCTAGTCGCGCAGCACGCCCCGCAGGACGCCCGGCACGGCGGCGCTGATCGCGGCGGCGTGAGTCGGGGCGCCGTCGGCGGCGCGGGCCGCCGCCAGGCCGTGGACCCGGGCTGCGCACGCCGCAGCGGCCAGCGGGGTCAGGCCCGACGCGAGCAGCGCGCCGACGAGGCCGGTCAGCACGTCACCCGAACCGGGCGTGGCCGCCCAGGACGACCCCGCGGTGTCCGCGACGACGGTGCCGTCGGGCCCGGCGATCACGGTGACGTGCCCCTTGAGCAGCACCGTCGCCCCGAGCTCGCGGGCCGCCTCCCGGACCGCGGCGACCCGGTCGTTCCCCACGGGCCCCAGCAGCCGCGCGAACTCCCCGGCGTGCGGGGTGAGCACCGTGGGCGCCGACCGGCCCGCCAGCAGCCCGGGGTGCTCGGCGAGCAGGGTCAGTGCGTCGGCGTCGAGCACCGTCGGGAGGTCCTGGTCGAGGACGGCGGCCAGACGGTCCGCGGCGGCACCGTCGGTCCCCATCCCCGGCCCGGCGGCCCAGGCCTGCACCCGCCCGGCCGTCGCGACGTCGTCGCTCGCGACCACTTCGGGCCAGGCCGCGAGCACGGCGGCGCGGGCCGCACCGGCGAAGCGGACCATGCCCGACGACGCGCGGACGGCCGCGCCGGTGGCCAGCACCGCGGCGCCGGGGTACCGATCGCTCCCCGCGACGACGCCCAGCACGCCCTGGCTGTACTTGTCGTCGGCGGGGCCCGGCACGGGCCAGCGCGCCGCCAGATCGGCGTCGTCGTAGGCCCGCAGGGCGCCCGGCCCGAGGTCGAGGCCGATGTCGATCAGCTCGACCCGGCCGCAGCGGGCGGGGGCGAGGGCGTGCACGGGCTTGAGCGCCCCGAAGGCGACGGTGACCGCCGCCGTCACGGCCGGACCGTGGACGACGCCGGTCGTCACGTCGACGCCGGAGGGGGTGTCGGCGGCGACGATCGGCGCGGTGATCCGGGCGACCACCTCGGCGGCCGCGGGCCGCAGCGCGCCGCGGGCGCTGATCCCGACGATGCCGTCGATCACCAGGTCCGGGCGCGACGGTGCCTCGACGACCCGCCCGCCCGCGCGGCGCAGCGCCGCCAGCCCGGCGGCGTGCGCGCGGTCCGGGGCCAGCAGCACCGTCTCCACGGCGACGCCGCGCCGGCGCAGCTCCGCGCCCGCGAACAGGGCGTCGCCGCCGTTGTCGCCGGAGCCGACGAGCAGCGCGACCCGCCGACCGGCGGTGCCGCCGGTGCGGGTCGCCAGCTCGGCCGCGCAGACCCGCGCGAGCCCGTACGCGGCGCGGCGCATCAGCGCACCGTCGGGCAGCGCCCTGAGCAGGGGCGCCTCGGCGTCCCGGACCGCGTCGGGGAGGTGATAGTGCCGCACGCCGCCACGGTACGGCAGATCCGAGCCATCGCAGTGTGCAAGGGCGGCCGATCCGCGCCCCTGCAGTCCGCGCGAATCGGCTAACGTGAGCGACGTGACTGATGCGAACAAGCTGGTGAAGCAGTTGCAGGGCCGGGGCCCGCACCGCGTGCTCAAGGGCGACCTGGGCGTGGCCGGCCTGCCGGGCGTGATCTACACGCCCGAGAAAGGCGTGAACCTGCCCGCGGTGGCGTTCGCGCACGACTGGCTGACGCCCGCCAAGCGGTACCGCAAGACCCTCGAGCACCTCGCGTCCTGGGGCATCGTAGTCGCGGCGCCGGACACCGAGCGCGGCGTGCTGCCGTCCGACGGCAAGCTGGCCCTCGACCTCGGCACCGCGCTGGACGTCATCACCGAGGTGCGCCTCGGCACCGGTGAGATCACCGTGAACAAGGCGAAGCGCGGCGTCGTCGGGCACGGCTGGGGCGCCGGCGGCGCGCTGATCGCGGCCGCCGCCGACCATCGCGTCGAGGCCGTCGCCGCGCTGTTCCTGCGCCCACGTCGCCGCAGGCCGAGAAGGCCGCCACCGCGACCACCGCGAACGCGCTGATCCTCGCGGCCGCCGGCGACGAGCAGTCGATGACGTCCAACGCGGGTGTGCTCTCCCTGCGCTACGCGGGCCCCACCGAGCTGCGGATCGTCCCGGGCGCCGAGCCGGGCGGGCTGGCCGAGGGGATCTCGGTGCGCGGCGCGCTCGGGGCCGGCGGGTCCGACAAGAAGACGCAGAAGACGGTGCGCGCCCTGCTCACCGGCTTTCTCCTCGGCGGTCTCGCCGGCGACGAGGAGTTCCGGGCCTTCGCCGAGCTCGGCGCGGACCTCGGCGACTCGTCGTTCGTCTGGGACCCGAACGCCGAGCCCGAGGAGCCGGGCCTACTGCAGAAGCTGCGCAGCCTGGCCTGACGCGGCACGGTCTGACTCGCGCGGCTGACCCGCGCGGGCGCTCAGCCCGCGCTGAGCCAGGTGTCCGGGCGCTCAGCCCGCGCTGAGCCAGGTGTCCGGGCGCTCGGCCCGGGCGATCACGGGGATCGGCTGGGTGATCGGCGCCTCGTCGGTCGCGATCCCCGCCGCCGCCATGAGCGCGCCGATCACGTCATCGCGTTCGGCGACGCGCAGGGCGCGGGCGTGCGCCTCGAGGTCCCACTGGTGCGGATCCATGCTGTCCTCCTCTGCTACGGCACCGTCAGCGCGAATGTCGCGCCGCTGCCCTGTTCCGGTGCGGTCGCCTGCGGCGGGGCCTGCGCCGGGGTGGGCGTCGGGGTGGGCGTCGCCGCCGGAGCAGCACCGGGCGGGCACGGCTCCGTCCCGCCCGACTGAGTGCCGCCGCCCGGGTTCGGCGCCTGCGGCTCGGCAGGCTTCGCAGCGCCCCCGGGTTTCGTTGCGCCCTCCGGCTTCCCATCGCCCTCCGGCTTCCCATCGCCCTCCGGCTTGGCGCCCGCCGGGTCGGTCGGCTTCGCGTCGGCCGGCTCGGCCGGCGTGGCGCCGCCCGGGTTCGCCGCCGCTGTGGGCTTCGCGCCCGGCTCGGACGGTCCCGCCTTGTCGGGCGTGGCGTCGACGCAGGTGAGCCTGCCGTCCTCGCCGACCGCGAGTGTCGCGCGCTGGACTGTGCCGTCGGGCTTGGTGACGGTGACTTCCACCGTCTTCCCGTCGGGGCTCAGCACGGCCGTGACCGTGCCCTGCCCCGGCACGCCGGTGCCCTTCCGTGCCGCTCCGGCGTCCTTCTCGTCGGCCTTGTCGCCCGGCTTGGTCTTCTCGCCCGGCTTGGTCTCGTCGCCGTCCTTGCCGGTCCCCTGCGCGTCCCCGGACTTGCCCAGCCCCAGTTGCTCCTTCAGTGTGGGCAACAACTGGGACAGCCAGGACGGCATGCTGGACGTGCCCGTTCCGCTGCCCGACGACGGCAGCGCGCTCGACGGCGTGGTCGTCGCGGGGCTGCCCGTGCTCGGGGTGGCGGTCGCCGCCGCGGGGGTGCCCGCCGCCGGGGACGTGGAGGCCGGTACGGACACCGGCGTCCCCGACGACGGGCTTCCGGACGACGGTGCCGTGGAGGTCGGACTCCCCGCCGTCGGGCTCGTGGTGCGGCCGCCCCCGCCGGACGCGGTACCGCCACCGCCGGTACCGCCACCGCCGGTACCGCCACCGGTGCCACCGCCTCCCGTCACGGGGCTCGACGGCGCGCCCGGTTTCGTGGGCGTGCCTGGCGAGGCGGGCGTCGCGCCGGTGATCGCCGCGAACGCCGGCGCGGGGAACGCGGACGCATCCGCGGCGTTCGCTGCGGCCGGAACCTTCGCGTACGCCGCCCGCACCGACTCGACGGTCTGGTTGATGATCGCCGTGAACCGGTTCAGGTCCTTGGCGAGCTGGTTCTCGAACTTCAGCACGAGCGAGGGGTCCTTCAGGGTCATCAAGTACAGCGTCGGCGCGGCGTACCCGACGAGCCCGGAGAAGTCGCCCACGTCCACGCCGGACTGGCTGAACTCGCTGAGCTGCTTGATCTTCGAGGTGACCGCCGCAAGCACGGCAGCGGCCGCACCCTCCGCCGCGGTGGCCGTGGCCTCGAGCACTGCGGCGGTCGGCTCGCTGCGCTGCTGCTGGGTGCCGAGCGTGGTCACCGCCGCCCGGCCCGCGGTGTCGGGCCACGCCTTCTCGACCTCGCCGCGCGCCGTCGACTGGTCGGTCGCCGCCTGCCGGGTGGCGGTCGCCTGGGCGCGCAGCAGCGCGGCGTCACCGCGGAGCGCGGCGAGGTCGATCCCGCGTTCGTAGTCGTACTGCGCGCAGATCACGCCCTGCCAGTCCGGCCAGGACCGGCGCGAGATCACCTTCGCCACGCCCAGCATCGTCCGGAAGTACTGCAGCGGCGCGGCGCCAGCGTCAGGAGGTCGTCGACCGTGGGATCAGCCACCGGTGACCACCGCCGCGCCCGCGTCGTCCGTCTTCACGTGCGCGGACGCCGACACCTGCAGGCCCTGCCCGCACGCGCGTGCCCCGTCGCGCCACGCCTCGACGGCCTTGGCGAGCGAGCCGAGCGCCGCGCCGTAGGCGTCGCCCTGCGCGCGGTAGTTCCGGCCGAAGTCCCCCGCCTCGGCGGTGTATCCGCGGATCCTGCCCGCGACCGTGCCGAGCGAATCGGCCACCGCGTGGTACTTGCTCCCCGCCCGCGTCACCGCAGCCGTGTCGATCTCCGTGCCCACTGGCGACCCCCATCGCTCGTGCGTCCCCGTCATACATTGGACGCACGGGCCGGGCGAACGGTTCCCGCGCCGGTGCCGCCGCGCTAGGACAGGACGCCGGCCGCCCGCACCGCGTCGAGCAGCCCGGACGGGCGGGCCTCGACGGGGAGCGGCTCGACCTGTGCGAACCCGCACCCGACCGCACGGGAGGCACCGTCGGCCTCGGCGCTGTCGCCGACCATGAGGATCCGCTCCGGGGCAGCCCCAGGGTGGCGGCCGCGGCGCGGAAGACCTCGGGGGCGGGCTTGGCGTGCCCCACCTCGAACGAGAGCACGAACTCGTCGACGAGGCCGTCGATGCCCTCGCGCGCGAACGCGGGGCGGATGTCGTAGCCGATGTTGGAGAGCACGCCCACCCGCAGGCCGGCGTCGCGCACCGCGCGGAGCACGTCGGCGGTGTCGGGGTAGATCGACCAGTTCAGCGGGTTCGAGAACTCGCCGTAGAGCCGCTCGCGCTCGCCGCGATCCGTGACTCCGGAGTACTCCAGCACGTGCAGGTACGTGCTTCGGTGGTCCGCCGAGCTCAGGTCGCGGGCGTGCCACGCGCGGCGCGCCTCGTCGTCCATCGGCACCGGCTCCCCGACGGGGACCGTCATCCGGTGCAGCAGTTCCTGCTGCGCCGCATCGTCGAGCGCGCGGCCCTGCGCGTCGGTCAGGCCCGCGAACCACGCCGGGTCCGGCTCCAGCCGGAACAGCGTCCCCGAGAAGTCGAACAGCACACCCTCGTAACCGGTCATACCCACACGCTACCGGTGATGAAAACGTTTCGACAGAGCCGATCAGGAAATGAGACCCGCGAGCCGCTCCGCCGTGCCGCGGGCGACCTCCTCGGTCGGAGCCTCCACCATCACGCGCACCAGCGGCTCCGTGCCGGACGGGCGCAGCAGGATCCGGCCCGCCTCGCCCAGCGCGGCCTCCTCCGCGGCCAGCGCGGCGGTCAGCGCGGCGTCCGCCATCGCGGCGGCCTTGTCGATCACTCGCACGTTCACCAGCACCTGCGGCAGCACGGTGAGCACCGACGCGAGCTCGGCCAACGACGACCCCGTCTGCGCCATCCGCTCCATGAGCTTGAGACCGGTGAGCACCCCGTCGCCCGTCGTGCCGAGCCCGGGCAGCACGACGTGCCCCGACTGCTCGCCGCCCAGGGCGTAGCCGCCGGTGCGCAGCTCCTCGAGCACGTACCGGTCGCCCACCGCGGTGGTCCGCAGCGTGATCCCGGCGGCCTTCATCGCGAGGTGCAGCCCCAGGTTGCTCATCACCGTGGCGACCAGGGTGTGGTCGGTGAGCTCGCCCGCCTCGTCCATCGCGACGGCGAGGATCGCCATGATCGCGTCCCCGTCGACGGTGCGGCCGCGCGCGTCGATGGCGAGGCAGCGGTCGGCGTCGCCGTCGTGGCCCAGCCCCAGGTCGGCCTCGTGCGCGAGGACGGCCGCGCGCAGGCCCTCGAGGTGCGTCGAGCCGCAGTCGCGGTTGATGTTGAGGCCGTCGGGGGCGTCGTGGATCGCGATCACCTCGGCGCCCGCGTCCCGGTACGCCTTCGCGGCCACCGTCGAGGCGGCGCCGTTGGCGGCGTCGACGACGACCTTGATGCCGGTGAGCGGCTGATGGATCGCCGCCTCCAGATGCGCGACGTACCGGTCGACAGCGTCGAACGCGCGCTTGACCCGACCGATCGCGGCGCCCGTCGGGCGGGGCGGGGCGGGATCGTCGAGGGCCGCCTCGATGGCGTCCTCCTGCGCGTCCTCCAGCTTGTGCCCGCCGCGGGCGAAGAACTTGATGCCGTTGTCCGGCATGGGGTTGTGCGAGGCGGAGATCATCACGCCCAGCGCGGCGTCGTACTCGGCCACCAGGTGCGCGACCGCGGGCGTGGGCATGACGCCCACGAGCAGCACGTCGACCCCGGCGCTGGTCAGACCCGCGGAAACCGCGGCGGAGAGCATCTCCGACGATGCCCTCGGATCCCAGCCGACCACCGCGAACGGCCGGTCACGGCCCTCGAGATCATGCGCACCCAGTACCGCGGCCGCGGCGGCGGACAGTCGCAGCGCCAGATCGGCGGTCAGATCCTTGTTGGCCAGGCCGCGCACACCGTCGGTCCCGAACAGACGCCCCATGGAAAGAAAACCTCACTGATGAGAAGTGGTGGAGAAACGCGCCAGGGCAGGCACCCGCACGAGTGCGGATACCTGCCCTGGCGTGTTCGGCTGCAATCAGCGCTTGCTGTACTGCGAAGCCTTGCGGGCCTTCTTCAGGCCGTACTTCTTGCGCTCGACGGCACGCGGGTCACGCGTGAGGAAGCCGGCGCGCTTGAGCGCGGGGCGATCCTCGGGCGAGACCTCGATCAGCGCGCGGGCGATGGCCAGGCGCAGCGCGCCGGCCTGGCCCGACGGGCCGCCGCCGCTGAGGTTCGCGGCGATGTCGAACGAATCGAGGCGCTCGACGGTGACCAGCGGCGACTTCACCAGCTGCTGGTGCAGCTTGTTGGGGAAGTAGTCCTCGATGGTGCGGCCGTTCAGCACGAAGTTGCCTGTGCCGGCGGTCAGGCGCACGCGGACCACGGCCTCCTTGCGGCGGCCGACGGTCTGGACGGGGCGCTCGACGACCACCGGGCCGCGGGGGGCGCGGGTCTCGGCAGCGGCCTCAGGGGTCTCGGAGGTGTACTCGTTGGGAACGACCTCGGCGTCGCCCTCGAAGTTCTCGATCGTGTCGCTCACTGCTGCGCCACCTGCTTGATCTCGTAGGGAACCGGCTGCTGCGCGGTGTGGGGGTGGTTCGGGCCGGCGTAGACCTTCAGCTTGCCGCCGATGGCGTTGCCCAGCTTGTTCTTCGGAATCATGCCGAGAACGGCCTTCTGCACCACGCGCTCCGGATTCTTGGAGCCGAGGACCTCGCCGACCGAGCGCGAGCTCAGACCGCCCGGGAAGCCCGAGTGACGGTAGTGCCGCTTGTCGGTGAGCTTGGCGCCCGAGAGGGCGACCTTCTCAGCGTTGATGATGATGACGTAGTCGCCGCTGTCCACGTTGGGGGCGTAGGTCGGCTTGTGCTTGCCGCGCAGCAGGTTGGCAGCCGCGACGGCGAGGCGGCCGAGCACCACGTCGGATGCGTCGATGACGTGCCACTGCCGGGTCACGTCACCCGCCTTCGGGGTGTAAGTAGGCACAGGAGATCCTCTGCTCGATGGTTCGGTGCCGGTCCATGCGCGACGAGAGCGACCCCGGCGACCAACGGAGACCCGGGACTCTGGCTCCACGCCCTCCGGATCCGCTCGGGACCGGGCGGCGCGGCGCCACACACCAGCGGACCAGAGTACGCGGGTGCCCCGGCGCAGGTCAAAACGTCGGGCCCTCCCCGACGGTGCGCCACCCGGGCCCCGGATCAGGGTGCGACAGGGGGCGATCCCGGATGTGCGGCGCACCGTCGGAAAATACGTTCGGGGGCATGACTTCGACGACCGCGCCGGTGGAGCGACCTGCCGACGATCTCGCCACCCCCGCGCCGACCCCCGCACCGTGGACCACCGCGCAGCTCATCGGCTTCCGCCTGCTCGTCAGCCTCGGCGGAGGCCTGCTGGTGCTGTCCGTGTGGGGCAGCCTGCTGCTGGCGCCCGTGCTGGCGCCGGTGCAGACCCTGTTCGGCCGGCTCGGCGCACTGCTGACCGGTTCGACCTACGAGGTGATCACCAGCACCGCCACCGGCGACACCGTCTCCATCTGGCAGTACCACTTCGGCTGGGCGGTGACCGCGCTCGTGATCACCGTGGTGTGGTCCTTGCTGGACCGACGGCGCGGCGACTACCGCGCGCTCGGCGGCCTGCTCTGGCAGGCGGGCCGGATCGCGCTGGCGGTGGGGATGATCTACTACGGCCTCGGCAAGGCGATCCCCTCGCAGTTCGTGTTCATGCAGCTGCCCACCTACGCGCTGCAGCCCGCCGGCGACATCAGCCGGATGAACATGCTGTGGGGTTTCATGGGCGCCTCCGACGGCTACAGCGTGGTCACCGGCCTCGTCGAACTGATCTCGGGCCTGCTGCTGCTCTCGCGCCGCACCTGGATCCTCGGCGCCCTCGGTGCGATCGTCTCGATGACGCAGGTCGTGCTCATGGACACCTTCTACAACGTGCCCGTGAAGTTCCTCGCGTTCGAGTTCCTGGTGATCGCGGTGGCGATGCTCGCCCCGCAGTGGATCAACCTGGTGCGGGTCGTGTTCGGCCGTGCGGCGGGGCCCGCCCCGCGATCTGGCGCGCCGCCGGCGCGGACCGGACCTGGCTGCGCCGCACCGGCGTCACCCTCGCCGCGGTCGCCGTGCTCGCGGTGACCGTGCTCGGCACGTTCATGGGCGTCGCCTCGCAGCTCTCGCTGAAGCAGGCGCGCACCTCGCTCGACGGGACCTGGCACGCCACCTCGTTCCGCGTGGACGGCCGCGAGGCGACGCTCGCCGACCGGCCGTGGACCAACGTGGCGATCACCTACCGCGGCACCGGCTTCTGGGAGCGGATCGGCGACGGCTGGACCAACTTCGTCTCGCAGGAGCCCGACGCGAGCGTCACGCCCTGGTTCCTCGAGGTCGACGGTGCCTCGCTCACCCTCCGCGAGCGCAAGGACGGCCCGGAGACCGTGCTCTCGTACTCCCAGCCCGACCCCGACCGGCTGGTTCTCGCCGGTCGCGTCGGCGGACGGTCGATCACCGGCGACTACGAGCGGCGGCCGATGCAGCGCGCCGCGGAGGACCTGCGCTTCACCCACCCCCAGCCGGACCCGGGAGCGCCGGTGCTCGACTTCCCGTGATGGGAGTTACATCTGTCACTAGGAGTGATCGTGAGTAACACATACGATTCGGGCATGAGCACATCGCAGACGCCCGTGCCCCCGCCCTCTCCCGCCCCGTTCCCACCGGCGCATGCCGTCCAGCCGGCGCCGCCCGGGCCGCCGGCGCCGCCCGCTCCCGAGGCCGGCGAACCCGCGCGCTGGAGCTCGGCGCAGAAGCTCGCCTTCCGGCTGTTGTTCGTGATCGGCGGCGGCATCGTGCTGCTGTCGGTGTTCGGCAACGTGGGGCTGGGCGCCATCTGGTACTACGGCGGGGTCTGGTGGACGCTCGCGCAGATCGGCAGTTTCATCACCCGCGGCGAGGGCGTGGAGCTGTTCCAGAGCGGCAGCGGCGACGCCCTCTGGAGCTGGTGCTGGCACCTCGGCTGGATCGTGGTCGGCCTCGTGATCGTGGCCGTCTGGACGCTCCTCGACGGGAAGCGTCCGAACTACCGTTCCCTCGCGGGCCTGCTCGAGGTCTTCGCCCGCTACGGCCTCGCGCTGTCGATGGTGTTCTACGGCCTGGCGAAGGTGATCCCCAGCCAAATGGGCTACATGAGCCTCCCGTCCCACCAGCTCCAGCTCGTGGGCGACACCAGCATGTTCCACGTGCTCTGGGGCTTCATGGGCGCGTCGATCCCGTACTCCGTCGCGACCGGCCTGGTGGAGCTGATCGCCGGCCTGCTGCTCCTGTTCCGGCGCACGAAGGTGCTGGGCCTGTTGTTCGCGCTGGTGGCGACCACGCAGGTGTTCATGATGAACCTGTTCTACGACGTGCCCGTGAAGATCGTCTCCGGCGAACTGTTCGTCATCGCTGTGGCCCTCACCGTCCCGTACCTGCCGAACCTGCTGCGGGTCGGGCTCAATCGGGGCGGTATGGAGCCGGTTCCACCGCTGCCGACGCCCGGTCCGCGCTGGCTCGCAATCACAGGTCTGGTCGTGAAGTACGCCGCGACCTGCATCATGATCCTGTTCGGAGTGGCGCAGGGTGCCCTCATGACCTACATCAATCACACCCCGCTCGCCGCTCGACGGCGTGTGGCGCGCGACCTCGTTCACGGTCGACGGCGCCCCCGTGCCGCTCACGCAGACCCGTCCGGCTCCGTGGGCGAACGTCGCCATCACGTTGCGCGGCTCGAACCAGGCCGGATTCGAGGAGATCAGCAAGGGATTCGACAGTGTGGTGACACAGACGCCCACCGGGTCGACCACCGCGTGGCTGCTCGAGCCCAAGGGCGACGACGTACTCGAACTGCGCAAGAAGAAGAACGACGCGCCGCTCACCGTGACCGCTCGGCTCGACGGCGACCGGCTGCACCTCTCGGCGATGCTCGACGGCAAACGCATCGACGGCGTGTACGAGCGCCGGTTCATGGAGCGGGATCGTTCCCACTTCCGGCTGTTCCAACCCGACGGCCCCGACGAGGCCGCCACGCCCACAGGAGGTTCCTGACATGACCAGACCGTTCCGCTTCGCGGTGACCGCGCTGCCCGTTCCGCAGCTGGGCGACTGGGCCGCCTACGCCCGCTCGGTGGAGGACGACGGGTTCGATGCGCTGCTGCTGCCGGAGAACTACCCGATGCCCGACGGCATGACCTCCGCGGCGCTCGCGCTCGGCGCCACGTCGCGGATCGAGGTGGCCACGTTCGTGCTCGCCTCGCCGCTGCACGACCCGAGGCACGTGGCGTGGCAGGCGCATTCACTCGGAATCACCAGCGGGGGCAGGTTCCGGTTCGGCATCGGGACCGGGCGTCCCGACGTGGCCGGCGACACCGCGGCCCTCGGCGTGCCCTTCGGCACCGGCCCCGAGCGCCTGGCCCGGGTGGCCGAGACCCTCGACGCCCTGACCGCGCTCGACGGTGCCGGGCACACCCCGGTGCTCATCGCCGCGGGCGGCCCGAAGGCGCTGGCGCTGGCCCGCGAGCGGGCGGACACCGTGGCGCTGGCGACGCCGCCGGACACGACGGACGAGCGGCTGGCCGCGCTCACCGCGCCGCTGCGCGACCGGGTGGAACTGGCCTGCTCGGTGTTCGCGGTGAACGGCCTCGCCCCTGACTACGTGCGGCAGTTCATCGGCACCGACCTGGACGCCCTGCGCGCCGTGGACTGTCCCGCACTGCTGGACGGTTCGGTGGACGAGATCTGCGAGACCCTGATCCGTCGCCGCGAGGAGTACGGATTCTCCCTGATCGCGCTGGCCGGGCACACCGTGGCGGCGATGCGCCCAGTGGTCGAACGCCTCGCCGGGGCCTGACCCGCCGACTCCTCCCGCCCACCGCCGGGTGGGAGCATGATGGGGGGCATGCGCCCAGAGTTGAGGTCCGTGCCCGGTGCCGCCCCGCGGGGAGTGGTGTTCGGCGATCCGCACGTCACGCCCGACGGCACCACGGTGATCACCGTCTCCCGGACCCGGCGCCGCCGCAGCGGCGGGGACCGCGTCTCAGCGATCGGCGTCTACACCGTCCGCGACGGGCAGGCGGTGTGGTCGCCGGCCGTCGACGCGGACCGCATCGCGCTCATCGGGGTGGCGACGGGCTTCGTGGCCGCGACGCTCGCTACCCTCGCCGTGCTCCGGCAGCCGCCGTGGCCGGCGATGACCGGGACGATCACGGCGATCCGGGACCGGTAGGTTCGTCCGGCTCCGCGGCGAGCGCCACCTGCACCAGCTCGACGCCACGAGCGCGGGACACCCAGGTCCCCCGTCCGGGCGGCATCGGCGACATCCGGACCGCGCCGAGGACGGTGCCCTCCTCGCGCGACCCGCTCATCACCAGTCCGTCGGCGGCCAGGTCGCGGATACGGGCGAGGAACGACTCGTACAAACCCCGGGCGAGCCCGCCGCTGCGCCGGGCGACGACCACCTTGAGACCGATGTCGCGGGCCTGCGGCAGCAGTTCCATCAGCGGCGCCAGCGGGTTGCCGGTGGCTCCGGCCACGAGGTCGTAGTCGTCCACCACGAGGTAGATGTCCGGGCCGCTCCACCAGGAACGCTCCTTGAGCTGCTGCGGCGTGACGTCCTGCCCCGGGCGCCGCGCGGTGAGCACCTCGACGAGCTGGGTCACCATGGGGGTCAACGCGTCCGAGGACGTCGCGTAGCCGGCCAGGTGACCGCCCTCGACGGCGCCGAGCAGCGTCCGGCGGTAGTCGACGAGCACGATCTTCGTCTGCTGTGGCGTCCCGGACGCGACCAGCGACGCCATCAGCGTGCGCAGCGTCTCGGTCTTACCGCACTCGGAGTCACCCAGGATCAGGAAGAACGGCTGCGACTCGAACTGCAGTGTTGCGGCGGCGAGTTCGGCCTCGCCGACGCCGAACACCGCGTGCGTGGATGGGGCGTCGCGGCGGGCCGGGATGCGGTCGAGTGCGACCCGGTCGGGCAGCATCCGCACCTGCGGCGCACCGTCGGGGTACCGCGCCGCGAGGTCGGCGACGACGGCCGCCTGCGCCGCGGGCAGGTCCGGCCCCGGCGCGCCGCACGGCAGCGCGACGAGCATGTGCAACTGCTCTACCGTGATGCCCCGCCCCGGCCGGCCCAGCGGGACGAGACCGGCCACGCGGCGGCCCATCTCGGAATCCATGGGATCGCCGAGACGGAGCTCGATCCGGGTGCCCAACTGATCCTTCACGGCCGGCCGGATCTCGCCCCAGCGGCCCGCGGCCACCGCGAGGTGCACACCGTACGACAGGCCCTGCGCCGCGATCGCGTTCACCTGCGGCTCCAGCGGCTCGAACTCGGTGCGCAGCACCTGCCACCCGTCGATCACCAGGAACACGTCTCCGAACGGGTCCGCGGCCGCCGCCGGATGCGCGCGGTACTGCTCCATCGAGGCCACGCCCAGTTCGCGGAACGCCGCCTCCCGGCGGCGGATCAGTCCCGCCACCTCGGCGACGGTGCGCCGCACCCGGTCGGGGTCCAGCCGTCCCGCGACGGACCCCACATGCGGCACGCCCGCGAGGCCGGCCAGCGAGCCGCCACCGAAGTCCAGCACGTAGAACTGCACCTGCCGGGGCGTGTGCGTGAGCGCTGCCGAGACGACGAAAGTCCGCAGCGCCGTCGACTTGCCGGACTGCGGGCCGCCGACCACCGCGACGTTGCCCTGCGCGCCGTTGAGATCCACCAGCAGCAGATCGCGCCGCTGGTCGTAGGGCCGGTCGACCACGCCGATCGCGACCCGCAGCGGCGTCGCGTCGGTGCGGCGCAGGTGGGATGCGAGCTCGCCCACGGCCGCCGACTCGTCCAGCGGCGGCAGCCACACCTCGTGCGCCTCAAGTCCGTGCCCGGCCAGGCGCACAACCATCGTCTGCAGCACCGACGGTGCCCCCAGCGCCCCACTGGTGCCGCTCCGTTCCGGCGACGGATCGCCCGGCTGCGCCGGGATCCGCTGCAGCCCCTCGGGCAACCCGGTCCGCCGACGCTCGATCGGCGCCGGCGTGTTGCGGTACTCGCGCACCGTCGCGCTGCCGACGCCGCCGCGCCGGGCCGACGGCGCCCGTACGTCCGGCGGAACGTACTCCCCCGAGACGTAGCTGGCGTGGAACCGGCGCGGCGGGTCGGCGTCGAACTTCAGGTATCCGGCGCCCGGCGTGGACGGGAGGTGGTACGCGTCGGGAACGCCGAGTACCGCGCGGGACTCGCTGGCGGAGAAGGTCTTCAGGCCGATGCGGTAGGACAGGTGCGAGTCGAGCCCCCGCAGCTTGCCCTCCTCGAGCCGCTGTGAAGCCAGCAGCAAATGGATGTGCAACGACCTTCCCAGCCGGCCGATCGCGACGAAGAGCTCGGCGAAATCCGGCTTCTGGGCGAGCAACTCGGAGAACTCGTCGACGATCACCACGAGCGCGGGCAGCGGATCCAGCGCCGCGCCCGCCCTGCGGGCCTTCTCGTACTCGCCGACGTTCGCGAAGTTGCCCGCCCGGCGGAGCAGTTCCTGGCGCCGGTTCATCTCGCCGGAGAGCGCGTCCCGCATGCGGTCGACCATCGCGATCTCCTCCTCGAGGTTCGTGATGACCGCGGCGACGTGGTTGAGCGACTCGAGGCCGAGGAAGGTGGCGCCGCCCTTGAAGTCGACGAGGACCAGGTTCAGCGCCTCAGGCGGGTGCGTCGCCACCATCGACAGCACCAGGGTGCGCAGGAATTCCGACTTGCCGGATCCGGTAGCGCCGATGCACAACCCGTGCGGCCCCATGCCGTTCTCCGCGGCCTCTTTCAGGTCCAGTTCCACGGGCTCGCCACGCGGCCCCACCCCGATCGGCACCCGCAGGCGCTCGCGGGCCGTCCGTTCCCGCCACGCGGTGTCGGGCGTGATCGCCGCGGCGTCGGCGAGGCCGATCAGCGCTGGCAGGCCGGGATCGGCGGGGCCGGAGTCACCGTCGAAGTCGAGGAGCTCCGCCATCGAGGCCGGGCGGAACCTGCCGATCCGCCGCGCGGTGACCTGCGCGGCGCCCGCGGTCACGGCGTCGGGGCGCGCGAAGTACTCGACGCCGGCGGCGCTCCGGGCGCCGAGCCTGCCCGCGTCGTCGATCACCAGCTGCAGGCCGCCGCGCGCGGCGAGCGACGCGGGTTCCGGCGCCAGGTCGAGCAGCGTGACGCCCTCGATGCCGACCGCCGCGTCCAGAAGCCCGCCCGGCGTCACGGCGATCCCCCGGTCGAGGACGATCACGTGGTGCGGGCGGCCGGGATCCACCGGCGTCGACCGGGCGAACGCGCCGCGGTCGGCGATCTCGGGCGCGATCGCGTCCTCGAGCTCGGCGGCCGACCCGTAGACGGTGCGGACCGGACCGAGCGCGTCGAAGTCGGTCGGATGCGCGACGTGCGGAAGCCATTTGAGCCAGCTCCACTCGGCGGCGTCGACGTCCGGGGTGGCGATCGCGATCCGGACGTGGTCCGGCCCGTGCAGCGCGGCCAGGCTCAGCAGGACAGCGCGGGCGGCGTCGAAGGTGGCGGCCCGCGGACCGTCGAGCCCGACGGCGGGGAAACCCCGCAGCGCGACCGCGACCGGCAGCCCGGGCACCGACGCGCCGTGCCGGACGAACGCGCGCAGGGCCACCGTCGAGACCGGCTCGAGGTCCTCCAGCGGGCCGGTCTCCGGCGGCACGAGGCGGGTCGCGAGGCGCTGTCCGCCGACGCCGACCCGCACGTGCAGGAAGTCCGGATCGGTGGGCCGCCGCTCCCACATCCGCCGGGTGCCCACGCATCCCGGCAGCGCGGCCGGGTCCGGGTGGATCCACTCGAGCGCGGTGCGCTGCTCGGTGCGGGTCTTCTCGACCTGACCGCGAACCTGCCCCAGATAGCGCAGGTAGTCCTTGCGGTCCTCGTTGAGCTCGGCGGCCGACGCGCCGCCGCCGCGGTTGTTCATGCCGTACATGCCGAACATCGACATCAGCATCATCATCGGGAACATCATCATGTACGGGCTGTTCATCATCGCGCTGCCCGAGGTGAACATGAGCGCGATCATCCCGACCACCGCCACCACCATCACGACCGGCAGCAGCTTGCCGAGCAGGCCGCCCGGCACCGCGCGCGGAATCTCCGGCGGCGCTTGCAGAGCCACCTCACCGCCGGGAGTACGCGGCGGCGCCAACCGCTGCTTGCGCGCGAATCCCTCAGTGACCGGCTCGAACACCACATCAGCCGTGTCGGCCACGACTCACCTCCCCCGAGATGCGGCGCGCCCCCACGCACCGTCGTGGCACGAGTGTGCACTCCGCGCGTTCCGCCCGTGGCGATTCGGCGAAGTTCGCGCCAGGTGGGAACCGATCGTCGGGCTGATGCGTCCAATTGATGTCGGGCCCGAGCACTCGCGGCCCGCGCACGGCATGCGAGGGGGCGCGATGACCGACGTTGCGGAGGAACTGAACACCGAGGTCGCGCGGCTGAGCCGGGTGTCTGTGCTGTGCGGCGGCGCGCAGGTGGATGTCTCGCTGCCGCTGCTCACGCCCACCGAGGTGCTGATCCCGGAACTGGTGCGGCTCTTCGGCGATCGGATCGCCGCCTCGGCGGAATCGGCGTGGTCGCGGCCCTGGCGGCTCGCCCCGTCGGCGGGGACCCGCTGCCCGGCCCGCAGACGCCGGCCGACGCCGGGATCGCCGACGGTGCGCTCCTGGTCCTGTTCGTGGCCGACGCGCCGCCGCCACCGCCCGTGTTCGACGACGTCTTCGACCGGACGGCGGCGGACCTGCGCGCCGGGCGGCGGTGGGACGAACGCGCCGCGCTCGTCGTGGGCCTCGTAGTGATGGGGCTCGCGACGACGGCGACGGCGGCAGTCTCGCTGCGGCTCGGCCTGGCACCGAGGAGTGCCGACGGATCGGTTCCGGGCGCGGATCCCGTTCTCGCGCAGCTGTGGTGCGGCGCTGCCGCGCTCGCTCTACTAGCGGGATCGCTGCTCACCGCTCGCCGCATGCGCGACGCCGGGCCGGTGTCCACCGCGCTCGGGCTCGCCGCGTCCGGGCTCCTCGCGGCCGCCGGCGCGCTGACGGTACCGCTCGGTCCGGATGGCCGGTACGGCCCGGCACACGCCCTGCTCGCCGTCGCCGCGGCCGCCGTCGGTTCCCTTGTGGTGCTGCGTTTCACGGGTCGCGGCGCCGTGGTGCACGCCGCGGTCCTCACCGCCTGCACGCTGGCCGGTGCGGCCGCCTTCGCGGCCCTGTGGCTGCCCGGCAGCCGCGCGGCCCTGGCAGCCACCGTCGCCATCGCGGCGTACGTGGCGCTCGTGTTCGCGGCGCGGATCGGCGCCCTGGCCGCGCGGCTGCCGCTGCCGCGGGTGCCGGCGGCCGGGGAACGGATAGACCCCATCGATGACGATCCGCCGCCCACCGTGGCGGGCGTCGGCGCGGTGGCGGGCGGCCTCGCCGAGGAGCAGGGCCCTGCGCCGCGCACGGGATTCGCCCAACTCGTCTGCACCGGTGTCACGATCGGGGCGGCGGCGGCCGGCGCGGTGGCGACGCTGGCGGTCGGCGCCGCGGCCCGGGAGATCCCGGGCCACCACCTCGCCTTCGCCGCCGTGCTGGCCGTCGCCTTCTGCCTGCGCGGTCGCACCCACGCCCAGCCGCTCCAAGCCGGGGCCACCGTCGTGGCCGGCGCGGTCATCGCGATCGGAACGGCGACGAGCCTCGCGTGGGGATACGGGGCGTGGCCCGCCCTCGGTCTGACCTCCCTCGCCGCCATCGCGGTGCTCGCGTTGGCGTGCGGGGTCGCCGCGCCCCGGATCACGTTCAGCCCGATCCAGCGCCGGGTCGCGGAGATCGGCGAGTACCTCACCATCGCCGCCGCCGGACCGCTGCTGGGGTGGGTCTGGGACGTGTACGCGACCGTCCGGAACCTGTGATGCGGCGCGGCACCCGCGCCGCCGCCGCGCTCGTGGTCGGCCTGCTCTCCGTCCCCGTCGTCCCCGCGGCGGCGGACCCGCCTCCCGACGGTGCGCCGCGCGGCCCCGTCGGCCCGCTGGCGCCCACCGTGCAGCGGACCCAGTGCAACACCCTGCGCACCCAGCCCGGCACCGACTACGCGCGGCCGGACCACGCCGCCCGCGCGCTGCGGCTGTCCCAGGCGTGGCGGTTCAGCCGAGGCGAGGACCAGAAGGTGGCGGTCATCGACACCGGCGTCACCCCGCATCCGCGCCTGGGCGAGGTGATCGCTGGCGGCGACTACGTGTCCACGGGCGACGGCCGCGACGACTGCGACGCGCACGGCACCGCCGTGGCGGGTATCATCGCCGCCCGGCCCGCGGCCGGCGACGCCTTCGCGGGCGTCGCGCCGGCCGCGTCGATCATCGCGATCCGGCAGGCCAGCCAGGCGTTCGAGCCGCAGCAGCGCGGGGTCAACAGCCACGGCAACGTCATCACGATGGCGTTCGCCGTGGTCCGCGCGGTGGACCTGGGGGCCACCGTCATCAACATCTCCGAGGTGGCGTGCGCCGCCTCCGCGTCCGCCCTCGGCGACGACGCGCTGGGGCGCGCCGTGCGCTACGCCGCCGAGCGGAACGTGGTGGTCGTGGCGGCCGCGGGCAACGTCACGTCGGGCACGCCGTGCGCCGCCCAGAACGAGAACCCCACGGCGCCCGCGACACTGGTCTCGCCGGCCCGGTTCGCCGAGCACGTCCTCGCTGTGGGCGCGACCGAACCGGCCGGCCGGGCCGCCTCCTTCTCGCTGGCCGGTCCGTGGGTCACGGTGGCCGCGCCGGGCACCGATGTCACGACGCTCGAGCCCCGCGGCGCGGGGCTCGCGAACGCCCAGGTCACCCGGGACGGCCTCGTCCCGCTCGCCGGGACGAGCTTCGCCGCGCCGTACGTGGCCGGGGTGGCGGCACTGGTCCGCGCACGCTTCCCACAGCTCAGTGCCGCGCAGGTGCGCGCGCGGATCCTGGCGACCGCGCGGAGATCCGCTGCGGTGGGCGGGGCCGGGGTCGTCGATCCGGTCGCCGCCGTGACGGCCGAGCTGCCCGACGGTGCCGCCGGGCCGGGCCGACTGGACGCCGCGATTCCGCCCGCGCCCGA
Source organism: Tsukamurella sp. PLM1 (assembly GCF_023168325.1). Classification (GTDB taxonomy): domain Bacteria; phylum Actinomycetota; class Actinomycetes; order Mycobacteriales; family Mycobacteriaceae; genus Tsukamurella. The sequence goes on from NZ_AP025688.1 coordinate 3,520,920, forward strand.
CCACCGCCCGCGGAACATCGCGCTCGGCGGGCTGGCGCTGCTCACCGTGACCGCTGTCGCGGCCTGCCTCGCGCGCCGCTGAGCCCCGGCGCCGCCCGGCGCGACGATCCTCAGGGCGACAGCATCATCGGCGTACCGTCGCGGGTCACCGCGGCAGCGGCACGGGTCAGGTCCGGCCCCGCGGGGATCGCCGAGAGGACCGACCACGGCACCGGCCTCGGACGGTGCAGCAGGCCCAGGATCCGGGCCGTCTCCTCGTTCGGAATCCCGTACCGCACACCCGAGTCCGAGATGTAGAACAGTCCGTCGCGGCGCTCCCCGCCCGGCTGCGCGGCGACGACGTACTCGCCGGTCCCCGGCGGGATGTACGCCGCGTCCAGGGCGTCTCCGGCACCGTCGGCGCCCGCGAGCGCGACCGGTGCGGCGGGCCCGGGCGTCCCCTCGAAGGTCCGCAATTCGACGGTGCCCCCGCCCTTCCCGTCGGCGGAGGCCGCCGCGCAGAGCACCGGCGCATCGCTGAGCGTGCGCAGCTGCGGGCGGTGATCCGCCAGTTCCGCGAGGGGCAGCCGCCGCACGACGGGTGCAGCGGCGACCGCCGCGGCGGGGGCGGTCGCGATCGGCGTCGCCGCCGGATCGCCCGCGCGGATCAGGTCCGCCGCCCATTCGCCCACCGGCTGCACGCCGTCCGCCAGAACCACGTAGAGGCGGTCGCGGTCGGCGTCCGACACCCGGACCACCTCGCCCACCGTCGATCCCGCGAGGGCCGCTGAACGCTGCCCGCGGCCCGGGACCTGGGGCACGGCGACGGGGTCGGTGAGTTCGAACACGTCGAGCAGCGGGGCGCTGATCGCGCGGGCACGCGCACCGTCGAGCCCGGAGATCCTGCGCACCACGGGGTCCGCCGGGTCGACCGGCGCCCGCAGTCCCTCGAAGAGCAGGAAGTAGTCGTCGTCGCGCCGCACCAGCACCGCGCCGCCGTCCGCCGCGCCCGCGGCGACCGATCCCACCATCGTCTCGAGCGCGTCCCGCGCCGTCGGCTCGTCCGCCGGTGCCGGCGTGGTCCGGTCGCACACGAGCCACGGCGTCGCCCCCTCGGTCCATGCCGCTGCCGGCCCCAGGATCTGGGCCGGCGCCCCGACGATGCCCACCTCGGGGCCGCGCCGGAATCCGCTCAGGCGCTTGTCCTTGACCGACGTGGGCGCCGCGGCCTCACCGACGACGAGCCGCGCCGAGGCCAGGCCGGACACGGGATGCAGCACGTCCTCGACCCGCACGTACAGCGCGCCGGATTCCTTGGCCAGCACGATCTTCGAATCGCCGACGGCGCCCTGCGGCCGGATCAGCGCGAGAATCCCGCAGCCGCCCGTGATCACCAGGGCCAGGATGAGGCCCACGACGAGCGAGCGCGATTGCGACGCCATCGGGTCCGAGATCATCCGCGGGTCCCGGCGCAGCAGCGCGTGGTCCATGCGCCGCAATACGAATCGGTACCCGCTCACCTGCGCGCGCGTGGTCAGCTGTTTCCGCATGCTCGCCCTCCCCAAGGTGCGTGCCGGCGACTTCCCCGAAGCCACCGTGGTGCCGCCGAGACTACGGTACTTTCGGCGCACGGCAGCACGTTTCGGGGGAGACGGCCGGAGCTCGAGGGGGAGCACGCATGGATCGGTCCACATCGTCGACGGGACTAGTCGCGCCCGGCCGCTGGCACCGCGCGGCGTGGCCCGCGACCGGCGCGGTGCTCCTCGCGGAGGCCGCCGCCGGCGCGGCCGCGCTGGGGATCGCCGGCGCGGGCGGGCCGCACTGGGCGGCGGGCGCCGCCGCGCTCGCGGTGGGCGGGGGTGCGCTGACCCGGATCCGTGGTGCGTCGGGCGCCGAGCGCGCCGCGGACCGTCTGGCCCTGCGGACCGCGGCGGCCACGAGGATCGAGGCCGCGCCCTATCCGGGCGGCGGCGAGATCGCCGTCCGCCGCGGCCCCGGTGGGCTGACCGCGATGGTCCGTCTCACGCCTTCGGCTCCGCAGTTGGTGGCGCTGCTGCGCCGCGAGGATCCGGCGGTTCCGCTCGAACTGCTCGCGGGACTCCTGCGCCACGCCGACACTCCCGTCGCCGCGCTCGAGGTGCTGCTGCGGGGCGGTCGAGTACCGGGTATCCCTGCGGCGCCGCGCATCCGATACCAGCAGCTGCTCGGACCGCTCGCGCGGTGGTCCGCGGCCGAGGTGCTCGTCGCGGTCACCGTCGATCCCGAGGCCTGTGCGGCCGCGTGCGCACGCCGCGGATCCGGACCGGCCGGGCAGGCCCGGGTCGCGGCCCTCGCCGCCCGGCGCACCGTCGACCTGCTACAGGCGGAGGATATCCCCGCCGCACCGGTGCGGCCCGCGGACGCCGCGCTCCTGGATACCGCGCCGCCGCCCGGCTCCGTCGCGGTCGACGCCGACGCTCTCGCGCGCGGCGAGCTGGACCAGGTCCTGGGGCCGGGCACGGGAACCGGGCGAGCCGGCCTCGTGCTGCGCGCCGATGGTGCGCACGGAATCCGGCTGGGGGCGTGGCGGTCCGGTCCCGCCGGTGCGCCGCGGTGCCGCGGCGAGCAGGACGTCACGGGCGACGCCGGAGCGCTGGCGGCGCTGCACGTTCCACGCTCGGGCTACGGACAGATCCTCGGCGCCGACGCGGCCGGCGGCCCGGTGGGGACACGGTTGCACGGGCCCGGCGTGCGGACGGTGTGGGCGGCGGTCGCGGACGATCCGGCGCGGCAACTCGTGGAGCGGGCGGTGGCGACCGGCGCCCGCGTCCTGCTGATCACGGGCCGTCCCGCGACGTGGGAACCGCTGGCGTCATGGGTGGGATCCCCGCAGTGCCTGTGGATCTCGGGGTGGCGCTACCCGGACGCACTGGCCGGGCTAGGGCCGGGCGACTATACGGTGATCGTGCTCGACGGGACCTCGTCCGGCCTCTCACCGGGCGCGGTCGAGCCGTCCGGCACCGTCTGGCGGATCGAGGCGCCGGGCACCTCCCCCGTGTCGGAGGCCGACGTCGTGCTGAGCCAGCCGCTGCCCGGGATGCTCACCGTTCGCACCGACGGCGCCGCCGCCACCCTGCGCCTGGTCGCCTGAGCGCACGCGAGAAGGGTCCGGCGGCCGTGGCCGCCGGACCCTCGCCGGATGGATTCCGCTGCGATCAGGCCTGCCAGCCGGCGGCCGCCTGCTGATTGGTCTGCTGCATCGAGGCGACCGCGTTCTCCGCGGCCACCTTGACCCGGTTGAGCAGCGAGTTGATGTCCTCGAAGCTCGAGTTCCACCGCGTCTGCACCGCCTGGTAGGCCGTCGCGGACTCCTCGTCCTCCCAGGCGTTCTCGAACTTGCGCTGCTCGGCGCGGATCGAATCCGCCTGCTGGATCAGCACGGTGTACCGCCTGGCGATGTCGTCGAGCGCCGTGCGGATGGTGGTGTAGTCGTACCGGATGTAGTCACTCATGGTGTTCTCCCCTTGACTGTCGGTCGTGACTGTCGGTTCTGGCCGTCGGTCGATCGGTCAGATGTCGAGCGGGCCGCCGCCACCGCCGCCGACGGTGTTGAGGTCGGCCACGTTCTGCTCCTCCTGCGAGCCGTAGCTCGTGGTGTTCTGCGAGAGCATCGTGCTGATGTCGGTCAGCGACGTGTTGATCTTCGCGGCGCTCTCATCCCACCGCGCCATCACGCCGAGGAACGCCACCTGCGCCGCCCCCGCCCAGACGCCCTGCGTGGCTTCGACGTCGCCCCGTAGCTGCGCGAGCGTGGCGTTCATCTGCACGCCGAGGTCGTCCAGCGTCGTGGCGCCGGTCTTCATCGCCGCGAGTTCGGCCTTCGTTCCCATGTCGTACTCCTCCCCGCCGGACCTGCCGGCACGTCACGACCCGCGCCCCGGTGGCGCGGCCCGTCCCCGGTCACGGCATCCAGCCGCCCCGGAAGCTCTTCGCAGGCGCGCCGCAGCGCCTGCCGATCCGATGCGCGGTACCTTCGGCGACGCAGATCCATCCACCGCCCGGATCGGTCGTGGTGTGTGCGACGACGCGTCCGTGTGGGGAATCGATCACCGCCACCACGGATTCGATCCGTGCGTCAGCGCCGTGCACCGTGAACTCCACGCTGCGGTGCGAGCGTGCGAACACCCGCGCGATGAGCCGCGCCGCGTCACCGTCGACCCCGGCGGCGCGCAGCCCGGCCGCGATCGCACCCGCATCGCCGGCGGCAAGAGCCGCCCGGCCCGTCGCCGCCGGGAACGACGCCGCCACCTCCGGATCCGCCGGCCGGGCCGCGCCGAGGATCGGTGCGACCAACGCGGCGAGGCGGTCCGCGGAACCGTCGCAGTGCGGCAGGTCGACGGTGGCCGTCCCCGCGGTGCGCACGATCCGCGCCGTCAGGTGCCCGCGACGCGCGAGGCACAGCCGCGAACCGAGCGCGTCGGTCGACCGGCCCTCGATCCGCACCTGCGGCGCGCCGAGGACCCGCAGGGCCGTCGTCTCGTCGTCATCCAGCTCGGCCGACGGCTCGGGTTCGACGGTGCGCCGCGGGTCCGGCGGTGTCCACAGCACCGCCGGCACCTCCGTGCCGAACCGGGCCCGCAGGGCCGCGACCGCGTGCATGGTCACAGCTCCTCCACCACCGCGTCGCCGAGGTCGCCGAGGACCGCGGGGGCGGCATGCACGACGAAGGCCTCCGCCCCCACGTCGTCGCCCGCGGACACGGACGGCGTGGCCCCGGGCGTGTGGGTCGCGGTGCCCCGCACCGCGCCCGCGCCGGCCGCGCCGAGCATGCCCGCCGGCATCATCGGGAAGCCGCGGCCACCGGCGCCCGAGGCGCCCGCGGTCGAGGCGAGCCGGGTGGCCCCGCCGCCCTGTTCGCGCTGCACCGCGCTCACCGGAAACGCCGACAGCGGCACCCCGGGTGCGCCGGCACCGCCGCCGGCGCCGCGCCCACCGCCCGCGCCCGCCGCGCCCTTCGGCTTGGCCTGTGCGCCGCGGCCGGCCTCGAGCTTCGGTGGCGGCGCGAACTCCCAAGGCGCCCGCAGCGGCTCCGCCGCGCGTTCGAAGCCCGTCATCACCGCGGCCGCGGTGCCGTGCGCCTGCTGCTCGGCCCGTTCGGAATCGGCTGCGGCGCCGGCGAGGGCGGCGAGCGCCGGATCCGGGCCGCCCGCGGCGGCCGCGGCCTGCGCGGTCTCCCGGTCGGTGCGCAGGCGCGCGGCGTCCGCCACGGACGGCATCGCACGCGCCGCCGTCTCGTACGCCGCGGCCTGCCCCGACAGCTTCGCCGCGTACTCCGCCAGGTCCGCCGCGTGCCGAGCCAGCCAGCGGGCGTACTCGGGCAGCGGCCCCGTCCGCCGCGCGGCGTCGTCCGCGCGTCCCGTGTCCACCGCACCGTCGAGCCGCGCCACGAGGCGGTCCAGCTGGACCGCCGCGGCACCGTACGCGGACGCCAGCCGGGCGGTCTCCTGGGCGGCCGCGGTGAGCGGGCGCGCACCGGCACCGCCGAGCAGGTCGCCCGCGAGGCGTTCCGTGGTGCGCGCGTACCAGTCGACGCCGGTGAACCCGGGATCGCGGGGCACGCTCAGACCGCCAGCAGGACGGTGTGCGCCAGCTCGGAATCGCTGCGCTGCACGGCCTTCACGTGCGCCGACACGGCCGCACCGAGGCGGCTCAGGTCGGCGACGGCGACCTCACCGGACCGGCGCTGCGCCTCGCCCATCGCCCGCGTGGTCCGCTCGACCGCGAGCGAGACCTCGTCGCGCCCCGTGGCCGCCGGTGCCGCGTGCGTTTCGAACCGCCGCTGGGCGCCGCGCAGGTCCTCCACGAGCCGCTCCACCCCGCGCGCGATCTCCCGCGCCTGCTGCGGATCCATGCTGAGCCTGGTGTTCGTCATTCGTACTCCCCCCGAAGTAGGTCCCTACTCATTAGACGCACCGGAAGCCGGTGCGGTTCCGTCTGTTACAGGCGCAGTTCCACATCTGGCCCACGCTCGTCGGCGGCCGGCGTCGCATCGCCGACGACCTGTGGCCCCACCAGCGGTAGGTCGCCGAGCACCTGCTCGCCGTTGTCACTGGTGACGAGGTAGTCGGGCACCGCGTGATCGGCGGCCGCGGTGGCGCGGGCGCCGGCGGCTCCCGCCGCACCCATCGGCATCATGCCGCCCATCCCGCTCCGCGCGAGCACCTCCGAGGCCGGGATCGTGCGTGCCCCGCCCTCGACCACCGGCGTCCGCGCGGCGGGCGTCCCCGGATTCGGCTGGGACAGTGCGGCGGCACCGAGCCCCGCCCCGGTGACGGCGATGCCGCCCGAGCCGCCTCCGATCGCGCCGCCCGCGCCGGAACCGCCACCGGCTCCGGCGCCGACGTACGCCGCGGCCGGGTCCGCACCCCCGTCCGCGAGGTCCGGTGCGGCACCGTCGGGCTCCTCGCCCGAGGCCTGCTCCGCGAGTCCGCTCAGCGCCTCCCCGGCCGAGCTCGCCACTCCCGCCGCCGCTTTCACCGCGCCGGTCACCGATTGGGTCGCGAGCCCACCGATCGCTGTCACGGCGCCCGTGGCCGCCGAGACGACGGCCGGGACGACGGACGCCGCGGCCTGCGCGGCAGTGGTCGCGGCCGTCATCGGCGGCGAGGCGACCGGGACCTTCCGTCCGGCCGCCCCGACCTGCGCGCTCAGCGCCGAGAGTTCGCTCTTGGTCCGGGCGACCACCTCCGTGGCGTGGGCGAGGTGCTCCTCGGCGGCGGCGACCGCCGCTGCCTGACCGGGCGGCAGCCACAGCGACGGACCGAGCGCCGCGATCACCGACATGAACGAGTCGATGATCGCCTGCAGTTCGGCCTCGCCGGTACCCACGACCGTGGCCGCCTCACCGACCGCGGTCGAGAGCTCCGCCCCCTGTTCGGCGGCGAGCCCGGTCCCGGTGGCGGCCTGCAGACCCTTGCCGGTCGCCGCGGTCGCGGCCGGCCCCTGCCACACCGACGCGAGCTGGCCGATCGCCTGCATCCCGGTGGAGACGCCCTGTTCGAGGGCCTTCGAAGCGCTGGACAGCGCGGCCGACGGATCGAGGCCGCCGAAGCTGCCGGACCCGAAGGTGGACAGCAGGTCCGTCATCGGCTTGACCAGGCCCGCCACGTCGAAGCCCGGGACTTGCGGCGCCTCCGGGACGCCCTTCGGCGCCGCCGGCAACTCCTGCTGCGGCGGCGTCGACGGGGCGGTGGGCACCGGCGGCAGGCCGAGCGCGGCGAGGACCTCGTTCACCGGGCGGTCGAGCAGCGCTCGGATTGCGGGGTCGAGGCCCGAGGCGTCCGCGGCGGAGGCGTCGGGAGCCACTGGATCGGCCATGGCGCTACACCGCCGCGGTCAGTAGCCCCGCCGCGTTGGCGGCCTCGGTGGCGCCGTACGACGCGACCGTGGCCGCGGACGACGCCGCGATCCCGCCGTACAGCACCGCCAGTTCGGCGACGGACTCCACGTGCACGGCCTGCGCCGCGGTGAACGCGGCCAGGAAATCCTGGCCGATGAGGCCGAGCGCGGGGTTGAGCGCCGCGACGTTGGCCGCCGCGTCGACACTTCCCACCGTGGCCACCGAGACGCCGATGCCGGCTGACGTGGCGCCGAACGCCGCGATGGCCGAGTTGACCGCCATGAACATACTTCTCCCCCATCTGTGACGAGCGGGCCGGGTGCGAGGGCCCTCATGAATTGGACGCACCAGCGCGGCGTTCGGATCCCGATCGCCGCCGATCACCCCGCCGCGTAGTCGGCGTGGAAGCGCTCCATCACGGCTCCACGGCGGGCTTGAACCTCGCGCGCAGCGACCGCGCAGACGGCGACGATGCGCCGACCCAGCACGGCACCGTCGGTCCGCAGAGCCGCGGGGGTCAGCGTGAGGCCGACCAGTGCGCACACCCCGTCGAGCTCCACCCGGATCGCGCCGTCCGGGCTGGACACCGCGACCCGGACGCCGTCGAGCTCGATCCTGGTGCGGCGCAGCACCCGCAGCTGATCGTGGGCGCGGGCCTCGATGCGGTCCATCTCCTCGCTCATGCGTCTCACACCCTGCGCAGCCACGTGTCGACGGCATCGTCGTGCGGGACGTGCGGCGGCGCCGGATCGGGCAGACGCAGGGCGCGCAGCACGTCCTCGGTGACGCCCGCGCGTTCCAGCTCTGCGCGGCGCTGCAGGCCCGCGGCGGTCGCGGCGGCACGGCAGAGACGGACGACGGCGTCGGCGAGGTCCTGCGGCTCGCGGCGCAACTCCGTGCGCTCGATGGCGATGTGCAGCGGCGTGCCCTGCTCGTTGGCGCGGACTCGCAGCCCGCCGTTAGTGGACGTGGCGATGGTCATCGAAATCTCCCCCTCATGTGTGGATCTCATTGCTCCCGAACCGTGCTCACCGCGCGCTCGCAGGCGGTGGCCAGCGGCGCCGCGGTACGCCCCGCCTCGCAGCCCACGCTGAGCTGCGCGGCGCCGGCGACCACGACGTACCAATCCACGACCCGCTCCGCGTCGAGCTGCTCGCGGTACCCGATCACCTCGCGGCCGCCGACCTGCGACCGGTTGAGCCCGCTGACGCGGCCGTCTCCCCGCTCGGCCAGCGCGGCCTCCAGTTCCGCGGCCACCGCCACCACGTCGGACGGTGCGCGCAGTGCGGTGCGGACAACCGTGACGCGGCGGCCGTCGTCCGCCTGCGCGAGGCGGCGGCCCGGCGCGGGTTCGGTGACGGCCCAGCCGCGCGGCAGATCGACGACGGCACCGTCGAACTCGACGCTCACGTAGGTCTCCGCGGCCTGTACGGGACGCTCCGGCGCCGGCGGCGACGTGCCCGGCAGGCACGAGACGACGCCGGAGGCGACGCCGGCAACGGTCGTCGCGGCCGCGCCGGCGAGCAGCCACCGCGGGCGGCGGGACCGTGCGGTCGTGCCGCCCTCCCGCAGGGCTTCGGGTTCGGCTTCCGTTTCCCGCTCGGGGTCCGGGTCCGCAAGCGCGTCGAGCACGTCGCCGGGTTCCGTTCGTACCACCCGCCACAGCTTCTCGGCGGCCAGCGCGGCGCGCACCGCCTCGTAGACGTCGGGCGGACCGTCGACCAGGGCCTGATCCACCCGGTCGTCGAGGATCTCCCGGCCCGCCAGCACCGGATCCGGGTGCGCCGCAGCGGCGACCGGGCGCCAGGCACCGTTGGCGAAGTCGAGCACGTGGGCCTGCGCGACGGCGTCCCGGCACTCGACGACGAGCGCACGGCGGCAGTACAACAGGCCCGCCGCGCGGACCAGGGCCTCGGCCCGCGGCAGCACCTCGGCGGCGACGCCGTGCGACGCCGCCCCGGCGGCGATGAGGCTGCGCCGTGGGGCGCCGAAGACGCTGGGCGCGAGCACCGTCCACCGCTTCGACGGGGCGCAGCCGGACGCGGAGTCGGCCAGCCACTGCGCCCAGCGGCGGGTGGCCTCGGCGGGCGCGACGAACTCGCCCGCGTCCGGCGGCGCCGGCAGCGTGCACACGGCACCGTCCGGCCCGCGGACGGTCCACTGATCCCCCGCGCAATCGATGATGATGCGCTCCGGGTCCCCCAACCCGATCATGCCGGGGAGATTAACGCGTGGCCGCCCCCGCCGTGGTGGCTTCGACGTTTTCGCGACGGCGGGCCCGGCGGCGGGTGATCACCGTGATCGCGATCGGGATGACGATCGTGAGCGCGGAGCCGATGAACAGGACCTCGAGATGGTCACGCAGCAGCGGGATCCCGCCGAGGAAGTAGCCCAGCAGCACGATGCCATCGCACCACAGGATCGAGCCCAGCACGGAGAACAGCGTGAACGTGCGGTGATCCATCTTCGAGAAGCCCGCCAGCACCGGAACCAGCGTGCGGACGATGCCGATGAACCGGGCGAACAGCACCGTGAACGGGCCGTACTTGTCGAAAAAGGCGTACGTCTTGTCGACGGGCCCCTGGCCGATCCAGCGCATCACCCGCCCGCGCATCACCTTCGGCCCGCCGTAGCGGCCGAGGGCGTAGCCGCACTGATCGCCGATGATCGCCGCGATCGGCAGGAACAGCAGCAGCTGCCACAGCTGGGCGAACGGCGTGGGTTGCGCCGCGAAGATGCCCGCGGTGAACAGGATCGAGTCGCCGGGGAAGATGAAGCCCACCAGCAGGCCGGTCTCGATGAAGATCAGCAGCACCAGGCCGATCAGGCCGGCGGAGCCGAGGAAACCGGTGACGTCGAAGGGGTTCACATCAGCCGAGTATCCACGCGGCGGGCATCGCGATCATGAACGCCGGGCGAACGGCGCCCCAAGCTCCGTCAGTCGCCGCAACAGCCGCCGGAGGGGCCGTCGACCTCGCGCTTCTCGCGGGTGATCAGGTTGCGCTCGGCGAGCTCGTCGTCGGCGGGGTAGTCCACGCGCACCAGGGTCAGGCCGCACGCTGCGGCCACGTTGATGGCGCTGGAGCGCTCGCGCTCGGCGAGGAGGCCGGCGACCCAGTCGGCGGACCGTCGGCCCTCCCCGACCGCGGCGACCGCCCCGACGAGGAGCGCACCATCGACCAGCAGAAGGCGTCGGCGGAGACCTCGGCGGTGAACACCCCGTCGGCGTCGCGGCGCCAGGCGAAGCGTTGCAGCTCGCGGACCGTGGTGGCGCCGTCGCGGCGGCGGCAGAACGCCGCGAAGTCGTGCAGGCCCAGCAGGCGATCACTCGCCTCCTGCATGCGCTCCAGGTCGACGGGCCGCCGCCACGGCGCGGTGTCGCGGGCGCGCAACGGGTTCGCGCCGAACGGGGCGTCAGTGAGGCGGTACTCGTAGTGACGGCGCAGCGCGGAGAAGCGGGCGTCGAACTCCGGCGGGGCGATGCGGATCGCGGTCACCCGGACGTCCTGCGGGAGCATGCGCGCGAGCCGGCGCACCAGGCCGTCGGGCAGCACGACGGGGTCCGGCAGGTCGACGTGCGCGACCTGGCCCGTCGCGTGCACCCCCGCGTCGGTGCGGCCGGCGACCGTGAGCTGCACCTCGGTGCGCAGGATCGTGCCGATCGCCTCCTCCAGCACGCCGCACACCGTGCGGCGCTCGGGCTGGCGGGCCCAGCCGCTGAAGTCGGTGCCGTCGTAGGCGATGTCGAGGCGGTAGCGAGTCATGTCGCCGTCAGACTCTACCGGTGCGAGGCCCGCGCGAGGCCCACCGCCAGGCCGTCCAGGTAGCGCGTGAGGGCGGTGTCGAGCAGCACGTCGGCGTCGTACGGGTAGCTCGTGTGCAGCATCTGCGCCATCACCGGGAACCGGTCGGGGGCGCCGCGGCGCGCAGCTCGTCGAGCCGGGTGTCGATCCACTCGTCCTCGGTGATGCCGGTGGCGGCGCGGTCGGCCAGCTCGGGCTCGATCGTGGCGCCCAGACCGCGCACCAGGTTGAGCAGGCACAGGTACTCGGTGAAGGCCTCACGCGGCTCGAGCCCGGCGGCGCGGAGCGCGGCGAGCAGGTGCTCCGACATCGGCATCGCGCCGGGCAGCACCGCCGGGCGGGTCATGGACATCGCCGCGGCCAGCCACGGGTGCGCGAGCATCGCGGCCCACAGCGCGCGCAGCACACCCTCGACGTCGGCGCGCCAATCCCCGTGCGCGCAGGCAGTTCCATTCCGTCCAGCACGCGGTCGAGCATCGCCGTCTGCAACTCGTCGCTGCTGGGGACGTAACGGTAGACCGCCATCGTGGGGATCTCCAACGCGGCCGCCAGCCGGCGCATCGACACCGCCTGCAGCGACTCCGCATCGGCGATGGCGACGGCCGCGGCGATCACGTCGGCGGCGGTCAGCTCCGGGGCGCGGGGGCGGTCGGGGCTCAGCACCACACTGCCGCGCCCGGGCGCCGAATCGATCAGGCCCTCGGCCTGCAGCAGCGCCAGCACCTTCGACGCCGTGGCCATGGCCACGCCGTGATCGCGCATGATCGCCCGGGTCGACGGTGCGCGGTCCCCCGGCCGCAGCCGCCCCGACGCGATCCGCTCACGGAGCACCGCCGCGACCTCCTCGGCGCGAGTCACGGGGCCACCGGTGCACTAGTGCACTTTATGCGAGTAACCACGTCAACACTGTAGCGCGATGCACTCAGTACGGCGTACGGTCGCCCTATGACTCAGCTCAACATCCTCATCAGCGGCGCGTCGATCGCCGGGCCCGCCGCCGCCGTCCTCCTCGCGCGAGCCGGCCACCGCGTCACGATCGTCGAACGCGCACCGTCGCTGCGGGAAGGCGGGCAGACCGTGGACCTGCGCGGCGCCGGCCGCACCGTGATCGACCGCCTGGGCCTGGGCCCGGCCAGCACCGAGCGGTTGCTCGACCAGCGCGGCATCGTCAAGGTCGACGGCCACGGGCGGCGCGGCGCGAACATGCCCGTCGAGGCGTTCGGCGGCAACGGCGTGGTCTCCACCCACGAGATCCTGCGCGGCGACCTCGCCGAAGTGCTCGTGGGTGCGGTGCCCGACGACGTCGAGTACCTGTGGGACGACACCGTCACCGCGATCGACCAGGACGGCACCGTCGCGCGGGTGACCTTCGAGACGGCCCCGCCCCGGGAATTCGACCTCGTGATCGGCGCCGACGGCCTGGGCTCGGCTGCGCGCCGCGCGGCCTTCGGGCCGGACGCCGGCGCGCTCGAGCCCATCGGGCTGCGCTACGCGTGGTTCACCGCGACGATCGATGAGGACACCCGCGGCTGGTACCTGATGCACACCGCGGGGCGCGGCCGCGTGGTCTCGGTGCGGCCGTCGCGGACCGACGGCACCGTCAAGGCCGGGCTCGCGATCCGGGGCAGCGACACCCACCGCCTGGGCAGGGAGGAGCAGTTCGCGCTGTTCGAGCGCGAGTTCGCCGACATCGGCTGGGTCACTCCGCAGCTGTTGACCGCCATGCGCACCGCGGGCGACTGGGCGTACCAGGACCTCGCCCAGGTGAAACTGGACTCGTGGACCCGCGGTCGCGTCGCGCTCATCGGCGACGCCGGCTACTGCCCCACCCCGCTCACCGGGCTCGGCACCACGCTCGCGCTGGTGGGCGCGTACGTGCTGGCCGGCGAGCTGAGCAGGGCCGACGGTGACGTCCCCCGCGCGCTCGCGCGGTACGACGCGGTGATGCGGCCGTTCATCGGCCCCGCCCAGGAGCTGCCTCCCGGCAGCCCCGCCGGGTTCGCGCCGATGGGGCGCCTCGGCGTCGCGCTCGGCGACCTCACGTATCGGACCGCGACGAAATGGCCGATGCGGCTGGTGTGGGCGGCGCAGTTCGAGAAGGCCGACGGGATCGACCTGCCCGCGTACGCCTGAGCGGCGTACCGTCTGGCCCATGACCGAGACCGCGCAGACCGTCACCGTGTTCGCCGATGTCCCGCCGGCCGTGCTGTTCGCGGCCCTGGCCCGGCCCGCCGTGCACGCGGCGGCCGACGGGTCGGGCATGCTGCGCGGCGTGTCCGCCGGCAGCCCCAAGGTGATCACCGGCGTCGGGGACGTGTTCGGCATGGAGATGACCGCCGAGGACGGGCGGGAGTACTCGGTGGACAACCACGTCACGGCCTTCGAACCGGGCCGGCGGATCGCCTGGCTGCCCGCCGGGCGCGACAAACCGCCGGTCGGCGTCGAGTGGTCCTGGGCGTTCACCCCTGAGCGCGAGGGGACGCTGATCGCCGTCACCTGCGACTGGTCGCGGGTAACGGACGAGGCCTACCTCGCACGGTTCACCCTGCCGCGGGTGTCGGCGGAGAAGGTGCGGCGCACCGTCGACGCGGTGATCGCGACGACGCAGAACTGACCCGCGAGTAGGTAGCACCGGATGCATCGGAATCCCAGGAAGCGAACTGGGCTAACGCTGTTAAGTTCCGAGAGACGGCGCGGGATGCACGGAACCCGCCGTACCTGACGGTGCGGCGGGTTCCGGTGAAGCGGGGTGACTACTCCGAGTCGGAGGAGTCCTCCTGCTGCGACTTGGGCAGCGAGTAGCCCGCGGCCTCGGCCGAAGCCTCGTCCGCGAACCAGATCTCGGCGACAGTCGAATCGAAGAAGCGAGTACCGGGACGGTGGTACAGCTTCGAGTCGGCGTTGCCCTTGATCGGGAAGCCCTCGGGGGCCTCGTTCACGTCCTCGAGCGGCGCGTGCGCGCCGGCGGGGAGGTCCGAGCCCTCGGTCGAATCCTCGGCCGGAGCCTCGGTCTCGACGATCTCCGCAGCCTCGACGGCGGCGGACTTGGCAGCGGCCTGCGAGGCGGCGACGCGGGTGGCGCGCGAGGCCTCGGTGGCGGCGAGCTGCTCGGTCACGATCTCGATGACCGCCATGGGGGCGTTGTCGCCCTTACGGTTCTCGGTCTTGATGATCCGGGTGTAGCCGCCCTGACGGTCGGCGACGGCCGGAGCGATCTCCGCGAACAGCACGTGCACGACGTCCTTGTTGCGGATCTCCTTCATGACCTCGCGGCGGTTGGCCAGCTTGCCGTGCTTGGCATGGCTGATCAGCTTCTCCGCGTAGGGACGCAGGCGCTTGGCGCGGGACTCGGTGGTCTCGATACGGCCGTGCTCGAAGAGCGCGGTCGCGAGGTTCGCCAGAATGTGCTTCTGGTGCGAGGCCGAGCCGCCCATCCGGGCGCCCTTAGTGGGCCTAGGCATTGTTTCTCCTGTGGGTGTGTAGAGCTCTGGTCAGAGCTGCTCGGTCTCGGCGTAGTCCTGATCGTCGCCGTCGGACGAGAACGACGGCTCGTCGCTCCAGGTACCGGTGGCGGGATCGTAGCCGTCGACCTGCGACGGATCGAACGACGCGGGGCTGTCCTTGAGGGCCAGACCCAGCGCGTGCAGCTTGACCTTGACCTCGTCGATCGACTTCTGACCGAAGTTGCGGATGTCGAGAAGGTCGGACTCGGTGCGGGCCACGAGCTCGCCCACGGTGTGCACACCCTCGCGCTTGAGGCAGTTGTACGAGCGCACCGTCAGGTCGAGGTCCTCGATCGGCAGCGAGAACGCCGCGATGTGGTCGGCCTCGGCCGGCGACGGGCCGATCTCGATGCCCTCGGCCTCGACGTTGAGCTCACGCGCCAGGCCGAAGAGCTCGACCAGGGTCTTGCCGGCCGAAGCCAGCGCGTCCCGCGCGGTCATGGAGTTCTTCGTCTCGACGTCCAGGATCAGACGGTCGAAGTCGGTGCGCTGCTCGACACGGGTGGCCTCCACCTTGTAGGTCACCTTCAGGACGGGCGAGTAGATCGAGTCGACCGGGATGCGGCCGATCTCGGCGCCCGACGCCTTGTTCTGCACGGCCGGCACGTAGCCGCGACCCCGCTCGACGACGAGCTCGATCTCGAGCTTGCCCTTGTCGTTCAGGGTCGCGATGTGCAGATCGGGGTTGTGGACGGTGACCGACGCCGGCGGGACGATGTCGCCCGCGGTGACGGCGCCCGGGCCCTGCTTGCGCACGTACATGGTGACCGGCTCGTCGTCCTCCGACGAGACGACCAGGCCCTTGAGGTTCAGGATGATGTCGGTGACATCCTCCTTCACGCCGGGGACCGTGGTGAACTCGTGCAGCACGCCGTCGATGCGGATGCTGGTCACGGCCGCGCCCGGGATGGACGACAGCAGCGTGCGGCGGAGCGAGTTGCCCAGCGTGTAGCCGAAGCCCGGCTCCAGCGGCTCGATGACGAACTTCGACCGAGCCTCGGAGATGACCTCTTCGCTGAGGGTGGGTCGCTGCGAGATGAGCATTGAGTGTCCTTCTCTCTGGGCGTCCGCTATTTGACGCCCGTAGAAGGTCGCCGGCGGTGTGCCGGCGACCCCGTTACTACTTACTTCGAGTAGTACTCGACGATGAGCTGCTCCTGGAAGGGCACGACGATCTGCTCACGCTCGGGCACGCGGTGCACGAGGATGCGCAGGTTCGACGGGACCACCTGGAGCCAACCCGGAGCGGTGCGCTCGCCGACGGTCTCACGCGCGATCTGGAACGGCGTGGTGCCGAGCGACTTCGGGCGGACGTCGATGATGTCGTACTGCGAGACGCGGTACGAGGGAACATCCACGCGGACGCCGTTCACCGTGAAGTGACCGTGGGTCACCAGCTGGCGGGCCTGACGACGGGTACGGGCCAGGCCGGCGCGGTACACGACGTTGTCGAGACGGGTCTCGAGGATCTGCAGCAGCGCGTCGCCGGTCTTACCGGAAGCCGACTTGGCCTCCTGGTAGTAGCGGGAGAACTGCTTCTCCATCACGCCGTACAGGAAGCGCGCCTTCTGCTTCTCCTTGAGCTGCAGCAGGTACTCGGACTCCTTGATCCGCGCGCGGCCGTGCTGGCCGGGCGGGTAAGGACGACGCTCGAACGCCTCGGAGCCGCCGACGAGGTCGACGCCCAGACGACGGGACTTACGGGTGACAGGGCCGGTATAACGAGCCATGGTTTCTCTCTCCTACCTTCCCTAGACCCGACGCCGCTTGGGCGGACGGCAACCGTTGTGCGGCTGCGGCGTGACATCGGAAATGGTGCCCACCTCGAGGCCGGCGGCCTGCAGCGAGCGGATGGCGGTCTCGCGACCCGAACCCGGGCCCTTGACGAAGACGTCGACCTTCTTGACGCCGTTCTCCTGCGCCTTGCGGGCGGCGTTCTCGGCGGCGAGCTGCGCGGCGAACGGGGTGCTCTTACGCGAGCCCTTGAAGCCGACGTGGCCCGAGGAGGCCCAGCTGATCACGTTGCCGTTGGGGTCCGTGATCGACACGATGGTGTTGTTGAACGTGCTCTTGATGTGGGCGTGGCCGTGCGGGACGTTCTTCTTCTCGCGACGACGCGAAGCGCCCTTCTTCGCACCGGTGGCGGCGCGGGACTTCGGAGGCATTACTTCTTCTTTCCGGCGATGGTCTTCTTCGGACCCTTACGGGTGCGAGCGTTGGTCTTGGTGCGCTGGCCACGCACGGGCAGGCCACGACGGTGGCGGATGCCCTGGTAGCACTGGATCTCGATCTTGCGACGGATGTCGGCCTGCACCTCGCGGCGCAGGTCGCCCTCGACCTTGTAGTCGTTCGACTCGATGAAGTCGCGGAGCTTGGTCAGGTCCTCGTCGCTGAGGTCCTTGCTGCGCAGATCCGGGCTCACGCCTGTGGCGTCCAGAATCTCAGTCGCGCGGGTACGGCCGATGCCGTAGATGTAGGTCAGTGCGATCTCCATGCGCTTCTCGCGCGGGAGGTCGACACCCATGAGACGTGCCATTCTTGGCGGTTCCTTCTTCTCGTTCGGAGGTCTGCTCCCCGCCCGTCCTCGCTGGTTCCGGCGCTTTCACGCCGGCCGAGGCCCCGGCCTCCGAGCCGGGGGTCCCACGGGGGCTCGTATGCCCCGCTGGTGCGGAGAGGTCATCAATTGCTGTTCAAGCGGCGAACCGCTCGAAGCGCAGTGATCAGCCCTGACGCTGCTTGTGGCGCAGGTTGTCGCAGATCACCATGACCCGGCCGTTGCGGCGGATCACCTTGCACTTCTCGCAGATCGGCTTGACGCTGGGGTTGACCTTCACGTCAGTCCTATCCCTTGTTCAGTGTTTTTCCACGCCGCACCGGGACTCCGGCGCAGCGCCACGGCGCGCACGACGAAGCCGCGCACGCACGCGATGATCCAGTGTACGCTGCGCGCGTCGAGCGCCCAAATCCACCCTCTCCGCGCTCTCATGCTAGCCTCAGGAACATCGCGCGACATGCACTATCCGCTACTGCTGATTCCCGCTGATCCGTAAGGACCCTCAGTCATGCGTCTGACAACGCCCCGCCGCCTCGCCGTCGCCGCCACCGCAGCGGCGGGCGCCGCCGTCTCCGTCCTCGTCGCCACCGCGCCGGCCACCGCCGCGCCCCGCGTGGTGATCGGTCCAGGCTCCGAGATCGACATCGTGCAGAAGGAGACCGCCGAGGGCATCGAGGTGTCCGCCTGCACGCTGGGCGTCCTGGCGACCACCCCGGACGGGCGCCGCGTGGGCGTCACGGCCGGGCACTGCGGGAAGGTCGGCGAGGAGGTCACCGTCCCCGCCCCGGGCCAGGCCCGCGCGCTCATCTCCGTCGGGAAGTTCGAGAAGTCGTCGAACCCGCCCACCAAGGTGATCGACGGCCGGGAGTTCACCACGAACGTCTCGCACCCCGACTGGGGCACCGTCGCCTTCAAGCAGGGCGTGCCGCTCGTGAACCGCCTGGGCAAGGCGGCCCCGAAGTCGCTCGGCAAGGCGAAGATCGGCGACAAGGTCTGCAGCCAGGGCCGCACCAGCGGCTGGGTGTGCGGCTCGGTCACCGATGTCACCGACAACCGCTTCCGCACCGACCTCAAGCTGCGCTCGGGCGACAGCGGCGCGTCGCTCATCCGCCTGTCCGACGGTGCCGCGCTCGGCATCCACGCCACCGGCTCGGGCGAGCCCGGCAACGACGGTTCGGAGGTCTCGGACTACTGGGACCTCGGCTTCGTCCTCGCCCAGGCGGGTGGCCTGCGCCTCGCGGTGTAGCCGCCGGACCACGAAGAAGACCCACCCCGCGGGGTGGGTCTTTCTCGTATCCGGCTGCGCGCTACGCGGTCACTTGTACCGGTAGACGATGCGCCCGCGCGTCAGGTCGTAGGGAGACAGCTCCACGACGACGCGATCCTCGGGCAGGATACGAATGTAGTGCTGCCGCATCTTGCCGCTGATGTGCGCGAGCACCTTGTGCCCGTTCTCCAGCTCGATGCGGAACATTGCGTTGGGGAGCGGCTCGACGACGCGGCCCTCCACCTCGATGGCTCCGTCCTTCTTCGCCATACCCTCCACGATCCTGTGTGTCTGCACGGGCGCCGGTTGCGCCCGAGACCGCAGCGAATGTTCGCTGCACTACCTGCCCATTCTACGCGCTCAGGACTCCTCGGACGAATCGTGGTCGATTCCGGTCCCGGGTGTGACGCGACCGGTCACCAGGTGCAACGCCAGCTCCACCGAGTCGGGTACGAAGTCCGCCGGGTCCGCGGCGACGGCCGCCAGCAGAGCGTCCGGCTCCATCCAGTCGCCGCTCGCGACCTCCTCCGGTTGGTGGACGACGACACCGTCGAACACGCAGACGTACTGGAAGCACAGGAACCGGGTGGCACCGTCGGCGTAGGGGCGGGTACCGACGGGCCGCAGCGCGACCCCGCGGACCCCGAGCTCCTCGAAGGCCTCGCGCGCGGCACCGTCGTCCGGCGACTCCCCCGCCAGCAGCACCCCGCCCGCGCAGAAGTCGCGCAGGCCCGGGTACAGGTCCTTGGTGACGGTGCGGCGGTGCACGTAGATCCGCCCCTCGGGGTCGAAGACGAGGATCGCGGTGGCGGCGTGGCGCAGGTTCTCGGCGCGGACCCGCGAGCGGAGCGCCGCGCCACTCGGACGGCCGGCGTCGTCGTACAGCGCGACGATCTCGTCCATCTCACCCCTCACTTCAACACCAGTATGAGTCAAACCCTGGACATCGCGGAGCGGGTGCACTTGTATCGGGGCCATGACCAATCCGGACAGCCCCACCTGGCACTTCGAGACCACGCAGATCCACGCCGGACAGACGCCCGACGGCGACACCAACGCGCGCGCGCTCCCGATCTACCAGACCACGTCGTTCGTTCAACAACACCGATCACGCGGCGGCGCTGTTCGGACTGGCCGAGCCGGGCAACATCTACACCCGCATCATGAACCCCACGCAGGACGTGGTCGAGCAGCGGATCGCCGCGCTCGAGGGCGGCGTCGCGGCGCTGCTGGTGGCGTCCGGTCAGGCCGCGGAGTCGCTGGCCATCCTCAACCTCGCCGAGTCGGGCGACCACATCGTGAGCTCGCCGTACCTGTACGGCGGCACCTACAACCTGCTGCACTACACGCTCGCCAAGCTGGGCATCGAGGTCACCTTCGTCGAGGACCCGGACGACCTCGAGCAGTGGCGCGCCGCAGTCCGCCCGAACACGCGCGCCTTCTTCGCCGAGACCATCTCCAACCCGCGCGGCCACGTGCTCGACGTGTCCGGCGTCGCCGGCGTCGCGCACGAGAACGGGCTGCCGCTCATCGTCGACAACACCGTGGCGACCCCGTACCTGCTGCGCCCGCTCGAGCACGGCGCCGACATCGTGGTGCACTCCGCCACCAAGTACCTCGGCGGCCACGGGTCCGCGATCGGCGGCGTGATCGTCGACGGCGGGAAGTTCGACTGGACGCAGGGCCGGCACCCGGGGTTCACCACCCCCGATCCCTCGTACCACGGCGTGGTGTTCGCCGACCTCGGCGCGCCCGCCTTCGCGCTCAAGGCCCGCGTGCAGTTACTGCGCGACCTGGGTCCCGCGATCTCGCCGTTCAACGCGTTCCTGCTCTCGCAGGGCATCGAGACGCTGAGCCTGCGGGTCGAGCGGCACGTCGCGAACGCCCAGAAGGTGGCGGAGTTCCTCGACGGCCAGGAGGTCGTGACCGAGGTGATCTTCGCCGGGCTGCCCTCGTCGAAGTGGTACGACCGCGCGCAGCAGTTGCTCCCCAAGGGGGCCGGCGCGGTGGTCGCGTTCGAGCTGGCCGGTGGCGTGCCCGCCGGCAAGGCCTTCGTCGACGCGCTCACGCTGCACAGCCACGTCGCGAACATCGGCGACGTGCGCTCGCTGGTGATCCACCCCGCGTCCACGACGCACAGCCAGCTCTCCGAGCAGGAGCAGCTCGAGGCCGGCGTCACGCCCGGCCTGGTGCGCCTCGCGGTGGGCATCGAGCACATCGACGACATCCTCGCCGACCTGCAGTTGGGCCTCAAGGCCGCTGCGGACGCGTCCTAGGCGGAACCGATGCGCGCTGTGCGGTGGTGGCGTTCGGCCGTCCGCTCGGTCCTCCGGTCCGACGGTGCCTGGACCTCCGCCGTGCAGCGCGGCTGCACGTGACACCACGTACTGAACGGGTCGTAGGCCCGCTACCGCTCCAGGGCGGCGCGGACCTGGCGTTCCAGGGCGACGGTGGCGGGTTTCGGCAGGTCGATGAGGCCCTCGAGCTCGGACCGGGCGCGTTGGTAGGCCTGCTGCCGCTCGGGGCCGGTGGCCCCGCCGTCGAGGGCGACGGCCGAGGCGCTGCGCCCTGGCGAGACGCTCCTGCTCGAGCGGCGAGAAGTCGCCCCGGCGCCGGCGCTGCGCCTCCTGCTCCGCCACGGCGAACGCCGCCGCGTACGCATGCACCGCGTCCCGGTACTGCTCGACGTCGGCGGCCGTCGGGCCGGTCGCGGCAGCACCGTCGGGCCCTCCGGGCGGAGCAGGTCCGCGCGACGCTTGGCCTTATGGAATTCGACGGTGAGCGGCTCCCGCATGTCGATCATCATGGGGAAGTCCAGGATGGTCGCGAGGTCGGTCTCGTAGCCGAACCAGCGCGTGTCGACCTCGTCGTGCTCGGCGCGGGCGCGCGTGAGCTCGCGTTCGACCTGCGCCGCGTCGATCCGGCCCATGCCCTTGGCCTGTGCCAGCGCGACCTTCGTCTCCTGTTTGATGCGGTACCGCTCGAGGCGGCGGGCGGCGCGGCGCTCGTTCCACGCCGCGACCGCCCGCGCGCCTCCCGCGAGAGCCGCCCAGCGGGAACACCAACCACCAGAAGTCCCTCGCGAACTCGAGCACCTGGTCCACACGACCAGCGTACTGACCGCCTCGAAGGACCGCGGGACTACTGCTGCTCCGCGTTGGCGACGACGATGTCGTGCACGTACTGCGTCAGCCCCGGCGCGATGTCCTCGTAGTGCTGCGTGAACCGGGGATCGGCGAGATACATCTGAACGAGGTTCACCTGCATCGCGTAGTCGCAGTCGTAGTACGTCTCGATACCGGCGCGGTGCCGTTCGGCCAGCGCGTTCGCCTCGCTCGACCCCGGCGCGACCCCGCGCGCGAGGCCGTCGGCGAGAGCGGCCTCGAGGGCGTCGCCCTCCGCCTTGATCCGCTTCCAGTCGTCCTTGGTGAACTGCGCGGTCCGATTCCGGCTCTGCTTCCACGCCTCCGTGTCGCCCCAGCGCTGCTCCGCCTCCTCGGCGTACTCCTCGCCGAGCCAGTTGTCGCCGAAGATCTCGGTCTGCTCCTCGGCGGTGAGCTGGACGCCCTGCTTCTTGCTGTTCATCATGTCCTCCACAGCCGCGACCATCCGGTGCAAACGGTCGATCCGCTCGGAGAGCAGCTTGCGCTGCTGCTCCAGGTGCGCCATGGCGTCGGCGGCCGGATCGTCGAGCAGGGTCGCTATCTGCTCGAGGGGGAAGCCCAGCTCGCGGTACATGAGCACCTGATGCAGGCGCTCCACGTCACCGTCGGAGTACACGCGGTACCCGGCGCGCGTACGCCCCGACGGCACCACGAGCGAGATCTCGTCGTAGTGATGCAGGGTGCGCACGCTGACGCCGGTCAGTCGCGCGATCGCGCCGACGGTGCGCTCTGCGGGCCTTCCTTCGTTCACGCCGACCACACTCGTGCCTCACGCGGCGTGAGGGTCAAGCGCGTTTTCATCGCCGCAGGTCAGGGACGCGGGGTGAGGATCCGGGGTCCGCCGGCGGTGACGGCGACCGTGTGCTCCCAGTGGGCGGAGCGCGCACCGTCGTCCGTGACGACGGTCCAGTCGTCATCGAGGACGGAGGTGTCCGGGGTGCCCAGAGTGAGCATCGGCTCGATCGCGAGTGTAGAGCCGACGACCAGGTGCGGGCCCTTGCCCGGGTCGCCCTCGTTGGCGAGGAAGGGCTCCATGTGCATCTCGCGGCCGATGCCGTGGCCGCCGTAGCCGTCGACGATCGCGAGGTCGCGACCCAGGCGCGCGGCCTGCGCGTAGGTGGCGGTCTCGATGGCGTGGGAGACATCGGTGAGGCGGTTGCCGTCCAGCATGGCGGCGATACCGGCCTCCATCGCGAGGCGGGTGGCCTCGGAGAGATCCGCATCCTCCGCAGACAGCTCACCCACGCCGAAGGTCCACGCGGAGTCGCCGTGCCAGCCGTCCAGGATGGCGCCGCAGTCGATGGAGACCAGGTCGCCTTGCGCCAGCACCGTCGACCGGTCCGGGATGCCGTGGACCACGACCTCGTTGACCGAGGAGCAGATCGAGCCCGGGAAGCCGTGGTAGCCCTTGAACGACGGGACCGCGCCGGCCTCGCGGATCACCGTCTCGGCGACCTCGTCGAGTTCGAGCGTGGAAACGCCGACGCGGGCGGCGTCGCGGACCGCGACGAGCGCGCGGCCCACGACGGCGCCCGCGGCGGCCATCGCGTCGAGCTCTCCCGCAGAGCGGAAGGGCACGGTCTTCTTGCGGCGGAAACGACTCACTTGTCGAGCTGCGTGGTCACGCGGCTCAGCACCTCGTCGACGGTGCCGACGGCGTCGACGTGCGTGACGGCGTCGCCGTAGTAGTCGAGTAGCGGCGCGGTCTGGTTCGCGTACACCTGCATGCGGTTGCGGATGACGTCCTCGGTGTCGTCCGCGCGGCCGCGCGCGAGCATGCGCTCGACGACGGTGTCCTCGGGGACGTCGAAGGAGACCACGGCGTCGAGCTTCTCGCCGCGCTCGGACAGGATCTCGCCCAGCGAATCGGCCTGATCGGTCGACCGCGGGAAGCCGTCGAGGATGAAGCCGTTCTTCGCGTCGGGCTCCGTCAGGCGCGAGCGCACCATGTTCACGGTCACCGAGGACGGCACCAGCTCGCCGGCGTCCATGTACTTCTTCGCCTCGACGCCGAGCTCCGTGCCCTCGCTGATGTTCGCGCGGAACAGGTCACCGGTGGAGATGTGGGGGATTCCGTACTTCTCCGACAGCCGCTCCGCCTGCGTGCCCTTGCCTGCCCCGGGAGGGCCGAGAATAACCAGTCTCACTTGAGGAATCCTTCGTAGTTGCGTTGCATCAATTGACTCTCGATCTGCTTCGTGGTGTCGAGCGCCACGACCACCATGATCAGCACGGCGGTGCCGCCGAACGGCATGTTGGACATGCTGCTGCCTCCACCGATCTCCAGGAAGAGGTTCGGGAGAATTGCGATGATGCCGAGGTACAGCGAGCCCGGCAACGTGATCCGCTGCAACACGTAGTTCAAGTAGTCGGCGGTGGGTTTGCCGGGACGGATGCCCGGGATGAAGCCACCGAACTTCTTCATCTCGTCGGCGCGCTCCTCCGGGTTGAAGGTGATCGCCACGTAGAAGTACGTGAAGAACACGATCAGCGCGAAGTAGACGACGATGTGCCAGGCACTGGCGGGGTTGACCAGGTTGGTCTGGATCCACTGCACCCAGCCGGCGGTCGAGCCGTTCGCGACGAGCTGGATCACCAGCTGCGGCAGGTACAGCAGCGACGACGCGAAGATCACCGGGATGACGCCGGCGGTGTTCACCTTGAGCGGCAGGTAGGTGGACGAGCCGCCGTACATCTTGCGGCCCACCATGCGCTTGGCGTACTGCACCGGGATCCGGCGCTGCCCCTGCTCGACGAACACCACGGCCACGATGATCAGCAGCACCGCGACGCACACCAGGACGAACGTCAGCACGTCCTTGTCGAGGATCTGCTTGCCGTCGGCGGGGAGGCGGGCGGCGATGCCCGCGAAGATCAGCAGCGACATGCCGTTGCCGATGCCGCGCTCGGTGATGAGCTCGCCGAACCACATGACCAGGACCGCGCCGGCGGTCATCACGATCACGATGGTGACGAGGGTGAACAGATCGTTCTTGGCGAGGATCGGCTTGGTGCAGCCCTGCAGCAGCTGGCCGCGCGAGGCCATGGCGACGATCGCCGTGGCCTGCAGCAGTGCCAGCGCCACCGTGAGGTAGCGGGTGTACTGGGTGATCTTCGCCTGGCCGGCCTGGCCCTCCTTGCGGAGGGTCTCGAACCGCGGGATGACCACCATCAGCAGCTGGATGATGATCGACGCGGTGATGTACGGCATGATGCCGATCGCGAACACCGACAGCTGCAGCAGCGCGCCGCCGGAGAACATGTTGATCAGCGAGTAGATGTCGGCGTTGCCGCCCTTGCTGATCTCGTCGAGGCACTCACCGACGTTCTTGTAGTCCACACCGGGCGACGGCAGCGTGGCGCCGAGCCGGTAGAGCACGAGGATGCCCAGGACGATCAGGATCTTCCGCCGCAGATCCGGGGTCCGGAAGATCGGGACTAGGGCCGAAAGCACACATCCTCCTGGCAGCCGGGCGGCCCGGACGGGCCGCCACGCTCGTGGACGCGCGCGCCGCCCGGGGCGGGGCGCGACGTCCTCATGGGTAATCCTGCAAACGTATGAACTCTAACAGCCGTCGTCATCAAGGCTGTTCAGGGAGGTTGCCGGGCGGGATCCGCGACAACCGTCCCGTGTGCGACCGTGGCCCGCGGGATCGAAGGCACCGCCCGGCAGGAGGCAGGCGGACCGTCGGACCCGCGAAACGAGAGCCGCGGTAGGCACCGGAGACCGGCGCCTACCGCGGCGTCCACGTTGCGCAGCGCGAGGAATTAGGCCTCGGCCTTGGCGGCCAGCTCGGTGGCGGAGCCACCGGCGGCCTCGATCTTCGCCTTGGCGGCGCCGGTGACCTTGGTCGCCGTCACGTCCACCTTGACGTTGATCTCGCCGTCGCCCAGCACCTTGACGACGCGGTTCTTGCGAACCGCACCGGCGGCGACGAGGTCGTCGATGCCGATGGTGCCGCCCTGCGGGAACAGGCGCGCGATGTCGCCCACGTTCACCACCTGGTACTCGACCCGGTTGCGGTTCTTGAAGCCCTTGAGCTTCGGCAGCCGCATGTGCAGCGGCATCTGGCCGCCCTCGAACGCCACGGGGACGTTCTTGCGGGCCTTGGTGCCCTTGGTGCCGCGACCGGCGGTCTTACCCTTCGAACCCTCACCGCGACCCACACGGGTCTTGGCCGTCTTCGCGCCCTTGGCCGGACGGAGATCGTGCAGCTTGATAGCCATTGCTTACACCTCCTCCACTTCCACGAGATGCGACACGACCTGGATCAGGCCGCGGTTCTGCGCGGTGTCCTCGCGAACGACACTCTTGCGAATGCCCTTCAGGCCAAGGGTGCGCAGGCTGTCGCGCTGGTTCTTCTTGGTCCCGATGGTGCCACGCACCTGGGTGATCTTGAGCTCTGCCATGACTTACGCTCCCTGACCTGCACGGGCGCGGAGCATGCCGGCCGGGGCCACGTCCTCGATGGGCAGGCCGCGACGAGCCGCGACCTCCTCCGGACGCTGCAGCTCCTTGAGAGCGGCCACGGTGGCGTGCACCACGTTGATGGCGTTGTCCGAGCCGAGGCTCTTGGCGATGACGTCGTGGACGCCGGCCGCCTCGAGCACCGGACGCACGGCGCCACCGGCGATGACACCGGTACCGGGGCTGGCGGGACGCAGCAGCACGACGCCGGCCGCGGCCTCACCCTGCACCGGGTGCACGATGGTGTTGCCGATCAGCGGCACGCGGAAGAAGTTCTTCCGGGCCTCCTCGACACCCTTCTGGATGGCCGCGGGAACTTCCTTGGCCTTGCCGTAGCCGACACCGACCATGCCCTGGCCGTCGCCGACGATCACGAGTGCGGTGAAGCTGAAGCGACGACCACCCTTCACGACCTTCGACACGCGGTTGATGGTGACAACGCGCTCGATGTGGTTACTCTTCTCGGCCTCGTTCCGGCCACCGCGCTGATCGCGGTCGCGGCCGCCCCGGCCGCCGCGGCGGTCGTTGCGATCGTTCGAGTTCTCGTTGTTTCCGGCGGGGCCGTTGTTGCTGCCGCCGTCACGACGCTGACGTCCGGGCATCAGGCTGCCTCTCCTTCGATGGAAAACATGCTGGTGTGAGTCATTAGAACGTCAACCCGCCTTCGCGAGCGGCGTCCGCGAGCGCGGCGATCCGGCCGTGGTACTTGTTGCCACCACGGTCGAACACGACGGCGTCCACACCGGCTGCCTTGGCACGGGCGGCGATGAGCTCACCGACCTTCTTGGCCTGGGCCGACTTGTCGCCGCCCGCGGCCTTGACGTCCGCCTCCAGGGTCGACGCCGCGGCCAGCGTGTGGCCCTTGAGGTCGTCGATCAGCTGGACGTGGATGTGCCGGCTCGAACGCTTGACCGCGAGCCGCGGACGGACCGCGGTGCCCTCGATCTTCTTGCGCAGGCGGAAGTGGCGACGGGCCTTCGACGCGCGACGACGAGTCGAAACGTCCTTGCCCACCGGGGTGCGCTTGTTCTCAGTCTGAGTTGCCATGAGTTACTTACCCGTCTTTCCGACCTTGCGACGGATCTGCTCACCCTCGTAGCGCACACCCTTGCCCTTGTAGGGGTCGGGGCGACGGAGCTTGCGGATGACCGCCGAGATCTGGCCGACCTGCTGCTTGTCGATGCCGGACACGGAGAACTTGGTGGGGCTCTCCACCGCGAAGGTGATGCCCTCGGGCGCCTCGATCGGCACCGGGTGGCTGTAGCCCAGCGAGAACTCGAGGTCCTTGCCCTTGAGCGCCACGCGGTAACCCACGCCGTAGATCTCCATCTTCTTGGTGTAACCCTCGGTCACACCCGTCACCATGTTGGCGACCAGGGTCCGCGACAGGCCGTGCAGCGCCTTGTTGCGCCGCTCGTCGTCGGGACGGGCCACCACGATGGCGCCCTCTTCGTTCTTCGACACCGAGATCGGCTCCGAGACGGTCAGCGCCAGCTGGCCCTTGGGGCCCTTGACGGTGACGTCCTGGCCGGCGATCTGCACGTCGACGCCCGCGGGAACGACCACGGGGTGCTTACCAATACGCGACATAGTTCTTCTGTCCCCTTACCAGACGTAAGCGAGGACTTCGCCGCCCACGCCCTGCTTGGCTGCCTGGCGATCCGTGAGGAGGCCCGAGGACGTGGAGATGATCGCCACGCCCAGGCCGCCCAGGACCTTCGGCAGGTTGGTGGACTTCGCGTACACGCGCAGACCGGGCTTCGACACGCGGCGCAGGCCGGCGATCGAACGCTCACGGCTGGGGCCGTACTTCAGCGAAACGACGAGGTTCTTGCCCACCTCGGCGTCCTCGGTACGGAAGTCGGTGATGTAGCCCTCCGCCTTGAGGATCTCGGCGATGTTCGCCTTGATCTTCGAGTGCGGCAGCGTCACCTCGTCGTGGTACGCCGAGTTGGCGTTGCGCAGACGGGTCAAGAAGTCTGCGATCGGATCAGTCATGGTCATGACAGATTCGTCTACCTTTCTCGCAGCGGTTCCCATACATCGACGGCACTCCGGTCCCCCGACGAGTCGGGGCCTGGGGTGTCCGGCGGTGGGCCTACTACGAAGCAAGCGTCCTGCAATACCGTTGCACTGCAGGGTTCCGGACCGGACCGACCGCGCCGAAGCGCCGCCGTACCGGTTCGGGGTTGTACACCGGCCGTGCTCGGAGCACGACAGGCAACCTCACTAGTGTAGAGAAAGCGCCGGTCAGAGTCGAATCGGTCCGACCCACCCCGCCTTCCGGGCCCGACGGTGCCGCGGACCGTCGGGCATCCGGACGCCACCTCACAAGCCTTGTCGACCCGGTTTCCATACGCTAGCGTATGGACATGGTCTCACCAGGCGAAGTCATCCGGGATCCGCGCTTCTACGAACTCGTCGCCGCCGGGCAGGCGACGGACGCCGCGATCTGCATCCAGCCCATCCCCTACGTCGCGAAATGCCTCGACGACGTGGGCTGGCCCGAGGGCAACAGCCGCTGGTTCTTCCCCGTGGTGAAGGCGGCGTCGGCCGTCGGCCTCGCCGCTGCGCCGCGATGGCCGGGCCTCGCGCGACTGACCGCGATCATGCTCACCCTCTACTTCGCGGTCGCCGTCGGGCTGCACATCCGCGCCCGCGACCTGCGGCTGAACTTCGCTGCGGCCACGTCGCTGCTGGTGTTCTACGGCGCACTCGCCGTGACGGGGCCGCCGCGCACCGTCGAGGCCCTAGCCGACGCGCAGCTCGGTGGTGACCGGGGTCGGGTTCTGCGTCAGGTCCAGGACCGGGCAGTGCGCGTCGACGGTGGCGGTCAGCTCGCGGTAGCGCTCCTCGGGGTCCGGCCCGGAGATCTCGACGACGACCCGCACGGCCGTGAAGCCGGGGCGCACCGTCTCGTCGAGGCCGAAGAAGCCGCGCACGTCGAGGTCGCCCTCCGCGCTGAGCCTCAGCTCGTCGATCGTGACGCCGAGCTTGTCGGCGTAGAAGCGGTACGTCACGACCTGGCAGGACAGCAGCGCGCCGAGGTACGCCTCGACGGGGTTGATCGCGGTGTCGTCGCCGCCGAGGGTCGGCGGCTCGTCGACGGCGAGGGTGTGCCGGCGCGCGGTGGTCACGCTGCCGACGGTGCCCTGCGGCACGGCCGTCGCCGAGAACACGACGTGGGCGTTGGCGGTGTTGCGGGCGACCGCCTCGTCGGTGGCGTCGATGATGGCGGTGAGCGTTCCGGTGGTGGACGCGGTCATGGAGACTCCTTGGTCGGGGTTCGGATCCATCGCGGAACCTATGCCCGATTCGCCCGGAGCACATCGGTTGCACTCACCGTGATCGCCGCCGATACGCTTTGACCGTGCCCACGTCTCTCACGGTCGCGTTGATCGCAGTGCTCAGCACCGTCGGCCTGGTCGGGGCCGCGGTGTCCGACGGTGCCGCCTCCCTCGCCTGGGCGGTCGGGACGGTCGTGGCCGTCGGCGCCCTGGCGTGGCGACTGCGGTCCGCGCCCGCGTGGTCGCCCTACACCGCGGCGTTCGCGACCGCGATCCTCGTCGTCTCCGCCGGGGTGCCGGCGGCGATCGTGCTGACCGAGACCGCCGGCGGGCGCGGACCGTCGGTCTTCGCGTCCGAGGACGACGGCGCGATCGACCCATCGGCCGAGCTGCGCCGCGCGCTCACCAAGGCCGGCGAGCTGCTGCCGGGCGGCGCCGACGCGATCCTGTCGATCGACATCGACGAGAACTCCACCCAGGTGTACGTCCTCGACCTGACGAAGGGCCAGCGCGTCTCCGCGAACTACTCGCAGTCCAGCGACCAGTGGTACGAACCGAACCGGCACTCGACCACCGACCGCGCCGATGCCACGTTCCGCGCCACCGACCTCGCCGGACTCGACCTCACCGCGGCCACGAAGAAGGCCACCGCCGCCGCCGACACCATCGGCGTCGACCGGAGCTCGCCCCACGCCTCCGACGGCGTCGAGATCGAACGCCGCAGCCCGGACAAGAAGCTGGTCGCGACCTTCGGCATGTCCGGCACCGACATCGAGACGGACGCGGCGGGGAACGTCCCCGACAACCTCGCGCTCGCGAAGGTCGACGGGCTGCTCCCCCTCGCCGAGCGGCTGCTGCGGGCCAACGGGTTCGACCCCGCGCAGCCCGTCCTCGACCGGATGGACTACCGCGTGTTCGCCCCCAACGTGAGCTCGGTCGGGTCGGGTAAGGGCACCGTCGAGCTGAGCATCGACGGTGCCGGCAAGCGCGGCACCCTGAGGGAGACTGTCGGGAAGTTCCCGGAGGTCGACCTGCGGCCGAGCACATCGTCGAGCGACGACTCGTTCGCGCTCCGCACGGTGAGCGCGGCCGCGATCGAGCGGGCGCGCGCCGACCTGGTGCAGCGGCGGTCGATCATCCCGATCGACGCGCACGCCCTGGGGCTGCGGGTCGACCGCGACACGCGGCGCAGCTCACGCGCCGCGCCGCCGGTGATCATGGAGGTGGGGCTCGGCCCGGACGACGAGGCCTACTACTCGATCGACGGCAGCTTCCTGCGCGCCGACGATTAGACGGCCGCGGTGAGCCTGCGGACCGTGGCGACCTCGGCGTCCCTGTAGGGGCGGCCGTCCGGCCAGAGGAGGTCGTGGAACCACTGCTGCGGCTGCCGCGCACCCGTGTAGGGCTGTTTCCACGAGTCCCACGGGTAGTACGTCTGGCTGCGGCCGGCGACGAAGCCCCACTGATAGGCGTCGATGCCGAGTTCCTTGCAGATCGGCAGGATCGCCTCGATGGTGCTGCCCTGCGGGCGCGCCATGTACTCGGTGAGCAGCAGCGGTCGTCCCTGCTTCGCGAGGTCGGCGGCCATGGCGCGGAACTTCTCCGGCGGGTCGTAGCTGTGGAAGCTGATCACGTCGGACTGGGCCAGCTGGACGGCGCGGATCTCGGGGCGGGTGTCGGCCCAGACGCCGGAGGTCAGCGGCTGCGTCGGGTTGCCGGCGCGGGCCCACGCGAACGCCTGCGGCAGCAGCTGCGCGACGCGGGCCACCTTGTCGGGCGGGGCGAGCGGGTAGGAGTCGGCCAGGTTCTCCGGCTCGTTCCACACGTCCCACGCGATCACGCGGGGGTCGTTCGCGAAGGCCGTGACGACGCCCGTGGCGTAGGCCTGCAGCTTCGCGGTGTCCTGGCTGGTGAGCGCTGCGGCGCCCGGGCTCTGCACCCACGTCGAGTTGTGCACGCCGGGCGTGGGCTCGCGCTGCACGCCGGGCTTGGGGTTCGGGTCCCAGCACGAGTCGAACAGCACGAACATGGTCTTGATCCCCTGCGCGGTGGCCGTCGCGAGGAAGGTGTTCAGCCGCGCGATGAACCCCGCCGGGTCGGCGGTGTACAGCTGGTCCTGCAGGAACACCCGGATCACCCGCATGCCCACGCCCTTCGCCCAGCCGAGCTCGAGGCTCATCCGGTTGGGGTCGAAGGTCTGCGCCTGGAACATCTCGAACTGGTTCCCGGCGTTGGCGTTGATGTAGTTGCAGCCCACCGACCAGGGATTCTGCGCCCGCCACTGCTGTGCGCGCTCCGGGGTCCACCTGGCTTGCGCCGGCTGTCCGGCCGCCGGCGTCGTCGGCCCGACGGTGCCGCCCGCTCCCGCCCCGGAGCCCGGATCGGCGCCCGCCCGCGCGGCGATCATCGCAGCGGGAACCGCGGCCGCGACGCCCAGCGCCACCCTTCGAGTCACAACAGTCACATGAACACCATACGCAACACTCGCCCCGATTCGGACGTTGCATGCGCGGTGCGTGTGTCGCGCGATGCTGCCGCTCTGACAGTCGCCGATGCGGGTGCGGGTGCCGATGCGGGTGCGGGTGCCGGCGCCGGCGCCGGCTCCTATAGGGAGCCGGACTCCCCGCTGAATCCGGACTCCCCAACTGCAGTCCCTGGGACTCCAACTGCACTCGGGGACACCAGTTCCCCACAGGGAGCGGATACACGGCGAACTCGGGGACACCAGTTCCCCACAGGGAGCGGTCAGCCCTCGATGGCCTTGCGGGCCTCGGACTCGAGTTCGGCGCGAAAGCGCGGGGCGCGGGCAGCACGCCGCGGTCGACCAGCTTGTCGACGGTGCCGACCACCTGGTTCAGGTACGCGGCCCGCTCGGCGGCGGTCGACGAGTTCGCGTGCCGGTACAGCTTGAGCCCGCGGTCGAGGTCACGGACGTCCTCGTCGGGCAGCCCGACGGTGCCGGTGCTGCGGGCGTGCCGGTCGGCGGCGTACCAGCCGGTGCGCAGGTCGGTGACGGCGTCGGCGTACTCGGCGCCGGCGGGCTCGCCGGGGTACTCGTCGGTGCGCAGCGCCCCGGCGTGCTCGAGCGCGTCGTGGAACGCGATCACCTTCGGTGAGCTCAGGTCCCACATCGCGGGGAACCGCAGCAGCATCTCGGGATCCAGCTCGTACGCGGCGTACTCGGAGAGCACCTCGTCGTGGCGGCCCACGGCGCGCTCCCACAGCGCCCTGCCCGACGGTGCCGGGGCCGGTTTCGGCGCGACCTTCGGCTGCGGCGCGGCCGCGGCGACGGGCCGTGGCCGCGGCTTGTCGCCACCGCCGCCGAACAGCACGATCAGGCCCACCATCAGGGCGCCGCCGATGAACACCAGGCCCAGCGGCCCGACGAACCGCATCGCGAACAGACCCACGATGACCAGTCCGATCGCCCCCGCTGCCACGCTACGCATCGGAATCACCCACGCGGTCAGCCTAGCGGTCAGGCCGCGAGCGCCGGATCCCCCGTCGCCCCGGTCCCGCCGGCCGCCCCCGCGTCCCCCGGCCGACGGGGCGCGGCACCGTCGGGCTGGGCGGGCCGGGCGATGCGCGCGTACGCGACCGCCATGATCGCTGCCGTCCCGAGCAGGGCGACGGCGGCGAGGTGGCCGCTCTGCGCCATCGGGACGCTGAGGTACCGGGAGGCGAGGAGGATCACGGCGAACGCAACCGCTCCGCCGGCGACGGTGACGATGCGGCGCGCGTGCCAGCCGTCCTCGGGACGGGCCATCGCGGCCTCGAGGGTGAGGACGAAGACGAACCCGGCGACGAGGTCGACGCCGTAGTGGGCACCGAGGCCGAGAGTGGCCGAGAGGGTGCACACCCACCACGCGATCCCGAACAGCTTCAGCAGCCGCGGACCGCGCAGCGCGTGCACCAGGATCGCGGTGGCCCAGGCGGTGTGCAGGCTCGGCATGCAGTTGCGCGGCGCCAGTGGGCTGTAGACCGCGGAGAACGGCTCGAGCGAGGTGGGCACGACGTGCGGCCACACGTCCATCCAGCCGGCGCCGGGCACCTGGTTCCCGAACGCGTACGCGGGGCCGACCACGGGGAACAGGAAGTACACGATCGGGCCGATGGCGCCGATCACGATGAACGACTTGACGATGTGATGGCGCGGGAAGCCGTCGGTGGAGCTGCGCCGCAGCTGGAAGTACGCGACGACCGCCGCGCCCACCGGGAGGTAGGTGTAGACCTTGGTGATGAGCCACAGGTAGGCCTCGTGGTCCTGCACGAACCGGCCCATCACCCACGACGGGCTGCCGAGCGCCCGGTCGGCGACCTCGACGAAATGGTCGGCCACCTCGGGCAGGGCCTGCATCGTCAGGCCCAGCCAGACCGCAGAGACGGCGTTCGCGACGATGAGGATCGCCGCCACGCCGACGGCCTTGAGCACGACCGCCCGCTCGCGGCCGCTCAGCCGCACGCCCGCGTACGCGGCGAAGCCCGCGAGCGCCCACATCACGCCGTTGCCGAAGTGCAGCGGCACGCCCGCGATCAGGCGTTCGGCGTTGAACAGCACCTCGGCGCCGAGCACCGTCGCGACGAACGGCAGCCGCAGCGCGCGGGGCAGGCAGATGAGGGCGGGCGAGCGCGGCCACCTTGACCTCGCCGGTGACGGGCCGGCCCACGAAATCGGCGACCAGGCGCTCGACGGGGCCGCGAAGCCCGCAGTACATCGCGGCGGCCTGGATCACCAGGACGAACGCCACGACGGCGAGGACCGCCCAGGTCCACTGCCGTCGTCCCCACCGGGCGCGGGGGCGCCCTCCGCGCGGTCCCCGCGGGAGCGCGAAGTCTGCACGCACCAACATGAGATGACAGCATAGTTAACAGGAGAGTAACTACGTGAATTCCGCACGCGTTTCGTGATGCGAATCGCGTCCGACGATGCAGAAGGGCGCGCACCCACGTGTCGTGGATGCGCGCCCCTCGCGCGGATCTGCTCCCGGGTCAGGCCCGGGGTTCACTCACCAGCTGCTCTTGTGCACACCGGGGAGCTCGCCGGCGTGCGCCATCTCGCGCAGGCACACACGGCAGAGGCCGAACTTGCGGAACACCGAGTGCGGGCGGCCGCACTTGTTGCAACGGGTGTACGCGCGGACGGCGAACTTGGGCTTCTTGTTGGCCTTGTTGACCAGCGCCTTCTTTGCCATGGCTCAGTTCTCCTTGAAGGGGAAGCCGAGGTGCTTGAGCAGCGCGCGGCCTTCCTCATTGTTGGTGGCAGTGGTGACGACGGTGATGTCCATACCGCGCGGGCGGTCGATGGAGTCCACGTCGATCTCGTGGAACATCGACTGCTCGTTCAGGCCGAACGTGTAGTTGCCGTTGCCGTCGAACTGGTTGCCGTTGAGGCCGCGGAAGTCGCGGATACGGGGCAGCGCGATCGAGGTGAGGCGATCGAGGAACTCCCACATGCGGTCGCCACGGAGGGTGACGCGCGCGCCGATCGGCATGCCCTCACGCAGCTTGAACTGCGCGATGGACTTGCGGGCCTTGCGGATCTCCGGCTTCTGGCCGGTGATCAGCTCGAGGTCCTTGACGGCGCCGTTGATGAGCTTGGCGTCGCGAGCGGCGTCGCCGACGCCCATGTTCACGACCACCTTGACGACGCCGGGGATCTGCATGACGTTGTCGTAGTTGAACTCGCTGTTCAGCGCGTCCTTGATCTCGGCGCGGTAGCGCGCCTTCAGCCGGGGCTGGGTCTTCTCAGCGGTGCTCATAATCAGATGTCCTTCCCGTTCTTGCGGGAAATCCGCACGCGCTTGCCGGTCTCCTCGTCGGTCCGGTAGCCCACGCGGGTGGGGTTGCCGTCCGAGTCGACGACCATCACGTTCGAGACGTGGATCGGGGCCTCCTTGACCTCGATCCCGCCCTGCGCGGTGGCGGAGGTGCTGGTGTGCTTCTTGATCCGGTTGACGCCCTCGACGAGGACCTTCTCAGCCTTGGGGAAGGCCTCGACGACCTTGCCCTTCGCGCCCTTGTCGGGGCCCGAGATCACGATGACGGTGTCGCCCTTGTGCACCTTCATGTCAGAGCACCTCCGGAGCCAGCGAAACGATCTTCATGAACTTCTTGTCGCGCAGCTCGCGGCCGACCGGGCCGAAGATGCGGGTGCCACGAGGGTCGTTGTCGTTCTTGATGATGACAGCGGCGTTCTCGTCGAACTTGATGTACGAACCGTCCGGACGGCGGCGCTCCTTGGCGGTCCGCACGATGACGGCCTTGACGACCTCACCGCGCTTGACGTTGCCGCCGGGGATGGCGTCCTTGACGGTGGCGACGATGATGTCGCCGATGCCGGCGTAGCGGCGCGAGCTGCCACCGAGCACGCGGATGCAGAGGATTTCCTTAGCACCCGTGTTGTCGGCGACCCGCACCCGCGATTCCTGCTGAATCACTGTTGCAGTCTCCTCAGACCTGGATTTTCATGCGCGCCGGATTACCGACCCGGACACGCGCGGTCCGTCACCCACGGCGCAGGGCCGCAGGCAACCCGTCCATGATAGGGGAACCCGCAGGTCGCTGTCGAATCGTGCCCGGTCGGGACGCCCCGCCTGCGGTCCTCATGCCCGACGGTCCGCCACGAACCGCTCAGTCGGAGGACCAGACCACGACATCGCCCTCGCCGCCCGCCTCGAACTCCTCGAGATGGCACTCGAGATCGTCGATCTTGATCTCGACGATGAACCGCTCCCCGTCGGGAATCGGAACGCCAGCCCGAATCCGCCGGAAGATCTCGAGCGTTCTGTGCGCCAACTCGAGGGGAAACCGTGGAGCATAGATCTTTCTGTCGTCGACGACGGACAGCGATGCGCGGGGAGGAGATGCGCGCTGGCAAGTTTCGCAGCTGCCACAGCATCATCGATCGCCATCCTCGAACTCGTCAGGACCCAGCACTCATCTCGCTCCGAGCCTTCATGACTACGGCCTTCATCGAGATCTATGACCTGCCCATCCCAGAAGACAAGAGGCCCGTCGTCGAGGCCTTCCCTGCCCCGGATCCACCGGGCGAGGCGATCGATCTCGGCGTCGATCATGCCCCGATCCCCGTCGTTGATCGGCACCCCACTTCGAACACTCCGCAGCACCGCCAACATCGCCCTGGCCACGTCGGGCGACCACGAGGGCGAGTAATTACGCCTGTCGTCGACGACGAGTAACACCGCGCGGTCGGAAAGACGAGCAGAGGCGGCTGTTGCGACCTCGACCGCCTCTCCGCTCGCCATCCTCGAACTCGTCAGGACATGGAACGCGTCGCGCACAGCGTCTCCTTCTCTCCGCCCTACGACGAGCCGTCACGTCGTCGGGGCGATGTACTGGTGCCGCAGCTCGCTCACGCGGGCGATGTGCTCGAAGTCGTGGTCGGCGGCGAGCACGGTCATCGTTAACGATGGCGTACGCGGCGATGAGGATGTGCGCGGGGCCCGCGGCGCGGACGAACCCGGACGACCACCGGGCGGCCTGCATATCGAGGACGAGATCTTCGTCCGGGGCGCGCTCGAGGGGGAAGCCCATCGTGATCCGGTCCCGATAGAGCTCGTGCTCGTCGGGCGTTCTCGCGCTGTGGCAGAACTCGAGCACCTGGGGCGGGCAGGTCACGAACAAGTCCGAGAGCGCGCGCTCGATCTGCCGCAACCGTGCGACCACCCCTGCATCGCCGGTCGCAAGCCGCGCCCAGACCGAGTTGTCAACCAGGTAGTCCGTCACGGCTTCGCGTTCGGGTCGACGACGGGCGCGCCGAGGCCATCGGGAAGTCCGGCGAGCTCGGCGATCCCGTCGATCATCGCGCCCTTCTGCTTCGACGCGATGAGTCGGCGCAGCGCGAGGTCGATCACGGAGCGGTTCGAGCGCTCCCCGGTGAGTTCACGAGCCCGCTCGATCAGTCGGGGGTCGAGGTCAACGCTGGTGACAGCCATGGGAACCCACCTCTCGATCGCTACATATCAGAGCATATAGACGGTGCGATCTGCGCGCTCCTGGGTTCAAGGGGCCTCCACCCTCCCGGAACACTCCGACCGCCGGTGGGTCGTTGCGCGTACGGTAAGTCCGTGGTGCTGTCCGACCTCCCGCAGAGCGGGGTCACCCGCCTGCGCGGTACGTCGGCGCCCGCGCTCGCGGCAGCGGCGGACCGTCGGACTCCCGAAGACCCGGTCGTGGTGTTTCCGGGCGTCACCACTCCCCTGCCGTCGGCGCCCAGCGCGATCATCGACGACGTGCTGGTCCGCGCGGCGGCGGTCGCGATCGAGCTGTTCCCCGCGTGGCTGCCGGACGGTGCGAACGCCCCCGAATCGGGCGGCGTCCTCGACCGGTTCACCGCCCGGGCGCTGAGCCACCGACACGACGGCGGCCCCGGCACGGGCGTCGCGCTCGGCGCGCTCGCCACCGCGGCGCTGCGCCCACCGTCCCTCGTGAGCTTCACCGAGCTCCCCGCCGCCGACCGTCGCGGCGCCGTCGAGTACGCGCTCACCCGCGGCTACGGCACGCGCCGGCTGGTCCTGGCCCTCGAGCTCCGCGAGCCACCGGCGCCGCACGCCGTCGACGCGCTCGCCACCGCCGCGCAGTGGCTCGCCCGCGGGGACTGCGCGGTCTGGCTCCTCGGGCCCGGCGCGGCGCCCCTCGACCGGTTCCCGCAGCTCGACGGTCCGCCGCGCACCGTCGAGCTGCCCGACGCGCCGTCCGAGGCGCTGGCGCGGCTGCGCCCGGCACCGTCGTTCCCGCCGATCTCGGGGCGCCCGCACCCGGCGAGCGCGGCCGAGGAACACCTCGAACGCGGGCTCGCGGCCGCGGCGTGGGCGGCAGACCGGCACTGGAACCGCAGCGTCGACCTGGGCGCGCTGCACCCGCCCGTGCGCGTGGACCTGCTGTTCGAGCGGCCCCGCCTGGTGGTGGAGGTCGACGGCGCCGACCACCGGACGCCCGACAAGTACGAGGCCGACCGCCGCCGCGACGCCGACCTCATGCTCGCGGGCTTCCGGGTGCTGCGGCTGACGAACACGCGGATCCTCACCGACCTGTCGGAATCGCTGTCGATCATTCGTAGGCTGGTGGCATCCGATTCGCGAGGGGCGCGTGGTGAATGATCTGACGTCCGGGCTCACCGGCACGGAGGTGACGGTGCTGTTGGTGCTGGCCGCCGCCGTGGACCCCGTGCGCAATCCCGACCTGAAGCTGCTCGGCCCCGCGCTGGAAGCGCCGTCGCGGCGCAAGCTGCAGCGCAACGGCCTCGTGGACGTGGAGCCCGGCGCCCGGCGCGCGCTCGTGCTCTCGCTGACCGACAAGGGGTGGGCGGCGGCGGCGGAACTGCTCGAATCCCCGCCCCCGCCGCGCGCCACCCCGCAACTGCGCGCGCTGCTCACCTTCGGGGCGAGCGTGGGCCGCTACCTGCGGCGCGAGTCCCTCGCCCTCGGCGAGGTGATGACGCCCGCGGCACCGGTACCCGCCTCCACGCCGAGCGCCCCGGCGCCGACAACCCCGGCGACCGGGGCCGCGAGCACCGTCGACCTGGTTCGCGCGGCATACCTGCGGATCGCGGCCCCGGGGGCGTGGGTCGCCCTGGCGCGGCTGCGCGCCGCGCTGCCCGGCGTGCCGCGCGACACCGTCGACGACGCCCTGCGTGAGCTGTACCCCGAGCCCGGCGTGCACATCGTCGCGGAGGACAATCTGAAGGCCCTCACCTCCGAGGACCGCGCGGCCGCCCTGCACCTCGGCGGGCGCCCCCTCCACGCGATACGGATCACCCGATGACGCTCTCCGACACCCAGCGCGCGGCGCTGCGTTCCGTTCGCCTGAGTTGGGCTCCGACGTACGAGGAGGTGTGGGACTCGGCGTCGGACGGCGTGCACGTGGACGGCCTGCACACCGACGTCTGGGAGGACCTCGAGGACGCCCTCGGCGACGCCGTCGCGAGCACCGGCTCGTCCCCTACCGGCTTGGTGATCACCGGCAACGCCGGCACCGGCAAGACGCACCTGCTGACCCGGTTCCGGGCCGAGGTGCAGGCCGCGGGCCACTACTTCGTGCTGCTGGAGCTGCTGGACTCCTCGGACTTCTGGCGCGCGGCGCTCACCTCGTTGCGCAGCTCCCTGCTGCGCCCGGCGCGGGACCACGACACGCAGCTCGCGCAGCTGATCTGGCTGCTGTCCGACGAGGCGGGGCTCTCGCGGGCGCACCGCCGGGAGTTCTCGGGCGATGCGGTGCCCACCCCGCCGGGCTCGACGCGCTGGTCGCGGCCATGAGCAAGCGGCGCCCGCAGGTGCGGCAGTACCACGGCGTGCTCCGCGCGCTGGTGCTGCTGGCCTCCCCCGACACCCGGCTCGCGGACCTCGGCTCGGCCTTCCTCGACGACATCGAGGTGGAGGAGACCGCCGCCGATCGCCTGCACTGGGGCCTTCCCGCGAGCGGCTTCTCCGCCGTCGAGACGGTCCGCGCGATCTCCGCGTTCATGGCCGAGACCGCGGCCACGGTGTTCGCCGTCGACCAGATCGACACCCTGCTCGCCCAGTCCGCCGCCACCCTCGCCAACCCGGAGGCGGCCGAGAGCGACGTGATCGAGCAGGTGGGTCACGGCCTGATGGCGCTGCGCGGGCCTCTACCGCACCGTGACGGTCGCGTGCATGCTGCCCACGGCGTGGGAGACGCTCGCCGGCCGGGCCACCGCGTCGGTCGCCGCGCGGTTCCGCGTGGTGGGCCCGCTCAAGTCGCTGCCCGACGGTGCCCTCGCCCGCGCCATCGTCGAGCGGCGCCTCGCCGCGGCGTACCGGTCGAAGGACTTCGCGCCGCCGCACCCCACGTGGCCCGTCGCGCCCGAGGCGTTCGCCTCCGCGGTCCACCACACCCCGCGCGACCTGCTCACCAAGGTCGACGCGCACATCCGGGCGTGCGTGAGCACCCGCACGGACTTCGAGCTCGCGTCCTTCGACGACGGGCCGGCGCGCCCGGTACCGGCGCCGACGGTGCCCGAGCCGGCCCCGGCCGACGCGCTCGCGGCGCTCGACGCGCAGTTCGACGCGCTGCGGATCCGGGCCCGCGTGGGCGCGGTCGCCACCGATCAGGCCGAGGCGGACAAGCGCATGGCGCCACTGATCGAGGCGGGCCTGCGCGCGTGGACCCGCGAGGACGGCGGCGACGGCTTCTCCATCGAGCGCGGCGGCAAGCAACTCGACGCGCGGCTGCGCCGCCGGCTGCCCGGACGCGTGGAGGACGAACAGCACTGGTCGTTCCGGGCGATCCCCTCGGCGAGCCCGCTGGCGGTGCTCAACCGCATCCAGAACGCCGCGACGGGCGCGGGGCTGACGGCCGGGCTCGACCGTCGCAAGCTCTTCCTGTTGCGCTCCACACCATGGCCCACCAGCCCGAAGACGTCGGCGGCGCTCGCGGACGCCGTCGAATCCGGCGCCGAGCTGCTCCCGCTCGACGAGGCCGACCTCGCGACCCTCGACGCGCTCGCCCGGATCATCGCGAGCAGCCCCGACGGGCTCGATGAGTGGCTCACCGCGCGGCGTCCCGCGCACGGGCTGCGGATGTTCGCGGGCCTGGAGCAGAAGCCGGCCGCGGCGCCGGCCGGCGCCGCGCGGAAGGCGCGCAGCCTCATCCCCGGCGACGCGGTCGGCCGCGTGGGCGGGCTGTCGAGCTCGGTCGCCGACGTCATGTTCGGCGGCCCGCCGGCCCCGCGCCCGGAGCCCGGGACGCCCACCCCGCCGCGGAGGCGGCGGCGGAACCGGTTGCGGCACCGTCGGGTCCGGAGATCGCGGTGGGGCTCGGGGCGGACCAGCGGCCGGTCACGGTGGACCCGGCCGAGCTGCGCAGGCACACCGCGATCTTCGCGGGCTCGGGATCGGGCAAGACGGTGTTGATCCGCCGGCTGATCGAGGAGTGCGTGCTGCGCGGGGTGTCGGCGATCGTGCTCGACCCGAACAACGATCTGTCCCGGCTCGGCGAGGCGTGGCCCGCCGAACCCGCGGGTTGGTGGGAGGGCGACGCCGAGCGGGCGCGCACCTACCTCGCCGGCACGGACGTCGTGGTGTGGACGCCGAACCGGCCGTCGGCACGGCCGCTGGTGCTGCAGCCGATCCCCGACTTCGCCGCGTTGCGCACCGGGATGGACGGTGAGGGCCTCGACGCGCAGGAGGCCCGCGAGGGCTTCGCGATGGCGGTCGAGGCCTGCGCGAGCGCGCTGGAACAGCATGTGGGCGTGAGCGGTTCGCGCCGCGAGCAGCAGCGGGCGATCCTGCGGGAGGCGTTGGACGCGTACGGCCGGCAGGTGGGCCGCGCCGACGTGCGCGGTTTCGCGGAGTTCCTGCGTGAGTGGGACTCGAGCCGCAGCTCGCTCGGCAGCGCCGACAAGCTGGCGCCCGAGCTCGCCGCGAACCTGCAGGCGGCCCTGATCAACAACCCGCTCCTCGGCGGGCACGGCGAGGCGGTGGACCCGGCGACGCTGCTCACCCCGGCTGCGGGCAAGCGGGCGCGGGTGTCGGTGATCAGCCTCATCGGGCTGCCGGACGAAACGCAGCGACAGACGTTCGTGGCGCAGTTGCAGCTGGCGTTGTTCACCTGGATCAAGCGGCACCCGGCCGGCGACCGTCCGCTGGGTGCTCTCCTCGTGGTGGACGAGGCGCAGCAGATAGCGCCGTCGGGAGCGGTGAAGCCGTCCACCGAATCGACGCTGCTCCTGGCCTCACAGGCCCGCAAGTACGGGCTGGGACTCGTGTTCGCGACGCAGGCGCCGAAGGGCCTGCACGACAAGGTCGTCGGCAACGCCGCCACGCACTTCTACGGAAAGCTCAACGCCCCGGTGCAGATCCAGGCCGCGAAGGACCTGGCGGCCGCGCGGGGCGGGCGGATCGACGCGATCGGCGGCCTGGGCCCGGGCGACTTCTACCTCGGGGCCGGGGACTCGACGGTGCGCCTGCACTCCCCGATGTGCCTGAGCCACCACGCCGCCAGCCCGCCCACGGAGGACGAGGTGCTGCGGATCGCCCGGCGCGGCTGAGCGCCACCCGATCCGCCCGGCTCCGGCCGCCAAGACACCCGATCCGCCCGGCTCCGGCGGTCCAGACACCTGATCCGCCCGTCTCCAGCAGTCCAAACACCCCTTCTGCCCGCCGGCGTACGTTGTCCACAGCGGTCAGAATCCGAGTGCCGCGCGGAAGTCGATACCCGACGTCCCTGCGCCCTCGGACTCGACGCGGTCCGTCAGCCGCGGTCCGTCAGCCCGCGGGGCGGGTCGCGCGGCGACGCGGCTGCTGGGCGCGGCCCTGCCCCTGCGGACGTCCCTGGCCCTGCGCCCGCCCGGCGGACGGTGCCTGGCGCGCACCCGAGCGCTGCTGCTGGCCCGAGCGCTGAGCGCCCTTGCCGCGTCCGGCACCGTCGGGCCGTGCGCCCGTGCCCTTGCCGCGCCCCGCGCGACCCCGGCCGGGGCGTGCCCGCCGCCGGCGCGACGCTGCTGCTGCGGCGGCGCGACGGGCTCGGGCGTGACGTACGGCGCGACCTCGCCGACCAGGTCGACCACGACCTGCGACGTGGCGGTCACGGCGACGGGCCGCGCGGAGATGGCGGCCTTCTTCAGCAGCGTCTGGGTGTCCTTGCGCTGCTCGGGCGTCATCACGGTGACGACGGTGCCCTCGCTGCCGGCGCGGGCGGTCCGGCCGCTGCGGTGCAGGTAGGCCTTGTGCTCGGCGGGCGGGTCCACGTGCACCACGAGCTCCACGTCGTCCACGTGGACGCCGCGGGCCGCGATGTCGGTGGCGACGAGCACCCGCGCGGTGCCGGTGCTGAACGCCTCGAGGTTGCGGTCGCGCTGCGGCTGGCTGAGGTTGCCGTGCAGGTCGCGCGCGGGGATGCCCTGCGCGGTCAGCTGCTTCGCCAGCTTCTTGGCCTGATGCTTGGTGCGGGTGAACAGTATCCGGCGGCCCGTGCCGGACGCGAGGGTGCGCACCAGCTCGGACTTCTCGTCCTTGCCGCCCACCTCGAAGACGTGGTGGGTCATGGCCACCACCGGCGAGTTCTCCGGGTCGACCGAGTGCGAGACCGGGTCGGTGAGGAACTTGCGGACCAGCTTGTCGACGCCGTTGTCGAGCGTGGCGGAGAACAGCATGCGCTGCCCGCCCGCCGGGGTGGCCGCCAGGATCCGGGTCACGACGGGAAGGAACCCCAGGTCGGCCATGTGGTCGGCCTCGTCGAGCACGGTGACCTCGACGCGGGACAGGTCGACGATGCGCTGCCGCATCAGGTCCTCGAGCCGGCCGGGGCACGCCACGACGATGTCGACACCCTGGCCGAGCGCCTGCTCCTGACGGGTCTGCTTGACTCCGCCGAAGATCGTGGTCACGCGCAGGCCGGCGGCGCGGGCCAGCGGCTCGACGGTGGCGGTGATCTGCGTGGCGAGCTCGCGCGTCGGGGCGAGCACCAGGCCGGACGGGCGGCCCGACGGTGCGCGGTGCCCGGCGAGCCGGGCCACCAGCGGGATCGCGAAGGCGAGAGTCTTGCCGGAGCCGGTCTTGCCGCGGCCCAGCACGTCGCGGCCGGCGAGAGTGTCGGGCAGCGTATCGGCCTGGATGGGGAACGGGGTGGGGCGGCCCATGTCGTTCAGGGCGGCGACGAGGTTGGTGGGGACGCCGAGCTCGGCGAACGACGGGGACACGGTCGTGGACACG
This sequence comes from Tsukamurella sp. PLM1, assembly GCF_023168325.1. Lineage (GTDB taxonomy): Bacteria > Actinomycetota > Actinomycetes > Mycobacteriales > Mycobacteriaceae > Tsukamurella. Next base: position 3,565,013 of record NZ_AP025688.1, read on the forward strand.
ATGAAGAGATACCTAACGGTGGTGGTGGCGAAGGCGGCGGTGGCCGCGTCCGTTCGCCGCAAGAAAAGAACCGGGAGCGTCTCGAGCCGGTCACGGCGAGACGGTTTGGGGCCCGGGAGCCCTACGACGGCGCGGGGCGCACGCGCCCCGCATGTCTCAAGTATAACAAACGAACGCCCCGACCCCCGATTCGCGCCGCAGGCCTACCACCCCCTGTGAAACGCTGGCACGATTATGGGAGACAATGCACGTAGGAAGGTGTGTACGCCGACGCACCCCAGGGGAGGCACGAAATGACCGCACGATTGATCGACTCGTTCCGCGGCCGGGCCGGCGCGGCAGTGGCCGTGGGGGCCTCGCTGTTCGTGCTGGCCGGGTGCGCGACGGTGCCCGGCACCGGTTCCGCGGACCCGCAGGACGTGGCGGCTTACCAGTCCACCATCGCCCAGTCCCGCGCGGCGGCCGCCGCCGCGGCAGGCCGATCCGCGTGCTCGTCGTGGCAGTCGGGCTACGACGTGCGGGTGGTCGCGAGCCGGGCCACCGTCGCCTACACCAAGGATCCGAAGTGGACCTGGGACGGCATCCAGAACACCCTCAACGCCGAGCTCGCCGCGATCGCGACCGAGACGGGCAAGCTGCCGGCCATCATCGCGACCGAGAACCTGGCGCCCACGGTCAAGACCACGATGACCGACTACAAGGCCAAGCTGGACGCGTACGCCGAGGCGCTGCGTGCCGACCAGAGTGCTCGCGGCAGCGGCGACGCGACGTGGACGAAGGGTAACCCCGCGTACACCACGCTGAACACCGCGGCGACCGCGGTGCGCAACGCCTGCCGGTGAACCTGATGCGCCCATGCGGCACATCACAGTGAACTAACTATACTTGTTCATAAATTCGCGATAGTTTCATGGTGTCCTGTTTCTTGATATCGAATCAGAGGTACATCATGACCATCCGTCAGTGGGCCACCCGCACCGCCGCCGCGGGCATCCTCGCCGCCGCCGTCACCGTCCCCGTCGCCGGCGTGGCGGCCGCAGATCCCGCCCCGTCCCCGGTGCCGGGGCGGCACCGTCGAAGCCCGCGGCGAGCCCGAACGCCCGGACCGCGCGCGCCGTGTACGACCAGTGGGTCGCGAACCGGACGCCGCGCCTGGCCGCGAGCAAGGCCACGACCCAGGTGACGAAGAACCCGAAGTGGCAGTGGAACGACATCCAGCCCAAGATCAACGCCGAGCTCGCCGCGATCCGCACCGAGCAGGCCACCCTGCCGGGCACGATCAATCGCGCCGCGCCGGTCCCCACCCTTGCGAACGCGTTGCGCGCCTACCAGGCCCGCCTCGCCGAGTACGGCCGCGCCCTGAACAACGACCGCAACGCCCGCGGCAGCGGCGACAACACCTGGCCGACGGCCAACGCGGCCGGTAAGCGCCTGAGCGACGCGGGCCGCGCGGTCTACGACGCGGCGCGCGCGGTGAAGTAGGCACCGTCGGACGACGAAACCCCCGGCCTCCGTGCGGAGGTACCGGGGGTTTCGAGTCCGTGGGGCGGGAGGGCCTACTTGGCCTTCTCCAGCACCTCCACCAGGCGCCAGTGCTTGCTGGCGCTCAGCGGACGGGTCTCCATGATCCGGACGCGGTCGCCGACACCGGCGACGCCGTCCTCGTCATGCGCCTTCACCTTGGAGGTGGTGCGGATGATCTTGCCGTACAGCGAGTGCTTCACTCGGTCCTCGAGCTCGACGACGATGGTCTTCTCCATCTTGTCGGACACGACGTACCCGATACGCACCTTGCGGCTGTTGCGAGCCTCAGTGGTCACGTTGCTTCCATTCTCGGTCATGCGGCGTCACCCTCCGGGCCCGAGGCCAGGCCGAGCTCCCGCTCGCGCAGGATCGTGTAGATCCGGGCGATGTCGGTACGCACGGTGCGCAGGCGACGGTTGTTGCTCATCTGTCCGGTGGCCATCTGGAAGCGCAGGTTGAACAGCTCCTCCTTGGCCTCGCGCAGCTTCTCCACCAGCTCGTCCGCGGTCAGACCGCGGAGATCAGCGGCGACGGTGTTCGACATCAGAACTGCTCCTCTCGGGTCACGATGCGGGTCTTGCAGGGGAGCTTGTGCTGCGCGCGGCGCAGGGCCTCGCGAGCGATCTGCTCGTTGGGGTAGGTCATCTCGAACAGCACGCGACCGGGCTTGACGTTCGCCACCCACCACTCGACGGAACCCTTACCGGAACCCATGCGGGTCTCGGCCGGCTTCTTGGTCAGCGGACGGTCCGGGAAGATGTTGATCCAGACCTTGCCGCCACGCTTGATGTGGCGGTTGATGGCGATACGAGCGGACTCGATCTGGCGGTTGGTGATGTAGGCGGGCTCGAGAGCCTGGATGCCGTAGTCACCGAAGGTCACAGCGGTGCCGCCCTTCGCAGCGCCGGAGCGCTTGGGGTGGTGCTGCTTGCGGTGCTTGACGCGACGGGGGATCAACATGGCGTCAGCCCTCCTGGTTCGTTGCGGCAGGCGCCGCCGCCACCGGAGTCTCCTCCGTTGCGGCCCGGCCGGCCTCGGTGCTGGTGGCGGTCGTGCCCGACGCGCCGCTGCGACGCGGGCGCTGGGGGCGCTCGCGACGCGGGCCGCGGCGGTCGTCGTTCGACGGTGCCGCCAGCTCGCGCCGGCCGCCCACGACGTCGCCCTTGTAGATCCACACCTTGACGCCGATCCGCCCGAAGGTGGTCTTCGCCTCGTGCAGGCCGTAGTCGATGTCGGCGCGCAGCGTGTGCAGGGGCACGCGGCCCTCGCGGTAGAACTCGCTGCGGCTCATCTCCGCGCCGCCCAGGCGACCCGAGCACTGGACCCGGATGCCCTTGACGTTCGGCTGACGCATCGCCGACTGGATCGCCTTGCGCATCGCGCGGCGGAACGCCACGCGGTTGCTCAGCTGCTCCGCGATGCCCTGCGCGACGAGCTGGGCGTCGGCCTCGGGGTTCTTCACCTCGAGGATGTTCAGCTGCACCTGCTTGCCGGTCAGCTTCTCCAGCTCGGAGCGGATGCGGTCGGCCTCCGCGCCGCGGCGGCCGATCACGATGCCCGGACGCGCGGTGTGGATGTCCACCCGCACGCGGTCCCGGGTGCGCTCGATCTCGATCTTGCTGATGCCGGCGCGCTCGAGGCCGTCGGTCAGCTTCTTGCGGATCGCGACGTCTTCCTTGACGTACTCGGCGTACTGCTTGTCGGCGTACCAGCGGGACTTCCAGTCCGTGGTGATGCCGAGGCGGAAGCCGTGGGGGTTGATCTTCTGACCCATGCTTACGCTCCCTTCCGGTTCCGGCTGGCGACGGGCTTCTTCGACGCGACCGACTCCACCACGACGGTGATGTGGCTGGTGCGCTTGCGGATCCGGTACGCACGGCCCTGGGCACGCGGCTGGATGCGCTTCATGGTCGGGCCCTCGTTGGCGTAAGCCTCCGAGACGACCAGGGTGCGCGGGTCGAGACCCAGGTTGTTCTGCGCGTTGGCGATCGCCGAGGCGAGCACCTTGGCGACCGGCTCGCTGGCGGCCTGCGGCGCGAACCGCAGGATCGCGAGCGCCTGCTCGGCGTCCTTGCCGCGGACCAGGTCGATCACGCGACGGGCCTTCATGGGCGTGACGCGCACGAAACGCGCGGTCGCCGACGCCGAGGCGGGTGCGGCGTTGGTGTCGACAGTGTCGTTGCTCATTAGCGGCGCTTACCCTTCCGGTCGTCCTTGATGTGGCCCTTGAACGTCCGCGTCGGGGCGAACTCGCCCAGCTTGTGGCCCACCATGTTCTCCGAGACGAACACCGGCACGTGCTTGCGACCGTCGTGGACGGCGAAGGTGTGACCGATGAAGTCGGGGATGATGGTGGAGCGACGCGACCAGGTCTTGATGACCTGCTTGGTGCCCTTCTCGTTCTGGACGTCGACCTTCGCGAGGAGGTGGTCGTCGACGAACGGGCCCTTCTTGAGGCTGCGTGGCATTCTCTAACTCCCTCCTAGCGCTTGTTCTTACCGGACTTGCGGCGACGCACGATCAGCTTGTCGCTCGCCTTGTTCTTGCGGGTGCGGCCCTCGGGCTTGCCCCACGGGCTCACCGGGTGGCGGCCACCGGAGGTCTTACCCTCACCACCGCCGTGCGGGTGGTCGACCGGGTTCATGACGACACCACGGACGGTCGGGCGCTTGCCCTTCCACCGCATGCGGCCGGCCTTGCCCCAGTTGATGTTGCTCTGCTCGGCGTTGCCCACCTCGCCGACGGTGGCGCGGCAGCGCACGTCCACGCGACGGATCTCGCCGGAGGGCATACGCAGGGTCGCGTACGCGCCCTCCTTGCCCAGCAGCTGGATGCTGGCACCGGCCGAGCGAGCCATCTTGGCACCGCCACCGGGGCGCAGCTCGACGGCGTGGATCACGGTGCCGGCGGGGATGTTGCGCAGCGGCAGGGCGTTGCCCGGCTTGATGTCGGCGTTCGGACCCGACTCGACGATGTCGCCCTGTCCCAGGCCCTTCGGCGCCAGGATGTAGCGCTTCTCGCCGTCGAGGTAGTGCAGCAGCGCGATCCGCGAGGTGCGGTTCGGGTCGTACTCGATGTGCGCGACCTTGGCGTTGACGCCGTCCTTGTCATGGCGACGGAAGTCGATGACGCGGTACGCGCGCTTGTGGCCGCCACCCTTGTGCCGGGTGGTGATTCGACCGTGCGCGTTGCGGCCACCGCGGCCGTGCAGCGGACGGACCAGCGACTTCTCCGGGGTCGAGCGCGTGATCTCGTCGAACGTCGAGCCCGACGAGCCGCGGCGACCCGGAGTGGTCGGCTTGTGCTTACGGATAGCCATTTAGCTCGCGCCTCCGAAGATGTCGATGGGCTTGCTATCGGCGCTCAGGGTCACGATCGCGCGCTTGGTGCTCTTGCGCTGACCGTAACCGGCACGGGTGCGCTTGCGCTTGCCCTGGCGGTTCAAGGTGTTGACGCTGTCGACCTTGACGCCGAAGACCTTTTCCACGGCGATCTTGATCTGCGTCTTGTTCGCGTCCGGGTGCACCACGAAGGTGTACGTGTTCTCCTCGATGAGGCCGTAGGCCTTCTCGGAGATCACCGGCGCGAGCAGGATGTCCCGCGGGTCGGCGGGGATGGTTGCGGTGGCCATCAGGCGTTCGCCTCCTCAATGGTGTCAGCAGCCTTCGTGGCGCTCGCGATGAACGAACCCAGGGCCTCGCGGCTGAACACCACGTCGTCGCTGTCGAGGACGTCGTAGGTGTTGAGCTGGTCCGGGTAGATCCACTTCGCGTTCGGCAGGTTCTGGACGCTGCGCTGCGCGGTCAGGTCCTCGCGGCCCACGACCACGAGGAACTTCTTGCGCTCCGACAGCGCGGCCAGGAACAGGCGGGCCGCCTTGGTCGACGCCTCCTGGCCGGCCACCAGCTCGGTGACGACGTGGATGCGGTCATCGCGGACCCGATCGGTGAGGGCACCGCGCAGGGCGGCGGCCTTCATCTTCTTCGGGGTGCGCTGGCTGTAGTCGCGCGGCTGCGGGCCGTGGACGGTGCCACCGCCGGTGAACTGCGGCGCACGGGTCGAGCCCTGACGCGCGCGGCCGGTGCCCTTCTGGCGGTACGGCTTGCGGCCACCGCCGCGGACCTCGCCGCGGGTCTTGGTGGCGTGCGTGCCGGCGCGCGCAGCGGCGAGCTGCGCGACGACCACCTGGTGCATCAGCGAGATGTTCGGCTCCACGTCGAAGATCTCGGCGGGGAGATCGACGGTGCCGTCGACCTTGCCCTCGGCGGTCTTCACATCGAGAGTCAGCTTGCTCATGCGCGAGCACCACCCTTCACTGCGGTACGGACCATCACGAGGCCGCCCTTGCGACCGGGGATGGCGCCCTTGATCAGCAGGACGCCGGCCTCGGCGTCCACCTTGAACACGGTGAGGTTCTGCGTGGTCACCTTGTCGGAGCCCATGCGACCGGCCATGCGGACGCCCTTGAAGACGCGGCCCGGGGTGGCGCAGCCACCGATGGAACCGGGGGCGCGGTGCACGGCCTGCGCGCCGTGGCTGGCGCCGAGACCGGCGAAGCCGTGGCGCTTCATGACGCCGGCGTAGCCCTTGCCCTTGCTGATGCCGGTGACGTCGACGAAGTTGCCGTCCTCGAACACGTCGGCGCCCAGCTCCTCGCCCACCTCGTAGTCGGCGGCGGCGTCGGCGTCGGCGAGCCGCAGCTCGGCGATGTGGCGACGCGGGGTGACGCCGGCCTTGGAGAACTGGCCCGAGACGGGCTTGTTCACCTTGCGCGGGTCGATGGCGCCGAAGGCGAGCTGCACGGCGTCGTAGCCGTCAGCGGCCTGGGTACGGATCTGGGTGACGACGTTCGGCCCGGCCTTGACGACGGTGACCGGCACGACCCGGTTGTTCTCGTCGAAGACCTGGGTCATGCCGAGCTTGGTGCCCAGGATTCCCTTGATCTTGTTCTCAGTCATATCGTTTCTCCGCAGCCGCTTACTGGATGTTCACGTCGACGCTGGCCGGCAGGTCGATGCGCATGAGCGCGTCGACCGTCTTCGGCGTCGGGTCCAGGATGTCGATCAGCCGCTTGTGCGTACGCATCTCGAAGTGCTCGCGCGAGTCCTTGTACTTGTGCGGCGAGCGGATGACGCAGTACACGTTCTTCTCCGTCGGCAGCGGCACGGGACCGACGACGCGGGCGCCGGTGCGGGTCACGGTCTCGACGATCTTCCGAGCAGACGCGTCGATCGCCTCATGGTCATAGGCCTTGAGCCTGATGCGGATCTTCTGTCCCGCCACGCTGTGTCCTCTTCCGTCAAGTGTTCACGTATTACCTGACGCACGGACAGCCTCATCACCTGCGGGAATCCTCCCGCGAAAAAGTCGATCGACGCTGTTCATGTGTCAAATTGCTCCGGTCCACGCGGTCGGGCGTGTCGCGTTGGCGCTCATGCTCCGCCGTGTGCACCGGTGGCTCCCTCGAGGGAAGCCGGGGCGATACATCGTCCCGACGGTCGGCCTCCCCATGTCATAGGGGACCGCGCCGCCCGGACAAGGCAACCTGACCAGTATGCACTGCTCGGGCCCGCAGTTCAAATCGGCGATGGTCTCCTCCGCGGCTGCGGCCCATGTCACACGGCGGGCGCCCGGAACTCTGGAAGAATATCGGGCATGACCAAGCAGCGCGTCGCGCCGAAGCTCGGCGCGCTGGTCCTCGTGGGATCGCTGACCGCCGGACTGTCCGGCTGCACCGTCGGGTCCGTACACGGAACCGGCATCGCCTCCCCGCCCCGAGTTCGACGGTGTCCGCGCGCGCCGTCTCGTCGTCGACGATGCGCGACGACGCGGTCCGATACGCCTACCCCGCGCCGGACGCCGATCCCGCCCAGAACTTCGGCCGCCTCTACGTACCCCGCGGGGTGCACGCGCCGCACAGCCTGCCGGTGGTCGTACTGATCCACGGCGGGGGCTGGCGCAACAAGTCGAGTCTCAACTACATGGGCGCCGTCGCGCGCACCCTGCAGGCCGCGGGCCTCGCGGTGTGGAACGTCGAGTACCGCCGGGTCGGGGCAGGCGGCGGCTGGCCCACCACATTCACCGACGTGGGCCACGCCGTCGACCACGTGCCGGCGCTCGCCGCGTCCGTCCCCGCGCTCGACCCGGGCAATGTGATCCTGGTCGGGCACAGCGCCGGCGGCCAGCTCGCGGCGTGGGCGGCCACCCGGCGCTCGCTCCCCGCGGGGGCGCCCGGGGTTTCCTGGCCGGCGGGAGGCGGTCCGACGGTGACCCCGCGCGCGTTCGTCGCGCTGGCCGGGGTGCTCGACATGCGGACCTCGTCGCGGATGAACAGCCACGTCCGCAATGCGCTCGGCGGGATGCCCGACCAGGTCCCGGACCGGTACGCCCTGGCCGACCCGCTCGGGCGTATCGATCCGGCGATGCCGTCGGTGGCGATCCACGGCACCCGGGACACGATCGTGCCCGCCGCCGAGTCGGAAGCCTTCGTGGCCGCGGCGCACGCGGTCGGCGCACCGTCGTTGCTCGTACGACTGGAGGGGCGAACCACGGCGCCCCGGTGTCGACGCGGTCGCAGTGGTGGCCCGTCGTCCAGGAGGTGATCGTGCGACTGGCGCGCGAGGGCTTCGACCCGCTGGCGGCGAACCCGCCGGGCTGAGGCCACCGAACTTACCGCGCGGTAAGATAACGCCATGACCGACACCAGCACGTTCAAGATGTGGCGCACGCTGAGCGACAAGCCGCTCGGCAAGCTCGCGTTCTCCGCCGCCGCGTCTCTCAAGGCGCCCTACTTCGCATCCGTGACGCCGTACATCTCCGAGATCGAGTACGGCCGCGCCGTGGTGCACGGCCCGAAGTGGTGGTTCGTGCAGAACCACATCGGCACGTTCCACGCGATCGCGGCCTGCAACCTGGCCGAGGTGGGGATGGGCATGGTGATGGAGGCGTCCACGCCGGGCACGCACCGCTGGCTCCCGAAGTCGATGAAGGTCGACTACCTGGCCAAGGCGGAGTCCTCGCTCGTCGCGACGGCCACACTGGCCGAGGAGATCGACTGGGCCGCGATCACGACCGGGCGCGACGTGGTCGTCGACATCGCCGTCCGCGACAAGAAGGGGACCGAGGTCGTGCATGCGGCGATCACGACGTGGGTCACACCCAAGCCCGCGAAGTAGATAATCTCCACAACTTGCGTCGCCTTGATCCTCCTGCGCATCATTAGTCACTCTGTTTACAGGCGGTGTGGTGTGTGACACGCTACCGTCGCACAGTCTTGTGCCGACCCGAGGAGGACCATGCGCCGCACCACTGCGAGCACGCACCGCACGACCGTGGCCGCCGCCGCCCGAACGACCGCGGCGACCGCTGCCGTCATCGGCGGTGTCGCCGCACTCGTCCCGGCGGTCGCGCAGGCCGCCCCGGTTGCGACGATCGTGCCCGGCAGCTCCGTGCTCACGGTGTCGAAGATGGTCGGCAACACCGCCGACGGGCGCGGCTGCACCGTCGGGTTCATCGGGCAGAAGCCCGACGGTTCCCGCGTGGGCCTGTACGCCGGCCACTGTGGCGCGCAGGGCCAGCAGGTCGTGGCAGACGGTCGTATCGTCGGCGTGAACACCGGATCGTCTGCGCCGGCGCTGACGAAGGCCGACATGTTCGTCGTGCCCGACGCGCCGGACTGGGGCGTGTTCTCCCTGGATCCGCAGGTCGCGAAGGCCGCGCCCGGCGGTCGTGTGCGCCCCAGCGGCGTCGGCACCGCCCGGCCCGGCGACCAGGTGTGCAGCCAGGGCGTCTCGTCCGGCTGGCGCTGCGGGTCCGTGGTGAACGTGGAGGGCGGCTACATCGCCACCACGATCCCGGTCCAGGTCGGCGACAGCGGCGGCCCTGATCCGCACCTCCGACAACGCCGCGCTCGGCATCGCCTCGCGCGCCGCCACCTTCGACGGTCCGCTGCGTCGCACCGGCTCCCTGTTCTACGACGTCAGCGCCGTCCTGCGCGCCACCGGCACCACCCTCGTCGTCGGGTAGCGGTCGTCCGGGTAGCGCCCCGCACCGGCGGACCGGCAGCGGGCGGACCGGCAGCGGGCGCACCGGCGGGGTCGCCACCTCGCCTTCTCGCCGACACTCGGATCCTGTCCACTCCGGGCTCGCTGTCCGCGGCGGACGGAATCCGAGTGCGGCCCGGCCGCTACCGACCGAACCAGAGCCTCGACTTCTGCGGTGCCCAGAGCAGCAGCAGGACCGGAACAGTGACCACGACGCCGACGCAACTCGCGGTCATCAGCGCGGCAGCTACCGACGCGACGACGAGCGCGGACCGCGAACGTTTCGTCATCAGCAGAACACCAGCCGCCACGGCCCCGACCGCACTGGCGATGAAGCCCATCATCAACGAGATGTCGCCACCGTCGATGTGCCCGTCCGTACCGCCGAGCGTCCCGAGAATTGCTAACGGGGCGAACATGAAACACAGCACCCCCGCCGCGGTCACCTGCCAAGGCCGCTTCGTCACGCCGGCGTACGGCGCGATCACCGGCATCGACGGATGCGAACCGTAGGCGGGCAGAGGTGCCGCGGCGGGACGGAGCGAGGTCTGCCCGTACTGCGGCGGCACGGTTGGCGGCGGGGTCCGTCCCGGCGCCTGCCGGGAGACCTGCGGGACCGGGGGCGGCACCGTCGGGCGGGAGACGGGACCCGACGCGCCGAGCGTGCGCGCCGCGTCCTCGAGCGCGCGTGCGAAGTCGGCGCAGGTACGGAACCGTCGGGCGGGGTCCGCGGCCATCCCTGCGGACAGGGCCCGGTCGAGCGGCGCGAGGCGCGGATCGGTCTCAGCGGCGCGCGGTACGTCGCCCCGCATCTTCCGGCTGATCACCGCGCCCGGGGTGGTGCCGGTGAACGGGTTCCGCCCGGTGAGCAGGGTGAGCGCGGTGGCGGCGAGGGCGTACTGGTCGGCGCGCCCGTCCACGGCCTCGTCCGCCAGCTGCTCCGGCGCGGCGTAGGTCACCGTGCCCACCGCCATGTTGGTGGCGGTGAGCCCGGCGTCGTCGTCCATCCGGCGCGCGATACCGAAGTCGGCGAGCAGCACCCGCCCGCCGGCGTCCGCCCCCGACTCGGCCAGCAGGATGTTCGCGGGCTTGACGTCGCGGTGGATCAGCCCCTTGCCGTGCGCGTGATCGAGGGCCCCGGCGACCTGCGTGATCGCCGAGACCACGTCGGCCACCGGCAGGCCGCGCGGGTAGCGGTCGCGGACCAGGGCGTCGAGGTCTGTGCCGGCGACGTAGTCCATCGACAGCCAGAGCTTGCCGCCCGACTCGCCCCGGTCGTGCACGCCGACGATGTTCGGGTGGAACAGCGTGGCGGCGAGGTCCGCCTCGCGGTTGAACCGCACCCGGTACGACTCGTCGGCCGACAGGTCCGGCGGCAGGATCTTCAGCGCCTCCTGCCGCGGCCGACCGGTCGATACCGGACAGCTGCGTCAGTCGCGCCAGAGCGTGGCGGGATCGGCGGTCTCCGCCGACGGCGCCACCGGCGTCGCGGCGGGCGTGCGGGAGAAGCGCGGCGCGGGCATCGGGGCCATCGCTCCCCCGACCTCCTGCAGGTTCCGCCGGGCCGCCATGTGCGGGTGCTTCGACGCCTCCTCGAAGGTGAGGATCGGTGCGACGCAGGCGTCGGAGTCGAAGAAGATCTCGGCCCACTCGTCGCGGGTCTTCGTCTTCAGCGCGGCCTCCAGCGCGGCGCGCAGCTCGGGCCAGCGGGCCTGATCGAGCTGGTAGGGCAGGTCCTCCTGCTTCAGGCCCAGCTTGTCGAGCAACTCGGCGAAGAACTGTGGCTCGATCGCGCCGACGGAGACGTACTTGCCGTCCGAGGTCTCGTAGGTGTCGTAGAACGGCGCGCCACCGTCGAGCGTGTTCACGCCGCGTTCGTCGCTCCAGATGCCCTGACCGCGGAAGTCCCACTGCATCTGCCCGATGAGGGAAGCACCGTCGACCATGGCGACGTCGATGACCTGTCCCTTGCCCGAGACGTTGCGCTCGTACAGTGCGGCGAGCACGCCGAACACGAGGAACATCGAGCCGCCGGCGAAGTCACCCACCAGGTTCAGCGGCGGCACCGGCCGCTCCCCGTGCGGCCGATCGCGTGCAGCAGGCCGGTGAGGGAGATGTAGTTCATGTCATGGCCGGCACGCTGCGCGAACGGTCCGTCCTGGCCCCAGCCGGTCATCCGGGCGAAGACGATGCGCGGGTTGCGCTCGAGCACCACGTCGGGGCCGAGGCCCAGGCGTTCCATGACGCCCGGACGGAAGCCCTCGACGATGACATCGGCGCGGTCGATCAGGTCGAGGATCGTCGCGATGTCGTCCGGGTCCTTCAGATCCGCCTCGACGATCGTGCGGCCGCGCTTGACGCCCTGCGGCCTACCCGTGAGCCCGGCGACGCCGACACCCGGCCGCTGCACCGAGACGACGTCGGCGCCCTGGTCGGCGAGGAGCATCGCGGCGTGCGGGGCGGGGCCGAGACCGGCGAACTCGACCACCTTCAGTCCGACGAGCGGACCCTGCTTCGAATCAGTCATGAATGCACGTTAACTTGCCCGTAGGCTGGACGGGTGACCTGGCTCTCGATTCACGATCCCGACGATGCCGTTCGCGCGACTCTGATCCTGGCGCACGGCGCCGGCGGCAACCGCGACCAGGCGATGCTGCGGCTGCTCGGCGAGGAGCTCGCGCAGCGCGGCGTGCGCACTGTCCGCATCGACCTGCCGTTCCGGCGGAACCGCCCGAAGGGACCACCGTCACCGTCGGGCCAGGCCGCCGACCGGGCCGCCTTCGCGGAAACCGCCCACGCGCTGGAACTCTCGAACGACGGGCCAGTTCTGTGGGGCGGGCACAGCTACGGCGGGCGGATGGCGTCGATGGCCGTCGCGGAGGGCCCCGGCCCGGACGCGCAGGGTCCCGACGGGCTTCTCCTGCTCTCCTATCCGCTGCACCCGCCCGGCCGGCCGGAGAAGGCGCGCACGGCGCACCTGCCGGACATCACGATCCCGACGGTGCTGGTGCACGGCAGGCGCGACCCGTTCGCCACCCCGGAGGAGCTGGCGGACGCCGCTGCGCTCATCGCGGGACCTACCACGGTCGTCGAGGTCGCCGCCGCGCACGATCTGGCCCCGTCGAAGTCCGGCGCCCCGGCCAAGGCGGCCGACGCGGTGATCGCCCTGCTCGATCAGCCGAACGCGTAGTCCTCGATCGGGAAGGTGCGGGCGTCGCGCCGGGCGCCGATGACGGAGCTGGGCCGCAGCAGCGTCGCCTCGCCGTGCGGGTCGAAGTAGTAGCTGCGGCTGCCCTCGCACGAGCCGAGTTGGAACACGGACCGGCCCAGGCGCGCGCTCATGGTGTCGAGGAACCGCGCGTTCGCCTGCTCCGTCACCTCGACGGTGCGCGACCCGGTGCGGTCGAGCTCGTCGAAGACCCGGCGCAGGTGCGTCATCTGCGCCTCGATGGTCCAGAAGTAGCTCAGGCCCGTGTAGCTGTACGGGCTGTGCAGCGCGAAGAAGTTGGGGAACTTGGGGATCGCCATGCCCTCGTACGCCTGGAATCGCGTCGAGCGCCAGAACTCGCCGAGATTGCGGCCGTCCCGGCCGGTCACGTCGATCGCGGGGAAGTTCTTCTCCCACAGCGAGAATCCGGTGGCCAGCACCAGCGCGTCGAGCTCGTGGACGGTGCCGTCGGCCATCTCGATGCCGTGCGGCAGCACGCGCCGGATCGACGCGGCCTCCAACGTCACGTTCGGCTTCGAGAACGCCGGGAAGTAGGTGTTGGAGAAGGTGGGCCGCTTGCAGCCGAACGAGTACGACGGGGTCAGCGCGGCCCGCGTCCGCGGGTCGCGGACCTGCGCGAACATGTGCGCCTTCGCGAGCAGTGCCGCGACGTCGTTGAACCGGTGGCCGTATTTGAAGTTGAGCACGCCGACGGTGTTGAGGACTTCGAGCGCCGTCGAATTGGCCAGGCGCGCAGCGCGTTGCGTGATCGGGAGCCGCGCGAACAGGGACCGGACGGGGCCGGGCACCGCGAAGTCGACCTTGGGCACCACCCAGATCGGGGTGCGCTGGAACACCGTGAGGTGCCCCGCGATCTTCGCCAGCTCGGGGATCAGTTGCACGCCGGTGGCGCCGGTGCCGATCACGCCGATGCGCTCACCGGTGAGGTCGGCGTCGTCGTCCCACTTCGCGGAATGGATGACGGTGCCGGCGAAATCGTCGATGCCCTCGACATCGGGCAGCTTGGGCTGGCTGAGGAACCCGGTCGCCGTGATCAGGAAGCGGGTGCGCAGCTTCTGCTCGAGGCCGCCGTCGCGGACCACCGTGACCTCCCACTCGGCGGCGGCCGCGTCCCACCGCGCTCCGGTCACGTCCACCCCGAAGCGCATGAGCCCGCGCAGCCCGTACTTGTCGGCCACGTGGCTCGCGTACTTCTTGAGCTCCGGACCGGGCGCGTACAGGCGCGACCAGTTCGGGTTCGGCTCGAACGAGTACGAGTAGGTGACCGACGCGATGTCGACGGCCAGGCCCGGGTAGCGGTTCACGTGCCAGGTGCCGCCCAGGTCGTCCTCGCGCTCCAGGATCACGATGTCGGAGCGGCCGCGGCCCAGCAGTTCGATCGCGGCGCCCATGCCTCCGAAGCCGGCGCCCACGATGATCACGTCATGAGACATATACCGATGGTATCTGAAATTCTACGCCGGTGTCGGATGCGGTTACGCTGAGCACATGAACGAGGACGAGCCGGCCACCCGGTTACGGCGCGGCGCGAGGCTCGGCCGGGCCGTCGCGCGGAACGCGGTCGACGGCACGGTCGCCCGGGCGACCGTGCGGCCCGGGTCCGCCGAGCAGCGCCGGGCCGCCGAGGAACGCGCGGCGTTGCGGGCGGCGGACCGTCTGGTCGCGGCCCTGGGATCCATGCGGGGCGCGGCGATGAAAGTCGGACAGGCGCTGGCCACCGTCGACCTGGGACTCGTGCCCGAGCACGCCCAGCCCGCCTTCCAGGACAAGCTGACCGCGCTCACCGACCGCGCGCCCGCGGCCGAGTTCACCGAGCTGCTGCCGGTGATCGAGGCGGACTGCCCGGCCGGGGCGTTCGCCGCGATCGACCCGGAGCCGATGGCCGCCGCCTCGATCGGCCAGGTCCACCGCGGCACCACCGCCGACGGCCGGGACGTGGCGATCAAGGTCCAGTACCCCGGCATCGAGCGGGCGATCCGCGCCGACCTGAAGAATCTCGCCCTGCTGCTCACCGTGTGGCGCGGCCGCCGCACCACCGCGATCCGTTCCGACGAGGTCCTCGCCGAGATCAGCCGGACGATCATGACCGAACTCGATTACCCCGGCGAGTGCGCGGCGCAGGCCCGGGTGGCCCGACGGTACGCCGGCCACCCGTTCATCCGGGTGCCCGCGGCGCTGCCGGACCTGTCCGGCAGGCGGGTGCTCGTCACCGAGTACGTCGACGGTGCGCGGTTCGCCGCGCTCGAGACCGCGGGCCGGGACGTGCGGGACCGGGCCGGCGAGATCCTGCACCGCTTCTTCGTGGGCGGCGTGTTCGGGGACGGCGAGTTCTGCGGCGATCCGCACCCCGGCAACGTGCTGGTCTGCGACGACGGGCGGATCGCGTTCCTCGACTACGGCCTGTACAAGACACTCGGGCCGGTATCGGCGGAGTTCGAGCGCGCCTGCTTCCGGGCGGCGGTGGACGGCCGCGGCGACGATCTGGCCACGCTCCTGCGCTCCGCCGGGGCGGTGCGCGGGCCCGGCCCCGACGCCGACGCGCTGCTGCGCTACTTCCGGTTGTCCGCCCCTGGCACCTGCGGCCCGGCGCCGCCACGATCACGACGGCCGAGGTCAAGCGCGCCGTGGCCGTCGCCACGTCGCCGCCGCCCGCCGATCCCCCGCTCCGCATGCCCGCGGCGCACACCTTCTCCCGCCGCGCGGAGCTGCTCACGTTCGGCATGATCGGCCGACTCGAGGCGTCCGCCGACTGGCACGCGATCTGCCGCGAGTGGATCTACGGGGAGTCCCTCCACCGCGCTCGGCCGCGAGCACGCCGCTTGGCTCGGTTCGCGCCCCGATAACCTGGAGGCATGAGCCTCACCCCCCATTCGAGCCGCAGCCAGATCGTCACCGTCACCGAGGTGATCGACGAGACGGACCTGGCGAAGTCGTTCGTGTTCGACGCGGAATGGGACTACCGGCCGGGCCAGTTCGTCACCGTGCGTGTCCCGTCGGAGCGGACGGGGTCCGTCGCGCGGTCGTACTCGCTGTACACCTCGCCCTTCGACGGCACCAAGCCCGGCGTGACCGTCAAGCGCACCGTCGACGGATACGCCTCGAACTGGCTGTGCGACAACATCACCGCGGGCTCCGAGCTGGAGGTCCTGCCCCCGTCGGGCGTCTTCGTACCGGAGAGCCTGGACGTCCCCCTGCTCCTGCTGGCCGCCGGGAGCGGCATCACCCCGGTCATGTCGATCCTCGCGGCCGCGCTGCGGACCGGCACGCAGCCGATCACGCTGCTGTACGCGAACGCGGACCCGGCCGCCACGATCTTCCGGGAACGGATCGCGCGGCTCGAGGTGGAACACGAGCGGCTCACGGTGATCTGGTGGATGGAGTCCGAGCGCGGCATCCCCGACGCCGACATGCTGGCCGCCCTGCTCACCCCGTACCACTCACGCCCGACGTACCTGTGCGGCCGCGACGAGTTCATGGCCGCGTGCAAGGAGGCCGCGAAGGTGATCGGCACGCCGCGCCAGCTGGTGCACCAGGAGATCTACGCCTCGCTCACCGGCGACGCCTTCGCCGATATCGTGCCGCACGAGGTGGTGATCGAGGACGACGCGCCGGAGGTCACCGTCCACAACCTGGGGGCGACGTTCACGGTCCCGTGGCCGAAGGACGAGTCGCTGGTGGACGTGCTCATCAACAACGGCCACGACGTGCCGTATTCGTGCCAGTCGGGCGAGTGCGCCACGTGCCTGTGCAAGCTGACCAAGGGCACCGTCGAGATGGCCGTGACCGACGGTCTCGACCCCGACGATGCCGAGGACGGCTACATTCTGGGGTGCCAGGCGAAACCGACGTCGCCGGAGTTGGAGGTCGAGTACTGATGCGGATCCGCGGAGCGGTGCTGGAGGAGATCGGGCGCGCGCGTCCGTACGCCGAGTCGACGCCGATCTCGGTGGCCGAGCTCGAGCTCGCCGAGCCCGGGCCGGGCGAGCTCCTGGTCCGCATCGAGGCCGCGGGACTGTGTCATTCGGACCTGTCGGTGGT
This sequence comes from Tsukamurella sp. PLM1, assembly GCF_023168325.1. Lineage (GTDB taxonomy): Bacteria > Actinomycetota > Actinomycetes > Mycobacteriales > Mycobacteriaceae > Tsukamurella. The sequence goes on from NZ_AP025688.1 coordinate 3,581,846, forward strand.
CGACGGGAACCGCGTGCGGCCCGTGCCGATGCTGCTGGGTCACGAGGCCGCGGGGATCATCGAGGCGTTCGGCCCGGGCGCCGAGCCCGAGGGGCTCGCGATCGGCGACCGCGTGGTGATGGCGTTCCTTCCCCGCTGCGGCGAGTGCGCCAATTGCCGTACCGACGGCCAGCTCCCGTGCACGCCGGGCAGCGTCGCCAACAACGCCGGCGAGCTGCTGGGCGGCGGCCGGCGCCTCACCCGCGGCGGCGAGGCCGTGCACCATCACCTGGGCGTGAGCGGGTTCGCCACGCACGCCGTGGTCGACGTCCGGTCGGTGACGCGCGTGGATGCCGACGTGCCGCCCGAGATCGCCGCCGTGCTCGGCTGCGCGGTGCTCACCGGCGGCGGCGCGGTGCTCAACGCCGGAATGCCCACGGACGGCGCGGATGTCATCGTCATCGGCCTGGGTGGGGTCGGCATGGCCGCCGTCCTCACCGCCCTGTCCCTGCAGGCCGACGGTGCCGTCGGCCGCGTGATCGGCGTCGACGCGCAGCCCGCGAAGCTGAACGCGGTGCGCGAGCTAGGGGCCGATCTCGCCTACACGCCAGAGGAATTGGCGGCCGAGGGCGTGCGCGCGCCCGTGGTGATCGAGGCGGCCGGGCACCCGCGCGCGTTCGAAGCCGCCGTCGCGGCCACCGCCGTGGGCGGGCGGACGGTCACCGTCGGGCTGCCGAACCCCGCGGCGCGATCCGAGATCAGCCCCTCGTGCTCACCGCCGAGGCCCGCACGATCATCGGCAGCTACCTCGGTTCCGCGGTGCCGCAGCGCGACATCCCCCGGTACGTGGAGCTGTGGCGGGCCGGCCGGTTGCCGGTGGAGAAGCTGATCAGCGGCGTGATCACGCTGGAGCAGATCAACGAGGGCATGGACTCCCTGGCCGACGGTGCCGCCGTCCGCCAGGTGATCCGGTTCTGACCTACTCCTGCTCCGGCAGCGGCGCCGGGCGGGGCCAGTCGGTGGGGCGCTGCTGGGCGTCGAGGCCACCGTCGGCGAAGACGACGGAGCCCACGCAGTAGCCGGACCGCGGCCCGAGAAGGAACGCCGCCAGTTCGGCGATCTCGTCGGGCTTCCCGGCGCGGCCGGCGGGGATGAGCTCGAGGAACGCGTCCATCGCCGCCCCGAGCGACGGGTCGCTGCGGCCGGCCTGCGTCATCGGCGTGTCGATGAGCCCGGGCGCGATGGCGTTGAGCCGGACGCCCTGCCGCACGTACTCCGCTGCGTGGCTGCGCACGAAGTACGCCAGCGCCGCCTTGGTGGCCGGGTAGGCGAGCACGGAGCCGAACTCGCCGTAGGAGTCGGCGAGGTCGCAGGCGGCGTGCTCGTCACCGGCCAGGCACGTCTGCGCGAGCTCGACGGGCCAACCCGGTTGGGTGGTCGTCGAGTTCGAGCTCACCAGCAGCGCCGCCGACGGTCCCCGCGCCAGCAGCGGCCGCAGCCCCACCAGCAGGTCCACCGACCCGAAGTAGTTCACCGCGACGAGCTCCGCGCCGGCACGGCCCGTTGCCGGCCCGAGCCCTGCGAACGCCGCGAACCCGTCGAGCGGGGCGGAACCCACCAGTTCGCCGACCCGGGCGACCGCCTCGAACCGTCCGGCGGGCGTCCCCAGATCCACCTCGACATCGGCCCCCGCTCCGGCGCGGTCGACGCCGATCACACCGTGCCCGTCCGCGTGCAGCCGCTCGGCGGTGGCGGCCCCCAGCCCCGACGCCGCTCCGGTGATGACGTACGTACCCATGTCCTACCTCCTTGGCCGAAACCAGGATGACATCCGCCCCTGTCCGGTTTAGCGTGAACCCACGCGAGAGAGGAGACACCATGCCCGCCGACGGTATCGCCGACAAGTTCAAGGAAGCACTCGAACGCAAGAACGCGTCGAATCGCCAGGGGTCCGCTCATCTGGACGGATCCGCCAAGCCGCAGCACACGCACGGCTCGGAGAGCCACCAGCAGCAGTTCCGCCGCAAGAGCGGATAGCAGGTCGGGCGGTCGATCGAGGCCGGTCGACCGCCCGCCTCCGGTGGGCTGCGGACGGCTTACACGGTGCTCTTGTACCGGTCCCAGTGCCGTTCGCACAGGTACTGGGCGGCGTAGAACACCACCTGCTGCCGAGCCCACTCCGGGTTCGTCCGCTGGCCGTACAGCGCCTGCGTCGCCGCTACGGCACTCGCGGGGTGCCGGTCGAGTTCCGCGCAGGCCCGGTACCCGAACCGCAGCATCTGGGGCCCCGTGGTGCGCGCGCCGAAAGGCTTCGCGGAATCGGGACTGTTGCTCGTGACCACCATGAACCGCCCCTCGTCGAGGCGCCCGTCCGCATGCGCCGGAGCCTGGGCCGCCGTGGCGAATCCCACCGCCATGATTCCCGCGACCAGCGCTTTCGTCGGCTTCCGCATCGTCGTCTCCTCACGTCCGGTGAGGCCCCGCCTCACGTGTAGACGGATTATCGCCGACTGCCGCCGCCACCGGGCGGAGTCCGCTGCGAAAGTACGTACCCATCCCGAACAGACGAAAGCGGCGCCCCTCCCCGTGTGGGGTGGAGCGCCGCTTCAGCTGGTACCGAAGATCAGGCGATGATCTTGGTGACGCGGCCGGCACCGACGGTGCGGCCACCCTCGCGGATCGCGAAGCGCAGGCCCTCGTCCATGGCGACCGGCTGGATGAGCTTGACGCTCATCTCGGTGTTGTCGCCGGGCATGACCATCTCGGTGCCCTCGGGGAGGGTCACGACGCCGGTCACGTCCGTGGTACGGAAGTAGAACTGCGGACGGTAGTTGTTGAAGAACGGGGTGTGGCGGCCGCCCTCGTCCTTCGACAGGATGTACGCCTGGCCCTCGAACTCAGTGTGCGGGGTGGTGGTGCCCGGCTTCACGACGACCTGGCCGCGCTCGACGTCCTCACGCTTGAGGCCACGGACCAGCAGGCCCACGTTGTCGCCGGCCTGGCCCGAGTCCAGCAGCTTGCGGAACATCTCGATGCCCGTGACGGTGGTCTTGGTCGACTTCTCGCGGATGCCGACGATCTCGACCTCCTCGTTCACGTTGATCACGCCGCGCTCGACACGACCGGTGACGACGGTGCCACGACCGGTGATCGTGAAGACGTCCTCGACGGGCATGAGGAAGGGCTGATCGGTGGCGCGCTCCGGGTCCGGGATGGACTCGTCGACGGCCTTCATGAGCTCGAGGACCGAGTCGACCCACTTCTGCTCACCCTGCAGGGCCTGGAAGCCCGAGACGCGGACGACGGGGGCGTCCTCGTCGAACTCCTGCGAGGCCAGCAGCTCGCGGACCTCCATCTCGACGAGCTCGAGGATCTCCTCGTCGTCGACCATGTCGCACTTGTTCAGGGCGACCAGGATGTACGGCACGCCGACCTGGCGCGCGAGCAGCACGTGCTCGCGGGTCTGCGGCATCGGGCCGTCGGTGGCGGCCACGACCAGGATCGCGCCGTCCATCTGGGCAGCACCGGTGATCATGTTCTTGATGTAGTCGGCGTGACCCGGCGCATCGACGTGAGCGTAGTGGCGCTTCTCGGTCTGGTACTCGACGTGCGAGATGTTGATCGTGATGCCACGAGCCTTCTCCTCGGGCGCCTTGTCGATCTGATCGAACGCCGAGGCCTCGTTGATATCCGGGTACGCGTCGGCCAGAACCTTGGTGATGGCAGCCGTCAGGGTGGTCTTGCCGTGGTCGACGTGACCGATGGTGCCGATGTTCACGTGCGGCTTGGTCCGCTCGAACTTCGCCTTCGCCACTTGGTGTCCTCCTGGACTTGAGTGCTTGCCGGGCCGGTTGCCCCGCAAGGGTGATTACTTACTGTTGTTGTTCGACGCCGAGGCGCCAGCGCCTGAGCGCCACGCTCCGGAGAGCGGGGAGAACTACTCCCCGTTCACCTTCGCGATGATCTCCTTCGACACGTTCGCCGGAACCTCGGCGTACGAATCGAAGACCATGGAGTAGTTCGCCCGGCCCTGGGTCTTCGACCGGAGGTCGCCGATGTAGCCGAACATCTCCGACAGCGGAACCTGCGCCTTGACGACGCGGGCACCACTGCGTTCCTCCATGGCCTGGATCTGGCCACGGCGGGAGTTGAGGTCGCCGATCACTTCACCCATGTAGTCCTCGGGGGTCGTGACCTCGACAGCCATGATGGGCTCGAGGATGGCGGGACCGGCCTGGCGTGCGGCCTCCTTGAAGGCCTGCGCGCCGGCGATCTTGAACGCCATCTCGGACGAGTCCACGTCGTGGTACGCACCGTCGAGCAGCGTGACCTTGACATTGACCAGCGGGTAGCCCGCGAGCACGCCGTACTGCATCGCGTCCTGCGCGCCGGCGTCGACCGAAGGGATGTACTCCTTCGGCACGCGGCCGCCGGTCACGGCGTTGACGAACTCGTAGGTCGCGCCGTCCTCGGTCTCCTCGAGCGGCTCGAGCTTGATGATGACGCGCGCGAACTGGCCGGAGCCACCCGTCTGCTTCTTGTGGGTGTACTCGTGCTTCTCGACCGCCTTGCGGATCGTCTCGCGGTACGCGACCTGCGGCTTGCCGACGTTGGCCTCGACCTTGAACTCGCGGCGCATACGGTCGACGAGGATGTCGAGGTGCAGCTCGCCCATGCCGCCGATGACGGTCTGGCCGGTCTGGTCGTCGAGCTCGACGGAGAAGGTGGGGTCCTCCTCGGCGAGCTTCTGGATCGCGACGCCCAGCTTCTCCTGGTCCGACTTGGTCTTCGGCTCGATGGAGACGTTGATGACCGGGTCCGGGAACGTCATCGACTCGAGGACGATCGGGTTCGCGATGTCGCAGAGGGTGTCACCGGTGGTGGTGTCCTTGAGGCCGATCATCGCGTAGATGTGGCCCGCGGCGGCGTCCTCGACCGGGTTCTCCTTGTTGGCATGCATCTGGAAGAGCTTGCCGACGCGCTCCTTCTTGCCCTTGGTCGCGTTGAGGACCTGCGTACCCGAGTCGATGTGACCCGAGTACACGCGGACGAAGGTGAGCTTGCCGAAGAACGGGTGCGCGGCGATCTTGAAGGCCAGGGCCGAGAACGGCTCGTCCTTGCTGGGCTTGCGGGAGAGTTCCTTCTCCTCGTCGCCCACGGCGTGGCCGTGGATCTCGCCGATGTCCAGCGGGTTCGGCAGGTAGTCGATCACGGCGTCGAGCATGGGCTGCACACCCTTGTTCTTGAACGCCGAGCCGCACAGCACGGGGTAGATCTCCGAGGCGATCGTCATCTTGCGGATGGCGGCCTTGATCTCGTCGATCGAGAGCTCCTCGCCGGCGAAGTACTTCTCCATGAGGGCCTCGTCGGACTCCGCCACGGTCTCGAGCAGCTTCTCGCGGTACTCGGCGGCCTTGTCGGCGAGGTCGGCGGGGATCTCCTCGATGGTGGGCTCGGCACCGATCGCGACGGTGCCGCGCCAGGTGATGGCCTTCATCTCGAGCAGGTCGACCACGCCGTCGAACGCGTCCTCAGCACCGATCGGCAGCTGCATGACCAGCGGCTTCGCGCCGAGACGGTCGATGATGGTCTGCACGGTGAAGTAGAAGTCCGCGCCCATCTTGTCCATCTTGTTGACGAAGCAGATGCGGGGGACATCGTACTTGCTGGCCTGGCGCCAGACCTGCTCGGACTGGGGCTCGACGCCCTCCTTGCCGTCGAAAACGGCGACGGCACCGTCGAGCACGCGGAGCGAGCGCTCCACCTCGACCGTGAAGTCGACGTGGCCGGGGGTGTCGATGACGTTGATCTGGTTGTTCTTCCAGAAGCAGGTCACGGCGGCGGAGGTGATGGTGATACCCCGCTCCTTCTCCTGCTCCATCCAGTCGGTCGTCGAGGCACCGTCGTGGGTCTCACCGATCTTGTAGTTCACACCGGTGTAGAAGAGGATGCGCTCGGTCGTGGTGGTCTTACCGGCATCGATATGCGCCATGATGCCGATGTTGCGGACCTTCGTGAGGTCGGTAAGCACTTCCTGTGCCACGGTGGTAAGCCTCGTTCTCTTAAGAGGATGGATGTACTTCCGGTGATCCGGCCGGCCGCGCGAGCGGCCGGACCGGAATCAGATCACCAGCGGTAGTGCGCGAACGCCCGGTTGGCCTCGGCCATCTTGTGGGTGTCCTCGCGACGCTTCACCGAAGCGCCCAGACCGTTGCTCGCGTCGAGGATCTCGTTCGCGAGCCGCTCGACCATGGTCTTCTCGCGACGCTGCCGCGTGAAGGTCACCAGCCAACGCAGCGCGAGGGTGTTGGCACGACCGGCCTTCACCTCGACGGGCACCTGGTACGTGGCGCCACCGACGCGGCGGCTCTTCACCTCGAGCGACGGGCGGACGTTGTCCAGCGCCTTCTTGAGGGTGAGAACCGGATCGGTGCCGGTCTTCTCACGGGTCGCCTCGAGCGCGCCGTAGACGATACGCTCGGCGGTGGACTTCTTGCCGTCCAGCAGCACCTTGTTCACCAGCTGGGTGACCACGGGCGAGCCGTAGACGGGGTCGTTGACGACAGGGCGCTTGGGCGCCGGTCCCTTACGAGGCATCAGCCCTTCTCCTTCTTCGCGCCGTAGCGGCTCCGCGCCTGCTTGCGGTTCTTGACGCCCTGGGTGTCGAGCGAACCGCGGATGATCTTGTAACGAACACCCGGGAGGTCCTTCACACGACCGCCGCGGACGAGCACCATCGAGTGCTCCTGAAGGTTGTGGCCTTCGCCGGGGATGTACGCGGTGACCTCGACCGAGCTCGTCAGGCGCACGCGGGCGACCTTACGAAGCGCGGAGTTCGGCTTCTTGGGAGTGGTGGTGTAGACGCGGGTGCACACGCCACGACGCTGCGGCGAGCCCTTGAGGGCGGCCGTCTTGACCTTGGCCCTCTTGTCCTGGCGGCCCTTACGGACCAGCTGGTTGATAGTCGGCATAGAAGCGCTGTTTCCTTCTTCTGTTCGGCTTGGTTCTCTGCTGCGGTTGTAGCTCCGGGCAACCCGCGCGCTCGAGAAGAGAGCGAGGACTCCGCAGCGCGGCCCCACCAACGTTCTCGGCTGGCGCCGTTTCCGCTGGTCAGCCCCGTTTCCGGGAACTAGCTGCCCGCCTCGCTCGTACCCCGAGGTCGGGCGTGTCGCGCACCTGTGGGTGGTTCCGGATGTCCGGCCTGACCATGGGCACGTGAGAATCGTCCTGGTTACCCAGGCACGGCGACCTAGCTTACCCGCCTGAACTCACGCTGGTCAAAATCGATCTCCTACAGCCTCCGGTAGTCCCGCACCGACACCCGCGGCCCGCGACGCTCCCGGTCCACGCCGGCACGGCTGAGCAGGCGGATCACGCGTCCGCGCTGGCCCGCGTAGGGTTCCAGCACCTCGAGCATTCCCGCGTCGTCCAACGCCGCGCCGACCAGCGCTGTTCCCACGATCCGTGGCAAGTGGTAGTCGCCCACCGGCACGGCGTCCGGATCGCCGAGCGCCCGCCCGGTCACCTCCGCCACCGTCCAGGGGCCCACACCCGGGAGCGCCGCCAGCCGCTGCGCCCGGTGCTCCACCTCCACCGCGCTCGCCCCGACGATCGTCCGCATCCGGACCGGCTCGACACCCGCCCGGTGCCACTCCCAGCTCGGGATGGCGGCCCAGTCCGCGCGCGGCGGCGGCACCCGCAGCTCGGGCATCGCGTCCGGCCCGGGCGCGACGGTGCCGTACCGCCGGACGAGGTAGCGCCACGCCCGCCACGCCTCCGCGCCCACGACCTTCTGCTCGAGCACCGCGGGCACCAGCGCCTCCCACACCCGGCCGGTCCGGGCCAGGCGCAGGCCGGGCGACGCCGCGATCGCCCGCTCGACGACGGCGTGCCGGGGGACCAGGGCCGACGGGTCGTCCTCCGCGCCGGTCAGGGCCGGGGCGTGTTCCACGAGCCAGTGCGCGCCGCGCCCCCAGGCCTGCGCGACGACGGTGCCGCCGGCCGCCCGGAGCCGCAGGGTGCCCGGCCCGTCCGGGGTGTGCACCGCGCGCCACAGCGCACCGTCGGGCGTGCGCGCGTACGCGGGATCGCCGGCCCCGCGCCGCACCACCCCGACGGTGCCGTGCAGGTCCAGGAGGTGCCCCGGTTGCCATGCGCGCTCGACCGTCACCCGGCCGAGGCTACGCCGCCCGGCGCCGGTACTTCTCCTCGTAGACCCGGGCGCGGCGGCGGTGCTCCTCGAGCTGGCTGCCGCTCTCGGTGTGCGGGTCGATCCCGTTGTCGGCCAGCAGCTCCTGCAAGTAGATGGTGCGAAGGCCGCCGACGAAGACGATCGCCGGGAGCAGCATCATCGCGATGAGGGCCACCTTGACCCATCCGGGCGAGGGCAGGACCAGTGCCACCACCAGGAAGGGCACGAACATCAGTGCCCCGCGAATGAAGAAGCGACGGTTGTGGCCGGGGCCGGTGGCGTCGTTGATCACCCAGTCACGCATGGAATCGGGAAGGCGCATACCCAGGAGGTACTTCACCCGCTCGATCAGGTTCGGTGTGGTTCGTGTCGTGGACATGCCCTCAGGCTACGCCGGTGTGATACCGCTCACAATCGCATCGAAACCGGTCACCGTTGCGCGCTGCGCCGGTAAGCGACGGCTGCGGCGCCGGCGAAGATCGCGAACCAGGCGACCGTGTTCACCACCGCCACCACCAGGGAGGTGTGCCCGCCGGTGAGCAGTTCGCCGCTGGTCAGCGGGTAGCGGGCCAACGCCGTGATCCCGTACATCGGGGTGAACTGCGAGGCCGTCAGCATCCCGCCCGAGAGTGGGAAGAACACATTGCCGCCGAAGGCGAGCACGGTGAGCAGCAGGCCGGGCACGTGCAGCACGATCTCGGGCCGCAGCGCGAGCCCCAGCGCCAGGCCGAGCGCACCGAACACCGCCGAGCCGAGCCACGCGATCAGCAGAGAGAGCACCCACACCTGCGGCTCCGCATCGGCGCCCGTGACGGCCGACAGCACGGCGAGCACTACCACCGGTAACGCCGACATCGTCAGGGCGCTCACCACCTTGGAGGCGATGTAGCCGGGCGGGCGCAGCGGGGTCAGCCGCAGCGTGCGGACCCACCCCGTCGATCGTTCGGCGGCGACCTGCGCGGCGGTCGTGGTCGCGGCCGCGGCCGCGCCGTACAGCGCGAGGCCGATCATCATCCAGGCGGCGAAGTCGCCGTGCGCGAACCGCGCGTCGGGCCCCGTCTGGGCGTGCAGCGCCAGGTACAGGACCACGGGCAGCACCGTGGTGATGATCAGGGTCTGTCGGTTGCGCAGCTGCCGCCGCACGTCGAGCAGCAGGAAGCGGGGCGTGAGGCCCCAGGGTGCGGTGGTGGTCGCGGTGGTCATCGCTTCTCCTCGGTGAGCTGCAGGAACGCTTCTTCCAGTCCGCCGTCCACGGCGAACACGGTGGTGTCTCCGCGCACCACGGCGACGCGGAGGCCGGGCACGGCGGCGACGAGGGCGGCGGCACCGTCGGGATCGATGACGGCGCTGACCCGCCGGCCCGCGGTCGCGGCGCGGATGTCCGCGGTCGCGCCGTCGGCCACGATCCGCCCGCCGGCGATCATCACGACGCGGTCGGCGAACTGGTCTGCCTCCTCGAGGTAGTGAGTGGCGATCAGAACAGTGGTGCCGCGGCGCGCGTCGGCGCGGACCGTCGCCCAGAACCGGCGTCGCGCGTCCACGTCCATGCCGGCGGTGGGCTCGTCGAGGATCAGGAGATCGGGTTCGGCGAGCAGGGCCAGCGCGAACCGCAGGGCCTGCTGCTGCCCGCCCGAGCACTTCCCGACGGTGCGCCGCCGCAGCTCGCCGAGGCCGGCGCGCGCGATCGCGGCGTCGGGATCGGATCCGGGGTGCAGCGCCGCGACCAGCTCGACCGTGTCCTGCACGGTGAGGGCGGGCAGGAGCCCGCCCGACTGCTGCACGGCGGCGACGGTGCCGGTGTGCGTCGTGGTGCCGGCATCCGGGGCGACGAGCCCGAGGATCATGTCGATGGTGGTGCTCTTGCCCGCGCCGTTGGGGCCGAGGAAGGCCACCACCTCGCCGGGCGCGACGGTGAGGTCGATGCCGTCGACGGCGGTGAACACCTCCCCCGCCGAGGTCCGGTAGCGCTTGGTGAGCGATCTGAGTTCCAGTGCCGGTGCCATGCCTCGACACTGCCCGCGACCTGCGCGGATCGGATCCACCCGCGGGTGGATCACGGGGTGGAGAACGGGTGGAGAGACCCGCGGCTCAGGCGCCCGCGCGCGCCGCCTGCGCGGCGATGCGGGCCCGGACCTCCGGGCGGCGCAGCGGCGGCACCGTCTTCGGCGGCTGCCGGCGCGCGGGCAGCGCGTCGAGCAGTTCCTCCGTCGCGGCGGTCACCTTCGCGACGGCGAGCTCGAACGCGTCGCGGTTCGCGTCGCTGGTCTTCTGCACGCCCGAGACCTTGCGCACGTACTGCCGCGCAGCGGCCTCGATCTCCTCGTCGGTGGCGGCGGGCTCGAGCCCCCGCAGTTCAGTGATGTTCCGGCACATACTCCAACGGTAGTCGCCTCGGCGTCACCCGACCAGGGCCGCGACCTCGTCCGCGCACCCCCAACTCAGGGTGACGCCGGCGCCCCCGTGGCCGTAGCAGTGGACGACGTCACCGACCCGCTCGAGGCGCACCGTCGGGCGAGCGGGCCGCACCCCGACGTTGTGGCCGAGCACCCGGGCGCCCGCCAGCTCCGGCACCAGGGCGCGGGCCCGAGCGACGATCGCGTCGGCCGTCGCGGGATCGGCGACGAGCTCCTCCGCGCCGTGGTCCTCGGTACCGCCGACGACGACGTCGCGCGAGCGCGGCACCACGTAGGTGGTCACGCCCAGGTCCAACGCGGAATCGTCGATCCACCACCGGTGAACGCCCACCTGCTCGAGGTACACGACCTGCCCGCGCACGGGTTCCATCGACGCGTCGCCCACCAGTTCGCGCGCGCCCAGCCCGGTCGCGTTCACCACGGCCCCGTCCAGCTCCGCGAGCGAGCCCACGTCCCGCTGTTCGACGGTGCCGCCCAGCTCTGCCACGCGGGCGGCGAGCCACGGCAGGTAGAGCGGCATCTCGATCACGGGCGAGACGAAACTCCAGCCCTCAGCGTAGCCGGGCCGCGGCTCGGCGACGCGCTGCACCGACGGCACCGCGGAGGTCCACCACGGCTCGTCCACCGGCTCGCGGAAGATCTCGGTGCCCGGCGTCATGACGACACCGTCGACCCCCGCCTCCGCCAGCCGCGTGAACTCCGCGAGCGCTGCGGCGGACCAGCCGGTCACCCGGTCGCGGGGCTCGGCGAGGTACGGATACCAGACCGCGGCGGCCACCGCGGAGGTCACGGTGCCGACGGGGCCCGCCCGCCCCGGCGCCGGGGGCGCGAGCTCCCGCCCGTACACCCGCACCGCGTGCCCCGCCTCCAGCAGGCGCACCGCGCACGACATCCCGATCACACCGGCACCGACGATCGTCACCTCAGCCACACCGAACAGTCTTTCAGTACTAGGGTCGGGGCCGTGACGACGCCAGCAGCGACCCCGACCACCTACGAGTTCCTGCAGGCCGCGCCCCAGGGCCGTCGTTCGAGCGCTCGTGGCCGGTGCGCACCGGTGATGTGAATCCCGAACGCCGGGTCCGGCTCGACGGCATCGCGCGGTACCTGCAGGACATGGCGAACGACGAGATGTTCCACCGCGGCTTCGACGCCACGGACCCGTACTGGCTGGTGCGCCGCTCGATCATCGACGTGCTCGAGCCGCTGCACTGGCCGTCAGACGTGCACCTGCTGCGCTGGTGCGAGTCCACCAGCTCACGCTGGTGCAACATGCGGATCACGCTGCGCGGCAGCACCGGCGGCCACATCGAGACCGAGGCCTTCTGGATCCGGTTCAGCGCCGAGACGGGCATGCCCACCCACATCAGCGACGGCGGAATGGAGTACCTGCAGCAGTACGTCGCCGAGACGCGGCTGCGGTGGAAGGCGCTCAATACCGAGAAGGCGCCCGAGCCGTCGGAGCGGGACTACACGGTGACGCTGCGCGCCACCGACTTCGACCCGTACCAGCACTTCAACAACGCCGCGTACTGGCAGCTGGTGGAGGACGACCTGAACGGCGACCCGCTGCTCGCCGCACCGCACCGCGCGATCATCGAGTACCTCGCGCCGATCCCGCTGGGCTCCAGCGTCCAGGTGCGGTTCGTGCGCGACGAGGCCGGCTACCGGCAGTGGCTGTTCCTCCTGGACGAGGACGGTACGCCCGCGGCCAAGCCCGCCTCGGCCGTCTCGATCGTGCCGCTCCCCGGCGAGCCGTTCGCTCCGGCGGCGCAGTGGCCGCCGGAGCAGGTGGAGCGGATCGACTGGAAGGCCTGAGCTACGCCGACTTGGTGACCCGCACGACCACGTTCTTCATGAGCGGCTGGTCGGACTGGGTGCTGTAGTCGGCGATGCCGATGAGCGCGTTCATCTCCGGCATGTAGCCGGCGGCGGCGCCCACGGGCAGGTCGTACCGCAGCGCCCGGAACCGGCGCAGCGTGCGCTGGGAGCCGTCGCGCGAGGTGGCGGTGATGTCCACGAACTCGCCCTCGGTGAGTCCCCGGGCACGCATGTCCTCCTCGTTCAGGAAGATCAGCTCGCGCAGGTTCTTGATGCCGCGGTACCGGTCGTTGGCCGAGTAGATGGTGGTGTTCCACTGGTCGTGCGAGCGCATGGTCCCCAGGATGAGGACGTCGTCGTCGGCCGGGATCACGTTCGGCATCGGCGCAAGCGAGAAGTTCGCCTTCCCGGACGGGGTCTTGAAGACCCGCTCGCGCGCGGGCTGCGGGATCCGGAACCCGCCCGGGTTCTTGATCAGTTCGTTGAAGCCCTCGAAGCCCGGCAGCACCTTCGCCATCACGTCGCGGATGCGGTCGTAGTCGTCGACGTACGACTGCCAGGGCGTGCGGCTGTCCGGCAGCGTCGCCTTCGCCATGCCGGCGATGATCGCCACCTCGGACTTGAGGTCCTTCGACGCCGCGCGCCGCTTGCCGCGGGAGATGTGCACCATGCTCATCGCGTCCTCGACGGTGACGCCCTGTAACCCGGCGACCTGCTCGTCCTTCTCGGTGCGGCCGAGGCAGGGCAGGATCAGCGCGGTGCGGCCGTGCACCAGGTGGCTGCGGTTGAGCTTCGTGCTCACCTGCACGGTGAGGTCGGTCTTGCGCAACCCGGCGGCGGTGTACGCGGTGTCCGGCGCGGCGAGCACGAAGTTGCCGCCCATGCCGACGAACACCTTGACGGTGCCTGCGTGCATCGCCTCGATCGTGGTCACCGTGTCGAGGCCGTGCTCGCGCGGGGAGACGATGCCGCACACTTCGTCGAGCTTGTCGGTCCACGGCGGCGGCCGGTGGTCGATGCCGCAGGTGCGGTTGCCCTGCACGTTGCTGTGGCCGCGCACGGGCGAGGGGCCGGCGCCGGGGCGGCCGATGTTGCCGCGGAGCAGCAGCAGGTTGGTGATCTCGCGGACGGTGTCGACGCCGTGCTCGTGCTGCGTGACGCCGAGGCACCACGAGATGATCGCGCGCTCGGCGCGCAGGTACATCTCGCCCACGCGGCGGATCTCGACCTCGGGCAGGCCGGCCTGCGCGGTGATCTCGGCCCAGTCGGTCGCCGCGACCAGATCGCGGTAGGCGTCGAAGTCGGCGGTGCTCGCCTCGAGGAAGGCGCGGTCGAGCACCGTCGGGTCCGCTTCCGCGGCCTCGAAGACGACCTTGGCGATGCCGCGCATCAGCGCGAGGTCGCCGCCCGGGCGCACCTGCATGTTCAGGTCCGAGACCGACGTCGCCTTGAACAGCGCCATGTCGACCATCTCGTGCGGGACGATCGTCTTCGTCGCGCCCGCCTCCACGAGCGGGTTGATGTGCACGACCTGCGCGCCGCGCCGCGTGGCGTCGGCGAGGGCGGTGAGCATCCGCGGCGCGTTCGACGCGGCGTTGACGCCCATGACGATCAGGAGGTCCGCCTCCTCCCAGTCCTGCAGGTCACAGGTGCCCTTGCCGGTGCCGATGGCGGCCTGCAGCGCGCGACCCGACGCCTCGTGGCACATGTTGGAGCAGTCCGGCAGGTTGTTCGTGCCGAACTCGCGGGCCATCAGCTGGTACAGGAAGGTGGCCTCGTTGCTGAGCCGCCCGGACGTGTAGAACGACGCCTCGTTCGGGCTCTTGAGGCCGCGCAGCGCGTCGCCGACCAGCGCGAACGCCGCGTCCCAGCCGATCGGGACGTACTTGTCGCTCGCCTCGTCGTAGACCATCGGCTCGATCAGCCGGCCCTCGTTCTCGAGGTCGAAATCGGTCCAGCCGGCCAGCTCGGTCACGGTGTGCTGTTCGAAGAAGTCCCGCTTCACCCGCTTGGGCGTCATCTCCCAGGTGACGTGCTTGACGCCGTTCTCGCAGAAGTCCAGCGTGAGCTTCTTGTCGTCCGGCCACGCGCAGCCGGGGCAGTCGTACCCGGTGGGATGGTTCATCACGAACATCGAGTGCGTGCCGCGGATGAGCTCGCGCTGCTTGACCAGGATGGTGCCCACCGACTGCGCCGCGCCCCACGAGGCCGCGGCGTGGTGGTACGGCTTGCTGTACCAGGGGGCGTCGGTCACCGGACCGAATCCGCCCTGGCGGGGGACGTCGGGCAGGAGCCCGGGCACGTGGGCGGTCTGCGGCTGGTTGTCGGTGGTCATACCCGGACTTCCTGTCGAACTCGCTGGGGCTGGCTGTAGACGTTCATGTGGTCACCGCGCACGAAGCCGATGAGGGTGAGGCCGGCATCGTCGGCGAGCTCGGCTGCGAGCGACGACGGTGCCGATACCGCGGAGAGGATCGGGATTCCGGCCATCACGGCCTTCTGCACCAGCTCGAAGCTGGCGCGGCCGGACACCTGCAGGACGACGCCGCGCAGCGGCAGGCGACCGTGCAGGAGCGCCCAGCCGATCACCTTGTCGACGGCGTTGTGCCGGCCCACGTCCTCGCGGAGCACGAGCAGTTCGCCGCTCGCGACGTCGAACAGCGCCGCGGCGTGCAGGCCGCCCGTCTTGTCGAACACGGCCTGCTCGGCACGGAGCCGGTCGGGGTACGACGTCACGTCCTCGGCCCCGACGGCGACCGGATCCGCGGCCACGTCGAACCGGGAGACGGTCCGCACCGCGTCGATGCTGGCCTTGCCGCACATGCCGCACGAGCTGGTGGTGTAGAAGTTGCGCGTCACGTCCGGCGACGGCGGCACGACGCCCGGCGCGAGGGCGACGTCGAGCACGTTGTACTCGTTGACCTCGCCGCCGGTGCCGGGGCCGCCGCAGTGGATCGCGGACCGGAACTCCTCGGCGACGCCGATCACGCCCTCGGAGACCAGGAATCCGGCGGCCAGCTCCACGTCGTGCCCCGGGGTGCGCATGGTGACGGCGAGCGGCGTTCCCGCGACCCGGATCTCCAGCGGCTCCTCCACGGCGAGGGTGTCGATCCGGCGCAGCGGCTCCTGGCCGACGGTGACCTTGGCCACCGCACGACGCACCGTGATCCGACCCATGCCTCCGACGTTACACCCGTGGTACAACTGCAATCCGCCGTATCACCCTCCATGTCCACTGCCACCGCCGGTCCCGGAGCTGGATACAGTGGACGCAGTACTGATCGCGAGGGACGGGGAACGCCGTGGGTGGTTGGAGTGGGGCGCCCATGGGGTGGATGGACCGACTGCGCGGACGTCAACGGCCCGCCACCGACGCCCCGGAATCGGCGGATGTCGGTGTCCCGGACCTGGCGGATCCCGTCCATGCGCGTGCGCTGGTGCTCGAGGTCGACGGCGCCGCGGCGACGGTCGAGGTCCAGCCGCCGGACCGGGCCGCCTTCCGGACGGAGCTGCGCAGCGGCACCGACCCCACCGGCTTCAGCGGACTGGTCGTGCGGTGGCACGTGCCGGCACTCGTCGACGGAGCCGATCCGCGACGCGTGTTCCTGCTCGAGCCGCCGTGCGGCCCGGATCTGCCGCTCGTACCGGACGAGTTGCAGGCGATCCGGGACGCCCGAGACCTGCGCACGAGCGCCCTCGCGGCGCGGTACCCGCCGCCCTCCGCCGCCGAACTGGCGCACCTGATGGCGCCGACCGCGTCGGCGGCCCATCCGGCCTGGGACGCAGTCTGTTACCGGCTCGGACTGATGACCACCCTCGAAGCGCACGCCGTCCTGGACGGCATCCGGCGCGACGGCAATGCATGGGACCGCGCCGAGGCGCACCTGTACTCGTGGGGGCCGAGCATCCCCGACGATCTGCGCACGCGCGTCGGGGCGTTCCTGTCGCATCTGTACGACGTCGCTCCCCAGGGCCCCGGTATCAAGCGGCAACCGTTCTGGACCCTCGGGGTGGCCGCCCTGATGCGCGACCTGAGTCCGGGCGACGTCGACGCCACGGTCTTCGAACGAGTCATGCGCCCGTTGGTCGAGGCCTGCGGCCCGCTGCCGGAGCAGCTGCTGTGAGTCTCGGCGCGGGGTGATAGCAGGGCGCGCCCGTGCCGGTCGAAGCCGGTACGGGCGCGCCAAGCACCGCGCTACTCGTCCTCGGCGCTGCTGTCGCCGCCGTTCTCGTCCGGGTCGGTGCCCGCGCCGTGGTTCGGGTTGGTGCAGATGGTGCCCTCGCAGGGCACGTCCGATCCGTCGCCGTTCGGGTTCGGCATCACCGCGCCGCCGTTCTCGTCGGGGTCGTCGCCGGCGCCGTGGTTCGGGTTGGTGCAGACGCTGCCCTGATCGGGCCCGGTGCACGGAACGTTGTACGTGCCACCGTTGTCCGGCGCCGGAGTCGGGGCCGGCTTGGTGACGGTGCGCGTCGCCCCGGGGTGCTGGGTGACGGTCTTCGTCGGTCCGGCGTGGCCGCCGTTTCCGGTCGCGGGCTTGCCGGGCTGCCCCGCGGCGGGCGCCTGGTGATGCGTCGCAGCGGCGGAACTCGGAGGCGCCGACGAGGATGTCGTCGAGGCGGGCTCGGAATCGTCCGAGCAGCCCGCGCCGAGGAGGACGACCGCGGCGATGCTCGCGATCATCGCGGTGGAATGCTTGCGCACCATGATGTTTCCTTTCGTGGTTCGGATCTGTGCTGTCGGTTCGTGATCGGGTGTCGACCTGCTCGCCCGCTCAGGCGCCCGCCCCGGCGGGCACCGCCCGCGGCCCGTGCTCGGCAACGGTGGCGATCGCGCTCGCGATCATGGGCCACCACGCGTTGTGGACGTCGATGACCTCGCCGTGGCCGGTCTGGGGGATCTCGATGAGCGCGGTGCTGCCGCCCTTCCGGCGGAGGGCCTCGACGTACTCGGCGGCTTCGCGGGGCGGTACGACGGTGTCGTCGGTGCCGGTGATCGCCACGACCGGGACCCGCGGATCCATCCGCTCGAGCGGATCGACGAGCCGATAGCGATCGGGGAATTGCTCGGGCGTGCCTCCCATGACCCGCAGGACGTGATCGTTCTTGGTCAGCGAGAGCCGCATGTCGAGGACGCCCGCCAGAGAGACGACCGCGTGCGGTCGCACCGCCGGATGCGCCCCCGGCGCACCGTCGGGAAGGGTGCCCCGGCCCGCCGTCCACGCCGCGAGTTGGCCTCCCGCGGAGTGCCCCACGACCGTCACGCGGCCGAGGTCGATCTCCGGCACCGACTCCTTCAGGCGGACGAGGTGGTCGACGCCCGCAGCGAGATCGGTGAACGTGGTGGGCCAGCCGCCCCCGTCACCACTGCGTCGGTAGTTCAGGCTCCATACGACGAACCCGCGGGCGGCCAGTGCCTGCGCGGCGGGGCGGACGTACTCGGCGGTGGCGCCCTTCATCCAACCGCCGCCGTGGATCAGGACGATCGTCGGTCTGGTTGCGTTCGCGTCCTGCGCCTGAGGCCGGAACAGGAAGCCGCTCAACGTCTCCGGGTCGACTCCCGGCACGTCCAGGTACTGGTGCGCCGACACGCCGGCGGGGTCGGAGACGCCGGGAGGGTCCGCGTCACCGGCTCGCCCCCACACCACCACCGCAGCGCCGACGACGAGGAGCGCGGTCACGACGATGACACCCACCCATCGCCGCGGGCTGAGCGATCCGCCCTTCGGTCGGTGGCTGACGTTCGCACCGCTCATCCCGTGCGCCCCTCACTTCCCAGACATTTGCGCATACTCCCCTTTCCGGACATCACGGTAACCCGGCGCTTCGCGCCGCACCGGCCAACACGGCGGCAGTGCTGACGCAAACGCGAATCAGTTGATGTACCTAATCAATTCGCCTGCCGGGCGCCGACGTCGCGCGGCTCGCAGACAGAGCCGGCGCTAGCATTGCGTGGTGCATACCGTCGCGGCAGTGTCGTTCGTGCGTCACGAACACACCGACTCGCTGGAATGGGAGTTCACCGATCCCAACCATGAGGTCCTCGTGTGGCGGCGCGGAACCGCCCAGGCCAAGGAGTTCGAGTTCGAGCGCGGACCGCGGGGCGCGCTCGCTCCCGTCCGCGGCAGCGTCTGGGTGATCCCGGCCGGTACGCGGAGCGCAGCGGTCGCGCAGCACTGCGCCTGTGACATCGCCCGCATCACCCTGCCCCCGCCGATGGCTCGATCAGCGGAACTGCGCCCGGCCGCGGGAACCGAGGACCGGCTCCTGCACTACCTGGTGGAGCGCATGGCGAGCACGGCGACACGCACCGACGCCGTCGGCAGGCTCCTTCACGAATCCCTGCTGGACGCCGCCCACCTGCACATCCTCGACATCTACAGCCTGAAGTCTCCGGAGACGCGGAACGCCCCGACGACTCTGCGCCCCGAATCTCAGGCGCTCGTCCTCGAGCGCCTCCACGATGGCTGGGATCCGGACGTGACCCTGCGAGAACTGGCCGAGATCGCCGAGCTGACCGTGGATCAGTTCGGTCGGGCGTTCGCGGCGACGTTCCATGTCACGCCGCATCGGTACCTGCTGGAGCGGAAGCTGAGCCGAGCGCGCTACCTACTGTCGACCACGACGATGCCGATCACCGAGATCAGCGCCGCTGCGGGCTTCTCCAGCCCCAGCCACTTCGCCACCACCTTCCGGCGCCACACCGGGGTGACCCCCTCCGGCTATCGCACGGGCACCACGTAGGCCCAGGACGAGGCCACGTGGATGCGCGGCCTGCGCAGCATGCTGGAGGACGGTCACCGACCGCCGCGGCGCACCGGCGGCAGATGGAGCCCAACGACCTACCGGGTGCCCACCACCGCCTCCGCCGCATCCACTGTCTGACTCAGCAGCATCGCGACCGTCATCGGCCCGACGCCGCCCGGTACAGGGGTGATCGCGCTGGCCACCTCGGCTGCGTCCGGCACCACATCACCTGGTGTGAATCCGGCGTCGACGACGACTGCGCCTGGTCTGATCATGTCGGTGGTGATCAAGCCCGGCCGTCCAGCCGCCGCGATCAGAATGTCGGCACGACTGGTGTGCGCAGCGAGGCTCGCGGTCCGGGAGTGACATACCGTGACGGTGGCGTCGCGCGCGGTGAGCATCGCTGCCAGAGGCTTGCCGAGGATCGCGCTCCGGCCGACGATCACCACGTCTGCACCAGCAAGCTCGGCGCCGTAGTGGTCGAGGAGTCGGACGATCCCCGCCGGGGTGCAGCTGCGGTGGCCGGGCTGCCCGAGCGCCGCCGCGGCGAACGCTGCGCTCGATGTCCCGTCCACGTCTTTCCGGAGCGGGATCGCGTCGAAGGCGGCACGCTCGTCTATCTGCGGCGGGAGCGGATGCTGTAGAAGGATGCCCTGCACCTCGGGATCGCGGCCGAGGTCGGTCAACGCGACGACGAGCTCTGCAGTCGTCGTGTCAGGCGGCAGGTGAATGTGGCGCGACCTCAGGCCGTACTGAGCGCATCGGCGCTGCTTCATCTGCACGTACTTGGCAGAGCCGGGGTCGTCGCCGACGAGCACGGTGGCGAGGGTCGGGGTGAAGGGCAGCGCTGCTGCGCGGACAGCGCTCGCCGTATTCAGCTCGGCGGCGAGTTCGGTGCCGGACAAGGTGGTGGGGCTGGACATGGCGGCCTCCTGGACGGTGATCGCCCAGGCGCGCGGCTCGGATGCTCCGGTGGGCCGCTCCCCGCAGGTGCACCTGCTCAGCGCCAGTCACGGCCGCGAACGACGTTACCTGATGCCACGCACCCGGACCGTGTGCGCCGGAGTTCACCCGCGGCAGACGTTGCCCGGGCAGTCGCCGAGGCCGAGTGTTCCCACAGCGCGTCAGATGCCAGGTCGAGCCGAGGAACATTGGGCCACCGCGTCGGCAAATTGGATCCGGAAAGGGTCAACGTGGGTCATAGGTTCCCTACCAGCACCGGCCCCAGAAGCAGAAAACCACCTGTTACCAGGTGGTTCATCTTGTGGCCAGGGCCGGGATCGAACCGGCGACCTTCCGCTTTTCAGGCGGACGCTCGTACCAACTGAGCTACCTGGCCGTCCGGTGCCGGCTGTACCGTCACCGCCGAGTCCTAGAACTCGGATGGCGACCCTGACGGGACTCGAACCCGCGACCTCCGCCGTGACAGGGCGGCGCGCTAACCAACTGCGCCACAGGGCCATATGCAATTTTTCGTCTTGCGACGTACCCCCTACGGGATTCGAACCCGCGCTACCGCCTTGAAAGGGCGGCGTCCTAGGCCACTAAACGAAGGGGGCTCGCGTCGAATGACCCGAAAGCCACTCTCTGCACCGCTTCCGCGTTCCGTTGGGAGCTGGGATAGCTTATGGCACATCCTAGCAAGTTCCCAAATCGCCTGGTCAGCGTACGAAAAACCGTGACTATCGGGCGGGCAGGTCCATCCGCGCCAGCCGCGCGGGATCGAGGGTCGAGACCACGTCCACGATCCGGCCGCCCACCACCGTGCACGCCATGAGCGCGACCGGCTTCCCCGTGGGCCCCCAGACCAGGACGCCGGGCGCCCCGTTCACGCTGACCCGCCGCGCCTCGATCCGGGCGGGATCGCCCCGCCGAACGGCGTCGAGCACCGCGTTCGCGCCGATCATCACCCGCTCCCCGCGGGGCGTGCGCAAGGTCCAGGTGAGGTCCGGGTCCAGCACGGTGAGCAGCGCCTCGAAGTCGCCGCCGCGCGCCGCGGCGAGGAAGGCGTCCACCACCGCCCGCTGCTCCTGCCGCTCCGCGACCGGGCGGGGCCCGCCCTGCACGCGGCGCCGGGCCCGGCTCGCAGCCATCTTGGCGGCGTCGGGCGAACGACCCACGATCGCCCCGATCTCGGCGAAGGGAACCGCGAACAGGTCGTGCAGGACGAACGCCAACCGCTCCTCCGGCTTCAGGAAGTCGAGGACCACCATCAGAGCCAACCCGACGGTGTCCGCCGCGATCGCCGCGTCCTCCGGCCCGTCGTCCTCGGTCACCACCGGGTCGGCGTCGTCGAAGTCGTCCTCGGGGTGCGCCGCGCGGGTCCGCAGCACGTCGATGCAGATCCGGCCCACCACGCGGGTGAGCCAGCCGCCCAGGTTGTCGATCGGCGCACCGTCGTACCGGTCGAGCCGCAACCAAGCCTCCTGGACCGCGTCCTCGGCGTCGGCGCGCGAGCCGAGCGCGCGGGTCGCGACGGCGATCAGGCGGGCCCTGTGCTGTTCGAACTGCTCCGTGCGATCCATCGGTCGTTACCTTTCCACGCGGTGATCCGTCATGACAGTGACGAGCCCGAACGGGCAGAGGTAACAAGAGAGGACATCCGCCATGAACACCGCACTGTGGATCATCACCGCGATCCTGGCCGTCGCGTTCACCGTGGGCGCGCTCGCGCAGCTCACGATGCCCAAGGACCGCTACCGGAACATCGCCGCGAGCCAGCACTGGGCCGACGACTTCGACGCGGGGCAGCTGAAGGCCATCGGCGCGATCAAACTGATCGGCGCGCTGGGACTCATCCTGCCCGCGATCACCGGGGTGGCGACGGTGCTCTCCCCGCTCGCCGCGTGCGGGCTCGCGCTGTTCATGTCCGGTGCCGCGACCACTCGTTTCCGGCGGCGCGAATGGGGTGCGATGGCCGGCGACGTGGTGTTCATCGCACTGTTCGCCTTCGTCGCCTGGGGCCGTTTCGACCTCGCCCCGTACGGCGGATGAGCCATTGACCCCACAATGCGTAAGTGATAACTTACGCATTGTGTCCGTCGCAGCCGATCCCTGGTCCGCGCTCGCCGATCCCACTCGGCGAACCGTCTTCGCCCGCGTCGCGGCGGGCCCGTGTTCGGTCACGGAGATCGCACGGGAGCTGCCGGTCAGCCGGCCCGCGGTGTCGCAGCACCTGCGCGTCCTCCTCGACGCGCATCTCGTCGACGTGCGCAAGCAGGGACGCGAACGCCTGTACCGGCCCCGCCCCGACGGCCTGGCCGCGATGCGGACGGAGCTCGAGAGTTACTGGACGCAGACGCTGACCACGTTCAAGCACCTGGCCGAACAGGCCTACGCCGAAGAAGGGACACCCTCGCCATGACCACCACCACTTCCCACACCGGCTCGATCCGGGTCGGCATCACCGTCGACGTGCCGGTCGACTTCGCCTATCGCGTCTTCACCGAACGCTTCGACGAGATCAAGCCGCGCGAGCACAACCTGCTCGCCGTGCCGATCGAGAAGACCGTGCTCGAACCGCGCGCGGGCGGCACGATCTACGACGTGGGGACCGACGGCAGCGTCTGCACGTGGGCGCGAGTGCTCGCGTGCGATCCGCCGAACTCGCTGACGTTCACGTGGGACATCAGCCCGCAGTGGTGGATCGAGACCGACCCGGCGCAGTCCAGCGAGGTGGAGATCCGGTTCGTGGCGGAGACGCCGTCGCGCACCCGGGTCGAGATCGAGCACCGCCACCTCGAGCGCCACGGCGAGGGTTGGGAGCAGGCCGCCGCCGGAATCGGCGGGAGCACCGGCTGGCCGCTCTACCTGGACCGCTTCCGCACCGCCGCCGAGGGCACCGCCACGCAGTAGGCGGCCGGCGCTTCAGGATGTCGGGTTCTCAGGCCATAGAGGCGCTCGCGCGCACGCCTACCGCTCCTGAACCCGAATTCCTGAGGCGGCCAGATCCGCGACAGCGCGAGCCACGAGATCTGCCCGGCGCCTGGGCGTGCGAGCCTTCAGGACCTTCAGGATCACCGCGTAGCGATCCGACCGACTCAACGCCTCGAACGCCGTTGCCGCCCCGGCGTTCTCGGCAAGCGCCGCCGCGAGATCGGGCGGGGTCTCCGCGGTGCGCTGCGACTCGTAGGCGGCGTCCCAGCGGCCGTCCGCCACCGCGGCGTCGCGTTGCGCGAAACCCGCCGGCCGGACCCGCCCCGCGGCCTCGAGCGCCTCGAACTTCGCCACGTTGATCGCAGACCACGAGCTGGTGCGGCGGCGCGGCGAGTACCGCTGCAAGAAGGAGTCCGCGTCGTTCGACTTGCGCTGGCCGTCGATCCAGCCGAAGCACAACGCCCCGTCGAGCGCATCCTCGATCGTCAGGCCCGGAACCCTCGAGTTCCGTCGCGCGATCCGCAGCCACGCCTCCCCGGCATCCGCGTGGTGATCCTCGAGCCAGCGCTCCCACTCGTCGACGGTGGCGAATTCGAGGACGTCCATACGAGTCTCCCCTTCGGGTCTCCGGAGCCCACGGCGCGGGCGCTGACCGCGAAACCTGTCGGTGGGGTCGGTGACAATGAGGATAAGTGCGAGTGCCCCCCGTGGGACTCGAACCCACAACCAGCCGATTAAAAGTCGGATGCTCTGCCAATTGAGCTAGGGGGCGCGATGGAAGAGTACCAGTGCCGGCTCGACGATTCGGAATTCGAGTTCGGGGTGGAACAGACACAGATTTGCACCGATTGCGGGCAGGAGCTACCTCTGTCCGACTACTACCGGCGCCCCGGTCGGGCACGACCGTATCGCTATTGCCGCCGCTGCCAAACGGCTCGGTCGCGAGCGTACCGTGTGCACCATCCCGACACCGGCGCAGCGGAACGAGCTCGGCGCTCGCGCGAGCGCAATCCCGAGCGCTACGCCGAACGCGACCGGCGCCGCGCCCAGACCGAGCGTTTCAAGCAGCAGCGCAAGCGACGTGCAGCGGCCCAGTCCGCCTACTACAAGACGTGGTACGCAGCGAACCGGGAACGGGTGCTGGCGCTGCACCGGGCTTACCGTGATGATCCTGTACTCCGCGCGACGCTCGACGCGCGTAAGCGCGCGTGGTACCGGGAGCACCCCGAGAATCGCCGGCGCGAGCGGCACCGCCGGGCCGCACGGTTACGGGCGGCGCCGGCGCTTCCCTTCACGAGCGAGATGCTGGGCGCACGGATGTCCCTGTGGTCCGGATGTTGGCTATGTGGCCGGCCGTTCACCGACCGTCGCTCCCGCACCGTCGACCATGTGAAACCGCTGTCCAAAGGCGGGGCGGACATACTCGCGAACCTGCGACCCGCCTGCAGATCGTGCAACTCCCGCAAAGCGGACAAGTGGCCGTTCCATCACACCACAGCCGGATTGGGCCCGCGCCTCAGGACGCCGCGGCGTTGACCATCCAGTGCACGCCGAACCGGTCGACGCACATCCCGAAGGTCGCGCCCCAGGGCGCCTGGAGGAACGGCGCCACCACGGTGCCGCCGGCGGACAGCTTCTCCCACCAGCCGGTGAGCTTGGGCAGATCGTCGCCGGACAGGGACACCGACACGTCGTCGCCCTTGGTGCGGGACATGCCGGGCGGGGTGTCGGCACACATCAGGGTGAAGCCGTCGGGCGTGGTGAGCTGGCCGTGCATCACGTTGTTCACGAACGACGGATCCACCCCCATCTCGGGCGGCATGCCCTCGAACGTGCTGATCTCGAGCTCGCCGCCGAACACGTCGCGGTAGAACTCGAGCGCCTCGCGGGCGTTGTCGGAGAAGCTGATGTACGGGTTCAGGATGACAGTCATGATTCGATTGTGCGCCGATCCACCGACAGGTTCGCACAGTTCGCTCACATGCCCCCGCGCGTTCACCGGCCGGACCGCCCCGCAGGCAGCCTGGCGGGATGCACATCGTCCAGCTCGCGAACTTCTACGGCCCCCGCTCGGGCGGGCTGCGCACCGCGGTCGACCAGCTGGGCGCCGGATACGTGGCGCGCGGCCACGCGGTCACCCTCATCGTCGCCGGCCGGGCGTCGGGCGACGAGGTCCTCGATTCGGGCGTCCGCCGGATCACGGTGCCCGGCCGGAAGTTCTTCCGCGTGGAGGGCTACCGGGCCGCGAGTCCCGTCCGCATCCGCCGCCTGCTTCCGACGCTCGGCGCCGACAGTCTCGAGGTCTCCGACCGCCTCACCCTGCGCGGCATGGGGCCGTGGGCCAAGGCGCGCGGCATCGGCTCGATCATGATCAGCCACGAGCGCCTCGACCGCATGATCGCCCTCGGCGTCCCCCGCGCGGCGCAGTGGGCGTCCGACGTCGCGAACCTCGGCACGGCCCGCAGCTACGACACGGTCGTCTGCACCACCGCGTTCGCCGGCGAGGAGTTCGCCCGCATCGAGGCGCCCAACGTCGAGACGGTGCCGCTCGGAGTCGACCTCGACACCTTCCGGCCCGCCCGCGCCACGCCGCAGGCGCGCGCCCGGTGGGCCACCGGCGCCGGGAGCGGGGCGAGCGGGCCGCGTGATCCCGCTGCCGAGGTCCTCCTCGTGCAGTCCTGCCGGCTGTCGATGGAGAAGCACCCGGCGCGGGGCATCGAGGTGGTGCGCGCCCTCGTGGCCGACGGTGTCGACGCGCGGCTCGTGATCGCCGGCGGCGGCGCGATGGAGACGGAGCTGCGCCGCCAGGCGCGCGGGCTGCCCGTCACCTTCACCGGCCACCTCGCCGACCGGGACGCCCTCGCCGACCTGCTGGCCTGCGCCGACGTCGCGATCTGTCCCGGCCCGCACGAGACCTTCGGTCTCAGCGCGATGGAGGCGCTCGCGTCGGGGACGCCGATCGTGGTGTCGCGCAACAGCGCCCTCGCCGAGGTGACGCGGGCGGACTGCGGCCTCCCCGCCGCCGATACGGGCGCCGCGTTCACGGCCGCCGTCCGCGCGGTCCTGGCCCGCGGCGACTACGCCGCGGCGGCGCGGGCGTGCGCCGAGCAGTACACGTGGGACCGCGCCGTCGAGACCATGCTCGGCCTGCACCGCGCGACGGCGGACCGTCGGCGGTTCCTCCGCGACCGTCCCGCGGCGCTCCCCTCGTCCTGCCGCCCCGCTCCCGGCGATCGGCGGCTGCGGCGGCGGGCGCGGGTTCGCCGGCGGGCCGCCGCGAGCGGGCGCGCTGACGCCCGGGATCAGCGCAGCCGGTCCCCCGACTCCGCGTGGAAGAACAGCGCCTGCTCGGCGGCGGGGATCAGCCCGGCCTTCTCACCGGCCCGCAGGGTGGTCGCGCGGTCGACCCGCGCCACCACCGGCTTGTCCTGCCCCTGCACGGTCACGTAGACGAGCGCCTCGGCGCCCAGCTCCTCCACGAGGGCGACGGTGCCCCGCGCGGCCCCGGCGGCGTCCGGGGACACGACCTCGAGGGCCTCGGGGCGGAGGCCGACGGTCACCGTCTCCCCCGATTCGACGGTGCGCGGCACCGGCACGACCGCGCCGGCCAGATCGGCGCCGACGTCCGAGCGGGGCACCGTCAGCAGGTTCATGCCCGGCGAGCCGAGGAAGCCGGCCACGAAGGTGTTGACCGGATCGTCGTACAGCTCGCGCGGCGGCGCGACCTGTTGCAGCAGACCGTCTTTGAGCACCGCCACGCGATCGCCCATCGTCATGGCCTCGACCTGGTCGTGCGTCACGTACAGCGTGGTGACCCCGAGCCGGCGCTGCAGCGCGGAGATCTGCGACCGGGTGGAGACCCGCAGGCGCGCATCGAGATTGGACAGCGGCTCGTCCATCGCGAACACCTTGGGGTGGCGCACGATGGCGCGGCCCATCGCGACGCGCTGACGCTGCCCGCCCGAGAGCCGCGCGGGCTTGCGGTCGAGCAGCGGCTCCAGCTCCAGCATCGCGGCGGCCTCCGCCACCTGCTTGGCCGTATCCTCCTTGGACACACCGGCGTTGCGCAGCGCGAAGCCCATGTTCTGCGCCACCGTCATGTTCGGGTACAGCGCGTAGTTCTGGAACACCATGGCCACGTCGCGCTTCTTCGGCGAGACCGATGTGACGTCCACATCGTCGATGAGGATGCTGCCGTCCGTCACGGCCTCGAGCCCCGCCAGCGCCCGCAGGCTGGTGGACTTGCCGCAGCCGGACGGGCCGACCAGCACGACGAACTCGCCGTCGGCGATGTCCAGGTCGAGCGAGCTCACCGAGGGCCGCTCGGCGCCCGGATACTGGACGGTCGCACCGTCGAAACGCACCGTTGCCATGGTGTTCCTTTGACTCCTAGTTCCTACGAAACCGTGTGCCGCGGACCTACTTCGGCAGCTTGGGCTTGATCTGCGAGTCGATCTTGCCCTGGATGGTCTTCTGCAGCGCACCGAGCACGGCCGCGGTGTCGCCGCCGGTCGCGATCTGCTGCAGCGCCTTGCCGATGTCCTCGCCGCCGCCCGGCACGAACACGCGCGCGTTGTCCTGCACCCGGGTCAGCGGGAGCTGCTTGACGGCCGTGCCGAAGTTCGGGTTCTTCTCGATGAACTCCTTCATCGCCGGCTCGTCGACGGCCGCCTTGCGCACGGGCATGTAGCCGGTGGCCTGCGAGAACTTCGCGGTGTTCGCCGCGTTCGTGAGGAACTCGATGAACTTCATCGCGGCCTTCTTGCGCTCGTCCGAGATGCCCTCGGCCACGGCGACGCCCGCACCGCCGGTGGGGCACGACTCGCCCGCCGGGCCCGGCAGGAACGCGGTGCCGACGTCGAACTTGGCCGACGTGGTGATGGTCTTCAGCGAGCCGGTGGACTGCAGCGTGCACGCCGCGATGCCCGCACCGAAGTCGTTCTCCGGCGTGGTCACCAGGCGACCCCAGTTGCCGATGACCTCCTTGAGCTGGTTCGCGGCCGCGATCGACTCGGGCGTGGTGAACTTCAGGTCCCACTCGTCCGAGTACGCGCCGCCCTTGGACCAGTTCCAGCCCTCGAAGACCCAGTCGATGTAGTTCTCCGAGTCGGCGAGCACGATCGCCTTCTTGTCGCCGCCGATGGCGTCCTGGATCCGCGGGGCCCACTGGACGAACTCGTCCCAGTCCTTGGGGCCGCGGTCCTCGAGGCCGGCCTTCTTCCAGACGTCCTTGTTGTAGTAGAACAGCGGCGTCGAGCGGGAGTACGGCACGGCGTAGTGCTTGCCGTCGAACTTCGTATCGGCCAGCAGCGAGTCGACGTAGTCGCCGGGCTTGAGGCCGGCACCGTCGAACAGGTCGTCCAGGGGCGCGATCTGCTTGTTGAGCGCGAAGTTGAACCACGTCACGTCCGAGACCACGACGATGTCGGGCTTCGTCCCGCCGGACAGCGACGTCTGGAACTTCTGCGCCACCTGCTCGTAGTTCTTGCCGCCGTCCAGCAGCTCCACCTTGATGCCCGCGTTGGCCTTCTGGAACGCGTCGATCAGCTCCTGCTCGGTGGCCTTCGAGCTGCCGGGGTGGTTGGTCAGGAAGCGCAGCGTGATGTCGCCGCCGCTGCCGCCACCGTCGTTCGACCCGCCGCCGCCGGATCCCGAACCCGCGCACGCCGCCGCGACGGCCGCGGTGGCCGCGAGTCCGGTCGCGAGGAAGCCGCGCCTGGTGAAGTCGCCCATGAGTTTCTCCTTGGTGTTTGAAGTGGGGTGGTGCGGACCGGTCAGCCCTTGACTGCGCCGGAGGTCAGGCCCTTGATCATCTGCCGCTGCAGGATCAGGAAGACGATGAGCATCGGCAGCGCGGTGAGCAGCGTGGCCGCCATGACCGGCCCCCAGTTCACGCCCTGCTCGGTGTTCTGCAGCAGCGTCAGCCCCACGGGGAGCGGGGCGACGGCCGCGTTGTCGGACATCAGGAACGGCCAGAGGTACTCGTTCCACTCGTTCACCAGCGTGATCACCGCGAACGCGACCATCGTGGGGATCGAAACCGGCAGGATCACCCGGAACAGCAGACGCAGGTGCCCGGCCCCGTCCATGCGCGCGGCTTCGATGATCTCCTTGGGTAGCGAGAGGAAGTGGTTGCGCATGAGGAACGTGCCGAAGGCCACCCCAGCGAGCGGGACGATGATGCCGAAGAACGTGTTCCGGTAGTCGGCCATGAGGGCGTAGTTCGAGATCACGGTGATCTGGTTGGGCACCATCAGCGCCGCGATCACCACCAGGAACAGCGCCTTCTTGAACGGGAATCGCAGGAACACGAGCGCGTACGCGGTGCTCACGCCCAGGACGAACTTGATCGTCCCGGTGACCAGGGTGATGATCGCCGAGTTCCGCAGGTAGTCCCAGTACGGGATCTCCTGCGTCACATAGCTGTAGTTGGCCGGATACCAGGTCGGTGGCCACCACGTGGCGGGCGAGACGAAGATGTCCGACCGCTCCTTGAACGAGGTGATGACGATGAAGTACACCGGCACCGCGACCAGCAGCAGCGTGGCCGCCATCCCCACGTACCCGAGGACCTTCATGGCGACGCTCCCCTTGGGTCCGGATTCGAGCAGCGCGCTCACTTGTCGTCCCCCCGATCCATCATCCGCACCTGCACCACGGTCACGACCAGGAGCACCAGGAACATGATCGTCGCGATCGTGGCGCCGTAGCCCGCGCGCTGGTTCCGGAAGGTCTGCCAGTAGATGTCGAAGACCATCGTCGTGGTCCCGTTCTGCGGCCCGCCGGCCGGGAACATGATGTTGATGATGTCGAACACCTGAAGGCTGTTGAGCAGCACCGTGATCGAGAGGAAGTACGTGGCCGGGCGCAGCTGCGGCGGCGTGACCCGCCAGAACTTGCGCCACGCCGGCGTCCCGTCGATCGCGGCCGCCTCGTCGAGGTCCTTGTTCAGGCCCTGCAGCGCCGCGAGGTAGATGACGAAGGTGTAGCCCAGGTTCTTCCAGATGTAGGTGAACGTCACGAGGAACAGCGCCCAGTGCGGGTTCTGGTAGAAGTCGGGACTCTCGATGCCGAACCAACTCAGGATCGACGCGACGGCGCCGAACTGCGGGTTGAACACGAAGTAGAAGGCCGCACCGATCGCGGCGCCGGAGATCACGAACGGCGCGAACACCGCCGAGCGCACCAGGTTACGGCCCTTGAGATTCTGATCCAGCAGCATGGCCAGCGCGAGACCCAGCACCATTGAGAAGACCACCGCGCCCACGGTGAAGATCAGCGTGACGGTGACGACCTGCCAGCTCTCGGCCTTGGTGAAGAACTCGCGGTAGTTGTCGAGCCCGATCCATTTGGCCGGATCCACACTGCCGAGCGACCATTCGTGGAAGCTCAGCCGGACGTTGTCGATGAGCGGTCGATACGTGAAGACGGCCAGCAACGCCAGGTTCGGCACCACGAACAGCAGGAACAACAGATTGTCCTTGGGCACCAGGTTGGCGGCCGGCCCCGTCTTGGGTGAGGGCTCCACCCGTTCGGTCGTGGCGGTCACCGCCGTAGCGTGCTGCACTTTCGCGTCCGGCGGACGAAAACCGGGAAAAGATTCGGTAACGAATTCGTGATTGCACGGTGCCCGTGCCGCGCCCCGGGCATGACAGATGTCACCGGGATCCGATGACAAGCTGCGGAAAACCTCTGACAAGGCGCACTACTGGGCACCCCGGATCGCGGCCACGCTGAATACATGAACGCCAACGACCTCCACACCGCCCATCGCTCCCACTCCGACTCGCAGCCGGCACCGTCGAACAGCCCGCTGCACGACCTGTTCGTCGACTCGTGCCGTCTCGGTCCCGCCCCGACCCGCGCCCGGGAGGGCGCCGTCGTCGTCGCCACCGTCCTCCTCATCGCAGCCGTCGTCGTGCTGTTGCAGCCGCCGGTCGTGGCCGCGGCGATCGTCACCGCCGTCGTCGCGCTGCACCTCGCCGTCCGGTGGGTCCTCGGCACCCGGAAGTGGGCGCGGCGATGAGCGGCCCCGTCATCGCGGCGACCGGCCTGCGCCGCACCTACGGCACCGGGGACGCCGCCTTCGAAGCCGTCCGCGGCATCGACCTCGACGTCCGGCCCGGCGAGGTGTTCGCCCTCCTCGGCACCAACGGCGCCGGCAAGACGTCCACGCTCGACCTGCTCGAGGGACTGGCCGCGCCCAGCGCCGGTGAGCTGAGCGTGTTCGGCCTCGACCCGCTCCGCGACCGCAAGCGGGTCCGCCCGCTCTGCGGAATCATGCTGCAGTCCGGCGGCCTGCCCGCCGAGCTCACCGTGCGCGAGACGCTCGAGATGTGGCGCGGCACCTGCAGCGACCCGACCACCGCTGACGCAGTCCTCGAGCGGGTCAACCTCGCCGACCGGGCCGACGTGCGCGTGCGGGCTCTCTCCGGCGGGGAGCAGCGCCGCGTCGACCTCGCGTGCGCCCTCATCGGGCAGCCCCGGCTGCTGTTCCTCGACGAGCCCACCACCGGACTCGACCCCGAGAGCCGCCGCGCCACCTGGCGCCTGCTCGCCGACCTCAAGGCCTCCGGCGTCACGATGGTGCTCACCACGCACTACCTCGACGAGGCCGAGGCGCTCGCCGACCGAATCGCGATCATGCACCGCGGCGCGATCGCGCGGCTCGGGACGCTTCGCGAGATCGTCGAGGGCCACCCCGCCGAGATCACCGTCGACGATCCGGCCGTGCCCCTCCCCGGCCTCTCGGGCGCGTGGAGCGCCTCATCCGACGGTGCCGGCCGCGTCACCCTGCGCACGCACCGGCTGCAGGAGGACCTGCACCGGCTGCTCGACTGGGCCGCCGGCCGCGATCTCGACCTCACGGGCCTGAGCGCCCGCCACCCCTCGCTGGAATCGGTCTTCCTGTCCGTCGCCGACGAGGCCGAATCCGCCGCCGAACCGATCGGAGCACAGTCATGACCACCACCGCCCCGGCACCCGCGGCCGGCTACGGCCGCCACCCGCTGCGCGCCCTCGCCACCGCCGAGTACCTACAGTTCCGCCGCAACAAGACACTGCTGTTCATGGGCACCGTGTTCCCCATCGGCATGCCGCTGCTGCTGTTCTTCCTCGCGCGCGGCGGGCAGCCGCCGAAGCCGATGGGCACCTTCATCACGTTCGAGCTGTTCGTGCTGTGCGCCCTGCTGTTCGTCCAGTACTACTCGGTGCTGTCGATGGTCACGACCCGGCGCTCCGAGGGCGTGCTCAAGCGCCTCCGCACCGGCGAGGCGAGCGACCTGCAGATCCTCACTGCGCCGGCCATCCCCGGGGCGCTCCTGACGCTGCTCGGCACCGTCGTCGTGGCCGCCGCGGTGTACGGCGCCGGCGCGCCCCTGCCCGTCAACCCGTTCCTGATGCTCCTCGCGCTCGCCGCCGGCGTGGTGATCTTCACGCTGCTCGCGCTCGCCACCAGCGCGATGACCAAGAACGCGGAGGCCGCGCAGATCACCTCGATCCCCGTGATGATGATCGCGATGCTCGGCATGTCGTCGATCCGGCCGATCCTCCCCGACCGGCTCGGCATGATCGCCGACTGGACCCCGTTCGCCGCGATCTCGGACCTGCTGCGGCTCGGCCAGACCGGCCTCGCTCTGGGCGCCCCGGACGACGCCGCGCCGCTCGACCTCATGGCCACCTTCGGCGAGACGGGCCGCCCGCTTGCCACACTGGCCCTATGGACCGTCATCGCAGTGATCCTCGCGAAGAAGTGGTTCCGCTGGGACGACCGCGGCTGATGCCCGGCCCGCTCGGCCGCGCCGCCGACCGGTGGCACGGCCTGTCCAGCGCGGACCGGTTCCGCCTGTACACCCGGCTGGTCCTGCAGGTGGTCCTGGTCACGTTCGTGATCATGATGGCCGTGTCGGGCGCCTCGACGGTGCCCGTGGTCGGCATCGTGGTGGCTGGCCTCGCCGCGATCGCGGGCATCGAGGCCCAACCCGACCTCGCGATCCGCGCCACCGAGCGGCAGCGCCGCATCGCCTGGCGGTTCGCGGTGGCCGGCCTCGCCGCGGTCTGGCTGGCCGCGGTGATCGCGGTGCAGCTCGGGCCGCTCCCCCACGTCTCGCTCGCCGACGGGCGCGTCCTCGCCTCCGTCGCGTACGCGATGGCGACGTGCGCGGTGCTGCCGTTCCTGCGCCGCCGCTGGGGCCTGCTGATCCTGGCCGCCGCCGTGACCGCACTGCTCCTGCGCCCCGAGAACGCGCCCGCCTTCTTCGCCCTGCTCGTGGCGGTCGGCGTCGCGCTCATGTGGACGTCGCGGACCACGGTCTGGAGCCTGCAGATCCTCACCGAACTCGAGGACGGCAAGCGGCTGGCCGCCGAACTCGAGGTCGCCGAGGAGCGGCTGCGCTTCTCCCGCGACCTGCACGACGTGGTGGGCCGCGCGTTCTCCGCCGTCGCCGTGAAGAGCGAGCTCGCGGCCACCCTGGCGCGGGCCGGCGCCGCCGATCGCGCCGCCGCCGAGATGGACGAGGTCAAGACGCTCGCGGTCACCTCGCTCGAGGACGCCCGCGCGCTCGTCCGCGGGTACCGCAACATCAGCCTCGCCACCGAGGTCGCCGGGGCGAAGTCGCTGCTCTCGGCGGCGGGCTGCGGCATGCGCGTGGTCGGCGACCCGCAGGACGTGCCGACGAGCCTGCACGAGGCCGCGGCGTGGGTGGTCCGCGAGGGCACCACCAACATCGTCAAGCACTCCGCCGCCACGCAGGCGGTGCTCACGCTGGGCCCGTCGGGTCTCGTACTCACCAACGACGGTGCGCTCCCGCCCAGCCGGGCGGGCGGCGCACCGTCGGGCCTGGAGGGCCTGCGCGCACGGCTCCGGGCCGTGGGGGCCGACCTCGGAACCAGCCGCGACGGCGACGAGTTCACACTGACCGTGGAATGGGGACGGGCATGACGATCGAGGTACTGCTGGCCGACGACGAGCATCTGATCCGGACGGCCGTCGCCGCGCTGCTGGAGCTGGAGGAGGACATCAGCGTGGCCGCCGAGGCCGCGTCCGGCACCGAGCTGATCGCGGTGTGGGAGCGCCGGATCGCTGCCGGGCTGCCGCCCGCGGTCGCGGTGATCGACCTGCAGATGCCCGGGCCCGACGGCATCGACACGGCCGCCGAGTTGCTGCGGCGCACGCCGGGGGCCGCGACGCTGATCGTGACCAGTCACGGCCGGCCCGGATACCTCAAGCGGGCGCTGGCCACCGGGGTCCGCGGCTTCCTGCCCAAGACCGCGCCGGCGGCGACGCTGGCGGAGGTGATCCGCACCGTCGCCGCGGGTGGACGGTACGTCGATCCGGAGTTGGCCGCCGAGGCGATCAGCGCGGGCGACTCGCCGCTCACGGCCCGGGAGGCCGATGTGCTGGAGTTCGCCGTCGACGGCGCCTCCATCGACGAGATCGCCACCCGGGCGCACCTGAGCCCCGGACCACCAGGAACTACCTGTCCTCGGCGATGGCGAAACTGGGGGTCTCGAACCGCTACGAGGCGGCGGTCAGGGCACGCGACCGCGGCTGGATCCTGTAGAGCGTTACCTCTGCCACACCTCGTCTGTTCCAGGCCGTTCGCCGCGCGGGATCCGTAACGTCGTCGCGGTCCCGCCCGATGTACGACGGGGCCGCATCACGTCGGCCCGGAACTCCCGGGCCGTCACTTTCGGCCCGCGCACGTTGAGTCCGCGCCGCGAAGTGCGTAGACTCAGCTGATAATCTGGAACAAGTCCAAACGTCGAAAGAGGAACGATGTCGACCCGCCAACTCACCCAGCTCGAGCTCCTGAAGGAGCTCTCTGGCGTCGCCGAGGACAACGTCAATCGCCATCTCTCGATGACGAAGGACTGGAGCCCGCACGACTACATCCCCTGGGATGACGGCAAGAACTTCGCCGCCCTCGGTGGTCACGACTACGACCCCGAGGAGAGTCGGCTCGACGAGGTGGCCAAGGCGGCCATGATCACGAACCTCCTCACCGAGGACAACCTCCCGACGTACCACCGGGAGATCGCCGCGAACTTCTCCATGGACGACGCCTGGGGCCACTGGGTCGGCCGCTGGACCTCGGAGGAGAACCGCCACGGCATCGCGATGCGCGACTACCTCGTCGTCACCCGCGGCGTGGACCCGGTCAAGCTCGAGCAGGCCCGCATGATCCACATGACCAACGGGTGGGACCCGCAGGGCAAGGTGGCGGCGCACACCGAAGAGAAGATGACGATGCTCCACTCGGTGGCGTACGTGACCTTCCAGGAGCTGGCCACCCGCGTGAGCCACCGCAACACCGGCAAGGTGTGCGCGGACCCGATCGCCGACAAGATGCTGCAGCGCATCGCGGCGGACGAGAACCTGCACATGATCTTCTACCGCAACATCTCGGCGGCCGGCCTGGACCTGGTCCCGGACCAGGCGATCCGGTCGATCACCGACACGATCAAGCACTTCGAGATGCCCGGCGCCGGCATGCCGGACTTCCGCCGCAACGGCGTCCTCATGGCCAAGCACGGCATCTACGACCTGCGCCAGCACAAGGACGAGGTCGTCATGCCCGTCCTGCGCAAGTGGAAGATCTTCGAGCGCGAGGACTTCGGCCCCGAGGGCGAGCGCACCCGCGAGGAGCTCGCCGCCTTCCTCGACGAGCTCGAGGCCTCCGCCGTGAAGTTCGAGGAGATGCGCGACCGCTCGCTGGCCCGCGAGGCCGCGAAGCGCGAGAAGGCCGGTCTGGCCGTCTAGCACCGACATCGACGAACCCGCCGTGCCTCGCGAGGCACGGCGGGTTCGTCGTTTCCCGCCGCAACCGGTTTGCCCCGGCACCGCGGCGCAGCGATCATGGAGAACGGCGAGCGACCGCCGCACGACCTCGGGAGAGCACTGATGACCACAGCCGCGACGCAGCCCAAGCTGCGCATCGGGCGGTTCGAGCTCGACTCCCCCGTCGTGCTCGCGCCGATGGCCGGGGTCACGAATGTGGCGTTCCGCAGCCTGTGCCGCGAACTGGAACGCGCACGCACCGGCACCGTCGCCGGGCTGTACGTGTGCGAGATGGTGACGGCGCGCGCCCTCGTCGAGCGGCACCCCGTCACGCTGCACATGACCACGTTCGCGGCCGACGAGGACCCGCGCAGCCTGCAGCTCTACACCGTCGACGCGAAGTGGACCTACGAGGCGGCGCGAATGATCGCCGAGGAGGATCTCGCCGACCACCTGGACATGAACTTCGGCTGCCCCGTCCCCAAGGTCACCCGCCGCGGCGGCGGCTCCGCCCTGCCGTACAAGCGGAACCTCTTCGCGAGCATCGTCGACGCCGCGGTGCGCGGCGTCGCCGACGGCCGCCCCGCCGGTGCGCCCGAGATCCCCGTGACCGTGAAGTTCCGCATCGGCATCGACGACGAGCACCACACCCACCTCGACGCCGGCCGGATCGCGGCCGAACAGGGCGCGGTCGCCGTCGCGCTGCACGCCCGCACCGCCGCGCAGCGCTACTCGGGACAGGCCGACTGGGAGCAGATCGCGCGGCTCAAGGAACACGTGCACCACCACTTCGGGGACGCCGTCCCGGTGCTGGGCAACGGCGATGTCTTCGCCGCGGAGGACGCGGTCACCATGATGGACCGCACCGGCTGCGACGGCGTCGTGGTGGGCCGCGGCTGCCTGGGCCGGCCGTGGCTGTTCTCCGAACTCTCGGCCGCCATCAACGGCACCCCGATGCCGACGCCGCCGCACCTCGGCGAGGTCACCGACATCATGTACCGGCACGGCGAGCTGCTGGCCGCGCACCACGGCGAGGACAAGGGCATGCGGGAGATCCGCAAGCACGTCGCCTGGTACCTGCGCGGCTTCCCCGCCGGCGGCGAGCTCCGCACCCGGCTGGCCACCGTCAAGACCCTCGCCGACCTGCGTGCCCTGCTCGACACGCTGCCGCAGGACGTGCCGTTCCCCAAGGACGCGGAGGGCCCGCGGGGCCGGCAGGGCACACCCGGCAAGGTCGTGCTCCCCGAGGGCTGGCTGGACGACCCGTGGGAGGCCGACGCGGCCGCGATGCCGGGCGCCGAGACCGAGAACAACGGCGGTTGACGGTCGTTCACCCCGTGTTCACCTGACGCTGCAGTCGCGTAAGAAACGCCCGATATACTGCGCCCATGCGTACCGCGTACACGCAGCAGATGGCTGCGTTCAACGACATCCTCGGTGACATCTGCGGCAAGTCGGGTGTGGCCATGGAGAAGGCCACCAACTCGCTGCTGCAGGCCGACCTCGCCCTCGCCGAGGAGGTCATCACCGAGCACGACGAGATCGTCCGCCTGAGCCGCCGCGCCGAGGAGGAGGCCTTCTCCCTGCTGGCCCTCCAAGCCCCCGTCGCCGGCGATCTGCGGATCGTGGTCTCCGGCTTCCAGATCGTCGCCGACGTCGACCGCATGGGAGCCCGGCGCTGCACGTCGCGAAGGTCACCCGCCGCCGGTTCCCGAACAAGACCCTCCCCGAGGAGGTCAACGGCTACTTCGCCGAGATGGGCCGCCTCGCCGTCGAACTCGCCAACTCCGCCCGCGAGGTCCTCGTCACGCAGGACCCGAAGCAGGCGTCGGAGATCGAGGAGCAGGACGACGCGATGGACGACCTGCACCGGCACCTGTTCACGGTGCTCATGGACCGGGACTGGAAGCACGGCGTGGCCGCGGCGGTCGACGTGACGCTGCTGGGCCGCTACTACGAGCGCTTCGCGGACCACGCGGTCGAGATCGGCCGCCGGGTGATCTTCCAGGCCACCGGCCAGGCCGAGCCCACCGCCGACGTCACGCCGTAACCACCTCCTGCAGCTGCAGGATCCGCCCGCCCAGGTGGATGTCGGAGCCCATGGCCAGCGGCACCGGCTGGCCCGGGGGCAGGCGGAGCGGCGCGGCCGCGGCCGGCGGGCGTACCCAGGTGCCGTTCGCCGAGCCGACGTCCACCGCGAGCAGCTGCCAGCCGTCGATCCGGATCTCCAGGTGGGCGCGCGAGAGCGCGCCGGTGCGGTCCTGCAGGACGATCGGCGCGAGCCGCCCGGCACCGTCGAACGCCCGGCCCCCGCGCTGCGCCGTGTAGGCCGACGGGTCGCGGCCGATCACCATGTCGGTCTCCACGACGAACGCCGTCCCGTCGTCCGCGACCAGGAGGCCGAGCGGCGGCCGCGGGCCGGCCTCGAGCGGGGCGCGCCGGTCCACCAGCGCGCCGCACCGCGAGCAGTAGCCCGCGTGCGGAGCGTTGAGGTGACCGAAGGCGCACCGTCGGCCCTCGACCAGGGGGCCGGCGGCGGGAACCTCCTCCGGGCCCCGCACCTCCACGTCGTACTCGGTGGCCGCGAACAGCGGGCTCACGCCCGTGGGCTCCTCGTTGGTCGGCGCGTCGGCGGGGAAGGCGTCGGTCACGATGTCGGCGTCGCCCTCGGGCTGCAGCGACTCGTCGGACCAGAGGACCGCGCCGGCGCCCGGCACCGCCCCGCGCAGCAGGTGCAGGGCCGTGGGCCCGCAGACGGGGCCCGGGGACGGGGGCGGCCCGACGGTGACCGTGACCACCGCGCCCGGCCCCAGCGGCGCCACGCGCTCGACGAACTCGGCCTCGGCGTGCAGGACGTGCGCGGGAGTGGCCGCGGACGCCGAGGTGAAGATCGCGACGGTCAGCAGCCGCTCCGGCGCCGTGTCGGGCGCGCCGCGCAGGAGGGCGCGCACCTCGGACCCCGCGACCTGGACCACCGCGTACGGCACTCCCGTGAGGGGTTCGAGGACGGGGGCTAGCGCGCCGTCGACGTCGATGGCCGCGGCGAGGGCCGAGGCCTCCGCGGAGGCGCCGAGTGCGGGCGCGTCGACAACGAGGACCGCCTCGCGCACCCGGGCGACCACGCGGTCGCCCGGGAGCACGGTCGAGTACTGCGCGGTCACGGTGCGAGCTTACCGCCGGGGTCCGACGGGCCCGAACGATGTGACGGGCCGCGGGATCCGGTCAGCCGAAGCGCCCGGAGATGTAGTCCTCGGTGGCCTGCTCGTCCGGGTTCGAGAACATCTTCTCGGTCGGGTTGATCTCGATGAGCTGGCCGGGCTTGCCCGTGGCCTCGAGGTTGAAGAACGCGGTCTGGTCGGACACGCGCGCGGCCTGCTGCATGTTGTGCGTGACGATCACGATCGTGTACTGCTGCTTGAGCTCGCCGATCAGGTCCTCGATGGCCAGCGTCGAGATCGGGTCGAGGGCCGAGCAGGGCTCGTCCATGAGCAGCACGTCGGGGCTCACGGCGATCGCGCGGGCGATGCACAGCCGCTGCTGCTGGCCGCCGGACAGGCCGCCGCCGGGCTTGTTCAGCCGGTCCTTGACCTCGTCCCACAGGTTCGCGCCGCGCAGCGACGACTCGGCGATCTCGTCCAGCTTCGCCTTGCTGCGGATGCCCTGCAGCTTCAGCCCGGCCACCACGTTGTCGCGGATCGACATCGTGGGGAACGGGTTCGGGCGCTGGAACACCATGCCGATGGTCTTGCGCACGCCCACCGGGTCGACGCCGGGCCCGTAGATGTCGGTGCCGTCGAGGGTGATGTGCCCGTCGACGCGCGCGCCCGGGGTCACCTCGTGCATGCGGTTGATCGACCGCAGCACGGTCGACTTGCCGCAGCCCGACGGCCCGATGAACGCCGTGACGGAGTTCGGCGGCACCGTCAGGGTCACGTCCTTGACCGCGTGGAACGCGCCGTAATAGATGTTCAGATCCTTGATGTCGAGGCGCTTGGCCATGACAGTTCTCTCTTCCTTACCCGGAGTTATTTCGTCTTCGGCGCGAGCAGGCGGGACATCAGCGCGGCCAGGCCGCTCGCGATGCCCACCAGGATCACCAGGGTCAGGGCGGCGCCCCAGGCCCGGTACTCGCCGACGGCGCCCGGGTTGTTGCGGTACTGGTCGTAGATGAACAGCGGCAGCGACGACATGTTGCCGTTGAAGACGTCGTAGTTCATCCGGTCGCTGATGCCCACGAGCAGCAGCACGGGCGCGGTCTCGCCGACCACGCGGGCGATGGCGAGGAAGACGCCGGACACCATGCCCGACGCGGCGGTCGGCAGCACGATGCGCAGGATGGTCTTCCACTTGGGGACGCCGAGCGCGTACGAGGCCTCGCGGAGCTCGTTCGGCACCAGCTTGAGCATCTCCTCGGTGGAGCGCACCACGACGGGGACCATGAGCAGGATCAACGCAAGGCTCACCGCGAAGGCCGACTGCGGCATGCCGAAGGTCGTGATCCACACGCCGAACACGAACAGCGTCGCGACGATCGACGGGATGCC
Organism: Tsukamurella sp. PLM1; assembly: GCF_023168325.1. Lineage (GTDB taxonomy): Bacteria > Actinomycetota > Actinomycetes > Mycobacteriales > Mycobacteriaceae > Tsukamurella. Next base: position 3,622,193 of record NZ_AP025688.1, read on the forward strand.
GGCGAGCACGTCGACCATGAAGGTCGTGATCCTGCCCAGGCGCGTGCCCTCGGCGTACTCGACGAGGTAGATGCCCACCATCACGCCGATCGGGACCGAGAACAGAGTCGCGATGCCGGCCTGGACGAGCGTGCCGTACAGGGCGTGCCGGATGCCGCCCGCGTACGAGTCGGGCGCCACGCGGACCATCGACTTGCTCCACCACTCGGGGTCGACGATCGCCGGGACGCCGTTCGCGATCACCATGTAGAGCAGCGAGACCAGCGGCGCCAGGGCCAGCAGGAAGCAGGCACCGAAGACGATGGCGGCGGCGTTGTTCTTGATCCGGCGCGCGGTCGAGGTGCGGTGGAAGACGGTGCCGCTCTTGGCGACGCTGTCCAGATCTGCGGCGGTCATCCGTTCACCCGTCCCCGCCGATCCAGCGGGCGACCGCGTTCACCACGAAGGTGAGCACGAACAGCACGAGGCCGGCGGCGATGTAGGCGCCGCGCTGGTCGACGTTGTCGAACTCAGCGGCGGCGGAGGCGATCTTCGAAGCGAAGGTGTAGCCGCTGTCGAACAGCGACCAGATGGAGGTCTTGGTGGCGGCGAACAGGATGATCAGCACCGCGATGGTCTCGCCCAGCGCGCGGCCCAGCGCCAGCATGGAGCCGGCGACGATGCCGGACCGGCCGTACGGGAACACCGTGAGCCGGATGACCTCCCACTTGGTGGCGCCGAGCGCCAGCGCGGCCTCCTGGTGCGCGACCGGGGTCTGCCGCAGCGACTCGCGGGTGATCGAGGTGATGATCGGCAGGATCATGATCGCGAGCACGATGCCCGCAGTGAACACCGTCGAACCGAGCGAGAGCTCCACGTTGCCGGTCTTGAACAGGAAGAACCAGCCGAGGTTCTCGTTGAGCCAGCGCTGCAGCGGCACCAGGAACGGCGCGAGCACGAAGATGCCCCACAGGCCGTAGATGATCGACGGGACCGCGGCCAGCAGGTCGATCACGGCGCTGAGCGGCCGCGAGAGCCGCTGCGGGACGTACTGCACGAGGAAGGTCGCGATCCCCACGGCCACCGGCACGGCGAGGATCAGCGCCATCACCGACGAGAGCACCGTGATCTTGAGCATCTCGAGGATGCCGAACCGCATGTTCGACGGGTTCGTCTGCCACTCGGAGCTGGTGAGGAAGTTGGCGTTGTTCTTCGACAGCGCCGGGATCGCCTGCACCACGAGCTGCAGGAAGATCAGCGCGATGATCACGACGAGCAGGATCCCGGAACCGTACGCCGCCCACTTGAAGACCTTCTCCATGCGGCCGGTGCCGCCCTCGAAGGTGGTCGGACCGTCACCGTCCGCCGGGAGGGTCGACGGTACGCCGTCCGCCTCCGGTCTCGTCGAATCCTCTGCGGTCATGAATCCCCGTTGTTCGGCCATCGCGTGGCTGTCCTTCCGGCCGCGCCGGGCGTCGTGCGCTCCATCGTCGCGCACGAACGCCCGGTCCAGCAGGTGCGTCGTGTTACTGGATGGAATCGATCGACGCGTTCAGCGTCGTGCGGAAGGACTCGGGGATCGGGGCGTAGCCCTGGCCCGCGAGCTGGTCCTGCGCCGGCTTGCTGGCCGCGACCTTGAGGAAGGTCTTCAGACCCTTCCCGACCTCGGCGTCCGAGTACTTCGAGCACACGATCTCGTAGGTCGCGAGCACGATCGGGTAGGCGCCCGTGGCCGTCGGCTTGTAGAAGCCCTCGGTGTCGATGACCAGGTCCTTGCTGCCCGGGGTCTTGAACTTCGCCGACTCGATGGTCTTGCCGACCGACTCGTTCGAGAGCTTCACGGCCTCGGGGCCGGCGGAGGTGATGATGTTTGCGACCTGCAGCTTCTGCGCCTTGGCGAAGCTCCACTCGGCGTAGGTGATGGTGCCCTCGGCCTTGTTCACGGTCGCGGCGACGGCGGCGTTGCCGCTCGCGCCCTGGCCGGTGCCGCCCTTGAAGGACTTGCCCTTCTTGTCGGCGGACCACTCGGCCGGCGCAGCGGACGCGAGGTACTTCTGGAAGTTCTCGGTCGTGCCGGACTCGTCGGAGCGGAAGACGACGGTGATCGCCGTATCGGGCAGCGCGGTGCCCGGGTTCTCCGCCGCGATCTCAGGGGCGTTCCACTTGGTGACCACGCCGCTGAAGATCTTCGCCAGGGTCGGGGCGGAGAGGTTCAGGGAGAGGTCGCCGAGCTTGTAGGAGACCGCGATCGGACCGAAGACGAGCGGCAGGTTCAGGGCGGGGGCGCCGCACTCCTCCTCGGCCTTCTTCGCCTGGTCGGCGTTCAGCGGCGAGTCCGAGCCGCCGAAGTTGGTCAGGCCCGAGGTGAACTCGGTGATGCCCTGGCCCGAGCCGTTACCGCTGTAGTCGACGTTCGCGCCGTCGCAGTCCTGCGCGAAGGCGTTCTTGAACACCGTCATGGCGTTGGCCTGCGCCGTCGAGCCGCTCCCCTTGAGCTGCAGCTTGCCGTCGCACTGCACGCCCGAGCCGCCGGCGGCACCGCTCGACGACGCGTCGGCCGACTCCTCGCTGCCACAGGCCGAGAGGGTCAGGGACAGGGCTGCTACTGCGGCGACGGCCACAGACGATCCACGCTTGAAGTTCACCGAGATTCCTCCGGGTCGGGTCAGGACTGTTCACACCGGTGTACGGGTGTCACCCAGCAACCTAAGGAGGCTTGGTGTCCGAATCGGGTGTCCCGGGTGAACCGCAGGCAAACACCCCAGGTCAAGTGCATTACCGTAACGCGTACGCCACGTGTCGAACGTGCTCGACGAACCCCGTTCCGGCGTATGTGCGCAGCGCTGCGGTGTTGTCGCCCTCGACGTACAGCTCCACTTCCCGCAACCCTCGTTCGGCCAGGTAATGAATTCCGACGGCGGTCAGCAGCTTCCCAGGCCCCGTCCCTGCCCCTCCGGGGCGACCGCCACGACGTAGACCTCGCCCAGCCCGGTCTCCGGGTCCGCGACCTTCGTCCAGTGGAACCCCAGGAGCTCACCCTCGTCACCGACCGCCAGGAACAGCCCCGCCGGGTCGAACCAGTCGGCGCCGGTCCGCTCGTCGATCTGCTCCTGTCCCCAGCCGCCCTGCTCGGGGTGCCACGCGAACGCCGCGTTGTTCACGGCGAGGATCGCCGCATCGTCCGCGGGGCCGGCGTAGGTGCGCACGCGCACGCCCGGGGGTTCGACGGTGCCGGCTCCGCCCCGGTGAGCGGCCGGCGCAGGTTCAGCAGGATGCGCACGGCCGTCAGGCCCAGGCCGGCGGCGACGGCGCGCGCGGCCGGGAGGTCACCGTGCGCCCACACCGTGCCGCCGTCGCCCACGAGCTCGAGGGCCCCGGTCACCAGAGCGCGGCCCAGGCCCCGTCGGCGCCCCGACGGTGCCACGACCACCTCCGCCGCACCGGGGCCGCCTGCGGGCGGCACCACGACACCGGCGTACCCGGCGGGCGCGACCAGATGCGGACCGTCGCCCTCGATCCCCAGGAGGAACTGCTCGGACAGCGGGGCGACGCCGTCGGCGGCCTCGGCCTCGGCGGCGATGGCCCGCACGGCGTCCGGGTCGGCGACGGGCCCGCGCTGCACTGCCGTCATGTCAGGCCTCCTCGAGGTCCTCGTCCGTCGGTTCCATGTCCTCGACGGGACGTTCGTTCTTGCCGCGCACGGGCCGCACGGCCTTGTAGCCCACGTTACGGACCGTGCCGATCATGCCCTCGTGCTCGGCGCCGAGCTTGGCGCGCAGGCGCCGGACGTGCACGTCGACGGTGCGCGTGCCCCCGAAGAAGTCGTAGCCCCAGACCTCCTGCAGGAGCTGCGCACGGGTGAAGACGCGGCCCACGTTCTGCGCGAGGAACTTGAGGAGCTCGAACTCCTTGTAGGTCAGGTCCAGTGGCTTGCCGCGCAGGCGCGCCGTGTAGGTGCCCTCGTCGATGAGCAGCTCTCCCAGTGCGATCTTGTCCGCGACCTCGTCCTCGCCGGAGCCGGCACGGCGAGCGACGACCAGCCGCAGCCGCGCGTCGATCTCGGCCGGGCCGATGGAGGGCAGCAGGAAGTCGTCCAGCCCCCAGTCGGCGTTCGCCGCGACGAGCCCGCCCTCGGTCAGCACCGCGACCACCGGCACCGTGCCTCCGCCGGTGGTACCGAGCAACCGGCACAGCCCGCGCGCGGCGACGAGATCGGTGCGCGCGTCGACCAGCGCGACGTCGGCGGCACCGATCTCGAGCAGCGACGACACGTCGGCCGGCAGCGGCCGCACGGCGTGCGCCAGCAGCGACAGGGACGGCAGGACGGTGTCCGGCTTCGGGTCGGAGGTGAGCAGTATCAGATCCACGTACCCTCCCCTGTGCGCGACGATCGGCGGCAGAACGACGAATGTCAGAATAGCGGTGGTCAGGACGCGGTGCGTGTCGGCGCGGGTGCGAACGAGAGGGATCGGTGTGACGCAGGGGCGGGGACGGGCGTGGATCAGGCGGTGCCTGCTGGCCGTCGCGGCACTGCTGACGATCGCTTTCCTCGCCGAACTCGGCACCGCCGCGGCCGCGGAGTACCGCCTCTCGCGCGAGTTGCGGGCCGCCGCCGGACTCGCGAACGATCCCGAGGTCACGATCGGCGGGTTCCCGTACCTCACCTCGGGCGGTGACCACGCGAAACTCACGATCGCCGTGCCGGCGCAGGTGCGCGACAAGTCCGCGCGGCTGGAGGCGGAGCTGACCGGGGTCCGCATCCCCGGCGGTCTGGTCCCCTCGTTCGGGCCCGGCACCCCGATCCGCGCCGGGCACATCGAATCGCGCGTGCGCCTGGACCAGAAGGCGGTCGGGCGGTTCATGGGCATCGTCGACCTGCAGGTGCACACCCCGGCGCCCAAGAAGCCCGGGGCCGGGAGCCCCGCCGACGGGTACGTCAAGGCGTCGACGGGGATCGTGCTCACCGGCACCGTGCCGCTCCCGACCGCGGCCGATCCGAAGCGCACCGTCGCGGTCTCGGTGGCGGCGGACTTCTCCGCCCAGGGCGACGCCATCGCCATTCGCGCCACCGGGATCTATACCGGCCCCGAGGACCACCTGAAGGCGGAGCTGCAGCCCGGCGAGGAGCCGGCGGTGCTGCAGGCGTTCACCAAGGTCCTCCCCACCATGGCCTTGCCGTTCGGAGTCCGGCCGACGGGCGCGCGGGGCGAGAACGCCGATGTGGTGCTGCTCGGCGAGGCCGACGGTGTGACGGTGACGCCCGGCGCCTTCTACCGGCCCCTCCCGTGACGGGCGCGCCGCGGCTCGCGTATCCTGGATGCCATGCGCAACCGCTGTGAGCTGCTGCTCACCCGCCGTCTGGCGGTCGATCTGTGCCGTATGGCCGGTTGTCGCTGTCTGGGCTAGTCCCGCAATCCCCGGGCCGGGTGCCCACTCGCCGTGGTGCGACGTACCCATTCCGCCCTCCCAGCGCATCCGCGCATCCCCTCGAAGTAGCGTTCGCGCCTTCATCGCACGTCCATAGGTATCAACGAAAGGGATCCTCATGGCTCGCTCCGACGTCCTGGTCTCCGCAGACTGGGCTGAGCAGAATCTCGACACCCCCGGTGTCGTCTTCGTCGAGGTCGACGAGGACACGTCGATCTACGACGACAACCACATCAAGGGCGCCGTCCGCCTCGACTGGCGCAAGGACCTGCAGGACCCGATCCGCCGCGACTTCCTCGACCAGGAGGGCTTCTCGAAGCTGCTCTCCGAGCGCGGCATCGGTAACGACGACACCGTGGTGCTCTACGGCGGCAACAACAACTGGTTCGCGGCGTACGCCTACTGGTACTTCAAGCTGTACGGCCACCAGGACGTGAAGCTGCTCGACGGCGGCCGCAAGAAGTGGGAGCTCGACGCCCGCCCGCTGTCGACCGACGCGGTCTCCCGCCCGGCCACGAACTACCAGGCCAAGCCCGTCGACCTGTCGCTGCGCGCGTTCCGCGACGAGGTGATCGACTCGATCGGCAAGAAGAACCTCATCGACGTGCGTTCGCCCGACGAGTTCTCCGGCAAGATCTCGGCTCCGGCACACCTGCCGCAGGAGCAGGCGCAGCAGCGCGGCCACGTCCCCGGTGCGATCAACATCCCGTGGTCGACCACCGCCAACGAGGACGGCACCTTCAAGTCGGACGAGGACCTCTCGGCCCTCTACGCGGAGAAGGGCTTCGACGACGCCAAGGAGACCATCGCCTACTGCCGCATCGGGGAGCGCAGCTCGCACACCTGGTTCGTGCTGCAGGAGATCCTCGGCAAGAAGAACGTCAAGAACTACGACGGCTCGTGGGTGGAGTACGGCTCCCTCGTCGGCGCCCCGATCGAGAAGTAAGGAACACCGATATGTGTGGAGCACCGAAGCAGGGTCAGGTCCTGCCCGCCGGCGTCGACGTCGAGAAGGAGACCGTGCTGACCGGTCAGGTCCTCGACGGTGCCGGTAACCCCGTGGCCGGCGCGTTCGTGCGCCTGCTCGACGGCACCGGCGAGTTCACCGCCGAGGTCGTCGCCTCCGGCACCGGCGACTACCGCTTCTTCGCGGCGCCGGGCACCTGGACGCTGCGCGCCCTGTCCTCCGTGGGCAACGGCGACATCCAGGTCTCGCCCGAGGCCAACGGCGTCTACAACCAGGACATCACCGTCTCGAAGTAGACCCCGTCACGTGAGGGGCGCGCATCCGGATCCCGGGTGCGCGCCCTTCCGTTTCCGCCGCCCGGCGGAAATCGGACGGGTAGCGTCGACATCAGTACCGGATCGGTACTTTCTGTGCGCACCCGCTACCCGAGGAGTCCACCGTGCCCGCTCCCTCCGACGCCGAGTTCTTCGAGCTCGGCGATGTCACGCTGCAGTCCGGCCACACCCTGCGCGGGGCCCGCCTCGCGTACAAGACCTTCGGCACCCTCAACGCCGACAAGTCCAACGTGATCGTCTACCCCACCTGGTACTCCGGCTGGCACACCGACAACGAGTGGCTCGTGGGCACCGACAAGACCCTGAACCCGGACGAGTACTTCATCGTCATCCCGAACATGCTCGGCAACGGGCTGTCGACGTCCCCGTCGAACGCGGCCTCGCCGTACGACCACGCCCGGTTCCCCCTCGTCACCTTCTACGACCAGGTCGAGGCCCAGTACCGGCTGCTCACCGAGAAGTGGGGCATCTCGACGATCGCGCTGGTCACCGGCTGGTCGATGGGCGCGGGCCAGACCTACCAGTGGGCGGTGAGCCACCCCGAGATGGTGCAGCGCGCGGCACCGTTCTGCGGCTCCAGCCGGACCGCGCCGCACAACCAGGTGTTCCTGGAGTCGCTCCGCGAGGCGCTGCGAGCCGACGCGGCGTGGGCCGACGGCGACTACGACCCCGCGCGCCCGCCGATCAAGGGCCTGCGCGCCTTCGCGCGGATCTACTCGGGATGGGGCTTCTCCCAGGCCTTCTACTGGCACGAGACGTGGCGCGAGCTGGGCTTCACCTCGCTCGACGACTTCCTCTACGGCTTCTGGGAGCAGTTCTTCCGGGACGGCCGCGACCCCAACAACCTCATCGCGATGATCGGCACGTGGCACGCAGGGAACGTCGGCAACACCCCCGGTTTCGACGGTGACCACGAGGCCGCGCTGCGCTCGATCACGTGCCCGCTGCTGGCGATGCCCGCGGAGAAGGACCTCTACTTCCCGCCCGAGGACGAGGAGTGGGCCTCGCAGTTCATCGAGCACGGCGAGGTGCGGGTGATCCCCGGCGTCTGGGGGCACTTCGCGGGCGGCGGCGCCAACCCCGTCGACACCGCGTTCATCGACGCCGGCCTGCGGGAACTGCTCTCCCGCCCCGGATACACCGGATAGGGATCTCACGTTCCGCTCCTCCGCGACGTCTACAGGGCAGGATCGAGACGAGGACGAAGGAGAGGCCGCGTGAAACCACCGTTCGAGCGCATCGTCGACGAGCACGCCGGCACGGTGCTGCGTGTCTGCCGCGCGATCCTCGGCCCGCACGACGCCGAGGACGCGTGGTCGGAGACCTTCCTCTCCGCGCTGCGCGGCTACCCCGACCTACCCGAATCCGCCAACGTCGAGGCCTGGCTGGTGACCATCGCGCACCGCAGGGCGATCGACCAGGTGCGGGCGGCCGGGCGACGGGCCGTCCCCGTCGACAGCGTGCCCGAGCGGCCCGTCACCACCGCGCTGCCCGACGGTGACCTCTGGGTCGCCGTGGCGGCCCTGCCGGACAAGCAGCGGCAGGCCGTCGCGTACCGCTACGCGGCGGACCTCCCCTACGCCGAGATCGCCGAGATCCTCGGCGGCACCGTCGAGGCCGCGCGCCGCGCGGCCGCCGACGGACTGAAGAAGCTCCGCACGACGCACTCGAGGGAGGACCTCTCATGAGCGAGAACATCACCGGGCTGCTCTCCGCCCCCGCGGATTCCGGGACCCTCGCCCGGCTCCGCGACGCGCTCACCGCCCGCGTCGAGACGGAGGGCCTTCTCGACATCGCCTACACCACAGTCGACTCCCCCGTCGGCAGCCTGTTGCTCGCCGCGACCGAACGCGGCCTGGTCCGCGTGGCGTACGCCCGTGAGGATCACGACGCCGTGCTGGACACGTTGGCGCATAAGCTGAGCCCGCGCATCCTCCGATCCCCGGGCCGCCTGGACCGGGCGGCGCGCGCGCTGGACGAGTACTTCGAGGGCACTCGCACCGTCTTCGACCTTCCGCTCGATCACGCACTCTCGCACGGCTTCCGGCGGCTTGTGCAGAGCCGGCTGCCCGAGATCGGCTACGGCACCACGCTCAGCTACAAGCAGGTGGCGGAACTCGTCGGCAGCCCCGCGGCGGTCCGCGCGGTCGGCACCGCGTGCGCCACGAACCCGCTGCCCGTGGTTGTCCCGTGCCACCGGGTGGTGAAGTCCGACGGCGGGATCGGCCGGTACGTGGGCGGCGTCGAGGCGAAAGCCGCCCTGCTGAAGCTGGAGTCGGACGCATGAGCGACCGCCCGGTCCGCTCGGACGAGCGCCACACGCTGACTGGCCGAGCCGGGCTAGGCCCCGTCGACGACGCGATCGGCACGCGGCGCCGTCGCCTGGATGAGCCGGGCGTTGGTCTCGTCGGTGCCGTCGGCCCGGGCGCGCGCCTCCGCGGGCGAACGACCGAACCGGATGTGCCGGGCGATCAACCGGTTCCGCCGGATCTCCGGGTGGATGCGGAGGAACCACACCTCGTCGAGCGCCGCCCTCGCGATCGGCCAGGCGCCGGTATCGGCGAGCAGGTAGTTGCCCTCGGTGACCACGAGAGGAACGTGCGGCGCCACTTCGATGGCGCCGCCGATGGACGCCTCGAGCGCACGATCGAACCGTGGGGCGTAGACGGTGCCCCCGGCCGCGCGCAGGCGGTGCAGCAGCTCGGCGAAGCCGGCGTCGTCGAAGGTGTCGATGGCGCCCTTGCGCTCCCAGCTGCCGTGCCGGCGCAGGACCTCGTCGTCCAGGTGGAAGCCGTCCATCGGCACGAGCACCGCGTCGTCCCCCAACGCGGCCACCAGCTGCTCCGCCAGCGTCGACTTCCCGGACGCCGGCGCCCCGGCGATCCCGAGCAGCGCCCGCCCCGGCCGGGCCGCGAGCGCGGCAGCGGACGCGACCAGCGCATCGAAGGAGTCCGGCAACACGCCTCCTCGGGGCATCGAGCCGGTGGTGTCCGACTGCCCGGAGCCTACTTCTTCGCGTCGGGTGCGGTTGCGGGCAACCGCGGGCCGGGCGCTAGTATCGGGACATGGTCATCTTCTTCGAGATCCTCATGGCGGTGGCGTCGGTCGCGATTTTCGCGTTCGCGATCTTCGTGATGTACCGCGTCCTCACCGACGGCCAGTAGGCCGGCGTGAACGACGAGGCCACTCCCGACACCTCCGCCGGCAGCGGGCAGGAGGCGCTGGACGCGGCGATCGAGCGCGCCGAGACCACGTCGTCGCGGAACATCTCGAACCTCCCCGGGCTACCGCTCGCCGACGATACGGCGAACCTGCGGCAGGGCCCGGACCTGCACTCCGGCCTGCTCGGCCTGCTCCCCCTCGTCGGCATCTGGCGCGGCGAGGGCGAAGGCCACGACGAATCGGGCGACTACCACTTCGGGCAGCAGATCGTCGTCAGCCACGACGGCCAGAACTTCCTCTCCTGGGAGGCGCGGTCGTGGAAGCTGGACGAGAAGGGCGAGTTCGCCGAGCCCGATCTCCGCGAGGCCGGCTTCTGGCGCATCGGCGAGGACGACGAGATCGAGTTCGTCGTCACGCACGCCAGCGGCATCGTCGAGCTGTACTACGGCAAGCCCGTCTCCCAGACGGCGTGGGAGCTCGAGACGGATGTGGTGATCCGCGCCAAGAGCTCCCCGCTCGCCGGCGCCGCCAAGCGCCTCTACGGCCTGGTCGAGCAGGGCGGCGCGCTCGCGTACGTCGAGGAGCGCGTCGACGCCGACGGTGAGCTCGTCCCCCGCCTGAGCGCCAAACTCAACCGTTACGCGGGGTAATCGCCCGCCCGCAGCGCCCCGCCGCTGTCGACGACGACGTCGCCCGGTTCCGGCGGAGCCCCAACCGACGCAGCGTCTCGAACGCGCCGGTGATGTAGGTGTTCCAGTCTCCGTCGCCACCCGCCTCGTGCCAGTTCCGCAGCGCCGCGACCAGTGACCACAGGATCGCGTTCGCGATCACCCGCGCCTCGTACTGGTCGTACAGACCTCCCATGACGATGGCCTCGGCCAGCACCTCCGTCGCCTCGTCGATCATGAGGAAGGCCGCGGCCCGCACCGACGGGATCTCGAACCACAGGCGCGCCCGGATCGGGGCCGTCTCGTCAAGCTCGTCCCTGGCCTCCCCCGGCACCTCGGTCACCGCGGTCATCACCGCTTCCCACGGGGAACACCTTGCGCCAGAAGGTGTCCCATCTGGGCAAGGGAGCGCGAGTCGAACGCGTCCGTGAGGACCAGCCCCTCCTTGGTGCCGAAGTACCGATAGACGGTGCTGGGCGAGACCTCCGCCTCAGCCGCGATCTTCTCGACCGTGACCCAGTCGAATCCCCGCTCGTCGATCATCCGCAACGCCACCCGCTGGATGTGCCCCATGGCGGCCATCTTCTTGCGCTCACGCAGCGTCGGCCGCGGCGTCAGGTCCGCCATCTGCGCGGCGGCGTCGCGCACAGCGGTGTTCATCGGTTCCGGCACCGGACCCCTTCCCTCGGTCGCCACCCATTCTGACAGTGACTCCCAGAAACATCTTCCCACACGGTTCCGAAAGTTGTACAGTCACTGTCATGAGCAAGTCACTTTCAGTTTCTGCGACAGGTCTCCGCAAGTGCTTCGGCCGGTCCATCGCGCTGGACGGGCTGGACCTCGCCGTCGAGGAGGGCGAGGTGCACGGCTTCCTCGGCCCGAACGGGGCGGGCAAGTCGACCACCATCCGCGCCCTCCTCGGCCAATTGCGGCTCGACGGCGGCGAGGCCCGGGTCTTCGGGCTCGACCCACGCCGGGACGCGTCGACGGTGCACGACCGGCTCGCCTACGTGCCCGGGGACGTCTCGCTGTGGCCCGGCCTCAGCGGCGGAGAGTGCATCGACGTCCTCGGCGGGCTGCAGGGTCACCTCGATCCGCGCCGCCGCGACGAGCTGATCGAGCGCTTCGAACTGGACCCTCGAAGAAGGCACGCACCTATTCGAAGGGCAACCGGCAGAAGGTGGCACTCATCGCAGCCCTTGCCTGCGACGCGGACCTGTACGTCCTCGACGAACCCACCTCCGGGCTCGACCCGCTGATGGAGGCGCACTTCCAGCAGGCGGTGCGCGAACGCAACACCGAGGGCCGAACAGTCCTGTTGAGCAGCCACATCCTCGCCGAGGTCGACGCGTTGTGCCACCGCGTGACCATCGTCCGCGCGGGAGCCACGGTCTCCACCGGCACGCTCCGGGAACTGCGTGCGGGCACCCGCACCGCGATCGACGCGGTCACCCCGTCGACGCCCGTGGGCCTCGACGACCTGCCGGGCATCGCCGACCTCGAGACGGCCGACACCGTCGCCGGGGTCCGCACCCGGCTCACGGCGTCGCACGCGGGTCTCGCCGCTGCGGTCGCCGCGGTGGCGGCCGCGGGCCTCCGAGCTCGCCGTGCACCCGCCGAGCCTGGAGCAGCTCTTCCTGGGGCACTACCGCGAGGACGAGGGCCACGAAGCCGAGAACCGCAGCGCTGCCGAGACGAGCGCGCGATGAACGGCCTCGGCAGGCTCGTCCGGCTGCGCCTGCGCTCGGGCCGGATCGGCCTGCTCGCCGCGCCGGCCGCGATCGGCGCCCTGGTCGCGGTCTCCGCGCTGAGCATCGCGGGCCTGTACGACACGGCGGAGTCCCGCGCCGGCTACGCGGCCTCGATCGGGAACTCCGCGGCGGGCGCGGCGTTCAACGGCCGGGGATACGATCTGGACACCGTCGGCGGCATCACCGCGCTCGAGGTGGGCCTGTTCGGCCAGCTCCTGGTCGCGGTCTGCGGCATCGCCCTGGCGATCCGGCACACGCGCCGCGAGGAGGACGCGGGCCTGACGGAGCTGATCACCGCGACGCGGATCGCCCCACTCGCGCCGCTCGCCTCCGCGGTCGTGGTCATCGGCGGCGCGTGCACGGCTGCGGGCGTGCTCTCCGGCCTCGCCACGGGGAGCGCGGGGTACGGCGCCGGCATCGGGCTGCTGATGGCCGCGTTCGCGGGCGTCGGCCTGGTCGCCGGCCAACTCGCCCAGACGGCCCGCACCGCCTGGGTGCTCGCGCTGGGGTTCCTGCTCGCGGCGTTCCTGGTCCGCGCGACCGTCGACGGCCGCGGCCTCGACGAGACCTGGCTGAGCCCGCTCGGCTGGCCCGCCGAGATCCGTCCCTTCGGAGCCTCCCCGCAGCTGTGGCCGATACTCGCACTCGCCGGGATGGCGGCGCTCACCACGGCGGCCGCGGTTGCGATCGCGCGGCGCCGCGACCTCGGCGCGGGCGTGGTGGCACCCCGGGTCGGCCCGCCGCGGGCCCGGGCGGGGCTCGCCTCGCCGCTGGGGCTGGCCGTCCGCCTCGCCTCCGGCACACTGGTCGGATGGGCGGTCTTCGCGGCGGTCTGGGCTGCGGTCTTCGGGGGGCTGTCCCACGAGTTCACCCGGCTCGTCGACGCGAACCCCGCCCTGCTGGAGGCGATGGGCGTGACCTCCGGGACCGAGCTGATCAGCAGCCTCGCGCTCCTGTTCATCGCGCTCAGTGCGGGCGCGGCGGGGCTCAGCACCGTCGGCACTCTCTCGGCGGAGGAGTCGGAGGGCAGGCTCGGCCTCGCCGCCTCCACCCGCGTTCCGCTGCGTACGTGGTGGCCGACGTGGGGCGCCGTGGCGCTGGTGGGCGCGGCGGCGGTCCTGCTCGGCGGCGCCGCGGTCCTCGGAGTCGCCACCGCACTCGCGACCGGCCGCGGCACCGAGGTCGGGTCGGCGCTGGCCGCGGGCACCGGCTACTTGATCCCCGTCGCCGTCATCGTCCTCGTCGGGTTCGCCTCACGGGCTTCGACGGTACGCCCGGTCCGGCTCGGGTGGGTCCTGCTGGCGTGGGCGGGGGTCGTCGGCATGCTCGCGGAGACGCTCCGGCTCCCCGGATGGGCGCGCGACCTCTCGCCGTTGCACGCCGTGGGCACGCTCCCGATCGACGCGCTGGACGTGACCGCCACCGTCGTGCTCGGAGCGCTGGCCGTGCTGCTCGGCGCGGCGGCCCCCGCCCTCGCGGCGCGCCGGGACCTCGCGGCCGGGTGATCCGCGAATCGGCATAGCACCCCGGATGGCGAAAAGCCCCGAGAGCCACTGACCTAGTGGCGCCCGGGGCTCTTTCGGCTATCTCGGCGAGTCGCAGCTGATGCGATGCGCCGTGGTGCGGCACCGGGTGCTACACCTACTGCGCTACTCGCAGGTCACGGCGACCCGCCTTGAAATTCACCATTTCTCGGACCACCTCCTTTCGTTGACGAGTTCGACGGTACGCCCGCGGTTCCGCCTCGGCAACGGATTTATTCGCGCGGCGAAAACTCCTCAGTATGTTCGAGGCTTTCCGACTCGAACCGAAAACTTGTCAGTGGGTGGCAGTAGCGTGATCTCATGACGAACATCCCAGTGTTACAGCGTATGAGCGAGGTCGATGAGCCTCCCGATGCCTCGATCGTCGATCGGCTCAGTTCGATGGAACGGGCGCGATGTCGCGTGGTGTTCGAAGAGTACGAGCTGGCGGTGGAACTCCTGCGGGAACGGGTGCTCGAGCGGATCGCGGCCGGGCTCACGCAGGACAGGTGGGAGATCGGAGTCGCCGCGGAACTGGCCCTCGCGCTCCGCCGGTCGGTCGACAGCGCCAAGGGCCTGCTCTCCCGGGCCCGCGAACTGCACACCACCCTGCCGCACACCCGCGAACGGCTCCGCGACGGCGACATCTCCCCGGAGGCGGTACCGGTCATCACCCACGGCCTGTCCCACCTCGACGAGGACCTGCGCCGCCGCGCCGACGCGACACTGTGCTCCGATCCCACCACCCTCGACGGCGTCGGCCTCCGCCGCCTCAAGGACCTGGTGCAGAAGGTCGCGTACGAGCTGGACCAGCAGGGCACCGTCGACCGCATCGCCAAGGCCGCCAAGGACCGCACCGTCAGCATCCGGCCCCTGCCCGAGGGGATGACCAGGGTCTCGCTCCTGCTTCCCCTGACGCAGGGCGTCGGCGTGTACGCGGCGCTCCGCGCGGCCGCGACGGCGGCCCGCGGTGTCGCCGGCGAGGTCCGCACGCTGGGCCAGCTCATGGCAGATACCGCGTTCGCCCGCCTCACCGGCCGCGACCAGCACTGCCGCACCCCGTACTGCGACGCCCCGATCGCCCACATCGACCACGTGCACCGCCACGCCTCCGGCGGCGCCACCCGGTTCGACAACGGCCAAGGGCTCTGCGCAGCATGCAACTACGCCAAGGAAGGCCTCGGCTGGCACGCCCGCGAAGTCACCGACCCATCCGGCCGGCACACCGTCGAGACCACCACACCCTCCGGGCACGTCCACCGATCCACCGCCCCGAAACACGCGGCATAACCGGAGGAATTAATCCGAACGGACGACGCGGGGCGTCGCGGGTCGGGACTACCTTCGATCGGTGCAGCCCTCGAATCCGTACGCCCAGACGCCGACAACGCCTCCATCAAGCATCGCCGGCGTAGTGATCGGAAGCGTCCTCATCGCGATGGGGCTCGCCGTGACGGTGTTGTCACCCGCGATCCCCGACATCTACGCCGCTGGATATCGGGGCGACACGTCGCTGCTCCTGGCCGCGCTTCTCTTCACAACCGGAGCTCTCGCAATCACCAGAACGAGTGCTCCGGGATGGCTCATCGCCCTGCCCATCGCGATCATTCTCTCGCTCGCTGTCCCGTTCGTGATCGGCCTCATCTACTCGCCGCTGGGTTACTGGAAGTACCACTACGGGGCGATCCTGTCGATCATCATCGGCCTGTTCTACGCGGCCGTCATCTCCGCTCTCAGCTGCATCGCGGCACTGCCTGTCGGGCGCGTACCGAAACCCATGATGCCGTCCACAACCACTGCCACACCTCATCCCGTCGTGATCGGCCGCACCGCCGACGGCCGACCGGTGTTCGCCGATCAGATGGCGACGCAGCAGAATCCGAAAACCAACACCATGGCGGTCCTGGCACTGGTCTTCGGAGTGATGGGTGGCTTCCTGGGCATCGTGTTCGGCCACATCGCGCTCAGCCAGATCAAGCGCACCGGAGAGCAGGGCCGCGGGATGGCGCTCGCCGGGCTGATCCTCGGCTACATCGGCCTCGCGGTCACGATCGTCGCGGTCGCGGCACTCGTCTTCGTACTGGGTGCGATGTGACCACGCGCCTCACGGCCCTCGCAGCCACAGCCGTCCTCGTCACGGGCTGCTCCGCCACCCCCGACATCGGGCGCACCGCGCCCTCCCGCACCGGTGACGCAACCGTCGGGGGCGGCACCGTCGAACCCGAACACCGCGACCGCGCAGATCGACGGCATGACCGTCAAGGCGAGCATGCCGGACGGTGCCGCACCGTCCGGCGAGACGCTCACCGTCGCGGCCTCGCCCGCCGAGATCCCCGCCGCCGGCGCACAGGTGGCGGCGGCGCAGACGGCGCGCGTGCGCCTCGGCGACGACGGGGCGCAGCCGACGAAGCCGATCGCCCTCACCTTCGACCTGTCCGGTAAGCCCGAGCTCGCCGAGAAGTTCAGCGATACCGTGATCCCCGTCGTCGAATCCGCCTCCGACACCGGCGACGAGGCCCACGACCTGCTCCGCGCCACGTGGGATCCCGCCACGAAGTCCGTCACTGCCACCACCACCCACCTCAGCGACTTCCGCCTGGGCGCGATCGACCTGGGGAAGGTCGCGGACGGACTCGCGTCGGCCTACCGTGCACTCCGCGGCACTACGGACTCCGCGTGCAAGGACAAGAGCGAGATCACGGTATCGGGTACCCGGTACACCCTCACGGCGACGAATCACGGACCGGTCGCCGGCTGCCTCCGCGAGTCCGGAGGAGGTGTGGCCGTCGACTTCTCGAACGCCACCCAGCAGTTCTACCGGGTGACGTCGGAGCCGAGGGGAACCTGGTCGACCACGGATTGGCCCACGGTGAACTCCGTCGGCGGATGGTTCACCAGTCTCCTCGGCAACCAGAAGTCGTCGAATCTGCTCGCAGCCAAGGGCACAGGGCGAGTGGCCTTCAGTGCTGGCGTGAAGCAGGCAGAACTGACGCTGCGCATGGACCCCGCCGCCATCCAAGCGGCGACCATCGTCACCGGGCTCGAGATGTTGACCGGAATGCGACCGTCGAAGGTCGGCACGACCACGCAGGTGCCCAAGAGCCTCGAACTCGCGACCTCCGTCACCAAGGTCATCACCTGTATCCAACAGGGACTCGAAATCGGTCTCACCCCCGGCAAGGCCTTCTCGAACGACGAGCTGCGGTCCACGCTCAGTACGTCCGGCGGCTGCGTGAACGATGTCCGGGAGGCCGTGGCCGAGGAGAGCAAGAAGCAGGCCATCAGCACGGTCGGCACCGTGCTCACACTGCTCGGCGACCTCCCGGACCGGTTGGCGTCCGGCGTGACCGGCGCGCTCGGCGAACTGACGGGAGACGACACCCTGAACTTCGCCCTGACCAGCGTCGCGCCCTCGACCACTACGAGGCCCGCGGCCGAGGGCTCCACGACGATCGACCGGATCGAGGCGTTCTCCTGGGCCTACGACAAGGTCGGCGACGACACCTACACGATCCCGAGGAACGGCCCCGCCACCGTCTACATCCAGTTCAAGTCGTACGCGGGTACCAAGCAGGTCCGCGGCGGGTGCACGTCCACTATCACCGTCACGGGCGGGGGAACGTCGAAGACGAAGACCACCGAGAACTGCGACTCGTACGACCCCGGGACCTACTTCGAGCTGAAGAACCGCGGCGTGTACACGTTCACCATCGTCGTCACGCAGGACGGCGGGGGCTCGTTCACCGCCACCAAGACCGTCACCCTGCGGTGACGGCTGCTCCGGCGCCGTACCAGTCGGCGAACTGCTTCGACGTCGCCCAGCGCGAGTAGGTCGGCCCCTGCGGCCAGCCGTCGGGCACGTCCTGCCACTGCTCCTGCCGGCCGTAGGGCAGCACGTCGAGCAGGCCGAACGTGTAGGACACCTGCTCGGCGCCGCGGGACGTGGTGTGCCAGTGGCGGTACACGGTGTCGCCGTCACGGATGAAGGTGTTGTAGGCGAATCCCTCCCCCGGGCCGGCGCCCATGTCGGCCCCGAAATCCGAACCGGCACTGGAGTACCACGTCATCTGATTCCCCACCCGCTTCTTGTACGCGAGGATCTCGTCCATCGGCCCGTTGGTCACCACCACCATCCGCGCGTCCCAGTTCGCGAGGAATTCGGTGCGCGAGTAGTGCGCGGTCACGCCAGTGCAGCCGGGGCATTGCCACTCGTTCCCGTCGGTCCACATGTGGTGATAGGTGATCAGCTGACTCTTGCCGTCGAACACCTCCGCCAGAGTGACGACGGTGCCGTCCTCCGCGGTCAGGCGGTACTCGGGCAGCTCGACGACGGGGAGCCGGCGCCGCTGCGCGGCGATGGCGTCGAGCTCGCGGGTGGCGGCCTTCTCGCGGACGAGCAGCTCGTCGATCTGCTGCTGCCAGGTCTCGCGGTCGACGACGGGCGGTACGGCGGTCATGGCGACTCCTTCAGGTGATGTTCACAGCGTCCACATCTGCTATGTTCACACCGTACACTTACCGATCGGGGGACACAAGGGCATGGCGTATCACCACGGCGACCTCGCGCAGGCACTCGTCGACGCGGGACTCGAGGTCACGCGGGCCGGCGGACCGACGGCCCTCACTATCCGCGAGGTCACCCGCCGGGTGGGGGTGAGCCCCAACGCGGCGTACCGGCACTTCCCCGACCGGCTCGCGCTGCTGCGCGCCGTCAGCACCGCGATCGAACAGCGCATGGCGGACGCAATGCCGATCCGCCCCGACCAGGGCCCCCTCGAGCGCCTGCGCGCCGTGGGCCTGGGCTACATCGCGTTCGCTCTCGCCGAGCCCGGGTGGTTCTCGGTGTGCTTCTTCGGCGACGAGGTGCCCGATCCCGAATCCCTCAGCGGCATCCCGCCGTACGTGGCGTTGTCGGACGCCCTCGACCTCATGGTCCATGCGGGCCTGCTCCGCCCGGATGCCCGACGGTCCGCCACCTGGTCCTGCTGGTCGACGGTGCACGGCTTCGCGGAGATGGCGCTGCGCGGGCCCTGCACCACCTGCCCGGCGCGCAGCAGTGGCCCCTGGCCGAGGCCGCCGTCGACGCCGTGATCGCCGGAATCCTGCGCGCCTGACCGATCCGGAGCGCTACGCCGACCTGAGCCGCTCGATCTCGAGCTGACGCACCCCTGCGGGCGGGTCCGCGTGCCCGGCCACCACCACGGTGCGCCCGGGGAACAGCCCGGCCGGATCGAGGATCTCGGCGAGCAGGCGCGCGGCGTCGGCCTCGTCGAGGTGCTCGGTCGGCTCGTCCAGGAGCACGACGGTGACCACGCTCACCAGGGCGCGGGCCAGCAGGAGCCGCCGACGCTGGCCGCCGGAGAGCGAGTCGGCGCCGCGGTCGAGGTCGGTGTCGATCCCGGCGGGCAGCGAGTCGATCCACTCCCCCAGGCCCACCCGGCGCAGTGCCGCCTCGATCTCGGCATCCGTCGCGGAACCCGTGCCACGCGGCAGTTCTCCGCGACCGAGGTGGCGAACACGTGCCCCGCCTCGCCGAAGAACCCCACGACCGACGGCAGGTCGGCGAACCCGCCCGCGGGGGCACCGTCGACGAGCACGCGGCCGCCGCGCTCGTCCAGGCCCGCCAGGGCGAGCAGGAACGTGGTCTTGCCCGCCCCGGATTCGCCGCGCACCACCAGCCGCTCGCCCGGCGCGATCTCGACGTCCCGGAGCCGCAGGGCGGGATGGGCCGGTGCAGCTCCGCGCCGGCCGGCTCGGCGGGCAGGGTCAACAGCGGCGCGATCCGGGACGCGGCATCGGCGGAGCGGACGTACTGCCGCGCCGCGTCCGGCAGCGTCGAGACCGCCTCGAACGCACTGAGCGGCAGCAGGACCAGGATACCGAGCGTCGTCGCGTCGACCCCGCCCGAACCGGCCCGAACGCCGGCGACGACCAGCGCCGCCAGCACCGCGAGTCCTACCGCCAGCGGGACGGCCGCGTCCGCGAGCGCGCCGGTGCGCGCGGCGCCGTCCACCGCGGACCGCCTGGCGTCCTCGGCGCGGGCGGCGCGCTGCCGCACCTCGTCGAGCCGGCCTGCCACCGCGAGCTCGCCGGCGTGGTCCAGCACTGCCGACGCGGCCGCCCCGAAATCCTCGCTGCCCGCGGCCTCGGCGGCCGCCCGTTCCCGGGTCGCGCGGGCCACGAGCCACGGCACCGCGACGCCGGCCAGCAGCAGGCAGCCCGCGAGCACCGCACCCGCCGCCGGGTCGACGAACCACATCCAGCCGACCGCCGCCACGGACACGACCGCGGCCGTCGCCGCGGGATCACGGTGCGTACCAGTGAGTCCCCGAGCGCGTCGACGTCGGTGCCGGTCCGGGCGAGCAGCTCACCGTCGGACAGGCGGACGGAGGCCGACGGCGCGGCGCGGGAGAGGCTGCGGTACAGCGCCACCCGGATCTCGGTGAGGCCGGCGAGGGCGACGCGGTGCGTCGCGAGCCGCTCGACGTACCGCATCAGCCCGCGCGTGATGCCGAGCGCCCGGACGGCGGTCACGGCCAGCGACAGCGTGAGCACCGGGGGCATCGTCCACGCCTTGGTGATCAGCCACGCCGACAGGCCCGCCAGCGCCAGCGCGCTCCCGGCCGTGAGCACGCCCGCGCCGACGGCGCCCAGCCCGGCCGCCGGCCGGGCCGCAACGCGCGCAGGCAGATCAGCAGATCACGCACGGCGCACCTCCAGAATCGTGTCGGCCGCCGCCAGCACCTGCGGGTCGTGCGCGGCGATCACCACGACGGCACCGGCGTCCGCGCGGGCGCGCAGCACGGCCAGGACCCGCGCCGCGAGGTCCGCGTCCAGGTGGGCGGTCGGCTCGTCGAACAGCAGCACCGCACGGCCCAGCGCCAGGGTGCGGGCCAGCGCCAGTCGCTGCCGCTGCCCGGCGGACAGGCCCGCGCCGCCGACCCCGACCTCCCGGCGCCACCCGGCCTCCGCCACCACCTCGTCCAGTCCAGTCGCGGCGACCGCCTCGGGCACCGTCGCCGGGGCCGGCGCTCCCAGCAGGGTGAAGTTGTGTTCCAGCGTGCCGGGTTCCAGGTACGGGTGCTGCGGGCACCACGCCACGTGCGACCACCAGTCCGGGCCGCCGGCCAGCGGCGCATCCGCCTGCCCCGCAGCGCCGACGGTAACCCGCCCGGCGTCCGGCCGGACCAGCCCGGCCAGCACGGTGAGCAGGGTGGATTTGCCGGCGCCGTTGGCCCCGGTGAGCACGGTGACGCGGCCGGGCACGAAC
Organism: Tsukamurella sp. PLM1; assembly: GCF_023168325.1. Classification (GTDB taxonomy): domain Bacteria; phylum Actinomycetota; class Actinomycetes; order Mycobacteriales; family Mycobacteriaceae; genus Tsukamurella. Next base: position 3,643,275 of record NZ_AP025688.1, read on the forward strand.
GTCCCGTCGAAGCCCGACGGCGCCGCCCCGTCCCGGCCCGTCACGGTGACGCCGCGAGCGGTGATCGTTCCGGGCGCGGCGGTGCCGCCGCCCGCCACCGGGGCCGGGGCGTCGAGCAGGGCGAAGACGCGCGCGGTGGCCTCCACCCCCTGCTCGGCCGCGTGGAACTTCGCCCCGACCGCGCGCAGCGGCTGGTACACCTCGGGAGCCAGGATCAGCGCGAAAACGCCCGCGAACAAGGTCATCTCGCCGAACACGAGGCGCAGGCCGATGCTTACCGCGACCAGGGCCACGCACAGGGTCGCGAGCAGCTCCAGCGCCATGGACGAGAGGAAGGCGATGCGCAGTGCGCCCATCGTCTCGGCGGCGTTGCGCTCGCCGAGGTCGCGAACAGTCTTCTCCGGGCCGCGTTCCCGGCCCAGCGCGCGCAGTGTGGGCAGGCCGGCCACCAGGTCGAGCAGGCGGGCGGACAGCTGCGCCATCGCCGCGAGCCGCCGCCGGGTGCGCTCCCGGGTGAGCAGCCCGATCAGGATCATGAACACCGGCAGCAGCGGCAGCGTTCCCGCCGCGATGGCGCCGGAGACGGGATCGGCGACGAACATCGCGATCACGAGCGCCGGGGTGGCGATCACGCTGAGCGCCAACGCCGGGACGTAGCCGGTGAGGTACGGCGGCAGGTCGTCGAGGCCGCGGGTGAGCGCGGTGCGCAGTTCCTCCCGGTCGGTGGGCAGGCGCCCCGGGCCGACCGCCGCCAGGGCCGCCGACCGCAGCTCCGAGACCACGCGGTCGGCCGCGCGGCGCTCGATGCGCGCGCGCACGAGCACGGTGAGCACCCGGGCCGCGACCGCGACCGCGGCGGCCACCAGCACACCGGTACCCACCGCGGCGCCGGTGACCATGCGGGACAACGCCGTCGCGACGGAGTACGCGAGCACGACGATCGCCGCGGTCTCCGCCGCGCCGCATCCGACCACCGCGACCAGCAGCCCCGGGAGCTGCGCGCGTACCGGAGCAGCCGGGGGTCGACCGGCGCCCGGGAATCAGGCACGCGGGGTGAGTCCGATCGACGGCGGGATCTGCTCGACGCCGATCCGCTTGCGGAACACCCAGTACGTCCACGCCTGGTAGATCATCACCAGCGGCAGCAGAACCACGGTGCACCAGGACATCACGACCAGCGTGTAGTGCGACGAGGCGGCCGCCTCGATCGTGATCGACCGCGCCGGGTCGGTGGCGTTGAGCACGTTCGGGAACAGCGAACCGAACAGCAGGACGCTCACCGAGACCACCACCAGGCAGGTCGCCGCGAACGCCGCGAGCTCGCGGTCGGCGCGGATCAGCAGGCCGGCCGCCAGCAGGCAGATCGCCGCGACCGCGACCGCCGCCCACGTCCACGGCTTCCCGTGGTCGAGCTGGGTCCACACCGCGAACACTGCGCCGATCACGGTGACGGGCAGCCAGATCCGTCCGGCCAGGCGCCGGGCGTCGAGCCGGACGGCACCGTCGGACTTGAGCGCCACGAAGATTGCGCCGTGCAGGAGGAACAGGCCCAGCAGGGCCAGCCCGCCGAGCGCCCCGTACGGATTGAGCAGGTCCCAGACCTCGCTCGTCATGCCGCCCTGGTCGTCGATGTCCACGCCGCGCACCACGTTCGCGAACACGAGCCCCCAGGCGAAGGCGGGGATCCACGAACCGAGCCCGATGCCGACGTCCGCCCAGCCGCGCCACCACGGGTCGTTGATCTTGCCGCGCCACTCGATCGCGCAGACGCGGGTGATCAGCCCCACGAGGATCGCGAGCAGCACCAGGTAGAAGCCGGAGAACACCTCCGCGTACCACACGGGGAACGCCGCGAACATCGCCGCGCCGGCGGTGATCAGCCACACCTCGTTGCCGTCCCACACGGGGCCGATCGTGTTGAGCAGCACGCGCCGCCGTTCCTCCGCGTCCGCGTGCGTGCGCCGCCCCAGGATCGGCATCAGCATGCCGACCCCGAAGTCGAAGCCCTCCAGCACGAAGTAGCCGGTGAACAGGAACCCGATTGCGAGGTACCAGTATTCGGGCAGTGCCATGATCGCCTCCTAGTACGCGAACGAGAGCTTGTCCGACGGTGCGCGGTCCGCCCCGTCCGGGGCGTCGTCGCCGGGCGGACCGTCGTCGTGGTCGTCGACGGGGCTGTGCAGCGCGGGTCCCTCGAGGACGTACCGGCGCAGCAGCAGGAACCAGAGGATGTACAGCACGCCGTAGACGGCGGCGAACGTCACGATGGAGAAGGCCATCATGGTGGTGGAGTGGCCGGAGACGGCCTGCGAGACCATGAGCCGGATCGTCGGATCGCCCGACGGATTCGGCGCGACCACCCACGGCTGGCGGCCCATCTCGGTGAACACCCAGCCCGAGCTGTTGGCCAGGAACGGCGTGGGCAGCGCGATGAGGCACAGCCTGCCGAACCACTTCGACGACGGCACCCGTCCGCGGCGGGTGACCCACAGCCCGGCGAGGGCGAGCAGGCCGGAGCCGACTGACCAGCCCATCATGAAGCGGAACGCCCAGTACGAGACGAACAGGTTGGGGCGGTAGTCCCGGGCCCGAACTTCTCGACGTACTCCTCCTGCAGTTCGGTGACGCCCTTGAGCGTCGAGTTGGGATCGCCGTTGGCGAGGAAGGAGGTCAGGTACGGGATCGACAGCACGTGCGTGACGGACTCGCAGTTGTTGTGCGTCCCGATCGTGAGCAGCGAGAAGCTCGCGCCGGTCTCCGTGTGGCAGAGCGATTCCGCCGACGCCATCTTCATCGGCTGCTGCTCGAACATGAGCTTGGCCTGCGCGTCGCCCGTGATCCCCAGGCCGACCGCCGAGACGATCATGACCCCGAGCCCGAACCGCGTGACGGGCCGGAAGGAACGGGCGAGCTCGACCGCGTCCGGGTCGCCCTTGCGCATCGCGCGCACCATCCACCAGCCGCCGATCGCGGCGACGAAGGTGCCGGCGGTGAGCCAGGCGCCGAACACCGTGTGCGGGAACGCCGCCAGGGTCGTCGAGTTGGTGAGCACTTCCCAGATGCTGGTGAGCTCGGCGCGCCCCTTCTCGGGGTTGTACGTCGCGCCCACCGGGTGCTGCATCCACGAGTTGGCCGCGATGATGAAGTACGCGGACGCGTTCACGCCCAGCGCCACCAGCCAGATGCAGGACAGGTGCACGAGTTTGGGCAGCCGGGTCCAGCCGAAGATCCACAGGCCGAGGAACGTGGACTCCATGAAGAACGCCACCAGCCCCTCGAGGGCCAGCGGCGCACCGAACACGTCACCCACGAACTTGCTGTACTCGCTCCAGGCCATGCCGAACTGGAACTCCTGCACGATGCCGGTGGCGACGCCCAGGGCGAAGTTGATGAGGAAGAGCTTGCCGAAGAAGTTCGTTGCGCGCAGCCACAGGTTCTTGCCGGTGACCAGCCACAAGGTCTGCATGGTGGCGACCATGGGCGCGAGGCCGATGGTCAGGGGAACCAGGATGAAGTGCATCACCGTGGTCATTCCGAACTGCCAGCGCGCGATGTCCAGTGCGCTCATGTACCACTCCCTGGGCCGAGGGTGTTACTACACGTTGTAGTACTAGCATCGATAGTAGGTTGGTCCAGGCCAGAAGCCAAGACACTTGTCCCAGGTCACACCGTATCGGCCGAAGTCACTCAGTGCTGGCGATCCCGGCTTCCACCAGCGAGCGCACCGTCGGATCCATCGGAGCCTCGGGCAGCGCACGCCCGTTGAGCGTGTGCACCCGCGCACACAGCGTGATCGACGAGATCAGCCACACCCCGTCGTTCATCACCAGGTCCGCCGGGAACAGCGGTTCGATCGCGGTGGTGACGCCCTTGTCGTCCGCGGCGTCGAACAGCGCGCGGACGGTGGTGCCCGGGAGGATGCCCTGCTCGTCCGGCGGCGTCACCAGCGTGCGCCCTCGGGCGATGACGACGGTGGCGCGCGGCGCCTCCAGGACCCGGCCCTCGCTGGAGGTGAAGATCACATCGTCGGCGCCCTGCTCGGCGGCGTACCGGGCGGCGGCCATGTTCACCGCGTAGGAGAGCGTCTTCGCGCCCAGCAGCAGCCACGGCGCGGATTCGCCGAGCGCGGTCGAATAGCCCCGGTCGAGCGTGATCGCGGAGATCCCGTCGCGCCGCGCCGCCAGCGCGCGCTCCGGCACCGGCGCAACCGAGACGTACGCGGTCGGCGTGCCCGGCCGCGATTCGCGGCCGCGCGTGTAGACGAGCCGCAGCGCGCCCTCCGCCCCACCGGACTCCTCGCCGTACAGCATCGCCGCGCGCTGCATCGCCGCCCACCAGGCACCGTCGTTGGGCGCGGGGAGGCCGAGCGCGGCGGCCGAGCGGGCCAACCGGTCCAGGTGCGCTCGCCCCTTCAGCGGCACACCGTCGCGCACGAGAACGGTCTCGAAGCACCCGTCCCCGCGCACCGCGCCCAGGTCGTCCGCGTACAGCAGCGGCGTCTCGGGAGCGCGCACGGAACCGTCCAGGGTGACCACCACGGATGCCATGGCGGAAACAGTATTCGACGCCCGGACGCCTCGCTCGGGCACGGTCCGGACGCCCGGCGTAGGCTCGAAGCGTGGCGCCCGAAGAACATTCCGCATCCGGCATCATGAACCCCGAGGGGAGCCCCGACGCCGGCGTGACCTGGCACTACGGGGATCCGTTCGCCGAGCAACGGGCCGCCGAGCGGGGCGCGGTGGTGATCGATCGCTCGCACCGCCGGGTGATCACGCTGACCGGGCCCGAACGCCTGTCGTGGCTGCACTCCATCACCAGCCAGCACCTGACGCACCTGCCCGACCGCACCGCGACCGAGGACCTCAACCTCGACGGCAGCGGGCGCGTGCTCGACCACTTCCACCTGATCGACGCGGACGGCACCGTCTACCTCGACACCGAGCCGGCCGCGCTCGCGCCGAAGGAGGCGCCGCTGAGCCCCGACCTCGCGACCTACCTGCAGCGGATGGTGTTCCGCTCCCAGGTCCAGGTGCAGGCGCGGGACGACCTCGCGGTGCTCACGCTCCTCGGCCGCGATGCGGAGGAGCTCGCCGCGGGCGTCGAGGGCGTGCGCCGCAGCGAACCCGGCGAGGTCAACCTGATCGTGCCCCGCGAGCGGCTGCGCGCCACCTTCGACGCCCTCGTCGGGGGGGGCGCGCCCGGCGGGCACCTGGGCCTACGAGGCCCGACGGGTCGCCGCCGCCCGCGCCCGGCAGGGCGTCGACACCGACGCCAAGACCATCCCCCACGAGGTCGACTGGATCCGCACCGCCGTGCACCTGGACAAGGGCTGCTATCGCGGGCAGGAAACTGTCGCGCGGGTGCAGAACCTGGGCCGCCCCCGCGCCGGCTGGTGCTGCTGCACCTCGACGGTTCCGCCGACGCGCGCCCCGCGACCGGCGACCCCGTGACCCTGGACGGGCGCACCGTCGGGCGCCTGGGAACGGTGGTCGAGCACGCCGACTACGGGCCGATCGCGCTGGCGCTGATCAAGCGCTCGATCCCGGACGACGCGAAGCTCGACGCCGGGGGCGCGGCCGCCGCGATCGACGCCGATGTCACCCCGGCCGCCGACGCGGGCGAGCAGGCCGGACGGTCCGCCGTCGACCGGCTGCGGGGCCGGTGACGGGACACCGGACGGGCCCGGCCGGCACGCCGGTGGGGCGCGTGCTCGCCGTGTGCGTGGTCGCCGAGGAACGCCGGCTGGACCCCCGCAGGCCCGAGCAGCGCACCGCCATCGACAAGCGCCCCGCCGGCGGCCCGGTCGAGGTGGGACCGCTGGGCGCGCTCACCGACCACGTGTGCGACACCCGGCACCACGGCGGCGAGGAGCAGGCCGTCTACGCCTACTCCGAGCACGAGGCGCGGCGCTGGGCCGAGGAGCTCGGCCGGGACCTGCCGATCGGGTGGTTCGGCGAGAACCTGCGCATCGACGGGGACACCACCGACCTCGTGGTCGGGACCCGACTCCGGGTCGGCGAGCGGCTGGAGCTCGAGGTGACCATCCCGCGGACGCCGTGCCGCACCTTCGCGCTGTGGGCGGGCGAGGACCACTGGGTCAAACGCTTCACCGAGCGCGGCGACAGCGGCGCCTACTTCCGCGTGCTCACCCCCGGCGCCGTCGCGGCGGGCGACCCCGTGACGCTCGTGCACGAGCCGCCGCACGGGGCGACGGTGCGCGACCTGTTCCGGGCGACGCGGCCGGACCGGCTCCGGGCCCTCCTCACCACCGCTGACCTGCCCCCGAAGGTCGAACGCGACGCCTCGAGAGCCCTCCAACGCGCCGACTGACACCCAGGCGGCAGCACCATCGACGCGAGCACGCTAAACTGGGCACCAGGAAGAATTAGTAAACGGAGAAAGGGGCCGCCACCCGCCGGGCAATCCGGTAGCTGGCCGCCCCTTCATTGCGCAAGGGGGTCCCCCATGGGCCGCGGCCGGGCAAAGGCGAAGCAGACGAAGGTTGCACGCGAGCTCAAGTACAGCTCGCCCAGCACTGACCTGAAAAGGCTGCAGGACGAGCTGGCGGGTGGCGGGAACGACGAGGCCGATGCTCTCGCCTCGCACCCCGAGTGGAGCGACATCGCGGGCGACCCGTACCGCGAGGATGAGTGGCGCCGCGCCTGACGCGGTCGGCACCTCCGACACCACCCCGCTGATGGGCACCGTGACCTGAAGGTCACGGTGCCTACGGCGTTCCTAGAACTTCGGGTGCGATCCGCTGAGCACTGCGCCGGCGGAGGCACCGTCGGACTTCTTGATCGTGCCCAGCACCCAGCTGTCGATGTGGCGTGCCGTGAGCACGGCCAGCGCACGATCGACGTCCTCGGGCGCGACGATGGCGACCATGCCGACGCCCATGTTGAAGGTCTTCTCCATCTCGGCCTGCTCGACCCGGCCGCGCTGCGCGATGAGGGCGAACACGGCGGACGGGCTCCAGGTGGCGCGGTCCAGCTCGGCGACGAGGCCGTCCGGGATCACGCGCGCGAGGTTGGCCTCCAGGCCGCCGCCGGTCACATGACAGAAGGTGCGCACCTGCGTCTCCTGCGCGAGCCGCAGGCAGTCGAGGGCGTAGATCGCGGTGGGCTCGAGCAGCTCCTCGCCCAGCGTCCGGCCGAACTCCTCGACGTAGCCACCGAGGTCCATGTGGCCCCAGTCGAGCAGCACCTTGCGGGCGAGGCTGTAGCCGTTGCTGTGCAGGCCGGAGCTCTTCATGGCGATCACCACGTCACCGGCGCGCACGTTGTCCGGGCCGAGCACCTCGTCAGCCTCGACGACGCCGACGCCGGTCGCGGACAGGTCGTACTCGCCCTCCGCCATGAGCCCGGGGTGTTCCGCGGTCTCGCCGCCGAGCAGGGCGCAGCCGGCGCGCACACAGCCTTCGGCGATGCCGCCGACCAGCTCGGCCACCGTCTCGGGGACCACCTTGCCGACTGCGATGTAGTCCTGCAGGAACAGCGGCTCGGCGCCGGTGACCACGAGATCGTCGACGACCATGGCGACCAGGTCGATGCCGACGGTGTCGTGCTTGCCCAGGGCCTGCGCCACCGCGATCTTCGTGCCGACGCCGTCCGTGGACGCCGCCAGCACCGGCTCGCGGTACTTCTTGAGCGCGAACAGGCCGGCGAAGCCACCGAGGCCGCCGAGGACCTCGGGGCGGGTGGCGCGCTTGGCGTGCGGCTTGAAGAGCTCGACGGCCCGGTCACCGGCCTCGATGTCGACTCCTGCTGCGGCGTACGAGGCGCCCTGCGGCGGCTGGGTGTTGGAATCCGTCACGGGGTCATAGGCTACCGGACCCGCGGTCGACCTGCGCCCGGCGAGTCAGGGGCGGCGCAGCGCGGAGGCGTTGTCGTTCTCGGCGCGCAGTGGATCGCCCGACGGTGCGCCCGCCTTGAGCATGTTCTCCAGGACCGCCTTGCCCATCGAGGTGGCCTCGGGGAGCGGGATCGGGTAGACGCCGTCGAAGCAGGCGCGGCACATGCTCTCGCCCGCGTGCTCGGTGGCGGCGGTCATCTCGTCCAGGGATATGTAGCCCAGGCTGTCCGCGCCGATCGCGGCGCGCACGGACTCGACCATCGCCTCCATCGAGTCGGCGCCGCCGCCGTTGGCGATCAGCTCGGCCGGGGAGGCGAAATCGATGCCGTAGAAGCACGGCCACTTCACCGGCGACGACGCGATGCGCACGTGGATCTCGGCGGCGCCGGCCTCGCGCAGCATCCGGATCAGGGCGCGCTGCGTGTTGCCGCGGACGATCGAGTCGTCCACCACCACAAGCCGCTTGCCGCGGATCACCTCGCGCAGCGGGTTCAGCTTGAGCCGGATTCCCAGCTGGCGGATGGTCTGCGACGGCTGGATGAACGTGCGTCCCACGTAGGCGTTCTTCATCAGGCCCTGGCCGTAGGGTATGCCCGACTCCTGCGCGTAGCCGACTGCCGCGGGGGTGCCCGACTCCGGCACCGGGATCACCAGGTCGCCCGCGGCCGGGTGCTCCCGGGCCAGGCGACGGCCGATGTCGACACGGGTGGAGTGCACGGACCGGCCGTGGATCACCGAGTCCGGGCGGGCCAGGTAGACGTACTCGAAGATGCAGGTCTTCGGGGTGGGCTCGGCGAACCGGGTGGAGCGCACGCCGTCCTCGTCGATCGCGAGCAGCTCACCGGGCTCGATGTCGCGCACGAACGACGCGCCCACGATGTCGAACGCGGCGGTCTCGGAGGCGACGACCCAGCCGCGGTCCAGGCGGCCCAGCGACAGCGGGCGCACGCCGTGCGGATCGCGCGCGGCGTACAGCGTGTGCTCGTCCATGAACGTGAGGCAGAACGCACCCTTGACGGTGGGCAGCAGCTCCATCGCCGCCTGCTCCAGCGTGCGATCGGCTGCGGCGTGGGCCAACAGCGCCGTGAGGATGTCCGAGTCGGAGGTCGCGGCGTTCCCCGGGCGGCCGCCCGCCACGCCGAGCTCGACGGCCCTGTCCGCGAGCTCCGCGGTGTTGACCAGGTTGCCGTTGTGGCCCAACGCCACGCCGTTGCCCGCGCTGGTGGTGCGGAAGATCGGCTGGCTGTTCTCCCACGTGGTCGATCCGGTCGTGGAGTACCGGCAGTGACCGATCGCCACGTGGCCGGGCATGGAGCTCAGGGTCTGCTCGTCGAAGACCTGGCTGACCAGGCCGAGGTCCTTGAACACCAGCACCTGTTGACCGTCGCCGACCGCGATGCCGGCGGCCTCCTGGCCGCGGTGCTGCAGCGCGTACAGGCCGTAGTACGAGAGCTTGGCCACGTCCTCGCCGGTGGCCCAGACGCCGAAGACGCCGCACTCCTCGCGGGGCTCGCGCTCCTCACCGTCGTCCAGGGCGTGTTCGCGGAATTGACGACGGTCAGTGGAAGCTGCTGCACGGCTGACTCCTGGGGCTGGGGGCGGGCCTGTTCCCGATTGTAGGACCGATTCGACGGTTCAAACGAATCGGCGAGTAGGTTTCTTCCGTGGCGAAGTCGATCGATCCGGCGCAGATGCGGGCCGCGGTGCTCGCGGTCCGCGAGTGGCTGACGGACGACGCGGCACCCGAACCCCCGCGGCGCACCGTCGCCGACGCGGTCCGGGCGACGGCGCGCACCCTCGCCAACGACGCGCCCGGCGGGTCCGTCGAGGTGCGGGTTCCGCCGTTCGTCGCCGTCCAGTGCATCGACGGTCCGCGGCACACCCGGGGAACGCCGCCGAACGTCGTGGAGTGCGCGCCGCGGGTGTGGCTACGGCTGGCGACGGGCCTGATCACCGTCGCCGAAGCGACGGAAGCCGCCGACCTGACGGCCAGCGGCTCCCGGGCGGGCGAGATCGCCCAGTACCTGCCGCTGCTGCGACTGTAGCCGCCGGACGAGATGCCCGGTTCCGCCGCGCATCGGCCGCCCGTTCTGTCAGGCTTCGGCGTATGGGTGCGGATGTCGATGCCAGGGTGTTCACGCGCGAGGACCGCATGCGGTTCCGGCGCCAGGTCCAGCGCGGAACGGACGCGATCGCCCGCATGCTGGCCGAGGGGCTGTTCACGGACGACGGTGCACCGCCGGAACCGCTCCTCGGGATGGAGGTGGAGCTGAACCTCGTCGGCGACGAGATGGAGCCGGCGATGGCCAACGCCGAGGCGCTCGACGCCATCGCCGACCCCGACTTCCAGACCGAGCTGGGCCAGTTCAACATCGAGATCAACGTTGCGCCAAGGCCGTTCGTCGACCAGAGCACCGAGAACCTCGAGGATTCGCTGCGCGAGTCGTTGAACCGGGCCGACGAGCGCGCCCGCGCCGCGGGCTCGAGCCTGGTGATGATCGGCATGCTCCCGACCCTCGAGGAGGTGCACTTCGGCAAGCAGTGGTTCTCCGCGAACCCGCGCTACGACCTGCTCAACGAGCAGGTCTTCGCGGCCCGGGGCGAGGACATCGAGATCGACATCGAGGAGCGCCGCTCCCCGGCGCGGTGGTGGGCGAGCGGCTCGACATCACGTCGGACACGATCCTCCCCGAGGCGGCGTGCACCTCGCTGCAGCTGCACCTGCGCGTGGCGCCCGAGGACTTCGCGGCGCACTGGAACGCGGCCCAGGCCATCGCGGGCGTGCAGGTGGCGATCGCCGCCAACTCGCCGTTCCTCGCGGGGCGGGCACTGTGGCACGAGACCCGGATCCCGCTGTTCGAGCAGGCCACCGACACGCGGCCGATCGAGCTGCGCAACCAGGGCGTGCGGCCGCGGGTCTGGTTCGGCGAGCGGTGGATCACCTCCACGTTCGACCTGTTCGAGGAGAACACCCGCTACTTCCCCGCCCTGCTGCCGGTGTGCAGCGATGTGGACCCGCTGGACGAGGTGGCGCAGGGCCGCTCCCCGAGCTCCCCGAGCTCCGCATGCACAACGGCACCGTCTACCGCTGGAACCGCCCCGTCTACGACGTGGTCGACGGGCACGCCCACCTGCGGGTGGAGAACCGGGTGCTACCGGCCGGCCCCACGGTGGTGGACACGATGGCCAACGCGGCCTTCTACTACGGCGTGGTCCGCGCGCTCGTCGAGGCCGACCGCCCCATCTGGACGCAGATGAGCTTCGACGCCGCCACCGAGAACCTGCACTCCGGTGCCCGCGACGCCTTCGACGCCGGCCTGTACTGGCCGAACGTCGGCTGGATCCGCCCCGACGAGCTGGTGCTGCGCCGCCTGCTGCCGCTGATGGACTCCGGCCTCAAGGCGTACGGCGTGGGCTCGAAATCGCGCGAGCGCTACATGCAGGTGCTCGAGGGCAGGTGCGTCCAGCGCCAGACCGGCTCGTCGTGGCAGCGGCAGGCCGTCGCGAACCGCGAGGCCGCGGGCGAGACCCGCGCGCAGGCGCTGCGCGGCATGCTGGCCGACTACGTGCAGCTCATGCACGAGGGCGACCCCGTGCACACCTGGGAGACGTGAACCCGCCGCGGTTCACCGCGCCATGCGCCGGTAGAAGGCGGCGAGCCGGTCGAACGGGATCAGCTCGACTCTGTCGTACAGGTCGACGTGGCCTGCACCGGGTACCAGCACGAGTTCCTTCGGCTCCGCGGCACGGCGGTAGGCGTCCTCGGCGAATTCGCGTGAGTGTGCGTTCTCGCCCGTGACGATCATCATCGGCCGCGGCGAGATCGTCTCGATCTCCTCGAGCGGGAAGTAGTTGAGAAACCGCGGATTGCTGGTCAGCGTGGGGTGCGTGGTGGTTCGCGGGGTTGCGCCATCCGGCGTGAAGGCGCCCCTCCGGGTGCGGTAGAAATCGTAGAACTCGCGTTCAACGGGAGTGGATGAAGCGGTGAGCTCGTGCACGGTGCCGCTGGTGTACTCGAGGTCGGCGCCGGCGAACTCGGCGTCGCGCTGGGCGGCGGCCTGGTCGAGCATCTGTCGACGCTGGGCGAGAGTCACCGAGTGACCGAGACCGAAGCGGTTGGCCGCTCCCATGTCGTACATGCTGACGGTGCCTACCGCCTTGATCCGAGGATCGATCTTGGCGGCGCTGATCACCCAGCTGCCGCTGCCGCAGATTCCGAGCGCGCCGATCCGTTCCCGATCCACGTAGTCCAGGGTCCGCAGGTAATCGACCGAGGCGTTGAACCCCTCGGCGTAATTGTCCGGCGCCACCAGGTTGCGGGTCTCACCTTCGCTGGCGCCCCAGTACGGCAGGTCGATCGACAAGGTGACGAACCCCTGCTCGGCCAGCTTCTGCGCGTACAAGTTGGCCGACTGCTCCTTGACGGCGCCCATCGGATGGCTGACGACAATGGCCGGGTTGCGGGTGCCGCGGTTCATGTCGTCGGGCACGAACAGGTTGCCGGATACGCGGTCGCCGAACTGATTCCGGAAGGTCACGGCGCGCGCGTCGAGCCGCTCGCTGATGTAGAAGTTGTCGGCACCGCGGGAGGTGTCACCGGCGGGGAGGCTCGTGTCGGGGCGGGGCAGTGTTGCCGGTGCGGAGGTCGGGTCGCCCGACGGTGCCCTGGTCGCCGCCGCTCTGCCCGACGGGGCGGCGGTGCCGGTGGGCTCCGCGGAGGAACAGGCGGCCACGCCTACCAGACCTGCGCTCGCGGCGCCGATGCCTGCGAGGCGGAGAATGCCGCGCCTGTTCATACGCGGAGAACTGTCGTCGGCGGAGGAGTGGTCGGGCGTCGGGGTCATCAGTGGTCCTCGTGAGGTCGGTTCCGGGTCAGGTGGGGCAGGCAGGGCATCAGAGGGTCAGGAGCACTTTGGTGGCGCGGCGCTGGTCCATGGCGCGGTAGCCCTCCGCAGCGTCGTCGAGTGGAAGTGTGAGGTCGAAGACCTTGCCGGGATTGATCTTCCGGTCCCAGATGAGCTGGATCAGGTCGGGCAGGAACCGGCGTACCGGTGCCGGGCCGCCGTGCAAGTGCACCTGCGAGAAGAACAGCTGATCAGCGGGGATGTCCACACCCTCGTGGGCAACACCGACGAAGCCGATGTGCCCGCCGGGGCGGGTGGCGCCGATGGCCTGCAAGAACGACTCCTGCGAGCCGACCGCCTCGATGACCGAGTGCGCCCCGAGTCCGTCGGTGAGCTCCTTGATCCGGGCGATCCCGGCGTCGCCGCGTTCAGCGACGATGTCGGTGGCGCCGTACTCGCGGGCCAGTGCCTGCCGGTCGGCGTGGCGGGACATCGCGATGATCTTCTCGGCGCCCAGCTGCTTGGCGGCGAGGACTCCCATCAGGCCGACCGCGCCGTCGCCGACGACGGCGACGGTCTTCCCCGGCCGGCTTCGGCGGCCGTGGCCGCGAACCAGCCGGTACCGAGTACGTCGGAGGCGGCGAGCAGTGACGGGATGAGATCGTCGGCGGGCATGCCGGGGGTGGCGACGAGGGTGCCGTCGGCGTAGGGGATCCGAGCGCGTTCGGACTGCGTGCCCACGGTCTGCGCCACGAACTGGCCGTGCACGCATCGTGACGGGTAGCCAGACCGGCAGATCGCACACTCACCGCACGAGATGACGAAGGAACCGACCACGAAATCGCCCGGCTTCACCGTCGTCACGGCGTCGCCGATCTGCTCGACGACACCGACGTACTCGTGCCCCATCGGGGTGTGGTCCACTGGCTCGACCCCGCGGTACGGCCACAGGTCGAACCGCAGATGCAGGTGGCGGTCAGCCGGATCACGGCGTCGGTGGGATCGATGATCCGCGGGTCCTCACGCTCCCCAACGGTGATCTCGCCCGCGGCGTCCATGAACACAGCGCGCATCTCGGCGCTCCTTCCATCGGTACTGGTGGTCCTGCTCTCGATGCTCGCCGACGTTGCTCAGGTGCGGGAGTCCCTCTCGATGGAGGCACTCGCAGTGCCTCCTTTCCGACGCGCGACCGACTATTTTCGGGCCCATGGACAATCGAGCGCAGGTTCGCGAGTTCCTGACGTCACGCCGCGCGAACGTGACCCCGGAGCAGGTGGGACTGCCCACGGGCACCAACCGCCGGGTCGCAGGGCTACGGCGCAGCGAGGTCGCCACCCTCGCCGGCGTCAGTGTCGAGTACTACACGAGGCTCGAGCGGGGCGGGATCAGCGGAGCCTCTCCCGAGGTGCTCAGTGCGCTCGCCCGGGCGCTCCTGCTCGATGACGCCGAGCGCGCCCACCTCTTCGACCTGGCTCACGCTGCCAGCCCCGTGGCCCGCCCGCCGCGGCGCCGCAGTCCGAAAGGATGGGCGGCGCATCCCAGCCTGCAGTGGGCCCTGGACGCGGTGACCGGCGGTCCCGCGTTCGTTCGGAACGGCCGGATGGATCTGCTCGCAGCCAATCTGCTGGCTCGAGCCTTCTACAGCCCCGTCTACGACATGCCCGGCGCGCCGCCGAACCTGGCCAAGTTCGTCTTTCTGGACGAGCGAGCGCCCGAATTCCACCCGGACTGGGAGGCCTTCGCCGACGTCACCGTCGCGATCCTGCGGACCGAGGCCGGCCGCGATCCGCACAACAAGGACCTGCACGACCTCATCGGCGAACTGTCGACCCGCTCGGCGGATTTCCGAGAGCGATGGGGCCGGCACGACGTACGCCACCATGGCACCGGGTTCAAGACCTTCGGCCACCCCGTCGTCGGAGAAATGATGCTCGCCTTCGAGGGCCTCGAGATGGCAGCGGAGCCCGGGCTGACGCTGACGATCTACACCGCAGAACCCGGTTCCCCGTCCGCCGAACGCATGCAGCTCCTCGCGTCCTGGGCCGCATCCGAGTACGGCACCGCCGAGAGCGCCGACCGCCGCGCAGATCACTGAGCCGATCCGGACAGCGTGGAACCGGCCACGCGATGGGGTCCCTGCCGGTACCTCCATTCAGCGGGACTGTCCGGGGCCGGAACCGCTGGTCTAGTAGGTGATATGTCGATCTCCACCGAACCCCAGAAGCGCACGTCTGATCGCCTGCCCCTGCTCGTGTTCGTCCTCGCCGCGGGTACCTTCCTGATGGGAACCACCGAGTTCGTCGTCGCCGGCATCCTGCCCGAGATCGCCTCCGACCTCGGCATCACCGTCTCCCACGCCGCGCTCATGATCACCGTGTTCGCCGTCGGAATGATCGTCGGAACACCATTGATGGCGGTGCTCACGCTCCGCCTGCCGCGACGAGTCACCCTCAGCCTCTCTCTGCTGATCTTCGCCGTCGGCCACGTGATCGTGGCGGTGTCGACGAGCTTTCCGGTGATCCTCGGCGCACGATTCGTCACCGCCCTGGCCACCGGAGCGTTCTGGGCCGTCGCCGCCGTCGTCGGCGCGCAAGCTGCGGGCCCCCAGGCCGCCTCTCGTGCACTGGGCATCGTCCTCGGCGGCGGGATGCTCGCCAACGTCCTCGGCGTCCCACTGGGTGCGTTCACCGGCCAGGCAGTCGGCTGGCGCGGCCCCTTCTGGGTTCTCGCGGTCATCGCCGCAGTCGGCGCTGCCGTCGTGTTCCGCTCCGTCGGCGCCGACACCGACCCGACGTCCACCCCTTCACTGCGCACCGAGTTCGCAGCGCTCAAAGACACCCGGGTCTGGCTCGCCCTCGCCGGATGCGCGATCGTCTGTGCGTCGTCCCTCTCGGTCTACAGCTTCATCGCCCCGATCGTCACCGAGAACACCGGCCTACCAAGTAGCGCCGTCCCCGCACTGCTGGTGGTCTACGGCCTCGGCGCCCTCGCCGGGTCCTACCTCGGCGGACGGATCGGCGCCGAGCACCCGTACCGCGTGCTGTTCGTGTCCTCCTCGATGACCTTCGCCGTCCTCGTCGGGCTGTTGTTCCTCTCGAACTTCGCGATCCCGACAGTGATCCTCATCGCGATGCTCGGGCTGTTCGGCATGTCCACCAACCCGGTGCTGATCGGCAAGGTCGTGGGATTCGCGTCCGCCGCACCCACTCTGGCCTCCGCGCTGAGCACATCCGCGTTCAACGCCGGAACCGCTGCCGGATCCGCGATCGCCGGAGTCGCCCTCGCATCGTCCCTCGGTCCCACCGGCCCGATCGTCGTGGGGGCCGCCGCCGCAAGCCTGTATCTCCTTCCGCTTGCGCTGCTCCGCCTTCGTGACCGCACGCAGCAGTAGGGCGTGCGGCAGCCGCATCGTCGCCGGCACGTCGTTCGCGGTGGCGAAACGCTTCGCCGGGCTCTACCGCTCCACGGAGGCACGCCGCGACCGCACCCGCGCGTGCACCGTGCCCGCGACCCACAGCAGCAGCACCACGGCGGCCGTCGAGAGCACCTGGTCCCGGACGTCGTCGTTGGCGACCGCCAGGGCCACGATGCCCAGCAGGAGCGCCAGCACGGCCCAGGACAGGTACGGGTAGGCCCACATCTTCAGCGGGAGCCGGGTGCCGTCGCGGTCGGCGCGGCGGCGCAGCACGATCTGCGACGCGATGGTCGCGAGCCAGGTCACGATGAGCGTGGACCCGACCACCGCCAGCAGCCGGTCCAGGACCTCGGAACCCCACACGTACGTCGCGGGGACGGCGAGGAAGCCGATGGCGGAGCTGGCGAGCACGGCGAGCACGGGTACGCCCGAGGCGTTCGCGCGCCCGAAGATCCCGGGCGCCATGCCGCGCTCGGCGAGCGAGTAGAGCATCCGCGAGCTGCCGTACAGATTCGCGTTGAGCGAGCTCAGCAGCGCGATCACGATGACCACGCCGAGCGTGGTACCGACCGCGGGTAGCCCGGCGGCCTTGAGGACGGCGACGAAGGGCTCCTGCGCCACCGCGGGGTCGTCCCACGACAGGGCCAGCAGGATCACTGCGACGCTGCCGACGTAGAAGACCAGGATCCGCCACACCGTGGCGCGGATCGCACGCCCGACGGTGCGCTCGGGGTCCTTCGTCTCGGCCGCCGCGACGGCGACGATCTCGATCCCGCCGAACGCGAAGGCCACCACCAGCAGCGCGGCCACGACACCGCTGATCCCCTGGGGTGCGAAGTCGGTCAGGTTGCCCAGCCCAGGCGACGGTGCGCTCGTCCAGCCGAGCAGGAAGCCCACGCCCACGACCAGGAAGAGCCCGACGAACACGACCTTGATCAGCGAGAACCAGAACTCGAACTCGCCGAAGCCGCGCACCCCGGCGAGGTTCAGCGCGGTCAGCGCCAGCATGAACAGCAGCGCCCACAGCCACACCGGCGGCCCGCCGGGCAGCAGTCCGTTCAGGATGGCCGCTGCCGCCACGGCCTCCGCGGCCACCACCAGGCACAGTTGCACCCACCAGAGCCAACCCACGGCGAAGCCCGCGCCGGGCCCCAGCGCGCGCCCCGCGTAGTAGGAGAAGGCGCCGGGATTCGGGTCCGCGGCCACCATCTCGCCGAGCATCCGCATCACGGCGATCACCACGAGCCCCGCCACCGCGTACGCGATGAGCACCGCCGGCCCGGCCAGCGCGATCCCCTTGCCGGAGCCCACGAACAGCCCGGCGCCGATCGCGGAGCCGAGGCTCATCATGATCAGGTGCCGGGCGCGGAGCCCCGCGTGCAGGCCGGGATCGGACGCCGCGGCCGCTCCGGTGCTCTCGCCCGACGGTGCCGCCATCAGGCGAACAGCGCGGGCAGCGTGCCCTCGTGCGCGGCGCGCAGGTCGGCCAGCGTCACGCTGAACCGGCCCTGGACCTCGACGGAGTCGCTGCCCTGATCGACCACGCCGATGCGGACGGCCGGGAGCTCGCGGGCGGCGCACATGGCCGCGAACCGGGTCTCCTCGCTGCGCGGCACGGCGACGAGCACGCGGCCCGTCGACTCGCTGAACAGCTGCACGAAGGCGTCCGCCCCCTCCGGGAGCAGCAGGCGCAGACCGGTCTCGCCGGCCAGGGCGCCCTCGACGGCGGCCTGCCACAGGCCGCCCTCGGACAGGTCGTGCGCGGCCGAGACGAGACCGTCGCGCGAGGCGGCGGTCAGCACGTCGGCGAGCAGCTTCTCGCGCTGCAGATCGACCTTCGGCGGCACACCGCCGAGGTGATCGTGCTCGACCTGCGCCCAGATGGAGCCGTCGAACTCGTCGCGGGTCTCGCCCAACAGGTAGAGGGTCTCGCCGGGCTCGGTGCCGAACCCCGTCGGGATACGACGCCGCACGTCGTCGATGACGCCGAGCACGCCGATCACCGGCGTCGGGAGGATGGCGGTGGCCCCGGTCTGGTTGTAGAAGCTCACGTTGCCGCCGGTCACGGGGATGCCGAGCTCGACGCAGCCGTCGGCGATGCCGTGCACGGCCTGCTGGAACTGCCACATCACGCCCGGGTCCTCCGGCGAGCCGAAGTTCAGGCAGTCGGTGACGGCCTTCGGGGTGGCACCGGTGACGGCGACGTTCCGGTAGGCCTCGGCCAGCGCGAGCTGCCCGCCGGTGTACGGGTCGAGGTAGGTGTAGCGGCCCGAGGCGTCGGTGGACAGGGCGATACCGCGCTGCGTGGTCTCGTCGATGCGGATGACGCCACCGTCCGCGTTCTCCGCGAGGACGGTGTTACCGCGCACGTAGCGGTCGTACTGCTCGGTGATGAACTTGCGCGAGCACAGCGCGGGCGACGCGAGCATCTTCAGCGCGGTGGCGCGCAGCTCGTCGTCGGACGCGGGCCGGCGCAGGCCGGCGGTGGTGTTCGCGATCAGTTCGTCCATGAACGCCGGGCGCGCGACGGGGCGCTCATAGACAGGGCCGTCGTGGGCGATGGTGCGCGCGGGCGCGTCGACCACGGTCTCACCGTGCCAGGTGATGACGAGGTGCTCGCCGTCGGTGACCTCGCCGATCACGGTGGCCAGCACGTCCCACTTGGCGCAGACCTTCATGAACTCGTCCACGTTCTCCGGGGTCACGACGGCGCACATGCGCTCCTGCGACTCGGAGGAGAGGATCTCCGCCGCGGTCATGCCCTCGGCACGGCACGCCACCTGGTCGAGGTCGATCAGCATCCCGCCGTCGCCGGCCGCGGCGAGCTCGGACGTGGCGCACGACAGCCCGGCGCCGCCGAGGTCCTGGATACCCACGACGAGCTTCTCCCGGTACAGGTCGAGGCAGCACTCGATGAGCACCTTCTCGGTGAACGGGTCGCCCACCTGCACGGCGGGCAGCTTCTTGGGCTTCTGTCCCTCCTCGAAGGTCTCCGAGGCGAGCACGGACACGCCGCCGATGCCGTCGAGCCCGGTGCGGGCGCCGAACAGGATGATCTTGTTGCCCTTGCCCGAGGCGAACGCCAGGTGCAGGTCCTCGGCGCGAAGCACGCCGGCGCACAGTGCGTTGACCAGCGGGTTGCCCGCGTAGGAGGCGTCGAAGACGGTCTCGCCGCCGATGTTGGGCAGGCCGAGCGAGTTGCCGTAGCCGCCCACGCCGCGCACCACCCCGTCGAGCACGCGGCGGGTGTCGGGCGCGTCGGCCGCGCCGAAGCGCAGCTGGTCCATCACGGCGATCGGGCGGGCGCCCATGGCCATGATGTCGCGGACGATGCCGCCGACGCCGGTGGCCGCGCCCTGATAGGGCTCCACGTAGGACGGGTGGTTGTGCGATTCGACCTTGAAGGTCACGGCCCAGCCGTCGCCGATGTCCACGACGCCCGCGTTCTCGCCGATGCCCGCCAGCATGGTGGACCGCATCTCGTCGGTGGTGGTCTCGCCGAAGTAGCGCAGGTGCACCTTCGAGCTCTTGTAGGAGCAGTGCTCCGACCACATCACCGAGTACATGGCGAGCTCGGCGTCGGTGGGGCGGCGGCCGAGGATCTCGCGGATCCGCTGGTACTCGTCGTCCTTAAGTCCGAGCTCACGGAACGGCTGGTCGACATCGGGCGTGGAGGCGGCGTGGGAGACCGTGTCTACGTGCACCCGCCCAGTTTAGACGGGGGATTCACGGGCGGACTTTCAGCCAGCGGTCCAGCACCACGAGCGCCTGTTCCGCGGGCTCGCCGTCGGCCGGCCGCAGCACGAGCTCGGGCCGCTGCGGCGCCTCGTAGGGCGCGCTGATCCCGGTGAACTCCGCGATCTCGCCGGCCCGGGCCTTCGCGTACATGCCCTTGGGGTCGCGCTGCTCGCACACCTCGACAGGGGTGTCGACGAAGACCTCGAGGAAGGGCAGTCCCGCCTTCTCGTGCTCGGCCCGGATCCGGTCGCGGTCCGCGCGGTACGGACTGATCAGCGACGCGATCGCCACCGTCCCCGCATCCGCGAGCAGCTGCGCGACGGCGCCCACGCGGCGCACGTTCTCCGCGCGGTCCTCCGGCGTGAAGCCGAGGTCGGCGTTGAGGCCGTGCCGCAGGTTGTCGCCGTCGAGCCGGTAGGCGGGGATCCCCCGGGCCACCAGCAGGCGCTCGAGCTCGCACGCCACCGTCGACTTGCCCGACGCGGAGAGCCCCGTCAGCCAGACGGTGCCGCCGCGGGTCGCGCGGTCCTCGCGGCGCACGGCCGCGCCGTGCCACACCACCGCGCTGGCCTTCAGGGTGGGGCCGGTGATCATCCCCGCGGCGACGGTCTCGTTGGTGTGTGGGTGGACCAGGACGAAGCTGCCGGTGGTGCGGTTGCGGCGGTACGGGTCGAACAGGACCGGGCGGCGCGCGGTGAGCTGCACGCGGCCGATGTCGTTGAGACCGAGCTCGGCGGCGTCCTGCTCGCGGTGCAGCGTGCTGGTGTCCAGCCGGTAGTCCAGCGCCTCCACCCGCACGAGCTCGGCGGTGTGGGCGTGCAGCATCCGGTACTCGGCGCCGGCGGTCAGCGTCGCGGTGCCGGAGAACCAGCACAGCACGGTGTCGAGGTCCGTCGCGGACTGCGGCCGGTTTGCCGGCCGGCACAGCACGTCGCCGCGGCCCACGTCGAGATGGTCGGCGAGCCGAACGCACGCGGCCTCACCGGCCTCCAGCCGGTCCGCCTTCACTCCCCGGGCCGGTAGAGCTCGGCCACCGTCGTCGTGAAGCCCGACGGGAGCGCGACCACGTCGTCGCCGACCGCGAACGCCCCGGAGGCGACGGTGCCGGCCACGCCCCGGAAGTCGCTGTCGCGGGGGCGGATCACGTACTGGACGGGCAGGCGGGCGTCGATGAGGTTCTTATCGCTCACCACGTGCACGTTCTCCAAGTGGTAGAGCAGAGACGGGCCGTCGTACCAGGGCGTGTTGCCCGACCGCTCGGTGATGTTGTCTCCGAGCAGCGCGGAGACCGGGATGGCCTCCACGTCGTGCACTTCGAGCTTCGCGGCGAACTCGGCGAACTCGGCGCGGATCGCGTCGAAGCGGGCGCGGTCGAAGCCCACGAGGTCCATCTTGTTGACGCACAGCACGATGTGCTCGACGCCGAGCAGCGAGGTCAGGAAGGTGTGCCGGCGGGACTGGCGGGTGAGGCCGTGCCGGGCGTCGACGAGGATCAGCGCGACGTCGGCCGTGGACGCCCCGTGACCATGTTCCGGGTGTACTGCTCGTGCCCGGGGGTGTCGGCGAGGATGAACTTACGAGTGGCGGTGGCGAAGTAACGGTGGGCCACGTCGATCGTGATGCCCTGTTCCCGCTCGGCGCGCAGGCCGTCGGTGAGCAGCGCCAGGTCTACGCCCTCCTCGCCGCGGGCGGCGGTCGTGGCGGCGACCGCGCTCAGCTGGTCCTCCAGCACGGATTTCGACTCGTAGAGCAGCCGTCCGATGAGCGTCGACTTGCCGTCGTCCACACTGCCGGCGGTCGCGATGCGCAGGATCTCCATCAGAAGTAGCCCTCCTTCTTCCGGTCCTCCATGCCGGCCTCCGAGATCCGGTCGTCGGCGCGGGTCGCACCGCGCTCGGTGATCCGGGTGGTGGCGACCTCGGCCACCACGGCCTCGGGGGTGGCGGCGTCCGATTCGACGGCGCCCGTGCACGTCGCGTCGCCGACGGTGCGGAACCGCACGGTCCGGCGCTCGGGCCTCTCAGCGGGCATGGGCGCGACGAGCGGCCCGGTGGACAGCAGCATCCCGTCGCGCTCGATCACCTCGCGCTCGTGTGCGAAGTACAGCGACGGCAGGGCGATCGACTCGGCGACGACATACTGCCAGATGTCCAGCTCGGTCCAGTTGGAGAGCGGGAATACGCGGATGTGCTCGTCCTTGCCGCGCAGGCCGTTGAAGATGTTCCACAGCTCGGGGCGCTGCGCGCGGGGGTCCCACTGGCCGAACCGGTCGCGGAAGCTGAAGATCCGCTCCTTGGCGCGCGCCTTGTCCTCGTCGCGGCGCGCCCCGCCGAAGGCGGCGTCGAACCGGTGCTCGCCGATCGTGCGGAGCAGCGTCGCCGTCTGCAGGCGGTTGCGGGTGGCGCCCGGGCCGGTGGGCTCGACGACGGCACCCGAGTCGATGTCGTCCTGCACGCTGCCGACCACCAGCCGCAGCCCGCGTTCGGAGGCGAGTTGGTCGCGGAACGCGAGCACCTCGTCGAAGTTGTGCCCGGTGTCGATGTGCAGCACCGGGAACGGGATCGCGGCGGGCCAGAAGGCCTTAGCAGCGAGGTGCACCATGACCACCGAATCCTTGCCGCCCGAGAACAGCAGCACGGGCCGCTCGAAGGTGGCGGCCACCTCCCGGAAGACGTACACCGCCTCTGCCTCGAGGACCCGCAGATGATCCGCGGCGACCGTCGTCTCCACCACTCCAACCTCCGGTTCATATTTGGACTGCTTTGGTCCATTTCTGTTCCGAGATTAGAACGCGTTCTCGCCACGTGTCAACGCCCGTCGACGCCCGTCAGCGCCCGGGCTTGCGACCCCGATCCGCACGGTGACCCGGTCGGCCGCGGCGATGAGCGCGGCCGCCCGCTCCGCGATCCCCGCTTCGTCGAGCTCGGCGCTGACGTACAGGCTGGCCACCATCGCCTGCGCGCCGTCGCCGTCGTAGACCGGTGCGGAGATCACGCTGACATTCCGCGTCGCACCGGGCTCGTCCGTCTCGCCCCGCAGGTGAACCCGGTCGCCGATGCCCGCGACGACCTCGCCGAGCAGCGCCCGCAGCTCCGCCGGGATGTCGCCCGGCACGCCGGCCATGAGCCGGTACAACTGTTGCCCCGCAGGGTCAGGAGTTCGACGAGGTAGCCGTCGGCGCGGCAGGTCTCGATGACCCGCGCGAGCCGGTCCCCGTCGGCGCGGACCCGGTCGCGTGCGACCCAGCGCTCGAGCCGCCCGGTGCGGTCCCAGAGCACGTACATGAGCCCGATCGGGGCGTGAACGGGTAGCTGTCGCCCACCTTGACCATCGCCGGTCGGCCGGGGTCGACGGCCACGTCGAGCACCGTCACTCGGTCGCCGACCACGCCGGACAGCGAGACCGGATGCCCGAACGCCTCCCACAGCCCGGCCAGGATGTCACCGCCCGCGGGATCCGCCCGCAGCGAGGTGCGGGCGGCCCGCCCGAGCGGGATCAGGGCGGGGCCGAGGCGGTAGGTCTTGTCCCGGTCGTCGCGGATCAGGTAGCCCGATTCGACCAGCGTGGCGGCGATGCCGAGGCAGGTGGGCTTGCTCAGCCCCACGCGCCGGGCGAGCTCCGAGATGCCGAACCGCTCGCGCTCGTGACGGGACAGGAACTCCAGCACCGCGACCACCCGTTCGGTCGGGGGCGAGGTCCGGCTCATCGCGCCCGCTCCGCGGGCTCCCCCACCACATTCGTCATCGCCACTCCCTTGACACTCCGCGACACCTGCGCCTACGGTCTGGAACAGGTTCTACCGAATTGGTCCATATTTGTACCACTATCGGAGGTGGGATGTACAGCGATCCGCTCGTCGCGGCGATCACCGAGGCCGAGGGCCTCGTCGCCGCGGCACCGCACATCGAGACCGAGGCCGACCTGCTGGAGGGGCTGCAATACCTCGCGCAGGGAGTGGCGGCCTGCGTGCACGGCGCGTTCGGGTTCGACAAGGATCACCCGTTCCTGCTCAGCGGCACCGGGCCGTTCACCAAGATGGGGCTCGACAACCCGGACACGCTGTATTTCGGTGCGCGCGTCGACGGCGCGCACGAGTACGTCGTCACCGGCCGCCGCGGCACCACGGCCGACATCAGCTTTCAGGTGCTCGGCGGCGGCGAGTACACCGATGACAACGTGCCGGCCAGCACCGTCGCCTTCGACGACCGCGAGCTCACGATCGGCTCCGACGGCCGCTTCGAGGTGCGGTTCGGCCCCGGCGAACCGGTGCCCGGGTCTTATTACCGGCTGCCACCGGGCAAGGCGCAGTTGGTGATCCGCGAGGTCTTCGACGACTGGGCGGCGCAGCGCAGCACCTTCGCCATCGCCCGCGCCGACACCGCCGGGACCGCCCCGCCGCCGGTCACACCCGAGCTCATGGCCAAGCGCTACGCCGCCGCGGGCAAGCAGCTGGTGAACCGCGTGAAGACCTGGCTGCAGTTCCCCAAGTGGTTCTACGACCCGCTGCCGGTGAACACCCTCACCGCCCCGCGGCTCACGCCCGGCGGGCTGGCGACGCAGTACTCGGCGGTCGGCCATTACGACCTCGCGGACGACCAGGCGCTCATCATCACCGTGCCCCGCGGCGACGCGCCGTACCTGGGCTTCCAGCTCGGCAGCCTCTGGTACATCTCGCTCGACTACATCCACCACCAGACCTCGCTCAACGGCGCGCAGGCGCAGGTGGATCCGGACGGCATGATCCGGATCGTGGTGTCCGAGAAGGATCCCGGCGTCACCAACTGGGTCGAGACGCTCGGGCACCGTCGGGGCTACCTCCAGTTCCGCTGGCAGCGCACCGCTTCTCCGCTTTCGGCCGCCGATGGTCCCACCGCGCAGGTGGCCCCGCTCGCGGACGTCGCGCAGCATCTCCCCCACTATGCGGCCAACCGCATCGAGGGCGCCGCGTGGCGCGCCCGGATCGCGGAGCGGGCGCGGCTCATCGGAGAAAGGATGGTCGGCTGATGGCCGGGCTGGGACTCGACGGCAGGGTCGTCGTCATCGCGGGGGCCGGGCCGGCCCTCGGCGCGGTGCTCGCCCGACAGTTCGCCGACGAGGCCGCGCGGGTCGTCCTCGTCGCACGGAACGCGGAGCGGCTGAAGGCCATGGCCGCCGAGATCGACGGTGCCGTCGCGATCCCCGCGGACATCACCGACGAGGCGTCGCTCGCCTCCCTGGCGACGCAGGTGCAGGAGCGGTTCGGCCGGGTCGATGCCGTGGTGAACAACGCGTTCACGTATCCGTCTATGCAGCGCCTGGTGAAGACCGATCCCGCCCACATCCTGCAGAGCGTCGACCTCATGGCGCTCGGCGCGCTGCGCACCGTGCTCGCCTTCCGCGAGGCGCTCGCCGCTGCGGAAGGCGGCGGCGCCGTGGTGAACGTGAACTCGATGGTGATCCGCCACTCCGACCTGCGCTACGGCGGATACAAGGCCGGGAAGACGGCACAGCTCGCGCTCGCGCAGTCGCTGGCCACCGAGCTCGGCCCCGAGGGTATCCGGATCAATTCCGTGGTGCCGGGCTGGATCTGGGGCGACACGCTCAAGGCCTATTTCGAGTACCGCGCCAGCACCAAGGGGGTCACGGTGGAGGAGGACTACGCCGACGCGGCGAAGAACTCGGACCTGCGGCGCCTGCCCACCGAGGACGAGGTGGCCTCCGCCGTCCTGTTCCTCGCCTCACCCCGCGCGTCGGGCATCACCGGCCAGACGCTCGACGTCAACTGCGGAGAGTTCCATGTCTAAGAGCCACGACCTCGCCGGCACCCGGGTGGGAACCGTCGACGACCTGCACGAGTCGGCGATGCGCCGCACCGGCCTCAGCGACTTCGGCGACCCGTCGGACGGCTATCGCGAGGGGCTGCAGGTCCTGCTGGACTCCTACCGCGACGAGGCGGCGCTCACCGAGCTCGGTTCGAAGCTCTCCCGGGTATTCCTGCGCGGCGCGCTGTCGGCCCGGTTGATCAGCGAGGCCGCGTTCGCCGCGAACCCGCAGCACGCCGACGTGGCGATCGAACGGCCGATCTTCGTCACCGGCCTCCCCGCTCGGGAACCACTGCGCTGCACCGCCTCCTCGACGCCGACCCCGGCAACCAGGGGCTGCAGATGTGGCTCGCGGAGGTCCCCAGCCGCGGCCCCGCGCGCGAGCTGGGCCGACAACCCGATCTTCCGGATGCTCGACGAGCAGTACGCGCAGCACCACACCGAGCACCCCGAATTCATGGGGCTGCACTACATGTCGGCGTCCGAGGTGGAGGAGTGCTGGCAACTGCTGCGACAGTCGGTGCACTCCGTGTCCTACGAGTGCCTCGCGCACGTCCCGTCGTACGCGGCCTGGCTGGCCGCGCAGGACTGGGCACCAGCGTACCGTCGGCACAGACGGAACCTGCAGCTGATCGGGATGAACGAGCCCGAGAAGCGGTGGGTGCTCAAGAATCCCAGCCACCTGTTCGCGCTCGACGCCGTGCTCGAAGTGTACCCGGACGCCCTGGTCGTGCAGTGCCACCGGCCGGCCGAGACGATCATCGCCTCGGTCTGCTCGCTCGCCCAGCACGCGACCGAGGGCTGGTCGACGGCGTTCACCGGCGCGACCATCGGCGCGGACCAGCTGGACACGTGGGCCCGCGGGCTCGCCGCCTTCGACGAGGCCCGCGCGCGGCACACCGCCGCCGGCCGCGGTGCCCAGTTCGTGGACGTGGACTACCGCGACCTGGTGGCCGACCCGCTCGGCACCGTCGGGACCATCTACGGATCGTTCGGCCTGGACCTGACCGACGATGCGCGGCAGGCGATGTCGGCCATGCACGACGCCAGCCGCTCCGGCGCCCGCCGCCCCAACCACACGTACTCGCTGGCCGACTACGGCCTCGCCGAGGATGCGGTCCGCGCGCACTTCGCCCGCTGACCGTCGACAGCCCCTACCCTGTGAGGACATGGCACATCGAGGAGGAACCCGGATCGCGACCACCGCCGCCGCCCTCACCGCGACCCTCGCCGTGACCGCCGCGTGCGGCCGGCCCGGCGACGCCGGGCAGGAGAGTCCCGCCTCGCCCGCACCCGCGGCGCCGGTGCTCCAGCTGCGCCTGGTGACGTCGGCAGAGCCCGTGGGCGAGCGCCCTGCCCCACGGCCGGCCCCGCACCGTCGGCGCCGGCGGAGCTGTGTGAGCGCACCGGCCCGATGCTGTTCCGGCTCGGGCGGTCGGTGGCGCACGCACCGGTGCGCGCCGCCGGCGCCGACCAGAGCGGCGGCAGGTGGGTGGTGAACATCCAGCTCACCGACGAGGACGGTGCCGCACTCGCCACCGCCACGTCCGGGAACGTCGGCAAGCAGCTCGCGATGGTGGTCGACGCGCGGGTCCTCTCGGCACCGATCATCGCGGACCCGATCAGGAACGGCGCGATCCAGCTCGCGGCCGACTTCACCGAGCAACAGGCCCGCGACCTCGCGAAGCGCTCACGCCGTCCTGACCGCGAGCGGCGGTCAGGACGGCGTGAGCCGTCGGCGCGCGTCAGTGCGCCGCTGCGGGTTCCGCGGGCGGGGCCTCCACGTGGTCGTCGACCATGGTCGCCTCGTCGAAGGGGTCCTGCCGGTCGAGGACGCGCTGGGTCTGCGCCAGGTCGACGGTGTGCGTCCACTTCCCGACGAGGAGGGTGGCGATCGCGTTGCCCGAGAAGTTGGTCAGCGCCCGGGCCTCGGACATGAACCGGTCGATGCCCACGATCACGCTCACGCCGCCCAGCAGCTCCGGACGGTGGCTCTGCAGGCCGCCCGCCAGGGTGGCCAGGCCCGCCCCGGTGACGCCCGCGGCGCCCTTCGAGGCGATCATCATGAACAGCAGCAGCGAGAACTGCTCGGCGTAACTCAGCGGCGAGCCCATCGCGTCCGCGATGAACAGCGACGCCATCGTGAGGTAGATGGCGGTGCCGTCCAGGTTGAACGAGTAGCCGGTGGGCACCACGATGCCCACGGTGGTCTTCTCGACGCCCGCGTGCTCCATCTTCGCGATCAGCCGCGGCAGCGCCGACTCGCTGGACGACGTCGCGACGATCAGCAGGTACTCGCGGGCCAGGTAGCGGGCCAGCTTGAACACCGACAGGCCCGTGACCAGCCGTAGGATGGTGCCGAGCACCACGAACACGAACAGCACGCAGGTGATGTAGAACGCGAGCATCAGCCAGCCCAGCTGGATGACGGCGTCGAACCCCGTCGCCCCGACCACGGCGGCGATGGCGCCGAACGCGCCCACCGGCGCGAGCCACAGCACCATGACCAGGACGCGGAACACGAGCTTCTGCAGCACCGCGATCGCCCGCACCGCGGGCTCACCGGCCGGGCCCATGGCCTGCAGGGCGAAGCCCACCAGCAGCGCCACGAACAGTGCCTGCAGCACGCTGCCGGCGGTCAGGGCCGAGAACAGCGTCTCGGGCACGATGCCGCGGATGAAGCCCCACGTGCCGCCCGCCGCGTGCGCCTGATCGGCGTACTTCGCGGCCACGGCGGGATCCGGGTGGATGCCCAGACCCGTTCCCGGCTTGAGCAGGTTGCCCACCACGATGCCGATGCCGAGCGCGAACGTCGACATGCCGATGAAGTACGCGAGCGCGAGCCCGCCGATCCTGCCGACGCTCGCCGCGGCGCGGACCGAGCCGATGCCCAGAACGATGGTGCAGAAGATGACGGGGCTGATCATCATCTTGATCAGGTCGACGAACATGTCACCGAGCGGCTTGAGGCTCTTGCCGAACTCGGGGGCGACGAGGCCCACCACGACGCCCGCGATCACCGCGATGATCACGGCGATGTAGAGCCAGTGGGTCTTGTCGCGCTTGTGTTTCGCCGCCGGCGCGGCCGCCGCGATATCCGCCACGAGTTCCTCCTTGGATCGGTTCCGAGCTGCACGTTGAATACTCCGAGAACTGTGACCTGCGGCACAACTTCTGTTCATTGTGTAAACCTGCTAGTCGTGAGAACCCGCACCCGCAGCGTCGCGACGCAGTCCTTCCTCGCCCAGGTCGCGGTCCTGTTGGTGATCGCCGCGGGCGCGTCGTGGCTGGTGATCACGCAGGCGCGCGACGACGGGGATCGCACCGCCCGCGCGCAGACCCGGGCCGCCGCGGTCGCGCTGGCGTCGTCGCCCTCGACGGTGGCCGCCCTCGCTGCGCCCGACGGGGCATCGATCGCGCAGCCTGTGGCGCAGCGCATCGGGCGGCTGGCCGGACTCGACTTCGTCGTGATCATGCGCCCGGACCGCACCCGCCTGAGCCACGCGAACCCCGACCTCATCGGCGGGAAGTTCACCGGCACGATCGACCGGGCGCTCGCCGGCGAGACCTTCACCGAGACCTACGCGGGCAGCCTGGGCCCGTCGATCCGCACCGTCACGCCGGTGTACGACGCGTCCGGGACCCTGGTGGGCCTCGTGTCCGCCGGCGTCACGCGGGCGCGCCTCGGCGACCAGGTGCGCGACGCCCTCCCCCGCATCCTCGCCGTCGTGATCGCCGGGCTCGTCGTGCTCGTGGCCCTGTCGTTCCTCGCCGAACGCCGCCTTCGCCGGCAGACCCTCGGCCTCAGTTCGGACGACCTGCGCGGCCTGTACGAGCACCACGACGCCGTGCTGCACACACTGTCCGAGGGCCTGGTCGTCTTCGACGCCGACGCGCCCGCCGGTCCGGCGCGCGTGGTCAACGACGAGGCCCGCCGCCTGTTGGAGCTGCCCGGCGGTGCCGTGGTCCGGTCCGATCTGCCGCCCTCGCTGCAGGGCGAGGACGACCTCACCGACGAACTGCACGTGACCGCGTCGCGGGTGCTCCTGGTGAACCGGCGGCCCGTGACCGGCCCCACCGGGCCGCTCGGCACCGTCCTCACGGTGCGCGACCGCACCGAGCTGCAGACGGTCCTGGGCGAACTCGACACCGCCCGCTCCCTGGCGGAGACCCTCAGCGCGCAGGCGCACGAGCACGCCAACCGGCTGCATTCGGTGATCACCATGATCGAGCTGGGTGAGGGCGCGGCCGCGACCGAGCTGGCGGTGGCCGACCGCACCGCGTCGCAGGGCCTGATCGACCGGCTCGCGGGCGACGCCACCCCGTCGACCTCCGCGCTGCTGGTGGCCAAGACCGCCGCCGCGGCGGCGCTGGACGTGGAGCTGACGGTCGCCGCCGGCACCGACCTCGCCGCGTCGGGCCTCCCGGACGCGCAACTGCTCACACTGGTGGGCAACCTGGTGGACAACGCGATCGACGCCGCCGGTCCCGGCGGGTGGGTCGAGCTGAGCGCCGGCATCGCCGACGGTGCCTGGGTGCTCGCCGTCGCCGACAGCGGGCCCGGCATGGGGACCGAGGAGTTCGCGCGGGCGCGCACCCGGGGATACTCGACCAAGGACCGCAGCGACCGCGCGCACGGCGGCGGGCTGGGGCTCGCGCTGGTGGACCAGCTGGTCCGGCAGGCGGGTGGCACGATCGCCGCGCACCGCGGACCGTCGACGGTCACGGTGACCATGACCGGCACGACGGGAGGGGCGCGATGACCGCGGTGCGCGTGCTGGTGGTCGAGGACGAGCCGCAGATCGCCCGCGCCCACGCCGAATACGTCACCCGGATACCGGGGTTCACGGTGACCGGGGTGGCCGGTACGGCCGCAGCCGCCCTGTCGCGGGTCCGACGGTACGCCGCCGCCGGCACCCCGGTGGACCTCGTGCTCGCCGACGTGGGCCTGCCCGACCGCAGCGGCCTCGACCTGGCCGCGGACCTCGCGGACGTGACCCCGCGCCCCGACGTCATGGTGATCACCTCGGCACGCGACATCGCCACCGTCCGCGGCGCGATGGCGAGCGGCGCGATCCTGTACCTGATCAAGCCGTTCACGTTCGCCGCCTTCGCCGATCGGCTCGCCCGCTACCGCTCGTTCCGGGAGGCGCTCAGCGGCGACGAGGTGGGCCAGCGCGAGGTCGACGCCGCGTTCTCCGCGCTCCGCGAGGCACCGTCGGCCACCTCCGCACCGAAGGGAATGGCACCGTCGACGATGGAGGCCGTGACCTCCGCACTGCGCCATGCGGATTCGCCGCTCGGGGCGGCGGACGTAGCCGCGCGCACCGGGGTCTCGCGGGTCACGGCGTGGCGCTATCTCGAACGCCTGGCGGACGACCGGTTGTGCGAGCGGGTCACCGAGTACGGCGGCCGCGGCCGCCCGGAGATCCGCTACCGCTGGCTCTGATCCCGGCGACTCACGCCGACACTCCCTTGGCCGCAGCGGAATCCGCGGAGGCGAGATAGTCCTGGTGCAGCATCCGACGGGTGATGCGCGGGGTGAAGGTGCGGCCGAGCGCGCCGAGGGCGCCGAGCGGGGTGTCCACCCGCGTGGGCCGGTCGCGGAGCGCGCGGACGATGATCCGGGCCGCGTGCTCGGGGCTGATCGCACGGACGTCGTCGTACGCCTCGGTCGGGGCGATCATGTCGGTGCGGACGAGCGGCATGTGGACGTTGGTGAACGTGACGTGGTCCGAGAGTGTCTCCGTGGCCGCGATGTCGGTGAACGCGTCGAGCGCGGCCTTGCTCGCGACATAGGCGGAGAAGCGCGGGCCGCGCGCGAGCACACCAATGCTCGAGACGTTCACGATGTGCCCGAATCCCCGCTCCCGCATGTGCGGCAGCAGCGCGAGGATCATGCGGACGGCGCCGAAGTAGTTCACCTCCATGGTCCGTTCGAAGTCGTGCATGCGGCCGGTCGAGGCCCTCACCGAACGGCGGATCGACCTGCCGGCGTTGTTGATCAGATAGTCGACATGACCGTGCTCGGCGAGGATCCGCGCGACCACCGCGTCGACGGCGTCCGCGTCCGTCACGTCGCACACGTACGGATACGCCGCGCCGCCGGCCTCGCGGACCTGCGCGGCCGTGGCCTCGAGCTCGGCGGCGTTGCGCGCCAGCATGATCACCCGGGCGCCGAGCTCGCCGAGCGTGATCGCCGTCTGCCGGCCGATGCCCGATGAGGCGCCTGTGATCACCACGGTGCGCCCCGAGACCGAATGGCCGCGGCGCAGCCGGTCCGGGTTGAGGTTGGTGCGCCAGTACTCGTACAGCCGGGGCCCGTAGTCCTCCAGCCGGGGCAGCTCGATCCCCGTCCCCTGCAGCGCCTTCCGGGTCAGCTCCGTGGTGAAGTCCGCGGTGAATCCGAGGTTCTCGAAGACCCGGGGCGGCACGCCGGCCTGCTTGAGGGCCGTGTCGCGGAGGACCTTCACCCGGCCACGACCGCTGCGCCGGATCGCGGGGCCGACCACCCGGCGCGACACGGTGCCGACCGCGATCGGGGCGCCCACGGGTCGCGCGATGGCTCGGTAGAGCTCGAGCACACTCTGCGGTTCGGGGTTGCCCAGGTGGTACACGGCACCGTCGTTCCCGGGCCGCAGCATGAGCTCGACGAGCGCGGCCGCCACGTAGTCCACGGGGACCACGTTGGTATCGCCCGTGTCCGGGATCAGCACCGGCAGCATCGACGGCATCTTCGCCATGATCCCGAACAGGCGGAAGAAGTAGTACGGCCCGTCCACCTTGTCCATCTCGCCCGTCCGCGAATCGCCCACGACGACCGAGGGGCGGTACACCCGCCACCGCAGGCCGTCCGCCTCGCGCACGAGCTTCTCCGACTCGAACTTGGTGCGATGGTAGGGCGTCGGGAAGCCCTGCCCCAGGTCGAAATCGGTCTCCGCGAAGGTGCCGCGATGGTCGCCCGAGACGGCGATCGACGAGACGTGGTGCAGCTGCGCGCCGAGCCTCCGAGCCAGGGCGATGACGGCGCGCGTCCCCTCCACGTTGACGCGGTCGTTCACCTCCTCGCTCGCCGCCATGTCGTACACGGCGGCAAGGTGCAGCACCGCGTCCACACCCTGGGGTTCGGCGGCGAGGCCCAGGCCCGGGGCTTCCAGGTCGCCGGGTAGCGGCACGACCCGGCCGCCCCAACGCTCGCGCCACTCGTCCAGCTTGCCCACCGACGACGGGCGTACCAGCAGGTGCACCACGGCGTCCGGGTCCCGCTCCAGCAGTTCGGGGACGATCCGGCGGCCCAGGAATCCGGTGGCCCCGGTGATCAGGTAGGTACTCATCGTGCGACTCCTCGGTGAGGCTCTCAGCAACTGACTTTTCAGTAACCTTACTCAAAGTCAGTTCTGCGCAACGGGCGGTCACACCGCTGTGAGCAGCCCCTCCAGATCCGACGCGTCCACGAGCGGGTCCTCGAGGTCCACCACCAGTCGCGAATGCGCGATCAGTCGCGCGCTCCCGGTGATCGCGGACCGCAGGGCGGGGTACTCGCCCACGTGCACTGCGGCCAGGACCGTGCCGACGAACCGGTTACCCCGGGGCGAGACCGTCTCCAGCGATTGCCCCGGTGCGATCTCGCCGCGCCGGTGCATCAGGGCCAGCCGCGCCGAGGTCCCCGTCCCCGTGGGACTGCGGCACAGGACCCCCGGGTGCACGTACGTCGCCGACCGGGATTCGAACCGGCCGTCGCCGGTCCTGCGCACCGCCCCGGTGAAGTGCGCGAACGACAGCGGCCCGACGTCGCCGAGGTCCGGGTGCTCCTGGAGCAGGTCGGGCCCGGCGGCGCGCACGAACCCGTCGCCGAACGCCGTCAGCGCGATCTGTTCCTCGGGGCCGAGCGTGAAGTCGTGGTCGCGGGCGTCGATGACCGCGTAATACGCGCCGCTCCACACCAGATCGAACCGGACGCGGCCGTAGTACGGGACCTCGACGGTGAGCCCTTCCCGCGCCACGTAGGCGGGCTCGCCCTCGGTGGTGATCGACTCCACCCGCCCGTCGTCGACCACGGCCTCGATCCGCGCGAGCCCCGCGGGCGACTCCAGCACCACGTTCTGCCGCCCCTCCCGCATCGCGATCGCGCCGCTCTGCAGCAGCGCGGTCGCCGTGCAGATCGTGTTGGAGCCCGAGTACATCGGATACCCCATCGCCTCCATGATGATGTAGCCCGCCTGCGCCTCCGGGCGCCCCGGCTCCACGATCAGGTCCACCGACATGGCCGGGTCGCCGTACGGTTCGGACAGCAGCAGCCGGCGCAGGCCGTCGCCCTCGTCGCGCAGGTACCGGGCCTTCTCGCGCACCGTCGAACCCGGGATCGGGCCGATCCCCGCGACGACGATCCGGCTGACGTCGCCGCCGGACTGGGTGTCGATCAGCTCGAGCGACCGTTCACGCCGCAGCATGCGGCGCCCCCACGTCCGCCCAGTGCCGGTCGGGGACGACCACGAGGTTCCCGATGTGCGTCTTGCCCACGAACGCGCGCTGCGCCGCGTGGATGTCCGACAGCCGGTAGGTGCCGTGCAGCAGGGGCCGCACCGCGCCGCTCTCGATGCGGCCGAGCAGGCGGCGGAACGCCGTCCGCGTGCCCTGCGACGAGCCGTGCAGCTCGAGCTGTTTGAGGTACATCGTCCGCAGGTCGAGCTGCACCACGGCGCCGCCGATCGCGCCCGCGGTCGTGTAGCGCCCCTCCGGGCGCAGGATGCGCAGCAGGTCGTTGAACATCGGCCCGGCCACCAGGTCGGCCACCACGTCGACGGGGCCGTCGACCGCGGCCTCGACGTCGCGCACCAGATCATCGCCG
The DNA here is from genome assembly GCF_023168325.1 of Tsukamurella sp. PLM1. Taxonomy (GTDB): domain Bacteria; phylum Actinomycetota; class Actinomycetes; order Mycobacteriales; family Mycobacteriaceae; genus Tsukamurella. Next base: position 3,677,775 of record NZ_AP025688.1, read on the forward strand.
CCGCGCACGACGACTCGCTCGGCGCCGATGGCGAGGAGCGCCTCCTCCTTGCCGCGGCTCGAGATCGCGTACGGGACCGCGCCGCGCACCCGGGCGAGCTGCACGATCGCCGACCCCACGCCGCCCGACGCGCCGGTCACCAGGACGTTCTCCCCGCCCGCCAGCCGCGCGCGGTCGAGCATCTGCTCGGCGGTCAGGTACGCGCAGCAGAACGTGGCCAGCTCGGCGTCGCTCATGGAAGCCGTTGTGCGGTGGGCGTTCTCCGACGGAACGGCGACGTACTCCGCGTAGCCGCCGTCGCGGCCGTGCCCGATGTAGTCGATGTCCGCGAGGCTCTCGTCGCCCTCGGGGCGGTTGTAGATGCTGAAATCCACGATGACCCGCTCGCCGACGCGGGCGGCGTCGACCCCGTCGCCGACCGCGGCGATCCGGCCGACGATGTCGGCGCCCTGGATCCGCGGGAAGACCAGCGTGGAGCGGCCCCGGCGCGGTGGAGACCGACCCCGGGTCGGTCTCGGTGCCGTACGCGCCCTCGCGCACCCACACGTCGGTGTTGTTCATACCGCACGCGTGCACGTCGATGAGCACCTCGCCGGGGGCGGGTGCCGGCACCGGGACGTCCTCGCGGTAGACGAGGTTCTCCGGCCCGCCGTGCCCGACGAGCTGGACGGCCCTCATCGTCGCAGGAGCACCGGATGGAACTGATGACTCCATGTCCCGATGGTAACGACGGCGCACCCTCCCGTCAGCCGCTTCATGACCACTGCTACAGATCCGCGTCGCCGGCGCCGTCCCGCAGCGGGACGAGCTCCGAGACCAGGATGTGCTGCGGCTCCTCGGAATCGTCGTAACCGCCGTACCGGATCACGGCGAACTGGAGGCCGACGGCACCGTCGCCGTCCTCCCACGCCGCGAGGTCCCGCCGGACCTGCGCCCGGACGAACTCCCGGAGCAGGCGGTACACCGTCGCGTCGCGCACGTCGCCGCGCGACGCCCGGACGCCGACCTCAGTACAGATGTCGGACAGGGCCTTGTCGCGTCGGCGCTCGGGGAAGTACACGGCGTGCCGCCACCGCCGGGGCTCCGACGGTGCCGTGTCCCGCCACTCCCCGACGCTCCCGTCCGCCGCGACCACCCGGTGCACCACGTGGAAGTCGTGGCGCGCCGGCTCGGGCGCGAAGAACCGCCAGTTGGGAATGAGGATCCCCAGCCGGTCGGCGCGCCGGACGCGATCGAACATGCGGTTCGGGTGCTGTCCGGCCGCGGTCACGAGCAGAGCGCCCGCGAGCCCCCACTCGACGGTGCGCGCCCACGCGGCGCGCTCACGCGGGGACACGCCCGCCTCCCGTCGCCGCCTCCGCCGCCACGAACTCCCTGATCAGCGCCGCCACGCGAGTGGCGTGCTCGCGGTCGTACAGCAGCTGGTCGTGATCCGCGCCGTCGATCACCGCGCGCCGCGCGCGGACACCGGCCGCGGCGTACTCGTCCTGCAGCTCGCCGTGGACGGGATCGTTGTCCTCACTCACCGACGCGGTGACCACCAGGCGGGGGACGGCCGTCGCGGGGGCGACACCGCCGCCGTCGGCGACGTCCTGCCCGAGCGCGCGCCACTCCCGCCGGGCCGCCGTCCACAGCGACGGTTCCCGGAACCGGTCCAGGGCCAGCGCCCGGACCGCCGCCGGCAGGAGGCCGAGCGATGCGGGGCGCTGCGCCAGCGGGCCGAGGCCGCACCGCATGGACCACGCGATGATCGCCAGCGCCGCGCCCAGTTGCTCCGTCCCCGGGCCTGGACCTGCGAGCGCCGGAACTGGCCCGGGTGGCTCGCGTCCAGAAGGGTCACGCCGGCGATCGCGGGCTGCGCCTCGGCCGCGCGGAGCGCGAGGTAGCCGCCGATCGAATGCCCCACGACGTGCACGGGATTCCCGCCCCCGAGCGCCGCGGCGAGATCCGCGATCCGTTGCACGTCGCCGACGAGCCCGGGCCCGCCGGTGTCCGGCGGCCGGGCCGCGCGATCGGTCACGACGACGCGGTGATCGCCCGCCAGGTCCGCCGCGATCCATTCCCAGCCCTCTGGCACCGCGCCCAGCCCTCCGGCCAGGATCACCACGGGCGCAGCGGTATCGGACGCCGCGCCCAGGTCGCGGTAGCGGATCTCGCCGGCCCGGGTGAGCAGTGTCCGTTCATCGCCCCGCCCGGCCCGCACCCGGCGTCGGCGGCGGAGGTGCTCGACCGCGAGCAGGCCCGCGCCGGCGAGGGCGGCCAGGCCCACAGTGCGGGGGAAGGCTCCGCTCCGCGGCGGATCACCGGCGTCGTCTACGCCCGCCCGCCGGCGAGGGTCGGTCGCGTAGAGGAGCGGCGGATACATCGAGGTGAACGCCCACAGGAAGCGCCCCAGTCCCATCACCCGGGTGTTGGCGAGGTGGAAGCCGCCCATCGCCGCCGCGAACAGCGGTGCGGGCCGCCCTCCGAACAACAGGCTCACCGGGAACAGGCACTCGCAGGCCAGCACGCCGCGCTCGAGGACGGTGGTCAGCCGGGGGTGATCGTGGAAGATCCTCCAGGCCAAGGGATCACCGTAGGTCCGCGTGCGGGTCACATCGAGGACCGCCCGGCCCGACCGCCACACGGGGCTGGTGACCTTCACCCAGCCCGAGGCCGTGTACGACAGCGTCGCCTGCGCGGCGAGATACCACAGGCACGCGTCCACCAGCCGCGGATCGCGCTGCCCCGCCCGGGCCAGCGCGCACGTGGAGGACACGAGGAACGAGACGTGATCGGCACCGTCGGCACCGAAGCGGTTGCGCGGCTGCTGTGCCGCGGACGAGATCGCCAGTGCCGCATCGGCGGCCAGGCGCACGGCGCGCGGCGACGGGGCGAGCACCGCTGCGGAGGCGGCGAGCCGCAGTACGTGGATCGCCCTGGTGGCCCCGCGCCCCGAGACCGCATTGGCGATGCGGCCGAGTCGCGGCGAACGGGCCAGGAACTCGTCGCGGTCGATCGACCAGTCCGCCAATCCTCCTGGACCGCGGTCGATCTCGCGGGCGAGGTACTCGGCGGACGCGATCGCGTGGCAGACCGCGGCCAGCCGCTCGGCACCGTCGAGGGCGCCGAGACGACTGACCGCGGGCCGCAACCGTGCCTCCCGGATCAGAAGGCCCTGCCGCGGCGGCGAAGTTCGCGTCGGCGCCCATTCCCGCGACGTCGACACCACCCCCGCCACCTGCCGCGAATCCCACGCTGGTCACCGGGGCGGTCGCCCCCAGGTACGCGGGTCGGTCGATGTCCGCGGAGATCTCCGCGAGGACAGCGCTCCGGTTCACCTTGGAAATCATCTCGGCCATGGATAAGCCCCTTACGTCCGGCGCCCGAACGGCGCGATCGGCTGTGGTGAACGCCCCTGTTCCGCTGCTCGAATCAGGAACGGCCGCAACGTAACGCCGCCCGTTCCCGGCGTCAATCGATCTTCCTGGACATCGCCTTACCACACCCTGAGAGTCACTCCGGAACCGATTTTCGTACGTCGGTCCAGCAGCGCTTTTACCGGCCCCTTACCCTCATGGATCCGCGCTGGAAGGCGGTTGACTTACCCGCACCCCGGTGTGATGTGGGACACGTCCGGTGCGCTGTGGATCCGGCCCGGAAAACCTGTCGGACGCGCGGTCCATACTCCGGTCATGGGCATGGAGCAGCGCACCGAGGCGTCGATCCTGCATGCCGACCTGGACTCGTTCTACGCCTCCGTCGAACAGCGCGACCACCCATGGCTGCGGGGCCGCCCGGTGCTTGTCGGATCCGGCGTGGTGCTGGCCGCCAGCTACGAGGCGAAGGCCAAGGGCGTCCGCTCCCCCATGCCGCACCGCGAGGCGCTCGCGCTCGCCCCGTTCGCGATCACCATGCCGCCGCGGTTCGAGGCCTACATGGAGGCCAGCAAGCGGGTCTTCGCGATCTTCCGGGACATCACCCCGCTGGTCGAGGGCCTGTCCGTGGACGAGGCGTTCCTCGACGTCGGCGGGCTGCGCCACATCGACGGCACCCCGGTGCGGATCGCGCAGCGGCTGCGCGAGCGGGTCAAGGCCGAGGTGGGCCTGCCCATCACCGTCGGCGTGGCGCGCAGCAAGTTCCTCGCCAAGGTGGCCAGCCAGGTGGGCAAGCCCGACGGTCTGCTGGAGGTCCCGCCCGGCACGGAGCTGCAGTTCCTGCATCCGCTGCCGGTCCGCCGCCTGTGGGGCGTGGGCCCGAAGACCGAGGCGCGGCTGCACGACGCCGGGATCACCACGGTGGGGCAGATGGCCGAGCTGGGCGAGCACCGTCTGGCCGCACTCCTGGGCCGCGGCACCGGGCGGCACCTGTACGCGCTCGCGCTGGCGCACGACCCGCGCCGCGTCGACACGGGCCGGCGCCGCAAGTCGATCGGCGCGCAGCGCGCCCTGGGCCGGCGGGTCAGGTCCGAGGCCGAGATCGAGGCGGTGCTGTTGGCGATCGTGGACCGGCTGGGCGAGCGGGTGCGGGCCGCCGGGCGGGTCGCGCGCACCGTCGAGCTGCGCCTGCGGTTCGACGACTTCACGGCCGTCACCCGGTCCCGGTCACTGCGCGAGCCCACCGACCTCACCGCGATCGTGCTGGCCACCGCGCGGGCCCTGCTCGAGGAGGCGATGCCGCTGATCCGCGAGCGAGGCTGCACCCTGATCGGGCTGTCGCTGGCGAACCTGGAGAACCACGGCGCGGTGCAGCTCACGCTCCCGTTCGACGGTGGCGAGCACGACGCCGATCTCGACCTCGCGCTCGACGCGCTCCGCGGCCGCTTCGGTCGCGCGGCGGTGACGCGGGGCGCGCTCCTGCACCGCCCGCTGGGTCCGGACGCGCCGATCCTGGCGGAACAGGATTGAGTGGGAGGGTTATCGGGACAGGTGCCACCGCGCGGCGGCGTCGTGCTCGGCGGCCCGCCTGGCGGCGAACTCCTCGCGAGCCATCCGGTGCTCGGGCGTGCGGCGGAGTACCGCGTACGCGATGCCGACGATCGCGAACCAGATCGGGGTCACCAGCATGGCCTGCAGGGTGTCGGTCTCGCGGGTGAACGCCCACAGCAGGAACGCGAAGAAGGCGAACACCACCCACGGCATCACGCGGCCCAGCGGCATCCTGAAGGCGCTCTCCTCGTGCAGCTGCGGGCGCCGCCGCCGGTACACCAGGTAGCTCACCAGGATGATCGTCCACACGAACATGAAGCACAGCGACGAGACCGTGGTCACCACGGTGAAGCCGGCCGACTTGTCCAGCCCGAACGCCAGCAGCACCACGGACGACAGCAGCATCACCGCGGTCAGGAACAGTGCGTTCTGCGGTACCTTGCGACCGGAGAGCTGCGCGAACACCTTCGGCGCATCACCCTCGGTGGCGAGGCCGTAGACCATGCGCGAGGTGGAGTAGATGCCCGAGTTCGCCGACGACATGGCCGAGGTCAGCACCACCGCGTTCACCAGGTGCGCGGCCGCGCCGAGCCCGGCGAGGGTGAACAGCATGACGAACGGCGATTCGTCCTTGCTGAACCGGTCCCACGGCACGACCGACATGAGCACGATCAGCGAGCCCACGTAGAACAGGAGGATGCGGATCGGGATGGCGTTGATCGCGCGGGGCAGGTTCCGCTCCGGGTTCTTCGTCTCCGCGGCCGCGGTGCCCACGAGCTCGATGCCGACGAACGCGAAGACCGCGATCTGGAAGCCGGCCACGAAGCCCATGAAGCCCTGCGGGAAGACGCCGCCGTGCTCCCACAGGTTGGCCAGGGAGGCGCGGGCACCGTCGTGCTCGAAGCCGGTGAGGATGAGGACCGCGCCCACCACGATGAGCGCGACGATGGCGACGATCTTGATCATGGCGAACCAGAACTCGGTCTCGCCGAACGCCCGGACGGTCGGTAGGTTCAGGCCGATGAGCAGCACGATCACGGCGACCGCGGGGATCCAGGGCGGGATGTCCTTCGCCCAGAAGGTGATGTAGACCGACGCGATCACCACCACGTCCGCCACGGCCGTGACCACCCAGCAGAACCAGTAGGTCCAGCCGGTGAAGTGCGCGGCCCAGGGCCCCAGCAGGTCGCCGGCGAAGTCGGAGAAGTTGCGGTACCCGGTGCGGCTGAGCAGCAGCTCCCCCATCGCGCGCATCACGAAGTAGAGCATGAAGCCGATCACCATGTAGACCACGATCACCGAGGGGCCGGCGACCGAGATGGTCTTGCCGGATCCCATGAACAAGCCGGTGCCGATGGCGCCGCCGATCGCGATGAGCTGGATGTGGCGGTTGCTCAGGGCGCGGGTCAGGTGCTCACCCTCGTCCGGGTTCGACGGTGCCTCCGGTGACGTTGTCATGGGTTCCGACACTAATCACCTCGGTGAGCCTCGATTCACTCGGGAGCGGCGGCGCGGGCTCCGCGGTCGGCCACGAATCGGCGCGTGACGGCCATGTCGCGGTCGCCGAGGCCGGCCCCGACCAGCTCCTCGAACGCCGCGAGCAGGGCCGGGACGAGGACCGCGTCGGTACCCGTGGCAGCCGCGACCTCGCTGCCCGAGCGCAGGTCCTTGAGCAGGTACTTCGCCATGCCGGACGGCGCATCGTCGCCGGTGATCAGCTTCTCGGCGCGCGTGTCCAGCAACCGGGACGACGCGTAGCCGTGGCCGAGGAGCTCCCACATCGCGCGCACGTCGATGCCGGACCGGTCGGCCAGCACCGTCGCCTCGCCCAGCGCCATGATCGTGGACGCGACCACCAACTGGTTGCACGCCTTGGCCACCTCGCCGGCGCCGAGCGGGCCCAGCCGCACGGGCGTGCCGCAGGGCGCGAGCACCCGCGCGGCCACGGCGCAATCGGCTTCCGCGCCGCCCATCATGATCGACAGGGTGCCCGCGATCGCGCCGTCCTCGCCGCCGGACACGGGCGCGTCGACCACGCGGATCCGGCCGGACGTCTCGCGGTCCAGGCGGTCCGCGAGCGCTCGGACGCCCGGCGCCGACGACGTGGACCCGATGACCAGCAACAGCGGGCGGTCCCCGTCGCGCAGGCCGTCGGCCAACACCTCCTCGATCTCGGGCAGGTCGGGCAGCATCAGCAGCACCACGTCGGCGGTGCGCGCGAGGGACGCGGCGTCGGCGTGCCACACGGCACCGTCGGCGACGAGGTCCGGACGGGGCCTGCGGGCCGTGATGTGGACGGCGCCGTGTGCTCGCGCGAGGTGGCGCGCCATGGGGGCGCCCATCGCGCCCAGTCCGATGACGCCGACGACGGGATCCGCAGCCTGATTCATCCGTCCAGCCTAACGAATGGCGTTCGATATGTTGTGCGATCTTCTAGAGTGGGGCCATGACATCCGGATCGAAGACGCTCCGCGTCGCCCTCGCCGTCGACCTGCCCGAATCCGACTGCCTCCTGATCGAGCGTCTCGAGCCCCGCGTGGAGCTGGCGCGCGACCACTCGCTCTACCGCCCCGCTCGCTGGAACGCCGACTGGGAGGGCGACCCGACCTTCGAGCGCACGCCCGCGCAGCAGGCCGCGTACGCCGAGTTCCTCGCCGGGGCCGACGCCCTGTTCGGCATTCCCGACGTGCAGCCCGCGCTGCTCGCCGAGGCGGTGCGCGCCAACCCCGGGCTGCGCTGGGTGCACACCACGGCCGCGGCGGCGGCGGCCAGGTCAAGGCCGCCGGCCTCACGGCTGCGGAGCTGGAGCGCGTCGCGTTCACCACCAGCGCGGGGGTGCACGGCTCCACGCTCGCCGAGTTCGCCCTGTTCGGCATCCTCGCCGGCGCCAAGGACCTGCGCCGGCTGGAGGCCGACCAGGCCGCGAAGGTCTGGCCGGAGCGCTGGGAGATGCGACACCTGGACGAGATGACGGTGCTCATCGTGGGCCTGGGCGGGATCGGCGCGGCGACGGCGGCCCGGTTCGCCGCGTGCGGGTCCACGGTGTGGGGCACCTCGCGCAGCGGCCGCCCGGTCGAGCACGTGGACCGCATCGTCCCGCTGGAGGAGATCGTGGAGGCCGCGTCCGAGGTGGACGCCGTGGTCGTGACCCTGCCGGGTACGGCGTCCACGGAGAAGCTGCTCGGCGCGGAGTTCTTCGCGGCCGTGCGCCCCGGCACCCTCCTCACCAACGTGGGGCGCGGCACCGTCATCGACGAGGACGCGCTGCTCACGGCCCTGGACGACGGCCGGATCGGCTTCGCCGCGCTCGACGTGTTCGCGACCGAACCGCTGCCGCAGTCGAGCCCGCTATGGACCCACCCGCGGGTGCTGGCCAGCCCGCACACCGCGGCGCTGAGCCGGCAGGAGTCGACGCGCATCGCGCGGCTGTTCGCGCGCAACGCCACCGCCCTGCTCGACGGTGCGCCGCTGACGAACGTCGTGGACACGGTGGAGTTCTACTGATGACCGAGCCGGAGGGATCGCGCACCCCGGCCCCCGCGGTCACCCGCGCGCTGGGCATCCTCACCCTGCTGGCGGAGTCGGAGGCGCCGGCGATGTCGCTGAGCGAACTGGCCCGCGGCCTGGGCATCGCCAAATCGTCCTGCACCAACCTGTGCCAGGCGCTCGAGGACGGCGACATGATCCGGCGGGTCCCCGGCGGCTTCGCGCTGGGCCGCCGCACCGCGGAGATCGGCGGCGCGTACGCGCTGCAGTTCAACCAGGTCCGGGAGTTCTTCCCGGTGATCGCGGCGTCGCCCACGCTGCACCGTGAGCTGGTCCAGATCGCCATGCTCGACGGTGCCCACACGCTCTACCTGGCGCGCCACGAGGGCCGCGCGCCGTACCGGTTCGGCACCCCGCTCGGCTCGCGACTGCCCGCCGTGTTCACCGCGACGGGGCACGCGCTGCTCGCCGCGCTGCCGCCGCACGAGCTCGACGAGATCCTCGCGGACGCGGTACCGGCGCGCAGCGCGGCCGACGGCAGCGAGGTCACCGAGGCCGACGTGCGGGCGGAGCTGGACCGGGTGCGTGAGCGCGGGTACGCGGTCGATCGCGGACACGGGACGCTCGGCGTCACCGGGATCGCCGTCGCGCTGCCCGCCTGGACACCGGGCGATCCGCCGCTCGGCCTCGGCGCGGCAATGCCGGCGGATCAGGCCGATGACCTGCGCATCGCCACCGTCGGGACCGCGCTGGTGGAGGCGGCCGCCCGGCTGAGCAACCCGTGGCGCCAGCAGGTCTCCACGAACTGACCCGCTCCAAGAATCGTTCAACCTGTTGTACGGCGTTCGCTCCAGTGTTACCGTCGACACAGCGGATGTGACGCGAGTCACCTCCGGGAGGCCGAAGGAGAGACATCGTGACGACACCCACCACCGCGGCGGAGCAGGATCCGGAGTACGCCGCGAACCTCAAGCGCGCCACCCTGGCATCCAGCATCGGCAGCGCGCTCGAGTACTTCGACTTCGCGCTGTACGGCCTGTCGACGGCACTCATCTTCAACGTGCTGTTCTTCCCGCAGGGCGATCCGGCGATGGCCACCGTCGCCGCGTTCGCCACCTTCGGCGTCGGCTTCGCCGCCCGGCCGTTCGGCGGCCTGTTCTTCGGCCGCCTCGGCGACAAGGTGGGGCGCAAGGCCGTCCTGGTGATCACGATCATGCTGATGGGCGGGGCCTCCACGCTGATCGGCCTGCTACCCACCTACGAGACGATCGGAATGTGGGCGCCGATCATGCTGGTGATCCTGCGGCTGCTGCAGGGCTTCGGGGCCGGCGCGGAGCAGGCGGGATCGACCGTGCTCATGGCCGAGTACGCGCCGGTGAAACGGCGCGGCTTCTTCTCCGCGCTGCCGTTCATCGGCATCCAGGCCGGCACGCTGCTGGCCGCGCTGGTGTTCACCCTGATCAGCCTGCTTCCCGAACAGGCAATGCTCAGCTGGGGCTGGCGGGTGCCGTTCCTGGCGTCGTTCCTGCTGATTCTGCTGGCCGTGGCCATCCGGATGAAGCTGCAGGAGACGCCCACGTTCGTCGAGCTGGAGAAGCAGGAGCAGGTGGCCGACAAGCCCGTGCGCGAGCTGTTCAAGCACGGCTTCCCGGGCGTGCTCGTGGGCATCGGGCTGCGGATGGCCGAGAACGGCGGCTCGTACATGTTCCAGGCACTGGCCCTGTCGTTCTTCGTCAGTGTCACCGGGCCCGGCGCCGACAAGGGCGTGCTCACCTGGGGCGTCACCATCGGCTCACTGATCGGCGTGTTCTCGGTGCCGTTCACCGGCCACCTGTCGGACCGGTACGGCCGGCGCATCGTCTACCGGCTCGGCGCGCTGTTCCTGCTGGCCTACTCGCTGCCCGCGTGGTGGCTGCTGACCCTGCACAACCACGGCATCGCGGTCGCGGTGATCGCCGTCGGCATCGGCCTGGGCGTGAACTCGATGCTCGGACCGCAGTGCGCGATGATCCCCGAGATGTTCGGCGCCCGGCACCGCTACCTCGGCGTGGCGATGGCGCGGGAGATCTCCGCGGTCCTCGCCGGCGGCGTGGCCGGTGTGCTCGGCGCCTACCTGATCAAGGTGACCGACGGGAACTGGCTCGTCCTCGGCCTCTACATGGCGACGCTCGCCACGATCACCGCTGCGAGCACGTTCCTCGTCCCGGAGACCGTGGGCCGCGATCTCACCCGCACCGACGACGCGGTCAAGGTCTCCGACTCCGAAGCCGGGGAGGGCTACGCCGTGCCCGGGACGGCGGCACTCAGCACGCTCGACTTCCCCGTCCCCGCAGCACCTTCCGCCACCCCGGCGGCCGCACCCGCGGCACCCGCCGCGCACTGAAAGGCCGTCATGCCCAGCGATACCTCCGCGTTCGACCTCACCGGCCGCCTCGCCCTCGTGACCGGCAGCACCCGAGGCATCGGGCGGCGTCTGGCCGAGGGCCTCTCGGCCGCCGGTGCGACGGTGATCGTGCACGGTCGGGATGCCGCGTCCGCCTCCGCCGTCGCCGACGAGATCGGCACTACCACGGGTAATCCCGCGCATGCCGCGGCATTCAACGTGACCGATGAGGCCGCGGTCGACACCGGGATCGCGGCGATCGAGGCCGGCCCCGGCACCGTCGACGTGCTGGTGAACAACGCCGGCATGCAGATCCGGCACCCGTTCACCGAATTCCCCACGGCCGATTGGAACACCCTGATCGCCACGAACCTCACAAGTGCGTTCCTGGTGTCCAAGCGAGTCGCGGCGGGGATGATCGCGCGGGGCGGCGGGCGGATCGTGAACATCGGGTCGGTGCAGTCGCAGCTCGCCCGGCCGAACATCACCCCGTACGCGGCCACCAAGGGCGGCATCGTCATGCTCACCAAGGGGCTGTGCGCCGAGCTCGCCCCGCACGGCATCACCGCCAACGCCATCGCCCCGGGATACTTCGCGACGGAGCTCACGCAGGCGCTGGTCGACGATGCCGAGTTCTCGGCCTGGGTGGCCGGCCGCACCCCGGCGGCGCGCTGGGGCGACGTCGCGGATCTGGTGGGGCCGTTGGTGTTCCTCGCCTCGGACGCCTCATCGTTCGTGAACGGGCAGATCCTGTACGTCGACGGCGGCATGACCGCGGTCGTGTAGGAAAGGTGGTCACGATGACCGAGAACCTGGGCGTCGTCGCCCACGCCGCCAACGATCTGCGCGTCGAGGCGCTGCCCGAGCCGAGCCCCGCGGTCGACGAGGCCGTGGTCGCGATCGAGTACGGGGGCGTCTGCGGGTCCGACCTGCACTACTGGCTGCACGGCGCGGCCGGCGCGTCGATCCTGCGTGCGCCGATGTTGCTCGGTCACGAGGTGATCGGCACGGTTATCCGTTCCGCCGCAGACGGTTCCGGGCCCGCGCCCGGCACGCCGGTCGCCGTGCACCCGGGCACCCCGCACGAGGTCGACGGGGTGCCCTACCCCGCGGACCGGCCGAACCTGGCGCCCGCGTCCACGTATCTCGGTTCGGCGGCGCACTTCCCGCACTGCGAGGGCGCGTTCGCGCGCAGGGTCGCGCTGCCCACCCGGATGCTGCGCGTGCTGCCGGCTGGAATCGACCCGCGCGACGCGGCGCTCATCGAGCCCGCCGCCGTCGCCTGGCACGGCGTGGACCGGGCCGGCGACGTCGCGGGCAAGCGCGTCGCGGTGATCGGCGCCGGCCCCATCGGCCTACTGGCCGTGGCCGTCGCGCTGCACCACGGCGCCGCGGAGGTGATCGCCACCGACATCGCCGACGGTCCGCGCGAGCGGGCCCTCGCCGTCGGCGCCGCCCGCGTGCTGGACGCGCGGGAGGGCGAGGCGATCGCGGCACTGCACGCCGACGTCGTGCTCGAGTCGTCCGGCACGGAGCCCGGGCTGCACGCCGCGATCGACGCGGCGGCGCGCGGCGGCGTCGTGGTGATGCTCGGCCTGCAGCGCGCGGGCGACATCGACTTCCCCGCCGCGCAGGCCATCACCCGCGAGCTGGACCTGCGCGGGTCACTGCGGTTCAACGACGAGATCGACGACGTGATCGCCGCCCTCGCCGACGGCACCCTGAACGTGCGCGGTGTGGTCACCCACGTCCTGCCCGCCGCCGATGCCCTCGACGCCTTCGCGATCGCCCGCGACTCCGCCGCGTCCGGCAAGGTGCTGTTGGACTTCCGGGGCTGAGCCGGACTACGCCGGGGCCAGGAAGGCGGCGAGCGCCGCGGAGTACATCCCCACGTCGGCGGAGCCCATGAGCTCGCGGGCGCTGTGCATCGCGAGCTGCGGCGCGCCCACGTCGACGGTGCTCAGGCCGGTGCGGGCCGCGGTGATCGGCCCGATCGTGGAGCCGCAGGGCAGGTCGGCGCGGTGCACGTAGCGCTGCAGCGGCACACCCGCCTGCTCGGCCGCGACCGCGAACACGGCCTCCCCCACCGCATCCGAGGCGTAGCGCAGGTTCTGGTTCACCTTGAGCACCGGCCCGCCGTTCACCGCGATGCGGTGCGCGCCCTCGTGCCGGTCCGGGTAGTTCGGGTGGGTGGCGTGGGCCATGTCGCCCGACGCGCACACCGAGCGGCTCATCACGCGCAGGAAGTCCTCGCGGTCGCCGCCCGCCGCGAGCACGATGCGCTCGAGCACCGTCAGGAGCAGATCCGAGGCCGCTCCACGGTCCGAGCCCGAGCCGACCTCCTCATGGTCGAACAGGGCGAGCACCGGGGTGACGCCGTCCACCGGCGGGGCGGCGACGAGGGCCTCCGTGCCGGCGTAGCAGGTGCCCTGGTTGTCCAGCCGGGGCGCGGACAGCAGGTCACCATCGGCCCCGACCACGCGCGACGGGGCCAGGTCGTGCGTCATCAGCTCCCAGCCGAGCACCGACGCCGGATCCACGCCGGCCGCCTCGGCGACGACGTCCAGGAACGGAGCCGCGGACCCCACGCCGCGGATCGCGTTGACGTGCCGCTGCGGGTCCAGCTCCACGCCCTTGCGGTTCTCGGACAGATGAATGGCCAGCTGCGGTACCCGCAGGATCGGCTCGTCGATGCGCACCAGGACGGTGGCGGCACCGTCGGGCCCCGAGTACGCGAGCCGACCGGAGATCCCGAGGTCGCGGTCGAGCCAGGAATTGAGCCAGGCCCCGCCGTACGGCTCGAGCCCGACGAGGGACAGGCCCGCGGACTCGAGGTCCGGGTGCTGCTTGACCCGCAGGTTGGGGCTGTCGGTGTGCCCGCCGACGATGCGGAAGGCACCGTCGGTCCCGAACCCTGCACGAATCGGCCCGCTCGCTGCGCTCCCGGCGCCGGAACGATTCGGCCCGCTCGCTGCGCTCCCGGCGCCGGAGGTGTCGAACGCGACGACCGACCCGCCCCGGACCACGTAGTGCTTCCCTGCGGCCGGCCACCGGTCACCCTCGGCGAGCTCGGTGTACCCTGCCTCGCGCAGCCGCGCGGCCACCGTCTCCACCACGTGGAACGGCGACGGCGAGGCGTCGACGAACGCGCACAGGCCCTCCGGAGACGCAGTGGCCGCTGCCGCCGAGTCCGCCATCAGGCCGACAGCACCGCGTCCAGCGCGGAGTAGAAGATGCCGAGGCCGTCGTCCGACGGGCCGGTGAGCGCCTCGGTGGCGTGCTCCGGGTGCGGCATGAGGCCGACGACGCGGCCGTTCGCCGAGGCGATGCCGGCGATGTCGCGCTGCGAGCCGTTGGGGTTGCCGCCGACGTACCGGAAGGCGACGCGGCCCTCGCCCTCGAGTTCGTCGAGCACGGGGGCCGAGGCCTGGAAGCGGCCCTCCGCGTTCTTCACGGGGACCAGGATCTCGGCCCCCGGCTCGTAGCGGGAGGTCCAGGCGGTGTTCGTGGCCTCGACGCGCAGCCACTGGTCGCGGCACACGAAGTGCAGGCCCTCGTTGCGCGTCAGCGCGCCGGGCAGCAGGCCCGCCTCGCACAGGATCTGGAAGCCGTTGCAGATGCCGAGCACGGGCATGCCCTTGTTCGCGGCCTCGACGACCTCGGTCATCACGGGGGCGAGCGAGGCGATGGCGCCGGCGCGCAGGTAGTCGCCGTAGGAGAAACCGCCGGGCACGACCACCGCGTCGACGCCCTGCAGGTCGTGGTCCTTGTGCCACAGCGCGACCGCCTCGCCGCCCGCCCGCTGCACCGCGCGCACCGCGTCGACGTCGTCGAGGGTGCCGGGGAAAGTGATGACGCCGACCCGCGTCATGCGTTCACCCGCGTCACGGTGAAGTCCTCGATCACGGTGTTCGTGAGAACGTCGGCCGCGATCTTCTCCAGCTGCTCGTCGCTGAGATCCCCGTCGACCTCGAGCTCGAACCGCTTGCCCTGCCGCACATCCGCGACACCGGCGAACCCGAGGCGGTCGAGCGCGCCCACGATCGCCTTCCCCTGGGGGTCCAGGATCTCGGCCTTCGGCATCACGTCCACCACAATCCGTGCCACGTTGCGGCTCCCTCTCGATTCGACCGCGCGCTCGGGTGTCGATCGCGCTCCGCGGGTCAGTTTACCGGCGCATACTGGGCGCATGCGACTCACCCACTTCCGCCATTCCTGCGTCCTCGTGGAGATGTCCGAGACGCGGGTCCTGTTCGATCCCGGTACCTTCTCCCACGGCTTCGAGGGGCTCACGGGCCTCGACGCGATCGTGGTCACCCACCAGCATCCCGACCACATCGACCCCGACCGGATCGACGCCCTCGTCGAGGCCAACCCCGATGCGCAGTTGTTCGCCGACCCGACCACTGCCTCGCGCCGCGGCGACCGCTGGATCGCCGCGGTACCGGGGCACGACTTCGGCATCGGCAACCTCATCGCCCGGGCGGTCGGCGGCACGCACGCCGTGATCCATCCGGACATCCCCACGATCGACAACACGTCGTTCCTGCTCGGCGACGAGGAGCGCATCGGCCGCTTCTACCATCCCGGGGACGCGCTGTTCGTGCCCGACGAGCCCGTCGACGTGCTCGGCCTGCCGGTCAGCGCCCCGTGGTGCCGGATCAGCGAGACGATCGACTTCTTCCGGGAGGTGCGTCCCGGCGCGGCGGTACCCATTCACGACGCGCTGCTCGCGGAGGCGGGCGCGGGGGTCTACCTCGGCCGGCTCACGGAGATGCGTCCCGACGGTGCCGACCTCGTCCCGTGGGGCGCGGAGGAGACGCGCACGTTCTGACGACAGCACCGTCGATCGACGGTGCGCGCAGTCAGGCCTGGAACAGGTTCATGCGGTAGCCCGAGACCATCGGCGTGCGAGCGGCCGGCCTCAGGAGAAGTCGGTACTTCCAGGGCCAGGTTCGGGCGACGGCCTTCTGCGGCTGCCCGAAGCTCCGGCTCTCGAGCAACGTCAGGCCGAGATCCTCGAGCGTGCGCGGGTCATCGCAGGTCCACTGCATCCGCGCGGGGATCGACGCGAAGACGGGATTCTGCTCCTGGTGGTTCATCATGAACGCGCCCCCCGTGTCGAGTGCGATGCGGTCGCCGACGAACCGTCGGGCGAGGCGGCCGAGCACGTCGCGCACTCGCTCGTCCGGGAAGTACAGCAGCACGGCCTCGGACAGCAGGAGGACGGGGCCGCCGCGCTCGGCGACCTGCTCGTACCAGTCCTCCTCGAAGATCGAGCCCGCGATCATCGTGTACCGCTCGGCGTCCGAGAAGAACTTCCGGCGCAACGCCATCGTGTCCGGCACGTCGAGGTCGAACCAGCGCACGGTGCCGTTGTCGAGGCGATCGAAGCGGGTGGACAGCCCGCAGCCGAGGTCCACGACGGTCCCGTCGGGATGCTCGGCGAGGAAGTCCCGCACGTACTGATCGAAGATCGACGCGCGGAGCACCGATCCCGGCAACGAGGGGCCCGTGAACCTGCCGAAGTCGTAGTCGATGGCGTCGACCAGCTCGATCGCCGTGCTGTCGCCGAGGACGCTGCGCTTCGCGGCGGCGTCGCGCGCCCGCCCGTACAGCGGGATGAGGAGCGTCTCCTGGATGTCGCCGAGCTCAATCTTCGCCTGCATAAGGCTAGCCTAACCAACAAGTCAAGGGTCGGGTTGCGGGTCGAGGCTCAGGCTGCGAGGAGAACCTTCGCGCGGTGCTCGTAGACGACCGGGGCGGCGCCGTGGTGCAGCGCGAGGTCGACGGCGTCGAGCATGGTGCGCGACACCGTCGACGAGGCGAGCCGGCGGGCGTCGACGGCGAGCCGGAGGGTGCCGCCCCGCCGGGCGATGCGATTGGCCTGCGCGAGCAGCGCGCGGCACCACCAGGGCTCGCTGAGGAACCCGTCGCCGATGCCCAGGACGCGGGCCTTCTCCTCCGCGCCGGTGACGAGGTCCGTGATCGCCGTGTAGCCGAGGTTCACCCGGAAGCCGGCCTCCGGCAGAGCGAGCAGCGCGCCGGTGGAGGCGTTCCACCGCGGCGCGGCGAACACACGGGTGCGCAGCCCCACCTTCTCCAGCACGCGGTCGGCGGCGGTGAGGCGGAGCCCGGCCTCGTGCGCGCCGAGCGTCGAGAACTCGGCCCGACGCCGCTTCGTCGCGGCCTGGTCGTAGCCGTTGAGGACGATTCCATCGCCCCCGGCGCGCCGCTCGCGAAGGAAGGCCTGGGTCGACCGGTCGTCGACGAGCCGGTACTTGCCCTTCAGCCGCGGCGCGACCAGCAACGAGACGGGTACGCCCCGCTCGTCCATCTGCGCCGCGAACCGTTCCGCGTCCGCGCGGGTGACATCGGAGAGGGTGGCGACACTGACGTACAGCGGCGAGCTCATGTTCGCAGTGTGCGCCGCGTTCCTTACCGGATCGGGGACGCGAGGTTACGTGTCGCCGAACTGCCCGGTCACGACGGCAGGACGGCCTCGATCGCGCCGACGACGGTGTCCGACTCGGGCTCGGTGCGCGGGCGGAAGCGCTGCACCGCGACGTGGTCCGGCGCGATGAGGAACTTCTCGAAGTTCCACTGGATGTCGCCGGCCGCGCCCTCGGCGTCCGCGGTCTTGGTCAGCTCGGCATACAGCGGATTCCGGTTCTCGCCGTTGACCTCGGCCTTCTCCAGCAGCGGGAACGTGACGCCGTAGCTGGTCGAGCAGAAGGTCGCGATCTCCTCGGCGGTACCGGGCTCCTGCCCGGCGAACTGATTGCAGGGCACCCCGAGCACCGTCAGACCGCGGTCGGCGTACCGGGTCGCGAGAGCCTCCAGGCCCGCGTACTGCGGGGTCAGGCCGCACTTGCTGGCGACGTTGACGACGAGGACGGCACGGCCGGCGTAGTCGGCGAGCGAGGCGGGAGCACCGTCGAGCGTGGTGAGGGCGATGGAGTCGAGAACTGTCATGCGCCCGAGCCTACGCCCGGATGTAATGCAGAACACACCTATCTCGTTTGCGCAATGATTGCGTCAGAGTTACCGTTTTTGGGTGCAAGCAACTTCCAGGGACGTGACTCCCGAGGCCCTCACCGAGGTCTTCGCGGAGTTCATGGGCCGTCTCATGTGCAATGTCACGCAGGAGAGCCTGGGCACGATGCTGTCGTCGGACATCACCGCGCCGCAGTTCCACATCCTCCTGCAACTCGTCGCCGCCGAGACCCCGCCGCCGATCAACCGGCTCGCCGATGATCTGGGGCTGTCCGTCGCCGCCACCGGACGGAACGTGGAGAAGCTTGTTCAGCTCGCAATGGTGGATCGGCGCGAGGACCCCTCCGACCGCCGGATCAAGAATCTGACCATCACCGACCTCGGCCGAAAAACACTTGCGGAGGCGATCAGCGACAAGCACCGTGAGGTGCTCGGACTCGCGGAGCGACTGCCCGCCGATCTCCGCGAGCGGCTGCACGACGTGATGGTCGAGATCCTCGACCAGGGACTGATCCCCCCGAACCCCTTCTTCACCGCAATGAAAGAGAACGCATGAGTACCGAGAACACGCTCGACAAGAGCGGGATCCCGCACGCGGGTGAGGGTCTCGATCGTCGCGTCCTGATGGTGGCCGGCGTGGTCGTCCTCGGGTCGATCATGGCCATCCTGGACATGACCATCGTGGCCGTCGCCCAGAACACCTTCCAGGCGCAGTGGAACGCATCACCCGCCACCGTCGCCTGGACCATGACCGGTTACACGCTGGCACTCGCCGCCGTGATCCCCGTGACCGGCTGGGCCGCCGACCGATTCGGCACCAAACGGCTGTACATGGCCGCCACCGCGATGTTCGTCATCGGCTCGGCGCTGTGCGCCGTCGCCGACTCGATCGAGATGCTGATCCTGTTCCGCGTGCTGCAGGGCCTCGGCGGCGGCATGCTGATGCCACTGGGCATGATGATCCTGACCCGGGCCGCCGGCCCGGAGCGCATCGGCCGCGTCATGGCCGTGCTCGGCATCCCGATGCTGCTCGGCCCCATCGGCGGCCCGATCCTGGGCGGCTGGCTGATCGAGTCCTTCTCGTGGCACTGGATCTTCCTGATCAACGTGCCGATCGGCGCGATCGCGATCATCTACGCCTGGTTCGTGCTCGACAAGGACGAGCCCGTCAAGGGCCAGAAGTTCGACCTCGTCGGCTTCATCCTGCTCTCGCCCGGCCTCGCACTGTTCCTGTTCGGCGTCTCCTCGATCCCCGAGGCGCAGTCGGACTCGTCGATGTACACGAGCCGCGTCATCCCGGCCACCGTCGTGGGCCTGGTCCTGATCATCGCGTTCGTGTTCTGGGCGCTGCGTGCCAAGCTGCCCCTGCTGGACCTGCGGCTGTTCAAGAACCGGAACATGACCGTCGCCATGATCACGTTCGCGATGTTCGCGATGGCCTTCTTCGGCAGCTCGATCCTGTACGCGCAGTACTTCATCGGCATCCGCGGCGAGTCGACCCTCATGGCCGGCCTGCTGCTCGCCCCGCAGGGCCTCGGCGCCATGCTCACCATGCCGATCGCCGGCGTGCTCACCGACAAGATGGGCCCGGGCAAGTTCGTCATGACCGGCCTCGCGCTGATCACCGGCGGCATGATCGCCTTCACGCAGCTCACTGCGGAGACCCCGTACTGGATCCTGCTGGGCTCGCTGCTGATCCAGGGCCTGGGCATGGGTATGACGATGATGCCCACCATGTCGGCCGCGATCCGCACGCTGGCACCGGAGTCCATCTCCCGCGGTTCCACGCTGACGAACATCGTCCAGCAGATCGCCGCGTCGATGGGTACCGCGATCTTCTCCGTGCTGTTCACCAACTGGCTGACCAACGCGGGTACGGCGATGCCCACGCCGCAGGGCGAGAAGCACACCGGCGCGCTGGCGTTCGGCCTGAACTCGAGCCCGGAGGCCCGCGAGCAGGGCATCGCGATGTTCCAGGGCGAGACCGGCTTCGACAAGTTCCTGCACGACAACCTGCCGTTCGCGGCGGAGGCCTTCGGGAACACCTACTTCGTGGCCGCGATCCTGGTGGCGCTGTGCATCATCCCGGCGTTCTTCCTACCCCGCACCCACGAGGCCGACACCGAGGCCGCCGAGCGGCAGCTGGTCATGCCGCACTGACCTCGCCCCGGTCCGAGAAGTGCCCGGTCCCGTTCGGGGGCCGGGCACTTCTCGCATCGCGACGGTGCGCCGTCAGGCGACACCGAGGCGGGTGAGGATCCAGGCGTACTCGAACGCCGTCTCGCGCCACTTGGCGTAGCGACCGCTGACGCCGGCGTGACCGGCCACCATCTCGGTCTTGAGCAGGATCTCGTTGCCGGAGGTGGTGTGCGCCAGGAGCTTCGCCACCCACTTCGCCGGCTCGGTGGGGAGCACGCGGGTGTCGTTGAGTGAGGTGGTCGCCAGGATCGCCGGGTACGGCCTCGCGGCGACGTTCTCGTACGGCGAGTAGTCGCGCATGTACCGGTACACCTCGGCGTTCTCCAGCGGGTTACCCCATTCGTCCCACTCCCCCACCGTGAGCGGGAGCGACGGGTCCAGGATCGAGGTGAGTGGATCCACGAACGGAACGTCGGCGACGATGCCGGCGAACAGCTCCGGCGCGAGGTTCGCCACCGCGCCCACCAGCAGACCGCCGGCGCTGCCGCCCATCGCCACCAGCTGCCGCGGGGTCGTGCGGCCGCTGCCCACGAGATGCCGCGCCACGTCCACGAAGTCGGTGAACGTGTTGGTCTTCTCCAGTTGCTTGCCGTGGTCGTACCAGGCGCGGCCCATCTCGCCGCCGCCGCGCACGTGCGCCACGACGAAGACCACACCGCGGTCCATGAGCGAGAGTCTCGCGACGGAGAACCACGGGTCCATGGTCGCCTCGTAGGAGCCGTAGCCGTACAGCAGGGTGGGGGCGCCGGGAGCGGAGCGAGCGGGCCCGGCGGTTTCGGCCGGCCCCTCGGGAACGTCCTTGCGGCGCACCGTCGAGACCGGAATCCTCGCGCCGTCGCCGGCCGTGACCCAGAGTTGCTCCGCCACGTACAGCGCGGCGTCGTAGCCGGGCACGTTGAGTCGTTTGAGCACCGTCTGCTCGCCGGTCTCGGGAGTCAGCTCCAGAACCGTGCCGGGCGTGACGAAGGATTCGTACGCCAGTCGCAGCCGGGGCGCGTCCCACTCGGGATTCGCCGCGGGGCCCACGTTGGCGAGCGGTTCGCCCGGATCCCATTCGGCGAACGCCGGCGCGGCCGCGGCCTCGGCGAGCGCGAGGCGCGGCAGCCCGCCGCGCCGGTAGCCGAGCGCGAGCCGGCGGGCGTACGCGTCGACGTAATCGAGGCGCACGTCGTCGCGGTGCGGGACCAGCACGGTCCACTCGTCCGGGGCGTCGACGGGGGCCGCCGCCAGCTCGAAATTGATGCCGGTGCGGTTGTGCAGGAACAGGAACCGGTCCTCGCCACCGAGCACCGCGTGCTCGACCGAGTACTCGACGTCCTCCTCGCGGGGTCGCAGCACGCGGAACTCGCCCGTGGGGTCGGCCGCGTCGAGGACCCAGGTCTCGGAGCTGAGCGTCGACGAGGCCCCGATCATCAGGTACTTCTCGCTGCGACTCAGGCCGATGCCCACGCCGAACCGCTGATCGGTCTCGTGGAACACCTTCACATCGCCTGCGGTGGAACCGATCTCGTGCCGCCAGATCGTGTCGGCCCGCCAGGCGTCGTCGACCGTCGTGTAGAACAGGTGCCGCGCACCCGACGCGGTGGTCGGCGCCCAAGTGGCCCCGTAGAAGACGTTCTCCACCGTGTCTTCCAGCACCTCACCGGACTCGATGTCCCTGACGCGCAACGTGAACCGCTCGTCGCCGTCGGTGTCGAGCGAATAGGCGAGAAGGGCACCGTCGGGCGATACCGAGGCCGCGCCGACGGCGATGTACTCGTGCCCCTCCCCCTCGAGGTTCAGGTCGAGCAGGACGTGCTCGCCGGGGAGCGGCGCCTCGGACACGACCGGCGGCGTCCAGTCGTCGGGCCCGGAGATCGGTGCACGGCAATGGATCGCGTACTGCTTGCCCTCCTGTGTGCGGGCGAAGTACCAGAACCGGCCCCGGCGCTGCGGCACCGACATGTCGGTCTCCTGCGTGTGCGCCTTGATCTCGCCGTAGATCGCCTCGCGCAGCGGCTCGTGTCCCGCGGTCGCCGCCTCGGTGAAGTCGTTGTGCGCACGGAGATAGGCGAGCACCTCCGGATCGTCCTTGTCGGCCAGCCACGCGTAGTCGTCGATCACGGTGTCGCCGTGGAAGGTGCGCGGCGTCGGAACCTTCTTCGCGACCGGCTGTGCGGCGCCCCTCATGCCGCTCCGCCCGGCCAGTCGGCGAAGCTCAGGCCCGATATGCGCTCGTATGCCTCGATGTACCGCGATCGCGTGCGCTGCACCACCTCGTCCGGCAGCGCCGGCGGCGGCACGTCGGAGTCGGTCGACCAGCCCGATTCCTTCGTCAGCCAATCGCGGACGATCTGCTTGTCGAAGCTCGGCTGCGTCCTGCCCGGCTCGTAGAGCGCACCGTCCCAGTAGCGCGACGAGTCCGGGGTGAGCACCTCGTCGGCGAGGAGGAGCGTACCGTCGGGCAGCGTTCCGAACTCGAACTTGGTGTCGGCGAGGATGATTCCGCGATCGCGGGCGATCTCCGCGCCCCGCGCGTACACGTCCAGGGTCAGGGTGCGCAGCCGCTCCGCGAGTTCCTCGCCCACATCTGCGGCGACGCGTTCGAACGAGACGTTCTCGTCGTGGTCGCCGACGGCGGCCTTGGTCGCGGGCGTGAAGATCGGCGGATCGATCCGGCTGCCCTCGACGAGCCCGGCGGGCAGCGGAACCCCGCACACCTCGCCGCCCGCGTTGTACTCCTTGAGTCCCGACCCGGTGAGGTAACCGCGGGCCACGCACTCCACGGGTACCATGTCCAGCCGGCGCGTGATCAACGCGCGGCCGAGCACCGCCTCGGGGATCCGCGGATCGTCGACCGGTCCGGCCAGGTGGTTCGGCACCCCGAGTGCGTCGAAGAAGTACACCGACATCGCCGTGAGCACCCGCCCCTTGTCGGGGATCGGCGTATCCAGGATGTGGTCGTAGGCGCTGATCCGGTCGCTCGCGACGAGCAGCAGATGCTGCGGATCCACCTCGTACAACTCCCGGACCTTGCCCGAGTAGATCGGCGTGTATTCACTCAGTTCAGGACGCACCCCGCCACCTTATCCTCCCGTCGATTCCCAGCGGTTCCAGCGGGCGAATCGCAGGTCAGCGCCGCCGAAACCACTGGGAACCGTCGGGCTGGGGAACCGATCGGCGAGAACATGCGTCCAATTGATGTGATCCGCCGAACTCGTGATCTGCTCGGAGCGGGACCTCGCACGCGATGCGCCTGGGGTCCACGTCGGTCGTCCACGGCCTCCGGCGGGAGGGCACCGCGCCCGTCAGCGCGCGGGAGGTCCGAGATGCTCTCGCCATCGCGTACCCCGAGGCGGTCTTCACGGATTGGACGGCCGCCGCTCTCCATGGTGCTCGGTACACCAACGGGCACCAGCCCTCGATCTGGCTGCCGCAGCATCGCACTCGTCGCGGCGTGACGATCCGCACGGGCCGGTTGGACCCCGCGGACGTCGAGTTGGTCCTTCGCCGGCGAGCCACCTCCGGCCCGCTCACCGCCGCCGACATCGCCCGCCACACCCCCGACGACGAAGGCATCGCGGGTTTCGACCAGTGCATCCGCGTCGACGAGTACGGCAGGTCGGTCACAACCAAGGAGGCTGTCATCGCCTACCTCGACTCGCACCCGGGGTTCTACGGCGGTAACCGAGTCCGGGCCGTCATCGCCGAATCGAGTGTCGGCACGGACTCGCATTGGGAGACGTACACGCGGCTGGCCGTCCATCGTGCTGGGTGGACCATGTTCACCCCACAGCGCGCGATACCCGGGACCGGCTTTCACGTCGATCTGGACGACGCCGACCATCGGATCGCGATCGAGTACGACGGCAGCTACCACCGCTCAGTCTCCCAGCAACGGAAGGACGTTCGACGCTGGAACGAGATCACGAATCAGAAGTGGGCGATCATCCGCGTCACATCGAAGACGCTGACGGAAGGGATGCCCTCGTTCATCGAGCGGATCGACACCGAGCTGCGGCGCCGCGGATGGAGCGGCCCGGCCCCGTCGATCCCTGTCCTCACGCTGCCGGCGAGTGCCACCGCGAAGCCCTAACTCGCCGAGTCCGCCGATTGCTAGCGGTTTCTGTGCGCGGATCGCAGGTCGCCGTCGCCGAAACCGCTGGGAACCAGCAGCAACGGGCGGTCAGAGGATGGGGGCCGGGGAGTAGGCGGCGGCTTCCGGGTGGCGGGCCACGAGCGCCTCGACGTCGGCGACGACCTGGGCCACCTGGGCCTCGGCGGCGCCGGTGAAGGCGGCGCGGTCGGCGAGCGCGGCGTCGAGCTGCGCGCGGGTCAGGCCCAGGCGCGAGTCCGCGGCCAGACGGTCCAGCAGGTCCGGCTCGCGGCCCTCCTCGCGCATCGCCAGTGCGACGGCGACGGCGTGCTCCTTGATCACCTCGTGCGCGACCTCGCGGCCGACGCCCGCGCGCACCGCAGCCATGAGCACACGGGTGGTGGCGAGGAAGGGCAGGTAGCGGTTCAGCTCGTTCTCGATGACCGCGGGGTAGGCGCCGAACTCGTCGAGCACCGTCAGGAAGGTCTCGAAGAGCCCGTCGATCGCGAAGAACGAGTCGGGCAGCGCGACGCGGCGGATCACAGAGCAGAAGACGTCGCCCTCGTTCCACTGGGCACCGGCCATCTCGGCCGCCATCGAGCCGTACCCGCGCAGGATCACCGCGAGCCCGTTCACCCGCTCGCAGGAGCGCGTGTTCATCTTGTGCGGCATCGCGGAGCTGCCCACCTGGCCGGGCTGGAAGCCCTCCGTCACCAGCTCGTGCCCGGCCATGAGCCGGATCGTCGTCGCGAGGGACGACGGTGCCGCCGCCACCTGGACCAGCGCGCTCACCACGTCGTGGTCGAGCGAGCGCGGATACACCTGCCCCACCGAGACGAACGACTGGGCGAACCCCAGGTGCTCGGCGACGCGCGACTCGAGCGCCGCCAGCTTGGCGGCGTCGCCGCCGAGGAGGTCGAGCATGTCCTGCGACGTGCCCATCGGGCCCTTGATGCCGCGCAGCGGGTACCGACCGATCAGATCCTCGATCCGGGCGATCGCGACCAGCAGCTCGTTGGCGGCGCTCGCGAAGCGCTTACCCAGCGTCGTGGCCTGCGCCGCGACATTGTGCGAGCGGCCCGCCATCACGACCGACGAGTACTGCGCCGCCCGCTCGGCGAGCCGCGCGGCCACGGCAACGGCGTGATCGCGGACGTACTCCAGCGAGCGCAGCACCTGCAACTGCTCGACGTTCTCCGTGAGGTCGCGTGAGGTCATTCCCTTGTGGATCTGCTCGAAGCCCGCGAGGTCACTGAACTCCTCGATCCGCGCCTTCACGTCGTGCCGGGTGATCCGCTCGCGCTCCGCGATCGACGCGAGATCGACCCTGTCGACCACCTTCTCGTAGGCCTCGACGGCACCGTCGGGAACGTCGATCCCGAGGTCGCGCTGCGCCTTGAGCACCGCGATCCACAGCTGGCGCTCCAGCACGATCTTGTGCTCCGGCGACCACAGCTCGCGCATGCGCGGGCTGGCGTAGCGGTTGGCGAGGACGTCGGGGATCTTCGGTGAGCTCACCGCGCGATTATCTCATGCACGCACGCGACCGCCGTCACTGAAGGATCGGCGCCAGATCGTCGATCACCGGGGACAGCGCGTCGCGCACCGCCCGCGCCACATCCGCCCCGTGCGTGGTGAACGCGGCGAGGGCCGCACCGTCCTCGATGGCCATCAGCAGGTCGACGCACGGACGGTCGGCCCGCCGGCCGGACCGCGCGAGCACCTCCGCGTGCAGATCTGCGAGCACGGTGCGCGCCTGCGCCTGCAGCCTCGTCAGCTCCGGGTCCCGCGTGCACAACACCATTCGCTCGTACCGCGAGACGAGGGCGCTGCGTTCCGCCTCGGACTCGGACGCGAAGAAGACGGCGGCCAGCAGCTTCACCAGCGCCGCATCGCCGCGACGCCGCCGGCTCACCGCGTCCACGCGGTCGCGGATCGCGGAGACGTCGAGCTCCCCCGCGTAGGCGACCGCGTTCGACAGCAGGTCGCCCAGCGACTCGAAGTAGTAGGTGGTCGCGGCGAGCGGGATGTGAGCGCGGTGCGCCACCGCGCGGTGGCGCACCGACTCGAATCCGCCCTCGACGAGGAGCTGTCCGGCCGCCGCCACGAGGGCCGCGCGCCGGCGCTCACCCTTGGGCGTGGTCGCGGCTGTCATCTGAGACATGCTGCCAGCCGCTGGCCCCGGCCAGAGGGGATTCGATCAAATAGCGCTACTGCAAGGCCTGATAGCCGATGTCGGTGCGGAAATGGCTGCCCGGCAGCTTGATCCGCTCGAGCTTCGCGTAGGCGTCGGCGCGGGCCGCCGCCAGGTCGGCGCCCACGCCCACGACGTTCAGAACCCGCCCGCCGTTCGACACCAGGCGTCCCTCGGCATCCCGCGCGGTCCCCGCGTGGTAGATCCCGGCGCCGTCGGCGCCGGTGATGACGTCGCCCTTGCGCGGCGTGGCCGGGTAGTTCTCGGCGGCGAGCACGACGGTGATGGCGGCACCGTCGCGCCACCGGAGCGGGGGCAGCGCGCCGAGGGCGCCCGTGGCGGTGGCGTTCAGCGCCTCGCCGAGCGGCGATTCGAGCAGGTTCAGCACCGCCTGGGTCTCGGGGTCGCCGAAGCGGCAGTTGAACTCGACGACGGCCGGCCCCTCGACGCCCATCGCCAGCCCGGCGTAGAGCAGCCCGGAGAACGGCACACCGCGGCGCACCATCTCGGCCGCGACGGGCCGAACGACGGTGTCCACGATCAGCTCGACGGTGCCCTCGGGGAGCCACGGGAGCGGCGCGTAGGCGCCCATGCCGCCGGTGTTGGGCCCGGTGTCGCCGTCGCCGACGCGCTTGTGGTCCTGCGCGGGCAGCAGCGGGACCACGTCGTCGCCGTCGACGAGGCAGAACAGCGAGACTTCGGGACCGTCGAGGAAGGACTCGAACAACGCGGGCCGGCCCGACTCGAGGAGGTCGGCGGCGTGCGCGCGGGCCTCCGCGCGGTCGGCGGTGACGACGACGCCCTTGCCCGCGGCGAGACCGTCGTCCTTGATCACCCAGGTGGGCCCGAAACGGTCCAGCGCCGCGTCGATCAGCGCGGGACTGTCGACGACCTCGCTGCGCGCGGTGCGCACGCCGGCCGCCTCCATGACGTCCTTGGCGAAGGCCTTGCTGCCCTCGATCTTCGCCGCCTCCGCGGAGGGGCCGAACACTGCGATGCCGCGCGCGCGCACGGCATCGGCGACGCCGAGCACCAACGGAACCTCGGGGCCGATGACCACGAGATCGGCGCCGATGTCGGCCGCGAGCGCCGCGACCGCGTCGCCCGAGGAGGCGTCCACGTCGTGGTTCGTCGCGATCGCCGCGGTCCCCGGATTGCCCGGGGCCGCGTGCAACGCGGTGACCTGCGGGTCCCGGGAGAGGGCGTCGAGGAGGGCGTGTTCGCGGCCGCCGGTGCCGATGACGAGTACTCGCACGGCCATGACACTACCGGGGCCCTCCACTAGCCTGGCCGTATGGCAGCAGAAACGAATGGCGCGGACCGCACCGTCTTCTCGAAGATCATCGCCGGTGAGCTCCCCGGCCGGTTCGTGTACCAGGACGATTCGGTGGTCGCTTTCCTGACCATCGCGCCGCTCACGAAGGGGCACGTGCTCGTGGTCCCCCGCGAGCAGGTGGACCACTGGGAGTCGATCGACGACGCGCTGTGGCAGCACCTCAACGATGTCGCGCGCAAGCTGGGCCGCGCCGTCAAGGCGGCGTTCGACGCGCCCCGGGCCGGCCTGATCGTGGCCGGCTTCGAGATCCCCCACGTGCACCTGCACGTCTTCCCCGCCTACGGCCTCACCGATTTCGACTTCGCACGCGTCGATCAGAACCCCTCCGCCGAATCGCTCGACGAGGCGCAGACCAGGATCGTCGAGGCGCTCGCCGGGCAGTAGCCGCCTGTCAGCGGGGCACCGCCGGTCAGCGGGGCAGGCGCACCGTGAACGTCGCGCCCTCGCCCGGGGCGGTGTCGACGGTGACGGTGCCCCCGTGCCGCTCGACGATGCCGAGCACGATCGACAGCCCCAGTCCGGCCCCGCCGCTGCCGCGGCTGCGGGAGGAGTCGGTGCGGTAGAATCGCTCGAACGCGCGCGCGGCCTCGTCGGGCTCCATCCCGGGACCGGTGTCGGCCACCGTGAGCACCGCCGCCCCGGGTTCGGACCCGACGCGCACCCGGACCGAGGCGTCGCCGGGCGTGTGCCGCAGCGCGTTCGAGACCAGGTTGGTCACCACCTGGTGCAGGCGGTCCCGGTCGCCGATCAGGTCGACGGTGCCGGGCTCGGCCTCCAGCGCGATGTCCCGGTCGGGCTCGCGGGCCTGCGCGGCGTGCACCACGTCGTCGGCCACCGCCCGCAGGTCGACCGGCTCCGCGGCCAGCGGACGGCGCGCGTCCAGCCGCGCGAGCAGCAGCAGGTCCTCGACGAGCAGGCCCATCCGCTCGGCCTCGGATTCGATGCGGGACATGACGAACTCGGTGTCGTCGGTCGCGCCCTGCCGGTACAGCTCCGCGAACCCGCGGATCGAGGTGAGCGGGGTGCGCAGCTCGTGCGAGGCGTCACCGACGAAGCGGCGCATCCGCTCCTCGTCGGCCCGGGCCTGCTCCTCCGACGCGGCCACGCGGCCGAACGAGTCCTGGATCTGGTGCAGCATGGTGTTGATCGACGTCGACAGCCGGCCGACCTCCGTGTACGCGGGCGCCCGGGGCACGCGCCGGGTCAGATCGCCGGCGGCGATCGCCTCCGCGGTGGCCTCGACCTGCTCGAGCGGGCGCAGCGAGCGCCGCACCACGAGGTAGCCGAGCCCGCCCGCGACGATGAGCACGCCGCCGCCGATGAGCAGTTCCAGCGCGACCAGCGCGCGCAGTGTGCTCTCGAGGTCGGTGAGGGTGACGGCGACGTAGGTGACCCCGTACGACGATTCCGACTGCACGACCCGCCATCGCGGCCCGCCACCGCCGGCGGAGTGGACGGAGACCGCGTCGCCGTGCAGGTCGGCGAGGCCGGAGAGGTCCGGGCGCTCGGTGAAGTCGGGGTTACTGACCTGGACCTGCGTACCGTTCGTCAGGAACGTCGCCACGTAGAAGCGCGTGGGCGGCGCCTTGCCGCGCGGCGGAGCGGGCAGATCCGCCGGTTTGGGACGGGCCCAGGTGTCGGCGGCCTGCCGCAGTGTCTGATCCTCGCGGGAGAGCAGCCGATCCTGCATCGCGGCGGTCAGCGCGGTGCCGGAGGCGAGCAGGCCGAGGAAGACCAGGCCCACGACGAGCGCCACGAGGGAGAACCGGAGCGGGATCCGGGACGCGAGCGACGGCCGCGTTGAGGCGGATGCGACGGTGCCGGCGGGCATGACGCTACCGCGGTTCGCGCAGCACGTAGCCCACGCCGCGCAGGGTGTGAATGAGCCGGCGCTCGCCGGTGTCCACCTTGCGGCGCAGGTACGAGACGTAGGACTCGACGACGTTGACGTCGCCCCCGAAGTCGTAGTGCCACACGTGATCGAGGATCCGCGGCTTGGACAGCACGACGCCGGCGTTGACCATGAAATAGCGCAGCAGCGTGAACTCGGTCGGCGAGAGCGACACCAGTTTCCCGGCCTTCCACACCTCGTGCGTCTCGTCGTCGAGTTCGAGGTCCGCGAAGGTGAGCCGGGTGGAGACCTCCTTCTCGCCGAAGCCGGTGCGGCGCAGCAGCACGGTGATCCGCGCCACCACCTCCTCGAGGCTGAACGGCTTCGTCACGTAGTCGTCGCCGCCCAGGGTGAGCCCGGCCACCTTGTCCTCGACCGAGTCGCGCGCGGTGAGGAACAGGGCGGGCGCCTCCACTCCGTCCTGACGCAGCCGCTTGAGCAGTCCCAGCCCGTCCATCCCCGGCATCATGATGTCGAGCACCATGACGTCGGGGCGGAACGTGCGCACGGTGTCGAGCGCCGACGGCCCGTCGTGGGCGACGACAACGTCGAAGCCCTGGAACTTGAGGCTGACCTGCAACAGCTCCCGTATGCTCTGCTCGTCGTCGACGACCAGGACGCGGGGCGTCGGTTCATTGTTCACGCTGGACACGACGCCATCCTGCCTCTGCCTTCCGCCAGGACTCTGGCGACTCGCTGGCAGTTCCTGTGAACGCGTCAGCGCAGCGAGGCGAGGATCTCCGGCGTGACCGGGTCCGCGAGGTCCTGCACCTCGGGATGCTTCGAGATGTACTTCGCGACCAGCGGGCACACCGGAACTACGCGCTTGCCCGCCCGCGCGCGTCCTCGAGCGCGTCGTGGACCAGGATCCCGCTGAGGCCGCGGCCCGAGAACTTCTCGTCGAGCTCGGTGTGCGGAAAGATGCGCTGCTCGCCGCGGTCGATGAACACGGTGAAGCCGGCGAGCTCGCCGTCCACGGTGATGTCGTACCGGCCCTCCGCGTCGTTGCGGGCGACTGCGACGGTCTCGTTGGTCTCGGTCACTGCTTGCTCCTTCTGCGGGGCTTGAGCCTGGTGGTGGGCAGCGGCGGGGCCGGCAGGTACTGATCGTCGGTCCAGCCACTCACACTGCCGAAACGCACTGCCCGCGCTTCCCATTCCTCGCGGTACTCGACGATCTCCTCGTGACTGCGGCCCACGAAGTTCCACCACATCACGATGTCCTCGTCGAACGGCGCCCCACCGAGCAGGATCGCGCGGGCGGGCGCATCGGTCGGGTTGTGCAGGCGGATCCCGCCCAGCCCTGGGCCGACGTAACCGAGGTCGCCCCAGGCGAGGGCGACACCGTCGAGCAGGAGGCGCTCGGTGTCCAGCAGGACGCCGTGCTCGAACTCCTCGTTCACTGCGAGCGCGACCCGCGCCCCGGGATTCAGCACGAGCTCCGCGCCGAGCAGCGGCGTGGCGGTGGTGATCTGCGCGGCACTGCCGGCCAGCTCGCCGATGAAGACGCGGGCGGTCCCGCCGGGACCGCCCGCGCGCACGTCCGGCAGCTCCACGGCGGGCGGAGCGTAGTGCTGGAAGCCGTTGTGGGCGTTCCGCACCCGGTCCGGGAGCGCGAGCCACAACTGAACTCCGTGCAGAACGGTGGTATCGGGAGTGGACACCTCCGAGTGGCTGATGCCGAAGCCGGCGGACATGAGGTTGATCTCTCCCGGGAGCACCGGCGCCTCGACGCCGGCGCTGTCGCGGTGCTCGATCTCCCCCTCGAACAGCCAGCTCACGGTCTGCAGGCCGGTATGCGGGTGCGGCGGGACGTTCATGCCGCCCGAGCGGGTCACCTCGTCCGGACCGTAGTGATCGGCGAAGCACCACGCGCCGATCATCGAGCGTTCGTGGGTCGGGAGGGTGCGGCGGACCGTCATCGCGCGGGGGCCGCCGAGGGGCACCTCGCGCGCCCGGATCACCTCCACCCCGGCGCCGGCTGGTGTGGCGCCGCATTCGACCTCGTCGGGCTGTCGGTCGACGTTGCTCATGATCGCTAGCCTAGTGGCATGCCTGCGCAACGAGTACGGATCGACAAGTCCGCGCCGTCGGTCTACAAGCGCCTGATCGCGGTGTCCGCGGAGGTGGCGGAGGCCGCCGCGGCGGCCGGTCTGGGCCGCGACGTGATCGAGCTGGTGAACCTGCGGTCCTCGCAGATCAACCGGTGCGCCTACTGCCTGAACCTGCACGCGGCGGCCGGGCGCGCCGCCGGGCTGACGGAGCAGCAACTCGACGTCCTCGCCGCGTGGCGCGAAGCGCCCGGCCTGTTCGACGACGTCCAGCGCGCCGCGCTCGAGATCGCCGAGCTGGTGACGGAACTGCCGGCGCACGCCGCCGCCGACGCCGCGTACGACCGCGCCACCGACGTGCTGGACGAGGCGCAGACCTCCGCGCTGATCTGGGCGGCCGTGACCATCAACGCGTTCAACCGCGTGTCCGTGGTGAGCGGGTACGAGGTGCGCGCCCGGGCGTGATCCCGGGATGCCCGACGGTACGCCGCACGCGGCCGGTGAGCGCGGGGTCGAGCGGGCAACACGACGACTGTGACAGCGATGCCACCCGTTCCCGCGCCCGTCGACCTCCGACCTGAGGAGGATGACCGCCGGGCCCCGACCGTGGTTGGGTGGGCGCATGACGGAACGGATCACCGAATTCACCCGTGCGGGACTGACGTTCCCCGTGCTCGACAGCGGCCCGCTCGACGGGGAGACCGTGGTGCTGCTGCACGGCTTCCCGCAGACCCCCACGTCGTGGCGGGCGACGGCGGAACTGCTGCAGGGCAAAGGTTTCCGCACCGTGATCCCCACCCAGCGCGGGTACGCGCGCAGCGCGACGCCGAAGCACCGGTGGCAGTACCGCAGTTCCGAGCTCGTTGCCGACACCGCCGCGCTGCTCGAACGCACCGGCCCGGCGCACCTGGTGGGGCACGACTGGGGCTCGTCGACGGCGTGGCTCACCGCCGCCGCCCACCCCGACCTCGTGCGCACGCTGACCGCGGTCTCCGTGCCGCATCCGTTCGCGTTCCTGCGCTCGTTCCTCCGCTCGGACCAGGCACTGAAGTCGTACTACATGTATCTGTTCCAGATCCCGTTCCTGCCAGAACTTCTCGCGACCAGGGCGCCGGGCGCGTTCCGGGCGTTCCTGCGCCGGTCCGGCATGCCCGACGGTGCCGTCGCGACCGTCGTGGACGAGGTCGTGGAACCCGGGCTGCTCGGCGGCGGGCTCGGGTACTACCGCGGCATGCCGTTCACGGCCGCGCGGCCGGGCGCGTCGTCGCACGTCACCCGTCCCACGACGTACGTGTGGAGCACGGACGACATCGCACTGGGCCGGGCCGGCGCCGAGCTGGCGGGCGACTACGTCGACGGGCCGTACCGGTTCGTCGTACTCGAGGGCGTGAGCCACTGGATCCCCGACGAACGGCCCGCCGAACTGGCGGACATCATCGCCGACGGCACGGCTCTCGGCTGACCCACCTGCCCGCGCCCGCGGTAGGACTCACAGGATGCGCTGCATGAGCACCAGGTCCAGCCAGCGGCCGAATTTGACTCCCACCTGCGGCATCTGCCCGGTCACCCGGAACCCCAGCTTGCGGTGCAGCGCGACCGAGGCGTGGTTCGACTCCTCGATCGCGGCGACCACGACGTGCACGTCGGACTGCTGCGCGCGCTCGATGAGCGCGTTCATCAGCGCCTCGGCGATGCCGCGGCGGTAGAAGCCGTCGGCCACGTACACCGAGTTCTCGACGGTGTGCTTGTACCCCGACTTGCTGCGGAACGGACCGTACGAGGCGTAGCCGGCCAGCGCACCGTCGACGATGGCGACGAGGACGGGGAACCCGCCCGCGCGGCGATCCGCCAGCCAGGCCTCGCGCTCGGCGAGGTCGGCCTTCTCCTCCGACCAGATCGCCGTCGAGTGCTCGACGGCGTCGTTGTGGATGACGAGGACGGCCGGTAGGTCCTCGTCGGTGGCGTCGCGGATCTCCATGACGATCAGCCTATTCCGGAACGATGCGCGGCGTCTCCGACGCCTTCGACGTGAACTCCGGCGCGCGCTTGTCGAGGAAGGCCGCCACGCCCTCCTTGCCGTCGCCGATCGAGGTGTAGTACATCCCCAGCGAGTCGGCGAGGTGCTGCTCCAGCGGCGTCGCGGCGCCGAGGCCGCGGTAGATGAGCTGCTTGTTGATCGCGACGCCCGCGGCGGAGCGGCCCTTGACCCAGGAGCGGGCGAGCTCCTGTGCGGCGGGCACCAGCTCGTCGGGCTCGTGGATGCTGCGGACGAGCCGGCCCTCGCGCGCCTGCTCGGCGGTGAGGATGTCGGCGGAGTACACCCATTCCAGGGCCTGAGCGGGGCCGACGATGCGGGGCAGGAACCAGCTCGAGCACGCCTCCATGACGATCCCGAGCCGGCCGAACACGAAGCCGATGCGCGCCTTCGTGGAGGCCAGGCGCGTGTCCATCGCGAGGGTCATGGTGGCCCCGATACCGACCGCCGGGCCGTTGATCGCGGCGATCACGGGCTTGGGCAGCGAGTAGATCGCGAGGGTCAGCTTGCCGCCGGTATCGCGCACGCCGTCCTGGTAGGGCGGCTCGTCGTAGTGCGCGGCGAACTCCTCGGGGGTCGGGAGCACCGACTCGTCGAGGCCGAAGACGTTGCCCTCGCCGGTGAGGTCCATGCCCGCGCAGAACGCGCGGCCGGCGCCGGTGACCACGACGGCACGGACCTCGTCGCGGCGGGCGTGGACCTCGAAGAACTCCGTCAGCTCCCGCGCCATCGTGACGCTGAACGAGTTGAGCTGGTCCGGGCGGTCCAGCACGAGCGTGGCGATGCCGTCGTCGTCGAGGCTCCAGCTGATGGTCTCGAAGGAACTCGAAGGAATCAGTCATGCCGGTCACGATATGCTGACGCCGCGGCCGTGGGGCCGCACGCCTCCCTAGCTCAGTGGTAGAGCACCGCTCTTGTAAAGCGAAGGTCGTCGGTTCAATCCCGACGGGGGGCTCCACGAAAGGGGCGGCGATGTCGACGACGATGCAGGTGGTAGCGATCACCGCGCTGGTCCTCGGACTCGTCGCCGCGGTCTTCGGTCTGGTGTACCTGTGGAACACGAAGATCGAGGGCACGGACCGTGAGAAGCGGATCGACGGCTTCTTCGACCGGCTCAGCGATCGGTTCTTCGACCGCTGAGCCGAGTCGTTCAGCCCGCCCTCACCCGCGCAGGGCGGACGCGAGGATGCCGGGCAGCTTCAGCCACGAGGGCTTCGCCGCGAACTCCGTGAGCCGGCGCCCCGTCGTCGCGCCGGTGCGGTTGGTGACGAACCACGGCGGCTTCGGCGACATCGACAGCTCGCCGCCCACGAACGAACGGGGCGAGGGGCGGAAGGGGCCGCGCACGACCGTCCGCTCCACATCGTCGAGGAGCAGCGCGTTGTGCACCACACCGATGCCGCTCTGAACGTCGTCGATGGTGTGGCCGGGGAACGCGCCCCACGTGGCCCGGGCGGTGAGATAGCCGACGCCGGTCCAGCAGTTCACCGCGACGGTGCCGTAGCGCAGGTCGACGATCGCCTGATCGAACGCCGCGCCGAGCACCTTGATGGTCGCGGGGTCGGCCACGAGGTTCACGCCCAGGGTGCCCTCGAACTCCTCGTTGGCCACCCGCACGGCGTTCGCGAGGAAGGTCTCCGCGTCGCCGGGCAGCTCGAGCACGCCGTAGACCGGCGCGAAGTACTCGGTGTGCAGTGCCTCCTCGGTCCGATCGGCCCGCAGGCCGGTCAGGAGGGTGCGGGCACCGTCGGGCCCCACGGCCTGCGCCTGCGCGCCGTACCCGGCCCGCGCGGCGGCCACGCGACCGGCGGAGCCGGGGTAGTAGTCGCTGCGCTGCGGGGCGCGGTCGAAGGCGGCGCGCAGCTCGCGGAGGAACTCCGCCTTCTGCGGCCAGTCGGAGCTGATCACCGCCACCTGCGAGGCGACGCAGTTGTAGCCATTGTTGTGCAGGCGCTGCGTGGCGAGGTGCTCGGCCTGGAAGCGCAGATCGGCGGCGGACCACTCGCCCGGCACCACGATCGTCGGCGAGACCCCGCCGAGTTCGCTGGTGATCGGCTTGTCGAGCAGCGGCCGGTTCTCCGCCTTGCGCTGCGCCCCCTCGGGACCGGTGCCGAACACGATGGCGTCGTGGGTGCGGGCACTGCCGGTCATGTGGACCGTCGTGATACCGGGGTGGTTCACGAGCGCCCCGCCGACCTCGGCGCCGCCGGTGACGATGCGGACCACGCCGTGGTCGATGAGCGGCGCGAACGCGGCGCGGAAGGTCTCCAGCAGCGGGTCGGTGACCGGGTTGAGCTTGAGCAGTACGACGCGGTTGTCGGCGTAGAGCTGGTACAGCGTGTCCAGCGGCGGGATGGAGAAGATGTTGCCCGCGCCGAGGACGCCGGCGATGCCGTGGGTGGCCGTCGGGTCGAGCTCGCCGAGGCCGGCGCCCGCTCGCAACGCGGCGGCGTCGACGCCCGGCACGGTCCAGACCTGCGCGGAGAAGCCGCTCAGCAGCAGCTGATCGAATGCGCCGTGCGGCAGGACGTCGACGGCGGTGCGGCCGCCGGCCACCGTGGACAGGGTGTAGCCGTCCAGCGGGTTGCGGCCCTCCTCGAGGGCCCGCAGCGTCCCGCCGAGCGCCTCGGCGGCGGTGATCACGGAGTAGGGGCCGGACAGCCACTCCTCGCCGAGCAGCGGCGAATCGGCGGGGAGGCCCTTGATCGACGCGGCGGTGTCGACCCATTGCTGCGCGACGGCGGCGGTGGCGGCGGCCACCTCGTCGAGGAGTGCGCGGCGGCGGGCCAGCGACGTGGTCGCCCAGGTGCGCTCGCCCTCCCGCAGGTCGGCGACGGCGGCGTCGAGGACGGATTCGGTGGTAGTCATGCCGTCCAGTGTGATCCGCGCGACACCGCCCGCGCATCGTGCGCGAGTTTCGATCGCCGGCCTTCATCGTTGTGCGCGCGCACAACGCCGGGCGAGTTAAGATCGGGTGTGTCGACCATCACCCGATCTCCGGATTCCTCCGCCGCCGAGTTCGCCGGACTGCTGGTGGAGCAGCTGGACGAGCTCACCGACGAGCTGGTGGGGCTCATTCTTTCGGGCGAGCACGCCTACGCCGAGACCAGCCTGATCACCGAGGCGGAGCTGCGCGAGATTGTGCGCGCCAACCTCGATTCGGTGCTGCGGCAACTCAGCGGCGCGCCGGATCCGGAGCTGGCCGCGCCGCGGCCACGGGGCGCCTCAAGGCCGACTACGGCTTCCCGCTCGCGGCGCTACTGCACGCGTACCGTCTGGCCGGCCGGCTGGTGTGGGACCACCTGCGCGAGGCGTGCGTCGACCGCCCGGACCTGCTGCCGGACGTCGGCGGCGACGTCTGGCGCATCATCGACGACTACTCGACCGCCGCGGCCGAGGAGTACGGCCGTGCCCTGGCCGACCGCGAGAGCCGCGACGCGGAGCTCCGGCGGGCCGAGCTGCGTGCCCTGCTCGACGGGGTCCTCGAACCCGGCGCCCTGCGCACGGCCGCCGCGACGCTGCAGTTACCGGCCACGGGGACGTTCCTCGTGGTGTGCGCGGAGGGCGGCGGCGCACTGTCGGGGATCGACGTGCGGCTGCGGGAGCGGAACATCCGCTCGCACTGGCTGTCGGAGGTGCACAGTCGCATCGGCCTGCTCAGTCTGCCGGGCGGGCACGCTCGGGGCCCGGCACTGGACGTGCTGCGCGCGGAAGCGGTCGGGCGGGTCGGCGTCAGCACTCTGTTCGACGGTCCGCCGGGCGCGCACGCCGCGCTGCGGCAGGCCGAGCTCGCCCTGGCCGGCCTCGAACCGCGGCCGGGCACCGCGCCGGGAGCGGGCACCGTCGGCGAGTACGGGCAGGACGCGCTGCCGCTGCTCCTCGCCCACCCCCGAGGCGGCTCGGGAGTTGCGCGACGCCGTGCTCGCCCCCGTCCTGGCGCTGCCGGCGGCCGACCGGGACGCGCTTCTGGACACGGTCCGCGCGTGGTTCCGCTGCGGCGGGTCGCTGGCCGCGACCGCCGAGGAACTGCACTACCACCGCAACACGATCAATCACCGGCTGCGGCGCGTCGAGCGGCTCACGGGCCGCGACCGATCGGATCCGCGGGCGGCGGCGGAACTGCACGTCGCGGTACTCGCGGACGGACTGTTCCGCCGGGCTTGAAACACACGCACCGTCTGGCACGATCACGGGCAGATGCCCGATCCCCAGGAGGTGAATGTGAACCCCGCGTTCCGCGACCGTCTCGCCCGTGCGGTCCAGTCCGTCACGGGCCGCAACGCGGCCACCGTCGACACGGCCGGCATGCCCGTCCTCACTCCGCTGCAGCCCGTCGACCTCCGCGACAACGAGACCGTCGGCGAGGTCCTCGAGGTGGCGATGAAGGTCGGGGAGGTGCTGCTGGACTCGGGGACCGGCGCCGTCGACACCGAGGCGCAGGTGCGGTACGTGGCCGCCACCTACGGCATCGACGACGTGACGGTGAGCGTGACCTACAACGCGATCAACGTGTCCGTGCAGCGCGGACGCGGCCTACCCCGTCGACGTACATGCGCACGGTGAGCCACCGCTCCCTGGACTACACCCGCCTCTCGCAGGTCGACACACTGGTGCGGCGCATCGGCCGCGGCCGGATCCGGCCCGACCAGGCGCTGATCGCGCTCGAATCGATCATGACCGCCGGACACCCGTACCCGCGCGCGGTCGCAACGTTCGGATGGGCGTTGATGTCCGGCGCGCTGACGATGCTGCTGGGCGGCAAGCCCACGCTCGCGGTCGTGGCGTTCGTGACCACCGCGCTGATCTACGCGGTCAACGTGCGGCTGAGCCACTGGGGCCTGCCGTACTTCTTCCAGCAGGTGGTCGGCGGCTTCCTCGCGACCCTGCCGGCGGCGCTGATCTACCGGCTGTCGATCGAGTACGGATGGGACGTGCAGCCGTACCGGGTGATCGTCGCCGGGATCATCGTGCTGATGGCCGGGCTGTCGCTGGTGGGTTCGGTGCAGGACGCGATCACCGGGGCGCCGGTGACGGGCGCGGCGCGGTTCTTCGAGGTCGTGGTGTTCACGGGCGGCGTGGTCGCCGGCGTCGGCATGGCGCTGCGCGTCACGAGCGAGCTCGGCGCGACCCTGCCGCCGATGCAGCAGCAGCCGTTCGACTACGCGCCGCTGCCGATCCTGGTCGCGTCCGGCGGCGTGGCGGCCGCCGCGTTCGCGCTGGCCGGGTACGCGCAGATCCGGGCGCTCACCGCGTCGTTCCTCGCGGGCTGCGCGGGCGCGCTGGTCGCCGGGGCGGTCCTCAACCTCGGGCTCGGGCCGATCGTGTCGTCGACGGTGGCCGCCACCGTCGTCGGGCTGGCCGGCGGTCTCCTCGCCCGACGGGCCGTGGTCCCCCCGCTGATCGTGGCCGTCGCCGGCATCACCCCGCTGGTACCCGGCCTCGCCGTGTACCGCGGGCTCTCGGAGCTGATGGCGGGCCAGACCACGTCCGCGCTGACCAACATGGCCACCGCGCTCGCCGTGGGCTGCGCGCTCGCCGCGGGGGTCACACTGGGTGAGTGGGTGGCCCGCACGATCCGCCGCCCGCACCTGCCGCCGAACTTGCGCCCGCACATCGGCGGGATCACATTCCGCCGGGTCCGCGACTGAATGCTTCGACGGGTAAACTACAACTGCTCGTCACTCCCGACACGAAGGTGCGTTCATGCCCCCGAAGACCACGCAGGACATCAGCGAGGACGAACTCGAGCCCGTCGCGGACGAGACCGCGCGCCAGGCCCAACGGGTCGTCGCGGCGTACGCGCAGGACGCGGACGAGTGCCGGATGCTGTTGTCGATGCTCGGCATCGGCCTCAAGGAGGCGTAGCCCTCCATGGCCGCTGCGGTGCAGGGAAGCTCTGATTTCATCGTTGTGGCCAACCGGCTGCCCGTCGACGTCGTGAAGGCGCCGGACGGGACGCTGACCTGGAAGGAGTCCCCGGGCGGCCTGGTGACGGCTCTCGCCGATCCTCAGCTCCCGCAACGGCGCCTGGGTAGGCTGGCCCGGCGCCCCCGACGTGGGCGACGGGCCGATCGAGGGCCAGGACATGCTCCGGTCCCCGTCAAACTCAGCGCGCAGGAGGTCGAGGAGCACTACGAGGGCTTCTCGAACGGCAGCCTGTGGCCGCTGTACCACGACGTGATCGTCAAGCCCGAGTACCACCGCGAGTGGTGGAACACGTACGTCGAGGTCAACCGCCGGTTCGCCGAGGAGACCGCGAAGGTGGCCGCCCAGGGCGCCACCGTGTGGGTGCAGGACTACCAGCTGCAGCTGGTGCCGAAGATGCTGCGGATGCTGCGCCCCGACGTGAAGATCGGCTTCTTCCTGCACATCCCGTTTCCCCCGGTCGAGCTGTTCATGCAGATGCCGTGGCGCCGCGAGATCATCGAGGGCATCCTCGGGGCCGACCTGGTGGGCTTCCACCTGCCCGGCGGCGCGCAGAACTTCCTCTACCTGGCGAGCAAGCTCGCCGGTTACTCCACCAGCAAGGGTTCGATCGGGGTGCGCTCGAAGTTCGGCGTGGTCACCGTCGGCTTCCGGTCCGTGCGGGTGGGCGCGTTCCCCATCTCCATCGACTCCGCCGACCTCGCGGCCACCGCGAAACTGCCCGAGACCCGCAAGCGTGCCCGCGCGCTGCGCAAGGAACTCGGCGACCCGGACAAGATCATGCTCGGCGTGGACCGCCTGGACTACACCAAGGGCATCGACGTGCGGCTGCGCGCCATCGGCGAGCTGTACCAGGAGGGCCGGCTCGACCCCGCGCGGCACATCTTCGTGCAGCTGGCCACCCCGTCCCGCGAGCGGGTCGAGTCGTACAAGTCGATGCGCAACGACATCGAGCTGCAGGTGGGGCGGATCAACGGGAACTTCGGCCAGATCGGCCATCCCGCGATCCACTACATCCACCGGCCCGTCCCGCGCCGCGAGCTGCTCTCGTTCTTCGCCGCCGCCGACGTGATGCTGGTGACGCCGCTGCGCGACGGCATGAACCTCGTCGCCAAGGAGTACCTGGCGTGCCGCACCGATTCGTCGGGCGCGCTGGTGCTGAGCGAGTTCACGGGCGCCGCCGCCGAGCTGCGGCAGGCGTACCAGTGCAATCCGCACGATCTCGAGGGCGTCAAGAACGCGATCGACGAGGCCGTGCATCAGGAGCCCGAGGAGGGCAAACGCCGGATGCGGGCGATGCGTCGCCAGGTGATGCAGTACGACGTGGACCGCTGGGCCCGCTCGTTCCTGCAGACCCTCGCGGGCACCGTCGACGAGGCGCCGGCGTGAGCCTGCCCGCCCCGCTCGCGGAGGCACTCGCGCGGTTCGCCGCGCTGCGGCACGTGCTCGTCGCCACCGACTACGACGGGGTGGTCGCGCCGATCGTCGCCGACCCCGCCGCCGCGTTCCCGCTGCCGGGGACCGTCGCCGCGCTGGAGTCGCTCGCCGGGCTGCCCGGGGTCACCGTCGCCCTGGTGTCGGGACGGGACCGGGCCACGCTGGGGCGGCTGTCGGGCGTCTCCGGGTCCGACGGTGCGCTCGTCACCGTCGGGAGCCACGGCGC
Source organism: Tsukamurella sp. PLM1 (assembly GCF_023168325.1). Taxonomy (GTDB): domain Bacteria; phylum Actinomycetota; class Actinomycetes; order Mycobacteriales; family Mycobacteriaceae; genus Tsukamurella. Next base: position 3,718,915 of record NZ_AP025688.1, read on the forward strand.
CGAGTGGGACGACGACCTCGGTGGTCTGCTCGACGCTCCACTGCTCGCGCTGCGGGACGCGGTGCTCGCGGACCTCGCGGCGATCGCCGCGCGGTTCCCCGGCGCGGCAGTCGAGCCGAAGCCGCTCGGCGGCGCGCTGCACGTGCGCAACGTGGTGGATGCGTCGTCGGCGCCCGCGGCACTCGAGGAGGCCCGACGGGGCCCCGCCGCCCGGCCGGGCGTGCACGCCACCGACGGCAAAGCGGTGCTGGAGCTGACTGTGCTCGACGCGTCCAAGGGGCGTGCGCTGCAGGTCCTGCGCGAGCGCACCGGCGCCGCCGCCGTGCTCTACCTCGGCGACGACGTGACCGACGAGAAGGCCTTCGCGGTGCTCACGGAGGCCGACGACGTCTCCGTGAAGGTGGGCGACGGGGCCACCGCCGCCCGGTTCCGCGTGGACGGCCCCGCCGCCGCGCGGACTGTGTTCGAGGAGCTGCTGGCCCTGCGCCGCTGAGCCGCCTCCTGCGCCGGGCGGCCCCGATTCGGCACGGCGGACCTGCACGGCGCCGTTCATCCCCCGCGCGGCACCGATCCGCGACCTCGGCGTTCGCTCCCTCACCCCACGCCGGTCGTGGAGCAAGGGCTCGATCGTCCCCCACGCGGCGCCGAGTCCCCCACCGGACGCCAGTCGTACCCGCTGGCGGTTCAGGCGATCGGGATCAGGGCTCGCGGGTCGTCGATGGGGAGCGGCGCCGCGGATTCGGCGGTCACCTGCAGGCGCTCGAACCGGATGGAACCGCCGTGGTTGTCGAGGAAGGCGATGTCGGCGGCGTCGCGGCCGGTGGCGATCCGGACCATCGCGGCGCGCGGCGCAAGCCCCGTCGCGTCGAGCACCCACCAGCGGCCGTCGATCATCACCTCGGCCACCGCGTGGAAGTCCATCGGATCGCACCCCGGGGCGAACACCGCGCTCATCCGCGCCGGCAGCTTCAGCGCCCGCAGCAGCGCGATCGTCAGGTGCGCGTAATCGCGGCACACGCCGGCGGAGGCGAGCAGCGTGTCGGAGGCACCGTCGAGCGAGCGGCTGACGCCCGGGAGGTAATCGAGCCGCTCCGCCACGAAGTCCCGCACCGCGAGGGCCCGCGCGGCGTCCCCGGTGACGCCCGCGAACTGCTTCGCCGCGAAGCCGTAGAACCGGTCCACCTCGGCGTACCGGGACGGCCGCAGGTACAGCGAGCGCAGGTACTCGTCCACCGGCTCCGGCGCCGCGAACCCCGCGACCTGCGCCTGGTACTCCAGCAGCACACGGCCCGGCCCCGCCTCGACGCGATGGATCCGCCCGCCGTGCGGGCCGACCACCTCGTGCACGGGCAGCGGCGCACCGTCGAGCGTGACGACGAGCGATTCCTGCACGCGCAACCCCGCCACCCGGGCGACGGTGGCCTGGTACTCGAGCACGGTGGGCGCGACGACGGTGCACGCGACCCGCGCGGACATGGTCCGCGCACCGGGCACGACTACTTCTTCAGCGCCGACATCGATAGCCACGTGGGCCAGTCTATGGTCCAGTCGTAGATGTCCCCGTCGGCCTCGGACAACGCGATCGACGTGCCCGTCACCTCCACGGGATCGCCGAAGATCGCGCTCTGGAAGTACCGTTGTGCGTCTTCCAGGGAGAGGTTGATGCAGCCGTTGGTCACGTTGGTCGCGCCCTGGTTGCCGACCGTCGCGGGGTTGGCGTGGATGAACTCGCCGTTGTTGGAGATCCGCACCGCGAACCGCTCGCGCACGTTGAAGTACCCGGCCGCGGGGTTGGACATGTAGAAGTCCTCGTGTTTCTCGCTCACCACGTGGATGCCCGAGCGCGTCACGTTGCGCGGCAGGTCCGCCTCGCCGTACGAGCACGGCAGGTCGAGGTACACCTGGTCGCCGCGCATCACCCGGATCCGGTGCGACGGCGCCGAGGCCTTGACGATCTGCGACCGTCCGACCGTGAACGAGCTGCTCACGTCGGCCGCGCCGTACACCCCGTCGCCGTGGTCGAGCCCGTACAGCGTGCCCTTCATCGACACCTTCGTGCCCGGCGCGTAGTAGTTCCGCGGCCGCCAGTGCGCGCGCGAGCCGTTGTCCTCGGGCAGCCACGCCCACGCGCCCTCCGTGGCCGGGACGGTGGTCACCTTCAGCGCCTTCTCCACCGCCGCCTTGTCTTCGACGGTGCCGGAGAACTTCAGGATCAGGGGCGCGGCGATGCCGACGGTCGCATCGTCGGCGACGTTGATCACCACCGACATCGTCCGGTCCGGCGAGACGACCGAGACCTTGCCGTCGAGGCCGGCGAAGGTGCCGCCCTCGCCGTCCGCGACGCCCGACCAGGCGTACTTCGCGCCGTACCCGAGCGGTTCGGCGACGGTGACCGTGGCACCGTCGGGCGAGACGGTGACCTTGACCTGCTTGCCGGTGGCGGTGTTCTTCAGCCCGACGCCGGGCCGGAACGTCCCGCCCGCGACGGTGACCGAGACCGGCGTGAGCGGCCCGATCGGCTCGTCGCCGGACGGCGTATAGGTGAAGGTGGGGCCGTCGGCGTGCGCCTCGGTGGAGTCCTTCGCGCACGCGGCGGCCAGGACGGCGACGGTCGCGGCGGACACCCCGAGGAACGCACGGCGCCCCAACGCCGCGCGCAGCGGCCCCGAATTCAGGTCGAACACCTAATGGATTCTACCGGCTACGGGCGGCAGCTCCGCACCCACGAGCACCGGCTCCGGTCGCAGCTCGACCCCGAACCGGGCGAAGACCCCGTCCCGGACTTCGGCTGCCAGCGCGAGCAATTCGGCCGTGGTCCCGGTTCCACGGTTGGTCAGCGCCAGCGTGTGCTTGGTCGACAGCGAGACGCCGGTGCGGCCGCCCGAGTAGCCCTTGCCGAAGCCCGCCCGCTCGATCAGCCAGCCCGCCGACAGCTTGATCCCGTCGGGGGCGGGGTAGCGCGGCGTGCTCTCCCCCGTCGCGGCCTCGATCCGCGCGACGACGTCCTCGTCGGGGACCACCGGGTTGGTGAAGAACGACCCGACGCTCCAGGTGTCGTGGTCGGCACCGTCGAGCACCATGCCCTTGCCGCGGCGCAGCGCCAGCACGGCCGCACGCGCGGCCGGGGGCTCGACGGTGCCGCCGGGCTCGACTCCCAGCGTGCGGGCGAGCTCGCCGTACCGAACGGGGGCACTGGCACCGTCGGTCAGCGCGAACCGCACCCGGAGCACGACGTCGGCGTCGGACCGCTTGAGCCGCGACGTGCGGTACGCGAGGCCGAGCGTCTCGGGCGCGACCCACGCCGTCTCGCCGGTGGCCCGGTGGTACAGCTCGACGGCGTCGAGCCACGCGGAGACCTCCACGCCGTACGCGCCGACGTTCTGCACCGGCGTCGCGCCCGCGGAGCCCGGAATGCCGGACAGGCACTCGAGGCCGCCGAGCCCCGCGTCGACGGAGGCGGCGACCACGTCGTCCCAGGTCGCGCCCGCGTCGGCGGTGAGCGTGGTGCCCTCGATCGCGATGCCGCTCCCGGTCAGGTGGACGACGGTGCCGGCGAACCCGGCGTCGGCGACCACCAGGTTCGAGCCGCCGCCGACGAGCAGCACCGGCTCGCCCGCGGCGTCGCACCGGCCCACCGCGTCGGCCACCTGCGCGGCGGTCTCGGCGCGCAGGTACGCCCGCGCTGGGCCGCCCAGGTGCAGGGTGGTCAACTCCGATAGCAGTTCAGGCACCCCGCAACGGTAACGTGTCCGCCCATGAGCACCCGTCTCGAGCGCTCGCTCGACTACGCCACCCCGCCCGCCGCCCTGCACGCCGCCTTCACGGACGCCGCGTACTGGCCGGCCCGCGTCGCCGAGGTCGGCGGGGAGGGCGCCCGCGTCGCGGAGGTGACGGTGACCGGATCCGGCGCGGACGCCTCCGTGCGGGTGCTGGTGGTGCACGTGATCGGTGAGGACAAGCTGCCGTCCGTGGTGACCGCGATCCGCCCCGGCGGCCTGGAGATCCACCGCGTGGAGGAGTGGGGTCCGTTCGACGGGGCGCGCTGCGCCGGCCGCTTCTCCGCCGATATCCAGGGCGTTCCCGCGCAGCTCTCGGGCACGGCCGTCCTGGAGGCGGGACCCGGATCGGACGGTTCGGCGGCGCGGATCACCGCCACGGGCGAGGCCACCGTCTCGATCCCGTTCGTCGCGAACAAGGTCGAGGCGCTGGTCGTCGAGAACCTGCAGGAGCTCATGGAGAGTGAACGGGAGTTCACCCTGCAGTGGATCACCGCGCGCGCCTGACCGGTAAGGTCACCCTCATGGCACGACGTCTCAGCTATTCGGCGCGCTTCCCGTTCCCCGCCGACGTCTTCTACGACGCGTACTCCACCAAGGAGTACTGGACCGAGAAGATGACGGACTTCCGCAACCTGACGCCACTGTCGGAGCTCACCGAGTTCGACGTCGACGACGAGGGCATCACGGTCGTCCAGAAGCAGAACCTGCCCCACGAGTATCTGCCGCCGATCGCGCAGGGCGTCGTGAAGAAGGACATGATCATCACGCGCGAGGAGTTCTACGGCGCGTGGGACGGCGAGAGCTCCATCGGCGATTACAAGGCGTCGATCCCCGCGGGCCCCGGCTCGCTCAAGGGTGAGGCGTCGCTGTTCAACACCGAGACCGGCTGCACCATGCGGTACACCACCGTGGTCAAGGTGTTCGTCCCGTTCGTGGGCACCAAGCTCGAGCAGCTCATCCTGATCAACCTCGTGGACCTGTTCCGCGCCGAGGCCGAGTACCTCAAGTACTGGGTCGACAAGCACTGACGCCGTGCCCTCGCCCGAGGGCCGCATCGCCCGGCAGCCCGACGGGCGGATCACGCGCGGCACCACCGGCTTGAACCGGCTGCGCCGCAGCGACCGCTGGTCGGTGCACTCCCCGCTCGTGTCCGCTGCGCTGCGCGGACCGTCGCCGCTGGCGGTTGACCTGGGCTACGGCGCCCGCCCGGACACCACGCTCGAGTGGGCCACCCGGCTGCGGCGCGTCAATCCGACGGTGCGGGTGACCGGCCTGGAGATCGACCCCGACCGCGTGGTTCCGGGCCGCGACGGCGTGGAGTTCGCGCGCGGCGGTTTCGAGCTGGCCGGGCTGCGGCCGAACCTGGTGCGCGCCTTCAACGTGCTGCGCCAGTACGACGAATCCGAGGTCGCCGACGCCTGGTCGACGGTGCTCGCGCGGCTCGCGCCGGGCGGCGTCTTCATCGAGGGCACCTGCGACGAGCTGGGCCGGCGGTGCTGCTGGCTCACCCTGGACGCGGCCCCTGCCGGGGCGGAGCCAGCGCCGCGGACTCTGACGCTCGCCTGGCACCCCGGGTACACCGACCGACCGTCGGACCTGGCCGAGCGGCTGCCGAAGGCGCTGATCCACCACAACGTCCCGGGCGAGCGCATCCACACGCTGCTCACGCTTGCGGACCGCTGCTGGGACGAAGCCGCCGGCTACGCGACCTACGGCAACCGCGTGCGCTGGCGCGCCGCGGCCGCGGCCCTCGCCGAGCGCACCGCGGGCGCCGCCCGCGCGCCGCGCCGGCCCGTCCGCGACAACCTGCTGACGGTCGACTGGTCGCTCGTCGCGCCGTAGCTCACCATGACGAGCATCCGCGCGGTACACCTGCGCTCGCGCACCTCCGTGCCCGCTGCACCCCACATCGTGAGCCACCACCGCCTATCGAACCGGAGTCAGTAGTGTGGTGCGCATGACTTCGCTGACCGTGGCGCTGGCGCAGATCGAGGCCACCGCCGACCCGGCGGCCAACGCCGCGCTGGTCGAGGACGCGGTGCGCCGCGCCGCAGTGGAGAACGCGCAGCTCGCGGTGTTCCCGGAGGCCACGATGTGCCGCTTCGGCGTGCCGCTGGGCCCGGTCGCGGAGCCGCTCGACGGGCCGTGGGCCACCCGCATCGCCGCGGCCGCCGCGGCGACCGGCGTGCACCTGGTCGCGGGCATGTTCACGCCCGCCGCGGACGGCCGGGTCCGCAACACCCTGCTGTCCATCGCCCCGGACGGCGCCCGCGCGCACTACGACAAGATTCATCTGTTCGACGCCTTCGGCTTCGCCGAGTCGCGCACCGTCAAGCCCGGCGACCGCGCGGTGCTCGTGGACGTGGCCGGCGTCACCGTCGGCCTGAGCACCTGCTACGACCTGCGCTTCCCCGCCCTGTACCAGGGCCTCGCCGACGCGGGTGCGCAGGCGATCCTGGCGCCCGCGTCGTGGGGCGACGGGCCCGGCAAGCTCGACGCGTTCACCACCCTGTCCCGCGCCCGCGCGCTCGACAGCACCACCTTCGTCGTCGCCGTCGATCAAGCGCGGCCGGCCGTCGCGGAGGGCCGCGCCCCGCGCGGGGTGGGCGGATCGCTGGCGGTCGGTCCCGACGGTGCCGTGCTCGCCCAGGCCGGCGCCGGACCCGAATTGCTCGTCGTCGACCTCCCGCTGGAGCGGCTCGACGAGGTGCGGGCCACCCTGCCCGTGCTCGCCAACCGCAGGGACTTCACCGTCGCCACTGAAGGATGAGGAACAATCACCCCCGATGGATACGAACCCGAACAACCCGCAGAACGTCCCGCCCAACCCGGGCGCGCAGCCGAACGTCCCGCCCGTGCAGGTCCCGGCCGGTGGACCGGCAGGCCCCGGCGGACCGGCAGGCCCCGGCGGACCGTCCGGCCCGATCGGCGGACCGGCAGGCCGCGCGAAGCCGGCTAAGGCGCCGCGCTCGAAGGGCAAGCTGATCGGCCTGGTCGCGGCGGGACTGGTGGCGGTGCTCGTGATCCTCCTCGTGGGATCCGAGTTGTACATCCGCAACCACGTCCAGAACTGCCTCTCGGACAACATCAAGAACGGCACCAGCGCGAAGGACGTGCAGGTGCGGTTCGAGAAGACGCCGATGCTGCTGCAGGCCACCGGCAAGATCCCGTCGATCGACATCCAGGTGAACGGGCTCAACGGCACCGACGGCCTGTCGGCGCACCTGCTGCTCAAGGGCGTCGAACCGAGCGGTGACAACAGGGTGGACGACGCCACCATCCTGGGGTCCTTCAGCGCCGACGGGATCAGGAACAAGGTCGTGGAGACCCAGGTGATCTCCGACCCGAAGGTCACGCTGAACCCGTCCGACAACAAGATCGAGATCAGCGGCACCGCGGTCATCCTCCCCGTCACGCTGAGCCTCACCCCCACCATCAAGGACAACAAGGTGGTGCTCACCGCGAGCAAGGCGTCCGTGTTCGGCATCGGCGTCCCCGACGACCTGGCGCAGCAACTGATCACCGCCGTCGCCGACATCCCCACCCCGAAGGGGCTCACCGCGAGCGACCTGAAGATGACCGACGAGGGCATCTCTCTGCGCTACTCGGGCCAGAACGTGCTCCCGGCCGACATCGAGAGTGGCGGCGACGTGGGCGCCTCCAACTGCTCCGTGGTGTGACCGCGCTGAACCGGCTCTCCGCCGCCCGGTGGGACCTGCGAGTGCGGGCCCGCTGGGCGGTGCTGCACGGGATCCCGCGGCGGGCGCTACCCCGCCGCGCGTCCCGCGGCGACCGGATGGCCGAGCTGCTGCTGGGCTACCACGGCGAGCCCGGCGGCCAGTACGCGCAGTTCGACACGATCCGCGCCGAGGGCCGGATCATCGGCAGCGAGGTGGGGGCGGCCACCGCCGACCACGCACTGTGCCGCGCGATCCTCCGGGACTCCCGGTTCTCGACGATCCAGCACACCGACTACGGGTTCCCCGCGCCGATGCTGCGCGTGCTCGAGCGCACCGACCCCGGGCTACCCAACCCCGTCGAGCCACCGTCGATGCTGGTGACCGAGCCCCGGCGCACACGGCGTACCGGCACCCCATCGCCCGGACCTTCACCCCGAAGGCGATCGCGCAGCTCACGGACCGGGCGCAGCGGGTCACCGCGGACCTGCTCGACGAACTCGCGGCGTCGCCCGCCCCGGACCTGGTGACGGGCTTCGCCGCCCGTCTTCCGGTGACGATGATCGGGCGCCTGCTGGGGCTGCCGGAGGCGGACGACGACTACATGCTGGAGTGGGGCGAGGCGGCGGCGCCGCTGCTCGACCCCGGCCTGTCGTGGCCCGTGTACCGCCGCGCGCAGGTGGCGCTGCGCGGCCTGAACGAGTACCTGACAGCGCACTTCGCGAGGGTCCGCGCAAACCCGGACGCCGAGGATCCGTTCGCGCTGCTGGCGGCGAGCGGCGAGCTCTCCGACCGCGAGCTGGTGACCAACGCGGCGCTGCTCATCGGGGCGGGCTTCGAGACCACGGTGAACCTGATCGGGAACGGCATCGTCGCGCTGCTCGAGCACCCCGACCAGCTGGAGCGGCTGCGTGCCGAGCCGGAACTGTGGCCGAACGCGGTCGAGGAGATCCTGCGCTACTCCAGCCCGGTCCAGCGCACGGCCCGCGTCGCCCGCGAGGCCGGCGAGATCGAGGGCTTCGCGTTCGCCGAGGGCACGGTGATCTCCCTGCTCCTGGCCGGCGCGAACCGCGACCCGGCCGTCTTCGCCGACCCGCACGTCTTCGACGTGGCGCGCCCCGAGGCGAAGCGCAACGTCGCCTTCGGGTACGGCATCCACGCCTGCATCGGCGCCGCGCTGGCGCGGATGGAGGGCGTCGTCGCGCTGTCGGCGCTGTTCGAGCGGTACCCGAACCTCGCGCTCGACGGACGCGGCACGCACCGCGGCCTCTCGACCCTGTACGGCTGGGCACACCTGCCCGCCCGCCTGGCGTAGCCGGGCACGCGTCGCGGGGCCCGACGGTGCCGCGCCCCTACTCCGGGAAGCCGGCGAGCACGGCGCGCGTGCCGGACAGGCCCAGCCGGTTCGCGCCGGCGTCGATCATCTCCTGCGCCGCCTCGGCGGTGCGGATCCCGCCGGACGCCTTGACTCCCACCTCGGGCCCGACGGCCGTGCGCATGATCCGCACCGCGTCCGCGGACGCGCCGCCCGACGGGTGGAACCCCGTGGACGTCTTGACGAAGGTGGCGCCGCCCTTGACGGAGCGCTTGCACACCTCGGTGAGCAGGTCGGCGTCGCCGAACTCGAGCAGCGCGGCGGACTCGACGATCACCTTGAGCACCGGGTCGGCGCCGATGGCCTCGCGCACGGTGAGCACGTCGGAGAAGACCCGGTCCAGCTCGCCGGACAGTGCGAGGCCGACGTCGATCACCATGTCGACCTCGTGCGCGCCCTCCTCGACGGCCATCCGCGCCTCAGCCGCCTTGATCAGCGTGTGGTGCTTGCCGGACGGGAAGCCCGCCACGACGCACGTCTTCGGGGCGCCCGGGCCGGCTGATTGCGCGTCGATCGCGGCGCGCAGCGGCAGCATCGACGGCGAGAGGCACACGGCGTAAACGCCCAGGTCCAGCCCCTCGGCGTAGGCCGCGGCCGCGGCGGCCTCGCTCGCCTCGGGCTTGAGCAGGGTGTGATCGACGAGGGCGGCGACTTCGGATCGAGTGAGCACGTTTGAGACGATACCGGGCGTGACGCGCTACGTTCTGACTCGGGTGCCCGGACACCACCGGCATCGTCGCCCGCATCTCCACGTTCCTCGCCGACGTGGGCGGATGGATCGTGGAGGCCGGGTACCACTCCGACGCCGACAGCGGCTGGTTCTTCACCCGCCAGGCCGTCCGCGCCGACAGTGTGTCGCTGCCGCTCGAGGAGCTGCGGGCGCGGTTCGCGGCCGAGGTCGCCGCCGAGCTGGGCCCGGAGACCGAGTGGCGGCTGACCTCCAGCGCCGAGCCGCGCGACATCGTGGTGCTGGTGAGCAAGGAGGGGCACTGCCTGCACGACCTCGTGGGACGCGTCGCCACGGGCGAGCTGAACGCGCGCATCGCCGCTGTGATCGGCAACCACGAGGACCTGCGCGACTTCGTCGAGCGCCTCGACATCCCGTTCCACCACGTGCCGTTCCCCGGCCCCGGCGAGGACAAGTCCGCGGCGTTCGCCGAGGTGGCCCGGCTGACCGACGTGCACGAGCCGGATGCGGTCGTGCTCGCGCGGTTCATGCAGGTGCTGCCGCCCGAGCTGTGCGAGGCGTGGGCCGGCCGGGCGATCAACATCCACCACAGCTTCCTGCCGTCGTTCGTCGGCGCGCGGCCGTACCACCAGGCGTTCGCGCGCGGCGTGAAGCTGATCGGCGCGACCTGCCACTACGTGACCGCCGACCTCGACGCCGGCCCGATCATCGAGCAGGACGTCGCGCGGGTCGACCATTCCGACGAGGCCGCCGAGATGGTCCGGCGCGGCCGCGACATCGAGAAGATCGTGCTGGCCCGCGGCCTGCGCTGGCACCTCGAGAACCGGGTGCTGGTGCACGGCCGCAAGACCGTCGTCTTCTCCTGACCCGTTCCCGGCCCGACGGTGCGCTACTCCGGCGCTCCAACGTTCACTGATCGCCGCGCAGGTGTCACCCTAACCTTCGCCGATAACACATTTTCAGGGTGGGCTCAAGTTCCGTATAGACTTCGACTACGTCGCCGAATACTCCCGATCCGAACAGTCGAGCGTCGCCTTGAATGAATGACGAGACCCATCAGCATCCATGAAGATCGCAGCTTCAATTTCGTACGAGCGTCCCGCACCACGACGCACAGCGAAAGGGACTCGATTGTTATTTGACAGTGTCGAAAACTTGTCGTACTCAGTTGGGATAACGCCTGACCAACGCAGACGACTGCCGATCAAACTATTCCCGGTTCCGGATTGGGCGCCCCACGAGGCAACAAAACTAATGCCGAAACCATCGGACATTTGAACCGTAACCGCTCCGGCGTACGAGTTGCTAATATCAGGGCTATCGTCGTCGCACGAAGCGATCAGAGTTCGCACAGATGCGGATCGACCGAGGACGGGCGCCCCGTCGATCACTATCGGACCCAGTTGATAGCCCTGAATGTTCCAGATTCCGGACACCGAGTTCGAGACCTCCGCATCGGTGCCACCGGAGCGGCGTTGGTTTGTATCTGAGAGGCCGAGCAGCCGCTCAGCGTCAGGCCGACCGTCAAGGCCAGAGCGCCTAGCAACGAGACTCGCATTCGACCACCTTCACAACAGCACCAGTCACGGACTCTTCGAGTAGAGCATTTACGTTGATTTTCCGCCGCTAACCAGGAAGACAATCATCCGAACAGACGACAGCGTGTCACCGTGTCGGTCAGTGCAGATACGCCGCGGAGTGACCTTTCTCGACAAACATCACGTCGCCGACGGTCAGCACGCGTGACTTTCAGGTGCCACTCGGCCGCACAAGCGTTCGAACAGAGGCTGATTCCCTCGCGCTCCCATCGCCGCTTCATCCGAATGGAGGACTTGTCGATATGCCAGTTTGTGAGAGACTTTCAATATGTCGCTACTCACACCGCTCCGCGACGCTTCGTTTCGCTGGGTACGAATCGTCGCCATCGCCATCTTGCTCGGAGGAGGAACTCTGGGGTGCGGGCCCACCAATGCTGTCTCAACCAATAGCACTGGAGGCGGCGATACCCAATTCAATACGGAAGTCGCGAAGGTCCTTGAGGGATATCATACGGGCGGATTGACTGACGATGTGAAAGTTGAGTTAGCAACCGCTCGCGCAGCCGCTCGGGAAGTGTGCGATACGCTGAGGGCAGGTACTTCTCTCATCGATATCAGCTGGTCGGTAGCCGAACGAAACGCCGGCCCCGCTCTTAGTCGGGTCAATGCCGACCATGGCGCTGATTACGCTGGACGCGTCGTGGGTATCGCCGTTCGCGCGTATTGTCCGGAGTACCTGAACAAGTAGAGGCTGCAACACCGCTGACGCGGCCAACCTCGACAGCTGGCCCCGCACAGCGCGATCCGCCATCCATCGGGAATACCCAGTCAAGGGTTCGCTCGCGTCATCCGTTCATACGACAGAACGAGGCGACTCTTCGAACTTCACCTAGATTGGATCGCCGGCAGCACCGGGCGACTCCGACGCTATCGGTATGACGAGCCCGCTGGACTCGTCTGATGCGCTACCCGGCGCGCCGGCGGTGACGGGGCGGCCCTCGATGATGGAGTCGAGGAGGGCGTTGAGCTTCTCCGGCTGCTCGAGCGGCAGCATGTGGCCCGAGTCGCGGATCACGGCGAACCGGTCGAGGTGACCGGTGAGCTTCAGCTCGGCGGCGATCAGTTCGGCGTCGGCGGGCGGGGTGAGGTGGTCGTACTGGCCCACGGCGACCGAGGTGGGGATGGCGAGCTTCTGCAGGCCGTCGGTCACGTCGGCGTTGGCGAGCACGTGGCCCCATTCGCCGCGGACGTCGGGCGGGCAGGCCGCGACCATGTCCTCGGTGTACCGCACGGCCCCGCACGAGGCGTAGCCGCACAGGGCGCTGTAGCGCAGCACCGCGGTGTGGATCCGGTTGTGGCGCAGCTTCACGGGCGCGCCGAGCACCGCGTCGCCGAGCCGCTGGCTCAGCCGCGGCGCGACGCGGGGCAGCGCCGCGAGCGGGGTAGCGCCGGCGAACGCGGGCACCGCGTCGCGGACGAAGGTGGACAGCAGCACCGCGTGGTGCGCCTTCTCGGCCACCTCGTCGGTGTACTTGCCGGCCCAGGCCATGATCGTGATGCCGCCCATGCTGTGGCCCACGAGCAGCGCCTTCTCGCCCGCGGGGACCACGGTGCCGAGCACGGCGTGCAGGTCGTCGGCCAGGACGCCCGTCGAGTACGCGAACGCCCCGGGCTCGGACTCGCCGTGGCCGCGCTGGTCGTAGCTCACGACGCGGTAGCCGCGGCCGACGAGGTGCTCGACCTGCCGCGGGAAGTTGCCGACGTTGCAGGTCCAGCCGTGGACCAGCACGGCGATCGGGCCGCCGGCCGGGCCCCAGCTGCGCACGTGCAGTCGCGTGCCGTCGCCGGAGACGACGACGTCGTCGTCGTGCGGACCGTCGTAGTCGGAGATCAGCTTGGCGTTCGCGGGCTCGGCCGGGGACGAGAGCGCGTACGCCGCGACGCCCGCGGCCACCGCCGCCGCGCCTGCACCCACGGCGCCCAGGGCGCCGACGACGAGCTTGCTGGAGATCTTCATGCGGGCAACCTTACTAACCATTACTCAATAGCGCGGACGGCGGACCTCGTCGAGCTTCGGCTTGACGTCCAACAGGTAGACCAGGACGCCGATGGCCGCGATGACCATCCCGAAGAACCCCGGCAGGAAGACGAGGAGGGCGCACACCACGAGCGTGATCAACCAGTAGTTCTTCTGCCACTTCCCGGTCGCCCGGAAGGCGTCCTCGGGAGCGCGCGCGGCGTGGATGATCGCGAAGATCGCCGCGGCCAGCAGGGCCACGGTGAGGATCAGGGTGGCGAAGAACGTCACGGTTCCGTAGCCCATGAGGAAGAGTTCCATGTCCCCAGCCTAGGTCGGGGCCGGCGGCAGTGCCGCCGGGCGCCCGGTGATGCTCAGTGGTGACGCGGATTACTTACGCGTCGGCCTTCTTGGGAGCGGCCTTCTTGGCGGCGGTCGCAGCCTTGGCGGTGGTCTCCTTGACGGCGGCCTCGGCCTGCTCGGCGGCCTCGGACACCTCGTCGCCGGCGCGGCCGACCAGCTTGGCGGCGCGCTCGCCGACCTGCTTGGTGGCGGTGGCGACCTGGCCCAGCGAGGACTCGGTCAGCTCGACGGCCGAGTTGTAGGCCTTGGTGGCCTGCTCGGTGGCGTCCTCGATCACGGAGCCCGACTTGATGCGGTCGAAGGCGGTCTCGCCGCGCTCGGCCAGCGACTCGTAGATGTCGGTCGCGACCTGGATGTAGGCGGCGGCCACCTTGCGCAGCTCCTCGGGGGTGAACTTCGCGCGCAGCTCGTCGACGTCCTTGGGCAGGCCGTCCTTGGCCTCGGTCAGCTTGGCCTGGGCGTTGCCGCGGGCCTCCTCGACCTTCGCCTGCGCCTCGTCGACCTTGGTCTGGAAGTCCTTCGACGCATCGGTGGCGGCGGCGCGCAGCTTCTCCACGACCTCGGAGACGGCCTCGTAGGCGTAGTCACCGGCGCCGAGGGCCGCGAACAGGGGGTCTTCAGGTCGTCGAGGGTGTTCTGCTCGGTCATGGCACGTTCTCCTTCAGTGCGGTCTCGTTCTCGCGGCGGAAGCTCTCGTAGATGTCGAGTAGGGCCCGCTTCTGCCGCTCGTTGATTGCCGTGTCCGCGATCAGCGCATCGCGCACCGGGGATTCCGGTCGCTCCTCGAGGATCCCGGCCTGCACGTAGAGCACCTCCGCCGAGAGCCGGAGCGCTTTGGCGATCTGCCCGAGCACGTCGGCCGACGGACGGCGGAGCCCTCGCTCGATCTGGCTGAGGTAGGGGTTGGAAACCCCCGCACGCTCGGCCAGTTGCCGGATGGACACCTCCGCCGCAAGACGTTGCGTTCGAATGAACTCTCCGATGTCGGATCCCGACTTCTGTGTGGGCTCTTCGTCGTTCGTCACTCTCGAACTCCCGTCTGCGCGGCTGACACCACGCTAACAGCTAGTGCTAACTCTTGCAAGCAGTTTGCTAGCAGGATGATTCCAATCAGAACAGCAACTGGGTCACGGTGTAGATCGCGAGACCCGCGAGCGAGCCCACGACGGTGCCGTTGATCCGGATGAACTGCAGGTCACGGCCCACTTGCAGCTCGATCTTCTGCGACGCCTCCTCGGCGTCCCAGCGGGCCACGGTGTCGGTGATGATCGATGTGATCTGGCTCGCATAGTTCTCGACGAGGTGCCGCACGGAGCGGTCCACCCAGAAGTCGACCTTGCCGCGCATCTCCGGGTCGTCGCGCAGCCGCACGCCGAACCGCGCCGCCGACTCGCTGAACTTCTCCCGCAGCGTCGACTCCGGGTCCTCCACCGAGGCCTCGATCATCCGCTTCGCGGCCCGCCACGCCGCCTGCGCCGCGGTGCGGACCTCCTCGCGGCCCATCAGCTCGGCCTTGACGTCCTCGACCTTGGCGATGGTCCGCGGGTCGTGCTGCAGGTCGGAGGCGAAGTCCCAGAGGAAGGTGCTCATGGCCTGCCGCACCTCGTGATCCGGGTCGCTGCGCACCTTCCAGGTGAACTCGACCAGCTCGCGGTAGATCCGCTCCCCCAGCAGCGAGTTGACGAACTTGGGCGACCACTGCGGACCGTCGGTATCGACGATCTTGTCGATCACGCCCTGGCTACCCAGGGCCCAGTGGTGCGCGCGCTCGGCGAGCAGGTTGATCAGCGGCAGCTGGCGCTGCTCCTGCAGCAGCGTCTCGACCAGCCGGCCGATCGGCGGCCCCCACTCGGGCTCGGCGAGCCGCTTGATGATCGTCGAGTTGAGCACCGCCTCGACGTCCTCGTCGCGCAGCACCTCGCTCATCACCTTGACCAGTTTCGCCGCTTCGGCGCCGAGCCGCTGCGAGTTATCGGGGTCGGCCATCCAGTTCGCGACGCGGCCGCTGAGCTCGAGCGAGCCCACCTTCTCGGCGATCACGTCGGGCGTGAGGAAGTTGTTGGTCACGAAGTCGCCGAGTGCGTCGCCCAGCTGGTCCTTCTTGCGCTTGATGATGGCCGTGTGCGGGATCGGCAGTCCCAGTGGGTGTCGGAACAGCGCCGTCACCGCGAACCAGTCGGCCAGGCCGCCGACCATGCCCGCCTCGGAGGCGGCCTTGACGTACCCGACCCACGCCCCGGCGATCGCGAGGTGCGCGCCCTTGGTATCGAGGTACTCGCAGATCAGGTAGATGATCGCCGCGCCGATCAGGAAGCCGAGCGCGACGCCCTTCATCCTCCGCAGATCACGGCGCTTCTGCTCGTCGGGCGTACCGAACGGGCTCGCCTTCGTCCTGGGCGGGGAGGCCGCCTGAGATGACACCGTCACGAGTCGATCTTGCCCGAAACTCCGATCGGCGGTGGGGCTGGGTGTCGGGGGCGGTCGCTAGGGTTGTGGAATGGCGAAGCAGGACGCAGGAAACGACGGTTGGTCGAGCGGCGCATCGGAGGCGCTGCGCTGGCGGCAGGGCTCCCTGGTCACCGAGATCGACCCGGGCGGCAAGCCGGGGTTCGACGGTGACAAGGCGCTCGGCGAGCAGCTCCTCGCGGAACGCGGCGCACGGCTCTCCGAGCTGCAGGAGTTGCTCTACGCCAACGGCCGGTCGGGGGATCACCGCTCGGTCCTGCTGGTGCTGCAGGGCATGGACACGGCCGGCAAGGGCGGCATCGTCCGGCACGTGATCGGCATGGTCGACCCGCAGGGCGTCAAGGCCGCGTCCTTCGGCAAGCCGACCGAGGAGGAGCTCGCGCACGACTTCCTGTGGCGCATCCACCGGCAGACCCCGAAGGGCGGCCAGATCGGCGTTTTCGACCGCTCGCACTACGAGGACGTGCTGGTCGTCCGCGTGCACGACCTCGTGCCGCCGGCCGTCTGGGAGCCGCGCTACGAGATCATCAACAGCTTCGAGGAGGATCTGATCGCCGCGGGCACGACGATCGTCAAGTGCGCCATGTTCGTCTCGCTGGACGAGCAGAAGAAGCGCCTGGCCGAGCGCCTGGACCGCCCCGACAAGTACTGGAAGTACAACCCCGCCGACATCGACGAGCGCGGCTACTGGCCGAAGTATCAGGAGGCCTACCAGGCGATGTTGGACCGCACCAGCACCGAGGCCGCGCCCTGGCACGTGATCCCCGCCGACCGGAAGTGGTACTCGCGGTTGGCGATCACCGAGTTGCTCATCGAGGCCCTCGAGGGCCTGGGCCTCGACTGGCCGCCCGCCGATTTCGACATCGAGCACGAGAAGGCGCGCCTCGCGCAGGCCTGACCGCTCGGCTGCGCCGGGTCCGACGGTGCCAGGCCGCCCAGCCCGACGGTGCCGCGCGGCTTCTAGTGGGGGCTCGAACGCCGGAGCCGCGGATCGGCGCGGCGCGGGGGACGACGGTGCGACGGCTGTCGTCTGTCGGGGCCGCGCACGCCGCGGCGCTGGATCGCTGCCCGAGGCGGGGTATGCACGGACCGCATACCCACGCCACCAAGAAACACCTTTGACCTGTATCGATAGAGGT
Organism: Tsukamurella sp. PLM1; assembly: GCF_023168325.1. Taxonomy (GTDB): domain Bacteria; phylum Actinomycetota; class Actinomycetes; order Mycobacteriales; family Mycobacteriaceae; genus Tsukamurella. The sequence goes on from NZ_AP025688.1 coordinate 3,735,957, forward strand.
ATGCGCGGCGCGCATCGCTCACCGAAGCGACATGGTCACCGCTGGCGCGGGACCGAGCGCACCGTCGGGCTACGCCAGGCGCTCGGCCCGGCGCTTGCCGGACCACAGCTCCTCGACCACGACCTGTACCAGCAGGGCGATCGCGCTCCACACCAGCGCGGCCAGCGGTGTGGCCCCGGCGGCGACAGCGGCGATGCCGGCGCCGAGCAGCGCCAGGGTGATGCCGACGGAGAGGGCGCGGTGGCCGTCGAATCCACACAGGTAGGCGTCCATGATCTCGATCCCGAGGACCGCGACGGCCAGCGGGATGACGAACGCGGAGGCGACCACCACGTTGCTCACGTGCGCCTCGTGCGAGATGCCCAGCGCCTCGACGTGCAGCCCGGCGCCGAAGGCGGCGATCGCCATGAAGATGACGATGTGTCCGTACCCCCAGGCGAAGCACTTGTTCGGGGTGCGGACCAGCGCGTGGCCGACGGGGATCGAGAAGTAGATCCACCAGATCGACAGGTTGAGCACCATCGCCGCGACGCCGAGCACGGCGATGTCGAGGCTCCAGCCCTGCGCCGTGAGCAGCGCCTGCAGCGCGACGACGGTGCCGACCACGCCCTCACCGAGGGTGATGATGGTGAGCAGGCCGTAGCGCTCCGCGATGTGGTGCGGGTTCCACGGGGTGCGCCGGCGCCGCTCGGCGACGTACGGCCCGCCGAGCTCCACGACGTACAGGATCAGGCCGGCCGCGATGATCTGCCCCAGCGTCAGCGGCGCGAACGCCGTGATCAACCAGCCGATCTGGGCGATCGTGATCGCGACGATGTAGGTGATCGCCGCGGTGCGGTACCGCGGCGAGGAGATCGCCACGCGGGTCCACTGCGCGAGCAGCGCCACGCGCATCACCACGTAGCCGATCACCAGCACCGTGTTGTCCGGACGCTCGCCTGCGGCGACCGACGCGAAGAAGGGCTCGACGCCCAAGCCCATGATGCAGACGCCGATCATCTGCAGCATGGTCACCGCGCGGAAGAGCCAGTCGTCGGTGTCGAAGGCCGAGGCCATCCACGTGAAGTTGATCCACGCCCAGATCGCGGCGAAGGCGCAGAACCCGAAGCCGAGGAAGGCCGTGAAATAGTGCGCCTCCGCGATCGCGTCGGCCAACTGCACCCCGGCGAGGGAGAAGACCACCACGAAGGTGAGGTCGAAGAACAACTCCAGCGTGGTGGCCGTCCGCCCCTCCTCGTGGGGGTCGCGCCCCGCCATCCGGGTCAAGCGGCGGCGTACCGCCGACGGTCCATCGGTCACAGAAGATCTCCTGCTCGTGTCGCGTGTTCGTGATCGCACGAAACGTCGATCATCGTAGGCTCGGCGGACCGTCGGCGCGCGCCGATCTCAGCGCGTGGTGTAGCCGCCGTTCGCGAACAGCGTCTGGCCGGTGATCCAGTGGCCGTCGGTGGAGAGGAAATCGACGATGGGCGCGATGTCTTCGATGAACGTGAGACGGTTGCCCATGCCCTGCGACTTGTGGAACTCGACGCGCTCGGGCGTCTCCTGGCCGTAGAAGAACGGGGTGTCCATCGGGCCGGGCGCGATGGCGTTGACGCTGATGCCGCGGACGCCGAACTCCTTCGCCGCGGCGCGGTTGAAGTGCTCGACCGGCGATTTGCCGCCCGCGTAGGTGGAGTAGCCGTCGGTGAACGCGCCGAGCAGCGCGGTCACGATGGTGATCAGCGACCCGTTGTCGTTGAGCGTGCGGCCGGCCTCCTTGATGAAGAAGTACGCCGCCTTGGCGTTGATGTCGAACATCGAGTCGTACTCGTCCTCGGTGGTCTCGAGGATCGGCTTGCGCAGCACCTTGCCGACGGTGTTCACCGCGACGTCGATCCCGCCGAAGGCCGCCTTGGCCTCGTCGAACAGGGCCGTGACGTTCGCGGGCACGGTGAGATCGCTCTGCACGAGGATCGCCTTGCGGCCGGCCGCCTCGACGGCGGCCGCGGTCTCGCGCGCCTCCGCCTCCGACGACGGGCTGTTGTAGTGGACGGCCACGTTCGCGCCGAGGTCCGCGAGGTGGCGGCTCACCAGGCCACCGAGGTTCTTACCGCCTCCGGCGACGACTGCGGACTTCCCTGCGAGCTTGGACATGCATTCTCCTTGGTCGGTGCGATCGAGCTTCGGTATCTCCAATGTACGAAGCCAAAGGTCAACCAACAATCGAATGTTTAGGGACAACTCACCAGTTTTGTTTGTGAATAGGATGAGTGAATGACCACCCCCGACCTCCGCCGTCTCGAGCAGTTCGTCGCCGCGATGGAGGAGCCCTCGCTCGCCGCCGCGGCCGCTCGCCTGCACCTGAGCCAGCAGGCGCTCTCGGCCGCGCTGCGCCAGCTCGAGCGCGAGCTCGGCACGCCCCTTTTCACCCGGTCCGGGCGCCGCCTCGCCCCGACCGCCGCCGCCCGTTCCCTGTACGACGGTGCGCCTGCCGTCCTGTCCGGCGCCCGCCTCCTCGCCGCGCGGGCGCGGGCCGCGGGCGCGGAGGAGCCGCGGGTCTTCGTCGTCGGCCGCAGCCCCGCGGTGACCGCGGACGAGGCCTACGAGCTGCTCGAACCGATCATCGACCGCCCGGAGTCTCCGTCCATCACGGTGCGCGAGCTGTTCCCCTCGGCGATGACCGACGAACTGGAGCGCGGCACCGTCGACCTGGTGCTGCGGCGGGGCGTCGCCCTCCCGGACCGTCTCGCGGGCGTCACGATCACCTACCACCGGATGCGGGTGGCGCTGCACCGCGATCACGAGCTGGCGGGCCGGGATTCGCTGGCGCTCGCGGACCTCGCCGGCTCGCCCATCGTCGTGTGGGCGCCGCCGCACGCGTCGTTCTACACGGACTTCCTCGTCGCGCAGTGCCGTCGGGCGGGCTTCGAGCCGGACCTGCTGGTGAACCGGGTCCAGGGCACGCCGCCCGCGACGGCCGTGCTCGCGTCCCCACTCGCGGCCGCGTTCGTGACGGATCCCGCGGGGCCGCGGTCCGGCGGGCGGGTGACGGTCGTCGAGCTCAACGATGCGCCGCAGGTCCCGGTGCAGGCCCTGTGGCTGCCGCACACGACCGACCCGCTGCGCGCCGAGCTACTCGCCGCCTATCCCCCGGCGTGATCGCCGCCGGGTCGGGTCACTGCGCGCCGGGCCGGGTCACTGCGGCTTGCGCGCCGTGACGAACTGACCCTGCCCGCTGATGGTCTGTTGCACGTCGACGAGCCCGTATTCGCGCAGCCAGCCGGTGATCTCGTCCTTGCCGAACCAGCGGAAGCCGGAGACCCGCTCCGCGGTCGACGATCCGAGGACCGAGGTGAGCGGCGTCTGCAGCGAGGTGAACAGCGCGACGCGGCCGCCCGGTTTCGTGACGCGGCAGATCTCGCGGACGGCGATCCGTGGCGCGGGGATCAGGTAGAGCGCGGCGAGGCAGGCCACGGTGTCGAACGCGCCGTCGGCGAACGGGACGTCGAGGGCGCTGCCACGCACGTAGGCGACGCGGCGGTCGTCGGCGTTGTCCCGGACCGCCCGCTGCAGCATCGCCTCGGAGACGTCGAGGCCCACGACCACACCCTCGTCGCTGAGCTTGCGGGCCAGCGGCTTGGTGTACAGCCCGGCCCGCAGGCCACGTCGAGCAGCTTCTGGTCGCCACGGCCGGCGAGCTCGTCGAGCAGCAGGTCCTGCCGGCTCAGCGTGCCGCTGCCGCCCAGACTGAACAGCCGGGTGAACGCGGGCCGCCAGGCCTTCTCGTACACCGCGGCCAGCGGGATTGTGCATCAGCGCGTTGCTCAGCCCGGTCGGCTTCGCGCTCTCGGGCGCGAGCACATCAAGATATCCGTGGCTGCGGTCCGGCTCGCGGCCGAGTCGCCCCGGATCGAGCATCGACTCCACCCGGTCGAGTGCGCTGGTCATGGAGCCACGCTAGCGCGCCCACCCCCGCGCCGGGCCGGGACGGCGCACCGTCGGCCCCCACCCGTGACTTAACAGCGTTAGCCCACACGGTTTCCTGCGAGAACGTCTGCGGCTAACGCTGTTAAGTCAGGACGACGACGGCCTACTTGGCCGGGTACTCGTAGATGCCGCGGCCCGACTTCTTGCCGACGTAGCCGGCCTCCACCAGGCGCAGCAGCAGCGGCGGCGCGGCGTACGTGGGCTCCTTGTACTCGGCGTACATCGCGTCGGCGATGAACTTCACCGTGTCGAGGCCGACGAGGTCGGCCAGCTTGAGCGGGCCCATCGGGTGCGCGCAGCCGAGCATCATGCCCTTGTCGATGTCCTCGGCGGTCGCGAAGCCCGACTCGTACATGCGGATCGCGGACAGCAGGTACGGCACGAGCAGCGCGTTGACGATGAAGCCCGACCGGTCCGTCGCCCGGACGACCTGCTTGCCCAGCACCTCGGACGCGAACTTCTCGGCGCGCGCCGCGGCGGCCTCGGACGTCGAGAGCGAACTGATCACCTCGACCAGCGGCAGTACCGGCACCGGGTTGAAGAAGTGCAGGCCCAGCACACGCCCCGGGTTCTTCGTGGCGGTGGCGATGCGCTGGATCGGCAGCGACGAGGTGTTGGACGCGAGCACGGCGTCGGGGTCGGTGACGACCTCGTCGAGCTTGCCGAAGATCTCCGCCTTGACGACCTCGTTCTCGACGATCGCCTCGACCACCAGCTGGCGGTCGGCGAAGTCGGCGAGATCAGTGGTGAACTTCAGCCGCTCGGCGGCCTGGTCGCGCTCGCGCTCGGTGATCTTGCCGCTGGACACAGCGCGGTCCAGCGACTTGAGGATGCGCGCGCGGCCGCCGGCCGCGAGCTCCTCGGTGGCCTCCCAGACCAGCACGTCGGCGCCGGCGCGGGCCGACACCTCGGCGATGCCGCCGCCCATCTGGCCGGCGCCCACGACGCCGACGCGCGAAATAGCTTGACTCATATGACTTTCCTTACGTGACAACCGCTCAAGGCGAGACGAGGGTAACTCTGCAGGGGTACGCCCAAGACGTACGCACCTACGCCACAGGCGGCCCGCGACGTGAGTCACGGACCGCCTGTTGATCGGCTAGATTCCCGGGGAGGCGGGCCTGCCGATTCCTAGTGGAACTGGCCCTCCTCGGTCGAGCCCTTGAGCGCCGCGGTGGACGTGTTGGGGTCGACGGTGGTGGCGATGCGGTCGAAGTAGCCGGCGCCGACCTCGCGCTGGTGCTTGGTGGCGGTGTAGCCGCGCTCCTCGGCAGCGAACTCGCGCTCCTGCAGGTCGACGTAGGCGGTCATGCCCTCGCGCGCGTAGCCGTGCGCCAGGTCGAACATCGAGTAGTTGAGGGCGTGGAAGCCGGCCAGCGTGATGAACTGGAAGGTGAAGCCCATCGCGCCCAGCTCCTTCTGGAACTTGGCGATGGTCGAGTCGTCCAGCGCCTGCTTCCAGTTGAACGACGGCGAGCAGTTGTAGGACAGCAGCTGGTCCGGGAACTCGGCCTTGACGCCCTCGGCGAACTTCTTGGCGACCTCGAGGTCCGGAACGCCGGTCTCCATCCAGATCATGTCCGCGTACGGCGCGTAGGCCTTGGCGCGGGCGATGCAGGGCTCGATGCCGTTCTTGACGTTGTAGAAGCCCTCGGCGGTGCGCTCACCGGTCACGAACGGCTTGTCGCGATCGTCGACGTCCGAGGTGATCAGGGTGGCGGCCTCGGCGTCGGTGCGCGCGATGACGACGGTCGGGGTGTTCGACACGTCGGCGGCCAGGCGGGCCGAGGTCAGGGTGCGAATGTGCTGCTGGGTGGGGATGAGCACCTTGCCACCGAGGTGGCCGCACTTCTTCTCCGAGGCGAGCTGATCCTCCCAGTGGGTACCGGCGGCACCCGCGGCGATCATGGCCTTCTGCAGCTCGTAGACGTTCAGGGCGCCACCGAAACCGGCCTCGCCGTCGGCCACGATCGGCACGACCCAGTTGTCGACCGAGTTGTCACCCTCGACGCGGGCGATCTCGTCGGCACGGAGCATGGCGTTGTTGATGCGACGCACGACCGACGGCACCGAGTTGGCCGGGTACAGCGACTGGTCGGGGTAGGTGTGGCCCGAGAGGTTCGCGTCACCGGCGACCTGCCAGCCGGAGAGGTAGATCGCCTTGAGACCGGCGCGCACCTGCTGCACGGCCATGTTGCCGGTGAGGGCGCCCAGCGCGTTGATGTACGAGCCGTCCCCCTTGGTGACGCCCTCCCAGAGGATCTCCGCGCCACGGGTCGCGAGCGTGTTGGCCTCGACGACGCTGCCCTGCAGCTCGGCGACCTGCTCGGCGGTGTACTCGCGCGTGATGCCCTTCCAGCGCGGGTTGGTGTCCCAATCCTGCTGGATCTCGGCGGCGGTCCTCGGCTGTCCGACGGTGCTCATTGGCTCCCCGTTCTTCTGCTCTAGTCGATAGCGGATCTGATCGGCCACCAGGAGGCTGAGCGAGGGGCTATCGCTAACCCGATTCGCAGTCCCGGCGTTGCGCCGTCACCCACTGTGCCACACCTAAAGCTGCAGGCCAAGACGGTCGAGGGTGCCAAAGCAAGCCATGAAATCACCGCGATCCTGCTAATCCTGCGAAGACCAGTGATCAACCCCGGAGGAAAAGTACGCGCGTACTGGGAGTTTGTGGCGGCCCGCCGCCGAGCCCTCCGACCCGTTTCCCGACGGTCCGCCGCCGCCCCGCCCGGGCATCCCAGGGCCGTTCTGTGACACACATCACCGCAAAGTGGCACGCGAACCCCCGTAACCCCTCGGTAGCAGGTACTCCAAGGTTAAAATTAGCTGCATGTCCAAGACCTTCGTGGGCGCTCGCCTGAGGGGCCTGCGCAAGGAGCGCGGGCTGTCGCAGGCATCCCTCGCGGAGGCGCTGGAGATCTCCCCGTCGTACCTGAACCAGATCGAGCACGACGTGCGGCCGCTCAGCGTGCCGGTACTGCTGAAGATCACCGACGTGTTCGGCGTCGACACCTCGTTCTTCAACTCCCAGGACCAGACGCGGCTGATCGCCGAGTTGCGCGAGGTCACGATGGACGTGGACGCGCCCACCAGCACCGACGAGCTGTCCGAGCTCGCGCGCGATCATCCCGGCTTCGCCCGCGCTATGGTCGCCCTGCACCGGCGCTACCTCGGGGCCGCCGATCAGCTCGCACAGGTCACCGACGGCCGCAACGACCCGGGGGCGCGCGGCAGCATCCCCAACCCGCACGAGGAGGTGCGGGACTTCTTCTACCAGCGGCAGAACTACTTCCACGAGCTCGACGTCGCGGCCGAGGAACTCACGGCGCGCATGCGCATGCACAGCGCGGACGTGCGGACCGAGATCGTCACCCGCCTCGAGGCCGTGCACAACGTGTCGATCCGGCGCCGCGTCGACCTCGGCGACACCGTGCTGCACCGCTACGACCCGCGCACCCACGTTCTTGAGATCAACCGGCACCTGTCCAGCGGCCAGCAGGTGTTCAAGATGGCCGCCGAACTCGCCTACCTCGAGTGCGGGCGCGAGATCGACGCGCTGATCGACGGTGCCGCCTTCGGATCCGACGAGGCCCGCAGCCTCGCGCGGCTCGGGCTCGCCAACTACTACGCCGCCGCTGTCGTGCTGCCGTACACCCAATTCCACGGCGCCGCGGAGGAGTTCCAGTACGACATCGAACGGCTGTCCGCGTTCTTCTCCGTGAGCTACGAGACCATCGCGCACCGTCTGTCCACCCTGCAGCGGCCGAACCTGCGGGGCGTTCCCCTGTCGTTCGTCCGCGTCGACCGCGCGGGCAACATGAGCAAGCGGCAGAGTTCCACCGGCTTCCACTTCTCCGCGTCGGGCGGCACGTGCCCGCTGTGGAACGTGTACGAGACCTTCGCGTGGCCGGGCAAGATCATCACCCAGATCGTGGAGATGCCGGACGGCCGCAACTACCTGTGGGTCGCGCGCACCGTCGAGCGCCGGGCCGCACGGTACGGCCAGCCGGGCAAGACCTTCGCGATCGGCATCGGCTGCGAGCTGCGGCACGCGCATCGCCTGGTCTACGCGCGCGGCCTCGACCTCACGAACCCGGACCCCACCCCCATCGGCGCCGGCTGCCGCGTGTGCGAACGGTCCGGCTGCCCCCAGCGCGCGTTCCCCGCCATCGGCAAGCCGTTGGATATCGACGAGCACCGCTCCACGGTGTCCCCCTACCTCGTCCGGTAGGTCCCCGCGCCCTCCGGCCCGACGGTGCCGCGGCCTTCCGGCCGGCGATCGCCCAGGCGGTAACGTCGGGTCATGACACCGCGCGTGACTCCCGGCGGACTCCGCCAACTCGGCCCGATCAACTACGCCATCGCCCGGATCGGCGCGAAGGCCATCCGCGCCGACGACATGCACCTGTTCTCCACGCTCGGCCGCACCAAGCGGCTGTTCGTCGGCTGGCTCGGCTACTCCGGCATGCTCATGCCCTTCGGCGCGCTGAAGCGCTCGGAATCGGAGACCGTGATCGTCCGCGTCGCCCACCTGCGCGGCAGCACCTACGAGCTGGGGCATCACCGGCGGATCGGCGCCCGCGCCGGGCTCACCGACACGCAGTTCGAGCGCATCTTCGACGGCTCCGGCTGGGACGACCGCAGCGCCGCGCTGCTCGACGTGGTCACCGAACTGGTCGACGAGAAGGCGGTCACCGACGAGTCGTGGGCGCGCCTCGCCGCGTTCTACGACGAGCGCAGGCTGGTGGAGATCGTCATGCTCGCCACCAACTACGACGGTCTCGCCACCGCGATCGACGTCCTCGGCATCCAGCCGGAGCGACAGTGACCGCGTCGACGCCGTCGACCGGGCTGCTCACCCCGACCAGCAGGACCACTGCGCCCCGACGGCACGGTCGTGACCGTGGCCGGCCCCCGCGCTGACCGCTCACGATATCGAGTTCTGCTGCGTCAGAGGTGTCGTCCTGCACGTCTGACGCAGCAGAACTCGAATTCGTGAGCGCCTACCGCGTCGCCAGGTACTCCGGGCGACGCGCGTCGGCGGCGAACGGCTCCTGAAGCGCGTTCGACACCGCGTTGAACACCACGAACAGGTTCGACCGCGGGTAGGGCGAGATGTTCCCCGCGGAGGCGTGCAGGCAGTTGCAGTCGAAGTAGAGCGCGCTGCCCGCGCCGCCGGTGATCTGCTCGATGCCGTACTCGTCGGCCATCGCGGCGATGTCGCTCTCCTCCGGCGTGCCGAACGGCGGCCGGTACGACTTGAGCGACTCGAGGTGGTACTCGCCGGGCGTGCGCCCGACGCAGGAGACGAACCGGCGGTGGGAGCCGGGCATGATCATCAGCGAGCCGTTGAAGGGCGTGTTCGGCGTGAGCGCCAGCGAGACGCTCACCGCACGCGGGGAGGGCATCCCGTCCTCGGCGTGCCAGGTCTCGAAGTCACTGTGCCAGTAGAAGGGGCCGCCGGCGAAGCCCGGCTTGAGGTTGACCCGGCTCTGGTGCACGTAGACGTCATCGCCGAGCAGCTGCCGGGCGACGCCCGACACCTCGTCGCGGGCGATGATCGCCGCGATCCTGTCGCTGAGCTCGTGCACCGCGAACACCGACCGCACGCTGCCGTCGGAGGTCTCGCGGATCACCCGCTCGTCGTCGCCGAGCCGGGTGGTCACGGCGTCGATCTCGGCGCGCACGTCTCGGATGTCGTCGGCGCCGAGCACGCCTTCCACGCTGCGGAAGCCGTTCGCGGCGAAATCGTCGACGGCGGTGTCGGACCAGGGACCGGAGCGGCCGGGCCAGACGACGGGGTCGTGCCGGTCGTGGATCTCGCTATGGTCGACGCGCGTCGGGTAGTTGTCGGTGAGCGTCGCTGCGTTGTTCATCGATTCCTTCCGTCCGGGCAGTGCGCTTTCCACTGCGTGCCTCGCGGCGCGGACGTGAGGACGGTGACCGATGCCCTTTCTCGACCCGGCGCCGTGGCCACGCCACGCCGCGGTCCCGACCATGCCAGGGTCCGGCACGAGTGTCCAACTCAGCCGTTCAGTCCCACCAGAACGACCAGTGCGTCCACTCGGAAAGCCCCTCCCGGTAGGCGTCGGCGCCCTCGCCACGGTCGACGTTGTCCGGGCACACCGCGTAGTGCTCGGAGAGCACGCCGTCGAGTTGGTCCGGCGCCTGCGGCGGACGGGCGACCTGCAGCATCAGGCTGTCGTAGCCGATCGACACCGGCACCGCGCCGAACCGCTCCTCCCAGGAGCGCAGCACCGCGGCGATGTCGGCGCCACACCCCCTCGTCGCTCGCGCCGAGCCAGCCGAGCGCATGTGGCACGTCGGCGGGCCGCGCGACGGGGACGAGCAGCAGTGCGCCCTCTCCCTCCACGTCCAGCGAACCGGCGGCGGGGTCCGCGCCGGGCGTCGCCGCGGCGAGCGCGGTCACCGCGGCGGGCCGGTCGGGGTCGGCGTCGGGATCCTCGTTCGCAATGTTCTCCGCGCCGAGCCGCAGCAACACCGGCAGGGCGTCCCCGACGGTGCCCTGCGGCCCGGCCAACTCCCCGTCGCCCCACGGCTGCCCGAGGTCGCCGATGCTCCACGCGGCGTCGTCGGCGGCCTCCCGGGAACGTCGCCGTCCCAGGAGTCGGGGCCGTCCTGTCCGCGGCCATGGGCCTGCAGCGGCCACAGCCCGGTGGTGCCGAACACGGCGGCGAGGTCCCGGATCAGCTGGTTCAGCCGCTCGGCCGGGATCACGCCGGTGCTGATCCAGGCGAGATCGGCCCCGCCCTGGGACTGAACGAGCCGCCCCGGCGGGAGTGTCACTCCGCCGACCTCTTCGGCATCGGCGGCGGGGACCTTTCCAGCGGTGGCACGGAACATCATCGGGCTCCTTCGGTTCGACAAGGCGACGGCCCGGCACCGTCGGGAGACGATGCCGGGCCGCCGGGGAGAACGTTCCTACAGGTTGATCATGTGGCCGGCGAGACCGTGGATCGACTCCTGCAGCGCCTCGGACAGGGTCGGGTGCGTGTGCACGTTGCGGGCCAACTCGTTGACGGTGAGGTCCCACTTCTGCGCGAGGGTCAGCTCGGGCAGAAGTTCGGAGACGTCGGGGCCGATGAGATGGCCGCCGAGCAGCTCGCCGTACTTGGCGTCGGAGACCAGCTTGACGAAGCCGACCGCGTCGCCGAGGCCCTGGGCCTTGCCGTTCGCGGTGTACGGGAAGGTCGCGGTCTTGACGTCGTAGCCCTCGTCGCGCGCCTGCTGCTCGGTGAGGCCGAACGAGGCGACCTGCGGCTGGCAGAAGGTGGCGCGCGGCATCATGCGGTAGTCGCCCAGCGTCTGGGTCTCCGCGCCGGCGATGGTCTCCGCCGCCACGACGCCCTGCGCCTCGGCGACGTGCGCCAGCTGCAGCTTCGCGGTGACGTCGCCGATGGCGTACACGCCGGGCACGTTGGTGCGCATGTGGTCGTCGATGGCGATGGCGCCGCGCTCGGTGAGGGCGACGCCCGTCTTCTCCAGGCCGAAGCCCTCGACGCGCGGGGCGAAGCCGATCGACATGAGCACCTTGCTCACCGTGATCTCACCGGGTCCCTTGGGACCGGTGTACTTCACGACGACCTGGCTGCCCTGGTCGTCGACCGACTCGACCTTGGTGGAGGTCAGGATGTTCACGCCCAGCTTCTTGTACTGCTTGGCGATCTCCTTGGAGACGTCCGCGTCCTCGTTGGGCAGCGCGCGATCGAGGAACTCGATGATGGTGACGTCCACGCCGTAGTTCTTCAGGACGTAGGCGAACTCCATGCCGATGGCGCCGGCGCCCACGATGGCGATCGACTCGGGCAGGTCGCGGGTGAGGATCTGTTCCTCGTAGGTGACCACGTTGTCCGACAGCGTGACCCCCGGCAGGAGGCGCACCGTCGAGCCCGTGTCGATGATGATGTTGTCGCCCGTCACCGTCTGATCGCCCACCTGGATGGTGTGCGCGTCCACGAAGACGCCGTAGCCGTTGATCTCGGTGATCTTGTTCTTCTTCATCAGGAAGTGAACGCCCTTGACGATCCCCTCCGACACCTTGCGGCTGCGGTCGAACGCGGCCCCGAAGTCGAACGAGACGTCGCCGGAGATACCGAACAGCTTCGCCTTGTGCGTGAAGGTGTGCGCCAGCTCGGCGTTCTTCAGGAGCGCCTTCGACGGGATGCAGCCCACGTTCAGGCACACACCGCCCCAGTACTTCTCCTCGATGACCGCGACCTTCTGCCCGAGTTGGGCGGCGCGAATAGCGGCGACGTAGCCTCCTGGGCCGGCGCCGAGAACAACAGTGTCAAAGTGATCAGCCACGGCATTCAGGGTAGCCCTACTGTGGTGATCATGGACCAGTACGCATGGCTCGAAGAAGTGGGATCCGCCACCGCCCTCGATTGGGCGCGCGAGCAGGGCGCAGCGAGCACCGCACGCCTGACCGGACCGCGGTTCGACGAGCTCGAATCGCGGGCCCTGACCATCCTCGACACCGACCAGCGGATCCCGTACCCGGTGCGCCGCGGCGAACACCTGTGGAACTTCTGGCGCGACGCCGACCACCCGTACGGGCTGTGGCGGCGCACCACGCTCGAGTCCTTCCGCACCGACTCCCCGGAGTGGGACGTCGTCATCGACGTCGACGCCCTCCGCGAGGCCGAGGACGAGAACTGGGTGTGGCACGGGGCGGCCGTCCTGCGGTCGGAGTCGCCCGACGGTGCGCGGTACGACCGCGCGCTCGTCTCCCTCTCGCGGGGCGGCGCCGACGCGACCGTGGTGCGGGAGTTCTCGATCTCGCGCCGGGAGTTCGTGGACGGCGGCTTCGAGTTGCCGGAGGCGAAGAGCCGGATCTCGTGGATCGACAAGGACACCGTGTACGTGGGCACCGACTTCGGCCCGGGCTCACTCACCGATTCGGGGTACCCGCGAGTCGTGAAGCGGTGGCGTCGCGGCACCCCGCTCGGTCATGCCGACCTGGTGTACGAGGGCCATCACTCGGACGTCTCGATCGGCGCCGGCTACGACGACACCCCCGGCTACGAACGGCATTTCGTCAACCGCGCGATCGACTTCTACAACCGGGAGTTCTACCTCCTCGATCCGGAGACCCTGGCGCTGGAGCGGATCGACGTCCCCTCCGATGCGGACGCGGACGTGCACGAGTCGATGCTGCTGGTGCGGCCGAAGACGGCGTGGGACCTTCCCGCCGGCACGGTCGAGCCCGGCGCGCTGGTGGAGTTCGACTTCGACGCCTACCGCGCCGGGAAGCGTGAGTACCACACGGTTTTCACGCCGGACGCGCACACCGCGCTGGCCGGGTACGCGTTCACGAAGTCGTACCTGCTGCTGCAGACGATGCGCGACGTGCGGTCCGAGCTGCACACCCTCGAGCCCGGCACCTGGGAGCGGCGCGAGACGCACGGGTTCCCCGAGCTGGCCGAGATCGGCGTCTACTACACCGATCCGCGCGAGGACGACGAGATCTTCGCCACGGCTAGCGGTTTCACGCTGCCGCCCACCCTGCTGCACGGCACGGCGGGCGGGACGGTGGAGCCGCTGAAGTCCGCGCCGGCGTTCTACGACGCGGACGGCGTGACCACGGAGCAGTTCTTCGCAACCAGTGCCGACGGGACTTCGATCCCCTACTTCGTGGTCCGCCGCCCGGCCGACACCCCGCAGCCCACCCTGCTCTACGGCTACGGCGGTTTCGAGGTCTCGCTCACCCCGGACTACACCGCGGTGTCCGGGGCGTCGTGGATCGAGCGCGGCGGCGTGTACGTGCTCGCGAACATCCGCGGGGGCGGCGAGTACGGGCCGTCGTGGCACACGGCCGCGCTCAAGGAGAACCGGCTGCGCGCCTACGAGGACTTCGCCGCCGTGGCGCGGACCTCGTGGCGCGCGGCATCACGACGCGCGAGCAGCTGGGAGCGCAGGGCGGCTCGAACGGCGGCCTGCTGATGGGGGTGATGTACACGCGCTACCCGGAACTGTTCGGCGCCATCGTGTGCCAGGTACCGCTGCTGGACATGCGCCGCTATCACCAGCTGCTCGCCGGAGCGTCGTGGATGGCCGAGTACGGCGATCCCGACGATCCCACCCAGTGGGCCTACATCAGCGAGTACTCGCCGTACCACAACCTGCCGGACGGCCCCGGCGAGCCGGGCGACCTGCCGGCGCTCCTGGTGACCACGTCGACCCGGGACGACCGGGTGCACCCCGGCCACGCCCGCAAATTCGTCGCCGCGCTGCAGGACCGCGGCATCGAGGTGGGCTACTACGAGAACATCGAGGGCGGCCACGGCGGCGCGGCCGACAACAAGCAGGCCGCCTTCAAATCCGCACTCGCGTACGAGTTCCTGTGGCGCGAGCTGGGATCCGCGTCCGACAACACCTGAGGAGGAACCATGCTCGCTGCATTCTCGATCAGCCCGATGGGCGGCCTGGACGGCACGGGCGGAGCCGCCGACGGTGGCGTCGCCGCGGCGGTCGCGGAGGCGGTCGCCATCGTGCGTGCCTCCGGCCTGCCCAACGAGACGACGTCGATGTTCACCACCATCGAGGGCGAGTGGGACGAGGTGATGGGCGTGATCAAGGCGTGCGTCGACCGCCTCGCCGAGACCGCGCCCCGCGTCTCCCTCGTGGTCAAGTGCGACATCCGCCCCGGGCACACGGGCCAGCTCTCGGCCAAGGTTGAGCGAGTCGAGAAGCACCTGCGCAGCGGCGGCACCCTGACCGCTCCCGCGGTGGTTCGCTCCTCCGTCACCCCGTTGCATCCGGGGTCTGAGGTGCGAACCCCGGCGGGAGGCACCGTCGAGCAGCAGACCGTGCGGGCCGAGGATGTCCACGAGCTTGGTGTGCAGACGGTCCGGCTGCTTGCAGTCGCCCCAATCCCAGTGCGTCGGTTTCAGCCCGCGACTCATCAGCAGGCTGTCGCGTTGGATCCGCCGCTCGGAGGTGAAGCCCTTCTTCTGCTTGCACTTGCCGTCGAACTCGCCGACCACCAGGTCCGACCAGAGGAAATCCGCCCTGGCTTCGAGGGCGCCCGCCTCGTTGAAGAACTCGCGCTGCAGTTCGGGGCGGGGAATCTCAGGCCATTTCAGCATCAGCGCCCGGCTCCAGGACTCACCCACCGAATCCGACAGCGGCGTGCCCTCAGCGAGCGCGGCGCGGAGAACGGCGATCCCCCGGCGCCGGCCGAGGCGACCGATCGACGCCGTCAGCTCGTCCGTCGCCACCCCCATCCGCAGCGCCGCGTCGATCGCGCACACGGCCTGCTCGAACGTGCCCGCCAGCGCCAGGTCTACGGCCGTCCGCGCGATCGTCGTCACCGCGACCCCGTTCACGACGGTGACGTCCTCGGGATCCAATCGTCGCCGGTACACCCGCCGGCGCCCTCCTTGCCACCGCCCCGGTTTCCGTCGCGGGTGAATTCCACGGTCCGGTGATCGAACGTGAGCACCTGCATGCCCAGGACGGCTGCGGCCGCGGCGTGGCTGAGCACCATCGCCGGTCCCGCGCGCTCCGCCGCCGCCATCGCCGACAGTGCCAGCTCGTCCCACGGGGCAGCCGGCCGCCCTTGTGATAGCCCCCTCGCCACACCCTGTGCATCTGCTGGGCGTGCACGAGCTTTCGGATCACCCGATCCGACGTTCCGACCGCGTGCAGCTCCCGCCGGTGCCGATGCTCGATCGATTCGTCCTCGGACATGGGTTCCCTCCCCTGCGGCGCCCCCGCACCGCGGGTCCATCGTCCCCGATCCCGGTCCCACTCGCGGATGATTCCGCTCCCGCGGGGTTCGCTCCGTAGTCACCCCGCTGCATCCGGGGCTTGAGGAGCGAACCCCCGCGGGACCACGGTCCGGTCGACCGCACGGCGGCATCCGCCATGCCATACTGTGACGCATGATACTGAAGCGACGCCAGATGCTCCTGGGGCTTGCGGTGGTACCGACGGCGGCGGTCGCGTCGTCGCTGATCGCACCGCACGCCGCAGCGGCGGACGCCGACAAGGCGCTGCTCGACGCCGCGATCGCGGCCGCGCCGACGGCCCGCGAGGTCATCACCGTCGCGGCACCGTCGTTCTCCTCCACCGACGTCCAGGTCTCGGCGTGGGCGCAGCTCGCGCAGGGGTGGACCAAGGTCTACGGGCCGGTCCCCGGCAAGGTCGGCGAGCAGGGCATCGGCGAGGGCAAGGACGGGGTGCCCCGCACGCCGTTCGGCGTGTTCCGGCTCGATCTCGCCTTCGGCCGGCAGGACAACCCGGGCACCACTCTGCCGTACACCAAGGTGACGAATCAGCACTGGTGGGACGGAAACGTGAACTCCCCCACCTACGACCGGATGGTCGTCCAGGCCGCCAGCCCCGGGCCCGAGAGCGAGAACCTCTACGACATCGGCCCCGTCTACGACTACGCCGTGCACTTCGACAACAACCCCGGCCACACTCCCGGCAAGGGCGGCGCGATGTTCCTGCACGTGACGGACGGCAAGCCGACGCTGGGCTGCGTCGCGATCAGCCGCGAGGGCATGATCACCCTGCTGAAATGGCTGGCGCCCGTACACAACCCGGTCCTGGTCACCGGCCTCGCGGGCTGACTCGCCCTACCCGTGCTGCGCGATCCACTCCGACAGCACCGGGATCACCGGCTCCGGTGAGAGGATCCACTGGTTGTGCCCCAGCGGTTGCTCGATCCGCCGGTGCGTGGACGCCGCAAACTTCTCCCCCACGAACCGCGACTGCTTCTCCGACACCATCTCGTCGCCCGCGATCGACACCGTGAGGACGGGCGTCTTCGTTCCCGCGAGCCGCTTCTCGTAGTCCACGTCCGCGCCGTCCACGTTGAAATCGCCGGTCTGCACCAGGTGGTCGAAGTCGCGGACGATGCCCTTGGGCACCTCCCCGAACCCGTCCGGGCCGGACCAGTGGCCCCGTCGGGCCGCGGCACGCGCGGCGACGGACGTGCCGATCCGGCGCGCGGTCCCCGAGAACCCGTCCAGCTTGTAATAGCCGGTGCCGCAGGCCACCAGGATCACCCCGGCCAGGTTGCGCCGCGCCCGCGCCGCGTACATGGTTCCCATCAGCCCGCCGAGGCTGTGCCCCAGCAGGATTCGCGGCGCGTCCGGGAACTTCTGCCGCGCGAGCGCGGACACCGCCGGATAGTCCTCGACCACCACGTCCTGGAAGCCGTGTGCGCCCGCCGCGCCGCGCGGCCGCGCATCGCCCTGCCCACGGTGCTCGGACACCACGGCGTTGAGTCCCGCGTCGACCAGCGCGCGCCCGAAGTCGTCGAAGTACCCGGCCGGCACGTTCACGCCGGGCCAGATCATCAGCACCGGCGCCGCCGGGTCCGGCCCGCGGAAGATCCGCACGGGGTTCGTGGTGACCCCGTCCTTGTAGGTCAGCGTCGCGACGGTGGGCCGCCGTTGCGCGTTCGAGGCCGGGGAGCTCACCAGGCCCGCCGTTCCGCGCGGCGCTCGGCGACGGCCCCGAGACCGCCGAAGATCAGGCCGATCAGCGCGATCGCGCCACCGACCGCCGCCTCGGTCACGATCCACGGGGTGAGGCTGTGGGTCACCTGCGTGATCGCGGCGTCGATCACCGTCGGGCTCAGTCCGCCGGTCCCGCCCCGGCCCGCCACGTACGACGGTGCCACCACGCACAGCATCCAGGTGACGCCGGCCGCCACCGCGACGCCGAGCCCCAGGTAGAACAGCATGAATCCCCGACGGTGCGCCGCCCACAGCGCGAGCAGCGCGGCCACGATCGCGACGATCGGGGCGATCCACGCCGCCCGCCGGATCGCGTCGGCGGCGTCGGCGTACCGACCCGCCCGGAACAGGTCCCGGTTCGCGCCCGTGCCGGACAGATCGATCGTGACCCGCTCGGGCACCGTCACCGTCACGTTGTTCGCGGCGGCGACGTCACGGATCATGGGTGCGAGGTCGATCTCCGCGGTGGTCTCGCCGCGCAGCCGTTGCTCCGCGGTCTGGCGCTGCAGGAGCCAATCGTGCACCTCGCCGAGGGCCGCCTTGAACGCCCCGGGGAACTGCGGGCCGTGGGTGTAGGTCGAGACGTACGGCGTGATCGCCGAGAGCGGGGCCGCGCGTCGCCCTGCTCGGTGAGCAGCCGCTGCACCTGCTGGGCGATCTCCTGCGCCATCGCGTCCTGCACGCCGCGGTCGTGCCCCAGCGGCTCCATCAGGGCCGTGAACTCGTCGCGGTCCAGCACCGTCCGCGACGCCCAGTTGGCGGGCACCGCCACGAACGTGGCCAGGATCGCCACGAGCACGAGGAGGAAAGCCGTCAGAGAACGCACGGCGACAACGCTACCGTCGTCAGTCGCCGATGAGGTCCCGACCCCGTCCGACGATCAACGGATCCGGGCCCGCGGCCAGGACTTCCATGTCCTTGTTGTCGTAGTCGAACTTGTCGAGGATGTAGCGCATGGCGTTCAGGCGCGCACGCTTCTTGTCGTTGCTCTTGACGACGGTCCACGGCGCGTAGTCGGTGTCGGTCGCCGCGAACACCTCCTCCTTCGCCGCGGTGTAGCCGTCCCACTTGTCCAGCGACGCCAGGTCCATCGGGGAGAGCTTCCACTGCCGCACGGGGTCGATCTGGCGGATCGCGAAGCGCGTGCGCTGCTCGAGCTGGGTCACGGAGAACCAGAATTTGGTCACGTCGATGCCGTCGTCCACCAGCATCTTCTCGAACAGCGGAACCTGGTGGGTCCAGCGCTCGTGCTGCTCGTCGGAGCAGAAGCCCATGACCCGCTCGACCCCGCCGCGGTTGTACCAGGAGCGGTCGAACAGCACGATCTCGCCCTTGGTCGGGAAGTGGTCGATGTAGCGCTGGAAGTACCACTCGCCGGCCTCGCGCTCGGTGGGCTTGACCAGCGCGACCACGCGCGCCACGCGGGTTGAGGTGCTCCATGAAGCGCTTGATGGTGCCGCCCTTGCCGGCGGCGTCGCGGCCCTCGAACACGATCACCAGGCGCTGGCCGGTGTCCTTGACCCAGCGCTGCAGCTTCAGCAGCTCGATCTGCAGCAGGCGCTTCTCCCGCTCGTACTCCGACCGGGCCATGCGCTCGTCGTACGGGTAGCCCTCGCGCCAGGTGTCCACGACGTGCCGCTCGGGCGTGAGCAGCACGGGATCGTCGTCATCGTCGTCGTTGACGGAGAAGCCCTCGGTCGCCCGCAGGTCGACGATCTTCTGCAGCGCCTCGCGGCCACTGACCGCGCTCAAATCGATGCCCGCCGGCAGATCCAGATCCATCACGCGCGGAAGCGTAGTCAAAGGCCAGGACGGTTCGGTGAACTGCACGTGAACGTGCGGTTGTCCGCCCCGGGTAAACTGTGCCGCGATGCCCACCACCGCCAACCGCGGACGCCGGCGCGCCGAACACCTCGGGCCCGAGCGTCGCCGCCCCCAGGTCCTCGACGCCGCGCTGGAGATCGCCGCGCGCGACGGGCTCGCCGCCGTCACCATCGGCACCGTCGCCGACAAGCTGCAGGTCACCCGCCCCGTCATCTACTCGTGTTTCCCGGATCGGGTCGCGCTCATCACCGAGCTGCTCGACCGGGAGACCGAGACGATGATGACCTACGTCCTCACGTCGCTGCACAGCGCCCACGGCGAGGACCCGGAGACGGCGTTCATCATCGGCATGCGCGGCCTGCTGGCCGCGGTGAACGAGCGCGCCGACACCTGGCAGCTGCTGTTCTCCGGCGTCACCGACCCGGAGGTCGTGCACCGCGTTCGCGGCGCCCGCAGGACGCTGGCGGCGCAGGCCGAGGAGTGGATCCGCCCCGCCCTCATCCGCTGGTGGGACATGCAGGATCTCGACCAGAAGCTGCCCATGCTCATGGAACTGTTCGTCTCGGCGTGCGAGGCGGCCGTCCGCTCGATGCTCGCGGACCGCCCCGACGACGCCGGGCCTGACTGGCGCGGCGACGCCGAGACGATCGGGAAGTTCTACGGCTCGGCGGTCTACCGCGCCTTCCACGGGGCCTGACGGTCCGCCGTCACCTCAGCGGTTCCGGCTCCACGCCGCCCACAGGGCGGCGTACCGTCCGCCCGCGCGGCGCAGGTCGTCGTGCGTGCCCTGCTCGACGATCGCTCCGCGCTCCATGACCAGGATCCGATCGGCGCGGGCGGCCTGGCTCAGGCGGTGCGCCACCACCATCGCGGTTCGCCCCGCGAGCGCGGCGTGCGCGGCGTCCTCGAGAGCGTCGGCGTCGGCGCTGTCCGCATCGGCGGTGGCCTCGTCGAGGATCGCCACCGGCGGGTCGAGCAGCACGAGCCGCGCCAGCGCGAGCTGCTGCTCGCGCTTGGGCGTCAGCACCTGCCCGCCCGCTCCGACGACGGTGTCCATCCCGGACTCGAGCAGCGACACCCATTCCCAGGCCCCGACCGTTTCCAGCGCCGCCCGGAGCGCGTCGTCGGAGGCGCCGGGCTGCGCCATCCGCAGGTCGTCGGCGAGTGGCCCGGCGAACACGTGCACGTCCTGCGTGAGCAGGACGGGCGCGGCGTCCTCCGGAAGCGCCGCCAGGGCATTGCCGTCGATCCGCACCGCGCCGGCCTCCGGCACGTGCACGCCCGCGACCAGCGCCGCGAGCGTCGTCTTGCCCGCTCCGGAGGTGCCGACCACGGCCACCGTCTCCCCCGGCTCGATGGTCACGCTCACCCCGTCCAGCACACGGCGACCGGTGCCGTAGCCGAAGGCGACCCCGTCGACCTCGACGCGGGGCGGTCCGCCGCTCGCGCCCACCTCGCCCGACGGTGCCGGGCCCGCCGCCTCGTCGTCCGCGAGGCGGATCACCCCGACGATGCGCGCCAGCGAGGCGCCCGCCGACTGGATGTCGTCCATCACCAGCAGCAGCGCGCCGATCGGCCCGAAAAGGCGCAGGAACAGCAGCATCGCGGTGGTGACGGCGCCGACGGTGACCAGGTCACCGTCGACGAGGGCGAAGCCCAGCACGAGGATTGTGGCCATACCGACGAACTCGGCGAGGTTGACCCGACCGAACAGCCGGTTCTGCACGATCCGCGCGCGCATGGTCCAGCGCACGACGCGCCACGAACCGTCGCTGACCCGCAGGCTGGCGCGGTCCATCAGGTCGTAGGCGTGGACGGTGGGCAGGCCCCGGATGGACCCGAGCATGTGGTGCGCCCGCTCGGCCATCGCCGCCCGCTCCGAGCGGTAGACCGGCGGCGCGACCCGCACGTACATGCGCGCGCCGAGCCCGTAGACGGGCAGCACCACGATCGCCACGAGCAGGAAGCGCCAATCCAGCGCGGCGAACCCGGCAACGGTCACCGCGACGGAGAAGCCCGAGCGGGCCAACGCGGGCACGCCCCGCGAGATCGCCTGGCTCACCACGCCCACGTCGTCGGTGGCGCGGGAGACGAGATCGCCGGAGCCCGCCTCCTCGACACGGGACTGGGACAGGCGGAACGCCGCGCCCACCATCGACTCGCGCAGCCGGGCCAGTGCGGTCTCGAAGAGCTGTGCGGTCAGGGCGATTCCGACGCCGGTGAAGCACGCCGACGCGATCGCCGCGGCCGCCATGATCCCGCCGATCCGCAGCACGTCGGCGTACCCGCCGCCGCTGATGGCCTCGTCGACCATCGCGCCGAACCCCCACGGCACCGCGAGTCCGAGGGCGGCGCCGACGAGCAGGACGACGAAGACGACCGCGAGCGCGGCCCGCTTCCGGGCGAGCAGCCCGCGGGCGTACCGGAAGGTCTCCCGCCCGTCCGCGATCGGCAGGGCGCCGATGGTCGACGTGGGGGCGCTCATGCCCGGACCTCCGCTCCGGTCGGAGTCAGGTGCACAACGGTGTCGGCCGCGGCGATCAACGTCGGGGACGCCGTGAACACGACGGTGGCGAGCCCCTCGCGGGCCGCACCCAGCCGGTCCGCGATCGCCGCCTCGGTGACCGAGTCGACGGCGCTGGTCGGATCCACCAGCACCAGCGTGCGCGTGTCGGTGGCGAGCGCCCGGGCCAGAGCGACCCGCTGCCGCTGGCCGCCGGACAGCAGGCGGCCGGCCTCGCCGACCGACGTCTGCAGCCCGTCGGGCAACACGGCGAGGACGTCGTCGCAAGCCGCGGCCAGCAGCGCCGCAGCGACGCGGTCGGGCGCGCCGCCGGCGGCCACGTTCTCCTCGATCGTGCCCTCGAACAGCGTCGTGGCGTGTGGCGCGACGCGCACGGCCCGCAGCGCGGCGGGCTGGCTCAGGATGTACAAGTCGGTGCCTCCGACGGTGACCGACGCCCCGGGCCGTGGCGCACCGGTGCGCGCGAGCAGCGCGGTCGCGGCGGCGGCGGTCTCGGCGCCGCACACGACGGCGGTGACCCCGGCGGGCGGGAACTCCAGGTCCACGAGGTCCTCGCCCGCGGGGACGCCGGTGACCCGTACGGGCACGTCGTCGCCGTCGTGCGCGTGCAGCGTCCCTTCGTCGCGCGCGAACGGGGCCTGCAGCACCATGAGCACACGCTTGGCGGAGGCGTTGCCCGCGACCCAGAACTTGCCGAAGTTGGTGCCCATTGCCTGCAGCGGCGCCATCACCACCTGGGTCAGCCCCACGACGGTGATCAGCTGTCCCACGCTGAGGTCGCCGTGCACGGTCTTGACGCCGGCGAGCACGCCCACGAGCACGACGAAGACGGCGGCGACGGCCTCCATCGCGCCCACGTACGCCCCCTCGGACCTGCGGGCCTTGATGACGGCGGCGAGCGCGCGGGCGCTCGCGGACCGGTAGCGGCGGTCCGCCTCGGCCTCGGCGTGCATTCCCTTGACCACGCGGAACCCGGCGACGAGATCGGCCGCGGCCCCGGCGGCCTCGCCGGCCGCCCGCTGCTCCGCCTCGCTGCGGGCGCGCAGGGCGCCGCCCGCCTTGTCCAGGCACCACAGCATCGCCGGCGCGCCGAGCAGCACGAGCAGCCCCAACTGCCACGAGATCGACAGCAGCACGACGCCGCAGAAGACGATCGCCGCCAGCTCGCCCACCGGGTAGAGCCCGAGCGCGACGGACATGGCGAGCCGCTGCACGTCGGAGGTCGCGATGGACAGCAGCACACCGGGCGAGTGGCCGCCGCCGAGGCCGCGGGGTCCAGGATCCTGTCGGTCACCTGTGTCCGCAGCCGGTGCTGCACGGTGTTCATCCCGAGGAAGCCGATGCGTGAACCGAAGCGGAAGCTGAAGGAGAGGAAGGCGAACAGGACCGCGAGCACGAGCACCCAGCGGACGGTCGCCGCCCAGTCGCCGGTCTGGATCGCCCGGTCGATCGCGAGGCCCATCACGACGGGCACCAGCGCCTCGCCGACCTGGTGGCCGATGATGAGCAGTCCCGCGGGCAGCGTCCGCGACCGGTTGCCGAACATGGTGCGCAGCACCAGCTGCCGCGGCGTGGTCGTCCCGTCGACCGCGAAGGGGCGGTGCTCGGGCTGCTCCTCCGGCGCCTCGAAGAACACCGGCAGCCGGCTCCCGGTCCAGTCGGCCATCGGACAGTCAGCTCCTCGCGGTCTCGGTGAGCCGGAACGGGCCCAGCACGGTGCGCAGCTTATTGCGGGTCTCGGCCAGTTCGGCGTGCGGGTCGGACGCCCCGACGATGCCGCCCCCGGCGAACGCGCGCAGCCGCGCACCGTCGAGCTCCGCGCACCGGATGCTGACGCGCCAGTGCCCGTCGCCGTTCGCGGCGCTCCATCCGACGGCGCCGGCGTAGAAGCCGCGGGGGCTGAGCCCCCATCGATGCTGCCGCCCTCGATGTCGGCGATCGCGTGCGCGGCGGTGCGCCGCGGGAAGCCGCAGACGGCGGGGGTCGGATGCAGTGCGAGGGCGAGGTCCAGCGCCGTCGTCGCCGGATCCGCGAGCCGGCCCTCGATCTTCGTCCCGAGGTGCCACACCGGCCCGGCCCGGGTCACCGACGGTGCGCCGGGCACGTCCAGGTCGGAGCACAGGGGCGCCAGCGCGGCGGCGATCTCGTCGACCACGTACGCATGCTCCTCGCGGTCCTTCGGCGAGTCGAGCAGTCCCTCGGGCGAGGTCGCGGTGCCGGCGAACGGGTGGCAGAAGACCGTGCCACCCATGCGTCCGACCAGGATCTCCGGGCTGGAACCGACCAGCCAGCGCCCGCGATGATCCTCGCCGGCGGCGCCCAGGGCCACGGCGAACGCGTTGCCCTCGCGGTCGCGTTCCTCGAGCGCAGCGGCCACGGCGAGCGGATCCAGCGCGGCGGCGGCCTCGAAGTCGACGGCGCGCGCGAGCACCACCTTCTGCAGGTCGGAGCCCTCGATCAGCGCGATCGCGCGGCGCACCCGGGACACGTGCTCGGCAGGTTCGGGGTGCTGGGCGGTCTGGACCAGAGTCGGGAGCTCCGACGGTGCGCCCGGCGCTGCCGCGGGCCCGAAGCGCCGCGGCACCGTCAGCGCTGCCGGGTCGTCCAGGTCGAACGGGAGCGCGCCGACCAGCGACGGGGCGGCGCCCGACCGCAGCGCGGCCGCCGCGGCGTGCGGGTCGGTGAACGTGCTCGCGGTCCCGCTCGCGGCCAGGCGTTGCCCGGCGGCGGTCAGCAGGAAGTGCGGATGCTCGCTCTCCGCGGAGTCGATCATCGCAGCGCCTCCAGAACCCGGTCGGTGGTCTCCACCTGCCGCATCGGCCCGACACGTAGGTGAGCGCGTTCGCGTGATCCTGCGCGGAGAAGTCGGCGACGGCGTCGCGCACCACGTACGGCTGCACGTCGCGCATGAAGGCGTCGAGCGCGGTCGTCATGATCCCGATGTGGGCGTAGATGCCCGCGATCACCAGCTGATCGCGGCCCCAGGTCCGCATCCGCTCCGCGAGGTCGGACTTCGCGAAGGCGCTGTAGCGCCACTTGGTGAGCAGCACGTCGTCGTCGGCGGGGGTCAGCTCGCCGATGATGTCCTGATTGGCCGTCTTCAGGCCCGGGCCCCAGAAATCGGTGAGCAGCGCCCGCTCTTCGGGGTCCTGGTCGCCGGGCTGCGCCGTGTAGACCACGGGCACGCCGGCGGAGCGGGCCGCGGCGCGCAGGGCCACGATGTTGGGCACGACGGTGCGCAGCGGCTCCGCGTCGCGCTCGAAGGGCCCGACGAAGTGCTCCTGCATGTCGTGGATCAGCAGGACGGCGCGGGCCGGCTCGACGGTCCAGTCGACCGTGTCGGCGCACTCGATCTCGGGCAGGTCGTAGACGACCGTCTTGGGCAGGCTCACAACTTCTCCTCGTTCCTACGCGCCTCGTCCTCGTGCCGAATCCGGTCCGCCAGCGCGCGCCGCAGTTCGCGGCGACTGATCTTGCCGACGCCCGTCGTGGGGAACTCGGCGACGAACTCCACCCGGTCGGGCACCTTGTACTCGGCCACGCCGCGCGAGCGGACGAACTTCTTCAGTTCGGGCACGGTGGGCCGCTGGGCCCCG
Source organism: Tsukamurella sp. PLM1 (assembly GCF_023168325.1). Taxonomy (GTDB): domain Bacteria; phylum Actinomycetota; class Actinomycetes; order Mycobacteriales; family Mycobacteriaceae; genus Tsukamurella. The sequence goes on from NZ_AP025688.1 coordinate 3,761,363, forward strand.
GTGAGCACGACGGCGCAGGTCCGCTCGCCCAGGAACTCGTCGGCGACGGCCACGACGGCCGCGTCGATCACCAGCGGGTGGGCGAGCAGGTGGTTCTCCACCTCCTCGGCGGCGATCTTCTCGCCACCGCGGTTGATCTGGTCCTTCGCCCGCCCCTCCACCACGAGGTGCCCCGACGGCAGCTGCCGCACGACGTCGCCGGTGCGGTAGAAGCCCTCGGCGTCGAAGGACTCGGTGTCGACGCCTCCCAGGTAGCCGCGGATCGTGTACGGCCCGCGGGTCCAGAGCAGCCCGGGCGCGCCGGGCGGGACGGGGCACCGTCCTCGTCGAGGACGCGCACCTCGTCGTCGGGCGAGATGGCCCGGCCCTGGGTGCCCAGGACGAGGTCTTCAGGGTCGTCGTCGCGGGTGTAGTTGACCAGGCCCTCGGCCATGCCGAAGACCTGCTGCAGGCGGCAGCCGAGCTCGGGGGCGACGCGCCGCGCGGCCTCGGGCGGGAACTTGGCGCCGCCCACCTGCAGCACGTCGAGGCTCGACAGGTCCGCTGACGCGCCGGCGCCGCCGGCCGCTCGGGCCTGCAGCCACAGCATCGCGAGCGGCGGCACGAGCGAGGTCATGGTCACCTTCTCCGCCTCGATCAGCGGGAAGGCCTTCGACGGTGCCGGGTCCGTCCCGAGCACGACGGTGCCGCCGGCCCACAGCACGCCCAGGATGCCGGGGCTGCTCATGGGGAAGTTGTGCGCCACGGGCAGCACCACGAGGAACCGGCTGCCGGGGCCGAGGCCGCAGATCTTCGCGGACTCGCGCACGGAGTACAGGTAGTCGGCGTGGGTGCGCGGGATGAGCTTGGGCACGCCCGTCGTGCCGCCGGAGAGCTGCAGGAAGGCCAGCCCTTCGGGGTCGACGGCGGCGGGTGTTCCGTGCGCGCCGGCGCCGAAGGGCGCGTCGTCGACGACGAAGGACTCGGCGCCGGTCTCAGCTGCGACGTCGGCGGCCAGCGCGCGGTGGTCGAAGCGGTTGATGGTCGCCGCCGTGATCAGGGCCTTCGCCCCGGCGGTGCGGACGAAATGGACGAGCTCGCTGCGGCGGTGCGCGGGCAGCGCGAACACCGGGATCGCCCCGAGGCGGAACAGCCCGAACAGCACCGTGACGAACTCCGCGGTGTTCGGCAGCTGCAGCACCACGCGGTCGCCCGCGGCGATCCCCGCGGCGCGCATCCCGGCGGCGGTCGCCGCGGCGGCGGCGTCCAGCTCGCGGTAGCTCAGCCGGACGGGGTTCCCGGCGACGTCCTGCGCGGCGAGCGCCTCGGCGCCGCCGAAGCGCTCCGCGGCGTCGGGGAGGAAGGCCGCGAAGGTCTCGCCGGTCCAGTACCCGGCGGCGCGGCACCGCGCGGCGAATTCGGGTGGGAAGAAACGGGTCTCGGTGCTGGTCATACCGTGGCGCCTCCGTCGACGGTGAGTACCTGCGCGGTCACGTGCCGCGCATCGGGCGAGAGCAGGTAGTCGATGGCGCCGGCGATGTCGTCGGCGTCGGCGATGCGGCCCAACGGGATCCCCAGCCGGTGCCGGGCCAGATCGCCGGCGATCGCGGCCTCCGCGGCGGCCGCACCGCCGAACGCCGTCTGCATGGGGGTGGCCGTCGATCCGGGCGACCACGTTGATCCGCACGCCGCTTCCCGCCAGTTCGAGTGCGAGCGTGAGGGTCGCGTTGTGCGCGGCCGCCTTCGACGCCCCGTAGGCGCCGAGGCCGACGCGCGGGCCGTTCCCGGCGTTGGAGCCGACGACCACGGCGGCGCCGGCGCCGCGCTCGGCCATCCGCCGGGCGGCGGCGGTGAGCACGTGCACCGTGCCGGTGAGGTTCACGGCCAGCGCGGCGGCCCAGTCCTCGGCCGCAGTGTCCAATACGGGCCCGGCCACCAGGGTTCCCGCGCAGTGCGCGAGCGCGTCCACGGGCCCGCCGGCCTTCTCGGCGGCGTCGAGCGCCGCGGCGACCGCGTCCGCGTCGGTCACGTCCAGCACGTGTGAGGTGGCGGTGCCGCCCGCGTCCGCGACGGCGCGGGCGGTCGCGATCAGCCCGTCCGCGTCGCGGTCCGCGAGAGCGACGGGGCCGCGCCGCGCGAGCCGCAGGGCGGTCGCCGCGCCGATCCCGGACGCGGCGCCGGTGATGAATGCGTGCATGTCTCGCGCCCCCGGGTCAGCCGAGATAGGCGCCGGAGTCGCCCAGGATCTTCGCGGCGGGGTGCTCGGCGCCGTCGGCGGTGCGGACAGTCTCGACGATCAGCGCGGGGTTGCCCCCGCGCCAGGCGTCGGGCCCGGCGACGACGGCGATGCCGTCACCGTCGGGCACGCAGACGCGGCCCGGCGTGCCGCCGTACCGCTTGCTGGACACCGAGGCCGCCGTGATCGCGAGCCGCTCGCCACGGAAGACGGTGTGGGCGTTCGGGTACGGATCGGACTGCGCGCGGATCAGCCGCTCGATGGCATCGGCGGGCCACGACCAGTCGATGGCGCTGTCGGCGTCGGAGCGCTTGTGGAAGTACGTCGCCGCGGCCGGATCCTGCGGGATCAGGTGCGCCGTACCGGCTTCCAGCTCACCGAGCGCCCGCGCGACGAGCGGTCCGATCAGGTCGACGGTGCGGTGGAACAGGTCGACGGTGCGGTCGGTGGGCCCGACCGCGACGGACTCCTGCGCGATGATCGGCCCGGTGTCGAGGCCTTCGTCCATGAGGTGCGCGGTGACGCCCACGTGCGTCTCGCCGTTGATGAGCGCCCAGATCAGCGGCGAGAAGCCGGCGTACTTGGGGAGCAGCGAGTCGTGGATGTTGAGGGTGCCCAGCCGCGGCATCGCGTAGATCGACTTCGGCAGCCAGGTGCGCCAGTTATTGGCGACGATGATGTCCGGTTCCGCTGCCGAGACCGCCTCGAAGAGTGCATCATCGGGCTTCTTCGCCAGATGCACGGGCACCCCCTGCTCGGCGGCGAGCTCCTCGACCGAGTCGTTCCACATCATCTCGTACGGGTTGTTCGAGACGGGGTGCGTCACGGCGAGCGTGACCTCGTGGCCGGCCTCGAGGACGGCGGACAGCGTGCGGTGGCCCCAGGTCTGGAACCCGAACGTGACGACGCGCATCATGCTCCCTTCGCGATGGTGGTCAGGCTGGTGTCGGCGACGAGCCCGTCGAGGATCTCGCCGGCCCGGACGGCGACGTTGGACAGCAGCGTCGAGCCGAGGCCGTGGGTCGCCTCGGTGGCGCCCTGGACGTACAGGCCGGGAACGGGCTCACCGTCGATCGTGAGACGGTAGTCGCGGCCCACCCGGATCCGCTCGGGAGCCACTCCCCAGTCGGACACGACGTCCGAGACGCCGATCGAACGGAATCCGGTGGCGCACACCACCGCCGTGTACTCCGCGGTGGTCGTCCGCTCGGACATGCGGTCGTGCAGCTCCACCCGGACCCCGGTGTTCGACGGTGCCGCCGCCCGGACCTCGGTGACGGGCCGCATGAGGAGCCGGCGGTTCCCGGTCACCTTCTCCTGGTATTCGACGGCGTACAGCTCGTTGATGAGCTCGAGGTCGACGCAGCCGTAATTGGTGGTTGCGTGCCTGGCCATGAGCTCGGCGCGCACATCGTCCTCCGCGTCGAAGAAGTCGTCCACGGCCGCCGGATCGAACACCTTGTTGGCATAGGGGCTGTCATCGGCGGGCTGGAAGCCGTAGGAGTTGAACGCGCACTCCACCACCGCTTCCGGGTAGCTGCGGTGCAGGTGCTGCGCCACCTCGGCGGCGCTCTGCCCGCCTCCGACGACGAGGAAGCGGTGCGGCGCAGCCGGATCCAGGTCCGCCGCTGCCAAGTGCTCGAGCAGGCGGTGGTTGTGGAACAGCCGCGGGCCGGTCGCGGCCCACTCCGGCAGCCGCTCGCGCAGGCCGGTGGCAACCACGACGGACCGCGCCCGCAGTTCGCCGTCGCCGTCCGGGCCCGAGAACCGGACCAGCCACCGCGCACCGTCGGGGGTACCGGAGCCGTCGAGGCGCTCCACCGCGGTCACGGTGGTGCCGTAGGAGATCGACGCGTCGACGCTCTCCGCCACCCAGCCGAGGTAGTCGGTGAACTCGACCCGCGTGGGGAAGAAGGTCTGGTGATTGATGAAGTCCACGAGCCGTCCCCGGGCCTCGAGGTAGCTCAGGAAGCTGAAGGGACTGCGCGGGTTGCGGAGCGTCACCAGGTCCTTGAGGAAGGCGATCTGCATGGTGGCCCCGTCGAGCAGCATGCCCGGGTGCCACGCGAACGCCGGCTTGCGCTCGAGGACGGCCATCGACAGGGAGGGATAGCCGGCCTTGTTGCGTTCATGGACGGCCGCGGCGAGCCCCAGGTTGGACGGTCCCGCCCCGATGCCGACCACGTCGGCGATCGCCTGCTGCTGTGCCATGAGTCTCCTTCGCGCCGTCGAACTAGGTAGGATAGGCATACCTGAAATGGGGTATGGTTCGCCAGTCGAGACAACCGTTGTGTCCAGTCACACAGCACCCGCGCCCCGAGGAGACGCCATGTTCCGCAGACCACGATTCGCGCGCGCCGCGCTGGTCATCGCCACTTCCGCTGCCTTGTTCGCGGGGACCGCCTGCGGCTCCGGAACCCCGGCTGAGGACCACACCCAGCACGACACCGGATTCCCGGTCAGCATCACCTCGGCGCTCGGCACCGTCGAGATCAAGGCCCGGCCGCAGCGCGTGGTCACGCTGGGTTGGGGCAGCACCGAGGCCGCCGTGGCCCTGGGCGTGATCCCCGTGGGCATGCGGGATATGAAGTCCGAGCTCGGCGAGGGCGGCAGCGGTGCCATGCCCTGGGTGCAGGCGAAGCTGGGCGACGCGAAGCCGGTGCTGCTGCCGGAGTCCAGCAGGTCGATCCCGCTCGAGCAGATCGCGGCACTGAAGCCCGACGTCATCCTGTCGGTGCAATCCGGACTCACCGCCGACCAGTACGCGCAGCTGAACAAGATCGCGCCCACAGTGGCGCAGCCCGGCCGCAACTGGCAGACCAGCTGGCAAGACCAGACCACGCTCGTGGGCAAGGCCCTCGGTCGCGAGGCCGAGGCCAAGACACTGATCGCGGACACCGATAAGCGGATCGCCGAGGTCAGGACCGCGCACCCGGAGTTCGCCGGAAAGACGGTGGCCGCGGCCAGCGGCACCACCCCCGAGAGCCTCAACTTCTACTTCGACACCGATCCGCGGGTGATGCTGCTGCAGAGCTTCGGCTTCACCGTGCTGCCCGAGCTGGCCGCCCTGCGCAAGGCCACCCTCCCGGCAAGTTCGCGGCACCGGTGAGCTGGGAGAACGTGCCCGAGTACAACGCCGATGTCCTCACTTCGTGGTACCTCGACGCAGCCAAGCGCGAGGCCACCGAGGCCAACCCGTCGTTCGCGAGCCTGAAGGCCGTGCAGCGCAAGTCCTACGTCCCGCTGACCGATCCGCCTCTGGTGTTCGCCGTGAGCTCGCCGAACGTGCTGGACCTGCCGTGGCTGCTCGACCGCTACGTTCCCCTGCTGTCCAACGCCGCGAAGACCGCGGGCTGACTCGAAGAAGATTCGAGATGTCGCACTAGAAAGATGATGTCAAGACCTATCATCGTTCGATATATCTTCCTAAAATAGAAGGCATGAGCTATTCGGACGATGCGTTCACGTTGGGCAGGCGGGTTGCCACGCCCCTGCCCGGGGTGTTCGACGGTGCGGTGTCCGGGCTCAGCGCCGGGGGTGCGTTGTCGCGGTTGCGGGAGCCGGCGGCGCAGCAGAATCGGTTGGAGGCGGAACGGGCGGCGGTGCTGACCAGGCTCTATGAACTGCGGGATGATGCTCGGCGGGTGCGGGAGGAGTCATCGCGTCGGTTCGTCGACGATTGGGATGAGTTGGTCGCCGAGGTCGGTGCCGCCCTGGGTGTTGGTCGCACGGCCGCGGGGTCCGCGGTGCATCGCGGGCTGGATCTGCGCGAGCGGTGCCCGCGGTTGTTCGAACTGTTCGCTGCCGGGAAGGTATCGCTGCCGCTGGTCCGGGAGGTGCTCCGGCATCCGCTGCGGTGCTCAATGAGCAGGTCGCGAAGGCCTTCGATGAGCGGATCACCGCGTGGCTCGCAACCCGCTGTGGGCAGTCGCTGTCGGTGCGGGCGGTGACCGACGCCGCGAAGAGTGTGCTCGTCCGGTTGGATCCGGCGGCGGCGCGGGAAACACCGCCGGCCGAGCCGCGGGAGCGGTTGGAGTTCCACACGCGTGTGGACGGACTGGTCGATCTGGAGGCGGTGATGCCCAAGGATCAGGCGCTGCGGTTGTCGGCGCTAGTCGGGCCGCTGGTGCAGTCGGTGTGTCGGGCGGATGGCCGCACGGTGGGGCAGCGGCAGGTCGCCGCGCTCGTCGCGCTCGCGGAGGGATACGAGAGCTTGGGCTGCCTATGCGGCACTGATTCGTGCGAGCTGCGCGAGGCGCGGCCGCGGACCGCGGCGGTGTCCCAGGATATCCGGGCGTTGGCGGTGATCGTCCTCAACGAATCCGACCTCGCCGACGTCACAGCCGCCGCGCTCGACGACGCGGCCCCGCCCGAACCGGAACCTGATCTGTTCACGCCCACCCCTGACGCCGCGCCTGCGCAAGCACTCGAAGATGCCGACGCCACTGGCAATGGGGACGCCGAAGTCGTTGCCGGTGGCGGCGATGCAGAACACGGGGCGGTCGTCCTGACCGGAGACCCCGGGATCACCGGCCCTGTGACCGTGGAGCAAGCGCGGGCCTTGATCGCCGCCACGCAAACCCAGTGGCGGGTCCTCGGCCGCCGCGACCCCGCCACCGGGGAGATTCACGCCCGCGGCGCCGGAGGGTACCGCCCCACCTGGTACCAACTACTCGTCATGCGCCTGACCTACCCGACATGCGTCTTCCCCGGCTGCAGCGTGCCATCGGACCACTGCCAGGCCGACCACGTCGGGGAATTCGACCACGACGATCCCGGCGCAGGCGGGGCGACCACCGTCGCAGGCAAAGGCACCGCGGGGAACCTGGTGCCGCTGTGCGGGTTCCACCACCGCATCAAGACCGAGACCGGATGGCTCTCAGACCTGCTGCCGGACGGCACCGTCGAATGGCGGCACCCCGCCGGAGGCGTGCACGCCGTCCCACCCGGTAGCGCCCGGGATCTGCTCCCCGGGCTTGAACAGATCATCTGGGATGCCCCCGAACCCGCACCGCCGAAACCGAAGAACCCCGACGGACTGGCCACCGCGGCGAAACGACGTGCGAAGGCCCGCAAGGCGCTCCGCGCGGAGAACCAGATTCTGCGTGAGGAACATCGACGACACCGCGCCGCTGCGGCGGAACAACGCGCCCGCGAGCAGGAGCGCGCCCAGGCCGAAGCGGCAGGCATCGACTACGACGACACGCAGCCCCTCCAACCCCCACCCTTCTAGGCCAGGAGAGCCAGAGGTCACCCAGCGGCCGCTACAGCCCCGCGGCCTCGAGGGCCTGCTCGTAGAGGTCGGTCGCCTCGTCGCGGGACTTGCCCGCGGCGAGGGCGTCGGCGAACACGGCGCGCAACCGGTCCTCCCCCGCCGCCTCGAAGCGCTTCGTCCACGCCTCGGCGTCGTACCGCCAGTACCCGACGACGTCGGCACGGTCGCGCGACCAGCCGAGGCCGCGCACGTGCTTCTTGGCGGCCCGCGTGTCGGCCGCTTCCCCGGCCAGCCACAGGTACGCGTCGGTCGGGAGATCGACGCTGCGCAGCGCCTCGGGGAGGCGGCTGGGCGCCGCGCCGTTCCCGGTGCCGACGAGTTCGATGACCTCGGCCCCGTCGCGCCGCGGCAGGTAGTCGAGCTCGCTGCGGTCGAGGACCTCGGCGATCACAGTGACGTCGATGCCCGCGGGGGTCTCCTCCAGGATCCGGGCGAGCGCGGGCAGCGCGGCGAGGTCGCCCGCGAGGACATGGCGGGTGGCGTCAACGGCCGGCTCGTACCAGGACCTCGGCCCGGCGGCCAGCAGCCGCCACCCGGGCGCGCGGCGCGGAACCAGTCGATCGCCGGACCGTGGCCGTGCTCGGCCACGTCCACCAGCATCCGCCGGGTCTGCGGGTCGTAGGCGCGCACGGTGTAGTTGCGGTGCCCGGCGCTGCGCTCGGGATCGGCGATCTCCCAGCCGCCCAGCGCCTTCGGGTCGTCCGATTGCCGGGCCACCAGCTCGTCGCCGTCAGGCGAGAAGTAGAAGGCGATCGCCTCGTCGCCGGGCGCGATCGGGACGTAACCGTCTGCCGTGCCGCCACCCACCTCGAACTCGAGACGCAGCAGGTTCGCGGCCACCTGCGAGGTCGCCGTCAGCGTCAGGACGAAATCGTTCCACTTCATGCATCACTCCAATCGGTCGACGCCGTGGGACTCGGGGTCCGAGCGTTCCACGACGAACAGGACGGCGGTCTTGTGCGGCAGCTCCACGAGGCCGAGCCGGCGCATGCCGATCGCCTCGTTGACGCCGACGGCGGCGGCGTTGCGGACATCGGGCTCGGTCAGCATGCGCCGGCACAGGGGGTCGGCGCGGAATCCCGCCACCGCGACGGCCGCCCCGAGCCGCGAGCCCCAGCCGGCACCGCGATGCGCCTGCGAACCGATCGCGAGGTGCACCCCGATGTCATGGGGGTCCGAGTCGTAGTGCAGCGCGACCACGTCGGCGTGCGCGCGGTACAACTCCAGGTAGGCGATGTCGCCGTCGGCATCGCCCACGATCAGCGGCGCGACCACCGTGCCGGCCAGCATGTCGGCGAGGTGCCGCCGCCACCGCTCCCTGGACCACGCCTGCTCCCAGAACGCCGCCACGGCGGGCGTGTTCATCCACCGGTGGATCACGTCGACGTCGGGGCCGCCTGGGTCGGCCACGCGCACGTCGAAACCGTCCAGAGCGAGGGCGCGGGCGACGTCGCCGATCGGCGGGTGCGACCGCCCGACGAGCTGTCGCCCGGCGGCGGCGCGGTCCAGCATCCGAACCCCCAAACAGAGAAGTGTAGGCTTACCTACCTGATCGCACTGGAGATTACCCCAAGGAGACGGTTTCCGACATGTCCACCTCCCCGCTGACCGCCGACCGCGTGCGCGCCGACGTCGCTGAGCTGCTGCAGCTGCCCCCGCACGAGATCGCGGACGACGACAACCTCTTCGACCTCGGCCTGGACTCGGTCCGCGTGATGACGTTGATCCAGCGCTGGCGCGACGCGGGTGCTGCGGAGCTCGAGTTCCCCGACCTCGCCGAGCAGCCCGAGCTGGCCCATTGGCAGCGGCTGGTGGTGGGCGCATGAACCCGTTCGACGATCCCGACGCCGAGTTCCTGGTACTGCGCAACGCGCGCGACCAGCGGTCGCTGTGGCCGCGGTTCGCCGAGGTCCCCGCCGGCTGGACCGTCGAGTTCGGCCCGGCCGGACGCGAGGCCTGCCGCGCCCACATCGACGGCGCGTGGACCGACCTGCGCCCACGCGAGCTCCGCGACGCCCTCCCCACTGACCCGCCCGACCCCCAGGAGCGACCACGTGACTCTCGCAGCGGCGGCCCACGCCCCGGTGTCCCCCGGCCCCGACGACCGTGCCCTGCTGCCGCTCACCGCGGCGCAGCTGGGAATCTGGAACGCACAACGGCTCGAACCGGATTCGCCGTACTACGTGGTGGGGGACGTGCTGGAGATCGCCGGCGAGCGCGAGGTGGATCTGGAGGCGTTGCGCACCGCGATCGCGCGCACCGTCGCCGAGGCCGACAGCCTGCGGCTGCGCGTCGTGGAGACCGCCGAGGGGCCGCGTCAGTGGATCGACGACGGTGCGCCGGCCGCGCCGGTCACCGTCGACCTGCGGTCCGAGCCCGATCCGCGGGCCGCAGCGGAGGCCGAGGTCGCGGCGGAGCGGGCGCGCCTGGCCGCCGCGTGCGTCGAGATGGTGGACCGTGACCTGTTCGCGTATCGCCTGCTGCGGCTGTCGGATACCGAGGTCTGGTACACCCAGATGGGCCACCACCTGGTGTTCGACGGCTACTCCGCGGCGATGCTCTCGCGCCGCGTCGCGAGCCACTACACCGCGCTCGTCGGCGGCACCGAGCCGCCGACGTCGCCGTTCGGCTCGTTCACCGACTTCATCGCGGGCGACGTCGAGTACCGCGCGAGCGAGCGCCTCGAGGCCGACCGCGCGTACTGGCGCGACGAGCTCACCCCGCTGCCCGCGCTTCCGGAGCGAGCGGGCTTCGACGGGCCCGCGACGACCACCCACTCCGCCCGGACGGAGCTCGGCCCGGAGGACGTCGACGCGCTGCGCCGCGCGGCGGACGAGGCCGGAACCACCTGGGGCGAAACGCTCATCGCCTGCTACGCCGCATTCCTGCACCGCACCCTGGGCGAGACCGACGTGGTGTTCGCGATGCCGCCCATGTCGCGCAGCGGTGGCGTGGCGCTGCGCACCCCGGCGATGGCCGTGAACGTGCTGCCGCTGCGCCTGCGGGTCTCCCCGGCGACCGGCTCGCCGACCTGAGTTCCCGCGTGGCCGAGGCGATGCGGCGCATGCGCAAGCACCAGCGGTACCGCGGTGAGGACCTCCCGCGCGACCTGGCCACGCCGAACGTGGGCGCGTTGCTGCACGGCCGCGGCATCAATCTCAAGGCCTTCGACCTCACGCTCGACTTCGCCGGTTCGGCCGGCACGATGCGCAACGTGGCTGGTGGGCCGCCGGAGGACTACGGGCTCAGCGCGATCCCCACCGCGCCGCCCGTGGACGCCCCGGCCGGCACGAGCGGCGGACTCCTGATCGGCTTCGAGGTGGACGCGCGTGCCGCCACCGCGGACCAGGTCCAGGGCCGGCTCGACACCGTCACCGCCCTGATCCGCGAGCTCTGCTCGCCCGCCGCCCCGGCGGTCGGCGAGGTCGACCTGCTCCCGCCGGTGCTGCGCACCGCCCTCGTCGCGCGTGCGCACACCGCCGGATCCGCGCACCCCACCGAGGACGTGCCCGCCGCGCTCGCCCGGCAGGCGGCGCTCCACCCGGACGTCCCCGCCCTCGTGTTCGACGGTGCCGCACTCACTTTCGGCGCGCTCGCCGAGCGGGTGCACCGCACCGCCCGGCTGCTGCGCGACGAGGGCGTGGGCGCGGAGGACGTGGTGGCACTCGCACTGCCCCGCGGCGCCGGCCTGGTGATCGCGCTGCTCGCGGTACTCGAGGCGGGCGCCGCGTACCAGTACCTGGACCCCGCGCATCCCCCGGCGCGGCACGCGGAGCTGATCGCCGATTCCACTCCGGCGCTCCTGATCACGGACGCCGAGACTCCCGCTCCCGAGTCCGTCCGCGCGCTCGCCCTCGACGCTCCCGCGACGCGCGCGCGGCTCGCGGCGTTGCCCCCCAGCCCACTGGCGGAGGCCGAACTCGCGGCGCCCCGCCACCCCGATCACCTCGCCTACGTCATCCACACCTCCGGCTCCACCGGCCGTCCCAAGGGCGTCGCGGCCCGCGCCGGCGGGCTGACCAGCCTGCTGCGCCACCACCGTTCGACGCTGGTCGACACCGCCATCGGCGGCGACCCCGACCGGCGGCTGCACTGCGCGCACACCTACTCGTTCTCGTTCGACGCCTCGCTCGACCAGTTGCTGTGGCTGCTCAGCGGTCACACGCTGCACCTGTACTCCACCGACACCGCGCGGGACGCCGACGCGCTGCTGGCCGCGTACCGCGCCGACGACATCGACGTCGTCGACACCACCCCGTCGATGGCGGCGCCGCTGATCGACGCCGGCCTGCTCGACGGCGAGCACCGCCCCGCCCTGCTGATCCTGGGCGGCGAGGCCACCGGCCCCGCGCTGTGGAAGCGGATCGCGGACACCGGCGTTCCCGCCGTCAACGTGTACGGCCCCACCGAGGCCGCCGTGGACGCGACCGCCGCGCGGGTGGCGGGCGCGACGCCCGTCATCGGGCGCGCCGTGCCCGGCACCTCCGCGTACGCGCTCGACGGTGCGCTGCAACCGGTCCGGGACGGCGAGGTCGGCGAGCTGTACCTCGCCGGGCCGCACCTCGCGCGCGGGTACCTGAACCTGCCCGCCGCAACCGCCGAGCGGTTCGTGGCGGATCCCTTCGGCGAGCCCGGCTCGCGCATGTACCGCACCGGCGACCGCGTGCGCTGGATCGGGGGCTCGACCACCGTCACCGGCACCACCGTCACCGGCACCGCCGGCGGCGGCTACGAGTACCTGGGCCGCGGCGACGGGCAGGTGAAGATCCGCGGCTACCGGATCGAGATCGCCGAGGTCGAGACGGCCCTCGCGGCGGTCCCCGGCGTCACCAGCGCCGCCGCCGTGGTGCGCTCCGAGGGCGGCCGGGACCGCCTGGTGGGCTACGTGACCGGCACCGTCACGGCCGACGGCGTGCGCGACGCACTGGCGGCCGCCGTGCCCGATCACATGATCCCGTCGGCCGTCGTGGCGCTCGATGAGCTGCCGGTGACGATCAACGGCAAGCTGGACCGCGCGGCCCTGCCGGTGCCCGCCGTGCAGACGGGCGGGCGCGCGCCCCGGACCGACCGCGAGCGGCTCCTCTGCGAGGTGGTCGCGACCGCGTTCGACGCACAGGTCGTGAGCATCGACGACGACTTCTTCAGCCTGGGCGGCGACAGTATCAGCGCCATCACGGTGTGCAGCGAGTTGCGCTCCCGCGGCATGGACGTGCGCCCACGGGACTTCCTGTCCGGCAGCAGCTTCGCCACGCTCGCCGCCCAAGCGGCCGACACCGCGACCGAGCACACCGGCCCCGTCGTCCCGGCCGTCGGCGCCTTCCCCGCTCCGCCGATCGCGGCGGCACTGCTGGCGCTGAACGCGGATCCGCGTTCCGTCGCCGGGTACGCGCAGTGGATCGCTCCCGAACTGCCCGACTGTGCCACCGCCGAGACCGTGGGCACCGCGCTCGACGCCCTCGTTGCGGCGCACGACGCGTTGCGCCTGCGGATCTCGGGCCCCGCCGAGCTCACCGTCGACGAGGCCGCGGCGGCCGTCGAGGTCGGCGAGCGGAGCGGCACCGTCGAGTCCGTGGCGGCCGAGCTCGCCGCGGAACTCGACCCCGCCCACGGCGCGGTGCTGCGCGCGGCGATCGTGCGCGACCCCGACGGTACGCCGGACCGGCTGGTTCTGGTGATCCATCACCTTGCCGTCGACGGCGTCTCCTGGCGCGTCCTGCTCGAGGACCTGCCGCGCGCGCACGCGGCCGCCGCCTCGGGCCACGAGCCCGCGTTGCGCGCCGAGGGCACCTCGTGGCGGCGCACGCGCTCGCCCTGGCCGAGGAGGGCGAGTCCGGTTCCCGCCGCGGCGAACTCGAACACTGGCGGGCCGCGTTGGACCACGCCGAACGCCTGGGCGCGCGCTCGCTGGACCCGCGTGCCGACCTGGTCGGCACCGCCGCGGTCACCCACACCGCCACCGACGCGGCCACGGCGACCGCGATCACCCGCGATCTCGCCGCCGCCTACCGGGCGAACGCGGAGGAGACCCTGCTCGCGGTGCTCGCGCTGACGGTGCGTCTGCACCGCCGGCGCACCGGTCGCGGCGGCTCCGACGCCGCGACGGTCACCGTCGAGGGCCACGGCCGCGAGGAGGTCGTGCGTTCGGCCGACCTCGCCCGCACCACGGGCTGGTTCACGACCGAGTACCCGGTGGCGCTGCCGCTGCCGGCGGGCGACGCCGAGCTCGACGACGCCCTCACCGGCGGGCCCGCGGCAGGCCGCCTGGTGCGGGCCGTCAAGGAGGCGCGGCGCGCGGTGCCCGGCAACGGGATCGGCTACGGCGTGCTCCGGCACCTGGACCCCGGCGCCTGTCTCGACGCGCCGGCGCCCGACGTGGTGTTCAACTACTTGGGCCGCTTCGCGGAACCCGACGGCGGCTGGCGGCTCCCCGGCGCCACCCCGTTCGCGGTGCTCGATCCGGCGGAGAAGGCGCTCGAACAGGTGCTCGCGATCAACTGCTTCGACGGCGCCGACGGGCTCACCGTCGAATGGACCGCCGCGGGCGGCGTACTCGATCCGAGCGCCGTCGCCGCCCTACAGGAGTGCTGGTCGAAGGCCCTGGGCGCGTTCGCCGCGCACGCGGAGCTCATCGGGCCCGACGGTGGCGGCCTCACCCCGTCGGACCTGCCGCTGGTGGCGCTGGACCAGGCCGACATCGACCTGCTGGAACAGGACGGTCCGATCGCGGACGTGCTGCCGGCGACGACGCTGCAGGTGGGCCTCGCGTTCCAGTCGCAGGTACTCGCGGACGGCGATCCCGACGTGTACGTGGTGCAGGCCGCGACGTACCTGCGCGGCCCGGTGGATCCCGAGCGGATGGCGACCGCCGCGGCGGAGCTGCTGCGCCGGGTCCCGTCGCTGCGCACCCGCCTCGGATACACCGCGAGCGCCGATGTGGTGCAGGTGGTTCCGCGGGCGGTGCAACCCGAGTTCACCTTCGTGGACGTGGCCGATCATCCGGATCCGGCGGCCGAGTTCGCCGCGATCGCCGCGGCAGAGCAGGCCCGCCGGTTCGATCCGTCGACCGCGCCCCTGATCCGGTTCCTACTGTGCCGCACCGGACCCGACGCGTACCGCCTGACGTTGACGAACCATCACTCGCTGCTCGACGGCTGGTCCATGCCGATCGCCGGGCGCACGCTGTTCGCGATCTACGCCGAGTTGGGCGGCGGCCCGGCCGCACCGGCCTCGGCGCCGCTCGACGGCTACTACCGCTGGCGCGCCGACCGGGACCTGCCCGCCGCGAGAACCGCGTGGGCGGAGGAGATGTCCGGGCTGGAGGCGCCGACGCTGCTCGCGCCCACGGGTTCCGAGTCCTCCAAGGGGATACCGGAGCGCGTCCTGGTCGAGCTCGGCGACGACCTGACCCGCGGGATCGCGGAGCTGGCACGTGCCCGTGGCGTGACGCTGACCAGCGTGCTGCACACCGCGTGGGGCCTGCTGCTCGGCCGGCTCACCGGTCGCCGCGACGTGGTGTTCGGCTGCCCCGTCTCCGGGCGCCCCGTGGAGGTGCCCGACGTGGGCACGATGGTCGGACAACTCGGCGAGTCGATCGCGATCCGGGTGCGGGCGACCCCCGAGCAGGCCGTGGGTGAGGTCCTCGCGGACGTGCACCGCCGCGCGCTGGCGCTCTCGGAGCACCACCACCTGGGCCTGGTCGAGATCACCCGCGCCGCGGGCCTCGGCGAACTCTTCGACACGATGGTCGTCACGGAGAACTTCCCGCTCTCCGACCGGAGCGTGCAGCCGATCGAGCCCGGCCTCGATCTCACGGGCGTCGACATCTCCGACGCCACGCACTATCCGCTCACCGTGGTCGCCCTTCCCGGCGAACGCCTGACCCTGGGACTGGGCTACCGCACGGACGTCCTCTCCGAGGCGACGGTGCGCGGCTACGGCCGGTGGCTCACGGAGGTCCTGCGGGCCATGGTGGCCGCGCCGGACACCCCCGTCGGGGCGATCGGGACGCTGGCGTCGGACGAGCGGGCGGCGATGCTGGCGCTGGGCGACGTCCCGCTTCGCGGCGAGTACGGCCCGCTGCTCGAGGAGTTCGGCGCCCACGTGGCCGCGACCCCCGAGCACCCCGCCGTGGTCTGCGAAGACCGGCAGCTGACCTACCGGGAACTGGACGAGGCCGCGAACCGGCTCGCGCACCGGCTGCTCGCCGCCGGGGTGCAGCAGCAGGATCTGGTCGCGGTCTTCGCCGAGCGCGGGCTGCCCTGGTACGTCGCTGTCTTCGGCGTGCTCAAGGCGGGCGCGGTCTACCTTCCGCTCGACCCGTCCTACCCCGCGGCGCGCCTGCAGTTCCTCCTCGAGGACGCGGCACCGTCGGCCGTGCTGACCTGTGGCGAGATCCCGGAGACGGCCACCGCTCGCGTGCCCGGCGGGGTTCCCGTGTTCGCGGTGGACCCGTGGGACGGTTCGGGGGACGCGACGGACCCGGCGCACGCCCGGGCCGGACTCACCCCGGACGCCCTGGCGTACATCATCTACACCTCGGGCACGACGGGACGCCCCAAGGGCGTCGCCGTCAGCCACCGCGGCATCCCCGACCTCATGGCCTTCGTCGTGGAGGCGCTCGGCTTCCGCTCCGACGAGCGCGTGCTGCAGACCGGTTCGCCCAGCTTCGACATCTCCGTCCTCCAGGTGCTCGGCCCGCTGATGGCCGGCGCCACCTCCGTGATCGCGCCCGACGCCGTGCGCGTTCCCGGCGACGAGCTGCTGGAATACATCGAGCGGCACCGGGTCTCGGTGATCAACCTGTTGCCATCGTTCCTCGCCGCGATGCCGGACCACGCCGAGGTCGATCCGTCGGTGATCTTCATGGTGGGCGCCGAGCGGCTCGACCCCGAACTCGCCGACCGCTGGGGCCGGGGCCGCCGCGCGCTGTTCAATTGCTACGGCCCGACCGAAGCGACGATCAACGCGGTCACCTGGCGCTACGTCCCGGACGATCCGGGGCCGCTGCCCATCGGCCGGCCGGACCCGAACCTGCCGTGCTACGTCCTCGACGAGGGCCTCAACCCCGTGGGTACGGGCGTGCTCGGCGAGCTGTACCTGGCCGGCGACTCGCTGGCCACGGGATACCTGCACCGGCCGGACCTGACGGCGGCGACGTTCGTTGCGAATCCCTTCGGGGAACCGGGTTCCCGTATGTACCGCACGGGCGACCTCGTGATGTGGCGCGAGGACGGGAACCTGAGCTTCCACGGCCGCGCCGATCACCAGGTGAAGATCCGCGGCCTGCGCGTGGAACTGGGCGAGATCGAGACCGCGCTCGCCCGGCAGGACGGCGTGCGCGCAGCCGCCGTGCTGGTGCGGAACCAGCGCCTCATCGGGTACCTGGTCCGCAACGACGGCGCCGAGCCCGATCCGGAGGCGATCCGCACCGCGCTGGGAACCGAACTGCCCACGCACATGGTGCCCGCCGCTTACGTGGTGCTGGACCGGCTCCCGCTGGGCCCCACCGGGAAGCTCGATCGGGACGCGCTGCCGGACCCCGCCGCCCGTGCCGACGCCGGGCTCGACCGCGAGCCCGCGACCCCCGCCGAGGCGGCGCTGCTCGCGGTGTTCCGCGAGCTGTTGGACACCGACGACGTCGCGCTCGGCGACGACTTCGTGGAGCTGGGCGGCGATTCGCTGGTCTCGCTGCAGGTGGTCTCCCGCGCCCGTAGGCTCGGCTTCGAGCTGGGCGCCCGCGACGTGCTGGAGGGCCTGACGGTGGCCGGGATCGCCGCGCGCGCCACGGCCTCCGCCGCCGACGGCACCCCGGCGGGCACGGACTTCGAGCAGTTCCTGGACGTGCTGCGCCTCGCCGCGACCGGCTCCCCCGACGTGTACACCGGGCGCCACCCGGCCAAGGTCGGCGTGCACACCTTCGGCGGGCAGATCCTGGCCCAGGCGATCGTCGCGTCCGGCCGCACGCTCACCACCGGGCCCGACGGTGCGCCGCCCCTGCACGCCGCGCACACCCACTTCGTCGAACTCGGTTCGGTGACCGACGATCTCACCTATCGCGTGCTCCGCCTGCGGGACGGTCGCGGCACGGCGAACCGGCAGGTCACCGTCGAGCAGGACGGCCGGATCCTCGCCGTCATGACGCTCGCCTACCAGGTGGACGCGCCGAACCCGCTGGAGCACACCGGTGCCGCGCCGGCGGCGGGCGACCCCGAAGCTCTGCCGACGATGGCGGAGCGCTTCGCCGGGCACGAGACGCGCCTGTGCGCCCTCGTCGAGGCCTCGCACCCGATCGAGATGCGGTTCGCCTCGGATCCGGTGTGGGACAAGCGGGACGTCGAGAACGCAGACAGCCGGAACCTGGTGTGGATGCGCACCGACGGTGCGATGCCGGACGATCAGGTGCTCCACGACGCCGCCCTCGCGTGGGCTTCCGACCTCACCGTGCAGGATCCGATCATCGCGCGGCATGGGCTCGCGTGGGGCTATGACCGGGTCGGCGCGGCGACGCTGAACCAGTCGCTGTGGTTCCACCGGCACACCCGGTTCGACGACTTCCACTTGCTGGCCGTCGATTCCCCCGTCGCGCACGGCGGCCGCGGCCTGTCCACCGGACACTTCTACACCGGCGGCGAGCTCGTTGCGACGGTGACGCAGGAGGCGATGGTCCAGGTCCTCCCGGACTGACGCCGAAGGGCCCGTCACGCCGACGGTCGCGGCCCGGAATCACATCCGGGCCGCGACCGTCGCGTTGTGGAACCTGTGGAGCGGGCTACTTCTTGAACATCTTCTCGACGACGTCGAGCGTGGCCATGGCCTTGTCGAAGTCGGGGCGCTGGACCCAGTACGGCAGGTCGTACGCGTGGTTCGAGGAGAACGCGGGCAGCGAGGCGTAGACCGGCTGCGAGCGGAGCGAGTTCACATCGAAGGTTTGGCCACTGAAGCCGACGATGAAGACCGAGGGCTGTGTGACAGTGCTCGGCAGCTGCTCCGGCGTGATCTCGTACGAGTCACCACCGGCGGTGTACGGCTTGAACTTCCCGGACGCGAAGATCGGGGCGGGCTCGATGCCGAGCTTGGCGAACTCGGCGGGGACGCCGCGGTTCTCGATGAGTCCGTAGGCCTTGCCCTGCGCGGTCATCGACAGGAACGCGACCGGCCCGGGAGGCGGCGTGATACCGGCCTTGACCTGCGCGATGCGCTCGTCGTACTTCTTCACCGCGTCCTGGTAGACCTGCGGCTGCTCGAACGTCTTCGCCAGGTACTCGAACTGCTGCTGCCAGCTCTCGAGCTTGTTGTCGACCAGGATCGTGGGCGCGATGGTCGTGAGCCGGTCGTAGGCGTCGGTGCCCTGCTTGAACGGGAAGCCGAGGCCGCCGCCGATGATCAGGTCGGGCTTCTCCGCGGCGACCGCCTCGATGTTGTAGCCGCCGGCGGGCCAGTGCATGAACTTGGTGCCGGCCTTCGTGAAGTCGTCGGCCCAGGCCTCGAACGGCTCCGCCTTGGTGATGTCGCGGTCGGTGTACTCGGTCACCGTCGACACCACCGGCAGACCGAGGTCGTACAGGTAGCCCGCCAGCGCGTAGTTCAGCAGGACGACGCGCTTCGGCTTGGCGGGGATCGTGACGTCCCCCTTCACCGTGCTGACGGTGCGGGTGGCGTTCGCGTTCGCGCCGCTCTCCGCGTCGTCGGACGAGCCGCCGCCACAGCCGGCAACGAGCCCGAGCGCACACAGGATGGCGACGAGATATCGCACATTCTTGGCCATGAAGAAGCCCTTTCTCAGTGTATTAGGACAGGCTTATCAAATCACATTCCGCTCCTCAGCCCGGACACAGGTGGGATTCGTCACAACCAAGGGTAGGGTACCCATACTGATCGATACGGTGAGGCCATGACCACGGGACTCCCCACGGCGCCGCGCATCCTGGCTCGCACCATCGCCCTGACGGTGGCCAGCGGCTGTCTGATCCTGTTCGTCGTCGGTGTCCTGGCCTCGCAGATCCTGGCAGCGGCCGGGGCGTCGGCGCTGTTCGAGCCGGTCTGGGGCGCCCTGGCGCGGCTGGGCGCCGCGGTCACCGGGACCGCGCCCGGCACCGTCGACGTGGCGACCGGCAGCGACCTCGCCTGGGCGTGGCAACTACACCTGGGCTGGCTCCTGACAGGCACCGTCGCCGGGGCCGCGTGGGGCGCGGTGGCGGCCAGGCGGCGGGCCACCGCCGGGATCGACCGCGCGGCCCGGATCCTGTCCGGCATCGCGTGCGGGACGCTCGCGGTCGCGATGCTGCTCTACGGGCTCGCCAAGCTGATCCCGGCGCAGATGGGTCACATGAACCTACCCGCGTACCAGCTGCAGGCCGTCGGCGATACCGAACCGTTCTCGATGCTGTGGGGATACATGGCGGCGTCCACCCCGTACACGGTGGTCACGGGCGCCATCGAGGTGACGGCCGGCGTCCTGCTCGTGTTCCCGCGCACCCGCGTCGCCGGGACGCTGCTCTCGATCGTCGCGCTGACGCAGATCGTGCTGCTCAACGTGTTCTACGACGTGCCCGTCAAGCTGCTCGCGGGCGAGCTGCTGATGATCGCGGCCGTCCTGGCGGCACCGCACGCACGGGCATTGCTCACCGCAGTGTTCCCACCAGCCGAACGCCGGCGCACCGTCGTCGCCGCGACGATGGTCGCGCTCGCGGCGGTTCTGATCGGCGTCACGACCGCGGGGAACCTCGCCCGCGTCGACGCCATGAACACGCCGCGCGACACCCGCGACGGGGTGTGGCGCGCGACGTCGCTGAGCCTCGACGGCCGTCCCGCTGCGGCCGTCGGGCAGGCGGGGCCCGTGTGGACCTCGATCGCCATCACGCTGCGCGGTACCGCGGAACGGCCGGCGAAGGGGTCCGCGCAGGACTCCCTCGTCACGCAGACCCCCGACGGTGTCGTCACCGCGTGGGGGCTGCGCGCGGACGGCGACCGGTTCACGGTGCGCGCCGGAGCCGGCGCGGCGCCGGTGGAGCTCACCGTGGTCGCGTCCCGCCCGGACGCCCTGCGCATGTCCGGCACCGTCGACGGTGCGCGGCTGGAGGCGACGTACGAACGGCGCACGATGGAGCGCAGCACGGACATCCGGTTCGTGCAGGCACCGTTCGACCGCACACGCCCGCGCCTGTAGCGGCCCACCAGGTGGCAGAGTGGGCTCCATGGAGCTACGCATCTTCGTCGAACCCCAGCAGGGGGCCACATACGCCGACCAACTCGCCGTCGCCCGGACCGCGGAGGCGGCCGGCTTCGGGGCGTTCTTCCGGTCGGACCACTACGTCGCCATGAACGTCGACGGTGCGCCCGGGCCCACCGACTCCTGGGTCACCCTCGGCGGCATCGCGCGGGAGACCTCGACGATCCGCCTCGGCACGCTGGTGACGTCCGCGACGTTCCGGTTCCCCGGGCCGCTCGCGATCTCCGTCGCGCAGGTGGACGAGATGTCCGGTGGCCGCGTGGAACTCGGGCTCGGCGCCGGGTGGTTCGAAGAGGAGCACCGCGCCTACGCCATCCCGTTCCCGGAGGTGAAGGAGCGCTTCGCACGATTCGAGGAGACCCTCGAGATCGTGACCGGACTGTGGGAGTCGCAGGGCCCCTACACGTTCCGCGGCGAGCACTTCTCCGTGGTCGACTCCCCCGCGCTGCCGAAGCCCGCGCAGGCGCACGTCCCGGTGGTGCTGGGCGGCGCCGGCCGCACGCGCGGAGCGGCGCTGGCCGCGCGGTTCGCCGACGAGTACAACACCCCGTTCGTCCCGGTGGCCGAGGCCGCCGCGGTGTGGGGCCGGATCGACGCCGCGTGCGAGGCTGCGGGCCGCGATCCGAAGTCGGTGGTCAAGTCGGCCGCGCAGGTGGTCTGCGGCGGCGCGGACGCGGCCACCGTCGAGCGACGGGCAGCGGCCATCGGCCGCGAGCTCCCCGAGCTGCGCGAGAACGGGCTCACCGGCTCCGCGGCCGAGATCGTCGACAAGCTGGGCACCTTCGCCGAGGCCGGCGCGACGCGGGTGTACCTCCAGGTACTGGACATGCGCGACCTCGCGCACGTCGAGTGGATCGGCTCCGAGGTACTGCCGCAGGTCGCCGGCCTGTAACTGTCGGTGGGTTCGACTCTGTCGCGCCCATCACCATCGAAGAAGCCGCCGCCCGGCCACTCCCGCGGTAGCGACGTGTCCCGCGATCACCATGGTGATCGCGGGAACGATTCGTCGCCGCGGGAGCGGACTGTGGCGGCGGGTCAGGCGTTCGCGGCCAGCATGTTGGTCGCGGTGCGCCGCGCCAGCGCCATCGTGGTGATCATCGGGTTCACGCCGGAACAGGTGGGCATGCCGCTGGCGTCGGCGATCCACACGCCGCGGGTGTCGTGCAGTTCGCCGGAGGGCTTCGCCACGGAGGTGGCGGGATCCGCGCCCAGCGGGGCGCTGCACATCTGGTGCGCGCTGAACACCGGGGTGCCGCCGGGGCCGATCGGGATCGCGTTCACCCGCTCGATGTACGCGTCCAGATCCTCGCCGCGCTGCCACGGCGCGAACCGCTGCCCCGCCACGTAGATCTGGTTCGCACCGGCGGCCTCCTGCATGCGGATGGCGGCCACGAGGCCCTCCCGGAGGTGCTTGCGGTCCAGCTCGTCGTCGAACGGGTAGGTGTGCACGGCCTCGCCGTTCTCGTCGATGGTCACCGCGCCCACGCCGCGGTCCTTGACCAGGGCCACCCAGTCGACCCGGTTGCGGTACTGCACGGCGAGTTCCTTGTGGGCCGCACCGCCCAGCCACGGCACGATGCTGCTGAACAGGCCCGGGAAGTGCTGGACCGCCTCGATGAGGAAGCCGTAGCCGGAATCGGCGTCGGCGAACTCGTTCATCACGCCCGCCATCGCCGGGCCGTACCAGGGGTCCTGCGGCTCGTCGTAGATGCCGCTGACCAGCGAGGCCGGGTGCAGCCGCAGCGTTGTGCCGACCGCGGGCCCGCCGATCCCCGAGCGCAGCAGCAAGGCGGGGTCTCCAGGCTGCCCGCGGCGACCACGACGGTGGGCGCGGTGATCCGCACCGGGGTCTGCGCGCCGGTCTCGGGGTCGGTGTGCACGCCCTCGACGCCGGTGGCGGCGCCGTCGTCCGTGGTGACCTCGCGGATCCGGGTGTTGGGCAGCAGGCGAGCGCCCGCGTCCGACGCGTCCTGCAGGAAGGTCTTCATCGTGCCGTTCTTCGCACCGGTCTGATCGCCCATGCCGCTGTAGCCGGAGCGCACCGGGTCGAACCGGTCGGGATTCACGTTGAGATCCACCTTGCGGTACGAGTAGCCCAGGCCCGCAGCTCCTCCGCGAGCCGCTCGTGCTGAGCGTTCTGCAGGGCGACGTCCTGGTTGCAGCCCATCCGCGCGAACACCTGTGCCAGGTGCTCGTCGAATTCGGGGCCGAGGGCGTCCTCGAGCCCCGCGTCCGCCCACTCCTTGCGGACGACGTCGGGCGTCTTGAGCGAGTTGGACCAGTTGACGGTGCTGCCGCCGCCCACGGTGCCGCCCGCGGCGAGCATCACGTTCCCGTCGGCGGAGGGGAAGAATCCTCCGCGCAGGAACAGGGTCTGGTAGGCGAACAGCTCGTTCTGCACGAAATCGGCCTCGTTGCGGTAGCTTCCGCCCTCGACCACGATCACGTTCTTCCCGGCCTGCGACAGCATCGCCGCGGCCACACCGCCGCCGCTGCCGCTGCCGACGATCACGACGTCGGCGCTGAGCGTCTCCCCGGCCGTGGGCGCGATCGTGGTGATGGTCTTGGGCGTCGCGGGCGGGGCCGACACCGGCCCGGGGTAGCCCACGCCCGCCCACAGCGGGTTGCGGCCCTGGTCGTCCATGACGCCGTAGGCGATCATCGTCGACAGCTGGCACAGGCTCGCAACGGCGAGTCCCGCCTCGGGGGCGATCCCGCCGAGGTTCGCGAGGATCGCCTCGCGGATCGCCTGGGGCTGGTTCTTCATGCCGACCAGGGCGGCGGTGTCGAGCAGCTGGCCGAGGCTCTCGAGCTCCTCCTCGGGGAGGTGCTCGAGCAGGTACTGCTCGACGGCGGCGTCGACCTGCAGGTCGCTGCCCTTCACGGCCCAGAAGCCGGTGGGGTCGTCGTCGCGGGGCACCGAGGCGACGAAGGTGTCGACGACGGCGGTGAGAGTGGCGCGGCGGCGCGCGTCGAAAGTGAAGCTCATGGTCTTGTCCAATCGAAAGTCATGGGGGTGAGTGGGATTCGCGCTCAGGGCAGCTGCATCGACTTGGTCTCGAGGTAGTCGTCGAGGCCCCACGCGCCGAACTCCCGGCCGTTGCCCGACTGCTTGTATCCCCCGAACGGGGCGTGGATGTTGAAGGCACCGTCGTTGATCTGGACCTGGCCCGCCCGGATGCGCCGGGCCACCGCGACGGCGCGGTCGGCGTCGGCGGAGAACACCGCTGCGTTGAGGCCGTACGGGGTGTCGTTGGCGAGGCGGATGGCCTCCTCCTCGTCGTCGTACGCCTGGATCACCAGGACGGGGCCGAAGATCTCCTCGCGCACGATCGCCATGTCGCCGCTGACGTCGGAGAACACCGTGGGCCGCACGAAGAACCCGCGGTCCAGGCCGTCCGGAGGGGTAGGGCCGCCCGCGACCAGACGCGCACCGTCGGCGACGCCCTTCTCGATGTACCCGACCACCCGGTCCCTCTGCTGCGCGGACACCAGCGGCCCGAGGACGGTGTCGGCCTCGAAGGGGCTGCCGACCTTGATCTGCTCGACGCCGGCGGCGGCGATGGCCTCGACCTGCGGCAGTACTGCGCGCGGGACCAGCATGCGGGTGAGCGCGATGCAGGTCTGGCCCGAGTTGAGGAAGCAGCCGTTCAGGCCCGCGCCGACGGCCTCGATGAGATCGGCGTCGTCGAGGACGATCATCGGGGACTTGCCGCCGAGCTCGAGGGCGACCTTCTTGATGGTCTGCGCGGCGACCTCGCCGATGCGGCGGCCGGCGCCGGTGGAACCGGTGAGCGAGACCATGTCGACCTCGGGATGGCCGACGAGCGCCTCGCCGACGGACTGTCCGGTGCCGGTGACCACGTTGAAGACGCCCTTCGGCAGGCCCAGCTCGTGGAAGACCTCGGCGAGCACGAACGCGGTCAACGGCGCGACCTCGCTCGGCTTGAGCACCACGGTGCAGCCCGCGGCCAGCGCCGGCGCGACCTTCGCGACCACCTGGTGCAGCGGGTAGTTCCACGGCGTGATCGCCACGACCACGCCGATCGGCTCGCGGACCACGAGCGAGTTGTAGACCGTCTCCTCGAAGGCGTAGGTGCTCGCGACCTCCGCGATGGAGACCAGCGACTGCACCGGCAGGCCCGCCTGCACGACGTTGCTGTACGCGAAGGGCATACCCACCTCCTGGCTGACCAGCGTCGCGATCTCGCTCTGCCGGGCCTGCAGCGCCTGCGCGGCGCGGACGAGAAAGCCGATCCGTTCCTGCAGCGGGGTGCGCGACCAGCCGTCGAAGGCGGCCCGGGCGGCGGCGACCGCGGCATCGGCGTCCTCGGCGGTGCCGGCGGCGACGTGCGCCATCACTTCTTCGGTCGTCGCGTCGATGACGTCGATGGTCTCGGTTCCGGTGGACGGCCGCCACTGACCGTCGATGTAATGGCTGGTGCGGTCGATCATCGAGGGCTCCCTGGAGGTGGTGTGTTGTTGAGCACTTCCAAGTGTGGAGTGTGATGAGAGCCATATTCTTGGCGTCATGAGCAAGGTTCGATCCCACTCTTGTCCCCGGGAACAATGCCGAGCGCCGTGGCATCGCTGAGCGAGCCGGCCCGCACCTGGCTCGCGGAGTTCGCGCGAGCCGGGGAGCACGAGCACGAGCTGGACGCAATGGTGGCCATGGTCGACGACGCCATCGTCGCCGCGCTGCCCGAGATGGACGAGCCGCTGCTGCGCGGTGAACTCGACGCCAGCACCCGCGCGCACTGGCGCGGTGTCCTCGGCAATCTCCTCCGCGCGACCTACTCGATCCACCCGGGAGAGGAGACCCACGACCTGGCCCGGACGATGGCACGGCGCGGCTTCGAACTGCGGGTCCTGCTCGCCGTGTACCGGGTGGGACAGAACGGCGCGTGGGAGTTGTTCACCGCGCGCGTCGCCGCCGAGATCGCCGACGCCGACGTACGCTCGCAGGTCCTGCTGTACTTCTGGCCCCGCGTGACCGAGTGGCTCGACGCCTCGATCGAGGAGATGATCGGCACCTTCGTGACGGAGCGCGAGCAGTGGCAACGCGGAGCGCTGGCGCGGCAGGCGGCCACCGTCGAGGCCGTGCTGGCCGGCCAGGAGGTGAACGCGGCCGAGGCGTCCGCCGCACTCGGCTATCCGCTGGGGCCCGCGCACACCGCGTACACGCTGTGGGTCGACGAGGCCGTGCCGGATACCGACGTCCATCACCTCCTCGAACGCGCCGGGGCGACGGTGCACCGGGCCGTGGGCGGAGAGCACCGCCTGGCGCAGCGGATCGGGGCGCGATCGCTGCGCTGCTGGTCCACGGGATCGTCGGAGCCCGGCTGGCCCGACCTGCCCCCGACGGTCCGCTGCTCCTCGGGACCGCGCACCCCGGCCTCGACGGGTTCCGGCGCAGCCACGCGGAATCCGGTGCAGCGCTGGCGCTCGCGCAACGGACGGGACGGCGTTGGACCTGCTACCGGGAGGTGGAGCTGGCGTGCCTCGGTGCGGGGCTGGCCGGCCACTGGGGACTGGACACCCTGGTGCGGCGAGAGCTCGGACCGCTCGCCGCCGACACGGATTCCGCTGCGCGCCTACGGGAGACCGCGCTCGCCTACCTCGGCGCCGGCGGCGACGCCAAGGCCACCGGCGAGGAGCTGGTGGTGCACCCGAACACCGTGCGCTACCGGATCCGGCAGGCGGAACAGGCGTTGGGGCACGGCATCGATGAGCGGCGCGTGTACGTGGAGCTGGCGCTGCACGCGGTGCGCGACCTCGGCGTCAGTCCTGCAGCGCACCCTTGAGGTACGCGGCGGCGCCGAGGTGCTGGGCGCAGTCGTCGACGATGCTCACCAGCCGCACCGCGACGGTGACCGGCGGGTCCCACGCCTCGTCGATCACGCGCGCGAGTTCGTCGTCGGTGACGGTCGCGAGGTAGCGCTTCGCGAGGGCGTCCACGTCGCGGAAATAGCCGATGAGCAGCGCGTCGCTGCCGTGCACTTGGGCCGCCTCCGCCCGCGACTGACCGTAGCCGGTGGCGTCCGGGGGCAGGTCGAGTGCGAAGCGGCCGTACCAGTCGTTGGCCGTCCAGACCTCCTCCACGCCGGCGATCGGCGCGAGTTGCGCGTCGATCACCCGCGCGCTGTGCCACACCAGCCACGCGATCGTGTTGGCGTCCGGGGTGATCCTGCGGTCCGCGATGCCCGGATCGAGCCCCTCGGTGACGTCCTCCGCGTGCTCGGCGATCCGGGCGAACGCGTCGGTGAGCAGGTCCGTGCAGCGGCTGAATCCATGTCCCCGACCGTACGCCCCTGCCGGGTCGTGCGGGTCAGCTCAGGCTGCGGCCGAGCTGGCGGGCGAGGACCGCGGCGAACTCCGCCGGGTCGGCGACCGCGCCGCCCTCGGCGAGGACCGCGGTGCCGTAGAGGATCTCGGCGGCGTCCGTGAGGGTCTCGTCGTCCGCGGGGGTCTCGGCGGCGGCGACGCGGTCCCGCAGGCTCTGCACGAGGTCGTTCTCGGGGTTGAGCTCCAGCGTGCGGCGGGTGCGCGGCACCTCCTGACCGCTGGCCCGGTACATCGCCTCCAGCTGCGGGGTGAGATCGAACTCGCCGCCCACGAGGCAGGCCGCCGAGGTGGTGAGGCGCGAGGTGAGGCGGACGCCGGACACCTTGTCGTCCAGCGTCGTCGCGAGCCACTCGGTGAGCGGCTCGAAGCCCTCGGCATCGGGGGTCTCGTCGCCGAGATCGGCCTCACCCTTCGCGACGGAGACGAACCGCTTACCGTCGAACTCCGCGCCCGGGGTCCACAGCTCGTCGACCTGATCGGTGAGGAGCAACACCTCGAAACCCTTGGCGGCGAACGCCTCCAGGTGCGGCGAGGACTCCAGGCGCGTCCGCGAATCACCGGCGGCGTAGTAGATCGCGTCCTGCGCCTCGGGCATGCGGGAGACGTACTCCGCCAGGCTCGTGGTCCCCGTCTCGCTGAACGTGGACTCGAACGCCGATGCCTTGAGCAGGGTTTCGCGGTTGTCCTGGTCGTCGAGCAGGCCCTCCTTGAGGACGGCGCCGAACGCGGTCCAGAACGTGTCGTACTTCTCGCGCTCGTTCTCGCGCATCGCGCTGACGGTCTGCAGCACGCGCTTGACGAGCCGCTTGCGGATCATCACGAGGTGCCGGTCGTTCTGCAGGATCTCGCGGGAGACGTTGAGCGACAGGTCCTGCGCATCCACCACGCCGGCCACGAAGCGGAGGTACGGCGGCAGCAGGGCCTCGCAGTGGTCCATGATGAAGACGCGCTTGACGTACAGCGCGGGACCCGGCTTGGTGTTGCGGTAGAACATGTCGAACGGCGGCATGGTCGGGATGAACAGCAGCGCCTGGTACTCGAAGGTGCCCTCGGCGCGGAACGCGATCGTCTCGAGCGGCTCGTCGAAGGCGTGGCTGATGTGCCGGTAGAAGTCCGCGTACTCCTCGGCGGAGACCTCGTCCTTCGGCCGGGCCCACAGGGCCTGCATGGAGTTCAGCGTCTCGGGACCGGCCTTCTCGGCACCGGCGGCCTCGTCCTCGCCGGCATCGTCGGCGGCCTCGGATGCGGGAAGCACGAGGCGGATCGGGAAGGCGATGAAGTCGCTGTAGCGCCGTACGACGGTGCGCAGGACGTGCGGGGACGCATAGTCGTGCAGGCTCTCATCGCCGTCGGCGGCGCGCAGGTGGAGGGTGATCGTCGTGCCGTGCTGCGCGGGTACGTCCTCGCCGGTGAGATCGGTGACGGTGTAGGTGCCGTGGCCCTCGGACTCCCAGCGGGTGGCGGTGTCCTCCCCCGCCTTGCGCGTGACCAGGGTGACGCGATCGGCGACCATGAACGCCGAGTAGAACCCGATGCCGAACTGGCCGATGAGCTCGGCGGACGCGCCCTGCTCCTTGGCCTGCTTGGCGGCCTCGAGCTTGCGGCGCAGCTCGCCGGTGCCGGACTTGGCGAGCGTGCCGATGAGATCGACGACCTCGGCGCGGCTCATGCCGATGCCGTTGTCGGCGATCGTGAGGGTGCGGGCCTCCGCGTCGGGGCGGAGCTCGATGTGCAGGTCGGAGGCGTCGGCGTCGAGGTCCTTGTCCTGGTACGCCTCGAGCCGCAGCTTGTCGAGGGCGTCCGAGGCGTTCGAGATCAGCTCCCGCAGGAAGACGTCCTTCTCCGAGTACACGGAGTGGATCATCAGCGAGAGCAACTGATCGGTCTCGGCCTGGAACTGCAGGGTCTCAGCGGTCACGGCGCACTTCTCCTCATCATCCGACGGTGCCTGGGTCGATTCTGCCAACCCGACGGTGCGCGCCTCCCGCCGGTCCGACGACGCGCGTCCCGCGCCGGGTGAATCCGCGGCTAGACGGAGGCACGAGGCCAGATCTGGCTTCTTGTGCCCACAGGACCGTGGATTCACCTGGCCCTCGGTGGCCAGCGGCGGATCGCTGGGCGGGATCAGAGCTGGAAGCGGTACTCAGTGGTGGGCTTGTGCCAGATCATCTTCCCCTGCTCGTCGTGGAACTCGCTGTAGCCGCGGCCCACGAGCAGCTTCTTGCCGTACACGTCGACCACGTAGGTCTGCGGCCCGTACTTCACGTCGTCGTACCGGAAGGGAAGCGGTTTGACGTTGAGCGCCGTGATCATGTGATCGTCGGGTGGGAAGACCCCGTTCTGCCGGCAGATCACGAACTTCTCGTCGGCGGTCTCCGCGATCACCATGGCCGCCGATACGGCGGGGTCGCAGGAGGGTCCGCCGTAGAACCCGTGCTCGGTGACCTCGCTCGCCGCCGCCGGACCGGCGGTGACCGCTCCGGCGCCCAGCGCCACTGCGGCGACCGCCATCACGGCCCGTGCTACCACTGCGTTCCGATTCATGCTCTGCCTCCGTCCGTGTGCGGGTCGCACCGGCGGCTTCAGTGCAGCAGTTCGTGCCCGGAGTATCGGGGCACCGTCGGGACGCGTTACGGGAGGCGACGAACGGCGAGGGCCCGGCACCGTCGGGAAGACGATGCCGGGCCCTGATGCCTGAGGCGAGGACTTAGAAGTCCATGCCGCCCATGCCGCCGGTCGGATCGACCGGGGCACCGGCCTTCTCCGGCTTGTCGGCGACGACGGCCTCGGTGGTGAGGAACAGCGCCGCGATCGAGGCTGCGTTCTGCAGCGCCGAGCGGGTGACCTTCACCGGGTCGTTGATGCCGGCGGTCAGCAGGTCCTCGTAGACGCCGGTGGCGGCGTTGAGGCCGGTGCCGGACGGCGAGTTGCGGACCTTCTCGGCCACTACGCCGGGCTCGAGGCCGGCGTTGAAGGCGATCTGCTTGACGGGGGCGTCCAGCGCGACCTTGACGATCGCCGCGCCGGTGGCCTCGTCACCCTCGAGGGCGAGAGCCTCGAACACGGCACCCGACTGCGCGAGAGCGACGCCACCACCGGCGACGATGCCCTCCTCGACGGCGGCCTTGGCGTTGCGCACGGCGTCCTCGATGCGGTGCTTGCGCTCCTTGAGCTCGACCTCGGTCGCGGCACCGGCCTTGATGACGGCCACGCCGCCGGCCAGCTTCGCGAGGCGCTCCTGCAGCTTCTCCCGGTCGTAGTCCGAGTCGCTGTTCTCGATCTCGGCGCGGATCTGCGAGACGCGGCCCGCGATCTGCTCCTGCGAACCGGCACCGTCGACGATGGTGGTCTCATCCTTGGTGACGACGACCTTGCGCGCGGTGCCCAGCACCTCGAGGCCGGCGGTCTCGAGCGAGAGGCCGATCTCCTCGGAGATGACCTGGCCGCCCGTGAGGATGGCCATGTCCTGCAGCATCGCCTTGCGGCGATCGCCGAAGCCGGGGGCCTTGATGGCGACCGACTTGAAGGTGCCGCGGATCTTGTTGACGATGAGCGTCGACAGGGCCTCGCCCTCGACGTCCTCGGCGATGATCGCGAGCGGCTTGCCGGCCTGGATGACCTTCTCCAGCAGCGGCAGCAGGTCCTTCACGGTCGAGATCTTGCTCGACACCAGCAGCACGTAGGCGTCCTCGAGCACGGCCTCCTGACGCTCGGCGTCGGTCGCGAAGTAGCCCGAGATGAAGCCCTTGTCGAAGCGCATGCCCTCGGTGAGCTCCAGCTGGAGACCGAAGGTGTTGCTCTCCTCGACGGTGATGACGCCTTCCTTGCCGACCTTGTCCATGGCCTCGGCGATGAGCTCACCGATGGCCGGGTCGCCGGCCGAGATGCCCGCGGTAGCAGCGATCTGCTCCTTGGTCTCGACCTCCTTGGCCTCCTTGAGCAGGTGCTCCGAGACGGCCGCGACGGCCTTCTCGATGCCCCGCTTGAGGCCCAGCGGGTTCGCACCCGCGGCCACGTTGCGCAGGCCCTCGCGCACGAGCGCCTGGGCCAGAACGGTGGCGGTGGTGGTGCCGTCGCCCGCGACGTCGTCGGTCTTCTTGGCGACCTCCTTGACGAGCTCGGCGCCGATCTTCTCGTAGGGATCCTCGAGCTCGATCTCCTTGGCGATGGAAACACCGTCGTTGGTGATCGTGGGGGCGCCCCACTTCTTCTCCAGCACGACGTTGCGGCCCTTGGGGCCCAGCGTCACCTTGACAGCGTCGGCGAGGGCGTTCAGGCCCCGCTCGAGACCGCGGCGGGCCTCTTCGTCGAACGCGATGATCTTGGCCATTGCGAAGTGATTCCTCCAGATAGGGGCCGGTTCGGCCCATACTTTGGACACGTCTTCTAGGTCGATTCGGCGCCCGCGACGGACGGCCCGGCGTGTCACCTCCGCGGGGTGCGCGAAGGGCCGGGCCTCACCTCCCTGACCTAGCACTCGCGGTATCCGAGTGCTAAGTCGTTTCTAGCACTCGACGGTGCCGAGTGCAAGGTCGATCGCCGCATGCTGCACGGACTGTTCCTACCCCTGGGTAGGATCCGGGCATGGCAACCCCCGTACTGGAGTCCAGCGTCGTCATCGACGCCCCCGTCGACAAGGTCTGGTCGGTCGTGTCCGACCTGGCGCGCATGGGCGAGCGCAGCCCGCAGTGCAAGAAGGTGTTCGTGTTCGGCGGCCCGATCAAGCAGGGCACCCGCATGCTGAACATCAACAAGCAGGGCTGGCGCGTGTGGCCCACCAACACCCAGGTCGTCGAGTTCGCGCCCAACGAGAAGATCGCGTTCCGCGTGGCCGAGAACCACACCGTGTGGAGCTTCACCCTGGTCGCCGACGGCGACAAGACCACCGTGGTCGAGCGTCGCGAGGCCGCGGGCGGCAAGACCACCGCCGTCAGCAGTTTCCTCGTCTCCGCCCTCCTCGGCGGCAACGAGGACTTCGAGCAGGGCCTGCTCGTGGGCATGAAGCAGACCCTCTCGCAGATCAAGACCGAAGCCGAGAAGTAGCTACTTCTGCGCAGCCAGGATCAGGTACTGGGCGCCGATGCCCTGTACCGCCTGGTTGCGCTGAGTGGAGGTGAACTCCGCCAGGTACCGGCCGCTCGCGACCATGCAGTAGGTCCGCTTCGAGGTCGAGCCCTCGTAGGTGGAGTACGTCAGGCAGACGGCGCCGGGGGCGCCCTTGACCGTTTCTGCCTGCGCGCTCGGGTAGGCCTCCTTCGTCTCGGCGAGGAACTCGTCGTAGACGTGCTTCGCGCCCGCGACGTCCCTCGCGCGGTACACGGTGCTGCCGCCGGAACCCATCACGTCCACGCCCGCCTCGGCGAAGGTCGTCACCGACCGCGACACGTCGGTCTGACTCATCACCGCCTGCCGGGCGGTGCGCGAGTAGCCGCCGTCGCCCTTCGACGGTGCCAGGGTCAGCCTCGCGACGCCCGGCTCGTCGGCCTTGAGCGTGGTCAGCCCGTCGACCGGGGTCGGCGTGAAGCCGTCGATCCCCTTGATCTGCTCGTCGACGTAGGTGCGGATCTGATCAGCCGAGAAGTCGCCGTAGACGGCGAGCACGTACTGCTTGTGCGCGAAGAAGGCGACGGTCACGGTGCCGCTGTACTCCCACGTCTGGGTGTAGGCGATCGCGTCGGCGTAGCCGGGGATGGTGATGCGCTTCTTCTCCGGGGTGTCCTTGCCGGAGAAGTCCTTCTCGGCCGCCAGCAGATCGCTGCTGATCGCCGCAGACGCGACATCGGGGGAGGCCGTCCGCAACACGGCCACCGTCACCGAGCGCGCCTGATCCTTCGGGTCGTACTTCGTGCCCTGCGGCTTGGACTCGGCCGAGACCGTGACGCCCACCTCGATCGCCTCTCCGAAGGCCTTCGCCGCCGCGTCGCCGAACGTGTTCTTCACCGCGATGCCGCCGTCCTTCGACGAGCCCGCCGACACGTGCCCCTGAAAGTGCAGGGCGGGGTCGATCGTGTGGAGGAACGGCACCGTCTCCACCATGCGGTACCCCTCGAGCATGGCGCCGAGTCCCGACGACACGGTCCCGCTGATCGTTCGGGCGGTCGTGGCGAACGAGCCGGTCTCGGGCTTCGGGACCGCAGACGGGTCCGCGACCGGGGAACCGGCCACCGTCGCGCTGCATCCCGTGACCACCAGGCACGCGGCCAGGCCCGCCGCGGATAGAACCCTCTTCACGCCGCTCCTCACTTCGCGTCCCGCAGGATCAGATACTCGGCGCCGATGCGCTGCACCGCCTGCTGCTCCTGCGGGCCAGACACCTCCGCCACGTACCGCCCGACCGCGGCGATGCACCAGTTCGTCTTGATCACGCTCCCCGGGTACATGGGGAGCACCATGCAGGTCGCGCCCGGCACGTTCGGCGATGCGATCGCGGAGTTGGTGGTGAAGAAGCCCCGGACCTCGCGGACCGAGTCCTGCACGTACTTCGTCGCGGCCGCAGCATCTTTCGTCCGGTAGACGGTGCCCGTCCCCACCCCGACGGCGTCGACGCCGGCCTCGTCGAAGGCCTTCTTCGCACCGGTCACGTCGATCTGCGTCTGGAGCGCCACCGACAGCGGCATCGTGCCCGTGCGGGTGCGGTCCTCGTCGCTCGGCGGCAGCGTGTACTTCGCGACGCCGGACTCGTCCACCGGCAGGCCCGCCAGCTCGTTCATCGCCGTGGGCGTGAACGAGTCGAGCCCCTTGATCTGCGCATCGAAGTACTTCCGGACCTGCTCGGGCGAGTACTCGCCGTAGGTGAAGAGCACGTACTGCTCGTGCGCGACGAACGCCACCGTCGGGTTGCCCGTCGGGAAGTCCTGCGTGTACGCGATCGCCCCGTCGTAACCGGGGATCGACGTCTCCTTCTTCTCCGGCGTGTCCGCATCCGCCTTCGGCTCCCGGCCGCGCAACGCGGCCGTCACCGCCGCGGCGGCCTTCTCCTTCGACGGCATCCGGACCACGCCGACGGTGATCCCGCGGGACTTCGCCTTGACGTCCTTGCGCACACCGGGTTTCAGGTCACTGGCCCCGATGAAGAAGCCGACCTCGCGATCCTTCAGGGCTTCCGCCGCCAGCGCGCCCAGCATGAATTCGACGGTGCGCCCGGAATCCTTGAGCGCGCCCGCCTCGACGTCGCTGTTGTACCGGATATCGGGGTCGATCTCCGTCAGCAGGGGCGCCGTCGCCGCCATCCGGCGACCTTCCAGGACCAACCCCAGCGCCGGGTCCGCCTTCCCGACCTCGCGGGGAGCGATCACGATCGATCCGGTGTCCGGTCGCGGCAACGCCGACGGATCGACGACGGCTGAGCCGGGCACCGTCGTCGAACAGGCAGCGAGGAGTGCCGCGGACCCGACCAGGACCGCTGCGCGGACCCTCATTTCGCGTCCTTCAGGATCAGGTACGACGCCCCGAGCGCCTGCTGCGCCCGGTTCTGCTGCGTGTCACCGAGCTCCGCGAGGTACCGGCCGACCGGCGCCACGCAGTAGGTCTGGGTGTTCTTGGAGCCCTTGTACGTCGGGTACGTCAGGCACGTGCCGCCGGGCACGCCCTTCACCGTCGACTCGACCGATCCGGCGTTGAATCCCTTGACCTCGGCCAGGAACCGGTCCGCGAGCAGCCGCGCGCCCGCAGCGTCCTTCGCCCGGTACACCAGGTTGCTGGCGCGGGCGACCAGGTCGACCCCCGCGTCGGCGAAGTTCTTCACCGATCCGGTGATGTCGGTCTGATTGACCACCGCGGCCCGGGCCTGGAGCACCACGTCGCGGGTGGAACTGCTCTGCAGCGTGTAGCGCAGCAGCCCGTCGCGGTCCTTGGACAGCGTCGAGAACTTGTCCACCGGGGTGGGCTGGAAACCGTCGAGCGCCTTGATCTGGGCGTCGAAGAACTTCTTCACCGCGTCCACGCCGGCGGTGGTGTACGTCAGCAGGACGTAGCGGCCGCTCGCGACGACCGCGGTCGTCGACACCGTGTTCTGCGAGGTCCAGTTCTTCGAGTACGCCTTGGCGCCCGAGTAGCCGGGGATCGAGACGGGCTCCTTGTCGGGCTCCGTGTCCACGATCTTCTCCTCGTCGCCGAGGAACACGGGGTTCGCCACCGCGGCGATCGCGGCCGCGTCGTCCTTCATCCGCATGACGCCCATGATCAGGCTCGTGCCCGGCTTGGTCCCGGAGTCGTCGGGCTTCTTCGCCGTCGCCGAGACGTACGCGCCCACCTCGTGATCCTGCAGCGCCGTGGCGGCCCCCGCGCCGAACGTGCCCTTGATGCTGGTGAGCTTGCCGACGGAGAACTTGCCGTCGTAGCGGATGGCCGGATCGATGTCCGGCGGCATGGGGATGATCTCGACCATCCGGTAGCCCTCGGCGGCCGCCGCCTGGACGTCGGTCATCGGCGAGACGGTGCGCGGCGCGGTCGCGAACGAGCCCGTGTCCGGCCGGGGCATCGCCGACGGGTCCGCCTGGGGCGAGCCCGGCACCGTCGTCGAACAGGCCGTGAGCAGCACTGCGACCCCCATCGCAGCCCCCATCGCGGTCCAAGACTTCTTCAGCATGGATTCCTCCTCCAGAGTCGATCCAGTGAACCACGACTGACGCGCCGATCGCATAACCCCCGCGCTATCGTGAGCCGATGACCGCAACTGTGCGCGACACCGTCGAAGCCCTGATGGACGAGGCGAGGGACGACCTGGCGGCGCTGGTGGCGCACCCGTCGGTGCACGAGAGCCCCGAGTTCGGCGCGGAGCACGGCCGCGCGTCCGCGCAGTGGGTGGCCGACGCCTTCACCGCCGCCGGCGTCGAGAACATCGAGCAGATCACCACCTCCGACGGCTCGATCGCAGTCGTCGGACACACCCCCGCCCCGCCCGGGGCGAAGACGGTGCTGCTCTACAGCCATCACGACGTCCAGCCGCCCGGCCCGCGCGAGGCGTGGGAGACCGACCCGTTCACCCTCACCGCGCGCCCGGGGCCGGACGGGGCGGAGCGCTGGTACGGCCGCGGCGCGGCCGACTGCAAGGGCAACGTCGTCGCGCACCTGACCGCCCTGCGCGCCGTCCGGGCCGCGTACGGCACCCTCCCCGTGGGCGTGCGGATCATCATCGAGGGCTCCGAGGAGGCCGGCGGCGAGGGCCTCGACGAGCTCATCGCGGACCGCCCGGACCTGGCGCAGGCCGACCTCATCGTCATCGGCGACACCGGCAACGTCGCGGTGGGCAGGCCCACCCTGACCACGTCGCTGCGCGGCGTCGCGAGCGTGCGCGTCGAGCTCACGACGGGCACGTCCGACCTGCACTCGGGCCAGTTCGGCGGCGCCGCTCCCGACGCGCTCGCGGCCCTGATCGCGCTGCTGGCGACCCTGCGGAACGAACGCGGCGACACCACCGTCGACGGCCTGGACGCGATCGCCCGCTGGGCCGGCGAGCCCTACGACGAGGCCGCGTTCCGCGCCGACGCCGCGATCTTCGACGCCTCCGTCGTCCTCGGCTCGGGCGCCATCGCCGACCAACTGTGGGCGCGGCCGGCCGTCACCGTCATCGGCCTCGACGCGCCCGCGACGGCCACCGCCGCCGCCGCGATCCAGCCCCGCGCGGCCGCCCTGCTGAACCTGCGGGTGCCGCCCGGCACCGACCCGCGCGCCGCCGGCGAACTGCTCGTCGCGCACCTGAACGCCCACGCCCCGTGGGGCGCGCGTGGACGCGACCGTCGAGTCCGTGGGCGAGCCGTTCGCCGCCGACACCACCGGCCCCGGGTACGCCGCGCTGCGCGCCGCACTGTCCGAGGCGTACGACGGTGCCGAGGTCGCCTTCAGCGGCCAGGGCGGCTCGATCCCGCTGTGCACCCAGCTGCGCAGGGCCGCACCGCAGGCGGAGATCGCGCTGCTCGGCGTCGAGGAGCCGCAGTGCCGGATCCACGCGCCCAACGAGTCCGTCGACCCGCGCGAGCTGCGGCGGACCGCGCTCGCGGAGGCCCTGCTGTTCACCCGGCTGGGCGACGCATGAGGTCCGTCGAGGAGCACCGCGCCGCCGTCGCCGCGCTGGTCCCGGCCGCCCGCACCGTCGACCTGCCGGTGGCCGAGGCGCTGGACCGCGTCGTCGCCCGCGACGTGACCGCGCCGCTGTCGCTCCCGCCGTTCACCAACTCCGGTATGGACGGGTACGCCGTGCGGGCCGCGGACGCCACCGCCGGCGTCGTGCTGCCGGTGGCCGAGGACGTCCCCGCGGGCCGGGTCGGCGTCCCGCCGCTCGGGCGCGGGGTCGCGTTCCGCATCATGACCGGCGCCCCCGTGCCCGACGGTGCCGACGCCATCGTCCCGGTGGAGCAGACCGACGCCGGCGTCGACCGGGTGCGGATCGACGTGGCGCCGCAGCCCGGCCGCTTCTTCCGGCACGCGGGCAGCGACATCGAATCCGGCGACGTGGCGCTGCGCGCCGGCGAGCGGGTGGGGGCGGCCACCGTCGGGCTCGCGACCGCGTTGGGCCTGACGACGATCC
This sequence comes from Tsukamurella sp. PLM1, assembly GCF_023168325.1. GTDB lineage: Bacteria > Actinomycetota > Actinomycetes > Mycobacteriales > Mycobacteriaceae > Tsukamurella. The sequence goes on from NZ_AP025688.1 coordinate 3,798,951, forward strand.
CCGTGCTCGCGCCGCTGCGCGTGGCGGTGCTGTCCACCGGATCCGAGCTGGTCCCGCCCGGCGAGCCCCTGCTGCCCGGGCAGATCTACGAGTCGAACGCGCCGATGATCGCCTCCGCCGTCCGCGAGGCGGGCGCCGCCGCCGAGGTGCTGCGGTTCGTCACCGACCACCCGGACGAGCTGCTCGCGCGCCTGAACGAGCGGCTCGACCACGGCGACGTGGACCTCGTCGTCACCACCGGAGGGGTCAGCGCCGGGGCGTACGAGGTGGTCAAGGAGACCCTCGCGTCCCGGGGCGTCGAGTTCACCAAGGTGGCCATGCAGCCAGGCATGCCGCAGGGATGCGGCACCGTCGCGCTGGGCGGGGTCCGGGTCCCGTTCGTGGCGTTCCCCGGCAACCCGGTGAGCGCGCTGGTCTCGTTCGAGGTGTTCCTGCGGCCGGCGCTGCGCGCGGCCACGGGGCTGGTCCCGGACCGCCCGCGACGGCGTGCGCGGCTCGCCGAAGCGGTGGACTCCATCCCCGGGAAACGCCAGTACCTGCGCGGACGCCTCCGGAACGAGCACGACGGTACCGATTCGGTCTCGGTTCTCGGCGGAGCGAGCTCGCACTACTTACGATGGCTTGCACAGGCCGATTGCCTGCTGGACGTACCCGCTGAGGTCGAGCACCTGGCCGCGGGGGAGCCGGTGGACGTGATCGTCCTGAACGGCACCCACTAGGAGGCACCACATGATCACCCAGTACGCCGACGCACTCATCGCCGCATCCTTCACCCCCGACAAGGTCGGCTGGATCGGCTGGATCATCATCGGCGGACTCGCCGGCTGGATCGCCAGCAAGTTCATGGGCACCGACAAGCAGATGGGTTTCATCCTCAACGTGGTCGTCGGCATCATCGGCGGCCTGCTCGGCGGATTCATCCTCACCAAGCTGGGTATCGACGTGAAGGGCGGCGGCTACTGGTTCACCTTCTTCACCGCCGTCGCGGGCGCATGCATCCTGCTGTTCATCGTGAAGCTGGTCACCGGACGCAAGGGATAGCGCCCTCGGGTGCGATGATGTCACCCGAAATGACAGCGAACAGAGAGGACGTCAGGTGGCGCGCCGACCTCGCACGCCGGTCGACGGGCATCTGACCGAGCACTCCACCGGTATCGAGCACATCACGGAGCTGATCCGGCACACCGTCCCGCCGCTGCACCCCGCGGGGATCCCTTCATCGCGGGCTCCCTCGGGGTGGCGGCGGCGGGCTACCGCAAGGGCTGGGTCCGCGTCCCGGCGCTGCTGACCGCGGCCGCGTGCGCCGGGTTCTTCCGGCATCCCCCGCGCGTGACGCCCACCGAGGCCGGCGTCGCCGTGGCTCCCGCCGACGGCGAGGTCACCCTCGTCGACGAGCACGTCCCGCCCGCCGAGCTCGGGCTGGGCGATCAGCCGCTCCCGCGGGTCTCGATCTTCCTCTCGGTGTTCGACGCGCACGTGCAGCGCGCACCGCTCGCGGGCGTCGTCGACTCCGTCGTGCACACCGACGGGCAGTTCCTCTCCGCCGACCTCCCCGAGGCCAGCGACCGCAACGAGCGCAACACCGTCCGGCTCGCGACCGAGTACGGCCCCGTCGGCATCGTGCAGCTCGCGGGCCTGGTGGCCCGCCGCATCCGCACGGACTGCGCGCCCGGCGACACCCTCGAGCTGGGCGAGACCTACGGCATCATCCGGTTCGGCTCGCGCGTCGACACCTACTTCCCCGCCGGGACGGAACTCACCGTCTACAGCGGCCAGCGCGCCGTGGCCGCCGAGACCGTGATCGCGCGGCTGCGGTGAGTCCGCAACACGCCGAGGCGCACCGGCCGGTCGGGGTCATGATCCTCCCATCGGTGCTCACCGTGGCCGCGCTGTGCGCGGGCCTCACCGGCGTGCGGTTCGCCGCCGCGGGCAAGGTCGACCTGGCGATCATGCTGGTCGTCGTGGCCGCCGTCCTCGACGGCCTCGACGGCCGGGTCGCGCGGCTGCTCGGCGCGTCCACGAAGATCGGTGCCGAGCTGGACTCGCTGGCCGACGCGATCAACTTCGGCGTGACGCCCGCGTTCATCCTGTACTTCGTCTGCTTCCCGGGCTCCCCGCCGGCTGGATCGTGGCGCTGCTGTTCGTGGTCGCCATGGTGCTGCGGCTGGCCCGGTTCAACACCCTCGCCGCCGATCCGACCGCCCCCGCCTACACCAAGGACTTCTTCGTCGGCGTTCCGGCGCCCGCGGGCGCCCTCCTGGTCCTGGCGCCGCTCGCCGCTCAGCAGGAGTGGGGCGACGGCTGGTGGGTGAGCACGCCCGCAGTCGCGATCTGGACCCTGTTCGTGGCCGCGCTCACCGTCTCGCGCATCCCCACCTCCAGCTTCAAGACCATGACCGTGCAGCCCGCGAAGGCCGCCGGCGTGCTCGTGGTCGTCGCCGGCCTGGTGGCCCTGATGCTCACCTACCCGTACATCGCGCTGCTCGTGGTGATCGGCATCTACTTGCTGCACATCCCGTTCGCCTGGCGCTCGAAGCGGTGGGTGGTGGCCCGGCCCGAGGCGTGGGACAGCAAGCCCGCCGAGCGGCGCGCGATGCGCCGGCAGCAGCGCCGCCCGGTCCGGCCGCACCGGCGCGCCGCCACCGCGGGACGGGGCGGCCGGCGCACGGCCGCACGCCTGGGCCTGCGGCGCCCCACGCGCGAGGAGTAGCCGACTACCCTGGCGGTCGTGCCGAACCTGTCGCTCACCGTCCGCCTGCAGACGTCGGCCCTCGAGGCGCGACGGGGCATCGTCCGGATCCACCCGGAGGCGCTCGCCGCCCTCGGCCTGCGCGAATGGGACGGCATCGAGCTGCTGGGCGCGCGCCGCACCGCCGCCGTCGTGGCCGCGGCACCGTCGGACAGCGCACCCGGGGTCGCCCTGCTCGACGAGCTCACCATCACCAACTGCGGCCTCCGCGAGGACAGCGAGGTCGTGATCTCTCCCGCCACCGTGTTCGGCGCCAAACGGGTGCTGCTGCGGGGCGGATCGCTCGCTCGGGACGCGCTCGACGGTGCCGCGCTGCGGCAGGCTCTGCTCGGCAAGGTGATGATGCCCGGCGACAGCGTCTCGCTCCTCCCCCGCGACCTCGGGCCCGGCACGTCGACCGCCGAGGCGACCCGGCTGCTGTCGCGGCTGGTCGGGATCACGTGGACGAACGAACTGCTCACCGTGGTGTCGGTGGATCCTGCGCCGGGCCCGGTCTCGGTGCAGCCGAACTCAGCGGTGCTGTGGGCGGACGACGCCGCGGCCGGCACCGTCCACCATTCGATGGACGTGCCCGTACCCGCGTCCGCGGAGGCCCCCGCGGACGTCCCCGACGCCGAGACGCCGCCCGCACGGCCGGTGGCCGACCTCGTGGGCGCCGAGACCGCGGTCAAGCGGCTCACCGAATGGCTCTCCCTCGCGCTCGACGAGCCCGAGCTGCTCGAGAAGCTCGGCGCGCCCGCCCGGCTCGGCGTGCTGGTCACGGGCCCCACGGGCGGCGGCAAGGCCACGGTGGCGCGGTCCGTCGTGGCACCGCGTCCCCTCATCGAGCTCGACGGTGCGCTCACGGGCGCGCTCGAGCCGCAGGCGCGGCTGGAGCGGGTGCGCGACGCCGTCGCGCGCGTGCGGGCGGCCGCCGAAGGCGCCACGACGAGCACCGGCGACGCGGCCGAGGGCGGCTCGGGGGCGGCGCTGCTCGTCCGCGACGTCGAGGCGCTGCTCCCCGCCGCCCGCGAGCCGGTCGCGACGATGATCCTCGACGAGCTGCGCCGCGCCGTCGCCACGCCCCGCGTCGCGCTGATCGCGACCACGTCCGCGCCGACCGAGGTGGACTCGCGGCTGCGCGAGCCCGACCTCGCCGACCGGACGGTCACCGTCGACCTGCCGGACGCGCGGCAGCGGGAGAAGCTGCTGGAGCTGCTGCTGCGGGAGGCGCCCACCGACCACGTCGACCTGTACGAGGTGGCGCTGCGCGCGCCCGGATTCGTCGCCGCCGACCTGGCCGCGCTGTGCCGCGAGGCGGCGCTGCGGGCCGCCGCCCGCGTGGTCGGCACGGACGAGCGGGTCGCCATCACCCAGCCCGACCTGCTGGGCGCGCTCACCGTGATCCGGCCGGTGTCCCGGTCAGCCACCGAGGAGGTCTCGGTCGGGTCCATCACCCTCGACGACGTGGGCGACATGACCTCGACCAAACAGGCCCTCACCGAGACCGTGCTGTGGCCGCTGCGCCACCCCGACACGTTCGCGCGGCTCGGCGTCGAACCGCCGCGCGGCGTCCTGCTCTACGGCCCGCCCGGCTGCGGCAAGACCTTCGTGGTCCGCGCGCTCGCGGCATCGGGGCAGCTGTCCGTGCACGCGGTCAAGGGCGCGGAGCTCATGAACAAGTGGGTCGGCGAGTCCGAGAAGGCGGTGCGCGACCTGTTCGCCCGGGCCCGGGGCAGCGCACCGTCGTTGATCTTCCTGGACGAGGTGGACGCGCTCGCGCCCCGGCGCGGGCAGTCGTCCGACTCGGGGTGGGCGACAAGGTGGTCGCCGCCCTGCTCACCGAGCTCGACGGTGCCGAGCCCCTGCGCGACGTGGTGGTCCTGGGCGCGACGAACCGCCCCGACCTGGTGGATCCCGCGCTGCTGCGGCCGGGCCGGCTGGAGCGGCTGATCTTCGTGCCGCCGCCGGACGCCGAGGCCCGCGCGGAGATCCTGAAGACCGCGTCCCGGTCGATCCCGCTGGCCGGCGACGTGGACCTGGCGGTGCTCGCCGAGCAGCTGGACGGCTACTCCGCCGCGGACTGCAGCGCGCTGCTGCGCGAGGCCGCGCTCACCGCGATGCGGCGCGACCTGGACGCGGCCACCGTCACCGCGGCCGACGTCGAGGCGGCACGGCAGGCCGTGCGGCCGTCCCTCGACCCGGCGCAGGTGGCCGACCTGCAGGCGTACGCGGACCGTCGGGCGACGTAGCGGGCCGGCGGAGACGGCGCGGCCCGCAATGGCGGCGCGGGTCGGCCGATCAGGCCTTGCTGACGGAGTAGAAGACGGCGTTGGGGACCGCGGCGTCCTGCACGGAGCTGACGGTGATGACGTAGCCCTTGCCGGAGAACTGGGCGGACTGCGATCCGCCGCCCGGCGCGCCGTCGCCGAGGGCGAGGAACCCGGCGTCGGCCAGCTTCTTCTTCGCCTCCTGGTACCCGCCCGGCTTGGCCTGGACGGTGACGTTGAACACGGTGACCGCGCCCTGCGCGCGCTCGCCCGCGTCGATCAGGTTTCCCTCGACCAGCGGAACGTCGGCCTTGGGGAACGCCGCAGGGAGGGTGACCGTCGCTGCCGGGGTACCGGTTTCGCCGTCGCCGCAGGCCGCCCCGAGCAGCAGAGCGCCGCCCGCCAGCACTGTCGCGAGCCCACGGACCACTCGGCGTCCCGTTGCCATCCCACACACCTCCATCGCGGCCGCACACTTCCCCGAAATGTCCGGCCGGTAGAATCTCGAAGCGAAACGACACCCCGCTCACAAAGGACGGAGTGCCCTTGCTTGTCATCCTTGTCTGTTTGTCATTGGCGACCTTAGCCGCACCGGTCGCAGTCGGCCGCTTCGGCGCGCGCGCTTTCCTCGGCCTCGCAGTGGTCCCTGCCGCCGCGCTGGTCTGGGTCGTCTCTGTCTGGCCGGTCTCCGGCGAACCCGCCCGCACCGAGACCCTGCGCTGGGTGCCGTCGCTGAACATGGACGTCGACCTGCGGCTCACGCCGCTCGGCGCCGTCATGTCGGTGCTGGTGCTCGGCATCGGCGCCGTGATCCTGGTCTACTGCGCCGGCTACTTCACCGGCGTCACCAACACGCGCAAGCTGCCCACCTTCGCGGCCGAGCTGGTCGCCTTCATGGCCGTCATGTTCGGCCTCGTGGTCAGCGACAACATGCTGGCGATGTACGTCTTCTGGGAGCTCACCTCGGTGCTGAGCTTCCTGCTCGTCGGCTACTACGCCGAGCGCGCCACCAGCCGCCGCGCCGCCACGCAGGCCCTGCTGGTCACCACGCTCGGCGGCCTCGCGATGCTGGTCGGCATCGTCGAGCTGGGCGAGCACTACGGCAGCTACCTGTTCTCGGAGGTCATCGCCCGGGCTGTCGCCGACCCGTCGACCATCTCCATCGGTGTCGAAGTCGGCGTCGTGCTGATCCTGGTCGGCGCGATCAGCAAGTCCGCGATCGTGCCCTTCCACTTCTGGCTCCCCGGCGCCATGGCCGCGCCGACGCCGGTCTCCGGCTACCTGCACGCCGCTGCCATGGTGAAGGCCGGCGTCTTCCTGGTCGCGCTGCTCGCGCCCGCCTTCGCGCAGCTCACGTCGTGGCGGGTCATCGTGCTGGGCCTCGGCATCCTGACGATGATCCTGGCCGGCTGGCGCGCGCTGCGCGAGTTCGACCTCAAGCTGATCCTCGCCTTCGGCACCGTGAGCCAGCTCGGCATGCTCATGGTGCTCGTGGGCACGGGTGAGCGGAACGTGGCCCTCGCGGGCATGACGATGCTCACCGCGCACGCCCTGTTCAAGGCGACGCTGTTCATGGTGGTCGGCATCATCGACCACGCGACCGGCACCCGCGACATCCGACGTCTCGCCCGCCTCGGCGACCGGCAGAAGGTGCTCGCGGTGATCGCTGCCCTGGCGGCCGCGTCGATGGCCGGGATCCCACCGCTGTACGGCTTCGTGGGCAAGGAGGCGGCGCTCGAGACGATGCTGCACGCCTCGCTGCCGTCGCCGATCCCGGTGGTGCTGCTCGTGGGCATGTGCGTCGGTTCGGCGCTGACGGTGGCCTACAGCATCCGTTTCCTGTGGGGCGCGTTCGGCCGCAAGGGACAGGCCTCGCCGACGCGCGCGGTCGAGAACATGCACGCGATCAGCCCGCTCTTCCTCGCCGGTCCGGCGCTGCTCGCCGCGCTCAGCCTGATCGACGGGGTCTTCTCCCCGTGGATCGACCACGTGCTGGCCGAGTACCCGGATCGATCGTTCCCGCCGGCGCAGGACCCGTACCACCTCGCGCTGTGGCACGGATTCACGCTGCCGTTGCTCCTGACCGCGCTGATCATCGCGGCGGGCGTCGTCGTCGCCCAGCCGCACAGCCCGTTCGCGCGGCTGCGGCGGCGCAACAGCGTCCTGCTGGGCAACGCCGACCGGCTCTACGACGCCACCCTGCGCGGCGCCGACGTGCTCTCGCTCCGCATGACACAGAGCACTCAGCGCGGTTCGCTGCCGCTGACGCAGGGCACGATCCTGCTGACGCTGGTGCTACTCCCGATGCTGGTGCTCGTGCTCGGGACCCGCGCGGACCCGGAACTGCAGTTGCAGTCCTCGCCGCTGTTCCTCGCCGTGTCCGTGCTGATGTGCGCAGCCGCGCTCACCTCGGTGCTGCTGCGCAACCGCCTCGCGACCGTTCTCGTCGTCGGGGTCACGGGCTACGGCACCGGCGTGATCTTCGCGATCTACGGCGCGCCCGACCTGGCGCTGACCCAGTTCCTGGTCGAGACGCTGACGCTGGTGGTGTTCGTGCTGGTGCTGCGCAAGCTGCCCGCGGAGGCTCCGATCACGGGCAGCCGCCCGTCGCGGGTCGCCCGGGCCCTGCTGGGGGTCGCGGTGGCGGTGATGGTCGTCGTGGTGGCCGTCGCGGCGCGCGCGCGCGCGTGGCCGCGCCCGTCGCGGACCGGCTGCCGGACCAGGCCTACAAGTTCGGATACGGCCACAACACCGTGAACGTGATCCTCGTGGACATCCGCGCCTGGGACACCTTCGGCGAGATCGCCGTCCTGCTCGTCGCGGCGACGGGCGTCGCCTCGCTGGTGTTCCGCAACCGTCGGTTCGGCGCCGCGCCGCGGGTGAGCGCCGAGGCCGCCGCCGCGGCGGCCGCGGCCCCCGGGACCACGTGGCTGCGCGGTAGCGCGCTGCGTGACCCGCGGCACCGCTCCCTGGTGCTCGAGGTGACGTCCCGGCTGGTGTTCCCCACCGTGATGGTGCTGTCGGTCTACTTCTTCTTCGCCGGGCACAACGCGCCCGGCGGCGGCTTCGCCGGTGGCCTCACCGCGGGCCTCGCGCTGGTGCTGCGGTACCTGGCCGGCGGACGCTACGAGATCGGCGAGGCACTGCCGCTCGACGCGGGCCGCGTCCTCGGGACGGGCCTGCTGCTCGCGGCCGCGGGCAGCATCGTCTCGCTCGTGGTCGGCGCCCCGGCCATGTCGTCGGTCGCGCTCTCGTTCCACCTGCCGGTGTTCGGCGACGTGAAGGTCGTGACGGCGTTGATCTTCGACGCCGGCGTCTACCTGATCGTGGTCGGGCTCGTCCTGGACGTCCTGCGCAGCCTGGGCGCCCGCCTCGATCTGGAGGGATCCCCGCCGATATGACCTCGCCCATCCCCGTCCCGGCGGGAGGCGCGAAGTGATCGTCGACATCGGGCTGTTCGCGGCCATCGCCGTGATGGTCGCCACCGGCGTGTACCTGCTCCTGGACCGGAGCCTGACCAGGATGCTCATGGGCATCATCCTGTTCGGCAACGCGGTCAACCTGCTCATCCTCGCGCTGGCATCGCCGCCCGGGAACCCGCCGATCGTCGGGTACTTCTCCGCGGGCCGCAGCAGCGAGGCCGATCCCCTGGCGCAGGCCCTGATCCTCACCGCGATCGTGATCACGATGGGCATGGCCGCGTTCATCCTGGCGCTGGCCTACCGGTCCTTCACCATCAACACCGACGACGAGGTCGACGACGACCCCGAGGACACGAAGGTCCTCGAGCGCGACGTCGACCGCGCCGCGGACGACCCGGACTACGACGCGTCCGACGACCCGATCACCGGCGCACCGTCGGCCCTCGGCGACGCGTTCGGGCCGGACGGCGAACCCCTCACCCCCGAGGAGCTGCGGGAGGCCCGCCTCGACGCGCTCGACACCGGCGCGCTGCCGCTGCCGAGCGTGCCCCGCGAGAGGGAACTACCGGCCGCCGAGACGCGTGGAAAGGAGGGTGAGCGATGAACCAGCAGATGATGCTCACCCTCATCCCGCTGCCGACCGTGCTGCCGATCGTCGCGGCCGCGACCACCATGGTGATGGGCCGGCACCCGCGGCTGCAGCGGGCGATCTCGCTGGTGGCACTGACCGCGATCGTCCTGGTCTCGGCCCTGATGCTCTACTACACCGACCGGCACGGCACCGTCGCGCTGCACGTCGGCGGCTGGGGCGACCGCGACGGCCGGGGCGGCCCGCTCGGCATCACCCTCGTCGCCGACCAGTTGGCCGCGCTGATGGTCCTGGTCTCGGCGATCGTGCTGCTCGGCGTGCTCGTGTACTCGGTCGGACAGGGTATCCGTGACGGCGACGAGAACCAGCCGGTCTCGATCTTCTACCCGACCTACCTGATCCTCGCGGCGGGAGTGTGCAACGCGTTCCTCGCGGGCGACCTGTTCAACCTGTTCGTCTCGTTCGAAGTGCTGCTCGCCGCGAGCTTCGTGCTGCTCACGGTGGGCGGCAGCGAGGACCGGGTCCGGGCCGGCGTCTCGTACGTCATGGTGTCGATGGTCTCGTCGCTGGTGTTCCTGCTCGGCATCGCGTACGCCTATTTCGCGACCGGAACGCTGAACCTCGCCGACATGGCGGTGAAGCTGCAGGACCTGCCGTCCGGGACGCGGACCACGTTGTTCGCGGTGCTGCTGGTGGCGTTCGGCATCAAGGCCGCCGTGTTCCCGCTGTCCACGTGGCTGCCCGACTCCTATCCGACAGCGCCCGCCCCGGTCACTGCGGTGTTCGCGGGCCTACTGACGAAGGTCGGCGTGTACGCGATCATCCGCGCGCACACCCTGATGTTCCCGGGCGGCTCGCTCGACGACGTGCTCATGATCGCGGGCCTGCTCACGATGATCGTCGGCATCCTCGGCGCCATCGCCCAGACCGACATCAAGCGGCTGCTCTCGTTCACCCTGGTCAGCCACATCGGCTACATGATCTTCGGCATCGGGCTCTCCACGCCGCTCGGCCTGAGCTCGACGATCTACTACGTGGTGCACCACATTCTCGTCCAGACCACGTTGTTCCTGGTGGTGGGCCTGATCGAGCGGCAGGCGGGCGCGGCGTCGCTGCGCCGGCTGGGCGGCCTGGCTGCCGCGAGCCCGGTGCTGGCGATCCTGTTCTTCCTGCCGGCACTGAACCTGGGCGGCATCCCGCCGTTCTCGGGGTTCATCGGCAAGGTGGGCCTCATCGAGGCCGGTGTCCAGCACGGCTCGGTGCTCGCCTGGGTCCTGGTGGCCGGCAGCGTCATCACCAGCCTGCTGACCCTGTACGCCGTGGCCCGCGTGTGGACGAAGGCCTTCTGGCGCGCACGCGCGGACGCGCCGGAGGGACAGCTCGCGGTGGCGCACCCGCAGGCCCTGCTCGACGACGGCGACGTCATCGAGTTCGCCGACCGGGAGGATCCCGGCCGGATGCCCGCGAGCATGGTCGCGCCGACGGCCGGCCTGCTCGCCGTCGGCCTGCTGATCGCACTCTGGGCCGGCCCGATGTTCGACGTCACCGACAGGGCGGCCGCCCAGCTCATCGGGCGGGCCGATTACATCGAGGCCGTGCTCGGCCCGGAGGCCGTCGGCGGGCTCACGTATCCCGACGGTGCGTCCGGCACCGTCGGGCCCGGGGCCGGGGAGGCGCGCATGGCTAAGCGACTCGTGACGCGGATCCTGCCGGACCTGCGCGACGGCCGGACCGTGATGGTCAAGGTGGGGCAGTTGCTCTGGCTGGACGCGGTGTGGGTGATGCTGTGGGGCACGGTGAGCTGGGGCAACATCGTGGGCGGCCTGCTGGTGGGGCTCGCCATCCTGTTGCTGCTCCCGCTGCCGCCGGTTCCGGTGGAGGGCCGAGTGCACCTGGGCTCGCTGACGAAGCTGCTGCTGGTGTACGTGGTGGAGATGTTCAAGTCGTCGGTACAGGTGGCGTGGCTGGCGCTGCGTCCGGGCGCGCCGATGAGCGCGGTGCTGCGCGCGAAGGTGCAGATCAAGTCCGACCTGGTGCTCACACTGTTGGTCGATATGATGAACCTCATCCCCGGGACGATGGTGCTGGACATCGACACCAAACGTCGCCTGCTGTACGTGCATGTGGTGGACGTGAGCAGCGAGAAGGCGGTGCGGCAGTTCTACCGCAGCACATCGCGGCTGGAGCGGCTGTTCATCAGCGCGTTCGAGCGCGACAACGAGTGGCACGCGAGCCCGCTGCACGGCATCGACGACGACGAGTACCACCACGTCAGCGGCGTCGAGCGCGGCGCCGCCGGGAACCGCGCCGCGTCGGCGCGGCGGATGGCGGCCCCCGAGATCGAGTACCGCCGCACCCGTCCCACTGCGCGCAGCGAGGAGGAGCGATCATGACCGCGGTGTTCCTGGTGACCGGCGTGATCCTCGTGACCGCGGCGTTCCTCACCACCTACCGGCTGCTGGTCGGGCCGAACACGCTGGACCGCGTGGTCGCGGTCGACGCGCTCGTCGCCATCGCGATGGGCGGCCTCGCGGTGTGGGCGGCCTTCAGCCGCAACTCGTCGGTGATCCCCGGGGTTGTGGCACTGTCGCTGATCGGCTTCGTCGGGTCCACCTCGGTGGCCCGGTTCCGCGTTCCCGACGATGCCGGCACAGCCCAGGCCGGCCCTCCCGAGACACCCGACATCGACCCGGGATTCGGAGGTGAGCGCCGGTGATCATCGACGTGATCTCCTCGATCCTGTTCCTGACCGGTGCCGTTTTCGCACTGACCGCGGCGCTCGGGATCATCCGCTTCCCGGACACACTGACCCGGATGCACGCGGCCACCAAGCCGCAGACGATGGGCCTGCTGCTCCTGCTGGTCGGCGCGATCCTGCGGATGCACGACTCGGTCGACGTCTGGATGCTGGTGCTGGCCGGCCTGTTCGCGATGCTGACCGCCCCGGTGGTGGCGCATCGCGTCGGCCGGGTCGCCTACCAGGAGCAGCGCCTGCGTGACCAGACGATCCGGCTCGAGGACATGGAGACGGGCAACCGCGACTAACCAGGCGTCGGGCGCCCCTCCCAGTGCATCCGCGACCAAGGCAGCTCGATGCCCGACGGGTCGTCCACGAGCCGCGGCCGCATTGGTTCCGCCGGTTCGGTGTGCTCGGACAGGGCGCGCAGGTAGCGGTGCCCGGTGTCCGGGAGCACCTGCACGGTGGCGTCGACCGGGTCGCCGTGGCCCTGCTCGTACCCGGCGACGACGTGCCCGGCGCCGGAGGAGAGCCCGGCGAAGAGGGCGTGTTCGCGGAGCAGCCGGTGGGTGCCGGCGCGGGCCACCTCGAAGGACACCCAGTGGATCACGTCGTAGAGCCCGTGCCGCACGTTGTCGAACGGGATCGACGAGCCGATGCCGGCGATGAGCATGGCGGGGTCCGCCACGTGCTCGGCGCCGAAGGTGACACTGCCGAAGGGCTGCACCCCGACGAGCTGCACGGCCAGCCCCGCCTCTTCGAGGCCGAGCCGCAGCGCGCCACTGGACACGCCCGAGCCGACGGGCGCGACGAGCCGCACGGAGGCGACGCCCTCCGCGGCGAGCTGGGCCGCCGCTGCGCGGGCGATGTCCCGGTAGCCGAGGTAGTGCACCGGGTCGTGGTACTGCCGCATCCAGTGCAGCGACGGGTCCTGCGCGAGGAGTTCGGTGATGCGACGGACGCGGCGGTCCTGGTCGAGCTTGAGCGAGGCCGACGGCGGCATCTGCTCGAGTTCGACTCCCAGGGCGAGCAATTGGACACGCAGGCCCTCGTCGATCGTCGTCGATCCGACGATGCGGCACCGCACGCCCGCCTCGTGGCAGGCCAGGGCCAGGGCGTAGGCGTAGATGCCCGACGAAGAGTCGATGACGGTGCCGCCCGGCCGGACCCGGCCCGCGTCGAGGGCGGCGCGCAGCGCGGCTCGCGCGGAGGCGACCTTCATCGACTCGAACCGCAGGAGGTACCGGTCGTGCGCGCCGCGGAGGAGTGCCGGACGGCTCAGCGCCTCGGCGATGTGGCCGTGGATCCTCATGCGGCTCCGCCGATCGCGATCGGGGCGTCGTCCACGCGGAAGCCCACGGCGCGCACGCGGGTGCAGGTGCGCCGCAGGCGCTCCCGCGGGTGCTCGCGCTCGAAGAGCAGGCCGGCGACGTTCCCGGAGTGCGCCACCTGGACGCCGAGCGCGTCGCCGCGCTCGGCGGCGGCGATCAGGCGCTCGAGGCCGGGCTTGTAGTGGCGGGTCTGGTTGAGCAGCGCGCTGCGGGTCGCGACGGCGGCCACGGCGGCGGCGTCCCCGGCGGCGACCGCCCGGCGCAGGCGGGCGCGCAGGTCCTCGTACTCCCCCACGTCGCCGTCGCCGGTCGTCCGCAGCGTCAGGGTGTCGACGGGGCCGCCGAGCACGCACCGCACCAGCAGCATCGGGGGCAGCGCGGCTCCGAGGTCCTCGATGACGTGACCGTGCCGGTGCGCGAACAGGATCGGCCGGTCGGCCCACAGCGGGTCGGAGGCCCCCTCCGCGGCGACGGCGAGCCGCGCGACGGTGTCGGCGTCGAGCTCCACGTCCGCGCAGTCGGCGACGGCGCGGACCGCCGCGAGGACGTCGGCGGTCGAGGAACCCAGCCCCAGGCCGACGGCCGTCGTCCGCGCGATGCGGAGCTCGCCGCCCGTGCACCCGAGCGCGCCGTTCGCCCGCAGCAGGGCGAGGGTCGCCACGGCCGCGCGGCGGGCCTTGTCCAGGTCGCGCGTGCCGCCGATCGCCCGAGCACGAACCGCCCCGGACCGGTCCGGGGCGAACGCCGCCACGGATCCGACGGTGCCGATCGGCACCGTCACGAGCCCCGGGCACTCGCCCTGGACGTGACAGCGGAACCGGCCCTGCAGGAGCTCGCCGTGGTGGCCCGTGCTCCGTCCCACGCCACGCCCGCGGGAACCGGTGCGCGGAGCGCTCATCCGACGGCCTCCGCGGTGCGGGCGCCGCGCAGTGCGCGCCGGGCGAAGACGGCGGCCAGCGCCGTGGCGCCACCCAGGACGAGGCCGACGCCCGTCCAGCCGCCGAGCGCGAGGGCGCCGCCGGCGAAGGAGGCGCCCGCGAAGACGCCGACGCTCTGCGCGGCCCCGTTGAGCGAGAGGACGGTGCCCCGCACCGGTCCCGCGCCCCGCACGAGGGTGGTGGTCACCGCGGCGGCGATGACGGCGTGCGAGGCCGAGACCAGGGCGACCATCGGCCATGCGACGGCGACGTGGGGCGCGGTGTAGAGGGCGACCATCGCGACGGCGGCGACGAGGATCGCGGCGAGTACCGTGCCGAGCAGGCGGTCCGGCCCGCGGTCCTGCATCACCCTGCCGCCCAGGAAGTTCCCGAGGAAGAAGGCGAGGCCGGAGGTGGCCCACACGAGGGAGAACCAGCCCGTCCCGATCTCGAAGCGCTCACCGAAGGCGGCGGCGATGTACGCCAGAGACCCCATGAAGGCGAGGGTGCGCAGGAGCGAGACGGCCAGGGTGTCCAGGGCGCCGGGGATCGACCGGACGGTGCGGAAGGCCTGGAGGTAGCTCACAGAGGTGTTCCCGCCGCGCGGATCGCGACGGCGGGCGATCAGCGCCGCGACCACGAGCAGCACCACGGCGGTCGCTGCCATGTCGGCGCGCCAGCCCCACAGCACTGCGGGCAGGGCCAGGACCGGCGCCGCGAGGACCGCCGTCAGCGTCATGGTCGAGGAGACGAGGGTCGCGGCCCGCGCTGAGGCCGCCGGTGAATCGAACCGGTCGGCGGCCATCGCGGACACCGCCGGGTTGAGGACGGCCGTGCCGGCGCCGATCAGCAGGCAGAAGGCGATCCAGGCGACGGTGCTGCCCTGGAGCGCGAGCCCGCAGCCCAGCGCGAGGACGAGCAGCGCGAGCGCCGCCACCGACGAGCGCGAGAGCCGGTCGAGCAGGGGCGCGGCCGCGACTCCGACCAGCAGGGCCGCGCCCCCGCCGAGGCCGCGCAGGCCGCCGATCAGGTCGACTCCCGCGTGCGCGTCGGCGGCGATGGCCACGAGGAAGTTCGCCATGATCGTGAACGGCACCAGCCCCAGCGCGGCGGCCGCGAGCATCGGCCAGATCGCGCGGACGAGTACCCGATCGGACAGGGGGCGGTCCTCGGTCGCGCTCATGCCCGGCCCCGGTAGAGGTACATCGGGGAGGCGTCGGCGGAGAACTGCGAGAACGGGAAGTGCTCCGCGGAGAGCGCGGTCAACCCGGCGCCGAGGAAGGAGCGCGCGACCGCGGCGCCGCTCTGCGCGTACACCGCGAGCGGCACGCCGCGCTCCCGGCAGGCCGCGAGGATCTCGTCGAAACTGCCGTTGCCCAGGGTCATCCCGGTCGCGAGCACCGCGTCGGCCTCGGCGAGCACCGCGCGGTGGTCGTCCGCGACGGGGTCGCCCCAGTGGGTCCGCTCCAGGTTCCGGTCCGCGAGCAGCGGTTCCGCGCCGCGCTCGCGGATGGCGGCCACCAGGGGATTCACCACGCCGATCAGCGCGACGCGCGTCCCGGGGGCGACGGCGAGCAGCTCGGCGACCGCGGCGTCACGGGCGACGGCCCGGACGTCGGGGGTGCCGGTGGGCAGCGTCCGGAGCTCGGCGCGCGGGTCCTCCCGGTGCGGCGCCGCGGCACCGAGCGCGGCGTCGGCGGCGGCGATCCGCAGGGGCTGCGCGGCGTGGTCGAGCAGTCCGGCGAGGGGCTCGCCGGACAGGTCCGCGACGTCCGGGTCGAGCTCGCCCTCCTCGAAGGCGCAGGCGCCGAAGGAGTCTCCGACGCGGACGAGGACGTAGCGGTTGCGGTACCGCTGGTCGCTGCCGGCGAGGCGGGTCCCGTGCGCGACGAAGAAGACACTGCGGGCGACCGCGTCGTCCGCGACCGCGCGCGCGAGATCCACGACGTCGGCGACGGATTCGGGGGCGGGGCCGGGTGCGGTCATCGGGCCGCCCCACTCTGCTCCAGGTAGTCCGCGAGCGCCGCGGCGGCGTCGAGGTTGCGGGGGCCGGCGACCAGCTCGGCGTAGTCCACCACCCGAATGCGGTTCTCCCGCACCGCGGGCGAGTCCTTGATCGGCGACGACTGTCGCAGGTAGTCGATCTTCTGCTGCGCGGGCTGCTTGTCGTAGTCGACGATGACGATCACCTCCGGCTGGGCCTGCACCACCGACTCCCAGCCGACCGAGGTCCAGCGGCCGTCCACGTCGTGCGTCACGGAGCGCCCACCGGCCAGGGAGACCACCTGGTCGGCGGCGGCGCGGCGGCCCGCGGTGTACGGCTCCGCCGTCCCCGAGTCGTAGACGAACACCGACGGTTTCACGCTCTTACGGTCGGCGCGTTCCTGCAGTGCGCTCTCGCGGGCCCGCAGGCCGTCGACCAGCTTCGCCGCGCGGTCCGGCACGCGGAAGATCGCGCCGAGGTTGGTGAGGTCGGTGTACGTGTCGGCCAACGGGTTCGCCGCCCGCGCGGCGGGCTTGTCACCGTAGTTGTAGCAGGTCTCCTCCTGCATGTAGCTGTCGATCCGCAGCTTTCCGAGGGACTCCGGGGTGACGCCTCGGGCGGGGCTGAAGCCGGCCTGCCAGCCCGCGAACACCCAGTCCGCCTCGGCGGCCACGAGCGGTTCCTGAGTGAGGACGCCGTCGCTGAGGATCGGGACCTTGGCGTACTCATCGCGGTACGGGGACTTCGCGATCACGCCGTGCACCGTCTTCGGCAGGACGATGCCCTTGATGCGGTCGGTGAGCCCGAGTGCGAACATCTTCTCGATCGCCGAGACGTCGTAGGGCACCGCGGCGGTGGGCGATCGGTACTGCTGGTGCACACCGCAGTTGGTGACGTCGACGAGGTCCGTCGTGGGTTCGGCGGGGCGGGCGCCGCAGGCGGTGCCGGCGAGCAGGGTGCTCGCCGCGAGGGCCGCGGCGAGCAGGGGACGGGGGTGCATCGGTCGATCCTTTCGATCGGTCGGGGTTCTACAGTTCGAAGCGGATGCGCGGCGGGCCGGACGACCCGGCGGCGATCACCGGCCGCACGCCGTAGACCTCGCCGATCCGGTCCGCCGTGAGGACCTCGGCCGGGGTACCGGCGGCGGCGACGCGCCCACCGTCGAGGAGTACGAGGCGGTCGCAGCTCTGCGCGGCGAGGTCGATGTCGTGGATGGCGGTGACGGTCGTCTTGGTGGTCGCCCGCAGCAGGCGCAGCAGGTCCAGCTGGTGCCGGACGTCGAGGTGGTTGAGCGGCTCGTCGAGCAGGAGGACCGGCGTGTCCTGCGCGAGGGCGCGCGCGATGAGGATGCGTTGCCGCTCGCCGCCGGACAGCCCCAGCACGCTGCGGTGCCGCAGGTGGGTGGCGCCGACCGCGGCGAGCGCATCTTCGCAGGCCCGCGCCGCGACGGCGCTGCCGGCGTCGCCGTGCGCGAACCGGCCGAGCATGACGGTCTCACCCGCAGTGAAGCCGAGGTGGCCGGCCTCGCTCTGGGTGACCGCGGCGACGCGGCGGGCACCGTCGCGGCGGCGCAGCGCGCCGAGCTCCGTGCCCCGATCCGCACGGAGCCGGAGGCCGGGGTGATCGCGCGGTACAGGCAGCGCAGCAGGGTCGACTTGCCGCTGCCGTTGGGCCCGATCAGCCCGACGTGCGCGCCCGCGGCGATGTCGAGGGAGATGTCGTGGAGCACCCGGCTTCCGCCCAGGTCGACGGTGATCCGATCCAGTTCGACCCTCATGCCGCGCCGCCCAGGAGCCCGCCGCGGCGCCGGAGGAGGACGACGAAGACGGGGACGCCGACGAGCGCGGTGACGATGCCCAGCGGCAGCTCGCGCGGCGCCACCACCAACCGGCTCAGCAGGTCCACCCACACCAGCAGCAGCGCGCCGACGAGCGGGGCGAGCAGCAGCACCGCCCGGTGAGCCGGGCCGACGATCAACCGTACCGCGTGCGGGACCACGAGGCCGACGAAGCCGACGGTGCCCGCGACCGCGACGAGGACCGAGGTCATGACCACGATGACGACGAACAGCATCCGCCGGGCGCGGTGCGGATCGAGGCCGAGGGCGGCGGCGGCCTCGTCGCCCTGGGCCAGGACGTCGAGGACGCCCGCGAGGCGCCCGGTGATCGCGGCGCAGACCGCCACCGTCGCCGCGACGAGCGGGAGCACGGACCACTGCGCTCCTCCGAGACCGCCGAGCAGCCAGAACATCACCGAGCGCGCGGCGTCGCCGACCGGATCGAAGAAGACGATCGCGCCGGCGAGGCCCTGGAAGGCGAAGGCGAGCACCACCCCCGTGAGCACCAGCCGGACCGGGCTGAGGGCACCGTCGGACGTGCGGCTGAGCAGGTAGACGAGGAGCGAGGCGAGCACCGCCGTCGCGAAGGCCGCCCCTGCGGTCCCGGCGATACCGAGGCCCGCGACCAGTCCGGTGGTGACCACGAAACTCGCGCCCACCGAGGCGCCGCTGGAGATCCCGAGGATGAAGGGATCGGCCAGCGGGTTGCGCACCAGCGCTTGACACGCGACGCCGGCGGTCGCGAGGCCCGCCCCGACGAGGGCGGCGAGCAGCACGCGCGGGACCCGCAGGTCCCAGAGGATCGCGTAGGTCGACGCGTCCTCGCGGGCGAGAGTTCCCCCGGTCAGCGCGACCCAGAGGAGGCGGCGGACGTCGCCGACCGGCACCGTCGCCGCGCCCTGCGAGACGGCGAGGGCCATCGACACGACGAGGACGACGGCGAGGACTCCGGCCGGCAGCAGCGGGGAGAGCGAGGCGCCGGCACGGCGGCCGACCGAGGTGGTGAACACGCGACCAAGTTAACGAGAATAATTTTCGTTAACAAAGCAGCATGCGGCTATACGTGCATCGACCCCGCGGCTACGGCAGGACGAGCTCGTTCGTCACCGACCGCACGACGTCCCGGTACGCGTCCGTGCTGCACACGCCGCTGGCGACCGCACGCTGCCGCTGGTAAGACGCGCCGTGCCGCGGAATGTCGGCGACGGCCGCCAACTCGCGGGAACAGCCGAGGCGCGCGGCGATGGGCGCGAGCTGTTCGAGCAGGTCGTCGAGGTCCTCGGTGACCAGGCGCTCGTTGTTCGCGGCGTCCTGAATGATGATGGCGTCCAGGCCGTACCGGGCCGCGCGCCACTTGTTCTCTTGCACGTGCCACGGCGGGAGCGTCGGCAGGGCCTCCCCTGCGTCCAGCCGCGCATCCAGCCAGACGACGAGGCAATGGATCAGGGCGACGACTGCCTCGAGCTCCGCGAAGCTGGACATTCCGTCGCAGATCCGCACCTCGATGGTGCCGAGGTGGCACGCGGGCCGGATGTCCCAGCGGATCTCATTCAGGTGGTCGATGATCCCGGTGGTCTTCTGGTCGTACACGAAGCGCTCGAACTCGCTCCACCGCTCGAACTGGAAGGGCAGGCCCGCCGTGGGCAGCTGCTGGAACATCATCGCGCGGGTACTGGCGTAGCCGGTGTCGTGGCCGCCCCACATCGGGGAGCTGGCGGAGAGCGCCAGCAGGTGCGGGTAGTGGTTGAGGAGGGTCGAGATGATCGGCAGCACCTTGTCGCGATGGTTCACGCCCACGTGCACGTGCACGCCCCAGATGAGCATCTGCCTGCCCCACCACTGGGTGCGGGCGATCAGCTCGTCGTAGCGCGGATTGTCGGTGAGCTGCTGCGCGTTCCACTGCGCGAACGGGTGGGTGCCCGCGCCGAACAGGTCGACGCCCATCGGGTCGGACGTCTCCCGCACCGCTCCGATGATGCGGGCCAGATCGGCCATCGCCTCCGCGGTGTTCTCGCAGACGCCGGTCACCACCTCGACGGTGTTGCGCAGCATCTCGGAATGCACCTGCGGCGCGATGTCCGGGTGCGCCGCACGGATCCCGTCGAACAACTCCCCGGCCCTACTGACCAGGTCCGCGGTCTCCCGGTCGACGAGGGCGAACTCCCACTCGACGCCGATCGTCGGCCGCGGCGACGCCTCGAAGGCGACGGTCTCGATGGCTAACCGACCTTGATCACGCCGCAGGCGATGCGACCGCCCGCGTCACCGGTGTTGAGGGTGGTCTCGTCCGGCACGGGCTGGCCCGGAACGACGTTCGTGTAGCGCGCCGAGGGGATGTTGCCGAAGTTGTCCGGACCGGCGTGGATCATGAGCGCGTTGCCGTCGGTGTTCTTCTTGATGTCCGACAGCGTGAACGCGCCGGTGCTGGTGACCGTCTGGCCGGTGCCGTTGGCGTTGACGTACACCGACACCAGGTCGCCCGTCATCGGGTGGCCCGAGGCTCCGGGCTTCTGCCAGTGGCCGCCCGCGGAGCCGAAGTTCGTCGCCGAGCCCGGCGCACCGTTCTTGGCCACCGAGTTCGCCTCGCACTTGCCGACCTCGTGGATGTGCATACCGTGGAAGCCCGCGGGCAGGCCGGTCACGCGGACGTCGATCACGACGACGCCGTCCTTCTCGCTGAACGTGGCCTTGCCGGCGCTGCTGCCGTCGGGCTTGACGAGCGCGGCCTCGGCCGTGCCCGCCGACGGTGCGCTCTCGCCCGGCTTCTCCTCGCCGTGCGCGCCGGGAGCCAGGCTCCGGACGGGGCCCTCCGCGGGCACGGTCGCACCCGTCACCACGGCGGGGGTCGTGCCCGCGCCCGGCTCGGCGGCCCGCTCGTTGGTCGTACATCCCGCGAGGGCGAGTGCCGCCACCGGGAGGACCGCAATCGGGGCGAGGAACTGGCGCTTCGTCATCGACGACTCCTTATGGAAACGGCTAGCGGGCTGGGCTTGCCCGAAATCATATCGGGCATTGTTTCTATCGCTTCACGACGGCCACCGCGACGGCCCCGGCGCACGCCTCGAGCCCGGCGGGCCTGGCCGCGGTGGGCGCACCGAGCTCGGTGCCGACGGTCTTCGCGTCCGCCTCGCCGCCCTGACCGAAGTACACGGTGGTGGCGCGCGGCGCGGCCGGCCGGTTCGGCCAGGCATCGGTGTCCTGCTGGACCGAGAATCCGGCCTGCTCGAGCTTGCCCTTGGTCTCGGCGAGCGGAGCGCGGGCCACCGCGATCAGGCACACTTCGGGCTTCGCCGCCGGCGCGGCGGTCTCGGTGGCGGCGGCCTGGAGCTTCGCCTCCTGGGCGTTCAGAGCGGCCTGCGGATCGTCGTTGCGGGTCAGGAAACCGTGGACTCCGATCGCCGCGAGGATGATCGCAGCCGAGATCATGATCATGATGATCGTCCGGATCGGGACGGCGCGGGTGTTCTGAGTGCTCACAGCACCCGACTGTATCGGATCACGTGATCTCGAAGCCGAGCTTGCGGGCGGCGCGAGCCTTCTGCCGACTCGCCCGGACGCGCCGCAGACGCTTGACGAGCATGGGGTCGGCGGCGAGCGCCTCGGGCGTGTCCACCAGGGCGTTGAGCACCTGGTAGTAGCGGGTCGCGGAGAGCCCGAAGAGCTCCTTGATCGCGTCCTCCTTGGCGCCGGCGTACTTCCACCACTGCCGCTCGAAGGCCAGGATGTCGTGCTCGCGCCTGGTCAGCCCGTCTTCGCCACGCTCGTTCGCGGCCTGCGGATCAGTCTGGACCAGTTCCTGCGCGGCCGCACCGGCGCCCTCCATGCGTTCCCCTCGCATTCGAAATCACACTTCTGTAGTTCATGACGATCTAACCACGGCCAGACGGCCGCCGACGGGGCTGCGGGGGCGTGTCGCCGATCGGGAGGACTACTTTGGACACATGAGCGTGCTCCCCATCGTCATCGCCGGCGACCCCGTGCTGCACACCCCTACCACGCCCGTCGAACTCGACGCGGAAGGCCGGCCGGACGCCGCGATCGTGACGCTGCTGGACGACATGTACGAGACCATGGACGCCGCCAACGGCGTCGGTCTCGCGGGCAACCAGGTGGGCCGCGACCTGCGGCTGTTCGTCTACGACTGCCCCGACGAGGAGACCGGTGAGCGGCGCCGCGGCGAGGTCGTCAACCCCGTCCTCACCACCTCCGAGATCCCCGAGACCATGCCGGACCCGGACGACGACTGGGAGGGCTGCCTCTCCGTCCCGGGCGAGTCCTTCCCGACGGGCCGTGCCGACTGGGCGAAGGTGGTCGGCACCGACCGCACGGGCGCCGCCGTCGAGATCGAGGGCACCGGCTTCTTCGCCCGGATGCTCCAGCACGAGACGGGCCACCTCGACGGCTACCTCTACACCGACGTCCTCACCGGCCGCTACGCGCGGCAGGCGAAGAAGGCCATCAAGAAGAACGGCTGGACCGTGCCCGGCCTCACCTGGACGCCCGGCACCGTCGACGACCCGTTCGGCCACTGATGCCGGCACCGGGCGAGAGGGTGGTGGTCCGGCACCTCCTACCGTCGGGCGGGGCGACGGACGTCATCGGGACGCTGCTCGCCGACGGTGACCCGCTGGTCGTCCGCGCCGATCGCGACGGCACGGAGCACACAATCGCGCGCGCCGAGATCGTCCGGGCGAAGACGGTGCCGCCGAGGCCGATCCGGGCGAGCGAGATCCGGTCGCTGGACCTGGCGCGGGCCCGGTCGTGGTGGTCCGTCGAACGCGAGTGGATCGACGGCTGGCTCTGCCGCGCCGCGCCGGGATCAAGGGCAACCGGGCCAGTTGCGCCGCCCCCTGCACCCCGACGCCTCGCTGGACCGCCTCGACGGCGTGCGGGCCTGGTTCGCCGCACGGTCGTTGCCGCTGCACCTGACGCTCTCCGAACGCGTGCTGCCGGGCGCCTCCGGCCTGACGCCGGTCGTGCAGCCGACGGAGGTCCTCACGGCGTCGGCCGGCGGCGACGCGGATCCCGAGGTCCGACTCGCGGACGCCCCCGACGCCGCGTGGCTCGCGCTCACCGGCACTGCGGCACCGCTCGTGACCTCGGTCGACGGCGTCGCGCTGTTCGCCCTCCTCGCCGGTCCCGACGGTGCGCCCGCCGCCGCGGGGCGACTGGCCCTGGTCGCCGACGCCGGAGGCGCGGTGTGGGGCGGAATCGGTTCGATGGCCGTCGCGCCCGAGCACCGTCGACGGGGCCTCGCTACCCGCCTGGTCGGCGCGCTCCGCGCCCGGGCTGCGGCCGAGGGTGCGCAGCGCGTGTTCCTCGAGGCCACCCTCGACAACAGGGCCGCCCGGGCCCTGTACAGGGAATCGGGCTTCACCCGGCACCACGGCTACCACTACTGGACGGAACCGCGATGACGTCCCTCGCCGACCCGATCTGGGGCCCGGGCCCAGCCGGCCACCGTCGTGCGGAGATCACCACCGCGATCGGTTCCGGCGAGGACGACTTCGCCCGCGCCGCGCACGACGTGCTGCGGTGGGCGGTGAAGACGCGGAGCGGCTTCAGCGTCTCGTCGGTCGAGCCCGTCGAGCCCGGTCGGAGGCTCACGGTGACCGCGCGGGTCGCGGGTATCACGATCCGGTCCCTGACGCGCCCCGCGCCCCGAGGGTTCTGGCGGGCGGCGTATCCCGCGCTCCTCGTCGCACAACGGGTGGCGCGCGCCCGGTACGTCCGGGCGCTACGCCAGCACTAGGTGTGCGCCGCCGAGGCGACGACGCCCTGGTACTGCGGGAATCGGGTGATGAACGAGCGTACGTAGGTGCACACGGGGATCACGTGCCTGTTGCGGGCTCCGAGGTCGTCGAGCACACCGGAGACCAGCGCGCGGGCGAAGCCCTGCCTCCCGAACTTCTCCATGACCACGGTGTGCAGCAGGATGACATCGCCGTGATCGGTGACCTCGTACCCCTCGACGCCGATCAGTTCATCCCCCGACCACAGCTCGTACCGGTCGCGAACCGGGTTGTCGAACAGTCTCAGCGGCTCCCCCAGCTCCAGCGTGGGCGGCGGAACCTCGACGTTGTCAGCCATGAACACCTCCATGTGATGCGGATCACCCCACCGTACGCCCGAACCCCGCGATCTCGTCGCACTGACGCCCAGGTGTTTCACATCTGTCACATTCTTTATCGTGAACTCTGGAACGCGGCTACTGTGGGTCCATGCCCCTGGTAGCCCGCGAACTCACCCGGACCTTCGCCCGGCACGTCGCCGTCGCCGACGCCACCCTCACCCTGACGCCCGGCAGGATCACCGGCCTCGTCGGCCCGAACGGTGCCGGGAAGACGACGCTGCTGCTGATGCTCGCCGGCCTGCTCCGGCCGTCGTCCGGCGGCATCGAGCTCGACGGTGCCCCCGTCTCCCCCGACGACCTCCGCACCCGCGTCGGGTGGATGCCGGACGTCTTCGGCACCTGGGACTCCCTTACCCCCACCGAGATCCTCACCACCTTCGCGAAGCTCTACGGCGTCCCGTCGGGCGAGGCCCGAACGCGGGCGAAGGACCTGCTGGAACGCGTGCACCTGTCGGAGTTCGCCGACCGCCCGGCGCAGGTGCTCTCGCGCGGACAGAAGCAGCGGCTCGGCTTCGCCCGCGCGATGGTGCACCACCCGCCGATCCTGCTGCTCGACGAACCGGCCTCCGGCATGGACCCGCGGTCGCGGTTCGAACTGCGCGACTCGCTGCGCGCGCTCGCCGACAGCGGCGTCGCGGTGCTCGTCTCCTCGCACATCCTCTCCGAGTTGGGCGAGATGGTGGATGACGTGGTGATGATGGCCCGCGGCCGCACCGAGGCGCCTCCGGAGACCGCCGCCGCCCGCTGGCGCATCCGGCTGCTCGGTGAGCCACCCAGCGGCGGAACGGATCTCACCTTCCCCTCGGAGGACGAGGCCGCCGCGCATCTCGCCCGGATCATCGCCGACGGTGCCCGGGTCGTCGAGTTCGCCCGCGCCGGCAACGCGCTCGAGGACTCGTACTTCGCACTGGAGGCCGACCGCACATGAACAGCTTCACGAACTGGTGGCGCACCGTCGGCGTGCTGATCGGCCTGGAACTGCGCCAGCGCACCCGCGCCACCCGCTGGCGCGTCCTACTGGGCGTGTTCTTCCTCGTCGTCTCCGCCGTCGTCTTCGGCCTGCTGTGGTTCATGACCGCCACGTCGCCCGATTCCGGCTTCCAGACGTTCGAGGAGAACCTGTACTCCATCGTCCTCGGCTTCGTCGGCTTCCTCGGGCTGGTCATCGCGCCGACGATGACTGCGACGACGATCAACGGCGACCGCAAGGACGCCACCTTGGCGGTCGTCCAGGCCACCCCCGCGAGCGGTCTGCAACTGGCGACGGGCAAGCTGCTCGGCGCGTGGATCGCCTCCTGCGCCCTGCTGGTGGTCTCGGCGCCGTACCTGATCTGGGCCATCGCCGTCGCCGAGTACCCGGTCGTCTTCTCGGTCCTCGGCGTGGTCGTGGCGGCGCTGATCTTCCTGGCGTACTGCGGCATCGGTCTCGGTTACTCGGCACTGCTGGCACGACCGATCGGCTCCGCCGCCATCACCCAGCTCACTATGCTGTTCCTGCTCATCGGCCTGCCGATCATCACCGTCCTGCTGATCCCGGCGACGAAGACCGAGGTCTCCGCGGACAGGCCTCGCTGGACGTACTCCGACAGCGGCGAGAGCGGCACGTGCCGCATCGAGCGCACGACCGTCACCGTCGAACACACCGAACGGATCTGGTGGGTCGTCGCACCGAACCCCGCCGTCGTTCTGGCGGACGCCGCTGCGCAGCGCGACCGTGGTCGCGATGCGGATCGGGACCGTGGGTATTGGACGCGCTACACCGGCGACGATCTGCGGCGACCTGCGGAATCCAGCTTGGCGTTCCTGGCCGACGGCGTGTCGGACCTGCGCACCGGGCCCGCCGCGAACCAGGACCGCGCCTGCGGACGGGTCGGGTTCAGCACGGGCGACGACGTCGTCTCCATCCCCGACTACCGCGATCCGCGCCGAACCGACGGCTACCTCGGACACTCCTGGTACTGGGGCCTGCTGGCGAACCTGGCGCTGGGCGGGATCGGGCTGGCGTTCGCGGCCCGGCGGCTGCGGGTGCCGGCGGCGAAGCTCCCCGGGGCGTGCGGATCGCCTAGTGCCGATCCCCTGAAGTCTCCTCGGTCGTGCGTTACGCTCGGTAGCGCACACCATCGGGAGCTCGCCGCAGCGAGCTGAGAGGACGTCTATCGCGGGCGTCGACCGTACGAACCTGTCCGGGTAATGCCGGCGTAGGGAAGAGGAGTCCCGCATGTCTGTTTCATCGTCCACCCCCGTCTCCACCGTCACGACGGGCCCGATCGAGGGCTCGCAGAAGCAGTACCTCACCGTGCCCGGCAACGACGGCGGCGCCGATCTCCACGTCCCGTTCCGGCGCATCGCGCTCACCAACGGCGACCACCACGACGTCTACGACACCTCCGGTCCGTACACCCAGTACACGTCCGAGGACCAGCTGCACGACCTTTCCGAGGGCCTGCCCAAGACCCGCGACACCTGGACCAAACCGGCCCCGGTGGACGGAGCGAGCACCCAACTCGCCTGGGCCCGTGCGGGAATCATCACCGACGAGATGCGCTTCGTCGCGGCGCGCGAGGGCTTCGACCCGGAGAAGGTCCGCGAGGAGGTGGCCGCCGGGCGCGCGGTGATCCCCGCCAACCGCAAGCACCCCGAGCTCGAGCCCGCCATCATCGGCAAGGCCTTCGCGGTGAAGATCAACGCGAACATCGGCAACTCCGCGGTCACCAGCTCGATCGCGGAGGAGGTCGAGAAGATGGTGTGGGCCACCCGCTGGGGCGGCGACACCATCATGGACCTCTCCACCGGCAAGGACATCCACGAGACCCGCGAGTGGATCATGCGCAACGCGCCGGTCCCCGTGGGCACCGTTCCCATTTACCAGGCGCTGGAGAAGGTCAAGGGCGATCCGACGAAGCTCACCTGGGAGATCTTCCGGGACACCGTGATCGAGCAGTGCGAGCAGGGCGTGGACTACATGACCGTACATGCGGGCGTGCTGCTGCGCTACGTCCCGCTCGCCGCGAACCGGGTCACCGGCATCGTCAGCCGCGGCGGCTCGATCATGGCGGCGTGGTGCCTCGCGCACCACGAGGAGTCCTTCCTGTACACGCATTTCAGTGAGCTGTGCGAGATCCTGCGCGAGTACGACGTGACCTTCTCCCTCGGCGACGGCCTGCGCCCCGGCTCCATCGCGGACGCCAACGACGAGGCCCAGTTCGCCGAGCTGCGCACCCTGGGGGAGCTGACGAAGGTCGCGAAGTCCCATGGCGTGCAGGTGATGATCGAGGGACCGGGGCACGTCCCGATGCACAAGATCGTGGAGAACGTGCGGCTCGAGGAGGAGCTGTGCGAGGAGGCGCCGTTCTACACGCTCGGCCCGCTCGCCACCGATATCGCGCCGGCCTACGACCACATCACCTCCGCGATCGGCGCGGCGATCATCGCGCAGGCGGGCACGGCGATGCTGTGCTACGTCACGCCGAAGGAGCACCTGGGCCTGCCCAACCGCGACGACGTGAAGACCGGCGTCATCACGTACAAGATCGCGGCGCACGCCGCCGACCTGGCGAAGGGCACCCCGGGGCGCAGGCTCGCGACGACGAACTGTCCAAGGCGCGCTTCGAGTTCCGCTGGGTGGACCAGTTCAACCTGTCGCTGGACCCGGACACCGCACGCGAGTTCCACGACGAGACGCTGCCCGCCGAGCCCGCCAAGACCGCGCACTTCTGCTCGATGTGCGGCCCGAAGTTCTGCTCCATGCGGATCAGCGCCGACGTGCGCGCGTACGCCGAGGAGCACAACCTGGTGACGCAGGAGGACATCGACGCCAAGCTGGCGGCCGACATGGCGGCGAAATCGCAGGAGTTCACCGACGCCGGTGGGCGCGTGTACATCCCGCTGGAGACTGCGCGGGCGTGACGACGCAGGAGACGGCCGCGGGCGCTGCGCGCAGGGTCGCGGTGGGGGCACCGTCGACCCTGCCGACCTCGCCCCGGGGCACCGCGCCGCACCGGGTGCTCACGATCGCCGGCTCGGATTCCGGTGGCGGGGCGGGCATTCAGGCCGATATGCGGACGTTCGCGACGCTCGGCCTACACGCCTGCGTCGCCATCACAGCGGTCACCGTGCAGAACAGCGTGGGCGTGCAGGACTTCCGCGGCGTCGAGCCCGGAGTCGTCGCGGCCCAGATCCGCTCCGTGGCGGGCGACATCGGCGTCGAAGCAGCGAAGACCGGCATGCTCGCCTCGACGGAGATCATCGAGGCCGTGGCGGCTGCGGCCGACGCGGAGGAGATCGGCCGGGGCCGCCGCTCACCCTCGTGGTCGACCCGGTGGCCGCATCGATGCACGGCGACCCGCTGCTCGCCGCCGACGCACTGGAAGCCGTTCGCACCGTGCTCATCCCGCGCGCCACGGTGGTCACTCCCAACCTCGACGAGGTCCGGCTGATCACCGGGATCGAGGTGACGGACGCCGCCTCCCAGCGAGAGGCGGCGCACCGTCTGCTCGCGCTCGGCGCACAGTGGGCGCTGGTGAAGGGCGGCCACCTGCGGGACTGCCCGGACAGCCCCGACCTGCTCACCGACGGCGCCGAATCCGTGGAGTTCACGGCGCCGCGCGTGCCCACCGGGCACGACCACGGCGCCGGCGACACCCTCGCCGCCGCGATCACCGCCGCCCTCGCCCACGGCCGCAGCGTGCCGGCCGCCGTCGAATTCGGCAAGGCCTGGGTCACCGAGGGCCTGCGCTGGGCCTACCCCCTCGGCGCCGGCCACGGCCCCGTCAACCCTCTGTGGTCCGTGCGTGGGCCGGGCCGGGTGGACCCCCGCTCGCTTAGAGTTCCGACCACTCGCCCTTGGGGGCTCGGGTCCTCACATGCGCTCGACGTGGGCGCCTCCACCCAGCCCTCCTCCGGTACGCCGGCCTCCCTACACGCCCGCGGGCCGGAAGGGCTCGCGGATGAGTCTCATGCCGGCCTCGGCGGGAGTGCGATCGGCCTTGCGGTGGTTGCACTCAGCACAGCACGCGACGAGGTTCGACCACGTGTTGCCGCCGCCCCTCGACCGCGGGAAGACGTGGTCGATCGTGGTCGCCCGCGCGCCACAGCCCGCGTACTGGCACACGTGAGCGTCGCGCCGCAGGATCTCGGAACGGCTCGCATGGTCGGCGACACGGCGGTACGGGACGGCCGCGTACCGCGCCAGCAGCATCGACTTCGGCAGCTCGATCTCGGCGCTCGGTGAGCGCAGCACCCGCGGCGGATCGTGCGGCTCCAGCGCGAACGCGACCTCGCGCAGCAGCATGCCCACGGCGTCCTGCCAGGTCACCGCGTCGAGCGGGCTGTAATCCGCGTTGAACACCCGCACCGGCGGCGCGGAGATGATCGTGTTCATGTCGAGGCGCCCCTTTCCGTCCGTCGTGCGCGTCGAGCACGACGACGATACGAGCGGCCCCTTGCGGCCGCAACGCATTTACCGGTGAGGCGTGGCCGGGACCGGCGGGCAGCCTCGATGTGGACCGATTCCCAGGAGTAGCCTCCAGGCCATGCAGCTGCTCCCTCCCCGCGAACGGCACGACCCCCGTCCGGGTCATGACGATCGCGGGATCGGACTCGGGCGGCGCGGCCGGACTGCAGTCGGACCTGCGCACCTTCGCGCTCGCCGGCGTGCACGGCACGAGTGCGGTCACCGCGGTCACGGTGCAGAACAGCCTGGGCGTCACGGGCTTCCACCCGATCCCGCCCGAGACCGTCGCGGGCCAGATCCGGGCGGTGGTGGAGGACATCGGGATCGCCGCCGTCAAGACGGGGATGCTCGCGACCGCCGGGATCATCGACGCGATCGCCGACACGGCGCTCGACCTGCGGATCGGCGGGCCCGACGGTACGCCGTTCCTCGTGGACCCCGTCTGCGCGTCGCAGCACGGCGACCCGCTGCTCACCCCGGACGCACTGGACACGTTGCTGCGCAGGCTGTTCCCGCTCGCCTGGGTGGTCACCCCGAACCTCGACGAGGTGCGGCTCATCACGGGGATCGAGGTGGTCGACGACGCGACCCAACGCGACGCCGCACGGGCGCTGCACGCCCTCGGCCCGCGTTGGGCCCTGGTCAAGGGCGGCCACCTCCGCACCGCCGTCACCAGCACCGACGTTCTCTACGACGGGACGGACTTCCTCGAGTTCGAGGCGAGGCGCATCGACACCCGGCACGATCACGGCGCGGGCGACACGCTCGGCGCCGCGACGGCCTGCGCCCTCGCCCACGGCCTGACGGTGCCCGACGCGATCGCGTTCGGCAAGGAATGGGTCACCCGGTCGCTGGCGGCGGCCTATCCGGTCGGCGCGGGCCACGGCCCGGTCAACGCGTCGTGGCGGCTGCGCGAGCGGCCCTGAGTAGCAGCGCGAACGATCCCCCGTTAGGGGCGTCGGCAAACCTTCTCGCGATGCTTGAACGAGGTGTGACCTGCGTCAATGTGCAACCCCACTGGGGTCACGCGTCACGTCGCGCGACCAGCGCGACCGCACCGGCCCACAGCAATCCGATCACCACGACGAGGTACAGCAGCGAGACCGGCGCGGCCCAGGGGAAGTCGCTCAGCAGCACGCCCATGAAGTTCTGCAGGTTCGACAGCGGGAGGTACGGCGCGGCGGCGCGGGTCTGCGGGATCGACGAGATCACGTTGTCGACCACGAAGAGATAGCCCAGCAGCAGCGTGATCGCGCCCGCACCGTTACGGATCGCGCACCCCACGGCGACGCCGAGGACCGCGGTGAGCGCAGTGGCGACGGGGAAGGTCACCAGGAAGGAGCCACCCGCGCGGAACACGAACAGCGGCGAGCCGTCCACGATCACACCGAACAGCACCACGCACACCACCATCGCGGCCGCGTACGCCACAGCGCACGCGACTGCGACCACGAACGTCTTCGCGGCCAGTGCGACCCACCGGTTGGAGATCGCCAGGAAGGTCGAACGCAGTGTGTTGTACCGGATCTCGGTGGTCACGGAGAGCACGCCGATGACGCCCGCGAAGGTGATGGCGATACCCGGCAGTCCGCCGAAACCGGTGAACGGCGCCAGCGCCACCACGCCCACCTCGTCGATCGTCTCGCCGATGTTGCGGATGACGAGGGCGACGATCACGGAGATCGCGAGCGCCCCCGCGATCGACCCGAGCAGCAGCCACTTGGTCGCGCGCACCGTCGCGATCTTGACCAGTTCCGCCTGTACCGCGCGCACGATCATGCGACGCCTCCCGTCCCGCGGTACTCGACCGTCGAGCCCGTCATCCGCATGAACACCTGCTCGAGCGAGCTGCTCTGCGGCGCCAGCTCCGCGAGCGGCAGCCCCTCCGCAGCCGCGATCTCGCCGACCGCGTCGCTGGTGGCCCCGCGCACCGTCAGGACCGTGCGGCCGCCGCCGCCCGGTGCGGCCTCCGTCCCCGGCGTCACCGCGAGGCCGCGCGAAGTGAGCGCCTTGTGGAGTTCCCCGTCGCGCGGGCTGCGCACCCGCACCGTGTGCTCGGAGTTCTGCGCGATGAAGTCCGCCATCGTGCCGTTCCACACCAGGTGGCCGCGGCCCACGATCACCACGTCGTCGGCCGTGAGCGCCATCTCCGCCAGCAGATGGCTGGACACGAGCACCGTCCGGCCCTGCGCGGCAAGGGACTTCATGAAGGTGCGCACCCAGACGATGCCCTCGGGGTCGAGCCCGTTCACCGGCTCGTCGAACAGCAGCACGCCCGGATCGCCCAGCAGCGCACCGGCGATCCCGAGCCGCTGGGCCATGCCGAGGGAGAAGCCGCCGGCCTTCTTGCGCGCCACGTCGGTGAGGCCGACGGCGGCGAGGCAATGGTCCGCGCGGTCCGCCGGCAGCCCGCTCGCGACGGCCAGCCACCGCAGGTGATCGCGCGCCGTGCGGTTGGGGTGCACCCACTTCGCGTCGAGCAGCGCGCCCACCTGGGTGAGCGGCCGGTCCAGCGTGCGGTATTCGCGCCCGCCGATCGTCGCGCGGCCGGCCGTGGGCCGGTCCAGTCCGAGGATGCACCGCATCGTCGTAGACTTGCCCGCGCCGTTCGGGCCCAGGAACCCCGTCACGCGGCCGGGCCGCACCGCGAACGACAGATCGCTCACGGCCCGGACGGGCCCGTAGGTCTTCGTCAACCCCGCCACTTCGATCATGGATTCACGCTAGCAATTCTCCGGCGACGCCGCCGTGTCGGTCGCGCCGCATAGACTTCTGCGCAATCGGACACGGAGGGGCGAGATGACTGGGGACGAGGCGGGGGCGCGCGCGGGCAGCGAGTTCGGTCCGTACCGGCTGGTGCGGCTGCTGGGGCGCGGCGGCATGGGCGAGGTGTACCTCGCGCACGACACGGTCAAGGATCGCGACGTGGCGCTGAAGCTGTTGCACGCGAGCGCGGCACAGGACCCTGGATTCCGGGACCGGTTCACGCACGAGTCACAGACCGCCGCGCGGCTCGCGGACCCGCACGTGATCCCCATCCACGACTACGGCGAGATCGACGGCACGCTGTACCTGGACATGCGTCTGGTGGACGGCAGCAACCTCGCTGAGATCGTCGCCGGCGGCGCCCTGCCCGCCGAGCGCGCCGTCGACCTCGTCGCGCAGGTGGCCTCGGCGCTCGATTCCGCGCACCTGCAGGGGCTGGTGCACCGCGACGTGAAGCCCGCGAACGTCCAGGTCACCCCGTCCGGCTTCGCGTACCTCCTCGACTTCGGCCTCGTCGTCGGGAACGACGGTGAGCGGCTCACCTCCGCCGGGCTGTTCGTCGGGTCGCAGGCGTATGCCGCACCCGAGCGATTCGAGGGCGGCGGCGCGACCGCGGCGGGCGACGTGTACTCGCTGGCCTGCGTGCTCTACGAGCTGCTCACCGGGCGGCCGCCGTTCGCGGCCCGGACCATCGCCGAGATGATGCGCCAGCACATGCTCACGCCGCCGCCACGCGCCTCGGCCGCAGCGCCCCACCCCGTGCCCGCCGCGCTGGACGCGGTGATCGCCAAGGGCATGGCGAAGCGGCCCGACGAGCGGTACGCCACGTGCGGCTCGCTCGCCCGGGCCGCGACCGCGGCGCTGCGCAGCGCACCGCAGAGCTGGGGCACCACCACGACGGTGCCGTCCGCGCACCGTCCGCCGTCGGCGCCGCTGCCCGCGCAGGCCCCGCCGGCGGCCGCGCCGACCCACCACTCGATCCCCACGCCGAGCGCCCCGCCCCGCTACGTGACGCCGAGCTATGCGCCGCCCGCCTCCTATCCGGGGGCGGCGCCCGCGCCGCGTCGCAACCGCGGGCTCATCGCCGCGCTCGCCCTCGGCGTCGTCGCCCTGGTCTCCGCGATCGTCGCCGCCGCGGTGCTGCTGTCCGGTTCGGGCGGCCCCTCCGCACCGGTCACCGTCACCTCCACCGCCGCGCCGAACACCACCGAGACCGTGGCGACCACGGCACCATCGACCAGCGCGACGGTGGCCAAGGCCGCCCAGCCGCCCAACACCGCGATCTGCACGCCGGGCACCGGCGACGCGTTCACCTCGGTCGCGGCCGACAAGGGCAGCGGCGTGGCCGGGGATCCGTACACCTCGTGCGAGTTCGCGGGCGTCGTCGCGGCCGCCTACCGTTCCCGGTTCACGCCGCCGGAGTCCGGTACCGTCTCCGAGACCAGCCCGAAGGCCCCCGACCTGGGGCCGATCACCATGTCCTGCACCGGCGCCGGCAATCTCGTGACCTGCCGGGGAGGGAACAATGCGGTCGTCTACATCTACTGAGCGCCTGGTGGTCCCGCTGCTGCTCGCCGCGCTGGTGGCGGGCTGCACGATCGGCGATGCGGGGAACGCGGCACCGTCGTCCTCCCCGGTACCGAGCGTCGCGGGCATCTCGCCCGCGGCGCCCGCCGCCGCTTCCCGTCCCGCGTCCGCGGGCCCGTCCGGCGGGGCGGTTGCGGCGAAGCCGGGGTCCTGGCAGGCGGCGTTCGCCCGCGCGCTCGCGGAGGTCGACGGTGCCGCCTCCGTCGCGGTCGCAGGCGACCGCACAGTGGTGATCGGCAGCGAACCCGTCGCCGCGTGGTCCACGTCGAAGGTGCCGCTCGCGATGGCGGTCCTCGGGCGCGCGCCCACGGTGACCGCGAACATCCGGGCCGCGATCGTCGAGTCGGACAACGCCGCGGCCGAGGCGATCTGGGCGTCGCTCGGCACGCCGCAGCAGGCGGGCGCCGCGGTGCAGCAGGTGCTGCGCGCCAACGGCGACGCGACCACCGTGGTGCAGACGACTCGGGTCCGCCCTCAGTACACGGCCTTCGGCCAGACGCTGTGGGCCAACGGCGACGCCGCGGCCTTCGCCGCCCGCGTGCCGTGCTCGCCGCAGGGCCGGGCGGTGCTCGACCTGATGCGCGGCGTCGCCGGCAACCAGCGGTGGGGCGTCCACGGGCTCGCCGGGGCGAAGTCCGTCGGCGTCAAGGGCGGCTGGGGGCCGGGCGCGGACGGCGGCTACCTGGTGCGCCAGCTCGCGGTGATCGAGACCGGGCGCGGGTACACCGGCGCGATGCTCACGGTGCGGCCGAACGACGGGTCCCTCGCGTCCGGCCGGGCCGCGCTCACGCGCCTGGCCTCGGTGTTCGCGCAGCATCTGGCAGCGCTGCCGGTGCGCCACTGCTGACGATTCGCCGCCCCGGGCGCGTCGGGCGTGCGATGATGAAGCACCCGATCACGCCCGGAGCCCCATGACCACCCACGCCGCGTTGGACGCCGACGCGACCCGGGCAGCGCTCCGAACCATTCGCACGCGCACCGAACTTCCCGTCTCCTTCGTCGGCCTCGTCGACGACGATCAGGTGGTACTGCGCGGCGGCGTCGGTCTGCGCACCCCTGCCCTGAACGGCCTGCCGGTCGCGCGGGGCGCGGGCCTCGGCGGCCACGTCCTGCGCACCGGCCGCCCCACCGCGGTCGCCGACTACAGCACCGCGGGCATCACGCAGCACTACCACGCGCAGGTCCAGGCGGAGGGCCTGCGATCGATGGTCGCCGTCCCGCTGGTGCTGCACGGCACCGTGCGCGCGGTGTTCTACGCCGCGGACCGCCGGGAATCGGCCTTCGGCGACGCGGTGCTCGGCGCCGTCGCGCGCACCGTCCGCGACCTCGCTTACGAGCTGCGCGTCCGCGACGAGGTGGAGCGACGCGTCCGGTTCGCCGAGGCGGCCGCCGCCGAACAGAGCGCGCTGGCCGGGTCCGACCGTGAGCTCCTGCGGGAGGTCTTCTCCGAGTTGCGGGCCCTCGCCGGGGAGATCGCCGACGGTGCCGTCCGGTCGCGTCTGGAGTCGGCGTGCGGAAGGATCAGCGGGCTCGGCCGGATGCCCGACGGTTCCGTGACCGAGTCCGCGACCGTCCCCGACCGCCCGCTCACCGCCCGCGAACTCGACGTGCTGGCCCAGGTGGCCCTGGGGTGCACGAACAACGAAGCCGCGCAACGCCTGTCAATCGGCGCGGAGACGGTGAAAGCGTACCTGCGCAGCGCGGCGCAGAAGCTCGGCACCCGCACCCGCTTCGAATCGGTCACCCGCGCCCGGAGCCTCGGCCTGCTGCCCTGAGCGCAGGCGCCACGGCGCACCCACCCCTTTCGGGGGTACCTCGACTGTGACTCCGGTCACTACCGTTGCGACGGTCCACAGACCTTGAGGAGCGCACGTGATCGCAGCCGAACTCCCCGCCGTCCCCGAGCCCGGCTTCGCCGGGTGGCGATGGCCAGCTCGATCGGAACCACGATCGAGTTCTACGACTTCTTCATCTACGGCACCGCCGCCGCGCTGGTGTTCCCCACCATCTTCTTCTCCGACATGTCGCCCGCTGTTGCGACGCTCGCCTCGTTCGCCACCTTCGCCGTCGCGTTCTTCGCGCGACCCGTCGGCGCGATCCTGTTCGGGCACTTCGGCGACCGCATCGGGCGCAAGCGCACACTGGTGTGGACGCTGCTGATCATGGGCGCCGCGACGGTCGCGATCGGCCTGCTCCCCGGCAGCGAGACCGGCGTCTTCGGCCTGTTCCCCAACGGGATCGGTACGCTCGCACCGGTCCTGCTGGTGGTGATGCGGTTCTTGCAGGGCTTCGCCGTGGGCGGCGAGTGGGCGGGCGCGACGCTCCTCACCGCCGAGTACGCACCGAAGGGCAAGCGCGGCATGTACGCGATGTACCCGCAGCTGGGCCCAGCTTTCGCGTTCTTC
Source organism: Tsukamurella sp. PLM1 (assembly GCF_023168325.1). GTDB lineage: Bacteria > Actinomycetota > Actinomycetes > Mycobacteriales > Mycobacteriaceae > Tsukamurella. Next base: position 3,835,109 of record NZ_AP025688.1, read on the forward strand.
CTCTCCAGCGGCACCTTCCTGCTGTTCACGCTGGTCGCAGGCGACACCAAGGCCGCCGACAGCGCCTTCATGACCATCGGCTGGCGCATCCCGTTCCTGCTGTCCGCGCTGCTCGTCGCCGTCGGACTGTGGGTGCGGCTGTCGGTCGAGGAGACGCCGGTGTTCACCGAGGTCCGCAAGCGCGCACTGTCGGAGATCAACCGCACGCGGCTGCCCTTCCTCGACGCGATCCGCTTCCAGTGGAAGGAGATCCTGATCGCCGGCGGGGCCCTCGCCAGCCTGTTCTCGCTGTTCTACATGGGCACGGCGTTCCTCACGAACTACGCCACCAAGAACCTCGGCTTCCCGCGCACCACCGTGCTGGCGATGGGCATGGTCGCCGCGGTGTTCTTCGGTGTCTCCATCGCCGCGTCGGCCGTCTACTCGGACCGGATCGGGCGCCGCAAGGTGATCATGGCGTCGTGCGGGCTGGCGGTGGTGTGGGCGCTGGTGCTGTTCCCGATCCTCGACACCAAGAGCCTGCCGATGTACGCGATCGGCCTCATCGGCACGCTGATCATCTTCGGCATCGCCTACGGCCCGGCCGGTGCCGCGCTCCCCGAACTGTTCCACGAGCGCTACCGGTACACCGGGGCGGGTCTCGGGTACAACCTCGCCGGCATCTTCGGCGGCGCGATCCCGCCCCTGCTGGCCGCGCGGTTGGTGGCCGACGGCCAGGTGTTCTGGGTCGGCGTCATGCTCGCAGCCCTGTCCGCCGTGAGCGTGTTCTGCTGCTACCTCATGGTCGAGACGAAGGACCACGACATCGTACGGGATACCGAAACCGACAGGGAAGGTGCGGAACCCGGCGAGGACCTCGCCACGGTGTGACCCGCGGCGCCTCAGCCGCCCTGGCGCCGAGCCCCGCCGAGCAGCAGACTCGTGACCACATGAGCGCTCTCGGCGGGGCTCGTCACGTCCACCTCGTTGACCATCGCCGCGACCACGCCGAGCATGTAGCCGAGCCAGCCCTCCGCGATCGCCCCCGGAGCCAGGCGGGGATCGATCACCCCGGCCGCGACCGCCGGCGCGAGGATCGCGGCCATCCGGTCCTTCACCTCGGCGTACAGATCGAGGTACTCCGCGAACGCCTCGGCATCGACCCCGGGAACCTCCAACATGAGGAATCGGAACTCGTCCAAGCGCTCCGTGATGTATTGCAGCACAGACAGGTTCACGCCGAACACGGCGCCCCGCAGCACCGCCGGCGTCACCGGCCCGTCCAGCGCCCGCGCCGCGTCCTCGAGCACGCCGAGCACGGTGTTCCGGTTCCGGTCCACGAGGACGGCGAGCAGGTGACGCTTGCTGTCGAAGTAGTTGTAGAACGTGCCGTGGCTCACGCCCGCCCGCGCGGTGATCTCGCGGACCCCCACCTCGGCGTAGCCGTTGTCCACGAACTCCGTGACCGCCGCATCGAGCAGCTGCGCCGCACGGCTCGGTCCCGTCACCGCCGCCGGCCCGCGACGCAACGCCGCCGCGATGCCCGGATCCGCCGGGCCCGATTCCGCCCCCGGCGCGGACCGCGCACCGTCGGACAGGATGCCCCGCCCCGACATCCGCACGGCCCCCCGGACGTACGCCGCGCGCCGCTCGACGTCGTCGTCGCGGTTGAGGGCCATCACCAGCCCCGGGACACCGAGCGCCGGGAGCAGCCGCCCGAGGAGCACGGTCTCCCGCTCGGGATCACCGGTGCGCGTGACGATCCAGTCGCGCTCGCGGGCGTGCGCGAGCGCTCGGCCCATCATCGAGTCGAAGGTCTGGTACAGGCCCTGGATCCGGTAGCGCAGCTCCTCGTCGACGGTGCCCGACTGGACCATCAGCACCTTGAGGATGTCGGGCCGCTCGTCCGCCAGCGCGAACAGCCGCTCCCCGAGGTCGAACACCATCCGTTCCGACGCGGCGAGGTCGCCCGTCGCCGTCACCGCGACTATCTCGTCCGGCGAGATCGCCGCCAGCAATTGGTCGACGCACTCGTCGAAGACGAGGTCGAGGAGCTCACGCTTGCCCTCCACGTACCGGTACAGCGTGCCCTGGCCGATGCCCGCGCGATTCGCGATGTCGCTCACCGACGCCTGCTCGTACCCCTGTTCTGCGAACACCTCGAACGCCGCGCGGGTCAACTCCTGGCGGCGTCGCTCGGCGAGGCCCACGGACGGCGGGCGTCCGCGGCGAGGCCTCGCGTCGGCGAGCACCTCGGGGTGCGATTCCGGCATGGTCGCACAGTCTATCCGGGCCCGAGCACCCCGGGAAGCCCACTCGGCGATCTCAATCCCCATCGGGGTGGCGGGCGGAGCGAGCCCGAGCACCTCACACGCGACGGCCCGCCAGTCGGCCGTGGCGCGCAGCTCGCCGAGGAGCGCCACCGTCGAGATGTCGGTGCGCCGGCCGAGTGCATGCGTCTCCTGCAGCATCTGCCCCTCGAAATGGTCGTAGAACCCGCCCGCGGGCATGGTCGCGGTGATCACGGCGTTCCGCGCGGTGTCGGGCGTGATGGCGATCTCGCCGTGGTGCAAGTGCCACCCGACGACGCGGTCGATGTACTCCTCGAGATCCCCGGCGCTCATCAGGTCGGGTCGGCCGATGAAACCGGCCTGCACCGCCAGCGCGTGCACCCGGTCGTGCTCCCCGCGGAGCAACGCGGTGAACAGCTCGCGCTCGAAGGCGTGGTCGGCGGGCGCGAGCCGCACCGTCATCCCGAAGTCGACGAAGCCCGCACGCCCGTCCGGCAGGACGATCACGTTGCCGGGGTGCGGGTCTGCGCAGAATCTGCCGGTGCGGTACATCTCTCCGCAGTAGAAGCGGTAAATCGCCTCCCCCAGGCGATTCCGTGCCGCGGCGTCCTGGTGCAGCGCCGCCGCGAACGGCTCCCCCTCGAGGAACTCCGTCACCAGCACGCGGTCGGTGCACAGCTCGTCCACCGGCTCCGGCACGGCGATCGCGGGGTGGCCGGCGAAGAGGTCCGCGAAGTAGCGGTGATGGTCGAGCTCCGCGGCGAAGTCCAGCTCCGCCGTCACCTGCCGGGCGATCTCCGCCGACAGGGCCTCGGCGTTCGCCGCCGGTACGTACTTCCCCAGCGCCTTCATCAGCAGGCGCATGTTCTTCAGGTCGGCCCGCACCATCGTCTCGATCCGCGGGTACTGGACCTTCACCGCCACTGTCCGGCCGTCGTCGAGGACGCCTTTGTACACCTGCCCGATCGACGCCGCCGCGATCGGCCCTCCAGCGCGGTGATCCGCCCGCGCAACGCTCCCAGCTCCCGATCGAGCAGTGCCATCATCGCCGCGTCGGTCCATCGCGGCGCGGACTGGAACAGCGGCCGCAGCCTCGCCGTGAAGTGCTCCCGGGCATGGCGACTCGTGATCCCGATGTCGATCACCGCCAGCAGTTGCCCCAGCTTCATCGCGGCGCCGCGCATCCCGCCGAGCACCGTCGCCAGGTCGTCGGCGAGCGCGAGTATCGCCTTGTCCCGCGCCTCGCGGGTCGCCGCGTCGTCCCGGAACGGTGCGGCGGCCAGCGTGCCCGCCGACCGGGCCGCGTGCCGGACCGCCACGCCCCCGATCTGCGCGCCGCGGCGCACCCTGCCCGACGGTGCCGCGCTCGGCTCGGCGCGCGCGGGGCGACTAGCCACGGGCGGGCCGTAGCGCGGGGCGGCCCAGCCGGCCGTCGGTGGGCGACGACGCCGTCGCCCACCGGCGCCGCGGGATCCGGCCGGCGTCGCGGGCGAGCCGCCCGGCATCCACGGCGAGCCGCATGGCGGTGGCCATCGCCTCGGGGTCGGCGGCCCGGGTGACCGCGGACGCGAGCAGCACGGCGTCGCAGCCGAGTTCCATCGCCAGCGCGGCGTCGCTCGCGGTCCCGATCCCCGCATCCAGGATCACCGGCACCGGCGACTGCGCCACGATCATCTCGATGTTGTGCGGGTTGAGGATGCCGAGGCCGGTGCCGATGGGCGAGCCCGCAGGCATGACCGCGGCGCAGCCCACGTCCGCGAGTCGGCGCGCCAGGATCGGGTCGTCGTTGGTGTAGGGCAGCACGATGAACCCGTCGGCGACCAGTTCCTCCGCGGCCTCGACCAGCGCCACGCCGTCGGGCAGCAGCGTCTCGTCGTCGCCGATCACCTCGAGCTTGACCCAGTCCGTGTGCAGCGCCTCGCGGGCCAGTCGCGCCGTGAGCACCGCCTCCGCGGCGCCGAGGCAGCCCGCCGTGTTGGGCAGCGGCATGATGCCGAGCTCGCGGATGGTCTCGAGCACGCCGCCGCCCTCGGCGAGGCTGGTGCGGCGCAGCGAGACCGTCGTCAGCTCGGTGCCCGACGCGATCAGCGCCGCGCGCAAGTGCTCGAGATTGGCGCTCCCGCCCGTGCCGGTGATCAGGCGCGAGGAGAACTCCCGCCCCGCGATCACCAGCGGATCGGCGGCCCGCTCAGCCACCCTGCACCGCCGTGAGCACCTCGATGTCGGCGTACGCGGGCAGCGCCTCGTCCCAGCTCGATCGCGGGTGCACCGCACCGTTCACCGCGATCGCCACCCCCTTGTCGGGCAGGCCCAATTGTTCGAGCAGGCTCGTCGCGGACGTCCCGTCCAGCACCTGCCGGTCCTCACCGTTGATCGTCAGCTCCATGCGTGTACCTCCTCGTTCAGCACCATATCCGCCGCGCGCACGCCCGTGACCGGCGAGAGCAGGATCCCGTTGCGCCCGTGGCCCGTCGCGGCGAACCGCCGCTCGCCGAGCCGCGCGATCACCGGGACGTTGCCCGGCGTCGTCGGGCGGTGCCCGGCGTCGACCGAGACCAGGTCGTACTCCCGTAGGAACGGCAGCACCGTGAACGCGTCGTCGAGCAGGTCCACGACCGGCCCGATCCGCGGCGACAGGTCCCGGTCGTTCTCGTACTGCGTCGCGCCCACCACCACGCCGTCCGCGCGGGGCACCACGTACACCGAACGGCCGTGCACCCGGGCCCGGACGGTCACCGTCGGGGTGGCAGGCACGTGCCGCCGCGGCGCAACCGCACCACCTCCTTGACCGGCCGCACGCCCAGCTCCGGGGCGAGCGACGCGGAAGCGGCTCCGGCGCAGACGATCACGTCGCCGTCCAGTGCCCGCAGGTCCGACGGCGCGCCGACCGCCTCCGCCCGGAACGCCACTCCTGCGTCGGCGCACGCCGCGCGCAGCGCGCGGTGCACCAGACGGTTGTCGACGGCGATCTCCGCGGCGCCCGTGCCGCCGCCCGGATCCGCGGCGCCGCACCGGGAACCGCGCGCAGCGCCGCCGACGGGCGCAGTGCGCCGAACAGCTCGGGATCGCCCACCGCCGCGGCGATCGTCGCCAGGTCCTCCGCGTCACCGTCGTCCACCGCGAGCCAGACGGTGCCGCGCGCCGTGACGAGCGGGCCGTCGGCGTAGGGCTGTAGGTCCCGCGCGAAGGCCTCCCACAGGTCCAGTGATTCGACGCCGAGGCGGTACAGCGCCTCCTCGCCCGGCCAGGCCTCGGAGTACGGGGCGATCATGCCGCCCGCGACCCAGCTCGCGCCGGAGCCGGGCTCGGGATCGAGGACGGTGACCGCGGCCCCACGGCGCGCGAGCGTCCACGCGACGGTGAGCCCGACGGTTCCGCCGCCCACGACGGAAACAGACTGCTGCAACGGTCAATCCTTCCTTCGCCGGCATTACCCGGATCAGGTCTAACGGTCAGGGACGGCCCGTGCCCCACTCTCAGCCCCTCGTCACCGCGCTGCTTCCACGCGCGGTCCCGAGCTCCCGTGTGTACGACGCCCAGCCTACTCCCGACGCCTAGGCTGGGGGCATGATCTCCCCGCGCGACGCGCTCGCCTCCGCCTCTCTGTACCTGTGCACCGACGCGCGTCGCGAGCGCGGCGACCTCGCCGGGTTCGTTGCGGCGGCGCTGCGCGGCGGGGTCGACATCGTGCAGCTCCGTGACAAGGGCTCGGCGGGCGAGCGGGAGTTCGGGGCGCTGGAGGCTGCGCAGGAGATCGACATCGTCGCCGAACTGCGGGAGATCGCGCACGCGCACGGCGCGTTGGTCGCGGTGAACGACCGCGCGGACGTCGCGCTCGCCGCCGGCGCCGACGTGCTGCATCTCGGCCAGGACGACCTGCCCGTCGCCGTCGCGCGCCGGATCGTGGGTCCCGACGTGGTCATCGGCCGGTCCACGCACGACGGTGCCCAGGCCCGCGCAGCGACAGTCGAGGACGGCGTGGACTACTTCTGCACGGGTCCGTGCTGGCCCACGCCGACCAAGCCCGGTCGCCCTGCGCCGGGGCTGCCACTGGTCCGCGAGACCGCGGCCGCCGCACCGGACCGGAAGTGGTTCGCGATCGGCGGCGTCGACCTCGACCGCGTCCCCGAGGTGACGGCCGCGGGTGCCGACGCGATCGTCGTGGTCCGCGCCATCACCGCCGCCGACGACCCCGAGGCCGCCGCCCGCGCCCTCAAGGCCGCCCTGGCGTAACCGCTACCCCCGGCCCGGCCGGCGGCGTCCGGTGGGGGACTCGGCGCCGCGTGGGGGACGAACGACCCCACACCGCACGCACGGCTTCCGGTGAGGGAGCGAACCCTGGGACGCCTTTCGGCGCGGCGCGGGGGACGAACAACGGACCGTACCCGGACGGTGACGCCACGCCACGCGCGTCCCGACCACAGCAGCGGACTCTTTCGAGGCGTTCTGCGACCGCGCACTCGCAGAACGCCTCAAGAGTGGAGCTACGACTCGGGGAGCGCGCGGACGTGGAGCTGCAGATCCGGCCAGGCGGCGGCGAACGCCGGGTGCAACTTGCGGTCGGTGACGGCGCCGAGATGCACCCATTCCAGCGCGGTCGACTCCTCATTCGGCACGAGTTCGCGCGGCTCCACGAGACGGGCCAGCACCGTCGTATAGGTCCAGCCCGCCTGTGACCGGGCGGTGACGACCTCGGACAGCACTTCCAGCGACGTCGGCGGCAAGCCCGTCTCCTCGAACGCCTCGCGGAGCGCGGCCTCGGCGGCGGACTCGTGCGAATCCCGCGCGCCGCCGGGGAGCGCCCAGGTGCCGCCCTGGTGGCTCCACCACGCGCGGTGCTGCAGTAACACCTTCCCCTCGTCGGGCGACAGGGCCAGTAGACCCGCCGCGCCGAACCTGCCCCAGAACCGGGCCCCGTCCGGGTCGCGGACCCAGCCGTTCCCGTCACCCAACATGGCTCCCACCGTAGCCGACCGAACCGTACTCGGGGCGGTGGAAGTGCGAGTCATGCACCGCGATGCGGCGCCACCGCGCGATAGGCTCGGACGACACCGGTCAGCGCGGGATCAGCCGCGAGCCGCAGGGCGATCGAACGACGATCAGAGGGAAGGAGCACACGGTGACAGCCCAGGCGTCGAAGAATCGGCAGCTGTCGTCGCTCCGCCTCCGATCCTTCCCGGAATCATCGGTTTTCGCCGAGTTGCGCGAGTTCTTCACGTCCAGCCCCGGCAAGCTCGTGTCGATGGCGATCGTGCTCATCGCCATGTGCTTGTTCGCCGGATGGTTCACCTCCGCCGGGCAGCTCTCGCGCACCGAGGTGCTGCAACAGAACCTGGCCGACTACGAGCCCCGCGCGCACGCCGCGCAGGTGCTCTACAGCTCGCTGTCGGCGGCCAACGAGTCGGCGAACGCGGCGTTCGTCGCGGGCGGCCTGCCGTCGGACGAGATCCAGGGCAGCTACACCCTCGCGATCGCCACCGCCGGCAAGTCGCTCATCACCTCGGCCACCAGCCTGCCGCCGGAGGACTCGCGCGCCCACGGCAACCTCGACACCATCGCGATGAATCTCCCCGTCTACACCGGGCTGGTCGAGACCGCGCGCACGAACAACCGCCTCGACAACTCGGTGGCGGCGGCCTACCTCGCGACGGCGTCGACGTTGATGCAGGAGACGCTGCTCCCGGCCGCGGAGAGCTTCTACCGCGAGGAGACCGAGAACCTCCGCGCCACCCACGACCGGTTCGCCGCGCCGCCGTGGGCGCTGTACGGCGTTCTCGGTATCGCCCTGGCCTCCCTGCTGCTGACGCACCAGTACCTCGCCCGGCGCACGCAGCGCCGGGTGAACCGCGGACTCGTGGTCGCCGCCGCGGCGCTCACCGTCGCGCTGCTCTGGGTGGTCGTCGCGGGCCTGGCGTCGTCGACGTACTCGCTGCGTGCCGAGCAACGCGGCACCGCGGCGGTGGACGCGCTCTCGCAGGCGCGGACCCTCACCCAGAAGGCCCGCTCGATGGAGACGATGGCGCTGGTCCAGCGCGGCGCCGGCAGCGGCGCACCGTCCGGCGCCTTCGCCGAGACCCTGCAGCAGGCCCAGGAGACGCTCGAGGGCTTGGGCCGATCGGACGCCGAGATCGCCGGGGCCGTCGCCGGCGCGCGCGCCGATGCGGCCCGGTGGATCGCAGCGCACCAGCAGATCGCTGCCCGCGAGGCCACAGGCGATTACCTGGGCGCCACCCGGCTCGCGATCGGCACCGACCCCGGCTCCGCCGCCGTCGCCTACCGCTCGCTCGATAAGAACCTCACCGCCGCGATCGCCCGCGCCCGCACGCTGTACCGCGACAACGTCAACACCGCCCGCTTCGCGATCGCGTTCTCCGGGCCCGGCGCGTTCGTACTGTGCGTGGTGGCGGCCGCGGGCGTGGCCGCCGGCTTCTATCCCCGCGTCAGGGAGTACCGATGATGCGCCGCATCCTGGGCGGAGTCGCCCTCGCCGTCACCGTCACGCTGGCGACCGCCGGCTGCGTCGTGTCCGCGCCCGAGGCCCCCGGCGACGCCGTGACCTCGTTCCCGCAACCGATCCCCGGCTCCGGCACGGTGGTGCCGGCGGACACCCTCCCCGGCGAGGTGGCGATGTGCCCCGGCACGCCGTCACCGTCGGCCCTGCCCACCCCGGGCCGGATGCCCGCCGGGACCACGATGGCGAGCATCCTCGACCGCGGCCGGCTCATCGTGGGGATCGACATCGGCTCCAACCTGCTGTCCTTCCGCGACCCCATCACCGGCGAGATCAAGGGCTTCGACGCCGACGTCGCGCACCAGATCGCCGCCGCGATCTTCGGGGACCCGAACCGGATCCACTTCCGCATCCTGTCCACCGCCGAGCGGCAGCGTGCGCTCGAGGAGGGCACCGTCGACGTGGTGGTCAAGACCATGTCTGCCACCTGCGAGCGCGCGGAATCGGTGGCGTTCTCGGCCACGTACTTCATCGCACAGCAGCGGATCCTGGCGCCGCGCGGGGCGCCGATCAACACCGTGGGCGATCTGTCCGGCCGCCGGGTGTGCGAGGTCCGCGGCACCACGTCGCTCGACCGCGTGCGCCGACTCGTGCCCAGCGCCGTGGTGATCGCGGCGGACTCGTGGTCGGACTGCCTGGTGATGCTGCAGCAGTCCCAGGTGGACGCCGTCTCCACCGACGACGCGATCCTCGCCGGGCTCGAGCAACAGGACCCCAACCTCACGGTGACGGGGCCGTCGATGGGGCTCGAGTACTACGCGGTCGGCGTCGGGAAGAACAACACCGACCTGGTGCGTTTCATCAATGGGGTGCTGTTGCGGATGGCCTTCGACGGCACGTGGATGCGGCTGTACAACCAGTGGTTCGCGCCGAGCCTGGGCCAGGTCTGGTCGGCGCCCGCGGCGCAGTACACGGGGTGAGGGAGATGGAGCAGGACGAGGAGCTGGAACACACACAGGCGCAGGTCGTGACGTTCGACGAGGACGACGACAGCGCCGGCACCGTCGCGACCCCCACGGACCTGACGGACGAGGGGCCCGGCACCGTCGCGACCCCGACCGACCTGACGGACGACGAGGGGCCCGGCACCGTCGGGGCCCCGATGGAGGGCCTGTTCGACACGGAACCCCCACCCGTGGGGACGCAGGTGACGACGGTGCCACCGCCCGCCGTGAACACGGAGGCCACACCGCGGTTCGGCAAGGGCCCCGCGCGGGTGGCGACCACGACCCGGGTGGCCGCCCGCAGGCGCGTCGGCGGCGGGCTGGTGGAGATCCCGCGGATCATCGAGGTGGACCCGTCCGAAGCGATCAAGACGAACCCGATCATCGCGGAGGAAGCGCTACTGCTGGAACTGCCGCAAGCCGGTGGGACGCGCGCATGACGGCGAGCCCGGCGCGCTGATCGGCACCTGCCCGCATTGCGGCGCACGGTTCTCGTTCGAGCCCGCGCTCGAACCCGGCGACATCGTGGCCGATCAGTACGAGATCCAGGGCGCGATCGCGCACGGTGGCATGGGGTGGATCTACCTGGCGACCGACATCAACGTGGTCGACCGGCCCGTGGTGCTCAAGGGCCTGCTCAACTCGGGCGACGAACAGGCGCAGGCCGTCGCGGTCTCGGAACGACGGTTCCTGGCCGAGATGACCCACCCGTCGATCGTCAAGATCTACAACTTCGTCGAGCACCCCGATCCGGACGGGACCCGGATCGGCTACATCGTGATGGAGTACGTGCCGGGGAAGACCGTCAAGGACATCCTGGCCGAAGCCGAGGCAGAGGCCGGGAGCGGGATCGAGGTCGAGCAGGCCATCGCCTACATCCTCGAGGTGCTGCCCGCCCTCGGGTACCTGCACAGCCTGGGGCTGGCGTACAACGACCTCAAGCCCGACAACATCATGATCAGCGAGGAGGACGTCAAGCTGATCGACCTGGGCGCCGTGGCTCCGCTGGGCGGATACGGGTTCATCTACGGCACACCGGGATTCCAGGCGCCCGAGATCGCGAAGACCGGCCCCACCATCGCGTCCGACGTGTACACCGTGGGCCGCACGCTCGCCGTCCTCGTCGCCGACGTCCCGATGGAGAAGGGCCGCTACGTCGACGGCCTGCCCTCGCCCACCGAGGACGACACGCTGGAGAAGTACAACTCGCTCTACCGTCTGCTGGTCAAAGCCACCGCCGAGGACCCCGACGAGCGGTTCGCCTCGGCCGCCGAGCTCACGGACCAATTGCTCGGGGTCCTGCGCGAATGCCTCTCCACCAAGTCCGGCGAGCCGCGGCCCGGTTTGTCCGTGGTGTTCACGCCGCAACGCTCGACGTTCGGCGTCGAGCTGATGCTCCGCGCCGTCGATCCCGACCCCGACGTGCACGACGACATGCTGCGCGCACCGGAGGTGCTGGCCGCGCTGCCGATCCCCATCGCCAACCCGTCCGACCCCGCGGCCGGCGTGCTCGCCCTCACCATGCGCAGCGACCCCACCCAGATCCTCGACTCGCTGGCCGAACTGCGCGAGGCGATGGCCGGCACCGTCGAGATCGATCTCGCGGAGGCCCGCGCGCACCTGGAACTCGGCGAGGTCGACGCGGCGACCACCCTCCTCGACTCGCTCGCCGCGCGCGAACCGCACCGCTGGCAGGTCACCTGGTACCGCGCCGAGACCGCGCTCATGCAGGGCGACTACTCCGGTGCGTACGACTTCTTCGAGACCGTCACCGACCAGGCGCCGGGCGAGGCCGCGCCCAAGCTGGCCGCCGCCGTCGCGGCCGAGTTCTGCTTCCTCTCCGGCGAATCCGACCCGGACGGCTGGCGGGATCGGGCCCGCGAGCGCTACGAGAGCGTGTGGCGGACCGACCGGGGCATCATCTCCGCGGCGTTCGGCGCCGCCCGCATGCGCCGCGCCGCGGGCGACATCGCGGGCACCGTCGAGATCCTGGACCAGGTGCCGTCGACGAGCCGGCACTACCACAACGCTCTGTGCAGCTCGGTGATCGCGCTGGTCCACGGCCGCGACCTGGCCGACGTCTCGGAGGCCCAGCTGCAGGAGGCGGCGCGCCGCGTCCGGACGCTCCCGAAGTCCGAGTGGCGGCGGATGCAGTTGCGCGCCCTCGTGCTCGGCGTCGCGCTGGGGTGGGTCCAGCACCGCAACCAGCACGGGCGGCTGGACGGCACCTCGACGCTGCTCGACCACGAGCTGACCGAGCGCGGACTGCGCAAGGCCGCGGAGAAGTCGCTGCGCGAGCTCGCCGCCCTCGCCGAGCGGAAGCGTCAGCGGCACGCCCTGGTCGATCTCGCCAACGCGATCCGACCGCGCACGCTCTTCTGACGGCGCGCCCGACGGTGCCGCACGTCGCGGTCGCGCTCGGGCGTGCGACTACTCGCCGGTGCGCCGGTCGCCGATCGGGACGATGCACGGCCGACCCGGCGCGACGGGATCGTCGATCACCTTGGACCGCAGGCCGAAGGTCTCCTGCAGCATCTCCTCGCTGATGACGTCGGCCGGCGCGCCCTGCGCGACCACGGCACCGTCGCGCATGGCGATGATGTGGTCGCTGTACCGGATGGCGAGGTTCAGGTCGTGCAGCACCATGACGACGGTCCGCCCCTGGTCGCTGAGCTCGTCCACCAGATCGAGCACGTCCAGGGCGTGCGAGAGGTCGAGGTAGGTGGTCGGCTCGTCGAGCAGCAGCAGGTCGGTGCCCTGGGCCAGGGTCATGGAGATCCACACCCGCTGCCGCTGACCGCCGGACAGGGAGTCGACGGTGCGGTCGGCCAGGTCGCGCACGCCGGTCTGCTCGAGCGCGGCGTCCACCACCTCGGCGTCGTCGGAGCTCCACTGCCGCAGCCAAGTCTGGTGCGGATGCCGCCCGCGCGCCACCAGGTCACCGACGGTGAGCCCCTCGGGGGCGAGCGGACTCTGCGGCAGCAGGCCCATCGTGGTGGCGATCTGCTTCGACTTGAGCTTGGCGATGTCGGCACCGTCGAGCACCACGTGACCGGAGGTGGGCTTGATCAGCCGGGCCAGGGTGCGCAACAGCGTCGACTTGCCGCACCCGTTCGGCCCGATGATCGTGGTGACCACGCCGGTGGGGATGTCGATGTCCAGGCCGTCGAGCACGGTGGTGTGCCCGTAGCCGGACGAGACCGCGCGGGCTCCCAGCCTCGACGGTGCGCCGTCCTGCGGCGGGTTCGCCGCGTCGGTCTCGGTGACGATGCGGGTGGTCACTTGGCCCCCTTGAGGTTCTGGCGGACGAGCATGTAGACGAGGAACGGGCCGCCGACGGCGGCGGTGACGATGCCCACCGGCAGGGTCACGGGGAACGCGGTGCGGGCCACGAGGTCGGCGCACACCAGCAGCGCGGCGCCCATCAGCGCCGACGGGATCAGTGGCGGCGTCGGCAGTCGCGTCAGTCGCATGGCGAGCTGCGGGGAGACGAACGCGACGAACGCGATCGGACCGGCCGCCGAGACGCCGGCGGCGGCGAGCAGCACCGCCGCGATCAGCAGGACCGCGCGGGTGAAGCCCGGCGGACCCCGAGGCCCAGTGCCACATCGTCGCCCAACTGCACCGCCTTGAGCGCGAACGCGGCGCACATCGCGAGGAGGAAGGCGGGCACCGAGATGACCAGCGCCGACGTCACGTCGCCCCAGTCGCGGCTCTCGAGCGATCCCACCAGCCAGGTCTGGGCGCGGGCCACGTCGCGGATGTCGGCGCGCACCAGCATCCAGTCGATCAGCGCGCGCATGAGGGCCGTGATCGCGATGCCGACGAGGATCAGGCGCATCCCGTCGACCCCGCCGCGCACGGCGAGCAGGTACACGAGCAGGCCGGTCGCGAGCCCGCCGGCCAGCGCCACGACGGGCAGGCCGAAGTCGGTGTTCAGCGTGGCCGCGAGGGTGCCGGTCGAGGTGACCAGGAAGACCGCCGCGACGCCCGCGCCCGCGGTGATGCCCAGGATGTCGGGGCTGGCCAGCGGGTTGCGGGCGATCGACTGGACGATCGCGCCGGACATCCCCAGCGCGAGGCCCACGAGCACCCCGACCAGGGCCCGCGGCATACGCAGGTCCATCACGATGAAGTTGGTCATCGACTCGCCCCGGCCCACGAGGGCCTGCAGCACCTCGGTGAAGGTGAGCGGGAACTCGCCGAGCCGGATGCTGGCGCAGAAGGCCACGAACGCCACCACGCCGAGGATGACGGTGACCGCCACCGGCCACGGTCGCCACACGAACGAGACGACGCCGCCCCACCGCAGGCCGGACTGGATCGGAGGCCTCACCGAGGGCGTCTCCCCCGGCGTCTTGTCCATCGTCACGCTCATACCCGGACCGCCTTCCGCCACCAGACCAGACCGACGAAGAACGGCGCGCCCACCATGGCCACCACGATGCCCACCTCCAGCTCGCCCGGACGCGCCACCACGCGGCCCACGATGTCGGCCGCGAGCAACAGCCACGCGCCCATCAGTGCCGAGAACGGTAATAACCAGCGGTAGTCGGGGCCGGTGAAGAACCGCACGATGTGCGGCACCATCAGGCCCAGGAACGCGATGCTGCCGCAGGCGGCGGTCGCCGCGCCCACGAGCACCGTCACCGCCAGCACGCCGATGGTCCGCGCCAGGCCGATGTTCAGGCCCAGGCCCTTCGCCACGTCGTCGCCCATGTTGAGCAGGTTCACGGCCGGACCGTTCGACAGCGCCAGGACCGCGCCGACGGCGATGAACGGCGCGACCACCACGATCACGTCGAATCCGCGGCCCACCACCGCGCCCGCGTTCCAGAACCGCAGCGTGTCGAGCGAGGCGCTGTCGCTCAGGGCGACCGCGGACGTCATCGAGCTCAGGAACACGCTCACGCCGGTGCCGGCGAGCACCAGCGTCAGCGGCGATGCGACCCCCTTGCCGACGCTGGACAGGCCGAAGACCACGACCGCGGCGATCGCGGCGCCGGCGAACGCGAACCAGACGTACTGGATCGGAGCCGTGAGGCCGCCGAGGAACGTCGCGCACACCACGGCGAACGCGGCACCCTGTGTGATGCCGAGGATGCCCGGATCCGCGATCGGGTTCCGCGTGTGTCCCTGGATCAGCGCGCCGGCCAGCGCCAGCGCCGCGCCCGCGATGAGCGCGAGCAGAGTGCGCGGTACACGCAGCGTCTGGATGATGATCGCGGCCTCGTTGAGCTCGGGGTCCGCGGGGTTCGGTCCGGTGGTGTACCGGTGGAGCAGGCCCGCCCACACGTCCGACGGGGCCAGGCTCCGCGAGCCGATGGCCAGCGAGGCCACCACGGTCACTGCCAGCAGCACCACGAGCAGCACGAGGCCGAGCACGCGGCGTTTGCGGCGAGCGGCGCCGGTGGTCGGGACGGGCCGCGCAGGCGGCGTCCTCCCGCGGGGGCCTTCTCGGTCGAGATGACGGTCACGATCGTAATGATAGGCTGCCCTTCATCCCAGGGAAGGGGCGGCATGCGTCTGGTCTCGGCGATCCTCGCCATCGTGCTCTCGATCACCCTCGCCGCGTGCGGCTCGCCGGCCGACTCGGCGGGCCCGAGCGGCACCGTCGAATCGCCGAAGCGGGTTGCGTCTCTCGGGCTCGGCGACGTGGACACGCTGCTCGCGCTCGATGTGGTGCCCGTGCTCGTCGCGCCCTGGGCGCAGGACGCCACCGAACCGGTGGGTGAGTGGGCGAAGCCGCTGCTGGGCGACGCGAAGCCCGAGATGCTGCTGGGCACCGGCACGAACATGGACACGAAGGCGATCGAGAAGGTCGCCGCGGCGAAGCCCGATGTGATCGTCGCCGTGAACTCCGGATTCGACGACGCCACCTTCGCCCGCCTCGAGGCGATCGCGCCCGTGATCCGCCGGCCCGCGCAGTACGCGGCCTGGGGCGTGCCGTGGGAGGAGCAGGTCCGCGCCATCGCCAAGGGAGTCGGCAAGGCCGCCGAGGGCGACGCGCTGATCACCAAGACGAACGAGGCCATCACTCGGGCCAAGGCGCAGCACCCGCAGTACCAGGGGAAGACGGCCGCAACGATCCTGCCGAAGGCCGACGGCGGCTTCTACGTGTACGCCACGACGGACGGCCGCGGCCAGGTCCTGCAGATGCTGGGTTTCACGCTGCCCGAGGCGGTCGCGAAACTGATCCCCGAGGGCAAGTTCTTCACCGAGGTCTCCGCCGAGAACCTCGCCGTGCTGGACCTCGACGCCCTCGTCTACCTCGACTACGGCACGAAGGTCACCGAGGACACCGCGTTCCGGTCCCTGGCGGTCAGCCGCGAGAACCGGGTCACCACGATCGACCGGACGATCGGCAACGCCATGTCGATGCCGAACCCCGTGACCATCGAGTGGGTCCTCACGACACTCCCTCCGAAGCTGCCCACGTTCGCCTGACGCCCGGAGCACTCGGCGGCCCCCGGGGCAGTCAGCGCCCGGGCCGGATGAGCTCCACCGCCGTGTACATCCGGGTGGACCGGATCCGCCCGCGGAGCACGTCGACGGGGCCCGGCCGCCAGCGCCGCGCCTCGTCGGGGTCTGCGGCATCGACGGCCGGAGCGGTGGCCCACGGCACCGTCGGATCCACCTTGGCGTAGGTCGAGAGCCGGGCGGCCTCGTTCACGGGATCGCCGATCACCGTGTACTCGAAGCGGTCCGCCGCCCCGACGTATCCGGCGACGACGGTGCCGAACGTGACCCCGCAGCCGGCCCGGACCTCGGGCACCTCGACGCCGAGGCGACGCATCATGGCGCGCGCTGCGGCCAGCGCGGCGCCGGAAGGATCGGTGAGCGGCGCCGGCGCGCCGAAGATCGCCAGCACAGCATCGCCCTCGAACTTGTTGACCAGCCCGCCCCGGCTGTTGACCTCGGCGACCACCACCCCGCAGAACCGGTTGAGGATCTCGACCACCTCGACGGCCGGGCGCTCCGCGGCCAGCGCCGTCGAGCCGACCAGGTCGATGAAGATCACCGCGACCGTCTGCTCCACGCCGCCCAGCTCGGGGTCGCGCTCGATGGTCGCGCGGGCCACCTGCTCGCCCACCTGGCGCGCGTACAGGTCTCGCACCCGCTCGCGCTCGCGGAGTCCGGCCGCCATCGCGTTGAACCCGGACTGCAGGTCTCCCAGCGACGTCCCGTCGTAGACCACGACCTCGGTGTCGTACCGTCCCTCGGACACCCGCCGCATGCCGGTCGTCACGCTCTTGACCGGCGCGGACACACGCGACGACGAGAGCAGGTTGAAAACCATCCCGGAGAAGAACCCGCCGGCGGCGAGCACGCACATGCTCACCGCGATGCCGCGGACGGTGGCCGCGGGTTCGAACAGCGCGAACAGCGCCACCGTCAGCACGCCGAGGTACGGCAGCCCGGAACCCACCAGCCACAGCCGCAGCGAGCGCGCCTGCAGGGACTGGTGCCGCGGCTCGTGCTGCGCCACCTGGAGCGCGATCGCCGTCACCGGGCGCATGCTGAACTCGGTCAGAACCCGCACGACGCCGGAGGTCATCAGACCGGCGCCGAGCACCACCAGCGAGACCTTCGGCACGAGGTTCGCATCGACCCGGCCGTACAACGAGCCGAACAGGATCGCCGCGCAGACCCAGGCGGCCACCTCGAACCAGTAGAGCCGGCGCGGCAGCGCCAGGGCGCCCGCGGCCTCCTGTTCGGTCGGGGGTTCGTCGCCCCCGGTCCAGCGCAGCGACCGGTTCACCAGCCAGAACGTGTACAGGTGCCCCAGCACCAGCCCCGCCGCGATGTAGGACGGCACCACCACCGTGTTGATCGCCCGGAGTTCCGGCCGCTGCACGGACGGTTCGGGGATCCCGACCACGATGAGCATCGCGGCGAAGCCACCGCCGAGCAGCGTCGCGATCGAGGAGGTCACCGCGATCAGCGCGACCGTGCGGGTCCTGCGCTGCCGGGCACCGTCGGTCCGCGTTCCGAGCAGTGGCGAACCGTAGTCGCCCCCGTCATCATCGTCCCCCGACAGCTGCCCGCGGGGCATCAGAACCTCGCCGCGTCGCGGGCTATCGCCAGCTCCTCGTTGGTCGGGACCACGAGGACCGCGACGGGCGCGTCGTCCGGGGAGATCCGGCGGGGCTCGCCGGAACGCACCGCGTTCCGCTCGGGATCGACGACGATGCCGAATCCCTCCAGCCCGGCGAGAGCGTCGGCGCGGACCTGCGCGGCGTTCTCCCCCACGCCCGCCGTGAACGCGATCGCGTCGACCCGCCCGAGGTCCACCAGGTAGGCCCCCACGTAGCGGCGCAGGCGGTGGATGTACACGTCGTAGGCGAGCTTCGCGTCCTCGTCGCCGGCCTCGATCAGGGCGCCCAGCGCGCGGAAGTCGTTCTCGCCGGCCAGGCCCTTGAGTCCGGACTTCCGGTTGAGCAGCTCGTCGATCTCGTCGATCGACATACCCAGGCTGCGGCCCAGGTGCAGCACGAGCCCCGGGTCGATGTCGCCGGTGCGCGTGCCCATCACGAGGCCCTCGAGCGGGGTCAGGCCCATCGAGGTGTCGACGGCGCGGCCGCCCCGGACCGCGGACGCCGAGGCGCCGTTCCCCAGGTGCAGCACGATCTGGTTCACCTCGGCGTTCGGCCTGCCGAGGAACGCCGCGACCTGCTCGGAGACGTACTGGTGCGAGGTGCCGTGGAAACCGTAGCGGCGCAACGCGTGTTCCTGCGCCAGCTCGCGGTCGATCGCGTAGGTGGCCGCCGCGCCCGGGAGGTCGAAGAAGAACGCCGTGTCGAACACGGCGACCTGCCTCACCTGCGGCAGCAGTTCCCGCGCCACCTCGATCCCCTGCGCGTTGGCCGGGTTGTGCAGCGGCGCCAGCGAACTGAGCCGACGGATCTCCGAGAGCACGTGGTCGTCGATCACCGTGGGCGCGTGAAAACTGCGGCCGCCGTGCACGACCCGGTGACCGACGGCGGCGATCCCGGCGGGGGTACCGGCACCGTCGGTGAGGTCGAGGCCGCGCGCGGCGAACTCGTCGAACACCAGGCGCAGGGCGGCCTTGTGGTCGGGCACGTCGGTCTCGCCGATCCGCTCGACGATGCCCCCGTGCACCACCTCGCCCGTGTCCGGGTGCAGCAGTTGATACTTCAGCGACGACGAGCCGGAGTTCAGGACGAGGACCGTCCCCGCGACGGCAGTCATGACTTCCCCTTCTCGGCCGCGAAGGCCTGCGCCTGGATCGCCGTGATGGCGACCGTGTTCACGATGTCCTCGACCAGCGCGCCGCGCGACAGGTCGTTGATCGGCGCGTTGAGACCCTGCAGCACCGGGCCGATCGCGACGGCGCCCGCGGAGCGCTGCACCGCCTTGTAGGTGTTGTTGCCCGTGTTCAGGTCCGGGAAGACGAGCACCGTCGCCCTGCCCGCGACCGCGGAGTCGGGCATCTTCGCCGCGGCGACGCCCGGGTCGACCGCGGCGTCGTACTGGATCGGGCCCTCCACCAACAGTTCCGGTGCGCGCTCGCGGACCAGTCCGGTGGCGGCCCGCACCTTGTCGACATCGGCGCCGGTGCCGGACTCGCCCGTCGAGTAGGAGAGCATCGCCACCCGCGGATCGATGCCGAACTGCGCCGCGGTCTGCGCCGACGAGATCGCGATGTCGGCCAGCTGCGTGTCGGTCGGGTCCGGGACCACCGCGCAATCGCCGTACGCGAGCACCTTGTCCGGCAGGCACATCAGGAAGATGGACGACACCGTCGAGACGCCGGGCTTGGTCTTGACGATCTCGAACGACGGCCGGATGGTGTGCGCCGTGGTGTGCGCCGCGCCGGAGACCATGCCATCGGCGAGGCCGTGGTACACCATCAGCGTGCCGAAGTAGCTCACGTCGACCACCGCCTCGGCGGCGCGCTCGAGGGTCATGCCCTTGTGTTTGCGCAGCTCGTAATAGGTCTGCGCGAACTTCGCGACGAGATCGGCTGCGCGCTTCGGGTCGATCACGTCGGCGTCGCCGAGGTCGACGCCCAGTTCGGCGGCGCGGGCGCGCACGCGGGACTCCTGGCCCAGGATCGTCAGGTCGGCGACCTCGCGCTGCAGCAGCCGTCCCGCCGCGCGCAGGATGCGGTCGTCGTCGCCCTCCGGCAGCACGATCCGCTTGCGATCGGCGCGGGCCCGCGCGATGAGGTTGTACTCGAACATCTGCGGCGTCACCACACCGGGATTCGAGACCTGCAACGCCTCCAGCAGAGCCTCGGAGACCACGTACTTCTCGGTGAGCGCGATCGCCAGGTCCACCTTGCGCTCGGATCCGGGCCCCACGCGGCCGCGGGTGTTCGACGCGATCCGGGCGGTCTCGTAGGTGCCGTGCTCGACGGCGACGATCGGCAGGTTCGGCTTCAGCCCGTCCACCAGCGCCGCGGTCATCGGGTGCGGGGCGTAGCCGCCGTTGAGGATGATCCCGGACAGCGACGGGAAGCCGTTGGCTCGGTGCGCGGTGACCATCGACAGCAGCACCTCGGACCGGTCGCCGGGCGCGACCACCGCCACGCCCTCGGTGAGCCGCTCCAGACTGTGCTCGGCGGTCATGCCCGCGACCAGCACGTCCATCGCCTCGCGGGAGAGCAGTTCCGGGTCGCCCCAGAGGAGCTTGCCGTCCATGGCATCCATCAGTTCGCCGATGGTCGGCGCGGTGAGCACCGGCTCCTCGGGCAGTACCCAGACGGGCAGCCCCGTCTCCGCCTCGAGGGCCGCGCAGACCACCTCGCGCTGATCGGGGGCGCAGCGGTTCGCGATGATCGACGCGGTGTGGGCGTGATTCACCCGGATCTCCGACATCGCCTGCTCGGCGGCGAGCACAACCTCGTCCGGGGTACGGTCGAGCGCCTTGACCGCGAGCAGGATCGACGACCCGAGGTTCACCGCGATCCGCGCGTTGAACGACAGTTCGGTCGGCGTGGTGACGTCGGTGTAGTCCGACCCCAGGACGAGCACGAAGTCGCACTTGTCCGCCACCGCGTGGAAGCGGTCCACGATCTGCGCGATCGCCGCGTCCGGGTCCTCGTGCACCTGCTGGTAGCTCACGCCCACGCACTCGTCGTAGGTGAGGTCGGCGGTGCACTGCTCGATGAGGAGCTCCAGGATGTAGTCCCGCTGCTCCCCGTGGACCGCGGGATCGGCCGGAACACGCCGATCGTCCAGCCCGTGGACGTCAGGAGGTTCATCGCGCCGAGCGCGATCGTGGACTTGCCCGTATCGCCCTCCGAGGAGGCGATGTAGATACTGGTCGTCTTCGGGGATCGCTCCGCGGTCTGGCCCATGGGCTAACTATCGCAGTTCTCGATCAACCCAGCGCACGCAGGCGGGGCTCGAGGTCCCGGGCGAAGACGTCCAAGAACCGCCGCTGGTCGTGGCCGGGCGCGTGGAACACCAGATGGTTCAGGCCCGCATCCACGTACTGCTTGACGACCGCGACGGCCTCGTCGGGATCCGACGTGACGATCCACCGCTTGGCGACCTGCTCGATCGGCAGCTCATCGGCGAGGCGCTCCATCTCGGCGCTCGAGTTCACCGAATGCTTCTGCTCCGCGGTGAGCGAGAGCGGCGCCCAGAACCGCGTGTTCTCCAGCGCCAGCTCCGGATCCGGGTCGTAGCTGATCTTGATCTCGATCATCTTGTCCAGCGCCTCGAAGTCTCGGCCGGCGAGGTCCGATCCCTCCTTCGCTGCGGGGATCAACTTGTCGGTATAGAGCTCCATGCCCTTGCCCGAGGTGCAGATCATGCCGTCGCCCACGCGGCCCGCGTACTTCGCGACGACGGGGCCGCCGGCGGCGATGTAGACGGGCACCGGGTTCTCCGGAACATCGAACAGGACCGCGTCCTTGGTGTGGTAGTAGTCGCCCTCGAAGTTCGTGATCTCGCCGGACCACAGTGCGCGCATCAGCCGCACGGACTCGCGCAGCCGCGCGAACCGCTCCTTGAACTCCGGCCACTCGCCCTGGAAGCCGGTGGCGTACTCGTTGAGCGCCTCGCCGGTGCCGGCGCCCAGGAAGATCCGGTCCGGGTACATGCACGCCATCGACGCGAACGCCTGCGCGATCACCGCCGGGTTGTAGCGGAACGTGGGCGTCATGACCGAGGTGCCGATCTTCACCCGCTCGGTACGCTCCCCCACGGCGGCCATCCACGCCAGCGAGAACGGCGCGTGGCCGCCGTTCACGCGCCACGGCTGGAAGTGGTCGCTCACCGCGACCGAATCCAGGCCGGCGGCCTCCGCCGCGACGGCGATCTCCACCAACTCGCGCGGCCCGAACTGCTCCGCCGACGCCTTGTATCCCAGCTGCAACTTCGCCATACGACTCACACTACGGCGCGGGACGCGAGGCCGGGTCGTCGGCGCGGGATGCCCCGTACTCGGTCTCGAACACGCGACCCGCCTGCGCCATCACGAGCCCGCCCGTGCTCGCCACCACGGCGTCGGTGCGCGGATCCTCGCGATCGACGCCGCCGTAGACCTGAGAGGCCTGGGTGTCGGTGAACTCGTCGCCGCGCTCGGCGCCGCGGACCAGCGCGTACGAGCGGGCCGCGATCGCCTGGGCCTGCAGGGCCGCGGTACCGCCCTGGTCGGCCCAGCCGGGCGAGCTCTCGATCGGGACGACGCCGCGCACGTAGTCCTCGAGCCCGACCACGTTGAGCACCTTGCCGCCGCGCGCGACGAGGCTGCCCCGGTACCCCGCGTTATCGCCGCAGAACCGCAGCACCTGGTCGGCGGGGACGGACTGGTTGGCCGTCGGGGGTGCGACGGTGCCGTCCGGGCTCGGGATCGAGCCGACGACCGCGCCGCCGCATCCCGCGCGGATCGTCGCGGTCGTACCGTCGATGCTCACGGCCTGGCCCGGGGCCACCTGCTGGCCCCCGACCACGGCGCCCGCCGGGGCGAGTACGTCGAGCCGCTTACGCTCGGTCAGGTTGACGGTGACGGGCAACCCGGTGTGCACGGTGCCCAGCGTCGCACCGGGGTAGTACTTGTTCAGGATCTGATGGACGGTCCAGCCCTGCTTGGCGTACTCGAACGCGCCGAGCTGACTCATCCCGCGACCGTGCCCGCCGGCCGCGCCGGGGAGGTCCACCAGGACCGGGTCCGACGGTGCGGACGCCGGCGCGGAGCGATCCCAGGCCGCGAGCGCGCCCCCCACCAGCAGCGCAGGGACGACGGTGGCCGCCGCTGCCCGCGCGGCCCTCGATCGCCGAGAGCGACGGGGGCCGCCGTCGATCCACACGGGCATCCGGGTCTCCTTCGTTACCAATGAGGTGATTGTGATTATTGAGACTCAAGTAAACATCGAGACTTGTCAACCCCACCGGACTCCCGCCCCCTTTTCGTACGGCGCCCCCCTTTCCGTCGTGCCCCCCTCGAAACGCCGCCCTCCCCCGATTCGTCCGAGCCCCACCGGAACGCCGGTCGAATCGGTGGGGCTGGGACGAATCGGGGGGCGCGGGCTCCGCAGTTCGACGGTCCGCCGCCGCGTCGCGGTTCGACGGTCCGCCGCCGGCGCGCGCTCAGAACCAGACGCGCGCCAGCCAGACCGACAGACCCAGGCCGCAGACGGCCACCGTCCGGCGGAGCAGGTCCTGATCGACGCGTTTGGCGACCGGAGGGCCGCACCAGCCGCCCGCGAAGCCACCGACGCCCATCGCGACGGCGGCGGGCCAGTGCACGGGACCGAAGGCGGCGAAAGCCAGCGCCGCGACCAGGTTCGCGATCCCCAGGACGTAACTCTTCTCGACCACGGCCCGCCACATCGGCATCGTCGTGCAGACCAGGGTGAGCGCCAGGATCATCACGCCCGCGCCCGCACCGAAGTACCCGCCGTACACCGCGACCAGGAAGATCCCGATCGGGAACACCACCGGAAAGGTGCGCTCGCCCGCCAGCGCGCGCAGCCGCGGCTGCAGCAGGATCGCGAGCGAGGCGATCCCGACCAGCACCGGCACGATCCGCTCGAAGGTATCGCCGGGGGCGAGCAGCAGCACCGTCGAACCGACCGCGCCGCCGGCCAGGGCGAGCACCGCGAGCCGGAGCATGCGCGGCTTGTCGTCGGCGAGGTCGGAGACAGAGTTCGCGACGGAGCCGCCGCCGACAGCGACCATCGCCACGGTGTTGGTCACGTTGGCGGCCACGGGCGCGAGCCCCGCGGCGAGCAGCGCCGGGTACGAGACCACGGACGCGAGGCCGGTGAGGAATCCGATCAGGCCCGCGGCGAAGCCCGCCACGCACACCAGCACCAGCTCGACCACGGACACCCCGCCATCCTGCGCCACCGCGGGGAACGGCCCGCGCTACGCCCTCCGCGAACGACTGGACATCAAGTTAACTTGAGGTCGTAGGGTTTCATGCATGAGCATGGAATCGGTCGCATGGAGCACCCTGTACCAGGGGAATCGGTCGCTCGACGCACCGTCGCGCCGCCCCGCCGACACGCTGCGCCGGATGGGCCCGTTCGCCCGGCCGCACCGCTGGCGGCTCACCGCGTTCCTGCTGCTCTCGGTGGTCTCGGCGCTGCTCGCCGTGGCCACGCCGCTGCTCGCGGGCAGGGTGGTGGACCGCATCGTGGGCGGCGGCCCCACGTCCGCGGTGGTCCAGCTCGCGGTCCTGATCGCGGTCATCGCGATCGTCGGCGCGGGCGTCGACCTGCTCTCGCGCTGGTTCTCCTCGCGCATCGGCGAGGGCCTGATCTACCAGCTGCGCACGGCCGTCTTCGACCACGTCCAGACGATGCCGGTGGCCTTCTTCACCCGGACCCGCACGGGCGCGCTGGTGAGCCGCCTCAACAACGACGTGCTCGGGGCGCAGCGCGCATTCTCCGACACCCTCGCCGGCGTGGTCACCAACGTGGTCACGCTCGCTCTCACGCTGGGCGTGATGCTCACGATCTCGTGGCAGATCACGCTGCTGGCACTGCTCCTGTTACCGGTGTTCATCATTCCCTCGCGCAGCATGGGGCGGAAGATCGCGGCCATGTCGCGCCGCGCGGCCCGGCACAACGCATCGATGAGCGACCAGATGACAGAGCGCTTCTCGGCCCCCGGCGCCACCCTGGTCAAGCTGTACGGCCGGCCCGAGATCGAATCGCACGAGTTCGCCTGGCGCGCCGGCGCCGTGCGCGACATCGGCGTCCGCATCGCCATGGCCCGGATGACCTTCGTGACGATGCTGACGCTGGTCAGCTCGCTCGCACTCGCCCTGGTGTACGGATTGGGCGGCTTCTACGCCATCCGCGGCGATCTACAGGCGGGCGCCGTCGTCGCGCTGGCACTGCTGCTCACCCGGCTCTACGTTCCGCTCACCGCGCTCGCGAACGCGCGCGTCGAGGTGATGACCGCGCTGGTCTCGTTCGAGCGCGTCTTCGAGGTGTTGGACCTGGAACCTATGGTTCGCGACGCGCCCGACGCCATCGCGATCGACAAGGGCGCGGCGCAGCTGCGCTTCGACGGCGTCGACTTCGCCTACCCCTCCGCGGACAAGGTCTCGCTCGCGTCGCTCGAGGAGGTCGCGCAGCTCGACACCCGCGGCGGCGAGACGGTGCTGCACGACGTCTCGTTCACCGCCGCACCCGGCACCATGGTCGCGCTGGTCGGCAGTTCCGGCGCCGGGAAGTCGACGATCGCCCAGCTCGCGACCCGGCTCTACGACCCGGATTCCGGGGCGATCACCCTGAACGGCACGGACCTGCGTGACATCACCGCCCGGAGCCTGCACGCCGCCATCGGCCTGGTCACGCAGGACGGGCACCTGTTCCACGACACGATCCGCGCGAACCTGCTGCTCGCGAACCCCGATGCGACGGACGCGCAGGTGCACGACGCGCTGCGCCGCGCGCGCCTCGAGGACCTGGTGGAGCACCTGCCGGACGGCCTGGACACGGTGGTCGGCGAGCGCGGCTACCGCCTGTCGGGCGGCGAGCGCCAGCGGCTGACGATCGCGCGGCTGCTGCTCGCTCAGCCGTCCGTCGTGATCCTCGACGAGGCCACGGCCCACCTGGACTCGACGTCGGAGGCCGCCGTCCAGGCGGCACTGGCCGAGGCCCTCGCCGACCGCACGTCACTGGTGATCGCGCACCGCCTCTCCACGATCCGCGCCGCGGACCAGATCCTGGTGCTCGAAGCCGGGCGCATCGTCGAACGCGGCACGCACGACGCCCTACTGGCGCAGGGCGGACGGTACGCCGAGCTCTACCGCACGCAGTTCGCCGACCAGGCGGCGTGATCCACCCAGCGACTTAGGTTACCCTTTCCGTACACGGGCGGAAGGGGCGACGATGGCACGCGGATTCAGCGGGGCGGTCATGCGGGCGTTCGGCGCCCAGGACCACCTGATCACAGTTCTGGAATCGGAACGACGCGCCTCGCACTGCGTGCGCGTGCGATTCCACTCGGACACCCTGTTCGACGAGGTCTCCGACGGCCCCACGTCGTGGATTCGGGTCTGGTTCCCCGACGGTTCCGGTAAGGAGTTCCAGCGCGCCTACACGTTCTCGGAGGTCGACGCGGCGACCGGCCGCTTCGCGCTCGACTTCGTGTTGCACGAGCCGTCCGGCCCGGCGTCGAACTGGGCCCGCGCGGCCGAGCCCGGCGACACGGTGGCGGTCAACTACATGAGCTCGGTCCCGCTCGAGATCCCCGACGACCCTCCGGCCGGTTACCTCCTGCTGGGCGACTCGGCGTCGATCCCGGCGATCAACACGATCATCGCCGCGATGCCGCCCGAGATCCCGATCGAGGCGTACCTCGAAGAGCACGAACCCGCCGACCGCGAGCTCCCGGTGAGCCACCACCCGCGACTGCGGGTGCACTGGGTTCATCGCGCGGGCCCGCAGTCGCTCGCCGACGCCATCGAGGCCCGGGACTGGTCGAACTGGTACGCCTGGGCCGGCCCGGAACAGGGGTCCCTCAAGCTGATCCGCGCCCGGCTCAAGGAGTTCGGATTCCCCGTTCGGAGACACACGCACTCGCCTACTGGTCACAGGGCAAGGCGATGGGCAAGGAACGGGCGCCCGAGGACGCCGAGGCCCCGTCGCCGTTCGACGGCGCCGTTCCCGGTCCCGACGGTGCCGCGCCCGCCGCCCCGGCCGCGGAAGCCGCATCCGCACCGGTGTCCGCCCCCGAGCCCGTTCCGGCACCGGCGCCCGCCGGCCGGTGGAAGGCCGCCGCGGCGGGAAGACTTCTGGCGCCACTCAAGCGCACGATGATCGTTTCGGGTGTGCTGCAGGCGATCATCACACTGCTGCAGTTCGCGCCGTACCTGCTGCTGGTCGAACTCGGACGCAGGCTGCTGAATCACGCACCGGCGCAGGAGCTCTGGACCATCGGCATCCTCGCGATCGTCCTCCTCGGCGTCGGCGCGCTGCTCGAATCGGCGCTCATGCTGTGGCTGCACGCCGTGGACGCGCGGTTCTCCCGGGACCTGCGGCAATCGCTGCTGGGCAAGCTCGCGCGACTGCCACTCGGCTGGTTCACCACTCGCACCTCAGGCGGGATCAAGAACCTGGTGCAGGACAACACTCTTGCGCTGCACTACCTCGTCACGCACGCGGTGCCCGACTCCGTGGCCGCCGTCGTGGCGCCGATCGCGGTGCTCGTGTACCTGTTCGCCGTCGACTGGGGGATCGCGCTGCTCCTGCTCATCCCGGTCCTCGGCTACCTGCTCACCATGTACCGCATGATCATCTCGTCGTCGGTGAAGATCCCGCAGCACCAGGCGTGGGTCGAGAAGATGGACGACGAGGCCACCGCGTACCTCGACGCGCAGCCGGTCATCCGCGTCTTCGGCGGCGTGCTCGCGTCCGGCTTCCGGCGGAACCTGGACGGCTACATCGCCTTCCTCTCCGCCTGGCAGCGGCCGTTCGTCCGCACCAAGACGATCATGGACATCGTCACCCGGCCTACCACCTTCCTCTGGGTGATCGCCGCCGCGGGAACCCTCTTCGTGACCCTCGGCTGGACCGACCCGGTGGACCTGCTGCCGTTCCTACTCCTGGGCGCGACCTTCGGGGTGCGCCTGCTGGGGATCGGGTACGGGCTCGCCGGACTGCGCGCGGGCATGATCGCGGCGCGCGACCTGCAGATCGTGCTCGACGCGCCCGAGCTGACCGAACGCGCACCGTCGGGCGAGCTCGACGGTGCGCCGGGCGAGGTCGCGATCCGCGACGTCACGTTCGGCTACCGCCCCGATGTGCCGGTGCTGCACGATGTCTCGCTCACGTTGCGTCCCGGTACGGTGACGGCGCTCGTCGGCGCCTCCGGCTCCGGCAAGTCCACTCTGGCCGCGCTGATCGCCCGGTTCCACGACGTGGGCGACGGGGAGATCACGGTGAGCGGCAAGGACATCCGCACGATGGCGGCCGACGAGCTGTACCGGCACCTGGGAATCGTCCTGCAGCAGACCCAGTTGGTGGTGGGGACCGTCGCCGAGAACATCGCGCTCGCGGTCCCGGACGCCGACAGGCAGCGGATCGAGGACGCCGCCCGCGCCGCCGACATGCACGAGCGGATCCTGCGGATGCCGCAGGGCTACGACACGGTACTGGGCCGCGATCCCGCGCTGTCCGGCGGTGAGCGACAACGCCTCACGATCGCCCGCGCGATCCTCGCCGACGCCCCTGTCCTCATCCTCGACGAGGCGACCGCCTTCGCGGACCCCGAATCGGAGTACCTGGTGCAGCAGTCGCTGAGCCGTCTCGCAGCCGGCCGCACAGTGCTCATGATCGCCCACCGCCTGCACACGGTCGTCGACGCCGACGCGATCGTCGTCCTCGACGCCGGGCGGATCGTCGAGCAGGGCACGCACGCCGAGTTGCTGGCCGCCGAAGGCACCTACCGGACCATGTGGGACGCCGCGCACGCCACGACGGGAGACGCACGATGATCCGGACCCTGCTCTCCCTCCTCCCCGCCGGCGGGCGCCCCGTGATCGCACGGTTCCTCGCGTACGCCGCGGTGTCCGTGGCGGCACGGGCCGCGGGCGTGGTGCTGCTCATCCCGCTCCTCACCGCCCTGTTCGACGGTGACCACGGCCGCGCAGCCGCCTGGCTGGGCGCGCTCACCGCGGCCACCGCGCTCGGCTGGTGGATCGACTCCGTCGCGTCGCGGTACGCCTATGAGCTGGGTTTCGGGACGCTGGACAGCGCTCAGCACACCGTCGCGGAGCGGCTCTCCCACATCCGCCTGACGTGGTTCGGCACCGAGAACACCGCGACCGCCCGCCAGGCCGTCGCCGCGACCGGGCCGGACCTCGTCGGCGTCTTCGTCTACCTCGTCGTGCCGTTGCTCACGGCGGTCGCGCTCCCGGTCGCGATCGGCGTCGCGCTGCTGCCCGTCGCCTGGCCGCTGGGCCT
The DNA here is from genome assembly GCF_023168325.1 of Tsukamurella sp. PLM1. GTDB lineage: Bacteria > Actinomycetota > Actinomycetes > Mycobacteriales > Mycobacteriaceae > Tsukamurella. The sequence goes on from NZ_AP025688.1 coordinate 3,864,233, forward strand.
CGTCGCGCTCGCGGGAGTCCCCCTGTTGCTCGGCGCCCTCACGGCGGCGGGCGCCGTCACCGAGCGCGCGGACCGCGTCGCCGACGCGGCCAACTCCCGGCTGAGCGAGCGCGTCATCGAGTTCGCGCGCACGCAGCAGGCGCTGCGGGTGGCGCGGCGAGCCGAGCCCGAGCGCAGCCTCGCCGGCGACGCCCTCACACACCAGCACGGCGCCACGATGCGTCTGCTGCTACTGCAGATCCCCGGCCAGATCATGTTCGGCGTCGCGGCTCAGATCGCCCTGTTCGCGCTCGGCGCGACCACCGCGTGGCTCGCGCTGCGCGGCGATCTCGCACCCGCCGCCGCTGCCGCGCTGATCGTGGTCATCGTGCGCTACCTCGAGCCGTTCACCACGCTCGGGCTACTCGCACCGGGCCTGGAGGCCACCCGGCTCACGCTGCGCCGCATCACGAGCGTGATCGAGGCGCCCGTCGACCCCGTGGGCGCGTCGCACCGCACCGCTCCTACCGCGCCTCGCATCGAACTCGAGAACGTCACGTTCCACTACGGCGACGCCGACCGCCCCGTGCTGCGCGGCCTGACGCTGGCCTTCGAGTCCGGCACCACCACCGCCGTCATCGGCGCCTCGGGATCGGGCAAGAGCACGATCCTGGGGCTCATCGCGGGCTTGCACCAACCGGTGTCCGGCCGCATCCTCGTCGACGGCATCGATGTGGCCGAACTCGATCCACCGTCCCGCCGTGCCCTGACCAGCGTGGTCTTCCAGGAGCCCTATCTGGCGGCGGAGACCATCGGCGAGAACGTCCGCGCCGGTGACCCGGATGCGCCCGCCGAGCGCGTCGCGGCGGCGACCGCGCTCGCCCGGGTGGACGAGGTCGTCGACCGCGTTCCCGGCGGGCTCGACGCCCGGGTGGGCGAGGCCGGGGCCACACTGTCCGGCGGCGAGCGCCAGCGTGTGAGCATCGCCCGGGCCCTGCTCAAACCCGCGCCGATCCTGCTGATCGACGAAGCCACCAGCGCCCTCGACAACTCCAACGAGCGGGCGGTCGTCGACGCGCTGTCCGCGGACGCGATCGCCCGCACCCGGGTGATCGTCGCGCACCGTCGGGCGGGGATCCGGCGTGCCGATCGGATCGTCGTGATCGACGACGGGCGCTGCATCGAAACCGGCTCACCCGACGAGTTGCTCGCCGCCGGTGGCGCCTTCGCCCGGTTCTGGAACGCGCAGGAATCCGCAGCCTCGTGGAAGGTGACCGACCGCTGAATCAGCCCTGGGCGATGCAGAACTCGTTGCCCTCGGGGTCGGCGAGCACCGTCCACCGGAATCCGAACTCCTCGTGGTCGCGCAGGTGGGTGGCGCCGAGCGCGAGCAGTCGATCGACCTCCGCGGCTCTATCGTCGGCGTGCAGGTCGAGATGCATGCGGTTCTTCACCGTCTTCCGCTCGGGCACCGCGAGGAACATCATCCGCGGCAGATCGGGGCGCTCGAATCCGATGGTCCGCATGAACTCGTTGCCGTCGTTCTCGTCGACCGGCAGGCCGAGCGCCGCCGACCAGAAGGACGCCTGCGCCGCAACGTCGGCGCAGTCCAGGTTGATCATCTGTACGTGCAGTGCCATGAGCGCTCCTCCGGGTTCCGGTTCGGCGACCGATTCGCCTGACTCGGACGATACGGTCAAGGTGTGACAGGTTCGCCGATTCCCACCGCCCCACTCCCTACTGACCTCGTCCACCTGCGGCGATGCGTCGATCTCGCCCGCGAGGCGCTCGACGCCGGCGACGAGCCGTTCGGCTCGCTGCTGATCGACGCGGACGGCACCGTCGTCTTCGAGGACCGCAACCGGGTCGCCGGGGGCGATGCCACGCGCCACCCCGAGTTCGAGATCGCGCGCTGGGCGGCCGAGCACCTCTCCCCCGCCGAGCGCGCCGCCGCGGTCACCTACACGTCCGGCGAGCACTGCGCGATGTGCAGCGCCGCCCACGCCTGGGTGGGGCTCGGGCGCATCGTGTACGCCGCGAGCACCGAGCAGCTCGTCGCCTGGCACGCCGAGTGGAACGTCGCGCCCGCGCCGGTGACTCCGCTACCGATCGGCGCGGTGGCCCCGGGCATCGAGGTCGCGGGCCCGGAGCCCTCACTCACCGCTGAGGTCCGGTCACTCCACGCCCGCAACGCCGGGATCGCGGTGTGAAGCGACTCGCGGCGCTCTCCGTGGCAGTGCTGCTCGCGGGATGCTCGGCCGAGCAGACCGCATCCGCGCCGTCACCGTCCAGCGCGTCCGCCCCGGCACCGTCGAGCGCGCCGGTCGCGGCACCGTCGTCGACGATGCGCCCCGCCCCGAGCCCGGAGGCGACCCGTGCGCTGAGCACGGCGGTCGCGGCGAACGACCTGGCGGGCGTCCGCGCCGCGATCGCCGCGGGCGCGGATCTGGAGCAGCGCGGCGCGGCGGGCCGGACGCCGCTGGTCGCGGCCACGAAGGCCGGGAACACGCCGATCGCGCTCGCCCTGCTCGACGCGGGCGCCGACCCGAACGCCAAGGACGACATCCAGGACTCGGCGTACCTGTACGCCGGCGCCGAGGGGATGACGGAGATCCTCGCCTCGACGCTGCGGCACGGCGCGGACGTCACCAGCCTCAACCGCTACCGCGGCACCGCGCTGATCCCGGCGTGCGAACACGGGCACGTGGCGAACGTGAAGCTGCTCATCGCCGCGAAGGTCGACCTGGACCACGTCAACGCGTCCGGCTGGACCTGCCTGCTCGAGGCCGTGATCCTGGGCAACGGCGACGCCGCGCACGTGGAAACCGTCCGCCTCGTGCTCGACGCGGGCGCGAAGCCCGACCTGGGTGATTTCGACGGTGTCACGCCGCGCCAGCACGCGGTCCGGCGCGGCCAGACCGCTGTGATCGCCGAGTTCGACAGGAGTCGATGACATGTCCGGTACCTGGTCCGAGGTCGACGGGCTCGCGAGCGGAACCCCGAAGGAGGGCGAGGCACCGTCGGTCCAGTTGCGCCAGCGGACCGACGCGGCGCGCCTGATCCAGATCACGTTCGCCGCCGGTCAGACCATGCCCGGCCACAGCGCCCCGCGGCCGATCGTGCTGCTCGGGCAGCGCGGCACCGTCACGGTGGAGGTCGACGGTGCCGCAGTCACCCTCGAACCCGGGCGGGCACTGCAGATCGATCAGCGGGTCCTGCACTCGCTGACCGCAGTCACCGACGCCGACGTCACCCTGATCCTGGTGGGGTGACCCGTCACGCCGGGACGGACACCGGGAGGCGGGCCAGGTCGACCTTGGAGATGCCCAGGTTCGTGCACAGGTCCGTCGACCACTGCGCCACACCGGTGCGGCTCTTGTTCACCAGCAGCCGGACCTTCGCGCCGTCGCGGTAGTTCAGCCCGCACGACGCGCCGAGCCGCGCCGGCACCCCGACGGTGACGGTGCGCGGCGCCCGCGCGCCGGTGTCGCCGTACACGCGGGTCACGGCGATCGTGTAGACGAGACCGTCGGCCCACCGATCCACTGCGCGCGGAACCTCGCGGCCCGACCGCACCGTTCCCTCGATCACCACCGGGTTCGGCATCGCCCGCGGCGGCGCGCAGCTACAGGCGCAGGCGGTTCCCGCAGTCCCGAGCGCGGTCGCCGACCCCGCGACGACGACGGCGGTGGCGGCGGCCGCGAACCCCGGACTGTCCATCGCATCCTCATGTCGTGAGTTTACGATACCCAACCCGATGTTATTCGACGATCGCCAGATCCGACGGGCGGACCGTCTCAGGCGACCTCGCTCCGCGGCGATGGCGCCGCCGCGCCGTCCCCGGCCTCGGCTTCGGCTTCGGTCAGCCGCTCGGACAGGAAACCGACCGCCGTCTTGTACGCGTGCCAGGACTCGGGGGTTATGCCCGCCCCCACGACGAAGGCGTGGACCTGCGCGTCGTACAGGTGCACCTCGTTGACCACACCCGCGCGGTCCAGCGACCCGTGCAGCTCCAGGGCGTCCAACTCGAGCGCCTCGCGGCTCGCGGCGAACAGCACCGTCGGCGGGAAGTACACGGCGGTGGCGTCGGTCGTCATGTCCTCCGGGCCGCGCAGCGCTTCCGGGCCGCGCCCGAGCACGGTGCGCAGCTTGCGGATCTTGGCGAGCGGCAGCATCGCATCGTGTCGCGACGTGCGCGGCAGGCCGGCACTGATGTCCAGGAACGGCGAGAAGCCGGCGAACGCGGTCGGCCCCTGGATCCCCGCCTCGGCGGCGTACTCGATCACCTTCGCGCACACGAACCCGCCGGCGGAGTCGCCCGCCACGAGGATCCGGTCGAACTCGCCGGACTCGAGCAACTCGCGGTACGCGGCGAAGCCGTCGGCGACCGAGGTTCCGACGCCACCGTCGGGGTACTGCCGGTACTCGACGTTGTAGACGGGTACGCGCAGGCCCCGGGCCAACAGCGACGCGATGCGGCGGTGGGTGTCCAGCCCGCAGCCGATGAACGCGCCGCCGTGGTAGTAGACGAGGGCCGCGCGCGGGTGCGGGTCCGCGTCACCGTCGGGCACGATGCGCTCGGTGGGCACCCCGCCGAGCACGATCTTCTCGATCCGCACGCCGCGCACCGAGTTGGGGACGCGGCTCAGGTACGGATCGAAGGCACGCAGGATCGGCAGGGTGCGGTCATTCATCGGGAACAGGCGGAACACCGTCTTCATCACGATGCGGACGAACCAGAGCACGATCAGCGCGCGAACGCTGCGGCCTCGGTGGGCGATGACGGCCATGAAATCAACACTCCTTGTTACTGGCCAGTAATCTATGTCTCCAGCTTAGCGCCGCCACCCGCGCTGCGGTGGTTCTGTGACCTGACACAATCGACGCGAAGTTCTGTGTTCTCTCTCGTGCCCGTCTGCATAACCGGAGGAAGTCGGCCACCGTGGTCCCGAACGAGATCCCCCCGCAGTACCTGCTGTCCGCACTCGCGCCCGAACCGCGCACCCTGATCGACATCCTCGAGGCGGCAGTCCACGCCCACCCCGAGGTCCCCGCGATCGACGACGGCGACGCCGTCCTCACCTACTCCGAGCTGTGGGACGAGGTGCTGCAGGGCGCCGAATTCCTGGGCCGCAGCGGCGTCCGCGCCGGAGACCGCGTCGGGATCCGGATGCCGTCGGGGCACCGCTCGCTGTACGTCGCGATCCTGTCGACCCTCGCGGCCGGCTGCGCGTACGTCCCCGTCGACGCCGACGACCCGCAGGAGCGCGCCGACCTGGTGTTCGGCGAGGCCGACGCCGCGGCGATCTTCACCGGGGACGGGCTCTGGCGCGCCGCAGGGACCAAGGCGCACGCCGCCGCGATCGAGGCCGGGACGGCCGAGCCGGGCAATCGCCTCCCCACCCCCGACGACGACTCGTGGATCATCTTCACCTCCGGCTCCACGGGCACCCCCAAAGGCGTGGCGGTCACGAACCGCAACTCGGCGGCCTTCGTCGACGCCGAGGCGCGCCTGTTCCTGCAGGACGAGCCCCTGCGCCCCGGCGACCGCGTACTCGCCGGCCTGTCCGTCGCGTTCGACGCCTCCTGCGAGGAGATGTGGCTCGCCTGGCGCCACGGCGCCTGCCTCGTACCCGCGCCCCGCTCGCTGGTGCGGTCCGGCATGGACCTCGGCCCCTGGCTCGTCTCCCGCGACATCTCCGTGGTGTCGACGGTGCCGACCCTGGCCGCCATGTGGCCGGCCGAGGCCCTGGAAGCGGTCCGCCTGCTCATCTTCGGCGGCGAGGCCTGCCCGCCCGAACTGGCACAGCGACTCGCCGTCGACGGCCGCGAGGTGTGGAACACCTACGGCCCCACCGAGGCCACCGTCGTCGCGTGCGCGGCCCCGCTCGACGGCAAGGGCCCCGTCCGGATCGGCCTGCCGCTGCAGGGCTGGGACCTGGCCGTCGTGGACCCCGTTACGTCGCTCCCCGTGGCCGTCGGCGAGTCCGGCGAGCTTGTGATCGGCGGCGTGGGCCTGGCCCGCTACCTCGACCCGGCCAAGGACGCCGAGAAGTACGCGCCGATGGAGACACTCGGCTGGGACCGCGCGTACCGGTCGGGCGACCTGGTGCGCCTCGAGCCCGAGGGACTGCTCTTCGAGGGCCGCGCCGACGACCAGGTGAAGGTCGGCGGCCGGCGGATCGAGCTCGGCGAGGTCGACAACGCGCTGCAGAACCTGCCCGGCGTCTCCGGCGCCGCTGCCGCCGTGCGCAAGAACTCCGCCGGCACGTCGATGCTCGTCGGCTACCTGGCCTCGACCGATCCCGACTTCGATCTCACGGCCGCCCGCGAGTTGCTCGCCAAGGAACTGCCCGCGGCCCTCGTCCCGCGGCTCGCGCTGATGGACGAGTTGCCCACGCGGACCTCCGGCAAGGTCGATCGCAACGCCCTGCCGTGGCCGCTGCCCGGCGCCGACGACACCGACACCGGCGACCTGGCCGGCACCGCCGCGTGGGTGGCCGAGCGCTGGTCCGGCATCCTCGGCGCGTCGATCACCAGTGAGGACGCCGACTTCTTCGCCGAGGGCGGCGGATCGCTCAGTGCGGCCCAGCTGGTGACGGCGCTGCGCGAGCAGTACCCGTCGGTGACGGTCGCCGACCTGTACGACCACCCGCGCCTCGGTTCCCTTGCGACGTACCTGGATTCGCTCCGGCCCGCCGAGGTCGCCGCGCCGCGCGAGGTGCGGCCCACGCCGCGGTCGACGGGGATCGCGCAGATCCTGTTGTCGGTGCCGCTCACCACGCTGACGGGCCTGCAGTGGCTCACCTGGATGGCCATCGCCAACAACGTGTTCGCGTGGGCGACCGGATCCACGCTGTTGCCCACGCTCAGCTGGTGGACGGTGCTGGCGCTGTTCGTCGTGTTCATCACGCCGCCCGGCCGGATGGCGCTGTCGGTGATCGCGTGCCGCCTGCTGCTCGGCCGGCTACAGCCCGGTGTGTACCGGCGGGGCGGCCGGGAACACCTGCGGCTGTGGATCGCGGAGCGATTCACGGCTGCCTCAGGCGCGGAGAACCTGTCCGGCGCGCCGTGGATGATCTACTACGCTCGCGCCCTCGGCGCAACGGTCGGTCGCGGCGTCAGCCTGCACTCGCTGCCGCCCGTGACCGGCATGCTCGAGTTGGGCGACTACTGCTCGGTCGAGCCCGAGGTGGACCTTGCGGGTCACTACCTCGACGGCGACGAGCTGCACATCGGTGCCATCGCCGTCGGCGAGGAGGCGTCGGTGGGGGCGCGGTCCACGCTGCTGCCGGGCGCGAAGATCGGCAAGCGCGCCGAGGTGGGGCCGGGGTCCGCGGTGTTCGGCAAGGTCAAGGCGAAGCAGCACTGGGCGGGCTCGCCCGCGGAGAAGATCGGCAAGGCCGAGCACCCCTGGCCCGCCGAGTACCCGCCGCGCAAACCGATGTGGATGTGGATCTACGGAATCAGCTCGATCCTGCTCGCGGGTCTACCGATGGTCGCGATCGGCGCGGGCCTGGCCCTGATCGGCTGGTTCGTGCGGGACGCGGACCATCTGAAGCAGGCTGCGCTGCAGGCGCTTCCGGTATTACCGGTCGCGGTCATCGTCTCGCTCACCGTCTACGCGTTGCTCACGCTGGTCGCGGTGCGGCTGCTCTCGATCGGCCTCAAGCCCGGCTACCACCCCGTGCACGGACGGATGGGCTGGCAGGTGTGGGCCACCGAGCGCCTCATGGACGCCGCCCGCACGTTCCTGTTCCCGCTGTACGCCTCGCTGCTCACGCCGATCTGGTTCCGGATGCTGGGCACCAAGGTGGGCAAGGACGCCGAGATCTCCACGGCGATGGTGATTCCCAAGTTCACCACCATCGGCGACGGTTCCTTCCTCGCCGACGACACCATGGTCGGCAGCTACGAGCTCGGCGGCGGCTGGATGCGCATCGACGAGGCCAAGATCGGCAAGCGCGCCTTCCTCGGTAACTCGGGTATGACGGGGCCCGGCCGGCGCGTTCCGAAGGACGGCCTGGTGGCCGTGCTGAGCGCCACCCCGTCGAAGGCGAAGAGCGGAAGCTCGTGGCTCGGGTCGCCCCGGTCCGCCTGCGCCGCACGGCCGGCAACACGGATTCGACGTTCACCTACAACCCGTCGCTGGCGCTGCGGATGGCCCGTGGCACCGTCGAAACGGCGCGCCTGCTGGCGGTCTTCGTCAGCTTCGGCCTGGGCCTCGGCACGCTGGTGGCGCTGAACTACTTCGCCGCCACCGCGGGATGGTGGCTGGCTGCGCTGCTGTCCGGTGTCACGCTGCTCGTGGCGGGCGCCGTCGCCTGCTGCACCGCCGCGGCCGCGAAGTGGTTGGTGGTCGGGCGGATCGGCCGCGAGGAGCACCCGCTGTGGTCGAGCTTCGTGTGGCGCAATGAGCTGTCCGACGCGTTCGTCGAGTGCGTCGCCGCGCCGTGGTTCGCGCACGCCGCCACCGGCACCCCGATCCTCAACCTGTGGCTGCGGATGCTGGGCGCGAAGATCGGCCGCGGCGTGTGGTGCGAGACCTACTGGCTGCCGGAGGCCGACCTGGTCACCCTCGGCGATGCCGCCACCGTCTCCCGTGGCTGCGTGGTCCAGACGCACCTGTTCCACGACCGGATCATGGCGATGGACACCGTGGTCCTCGGCAAGGGCGCCACGCTGGGCCCGCACTGCGTCGCGCTCCCGGCCTCGTCCGTGGGCGACGGTGCCACGGTCGGTCCGGCTTCGCTCGTCATGCGCGGCGACTCGGTGCCCGCCAACACCAAGTGGCAGGGCAACCCGATCTCACCGTGGATCGTGGGCGAGGGCAAGCGCAAGCGCGACTAGCCCGACGGTGCCCCTCCCGCACCCAGCAGGTTCCCCGGCTCCCCGCAGTTTCGCCCGCTCGCCCCGCATATCACTGAGGCGACCGGCGATTCCTGCGGGGAGCGACGATTTCGGCGGGCCGCACCGGCCGCTCCGGGAGTGGGCGGCGCACCGTCGAACCCGCGACACTAGGGTGGGCACCACGCGTCCCCCGACGAAAGGCGCACCGTGACTGACGGACTCCAGATCACCCCGTTCCAGTCGAGCGACGTGGCGGAACTGCTCGTGCTGCAGCGCTGCTGCTGGGTGCAGGAGGCCATCGCGAACGACACTCTCGAGATCCCGCCTCTCACCGAGACCCACGACGACATCCTGGCGTGGACGGCCGAGTGGGCCACGTTCGTGATGCGCCTCGACGGACGTCTCATCGGCGCCGCCCGCGGCCGTCGCGAGCCCGGGAACACCTGGCACATCGGCCGGGTCATGGTGGCGCCCGATCTCGAAGGCCGCGGCCTCGGCACCGAACTGATCTCCCTCATGGAGAGCCTCGCGCCCGAGGACACCCGGGAGTTCCTCATGTTCACCGGCGCCGGCAGCGCCCGCAACATCCGCACCTACGAGCGGGCCGGCTACACCGTGTCGGACCCGGAGCCCGCCCCGCACGGCGGCGTCGCGACGGTCACGCTGCGCAAACCCGCAGCCTGACCCGGCCGATATCCACTACACTGATTCGTGTATTGCGATCAGTGAGGTGCGATGTGGCGAGTACCCCGGTCTTCCGCGACCGCATCCGGCGGAATCTCGCCGTGGCGACCGTCGCGACCACGATCGCGTTCCTGGGCGCCGGCCCCATCGACCTTCTCACTCTCCTCACGCCGAAGTCGGTGGACATCGCGATCGAGGACGTCCTCGACGTCGCCTTCCTGTGTTCGCCCGTGATGTTCCTCGCCGCAATCGCTCTGACGAGCCGCGCACCCGCGAACGGATCGCCACCCGCGCCGTCACCGCGCTGGTCCCCCTCGCCGCGACGTCGGCGGCGATCGCGGCTCTCCTGATCGGAGACGCGGGCTGGCGGTACCGGGTCGCGGCCGACGACGGCGGATCCGCGCCCACGCGGTGGTCGTTCGCCGCATCACCGGTGACGGGCACGGCGGTGATCGCGTGCCTCGTGGTGGTGGCCGTGCTCCTCATCGGCGCGCTGATCGTCTTCCACTCCCCGCCGAAACCCCGCGGACGCACCGTCGAACAGGGGTAGCCGTCGTCACTACCGCCCCGCCTCGCTGCCGGTCCCTCGGCGCGCCGGTAAGGTAACCACCCGAACCCCGGTCGAGAAGGAAGGTGCGATCCGTGCGCAAATCGGCGAAGCCGAAGGCCGGAGCCGCACCGAACCCGCAGCACGCGCGCGCGGTGGATTCGTACGTCCCCGGTCACGGCAACCCTGGCTACCGCGTCTCGCGCTACGACCTCGACCTCACGTACAAGGTCGCGAGCAACCGCCTCGAGGGCAAGGCCGAGATCACGGCGACGGCATCCGAGCCACTCAAGCGCTTCGCCCTGGACCTGTCGGACGCGCTCAGCGCGGCCAAGATCACGATCAACGGCCGCCGTCCGCAGCGGTACGCGCAGCGCGGCGGCAAGCTCGAGCTCACTCTGGCGAGCGAGGTCCCCGCAGGCGCCGCGATGACGATCGCCATCCGTTACGCCGGCACCCCGAAGCCGATCCGCTCCACCTGGGGCGAGGTGGGCTGGGAGGAGCTCACCGAGGGCGTCATCGTCGCCTCGCAGCCGAGCGGCGCACCGTCGTGGTTCCCGTGCGACGACCACCCCGCGTCGAAGGCCTCGTACCGGATCTCGGTCACCACGGATTCGCCGTACCGCGTCGTGTCGAACGGCGTACTCGTCTCGCGCAAAGTGGCCGCCGCGCACACCACGTGGGTGTACGAGCAGGCCGCGCCGATGGCCACGTATCTCGCCACGATCCAGATCGGGACGTACGACCTCATCAAGGTCGCCGACAAACCGGTCACGATCCGCGCGGCCCTGCCGGCCCGTCTCGCGCTCGGCTTCCAGCGCAGTTTCGGCAATCAGGAGCGCATCATGCGCGCCTTCACCCGCTGGTTCGGCCCGTACCCGTTCCCGGAGTACACCGTCGTCATCACGGACGACACGCTGGAGATCCCCGTCGAGGCCCAGACGGTCTCGATCTTCGGGGCCAACCACTGCGACGGTACGCGGGCGGCCGAGCGTCTCGTGGCGCACGAGCTCGCCCACCAGTGGTTCGGCAACTCCCTCACCCTCACCCGGTGGAAGGACATCTGGCTGCACGAGGGTTTCGCGTGCTACTCGGAATGGATGTGGGCGCAGGAGTGCGGCGACGCGACCACCCAGCAGATGGCGGCGCGCTACTACTCCAAGCTCGCGGCGTCCCGCACCGACATCGTCGTCGGCGATCCCGGTCCCGAGCTGATGTTCGACGACCGCGTCTACAAGCGCGGAGCGCTCACGGTGCACGCGGTCCGTGTGGCGCTGGGCGACCCGGCGTTCTTCTCCATGCTCCACGAGTGGACGGCCGAGTACGCGCACCAGTCCGTGAGCACCGAGGACTTCGTGACCCTCGTGGCCAAGTACAGCCCCGAACCGCTGCGCGAGCTGTGGCGAGCGTGGCTGTACGAGACCGACCTGCCTCCGCTCCCGGTCCTGTCGGCCGTCTGACCTCGCGTTCTCCTGCCCGACGGTGCCGGGACGAGAAAAGTTCCCGGGCGCATGTAGAAATCCGGGTCGCCCGATCGACGTCAGTGCGAGAGAGTTTCTCCACCGACTACGCAAAGGACTGATCGACATGCCTCGTTTCATGGGATTCGTACGAATGGCCGAGGGCCCCGAGGTCGGCACGCCGCCGCAGGCGCTGTTCGACGCGATGGACGTCTACATCGGAGAGCAGGCCGCGAAGGGCCACTTCCTCGACGGCGGCGGCCTGTACGGCACGGAGGACGCCGTGAACTTCGTCGTCCGCAAGGGCGAGATCACCCGGGTCGACGGCCCGTACGCGGAGTCCAAGGAGATCGTCGGCGGCTGGTCGCTGCTCCAGTACGACACCGTCGAGGAGGCGATCGAGGCGTCGCGGGAGTTCGCCGAGTTGCACGCCACCCACTGGCCCGAGCTGAACATGGTCTCCACGCTGCGGCAGATCGCCGACGAGCCGCCCGCCCCGGCGGACGACTGACAGGGAGGTCGCGCCATGGGCATCGTGTTCAGTGACCTCTCGGTGTCGGCCGACGGCTTCGCCACCGGCCTGCACCAGAGCGAGCAGTCCCCGTTCGGGGACATCGACGAGACCTGGCTCCACGGGTGGATGTTCGACGATTCCGGTGACAACAGGGCCGAGGTCGAGGCGATCACGACGTCCGGCGCAACCATCATGGGCCGCAACATGTTCGGTCCGGTCCGCGGCGAGTGGGACCAGGAGTGGCGGGGTTGGTGGGGCACGAACCCGCCGTACCACAACCCCGTCTTCGTCCTGACCCACTTCCCGCGCGAGCCGATCGTGATGGAGGGCGGGACCACCTTCCACTTCGTCACCGACGGAGCCGGGCGAGCACTCGAGCGCGCCCGGGCCGCGGCCGGCGATCGGGACGTCTCCGTCGCGGGCGGCCCCGGAACGGTCAACGAGTTCCTCGCGGCCGGGCTGCTGGACGAATTGCGACTGCACGTGACACCGTGCGTCCTCGGCGCGGGCGTCCGTGTCTTCGACGGGGTTCCGGCGCAGAGACTCGACTGTGCCTCGGTTCGCGCGACCCCGCTCGTCACGCACGTCGTCTACCGGCCCCGCCGCTGACGGGAGGCGATACGCTGGCCCTCGTGCCAGAGTCGACCACCGCCGACGCCGGGAGCGCTGCGAGCGGGCCGGATTCAGCCGCCGACGCCGGGAGCGCAGCGAGCGGGTCGAATTCGGCTGAAGCGATCACCGCCACGTGGCGGGCCGAGTCGGGCCGCCTCGTCGGCGCGCTCACCCGGATGACCCGCAGCATCCAGCTCGCGGAGGACCTGGCGCAGGACGCGCTCGTCGCCGCCCTCGAGCAGTGGCCCGAGTCCGGCGTGCCCGCGAATCCTGCGGCGTGGCTGATGACCACGGCCAAACGCCGCGGCGTCGATCATTTCCGCCGCGCCGACACACTGCGCCGCAAGACCGAGGAGATCGGTCGCTCGCTCAGGGAGGACGACGGTATGCCCGACCTCGACTCCCAGGTGGACTACATCGAGGACGACGCGCTGCGCCTGATCTTCCTCTCCTGCCACCCCGCGCTCACTCCCGAGTCCCGCGCCGCGCTCACGCTGCGTGTGGTCGGCGGACTCACCACCGGCGAGATCGCTCGCGGTTTCCTCGTCCCCGAGAAGACCATGGGCCAACGCATCTCCCGCGCGAAGAAGACCCTCACCACCGCCCGCGCCGAGTTCGAGCTGCCCACCGGCGAGGAGCGGACCCGCCGGCTCGACGACGTGATGGCCGTGATCTACCTGATCTTCACCGAGGGGTACTCCGCGGCGGCCGGCGACGACTGGATGCGCCCCGACCTGGCTCGCGAGGGCATCCGGCTCGCCCGCATGCTCGCCGAGCTCGCTCCCGGCGATCCCGAAACCCACGGACTCCAAGCACTTCTGGAGTTCCAGGGCTCCCGGCTCGATGCCCGGATCGACGCGGCGGGCCTGCCCGTGCTCCTGGAACAGCAGGACCGCGCGCGCTGGGACCGGCTGCTCATCCGGCGCGGCTCCGCCGCGCTGCGCCGAGCCGAATCGCTGGCCGCCCAAGGGATCCCCGTCGGTCGGTACTTCCTGCAGGCCGCGATCGCGGCCCAGCACGCCGCGGCGCCCACCGCCGCGGAGACCGACTGGCCGCGCATCGCGCGGCTGTACGACGCGCTGGCGGACGCCGCCCCCGGCCCGGTCGTGGAGGTCAATCGCGCTGTGGCGCACGGGCGTGCCTTCGGTGCGGAGGCGGGCCTGACGGTGCTCGACGCGCTGGATCCCGCTGCGCTCGGCGACTCGCCGTTGCTGCCCGCGGTGCGTGCCGACCTCGAGCAGGCGGCCGGACGGTACGCCGCGGCGGCGGACCTGTTCGACGAGGCGGCCCGCCGCACCCGCAATGCCGGCGAGCGGACCCTCCTCGAACGCCGGGCCGCCGCCAGCCGTTCGACGAGCTGACCTCAGCGCTGCCAGCGCGGCAGCGCGCCGGCGGCGAGCGCCTCGGCCAGCGACGGTGCCGCGGTGTCCTTCTCGGACAGGATCGGAGGAGCACCGTCCGGCCACGCGATGGCCAGCTCCGGGTCCAGCGGATCCACGCCGTGCTCCGCGGCCGGGTTGTACTCGGAGGACACGTGATACGCGACCACGGCACCGTCGGTCAGGGCGCAGAAGCCGTGCCCGAGCCCCTCGGCCAGGAACACCGTGCGGTGCCCCTCGGCGTCCAGCCGCACCGTCTCCACGGCCCCGAACGTGGGCGACCCCACCCGCAGGTCGACGACCACGTCGAGGACCGCGCCGTGCAGGCAGGCCACCAGCTTCGCCTGGCCCGGAGGCACGTCCGCGTAGTGGATGCCGCGGACCGCGCCGATCCGGTTCACGGACACGTTGGTCTGCGCCACCGCGAGATCGTGCCCCGTCGCGTCCCGGAACGCCGAGGCCTTGAACAGCTCGAAGAACTCACCGCGCGCGTCCGGCCGTACCACCGGGTCCAGGACGAACGCGCCGGCGATCGACAGCTCCGCGACGTTCATCGCTCCTCCTCGAGCAGGCCCCGCAGATAGTCTCCGTAGCCGGACTTGGCCAGCGCGTCCGCGTGGGCGAGCAGCTGCGCGTCGTCGATGAAACCGCACCGCCACGCGACCTCCTCCGGCGCGCCGATCTTGGTGCCCTGCCGCTGTTCCACCGCCCGGACGTAGCTCGTCGCGTCGGCGAGCGCGTCGAACGTGCCGGTGTCCAGCCACGCGGTGCCGCGCGGCAGCACTTCGACGGAGAGCCGCCCGGCCTGAAGGTAGTGCCGGTTGACGTCGGTGATCTCGTACTCCCCGCGCGCCGACGGGCGCAGGCCCGTGCCACCTCGACCACCGACGGGTCGTAGAAGTACAGGCCCGGCACGGCGTAGGGCGACCGCGGATGTTCCGGCTTCTCCTCGAACCCGACGGCGCGCCCGGCACCGTCGAACTCGATGACCCCGTAGGCACGCGGGTCGGCGACCCGGTACGCGAAGACGGCGCCGCCGTCGACCCCGTCGAACCGGCGCAGCTGCGAGCCCAGGCCCGGGCCGTAGAAGATGTTGTCGCCCAGGATGAGCGCGACGGTCTGGTCCCCGATGAAGTCCGCGCCGAGCACGAACGCCTGCGCGAGGCCGTCGGGCTGGTCCTGCACGACGTACTCCAGGCGGAGCCCGAACTGGGACCCGTCGCCCAGCAGGCGGCGGAACTGATCGACGTCCGCAGGGGTGGTGACGATCAGGATCTCGCGGATGCCCGCGAGCATCAACGTGGACAGCGGGTAGTGGATCATCGGCTTGTCGTAGACCGGGAGGAGCTGCTTACTGACGCCGACGGTGATCGGGTGCAGCCGGCTCCCGGTGCCCCCGGCCAGGATGATCCCTCGCATAGGCACACAATAACGTCCCACCCCGGGGGTTACGGTATGCATATGCACATCGTGGTCACCGGCGGTGCCGGATTCATCGGCGCGAACTTCGTCCGGCGTACCGTCGCGACGCGACCGGACGTCCGGATCACCGTGGTGGACGCGCTGACGTACGCCGCCAACGAATCCTCGCTCGACGGGGTCGGCGTCGAGTTCGTGAAGGGCTCGATCACCGATCCCGCGGTCGTCGATGAGCTCGTCGCCCCCGCCGACGCCGTCGTCAACTTCGCCGCCGATACGCACAACGACAACTCGCTGACCGACCCGTGGCCGTTCCTGGACACCAACATCCGCGGTACCGCCGTACTTCTCGACGCGGTCCGCCGGCACGAGAAGCGCCTCCATCACATCTCCACCGACGAGGTGTTCGGCGACCTCCCCCTGGGGACGCCCGAGCGGTTCACCGAGGAGACGCCGTACCGCCCGTCCAGCCCGTATTCCGCGTCGAAGGCCTCCTCCGACCACCTGGTGCGAGCGTGGGTCCGCAGCTTCGGCGTGCAGGCCACGATCTCGAACTGCTCCAACAACTACGGGCCCTACCAGCACGTCGAGAAGTTCATCCCGCGGCAGATCACCAACATCCTCAGCGGCGAGCGGCCCAAGCTCTACGGCGCGGGCGCCAATGTCCGCGACTGGATCCACGTCGACGACCACAACGACGCGGTCTGGGCGATCCTCGAGCGGGGCACGATCGGCGAGACGTACCTGATCGGGGCCGACGGTGAGCGGTCCAACCGAGAGGTGCTCGCCCTCATCCTCGAGGCGACGGGACGCGCCCCCGACGACTTCGACACGGTCCCCGACCGCGCCGGACACGACCTGCGGTACGCCATCGACTCCTCGAAGCTCCGCCGTGAGCTCGGGTGGGCGCCTGCGCGCGCGGACTTCGCCGCGGGACTGCGCGACACCGTCGACTGGTACCGGGAGAACCGCGCGTGGTGGGAGCCCGGCAAAGCGGGCACCGAGGCCGCGTACGCACGCCGCGAGACGCCCCGGTAGGCGCGGCGCCGCACCGTCCGATCGTGTGATCTTCGCCCGATAGAGCGCGGAAAGCACAGGTCCGCCGCGAAAACCTGTTTCAATTGTCGCGACATCAGACGAGAACGATCCGGCCGTCGCACACACAGATCACGAGGTGACCACCCATGCCGCCCGAAGGCACTCCCGCCGCCACCGCTCCCGCTCCCGCCGTTTCCGCGGGTCCGTCGCGAGAAGACCTCGACACAGCGGGCCAGCGCGAGCGGCGCAAGCGCATCATCGACGCCACGCTGGCGCTCGCCCGCAAGGGCGGGTATGACGCGGTGCAGATGCGGGCCGTGGCGAAGAAGGCCGACGTGGCGCTCGGCACCCTGTACCGCTACTTCCCGTCGAAGGTGCACCTGCTGGTCGCCGGCCTGGTCAGCCAGTTCGAGCGAGCCGGGGAGCGGATCGGCAAGGCCCAGATCCCCGGCGACACCGCCGCTGAGCGGCTGATGTTCGTGCTGGACCGCAACACGCAGGCGCTGCAGCGCGCGCCGCTACTCACCGAGGCGATGGTCCGTGCGTTCATGTTCGCCGACGCCACCGCTGCTGCGGAGGTCGAGCGGGTCGGCCGCCTGCTGGAGGGGATGTTCGCGCACGCCCTCGGCATCACCGATCCCGACGAGCGTCAGCGCGACACCTTCCACCTGATCGCAGACGTCTGGATGGCGAACCTGGTCGCGTGGGTCACGCACCGTGCGTCGGCGACCGAGGTGCAGAAGCGGCTGTCCGTCGCGGTCGATCTCCTGATAAAAGACTGAGAAAGACCCCCGTCGTCGCAGGTCACCGGGTAAACAACTGAAACACGTACTAGTTTTGCCCGACAGTTGATACGCTCCTCTCGCAAATTCAGGGAGAGGACCGGCGATGGCGGCATTCGGAGGCACGGCGTGAGGGCCGCGGCGCTCTACCGGCTGTACCGATTGGTCGCGATCTTCACGCGCAGCCTGTCGACGATCGGCCGATCGGTCGTCCTGGCCGGGGAGATCATCAGCTGGACGGTGCGCGGCATCGTCAAGCGGAACTTCGCGGTCGGCGAGACGATCACGCAGGCGGTCACGCTGCTGCGCGTGACCACCCTGCCGGCGATCCTGGTGGCCATCCCGTTCGGCGCGGTGGTCTCGGTGCAGGTCGGCGCTCTGGTCGACACGGTCGGCGCGAACTCGCTGGTCGGCGCGGCGAGCGGCATCGGCATCATCCGCCAGGGCGCGCCACTGGCGACGGGCGTCCTGCTCGGCGGCGTGTGCGCCTCGGCGATCGCCGCCGACCTCGGGTCGCGCACCGTCCGCGAGGAACTGCAGGCGATGCAGGTCATGGGCGTCGATCCGATCGCGCGCCTGATCGCACCGCGCATGCTCGCGCTGATGATCATCGCGCCGATGCTGCTGGTCGCGATCGTGGCGGTCGCGATGCTCATCGCGCTCACGGTGTCGGTGTGGCAGTTCGGCCTCAGCTCGGGCGGATTCTGGTCCTCGTTCGGCGCGTTCTCGGCACCGTCCGATCTCGCGTTCGCGGTGCTCAAGGCCGAGACAGGAGCCATGATCGTCGGTCTGGTCGCCGGCCTGCGCGGCCTGGAGGCCACCGGCGGACCTCGCGGCGTGGCCGACGGCGTGAACTCGTCGGTCGTCCTGTCGATCACGCTCATCTTCCTCTCGTTCCTCGGACTCACCCAGGTGCAGACGATGTTCTTCCCGAGTCAGGTGGCGTGATGACCACGAACACCACACCTCCCGAGACCCGGGAATCGATGCCCGCCTCCAGCGCCCTGGACTCCGCGCCGGCGAACCTGGTCGCCCGCATCGGCGAGGCCGTCGTCTTCGTCGCGCAGTCGATCTACCTCGTCCCGGTCGCGCTCCTGAAGTACCGCGGCGAGACCTCCCGCGTGCTCAAGCAACTCGCGTGGGGCCGCGGCTCCGTGATCGTCGACGGCGGCGTCGTCGTGATGATGGTCATCCTCGGCGCGGCCAGCGGCGCGGCGGTCGCGATCGAGGCGTACGCGGGTCTCAACCTCATCGGCTTCGGTCCCCTCACCGGCGTCATCGGCGGACTCGCGAACATCCGCGAGATGATCCCGATCTCGGCGGGCATCGGCTTCGCCGCCCAGGCGGGCTGCCGCATGACCGCCCAGATCGGCTCCATGCGGATCGCGGAGGAGATCGACGCCGTCGAGGCCCTCGGCATCCGGTCCATCCCCTACGTGGTCAGTACTCGGCTCATCGCCGGCATCGTCGTCGTGATCCCGGCGTACCTCCTCACCCTCCTGCTCGCGTTCCTCACCTGCAAGCTGATCGTGGTGGTCTTCCACGGCCAGGCACAGGGCACCTACAACCACTACTTCGAGCAGTTCCTGAGTCCGGGCGACATCGCGCTGTCCACCGTGAAGGCCGTGGTGTTCTGCGCCGCCGTCACGATCATCCACTGCTACTACGGCTACTTCGCCAAGGGCGGCCCCGAGGGCGTCGGCCTCGCGAGCGGCCGGGCGGTCCGCGCGAGCCTCGTCACGGTGCTCACGCTCGACTTCATCCTGACCATCGTGATGTGGGGCGTGACCCCCACCATCATCTTCAAAGGTTAGGCGGGACCGATGTACGAACTCCTCGGTGGCACGCCACAGCGCCAGCAGCGCGTGTTCTTCACGGTGGGCGTGGTCGTGGTGGCGGTCGCCCTGATCGCGACGCTGGCCGGCTTCGTCTCCTCGCGCATCCCCGCGACCGACCGCCGCCTCGCGGTCACCGTCGAATCGGCGGACGTGGGGCCGGGCGTGAAGGCCGGCACCCGGGTCACCCTGAGGGGTGTCCCGGTGGGCGAGGTCATGTCGGTCGAGATCCCCCGTGCGGGCAAGGCTCGCGTGGCGATCCGGCTGGAGCAGAGCGGCATCCTCGGCCTCACCGACGCACTCGCCGTGCGGTACCAGCCGGGCAACTACTTCGGAGTCACCGAGATGGCCCTGCTACCGCAGTCCGGCGGCGCCGCGCTCCGCACGGGCAGCACGCTGCGCCCGGAGTCCAGCAACGACACCATCTCCGACCTGCTCACCCGCAGCGCGGTGTCGGTCTCCGGCGTCATCACCCCGAAACTCGTCGAGGTCACGAAGAAGGCCACCGACTACACCCAGGCCCTCACGCCCCTGCTGCAGGTGGCGTTCTCCGTCGAGCAGCAGAACGCGCTGTCGGTGAAAGTGCCCATCGGGACCACGCTGCGCACGGTCCGCACCACGCTCGACGGTGCGCCGGGCCTCGTCGAGGGGGCCTTCGAGGGCTGGTTCGTGCCGCAGATGCGCGGCGGCGAGGTCGCCGGCACCCTCGACTACACCGTCAACAACTACGACAAGATCGACAAGACGACAACGCTGCTGGGCACGGGATTCTTCACACCGCTGGCCGACATGTTCGGTTCACACGAGACCGAGTTCAAACCGGGCACCGTCCTGCTCCGGGTCGTCATGGACAGCACCACGAAAGTCATGCGCACCGTGAGTATTCCGCGTCAGGTCGTCCCGTTGATCACGGGCCTGAACACCGCTTTCATCACCGTTCCGGAGGGCGCGCGCTGCGTATGAACGTCATCGTCGACCGTTTCCCCGGCGCCGCCTCGGTGCTCGAGGGAGGCCGCTGATGCATGCGAAGAACACCCGCGCCGCGATCGTCCTGGCGCTCGCCCTCGTCATCACCGTAGTCATCGCCGCCGGGATCTTCGCCGCGCTGCGCAACCCGGCGAGCGGCGAGAGCCGGACCTACGACGCGCACCTGTCCGACGCATCCGGGCTGCGCGTCGGCAGCGACGTCCGGCTGCGCGGCGTCCTCATCGGCAAGGTCACCTCCGTCGAGGTGCGCGGCACCGGCAACGGGAACGAGGCGGTGGTCGGGTTCTCCGCCCAGAACGAGCACCCCGTCACCTCGACGACCCGTGTCGCGGTGAAGTACCGCAACCTCACGGGCGAGCGGTTCATCGAGATCCAGCCCGGTTCGTCCGCCGGCGGCACGCCGGCCACGTCGGTGCCGATGTCCCGCACGACCCCGTCGTTCGACATCACGACGCTGTTCAACGGCCTGGCGCCCGTGCTCCGCACGCTGAGCCCGGAGGACGTGAACCAACTGACCCGGAATCTGCTGGGCCTCCTGCAGGGCGACGACACGACGGCCGCGGACACCTTCAGCGCGATCGACCGCATCACCGCGAACCTCGCCGACCGGCAGACGGTGATCAAGACCCTGATCGACAACGTGACCCGCGTCGCGAACATGATCAACGACTACTCCCCGCAGGTCGTCGAGTTCATCCTGAACTTCGACCTGCTGCTCACCAAGGTGCTCGAGAACCTCGACGAGTTCACCCGGACCGCCACCTACGGACCGGGTTTCGGCACCGCCACCAACCGCGTGCTCACCGCGCTCGGCCTGTCCAAGGAACTCGACGTGGAGAAGTTGTTCCACACAGCCATCAAGGACCCCCGCGCCGCGGTGCAGGCCATGGGCCGCCTGCCCGGCCTGTTCACGGGCGTCGCCGCCCTGCTCGGTTCTCCTCCCACCACGTGCTCGAAGGGTGAGGCCCAGCTGCCGAAGTCGACCACCGTGCTGCTCGGCGGAACGAATGTGACGGTGTGCCTGAAATGATCTTCACCGGACGTCCGCCGTGGCGGACCCTCGTCTCCCGCAGCACCAAGCTCGGCGCCATCGCCGTCGCGATCGCCCTGGTCCTGACGGCCGGCCTCGCGTACGTGTACCTCCGCCCACCCGGGCAGCAGGAACTGGTGTTCACCACGCAGGACGCCGCACTCATCAAGCCCGGCATCGAGGTCCGCGCCTCGGGAGTGCGGATCGGCTCGATCTCGTCCGTCGAGCTCGGCAAGGACGACGTCCGGGTGACCGCCCGGATCGATGACACCGTGTTCGTCGGCGACCAGACCTCGGTGGCCGTGCGCATGCTCACCGTCGCCGGCGGCTTCTACGTGGCCGTCACGTCGGCCGGCCGGACCGCGCTGGGCGACAAGCCGATCCCCCGCGCCCGCGTGAGCCTGCCGTACACCATCGGCGACCTCCTGCAGGACACGCCGGAGAAGCTCACCACGATCGACCGCACTCAGCTGGCCTCGTCGATCAAGGCGCTGAGCACCGGTCTCGACAAGAACCCCGGCTCCGTCGACAACGTGGTCGAGGGTGTCAACAGCCTGATCGGGCAGCTCACGGAGCAGCGCAACCAGGTGGGTCGGATCATCAACATCAGCACCCAGTACGCGGTCGACTTCGCCAAGGAGCGGGAGACCATCATGAAGATGATCCACAAGGCGTCGCTCGCGATCGTCACCCTGGACCAGACCGCGGCCAACTTCGGCGCGGCGTACGTGGGGCTGGCCGGGATGTTCGGCAAGATCAAGCCCTTCCTCGACCTGTACTGGAAGTACCGCGAGCCGCTCGGCGAGGCCTTCGCGTCGATGGAGTCCGCCCTGCAGACCACGAACGTGACCATCCCGGCGATGATCGCCGAGCTGCAGAAATCGATCGACACCATGCAGAAGGCGCTGGAGAAGCAGGGTAAGCCCATGTCCGCGGACACGGTCCTGGCCAGCAAGCTCTGCTTCCCGACGGCGACGGTGAGCTGCTGATGCGACCCACGAGACTCTCCTCCTCGCGGCGGCCGTCACGCTCGCCGTCCCGACCGTGCCCTTCGCCGCCGCGCCGGCGGCCGCGGCGTCGGCCACCCACTGCGCCTACCTCGCCGACGGCATCGGCCTCTACCCGAACAACGACGTCACCCAGATGGGTGTGAAGGTCGGTGCGGTCCAGAAGGTCGAGCCGCAGGGCGACGGCGTGAAGGTCACCTTCTCCGTCTCGGGGCGCACGCTCCCCGTATCGGTGAAGGCCGTCACGCGGTCCACGTCGATCCTCGCCGACCGCTCCCTGGAGCTGGTGGGCAACTACTCGTCGGGCCCCACGTTGAAGCCCGGCACGTGCATCACTCGGGAGAACTCCGCCACGCCGAAGTCGATCTCGGAGACCACCGCGGCCGCCACCCGCCTCGTCGATTCCGTTACCGAGGGCGGAGCGTCCGCCGACCTCGGCAAGCTCCTCACGACCCTCGACTCCGAGGTCGGGCCGTCCGTCCCGCCGCAGGCGTCCCGGTCGCTCAGCAACCTCTCCACCCTGCTCAGCGACCCCGCCGGCTTCCTCGGCGACGTCACCACCGTGGTCGGCAACATCCGGCCGCTGATGCAGAGCATGGACGCCCAGTGGGGCGAGCTGATGCTCACCCTGCAGCACGTCGGCAACGTGCTCGATCAGTACGGCAAGGTCACCTTCCCCGCGGTGTCCGAGATCTTCCAGACGCTGCCGGTGTTCTTCCTGGTGGGCGACGACATGATGCGCCGCTACGGTCACGTCCTGCGCCCGGGCGGCACGATGGCGGCCGACGCCGTCCGCCTGGCCGCCACGGGGGTCGCCTCGAACGACGAGCTCACGCGGCTCCTGCCGGTGTTCGGCTCGCAGATCGCGCCCTACCTCCCCCGGGGCGACGGTGCGCCCGCCGCGGTGTCCGGCGTGCCGGTCACCACGATCGCGACCGCCGACCCGGCCGGACTGTGCGCGCGGATCAACGCGCAGGCCCCCGGCAGCTGCGCCGTGGTCGCCGGAGCCGCGCAGGCCGCCACCGTCGACCTGCTCCAACTGCCCCTCGCGCAAGGAGGCCGATGATGACGCGACGCATCGCCCGCTGGCTGCCGCGCCCCGTGGCGGCGGCAATCGCCGTCGGCGCGGCCGCGGTCCTGGCCGGCTGCTCCGTGAGCCCGGCGAACATGGACATGCGCAACCCGATCGGCGGCGAGGACCAGTACGAGGTGAACCTGAAGTTCGCCGACGTGCTGAACCTTCCCATCGGGGCGCGGATCTCGCTCGGCGGACTCACCGTCGGCCGGGTCAAGGCCGTCGCCCTCGGCGAGGACGCCGCCACTGTGACGGTGCGCGTGGACCAGTCGGTCTCGCTCCCGTCGGACATCCACGCGTCGGTGCTGCAGGACACCCTGCTCGGCGAGGCGTACGTCCGGCTCGAGGCGCCCGAGAAGCCCAGCGCCAGTGCGACTCCGCTGCGTGCGGGGGCCACGCTGCCCCTGTCGCAGACCAGCCCGCCGCGCTCGGTGGAGAGCACCCTGACGATTCTCGCCGACTACTTCGGCAGCGGATCCGTGCAGGACGTCAGCAAGACGATCACGCGGCTCAACACCGCGCTTCCCAAGGATCGTCCGCAGTTCAAGCAGCTCTCGGAGCAGTTGAACCGCGACATCACCGGTATCGGCGCATCGACGGCCGAGGTGAACCGACTGCTCGACTCCGCGTCGGACATGGCGGATCGGATCGCCAAGCAGGAGGCCAACTTCAAGGACACGCTCTCGCCGTACCACATGAAGTACTGGAGCAACCAGGGCAAGCTGATGTCGAACATCGGTGTCCTGCTGCCCGCCGTCGGCGGCATGCTCCAGCAGGGCTCGTGGCTGATCCCCCTGATGAACTCGTCGTCGGACCTGTTCGAGTTGCTCACCGCCGACATGGTCTCGCTCGGCAGCGCCATCCATGGCGGGTCGATCCTGGTGAACAAGAACCTCGTTCCGTTCCTGGACAAGCCCACGATCAAGGTCGATTCGCTCACCGGCCCCGGCGGGCAGGACCTGTCCCCCGGCGCGATCAAACTGCTCCGCGTGATCGGAGGCGCCCGATGACCCGCTCCGGCCTCGCGTCCACGCTCGGCCTCGTCGCCCTGGTCGTGGTCTCGGTCCTGCTGCTCGGCCAGCAGGGCGTGCGCTGGCTCGCCCCGTCCGGCGAGCGAACGGCGTTCATCCAGCTCACCGACGCGAACGGCTTGATGGAGGGCTCACGAGTCCTCGATCGCGGCGTCGAGGTGGGCACGGTCCGCGGGCTCACCGTCGACGCCGATCGGGTCGAGGTCGAGGTGGCGTACGACCGCGACACCCGGATCGCCTCGGGTTCGACGGTCCGCGTGCAGAACCTGTCGGGCCTCGGCGAGACCTACCTCACGCTGCGGCAGGGCGATGGTGATCCACTCCCCGACGGCGCGCGGCTCGCCGGCGTCGTGGACACCGCCGACTCCACGGTCGGCGCCCTGTCCAGCTCGCTGTCCCGGTTGATGAAGCAGCTCGATCCCGCTGTGGTGCAACGACTCCTCAAGCGCGCCGACGAGGCGCTGCCCGGCGAGGAGCGGACGGTCCCGACCATCGACTCCGGCGCGGTGCTCGCGGCCACGTCGATCCTCCGGCAGCTGCCGGACATCAAGGACCTGTTCGGATCGTTCAACTCGATCACGCCGCGGGCCGGCGACGTCGGCGCGTTGCTACTGAGCCTCGACCAGCCGCTGCGCACGTTCGGCAAGGGCTACGGCGAGATGGCGCCGTACTCCGTGTCGTACATCAGCCAGGGCGACTACCCGAACGTGATCCGCGACGGAATGCTGGAGCTGTTCAAGGTGATCCAGAACTTCGAGGATCGCTCCGCCCCCAGCGTGCAGTACCTGTCCGAGCTGATGCTGCCGTCGGTCCGCGCGATCGCCGCGCCGCTGTCCACCATCGACGCCGGGCAGTTGCTGGACACCGCGCTCACCACGGTGCGGGCCGCAACGGCGGCGTCACCCTGCGCCTCACCCCCGACCAGCCGCGGCCCGCGGGTCCGCCGAGCGCCGCACCGTCGAGCAGTGCGCGGCCGAGCGCGAAGCCGTCGGGCGCCGCGTCCCCGACGGCGCGCCGCGCCGCGCCGTCCAGCACCCCCGCCCAGCCCCGCTGACGCGGGCCGAAGGAGAACCGTGCCCCTCGCCCTCACCGATGTCCAGCTCGCCCTGTCGGATTCGATCCGCGACTGGGCCGAACGCGCGCACCCCGTCGATGCGGTGCGGTCCGGCGACCCCGGCGCCGTGGAAAAGGCGTGGCGCGGGCTCGCCGACATCGGCGTCTTCGGCATCACGCTCGCCGAGGAGCTCGGCGGACTCGGGGCCGGCGCCGACGACGCCGCGGCCGCCGTGGAGGCCGCGACGCGCGTCCTCGCCCCCGGGCCCGTGACGGGAACGGTCGCCGTCGGAGTGCTGTTGGAGCACTTCCTGAGCGGGTCGGACCGTCTCAGCGCGGTGCGCACGTCGCTCGCCTCGGGCGAGGCGCACGCGGCCCTCGTGACCGACGGTCCCGGTTCCCTCGTCCTGGACGCCGACCGCGGCGCGCACCTGCTGCTCGAATCACCGGACGGGAACTGGCATCTCGTTCCACCCGGGCATCCGGGCGTCGACATCGAACCGGTCACCGCGCTCGACTTCTCCCGCCCGCTGGCCCGGATCCGGCTGGCGGACCCCGCGTTCGACGATCAGACGCTCGTGCCGGGTCTCACCGCCGACGACGCGCGGGCCGCCCTCGCCGGCTTCGCGGCGGCGGAGGCATCGGGGGTCGCGGCGTGGGCGCTGCACACCGCCGCGGAGTACGCCAAGGTCCGGGTGCAGTTCGGCAAGCCGATCGGCGCGTTCCAGGCCGTCAAGCAGATCGTCGCCGAGATGCTGTGCCGCGCCGAGCAGTCCGCCGCACTCGCGTGGGACGCCGCCCGCTCGTTCGGGGCCGGGCCGGAGCACCGGCTCTCAGCCGCGGTCGCCGCGGCGGGCGCGCTCGACGCCGCGGTCGACAACGCCAAGGACGCGATCCAGGTGCTGGGCGGGATCGGCTTCACCTTCGAGCATGACGCGCACCTGTACCTGCGCCGCGCGACGGCGCTCCGGCAGCTGCTGGGCGGCACGAGCGGATGGCGCTCCCGCGCTGCGGAACTCGCGCGATCCGGCGTCAGGCGCGGCCTCGACTTCGAGGTCGAGGGAGAACATTCCGCGGCGTCCGCGGAGGCGGCGGCCATCGCCGCCCTGCCAGCGGCGGACCGTCGGCGCGCGCTCGCGGAGTCCGGTCTGCTCGTGCCCCACTGGGCGGCGCCGTACGGCCGGGGCGCGGGCCCGGCGGAGCAGCTCGTGCTGGACGCCGCGCTCGACGCCGCGGGCGTCGAGCGGCCTCCGCTGGTGATCGGTGCATGGGCCGCCCCCACCATCCTCGAGCACGGCACCGCCGCCCAGGCGGAACGCTTCGTGTGGCCCACCCTGTTCGGTGAGATCGCGTGGTGTCAGCTGTTCAGCGAGCCGGAGGCGGGCTCCGACCTGGCCTCCCTGCGCACCAGGGCGATCCGCGTGGACGGCGGATGGTCGCTCACCGGCCAGAAGGTGTGGACATCGCTCGCGCACGAGGCGGACTGGGCGATCTGCCTGGCCCGCACCGACGCCGACGCACCGAAGCACAAGGGCATCACCTACTTCCTGGTGGACATGCGCTCGCCCGGCCTGGACGTGCGGCCGCTCCGCGAGATCACCGGTGACGTGCGGTTCAACGAGGTCTTCCTCGAGGGCGTCTTCGTCCCCGACGACTGCGTGGTCGGCGAGGTGAACGGCGGCTGGCGCCTCGCCCGGACCACGCTCGCCAACGAGCGGGTCGCGATGAGCGGCTCGGGCCTCGGTGCGCGCCTGGAGGCCCTCGTCGCCGACCCGGGCACCGTCGACGACGACGAGCTCGGCGCGCTGATCACCGAGGCCGCGTCGTGCTCGCTGCTCGACCTGCGCGCGGTCATCGCGAGCGTCGGCGGACAGGACCCCGGCCCGGCGTCCAGCGTGCGCAAGCTGGTCGGGGTGCAGCACCGTCAGGCCGTGGCGGAGGCCTGCCTGCAAGCCCTCGGGCCCGACGGTGCCCTCGCCGGCCCGGAGGACCCCGCCGACCCGCGGTACGAGTTCCTGCTCAGCCGCTGCCTCTCGATCGCCGGCGGCACGTCCCAGATCCTCCGCAACGTGGCGGCGGAACAACTCCTGGGCCTCCCCGCTCCTGACCCCTCATGACTTAACAGCGTTAGCCCAGGGCCCCACCTGAGGTTTCCTCTGCAGAAGGTGCTTGCTACTCGCGAGTAACCGAGGATTCCCCTCTCGAATATATGGAACGTGTTCTAGTATCTGACCATGGATGATTCCGCCGTCTCCGCGGCCGCCGAGGCACTGCTCGGCGCGTACGCGGGCCACGCCCCGATCGACCCGATCGTCGGGATGTTCCCCGACGCCACCGTCACGGACGCATACCGGATCCAGCAGGAACAGGTGCGCCGCTGGGAAGCCGCGGGCGATGCCGTGAAGGGACACAAGGTGGGCCTCGCGTCCCTGGCGATGCAGCGCCAGATGAACGTCTTCGAACCCGACTTCGGTCACCTGACGGCGTCGATGTTCCACCTCGAGCACATGCCCATCGACGCCTCCGGCTGGCTGCAGCCCCGCATCGAGCCCGAGATCGCGTTCGTCCTCGGGCGTGAGCTGCGCGGCCCGGGGGTCACCGTCGCCGACGCGATCCGCGCCGTCGACTTCGTGGTTCCCGCACTCGAGGTCGTGGACTCCCGGATCCGCGACTGGAACATCTCGATCGTGGACACGGTGGCCGACAACGCCTCGTCCGGCGGCGTCGTCCTGGGCAGTCGCCCCACCCGCCTGCACGACGTCGACCTGCGCACCGTCGGCTGCACGTTCCGGATCAGCGGCGAGCAGGTCGGCACCGGCGCGGGCGGCGCCGTCCTCGGCTCCCCGATCAACGCGCTGGTGTGGCTGGCCAACACCGTCGGTCCGCTCGGGACCACGCTGCAGCCCGGCCACGTCGTGCTTCCCGGCTCGATGACGCGGGCCGAGCCCGTCCGGGCCGGCGACACCATCGTCGCCGACATGGGACCCCTCGGCTCCGTCACCGCCATCCTCGCCCCTGACCCACGAACGGAGAAGAACATGAAGATCACCATCGGCGAAGCCTGCACCGGATTCGGCGTCTGCGAGGGCATCCGCCCCGACATCTTCGAGGTCAACGACCAGGGGTTCGCCGAGGCCACCGACGAGGGACTGGCCGACGCGGACCGCGAGGACGTCGAGTACGCGGTCAGCCAGTGCCCCACCCAGGCCATCCGCGTCGAGTACTGAGCCCCTCCCCACTTAACAGCGTTAGCCCATACCGAACCCGCAGGTGACGGTATGGGCTAACGCTGTTAAGTCGAGGGTGTGGCCCGACGGTGCGCGCGGGCACCGTCGGCCGAGCCATCCATTCAGACCTTCTGCCCCGCGGACATCTCCACTGCGATCGCGATGATCATGTCCTCCTGGCCGCCCACGTAGCCGCGCCGGCCGCATTCGTACAGGATCTCGTGCGCGGGGACGCCGTACCGCTCGGCCGCGCGCTCGGCGTGCAGCAGGAAGCTCGAGTAGACGCCCGCATAGCCCTGCACGATCGAGCTGCGGTCCATCACCGGCAGGCGGGTGATGTAGGGCTTGACCACGTCCTCGGCGGCCGCCATGAGGACGTCCTTGTCGGTGCCGGTGCGCACGCCGAGCTTCTCGAAGGTGGCGGAGAGGATCTCGGTGGGCGAGTTCCCCGCACCGGCCCCCAGGGCGAGCAGTGAGCCGTCGATCCACGTCGCACCGGCGCGGTGCGCGAGGACCGAGTTGGCCACGCCGAAGCTGAGGTTCTGGTGGCCGTGATAGCCCACCTGGGCATCCTCGCCGAGCTCGGCCACAAGGGCCGCGACCCGCTCGCCCGCGTCCTCGAGGATCAGCGCGCCCGCGGAATCCACGACGTAGACGCACTGACAACCGGCGTCGGCCATGATCCGCGCCTGCTGCGCCAGCGTCTCGGGCGTGGACATGTGCGAGAGCATCAGGAATCCCGCCGTCTCCAGGCCGAGCCCCGCGCCGCGCCGAAGTGCTGGATCGAGACGTCGGCCTCCGTGCAGTGCGTGGCGATCCGGAGCGCGCCGGCTCCGAGGTCGGCCGCGATCCGGATGTCCTCGACGGTGCCGAGTCCAGGCAGCATGAGCACGGCGATCTTCGCCTGCTGCGCCTCGTCGACCGCTGCGGCGATGAGCTTGCGCTCGTCGACCAGCGAGAAGCCGTAGTTGAAGGTGCTGCCGCCGAGTCCGTCGCCGTGGGTCACCTCGATGAGTGAGACGCCCGCGTCGTCGAGCGCGCGCACGGTGTCGCGCACGTTCTGCTCGGTGAACTGGTGGGCCATCGCATGGGACCCGTCGCGCAAGGACGTGTCGACGATGCGTACGTCGCGGTTCGGGTCGCTCCAGAGGTCGCCGTTGATGCCGGTCATGCCTTCACTCCTGCCAGGATGCGCTGCGCGAGCAGCTCGCCGGCGCGCGCTGCGGCGGCGGTCATGATGTCGAGGTTGCCCGCGTACGTGGGCAGGTAGTCGCCGTTGCCCGCGACCTCCAGGAAGACCGCGACGCGGGCCTTGCCCTCCCAGCCGGGCCGGGGCTCGTCGTACTGCGGTGACGCCTTCAGCGTGTAGCCCGGGACGTACACCTGGACGTCCGCCACTATCTTCTCGATCGAGGCGGTGATCGCGTCGCGGTCCGCATCGGGGTCGATGGCGCAGAACACGGTGTCGCGCATGATCATCGGCGGCTCCACCGGGTTGATGATGATGATCGCCTTGCCCTTGGCCGCGCCGCCGACCACCTCGATGGCGCGGGCCGTGGTCTCGGTGAACTCGTCGATGTTCGCCCGGGTGCCGGGGCCGGCCGACCGCGACGACACCGAGGCCACGATCTCCGCGTAGCTCACCGGCGTCACGCGGCTGACCGCGTGCACGATCGGGATCGTCGCCTGCCCGCCGCAGGTGATCATGTTGACGTTGGGCGCGTCCAGCTGGGACTCGAGGTTCACCACCGGACAGGCCAGCGGGCCGACGGCCGCGGGCGTGAGATCCACGGCGACGATGCCCGCCTCCGCGTAGCGAGGCGCGTTGGCGCGGTGCGCCTTCGCCGAAGTCGCCTCAAAGACCAGTTGCGGCGGCTCGGGCCGCGCGAGCAGCCAGTCCACGCCCTCCGCCGAGGTCTCGAGCCCGAGCTCGGCGGCGCGCTTGAGGCCGTCCGACTCCGGGTCAACGCCCACCATGTACCGCACGTTCACGTGCTCACTCCGTCGCAGTTTGGCCAACAGGTCGGTGCCGATGTTGCCGGGCCCGACGATGGCCGCAGTCACTTTCTCCGTCATGTCACTACCCTGCGCTCGTGCCGGCCCACGCTCCAACACGCGTGTCCCGCTGAACGGAACGCCCACACACAGGTCCCCTCGCCGATTCTGCGCAGGGTGCGATCGTCACCGTTGACATACCGGGCTTCTCGACTTAATTTTGAGACATACATCAATCTTCGTCTCACATGGAGATCACCATGACGCACCGGAATCGAGAAGTCATGTCCCTCGCCCACAGCCCCGTCTTCGTCCCGCGCAACTCCGACACCTGGCGCGACCCCTTCCCCCTGTACGCCGCGCTCCGCGCGTCGGGCGCCGTCCATCGTGCCGACCCCCTCGACGGCGAGGAGCTCGAATACTACGTACTGCCGCGCCACGAGAACGTGTGGAACGCGGTCCGCGACCCGGAGACCTTCTCGTCCGCCCAGGGGTTGACGCTGCACTACGGCGACCTCGAGAAGATCGGACTGCAGGACGATCCGCCGATGGTGATGCAGGATCCCCCGGTGCACACCGAGTTCCGGCGCCTTGTCGCGCGCGGCTTCACCCCGCGCCAGGTCGAGGCCGTCGAGCCTGCGGTGCGCGCGTTCGTGGTCGAGCGGATCGAGCGCCTCCGGGAGCAGGGCGGGGGCGACATCGTGGCCGAGTTGTTCAAGCCGCTGCCGTCAATGGTCGTGGCCCACTATCTCGGCGTGCCCGCGGAGGACCGGGACCGCTTCGACGGTTGGACCGACAGCATCGTCGCCGCCAATTCCGGCGGCGGCGACATCAGCTCGGTCGTCGCCGGCGCCGCGCAGGCGGTGGGCGAGCTCATGGGCTACTTCGGCGAGCTCATCGAGCGGCGCCGGACGGAGCCGGAGGACGACGTCGTCTCCCACCTCGTCGCCGCGGGCATCGGCGCCGACGGTGATGTCGCCGGCGTGGTCCCGATCCTGGGTTTCACGTTCACCATGGTGGCCGGCGGCAACGACACCACCACCGGAATGCTCGGTGGCGCAATACAACTGCTCGAACACCACCCCGAACAACAGCGGATGATCCGCGACGATCCCCCGTTCATTCCCGACGCCGTCGAGGAGTTCCTGCGGCTCACGTCCCCCGTCCAGGGCCTCGCCCGCACCACTACCCGCGAGGTCCACCTCGACGGCGCGACGATCCCCGCGGACCGCCGGGTGCTGCTGCTGTACGGCTCGGCCAACCGGGACGAGCGCGTGTTCGGCCCGGACGCCGAGCAGCTGGACATCACCCGGCGACCCCGTCACATCCTCACCTTCGCGCAGGGGCCGCACCATTGCCTCGGTGCCGCCGCCGCGCGCATGCAGTCGCGGGTCGCGCTCGAAGAGCTGGTCGCGAGGACGACCCACCTCGAGGTGGATCTCGACGGGGTCCGGTGGGCGCCCGGCGCCTACGTCCGGCGCCCGACGACGGTGCCGGTGTCGCTACGATGACCGGTGTGGCCGGGCCGAACACGTGGGCGCAGTCCGCGCGGGCGGACGCCGAGGAGCGCATCCTCGATGCGGCCTCGGCACTGTTCGCCGAGCGCGGCGTCGCCGCCGTGGGCATGGACGACATCGCGCGGGCCGCGGGCTGTTCCCGGGCCACGCTCTACCGCTACTTCGCCAACCGCGAGTTGCTACGGTCCGCCTACGTACTCCGTGAGATGTCCAGGGCCCTCGATCATCTCGCGTCGACCGAGCCGCCGTCCGGACCCGCCCCCGATCGGCTCGTCGCCGTGATCGAAGCGGCAGTGGCGTACGTGCGAGACCGGCCGGAGCTGCTCGCCTGGTTCGCCTCGGAGGACTTCGCCGTCGGTCCCGTCCTCGCCGAGAACGCGGGCGCGCTCGCCGCGGCGGCGTCGCGTTCGCGCGTCGCGGCCGACCTCCCGGCCCTCGACGACCCGCAGGTCTTCGACTGGGTCGTGCGGGTCATCGTCGGTCTGCTCGCGCACCCGGGCGCGAGCGCCGAGTACGAGCACGAGCTCCTCGTCCGATTCGTCGGGCCGATCGCCCACGGATAAGCGCCCCGACGGTGCCGGAGCTGGCACACTGGACGCATGTGTCCCGCTGAGCGGAACGACGGCGCCACCGTCGACCGGATCGCCGCCCTGCTGTCGGCGTACCGTCCCGGCGACGGCGGGCTCGGCGTGTCCGAGCTCGCGCGGCGCACGGCGCTACCGAAGTCGACGGTGCACCGCCTGGCCGGGCATCTCGTGGCCGCAGGGTTGTTGGAGCGATCGGGCACGGATCTGCGGCTGGGGCTGCGACTCTTCGAGATCGGTCAACTCGCCACTGGCCACCGCGATCTCGTGGACGCGTCCCGGCCGGTGCTCGCCGATCTGCGTTCCGGCACCCGCAACACCGTCCACCTCGCGCGCCTCGAGGGCACCGAGGTCGTCTACTTCGAGGTCCTGCCCGGGCCCGACGCGCCGGACCTGCCGTCGCGGGTCGGGGGCCGCATGCCTGCGCACGCCACGGGCGTCGGCAAGGCCATCCTCGCGTTCTCCGACGACGCCGTGGTCGACGGCGTGATCGCGGCGGGCCTGCCGCGCCTGAGCACGCGCACGATCACCTCGCCCGCGCTCCTGCGCCGCCAGCTGATCCGGATCCGTGCGGACGGGATCGCTTATGAGCGTGAGGAGTCCGGCAACGGCACCGTCTGCGTCGCATGTCCGGTCCTCGGTCCCGACGGTGCGCCGCTCGCCGCGGTCTCGGTCGCGGGTTGGAGCAACCGCATGCGCCCCGAACGGGTCGCCCCCGCCGTCCGCGCCGCCGCCCTCACCCTCTCCCGCGTCGCCGGCGCCGATTGAACGACGTTCTGGAGAGCATTTCCGCAGGTCGCGTTCTCCAGAACATCGTTCAATCGGGGAGGTGGAGGGTGAGCGTCGGCTCAGCGCCGGCGAAGTCGACGACGGCGAGGCCGCGGCGGTCACCGTCGTAGACGGTGGCGGTCACGGTCCGGCCCGAGGCGAGGACCTTGCCCGTCCGTAGGCCGCGCCCGTTCAGCATGGCCACCGCCCGGCGGCGGCCCCTGCCGCCCACCCCGCGCACGCCGCCGAGGAACCCCAGAGCGGCACAGGCCCCGAGGGTGCGGAACAACCTGGGACCCAGGAGCGCGCCGGCGGCGAGCCCACGCGGGCCGGAGAGCAGCAGCGCCGCGATCATGCCGCGCAGCTCCCAATGCGCGTACAGGCCGGTGATGGCGGCGCCGTCGGGACCGTCGGGACCGTCGGTCACGGTGTACCGCAGGTGCATCGGGATGTGCAGCGTGACGCCGGTGCTCATCGTCGTGTGCACCGTGAGGTCGCGGATCATGAGGCCGGTGCCCTCGCCCGGGACGATCAGGTCGTGCTCCACCTCGAAGACGATCCGGTTGGGCGCGATGAACATGTCGTAGAACCGCGCGATCGCGGCCGGGTCCGTCTGCGGCGGCGGTCCCACCGGGTCGTGGACGGCGCCATCGCGGGCGAACAGAGCTGTCCAGGCGTCCTTGTCGTGCGCGGCGACCGCGGCGGGGGACGCCTCCACCACCCGCCGGATCGCTTCCGTGCCGGGCATCTACAGCTTCAGCGCGTGCGTCGCGGTGGCGCCGCCGTCGGCCACGAACTCGGCGCCGGTGCTGTAGCTCGCCTCATCGGACGCGACGAAGAGCACCAGTGCCGCGATCTCGTCGGCGCTGCCCTGCCGCCCGATCGGCAGGCGTTGCTTGAGCCAGTCGGTGGGCGGCTCGTTCCCGCCGAGTGCATCCGCCACCATCGCGGTGTCGATCATGCCCGGGTGCACCGAGTTGACGCGGATGCCGTACTGCCCCAGCTCCATCGCCGCGGACTTGGTCATCCCGCGGATGGCGAACTTACTGGCGGTGTAGGCGGTCAGGTAGGGCATGCCGCCCAGGCCCTCGACGGAGGAGGTGTTGACGATCGACCCGCCGCCCGCGGCCTTCATCGGCTCGACCGCGGCGCGCATGCCGAGGAAGCAGCCGAACTGGTTGATCCGGATCACCCGCTCGTAGTCGGCGAGGGCGGTCTGCTCGAGCGCCGAGAAGAAGAGCACGCCCGCGTTGTTGACGAGGACGTCGAGCCCTCCGAAACCGTCCTGCACCGCGGCGACCGCGGCGGCCCAGTCGTCCTCGCTCGTCACGTCCAGATGCCGGTACACCGCGGCGTCCCCGAGCTCGGCGGCGAGCGCCTCACCCTGCTCGTCCAGCACGTCGCCGAGCAGCACCTGCGCGCCCTCCGCCACGAACCGCCGCGCGACCGCGGCGCCCTGTCCGCGTGCGGCGCCCGTGACCAGCGCCCGCTTCCCCTGCAGTCGTGCCATGCGAAACTCCTAGCCTTCCAACTGTGCTGCGACGAACATGCGGTCGTCGCGGTCCGCGAAGTAGCCGCCCACGGCGGCGGCGAGGCCGGCCTCGTCCCACTGGCCGCCGTCGGCGTCGAAGCGGGCCTCCAGGCTCGGCGGCGCCATCAGAGCGACCATGCCGCCGTGCACCACGAAGACCTGCCCGTTCACGCGTTCGGCCTCGGGCCCCGCGAGGAACCGCACGAAGCGCGCGACGTGGTCGACGGACAGCGGGTCGACGGCACCGTCGGGGGCGTCGCCGAAGACGCCCTCCGTCATGGCGGTCCGGGCGCGGGGGCAGATGGCGTTGGCGCGGACGCCGTACCGGCCGAGGCCGCGTGCGGTGGCGATGGTGAGCGCGGCGATGCCGGCCTTCGCGGCGGCGTAGTTGGGCTGCCCGACGGAGCCGAACAGGAACGCCTCCGACGAAGTGTTGATAACGCGGCCGTAGACCTCGCCGCCCGACGCCTTCGCCGCGTCGCGCCAGTACGCCGACGCATTGCGCGAGAGCAGGAAGTGCCCGCGCAGGTGCACCCGCACGACCGAGTCGAACTCCTCGTCGGTCATCGAGAAGATCATCTTGTCGCGGCAGAAGCCCGCGTTGTTGACCACGATGTGCAGCCCGCCCAGTCCGTCGGCGGCGGCCATCAGCGCGTCGGCCGTCTCCCGGTCTCCCGAGTCGCCGAGCACGAGCTCGGCGCGGCCCCCGTCGGACCGGATCTGCGCGACGACCTCCTCGGCCGACGGCGAGACGTCGCCCACGACCACGGCGGCGCCGCCACGGGCGAGCGCCAGCGCCTCGGCGCGACCCAGGCCGGCCCCCGCACCGGTCACGATCGCCACCTTGCCGTCCAGGTTCGCCACCTCTGCCTGCGTCATGTGCCACCCTTCGATGTAAGAACCTGTTCACTGCGGAGCATGCGCTCCCTCTCCACAGGAAAATACTGCCGAGAGCGCGGTTTCGTTCCACTTTTCTAGAACTTGTTCTACAGTGACGCCATGCGGATCGACTATGCGCCGGAACAGCAGGAGCTGCGCGCCGAGCTGCGCGCGTACTTCGCCCAGCTGATGACGCCCGAGCGCCGCGAGGCGCTCCTCGGGCCGGGCGGCGAGTACGGCGACGGGGAGGTCTACAAGGAGATCACCCGCACCCTCGGCAAGGACGGGTGGCTCGCCATCGGCTGGCCCGAGGAGTTCGGCGGCCAGGCCCGGCCCATGCTCGACCAGCTGATCTTCACCGACGAGGCCGCCGTCGCCGGCGTGCCGGTCCCCTTCCTCACGGTGAACACCGTGGGCCCCGCCATCATGGCCGGCGGCACCGCGGAGCAGAAGGCCGAGCTCCTGCCCGGCATCGCCGCGGGCGAGACCCACTTCTCCATCGGCTACTCCGAGCCGGAGGCAGGCACCGACCTCGCCGCGCTGCGCACCCGCGCGGTCCGCGACGGCGACGACTTCGTCATCAACGGCCAGAAGATGTGGACCTCGCTCATCGAGTACGCGGACTACATCTGGCTCGCAGCGCGGACCGATCCCGAGGCGCAGCGGCACCGCGGGGTCTCGATCCTCGTCGTGCCCACCGACGTCGAGGGATTCTCCTGGACGAAGGTGCACACCGTCGCCGGCCCCGGCACCTCCGCCACCTACTACCAGGACGTCCGCGTCCCGGTCACCTCGGTCGTCGGCGATCTGCACGGCGGCTGGAAGCTCATCACCAGCCAGCTCAACCACGAGCGTGTCGCCCTGACCTCGGCCGCGCCCCTGCTCGATTCGGAGCGGCAGGTGCGGCACTGGGCGCAGAACACGAAGCTGGCCGACGGCACGCGGGTGATCGACGCCGAGTGGGTGCAGACCCACCTCGCCCGCGTCTACGCACACGCCCAGTACCTCAAGCTTCGGAACTGGAAGATCGCCTGGGCCGCCGACCACAGCGAGCTCGGCCCCGCCGACGCCTCCGCCACCAAGGTCTTCGGCACCGAATACGCCACCGAGGGATACCGGCTCCTGATGGAGGTGCTCGGCAGCGCGGGCATCGTCCGCGCGAAGTCGCCGGGCACGCTGCTGCGGGGCCGGATCGAGCGGCTCCACCGCAGCTCGCTGATCCTCACCTTCGGCGGCGGCACCAACGAGATCCAGCGCGACCTGATCGCGGGTGCGGGACTGCACCTGCCCGTGAGCCGCTGAGCGAAGGAGGCACCCATGGACTTCACCGTTCCCGAGGCACAGACCGACCTCGCCGCCCTCACCCGGCGCATCGCCGAGGACTGGTCCGCCAAGAATCCCAGCCCCGGCGATTCGGGCTTCTGCCGCGAGCTGTGGGCCGTGCTCGCCCGGTCCGGCGTTCTCGATGCCGCGCTGCCCGCGTCGGTCGGCGGCGGAGGCCTCGGCGTCACCGCGCACGCCGCGGTGCTCGCCGAGCTCGGACGCACCGTCGCCCCCGCGCCGTACCTCGACACCGTCCTCGTCGGCGCCGAGACCCTCGCCGCGTACGGCACGCCCGAGCAGATCGAGAAATGGCTCGTCCCCGTCCTGCGGGGAGAGGACACCATCGCGGTCGTCTTCGGCGACGAGCACACCGGTTTCACCGCGACGAACTCCACCGACGGGTGGCGGCTCAACGGCGCCCAGACCGCGGTCTCGTCCGCCGCCTTCGCCGATACCCTGCTCATCGAGGCGACCACGCCGGAGGGACCCGCACTGTTCGTGCTCCCCCGGGACGCCAAGGGCATCAGCATCACCCGGCAGCACGTGGTGAACGGCTCCGACGCCGCGCTCGTGGAGGCTGCCGCCGTACCGCTGCCGCGCGAAGCCCGGCTGGCCGGAGACGGCGCGCCCGCCCGCGCGCGCCGCCTGGCGACCATCGGCTGGTGCGCCCTGCAGGCCGGCATCACCGAGCGGGCCCTGGAAATGACCGCCGACTACGCCCGCACGCGCGAGCAGTTCGGCAAGCCGATCGGGAGCTTCCAGGCCGTCCGACAGCGCCTCGCCGACGCGTACATCGACGTCGAGGCCGTCCGCCTCACCGTGCTCGAAGCGGCCTGGCGCGAGTCCGTGGAACTCGACGCGGCCGCCGAGATCGCCACCGCCAAATTCTGGGCCGCCGAGGCCGGACACCGGGTGGCGCACACCACCGTCCACGTGCACGGCGGCATCGGCATCGACACCGATCACCCCACCCATCGCTATTTCGTGGCGGCCAAGCGCGCGGAGTTCGCGCTCGGCGGCGCGACGGCCCATCTCCGCGCCCTCGGCGCGACCCTCGCCGGAAGGAACCCCGCATGATCCGCAAGCCGTACAAGACCGCGACCACCGCGCTCGCGCCGAACGAGGCCGTCGATTACATCGTCATCGGTTCCGGCAGTGCGGGTTCCGTAGTGGCGGGCCGCCTCGCCGACACCGGCGCCACCGTCGCACTGCTCGAGGCCGGCCGCAACGACAACACCCGGCTCGCCCAGGTACCGGGGATGATCTCGATGGTGCACACGGTGCCGCAGCTCAAGGCCCGGGTCGCGTGGAAGCAGTACTCGGTCCCGCAGAAGTTCGCCAACGATCGCCGGATCCCGATGACGCGCGGCAAGATCCTCGGCGGCTCGAGTTCGATCAACGGCATGCTCTTCGTGCGCGGCAACCGCGCGAACTACGACTCGTGGGCCGCCGAGGGCGCGACCGGCTGGGACTACGAGGGGGTCCTCCCGGCATTCAAGCGGCTCGAGAACTGGGAGGACGGCGCGACCGACCTCCGCGGTACCGGCGGCCCCATCGAGGTCACGCGCCAGCAACACCTCACGGCGGCCACCCGGTCGTACATGCAGGCCCTCTCCTCCGCCCTGGACACGCCGGTCATCGAGGACTACAACGGCCCCTCCCAGGAGGGCGTCAGCGTCTTCCAGCAGAGCGCCTCGGGCGGAACGCGGTTCAGCTCCGCGCACGGCTACCTCCGCGGCGCGCGGCCGAACCTGCGCGTGCACGTGAACGCGCACGTCAAGCGGGTCGTGATCGAGAACGGCCGCGCCACGGGCGTCGAGGTGCTCGACGGGAACTCCGTCACCACCATCCGCGCGAATCGCGAGGTCATCGTCTCCGGCGGCGTCATCGGCACCCCCCAGATCCTCATGCTGTCCGGCATCGGCCCGGGCGCGCACTTGCGGGAGAAGGGGATCGACGTCCACGCAGACCTCCCTGTGGGGCAGAACCTGCACGATCATCTCTTCGTCCCGCTGACCTTCCTGATGAAGGACGCGGTGCACAAGGGCACTCCTGCTTACTTCGCGAAGGGCCTGGCGAAGGAGTGGCGTAGCCCCGGTGAGAGTTTCATGGCGAACACGGTTTTCGACGCCGCCGCCTTCGTGCGCACGTCGTACGCGAAGGACATCCCCGACCTGCAGATCCACTGCCTGCCGTGGAACTACCCGACGCCCAACCAGGACGCCGACAAGCTGCACATGGTGGACCCCCGCCCGGGCCTGACGATCCTGCCCACGCTGATCTACCCGCAGAGCCGCGGCGAGCTGCGCCTCAATTCGGCGGATCCGTTGGAGCAGCCTCTGATCGACCCCGGATACCTCTCCGATCCGCAGGACACCGAGGTCCTCATGGAGGGCATCGGCATGATCCGCGAGGTCATGCGCCACCCGTCGGTCGCACCGATGGTCAGCGAGGAGTTCACCCCCGGCGCCGCCTACATGGACGACGCCGCGCTGCGTCGCGAGCTCCCGAACCGGGTGCACTCGGTGTACCACCCGGTGGGCACCTGCCGGATGGGCACCGACGAGCGTGCCGTCGTCGACCCGGAGCTCAAGGTCATCGGCGTCGAGGGCCTGCGCGTCGCGGACGCCTCGATCATGCCGTCGATCACGGGTGGCAACACCAACGCGCCGTCGTACATGATCGGCGAGATGTGCGCGCGGTTCCTCGGCGCCTGACATGACGGCTCCGCTCCCTACGGTCGCCGACCTGCTCCGCGCGCGCGCCGACGATCCCGGCGCGGGCCTGCGGGCCGGCGACCGGACGTGGAGCTGGGCGGAGCACGTCGCGGCGTCCGCGGTCCGCGCGTCCGTCCTGCGGGAGCTGCTGCCCGACGCCGCCGGAGGCGGCAACGGTGGCGGAGCTGCGCCCCGACACGTCGGCGTGCTCGCCGACAACGTCCCCGAGTTCTCACTGCTGCTCGGCGCCGCGGCGCTCTCGGGGGCGGTCGTCGTGGGGCTCAATCCCACCCGCCGCGGCGAGGCCCTCGCCCGGGACGCCGCGCTCGCCGACTGCGGGGTCGTGCTCACGCAGGGCAGGCACGCGGCGCTGGTCGACGGCCTCGACCTCGGCGTACCCGTGATCGACCTCGACGGTCCGCGGTGGGCCGCGCTCCTCGGCGCACACGCGGGCGCCCCGCTCCCGAGTGCCGAGGTGACCGCGGACAGCCTGCTCGCCCTCGTCTTCACCTCCGGCACCAGCGGCGAACCGAAGGCCGTGCGGGCCACGCACGGCAAGTTCACCAGCGCGGGAATCATGCTGGCGCAGCGGTTCGGCCTCAGCGGCGCCGACACCGCGTACATCGCGATGCCCCTCTTCCACTCGAACGCGCTGCTCGCGGGCTGGGCGGTTGCGCTCGCCGCCGGGGCGACGATCGCTCTCGCCGAACGCTTCTCGGCCTCACGCTTCCTCGGTGACGTGCGGCGGTACGGCGCCACCTACGCGAACTACGTGGGCACGCCCCTGTCGTACATCCTCGCCACCGAGGAACGCCCGGACGACGCCGACAATTCCCTGCGTGTCCTGTACGGCAACGAGGGCCGCGCCGACGACATCGCCGCCTTCTCCCGGCGCTTCGGCTGCCACGTCCAGGACGGCTACGGCTCGTCGGAGAACGGCGTCGCCATCGCCCGCACCCCGGACACCCCGTCCGGCGCGCTCGGCCCCCTGCCCGACGGTGTCGCCGTCTGGAGGCCCGGCACGGCGATCGAGTGCCCGCGTGCCGAGACCGCCCCGGACGGCACCCTGCTCAACGCCGACGAGGCGATCGGCGAACTGGTGAACACCGCCGGCACCGGCGGATTCTCCGGCTACTACAACGATCCCGCCGCCGACGCCGCGCGCGCGGACGGCGGCGTCTACCGCACGGGCGACCTGGCGTACGTCGACGAAGCGGGTTACGTCCACTTCGCCGGCCGCACCGGCGACTGGATGCGGGTGGGCGGGGAGAACCTGGGCGTTGCACCGATCGAGCGGGCGCTGCTGCGCCATCCCGCCGTCGCGGATGCCGCGGTCTACGGTTGCCGGATCGCGTCGGCGATCAGGTGGCGGCGGCGCTCGTCCTCGCGCCCGGCGCGGAGCTCGACCCCGCGGAGCTCGCCGCCTTCCTGCGCGCGCAGCCGGATCTCGGCCCACGACAGCACCCGCGCCGCTGGCGGATCGTGGACGAGCTTCCGCGCACCCCGTCGTTCAAGGTGCTCCGCCGCGCTCTCGCCGCGGACGGGATCGACGCCACCGCACCGCTACCCGGGTAGGCGCGCGCACGGCGTCGATCGTGTCCGCCTCGCCCGCGGTCTTGTCGGGCCGGTAGCGGAGCACGCGGGCGAAGCGCAGCGCGACGCCGCCGGGGTACCGGCGCGAGACCTGCACCCCGTCGAGCTCGATCTCGACCACGATCTCCGGCCGCAGGTACACCGTGTGCTCGTCCCGATCACGCTCGTGCAGCGGGAATTCGTCCGTCTGCCACCGCAGCAGCGCGTCCGTGAGCCCCTTGAAGGTCTTGCCCACCATGACGGGATCGCCGCCGTCCGGGTCGCGGGCGCCGAGGTGCAGGTTCGACAGCATCCCGGTGCGCCGGCCGTAGCCCCACTCCGCGCCCAGCACCACCAGGTCGAGCGTGTGGGTCTGCTTGACCTTCTGCCACGCGCGGCCGCGGCGGCCCGCGGCGTAGGGCGAGGCGAGCGCCTTGACCATGACGCCCTCGTGCCCCGCGGCGAGGGCGGCCTCGTAGTGGGCGGCGGCCTCGTCCGGGGCGGGCCGGGCCAGCGCGGGGATGCGCAGCCCGCCCGCCACCGACTGCAACGCGTCGAGCCGGACCGACAGCGGCTCGTCCAGCAGGTCGCGGCCGTCGAGATGCAGGCAGTCGAAGAAGTACGGCCGCAGCACCGTCTCGCCGGACTCCGACGATCCGAACCGGCTCATCGTCTCCTGGAAGGGCCGAGGCCGGCCGGCATCGGTCAGGGCCAGCGACTCCCCGTCGAGTACGACGGACCGGCACGGGAGTTCCCGTGCCAGCGCGACGATCTCGGGCACGGCGTCGGTGATGTCGCGGAGCGTGCGGGTGTAGACGCGCACCTCGTCGCCGAGCCGGTGGACCTGGATCCGGGCGCCGTCCAGCTTGAACTCGACGCTCACCTCCGGTCCCAGGTCGGCCAGCGCGGCGGCGACACCGTCCGCCGGCGAGGCGAGCATCGGCGAGACGCCGCGCAACACCTCGAGGACGAAGCCGGCGAGCTCCTCAGCGCCGCCGCGCAGGGCCGCGGCGGCGGTGTCGGGCAGCGATCCGGAGAGCATGGCCGCGCGGCGCACCGTCTCCAGCGGCACCTCCGCGGCGCGCGCCACCGCATCGGTCACCACGCCCGCGAGGGCACCCTGGCGCAGCTCGCCGGTGATGAGCCCGACGAGGAACCGCTGTTCCGCCGCTGTCGCGCGCCCGAACAGCCCGGTGAGGACGGCGTCCCGTCGGGCGACGGACCCGGCGCCCGACGTCCCGGCCAGCTCGTCGAGTGCGGCGGTGACCTCGTCCACCGTCAGGGACGGCTCCGTGGCGGGTTCGAGAGCGTCGACGGTCCGCGCGACGGTGCGCCATCCGGCGCCGAGGCGGCCCTGCAGCAACTCCCCCGACAGCCAGGCGACGACGGGGCGCACGTCCCCGGCCCGGCGGCGCGGATCACCGCGGCGAGCGCGGCGACCTTCGCGGTGCGCGATCGCGTGCCCGCGACCTCGGCGGAGAGGGCGACGACCTCGGCGAACAACACGTGCCGATTGTCGCGCACGGGTCCGACAGGTTCAGCGGATGCGCAGCTTGCGCATCCAGCGCAGCACCTGCTTGGTCTGCTGGGCGTACTGCTCGTAACTCTGCCCCGGGCGCGGGTTGTACACCTGCTGCTTCAAGGTCGCGAGGTTGGTGGTGTCCGTGTACTTGAGCAGACCCGCGTCGCCGTGGCGCACGCCCACGCCCGAGGCCTTCCAGCCACCCGACGGGGTGCCCTTGCTCGCGAAGGACGCGGCGAAGCCGTCGTTGACGTTGACATTGCCCGCCTCGAGCTGCGCGCCGATCCGCGCGGCGCGGCGCAGGTCCTTGCCCCACACGCTGGCGTTGAGGCCGTAGCGGGTGTCGTTGGCGAGGCGGATCGCCTCGTCGTCGCTCGAGTACCGGAACAGCGCGACGACGGGCCCGAAGGTCTCCGCGGACGCGAGGTGCATGTCCGGGGTGACGCCGGTGAGGACCGTCGGCGCGTAGAAGGCGGGGCCGACGTCGGTCCGCTCCCGCCCGCCGCACAACACCGTGGCGCCCTTCGCCCGCGCGTCCTCGACGTGCGCGGAGACCCGGCGTAGCTGGTCGGGCGAG
This sequence comes from Tsukamurella sp. PLM1, assembly GCF_023168325.1. Taxonomy (GTDB): domain Bacteria; phylum Actinomycetota; class Actinomycetes; order Mycobacteriales; family Mycobacteriaceae; genus Tsukamurella. The sequence goes on from NZ_AP025688.1 coordinate 3,907,727, forward strand.
GCCAGCGAGCCCATGTCCGGCTCGAAGTCGTAGGTCGCGCCCAGCTTGAGGGCGCCCGCGGCGGCGACGAAACGTCGCGAGAACTCGTCGTAGATCCTCTCGTGCACGTACATCCGCTCGATGTGCATGCACGCCTGGCCGGCGTTGGCGAAGACCGCGAAGATCGCCGACGGGATCGCCTCGTCGAGGTCCACGTCGTCGAGCACGATCATCGGGTTCTTGCCGCCGAGCTCGAGGCTGCACCCGATGAGGTTGCGCCCGGCCCGCTCGCCGACGGTGACGCCCGTGGCGCTGGAACCGGTGAACATGACGAAGTCCGACTCGTCGATGAGGGCGGGGCCGACGTCCGGCCCCTGCCCGCAGACCACCTGGAACAGGCCGTCCGGCGCGCCGGCGCGGCGCAGCAGCTCGACGCCGTAGAGCGCGGCGAGCGCGGTCTTGTTGTCGGGCTTGAGCACCACGCCGTTGCCGGCGATGAGGGCCGGGATCGCGTCGGAGAGGGCCATCGCGAAGGGGAAGTTCCACGGCGCGATCACGCCGATGACGCCCTTGGGGCGGTGCAGCTCCACCGAGTTGCTCACCACGGGGACGGGCCGCCGCGGCGGCGCGAGCGGAGCAGCTTGGGGGCGGACTTGAGGTAGTGGCTGATCACCATCGGGACGTCGCAGGACTCCTCGAAGGCCATCCGCCGGTTCTTGCCGGTGCCGCTCTGGATGAGATCCACGAGCAGCTCGTTGTTCTCGAGGATCAGCTCGTGCAGGCGCCGGAAGACGGCAAGGCGCTCCTCGAGGGGCCGCTGCGCCCACTGCCGCTGGACCTCCCGGGCGGTGGCGAAGGCCGCGACCACGTCGCTCGGGGTGGACTGCGGGAGCGCGCCGATGGCGGCGCCGGTGAACACCTCGCTCATCGTGAACGGTTCGCGACTGCCGTCGGCCACCACCAGTGCGGTGAGGCGCTCGATCAGCTCGTCGGTGACGCGCGCGGGCAGGGTGCTGTCGATCTGCGTGGGCGAAGCCATACCGAACTGTAACCCAAACCCTAGAACTTGTTCTAGATTCGAGGAATGGTCAACGATCTCAATCTGGGCATCAACCTCGGCTACTGGACCCGTGGGCCGGAGGACCACACCGCAGCGGTGGTCGCCGCCGACGAGCTCGGCTACGACTACGTCTTCACCGCCGAGGCATACGGTTCCGACGCCTTCTCGACGCTGGCCTGGTACGGATCCCGAACGAAGCGGATCAAACTCGGCACCGCCGTCGCGCAGATCCCCGCGCGCACACCCACCGCGACCGCGATGCACGCCCTGACGATCGACGGGCTGTCCGGCGGCCGCATGGTGCTCGGCCTCGGCGCGTCCGGGCCGCAGGTCGCCGAGGGCTGGTACGGGAATCCGTTCCCCAAACCGCTCGCCCGGACCCGCGAGTACGTCGACATCGTGCGCCAGGTGATCGCCCGGGAGGAGCCGGTCACCAGCGCCGGCCCGCACTACCCGCTACCGCTGCCGGGCGGCACGGGACTGGGCAAACCGCTCAAGTCCATCGCCCTGCCCGTGCGGCCGCGGATCCCGATCTTCCTCGGCGCGGAGGGGCCGAAGAACGTCGCGCTGTCGACCGAGATCGCCGACGGCTGGCTGCCCCTGTTCGTCGACCCGCAGCAGGTCGAGTCGGTCTTCGGCGCGTCCCTGGCCGGTCGATCCGCGGACTTCGAGATCGCCGCGACGGTCTCGGTGATCGTCTCCGACGACCTCGACGCGGCGCTGACGCAGGCGAAGATCCCGCTGGCCTTCTACATCGGCGGGATGGGCCACAAGTCCACGAACTTCCACCTCGACCTCATCGGCCGGCTCGGCTTCGCCGACGCCGCGGTCGCCGTGCAGGAGAAGTTCCTCGCGGGCGACCGCGCGGGCGCCATCGCCGCCGTCCCCGACGAGCTCGCCGACTCCATCGCCCTGCTCGGGCCGATCGACCGGATCTCCGAACGCCTCGCGCTGTGGCGGGACTCCCGTCACGACGGTGCTGTTCAGCGGCGTCCGCGACGAGCCCACATTGCGCGCCCTGGCCGAGGCCGCCCGGAATTGACCCTGGCGCTGAGGGCCCCGGTGTGCGATCGACACCGGGGCCGCGAGTTTCGCGGAGATCGTCCTAGAGGTGCGCCGCGGTGCTGCCGCTGACGGGCATCGCAGGCATACCGAGCTTGCGGTGGTCCCAGGAGCGCACGCGCTCGCCGCGCAGGCGCACGGCGACCCGCTTCTTCATCATCTCGTCGATGGCGGGCTTGAGCTCGTCGGAGTACGGGCCGAAGTAGCGCTCGTAGACCTGCTCGCAGACCGCGCGCACCGTCGCCTCGCCCTCGACGATCTCGGCGGTGCCCTCGACGGTGACGCCGCGGAGCTGGTCGTACGACTGGCCGGCCTCGATCGACGCGCTCATGACGGGGTTGCGGCGCAGGTTCACAACCTTCTGCGACTTGGCCTTGGTCTCGATCCACAGGTCGCCGTCGATCACGGCGTACCACATGGCGACGAGGTGCGGCGCCCGCTCGCGCCCAGGGTGGCGATGGTGGCGGTGCGGCTGCGCTCGAGGAAGTCCTCGATCTCCGCCTCGGTCATCTGGATCTGGCCGCGCTGATTGGTTCCCATGGGATCAGCGTGCCAGGTTCAGTCGGTCAACGGCATCCTCGAACTCACCGACCAGCTCGGCCATGATCTCGGCGACCGGGCGAACCGCGTTCATCCGGCCCACGATCTGGCCGACCGGCATCGCGACGACCGAGGGATCACCCGAGGCATGGATGCGGCTGTGCGCCTCCCCCACCAGTAGGTTCTGCAGGGCATGGGCAGGGCCGACGGTGCCCCCGGCTGCTCCCAGGCGTCCGTCCAGCGGGTCTTGAGCAGGCGGGCGGGCTTGCCCGAGAAGATCCGGGTGCGCACCGTGTCGGCGCTCGTCGCCGCGACGAGGGCGTCCTGCATGGTCTGCGACTTCGTGTGCGTCTCGAGGTACTCGGTGGTGGTGAGCCAGTACGAGCCCATCCACACGCCCTCGGCGCCGAGGGTCAGGGCCGCGGCGATCTGCCGGCCGGAGCCGATACCGCCCGCGGCGACGACGGTCGCGTCGTCGCCCACCTCGTCGACGATCTCCGGCAGCAGCACCATCGAGCCGATCTCCCCGGTGTGGCCGCCCGCCTCGTAGCCCTGCGCGATGACGATGTCGACGCCGTTGTCGACGTGCGAACGGGCGTGCTTGGCGCGACCTGCCAGCGCGGCGACCTTGACGCCGTGCTCGTGCGCGGCGTCGATGACGTCCTTCGGCGGCGAGCCGAGGGCGTTGGCGATCAACGAGATCCGGTGCTTGAGTGCGACGTCGACGTGCGATCGGGCCACCGAGTGCAGCCAGCCGAGCACCCCCGCGCCGGCGGCACCGTCGGGCAGCTCCGGCACCCCGAGCTCCCGCAGGGTGCGCTCCACGAATGCGCGGTGCTCGGCGGGGATGAGCTCGGTGAGATCGCCCGCGCTGCCCTCGGTGGGCACCTTGTTGGGCATGACGATGTCGACGCCGTAGGGCCGGCCGTCGGTGTTGACGTCCATCCAGTCGAGGACGGCGTCGAGCTCGTCGGGGTCGTTGAAGCGGACGCAGCCGAGAACGCCGAGACCGCCGGACCTGGAGACCGCCGCGGCCACGTGCTCCGACGGGGTGAACGCGATGACCGGGTACTGGGTGCCCAGGTCGTCGCACAGGGGTGTGCGCATGAATCCTCCTGAAGACTTCTTTCCTCCAAACTAGAACCTGTTACTGTTCCTGGGAAGCGGATTCCCGCATTTGCCGATCCTCGTTTCGGCGAGGTCCTCGAACCAGGAGCTTTCGCCATGACCGATGACGCCCCGCACGCGATCGTCGAGCAGCGCGGCCACACGCTGCTCATCACCATGAACCGGCCGGAGCGCAAGAACGCGCTCACCGGCGAGATGCTGCAGATCCTCAGCGACGCCTGGGATCGCATCGACGCCGACCCCGGGATCCGCAGCGCCGTGCTCACCGGCGCGGGCGGCGCCTTCTGCGCCGGCGCGGACCTGAAGAACATGGCGAAGTCGAGCCCGGGCGAGGCGATGAAGGAGGGCAGCGCCTTCGACCCGGCCCGGATCCCCGGCCTCATCAAGGGCCGCCGCCCCGGAAAGCCGCTCATCGCCGCGGTCGAGGGCGCCGCCATCGCCGGCGGCACGGAGATCCTGCAGGGCACCGACATCCGCGTCGCCGGCGAGAGCGCGAAGTTCGGCGTCTCCGAGGCGAAGTGGAGCCTTTACCCGATGGGCGGCTCCGCCGTCCGCCTGCCCCGGCAGATCCCGTACACCGTCGCGGCGGACCTCCTGCTCACGGGCCGGCACATCACCGCCGCCGAGGCTAAGGAGTACGGATTGATCGGGCACGTCGTGCCCGACGGCGGAGCGCTGGACAAGGCCCTCGAACTGGCCGAGCTCATCAACGCGAACGGCCCCCTCGCCGTGCAGGCGATGCTGCGCACCATGCGCGCGACCGAGGGCATGCACGAGGAGGAGGCCTTCGCGATCGACGCGAAGGAGGGCCTGCCCGTCTTCCTCTCCCGCGACGCCAAGGAGGGCCCGCGCGCCTTCGCCGAGAAGCGCACCCCGGTCTTCGAAGGCCGCTGACCCGATTGAACGATGTTTTGGAGATTCTGACCTGCCTCGGGTCCAAGGGCTAGCGCAACACCTGAGGTAGATGGGGTGTTGTCTGGTGGGAAGGCCGAAGAGCCCGGCGGAGCGGGAGCGTCCGTTCTGGGATCAGATCCGCAGCGGTAAGACTGTCGCGGGCGGCCGCTGCTGCGGCCGTGTCGGAGAGGCTGGCAAGCCGGTGGTTCAACGATCGTGGAGGAATGAAGCCCGCGATCAGAACCTGTGAGCCGTCGTACCGAAGGCTTGATTTTGCCGAGCGGGAGGAGATTGCCCTGCTCAGGGCCGATCGGCTGACGGTGCGTGCGATCGCTGACCGGTTGGGACGCTCGCCGAGCACGATCAGCCGGGAGCTGCGCCGTGCGGGAACGTTCATCCACGGTCGGACGGTCAACGGTCGGCGGTATGAGTATGAGCGGGAGCGGCGGTATCGGGCGAGCACAGCGCAGGCCGCGGCCGATGCCGCAGCCTGCAGGACGGCACCGGGGAAGTTGGCCTCGAACCCTCGGCTGCAGCAGGTGGTGCAACAGTGGCTCAAAGACGACTTCAGCCCGGAGCAGATCTCGAACCGGCTGCGGGTGGAGTTCCCCGACGACCCGGAGATGCGTGTGTCCGACGAGACGATCTACAAGGCCCTCTACGTTCAGGGGCGCGGCGAGCTGCGCCGCGAGCTGACCACGCATCTGCGCACCGGGAGGAAGCTTCGTAAGCCGCAGCGCAGCAACACCGTCCGGAATCGGATACCGAACATGGTCAACATCAGCGAACGCCCGAAAGACGTGGAGGACCGGGCGATCCCCGGCGACTGGGAAGGCGATCTGATCCTCGGATCGACCGCCTCCGGGTCGGCGATCGGCACCCTCGTCGAACGAGCGACCGGGTTCGTCATGCTGCTGCACCTGCCCGGCGACCACACCGCCGAATCGGTCGCTGCGGCGCTTGATCGACAAGATCGGAGAACTACCCGAACAGCTTCAACGTTCCCTGACCTGGGATCAAGGCATCGAGATGACCAAGCACGAACTGGTCACCGCCGCGACCGGGATCGATATCTACTTCTGCGATCCACGCTCACCGTGGCAACGCGGCAGCAACGAGAACACCAACGGGCTTCTCCGTCAGTACTTCCCCAAAGGCACCGACCTGTCACAGTGGGGCCCGGGCTACCTCGACCTCGTCGCCGCCCAACTCAACCGCCGGCCCCGCAAGCGCCTCGACTGGCACACACCAGCCGAAGCACTCGACCGACTACTATCCGAACAAGCAGCGTAGAGCCGTGTTGCGCTAGCCCCTTGGATTCGCCGCAGGTCGCGTTCGCCAGAACATCGTTCAATCGGGTGATCAGGCGTACTGGGCGCGGAGGGCCTTCTTGTCCGGCTTGCCGAGGGGGCTGACGGGGATGGACTCGACGAGGTCGACGGTCTTGGGGGTGTAGACGGCTCCCTTGCGGTCACGCACCAGGTCGCGCAGCTCTTCGACGTCGACGGTCGTGCCGGCGCGCGGGACCACGACGGCTTTCACCGCCTCGCCCCACTTCTCGTCGGGCACGCCGATCACCGCGACGGACGCGACGGACGGGTGCGTCGAGATCACGTCCTCGACCTCTCGCGGGAAGACGTTGAAGCCGCCCGTGACCACCATGTCCTTCTTCCGGTCGACGATGTACAGGTAGCCCTCGTCGTCGAACCGGCCCACGTCGCCGGTGTGCAGCCAGCCGTGCTCTGTGGCCTCGGCGGTCTGCTCCGGCTTGTTCAGGTATCCCTGCATCACCAGGGGGCCACGCACGCAGATCTCCCCGGCGCACCGGGTTCGACGGTGCGCCCGGCATCGTCGAGCAGGGCGACGTTCACCCACGGGACCGGCTTGCCGCAGCTCGCGAGTCGCTCCGGCTTCGACGGGTCGTGGTCGCCGCGGCGCAGCACGGAGATGGTCATGGGGCACTCGGCCTGACCGTAGAACTGGAAGAACACCGGGCCGATCCGCTCGATCGCCTCGGTCAGCCGGGTCGGCGAGATCGCGGACGCGCCGTAGAACACCGTCTCCAGGCTGGAGAGGTCGTAGTCGTCGAACTTCGGGTGATCGAGCAGCGCGTAGATCATGGTCGGCACCAGCATGGTCGCGGTGATCCGGTACTTCTCGATCGCCGCGAGCACGGCCTCCGGCTCGAACCGGGGCAGTACGACCATCGAGCCACCGGACATCGATGTCGGGTTCCAGAAGGCTCCGCCGGCGTGGCTGAGCGGCGCGCACACGAGGAACCGGATCTCCTCCGGCCATTCCCATTCCGTCCGCTGGATGCGAAGCAGCGCCGCGCCGCCGGAGTAGCTGAGCATGACGCCCTTGCTCTTGCCGGTGGTGCCGCCGGTGTACGCCAGGCTCGCGGTCGACGACGGGGCAGCCGTGTGCGCGGCGAGCGGTCCGGGCTCGAATCCGGCTGCGACGGCGGTCAGGTCGACGCCCGCCGCCGTGGGCCCCAGGGAGAGCAGGGTTTTCAGCCCCGGCACCCGATCCCGCAGGTCCGCGGCGCGCTGCTCGTAGAGGCGCGGGTCATAGATGAGGGTCTCGATCCCCGCATCCTCCATGACGTAGACGTGGTCGTCGAGCGAGCCCATCGGGTGCAGCGCGGCGAAGCGGACACCGGTGATCAAGTTGGCGGACTGGGCGATCAGCACCTCGTGCCGGTTGCCCGAGAGCATCGCCACGGGGTTGCCCACGCCGAGCCCGACGGACGCGTACGCCTGCGCGTAGCGGCTGACCTCGTCGCGCACCTGCGCGTAGGTCAGCGCGGAGTCACCGTCGGGCCCCGTGACGTGGACGGCGACGCGGTCGGGGTAGGTGGCGAGGGAGCCGAGCAGGATGTCGCCGGCGAGCGGCTCGCGATGCAGATCGTCCATGGAACACCTCGTGGATCGTGGTGGGAACACCGGCGCGGGACGCGGTGCGAACTTTCTCCACGGTAAGGGCTGAATGCCTTTTCCGGGATACCCTTGCGCCAAAAAGTTAGAACATGTTTCACTCGTGAGGTGACCGCAGAAACGCAGACCCTCTCGGCGCCGATGCACCTGTCCTTCGACTACACCCGGTCGCTCGGACCCGTCCTGGGCGCGTTCATGACGAACCTCCGCGAGCGCCGCATCGTCGGCACCCGGGACGCGGCCGGGCGGGTGCACGTGCCCCCGCTGGAGTTCGATCCCGACACCACGGCCGCCCTCAGCGAGATCGTTCCGGTCTCCGACACCGGCACGGTGACCAGCTGGAGCTGGAACGCGCACCCCGTCGACGGGCAGCCCTTCGACCGGCCCTTCGCGTACGCCCTCATCAGGCTCGACGGTGCCGACACCTCCCTCCTGCACGCCGTGGACGTCGCAGGCCCCGCGGACATGTCGACGGGCATGCGGGTACACGCCCGCTGGGCCGCGGAGACCACGGGTGCGATCGGCGACATCACGCACTTCGTCCCCGGCGAGGGCTCCGGCGTCCCCGAGGTCGGCGCACCGTCGGGCGAGCCGATCGAGATCCTCACCACCCCGGTCGCGCTGCGCCTCGAACACTCGGCATCCGTGCCGGAGACCCGCTACCTGCAGGCCCTCGCCGAGGGCCGGCTGTTGGGGCAGCGGTGCGGGACGTGCGGCAACGTCTACGTGCCGCCGCGCAACGCCTGCCCGATCGACGGCATCCCCACCACCGAGGAGGTCGACCTGCCGGACACCGGCGTGGTCACCACCTTCTGCGTGGTGAACGTGCCCTTCCAGGGCCAGCGCATCAAACCTCCGTACGTCGCCGCCTACGTGCTGATCGACGGCGCCGACATCCCGTTCCTCCACCTCGTCCTCGGCTGTGAACCTGCCGAGGTGCGAATGGGCATGCGGGTGCGTGCCGTGTGGAAGCCCCGCGAGGAATGGACTCCCAGCCCCGGCAACATCTCGCATTTCGAACCGACCGGCGAGCCGGACGCCCCCTACTCCAGTTACGAGAAGCACCTGTGATGTCGCGAACCTGCACCGATCCGGACGGCTCCGTCGCCGTCGTCGGCTACGCCGCCACCCTCACTCCGCGCCGCCGAGACCACCACCAACGGCGTGGAGATGCTGATCCCACTCTTCGCCGACGTCTTCGCCCAGACCGGCCTCACCAAGTCCGACATCGGATTCTGGTGCTCCGGGTCGTCGGATTACCTTGCAGGGCGCGCATTTTCGTTCATCGCCGCCGTGGATTCCATCGGGGCCGTCCCGCCCATCAACGAATCGCACGTCGAGATGGACGCCGCGTGGGCGCTGTACGAGGCGTGGGTGAAGATCCGCACCGGCGAGATCGATACCGCGCTGGTGTACGGCTTCGGCAAGTCGTCGGCGGGTCAGCTGCGCCGCACCCTCACCATGCAGCTCGACCCGTACAGCGTCGCGCCGCTGTGGCCCGATTCGGTGTCGGTCGCCGCGCTGCAGGCGCGCGCGGGCATCGACTCCGGCGCGTGGACCGAGGCCGACATGGCCGCCGTGGCGGCCCGCAGCCTGAGCGACGCGGCATCGAACCCCGCTGCCCAGTTCTCGCGCACGGTCGACGCCGATACCCTTCTGGCCGAACCCATGTGGGCGGATCCCCTACGCCGGCACGACATCGCCCCCGTCACCGACGGTGCCGCGGTCGCGATCCTCGCCTCCGCCGAGCGCGCCCGCGAGATCCGCGACAGGCCCGCGTTCATCACGGGTCTTGAGCACCGGATCGACTCTCCCGCTCTGGGCTCCCGCGACCTGACGGAGTCCCCGTCGACCACCGCCGCCGCCCTCGCTGCGGGCGCCGGTGGTGTGCAGTTCGCCGAACTCCACGCACCGTTCACTCATCAGGAACTGATCCTGCGGGCGGCGATCGGGCTCGGTGACGACGTGCGGATCAACCCGTCCGGCGGTGCGCTGGTGGGGAACCCGATGTTCTCGGCGGGCCTCGCCCGGATCGGCGAGGCCGCCCGTGCGGTGTTCAGCGGCGACGCGGAGCGCGTCCTCGCCCACGCCACGGGCGGGCTCGCCCTGCAGCAGAACCTGATTGCCGTGATGGAGGCCAAGTGATGGCTAAGCCCACTGCCGTACTCGGGACGGGCCAGACCCGTCACCGCGCCAAGCGCACCGACGTCTCGATGGCCGGGATGATCCGCGAGGCCGTCGACGCCGCGCTGCTCGACGCCGGCACCACGATGGCCGACATCGACGCCATCGTGATCGGTAAGGCGCCGGACATGTTCGAGGGCGTCATGATGCCCGAGCTGTTCCTGGCCGACGCGCTCGGCGCCGTCGGCAAGCCGTTGCTGCGGGTGCACACCGCCGGCTCGGTCGGTGGCTCGACCGCCGCCGTCGCCGCCGCCCTGGTCAAGTCGGGCGTGCACCGGCGGGTGCTCACGGTGGCGTGGGAGAAGCAGTCGGAGTCGAACGCCATGTGGGCGTTGTCGATCCCGGTCCCGTTCACGGTGCCGGTCGGCGCTGGGGCGGGCGGCTACTTCGCCCCGCACGTGCGCTCCTACATCCGTCGCTCGGGCGCGCCCGACCACATCGGGGCGATGGTCGCGGTGAAGGACCGGCGCAACGGGGCGCGGAACCCGCTCGCCCACCTGCACCAGCCCGACATCACGCTCGAGTCCGTGCAGGCGTCCCAGATGCTGTGGGATCCGATCCGATTCGACGAGACCTGCCCGTCGTCCGACGGCACCTGCGCCATCGTGCTCGGCGACGAGGAGGCCGCCGCCGCATCGGAGGCCTCGACCGGCAACCGGGTCGGCTGGGTGCTCGCGACCGCTATGCGCACCGAGCCCCTCGCGTACGCCGGGCGCGAGCACGTCAGCCCCCGCGCGGGCCAGGACGCAGCCGCCGCCCTGTGGCGGGATGCCGGCATCACCGACCCGCTGCGCGAGGTCGACGCCGCCGAGATCTACGTGCCCTTCTCCTGGTTCGAGCCGATGTGGCTGGAGAACCTGGGGTTCGTCCCCGAGGGTCAGGGCTGGAAGCTCACCGAGTCCAGGGCACCGAGATCGGCGGGGAACTGCCCGTCAATCCGTCCGGCGGCGTGCTCTCCTCCAACCCCATCGGCGCGTCCGGCATGATCCGGTTCGCCGAGGCGGCGAAGCAGGTCATGGGCCGGGCCGGGGACTACCAGGTCGACGGTGCCCGAACGGCTCTCGGCCACGCCTACGGCGGCGGCTCGCAATACTTCTCGATGTGGCTGGTGGGCGCTGACAAACCCGCCTGATTCCGCATACCTTCCTCTGGCCGGCGCTTGTTCCACCCGTGGAACCGGCACGGGTACGGGCGTGCGGCACTACCACGATGGCAACGCCCTCGGATTCCGTCCACCTCGGACACGCGGTCCGGAGCGGACAGAATTCGAGGGCTTGTTCGAACGCGACATCCTTCAGTCGCCGGCCGACTCGCCGGGCCCCGCACACGACGAAGCCCCGGGAGATTCCCGGGGCTTCGTCGTGGACGTGCCTACTCGTAGGCGACCTTCCAGTGCTTGATGCCGTTGAGCCAGCCGGACCGCAGGCGCTGCGGGGGCTCGAGCTCGCGGAGGTTCGGCATGACGTCGGCGATGGCCTTGAACATGAGATCCATCTCGAGCCGCGCGAGGTTCGCGCCCACGCAGTGGTGGGTGCCCGAGCCGCCGAAACCGACGTGCGGGTTCGGGTCGCGCAGGATGTTGAAGGTGTAGGGATCCTCGAAGGCGTCCTCGTCGAAGTTCGCCGAGGCGTAGAACAGCGCCACGCGCTGGCCCTTCTTGATCGTCTGCTCACCGAGCTGGACGTCCTCGAGCGCGGTCCGCTGGAACACCGACACCGGCGTCGCCCAGCGCACGATCTCGTCGGGCGCGGTGCGCGGACGCTGCTCCTTGTAGATCTCCCACTGCTCGGGGTAGTCCACGAAGGCCTTCATGCCGTGGCTGATGGCGTTACGGGTGGTCTCGTTGCCGGCAACCGCGAGCAGCAGCACGAAGAAGGCGAACTCGTCACTGCCGAGCGACTCACCGTCGATATCGGCCTGGATCAGCGAGGTCACGATGTCGTCCATCGGGCACTTGCGGCGCTCCTCGGCGAGGTTCCACGAGTAGCCCGTGAACTCCGTCATCGCCTCGAGGTAGTTGCCCTCGAACTCGGGATCGTCGTACGCCATCATCGAATTGGACCAGTCGAACAGCTTACGGCGGTCCTCCTGGGGCACACCGAGCAGCTCAGCGATAGCCTGCAGCGGAAGCTCCGAGGCGACCTGCTCGACGAAGTCCCCGCCGCCGGTCTTGCGCGCCTCGTGCACGATCTGCTCGGCCCGCTCGGCCAACGCGTCGTGCAGCGACTGCACCGCCTTCGGCGTGAAACCGCGCGAGATGATGCGACGCGTCTTGGTGTGCTGCGGCGGATCCATGTTCAGCAGCAGCATCCGTTGCATGTCGATCTGCTCCCGCTCGATCTCGGGACCGAACCGGACGATCGCGCCGTTCTCCCAGTTCGAGTACTGTTTCGGGTTCCGCGAGATGGCCTTGATGTCCTCCAGCTTGGACACCACCCAGAAGCCCCCGTCGTCGAACCCGGTGGTCCCGGGCGGGATGTCCTGCCACCACACCGGCGCTGAACGCCGCAGCTCGGCGAACTCGGCCTCGGGCCGTCGCTCCGACCACAGGTCGGGGCTGGTGAAATCGAACCCCGCGGGGAAGTGCACGCTCACGTCGCCTCCTCAAGCGTCTTCACCCGGACTTCAGCCAGGCGTATCTGAAACATGTTCTACTCATTGAAGCACAGACCGTCCGCTCGTGAGCTAGATTGCGGAGGACGCTGGTTGCACAGCAGATACACAGGGACGAACCAGTCGCGGCGCCGCCCCACGAGGCTCGACAAAGCCGGAGATCGGCGCCACAATCGAGAACGTGCTCTACCCATCGGGTCGAGCCGAGAATGTGAGGAACGATCGATATGGGTATCCCCGTCATCGTCGACGCCGTCCGCAGCCCCATCGGCAAACGGGGCGGCTGGCTGAGCGGACTGCACCCCGCCGAACTCCTCGGCGGCACCGTCACCGCCCTCCTCGAGCACGCGGGCACCGACCCCGCACAAGTCGAGCAGGTCATCGGCGGCAACGTCACTCAGGCCGGTGAGCAGGCCGGGAACATCACGCGCACCGCCTGGCTCAATGCCGGCCTGCCCGAGCTGACCGGTGCCACCACCATCGACGCCCAGTGCGGCTCCGCACAGCAGGCCACCGGCCTCATCGCCGGCCTCATCGCCACCGACGCGATCGAGGTGGGCATCTCCTGCGGCGTCGAATCCATGAGCCGCATCCCGCTCGGCGCGAACCGGCCGGAGGGCCTGGGCAACTCCCGCCCCCCATCGTGGACCATCGACATGCCCAATCAGTTCCTCGCCGCCGAGCGGATCGCCGAGCGCCGCGGACTCACCCGCGAGGACATCGACGCCTTCGGCCTCGACTCGCAGCGCAAGGCCCTGCAGGCCTGGGCGGAGGGTCGCTTCGACCGCGAGGTCGTCTCGCTCAAGGCGCCCGCCATGGCCGACGGTGCCCCCACGGGCGAGACGATCGAGGTCTCGCGCGACCAGGGTCCGCGCGAGAGCACCGCGGAGGGACTCGCCAAGCTCAAGCCCATGCTCGACGGGGGCCGGCACACCGCCGGGACCTCCTCGCAGGTGTCCGACGGTGCCGCGGCCGTCCTGCTCATGGACTCCGATCGCGCCGCCGCGCTCGGACTGACCCCGCGGGCCCGCATCGTCTCGCAGGCGCTCGTGGGCGGCGAACCCTACTTCCACCTCGACGGCCCCATCCGCGCCACCGAGCGCGTGCTCGAGCGCTCCGGCCGCGCGCTGAGCGACATCGACCTGTTCGAGGTCAACGAGGCCTTCGCCTCCGTCGTCCTGTCCTGGCAGCAGGTGATCGCCCCCGATCCGGACAAGGTCAACGTCAACGGCGGCGCGATCGCGCTCGGCCACCCCGTCGGCTCCACCGGCGCGCGCCTCATCACCACCGCGCTGCACGAGCTGGAGCGTCGCGACGCGTCGACCGCGCTGATCGCGATGTGTTGCGGCGGCGCGATGGCCACCGGCACGATCATCGAGCGGATCTGAGGCGATGCGGGTAGCAGTCACCGGCGCAGCCGGTTTCGTCGGCGGAAACCTCCTGCAACAGCTCGTTGAGCACGGCCACGAGGTGGTTGCGATCGACCGCACCAGTTCGCCGCACGCCCCCGACGGCGTGCGCTGGGTGCAGGCCAGCGTGCTCGAGCCCGACGAGATGCGCGCGGCGCTCAAGGGTGTGGAGGTGGTCTACCACCTGGTGGCGATGATCACCCTGCGCATGCAGGACGAGAAGGCCTGGCACCTGAACACGGTGGGCGTACGCACGGTCGCTCGGGCCGCACTCGAAGCCGGGGTGCGGAAAATGGTGCACCTCAGCTCCATCCACGCTTTCGACCAGGACCTCGTTGACGTCATCGACGAGACGGCGCCGCGGTCGGAGCGACCCGAGATCCCCGTGTACGACCGTTCCAAGTGGGCGGGCGAACAGGAGCTCCGCAGAGTCATCGACGACAGCCTGGACGCCACGATCTGCAATCCGACCGGCGTGTGGGGGCCTGCCGACCACGGCGCCTCGCTCTCGCGCCTGAACCGCCTCGCGCACACGGCCGCCCGAGGCCGCATGCCCGCGTTCGTCTCCAAGGCCGGCTTCGACCTGGTCGATGTGCGCGACGTGGCGACGGGCGTGATGCTCGCGGCCGAGAAGGGCCGGACGGGCGAGAACTACCTCCTCGGAGGCGAGTTCGCTCCGATCATCGACGCCATGAGGCTCTCCGCACAGGCCGCGGGGAAGTCGGGCCCCCGCGTGGCCGTGCCGATCGGTGCGCTCGCGGCGATCATGCCGGTGCTCGAACCGATCAACGCCCGGCTCGGCTCGGACGTCCTCTCCAAGGCCGCGCTCGGGCCGCTCTTCGCGTCACCGCTGGTCGATATCAGCAAGGCCCGCAACGAACTCGGCTACGCCCCGCGTTCGATGGCAACGACCGCCACCGAGCTGGTGCGCTTCTTCGCGGAGTCCGGCCGGCTCGGCACGCGGGCCTGACCACACAGACTCGGCCGACCCCTCGCCGAGACGCGGCCGGCCGCACGGAGATCCCCTCCCGTGCGGCCGGCACCGTCGTCTTCGACGGTCAGGTGCCGTAGACGGGCTCCGGCGGCTGCGCCTCGGCGAGGAGGCCGCGCACCACGTCCCCCAGCTCCGCGGGCTCCCAGCGTGCGCCCTTGTCACGCTGCGGGCCGTGCCGCCAGCCCTGCGCCACGGAGACCTTGCCGCCCTCGACCTCGAAGACGCGGCCCGTCACCCCGGCGGACTCGGTGCTGCCGAGCCACACCACCAGCGGCGAGATGTTCTCCGGCGCCATCGCGTCGAATCCGTCCTCGGGAGCGGCCATGTCGTCGGCGAACGTCACCTCGGTCATCCGCGTGCGCGCGGCCGGCGCGATCGCGTTCACGGTGATGCCGTAGCGCCCCATTTCGGCCGCCGCCTGGATCGTCATCTCGGCGATGCCCGCCTTCGCCGCGGCGTAGTTCCCCTGACCGACGCTGCCCAGCAGGCCGGCACCGGAGCTGGTGTTGATCACCCGCGCGTCGGGCCGGCGCCCTGCCTTCGACTCGTCCCGCCAGTAGCCCGCCGCGTGGCGCAGCATCGCGAAATGCCCCTTGAGGTGCACGCGCGTCACGGCGTCCCACTCCGCCTCGGACATGTTCACCAGCATGCGGTCGCGCAGGAAACCGGCGTTGTTCACGAGCACGTCCAGGCGACCGAACTCGTCGATCGCGGTGCGCACCAAGGCCTCCGCTCCCGCCCAGTCCGCCACGTCGGAGGGGTTCGCGACGGCACGACCGCCGGCGGCCCTGATCTCCTCCACCACCTGCTGGGCGGGTCCCGCCGACGCGTCGGCACCGTCGAGCCCGACGCCGTAGTCGTTGACCACGACCGCCGCCCCCTCCGCGGCGTACGCGAGTGCGTGGGCACGGCCGATGCCGCGGCCGGCCCCGGTGACGATGACCACACGGCCGTCGACTATTCCTGTCATGGACGATTCTCCTGGTTCTCGGTTCGATTCGAGTTCGGCCGCTCAGCACCGTTGTCGACGGTGGCCGCGGCCAGGAAGGCGGGGCGCTCGCCGCCGCCGTGGACGAGCAGGGTCGCGCCGGTGACGTACGAGGCGAGCGGGGACGCGAGGAAGGCCGCGCACTCCCCGACCTCCTCCGGGTCCGCGAGGCGGCCCAGCGGCACGGTCGCCCCGATCGCGGCGATCCCCGCGTCGTCACCGTAGTGCTGTTCCGCAGCCTCGGTGCGCACCATGCCGACGTCGAGGGCGTTCACCCGCACCGCGGGCGCCCACTCCACCGCAAGACTCGTGGTGAGTGAGTCGAGCCCCGCCTTCGCCGCCCCGTAGGCCGCGGTCCCGGGGGACGGGCGTGTGGCGCTCACGCTCGAGATGTTGACGATAGCTCCGCGCCCCGCCACCTGCATGACCGCGTTCGCCCTCTGCGCCACCAGGAGCGGCGCGAGCAGGTTGAGTCCGACGACCTTCTCGTGGAATCGGGGCGAGGCATTCGCGGCATCGGAGTAGGGCGCGCCGCCGGCGTTGTTGACGAGCACGTCGAGGCGACCGTACCGCTCGATGATGCCGGCGACGAGCGCGTCCACCTGCTCGGGGTCGCGGACATCGGCCGCGACGAATTCGGCGACGGCACCGCCGACTCCGCCGAATCCATCGACTCCGCCGACTCCGCCGAATCCATCGGCTCCGCCGACTCCGCCGAATCCATCGGCTCCGCCGACCGCCACCGGGCTCTCCGGTTCGCGCCTGGCGCACACCACCACGGTGGCGCCGTGCCGGAGGAAGACGCGGGCGATACCCGCACCGATTCCGCGCACTCCACCGGTGACCAGTACCACCGCACCGTCGAGCCCGAGGCCCACCGACGTCGCTGCGCTCACAAGATTTCCCCACTTCCCATTCCGGCTGACAGGGCTTCGGTGGTAGCGTACCAAGCAATTGCTCGGTTTAGATCACGTTCTACCTGTCTACCTCGAAGGAGTCGGTGTGTCTTCACCGATCACGACCACCGTCGACGAGCCCGGGATCCACACGATCACCGTCGACGCCCCGCCCGTCAACGCCCTCACCGTGCAGGGCTGGTTCGACCTCGCGGCCGCGATCACCGAGGCCGGACGCGACCCGTCGTGCCACGTCGTCGTGGTGCGCGCCGAGGGACGCGGCTTCAACGCCGGCGTCGACATCAAGGAGATCGACGCCGCACAGGCCGCCGGCGACGGCTACGGCGCGCTGATCGGCGCGAACTCGGGCTGCGCCGCGGCCTTCTCGGCGGTGTACGACTGTGCGGTACCCGTGATCGTCGCAGTGAACGGCTTCTGTCTGGGCGGGGGCATCGGCCTCGTCGGCAACGCCGACGTGGTCGTCGCCTCCGACGACGCGACCTTCGGCCTGCCCGAGGTGGACCGCGGCGCCCTCGGCGCCGCAACGCATCTTGCGCGGCTGGTACCGCAGCACCTCATGCGAACGCTGTACTTCACCGCCGGTACCGTGACCGCCCAGCAGCTGCACCACTTCGGCTCCGTGTACCGCGTCGTGCCGCGCGCCGAGCTCGACGAGGCCGCCCTCGAGGTGGCGCGGGCGATCGCCGCCAAGGACACCCGGGTGATCCGCAAGGCCAAGGAGGCGATCAATGGGATCGACCCCGTGAACGTCCACACCAGTTACCGGTTCGAGCAGGGCTTCACGTTCGAACTCAATCTCGCGGGCTACTCGGACGAGCACCGCCGCGAGTTCGTCGCCACCGGCCGCACCGTGGGCGATGCCGTCGACGCACGGAAAGAACAGCAGGAGAACGTATGACCGAGAAGACCATGACCGCCGATCAGGTGGTCGCCGAGCTCGAGGACGGTATGACGCTGGGCATCGGCGGATGGGGCTCGCGGCGCAAGCCGATGGCCCTGGTCCGCGCGATCCTGCGCTCCGACCTCCGGGACCTCACCGTGGTGTCCTACGGCGGGCCCGACGTGGGCCTGCTCGCCGCGGCGGGGAAGATCCGGAAGCTGGTCTTCGGCTTCGTCACCCTCGACACCGTGCCCATCGACCCGAACTTCGCGCGCGCCCGGCAGTCCGGCGCGATCGAGGTCGCGGAGTGGGACGAGGGCATGTTCGCCGCGGGCCTCAAGGCCGCGGTGCAGCGCCTGCCGTTCCTGCCGATCCGGGCCGGCCTCGGCTCGTCGGTCATGGACGTCAACCCGGACCTGCGCACCGTCGTCTCGCCGTACGCCGACGGCGAGGAGCTGGTCGCGGTGCCCGCCCTGCGGCTGGATGCCGCTCTCGTGCACATGAACCGTGCCGATGCGCGGGGCAACGCCCAGTACCTGGGACCGGACCCGTACTTCGACGACGACTTCGCCCTCGCGGCCGACCGCTGCTACGTCTCGTGCGAGCGGATCGTCCCCACCGAGGAGCTGGTGGCGGGCGGCCCCGTCCAGTCGCTGCTCATCAATCGCAGCGCCGTCACCGGCGTGGTGGAGACGCCGAACGGCGCGCACTTCACCACCGCCGTACCCGATTACGGGCGCGACGAGAAGTTTCAGCGGCACTACGCCGCGAGCGCCAAGGACCCTGCCGCCTGGGCCGAGTTCGAGCAGCGGTTCCTCTCGGGCGACGAGGCGCACTACCAGGCCGAAGTGACCGCATGGGCCGCGGAATCGGCTCAGCAGGAGGCGAAATGACCGACATCACCCGCGCCGAGGTCTGCGTGACCGCGATCGCCGACCTGTTCCGCGGCGACGGCGAGATCACCGCCAGCCCGATGGGCCTGATCCCGTCGCTGGGCGGGCGGCTCGCCCGCCTCACGTTCGCACCCGACCTGTTGCTCTCCGACGGCGAGGCCTACCTGATCGCCGACGCCGCTGACCCGGCCGCGGGCATCGAGGGCTGGCAACCGTTCAAGAAGGTCCTCGACGTGGTCGTCCCGAACGGCAAGCGGCACGTGATCATGGGTGCCAGCCAGATCGACCGATACGGCAATCAGAACATCTCCGCCATCGGCGAGCACCGCGCACCGTCACGCCAGTTGCTGGGCGTGCGCGGCGGACCGGGCAACACCGTGAACAACCGCACCTCGTACTGGATCCCGAAGCACTCGACGCGCGTCTTCGTCCAGTCGGTCGACGTCGTCAGCGGCGTGGGCTACGACCGCGCCCGCGCGGCCGGCCCGTCCGCTTCGCGCTTCCACGACATCCACCGCGTGGTCACCGATCTCGCCGTCCTCGGCTTCGACGACGACGGTGCCATGACCCTCCTCTCCGTCCACCCCGGCGTCTCCGAAGAGCAGGTGCGCGCGGCGACCGGATTCGAACTCGCGGGTTCGGGCGTCCCCGAGACGCGCGTGCCCACAGCCGCCGAGCTCGAGCTCATCCGCACCGTGGTGGACCCGAAGAACCTGCGCGGCAAGGAGGTCCCCGCGTGACGCTCCGGACTCGGTTCACCGAGCTCGTCGAGATCGAGCACCCGGTCGTGCAGACCGGCATGGGGTGGGTGTCCGGCCCGCACCTGACCGCGGCGACGGCGAACGCCGGCGGCCTGGGGATCCTGGCCTCCGCCACGATGACCTACCCCGAACTCGAGGCCGCGATCCGGAAGA
Organism: Tsukamurella sp. PLM1; assembly: GCF_023168325.1. GTDB lineage: Bacteria > Actinomycetota > Actinomycetes > Mycobacteriales > Mycobacteriaceae > Tsukamurella. The sequence goes on from NZ_AP025688.1 coordinate 3,927,118, forward strand.
CCAAGTCGCGCACCGACGCACCGTTCGGCGTCAACCTGCGCGCCGACGCCGAGGACGCCCAGCAGCGCGTGGATCTGCTGATCCGGGAGGGCGTGAAGGTGGCCTCGTTCGCGCTTGCGCCCCGCAAGGAGATGATCGCGCAGCTCAAGGACGCCGGCCTCGTGGTGATCCCGTCGATCGGTGCGGCGCGGCACGCCGAGAAGGTCGCGTCGTGGGGAGCGGACGCGGTGATCGTTCAGGGCGGAGAGGGCGGCGGCCACACCGGCGGCGTGGCGACCACGCTGTTGCTCCCCTCGGTACTCGACGCCGTCGACATCCCGGTCGTCGCGGCCGGCGGATTCTTCGACGGACGCGGACTCGCCGCGGCCCTCGCCTACGGCGCCTCCGGCGTCGCCATGGGGACGCGGTTCCTGCTCACCCAGGACAGCCGAGTCCCGGAATCCGTGAAGGCCGAATACATCCGGCGCGGCCTCGGGGACACCGTCGTCACCACCAAGGTCGACGGCATGCCCCACCGGGTCCTGCGCACCGCGCTCGTCGACGCGCTCGAGAGGTCGCGCGGGGTGGCGACGCTCGCCCACGCGGCCCGCAACACCGTGCGCTTCCAGGCCCTGACCGGTGTCTCCTGGCGGGGCCTGGTCAGCGAGGGCCTTGCGCTCAAGAAGGGTGGCGACCGCACCTGGAGCCAGCTGATGATGTCGGCGAACACGCCGATGCTGCTGCGCGCCGGACTGGTCGAGGGGAACACCGATGCTGGAGTTCTGGCGTCGGGCCAGGTCGCCGGGATCATCGACGACCTGCCGACGGTGGCCGAGCTCATCGAGCGCATCGTCGCCGAGGCCGAGCAGCGCCTCGATGCCCTCGCGGGCCTCCGCGCCTGAGTTCCCGCGCCCGCGCGGCGGCGCTATCAGAGGCGCTCGATGATCGTGACGTTGGCGGTACCGCCGCCCTCGCACATCGTCTGCAGTCCGTAACGGCCGCCGCGACGCTCCAGTTCGTGCAGCAGCGTGGTCATCAGCTTGGCGCCGGTGGCACCCAGCGGATGCCCCAGCGCGATGCCGCCACCGTTCACGTTCACCTTCTCGTGCGGGATCCCCAGCTCGTCCATCCAGGCCAGGGGCACCGACGCGAAGGCCTCGTTGCACTCGAACAAATCGATGTCGTCGACCGTCAGCCCCGTCTTCTGCAGCGCGTACTGCGTGGCCGGGATCGGCCCGGTGAGCATCCACACCGGGTCCGCCGCGCGGACCGAGATGTGGTGGATCCGGGCGCGCGGTCGCAGGCCGTGCCGCTCGATGAATCCGGCCGAGGCCACCATCACGGCGGCCGCACCGTCGGCGATCTGGCTCGCGACGGCCGCCGTGATCGACGACCCCTCGGCGAGTGGCGCGAGGCCGGCCATCTTCTCCAGTGTGGTGCCGCGGCGCGGCGTCTCGTCGACGGCGAAGTCGTCCACCGGCGCGATCTCGGCCTCGAAGCGGCCGGCGTCGATCGCGGCGATCGCCCGCTCGTGGCTCGCGAGGGCGAACTCCTCCATGCGGGCGCGGGAGACGCCCCACTTCCTCGCGATCATGTCGGCGCTGGCGAACTGCGAGACCTCGGCGTCGCCGTAGCGCTCGCGCCAGCCCACCGAACCGGAGAAGGGGTCGTCGAAGCCGTACTCGCGGCCGGCGAGCATGGCCGCGCTGATCGGGATCGCGCTCATGTTCTGGACGCCGGCGGCCACGACCGCGTCGGCGGTACCGGAGAGCACCGCCTGGGCGGCGAAGTGCACCGACTGCTGGCTCGATCCGCACTGCCGGTCGACGGTGACCCCGGAACGTGTTCGGGCAGGCCCGCCACGACCCACGAGGTGCGTGCGATGTTGCCGGATTGCGGGCCGATCGTGTCGCAGCACCCCATGATCACGTCGTCGACGAGTTCCGGGTCGACGCCGGAGCGCAGGACCGAGGCGCGCAGCACGTGCGCACCGAGGTCCGCGGAATGCACCGCGGCCAGGATCCGCCGCGCTTGCCGGTGGGTGTGCGTACGGCGTCCAGGATGTAGGCGCCGGGGGCGAGGGCTGTCATGAGTGCTCCTTCGTGGGCCGGGCGATCCCCTGCTCGAGGATCTTCAGGTACTGCTCCGCGACATCGACGGCCAGCAGCGGACCGTCCGGCCGGTACCAGCGCACGGCCACCCAGACGGTGTCGCGGAGGAACCGGTAGGTGACGTCCACGTCCAGATCGGCTCGGAACGAACCGGATTCGACGCCGCGGGTGATGATGCCGCGCCACATGGCGCGGAACTCGTCGAGTAACTCGGCGATGTAGGCGAAACGCTCCTGCTGCGCGAGCGTGCGAGCCTCCGCCTGATAGATCGCCACCGCGGCCGGACGCGCGTCGATCGCGGTGAACGAGGCGATGACGCAGCCCCGCAACTGCTCCCGCGGGTCCGACGCCGACACGAGCACGGCGCGGTAGGTCCCGAAGAGCTCGTCGAGGAACTCGCGGAGGATCTCGTCGATCATCGACTCCTTGGAGTCGAAGTGGTGGTAGAGGCTCCCGGACAGGATGCCCGCGGCATCGGCGATGTCGCGCACCGTCGTGGCGCGGTAGCCGTTCTCGGCGAACAGCTTCGCACTGATGGCGAGGACCTCCGCGCGCCGCGCGGACGGGTCCGGCTTAGGCATGCTGACTGCTCACGGACACGACTTCACCGGTCATGTACGAACTGTAGTCGGAGGCGAGGAACACGATCACGTTCGCGACCTCCCAGGGCTCCGCGGCGCGACCGAACACCTCGCGGCGCGAGAGCTCGTCGAGCAGCTCGTCGGAGGTGACCTTGGCGAGGAAGGCGTGCATCGCGATGCTGGGCGAGACGGCGTTGATTCGCACGCCGTGCGGCGCCGCGTCGACGGCCGAGCACCGGGTCAGCGCCATGACGCCGGCCTTCGCGGCGGCGTAGTGGGCCTGCTCGGCCTGCGCGCGCCAGCCGATCACCGAGGCGTTGTTGACGATGACGCCGCCCCCGTCCTGCGCGATGAACCGGTTGATCGCGGCGCGGGTGGCGCGGAAGGTGCCGGTCAGCGTCACGTCCAGCACGCGGGACCACTGCTCGTCGGTCATGTCCTGCACCGCGACGCTGCCGCCGAGTCCGGCGTTGTTGACCAGCACGTCGATCCGGCCGTACCGCTCGGCGGCACCGTCGAGCAGCGCCTGCACCTGCTCCTCGACGGTCACGTCGCAGGCGACGGAGTACACGCGGTCGCCGAAGTCGGCGGCGAGCTCGTCGAGCTTCTCGCCGAGGCGGCGCTCGTGCCAGTCGGAGATCACCACGCGGGCGCCTTCCTCGAGGCACCGCCGGGCGGTGGCCGAGCCGATGCCGGTGCCGGCGGCCGCGGTGACCACCACGACCTTGTCCTCAAGCAGGTTGCGGCCCCGGGGATACGGCGGTGCGGGGATAGCGGGTGCGGCGGGCGGGAGTTCGCTGCTCATGGGCGGGCCTCTCGAGGTAGGCCGAGTACGCGCTCGGCGATGATGTTGCGCTGGATCTCGTTGGAGCCGCCGTAGATCGTGTCGGCCCGGGTGAACAGATAGAGCCGCTGCCAGTCGTCCAGCTCCGGCTCGGCGAGCAGGCCGGCGGCGCCGCGCACCGTCATCGCGAGCTCTCCGAGCCTGCGGTGCCAGTTGGCCCACAGCAGCTTCGCGACCTCGGCCGTCCCGGTCTCGGCGGAGCCGAGGGTCCGGAGGGCGTGCGCGCGCATGACGTCGAGCTCGGTCCACCCGCGGCGGAGGGCGTCGGCGACCTCGGGACGGGCGGCAGCACCGTTGTCGAGGGCGAGATCGGTGAGGGCCTGCAGCTCGCGCCGGAAGCCGATCTGCTGCCCCAGGGTGGCCACCCCGCGCTCGAACGCCAGGGTGCCCATAGCCACCCGCCAGCCGTCGCCGGGCTCGCCGACCACATTGGCGGCCGCGGTGCGGGCACCGTCGAAGAAGACCTCGTTGAATTCGGAGGTACCGGTGAGCTGGACGATGGGCCGCACCTCGACTCCGGGCTGGTCCATCGGGACGAGCAGGTACGACAACCCCTTGTGCCGTGCCGATCCCGGCTCGGTGCGGGCCACCACGAAGCACCAGTCCGCGACGTGCGCGAGCGAGGTCCACACCTTCTGGCCCGTGATCACCCACTCGTCGCCCTCGAGCCGGGCCTGCGTGTGGACGTTCGCCAGGTCCGAGCCCGCGCCGGGCTCGGAGTAGCCCTGGCACCACAGCTCCCGGACGTCGCGGATGGCGGGCAGGAATCGCGCCTTCTGTTCCGCGGTGCCGAAAGCGATCAGAGTGGGTCCCAACAACTCCTGACCGAGGTGCGAGACCTTGGCGGGCGCGCCGGCGCGGGCGTACTCCTCGTGGAAGATCACCTGCTGCGCGAGCGACGCTCCGCCGCCACCGTTCTCGGCCGGCCAGCCGATGCAGTTCAGTCCGGCGGCGGCGAGGTGCTGCTCCCACGCCAACCGCTCGTCGAAGAACTCGTGCTCGCGCCCCGGACCGCCCGCACCGCGGAGCGCGGCGAACTCGCCAGCCAGGTTCGTCGCGAGCCAGTCGCGGATCCGGACGCGGAACTCAGCGTCTGTCTCACCGCTTCGCGTGGTCACCGCTCTCCCTTCGACACGCACCAAGCAACTGCTTGGTGGAATCAGGTTACACAGACTCGACTCGCACTGTAACGTGTTCTACCAAGCACTTGCTAGGTGGAAGGGTTTGCGCATGTCCCGCACTATCGCGACGGCTCTCCGCGGCGCCGCGGAGAGCTTCGCGGACCGCACTGCAATCGCCGACGGCGACCTGCGGATCAGTTACGAAGAACTACATCACCGCGTCCGCGCCGTGGCCAAGGCGCTCCTCGCCGAGGGGATCCGCCGGGGCGACCGGGTGGCCGTGTGCGCGCCGAACGGCCACGAATGGATCGAAGCCGCACTCGGGGCCGCGTACATCGGCGCGGTCCTGGTCCCCGTCAACACCCGGTACACCGGCCCCGAGATCGTCGACCTGCTGGTCCGCACCCGGGCCCGCGCGTTCGTGGTCGCGGGCCCGTTCCTCGGCGTCGACCGGCTCGATCTGGTGATCTCGACGGCGGGCTCCCTGCCGGCCGACATCGCCGCTGTGTTCCGGCTCCCCGATTGGCCCGCCGTCCCCGCGCGGGGCGCGCACGTCACGGACCCCGAGCTCGACGGTGCGGCCGCCGCGGTCACGCCGGACGATCCATCCGACATCTTCTTCACCTCGGGCACGTCGGGGCGCAGCAAGGGGGCGATGAGCACGCACACGCAGACTCTGGCGAATGCGGCGAACTGGTCCGAGCTCGTGGGGGTCGGCGCCGCCGATCGCTACCTGATTCTCAGCCCGTTCTTCCACATCTTCGGCTACAAGGCGGGCGTCCTCGCGGCGCTGCAGTTCGGCGCCGCGATCTACCCGGAGCAGACCTTCGATGTGATCCGCGCGTTCGAACTGATCCAGCGCGAACGCATCTCGATCCTGCCGGGCGTCCCGACGGTGCACCAGATGATGCTCGACCATCCGGACCGGGCGTCCTACGACCTGTCGAGCCTGCGGGCCGCGACCACCGGGGCGGCCACGATCCCCGTCGTGCTGATCGAGCGGATGCGCGACGAACTGCGGTACGACCGCGTGCTCACGGCCTACGGGCTCTCCGAGGCGCCGGTGGTGACGATGTGCCGCGCCGACGATGCTCCGGAGGTCATCGCCACGACGTCGGGCCGGGCCGTGCGCGACATGGAGGTGCGGATCGCGGAGGACGGCGAGATCCTGGTGCGCGGCCCGAACGTGATCACCGAGTACTTCGAGGACCCCGAGGCGACCGCCAAGGCCTTCGACGCGGACGGGTGGTTCCGCACCGGCGACGCCGGGTCGATGGACGAGGCCGGGAACCTGCGCATCACCGACCGCATCAAGGACATGTTCACCAACGGCGGGTTCAACGTCTACCCCGCGGAGATCGAGCAGGTGATCGCGCGCATCCCGGGCGTCTCCGAGTCGGCCGTCGTGGGCGTCCCGGACCCGCGGCTCGGCGAGGTGGGCAAGGCGTTCGTCGTACCCGCCACGGGACACGACCTGACCGAGGACGCCGTGATCGCGCACTGCCGGGAGTTCCTGGCCAACTTCAAAGTCCCCCGCAGCGTGGAGTTCGTGAGCGAGCTACCGCGCAACGCGACCGGAAAGGTGCTCAAGCGCGTCCTGCGGGGCGAGCCCGACCCTGCAGCAGGAGAGAAGCCATGACCGAGAATCCGACTCCCACCTCCGGCGAGCAGGAGGTGGTGACGTACGAGCTCCGCGGCCCCGTCGCCGTCGTGACGATGAACCGGCCCGAGTACCGCAACGCGCAGAACTCGGCCATGACCTACGCCCTCGACGCGGCCTTCGTGCGCGCGGTGGAGGATCCGGCGGTCAAGGTGATCGTGTTGGCGGGCAATGGGAAGCACTTCTCCGCCGGCCACGACATCGGCACCCCGGGCCGCGACGTGGATCAGCACTTCGACAACAAGGCCGTGCTGTGGTGGGACCACGTGGGCCGCGAGGGGGCGACCAGCGCTTCGCCCGCGAGTCCGAGGTGTACCTCGGCATGTGCCGGCGATGGCGGGAGATCCCGAAGCCCGTGATCGCCTCGGTGCAGGGCGCCTGCATCGCCGGCGCGCTGATGCTGGCGTGGAGCTGCGACCTCATCGTGGCCTCGGACGACGCGTTCTTCTCGGATCCGGTGGTGCGCATGGGCATCCCTGGCGTCGAGTACTTCGCGCATCCGTGGGTGATGGGCCCGCGGGCCGCCAAGGAGTTCCTGTTCACGGGCGACCGCTTCTCGGCGCAGCAGGCGAAGGAATGGGGCATGGTCAACCGGGTCGTGCCCCGGGCAGAGCTCGAGGAGGAGACGCTGGCGCTCGCGGAGCGCATCGCCGACATGCCGAGTTTCGGTCTGGCCCTGACCAAGAAGGCCGTCAACCAGTGCGAGGACCTCATGGGCATGCGCGCGGGCATGGACTCGGTGTTCGGGCTGCATCACTTCGCGCACGCCCACAACGCCGAGGTCTCCGGCGGCGACTCGCTGGGCGGGCAGAGCGCCAAGTCGATGGCGTCCGGCGCGCGGTCGGCCGACGCCGCCGCGGCGAGGAAGGGCGAGTAGTGGACCTCGAGTTCGACGACGGAGTCGTCGCGTTCCGCGACGAGGTGCGCGCCTGGCTGGCGGCGAACGTGCCCGCCGAGCCCCTCCCCTCCTTCGACACCGCCGAGGGCTTCGCCGCGCACCGCGCGTGGGAGGCGACGCTCGCCGATGCCGGCCTTGCCGCGGTCTCCTGGCCCGCGGAGTTCGGCGGCCGCGATGCGACGCTGCTGCAATGGGTCGTCTGCGAGGAGGAGTACTACGCCGCGCGCGCGCCGCTGCGGGTGAACCAGAACGGCCTGTTCATGCTGGCCCCCACGCTCTTCAGCCACGGCACCGACGAGCAGCGCGCACGGATCCTGCCCGCGATGGCCCGCTCGGAGCGGGTGTGGGCGCAGGCCTGGTCGGAGCCGGAGGCGGGCAGCGACATCGCCTCGCTCCGCTCGACCGCCACCCGCGTCGAGGGCGGTTGGAAGCTCTCCGGCCAGAAGACGTGGAGCTCCCGCGCGGCCTTCGCCGACGGCGCGTTCGGCCTGTTCCGTAGCGAACCCGGCTCGGAGCGGCACCGCGGCCTGACCTATCTCATGTTCGACCTGCGCGCCCCCGGCGTGACGGTGCGCCCCATCCCGCAGCTCGACGGCGAGCCGGGGTTCGCGGAGATCTTCCTCGACGACGTCTTCGTGCCCGACGCCGACGTGATCGGCGAGCCCGGCCAGGGCTGGCGCGTGGCCATGACGACCGCGAACAACGAACGCGGGCTGTCATTGCGCAGTCCTGGCCGTTTCCTGTCGGCCGCCGACGCCCTCGTGGACCTGTGGGAGCGGGAGGACGGCGACACGGAAGCGCTGCAGCACAGCAGGTCGCCGATGCCTGGATCGGCGCCCGCGCCTACCAGCTGTACACCTTCGGCACCGTCACCCGCCTGCAGGACGGCGGCGAGCTCGGCCCGGAGTCGAGCGTGAACAAGCTGTTCTGGAGTCACCTCGACGTCGGCTTGCACGAGACCGCGCTCGACCTGCTCGGCGCGCGCGGCGAACTGACCGGACCGGACGCACCCGATGAGGGCCGCTGGCCGGCCGGGTACCTGTTCTCGCTGGCGGGCCCGATCTACGGCGGGACCGACCAGATCCAGCGCAACACCATCGCCGAGCGTCTCCTCGGCCTACCCCGGGGGCCCGATGAGATTCGTACCGTCGCAGGAGAACCTGGCCTTCGCGGAGTCGCTCGACGATCTGCTCTCGCAGGCCGGCGTCGTGTCCGCCGCCCGCGCGTGGGCCGCCGGGGACAGCGGCCCGGGCCGGAAGGTCTGGGCCGCGCTGGCCGACCTCGGAGTCACCGGTCTGGCCGTCGCCGAGGAGCACGGCGGGGTCGGCGGCGACGCCGTGGACCTCGCCGTCGCGCTCCGCGCGCTGGGGTATCACGGGGTGCCCGGACCGGTCGTGGAGTCGATCGCGGTCCTGCCCGCGGTGCTCGACGATGCCGGGCACCTGGAGGCCCTCGCGGGCGGGGCGATCGGCACCGTCGGCGTTCCCCCGCGCACGCCGTACCTGCTGGACGCCGACGCCGCGGACCTGCGCTTCGTGATCGGACCCGATGGCACCGTCGCCGAGGTCGGCGCACCGTCGACCTCCGCTCGGACGTCGATCGACCCGACCCGGCGCCTCTTCGCCACGCAATTGAACGACGTTCTGGAGGGAGAAACCCCAGGTCGCAATCTCCAGAACATCGTTCAATCGCAGGCGGAGGCGTGGGGTGCGTTCGGGGCGGCGGCGCAGCTGATCGGTGCCGGGCGGCGCCTGCTGGACGACACCGTCGATTACGCGAAGTCGCGCGCGCAGTACGGCAAGGCGATCGGCGAGTACCAGGCGATCAAACATCTCCTGGCCGACGTGGCGACCCGGCTCGAACTGGCCGAACCGCTACTGAGCGGTGCGGCGGTGGCGTTGTCCGGGAACGACTCCCGCGGCGTGGATCTCGATCCCGTGCGCGATGTGGCGGCGGCGCGGGTGGCCGCCGCGGACGCCGCGTACCTGGCGGCCCGGACGGCGCTGCAGGTGCACGGCGCGATCGGCTACACGGCCGAGTACGACCTGGGCCTGTGGATCACCAAAGTCCGCGCGCTGCAGTCCGCGTGGGGAACTCAGGCCGAGCATCGAGCCACGTTGCTCGACGCGGTCCGGAAGGCGGCACGATGAGTTCCGAACTCGAGGACCTGGCCGGCGCGGTCCGGAGCGTGATCGACCGGCGGTGGACGCCGGCCGCACTGCGCACGGCCATCGACTCGCCCCAGGGCTACGACCGCGCATTCTGGTCGCTGCTGTGCGAACAGGTCGGCGTGGCCGCGCTCGCGGTCCCCGAAGCGCACGACGGTCTCGGCGCCGGTGTCCGAGCGCTGCAGGTGGTCGCGGAAGAGCTGGGCGCGCACCTGATTCCGTCCCCCTTCCTCGGCTCGGCCGCGTTCGCGACCGCGCTGCTCGCCCGGATCGACGACGGTGCGCTCCTGCCGGACCTCGCGTCCGGGGCGCGCACCGCGGCGGTCGCCTTCGCGGGCGAGACCTTCGCGGCGCGGCCGCTCACCGCCGCGGGTTCCGCCGTCTCCGGCACCGCCCGGTTCGTGCTCGACGGTGACCTCGCGGACGACCTGGTGCTCGTCGCGGACGGCGGCCTGTACGCGCTCGACGGGGCGGCGGCGCACCGTCGACACCCCCTCGATGGACCCGACCCGACGGTTCGCCGAGGTCACCGTCGACCGGGCCGCCGCGCGGAGCCTGCCGGGCGGCGAGGCCGAGCTGGCGCACGCGCTCGACGTCGCGTGCGCGGTTCTCGCTGCGGAGCAGGTCGGCGCCGCCGCCCGGGCGCTCGCGATTACGGTCGATTACGCGAAGTCCCGGGTCCAGTTCGGCCGCGCGATCGGGTCGTTCCAGGCCCTCAAGCACCGAATGGCCGACATGTACGTCCTGGTCGAATCGGCGCGCTCGGCAGCGTACGCGGCGGGCGACGCCCTCGACCGCGGCGATGGGGACGCCCGCGTGGCGGTAGCGACGGCCAAGACCTACTGCTCCCAGGCCTTCAGCACCGTGGCCGCGGAGATGATCCAGTTGCACGGCGGCATCGGCATCACGTGGGAGCACGACGCGCACCTGTACTTCAAGCGCGCGCACTCGTCGTCGCAGCTGTTCGGCGACCCGGCCCAGCACCTCGGCCGCCGGGAGCTCGTCCACTCCTGAAACGCGTTCTTGCCCGCCATCCGCGACCGATGTACTTTCGTAGACGAACTACTTGCGGAGGGAACGCGATGACGGAGAACGCGCGCACGGACGGCGACACCTGGACCATCACCACCGGCGTCGGCTTCACCGCGCTGCTGGTGGCCGCGGCCCGGGCGGTCGAGAGCGATCGGGACGATGCGCTGGCACGCGACCCGCACGCTCGCGCCTTCATCGAGGCCGCAGGCGATCCGCGCACCATCGCCATGCTCGAGGCCGCCGACCGCGCGGACACCCCGCTCAGTGCCAGCCGCCACCTGGGCCTGCGCACCCGCTTCTTCGACGACGTCGTCGCGGACGCGCTCTCCGCCGGCGTCCGGCAGCTCGTCATTCTTGCCTCCGGCCTGGACACCCGGGGCTACCGCTTGGACCTGCCCGCCGACACCGTGGTGTACGAACTGGACCTGCCGGACGTGCTGGCGTTCAAGTCCGACACCCTCGCGGCGCACGGGGTCGCCCCCGCCGCCCGGCTGCGCGCCGTGCCGGTGGATCTGCGGGAGGACTGGCCCGCCGCGCTGACGGGCGCCGGATTCGACCCGGGCGCACCGTCGGCCTGGCTGGCGGAGGGGCTGCTACCCTACCTGCCCAGCGATGCCCAGTCGCTGCTGTTCGAGCGGATCGTGGCGCTCGCTGCACCCGGCAGTCGCGTCGCGGTCGAGGGCCAGGCCGGCGAGCTCGATCTGGACGGGTTCCGCGCCGTGCAGAAGAAGTACGCGACCGAGGACAACCCGATCCGCGACTTCGACGTGACGTCGCTGTTCGTCGCCGACGCCGCCCGCCGCGACCCCGCCGAGTACCTCGCGAGCGAGGGCTGGACGGTGCACCGCGCGGGCGGGCCGGTGGATCTCGGCCGGCGCTACGGCGTCACGGACGCGGTCCTCCCCGAGGACGCGGCGCGGCTGACCGGCGTGATCGAGTACTTCACGGCCGAACGCGGCTCCCTATAGGGAGCCGGCGTCCCCGACTTCAGCCGGCCTCCCACCAACTGCAGTCGCGGGGACACCGCATTCCGCCGGGGACACCAGCTCCCAGCAGGGAGCGGGGCCCGAGCGAAGCGAGGACGCGGACGCCCATCGCGCGATCGAATCACCGTGCGGCGGAGTGGTACTCCGGGTTGGGGCGCATGTCGATCGCCGCGGCGAGCCGGTTGGTCATGTTGAAGAACGCGGCGGTGTTGGCGATGTCGTAGATGTCGCGGTCGCTGAAGCCGTGGTCGCGCAGGCGCTGCCGGTCCGGCTCGTCCAGCTTCGACGGTGCCTCCGTCACCTTCTCGGCGAACTCCAGCATGGCCCGCTGCTTCGGCGGCAGCTGTGCGGCACGGAAGTTCATCACCAACAGCTCGCCCAGCACCGGGTCGCCCGACAGCTCGCGGACCGCCGCGCCGTGCGCGGTGAGGCAGTAGAAGCACTTGTTGATCGACGAGACGACCACCGCGATCATCTCCCGCTCCAGCTTGCTGAGCCCGGAGTCACCGAGCATCAGGTCGTTGTAGGTGTCGGTGAACGCCCGCAGCTTGGTCTCGTCGAACGTGAGCGATTGCAGCACGTTCGGCACCATGCCCAGCTTCTCGCGGCAGATGTCGAAGTACTTCTGCGTTCCCGCACTGAGTTCACCCGCAGGCAGGTCCAGGGCAGTGATCTTCTCGCTCATGTCGTCTCCTCGATCGGTCCGGGCGTCCCCTTCTAGGTATCAGGCACGGCCGGCCCGGCGGGCGCGATCGCCTACATCCAGTCGTCGCCCACGGGCCACGTGAGGAACGAGTCGAGCGAGAGGGCGCGCGGGATCGCCTCGCCGGGATCGGTCACCGTCTGCGTGTAACGCCCCTTGTAGAACAGCAACGGGCGCCCCGCGTTCGGGGCACTGAGCTCGAGCACCCGGCCGATCACGATGTGGTGGTCGCCACCGTCGTGCACGGCCTCGACGGCGCAGTCGATCCAACTGAGCGCACCGTCGAGTAGCGGCGAACCGGTGCGTGACGGCCGCCAGGCCACCGCCGCGAACTTGTCCGGGTGTCGCGAGCCGAACACGGAACTGACGTCCTGCTGCCCCTCGCCGAGCACGTTGACGGCGAACCGCCCGCTGCGTTCGATGGTGCGCCACGCGCCCGAGGTCTTCATGGGGCAGAACAGGACCAGCGGCGGATCGAGCGACAGCGCCGAGAAGGACTGGCAGGCGAAGCCGGCGGGGCCCTCTTCATCGGCGGCGGTGATCACCGTGACGCCGGTGCAGAAGTGCCCCATCGCGGTGCGGTAATCGATGGGCTCGATCGGTCCCACCACCTCTGCGGCGGTCATCACTGCTCCTTGAAGCCGATGGAGAAGTCGTGCCCCCAGAGGCTGACCGCGGTGGACTCCCGCGCGATCCAGTCGTCATTCTCGACTTCCAGCCCCTCGCAGCCGAACTCGATGTCGAAGCCGCCGGGCGTCTTCATGTAGAACGACAGCATCTTGTCGTTGATGTGCCGGCCGAGCGTCGCCGACATCTTGACCTTCTTGCGGTTCGCGCGGTCCAGGCACAGCCCCACGTCGTCAGAGTTCTCCACCTCGACCATGAGGTGGACGATCCCCGTGGGGTTGGGCAGCGGCAGGAAGGCGAGCGCGTGATGCCGCGGATTGCATCCGTAGAACCGCAGCCACGCCGGATCGCCGTCCGCGGGGCGGCCCACCATCTGCGGCGGGAGGCGCATCGAGTCGCGGAGCCGGAAGCCGAGCACGCCCTGGTAGAACTCCTGCGCCGCAGCGTCGTCCGTGCAGGTGAGCACGACGTGCCCGAGGCCCTGCTCGCCGGTCACGAACCGGTGCCCGTAGGGGCTGACGAACCTGCGCCCCAGGTACTGCGCACCGTGGAAGGCCTCGAGCGTGTTGCCCGCCGGATCACGGAACCGGATCAGGCCCTCGACGCGGCGCTCGGCCTTCTCGTCCTTGGTGCCCTCCTCGAAGGCCACGCCCGCGACGGTGAGGGCGTCGCGCAGCTCCTGCAGCCCGGCCGCGTCGGTGACCTCCCAGCCCGAGACCAGGAGCCGGTCCTTCTCGCCCGGCACGATCACGAGCCGCGCCGCGAAGTCGTCCATGCGCAGGTACAGATTCTGCGATACCTCCCCGCCCCGGCCGGGGGCGCCCCTCCATCATGCCGAGCACCTTCAATCCGTACTCGCGCCAGGCCGCCATGTCGGTGGCCTCGATGCGCATGTACCCGAGCGCCTTGATCGCCATGTACCTACTTCTCCCTTTCAGCCGGCGAGGAAATCGGCGGTGAGACGGTTGAACTCGTCGAACTTCTCCAACTGCGCCCAGTGGCCGCACTGCCCGAAGACGTGCAGCTGCGCGCGCGGGATCTGCTTGAGCGCGAGGAGGGCACCGTCGAGCGGGTTGACCCGGTCCTCCCGCCCCCAGATCATGAGCACGGGCTGGCGCAGCTTGTAGGCGTCGCGCCAGAGCATGCCCTTCTCGTAATCCGCGGAGGCGAAGGACTTGCCCATCGCCTTGAACGCGGCGATCGCCTCGGGATCGAGCGCGAGCTCGAAGCGCTCCTCGACGAGCTCGGGGGTGATCATCTTCTGGTCGAAGACCATGATCCGCAGGAAGTCCTCGAGCCGCTCCCTGCTCGGTGCGGCGTAGAACTTCTGCAGCGTGCGCAGGCCCTCCGTGGGGTCCGGCGCGAAGGTGTTCACGCTGAGGCCGCCGGGGCCCATGAGCACGAGCCGGCCCGCGCGCTCCGGGAAGTCGAGGGCGAACCGCACCGAGGTGCCGCCGCCGAGCGAATTGCCCACCAGGTGCACGCGTCCGGTGATGCCGAGCGTGTCGAGCAGTCCGGCGAGCGCGGTGGCGCTGTGCACGAAGTACTGCGGGTGCTCGGTCGGCTTGTCGGACCGGCCGAAGCCCGGCTGGTCGACGGCGAGCACGTGGAAGCGCTGCGCCAGCACCGGGATGTTGCGCCCGAAGTTGCTCCACGAGGAGACGCCGGGGCCGCTGCCGTGCAGCAGCACGACGGTGCCACCCCCGGTCGGCCTCCGGCCTCCTGCCCGCCGGTGCCGGTGGCGCGGTTCTCCTCGCCGGCCTCGTGATAGTGCAGCGTGAGACCCGCTGCTGTGGTGGCGAACTTCCCCTCCTTGAGGACGTCCACTTCCGTGTCGGTCATGGCTAGACCATCCCGTCCATGACGGGAAGGCCGAACTCGCCGGTGCCGAACATCTTGTAGGCGCGCTCGGGATCGTTCGCGGCGTGCACGCGGCCCGCGTGCGCGTCGCGCCAGAACCGCTGGATCGGCGTGCCCTCGGCCAGCGCCCGGCCGCCCGAGTTCTCGAACATGCGGTCCACGGCGAAGATCGCACGCTCGGTGCCGCGCACCTGGTCGCGACGGACCTTGAGACGGAGGTTGAACGGGATCTTCTCGCCGGCCTTGACCAGCGCATACTCCTCGTTGATGTTGGAGATCAGCTGCAGCCACGCCGCGTCGATCTCACTGCCGGCCTCGGCGACCCGGACCATGGCGAACGGGTCCTCCTTCGCGGACTCGCCCGCGTAGGCGGCGCGCACCCGCTTGCGCTGGTGCTCGACGTGCGCGTCGTACGCGCCCTGCGCCATACCGATGATCGGCGCGGTGATCGTGGACGGGTGCACCGAGCCGAACGGCAGCTTGTACAGCGGGCTGGTGTTGACCTCCTGGCCCGGTCCCTTGC
Source organism: Tsukamurella sp. PLM1 (assembly GCF_023168325.1). GTDB lineage: Bacteria > Actinomycetota > Actinomycetes > Mycobacteriales > Mycobacteriaceae > Tsukamurella. The sequence goes on from NZ_AP025688.1 coordinate 3,942,211, forward strand.
ACTTGCTCACCTGCTGGAAGCTCAGCGCACGGTGCGCCGGGACGAACACGTCCTCGACCACGATGTCGTTGCTGCCGGTGCCCCGCAGGCCGACGGTGCGCCACACGTCGTTGATCGCGTAGTCGCTGATCGGCACGAGGTAGGTGAGGAAATCGACGGGCTTGCCGTCCTTGAACGCCGGGCCGCCGAGCAGCGCCCACGTGGCGTGGTCGCACCCCGACGAGAAGCTCCACTTGCCCGTCAGCTTGTAGCCGCCCTCGACGACCTCGGACCGCCCCATCGGTGCGTACGACGACGACACCAGGGTGTCCTGGTCCTCGCCCCACACCTCCTGCTGCGCCTTGTCGTCGAACAGCGCGATGTTCCAGGGGTGGATGCCGAGGATCGAGGCGACCCACCCGGTGGACCCGCACGCGCTCGCCAGCATCTTGACCGCGGTGTAGAAATCCTCCGGGTCCGCTTCGAAGCCGCCGTAGCGCTTCGGCTGCAGGAGCCGGAAGAACCCGCTCTGCTGCAACGCCTTGATGGATTCGGCGGGCACCCGGCGGGCGTCCTCCGTCTCCTGTGCACGATCACGGAGCGTGGGCAGCAGCTCCGCCACCTCGGCCAGCACGGCGCTGACGCTCTGTTCGCTCATGTCTCCTCGCCTTCTTTCGGGCTCTGGCCGGCACCGCGCCCGCCGCTGATCCGATACTAGAACACGTTCTCATTTCTTGGATCGAAACGCTACACCAAAGGTTCGGATCCGCATATCTTGCTGATGTAACCCGTTCCGCCACCCGCCCGAGGAGAGCCATGTCCAGCAGCCGCCGCCCCGTCGCCGTCGAGGCCGTGATCACCTGGGACCTCGAGGCGGACGTGGTGATCGCCGGGTACGGCATCGCCGGCGTCTGCGCGGCGATCGAGGCGGCGCGGGCGGGCGCCGACGTGCTGGTCCTGGACCGGGCCGGCGGCTGGGGCGGCGCCGCGGCGCTGTCCGGCGGTTGGATCTACCTGGGTGGCGGCACGCCGCTGCAGCGGGCGCTCGGCTTCGAGGACAGCGCCGAGAACATGGAGACGTTCATGACCGCCGCGCTCGGCCCGGGCGTCGACGCCGCGAAGATCCACGCCTACGCGCACGGCAGCGCGGAGCACTACGACTGGCTGACCGGGTGCGGCGTGGTGTTCAAAGAGGAGTTCTGGGGCGAACCCGGCTGGGAGGTTCCCCACGACGAGGGCCTCGGGTACTCCGGAGGCGAGAACGCCGCCCCGTTCAACACCATCGCGACGCCGGCGCCACGCGGGCACGTCCCGCAGATGAAGGACAAGCGCACCGGCGTGCGCGGCGCGGGCTACATGCTGATGAAACCGCTCGTCGACACCGCCGAATCCCTCGGCGTCCGAGCCGAGTTCGACATCCGCGCGAGCGCCCTGGTGACCGATGACGCGGGCCGGGTGTGCGGCATCGTCGGGCGCCGGTTCGGCGCGGACGTGCACGTCCGGGCCCGACGGGGCGTCGTGCTCGCGACGGGCAGCTTCGCCTACAACCCGGAGATGATCGAGACCTACGCGCCGCGATTGATCGGCCGCCCCGCCGCCGCGATCGAGGAGCACGACGGCGCCGGGATCCTGATGGCCCAGGCCGTCGGGGCCGCCCTGGCGCACATGGACGCCACCGAGGTCGCGTTCTTCGGCGATCCGCAGATGTTGGCGCGCGGCATCCTGGTCAACGGTCGCGGCCAGCGGTTCATCGCCGAGGACACCTACGGCGGGCGGATCGGCCAGGCCGTGCTGATCCAGCAGGACAACACCGCCTACCTGGTGATGGACATGGACGCCCACGAGGAGGCGCTCGCGACCGAGACCTCCACCCCCTACTTCCGGCAGCCGCCCACCTGGGCGGCCGAGACGGTCGTCGAGCTTGAGTCCGACATGGGCTTGCCCGCCGGGACGCTGACCGGCACCGTCGACACCTACAACCGGCACGCGGCGGACGGCGCCGACCCCGTGCTGCACAAGAAGGCGCAGTGGGTGCGGCCGCTGACCGGCCCGGTGGCGGCGTGGGACATGCGCGGCTTCACCGCGGGCTTCACCCTCGGCGGGTTGCGCACGGACGCCGACGCGCGGGTCCTGCACGTCGACGGTGGCCCCATCGCGGGCCTGTTCGCGGCGGGCCGGTGCACGTCCGGCGTGTGCGCGGGCGGATACGCCAGCGGCACCTCACTCGGGGACGGCAGCTTCTTCGGCCGACGGGCGGGGATCAGCGCCGCATCCGGGTAGTGGTCAATTTGCGGATGCATCAGTTCTCACCAGCTGCATTGTGGAATCACGAACAATCCCAGGATTCATGTTTCAGCAGAACGACCAGCACTGTCGAATTCATAGTCCCACATAGTGATTGATGCGCATGGCGGCGTGTTTGCCATCGCCCCCGGGGCTGCGAGGATGTCGGCATGAACGCGACACCGCCGGCCGTGCACACCGCGCCCCGAGGAGGGCGGAGAGTATGACGCACCGCGTCGACAAGTCCGGGTCACGACGGATCGGAGGCTTCGCCGGCCGGGTGGTCGCGATCGCCGCCGCGGCGGCCCTGTGCGTCGTCGCGATCGCGGTGACGGTCAGTATGTGCAGCGGACCGTCGGACTCCCCGACCCCGTGTCCGTCCCGTCCCCGATCCCGCGCAGCACGAGCACGCCGACGTCGATGGAGACGGCCCCGTCCGCTCCGAGCTCGGCGGCAGCGCCGTCGACCACGGAGCCCACGACGACGAGCGTCGCCGCGCCGCCGGTGACGACCACTCCGGAGCCGACGACCACTCCGCCTGTGGCCGCGCCCGCGCGGACCACGACGAGGACGCCCGCACCGCCGACCTGCACCCCGGGGTCGCGCTGGGTGTTCCGGCCCAGCACCGGCACCTACGAGAAGATCACCATCCGCTGCTGACCCCGCGCGATCGCTGATTCGTCGCCGAACCCTGGCGAGTGAAACACGTTCTAGTCTATGCTGCAGACACGGCCATAACCTGCTGCCCATCGGCGCAGGTGACGCCAGAGAACTTGTTACATCGACGAGGAGTGCCGATGACGGCGGAAGCCACCGAGTACGACGTGATCGTGGTGGGCAGCGGAGCTGCGGGGATGGCTGCGGCGCTCAAGGCCGCGGACACGGGGCTCAGCGTCCTGATCGTCGAGAAGGCGGCGCACTACGGCGGTTCCACCGCCCGGTCCGGGGGCGGCGTGTGGGTCCCGGGCAACGAGGCGCTGGTCGCGGCTGGCGTCAAGGACTCGCCCGAGGAGGCGCGCAAGTACCTGCACGCGATCATCGGCGACGTGGTGCCGGCGGAGCGGATCGACACCTACATCGACCGCGGCCCCGAGGTGATCGCGATGCTGCACCGGATGAGCCCGCTGCAGCTCACCTGGGTTCCCGGCTACTCGGACTACTACCCGGAGGCTCCGGGTGGGCGCGCGCACGGCCGCTCGTGCGAGCCGAAGCCGTTCGACGGCAACCAGCTGGGTGACGAACTCGAGAACCTCGAGCCCGACTACACCAAGGCCCCGATGAACCTGGTGGTCACGCAGGCCGACTTCAAGTGGCTCAACCTGATCATGCGGCACCCGAAGGGCCCGCTCCGCGCGCTCCGGGTGGCCGCGCGCTACTACGGCGCCCGGGCCCGTGGGAAGCACCTGCTGGGCCGCGGCCAGGCGCTGATCGCCGCGCTGCGCGTGGGTCTGCAGCGGGCCGGCGTGCCCTGTGGCTGAACACGGCCCTCGTCGGGCTGACGCAGGAGGACGGTCGGATCACCGGCGTCACCGTCGAGCGCGGCGGCGCAGAACTGCGGCTCACCGCCCGGCGCGGCGTCATCCTGGCCGCCGGCGGGTTCGAGTCCAGCGAGACGATGCGTGCGCAGTACCAGCGCCAGCCCATCGGCACCGAGTGGACCAACGGCGTCCCCGCCAACACCGGCGACGCGATCCGCGCGGGCGCGGCCGTGGGCGGCGCTCTGGAGTTCATGGACGACGCCTGGTGGGGCCCGTCCATCCAACTGCCGAAGATGGCCTGGTTCGCCCTGTCCGAGCGCTCGCTCCCGGGCAGCGTCATGGTGAACACCGCGGGTGAGCGCTTCGTCAACGAGTCCGCGCCCTACGTCGAGGCCGTGCACGCGATGTACGGCGGCGAGTACGGCCAGGGCGAGGGCCCTGGCGAGAACGTGCCGTGCTGGCTGGTCTTCGACCAGCGGTACCGCAACCGGTACATGTTCGCCGGCCAGCCGCCGCGCCAGCCGCTCCCCAAGCGCTGGTTCGAGTCCGGCAATCTGGTGCGCGCGAACAGCCTTGCGGAGCTGGCCGAGAAGATGAACGTCCCGGCGCAGGCGCTGACCGCCACCGTCGAGAAGTTCAACGGGTTCGCCCGCGCCGGGCGCGACGACGACTTCCACCGCGGCGAGAGCGCCTACGACCACTACTACGGGGATCCGCGGAACAAGCCGAATCCCAGTCTCGCCGAATTGACCACCGGGCCGTTCTACGCTGCCCGTATGGTCCCCGGCGATCTCGGCACGAAGGGCGGCCTGCGCACCGACGTCGCGGGCCGCGTCCAGCGCGCCGACGGCACCGTGATCGACGGCCTGTACGCCGCCGGCAACACCAGCTCGCCCGTCATGGGCCACACCTACGCGGGCCCCGGCGCCACCATCGGACCCGCCATGGTCTTCGCCTACCTCGCCGTCGAGGACATGGCCCGTCAGGAAACAGCCCCGGCCGCGGCAGCCCCGCCCGCGCGGAAGAGGAGATCTCATGAGCAGCAATACCGAGACGGCGGCCCGTCTCATCGACAGTGGAACCGCGCCCACCCGGTACGCCCGGGGCTGGCACTGCCTGGGTCTGTTGAAGGGCTTCACCGACGGGAAACCCCACGCCGTCCGGGCTTTCGGGACCAAGCTCGTCGTGTTCGCCGGCGAGGACGGGAAAGTCAACGTCCTCGACGGCTACTGCCGGCACATGGGCGGCGACCTGACTCAGGGGACCGTCAAGGGCAACGAGATCGCCTGCCCGTTCCACGACTGGCGCTGGGGCGGCGACGGCAAGTGCAAGGCGATCCCGTACGCCAAGCGGGTGCCGCTGCGGGCCCGGACCCGCACGTGGCCGACCATGATCGAGAACGATCAGCTCTTCGTCTGGCACGACGTGGAGGGCTCCAAGCCCTGCGGAACTGGACATCCCGAAGATCGACGGTGACGTCGACGGGCCGGAGTGGTCCAACTGGGTGTGGAACGAGATCGTCATCGAGGGCAGCAACTGCCGCGAGATCGTCGACAACGTGGTCGACATGCCGCACTTCTTCTACATCCACTACGGCCTGCCCACGTACTTCAAGAACGTCTTCAACGGGCACATCGCCTCGCAGTACCTGGACACCAAGGGCCGGGGCGACGTCGTAGACATCGGCCTGTCCGGCGGCGACGACGTGCTGCTCAAGTCCGAGGCGCACTACTTCGGGCCGTCGTACATGATCAACTACCTGCACAACGACTACAAGGGCTTCCTGGTCGAGAACGTCCTGATCAACTGCCATTACCCGATCGATCAGAACTCGTTCAAGCTCATGTACGGCGTCAAGGTGAAGAAACTGCCGGGCTTCGACGACGAGAAGTCCGATTACCTGGCCGGCAAGTTCGCCAAGAACGTGGGCCTGGGTTTCCTGCAGGACGTCGAGATCTGGAAGAACAAGACCCGCATCGACAACCCGCTCCTCTGCGAGGAGGACGGACCCGTGTACCAGTTGCGCCGCTGGTACGAGCAGTTCTACGTGGACTCGGCCGAGGTCTCCGAGGACATGACGCAGCGCTTCGAGTTCGAGATCGACACCTCGCACGCCGTCGAGGCCTGGGAGGCCGAGGTCGCGGCGAACATCGCCCGCCAGGACGCCGAGAAGTCCGCCGCGGCCGCCGATTCCGGGTCGACGGAAGGCTGACCTCATGCCTCCGACCGTGACGATGTTCGGCGAGCCCGTGACGGTGCCGTCGACGGTGACCGACCGCGAGGGCTTCCTCACCGACGGGTACGTCCCGCTCGCGTGCGGAACCTGCGGCGTCGCGGTGCAGGTCAAGAAGAACAGCCGAGAGCAGACATCGATCCAGTGGTGCGGTTCGGCCTCCCAGTGCGAGGTGTTCGCCGCCGACGGCGCCGGTACCGCCCTGCGGGCCACCTGCCCGCGACTGATGGAATCGATCGCCCGCGCGGCGAAACTCGGCACAGTGCCCGTGCCCGAGTCCGTTCCCCCTGAGGAGAGTCCCTAACGTGAGCATCCACCGGCTACTGGTCGCCAAGGTGGTCGCGGAGACGCACGACGCGCACTCCATCGAGTTCGAGGTGCCCGAGGAATCCGCGGACCTCTTCCGATACAAGCCCGGCCAGTTCCTGACACTGCGCGTCCCCAGTGAACAGACCGGTTCCGTGGCCCGGTGCTACTCGCTGTGCAGCGCACCGCACGACGACGGTCCGCTGCGCGTAGCGGTCAAGCGCACCTCCGACGGCTACGCCTCGAACTGGCTGTGCGACAACGCTACCCCCGGCATGGAGATCGACGTGCTGGTGCCCGCGGGGATCTTCACCCCGAAGTCGCTGGACACCGACATGCTGCTGTTCGCCGGCGGCAGCGGCGTCACGCCGATCCTGTCGATCCTGCGCTCGGTGCTGGAGACGGGGTCCGGGTCGGTCGCATTGATCTACGCCAACCGGGACGCGCAGTCGGTGATCTTCGCCTCGGCGCTCGCCGAGCTCACCCGGACGTACCCGGATCGCCTCGTCGTGGTGCACTGGCTCGAATCCGTCCAGGGGCTGCCGTCGGCGGCGAACCTGGCCGCGCTCGCGGCGCCGTACGCCTCCCGCGAGGTGTTCGTCTGCGGCCCCGGGCCGTTCATGGACGCGGTTTCCGAGGCCATGACCTCGCTCGGCAAGGGCCGCCGCGAGGTCCACATCGAGAAGTTCCGCTCCCTGCCGCGCAACCCCTTCGAGGTGGAGGCCGCCCAGGAGGAGGCGGAGGAGAAGGCCGCGATCGCCGAGGCGGAGGACCTCCCAGAGCCCGCCGCCGACGCCCCCGCGCCGGCGGACGGCGGGGGCACCGTCACCGTCGAGCTGGACGGGACGACGACCGAGCTGGCGTGGCCCGCCGAGAAGAAGCTGCTGGACGTCATGCTCGAGGCCGGTATCGACGCGCCGTACTCGTGCCGTGAGGGCGCGTGCAGCGCCTGCGCCTGCCGGCTCGTCGAGGGCAAGGTCGAGCTCGCGCACAACGAGGTCCTCGACCAGGAGGACCTCGACGACGGGCTGATCCTGGCCTGCCAGTCGATGCGCCGCACGCAGGCCGTCCACATCACCTACGAATAGTCCGTCCCACGACGGCCCACTGCTGAGGAGTCCCATGCCCATCGACCCGTCGGTCGCGATCGGTGCCGAGCTCGGCACCGCCGAATTCTCCTGGAGCACCTCGGACGTGCTGCTCTACCAGCTGGCGCTCGGCGCGGGCGCCGACCCGCTGTCGGCCCGCGAGCTGCGGTACGCCACGGAGCAGAACACCGTCGTGCTGCCGACCTTCGCCACGGTAGCGCAGAACTTCCACGCCACCGAGGCGCCGAAGGTCTCGTTCCCCGGCGTCGAGATCGACCTCGCCAAGGTGGTGCACGGGAGTCAATCGGTGACGGCGCACCGTCCGCTGCCCGCCTCGGGAACGGCTGTGGCCCGCACCAGGATCAGCGACGTGCACGACAAGGGCAAGGCGGCGGTGATCTGGCAGGAGACCGAGGTGGTCGACCGGGCCGGCGAGCCGCTGTGGACCGCACGGTCGTCGATCTTCGCGCGCGGCGAGGGCGGTTTCGGCGGCGAACGCGGACCGTCGGAGAAGGTCGAACTACCCGCCCGGGAACCCGACGCGACAATGGACGTACCGACGCTGCCCCAGCAGGCGCTGCTCTACCGCCTGTGCGGCGACCGGAACCCGCTGCACTCCGATCCCGCGTTCGCTCGGGGCGCGGGCTTCGACGCGCCGATCCTGCACGGGTTGTGCACCTACGGCATCGTCGCGAAGGCCGTGACCGACGCCGTGCTCGACGGTGACGCCGCCGCGGTGGGCTCGTGGTCGGCCAAGTTCGCGGGGATCATGCTGCCGGGCGAGACGCTGCGCGTGCGGATCTGGCGCGACGGCGGTCGCGAGATAGTCACGGCCGAGTCCGTGGAGCGGGGCGCCCCGGTGCTCGCGGACGCGGTATTCATCCGCCGGTGAATCCACGGCTCACGGGCGATAGGAAGCCAGATCTGGCCTCCTATCGCGGCTGAGCCGCGGATTCACCTGGGACGCCGTGGGAACGCGCGACTCAGGCCGGGCGGGCGGTGGCCATGGCGCGGTCGATCTCCCAGAACGCGCGCAGCGCCATGATCTTCCCGGCCTCGTCGACCTTGTACGTGAAGACGCCCTCGGCGTCGATCACGTGGCCGCCCAGGACCGTGCGGATCCGCCCTGTGAAAGCCACCTCGTTGCCGCAGGCGAAGCCGTCGTCGAAGAGGAACTCGAGCGATTCCGCGATGCCGATCGTCTTGTCGTAGAACGCCGCGATCTCCTCGCGGCCGATGCCCTTGCCCTCGGGGTCGAAGCCGGAAGGGCCGACCGGGTCCTCGACCACGCCGTCGGCCGCGAACAGATCGAGCCACTCCTGTTTGCGGTGGCCACTGGCCGCGGCCTGCGAGGCGCGGCCGGCGATGACCGCGGGATGATCGTCCTTCATGCGCTCTCCTAGAACTTGCTGATCACGGAATCGGCGTAGCGCCGCAGGTTGTCGATCTTCGGCTGCAGCGGCTCAGTGTCGGGCCCCACCTGGTAGGGCAGCCGGAAGCCGACGATGACGTCGGTGACACCCTTGTCCTCGAGCCGCTTGATGCCGTCCACGGTGTAGGCGTCCAGCGAGATCACGTGGATCTCGAACTCCTTCTTGTCGTGCTCGGCGCGCAGCTCGTCGATCCTGGAGAGCATCCGGTCGAGCTCCTCGCCATCGCCGCCCGCGTGCATCCACCCGTCGCACAGGCGCACCGCGCGGCGCAGCGCCGCATCAGCGTGCCCGCCCACCAGGATCGGCAGCGGCTCCGTGGGCACCGGCGCGATCTTGATCGACGGGATGTCGTAGAACTCCCCGTGGTACTCGAAGTACTCACCGGTCGAGAGTCCCTTGATGATCTCTATGCACTCGTTCATCCGCTTGCCGCGGCGCTCGAAGGGCACGCCCATGATCTCGAAGTCCTCGGCCAGGGGCTGATTCCCACCCCCAACGAGAACCGGTTGCCGCTCATCGCGGCCAGCGATGCGGCCTGCTTGGCCACCAGCACCGGCGGGCGGATGGGCAGCTTGAGCACGAACGGCGTGAAGCGGAGTGTCTTCGTGGAGGCGGCGAGTGCCGAGGCGAGCACGAAGGTCTCGATGAACTCCTTGCCGTCCAAGAACTCCCGGCTCCCGTCCGGCGTGTACGGGTAGGTGGAGTCGGACACCTCCGGATACGCGATGCTGTCGGCGACGCACATGCTGTGATAGCCCGCCTCCTCTGCCGCCTGCGCGAGCGGCACGTAGAACGACGGATCGGTCATCGCCTCCGCGTACGTGAATCGCATGGTCTCCCTTTCGTCGAACCGCTTGCGGGCGTGCACCCCACTTGCTAAAAATAGAACACGTTTCACCGTTTGTACGCGGTATCGAGATCAGGAGTGCGCGTGGACTTCCGTCCGGACGAGAACCAGGTGGCCGTCGCCGGCCTCGCCGCCGACGTGTTGACGCACGCGGTGGAACGCGCGAGCGGCACCGGGGACGACGGTGCCTGGCGCGCCACCTGGGCCGACCTCGCACGGGCGGACCTGTTGGGCCTGGCCGCCCCGGAGAGCCTCGGCGGCGCCGGCCTCGGCGCCGAGGAGGTCGCGGCGGTACTCACCGAGGGAGGGCGCGTCGGCGTCGCCGCGCCGCTCCTGCCCGCGCTCGCCCTCGGCATCCTCCCGGTGGCGGCGCACGGCACCGTCGAACAGCGCGACGCACTGCTGCCTGCCGCGCTCGCGGGCGAGGAGCTGATCGTGGGCGCGCTGGGCGAGCCCGGCGCCGCCGTCCCCGTCACGCCCGCGACCCGGGCCACCCGGACCGCGAGCGGCTGGGCGCTCACCGGGCGCAAGGTGGCCGTCGGCTACGCGGAACACGCCGCCCACCTGCTGGTAAGCGCCGCGACCGAGGACGGCGCCGCGGTGTTCGTGGTGCCCGCGTCGGCACCCGGCGTGGCCGTCAGGCCGAGCCCCACGGCCGCGGGGGCGCCGGAGGGCACCGTCGAGCTCGCCGGGGTCGAGGTACCGGAGACCGCGGTACTGGGCGGGTCGACGGACGGCACCGTCGCCCGGCGGTCCGCGAGTGCGGCCTCGTCGGCGCGGCCGCCCTCGCCGACGGTGCGCTGGCGGGGGCTCTCGCTCTCACCGTGGACCACCTGCGCAAGCGCGAACAGTTCGGTCGCCCGCTGGGCGCGTTCCAGGCCGTCGCGCAGCAGATCGCGGACGTGTACATCGCCTCCCGCACGTTGCACCTGGCCGCGGTCTCCGCCGCCTGGCGCGTGGGCACCGGTTCCCCCGCCGACGAGGCCACCGCGCTCGCGGCGCACTGGCTGGCGGCGGAGGCACCGTCGGCCGTGCGCACGTGCCACCACCTGCACGGCGGCATCGGCGTGGACGCGTCGTACCCGCTGCACCGGTTCTACTCGGCGATCAAGGACCTGACCCGCTTCGTCGGCGGGGCTCCCCAGACGGTGCGCGCGCTGGCCGCCGCGCACCGCGACGACGCCGTGAACGCCGACGAATCCGGGCGGTTCCTCGCGCTGACCACCGCGCAGCGCTCGCTCCAGGCCGAGCTTCGCGACTACTTCTCCACCCTGATGACGCCGGAGGAGCGCACCGCGATGCTGGTGCAGCGGCACGGCGAGGTGTTCCGGGACGTGGTGCTGCGCATGGGCCGCGACGACCGCCTGGGGGTCGGATGGCCGACCGAGTTCGGCGGCAAGGGCTTCGGCCCGATCGAGCAGTACCTGTTCGTCAACGAGGCCGCCCGCGCCGACGTGCAGCTGCCGTCGGTCACGCTGCAGACCGTCGGGCCCACGCTGCAGGCGTTCGGCACCGAGGAGCAGAAGGCGAGGTTCCTACCGAAGATCCTCTCGGGCGAAGTGCATTTCGCCATCGGCTACACCGAGCCGGACGCCGGCACCGACCTGGCCTCGCTGCGCACGACCGCGGTCCGGGACGGCGATCACTACGTGGTGAACGGGCAGAAGATCTTCACCACCGGCGGCCACGACGCCGACTACGTGTGGATCGCCGTGCGCACCGATCCCGATGCGCCCAAGCACAAGGGCATCTCGATCCTCATCCTGGACACCCGCGATCCCGGCTACACCTGGACGCCGATCATCACCGCCGATGGCGCGCACCACGTGAACGCGACCTACTACAACGACGTCCGGGTGCCCGCGGACATGCTCGTCGGCGACGAGAACGAGGGCTGGAAGCTGATCACCACGCAGCTCAACCACGAGCGCGTCATGCTGGGGCCGTCCGGGCGCATCGGCGCGCTGTACGACAAGGTGGACGCCTGGGCGCACGACCAGGATCTACTGGCCGACCCCGACGTCGCGGAGGCACTGGCCCGCGTGCGCGCGGCCGAGCTCATCAACGAGCTGCTCAACTGGCAGGTGGCCGCGGCCGAAGCCGGCGGCCCCGTCGACGTGGCCGACGCCTCCGCCACCAAGGTGTTCGGATCCGACCGGATCCAGGGCCTGACCGCGCTGCTCGAAGAGGTGGTCGGGACGCACGGCGACCCGTCCGAGCCCACGACCGCGGAGCTGTTGCGCTGGCTCGACGTGCAGGCGAAACGGCACCTGGTGCTCACCTTCGGCGGCGGCGTCAACGAGATCCAGCGCGAACTCATCGCCCTCATGGGCCTGCAGCTGCCGCGGGTGCCCCGATGACCGCGGCGAACACCACCTCGGACACGACCGCGGCCGTGCTCGCCGCGGCGGAGCGGATCCGTGCGCTCGGCGATTCAGCGCCGCGCGCGGGCCGGGATCCCGTGAACCAGCCCATGATCAACAACTGGACCGAGGCGATCGGCGATACCAACCCGCTGTACTCGGATCCGGAGTTCGCGGCGCAGTCGGTGTTCGGCGGCCCCGTGGCGCCGCCCGCGATGGCGCAGGTGTGGTCGATGCGCGGGCTGCACGGTGAGCGTGCCGGCGACGATCCGCTGGGCCTGATGACCGAGGCGCTCGACGAGCTCGGCTTCACGTCGGTCGTCGCGACGAACTCCGACCAGACCTACCACCGCCATGTGCGGCCAGGCGAGGAGATCACCGCCACGTCGCGCCTCGAGGACGTGGTGGGCCCCAAGAAGACCGGGCTCGGCGAGGGCTGGTTCTTCACGACGCGCACGCTGTGGCGCGTGGGCGACGAGGTGGTGGCCGAGATGGTCTTCCGCATCCTCAAGTTCCGCCCGCCCGCCGCGGAACCGCCCGATGTCCCCGAAGCCGTTGTGCCCGACGCCGGGCCGAGCGGCCGCATCGTCGACGCCTCCGCCTACGCGGGAGGCGTCCTGCGGCCGGTGATCTCGCGCGACACCGCCTTCTACTGGGAGGGCGCCAAGCTCGGGGAGCTGCGGATCCAGCGCTGGGGGGAGACGCTCCGGCACCCGCCGGGGCCGATGGACCCCGGGGGCGACCTGGGGCTCGTCCCCGACTACGCGGTCTCCCCCGGCATCGGCACCGTCTTCAGCTTCGTGGTGCATCACCACCCCAAGGTCCCCGGCAAGCGCCTGCCCTTCGTGGTGGCACTCGTGGAACTCGACGAGGGCGTACGCGTGCTCGGCGAGCTGATCGACGTGGACCCTGCCGCCGTCGAGATCGGAATGCCCGTGCAGAGTGTGTTCCTCCGCGTTGACGACGACCTCACCCTGCCCGCTTGGGAGGCACGATGACGTACCCCACCACCCTGCGCGCTGGCGCGGTCGCCGTCGGCACCGCGTTGCCGCCCATGACGATCCACGCGAGCACCACCTTCGTGGCGACCACCGCCATCGCGACCCGCGACTTCCAGGACGTGCACCACGACCGCGACGCGGCGCACGCGCGCGGAAGCAAGGACATCTTCGTCAACATCCTCACCGACAACGGCCTGGTCCAGAAGTACGTGACCGACTGGGCGGGTCCGGAGGCCTTCGTGCGGAACATCTCCATCCGGCTCGGCGCGCCCTGCTACGCGGGCGACACGCTGGAGTTCTCCGGCACCGTCACCGAGGTCGACGGTGCCTCCGTCACCATCGCCGTGACCGCGAAGGACAGCCTGGGCGACCACATCTCGGGCACCGCGACCGTGGTGTTGCCGGCATGAGCGGGCTGAGCGGCAGGGCCGCGATCGCCGGGATCGGCGCCACCGAGTTCTCGAAGGACTCCGGTCGCAGCGAGCTGCGCCTGGCCGTCGAGTGCGTCCGCGCTGCGCTCGACGACGCCGGGCTCACACCGCAGGCCGTGGACGGGTTCGTCACCTTCACCATGGACACCAACTCGGAGATCGCCGTCGCCCGCGAGCTGCGGATCCCCGAGCTGAAGTTCTTCAGCCGCATCAACTTCGGCGGCGGCGCCGCCGCCGCGACGGTGCAGCAGGCGGCGATGGCCGTCGCGACCGGCGTCGCGGAGGTGGTGGTGGCCTACCGCGCCTTCAACGAGCGCTCCGGGCACCGGTTCGGACAGGTCTCGAACGCCGCTGCGCAGCAGGTGAACACGAACGGCATCGACAACGCCTTCCACTACCCCGCCGGGATCGCCACGCCCGCGGCCACCGTCGCCATGGCGGCGCGCCGTTACATGCACGACTTCGGTGCAACCAGCGAGGATTTCGGCCGCGTCGCCGTGCTCGACCGGGCCCGGGCCGCGACCAATCCGAATGCCTGGTTCTTCGGCAAGCCCATCACGCTCGCGGAGCACCAGGCGTCGCGGTTCGTGGCCGAACCGCTGCACCTGCTGGACTGCTGCCAGGAGTCGGACGGCGGTGTGGCGCTGGTGATCACGAGCGTCGAACGCGCTCGGGACCTGAAGCGGACACCCGCGGTGATCGCCGCCGCGGCACAGGGCAGCGGCCCCGACCAGTACGTGATGACCAGCTACTACCGCGACGGCCTCACCGGACTGCCCGAGATGGGTGTCGTCGGCGGGCAGCTGTGGGCGCAGGCTTCGATGGCACCGTCGGACATGGACCTGGCCGTGCTGTACGACCACTTCACCCCCTACGTGCTCATGCAGCTCGAGGAGCTCGGGTTCTGCGGGCGCGGGAGGCACCGTCGTACCTCGCCGACGGGACGTGCGAGCTCGACGGGGCCCTGCCGCTCAACCCGCACGGCGGGCAGCTGGGCGAGGCCTACATCCACGGCATGAACGGCATCGCCGAGGCGGTGCGGCAGCTCCGCGGGACGGCCGCGAACCAGGTGCCGGGTGCGGAGCGCGCGGTGGTGACCGCCGGGACCGGGGTTCCGACCAGCGGATTGGTGCTGAGTAAGGTCTAAGGGCATGAGCGAGTCGGATTCGGACAAGGTGGACCTGCGCAGCGAGATCCCGCGATTTCGTCCGGCCACGCCCGTTCCCGCGTTCGGGGAGTTCGTGGACAACATGCGTCTGCTGCAGGACCTGGCCGTGAGCGTCGACGCGCCGCCCGAGGTGTACTCGGCGGCGCGCGACAAGGCCGCGGAGCTCGTGGAGCTGCTGGCGCCCCACCGGGCCCGTGAGGGCAAGGGGCCCGCGAACCGGTCGATGGACCTCCCCGGGCGCGGGAGCCTGCTGATGCCGCCCTTCCACATCGAGAAGTTCGACGAGGAGTCCGTCGTCGCCCGCGGCGTGCTGCGTCGCTACCACCTGGGCGGCGGCGGAGTCGCGCACGGCGGCGTCCTGCCCCTGATCTTCGACGACAACTTCGGCAACGTGGTCTACGCCGCGAAGCGGCCGATCAGCCGCACCGCCTACCTGCACGTGAACTACCGCAAGGTGACACCGCTGGACGTGCCGCTCGTGATCGAGGGCAAGGTCGACCGCGTGGACGGGCGGAAGACGTTCGTGACCGCGCGGCTCACCGAGGCGGACGGGACGCTGCTCGCGGACGGCGAAGGGCTGATGGTGCAGCTGCTTCCCGGCCAGCCCTGACAGCCGGATGAGGCCGGCCCCCGCGGGCCGGCCTCATCCGCAGCCGGGCGGCTAATTGCCGCCGAGGGCGGCGTCGATGCCGCGGACGTCGCTGATCTGCCAGTCCTGCTTGGTGTCGATCGTCAGCGTGTAGGTCGCGGTCGACGGGATACCCTCCGGGCGCTGCGTGCTCTTGGTGACCATGTTCAGGAACACGTTCACCACGATCAGACCGTCCTTGTTGGAGGCGACGATCGTGCCGAGCGGAGTGGCCGTGGACTGCCACTGGAGAGGCACCACGATCTGCTCGAACTCGACGGAGGCCTGCTGCAACTGGGCCGCGAGCTGCGAGGTGGTGTTGGCGGTGAGCGCCGTGCGCCACGCGGCCAGGTTCTGGTAGTCGATGGTGGCCGCGCCGATGGCGTACTTCTTCGCGACGTCCTGCGCCCGCTGGTTCTGATCCGAGGTCGCGGTGGCGGCCGCGAGGTCGGCGCGGGCCTGGTCGCGGTCCGACGCAGCGGACTGCCAGAGGAAGCCGAACGCCGTGGCGGCCACCGCCAGCACCACCACGATCGCCGCCAGGCCGAGTGCCAGCGGGGTCACGACGATGCCGCCGGGCTGGGCCTTCGGCTGCGGTTCCGCGGACTTCTTCGCCGGCCGCGGCTTCGCGGCGCGGTCGGGTTCGTCGATCTCCGCGGCCGCGGTCGAATCTTCTGCGTCAGGCTTCGTCACGGCCAAAAATGTAACACGTTCCAGTTTTGGCGCGCTACGGATCGCAGGTAATACCGGAGGCGTACGTCAGGCCGGCGCGGGACGCGGAGCGAACACTACCCGGCCCTCGACTGCTGCACGGCGGGATCGTCGAACACCGCGGTCGACTGCGCCGCGACGATGCGCCAGGCACCGTCGTCCTTGGACAGCACGTAGAGCGGCGCAGAGTCCGGGACCTGCGAGAGGGGCGCACCGTCGAACCCGACGGGCCGCACCCGGACGCTGACCGCGGCCACGTCCGGACGGACGAAGAGGATGCGCTCGACCCGGTAGTCAGCGGTGCCGCGCGCCATCGATCCGCGGACGGTGCGGGCGAGGAAGGCGTCGATGGCGGAGCGGCCGTGGAGGCGGCGGCCGTGCGCGGTGGTCCAGACCGCGTCGTCGCGGAACAGCGAGCGGACGCGGGGGACGCTGCCCTCGCGCTGCGCGTCGAGCACCTCGGAGACGAACTCCACGATCGCGGCGGAATCGGCAGGGCGCCGTCGCCGAGGACATCGGGGAGATCGCGGGATGCGTGGTCAGCCATGCGTCCCAGGTTCGCGTATCAACCCCGGTTGAGGTCAAGGCTTGGATTCAGTGCGATTCGATCGCGCGACCGTCGGCCCGCCGGTAGTAGACGTCGTTGACCAGGCGAGACGCGAGGACGAGCGCCAGCAGGACGAGGAGGAAGGTCATGCTCCGGGACGCTATTGAGACGCTCTCGCCGCCGGAAGGGTGTTGACGAACCCCTGACGCGTCCTTGACGGCGTTCGCCGAAAACTGATATCACTTAAATAAGTGATATCAGAATAAGGAGGAGAGATGACCGGCATCGTTCAACCCGAGGACACCCAGGTGACGATCTCCGAGCGGGCGGCGTGGCACGCGGGGGCGGGAGCGGCGGTCGCCGCCTTCTTCGGCTTCCTGGTGCTCCTCGCCGTGGCGGTGGGCGTGGTCATCGCGTCCATCGCCGTCGAGGCGCCCGCGCTGATCGCGGTCGCCGTGGCACTCGTGATCGCGGCTGTGCTGCTCATCAGCATGGTGGTCGTCGTCGCGCCCGGCCACACGCTGGTGGTCCAGCTGTTCGGCAAGTACGTGGGCACCGTACGCAACCAGGGCCTGGCCTCGTCCTGCCGCTCACCACGCGGCGCCGACTCTCCGTGCGGGTGCACAACTTCGAGACCGCCGAGCTCAAGGTGAACGACTCCACCGGCAACCCGGTGAACATCGCGTCGATCATCGTGTGGCAGGTCGCGGACACCGCCCGGGCGACCTTCGCGGTCGAGGACTACGAGGAGTTCATCGTCTCGCAGGCCGAGTCCGCGCTCCGCCACGTGACCACCAGCCACCCGTACGACGCCGATGACGCCGTTGCCGGCGCGACGTCGCTGCGCGGATCGACCGATCAGGTGGCCGCGGAGCTCGCGGAGCAGGTGGCTGCGCGGGTCGAGCTGGCCGGCCTGGAGATCCTCGAGGCCCGGATCTCCTCGCTGGCGTACGCCCCCGAGATCGCCGGGGCGATGCTGCAGCGGCAGCAGGCGTCCGCGTTGCTCGCGGCGCGGGAGAAGATCGTCAAGGGCGCGGTGGGCATCGTCGAGAACGCGCTCACACGGCTCGAGGACAACGGCACCGTCGAGCTGGACGACGAGCGGCGCGCCGCGATGGTCTCGAACCTACTGGTGGTGCTGTGCTCCGACAGCCGCACCACGCCCGTCGTGAACACGGGGAGTCTGTACAGCTAGTGGACACACCGCAGTCGGGCGAGAAGCCGGAGCGGGGCCGGAAGGCGGTCCCGCTCCGGATCGACCCCGCCGTCTACCAGGCGCTCGCGAAGTGGGCGGCGGACGACTTGCGCAGCGTCAACGCCCAGATCGAGCACCTGCTGCGGCGGGCGCTCGAGGAAGCCGGACGGATGCCCTCGAAAGTGCGGCCGATGCGTGGGCCCGGCCGGCCCTCTCGGGAACCGTGACCTGCGCTCACGACAGTTGTCGTAGGGAGTAAGGGCAGCGTAACCTTCCGCTCGCGATTCTCGCGAAGGAAGGAATCCCCCACCCATGAAGCTCTCCCTGACGCGCGTGGCGCTCGCCGCGGTCACCATCGGCGCGTTGACGGCGTGCGGCAACAGCGCACCGTCGGACCCGGCCGGAAGCAGTGCCGCCGGGGCCGCGTTCCCGCGGACCGTCGAACACGCGATGGGCTCGACGACCATCCCGAGTCAGCCGCAGCGCGTGGCCGCGCTCGACGCGTCGTTCGCCGACGCGACCCTGATGCTGGACACGCAGCTGGTCGCGTTCACCGAGTACAACACCCTCGGCAGCAAGCTGCCCGACTACCTTGGCGCATCGTCGAAGAACTTCGGCGCGGAGGCGGTGAGTGTCGGGAAGCTGGCGGCGCCGTCGCTGGAGAAGATCGTCGCGACCAAGCCCGACCTGATCGTGAGCGCGAAGGTGCGGCATAGCAAGGAGTACCCGCAGCTCAGCGCGATCGCACCCACCGTGTTCAGCGAGACCACGGGGCCGACGTGGAAGGACAACATCCGGCTGCTCGCCAAGGCGCTCGGCAAGGAGGGCCTGGCGGATGAGCGGCTGGCCGAGTACGAGGCGCAGGCGAAAAAGGTGGGCGACGCCGTGAAGGCGAAGTCCGGCCCGGAGACGACCATCTCCGTGGTGCGGTTCCTGGACGGGCCCACCCGGCTGTACGCGAAGAAGTCGTTCTCCGGGATCGTCCTGCAGGACGCCGGGCTGGCGCGGCCCGAGTCGCAGAACATCGACGAGTTCATGACCGAGATCAGCGCCGAGCGGATTCCCGCCGCCGACGGCACGAAGATCTTCGTGACGACCAACGGCGACAAGGGATCCGATTCGTTGAACACCTTCCGCCAGAACCCACTGTGGGCGCCGCTCGCGCCGCGCGTGGTGGAGGTCAAGGACGCCGAATGGATGAGCGCCGTGAGCGTGCAAGGCGCGTACCACATCCTCGCGGACATCGCGAAGGCCTTCGACGTGCCCGGCCCACGATCCCCGCCTGGATCGGCGGGTAGTCACGACGACGCCGTCTCGGCGCGGAGCTCGAACTCCTCGACCTCCGCGCCGAACAGCGTTTCGCGCCGGGTGCGGCCCGTCGGCCTAAGGCCGTGCCGCAGGTAGAACCGCTCGGCCCGGGTGTTGCCCTGCAGGACCCACAGGTCGACGGTGCGCCGCCCCTGGCCGGCGAGGTCCGCGAGCGCGCAGTTCAACAAACGGGCGCCCAGCCCCTCGTCCCAGTGGCCCGGGTCGACGTACAGGGCCCAGATCATCGCGCGACCGTCCCGCTCGCCGTAGGTGACGAACCCGCGGATCGTGCCGTTCGCCTCCGCGATCACGGTGGGGACGGCATCGAACGTGTAGCGCCGGGCGCGATCCTGCGGCGAGAGCGCGGCCAGGCCGTCCGCCGGGAGGAGGTCGGCGTACGCGGCCTGCCAGGACCGGACGTGCACCGTGGCGACCGCGAGCTCGTCGCCGGCGGCGGCGCGACGGAGGATGAGCATGGGTCGATGATCGCACTGGCGAATCTCCGTACCATCGGGTCATGGCGGTGACGATCCTGGCCGAGGCCGGGCTCAGCGAATGTGCGGGGCACTTCGAGAGCCCCGTCTGCAAGCAGGTGAACGACGAGGACCTCAGAACGGCAGCGTCGCCGATCGGACCGCACCGATGACACTGCCCACGACCGAACCGACCACACTCGACGCACCCCTGCGCGAACAGTTCGAGGTGTTCCTCGACGAGCACCGGACGCGGCTCGCCGCCACCGTCGACGGACTCACCGAACACGAGGCACGCGCCTCGCTCGTACCCTCGCGCACGACACTGCTGGGACTGGTCAAGCACTCGACGACGGTCGAGAAAGTATGGTTCGACGGTGCCGTCACCGGCCGCTCGCGCGCCGACCTGGGCATCGCCCCGACCGTCGATGAGACGTTCATCCTGGACGACGGGGACACGGTCGATTCCGTACTCACGGCGTACGCGGCTGCCTGCGATGCGTCCCGGCGCACCACCGAGACCATGACGCTGGACGACGTCCTGCCGCATCATCGCCTCGGCCCCTTGCCTCTGCGGTGGGTGTACCTGCACATGCTGCGCGAGCTCGCCCAGCACCGGGCCACGCGGAGATCCTTCGAGAGCAGATCCTGGCGCGACGTCCCAGCTGAGCGGCGCATTTGGTACGCCCGGCGGCGTTGCGTACACTTAGTCCTCGGTCGCGCATCCGTGCGCGGCCACGCTGCCTTAGCTCAGTCGGTAGAGCGCTTCACTCGTAATGAAAAGGTCGCGAGTTCGATTCTCGCAGGCAGCTCCCCTCGCCCCCGTCCGGTCAGTCCGGATCGGGGCCCTCTCGCTGGCGACGAGGGCGCGAGCGCCGCCCCGGTGACGGCATGCGTTGGCTCTGCCTCCGGCGGCAACCCTTTCCACCTTCCCCTGCGCGATAGCGATGTGCGGACGTCGCGGCACACCGCGCCCCCAGACGCGACACAGATCACATTGATGCCTGATGCCGATTGCAATCAGGCATTCTACCTGCGGATACGTGGCCTCATCGGCGTCGTTAGTCCGACTATCTACATTGCGATTCAATAACGATGCTGGTGTAAACCCTCAACTGCTGCTTCAGTGTTACCCAAGTTGTGTATGTGATTGAAGTGAATCTGAACTACGAGGGGCAGCATGACGGACACGCAGGTGAACCGAGAGAAACGGCGCGGAATCTTGGAATCGCAGCAGCGTGACCGGTTACGGCGCGCGGACATGCGGAAGGTCGGCGCGGTCGTGGTGGTCGCCGGGGTCACACTGGCTGGTGGGGTGGTCGCAGCGGATCCGGTGGCGCCGGACCCGATGCCGCGCATGGGCGCGGTCCGCACCGGCGTGTTCGCCGACAAGGCCCGGGCGCAGGAGGACGCCGACGGGTTCATCGTGAGGGCCGAGCTGTTCGGGATGAACGCCCGCAGCCTCGTGCCGCTGGGTGGATCACCGCAGTCGTATCAGGCGGCGTTGTCGATGGCCGGGCGGGCGGTGATCGAGGTCAAGGACCCGAAGAAGCCGCCGAAGGTGAAGGTCCGCAGCGCCACGATCACCGTCGGCACGACCCTGGCGTGCGGGGCGTCGCCGCAGCAGATCCAGCTGGGCGGCACCCTCGCAGGCCGGGAACTACTCGCTGACCCCCTCGCTGTCATCTCAACAAGGGGTGACCGCCGGCGGTCAGGGCGGCTCGAACGGCGGACAGGGCAACGGATCAGTGAACGCCTCCGTCACCGAAGGCATCTCCGGCACCGGCGGCGGCACCACCACCGTTTCGGGAACGATCCAGGGCACCATCGCCGCGGGCGGATCGAAAGAGCAGGCCCTGGCCAAGAAGTCGTTGACCGGCAAATCCGGCTACGTCGTGGTCCGCGAAACCATGGTGCGGATGGACGCCTGCTGGGCCGCGCAGATCGTGATGTGGGCTGTGGCGACCCTGTCCACCGACCACGGCGACATCAGCACGACAGCGTACGGGACACCGCTGTACCTGCGCCGCGACGCGAACGATCCGCCGGTGAACCCGCCCAAGGTCCGCGCCGATCCGAACCCGCCCGCGTTGGCGGCGACCCCGAACACCGCCGTCGCCGCGCGGGCCAGCGAGCAGGTCAAGCCCGCACCGGCCGCGAAGCCTGCACCCGATGCGAAGCCCGCGCCGAGCGTGAAGCCCGCCGGGAAGCCGGCACCAAGCGCGAAGCCCGCCCCTGCCCCGGCGGCGAAGCCCGCAGCCTCGAGCGCGAAGCCAGCACCGGCCGCGAAACTGTCGGCGCCTGCGAAGCCATCGGCTGCCCCGGCGGGTCCTCGTGGCTGAGTCCGAGCGCGGCGAGGCCCTGAAGGCGGTGTTGGGGTTCGCGGCCGGGGCCGTGCTGATCGTCTGCTGCGCGTTCACGCTCCCCGCCTACCCAGGGCGGTCGAAGCGATCGGCCCCTGGCCGGTCTGGGGCGGCTTCTTCGTCATCACGGTGGTGGCGGGGTGGCTGTTCTGGTCGAACCTCCAGAAGTTCTACGCGCTGGTGCAGAAGTGAGGGAGCCGATCCCCGGCCGCGAGGGCGATCTCGCCTCCGCGCTGCGGCGTGCGTTCGAGGAAGCGGGGAACCCGAGCCTCGCCGCCGTCGCACACGCAGCACCGGGTGTGTCGAAGCAGCGACTCTCGGACTGGCGCGCAGGCCGGCACGTACCGGCCCGGTTCGAGGACCTCGAACCCGTCATCGCCTACTTGCGCATCACTGCGAGCGGCATCACCACAGCGGAGGGAAGCGACGTGGAAGCAGTCGTGACCGACTGGACACCCGAGCGGTGGCACGAAGCCTGGCGGCGATCGGTCGACGTCCCCGCCGCCGTGCAGAGCGCGGGTGACGTTGCGGCGTCAAAGCGAGTAGATGCGGTTGATCGCAAGCCTGTCGCCATCGCCGTGGTGAGCGTCATCGTCGTGCTGGTCGCCGCACTGGCGGTGATGGCATTCCTGCTCAGCTGGGCCACGATGTGACACACCGTAGAGGCGCGACACGCCGACACCGGAAACGACGACACGCCGTCCGGACCGGACACTCCGGACACCGCCGAACCCGCCCCGCGAACATCACAGTTCGGTAACGAAAACGGTCGCTGCCAGCAGAGATGGGCGTCCGGACCTGTCCGGACCCGTCCGGTGGTTGAGACCGGACGAGAAACCGTGCTCTGGTGAATCCGTTCCCCGCTGATCGCGAACACTGCGACGTGAACCACCCGCATCAGCCCCCAGATCCCGAGAAACCGAGGACCCATGACAAGCCCCGACGAGTCGAACCCGGCTCCCGACACCGCGCAGATACCGGTCGCCCGCGACGACACCCCACCCCCAGGCAAGCCCGCGCACGCCGCCCGCACCGGAGACGGCCCCCGCATCGGACGCTCCGGGTGGTGGGCCATCACCCTCGCCGCCGCAGCGCTGCTGATCCTCGAATTCCTGCTCACCTTCGGGCCGGCGCGGTACTGGACCCCGTCCCAGTCGTGTTCCTCGGCTACTTCCTCATCGCCGGCCTCATCGGCCTCGTGTTCTGGAAGGGCGTCCGCGAGCTCCGCGACTCAAACCCGACCCTGCACTCCGGCGACGGACCTGCCTCACCCGGCGCTCGCGTCGCCGCCGCGATCGGCGCCGTCGGGATCGCATCCGCACTGATCCTGCTCCCGGTCGGCCTCACCTCGACGCCGGCTAATGCGGCGCCGTGCCCCGACGGCAGCCAGACCTGCGGCCCGCAACCCACCCAGGACCCCGGCCCGACACAGGGCAACGGCGGCAACACCACCGCCCCGCAAGCCCCGAATACGACGGTGCCCGGCTACACCCCGCCGGACACCCTCGCGCCGCCCAACGGAAGCGGCAACGGCAACGGGTTCCAGGGCACCGCGCGGCCGATGCCCACCCCCGACCAGACCGACCCCAACGCCTGCATCCTCAACTGCGGCCCCACCCAGGCCCCGCAGACCGGGCAGGTGCCGCAGACTGGGCAGGTGACTCCGACGCAGACCGCGCAGAACCCCGTCACCACGCCCCTCGCGTACAGACCACCCCGCAGGCACCAACCACGACGCCCCAACTGCGGACCCCGACACCCGAGACCACCACCTCGAGCAACTCGAGCAAGGCCCGCGACCGCGACGAGAACCAGACCCGCAGCAGCAACGAGAACCGCGACAAGAACTCAGGCATCCCCTACCAGGCCGCCGAGCTCGCGTCGCTGGTCGGGACGTACCGGCGGCGGAAGGTGACGGAGTCCACGGTGCGCAGCGGGCGTGCCGTCGCCGACGACACCATGACCAGTGTTATGCGAGACGCGACCGTCGTCAGCAAGCCGACCAACTGGGAGGATGATCGCCGGGCAAAGTGGGATAAGACGATGCAGTACATGTTCGACGAAATGAAGAACAATCCGAACACAGACACCTTTAAGAAGGTTAAGGCTGCTGCAGATACGAGAAATTCGACGATGTCGCTGGCGCTAGGCGGGAATCCCCAGTTCGAAAGTGCCGGCGCGTTGTTCGAGGTGTTTGCGCCGGGTAGGACCTGGGACCACAAGCCCAAGATTCAGAATTTGACGAACACGTACACGGAAGACGGCCTGTACTTCCAGCCTCCGTACGGCGACAACACCGTCTACTACGATTTCTTCTCGAACGTTCACTACGGCTACATCATGAATCTGGCTGGGTGGCCTCTCGACGAAACAATCAAGGGACAGGACGTTCCCGTCCTTTCCGGAAAGCAGTCACCTTGGGACACCATGGCATCTCAGGCAGGGTGGGAGCTCGCGCAGCGTGAAGGCCGAGACCTGACGTGGGGCGAGTACAACCAGGCGATTCAGTCGCTGGTCCAGCAGTTCGAAGCCGCACAGGCGGCTGGGACCACCATGACCAACCTCCGACCGTCCGGACAGTACTAGCGATGGGACGAGTGCGCACGGTAGTCGCAAGAGCAGCACGCTCGGTCGCGCACGGCAACTGGGAGATCGCAGTGCTCGTCTCCGGCGTACTGACCGTGGCACTAACAATCACGACCTGCTTGGCGTGGTGGGACACCGTCGGCTACGAACCTCCTGCGTGGGGTCTCCTAGTTCTCCGGGCCCGCAGCTTTCCTCGTCGGAGCCGTGGTGTCAGTGCTCGGGATTTGGGTTTCATTCGGCGCTATTGGACAGGGTCGGTTCTTCTGGTGGTTGCAACTCGCTTCCGTTCTCGTTGCGTCGGTCGGTGCCACCGTCGTGGCGCTGCAATTGGTCAATATTCCAACTCCTTGACCCCATCTCAATTTGGTGGCCGACAGACATACGGCACGGTGAGATCTTGATTACACCAGAAGGACCTTGCCAGACGCCCTCGCAGAGCAACGCCGTCCGCACGCTCACCGTATTAGGAGTCGGAGGTGTGGACATCGGCCTCGCGGTTGCTGCGCACCAAGAGCTGATCTCGGTGTACCAGCATGCAGTCGCGAGGTGCACAAACGGCACCTGACTTAGGCCAAATTAGTGCGCAAGGATCGCGTTGATCGCGTCCTGTAGTTCCGCGGGGACGGGGTCGGCGGCGGTGATGGTGTGCTGGCCGGCTTGGATGTCGATGGTGCGGTAGCGGCGGGCGGTGGTGACGAACTTCTTGATGCTCCAGCCGGTGCGGCCTTCGATCAGCCTGGTGATCGCGAGGGCGGCGAACACGACTGTCAGGTGGGCGTCGATGCTCTCGCGGAGTCGGTGGTAGATCGGGCGGGCAGCGAGATCACTCTTGGTCATCCGGAAGGTCTTCTCGATCCGCCAGAGCTGGTGGTAGGAGCCGATGACGAAATCTGCTGTCGGGGCGTCGATGTTGGTGACGTAGGCCTTCCACCCAGCCATGGCTCGGTTGCGGGCTTCGAGGTCCCGGTTGACGGTCTTCTTGGCATCTTTGATGGTGACGAACCGGTTCCGCTTGACCGGATCGTCCCGTCAACGGCCTTCTGCGCCTTGATGATCTGCTCGTCGATGCCTTTGAGTGTGCGGCGGGCGCGGGCGGCCCGGTACTGGTAGTAGACGACGTGATCGCGGCGTTTGTCGGCGGGGCCGGCGGGCATCGGCTGGGTCAGTACGAGCTGATCGTCGGGTTCTTGACCGGGATGACGGCGGCGCCAGTCATCGATGATCCACGGCACGCTCGCGCCGAGACGTTCACCGAGGATGAACCGCAGTCCGGCGGCTTCGAGGGCCTGCTTGTTCGCCGCGGAGACCATCCCGGCGTCAGCGACCACGGTGACCTGCCCCGATTCGAGCTGGTGGGCGGCGGTGAACGCGGCGATCGTCGGCAGCATTGTGGTGGTCTCCGCGCGGTTCCCTTCGAACGCTTCGATCTGCAGGGGGAACCCGGCCGGGTCGGTCAACAGCCCGACGGTGATCTGCGGCTCGAGACGTCGTTCCTTGGAGAAGCCGGGCTTGCGGAACTCGTTCTCGGCGGCCGTCTCGAAGTACAACGTGGTCACGTCATAGAGCAGCAGCGTCGCCGGCCCGATCCCGACGTGGTCGGCGCACGCGGCTGATAGTGCTTGCCGCCAAGCCGGTTTCGCGAACTCTCGGAGTCGCCGTGTCACGGTCCGATACGACGCCGGGTCCTGGCCGACTGCCTCAAGTACCCGCAGCGAGTCGAGCTTGCTCGTCGGCTCGATGATCCGGGCGAGCACCAGATCGCGGAACACCGCATCGCCGCCGGTGGCGGTATCGAACCCAAGCAGCCGGTAGGCGCCGACGAGGGCGTCCCACAGTGCCGCCATTCGCGATGCGGTGATCGGCAACGGATCCACCTGCGGCATCCCGTCGACACCGAGATCCAAGGCGGTCTGACCTGCGGCGATCTTCTCCTCGCCAGCTCCGCGGAGTGCGGCGAGCTGCTGCTCATCGTGCGCGGAGCCCAGGTGCTCGATCTTGTGGGAGCCACGCGTCGAGGACCAGACGATCTGCACCGCCGTCGCCCCCGACGCGGTCTTCACCGTCCTCACGTACGCCACCTCAGCAGCCTACGAACCCCAAGATTTAGTGCGCAGATCCGCACCAAGACCAGCCGATCGCACCAGGTCACATCGCTACATGCACACGCATGTCTGAATCGTGGCCGAAGTCAGGTGATCAAAAGTGGGAAGGTGTGTTCCACTCGACAGCGCCCCGTGGTGTGGTGGACTTCGGATCAGGTTCGCGTGGTGATCAACGAGTCGTGGTGAACGTTAGCTGACGGCGGTGGGGGCGGCAAGCATGGCGTCCGAGTTGCTCTGCGCGGCGCGCTGTTTGGCAGCGATGACGGCGCGGAGTTCGTCCATGGAGACGTCGGAGACGTAGCGTCGGACGACCTGCCATTCGTCGTGTTGCTCGATGACGACGGCGGTCGCCAGCCGCAGGAACGCGGCCTGGTTGGGGAAGATCTCGACCACGTCGGCGCGGCGTTTGATCTCCTTGTTCAGCCGTTCGATCGGATTGTTGGACCAGATCTTCATCCAGTGCCCGGGTGGGAACGCCAGGAACGCCAGCACGTCGTCTTTGGCGGCGTCGAGCATCGCGGCGACCTTCGGGCATGATCCGGCCAGCGACTGGGCGACCTGGTCCCACTGGACGCGCATATCGTCGGGATCCTTGTGCGCGAAGATCGTCTTGACCGCGGCCATGATTGGCGGCATCTGCTTCGCTGAAACGGTGCCGCCGATGTTGCGCATGAAGTGCACCCGCGCTGCCAGCCGGCGCCGGTGAACTGCTCGCTGATCGCGCGTTTGAGGCCGGCGTGCGCGTCGGAGGTGACCAGGTGCACCCCGGCCAGGCCGCGGGCCTTGAGCGAGCGCAGGAACTCGGTCCAGAACTCGTAGGATTCGCTGTCCCCGACGGCGGTGCCGAGCACTTCACGGGTGCCGGCCATCGACACTCCGATCGCGACCACCAGAGCCTGCGAGGTGACGTGTGCGCCGACGCGGACCTTGCAGAACGTGGCGTCGAGGAACACGTACGGGAAGGTGGTGTGGGTGAGGATCCGCTCCCGGAACCGGGTGATCTCCTCATCCAACCCGGCGCAGATGCGCGAGACCTCCGACTTGGAGATTCCGGCCTGGCTGCCCATAGCTTTGACCAGGTCATCGACGTTGCGGGTGGAGACGCCGTGCACGTAAGCCTCCATGATCACCGCGTGCAGGGCGCGGTCGATCCGGCGGCGCCGCTCGAGCAGGGTGGGGAAGAACGACCCCGCCCGCAGCTTCGGGACCTGCACCTCGACATCACCGGCGGCGGTCGTCACGGTCTTCGGGCGGTGCCCGTTGCGGTGCACGGTCCGCTCATCGGTGCGCTGGTAGCGGCCGGCGCCGATCACCGCAGTGAGCTCGGCTTCGATCAGCTCCTGCAAGGTCCCCGCAGCAGCTCGGCGATCATCGCCTGCGGATCAGCGGCCTTCAACTCGTCGAGGCGGGCGAGCACGGCAGAATGGTCCTGGGTCATCGTGTGGTGTGTCCTTCTGTGAGTCACTTGGCGGTAACTCATTGACCACTACGCGATGGCCCACCCCGGCACGGGAGCGACACGACCTCACCCCGGCAGGGTCCCGGCCGTCCTGGTCTGAAACCCCACCACCCCAGGGGACTTACCGGAGCTTGACCCGGTTTCCGGACACCTGATCTGTAGCGTTGCTGCTGCAGGAGAGGAGTCCACGTCATGCCGAAGCCGCATCCTGAGGAGTTTCGTCGTCGGGCGGTGAATCTGACCCGTGAGCCGGGCGCGTCGGTGATCCAGATCGCGAAGGATCTGGGGATCTCCGAGTCGTGTCTGCGCAGGTGGATGAATATCGACGATGTCGACGCCGGCCGCAAGGAGGGCCTGTCCACCACGGAACGGGCGGAGCTGGCCCAGCTGCGCCGCGATAAGAAGCGCCTGGAGCAGGAGGTGGAGATTCTCAAACGTGCGTCGGCGTACTTCGCGCGGGAGAACATCCTCCCAAAATGATGTTCTCGCTGGTCCACGAACTGGCCGCAGACAGCTTCGACGTCGCGGTGGCTTGCGAGACGCTCAGGGTGTCGCGGTCCGGCTACTACGAGTGGCGCGACCGGCCGGCCTCGGCCCGGGACGAATCCGATGCGCATCTGGCGGACACGATCCTCGACATCCATGCCCTGTCGCGGGGTTGTTACGGCTCTCCGCGGGTGCACGCTGACCTGCGCCTGGCCGGTGGTGAGAAGGTCGGGCGAAAGCGGGTCGCCCGACTGATGCGACTGCTGGGCATCAGCGGGATCGGCGGGTCACGGAAAATGAAGCGACACAAGCGTGCTGACGCTGTCTTCGAAGATCTGGTGCAGCGGCAGTTCACCGCGGACGCCCCGGATGAGCTGTGGTGCACAGACGTCACCGAGCATCCCACCAAGACCGGGAAGATCTACTGTTGCGGTGTCCTCGACACGTTCTCCCGTCGTCTGGTCGGCTTGTCGATCGCCGATCACATGCGCACCGAACTGGTCGTCGATGCACTGCAGTACGCACTGTGGCGACGCCAACCCGACGGAGAGACGATAGTGCACTCGGATCGTGGGAGTCAGTTCACCTCTTGGGTTTTCGGTGATCGTATGCGCCGGGCGGGGCTCCTCGGATCGATGGGTAGGGTCGCCTCATCCGTGGACAACACGATGATGGAATCGTTCTGGTCGACCATGCAGCGCGAGCTCCTCGACACCCGCGAGTGGGACTCGCCCGAGCAGCTCGCATCGGCGATCTTCGAATGGGTCGAAGCCTGGTACAACCCGCGCCGGCGGCACTCGAGTATCGGCTACCTCTCGCCGATCGAATTCGAGAACGAGTACCACGAGGCTCTCCACGGCCTCGCAGGCGTAGCCTGACTCCTGTCACACCAACTGTCCGGGAAACCGGGTCAAGCTCCGCGTGGTTCCCGGTTCGAGTCGCCGCAGGGGTCGAGGAACCGGCGGCGGTTGAGTCCGAGTGCGAGCAGATGTCGGGAGACCGTCCGCACCGAGATCGAGGTTCCGTCCAGAGACAGCTCGTGAGAGATCCTGCGGGCTGACCACTTGCGTTCGCGTCGCATCCGTTCGATGTCGGCGATCACGGCACCGTCGGTGGCCGTTGGTGAGGTCTCCGGTGCGCTGGAGCGGTCGTGCAGGCCCAGCTCACCGAACCGCGGTAGCGGTTGACCCACTTGCTGGCGCAAGCACGGGAGATGCCCATCTCGGCAGCGACGTGGGCGATCGGACGATGCCGACACCGCTCAACGAGACGGCGGCGACCCTCGAACGACAACGGGGCATTACGGTGAACCATGACGGGTCCTTCGGCTCGGCTGGTGAGTGGTTTGGCGATTACTCATCCTGCCGCCGGGGACCCGTCTCCCGTCTCAGCCCGACCGTGCCGGTGTGTCTACAACGTCATGACCCGCAACAGCTAGATGCCTCGATGCATAGCCGAGTCGGCGTTCCCTTCAATGGCTCTTCCCCTACGGGAGTGCATGAGCGGATTCGCGACTGACGTGACGCGACACAAGATGGGTCCGTTCGATCTGCTCGAGGAACGCGAGGAGTTCCTGAGGCCGGTGCCGCGACTCGGGTTGATTGCCGCCGTACATCGGCCCAGGAGGATCACCGCCGCCTGCCGACTGCCTCGATGCACCCACCGATCGCCCGACGAGAATATAACGTGATGTCATCACCACCCGACGCTGCCGGGACGAGAGGTCCGGTGCCAGGGTGGCCGGCGTCAGGCAGATGGAGAGGACGGAGACGAGTTCGCGACGACGCGATGCGACTTGTTCGCGGCGGGATCGGGCAGCGGACACCGATCGACGCAACAGCACCGGTATCGAAGAGGTTCGTCCTCTCGCTTCGCGGACTCCATCGGGATGGCCGAAGGGCCAAGAGGAGTGGAGCGCGATGAGACACGGATCGGCGTTGGTACGGCACCAGATGAGCCGCGCGAGCATGGACGGTCGCGACTGCGGAGGTGAGAACGGTGACTGCTGAACGCATCAGCGACATCTGGGGCGAGCGGACCCCGTTCGGCGCCGGTGGGACGTGGCCGGCGCGTGTGGACACGCACTTGGTCGACGGGATCGTCGAGTCCCAGGTGGACCGCTGGGTCAAAGGTGCCTGCCTGCTGTGCTCGAACGGCTGCGGGGTCGAGGTCGCCGTCGCCGACGGACGCATCGTCGGAATGCGCGGACGTGCGGATGACCGGATCAACCACGGCAGACTCGGCCCCAAGGGGCTCTACGGCTGGCAGGGGCAGCAGCATGATCGCCTCACGACGCCTCTCATCCGTCGCGACGGCAAGCTGGTCGAGACCGATTGGGAGACGGCGATGTCGGCCATCGTCGACCGTTCGGACTCGCTGCTGAAATCGAAGGGCCCGCTCTCGCACGGGTTCTTCACCTCGGGACAGTTGATGATCGAGGAGTTCTACACCCTCGCCGTGATCGGCAAAGCCGGCATCGGCACTCCGCACATGGACGGCAACACCCGGCTGTGCACCGCGACGGCCTCGGCGGCGTTCCAGGAATCGTTCGGTTGCGACGGCCAGCCGGGCTCCTACACCGACGTCGACCACTGCGACGCGCTGTTCCTCTTCGGCCACAACGTCGCCGAGACTCAAACGGTGCTGTGGGCGCGAATGCTCGACCGTCTCGACGGGCCGAATCCGCCCCGCCTGGTGTGCGTGGACCCGCGGCGAACCAATGTCGCAGAACGCGCCACCGTCCACCTCCCGATCCGCAACGGCACCAACCTGGCACTGATGAACGCCCTCGTGCACGAGCTCATCGCCCGCGACGCGATCGATCACGACTACGTCGACGCGCACACGATAGGTTTCGACGAACTCAGGCGACTGACGGCCGATACCACCCCGGAGTGGGCGGCCGAGATCTGCGGGGTGCCCGCCGACGACATCCGCGCTGCCGCGGAGATCTTCGCGACGAGCCGGGCGGTCGTCTCAACCTGTTCAATGGGTTTCTACCAATCCCATCAGGCCACCGCCTCGTCCTGCCAGGTGAACAACCTCCATCTGCTCCGCGGGATGCTCGGCCGACCGGGTGCCGGAATACTGCAGATGAACGGCCAGCCCTCAGCGGAGAACAACCGCGAGACCGGATGCGGGCCTGCGTTGCCGGGATTCCGCAACTGGAACAACCCCGACCACGTGCGGGAACTCGCGGAGATGTGGAACGTCGATCCACTCGTCATCCCGCACTGGAGCCCGCCGACGAATGCCAACGCCATGTTCCGCTACGCCGAGCAGGGCTCGATCGGGTTCCTGTGGATCGCCGGGACCAATCCAGCGGTGTCGATGCCGGACCTCGCCCGGATCCGCGAGACACTGGCCGGCGAGCAGTGCTTCGTCGTCGTCTCCGACGGGTACCTGACCGAGACGGCCGAGCTGGCCGACGTGGTCCTGCCGTCGGCGCTGTGGGCGGAGAAGACGGGCACCTTCACCAATGTCGACCGCACCGTGCATCTGCAGGAGAAGGCCGTCGACCCTCCCGGTCAGGCGCGGGGCGACCTCGAGGTGTGGGTCGAGTACGCCCGTCGCCTCGGCCTCAGCGACAAGGACGGGAACCCGCTGCCCGCCTGGGACACCCCGGAGGAAGCGTTCGAGGCCTGGAAGCGCTGCAGTGCCGGCCGCCAATGCGACTACTCAGCGCTGACCTACGAGATGCTCAGGGACAAGGGCGGGATCCAGTGGCCGGTGACCGCCGAGGCCCCGGAAGGGACCGAGCGGCTCTACACCGACGGGCACTTCCCCACCACGTTCGAGGCCTGCGAGACATTCGGCCACGACGTCGTCACAGGGGCACCGACCGGCAGGACCCGTTTCCTCGCCGCCCGTCCGGACGGGCGCGCGGTGCTGAAGACCGCACCGTATGAGCCGGCCTACGAGACTCCGGACGAGCAGTACCCGCTGCGACTGACGACGGGGAGGACCGTGTACCACTGGCACACCAGGACCAAGACCAGGCGTGCCTCCGAACTGCAGGCGGCCGCCCCGGAGATGTGGGTGGAGCTGTCGGAGTCGGACGCCCGTGCTCTGGGCGTGGCCGAAGGGGACGTGGTCCAGGTGACTTCGCGGCGCGGGTCGATCGAAGCGCCCGCGCGCATCTCCCATGTGCGCGACGGCGTGGTGTTCGCACCCTGGCACTACGGGTCCAGTACCAGCACCGCGGCCAACGAGCTGACCATCTCCGCGTGGGACCCCGTGTCCAAGCAACCCGAGCTCAAGGTCGCCGCGGTCTCGGTACGGCGACTGCGGGCGGGAACCGGACCGGCGCCGGCTCCGACGGAGACCGCATCGGCACCGGTGGCCCCAATCGCCGCCGGTCGCGGAACAGGAGAGTGAGGACCATGCACCTGTACACGTATCTGGATATGCTCGCCCGCGCCGAGGAGAACCTCGCCCGGTGCTACCGCCAGGTCGCGACCGCGCACACGGCCGATGCGGATGTCTCCTTCGCCTGTGCGGCCTTCGCCCGCGAGGCCGATGAGCACGTGGCCGCTCTGGCCCCTGCCCTGGACCGGTACGCCGATCGTGCCGAGGAACCGCCCGAGCGGTTGCACGCGATCTGCCCCGGCCCGCCGCGCACCGGGCCGATCGGGCTGCTGCGCGACTTGGCCGACCTGCATCAGCTCGCGACCCTGGTCGAGTCCACCTGGCAGCTCATCGCGCAGGCCGCCCAAGGGGCCCGCGACAGGGACCTGATCGCCGTCTGCGGCGAATGCACGAGCCGGACCACGGCGCAACTGGCGTGGCTGAGCATGCGCCAGAAATCCGACGCCGCCCAAACACTGCTCGTCGCCACGTAACCTGACGACGACACTGCGGGCGGGCGGCGTACCACCGGCTCCCCCGAGCGGGCACAATCCTTCCCACACGGAAGGGACGGAACATGGAGCAGAGCTGGCCCGAGCCGTCCGATCGGGTGAAAGAGCTGATCCGGCGCGGCGCGGAGGTCGCGAGCAACCCGCCGGAGGAGTGGCTGACCGGGCTGCAGGACGCCACGCTGAGCGGTGTGATCCTGTACCCCATCGCGTCGGACCCCGCGCTGGCGGCGCTCGTGCGTCAGTCGGACACGGCGGTGATGCTGCACTGGGCGGCGCACAACCTGGTGCACCCCGGGCGCCGCGTGCCGCCGAACATCGACTCCGCGGACGCGCTCGCCGTCGCCCGGGACCTGGTCCGGCGGGGCCTCGACCTGCACGGGATCGACACCTACCGCAAGGGCCTCATCGCGGCGTGGTCGCTCTGGATGCAGCTGTGCTTCGAGCTCACCGACGACCCCGACGAGCTGCGGGAACTGCTGGCCACGAGCTGGGCGTCGATGTCGACGTACGTCGACGACACCATCGACGCCATCACCGTCCGCATGGCTGCCGAACGCGAGCAGCTGACCAGCGGGACCAACGCGGACCGTCTGGCCGCGGTGTCGCTGATCCTGGAGGGCGCACCCATCGGCCGGGCCCGGGCCGAACAGCAGCTGGGCTACCGACTCACCGGTCCGCACACGGCGGCGGTCATCTGGACCGGCGGGGACGCCGCCGACCTCGATGCCGCGGCGCACGCACTCGCGCGCCACACGGGCACGTCGCGGCCGCTCACCGTGGTCGCGAGCGCCTCCGCGCTGTGGCTGTGGCTGCCGGGCACCGTCGTCATCGACGCCGGCGAGGTCGCGAAGGAACTCGCCGACCACCCCGACGTGCGCGTGGCGCTCGGCCGGCCCGGCGACGACCTCGACGGCTTCCGCCGCAGCCACCTCGACGCCGGCACGGCGCAGCGCCTGATGACCCGGCTGCGCTCGCGGCGCCGCGTGGCCCGGTACGACGACATCGCGCTGATCTCGCTGGTCACGAGCGACACGACCAAGGCCGACGAGTTCGTGCGCGACACCCTCGGCGAGCTGCTGACCGCCGACCAGGAGACCCGCGACACCGTCGCCGCGTACGTGGCCGAGCAGTTCAACACCTCCCGCACCGCGGAGCGCCTGTACACCCATCGCAACACCGTAGTCCGCCGCCTGACCAGGGCCGACGAGCTGCTCCCCCGCCCGCTCGCCGACAACCCCACCGGCGTGGCGGTCGCGCTCGACGTGCTGCGCTGGCTGGGCCCCGACGGCCCCGCGTGACGATCTGCACCACGGCACCGTCGATCCGGGTGCGCTTTGCGCTGGCCTGTAGACGCCCGGGAGCGAGAGAGTAAGGCATCGGTTCTATCACTGAGCCCGGCCGACAAGGCAGACCCCAGGAGACTTCCATGACCAGCACCACGCCAGAGCACCTCGACATCCTCGTGATCGGCGCCGGCATCTCCGGCATCGGCGCGGGGCACTACATCACCACCGAGTTGCCGGAGAAGAGCTTCGCGATCCTCGAGGGCCGCTCGACGTTCGGCGGCACCTGGGACCTGTTCAAGTACCCCGGCATCCGCTCCGACTCCGACCTGCACACCTTCGGCTACGAGTTCAAGCCGTGGGAGGCCAAGGACTCCATCGCCGACGCGCACAAGATCATCGACTACCTCCGCGAGACGATCGAGGAGAACGGCCTCGGCGAGAAGATCCGCTACGGCCACAAGGTGGTCTCGGCCGACTGGTCGAGCGAGGACGCACGCTGGACGGTGCAGGTCGAGCGCGACGGCGAGCGGTTCGCCATCACCGCCGGCTGGGTGTTCTTCGGCAGCGGCTACTACGACTACGACCAGGGCTTCACGCCCGAGTTCGCCGGCCGCGACCGCTTCGCGGGGCAGATCATCCACCCGCAGTTCTGGCCCGAGGACCTGGACTACACGGGTAAGAAGGTCGTGGTCGTCGGCTCCGGCGCGACCGCCGTGACCCTGGTCCCCTCGCTGCTGAACGGCGACAAGCGGGCCGCGCACGTGACGATGCTGCAGCGCACGCCCACGTACATCATGCCGGTGCCCAAGCAGGATCCGCTGACCAACCTGTTCCACCGGGCGTTCGGCCACAGGATCGGCCACGACCTGAGCCGCAAGCGGTTCATCTGGCAGCAGCGCGGCGTGTACGTGTTCGCGCAGCGCTTCCCGGACCTCGCCCGCAAGATCATCCGCCGCGAGAACGCCAAGCGCCTCCCCGAGGGGTACCCGGTGGACGTGCACTTCAACCCGCCCTACAACCCGTGGGACCAGCGGCTGTGCGCCGTGCCGAACGGCGACCTGTTCAAGGCCATCCGCAGCGGCGACGCGTCGGTCGCGACCGACAAGATCGTCACCTTCGATGAGACCGGCATCGAGCTCGCGAGCGGCGAGCACCTGGACGCCGACATCATCGTGACCGCGACCGGGCTCAAGCTCAAGCTGTTCGGCGGCGTCACCCTGTCGGTCGACGGTCGCGAGGTGGACATCACGCAGTCCGTGATCCACCGCGGCGCCATGCTCTCGGGCGTCCCCAACGTGGCGATCGCCATCGGCTACACGAACTCCTCGTGGACGCTCAAGATCGGCATGCTGTTCCGCTACATCACCAAGCTGATCCAGCACATGGACGCACGTGGCCTGGACGTCGCGGTCGCCGTCGCCGACCCGGACATGCCCACCCGCCCCGCACTCGACTTCGAGGCGGGCTACGTCCAGCGCGCGCTGCACGAGCTGCCCCGGCAGGGCGAGGCCGACGACTGGCGCATGTCCATGAGCTACTTCGAGGACGCCAAGCGCCTGAACAGCGAGCTCTCGCTCGGCGAGGAGTCCGGGCTGCGGCTGAGCGCCGGAACGCGGGCCGCGGTCACCGTCTGACCTGGCACGACGCAGCCGTCCCGCCCGACCGGCTAACGTTGATGCGATGCGCCGAGATTCGGTCGCGGCGGGATGGAGCGGATGAACGTGCAGCAGATCGCGGGCTATCGGGTGGTCCGCAAGCTCGGTGGCGGGGGTATGGGCGAGGTGTATCTCGTCGAGCACCCCGCCTACCCCGGCAGGACGCGCTGAAGCTGCTGCACAGCTCGGTCAGCAGCAACCCGCAGTACAAGGCGCGGTTCGAGCGCGAGGCCTACGTGCTCGCGCAGCTCAACCACCGCAACATCATCCACCTGTACGACCGCGGCGAGTTCGACGGCCGGTTGTGGATCACCATGGAGTACGTGGCCGGGCCGGACACGGCGCGCATGCTCGCCGAGCGGGGCCCGATGCCGCTCGACCTCGCCATCCGCATCGCCGACGGTGCCGGCGCGGGCCTGGACTACGCCTACCGGCACGCCAACATCACGCACCGCGACGTCAAGCCCGCCAACATCCTCGTGGCCTTCGACTCCGACGGTGCGCCGCAGGTCAAGCTCGCCGACTTCGGCATCGCCAAGGCCGCGGGCGAGGCGGTCGGCGTGACGTCGACGGGCGTCACCGTCGGGACCATGTCGTACATGTCGCCCGAGGCGTTCGACAACAAGATCCTCGACAACCGCGCCGACCTGTACTCCCTGGGCTGCACCGTGTTCGAGCTGCTCACGGGCGCGCCGCCGTTCCCCGGCGACTCGCCCGCGGCGGTCATCGCAGCGCACCTGAACCAGCCCGCGCCGAAGATCACGGCCCGCGCGCCGCACCTCCCCGGGCACCTGGACGCCGTGTTCCGCAAGGCGCTCGCCAAGCGCCCCGAGGACCGCTACGCCTCGTGCGCGGAGTTCGTCGCGGGCCTGCGCGGGGAGGCACCGTCGAGCCGGCCGACGGGCACCGCGCAGCGGCAGGTGCCCCCGTTCACCGCCGAGCAGCCCGGTCCGCGGACCGCCCAGTACCCCGGCCCACCGACGGGGCAGTACGTCCCGACCGGCGAGTACCCCGGCCCGCACACCGCGGCCCAGCCCGCGCCCACGCGCGCCGAGCAACTGCCCGCCTCCGCCCGCCAGCAGGGGCCCGCCGCGCCGGCACCGGCGAAGCCCCGCAGGTGGGGCCGTACGGTCGCCGCGCTGGTGGTCGTGGTCCTGCTCGCCATCGCCGCAGGCGGGTTGTACCTGTACCAGGACGCCGGGAAACCGGGCGGTGGGGGCGGCGGGTCGCCCCTGAAGGCGAGCTCGGTCAAGCAGGTGTACTTCCAGGGCGGATCGGAGCGCTCGGGGAACGCCGCGAACATCCTGACGGGTGCGGAACCCTCGTGGCGCACCGACTACTACTTCTCCGGTCCCGGCTTCGGTGGGCTGAAGCAGGGCACCGGCCTGCTCATCACGCTCGACGAGGCGGCGAAGGTCACGTCCGGGACCATCACCTCGCCGAGCGCGGGGTCGACGGTGCAGATCCGGATCGCGGACTCAGCGTCCCCGGGTCGCTGGACGCCACGACGGAGGTCTGGGACGGCACGCTCAGCAACGGCGCGACCGAGTTCACGGCGACCGACGCGCCGTCGTCGAGGTACGTGCTGGTGTGGATCACCGGGCTGGTACAGGTGTCGCAGGGCCAGTGGTCGACCACCATCGGACAGGTGGAACTGCGGGGCGAGTAGCGCTCAGCGACGGTGCTCGCGCAGCGCCGACGAGACGCCCGCGGCCATCGCGTCCAGGGCGACCACCGGCTTGACGTTGAGGTCGATCGCCTCGCGACACTGCAGCACCGACTCGACGCAGCGCAGCAGGCCCTCGGGCCGCGCGTAACCCGAGAGCCGGCGGGTCTGCTCCGCCTCGTCGGGATGCATCAGGGTGACCTGCGCGCCCGTGCCCTGCACCAGCGCGTCGCGGAACAGGGCCGCGAGGTCGATCAGGGCGCGGTCCAGCGAGTCGCGCACCGCCCGTGTGCCGCGCGCCTTCTGCCGCTTCTCCAGGTCTTTCAGCTGGCCGGCGGAGCCGCGCATCACGCCCGCGGTGCCGCGGCCGCTGCCGCCGGCGCCGAGCGCGGTCTTGAGCTCCTCGGTCTCCCGCTCGTTGAGCGCGGCGCCCTGTTCCTTGGCCGTGCTCTCCGCATCGCGCAGCAGCTGCTCGACGATGCCGTACACCCCCTCGGACGTGGCCGCCCGCGCGAGCCCCAGCGCCTGCTTGCGCTGCTTCTGCGCCTCGGGGTCGGTGGCGAGCCGCTTCGCCCGCCCCACGTGCCCGCCGGACACGCCCGCGGCCCACGCCGCCCGCTCCGGATCGATACCGTCGCGCTCGAGGACCGCCGCGATCGCGGGCACCGACGGGGTGACCAGCGGCACGTGCCGGCACCGCGATTTCAGGGTGACGGAGATGTCCTCCGGGTCGACCGTGGGCGCGCACAGCAGCACGATGGTCTGCGCCGGCGGCTCCTCGACCATCTTCAGCAGCGCGTTGCCGGCCTGCTCGGTGAGCCGGTCCGCATCCTCGATGAGGACGATCTGCCAGTGCCCAACCGAGGGGCGGCGCGCCGCGTCCGCCACCACCTCGCGCATCTGCTTGACCGCGATCGACAGCCCGTCGGGCGCGATCGCGCGCACGTCGGCGTGGGTGCCGGCGAGCACCGTGGTGCAGGCCCGGCAGCGGCCGCACCCGGGTTCGCCGGCATCGTCGCACTGCAGGGCCGCGGCGAGGGCCCGGGCCGCCACGGAACGTCCCGAGCCGGGCGGGCCGGTGAACAGCCAGGCGTGGGTCATGGCCGATCCGGCCAGGTCGGCGACGGTGCCGCCGCTCGCGACCACCTCCCGGGCGGCGGCCGCGGCCCCGCAGGCCAGTCACCACAGCTTCCTGCCCCACCAGGCGATCGAACACTGAGCTCACCCCCACACACTAGCCCTCCCGTCCGACGGCGAGCGCAGGCTAAGTTGGAGCGGTGGCAGCACCGAAGAGCAGACTCAGTCGCGCACTGCGACTGGCGCGGTGGCTCGCCAAGACCCCGTGGCCGATCTTCGCGCTCGACGTCCTGCGATCGAACATCCTGGGCGCGGTGTTCGTGTTCGGCTTCCTGCGGTTCGCGCTGCCGGTGCAGCAGTCGGTGCAGTTGCAGGAGATCAGCGGCGTCAACCTGCTGGTATTCATCACGTACCTGCTGTTCGCGAGCCTGGCCGGCATGCTGATCGGCCTGCGGATGGTGTTGCCCGTCCTGCGCTGGCACCGGCGCAGCGCCCCGAACGACCCCGAGATATCCCGGCGGGCCCTGGCTATACCCGGCCGGATGGCGCTCCTCCAAGCAGTGTTCTGGCTGGTCGGCGGCGCGATCTTCGTGGTGATCAACTTCACCACCTCGCGCGGCATCCCGATCGTGATCGCGATGACGATCCTCCTGGGCGCCACCACGACGTGCGCGCTGAGCTACATGCAGACCGAGCGGGTGCTCCGGCCGATCACCGTGGCGGCCCTCGCCCAGGAGCCGCAGGGCACCGCCGGGCTGTCCGTGACGAGCCGGATCATGCTCAGCTGGGTATTGGGCACCGCGACGCCGATCGTCGGCATCATCATGGTGGTCGTCTCCCAGGAGACGGGGGTGATCGACCCCGATGCCAGCACCGTCATCAATCCGGTCCTGCTGCTGTCGGTGGTCGCGATCGGCGCCGGCCTGCTCGGCACGGCGCGGGCCGCGAAGTCGATCGGCGACCCCATCCAGGACCTCTTCCGCGCCCAGCGCAAGGTTCGCGACGGCGACTTCAACACGTCGGTGAAGATCTACGACTCGAGCGAGCTGGGCCTGCTCGGGCGGGCTTCAACGACATGGTGCACGACCTGGCCGAGCGGCAGCGGATGCGCGACATGTTCGGCCGCTACGTCGGACAGGACGTGGCGCGCCAGGCGCTCGAGCACGGCACCCACCTGGGCGGCGAGATCCGCGAGGTGGGCGTCCTGTTCGTGGACCTGGTGGGCTCGACCAGGCTCGCCGTCACCGAGGAGCCCGCTGCAGTGGTGGACCTGCTCAACGACTTCTTCAAGGTGGTCGTCGACCTGGTCGACCTGCACGGCGGCTTCGTCAACAAGTTCCAGGGCGACGCGGCGTTGGCGATCTTCGGCGCCCCGCTCCCCCACCCCGACGCCGCCGGCGCCGCGCTGGCCGCGTCCCGGGAGATGCGGTTCCAGCTCAGCGACGTGCTCGGCGGCACCGGATTCGGTATCGGCGTCTCCGCGGGACAGGTGGTCGCGGGGCACATCGGGGCGAAGGCGCGGTTCGAGTACACCGTGATCGGCGACCCGGTGAACGAGGCCGCGCGGATCACCGAGATCGCCAAATCGGAACCGTCGTGCCTCCTGGCCGCCGGGCGGGCGGTCGAGGCGAGCACCCCGCCGAGCAGGCGCTGTGGGCGCTCGGCGAGGCCATCGAGCTGCGTGGTCGCGGGCAGCTCACGCAGCTCGCGCGCCCCGTCGACGAGGAGTAGCCCGCCTTCGCGGGCCGCTCGGGGTCACTCCGCCGGGGGACCGGTCTTCGTCGCGGCCGTCTTCTTGGCCGGGGCCTTCTTCGCGGTCGTCTTCTTCGCCACCGTCTTCTTCGCGGCGGCCTTCTTGGCCGGAGCCTTGGCCGCCGTCTTCTTGGCCGGCGCCTTCTTCGCGGCCGCCTTCTTGGTGGCCTTCTTCTTCACAGGCCCCCGCGCACGACGGTCCGCGAGCAGCTCGGACGCACGCTCATCGGTGATGGTCGCGACCTCGTCGCCCTTCCGCAGAGACGCATTGGTCTCACCGTCGGTCACGTACGGGCCGAACCGGCCGTCCTTGATGACCATCGCGGCGCCGGAGACGGGGTCGTTGCCCAACTCGCGCAGCGGCGGCGCGGCGGCCGCCCCGCGGCCCCGGCGCTTGGGCTCCGCGTACAGCTTGAGCGCCTCCTCGAGGGTCACCGTGAACATCTGCTCCTCGGTGGCCAGCGAGCGCGAGTCGGTGCCCTTCTTCAGGTACGGCCCGTAGCGACCGTTCTGGGCGGTGATCTCCTCCTTGGACTCCGGATCGACGCCCACGACGCGGGGCAGCGACAGCAGCCGCAGCGCGTCCTCGAGCGTGACGGTCTCGATGTCCATCGTCTTGAGCAGGAGCCAGTGCGCGGCTTCGGCGCGTCGGTCTTCTTCTTGCGCCGCGTCTTGGTGGTGCCCGGCTCGTCGAGGTTCTCGGCCTCGGAGTCCTCCTCCGGCGCGGGCAGGATCTCGGTGACGTAAGGGCCGAAACGGCCCTCCTTGGCGACGATCTCGTGGCCGGTGGCCGGGTCGACGCCGAGCGGGCGGCCGTCCTGGGGGGTGGCGAAGAGCTTCTCCGCGACCTCCTCGGTCAGCTCGTCCGGCGTCATCGACGCCAGGATGTTGGCCCGCTGGACCTGGGGCTCCGTCTCGCCTTCCTTGGGCCCGACGGTGCGCTCCAGGTACGGCCCGTAGCGCCCCACACGCACGTAGACGACGTTGCCGTCGGCATCGGTGTAGAGCGGGATCGAGTTGATCTCACGCGCGTCGATCGCGTCCAGGTTCGCCGCGACGAGGTTCTTCAAGCCGGGGCTGTCGGGTCCCGGTCCGTCGGCCCCGGCGACGGCCGCGCCGTCGTCCTCGGGCCCGCCGTCACCGAAGTAGAAGCGGGTGAGCCAGTCGACGCGGCCCTCGCGGCCACCGGCGATCTCGTCGAGATCGTCCTCCATGGACGCGGTGAAGTTGTAGTCGACGAGGCCGCCGAAGTGGCCCTCCAGCAGGCCGATCAC
This sequence comes from Tsukamurella sp. PLM1, assembly GCF_023168325.1. Lineage (GTDB taxonomy): Bacteria > Actinomycetota > Actinomycetes > Mycobacteriales > Mycobacteriaceae > Tsukamurella. The sequence goes on from NZ_AP025688.1 coordinate 3,984,248, forward strand.
GGCGAACGCCACCCACTGCGGGACGAGGGCGTTGCCCTTCTTCACGACGTAGCCGCGGTCCTGGATGGTCTTGATGATCGACGCGTAGGTCGACGGTCGGCCGATGCCCAGCTCTTCGAGGGTCTTGACCAGCGACGCCTCGGTGTAGCGGGCCGGCGGGCTGGTCACGTGGTCGGCGGCCGCCAGCTCGGCGGCCGTGACAGCCTGTCCCTTCACCAGCTGCGGCAGGCGCGACTCGGCGTCGTCCGCCTCGCCGCCCACCTGGTCGTCGACGGTCTCGACGTACGCGGCGAGAAAGCCCGGGAACGTGATGGTGCGGCCGGACGCGGCGAACTCGCAGTTCTCGCCCGACGACGCGGTGCCGGCGATCCGCAGGCTCAGGGTGGTGCCCTTGACGTCGGCCATCTGCGAGGCGACGGTGCGCTGCCAGATCAGCTCGTAGAGCCGGAACTCGTCCGAGTTCAATACGGACGCGAGCGCGCCCGGCGTCTGGAAGGTCTCGCCCGCGGGGCGGATCGCCTCGTGCGCCTCCTGCGCGTTCTTGACCTTGCGGGTGTACTGCCGCGGGGTCGGGTGCACGTACTCGGCGCCGTACAGCTGCCGCGCCTGGTCCCGGGCGGCGGCGATGGCGGTCTCCGACAGAGTGGTCGAGTCGGTACGCATGTAGGTGATGTAGCCGCCCTCGTAGAGCCGCTGCGCGATCTGCATGGTGCGGTCGGTGTTGAAGCGCAGCTTGCGGCTGGCCTCCTGCTGCAGCGTCGACGTCATGAACGGCGCGTAGGGCTTGCGGGTGTACGGCTTCTCCTCGACGGAGGTCACCGTCAGGCTGGCGCCCTGCAAGCCTGCCACCAGGGCGTTCGCCCGGGCACCGTCGAGCACGGTGGTCCCGGACGGCTTCTTGAGGTTGCCCTGCGCGTCGAAGTCGCGGCCGGTGGCGACCCGGTCGCCGTCGACGGTCACCAGGCGCGCGCCGAAGGTACGCGGGCTGGCCTCGGCGCCGGCGTCGAGCTGCGCGGCGATGTCCCAGTACCCGGCGGTGCGGAAGGCGATGCGCTCGCGCTCCCGGTCGACGATGATGCGGGTCGCGACGGACTGGACGCGGCCGGCCGAAAGGCCCTGGTTGACCTTGCGCCACAGCACGGGGCTGACCTCGTAGCCGTACAGGCGGTCGAGGATGCGGCGGGTCTCCTGCGCGTCCACGAGGTTCATGTCGAGCTCGCGGGGTTCCTGCGCGGCGGCGAGGATGGCCTGCTGGGTGATCTCGTGGAACACCATCCGCTTGACCGGGACCTTCGGCTTGAGCACTTCCCGCAGGTGCCACGCGATGGCCTCGCCCTCGCGGTCACCGTCCGTCGCGAGGTAGAGCTCGTCGGCCTGCTTGAGCAGGGACTTCAGCTCGGAGACGGTGGAGCGCTTGCTCGCGGAGGTCACGTAGTGGGCCTCGAACTCGTGGTCCACGTCGACCCCGAGCCGCGCCCAGGGCTTGCCCTGGTCGGCCTCAGGGAGCGGGTTGTCCCGGCTCGGCAGGTCGCGGATGTGGCCCATCGACGCGCGCACGGTGTAGTTGGGCCCGAGGAAGTCGCCGATCTTCTTGCCCTTGGCGGGGGACTCCACGATCACCAGGCGCTGCATACCGTCTCCGCCCGCTGCCTTCGCACGTGCCGCCATGGACCCTCCTGCCTGTTCCGGTGGCTGCTTCGTCACCACCCGCCTCCCACGTCACTTCCGACGTAGGCGGTCACTTCGGTGCACATTCTGCCGCACACCTGGCCCCACCTTATATACAGGGTCCGCTGCGCACGCCACCGAATACTCGCGCGGACCGTCAGGGGCGGGGCCAGTGCGCCTCAGCGGCGGCGGTCGGCGGATCGCCGATGCTCTCCCGCAGCCGGAGCAGGCGACGGTGCCCGGAGACGCGTAGGGCCGGCTTCGACCCGCGGGTACCGACGAGCGTGGGGGCCACGCCGGCCCGCATCAGGGCGGTGGCGAGAACCGGGGCGCTCTCCGGGGCGTGCGGGTCGAGCGCGAGGAGGTAGTGCACGCCGTCCACGTCGCCACCGGCGAGCGCCCAGGCCCGCAGTGCGCGCGGGCCCGGAACCCAGGTCGACGGTGCCGCCTTCGCCGCCCCGCGCGTCCAGGCGACGGCCATCGGCTGTAGTTCGGGCGCCGCGAGCGTGCGGACCAGCGGGCTTCCCTCGTCCGAGGTGTCCAGCTGCGATCGCAGGCCGGCCTCGTCGATCATCGAGGCGATCGCCTGCGCCCGCCACTCATCGGCGACCACGACGGAGACCCGCGCACTGCCGCCCAACTGCACGATCTGCCCCGACGTCGCGAGCAGGCCGGCGAGGTCGCGGGGCGACGGCTCGGTCTGCTCGGCGGAGAACAGTGACAGCTGGGACACGTGATGAGCGTAGATCCCCGTGGGACGGCAGTCTCCGCCGACACGACGATCGGTACCGAAATGCACAGCACCCCTCCGCCGGGAACGGCGGAGGGGTGCTGCGAGAAACGCTTATCGCGTGGTGCGGGGTTTCTTAGAGGGCGCGGACGCCGGTGGCCTGCGGGCCCTTGGTGCCCTGGCCGACCTCGAACTCCACGAGCTGGTTCTCCTCGAGGGTACGGAAGCCGTTGCCCTGGATCTCCGAGTAGTGGACGAACACGTCATCCGAGCCGTCGGCCGGTGCGATGAAGCCGAAGCCCTTCTCCGCGTTGAACCACTTCACAGTTCCCTGTGCCATTGAGATGTTTCCTAACTTGTCTTTCTACCGGTGTAGGAACCGTTCCCCGAGGTGGGGCGCGACTCCTGGCCGGTTCCGGCCGCCATACTTTCTGGAGCCGTTTGCGGAGACCGCACACAAAAACCTTCAGTACCACGCCCGCAACATCGATCCCCCGATGGCCCCTTCGGACCCCCGGCGGGAGCTGCGACCGCATACAGTCAATCACGATTTCCGAGCGAGCAACAGCGGGCGGACCGATTTCGCCTTCCGTTCACCCTCCGTCCTACTGAACGACGGTCCGACTCCACCACGGTTAGACTGGGCGATCGGCGCGTTCCCGGCCCCTGTGGCCGCGCGGACGCCGGATCGATGCGGGGGCTATCACGGTGGAGCACAACACCTTCGGCAGGGAACTGCTGGCCCGCGTCATGGCCGGCTCGGGCTCCGGCCCCGAGAGCCTCACACATGTGGCGGACATCCCGTCACGCCGAGCGGAATTCGCCCCGTGGCCGGCCTGGGTGCCGCCCCGGGTGCGGGAGGGGCTGATCGACGAGGGCGTGCGGGAGCCCTGGCGCCACCAGGCGGAGGCCGCGGAGCACGCGCACGCGGGCCGGCACGTGGTGGTCTCGACGGGGACGGCCTCCGGGAAATCGCTCGCCTACCAGCTGCCGGTACTCGCGGCGCTCGCCGACGACCCGCTGGCCACGGTCCTGTACCTGTCGCCGACGAAGGCGCTCGGCACGGACCAGCACCGGGCGGCGGTCCGCCTGACGACGGCGTACGGCCCGGCCGACGTCTCCCCCTCGATGTACGACGGTGACACCTCGCAGGAGATGCGGCGCTGGGCGCGCTCGGACAGCCGCTGGGTGTTCGCGAATCCCGACATGCTGCACGTGGGGCTGCTTCCGCGGCACGCGAAGTGGGCACGCTTCCTGCGCGGCCTGCGGTACGTGGTGGTCGACGAGTGCCACCATTACCGCGGCGTCTTCGGCTCGCACACGGCGGTGGTGCTGCGCCGGCTGCTGCGGGTGGCGGCGAAGTACGGCGCCGCGCCCACGGTGATCTGCGCGTCAGCCACCACCTCCGATCCGGCGGGTGCGGCGTCCCGGCTGATCGGCGCGGACTGCGTTGCGGTCACCGAGGATTCGTCGCCACACGGGCCGCGCACCGTCGCCCTGTGGGAGCCGCCGCTGCTGCCGGACCTGGAGGGCGAGAACGGGGCACCGGTGCGGCGACCGGCAACGACGGAGGCGGCGCGGATGCTGTCCGATCTGGTGGTCGAGGGAGCGCGCACGCTCGCGTTCGTCCGGTCCCGACGGTCCGCCGAATCCGTCGCCCTCTCCGCCCGGCGGATGCTCGCGGAGGCGACTCCCGAACTGGCCGAACGGATCGCGGCGTATCGCGCCGGGTATCTCGCGGACGACCGGCGCGCCCTGGAGCGGGGCCTGAACGACGGTGCGCTGCTGGGCGTCGCGACCACGAACGCGCTCGAGCTGGGCGTGGACATCGCGGGGCTCGATGCCGTGCTGATGGCCGGTTTCCCGGGAACCGTGGCCTCGTTCTGGCAGCAGGCGGGGCGCAGCGGGCGGCGGGGGCAGGGCTCGCTGATCCTCATGATCGCCCGCGACGATCCGCTCGACACCTACCTGGTGCATCACCCGGATTCGCTCCTGGGCCGGCCGGTGGAGGCGACGATCACCGACCCCTGGAACCCGTACGTACTCGGACCCCAGATGCTCTGCGCGGCAGGCGAGATGCCGCTGACCCGCGCCGAGGTGGTGCGCCTCGGCGCCGTGGACGTGGTGGGCCGGCTCGTGGCCGACGGACTGCTCCGCGAGCGGCCGGCGGGCTACTTCCTGGCCGCCGGGATCGATCCGCACGCCGGCGTGAACATCCGCGGGGGAGCCGGCAGCGAGATACTCATCGTGGAGGAGAACTCCGGAAGGCTGTTGGGCACGGTCGATTTCACGCGGGCGCTCTCGACGGTGCACGAGGGGGCGGTGCACGTGCACCGGGCGAGTCCTACGTGGTGGACTCGCTCGACCTCGACGACGGCCTGGCATTGGTGCACGCGGAGGAGCCGGAGTGGACGACGTCGGCTCGCGAGGACCTCGATGTGCATGTGACCGCGGTCCATTCGACGGAGACGCTGGGCGAGGTCACGGCGCGGTTCGTCGCGGTGGAGGTCACGAGCCGCGTGGTCGGGTACCTGCGCACGCTGCGCAGCGGCGAGGTGCTGGACGCGGTCGAACTCGATCTGCCCGAGACCACGCTGGCGACCACGGCCGCGCTCCTCACCCTCACCCCGGAGGTGCTGGAGGGCGCCGGCCTGGTGTCGGAGCGGTGGCCGGGCGCACTGCACGCCGCCGAGCACGCGGCGATCGGGCTGCTGCCCCTGGTGGCCTCGTGCGACCGGTGGGACATCGGTGGCCTGTCGACGGCGCTGCACGACGACACCGGCCTGCCGTCGATCTTCGTCTACGACAGCTATCCCGGCGGCGCGGGCTTCGCCGAGCGCGGCTACGCGTCGCTGGCGACCTGGCTGGTCGCCACGCGCGATGCCGTCGCCGCGTGCGAGTGCCCGTCGGGTTGCCCCTCGTGCGTGCAGTCCCCCAAGTGCGGCAACGGCAACGACCCGCTCGACAAAGCGGGCGCGATCGTCGTGCTGGATCTGGTGATCGGGGCGGTGGCGCGCGACGGCGGTGGCGGGCCGGGCGCCGCGCTCGCGGACGACGTCTGAACGGCTATTTCGGCGGCAGCGACCGGGCGTAGTCGACGGTGCGCCGCACCCACTCCTTCAGGTCCACGTCCGAGGCCGTGGCCTCGGGGGCCAGGTCCAGCCAGCCTCGCAGTTCCCGCCCGCGCATGACGGTGGCGCTGACGTGCGGCCCGATCAGCTCGTCCGTGGCGTCCGGGTGCAGATGGACCATCGACTCCCCGCGACTGTTCGCCGCGATCGCCATGTGCCCGTCCACCAGGAACGCCAGCCCGCCGAACATGCGCTTCTCCACGACGCCGTGCTCGCCGTCCATCGCGTCGCGGATCCTGTCCGCCAGCCCCTCGTCGTACACCATCATCCCAGTCTGCGCCGGTCATGAGCAACCCGCAGCCCGTCGCCGTATCGCGCGGCCGGATCTCTGCACATGCCTCCGCCACACCGACCGCCGCTGCCCCGTGGTCATCTCCGGAATCACGAAGGCGCCAGTGGATCCTCGTCGGTCATACCGGGCCCGCGCGGGCGACGGCGACCGCCTCGCCGTCGCCGAAGACCGACAGGGAGACCGGGACGCTCACGCGGACCGTCACCTCGAAGTCCTCCACGCCGCACGCCCGGAGTGCCCCCGCGTTGGCTCGGGCCAGACGGTCCGCCGCCGCGCACGCCTCATCGGCATCGATCGCGCTCGCGGCGCCCGCGAGCGCCGCGAGATCGGCCGCCGCCTGCGCGCGGTGGCGGGCGGAAACGGCGGCGCCCACGTCGATCACCATGACCGCCACCACGACGATCGCGGCGACCATCACAGCGGCGAGCACCGTCGCCACGCCGTCCTCCCGCCCGCCCCACGGACGCGCGCAAGGGCGGTGCGGCGGACCGCTCGTCGGTACCGCTCGGTCGACCGCCGGACCGGCACGGGCCGCCGCGGTCACGACGCCGTCCCCGGCTCGGCCGCGGCCACCGCCGTCGCCGAGACCGTGAGCCCCGGCAGCAGCGCCACCGGAGCCCGGACCCGCACCGTCACGGTGTCGCCGTCCCGGCTCACCGTCGAGGTCGCGCCCGGCGGGCCGACCGACTGGACCGCCCTCGCGGCACGGGCCTCATCGCCCCCGGCGCTGAGCCGGGCCGCTTCGCGGGCGGCGTCCACGCACCGGACATGAGCGGTGACGCCCACGACCGCGCCCACGCTGAGCACCAGCACGGTGATGAGGCTGGCGACGGCGAACGCCGCCTCCACCGTGACCGCCCCCGCCTCCTCGGCGAGTCGGCGTCCTAGCCGGTGGAGGTGCCCAGCGCCTTGCCGATGATGTCCGTCAGTCCGCTGATGATGTTGTCGCCGGTGACGACCCCATAGAGAACGGCCCCGAACGCCGCGGCCGCGACGGTCCCTATTGCGTACTCGACGGTGCTCATGCCGTCTTCCTCCAGCATCAGCTCGGTCATCCTGCATCGCAGTCGAACCCACATTCCATCCCCTTCCGTCGGGCCGCTAGAGCAGCCCTCCCCGAGCACCTTGCCCGCGAGTCCCATCACCACCGGCACGAGGCCCAGGCACACGAAAGCCGGCAGGAAGCACAGCCCCAGCGGCCCCGCGACCGCGACGCCCGCGCGTTCGCCCGCCGCCACCGCCCGGTCCTCCGCCTGCGCCCGCTCGGTGCGCGCGAGGTCCGCCAGCCCCGCGGCCGGCGACGAGCCCGCGCGGGCGGACCGTCGGAGCATGCGGGTGAGCCCGACGACCTGCGGGTCGTCCGATTCGGTCCGCCACGCGGTCTCAGCGTCGGAGCCCAGCGCGAGCAGCTCTGACGCGCGGTTCAGCACCTCCGCCAGCGCGAGCGGCGCGCCGGCGGCGACGGCGCGGGCGGCGTCGGCGGTGGGCATGCCCGCGCGCAGGCACACCGCGAACAGGTCGTACGCCGCGGCCGCCTCGAACGGGTCCGCCGGCGCGGCCCGGCGGGGCAGCCGCATCCCCCGCAACAGGGGTGTCTCCCCCGTCACGCCGGCGACGACCGCCGACCGCGCCGCGACCGGGAGCACGAGCAGGGCCGCCGCGAGCAGGGCGAGTGCGGCGGCGAGCGGACCGTGACCGCTCATGTCCGTTCCACCGATCCGGTGCCGCCGGCACCGTCGGCGATGGCGCGGGACCAGAGGAGCCCGGCGCAGGTCAAGCACGTCCCGACGACCAGCAGCACACCGCCCGCGCCGGTGCCCAGCAGCGTGCCGAGGGGATCGGCGCCGATGAGCTGTCCCATCGCGACGCCGAGCACGGGGAGGGCGGCGAGCACCTGCGCGGTGGCGCGCGCACCGGCCAGCGACGAGTGCGCCCGCCGCTCGTACCGCTCGCGGGCCCGTAGGTCCTCGCGGACGGAGGCGAGCAGGTCGCCCATGCCGATGCCGTGCCGCGTGCCCGTCTCCCAGGCCGCAGCGATCCGCGACCACGCGGCGCTCTCGCCGGCGTGCGTCCGCAGGCCGGCCGACACGTCGCCGCCGAGTTCGGCACGGCCGGCCATCTCGGCGAAGACGGCGCGCACGTGCGGATCCTCGGCATCACGGCCGGCGGTGGTGCACGCGGCCGCCGGATGGGCGCCGACGGAGAGCTCGGCGACCATCGCGTCCACGCCGGCGAGGATCGCCGAGAGCCGGGCCACTCGCTGCCGGGCGGCGCGGTTCCGCGCGCGGAGGTCGCGGGCGGTGCCGGCCGCGAGCGCCGCGGCCAGCGCCTGACCGGGGCCGATGAGCAGTGCGCCGAGCGGGATCGCGGCGGCCAGCCAACCCCACCGCACCGCGAACGGCGCGGCCGCGGGCGCGTACTCCGCTCGCAGACGGGCGGCGGCCGGACCCCGGGCCACGCCAGCGCCGCCGCGGCGAGCAGGACGATCGCGACGGTCATGAGACACCCCGCTCGGCGAGCAGCACCGACACACGCTCCGCTGCCGGCGTGAACCCGGTGTCGCGCTCCCACGCGGGCAGCACCCGCACGTAGCCGTCGTCGCCGCGGTCGACGACGCCGATGCTGCGCAACCCGCGCCGCCCCGAGGGCCAGCGGTGCACCGCGAACACCACCTGGAAAGCGGCGGCCAGCTGCGCGTGCAGCGCGTCCCGCCCCAGGCCGCCCAGCGCGGCGAGCGCCTCGAGCCGGGCGGGCACCTCCCGCGGGGAGTTGGCGTGGACGGTGCCGGCCCCGCCGTCGTGGCCCGTGTTCAGGGCGGTGAGCAGGTCGACGACCTCGGCGCCGCGGACCTCGCCGACCACGATCCGGTCGGGCCGCATCCGCAGCGCCTGCCGCACCAGGTCGCGCACCGTCACCTCACCGACGCCCTCGACGTTAGCGCCCCGCGCCAGCAGCGACACCACGTGCGGGTGCACCGGAGCGAGCTCGTGCGCGTCCTCGACGCACAACACCCGCTCCGCCGGCGCCACTGCGCCGAGCATCCCGTTGAGCAGCGTCGTCTTCCCGCTGCCGGTACCGCCGACCACGAGGAAGGCGAGCCGCGCCGCCACCACCCGGCGCACCAGCCCGGCGACCTCCGCCGGCACCGCCCCGCTGTCGATCAGCGTGCCGAGCGTCTGGGTGGCAGGGCGCAGCACGCGCAGGGAGATGCAGGTGCCGCCGTGCGCGAGGGGCGGCAGAACGGCGTGCAACCGGATCCCGCTCCCCGCGCGGCCGCCCGGCCCGGCCGGCAGGTGCCCGTCGACCCACGGCTGCGCGTCGTCCAGCCGCCGGCCGGCCGTCAGTGCGAGCCGAGCCGCGAGGCGCCGCACGGCATCGTCGTCCTCGAAGACGACGCCCGCGGGCTCGAGGCCCCGGCCCCGGTCCACCCACACCTTCCGCGGGCCGCAGACCAGCACGTCGGTGACGTCCGGGTCGGCGAGGAGCGGTTCGAGCCGCCCGGCGCCGACGAGCTCGGTCTCGAGGTAGGCGAGGCCGTCGAGCAGGTCCGTATCGCCCAGGACGCCCCCGCATTCGGCGCGGAGCGCGGCCGCCATCACGTCGGGGGTGAGGACGGTCGCGGTGTGCGCCAGCCGCTCCCGCACCCGGGCGAGCAGGTCGCCGTCCGGGGAGGTCACGCCGCACCCCGCCGCACGCCCTCGAGCACGCGGCCGGCCGCGACCGCCAGCGGCGTGCCCTTGCGCAACCGCAGCCCGCCGTCGTCGAGTTGGGCGGCCAGCCCGGGTTGCGGTCGCATCGATGCCAGCAGAGGCACCCCGACGGCCCGCTCGACGTCGCGCGCCGAGAGCCCGCCCGGCGCCGGGCCGCGCACCACCAGCCCGACGTGCCGGGAGCGGGCGGCCACCCCGTCGGCCACGCTGCGCGCCGCGGCGCACCCCGCACCGTGGCGCCGGCGACCACGACCACCACGTCGGCCACCTCGAGGCAGGCGGAGGTCGCCGGGTCGTCGCGCCGGGGGAGGTCGACGACGGTGACCCCCACGCTGCGGCGGCCCGCGTCGATCACCGCGAGCAGTCCCTCGACCGGAATATCCGACGGGGTGGTTCCGGCTGCGGCGTCGCGCGTTCCGCCGGCGGCCGATCCGCCCGCCGACAGCACCGCCACGGCGCCCGCGCGCCCGGGGAGCGCCGCGACCAGGGCGTCCGACGGAACGTGCCCGCCGCGCAGCGCCAGGTCGCCCCAGCGCAGGCCGGGCATGTCCGCGCAGCCGAGGAGCAGGTCGAGGCCGCCGCCCCACGGGTCCGCGTCGACCGCGAGCGCCCTGATCCCCCGGCTCGGCGCCGTCACCGCGACGGCGGCCGCGAGGACCGAGGCCCCCGCGCCGCCGTGCCCGCCGACGACGGCGACGACGCGCGAGCGCGCACCGTCGTCCTGTTCCCTGGCCGCGAGGAACCGGGCCAGGTCACGGACCTGCGCGGGCAGCACGAAGACCTGCGCGGCGCCCACCTCGACGGCTGCCGCCAGTTCCGCCATGCCCGCCTCGGCCGCGACGATCGCGACCCCGTCGCGGCGCGGGAGGCCGCCCGCCCGCGCCGCCTCCGCCATCGCCGTCGCGGCGCCCGGTCCAACACCAGTCCCGCAGCGGCCGCCCACGCCGCGCGCGGGCGGCCCCGGTCGACGTCCGTCACCGTGCGCGCCGCGGCCGCCGCAGCGCGGCGCACGTCATCGGCCAGCCCCTGCTCGGCCACCGCCATCCCGATCTCGATTCCCCGCATACGCCCAGCTTGGCCCCGACACCCGACCGGAAGGGCCCGCCGCCGGGGCATCTGTGGAGGAACGTGTCCGGTTCGAGAAACCTGTGGAGGAATCCGGGCTCGACTCTTGCGCGGTACGGATCGGCATGGCAGCGGTAGGGTGAACGTCGTGAGCCCAACCGCGCCCGACGAGGCCCCGGTGCGCCGGGTCGCCGCGTTCTTCGACCTGGACAAGACGATCATCGCGAAGTCGTCCGCACTCGCGTTCTCGCGGCCCTTCTTCGACGAGGGCCTGCTCAACCGTCGTGCCGTGCTGAAGTCGAGCTACGCCCAGTTCCTGATGATGCTCACGGCGGCCGACCACGACCAGATGGAGCGCATGCGCGACCACCTCACGCAGATGTGCGAGGGCTGGAACGTCGAACAGGTGAAGTCCATAGTCCGCGAGGCGCTGCATGACGTGGTGAACCCGCTCGTCTTCGCCGAGGCGTCGGAGCTGATCGCGGGGCACCACGCCCGCGGCCACGACGTGGTGATCGTCTCGGCATCCGGCGAGGAGATGGTCGCGCCGATCGCAGACCTGCTCGGCGCCGACTACGCGGTCGCGTCGAAGATGAAGGTCGAGGACGGTAAGTACGCCGGCGAGGTGGAGTTCTACTGCTACGGCGAGAACAAGGTCGTCGCGATGGAGGCGCTCGCCGCCGAGCACGGGTACGACCTCGACCAGTGCTTCGCCTACTCGGACTCGATCACCGACGTCCCGATGCTGGCCGCCGTGGGTCACCCCACCGCGGTCAACCCCGACCGGGGCCTGCGCAAGGAGGCAGCGGAGCGGGGCTGGCCGGTGGTCTCGTTCTCGAACCCGACGCCCCTGCGGGACCGGATCCCGACCCCCTCCCGGAACTCGGTACTCGCCTCGGCCGGCCTCGGTCTCGTCGCCGCAGGTGCCGGAATCGCGACTTACTTTGCGCTGCAACGCAAAATCCTGAGAAAAGGCCCGCCGGGCCCGCCTTCCGGAGAATTTTCCGCCAACCCCTTGATGTGATCGCCGTCACAAGGTACAAATGAATCACGGAGCGGCGCAAAGCCAAACCCTCACCGGAAGAGAAGGTCGAGGGTTCCTGAGCGTCAAGGCTCCCAGCACGGACACCAGGCACCCACGCGGAGCTCGCCACCTATGGCGGAAAGCGCTGTGAGCCTGCGTCACCGGGGAACCAGTGGTCAGCACAAGGTCTGCGGATAGTGGATCTCTCCCCGCGTGAACGCCGAGGCCGTAATACAGCCCACCCTTACGCACGCTTGGTAACCGGGATCCGTGCTAGCGAACGGCGATTCGGACCCGTTCTTCAGGACACGCCACATTGGGCGCGCACCTGGAGCTCAGGCCGGGTCGCCGTTGCGCATGTCCGGGGCCGGTCCGCCCTGCCCTTCCTCCCTCTCATCGCTCCGCGAGCGCCGGGCCTCGACCCCGCCGGCCTCCAGCGCCTGACAGCACAGAACGACCCACGCCACCACGCCGTCCGGCTCGCCCACGCCGAACGCGTCCGCCGCGTCGGCGTAGCTGGGAGCGAACTTCAGCCACGTCGTCTCGGGGATCCCCAGGGCATGCGGGTCCAGCCCGGACGCCACCGTGACCAGGCGCGATGCCGCCCGGGCCACCACCCCGTCCGCCACCTCGAACGGCCGCAGGGACAGCAGTTCCCCGTGGACCACGGCCGCGACCACCGGCGCCGGCGCCTGAGTCCCGCCCGTGACCAGCTGCGCGAGCAACCCCAGCCGCTCCCCGTACCCGGGCGCGGACGCCCGAGGCGGGAGTCGTCACCGTCGACGAGTTCCGCCGCGGCAAGGGTGTGCAGCCGCGCCAGCACCTGGAGCGGCGCGCGCCGCCACACCCCGACGGTGGCGTCGAGCGCGTCACCGTCGACCGCCTGATACGCGCGCATCGCGCCCGCCAGCACCGGATCGGAGATCAGGTCATCCCTACTCAGGGCCACCGCGCCACCGTCGAGAGCCGCGGAGGCCCGCGCGCCCCGCAGCGATGACTCGGTGGCGGTCGCGCGCCACTCCCGCCGGTTCGCGGGATGACGGTGCACCTTGGCGAGCGCCTCGCGCGCGGCGGCGGCCGCCTCGGCGACGGCGGGAACGGCGACGAGCGGGCTGAGCGGGTCGGTCACGATGCCACCCTAGCTCGCGCGCCGCCGCACTCCTGCCGCCCCGGCCCGCCGATCAGCCCGCGAGTTCGATCGAACCGCCAGGAATGGCGTCGATCAGCTTGCGCGTGTAGTCCGACGACGGATTGTCGTAGACCTGATCCGTCGGCCCCTGCTCCATCACCCTGCCGCCCGCCATCACGAGGGTCTGGTGCGCGATCTGCTTGACCACCGCCAGATCGTGAGTGATGAACAGGTAGGTCAGGCCCAGCTCCTGCTGCAGCCCCTCCAGAAGGGTCAGGATCTGCGCCTGCACCAGCACGTCGAGCGCGGACACCGCCTCGTCGAGCACGATCACCTCGGGGTTCAGCGCCAGTGCCCGCGCGATCGCCACGCGCTGGCGCTGTCCGCCCGACAGCTCGTTCGGGTAGCGGTGCATGGTGTCCGCCGGCAGCGCCACCATCTCGAGCAGTTCCTTCGCCCGATCCACTCGTGAGGCCTTGTCGCCCACGCCGTGCACCACGAGCGGTTCAGTGATCGCCCGGTAGATCGAGTACATGGGATCCAGTGAACCGTAAGGGTTCTGGAACACGGGCTGGACACGGCGCCGGAACTTCTTGGCTTCGGTGCCGGACAGGGAGCGCACGTCCACCCCGTCGAATTCGACGGTGCCGCTGGTGGGCTCGAGCAGGCCGAGCACCATGCGGGCCACGGTCGACTTACCCGAGCCGGATTCGCCCACGACCGCCGTCGTGGTGCCCCGCAGCATGGTGAAGCTCACGTCATCGACCGCGCGGAAGTCGCTGCTCTGGAACGGCAAGGAGCCACGGATCGGGAAGTCCTTCACCAGATTCGAGGCGACGACGACTTCTGCCGGTCCGGGAGTCGCGGCATCGCGCAGACCGTCCTCGACGGTCTCGAGCTCGACACCGCGCTCCTTGACGGTGCTCACGGCGGCCGCCTCCGTGACCGCGTCCGCGGCCGACGGGGCCTCCGTCCTGCGCGCCGACAACGACGGTGCCGCCGCCACCAGCCGCCTGGTGTACTCGTGCTGCGGATCCTGCAGGATGTCCAGCGCTGGACCGGATTCCACGACCCGCCCCTTGTACATCACCACGAGGTGACTGGCACGTTCCGCCGCCAGCCCCAGATCGTGCGTGATGAGCAGCACCGCGGTCCCCAGGTCCGTGGTGAGCGTCTCCAGGTGGTCGAGGATCTGCCGCTGCACCGTGACGTCCAGCGCGGAGGTCGGCTCGTCGGCGATCAACAGCTTGGGCCGGCAGGCCAGGCCGATCGCGATGAGCGCGCGCTGCTTCATGCCGCCCGAGAACTCGTGCGGGTACTGGTTCACCCGCTTGTCCGGGTCCTTCATGCCGGCCTCGGCCAGCAGCGCGACGGCCCGTTTCCGGGCATCCCCCTCCTCGGCGTTGTTGGCCTTGAGGGTCTCGCGGATCTGGAAACCGATCCGCCACAGCGGGTTCAGGTTGGTGTTCGGATCCTGCGGTACCAGGCCGATACCATCACCGCGGATCTTCTGGAAGTCCTTCTCGGAGGCCTTCGACAGGTCCTGACCGTTGAAGACGATCTGCCCGCTCGCCACCTTGCCGGTGCCCTGTAGCAGGCCCATCACCGCGGCGGCCGTGGTGGACTTGCCCGAGCCGGACTCGCCGACGATGGCCACCGTCTGGCCCGGGTAGACGGTGAGGCCGGCACCCCGGACTGCCTGAACGGGCTTGCCCTGCACGTCGAATTCCACGACCAGATCGCGGATCTCGAGGAGGGGCGACGGTTCTGCATTCTGCATCGAGTCGTCGGACATCAGCGCTTCCTCGCCTTCGGATCGAGTGCGTCGCTGAGGACGTCACCGAGCATCATGAAGGTGAGCACGGTGATCGCCAACGCGGTCGCGGGGTAGAACAGGATGGGCGTGCCCTCGCGCAGCAGCTGCTGCCCGTCGGAGATGTCCATGCCCCAGGAGACCTCGGTCGACGGGAGACCGATGCCGAGGTACGACAGCGTGGCCTCCGTGACGATGTAGATGCCGAGAGCCACGGTCGCGACCACGATCACCGGGCCGAGGCAGTTCGGGATCACGTGGGTGAATAGGGTACGGACCTTGGAGGAGCCCAAGGACTTCGATGCGTCGATGTACTCCTCGTTCCGGATCGAGATCGCCGCCGACCGCGCGATGCGCGCGATCTGCGGCCAGCTGAAGATCGTCAGCACCAGCACCACCGAGTAGATGGTGCGCGAGGTGACCATCTGCATCACCACCACAGCGGCCAGCATGAGTGGGACGCCGAAGAAGACGTCCGCGAGTCGCGCGATGATGGAATCGAGCCAGCCGCCGTAGAAGCCGGCCGTGGCGCCGAGAAGACCGCCCACGACCACGACGGCGATCGTCGTGAGGACGCCGACGATGACCGAGGCGCGGGCACCGTAGATGGTGCGGGCGTAGATGTCGTACCCCTGCAGGTCCGTGCCGAACCAGTGCTCGCCGCTGGGCGGGAGCAGAGAACGGTCGAGGGATGCCTCGTGCGGGTCCTTGCCGAACGCGAACACCGACGGGAAGAGCACGACCAGCAGGATCAGTGTGAGCAACGCGACGCAGACCCAGAACAGCGGCTTGCCCTGCAACTGGAGCCACGCGGACTTCCAGAAGCCGGCGGGCTGCGTGTCCCGATCGACGGCATCGATCGCTCCGACCGTGACGTCGTCCGCGGCGGCGACGAAACGTTCCTGTCCGGGATAGATGTGATTGTCAGGCATAGCGGATCCTCGGGTCGAGGGCGGCGTAGAGCAGGTCCACCACCACGTTGCAGATCAGGTAGATCACGATGAGAACAGTGACGAAGGAGACCACGGTGGTGGCCTCGCCGCGGATCACCGCCTGGTAGATGGTGCCGCCCACACCGGGGATGTTGAAGATGCCCTCGGTGACGAGCGCGCCGCCCATCAGGGCGCCGATGTCGGCCCCGAGGAACGTGATCACCGGGATCAGCGAGTTGCGCAGGACGTGCACCAGGACCACTCGCGACCGAGGCAGGCCCTTGGCGGTGGCGGTGCGCACGTAGTCGGCGGTGAGGTTCTGCGAGACCTGCGAGCGGGTGAGCCGCACGACGTACGCGAAGGACACCAGGCCGAGCACGATGCCGGGCAGCAGCAGGTGGTAGAAGTCCAGGTTGCCGCCGACGGTGACCGGGAACCACTGCAGTTTCACGCCGAACACGAATTGCGCGATGAAGCCGAGCACGAAGATCGGCACCGCGATGATGACCAGCGACACGAACAGGATCGACGTATCGAACAGCCTGCCCTTCTTGAGGCCGGCGACGACGCCGAAGAAGATCCCCAGGATCGTCTCCACCGCGAGCGCGATCAGGGCCAGGTTCACGGTGACCGGGAACGCCCGCTTCATCACGTCCCACACCGGCTGGCCGGAGAAGGAGGTGCCGAAGTCCAGCGAGAAGACGCCCTTGATGTAGTACCAGTACTGCACCAGGAAGGGTTGGTCCAGGTGGTACTGGGCGCGCAGGCCCTCGACCACCTCGGGCGGCAGCGTGCGATCGCCGCCGAGCGCCGCGATCGGATCCGCCGGCACCAGGAACACGAGCGCGTAGATGAGCAGCGTCGCCCCGAAGAACACGATCACCAGCTGCCCGAGCCGGCTCAGGAGATATCTCGCCATTCCGCTACCCCTTCGTGATGTTCGTGAAGTCGAAACGGCCGTTCCACGTGATCTCGGCAGTGATGCCGTCACCGACGCCGGCCGCCGCCTTGTAATCCCACAGCGGCACGACGGGTAGGTCACGCAGAAGGATCTCCTGTGCGAAGTTCACCAGCTTCGTGGACTCCGCAGGGTCGAGCGCCTGCTGGGCTCGGGCGATCCGGGCGTCGAACTCCGGACTGCTGTAGTCGCCGTCGTTCGAACCTCCCCGGTCACGTAGTTCGACTCGAGGAAGTTCAGCTGCGTGGGGTAGTCACCCTGCCAGCCGTTGCGGCCCGCGGACGTCAACGTCCGCTTGGTCAGCTCATCGCGGATCTGCTTGAACGTGGCGTACGGCTTGCTCGACGCCTCGATCCCCAGCGTGTTCCGGATCTGGTTGGTCACGGCGTCGATCCACTGCTTGTGGTCGCCGTCCGAGTTGTAAGCGATCTGGAACGCCCCCGACCACGGCCGGATGCGGTTCGCCTCCTCCCAGCGCTGCTTCGCCAGCTCCGGGTTGTACTTGACCGTCTCGTTCCCGGGGATGTCCGCGTTCCAGCCGGGCACCGAACGCGCCGTGAACTCGACCGACGGGTACTTGAAGCCCTGGAAGACCACGTCGATGATCTGCTGGCGATTGATCGACATGGAGATCGCCTGCCTGCGCAGGCGCCCCTCCTCGTCGCTGTGGAAGTGATCCAGGAACTGCGGGATCACGAACGACTGGGTCTGCGCGGTGGGCTTGGTGATCGCCCGCTTGCCCAGCGTCTTCTGGAACGAGCGCAGCGCGCTGTTGGGGATCGTGTCGAGTGCGTCCAGATTGTCCGACATCAGGTCCGTGTACGCGGCGTCGTACCCCTCGTACATGATGAACGCGAGGCCGCCGTTCTTCGGCTTGGGACCCTTGTAGTCCTCGTTGCGGACGACGTCCAGCTGGACGTTGTGCCGCCACTGCTTGAACCTGTACGGGCCGTTGCCCACGGGGTTCTGGCCGAACTTCTCCTTGCCCTCGGTGAAGAAGACGTCGGGTAGCGGCACGAACGGTGTGAACCCGAGCGCGAGCTTGAAATCGATGTTCGGCGCCGTGAGATCGATGGTGAACGTGTAGTCGTCGACCACGCGCAGGCCACTCATCTCGCTCTTGGTGGCGCCCTTCTCGGAAACCTCCTCGAATCCCGCGATCGGCGCGAAGAAGCTCTGCTGCTTCTGCAGATTCTCGATGGAGGCGCCGAAGTTCCACGCGCGCACGTAGTTCGAGGCCTTCACCGGGGTACCGTCGTGGAAGGTCCAGTCCCGCTTGAGCTTCACGACGAAGTGCTTGTTGTCGTTCGTCTCGACCGATTCCGCATTGGCCAGCTCCGGCGAACCGTCGGCCTTGTACGAATAGAGCCCGGTGAACAGGGTGTCGACCACGCGGCCGCCCATGTTCTCGTTGGTGTCGGTCGGCACCAGCCCGCTCTGAGGTTCGCCTCCGTTGACGCGGATCACCGCGTCGGGACCGCTACCGTACTGGCCCTTCGCGCCCTCCATGCTGCACCCGGACACCGCCAGGCTCGCGGCGACGGTGACCGCGAGGATCGCCCGCGCCACCGACCACCGCCTACTTCGTACTCCCACAATTACCTCCGCCTTAGTTGGCCATCTCGGTGCTGAGCACTTTAAGTCGGCCTGCGCGCCCTGTCCCGGTAACCGGCAGCACTGCTAACTGAATCCCCCTCCGAGCGACTCCGGTCGGACGCCGCGACCGGGCGCAACCCTCTGCAACCCGGGCCCGGCACCGTCGAATTTTCGACTTTGCCCTGCCCGCCCCGCGCGCCGTCCCTACGATTGACCCATGACTGATTCCGCCACCGCTGCATACCCGCCGTCCGCTGAATTCGCAGCTCAGGCCAATACGCACGGCAGGGAATTGTACGACCGTGCCGAAGCCGATCGTCTGGGCTTCTGGGCCGAGCAGGCGAACCGTCTGCACTGGGACGCGCCCTTCGGCGAGGTCCTGGACTGGTCGGGCGCGCCGTTCGCCAAGTGGTTCGTGGGTGGCAAGCTCAACGTGGCGTACAACTGCGTCGACCGGCACGTGGAGGCGGGCGACGGCGATCGCGTTGCGATCCACTGGATCGGCGAGCCCGGCGACAGCCGCGACATCACCTATTCCGACCTCAAGGACGAGGTCAGCCGCGCCGCCAACTACCTCGCGTCGCTGGGCCTGCAGGCGGGCGACCGCGTGGCGATCTACATGCCGATGGTCCCCGAGGCCATCGTCGCGATGCTCGCCTGCGCGCGCCTGGGCCTGACCCACTCCGTGGTCTTCGGCGGCTTCTCCGCCGCTGCCCTGCGCTCGCGCGTCGACGACGCCGAGGCCAAGGTCGTCATCACCACCGACGGCCAGTTCCGCCGCGGCAAGCCCGCGCCGCTCAAGGCCAACGTCGACGAGGCACTGGACATGGACATCGACGGCCAGAAGGCCCAGTCCGTGCAGAAGGTGATCGTCGTGCAGCGCTGCAAGAACGACATCGACTGGCACGACCGCGACGTGTGGTGGCACGAGAGCGTGGGCGCGGCATCGTCGGAGCACACGCCCGAGGCCTTCGACGCCGAGCACCCCCTGTTCCTGCTGTACACGTCGGGCACCACGGGCAAGCCGAAGGGCATCGTGCACAGCTCCGGCGGCTACCTCACCCAGGCCGCGTACACGCACTACTACCTGTTCGACCTCAAGCCCGAGAAGGACGTGTACTGGTGCACGGCCGACATCGGCTGGGTCACCGGACACACCTACATCGTGTACGGACCACTCGCCAACGGCGCCACGCAGATCGTGTACGAGGGCACACCGAACTCGCCGAACGAGCACCGTCACTTCGAGATCATCGAGAAGTACGGCGTGAGCATCTACTACATCGCACCCACCCTGGTGCGCACATTCATGAAGTGGGGCCGAGAGATCCCCGACGCGCACGATCTGAGCTCGATCCGCCTGCTCGGCTCGGTGGGCGAGCCGATCAATCCCGAGGCGTGGCGCTGGTACCGCGACGTCATCGGCGCCGGTTCGGCGCCGATCGTGGACACGTGGTGGCAGACGGAGACCGGCGCCG
Source organism: Tsukamurella sp. PLM1 (assembly GCF_023168325.1). Classification (GTDB taxonomy): domain Bacteria; phylum Actinomycetota; class Actinomycetes; order Mycobacteriales; family Mycobacteriaceae; genus Tsukamurella. The sequence goes on from NZ_AP025688.1 coordinate 4,003,774, forward strand.
CGATGGTGGCGCCGCTCCCCGGCACGACGGTGCTCAAGCCCGGGTCGGCGATGGAGCCCGTGCCCGGCATCAGCGCCAACATCGTCGACGACGACGGGAACAGCCTGCCTCGCGGCGAATCCGGGCTGCTGGTGCTCGACAAGCCGTGGCCGGCCATGCTGCGCGGCATCTGGGGCGACGAGGAGCGGTTCGTGGACACCTACTGGTCGCGCTACGCCGACCAGGGCTGGTACTTCGCGGGCGACGGTGCGCGCTACGACGAGGACGGTGCCCTCTGGGTACTCGGACGCGTCGACGACGTCATGAACATCTCGGGCCACCGCATCTCCACCGCCGAGGTCGAATCCGCCCTCGTCGGACACCCGGCCGTCGCCGAGGCGGCCGTCGTGGGCGCGTCCGACGCGACCACCGGCCAGGCCATCGCGGCGTTCGTCATCCTGCGCCAGGGCGTCGACGACTCCGATCCCGGCAAGCTGATCGCCGAGATGACGGCGCAGGTCTCGAAGGACATCTCGCCCATCGCCAAGCCGCGCGAGATCAACATCGTGCCCGAGCTGCCGAAGACGCGCTCCGGCAAGATCATGCGGCGCCTCCTGCGCGACGTCGCCGAGGGCCGCGAACTGGGCGACACGTCGACCCTGGTCGATCCCACGGTCTTCGAGAACATCCGCAAGCAGCGCGGCTGATCGCCTCGCTTCGAGCGCACGAGGGCGGTAACGTGCGGTAACTGTGTCGTCGCGAACTGCGGCCGCAGTTCCCGGGCGTGCCGCCCTCCTCAGTGTCCGAAGTGTTCTCCGCCCCTACGTCCGCCTGACGGTGGCCGGCTTCCGCCAGCAGTCCACCTACCTGACCGCGGCCGCCGCGGGCGTGTTCACCAACGCCGTCTTCGGATTCGTCAAGATGGCGATCCTGCTCGCCACGCTCGCGGGCGCGGGCGGGACGGCCGGCGGCTACACGCCGGAGCTGATGGTGAGCTACATCTTCCTCTCGCAGGGGATGCTCGGGGCGATCGGCGCGTTCGGCGGCGACGGTGTCCTCGCCGAACGGATCCGCACGGGCGACATCGCCGTCGACTTCCTCCGGCCCCTGAACGTCCAGGTCGCGACGCTCGCGACCGTGCTCGGCGGCGCGGTCTACTCGCTCATCCCGCGCGCACTGCCGCTGGTGGCGATCGGCGCGCTCACCGGAATGATGGCGTGGGCCGGCGAGCCCGCCGCCTACCCGCTCGGCGCCCTCAGCGTGCTGCTCGCGATCCTGCTGGCGCAGGCGCTGCTGTACTGCGTGCAGATCCTCGGCTTCTGGGTCGTCGACACCCGCGGCATCCAGATGTTCTACATGGTCGCGGGAACCTTTCTCATGGGCATGTTCGTGCCGGTCGGCCTGTTCCCGGGCCGGCTCGCGCGCCTCGCCGAGTTCACTCCGTTCGCGTGGATCCTCATGCCGCCGTGCGACATCCTGTCGGGTCGTATTGACGCCGCCGCCGGGCTGACGACGGTGGCGGTTCAGGCGGGCTGGACGGTGGCGGTGCTCGGCGTCGGCGCCCTCCTCACGGCAGCGGGCCGGCGCCGGTTGGAGGTGCAGGGTGGCTGATACCGCTTCCGCCGCACGGCCGGGACGACTCGCTCCATACCGCGCGGTACTCAACTCGCGCGTGCAGGCGCAGGTGAGCTACCGCGCCTCGCTGGCGATGGACCTGGTCGCGGCTCTGCTGCTGGGCCTCGTCGAGCTCGGCGAGGTGTGGCTGTTGTTCCACAACGCGAAGGTCATCGGCGGCCTCACGTTCTCCGCTGTGCTACTCGTCTTCGCGCTCGCCGACCTCTCGTTCTGCGCAGCCGACATCCTGTTCGGACACCTGGACAAGCTGCCCCGCTACGTGCGGGCAGGCACCATCGACGTATTCTACCTGCGGCCGCAGCCGATCCTGTTGCAGCTCATGACCAGCGACATCCGCATCAACCGGCTCACGCGACCCGCGGTCAGCGTCTTCGCGCTGGGGTACGCCCTCACCCACAACACGATCGCGTGGGGGCCGGGCACCGTCGGGATGCTCGTCCTGGCGCTGATCTGCGGACCGATCATCTACTCGTCGGTCTTCGTGATCGCCGCCGGGGTGCAGTTCGTGCTCGTGAACGGCGCGGAGTTCACCAACTCCTTCGTCTACGGCGGCCGGTACGCCGCGTCGCAGCCCGCCTCGGTGTGGCCGGGCGCGATCAAGGTCACCTTCGGTTTCGTCCTCCCGCTGGCGTTCACCGGCTACCTTCCAGCCCTGTACATCCTGGGCCTGCCCGGCACCGGCCTCTTCCGGCCCGACCTGGCGTGGCTGCTGCCGGTCGCCACCGCATGGGCCGTGCTCCTCGCGGGCGTCACGTGGCGGTGGGGACTGCGGCACTATCGGGGAGCCGGCGGATGAACGTCATCGAAACACGTGGACTGACACGTACTTTCACCAAGCGGGGCTGGAACGGACGCGCCAGGACCGTCACCACCGCCGTCGACCACCTGGACCTCACGATCGCGCCGGGCGAGTCCGTCGGGTACATCGGCGCGAACGGCGCCGGCAAGTCGACGACGATCAAGATGCTCATGGGCATCCTGGTGCCCACGGCGGGGACGGTGCGCACCGTCGGGCTCGATCCCCTAGCCCGGCGACGCGACGTGGCCCGGCGCGTGGGCGTGGTCTTCGGACAGCGCTCGCAGCTGTGGTGGGACCTGCCCACCGGACGGTCGCTGGAGATCCTCGCCGCGGTGCACCGCCTGCCCGACGCGGTGGCGAAGGAGCGGGCGGACAGGCTGATCGAGCAGTTGGAGCTGGGCGCCTACCTCGACCGGCCGGTGCGGCAGCTCAGCCTGGGCGAGCGGATGCGGGCCGAAGTCGCCGCCTCGCTGATGCATTCGCCGGAGCTGCTGATCCTCGACGAGCCCACCATCGGGCTCGACGTGCTCAGCAAGCAGCGGCTGCGCGAATTCCTCATCGCCGAGCGCGCCGAGCGCGGCCTCACCCTGCTGCTCACCACGCACGACATGGGCGACGTGGAACGGTTGTGCGAGCGGATCCTCGTGGTGGATCACGGCCGGACCGCGTTCGACGGCGCGCTCGACGGGCTCGTCGGCGCCGTCGGGGCGACACGCGTGCTCGTGCTCGACCTGGACCGCCCCACACCGGATCTCGAGGTCGACGGTGCGCGGCACCTCACCAGCGAGGGCGGGGGCCTGCGCCAACGGCTGGAGCTGTCCGCGCCGCTGCCGCAGGTGCTCGCGGCCATCGCCGAGCGGGCGACGGTGCGCGACCTCACGGTGGACGAACCCGATATCGAGGACGTGGTGCGGCGGCTCTACGAGCGGTCGCGCCCGAACACCTGAGCGCGCAGCGCGTCCACCGGGTCGCCCCCGCCGCGCGCGGGCGGCGGCCTCCGGGATCCCCAGCGGCCCTGTCAGGTCCTTCTCCCAGCGCGTCCAGTCGGTGACCGCCCACCGCTCGGCGATGGCCCACCGCCCGTCCCGGCGCTCGAACCGGTCCACGTAACGCAACCCCAGCGTGAGGTAGACCTGCAGCTCCGCCCCGGGGGCCGACCAGTGCGTCGCGGTGCAGTAGGTCTCGACCACCGCGACGTCGCCCGCGAGCTCGCACAGGTGGTTGCCGACCTGGTGGTGCGTACCGCCCAGCGACTCCAGTTGTCCGCGCACCCAGGGAACGTACTCCTCGACGGGGCCGTCGAAGCCGCTGTGGTGATCGACGGCGCCGGGGTGATAGCAGGCGCGGACCGCATCGAGGTCGAGCCGGTCGATGCCGCGGCAGTACCGCAGCACAACGTCCTCGATCTCGCGCCGGGCCAGGAGTTCGTCGACGGTCATGGGCCCAGTGGACCACGACGGCGCGACCGGGTAGGCAGTATCCATGGGTTTCACCCGCGAGCAACTCCTCGCCTACTCGGACACGACGGTGCCGGACCTGATCGGGCCCGGCTGCCGAATGCTGCTCTGCGGCATCAACCCCGGCCTGTGGACCGCGGCCACCGGCGCGCACTTCGCGCATCCCGGCAACCGCTTCTACCCGGCGCTGTACGGGGCCGGCATCGTGGACCACGTCATCGACGCCACCGACGGGATGACATTCGCGGACCGGAACGCTCTGGTGGAAGCGGGGATCGGCATCACCAACGTCGCGCCGCGGGCCACGGCGAAGGCCAGCGAGCTCACCGCGGAGGAACTGCGCGCGGGCGGCGACGCCCTCGTCGAGCGGGTGCTCCAGGTGGCGCCGCGGATCCTCGCCGTGCTCGGGATCACCGCCTACCGCACCGCGTTCCGAGAGCCGAAGGCCGTACCCGGTCCGCAGGAGCGCACCATCGGTACGACCCGCGTGTGGGTGCTGCCCAATCCGAGCGGGCTCAACGCGCACGAGACGGTGGCGAGCCTCGCCGCGGCGTACCGTCGGGCGGCCGCGGCCGCAGGCGTCACGCTCCTGCCCGCACCAGGGCGTCCGCCCGCACCTGCACTAGAGTGAGATCCAGCAGCGGAGTGCCCACGCCCAGTTCCCGTGCGCGCGAAGCGAGATCGCCCAGGATGTGCTCCGCCTCGGTGGGCAGTCCGGCGACGAGATCGCGGTAGAGCGACGAGGTCATCGCCGAGTCCGGGTCCACGAGCGTGGTGACGGTCCGCTCGTGTGCGGCCTCCGGCACCGGGTGCCCGGCGGCCGCGGCGACGGCCTCGGTCTCCGCGATGATCGCCCGCACCTGCGGCTCGCCGCCGGCCGCGATCACGGGCCCCACGGGGCTGCGGAAGAGGCAGCAGACGATGCCGCACGCGGCGATGAACGCCCACTTCGCCCACATCGACCCCAGCGGATCATCGCTCACCGTCAATCGGATGCCCGGAACGTCGAGTGCCTCGGCGACCCGGGGCGCACCGTCGCCGATCGTGATCGCCGACCAGTCCGTCATCTGGACCACGGCACCGTCGTCGAGGGTCGCGACGATCATCGCGAGCCCGCCCAGCACGCGCGGCCCGAACGCTGCCTCGAGCCGATCCAGGTGGGCGAGCCCGTTCAGGACGGGCAGGACGACGGTGCCCTCCCCGACCGCGGGACGCAGGTCGGCGATCGCGTCCTCCAGTGGCGAGCGCCTTGACCGTGATCAGCACCAGGTCGAACGTCTCTGGCTCCGCGGCGAGCTCGGCCGCCGTGAGGACGCCGACCGGGCGGGCGCGGGCACCGTCGGGAGCGGAGAACCGCAGGCCCTCCGCGCGCAGCGACGCCGCGCGGGCCGGGCGCACCAGGAAGGTGACGTCCCGCCCCGCCTCGGCGAGGCGCATGCCGAACGCGCCGCCCGTCGCGCCCGCGCCGACGATCAGGATCCGCATGGATCAGACCTTATCGAGCTCCACGTCCCTCGTCTCGCGCATGACGACCAGCGCGACCAGCGTGGACAGGCCGGCGATCGCGAGGTAGACGCCCACCCACTCGACGCCGTAGTCCTTGACCAACCAGGTGGCGATGAACGGTGCGATGGCGGCACCGATGATCGACGCGAAGTTGTACGAGACGCCGCTGCCGGTGTAGCGGACGTTGGTGGCGAACAGCTCGGGGAGCACCGCGCTCATCGGGCCGAAGGTGAGGCCCATCAGCGTCAGGCCCACGATGAGGACCGCCAGCATCGTTCCCTGGGTGGTGTGCGCAGGATCCAGGATCCACTTGAACGACAGGCCGTAGACGATGATCGCGAGCGTCACGATGATGAGCACCAGGCGCCGGCCGAAGCGGTCGGCGAGGCGGCCCGAGACCGCCACGAACACCGCGAAGAAGAGCACCGCGATCAGCTGCATCTCGAGGAAGTCGATGTACGAGACGGACAGCTTCACGCCGGACTTGTCGGTGACCTTGCCCGTTCCGTACGAGACGATCCAGGTGGTGACCAGGTAGAACAGCGTGTACGTCGCGACCATGACGAACGTGCCGATGATGAGCGGGCGCCACGCGGTGCGGAGCACCTCGCCGATCGGCGCCTTGACCTTCTTGCCCTCCTCGACCGCCTTGGCGAACACCGGCGTCTCGGTCAGCTTGAGCCGCACGTACAGGCCCACCAGCACCATGACGGCGGACAGCAGGAACGGGATGCGCCAGCCCCAGGTCATGAACGCGTGGTTGGACGCCGACGTCTTCGAGTCGAAGTCCATCACCTGCATGATCACGAGGAACACACCGTTGGCGAGGAAGAAGCCGAACGGCGCGCCCAGCTGCGGCCACATCGCGGCCCACGCCCGCTTGCCCTTCTCGGCCGTCTCGGTCGCGAGCAGCGCCGCGCCGGACCACTCGCCGCCGAGGCCGAGACCCTGCGCGAAACGCATCAGTGCGAGCAGCGCCGGGGCCAGATATCCGGCCTGGTCGTAGGTGGGCAGCAGGCCGATGAGGAAAGTCGCGATGCCCATCGTGAGGAGCGAGCCGACCAGGGTGGCCTTGCGGCCGACGCGGTCGCCGAAGTGGCCGAACAGAATCGATCCCAGCGGCCGCGCGGCGAACGCGAGACCGAACGTCGCGAAGGAGGCGAGCAGCGCCGCCGCGTCGTTGCCCTTCGGGAAGAAGAGAGTGGGGAAGACCAGCACTGCTGCGGTCGCGTAGATGTAGAAGTCGAAGAACTCGATGGTGGTTCCCACCATCGAGGCGACGACGATTCGCCTGCGATTCATTTGCAGAAGAATACAGTTTGGTGACGCGGGTCACGGGGCCGCCCTGCGGTAGGTTCGAACGATGAGCGAAGCACCGACCCAATTCCGGGCGTCGCGCGCGCTGATCCGATTCCTGCGCACCGAGACCGTCGGCGGCACGGCCCTTCTGATCGCCGCCTTCATCGCGCTCGTGTGGGCCAACTCCCCGTGGTCGGGCGGGTACACCCATCTGGCCGAGATCCACCTCGGCAGCGACGACTGGTCGATCCTCGGCCAGAGCCTGCACCTGCGGCTCTCGCTGGCCGACTGGGCCAAGGACGGTCTGCTCGCGATCTTCTTCTTCGTGGCCGGCCTGGAGCTCAAACGCGAACTGGTGGTGGGCGAGCTGTCGACGCTGCGCGGCGCCGCGCTGCCCGTGCTGTGCGCGGTCGGCGGCGTCGTCGTGCCCGCGCTCATCGCGGTCGCGATCGCGCACGACAACCCGCACATCGGCACGGCCTGGGCGATCCCGATCGCCACGGACATCGCCTTCGCTCTCGGCATCCTCTCGCTCATCGGTTCCCGGCTCCCGTCGGGCGCCCGCGTGTTCCTGCTGGGTCTGGCGGTGGTCGACGACCTCATCGCCATCGCCGTCATCGCGGTGCTCTTCGCGGCCGACCTCAAGCCGCAGTGGCTCGCCGTGGCCCTGGTGGGGTGTGCTCTCTACTGGCTCGGGCAACGCCGCCGGATCACCACACCGCTCCTGTACGTGCCGATCGCGCTGGTCGTCTGGGTGGCGATGCTGCAGTCCGGTGTGCACGCGACCATCGCGGGCGTGGCGCTGGGCCTGCTCACGCGCGTCAAGCCCGATCCGGGCGAGCACGACTCGCCCGCCGAGCGGCTCGAGCACCGCATCCAGCCGATCTCCGCGCTCATCTGCGTGCCGGTGTTCGCGTTCTTCGCCTCCGGCGTCGCGGTGAACGGCGCCGTGTTCCGCGAGATGTTCACCGACGAACTGGCGATCGGCATCATGGCCGGCCTGTTCTTCGGCAAGATCATCGGCATCTCCGGGTCCAGCATGCTCGCCGTCCGGCTGAAACTGGCGGCGCGCCCCGAAGGCCTGTTCACCCGGGACATCCTGGCGCTCAGCGTGCTCGGCGCCATCGGCTTCACCGTGAGCCTGCTGGTGGCGGAGCTGTCGCTCCCGAGGGCGAGGCCGATCTGGCCAAGGCGGCCGTCCTGCTGACGTCCGTGGTGGCGTCCGTGATCGGATCGCTGCTCCTGCTCCGGCGTGGTCGCGTACACCAGAACCTCTGACCTCTGGCACGATGATGACAACTCGAGGAGGACGACTGTGAGCTTGGACAGCACACCCACCAGCGGGACACCGCGCACCCTGTCGGCGATCCCGCTCACCGACCCGAACGTGACCGCCTCCGGCGATCCGACGATCGGCAGCCTGGTGCGCGACGCCTCCGCGCAGGTGTCGTCGCTGGTCCGGGCCGAGGTCGAGCTCGCCAAGGCCGAAACGGTCCAGGAGGTCAAGAAGGCCGCGACCGGCTCGGCGTTCTTCGCCATCGCGGGCGTCGTGGCGCTGTACTCGTCGTTCTTCTTCTTCTTCTTCCTCACCTGGCTGCTGAACATCTGGCTGCCTATGTGGGCCGCGTCGCTGATCGTGTTCATCCTCATGCTGGTCGTCGCCGGCCTCGCCGCGTTCCTCGGCTACCTCAAGGTGCGCAAGATCCGCGGACCGAAGAAGACGATCGACTCGCTCAAGCAGTCGCAGTCGCTGCTGTCCGGCGGCAAGCGCTCCTGACCCGACCGTTCGGCAGGTATCCGCGGTGAGCAGTCCCGATCCGTCCAGCGTCCGGTTCGCGGGGCCGTGGGAGCACCTGGACGTCCGTGCCAACGGCATCCGTCTGCACGCCGCCGAGTACCGCCCCGCGGGGACCGAGCCCGATCCGGACCGCCCGCTCGTGGTGTTCCTGCACGGATTCGGCGGGTTCTGGTGGAGTTGGCGGCATCTGCTCCCCCAGGTCCACGAGGCCGGGTACCGCGCCGTCGCGTTCGACCTGCGCGGCTACGGCGACAGCGACAAACCGCCCCGCGGCTACGACGGGTGGACCCTCTCCGGCGACGTCAGCGGGCTGGTGCGCGCGCTCGGCCACACCTCCGCCGCGCTGGTCGGCCACGGCGAGGGCGGCCTCGGGTGCTGGGCCACGGCCACGCTGCACCCGCGGGTGGTGTCCGCGATCTCCGTGATCTCCTCCCCGCATCCGATCGCGCTCAAGCGGTCCGCGCTGCGCAACAAGGACCAGCGCTCGGCGATGCTGGGGCCGATCACGTTCGCCCAGCTCCCCCGTGTCGCGGAGGATCGCCTGGTGCGCGACGACGGCGCCGAGATCGGCGCGATCCTCGCCGCCCGCAGCGGCGCCCCGTGGCGGCGCACCGCCGACTACGCCGAGGCGCTGGAGCGCTACCGTAGCGCGATCCGGATCCCGGGCACGGCGCACAGCGCCCTCGAGTACGCGCGGTGGGCCGGCGCAGCCAGTTCCGGCCCGACGGAAGTCGGTTCCTGGGCAGCATGAACCAGCGCCTGCACATCCCGGTGCTCGCGTTCCGCGGCGAGGACGACCCGTACGTCCTCCCTCAGCCCGTGTACTCCAGCCACGACTGGGCGAACGACTACCGGGTGCGTGCCGTCGAGAACGCCGGGCACTACGCGCACGAGGAGGCGCCCGGCACCGTCGGGCCCCAGCTGACGGACTTCCTCGCGGGCCTGCCCGGGCCCCGTCTGCTCCCGTAGGCCCCTCCCGTCCGCCGGACCCGACGGTGCGCCGGACCCGCCGGCCAGGCACCTACCGGTCGGCTACCGGTTGACGCAGTCGCCGGTCGACACGCCCGCGGTGGCGGTGGTCCCCGCCTTCAGCGCCGGCTCGACCTGCTTGGCGGTGAGCGCGAACGCCGTGTCTGCGTCGTCGACGGCCACGCCGAAGATCACGCCGACGACGTTGCCCTCGCGGTCGAACATCGGGCCGCCGGAGTTGCCCGGCCGGACCTGGCCGCGCAGCAGGTAGACATCGCGCCGGACCTGCGCGTCGCGGTAGATGTTGCGGCCCTCGAGGGTCTGCTGGCTCCGCACTCGCGACGACGACAGCGTGAGCGGCCCGCCGCCCGGGTAGCCCAGGACGAACCCTGGATCGCCCGGCTTCGCGCCGTTGAACACGATCGGCAACGGCTTGGCCTGCAGGCCCGGGACGTTGAGCACGGCGACGTCGGTCTGCGGATCGAAGTAGACGACCTGCGCGCTGTACTTGCGCGTGCCGTCGACCGTCACCTGCACGCTGCGGGTGCCGGCGACGACGTGCGCGTTGGTGACCACCCGGCCCGGGGTGGAGACGAAGCCCGAGCCCTCGAGCGCGCGGCTGCAGCTGGGCGCCTGGCCGTCGATGCGCACCACGGACGAGCGCACGCGCTGCACCGCGGGGTCGGTGAAGTCCACCCTGTCCGGCACGTCGACGCTGACCACCGGAGTGTCCACGAACGGGCCGAGCGCCTGCGGCAGGCCCGAGTCGTCGATGATCGCGGCGAACTTCTGCGGCAGACCGTCGGCCCCGACGGCGACGGCGAACTCGTTGACCTTGCCGAGCACGGCCGAGCCGTTGACCGACCGGGAGATCTGCGGCGCCGCGGCCGTGGTCAGCGGGATCGCGACCAGCCAGGCCGCCACCAGCAGCGCGCCCACCTGCACCAACGCGCCGACCCCGGAGTCGACCGTGCGCACGCCGGGGCTGCGGATCGAGCTCCGGACGGCCCTCCCGAGCACCATCCCGGACAACTCGCCGATGATCACCAGCCCGGCCAGCAGGCCGACGCCCAGCAGCAGGCGGCCGCGCGCATCGTCCACCGAGTCGAGCACGTGCGGCGCCAGCAGCACGCCGGCAGCGGCGCCGAGCACCACGCCCACGAACGCGAGCACCGAGGCCGCGGCGCCCTGCCGGTAGCCCGAGAACGCCGCGATGATCATCAGGATCACCACGACGACATCGACCCACATCGATCCGCTCACGACACGCCCTCCTGCCAGGCCCGGGCGCGCGCGGCGGCCGCCCGCACCTCGTCGGTCAGGGGGCGCACGTCGCCGGCGTCCCAGGGCCGTTCCCACCCGGCGGCCGCGATGAGCGCGCTCACCAGACCGCCGGTGAACCCCCACACCAACATCGGTCCCGCAGCGAACGCCGGGCCCCGGTAGAACGACTTGCGCACCATGAACCGGTGCGCCGGGTCGATCAGCTCGGCCAGCGGCACCCTGCGCACCATCGCCGTCTCGGCGGTGTCCACGACACGCACCTCCGACGCTCCGGCGGCGTAACCGATCACCGGGACCACCTGGAAGCCCGACACCGGGACCTCGATCTCGTCCAGTACCGCGACCACCTCGACGGACCGCGGGTCGAGCCCGGTCTCCTCCCACGCCTCGCGCAGCGCGGCGGCCACGTCGTCGGCGTCCTCCGGGTCACGGGCGCCACCGGGGAAGGCGACCTGCCCGGCGTGCTGGCGCATCGCCGACGCACGCTGCGTGAGCAGCACCGTCGCGTCCTCGGGCGGGGTCGGGCCGGACGCCGAGGGGTCACCGTCGAACAGGATCAGGACTGCCGCGCGCCGGGGGTTCCGCACGCGCTGCAGCGCCGCCACCGCGCCGCCCCGCTCGCGGAGCTCCGCGCCGATGTCGTCGAGGTTGCCGAGCAGCGGGGCCAGCCACCGCGGCGCGGTCACAGGCGCACCCCGAGCTGGTCGCGCACCACGGCGGCGACGTCGTCGACGGAGCTGAAGGGTCGGGCATGCACACCGGCAACAGTGCCATCGGAACGCAACAGAACGGTCACGGGGTAGGCGCGCGGCGCGCCGAGCACCGTCGCGACCACGGCCTGCGGGTCCTGCACCGTGGGCAGCGCGACCTTCAGCTCGGCCAGCAGGTCGAGCCCTGCGACGGCGTTCGGGTCGGCGTGCACACCCAGGACCGTCAGCCGGTCACCGGCCCGCCGGGCGAGCTCGGCGAGCGCCGGCAGCTCCACCCGGCACGGGCCGCACCACCAGGCCCAGACGTTGACCAGCGTGGGCCGGCTCGCTGGGGCGCCGAGCTCCACGGGGAGCCGTCGCCGAGGCAGTCCAGCGACAGGCCGGCGAGCTGCTGGGCGCCGATCCCGGCAGGGCAGGGCGGCAGCGCGGCCCGTGCGCGGGCGTCGGCCAGCTGGCCGGGGTCGCGCTGGCCGACGGTGCCGCGACCTGCGGGGTCGGGGCGGCCCCGTCGTCGGACCCGCGGGGCCAGATGGCGATGGCGAGCGCCAGGACGACGACGGCGCAGACGATCAACCACCGGACGGGGCCGGGGACGCGGCTCGGCCGCTCGCCGGGCAGCAACGGTGCGGCACCGGATTCGGCGTCGCGCCCCGTCATCGTGCGGCTCCCGCCGGGACCCGACGCCGGCGGGGCGGGGCGGGGCGATCTCGAGAAGGTGGTCCCGCTCGGGCCCCTTGACCAGCTCGGCGGCCTCGACGGGGTCGATCGGGCCGGTGCCGAACGACGGGCAGTCCTTGGCGAGCACGCACACGCCGCAGGCGGGCTTGCGCGCGTGGCAGACGCGGCGGCCGTGGAAGATCACGCGGTGGCTGAGCAGGGTCCACTCCTTGCGCGGGATCAACTCGCCCACGGCGTGCTCGATCTTCACCGGGTCGGTCAGCTCCGTCCACTCCCAGCGGTGCACGAGCCGGGTGAAGTGCGTGTCGACGGTGATGCCGGGGACGTCGAAGGCGTTGCCGAGGATCACGTTGGCGGTCTTGCGGCCGAAGCCCGGGAGCGTGACCAGCTCCTTCATGGTGCGCGGAACCTCGCCGCCGAAGCGGTCCACGAGCGCCTGGCCCAGCCCCATGATCGACGTCGCCTTGTTCCGGTAGAAGCCCGTCGACCGGATGTACTCCTCCAGCTCGGCCCGGTTGGCCCCGGCGTAGTCGGCGGCCGTCCGATATCGGGCGAACAGAGCCGGTGTGACTTGATTCACGCGCACGTCGGTGCACTGCGCGGAGAGGATCGTGGCGACCGACAGCTCGAGCGGATCGGTGAAGTCGAGTTCGCAGTACACGTGGGGGAACGCGGTCGCCAGCGTCCGGTTCATCCGCCGGGCGCGACGCACCAGGGCGAGGTGGGACTCCGGCTCGGGGGGCATGGGAACCGATTCTAACGACGGCGCCGTAGCGCTTTCGTTGCCGTATCGAGACCTTGGCTGTGTTTACTGTCCGGCATGCAAGGATTGCTCGGGCTGTTGTTCCCGGTGGTGCTGATGCTGTTCGCACTGGCCATGGAGCGTGTCGAGGCGCGCGTGACGGCGGAGCGCGCACCGGCCCCGGCGCACGACGACGAGGTGCCCGACGTCGAGACACTCGCCACGATCGGCCTCCCCAAGGCCGTCGACAGTCTGGATCTGGACGGCGCCGCCGAGCGCCGCGCCAGCTGACCCCTCCCCACCGGCACCGCGGTCGGCGGTCCCCGACTGGCCGGATGCGGAACGTCGGCGTGCCCTTCGCGAAGTGAACGGGTAGTGTTCAGTGCGGTCGTCTGTGCGATTTCCCACATCCACGCCGACCGCTGCTTAAACTCACACTGTCTCCAGGGTCGCGGACGATGGGCGTCCGGCGAAACGACTGGTCGATGAAGGAAGAGGTACCCCGTGGACGAGGTCCTGGCGCGGGCCGGCATTTTTCAAGGTGTCGAGCCGAGCGCGATCGAAGCGCTCACCAAGGATCTGCACGAGGTGGATTACCCCCGCGGGCACGTCATCTTCAACGAGGGCGAGCCCGGCGATCGGCTGTACATCATCCTCGCCGGCAAGGTGAAGCTCGGCCGCCGCTCTCCCGACGGTCGCGAGAACCTGCTGTCGGTGATGGGCCCGTCGGACATGTTCGGTGAGATGTCGATCTTCGACCCCGGCCCCCGCACGTCGAGTGCCACCTGCATCACCGAGGTCCGCGCGATGACGATGGACCGCGAGGCCCTGCGCGCGTGGATCCGCGACCGGCCCGAGATCGCGGAGCAGCTGCTGCGCGTGTTGGCCCGCCGTCTGCGGCGCACCAACAACAACCTGGCCGACCTGATCTTCACCGACGTGCCCGGCCGCGTCGCCAAGCAGCTGCTGCAGCTCGCGCAGCGGTTCGGCACGCACGAGAACGGCGCGTTGCGCGTCACTCACGACCTCACGCAGGAGGAGATCGCACAGCTCGTGGGCGCCTCCCGCGAGACCGTGAACAAGGCCCTCGCCGACTTCGCACACCGGGGTTGGCTCCGTCTCGAAGGCAAGTCGGTAGTCATCACGGACAGCGAGCGTCTGGCGCGTCGGGCTCGCTGACCGGTCTGGGGCGGGGAGTCGCTGCGCACTAGGCTTCGCGCCCTCGGCTAGCGCCTCGGGCACTGCAGAAACGTTTACAGCGTCTCCCCGCCCCATCCCTCGTCCGGCAGTCGTCTCGCCTGCCGCGCTGTCAGCCGTGCTCGGCGAGGTACGCGAGCTGCACTTTGACTGATTGGCGGGCGGCGGGCCAGGCTTTCTTGTCGACGTCGCGGTAGACGTGCTTGACGACCTTCATGGGCTTGGCGTCAGCGGCGCTCAGGCCGAGGTCGGCGAGCGCGTCGCGGACCTGCTGCAGGCGGTCCTGACGGTGCGCGGCGTACGCCGCGACGACGGGGCCGGAATCCGGCAGGTCGGGGCCGTGCCCCGGCAGCAGGACGCGACCCGCGGCCACCGTCGACAAGGCCTCCAGTGAGCCGAGGTAGTCGGCGAGCGTGCCGTCGCTCGCGTCGAGCACCGTGGTGCCGCGGCCCAGGATGGTGTCGCCCGAGACCAGTGCGCCGGGCTCGCCCTCGGCACCGTCGACCAGGAAGCTCAGCGAGTCGGCGGTGTGGCCGGGGGTGTGCAGCACCTCGATGCGCAGGCCGGCCACCTCGATCACCTCGCCGCCGGTGAGCGGCGTCGCGGTGTTGATGCAGTACTTCTCGGAGAACGCCCGGATCGGGCTGCGGGTGAGCTCCTCCCACCGCTTGAGCCCGGCCGTGTGGTCGGCGTGCCGGTGCGTCACGAGGGTCAGGGCGACGGTGCCCGCCGCCTTCGCGACCTTCTTCAGGTGCTTCTTGTCCTTGGGGCCCGGGTCGACGACCACGGCCTCCTCGCGGCCGGGGGCCCGCAGGATCCAGGTGTTGGTGCCCTCGAGCGTCATCACCGACGGGTTGTCGCAGAGCAGCACGGCCGCGTAGGGGGTGACCTGCCGCAGCTTCCCGGGCAGCGGGTGGCCCGGATGCGGATCCGCAGTGGCCTCGGGCGTCATACCTGGACCGTGATCTCGACCTCGACGGGCGCGCCGAGCGGCAGCTCCGCGACGCCGACTGCCGACCGCACGTGCCTGCCGGCGTCACCGAAGACCTCGCCCAACAGCAGCGACGCGCCGTTGAGGACCGCGGCCTGGTTCGAGAACCCGGGCGCCGACGCGACGAAGCCGGTGACCTTCACGATCCTCTGCACCGAGTCGATCCCGACGAGCGCGTGCACCGCGGCCAGCGCGTTCAGCGCGCACTGCCGGGCGGCGGCGACCGCGGTCTCCACGTCGACCACGCCCTCCGCGTTCTCGCTGACCTTCCCGCGCGCGATCAGCTCACCGTCGACCATCGGCAGCTGGCCGGACGTGTGGACCAGATCGCCGATCTGCGTCGCGGGCACGTATGCGGCGAGCGGCGGCACGACCTCGGGCAGGACGATGCCGAGCTCGGCGAGGCGGGCCGACGCGGTCACGAGAGCGGCCGCTTCATGTAGGCCACGTGCTGCTCGCCGGTGGGACCGGGGAGCACGGTGACGAGTTCCCAGCCGTCCGAGCCCCAGGTGTCGAGGATCTGCTTGGTGGCGTGCGTCAGCAGGGGGATGGTGGCGTACTCCCAGGAGGTCTTCTCACTCATGGGGTCAGCCTATCCACCGCGGAGCCGGCGCGACAGGCGCGTGGCTAGTCGCGCCGCAGAACGTGTTCTCGGTCGCATTGCCGGGTGATGTTCACGCTATCGGCCCGGCGGTACAAGGGCGTATGGATATGCTCCGAACGTGGTGGTGAGTGAGGCGAACCCGAACGGGGTCGCGCAGGACACGGCGGCGGGATGGCCCGAAGGGCTCCGAGAGGCGCGACTGCACTTCGTGTCCGGCAAGGGCGGGACCGGGAAGTCGACGGTGGCCGCGGCGCTCGCCCGGCGCTCGCCGCGGGCGGCAAGAAGGTGCTGTTGATCGAGGTCGAGGGACGCAGCGGCATCGCGCCGACGTTCGAGGTGGCCGACCTGCCGCCGACCGAGTCGAAGATCGCCACCGCCGGCGGGGACGGCGCGGTGTTCGCGCTCCCGATGGACGTGGAGGCCACGTTCCTCGACTACCTGAAGACCAACTACGGCATGGGGCTCGCGGCGCGCGCGCTGAAGTCGATCGGCGCGATCGAGTTCGCGACGACGCTGGCGCCGGGCCTCAAGGACATCCTCATCACCGGCAAGATCATGGAGTGCACGCAGCGCCGCGACCGCGACGGCCGCTACGCCTACGACGCAGTGGTCGTGGACGCGCCGCCCACCGGCCGCATCGGGAAGTTCCTCGATGTGACGCGCGCGATGAAGGAGATCGCCAAGGCGGGCCCGATCGCGGGGCAGGCCGACCGCGTGGTGCGCCTGCTGCACTCGCCCGACACCGTCGTGCACCTGGTGACGCTGCTGGAGTCGCTGCCGCTGCAGGAGACCGCGGAGGCGGTGCGCGAGCTGCGCGCCCTCGACCTCCAGGTGGGCGCGGTGATCGTCAATCGCACTCTGCCGCAACTGCTCTCCGACACCGAGCTCGAGACCGCAGCTGACGGCACCGTCGACGGGCCGGCCGTGCGGGCCGCGCTCGAGTCCGCCGGGTTGACGCTGTCGGACGAGGAGCTGGCCGGCCTGCTCACCGAGACGATCCAGTTCGCGCGGACGGTCCGCGGGCAGGACGGGGCGCGCGCGGACCTCGACGCGATCGATGCGGCGGGGCGGCTCGAACTTCCCCTGCTCACGGGCGGCGTGGACCTGGGCGGCGTGTACGAATTGGCCGGCGCATTCGCCGAGGCGGGGGTCCGATGATCGGGTTGGAACTGGGTCCGCAGCTGGTGGATCCGGGTACACGGGTGGTCGTGTGCTGCGGCAGCGGCGGGGTCGGCAAGACGACGACCGCCGCGGCGATGGCGCTGTGGGCGGCCGAACACGGCCGCCGCGTCGTGGTACTGACGATCGATCCGGCGCGCCGGCTCGCGCAGGCCTGGGCGTCGCCGACCTGACCAACGAGCCGCAGTCCGTGAGCGTCCCGGGCGACGGCACGCTGCACGCGATGATGCTCGACATGAAGCGCACCTTCGATGAGATGGTGACGTCGAACGCGGACCCCGAGCGCGCCCGCGAGATCCTGGAGAACCCGTTCTACCAGACGGTGGCCTCGTCGTTCTCGGGCACGCAGGAGTACATGGCGATGGAGAAGCTGGGCCAGCTCACCGCGGACGAGCGGTGGGACCTGGTGGTGGTGGACACGCCGCCGTCGCGCAACGCGCTCGACTTCCTCGACGCGCCGAAGCGGTTCGGCTCGATGCTGGACTCGCGGCTGATGGGCCTGATCGCGGGCCCCACCCGCGGCATCGGCCGACTGGTGTCCGGCGGCATGGGGATCGCCCTGAAGCTGGTCTCCACCATCGTGGGCAGCCAGATGCTCTCGGACGCTTCGACGTTCGTCTCCCAGATGGACTCGCTGATCGGCGGATTCCAGGAGCGGGCCGATCAGACGTACGCGCTGCTCGCGCGGCCCAGCACGCGGTTCGTGGTGGTGGCCTCGCCCGAGGAGGACACGTTGCGCGAGGCCACCTACTTCGTCGAGCGCCTCGCCGGCGAGGCGATGCCGCTCGCCGGCCTGATCGTCAACCGCACCCACCCGAGCCTCGCGCCGATCCCCGCCGGGGCCGCGGAGGCCGCCGCCGCGCGCCTGCAGCCCGACGGTGCCGCGGGCCCGTCCGACAGCGGCGCGGGCCCGTCGGGTGCTGCGGCGGGCGTCCTGCGGGTGCATGCGTGGCGCGGCGAGATCGCGGCGCGCGAGGTGCAGATGCTGAGCGACTTCGTCGGCCGCAATCCGGCGGTGCCGGTCGTCGGCGTGCCGTCGCTGCCGTTCGAGGTGTCGAGCCTGGAGGCGCTGCAGGCGGTAGCGGAGCAGATCGTCGGATCCTGAGCCGAAACATCTAGCTGGACAAACGAAAGGGCCTCGCACCGGCGGCGGTACGAGGCCCAGGGTTCCCGGCTCGGCCGGACGAGCGAGGGGTCAGCCCGCTGCGGACACGCGCTTGCGCTCGCGCTGGGCTTCGAAGAAGGCGCGCCAGCTGGTGACCTCGGGGTGCTGGCGAAGGAGGGCGCGCCGCTGGCGCTCGGTCATCCCGCCCCAGACGCCGAACTCGACGCGACTGTCGAGCGCATCGGCACCGCACTCGAGTTGGACGGGGCAGTGACGACAGATGGTGGCGACCTTGCGCTGCGCAGCGCCGCGGACGAACAACTCGTCGGGGTCGACGTCGCGACACTTGGCCTTCGAGACCCAGACCAGACGATCCTCATCGTCGACCAGAACGCGTGCACTCGTCATGTCACATCCCCTTTCGCGTGGAGCGGCCCGGACCTCCCCTCGGCCCATCCCTCAGCTGTTCGGGGGGCCGATCGAGGTGCTCACCACATCGTCTGCAATAGTGTTACCTGAATCACACGGAGGAAACAAGTCCGGCCCCGGGGGTAATTCGGAACAGTGGTCCAAGAAAACCTGTACGTCCGTACCGATCGCCTGGTCGGCGCGTCGGGAGCCCGGGTTGCGGCGGGCTGGCACGTATCCTGGTGACCGTGTCGAAACCGTCAGTGATCGCGAAGTTGGCCGGCTGCATCCTGCTGGCCGGTCTGCTGGTCGCCGGTGTGCTGTTCCCGTACATCGGCGGCATCGGGCTGATCTCGAACCGCGCCGCGGACACCGTCGACAACATCAGCTCCGAGCTGCTCGAGGGCGGTGCCCGAGGTCACCACGGTGACCGACAGCACCGGGGCGCCGATGGCCTATCTCTACGACCAGCGACGCGTGCAGGTCCCGTTCGATCAGATCTCACCCAACATGGTGCGGGCGATCATCTCCATCGAGGACAAGCGCTTCATGGAGCACGACGGCGTGGATTACCAGGGAACGTTGCGCGCGTTCCTCAAGAACCAATCCGCCGGGGAGGTCCAGCAGGGCGCGTCCACGCTCGATCAGCAGTACATCAAGAACTACCAACTGCTGGTGCTCGCCAAGTCGGACGCCGACCGCCGGGCCGCGGTCGCGACCACGCCCGCACGCAAGCTGCGTGAGGTGCGCATGGCGCTCACGCTCGAGCGCACCCTCACCGAGCGCGCGAAGCAGGAGCACGGCGTCGACGACGCCAAGGCCAAGCTCATCGCCAAGGAGCAGATCCTCGCCCGCTATCTGAACATCGTCCCGTTCGGCAACGGAGCCTTCGGCATCGAGGTGGCCGCCCAGACGTATTTCGGTAAGCGCGCGTCGCAGCTGAACATCGAGGAGTCGGCGATGCTCGCCGGCATGGTCCAGTCGAGCGAGGCGCTCAACCCGTACACCAACCCCCAGCGCGTCACGGAGCGGCGCAACACCGTCCTCGACACGCTCGTGCAGAACTTCCCGGACAAGGCCGCCGAGTACGCGGAGGCGAAGGCCAAGCCGCTCGGCGTGCTTCCCCGCCCGAACACACTGCCCGGCGGCTGCATCTCGGCGGTCGCCAATCGCGGCTACTTCTGCGACTACGTCCTGCAATACCTCGCTCAGGCCGGCATCCCGAAGGAGACGGTGCTCCGCGGCGGGTACACGATCCGCACCACGCTCGATCCGCGCGTGCAGGACTCGGTGCAGGCCGCGCTCAACGGCACCGCCAGCCCCACCCTGTCGAACGTCGCCCAGGTCATGAACGTGATCAAGCCGGGCCAGGACTCGCACGACATCGTCGCGATGAACTCCTCCCGCGTGTACGGCCTGGACGTGAGCAAGCGGCAGACCGTCCAGCCCGAGCCGTTCGCCCAGGTGGGCGACGGTGCCGGCTCGACCTTCAAGATCTTCACCGTCGCCGCGGCGATGGAGAAGGGCATGGGCCTGGACACCACCGTGACGGTCCCGTCCACGGTGCAGGTCAAGGGCATGGGCCACGGCGGCTACGCCGGGTGCCCGTCGGACTCGTACTGCGTCAAGAACGCGGGCCCGTACCCGTACTCGATGTCGTTGACGCAGGCGCTCGCGACCTCCCCGAACACCCCGTTCATCAAGCTCATCGAACAGGTCGGGGTGTCGCCGGTGGTCGATATGGCGGTCCGGCTGGGGCTGCGCTCGTACACGCAGCCGGGCAGCTCGGGGTTCGGCACCGACAGCCTCGCCGACATGTTCAAGAAACAGAACCTCGCGTCGTTCACCCTGGGACCGACAGCGGTGAGCGCGCTGGAATTGACGAACGTGGCCGCGACACTCGCGTCCGGCGGGGTGTGGTGTCCGGCGAACCCGATCCAGTCGATCACCCAGCCCAAGCGCAACAGCGACGGCATCCAGACCGTGGGCGCCGACGGCAAGCCCGAGACGGTGCCGGTGCCGTTCAAGTCTGAGAAGTGCGAGCAGGTCATCGACAAGGGGCTCGCCAACACCCTCGCCAACGCGCTCAGCCAGGACGACCGCGGCGCGGGACGTCGGCCGCCGCGGCCTCGCGCGCCGGCTGGACGCTGCCGCTCGCCGGTAAGACCGGCACCACGGAGACGTTCCGTTCGTCGGCGTTCCTCGGGTACACCAACCAGTACGCCGGTGCCAGCTACGTTTACAACGACGGCAACTCCCCCGGCCCCATCTGCACCAGCCCGCTGCGCCCGTGCGGTGAGGGCAACGTGTACGGCGGCAACGAGCCGGCGACGGCGTGGTACACCGCGCTCAAGCCGGTCTCGACGATCTACGGCCCCGTGTCGCTGCCGCCCGTGGACCCGAAGTACAAGGACGGCTTCGGCCCCGGCAAGATCCCCAACGTCATCGGGCTCACGCAGGCGGCGGCGAAGTCCCGCGTCGAGGCGGCGGGCTTCAAGACGACGGTCGCGTACGTCAACAACTCCTCCGCGCGCGGCACCGTCGTCTCCACGTCCCCGTCGGGCTTCACACAGCCGGGGTCGACGATCACGCTGAACCTGTCGAACGGCGTCGCCCCCGCACCCTCGACCCCGTCGGCGCCCGGCGTGCAGACCGGCCCGGGCGGCACCACCATCACCATCCCCGGCTTCGGCCAGTTCACCATCCCCGGTGCCGGCGGCCAGGGCGGCGGTCCGGTCCAGACGCCCGCGCCCACGCCCGACAACTGAGGCGGACCGCTCGCCGGCAGCGGTCAGCCGATCTTCGGAGTGACCCGGTCCAGGATCGCGGCGGTGTCAACGCCGTGCGGGAGGGTGCCGAAGACATCGCCGCGGTCGCCTGCGAGGCGGGTACGGGTGTAGGCGTCCGAGACGGCGGGATGCCCGAACCGCACGAGCAGCGAGCCCTGCAGCGCAGCCGCCATCTCGCCGACGAGCCGGCGAGCACCGAACTGCATCGCAGCCTGGTCGGTGAGGTCGAGTACGCCGAACGAGCCCTTGAGCTCCGCGACGGCCTCGTCGTAGACGGAATCGGCGCCGGTGGCGGCGTCGAGCTCCGCGAAGAAGGCCGCCACGGCCTGCGGCTCGCGGGCCATCGCGCGGAGCACGTCGAGAGCGGCCACGTTGCCGGAGCCCTCCCACACCGACAGCAGCGGCGCCTCGCGGTACAGGCGCGGCAGTCGCGAGTCCTCGATGTAACCGTTGCCGCCCAGGCATTCCAGGGCCTCGGCAGCGTGGATCGGGCCCCGCTTGCACACGTGGTACTTGGTGACGGCCAGCGCGATGCGGCGCAGGAGGGACGCGTCCTCGTCGCCGGCGACGGAGCGGTCGGTGAGACCCGCGAGCCACAGGCCCGCCGTGGTGGCGCCCTCGGCCTCGACGGCGAGGTCGGCCAGCACGTTGCGCATGAGCGGCTGGTCGATCAGGTCGGCGCCGAACGCCTTCCTATGCGCCGCGTGATGTGCGGCCTGCGCGAGCCCGGCCCGCATGCCCGTGGCCGTGCCGAGCACGCAGTCGAGGCGGGTCATGTTGACCATCTCGACGATGGTGCGGACGCCGCGGCCCTCCTCACCGACGAGCCAACCGACGGTCTCGTCGTACTCCACCTCGCTGCTCGCGTTGGAGTGGTTGCCCAGCTTGTCCTTGAGGCGCTGCAGGGCGAACACGTTGCGAGTCCCGTCGGGCAGGACGCGTGGGATGAAGAAGCAGGAGACGCCCGCTTCCGTCTGCGCGAGCGTGAGGAACAGGTCCGACATCGGCGCGGAGGTGAACCACTTGTGGCCCGTGATCCGGTACGTCCCATCGGATTGCGGGATCGCGCGGGTGGTGTTGGCCCGCACGTCGGAGCCGCCCTGCTTCTCCGTCATCGACATACCGGCGATGAGGCCGCGCTTGCCGAGCGGCGCGCGCAGGCCGAAGTCGTACTCCTTCGCGGTGAGCAACGGCTCGTACTGCGCGGCCAGTTCCGGGTTCGCGCGGAGCGCGGCACCACGGCGTAGGTCATCGAGATCGGGCAGCCGTGCCCGGCGTCGACATGGCCCCACACACTGAATTTCGCAGCGCGCACCAGGTGGGCGTTCGGGTCGGTCTCGGCCCACGGCGCGGCGTGCAGGCCGTGTTCGACGGAGACCGTCATGAGCCGGTGGTACGCGGGGTCGTAGACCACCTCGTCGATGCGGTGGCCGTACCGGTCGTGCGTTTTGAGGACGGGCGGGTGCGCCTCGGCGAGATCGCCCCAATCCAGCGCCTCGGCGGTGCCGCCGAGCGCACCGAGCGCGTGGATCGCGTCCAGTTGCGCCGCGTCGACGTGGGCGCGCCGCAGCGCCTCGTCGATCATCGGGGTCTCGGCGGTGTTGAAGCCGAGCAGCGGCGGCGCCTGGTTGGTCACTTGATGGGTGGGCACGCCTGCTCCTTCGGTCGACGGTGCGCGGCCCGCTCGGACCGGCACCATCCAGTGTTGCATATTTCAGACAACTGCACCAGATATGCAATGGAATCGGGTACGAGGGACGCCAATGCCGGCTCAGGGCACAGGGGGAATCGGCGCCGCGTGGGGGTCAGCCGAGCGCCCACCTCGGGCGCGGCGTCCGAGGTGGGAGCGAACGCCTCGGTCGCCTTTCGGTGCCGCGCGGGGGACGACCGCAGCGCGCGCCCCACCGCACACGCCGCCCGCCACCCGCCGGCCGGAACGAACAGGACCCGAGGACAGCCCGGAACACGGCACCGTCGCCCCGACATCACGGTCGCCCCCCGCCCAACACTTCCGAGCGCAGACGGGCGGGCGGGCGGGCGCGGTGTAGCGTCGACGCCGATGTCCACGCCCCTCGCCACGACGGTCTCGGCGCGCTCCGCCGTGCTGAGCCTGTTGCTGGGCGCGCACCCGCCGGAGCTGGAGGGGCGCGAGATCGTCGCGGCGATGCGACTGTTCGGGGTCTCCGAATCCACGACGCGGGCGGCGATGTCGCGCATGGTGTCCGCCGGCGACCTGGTGCGCGACGGAGGGCTCTACGCGCTGTCGGATCGTCTCGCACGGCGCCAGGCGCGCACGGACTCCCCCACAATGCTGCCCTGGGACGGGACGTGGGAGACCGCGATCGTCACGACCAGTGGGCGCAGCGCGGGCGATCGGGCCGACCTCCGCACCGAGATGACACGGCTCCGGCTCGCGGAGCTCCGTGAGGGCGTGTGGATGCGCCCCGCGAACCTCGACCGGGCCCTCCCGGCGTCGGTGCGGGAGGTGACCACGCGCTTCGCCGCCCGACCGGACCACGACCCCGTCGAACTCGCGGAAACCCTGTGGGACCTGCCCGCATGGTCCCGTCGGGGCCACGTACTGCTGGACGCCGTGCGGGACGCGGGAGAAGACGGGCGCGCGCGGTTCCTGACGATGGTCGCGCTGGTCCGGCACCTCTATCAGGACCCGCTGCTCCCCGACGAGCTGCGGCCGAAGGACTGGCCGTCGGCAGCGCTCACGCAGGCCTACGCGGATTTCCGCGCGTGGTTGGCCGACATGCGGATCGGCCGGGGCTGACCGACGCCGATCAGGCCAGCGACTCGGTGAGGCGGGTGATGCGCGCCTGCAGGCGCCGGAGCTGCAGCCCCTGGTCGTCGAGGCGACGGGCGATGGAGTTCACGGCGTCGCACGAGCCGGTCTCGTGCAGGCTACGCGCGTCGATCTGGAGGTCGTCGCCGGTGCGGCCGAGCGACGCGGCGATGATCGTGAGCTGGGCGGTGAGATCGTCGAGTTCGTTGCGAACACTGGCGAGCCCCATGATTGTCCCTCTCTGCACACCCCGGGCGGGGCGTTCACCTGCACAGTAGGTGGCAGCTGTGGCCGGTGTGACGAATTGCAGGTGACCGTTGCGTGTCCGTTACCCGACGATCAGTCGTCATCGCAAACCGGTCGTTCGTCCTGAAAAGCTCCGTGCCGCCCGGCACCGTCGGAGAACCGGGTGGCGCCGGCGACGGCACCGTCCGCTAGGGAGGCGAGCCCGTACCGGTACTCGATGCCGAGCGCCTCGTCCTCGGGTTCGGTCTCCGCGTCGAGCATCGAGAGCCGGTCGTTGCGCAGGCAGGTCTGCGGGAATCCGGCGAGCTGGAGGCCCAGTTCCACGGCGGCGTCCAGCGCCGTTCCGGGTTCGACGAGGCGGTTGACCAGGCCGATCCGCTCGGCCTCCGCGGCATCGACGGGCCGCCCGGTGAGGATCAGGTCCATCGCACGGCTCGCCCCGATGAGGCGGGGCAGCCGGACCGTGCCGCCGTCGATGAGCGGCACACCCCAGCGGCGACAGAAGACGCCGAGGACCGCGTCGGTGGCGGCGACGCGCAGGTCCGCCCAGATCGCGAGCTCGAGGCCGCCGGCCACGGCGTGTCCCTCGATCGCGGCGATCACGGGCTTGCTCAGCCGCATGCGCGAGATGCCCATCGGCGCATCGCCGTCGGGCTCCACGCGGTTCGGGGTGCCGGCGGCGACGGCCTTGAGATCGGCTCCGGCGCAGAAGGTTCCGCCCCGGCCGTGGAGCACGGCGACGGCGGCGTCCGGGTCGGCGTCGAAGGCACGGAACGCCTCGGCGAGGGCCTGGGCGGTGGCGCGGTCGACGGCGTTACGCACGGCGGGCCGGTCGATCTCGACGACGGTGACCGGTCCCTGCCCGCTGACGAGGACGCTCATGACGACGTGGGCCCGTGGACGGCGGCGCCGGTGGCGACCCCGGTGACGGTGCAGACGCCGAACCTGCCCTCGCGGTCGAACATGCTGGCCGAGGAGATGCTGATGCCGTCGACGATGACGAATTGGTCGGCCTCCAGGCCGATCTCGTCGCCGCGGGGCGGGCGGGCGATCGCCATGGAGACGTCGCCGTTGATGGTCTCGACCCCGCCGGTGCCCATGCCGGTCACCAGGTTCGTGCAGTCGGAGACCATCGCGGCGCGGGCGAAGGGGGTGGTCTCCTCGCCGTCGAGGACCCGCCAGCCGCGGGTCCACACCCGCTTGCGCTCGGCGGTGGCCCACAACTCCGGGGTGTCCGACGACACGTAGTCGCCGCCGCCCCCGGCCATCGCGAGGCGCGGGGCGCCGGACGGCGGCGGCGCTGGGACGTGCGGATCGGACCAGACGGCACCGTCGGGCTGCGGGGCCCGGTGATAGAACGTGACGGCCGCGCGGACGACGGTCCGCTCGTTCTGGATGATCTCCGCCTCGGCGACGCGGATGCGGCGGCCGGAGCGGACGAGGCGCGTGCGCACGTCGAGGTGGCCGGACGCGACCATGCGGAACATGTCGCAGTGCCAGCGGGTTCCGACGAGACCCTCGCCGAACTCGGTGTCGAGCACCTGCGCGAGCAGGCCCGCGATCGCCGGCCCCGACAGGGTGCCGGGCGCCCAGCGTCCCTCCGCGGCGGGCAGCGATTCGAAACCGCCGCCGCTGCGGGCGAACTGCGCGGGTACTTCCAGGGTGGTCATTGCATTGGGTTTACCAGGCCGCGCGGGGCGTCGCGCACCCGCATCCGCCGGAACGCCACCGCGGCGGCGGGCATGGGGTACTGATGGAGCATGGGCGATTCGCTGTTCGTGAAGATGTGGCCGCGGCTGGTGCGCAACGAGCCGCCGCTGCTCACCGAGCTGCGCCGGCGCAACCTGGCCGGCCTGTCGGGCCGCGTGCTTGAGGTGGGTGCGGGCACCGGCACCAACTTCGCGCTCTATCCGCCGGAGGTGACCTCGGTCGTCGCGCTGGAACCGGAGGACGCCCTGCGCGCCGAGGCGTCGGCGGTGGCAGACGCGCGCGTCGAGGTGCGCCCCGAGCGGCTCGGTGAGTACATCGCCGACGACCCCTTCGACGCCGTGGTGTTCAGCCTGGTGCTGTGCTCGCTGCCCGACCCCGAGGGCGCGATCCGGCAGGTCCGCGGGCTTCTCCGGCCCGACGGTGACCTCCGCTTCCTCGAGCACGTCGCCGCGCGGGGCGGCATGTTGGAGGGTCTGCAGAAGGTCGCCGACGCCACCGTCTGGCCGCGGCTGTTCGGGGGCTGTCACGCGCACCGCGACGCCGTCGGGCTGATCAGCGGCGCCGGCTTCGCCGTCACGACCGTCGAGGATCGGATGCTGGCGCCCGCGTGGGTGCCGTTCCCCACTTCCCCGCTGGTCCTGGGTCGCGCCCACGCATGACGATCGACGCTGCTGGAGCGCTGATCGTTGCCGAGATCGGTGCGTTCGCCGTCCTTCTCGCGGGGTTAGTCGCGGCCTGGTGAGACCTACGGCATCGCGCGTAGCAGCGTGCGGTTGTCCACTGCCGTTACCCATTCGATTGTGTCCGTGGTGGACAAACCCTCCAATCGAGCGCTGGTCGACGCGGTTGATCAGTTCTCGGCAGGGTGTCCATCGGCGGTTAGCGTTCGTCTCGCGGCGTCTTCAGCACTTCGGTGACGTCGACGTGGAACTGGTTGACCAGGTTCACCAGGCTCGACACGAAGCCGTTCTCCGTTGCCGCCCGCTTCGATCCCATCGACGCCTCGCCGGTGACCGTGAACTCTCGGATGTCTCGCCCGTCCGGCGGCGACAGCACATCCGCGTCGTCGCGCACCGAATCCAGTAACGCCGAGGTCGTTTCGGTTCGGCTCCCGAGGTGATGGGCGGTCAGCTTCAGGCGTGGTGGTGCGCCGTCGAGCTGCCGCACAAGCCAATTCACCTTGGTGCCGACCCTTCCCGCTCTGGGCGCATCGACAGTTTGCGAGCATGCGATGCGCAGGCGAACCAGGTTCGCGTTGACCACGATCGGGCCTGTTGCACCCACGACCTTGAGTGTTCCGAAGAGCTCACCGGAGTCCGCGAGTTGCTTGGCCCGACTCACGACATCCGCGGGATCACCCGGGCTGGACGCCGTGACCGACTGCCCCGTCAACGCGGTCAGTTGCAGGGCCACGTGGCACAACAACCGATCAAAGCGCGAGCAGATGTCTGCGGTCGCGGGATCCGACGACGACAGGGTTCCGTCCGAGATCCCGTTCCGGACCTTCACCCAATGACGGCCCATATCTCCGAAATGCCACATGCCCGATTGATGCTCAGACCCGTACTGGAGAAACTGCTCCATGATTCGGCGATGGGTACGTTCCAGGCCGTCGTTCGCAACCGAGAGCGCCGCTTCGGTGAGGATCTCCTCCCACGACAGATGCCTGACCGACACCGATTTCGGCGGTCGCGCAGGTAGTCGGATCGGCAACTCGCCCGCTTCTGCGACGAGGTCGCAGGTAATAGTGACAACTGCGTCGAACCCTTTCGAACGAGCGACTTGGATGTACCCTTCGACCTGTTCCGGGCTCAGCACGCCCTTCGCGGTCTTCACCTCGACGAGACCCACCCAGGTCTTCGCTCCACGGGTCACTCGAATCAGGCCGTCCGGGCGAAGATCTTTGCCGCCCAGAGTGAACGCAACCTCGGTGAAGGTCTCCACCCTGCCCCGCGGGGCACCGAGCCGCGCGACGATCCGCTTGCCGAATTCCGGCACCGTCGCCATGACGGACAGCAGCACCGATGTGGAGCGACCTTCCTGTTCCGCACTGCTCTTCATTCCCACCGTTGGAAACAGGCGGGCCGGCCGCCGGGCCGCATTCGGATCGGCAGGCAGCCCCGGGCACACTCGGTCCTTCCAGTCCCCGGGCAGCTTCGCCACGGGCTTCCTCCGCCTACTCAGCGCGACCTTCGATGCCGTATCGGGACCCTTCAGCACCGCACTGTCGCCGGCGGACTGCGCGGTCACGGGTTCACTCGAGTCCGGTGTGCGCTCGGTGACCACCTCTGCCGGATCGTCCACCTCGACGCCGTACTCGATCACCAGGGGCCGGAGCCCATCGCGGTATCCCTGGCCGACCGCTCGGATCTTCCACTCGGATTCCCGCCGATAGATCTCTCCGAAGATCACCGCCCGTTCATCGGTCAGGTCGGTGAGTTCGCTGATGACGAACCTGTCGCCGGAAGAATTCGGGGATACGCCGTTCACCCGCATGCGAACCGCTTCCGCTGCACCGAAGGTGACGTCGCCGGATTCCTCCAGGTCAATACTCGCGGCGATAACGATCCGATCCACCTCGTCGGGGAGGCGAGCGAGATCCACTTCGACCGTCGACTCGCCTCCGGGCGACTCTTCTCCCGTACTTTCGACCTTCAGTCGGACGGCCCCGTCAGCGCCGACGGGCTGGTTGTAGAAGACGAGATCGCGACTCGACCGGACTCTACCGTTCTCACCAAGGATCAGAACACTCGTGTCGGACACGATATTCGTCGAATGCGCTGGCAGATCAGCCGTGATCGCGATGGCGAGACGCATCGCGGCACCACCGAGAGCGGCTTCCACCGCGATGTTTTCACCTTTGGACAACATCACAGAGCTCACCATTGCGCCAATGTAGTCCTGCCTCGTCGCGCCGTCAGCGAGTCCTCACCAAATTGCACTGATCGAACGACACACCCTCTCTCCGCTGGGCGATCTCGCCCACTCGTCTGTACGAAGTGCACCCGCGACGCAGACGCAAGCAACAGATAAGCCATGAACGGCAGCACGTCACGTTCGGACACGAACGTCAGGCCGCATGACCGCAGGTGCACTGGCATTCGGTGAGGGTGCCGCCTGCGGCGGCGGTGTGGCTCCAGGCTGTGCTGCCGGGCACCAGGGCGGGGACGCGCTCGGCCGTTCCGTCCGCCGTACCCGACGGTGCCGTCGCCGCCGGCGCGCTGTCCGAGGCCGCCGGCACCGTCGACTCCAGCACCGACTTCGCGGGCACACGGCGCCACAGGGCTGGCGCGAGAACCGCTCCGGCAGCCGCGATTCCGGCGAGCACCGCCCACGCGGGCACGAGACCGAAACGATCGGCACCCCAACCCCCGATCGGGTAGGCGACCAACCAAGCCAGGTGCGAAAGCGAGAACTGGGCGGCGAAGACGGCGGCCACGTCGCTCGGTGCCGCAGCGGCGCGCAGCACCGTTCCGGTGGGGGTGATCGCCATGGCCGATCCGGCGCCGCTGGCGAACCACACCGCCGCGGTCAGCGCCCACGACGGGGTGGCGGCGGCGGCCATCGCGACGGCGCCGACGGCTGCGGCGGTGAGCACCGCTGCGCCCGTGAGCATCACGACCCGTGCGGGGAATCGGTCCAACAGTCGCGGGACCGCCAGCGCCACGAGCAGGGTGCCGCCGCCGGATGCGGCCAGCATCCACGCGACCTGGGATTCATTGCCACCCAGTCGATCGCGAACGTAGTTCACGGTGTTGACCACTACGATCGAGCCCGCGGCGGCCACCGCGAAGTTCACTGCGAAGACGCCCCGCAGGCTCGGGGTGCGGGCGAAGAGGCGGACGCCGGAGAGTATCCGGTCGGCGGGGCCACCCGACGGTGCCGTGCGCGCGTCGGGCACCGTCGCCCGGAGAACGAGGAGAGCGGAGGCTACGAAACCGACTGCGGTGCCGACGAACAGGACGTCGAACTCGATGACGAGGAGCGCCACCGCCGCGACCACCGGGCTGACGAGGCTCTCCATCGTGTACGCGACTTGGGACGCGGACAGTGCCGTGGTGTACTCGCGCTCGTCGGTGATGATGTCCGGGATCACGGCCTGGAACGTGGGCGTGAACGCCGCCGACGCGGCCTGCAGCGTGCCGATGAGCACGTAGATCTGCCAGACCTCGGTGACGAAGGGCAGGGCGAGGACGATGCCCGCCCGCACGACGTCGAGGGCCACCAGGAACGCCCGCCGCGGAAGCCGGTCGACATAGGCCGCGGCCAGCGGCGCGATGACGACGTACAGCACCATCTTGATCGTCAGCGCGGTGCCGAGCACGACGGCGGCCGAGGAGCCCGCGACCTTGTAGGCGAGCAGGCCGAGCGCGACGGTGGTCAGGCCCGTGCCGAGCAGCGCGACGATCTGCGCGCTGAACAGCAGCCGGAAGTCGCGGTGCGCGAACGGTCCCACGTCGGACTCCTTGCGGAAGATACGAACTGGTCAGTGGTGGTGCGCGTGAGCGGCGTGGTGACCGGTGTGCGAATCGGGCTGCGGCGCACCGTCGGCCATGAAGGTGAAGTCGGCGGTGCGGACCGTGCCCCCGTGCTGGAAGTCGAGGAACAACCGGTACGTGCCCGCCGACGGGGCCACAGCGTGGAACCGGATGTCGGGGCCCGCGGGGTCGCAGGGTCCGACGGGTCCCCTTCGGGGTGGACGTGCAGGAAGGCGAGATCGCCTGCGCGCAGCGCGACGAGGTGGCCGTACGCGGCGAGGTAGGGCTCGAGGTCGGTGACCGGCACGCCGCCGCGCGTGACGGTCGCGCGCAACTCGGCGCCCTGACCGGGGACGAGCGCGCCGTCGAGCGTGACGACGTAGTCGTCGACCTGCGAGACCGCGCGCGGCGCGAGCAAGTCGACGGGGCGGTACTCGCCGGGAACGGCGACGTCGGCGCCGAGCACGATGCCGGAGCCGAGCGCGGACGGGACGACGTCGGCGAAGAAGCGCCACACGCCCGGCGTGAGATCCAGCTCGACCGACCACGTGCCGACGGGATCCATGACGGGATGCACGTGCTGGAAGCCGCTGGTGTCGCGCTGCACGGCGATGAAGTGCAGCCGCTTGTCGTGCTGCTCGTCGAAATCGGTGACGGGCGCGCCGTCGGGGCCGAGGATCGCGAACTCGACGCGGGTGCGGCCGGCGTCGAGGATCGTGAGCGACGGGGTGATGCGGTAACCCCGCTCCGCGGTCTGCAGCCCCTGCGGGAACGGTGCGGCGGTGGGTGCGCTGTGGTCCATGACGTGCTCCTTCGGTTCGACACGTCATTGATACCCATAGGGGGTATATTCCGCAACCGCTGCAGTCCGGAGCCGAGCACCTGCGGTTGAACCTGATCAATACACCTCCGTCCGGTTCGCCGAGGGACTGGCCGGCGCGGGCACTACGAGTTCGATTGGCAGCGTGGGTGATTCGTATCACGATGCGCTCGCTGAGACGATCAACGGGCTCTACAAGACCGAGCTGATCAAACCCCGCAAACCGTGGAAGAGCGTCGAACAGGTCGAATACGGCACCGCCGAATGGGTCGACTGGTTCAACCACCGCCGGCCCTACGAGTACTGCGGTGACATCCCACCCGCGGAGTTGGAGGCCGCGTACTACGCTGCGAGGACACCCAACCATCAGGTGCCGGTGACTGATCGAGTCAGTCTCCGGACACACCGGGGCGGTTCAGACTGCCAACGCCTGGTGGCCGACCCAAGTCGTGGATCGGCCACCGTGCCGCCGTAGTGCGATACGGTCAGCCGGCGTCAGCCGGCCAGCCGGTTGCGGAACTGCAGGGCAACCAGGGTGCACACGGCACCGGCCATGACGAAGTACGCCGGCGTCAGAATCGATCCCGTGAGTGACGTCATTTCGGTGATGATCAGCGGTCCGGTTCCGCCGAACACGACGGCGGCGATATTCCATCCCAGCCCGAGACTCGTGTACCGGCTGTGGACGCTGAACAATTCCGGAATCGCCGCCAGACCCGATGCGAAGCCCATCGCGGAGACGATTCCCATGACGACCATGGCAATGATTCCAGCAGACACATTTCCGCTATCGAGTACATTCATCGCTGGATAGGAGAGCAGCAGAAGCAGGACCGTTGAAATGAGGATCAGCCTAGGTGCACCGATCCGATCGGACAGTTTTCCGAAGAACGGGAGCGCCACGCAGAAGGTCACCACCGCGGTCGTGTTGATCACGGTGGCATCGCTCTTCGCGAAATCCATCGCCGTGGACAAGTACGACGGGAGAAAGATCAGGAAGATGTACGTCGCCGCGGTCATCGCCGAGAGCACACCGGCGGCGTACAGAACTCTGGGCATGTCCCTGCCCATCTGTTGGGAGGCGTTCCGCGCTCGACGCGCCGAGCCCTCACTCGCCGCCGCAGCCGCTAGGAACTCCGGCGTCTCGGTGAGTTGCGTACGCACGTAGACACCGACCAACCCGAGGGGCAGCGCCAGCAGGAACGGAATCCGCCACAGCCAGCCATTGACAACCTCGGGACTCGCGGTGTTGGTCACGAGGAGGGCGCCGAAAGATCCGGCCAGCAGGCCCCCGCCGACGGCGACGCCGAGCCAACTGAGGTCGTAACCTCGCCGCCCCTTGGGGGCGTACTCGGCAACATACGTCGCCGCGCCGCCGAACTCGCCTCCGACAGCGATCCCCTGCAACAGGCGCGCAAGGATGAGAACGATCGGTGCAGCGACCCCGATCTGCGCCTGCGTCGGCAGGAGACCGATCGCGGTGGTCGCCCCGATGAGAGCAGTATCACCGCCGCGAGCACCTTCTGCCGCCCGATACGATCGCCGATCGGGCCGAACACGAGTGCACCGACCGGCCTGACGATGTAACTGGTCGCGTACGCGCTCCACGTCAACAAGAGCGAGACGACGGGATCGGCCGCCGGAAAGAACAGCGCCGCCAGGGTGGGCGCGAAGAAGGCGTACACGACGAAGTCGTAGTACTCGACGAACGTCCCGATCGCAGCGGCGATTGTCGGTTTTCGCGTATTGAGTGAACTGTTCGCGCCGGTGGGGTCGGCGATGGATTGAGACATGGCTCCCTCGGATTGCTTCGAAGAACTGGCCGTACATGAGCAGAACGCTCGACGCTCGGGGACGGTCCGGTGAATCGCCGGTGGGGCCGAGCGCACCGAAAGACTAAACCGTGATCCACATCACCGTCAACAGTGATGACGAAGTTTCAACGAGAGTGTTGACAGCCTCGGTATGAGCTCCTGCAAGAGCTTGCTAACGTTCGCATCACGTACCGCGGAAGGAGTCCTCGTGTCCGATGAGTCGCAGCGGGGCACCGCACCGCGTGGTCGCCCGCGCGATCCGGCGATCGACGAAGCCATCCTCGACGCGACGGTCAAGGCCCTCGCCGCCCACGGGGTGGCCGGCACATCGATGGAGCGTGTCGCATCCGACGCGGGGGTATCGAAGGTCACCGTCTACGCGCGCTACCGCACCAAGAACCGGCTCATCGGCGCCGCCCTCGAGCATCTGCAACTCGGCGACGTTCCGCCGGTGTCGGGCGATCTCGAACGCGACCTGGCGCGCCTGCTCGCCGCCATGCGTCGTCAGTACGCGTCGGTCGGCGGGATGAGCATCGTCGGCACATGCCTTGCCGCCGACGGCAGGGACGCCGGCTTCCTCGACGTGGTGCGCGACAGCACCCTCAGGCCGCGGCGCGCCACGTTCGTTCAGGTGCTCTCGGCGGCCGTCCGCGATGGAACACTCACCGCCGGAGCCGACCTCGAGCTCGCGACCTCGATGATGATCGGCGCGTTCTACGCCGACTACCTGGCCGGCACGCCCATGGACGACGAATGGGATCGGCGAGTGGCGCGCGCGGCCCTGCGGGGGATCACGGGAGAGTGAGTCCGCCTCCGGCCAGTTAAGTCGGTGTCGAACTATTGACATCTGCGTCACATACGCGCATCCTGTGTGGGGTAAATCTCTTTACTGGACCGTTCAGTAAATGCCGAACCGCCGGAGGATCCGATGGACGTTCCCCACCCCCGTACAGCCACCGAGGTGACGTACGACCACCTCGACCAGACTCTGACCCGCGATGAAGTGTGGTCGTCGTACGCCGAGATGCGCGACGCCTGCCCGGTCGCGCACAACTCCCGCTACGGGGTCATCTCCACGTGACGCGATACGACGACGTCAAGGAGACCGCGAATCGCGCGGACGTCTTCAGCTCGGCCGACGGGGCGTTCATCCCGCCCAGCGGCCTGCCGCGGATGGCGCCGATCGACTACGACGGCGACGAGCACCACTTCTGGCGGGCCCTGATGCAGACACCGGTGAGCCCGCCCGCCGTGCGGGCTCTGCACGACGACATCGTGGCGATCGTCGACCGGCACATCGACGCGTTCGCCGCCAACGGTTCCGCGAACCTCGCAAAGGAGCTCGCCGAACCGGTCCCCGCGCACGTGGTCGGCATGGTCGCCGGACTCGACGTGGCGGACTGCGGCACCCTCCGCGAGGAGGCGATCAAGACGTTCCAGTCGATCGGTACACCTGACTTCGCGGACAACAAGAACAGTTTCGACGCCTTCGTCAACGATCAGATCGCTCGGCGGCGCGCCGAACCGCGGGACGACTTCCTCACGGACCTGGCGATCGGCAGGATCGGGACCGGCACCTCGACGACGACGAGATCATCGGCGTCGTCACCACACTCCTCATCGGAGGTCACCACTCCACCGCTGCCTCGATGGGCAATCTCATCCACCACGTCCTCAGCGTCCCCGGGCTGCGGGAGGTCGTCGACCACGGCGGGCCCCGGCTCTCCGCCCTGATCGAGGAGAGCCTCCGCGTCACGACGCCGCTGCACATCTTCGCGCGGACCGCGACGGCCGACACCGCCATCGCCGGAGTCGAGGTTCCCGAATCGACCCGCCTGTTCCTCAACTACGCCTCGGCGAACCACGATCCGCGACGGTTCGACGACCCCGAGGAGTTCAAGCTGGACCGCAAGCCGAATCCGCACCTGGCCTTCGGGTTCGGCCCGCACCTGTGCCTGGGCCGCCACCTGGCGCGGCACGAGCTGAAGGTGATGATCGAACGCCTCTTCGAGCGGCTTCCGGATCTGCGGCTGGCCGGCGAAGTCACCTACTCGACCCTCCAGGGCGGAAAACTCCTCGAGATCGTCGACCTCCCCGTCGAGTTCACGCCCATCCCCGCGTAGCCCGGCCCCGCGCCGACCCACCTCCGTCCGTCCCTCCCTCCCCTCCCCCGAAAGGGCTACTCCCATGGCACAAGTGACATTCGTCCATCCCGGCGGCTCGCGATCGGACGTCACCGTCCCCGATGGCGTCTCGCTCATGGAGGCCGCCATCGACGCGGGCATCGACGAGATCCTCGCCGAGTGCGGTGGCAACGCGACCTGCGCGACCTGCCACATCTATCTCACCGAGGGCTGCGCGAACCGGGTCCCCCCGATGACCCCGCTCGAGGACGACATGCTCGAGGGCACCGTGGCCCCGCGTCGGCCCACGAGCCGGCTCTCGTGCCAGCTCGTCGGCGGTCCCGCCGTCGACGGCCTGGTCGTCGAGCTCCCGGAGGACCAGTGGTGAGCACCGGCCCTCACGCTGTCATCGTCGGGGCCGGACACGCTGGATTCGCGGCCGCGGCCGCCCTTCGGGACCGCGGATACACCGGCTCCGTGACGCTCCTCGGCGACGAGGACTCCATGCCCTATCAGCGGCCACCGCTGTCCAAGGGGTACCTGCTCGGGAAGGTCGAGCAACGTCGCCTGGCGTTCCGGCCCGAGAGCTTCTACACCCGACACGACATCACGCTCCGGACCGGCGTCGCCGCGACCGGCATCGACCGCGCCGGACGGAGCGTCCACCTGGACTCCGGCGAACGGGTCCCGTACGACACCCTCATCCTGGCGACCGGTGCCCGGCCGCGCCGGCTCGACATACCGGGCCTCGACCTCGAGGCGGTCGCAACGCTGCGCACGCTCGCCGACGTCGACGCCCTCGCGCCCCGCCTGGCCGGCGCGACGAGGCTGGCGATCGTGGGCGGCGGATTCATCGGCCTCGAACTCGCCGCCGTCGCCGCGTCGAAGGGGATCGACACGGTCGTCCTGGAGTCGGCCGACCGGCTCCTGCAGCGCTCACTGTCGGAACCCACCTCCGCGCACGTCGCACGCGCGCAGCGCTCCTGGGGGACCGAGATCCGAACCGGGGCGCGCGTGCGGGGCTTCGCCGCCGACGGCCCCTCGGTCCGCATCGACCTCGGCGACGACGAGGTGCGCGCCGACCTCGTGGTCGTGGGCGTCGGCGCGGTGCCCAACGTCGACCTGGCGGCCGACGCCGGCCTCGCCGTGGACGACGGGGTCCTGGTCGACACCCATCTCCGGACCTGCGATCCGGCCGTCTTCGCGATCGGCGACTGCGCCCGGTTCACCACCGCGGACGGAAGCACCCGACGGCGCGAATCCGTGCAGAACGCCACCGACCAGGCGCGGGCCGTCGCCCGCACCGTGACCGGCGATCCCACCCCGTACCAGGCCCTTCCGTGGTTCTGGAGCGACCAGCACGACCTCAAACTGCAGATCGCCGGGGACGGCACGGGGCACGACGAGGCGAGGATCGTCGGCGACCCGTCGACGGGCTCGTTCTCGACGAGCTGCTACCGCGAGGGGCGGCTCGTCGCGGTGGAGTCGATCAACGACCCCACTGCGCACGTCGCCGCCCGAAAGCAACTCTGAGGCGGCGCCGCAGCGGCGCCGCGCGAATCCGAAGGAGAGAACCGAGACAATGTCACAGCACGTCCGCGGCGTGATCGCCCGCGCTCCCGGAGCCCCCGTCGAGCTCACCACGATCGTCATCCCCTCCCCGGTCCCGGCGAGGTCGTGGTGGACATCGCCGCATGCGGGGTCTGCCACACCGACCTCACCTACCGGGAGGGCGGCATCACCGACGAGTTCCCGTTCCTGCTGGGCCATGAGGCCGCGGGCACCGTCGAATCGGTCGGCGAGGGCGTCTCCACGGTCCAGCCGGGCGACTTCGTCATCCTCAACTGGCGAGCCGTGTGCGGGCAGTGCCGGGCCTGCAGGCGCGGGCGCCCGCAGTACTGCTTCGACACCCACAACGCCACGCAGAAGATGACGCTGGAGGACGGCACGGAACTGACGCCGGCGCTGGGGATCGGCGCCTTCGCGGATAAGACCCTGGTCCACGAGGGGCAGTGCACCATCGTCGACGAAGCCGATCCCGCCGTGGTCGGCCTGCTCGGCTGCGGCGTGATGGCCGGACTCGGTGCGGCCGTCAACACCGGCGGCGTCGGACGCGGCGACTCGGTCGCCGTGATCGGGTGCGGCGGCGTCGGTGACGCCGCGATCATGGGCGCCCGGTTGACCGGCGCGACCAAGATCATCGCCGTGGACCTCGAGGCGGACAAGCTAGCCGCGGCGACGGCGCTGGGCGCGACGCACACGGTCGACGCATCGCGGGAGGACGCCGTCGAGGCGATCCGGCAGGCGACCGGCGGCTTCGGTGCCGACGTCGTGATCGACGCCGTCGGCCGACCGGAGACCTGGAAGCAGGCGTTCTACGCCCGCGACCTCGCCGGAACCGTCGTCCTCGTCGGGGTGCCGACGCCGGCCATGACGCTGGAGATGCCCCTGGTCGATTTCTTCAGCCGCGGCGGCGCGCTGAAGTCGAGCTGGTACGGCGATTGCCTTCCCGACCGCGACTTCCCCATGCTGGTGGACCTGTACCGGCAGGGCCGGTTGCCGCTCGAGCGGTTCGTGACCGAACGTGTCGGGCTCGGCGACGTCGAGGAATCGTTCGAACGACTGCACCGGGGCTCGGTGCTCCGGTCCGTGGTCGAGCTGTGACCGGCGCCGGTATCGAGCTCGTCGAAACCAGCGGTGTGTTCGCCCTCGACGGGGGTACATGGGAAGTCAGTAACAACATCTGGCTGATCGGCGACGATCGGGAGGTGCTCATCGTCGACGCCTCCCACGAGGCGGGACCGATCGTCGAGGCGGTCGGTGATCGCGACGTGATCGCCATCGTGTGCACGCACGCACACAACGACCACATCACCGTTGCGCCGGAGCTCGCCGCTCACTACGGCGCACCGATCCGGCTGCACCCCGCGGACCGACCGCTGTGGGACTCGAGCCACCCGGGCGAGAAGTACGCTCCGCTGACCGACGGTGAGCGGATCGTCGTCGCCGGCGTCGAAGTCCGGGTGATCCACACTGCGGGGCACAGTCCCGGCTCCGTGTGCCTGCACGCACCACAGCTCGATTCCCTGTTCTCGGGAGACACGCTGTTCTCCGGCGGCCCAGGGGCCACGGGCAGGTCGCTCTCCGATTTCCCGACGATCATCGATTCCATCAGGAGCCGACTACTACCGCTGCCGCCCGACACCGTGGTCCGGCCGGGCCACGGTGCCTGCACCACGATCGGCGCCGAGGCGCCGCACCTCGGCGAATGGATCGCCCGAGGCTACTAGTGGCCGGGGCCGCACTCCGTCGTCGTCGCCGGTCGGACTCGCGGCCGGCGACGCAGGCGTGCCTCTCCCGGGACGAGTACCGGCCGTCAGGCAGTCACCTGCTCGACGAAGGACAACTGGGACAGCGCGTACTCGCGGGCACGCGTGTGCAGCTCGATGGAGTGGCCGACGCCGCGCATCAGGCGCACGTCGACGGGTCCGGCCGTGAAGTGCCGGGCGAGCGCCGCCCGCGCCTCACTGTCGGAGCGCCAGATCTTGTCGTACTCGCCGAAGGTCACCCGAACCGGCGCGGCGACCGCAGCCCCCACGTCGGGCAGTCGATCAGCCCAGTCGACCACGTCGTAGAGCTCGGGCATCGGCATCGGGCGCAGCAGTTCGCCGTCGCGGGCCACGTGGGCCGGCGTGAACGAACCGTCGGGCCCGAGCATGACACCGGCGTGGGCCTCGGCCGGCAGCTCGATCGCCGGGGCGTCACCGCGCAGGCCGCCCCACATCTCTCGGATTCCCGGCTGCCAGAGCTCGCCGAGGCCGCTGACCTCGACGCCGGCGGGTGGCGTCGCGGTCTTCGTGGCCGTGAGCAGCGCGAGCATGCCGCCGATCGAATGACCGACGAGGACCGGGGCCGGCCGTACCGAGTCCGCAGTGCGTCCACCGCCGCCGCGAGGACGGTGGACTGCGCGTCGAAGCCGAACAGTTCAGCGGGGACCGCCGCGCTGCCGCCGTAGCCCGGCCGGTCGATCGCGACGATCGTGTACCCGAGGCTCGGGGCGAGGGCCAGCAGCGAGTCCGCGCCTGCGTGGAAGTACTCGGAATCGTACGTTCCGCCGTGAATCGCGACGATCAGGGCTCGCGGCTCGCCCGGGGACTCGGCGACGCGTGCCGCGAGCGGAACGCCTGCGGCGTCGATGGTGGTGGAGAAGACTGCGGAGGTGGTCGTCATGATGTGGTGCTCCTTGACTGGTCGACGCGGACGGTGGCCGGCCGGCGTTCGCGAGTGAGATTACGCCGATGGTGAACTTTCGTCGGCAATGTCAAGAAACCCCGCCGACCCCTTGTGTGTCAACAGGCATGTTGATAAATTGACGAATATGTCAGAGAACGATGTGCAGTCCTCCACCCGCTCGGCGCACGAGGCCGGGTTGGTCTCCTATCCCGACGACGTCGTCGCCCGGTACCGGGCGGACGGCCTGTGGCGCGGCAGGTCGCTGCCCGACGAGCTGACCGACGCGCTCGCCCGGTTCGCCGACCGCCCTTACCTCATCACGCCGGAGGTCCGGTGGACTCACGGTGAGCTGCTCGTCCGGGCGCGGGCGTTCGGCGCCGGCCTGCTCGCAGGCACCGAGCTGGAGCCGGGCGAGCCGGTCATGTTCCAGATGGGGAATGTGGCCGAGACCGTCGTGGCCTACCTGGGCGCCCTGATCGCGGGACTGCGCCCGGTGTGCACCCTCCCGCAGCACGGCGAGCGCGAGATCGGCCTGCTCGCCCAGCACGTGGGCGCCCGCGCGACGATCGTGCAGGCGGACCACGGCGCCGGCGAAGCCCTCGCCGTCGCCCGCGCGCTGCACGCCTCCGGAACACTGCCGGTGGTCGTGGTGACCCGCGGCGACGCGATCGGGGACACCCCCACCCTGGAGCGCCTGTCGGAGATCGGCGCCGCCGCACCCGCGCCGCCCGCCGTGGATCCTGCGCAGATCGCGGTCTTCCAGCTCTCCGGAGGGACCACCGGCCTGCCCAAGGTGGCCGCCCGGCAGCACGAGGAGTACGTCTACAACTCCCGCGCGTGGGCGGAGGCGATGAGCTACGACGGCGCCACCAAGGTGCTCTACCCGCTGCCCGTGATGCACAACGCGGGCATCGGCCTGGCCGTGCAGCCCACGATCCTGGCGGGCGCGCAGCTGGTCCTCGCCCCCTCCGCGAAGACCTCCGACATCCTCGACCTCATCGCCGCCGAGCGCCCCACCTCGCTGCCGCTGGTGCCGCCCGCCGTCGCCGTGCGGCTGCTCGAGGATCCGCGTAGCGCCTCCACCGATCTGACCTCCATCGAGGATTTCGTGGTCGGCGGTCAGGCGCTGCCGGAGGAGGTCTCCGAGCGACTGCGGGATGAGCTGGGCATCGCCGTCCGCCAGATGTTCGGCATGGCCGAGGGGATGTTCTTCGTGACCCCGACCGGGGCCGGCGAGAGCGTGCGGCACCACAGCGTGGGCGCCCCCGTCTCGCCCGGCGACGAAGTGCGGATCGCCGAGATCGGCAGCGACGATCCGGTGGCGCCCGGCGAGATCGGCGAGTTCTGCGCCCGCGGTCCGTACACGATCCGCGGCTACTATCGCGCGGAGCAGCACAACCGCGACGGGTTCAGCGCGGACGGCTACTACCGTACGGGCGACCTCGCCCGCGCCCACGAGATCGGCGGCGTCACGGTCTACTCGATCGAGGGCCGGATCAAGGACGTGATCAACCGCGGCGTCGAGAAGATCCACGCCGAGGAGGTCGAGGAGGTCATGCTGCGCCACCCCGACGTCGTCAGCGCCGCGCTGGTCGCGATGCCCGACCCCGTCCTCGGCGAACGCGCGTGCGCCTACCTCATCGTGGACGACGGGGCCGAGGCGCCGACCGTCGCGACGCTCGGCGAGTTCCTCCTGGGGCAGGGTCTCGCGAAGTACAAGCTGCCCGAGCGGGTCGAGGTGGTGACCGAGTTCCCGCTGTCCAACGTCGGCAAGGTGTCGAAGAAGGACCTCCGCGAACGCATCGCGGAGCGGCTCGCCGCGGACCTCCCCACCGCCGCGCGATAAGCCCCGACAGCCGAAAGGAACAGGAATGACCAACCAGCCCCTCCCCGGCCGGACCGTCGCGATCATCGGTGGCGGGCCCGCCGGCCTCGCCGCAGGCCGGCTGATCAAGCTCGCCGACCCGAACGCTCAGGTCACCGTGTACGAGCGCACGGACAGCAGCACCGAGACGTTCGGTTTCGGCGTCGGCCTCACCGAGGCCACGATGAGCAATCTCGCGAAGGTGGACCCGCAGACCGCGGACCGGATGCGCGAGGTCAGTCACGGCGGCCACTCGCTGGTGCTGCGCACCGACGCCGGTGACGT
This sequence comes from Tsukamurella sp. PLM1, assembly GCF_023168325.1. Taxonomy (GTDB): domain Bacteria; phylum Actinomycetota; class Actinomycetes; order Mycobacteriales; family Mycobacteriaceae; genus Tsukamurella. The sequence goes on from NZ_AP025688.1 coordinate 4,045,267, forward strand.
AGGCCTGCACGGCGCACGAAACCTCGCCATCGGCCGCGCGGTGCTGCTGGAGGTGCTCACCAAGGCGGCGCTCGAGGTGGGCGTCGAGATCCGTAGCGGCGTGAAAGCGGGCCTCGACGACGTCTCGGCCGACGTCGTCGTCGCCGCCGACGGGGCCCGCAGCGCCGTCCGAGACGCGGTGGCGGACGAACTCGGGGTGCACGTCGACTACGGTCGCCTCCACTTCATGTGGTGCGGAACCGATTTCGCCGTCGACAACGCCAACTTCACCTGGCGCGGCGACGGCGACGAGCTGTTCGTGGTGCACGCGTACCCCTACGCCGACGACCGCAGCACCTTCCTGATCGAGGCCGACGACATCACCTGGGAGGCGGCGGGGCTCGCGGCCAACGCCGCCGCGACGCCCGCGGGAGAGTCGGACACCGCGAGCCTGAAACACCTCGAGCGGGTGTTCGCCCGCGAGCTGAACGGCGGCGAGCTGCTGGCCAATCGCACCCGCTGGGCGCAGTTCCCCACCGTGACACTGGACCGCTGGTCCACCGGCAATGTGGTGCTGATCGGCGACGCCGCGCACACCGCGCACTACACCATCGGATCCGGCACCAAGCTGGCGATCGAGGACGCCATCGCCCTCGCTGCCGCACTCGCCGCGCACGAGGATACGGGCGCGGCCTTCGCAGCCTACGAGGCCGCGCGTCGCCCCTCGGTACAGCGGTTCAAGCATCTCGCCGCCCGCTCGCAGAACTGGTGGACCAGCTTCCGCGAGCGCGCCGGCACGGCGCCGGAGGCCACCGCGCTGTCGTACATGACCCGCGCCGGCAACCTGGGGATCGGCCACTACGCTGCCGAGTTCCCCGAAGCGGCCACCGTCGCGCTGCGCGCCCTGGGCGGCGAGCCGGCGGGGGACTGGGACGCCGTCGACGACTGGGTCCTGGGCCTTCCGCTCGAGACCGAGGCGCTCCGCGCACCGTCGAAGATCGTGACGGCGGAACAGCTCCCGGATGCTACCCGCGTGGAATGGAGCGGCGCCGCCGCGTGGGAGACGGGGCACGACGACTTCGTCGTGGCCGCGGCCGCAGGGAGGCCCCCGTGGTGGTGGTCGGCGGACCGTCAGACCACGCGGCGGTGGGTGCGCGCATCGACCTTGCCGAGCGGATCCGTTGGGCGGGCAAGACGGTGGTGCTCGAGATCCCGGAGGCCCTGCGGCCGGAGGCCGCGGCGGCGGTCGCCGTGGGGCGGGCCGACGCCGTCGTGCTCACGGCATGAGCTTCCCGGCGGCCGAGCCCGCCGGGGGATAGGGTCGTCGACATGTCGACAGTGGAGAGAACGGGCCGCGGGTCGCGCCGCAGGACCTGATCGTGAGCGACGTGCTGGACGCTGCGACCGGTCTGTTCGCGGTGAAGGGCTACGACGCGACCAGCCTGCAGGACATCGCGGACGCGGTCGGCGTGTCCCGGCCCGCGCTCTACCACTACCTCAGCAGCAAGGAAGACCTCCTCGTGATGCTGGTGGAGCGGGTTTCACGGGACCTCGCCGACGTGATCGAGGAACTGCGCAAGCGCTCCGACCTCGCGCCGACGGAGAAGATCACGCTGCTCACCGAGCAGCTCGTGCAGCAGCGCGCGGAGCACCCGAGCCAGTTCCGGATACTCGATCGCTCCGAAATGATGCTGCCGGAGGAGGCCGGCGCCGAGCACGCCCGCGCCAAGCGCCGGTGCTGCGCGAGACCATCGCCATCATCGAGGAGGGCGTCAAGCAGGGGGAGTTCGTGCCCGTCGACGCCCGCACCGCCGCCCTGAGCCTGCTCGGCATGTGCAATTGGGTGGCCTGGTGGGCGCGGCCCGCCGACGCCGTCGAGGTCAAGTCGATCGTAAGCACCGTCACGGCCCTCGCCCGTCGCATGCTGTGCGTCCCCGACTCCGGTGACGGCGACGGTGGCGGCGGTCCCGCCGCCCTGCTGCAGGGGATCCGGGACCGGCTCGACCGGCTCGAACCGCTGATCTGAGATCGCGCACCACAACTGAACATCCCGCTCGCCCGGCCGCAGGACGGCCGGGCGAGTGCCGTTCTGCGGTCGGCGTCGGCGTCATGTTTTGAACATGACTGTTGACAATTGGACGGTAGTGTCGAATACTGGAGGGGTACAGCGAGCCCACGCAAGGAGCACCATGAGCGTCAAGCCCATTCGGATCGGACTGATCGTCCCCAGCTCGAACGTCACCGTCGAGACGGAGATGCCCCAGATCCTCGGCCGGCACCCGCAGGAGACCTTCACGTTCCACTCGAGCCGGATGCGCATGCAGAAGGTGTCGCCGGAGCAGCTGCGCGCCATGAACACCCAGCGCGAGCGCTGCGTCATCGAGCTCGGCGACGCCGGTGTCGACGCGATGCTCTACGCCTGCCTCGTCGCGATCATGTCCACCGGCCTCGGCGAACATCACGGCGTGGAGGCGAAGATCGCCGAGCAGCTCTCCGAGGGCGGCAGCGACGCCCGCGTGCTCTCCAGCGCCGGCGCCCTCGTGGACGCCCTGAACGACATAGGCGCCACCCGGATCGCCGTCGTCACTCCCTACCTGCGCCCACTCGCCGAGCAGGTGATGGCGTACCTCGAGCACGAGGGCGTGACGGTGACCGACTGGCGCGCCCTGGAGGTGGCGGACAACGCCGAGGTGGGCTGCATCCCTGGCGATCGCGTCATGGAGGCCGCGCGCAGTCTGGACCTGACCGGCGTCGACGCGCTCGTGCTGTCCGCATGCGTGCAGATGCCGTCACTCGACCTGGTCCAGGCCGCCGAGGACGAATTCGGCATCCCGGTGATCACCGCCGCCACCGCAGGCGCCTACCGGATCCTGCGGTCGGTGGGCGCCACCGTCGACATCCCCGGCGCCGGTTCGCTGCTCCGCACCGATGCCGCCGCACCGGCCACCGCCGGAGCCTGACTCACCCGCTACCGGATAAGGAGAAAGACATGTCCGCCAGGACTTCCGAGCACCGCGTCCAGGGCGTCGACCACGCCGCCTTCCCGACCTTCGACCCCGTCGGCACCGTGAACTTCTACAACGGCGTGCTCAAGTTCCCCATCGTCCACTCGATCTGCGCCGCCGGCTGGGGACCCGAGAACCACCCCGACTTCATACACTTCTTCTTCGACATCGGTAACGGCGACCGGATGGCGTTCTTCTACTACTTCGGCCTCGAGCCGTTCGGGGATCAGACCGCGCCCGGCGACTCCTGGGCGCGGCTGCCCCAGGGCACTCCCGAATTCTTCAAGAACTCGCGCCACCTGGCGATCCACGTGGACAGCGAAGAGGATCTGCTCGAGTACCGCCGCCGCCTGGACGACTCGGACTGGCCGTGCGAGATGCAGGTGATGCACGAGACCATCGAGTCGATCTACACCCACGATCCCAACGGCTACATGGTCGAGATCACCCGGCCCTGCGGCCCGTGACGCCGCAGGAGGACCTCGACGCCGCGCTCACCCTGGAGGCGCTGTGCGACGTGGTCTCCGGCGGCGCACCCTCGATGGATGCCCTGCTGATGCGCAAGGCCGAGCTGATCGTGGAGAAGGCCGAGACGTGGGAGGAGCGGCAGCGTGAGCTCGCCGGCCTCACCGACGCCGGCGACGCAGCGTGGAACGCCGACGAGGAGGTCGAGGTCCGATGAGCCGCATGTACGTCCTGGACGTCCCCGAGAACGAGGGCGTCATCAAGGTGGCCGGGGCCGACCCCGGCAACGAGATCGAGAAGGTGGGACCGTACTTTCGGATCACCCAGCCCGACGAGATCGCGATCGACCGGCGGGCCACGGGCTGCCGGCACGCCGTCTGGTACAGCGCCCTCGCAGGCCTGGAGCACTCCCGCGTCGCGCAGCACGACAAGGACGCACTCCGGGTGGTCGACCGATGACCACCGCCGAGCGCGTCGGCGCCGGACGGTACCTGGACGCCGAGGAGGTGCCGGACGGCACCGAGACCACCCCGGTCGAGCTCGACACCGTCGACGGGGCCAAGGTGTCGGGCCTGCTCCGGACGGTCCCGGGCGCGACCGCCGTGGCGTTCCTGATGCATCCGCGGCAGGACTTCACGCACCACGTGCTCGTTCCCGAGTTCCTGCGTCGCGGGGTGGCAGTGTGGACGCAGGGCAGCCGGACCCAGGGCAACGACCTCACGCTGCTGCACGAGCAGGCTCTGTTGGACATGGCCGCGGGGCACGCGTACCTGCGCGACCGGGGCTTCGAGACCGTGATCGCCGTGGGCCACTCCGGCGGCGGCGCGCTGGCGGCGTTCTACATCGAGCAGGCCGGGCTGCCCACGGAAGAGCGTCTCACGCGCACCCCGAGCGGCAAGCCGGTAAAGCTGCCAGAGGCGCGGATGCCGGCGCCGGACCTCGCGGTGTTCATGGCGCCGCACCCCGGACAGGGCGAGCTGCTACTGCGGATGATCGACCCGTCGGTCGCCGACGAGACCGACCCGCGGTCGATCCTGCCCGAGTTGGATCCGTTCAACCCGGACAACGGCTACGCGCCGGCCCCGGCGCCCAGCTCGTACTCCGCGGAGTTCGTGGAGCGGTACCGCGCAGCGCAGCGGGCCCGGATCGAACGGATCGACGCGCTCGCCCGCGAGCGGGTCGCGCAGTCCCGCGCGGCTCAGCAACGGTACGCCGAGTCCAAGGATCCGGCCGACCGCCGCGACGCACTGGCCACAGAGTTCATCGTGGTGCACCGCACCGACGCCGACCTGCGCTGCATGGACCCGTCGATCGACCCCAACGACCGGCCGTACGGCTCGCTGTTCGGCTCCCGGCCCGACCTCACCGACTACGGCGTCGTCGGCTTCGGGCGGCTGACCACGCCCGATGCGTGGCTGTCGACCTGGTCGGCGCTGAGCAGCAACGCCGGTTTCCTCCGCTGCGCCCCGGCGGTCACCATGCCGGCCCTGTTCATCGAGATCACCGGCGATCAGGCGTGCTTCCCCGACGACGCCCGCGCGATGGTCGCGGCGTTCGGGACCGACGACGTCACGCACGTGCGGGTTCGCGGCAAGCACTTCGGTGCGGCGCTCACCGAGGGCGAGCCGACCGCCGCCGCGCTCGCCGCCGACGAGATCGAGCGCTGGCTCACCGAGCGCCTCCTCACCGAGTGAGGCTGGCGCCGCCGTCCAGGGTGATGGTGGACCCGACGACGTAGTCATCCGCGCGGGAGGCCAGGTACACCGCGGCGCCGGCCGTGTCCTCGAGCTCGCCGACCCTCCCGGCGCTTGTCCAGAGCGGACAGGATCCGAGCGCACTCGGATCGCGGCACACCCCACGGATACCGGACGACGCGTGACCACACGTGGGGCCCCGCGCTCGCGGATCCGGCCACAAGTAAGGCCCCTGGCCAGTGTTTCCACTGATCAGGGGCCCTGCTGTCGTCTCAACCAACGAGTCGGGGTGGCGGGATTCGAACCCACGACCTCTTCGTCCCGAACGAAGCGCGCTACCAAGCTGCGCCACACCCCGTGACTGTAACAACCTGCAATAGGTTACTACAGCCACCGTCGGGCAGGAAATCGGCAGGTCAGGCCTGTACTGCCTCCGGAGCGACGACGGGGCCGATCTCGACCTCGCGGTCGCGCACCGGCGCGCCGACGAGGGTGAGCAGCGACGCCTCCGGCCGGCAGAAGGTGCGGAACGGCGCCCACGGCGACGTGCCGAGGCCCGCACTCACGTGCAGCTTCATGTGCGCGCCCCACGCGGAGGCCCCCTTCACCCGTGATCGGTCCAGACCGCAGTTCGTGATGAGCGCGCCGTACACCGGCAGGCACAGCTGCCCGCCGTGCGTGTGGCCGGCGAGCGCGAGGTCGTAGCCGTCGGACGCGAACCGGTCGAGCACGCGCGGCTCGGGCGAATGCGTGAGCGCGAGCCGCAGGTCCACGGACTCGTCCGCACGCCCCGCGATGGTCTCGTACCGGTCCCGCTCGATGTGCGGATCGTCCACGCCCGCCACCTGGATGGTGACGCCGCCGGCCTCGAGCCGGCGCCGCTGATGCGTCGCGTCGAGCCAGCCGCGCTCGGCGAACGCGGCCCGCAGGTCCTGCCAGGGCAGGGGCTCGCCGTGCTTGCGCTCGTGGTCCTTGTCGAAGTACTTCGCCGGGTTCTTCGGCGTGGGCCCGAAGTAGTCGTTGGAGCCGAACACGAACAGGCCGGGGCGGCCGAGCAGCGGTCCCAGAGTCTGCACCACCGCCGGCACGGCCCGCGGGTGCGACAGGTTGTCGCCCGTGTTGACCACCAGATCGGGCTCCAGCGCGGCCAGCTCACGCACCCAGCCCTGCTTGAGCCGCTGTCCCGGGGTCATGTGCAGGTCCGAGATGTGCAGCAGGCGCAGCGTGGGCGAGCCCGGCGGCAGGATCGGCAGCGTGTGCTCGCGCAGCGTGAACGCGTTGCGCTCGTACACCGTGGCGTACGCGATGGACGCGGCACCCGCGCCCACCAGGCCGGCCCCGGCACGGAGAAGAGGATGAACTGCCATTCCCCCAGGATACTCAGCTGCCGCCCCGTCGCACACCGCGTAACTTGGACGACATGTCAGAAGTGAAGGCCGCGATCCGCGACGACCTCAAGACCGCGATGAAGGCCAAGGACACCCTGGTCACGGGCACGCTGCGCATGCTGCTCTCGGCGATCCAGAACGAGGAGACCTCCGGCACGGCGCACGCGCTGACCGACGAGGAGTTCCTGAAGGTCGTCGCGCGCGAGGTGAAGAAGCGCGGCGAGGCCGCGGAGATCTTCGAGTCCAACGGCCGCGACGAGCTCGCCGCCAAGGAGCGCGCCGAGGCCGAGGTCATGGCGCGCTACCTCCCGAAGCAGCTCAGCGACGACGAGCTGAACGCCCTCGTCGACGCCGCAGTCGCCGAGGTGACCGCGGAGCTCGGCGAGGCCCCGACGGTGCGCCAGATGGGCCAGGTCATGAAGGTCGCGAACGCCAAGGCAGCCGGCGCCGCGGACGGCAAGCGCCTCTCGTCCGCCGTCAAGGCCCGGCTGGCGTAACCCCATGGCGAAACTGCGCCGGCCCGGCGCGATGTGGCTGTGGGTCCTCGTCTCACTCGTCGCGGGCGCGGGCGCCATCGCGCTCTACGTCACGGCGATCATCCAGTGCTCGGCGCTGCTGGGCACGATGGGATATCCGGGGAACTTCCCGGCGTCGCCGCTGGGCGTGCGCACGATCACGATCCTGGTGATCGCGATCGCCGGGCTGGTGACCGTCGCCGCGATGGCGTTCACGGGCCTGTTCGCCCTGTTCGGGCAACGCTGGGCGACGGTGCTCTACGGTCTGGCCGTGTTCGTCGGCTTCCTGTTCGCCGCCGCGTCGGCGCTGCTCGGCAACGAACGCGACTACACCGATCCGGTGAGCCGCTTCGGCGTCGACCACAACGGTGCGCCCCTGGCGGGCCTGCCGATGTGGGGCGCGGTGATCGTGATGTTCCTGTTCCTGTTCTCGCTGCTGCTCACGCGCCCGGTGCACCGGTACGCGCTCGAGCGCAGCGGCGCGTGAGTCACACCGCGCCGAGGGCGTAGCCGCCCCACACCGCGACGACGCTCGCGCCGAGCGTGGCCAGGCCGTACGCGATCCCGTCGCGGTAGCGTCGATCCCGCAGGAGGGTCCACGTCTCGACGGTAGCCGTGCTGAACGTCGTGTAGCCGCCGCACACGCCGGTGCCGAGTATCGCGAGCGCCGTGCCGCCCAGCCCTCCCCCGGCGACCAGACCGGCCAGGAGCCCGAGCACGAACGAGCCCGACACGTTGATCGCCGCCGTCGCCCAGAACGACAGACGGGAGCGGAGGGCACCGTCGACCAGGTAGCGCAGGACGGCACCGATGCCCCCGCCGACCGCCACCAACAGCGCCGTCATCGGCGCACCACCGCCGCCCCGGCGATCGCCGAAACGAGACCGAGGAGCACCGTCGACCCCGCGTACAGTGCGCCGACGGCCGGGCCCGCGTCGTGGATGTCCAGCGCGAACGCGCTGTACGTCGTGAGGCCCCCGCAGAATCCGGTGCCGAACAGTAGCTTGACCCGACGATGCCGCTCGTCGTCCGGCCGTTGGGAGAGGGCTTCGATCAACCCGCCGAGCAGGAACGCGCCGAGCATGTTCACCACGAACGTCGCCCACGGAAACGGGCTGTGCGGCAGCCAGTGCCCCACCTCGGCGCGCACAAACGTGCCAGCCGCGCCGCCCAGGAAGACGAGTCCCAGGGCGGCGGGCCGCAGCAGCGTGCTCAGGAGCCGATCAGACGGCGGTGGTCAGGTCGACGTCGATGTTGCCGCGCGTCGCGTTGGAGTACGGGCACAGTTGGTGCGCCTTGGCGACGAGAGCCTCCGCGTCGGCCTGGGCGAGGCCCGGCAGGGTGGCCTTGATGGCGGCGTTGATACCGAATCCGGTCTCGGTCTTGCCGAAACCGACGGTGACGTCGACGCTGGTGTCGTCCGGGACGGCCACCTTCTCGTTGCGGCCCACGGCGCGGATCGCGCCCAGGAAGCACGCCGCGTAGCCCGCGGAGAACAGCTCCTCCGGGTTGGTGCCCTCGCCGCTGCCGCCCATCTCGGCGGGCGGACGGGTGTCCAGGTCGATGCGGCCGGTGGCCGACTTCACGTGCCCGTCGCGGCCGCCACCGGTGGCGGTCGAGGAGATGGTGTAAACGACGTCCAAGCTCATATCGCACTCCTTCGCATTCGTGCCGCCCAAGGCCCGGGCGGCGCCACCCTCGACAGTAGTCCGCGTCACAGGGGACGCGCCCGGGGATGCTCAGTGGGGCGCGCAGTCGGGGCAGTAGCCCCAGAACGTGACCTCGGCCTCGTCGATGACGAAGCCGTGGTCGTCGTCCGCGGTGAGGCACGGCGCGGTACCCACGGCGCAGTCGATGTCGACGATCTTCGCGCAGGTGCGGCACACCAGATGGTGATGGTTGTCGGCGACGCGGGCCTCGTACCGGACGGCCGACCCCGCCGGCTCGATGCGCCGCAGCAGTCCCTTCTCCGAGCACACCCGCAGCACGTCGTACACCGTCTGCGTGGCGACGGTGCCGAGCCGCCCGCGGAGGTGCTCTGCCACGTCGTCGGCCGTCGCGTGCGGATGCCCGTCGAGGTAGCCGAGCGCGGCGACGCGGGGGCGGTGATCCGCAGCCCCACGCCCCGCAGCCGACCCTCGGCGGTGTCCACCTCACTCATGCCGACTAGAGTACGCCCGGATTTGGAATCATTCCAGGGTTAGTCGCGCGGTGTGAGCAGACCGGCGGTCCGCCCGCGCCACTGGCGCCGTCCCAGGTGCGGCGTCCCGAGGAACTCGTCGATCACCGGGGCCAGCTTCGCCGCCCTGGTCACCAGGTCGACGTGGCCGCCGTCGTGGCGGTGCAGCGTGGCCCGCGGGAGGAGCGTCTCGAAGATCCTGCCGTTGATCATGGGGATGATCGGATCATCCTCGCCGAACACCAGCAGCGTCTTCTGCCGGATCACCGGCAACGCGAAGATCGACGTCCACACCGAGCCCGCCAGGAGCTGGTGCAGGTAGCCCATCTTCGAGCCGGCGTGCATCTGCCGCGAGAACGTCTCGGCGATGCCCTTCCCGTCCTCCCGGACCGCTCCGCCGTACAGCTCGCCGGCCACCTGCGCCGCGTACTCGGGATCACGGAACCGCCGCGGCGTGACCATCTTCGACAGCACCCGCGGATCGCCGGGGACCATGATCGCCCCGGTCCCCGTGGAGACCAGGATGAGGCGTCGGCAGCGCATCGGATTCTGGAAGGCGAACTGCTGCGCCAGCGCGCCGCCCCAGGACAGGCCCAGGATGTCGACGACACCGATGTCCAGCTCGTCCAGCACCCGACCCAGCACCCAAGCAAGATACGGGAATCCATACGGGAGAACCGATGTGGGCGATTCGCCTGTGCCCGGCACGTCGAACCGCACCACCGGTCGCTGCGGGTCGAGAGCGTCCACGAACGGGTCCAGCACCTCGAGGCTCGCACCGATCCCGTTGCACAGCACCAGCGGAACGCCCGTGCCGGGCCGGTAGCGCACGCGGATCCGCTGTCCGCCCGTGGCGATGAGTCGGTCCTCGATCTCCTGCGCGCCGCTCTCCTGCTCCTCGCTCACCGGTACAGCACCACCGTCTCGGCGATACAGGCAGGACGCTCGGCACCGTCGACCTCGAAAGTGAGGCGGAAGACGGCCTCGATCGCACCCTTCTTGTCCTGCGCCGCAACCAGTTCGACGGTGCCGCGCAGTCGCGACCCGACCGGCACGGGCGCCGGGAAGCGGACCTTGTTCAGGCCGTAGTTCAGCGCCGCGGCGAACTCCTCGACGACGACGGCCTCCTGCAGCAGCAACGGCGCCAACGACAGTGTGAGGTAGCCGTGGGCGATGGTCCCGCCGAACGGCCCCTTCGCCGCCTTTTCCGGATCGACGTGGATCCACTGGTGGTCCCCGGTGGCGTCCGCGAACAGGTTCACGCGGTCCTGGTCGATGGTGATCCAGTCGGTGGTGCCGAGCGTCTGCCCGACCAGGTCGAGGAGATCCTGCGGGGTGTTGACGGTGGTGGTCATGTGCTCACTTCTCCAGGACGTAGGTGCCGGGAGCGGGAGCGAGCGGCTCGAAGCCTGGAGCACCGAGGGCCGACGGTGCGTCGACTTCGGCGCCGCTGCGGGCGTCGAGCCATTCCAGGTGGTGCGGCCACCAGGAGCCCGACTGCTTCTCGGCGGTCTCGAACCACTCGTCGGGCGTCTGGCCCTGCAGCACTGGCGCGGTGCGGAACGAGGACTTCGGGTTGCCGGGCGGGTTGACCAACGACGCGATGTGACCCGCGGTGGACAGCACGTAGGTGTTGTCCTTGCTGCCGAACAGCGCGGCGCTGCGCTCGGTGGCCTGCCAGGGGCAGATGTGATCGGAGATGCCGCCCAGCACGTACAGGTCGGCCTCCACCGTGGACAGGTCCACCGGCGTGCCCAGCATCGTCGCGGCGCCCGGCGTGACCAGCTTGTTCTCCAGGCCCATGAGGACCATGTCGCGGTGCAGCGCGGCGGCCATCCGGGTCGTGTCGGCGTTCCAGAACAGCACGTCGAACGCGGCCGGCGGGCGCCCCTGGATGTAGTTGTTGACCACGTACCGCCACACCAGGTCCGTCGGGCGGAGCCAGGCGAACATCTCCGCCATGGCGGCACCGTCGAGGTAACCCTTGCTCGCGGACGTGCGGATCGCGGCGTCCGCGGCGCGGCGGTCCGCGAGGGCCGAGGCGAAGCCCGCGTGGCTCTGGTCGAGCACGGTGACGCCGAAGGTGAGGCCGGCGATCCGGTCGCCGTGGCCGGTGGCGAACAGGTGCGCCATGACCATCGCGGTGAGGATACCGCCCGAGCACGTGGAGAACACGTTCGCCTTGTCCGCACCGGTGATCACCTGGAGCGCGTCGAGCGCGTCGATGATCGCCTTGCCGTACTCGTCGAAGCCCCAGTCCCGGTGCCGCGCCGACGGATTGCGCCACGAGATGGCGAACACTTGCTGGCCGCCCTTGACGTAGTGCTCCACCAGGCTGCGGCCGGGCGCGAGGTCCATGATGTAGAACTTGTTGATCACCGGCGGCACCAGCAGCAGCGGGACCTCGCGCACCTGCTTGGTCTGCGGAGCGTACTGGATCAGCTCGAACATCCGGGTCCGCAGGACGACGGTGCCCTTCGTGGTCGCGACGGTCTCGCCCACGTTGTAGGCCTTCGGGTCGACCATCGACGGGATGCGGGGCTTGGACGCCATGTCCGCGGCGAGGGCCTTGAGGCCGCGCACCATCGACAGGCCGCCCGTGTCGATCATCGCCTTCCAGCCGAGCGGCGAGACGAAGGGATTGTTCGTCGGCGACAGGCCCTCGATGAGGTTGTCGAGGACGAACCGCATCTTCTCGGCGTCCTTCCAGTCCAGATCGGCATCGTCGTAGAGCTGATCGGCCAGGTCCGACACGGCGAGGTACGCCTGCTCGATGCGGTTGAGCAGCGGGTTGTTGGACCAGGCGGGATCCTTGAACCGGAAATCGCCCTTCTTGGGTTCGCGGGCGCTGCGCCCTGCGGCGATGAGCGCGAGCTCCTTGGCCAGGCCCGCGGAGCGTTCGGCCACCGTCACCGGCTGGCCGGCCAGCGACAGCCCGAACCGTGCCCAGGCGGCGTTGGGCACCATACGGGAGGCGAAGCTCTTCGTGGAGTTGACGAGGAGCAGATCCAGGGGGGCGACGATCTCGTCGGCGCCTTCGGCAGTGGTGGTCATTGTTCGGTGGCCTCGACTTTCTCGTTCGGTGGGTCAGTTGATCTCTGCGGGGACGGTGATGTCGCGCTTCTGGACCTTGCCGGTGGCCCCCTTGGGCAGCTCCGCCAGGAGCCAGACGTGGCGCGGGTACTTGTAGGAGGCCACGCGGTCCTTGACGAAGGCCCGCACGTCGTCGGCGGTGAGCGCGCTGCCGGGCTTGAGTGCGACGGCTGCGCCGACCTCCTCGCCGAGCGTGTCGTGCGGGACGCCGACCACGGCGGCCTCGGCGATCTCGGGGTGGCTGTAGAGCACCTCTTCGATCTCGCGCGGGTAGACGTTGAGCCCGCCGCGGATGATCATCTCCTTCTTCCGGTCGACGATCGAGAAGTAGCCCTCCTCGTCCACGATGCCGATGTCGCCGGTGGCGAACCAGCCGTCGGCGTCGATCGACGCGGCGGTCGCGTCGGGCAGGTTCCAATAGCCCTTCATGATGTTGTGGCCGCGCACCGGACCTCGCCGCGCTCGCCCTGCGGGGTCTCGTTGCCGGCGTCGTCGACCACCCGCATCTCGACGCCCTCGATCGGCGTGCCGATCGTGCCCGGCTTGCGCGGCTTGTCGGGGTGGTTGAAGCACGCGACCGGGGAGGTCTCGGAGAGGCCGTAGCCCTCGAGGATCGCCGCGCCGAAGGCGCTCTCGAAATCGGAGATGACCTGCAGCGGCAGGGCGGCGCCGCCCGAGGCGCAGAGCCGCAGCGAGGAGACGTCGTCATCGGTCTGCTTGGCCGCGACCAGGGCCGCGTACATCGTGGGCACGCCCTCGAAGATCGTCACCCCGTCGCGGGCGATGACCTCGAGCGCCTTGCGCGGCTCGAACCGGGGGATCAGGGTCAGGGTGAGCGCGAAGCGCACGGCCGCGTTCAGGCCGCAGGTGAGGCCGAACACGTGGAACAGCGGCAGGCAGCCCATCACCACGTCGCCCGCCTCGACGTGGAACAGCGTGCGCCCGACGATCTCGCAGTTCATGCCGAGGCCGCGGTGCGTGAGCTCGGCGCCCTTGGGCTTGCCGGTGGTGCCGGAGGTGTGCAGGACGACCGCCGTGTCCGACGGTGCCCGGGGCTCGACCGCCGCGGTCGGCTCGTAGTCGGCGAGGAGCGCGGCCAGGGCCGCATCGTCGCCGAAGTGGCAGACGGCCCCGGCGGCCTTCGCGCCGGCCTCGGCGTCGTCGGCGAACACGGGAGTCGCGAACAGGGCCTTGGCCGAGGTGTTCGCGAGGTAGAACTCGATTTCGGCGGCCTTGAGCAGCGGGTTCATCGGCACCGCGACCGCCCCGCGGCGCATGATCCCGTAGAACACGATCGCGAACGCGGGAGTGTTCGGCAGCATGATCCCGACGCGATCGCCGGGCTCGATGCCCTGCTCTGCGAGGTAGGCGGCGAAGCGCGCGGCGGCGGCGTCGAACTCCGCGTACGTGAACTCGAGGTCATCGCACTTGAGGGCGAGCACGTCGGGATGGGCCGCGGCGGCAGCGGTGAGGTTCTCGGCGAGATTCGTCATGGTGTCCTTCGGGCGGGTAGCGGGTTCGACCATTCAAGAGTGACCCCCGACACCCCTCGGGGTCGATGGTGATGGACACATCGTTGAGCCCGCAGGGTGTGACGGAACACAATCACCGGTGCTGGTATTCGCGGGACTCGCTACCGCTCGCGGTCGCCGCCCACCTGCAGCCGGACGCGTGCGTCGACCTCGAAAGCGAGGCACAGCTCCGCGCTCTCCCGAGGAGAGCTCACCGAGCGGTCCGTGAGTTGCTCGATGCGCCGCAGGCGGTGCCGCACCGTGTTCGGGTGCACGAACAACGCCGTCGCGGCGTCCTTGACGTTGCCCTCGTGCGCCACCCAGGCCCGGAAGGTCGCGAACAGCGGTTCGCGGTCGTCGTCGGGAAGCGCGTACAGCTTGCGGAGAACGCCGCGCGCCAGCTCCACAGTGGTCTCGGGCGCGGCGATCGCGGCCGTGCCGAGCACGGAACCGTCGAACACCGAAACGCCGGTGCCCGGCCCGACGAGTTCGCGCCGCGCGAAGTTGAGCCCCTGCGGGGTGTCCCGGAGGTCGCCGAAGGGCGCGCTCACGCCGACACGCGCGATCGCCACCCGGCTCAGCAGGTCGATCACCGCGGTGCGCACCGCCGGCGTCGGAGCGTGGACGATCCCGATCTGCTGGTCCGGCAGCAGCCGCCAGGCCGAGTAGGCGTCGATCGCGCGCAGCCGATCGACGATGCCCGGCAGGGGCGCCCGGCCCACCTCGACGGTGGCCGCCGCCACCGCGAGGTACGGACCCGTGGTGGGGATGCGGAGGATCGTCGCGATCTCCCACAGGCTCTGATCGCTCGGGATACGGCCTTGCAGAAGGTATTCCGCGAGCGCGGCGCGCTCGGCCGCGTCGTCGAGCGCCTGCTCGGTGGTCCGGTCCCGATGGGCGCCGGCCATCGCATCAATGAACTGGTCCTGTGCCTCCCACATGTGCTGCGTCGCCGAGAGCAGCGCCTGCCGGCTCAGCTCGGGCCGCTCGTCCGCAATCGCGTACACCTCCTGCCAGACGCGGTGCACGCCGATCCGGTAGGCGTGCATGACCGCGGCCAACGGCACCCCGATCTCGGCGCGCGAGCGGCCGGTCATCGCCGCCGGGGAGGTGTCGAAGGACGGGTCCGTGAGCGCCTTCACCATGTAGCTCAGGTTGTCCCGAACCGTATCGGTGACCATGTCCTCCGAGACGGCACCCGCGTCCGCGTAGAAGGGGATGTCGCGCCTGATCGCCGCGGTCACAGCGACCGCGATGGCATCCATCCGCGCCGTCAAGGCGTCTCGGATCTGCGCGATCTCGGCGTCCACACGGTCACTCACACCTGTCGATTGTGGGGGCTCGCGGGCGGTCGCGCGCCCGAATCCGCCGGTTAGACTCCGGCGCATGGACCTGATCCGGCACCTGCGGTTCTTCGTCGCGGTCGCCGAGGAACAGCACTTCGGCCGCGCCGCCGACCGGCTCGGCATCACGCAGCCGCCGGTCTCCGCCGGGCTGCGACGCCTCGAGGACGCACTGGGGGTGGCCCTGATCGACCGCAGCAGACGCGGCGCCGACCTCACGCCCGCCGGACGCGAGCTGCTCCCCCGCGCCCGGGTGATGGTGCGCGATGCGGACCGGTTCGTGGCCGAGGCTGCCCGGCTGGGCGCGGGCACCGGGGAGCGCCGAGTCGCGCTCTGCGACGCGCTCGGTACCGACCTGGCCGCGGTCTGCGCCGCCGCCCTCGCCCCGCGCGACGACGATGCGCCGCTCACCCTCTCGGCGGGCGCGTCACCGCAGCTCGCGCGGGCCGTCGCCGAGGATCTGCTGGACGTCGCGGTCGTCGAGCACCCCGTCCTCGGGGACGGCGCACCGTCTGGGCCCGTGATCGCGCTGCCGCGCGATTTCCTGGTGCCCGGGGGATTCCGGTCGCCGCGCCTGCGGGACCTGTCGACGCTGGCGGTGGCGCTGCCGCCGCGCGCGACGAATCCGCCCGCCGCCGACCTGCTGCTGGACCGGCTCACGGCGCGGGGCATCACGTCGACGGTGCTCATCACCGAGACCGAGGCAGCAGCGCACGCCGCCGTGGCCGCGGGCCTGGCGTTCACGCCCGTCGCCGCCGGTGGAGCGGCCCCCGCGGGGACCGCACGGCGCCCGGCGACGGACTTCCCGTTGCGGGTCAAGGTGCTCGGCCGTCGCGACCACCCGGACGTCGCAGTACTCGAGTCGGTTCTGTGGCGGCTGGGCCGGTGAACGCGATCGAGCGGATCGACGCCGTCTTCGCCGACGCCGGGTGCAACGGCTGGCTGCACGCGCGCGTCGTGGGGCACCGGTCGGACCCCGTCGCCGCGCTGTCCGTCGGCGGCGAGCAGCCCGTCGTGCCCGCGTCGGTCTACAAGGTGGTGCTGCTGGTCGCCGCGGCGCGCGCCGTGGACGCCGGGCGGCTCGATCCCCGCGCGCGGGTCGTCGTCGACCCGGCCACCGCGACGCCCGGCCCGACCGGCCTCGCGGCGTTCGCGGATCCCGTCGAAGTGAGTGTGCGGGACCTGGCGCGCTCGATGATCGCGGTCTCCGACAACGCGGCAGCGGGCGTACTGATGCCGCTCGTGGGCCTGGACACCGTGCAGGCGACCGCCCGCGACCTGGGGCTGCGCGGCACCCGGATCGTCGGCGGCGACGCGGAGATCCACGCGGCGATGATGGCGGAGACCGATACGCGCACCGTCGCCGAGGCTTTCGCGGCGCTCGCCGACGACGATCTCGCGCGCCCCGTCCGCGCCTACGACCCGACGTTCGGCAGCGCGACCACCGCCGCCGACATGACCGCACTCCTCGCCGCGCTCTGGACCGACACCGCGGCGTCGGCGGAGCAGTGCGCCTTCGCCCGCTCCGCGCTCGCCGGGCAGGTCTTCCGGCACCGCGTCGCCTCGGGCTTCGGCTCGGCGCCGTCGATCGCGGGGAAGACGGGGACCCTGGGCGCGCTCCGCAACGAGGTGGCGGTGGTCGAGTACCCCGGCGAGCACCCCGTCGCGGTGGCCGTGTTCACCCACGCGGCGCGCAACGATCCGAGCCTGCCGCGGGTCGACGCGGCGATCGGGACTGTCGCGGCCATCGCCGTCGACGCGCTTCGCGTGCCCCTCTACCAGTAGCGATACCGATTCGCTATCGTCGACGCCGGTTTCGCTCTTTGGCGGGTATCGCGGGGCGCGGGTTGACTGGGCGCATGCGCTCCGCCTCCATCCGACCCGGCCGACCCGCCCGCGGCGGCACGGCCGTTCTCGCGATCGCCGCCCTCGCGGCCTCCCTCGTGTCCTGCTCCGAGGACGACGTGGTGACGAAGTTCGCGACGGCCCTGACCCAGCGCGACGCCGGCGAGGCCGCCGGGCTGACCTCCGACCCCACGGCCGCGACCGACGCGCTCCAGCGCACTTTCGACGGCATGGGCGACGCGCGGCCGAGGGTCACCGTCGGGAAGAACGGCGACGAGCACGACCTCACCTGGTCCTGGTCGCTGCCGCACGATCGCGACGTGCGGTACACGACGCGGGTCGCGGCCGGCGGCGGCAAGGTCACCTGGCAGCCGAGCGTCATCCACCCGGACGCCACCGCCGGGGCCCGCCTGCTCTACGCCGACGAGAAGTCGTACGGCACCCGCGTGCTCGATCGCAAGAACGCGCCGCTGATGACGTGGCAGACGGTCACCGTCGTCTCGCTCGACCCCGAGCACGCGGACTCCGCCGAGGCGCTGGCGGGCCGGCTCGCCGTCGCCGACCGGACGGTGACAGCCGCCGGACTCCGGAAGACGGTGGCGGGCAAGGACTCCCCCACGACGGTGATCGCGCTCCGCGCCGACGCCGCGAAGCGGGTCGGATCGCTCGCGACGATCCCGGGCGTCACGACGCGCGAGGAGGGCCGCCTGCTCACGACGTCGCCGGCGCTGCGCAGCCCCCTCACCACCGGCCTCGAGGAGCGTTGGCGCGGCGACGTCGACGCCGGGGCGGGAGCCTCGGTCACCGTCGTCGACGGCGAGGGCGAGCCGATCCGCCTGGTCGAGTCGTTCCCCGCGGCCACCGCACAGCCCGTGCGGACCACCCTCGACGCAGGCCTGCAGCGCGCCGCCAACGCGGCCGTCGCGCGGGAGAAGCGCCCCACCATGCTCGTGGCGATCCGCCCGTCGACCGGCGGCATCCTCGCCGTCGCGCAGAACTCCGCGGCCGACGCGCAGGGCCCCGTCGCTCTGACCGGCCTGTACCCGCCCGGCTCGACGTTCAAGACCATCACCACTGCGGCGGCCCTGAAGGCCGGCGTCACCACCGCCGATGCGGAGCTGCCGTGCCCCGGCCGGGCCCGGTTCGGCGACCGCACCATCCCCAACGAGGACGAGTTCGCCCTCGGCACCGTGCCCTTGCACACCGCCTTCGCGAAGTCGTGCAACACCACGATGGCGGCCCTCGGCACGAAACTCGGCGACACCGCCCTGGCCGATACCGCCCGCGCGTTCGGCCTCGGCGTCGACTTCACGGTTCCCGGGATCACGACGGTGACCGGCACCGTCCCACCCGCGCGCACGCCCGCCGAGCGGGTCGAGGAATCGATCGGGCAGGGCCGTGTGACCGCGTCGCCGTTCGGGCTCGCCGTGGTCGAGGCCTCGCTCGCCGCGGGGACCATGGTGCGGCCCTCCCTGTTCGACGGTGAGCCGGGTACCGCCGACGCCGGCGCCGTGCGGATCGACCCCGCGGTCGCGACGGCGCTGCGCGCGGCGATGCGCGAGACCGTCACGTCCGGCACGGCGGCCGCGCTGCGCGACATCGAGGGCCTCGGCGGCAAGACTGGCACCGCCGAGTTCGGCGACAACTCGCATGCGCACGGCTGGTTCGCCGGCATCGTCGGCGACCTCGCGTTCGCGACGCTCGTGGTCTCGGGCGAGAGCTCCGCCCCGGCCGTGGCGGTGAGCGGCGCGTTCCTCCGCGGCGCGGGCGGCGACCTCCTGACGGTGGTGCGATCGGAGCGGGCCGTACTGGCAGATTAGGCTCGTCCGGGTGTTCGTCAAGGTGTGTGGCCTGCGTACCCCCGAGACCGTCGACGCGGCGGTCGTGGCCGGCGCCGACGCCGTGGGCTTCGTGTTCGCGCCCGGCAGCGTCCGGCTCATCGACCCCGACGGCGCCGCCGCCCTCGTCGCGCGCGTCCCCGGCGATGTGGAGACGGTGGGCGTGTTCCGCAAGCAGCCGATCGACGAGGTGCTCGCGGTGGCGCGCGCCGCCGGGGTGCGCACGATCCAATTGCACGGCGACGAACCCGACGAGCACTTCGCCCGCGCCGCCGAGGCGGGCTTCGGCACCATCCGCGCGGTCTCCGCGGCCCGCTACTCGGGATCCGGGCACGCCGGGCCGGGCCGCCTCCTCATCGATGCGACGGTGCCCGGCTCGGGCGAGCCGTTCGATCCCGCTGATCTCCCCGTTCCCCGCGACCGAATGGCTCCTGGCCGGCGGCCTGCGTCCGGACAACGTGATCGCCCTGATCGCCGCCTTCGGTCCGTCGGGCGTGGACGTCTCCAGCGGCGTCGAGTCCGCGCCGGGCGTCAAGGATCCGGAGTTGATCCGGGCATTCCTGGCCGCCGCCCGCGCCTGACCCGCTGACCAGCCCCTTCGCACACGAGACGGGTCCCCTACAGGGAGTAGTATTCCGGCCATGCGCCGCAGCCCAGCCCGCCCCGAAGCCGCCTTCCGCGGCCTCGCGGCGGGCGCGGTCTCGTTCGGCGCCGCGTTCACCGCGCACGCGCTGGCGATGCACGGCGCCGTTGCGGCGGGCGGCCACGCCATGGCGTCCATGGCCGCTGTTCCCGCAGGATCCAGCACGCCCGCGGCGCACGCCATGCCCGCCCTGCACGGCGCGCACGCGATGCACGGCGCGCACGCGGGCCACGCGATGCCTGCGACGCACGCGATTCCGGACGCGGCGGCCTCGGCCGTGCCCGCCGCGTCGCTCGCCGCGCCGACGGTCCCGGCCACCTCGGTGCTGCTGCTCGCCGCGGTGTGCGCGGTCCTCGGGCTGCTCGCGGCCCGTCCCCGCTCCGCAAGCGCGCGCGCCACCGGCGCGATGCTGTTGCTCGGCCAGGGCGCGGGCCACCTCGCACTGGGTGTCACGATGGGGCACCTGGCGATGAGCCCCTCGATGGCGGTCGCACACGTCGCCGCCGCCGTGCTCGCGGGCGCGGCGATCGCCGGCGCGGAGCGCGCGTTGCGGCTCGCGCTGGCCGTTCTCGTTCCACTCGCCGCCACCTGGCGCGACCGGACGCGCACCGTCGCCCTCCCCGCCTGGGCCTACGTGCCCACGCCCGTGCCCGCTCTCGCGCGGCACGGCGCCCTGCGCGGCCCGCCCGCCTGACCCCTCACTTCCCTTCTCCCGCCCGGGACGGCGCCGCCGCCCGGGTCCCCGCGCGTACGCGCACTTACTTCCGTGAGGTGTCCTCATGTCCATCACCGAATCGGCGGCCGAGAACGCGCCGCCGACCCGAACCGGCCCGCCCCCGCGGCCGGGCTGGCGCGCCGCGATCTGGCGGCTGCACTTCTACGCGGGCCTGTTGATCGGCCCGTTCCTCCTCGTCGCAGCCGTCAGCGGCGGGCTCTACGCCGCGGCGCCCACCGTCGAGAGGTTCGTCTACGCCGACCAGATCGAGGCGCGCACCGACGGCCCGGCCCGGCCCCTGGCCGAGCAGGTCGCCGCCGCGCAGGCGGCCCGGCCGGGCCTGCCGCTCTCCGCCGTCCGCACCGGCGACGGCCCGGGCCTGACCACCCGGGTGCTGTTCGACGATCCCTCGCTGGTCGCCGAGGGCAGGCAGCTCGCGGTGTACGTCGATCCCGCATCGGCGCAGGTCCAGGGCGCACTGCCGGTGTACGGCTCCGTCGAGGCCCTGCCGATCCGGTTCTGGATCGACCGGCTGCACGTGGACCTGCACCTCGGCACCGTCGGCCGGTTCTACAGCGAGCTGGCGGCGTCGTGGCTGTGGGTCGTCGCGCTCGGCGGGCTCTACCTGTGGTGGCGCAACCGCCGGGGGAACGCGAAACGCATGCTGGGCTACGACCGCACGGCGCGCGGGCGCGGCGGGCGGATGAGCCGGCACGCCGCTGTCGGCACGTGGCTGCTCGTGGGCCTGCTGTTCTTCTCCGCGACGGGCCTGACCTGGTCGAAGTACGCGGGCGAGAACATCGGCCAGCTGCGTGCCGAGCTCGGGTGGACCAAGCCCGCGCTCTCCACGTCGCTCACGCCGGGCGGCGGGCACGGCGCGGCGGGCGAGCACGCCGACCATCAGGCGCCGGCCGCGGCACCGTCGGTCCCGCGGGAGGTGGCCGAGCAGACCCGCGCCCGCAACACCGTCGTGCTGGACCGGGCGGTCGCGGCCGCCGCGGCCCGGGGTGTCAACGGTGCCGTCCAGGTCTCGATCCCGACGGACCCGTCCGTCGCGATCACGGTCGCGCAGACGCGGCAGCCGTGGCGGATGGGGATCGACTCCGCCGCCGTGGACCCGACCACCGGGCAGGTGATCACCGTGCTGGGGTTCGCGTCGTGGCCGCTGCTGGCCAAGGCGACGGAGCTGCTCATCAACACGCACATGGGCTGGCAGTTCGGTCTGCTCAATCAGATCGCATTGGTCGCCTTCGCGGCGTTGCTGGTGACGGTGATCGTGCGCGGTTACCTGATGTGGTGGCAGCGGCGGCCGAAGCGCGGCGGGCTCCCGAAGCCGCCGGAGCGGGGCGCGATCCGCAAGGTCGAACCGTCGCACGCGATTCCGGCGATTCTGGGGGTCGCGTTCCTCGGCTGGTTCCTGCCCGTTTTCGGAGTTTCGCTCCTCGTATTCCTGGTGCTGGATCTTGCGATAGGCGTGGCTAAGAGGGGCAGGGCTAACCTAAGAAATACCCCCTGACCTGCGGAAAGGGTCGCCTTGCCTGCGTTGCGGGGATCCTGGAACGGTTCTAGAGTCGTCCTCATGAAGCTCACGGACGCACTCGAAGAGAAGTTCAACGACCAGATCACCCTGGAGTTCGAGGCCTCGCTGGTGTACCGCCAGCTGGCCATCGAAATGGAGATCCGCGACCTGCCGGGCATCTCCGGCTGGCTGCGCAAGCAGGCGGACGAGGAGATCGTCCACGCCAACAAGTGGATCGATCACCTGTCGGACCGCGGCAACCACCCGAAGATCGGCGCCTCGGCAGCGCCGAAGGTGGACGTGGACACCGTCCTCGACGTGTTCGAGGCCGCCCTGGAGCACGAGCGCCGGGTGTCGGACTCGATCCGCAACCTGTACCGCGCCGCGATCGACGACATCGACTCCAAGGCGCTCATCCAGTGGTTCGTCAACGAGCAGGTCGAGGAGGAGGCCACGGTCAGCGAGATCGTCGGTCGCCTCAAACTGATCGACGGTGACGGCCCGGGCCTGCTGCGCCTCGACGAGGAGCTGTCGGCGCGTTCGTCCGCCTAAGCCACCTCCCGCAGACCACCTCTGCAGCCCGGGAAACGGGGCCCTCCGCATTGGAGGGCCCCGTCTTTCTCTTCCACGTTCTGTCCATCCGTGCTAAATTTTGACCATGCGGCCAGAAAATGAGATCGACGGCCAACGCTCGTTCATCGAGGAGGCGCGGCGCGCCCAGATCCTCGCGGCGGCCGTCGACGTGCTCGCCGAGACGGGATTCGGCGGGGCGTCCCTCGCCCGGATCGCCGAGCGCGCGGGAATCTCCAAGGGCGTCATCTCGTACCACTTCGACGGCAAGGACGATCTGCTCCGGCAGGTGGTGATCTCGCTCTACGAGAACGGTGCGGCCGCAATGGTTCCCCGGATCGAGGCCGAGACCACCGCGCTCGGCCGCGTCCGCGCCTACATCGAATCGAACCTCGAGTTCCTCGACGCCGCGCGCCGGCACATCACCGCGATGATCGAAGTCGTCTTCGGCCTGCGGGACGCGGACGACCGGCCGGCGTTCTCCGCCGAGGACGGCGACACCGCCTCCGTCGCGCCGCTCGCCGAGCTGCTGCGGGCGGGCCAGGCCACCGGGGAACTCGGAGAGTTCGACGCCTGGATCATGGCCCAGCAGATCCGCGACTCGATCGACGGCGCCGCCAACCGCGCGGCGCGCGACCCGGACCTCGATCTCAAGCCCTACGCACGCCACCTCATCGACCTCTACCTCCGGGCGGTGCAGCCATCGCCGCCCACGCACGCGGACGACTGACGGAGAGACCCGGATGACGCAGGCAGACCTTCCCCGTACCGCCCCGTGCCCGACGGTGCCGGCGCACCGTCGGGCATCGCCCCGTTCGCCTGGACGGCGGTCGTACCCATCACCCTGCTCGCCGCGATCGCTGCGCTGTTCGGGGCGAGCCGGTACCACCTGTTCGGCGACGAGCTGTACTTCATCGCCGCCGGCCACCACCTGTCCGTGAGCTACGCGGACCAGGGGCCGATCCTGCCGCTGCTCGCGCTGCTCGGCGACGCGATGCCGGGCGACTCGCTGATCCTGTTCCGCCTGCCGTCGGTGCTCATCACCCTCGCGGGCATCGTGCTCGCGGCGCTGATCGCCCGCGAGCTCGGCGGCGGGCGCCTCGCCCAGGCGCTCTCGGCCGGCGCCTACGCGACCTCGACGTTCCTGCTGCTGCAGTCCTCGCTGCTCGCGACCAACGCGATCGACACGCCGCTGTGGGTCGCGGTCACCTGGCTCGTGGTGCGCTGGGTGCGCACCCGGCAGGACCGGCTGCTGTTCGCCGCGGGCGTGGTCACCGCGCTGGACATGCAGGTGAAGTGGCTGATCCCCGTGTTCTGGGTGTGCGTGCTCGCCGCCTCGCTGATCTGGGGGCCGCGCGAGCTGTGGCGCCGGCCCGCGCTCTGGGCGGGCGGCGCGTTCACAGTACTCACGATGATCCCCGCGCTGCTGTGGCAGGCCGACCGCGGCTGGCCGTACCTGCAGCTCACGAGCCAGGTCGCCGAGGAGAGTCAGTACGCCGGCGGCAGGCTGCTGTTCGTGCCGATCCTGCTGCTCCTCGCCGGGGTCCTGGGCGCGCCGCTACTGCTGTTCGGGCTGTGGGCGCTGTTTCGCTCGCCCGCGCTGCGGCCGTACCGGTTCCTGGCTCCCGCGTTCCTACTGCTGGTGGTCGTGTTCCTCGCGACCGCCGGCCGGCCGTACTACCCCGGCGGGATGCTGACGGTGATCGTGGCGGCGGGCGCCGTCGCGTTCGAGCGGATCGGGCGACCTCGGCTGCGGTGGGTGGCCGCCCCGGTCGCCGCGCTCGCCGTCGTCTTCCTGGTCGTGAGCCTGCCGTTCACCCCGGAGTCCGACATCAAGGAGCCCGAGTCCGTGATGGAGGCGGGCATGCAGATCTCGGTGTACGGGCAGTTCGGCTGGCCGGAACTGACCGGCGCCGTGGAGGATTCGATCGCCGCGCTGCCGGAGTCCGAGCGACCGCAGGCGATCGTCGCGAGCTCGTACTGGCAGGCGGCCGCGCTGGACTACTACGGCAGGGACCTTCCGCCGGTGTTCAGCTTCAGTCGCGGGTACGGGTTCTTCGGGCAGCCCGACGACTCCGCTACGACAGTGCTTTGGATCGTCTCGTCCGAGGCGGAGCAGCCCGGCGAGATGTGCGCGAGTTCTCGCACTCTCCGGCGTTTCGACTACCGCATCGGCATGCCGACCGCGTCCGCCGATGTCGACGTCCGCCTGTGCAAGGCCGCGAAGCCCTGGTCTCAGGCCTGGCCGTCGCTGCGCCGCATGTAGCGGATCAGACCCGCTGCGCGAGCCACCGGCCGATCTCGGCTCCGGCCGACGCCGCCGCGGTCGGCTCGCCTTCAGCGAGGGCCGCTCCGAAGTGCTTGCCGCGCACCCGAACATGCTCGACGTCGTCCGTACCGATGGCCTCGACCATGGCGCGCGCGTCCGCAGGGAAGCACGCCTGGTCGCCGGTGATCTCGATGAACAGCGTGGGCACCCCGATCGCGGGCGCGCAGCGCAGGAAGCCCGCGTTGCTGCTCAGCCCGGACCACGTGGAGAGCCACGCCTCGGGCGTGGTCAACCTGCCGAATCCGACGACGCCGTAGTCGGTGAGGTCGGGGCGCGACCCGAACAGCGACCCGTACGGGCGATCGTTGGGATCGATCGCCGGGTCCACGCACCGCGGGTCGGCGTCGGTGCGATACACCGTGATCAGCTCGGTCGCGAGCGCGTCCCGACGGTCCGCCGGATCCCTCGTCCGCTTGTACTGGAGCTGCGCCTCGCGGGCGCGGGCCACTCGTTCCCGGGCGACGGCGTCGATCCGCTCCACACGGGCGCGCTGCGCGGCGCGGTAACGCTCGAGGAACTCCTCGGAGTACGAACTCGGTTGCGGAGCAGGGGCGAACCCGTTCGCCTCCGAGTAAGGGTCCAGCGCGGGGTCCACGGATCGGGGTCGGACTCGTCGGCCACGGACGGGTCGATGAGGCGCAGCAACAGCTCCCCCTGCCCGGGGTGCGGAGCCATGAGCACCATGAGGTCGGCGAGCGGCATCTCCGCATCCGCCAGGGGCACCGGCTTCCCGCCGGGGGTGGCCTTCAGGCGTTTCCCCGCCGGCAGGCCCGCCTGCTCCGCGTAGAACGCGGCGAGCGCACCCTCCCGAATGCCCCACGGAGATCACGGTTCCGAAGCCGCGATCCCTCAGGAAGACGTGGCCGGCGGCCATGTCCAGCAGCGCCTGCTCGTGCAGCAGCGTGAGGTCGTTGCCCATGGTCCGGCTGCCCTGCGTCCACACCGCGACGCCGCGACGCAGGAACTCGGGCACGAGGACATGGTGGCTGAAGTCGTTGCGCGGGTGCATCAGGAAGGCCACCGCGGTCGCGTCCGGCACAGTGCGCAGCAGTCCGGCGACGGTGGCGCCGTCGGCGGTGGTGAGTTCGTGCGCCGTTACCGTCGTCTCGGCGGGTGCCTCCTCGGCCGCGAGGTAGCGACCCGCACCCACCCGCTCTGCGGTGCTCATCGCATCACCACGCGCAGCGCGTCCTTGTCGTGCTGGACGATCTTCGAATCCTCCAGACCCGCAATGGCGCTGTACCACACCGCATGCCGACATCCGGTCGCGCGACGGTCGATCACGATGTCGCCGTCGGCGGAGAGCCGGAAGTACGGGCCGACCTTGTCCACGGTCACCTCGCGGTCCGCGGACGCGACCTTCACCACGCCCTCGTTCTCGGGCACGTCGAGCACGTACAGCCGGCTCATCGCTGCGCCTCCGCGGCCTGCTCGCGCTCCCACGCCTCCGCCCTCTCGACGATGAGCTCCGCCTTGCGGGTGAGCAGGGTGTCGAGTGAGGCGTCGCCGGCCGTCACCACGTCGCACAGCGCCTCGAGGGTGAGCTGCGCGTCCAGGTCCTCCTGCGCGGTCACCGGACGCAGGGCCCGGGTGATCTCCAACATGTAGCCGTTCGGGTCGTGCGTGTAGATCGATTCGATCGTCTCGTGCATCACCTGCATCTCGCAGGGCCACTCGGATTCGTCCATGCGGCGGCGGTATTCGAGCAGATCCTCCTCGCTGTCCACGTGGATGGCGAGGTGCCGCGAGTTCCGGAAGAACACGGGCGTATCGTGGTCGAACCGGGCCCAGGAGTCGCCCGGCGCCGACTGGTCGCCGTAGGGCTCGAGGCCGAAGTAGTAGAAGAAGGCGATCCGGTCACCGTTGCCGATGTCGAAGAAGAAGTGAATGAAGTCCGGGTGCTTCTCAGGCCCCCAGCCGGCGGCGCAGATCGAGTGCACCACGGGGAATTTCAGCACGTCGCGGTAGAACTTCACGGTTCCCACCGGATCGAAGGTTGGGAACGCGGCGTGGTCGACACCGCTGACCCTGTGTTCGTCGTTCTTCTCGGTCATTCTTTTCTCCCTTCCGGACGTCGGTCAGTTCGCGGGCACGGCTGCGTCGGCGCGCAGGAGCGATCCGGCGTCCGGGATGTCGACCCTGGCGCCGACGGCACGCAGGATCCGGTACGCGCCGGCCGTCGCCGCGGTGATCACCGGGATACCGAACTCGTCCTCCGCGGCCTGCACCAGATCCAGCGACGGCATCTGCACACAGGCCGACAGCACCAGCACGTCCACGCCGTCCAGGTCCAGGCTGCGCGCCGCCTCCATCACCCGGTCACCGGGGATGCAGCCCACCTCGGCGTTGTCGCCGACCTCAAGGGCCCGCCAGTCGGCCACCTCGATCCCCTCGTTCTCCAGGTAGGCGACCACCTGCTCCGCGAGGGGCCGCAGGTACGGCGTGACAACGGCGATCCTCTTGGCTCCCATGTCGTTCAGGGTGTCCACGAGCGCCCCGGCGCTGGACAGCGCACTCGCCTCGGATCCCCCGGCCGCGAGCTGCTCGGCGACGGCGAGCTCGGCGTCGCGATGGGCGCCCGGGCCGGTCGACATGATGGCGACAAGGCATGCGTACAGCACGGCGTCCACCCCGGCGTCGCCGAGCTCGATCACGCAGCGCTCCCGCTGCGCGTTCATCGCGCGGAGCTGCTCCGGCGAGACCTTCTGCATCCGCATCCGGCTGGAGTGGAAGGTGAACTCGCGCTCGGGGTGCCGCGCCAGGATGCGCGGCATCTCCGTCTCGACAGTGACGTTCGAGCTCGGCACGACGAGTCCGATGCGGGTGGGCTTGGTGTTCACGCTGCTCCTTCTGCCGCTGTGTGGCTTCCTCCCCAGTATTCGACGATGACGTTAAATTGTCAACACTTGCGTAGACAGCCTCGTCAGCTTCGCCCGCACCTCTCCCGAAACGCCAACGGACCGACAGTGACTGGCACTGTCGGTCCGTCGGTCGCGCGTGTTCTACAGCAGCGGTTCGAGGCGGTCGAGCCGTTCTCGGATCTCCCGGACGAGGCCCGGCGCACCGTCGGCCTCCTGCTCGTCCGGAACGCGGAGCATGCGCTGGACCAGCGAGTTCACCGTCTCGGCGATGGACTCGACGCGGGCGGTGTCCTCCGGCCGGGCCCACCAGGCCACCCAGTTGCACATGCCGATCACGCTCAGCGCCGTCGTCCGGGCGTCGACGGGCACGAACTGGCCGACCCGCACGCCGTCCTCGATGATCGTGACGACCTCGCGCAGGATCCGCCGCTTGGCCTCCAGGTGATCGGTGCGGGCCGGCTCGGGAAGGACGGTCTCCGAGCGGTCCAGGATGCGGAACCTCCCCGGATACCGGACCCGTTCCCGCACCAGCTGATCGGTGAAGTTCGCGATCTTCTCCGCCGGGGCGAGATCGGGCCGGGCGTGCAGTTCCTCGAGCATCGCGACCAGACTCTGGGATACGCCCTCCACCAGCATCACCAACAGGTCCTCTTTACTGCTGAGGTAGTGGTACAACGCCGGTCGTGAGACGCCGACCGCGTCGGCGATGTCCTGCAGGCTCGTCGCCTCGTAGCCCTTGACCGCGAACAACTCCGTCGCGGCGTCCAACACCTCGCCCACGATCAGCTCGCGACGCCGGGAGCCGGTCGCCTTTCCTGATTTCTCCGCGGTCGACATGGCGAACACAGTACTCCCGGTCCGGCTCATGACAGCGCAACCGGATCGGGTCACAGACGCACCAAACCGCCGTCCGCCATGATCGTCTGTCCGGTCACGAACGCGCTGTCGTCACCCGCGAGGAAGCAGACGGTGCCAACGACGTCGGCCGCCGTACCACTGCGCTTGATCGCCTGCATGGCCGCTACGCCGTCGAGCACCTCGGCAGCGATGTTCGCCTCTCCACCAGGGGTCCTGGACGCAGTCGGCGCGACGGCGTTCACCGTGATGCCGTACGGAGCGAGATCCGTCGCCAGGCCGCGGGTGAACCCGACGACACCTCCCTTGCTCGCCATGTAGTGCGACAACGCAGGTACTGCGAGACCGAGGGAATTCGAGGCGATGTTCACGATCCGCCCCCACCCACGGTCCCGCATGGAGGGCGCCAGACCACGGGCCATCAGGAACTGGGAATCGAGGTTGATGGCCTGGATCCGCTTCCAGTAGTGGTAGTCGACCTCGAAGAAGTCCCGGAACGGGTACACACCGGCGTTGTTGACGAGGATGTCAGCACGGCCGAACGCGTCGAGGACGCTCCGGCACGCCGCCTCCACGGAGTCCGGCTCCGACACGTCCACTTCGATGGAAATCGCCCGCCGCCCTGCTTCTTCCACCTCCGCGACCGTCTCCGCCGCCGGATTGAGGTCGAGCACCGCGATGTTCGCGCCCCGTGCCGCCAGCGCTGCCGCTATCGCCCTCCCGAAGCCCTGCGCCGCGCCGGTCACCACCGCGACGCGATCATTCCCCGCATTCGAATCACTCACTTCTGCACACCCTTTCGGAGCCTCGTCATGACTGTTTCGATCCCCGACGCTAAGCCGACACCTCCCCGGTGTCAACAACCATGTTGAACTATTGACTTTATTGTTGACATCGGTCATGGTGGATGCGGAGTGTCCTGCATCACACATCTCGAGAGGAACATCCAGCTATGACGACAGAACCACTCACCATGCGTTCGACGGGACGCAATCTCATCGCGGGCGAATGGAGCGAATCGGGGGACCGCCTCGAGTCGGTCAATCCGTCCACGGGCCTCGTTCTCGGTTCGTACGCCAGCGCCGGAGCGTCCGAGGCCACCGCCGCGATCGCGGCCGCGCGCCGCGCGTTCGACGAATCCGACTGGTCCCGCGATCCGCGCCGGCGGTCGCGCGCCATCCACCAGCTCGCCGACAACCTGGAGGCGCGCGTCGACGAGGTCGCGCTCATGCTGAGCCGAGAGAACGGGAAACGTCTTCCGGAGACGACGTGGGAGGTCTCCACCACGGTCGACTGGTTGCGCTACGCCGCGGCGTCCGCGATCGTGCTCGACGGTGGACGATCGTCGGAGGTGGCTCCCGGGGTCTACTTCCAAACGGGTCGCGAAGCCATGGGAGTCATCGGCATCATCACGCCGTGGAACTCACCGGTGATCCTGTCGATGCGATCGATCGGCCCCGCCCTCGCCGCCGGGTGCACGATGGTCGTGAAGATGCCCGGACAGACCGCGCTCACCAACACGCTGGTTGCCGAGATCATCGCTGAGACCACTTCGATCCCGCCGGGCGTCGTCAGCATCCTGACGGAGGGCGGCAACGCCGTGTCCCCGGCACTGGTGACGTCACCCGACGTCGACATGATCAGCTACACCGGGAGCACCCATGTCGGGCGCGCGATCGCCAAGACGGGTGCGGACACACTCAAACGCCTCAGTCTCGAACTCGGCGGTAAGACACCGCTCGTCATCTTCGAGGACGCTGACCTCGATGTCGTCATGCAGAACATCGTCGCGGCGTGCACATTGATGAACGGCCAGTTCTGCCTGACCGGCTCACGACTCCTGGTACAGCGCAGCATCGCGGACCGGCTGCGCCCCATGGTGATCGACGCCATCAGCAACCTCCGGCCCGGACCGAGCGAGGACCCCGCCAGTGATCTCGGGCCGCTCATCGACGCCGACAGCGCGCGACGTGTCGACCGGATCGTCCAAGAGGCCGACGCCTACGCAAAGATCCTGGTCCGCGGCGGTGTCGTCGAGGACGCCGAACGGCCCGGCGGAGCCTACTATCAGCCGAGCCTGGTGGAGGTCGACCGGCTGGACGTCCCGCTCGTCCAGGACGAGTTGTTCGGCCCGGTCCAGACCTTCGAGGTCTTCGACGACGAGGCGGACGCCGTGCGCATGGCGAACGGAACGTCGTTCGGCCTCGGCGCCGCGGTGTTCACCCGGGACGAGTGGCTGGCGCGCCGGGTGACCCGGAACATGCGGGCCGGCTTCGTTTGGACGAACTGCTGGGGCGTCATCCACGAGGCATTCGAGGAGGGCGGCCTGAAGCAGAGTGGCTACGGTCTGCTGTGCGGCCCCAGTGCTATCAGCGAATTCCAGGACACGAAGCTGTACGCACAGGTCGCGCCGCCACAGGAGTGATGCGACGGATGAGGGCGGCCTCCCCGCGGGGAGGCCGCCCTCATCCGTCTCTCGATCATTCGGTCATGATCACCGCATCGGCCCGGCGCGCCGCCACAGCTGCGGCCGCTTCGGAGCGCAGCGACTCCGGGAT
The DNA here is from genome assembly GCF_023168325.1 of Tsukamurella sp. PLM1. Taxonomy (GTDB): domain Bacteria; phylum Actinomycetota; class Actinomycetes; order Mycobacteriales; family Mycobacteriaceae; genus Tsukamurella. The sequence goes on from NZ_AP025688.1 coordinate 4,076,172, forward strand.
CTCGATGATCACCGTGTGCCGGCCGTCCCAGCGAACCCGCTCTCCGATGTCGATCCGCGCGCCCACCGCGGCCGGCTCCGGCGCGCCCGAGAGCACGATCACGGGCTCCGGTGCCTTCGACAGCTCATCGACCACAGCCTCGTGCTCCGTGCCCCACACATCGCCACCCGTCCACTCCACGACGCGCGTGGCACCGTCCGGCAGCTGGGCGCGGGTCACCGTGCGCGACGGTGCCGTGAGTGCCTCAGTCGCGAGTGGACGGGACAGCACCCAGTCGTCGAGGGCATCGGGTTCGCCGACGGGCGCCTCGCCCAGGTGGGCAAGGGCGAGGCCGGTGTTCTCGGGGTACTCGACGGCGTAGTCGCGGACGCCGATGTTCCCGGCGCGGGTCATGTACGACAGGGCGATCTCCTCGGGGCGTTCGCCGGAGCGTTCGCGGAAGCTCGACCACCACGCCTGCGACCGTGCCGCGAGGTGCTTGAACCGGTCCACCCCGGCCTGCGGGCGGCCTCGTAAGCCGCGAACGCTTCACCGACGTCGTCGTGGGTGCCGAGCGCGTCGGCCAGCGCGATCGCGTCCTCGAGGGCGAGTTTCGTGCCGGAACCGATCGTGTAGTGCGCGGTGTGCGCGGCGTCGCCCAGCAGGACGACGTTGCCGGCGGACCACCGCTCGAGGGACACCGTCGGGAACTGCGCCCACCGGGTCCGGTTGGCCAGCAGCGCCCGTCCTTTCAGCTCTTCCGCGAAGACGTCCTCGAGCAGTGCGAGACTGCGGCGGTCCGACTCTCCCGGGGCGACCGCCCGGTCGTTCTCGGCCAGTCCCGCGCTCTCCCATGTCCGGGCGTCGGCCTCGATCAGGAACGTGCTCCGGTCCTCGGTGTACGGGTACGCGTGCACCACGAACAGGTCGTCGCCGCGGGAACGCCAGGTGAAGTTGGCGTTGTCCACCGCGAAATCCGTTCCGCACCACATGTAGTGGAGCGACCCGTAGGTGACGTTCACCCCGAGCTCCGCCTGCAGCTTCTCGCGCACCGCGCTCCGCGCACCGTCGGCCGCGACGATCACGTCCGCGTTCAGATCGGACACGTCGACGCGCGCCCCCATCCGGATGTCGACCCCGACCTCCTCCGCGGCGCGCGTCAACACGTCGAGCAGGATCGCGCGTCCGATGGCCAGGTTTCGGGCGCCGTGCAGGTGTACCTCCCGACCCTCGGTGCGGAGCACCAGGTTGTGTCCCGCGTGGCTCGCGGCCCGCATGCGGTCTGCGGTCTCGGGATCCGCCGATGCGACGTTCCGCATCGTCGCCTCCGTGAGGCCGACCCCGAATCCGAAAGTGCCCGTGCTGGAATCGGCGCGTTCGTAGACAGTGACCGCCGATTCCGGGTCGCGGAGCCGGATCAGCCGGGCGGCGGCCAGGCCCGCCGGGCCCCCGCCGATGATCGCAACGGTCCTCTTCGTCATTGTCCGACCTCCCTTATTCCGCGACGCCGGAATCGCCGGCGCGCAATACCGCTGCGATGCGTTCCCGCAGATCCTTCTTCGACACCTTGCCCACGTTCGACAGCGGGAACTCGGTGACGATCTCCACGCGTTCGGGCAGTTTGTATTTGGCGAGCCCCTCGCCCAGCAGGAACTCGCCGAGGCGCTCCACGGTGAGGTCCGCGGCGGCGGGCTCCACGATGAGGAACGCACAAGCGCGCTCGCCGAGGACCGGGTCGGGCATCGCGACGAGCGCGGCGCTGATCACGTCCGGGTGCCGGAGGATGACCTCCTCGACCTCCTCGGCGTGGATCTTCTCGACACCGCGGTTGATCACGTCTTTGATCCTGCCCTCGATCGAGTACACGAGCACCCCGTCGGCGTCGTGCGCGCGAGCCAGATCCCCGGTGCGGTAGAAGCCCTCGGCGTCGAACGCGTCCCGATTGTGCTGCTCGGCACGGTAATAGCCGCGGATCGTGTACGGACCGCGCGCGCAGAACTCGCCGATCTCGCCCAGCGGCACCTCCTCGTCACCGCCCACCTCCACGATCCGCACTTCGTCGGCGCGAGAGATCGGTGCGCCCACCGTATGGTGCCGGACGTCCTCGCCCGCACCGTCGGGATTGACCAGGAACATGCCCTCGGCCATCCCGAACATCTGCCGGACCGCGATGCCCAGCTCGTCCCGGAGCCGGATCGAGACCTCCTCGGGGAGGGCCTGTCCGCCCACGATGAACTGCTCGATGCTGGAGAGGTCGGCGCTTCGGCTGGCCGGGTCCTCCAGGAGGCGCACCGCGAGTGCCGGCGGCACCAGCGGCAGCGACGTCGGTCGCTCTCGTTCGATCAGTTCCAGGAGCAGCGGGATCTGCGCCGAGGGCGCCAGAACGATCGCCGCGCCGCTCAGCAGTGCGGGCTGCACCGCGAGCGCAATGCCGGCGTTGTGCATCACCGGCAGCGGGTACAGGACCCTGGTGTCAGTCCCCCAGCCCAGCGTCTCGGCCCAGGCCCGGGAGTTGTAGACGTACTCCTCGTGCTGCCGGGGCGCGACCTTCGGCAGACCGGTGGTGCCGCCCGACAACTGGAAGACGACGATCTGCTCCGGGTGGACCGGCTCGGGCGCGGGCGCCCCGGCGCCGGCCTCGATGAGTTGCTCCAGCGTCGGCGTCCCCCCGATCGATTCTCCCCGGGCGACGACGACCACCCCGATCCGGCCGTCCGCGTGGAGTTCCCGCGCGACCTCGAGAGTCCCGCCCCGCCCGTGATCGGCCTGGACGACGGTGGCGCGGGCACCGACGTGCTCCGCGAGCAGCCCGACCTCGCGGGTTCCGTGCTGCGGCAGCGTGCACACGGGGCGGAGACCGGCGATGAGCGCCCCGAAGTAGGCGACCACGGTCTCGGCGACGTTCCCCATCTGGAACATGATCGCCTCGCCCGGTCGCAGGTCCGTCTCCGCGCGCAGCCCCGCCGCGAGCCGCAGGGCACGGTCGCCGAGGTCCGCGTAGGACCACCGAACCTCAGGGGTGATCAGTGCGTCGCGATCTGCGAACGCCGTTGTCGCGTCCAGGAATTCATCAGGTAGGGACCGCCCCTGCCACAGGCCGCGAGCGCGGTAGTCGGCGACGAACTCGGGCGGATACGCAATGAGGCCCGGGTCCGTCTCGGGTCGGATGAGGCCGGAAGCACGATCTGCTGACATACGAGTCAAGATATCAACATCACTGTTGACAACACAAGGGGTTCTCCCGTTTGATGAGTCACCGAACGTGATCCACGCCACGTTCTCACCGCAGCTTCGAGTCCCGAGGAGTGTCCATGACCCGTCGCCCAGCCACCAGGGGCTTCACCCACCCGTACGCCGTGGTCGCGGTCTGTTTCGCCGCGATCGTCTACGACGGGTACGACCTGATCGTCTACGGCTCGACGATGCCGTATCTCCTCGCGTACGAGCCCTGGTCACTGAGCCGGACCGAAGCCGGCGCGATCGGCAGCTACGCGCTGCTCGGCATGTTCTTCGGCGCGATCCTCGCCGGAACACTGACCGACCGCTTCGGTCGCCGGCGGCTCTTCCTGGGCTGCCTCATCTGGTATTCGGTCGCGATGCTCGCGGTCGCCGCCGCGCCCAACCCCGAGCTCCTCGGCGTGTTCCGGTTCATCGCCGGACTCGGCTTCGGCGGCGTCGCCCCGGTCGCCATCGCGCTCGTGATCGAGGTGGCGAAGGCGCATCAGAAGAATCTGCTCAACGCGCTGATGCTGTCGGGGCTGCCGGTCGGCGGAGTCGTCGCGGCGGTGTTCGCCCTCGCGTTCGGCCGCGATCTCGGCTTCCGTGGACTGTGGGCACTCGGTGCCACAGCACTGGTCCTCGTCGTGCCGGTCGCGTGGCGGGTCATCCCGGAGACCGCGCACACCCCGGAACCGCACCCACCGGCGCCCCGGCCGAAGGAAGGACTCGCGAGCTGCTCGGCATGCCCGCCGTGGTCGCACTGACTCTCTTCGCACTGGCCAACTTCGCGGGCTTCCTCCTCGTGTTCGGCCTGAACACGTGGCTCCCCGAGTTGATGCGCGGCGCCGGATACAGCCTGGGCTCGGCGCTCACCTTCCAGGTGCTCCTCAACGTGGGCGCGATCGCCGGCGGCGTCGCAGGCGCGATGCTCGCCGACCGGTACGGGAACCGTCCGGTGGCGGCGGCCTACTTCCTGCTTGCCACGCTCGCGATTGGAGGCATGGCGATGATGCCCTCGATGGCGGTCATGTACGTGGTGGTCCTGCTCGCCGGCGCCGGCTCGATAGGCACCCAGATCGTGCTGTTCGGGTACGTCGCTACCTACTACCGCATCTCGGTCCGGGCGACGGCCCTCGGCATCAGCACGGGAGTCGGACGGCTGGGCGCCGTGACCGGCCCGTTGGCCGGCGGAATCCTGCTCAGCGCCGGTGTCTCCTTCGGCGGGATCGCCGCGGCGTTCTGCACTGTCGCCTTCGTCGGCGGCGTCGCCTGCCTCCTAGTGCCCCGGCGCGCCGACGAGCAGCACATCCACGGCACCGCAACCCCGGCACCGTCGGGCGCCTGACCAGTCCCACCCTTACGAACGGAGCACGCACATAAACGACGTCACCATCGAATCGCTCGCCGCCGACGGCGCCGAACTCGGAGCGCGAATCGCCACGGCACAGGGGACGCCACGGGCACTGATCGCCGCCCTCCACGGCGGCACCTACGACGGCGAGTACTACACCGGACCCGATTCACTTCTCGCCCTGGGCCCCCGGCTCGGCTACTCCGTGGCCGCGATCGACCGCCCCGGCTACGGCGCGAGCGCCGCCCTCCCGGCCGGCGACCTCACGTTCGACCGGCAGACCGAACTGCTCACGGCCGCCGTTGGCGCCTGGCCTGCGGAGCTCCTAGACCAGCAGTTCCGCGATCTGCACGGTGTTCAGCGCCGCACCCTTGCGCAGGTTGTCGCCACTGATGAACAGCGCGAGGCCGCGGCCCTCGGGCACGCCCGGATCCTGCCGGATGCGGCCGACCAGCGAGTCGTCGGCGCCGGCCGCCGCGAGCGGCGTCGGCACGTCGACCAGCTTCACGCCGGGCGCCGCGGCGAGCAGTTCCTGCGCCCGCTCCACCGACAGCGGCGAGGCGAACTCGGCGTTGATCGACAGCGAGTGTCCGGTCAGCACCGGCACTCGCACACGTACCCGAGACCAGCAGGTCCGGCAGGCCGAGGATCTTGCGCGACTCGTTGCGCAGCTTCTGGTCCTCGTCGGTCTCACCGGAACCGTCGTCCACGATGGCGCCGGCCAGCAGCAGCACGTTGAACGCGATCGGCGCGACGTACTTGTTCGGCGCAGGGAAATCCACCGCCGAACCGTCGTGCACCAGCTTCTCCGCCTCGGCCTCGACGGCGCGAACCTGGGAGACCAATTCGTCCACGCCGGCCAGGCCGGAGCCGGAGACCGCCTGGTACGAGGAGACGATGAGCCGCTGCAGGCCCGCCTCGTCGTGCAGCACCTTGAGCACCGGCATCGCGGCCATCGTGGTGCAGTTCGGGTTGGCGATGATGCCCTTCTTCAGGTCCTTGACCTGCTCCGGGTTCACCTCCGAGACCACGAGCGGCACGTCCGGGTCCTTACGGAAGGCGCTCGAGTTGTCGATCACGGTGACCCCGGCGGCGGCGAACCGCGGCGCCTGCACCCGCGACATCGTGGCGCCCGCGCTGAACAGCGCGATGTCGAGCCCCGTCGGGTCGGCCGTCTCGGCGTCCTCGACGACGATCTCGCGGTCGCCGAACGGCAGCTTCTTGCCCGCCGAGCGCGAGGACGCGAAGAACCGCACCTCGTCGGCCGGGAAAACCCGGTCCAGCAGCAGCTGCCGCATGACGGCGCCCACCTGGCCGGTGGCGCCGACCACTCCTACCCGTACGCCCATGACTATCGCCCCGTTCCGGCATAGACGGTGGCCTCTTCGTCCGAGCCGAGGTCGAAGGCGTCGTGCAGCACCTTGACGGCCTCGTCGAGCTCGGTGTCCCGGATGAGGACCGAGATCCGGATCTCCGAGGTGGAGATCAGCTCGATGTTGATGCCGGCCTGCGACAGCGCCTCGCAGAAGGTGGCGGTGACGCCCGGGTGGCTCTTCATGCCCGCGCCCACCAGCGAGACCTTGCCGACGTGGTCGTCGTAGACCACCGAATCGAAGCCGATCTCCGCGCGCAGCGCCTCGAGCTTCTCGACACCGAGCGGGCCGAGCTCGCGCGGCAGTGTGAAGGTGATGTCCGTGCGGCCCGTGTCCACCTTGGAGACGTTCTGCAGCACCATGTCGATGTTGATCTCGGCATCGGCGATCGCGCGGAAGACGCGGGCGGCGTAGCCCGGCTTGTCCTCAAGGCCGACCACGGTGATCTTCGCTTCGCTGCGGTCGTGGGCGACGCCGGTGAGAATTGCCTCTTCCACGGGGATGTCCTCCATAGATCCGTTGACGATGGTGCCGGGTTTGGTCGAGTACGACGAGCGCACGTGAACCGGGGTGTTGTAGCGGCGCGCGTACTCCACGCACCGGAGCATGAGCACCTTCGCGCCGCACGCCGCCATCTCGAGCATCTCCTCGAACGAGACGGACTTCAGGTGCTTGGCGTTGGGCACGATCCGCGGGTCCGCGGTGTAGATGCCGTCCACGTCGGTGTAGATCTCGCAGACGTCGGCGTTCAGGGCGGCCGCGAGGGCCACCGCGGTGGTGTCGGAGCCGCCGCGCCCCAGCGTGGTCACGTCCTTCGTGTCCTGCGAGACGCCCTGGAAGCCCGCGACGAGCACGATCTTCCCGTCGTCGATCGCGGCCTGGACGCGGCCGGGCGTGACGTCGATGATCTTCGCGGCACCGTGCTTGCTGGTGGTGATCACGCCGGCCTGCGAGCCCGTGAAGGACTGCGCCTCGGCCCCGAGGGAGTGGATCGCCATCGCGACCAGCGCGTTCGAGATGCGCTCGCCGGAGGTCAGGAGCATGTCCATCTCACGGGCGGGCGGAGCCGGGCACACCTGGTTCGCCAGGTCCAGCAGTTCGTCGGTGGTATCGCCCATGGCGGACACCACGACCACGACGTCGTTCCCCGCGCGCTTGGTCTCGACGATCCGTTCGGCCACGCGCCGGATGCGCTCGGCGGAGGAGACGGAACTGCCCCCGTACTTCTGGACGACGAGTGCCACTTTGGGGATTCCTCCTGCATTTCGCGGGCTACCTGCTGGAGTCATCGTACCGGTCGCGGCATCGCCGCTCGCCTCCCCGCTACGACGGTGCCCCCACCCCGGTCCCCGCGCGGGGACCCGCTCGGGGCCCGTGACCAGGCGGGCCGTCGTAACGATCGCACCGCGGCCCGCGACGATCCGTACGGGTCCAAGCGGTCCACAACCCCGCGTTCAGCCGGTGCGCGGATAATCGTTGCATCAGCGCGATCGAGGAGAACCGATGAATCCCCACGGCGGCGGCCAGAACCCCGGGCAGTACCCGGGCGGCCAGTACCACCAGGCCGGCGGCTACCAGCAGGGCGGGTACCAGGCCGGCGGGTACCAGCAGGGCGGCTACCAGAGCGGCGGGTACCAGCAGGGCGGGTACCAGCAGGGGCCGCAGGGCACCCGGCAGTTCGGTCACCCGCAGGGCGTGCCGCAGTACGGGCAGCCGCAGTACGTGCAGCCGCAGTACGGGCAGCAGGGTGGCTATCAGCCCGGGCCGCCGCAGCCCCCGAACGGCGGGGGCGGGCGCAAGGGCCTGGTCATCGCACTCGCGGCCGTCGTCGCCGTGCTCGCCGTGGCCGCAGCGGTGGGCCGGGGCTCACCCTGCGCGACGACTCGTCGTCGACCGCGTCGCCGGTCACGTTCTCCGCCGAGGGCACCACGACCACCGCCGGCGCCCCGACGACGGGGGCCGCGCCCACGACCGGCCCCACCGAGCCCGCCACCGAGTCGGACGGGTTCCTCACCACGACGACGGCGCCGAGCGGCGCACCGTCGAGCGGCACGGCCGTGCCCCTCAAGCTGAGCGCGGGCGGTTCGGGCGTCGGGGTGGTGCTCATCGTGGGAGTCGCGAGTTCGACGGTGCCGCCGGCCTCGACCCTGCCGTGGGACTGGCAGGGCACCGCGGTGATCGGCGATGCGCTCACGATGCGGGTCACGGGCACCGGCACCGTCAGCTGCTCGATCTCCGTCAACGGTAAGGAGATCAGCACCCGCGAGGGCACCAACACGGTGCAGTGCGGGATCAAGCGCGCGCCGTGACGGGGGTCGCCGCGCGCCGCGGGGAGGGCGACGACCGCGTCGGTACGATGCAACGCGTGCCGACCGCCCCCGACCTCGCCGACACCGGTGCCGCGACGGCACCGTCGTCGCTGCTCGACCGCACCCGCACGGTATGGCTGCCGATCGTCGTCTACCTCGCGATCCGCGGCATCGGGCTCGCGATGCTCGCCCGGTTCGCACAGCTGCGCAACCAGAACCTCGCCGATCTCCTGACCGCCTGGGACGGAAAGTGGATGATCGGGCTGGCCACCTACGGCTACGACGACATGCCGTGGCGGTTCGTGGACGCGCGCGGCGAGCACACCGCCGACACCGCGTACGCCTTCTTCCCCGGCTTCCCGATGCTGGTGCGGGCGGTCGCCCAGCTCCCCGGTTTCGACGCGTACCGCGCGGCGCTCACCGTGAACGTGATCCTGGGCTGCGTGGCCGCGGTCGCGGCGTACCGGCTGGGCCGACTGTGCGTCGAGCACATGCCGCGACTCCCCGATCGTCTCGCCGAGCGCACCGGCCTGCTCACGACCGTCCTGTTCGCTGCGGCCCCCATGTCCATCGTCCTGACGATGGCGTACACCGAGGCCCTGTACTCCGCACTGGCCGGATGGGCTCTGGTCGGGGTCATGGAGCGCAAGTGGCTCCTCGCGGGCCTCTGCACGGCGCTCGCGGGCTTCTGCCGACCGACGTCGGTGGTGCTGATCGGGGTGGTCGCGCTCGCCGCGCTGCTCGCGGTCCTCACGTCCGACGGTGCCGAGCGCGTCCGGGCCGCCGCGTGCGTGCTCCTCACTCCGCTGGGCTGGGTGACCTACCTGCTGATCGTGGCGAACCACACCGGCAGCCTCACGGGATGGTTCCGGATCCAGACGGAGGGCTGGGGCACCACGTTCGACCTCGGCGTACAGACCTGGCAGTTCGTCAACTACACGCTCGTCAACGGCTCCGACATCGCCGACCTGTCGGTGGTGGGCCTGCTCGCCGCGTCAATCGTCCTGATCGTGCTGGCGATCCGCGCGAAGATGCCATGGCCGATCACGCTGTACGGATCGCTCGTGGTGGTCTCACTGCTCGGCTCGGGTGGGCTGATGATGTCGCGCCCGCGGCTGTTGCTGCCCGCGTTCGTCCTGCTGATCCCGATCGCGATCGCGCTGGCCAAGACGGCGAAACCGACGCGAGTGTGGACCTGCGTCGGCGTCGTCACCATCACCTGCTGGTACGGCGCCCACATGGTGAGCGTGTACCCGCACGCCATGTGACGGAGGGGCCCGCGATCGGCGCGGCGACCGAAGGAAGCGGCACCGTCGGGCCCGGCCCGTGCCGCCCCTCTTCCCGGGCCCGCACCCCGTGCGCTACATTCGTGGTGTGCAGCGGCGCGCCCTTCTCCTCGGTTGCCGCGGCGGGGCCTGATCCAGACCGGCTCCCCGTCGCGGGTTGAGCCGTGCAGGCGCGGCTGCGCCGGTCGAGTCCCCCTCCCGGCGTCTCACTGCCGGTTTCCTCCCCGCGATCCGCGGAGAGATCCCAGAAAGTAGCCTCGTCATCATGAGCCCCGCAGCCGATTCCTACACCTCCGGCGTATCGAAGATCACCGCTCCCGCAGGCCCCGTCACCCCGGGCAGCCGTCGTGGAACCCACAGCGTTCGAGCGCCATGCCGACCCACCGGTACCGCTCCTTCGCCGACGAGGTGGAGCAGGTCTCGCTCCCCGATCGCACCTGGCCCGACAAGGTCGCCACCACCGCCCCGCTGTGGTGTGCCGTGGACCTGCGCGACGGCAACCAGGCCCTGATCGATCCCATGAGCCCAGCGCGCAAGCGCCGCATGTTCGACCTGCTGGTCCGCATGGGCTACAAGGAGATCGAGGTGGGCTTCCCGTCCGCCAGCCAGACGGACTACGACTTCGTCCGCGAGATCATCGAGGACGGGGCCATCCCCGACGACGTCACGATCCAGGTCCTGGTCCAGTGCCGCGACGAGCTGATCGAGCGCACCTTCGAGGCCTGCCAGGGCGCGAAGAACGTGATCGTGCACTTCTACAACTCCACCTCGGTGCTGCAGCGCCGCGTCGTCTTCCGTGCCGACAAGGCCGCGATCAAGAAGATCGCCACCGACGCCGCGCACAAGGTGCTCGAGGAGGAGAAGAAGTACCCGGACACCGTGTGGCGCTACGAGTACTCCCCCGAGTCCTACACGGGCACCGAGCTCTCCTTCGCCAAGGAGGTGTGCGACGCGGTCACCGAGATCATCGCGCCGACGCCGGAGAAGCCGATCATCCTGAACCTGCCCGCCACCGTCGAGATGGCGACGCCCAACGTCTACGCCGACTCGATCGAGTGGATGAGCCGCAACCTCGCCCGCCGCGAGAGCGTGATCCTGTCGCTGCACCCGCACAACGACCGCGGCGAGGGCGTGGCCGCCGCCGAGCTGGGCTACCTGGCCGGCGCGGACCGCATCGAGGGCTGCCTGTTCGGCAACGGCGAGCGCACGGGCAACGTCTGCCTGGTGACGCTGGGCCTGAACATGTACAGCCGCGGCATCGATCCGCAGATCACGTTCTCGGACATCGACGAGATCCGGCGCACCGTCGAGTACTGCAACCAGCTGCCCGTGCCCGAGCGGCACCCCTATGGCGGTGACCTGGTGTACACCGCCTTCTCCGGCAGCCATCAGGACGCGATCAACAAGGGCCTGGACCAGATGAAGGTCGACGCCGACGCGGCCGACAAGGACATCGACGACATCCTGTGGCAGGTGCCGTACCTGCCGATCGACCCGAAGGACGTGGGTCGCAACTACGAGGCCGTGATCCGCGTGAACAGCCAGTCCGGCAAGGGCGGCGTCGCGTACATCATGAAGGCCGACCACGGCCTGCAGCTGCCGCGGCGCCTGCAGATCGAGTTCAGCCAGTCCGTGCAGAGGATCACCGACGGCGAGGGCGGCGAGGTGACGCCCAAGGAGATGTGGGACGTCTTCTCCGGCGAGTACATCGATCCGATCCTGCCGCTGGAACGCATGCGTCAGAAGGTCACCGCGTCGGAGGTCGACGGCGGCGTCGACCGCATCGACGCGGTGGTCAAGGTGGACGGCAAGGAGCAGGAGATCTCCGGCGAGGGCAACGGCCCGCTCGCGGCGTTCGTCGACGCGATCGCCGGCGTCGGGTTCGAGGTCCGCGTGCTGGACTACCACGAGCACGCCCTCTCCGCCGGCGACGACGCGCAGGCCGCCGCTTACGTGGAGGCCATCGTGAAGGTCGGCGGCGAGGACCGCACCGTGTGGGGCGTCGGCATCGCACCGTCGATCACCACCGCGTCCCTGCGCGCGCTGGTCTCGGCCGTGAACCGCGCCCACGGCAGCGTCCGCACGGCCGAGGAGGCGGTGGGCGAGGCCTCCACCCGCACCTGGGCGCCCTAGGGCCTCCGTGCGCAAGCGCCTGATCCTCACGGCGGCCGTGCTGCTCTGCACGGCCGCCGTGCTGTTCGGGCTCCTCCAGGTGAGCAAGTCGCGCTCGTTCCAGTTCTTCGGCGAGATCGTCGACCGCGTGGACACCACCGAACGCGTCGTGGCCCTGACCTTCGACGACGCCCCCACGCCTCGCGCGGCCGAGGTGCTGGACACCCTCGCCCGGTTCGGCGTGCAGGGCACCTTCTACGCGCTGGGATCCGAGCTCGAGCGCTCCCCCGAACTGGGGCGGCGCATCGCGGCCGCGGGGCACGAACTGGGCAACCACACGTTCAGCCACCGCCGGATGGTGGGCACGAACGAGACGCCGGGGTTCGTGCGCAGCGAGCTCGATCGCACCGACGCGCTGATCCGCGCCACCGGTTACCGGGGGCCGATCACGTTCCGCCCGCCCTACGGCAAGAAGCTGTTCGTCCTGCCCTGGGAGCTGTCGCGACGCGGCGTCACCACGGTGACGTGGGACGTGGAACCCGATACCTTCCACGCGGGCGACGCCGCCGCCATCGAGCGGTACACGCTCGAGCACGTCCGGCCCGGCTCGATCGTGCTGATGCACCCGTTCTGCGAGGCGGGCTGCGGAGCGGACCGAGAAGCGTTGCCGCGCATCATCGAACGTCTGCGCGCCGACGGCTACCGGTTCGTGACTGTCCAGCAGCTCCTCGCCCTGCGCTGATCCGGTCCGGCGGTCGCGTCACCATTCCTCGGTCCGACGGTGCGCCGTCGGCCGGGCTCAGGCCGTGAGCGGGGTGAACGCCTCCGCGTAGATCCGGTCGGAGGCGACGTCCACGTCCGCGAGCTGGCGGGTCAGCGCCTGCATGAACGGCGTGGGGCCGCACAGGTAGACGTTGCCCTCCGCGGGAACGACGATGTCCCGCAGGTCGATCCGTCCGCGTCGCTCCCCCGCGACCAGCGGATACCCGTCCGGGAGTTCGTCGTAGTACGTCACCAGTTCGGCGCCGGGTATGCGCGCGACCAGCTCGGCGAGTTCGGCCCTGTGCGCGTGGGTGGCCCGGGTGCGGTCCGCATGGACGACGGTGACCGATCGTCCCTGCGCCTCCGTTTCGAGCGCGTAGAGCATTCCGAGCACGGGCGTGATCCCGATACCGGCGGAGACGAGCAGGAGCGGGGTCGACGGGGCGCTGTCGAGGTACACGTCGCCGAACGGGCGCGACACCGACAGCTCGGTTCCCTCGAAGGCGTACTCGTGCAGATGCGAGGAGACCTCGCCGTCGCGGCGGACCGAGATGCGCCAGCGATCGACGCCGGCCGCGTGCGAGAGGCTGTACTGCCGGATCTGGCGGGCACCGTCGGTCAGCGTGACCGACACCGAGATGTACTGCCCGGCATGGAAGTCCGGGAGGGGCGCACCGTCGGGCGCCGCGAGGGTGAACGCGACGGTGGCCGGCGACTGCTGGTCTCGTTCCACGACGACGACCGGGATCCAGGTGCTCTCCGGGGTGGCCCCTGCCGCCGCGTAGAGCTGCTTCTCGCGGCCGATCAGGTCGTCGGCCATCGCCCAGTACACGGCCGTCCACGCCTCCGCGACGTCGGTCGTCACGGTGTCCGCGCCGAGAACCTCGACGATCGCCGCGAACAGGTGTTCGTGGACGATCGGGTACGCGTCCGGCGCAACTCCCAGCGACGCGTGCTTGTTGGCGATCCGTTCGATCAGCGCGCGGGTCTCCGGATTCTCCTCGACCAGCATGGTGGCGTACATCGCGACGGCGCCGGCGAGCGCCGCCTGCTGCGCACCGCTGGCCTGGTTGCCACGGTTGAACAGGTCGCGCTCCAACTCGGGGTGGGCCGCGAACAGGCGTCGGTAGAAGACGGGGGTGATCTCCCCGATCGCTCCGCCGACGAGCGGGAGGGTGGCCGAGACGATGTCCCTGTGGGCTGCGGAAAGCATCGTGAGAAGTCCTATCCGGTCGTGAGCCCGAGCACCAGCGCCCGGGTCGGGGCCTGCGCCAGGGCGGCCACCGTCGTGGTGTTCAGCGAGGCGTAGAACGCCTCGTTGGCCGTGGCGAGTGCGGTCCGGAGCCGGCACGCCGATCGCAGCGGACATTCGAGTCCCGAGCAATCGACGAGTTCCGTGTCGTCGTCGCCCTCGAGCGAGCGGACGACATCACCGAGGAGCGCGGTGCGCCCGGCGGCGGTGAGGGTCACCCCACCGCCGCGGCCGCGGTCCGCGTCGATCCACCCGTGCGACGAGAGATGCGCGCAGGCCTTCGTCGCATGGGCGTAGGACACCTGCATCTCGTCGGCTATGTCGCGCGTCGAGATGCGGTGCCCGTCCTCCTGGACGGCGAGCCGGATGAGGATCCGAAGCCCGACGTCACTGAACCCTGTGAGCCGCACGTGACCAGGCTATTCAAATCATCATGATCGATGCAATATTAATCCGAGTGATCTACGACACCATGTAGTAGATCCGCGTCAGCGCTTCAACCCGTGTTTGCGCGCCACGATCGAGGAGACCACCTCGACCGGCACCAGGCGTTTGAGCAGGAACACCAGCGGCGCGTTGCTGCCGACGGCGTAGAACTCGCGCGGCTTGTCCGCCTCGACCGCCTTCACGATCGTCTCCGCCACCTGTCGCGGGGTGATCCCCGCGCGCTCGTTCGCGTCCAGGTTCTCGATCATCGTGTCGAAATCCTTGCGGTACACCGAGTCGTCGGCGACGTACTTGGTGCGCCGCTCCCCGATGCCGGTCGCGATCGACCCGGGCTCAACAGTGCTCACCCACACCCCGAACGGCGAGAGTTCCTGCCGCGCGGCCGAGGCGAACCCCTTGAGCGCGGCCTTCGCCGCGACGTACGAACCGCGGTAGGCCAGTGGGAAACTCGCGAGCATCGAGCCCACCATGATCACACGGCCGTACCCGCCCGCCCGCATCGCGGGCAGGAGCCGTTGCGTCAGCTGCACCGCGCCGAACACGTTGGTCTGGAACAGGCGGTCCACGGCATCCGCCGGGAGTTCCTCGAGCGGCCCGGACTGGCTCTCGCCCGCGTTGTTCACCACCACGTCCACCGCGCCCGCAGCCGCGGCGCAGGCGGCCACCGAGTCCCGATCCGCAAGGTCCAGGGCCAGGTACTCCACCCCCGGGATCCGCTTGTCGACCGGGATCGTGTCCGGGTTCCGGCTGGTTCCCAGCACTTGGTAGCCCTTCTGCGCCAGCAGCTTCGCCACCTCCAGGCCGATTCCCGACGATGCCCCCGTTACCAATGCCTTCCGCGTCATACTCGCAACGATACTGGCGGCTCAGCCGTGCGCCAGCCAGTTGACCAGGCGCCCGAGCGCCCCGTCGTAGTCGTCCCCGAACCGCGCCAGGTCCGACGAACGCACGCACGGCGTGGTCACCGTCGCGACCAGCGTCGGCGGTCCAGATGTCGCCGCGTCATCGGGCTCCACCGTCATCCGCCACTGCGCGAATCGGTACCAGGACTCCAGGCTGCGCGAGGGGTAGCGCTCGGATCCGGCATCGTTCAGGCGCGCCACCATCGCCCGCTGGTCCCGTTCGGCGTACGGGACGGTGACCGTGTGGGTCACGGTGAACGCCGTGTCGCTCTCGGCGCCCCACAGCCACCGCACCGTCTTGGCCTCGAACGGGCATCCCGCCTGCGTGCGCGACAGCTCCGTCGTCGGCGCGATCGTCGTTCCCGACGGTGCCGCCGTCGCGATGGTGGCGGCGTGCGCCTGCCCGGACTCCACGGGCTCACGCAGCGGGCCGTCGAACCCCGTCCACAGAATGCCCCCGGCGAGCATGAGCAGGGCCAGGCCCGCTGCGGCACCGCCCCAGTAGACGAGAGCCAGCGGCCCGAGGATCCGCGCCCCCTCCGGCACGCGGTACCCCCCGCCCGCGAGGACGTGGACGTCCTCGAACTCGCCGATCGGCAGCGGCTCCTCCATCGCCCGGTCGGGCCCCAGCACCCTGGTCACAGTGGCCCCGAAGCCCGCCAAGTGGGTGGCGTCCTCCTCGATGGCGAGGACCATCAGTTTCCGGTTTCCCAGGTCTACGGTGAACGTGGTCCGCGGCGCATCCCACGATCGGTACTTGTTCCAGTTGGTCACGATGTCGCGGTCCACGCGGATCGAGGCGGCTCGGAGATCGTGGTCCACGTGCTTCAGGGGGAAGTGCACTCGAAGCCGTCCCTGCGCGTCGACCTCGAGCCTGGACGCCACGCGGGCGAGCGCGATGGCGCAGCCGATCGCCGCGGCGACCGACACGACGGTGAGCACGGCGAACGCGGCGTTGCGGGGGTGGTGGCCCCACGCGACGGCGAACACCACGGCGCACGCGCACAACCCGATGACGGACGCCGTCGCAGCCACCCGCATGGTGGACGGGTAGAAGACTGCGATCGGCGTGTACTCCATCTCCGCACCGTATTCGGGCGTTGTTGGGGCCCGCCTGGTTCCCGCTTAACGGGCCGTCAGCTCTCCGTCGCCGCAGCGGCGGCGCGGCCCGCCGTCATCCCGGAGAAGATGCACCCACCGAGGAAGGTGCCCTCCAGCGCGTTGTAGCCGTGCACCCCGCCGCCACCGAATCCGGCCACCTCGCCTGCGGCGTACAGGCCGGGGACGGGCGCACCGTCGGCCCCGAGGACGCGCGCCGAGAGGTCCGTCTCGAGCCCGCCGAGGGTCTTGCGGGAGAGAACGTTCAGCCGCACCGCGATGAGCGGGCCGTGCGCGGGATCGAGGATGCGGTGCGGCCTGGCGACGCGGACGATCTTGTCGCCCAGATAGTTCCGCGCGTTGCTGATCGCCTGCACCTGGGCGTCCTTGGTGAAGGCGTTGGCCGTTTCGCGGTCACGGGCCTCGATCTGCCGGCGCAGGTGGTCGAGGTCGACGTGGCCGCCCCGACCGATGCCGTTCATCCCCGCGACCAGCTCCTCGAGGGTGTCGGCGACCACGAAGTCCTCGCCGTGTTGCTTGAACGCCTCGACCGGGCCCGGTGCGCCCTTCGACTTCACGCGCCCCAGAGCGAGTTTGATGTCCTTCTCCGTGATGTCCGGGTTCTGCTCCGACCCGGACAGGGCGAACTCCTTCTCGATGATGGTCTCGGTGAGCACGAACCACGAGTAGTCGTAGCCGGTCTCGAGGATCGCCTTCATCGTCGAATTGGTATCGAAGCCGGGGAAGTTCGGGGCGGCGAAGCGGTTACCGTCGGCGTCGAACCACAGCGACGACGGGCCGGGGATGATGCGGATCGCGTGCTGCGGCCAGATCGGGTCCCAGTTGTGAATGCCCTCCGTATAGGCCCACACCCGATCGCGATTGACGATGTTCGCGCCCGCCGCCTCGGAGATCGCCAACATCCGGCCGTCCACGTGGGCCGGCACGCCCGCGATCATGTGCTTCGGGAACGGCCCGAGCCGTTCGGTGGGCCAGTACTTCTCCATCAGCTCGAAGTTGTGGCCGATGCCACCGGAGGTCACCAGCACCGCGGGCGCGCGGAACTCGAACTCGCCCTCCACGTCTCGCGAGCTCGCCACGCCACGGTCGAGCTCCGATGGGGCGAGCACCGCACCTTGCACGCCGGTCACGGCACCGTCGGCGTCACGGAGTAGTTCGTCGACGCGATGCCGGAACGCGAAGCGCACCAGTCCTTTCTCCTCCGCCCGCTCCACCGGCTCTCGGAACACCCGGACCACCTCGGGGCCCGTACCCCAGGTGAGGTGGAAGCGCGGAACCGAGTTGCCGTGACCGTCGGCCGCGCCGCCGCCGCGCTCCGCCCAGCCGACCACGGGCGTGAACCCCAGGCCGAGCCGGCGGAGATAGTCGCGCTTGCGGTGCGTGGCGAACTCGACGTAGGCGCGCGCCCACTGCCGGGGCCAGCGGTCCTCGTCGTCGCGATCGAAGCCGGCGGAGCCCTGCCAGTCCTGCCACGCCAGCTCGAACGAGTCCTTGATGCCGAGGCGCCGCTGCTCCGGCGAGTCCACCAGGAACAGGCCGCCCAGGCTCCAGAACGCCTGCCCGCCCAGGTTCGCGCGGTTCTCCTGGTCGAGGATCAACACCCTCCGGCCCGCCCGGGACAGTTCGTACGCCGCCACCAGTCCCGCAAGACCGGCACCGACCACGATCGCGTCGGGCTCGAAGCCGCCCGACCCCACCGCGCCGCGGTCCGTACTCGTCATCGTCATTCCCCTCGGTCATAACTGGACTAGACGTTCTATTTATCGCTAGCATGGCACGCATCACAGGAATCGTCAACGGAGGGCTGGATCCGGTGGCCAAGGGAGTCAGGACACGAGCGCGCAGCGTCGAACGGTTCCTCGACGCGGGCCTGGACGTCTTCGCCGAGTTCGGTTTCCATGCCGCGTCCATGGACGAGATCTGCGCCCGGGCAGGTCTGTCCCGCGGCGCCTTCTACTCCAACTTCTCCGGTAAGGAGGCGCTGTTCCTCGCCCTGTTCGACCGGCACGCCGAACATCAGATCGGCCGCATCGCCGCGGCCATCGAGTCCGCGCCGACGCTGGACGAGGCGATCGGTCGCGCCGCACTGGCGGCGGGCTCGGATGATCCGGCCGAACTCCGGTGGTCGTTGCTCTCCACCGAATTCACCGTGTACGCGGCGCGCGACGCCTCCGCCGCCCAGCGGCTCGCCGAGCACGATCGCGCGGTCCGCGCCCGCCTCGCGGCCGCACTCGCCGCCTTCGACGTGGCCCAGGCCGATGCGGAGATACTCGCCCGGTTCTCCATCGCCCTCTACGAGGGCGTGATGATGTCGCGCCTGGTCGACGGCGATACCGACACCGCCCGCGACCTGCTGACCCGCTTCCTTCCCGCCGGCCTGCACGTCGCCGTCGCACCGGGCTGACGCGGGTCACGATGCCGACGTTCACCACCGACCGCATCCTCGCGTTCCGCCTGCGCGCGCACGCACTGGCGGACCGCCTCGACGAGGACGGCCGCGCCGCGGCCGCGAGTCGGTGCGGCATCCAGGACAGCCCGCCCGGCTCCGCTCTGCTCGCCCTGAACGCCCGGGTGCGCGGCGTCACGGCCGGCACCGTCGACGATGCCCTGGCGCAGCGGGAGCTCGTACGCACCTGGAGTATGCGCGGCGCGCCCTTCGTCGTCCCCGCCGGCGATCTCCCCGTGTTCACCACCGGCGTCCTGCCGCCCTCCGAGGCCGGTGCACAGCGGCTGATCCTCGGGGTGGGCCCGGCGCTCGACGCCCTCGGCATAGGACTCGACGGTGCCGTGTCGCTCATCGCCGCCCGCACCCACGAGGTGCTGTCCGGGCGGCGCCTCGCGATCGACGCGCTGGGCGCCGAGGTGGCGCGCGCCGTCGAGCCCGACCTGAGCGCCGCGCAGCGCACCGTCTGGCGGAGCGAGGGACCGCACGCGCCCGGGCAACCGATCGGTGAGGCCGTGGTGCACTTCTGCGTGCGGATCCTGTGCCTGCAGCGGGTCGTGTGCTTCGCACCGCGGGAGGGGAACTCCGCGCCGTTCGTGCTCGCCGACGAATGGCTGGGGCCGCCCACTGCAGCGGCGTCGGCCGACGATGCGCGCGCCGAACTCGCCAGACGCTACCTCCGCTGCTACGGCCCGTCCACGCGCGCCGGCCTCGCGACGTGGCTCGGCATACGTTCCGGTGACGCCGAGCCCTGGTGGACTGCAGTCGAACCCGAGCTGGAACGCGTCGACACGGACGGCGGTCCGGCGTGGATCCTCGCCACAGACCGGCCCGCCCTGGCCGACGCCGCCGCACCGTCGGGGGTCCGGCTGTTGCCGCCCCGCGACCCGTACACCCAGGCGCCGGACCGCTCCTCCTCGTGCCGGCGGAACGGCAGCGCGAGGTCTGGCGCGCCGTCGGCGAGCCCGGGACCGTCCTGCTCGACGGCCGGATCGCCGGCACGTGGCGGCCCCGCAAGCGCGGGAAACGCCTGACGCTCACGGTCACCGCATTCGGCAGGCTCACGAAGGCGGAGCGCGCCGCGATCGTCGGCGAGGCGGAGTCGATCGCCCCGCTCCGCGGCGCCGCGACCGTCGACGTGGAGTTCGCGGGCTGACTACCGCGAGACGGTGCGGTCGGCACCCGCGACGACGCCGCATGCCAGGAGCGGCGCCAACAGGAGCAGGAGACTGATCAGCGGGAGCGTCCAGGTCCCCTCCACGCCGTGCAGGACACCCATGAGCATCGGTCCCCAGGCGGCGAGCAGGTAGCCCACGGTCTGCGACATCGCGGACAGCGACACCGCCTCCGCAGTGGTCGCGGCGCGCAGGTTCATCATCGTGACCGCCAGCGAGATCATCGCTCCCAGCCCGAATCCCACGACGATGTTCGCGATCCAGGCCCCCATCCCGGTGCCGAACGCGAGCACCCCGAACACCCCGATCCCCTGCAGTGCCACTGCCGCGACCGCGACGATCCGCTGGTCGCGGCGCCGCGCTGCCCACTGTGGGAAGGTGAGCGCCGTGACCACGCTGAGCAGGCCCCCGACCGCGAGCATCGCGCCCGCGGTCTGCGCCGAGAGCCCGCGATCGCGGTAGATCGTGGGGATCCAGCCGATGAGCGCGTACGCCTGCAGCGACTGCAGGCCCATGAATCCGGTGACGGCCCAGGCGATCGGGCTGCGTAGCACCGTCCGGGCGGCGCCGGGCTCGGCGGCACCGTCGGGCTCGGGGGCGTGCTGCCGGAACCGGAGGTACCGCACCGTGACCACCGCCAGCAGTGCCGCCGCGGCCAGCGCCGGGATCGCCCAGAGCGCGAGCGATCCGCGCCAGCTGCCGCCGAGAGCGGTGGCGCCCGGCACCGTCAACGCGGACGCGACGCCGGTGGAGGCGCACACCATCGAGGTGAACAGACCCGTCATCAGTCCGAGCCGGTGCGGGAAGAAGATCCGGACCAACACCGGCCCGAGCACGTTGCCCAGCGCGATCCCAGCGCCCGCGAGCATCGTGCCGCCCAGCAGCACAGGCCAGCTCGGCAGTATCCGGAGCGCACTGCCGACCGCGATCATCGCGACGGCGACGGTGGCCACGACCACCGCCGTGTACCGACGGGCGAGCCGGGGCGCGGCGGCCGAGAACGCGCCGAGGCACAGCACCGGGCCGGTGGTGAGCAGGGCCAACTCGCCGCCGGTCAGGCCGTAGGCGTCGCGGATCTCGGCGAGCACAGCGGACGAGCTGCCGAATACCAGGCGCAGGCAGATGCCCATGAGGATCAGCGCGGCCGCACAGGTCAGGACGCCGACGGCGCGCAGCGGCGCGAGTGCGGACTCCTTGGTGGTCGAGGTCACCCACAGAATCATGGGATGAATTCGCCCGGCGCGTCAACTCACCGCGTCGCCCGGCACCGACGACGCCGCACCGCGCTACGTCGCTGTCGCGATGTACTCGTCCAGCAGCCGGGTCGTGTGTGCGATGTGGTCCCTCAACGCCGCCGCCGCGCCCGCCGCGTCCCGCGCCAGGGTCAACTCCATGATCCGACGGTGCTCGCCGGCGAGGTCCCGGTCGCGCTCCAGTCCGAGCGGAAGCGACCACCGGCGGTACAGCTCGGCCTCGTCCCGCAGCGCCCTCGTCATCTGCACCAGCCGCTTGTTGGCGCAACCCGCCAGGATCGCGGCATGGAAGGCGGCGTGCGCCTGCACCCACTCGTCCGACACCCGCACCGGTTCGTCTTCACTGAGCAGCGGCGTCCGCTCGAGCCTGTGGTGCGTCGCGACCACCTCGGACTCCCACCCGACATCGCCCTCCGCGATCGATCGCTCCAGTACCAACGACTCGAGCACCAGGCGCGCATCGGTGAGGTCACCGAGGCTGTCCGCGGACAGCTCGGTCACCGTGAAGCCGAGGTGCGCTTGCGACGTGACCATCCCCTCCGCTGCGAGCCTGGTCAGCGCCTCGCGAATGACCGAGACGCTGGCGCCGTAGGCGGCACTGAGGTCGGGGAACTTCAGTCGTTCGCCCGGGGGGCGCCGGCCCGCCAGGACGTCGGCGCGCAGCGCGTCGTACACCGCGTCCACGCGGGTCCGCTTCGGAGTCGAGGTAGCCACCGCCTCAGCCTAAGCCTCAGCGGGCGCATGCGCGAATCTATCGATAACTTTCGAAACTCTCTTGACTTTACGAATCTAGCGGCAGACACTGTGATGACCGACACACTCACCGAGCAAGGAGCAATGCGATGCGCATCGGAGTTCTCAATGACAGGGCCGTCCTCGTCCACGCAGACCACGCCCTCGACGTGGCCGAGGCCAGCGCGGGCCGGTTCGGCCCCTCGATCACGGGGATCCTCCACGACTGGGAGCCCTTCGCGGCCTGGGCCGCGGGCGCCGACGCCTCGGCGGGATCGGTGTTCGACCCGCACGCCCTGCAGAATCCCGTGCCCGAGCCGCGACAGGTGTTCGCGGTCGGCCTCAACTACGCGGCGCACGCCGCCGAGTCCAAGTACGCGGTCCCCGATTTTCCTCCCACGTTCACGAAGTTCCGCACCTCGCTCGCCGGACCCCGCGGCACCGTCGAACTCCCCGGGCCCACCGTCGATTGGGAGGTCGAACTCGTGGCCGTCATCGGCAAGTACGCGCACAAGGTGTCCGAGGCGGACGGATGGGAGTACGTCAGCACGCTCACCGCCGGACAGGACATCTCCGAGCGAGACACCCAGTTCGACGCGAAGCCGCCGCAGTTCAGCCTCGGCAAGTCGTACCCCGGCTTCGCCCCTCTCGGCCCCGTCCTGGTGACCCCCGACGAGTTCGCCGACCGCGACGACATCGAACTCGGCTGCACCGTGAACGGCGAGCAGATGCAGAAGAGCCGCACCTCGGCCATGCTGTTCTCGGTCCCCCAGCTGGTCTCGTACCTCTCGGGTATCACGCCGCTGCTCCCCGGCGACATCATCTTCACCGGTACGCCGGAGGGGGTGGGGCTGGGCCGTACGCCCGCGCGCTATCTCAACGACGGTGACGTCCTGCGCTCGTCCATCGCCGGGATCGGCGAACTCGAACAGACCTTCGTCGCTCCGAGTGGAGAGTAGCGGTCATGGCTCTGCACAGTCTCGCCTCGATCACGATCGGCGTCCCCAACGTCGCCGAGACCATCGCGTACTACACGGACTTCGGGCTCACGCCCGGATCGAACGGCGCGTTGAGCACCACCGACGGCGGCGAGCAGCTCACGATCGTGCACGCGCCCACCCGTCGGCTTCTCGAGCTCACCGTCGCCGCCGACGACGCGGACGACATCGCCCGGATCGCCGCCCGGCTCCGCGCGCTCGGCCTCACCGTCGACACGACCGCCGACACCCTCACCACCGTGGAACCGGTCTGCGACATCCGCGTCCACGTCCGGATCCGTCCCCGCCTCCTCCAGGCCCCGGTACCCCGAACGCCGTACAACGGGCCGGGACGGGTCGATCGCACCGGCCGCGCGGACGTGATGCGTCGCGAGGGGCGGGTCCAGCCCCGGAAACTGGGCCACGCCGTCGTCGGCACCACCGATCTCGACGCGACCCGCCGGTTCTTCGTCGACGGACTGGGCTTTCAGATCAGCGATCACATCGTGGGGCACGGGAGCTTCCTGCGCTGCTCCACCGACCACCACAACATCCTGGTTCTCGCCGCGCCCGTGGTGTACCTGCACCACACGTCGTGGCAGGTGGACGACATCGACGAGGTGGGGCGCGGGGCGCACGACATGCTCGAAGGGCATCCCGACCGTCACGTCTGGGGGCTCGGCAGGCACTACGCGGGATCCAATTTCTTCTGGTACCTGAAGGATCCCGCCGGCAACTTCTCCGAGTACTACTCCGATATGGACTGCGTCCCCGAGGACGAGCTGTGGACGCCCGAGGACCTCGAGGGTGCTCGAGGCCTGTTCCGCTGGGGTCCTCCCCCACCCCCGTCATTCCTCGCGCCCGAGGATCTCGCCGCAATGATGACCGGCGCCCACAGCGCACGGTGAACCGCCGCCAACACCCACCGGGCGCACCCGCGCCCGCCCTCACAGAGGTCGAAACATCATGAACGACATCGAGACCGACGTCCTGATCGTCGGAGCCGGGCCCGCCGGCCTGACCGCAGCCACCCTCCTCGCCCGCTACGGCGTGAACGCCGTGACCGTGACGAAGCATCCGGGCACAGCGCATTCGCCCCGGGCGCACATCACCAACCAGCGCACCGTCGAGGTCTTCCGCGACCTGGGCCTCGAGGAGCGCGTACGAGCGGCGGCCGTGCCGAACGAGCTGATGGGGAACAACGTGTGGGCCACCAGCTTCGCGGGCCGCGAGATCGCACGGCTGATGACGTGGGGATCGGGCACCGCGCGCCACGCCGATTACGCCGCGGCCAGCCCTTCGGAGATGTGCAACATCCCGCAACACGTCCTCGAACCGATCATCCGGGCCGGCGCGGAGGAGGCCGGGGCGGACCTGCGCTTCTCGACGGAGCTCGAGGAGATCACCCAGGACGACGCCGGCGTGACCGCGCTCGTGCGGGTGCGCACCACCGGCGAGACCTACCGGATCAGGGCCAAGTACGCGATCGGCGCCGACGGAGGGCGCTCGCGCGTCGCAGAGCGGACCGGCATCGCCATGATCGGCGAGATGGGCCTCGGCGCCGCGATGAACATCTGGCTGGAGGCGGATCTGACGGAGTACACCGCGCATCGCCCCGGCACGCTGTACTGGATGGCGCAGCCGGGCAACGACTACTGGGTCGGATCCGGAACCTGGATCTGCGTGAAGCCCTGGACCGAATGGGTCCTCCTCTGCATGTACGACCCCGCCGACGGCACGCCCGATATGGACGAGGAGTCGCTGATCGCGCGGGCCCGCGGCACCATCGGCGACCCGTCCGTGGACATCCGGATCAAATCGGCCAGCACGTGGCAGATCAACCACGTGGTGGCGGAGACGTACCAGAAGGGGCGCGTGTTCCTCGCCGGCGATGCGGCGCACCGGCATCCGCCCGCGAACGGCCTGGGCACCAACACCTCGATCCAGGACTCCTTCAACCTCGCCTGGAAGCTCGCGTACGTGTTGCACGGACACGCCGGTCCCGGCATCCTCGAGACCTACACGCAGGAGCGTCAGCCGGTGGGCAGGCAGGTCGTGGACCGCGCGATGCAGAGCGTCCGCGACATGCTGCCGATCTCCGAGGCCCTCGGTTTCGAGCCCGGACAATCGGCCGAGGACGGCTGGCGCAGCCTCGACGAGCTCTTCGCACCCGGTGCCGCCGGCGCCGCCCGACGCGCACGCCTCGCCGATGCCGTGCAGCTGCAGAACTACCAGTTCAATGCTCACGGAATGGAACTCGACCAGCGCTACGCCTCGGCGGCGATCATCGACGACGGCGTCCCCGAACCGAAGGACGGCCGCGATCGCGTCCTGTACCACCATCCGACCACGCACCCCGGTGCCCGCATCCCTCATGCCTGGCTGGAGAAGGACCGACGTCGCGTGTCCACGCTGGACATCACGGGGCACGGGCGGATGACATTGCTCATAGGGCCCGACGGCGATGCGTGGCGGTCCGCCGCATCGACCGTGTCCGCCGAGACCGGCCTGCCGATCGACGTGCGTACGGTCGGAATCCGGTGCGAGTACGACGACGTCCTCGGCGATTGGGGAGCGGTCCGCGAGATCGGGGACGACGGCGCCCTTCTCGTCCGCCCGGATCATCACATCGGGTGGCGCGCGCACATCGCCGCCGACGATCCGGCGACCGCGCTGCGCAACGCCGTGGACCACGCGGTGTGCCGTCGCGTCGACCTGAACGCCTGAGCGCGGCCCCGCCCAGCCGGACCACCGCGGCACGCGGTCCCGGTCGGGCGCCGCGAGGTCAACCGACCGCGGCGACCTCCTCGTCGAGAGCGCGCAGGACCGCCGCCACCGCCGGCCGACGGTGCGCCCCCGGTCGCGTCGCGACCTCGAGGATCCGGGCCGCGCGGACGCCGACGATCTCCAGGCCGCGCACGCCCGGGTGGGTGATCGCGTGCCGGGCCACCAGCGCGACCCCCAGTCCCGCGGCGACCATCGCCTGGATCGCGTGGAAGTCGTTGATGCGCTGGATCACCCGCGGCCGCACCCCGGTGATCGTCGCCAGGGACCGGAGCACGTCGTCCACGGGGAAGCCGTCGTTCACGCTGATCCAGTCCAGGTCCGACAGCTGAGCCGCCTCGACGCGTCCGGCCGCCGCGAGCGGGTGATCGAGCGGCACCGCGAGGTCGATCGGCTCGCGCATGAGGAGCCGCGACGCGATCCGCGGCCCCCGAGCGGCGCGGCCCGCTCGTCCCGGTGCGCCACGACGACGTCGGCATCCGCCATCATCACGGGGAGGTCGGTGCCGGGCAGGTCGGCATCGGACGCCGTCACGGCGATCCCCGCCGCGGCGGTCCGGAGCAGCACGCCCGGCAGTAGCAGTTCCGCCGCCGAGGGGAACAACGTCAGCCGCACGGTCCCCGTCGGCGTGGAGCGGTAGCGGTCCATCTCTGCGCGGGCCCGATCCAATTCCCCCAGAACCGATTCCGCCCGCACCACCAGGGCGAGTCCGGCGTCGGTGAGCCGCACTCGCCGGCCGTCGGGTTCGAGCAGCTCGACACCCGCCTCGCGTGCGAGCACCTTGAGTTGCTGGGACACGGCCGACGGCGTCATGGCCATCGCGCGCGCCGTCGCGGCGACGGTGCCGCGGTCGGCCAGCTCGCGCAGGATCCGCAGGCGATGGACATCCATGTAGCAACGCTACATCGTGGGTGCAGAAGTATTCGATTGTTCTTCGCTTCCGCGCCCACGACAGTGGAGTCATGACCCTCCGCCACCGCCTCGTCGCCGTCACCGTCGTGGTGCTGTGGGGCGTGAACTTCCTCGCCATCCGGTACGGCCTCGACTACTTCCCTCCCCTGTTCCTGGGCGCGCTGCGCTTCCTGGTGCTGGCAGTTCCGGTGCTGCTCTTCGTGCGGCCGCCGAAGGGGCCAGTGAAATGGCTGCTGCTGTACGGGATCGGTTCGGGCACCCTCCAATTCGGCCTGTTGTTCACGGCAATGCACATCGGTATGCCCACGGGCCTGGCCTCGCTGGTGCTGCAGTCCTCGGCGCCGTTCACGGTGCTGTTGGGCGCGGTCCTGCTGCACGAGCGGCTGCGCGGCCGCCAGGTCGTCGGCATCGCCGTCGCGGTGGCCGGGATGGCGCTGATCATCGCCGACCGCGCCGACGCCGCCGCCGGTGTCGGTGTGCTGGGCGTGGTCCTCACCCTGCTCGGCGGGCTCAGCTGGGCGTTCGGCAACATCGGACAGCGACTGGCGGCACCGTCGGAACCGTTCCGGTTCACGCTGTGGATGTCGGTCATTCCGCCCCTGCCGATGCTGGCGCTGAGCGCCGCGTTCGAGGGCTCCACCACGGGCTGGAAGGCCCTCGCCCGCAGCTTCGACGATGCCGACGGCCGGCTCGCGCTGCTGGGCGTCGCGTACATCGCGGTGATGAGCACGGTCGTCGGCTACGGGCTGTGGGGCGCGCTGATGGCGCGCTACCCCGCGTCCACCGTCGCGCCGGCGACGCTCCTCGTCCCGGTCGTGGGCATCGCCGCGAGCGCCGCCGTGCTCGGCGAGCGGCCGACCGCGCTGGCGTTGGCCGGCGCCGGAACGGTGATCGCAGGCTGCCTCCTGGGGATGCTGCGCCCGGCCGCGCTATCGAGTGGCGACGAGCGCGATGGTGGCGGCCCCGATCTCGACGTCCCCGTCGCCGATGACCTCGGCGAGCGCCGCCCGCAGAGCAGCGCGGCGGTCGTCCGGCAGGGTTGAGTGCGCGGAGTAGGTGAACACGAGGTCCAGCCAGCGGTCCTTGGGCTGCGTCTCGGTCCACGAGTCCTCCCGCTCGGTCACCGTGAAGCCCGCGTCCGCGAAGCGGTCCCGCAGCGCCCGCATCCGGAACATCTGGTCGTGGTCCGAGCCGGCGCCCGCGGCCTCGACGTTGACGTAGTCCGCGCTCGCGGCGCGGAGATCGTCGTTCGCCGGCCGGGTCGGACGGAGCCTGTTCCACAACAGCACGACGCGGCCGCCCGGGTTGAGCAGTGAGGCGAAGCGCGGCACCGCGGCGTCGGCGTCCACCCAGTGGAAGGACTGCCCGAACGTGATCAGGTCGAAGGTGCGGCCGGCCGCGTCCCAGCCCTCGAACGTGGCGACCTCGGCGGGCACGCCGGACGCCCGGGCGACGTCGGCCATGGCACCGTCGGGCTCGACGGCCAGCACGTCGAGGCCCCGCGCGACCAGCTGCCGGGCCAGGATCCCCGTGCCCGCGCCGATGTCGGCGGCGGACCGTGCGCCCGCGGTGATCGCATCGATCGTGACGTCGCTGTAGCGCGGCCGCAGCCGGTCGTAGGAGTCGGCGATGGCGCCGAACGACATCGCCCGCTGCCGGTCCTCGTGCAGTTCAGCCATGAATCCAGCTTGCCCTATTCTGGAGCCCATGCCCGGACTCCCCCTCCGCGCCCGCGCGGCGCTGCTCGCCGCCCGATCCGCAGCCTGGGCGTCGCAGCGCGCAGGCCGCGGCAAGGGCTCCATGATCGGCGGCCTCGTCGCCCTCAAGATCGAGCCGGACCTCATGGCCAAGCTCGCCGCCGGCAAGCGCACCGTGATCGTCACCGGGACGAACGGCAAGTCGACCACCACGCGCATGACGACGGCCGCCCTCGCCACGCTCGGCCGGGAGGTCGCGACGCAGGCCGACGGGGCGAACATGGACGCCGGCATCGTCGCGGCCCTGACCGCGCACCAGCGCGCTCCGCTCGCCGCGCTGGAGGTCGACGAGTTGCACGTCCCGCACGTGCTCGACGCGACCGACGCCGAGGCGCTCGTGCTCCTCAACCTCTCGCGGGACCAGCTGGACCGGGTCGGCGAGATCAACGCCATCGAGCGCCGCCTGCGGGCGGGGGTCGACGCGCACCCCGGCGTGGCCGTGGTCGCGAACTGCGACGACGTGCTGGTGACCTCGGTGGCGTACGACGCGAAGAACGTCGTGTGGGTGGCCGCGGGGGCGGGCTGGACCGGCGACTCCGTCTCCTGCCCGCGCTCCGGCGAGCCGATCGTGCGCGACGGGGCGCACTGGTACTCGACGGGGACGGACTTCGCCCGCCCCGAACCGGACTGGTGGGTGGACGAGACGCACATCCACGGGCCCGACGGTTTCGTCGCGCCACTCACGCTGCAACTGCCCGGCCGCGCGAATCGCGGCAACGCCGCGCAGGCCGTGGCCGCGGCCGTCGCGATGGGCGCCGACCCGGCCGCCGCGGTGCGCGCCGTGGGCACCGTCGAGGAGGTGGCCGGACGGTACGCCACCGTGCAGGTGGGCGAGCACACCGTCCGGATGCTGCTGGCCAAGAACCCCGCGGGATGGCAGGAGGCCATGGCGATGATCGACGGCACCGCCGAGGGCCTGGTGATCGCCGTGAACGGGCAGGTCCCCGACGGCGAGGACCTGTCCTGGCTGTGGGACGTCCAGTTCGAGCGGTTCGAGAACGGCAAGGTGGTCGCCTCCGGCGAGCGCGGCGCCGACCTCGCGGTGCGGCTGACGTACGCCGGCGCCGAGCACACGCTCGTCGCCGACCCGGTGGCGGCGATCGCCTCGTGCCCGCCCGGGCGCGTCGAGGTGCTGGCCAACTACACGGCGTTCCGCGACCTGAACACGGCACTGGAAGGGCGGCACGCGTGATCGACTTCTCCGGATCCGAGGCCCGGATCACCGAATCCACCCTGGTGATCGGCCTGGTGCTGCCCGACGTGATGGGCACCTACGGCGACGGCGGCAACGCGCTGGTGCTGCGGCAGCGGGCGCGGCTGCGCGGCATCGAGGCCGAGGTCCTGCCCATCACCCTGTCCGATCCGGTGCCCGCGTCGTGCGACATCTACACCCTGGGCGGCGCCGAGGACTACGCGCAGCGGCTCGCGACCCGGCACCTCACGCAGTACCCGGGCATGCAGGAGGCCGCCGGCCGCGGCGCGCCGGTGCTCGCGATCTGCGCCGCGATCCAGGTGCTGGGCCACTGGTACGAGACTTCCGAAGGCGAACGGGTGGAAGGCATCTCGCTGTTCGACCTGACCACAACGCCGCAGGCGGAGCGGTCGATCGGCGAGATCGAGGGCGTACCGCTCATCGACGGACTGAGCGCACCGCTCAGCGGTTTCGAGAACCACCGGGGCGGCTCAGCGCTCGGCCCCGACGCGGCGCCGCTGCAGCGCGTGGTGCGGGGGGTCGGCAACGGCGCCGGTACCGCGGTCGACGGGGTGGTGCAGGGCAGCGTGCTCGGCACCTACATGCACGGGCCCGCGCTGGCCCGGAATCCGGAGCTGGCGGACTACCTGCTCGCCCGCGCGACCGGGCGTTCGCTCGAGCCGCTGGACCTGCCGGACGTGGAGTTGCTGCGGCGCGAGCGGCTGCGGAAGTAGAAGCGCCGGGCGACGAGGTACGGATGTCTCCTCGAAAGCCATGCGTGTGACGCATGGCCTCGTTTTCCTGTTCAGAGGACATTTTTGCCGGGCAGGCCATGCGTCCGACGCATGGCGTCCGGCACCGTCGCACCCGAATCCCGTGACGTCCGCGCCGACGAAGAAGACATGTCAGTGGCCCGTTCTACCCTCGGTCTCATCATCGAGAGTTCGGGGGGACATCATGAGCAGGAACAGCAAGCAGCGGCGGGACGCGCGGAAGAAGAAGGCCGGCGCGGGCAGGGGCGCCGCGCGCGGCGGAACCGGATCACGGTCCACCACACACCGCTTCGATCAGGATCCGTTCGCCCCGTCGGACGGCGCTCCGCACCACGACGGATTCGAACCGCACGAGGCCGAGAACGCGGGCCACGCATCCTGGGCCGAGCAGGCGTCGAACGACGACCCCGGGGCGGTTGCGGATCTCTTCCGCATCGCTCTCGACGCGGGTTCAGGGCTCAGACGTGACGCGTGGCGGTTCGACCGCACCGTCGATCGGCTCGAGGCATTGACGCCGCGCCTTCCGAACGGGTACTTCGACGATCTGGTGGGAAGCGCCGCGATCCGCCAGGTGTCCCTCCTGTTCGACAACGGTTGGCAGCCGGCGGAACTCGTACACGTCGTCGCCAGGAAGTCCGACGCCGCAGGGGCTCGTCTGCTCATGATCTGCATCGGCGTTCACACCGCGGAGCACCGGGCGTTCACCACGGCCCCGCAGAGCTGGATCGACCAGCTGACGGACCTGGACGTTCCGCAGAACTCTTCTCGGGGCCGCCCTGCGGCCATCCGCGGGTGGCGCGAGACCGAACGCATCTCGCTCGCAGCGGCCTGGCGTCCCGCGTTCCTAATGATCTGCGCGATCGGAGGTTTGGGGCGACTGCCCGTGATCGGTCCTCTGCCTTGCGACTGGGGTTCGCATGGCACGACATCCACCGGGGCTCGGCGGAAGGACTCGAAGATCCTCGGGCGGATCCGCGGACTGCTTGCCAAGGCCGAGTCGTCCGAGTTCGCCGAGGAGGCGGAGGCCCTCACCGCGAAAGCGCAGCATCTGATGACGCGCCATGCGATCGAGACCGCGCTCCTCGATGCCGACGAGAACGTGCACCTGACCGAGCAGGTCGAGCAACGCCGGGTCCTGATCGCGAGCCCGTATCCAGAGGCGAAGGAGTCACTCCTGAACTGCGTGGCCGCGACCAACGCCGTCAAGGCGATCTCACACGGCGATCTCGGCCTCATGTCGATCGTCGGCATGCCCGTCGATCTCGACCTCGTCGAGCTCCTCTACACGTCGCTGCTCGTCCAGGCGACGAACGCCGTGCGCGAGGCGGGCCGGAACGCAGGGCAGCGTACACCCAGCTTTCGTCGCAGCTTCCTCCTCTCCTACGCGCAACGCATCCGCGAGCGGCTCGAGACGGCGCGTGACGAGGCGACCGCGGATCTCTCCGCGCAGTACGGCCGGGAATTGGTACCCGTACTCGACCCGCGGGCCGAGGCGGTCGGCGCGGTGTTCGCGGAGACCTTCCCCGAGAGCTACGCCAAATCTGCTCCGGCCGTGTCCAATCGCGCAGGGTGGGCGGCGGGCCGAACCGCAGCCGACTTCGCCGACCTCACCGGCGGTCGAACCCGCCTGCAGGAGCGGAGCGCCTGACGAGAACCGATTGAATTGTGCGGTCTCACATCGCGAGCCCAGCTGGTGCGGTACCGTGCCGTCCATCATCGACATGTTCGGGGGGACATGATGAGTATGAACAAGCGTCGGGATGCGCAGAAGTCGCGGAGCTCCCAGCGAAAGAGGGCAGGTCAACAGGACACCTCGTCGAACAGCGGAGAACGCAGCAAGTACGGCACTGGTCTGGACGGACCGGATCCCTATTTCGATCGAGTGCGGCCGGTCCTGATCGCTGCGATCCGGCACGGCGGGATCAAGGGCATCGCGGAGTTCTTCGACCGAGCGGTGTCGGCGCTGGAGGCAATGACCCCGGAGCTGTCTGACGACCTGGTCGACGAGATCCTCGGCGGTGTGCTCTTCACTCAGATCGTCCAGATGTACGACAGAGGCTGGCAGCCCAGGGAGCTCGCACACATCGCCCGCCACCGCCTGGGGCGACACGAGGAGAGCTTCCTCATGACGGGCATCGCGATGCACGCCACGTGCGCCTCGCATCGAGACCTCGCGCCGGCTGAATGGTTGGCACAGCTGCACGATCTGGCTGTTCCACAGAAGGACTCACGGGAGGCCGTCCAGGAATGGGCTGCGGGGTGGCGCGCACAGGCGGGGCTGTCGACGGCCGCGGCGTGGCGGCCCGCCACACAACTCGTGGGTCTCCTCGGCGGTTTGGACGAGGTGCCCGCCCTCCTCCCACTCCCCTGCGAGTGGAGCGAGGACGTCGCCGTCGACCCGCATCCGCATTTCTCCGATCTCACAGAGCTGACGGCTGCGCTGGCAGAGGCGGAGAAGGGATCCGACCCACGCGAGGCCTGGGAAGCGACCGTCACCGCACACACCGTGATGGCGGAGCGGGCGTTCCACGCCGCCATCGCCGACGCGAAGTGCGCCCCGCTGACCGCGCAGGTGCGTTCCCGGCGCGTCCTCCTCGACGGTCCCGATGCGGAGACGAAGGCCGATTTGCTGCGGGTGATCTGCGAACACAATGCCGTCCGCACCGCATCGTTCGTCGGCCTCGGCATCTCGGCGATCGTCGGTCGCCCGTACGACCTGGACGCGGCCGAGGCGATGTACACCTCGACGGTCCGGCAGTGCGAGACCTGGGCGGCAGCCTCGGGCGACTCGTTTACCGCCGTCGCGCACGAGGCACTGGAGCGGCTGGACTTCATGCTCGAGGACCGCCGGGAAAGCCTCGAGGAGGCCGTCTTCGAGGCGAACGGCCGCGTCGCGACCCGACTACTTGCACAGCGCGACGCGGCTGCCTCCGCAGTCTTCGAGGTGCTGTTCCCCACCGCCTGTGAGCAGCCCTGGAACGGCGCCGCATGAGTAGCACAATCGGTGCTACTGTTGAGCATATGGAGCAGATCGGCGTCCGGGAACTGCGGCAGCACGCCTCGAAGTACCTCGCGCGCGTGGAGGCGGGCGAGGAGATCGAGGTGACCAACCACGGCAGGCTCGTCGCCCGGTTGGTCCCGGTCAGCGAGAAGGAGCGCCAGTACCGGAATTTGGTCGCGGCCGGCAAGATCAAGCCCGCCAAGCACCCGTTCGACCTCGAGAAGATCACAGCGATGCGGAAGGCTCGGAAACCCTTGCAGCCGGGGGAGAAGACGCTGACCGAGATCCTCATGGAGATGCGGGAAGAATGATCTACATGGACACCTCGGCGCTGACCAAGCTCATCATCGCCGAGCATGAATCGGACGCGCTCACCACATGGGTCGCCGAGCAGGCCGAGGCGAATGAAACGTTGACGACCAGCGACGTCGGCCGTATCGAGCTGATGCGCGCGGCGACACGCCGCGACGACGAGGAGATCTTCGAGCACGCCGGATACGTGGCGAACCAGATCAACAGTGCCTCCGTAACCGAGGAGATCGTTGCGGGGGCCCAGAGCATCGGACCACTGACACTGCGCACGCTCGACGCGATCCACCTGGCGTCAGCAGTGAGCATCCGCGACCAGGTCAGCGCGTTCGTCAGCTACGACAAGCGGCTGCTGGACGCGGCGCGAGCGGTGGGACTTCCCGTCGTCTCGCCCGGCGCGGGCGCTCCGGACGCGCCATAGCGCGATCGGTCGGTGACGCCGCGGGTAGTCGACCACGGCCGCAACGTTCGAGGGCTCCGGCGCGTCGGCCGGCGGGTAGAACATCAGGTTCGACGCGTGCGGATACGAGACCTGCGACTCGAAGACCGCGGACCATCACGCGGCGTCCGCTTCGCGGTAGAGCTCGTCGGCGGGGCTGGCACGCCGCACCGCGCAGATGCGTTCCTCCCGCGTTAGCGACAGCCGCGCCAAGTCAGTCCGCGCCCGATCCGCCACCAGGTTCCGCGCCAACTCCATTGCATCCGTGGGGGTCAAGCCCGCCAGCAGCGAGTCGCACTCAACATCCCAACCCGCGCCGTGCAATTCGGCGAGCGCGACCTCGGGCGAGACGCCGGATCCGACTGCAGCGCTCGCGGCGAGCAGATCCCGGATGAGGTCAGGATCGTCGCCCGGAGGGCTGGGCAGGGCCGTCACCACAGCCCCAGCACCGCCCGCTCGGTGGCGAGCATCCGCATCTTCGTCTCCACGCCGCCGCCGGCGGAGAAGCCACCCGCCCTCCCGCCGGCCGCGGTCACGCGGTGGCAGGGGACGACGGGCGGGAACGGGTTCTCGCCGAGTGCCCGGCCGACGGCACGAGCGGAGCCGGGAAGGCCTATCTCCGTGGCGATCTCGCCGTACGTGCGGGTGGATCCGGGCGGGATCCGGCGTGTCGCGTCGTACACCGCGCGCTGAAAGTCGGTGAGCCCGTGCATGTCCAGCGGCACCCACGCCAGGTCGTCGTCCAGGTTTGTGCCCGAGACCAGGTCCGTGATCGCGGCGACGATCCGCTCGACCTCCGGCGGCGGAGCCGATTCGACGGCGCCGCCGCGCGCGAGGGACTCCGCGGTCGCGTCGTCCGACAGGTCGGGCAGCCGGACCGAGGTGACGGCACCGTCGGCGCCCCAGGCGATCCCGCACCGCCCGACGGCGGTGTCGAAGAGCGCGAACCCGGCGGTCACGGCAGCCGCGCCGCCGCTCGAGCTCGGCGAGGTTGGCCTCCATGCCGGCCTCCCAGATGCCGAGGCGGTAGTCGATGATCTGCGCCTCCCGGTCCGGGTGCTGCTCGATGTACCGGCTGAACGGCGACGCCCCCGTTCCGGCGCGGGCCCACTGCCGCACCAGCGCGCCACCCTGGGCCGGTTCGACCTCGAATCCCCAGGTGGCCAACGGATCCTCGACCGCTCCGACGACCCACACCCAGCGCCGGCCGTCCTCGACCTCGATGATCTCCGGCTCGGTGAACCACTCCCCGATCTCGGGGTCCGCGTTGTGGCCGCGGAAGCGAGCACCCACCGCGACGCCGGTGGCACCGTCGAGCCATTCGACGCGCTGCAACTCCCCGGCGACGGCCGTGGGCAGAGCGATGTCGGTGACGAGGCTCCACGCACGTTCCGGCGTACACGGCAGCGTGCGGGTCACCTCGATCGTCGGGTTGTCACGGAGCCTCATGGCTCGATCCTATTCCGCGGCGCGGGCCGCGGCTTCGACCTTCGCACGGTGCGCGGTCCAATCGTCGTCGTCGGGGAGGTTGCTGTTCCCGGACTGCAGGCCCGCGGCACCGTCGATGCTCTCGCGAACGACGTCGGCCTGGCCCGCGTGCCGGTCGAGGTCGCAGAAGAACGTGTGCATCGCGAGCCGGTGCAGCGTGACCGAGCTGCCGCGCTCGCCCCACCACGGGACGGTGCCGGTCGCGGAGAGAGGGAGCTCGGCGAGGGTCGCGGTCGCGTGTGCGCGGGACCGGGTGAACAGGTCGACGATCGCCGCGGTCGGCTCGTCGGCGCGGACCCACAGATCGTTGTCCGCGACGTAGTCCGGCGACTCCGGATCCGGCAGGTGCGGGTGGGTGAACGGCCGGCCGAAACAGCCGCCGAGGTAGCCGGAGTCCACCATCGCACAGTGCTTGACCAGGCCGAGCAGATTGGTGCCCGTCGGTGTGAGCGGCCGCCGAAGGTCGTACTCGCCCAAGCCCTCGAGCTTCCAGACCAGCGCGTCCCGCGCCTGGTCGAGGTAGTGCTGGATATCGGCCTTGAGGGCCGCCTCGTCGATCGGTTCCGCCATGCCCAGACGGTGCCACACGGCTCCGACATTTGGAGTCGATGGTGGGTCCGCGAGCAGTTCTACGCCCCGACGACCCGCGACTCGCCGACCGACACGCAGCGCTCCCGCGTACCGTCGACCGCGAACCAGCCGCGCTCGAACTCCTGCCAGCGCACGAGCTCGGCTCGCGCCTCCTCGCCGTCGCGGGCGACGGCGCGCTCGAGCCGCTCGGCCGGCGTTCCGCCGTCGAGCCACAGCGCCAGGGACAGCCGGTCCGCGATGGAGCGGCGCGCGCTGGACACGCCCTCGATCACGATCAGCGGCGCCCACGTCAGCCGCACTTCGTCGCCGGGCGCGGGGACTCCCTCGCGCCAGACCATGGGCCGATAGAAGGCGTGCCGGCCACGCGTCAACGGGTCGATCACCTCGGACACGAGCTGCGGCCACCACGACACGGGGTCGTCCCAGGTGGCGTAGTGGTCCGTGCGGACGAGGGCTACGCGGGCACCGTCGGCCCGGAGATCGTCGACGAGGCGCTGCGCGTACGTCGATTTGCCCGCCCCCGACGGCCCGTCGACGGCGACGATGCCCTCGGCTCCGCCCAGCCGGGCCAGCACCTGCGCGGCGTCCATGCCTCACCCGCCCGCGGGCGGGATCTCCTCGAGCACGCGGGGCGGCTCGGACAGCGACCGGCGGCCGCTCATGGCGCGCCCCAGGGTCAGCTCGTCGGCGAACTCCAGCTCGGCGCCCATCGGCAGGCCCGCCGCGGGGCGGGTGACGGTGAGCCCGGGGAAGTCCTTGAGCATCCGCACGAGGAACGCCGCCGTGGCCTCGCCCTCGGTGTTCGGGTCGGTCGCGATGATGACCTCGTCCACGTCGACGCCGTCGACGGAGGTGCCCAGCCGCACCAGCAGCTCGCGGATGCGCAGCTTCTCCGGCCCGATCGACTTGATCGGATTCAGCGCACCACCGAGGACGTGGTAGAGACCGCGGTACTCGCGGGTTCGCTCGACGGCCTGGACGTCCTTGGCCTCCTCGACGACGCAGATCTTCGACGGGTCGCGTCGCGAATCGCTGCAGATCCGGCAGCGCGCTTCGGCCGAGACGTTGCCGCACACCTCGCAGTAGCGCACGTCGTTGCGCACGCGGGTGAGCGCGTTCGTGAGCCGATCGATGTCGGTGGGCTGCACCCCCAGGAGGTGGAACGCGATGCGCTGCGCGCCGCGCGGGCCCACCCCGGGAGCTTGGCCAGCTCGTCGATCAGCTCCTGAACAGGTCCTTCGTACACGTCCCGCCCGTCAGAAAGGCAGGCCGCCCGCGAGCGGCCCCATCTTCTGCTGCGCGAGCGCGGCCGTGTTGTCCGCCAGGTTCGACAGTGCCCCCAGGACCAGATCCTGCAGGGTCTCGACGTCCTCCGGGTCGACCACCTTGGGGTCGATGACCACGGACTTGACCTGGCCGTCGCCGGTGCCGGTCACCGTCACCAGGCCGCCGCCGGCCTGCCCCTCGACGGTGGTCACCGCGAGTTCCTGCTGGGCCGCCATGAGCTGCTGCTGCATCGCTCCGACCTGGGCCATCAGGTCTTCCATCGAGCCTCCGGGCTGCATGATTCACTCCCTAACGCCGGTCAGCTGACCCGCTATGTCCGATTCTTGTTGCTTGTGTTACCACTGTGCCGGTTGTGGCGGTACAGTACGATCCGTGAAGAACCGCCGTTCCGCCCTCCTGGCCGCGACCGCGATCCCGGCCCTGGTCCTCTCCGGCTGCACCATCGGTGACGCCGGACAGCGGCGGGACTCGGCCCCGTCCCCAGCCTATCGCTCGGCGGGCCCGCCCTCGTGAACAACGCGGCGCCGCTGACCGCGGGGGCGTTGGCCGGGAAGAAGATCTTCGTCGATCCGGGACACAACGGCGCGAACGACGCCTCGATCAACAAGCAGGTCCCCACCGGCCGCGGCGGCACCAAGCCGTGCCAGACCACCGGCACCACCAGTGTGAACGGCGTGCCCGAGCACACCTTCAACTACGCGGTGGCCTACAAGCTCTACCAGGTGCTCACGGCTGCCGGCGCTCAGGTGATGATGTCCCGCACCGACGACACGTCGGTCGCGTCCTGCATCGACGCCCGCGCCGCGGCTGCGAACGCGTGGGGCGCCGACGCAGCCGTGAGCATCCACGCCGACGGTTCCGCCCCGGTAACCGCGGGTTTCACGTGAATCTTTCCTCGCCGCCCCTGAATGCCGCGCAGCAGACCGCGAGCCCCGCGTACGCCGCGAAGATGCGCGACGCGCTCGTCGCCGGCGGCTTCACCCCCGCCACCTACATCGGTTCCGGCGGGCTGTACCCGCGCTCGGACCTCGCCGGGCTCAACCTTGCGACGGTGCCGTCCGTGCTCGTCGAGGCAGGCAACCTCCGCGACGCGACCGAGGCGAAGGTGCTCGAGTCCGCCGAGGGCCAGCAGAGGCTCGCCGACGCCGTGGCCGCCGGCATCGCCTCCTACCTGGGCGCGCCCGCAACGCGGTAGCCGCTCACGAATTCGGCTTCTGCTGCCGCGCGCGTGCAATACGCACACGCGAGCCGTCAGAACCCGGAATCGTGAGCGCACGAGCGCTGACGTACTCGCGCTCGGTGCCGTCGACCGGGTCTGTGAAGGCCAGCCTGCGGGCGAGCAGCCGCAGCGGATCGCTGAAATCGCCGTCCACGACCTCGCGCGGCTCCGGGTACAGCGGATCCCCGAGGATCGGCACGCCCAGCCCGGCCATGTGCAGGCGGAGCTGGTGCGTCTTGCCCGTCTCCGGGCGCAGCCGGTACCGCCCGACGGTGCCGCCCCGCCCGTCCGACACCTCGGCCTCCAGCGCGACGTGCGAGCGCGCGTTGACCGGTCCCTCCACCTCGTAGGCGCGCATGATGCCCGGCGTCTTCTCGATCCGGGATTCAACGGTGGCCGGCAGCTCCAGGTCCGGGCGCAGCGGCGCCAGCGCCGCGTACTCCTTGCGCGCGGCGCCCGCCGCGAACAGCTGCTGATATCTCCCCGCACCGCCGGGTCGCGGGTGAACAGCAGCACCCCGCGGTCAGGCGGTCCAGACGGTGCGCGGGCGCGAGCCGGGGATCGTCGAGCTCGCGGCGCAACCGCACCAGCGCACTCTGCACCACGCGTGCCCCGCGCGGCATGGTCGCCAGGAAGTGCGGCTTGTCGACCACGACAATGCGCTCGTCCTGGTACAGGACAGGCATCGAGAAGGGCACGTCGATCTCGTCCGGCAGCTCGCGGTACATCCACACCGCCTGCCGCGCGGCCACGAGATCCGACGGGGCCAGCGGCGCACCGTCGGACCCGACGACCGAGCCCGACGCGCTCTCGCGCGCCACGTACTCCGCGGTGCCCGGGAACCTGGCCTCGAGGACCTCACCGAGCGTGCGTCCGGCCTCCTCGACAGCGATGACGAGGCGGGTGGCGTCGACCCCGTCGCGCAGGGGTAGGGCGGTACCGGCGCGCCCCGGTGGCGGCGCCTAGCCGTTGGACTCGACCTGCACCTTGAGGTTGGTCAGCAGTTCGTCGTAGATGCGGCCGAGTCCCTTGGGCGCGAAGGTCTTCTCGAAGAAGCCGCCGATACCGCCGGCGCCCTGCCAGGACGTGGTGATCGTGACGGTGGACTGCTCGCCCGCCCCGGCCACGCGGTAAACGGTGACCATCGTGCTGTTCGCGTCGGTCTCGGTGACGGCGTCGCCCGAGACGGTGACCGAGGCACGGACGTTGCGCGAGCGCTTCTCGGTGGCCTGCAGGACCCACTCGGCGACGGTGCCGTCACCCTGCCCGCCCTCGACCACCCGGTAGTCGCGGTAGTTCGGGGGCAGGATCTCGGCCCGCCGGGTGTAGTCGGCGATCGCCGCGAGGACGACCTCGGGCGCGGCGGCGACGGTGATGGACTTCTGTGCGGTTACCTGGGCCAACTTCTCTCGTCCTCTGCCTAGCGGGTCGTCGGCACCCGCCGACCGGTTCGATGCCAGCCTAACCAATCGGAAATCGGACGCGCGCTCCGCGCCCGGGAGGTATAGCGTCGGAATTGTGAGTTCTCGGAATGAAGCGCCGGACAGGAGCTCGACATCAGTGCCCATCGCAGGGGAGGCGGCCTACCGGGAGGGATTGGATCGACTGCTCGCGAGCCTCGACGCGATCCCCACCGATGGTCGGATCCGCCTGGCCAAGAAGACCTCGAACCTGTTCCGTGCCCGGGCCGCGACCGACACACCGGGCCTAGATGTTTCGGGCCTCGCGGCGGTGATCGCGATCGACCCCGACGCGCGGACCGCCGACGTGGGCGGGATGTGCACCTACGAGGACCTGGTGGCCGCGACCCTCCCGTTCGGGCTGGCACCCACCGTGGTGCCGCAGCTGAAGACGATCACGCTCGGCGGCGCCGTGACGGGGATGGGGATCGAGTCGAGCTCGTTCCGCGCGGGCCTGCCGCACGAGGCGGTGCGGTCGATGGACATCCTCACCGGCGGGGGCCAGATCGTCACCGCCACACCGGACGGACCCCATTCGGATCTCTACTTCGGTTTCCCGAACTCGTACGGCTCGCTCGGCTACGCCACCCGGCTCACCATCGACCTGGAACCCGTGGGTCGGTCAGTGGAGATGCGGCACGTGCGCTTCCACGCGCTGGACGAGCTACTGGCGGCCATGCGGGAGATCGTCGATTCGCGCGCCTACCTCGGCGAAACCGTGGACTACCTCGACGGCGTGGTGTTCAGCCGCACCGAGTCGTACCTGACGCTGGGGCGCAAGAGCGACGAGCAGGGTCCGCTCAGCGACTACACCGGAATGCACGTCTACTACCGCTCCCTCCAACACGCCGACGGCGTGACGCGCGACCGGCTCACCACCCACGACTACCTGTGGCGATGGGACACCGACTGGTTCTGGTGCTCCCGCGCGTTCGGTGCGCAGAACCCCCGGGTCCGGCGATGGTGGCCGAAGCACCTGCTGCGCAGCAGTTTCTACTGGAAGCTGGTGGCGTTGGACCGCCGCTTCGACATCGGCGACAGGCTTGCGGCCCGCAAGGGTGAACCGCCGGGCGAGCGGGTCGTGCAGGACATCGAGGTGCGGATCGACCGCACCGTCGAGTTCCTC
Source organism: Tsukamurella sp. PLM1 (assembly GCF_023168325.1). Classification (GTDB taxonomy): domain Bacteria; phylum Actinomycetota; class Actinomycetes; order Mycobacteriales; family Mycobacteriaceae; genus Tsukamurella. Next base: position 4,117,201 of record NZ_AP025688.1, read on the forward strand.
GACTGGTTCCTGACGGAGATCCCGATCGAGCCCCTCTGGTTGTGCCCCTTGCGTCTCCGCGAGCCGCTGGCGTCCGGTGCCGATCCGGCCCGGCCGTGGCCCCTGTACCCGCTGGAGCCCCACGAGACCTACGTGAACGTCGGTTTCTGGTCCGCGGTCCCCGAGCAACCCGGCCAGATCGAGGGCCGGGCGAACCGTCTCATCGAGGCGAAGGTGTCGGAACTCGGGGGACACAAGTCCCTGTACTCCGAGGCCTTCTATCCGCGCGCCGAGTTCGACGCGCTCTACGGCGGAACGGTCTCAGCGGAATTGAAATCCCGGTACGACCCGACGGGGCGCCTGTTGGGTCTTTACGACAAGACAGTCAGGAGGCAGTGAGTTGACCCGATCCACTGAGCATCTGCCCAAGCTCAGCCTCGCGGAGATCATCGAGAAGGTGGCCGGGGGCGAGCTCGCCATCCGGGTGAAGGCCTACGACGGCTCCACCGCCGGCCCGGACGACGCGCGGTACGGGCTGGACCTGCTCACCCCGCGCGGCACGACGTACCTGGCGACGGCACCGTCGGACATGGGGCTGGCACGCGCCTACATCGCCGGCGACCTGGAGCTCACCGGCGCACCTCCCGGGGACCCGTACGAGGCCCTGCGCGCCCTGTCGGACGACCTGAAGTTCGCGAAGCCGTCGCCGAAGCTCCTGGCCCAGATCGCCCGGTCCGTGGGGCCGGAGCGGATGATCCCCGTCCCGCCCCCGCCGCAGGAGGCGCTGCCGCGCTGGCGGCGGATCGCGGAGGGGCTGCGGCACAGCAGGTCCCGTGATGCGGATGCCATCCACCACCACTACGACGTGTCGAACCGGTTCTACGAACTGGTACTCGGCCCGTCGATGACCTACACCTGCGCCTGCTACCCCACCGCGGATACGGATCTCGAAGCGGCACAAGAAAACAAGTACCGGCTGGTGTTCGAGAAGCTCCGCCTGAAGCCCGGCGACCGGCTGCTCGACGTGGGCTGCGGCTGGGGCGGCATGGTGCGGTACGCGGCCCGACGGGGCGTGCACGTCATCGGGGCGACGCTCTCCAAGGAGCAGGCCCAGTGGGCTCGGGCCGCGATCGAGGAGGAGGGGCTGGGCGAGTTCGCCGAGGTGCGCTACAGCGACTACCGCGATGTGTCCGAGGGAGAATTCGATGCGATCAGCTCCATCGGGCTCACCGAGCACATCGGTGTGCAGAACTACCCCGCGTACTTCACCTCGCTGCGCGACAAGCTGAAAACCGGTGGGCTGCTGCTGAACCACACCATCACGCGGCACGACAACAAACTGTCGGGCAAGGGCGGGCAGTTCATCGACCGCTACGTCTTCCCCGACGGCGAACTCACCGGCTCCGGCCGGGTGATCGCCGCGATCCAGGACATCGGCGGCATGGAGGTGCGGCACGAGGAGGACCTCCGCGAGCACTACGCGCTCACCCTGGCCGCCTGGTGCCGGAACCTGGTGGACAACTGGGACGAGGCCGTCGCCGAGGTGGGACTCGGCACCGCCCGCGTGTGGGGCCTCTACATGGCCGGATCGCGACTGGGCTTCGAGCGCAACGTGGTCCAGCTGCACCAGATCCTCGCGGTGAAGCTCGACGCGAAGGGCGGCGCCGGCGACCTACCGCTGCGCCCGTGGTGGGACGCCTGATCGATTCGCCTGCCGCGTGTGCACCGTTGATCAACTCTCAGTTGATCAACGGTGCACGTCCGGCGGTCAACCGGCCCGTCGCTCAGATCGGGCGGGCGCCGAGTTCGTTCTTGAGGAGCTCCAGCGCGATCTCGTCGGGATCGCGGCGCGGCGCGGGCGCTCCGCCGGACGCCGCGTCCTCGCGGTGCGCGGCGTCGATCATCTCGTCCTCGCTGACCTCGACGATCTGTTCCGGGGCCGGCTCGGGGTCCGGTTCCGGGGAGCGGGATGTCGTCGTGGTGCGACGGTGCCCGGTTCTCACGCCCGGCGGGACGGGTGTCGGGGCGCTGCTCGCCCGCGCGGCTGCGCCGCTCGAACGTGGGCGGCGCCTTGCGCTGCGGTTCGGGGCGCTGGGGTGGCGCGGGCGCCGCCTGCTGCGCGGCGCCGGCACCGTCGCCGACCTCGACGTTCCACTGCGTCCCGAACACCTCGCGCACCGCATCGCGCAAGTTGGCCACGTGCTGCGGGTCGCTGAACCGGGCCAGCAGCACCGGGATCGGCAGGACCAGGTGCAGCGTATCGCCCACCAGGGCCGCCACCTGCATGTTCGGCATGAATGCGCCCGTCACCTTGCTGCGGCTGCCCACGGCCCGGAGCACCTTGGGCCACGCCGTGCGCACCTCCTCGATCGAGGGGCCCGACGGTGCCGCGGGCGCCGACGGAGCAGGCGAGGCCTGCTGAGCAGTGGGCTGCTCGGGCGCCGGCTCCGCGCGGGGCGCGGGTTCTGCCGGGGTCTGCGCCTGCGCGAGGGAACCCGGCGCGGGTGGAGCGGGCGGGGCGGAGGACGGCTCGGGCGCCGGCTCGGCGGCCGGTTCGGGACGGTGCAGGACCGGCTCCGATTCGGTCGCGCCCACGGAGGGAGCCGTCGGCGCGGGCGGCACGGTTTCGGCCGGCGGGGCCGCGGGGGCCGCGGGGGCGGGAGGCTCGGCCTGCGGCGTCGGCTGCACGGGCGGCGGGGTGACCGGCGCAGCCGGCGGCGGGGTGACCGGCGCAGCCGGCGGCGTCGGAGCCGCGGCCGGTTCGGGCTGCGGAGGCTCCGCCTGACGCTGGCTGGGCCGGACGAAACGGGACGGCGCACCGTCGGGCGAGGGCGCGGGCGGCGGCGTGCCGGACGGGCCTTGCGACGACGGCGCCGGGGCCTGGGCACCACCGCCGGCGCCGCCGGGACGCCGCTCGAGCGCCTCGATGCGCTGCAGGAGCGCGGCCTGGGAATCGTCGGCGGCGGGGAGCAGCATCCGGGCGCACATGACCTCGAGGAGCAGGCGGGGCGAAGTGGCGCCGCGCATCTCCGCGAGCGAGGCGTGCGTCACCTCGGCGCACCGCGTCAGGGTGGCGAGACCGAGCTTCGAGGCCTCCCCGCGCATCGTCTCGAGCACGTCGACGGGTACGTCGATGAGACCGCGGTCGGCCGCGTCGGGGACCGTGTGCAGCAGAATCAGATCACGCAGGCGCTCGAGCAGGTCCGTGGCGAAGCGGCGCGGGTCGTGCCCCGCCTCCATCACCTTCTCGACGGCGCCGAACAGGGCGGCGCCGTCGGCGCTCGCGAGCGCGTCGACGGCCGCGTCGATGAGCGCCGTATCGGTGACACCGAGCAGGCCGAGTGCGCGCTGATACGTCACGCCCTCCGCACCGGCACCGGCGAGCAGCTGATCCATGATCGACAGCGAGTCACGCGGGGAGCCGCCGCCGGCGCGGATCACCAGGGGGTACACCTGCGGCTCGACAGAGACGTGCTCGGCACCCGTGATCCGCTCCAACAGCGGCCGCATCACGTTCGGCGCGAGCAACCGGAAGGGGTAGTGGTGCGTGCGCGAGCGGATGGTGGTGAGCACCTTCTCCGGCTCCGTGGTGGCGAAGATGAAGATCAGGTGCTCCGGCGGCTCCTCCACGATCTTCAGTAACGCGTTGAAGCCCTGCGGCGTGACCATGTGCGCCTCGTCGACGATGAAGACGCGGTAGCGCGACTCGGCGGGCGCGTAGAAGGCGCGGTCGCGCAGCTCACGCGCGTCGTCCACGCCGCCGTGGCTGGCGGCGTCCATCTCGGTGACGTCCAGGTTACCGGGGCCCCGGGTGCGAGGGCGACGCACGAGCTGCACACCCCGCACGGCCTACTGGTGGGGCCCTGCTCGCAGTTCAGCGAGCGCGCCAGGATGCGGGCCGACGATGTCTTACCGCATCCACGCGGGCCCGAGAACAGGTACGCGTGGTTGACGCGTCCCGAATCCAGTGCCGTACTCAGCGGTTCGGTGACGTGCTCCTGCCCCACGACCTCGGCGAACGTCGCTGGACGGTACTTGCGGTAGAGAGCCACGCTGTCAGGCTACCGGTGCGGTCCGACAGCGCTGTGCCGCCGTCAGCAGCCGACCGGCTTGTACCCGGAAACCGCGACGAATACACAGGTGGCCGTCACGGTCTCCACCTACAAGTGCTCGTCGCGCCGGCGCCCGACGACTGCCTGGGCGAGGGCCGAACCGAAGAGCAGGCCGAGCGCGAGCGCACAGATCACGGCCGCCACCTCCACGACGGTGCGCGCGCCCTGTTCCGGATCGATGCCGACCGACGTGACCGAGAGCAGCCCCAGGCTGCCGGGGACGAGGACCCAGAACGCCGGCAGGAAGACGACCAGGCGCGGGAGCCGCGGCCACAAGTACGCGACCACAGAGGCGCCGAGGCTCCCCGCGATCGCCCCGAGGAAGGCGCCGAGGACCGCCCCGGAGGCGTGCTGTCCCGCGAGCTGCGCGCCGAAGGCGGCCGCCACGACCACGCCGATCGCCGGCAGCAGCCGCATCGACGCGCCCTCGTTGAGACAGACCCCGACGCAGATCAGCGCCAGCCCCACCGGTGGACCCCACCCGCCGAGCTGGTTCACCCGCTCATTGGCCAGCAACTCGGCCCCGACGCGCAGCACTGTCGTCGCCGCGAGGATGCCGAGCGAGAACAGCAGCAGCTGCACCGTGCCGAACGTCAGCCGCGCGGCCCCCGCCACCATCGCCCCCGCCGCCAGCTCGGACATGCCGGTCACCATCAGCGCGCCCGGCAACAGGACCGCGAGGGGAGCGAGCAGGGTGCGCAGCGGACCGTCGAGCCATCCGGCCTGCGCCGCGGCGAACACCCCGGCCCCCACGACGAACGCCGCGATCGTCGGCAGCAGCGTGGCCGCCAGCGCGACCCGCCCCGCCAGCTTGACCAGCAGCATCACCGCGACGCCGCCGACCGCCGCAGCGGCGATGTTCGCCCAGCCGGGCTGCAGCAGCATCGCGATGCCGATCGCGATCACCGGCCACGAGGCGTCCTGCACCCACTGCGGGTACCGGTGCGGCAGCGAGCGCAGCGAGCCAGGCTCCCGAACGCCTCAGTGGGCGAGAGCCGGCCGGCGACGAGGCCCCGTCGGACCTCCGCGACGACGGCCGACTGGTCCAGCCGCAGCGGACCGTCGATCGACTCGAACGTGGCGGGCGCGCCGGGCTCGAGCCCCAGCGTGAGCCCGGTGGGCGTGGCGCCCACCTGCGCGAGCGGATATCCGAGAGCGGTCGCGACCCGCTTGAGTTCACGCTCCACCTCGTGGACGGGCTGGCCCCCGGCGATCATCGCGGCGCCCAGGTAGGCGAGCAGCCGGCGGTGTTCGGAGGTGGGGTCAGGCTGCACGGCCGGCTCGGTCCGCGCGCGCGAGGTACCAGGCGCTGCCGGCCAGCGTCGCCGCGAAGATCCACACGTACACCCCGCCCGCAAGCGCCTTGAGGACCGGATCGTCCATGGGGCGCAGGAAGATCCCGATGGCGTACGTGTCGAAGACCGTATCCACGCCCGTGGGCTGGAGGTTCGGGAAGTAGGTGACCCAGATGAACGTGGCCGCGACGAGTGCCGCGGGCGCGATCAGGTACGCGAGCCGGCGGGGCCACGAGGTCGCGAGCAGGGCTGGCGTCAGCAGCAACACCAGCAGCGGCACGATCCACACCCAGTGGTGCCCCCACGAGAACGGCGAGACCGCGCACGCGGTCAGGCCCACGACGGTGATCGCCAGCAGGACCGCGCCCCGACGGTACGCCCAGGCCGCGACCCCGAGCCCGGCCAGCGCCGCGGGGACCGCGACCGCGAGCCACAGCACCGTCGACGGCTTCTCCGCGTGCGTGAGGTACGCGATGAGTCCGTTGATCGACTGATTACCCACCTGATTGGGTTCGCCGACGCGGTTCGCGTCGAGGAACGTGCCCGACCAGTACGTCACGGATTCGCGAGGGATCACCGCGAACCCGATCGCCACCGTGCCCGCCAGCGCGATCAGGGCGTTGCGCACCTCCCGCCACTGCCGGGTGACCACGAGGTACGCGAGGAAGAACAGCGGCGTCAGCTTGATGCCGGCGGCGACGCCGATGCTGAAGCCCTTGAACCGGGCACCCGTGGGGCGGCCCAGGTCCCACAGCAGGAGCAGCATGAGGAACACGTTGATCTGGCCGAACCAGATGGTGGTGCGGACCGGCTCCAGCACGGTGGAGACCAGCGTCAGGCACACCGCCGCGAACCACACGCGCCAGTCTCGCGCGAACCCGAGCAGCCGGAACGCGATCATGATGCAGGCCAGCAGTGCCAGCAGCACCGCGATGGTCCAGGTCCACCGCAGCACGTCCGTGGACATCCAGCTCAGCGGCACGAACAGCACGCCCGCGAAGGGGTGTAGGTGAACGGCAGGATCTCGTTGAGCAGGGCACCGTCGTAGAGCCCGTCCCCGCCGCGGGCCACGATCTCGCCGCCCTTGCGGTAGACCTCGGCGTCGATCTGATTGTGGAACAGCCCGTACATGGGCGTGGCGAACGGGATCCGCACGAACTGCTGCCACACCGCGGCGCCCGCGGCTGCGGCGAACAGCGCCAGGACCCACCACTGGCGCGGGAACCGCCGGCTGATGTCGTTCGCCACCGGCGCGATCCTCCTGCTCAGGAACCTATTGTTGCTGCATCAACTTCTCAGCAGATGCCAAGAGTACACAGGTCGCAACGCCGTCCATCGCGGTCTCGAGCTCCTCGATGCCCGGGAAGGTGGGGGCGAGCCGGATGTTCCGGTCGTCCGGGTCCACTCCGCCGGGGAAGGTCGCGCCGGCGGCGGTCAGGGCGATGCCCGCCTGCTTCGCCAGGTCGACGGTCCGCTTCGCCGTCCCGTCGAGCACGTCGAGGCTGATGAAGTAGCCGCCGGCGGGCTCGCTCCACGACGCCACCTTGGCGCCGCCGAGGCGCTCCTCGAGGATCTCGAGCACGCGCGCGAACTTCGGCGCGATCAGGTCGCGGTGCTTGCGCATGTGAGCGCGCACGCCCTCGGCGTCGCCGAAGAAGCGGGCGTGCCGCAGCTGGTTCACCTTGTCGGGGCCGATGGAGGTGAGGCTGGTGTACTTGCCGTACCAGGCCAGGTTCTCGGCCGAGGCGCCGAAGAAGCTGACGCCGGCGCCCGCGAAGGTGATCTTGGACGTGCTGGCCAGCACGTACGGCCGGTTCGGGTGCCCGGCCTCGGCAGCCATGCCCAGGATGTCGTGATCCGACGGTGCGTCCCCCACCAGCGGGTGCACGGCGTAGGCGTCGTCCCAGAAGATGCGGAAATCGGGCGCGGCGGTGGGCATCGAGGCCAGCTCGCGGGTGACCTCCTCCGAGAACACCGAGCCGGTGGGATTGGAGAACTTCGGGACGGTCCAGATGCCCTTGATCGCCGGGTCCTCCGCCACCAGCTGCTTGACGACGGCCATGTCCGGCCCGTCGGGGTTGAGCGGCACCACGATCATCTCGATGCCGAACTCCTGCGTGATGGCGAAGTGCCGGTCGTAGCCCGGCGCGGGGCACAGGAACTTGACCGTCTCCTCAGCACCCCACGGACGCTCGCCGTCGACGGTGCCGTGGATCCACGCGAGGGTGATCAGGCGATGCATGATCTCGAGGCTGGAGTTGTTCTGCGCGTACAGGTGGGCGACGGGGATGCCCAGCAGCTCGGCGAAGATCGCGCGGAGCTCGGGCAGCCCGGCGAGGCCGCCGTAGTTGCGGGTGTCGGTGCCGTCGGCGGCGCGGTAATCGCCCTCGCCCGGCAGCGCGAGCAGCGCGTTCGACAGGTCCAGCTGGTCCGGCGCCGGCTTGCCCCGCGTGAGGTCGAGCTTGAGCCCCTTGGCCTTGAGCGCCTCGAACAGTTCCGTGAGCTTCGCGTGAACGTCGGCGAGCTCGGACGGGCTGAGGGAGACATACGGGGACATCGGGTGCGCCTTCCGGCAGGAAACGGTCCGGACATAAAGGGGACTCCGCGCACCCGCCAGAGCCCGTTGACCCTTGCTGCGTTCCCGCCCTGGGGGAGTTCACAGGATGGACGCCGCGCGGAGTCCGTGGACCACTATACGGGTCGCCGCAGTTTGGGTCGACGGGGGCGTCTCGTCTACGATGGTCCACGGAGGATTCGCCTAGTGGCCTATGGCGCTCGCCTGGAACGCGGGTTGGGTTAATAGCCCTCAGGGGTTCAAATCCCCTATCCTCCGCCACGGAACGGCCCGTGACCAGCACTGTTGGTTACGGGCCGTTCTCGCGTCCAAGCCGGGCGACCCGATCAGTCCTTGAGCGCCAGAGCGGCATCGGCCAGCGTGTTGCGGTAGCCGCGCTCGGCGGCGTTACGGGCGAACATCTGCTTTCGGTCACCGGCGTCGAACCCCGACATCGTCATCACGACCCGGGCTCCCCTTCCCTCCGGGACCGCCGACGCATCGAAGCTTGCCTTCGCAAGCGAAACCGGGCACACCGTGCGAAACTGAGCGCAACCCGCACACGAGAGGTCGCCCTGCTATGCGCGAAACCGCCCGCAAGCTCGGATACGCACTGGTCGCACTGTTCGGTGCGATCGCCCTCACCTTCACAACCGCGATCGCCTGGGCGGCCACGACGGTGCTCGTCGTTCCCGGGACGGGGACGAAGGATCCGTCGAAGGTGCCGGGCTACCAGGAGAACGTCGTCGGCTACTACGTCGCACCCACCGGCGCGTGCGACGACGGTGGCTGCACGGCCACTCCGGTGCCCTACATCGCCGAGTTCTGGCCGATCCCGCTCGAGGGTTGGGGCGGGCTCGAGGGCGCCAAGTGGGACGACTCGGTGGCGAGCGGCGTCATCAGCCTGAACGAGCAGTACGCCGCCGCCGACAAGTCCGATCCCATCGTGATCTTCGGGTACTCGCAGGGCGGCACCGTAGTGACCGAAGTCAAAAAGCAACTGGCCGAGAACGGCGGCGTCCCGGACAACGTCTCGTTCGTGCTGATCGGTAACGCGAGCCGCCCGAACGGCGGCCTCTTCACCCGGCCGTCCTTCCTCGGACACGTCCCGTTCCTCGACGTCACGTTCGGGCCGGGCACGCCCACGAACACCGGAACCGAAGGGCGGCCGGTGAACACGACCGACGTCGCGTTCCAGTACGACGGCGTGACCGACTTCCCCCGCTACCCCGCGAACCTCCTCGCGACGGCCAACGCGATCGCCGGCTTCTGGTACGTCCACGGAAAGATGCTGTCGCCCAAGGGCGACGACCCCGCCACCCAGACGCCCATCGGTTACACACCCGACGAGGTGCAGGCCGCCGTCGAGGCCGCCACCGATAACTGCACGACGGCCACCCACTGCCAGATCAGCGGCGACACCCGGTACGTGACCCTGCCCGCCAAGATCCTGCCGATCATGCTGCCGCTGCTTGAACTGGGCGCGGCGACGAACACCACTGCCCTGGTGCGCCCGTTCGTCGACCTGACCTCGCCGCTCGCGCGGGTGATCATCGAGACCGGTTACGACCGCACGGATTACGGCAAGGCCACCCCGTTCGGCCTGTTCCCCTCCATCGATCCGCTGCGCCTCGGCGTCGACCTCGTCGGCGCCACCGTGCAGGGCATCGGCGCTGCTGCCACGGGCACCGGAGACGCGTCGCGCTACCTCGCGCCCGAGCCGTCCACGGACACACCGTCCACGGACACACCGTCGACGGACATACCGGACACGGACGCACCGTCGACCCCGAAGCCTGAGGAGGCCGTCCCGACCTCGCAGAAGACAGCGCCACCGGTGCTGCAGCTGGTGCAGGGCAGCACATCCGAGGCCCCGGCCGTCCCGACCCAGACTGTGACGACCGAGCCGTCGAACACCACCGAGGCCTCGGCCTCACAGGAGCCCTCGAACTCCCCGGAGCCGTCGAACGACGTCGAACCGTCGAACAGCACCGAGCCGCAGGCCCCGTCGCAGCCCGAGGCGACGTCCGAGAACACCTCGCCTGCACCGACTGCCGACGCGACCGCCCCGGAGACGACGTCCGGGCCGACGACGGACGACACGAGCGACGAGCCCGTGGTGACCGACGCGGCGGCCTGACGCGTCGGCTAGAGGCCCGCGGGGACGGTCTTCCCCTTCACGGTGACCGTCACCGCGCCGGTCTTGGCGTTGAAGACGATCTTGCCGTGCTCGAAGGTGGTCTGGCGCAGGTCGCCCGACACGGTCTCGTCACTGGTCGGGGCCCCGAGCGGACCGGCCGACCCGTTCGCGCCCTCGCCGTTGGTCAGCGGCTTACCGGCGGAATCGCGCTCGATGTTCCACGCGTCCGGATCCGGCCCCACGTGATGTACGCGGGCCCCGATCCGGTGCGGGAGGTGATGACGCCGCCCTTGAACTGCTGGTAGACCAGCCCGCTGTCGCGGGTTCCGGCGTTGTGGGACCCATCGAGCGGCGCCCCGAGCCCCTTCTTCTGCGCCGGCGTCGCGGCGAGGTATTTGGCGCCGATGGGCCCGGTGAGCGTCACGGTGCTGCCGTTCACGCCCTGCAGTTCGACGGTGCCGCCCCGACCGGATGCGGAGCTCGCCGAGGCGCCACTGGAAGCGGAACCGGAGACGGAAACCGCCGCACCGCTCGACGGTGTGGAATCCACGCTCGCGGACGGACTTCCGGACGCGGTCGTGCTCATCGGAGCGGTCGTCCCGGTCGCCTGCGTGGCAGTCGCGGCAGCGGGCGCGGCCTCTTCCCCGGGGTCGGCCCCGCAGCCTGCGGCGATCACGGCGACGGTGGCCAGGCCCGCGACGGTGGCGGCGGTGCGGCGTGCGGTGGTCCTCATGGAGCTCCTACTCGGTCCGGCGATCGATGGGCGGACACAGTGACGACGGTCACGTGTCCGGTTCCGACTCTAACCGGTCGCGCGGATCACTCCCCGCTGAAGAAGGCAGCGGTCCGTTGCCCCTGTGCGGCGGCCTGCTCGGCGGGGACACCTGCTGCCTCGGTGGCCGCGGCCCACCGCCGGGCCGACTCCGCGATGAATCCCTTCGCCGCCGGCGAGGCGAAGAACTCGTCGGCGTTCTCCGGACGGTCCTGTCCTGTGGTGAGGTACGCGGTGAGACCGAGCAGGCCGAGGTCCCAGCCCACACCCGTTGCGCCGGGGCCGAACTGCTCGTAGAAGTCGCGCACGTTGTCGCCCGAGTGGGTCAGCGTGAGGCGAGCTCCGGCAGCGTCGGGCTCGACGGTGACCTCGACCTGTGACGTGCCGCCCATGATCTCCCAGGAGACCAGATAGCGATGCGGCGCATCGCATTCGAGCACGGTTCCACCCGCGTTGCCCTCCACCTGGAAGCGGCCGCCGAGCACGAGGTCGCCATGGACGGGCGCGAACCAGCGGGGCAGGCGCTCGCCGTTCGTGACCGCGTCCCACAGATCCGCGACGTCCGTGGGATAGGTCTGGCTGAGCGAGCCCGAGACGTAGACGTCCCCCTCGCCGCTGTCGCGGACCTCCGCGACGCGGGTGACCGCGTCCGCCTGGGCGGCAGCGATGTCATCGATGGCGTAGTTCATGATTCGTCCTTCTCCGTGGAGGTTCGTCGCACGCGCTTGCCGCGCGCGATCTCGGTGGCGAGAGCCGCGAAGCGCGGCTCCCAGAAGTGTCGGAAGGGCACCAGCCAGTCGTCCACCTGCCGCAGCGGCTCCGCCCGCACCGCGTACAAGCGGCGCGTACCCTCGGGGCGGACGGTGACGAATCCCGCCTCCCGCAACACTTTCAGGTGCTGCGAGACCGCGGGCTGACTGATCCCGAACTGTGCGCGCACCTCGTCGCTCAGCTCACCCGCCGCGCGCTCGCCGGTGGCGAGAAGCTCGATCAGGTGGCGGCGAACCGGGTCACCGAGGACGTCGAAGGCGTGCACGACACCACTATTTCATCAACCACTTATATAAGTCAATACCGAAATTATCCGCGCACCCGGGCGCGCCGCGCCGGCCCCGCCTACCCGACGGTGACCGCGATCGTCCGCTCGGACACCGGCTCCCGCAGGCGCGTGGTGTCGACGCGGAGCACTTCGAGGCTGTCCTGCAGACCGTTTGCCAGGAGCTTGGGCTTGAGCTGGAACGGGGCTTCGGACCGGCGATGCCGGCCAGGCCGAAGTCGCTGTCGTTGGCGATGAACAACGTCTTGCCGTTGTCCGCGACCGCGAGTCCCTCGACCTTGTCGTGGCCGAAGAACCGGCCCGCAGGGTTGAGCTTGTCGACGAGACCGCTCAGCTCCAGCGCGACGGACTTGCGGACGGGGGTGATCCCCGCGCCCTTGAGCGCGGCCTCGGCCTCCGCGGTGCTGCTGACGCCCACGATCGTCTCGGGATTCTGCTCGCCGAGCGGGGTGGCACCGTCGAGGTTGATGCGGTAGACGGTCTTGTTGGCCTTCGGCGCGGCCTTGCCGTCACGCTCGTCGACGAGGAACTCGGTGTTCGAGATGGCGGTGATCTCGGAGACCGCCTTCTTGGTGTCCTTCGGGTTGTCGAGCAGGTAGGCGAACTGCTGCACGGCCTTCGTCTTGAGGTCGACGGTGACGATGCGCGTGACGGGCACCTCCTTCGCGTTCCCGCCGAGGCCCGGAACGTTCAAGGCGGACTGCATGATCCCCACCAGCCGCGTACCGTCGGGCGTCACGGTGAGGCCCTCCATGCCCTGGTTGGGCGTGCGGTTGCGAAGCACCTCCGGCAGTCCCTTGCCGGGCACGAGCCGCTCCAGTTCCTGGCCGTTGGCGTCGAAGTGAACCAGGAACGGGCCGTACTCGTCCGAGACCCAGAACGATCCGTCCGCCAGCGCCACGAGTCCCTCGGAGTCGATGCCGTGATCGGTCGGCCGGATGTCACGGCCGTCGAGATCGAGCATCGTCTCGCCCGTGGGGGCGGCAGTGTCGGTGAGACCGTTGAGCGGCCGCCCGTCGCGGCCCTTGAGCGTGATGACGCTGGTCAGCTTCGCCGCACCGTCCTCGAGCACGAACCTGCCGATCTGCGGCGTGAAGTCGGGGGTGGCCGCGATCTTCTGATCCTTCGCGGGGCCGTCCACGTTGGGGCCGCGGTCCGTCAGGCCGTAGAACTCACCCGGCGCGCCCGGAACCGGAGTCCACGCGGAGCCGTAGCCGCTGCCGTCGATCGAGGCGCCGCCCACGGTCGCGAGCGGCGGGATGTCGGAGGAGTAGAGCCGCACGGCCGGTGAGACGACGGCCTTGAGCTCGACCGATCCCGTGAAGCCTGGGTTGGGCTTGAACAACAGGGCGCCGCCCCTCGCCGCTTCGACGGTGCCCTTGTCCGTCGGCTTCACGTCCACCACGGCGCCGCCCTGGGCCAGGCCCGCCAGCTCGCTCGCGGTGATGGTGAGCGGCGCGTTGACCCCCGTCTTGAGGTCGAGCCGGGCGGGCGCTGCGGCGTCGTCCGACGAGCAGGCGACGAGCGAGCCTCCCGCGAGGACGGCGACGAGACTGGCGGCGAGGACGGGGCGGGGTGAGCGCATGGTCCTGTGCTTACCAGAACCGCGTGAACGCCGCTCGCGCCGCCGGCCTCGCGGCCGGCTACTCGATGCGGTTGCCGTCGGCGTCCCAGTGCTCGGCGACCTTCTTGCTGGGCTGCACGCGCGGGGTTCGCCGGGCATCTTGGGGTAATCGGGCGGGTAGTTCAGCTCGACGGGGTGCTCGTCCCATTTCTCGAGTAGGGGCGTCAGGTCGTGCGCCACGGCGTCCATATCGGCCCACGGGTCGCCGTCGGTGAGCCGATCGGGCACGGTGAACAGGTTGAGCTCGTGCGGGTCGTTGAGCTCCACGAGCTGATCCCAGGTGAGCGGCGTGGAGACGGTGGCGCCCTGCACGGCACGCAGCGACCACGCGGAGGCCATGGTGCGGTCGCGACTGTTCTGGTTGTAGTCCACGAAGATCCGCTCCCCGCTCCTCCTTCCACCACGCGGTGGTGACTCCGCTGTCGCGCCTCTCCAGTTCGCGGCCGAAGGCGATCGCGGCGTGCCGCACTTCCACGAAGTCCCACCGCGGCGCGATCCGGACGAACACGTGGACGCCGCGGTTGCCGGAGGTCTTACAGTAGGCGCGCAGCCCCAGCTCCTCGGCCAACTCCCGGGCGACGCCGGCGACGCGCACCACGTCGCGGAAGTCGGTGCCGGGCTGCGGGTCGAGGTCGATCCGCAGCTCGTCGGGACGGTCCACGTCGCCGCGACGCACCGGCCACGGGTGGAACGTGATCGTGCCCATCTGGGCGCACCACACCGCGATCGCCGGCTCGGTCGGACACAGCTCGTCCGCGGTGCGCCCCGACGGGAAGGTGATCGTCACCGTCTCGGCGTACGGCGGTGCGCCGCGCATCATCCGCTTCTGGTAGAAGCCGTCCGCGTCGTTGTCCTTGGGCCCCACGGCGAGCCGCCCGCCGAGATGCACGCCGCCGGGCCACCGCTCGAGGGCGGTCGGGCGGTCGCCGATCGCGGCCAGCAGGGCCCACTCACGGCGGCGAAGTACTGCGCCACCTGCAACTTGGTGACCTCGGCGGTGAGGTCGGTCGCCGGGTAGATGATCCGGTCGGGACTCGAGACCCGGACGGGGCGGTCACCGTCGGGCCCCGGAACGACGACCTCGGCTGCCGGAGTATTCGCCATCTACCGGCCCTCCTGCAGCACATCGTCCAGGTCGTAGTTGACGGGCACCTCGAGCTGGTCGTAGCCGCAGCTCTCAGGCGTGCGGTCGGGGCGCCATCGCTTGAACTTGGCGGTGTGCCGCAGCCGCATCCCCTCCATCTGGTCGTAGTCGAACTCGACGACCAGCTCGGGACGCACCGGCACCCACTCCCCCGTCTTCTCCGGCGTGGCCCAGCGGTTCGGTTCCCCCTGCACGGAATCCGCGGTGCGCATGGGCTCGAGCAGCTGCAGGTACTCCTCACGCTTGGCGGCGGTGAACGCGCCGATGCCGCCGATGGGCCACAGTTCCCCGTCCGCCTGGTACAGCCCGAGCAGCATCGAGCCGACGGCGTTCGGCTGCGACTTGTGCGGGCGGTACCCGATGACCACGGCCTCGGCCGTGCGGGCGTGCTTGACCTTGATCATCTCGCGCTTGCCGGGCAGGTAGTGACCGTCGATCCGCTTGGAGATCACCCCGTCCAGACCTGCGCCCTCGAACCGCTCGAACCAGTCCTGCGCCGCGTCGGCATCGGTGGTGACGCGGCTGATCCTGCACGTCCCGGTACCGGCGTAGGCCGCCTCCAGCACCTCACGCCGGGCGCTGAAAGGCTTGCCGGTGAGGTCCACGTCGGCCGTGGCGATCGCATCGAACCCGATGAAGATCGCGGGAGTCTCCTCCGCAAGACGGTTGATCCGGGACTCGGCGGGATGGATCCGCGCCGACAGCGACTCCCAGTCCAGGCGCTTGCGGCCCTCGCGATGCACGGCGACGGCGATCTCCCCGTCGAGCACGCACCGCTCGGGCAGCTCCGCGCGCGCAGCCGCGACCACCTCCGGGAAGTACCGGCCCAGGTCCTTGCCGCTGCGGGAGCCGATGAAGACCTCCTCGCCGTCGCGGAAGATCAGGGCACGGAAGCCGTCCCACTTGGGTTCGTGGGAGTAGCCCTCGCCGGGCACCACCTTCGCGGCCTTGGCGAGCATCGGGTCGAGCGGCGGGTTCACGGGGAGGTCCACGCCTGGAATCCTAGGCGTGCGCACCGACGAAAACGCCGTAAGCGGGGCCCCGCCTCGCGGGACCCCGCTCCGGGATCGTTCAGCCCATCGTCTTCTGGCCGTCGATGGCCTCGCGGACGATATCGGCGTGGCCGCTGTGCTGTGCGGTCTCGCCGGCGATGTGCAGGAACACGCGGCGCACGGTCCAGAAGACGCCCGGCGGCTGCCACGGTGCCTCGGGCAGCTCGTACGCGGCGTCGAGATCGAGGGTGCGCACCAGCTCCGCGGTATCGGCCGCGACCTCCTCGTAGTCGGCGAGGGCGCCCTCGAGCGTCTCCCCGTCCGTCAACCTGAAGGTGTTCGCGAATTCCTCCGCCTGCTCCGGCGTGATGTTCTCGAAATCGATGTCCATCATGACGTGGCCCTCCCCGCGCGCGAACCGCTGCCAGCCCTTCTCCACCTCGGTGACGTGCTTGATGAGGCCGCCGACCGTCAGCTCACTGACGGTGCTGCGGGTGTTCGCCTGCTCGTCGGTCAGGCCCTGCGCGGTGAAGCGCAGGAAGTGACGCTTCTCGGCGAGGTAGCTCAGAATGTCGGCGCGTTCTCCGGTGATGCTCTGTGTCTCGGTCATGAACTCACGGTATAAGCCATTGATGCCAGTTTCTGTCCTTAATGAGATCTACTGTGGAAATCATGGCGAATACGAGCTCACGGACACTGCGCCTGCTGTCCCTGCTGCAGACGCACCGCTACTGGCCGGGCCCCGAGCTGGCGGACCGGCTCGACGTGTCGGTGCGCACCCTGCGGCGCGACATCGAGCGCCTGCGCGACCTCGGCTACCCCGTCTCCGCGACGCGCGGCGTGGACGGCGGCTATCAGCTGGCCGCCGGCGCCGCGCTGCCGCCGCTGGTCCTCGACGACGAGGAGGCCGTGGCGATCGCCGTCGGGCTGCAGACCGCAGCGCAGGGCGGGATCGCGGGCATCGCCGAGACCTCGGTGCGCGCGTTGGGCAAGGTCGCCGCCGTCATGCCGCCCCGGCTGCGCAAGCGCGTCGAGGCCCTGGGCGCCGTGACTCAGCCCGCCGCGCTCACCGGCGGGCCCGCCGTCGACCCGCGGATCCTCACCGGCCTCGCCGAGGCCTGCCGCGCCGAGGAGCGGATCGAATTCGGCTACACCGCCGCCGACGGTGCGGTGACCGAACGCCTCGCCGAGCCGCTCCGCCTCGTCCCCCTGGGGCGGCGGTGGTACCTCGTGGCGTACGACCTCCACCGCCACGACTGGCGCAGCTTCCGGCTGGACCGGATCAGCGGACCGTCGCGCACCGGCGTGCGCTTCCGGCCGCGCGAGCTGCCCGCCGACGACGCGGCCGCGTACGTCCGCGCCTCCGTCGGGCACCGCACGCCCACGCACCGGATCGAGTTCCGCGCGGCCGCGCCGATCGAGCACGTGCGTTCGCGCATCGGGCGCTGGGCCCGGCTGGAGGAAGCGCCCGACGGCACCGTCGTGCGGATGGAGGCCGACACGCTGGATTGGCCCGCGATGGCGATCGCCGTGCTCGACGCGGAGGTCACCGTCGTGGAACCGACCGAGCTGACCGCACACCTCGCGCGCTGGGCCGGGAACCTCGCGCAGGTGCACTCGTAAGCTGGGGCGGTGACAGCTGGACGGTACGCCCCGAGCCCGTCGGGCGACCTGCACGTGGGCAACCTGCGTACAGCCCTGCTCGCGTGGCTGTTCGCGCGCTCGACGGGGCGGGAGTTCCTGATGCGCGTCGAGGACCTCGACACCGCGCGCACGGCCGACGGTGCCGAGGCGCGCCAGCTCGCCGACCTCGCGGCGATCGGCCTGGATTGGGACGGCGACGTGGTGCGCCAGTCCTCGCGGACCCGTCTCTACGCCGCGGCGCTCGAGCGGCTCGACGTGTACGAGTGCTACTGCACGCGCCGGGAGATCCTCGCGGCCCCGTCGGCGCCGCACGCACCGGAGGGCGCGTATCCCGGCACCTGCCGCGACCTCACCGACGCCGAGCGGGAGGTCCGGCGCCGCGAACGGCCGGCGGCGGTGCGGCTACGCGCGAGCGTCGACGAGTTCACGGTGACCGACCTGCTGCACGGCGAATACACCGGCGCGGTCGACGATTTCGTACTCCGACGGGGCGACGGCACGTACGCCTACAACCTCGCCGTCGTGGTCGACGACGCCGCGCAGGGCATCGACCAGGTGGTGCGCGGCGACGACCTGCTCTCCTCCGCACCCCGCCAGGCGTACCTGACGAGCCTGCTCGGCGGCACGCCGCCCACGTACGCGCACGTACCACTCGTCCTGGGCCCCAACGGCGTCCGGCTCGCCAAGCGCGACGGTGCCGTCACCCTCGCCGAGCGCGGCGGACCGTCGGTGGTGCTCCGGGAGCTGGCGGCGAGCCTGGGGCTGCGCGGCACCACCCCACGCGAGATGCTCGCCGGGTTCGATCCCGCCGCGCTGCCGCGCGCACCCTGGCCGCTACCGATCTGAAGCGGGCCGTGCGGTCATTCGCCCCGAACGTCACCGGGACGAACGACCGCGCCTCCGGGCACACGCGCGCCCCGTGCCCGCCCGGCACGCCACCGCGGTGGAGCACCATGTTCCCGGCGGCGATCCCGGACGCGAACTCGCGCCACCATCCCGGTCGCTGTCCACTCGTGCTTCCGGCCGGCCGGGCCCCGCCGAAGGCGTTCCTCAACTTCTGAATCCGCATGTCCTGAACGGTATCCGGGACGCGAGCCCGCCGCCCAGGTCGCCGGTGCCGGAATTCCTCAAGATCCGGCCACGGGCCTGGCGGAGCTGCGCCCCACGTCGCTGCCGCGGAACCGCTCGCGGTACGCCGTCGGCGCGAGGCCGGTCTGGCGCTTGAAGTGGTAGCGCAGCGTCTCCTCGGCATCGAACCCCGCCCGGGCGGTGATCGCCGAGACCGAGTCGTCGGTGGTCTCGAGCAGCCGCATCGCGCGGTACACCCGTTGCCGCATCAGCCATTCCAACGGCGCCACGCCGGTGTAGCGGCGGAACCGGCGGTGCAGCGTGCGGCGGGAGACGCCCGCCCGCCGCGCCATGTCGTCGAGCCCCGCGACGCCGGCGATGCCGTGCACCAGCCCCTGGAGGAAGTCGGCGAACCTCTTGTCCATGTCCGGGCGCAGGGTATCGATGTTGACGAACTGCGACTGGTCGCCGTCGCGGTGCGGCGCCACCACCAGTCGGCGGGCCACCTCGTTCGCGGTCCACGCACCGTGGTCGTCGCGGATCAGCTGCAGGCACAGGTCCAGGCCGGCGGCCGAGCCGGCACCGGTGAGCACGGGCCCGTCCTGGATGTACAGCTCCGAGGGCGTCACGTGCACCGCCGGGAAGCGGTACTGCAGCAGCCCCGCGTGTCGCCAGTGGGTCGTTGCGCGCCGGCCGTCGAGCAGGCCCGCCGCGGCGAGCGCGAACGCGCCCGTACAGATCGACACGATGCGGGCGCCGCGCTCCGCCGCCGCGCGCAGCGGCTCGTGCCACTCGGGGTTCGAATCGCACCGCGGATCCGTCACCGCGGTGACGATCACGGTGTCCGCCGCGGCGATCTGGTCCAATCCGTACGCGGGGTGCAGGACCGCGCCGCCGAGCGTGCGGACACCGTCGACGGGCCCGCAGCCGCGCACGTCGTACCCGAGAGACGGCAGGTCGTTCCACACGAAGCCCAGCGCTTCGAGGACCGTGCCGTACTCGAGCATCGTCATCCCGTCACAGACGGGCAACGCGACGACGTGGGCCATGTCCGAATCGTACGGCCGGACCCGGCCGACCGCACTAATCCGACTTGGCGAGGTGATGCTGGGTGCCGCGGTAGTAGCGGCCCAGGAACTCCTCCTTGAACTCCCAGTAGGTGCCGTCGAGCATCGACCGCCTGATCCTGGCGACCAGCGACACGATGAACTGCTCGTTGTGGATGGTCGCCAGCGTGGCCGCCAGCCCCTCCTTGGCCTTGAACAGGTGATGAATGTACGCGCGGGTGTACTGCGACGTGTAGTTCTCCGTCTCGGGGTCCAGCGGCCGGAAGTCGGTCTTGAACCGCGAGTTGGTCACGTTGTAGCGGCCGTCCAGGGAGTAGATCGCCCCGTTGCGCGCCACCCGCGACGGCGAGACGCAGTCGAAGGTGTCGATGCCCTGCTCCACGGCGGCGAAGATGTCGTCCGGCTCGGAGATCCCCAGCAGGTGCTTGGGCTTGTCCTCCTCCAGTTCCTGGTTCACCCACCGCACGATGGTCGAGAGGTTCGCCTTCTCCAGCGCGCCGCCGATGCCGTAGCCGCCGAAGCCGAGCCCGCCGGACATCCGGTCCTCCTCGCTCAGCGCCCGCAGGTCGCGGGCGGCCTTGCGCCGCAGGTCCTCGTACTGCGCGCCCTGCACCACGCCCCACAGCGAGATCGCGTCGCGCCGCTGCGCCGTGAGCCAGTTGTGCTCGGACAGGCAGCGCCGCGCCCACAGCCGGGTGCGCTCCAGCGAGGTGACCTGGTAGTCGCGGGTGTTGTGCAGGGTGGTCAGCTCGTCGAAGGCGAAGATCACGTCGGCGCCCAGCTGGTGCTGGATCTGCATCGACCGCTCCGGCGTGAACCGGTGCTCCGTGCCGTCGAGGTGACTGAGGAAGGTCACGCCGTCGTCGTCCACGCGGGACAGACGATCCTTGCCCTCGGCGATCGCGTCGTCGCCCAGCGGCTGCTCGCCGCCGCCCTCGCCGGTCATGTCGATGACCTTCTTGAACCCCGAGCCCAGCGACATCACCTGGAAGCCACCGGAATCGGTGAACGTGGGGCCGTCCCAGTTCATGAACGCGCCCAGGCCGCCGGCCTGCTCCACGATCTCCGGGCCGGGCTGCAGGTACAGGTGGTAGGCGTTGGCGAGCACGGCCTGCGCGCCGAGGTCGGCGACGGCACCGGGGAGCACCGTCTTCACGGTGGCCTTCGTGCCGACGGGGATGAACGCGGGCGTCAGGATCTCGCCGTGCGGCGTGAGCAGCCGGCCGGCGCGGCCCAGCGGACCGTCGGGCCCGTCGAGGCGACCGTCGATCTCGAACCGCGTCGGGTCCTGCACGTGCTCGCTCTGCAGCCGCGTTCGGCCGGCCATCGAGCGGTAGTCCGAACGGAGCGCCGAGAGTTCGGCCGCGATCGCGCGGTTCTGCTCGCGCAGCTCGGCGATCTCGTCGCGCTGCGCGGGCCGCGCCTGCTCGCGGATCGGCCCCGTCGTCGTCTGCGCCGGCGTCGGGACGCCCGGCTTGGCCACGGGGTACTCGCCGGTGTCCGGCGCCGTCGCCGCCTCCGGCTCCGGGGCGTCGACGGTGCCCTTCCCCAGCGGCACCAGGGCACGGGCCCCGTCGGCGCCTCGGCCGGGCGGTCGACGCCGTTGACCGCGCCGTTCGCGCCGTTGACGTGCACGCGGGCGGCGCCGCGGGGTGCACGTCCGTGGGGCCAGCGGCGACGAGCTGTTCCGTGGGGACGGGGATCTCGGTGGTCGCCGGCGCGGGGAAGGCGACGGTGTCGGCCGTCGCGTCGCCACCGCGGCCCAGCTGATGCACAAGGGCCTCGCCCTCGATGTCGACGTTCGGGAGGATCTTGTCGAGCCACTTCGGCAGCCACCAGGCCCACTTGCCGAGCAGCATCATGATCGACGGGATCACGACCATGCGGACGACGAACGCGTCGAACAGCACCGCCGCGGCGAGGCCGAAGCCGATCTCCTTGATGAACACCTGCTCGTTGAGCATGAACGAGGCGAACACCGAGATCATGATGATCGCGGCCGCGGTCACCACGCGGGCGCCGTACTGCACGCCGGTGACCACCGACTGCGTGGCATCGCCGGTGTGCACGAACTCCTCGCGCATCCGGGACACCAGGAACACCTGGTAGTCCATCGCCAGGCCGAACACGATGCCGATCATGAAGATCGGCAGGAACGAGACCAGGGGCTGCGTGTTGTCGATGAGCCCGAGGGCACCGTCGGTGAAGATCGCGGAGGTCACGCCGAACGTCGCGACCACCGACAGGAGGAACCCGAGGGCCGCGGTGAGCGGCACGAGGATCGAGCGGAACGCGATCAGCAACAGGAGGAACGCCAGCCCGACGACGATGGCCAGGTACTTCGGCAGCGCGTTGTTGTTCAGCTCGTCGGAGATGTCCATCTCGATGGCGGTGTTGCCAGCCACGCCGAGGTCGACGCCCAGCGCGCGGAGCGTCCCGGAGTCCCCGTTGGGAAGGGCGCGAAGCTTCTCGACCAGGTCCTTGGTGTCCTGGTCGTTCGGCCCGGCCTTCGGTGTGACAATGACCTGCGCAGCACGGTTGTCCGGTGCGAGGCCGGCGATCTGCGCGTTCGCGACGAGGCCGGACATGGTCGGGTCGCTGTTGATCTTCTCGACGATCTGCCCGTACGCCTTGAGCCGCTGATCGGGGTTCGCCCGCGTGCCGTCGAGCGCCACCAGCAGGGTGCCGTTCGTACCCTTGCCCCAGCCGTCGGCGATCAGGTCGTAGGCCTGGCGCTCCGACGTGCTCTTCTCGCTCATCCCGGAGCCGGGAAGCGCGGTCTGCATGTCCTTCATCGGGATCGCGAGGATGCCGAGCACCGCGACCCCCGCGATGAGGGTGACCACGGGGACCTTGCGGATCACGTGCGCCCAGCGCAGGCCGTTGGCGACGCGGCCCTCGCCCTGGTCCGTGTCCTGCGGATGCAGGCCCTTGACCCGGCCGGCGAAGACCTTGGAGCCGAACAGGCCCAGCACGGCCGGGAGCAGCGTCAGCGCCACGATGACGGCGATCGCGACGCCCCACGCGGCGGCGACGCCCATCTGGCCGAGGAAGTCCATGCCGATGAAGGCGAGCGCGGCGAGGGCGATGATCACCGTGAGCCCGGCGAAGATCACCGCGGTGCCGGCCGTGCCGACGGCGATGCCCGCGGCCTCCGCCCGCTGTTCCTTCGTGGTGGCGCCGAGGCGCCGGAGTTCGTGCCGGTACCGCGACACGATGAACAGCGCGTAGTCGATCGTGACGGCCAGGCCGATCATCGAGGTCAGCACCGTCGGGAAGGTGCCGAGTTCGATGAAGTGGGTCGCGATCATGACGCCGGCGAGCGCGACCGGCACCGCGATGATCGCGTTGAGCAGCGGCAGCCCCCACGCCACGAGCGAGGCGAACGTGATGATCAGGACGACCGCGGCGACGGCCATGCCGATCAGCTCGCTGGTCATGCCCATGTCCTCGGCGCCGCGCGCCGCGGAACCGTCGGCCTCCACCTGCAGGGTGCCGCTCGACGAGGCCTCGCCCGCCTCGCGGGCCTTCTTGATGTCCTCCGCGAGACTGTCCGGCAGGTCCGTGACCTTCTTGGTGAAGTCGACGGTGATCTTCGCCGTCTTGCCGTCCGGGCTCACCGCGGACGTGACCTTGGCGTCGGCGTCCTTCTGCGCCTGCGTGGACTTGGTGGACGCGATCTCCTTGCCCTGCGCTGCGACGGCCTCCATGCGGGCCTTCTGCTCCGCGGTCAGGGTGTTCGGGTCGAGCTCGCCCGTCGGGTTGTGCAGCAGTTCCGGGTCCTTGACGATCGACTCGTCGCCGTCCTTGAGCCCCTTGAGGTCGGCGATGGTGCGATCGATGCCCGCGGAGTTCAGCGGATCCGTCAGCGTGCCCTGCTTCGCATGGAAGACGATCGTCGCCGACGCGGTGGTGAACGGGTCCGAGCTCTCGCCGCCGAATTGCTCGGAGATGATGTTCGTCGCCTTCTCGGACGGCATACCGGGGAGCGAGAAGTTGTCGACGGTGGGCTTGCTGAGGAAGGCCGCGCCCGCGCCCATCCCGACGAGCAGCAGCAGCCACACGGCGATGACTTTGAAGCGGTTGAGATAGGCGAACTTGCCCAACCGATACAGGAACAGTGCCATGGAGTACTCCGAGTCGTCGGGGCGCGACGGGCTGCGCGGATGCGGTTCGGTGTCGAGTGTACCGATGGTTTCGGTGTGCAATAAAGTCGCTGACCGGCAGTTTTGTGAGTTCGATCACCGGCCCGGCCGGTAGGATCGGGTTCGTGATCGCATTCCAGCACGTCGCAACGTCCGTCACAACCGTCGCAGCCGCCACAGCGTGCGGGCTGCTCCTCACCGCCTGCGGCGGTGGTTCCCCCACCGAAACCGGCGCGCCGGCGGCATCGTCGGGCACCACGACCGCCGCGAAGGCCGAGAACCGGGCCGAGATGTGCGGGCAGACCCGTGGGCCCGACGGGGCCCTGTACGTCCACACCCTCGGAGAGACCGAAGTGGACTGCGCCGAGGCGATGAAGATCGCCGAGGCGTTCGGGCCCAAGATCGCCATGGCGCAGCCCGTCACCGTCGAGGGCTGGGACTGCACCTTCCCGAAGTCACCGGGCATGCTGGCGCGCTGCGACAGCGGCGACAAGGCCATCGGCTTCTTCCTGACGCACTGATTACCCCGCGCCGGTGAGTCCGGATCACCCTCGCGGGTGATCCGGCCCGCCGCGCCGCACACCTAGCGTTCACCGGCATGAAGAAGCTGCTGGTGGGTGCGCTCGTCGTCCTGGTGTTCCTCGCATATTCGCTGCCGCCGTACCTGACGGGCGGCAGCCGGGTCCCGCTCGACGGCCAGCCGTCCTGGTACTACGCGCTGCTGGTCGGGCACATCATGCTCGGGGCGGTCGCCATGGCGGCGGGCCTGGTCCAATTGGGCCGCCGGTGGCTGTCGCGCTACCACCGCGTCGCCGGCCGCATCTACGTCGCCTGCGCGGTGCCGATCGGGCTCGCGACGATCGCCATCGGGACCGTCACGCCGTTCGGGCCGGTGAACGCCGCCTCGAACGTGACACTGGGCTCGCTGCTGCTGCTGTTCACCACGCTCGGCGTCCGCGCGATCCTGCGCCGCGACGTGACCGCGCACCGCCGCTGGATGCTGCGCAGCGCCGCGCTCATGTACTCCGTGATCATCAACCGGATCCTGGCGCCGGTGCTGTTCATCTCGCTCGACGCCGCGGGCGTACCGGCGGCGACGATGGACGCGTGGGGCCCGGGCATCGTCGCCTGGTCCAGCTGGCTGATCGCGCTCGGCTGCTGCGAGTGGTACCTGCGGGGGCAGGCGCGCCGGGTGCGCGCACAAACGTCGTCCCCAGCGGCGCGGCGTTCGCGCGACCTGGGAGCTTCCGGCGCGGGCGCCGCTCAGGCCGACGTGTGAGCGGGTAGGGCGCCGAGCCCCGGAATGAACCGAGCCGGGACGTCGTGATCGACATCCCGGCTCGAACCGTGGCGGTGGCGGAGGGATTTGAACCCTCGGTACGGGGTTACCGCACACAGCATTTCGAGTGCTGCACCTTCGGCCGCTCGGACACGCCACCGTCGCGAAACTTTACCGGAAGACGACGCAGGCGTTAAATCGGCAGGTCAGATGCGGTGCGGGGCGAAGAAGTCGTGCAGCAGGGCTGCGCACTCGGCCTCCCGGACGCCGGCGCGAACCGTCACCCGGTGCGTGACCCGCGGGTCGCGCACGACGTCCCACACCGACCCCACGGCGCCCGTCTTCGGCTCGTAGGCGCCGAACACCAGGTGCGCGATCCGGGCCGAGACCAACGCGCCCGCGCACATCGCGCACGGCTCCAGCGTGACGGCCAGGGTGCAGCCGCCGAGGCGCCAGCCGTCGCCGAACCGGGTCGCGGCCTCGCGGATCGCGAGGATCTCGGCGTGCGCGGTCGGGTCGCCCAGCTGTTCCCGACGGTTCCCGGCGAGCGCGAGCACGGCACCGTCGGGACCGATCACCGCAGCGCCGACGGGCACGTCGTCCGGGCCGGCGAGGGCCGCGGCCTCGAGGGCGAAGCCCATAGCCGCGCGTTCGGCATCGAGGTGCATCAGCCCAGCGAGTCGAGGATCGCGCCCAGCTCGGAATCGAACTGCAGCCGCTCCGCGATCACCTGCAGTTGCTCGTCGGGGTACAGGTCCGGATCGGCCAGCAGCACGCCGAGCTCCTGCTCGCCGAGGCCGAGGTCGCCGAGGATACCGAGGTCGCCCTCGGGCCACGGGTCGGTCTCCTCGATCTCCTCGGGGTCGATGTCGGGGACGTCCACGTTGAGGCGGTCGAGGGCCTGCTCGGCGAGCTCGTCGAACACGGCGGCGGTGGCGTCGGACAGCAGCAGCCGCGTGCCGGACGGGCCGGGGCGCACGATGACGAAGTACTCGTCGTCCACGTTGAGCAGCCCGAACACCGCGCCGGCGGCGCGCAGGGCCTTGAGCTCCTGCTCCGCCTTCGCGACGCTCCCGAGGGCGCCGGGGTCCAGCAGGTGCACGGTCCAGGAGGTGTCCTCCCGGATGACCGCGACGGCGTAGCCGTCGGTGTCGTCGTAGCGCTCGGGGGACGTCTGTGCGGCCATGGGAGAAACCGTAACCGCAATCGCGTGTTCGCGACACGTCTACTGCGGCATCGCCACCCGGTTGTGGAACGCTGTCAGCGTGTCCGTGCAGCGTGCCCCCCATTCCGACGTCCCCGTGTGTGTCCTCGGCCTCGGCCTGATCGGCGGTTCGATCCTGCGGGCGCTCGGCCGTGCCGGCCGCCCGGCCTACGGCTGGAACCGCTCGGCCGCCGCGGCCGACGACGCCTCCGCCGCGGGCTTCGACGCCTCCGCGGACCTCGGCGCCACGCTGCGCCGGGCGGACGCGGGCGGGCACGTGATCGTCGTGGCCGTCCCGGTCCCCGCGCTCGACGGCGTGCTGGCGGCCGTCGCCGAGCACGCCCCGAACGCCTGGCTGACGGACGCCGTGAGCGTCAAGGGCGACGTCGCGCGGCGCGTCGCCGCAGCCGGCCTGACGGGGCGGTACGCGGGCGGGCACCCGATGGCGGGAACCGCCTTCTCGGGGTGGGAAGCCACCGACGCCGCGCTGTTCGACGGTGCCACCTGGGTCGTCACGGCCGACGACGACACCCCCGCCGAGGCGTGGCGGCTCGCCGCCTCGGTCGGGCTGGACTGCGGCGCGGTGATCGTTCCCGCCGGCGCGGCCGAGCACGACGCGGCAGTCGCGCGGATCTCGCACTCGGTGCACGTGGTGGCCGAGGCCGTGGCGGTCACGGCCGAGCTGGACCCCGCGGCGGAGCGGCTCGCCCGATCCCTCGCAGCGAGCAGCTTCCGGGACGTCACCCGCGTCGCGGGGACGGCACCGTCGCTGGTGAACGCGATGTGCGAGGCGAACGCGGCGGCGTTGCTCGACGCGCTGGACGACACCATCGCCGAGCTGGTCGCCGCGCGCGCGGAACTGGCCGAGCACGGCACCGTCGGGCGGATCACCGAGCAGGGCCACGCGGCCCGCACCAGGTACGACAACGCCCGCCGCACCCCGTTCATCCCCGTGCTGGACGGAGCGGGATGGCAGCGGGCGCTGCGCGAGGCGGGTCACGCCGGGGGCGTGGTCGCCGCGCTGGGCTGATCGGTCGGGTTCAGCCGACGCGCGTCGAGAGGCCCGGGTAGTCGATGACGAAGCCGTCGGCGTCGACGGAGACCTTCGAGCTGGAGACCGGCGAGATCACCGTGATGCCGTCGGACGCCGCGCCGTAATTGATCACCGTCTCCTTGACCGACAGGCTCGGCAGGTCGACGTACACGACCGGGACGTCGACGTCCTCCGAGTGGCTCTGCAGGTCGAACCGGCGGATGGTGAGCGCGTTGAAGAACGCCGACTTCAGCACGTCCACGCTCAGTGCGCCCGAGAAGAAGCCCCGCTCGGAGCCCTGCGCGCCCTGCACGAGCCAGTGGTTCTCGCCGTCCCGGGCGATGGTCACCTGCGACTCGCCGGCCGCGGTGAGGGCGTGCACCGAGAGGCGCCTGGTGACGCCCTCATCGTCGGTCATCAGGTCGTACGAGGCGTTGAAGGCCGGCTCCTCGGCCGACGGCGCCGCGATGATGCGGCCGTAAGCCCGGATCCGGTCACCCGTGACCTGTACCCGCACCGACTCGAGGAGGTTCCCGTCCTCCGAACGCCAGGTGAGGATGCGAGGCCAACTACCACCGGTGATCACGGTCGCCGCGGAATCTGCTGCAGGGTTACTCACACACCCACGGTAAACCCCGCGACTTCCGCGCTCGCGACCACACCGGGTTACAGCGCCGCGACCGCCTCGAGCTCGACCACCTGATCGTCGTAGCGCAATCGGGAGACTCCCACCAGCGACAGCGGCGGCAGGTCGACGAAGATCTCGGCCAGCGTGTCGGCCGCCACCTGCAGATCGACCTGGAGGTGCTCGGCGACGAACACGGTGAGCCGAGCGACGTCGGACAGCTGCGCGCCGCGCTCGCCCAGGATCACCCGCAAGTTCGCGACCGCCGCCCGGACCTGCCCCGGACGTCGCCCGGCGCCTCGGTGGTGCCGCCCGCGTCGAGCGGCGCGACGCCCGCGACGTGCAGCGTGCTCCCCGTGGAGACCGTGGCGCTGTAAGCGTGCGCCACCGCCGTGGTCAGCTGGTCCGACCCGTTGAGCTGCACGCGTCCCATGATCAGGCCGCGTTCTTCTGGACGGCCGCGCCGACGCGGGAAGCGCTGCCACGACGTTCTCCTTGGCCTTGCCGCGCAGGCCCTGGTACGCCTTGCGCAGCGTCGGCTGGCTGGTCGACTCGGCGCGACGATCGGTCACCGCCAGCAGCGCGTCACCGACCGCGTCGCCGCGGGCCGCGAGGAACTGGCCGAAGTCGCCGGGGCCCTGGGCCGAGAACTCGGTCCAGAACGGGTCGAGCGCGGCGGCGAAGTCCGGCAGCAGCTTGGTCAGCGCCGACTCGATGACCGACGGCGAGACCTTCTTCACGGCCGCGTACGCGCCCTTGATGACGGTGCCCGAGACGCCGCTCTTGTCCTTGACCTCGGCTTCCACCACCGACGCGAAGTCGGCGACGACGGCCGGCTGGCGCGCGGGATCGAGGAGCGTGGTGGTCAGCGACATGGGGAAACCTCCGAGGGGATTCGATTGCTCGTAACGAGTGCGGGTCGAGCTTATCCGGCGCCCCGGTCGTGTTCGGGGTGCTGAATTCAGCGTGATCCGGTGCCGCCGACTATGCAACTGTTCTGCATCAGATCCGCAACAACAGCGGACGCGGTTTGTGAGATTGGTCACCCGTGCTCTAGGTTGACGGTTGAAGGAAAGGGTTGCAATGGTGACCAGCCGATCCGGTAGAGCGAACGCACGACTGTCCGGCGTCCGCTTTCCCCTGTGGGATCGCCGCGCTCCTCTGCCCGCCCCGGCGGGCGGCACGCACCACCCCCGCGTCGACCACGCCCTCCCCCTCGGCGATCCCACCGGCGGCGCCGACGCGCTCGCCTGGCGCGAGGCCGTCGACGGCCGGCTCACCTACCCGCGGGTCCACATCGACCGCAACGTCGACATCCGCATGTCCGACGGGGTGGTCCTGCGCGCCACCGTCGTGCGGCCCGCCGAGCTCGACGGGGTGCCCGTCGAGCGCCCCTACCCCGCGATCCTCAACCTCAACCCGTACAACCGGATGGTCGTCGACGCCATCGACGAGACCACGCACGCCGCCTTCGTCGGGCCGGCGCTGACGAACGCCTCGAAGGCGCTCACGGGCGGCACCGTCGACTTCTCGGGCGGCCTGCTGCAGGGCTTCGGCATCAACCGCCGGCTGGTGCGCAGCGGCTACGTCCAGGTGATCGTGGACGTCCGCGGCACCGGCACCTCGCACGGCGTCTGGCAGATCCTCGGGCCGCGCGAGCAACAGGATTCGGTCGAAGTGCTGGCCTGGGCACGCGAGCAGCCCTGGTGCGACGGCAATCTCGGCATGGGCGGCTGGTCGTACTCGGCGATCAACTCGCTGCAGGCCGCGGGGCACGCGCCGGAGGGCCTCGGCGCGGTGTTCGCGATCGAGGGCAGCGAGGACATCGTCCGCGACATCTACATCACCGGCGGCCTGCCCTCGGTGTTCATCCCGCTGTGGCTCGGCGCCGTGAACGCCCTCAAGTGGCTCTACAACCCGCGCACCCTGCTGCGCGACACGGTGAACGGCAACGTCTTCCGGTGGCTGCACAGCCGGATCTCCTCGCCGGCCACCGAGATCTCCTCGGTCGTGTCCGGCGTCCTCACCGGCCGCGACCCGCGGGTGAACGACAACCCGTACTTCACCGAGCGCAATCCGAAGATCGAGTCGATCACCGCGCCCACGTTCCTGTTCGGCGGCTGGCACGACCTGTTCGGCCGCAGCACGCCCCGGATGTTCTCGCACTTGAACCTGCCCGCCGGACAGAAGCAGATGGTGGTCACCGACGGCTTCCACTTCGACATGGGCGCCGGCTTCGGCGGCACGCAGGCGCCGCCGCGCATCGACGTCCTCGAGCGGGCCTGGTACGACCGCTGGCTCAAGGGCATCGAGAACGGCGTCGAACGGTACGGTCCCGTCACCATCAAGCAGCAGGGCGGCGGCTGGTCCGCCGGCGAGTGCTTCCCCCGCCCCGGCGCACGCACGATGCGTCTCTACGCGACCCCGGCACCGTCGGGCACGGCCGCGCACACCAAGTACGACGGTGCCCTGGCTCCTTCCCGGCGCGCCGCCGGGAGTCGGCGTCGACGCGGATCGACCTGCGCGGCCTCGCCTCGCCCGACCTGACGCAGGTGCTGGCCGGCCTGACGAAGTCCGTGCCCGCGCTCGCGCACGCGGGCGTGCAGGAACGCGGGGCGATCTCGTTCACCTCCCCACCCACGGGGGTGCCGGTCCAGCTCAGCGGCGCGATCAACGTGCACCTGGTGACGCGGTGCGAGGGCGACGAGGCCATCTGGACCGTGACCGTCAACGACGTCGCTCCCGACGGCACGTCGACGGTGCTCTCGGGCGGCGCCCTCATGGCGTCGAACCGGGCACTGGACGACACGCGCTGCGCGTACGACGTCGACGGCGAGCTGCTCGGCGCCCATCACCCGCTCACCTGGTCGGCGAAGCAGAAGGTGGTGCCGGGCGAGACGATCGAGCTCGACATCGACGTGGTCGCCACCGACGCGCTGCTCGACGAGGGGCACCGCCTGCGGGTCGACGTGTACGCCGGCAGCGTGCCGCGCTACCTGGTCACCGTGCCGGACCTGCTGAAGACCCGGTTCGGCCGGCAGACGGTGCTGCTGAGCCCGGACCGGCCGACGTACGTGAGCGTGCAGATCGTGGGCGATCCGGGCTGGTGACCCGCCTTCCCGGGTTATCGTCGAGGGCACGATGGTTGCCGGGTCCCCCGCCGTCGCGTCCGCTGGTGCGGCCGCGCGGCTGCACAGCGAGTTCGTCGACGGTGCGGTCGACGAGACGGTGCTGCGCACATCCCCGCTGCGGCGCCTGATCGCGGAGAGCTGGCAGCGCAGCCGCGCGCGCGGCGTGAACCCGGACGGGGAGGCACCGTCGGGCCCGGGGCGCTCGACGCGCTCCGCGCCCGCAACCCGCTCTCCGGCGTGATGCCGGTGGTCCGCAAGCTCCTGCTCGACGGTTCCGCGGGCGCGATGGTGGCGGTGGCCGACCGCGACGGCACGCTGCTGTGGGTCGAGGGCGACGGTGCCGCCGTGCGGCGCGCCGCCGCGATGAACTTCGCGCCGGGCGCGGACTGGAGCGAGGCGTCCGCGGGCACCAACGCCCCCGGGACCGCCCTGGCGCTGGACACGGAGGTCCAGATCGCGGGCTCAGAGCACTTCGCGCGCGTCGCACACCGGTGGAACTGCACGGCCGTACCGATCCACGATCCGGTGACCCGCGCCGCGATCGGCGTCCTCGACGTGACGGGCGGCCCTGAGGTCGCGACGCCGCAGGCCATGGCCCTGGTGCGCGCCGCCGCTCTCGCCGTGGAGGGGCAGCTCGCGGTGCTCCGCCTGACGGGGCCCGTCCCCGCCACCGAGCCCGCGCGGACGCGCCTGCGACTGTTGGGCCCCCGGCCGGTCCTCGAACGCGACGGCCGCGAGGTACCGCTCACCGGCCGGCACGCGGACATCCTCGCACTGCTCGCGCGCCATCCCGAGGGCCTGACCGCCGACCACCTGGCGCTACTGCTGGACGAGCGCGACCTGGACGTCGTCACCGTGCGCGCGGAGGTGTCGCGACTGCGCAAGACCATCGGCGCGGAGTTCCTGGGCTCGCGGCCGTACCGGTTGCTGCGGCCGCTCGCCTCCGATGCGGACGACGCCGCGAGCGCGCTGCGCGCAGGCCGGATCACCGACGCGCTCGCCGTGTACCGGGGGCCGCTGCTCCCGAATTCGGCGGCGCCGGGCGTCGCGCGGCTGCGCGCCGAGCTCGCCGGGAACCTAAGGTCGGCGGTGCTCGCGAGCCGCGACCTGGGGCTGCTGCGACGCTGGCTGGACCTGCCCGACGCGCGCGACGACGAGCAGGGGTGGCGCGTCCTGCGCGCGCACGGCGACGTCCGGGAACGTGCCGAGGCCGACGGCCGACTCGCGGCGATCGCGCTCGACCTGGCCTGACGCCCGGCAGGACCGCGGTGCAGGTCTCCGCCGGAACGGCTGCAACGGTGTTGCAACGGTCACTGCGTACGGTGGATTGTGACTGACATCACGCCACTCACCTGGAGGCACGCCATGACCGTTTACGCACGTCCCGGAGCTGCTGGCTCGCTCATGAACTACCAGTCGCGCTACGACAACCTGATCGGTGGCGAGTGGGTCGCGCCGGTGAAGGGCCAGTACTTCGAGAACCCGTCGCCCGTCACCGGCCAGGTGTTCTGCGAGGTCGCCCGCTCGACCGCCGAGGACATCGAGCTCGCGCTCGACGCCGCGCATGCCGCGGCCCCGGCCTGGGGGAAGACCTCGGCGACCGCCCGCGCGAACATCCTCAACAAGATCGCCGACCGGATGGAGGCGAACCTCGAGGCCATCGCGGTCGCCGAGTCGTGGGAGAACGGCAAGCCGGTCCGCGAGACCCTCAACGCCGACATCCCGCTCGCGATCGACCACTTCCGCTACTTCGCCTCGGTGCTGCGCGCCCAGGAGGGCAGCATCTCCGAGATCGACGAGAACACCGTCGCGTACCACTTCCACGAGCCGCTCGGCGTCGTCGGCCAGATCATCCCCTGGAACTTCCCGATCCTGATGGCCGTGTGGAAGCTCGCCCCGGCACTGGCCGCGGGCAACGCGATCGTGCTCAAGCCGGCCGAACAGACCCCGGTCTCGGTGATGTACCTGTTCTCGCTGATCGGCGACCTGCTGCCCCCGGGCGTGGTGAACATCGTCAACGGCTTCGGCCTGGAGGCCGGTAAGCCGCTGGCATCGTCGAAGCGGATCCGCAAGATCGCCTTCACCGGCGAGACCACCACGGGCAAGCTGATCGCGAGCTACGCCGCGGACAACCTGATCCCCGCCACCCTGGAGCTCGGCGGCAAGAGCCCGAACGTCTTCTTCAAGGACGTCATGGCCGCCAACGACGACTATCAGGACAAGGCGCTCGAGGGCTTCACCATGTTCGCGCTCAACCAGGGCGAGGTCTGCACCTGCCCGTCGCGCGCGCTCCTCGAGCAGCCGATCTTCGACGAGTTCCTCGAGCTCGGCTCCATCCGCACCAAGTCGATCCGCCAGGGCGACCCGCTGGATACCGAGACCATGATCGGTGCCCAGGCATCGAAGGAGCAGCTCGAGAAGATCCTCTCCTACATCGACATCGGCAAGAACGAGGGCGCCACGCTGGTCACCGGCGGCGAGGCGGCCGACCTGGGCGGCGACCTGTCGGGCGGCTACTACATGCAGCCCACGATCTTCTCGGGCGACAACAGCATGCGGATCTTCCAGGAGGAGATCTTCGGCCCGGTGCTCGCGGTCACCTCGTTCGACGGCTACGACAACGCCATCGACATCGCCAACGACACCCGCTACGGCCTCGGCGCCGGCGTCTGGTCGCGCAGCGGCGACGTGGCGTACCGCGCGGGCCGCGACATCCAGGCCGGCCGCGTGTGGACCAACACGTACCACCAGTACCCCGCGCACGCGGCGTTCGGCGGCTACAAGGACTCGGGCATCGGCCGTGAGAACCACAAGATGATGCTCGACCACTACCAGCAGACCAAGAACCTGCTGGTCTCGTACGCGCCCACGGCGCAGGGGTTCTTCTGATCCCGCACTGACCGGCACCAGGTGAGGGTGTCCGCGGCGCCGTCCCGGTTCTCCGGGGCGGCGCCGCACGCATGTCCGGGTACTTCTGCCCACCGGGCGGTCGGCGGCAGCGGCACGCTGACGGTGCCGTGTTGTTCACGCAAGCTATGCGCCCCGCGCATACCCATGAATGTGCAGGTCACAGCCGTTTCCTGAGAGCGAGCGATGCGTCCTGCGCATACCCCGCACCGCCGCCGCCCGATCCAGCCGGATGAGCCCTCGGGCGCTCGACGCGAGCGGGTGCCGCGGTATCGCTTTGCCGCCCGACGGTGCCGCCTCACACCGCCCGGTAGGTGGCCCCGACCGCCTCGTAGGTCTGAATCGCCCGCCGGTCCCGGGTGAGCAGGATCAATCCGTGCTTCGCCGCGGTCGCTCCCACCAGCGCGTCGTAGATCGCGCCACCGCGGACGCCGCGCGCCCCCACCGCGCCGATCACGCTCTGTACTTCTTGCGGAGGCAGCCCGATCACGGGGAGGCGCAGGGCCTCCACGGCACCAGCGGCCGCCGCCGGCGAGATCCGATTGGGCGCAGGAATCCGGGTGAGCACGGAGAATGTTTCGAGCAGCACGTGCGCCGGAACCGCAGGATCTTCATCCCCGACAGCGGCGCGCGCAGCACTGTGGCTCTCGTGCCAATCCGACAAGAGCGGGACCAGCACGCTCGTGTCGAGTGCCAGCAGGGTCACCGTCGTACGGCCTCGAGCGTGGTGCGGACGATCTCGTCCGTGAGCGGTTCCATCGGCTCCTCTGCGCGTATCACCGGAAGCCGCCCACTCGTATCCACGTGCACCTTGGCCGGTGCGATCTCGATTTCGATGCGCCCGTCTGCGAACGTCACGTCCACTGCCCTCCCCGCAGTCAGCCCCATCGCATCCCGGATCGCCTTCGGCACCACGATCCGCCCCGCGCCGTCAATGGTGGTTCTCATACCATTTTTCTACCATCTTTCCTGCCATGTTTCGATGCGTTCGCACACTCGCGGAAGTACCCTGGGCGAATGCCCGATTCCCCGCTCGTGCCGGACCGCGTACGGTGACTGACTCAGTCCACCGGGATGGTGGTGGTGCCGAGGACGTCGCCGAGCTGCCACGGGTCGAGGCCGTTGGCGGCGTTCATGTCGCACCGCACCCGGCCGTAGCCCTCGGGCAGCCCGTTCCCGTAGCCGCTGCCGTCGGTGTACTGGTGGATCACGAAGCGCCGCTTCAACTCCGGGGCGCGGGTGAAGTCCGGCGGCGCGCCGTACGAGGGGACCACGAACGGCATGTCGGGCAGCGCCGGCCAGATGCCGATGTCGTTCGGGTTGAGGTAGCCGATGCACCGGGTGAGCCGCTCGCCACCGCCGCGCCACTCGGCCGCGCCCCGGGCGAACCCGTTGAACGCGTGCGAATGGTCGCCCACGATCTGCCCGCCCCACGACTCCGCGTCCACCATCGTCACCACGTCGGGCCGGTCCTCGCCCTGCATCTCCAGGTGCACGGCGAGGCTCTCCTCCCAGTTCGGCCGCACCACCGCGTACACGATCGCCCCGATGAGCCGCCCGTCGTCGAGCATCCGCCGCACGGTGTCCCAGTTCTCCGTGAAGCGGCGGTCGCGGTAGGTGCCGTCGTTGGACCGGATCGCCACCCACCGGTACGGGTACTTCTCGGGCAGCGGCGGCTGCCATTCGGAGACGTCCGCGTACAGGGTGTCGCGCTGCAGCCGCGCCGCGCGCGCCCGCCTCAGCCTCTTCCGCATGGGCGGAACGCTACCCGCGGAACCGTCACTCGTCTCGGGTTGTGCCGGCGATGCCGAGCCGTCCGGCGAGGTCGTCCAGCTGCGCGTCGCCCAGGTCGACATGGACCGTCTCGAGCGCGGCCGCGAGCCCTGCGCGCGAATCGAGCTCCGTCCTGGTCACGTCGCCGTCCGGGCTGCGGTGCCGGGCCGTGGTGTCGCCGATGGTGATCCGCGAGCCGTCGGCCGGCGCGAGCGCCGCGGCGAAGCCGGCGACGAAGACCGAATCCGGCGCGGTGGAGATGAACCAGTTCGCCACGATCCGGTCCTTCTCGACGACGCCGCGGAGGTCTAGCCCGTAGAGGTCCTTCCACACGGCACCGTCCGGGGTGTCCAGGCGGGCCTGGACCATCACGTCCAGGTCGGGGGCGGCCGATGCGTCGACACCCGCCTCGCCGAACGGGATCACGCGATAGTCTCCGTGCGGCGTCTGCTGCGGATCGCTCCGATTCAGCGCCAGCGGCGCGGTCGGCGTGAGGCCGCCGAGGCCGGTGTCCACGATGTGCTCGACGCCGCCCAGCGTGACGATCGCGACGTTGTGCGTCCGCGCCGTCGGCCGCCCGTCTCCGGCCAGATACACGCGCCCGAGCGCGTGCCGGGCGGTGAATCCGAGCCGCGGCAGCACGTCCACGTGCAGGCCCGCGTGCTCCAGGCAGTACCCGCCGCGCCGGCGGTCCGGGTCGAGCAGCTTGTCCGCGAGCGCGCCAGGTTCCAGCGAAACCGGGGCCTCCACGGCGCCGACGGTGCCGTAGCTCGCGACGTTCTCGAACGGGATGGACGCGACGTGCCGCGCGACGATCTCCGCGAGGGTCGCCGCGTCGGCGCGCACGGCACCGTCGAACCCGATACGTTCCAGATACCGCTCAGCGACCGCCATGCCACCAACGTACGACCTCGAGTTCGGTCGAGGTCAAGAGGGCGCGGCGCTCCGATCAGGCCTGCGGGACCGAGCAGGCGGCACCGTCGGCGCCCGTGATCCGCACCCGGGAGACGAACCGCTTGCCCGTGGAACCCTCCAGCGAGAAGCCCGCGGCGCGGCCCGGCTCGAGGTCCAGGACGAGCACGCTGTTGTCCCACACCCGCGCCTCGCCGTCGGACACCCAGACCGGCACGCCGCGCCCGTCCCCGAGCTCGACGGTGCCCAGCCGCACGTTGGCATCGCCCACCCGGAACTCGTCGACGGTGAAGACCATGGGCGCGGAGCCGTCGCAGCAGCCGCCGCTCTGGTGGATCAGCAGCGGGCCGTTCGAGTCCCACAGCTCGGCCAGCATCTCCCGCGCCGCCTGCGTCGATTCCACTCGTTCGTCCATTCCCGCTCCCGTCGTCTCCTTCGACGGTAACTCAGCGCACCGCGGTAGACGGGCGCGTTGACATCGCGGCTCGACCCCGCGAGATCCTCGCAATCGACGGGCCCCCGACGCGCCCACTGACACGCAGGGAGCGGAGTCAACACCGGCCTGCTCCCACCAGGGAGGCGGTGTCCCCGGCGAAATCCGGCGTCCCACCAGCTGCAGTCAGGGGGAGACCAGCTCAGGCCAGGGAAGCCAGCTCCCACTGGGGAGCGGGATCGCACCCCAGCCGGCTCCCCACTGGGGGATCGCGTCAGCTCACTGCGAGGTCGCGCCCGACTACCGGCTCGCGCGCTGATTCGGTCGGGTTTCGGGTGGGTGGATGAAGTCAGGGCCGGTTCCCATCTCTGGAAACCGGCCCTGACCTGCACTTTCTGTGCGCCCGAAGGGATTCGAACCCCTGACCTTCTGATCCGTAGTCAGATGCTCTATCCACTGAGCTACGGGCGCATACCCATATTCAATTCTCGCCGGTCCGAAGACCGGCGTGGCGGAGGCGAGAGGATTTGAACCTCCGGTCCGGTGTTGGCCGGACAACTCATTAGCAGTGAGTCCCATTCGGCCGCTCTGGCACGCCTCCAAATCGGACGCGATGCGCGGGCGAACCTTGCGGGTCACGCGCAACCGCCGAGCAGCTACATTACACAACCGGCTCCCGCTTCACAAAACCCCAGGTGATGGCCGGTCGCCGCGCTGTCACTGCGCCGCCGGGGTGAGCAGTTCCTCCCAGGTCAGGTCGATCCGCACGTCATCGGCCCCGATCATCCGCCGGACGACGCCGCCGGCCAGCCCCCGCAAGCGCTCGCCACCGTCGAGCATCGTGCGCTCCCGCCCGTCTGCACCGACTGCGACCAGATGCACGTGGACGCCGGCGAGGGCACCGTCAGCGAGGTCGAGTTCCACATCGGCGACGGCGGCCGACTCGGCGGCGGCACTGTCGGAGATCTCGGCGGTGATCGCCTTCGAGAGGGCCAGCTCGGTCACCGAGACCCCGCTCGCGCGGTGGCGATGGGGCGGGATCGGCGAGGCAGTACCGCGATCTGCTGGGCCACGACCTCGCGGAGCCGATCGATCGCGTCCGGCCCCCAACGCGGATCGACCTCGGGCGCTTCCTGATCGGGTCCGGCCAGCCCGGCCAGCCGACGCGTCGCGTCGGCTATCCAATCAGTGGCCTGCGCCGGTTCGGCGTCGCCGCTCTCCACTCGCCTGAAACTCATCGCTCCCCCAGTGTGACCACGTCGCGCAGGAATGCACAACGCCCTCGCCTCCGAGGGCCGCGTCGGATCGCTCATGGCCAGTACTCCCCCAGTGCCTCCGCGAGGCGGCGCCGTGTGCGCTGCAGGTGCCCGCGCACCGATCCCTCGGAGGTCCGCAGCACGCTCGCGATCTCGGCCACGGACAACCCGTCGACCTCGCGGAGCCACCACGCCGCGCGCGCCGGGTAGGGCAGCCGGCCCAGCTCGCGCGACAGAGCGGCCAGGAAGTCCTTGTCGGTCGCCTGCTCGACGGGGCCGGGCCCACTCGCGACGGCCTCGTCCACCGCCTCCGAATCGACGACGGGCGCACGGCGACGCAGCACGTCAGCGGTCTTACGGGCGGCGATGGAGAACAGCCACGTGCGCAGGCTGGAGCGGAACGCGAAGTTCGGGAGCGCCTTCCACGCGGCGATGAGCGACTCCTGCACGATGTCGTCGCAATCGCTCCGCTCGGGCATCGTCTGTGCGACGAAACGATGCAACGCGGGCGCGTGGCGCGCGACGAGCACGTCGAAGGCCACTGCGTCGCCGCGCTGGGCGCGGCGGGTCAGCGTCTCGTCGGATAGCGACGGCAGCAGCTCTTCGTCGAACAACCACCCTCCTGATGTGAGATGGATCACATTCGCGTGCCGATCTTCGGGAGACGGCGACTCACCCAGTGTGCCGGAACAGATCCCGGCGCACAGGATGAGATGAGGAGACGGAACATGAGCTCGACGGTCACCAAGCCCGCCACTGCGACCACCGACGACGCGAAGGCCGACAAGCCTGGCTCCGCGCTGTCCACCGCGGTAGGGCGCGGCAGCACCACGATCGCCGACGTCGTGGTGTCCAAGATCGCCGGCATCGCCGCCCGCGAGGTGGACGGCGTCTACGACCTCGGCGGCCAGGCCGCCCGCGTGGTCGGCCGCATCCGCGAGACCCTGCCCGGCGCACCGGACCTCACGCAGGGCGTGACGGTCGAGGTCGGTGAGCGGCAGGCCGCGGTCGACGTCACGATCGTCGCCGACTACGGCGTCGCGATCCACGACCTCGCCGCGGGCATCCGCAGCAACGTCATCGACGCCGTCGAGTCCATGACCGGTCTCGAGGTGACCGAGGTCAACGTCACGGTCCACGACGTCCACTTCGATGACGACGACGCCGCCGACGACGAGTCCGCGGCGGAGTCGCGGGTCCAGTGACCGGCGAACGGGCCGCGCTGATCGACGGCGTGGTCGCCGCGGTGACCGCGGTCGACGGGGTCGCCGGCGTGCACGCCGGGGCCCGGGCTCGCCGGCCACCCACCTCCCGGGCAGGACGGTGCGCGGTGTCCGGCTCGACGCGAACGGCGGCCGGTGGCCGTCGTGCTCGAGTTCCGTCGCGACACCGACCTCGTCGATCTCGCGGACCGGGTGCGCCGCGCGGCCACCGCCGCAGCGGGGGTCCCCATCGAGGTCGTCGTATCCGATATCGCGGTGCCGCACACCGCATCACCGAAGGAGTTCATCTGATGAACGCAGGACACTTCACCGTGTGGGGAGGCGTGATCGGCCTGCTGGTCACCATCGCGATCGTGACCGGCGGCCTGCTCGGTCTCCTGCTCGCGATCGTCCTCGGGACGGCCGGGATGGCGGTCGGCGCGCACTTCGACGGCCTCATCGACCTCACCGCACTGCGGCAGCGCGGCCGGAGCTGACGATGACCACCGAATCGGTGATCGACGATGCACCGGACCGCGCGCCCGGGCGCACCGACCTCTCGAACCGGGGTCGCACCGTGATCGATGATCGCGTGCGCCGCAAGCTGATCGAGCACGCGGTGCTATCGGTCCCCGGGACGGAGCGGGCAGGAGGCCTGGCTTCGCGGCAGTTCCCCGCCGTGCGGTTCACCGGTGCCTCCCGCACCGAGGTCGAGGTGCACGTCGCCGCGCAGTGGCCGCTCGACACGGTCCGGCTGGTGCCATCGGTCCGGGATGCGGTCGACGCGGAGCTTGAGCGCAGCCTCGGCGCCGCACCCGACGATGTGGCCGTGCACATCGCCCGGGTCAGCGAGGAACGCCGGGGCACCCCGATCGCGCACCTGCACAGCGCGCCCGCACTCGCCTCGGCGGGCACCAGCCCCACTGCCGACACCACCGACACCACCGCCAACGGTGCGCGGCGCCACGTTCCGCGCCGGACGGCCGGGGCCAGCATCGCGGCGGTGCCGCTGCTGCTGGCGGTCCTCGCGCTCGGCGTGATCGCACTGCGCGACACCGCGGTCTCGTTCGGGTGGATCGCTGGAAGCCGCTGGCTGGACGCTGTGCCCGGCGTCGCCGATACGCGCTGGCAGTGGTGGACCTGGCCGGGCGCCGTGGGCGCGGTCGTCGTGGGCCTCGCCCTCGTCGTGACGGCCCTCAAGCCGCGCCGCCACAGCCATACCCCCTACTCCGACGATCTCTGGTTCCGGCGGCGGGTCTCCACCGATCCGCGGAGCTCCGAGGAGGTGACCCGATGAGAGGCTCCACTCGGGTGATCGATCGCCTGATCACCGGCCTCGTGGGCGTGCTGTTGCTCGCCGGCGGCGTGTGGGCGCTCGGTGACCGGCTGGGCCAGCGGAACGCGCGTGCGGCCGCCGACCGGGTTTCCGTGCCGACGATCACCGGCCTGCCCGACCAGCCGTGGTGGCCCGCCGCGGTGGGCGCCGGCGGTGTGGTCCTGGTGCTCGGGGCGCTCTGGCTCCTCGTGCGGCACCTGCACACGGCGGGCTCTCGCACCGTGCCCGTGCCCGGCGGCGGCACCGTCGAGATGGGCCGGGTGGCCGACGCCGTCGCCGCCGACCTCGGCCGGAGCCCGTGGATCCGCAAGGCTCGCGCCTCGACGCGGATCGAGAAGGGCCACCCCGTTATTCGCGTGGCCGTCACGGTCTCGCCCGGCGCCTCCGCCGCGGACCTGTCCGGCCTGGCGGAGGGCGCGCGCCGCGATGTGGCCGCGGCGGCCGGCCCGGGCGTCACGTTCCAGCTACTGGTGAACGACCGACGCGACGACAGAAGACTTGGGGAGCACCCCGAGAAGAAGATCGACCGAACATCGAAAGGACGTAGCCATGGGAATCGCAGACGACGCCAAGAACAAGGCGGAGGACCTCAAGGGACGCGCGAAGGAGGCCGCCGGCGCGGCCACCGACAACGACGACCTGAAGGCCGAGGGCCAAGCCGATCAGGGCCTCGCCGCCGCGAAGGAGAAGCTCGCCGACGCCGCGGACAAGGTCAAGGAGGGCGTCGACGCGGTCAAGAACAAGCTCTCGGGCAACTGACCCGCGCCCGGGCGCCGCGTTCCAGCACCTGGTGAACGGCCGGGGGTCGGACTGAGACGGGGCCGCCGCGAGGCGGCCCCGTCGAATCATGCCGCGGCGCCGGTCCCCGCGTCATCACCCGCCGACGCGGAGCCGGTGCTGTCCGACGCATCGCTCGTGGGCTCCGGGCCAGCAGCGTCGACGGGGACTGCGACGACTCCGTCTCCGGGGTATTCGGCCGCATTCGTCCGTACCGCTGCGCGGAACGGGGCGTTTCGGGCCCTCGGCGCTAGGCTGACGAGGTGGCCACGACCGAATCGCCTCTCGCCCTCCGCGACGACCTCGACGCGCTGCCCGCGTACGTCCCCGGCAAATCCGCGCCCGGCGCGATCAAGCTCGCCTCGAACGAGACCGTCGACGGTCCGCTG
The DNA here is from genome assembly GCF_023168325.1 of Tsukamurella sp. PLM1. Taxonomy (GTDB): domain Bacteria; phylum Actinomycetota; class Actinomycetes; order Mycobacteriales; family Mycobacteriaceae; genus Tsukamurella. The sequence goes on from NZ_AP025688.1 coordinate 4,159,051, forward strand.
CCGTCCGTCGCCGCGGCCCTGGCCGACGTGCTGCGCGACGCCAACCGCTATCCCGACAACGGGGCCGTCGCGCTCCGGGCCGAGCTGACGAAGCTGACGGGCGCCACCGAGGAGCAGATCCACGCCGGCTGCGGATCCGTCGCGCTCTGCCAGGACCTGGTGCAGATCACCTGCCGGCCCGGCGACGAAGTGCTGTTCGCGTGGCGCAGCTTCGAGGCCTACCCGATCGTCACCCGCGTCGTCGGCGCGACGCCCGTCCAGGTGCCGCTCACCACCGATCACGCGCACGACCTCGACGCCATGGCCGCGGCGATCACCGACCGCACGCGACTGATCTTCGTCTGCAACCCGAACAACCCGACGGGCACGACCGTCTCCGAGGAGGCCCTCGAGGCGTTCCTGCAGAAGGTGCCGCCGCACGTGATCGTCGCCCTCGACGAGGCCTACTACGAGTACCACCGCGGCAACGACGTGACCGGGGAGCGGATCGACGGTGCCGCCCTGATCTCCCGGCACCGCAACGTGATCGCGCTGCGCACGTTCTCCAAGGCGTACGGACTCGCGGGCTTGCGGGTTGGCTACGCGATCGCCGATCCCGAGCTCATCACCGCGCTCACCAAGGTGCACCTGCCGTTCTCGGTGAGCGCCGCGGCCCAGGCCGCCGCGATCGCCTCACTGCGGGCGAACGACGAACTGCTCGCCCGCACCGAGACCGTGGTCGCCGAGCGCGCCCGCGTCCGGGAGGCACTGCTGCAGGCCGGATTCGACGTCCCACACACGCAGGCGAACTTCGTCTGGCTCCCTGTCGGAGCCGACGCGCTGCGGTTCACCGCCGACGCCGCCGAGGCCGGCCTGCTGGTCCGCGGGTTCGACGGTGCCGGCGTCCGCGTCACCGTGACCGTGCCCGAGGAGAACGACGCCTTCCTCGCCTTCGCAACGGAGTGGCGGCGATGAGCCTCGGCAAGTATGAATTCGCCTTCACCGCACACGTTCCCGTGCGCTGGTCCGACATGGACGCACTCGGCCACGTGAACCACGCGCGGATGGTAACGCTGCTGGAGGAAGCTCGGATTCAGTGGCTGCTCTCCGCCGGGGAGAAGTACGCGCCGCTGATCAAGAGCGCGTTCATCGCCGACGTCGCGATCAAATACAAGGCGCAGCTGTACCACGAGGATTCGCCCGTGCAGGTGGGCATGTACATCGCGTCGAACCGCAGCGTCGACTTCACGATCGGCTACGAGGTGCGGGCGAAAGACGCGGCGCCCGAATCGAAGCCGGCCATCCTCGCCAGCACGCAGATGGCCGTGGTCGACATCGAGAAGCGCAGCCTGCGCCGTCTCACCGATGAGGAGAAGACCTACCTCGCGTCCTGGTCGCGCGGCTGAGGCGTCGGCTTCCACGCCCGCGGCGCACCGTCGGGCAGAGCCGGGCGGGCACCGTCGGGCAGAGCGGGACGGGCGCCGAGTTCCCCACGCGCGCCCAGGATCTGGCCCGCGACGCGACGCGCGCTCTGGGTGGAGATCTCGCGCTCGCCGGAGCGGGTCACGAGCTCGTGGATCTGCTGGTCGATGGACTCGACCGACATGCGCCGGGGCCGTTTGGAATCCGCGACGTCCACCAGGTCGCCCACCCGGGTCAGCGCCGTGACGCGCTCCACCAGCTCGTCCCACATCTTGTCGAGCTCGCCCGACCGCGTACCGTCGGCGAGGCCCGGAGCGTACCGCAGCTGGCCCCAGACGGCGCGCAGCTGCGCGACGTCGGCGGAGATCTGCACGAGGTCGGTCGGCAGGTCCAGCTGGCCGAGCTGCTCGTCGAACTCGCCGGCGCTCACGGACCGCGAGTAGGTCACCTTGTCGTACACCAGCCCCGCCACGAACAGCAGCACGTCGTACCGGTCCTCGAAGATCAGCAGCCGCTCGTCGGGGGCGCCGTGCCCGTCGACCCACCCGGCCACCTGGGGTGCGAGCCGCAGCACGGGCCCGGCCACCCGGGCGACGGTGCGCGCCGCCACCGCGGCGGCCGAGGGTGTCACGGGCAGCGGGGTCAGGCACAGTGCGTCGAACAGGGCGTCCCGCTCGTCGAGGTCGAGGTGCACCGCGTCCTTGCGCGCGCGGCGCACGGCGCGCACGCCCGCGGCGAAGGAGATCCGGTTCAGCGTGAACGCGTGCCGGAATCCGGCGAGCTTGCGGCGCGCGTCGGCGGCGCGCACCGCATCGGCGGCGGCCTTGGCCTGCGCCAGCGGGTTCTGCGGCGGGCCCTCCGCGGAGACAGGGCGGCTGGCCGCCGATTCCGGCGGCTCGTGCTCGGCGATCCGGCTGAGTCGGCGCAGCTTCGAGTAACCGCCGATGTCGGGGAACGCGCGCTCGGTGTCGAACCGGTTGAGCACCACTTCCCGCGCCGCGGGCGACAGGTGCCCGGCCGCGATCAGCAGCGCGGCCTCGTCGGACAGCTCCCGGCGGGGCATGGGGATGGCCCGCGCGTCACACCACCGGCGCACCGGGGCCTCGATGTGCACTTCCGGTTCCCTCACCCGTCACCCCCTTCCGCTCCTTCGGCTCCGTCGTCCGTGGTCCATCATCCCCGAACGGCAGCGCCGCGCGCAGCGCCAGGCCGCGGGGATGCTCACGACGCTGGTCAGCAGGAACGCGATGGGGATGTTCCCGGTGAACACGTGCCATCCGAGGACGTCGATGAGCAGCACGTCCATCACAATCAGGTGCACCAGGAAGTACTCGTAGGAGATCTCCCCCAGCCACACCATGGGTCGCGCGCCGAGGAGGCGGTGGTACCGGCCGTGCGCTGCCGGCGCGAGCGCCAGCGGCGCGATCAACGCGGCCGAGACCACGAGGTACAGCGCCGACTTCACGATCGCCTCGGCCGCGTTCTGCGGCACCATCGTCGGCGGCCCGGCGAGCGCGGGCAGCGCCGCGACCAGGAACCCGGCCAGCGCCACGGCCAGGCACGCGGGGGTCGCCCAGCGGGGCCAGTCCCGGACCAGCTGCGCGAGCACCGTCAGCGCCATGCCCGCTACGAACCACCACAGGTAGGCGGGCGGCCACATGCGCGCCGTCAGCTCGATGTCCGGGGCGACCGCGGCCCACGCCGGGCTCACCGCCGCCAGAGCGCCGAGCGCGACGAGCAGCCGCGCCGGCCGCCAGCGATACCGGCACACGAGCGCGGTGAGCGCCCAGCCGATCACCGGGAGCGCCAGGTAGAACGCCATTTCCACCGCCAGGCTCCACGCCTGGGTGAGCCCCACCCGCAGGTGCCCGAACCCGTAGATCTGCGTGAAGGTGAGGTTCCGCACCAGCCCGTCGACGCCCGCACCCGACGGGTTCGGTTCCGGCCGCACCAGCCCCAGCAGGTACACGAACACCACGACCACCCAGTACGCGGGCACGACACGGCGGAACCGGTGCCAGGCGTAGCGACGCAAGTCGGGCTGGTGCCCGGTGCCGTCCATCAGCAGCCGCACCCACGGCCGGAACAGCAGGAAGCCCGAGAGGGCGAAGAAGATCGGCACGCCGATCTCGAACCGCGCCCACAGGTGGCCGACGAAGTCGTCGGTGTAGTGCCCCGTCCAGTACGCGGCATGCGTCAGGCACACCGCGCCCGCCGCCACCGCCCGCAGGCCGGTGAGCGGCGCCACCCGGGTCTTGCCGTCCGCGTGCACCCATCCATTCTGCCCCGCGGCACCCGGGTGCGGCAGCGGCACCGTCAGGCCCCCGGGGCCACCTGGAAGATCCGGCGGTACCCGAGCGGGGTCATCCCGGTGTCCCGGCGCAGGTGCGCGCGCAGGCTGGCGCCGGTGCCGAGCCCCGATTCGTCGGCCACCACGTCGACCGACAGGTCGGTGGTCTCGAGCAGCTCGCGCGCCCGGTCCAGCCGGCGGCGCAGGATCCAGGCCCCGGGCGTCTGCCCGGTCTCCTCGCGGAACCGTCGGTTGAACGTGCGCACCGAGAGTCCCGCGCGCCGCGCCAGCTGGTCGACGGCGAGGTTCTCGCCCAGGTGCGCCGCGGCCCACTCCCGCACCCCGACGGTGCTGCCCGCCCCGCTCGCGGGGACGGGGACGTCCACGAACTGGGCCTGCGTGCCCGCGCGGCCGGGCGGGATCACGCAGTGCCGCGCCACCCGGTTGGCGACCGCAGCGCCGTGGTCAGAGCGGATGAGATGCAGGCACAGGTCGAGCCCGGCGGCCAGGCCCGCGGAGGTGAGCACGTCACCGTCGTCGGTGAACAGCACGTGCTCGACGAGCCCGACCCGGGGGTACAGCCGCCGCAGCTGGGCCCCGTACTTCCAGTGCGTGGTCACCGAGCGTCCGTCCAACAAGCCGGCGGCGGCGAGCACGAACGCCCCGGTGCAGATGGAGACGAGGCGGGTGCCGGGGCGGATGGTGTCGAGCGCGGCGCGCAGCTCGGCAGACATGGTCCCGTCGCAGCGCGGACCCGCGATCTTGGTGCCCGGGACGATGACGGTGTCCGCCTCGACAAGGGCCTCGCTCCCCGCCTGCGGCGTGATCGCGTAGCCGCCCGTGGCGGTGACGGGCGTGCGGTCGAGGCCGCAGGTGATCACGCGGTAAAGCGGCTCACCGGTCTCGGTGGTGGCCTCGGAGAAGCACATCGGCGGGATCGCCGCGTCGAAGCCGACGATCGGTTCCAGGAGCAGGACGGCCACCGTATGCATGGCATGATTCTTTCATATCTTGTCATTGATGCCACTGGTTCGCGGGTCGAGATTCGGGAAACCTGAGTCGCGTGAAACTGAGACTTCCGCACTACGCGTGGATCGTGATGGGCATCGCCTTCGTGACGATGCTGGGCGCCGCCGGCTTCCGGTCCGTGCCCGGCGTCATGATGGACCCGCTGCACATGGAATTCGGCTGGTCGCACGCGACGATCGGCGCGGCGATGTCGGTCAATATGGCCCTCTACGGCCTGACCGCGCCGTTCTCGGCGGCGCTCATGGATAAGCTGGGCGTGCGGCCCGTGGTGACGGGCGCACTCGCGCTCGTGGCCGCGGGTACCGGGCTCGCGGTGTTCATGACCGACGCATGGCAGCTGGTACTGCTGTGGGGCGTCCTGGTGGGGCTGGGCACCGGCTCCCTCTCGACGGCGTTCGTCGCGACCATCGCGATGCGCTGGTTCGTCGCCCGAAGGGCCTCGTGACCGGCGTCCTCACCGCCGCCAGCGCCACCGGCCAGCTGATCTTCCTGCCGATCGTCGCGCTGATGGCGACCGCGCACGGCTGGCGGACGGCTGTCCTCGTGGTGACGGCGGTGGCGGTCGCCGTGATCCCGGTGGCGGGCCTGCTGCTGCGGTCCTGGCCCGCCGACAAGGGCATCGCGCCCTTCGGCGCGACCGAGGTGGTAGCCCCGGCAGCGCCCGCCGGCGGCGCGGTGAAGGCGGCCTTCTCCGGCCTGGTTCTCGGCGCCCGGCGCCCCGCGTTCTGGCTCCTCGCGGGGAGTTTCGCGATCTGCGGCGCGACGACCAACGGGCTGCTGCAGACGCATTTCATCCCCGCGGCGGGCGATCACGGCATGCCCGCCACCGCCGCGGCCTCGCTGCTGGCGTTCATCGGGGTGTTCGACGTGATCGGGACGATCGCGTCGGGCTGGCTCACCGACCGCGTGGACTCGCGGATCCTGCTGGTGATCTACTACCTCGGCCGCGGGCTGGCGTTGGCGCTGCTGCCGTCGCTGCTCACCCCCGACGTGGCGCCCGGGCTGATGGTGTTCGTCCTGTTCTACGGCCTGGACTGGGTGGCCACGGTGCCGCCCACGATGGCGCTGGCCCGCGAGCACTTCGGCGAGTCGACACCGGTGGTGTTCGGCTGGATCTTCGCCTCGCACCAGCTGGGCGCCGCGGTGGCCGCGTTCGGCGCCGGCTACATCCGGGACGCGTCGGGGGTTACGACCCCGCGTTCTACACCGCGGGCGCGCTGTGCGTGGCGGCCGCGGTCATGTGCTGGGCGGTCCCCGGGCTCGCGCCCGGGCCGCAACCCCGGAGCCGGTGGCCGCCTGAGTCCGCGGATCACAGACGTCGGGACACCGGGTTCGAAGAATCAGCAGAACCCGCACTCGCCGTTGGCGGCGAGCTGGGTGAAGCAGTTCGGGCACAGCTTCGGCTTGGGCTCGGGCTTGGCCGGTGCAGCGGCCTTCGTCGGGCGGGCCGACGGTGCCTTCGTCCTCGGTTCGGCCGCGGGGCGCGCCTTGACGACGCGGCCCTTCGCGACGGCCTTGGTGGGCTTGATCCGGGACGCCTTCGCCGCAGCGGCGCGGCGTGCCTCCTCGAGCTTGGGGGTGAGCTGCGGGCCGGCGCCGGCGGGCACCGTCGCCCCGAAGTGCAGGTAGCAGGCGAACCGGGCGGCGGCGGCGTGCTCGTCGAGGTTGGCGGGCACCGGGAGGCCCGCGGCGGCCACGGCGTACGCGTAGCCCTCGCCCACGGTGTGGTCGTGCGCGACCATCAACGAGACGAGCGGCGGCTCGTCGGCGGCCTGGCATCGGTCCGTCACGCGGCGCTGGAGCGCGGCGATCCACGTACGGACAGGCGCACGCGTGGCGATGCCGACGTCGGCCTGGGCGCGAGCGGCGAGTTCGGCGTTGCTCATGAATGCGCCGTACCGGCCCGCGAGCTCGACCAGCGCCGCATGCGCCGCAACGGCCCACAGATCCAGCGCTTCGGAGAAGGGGACGGAGAGTTCGTTGGCGGTGCGCCAGGCCTCGAGGTCGATCGGGTCTTCGGGGGCGGCGCCGGCGTCACTCACCCTCACATTTTACGGCGAGCCATGGGGTGCAACGCAAACCGTTCAGCCGCGCGTGAACTGCGTCACCACGTCGTATCCGATCTTGCAGATGAACGCGGTCACCACGACGAGGAAGACCACCTTGACGAAGCCGCTTCCCTTCGCGACCGCCGTGCGGGCGCCGAGATAGCCGCCCGCGACGTTCGCGCACGCCATCGCGATCCCCAGCTTCCAGTACCCGGCGCCCTGCGGCAGGAACACCACCAGCGAGGCGAGGTTGGTCGCGAAGTTCGCGACCTTCGCCTTCGCCGACGCCTCGAGGAACGCGTAGCCCATCAGCCCGACCATCGCGAACACGAGGAACGATCCGGTGCCGGGGCCGAGGGCCCCGTCGTACACCCCGATGGCGAACCCGGCCAGCCCGGCCGTCACCAGGTGGCGGTGGCCGCGGAACTTGAGATTCGTCTCGTCGCCGAGGTCCGGCTGGCGCAGCGTGTACGTGAAGACGGCGATGAGGGCGGCCAGGATGATCGGGTTGAAGGCGCTGCGCGGGATGTGCGAGGCGATGAGCGAGCCCACGATCGCGCCCGCGAACGCCGGGACCGCGAGCGCGACGGCGGTCCGCGCGTCGGGGCGGACGCGCCGCCAGTACGTGACGCTGCTGGTGGTGGTGCCGGCGATCGAGGCGATCTTGTTCGTGGCGAGCAGATGGACGGGCGCCGCGGTCGGGAACGCGATGAGCAGCGCGGGGAGTTGGATCAGCCCGCCCCCGCCCACGACGGAGTCCACCCAGCCCGCGATGAGGGCCGCGAGCAGCAGGAGGAGCAGCACTGTCGTGGATATATCCGGCACGGGATGGATCGTGCTGTACCGGCCTTGCCGGTATCAACTCCTGTGGCAATGAGCCCGTCGCGTATTTTCGACGCATGACGAATTCGCGGACAGACGTCGCCTCCCTCACCCCCGACGAGGCCAGCGCGCGCGCCGCGGCCGCCGTCGGGTACCACCACGTGCACCCCGACACCTACCTCGTCGGGCGGGAGAAGGTCCGCGAGTACGCCCGCGCCAGCCAGTTCACCGATCCCATTCACTTCGACCTCGAGGCCGCCCGCGCCGCCGGCCACGCCGACCTCGTGGCGCCGCCGATGTTCGTCAGCATCGCCGGGATCGTCGCGAACCGCCACCTGTTCGAGGACGGGATCATCGGGTACGGCGCGAGCCAGCTCATCCAGGCCGACGAGTCGATGGTCTACCACCGTCCCGTGGTGGCCGGGCACGAACTGACGTGTCACGTGCACGTGGACAACTACCGCCGGGTGGGCGGGTACGACATGGTGACCCTGCGCAACGAGCTGTACTCGCAGGACGACGAACACCTGGCGACCTTCTCCACCACCCTGATCGGCGGCTCCCCCGACGACACGCCCGACTTCTCCAAGGTCGCCGCGAAGATCGTCATGCACGGCATCGTCTGACCCGCCTCCCGGGCGCGACCGACCGGCGACCGCGGGTACGGCCCACTCGGATGCTTCGTCACTCTTGCATACTTTCGAGTGTCGTATTCTCTTCTCCTGCCGCGCTATCGATTCAGGAGACCGACGTGCCCGACCTCGCCCTCGGAGCGACGCCCGACCGCACGCGCGACCTGCGGCGGATCAAGTACGGCGTCATCGTGGGAACGGCGCTCGAGTGGTTCGACTTCTACCTCTACGCGTCGATGGCGGCGCTCGTGTTCCGCCACGTGTTCTTCCCGAGCGGGAACCCCGCCCTCGCCACGCTGGCCTCGTTCGCCACGTTCACCGTGGGCTTCGTCGTCCGGCCGCTCGGCGGCGTCGTGCTCGGATACCTCGGCGACCGGGTGGGCCGGCGCACCGTCCTGTACCTGACCTTCGTCCTCATGGGCGTCTCGACGGGGCTGATCGGGCTCCTCCTCGTACGCCGCGATCGGCGTCGCGGCGCCCGTACTGCTGGTGATCCTACGGATCCTCCAGGGCATCGGCGCCGGGGCCGAGGGCAGCACGGCGGCCGTCCTCGCGTACGAGCACGCCGACGGTGCCACCCGCGGCCGGCAGGCCGCCTGGCCGGCCCTCGGGTCGAGCATCGGGCTGCTGGCCGCGTCGCTCACGGTCACCGCGGTCACCTCCCTCGACGATGCCGACCTCTACAGTTGGGGCTGGCGCATCCCCTTCGTGCTGAGCTTCGCCCTCGTGGGCCTGGGTCTGCTCGTGCGCCGCGGCCTGCCCGAGTCACCCGAGTTCGCTTCCGGCGCACGGCCGGACGAGGGGACGGCGAGGACGCTGGTGCGCACCCATTGGCGGGGCCTGGTCGCCGTGATGGTGATGACGGTGGGCTACCTGGGCGCCAGTTATACGTTCAAGACGTTCTCGATCTCGTACCTCAAGGAGTTCCGTGACGTACCGGCGAACGTCGGGACGTTCGGGGTCGCGCTGGCGAGTGCCGTTGCGCTGGTCGTGATCCCGGTGTCCGGGTGGTTGACCGACCGGGTGGGCGCGCGGCGGCTGATGCTGATCGGCGCGGCGGGGATCGCGCTGATCGCGTTCCCGTTCTTCGTCCTGCTCGACACGGGGCGGCCGGCGTACATCTGGTTCGCGCTGATCGTGGCCTCGGGCGTGCTGATCCCGCTGATCCTGGCGAGCTCGTCATCGTTCATGGCGGCGCAGTTCCCCGCATCCGTCCGCTCCACCGGGGCCGGCGCCGGGCGCGAGATCGCCGCTGCCGCAGCGGGTGGCGTGGTGCCGCTGATCGCGTTGTCGCTGGTGACGGCGTCGGAGTCGCACTCCACCGTGGGGGTCTCGGTGCTGTTCATCGCGTCCGGCGCGTGCATCGCGATCGCGTGCGCGCTGGATCAGACGGATCGGGTGGCGCGCGACGAGCGGTCAGTCGCGGATCGGCCTGCGGGCCAGCCACGCGGCGACGATCGCGCCGGAAATGTTGTGCCACAGCGAGAACACCGCTGAGGGCAGGGCCGCCAGCGGCGAGAAGCGCGCCGTGGCGAGTGGCGTCCCGGGTACACGCGGATACGCGTTACCCGCGACCGACCCGACCCGGTGACTGCTCCCGGTAACGCCGTCCGTTCACCTGTTCCTCATCACCTCGGCCTCGATGGCCCACCACGCGCGGAAAGCGTCGGCGGGCCGGCGCAAATCGAGTCCGGTGAGCTCGTGGAATCTCGAGAGCCGGTACCGGACGGTGTTCGCGTGAACGAACAGCGCTGCCGCCGTATCCTCGACTCGTGCCCCCAGTTCCAGATGGCACCGGACGGTCTCCATGAGCGCTGTGGCACTCTCGGCCGCGTCGAGCCGCGCGAACACGGTCCGGGCGAAGCCCTCGCCGACGTCGGGGTCGCCCGCCACCGCGAGCCGGAGGCCCAGAGCCTCGAATCGCTGTACACCAGTCGATCCGTAGGCCTCGCCGGTGCTGCGCGCACGCGAGGCAAGGCGGTAGGAGAGCGCCAGGTCGGCCAACACCACCTGCGGCCCCAGCCCCACGGTGAAGGGCACGTCAAGGAAGTCGACAGGAGGAACGACCCCCACCACCGTGTCTCCTCCACGGTGATCAGTGGCCAGGTGATCGCCGTGGCGCGGGTCAGCGCGTCACGAAGCGCGGTGCGGCCGGGGCCGCTCGGCGCGGGAGCGCTCATCGCGCAGTATTCGGCACCCGTGTCCAGCCCGTACGCCCCCGCGCCGCGCTTGATCTCTTGAGCCCCGAGGCGGCCGTGCAGGAGATCGAGAACGAACCGGCTCCGCAACTGCTCATCGGCGCGCACCTGCTCACGATCGGCCTGATGGTACCCGCGAGTGTAGGAGACGGTCGCCTCGTCGACCCGGTCGAGGATCTCCCTGGTCAGCCGCAACGCGATCAGGTCGGATTCGGCCAATGCGACCAGCTCGTCGATCAGCGTCCGGACCGCGCACCGCCACGCCTGGTACACGTCCTCCAGCGCGACCCCCTGGGCCGCGCGCAACGCCCCGTAGTCGACCAGCGCGGCGCGGTCCGCCGCGCAGAGCGGACGCCGTTCGCCGACGGCCTCGATGAGGATGTCAACGGCACGGGCCGACATGTCCTCCACCGTGGACCGCTCGACCGATGCGTACGAATCGAGCCGGCGGGTGACCTCGGCCGTGATCCGGTCCGCGATCTCAGCACGCCGGGCCAACATGGCCGCGGCCACTTCCGCACTGGTCTGGGTCACGGTGGACCCTCCTCTCCGCGTCACTGCCTGGAGCTTGGAATCCGTCACAGGCGGATGTGCTCGAATCTTGGGGCCAGGCATATGGTGTGATACGCACCATATCCGCAGGCTTTTGTCATGCACCTCACACAACCATTGCACCAGGCTCTGCAGGCCTCCCCGAGGCGCCGCTCACCGTCTTCGGGACGCGGATACGCAGCGTCCGCGAGGTCGCCGACAGGGTGGCACGACTGGCGGCCGGCCTCCGTTCAGTGGGCGTGCAGGCCGGTGACCGGGTCGCGATGCTGGCACTCAACTCGGACCGGTACTTCGAGTACCTGCTCGCCGTGCCGTGGGCGGACGCGGTGATCAACCCGGTGAACATCCGGTGGAGTGCCGCAGAGATCGCGTACTCGTTCCGGGACTCCGAAACGGCGGTCCTGTTCATCGACGACGCGTACGTCGCAATGCTCCCTCAGCTGCGCGATTCGTACCCGGGAGGGCTCCGCACCGTCGTCTACTGCGGCGACGGCGAGCCGCCCGAGGGAACCGTCGGATACGAGGACCTGATCGCCGCCCACGCTCCGGTCGCGGATGCGCGCCGCGGCGGCGACGAGGTCGCGGGCATCTTCTACACGGGCGGAACGACCGGCTTCCCCAAGGGTGTCACCCTCACGCACCGCAACATGATGACGCAGTACTACGGCATCCTCGCCTCCCGCTGCTACCTCCGGTCCGGGAGCGTCTACCTGCACGCTGCGCCGATGTTCCACCTCGCCGACCTCGCCGGGTGGGGTGCGCAGCTGGTACTCGGTGGACCGCACGTGATCATCCCCTCCTTCGACCCCGTCCGGACGCTCGAAGCCGTCCAGGAGCACCGCGTCACCGATGCGCTGCTCGTCCCCACCATGGTGCAGCTCCTCGTCGACCACCCGGCGATCGACGAGTACGACACCGGCTCGCTGGAGACGGTGCTCTACGCCGGTTCGCCGATGGCGCCCGCCCTTCTGGATCGCGCGATGGTGCGGTTCGCGGGCACCACGTTCATCCAGGGCTACGGGATGACGGAGCTCGCCGCCGCCTGCACCATGCTGCGCGCCGATCTCGATCGCGCCTCCGACGCGTTCCGACGCTCGGCGGGCCGCGCGCTCCCGCACAACGAGGTGATGATCGTCGACCCCGATGACAACGAGGTACCCCGCGGCACCGTCGGCGAAGTGGTCGTCCGCGGCGGCAACGTGATGGCGGGGTACTGGAACAACCCCGAGGCCACTGCGGCCGTGCTCCGCGACGGGTGGATGCACACCGGTGATGGGGCGTACATGGACGAGTCCGGGTACATCTACATCGTCGACCGCCTCAAGGACATGATCGTCACGGGCGGCGAGAACGTCTATTCGGCCGAGGTCGAGAACGCCGTGGCCACCCACCCCGACGTCCTCGCGTGTGCCGTGATCGGGATTCCCGATGCCGATTGGGGCGAACGCGTCCACGCGGTGGTCGTTGCGCGGCCGGGCTCGACGATCGACGCCGCTGCGGTGCGGCAGCACGTCCGCGGTCTGATCGCCGCGTACAAGGCGCCGCGGTCCGTCGACTTCGTGGACGCCCTTCCCACCACCGGCGCGGGCAAGGTGCTCAAGCGGAGTCTGCGGGAGGCGCACTGGTCCGCCGCCGAACGGCAAGTGAATTGATCGCGATGAACCGGGGCGAACCCGTACCGAGGAGGTTGCCATGACCGTGTACACCAGCAACGCCATCGCGCAGGGCGAAGCGTTCGACACCGATCGTGCGGGCATGCTCTCACGGATCGAGGAGCTGCGTGCGCTGGAGCGGCGCGCGGTGGACACGTCCAACCGAGCGGCGGCCCGATTCGCCTCGCGCGGCCAGCTCCTTCCCCGCGACCGCCAGGCGCTCCTCCTGGATCCCGGCGCGCCCTTCCTGGAGCTGCAGTCCCTCGCGGGTTTCGCCATGACGGACAACGGATCCGATCTCGACCGGGAGCAGTCGATACCCGGTGGCAACCAGATCGTGGGCATCGGCTTCGTCGCGGGGACTCGGTGCGTCGTCGTGATCACCGACTCAGGGATCAACGCCGGCGCCTACAACACCGCAGGTATCGGGAAGCTGCTCCGCGCGCAGCGGATCGCACTGGAGAACCGGCTGCCGTTCGTGCATCTCGTCGAGAGTGCCGGTGCCAACATCGCGTCGTACCGCGTGGACGGCTTCGTCAACGGCGGGGAGATGTTCGCGAACCTCGCGCGCCTGTCGGCGGCGGGCGTGCCGGTCATCACCGTGCTCCATGGCTCCTCCACCGCAGGGGGCGCCTACATGCCGGGGCTTTCGGACGTGGTCGTGGCGGTGAAGGATCGCGCGAAGGCCTTCCTCGCGGGGCCTCCGCTGCTGAAGGCCGCCACCGGCGAGATCGCGACCGACGAGGAGCTGGGCGGCGCAACCATGCACGCAGACGTCTCGGGCCTGGTCGAGCACCTGGCGCAAGACGACGCGGACGCGATCCGGATCGTTCGGGACGTGATCGCGCGACTGCACTGGTCCGACGCGATCAGCACCGCACCGCGGGACTACACCGAACCGCGGTACCCGGTCGACGAGCTCGCCGGCATCGTGCCGATCGACTACCGCACGCCGTACGACGTGCGCGAGGTCATCGCCCGCATCGTGGACGGTTCCGAGTTCGTGGAATTCGGTGCCCGCTACGGCTCGGCCTCGGTATGCGTCGAGGCCGCGGTGCACGGCCACCCGGTGGCGATGATCGGCAACAACGGCCCCATCGACAACGCCGGGGCGACGAAGATCTCCCACTTCATCCAGCACTGCTGCCACATCGGGACACCGATCATCTTCCTGCAGAACACGACCGGCTACATGGTGGGCACCGAGCATGAACGGGGCGGCATGATCAAGAACGGTTCCAAGATGATCCAGGCCGTGGCCACCGCCACCGTCCCGCGGATCACGCTGATGATCGGCGCCAGTTTCGGTGCAGGCAATTTCGGCATGTGCGGCCGCGGGTACGCGCCGCGGTTCGTTCTCAGCTGGCCGAACGCCCGGATCGGATTGATGGGGCCGGAGCAGGCCGGGGTGACGATGCGCACAGTCGCCGAGGCGTCCGCCCGCCGTCGCGGCGTGGAACCGGACGAGGCGGAGATGACCGAACGACACCGCAGCATCGCCGACCTGATCGAGCGGCAGTCCGACGCCTTCTACACCTCGGGGCGCCTCCTCGACGACGGTGTCATCGATCCCCGAGACACGCGGCGGGCGCTGGCCTTCCTGCTGCAGACGATCCGTGAGGCCGAGGAGATCGAGTTGCGCCCCATCACCTTCGGCGTGGCACGCCACTGATCCGGAACGAGACGAGAGAACGATGACCACCACTGCACCTCCCCCGATAACCCCGCCGCACCGGTCCTGACGGATCTTGCGCGCGGTGTCCTCACGATCACCCTCAATCGGCCGGAACAGCGCAACGCCCTCTCCGATGAGGTTCTGTCCGCGCTCGACCGGATCACGCAAGCACCTCTCGACGGGGTGCGCGCCGTAGTGATCCGGGGCAACGGCACCGCCTTCTGTGCCGGCGGCGACATCAAACAGTTCGCTCGGGACCTGCAATCGGCGGATCCAGCGACGATCGCCGCTTACAACAGGCGGTTCGGAACGATCCTGCAACGCCTCACCCGGGCGCCCGTACCGGTGATCGCCGCGATCCACGGCGCCGCGATGGGCGGCGGGATGGGATTCGCCGCCGCGGCGGACATCACGCTCGCCACCGCAGACACGGCGTTCTCCCTCACCGAGACCACTCTCGGTCTCGTCCCGGCACAGATCTGCCCGTTCGTCGTCGATCGGCTCGGTGCCCACACCGCCCGCCGGCTGATGCTCACCGCGGCGCGGTTCCGCGCACCGGAGGCGTACCGCTTGGGCCTCGTCGACGAGGTCGTGGACGACCTCGATGCAGCCGTCGACACCCTGGTGGACCGGATCAGACGATGTGCGCCCGGAGCGAACGCCCTCACCAAACGCCTCGTCACCGACTGCACGTCTGTGGACATGACCACCGTTCTCGACGATGCCGCACGACTGTTCGGCAAGGTCATGCTCAGCGCCGAGGCGCGCACCGGTGTCGATGCCTTCCTCTCCGGCGGCTCGCCCGGCTGGGCCACGGATTCGAGTCGCGCGGCGACGGAGGAGGTGGCACCCCAATGAGGATCCTGGTCGCCAATCGCGGAGAGATCGCCGTCCGGATCATCGCGGCGGCACACGCGGAGGGACACGACGCCGTTGCCGTGTACTCGGATGCCGACGTCGACGCGATGCACGTCGGGGCGGCGGACCACGCCGTGCGGCTCGGGGCGGCACCTGTGCGCGAGTCGTACCTGAACGTACCGGCGCTCATCGCCGCGGCGCAGGCATCGGGGGCCGACGCGGTTCACCCCGGATACGGCTTCCTCGCCGAGAACGCGGATTTCGCGGCGGCCTGCATCGAGGCCGGGCTGACCTTCATCGGGCCGAGCCCCGAGTCGATCGCCCTGATGGGTGACAAGGCCGCCGCGAAACGCAAGATGGCCGAGCTGGGAGTCCCGATCCTCCCGGGGTACCAGGGCGAGGACTCGTCCGACGCGACGCTGCTCGCCCGCGCCACCGACATCGGCGTGCCCCTCATGGTCAAAGCCGCCGCGGGCGGTGGCGGCAAGGGGATGCGGCTGGTCACCGAACCCGGCGACGTACCCGAGGCCATCGCCGCCGCGCGCCGCGAAGCCCTCGGCGCCTTCGGGTCCGATGCCCTGATCCTCGAACGCGCCGTGCTCGCTCCACGCCACGTGGAGATCCAGGTCCTGGCGGACCAGTACGGCACCGTCCTCGCCTTCGGCGAACGCGACTGCACCGTTCAGCGCCGGCACCAGAAGGTCGTGGAGGAGGCACCGAGCCCAGCACTCACACCGGGCACTCGCTCGCGGATGGCGGCCGCCGCGATCTCCGCAGCAGCCGGGATCGGCTACGTCGGCGCGGGCACCGTCGAATTCCTCCTGGACACCGACGGCTCGTTCGCGTTCCTGGAGATGAACACCCGCATCCAGGTCGAACACCCGGTGACCGAACTGGTCCACGGCGTCGATCTGGTCTCCTGGCAGCTGCGCATCGCCGAAGGCGACCACCTTCCCACGGCCGAACCGAACGGACCGCGGGGCCACGCGATGGAAGCCCGCCTGTACGCCGAGGGCGCGGATTTCCTTCCGTCCTCGGGCACGATCGTCGCCTACCAGCCACCGGCCGGAGCCGGGATCCGCGTCGACTCGGGGATCCGTTCGGGCAATGCGGTTCCGCCGTACTACGACCCGATGCTCGCCAAGGTCGTCGCCTTCGGCGAGGATCGCGAGCAGGCCCGGCGCAGGCTGGTCCGCGCACTCGAACAGACAGTGGCCCTGGGAGTATCGACCAATCGGTCGTTCCTACTCGCAGTGCTCGCCGACGAGCGCTTCGTCTCGAGCGATTTCAGCACCGCGATGCTGGCCGAGGCGCTGCCGGCGCCACCGGTGTTCACCGAACGTCATGTGGCCGCCGCCGCGCTCGCACAGTACCAGCGGTCGCGGGACCGTGCCTCCGAGCGCTCCCCGGATCTGGCCGGCTGGAGTAGCGCCGGGGTGCTCAGCTCGCGGATGACGTTGTGCGCCGCCGGCACCGAGTTCGACGCCGTCGTCATCGACGACGCCGGGGAAATCGGCGTGTGGATCTCGGGCGACCTCGTGCCCGATCCCGCACGGCCGACGGGAATCGCGTTCGACGGCAACCGTGTCCTGCTCGCGTTCCCCGACCTCGATCTGGAGCTGACGGATACGACGATGGCGCCGCGGATCGACGGTGATGCGGCGCAGGGCTCGGGGCGGCTCGTCTCCCCGTTCCACGGCACCGTCGCCGGAGTCCTCGTCGCGGTCGGCGATCACGTCCCGGCGGGCACCCCGTCGCCGTGGTGGAGGCGATGAAGATGGAGCACCGGATCATCGCGGATGCGAGTGGGACTGTGCGTTTCACAGCAGAACCGGGCGTGCAGGTCACGAGCGGTGATCCCGTCGTCCTGATCGATCCCGAGGAGGCCCAGTGACAACCGGAAGAAGGACCGTCATCATCGGTGGCGCAGCGGGAATGTGGGGGGACTCCGTTCTCGCCACGCCCCAGATGCTGGCGGACGGCCGATGTGACTACCTCATCTACGAGGGGCTCGCCGAGATCACGATGGCGATCCTCACCAAGGCGCGGGCCCGTGACGAGAACCAGGGCTACGCACGCGATCTCATCGACACGATCGCGGACAACCTGCGGGCGTTCTCGGACACCGGCACGAAGGTGGTCACCAACGCCGGTGGGGTGAACCCGCACGCGGCCGCAGCGGTCCTACGCGCGGCCGCAGCGCGGGCCGGTGTGCGCTGCTCGATCGGCGTCGTGACGGGGGACGATGTGCTGCGCACCGACCTGGGCGGGGGCACCGGCTGGAATCCGACGCGATCAGCGCGAACGCCTATCTCGGTGCTCGCCCGATCGCCGCCGCGCTGGACGCGGGTGCGGACATCGTGCTCACCGGCCGCGTGGTCGACAGCGCACTGACCCTGGGCCCGCTGATGCATGAGTTCGGTTGGTCTCCAGATCAATTCGATCTTCTCTCTGCGGGATCACTCGCCGGCCACCTCCTCGAATGCGGGCCCCAATCGACCGGCGGCCTGCTCACCGACTGGACCGCCACGGCCAGCTGGGCCGATCCGGGCTTCCCGCTTGCGATCATGCAGGCCGACGGCACCTTCGAGATCACCTGCGCCACGGGCACCGACGCTCTGGTCGACCACCGCTCCGTCGCGGAGCAGGTGCTCTACGAGATCGGTGACCCCACGGCGTACCTCCTCCCCGACGTCACGTGCGACTGGTCCGGGGTGGAGCTCGAAGAGACGGGCCCGAACAGGGTCCTCGTCCGCGGAGCGCGAGGGCGTGCCCCAGTCCCCACTCTGAAGGCGTGCGCACAGATCCCGGACGGCTTCCGGGTCGCCGTCCAGTACTTCGTCGGCGGTCGCGACGCCGTCGCGAAAGCCCAACGTACTGCTGACGACATCGTCACGCGGTGGCGACACCTCCTCGCCGCGCGTGGATACGGCGATTTCCGTGCCGTCACCGCGTACGCGGTGGGAAGCGAGCAGGCGTACGGCGCGCACGCCCGCGCCACGCCCAGTCGCGAGTCCCTCGTGTGGGTGAGCGCGCACCACGACGACGCCGCCGCGCTGCGGCTCGCTGTCCGCGAGTTCCCCTCCATCGGCCTGGCGGGAGCGCCCGGGACCGGGGCGCTGCCAGCGCCGGCCTACCGAAACCGTCACCAGTACTTCGGATCCAGGAGATTCCGGTACCGCGGGAACTCGTTCCCGCGTCCGTCGAGGTCGACGGTGCCCCAGTCCCGTTCACCGACGTCTCACCGGCCGACTGCGCGCCCGTCGCCGCACGCGGTCCCGATCTCCCCAGCGCAGGTCACGTACCCGCTGGGGGACGCACCGTCCCCCTGATCGACATCGCCTACGGGCGCAGCGGCGACAAGGGGTCCAGCTCGAACATCGGCATCATCGCACGCGACCCGCGATGGGTGCCGCTGATCGCCGATCAGCTGACGGCGCCCGCTGTTCAAGCCTGGCTCGAGCACCTCGGCGCGACCACGGTCGAGCGTTTCGCCCTCCCCGGCCTGCATGCCGTCAACTTCCTGCTGACCGGCGGCCTGGGCACCTCGGGCGCGGCGTCCACCCGGATCGATCCGCAGGGTAAGGCGCTCGCCCAGCAACTCCTCGAATTCCCCATCACCATTCCCCGAACCGAAGGACGACGATGATGTTCACCGGCGAGCACGACCAGTTCCGCCTGTCCGTGCGGCGTTTCATCGACGAGAAGATCAACCCGCACGTCGACGAATGGGAGCGGGACAAGCGCATGCCCCTCCACGAGATCATCAAGGATTTCGCGAAACTCGGCGCTGTCGGCCTCGAGTACGAGCCCGAGTACAACGGTCAGGGCGCTGACCACCTGTTCACGCTCGTTCTCGCGGAGGAACTGGGACGCGTGGACAACGGCGCCTTCCCGATGGCGTTCGGCGTGCACGTGTCGATGGCGACTCCGTCGCTCGCCGCCCACGGCTCCGACGAACTGAAGGCGCGCTACCTGGCGCCGGCCATGGCGGGGGACATGGTGGCCGGGGTCGCGGTCACCGAGCCCGATACCGGATCCGACGTGGCCGGCGTGAAGACGTCGGCGCGCCGCGACGGGGACGACTGGATCATCGACGGCGCGAAGATGTTCATCACCAATGCGCTGCAGGCCGATTGGCTGTGCATGCTGGTCCGGACGTCCGATGAGGGCGGCTATGCGGGCATGAGCCAGATCATCGTGCCCACCGACACCCCCGGCTTCACGGTCCGCCCGCTCGAGAAGCTCGGCATGCACGCCTCCGATACCGGGGTCATCACGCTGGAGGGTGTGCGGGTACCCGTCCGCAACACGATCGGCGAGACCGGGCGCGGTTTCCAACAGCAGATGTCGCAGTTCGTGATGGAGCGCATGTTCGGCTCGTACAACATCCCGATCGCGGCGCAGCGCGCGCTCGACAGGACCCGCGACTACGCGCGGGGCCGCCGCATGTTCGGGCACGCGCAGTCCGCGAATCAGTACCTCGCCTACCGCTACGCCGAGTACGCCGCGCAGACGGACATGCTCAAGACCTACAACCGGGACGTCGCGGCCCGCCACGTCGCGGGCGAGAACGTGACCCGCCCCGCGACCATCGCCAAACTGACCGCGGGCCGCCTGATTCGTGAGGTCGCCGACTGGTGCCTCCAGGTCCACGGTGGCATGGGCTACATGGAGGAGACCTGGACGTCGCGATTCCTCCGGGACCAGCGTCTGCTCTCGATCGGCGCCGGGGCCGACGAGGTCATGCTGCGGGTCCTCAGCCAGATGGACGGATTCGTCGATGTCTAGCATCTTCGCACCCGATCTCCTGGCCGATCGGGTGTGCATCGTATCCGGCGCCGGAACCGGCCTCGGCCGTGCCGCGGCGAGCGAGCTCGCCGGCCTGGGCGCCACCGTCGTGTTGTGTGGACGGCGGCGGGACCGCCTTGAGGACACCGCCGCCCGGATCGGCGCCCGCGCGTCCGTGCACCCGCTCGACATCCGCGACGAGGACGCCGTCGACGCTCTGATGGACGAGGTGGTCGAACGGTTCGGCCGGATCGACGTGCTCGTCAACAACGCCGGCGGACAGTTCATGGCCCCCGCGGAGGAGGTGTCCCCCAAAGGGTTCCGCACCGTCGTCGAGCTCAACGCCCAGGGAACCTGGCAGATGACCCGGGCCGCCGCACTCAAGTCGATGATCCCGAACCGGAGCGGACGTGTGATCAACGTCACGCTGTCGCCGCACAACGGCTTCCCCGGTCTGTTCCACGCGGCGCGGCGCGCGCGGCTGTCGAGAACATGACTCGTGGGCTGGGCGTCGAGTGGGCGCGGTACAACATCCAGGTGGCCGCGATCGCCGCGGGCCACTTCGACACCGACGTGCTCCACGACAAGTACCCGGAGGTCGTGGGACGCACCGCGCAGACCTGGATGCCCGCGCAACGCCTCGGACGCGCCGAGGAGTTCGGATGGATGGTCGCCTACCTGGCATCGCCCGCCGGTGCCTACATCACCGGCACGGTCATCACCGTCGACGGTGCCCGCGACAACTGGTACGGCCCCTGGCCGCAGGGCCAGTACGCGGACGCGGAAGTCTCGCCGACGGAGAGCCGCGATCGGGGCTGGCGATGACGAACTGTCAATCTCACGGAGGTCCGCTGACCGGGCTCCGGGTGGTCGAGTTCGCCGGACTCGGGCCCGTGCCCCACGGCGCGATGATCCTCGCCGACCTGGGCGCGGACGTCGTGCTCGTAGTTCCCCACAGCAGCCGGGCGCTGGACCTCGCGGGCGGACGGCCCGACCACGTGCTGCGCAACCGCAGCGTCGTTCGTGCGGACCTGAAGGCTCCTCGAGACCTCGCCGCTGTGCGCGAGCTCCTCGCACAGGCCGACGTGGCCGTCGAGGGGATGCGACCCGGAACGATGGAGCGTCTCGGCCTCGGACCGGACGAGTGCTGCGCCGAGAACATCCGGCTGGTGTACGCCCGCATGACAGGTTGGGGCCAGGAAGGAGCCCTCGCCGCGCGGGCCGGGCACGACATCAACTACATCGGGATCACCGGGGCACTCGCAGCGATCGGAACGCCGGCGCAGCCCCCGACCGTGCCCCTCAACCTGGTCGGCGACTACGGCGGCGGTTCGATGCTGATGGTCATCGGCGTGCTCGCTGCGCTCCACGAGCGGGAGACCTCGGGGCGCGGCCAGGTGATCGACGTCGCCATGGTCGACGGCGCTGCACTGCTCACCCAGTTGATGTGGGCGATGCGGGGCTACGGCGAATGGAGCGCCGGGCGCGGAACGAACCTCATCGACGGCGGCGCCCCGTTCTACAGCACGTACCGATGCGCCGACGGCGGATACGTCGCGGTCGGTGCACTCGAACCGCAGTTCTACCGGGCTCTGCTCGCCGGGCTCGAGCTCGATGAGTCCGACGTACCCGATCGGGACGACCGCGCGCAGTGGCCGGCGCTGCGCGAGTGTTTCGCTCGGGAGTTCTCTCGACGGCCGCGCGCGGAGTGGGAGGCGAGGTTCGCGGGCACGGACGCGTGCGTGACTCCGGTTCTCGACTTCGAGGAGGTCGCCGGAGATTCGTACCTCCGGGACCGTGGCACCATCATCGACGTCGCCGGGGTCACCCAGGCCGCGCCTGCGCCCCGCTTCTCCCGCACCCCCACGTCGGATCCCCGTGCCCCGGGCATCGAATCAGATGCCGCGGAGGTCCTCGCCCGATGGACTCGGCCGGGTCACTCCGAGTAGACGCCACGCGACAGTGGCTGACTGTGTCAGATTTCAGGGGTTCCGGCGCCATCGATGGCTCCGGAACTCCCTCTGAGCTGCGGAAGTGGAGGGATTTGAACCCCCGGTGGTTTCACCCACGCTCGCTTTGAAGTCACCGCTAACTGGGTAAACCTGATCGTAGCTGATCTCACCGACGTGTCCTGACGTGCACTTCGGAGCACACGCCCACGTTCCCACAGGACCGGATAGTGGCAGAACTGTGGCAGGTTTCGAGCGCGATCCCAGGCCGAACAGCGGGGTGCTCCTGTGGCTGAACGTGCTCCCGATCGTCGCACAGTGCACCGCGACACGCCGAAGGCTCCTCAGCCGTCTCAGTGGAACATGTCCCACGCTCAAGAGACGATCGGCGCATGACCGAGAACACCGCAACGTCGACCTTGCTGACTATGGAGGAGGCCGCGGAGCATCTCCGGGTCTCGCGTGAATACCTGTACCGCATGCGGAAGAACGGTCAGCTGACGGTATGAAGTTCGGCCGGCGCACGCTGGTCGAAGCCACCGAACTCGACCGGTTGATCGCCGCCGCACGGACTACGGGTGCCTGACCATGGCCGAGCCCTCCTGCAACGTTTTCTGGCCCGTGCCGTGTGGCCGTTGCCGGTCGCGAGCGGCGGTACCGTCTCGCCGGTATCGCGATCGAGAGCAACGCACCACTAACCCCAGTGCGTGCTCAACGAGCACCGTCCACTGGAGTGCCCCGTCAGGTCGGGACGTGCGACCCGACGAAGGTCCCTAGCGGCCGCCGTCGGACGGGGTGAGAGTGGGCGGCGGGCATCTTCCCACCCCAGACCCCAGGAGCGCGCCATGGAACGATTCACCTCCGGCACCACCGTCCTCGATCGCGAGGAAGCGACCGAGCTGTTGCGCCGCAAGGACGTCGGGCGCATCGTGATCGCACTCGGCGGCGACGCCGAGATCTTCCCCGTGAACTACGTCCTCGGAGAGGGCTGCAACATCCTGTTCCGGACCGGCCCCGGCAGCAAGCTCGCCTCCGCCGTCGTGGCGCACGAGGTCACCTTCGAGGTGGACGAGGTCGGGGGCGACCAGGCCTGGAGCGTCATCGTGCGCGGGCCCGCCCGGGTGCGCACGGACTCATCCGCCCTGTCGGTGACCGACGCGCTGTCCCTGCGGCCGTTCATCGACGACGGCAAGTACGAGGTCGTGGAAGTCCTCGCCGAGCGGGTCAGCGCCCGCGGCTTCGGCCGCACCTGGTCCTGAACCACCGGGACATCGGTCGGGACGTCCGCCGCTCCCGTGAGAGCCACGTCGCGGCCGACGATCGATCCATGGACGGTAGAACCGAGACGACCGCCACGGACGTGGCACCCGAGCGGCGGCTGCGCGCCGCGCGCCCCGAACCCGCGCGAGGCAGGCCCGCCGGCGGATGGATCCGGACCTCGTGGTCACCACGGATCACAAGACGATCGGCGTGATGTACATCGTCACCTCGATGCTGTTCTTCTTCGTGGGCGGCCTCATGGCGCTGGTCATGCGCGGCGAGCTCGCGGAGCCAGGACTGCAGTTCCTCTCCACCGAGCAGTTCAACCAGTTGTTCACCATGCACGGCACGGTGATGCTCCTGCTGTACGCGACCCCGATCGCGTTCGGCTTCGCCAACTACCTCGTGCCCCTGCAGATCGGCGCACCCGATGTCGCGTTCCCCGGCTCAACGCCGTCGGCTACTGGCTGTACCTGTTCGGCGGCCTCACCGCATCCGCGGGCTTCATGGTCCCCGGCGGCGCGGCCGACTTCGGCTGGACCGCGTACACCCCGCTGTCCAACGCCGCGCACAGTCCGGGCGTCGGCGGCGACCTGTGGTTGATGGGGCTGACCGTCGGCGGGCTCGGGACGATCCTCGCCTCGGTGAACATGGTGACCACCGTGCTCTGCCTGCGTGCGCCCGGGATGACGATGTTCCGGATGCCGATCTTCACGTGGAACATGTTCGTGGTGAGCGTCCTCGCGCTGATGATCTTCCCGCTGTTGGCGTCCGCGTTGGTCGGGCTGGAGGTGGATCGGCAGTTCGGTGCGCACCTCTTCGATCCGGCGAACGGCGGGACGCTCCTGTGGCAGCACCTGTTCTGGTTCTTCGGTCACCCCGAGGTGTACGTGCTGGCCCTGCCGTTCTTCGGCATCGTCTCGGAGATCTTCCCGGTGTTCAGCCGCAAGCCGATCTTCGGTTACAGCGGCCTGGTCCTGGCGACGCTCGCGATCGCCGCGATCTCGATGGCGGTGTGGGCGCACCACATGTACGCCACCGGCGCGGTGCTGCTGCCCTTCTTCAGCTTCATGACCTTCCTCATCGCGGTGCCCACGGGCGTGAAGTTCTTCAACTGGATCGGCACGATGTGGAAGGGGAACATGACCTTCGAGTCGCCGATGCTGTTCTCGATCGGCTTCATCGTGACCTTCCTCTTCGGCGGCCTGACCGGCGTGCTGCTCGCGTCGCCGCCGCTCGACTTCGCGGTGTCCGACACGTACTTCGTGGTCGCCCACTTCCACTACACGCTCTTCGGCACCATCGTCTTCGCGGCCTTCGCGGGCATCTACTTCTGGTTCCCGAAGGCCACGGGCCGCATGCTGAACGAGCGGCTCGCGCGCTGGCACTTCTGGCTCACCTTCATCGGCTTCCACGCCACGTTCCTCGTACAGCACTGGCTGGGCGCCGAGGGCATGCCGCGTCGGTCCGCGGACTACCTGGCGAGCGACGGTTTCACGAGCCTGAACCGGATCTCGACCGTGGGCGCGTTCGTCCTGGGCGCCTCGGTCCTGCCCTTCGTGTGGAACGTGTTCAAGAGCTACCGCTTCGGCGAGGTCGTCACGGTCGACGACCCGTGGGGCTTCGGCAACAGCCTCGAGTGGGCCACCACCTGCCCGCCGCCGCGGCACAACTTCACCGAGCTGCCCCGGATCCGCTCCGAGCGCCCCGCGTTCGAGCTGCACTACCCGCACATGGTCGGGCGCATGCGGGCGGAGAAGCACACCGCGCACACAGCGTGAACCGTGCGGAATTCTCTGCCGCTCAGACGTGCCACACTTACGCCTCACGCGGCACGGACCATCGAACGATGGTGCCGGGACGCTCCTTGTCCTCGTTCGCGGGCATCAGCTCAACGGTGCCGCCGCGGATTGCCGCTCGGGTGGCGAGGTTCCGCAGGCCACTGCGCCGACCGCCGTCGAGGACGCCCTTGCCGTTGTCGGTGACCTCGACGGTGACCGCCTCGCCGCTCGCGATCACCGTCACGGCGACCCGCGTGCCGCCCGAGTGGCGCACCGCGTTCGACACGCTCTCCGTTACGACGGCCTCCAGGTCGCGGGCGAGGCCGTCGTCGGCCACCGCACTCTCCACCGGCCCGGAGAAACCGACGTCGACCGACGTCTCGCCGCCGTGGGAGACCGCGCGGACCGCGCGCACCAGGCGGCTGCGGAGCCCGCTCCCGTCCGTGGACAGCTCGAAGATGGTCGCGCGGATGTCGGCGATCGTGCGGTCCAACTCCCCGATCGCGGCGTCGAGCCGCTCGCGCACCGGCTCGTCGGCCGCGGCGGAGCGCGCCACCTGCAGCCCGAGGCCCGCGGCGAAGATCCGCTGGATCACGTGGTCGTGCAGGTCCCGCCCGATCCGTTCGCGCTCCTCGATCACCTGCAGCTCGCCGAGGCGCTGCTGCTGGCGCAGGGTCTCCGCGTGCATCTGCGCGTTGTCGATGGCGACCGCCGTGGCGGCGGCGAAGATCTCGATGGCCTTCGCGTCGCCGGCCGTGAACGCGACACCGTCCGCCTTCTCCGCCAGGTAGATGCATCCGAACAGGTTCCCGCCGACCATGATCGGCGCGCCCAGGAAGCTGTGCATCGGCGGATGGTTCGGCGGGAAGCCGACCGAGGACGGGTGCTCGGAGAGCTCCGCGATCCGGACCGGCTGCTGCACCTCGAGCAGATACCCCAACAGGCCACGGCCGCACGGCGGGTCGCCGATCAGAGCCGCCGTCTCCGCGTCCACGCCGACGTAGATGAACTCCTGCAGCGAGCCGTCGTCGCTGCTCACGCCCACCGCGCCGTACCGCGCGTCGACCAGCGCCATCGCGGACGTGACGATGCGGCGCACCGTCGCGGGCAGGTCCAGGCCCTGCGCCACGACCATCACCGCACTGAGGATGTCCTGCAGGTCGGCGTCGGGCCGCGCCGCGCCGTCGCCGTGCTCCGCCGTCACCGGACCGCTCCCCGCCGACGCGGGAGCACCGTCGGGACGAACGTCCCTGGCGCGGAGGCCTTCCGGCGACCACGCTGGGTGGCGTGAACGGAATCGACATCGACCCCCTGGACCGGTCCGACGTGCGCACCCTCGTCGTGGACCTCGCCGAGGCCGCCTACACCGGGCGGCTCGCCCGCTGGAACGAGGTGCGCACGACCGCTGCGCTCGATGAGCTGGACTGGGAGTACCTGGTGTGCCGGTTGCTCGGCCGCCTGCTCGCCGAGCGGGCCGTGCAGCGCGGAACGCCCGCCGTCGACGCGTGGCGGCAGGCCCGCGCCGCGCTCGCCTGAGCCGCTCATCGGCGCGCCCCGCCGGCCTCGCGCCATTGCGCCGCGCGCAGCGCCGCCTGCACCCGGTTCTCCACGCCGAGCTTGGCCAGGATGCCGGTGACGTGGTTGCGGACGGTCTTCTCCGCCAGGAACATCCGTTCCGCGATCTGCTTGTTCGTGAGCCCCTCGGCGAGCAGCTCCAGCACAGCCTCCTCCTGCCCGGTCAAGCCCGACGGGGCCGGCGGCGCGGCCTGGTCCCTGCGGATGCGCTGCAGCACCCGGGCGGTGCTCGCGGAGTCCAGCAGCGAGCCGCCGGCCGCGACGGTGCGGATCGCGGAGACCAGCTCGGTGCCGCGGATCTGCTTGAGCACGTAGCCCTGCGCCCCTGCGGTGATCGCGTCGAGCAGGGCCTCGTCGTCCGAGTACGAGGTGAGCACGAGGCAGGGCAGATCGGGCAGCTGCTCGCGCAGGTTGCGGACGAGGTCGATGCCCGACCCGTCGGGCAGGCGAACGTCGACCACCGCGACGTCCGGGCGCACGGCGGGGATGCGGGCGAGGGCCTCGCGGACCGTCGACGCCTCGCCCACCACGGCGTGGCTGCCGTCGGAGGCGAGGAGGTCGGCCAGGCCGCGCCGGACGATCTCGTGGTCGTCGACGAGGAATACCGAGGACATGCTCCCAGCGTAGGCCCGTCCGGGGCGGGGTTCGTCCTCGGCGGACCGTCGGCGGACGAGGACGGGACATACGTCCCGGGCGCACCGGTACGCACGTCCTCACCAGGGGTGACGCAGTGCCGGGCCCCGATGCGGGACGCCCTCGGGGACCATCGCCACTGCCCGTTCCGGCGGCGCCGGACCAGGCTGGGAACCATGAGTGATCTGACCGACCTGGAACTGCTGTACGAGCTCTCGGAGACCGCCGAGCGGGAGGTCGACCGGCACCTGCGGCAGGCGGTCGACTGGCACCCGCACGACTACGTGCCATGGAGCCGCGGCCGCGACTTCGCAGCGCTCGGCGGCGAGGACTTCCAGGAGAACGACTCCGCGCTGTCGCCGGTCGCACGGGCCGCGCTGGTGATGAACCTGCTCACCGAGGACAACCTACCGAGCTACCACCGCGAGATCGCCGAGAACTTCACCCTCGACGGGGCGTGGGGCTTCTGGGTGCACCGCTGGACCGCGGAGGAGGCGAGGCACTCGATCGTGCTCCGCGACTATCTCACCGTCACCCGCGGCGTGGACCCCGTCGAACTCGAGGACCTGCGGATGACGCAGATGCAGCACGGCTTCGCCCCCGGGATGAATTCGATGCTGCTGTCGGTGAGCTACGTGACCTTCCAGGAGCTCGCGACCCGGATCAGCCACCGCAACACCGCCGCGGTCTGCGATGATCCCGTCGCCGACCGGATGCTGGCCCGCGTCGCGGCCGACGAGAACCTGCACATGCTCTTCTACCGCAACATCCTCGGCGCTGCGATCGAGGTCGCGCCTGCGCAGGCCCTGGCCGCGATCCACGCCGTGCTCACCAACTTCCAGATGCCCGGTGCGGCGCTGCCGCACTTCCGGCGCGACGCCGTCCTCATGGCCAAGAGCGGCATCTACGACCTGCGCCAGCACCGCGACGTCGTGGTGGTGCCGGTGCTGCGCACGTGGCGGCTCCTCGACCGCACCGACCTGACCGGCGAGGCGGCGCGCATGCGCGACCTGATCGGCGACTTCGTCGACGAACTGGACGTCCGCGCGCGGAAGTTCGAGGCCGCCCGCGATCGTGCGCGTGAGCGCGACGCCCGCCGCCGGGAGCGGCTCGCGGGCTGACCGGTCCGCCGGGTGATCTGCACAACCAAAGCGATCGAATCCCCTTGCCACCCGACAACCGGAGCCACCGCGGTCTCTGTCAGAGCCCAGGCGTGAGCACGTCCGCACCGAGGTCGACTGCGCTCCATCGCAACCCGCTGAGTTCGCCCCGGCGAAGACCGAGCAGCGCTAGGTGGACGAACGGTTCACGCCGTCGCGCGTAGCTGTCCGTGCCCTCGCCGTGAGCCTTCACCAGCAGCTCCACCTCAGCCTCCGAGAGACTGTCGTCGACCTTCATCGCGGGCTCGCCACGCGGCTTGCGCAGCGCTCTACCGATGCCACGTTCCGAGCGACGACTCCCTCCGCATGCAGCCGGTACGGAGGTCGATGACAAGCCGCTCGACCTTCGCCTTGCTGATCCTCCGCACCTTCGTGTCCCCGTATACGGCGACCACGGGTGCAAAGGAGAACTTGTCCGCGGCAGCCGTGCTCAGCTTCGTCCGCGCAGCCTTCGCAGTGAGCCAGGCTTCGACCGCCTCATTCACTGTCAGGTCG
This sequence comes from Tsukamurella sp. PLM1, assembly GCF_023168325.1. Lineage (GTDB taxonomy): Bacteria > Actinomycetota > Actinomycetes > Mycobacteriales > Mycobacteriaceae > Tsukamurella. The sequence goes on from NZ_AP025688.1 coordinate 4,187,852, forward strand.
CTGGGAGCGGTGTGGGTCCCGGCCGCGAGTTCCGACGTCGTCTTCGCATGCCTGTCCTTCGCGGCGTCCACGTTCGCGAGCCGGCGCCGGTGCTGCAGCCGCTTGCCGCCGGGGAGGGACGCGTTGATCCGCGCCTCGTAGCGCGGTCCACGAGCGCCTTCGACGCGCGTGATGTAGTCGGGGAGCCGGGGCGAAAGTGGCAAACTGTGGCAGATTTCGGGGTCCCGGCGCCGTCTCCGGCGACGAAACCCCCTCCCACCTGCGGAAGTGGAGGGATTTGAACCCCCGGTGGTTTCACCCACGCTCGCTTTCAAGGCGAGTGCATTCGGCCGCTCTGCCACACTTCCCTGCGCGGAATCGTACCGGAATCCGCGCGGGACGACCGCCGCGCACCGTCGAACCCGTGGGTGTGCCACCCTGGAACCATGAGGGCCATCGGAGTCGATGAAACCACCAAGGACCTGCAGGTGATCGATCTGCCCACGCCCGAGCCCGGTCCGGGTGAGGTGCGGATCAAGGTCGCCGCGGCGGCGGTGAACCGGGCGGACCTGATGCAGCGCCAGGGCCTCTATCCGCCGCCGGCGGGCGCGAGCCCGATCATGGGGCTGGAGGTGTCGGGCACCGTCGACGCGGTGGGGCCGGGCGTCGAGCTCGAGCCGGGCGACGAGGTCTGCGCGCTGATGGCCGGCGGAGGCTACGCCGAGTACGCGATCGCGCCTGCCGCACAATGCCTTCCGGTTCCCGCGGGCGTCAGCCTGATCGACGCGGCGGCGCTGCCGGAGGTCGCGTGCACCGTGTACTCCAACATCGTCACCGAGGCCGGCCTACAGCCCGGTGAGACCCTGCTGATCCACGGCGGCGGCAGCGGCATCGGCACGCACGGCATCCAGCTGGCCAAGGCGCTCGGCGCCACGGTGGCCGTCACCGTGGGCTCGGAGTTCAAGGCGGAGCGATGCCGCGAGCTGGGCGCCGACATCGTGATCAACTACCGCGAGCAGGACTACGCGGAGGTGCTGGAGAACCGCGTCGACGTGATCCTCGACATCATGGGCGCGAAGTACCTGCCCGGCAACGTGCGGGCGCTGGCCACGCTCGGCCGCCTGGTGATCATCGGGATGCAGGGCGGCGTCGAGGGCACGCTCAACATCGCCACGCTGCTGGGCAAGCGGGGGCGGGTCAGCGCCACCAACCTGCGGAACCGTCCGGCGACGGGGCCGCACAGCAAGGCCGAGGTGGTGGCGGGCGTCCGCGAGAACGTCTGGCCGCTCGTCGCCGCCGGCGCGGTCCGCCCCGTCGTCTCGACGCGCCTGCCGCTCGCCGAGGCCGCCGCCGCGCAGGACCTACTGAACTCGGCCGACTCGGTCGGAAAGGTGCTCCTGACACCATGATCGACGAACTCGGAGCGCGCCTGCTCGACGCGCAGGTGGCGTTCGCCCGAGCGCAGCTGCGCGACACCGCCTTCCACTCCCTCGTGATCGACGAGGTGGATCACGCGCTGGCGGTGGCGTCGGAACTGACCCTCGCGGAGGCCGTCACGCCCGCGATGATCAAGGCCGTCGCCGCCAAGTACGCGGTGCAGGTGCCGGTGGAGGGCGCGATCCCCGAGCTGGTCGGCGAAATCGCCGGACGCCTGCACGCACATTCGGTGAACACCGCCACCCGGCTCGACGAGGTGGTCGACAACCACAGCTTCGAGAAGCTCCTGACCACCGTCACCGAGATGGACCTCACCTCCCGGGTGCTCACGCTACTGTCCGAGAGCGCGATCACGGAGGATGCGGTGGCCTCCGTCCTGCACGCCGCGGCCACCAACGCCGCCGACGACGCCACTCGCGTGTTGGCCCGGAACGCGGTGACGCGCACCGTCTTCGGAGCGATCCGGCGCGCCGCCTCGCCCGCGCTCCCCGCCCTGGGCCAGCGTGCCGACGAGGCCACGCGACGCGGCGTGCGGCTGGCTCTGCGGTGGGCCGCCGACGATGGGGACGAGACCCTCGCCGACGCGATCCGGGACTTCTGGCGGCAGAACCGTGCCCGTTCGGTCGCCGAGTTCCGCGGCGTGGTCACCGACGCCGACATCGAAGACATCGTGGTGCTGATCTTCGAGTTCTGGCGAGGCTTCCGCGATACCGACTACCTCCGCTCGCTCATCGACGAGGGCATCGACCACGTCTTCGACAAGTACGGCGACGCCTCGCTCTTCGAGCTGCTCGCCGAGTTGGGCGTGGGTCGAGAGGACATGATCGAGGAGGCCCTACGATTCGGGCCGCCCGTGCTCGCCACCCTGGACGAGCGCGGCGTGATCGAGGACCTCCTGCGCCGCCGCCTCACCCCGTTCTACGAGTCCGAGGAGTACCGCACAGCGATCGAGGGGCTGCAGTGAGGACGCGGATCGCCACCGCCGCTGCACTGCTTCTCCTGGCCGGCTGCGATGCCACCAATGCCGCCGGCCCGAACAGCACTGGCGCTCCAACCGCGTCGTCTGCGACACCGACGTCGGCGAAGCAGGGCGCGGAGGCCTCCAGCCCCTACCGCAGCCCGGTTCCCGCCGCACCCCTCGCCACGGCGGCGCACGGGTACACCGCGACGGCGATCACGACGCCGACGACGCAGCCCGGCCGCGTGATCACGACGCCGCAGGTACGCGGCGGCGACGCCGCCGTCACTGCACGCTTCAACGCCGCCATGCAGGCGTCCGTGGCCGGCATCCGGACCCTGACCGGCGCGGCCGTCGTCAACGATGGCGGACTCGACGGCGGTTACCGCAGCGGCGTCACGCGCATCGGGTCCGGCGCGGTGGCCGGGCGCGTCGTCCTCTACTGGGACGGCGGCGGCGCACACCCGAACCTGAGCCTGGGCACTGTCGTGATCGATACGCGCACAGCACAACCCGTCACCGTCGACGACCTCTACCGCGACCGGGCCACGGCGCTGGAACGGCTGCGCACGCTCCTGCCCGAACTCGACATCACGGGACGGCTGACGCATCAACGGCTCTCGAGCGATGCGCTCGCAGACGATTGGCTCCCCACCCCCGCGGGCCTCGAGATCTACGTATCCGTGCCCCACGTGATCGGCGACTACGTTCCGGTCACTGTGCCGTGGAACAGGATCTCCGACCTGCTCAAGCCCGGGGTCGAGACGATGCTGCGCGCGGACTGACACTCACACGAACGCCGCCACCAGCACCACCGCACCGAACACCGCGACGATCGCACCGCCGGCCGCGGTCACCAGCCGCTGCACCCGCGCGGTGGATCGCGCGCGCAGCACCGCGCCCAGACCCACCAGCACCAGGTTCCACCCGAGCGACGCCAGACCCACGCCGACCGCGAACGCGGTCGCCACCGGCGGTCGGTGCAGCCCGTCCCCCAGTCCCACCGCGATCGCGCCGAAGTAGACCAGCGGGAACGGATTCACCGCCGTCAGCCCGAAGAACATCGCGAACCGGCCCCACCCCGCGCCGCCACGCACGGCCCCGTCGAGCCTCGGGCCCACGGCACCGTCGGCCTCGGCGGCGGAACCGTCGGGCCCGATCGACGGCACCCGGACGGCCTTGCGCACCATCAGGAACGCCACCACCAGCAGCAGCACCCCGCCGACGGCGGCCGGCCACCTCCCCCACTGCGCGACGAGCGGCGCGAGCACCGACCCGGCCGCGAGGGCGAGGACGGCGAACAGCAGATCGGCGGTGCCCACCCCTGCGGCGGCGGGGACGCCGCGCCGCCAGCCGCGCGAGGCGCCCTCGTGCAGCAGCATGATCCCGATGGCGCCCAGCGGGAGGACGGCACCCAGCCCCGCGGCGATTCCCGTGCCGAACGCACCGGCAAGGGCCGCCGGGTCCACCGACTATCCCAGGGAGGCGAGCGCGCGGACCAGCTGGTCCACGTCGTACGGAGTCGAGTACGGCCCCAGCCCGACGGTGACCGCGCCACCGTACTCGGGCACGCCGAGGCCGGCGAAGTAGCGGCTCGGCACGTTCGACAGGGCGCACACGCCGTTGTCGGCGAGGCGCTTGGCGGCCTTCGCGGCCGGCACGCCGGGCAGCGTGAAGGACACCGTCGGCACGCGACGCTCGGCCCGACCGATGATGGCCACCTGCGGCGCCGAGGCCAGCGAATTGAGCAAGTAGAACAGCAGCCTCTGCTGGTACTGACGCAGGCCGAACATCGACTGCTCCAGCCGGTCGCGGCGGGTGCCCACGGACGACTCATCGAGCCCCGCGAGGTGGTCGATCGACGCGATCAGGCCAGCGAGCATGGCGTACTGGTGCTCGCCGAGCTCGAGCCGCTCGGGCCCCACCGCGGTGCGGTCCAGGTTGATCGGGCGCAGCCGGCCGAACACCGACGGGTCGCGGAACGCCATGGCCGCCACCTGCGGCCCGCCCCATCGGTTGGCGCTCACCACCAGCACGTCGGCGCCGAGGCGCTCGATGTCGAGCAGCTCGTACGGGGCTGCGTTCGTCGCGTCGACCACCAGCAACGCGCCCACGCTGCGCGCGGCCTGCGCGGCCTGCGCCACGTCGATCACCGTGCCGATGATCGACGACGCGAGCGTGACAGCTACGACCTTCGTGGCCGGGCTCACCAGCTCGGCGAACTGCCATTCGGGCACCTCGCCGGTCTCGATATCGGCCTCGGCCCACCGGACGCGGCCACCGCCGCGGTCCGCCACGCGGAGCCACGGCGCCTGGTTGGCATCGTCGTCGAGACGGCACAGCACGATCTCGGACCCGAGCCCCAGGCGCGCGCTCAGCGACTCCGCGAGGCCGTCCAGCAGCTGCTCACGGCTCGGCCCCAGCACCACGCCCTCGGGCTTGCCGTTCACCAGATCGGCCACCGCGATCCGCGCCGCCTGGACGATCCCGCGGGTGTGCGCCGCCCCCGCGTAGACCCCGGCGGGATTGCTCACGAAGCCTCGGAAGGCGTTCGCCACGGCCGACGAGACGGCACCGGGGATCTGCGCCCCGGCCTGCGGATCGAAATGGATCCAGCCGTCGCCCAGGGCAGGGTAGAGCCCCCGGACGCGGGCAACGTCGAATGCGGATACCGCAACCGACGTGGAGGCCCGCCCGGGTTCCACCTGGGTCCCTGAGAACGTGTTCACTGGCACGCAGATTACACCGACCCGCCCACAACCTCATGGCCCGCCCGAATCGAACTGCCAGAATGATGTTATGAACGATCGCAACGAGGTGGAGATCATCCCGGCCGGGGCCGGTTCGGGAACCGTCCCAGGGGCCCCCGCCGGTGCCGTGTCGGGGGCCTCCGGGCCGGGCGGGGCCGACGGTGCCGACGAGGAGCTGCACACCATGGTCGAGCAGCCCGCGAAGGTCATGCGGATCGGAACGATGATCAAGCAGCTCCTGGAGGAGGTGCGCGCCGCGCCTCTCGACGAGGCCAGTCGCGCCCGGCTCAAGGACATCCACCGCACGTCGATCAAGGAGCTCGAGGACGGTCTCTCCCCCGACCTGCAGGCCGAGCTGGAACGCCTCGCGCTGCCGTTCACCGACGAGTCGACCCCCTCCGACGCGGAGTTGCGCATCGCCCAGGCACAGCTCGTCGGCTGGCTCGAGGGCCTGTTCCACGGCATTCAAACCGCATTGTTCGCGCAGCAGATGGCCGCCCGGGCCCAGCTCGAGCAGATGCGCCAGGGCGCCCTCCCGCCGGGGATGACCCCCGGCCCGGAGGCGCAGACCGGCCACGGCCAGTACCTGTGACGGGCGCCTCGGGCCCTCCGCACGTTCGCGCGATCCACGACGGTGCGCCGCGCGCACGACGTGCGCCGGGAGCACCGTCGGGACGAGTACCCTGGCCTACCGTGCCCGTCGATAGCCCCCACGCCGCCCAGCCGGCACCCCTCGTCTCGGACTCGCGCACGTTCGGACGCGCGATCAAGGACCTGGTGGACGGCGCGACCTTCCACCGCGAGCTCTGGCTGGAGCTGGGCTGGCAGGACATCAAGCAGCGCTACCGCCGGTCGGTGATCGGCCCCTTCTGGATCACCATCGCCACCGGCGTCACCGCCAGCGCCCTCGCGCTGCTGTGGTCGGTGCTGCTCGGCGCCGACGTGAAGACGCTGCTGCCGCAGCTCACCGTCGGCTTCGTGCTGTGGGCGTTCATCCAGAGCTCGATCATCGACGGTGCCGAGGTGTTCATCGCCAACGAGGGCCTCATCAAACAGCTGCCCGCGCCCCTGTCGGTGCACGTCTACCGGCTGGTGTGGCGGCACATGCTGTTCCTCGCCCACAACATGATCATCGTGGTGGTCGTGCTGGCGATCTTCCCGCCGAAGCAGTGGTCGTGGACGCAACTGAGTCTGATCCCCGGGGTCGCCATGCTGGCGATCACCGGCGTGTGGGTCTCGATGTTCTTCGGCATCCTGGCCACCCGATTCCGCGACATCGCGCCGCTGCTCACGGCCCTGACGCAGCTGCTGTTCTACATCACCCCCGTGGTGTGGACGCTGGACACCGTGCCCGGCGGCAACAGCGAGCGCGCGCAGCTGGTGAAGCTGAACCCGCTGTACCACTACCTGGAGATGGTGCGCGGGCCCCTCACCGGCAAGCCCTTCGACCCACAGCACTGGTACGTGGTGATCGGGTGCACGATCGTCGGCCTGGGGCTGACCCTGGTGCTGATGAAGCAGTTCCGTTCCCGAGTCGCGTATTGGGTGTGAGATGAGCGTTTCCATTCGGACGCAGGACGCCTGCGTCGACTTCCCGGTGTTCGACGCCAAATCGCGCTCCCTCAAGCGCGCGGTCATCGGCTCCGCCGGCGGCAAGGTGATGGCCGACGACAACGTGGTCGTGGTCGAGGCGCTCCGCAACATCACCATGAACCTCAGCGAGGGCGACCGCGTGGGCCTCGTGGGTCACAACGGCGCCGGCAAATCGACGCTGCTGCGCCTGCTGGCCGGGATCTACGAGCCCACCCGCGGCTCGGCGCTGGTGAAGGGCCGCGTGGCCCCGGTCTTCGACCTCGGCGTCGGCATGGACCCCGAGATCTCCGGCATGGAGAACATCATCATCCGCGGCCTGTTCCTGGGGCAGACCCGCAAGTCGATGCTGCGCAAGGCCGACGAGATCGCGGAGTTCACCGAGCTCGGCGACTACCTGTCGATGCCGCTGCGCACCTACTCGACCGGCATGCGGGTACGTATCGCCCTGGGTGTGGTCACGTCGATCGACCCCGAGATCCTGCTCCTCGACGAGGGCATCGGCGCCGTCGACGCCGAGTTCATGCGCAAGGCCCGCAAGCGGCTCGCCGCGCTGGTGGAGCGATCCGGCATCCTCGTGTTCGCCTCCCACTCCAACGAGTTCCTCGCCCAGCTCTGCGACCGCGCCATGTGGATCGACCACGGCGAGATCCGGCAGGAGGGCGGGATCGAGGAGGTCGTCACGGCCTACGAGGGCCCCGACGCCGGCGCCCAGGTCCGCAAGGTCATGGACAAGCTGGAGCGCGAGGATGGCTGACCCCCGGCCCGGTACGCCCGATCCCGTCTCCGGGACCGACGGTGACCGCATCGTCGCCGTCGTCGTCACGCACGACCGCGCGGAGCTGCTCGCGAAGTCGCTCGACGTACTCAGCTCTCAGAAGCGCCCCGTCGACCACCTGATCGTGGTCGACAACGCCGCCCAGGACGAGGTGCGCGCGCTGGTCGAGTCGCAACCCGTGGCCGCCACCTACCTGCCGTCGCAGTTCAACCTGGGCGGCGCCGGCGGCTTCGCCCTCGGCATGCTGCACGCCCTCGCGCTCGGCGCCGACTGGATCTGGCTCGCCGACGACGACGGCCGCCCGGAGGGGCCGCAGGTGCTCGCTACGCTGCTCGAGGCCGCCGAACGTCACGGCCTCGCCGAGGTCTCGCCCGTGGTGGCGACCATCGACGACCCGGAGACGCTCGCATTCCCGCTGCGCCGCGGTCTGGTGTGGCGGCGGAAGCGCTCCGAACTGATCGACCCCGGCGCACCGTCGGACGACGTGCTGATGGGGATCGCCTCGTTGTTCAACGGCGCGCTGTTCCGCAAGGACACCGTGGCGGCCGTGGGCGTGCCGGACCTGCGGCTGTTCATCCGCGGCGACGAGGTGGAGATCCACCGGCGACTGGTGCGCTCCGGCCTGCCGTTCGGCACCTGTCTGACCGCCGCGTACCTGCACCCGAACGGCGCCGACGAGTTCCGGCCCATCCTCGGTGGGCGCATGCACACGCAGTACCCGGACAACGAGACCAAACGCTTCTTCACCTACCGCAACCGCGGCTATCTGCAGTCCCAACCGGGCATGCGGCGGCTGATCCCGCAGGAGTGGGCGCGGTTCGGCTGGTTCTTCCTGATCCAGCGGCGGGACGTGGCCGGCTTCCGCGAATGGCTGCACCTGCGCAAGCTCGGCCGGGACGAGCGGTTCACCCGCCCCTGACCTCGCGCGCGCCTTATTGAGACCCCCTCAACAGACTCGGGGCGCTGGGCCTATCATCGTCGTCATGGACACGAGCCCGGTCTCCGATCTCCTCCCGCAGGGGCACGCCCTCCTGCGCATGCTGCAGCGCCGTGTGGTGGATCCCGCCCGCCCCGACGTCGCGCTCCGCGCGCTCGGCTACAACCGCAAGTACGGCCCCCAGGCCGCGCTCGTGATCAAGGGCGCGGCGGAGAGCCCCGACCGGGTCGCGATCGTCGACGAGCGCGGAACGCTGACCTACGCCCAGTACGAGGCGCAGTCGAACGCCCTGGCCCGCGGCCTGCGCGCCTCCGGCCTCAAAGCGGGCGACGTGATCGCGGTGCTCGCGCGGGACCACCGCGGGCTGATGCTCGTGATCAGCGCCGCCGCGCGCGCCGGTCTGCGTCTGGCCATGATGAACACCGGCTTCGCCAAGCCCCAGTTCGCGGAGGTCTGCGAACGCGAGAAGGTACAGGCGGTCTTCCACGACGGCGAGTTCACGGCACTGCTCGACGCCCTGCCCGAGGAGATGCCCCGGTACCTCACCTGGGTCGACGATGCCGACGCGGTGCCCGAGGGCGCGGTCACCATCGAGGAGCTCGGCGCCGGCCGCGACGCGAGCCGCGTGCCGCCGCCTGCCCAGCAGGGCGGCTTCATCATCCTCACCTCCGGCACCACCGGCCTGCCCAAGGGCGCCACCCGCAGCAAAGTGCCCTCGCTCGCCACCGCGATGCTCGTGGACCGGATCCCGTTCCGCCGCCGCGGCACGATCGTGATCGCCTCGCCGATCTTCCATTCGACCGGTTTCGCCATGTGGTCGGCGGGCATGTCCGTGGGGTGCACCACCGTGACGATGCGCCGCTTCGACCCCGAGAACACGCTCAAGCTGATCGCCGACAACAAGGCCGACATGCTGGTGGCCGTCCCGACCATGCTGACCCGCATGCTGAGCCTGCCCGCCGAGACGCTCGCGAAGTACGACACCCGTTCGCTGCGCGCCGTGGTGGTGGCCGGTTCCGCCGTCTCGCCCGAGCTGTCGGAGAAGTTCCAGGACGTCTTCGGCGACGTGCTCTACAACGTGTACGGCTCCACCGAGGTCGCCGTCGCCACCGTCGCCACCCCGAAGAACCTCCGGGCCGCGCCCGGCACCGTCGGGCGGCCCCCGGTCCTCACGACGGTCCGCCTGTACGACGAGAACGACCGCCTGGTCGAGGGCGTCGGCAAGCGCGGTCGCGTGTTCGTGCGCGCCGGCGCGCCGTTCGAGGGCTACAGCGACGGCCGCACGAAGCAGATCATCGACGGCCACCTCTCCTCCGGCGACATGGGCCATTGGGACGAGCACGGCCTGCTGCACATCGACGGCCGCGACGACGACATGATCGTCTCCGGCGGCGAGAACGTGTACCCGCTCGAGGTGGAGAACCTGCTGGTGACCCGCGACGACGTGGTCGAGGCGGCCGTGATCGGCGTGCCCGACCCCGAGTTCGGACAGCGCCTGCGCGCCTTCGTGGTGCTCGAGGGCGGTGCGCCCGCGGACGATGCGGTCGAGGAGCTGACCAAGGAGCTCAAGGACTTCGTCCGGGCGAACCTGGCCCGCTTCAAGGTGCCGCGCGACGTGGTCTACCTCGACCGCCTGCCGCGCAACCCCACCGGCAAGATGGTCAAGCGCGAGCTCCCGAAGGACTGAGGACGGGAGCCGCCGATGAGGCGGCTCACCGCCGCTTGCGCGTGGTCGCCCAGATGATCGTGGCGAGGGCGAGCAGGGGCAGGCCGATGGCGATGGACGTGGAGAGCGCGGACCGCAGGTGCAGGGCCTCGATCACCACGGAGTACGCGGCGCCGGCCGCCATCTGGATGAAGAAGAACAACCCCGCGCCCACGCCCTGCGCCTGCAGGTCCAGCTCCAGCAATCCGTTCTGCGCGAACGGGATCGCAGCACCGACGCCGAGGAAACCGATCGCGAGCGGGACGACCACGACTGCGGCCGTGGGCGCGCCGGCCGCTGCGAGTGCCACCAGCGCGACCGCGCCGACCGCCGAGCCCGCGGCGCCGAGCCGCACGGCGGTGCGCGCGGACGCCGACCGCCGGATCAGCATGCTCCCCGCGATGTACCCCAGGGCCGGGACGATCAACAGCAGCCCGTACTGGATCTCGGTGGCCCCGTACAGGCCCTGCAGGATGAAGGCGGACTGCTCGATGAACAGGAAGTAGCCCATCCACGCCAGTGAGATCACCACCGCATGGCGATGGAACCCGCGGCGCGACAAGGCCTCCGCGATGCCACGGCCCACCGCTCGCGGTGTGGGCGGCACCGGCACCGCCGGCCTGGCACGCGGCACCAACTGCAGGAACGCCAGGGCGAGAACGACTCCCACTGCGGCGAGCCCCACGAACAGCCCGCGCCACGGCGCCACCTGCACCAGCGCCGAACCCAGGAACGGCGACAGTGCGGGCGTCGCGGCGATCACGATCGACAGCGAGGTCAGCAGGTGCATCCGGGCGTCCGCCGGGTACCTCCGCTGGATCACCAAGCGGCACAGCACCGTCGCAGACGTACCGCCGACTGCCTGCACGAACCGCGCCGCCCCGAGCACGGCGACGTTCGGCGCCGACGCCGCCACCAGCCCGCCCAGGGCGAACAGGAGCAGGCCCAGCGCCTGCAGTGTCCGGGCGTCGAACCGGTCCGCCAGCACGCCGGCCGCGAACATCGACACCGCGTACCCGGCCATGTAGCACGACAGCGTGAGCTGCACCGCAGCCACGCTCGTGTGCAGGTCCAGGGCCATCTGCGGCGTCGATGGATTGAGCAGGCTCAGGCCCAGCTGCGGCGCTGTCACCGCGACCAGCAGCATCACCGTGGTCCACCGGCCGGGTTCGCGCACCGTCGCAGCCTCCCGCGGCTCCGCGACCGCGCTCGTCTCAGCCACCGGACACCGCCACCGGAGCCGCCGGGACCGGCACGGGCACGGGTCCCACCTGCTCGGCGATCGACCGCGCCACCGCGCGGGCCCGCCGGCGGATCTTGGCGATGCTGCTGATGTAGTACAGGTCGCCGGAGGCGATCTCGCCGAGCGCGTACAGCCCCGGCACCGACGCGCCGTCGCGCCCGATGATCGCGTTGTCATCGACGTTCACGCGCAGCCCGCCGTACGGGTTGCGCCGCGCCGTCCCGGCGTAGACGAGCGAGGACACCAGGCTCGCCGCCGCCCCCGACGGGGCGCCTGCGGGGGTGCGAGTCGCGTTCACCACGTACTCGACCGCCTCGTCGCCGACGGCACTGCTGACCACCAGCCCGGTCGCCGACGGTGCCACGTCCCGGACGCCGTGCCGCACGGTCAGCGCACCGTCGACCACCATGTCCCCGAGCACCTGAGCGCTCCGCGCGGGCAGCGGGTTCGCCAGCGCCTGGAACGGCACGTGCGCGGTCGCGACCATCGCGGACCGGGCGGATCGGGTCATCGCCGACCACAGGTCGTTCGCGTAGTACTGGGCCACGCAGATCACGAGGCGCTGCACCTCGGGCGCGATCGACGCAGGTCGGCCGGAGAAGCCGGCGAGCCGCGCGCCGGCCGGCTCGGAGATCGCCCGGAACGCGGCGCGGACCTCGGACCGCCGCAGCCCCTCGCCCACCGCCAGGTAGTCGACGATGTTCGTGACGTCCTCCCACTCGAGGCCGCCGTGCTTGAGCCGCACCCGGCGGATGAGGGCGCCAACGTCGGGGTCGAAGTCCATCGGCTCGAGGTCGCTGCGCACGTCGGGCAGCACGCCCTGCCTCGAGGCCATGAGCAGCCGCCCCGCCCAGTTCCGGGCGCGCACGGCCAGGGCCACGTCGATGGCGCTCAGGCCGGTGCCGATGACCGCGGCCGTGTTTCCGGCGAGGACGCTCGGCAGCCATCCGTCCACGGGATACGGGTCCTGGGTGTAGCGTTCGGTCCCCTCGAGTCGGTACGGGTCGGCCGGCGGACTCGAGCCGAGTGCGAGCACGACGACGTCGTGCCGGTGGGTCTCGGGCGCGTGCCCCGGGCGCTGCACCACGAGCCGCCAGACGTCGCCTTCGCGCGCCGCGTCGGTGACCCGGCCGGTGATCCTGGTGAGCGAGTCACCGAAGTCGAGCGCCCGGGCCTGGGTGGATTGGCGCAGGTACCGGCCGTACGCCCAGCGCGGCACGAAACTGTGCCCGCCGTCGACGAGGAGCTCCGGCTCGTTCATCCGGCACCAATCGACGAACTCGTCGGGCTCCTCCGCGGAGATGGACATCGCGAACGCCTGCCGGTTGAGCAGCGCGGAATCGGACTCCTCCGCATACGCCCGGCCCGGTCCGATGACCCGGTCGGCGTAGACGGAGACGGACAGATCGTCGCTCACCGGAAGCTGCCGCAGCAGGCTCACGGCCGCGGCACCCCTCCGACGATCCCGACTGACACCACGACATCTCTCCCTCGCTCGTTACTTACGCGTAACGATGGTCGCGAAGCGTTGCACCGCGGGGCAATGGTGGATACGTCACATCGGACAAGGCTGGACATGACCGGTAATTTCGTATATACGCCTAACGAACTGCGCCGCCCCGTTCACCAGTGGGAATGCCGCGTACGCGGCATCGGCTGCGGATCCGGCCCCTCGGCGGGCGGGGGCTGTACCAGGTGCACCACCTGTAGCACGTGGAACTGCTCCTGGTGCACCACCGCGAGGCCGCCGTAGTCGAGCGACACCTGCATATCGGTGCCCATGAACTGGAACTGCCGGAACGTCCACCAGAGGTTCCCGTTCTCCTGGCGAAAGTCGTCGTCCGCGCGATCCGCGTCCGCGAGCACCCAAGCGGCGGTGCAGTTGTCCGCGGCCCACGAGGCCCACTGGTTGACGCCCCGCTCCTTGTCCCACAGGCGCCCCTCGGTGCGCCGATCTCCGTCGTTCCCCATGTCCTTCACGCCGCGGAACTCGTTCGGGAGACCGTCGAACACGATCTGCAACGACGGCCACGCCCAGCTCGGCTGCACCTGGAAGAACACGCAGTCGCCCGGCCGCGCGTGGTCGTGGATGTACCGCGCCGCGTAGCTGAAATCGCTCCCCCGGGCTTCGACAGCGGGCTGTGCTGCCACAGGTACCCCGGGATCGCAGCCACGACGAGCACCGTCAGGACCGCCGCTCCCGCCACCCGGGGGCGCGGCAGGAGCCGCGCCACCGTCGACACCGCGGCCGCGAGCACCAGGACCAGGCCCGGAACGGTGAAGCTCACGTACCGCCCCACGTACGAGGGCACGATTGGCGAGACCAGCAGGATCACCACGAGCGGGACCAGTGCCCCGGCCAGGCCCCACCGCACGGCCTCCGGGTTCGACGGTGCGCCGCGCCACCACAGCAGCGCGGCCGCGGCGAGCACGATCCAGGCCGCCGCAGCGAACAGGTAGGAGTGGTCGAACCACTGGTCCACCAGCACGTTCTGGAAGATCCGCCAGCCCGGCCAGCGCAGCCACGACACCTGATCGCGCTGCGTGGCGGCGAGGATCGCGACGGGGCCGGCGAGGGCGATCGCCGCGGCGGACGAGATCCCGACGCGGCGCAACTGCGCGCGCCGGCAGCCGGCGGCGCTCCCCGCGACCACGGCCGCTACCGCGAAGGCCAGGGTCGCGGAGTAGAGGAACAGCACCGTCGCGAGGAACAGGGCGCCCCCGTACCCGACCCACGGGCGGCGGCCGGCGCCGTCGCCGGACATGACGGCGCGATGCGCGGCGATCAGGACCAGCGCCGCGCTCGCGATCACCCAGGAGTAGGAGCGGGCCTCGACGCCGGACCACGTGAGCCGCGGCAGGATCAGCGCGATCACGCCCGCGACCAGGGCGAAGTTCTCGCCCCCGAGGCGACGGGCGAGCGCGTGGCACGCCGCGACCGCGACACCGGCCCCGAGCGCGGAGAAGGCCCGCAGAGCGCCCGCGTCGAGCCCGAACACGAGGGAGAACGTGCGCACCGCCCAGTAGTAGAGGCCGTGCACGGCGTCGATGTTCGTCAGCAGGTGCCAGAGCTCGCCCGGGGAGCGGTCGATCGCCGAGACGGTGGCCAGCTCGTCGAACCAGACGGACGGCCGCCCGCCGTGCCACAGCGACAGGAGGAATCCGGCGATCCCGAAGACCCAGGGCACGAGCAGAGTCGGCCGCGGCCAGTGCCCGGTCCGGACCCGGCGCACCTGCGGCCGAGTTGCCAGGGCCATCACATCAGCTTGAAGATCACCGTGCGCTGGACGATGAAGTTGACGACCGTCGCGGTGCCCTGGGCGATCACGAAGGCGAAGAGGCGATTGAGGTAGCTGCCGAGGCCGTCCTCGGGCGGCGGGAACAGCGTGTAGAACGCCATGTACAGGCCCAGCTGGACGCCGTACATCGTGATGTAGAGGGCCCACACCGCGATCAGCCGTTTGGTGGACGGCTCGGCCCGGAAGGTCCACCGGCGGTTGAGCAGGTACGCGGTGGTGGTGCCGAGAATGAAGCCGATGGTCTTGGCCAGTGCCTCGTCAACTCCGAAGGCCTTGGTGAGGACCAGCAGGGTTCCGAAGTCCACAACCGCCGAGAAGCCGCCGGTCAGCACGAACCGGATCAGCTGCGTCTTGAGATCGAGGTGTTCCCGATCTGCGGCTTCGGAGGTGGTCACGAGGTCACAGCGTACTTGAGAGATCGTTCGTCATTCGAATACGTCGTCATCGTCCGCGGCAGCGGCCTCGCGGCGGCGCTCGGTCCGGGCGGCCAGGAGAGCGGCGCCGCCGACGACGCCGGCGCCCACCAGCCCCCGACCGCGGCGCCCACGAGCGTGCTCGGGTCGCGGTCGAGTTGGAGCGCGCACCACACCGCGAGGTACGGGATCAGGAGCGCCGCCATCACGGCTTTGCGCTTCGGGGTCAGGAAGGCACGGGTGATGGACGCGAGCGGCACGTTGTGCCTGCTGCAATACCGGTAGGCGGCGAGCTGCGTCGCGAGCAGCAGCAGGAGCACGGCCATCGCGGTGATCCGGGCGCCCTCCGCCGCCGCGATCAGGGAGGCCACGAGCGCAGCGGGCCCGGCCCAGTAGTAGCCCACCGACATCGCCCGGTAGTACTCCTCGCGGTTCCGCTCGTCGCCCCAGGCGGGGTCCGACGGGGCGAGAATGAAGTCCTCGACGCGACTCTCAGCCGACATGATCGTCCTCCTTCAGGGGAAACAGCTCTTCGACGGTGGATTCCAGTGCCCGCGCCACCTTCAGCGCGAGGTACACACTGGGCGCGTAGTCGCCCTTCTCGACCGACACCACCGTCTGCCGACTCACGCCGACGGCGGCGGCCAGCTCGGCCTGGGTGATGCGCCGGGCGCGTCGCCGCGCCCGGACCGGGTTCTCGTCCTCCACGTCGTCAAGTCAAGCATTCTTGACATTTAACGTCAAGAATACTTGTCTTTCGCCGGTTCTACAGTCGGCGTCGCCCGATTTGGTCTCATTCCTGCCCGATTACGGGCAGATAATTGACACGGCACCGTCGGGACCGGAAGATCGAGGGCGTGCCGGACAGCGAGCTCGTGGATCACATCGCGCGGACCACGGGGCTCTCCGCCACCGAGGCCGTGCGTGTCATCGACGACGTCACGGCCTACTACCGGGAGCCGGTCGAGGACTTCGTCCGTCGCCGCCACCGCGATCTGCAGGGACGCGGCGCGCGCAACGCGGAGATATTCGCGACGCTCGCCGACGAGTTGCGCAGCCGGCTCGTCGCCGCCCCCGACCTCACCGAGCGGCAGCTGCGCCGCCTCATCTACAGCTAGGAGCACCACCGGAGCATGTGCGGAATCGTCGGATACATCGGTGGCCAGACAGCCGTGGACATCCTCGTCGACGGGCTCACCCAGCTCGAGTACCGCGGGTACGACTCGGCGGGTATCGCCGTCCTCGGACCGTCCGGCGCCAAGCGCGTGCGCAGCGTGGGCCGTGTGCGCGACCTGGAGGCCGCGCTGCCCAAGCGCCTCGCCGGTAAGACCGGCATCGGCCACACCCGGTGGGCCACGCACGGCGCACCGTCGGAGGAGAACGCCCACCCGCACACCGATTCCGCCGAGCGGATCTTCGTGGTGCACAACGGCATCATCGACAACGCCCGCGACCTGCGCCTCGAGCTCGAGGCCGACGGCGTGGAGCTCACCTCCGACACCGACACCGAGGCCGTCTCGCACCTCATCGCCCGGACCGGCGCCGAGACCCTCGAGGACGCGGTGCGCCAGACCCTGCACCGGCTGAGCGGCACCTACGCCCTCGCCGTGATCGACACCGAGCACCCGGACCGGATCGTGGTGGCCCGCAACGGCTCGCCCTTGATCCTGGGCGTCGGCGACAAGGAGATGTTCGTCGCCTCGGACATCTCGGCCGTGGTCCGGCACACCAGCCAGGTCGTGCACCTCGACGACGGCGAGTGCGCCACCGTGACCGCCTCCGGCTTCCGCATGTTCAGCGCCGACGACAACCGCGCCGTCGCCAAGTCCGCCACCACCGTGGACATCTCGCCCGACGAGCTGGAGCTGGGCAACCACAGCCACTTCATGCTCAAGGAGATCGCCGAGCAGCCGTCCTCGCTGGAGCGCATGCTGTCCGGGCGCCTCGACGAGCGCTTCGCCACGGCCCGCCTCGACGGCCTGAACCTCGACGCGCAGGCGATGCGCCGGTTCAAGCGCGTCAAGATCCTCGGCTGCGGCAGCGCGTACTACATGGGCCAGCTGGGCGCCTCGCTGATCGAGGAGCTCGCCCGGATCCCCGCCGATGCGGAGCCCGCCAGCGAATTCCGTTACCGCAACCCGATCGTCGAGCCGGACACCCTCTACGTCGCGGTCAGCCAGTCCGGCGAGACCGCCGACACCGCGTTCGCCGTACAGGAGGTCAAGCGCAAGGGCGGCACCATCGTCGGCCTGGTGAACGTGGTCGGCTCGACCATCGCGCGGGAGGTCTCCGGCGGCATCTACCTGCACGCCGGCCCCGAGGTCTCCGTCGCCTCGACCAAGGCCAACACGCATATGGCCGTCGGGTTCGCGCTGCTCGCGCTCGCGCTGGGCCGCGTACGCGACCTCTCCATCACCGACGGTACGCGGATCGTCAAGGGCCTCAAGGCTCTCCCGGCACAGATCGAGCAGATCATCAGCGCGCCCGACGAGGTGGAGAAGGCGGCCAAGCTGCTCGCCGAGGCACCGAGCCTGTTCTTCATCGGCCGCGTGCGCGGCTATCCGACCGCCCGCGAGGGGGCGCAGAAGTTCAAGGAGATCAGCTACCGGCACGCGGAGGCCTACCAGGCGTCCGAGCTCAAGCACGGCCCGCTCGCCCTGATCAGCCCGGAGCTTCCCACCGTCGCGATCGTCCCCGACGACGAGCTGCTGGACCGCAACGTGGGTGCACTGCACGAGATCTCGGCCCGCGGCGGCGACATCGTGGCGATCACCAACCCCGGCGTCGAGCTGCCCGAGGCGAAGGTCACGCTGACCGTCCCGAAGAACGAGCCCGAGCTGGACCCGATCCTGCTCATGATCCCGACGCAGCTACTCGCCTACTACGCGGCGCTGAGCCTGGGCCTGAACATCGACCGGCCCCGCAACCTGGCGAAGTCGGTCACCGTCGAGTAGTCACTCCCGCTTGGGACCCACCCACACCTGCTGGGCATTGACGAACTCGTGGATGCCGGCGCGGCCGAGTTCGCGGCCGTAGCCGGAGCGCTTGATGCCGCCGCTGGGCAGGCGCGGGTCGGTCTTGACGATGCCGTTCACGCTGACCTGCCCGGCCTCGAGCTCCCGCGCCATCGCCTCGCCGCGCGCGGCGTCGGTCCAGACGCTCGCGGCGAGGCCGTACGGCGTGGCGTTCGCCAGATCGACGGCGTGCTCAGCGTCGACGGCCGTCATCACGGCGGCGACGGGTCCGAACGTCTCCTCCACACACGCCGCCATGCCCGGCCGCACGCCGGTGAGCAGGGTAGGCGGGTAGAAGAACCCGGGCCGGTCGGGGATCTCGCCGCCGAGCAGGCACGTCGCGCCGGCCGCAACGGTGTCCGTGACCTGACGGTGCAGGTTGTCGCGGAGGTCCGCGCGGGCGATCGGGCCCACCTGCGTGGTCTCGTCGCGCGGATCACCCATCCGCAGCGCGGCGAACCGGGCTCGCAGCGCCTCGACGAACGCGTCGTGCACGGGCCGCTCCACGATGATCCGCTTCGCGGCGATGCACGACTGGCCGGCGTTGATGATGCGGGACAGCGCCAGCACCTCGGCCGCCGCCTCGATGTCGGCGTCCGCCAACACGATCGCCGGATCGGACCCGCCGAGCTCGAGGACGGCGGGCTTGATCTCCGACGCCGCGATCGCGGCCACGGCGGCGCCGGCGCGGTCCGAACCGGTGAACGAGACCGCGCGGATCCGGCGGTCGCGGATCACGGACTCCACGTCGGGCGTGGTCACCGGGAGGGAGGAGAAGACACCGTCGGGGGCCCCGACCGTGCGGAAAGCACCCGCGATGGCGGCGGCGCACCCGGGACGTGCGGGTCGTGCTTCATCACGCAGGTGTTCCCGGCCATCAGCGCCGGCGCGCAGAACCGGAACGCCAACCAGAACGGCGCGTTCCACGGCAGCACGCCGAGCACCGGGCCCAACGGGAGGTACTGCACGTAGCTGAGCGTCGCGTCGGACTCGACCACGTCCGGGCTCAGGTAGTCGGCACCGTGTTCCGCGTAGTGCTCCGCAGCCCACGCGGCCTTCACCACCTCGCCCCGGGCCTCGGTGATGGGCTTGCCCATCTCCTCGGTCATCATCATCGCGTAATCGTCGACACCGCGGCGCAACTCGGCGCCCACCGCGCGCAACAGCCGCGCCCGGGCCTCGAAGCCGGCGTCGCGCCACTCCGGGAACGCCGATTCGGCGCGGGCGAGCACGGCCTCCACCTCCGTCGGTCCCGCCGCCGGCATCGATCGCACCTCGTTCCCCGTCGCCGGGTCGGTCGCGGTCAGCATCGCCGTCATGATTCCACCTCCGTATCCGTCGTTTCCCGTTGCGCGACACCGCCGTCGTGGACGGTGAAGTCCTCCCCGAGGGTGAAGAACGACTCGCAGCCGTCCTCCGTGATCCGGATCGTGTCCGAGATGCCCACGGTCTTGTCGCCGTCCACGCCCCACATCCACGGGATCACGTGGAACGTCATCCCCGGCTCCAGCGCCGTGAAGTCGCCGGGATTGAGGCTGAGGATGTAGCCCTCGTCCCACGACGGTGGGAAGGCGATGCCGATCGAGTATCCCGACCTCGTGACCAGGCGGGCACCCACCGTGTTGTCCGAAATGATGCGCCGCACCAGCGAGTCCGCGTCGGAGACCGTCATCCCCGGGCGCATCAACGACTTCAACTCGGACAGGGCCAGTTTCATGCGTTCCTGCGCCTCGCGCATCGTCGTGGACAGCTCCCCGTTCACCACCGTGCGCATCAGTGCCGCGTGGTAGCGGCGGTAGCAGCCGCCCACTTCGAGGAACACGTGCTCGCCGGGTTCGATGGTGCGGCCCTCCCAGGTGGCGTGGCCGATCATCGACCGCGGCCCCGACGCGACGTACGGCATGACCGCCGGGAACTCCCCACCGGCTCTGAACATCGCCGCGCTGATCGCCGCCGCCACATCGTTCTCGGTGTTGCCCGGGACCGCCGCCTCGAGACCCGCGGCCATCCCCGCCTCCGCCGCCCGTGCCGCCTTGCGCATCACCTCGATCTCGACCGCCGATTTCGTCGCCCGCCCGGCCTCGACGATCCCGAAGCAGTCCATCAGCACGCCCTGCTGGAACGACGTGTGCACCCGGTCCTGCTGGTAGGCGGGGAAGAAGTAGCTGTTGCGCTCGTAGCCCACCCGGCGCGTCCCGAGGCCGCCCTCCTTGAGCGTGAGCACCAGCTCCTGGATCGCGTCGCCGGTGTCCGGGTACGGACGGGTGCGCTCGACCCAGGTGCGGGCGATCACGTTGGACTCCTCCATCGCACGCGTGATCATCACCGGCTCGTCGTCCAGCGGCACCACCAGCGCCTGGAAGAACGAGTAGCCGGTGGTCTGGTAGTCCGTGAGGTACATCAGGTTCTCGGGATCGGTGATCACCACCGCGTCCAGCCCGCGCCGCTCCATCCGCTCGCGGAGCTCCCCCAGGCGGCGCTCGTACTCGGTGGTGGGGAACGTCATGTCGTCGCGCGCCCTCATCGCGCCACCTCCGTGATCGCTCCCTCCAGGATGTCCAGGCCGGCCGCGAGATCGTCGGCGGGGATCGTGAGCGGCGGAATCAGTTTCAGCACCCGGCCGCCGCTGCCGCACGGCCCGACCAGCAGGCCCGCGTCGAAGCACGCCGACTGCACCGCCTTGGCGAAGGCACCGTCGCCGGTGTCGAGCGCCTGCATCATGCCCTTGCCCCGCACCTCCCAGTCCCGGTCCGGGTGCGCCGCCGCGATGCTCGCGAGCCGTGCGCGCATCGTCTCACCGTGTTCGGCGACCGCGTCCATCAGCGTCGAATCGGTGAAGTAGTCGAGTGCGACGGTGCCCGCGACCATCGACAGTCCCTGGCCGCGGAACGTGCCGGTGTGCGCGCCGGGCGACCAGTGCGCGTCGACCGCGGGCTTGTTGAGGTTCATCGCGATCGGGGTGCCGTACCCACCGAGCCCCTTCGCCAGGGTGATCACGTCGGGGTCGAGGCCGTAGCCGTCGAAGCTGAAATAGCTTCCCGTGCGCCCGCACCCGGCCTGGATGTCGTCGATGATGAACAGCGCGCCGGTCTCCCGGGCCAGGTCCTGCACCGCGTGCAGCCAGTCCGCGCTCGCCACGTTCACGCCGCCCTCGGCCTGCACCGACTCCACCAGGAACGCGGCCGGTGGGGTGAGCCCACTCGACGGGTCCGCCAGCGCCGCCGCGTAGTCCGACAGCGCGGTCTTCCCGCCCGGCGCGGTCTCGAACGGCAGCCGCACCACGTCCCGCAGCGGCACGCCGGCCCACTGCCGGAAGGCCTCGTTGGCAGTGGCGGCCAGCGCGCCGAGCGTCATGCCGTGGAATCCGTGGCTGAACGCCACCACCTCGCGGCGCCCCGTGGCCAGGCGCGCCAGCTTCAGCGCCGCCTCCACCGCGTTGGTGCCGGTGGGCCCGGTGAACTGCATCCGGTGGTCCATGCCGCGCGGCTCGAGGATCACCTCCCGGAACCGGGTGATGAAGTCGCGCTTGGTGGTCGTGTAGGTGTCCAGGCTGTGGGCGATGCCGT
The DNA here is from genome assembly GCF_023168325.1 of Tsukamurella sp. PLM1. Classification (GTDB taxonomy): domain Bacteria; phylum Actinomycetota; class Actinomycetes; order Mycobacteriales; family Mycobacteriaceae; genus Tsukamurella. The sequence continues at coordinate 4,209,521 of NZ_AP025688.1, forward strand.
CGGCTTCGAGGAAGTCGATCATCGCCCGCTTCATCTTCGGGTTGTTGTGCCCGAAGTTGAGAACGCCCGCGCCGGCGAAGAAGTCGATGTAGCTCTTGCCGTCCTCATCCACCTGCCGTGCCCCCGACGCGGAGGCGAACACGGTGGGGAACGCACGGCAGTAGCCGCGGACTTCCGATTCCCAGTTCTCGAACGGTGCAGTGGCTGACGACGTCATGCGCTGGATTCCTCTCGTTCCGTGCTGTTCTCGATTGCGGTCAGGGCGGCTCCGGCGCCCCCGCCAGGCCCAGCAGCAGGCGCGCAGCCGGATCGAGCAGGGCATCGTCGAAGTCGTAGTCGGGGCTGTGCAGCGGCGCGCACGTGCCCGAGCCGAGCAGCGCGAAGGCGCCCGGCACCTGCTGCAGGTAGTAGCTGAAGTCCTCGGAGGCGAGCACCGGCGTCCGCACCGCGGGCTCCGTCCAGGCCGACCCCAGCACCGTCGAAAGGCGTTCCCGCAGCTCGGCCGCCGGGCCGGGGTGGTTGACGGTGGCGCCGTACCGCGGCACGGTCCGGACGTGCGCGTGCACGCCGTGTGCCGACGCGGTGGCGCCCGCGATCTCCTCGATCAGGGCGAAGACCCGGGCGCGGGCGGCATCGTCGGCGGCACGGACGCTGCCGCCGAGCGCGGCCCGCTCGGGGGTCACCGTCGGCGCGCTGTCGGCGTGCAGCGAGGTCACCGCGACCACCACCGCCTCCTGCGGCGCGGTGCGGCGGGCAACGATCTGTTGCAGCGCAACGGTCACCGCCGCCGCCGCGAGCACCGGATCGCGCGTGGCCTCGGGCTGCGATGCGTGGCCGCCCCGCCCGCGGAGCTCCACCTCGAACACACCGTTCGCGGACATGACGGCACCGTCGGGGCAGAGCGCGCGGCCCAGCGGCAGGCCGGGCCAGTTGTGCCACCCGAACACGACGTCCACGCCGTCGAAGGCACCGTCGTCGATCATCCCGCGGGCGCCGTGCCCGCCCTCCTCGGCCGGCTGGAACAACAGCGTGACGGGGCCGGGCAGGTCGGATTCGTGGGCCTGCAGCCACCGCGCCACTGCGAGCAGCGTCGCGGTGTGCCCGTCGTGCCCGCACGCGTGCATCACGCCGTCGGCCCGTGAGGCGTACGGCAGGCCCGTGACCTCGGTGATCGGCATCGCGTCGAGATCCGCACGCAGCGCCACGTGCCGCCCGGAGGCGCCCTCGGCGAGCAGCCCGACGGTGCCGGTGCCCGCGCAGGCGCGCCAGCCGATGCCGATCGCGTCGAGTTCGGCGCGGACGACCGCAGCAGTGGAGTGCTCCGCCCAACCCAACTCGGGGCGGCGATGAAGTTGGTGTCGGAGTTCTCTGGCCCGGGCAACGGTTTCGACCCACGGAGCGTTCATCGGACCTCCTCGGATCGGTGTCCGTTTCGGCCACCTTCAACGTACCGCGATCGACCGAATAGCGGAGCGAACATCAACCGAACGGCGGATGTGTCGGGGCGCGCCGCTGCTTAGGTTCGAGAAATATGGGACAGGAATCGGGCGGCGGCGCCGACGCGCGGCTCCGGGCGGCGCTGCCGCCCGAGCTGTATCGCGTGCTGCACCTGCGCGTGGTGCAGCGGCGCACCGTCGAGGAGACGGCCGCGCTGCTGCGGATCACGCCGCAGGCCGTGCGCCTGCGCCAGCACCATGCGATGCGGATCCTCCGCGAGGAGCTGGCGGTGGCCTGAGTCGTTCACGACCGCAACCACCACGTCACAGTTCAGCCTGGTCTCAGGTGCCGAGCGGTATCCTGGCCTGCGATGTCCGAGACAACTCTTCCCTATCTGCCCATCTCCACGCGCAAGCTGGTGGGCTGGTCGCGCACCACGCCGATCCAGGGCCACGTGCTCTCCACGCCCGACGTGGAACAGATCGCCCGCGCGGTCGGCGTCGTGGCCGACGCCGAGGCCGACAAGCCCGCCTACCTGCGCCGCGGCGTCATCGCGCGCGGGCTGGGCCGCTCGTACAACGAGTCGGCACAGAACACCGGCGGCCTGACCATCGACATGACGCCGCTGAACGCGATCCACGCGATCGACGCCGAGACGGCGATCGTGGACGTGGACGCCGGCGTCGACCTCGACACGCTGATGCAGGCGGCGCTGCCCTACGGCCTGTGGGTCCCGGTGCTGCCGGGTACGCGCCAGGTGACGATCGGCGGCGCCATTGCGCACGACATCCACGGCAAGAACCACCACAGCCAGGGCTCGTTCGGCAACCACGTGCTCGAGATGACGCTGCTCACGGCCGACGGGAAGGTGCTCACGCTCACGCCGAAGGGCTCGTCCGACGATCCCGACGGTGAGCTGTTCTGGGCCACGGTGGCCGGCGTCGGCATGACCGGCATCATCCTGCGCGCGAAGATCCAGATGAAGCGCACCGAGAGCGCCTACTTCATCGCGGACACCGAGCGCACCGGCTCGCTCCAGGAGACGATCGACCTGCACCTGCAGGACGGCTTCGAGGACGGCTACGAGTACGCCTCGGGCTGGTTCGACGCGATCAGCGCGCCGCCGAAGTTGGGTCGCGGCACCTTCTCCCGCGGAAACCTCGCCACGCTCGACGAGCTGCCCGAGAAGTACCGCAAGAACCCGCTGAGCTTCAACAACAAGCCGCTGCTGAGCTTCCCCGACGTCTTCCCGAACGGGCTGGCGAACAAGTTCGACTTCTCGCTGGTCGGCGAGGCGTACTACCGTGCCGGGCCGCCCAGCCGGGGCAAGGTGAAGAACCTCGCCGGCTTCTACCACATGCTGGACGCGTTCGGCGGCTGGAACAACGCGTACGGGCGCACCGGCGGCTTCTGCCAGTACCAGTTCATCGTGCCCACCGGCAACGAGCCCGAGTTCATCAAGCTCATCGAGGACATCCAGGCATCCGGTCACGTCAGCTTCCTCAACGTGATCAAGCTGTTCGGCGACGGCAACCAGGCGCCACTGAGCTTCCCGTTCAAGGGCTGGAACGTGTGCCTCGACTTCCCCGTCAAGCGGGGCCTCGCCGAGTTCCTCAACGAGCTCGACAAGCGCATCATGGCGATGGGCGGCCGCCTGTACACGGCGAAGGACTCGCGCACCACCGCGGAACGCTTCCACGCCATGTACCCGCGGATCGACGAGTGGATCGCCACCCGCCGCCGCATCGACCCGACCGGGGTCTTCATCTCCGATCTCGGCCGCCGCCTCGAACTCGCCTGAGCCTCCCGACTGCAAGGAACACATCACATGAAGAACGCCGTGGGCGTCCCCCAGTCCATCCTGCTGCTCGGCGGCACCTCCGAGATCGGCCTCGCCATCGTCGAGGAGTACCTCGCCAAGGGCACCACCCGCATCGTGCTCGCCGCGCTCCCGAACGACCCGCTGCGCGAGCAGGCCGTCGCCCAGGTGAAGGCGGCCGGCGCCACGTCGGTCGAGGTCGTCGATTTCGACGCGACCGACTTCGAGGGCCACCAGAAGACCATCGACGCCGCGTTCGCCGGCGGCGACATCGACGTCGCGATCGTGGCCTTCGCCCTCGACTTCGACGCCGAGGAGCTGTGGCAGAACCAGCGCAAGGCCGTGCTGCTCGCGCAGGTCAACTACACCGGCGCCGTCTCCGTCGGCGTGCTGCTGGGCGAGAAGATCAAGGAGCAGGGCCACGGCCAGATCATCGCGATGAGCTCGGTGGCCGGCCTGCGCCCGCGTCGCAGCAACTTCGTCTACGGCTCGTCCAAGGCCGGGTTCGACGGCTTCTACCTCAACCTGGGTCAGGCACTGGAGCCGTTCGGCGGCTCCGTGCTGGTGGTCCGCCCCGGCATGGTGCGCACCAAGTTCTCGGCGCACGTCAAGGAGGCACCGCTCACGATCGACAAGGACGTCATCGGCACGCTCGCCGTCGACGCCGCGATCAAGGGCAAGTCGCTGGTGTACGCACCCGCACCGTGGGGATTCGTGAGCTTCGGCCTGAAGAACATCCCCCAGCCGATTTTCCGCAAGCTGCCGATCTAGCACCGATGTGGCTGTCCTCGAACCATTCGATCTAGTCTGGCCCGCGTGACCGAACCGCGCACCGTCGACGCCCTGAACGCCCCGAGCGCGCGCCGACTGGCCGTCGACCTCGCCGCCGCCGCGATCATCGCGGCGGCGGTCGGCGTCATCGGCTGGTTCGCCGTCCAGTCGGTCGAGTGGCCGGCCTACAGCAGTTCGAACGTCACGCGGGCCCTGGCCACCGTCGGGCAGGTGGGCGCGATCGCGGTGCTCGCGGCGTGCGCCCTCGTCCTGACCCATGCCCGACGGTCCGCCGCCCGCGCGGCCCGGCTCGTCTCGTTCGCGACAGTGGCGGGGTTCGTCACCGTCACCCTGGCGCTGCCGCTGGGCGGCACCAAGCTGTACCTGGGCGGCATCTCCGTCGACCAGCAGTTCCGCACGGAGTACCTCACCCGCCTGACCAGCTCGCCGCGGCTCGCGGACATGACGTACGTGGACCTGCCGCCGTTCTACTCCCCCGGCTGGTTCTGGCTGGGCGGCCGGTTCGCGAAGGTCTTCGGCCTCGAGGGCTGGGCCGCGTTCCAGCCGTGGTCCATCATCTCGCTGGCGGTCGCCGCGAGCGTCGCGCTGGCGCTGTGGCTCACGGTCTGGTCGCCCGCCCGCGCGGTGGCCGCCACCCTGGCCACGACCGTCGCGATGCTGCTCTACGGCTCCGCCGAGCCGTACGGCGCGGCCGTCGCGATCCTGATGCCGCCCGTGCTGATCATCGCCTGGTACGCGATCCTGCGGGGGCACCGCGGGGCGCTGGTCCTGGTGGGCCTCTACCTGGGATTCGCGGTGTGGTTCTACACCCTGTACCTGGGCGTCGCGGCGTTCACCGTGGTGCTGATGGGGGTCGTCGCGCTGATCGCGGCCTGGATCCGCGAGCGCCGCGTGGAATGGCGCTACCCCGTGCGGGTGGCGGTGATCGGCGTGATCGCTTTTCTGATCGGGCTGCCCGCCTACGGGCCGTTCCTGCTGCGCGCCGCGCGCGACGGGACCGACGCCGAGGGCTCGGCGATGCACTACCTGCCGGAGCAGGGCTCCGTCCTGCCGCTGCCGATGCTGCACTTCTCGCTGCTCGGGGCTCTGGCGCTGATCGGCACCGTCTGGATCCTGGTCCGGCTGCGCAGCTGCCTGCACGCGCAGGCGCTGGGGTTGGCGATCGCCGGCGTGTACCTGTGGGCGCTGCTGTCGATGACACTGACGCCGATCGGCACCACGCTGCTGGGCTTCCGCACCGAGCCGGTCCTGCACATCCTGCTCGCCGCCGCCGGCGCGCTCGGCGCGGTGTCGCTCGTCGGCGCGCTCGGCGACGGCTACCCGCGGTACCGGCAGGCCGGGATCGTGCTCGGCGCGATCGCGGCCGTCGGGGTGTCGCAGACCATCCCCGCGCAGCTGGCCGGGGAGATCGCCGTCGCGTACTCGGACACCGACGGTGCCGGCGACCGCGGCGACCGCCGGCCGGCGGGGGCGGAATCGTCGTACCGCGACGTGGACGCCGCGATCCTGGCCGCCACCGGGCGGCCGCGCACCGACACCGTCGTGCTGACCGCCGACTACGGCTTCCTCGCGATCTACCCGTACTGGGGCTTCCAGAACCTCACCTCGAACTACGCCAACCCACTCGCCAAGTTCAGCGAGCGTTCCGCGGCGATCGAGGCCTGGGCGAAGCTGGAGTCGACCGACGAGCTGGTACAGGCCCTCGACGCCGCTCCGTGGCGCGCCCCGGACGCGTTCGTGTTCCGACGGTCCGCCGACGGGCTCGCGCTGCGCCTCGCCGAGGACGTGTACCCCAACGACCCGAACGTGCGCCGGTACACGGTGACATTCCCGGAGAAGCTGTTCGAGGACCCGCGGTTCGTGGTGACCGAGACCGGTCCGTTCGTCGTCGTCGTGAGGAAATGAGCATGTCGCTGTCCCGCACCGTCCAGGAACTGCTGCAGCGCCGGAGCCTGCTGCCGGCCCCGCTCGACGCCGCGCTCTCCGGACCGGGCCGCACGCTGCGCGGCCTGCGGATCGTGGTGACCGGGGCATCGTCGGGCATCGGACGCGAGGCGGCGGTACAGCTGGCGGCGCGCGGCGCCCACGTGATCGCGGTCGCGCGGCGCGAGTCCGAGCTCGAGGAACTCTGTGCGATCACCGGCGGCGAGTACCGGGTGTGCGACCTGACCGACACTTCGTCGATCGACGGGCTGCTGAGCGGGCTCGGCGAAGTGGACGTGCTGATCAACAACGCGGGGCATTCGATCCGGCGGACGATCGTGGATTCCACCGACCGCCTGCACGACTACCAGCGCACGATGAACCTGAACTACTTCGCCGCGGTCCAGCTGTCGCTGGGCGTGCTTCCGGGGATGATCGAGCGCGGGCGCGGGCAGATCGTGAACGTGTGCACGTGGGGCCTGCTGGCCAACACCTTCCCCAAGTTCTCCGCGTACGCGGCGTCGAAGAACGCGCTGGCGATCTTCGGGCGCAGCCTGAACGCCGAGAAGCCGCACCCCGGCGTCCACGCGACCAACGTGCACTTCCCGCTGGTGCGGACCGAGATGATCACGCCCACAGCCGAATACGATGCCGTCGGTGCGCTCGAACCGGACGAGGCCGGCCGCTGGATCGTGCGCGCGGTGACGCACCAGCCCGTCGAGGTGTCCCCCGCGGCGCTGCGCGCCCTGCTCCCCGTGGTCGATCTGCTCTCGCCGACGGCGTCCGATCGCGCGATCTCATCGCTTACCTGACCTAAGTGTGGTTCGCCTCACCTAAGTTCTGGCGTACGCTACGGCGCGTGATGAAACGATCCCTCGTCCGCCGGCTCGCGCCCGCGGTCGTCCTGCTGGCGGCCACCGTCGGCGCCGTGTCCTGCTCGTCCACGACCGACTCGAAGGGCTCCGGCAACGCCGAGGTCGCCACTGGCGGCGAGCGGTTCGGCACCGCGGACACCGAGACCGCGAAGCTCGGCTCCGACGCCGCGCCGGGCGTGTTCCCGCGCACCGTCACCCACGCCTCCGGCGTGACGGAGATCCCGAAGAAGCCGGAGCGCATCATCGTGCTCGACACCGGCGAGCTGGACGCCGTGCTCAGCCTGGGACTCAAGCCGGTCGGGATGGTCGAGACCGAGGGCAGCAGCCCCGTCCCGACGTACCTCGCCGACAAGACCGAGGGCATCGAGCGGGTCGGCAAGATCCAGAGCGTCAACGTCGAGGCCATCGCCAAGCTCAAGCCCGACCTGATCCTGGGCAGCAAGCTGCGCGTGGACAAGCTGTACCAGCAGCTCTCGCAGATCGCCCCCACCGTGTTCTCGATCCGCCCGGGCTTCCCGTGGAAGGAGAACTTCCGCCTCGTCGGCGATGCCGTGGGCGAGGAGAACAAGGTCGTCGAGCAGCTGAACCAGTACGCCGACAACGCGAAGGCGCTCAGCGCGAAGTTCACCGGCGCCAAGCCCACCATCTCGCTCGTGCGCTTCATGCCCGGAAAGATCCGGCTGTACGCGAACAAGTCGCTGATCGGCGTCATCCTCAAGGACGCCGGGCTGCCGCGGCCCAAGGACCAGGACGTGGACGAACTGGCCGTCGAGATCTCCCTGGAGAACCTGCCCAAGGCCGAGGGCGATTACCTGTTCTACTCCAGCTACGGCAAGCCCGACGTCACGGGTGAGACCGCGGCGCTCGCCAACCCCGCGTGGGGGCAGCTGGGAGCCGTCCAGCGCGGCAAGGCGTTCCGCGTGGACGACGACGTGTGGTACCTCGGGCTGGGTCCGATCGGCGCGAATCTCATCGTGCAGCAGCTGGGCGAGTTCCTCGCGAAGTGACCTCCCGCACCGCCTGTTAACGGTGAGGCACTTGTTGTTCATGTGTCGCTAGGGGCAAATGGGACACCCGGGTTCTATGGTGTCCTTCGTGACCACACGTCGAGCGTTCCTCCGCGCCGGCGCGGCCGCCCTCACGGCGGCCGCGGCCGGTGCCGCGACCACCCGCGCGGCCCACGCCCTCCCCGGGGCCGCGGCCGCCGCGAACATCACGGGCACCACCCTCGAGCGGGTGAGCGTGCCCGGGGCGGCCCGGGCGGGCGGGTACCGTCCGCTGGTCGACGGTGCCCCCTGGCCGCTGTACGTGCGCCGAGCTCGCGGCCGGCGCGGGTGGGCGGGAGTCGACCCGGCAGGCGCTCGCGTCGTTCGTGCAGCTGACCGACATGCACATCGTGGACGCGCAGAGTCCGGCGCGATTCGAGTTCGTGCACCCGTTCCAGGCGCCGGCCTTCCGGCCGCAGGAGACGCTCACGACGCAGGGCGCGGTCTCGCTGGTGGAGCGCATCAACGCGCTCCCCGGCGGCCCCATCACCGGCCGCGCCTTCGACTGCGTGATCACCACCGGCGACAACACCGACAACCGGGAGCTGGCCGAGCTCAACTGGTTCCAGACGGTGCTCTCCGGCGGCACCATCGTGCCCAACACGGGCGCGCCGGACCGGTTCGAGGGCCTGCAGGCGCACGGCGCGGCGCTGTACTGGCAGCCCGAATCCCCGTACTGGGACATGTACAAGGACAAGGGGTTCCAGCAGATCCCCGGATTCCTCCGCGCGGCGATCGGCGCGCACACCAGCCCCGGCCTGCGGACGCCCTGGTACGCCGTGGTCGGCAATCACGACGACAGTCTGCTGGGCACGCTGCCCAACGGCATCGCCGACTGGCTGTACCTCTCGCCCGTGAAGCTGGACATCCCGCACACCGATCCCGCGGCGCTCGCCATCGCCCGCGCGCTGACCACGGACCCGTCGCAGCTCGGCCCCATGCTGACGCAGCTCAAGCTGTCGGGCCCCGTCATCCCCGCGACCGTGGACGCGAAGCGGACTCCGTTCAGCCCACGGGAGTTCGTGCGCCGGCACTTCGATCCCGCGATCACCGGGCCCGGGCCGGAGGGCCACGGCTTCTCCAGTCCCGACGGTCCGACCTGGTACACCTTCCAGCTCGCGCCCGGGGTGCTCGGGATCGGCCTGGACACCACGAACAACCTCGGCATCGCCGAGGGGTCGATCGGGGAGAAGCAGCTGGCGTGGCTGGTGGCGCAGCTCAAGGCGCATCCGGACCAGCTGACGATCGTGTTCAGCCACCACACGTCCAGGAGCATGACCGCCAAGCTGCCCGACCCGGAGGAGCCCGGCGAGAAGCAGTACGACGGGGGAACGCTGGTCGCGACTCTGGCGCAGTATCCGCAGGTGATCGCGTGGGTGAACGGGCACACCCACAAGAACGAGATGATCGCGCACGCTGGGCCGACGCCGAAGCAGAGCTTCTGGGAGATCAACACCGCCAGCCACGTCGACTTCCCGCAGCTGGCGAGGATCATCGAGGTGGCCGACAACCGCGACGGCACGCTGAGCCTGTTCACCCCGCTGATCGAGGCCGCGAGCCCGGCCACCGCGAACGCGTCCGACCTCAGCTCGCGCGGCCTGGCCAGCCTCTATCGCGAGCTGGCCTACAACGACATCCACCGCGACGACACCCTGCTCGGCGCCGAAGCGGACCGGAACTGCGAGCTGCTCCTCACCCATCCCCTGCGCTGAGGAGCTAGCCGCAGCCGCTCCAGACCGGGACCTACAGGCCGCGGGCGACCAGGGCCTCGCCCAGCAGGTCGGCGTCGCGGATGAGCCGGACCAGCACCGTCGGGAGAACCCGGACGAGGGAGGCTCGCTGCCCGCGCGCCCAGGCGGCCTCGCGGGTCTGCCGGACCACCGCGATCACCGCCGGGATGGAGCGGATCGTGAGCGCCACGAGCAGCTCGACGCGCCGGCCGAACACGCGCCCCGCCAGCGCCGCCAGATCGCTCACCCGCGTGGTGAACACCAGCAGGTTGCCAGCGAGCACGCCCACCACGAGCTGGCCCACCGGCCCGACGGCGGCGCGGGCACCGTCGGACATCCCCTGGCTGAGCAGGTAGAACGCGGTGAGCACCACCGCGAACAGCAGGGCGGGGCGCAGCGCGCGCCACAGGTGCACCGGGCGCAGCCGCGCCACCGGGAACAGAAGGGCCACGCCCACCGCGGACACCGCCAGCGGGATCGGCCGCGGGAACACGGCCAGGAACGTCACGAGCGCCAGCATCGCCACCAGCTTCGCCGCCGCCGGCACCCGGTGCAGCGGCGACGCGCGCGGTACGTACTGGCCCAGCATCAGCGCGCCGCCAGCTCCCGGTAGAAGCCGATCGCGTCGGCGGGCGCACCGTCGAACACGATCGCGCCGTCGTCCATCACCAGCACCCGGTCGAAATCGTCGAGCATCTCCAGGTGATGGGTCAGCAGGATCACCTGCTGCTCCAGCGCGGCGAGCCGGCGCCTCACGAGCAGCACGTTACGCAGGTCCAGCAGGGTGGTCGGCTCGTCGCACACCAGGATCTCCGGATCGGTCACCAGCACCGACGCGAACGCCAACATCTGCTTCTGCCCGGAACTCAGCAGCTGCGCCGGCGCATCCAGGTGATCGCCCAGGCCGAACTCGCCGAGGATCTCGGCCGCCCGACGGGTGATGTCGGCATCGTCGGGCCCGCCCCGCCTGCGGCGGCCCTGCGGGCGCAACGACAGCGCCACGTCCTCGGCGGGCGTGGGCATCACGATCTGCGCGGACGCGTCGGCGAACATGAACCCGACCCGCCGGCGCACCTCCGAACGTTTGCGCCGCACGTCCAGGCCCAGGGTTTCGACGGTGCCGTGCTCCGGCACGACGAGGCCGTTGAACGTGCGCGCGAGCGTCGACTTCCCCGAGCCGTTGGCGCCGATGATGCCGATGCGCCGCTCGGACAGCTCGGCCGAGATCCCGCGCAGCACGGGCCGGTCGTCGAACGAGTGGCTGACGCCGTCGAGGACGATCATCTCTTGGTGATCGCCGGGTACGCCCGCGCCACCGTGACCACGACGAGCGAGGTGATGACGACCTTGATCAGGTCGCCGGGGACGAACTGGAACCCCAGCGTGAGCTTGGCGAACAGGCCCGAGCCCGTGCGCCAGCCGAGCCACGGCAGGCCCACCGCGTAGACGACCACCATCAGCCCGAGCACGTTCGCCAGGCCGATCTTCAGCGGGTTGGTGCGGCCCCACCTGTCCACGAGCCAGCCCGTCACCAGGGCGCCGAGGATGCCGCCGATGAGGAACCCTCCCGTGGGACCGGTGAGTACGGCGAGGCCGCCGCGCCCGCCGGCGCCGATCGGCAGGCCCACCACGATGAGCAGCACGTACAGCGCCACCGACGCCCCGCCCCACGGGAAGCCGAGCAGCGACGCGGCCAGCATGAACCCCAGGGTCTGCAGGGTGATCGGCGCGATGCCGCTGATCGTGATCGTGGGCATCGCGAGCACGGCGGTGAGGGCGGTGAACACCGCGATCAGCGCGAGGTCACGAGGGTCGCGCGATAGGTGGAGGCCTTGAACACGGTTCAAGCCTGGTATCGGGGCTGGGCTAGAGTCAAATCCGTGGCCATCAACCGTTCGGACGTGCTGACCTCCGCGATCGCCGTCCTCGACGAGGCGGGCCTCCCGGACCTGACGATGCGCCGCGTGGCCGCGGACCTCGGGGTCGCGCCCGGCGCTCTGTACTGGCACGTCCCGAACAAGCAGTCGCTGCTCGCCGGCATCGCCGACACGATCCTCGCGGACCCGTCCCTCGCGGCGGCGGCGTCGAAGTCGCGGATGCGGTGGGACCGGCAGCTCACCGGGTACGCGCACGCCCTGCGGAAGGTGCTGCGCCGGCACCGGGACGGCGCCGAGGTGGTGTCCGCGTCGCTGGCCTCGCAGCTGGGCACGAGCAACCTGCAGGCACAGATCGCCGACATCGCCGCGTCCGCGGGCGTGGCGGCGGCGGACGCGAACGCCGCGGCGCTCACGCTCACACACTTCGTCGTGGGGTTCACGTTCGAGGAGCAGACCCGCGAGGCGATGGCGCGCGCCGGCGCCGCGGCCGGCGAGCTCGACCGCATCGCCACCGACCGCGCCTTCGCGGGCGGGGTCGACCTCGTCGTCGATGGTCTGCGGACCCGCCTACCGGCGTAGAGGTACAGCACCGTCCCGCTGGACGGCACCGTCGGACGAACCGAGCCGCGGCTACGCGCCGGACAGATCCACCGCCCGATCGACGCCGTAGCGGTACCCGGCGAGTCCGCAGCCCGCGATCACGGCCGCGGCGATGGGGGAGACGTAGGAGTGATGCCGGAACGACTCCCGCGCGTGAACATTCGATATGTGAACTTCGATGATGGGAATTTCAGGGATCACCAAAGCGTCTGCGATCGCAACCGAGGTGTGGGTCCACGCGGCCGGGTTGATCACGATCGCGGAGAAGTTCCTGGTCCGCGCGACGTCGTGGATCCACCCCAGGAGCTCGGCCTCGTCGTTGGTCTGACGGACCTCCACGGAGGCTCCGCGCGCGGCGGCGGCCGCGGCGCAGACATCGACGACATCGGCGTACGAATTGTCGCCGTAGACCTCCGGCTGGCGGACTCCCAGCATGTTCAGGTTCGGGCCGTTGAGTACCAGAATGCGGGGTCCCATGGTGCACCAGCGTAGTCCGAACCGGTGCGCACGGTATGGGATGGATGTCTCACGGCGTGCGCGAATGTCGCGCAGATCATGTAACCTGCGGTGTATTCGCAATCCGGAAGGGAGGCATGATGACTACGTTCGCGGCCAAGTTGAACCGACTTTTCGAGGTCGTGCATCCAGCGGACCGGGGCCCCTACACCTCGTCCGAGTTCTGCCGGATGGTCGAGGAGGGCGGCGGCAAGCTGTCCGTCCCCTATCTGTCGCAGCTCCGTTCCGGCCGCAGCTCGCGCCCGGCGTACGACATGGTGGCCTCCATCGCGCAGACCTTCGGAGTGCGTGCGGAGTACTTCTCAGACCCGCTGTACGAGCGTGAGGTCCTCAGCGATCTCGAGCTCACCCGCGAGCTCCGCGAGTCCGGCATGCTCGACATGGCGCGCCGCTCCACCAAGCTGTCCGCCGACCGTCGCGCCGCTCTGGCCGGGCTCCTCGCGGAGCTCGAGGCGGCGGACGATCAGGAGGGCGCGGTCAAGTAGCCCGCACGGCACCGCACGGGCTCAGCGCACACGCTCCAGCAAAGGGGACGGGGTGTGCTGGGCCCTTTGGTCACCGCGGCCGTCCCCGGGTCCGCTGGGACACCCGCCACGCGGAGCTCGCCGCGATCAGCGCCGTGACCCCGAGACAGCTGTAGACCAGTGCCCACTTCCAGCTCGCGCACGCCCCGGCCCACGAGCCACTGCGTGACCATCACCGCCGGCGCGATCGCAGTGCTCGGCTCGTGACCGAGCGCCAGGTGACCGAGTTCGTGGGCCAGGGTCTGCTCGAACGTGGCGGCACCGGTGCCGCTTCGTAGTACATCGAGCTGTCGTTAGGGGTGGTTCTCACACGTCCGCCGAACGACCGGCGTCTAGACTCGCGGGGTGCCCGAACCGTCCGCTGCGGCCCGCGCCGCTCGCACCACCGCCCGGACCGCTGCGGTCACCGGCGTCCTGGGCGTGCTGTTCGCGCTGCTCACACCGTTCCTTCCGGTCACGCAGACGACCGCGGCGCTCGACTGGCCGCAGCGCGGATCGCTCGAGGCGGTGGCCGCCCCGCTCGTGTCGTACGTGCCGGACCGGATCGACGTGACGATCCTTGCTCCGCCGCTGCGGAGTTGCCCGGCGGTACCGGCACCCTGGTCGCGACGGGCCCGAAGGGCTCGGCCGATACGCTCCGACGCGGCCTGTCGGTCGCCGTGAACCCCGCCACCGATCAGCGGCGGAACCTCGAGGTGATCGTCCGCAACACCCCGCTGCTCGTGGTCGACGCCGCCGCGCTCGCGGCCCCCGAATGCCAGTCGATCGTCGTCACGGGCGACGCGAAGGCGGTGCGCGCGCAGATCACCGGGGTCACGACGTCCGACGGCAGTGGCCTCGAGGGCGGCAAGGACAACGGCTTCGACTACCGCCCGCAGGTCGTCGGCGTATTTACCGATTTGCATGGGTCGGTTACGGACCGCACGAGAATTCAGTTCCATGCGGCCATCGACACCCGATACTCGACCGTTCCGTCGCCCGCGCGGTGGGCGGCGATCGTGGTCGCCGTCGTGCTGATCGTGATGAGCCTGATCACGCTGCACCGCCTCGACGCCGCGGCCGACGGGCGGCGGCACCGTCGGATCCTGCCGGACGGGTGGTGGCGACCGACGAAGGTCGACAGCACCGTCATCGCCCTGCTGGTGACGTGGCACCTGATCGGCGCGAACACCTCCGACGACGGTTATATCCTCACCATGGCCAGAACGGCCTCCGAGGCGGGCTACACGGCCAACTACTACCGCTGGTACGGCGCCCCCGAGACCCCCTTCGGCTGGTACTACCAGGCGTTCGCGTGGCTCGCGCACGTCTCCACGGCCAGCCCGTGGGTCCGGCTGCCCGCCCTGATCTGCGGCATCGCGACCTGGCTCATCATCAGCCGCGAGGTGGTGCCCCGGCTGGGCCGCGCCGCGCACTCACGGTTCGCTCTCTGGGCGGCCGGCGGCGTCTTCCTGGTCTACTGGTTCGCCTTCAACAACGGCCTGCGCCCCGAGCCCGTGATCGCGCTGGGCGCACTGCTCACCTGGTGCTCCGTGGAGCGCGCGATCGCGACGGGGCGGGTGCTCCCGTTCGCGGCCGCCGCGATCGCCGCGGGCTGGACGGTGGCAGCGGGCCCGACGGGCATCATGACGGTCGCGGCACTGCTCGCGGGCGTGCGCCCCGTGGGCCGACGGATCCTGGCCCGAGCGCGCGCGAGCGCCACCCGCGGCTGACCGCGACCGCGTACATCGCCCCCGTCGTGGCCGGCGGGGTGCTGCTGGTGCCGATCATCTTCTCGAAGCTCACCGCGTCGGCGTTCGTGGCGAAGACCCTGATGCAGTCCGACGTGGGCACCGTGGTCGACACCAAGAAGTGGTACAACGAGATCGACCGGTACTCGGCCCTGTTCACGTTCACGGCCGACGGCGGAGTGGCCCGGCGATTCGCTGTGCTCGTCACGATCCTGTGCCTGTTGCTCGCCGGCGCGATGCTGCTGCGCAAGGGCCGCGTCCCCGGCACATCGATGGGCCCGAGCCGTCGGCTCGTGGTCGTCACCCTGGGCGGCCTGCTGCTGCTGATGTTCACGCCCACCAAGTGGACGCACCAATTCGGAGCGTTCGCCGGCCTCGCGGGCGCGCTCGCCGCGCTCACGGCAGTCGCGATCGCCCCAGTCGCGCTGCGCGGCGCCCGCAACCGGGCGCTCTCCGCGGCGGTGATCCTGCTGGTGCTCGGGCTCTCGTTCAGCGGCCCCAACGGCTGGTGGTACGCCGGCAACTACGGCGTCCCGTGGGGCGAGTCGACGGTGCTCGCACTCGGCACGGTCTTCTTCGTGGCCGCGGGCGTCGCGGTCCTCGTGTCGGGGTGGCTGCACTTCTACGAACCGGATGCGGCGCCCGTGCCCGCCGTCGCCCGGCGGACCGTCGGGCTGTTCGGCCGGCAGTCTCCGCTGACCTGGGCCTCCGGCCTCGTCGTGCTGTTGTGCATCGGTTCCATGACGGCGACGGTGAGCCTCACCCAGTTCTCGTCGTACTCCATCGGCAAGGGCAACCTCCGGGCGTTCGCCGGCCAGGAGTGCAACCTCGCCGACTTCGTGCTCACCGAGCCGGACCCCACGTCCGGGTTGCTGCTGCCCATCGGCGGGAACACGCGCGACGGGCTCGCGGGGCCCGGCACCGTCGGGGTCTCGCCCGACGGCGTGCCGACGATCATCAACGCGACCACCAGCTCCGCCACGGACGACTCCAGTACCTCGCTCGACGCGATGGCGCGGCTGCCGCAGGACACCACCTCGGGGCGCACGGAGACCGCCGGCATCAACGGCTCCCACATGCGGCTGCCCTATGGGCTGGACCCGGCCCGCACCCCCGTCCTGGGCTCGTACTCGCAAGACTCGCAGACGCCCGCCAAGGTCGTCTCGCAGTGGTACCCCTACCGACGGCGTCCGACGACCTGCCGCTGATCACCCTGTCGGCGGCCGGCCGGTTCACCGACGACGAGCTGTACCTGGAGTACTCGACGGACACGATCACGCCCGGCGCCGCACCGAAGACGGCCGGGGAGAAGGCGTTCATCGACATCGGCCCGAAGCCCGCGTGGCGGAACCTGCGGCTGCCCCGCACCGACCTGCCCGCCGACGCGACCGCGATCCGGCTCGTCGCCGTCGACGACGACCTGGCGATCGACCACTGGCTCGCGGTGACCCCGCCGCGCATGTCGAAGACCGTCACTGTGCAGGAACTGATCGGATCGACCGAGCCCGTGCTGCTCGACTGGACCTCCGGCCTGGCGTTCCCCTGCCAGCGGCCGTTCACCCACCGCGACGGA
This sequence comes from Tsukamurella sp. PLM1, assembly GCF_023168325.1. GTDB lineage: Bacteria > Actinomycetota > Actinomycetes > Mycobacteriales > Mycobacteriaceae > Tsukamurella. Next base: position 4,225,963 of record NZ_AP025688.1, read on the forward strand.
GTCGCGGAGGTGCCGCAGTGGCGGATCACCCCCGACCAGAACCTGTCCCCGGTCACCACGGAGTGGAGGGCACCCTGGGCGGAGGACCGCTCGGCTGGACGCAGATGCTGTTGCAGCAGGAGAAGATCCCCGCCTATCTCAAGGGAGATCTGGGCCAGGACTTCGGCGACGTGATGCGTCTCGTGCCCTACGTCGAGGCACGTGCGGCGGACCTCACACTGGGGACCCGCACCGTCTGGGGAACGCACGTCGAGGCCCCGATCCGCAAGGACCGGACTGACTCCTGACTGAGAATCCGCTGAACGATTCCGCAGGTGAGGGGGTCGCACCTCAGCCCGCACGGGTCTCTCGAATACCATGAGCACCCGTGTCCGTGCCTGAATCGAATCGCCGTGCTGCGGGATTGCGCATCGCCGCGATCGTGACCGGCGCCGTCGGCCTCCTGCTGTGCCTGCTGACCCCGCTGCTGCCGGTGCAGCAGGCGACCGCCGCCGTCGACTGGCCGCAGCTGCGGCCGGCCGCCGAGAGCGCCGACGTGACCGCCTCCCTCGTCTCGCAGTCCCCCGCCGACCTCACGGCGACGGTGCCGTGTTCGGCGATCGCGAACCTCGCCACGACGGGCGGGACGGTGCTGTCCACCCTGCCCGGCGGCACGCGCGAGGCCCGCGAGCTCGGGCTGAACGTCACCGTCGGCGCCCCCGGCCCGGGCCAGACGGTGACCGTCTCGTCCCGCAACACCGTGCTCGCCGCGGCGCCGATGGACCGCGTGCGCGCGTGCTCCCAGCTGCGACTGTGGTCGAACGTCGCCGAGGTCGGCGCCCGGTTCGAGGGCATCGACGTCGCGGGCACGACGTCGACCGACAACCGCCCGGTGATGGGTGGCGTGTTCACCTCGCTCACGCCCGCGCAGGTCGCGGCGGCGGGCCCGGGCCTGCGCCTGCACGCCGATGTCGACACCCGCTTCGAGCTGTCCCCCTCCCCGGTCAAGTCCGCCGCGATCGGTGTGGGCCTGCTGTGCGTGCTGGTCTCGCTGATCGCCCTGTGGGCGCTGGACCGCGCGCACGGCTACCACCGGCGGGCACCGCACCGCGGCGCATGGCAGGTATTGCGGCCGCGGCCGGTGGACGTGGCGGTGGTCGGCGGGCTGGTGCTGTGGACCTTCCTCGGCGGCGGCAGCTCCGACGACGGCTACATCCTGTCGATGGGCAAGGTCGCGCCCGAGGCCGGATACACGGCCAACTACTACCGGTTCTTCGGCGCCCCCGAAGCGCCGTTCGACTGGTACTACACGTTCCTCTCGCACTGGGCCGCCGTCACGGCGAACGCGTTGTGGATGCGGATCCCCGCCCTCGCCGCGGGCATCGTCGTGTGGCTGCTACTGAGCCGCGTCCTGCTCCCGCGCTTGGGCCCGGGGATCCGGCGCTACCCGGTGGCCGTCTGGGCCGCCGGCGCGATGCTGCTGGCGTTCTGGTTCCCGATGAACTCGGGCCTGCGCTCAGAGCCGATCATCGTGCTGGGCACCATCGTCACCTGGGCCGCCGTGGAGCGGTCCGTGGCGACGCACCGCGCGCTGCCGGCGGCCGTCGCCGCGATGGCGGCGGGTCTGACGCTCGGCCTCGCCCCGCAGGGCGTCATCGCGGTCGCGCTGCTCCTGGCATCGTCGGCCGCGGTGCTGCGCGTGCTCGTCGCGCGGCGGCGCGAGGCCGGCCTGGCCGCGCTGGTGCTGCCCGTCCTCGCGGCCGCCGCGGTGATCGTCCCCATCGCGTTCCGCGACCAGTCGCTGGCGTCGGTTGCCGAGGCGATCCGGATCCGCCTCGAGGTGGGACCCGCAGCGCCCTGGACGGAGGAGTACCTGCGGTACTTCTTCCTCACCGTCGAGACCACCGACGGCTCGCTGGTGCGCCGCGTGCCGGTGTACCTGTTCATCATGTGCGTGTTCGTGACGCTGTTCGTGATGCTGCGCAGCAAGCGGATCCAGCGGATCGACCCGGGCCCGGTGTGGCGGCTCGTGGGCGCGGTGTTCATCGCCGCGGCCCTGCTGTCGCTCACCCCCACCAAGTGGACCATCCACTTCGGCGTGTACGCCGGGCTCGCGGCCGCGCTCGCGGCGGTGACCACGGTGGCGGTGGTGGAGGCCGCCCGCACCTCGGTCCGCAACTTCACCTTCTTCCTGTGCGGCATGCTGTTCGCCCTGGCCGCGGCGTTCGCGGGGTTCAACCCGTGGCCGTGGCCGTACCTGTGGGGCGTACCGTGGTTCGACCGCCAGCCCGAGTTCGCCGGCCTCACGTTCAGCAAGGTCTTCCTGGTGCTGGCGGGGCTGGCCGGGGCGCTCGCCGCGTGGCAGCACTTCCGCATCGACTTCCGCCGGCGCGGTGAGGGGCCTGGCCGACGACGAGCTCGTCGACGCCGGAGACGCCGAACTCGCCACGCACACAAGGGCGGAACAGGACCAGGCCCGACGGGCCCGTCGCCGCCTCCAGCTCGCCTCGCTCCCGCTCGTGGTGGTGCTCGGCATGCTCGTGCTGGGCGAGGGCGCGATCTTCGCCAAGGCGATGGTCTCCAACCCGGCCACGTTCACCGTCGCCAAGGGCAACGTGAACACCCTGCGCGGCGACGACTGCGGGATGGCCGAGAAGGTGCTGGTGGAGACCGACCCGAGCGCCGACCTGCTCACGTCCGCCGAGGGCCGCCCGGCGGCCCGGGCGCTGACGGGGCCCGGTTCGCGCGGCTTCCTGCCCGACGGGATCCCCGACGAGCTCAAGCCACTGGCGATCAGCTCGGCGCCCGGCCAGATCAACATGGCCTCGCCGATCACCTCGCCGTTCACCTCGACGGCGGCCACGGCCGGGACGGGGGCGGCCCGGGGCCGGAGACGATCAACGGAAGCACCGCCGCGCTGCCCTACGGCCTCGACCCCGCCCGCACCCCGGTGGTCGGCTCGTTCGGCCAGAACACGGTTCCGGCCGAACTGTTCAGTGACTGGTACACCCTGCCGCCGCGCGCCGCGGACCGCCCGCTCGTCGCGTTCTCCGCGGCCGGAGCGATCTCGTCCGTCGGCCCGACCGGCAAGAAGGAGTACGGCCAGCCCGTGACCCTGGAGTGGGCCGAGCGCCGCCCCGACGGGTCGCTGGGCGCCCAGGGCGTGCTGGATCCGATCGATCCCGGGCCCAACAAGCCGTGGCGGAACCTGCGCGTGCCGATGGACGCGATCCCGCCGACCGCGAACGTGGTGCGCATCCACGTGCGCGACCCCAACCTGGGGCCGCAGCAGTGGGTCGCGGTGACGCCGCCGCGGGTACCGCGGCTGCGGACCCTGCAGGACGTGGTGGGCGAGCAGGACCCGGTGCTGCTCGACCTGCTGGTGGGCCAGCAGTTCCCGTGCCAACGTCCGATGGGCATCCACAACGGGACGTACGAGGTGCCGAAGTGGCGGGTGCTGCCCACCCGCAAGGACGCGCTGTCGACGTCGTCGACGTGGCAGGCCCGCGAGGCCGGCGGCCTCCTGACGGTGCCGGACACGCTGCTGCGGACGACGACCCTGCCCACGTACATGACCGGCGATCTCACGCGCGACTGGGGCGACCTGCAGAAGTACACGCCGATCGCCGACGACGCGCCCGAGGCCACCCTGACGGTGGGAACGCAGACACGGTCGGGATGGTGGCGCCGGGCCCGATCCGGGCGCTGACGAACCAGACCGTGAAGAGCTAGGAATCCGATGAGCAGCGAGAACTCGACGACCGTGCCGCCCGAGCGGCGCTACGGGAAGTGGCGGATCGTCGCCGCCGTGGCGGGCCTGCTGGGATTCGCCCTGGCGATCCTCACGCCCTTCCTGCCGGTCAAGGAGACCACCACCGCGGTGCACTGGCCGCAGGACGGCCGCGTCGCGAACGTGGATCTGCCCCTGGTCTCGTACACGCCGGTCCGGCTCGACGTCTCGATACCGTGCGCGCTGGTGAACGAGCTGCCCGCCGGGGCGGCGCCCTGCTGCGCACGCTCCCTGAGGACGGCCCCCGCCCCGGCCTGCAGGGCCTGGTGATCCGGGCGGACGCCCGCAACGTCATCATCGCCGACCGCGACGTGGCTCTGGCGACGGCGAACCGGGCGGACGTCTCCCGCGCGGGCGCCGACTGCGCGATCCGGTTCGTCTCGACGCCGGAGACCACGAGCGCGCGTTTCACGGGCATGCCGGCCGATGCGCAGACGCCGAGTCAGCTCGCGGTCTCGGTCAACGACCCGAACCTGCGCCCGCAGATCACGGGCTTCTACACCGACCTCCCCGCGGGCACCTCCGCCGCCGGGATCGACGTCGCCACGCAGGTCGACACCCGGTTCAACACCTCGCCGTCCACGATCAAGCTGATCGCGATCGTCGTCGGCATCGCGGCGACGATCCTCTCGCTCGTGGCGCTCGGCTTCCTCGACCTGCGGGACGGCCGCGGCCACGTGCGGATCATGCCGCCGGGCTGGCTGCGCCCGCGGCCGGTGGACTTCACCGTGATCGGCGTGCTCGGGATCTGGTGGCTGATCGGGCCCAACACGTCCGACGACGGCTACCAGATCACGATGGCCACGCAGGCGAAGTACAGCGGCTACATGATCAACTACTTCCGCAGCTTCGGCGTGCCCGAGAACCCGGTCGGGTGGAACGACTACCTGTTCACGGCGATCTCCCACGTCACGACCGCGGCGCCCGCCATGCGCGTCCCCGGCCTCATCATGGGGCTACTCACGTGGCTCGTGATCTCCCGCGAGATGATCCCGCGGCTCGGCCGCGCGGTGCGCAACAACCCCGCCGCACTGTGGGCCGGCGCGGGCGGCTTCCTGCTGATCTGGCTGCCGCTCAACAACGGGCTGCGGCCCGAGCCCGCCGTGGTGTTCTTCTCGCTCCTCACCTGGGTGTCGGTGGAGCGCGCGATCGCCACGGGGCGGCTGCTGCCGGTCGCCATCGCGGTGCCGTGCGCGGCGCTGTGCGTGGGCGCCGCCCCCGGCGGCCTCATCGCCGTCGCGGCGCTGCTCGCCGCGTCGCGCCAGATCGTCACCCGCATCGTGAAGCGCCGCAAGCGCGACGGGCTGCTGCCGCTGATCGCCCCGATCCTCGCCTCGGGGATGGCGTACCTGTTCTACGCGTTCTACACACCCACCGCAGCCGCGCTGCGCGAGGCGATCACCGTCAAGGGCGTCACCGGCCCGACGCTCGACTGGTACGAGGAGGGCGTCCGGTACTACTACCTGATGCTCGAGACCGAGGACGGCTCGGCGGTCCGCCGCATCGGCGTCCTCACTGCGTTCCTGTGCCTGCTCACGGTGCTCACGTTCATGCTGCGGCGCAAGCGCCCCGCGGGCATCTCGGCGGGCCCGGTATGGCGCCTGATGGCGGTCTTCTTCGCGACCATCGTGCTGCTGGCGTTCACTCCGACGAAGTGGACGCATCACCTGGGCCTGTTCGCCGGCTACGCGGCGGGCATCGCCGCCGTGGCCGCCACGATGACGATGGCGCCGATGATGCGGTCCAAGCGCAACCGGGTGTTCTTCGCCGCGGCCGCACTGTTCATCGCGGCGATCTCGTTCGCCGCCCGGGTCGGCTACTACTGGGTCGGCACGTACGGGATCCCCTGGAACACCATGCCGCCGGAGCTGTTCGGCGTGAAGTTCTCGTGGGTGCTGTTCGCCGCATCGGTGCTCACCGCCCTCTACGGGCTGTGGCTGCACTACCGCCGCGACTACGCGCCCGAGCCCACCCGGCGCGGTGGTCGCACGCTACCCACCCTGGCGATACTCACCATGCTCATGGTCTTCTTCGACGTCGCGACGATGGCCAAGGGCGCATACGCACAGCGCGGCAGCTTCTCCTGGACCGCCTCCAACGTTCGTGCGCTGCAAGGCGATACGTGCTCAATGGCGGACTACGTGCTGATGGAGGAGGACCCGAACGCCGGGCAGCTCTCCCCGCTCCCCGGCCCGACGGTGCCGTCCCCTCCGCCGCGCAGGCGCTCGCCGGGCGGTCCACGGGCTTCACCCCCACCGGCGTACCGTCGTGGGCCTCGCCCACCAAGTCGAACCCCGGCCACAACAACGACGTCACCAACGTCGATCAGCCGGAAGCGGTGGGCGGCAAGCCCAATCCCGACTTCAAGAAGGACGGGGTGCCGCTGCCGTTCGGCCTGAATCCGGCGACGACGCCGGTGATCGGCTCCGCGGGGGCCGCCGGGCTGGCGAACGTCACGACCGACTGGTACGCGCTGGGCGCCATCACCGACCGCACGCCGCTGGTCACGCTCTCGGTGGTCGGTCCCGTCGCCGCCACCGGGCTCAACGGAATCAAGCGCGACGGCCGCACGCTGTTCCTCGAGGCCGGTCACCGGTCCGGGAACGGCGCCGTCCAGCCGCTCGGCAGGCTGGTTCCGATCGACGCGTGGAGCAACAACAACTGGCGGAACCTCCGCTTCCCCACCGCCGATCTGCCGCGCGGCACGAACACGGTGCGCGTCGTGGTCGACGACCGGGTGCCCTCGCCCGACGCGATCGCCCTCACGCCGCCGCGGATGACCTCCATGCGCACCGCGCAGGAGGTGTTCGGCCGCGACACGGTGGTGTCGATGGACTTCATGGTGGCGTTCGCGTTCCCGTGCCAGCACCAGATGCGCGCGGTGAACGGCGTGTTCGAGCGGCCCGAGTTCCGCATCTCGCCGGACTTCGGTGCCACCGTGTCGACGTCGAACACGTGGCAGGGGTGGAAGACCGGCGGCCCGCTGGGCGTGACCGATGCGATGTACCACGAGCAGATCGTGCCCAGCTACCTGAAGGGCAAGTGGGCCATGGACTGGGGCACCATCACCCGGTTCCAGCCGTGGACGAAGGCCGAGCCGGCGAAGCTGGAGATCGGGACCACCACGCGCAGCGGCTGGTACACGCCCGGACCGATGCGCTCGGCACCCTACTGATCGATGGCGCGGTACCGCCCCGTGGGGCGGCCTGACCTGTGGGACGACTCAGCGCACGCCGTCCCACAGGGCGCGCGCCGCGGCGTCGGGGTCCGTCGAGATGCCCCCGGCGCCGCCGAACACGCGGACCGCACGGGCCTCGGCGAAGGGCGCCCAGCCCGGGTCCTCGCCGCGCAGGAATCGGACCCACGCGGCGTGCATCTCGTCGGCCAGCGCTTGGGGCGCACCGGGTCCGGTGAGCGCGGTGGCGGCGGCGAGGGTGTCGAAGACGAACGCGATCTCCACCGCGTGCGTCGCGCCGAGCCGCCCGTCCAAGGCCGTGGAGGGCTGGTCGAACCGGTACACGTAGGTATCCGACGGTGCACCGTCCCGCGCCTCCGCCAGCCGCAGGGCCGGCAGCGTGAAGGTGTAGTCCGCGAGGAGTGCGGTGAACACCTCACCCGCGGACAGGTTCTCGCTCCCCCGGTAGGCCGCGACCGTCGCGGCGGGATCGGCGAAGCCGTAGGCCGCCGCGATCCCCAGCGCCATCGGCTCGGGGATCTGGTCGATCACCCCGCCGGGCACGATGAAGAATCGCCCCTCGTCGGCGTTGCGGCCGATCAGCACGCGCACATCGGCGCCCGCGCCCGCCCGGATCGAGTCGATCGGCAGCGCGGGCAACACGTCGTCGCCGACCACCGGCTCGAAGACCATGGTGTTGAGCGCGATCTCGCCCCACTTCGGGTCCGGCGCGCTGCGCACCTCGAGGTCGATCGCCTGGGATTCGGCGATCACCCGCGCGATCGGCACGCCCGCGAAGGCCTCCCGGGTGGGCTCGATCCCGAGGCGGGCGGCGAGCTCCCGCGCGACGGTCTGCGCGGTAGTGCGGCGCAGCGCGTGATGTCCTGCGCCGCTCTGCATCACGGCCTGGGAGAACAGCCCGGCCGACAGCGGCGAGGAGAGCAGGCATGCCACGCTCATCGCGCCGGCGGACTCACCCATCACGGTGACCCGCGACGGGTCCCCGCCGAACGCCGCGATGTTCTCGCGCACCCACTGCAGGGCGGCGAGCTGATCGCGCAGCCCCAGGTTCGTGTGCTCGTCTCCGGTGTCCAGGAAGCCCAGGGCGCCGAGCCGGTAGTTGACGCCCACGAACACCACGCCGTCGCGTGCGAAGGCGGCACCGTCGTAGGTGCCGGACCGGTTGCTGCCGTTGCGGAACGCGCCCCCGTGGATCCAGACCACGACGGGCGCCGCGCCGTCGACGCCCGGCGACCAGACGTTGACGTTGAGGCACTCGGGTCCGGGGAAGTCGGGCTCGTCCGCGAGCAGCTCGGCGACGGGCCCCTGATAGCCCGGCTTGGGCACCGTCGGGCCGTAGCCGGTGGCGTCGCGCTCACCGGTCCACGGCACGACGGGTTCGGCGGGCAGGAACCAGCCGGCACCGTCGAGCGGGGCGGCGTAGGGCAGGCCCAGGAACCGGGCCACGCCCCGCTCGACGGTGCCGCGCACGCGGCCGGACGGGGTGTCGACGGTGACGGAGGCGCTCATGCCTCCTGTCTACCGTCCGGCTACTCCTTCGCGCCGGGCTTCACGACGATCTCGATCGGCCCCGAGTGGTCGGCGTCGTACGCCTCGACCGTCACCAGCTCGCCGGTGACCGGCGGGTGGTAGAGGTCCTCGGGCACGGTGCCGTCGGAGTACACCGGCACGTCGTCCGACGGGAGCACGTCGGACGTGTCGTCGGTGACGGCGAGGGTGTTGGCGTGCCAGCGCATGCGCTCGCCGAGCTCCTCGCGGTGCGTGCGCTCCGCCACGATCAGCGGGTCGTGCCAGAGGTCCATCATGAGGCCCACGCACATCCCGATCATCACCACCAGGAACGGCGCGGCCGCGATGATCGCCATCTGTTTGATGCCGGTGAGCGCGTCGTCTCCGCTGACCGAGAGCAGTAGGGCTGCAACTGTTCCCGTGAGGACACCCCAGAAGATGGTGATCAGGCGGTTCGGCTCCTCCGCGCCGCGCTGGGAGAGCGTCCCCATCACGATGGAGGCCGAGTCCGCGCCGGAGACGAAGAAGATCCCCACCAGCAGCACCACGAGGAACGCGGTGATCGTGGGCCACGGCAGGTTGCCGAGGACGTCGAACAGCATGACCTCCTCGTTCTCCGCCTTGCTGACGCCCATGCCCGCCTGCTCCTGGTTGATCGCGGTACCGCCGAACACGGCGAACCACACCAGCGACACCAGAGTCGGCACGGCCATCACGCCGATCACGAACTCGCGGATGGTGCGGCCCTTCGAGATCTTCGCCAGGAACAGGCCCACGAACGGCGTCCAGCTGACCCACCAGGCCCAGTAGAAGATGGTCCAGGTGGACAGCCACTTGCCGGCCTCGGGCTCGTTGGCCGCGGAACGGGCCGACATGTCCATGAAGTCCGCCGCGTACGCGCCCATCGAGGTGGGCAGCAGGTTCAGGATGAACACGGTGGGACCCACCACGAACACGAACACCGCGAGCACCAGCGCCAGCACCATGTTGGTGTTCGAGAGCCACTGAATACCCTTCGCCACGCCCGAGACCGCGGATGCCACGAAGCACAGCGTGAGCACGGCGATGATCGCCACGAGGAGCAGCTTGCTCGATCCGTCCTCGGCCCAGCCGAGCCGCTCGAGTCCCGCACCCACCTGCGCGGCACCGAGGCCGAGCGAGGCGGTCGTGCCGAACAGCGTGGCGAAGATCGCGAGGATGTCGATGACGCGGCCGCCCACGCCCTGCCCGCCCGTCTTGTTGAAGATCGGGGCGAACACGGAGCTGATCAGCTGGCTGCGCCCGCACCGGTAGGTGCTGTAGGCGATGGCCAGGCCCACGACGGCGTAGATGGCCCACGGGTGGAATCCCCAGTGGAACATGGTGGTGGCCATGGCCACCGCGACGTCGTGACTGGACATGCCGGGCGGCGCACCCACGAAGTGGTAGATCGGTTCCGCCGCGCCGAAGAACATCAGGCCGATGCCCATGCCCGCGCTGAACATCATCGCGATCCACGACACGGTCTTGTACTCGGGCTTTTCGCCGTCGCGCCCCAGGGGGATGCGACCGAAGCGGGAGAAGGCCAGGAAGGCCGCGAAGAGCACGAAGAAGCTGGCTGCGATCAGGAACAGCCAGCCCAAATCAGTGATGATCCAGTCAAGTACACCGGAGGTCGTCGTCTTCAACCCATCCGGATCCAGGAAACCCCAGAGGACGAACGCGACAACCGCGACGCCCGTCACGCCGAACACGATCCAGTCGGTCCGGCGATGGTCTCCTGTCGGTTTAGTTACAGTAGCCATGATCCCCACTAGATCACAGTGGTCATGGCACTGGTCAAATCTCCCGGGAACCCCTCCGGGGTTCCCGGGCGCGAACTAGACTGCCTCGCCGCCGGGTCCACGGCGGCAGTGGATCAGGCCGACGGCGCCACGGATCGGATCCATCCCTCCAGGCCACGGGGGTTGCGGGTCTGCAACAGCACCCGCCCGGGGCCGGTGAACTCGAACACCATTCCCTCGCCGGATTTCATCGACTGGATCCACTTGCCCTGCACCGCGCGGCGCATCGAGAACTGCATGTTCAGGTCGTACGCCACCACGTGGCCGGTGTCGATCACCACCTGCTCGCCCGGCTGCAGGTCGATCACGTCGATCGCGCCGTACACCGCGACCAGCACCTCGCCCTGGCCCGAGACCTGCAGGCCGAACGCGCCCTCGCCGCCGAAGAAGGTCTTGGCGCCACCGAACTGCGTGGCCGTCTGCACCCCGTAGGAGCTGGCGAGCCACCCGCCGCGGGTGATGTAGTACGGCCGGTCCGGCTGGATCTGCAGCACGGCGATATCGCCCGGCAGGGTGCCGGCGACGTCGACCCAACCGCCCTGCGGCGGGGCGGTGAACGTGGAGACGAAGAACGACTCGCCGGAGAGCAGGCTCCGCTTGAGGCCCTGCATGATGCCGCCCTGCGCCTGCGACTGGAGGTTCATGCCGGCGGAGTGCGCGACCATCGCGCCCGACTCCACGGTCATCGGTTCATTCGGCGCCAGCTGGCACCGGGCCATCGTGAACGACGGGTTGTGACGGAGCTGTACCTGCATGGGACCGAGCGTAACCGAGGATTCGGTCAGCCGACCAGCGCAGCTTTCAGGGCCTGGTAGCCGCCCTCGACGTCCGCCGCGCGGCGCAGCCCGATGTCGCGCAGTGCGGCCGCCGCGAGCGAGCTCGTGTACCCCTCGGAGCAGATCACCAGCCACCGCACGTCCCAGTCTCGGGCCTGCGGGATCCGTGCGTCCGACGTGGGGTCGAGCCGCCACTCCAGCACGTTCCGCTCGATCACCAGCGCGCCCGGCACCTCGCCCTCCGCGGCGCGCTGCGCCGCCGGGCGGATGTCCACGAGGCGCGCGCCCGCCGCGAGCTCGTCCCCGACCGCCGCGGCGGGCACACGCTCGATCCGCGCCCGAGCCGCCGCCGAGCGCGTCGATACCCCGCTCGGTCACCCGGTTCGACGGTGCCTCGGGCACGTCCGTCACTTCGCTGCGGGTCCGGCGCAGCCGCCCTCGGGACTGACCTCGTAGTACGACATCGCGGTGAGCGGCGGCGAGTAGGCGTGCACGGAGAGCGTGGGCGTCGCCGTCTCACCCGAGGCGGCGTCGTGCGCGTCCGCGTGCCGGGTCACGTCGTGCACCCAGCCTCGGTCGAACGCGGCCTGCCCACCGGGGCCGATCCTCCGCTCACGCAATGCCCCGCCGTCCCAACGGAGTTCGGACAGGGCACCGTCGACCACGGTGAGCGCGCCGAGCGACCCGGCGTGGTCGTGCAGCTCCGTCGACCGCTCGGGGACCCAGCTGATGAGCCAGACGTCCACCTCGTCGTCGCCCCACAACCGGGCCGCCCACCGCTCGTCGGTGGGCCAGGACTCCGGAGTCAGGTGTGAGTACTCGCCCGCACGCACCCGCGCCGCCTCGGTGGCGGTGAGGGCCAACAGGTCCGGCACGTTCTCGGTCATACGGCCAGTGTTCGCCCGGGCGGACCGCCGCCGGAAGCGTTGCGCTCAGGACGAACCGAACGTCAGCGCACCAGGCCGACCTTCTTCAGCCACGTCGCGGCCACGTCAGCGGGGTCGCGCCCCTCGATGTCGATCTGCCCGTTGAGCTCCTGCATCGTCTCGTTGGTGAGCAGTCGGCTCACCTTCGCCAGCACGTCGGCGATCTGCGGGTACTTCTTCAGCGCGTCCGAGCGCACCTCGGGCACACCGTCGTAGGGCAGGAAGAACTTCCGGTCGTCCTCGAGCAGCTCGAGCCCCAGCTTGCGGATGCGCCCGTCCGTGGCGTACACGTCGCCGGCGAGGCAGGTGCCACCCGAGATCGCCGAGTAGACCACACCCGCGTCCATGGTGATCACGGAGTCCGGCGGGGTACCACTGCCGAGAGGCACCTGGTACTTCTCCAGCAACCGGCCCAATCCGTCGGGGCGGGATTGGAACTCGGGGTCCACGCACAGCTTGCGCTCGGCCGGCGGCAGGGCGAACAGATCGCTCAGGGTGCGCAAGTTCCGCTGCGCCTTCTGCTGCGGCGTCACCGCGAACGCGTACGTGTTGTTGAAGGGCGCCGGGGTGAGCACCTCGATCCCGTTGGCACGCTCGGCTTCCCGCACGCGATCCCACAGCTGCTTCGAATCGCTGATCGTCTCCGTCTGCCCGAGGTAGCTCACCCAGATCGTGCCGGTGTACTCCCACGAGACGTCGGCGGCGCCGCTCGTCATCGCCTGCCGCGACGACATCGAGCCCGGCGCGTTGGTGATGTCGGTGATGTCGGCACCGGCGGCCTGCAACATCGTGGTGGTGATCTTGCCCAGGAGGATGCCCTCGGAGAACGATTTCGACGTCACGGAGATCTTCGCACCCGCCAGGGGGCGCTCGCCGTCGGCGGGCTCGGCGTGCACGAAATGGCCGGAGCTGCTCTCCAACCCGCAACCGCCGAGCACCAACGCCAGCACCGTCAGGAGGGGGATCAGCGCACGCCTCATGCGGTCACTCCCCTCAGGCCGCGCGGCGCGAGCAGGTACTCGGCGAGGCGCGCCAGCCAGTCGATTCCGAGAGCGAGGAGGGCCACGAGCAGCGCGCCGGAGAACAGGAGTTTCGGCAGGTACAGCGTGACGCCGGTGGTGATCAGCACGCCGAGGCCGCCCGCGCCGATGAAGGTGCCCAGGGTGGCGGTGCCCACCAGGATCACGAGCGCGGTGCGCACGCCGTGCAGGATCACCGGAATCGACAGCGGAAGCTCCACCCGCACCAGCGTGGTCACCGTCGAGAAGCCCTGACCGCGCGCGGCTTCGATCACCCGGTCGTCCACCTGGCGCAGGCCGGTCACGGTGTTCTGCAGGATCGGGAGGACGGCGTACACCACCAGCGCCGCGACCGCCGTCCACCGCCCGGTGCCCAGCCACATCGCGAACAGCACCACCATGCCCATGACGGGTGCGGCCTGTCCCACGTTCGCCAGGGCCACCACCACCGGCGAGATCCGCGCGAACCGCTTGCGGGTCACCAGGATCCCCAGCGGTATCGCGATCACCAGCACGATCACGGCGGAGACCACCGTCAGCCACACGTGCTGCCACACGGACTCGCTCAGGGCGGACCACTGCAACTGGACCGCCTCGACCTCCGAGAAGGTCTGCGAGGCGTGCCAGATCAGGTAGCCCACGAACCCGACCACCACCAGCAGCGGCTCGATGATCAGGTCCACCGGCACGCCGCCCGCGAACCGCGGCGTGGGCTCCGCCCTCGCCGGCCTGCGCGCCGCACCGGGCTGCCGGCTCGCGGCCGTCACGGCGCCGCCCGGTAGGTGTCGGCGGCCTGCTCCGGGTTCGCGAGCGCCTGCCGCTCGCGGATCCGGTTGGCCACCTGCTCGATGGTGAGCGATCCGATCACCTTGCCGCGCTGCGTGACCAGCACGCCGCCCTGGCTGGCGGCGAGCATCACGTCCAGCGCGTCGGCCAGCGTCGCGGTGCGCTCGGCCACCGGCAGCCGCTGGTCGACGTAGTCCGAGACGACGGGCTTGCTCAGTACCTCGGACACCGACGGCCAGGCGCGCGGCCGGTCGTCCGCGTCCACGACCACCACCCAGTTGAGTCCGGACTCGCGGGCGCGGGCGGCCACCTCGTCGGAGGGATCGCCGGGGCGGGCAAGCACAACCGGGGCGCTGGGGATGTCGCTGACCGTGGTCAGCGACAGGTGTCGCAGCGTGGCACCGGATCCCACGAACTCCTCGACGAACTCGTTCGCCGGCGCGGCGAGGATCTCCTCCGGGGTCCCGTACTGTTCCACCTGTCCGCCCTCGGACAGGATCAGCACCCGATCGGCCAGCTTGATCGCCTCGTCCACGTCGTGCGTGACGATCACGATCGTCTTGTGCAGTTCCTCTTGGATCGCGAGCAACTGGTCCTGCAGGCGCACCCGGGTGATCGGATCGACGGCGCCGAACGGCTCGTCCATCAGCAGCACCGGCGGGTCGGCCGCGAGCGCGCGGGCCACGCCCACGCGCTGCTGCTGGCCGCCGGACATCTCCTTGGGGTAGCGGCCGCGGAACTGCTCGGGGTCGAGACCGACCAGTTCCAGCAGCTCCGTCACGCGGTCACGGGTGCGCTCCTTGTCCCAGCCGAGGAGCCCGGGCACCGCGGCCACGTTCCGCTCCACGGTCCAGTGCGGGAACAGCCCGCCCGCCTGCACCACGTAGCCGATGCCCTGGCGCAGGTCGTCGGCGTCGGCCGCGGTGGCATCGGTGCCGCCGATCAGCACCGTGCCCGAGGTGGGTTCGATCAGCCGGTTGATCATCTTGAGCGTCGTGGTCTTGCCGCAGCCCGACGGCCCGACGATCGCCACCGTCTCCCCCGCCTCGATCGCTATGGACAGCTCCTTGACCGCGGGCCTGTCCTGCCCGCGGTACCGCTTGACCACCTTCTCGAGCTCGATCGATACGCCTGTCGTCTCTGACATTCGATCCTCCGGATTCGGTCTCATCGCAGTCCCTTCGAGACGGTGAAACGGCCGAGCAGCACCAGCAGACCGTCGAGTACGAGCGCGATGACCACCACCAGAGCGGTACCCACCAGCGCGGATTCGAGCGCGCCCGCGCCCCCGAGGCGGGCGAGACCGGCGAAGATCAGCGAGCCCAGGCCGGGGCCGAGCACGTACGCCACCACGGTGGCGACGCCGACGACCAGCTGCGTGCTCACCCGGATGCCGGTCAGGATCACCGGCCACGCGTTGGGCAGTTCGACGGTGGCCAGCACTCGCCAGCGCGGCATCCCCAGGCCGCGCGCCGCCTCGACCAGCGCCGCGGGCACGGCCTGCAGCCCCACGATCGCGCTGGTCAGGATGGGCAGCGTGGCGTAGAACGCGAGCATCGTGACGGACGGGGTGACCCCCAGCCCGAACACGATGAGCAACAGTGCGAGGAGGGCGAGGGACGGCACCGTCATACCCACGGACGCGATGGCCGTGGCGAACGCGGCCCCGGCCCGGGAGCGGTACACGAGCGCCGCGACGACCAGGGCGATCACCACGCCCGCCAGCACGCACTGGATCACGAGCGAGGCGTGTTGATACGTGAGGAAGGCGAGCTGACCGGAACGACCGTCGAGAAATCTTCGGAGGTCCACTCGTCCGAACCTACATATGTTCGAGCAGATGCGCGCGGTTCGCGTCAGATGGACTGAAACTTCGCCATCGCGGGCGAACCCGGGTCATCGCCCGCCCGGACTCTCGAGCGAGATCGCCGGCGACGTTTCCTTCCCACTCCAACTTATAACGCACCCCGGGGCTTGCCGCAAGGCCCGTAGTAGGCGCATACTCGCTGGCCGGATCGGGTTTCGAGCGAGGCGAGGGTGCATGACTGAGTACGAGAACGACCTGGGGTCGGAGCGCGAGTACGTGGCGGGGTTGTACGCGCGCCTGGACGCGGAGCGGGACCGGGCGCGGCGACGCTACACGGACGCCCTGCGCGACCATGAGGGCCGGGCGGTGGACCGGGAGGGCGACGTGATGACCTCCGCGCGGGAGGTGCGGCGACTGAGCGTCGCCGAGGAGGGCCTCGCGTTCGGCAGGCTCGACGGTGAGCCGGGCGGCACCGTCGGCACGCGGTACGTGGGCCGGCTCGGGCTCTTCGACGAGGAGAAGGAGCTCCTCCTGGACTGGCGGGCGCCGGCGTCGCGGCCCTTCTACACGGCCACCGGGGCGCATCCCGAGGGCGTGCACCGGCGGCGGCAGTTCCTCAGTGACGGTCGGGAGCTGACCGCGTTCACCGACGAGATGCTGGGCCGGCCGGGCGCCGACGCCCGCGGCGACGCGGCGCTGCTGGCGGCGGTGAACGCGCCGCGCGGCGATTCGATGCGCGACATCGTCGCGACCATCCAGGCCGACCAGGACCGGATCATCCGGTCCGACAACCCCGGCGTCACGGTGATCGAGGGCGGGCCCGGCACGGGCAAGACCGTGGTGGCGCTGCACCGGGTGGCGTATCTGCTGTACACGCAGCGGGCGCGGTTCGAGCGGCACGGAGTGCTGGTGGTGGGCCCGAACACGTCGTTCCTGCAGCACATCGGACGGGTGCTGCCCTCGCTCGGCGAGTCGGACGTGGTGTTCGCTACCCCGGCGACGCTGTACCCGGGCGTCACGGCCCGCGCGGAGGACACGCCGGCGGTGGCGCGGATCAAGGGCGCGGCCGCGATGGCCGACGTGCTCGCCGCCGCGGTGGCGGACCGTCGGACTCTGCCGGAGACGCCCGTCTCCATCGGGCTGGGCGACACCGAAGTGCGGATCGAGGCCGACGTGGTCGGCTGGGCCCGCAACGAGGCGCGCGACAGCGAGCAGCCGCACAACCAGGCGCGAGCCGTCTTCCTCGACGTGCTGACCTGGGCGATCACCGAGCGGGCGCTGGGCCGGATCGGGAAGCAGTGGCTGCGCCGCGAGGACACGCGGGCGTGGGAGGAGATGCGCGGCAGCATGCTCGCCGACCTCGCGGTGGACGGGACCTTCCGGCGCACCGTCGATCGGTTGTGGCCCGTGCTCTCCCCGAAACCCTGCTCGCGGACCTGCTGAGCTCGCCCGCGCGGCTGGTCGCGGCGGGCGCGGACCCTTCGCTGTTGCGGCCCGACGGTGCCGCCTGGACCGTCTCGGACGTGCCCCTGCTGGACGAGCTCGCCGAGCTCCTCGGCCCGCACGAGGCGCCCGACGACGCGGCCGCCGCCGCGGCCCGGAAGGAACAGGCGGAGTTCGCGGAGGGCGTGCTGGATTCACTGGTCTCGCGGCAGGATTCGATGGACGACGAGGACCACCTGTTCGCCACCGACCTGCTCTACGCCGACGACCTGGCGGGACGGTTCGAGGAGCGGGACACCCGCGACCTGGTGGAGCGCGCCGCGACGGACCGGACGTGGGTGTACCGGCACGTGGTGGTCGACGAGGCGCAGGAGCTCTCGGCGATGGACTGGCGGGTCCTGATGCGGCGCTGCCCGTCCCGGTCGTTCACGGTGGTCGGCGACCTCACCCAGCGCAGCGCCCCGCGGGCGCGCGCTCATGGGCCGAGATGCTGGACCCGTACGTCGCCGACCGGTGGGCGTACACCGCGCTCACGGTGAACTACCGCACCCCGTCGGAGATCATGGCGGTGGCCGCGGACGTGCTCGCCGAGTTCGCACCGGGCACCGTGCCGCCCGAGTCGGTGCGCGCCTCCGGCCTCCGGCCGTGGGCGCGGCGGGTGACCGACGAGGGGCTCGCCGACGCGATCGAGGAGTTCGCCGAGGACGAGGCGGGCCGGGAGGGCACGTGCGTCGTCATCGGGCCCGACGGTACGCCGGGCGCGGTCCCGCCGTCCGAGACCAAGGGGCTCGAGTTCGACGCGGTGCTGGTGGTCGACCCGCAGGAGATCCTCGCCGACGGCGAGCGCGGCGCGGCCGAGCTCTACGTGGCGCTCACCCGTGCGACGCAGCGGCTCGGCGTGCTGCACCGCGCGCCGCTGCCGGAGTGTCTGGCCGGGCTCGAAAGCCCCGTCGCGGCGTCCTGACGGGGACGGGTGAAACGTCCCGCTCCACGGGCCGCTTCGGCGAAAGGCCGGACACCGGCCGCGTCCCACGGCTAACTTCTGAGTTGGCAGGCATTCGCACTCAAGTCGGATCGGGTGCGCAGCGGCGCGACTAGCACGGCCTTCGCACTTCGGAACGTGGTCAGGCGGGAGTTGGCACGGTGCAGACAGAGATGATAGCTGTGTCGGGGATCATCGACTGGGAGTCCCTGACGGGCCAGTCGAAGTTCATCATCGACCTGATCAGCGTCCCCGTGTTCGCCGCGATCGCCGGCCTCATCACCAACTGGACCGGCGTCATCATGCTGTTCTCGCCGAGCAACTTCACGGGCTTCTACGTGCCCGGCCTCGCGGCCCTGTTCCGACTGCTGCCGCGCAAGATCCAGATCCTGCCGATCTTCGCGCCCGGCGGCATCCTCGGCTTCCAGGGCTTCATCCCCTGTCGCGCCGAGAAGATGGCCAGCCTGCTCGTAGACATGTCGATCGCGCGGATCGGCAGCGTCGCCACGTTCTACCAGGAGCTCGAGCCCGACAAGATGGCGGAGTTCATGGCCCGCGAGGCCAGGCCGCACGTGCGTCGCATCGCGGTCGACGCCATCGACACGCAGTACAAGTGGCTGTGGGACACCATGCCGTCCGGCGTGCAGGACGGCATCATCTCGACGATCGACGACCGCGTCCCGGAGATCTCGCAGCGCGCGTTCGCCAAGGTCGGCGACCACATCGACGAGTTGCTCGACGTGAAGCTGATGACCGTCAACCATCTGCGCCGCAACCCCGCGGTGCTGAGCGAGATCTTCCAGGGCATGGGCAAGCCCGAGCTGCGGTTCATGGTCAAGATCGGCGCCGCCGGGTTCTTCTTCGGCATCCCGCTCGCCCTGTACCTGGGCTGGGTGCACCTGGCGCACCCGCCCGTCCTCAGCGCGATCCCCGGGTGGCTCGTGGTGCTCGTCGGCTCGGCGCTCATCGGCATCGTCGTCAACATCCTCGCGATCAAGGTGGTCTTCGAACCCGGCGATCCGCAGCCCCGGTACAAGTACCTGTGGAAGCAGGGCATCTTCCCCAAGCGCCAGCACGAGGCCGCCGCACAGGTCGCCGACATGATGTCCGAGAAGGTGCTCACCGTCTCCAACTTCACGCACGAGCTGCTGTTCGGCGCCAGCGGCGACAAGACGGCCGCCTACATCGCGGAAGTCATCTCCGAGGAGCTGGACCGGATCTTCACCCCCGTCGCGACCACCGTGGGCCGGACCCTGGGCGTCGCCGACCTGGACGCCCTGGAGCGGAAGGTCAGCGCCGAGATCGTCGACCTCACGCCGGAAGTCTTCTACGACAAGGAGTTCAACGAGGAGAAGGCGAAGAAGATCGCCGCGTTCTCCACGAAGAAGTTCCGCGAGCTCAAGCCGTCGGAGTTCAGCGAGATGCTCTACGCCGCAATCGAGCAGGACGCCTGGCTGCTGTACGCGCACGGCGGCCTGCTCGGGATCATCGTGGGCGCGGCCCACGTCTTCCTGTTCGGGGCCTGACGGTACGCCCGGCACCGCCGGCCGAACCGACGGTACGCGGTCACCCCGCCTTGGCGAGCTTCTTGCCGTGCGGGCCGCGCTTGCCGATGTACTTGTCATTGCGGCCGTCGTCGGCCCACCCGCCCGCGTCGTAGCCGTCGATATCGAACGCCATCTCGATGAACCGGGCGCCGAACGCCGTGACGCGGACGCTGCGGAACACGGTGTGCGCCTTCTTGACGCTCTCGATCGCGTGGATCGCCTCCGGCTGCACCTCGAGCAGCGCGTAGCGGCGGTAGTCGTCCACCGGCTCGTCGCTCAGCTCCACCAGGCCGAGGCGGTGCAGGTTCGCGAAGTACGCCCGGTCCTGGTCCGGGTGCGCGCAACCCGCCTGCAGCGCCACCATCGACACGTCGCCGGCCAGGAGCTCGGAGCCCACCATGAACAGCGTCTTGGTGCGGACGTCCAGGAGCGGCTGCGTCCCGGCCCGTCCCAGGAAGCGCAGGATGCGCGCCTCGTCCGGCAGCAGTTCGTCCACGATGCGGCCGTACGACGGATGCAGGTCATCGAGGACCGGGACCTGACGCTGCGACAACCTGATCAGCGCCATGCCGCGCTTACGCAGCCCCGCGGACGAGGACCGCTGCTTCGACCCGATGCCGCCGAGTAGACCGCCGCCGAGCAGACCCGTGACACTGCCGGCGACGGAACCGAGCCCGAACGACGACGCGCTCTGCTCCAGCGGCGCCGCGGCGGCGGTGGCCATCTCGCCGACCGGTCCGAGGACCGGCTCCAGGACGGGCCCGGCCGTCTCCGACAGCTTCGCGACCGGCGCGCCGAGCGGTGACGCGCTCAGCAACTCGTCGACTACGGGCAGCCCCAGTCCCTCCCCGCGCGTGCGGGATTCGTCGTCCTCGCCCTTGTGCTGCCCGACGGTGCCGAGCCCACCCGTCAGCTGCTCGATGGGGGCGGTGAGGTTCTCCGCGAGCTGATCGAACAGGGGGATCCCGAAGCCACCGCCGCGCTGCGGCCGACGCGGCTCGTCCGGCTCCGCGGACTTGCCCTTCTTGTGCTTCTTGTTCTTGCCCGACATGGCGCTCCGATCGTCGACGACCCGACGGGTCCAGCCTATCCATCTGCAGCACTGACGTGGCGCGATCAGCGCACAGAGCGTTCACGCCCCGGTCTGACCCGCTCGCGCGCGCCGCCGCGGTTGTAGGGTCTCACGCTGCATGACATCTCACAGTCTTCTGACCTGCGGCGATGCAAGTTGTCTCACGGACTTGTCCACTCGCCAGTCTCACAGACATGGCATTTCCTACAACGCTCTTGATTCGAGAGCCTCCTAGACCTACGTATCTGATGCCGATCTCCAGGGACGCCGCCATCCTTCGTCACTGTGACAATGCATGTTCTATGCACCCCCGACGGGCAGGACCGCGCCACGTACACATCGTCGAAGTCTGTGCACCCTGAACGAGTATGTGCGATCAGGCACTTGGCCCCGCATCAAGATCTGAGTCGTCCACTGCCGGCGACTGTCCACGATGCGGTCAGCGAGGAGAGAGCCACGCGCCACAGCACGAGGACCGGTCCGGCGAGCGCACCCCCCTCGAGCGGATTGGCGCGGCGTGGTAACCATCGTCAAGTGACTCGGGTTCTTCGGGCTGGTCCTTCGGCTAGTGGGTACTCCCGATATCTGATTCGTGCAGCCGGGTAGTCTCGTTCTCGATCTGGATGGTTGTGTGGTGGATGGATATCGAAAAATGTTCTGCCACACATTGTTTGATCTCATCAAGGAGAGTTGCTGCACGGCCGTCGGTGAAGCACTCGTCAGCGACGACTACGTGTGCGGTCAACACGGGCAGCCCGGTGGCGACGGTCGACGCGTGTAGGTCGTGGACGTCTTGGACGTGTTGATTCTCGAGGATATGGGCGCGCACGGCGGCAAGATCGAGCTCGCGCGGGGTGAACTCCATCAGTACGTGAAGTGTCTCTCGGATCAGTTTGACCGCTCGGGGCACGATCAGTGCGGCGATGAAGAGACCTGCGATAGCATCCGCCTGCTGGAAGCCTGTTGTCGCGATCGTGATGGCCGCGACAATAACGCCGATGGATCCTAAGGCATCATTGAGAACTTCAAGGAAAGCGGCACGCATGTTGAAGTTTGCGGCGCGGTTCGATGCGAGGATCCCGATCGCGATCAGGTTTGCCACCAAGCCGATGACTCCGAAGATCAGCAACTCTCCTGCCGGCATCGTGGGGGGTTCGAACAGCCGGCCGACACCTTCGACGGCCGCGTACGCACCGACGATGAGTAGGAGCGTCGCCTGCCCGAGGGCCGCGATGACCTCAAGGCGTCGGTATCCCCAGGTGTGTTTCGGTGACGACGGGCGTAGGACGAGCGTGCCGGCGATCAGCGCGACTGCCAACCCGGCTGCGTCAGTGAACGCGTGCGCGGTGTCGGTGAGTAGAGCCAGGCTGCCCGTGATCCATGATCCCACTGCTTGAGCGATGACGATGGAAGCAGTGATGGCGAACGCTATTGCCAGCTTCCGTCGGTGATCCTCCGCGTGTGTCGAACCGTGACTGTGTCCTGCGCCCATCGTGAGGCCTCCTCGTTCGCGTCTTCGGCGACTCAACAATACATGCATATATTCGCATTAATCAATGCTCTCAGCTACGGAGTTGCTCGAGGTAAGCAGCGTTGCAGGAGGCGCGTTCCTCTTCCTCCCGCCGGTTTGCGCCCGCAGGTTGGCATCTCACCGCTCCGCTTCGCCTCATCGCAGGGCGAACGCGCAGATCGCCACCACTGCGATTGGCTCGCCGGACGACCAGGCCGCGGCGCCTGCAATCGTTTGGCCCTCGACAGGCCTCAACACGTCCACGGCGCTGTAGCGACCATAGGGTTGTGGCACCATCACGATCATCCCCACGAAGACGTGCCGGGACATCCCGATGAAGGCGTCGGAGAACCGCATCAGCCGACTATCGCATCGGCGTGGCCCCACGGGACATGATCGGCAGCACGAACCAGCTGCCGGACACCAGGAAGATCAGCTGTATCACCGCCTGCCCTGCCCATGATCGTCCGACGACGTGCACGGCGGTAGCCATCCGGAGCATTCCAGGTGCGGTCGGCGGCTCTATCGAAGGCATGGTGATATGCGAATATTACAATGAGAATACGGGGTCGGAAGAGGGCCTCGTTGCCCACGGACCTTGGGCAGACATCGACGACAAAGGAGTGTTTGCGTGGCAATCCGAGACCAGTGGGGTCGCGAATCGGGTGCGCTGTGCTGCAGCCGACGAATCGCGCTGATCGGGGCTGTCGGGGCCGTGCCGCTGGTCGTCGCCGCATGCGGTGCCAGCACGACGGTCTCGGGTGACCCGGCGGCGTCATCGACCAAACCTATCGACAGCGGTCCGCCGGGGCCTGCGCAGATCATCTTTACTCCGGCGGATACCGATCAAGGCGTCGCCCCCACCACGGAGGTCTCTGTTAAGGCGATCAACGCCGCTCCGCGGGCCGTGACACTGACCGACGCGAGCGGCGAACCGATCGAAGGCACTCTGGCGCCTTCGCCGGATGGACTCACCTGGAAGGCCAAGAATCCCCTCTCCTATGCCACCGCCTACACCGTAATAGTCAAGTACGAGGCTCTCGGGCAAGAGCGGGAGGCCAGCAGCAGTTTCACCACGATCACCCCGCAGAACATGACTCTGCCCTACTTCGAGAGCACCGGAGGGCTCGCACTGAACGACAACGCCGTCTACGGCGTCGGTCAGGTCGCCGTCGTCCACTTCGATGAGCCAATCACCGATCGCGCTGCCGCCCAGAGGACACTGAACATCACCACGGACCCACCCATAGAGGGCGCGTGGAGCTGGACCACCAACAAGACCGTGGCCTGGCGCCCCAAGCGGTATTATCCGTCGGGCACGAAAGTCACGATCGAGGCAAACGTCTTCGGCAAAGAAGTCAGCCCAGGACTCTGGGGGCAGCAGGACACCGCGCTCTCATTCAGCATCGGAGAGTCGCACATCTCGATCGCCGACGACGCCACCAAACAGGTCCTAGTGTACATCAACGGCCAGGTTGTACGCTCCATGCCCACGTCCATGGGGCAGGGCGGGACTGAGACGGTCAACGGTAAGACCCTGCACTTCTGGACCCAGCGCGGCATCTACACCGTGCTCGACAAGGCCAACCCGGTTGTCATGGATTCGTCGACCTACGGGCTGCCGATCAACTCACGGCTCGGATACAGGCAGACCATTGGCTGGGCCACCCGGATCAGTAACGACGGCATCTATCTGCACGCCCTGGACAACATCGCCGCCCAGGGCGTGCGCAACGAATCCCATGGCTGCCTCAACCTCAGCCCCGACAATGCACAGTGGTTCTTCGGTATCAGCCAGCCGGGCGACGTCGTGGAAGTCCGCAACACCGGCGGGCCGTCGCTTGAGCAATGGCAGAACGGCGATTGGTCAGTCCCGTGGGAGTCCTGGGTAGCTGGCAGCGCGCTCCCAGATGACAACTGACATGTGTGGGGCGTTGCCCAGGAGCATGCCCGAGCTGCGTTACTTCGCGGTGAGTGAAAGGTCATCTCCCGTTGCGGGATCGATCATCGCCTTCACATTCAGGTCCTGCGGGGACTAGCTAGTGATGGTTTTGCGGTGGTTCACAGCGATGTGAAGCGCGAGTGTCGTCAGTTCCGCGGACAATGCGCGGCGCTGCGGGGGTGAGCTCCGCAGCGCCGCGCCGGCGCGCCGTTCAGGCGTGGGTGAGGGTGTCCGCCTCCACGACCGCCGAGTCCGTCACGCGCAGCACCCGCCCCGAGGCGATGTCGAAGAACAGGCCGATGACCTCGACCCGCCCCGCGGCGACCGCGTCCCGCACGAGTGGATGCTCGGCGACCGCCGCTACCTGCACGGCGACGTTGACCAGCGAGAGCTGATCAGCAGTGCCGAATCCCAGGTCCGCCGCCGCGGCGCGGACCGGATGCCCGGCGCGGAAGGCCGTGGTCGACGGTGCCGCGTGCTCGATCCACCGCTCGATCGTCGGGGGCACCGCGGGCGAGGTGAGCGCGACGCCCATCGCCCCGCACGCCGAGTGCCCGCACACGATGATCTGGCGCACCGCGAGCTGGTCGACGGCGTAGGCGAGCGAGGCCTCGATCGACGGGTCCGTGCCGGCGGGCGGGACCAGGTTGCCCACGTTGCGGACGGTGAACAGGTCGCCCGGGCCGCTGCCGGTGATGACGTTCGGCACCACCCGCGAGTCCGCGCAGGTGAGGAACAGGGCCTCGGGCTTCTGGCCGCCGCTGAGTTGGTCGAAGTCGTCGCTGAGGAGGGCCGCGTGCCGCCGGTGATACCTGGCGATGCCGTCGGCGAGGCCGCCGCGGGCGTGCGCGCGCCAGGGCAGCAGGCCGCGCTCGGCCGGGCGCTCGGTGGCCCGACGCGGCGTGACGGTCGCGGCCGCGTCAAGCGCCGCGCCGCCGAGGTCGTCGACGGTGACGGTGCCGCCCGCGGCCCGGTAGCGCCGGGCCCACTCCTGGATCTCCTCGGCCGCGGCGTGGTCGAGGAAGTCGACGGTCAGCTCGATCGCGACGTCCTGCCCCGGCGGGACCGTGGCCAGCACCCGCGTCAGGCGCGGCAGTGAGAAGAAGGACAGCGTCCCGTCGATGGTGACGTGCCAGCGTCCGGCACCGTCGACCGCGGTCTCGATGTGGGCCCGGGCGACGCGCCACAGGACGAGGACCAGCGCGACGACCAGCCCGGCGAGCACGCCCTCGAGGAGGTTGAGGAACAGGACGCCGCCGATGGTGACGGCGTAGACGAGCAGGTCGCCGGTGCGGCGGGCGGTGCGGATGTGGGAGATCTTCACCAGCTGCACGCCGATCACGATGAGCAGGCCGGCGAGCGCGGAGGTGGGGATCTTCTCGACGAGACCCGACAGCGCGACGGAGAACAGGAGCAGCCATACCCCGTGCAGCACCGCGGACCAGCGGGTGCGGGCCCCGGCTGCCACATTGGTGGCGCTGCGCACGATGACACCGGTGACGGGCAGGCCGCCCAGTAGGCCGGAGACGGTGTTGGCGGCGCCCTGACCGACGAGCTCGCGGTCGAGGTTCGTCTTCGTGCCGTCGTGCATGCGGTCGATGGCGACCGCGGAGAGCAGGGATTCGACGCTGGCGATGAGCGCGACGGTGAGGACGCCGAGAGCGACGGCGCCCCAGTTGCCGGTCGGCATGGCCGGCAGGCCGATGGCGTCGATGATCGAGCCGTTCAAGCGGATCCGCTCGACGTTCATCGGAACGACGAGGGACAGGATCGTCGCCGCCGTCACCGCGACGAGCGCGCCGGGGACGCGCCGCCAAGCCGCGGGCAGCTTCGGCCACACGACCATCACGACGATCACCACGAGACCGACGGCGAGGTCCGGCCAGTGCAGAGCGCCGATCCGCGAGGGCAACTCCGCGAGGTTCTGCAGCACCGAGCTGCGCGAGGAGCCGCCGAGCAGGACGTGGACCTGCTGGATCACGATCGTCACGCCGATACCGGCCAGCATCGCGTGCACCACGACCGGCGAGATCGCCAGCGCCGCACGCGCGATCCGGCTGAGCCCCAGGCCGATCTGCACCAGGCCGGCGGCCACGGTGATCGCGGTGGTCACCTTCCAACCGAAAGTCGCGATGAGCTCGGCGACCACCACCGTCAGGCCCGCGGCCGGGCCACTGACGAGCAGCGGCGAACCGCCCATCAGGCCGCCGACGATGCCGCCGACCACGCCCGCGATGAGCCCCGCCATGAGCGGCGCGCCCGAGGCCAACGCGATCCCGAGAGACAGCGGCAACGCGACGAGGAAGACGACGATCGACGAGGGCCCGTCGAAACGCGCTATGTCTCTGAGTTTCTCCTGCATGCCCACCACTGTGGGGGTTCGGTGTGGACGATCCACCGCGAGGACGTGAAGGTTCCGTGAAGCCGGCGGTCAGGGCGTCGGAAGCGTGAACGCGAAGGCGGCGCCGCGGCCGGGCCCCTCGGACTCCACCCACATGTGCCCGTCGTGGGCGGAGATGATCGCGCGGCTGATGGTCAGTCCCACCCCGCTGCCGCCGTGATCGCGATCCCGGGCGACGTCGGTGCGGTAGAAGCGCTCGAAGATCCACGGCAGGTGCTCAGCGGCGATACCGTCACCATGATCGACCACCGCGATCCGGATCCGCCGGTGCGGCTGCACATCCGCCTCCAGTTCGACGGATCCACCCGCGTCGCTGTGCCGCACCGCGTTCGACAGCAGATTCGCGAGCACCTGGTCGAGCCGCTGGCGGTCGGCCTGGATCCTCCGGCGGGCTCCCGGGCCGATCCGCACGTGCAGCCGGACCCCCTTGTCCGCGTACGCCCGCCCCGCCGCCGCGGCGGCAGCCTCGAGTACCTCCACGACGTCGACCGGGCTGGGCCGCAGATTCAACGCGCCCTCCTCGGCGTGGGAGACGGACAGCACGTCGTCCGTGAGCCGGGCGAGGCGCGTGGTCTGCGTGCGCAGCATGGCGAGGGTCGCGGCATTAGGCTCGACGACACCGTCGGCGATGCCCTCCAGATAGCCGTCGAGAACACTTACCGGCGTGCGGATCTCGTGGGCGAGGTCGGCGAGCAGCCGGCGCCTCGACTGATCGCTGGACTCCAGCTGCACCGCCATCTCGTTGAACGCCGACACCAGGCCGTCCGCCTCCGGCCCCAGCGCGACCGGCGCGACCCGCACCCCCGAACGACCGTCGGCCACTTGCCGCGCGGCCCCCTCCAACTTCGCCATCGTGCGCCCCAGCCGGCGCGCGATGAAGACGCTCGCCACGACGGAGAAGACTACCGCGCAGCCGAATCCGAGGACCACGGCAAGCACGTTCACCGACACCATGCCCGTGCGCCCCAGGATCAGCGGCCACACCACGAAGTCGACCACCGCAGTCACGCCGAGCGTGCCGAGCGAGACCGCCATGAGCATGCCGCCCATGCGTCCGCCCATCCCGATGTCGTACACCCGCCTCATCCGGGGCCCATCCGGTAGCCCACGCCACGCACCGTGCGCACGTACCGCGGGTCGCCGGCATCGTCGCCGAGCTTGCGTCGCACGCGGCCTACGTGCACGTCGACGAGCCGCTCGTCGCCGACCCAACCCGCGCCCCAGATGGATTCGATCAGCTGCGCGCGGGAGAAGGCGACGTTCGGGCTGCGCGCGAGGGTGGCGAGCACGTCGAACTCCGTGGCCGTCAGCTCGACGACCCGGCTCCCCACCCGGACCTCGCGCCCGAGCGGATCGACGGTGAGCTCACCGAACCGGCGGGCCGCGCCGGCGCCGTCGGGCAGGCTGCGCGGACGGCGCAGCATCGCCCGGACCCGCGCCACCACCTCACGCGGGCTGAACGGCTTGACGAGGTAGTCGTCCGCGCCAACCGAGAGACCGACGATCTTGTCCAGCTCGTCGCCGCGCGCGGTGAGCATGATGACGTACGCATCGCTGAAGGAGCGCACGGCACGGCAGACCTCCAATCCGTCAAGGCGCGGCAGGCCGATGTCGAGCAGGATCACCGCCGGCTCGATCTCGCGCGCGAGGGCCAATCCGCGCTCGCCGTCGGCGGCGGTCGTCACCTCGAATCCGTCACGGGTGAGGTACTCCTGCGCGAGCCGAGCGAGGGCGGGTTCGTCCTCGATCACCAGCACCTTGTGAGAGTCCATGAACTATATAGTAATATGCGCATGTGCTCACTACTGCTCCGCCGGTCGACGCACCGTCGATCCTGGGCATGCTCGGCTGGGCCCCACCCCGCTTCCGGTGCTACCACTGGCGGCGGCGATCGCGGCCGCACTGTACCTGCTGGGAGTGCGGACCGTGCGCCGGAAAGGGCGACGGTGGCCGGCCGCGCGCGTCGTGAGCTTCCTGCTCGGCTGCCTCGTTCTCGCGGGAGTCACCGGCCTACGGATCGAGGCCTACTCCTGGCACCTGTTCAGCGCGTTCATGTTCCAGCAGCTCACGCTGTCGATCCTGGTACCGCCGCTGCTCGTCGGCGGAGCGCCCGGCGTGCTGCTACTGCGAGCAACACCGCACCGCGGCCCCGGCCGCGTCGTGCTGGCCGCGGCGCTCGGGCTCCTGCGCAGCCGATTGCCGCGGATCGTGCTGCACTCCGGCTTCACCATCCCGCTGTTCCTGATGAGCTACTACGGCGTCTACCTCGGCGGCGTCGTCGACGCGATCGGCGGAACCTGGCTCGGCCACACCGCGCTGCAGGTCTTCTTCCTCGGCGCGGGGCTGCTGTTCATCATTCCCATTCTGTCGATCGGGCCGCTCCCCGGCCGCGACTCCTGGCTCATGCGCTTCTTCGACATCTTCATCGAGATGCCGCTGCACGTCTTCATCGGCGTGATCCTCATGATGGCGACCACGCCAATGGTCACGCTCTTCTCCGCACCACCGGCGTCGTGGGGGATCGACCCGCTGCGCGACCAGTCCATCGCTGGCGCCCTCGCATGGTCCTACGGCGAGCCGATCGCCATGATCACCACCTGTCTGTTCGCGCTGCGCTGGCGCCGGTCCGAGCGGCGCGACGCCGAACGGGCGGGCGCGGACCGTCGGGAAGAGGACGAACGCGAGGCGTACAACGCCTACCTGCGCGAACTCCGCTCTCGATAGCGCAAGGCCATGCGCCGCACCCAACTCATCCTATTGGCAGGCACGAGCAGCACAGTGATCGTCATCGCTACCGCCCCAATCTGCCACCTCGGCCGAAGGCGGCTCTATTTCGCTGGTGAAGCCAAGAAAAACAAGAGTCGCGCAGCAGGACGACTCGCTGGCGACGAGACGGTAAGCCCGGATCGCCGGGCGCGGAAGCTCTACACCGCAGGTCTTGTACTGCGGTTCATTGTCTCAGCCACTCAGCGGTCCCGGGTCAGGGTAGGAGCGATGACCAGTACCACCAGAACCGTTCGACGATCAGAGTGATGATCGTGAGGAACCAGATCGTCGGCGGCACGGAGTGGTACTTGAGGAGCGTGTTGACGGCGGGTGAGCGGACCGGCGCGAAGCGGGTGAGGTTGGCGAGGGTCACGTACCAGAAGATCGGCCCCGTGGCGGCCCAGACGATCATGCAGTACGGGCAGAGCGCGTTGATGGTGTAGAGGCTCTGAGTGATGAGCCAGTGCACGAATCCCAGGGCTGCGGTGAGGCCGATCTGGAGGCAGAGCCAGAACCAGCGGCGGAACCGGGCTCCGGCGAGGAGTGCGGCGCCGATGGTGCTGATGGCGGTGAACCCGGCGATGCCGATCAGGGAGTTGGGGAATCCGAGGACGGCGGCCTGGGGTGTGGTCATCACGGAGCCGCAGTTGAGCACGGGGTTCAGGCTGCACGAGGGGACGTAGGTCGTGTCGGCGGCGAGTTGCAGCTTCTCGATCGTCAGGACCAGAGAAGCCAGTGCTCCGGCGATGCCGCCGAGGAGCAGCAGCCAGGGCAGCAGCCGGGGAAACGTACCAGGCCCTTCGGGCGGTGCCTGTGTAGATGAGTCAGGCGAGGGCATCGTCGAGGGCACGAGTGAGATCGTCGTAGCTGTTGGGGGTCAGCTGCTTCCCGTTGACGAAGAAGGTGGGGGTGCCTTGAACGCCCAGTGTCTTGCCGTCATCGACATCGGCTTGAATGCGCGCCGCTGTCGCCGGATCGTTGTAGTCGCGGTCGTAGCGGGCGAGGTCGAGGCCGAGCTCGGTGGCGAAGGAACGGAAAAGCTCGTCTTTGGGTGTGCGTTGCTCGCCCCACTGGGTCTGTGTTTCGTACATCTTCTTGTACATCTGCTCGAATCGGCCTTGCCTGGCAGCGGATTCGACAGCTCGGGCGGCGCGTTGTGCGTTGAAGTGTGATGGAATCGGGAAGTAGCGGACGACGAAACTGACGCGATCCCCGTACTGGGCGCGCAGGCGCTCGATCGACGGGAACGCGGCACCGCAGGCCTCGCACTCGAAGTCGAGGAACTCGACGAAGGTGACTTTGCCGTCGGGCACGGATGAGAGGCGATGACTGTCCGGGCGCACCAACACGCTGCTCGCCCCGTCCACGCCGGCGCCCGGGGAACTGGTGGAACGGTCGTCGGGAGTGTTCAGCCAGAGCGCGGTGCCCAGCCCGATCACGAAGACCACGATCAGCCCGACGGACACCTGTGTCGCACGAGTCACTCGAAGAGCCACCTTCCCAGGGCCGTCAGGCCGTAACCACCTGAACCGTATAGTTCAGTCTTCCGTGAATACAGCCCACACTGTACAGTACGGTGCGTGGATGTTGCACTCAGTCGTGACGCTCTGACCAGGTTCGGACACGCGTTGTCGGATTCGACCCGAACGAAGATCCTCCTTGCCCTGCGGGAGCAGCCGGGGTATCCCGCCGAGCTGGCCGAGGAGATCGGGGTTTCGCGGCAGATCCTGTCCAATCACCTCGCATGCCTGCGTGGATGCGGACTGGTCGTCGCAGTACCGGAGGGACGGAGAAGCCGGTACGAGTTGGCCGATCCGCGGATCGGTCGCGCGCTCGACGATCTTCTGGGTTTGGTTCTTGCGGTCGATCCCGCTTGCTGCGCGGCCGCGTCGACGGATGAGTGCTGCTGATGTGGTCCGGGACGCGGTTGAGCGACACGGTCCGGGACCTGTATCGCGTGGAGATGGCAGCTGCGCACGCTGCGCCGGCTGGCGCGGTGAAGTGGCGGCATCTGGAGCGGGCGCACATTCTCTCGCAGCCCGATCCGTGGCTGCACACGGGCAATCACGTCGCGATGTTCGTGCTCGCGGTGCGGGAGCGCAACCGGGGTGAAGCGCTCGGTCAGGTCGTTCGGATCGTCCTGGCCGCCCCGGGCTCACTGACCGGGCGCTACCCGGAGGGCAACACCGGGCGGGCGTCGGTGGGACTGCGCCGGCGAATGCCCATCCCGGACGATCTGCGCGCGGCGATCACCGGTACCGACGAACTGACCGAACATCTGGAGGGCACTCATGGCTGACGCATGCTGCGGACCGCAGTCCGACCCTGCGGGCAAGACGGACGAGCACGAGACCGCCGAGGGCGGTGGGCGTTTGTGGCAGGTCCGCGAGTTGCAGTACGCGGCGATCGCGATCGTGCTGCTGACCGTGGGCTGGTTGCTCGGCCGCGCCGGGCAGGAGGCGCTGTCGGTCGGATTGGAGGTTGCGGCCGCCGTCGTAGCAGGATTGTCGTTCGTCCCGTCGGCAGTGACCAACCTGCTTCGCCACCGTCACATCGGGGTCGGCACCCTGATGACGATCGCGGCGATCGGCGCCCTCGCGCTGGGGCAGTTCGCCGAGGCCGCGATGCTGGGGATCCTGTTCTCCATCGCCGAGGGCCTTGAGCATTACGCGGTGGTCAAGACCCGCCGCGGCCTGCGGGCCCTGCTGGCGCTGGTGCCACCGACCGCGACGGTCCTCCGTAGCGGTACCGAGGTCACGCTGGCACCGGATGAGCTGCGCGTGGGTGATGTGATGGTGCTACGGCCCGGTGAGCGCGCCGCCACCGACGGGACGATCCGCGCCGGCCGCACGAGCCTCGACCTGTCCGCGATCACCGGCGAGTCCGTCCCCGTGGAAGCAGGACCGGGCGATCAGGTGCATGCGGGCGCGATCAACGGCGGCGGCGCGATCGAGGTCGAGGTCACCACACCCGCCTCCGACAGCTCCCTGGCCCGGATCGTGCACATCGTCGAAGAAGCACAGGACCGCAAGGGCACCGCCCAGCGGCTCGCCGACAAGATCGCCCGGCCGCTGGTCCCGGCGATCATGGTGCTCGCCGCCGCCGTCGCAGGCATCGGTGCACTCCTCGGGGATCCCATGGTGTGGATCGAACGCGCCTTCGTCGTCCTCGTCGCCGCCTCCCCCTGCGCCCTGGCCATAGCCGTCCCGCTGACCGTGGTCGCCGCAATCGGAGCTGCCAGCCGGCAAGGGGCGCTCGTCAAGGGCGGCGCCGCCCTCGAGCAACTCGGACGGATCCGGGTCGTCGCGCTCGACAAGACCGGCACCCTGACCCGCAACACACCGCAGGTCATCGCGATCCTCACCGCCCCCGACCGGAGTGAGGACGAGGTCCTCGCTGCAGCTGCGGCGCTGGAAGCACGCAGCGAGCACCCCTCGCACGAGCGATCCTCGACACCGCACCCGATCCGAGCTCCGTCGCGGACGATGTCACCGCGGTCCCCGGCCACGGACTGACCGGCAGCCTCGACGGCCACCAACTGCGCCTGGGCAAGCCCGGCTGGATCGACCCGACCGCCCTCACCTCCCGCGTCACCGCGCTGCAATCAGACGGGGCCACCGTCGTTCTGGTCGAACGCGATGGCGTCGTCATCGGCGCGGTCGCAGTCCGCGACGAGCTGCGGCCCGAGGCACCGGAGACGATCGACCGGCTCGCTCGGCTGGGTATCGACACCGTCATGCTCACCGGCGACAACGCCGCGACCGCGACCGCCCTCGGACAGCAGGCCGGGATCACCAAGATCCACGCGGAATTGCTCCCCGAGGACAAGGCCACCTTGGTCACCCGCATCGCCGCGGGGCGTCCGATCGCCATGGTCGGCGACGGCGTCAACGACGCCCCCGCGCTGGCGACCGCCGACATCGGAATCGCCATGGGCGCCATGGGCACCGACGTCGCCATCGAAACCGCCGACGTCGCGCTGATGGGCGAAGACCTGCGCCACCTGCCCCAGGTTCTCGCGCACGCCCGCCGAGCCCGCAGGATCATGCTGCAGAACATCGTCCTCGCGATGCTCATCATCGGCATCCTGATCCCGCTCGCCGCCACCGGTGTTCTCGGTCTCGCCACCGTCGTACTGATCCACGAAGCCGCCGAAGTCCTCGTGATCCTCAATGCGATCCGCGCCGCCCGCACCGTCACCCTCCCGGGCCTGTCCACCACCACAGTCCAGGCCGGGGACCGCCACCACGTCACCGTCGCCGAAACGCACACACCCGACGACGCCTGCTGCGCCCCCACACCGGACCGCCGCGACAGCGGCACGCCCACTCCGCGGGGCTCGAACGGTGGCACGACGGGACTGAACCTCCTGACGATCGCCCCCTCAGGAACGAACGACGCGAGTGAGTCGGACTGCGAGTGCTGCAACGACGAGCACCCCGCTGGGGAGAGCGTTGCCGCCGGCCGACCCTCGTCCAAGCAGTAGCGGTGCGCCGTTACGCACAGCTGACGCTGCTCGTCCTCGTGACGCTCCTGGCGACCACCGGCTGCGTTCAGTTGACCGACCAGGCCAGCAAGGGCGGCGTCATCGCGCCCGGCGGCAAGGTCCGGCAGTTCTACGAGCCCGGGCAGCGCAGCACCGTCGAGAACCTGTCCGGGCGCAGCGTGACCGACGAGAAGACCACGATCCGGCTCGCCGATTACGCCGGCAAGGTCGTCGTCATCAACGTCTGGGGCAGCTGGTGCGCGCCGTGCCGTATCGAATCCCCCGAGCTGGAGCGCACCTTCCTCGCCACCAAGGACCGGGGCGTGCAGTTCCTCGGCATCAACGTGCGCGAGACCGCCGGCGACGACGCCGCCCGCGACTTCATCGGCTCGCAGGGCCTGACCTACCCGTCGATCTACGACCCGCCGGGCAAGACCCTGCTGGCCATCGGCGCGCAGTACCCGACCACCGTGGTGCCGATGACCTTCGTGCTCGACCGGCAGCACCGCGTGGCCGCCTCCTACCTCACGACCGTCGGTGAGAAGGAACTGAGCTCCACGATCGAGAAGGTCCTGGGGGAGGGCTGATGGGGGACGCCTTCGCCAACGCCGCGGTCTCGGGCCCGCTGCTGCTCGCGCTCGGCGCGTGCCTGCTCGCCGGGCTCGTCTCCTTCGCTTCGCCGTGCATCGTCCCGCTCGTACCGGGTTACCTGTCGTACCTGGCCGGGCTCGTCGGCGCCGAGGCGCCCGCCGCCACCGTCGACGAGGCGCGGGCGGGCGCGCGCGCCGGGCGCTGGCGCGTCATGGGGGCGGCGGTCCTCTTCGTCGCCGGGTTCACCGCCGTTTTCCTGCTGATGACGATGTCGGTCTTCGGGCTCGCCACGTCGATCCGGCTCAACGCCGAGACCCTCATGCGGATCGGTGGTGTCGTCACCATCGTCATGGGGCTCGCCTTCATCGGGCTGGTGCCGATGCTCGAGCGCGACGTCCGGTTCGCGCCGCGGCAGTGGACCACCCTCGCCGGCGCACCCCTGCTCGGCGGCGTCTTCGCCCTCGGCTGGACCCCGTGCATCGGCCCCACGCTCGCCGGGATCCTGTCCATCGTGGTCGGCACCGACGCCGAGCCCGCACGCGGCGCGATCCTCATCGTCGCCTACTGCGCGGGGCTCGGCCTGCCCTTCATCGTCCTGGCCCTCGGGTCGACGGTGGCCGTCCGCGCCGTCGGGTGGCTGCGCCGCAACTCGCGCCGCATCCAGGTCGTCGGCGGTGTGCTGATGATCGTCGTCGGCGTCGCGCTGGTCACCGGGTACTGGGCCGAGTTCATCGACCTGGTGCGCCGCCTGTTCGTCTCCAACACGGTGATGCCGATCTAACCACGCCCGCGGAGGTCAGCGAATCCGCATAGGGCAGCCACAAATGGTGAAGCCGACCCGGACCGCGCCCGACACCGGCGGACAGCACAGCGACAGGTCGTCGGGATCACTCTCCGATAGGTAGCGCGCGGTTGGTCAGCCAGGTCGTCCATGGCAAGGAGCAGTCACCGCTCTGCCACCACTCGAGGGGACCGCTGGGGACTGCTGCACTGATGGGGCTGCTGTACCGATAGGTGCCATCTGATCTGGCTTGTCTGAGCGGCGGACCGCCGCGCCTGGTAATCGACGGCCGGCATCAGCACCGGGCCTGCTGCACGGATAGGTGACAGGTGGAGTGTTACGCCGCTGGTGCGGCCGTGTTGATGATGGCCTCGTATTCGATCGGGGTCAAGCGGCCGAGGCCCGCTTGCCGGCGTCGGCGGTGGTAGGTCCTTTCGATCCAGGTGACGATCGCGATTCGTAGCTCCTCGCGGGTGGCCCAGCGTTGCCGGTCGAGGACGTTGCGTTGCAGCAGCGAGAAGAAGGATTCCATCGCAGCGTTGTCGCCAGCGGCGCCGACCCGGCCCATCGATCCGACCAGGCCGTGCTGGTTCAACGCGGACACGAACTTCCGTGACCGGAACTGAGAACCCCTGTCCGAGTGAATAATACAACCGGATACGTCTGCGTCTCGGCGGGCGACCGCATTGTTGAGTGCATTCACCGCCAGCCGCGATTGCATGCGGGCGTCGATGCTGTAGCCGACGATCCGCCCGGAGCAGGCGTCCTTGATCGCGCACAGGTAGAGCTTGCCCTCGTCGGTCCAGTGCTCGGTGATGTCCGTGAGCCACAGCTCATCGAGTGCGTCGGCGGTGAAGACGCGTTCGACCAGGTCATCATGCACCGGCGGCCCCGGCTTCTTCCCATTGCGGCCGCGCTTCTTACCGAAGCTCGACCACCAGCCGTTGGTGCAGCAGATCCGCCACGCCGTCCGTGCACTCATCCTCTGACCTGCAGCTTCAGCTTCATCGGCCAGGAACCGGTACCCGAACTCCGGATCATCGTGGTGCGCGTCGAACAAGGCGTTGGCGCGCTCGGCCGCGACCCGATCGGCAGCGGTCACAGCGTCCTTGAGCCAGCGGTAGTAAGGCTGGCGAGCGAGCTTAAGAACCCGGCACGTCACCGTGACGGGGATCCCGTCCGCGGCGAGCTCTTTCACGAGCGGGTACATCATTTTCCCGGCAGGTTCGCCTGCGACAGATACGCCGCAGCC
The DNA here is from genome assembly GCF_023168325.1 of Tsukamurella sp. PLM1. Classification (GTDB taxonomy): domain Bacteria; phylum Actinomycetota; class Actinomycetes; order Mycobacteriales; family Mycobacteriaceae; genus Tsukamurella. The sequence goes on from NZ_AP025688.1 coordinate 4,262,347, forward strand.
CGCCGAAGAATCTCATTCTCCTGCTCCAGCAACCGGTTTCGTTTCCGCAGCTCGCGCAGTTCGGCGGACTCCGAGGCGGTCACCCCCGGCCGGTTACCGTCCTCAACATCAGCGGCACGCAGCCAGTTCTGCAGACAGGTCTCGCTGACACCGAAGTCGGCGGCGATCTGCTTGATCGTCACACCGTCCTCCCGACGACGCGCGGCACCGACGACATCGTCACGGAACTCACGGGGATAAGGCTTGGGCATGTTGACATCCTTCCAGCGGTGCCCTTACGGCACCACAGATCGGGTGTCACCTATCCGTGCAGCAGCCCCTTCCGTACCTGCGACTGAACGTCTGGCCTTCGGCCGGGACTAGCAGACGAGCGGTGACTGTATAGGTCTTTATAGGTCGCCCCTAGTTATAAGGACCTATAAGTCATATGTCTCACAACACTGGCAGGGCCGAGGTCCGGCGTCCCACACCTCCTGCGGCACGACAGGCTAGAGCGCTCTTCAGGCGCCTCTCAGCGCACCTAGAGGAGCCCCACCTCGAGGCGTGAACTCATATATCACCAGGCTTCGTGCGCAGCCGACCAATCCTCGCTAATCACGAGCGGACGATCAGCAAGCGGACGAGGACGACGACCACGCAAACCAACGTTGACCACCCCGCCCTCTACGATGTCGGCTGCGACCGTGCCGCCATACACACGAGTCGCGCCATCGCCGCGCCACAGCCTGGGCAACTGGACCAGGTCTCTTGCCGCTACGTGCTTTCATCCGACTCCTCGCCAAAGTCAGACGAGGAAATACTCCAGAAATCGTCCCACCCCTCTGCCTGACAATCGGGAAGCAGTCCACGCTCTGCGAGGCAGACATAAAGAGGCTCAACGCCGACGGCGGTCATGTAGCCGAGTTCAGTTCTATCGTCATTGGTAACGAGCGAACCTGACTTAGGACACGATTCGGACATGCGCGTGCATGCACCGCGGTGAGCTGCGGTGATCGTGTCGTGTTGGTGCGGATCTGCGCACTAAATTGTGGGGTTCGTAGGCTGCTGGGGTGGCGTACGTGAGGACGGTGAAGACCGCGTCGGGGGCGACGGCGGTGCAGATCGTCTGGTCCTCGACCCGCGGGTCCCGCAAGATTGAACATCTGGGGTCCGCGCATGACGAGCAGCAGCTCGCCGCGCTGCGCGCTGCTGGTGAGGAGAAGATCGCAGCAGGTCAGACCATGTTGGATCTGGGTATCGGCGAGGCGCCGCAGGTGGGTCCGTTGCCGATCACCGCCTCGCGGATGGCCGTCCTGTGGGATGCCCTCGACGGCGCCTACCGGCGGCTCGGATTCGATACCGCGACCGGCGGCGATGCTGTGTTCCGGGATCTGGTGCTCGCCCGGATCATCGAACCGACGAGCAAACTCGATTCGCTGCGGGTGCTCGATGAGGTCGGCCGCGTGGCGCAGTCCTATCGCACGATCACCCGGCGGCTGCCCGTGTATGCGAAACCGGCTTGGCGGCAAGCACTATCAGCCGCGTGCGCCGACCACGCCGGAATCGGGCCGGCGACGTTGTTGCTCTACGATGTGACCACGCTCTACTTCGAAACCGACACCGAGGACGAGTTCCGCAGGCCCGGTTTCTCCAAGGAACGCCGCCTTGAGCCGCAGATCACTGTGGGCTTGTTGACCGATCCGTCGGGGTTCCCGTTGCAGATCGAAGCGTTCGAGGGCAATCGGGCGGAGACCACCACGATGCTGCCGACGATTGCCGCGTTCACCGCCGCCCACCACCTCGAATCGGGGCAGGTCACGGTGGTCGCTGACGCCGGGATGGTCTCCGCGGCGAACAAGCAGGCCCTCGAAGCCGCCGGGTTGCGGTTCATCATCGGCGAACGCCTCGGCGCGAGCGTGCCGTGGATCATCGACGACTGGCGCAAACGGCATCCCGGGCAGGAACCCGATGACCAACTCGTGCTCATCCAGCCGATGCCCGCCGGCCCGACGGACAAACGCCGCGATCACGTTGTCTACTACCAGTACCGGGCCGCCCGGGCCCGCCGGACATTGAAGGGTATCGACGAGCAGATCATCAAGGCGCAGAGGGCTGTTGACGGAAAGATCCCGATCAAGCGGAACCGGTTCGTCACCATCAAGGACGCGAAGAAGAGCGTCAACCGTGACCTCGAAGCCCGCAACCGAGCCGTCGCGGGATGGAAGGCGTACGTCACCAACATCGACGCCCCGACACCGGAGTTCGTGATCGGCTCCTACCACCAGCTGTGGCGGATCGAGAAGAGCTTCCGGATGACCAAAAGTGATCTCGCCGCCCGCCCGATCTACCACCGCCTCCGCGAGAGCATCGACGCGCACCTGACCATCGTCTTCGCCGCCCTCGCGATCACCAGGCTCGTCGAGGGGCGGGCCGGATGGTCAATCAAGAAGTTCGTCACCACCGCCCGCCGCTACCGCACCATCGAAATCCAGGCAGGTCCACAGAGCATCACCGCCGCCGACCCCGTCCCCGCGGAACTACAGGACGCGATCAACGCAATCCTTGCGCACTAATTTGACCTAAGTCAGGTTTCATCCGACTCCTCGCCAAAGTCAGACGAGGAAATACTCCAGAAATCGTCCCACCCCTCTGCCTGACAATCGGGAAGCAGTCCACGCTCTGCGAGGCAGACATAAAGAGGCTCAACGCCGACGGCGGTCATGTAGCCGAGTTCAGTTCTATCGTCATTGGTAACGAGCGAACTCGCTACCATTCCGAGCGCATATCCATACTCACTAAGCACCGGCCCACCACTGAAGCCACCACGCGCCATTTCCGAAAGCACAAAATGTACGTGCGGTGCATCATACCGATCGATCATCGCATTCACCTCGGCGCGGGTGCCAACAAGGTTTGGCCGCATGGCTTTTGGAATCCGTGGATACCCCAGCACGATTGCCTCAGTTAATACGAAGTCACTCTCACCCAGCCAATCGTCCAGATGGCCACCTAGGCGGACCACAGGTGTCATCGGATCGATATTCCCGACCTGAAAGACTGCCACATCGACTGAATCGTCGGAATGAAAATAGGGGCCGCGTGTCAAGTTCAAGACTCTGTTGTGCACGGCGTGCACAGGCCGTTTCACGCCATCCTTGACAACTACTGTCGACGAGGCGCCGCCGTCCTCGATGGGTACATAAGAACGCTCCGTCGACCCAACCTCGAGGATGGTCTTATCTTCAATGACGTGGCGAGCAGTAACAAATACTCCTTCGCCCACGTGGAACCCGGATCCGACATGGACATCGCCAGCTTTGTCCTCAACTTCGATGTATATCAGCGCGCATCCGTACTGCACGAACGCCGCTCTTGCTGCACCCGTATCCAAGAGCGGACCTCCCGCCAGCCAATGCGACACCGACCGCCCGGCGACGAGCTACCGCCTCGCCCAGAGACAGTCGCTGCCTGCTGCAGAGCAGACAACAGATTCTAGTCATGGTCGCGAATTCTGTTCTTGATGATGCAGCGTTGTTCCCGTAGCCAGGTCGCAGACGTGGCTGATCCGAACCTGCGTGGGCGGGGCCGGGAGCTACAACCACCAGATCGTTGACGCCGTGCATCTGGTGATCGACCGGGCACCCATCACCACCGACGACACTAAGCCGAGCGTACAAGCCGCGTTCGCGAAAGGCAGAACCCGGCCTGTCTCTCCCAGGCCGGGCTCAGTCTCGCGGAGCCTCTAGCCGCGGCGCCCGAGGGCGACCGTCAGATCCTCGATCGCGGTCGTCGTGCGCGCAGTCGTCGACACACGAACCGAGTCACTCTGGTCAAGCGCCGACACGAATCGCTTAGACGACTTCTCGATCGCTTCCGCGACCTCCAGCATCGCCGAACGAACACCATTGATCCCACTCATAAGGGCATCCAGCTGGTCATCAGTCATTTCCCCCTCACCTCCTTCCTTCATGATCGAGTTGAGCAAACTTAGCGGTCCCAAGACCGCGACCGATCTTCCGTTTCTCAGAATCTCGACGACCATGCCGTCGATCGCCATGGCCAAGTATTCGCTCGGGCGGCGATTTAGATCCGTTGCGGTCGCTGTGATCTTCTCGGGAGGCACAGTACACACTGTAGTTAGTAGGTAACTAGAATGCAACTACTAGTATCTACTTCGCCTGGATGCCTTCGGGACACCGCGGCTCCATACCCGCAAGGCTCGAATCTGAGTTCGATGCGCAGTCCCGGTTCGTCTCCGATGTCTCCCGCGGCTGCGCACCCCGCTGACGGCGACGCGACTCATGCACAGGCGTAGCGCAGGTCCTGGAACATCAGTCGCGCCAAACCCAACCCTCAGGTTCTGCATCCTTAGCACGAACCGCGCAGATCATGTTGAGCATTTCCTCACGCCTGAGGCGCGAACTCTGACGGCCACCGGGACGTGGTATTCGGATCTGCCGACGTCTGACGCGCGCCGTGCACGACGTTACCCTGATCGAAGCGGTGCTGGCGCATGTCGCCGAGCGGATGCCAAGAAAACGTGAGTATAGGCAGCGACTGGCTCGCTGGTGCTCGGTTCCGCACGCATCAGCAGATCTGAAGCGGAACCCGCGAAATGGGCGCTCAACCGCGAACGAGTCGAACCGTTGTAGTCTGTGAAATTCACTGATGATCGAGTCGAGGTAAACGTTCGATGTACTTGTCCGAGTTCACGCCGGCCCGCCCATCCCGGGTCGAGAATTCCCTGCGCGTGAGACCGGCCAGCGGGGGCGCCGAGTGGCGGCGCCTGTACTTGAAGACCGCCGATCTGCCGCTGGCTCACATCGCTGCGTGCTTCGGCTCGGGGTACCGTCTCGTCGAGGTTCCGGCGTCGAGAGCCGAGTTCAACAGATGCCTGGAGTTCCCGGGAGCGCTTCCGGACGGCGTCGGAGAGCTGGTCTCGCTGCTGGGGTCAGGACTGTGCCTACCCGCCCCCGCGCCGTTCGACCTCGTCCTCGCCCTTGACCGGTACAAGACGGTCGACGACGAACTGCCGCCGTCCCAGTGGAAGAACACCGACGTGGGCGAACTGGTCTACAGGGCGAAGTACTATGTGTTTTCCCCAGGAGCGCAGAGACGGGCGCGGAAAGCCCTCGCGGCACGGCTGGCCGACGCGATCGGGAAGCATCCGGCGTACCGGGATGCGCCATACCTATTGAGCGTGCCGGGTTCGGCCGGCGACGGCAACAGCACCGGTGAGTTGCTGGCGCGCTTGGTGGCTGAGTCGACCAGCAAACAGTTGATCGAGACGATCGGTCCTGCTCGCGCTCAGCGTAAGGCGGACCCGAGTCTCGATGTATCTGGCATGTTTTCCTCTCCTACGATGCTGGACGGAGCCTGCGTGATCATCGACGACGTTTGGCACACCGGTGGGACCTGCACCGAAGTGGCCCATGTTGCCAAGCGTGCGGGGGCTGACGCAGTCTATGGTCTCGTTGGCGCGAGAACGATGAGGAACTGAACGGATGTCTGCCGAGGGAACGCTCAGGGCGCTGGTCGCCTTCGAGGTGTTCCGCACGCCCGCGAAGGTCACCCGAGCTCTAGCAGACCCGGACCCGGAGCCTCTGCGGGATGCCTGGCGCGGGCTGTCCGACGAGGCTCGGTCCTCGTTGGCCCGGCAAGTCGACGACCTCCAGTCCCGAGGCATCGATACGATCAACGCTGGCGATGGCGCGTTCCCGGAGTCCTTGGTGGTCGGCAGCAGACCGGTCGTTCCGACCCTATTTTGCAAGGGCGACTTGGCGTTGCTCACCGCAGACGGCGCGGGGATGTGCGGATCGCGGAAGGTGAGTCCGCTCGGGCTCAAGGCCGCGCGCGCGTGCGGCGAAGAGGTCAGCGATCGAGGACTGACGGTGGTGTCTGGGTACGCGAAGGGCGTCGACACCGCGACCCACCTCGCCGCGCTGGATCGGGGCGGCCGGACCGTCATCGTCCTGGCCGAGGGGATCGACGCCTTCCGCGTCAAGCGTGAGTTCAAGGAGACCTTCGATCCGAGCCGAGTGCTGGTCGTTTCCCAATTCCGCCCCGACCAACCGTGGGCGGCGTACGGGGCGATGGCTCGCAATCACGTGATCTTCGGCCTTGGCAAAGCCCTGGTGGTAATCGAGGCCGGCGAAAAGGGTGGCACGCTCGCTGCCGGACGAGACGCGCTCAAGCGAGGCAGGCCGGTCTTCGCACTCAACTTCGGGGAGGAGACGCCCGTAGGGAACCGCATCCTCATCGAGGCGGGTGCTCAGCCTGTGACCTCGAGAACAGAGCTCGGCGTCGCTCTGGATCGTTTGAAGGGCCAGCCCCGGCAAGGGACGTTGCTCTGACGTCGCGCACGACCGAATATGAGGCATCGACGAACGGGTCTCATGGACCTAAGCCGGCATTCTCGAAGGCGTACGACCGGTGTACCGATAAGCGACCGATTTGCGGGCGCTGTGCTGGAGTGGAGACGAGAGCCCCCGGCCGCGAACCGGTTTGCCGAGGTCTCTCGTTCACAAGTACGGTTCGAGCCAGTCATCGACCCACTGCATGGCACTCAACCTGGCGGTCATTGTCTGGGAACAGCAGTGAACCATCGTCGAGCAGGCACCGCCGCTTCCACGAGTCGACGGCAACGTCGATCCGTTCCTGTTCCAGCCCGATGTAGGGCGCCATGATCCCCCTCGTGAACTCGCGGTCTGCCGAGCCGCGCGTACCCAGCCGCTCAAGGCCCTGGCCTGCACGTTAGGCTTGACCTCGCGGAGCTATCGAACGAAGTCGGCCATCCATGTACAGCGCGGACCAGCCGGTTCGTTCGAGCCCTGCGCTGGAGGTACCACAGCGCGCAGGATCGAGGGCAGGTCTGCCGGGATCAAGGGCTCGACATCAGCCCTGCCCTCGATGGTGAGCGTGACCATCTTCCAGTCGCCGGCGAGGTGCACCAGCGCGGCGAGCGATCCGTTGATGGTCGCGATGCCGACCTCGTACCCTCGGGATCCGAGCAATGCGCACAGAACGAGCTCCCGCTCATCTGCGGTCGCCTCTCCCGACTGCAAGACACTCACCGCCGGCCGGAGATCCGCTGACTGGCGGAACCCCAGGAGCTTCACGACATTGGCCCGCATCGCGATGATCGCAGTCGCCGGCTCGTCATCGTGTTCTGCGAGCGCGCCTGCCACTGGCTGCAGCTGAGGATCGGGAGCTATGAGCGGCGTGAGCTCGGTGGCCCGTTGCCGCCGCTCACTCATCAGAAGCTTCCGCACGCGCCCAATCGGCTTGGTTACGGTCGCGACGGCGTGCAGCCTGGTGATCGCTTCGCGTGACTCTTCAATGGCACTCTTAGTCGGCTCGGCTCCCTCAGGATCTCCGTCACGAGGTTGGCGTACGCGAAGTCCCCCGTGCGGGTGTAGAGGAAAAGGTCCGCGGCGACCGGACCCGGGGCGAGTTGTGCGGCACCGGGATCGTTGCCGCGCGAACCTGTTCGAACGTCCCGGCCGCTCGGCGGCGACCAGTGTTTGACAAGAGCGCAAGCCTCGACTCCGTCGTCGAGCTCCTGATCGGCACTATGAGTTCGTTTGCCGGCTCGAGCTCCAGAACAGCGCGGGACTCGATGAGCTGCGTGAACTGATCAGCTGAGATGTCGACCCCCGCGGCCTCGCGCGGATGGTGTCCGGGCCGTCGAAGCCCGCGTCCCTGGCTCTGCGCCACAGGTCCTGCATAGCGGTTCTACGGTTCTCCGGGTTCAAGCACTTCTCGAGCAGCCACAACAACCGCCCGTGCCCTCGTTCCACAACGGGGTACAGACCCCACCAGGTCAGTCGCCGTGAGAGATCACCCGCGACTGCTGGGGCCCAGTTCGAGACCCCGAGGTATCCGAGAGCGCCCACCCACGCAAGGTACCGGGGCATGTCGTCGATCGCCCGACGGAATTCAGCGAGCGAAATGCCGTGCGGGGGTTTCGCGCGGAGTCGACGCTGATCACGCAGAGCAAGAGTCGCGGCGGCCATGCAGAACTGGGGGCCGAAGTCCTCCCCTGCGGTGGACAACGCCCGCTGCGACCAGCGGTTGAGGATCTCCTCGACCACGGGCTGGTAGATACGTTGGTTGATCGGCCACTCCCGAAGCTTCGTGGTGGCGCTCGAGACAACAGCCAGCACGATCTCCTCGGCCTCGGCGGCCGAGTTGGGTAAAGGTGCCTCTGCCAGCTTCGCCAAGATCTCGGCTGCCGACTCCGCTTCCACCATCAGCCGAGATGTCAGCGCACCGAGCTCCGTCGTCGCCAGCGCCCCGCCGCCCTCGACCACGAAGCCCTTGGCCACGAGGAAATCCACCGCCTCATCTACCTGGACAGAGTCGCCGGACTGTGCGAACGCGAGCGTCTCCTCGAACCAGGTAGCAGCCGATTCGCGGTCCGCGATCGATCCGAGAAGCACCTCGGCGAGGATCACATCAGTGAGTTGAGCAGCGACATTCGATCTAGCAACATACCCGTCGGAAAGCTTGCGACGCCATACCAATTCCTCGTCGTCGGGCACCAGCAGGTAGCCGAACCCCTCTGGCTCGTGCCCGGCGCGTCCCGCTCGGCCCAGCATCTGCTGCGCCTGGCTGACTTCAAGCGGTGTGTCCTTACCGAGCGTCAGATCCCGGATCACGACGATCCTCGCCGGAGTGTTGACGCCCGTCGACAGGCCCGAAGTCGCGACCAATGTGTTGATCGACCGTTCCTTGAACGCCGACAGTGCACGACCCGCGTGCGGGGCGTCGCGGAAGTGCACCCCGACACCGCGGCGGAAGCACTCGTCCACCAGCCGCTCCGCGTCACTGGCCGGGCCGAAATCGATACCCGCTGCGAGGGCTGCGGTCCGCAACACGTTGTTCTTGGTTCCACAGAACACGAGAACGCTGGCCTCGTCCCGATCACCGTCCAGGCCCGCAGACTCCTCGGCGGGCGCCGGCCGCACACTATTAAAGACGGACCGGAACGCTCCGTCCTTCGCATCCTGGACTTCACCGAACCGCCCCGGCGGCTCCACCACGTACGGAACGTACTGCGTCGTCAGAATGGTTGGGCGCCAACTTACCTCGATGAGCTCCGCGTTGAACCAGTTCGAGAGCTCTTCGGCGTTCGACACCGTCGCCGAGAGAGCCACTATACGAGTCCGCTCGGATACCGCCCGCAGTCGCGCGATCAGCGCTTCGAGAGTCGCACCACGCTGCGGGTCCCCGACGAGGTGGACCTCGTCGACGACGATGCATCCGACCTTGCCGATGAACTCCCGCAAGGACGAGCGCCGATACAGTGCCTCGAACTTCTCGGTCGTTGCTACCCAGAGCTGCGCCTTCTGGATGGTCTCGCTCGCGATGTTCGTCTCGCCCGTCAGTTCAGCTGCGGACACTCCGTGTGCACGCCACCGCCGCGTCGCCTCACCGATCTCCGCAGCCAACGCGCGCGCAGGCAACAACCACACGGCCGGACGCTTCTCCTCGATGATCGAGCGGAGGACAGCGACCTCACCGATCAGCGTCTTGCCTGCGCTCGTCGGCGCCACAATCATGACGTGACCGGATGAATGCAGGATTGCCGGTACCGCCTTCGATTGCAAGGGATTCAAGCGCGAGTAGCGTGTCATGAACGGCAGCAGCTGTTCAGGGATCAGTCTGTCGGTGGGCGTCCACTCCTCGTCTCCCACGGCCGCCGCAGCTCTGTTCGCAAGCAGACGCTCAAACCCTGAGACCAACTCGTCCACCGCCGCATGGTCCACGATGAGATTGCCCGAGTTCTGGTTACGGTCGATCTCGGTGCGCGTGAAATTCATCGAATGCGTCAGTGCGACGTTATCCGCTACGAGCTCCTTTTCGTGGATGTAGCGCACTGCGACTACGCGAACACCGGCTTGGCGGAGCTCGCGATGCGCGGCATCGTTCGACGACTCCGGCCGCGACAAAACCAACACGTCAACGCCTCGGCGGCCGGCGGCCGTCACCACGTCAAGCAACTCCCGCGCCTTACCGCTGACATCCCACCACGGAACCTTGATCCAGACCCGGCAGCGCGCAGAGGTGACCATCTCGATGAGTTGGTCGAAAAGTGAGCCGCCGCTGCCGTAGGTCGAGAACCGCTGCTGACCGTCCACGCTTCCCCCTCGAATGCACACTCCTACGCGACCCCGACATATCGTACGAGGATTACGTCGGTAGGTTCGCCGGTCTGGGGCTGCGAGGTCTGCGGGACACGATTTGCGGCACTCGGGCGACGGGCGTGCCGTCGCGGCAACGAATTTGTGTCAGACCCCGCCCGTAGGGTGACAGGTATGTCTGGTTGCACCGCTCCTGTCTACGGTCATCGCTCGGCGAGCGCTGCCTCCAACTGCCCCGTCTGCCGCAACCGGTCCTCCGCGCGGCGTCCGTCGTACTACGATCCCCCGCCCGCCGGCTCCATCTACCGCAGTGGTGGGAGCGGCGGCCGACTCAGCTCGACCGGAGTCGGGAGCAGTCGGTCTAGGCGCACCCGCTCGGGCAACACCGCGTCGTACTCGAGTTCCGAGTGGCGCTCGATCGAGCCGCTGGTCCAGAAGGCCGAAGAGCAGGCCCGCGCGTTCCCTGCGAAGAAGGACCTGTTCCTATGCCACGCGTGGGACGACCGGGAGGCCTCCGCTGCCGCCCTCTACGAGCTGCTTCTCTCCTACGGCGCGACCGTGTGGTTCAGCGAGCGCGATCTAGGCCTGGGCAAGTCGCTGCTGCGAGAGATCGACCGCGGCCTCGCGAACTCCCGCATCGGCATCGTCCTGGTCACCCCGGCGATGCTGCGGAGTCTGCTCGCGGAGGGCGTCGCGGACAAGGAACTGTCGGCGCTACTGGCCACGGACAGGGTCATCCCGATCGCGCACGAGACGACGTTCGAGGCACTACGCGAGGTGAGCCCGTTGCTGGCCTCGCGTTCTGGGCTCGATACCGCTGAGTCCTCAATGGAGGATGTCGCAGCGAAGATCGCTGCAGCAGCCGCCGCGCTGGCCGAGATCGACTGACGCCGCTATGGGCGAGGCCCGTCGTCCGGTTGCGAGCCGTTCGGCTCCCGTGAGGGCGCGGGTGGCCTCGTGGACGAGCCCTTGAGGAGTTGACCCGCGTGCGCGTCGACATCGTCGAGTCCGTCTCAAACGTCGGCGGCGGCGCTCTGTGCAGAGCCGCATGCTGCGAGGCCGCGGTCCCAGTTCCGGGGTCGAGCGGCGCCGACGTGGGGGATTCCACGGGCGTAGGTTCGCGGGCGGGAGTGGGCCGAGGCGCGGTGTGACGGTGGGCGAAGCGCCGCCCGTCATGTGCGCGAGCAGCTGGGCGCCGTTCGCGCTGGCGCTGAGTGGACGGCCGCGTCGATCGGCCGTGCGCCGATCCGTCGAGTGGGGAGAAGCTCGGCGCACCGTCAGGGATGGGCATTCGCCGCATCCACACCCACCACCCCGGAGAAAGCGATGCGGGAATCGAGGTGTCCGCGATCAAGGTGCAAGGCCCGAGATATCCAGGAAACGTCCTCCACCCTCGGTCAGACAACGACGTGGAGGTGCGCGCTGTGGCTTACAGCAACCCCTCAGCCTGGGCCAGGATCGCGCTCGGGGTCGTGTCGAGGGCCGCAGCCAAGTCCCAGAGCCGATCGACCTGCGTCGACGCCTCTCCCGTCTCGATCCGCGCAATCGCCGCACGACTCACGCCACTAAGCCTCGCGAGCCCCTCCTGGCTCAGCCCCGACGAAAGGCGTGCTCGCCGAAGCGCTTCGCCGACAGCATCTCGACGCACCCTTCGTACCCGCCTCTGCGCTGAGGAAAGCGACGACTCGGGAACTGGCACCGACCGATTGTCGTCGGTACTCCACCGCCGCCTTGCGACCCACACGGTTTGTATCGCACGCGATACTACAGCGTGTCCCTTTGGAGTCGCACCTCCACAGCCCTGCATCGCACGCGATACAGGCAAGTCAGTACGCTCACCCCGTGGAATGGATCGAACGCGGCTCTGCACCCCGCCGAAACGCGGCGCCACGCGGGCACTGGAGCCGCCTTCGGATCCGGTTGTCCGCACTTGAGGACGCGACACAGGTGACCGCACTATTCGCCTGCCCCGCCTTCGGCGCTTTCCTGCTTGCCGGTCGTCTCCGTCGATCGGAAGCCACAGGGCTTCGCTTGATCGGACTGCAGGAGATCGCGACAGCTTCTGGCGCGCCGGCACGACACCTACTCGACGTCGCGGCCGGCGTCGACCCCCACCTCGAAGGCTCCGGACCGCAACTTGATGGCCTCGCAATCAAAGCTCCGACACTCGTGGCCGCGCAGTTCAGCTCGTTCGGAGATCCTGTCCATGTCGTCGGTTTCACGATTCAGGGCCACGACGGTCAGCTGGGCGTCGGCCGCCACATCATCCGAACTGGACTTCGCACCGGACACTCGCTTGTCTCGCTGCAATCCGCCCACGGGCCGGCGTCGCTCCGCACCCCACCTCGAAACCTGACTTCCTGGGAATCGACCCTCTACCCCGGCCTCTGATCGCACCATCCGCGCCGTACCGTGCAGGAGTGCCACAACGCAGCGGAGTCTGGGACGTCGGGACTTCGTCGAGTGCACGGCAGCGTAGCTCTTGGGCTCCGCGCGACCGGTACAGGCGCAACGACGTGATCTTCCTGATTCTGGTGACAAGGCCGTGGTCTTAGATCACTACCGAAGCAGATACAGGCGTGATTCGGGCACGTTCGCTGTGGACACTTGCGCGTCGTGACCGGTCGTCAGCGGCGCTGGTCCACTTCCAACACGAGAATAATGGCGCGCTCGACACTCGCGACTCTGTCAGACTTGGTTAACATGAGCGACTCACAAGATCGTTCCCGCCCGATAGACCTGCAATGGACAGGTGTGGACACCGCGACGCTGTCGATCAGGGACCTCGGAATCGATCTGACCGGGGACGAAGTTGAGCAACTCATTGAAGCCCTATTCCCTCGCTCACCTGCCGATCGCGGGCGCGAGCATATCCGACGACTTAGCGATTGCCTCGACGAGCTCCACGCGACCGACAACGGCGCACGCGCTCACGATCTGGCGCCAGCGACCGATAACGCCGACCTCTCCTGGCTCGACCTACGACTCGCCCGACCGTGGGACCACAGCATGACGCAACCAAGACATAGGGCTCAGTGGCCTGAGATCGGCTGACCCCGCGCGGTACAGGCCCGCGGTATTCGACGGGCCCCATCACCAGATGCCCGGCAGCATCGCCAGCGTTCCAGGCGGCAGACGATGAGATCGGACTCGGCACTCGCCACGTCAGACACCACCTTGTCAGCTCCTCTGCCGGCACCGGTAGCAAGGCAGCTGGAGCTCAGTGTCAGACTGCCTGAAACACGGACTACTTGTCGCACAGTGGCGCTAGTGTCCTGGCATGGCTCGACCACCTCGATGGCAGTCGACGCTGGACGCGAGCATCGAAGAGGCGTGTCTGGCTGTCCGGCTCTACAACGACTCGGCGGAAGCCCGCGCGTTCGAGGGGTTCGTCATCCACATGCATCTAGCATGGCTCTACCTCCTGCACGCCGAATTTGTCCGCGACGACGTCGACTTCCGCTACTGGGACCCGAACTTCAAGAAGCGCCTGATCAAGGTCGACGGCGAACCCAAGCGCTGGGAACTCGAGCGTTCGATGAAGGAGCGTTGGCCGGCCGACACAGCCCCGGTGCGAGCGAACCTTGCCCTGTTCATCAAGCTGCGCAACCGCCTCGAGCACCGCCACGCCCACGCCGACGACGCCCTCATGCTCAACCTGGCCGGCCACGCGCACGCGCTACTCGTCAACTACGAGACGGAGCTGACGGAGCAGTTCGGCGACACGCAGTCACTTGCCCTGCGGCTGCGACTGCCGATCTTCGTCGGCACCTTCACATCCCAAGGCGAGCAGGCGCTCCGCAGGTTCCGCAAGACGCTCCCGGCTGACCTGCGCGGCTTCGTCACCGACTACGAGTCAGGACTCGACGAGGCGATCGTCAACGACTCGCGCTACGAGTTCCGGCTCCGTGCGATGGTCGAGCTCGCCCCAAAGGACCCGGACGCGGTTGCGATGCAGTTCACACGGTACGAGGACATGACCGACCAAGAGCGCGCAGTCGCCGAGGAGATGGGCCGTCGTGGACAAGTGATCGTGCGCGAGCAGAAACGGCCCGTGTCCGGACTCGGCCGACTAATGCCGAAGCCGGCAGCCGCCGAAGTCGAGGCTGGCATCCCCTTTGCGTTCAACCAGGCCCACTTCACGGCGGCTTGGAAGAGAAAGAAGGTCCGCCCACCTAGCGGTGACCCAAACCCGGACAGGACGAACCCCGACTTCTGCGAGTACGACGAGCCCACGAAGTCGTACCGCTACACCAAGGCGTACGTGAGCCATCTCATCAAGAAGTGCTCGACGCCTGAGGGCTTCGCGGACATTACGGGCACGGCGCCGCGACTCAAAGCGTCCGCTGACTAATAGAAGACTCATGCTGCCCGCGCCCGTGGTTGAGCTTTGCGACTCACGTCCACGCCACCCCACGCTTCCTGTGTGGACCTCTCGAAGCATGGCTCCGGGGCGTCGAGCGGCGGGGTGTCCGCCGCGGCGGGTCATCTCCGTCAGCCCACCCCGACGCCACTAATAGTTCTCCCGAACATATTGGTAGATGCGGTCGAACAGGTCGCCCTTGATCGGGAGCGAGTAGTTCTTCAAGACCGCACGCAGCTCTCGTCGAACTGACTTGTCGCCAGAGTCGCTCGAGGTCCAGCCCGTGTAAGCGACCTCGCCGACGATCGCGTCGATGCGTTCGACGATCTCCGGGACGATCTTGTGCAGCCCTTCCGGGGTGTTCTCTTCGACGATCTGCGTGAGGACACCACGCTTCGGGTCGGCGATGCGCTCCAGCGTCTCCTCGTCGCCCTCCTCTGCGGCGCGGTCGGCCGCGACGACGTCCTGGGCGACCTTGAGGGCTTCCTCGAGGAATGCCAGGGAGTCCTCGACGTTCTCGATCGCCTTCGCCCGGAGCTTCTCTATCCGCTCGGCGAGCGACTTGTACACCGGGCTGTCGGTGTCCGCGAGCCGACGTTTGAGGCGGGCCTCGATCGAGTCGAGCACGTCCTGGTACACGTCGCCCTTCCCCTTGTCGGGCGGATCGTCCGGGAGCTTCAGCTGCGCCGCGATCCTCTTCAGCAGCGCCAGGCCGGCGGCGTCGAGCGTGACCGTCCGGGACGCCATCGACTTCACGGCGACCTCATTCATGTGGCCATGGATGAGCTCGGTGGTCTTCGCGCCGAGGCGGGCCCACAGAAAGGCCTTGGACACGTCCTTCGGCCGGATGGACTCGTACACCTTCGCGAGCCAGTGGTACTGCTGCTTGAAAGGCAGCAGCATCGGGTGGGGGTCGAGGAACTCCCAGACGGTCTGCAGCGCGACGTAGCCCTCGACGAACTCCGTGCGCTGCGTGCTGTCTTCGGGGATTCGCTCGTGCGCCTGCGCGAGGGACTCGAACGAGGCGTCGGTAGTGTCGATGCCTACGAAGAGGTGCAGGAGCTTGGTCAGGTCGGTGACGAACTTGCCGGCCAGCTTGGAGGCGTCGACGACGTCCAGGTCGTCGTCCTCGCCATCCTTGGCCTTCGGGCCGGCGATGGCGTTGCCGATGGCCTTGGCAAGGCCGATGTAGTCGACGACGCGGCCGAAGTCCTTGCGCTGCCCCGTGATCGGATTCTTCCACGGCCGGTTCGGCCGGGTGATTGTCTGGAAGAGGTTGGCGTCCTTGGCAGGCTTGTCGAGGTACAGCACGCCCTCGATGGGCGCGTTGAAGCCGGTCATCCACTTCGCGGTGACCACGACGAACGACATCGGGTCGTCGACCTTCTTGAACCGGCGCTTGAGCGCCTCCTCCTGCTCGGGCGTCAGCAGGTACTTCTTGAGCTCCTTGGGCGTGTCTTTGCTGTCGGCGACGTGCATCACCACGCCGACCTCCCGCTGCTTGCCGTCGGGCATGACGGCACCGCGGCGTTTCAGCTCGCCCTCGATGGCCTGCGCGTAGGCGACGACGAGGTTCTGGTTGTAGGCGACGACCTGTGCCTTCTGCCCCAACGGCGCGACGAACGCCAGGAAGTGGTCGACGATGTCGGCGCACACCGCCGCGACGCGGTCGGGGTTGGACAGGATCGTCTCGATGTGCGAGGCCTTGCCCGAGAGGTAGACCTTCTCCTCCTCGTCGAGGTCCTCCTCGTCCGCCAGCTCGTCGAACGCCTCGTCCAGCGCCTCCTTGTCAAGGCTGAAGCCCACCGACCGGCCCTCGACAACGACAGGTCTGGTGAAGCCGTCGGCGATCGACTGCTCCGGTGTGTACCGCGACATGATGAAGTCCGGGTCGTTCGGGTCGCCGAAGAGCTTGAACGTGGAGCGATCCTTGTCCCGGATCGCGGTGCCGGTCGCACCGAAGAACTTCGCATACGGCACCGCCTCCCGCCACGCCCTGCCGAACTTCCCCTCCTGAGAGCGATGCGCCTCGTCGACGAGCACGACGATGTTCGAGCGGTCGTTCAGGTGCCCGGCCTCGGCGAACTTGTGCACCGTCGTGATCACGACGCCGGGCTCGTCGCTCTTAAGCAGGGCGAACAGCTCGCGCCGGTTCTTGGGCACGCTCATGCGCGGCATGCCGGCGGTCTCGAACATTTCCGCGGTCTGGCGCACGAGGTCCTTGCGGTCGGCGATGACGATCACCGTGGGCGCGCCGCCGAACTTCTCGACGACGGCGTCGTCGCGCAGCAGCCGCGCCGCGGCGAAGGCCATCAACTCGGTCTTGCCCGAGCCCTGGTGGTGCCAGATCAGCCCGCCGGGCCGGTCCGCAAGCACCTTGTCGTGGATCGCCAGCGCCGCCTCGAACTGCGGATAGCGCGGCAAGAGCTTGATGTCGATCTCCGAGGCGTCCCGCGCGTGCCGGAACATCACCAGGTCCTTCAGGATCGGCAGGATAGTCTCCGGCCGCAGGAGCAGCCGCGCGGCGCGCTCGACGCGGGCGGGGCCGGTGACGACCTTCGGGTCGTCCTCGGTCGAGCCCCACGGAGCCCAGATCTCGGAGTCGGGGTCCGGGACCGCTCGGATCGGGGCCATGCGGAACTCGAGTCCCTCGGTGGCGACGTTGAAGACGTTGGTGGCGAAGAAGTTCGGGTACTCCTCCTCGTAGACGTCGTAGAGGTCCTTCGCGGCGTTCACCCACGAGACGGAGTGCTTGACAGGCGTCTTCGTCTCCGCAACCACGAGCGGGAAGCCGTTGACGTAGTAGACGACATCGAACCGCCGGGTCTTCACCGCCCCGGTGATGGTGACCTCGTCTGCGACGACGAACCGGTTGCTCTCGATGCTCTCGAAATCGATGAGTCTCCGCGGCACGTGTTTGCCGGTGATCGTCGGGAACGCGTGGTCGCCGCGCAGCATCACCGTGAGCCGCTCGTTGGCGGCGACGAGGCCGTTGTGGGCGTCGAGGATCGCCTGGTTGATCTCGTGCATCACGAGGTCTGCTGACTCCGGATCGTCGACGAGTTCGGGGTTCAGCGCGAGCAGTGCCTCGCGAGCCCAGCTCTCAATGACGACGTCGTGCTCTGTGCGCGGCAGTTCGTCGCCGGGGACGTACTCCCAGCCGGCTTCTTCGGCCCACTCCAGCAGGGACCGCTGGATCGTGCTCGTCTCTGTCCAGCCCATGTCAGGACACCTCCGTCAGGAGACTGTCGTAGGACTCCGGGATCTCGATCTCCTGGTTCAGAAGGGAGGTTAGGAGGGCAGAGCGGAAAGTACGGAGGCTGGTGAGTTCGGCTTTGCCCACGCGGATGGCCTCAATCACTGCGTCGCACGTCGCCACATACGCTTCCTGCTCCGCGATTGTGTCCGGAACTGGGATCTTGATAGTCCCGAAACTTTTCTTGTTAATCTTCTGCATGGATTTGTTGGTGCCCGACGCCGAAGCAGTGATTCGTGCTCGGAACTCGTTGGCTGAGAGTAGATGCTCCAGGTAGCTGGCGAGGCACCGTGATTCATCCAGCCGGATTCGCCAGATCAGGTCCGGCATGTAGGTATCGGGCGGAACGTCAACGGCGACCGCGACGTAACCGACACGCTCGGGTGTATTTGACCGCGTAATAAGCAGGTCGCCATCGCACACAAGGTGAGTCTTCGTGTACCCCGAGGGATCATCGAGCCGCTTGGCTTCGTTCGCGTCGAACCACCCGAGCTGCACGGCGCTCAACTTCAAGACACGCGCCTTGCCTTGCACAGGTTCCTCGCCTTTTGTTTGGACGCTCTTGCCGCTGTCGATGCGTTGCACGATGGATGAGATGGACACCTCGTCAGAATCGGGTACATCGGCACGGAGTGCACTCAGCGTGCGAGCCTTCGCCTCAACCTCCTCGGATAACGCAAGGATCTGCGCGTCAACCGCGGCCATGACGTCGACGATGCGGCGCTGCTCCACAAGCGACGGGAGTGCGATCCGATAGTCGTTGAACTGCGACTCTTTCCAGCGGTTCCGACTGGCCGTCGTCCCGGTACTGACGCGCTCGATGCCCTCCCACACCTGCGGCTGTCGGAAGTGAAGCATCAGAAACTCGGGAAGCAAGTTCGAACGGTCGCAGTCAAAGACTGGAAACTCGTTGGACACGTACGATTCTTCAAGGTCAGGGCCCACCAGCCCGAAGGCGCCCTTCCCGGCGAAGAGCCGGTTGTAGATGAACTGACCGCTCCGCACGCGGAAAAATCGAGTTGCCTTCGAGGTCTCGGAAGTGACTGTCTCCCGACGAAATGGACCTCCCGCGTACAACCTGACGCCGAGCAGCGAGTACGACTCACCATCGACAACCCTCACGACGTCTTGCACCTGCGTGGTCACGTCGCTAAGCCGGGTCGGTGCCCACTCACTCATCGGATGCCTCGAACATGCTCAGATCGATCCCGGCCGCCGCGAGCTTCTCGAACATCGCATTCTCGGTCTCAAGGCGACGCTGCCTCGCGTCGGCGTACTCGACCAGCGCCGTTCCAAGATCCGCAGCCTCATCTGCGGCAACCTTGATGTAGCGCCCGATGTTGAGGTCGAAGCCGTTGCCCTTGATCTCATCGAAGGGCACCAGGCGCACGTTCGTGCCGCCTTCGCCATCGGGATCGTCGCCCGTCCGGTACGCCTCGACGAGGAGATTGACGTCGTCCTCGCTCATCCGGTTCTGGTTCTTGCCCTTCACGAACCTGGCCGAACCATCGACGAACAGCACGTGGTTCTCGCGGTCGGTGGTTTTCTGGTCGCGGAAGATGAGCAAGCAGGCAGCGATCGTCGTGGAGTAGAAAAGGTTCGACGGCAACCCGATGACGGCCTCAAGCAGATTCTTCTCGATAAGGCACTGCCGAATCCTCGCCTCGGTCCCGCCGCGGAACAGCGCACCATGGGACATCACGACGCCTACGCGGCCGGTGCCAGGGTTCATCGATGCGATCATGTGCTGAACGAAGGCAAAGTCACCGTTCTGAGCCGGCGGCACCCCACAGATCGCCCGTGGATCCGCCGCCCAGCCGTCGGCCCCCCAGTTCGACAGCGAGAATGGCGGATTGGCGATCACTGCGTCGAAGGTACGGACTGCGCCACTGGTGTGTTTGAACGCGGGCTTCCGTAGGGTGTCGCCGCGCTTGATGTCGAAGTCTTCGATCTCGTGCAGGAACAGGTTCATCCGGGCGATCGAGGAGGTCGTCAGGTTGATCTCCTGGCCATACAGTCGCAGTGTGCGGTGGTCCATGCCGGACTCGCGCAGCTGGTTGATTGTGGCTACCAGCATGCCGCCCGAGCCGCACGCCGGGTCGTAGACGGTCTCGCCGGGCTGCGGCTCCAGGATGCCGACGAGCAGGTGCACGACCTCGCGTGGCGTGAAGAACTCGCCGGCCTTCTTGCCTGACTCGTCGGCGAAGTTCTTCAGCAGGTACTCGTAGCCGGCACCGAGCAGGTCGTGGGACACCGTCGACGGATCGAGCCTGATCTGGTTGAAAGCCTTGATCAGGGCCAGCAGGGACGACTCGGGGATGCGCTCCTGGTTGCCCCATGACGCGTCACCGAAGACGCCGGCCAGCGATCGTGGGTTCGCCTGCTCGATCCGCTGGAACGCCTTCGCGATCTCCGCTCCGAGGTTCTTGACCTTGCCAGTGACCTCGGACCACAGCGTGCCGTCGGGCATCTCGAACCGGTGGAAGTCGGCCTCGATCTCGTCGTCCAGGTCGTCGCCGTACTCATCGATCGCCTCGTCGTGCTCGTACACCCACGTGTCGGAGATCCACTTCCAGAACAGCATCGGGAAGACGTAGGTCTTGAAGTCCGCGGGATCGACCGGGCCGCGCAGTGCGTTGGCGGCGTCCCACAGCCGGCTCTCGAGTTCTTGCTGGGTGATCGTCACAGGGCGTGTGCTTCCTTCGGTCGGGTGAGAACTACTTGATATCGCGGCCCGCTGACATCTTTCCATTCGGGTGGAGCGTCGTTTAGTCGATCGCCGCGACGAGCAGTTGGTGTCGCGGTATGACCGGAGGCGATCGCCACGAGCGCCCCCTACGCGCTCAACCGCCGCCGATCTCCCGCCGCATGCACTCGACCTCCGCCGCGGCGTCCACGGCCCCGGAGTCGCGGAGCATGCCCCAGTACTCGCGCTGCTCGGCGAACAGTCGCTCGACGTCGTCAGGCAGCGCCGCGGGCTCCTCGTCGAACAAGTGGTCGCGGACGACGGCGAGGTCCTCGGCGCAGTCGCGCACGATCCGCCTCGACTTCACGACGAACGCAGCCTTCTCGATCACCACGAGCCGCAGGCCGTGCTGCGGGATCAGCGCGCGCTTGCGCTCGTCGTAGATGCGTCGCTGCTCGCCGCGGCCGACGCCGGAGACCGTCCGCCGGCGGTCGAAGAACGGCGAGGGCTGCGAATGCTGTTCCTCCTGAAACTCAACGACGAGGCCCAGGTCCGGCCAGTACCCGTCGACGGGGAGCTTCGCGCCGCGGGGACGCGCGGGCGACGGGTCGCCGCGCAGCCAGTCGAACGTGGCCTGGCGATCGCCCTTCCTGCCGAGCACCTCGTCGCAGAGGTCCAGCACGTAGTGCTCGTCCGATCCCGCCCTCCCGCTCACACCGGTCATCCTCGCAGGCACGTCGCGCGCACCGTCGGGTCGGTGCTGCGTCAGGAGTCAGTGGTGCCGCCGCTCAGGCGCGCGACCTCCGCCTCGAGCTCGCGGACCCTCGCCTCCAGCTGCGCCCTCGATGGCTTGCGCGCGCCCGCGGCCTCACGGGGCCGCGAGGTCCCGCCGGCCCTCGTGGGCGGTTCCTCCGGGCTCCCGATGGCCTCGCCGTCGATGATGAGCGCTGGGTCGAGTCCGCACTCCGGGCAGCGGGTAGAGCTCGTGAACGCCGCGTGGAGCGTCATGTGGGTGCGATGCGCCGTCCTGACGACGACGTGGCCGCAGTAGAGCCGCAGCCGCCACCTCATGAGCTCGCCCGGCTGCTTGGGAGCTCTGAAGATCCGCGAGAGGGTCGCGATCTGCTCGGGCGACAGCGGAGGCGCGTCGCGGGCGATCTCCTGGGCCGCCGCCTTGATGTGCTCTGCTTCGCGCTGCGCCCTCTCGTGCTTCTTGGTCAGGGCGAACGGCGCGTCCGGGTCGCCGCGCCGCTCATAGTCCGTGAGATCCGCCATCGCCTTCGACGCTAGGTCATCCGGATGCGGAATTGTTGAGCCTTGGCTGGATCAGCTGGTGCGTCGCGACAGGCTCCCCGGACTGCGGTGCGGTATGCCGAACGTGTCGGTAATCCTGTCGGTAACTACGAGAAAGGGGCGGCTTCCGATTCTCTCGGAAACCGCCCCTGACCTTTACCTTTACCTTTAGTAGCGGGGACAGGATTTGAACCTGCGACCTCTGGGTTATGAGCCCAGCGAGCTACCGAGCTGCTCCACCCCGCGTCGATGCGACTGACACTAGCCGAAGCCGACTATCGCCAGACTGGCACCGTCGTCTATGCGCACGGCAATCCGGTGAGCATCACATCGTTTCGCGCAGCAATCCGACGCAAATCAGCCCGGGCTGGTTCCTCTTGACCTGCGACACGATCAGGTGTGCCTGCTGCTCAGACTCCATAATCAGTCGGCATCCCGCAGCTGGCCCGGATTCCCTTTCTCCCTTTGTGTCTGGAACTCGCCGACACTCGCTCGCTGCACGCGGGCACCCGGCGCCGCCGGCCATTCGTCTCAGCCATGCGCTGGTCGCCTAGGTGCTAGGCAGAAGGCACGATGACTTCGTTCGAGAACTACTAACGCCCGCCACCTGGTGGTAACCCTGCGGATAGGCAGCTCCAGAAGCGACACGACGGAGGGCTGCCAGCACACTCAGCCCGTACGGGGTGACCTTCATGGGCCGATCGTGCTCTGCGGGGATGATGAATGCGTGCCCGGTAGCTCGTTCGAGTGCCTTGATTCTGTAACGCAGTGCTTCGGGGGTCATGTGGAGTTGCCGCGCGGCCGAGGCGATGGACGGATGGTCTGCAGCGTGTCTGAATTGTTCGAGCCGTTCGCGCGTTGTTTCGTTCGTTACGGCGGATCGGACCCACTGACGCGGGGTTGGTTGACCGTCATCGCTGGTCAAACTTGCCGCGTGGCTGGCTCCGCCGCGCGGTCGGAGGGGAACTTGGTGTCGCCTGGCCCAGCGGGCAAGGTTGCTGGTGCTCATTCCGAGTTCTTGAGCGATGTCAGGGAGCGTTCGGCATCGGTCGATGTACTGTTCGCGCAGCCAGTCGTGGTCTACCGCCTCCTTAATGCGCTCTGCTGCGGGGATGGTGGGGATTCCGTACTCCTTGAGTAGCCGGCCAACGACCTGTCGACTGACATCGGTACGTGCCGCGATCTTGTTGAGGGACAGTCCTTCCGCCTCATAGAGGGCGAGGAGATGTGCCCTGGGTAGCTGCCGGCGTGCCGACTGCATGGCGGGGCTGCGGGGACGCGACTGTGTGATCGCTTCGGGCTCGAAAGGCAGGGGCGTCGAGGCCAGTTCGAGGCGGACGGCTGCGATGGTCGTGTCGAGTTCGCGAGCGGCCGTCGAGAGGTTCACGTCGGCATCTCGAATCAGTTCGCGAAGTCGATAGGTGTCGATCTCGCCGGGCCGCGTTCCGGGTAGGTCGAGGTCGTCGAGGAGTGTGATTGGTGGTGCCCATTCGACGGGTTCGTCGTCGATGCCGGCGGTTGATAGGAAGTCGTGTGCGTGTTCGAAGAGGGCGTCGCTTAGTTGCGGGGTGAGGTGCCGGGGGAAAGCGGCGATCTTTCCTCGGAGGTAGGAGTCAGTGTTTTGGGCTGGGCATGCGGAAAGCCGCTCTTGGAGATAGCCTCGAGCGATTGCGGCGCGAGCGGGTCCAGGGGATGGGGTCGCGGTGTCGCGGCTGATCTGGCGCCATGTCTCGTCGGGGAGAAGTGTGGTGTAGTTGAGGTTTCGTCGGCGGTTGTAGTCGATTGGGCTGCCGTGTGCGGCGAGGTGTTCGGCGATTCTGGTCAGCGCTGTGCTGACGGCGGGCCAGTGGGGATCAGCTTCCATGAGCTGGAGAAATCTTGACAGTGCGTGGCCGCTGATGTTGCCGCCTGCGCGGAGTGTGGCGTCAGTGAGTGTGGCGCCGGTGCCGACAAGGTGGAGTGCCGCGGACAGGGCTCGGTCGACGTTGGTGCGCCGGGCGTTCGGTGTTGTAAGGATATTTCCGAGCGTTGGCCAGAATTCAGTTGGGACCAAACGAATGTCGAGATCTGCATCGGATCCCAATGATGGTCGTCCGGGAAGCTCGCTTCGCGCCCGATATCGTAGTTGATCGGAGGGCGCCATTCCTGGTGCGAGGCTGGCGATCTGGATGGCGGCGAGCACAGGCGAGGTGGCGTCTCCGCCCCACACGGTTGAGGGTCGGATGCGGTGTTCAACGTCGTAGCTCGCAGGGATGATCCACCGTAGGTGATCCCCGCTGCAGCCATGTCTTCGCGGTCGAGGACATCGAGCGCGGCGTGGACTGCGATGGCGGTAGTAGCGGATTTCGCTGGTGCGTCCAGGGCGGGTTTGGCTCCGAGGTCGAAGGCCTTGGTGAAGAGAACTGTCCGCATACCTTCGGGGACGTATTCGGGTGCATTGTCGGGCGCCGCCGCGGTGAGCAGGTGGGCGGGCAATCGCCTGGCGAGGTCGCGTTCTGCCGCGAAGTGGAGAACGCGGCCGGCGATTGCCCGGATGTCGCCGAGTACCTTCATCGCTGGTTGTGGGGACTTCGCGTACACGCCGAACTGGGCCGAGCCCTCGTCGATGATCTGGTTGATCAATGACTGCGCGCGGATGACGGGGTGATCGGAGCTGAACGTCGTGACAGGTGCGGTGGTGAGGTCTGTGTCGCACCGTGGCGCGGAGCGCCCTCGGCCTTTTTCGAGAAGAGACGGGTTGGGGCATCGCCCTGGGCGGGGCGTGCGGTCGGAAGGGTAGGCGCGGCTGCGTGGGGCGCGCCCGCAGGTTGGGCAGGCGTCAGCGAGGAGGCAGTGGTGGAGGGGACATGCGAAGGCCCACCCGAGCCGCCACTGCAGTGGCCATCGGCCATGGTTATCGTCGAGACAGTAGGGGCAGAAGCGCGACCCAGCTCTTCGTGTCCATGGCGCGGCGCTGGTGAGCTGGTGGGTCTCAGGGTCTATCAACACAGCGGTGCCGTGGTAGCGCTGGAGGGTGAGTTCGACAGAGTTGTCGGTCTGCGTCGCAATCTGGAGATGTTCGAGTTCTCTGTCGGCGAGCGTTATGGCCCACGGTGGGTAGGGTCTTCGGTCATCGTTGTGCAGGCCTACCGCGGCGAGGATGTCGCCCCATGCGGTGTGTGTGCGAGCGGCGACGGTTTCAAGCCAGGAGTCGATCGCTTCACCGGGGACCGGGGCCACTCTGATGGGTAGGGTCCTCGGCGGACCCACGGACGGGGTCATCCTGCCGCATCCATTCGTGTTGTGATGCGACCGCTCTCGAAGGCAGCTTTGAGCTCCTTCCGGGCGGCCTCGGCGGCCTCGTCGATCTTGATCGTATCGAGTAGCCCGGCGTCGAGCCGTTCATGGCAGGTGCGGATTGCTCGTTGGCATCCGACCCTGATCAGGGTCATCAGTGAGCCGATCTGCCCGGTGGATCGGATGTAGAGGTAGTCCGAGAGGTCACCCGCGATCATGCCTGGATACTTGTCCGCGAGGACCACCTTCTGCTCAATCCTTTTGAGAGTTCGGCTCCAATCCTGTCGCCCTGAGTCGCCGGTGAGATCGAAGGGGTCCATCGTCAATCTCGTGGTCCGTCTGCCGGTTTGTGCAAGAAGTGCACCTTGGTATGCGTCGCCCTCGGAGAACATGCCTCGGTCCTTGAGGTCGACGCCGGCGAAGATCATGGTCACCGGAAACTCGTTAGCGATGTATTTGAAGTGGTTGCTGACTTCGACACCGGAGGTGGATCGGAGCCGGAGGAAGTGGAGGTCGTCGACGATGAGGATCTTGGTCTCGCACTTGAGGACGCTGTTGAGGGCACGCTGCGCGAAGTCTGCCGCGCTGCCTCGTGTTTGACCGGGGTGTGCGTAGAAGGACAGCATCGCGCGATTGAAGTCGCGCAGGCCGGTGTTGCCGGTCAAGCCGACTCGGCAGACGGGCCATCGTTCGTTGCCATCTTGTGTCTGCTCGCCACGTTCTGCGATCTCGCGGCGGTGGAAGGCTTTGGCGAACGCCAGCATCGCAGTCGTCTTACCCAAGCCGGGAACCGCGTCGATGGCGACTGCACCCTTCGGCTTGTCGCAGTCTTGGGCATTGGAGTCGATGATGTCCCATAGGTCCTCGTGGACGTCAGCGAGTTGCCGAGTCCTCAGGGTCCCCAGGTTTGCGTGCCAGTCCCTGCGTTCTCGGTCGTACGCGGATCGTGCGTTGTCGCTTAGCGCCTCGAGTTGATTGCGGTTCAGTTGCTCGGGCGGAACGCGGTCCGGTGTGTTGACGAACTTCCTCCAGCCTTCCTTCCGTGCCAGGGTGAGGTTGTCGAGGGCCGGGCGGGGCTCGTTCATACGTCCTCCACTGCATCGGCGTAGTAGTCCTCGTCGCTGACCTGGTCGAACTCGTCGTCGTCACCACCGGCGGGTTGCTCTGTCCCGATAGCTTCCGATAACTCGGCCGAGTTATCGGAAGCTATCGGGACAGTCGTTGGGGCCGACTGGGCAAGGATTCGCGCGACCGAGGGCAGGGATCTCACAGCAGGTTCGCCGACCATGCGGTCAAACTCCTGTGCCGTTCTTGCCATCCGTAGCGCGATCCTCCGATCGATGGCGGAGGTTCCCAGGCCGATTTTCCATCGTTCGAGGAGGTCGTCGACTGCGAGGCGGTCGTCGGGGTAGCGATATTTCGATGCTGCAAGCTTGCGTGCGTATGCGAGAGCGTCCTCGCTGAACGGCATCGCTACGGCGAGCGTGTGCTCCCATGCGAGGGGGTACCACTTGTTGTCGTCGGGTCGTCGGATGTAGACCGTGGTGATGTCGTCGGGGTCGTAGTAGATCGGCCACTTCCCGCTTGCCTCACCGGTGTACGGACTTGTCATGTTGCGCAGGCCGTTGAGTCCTTCACCGTTGTAACGACGGCCATCGAGTTCGACACCGTAGTGGAGGATCTTCCGCCACCTAGGCTTGAGGAACTCGTATGCAAGATCGGGGTCTCTGGGGGCTTCGATGTAGCCGGCGCGAGCCACGCCGTGCTCGAACATCGCTGCGGGCGACATCCGTAGGCCCGGCACTCGGGGGTCGACGAGGCTCGAGTGCGGACGGTGGTGATAGACGACCGCGATCCATTCGCGGATGATGGTCTCAAGTTCGTCGATGTAGAAGAAGGCGTCAGCTTCGGGGCTCTCGCCTCGCGAGTGGATGTCAGGTCCCTTGTAACCGGGAAGTGCCTGGAGTAGATCTTCGCGGATTGTCCTGAAGAACCGCTCGACCGGTCCCTTGTCACGTCCGGTTCGCAGACGTGCTGGCTGGACAGATATTCCCATCCGCTGACAGACACTCATCATGTGCTGCGACAAGTACACCTTGCCGTGGTCGACGACAAGGGTCTCAGGCACGATGGCCGGTCCGGCCGTGCCAGATGATGTGCGCTCAGCACTCAGGTCAACCAGAACTGATCGCGGTAGTCCGTGTTCAGGCCACACCGCGTGCGCCGGCCAGTTCTCGCCGGCCGGCCTCGGGTGATAGACCTCGTACAGTACGGTCGCCACATCGACGGACTTCGTCGAAACCGGCGTCAGACGCAACCCGGTAATGCACCTTGTGTACCAGTCCATCGCGACCGTCAGCTCGATCTGGACCCACCGCAGAGTCACTGGATCAAGGCCGAAAACATCCAACCTGGTTGTATCCATCAGTAGGTATTCACCAGGTCGCGTCGGTCGGAGCTTGCCGTATACGCCGTCCGGACGTGCAGCTATGTCGCGGTTTCGCTTCGCCGATAGACGGAACGTCGGATATCGCTGCTCGAGGTCAGCCAGGACTCGAAATGCTGTCGCGCGAGATGGAGGTTCGACGGCGCCGTCGAACTTCGCGATGACTCGGGCATTCGTGCGGTTGATGACCATGGTTCGTGATGGCTTCGACAGCGCACCGTGCTCGACCATGACTTCAATCGCGATTTCTTCCCAGCGCGGGTCGACGGTGGTGGTTGGCGAAGCGGTGATGTTCGCTCGCCTCGCATCGACTAGGCCCGCTTCACCGTGTGCTTGGTAGCCCCGGACCCATCGTCGTACGGTGCGCGGGCCGACGCCTAGTTCTTGTGCCTTGGATGCGTAGCGCTCGCCTAGTGGTCGGCCTGGGAGTACTTGGCTCGTGGTTCGCCGCGGGTCGCGAGTTCTTCGTTGCCGGCCTTGAACCCTGTGAGGACTTCGCGGATGTGCGATGCGCGCTCGGAGAGGGCGTTGAGTTCTCGCTGGTTGAGGGTCGCCAGGACCGCGCCTGCCGGTTCGATGTCGTCGTTCGCTCGGATTCCGGTGTCGCTCGTGAGGACCTTGCCACGGCCGGACCCGGTGAGGTCTTTGGCCGCAATCCTCCGGTAGTGATTGCCCGTTTGGTCCTTCGCGAGTACCTGCAGTGTGCCGCCGGCAGCATCAAGTTCGACGACTTCCAATGTTTCGCCGTCGTAGTAGATCTGAGCGCCGACACCCAGACGGACTGCGCTGCTTCTCATTGAATCTCCCTTATCAGGTGATGCTCGGTCAGACGGCTATCGAGGTCAACGGAGATCTGTTGGGTCCACATCATGTGGAAGAGGGCTGCACGAACGAAGTCACGCTGTCCGGGGAACTGGCTCAGGACGTCAGCGACGCGCATCCCAACAGATGCGACCTCACGGATCTGTAGGACGAGGTCGCCGTCGACGTATCGGTTGTGTCTGAATCCAGCGAGGAACCGGACGTTCATCATCCGCGTGGCAGGGGGTTCGGAAGCAATTTCGTAGCGCCATCCGCGCTCCTCGATGAGTTCCCGAGTCCACTCCAGCGTCGCCGCGACCTTGACCTTGCCGACGAACTCCGCGGGTTTGACATCCACCACGACAGGGCCGGTCTCGGTGTCTAGGAGATAGTCCGGGACGTGGTTCCGGGTCTTTCCATCGATCATCGTGGTCAGGCGGAATGGCTGGGCCGCGATGTTTCGGACGCTTGTGTTGAAGTCCGCGAGGATCAGGTTGGCGAGCTCTAGGCGTGATTCGTAGATCACAAGGCTCTGTGTCGTAGCCGACCAGTACGAACCGGAGTAGTAGGTCTGCCCCAGGTATGAGCGGAACGTTCGCCACGGTGCGGCTGTCGCCAGTTCGGTCATCGACGCAGCCGCTAGGTGGATAGTGTGCTCGCGCTCATCTAGACCGCTGCGGTACGACACTTCCGCCGCGGGCCCCGAGACGCTTCCGGGAGGCACAGGGTCGACGCTGCCACTCGTAGCCGGTAGACGGTGGGATGCGGCACGGCGTGTCTCAGCTATCTGGCCAAAAGGTCAAGCAGTGGCCAGGTGACGTGAGATTTGGCCACGAAACCTGAGACCCTACAGCGGTGGTTCAGCCCTTGGCCATGTCCACGAAGCGCGAGTAATGCAGCTGGTGGGCGACGGTGACGGTCGCCGTGGGCCCGGCGCGGTGCTTGCCAAGGATGAAGTCGGCCTCGCCGGCGCGGGGATCGTCGCGCTCGTAGGCGTCGGGGCGATGCACCAGGACGACCATGTCGGCGTCCTGCTCGAGCGAGCCGGACTCGCGGAGGTCGGCCACCTGGGGCTTCTTGTCGGTGCGCTGCTCGGGGCCACGGTTGAGCTGCGCCACGGCGATCAGCGGGACCTCGAGCTCCTTCGCGAGCAGCTTCAGCTGGCGGGAGAACTCCGAGACCTCCTGCTGGCGCGACTCGACCTTCTTGCCCGACGTCATCAGCTGCAGGTAGTCGATCACGATCAGCTTGAGATCGTGCCGCTGCTTGAGCCGCCGTGCCTTCGCGCGGATCTCCATCATCGTGAGGTTCGGCGAATCGTCCACGAACAGCGGGGCCTCGGAGATCTCCGACATGCGGCGCGCGAGCCGCGTCCAGTCGTCGTCGGACATCTTGCCCGAGCGCATGTCCGCCAGCTTGATCCGCGCCTCCGCGGAGAGCAGGCGCATCACCACCTCGGTCTTGCTCATCTCGAGGCTGAACAGCACGCCGGGCATGTGGTTCTCGATCGCGCACGAGCGCAGCACGTCCAGCGCCATCGTCGACTTACCCGCGCCCGGGCGTCCGGCCACGATGATCATCTGCCCGGCGTGCAGGCCGTTGGTGAGCGCGTCGAAGTCGGTGAACCCGGTGGGCACGCCCATGCTGATGCCGCCGCGCGAGGCGATGGCGTCGATCTCGTCCATCGTCGGCTGGAGCAGTTCCTCGAGGATCACGTAGTCCTCGGACGCCTTGCGCTCGGTCACGTCGTACACGGCGGCCTGCGCGCGGTCGACGACCTCGGCGACGTCGGCACCGTCGGACCCCGAGTAGCCGTACTGGACGATCCTGGTCCCGGCCTCGACGAGCCGACGCAGGATCGCCTTCTCCGCGACGATCTCGGCGTAGTAGCCGGCGTTCGCGGCCGTGGGCACCGTGGAGATCAGCGTGTGCAGATACGGCGCGCCACCGACCCGCTTGAGCTCGCCCTTGCGGTCGAGGGCCGCGGAGACGGTGACGGCGTCCGCGGGCTCACCCGCGCCGTACAGGTCGAGGATCGCGTCGTACACCGACTGGTGCGCGGGCCGGTAGAAGTCCCCCGGGCTCAGGAGCTCCAGCACGTCCGCGATCGCGTCCTTCGAGAGCATCATCGCGCCGAGGACGGACTGCTCGGCGGCCATGTCCTGCGGGGGCTGGCGGCCGAAGTCCTCGGGCGGCGGACCGTCGGGCGAGGGGCCGGCGCCGTTCGCGGGACCGGGGGTGTACTCCTGCTCGTCCGTGACCGACACCGCACCCGCCTCTCTCCCGTCCCGGCCTCCGAGGAGGCGCGCGGACTCGCCGTTGCTCACCCGTAGGTCTAGCGCAGCGCTCTGACAACCTTGCCGTCCGCGCGCTCGCGACCAACGCCCGTGAACGCTAAGCCCTCCGCGCGCGGACGCAAAGCCGACCTGTGGATGAAGCTGTGCACTTCTTGTGGAGGGCGCGCGACCAGCATGGGGACGCCGGTGTGGAGGGATGGGGAAAACCTGTGGAAACAAACATCGGACATCGATAACGTCCCTGGTCAGGGCGGTCCGAATTCATGCACGGGCTGTGGAGTGACATCCGCCCGCGTGTCGCACCGTCCTGACATTCGGGCGTGTCGTCAGTGCATCGTTCCCCGGCGGGTGGTCAAACGCACCCCCGTTGTTACCGATCGGTCACCTCGCGGCCTCACTACCTGCGAGAACACGTTCGTGGCAACGAGGCCGCCTTCTTCCTGCGCCCTGCACCGAGTAGCCTGATCCGAGCATCATTCACAGCGGAAGGACGCCCCCGATGAACACCTCCACGATCTCGACGCGCACAGCCGGCGTCGCGGTCGCGCTCGCGGCTGTCGCCACGTGCGCCATCGGACCCGCGGCGGCGGCGCCGAAGCCCGCTCCGAAGCCGAAGCCCGCCTCCGTCACGGCCACGTGCTCCAGCGCCAACCCGATGTTCGTCATCGGTGGCGATCAACTGACCTGGAAGGTCACCGCGACTGCCGGCACGAACGGACAGATCTTCATCTCCGCGACCGGCACCGCCGGCTACCGCGACTTCGTCCTGAGCCAGTTCGCGTCCACCTCGGCCGTGTCGTGGAACAACACCACCACGGGCAAGTACGGCACCGCGAAGGTCAGCGGCGTCGGCGCGTCGCCGACCCTGAACAAGACCCCGATCACGACCGGCAAGGGCACCGTCACGTTCAACATGGTGATCAAGGCCGGCGCGGGGTCCGAGTGGATCGGCACCCAGACCAGCACGCCGTGCGTCGGCACGCTGAAGGTCTGACACCCGGGCCCGCAGACGACGAACGCCCCCACCGCCGATGGCGATGGGGGCGTTCGTCGTAGGAACTACTGCGCCGAGACGGTGAGCGCGAACTTCGCGCGGACGTCCGGGTGCAGGGCCACGACCACGGGGAACGAGCCCGTGGACTTGATGTGGCCCTCGGGCAGCTCGATGCTGCGCTTGTCGACCACGGGCCCACCGGCGGCCTTGAGGGCGCCGGCGACGTCGGCAACGGTGACCGAGCCGAACAGCTTGCCCGACTCGGCGGTCTTCACGGTCAGCGAGACGGCCTCGAGGCCCTCGATGGCCTGCTTCAGCTCGTTGGCGTGATCGAGGCCGCGCACGCGCTTGGCCTCCTGGCTGCGGCGGATGCCCTCGACCTGCTTCTCGGCGCCACGGGTGGCGACGATGGCCAGGCCGCGGGGCAGCAGGTAGTTGCGGCCGTAGCCGTCCTTGACCTCGACGGTGTCGCCGGGGCCGCCCAGGTTGTCGACATCGGCGGTGAGGATGAGCTTCATTTCTTCACCCTCCTTAGCGGGTCGTCGACGTGAACGGCAGCAGAGCCACCTCACGCGCGTTCTTGACGGCGATCGCGATGTCGCGCTGGTGCTGGACGCAGTTGCCCGTCACGCGACGGCTGCGGATCTTGCCCCGCTCCGACAGGAACCGACGCAGCAGCGTGGTGTCCTTGTAGTCGATCTTGGTGTTCTTCTCCTTGCAGAACGTGCACGCCTTGGCCTTGACGGCCTTCTCGACGCGCACCTTCCGGCCATTGCCCTTACCGGCCATGGTGTTGGTACTCCTTGTTGAGGTCTATCCGGGCAGCGAGGTGCCCGTACACAGTGTTCGATCCGGGATCAGAACGGCGGATCGTCGGTGCCGCCGCCGAAGTTGCTCCCGGCCGCGGGGGCGCTGCCCCACGGATCGTCTGCGGGCTGGTTCTGGCGCGGAGCCTGCTGCGCGGGCTGGCTGTAACCGCCACCGCCGCCCTGCTGGCCGCCACCGAAACCGCCGCCACCGCCGCCGCGCTGCGTGCGCGTCGGCTTCGCCGTCGCGTACCTCGGGAGGGGCCGATCTCGTCGACCTCGAGCTCCACCACCGTGCGCCGCTGACCCTCGCGATCGTCGTACGACCGCTGCTTGAGCCGGCCGGAGACGATGACGCGCGTGCCCTTCGTGAGCGACTCGGCGACGTTCTCCGCCGCCTCGCGCCAGATGTTGCAGCGCAGGAACAGCGCCTCGCCGTCCTTCCACTCATTGGTGTTGCGGTCGAACGTGCGCGGCGTGGAGGCGACGGTGAAGTTGGCCACTGCGGCCCCCGACGGGGTGAAGCGCAGCTCCGGATCCGCCGTCAGATTGCCGATGACCGTGATGACCGTATCGCCTGCCATGGTGACTCTCCCTGATTCGTTGTACGGCTAGTTCTGCCGCAGCACCTTAGTGCGAAGCACCGACTCGTTCAGCTTGAGCTGACGATCGAGCTCGTTCACGGTGGCGGGCTCGGCGGTCAGATCGATCACCGCGTAGATGCCCTCGGAGTTCTTGGTGATCTCGTAGGCGAGACGACGCTTGCCCCAGATATCGACGTTCTCCACCGATCCGCCGTCCTTGCGGACCACGTTCAGGAAGGTCTCGAGCGAGGGAGCGACGGTGCGCTCATCCAGGCTCGGATCCAGGATCACCATCAGTTCGTACTTACGCATGGGCTTTCGCCTCCTCCTATGGACTATGCGGCCGCGGACTCTCCGCGGCAGGAGTGTCGCCGCATCGGCAACCGCCCCAGGGTACCCCAATGCCTCGCCACCAGCGAAATCAGGAAAGTGACGCCGCGCTCGGATATATGTGGCCGAAATCACCCACAGCTAGAGAATATTCCCTAACATATGGCGGACGAAGGGAGGCGCCGATGTCCGAGCGAACCACCGGAACCGCCCCGGCAACCCGGCCGGGCGCGCTCGCCGCGCTGCGCCGGAACATTGACGACAACGCGCTCGGGCCGGTCCGCACCCTGGGGCGGACCGTCGAGCTCGTGTTGAACTCGATCGTCGCGATGGCGGCCGACCTGCTCCGTGGGCGCGTACAGATCCGCGAGATCATCACCCAGTCCTGGTTCCTGGTCAGCGTGACCGCCGTCCCCGCCTTCCTCATGGCGGTCCCGTTCGGCGTCATCGTCACCATCCAGGTGGGCAGCATCGTGCAGCAGATCGGCGCCGGATCGCTGATGGGCGCCGCCAGCGGCCTCACCGTCATCCAGCAGGCCGCGCCGCTCGCCGCGGGCCTACTCCTCGGCGGCGCCGGCGCCTCCGCGATCGCGGCCGACCTGGGCTCGCGCACCATCCGTGAGGAGGTCGACGCGATGCGGGTGATGGGCATCGACCCCGTGCGCCGTCTCGTCGTCCCCCGGATGATCGCGGCCGCGCTCGTCGCCCCGCTGCTGTGCACCTTCATCATCGTCGTCGGCATCGGAGCGGCGTACTACCTCGCCGTCTTCGGCCAGAACGTCACCGCCGGCAGCTACTGGCTCAGCTTCGGCGCCTACGCCACCACGCGCGACTTCGCGTTCTCTCTCCTCAAGGCCGCGATCTTCGGCCTCATCATCGCGATCCTCGGCTGCCAGCACGGGTTGGAGGCCAAGGGCGGCGCCCGCGGCGTCGCCGATTCGGTGAACACCACCGTGGTCGTCTCGACGGTCGGCATCATCGTGCTGAACTTCGCGCTCACGCAGATCTACACGTCTTATTTCCCCATGAGGGTGGGTTGAGCCCGATGACCATCGCCCGCTACCGCCCGCGCGGCGTCCGCACGCTCGGCACGGCGTACGACGCGCTGCGCGTCGTCATCGCCCGCCTGGGCCACATCACGTCGTTCGCCGTCTCGGCGATCGCGCTGATCCCGCACGCCCTGCGCGCCTACCCGAAGCAGACGATCCGCACGGTCACCGACCTCACCTGGGGCCGCGGCGCCGTCATCGTCGGCGGCGGCACCTCCCTGATGATGGTGGTGCTGGGCCTCGCCGTCGGCGGCACCGTCGCCGTCCAGGCGTTCGCGACCCTCGACCTACTGGGGATGGGCCCGCTGACCGGCGTCATCGCCGCGCTCGCCAACACCCGCGAGTTCGCGCCCATGCTCGCCGCCGCAGGCTTCGCCGTCCAGGCCGGGTGCCGGATGACCGCCGAGATCGGCGCCATGCGCATCACCGAGGAGATCGACGCCCTCGAGGCGCTCGGCCTGCGCTCGATCTCGTTCGTGGTGAGCACCCGCATCATCGCCGGAGTGATCGCGATCGTGCCGATCTTCCTCATCGCGATCATCGTCAGCTTCTTCGCCGCCAGCACCATCGTCACGCTGTCGCAGGGCGACGCAGCAGGCACCTACGAGCACTACTTCCAACAGTTCCTCTCCCCGCAGACCTCGTCGCATCCATCGGCAAGGTCGTCGTGTTCCTGGCGGCCGTCATCCTCATCCACTGCTACCAGGGCTTCTTCGCCTCCGGCGGGCTGAGGGCGTCGGCGTCGCATCCGGCCGGGCCGTGCGCGCCTCGATGGTGGCCATCGTCGTCCTCGACATGCTCCTCACGATCGCCATCTGGGGCATCGACAGCGAACTGGTGTTCCGGGGTGACGGCATGACGACTACGCACGGAATCACGCCCGTCTCCGGAATGATGACGCCGGGCCCGGCCCTGTTGCGCCGCGGGCTCGCCGCCCTCCTCGTGGCGGTGCTCGCCGCCGGTGCCTTCTGGAGCGTCCGCGCGCTGACCACCACCCCGTCGAAGACCCTGACGCTGGTCGTCCGCGCCGTCGCGCCGGGCGTCGCCCCCGGCACCGCCATCGAGATGGACGGACTCCGGATCGGATCCGTCACCGGCATCTCCGAGCGCGGCTCCGGCAAGCTCGGCGTCGAGATGGAACTCAACGGCACCGCGGACGATCTGGTCACCGACGCCGTCCGCGTCGCGTTCGCCCCGGGGAACACGTTCGGCATCACCGTGGTCGCCCTCACGCCCGCGCGCGCGGGCCGGGTCCTCGCCGACGGTGCCTCCTTCGAGCCGCTCGGCACGCCCGACGATGGCACCATGTCGACCCTCATCCGCTCGCTCAGTTCCTTGGAGCGCCAAGGCTTCCGGCCTCACATGTCCCAGCTCCTCGCACAGGCCGACACCACGACGCGCCAGTTCCTGCCGTTCCTCGGCGCGATCGGCGCCATCGCCGAGGCCAATGCCGACACCCAGCGCATCCCCACCGCGCAGACCCTGCCCACCATCGCCGCCGTGCTGCGCTCCGTCGACGGCTCCGCGGCACACCTCCTGCCCGCCCTGAAAACGCTGTGGGAGTGGAGCGGACCCGACACCAAGGGCTACCCCGAGGGCCAGAAGGGCACGATCGATCTGTTCGTCAAGGAACTGCTCCCGACGGTGGCCGGCCTGCTCAGCCCGGACAACGCGAAGGCGCTCACCGAAGTGCTGACCCCGGTCCGCGAACTCGCGACCCGCATGGTCGACTCCATGCCCGACGCCGCGCGCAACGGTCGCCAGCTCGAGGAGCTCATCGAGCGGGTCCGGCGTTCCATGCCCGACAACGGATCCGGCCCGGTCCTGAACCTCGACGTCACGTTCCAGCGCTTCCCCGCGATCGCCTCCATGCTGCCCCCGATGCCGGAGTTCACCGTCACCCCGCCCGGAAAGCCCGCCCCGGCCCGACCCGGCACGGCGGCACCGTCGACCCCGAAGCCCGGGCCGGCGACACCGTCGGCCCCGACCACCGCAAGGGGGCGTTGATACGTGCGTACCACTCGGAACCCCGGCATCCTGCTCCTGATCTTCATCGTCCTCGTCGCGGTCGGCGGCGCCTTCACCG
The DNA here is from genome assembly GCF_023168325.1 of Tsukamurella sp. PLM1. Lineage (GTDB taxonomy): Bacteria > Actinomycetota > Actinomycetes > Mycobacteriales > Mycobacteriaceae > Tsukamurella. The sequence continues at coordinate 4,298,738 of NZ_AP025688.1, forward strand.
TGCGCGCTCTGACCCGGCCGGCGTCCGGCGCGCAGGCGTCGTACTCCGCGCTGTTCACCAACGCCTCGGGGCTGCGCCCCGGCGACGACGTGCGGCTACTCGGCGTCCAGGTCGGGAAGGTGGAATCCGTTGCGCTGGAACAGGGCGACGGTGCGCGGGCCACGCTCGCCCGGGTCGGGTTCACCCTCGATCGCGAGCAGCGCCTCACCGGGAAGTCGACGCTGTCGATCCGCTTCCAGAACCTCACCGGTCTGCGCTACCTCGACGTCACGTCGAGCGACGCGAAGGCCGCCGCGATCGAGCCGGGCGCCACGATCGGCACGGAGCGGACGGTGCCGTCGTTCGACGTGACCTCGATCTTCAACGGCCTGCAGCCCGTGCTCGCCGCGATGCAGCCCGACCAGATCAACCACCTGGCGCAGTCGATCGCGGCGGTCGTGGAGGGCGACGGTTCCGGCCTCGGCCCGCTCATGAACGCGCTGGAGACGCTGGCCCGGTTCACGAACGACAGGTCCGCGCTGCTGGAGACGCTCGTGCGGAATCTCAGCGCGATGAACGAGACGCTGGGCGGGAAATCGACGACGCTGCCCACCGTGATCGGGTACCTCACCAGCATCGGCCAGGTGCTGCGCAACGCTGCACCGTCAACGAAGATCCTGTCCGATCAGGGCGCCGAACTGATGGCCGCCGCCGATGCGCTGCTGCGCGGCGCGGGCCTGCAGCCCGCCGGCGCGACCTGGCTGGAGCTCGCCCGCCCCGAACTGCCGCGGTTGCAGAGCCTGGTCGACCTGGCCGCACTGCTGCCGGGCCTGTTCGCCTCGCTCACCCAACAGCGCACGCCCGCCGGGGGCGGCGCGACGGGCTGCAGCCGCGGCGAGGCCAGCCTGCCCGCCGGCATCCAGGTGTTCCTCCGGGGAACGAAGGTGACGCTGTGCCGCAACTGACCGCCCTCCCCGCCCGCCTGCTCCGCGACGGTCACGGCCTCACGCTGAAGTTCTTCAGCGGCATCGAGGAGTTCTGGGCCCTGCCGAGTTCCCGGGCACGGCAACTGGGCTTCGGCGTCCTCGGGGTCGTGCTCGCCCTGGTCGTGGTGATCGCCAGCTCGGTGCTCGCGGTCCGGCCCGTCGGCACCACCGTCTACCGCGCGGACTTCCCCGAGGCGGGCATGATCCGCGCGGGCGACGACGTCCGGGTAGCGGGCGTCTCCGTGGGCTCCGTCAGCGCGGTGGAACTCGCGGGCGATCATGTCGCGGTGGGTCTGCGGGTCGACCGGGGGGTGCACATCGGCGATCAGTCGCGCGTAGCAGTGAAGATGCTCACCGGCGTGGGCGGCTACTTCGTCGACATCGACTCGATCGGCAGCAGCCCGCTCGGCTCGGGCACGATCCCGAAGGACCGGGTCCGCCTGCCCTACAGCCTGGTTCAGACCTTTCAGCAGGCGGAGCCGAAGATCCGGGCGGTGGATCCGGCGCCGCTGCGTGAATCGCTCGCCCAGATCCAGCGCGCGACGGCGGGCGAGCCGGGACGGATGAAGGAGCTCCTGACCACCATGTCCGATGTGGTGCAGAGCCTTTCGCGGCAGAAGGAGCAGGTGGGCGGGTTCGTCCAAACCCTGGCCGAGTACTCGAAGGAGATCGACCGCAACGGCGACGTCCTCACCCAGATCATGCGCGACATGAACGTCTACTTCTCCACCGCGCGCCTGAACGTGGCCGGATACAAACGCTTCATGAGCTCGCTGGACCTCGTACTCAAGCGGATCCTCCCGCCCGCGCTGTTCTACCAGGAGAACCTCGCCTCGATGGAGGCGCAGTTCAACCTGATGTCCGTGCAGATGGGCGGACTGCTCCAGAAGTACCAGCAGATGATCGACGACGCGATGAAGGTCCTGCGGCGCCTGCAATCCTCGGTGAAGCCCGACGGCACCATCGTCTTCGACGCCTCCGTCCCCACCATCTCGTCGCAGTACTGCATCCCCATGGAAGGGGCACCGTGCTGATGCTCACCCGGATCCTCGCCTCCAAGTGGCTGATCTCGGCGCTCGCGATCGGCGTCGTCGGCGCGGTCATCGCCGGCGCGCTGTACGTCGCGCGAACCCCCGGCGAGCCGCAGTCGCAGCACTGCGCGCTCATGCCCGACGCGATCGGCCTGTACGTGGGCAACCCGGTCACCCGGCTCGGCGTTCCGATCGGGCGAATCACGGCGATCACGCCGCAGACCGCCGACGCCCGGGTCGAATTCAGTATCGACGCCGACCAGCGGCTCACCGCCGACGCGGGCGCGGTCACCGTCGCCGCCTCCCTCATCGCGTCGCGGCAACTGGCGCTCGTCGGCGGGACCGGCGCGGGACCGCAGCTCGCGGCCGGTGCCTGCCTCACCGACACCAAGACCCCCAGTCGCTCAGCCGAAGCCTCTCGACCATCGGCGATCTCGCGACGAAGCTCACCATCGGCGGTGGGCCGGCGCAGGCGAAGCAGGTGGAGGACTCGATCACGTCGCTCGCCGAAGCGACCAATGGCACCGGTCCGGACATCGGCGGCGTCATCGACGGCCTCGCCGCCCTCCTCGACGACCCCGGTCCCGGCATCGGCGACGTCGGCCAGACCATCGACTCGATCTCGTCGCTCACGGGCGGAATGACATCGAACTGGAACCCGCTCAAGACCCTCCTGACGAACACCCCCGGCGGCCTCGCCGACGTGATCACCCCGACCGCGCGGACCACGCAGACGCTCGCCGAAGCGCTCATCCCACTCGGCCAGATGCTGCGCGACCTCATCGCGCACTACGGACACAACTTGTGGCCGATCCTCGACACCGTGATCCCCGCGTCGCGGTTGATCTCCGCGGGCGTGAAGAACTGGGGCGACCTGCTGGGCTTCCTGCCGCCGTTGATCGACGCGTTCACCGTGTCCTTCGACCAGAAGACGCTCGGCCTGAAGATCGAGTACACCCCACCGCCCACGAAGATGGTGGCGCGCAACCCGGAACTCACCTGCGCCAACGTGAACCGGATCGCGCCGGGGCAGTGCCGGGTGGTCGACCCCGGTCACATCGACGTCGACCTCATCTCGACGATCCTGCGCGGGACGGGGGCGGCACGATGAACCGGATCACCGTGCGCAGCAGGCTCACCCGCACAGTGGTGATCCTCGCGATCCTAGTGCTCGGCTTCGTCGGCATCCGCGGCGCCGGGCCGTCGACGCTGCCGACCCCCGTCACGTGGTCCTCGGGCTGGCCGCTCAAGGTCGAGTTCGCGAACGCCCTGAACCTGCCCGACCAGGCGCAGGTCCGGTACAACGGGCGCGCGATCGGCACGCTCGACTCGCTCCGCCTCGACCGGGACCGCGCGGTCGCCACTCTCACCATCACGCAGCCCGCCACGATCCCCGCCGACGCGACGGCCGAACTCCGTCAGGACACGCTGCTCGGCGACGTCTACATCGCGCTCGCCGCATCGCCCAACTCCACGGCCGCCGCCCTGCGCGGCGGTGGGACCATCCCCCTCGCGCAGACCAGGCCACCGGACCAGATCGAGGACCTCATGGTGAGCATCTCCGGATTCCTGGGCAGTGGTGGCGTCGCGCAGCTCGGCAACACCGTCACCAGGCTCGACGGTGCCTTCCCCGACGATCCGGCGCGTACCCGCAAGATCACCGACAACCTCGCGACCACGCTGATGGCCTGGGCCAACGACACCCGATCCCTCGACAGTGCGCTGCGCTCGGTAGTCGGGATCACCGACAAGATCGTCGCCGAGCGCACACGGATCGGCGAGTACCTGTCGCCGGTGGGGCTGCGCCGGTGGGGCACGATCGCCGAGACCGCCCGCGTCACCGAGGTGTTCGCCGGGCTCGCCCCGGTCGTGGCGAACGCCTCCCCGCTGACGCCGGGGGTGCGCGACCTCGCTGCGCTGCTCACCGAGGTGATCAGCCCGCTGCTCATGCTCGACCGGCCGGTCGGCGCGACCCACCCGGACAACCTGATCAACCTGCGGAACCTGTTCCGCGACAAGATCATCCCCTGGGTCGAAAACGGACCGAAGATCAACGTCGCGAAGGTGTTCGACGGGACCGCGGTGCCGACGGCCGACAAGGCGGAGCAGGCGGTGCGGGCGATGCGGATGATCGGAGCGGTGAAATGAGGAAGGAACTGATCGCGAACGCGGTGACGTTCACCGCGGTGCTCGTGGTCGGGCTGTCGATCCTGGTGTTCGGCTACATGGGCCTGCGCCCGGGCGTGCAGTACACGTCGCTGTCGCTCACGCTCGCGCACACCGGCCAGCTCAGCCCGGGCTCACCGATCATGTTGCGCGGCGTGCGGATCGGCGACGTCACCGACGTGCGGCCGTCGGCCGAGGGCGTCGAGGTCCGCGTCCGCTATCCGTCGGAGTACCGCATCCCGGTCGATTCCGCGCTGGCGATCGAGCAACTCAGCGCACTCAGCGAGCCGTACATCGAGGTCTCGCCGCGTTCGTCGGGCGGCCCCGTCTTCGCCTCCGGCGCAGTCGTACCCGCCACGTCCGTGTCGCAGTCGAAGTCGGTGAGCGACGTGTTCAAGGCCCTCGCCGCGCTCAACCGCACCGCCGACAGCGGCGCGATCGCCGACGTGGTCCAGACGGCGTGGCAGGCCACCAACGGCCGCGACGACGAGCTGGCCACCCTCAGTCGCGCGGGCCAGTTGCTCAGTTCGACGGTGCTCAGTCGCATGCCAGCCATCCGCACGATGTTCGCCGACACCCAGGTCTACTCCGCCGACCTCGGCTGGGCGCCGAACGCGGTGAGCCGGTTGGGGACCGAGTTCCAGAACACCGCCACCGTGGTCCGCGGCGCGGTCGAGGCCGTCCAGAAGATGGTACTCACCCTGGACGCTCCGACACCGTTCGCGAAGACGATCGACCCGTTCCTCATGCGCCTCAAGCCGTACCTCGACGAGCTGCTGCCCGCGCTCGCCACCACCGGGGGCCCGTTCATCTCGATCTTCTCGGCGCTCAACCGGACGGTGCCGCTGATCGACCTGAGCACGCTGCTGTCCACCGCCCTCCAGGTCGCCGGTCCCGACGGGGCGGCCCGCGTGACCATCACTCTCCCCCGGCCGTGATCCCGTGCCCGACACCGACGACAAGGACCGCACGATGACCGAACTCGACGAGAAGACACCCGCGCCGCGTACCGATCCCGAGGACGATGCGGCCCCCGCGCGGCGCGCACCGTCGGCGACGATCCGCACGGTGTTCGCCACCGTCGTGGTGGTCGCCCTCGTCGCCGTCTCGGTCCTGCTGTACCTGCAGACCCGGACGCTCAGCGACGAGCGGGCTGCGGCCGCCGACCGTGCCCGGGCCGAGCAGATCGCCGCGGACTACGCGGTCAAGGCGGCGACGATGGACTATCGCGACCTCACCCCGTGGCTCAACGCGATGAAGACCGGCGTCACCCCGGAGCTGTCCGCGAAGTTCGACTCCATTACCGACACCATGCGCGAGATCCTCACGCCGCTCCGCATGACCACCACCGGCAAGGCGCTGTTCGCGAAGGTCGTCTCCGAGGTCAACGGCATCTACCAGGTGAAGGTCGCGGTCGATGTCTCCTCGCAGAACGTGCAGGCGCCGCAGGGCACCGTGAGCACCACGGCGTACTCGGTCTCGATCGACCGGGGGCGCGACTGGGTCATCACCGAGGTCGGCGACTCCGCCGACCCGGCGGCCGTCCTCGGCGACCTGGGCGGCGCACCGTCGGGCACGGCGAGCCCGTCGGCCCCGGCATCGGCGACCCCGCCCGGCACCCCGACGATGCCGTCGCTGCCGGTGGCTCCGGCACCGTCGGGCACCCCCAACTGACGCCTCGGAGAAGGACGAAAGATGCTGCAACGCTTCCTCGACTACGAGATGAAGGTCTCGGAGTTCATCGGCTTCCTCATTCTGGTCGGGATCCCCTACCTGCTGGTCGGGGTCGCGTGGTCGGTGACGCACATGGATCACCTCGGCGATCTGCGCGGCGTGGAACGGATCGTCTCGTTCCTCGGCGCCATCGTGTGCTGGCCGGTGCTCCTGTTCACGAACGTGACGATGCAATGATGGCGCTCGTGTGGGCCATCGACCTGGTGGTCCAGTTCGTGAAGATCCTCGGCGGCCGGCACCGCGTGGCCGCCGTCGTGCGGCTCGCGGCATGGCTCGCCCTGATCGCCCTGGTGGCGGCGGGAGTCGTGCTGTTGCTCTGGGGGATCAAGGCCCTCTACGACTACCTCGCCACGCTCCCGCCCACGTCCCAGGAGGCCGCCCGATGACGCTCACTGTGCAACAGACCCGGATCGCCATCCCGGGAACGAACCGCCGCACCGGCAAGCGCCGGCTGGCGGTGACGGACGCACTCGACTTCTGGTCCTTCGCCGGGGCCGCCGCCAACGTGGCGATGCAGATGATGAATCCCGGTGTGGGGCACGGGGTGGTGGATTCGACGGTGCACAGCGGCGCCCTCATGAAGCACCCCTGGAAGCGCGCCCGCACCACCACGCAGTACCTCGCCGTCGCGCTCCTGGGCACGCAGCGAGAGATCGACGCGTTCCGGGAGGCCGTCAACGTGGCCCATCGCCAGGTGCACTCGGCGCCGGGCGCCGCCGTGAAGTACAACGCGTTCGACCGCGAGCTCCAATTATGGGTCGCCGCATGCCTGTTCATCGGGTTCGAGGACTCGTACCAGCTGCTCAACGGCCCCTTGTCGGACGAGCAGGCGGAGAACTTCTACCAGTCGGCCGCCACCCTCGCGACGTCGATGCAGGTGCCGCGGGACATGTGGCCCGCCTCCCGGGTCGCGTTCGACGAGTACTGGACGGCGGCGTGCGGGAAGACCCGGCTCGACGAGCCCGTGGCCGAGTACCTCGACGACCTTCTACATCTGCGGATGATCAACTGGCCCATGCGGATCGTGTTCGGCTCGCTGCTGCGCTTCCTCACCATCGGCTACCTGTCGCCGTTCTTCCGCGAGCAGATGGGTGTGCAATGGTCGGCTGCGGACCAGCGTCGGTTCGACAACCTCTTCGCGTTCGTGGCCTTCGTCAACCGGTTCATCCCGCGATTCCTGCGGTTCGGCGGCAGCTACGCGCTGATGCTGGACCTGCGGCGCCGGATCGACGCCGGCACGCCGCTCATCTGAGCGGCGCGGCCGGGCCGAAGAGCACCGCGCAGACCATCGCGTACACCTCCGCCTGGAAGTCCGGGGCGGGATCGAACCGGCGCGAGCGCCCCACGTCGAACACCACCGCGAATGCGGCGTGCACGAGGAAGGTGGCCTCGGCCGTGCTCAGGCCCGGACGCACGGCCACCACCGCCTCGGCGAACTCGGCGATGTTGCCGCGCTGCACGCCCGCGAGGCGACTGCGGTCGGCGTCGGGCACGTTGCCGATCTCGCGGAAGTACACCGTCATCAGCTTGGACGTGCGGAAGGACAGCTGCACATAGGCCTGCGCCAGTGCTGCCAACCGGGCCCGCGGCTCCGCGTGCGCCTCCGAGACCTCTGCGATGAAGTCGACGGTCGCGGCGCCCGCGCGCTCGAGCGCGGCCACCAGGATGCCGGCCTTGTTCGGGAAGTAGCGGTACATCCCCGACGGCACGATCCCGGCCGCCTGACCGATCTGGCCCATGCTCACGTTGTGGAAGCCGTGCGCGAAGATCAACTCGATCGCCTCGTCGAGCACCTGGCCCTGACGCCCGGCGTCGGGTTCGGGCTCGGGAGCCGGCGCGAGTTCGTAGGGCGACGGTGCGGGTGCCAGCGCGAGCACTGCCCGGCCCGCGTCGGCGAGGACCGCTTCGGCGCGCTTCTGGGCGAGCACCGTGCGGTGCGCGGTGACGCTGCCGGCGACGCTGACGGCCGCCACGCAGCGCAGCTCCAGCTCCTCCTGCTCACGCCCGGCACCGCGGGCTCCGCGGCGTCGGCGAAGACCCCGATCATCTCGTTCAGCTGGGCCCGGATCCGGGCGCGGTCGTCCTTCTCCAGCAGTCTCTGTTCCCACCGGAAGAGTCCACCGGTGTTCCGGCGCTCGAACGAAACCTGCAGGGCGGCTTCGAGAATCGCGTCGATGCGCTCGGTGGCGGGCCGGTCCTGCGCGGCCTCCGCCGCATCGCGGACGGCGGAACACAGCGCGTCCGACGCCGTGGAGATCGCGTGCTCGAGCAGCGCGTACTTGTTGGGGAAGTGCCGGTACACGGCCGGTCCGCTGATATCGAGCGTCGCCGCGATCTGCTCGATCCCCACGCCGTGGTAGCCCCGCCGGGAGAAGTCCTCCGCCGCGACCCTCGCGATCTGTTCGCGCCGATCCTTCGGCCGCTTCCGTCGCGCCTGCGTCACCTACCACTCCTCCTTGCTCCGCGTCGAGCGTACTCGGTGACGAATGCGCTCACGCGGTGTACCGTCGAGCCTACTAAGTAAGCGAACATTCACGCACCGTTTCGGCGCGGAAACTCCCTGGAGCAGCGAAATGACCCTCAGCACGGAGCATCCGAGTGAACCCGGCACCGTCGAACCCGTGACGCCCGCGGCGCGCCCGGCGCAGGGGTACCGGATCCCCCTGAACGTGCCCGCCCGGCCCGCCCACGTGCTCACCGTCCTGGCCGACGCGATGGACGCGCCGTCGGCGGCCGCCGGCCAGGCGAACGTGGTGATGCAGTTGATCAACCGGCCCGTGGGCTACGGCGTGATGGAGTCGAAGGTGGAATCCGGGTCGCTGTACAAGCACCCGCTCAAGCGGACCCGCACCACGTTCACGTACCTCGCGGTCGCCATCCTGGGCGACCGTCGCGACAAGGAGCGCTACCGCGAGGCCGTGAACATCGCACACCGTCAGGTGCGCAGCACCGCGGCCAGCGAAGTCAAGTACAACGCGATGGATCGCGGCCTGCAGCTGTGGGTCGCGATGTGCCTGTACGTGGGGTTCGAGGACACCCACCAGCTGCTCCGCGGGCGGATGAGCCCCGAACAGCGGGCGCTGTTCTACCGGGACTCCGCGCCGCTGGGCACTACCCTGCAGGTGCCCGCCGACCTGTGGCCGGCCACGCCGGAGGAGTTCGACGCGCTGTGGATCGAGCAGTGCGAGCGCCGCATCGACCCCGACGACGCGACCCGCGCCTACCTGCGGCAGCTCGTCGACCTCACCTTCCTCGGCACGCTGCCCGGTCCCGTGCGGCGGTTCTCCCGCTTCCAGGGCGCGGGCTTCCTCGCGCCTGCCTTCCGCGAGGCCATGGGGATCGAGTGGACCGATCGCGATCAGCGCCGGTTCGACCGGTTCTGGCGCCTCGTCGCGGCGGTCTGCCGCGTGGTCCCGCTCTCGGTGCGGCGGCTGCCGTACCGCCTGCTGATCCTCGACATGCGCCTACGGGCGAAGTTCGGCCGCCCGCTCGTCTAGCCGCCGTATGCGACTACTCGGCCCGCCCGCCGAGATGTCGCCCTGAGCGGCGCGGCCCCGGCGTTTTGCGGGGTCCGCGCCGCCTGAGGCGACATCTCGGGCGCTCAGCCGAACTGCTGGCGCAACACCGGCTTGGTGATCTTGCCCGTGGGGTTGCGGGGCAGCGCATCGATGATCACGACATCGCGGGGGTGCTTGTAGCGGGCGATGTGGTCGTTGAGGAACGCCGAGAGCGCCTCCGTCGTGAGCGTCGCACCCTCCCGCAGGCCCACAACGGCCACCACGGCCTCGCCGTAGCGCTCATCGGGGCGGCCGATGACGGCGACCTCGGTGACGTCCGGGTGCGCGGCGACGGCGTTCTCCACCTCCACCGAGTAGATGTTCTCGCCGCCGGAGATGATCATGTCCTTCGCGCGGTCGATCACGTAGACGAAGCCCTCGTCGTCCATCCGCACCAGGTCGCCGGAGTGGAACCAGCCGCCGGCGAAGGCCTCTCGCGTGGCCTCGAGGTTGTTCCAGTAGCCGGACATCATGTTCGGCCCGCGGTAGACGATCTCGCCGACCTCCCCGCGGGGCACGTCGTTGCCCTCGTGGTCGATCACGCGGGCGGCGACGGTCCGCACCACCTTGCCGACCGAGCCGACCTTGCGCAGCGTGTCGGCGCCCGACAGCGCGCAGGTCACGGGCGACATCTCGGTCTGCCCGAAGACGGCGCAGATCTCCGCGTCCGGGAAGGTCTCGGTCAGCTGGCGCAGCAGGGTCTCGCTGGCCGGCGCGGCGCCCCACCAGACGTACTTGAGTTTGAGGTCGCGCGGGCGCGCCTTCTGCTCCGCGACCGCCAGCTGCCACTGCATCGGCACCATGAACATGCTGGTGATGCCCTCGCGCTCGAGCGCGTCCAGCGTCTGCGCGGGATCGAAGGCGCCCAGCGGGAAGATCACCGAGGTCAGGCCCTGCAGGAACGCCGTGGCGAGCACGCCGAAGCCGGCGATGTGGAACATCGGGACGGCGATCGCGCCGACCGCGTCCGGGTCCACCGAGCCGGGCGCCACCAGGTTGTTCCAGCCCTGCGCCAGCATGTTCACGTGGGTGAGCACCGCGCCCTTCGGGCGGCCGGTGGTGCCCGAGGTGTACATGATCAGTGCGGGCGAGTCCTCCGGGACGTCGAGCTGCGGGTCGGGGCGGCCCTCGGCGATCAGGTCCTCGAAGCCCAGGGCACCGGCGGCGGGGTCGGCACCGTCGAACCTGACGCGCAGACCGAACTCGGCACCCGCACCGGCGACACCGGCGATGAGCGGGTCGAACGGCGCCTCGTAGACCACGGCACTGCACTTCGTGTCCTGCACCAGGTAAGCGACCTCGGGCGGAGCCATGCGGAAGTTGACGGGGACGGCGATCGCGCCGATCGCCGTGATCCCGAGCGCCGCCTCGACGTACTCGATGCGGTTGAGGCCCAGGATGAGCACCCGGTCGCCCGCCGTGATCCCCCGTTCCAGGAGTGCGCCGGCGAACGCGCCGATCCGTCCGGCGAGGCCCGACCAGGTGACCTGTTTGTCGAGGTACTTCAGGGCGGGCGCGTCGCCGCGCATGACGGCGTGGTTGCGCACCTGATTGTTCCAGGTGTTGCGCTGCGAGCTGCGGGGCTCCTCCGAGCGGGGTACCAGGCGATGTTCTCTTCTGCGGTCATGTATGCGATTGTGTTGTAGAACATGTTCGCCTGGGGCCGAATCGCTGAAAGTTAGAGAACAGTGATTCACTTGTGACACTCTGGACGGAAGCACACCATGGAAGGAACACCGTGTCCGACGCATTCATCTACGAGGCCATCCGCACACCGCGCGGCAAGCAGCGCGGCGGCGCGCTGCACGCGACCAAGCCGCTCGACCTCGTGGTCGGCCTGATCGACGAGGTCAAGACCCGTTTCCCGGCGATGGATCCGGCGACGATCGACGACATCGTCCTCGGCGTCGTCTCCCCGGTCGGCGAGCAGGGCTCCGACATCGCGCGCACCGCCGCCACCGTCGCGGGCCTGCCCGAGACCGTCGCGGGCGTGCAGATCAACCGCTTCTGCGCCTCCGGCCTGGAGGCCACCAACATGGCGGCGCAGAAGGTCGCGGCCGGCCTGGGCGACGACCTGGTCCTGGCCGGCGGCGTGGAGTCGATGTCGCGCGTGCCGCTGGGCTCCGACGGCGGCGCCATGCACCAGGACGTCACCACCAACTACGACACGTACTTCGTGCCGCAGGGCATCGGCGCCGACCTGATCGCGTCGATCGACGGCTTCACCCGCGAGGACGTGGACCGGTACGCCGCCGAGTCGCAGGCCAACGCCGCGCGCGCCTGGGACGAGGGCCGCTTCGCCAAGTCGGTCGTGCCCGTGAAGGACATGAACGGCCTGGTGATCCTGGACAACGACGAGCACCGTCGCCCCGGCTCCACGGTCGAGAGCCTCGGCAAGCTGCGCCCCGCCTTCGACGGCATCGGCGAGATGGGCGGCTTCGACGCCGTCGCACTGCAGAAGTACTACACCGTCGAGAAGATCAACCACGTCCACACGGGCGGCAACAGCTCCGGCATCGTCGACGGTGCCGCCCTGCTGGTGATCGGCAACGAGGCCGGGGGCAAGAAGGCCGGCCTCACGCCGCGCGGCCGCATCGTGGCCACCGCGGTCACCGGTTCGGAGCCCACGATCATGCTCACCGGGCCCACCCCGGCCACCGAGAAGGTGCTCGCCAAGGCCGGGCTGACGAAGGAGCAGATCGACGTCTGGGAGCTCAACGAGGCCTTCGCTTCGGTCGTGATGCGGTGGATGAACGACTTCAAGCTCGAGCGTGAACAGGTGAACGTCAACGGCGGCGCGATCGCGCTGGGCCACCCGCTGGGCGCCACCGGCGCCATGCTGGTCTCGACGGTGCTCGACGAGCTCGAGCGCACCGGCGGCCGCTACGGCCTGATGACCCTCTGCGTCGGCGGCGGTATGGGCATCGCCACCATCATCGAGCGCCTCTGACGACGGCCCGGACAGACTTTCAGGAGAACACGAAACACATGGCTGACAACATGATCCGCTGGGAGCAGGACACCGACGGCATCGTCGTGCTGACGATGGACGATCCCACCAGCTCGGCGAACACCATGAACGACCTGTACCGGGAGTCGATGGCCGCCACCATCGACCGACTGGAGGCCGAGAAGGACTCCATCACCGGCGTCGTGCTGACCTCGGCTAAGAAGACCTTCTTCGCCGGCGGCAACCTGGGCCTGATCCGCCAGGCCACCAAGGCGGACGCGCAGCAGGTCTTCGACAACGTCGAGTCGATGAAGGCCGCGCTGCGCCGCCTCGAGACCCTGGGCAAGCCCGTCGTGTCCGCGATCAACGGCGCCGCGCTCGGCGGCGGCCTCGAGATCGCACTGGCCACGCATCATCGCATCGCGGCCGACGTGCGCGGCTCGCAGATCGGCCTGCCCGAGGTGACCCTGGGCCTGCTGCCCGGCGGCGGCGGCGTCACGCGCACCGTCCGGCTGCTCGGCCTGCAGAACGCGCTCATGGGCGTGCTGCTGCAGGGCCCGCGGATGAAGCCCGCGAAGGCGCAGCAGGTGGGCCTCGTCCATGAGGTCGTGGGCACCGTCGAGGAGCTGATCCCGGCCGCGAAGGCATGGATCAAGGCGAACCCCGAGGGCGGCGTGCAGCCGTGGGACGTCAAGGGGTACAAGATCCCCGGCGGCTCGCCCAGCTCGCCGGCGATCGCCGCGAACATCCCCGCGTTCCCGGCGAACCTGCGCAAGCAGCTCAAGGGCGCTCCGATGCCCGCGCCGCGCGCCATCATGGCCGCCGCCGTCGAGGGCGCGATGGTGGACTTCGACACCGCCAGTGTGATCGAGGGACGCTACTTCGTGTCGCTCGCCACCGGCCAGGTGAGCAAGAACATGATCAAGGCGTTCTTCTTCGACCTGCAGCACATCAACGGCGGCGGCTCGCGGCCCGACGGGTACGAGAAGTACCAGGCCAAGAAGGTCGGCGTCATCGGCGCCGGCATGATGGGCGCGGCGATCGCCTACGTCTCGGCGAAGGCCGGCATCGAGGTCGTCCTCAAGGACGTCTCGCTGGAGGCGGCGCAGAAGGGCAAGGCGTACTCGGAGAAGCTCGAGGAGAAGGCGCTGGCCAAGGGCCGCACCACCGCCGAGAAGTCGGCCGAGCTGCTGGGCCGCATCACGCCGACCGTCGACGCCGCGGACTTCGCCGGTGTGGACCTCGTGATCGAGGCCGCGTTCGAGTCGGTCGAGGTGAAGAACAAGGTGTTCCAGGAGATCGAGGACATCGTCGAGCCCGACGCCATCCTCGGCTCGAACACCTCCACGCTGCCGATCACCATCCTGGCGGAGGGTGTGAAGCGGAGTGAGGACTTCATCGGCATCCACTTCTTCAGCCCCGTCGACAAGATGCCGCTGGTGGAGATCATCCGCGGCGCCAAGACCTCGGATGCGGTGCTGGCCAAGGTGATCGACTACACGCTGCAGATCAAGAAGACCCCGATCGTGGTCAACGACTCGCGCGGCTTCTTCACCTCGCGCGTGATCGGCACGTTCGTCAACGAGGCGATCGCGGCCGTGGGCGAAGGCGTGAACCCGGTGCTGATCGAACGCGCCGGCGCCCAGGCGGGCTACCCGGCCGCACCGCTGCAGCTGATGGACGAGCTGACGCTGACGCTGCCGCAGAAGATCCGCAAGGAGACCCGCGCCGCCGCCGAGGCCGCCGGCAACCCCTTCCCGCCCACGGCAGCGACGCCGTGGTCGACGCGATGGTGGACGCGGGCCGCACCGGCCGCAAGGACGGCGCGGGCTTCTACGACTACGCCGACGGCAAGCGCACGAACCTGTGGCCGGGCCTGAAGGAGCTGTTCCCCGCGGGACAGGACATCCCGCTGCAGGACATGATCGACCGGATGCTGTTCATCGAATCGATCGAGACGGTGCGCTGCTTCGACGAGGGCGTGCTCACCTCGGTGGCCGACGCCAACATCGGCTCGATCTTCGGCATCGGCTTCCCCGCGTGGACCGGTGGCGTCATGCAGTTCATCAACGGGTACGAGGGTGCCGACGGTGCCGTGGGCCCGAAGGCCTTCGTCGCCCGGGCGAAGGAGCTGGCCGCGAAGTACGGCACACACTTCGAGCCGCCGGCCTCGCTGATCGCGAAGGCCGACGCCGGCGAGACCTACGAGTAGGACTCACTAAGCCGGAGGCCGTAGGCCGGTAGCAGGGCCCGGCACCGTCGTTCCCGACGGTGCCGGGCCCTGCGTTTCTCCGCCCCCCGATACGTTCTGCCGCGGCCGATCCGTTGTGCCCCACCCGATTCACCACCGCTTCCCCCGATACGTCGCAGCCCACCCGATTCGCCGATCGAATCGGGTGGGCTCGGACGAATCGGGGGTGTCCCTATGGTTCTGTCAAGCGGCTGCGGCAGGCGGCCGCGGTTGGTAGAGCGCCTTGTCGCGGAGCATGGCGTGGAGGACGTCGATACGTCGGCGGGCGAGGCAGATCAGGGCGGCGTTGTGTTTCTTGCCGGCTGCGCGTTTGCGGTCGTAGTAGGCCCGGGAGGTCGGGTCGTGGAGAGCGGCGAACGCGGAGAGGAAGAAGGCGCGTTTGAGCTGCTTGTTCCCACCTCGGCTGGGATGCTCACCGCGGATGGAGCTGCCGGAGCGGCGGGTAACTGGAGCGAGTCCTGCGTAGGCGGCCAGGTGCCCTGCGGTGGGGAAGTCGCTGCCGTCGCCGACTTCGAGGAGGATCGGGCTCCGGTCCTGACACCGATGCCGGGCATCGAGGTCAGGACCTTGGCAAGAGGGTGCGCATCGAGCATTGCCTCGATCTGTTCGGCGGCCTTGGCGCGCCGAGCGAGCAGTCCGGTCAGCTCGGTGGCAAGTTCGGGCAGGACGAGCTCGGCGGCGCGGGTCCCGGGAACGGTGACCGTCTGCTCGGTCAGCGCGGCCTGAACGTCGTCGACGAGCCGCTGGTAAGACCGTGGTGCCCGGGGTTTGGTGGCGGCGATCAGTTGCCGACGAGTGGCAGCCGAAAGGGCTTGCGGCCCACCGAAGCGTGTCAGCAATTCGCGCACGGCAGGGTGCTGGATCCGGGGGCCGAGGACGCGTTCGAGGGCAGGGTGGACCTGCGTGAGCAGGCCGCGGATGCGGTTGCTGACCCGGGTGACCTCACCGGCGAGATCGTCGTCGAAGCCGACGATCACCTCCAGGTCGGCCAGGGCCGCGTCGCCGGTGTCGACGCGGCGCAGCGCGTGGGGCATCGTGCGGGCTGCCTCGGCGATGATGAAAGCGTCGCGGGCATCGGTCTTCGCGTTGCCCGGGTGCAGGTCGGCGATCCGGCGCATCGCCAGTCCAGGCAGATATGCGACGTCGATCCCGAGGTCGCGGGCTACCGCGACCGGCAGGGCACCGATGGAGGCGGGCTGGTCCACGATCACCAGCACCCGGCCGTGCTCGGCCAGGCTGGTCAACACGGCGCGGATGGCGTCCTCGGCCTGCGGCAGCGCTCGATCGTGCAAGCGGTGGCCGGTGTCGGTGACTGCGCAGGCGTGGTGCGCCTCCTTCCCGACGTCGAGTCCGAGGAACACGGCGAAATCAGAGGTCACGGGCGTTCCTTCCAGTCGCTGGCGGTTCTGGTCGCAGTCTGGCGGAGGTTGCCGGCACCCACGTTACGAAGAGACCTACCCAAACTCGGCGGCCCTGTCCCTATCAGCGGTCGACCAACGCCACCGGTCACCGGTGACAACACCCCCCGGATCATGCGTACGACAGGGGACTTCAGTCATGCCGGTGCCAGCGACCACAGCCCTGGTTCAGGGCCACCTCGAAGGTAACGGGGCGGGCGCCGCGGATCAGAGCGCGAAGTTCGCCGGGCGCTTACTGAGCATGGCGTCGACGCCCTCGCGGTGGTCGTCGGTCTCGAGCAGGATGACCTGGGACTCGGTCTCGCGACGCAGGGCATCGTCGAGACCGGCGAGGGTGGAGGCGTTGACGGCGCGCTTGGTGGCGGCGATCGCCTCCCGCGGACCGGACGCGAGCCGGGCCGCGGCGGCGGCCACGGCACCGTCGAGCTCGGCGGCCGGACGGACGGAGGTGAGCATCCCCGCACGCAACGCCTCCGGCGCGTAGAGACGCTCGCCGAGCAGGGCCATCCCCATCGCGCGGGTGCGGCCGATGGCGGCGGGGACGAGCGCGGTGGTCCCCGCGTCGGGGAGCAGGCCGATGCCCACGAACGGCAGGAGGAAGTAGGCGTCCTCGGCGGCGAAAACGAGGTCGGCGGCGAGCGCGAGGCCCACGGCCATGCCGGCACACGGTCCGTTGACCTTGGCGAGCACCGGGATCGACGCGCCCACGATGGCACGAACGTACGAGTTGACCGCCTCGAGGGCCTCCTCCGGCGCCGCGGGCTCGCCGGCCAAGTCCGCGCCGGTGCAGAAGGCCTTCCCCTCGCCGGTGATGACGACGACGCGGACGGCCGGGTCCGCGTCGGCCGCCGCGATGATCCCGGCCAGTTCCCGCGCGGCGGCGATGCCGAACGCGTTCATGCGCTGCGGGCGGGTGATCGTCACCGTCAGGACGCCGTCGTCCTTCGTGGTCCGCAGGTCCTCGCTCATGCCCGGACCGCCTCCGCGTCGATCATGCCGGCCAACCGCTCGGCCACGATGTCCCGCCCCTCCGCGACCATCCGGTCGATCAGGTGCGCGACGGTCGGCACATCGCGGATCAGGCCCTGGCACAGTCCGACGCTCCAGATCCCGGCCTCGACGTCACCGTCCTCGAAGACCTTGCGGCCCCGAGCGCCGGCGACAAGGTGCCGGATGTCCTCGAACTCGCAGCCCTGCGCCTCGGTCTCGACGACCTCCACGGAGACGGAATTCTTCGCCACGCGGGCGGTGTTGCCCAGCGTGCGGAAGATGAGCTTCGTATCCAGCTCGGAGTTCGCGACGATTCGCGCCTTCACCTCCGGCGCGATCGGCGATTCCACAGTGCACAGGAAGCGGCTGCCCATGTTGATGCCGTCGGCTCCCAGCGCAAGCGCGGCCACGAGGCCGCGGGCGTCGGCGATACCGCCCGAGGCGAGGATCGGGATGTCCAGGGCGTCCGCCGCGGCGGGGATCAGCACCAGACCGGGCACGTCGTCCTCACCGGGATGGCCGGCGCACTCGAAGCCGTCGATGGAGACGGCGTCCACGCCGATGGCCTGCGCCTTGAGCGCGTGCCGGACGCTGGTGCACTTGTGAATCACCCTGACGCCGTTGTCCTTCAAGTACGGAAGGAACCGCGCCGGGTTGGAGCCGGCGGTCTCGATGATCCGCACGCCGGACTCGACCGCGGCGCGCAGGTACTCCTCGTACGGCGGCGGGTCGATGGTGGGCAGCACCGTGAGGTTCACTCCGAACGGCTTGCGGGTGAGCTCGCGGGTGCGGGCGATCTCCGCGCGCAGCTCGTCCGGGCTCGGCTGGGTGAGGGCGGTGAGAATACCCAGCCCGCCCGCCTCCGAGACCGCCGACGCGAGGCCGGCGCGCCCCACCCACATCATGCCGCCCTGAACGATCGGGTACTGAACACCGAATTGATCGGTGAAGCGTGTCGAGAACATGCCCCGAAGCTAACACAACTGAGAGAATAGTCTCTAACATATCGGGAAAGACCCGCCACCTTCCCGGGAGGACCCGCCATGACCGCACCGTCGAATCTCGAGACCGGCGAGCTGATCTCCACCGATCCCCGCACCGGGGACGAGGTGGCTCGCTTCCCCGTCGCCGATCCCGCCGCCGTGGCGACCGCGGTGGACGCCGCGAGCGAAGCCGCCCAGTGGTGGGGCGACCTCGAGCCGAAGGCCCGCCGGAGCTGGCTACTGCGCTTCCGCTCCGAGCTGGCGCGCCGGTCCGAGAATCTGGCCGACGCGATCGCCGCCGAGACCGGCAAGCCGCACGACGACGCGCTGCTCGAGGTCATGCTGGCGATCGTCCACCTGGACTGGGCCGCGAAGAACGCGGAGAAGGTGCTCGGGCGCCGCAAGGTCGGCACCGGGATGATGGGCGCCAACCTGACCGCCACCGTCGAGCACCGGCCGTTCGGCGTGATCGGCGTGATCGGGCCGTGGAACTACCCCGTCTACACACCGATGGGCTCGATCTCGTACGCGCTCGCCGCGGGCAACGCGATCGTCTTCAAGCCCAGCGAGCTGACGCCCGCCGTCGGCCAGTTCCTCGCCGACACCTGGGCGGCCGCGTGCCCGGCACAGCCCGTGCTCCAGGTGGTGCACGGCCGCGGCGACACGGGCGCCGCGCTGTGCCGCTCGGGCGTCGACAAACTGGCGTTCACCGGCTCGGCCCGCACGGCGCGCACCGTCATGGCCGCGTGCGCCGAGACGCTCACGCCCGTCACGATCGAGGGCGGCGGCAAGGACGCGATGATCGTGGACGCCGACGCGGACGTCGAGGCCGCCGTGAAGGCCGCGGCCTTCGGCGCCTACGGCAACGGAGGGCAGACCTGCGCGGGCGTCGAGCGGGTGTACGTCGTCGCGGACCGGTACGACGAGTTCGTCGACAAGCTGGCCGCCGCATCCCGGGAGATTCACGGCGGCGAGACCGACGGCGTCGATTACGGCCCCGCGACCATGCCCGCACAGCTGCAGATCATCGCCTCGCACATCGACGACGCACTGAGCCGGGGCGGCCGCGCCCTCGTCGGCGGCCGGGAGTCGGTCGGCGAGCGCACCGTCCAGCCCGTGCTGCTGGTGGATGTGCCGGATGATTCGACCGCGGTCACCGACGAGACCTTCGGCCCGACGGTCGTGGTCACGCGCGTCAAGGACGTCGACGAGGCGATCGACAAGGCCAACGACAGTACCTACGGGCTCTCGGCCGCGATCATGACGAAGAACATCACCCGCGGCCGGGAACTGGCCCGCCGACTGCGCACGGGCGCCGTAGCCGTGAACTCCTTCCTGTCGTTCGCCTCCGTGCCCGCGCTGCCGTTCGGCGGCCTCGGCGACTCCGGCTTCGGCCGGATCCACGGCGCGGACGGACTCCGCGAGTTCAGTCGTCCCCAGTCCGTCGCCGCGCAGAAGTTCGCGCTGCCGATGGACCTGCTCTCGTTCACCCGCACGGAGCGCGACATGAACTCCGTCCGGATGATGCTCAAGCACCTCTACGGGCGCTGATCCCGTCCGAAACCGGGCTCTGGCGAGGTCGCGGCGATGTATTCGCGGCGTCGCGGCGCTGGAGCCCGGTTTCGGAACGGACGCCGCCGTACGGTGGGGGCGTGAGGGCGTGGGCGGGGTGGACGGTCGCGACGCTCGGGATCGGCGCGATCGGCGTCTCGTCGCTCGTGGCGGCGCTCTCGGGCCGGGGACTGCGGTACACCGCGGACTCGATGGACACGATCCCGTGGTGGCAGCCGTGGGCGCCGGTGGTCGCGGCGCTGCTCGTCGCGCTCGCCGTTCCCGCCCGGGGCACGGCGGCGGGGGCGGGGGCGGCGGCACCGTCGGACCCGCGGCCCCAGGCCTGGATCCTGCTGGCCTGCGGCGTCGCGTTCGCCGCTGGGCTCATCGTGCTCGGCCCGGAGGAGCCGACGTACACCGTGCTCAAGCTCGCGCTGCTGCTCGCGGTGCCCGCCGCGGTGTTCGCTCTCGACCGCCGGTGGGGCCGCCGGTGGCCCGACCCGACGGCCCGCGCCGGGTGGAGGCCGTGCCCGCCGTCATCGCCTACCTGGTGGTGTACCTGGCGCTCAGCGACCGGAGCGAGAACTTCCTCGCTGGGGTACCGCTCCTCGACGCGGTGCTCCTGCTGCTCGTCGGCTTCGCGATGAACGCGCTGCTCGAGGAGGTCTTCTACCGGCGTTGGCTGCTCACCCGCTGGCGCGCGGTGCTCGGGCCGTGGGCGGCGGTCGCGCTCTCGGCGGTGGTCTGGGCGTCCTGGCACGTCGCGATCCAGGGCTCGGGTGCGCCCGTGCCGGACGCGATGAACGTGCTCGCGAACCAGGGCGTGAGCGGGCTGTTCCTCGGCTTCCTGTGGCTGCGGTACCGGGTGATGTGGCCGCTGTTGGTGATCCACGGCGTGTGGAACGCGAACCCGCTGCAGTTCCTGGGCGGAGCGTGACGGCACCGTCGACCTGCCCCCACGACCGGTGCCGATAGGGTGGTGCGCATGCCCCGGCCCAGTTTCCGCCCTGATCGGGTGGCGTGGACCGTGCTCGGTCTCACTGTTCTCGCACTCATCATCGGCTACCAGATCAAGGCGCAGTGCACCGGCGCGCCGTTCGACGAGTTCGGCCGCTCCGAGGGCTTCGCGTCCACGCCGGGCCGGATCTGCTACTCCGACCTGCAGTTCCTGTGGAGCGGCCGCGAGGTCAACAACCACGTGTTCCCGTACCTCACCGGCTGGATCGACGGCGAGGGCAAGCTGCAGGGCGGCGCCATCGAGTACCCGGTGCTCAGCGGCCTGCTGTTCTGGGTGGGTGCGATCGGCGCGCACAACGACGCCGACTTCCTCGCGCACATGGCGCTGCTGCTGGTGCCGTTCGGCCTGCTCACCGCTTGGGTACTGGCGAAGGTCTCCGGCCGCGCCGCAGCCCTGTGGGCGCTCGCCCCGCCGCTCGCGTTGTACGCGTTCCACAACATGGAGCTGCCCGTCGTCGCGGCGGCCACCGTCGCGTTCGGGATCATGGCCTGGGCCGACCGGACGGGCGGATCGATCCGGATACCCGCGATCGCCGCGGCGGCGGTGCTGGCCGTCGGGTTCGACCTGAAGATCTATCCGGGGCTGTTCGTCGCGCCGCTGGTGCTGTACGTGCTCACGTACGGCAGGGACGGCACCGTCGGGCTGCCGGACGGTCCCGGGCGCCGCGCCCGCATCGACTGGCGCGCCCTGGACTGGCCGGGCGCCGCGGCGACGGCCGCCACGGCGGTCGTGGTGGCGGTCGCGATCAACGTGCCGTTCATGGTGTTCGGGTTCGAGGGCTGGCGCGCGTCGCTGAAGTTCCAGGAGCTGCGGACGGCGGACCTGTCGACCAACTCGATCTGGTACTGGGGCGTGCTCAAGGCGTTCGACGACCCGAAACAGTACGACGACTTCGTGGGCGCCCTCTCTCCGCTGCTCATCGTCGTCTCGATCGCGGCGGTGCTCGTGGCCGGGTTGGTGAGCTACCGCCGCACCGGGGTGTACCCCTGGCTGGGCGTGAGCGGCGCGATGTTGGCCGCGTTCATGCTGTTCCACAAGGTGCATTCGCCGCAGTACGTGCTATGGCTGCTGCCCTTCTTCATCCTGCTCAAGGTGGACTGGCGGCTCATCGCGGCGTACCTGCTGTTCGACCTGAGCCTCGAACTCACGGTGTGGAACTACTTCTCCGAGCACGCGGCGAACACGCCGATCACCTGGTGGGTTCAGTGGGGCGTGTGGATCGGTGTCTGGGGCCGGGCCGCGCTGCTGGTCGTCTTCGTCTGGTACCTGCCCCGCTGCGCGCTGCGGTTGCGCACCCACGGTGCGTCCGGCGCACCGTCGAGCACCCCGCCGGCGGGGTCGTCGAGCGGCGACGAGTACGGACCCGGGAACGTGGACCGCACCAGGTCCTCGTCGGGCCGGTAGATCTGCCGGACCACCAGCACGCACAGACCGATCACGGCCAGATCGCGCAGCAGGACTGTGCCTGTGAACGCCTGCTCCGGCAGGCCCTTGTTCTGCATGCCGAGGAAGTACATCATCCGCGGCACCCAGACCAGCGCGTCGATCGTCATCCAGGCCAGCAGGATCCGGGTGTGCGGGATCGCCAGCACCGCGAGCGGCACCAGCCACAGCGAGTACTGCGGGCTCCACACCTTGTTGACCAGCAGGAACCCCGCCACGATGAGGAAGGCCAACTGCGCGACGCGCGGCCGGCGGGGCGCCTTCAGCGCGAGGTAGCCGACGCCCGCGATCACTGCGAGGAACAGCACCAGCGTGATCATGTTCGCCAGGGTCGAGGCACCCCGCGCGGGCCCTGCCCGCCGAACACCCAGCCGCCGGTGAACGAGCTGATCACCGCATAGATCGAGTCCATGTCCACGGCGCGGATCGAGTTGCGGTGGAAGAACTCCCACCAGCCGCGCGGCCACAGGGCGGCGACGGGGAGATTCACCGCCAGCCACGCCGCCACGGACATCAGCGCCGCGGTGAACCACGGCCGCAACTTCCCCGCCCGCAGGCACAGGAAGAACAGCACCACGAGCACGAACGCGGGGTAGAGCTTCGCGGCGGTGCCGAGGCCCAGGATCACTCCGGCCCAGGCGGGCCGGCCCCGCGCCCACAGCAGCATGCCCACGGCCGTCGCGGCCACGGCGATCGCGTCGAAGTTGGTGAACGCGTGCGCGATGACCAGCGGCGAGGCCGCCATGAGCATCGCGTCCCACGGCCGCCGGCCGGCGCCGGATAAGCGTGTCGTCGCCCAGACCGCGATCAGCCAGAACAGCGCGAGGCCCACCGCGACCACGGTGAAGAACAGGACCACCTCGATGGCGGCGGGGACCCCGTAGCGCTCGTGCAACACCGTCCACGCCTTGGCCACCTTCATGGCCGCGTACTGGTACATGCCCGTGAGCACCGGGTACTCCATGTACCGCTCCTGGCTGGCGCCCGTGGGATCGGTGTCGAAGAACTGCGTCTGGTACGGCAGGAGGCCCTCGCTCAGGCGCTCGGCCCCGTAGAGCGGGACGGTGTCCGAGTAGCACATCGCCGCGTACGGGCGGTTGCCCGACCAGTCGAGGACGAGCTGGCCGTCCTCCGACTTCTGCTGCAGGCAGCCCGCCTTGGTGGTCCAGCCCAACGCCAGGAACAGCACCGCGACCAGCAGGATCAACCGGAGCGGCGTGAAGAACCGCTGGAAGCCCAGCAGGGCGTGCTTCCCGACGGGACCGCCGAGCGCCGTCGAGAAGTCCCGCGCGACCGCGTCGGTGTGGCTCGGCACGTCCCGGTCCGGCTCGATCGCCGTCGCCGGGTCGAACCGGCCCGGGCTCACGTGCAGTCGGTCGTCGTCCTGCTCGCCCGCTGGCTCCGTCTCGGCGGAATCCGTCACGGCACCGGGTTCGTCACCCGAGGAGGCACCGTCTGGCCGCCGTTACCGGCGCCCGTGCCACCCGTCCGCGGGCGGGTCGTGGTGCGGCCCGGGTAGTTCGGGTTCCCGTTACCCGGCTGCGTGGTGGTCGGGTCCCACGGGAACGTGGGCATCGGCACGCCGGGCAAGCCCGGGACGGTGCGCGTCGCGGACGTTCCGCTCGCATCACCCGAGGCGGTCGCGCTGCCCGACCCCGAGTAGCTGGGCCGGACGCGGGTCTCGACGGGCACACCCGCCTGGCCGCCGATGGCGCCGGGCGTCGGGAACGACTCGTAGTCGGTGCCGGAGAGCGCACCGTCCATCGTGTCCTTCCAGACGTCCGAGGGCACGCCCGAGCCGTAGATGCTGCCACCCCATGCGTTGGTGATCGGGCCGCCCTTGTCGTTGCCGACCCACACGGCCGTCGAGATCGACGGGGTGTAGCCCACCATCCAGGCGTCCTTGTTCTGGCCGGTGTCCTGGTACTGCGCAGTGCCGGTCTTCGCGGCGGAGTAGCGGCCACCTGCCAGCGCGTGCCCGTTGGAGTACGCGGCGATCGGTTGCAGCGCGGCGGTCACGTTGTTGGCGACGTCCTTGCTGAAACGGCGCTCGCCCGGGTCGGACTGCCGGTCGAGCAGGGTGCGGCCGTCCGCGGTGGTCACCTTGCTGATCAGGTGCGGCGCGCGGTAGACGCCCTCCGCGGCGAGCGTCGCGTACGCCGAGGCCATGTCGATCGGCCGGCTCTGGTACTGGCCGAGGACGACGCCGCCCTCGACGCCGCTGCCGTCCGCCTGCTGCAGCGTCTTGCTGATGTTGCCGAAGCTCTCGGCGACGCCGGCCTGATGCGCCGCATCCGCGACGTCCTGGGCCTGGTTGTTCAGGTCCATCATGAGGCGGTAGAACACGGTGTTCAGCGACATCTTCATCGCGGTCGCCAGGTTGCAGGTTCCGCAGGACTCGCCCTCGGAGTTGGTCACCGTGACGCCCTGGGCCTTGAACGGCGACGATGAGTAGGTGCGCGAGAGCGGGATGCCCTGCTCCAGCGCCGCCACCAGCGCGAACACCTTGAACGACGAACCCGTCTGCAGTCCGGCCTGGACGCGGTCGTAGCCGTTGCCGTCGCTGCCGCCGTAGTAGGCGAGTACGCCGCCGGTCTTCGGATCGACCGAGACGATCGCGGTGCGCAGGTCGTCAGGCTGGTCGTCGGCCATGTTCTTGGCGGCCTTGACCGCGGCGGACTGCGCCTGCGGGTCGATCGTGGTGGTGATCTTGAGGCCCTGTGTGCTGAGCGTCGACTCGTCGATCCCGGCGTCCTTGAGTTCGCGCAGCACCTGGGTCTTGATGAGGCCGTTGGGTCCGAGCGACAGGTCGTCGCTGTTGGCCCGGCTCTGCGCGACGGTCCGCGGGAAGACCAACTTCTGCCGCTGGGCCGGGTCGAGCGTCTTCATCTCGACCATGCCGTCGAGCACGTAGTTCCAGCGGCCGGTCGCGTCGGCGAGGTGGGTCGCGGGCTCGTACAGCGACGGTCCGCGGACGAGTCCCGCGAGCAGCGCCGCCTGCTCCACCTTGAGGTCCTTGGCGTTGACGTTGAAGTACGCCTTCGACGCCGCCTGCAGCCCGTACGCACCCCGACCGAAGTAGATGGTGTTCAGGTACGCGGCCATGATCTCGTCCTTCGACCAACTGTTGGACATCTTGGTCGAGACGATCAGTTCCTTCCACTTGCGCATGAGCGACGACTCGTCCCCGACCAGCGCGTTCTTCACGTACTGCTGGGTGATCGTGGACCCACCGCCGGCGTCCTCGCCGTCGCCGGCCACGCCGGGCACGCGCTTCCACACGGCGCGTGCGAAGCCCTTGAGCGAGAAGCCCGGGTTGGTCGCGAAGTCGCGATCCTCGGCGGCCATGATCGCGTTCTTCATCACCTCGGGGATGTCCTCGGTGGGAATGATCTCGCGGTTGCCCTCAGGTGGCACGACCCGCGCGAGCGGGGTGTTGCCGTCCTTCATCACGATGGTGGCCACCTGGTTGGTGGGGATCTCGCCGGGCTGGGGCACGTCGGTGCGCCAGTATCCGACGAGGAACGCGAGCACGGCCACCACCATGATCAACGCGATGCCGGCTATGCCGCCCGTCACCACACGGCGGAAGAGTGAACCGCTCACAAGCTCTCGCAAGCCCTTCTTCTCGGAATCGTCATCGTCGTGGGGATCGTCCGGGCCGCCGCCACCGGGACCGTCACCACCGGGACCGTCGCCACCCGGGCCGTTCCCACCGGGGCGGTCGCCGGCACCGTCGGGCGCCGGGACCGGGGGCGCCGCCTTGCGGATGACCACCGGTTCCTCGGCCGGTTCCTGCGGGCGCGAGCCACCCCGGTTCGCTTCCGCCTCGAGCTCCGCGTCGTCGACGGGCCGGCCCGAGAGCGGCTGGTAGGCGGCGCGCGGTGCCCGAGGGCGGCACGCCCGGGCCCGACGCTGCCTGGGGCGGCACGGAGGGCGCCGGGGGCCGGTTCGCGCCGGGCTGGGGCGGCACCACGGGGAACTGCGTGGTCGGAGCGGATTGCGGGGGCGGGTTCCCGCCGGGGCGCGACGGTCCGCCGCCCCTCCCGTTCCGTTCGTCGTTGCCACCCGGGTTCGTCACCGCTGGTTCTCCGCTCATCGATCGTCTTCGTGTCCGTACGTCCCGCGCCGGTTTCCGTCCTCACCCGCTGACGCGGTTCGGCCCGCTAGCCGGGTGCGGCGCGGCGCTTGCGCCGAGGTCGCGGCGGAAGCCCCGCGACGTACGACTGAACCAGATGATTCCAGTTGCACGACCTGCAGACCTCCACGACATGCACGGAGAACTCCACCCGTGTGGATTCCATCTCGCTCAGCTCCGCGTCCGACCGCGCCGACCCGGACGCATCGCCGAGGGACTCGCCGAACACCCAGGACACCAGGGTGAGCTGCTCCTTCCGGCAGATCGGGCAGAGCACCTCGGACGGGCGGCCGTGGAACTTGGCGGCCCGCAGGAGGTACGGATCGGCGTCGCACACCGACTTCACCGCAGTGCGCCCGGCGTTGACCGACGCCAGCAGCGATCGCCGCTGCAGCGCGTAGTCCACCGTTTGCCTCTGCGTCCGCACGGATCCAATGTACGTGGCCCGGCCCGCACGTGCCGCGACAAGGGCATACCGCCCTTCGCCATCCTCACGGCCTCGCCGCGGCCAGCGCCGGGCGCAGTCTGGTGTTCATCCGGGATTCACCGGTGGGGTATCTTCCTATATATCGGCGCGATACAACTGCCGATCCCATTGAAGAGATAGATCCACTCGCGTCAGTCGCCCTGCGGCCCCGGCGCCGCGGCGGAAGGGAGGTGCAGTGCTCGAACTCGCAGTACTCGGACTACTGCACGAGTCCCCGATGCACGGCTACGAGATCCGTAAGCGGCTGACGGAACTGCTGGGTCCGTTCCGCGCCTTCTCCTACGGTTCGCTGTACCCCGCCCTGCGCCGCGCGCAGGACGCCGGCTACATCGCCGAAGAAGAGGCGCCCGGCCCGACTGCAACGCCTCGGAAGCGCCGCGCGCGTCGGGTGTACGGACTGACCCCCGCCGGCCGGGAGCGGTTCTCCGCCCTGGTCGCCGACACGGGGCCGCAGAACTACACCGACGACGGGTTCGGCGTGCATCTCGCGTTCTTCACCGCCACTCCGGCACAGGCCCGGCTGCGCATCCTCGAGGGTCGCCGCCGGCAGGTCGAGGAGCGGCGGGAGGAGCTCCGTCGGGCCCTCGCGGCCGGCGGCAGCAGCGAGACGTACACGCAGCAGTTGCACGAGCTGGGACTGGAAACGACGGAGCGTGAGGTGCGGTGGCTCAACGAGTTGATCTCCGCCGAGTCCCGCTCCGACGAGATGACGACACCGACTGAAGGGAAGAACGGTGACTGACAACTCCACCAAGGTGCGCGTTGCGATCGTCGGCGTGGGCAACTGCGCCAGCTCGCTCGTGCAGGGCGTCCACTACTACAAGGACGTGGCCGACGACGCCTCCGTGCCGGGCCTCATGCACGTGAAGTTCGGCCCGTACCACGTGCGCGACGTCGAGTTCGTCGCCGCGTTCGACGTGGACGGCAAGAAGGTCGGCTTCGACCTCTCCGACGCGATCAACGCCTCCGAGAACAACACCATCAAGATCGCCGACGTGCCGCCGACCGGCGTCACCGTGCAGCGCGGCCACACCCTCGACGGCCTGGGCAAGTACTACCGCCTGACCATCGAGGAGGCCCCGGGCGAGGGTGTCGACGTGGTGCAGGCGCTCAAGGACAACGACGTCGACGTCCTCGTGTCCTACCTGCCCGTGGGCTCCGAGGAGGCCGACAAGTTCTACGCGCAGTGCGCCATCGACGCGGGCGTCGCCTTCGTCAACGCGCTGCCCGTGTTCATCGCCTCCGATCCGGAGTGGGCCGCGAAGTTCCGCGACGCGGGCGTCCCGATCGTGGGCGACGACATCAAGAGCCAGGTCGGCGCCACCATCACGCACCGTGTGATGGCGAAGCTGTTCGAGGACCGCGGCGTCACGCTGGACCGCACGTACCAGCTCAACGTCGGCGGCAACATGGACTTCAAGAACATGCTCGAGCGCGACCGCCTCGAGTCGAAGAAGGTCTCCAAGACGCAGGCCGTCACGAGCAACCTCAACGGCCCGCTGTCGGGCAAGGTGCACGACAAGAACGTGCACATCGGCCCGTCGGACTACGTCGAGTGGCTCGACGACCGCAAGTGGGCGTACGTGCGTCTCGAGGGCCGCGCCTTCGGCGACGTGCCGCTGAACCTGGAGTACAAGCTCGAGGTCTGGGACTCGCCCAACTCGGCCGGCATCATCATCGACGCCGTGCGCGCCGCGAAGATCGCCAAGGACCGCGGCATCGGCGGCCCCGTGATCCCCGCCTCGGCGTACCTGATGAAGTCCCCGCCCGAGCAGATCGCCGACGACGTCGCGCGTGCGCAGCTCGAGGAGTTCATCATCGGCGCGGACTAATCCTCCGCTCCCAGCCTGACGGTGCCCGTCCCCAGTCACAGGGGACGGGCACCGTCCGTTTCGGAGCAAAGCTCAGAGCCTTCCTCGGTACGAGTCCAGTCCTTCACCATGACGCTTCTTGCTTCGTCCAGTCGGTGCACCCGGCGCGGACCTGACCCACTTCCCGTTTCGATCCAGGGTCGGCATGGTCTCACTCATCGCCCGGCTGTACCGAGTCTGTCCGTCGACCTTCAGGATCCCGTCCTGGACATCGATGTGCGCGATGGTCGCCCAGTAGGAGTTCCGGTTGTTACCGACATGGACGACGATCTCATCGGCATCAGGACCCGGCAGCCCGTCCCGCCCGGCGCGCCCGTACCGGATCACCGCGCGCGGCCTGCCGAACTTATTGATCGCCCCCGTGCCGTTGTCAACCGACTGGTACACATTGACCAGGAGGTCTCCGTTCTCCTGTGGACGCACTGTGACCTGTTCGACAGCCGGCCGCTTGCCACGACCGGGCCCCTTGCTGTCGCCGTGATGGAGGATGAACGGCCACCTGTCGAGGCCGCCCGCGCGCCCTTCTCTCCGCTCAACACGACGAATTCGTCCGTCTGCTCGTTACGGCAGAAGAAGTAGACATCGAGATCACCGTCCCCGAACTTCTTGACGGAGCCGTCCGACGCGTACACAGCGCCGCGCCCGTCCCACTCGAGGCCCACGGTCAAGACCCATGACGGATCGCCCTGCGCCTTGCGGAGGTCGATCGTCGCGGTCTTCGAGGCTGAGTCCTTGGTGATCGAAATTCGCACTTTCTGCATGCTTATCGGCGACGCTGCCACAGGGGATGCCTTCGGTGGATCTCCCGCCGGTGTGGTCCGCGGAGGAGGCGCAGTGGGCGGCGGTGCCATCTGCGCTCGCGGTGTCGCGGGTGCGGGACCGTCGTCCACGGTGATCCCGCACTCGGTGGCAAACGCTGCGAGACCGGCGTCATAGCCCTGACCGATCACATCGAGCTTCCACTCTCCGCCGCGCCGGTAGAACGCCACGAGTTGCACCAGCGTCTCCGACGCAAGACCAGCCGGCTCGAAGCAGATATCACCACGCTGGCCCGAGACGAACACGGATAGCTTGCTAACGTGCCCAAAGTCCGTGCTCTGCGCCTCGGTGCTGGCCGCGACCACCACCCGATCCGCGTCGCTCGGTACTGATGACAGGTCGATCCCGAACGTTCCGTCGGGGAGCAACTCCACTCCGGAGACGCGCGGGTTGTTGAAGAAGACCAGATCGTCGTCGGACCTGACCGTCCCAGACGAGGTCAACAGCACCGCGATCAGATCGATCGCGTCCGGCTGAGCTGCGGAAATCGAAACACGGAACCTCGTCCCGACGAGCGAGTGCCTGGACCCCTTACTCACCGTGTTCATGCGTCCCCCACTGGTCGTGCCCGCGAACACGCGGACTACTGCTGCTGGCCCAGCTGCTGCTGGATCTGGGCGTTGATCTGGTGCAAACCGTTCTGCGACAGCCCCGGCAGCTGGCCGGTGATGCTGCGCACCACGTGCTGGTCGCTGAGCACCTTCTCGCTCGACTGGACCAGGACCGTGCCCGACCCGGTGAAGTCGAACTGGCGCTCCTCGCCGGACTGCACGCCGAGCGCGTACCCGGCGGCGGAGACGAAGCCCGTCACCCAGTTCTGGTCGTAGTGATGGCTCGGCGACGGGCAGTCGGCCCAGCCCACGAGCGCCTCGGGATCGACCCGCACCGGCGGCTCGACGAACATCACCTGCCCGTTCGACGAGGCCAGGAAGACGCCCGTCCCGATCAGGGTCACGAAACCGGGCACGATCGACTGCTTGAGCGCGAGCCCCGGTTCGAACGCGAGCAGGTTGGCGGCGCGGATCGTGAGGTTGCCGTTGTCCTCGAGGGTGAACGAGTTGATGTCGTTGCCGCGGTCGCCGATGATCAGCTTCCCCTGCCCCTCGGCCACCACGTAGTCGCCCAGGTAGAGCGGCGCGGAGAACTGCTGCGCCACCATCTGCAGCAGCTGCCCCTGCAGGCCCTGCCGCAGCGAGGTGAAGCGCATCTGGCCGTAGTAGGCGATCATCGCGCCCTTGGACAGGAACCACGGCCGGTTCAGGTCGATCGAGAACGCGTACTGGTTGTCGGGGACGTTGTCGTCGGACGGCAGGGTGTGCGGGTTCCACACCGTGTTCAGTTGGCTCATAGTCGCTGCTCCGATGCCTGGACGTACACCGCGCCGTGGCCGGTGCAATCGAGTTGGAAGGCCTCGCCGCCGGTGCGGCCCATGTTGCGCAGGCTCACCGTCGACCGGAGGCTGGTCTGGACCTGCCCCACCGAGGCCGCGAACGCCTGCGGGTCGACGGTGACCGGGCGGTTCGGGTTCACCTCCAGGCGGATGAACCCGCCGTGACCCAGGATCACGGCCGCGCCGGCGCCCGTGAGCTGCGTGGTGAACATCCCCTGGCCCGTCGCGACGCCGCTCGCCGCGGACCGCAGCGCGCCCATCAACCCGCGACCGCCCCCGCCCGGCGCCCCGCCCTGTGCGCCCGTCGAGACGATCGAGGCCTGCAGGCCCTGCGTGTACGCGAGCAGCCGCGACGCCTCCACGCGCAGCTCCCCGCCGCCGCTGAGATCGATGACCTCTACCTCCAGACCGCGGAAGCCGTAGTGCACGGTGCCGTTGCCCTGCGCCACCATCGTGGCCTCGTGCTCGCCTTGCATCATCCGGCCCGCCATGCCGGCGAGGCCGCCCATCATGCCGCCGCCCATGCCGGGGATCTGGTGCGGCTGGAACAACACCTGACCGGTGTAGAACAGCATCGCGCCGCGACGCGCGATGATCGGGCCGGACCTGCTCAGGTCGACCGAGACAGCCTTGCCGTTGACCTTGGTGAACATCTGCGCCCCCTATCGCTCGGCCGGTTGGATCGACACGACGCCGTTGCCGTCCCAGCGCAGGGAGAAGGCCTCGCCCGCGTCCTGCCCGATCACCGAGCGCCAGGACACGTCGGTGACGAACGACTGGGACAACTGGCCCCGCGCACTGACGAACGCGTCCGGGTCGACCACCAGCGGGTTCTGCGGCGAAACCTCGAGGTGGATCAGCGGCCCGCCGTTGCTGAGCAGCGCGACCTGGCCGTGACCGCTCACCGTCGTGGTGAACAGGCCCTGGCCCGACATCCCGCCCCGCACCCCCGCGAACGTGATGTTCGTGGACAGGGTGGGCGTCAGTGCCAGGAGCTGCTGGGACTCGACCTGCATCGTCTCGCCGTTCAGGTCGACGACGGTGACCGTGGCCGCGTCCTGCGCGAGGTACACCACGCCGGTGCCGGTGCACTCCATCAGCGACAGGCTCTCGCCGGTGGCGCGGCGCTTCATCCCGGCCACGAGACCGTCGCCGCCGCCGAACCCGGCCGACTTGAACGACACCTGACCCTCGAACGCGATCATCGAGCCGCTCAGGGCCCGGATCGAGCTGTTGTTCAGGTGCGCCTCGACGACCCGCTTCGTCTTCGAAACGAGTTGCATGGACTGGTACCGCCTTTCGCCTGGTTCCGAGCGCGGCGCCCCCGGCGGCCGTCGATCACGAGCGTAGCGACTTCCTGCGCTGCGCGTACCGTCGACAGTATGGAAATCGTGCTCGTCATCGTCGCCATCGCCGCCGTCGCGCTGATCGTGATGAGCGTCGTGCGGGGCCATCGCACCCGGACCACCGCGCTCGGCGATGCGCAGGCCGACGCCCGCGCCGCCATCGACCGGCTCGCGGGTCAGGTCAACAACCTCGTCGGGTCCAACGACGCCGCACGCCAGGCGCTCGCCGACGCGGGCGAGCGGTACACGGCCGCCGCCGCCCAGGTGGGCGGGGCGAACACGCCCACGCAGGCGCGGTTCGCCAAGCAGACCGCGCTCGAGGGCCTGTACTACGCGCGGGCCGCGCGGGTGGCGATGGACATGGATCCCGGGCCGCCCATCGACGAGCTCGACGGTCAGCGGTCGGCGGGGTCGGTCACCGAAGCCCGGTCCGTCGACGTGGACGGCCGCGCGCTCGAGACATCACCCGCACCGTCGGACCGCACGCCGAACTACTTCCCCGGCGGCGTCGTGGCGGGCAGGCCCGTGCCGGCCGGCTGGTACAGCGAACCCTGGTGGAAACCCGCGCTCGTGGCCGGCGCGTGGGGCGTCGGCAGCTACCTGATCTTCAGCTCCCTGTTCGCCGGGATGGCCGGGGTCGGCCCGGCGGTCCTCGCCGATCCGGGGGTCGACGGTGCCGCCGACCTCGGCGGCGACGGCGGCTTCGACGGAGGTGGGTTCGACAGCGGCGGATTCGGCGACTTCGGGGGCGGCGACTTCGGCGGCTTCTAAGGCCTACTTGCGGCCGGGAGTGAAGTTCAGCCCCCAGTTGTAGGCCTCCGCGACCGCGCGCTGCGAGCCGTGGATGTATTGCACCTCGCGCGTCACCGTGAGTTCGCCGTTCACCACGTGCAGCTGCGCGATGGCGCACGAGATCGCCCGGCGGTCCGGGTTGTCCAGGTGCACCTCGACCTCGGGCCGCCCCGGCGGGTAGAGCGTGACCACGCCGTTCGCCGAGGCCCAGTTGGGCGAGCCCTCGTAGATGTACGCGAAGATCAGGATCCGCACGAAGTCGTCGAGGTGCGCCAGGTTGATGTGCAGGTTCTCGCCGCCCTGCGACCGTCCCGAGCGGTCGTCGGCGTCGAGCTGGATGAACGGCGGCCGGTCGATGCTGCCGAATGCGTTGCCCAGCGCCTGCACGCCGCCGCGGTCGCCGTTGCGCAGTTCGTAGAAGCACGCGAGGTCCAGGTCCACCGCGTTGCCGCCGCCGAACAGGCCCTTACGGCCCTGGGTCCAGTTCAGGTTGACCCGCATCGTGCCGCTGGGCCGCTCCGACGACTTCGCGAGCGACACCGTGGGCGTGTTCTTGGTGAGCGTGATCTTGGTCAGGTTCACCGGCGGCCCGGCGGGGGCCGGGGGTTGCTGCTGGTAGGTGGGTTGCGCCGGCGGGTACGACGGTGCCGCCGGCGGCGGCTGGTACGCGGGCGGCGCCGGGGGCTGCTGGTAGGCCGGGGGCTGCTGATACCCGGGCTGGGCGGGCGGCGGCTGGTACGCGGGTGGGGTCGGGGCCGGGGGCTGGAACGACGGCGCGGCCGGGGGCGGGACGGCCGCGGCGGGCGGCGGACCGTCGACGG
Source organism: Tsukamurella sp. PLM1 (assembly GCF_023168325.1). GTDB lineage: Bacteria > Actinomycetota > Actinomycetes > Mycobacteriales > Mycobacteriaceae > Tsukamurella. Next base: position 4,332,459 of record NZ_AP025688.1, read on the forward strand.
TGATCCCGTGCTCGGTGAGCAGCGCGACCAGGCCCGTGTCCCACCCCGCGCTCACGTTGCGGACCTTCCACCCGCCGTCGCGGCGGTAGATCTCGGCGAGGACGGCGGCGCGTTCGGTGGTGAGCCCGACGGCCGGGCAGTCGGCGTCGCCGATCCGGGCGCTGAGCCCGGGGATCGACGCGAGCGAGCCGGGCACGTTGTCGTCGAGCGCGACGGCGAGCCGCACCGTGGTCACCTGGGGCGGCAGGGCGGCGGGATCGATCGAGATCGCGCCCGGCCCCGTGAGTCGCACCGCGCCTTCGGGCGAGGTCGGGCTGTTGAAGAAGACGAGATCGTCGTCGGAACGGACGCGGCCGGCGTCGGTCACCTGGATGGCGAACAGGTCGACCGAGCCCGGCGCGACGCCGGCGATAGACACCGCGAGGGGAGATCCTGGCAGAGGCGTGTTCTGGCCGCGCGCAAGTGAAGTCACACCGTGAGTGTGCCAGCAATCCCGGCATCCCGGGCGGATTGGTCGTCGATGACACGCGAGTCGCCTAATCAGATGAACGGTGGATGAAGCCCTCGCCGCGACGGCCGTTTCCCGTATCGTGAATTCCGGGTCATCAGACAGTTCGGGCGGCGCGAGCGCGGCCCGTCGGAATCTCGGGAGGAATTCACATGAGTGTCAGCCTTGCCAAGGGCGGCAACGTCTCGCTGTCCAAGGAGGCCCCGGGCCTCACCGCCGTGGCCGTCGGTCTCGGTTGGGACGCGCGGAGCACCACCGGCGCGGACTTCGACCTCGACGCCAGCGCCCGGCGGTGGACACCGCGAAGCGGGTGCTCTCCGATCAGCACTTCGTCTTCTACAACAACCTGCGCTCGCCGGACGGCTCGATCGAGCACACCGGCGACAACCTCACGGGCGAGGGCGACGGCGACGACGAGGTCATCAACGTCAACCTGGCGGGCGTGCCCCCGAACATCGACGGCATCGTGTTCCCGGTGTCGATCCACGACGCCGACGCGCGCGGCCAGTCGTTCGGCCAGGTGCGCAACGCCTACATCCGCGTGGTGAACCAGGCCAACGGCCAGGAGATCGCGCGCTACGACCTGTCCGAGGACGCCTCGACCGAGACCGCGATGATCTTCGGCGAGCTCTACCGGCACGGGGCCGAGTGGAAGTTCCGCGCCATCGGCCAGGGCTACGCCTCGGGCCTCGCCGGCATCGCGCGCGACTACGGCGTGAACGTCTGACGATCGCCGTCGCAACCGCCGGAGCCGTTCCGGTTCCATCGGTATATTCGAATCCACAGGCGGGGGCGAGAGAAGACGTCGCCGCGTACAGGGAGGAACTTCACATGGGTGTCAGCCTGACCAAGGGCGGCAACGTTTCGCTCACCAAGGAGGCCCCCGGCCTCACCGCCGTCGCCGTCGGTCTCGGCTGGGACCTGCGGACCACCACCGGCACCGATTTCGATCTCGATGCCAGCGCCATCGGCATCGACGCGAACAAGAAGGTCGCGTCCGACGGTCATTTCGTCTTCTTCAACAACCTGCGCTCGCCGGACGGCTCGATCGAGCACACCGGCGACAACCTCACGGGCGAGGGCGAGGGCGACGACGAGATCATCAAGGTGAACCTCGCCGCCGTCCCGCCGAACGTCGAGGGCGTCGTCTTCCCCGTCTCGATCTACGACGCCGACAACCGCGGCCAGTCGTTCGGCCAGGTGCGCAACGCGTTCATCCGCGTGGTGAACCAGGCCAACGGCCAGGAGATCGCCCGCTACGACCTGTCCGAGGACGCCTCGACCGAGACCGCGATGGTGTTCGGCGAGCTGTACCGCAACGGGGCCGAGTGGAAGTTCCGCGCCGTCGGCCAGGGCTACGCCTCGGGCCTCGCCGGGATCGCGCGCGACTTCGGCGTCAACGTCTAGCGACCAGCCTCCACAGCGCACGGACCCGGCGAGCGGACACGCTCGCCGGGTTCCCGCTCCCGGGCCGGCCCGGGCATCCCTCTTTCGAAAGGCCGACGTGTTCCGCATTTTCGGACTGTCCTTCTTCATCACGATCGCCGCGCTCGTGGCGGCGTTCTTCTACGGCGGGCCCGAGGCCCTGCTCCTCACCCTGATCCTCGGCATCCTCGAGGTCAGCCTCTCGTTCGACAACGCGGTCATCAACGCCACCGTGTTGCAGCGCATGAGCAAGTTCTGGGTGCGCATGTTCCTCACCGTGGGAATCCTGATCGCCGTCTTCGGCATGCGCCTGGTGTTCCCGCTCGCGATCGTGTGGATCACGGCGGGCCTGAACCCGGTGCAGGCGATGGACCTCGCGCTCAACCCGCCGGCCGACGGTGCCAAGTACTTCCCGGACGGCAGCGCGAGTTACGAGACCCTGATCACCGCGGCGCACCCGCAGATCGCCGCCTTCGGCGGCATGTTCCTGCTGATGCTCTTCCTCGACTTCATCTTCGACCCGGAGCGCGAGATCACCTGGCTCAGCTGGATCGAGAAGCCTCTGCAGCGCATCGGCCAGCTCGACCGCTTCTCGATCATCGTGGCCCTGGTCGCGCTGCTCGCCACCGGAGTCTGGGCCGCGCACACCGTCGACGAGTCGAAGACGGTGTTCATCGCGGGGCTGCTCGGCCTGGTCACGTACATCGTGGTCAACGGCCTCGGCGAGTTCTTCCACGTCGAGGAGATGGAGGAGGAGGCCGAGGCCGCGCGCTCCGGCCCGTCGGAGCTGGCGAAGGCCACCGGCAAGGCCGGCTTCTTCCTGTTCCTGTACCTCGAGGTGCTCGATGCGTCGTTCTCGTTCGACGGCGTGATCGGCGCGTTCGCCATCACCGCGGACCCGATCATCATCGCCCTGGGCCTCGGCTTCATCGGCGCGATGTTCGTCCGCTCGCTCACGGTGTACCTGGTGGAGAAGGGCACGCTCGCCGAGTACGTGTACCTCGAGCACGGCGCGCACTGGGCCATCGGCGCCCTGGCCGGCATCCTGCTGTTCTCGATCCACACCCCGGTCCCCGAGGTGGTCACCGGGCTCGTCGGCGTGGTGCTCATCCTGGCGGCGCTCGCTTCGAGCATCTTCCGCAACCGCCGCGAGGGTGACGGGGACGCGATCGTCGCGATCCCGCAGCGGGTCGACGCCTGATCCGAAGAACCATGGCCGCGAACATGTTCCGTCGGATGTTCGGTGGGGATCCCGACCGCTCCCCACCGAACGCCCCCGCCGGGGACACGGGCCTCACGGCCGCGTACCTGGACGCGGACCGTCGGTTCAGCTCCCTGGACGAGGACGTACGCACACTCTCGGCCCAGGACCCCACCGCGCCCGCGGTACGCCAGTGGCCCACGATCCGAGACCGGTTCGGGGGTGCCACCGAGCGCTACCTGTGGGTCAGCGGGAGCCAGTCGGGGACCCGCCCGCCCACCCCTCAGGATCAGGCCGCCACGGCCCGTGAGCTGACGGATCTGGTGGCGGTCCTCGACCGCTTCCACTCCGATCACGAGCGCACGCTCGCCGCGGCCCGGGGTGCACGGGCGAGTTCCGCCGCCCAGGAGCAGGCGGCGCGGGTCGCCGCCGAGCGCGCCACGGACCGTCTGGCCTCCCCGGCCAGCGCCCCGTACCTGATGCTGCGCCCCGTCATCGCTGCGACCGACGAGCTCGCCGAGGCCGTCCGGCTGCTCGACGGCGCGCAGGACGTGCCGTCCCGCGACACGGCATCCGTCAGGGTCCGGGAGGCGGCCGCGGCCCTCGGCGCCGCGCTCGACGGTGCCCCGACCATCGGCCAGGACGCCCAGCGGGCGATCGCTGCCGCCGGCACCCGGCTGCAGGCCGTGCGCAACCGCGCGGAGGACCTGCGCGACACCCGCTCGGCGCTGCTGCGCGAGTTCAGCAGTGCGTGCTCGGCCGACCTGGTGGACAACGACCAGATCGCCGACCGCGAGGCCGCCGCCGCCGAGCACGCACTTGCGGCCGCCGACGCGCGCCTGCGGGAGGTGCCGGACCTCGCCCTCGAGCAGGTGAGCGCGGCCCGCGATCACCTCGAGACGGCCGACAACGCCGTCGACGCCGTCACCGCGCGGCTGCGGCTGCTCCGCGACACCCGCGCGAACCCGCAGGCCGCGGCCGACCGCACGCGCTTCGCCCTGCGCGACGCGCAGCTCCTCACAGTGCAGAAGAAGCAGGTCCACCAGTGGGGGTCCGTCCTCGACGCGCAGCACGACCGCATCGTGCGCGCGTTGGACGAGCTCGATCGCGTACATCCCGACTACTGGAAGTACCTGCAGACCCTCGCCGACATCGACCGCATGATCGACGACGCGGTGGACCGGATGCGGGGCCGCCGGTGAGCCCCGCGCTGCGCCACTTCCCCCAGTTGTCCGAGGCCACGCTCAGCCGGCTCTTCCACCACCGGCCCCAGCCCTTCGACCGCACGGCGCCGCGCGCGCTCCTCGCGCACGCGCTGGGGGCCACGCTCTACGTCCCCGCCACCCGGGACCAGCTTGCGGACACGATCCGCCGCCGGCACGCGGCCGGGGTGCTCTCCATGGTCATCGATCTGGAGGACGCCGTCGCCGACGATGCCGCCCAGCTCGCGGTGGAACGGACCGTTGCAGCGCTCACGGAGCTCGCGGCCGACCCCGGGGCGCTCCCCCTGCTGTTCGTGCGCCCGCGCACCACCGCCGACACCGCCCACCTACTCGCAGAGCTCGGTACAGGTATCCGCGCACTCACCGGCGTGGTGCTGCCGAAGTTCGCCGCTGGTCCGGGGCGCGAGGCGCTCGCGGCGGCCCGCGCTCGCGGGCTGTACGCGATGCCCGTGCTGGAGACCGCCGCGATCGTGTACCGCGAGACCCGCGACGAGGCGCTCGGCGGGATCGCCACGGTGCTGGGCGAGTACCGCGAGTCGATCCTGGCGGTGCGGATCGGTGCGACGGACATGTCGGCGCTGTTCGGCATCCGGCGCGACCGCGACCTCACGATCTACGACGTGCACGTGGTGGCCGAGACCATCTCCGCCATCGTGGGTCGTCTGGGCCGTTCCGACGGAACGGGTTTCGTGGTCACCGGCCCGGTGTGGGAGTACTTCGCCGATCACGAGCGCATGTTCCGTCCCCTGCTGCGCGCCACGCCGTTCGAACGCAACCACGCGGCGCGCTTCCGCGAGCAGCTCGTGGGACGTGACCTGGACGGTCTGCTCCGCGAGACCGCCCTGGACCGGGCCAACGGACTGCACGGCAAGACGGTGATCCATCCGTCACACGTCGCAGCAGTGCACGCACTCTCGTCGGTGACGCACGAGGAACACCAGGACGCGCTGGACATCGCGGGCCGCGAAGCCGGCGGAGTCCTGGCCTCGAGCTACCGCAACAAGATGAACGAGATGAAGCCACACCGCAATTGGGCCCGACACACATTGATCCGAGCGGATCTGTTCGGCGTGACCAGACCGGAGATCGGATTCGTGGACCTGTTGACCGCGCTCGTGGAGGGACGATAGATGACGGTGCCGGCCACCCTGTGCGAGAACCTGGGCATGCGCCTGCGCGGCGACGCGCACTTGACGACGCTGGTCCGTCCCGGGCTGCGGCGCAATCCCCGCCGGGCGCACCTGCTGGTGTCGACGGTGCTGGGCAAACACCTCCCCGCCGACCCGGCCGAGGTGCGGGCCGCGGCGGACCGTCTGGCCGATCGCGTGGCGGAGGTGGTCGACGGGCCGTGCGTGGTCTTCGGATTCGCCGAGACCGCCACGGGATTGGGGCACTGCGTGGCCGCGCGGCTCGGCGCCGCCGTCTACCTGCAATCCACCCGCCGGCCCGGCGCGGTGGTGTACGGCGAGTTCACCGAGGGGCACTCGCACGCCACCTCGCACCTGCTGCAACCCAGTTCGCCGGACCTGCTCGCCGCTGCCGACACCCTGGTCCTCGTGGACGACGAGATCTCCACCGGCGCCACTGCTCTCGACTCGATCCGCGCCCTGCACGCCCTGGCGCCGCACCGGCGTTACGTGGTGGCCTCCCTGGTGGACGTCCGCCCGCAAGCGCACCGCGCGGAGATCGGGCGGCGCGCGACCGAGGCGGGCCTGGAGATCGAGTTCGTGGCCCTGGCGTCGGGCACCGTCGAACTGCCGGAAGGCCTTCCGGCCCGAGTGGCGGAGCTCCCCGCCACCGGGTTCAACCCGCACGGCTCCGCGCGCGGCACCGTCGAGGTGCTGCACGCGCCGTGGCCCCAGGACCTGCCCGACGGTGGCCGGCACGGCGCACTCGCCGCCGACCAGCCGCGGTACGCGGCGGCCGCCGACGCGGTCGCGGCGGCCGCTGCGCCGCACCTCGACGACCGCCCCGTGATCGTGATCGGGCACGAGGAACTCATGTACCTGCCGCTGTGCGTCGCGGAGGCGCTCGTCCGGCGCGGCGCAGCGGTCCGCTTCCAGACCACCACGCGGTCACCCGCGCTCGTGCGCGACGAGCCGGGCTACCCGCTGCGCCGCGGGTTCGAGTTCGGTGCGCCCGAGGACGATCCGGACGCGCCGCTGCGCTACCTGTACAACGCCGTCTGGGACGGAGCGGACGCCCGGCTGGTGTTCGTCGCGGACTCCCCCGCCGACACCGAGCGCCTGCGCGCGCCCGGCGGCCTCCTGGACGTGCTCACGGCGGCCGGTCACGACGTCCTGGTGCTCGTGGTTCCGGCGTCGGACCAAGCGGTGCTCGCCGCCGCGCGGGCGGCGGTGGCCGCCCGATGACCGCGACCACCCCGCCGCTCTGCGGACCCACCTTCGGCTCCTACGCCGCCGACGAGGTGACCTGGCTGCTCAAGGATCTCTCGCACGTGGCGCTGGAGGCCGACATCGCCGACCGCGAGCGCCGGATCCAGTCGGGTGCGGCGCATTACGCCGAGTCGCTACCCATCGAGTACCAGCCCAGTGCCGAGTACCGGGCGCTGTTCGACGCCGCTCTCGCCGCCTCGGCGCCGCGGCTCGCCCGGGCCGTCGGCACGGTCACCGAGCTGCTGCTGGCCGAGCGCGGCCGGGACGTGGTGCTGGTCTCGCTGGCGCGCGCGGGAACGCCGGTCGGGATCCTCATGCGCCGCTGGGCGCAGCGCGTGCACGGCCTGGACCTGCCGCACTACGCGGTGTCGATCGTGCGCGGCCGCGGCATCGATCACGTGGCCCTCGATCATCTGGTGGCCCACCACGATCCGGCGGCGATCGTGTTCGTCGACGGCTGGACCGGCAAGGGCGCCATCACCCGCGAGCTCGCCGAGGCGCTCGACGAGTACCACGCGACCTACGGCGTCCGCCTGAACCCCGACCTCGCGGTGCTCGCAGACCCGGGTCACTGCGTGCGCACGTACGGCACCCGGGACGACTTCCTCATCGCCTCGGCGTGCCTCAATTCCACCGTGTCCGGCCTGGTTTCGCGCACCGTTCTCAACGCCGACCTGATCGGGCCGGAGGAGTTCCACGGCGCCAAGTTCTACGCCGAGCTCGCCCCGCACGACGTGTCCGCGGTCCTGCTCGACACCGTCGCAGCCCGGTTCGACGGTGCCGCCCCCGCCGCCCGGGACGCCGCGGCCGCGCTCGCCGCGGATTCCCCGGCGCGGGAGCCGGACTGGTCCGGGTGGGCGTCGGTGGAGCGGGTCCGCGAGGAGTACGGCGTGTCGACGGCGAACCTCGTCAAACCCGGGATCGGCGAGACCACGCGGGTCCTGCTGCGCCGCGTCCCGTGGCGGGTGCTGCTGCGCGACCCGGACGATCCCGATCACCTGCACATCCGGCGGCTCGCCACCGAACGCGGTGTGCCCGTGGAGATCGTCCCGGACCTCGCGTACGCCTGCATCGGACTGATCAAGGAGGACTCGTGACCGCGTTCCTCACCAGCGATCTCGACCGCACCCTGATCTACTCGCAGGCCTCCGCCGGGCCCGCCTTCGCGACCGCAGAACCCGTCTGCGTGGAGACCTACCGCGACGCACCGTTGTCGTACATGTCCCCCGCCTCGCACGCCGGCCTCGCGTCGCTGGCCGCGTCGGGGTCGCTGGTGCCCACGACCACACGCACCCCGGAGCAGTACCGCCGCGTGCGTCTGCCGGGCGCCGCCGGCGACGGATTCCGCTCGCCGCACGCCCCGCGGCCGTACGCCTTCGCGATCTGCTCCAACGGCGGCGAGATCCTCGTGGAGGACGCGCCGGACCCTCGGTGGCAGGAGCACATCCTCGGTCTCCTCGCCGCGCTCCCCGCGAGCCTGGAGCAGATCACCGCCGAACTCGAACGACGCCTCGCGCCGGAGTGGGGGCCGCGGCTGCGCCTCGTGCCCGGCCTGTTCGCCTACGTCGTCTCGGAGACCCGGATCCCAGCGGATGCGGTCGAACAGTGGCGCACGTACTGCGAGCCGCGCGGCTGGATCGTGTCGCAGCAGGGCCGCAAGCTGTACACGATCCCCGAGCCGGTGACGAAGTCACGTGCGGCCCGTGAGGTACGCCGCCGCCTCGTGGAGGCCGGTGTGATCGAGGAGGGAGCGACCTGGCTCGCGGCGGGCGACGGCGCCCTCGACGCCGACCTGCTCGGCGCTGCCGATCGCGCGATCCGCCCCCGGCACGGCGAGCTCGAGGAGAACGCCTTCACCCTGCCGCACCTCACGCTCACCACATCGTCGGGCATCGCGGCGGGCACCGAGATCGTGGACTGGTTCGCCGCCGCCGGAACGCCAGCACCCGAAGCCGATTCGATCAAGGAGCTCCGATGAGCGCACTCGCCAAGGGCCAGAACGGGCCGCTTCCCGCCGGGTCCGTCACCGTCACCGTCGACCTGCCGGCTCCCGCGGACGTGTCCGCCCTGCTGGTCACCGATACGGGAAAGGTCCGCTCGGACGCGGATTTCGTCTTCTTCAACCAGCCGAACGGGCCCGGCGTGAGCCTGCTGAACGGCGCGCTGCGCATCGACGGCGCGCAGGTCCCGGCGGACATCGCCCAGGTCCGCATCGCGATCACCCTCGACGATGCCACCGCTTCGTTCGGGCGGTTCGGCGCGCCCGTCGCCCGCGTCGCCGACGCCACCGGCGCGCCGCTGTACGAGTACCCGATCGAGGGCCTGACCAGCGAATCGGTGGTGATCGCCGTGGAGGTGTACCGCCGTGGTGCCGACTGGAAGGTCCGCGCCATCGGGCAGGGCTACGCGGGCGGCTTCGCCGACCTGGTGCGCGACCACGGCGTGAGCGTGGACGACGCGCCCGCCACTCCGCCCGCCGCAGCACCGGCGGCGGCTCCGGCCGCGGCACCGTCTGCCGCGCCCCCGGCGACCGCGCCCCCGGCAGCACCCGGACCGTCCGGACAGCCGATCGACTACTTCGCGAGCGGGACGCCGTCGTCGGCCACCGCGGGCAGCGCCCCGATCGACTACTTCAACGCCCCCGCGCCGGGCCGCGCCGCACCGCCCTCCCACTCCGTACCGCCCGCTGCGCCCGCACAGCTGCCGTTCACCCCGACGGCGCAGCTCGCCGGGCAGCAACCAGCGGGTGCGCCGGAGATCAGCCTCACCAAGAGCAAGCGCGTGGACCTCACCAAGGGCCAGAAGGTGGTGCTGCGCAAGGACGGCGGCGTGCAGCTCACCCAGATCGCGATGGGCCTCGGTTGGGACCCCGTGCGCAAGCAGGGCCTGTTCGGCGGCCAGAGCAAGGACATCGACCTGGACGCCTCGGTGCTCCTGTACGCCGGGCAGCGGCACGTGGACACCGTCTACTTCGGTCAGCTCCGGTCGAAGGACGGGTCGATCCAGCACCAGGGCGACAACCTGACCGGCGCGGGCGACGGCGACGACGAGGTGGTCGACGTGAACCTGCCCGCGGTCTCGTCGCAGGTCACGACGCTGGTGTTCATCGTGAGCTCGTACCGGGGACAGCGCTTCGACCAGGTGGACAACGCGTACTGCCGGCTCGTGGACTCCACCACCGGCGCCGAGCTGGCGCGGTTCGCCCTCGCGGGCGGCATGCCCTACACGGGGATCGTGATGTGCACGATCACCCGCCAGGGCGCGGAGTGGAAGCTGCAGGCGATCGGCGACTGCATCAACGCCAAGACGCCGCGCGACGCGATCCCGCAGCTCGCGCCCTTCCTCGCCTGACGGCGTGTGCGGGATAGTGTTCGCTCAGCGGGCACTATCCCGCACAGGCCGGGATGCGAGCCGGCTAGGTGGCGGCGATCTTCTTCGTGCGCAGATACAGCACGGCGCAGATCCCGGCGAACACGGCCACGCCGAGCGCCTCGCCCCAGTGGAGCCAGCCCTCGCCGATGAACGGCAGCGCCAGCGGCTCGTCCTTGTCGGTCGCGACGACGATGCCCGCGTAGATCACGCCGAACAGCGACTCGCCCACGATGAGGCCGGTGGCCAGCAGCGTGCCGAGGCGCTTGCGGCCCTCGGCCACCTCTCCGGTGGCGGAGCGGTCCGCCCACCGGTTGTAGAAGAAGCCGAGCACTGCGCCGACGGGGATCATGAGCGTGACGCTCATGGGCAGGTACATGCCCATACCCACGGCGAGCGGCGGCAGCCGGAACTTCGACATCCGGGAGAGCACCTCGTCGATCACGATGACACCGGCGCCGATGAGAGCGCCGAGCCCGATGAGACCCCAGTCGAGGTCGCCGCCGAAGACGCCCTGCGACAGGCTGGCGAGCAGGGAGGCCTGCGGCGCCGCGAGGGCGTTCTCGCCCGCGCCGGGCGCGCCGACGAAGCCGAAGCCGTTCTGCAGCAGGTCGAGCACCGGCGGGATGATGGCGGAGCCGAAGGCCACGCCGACCACGAGCGCCACCTGCTGCTTCCACGGCGTCGCGCCGACCAACTGGCCGGTCTTCAGGTCCTGCAGGTTGTCGTTGGAGATGGTGGCGATGCTGAAGATGATCGCGGCGGTGAACAGCGTGTAGGCCACCAGCGCGGTGGCGGTGTCGCCCTCCGACGGTCCCCAGACCGCCCGGATCAGCAGCGCGGCAGCCAACACGACGAGGATGCCGACGCCCGAAACGGGACTGTTGGACGCTCCGATCAGGCCGGCCATGTAGCCGCACACAGACGCCACGACGAGGCCGAGCACCAGGATGAACAGGATGCTCAGCAGGATGATACCGCCCGCCTCGCCGTCGAGCGGGTTGCCGGCGGCGTCGTACTTCGGATTGGACGTGAACAGCCACAGCAGCACGCCGATCGGCACCAGTGACACCAGCACGATGCCGGCCACGTACGGGAAGGGCATGTCCCGCTCGGTGATGTCCACGAGCTGGCCCTCCCGGCGCTTGCGCGAACTGGCTATGGAATCGGCGATACCGCGCAGGACGGGGCCCAGGATCTTCACCAGCGTCCACACGGCGGCGATGGCGATCGCGCCGGCGCCGATGAGGCGGACCTCGGTGCTGAACGCCGTCGAGATGACCTTGGTGATGCTGCCGGTCTCGGGCAGATCGCCCGCGGTCCAGATCGGGAGGAGCACGAAGTAGGAGATGACGAGGCCGACGATCATCGCGACGCCGACCGTCACGCCCACGAGGTGCCCGACGCCGATGAGGGCGAACGATAGTCCGGGCACGAACAGGCTGCCGCCGTTGCCGATCCGCAGGGTGGTGGAGAGACCCTCCGCCACGAACTTCATCTTCGCGAGCAGCGCGTAGCCCGCCGCGGCGACGGAGCCGAGGATGATCAGGTGCAGGCCGCGCTTGTTCTCACTCGCGCCCTCGGCGGTGTCGCCGACCTTGAGCACCTCGGCCGCCGCGACGCCCTCGGGGAAGGGCAGGTCCGAGCCGGTGACCAACGCCCGTCGCAGGGGGATCGAGTACATGACGCCGAGCACGCCGCCGATCAGGCACACCAGCATGGTGGTCCAGTAGGGGAAGCCCTGCCACCAGCCGATCATCACCAGGCCGGGCAGGATGAACACGATCGCCGACAGGGTTCCCGCGGCGGACGCGATCGTCTGCACGATGTTGTTCTCGATGATGGAGTGGTTCGCGAAGTAGCGCAGCAGCGCCATCGAGATCACGGCCGCGGGAATCGAGGTGGCGAAGGTGAGGCCGACCTTGAGCCCGAGGTAGGCGTTCGCGGCGGTGAAGACGAGCGTGATGACGCCGCCGAGGATCACGGCGCGAGTGGTGAATTCTCGGACACCGGATTGCGGCGTCTTCGAAATCGATACTGACATGGGGGTATCCCTCCGGAGGACGATGGCCCGGGTTGGACCGAATGTGCAAACCCTAAGTCCAGGCAGGCGATCGTACGACGGGAACGGGTCAGGTAGTGCGGCGAGGTCACGAGTCGTACGCTGGCGATGTGCGATTCGGAGTGGTGATCCTGCCCCAGTACCCCTGGCCCGAGGCCCGGCGCCGCTGGCGCAAGGCGGAAGACCTGGGCTTCGACCACGCCTGGACCTATGACCACCTGTCCTGGCGCACACTCGCCGATCAACCGTGGGGCGCGACGATCCCCCTGCTCACCGCCGCCGCGACCGCCACGGAACGAATCAGCCTCGGCACCTTCGTCACGTCCCCCAACTTCCGTCACCCCGTGCCGTTCGCCAAGGACCTGGCCGGCGTCGACGAGATCTCCGGCGGTCGGCTGGTGCTGGGGATCGGCTCGGGCGGAACCGGTTTCGACGCGTTCGTGCTGGGGCAACCCGAGCTCACGCCGCGCGAGCGGCACGAACGGTTCGTCGAGTTCACCCGCGACCTGGACGTGTTGTTGCGTTTCGAGGACGGCTCCGGCGGGATCAGCTTCGACGGTCCGCGGTACCGCGCCGTGGACGCGCGCATGGTCGGCGCGCCCGCGCAGTCGCCGCGCATGCCGTTCGTGCTCGCGGCGAACGGCCCGAAGGGCCTGCGTCTCGTGGCCGAGCAGGGGCAGGGCTGGGTCACGACCGGGCCCGACGGTGACGGTGGTGACCCCTGGTGGTCCCGCGTCGCCGAGCTCTCGCAGCGCCTCGATGACGCGCTCGACACTGCCGGCCGGGAGCGCGGCACCGTCGACCGGTACCTGTCGATCGACTCGGGCGGGACGTACTCCCTGAGCTCACCAGGCGCCGCCGACGACGCCGTGGGCCGCGCCGCGGAGCTCGGCTTCACCGATGTGATCCTGCACTGGCCCCGCACCGGCGAACCCTACGCGGGCACCGAGGAGGCCCTCGACGCCTTCGCCGAGCGGCACCTACCGCGCCGCTGACGTCCCTGCCCTCCCGGTGCGGGTACGGGGGTATGCGATTGCCGGCGCACACTCGGAATCCGTCCACCCCGGACACGCTGTCCATGTCGGACGGAATCCGAGTGTCGTCCGCCCGCGGCCGGCGGCCGGGCGGAGCGAAGCGCGAGGCGGTGCTCGTCGTTCACCGGGACTTTGCCGTCTGATCATGTCCCACTTTTACTGTTGCGGGGATTCAGCACAGCCAATCAAGTTCAGCCAGCCAGCCAGCCCCAGGGAGAACCATGCGCCTGCCCAACCTGCGCCTGCTCACCGATCACGACGGCAAGTCCGCAAGGTCGCACACCACCTGCAAGTACAAGTGCGGCAACCAGTGCTTCCGTGAGCACGACAACCAGTCGGACAACGAGTACTTCGGCGACATCACGCGTCGCACCGTGCTCCGCGGCGCCGGCGTTGCCGCCCTGGGCGCGGGTGCGGTCACCGTCCTCGCCGCTTGTGGCGACTCGGGCAGCACCGGCGCGGGCGCCTCGTCGAGCGCGGCCGCGGGCGGCGCGGGTAACGGCGCCCCGGCCCAGAACGTGAACGCACCCGGCCTGAACTTCAACGCCATCACCCCGAACAAGGCCGACGCCGTTACCGTGCCGGAGGGTTACGAGCAGGCCGTCGTGATCCGCTGGGGCGACCCGGTGGTCCCCGGGGCGCCGCAGTTCGACTTCGACAACCAGACGCCCGAGGCGCAGGCGCAGCAGTTCGGCTACAACAACGATTTCACGGATCTCATTGCGGTGGACGGTAAGCCGGACACCTTTATCATGGTGTGCAACCAGGAGTACACGACCGGTGAGCACATGTTCAAGGGGTACGAGGAGGGCGACCCCACCGAGAACCAGGTCCGGGTCGAGATGGCCGCGCACGGCATCACCGTGGTCGAGGTGAAGGGCGAGCCCGGCTCGGGCAAGCTGACTCCCGTTCTGGGAGAGTGCAACCGGCGCATCACCGCCTCGACGGAGTTCGAGCTGCGCGGCCCGGCCGCCGGCACCTTCTTCACGAAGACCACCGCGGACCCCACCGGCACCCGCGTGCTCGGCACCATCGCCAACTGCTCGGGCGGCATCACGCCGTGGGGCACCATGATCTCCGGCGAGGAGAACTACACCAACTACTTCTCGGGTGCCGACAAACCGCCACTGCCCGGCCTCGCCGAGGGCTGGAAGCGCTACGGCGTGGGCAAGGACGAGGACTACCACCACTGGGGCAAGTACGAGGACCGCTTCGACCTGGCCAAGGAGAGCAACGAGATCCACCGGTTCGGTTACCTGGTCGAGGTCAACCCGCACGACCCGAAGTCCACTCCGATCAAGCACTCGGCCCTGGGCCGAATGAAGCGCGAGGGCGGCAACATCTACGTCACGCCCACGGGCGAGGTCGTGACCTACTGCGGCGACGACTCGAAGTTCGAGTACATCTACAAGTTCGTCAGCTCGCGGAAGATCCAGCCCGGCAAGGGCGCCGCGGCCATGGAGGCGAACATGCGGATCCTCGACGAGGGCACGCTGTACGTCGCGAAGTTCGAGGGCCAGAAGGTCGCGAACGGTGAGGTCCCCGAGGGCGGCTACAAGGGCACCGGCACGTGGATCCCGTTGCTGACCACCAAGGCCGACGGCAGCGCCGAGTCGCACGTCGACGGCATGCCGGCCGAGAACGTGGCGCTGTGGACCCGGGTGGCGGGCGACAAGGTGGGCGCCACCAAGATGGACCGACCCGAGGACATCGAGCCGAATCCCAAGACCGGCAAGATCTACTGCGCGCTGACCAACAACAGCGACCGCGGCACCGACGGCAAGGCGGGCATCGACACGCCGAATCCGCGCGTGAAGAACAAGAGCGGCCAGCTGCTCGAGATCACCGACAACCACACCGGCACCGACTTCTCCTGGGACCTGCTGCTGGTGTGCGGCGATCCCGCCGCCGCCGACACCTATTACGGCGGGTTCGACAAGACCAAGGTCTCGCGGATCAGCTGCCCCGACAACGTCACCTTCGACTCCCACGGCAACCTGTGGATCTCGACGGACGGCACCAACGACACCTTCGACAGCAACGACGGCCTGTTCGGCGTGGTTCTCGAGGGCAAGGACCGCGGCCTGACCAAGCAGTTCCTCACCGTGCCCTTCGGCGCCGAGACCTGCGGCCCCGTCGTGCGGGACAACCGCGTGCTCGTCGCCGTGCAGCACCCCGGCGAGACCGACGACGCCAACGCCGACAAGCCCTCGTCGCACTGGCCCGACGGCGGCGCGTCGCAGCCCCGACCGTCAGTCGTCGCGGTGTGGAAGAAGTCGGGAAACATCGGCACGTAGCCTCCCTTTCCAGGTCCGACGGTGCCGGGGCAGCCTCCGTGCGGCCCGGCACCGTCGCGCTTGTGCCTACTATCGACGTATGACTACCGCGCCCGACGCACCGTCGACCAGGCACTCCGACGCCGAGGTTGACGATCTCTCCGCGCGCCTGCGCTCCCCGCTGCTGCAGCTGCACTTCCTGATGAAGCGCAACACACCCGGGCCGGACCTGACGCCCGCGCAGCAGGCGGCGGTGCAGAGCCTGCTCCGACTCGGCCCCGTCCGGATGGGCGAACTGGCCCACTTCCTGCGGATCCGCCTGCCCTCGGCGACCAGCGCGGTCGACGGGCTGGAGCGGCTCGGCCTGGCGCAGCGCACGCCCGATCCCGATGACGGTCGCGCCGTCGTGGTGCAGCTGTCGGAGCAGGGACACGAGCTGACCTCCGAACTGATCGCCGCGCGCAACGCCGTCCTGGCCGGACACCTGCGCCAGCTCACCGCCGAGGACCTGCGCAATCTGGACGCGGCCGTCCCCGCGCTGAACAAGCTGATCGACCGCTACCGCGAGGACGACTGACCGCGCCCTGAGCGATAGGTCACACCGGCTTGCTCTTCGTCCATCTAATAGTTAGAGTTTCGTAGTATTAGAGAGGAGCTGCGATGACGACCACCGCCGAACGTACCGAGACCGACCACGGGCACCCCAGCCTGCGTGAGACGCTCTCCCATCAGCCGAAAGCGGTGTGGGTCACGGCGTTCGCCGCGGTCATCGCGTTCATGGGTATCGGCCTGGTGGATCCGATCCTGGTGTCGATCGCGGAGTCGCTGCACGCGACACCGAGCCAGACCACGCTGTTGTTCTCCTCCTACCTGGGCGTGCAGGTCGTGGCGATGCTGTTCATCGGCTGGTTCACGTCGATGTTCGGCGCCAAGCGAACCGTGATCGCCGGGCTGCTGCTCATCGTGATCGCCTCCGGCGCCTGCGCGCTCGCGGACTCGATCGGGGCGCTCGTGGCCTGGCGTGCCATCTGGGGTCTGGGCAACGCGCTGTTCATCGCCACCGCGCTCGCCGTCATCGTCGCCGCTGCGACCGGCGGCCAGCAGGGCGCGATCCTGCTCTACGAGGCCGCACTCGGCGTGGGCCTGGCCGTCGGTCCGCTGCTGGGCGCCGTGCTCGGCGGCGTCTCGTGGCGCGGCCCGTTCGCCGGCACCGCGCTGCTCATGCTCATCGGCGCCGTCCTGTGCGCGACGATGCTGAAACCCGATGCGGCCGAGGCGAAGGAGAAGCGGCAGCGGGAGGGCACCGTCTCGCCCCTGGCGCCCCTGCGCGCCCTGCGCCAGCGGGGACTGTTCCTCACCGGCCTGGGCTCCGCCTTCTACACCGCCGCGTTCTTCACCGTCCTCGCGTGGTCGCCGTTCGTGCTGCACCGCAGCGCGTACTTCGTGGGCGCCGTCTTCGTCGGCTGGGGCCTGCTGGTCGCCATCAGCGGCGTCTGGCTCGCGCCGAAGGTCGCCGCAGCCCTCGGCGAGCGGACCGGCTCGATCGCCGCCGTACTGGTCTACGGCGCCCTGCTGGTGGTCGCTGCCCTCGGGCACGGATCCGTCGCCGTCGTCGTCACCGTCGTGGTGCTCTCCGGCATCCCGTCGGGCGTGCTGAACACCCTGTTCACCGGCACGGCGATGTCGATCGCCGACGCGCCGCGACCCGTGGCCAGCGCCGGCTACAACTTCCTCCGCTGGGCGGGCGGCGCCCTCGCCGCCACGTTCGTCGCGCACTTCGCGACCTGGTTCGGCAGCCCCGCCGCCCCGTTCTACATCGGCGCCGTCGCCTGCCTGGTGGCTGCGGTCATCCTGACCCAGGTGCGCGGCCCGAAGGCCGACTCACACGACGTCCCGGCCGAGGCCGCGCTGGTGGGCGACGCGGAATTCTGATCCCGGCCCGCAGGTGAATCCGCGGCTGAGCGAACACAGGAAACCGAGTACGGCCTCCTGTCGCCGCCCAGCCGCGGATTCGCACGTCGCCCCTCCTTCGCTACGGTGGGCACCATGACCGACGATCGCCCCCTCGCCCTCGTCACCGGCGCCTCCCGCGGCCTCGGTACCGCCATCGCGCGGGACCTCTCCGGCACGCACCGCCTGCTCCTCGGCGGCCGCCCCTCCCCGGCCTCGACGCGCTCGTGTCCGGGTTCGACGGTGCCGCACCGTTTCCGGCAGATCTCACCGATCACACGGCGGTCGCCGAGCAGGCGGCGTCGATCACGAAGCTGGACGTGCTGGTGCACAACGCCGGCGTCGGTCGGATCGGGCGGATCGAGGACACCCCGGCCGCCGACTGGCGGGAGATGTTCGAGGTCAACCTGCTGGCCGTCGTTGAGCTGACCAAGGCGCTGCTGCCCGCGCTGCGCGCGGCGGGCGGCCATGTGGTGCTGATCAATTCGGGCGCGGGCAAGCGCGCCAATCCCGGCTGGGCGGCGTACGCGGCCAGCAAGTTCGGGCTCACTTCGTTCGCGGAAGCCCTCCGCGCCGAGGAACCCGCGCTGCGCGTGACGAGCGTGTTCCCCGGGCGGATCGACACAGACATGCAGCAGGGGATCTTCGCAGCCGAGGGCCGCGAGTACGCGACCGACGGGCTGCTGACGCCCGCGACGGTCGCCGCCGCCGTCGGGCACGCCGTGCGGATGCCCGGCGACGCGCACCCCACCGAGATCGTGCTGCGACCCCGCTGACGCCGGACCTGTGCCGGCCGACGCCCTGCCGGCCCGCGGCGCGCGGCGTACCGTCGGGACCATGAGCAGCGAGAAGTGGGCGGAAGTGGACACGTACCTCGAGGCCACCGTCGCACCGGACGGTGCCGACCTGGAGCCGATCCGGGCCGCGCAGGCCGCCGGCGGACTCCCCGACATCGCGGTCTCGCCCACCCAGGGGAAGTTCCTGTACCTGCTCGCGAGGATCGCCGGCGCGCGACGGATCCTCGAGATCGGGACGCTCGGTGGGTACAGCACGGCGTGGCTGGCGCGGGCCGTCGGTCCCGACGGTGCCGTGGTCACCCTCGAGTACGACCCCCGGCACGCCGAGGTGGCGCGCGCGAGCCTCGACGAGGCGGGGTTCGGTGCGCTGGTGGAGATCCGCGTCGGCCCCGCGGTCGACTCCCTGCCCTTCCTCGACGGCCCCTTCGATCTGGTGTTCATCGACGCGGATAAGGCCAACAACCGCGTGTACCTCGACTGGGCCGTGCGACTGTCCCGGCCGGGCACCGTGATCGTCCTGGACAACGTCGTACGCCGGCTCGGCGAGTCGAGTCCGGAGGCGGAGGGGATCCGCAGCGCCCTGGAGCGATTCGGCACCGATCCGCGGCTCGACGCGACGGCGCTGCAGACCGTGGGCGTGAAGGGATGGGACGGGCTCGCCGTCGCACAGGTGCGCTGACCGTGTGTGCGCGAACTCTGACGCTCTACGCCTTCGTGATCGGCGACTTGTAGAGCGAATTAACCCGTTCCCCGTCGAGCCACTCCCCCAGCCGGTCCGCCTGCGCCTGCAGCGCCTCGCGGGCCGGTAGGGGCGTGTCCGGCTTCACCACGAGCCCGACGGTGCCGGCCTCGTCCTGCGTGTAGGCGCCCACGATCTCGCCGTCCCACCACGCGGTGGTGCCGGCGTTGCCGGCCGTATCGTAGATCGCCCCGGCGAACGCGGGATCCAGATAGAACTCGCGCTCCTTCCACCCCATCGGCGTGGGATCCAGTGCGGGGAGCAGTGCGGCCCACGGTTCGACGGGGCCCACCGGGTCGAGATCGTCCGGGAGCACGTAGCCGGTGCGGTCGCGCTCCAATCGCACGGTGGCGGCCCCGATCTCGGCGAGCGCTGCGCGGATCGCCGACTTCGTGGCGCCGAACCACCACACCACGTCGGTCTCGGTGGCCGGCCCGAACGCCCGCAGGTACTCGCGTACCAGAATCGCGTAGCCCTCGGCCGCGCCGGTGCGGTCCGCCGGACCGCCGAACCAGTCGTCGGTGCGTGCCCAGAGGTTGCGGTTGACTCGCCAGTGGCTCTCGTTGCGGGCCCGCACGAGCGCACCCGAGGCGCCGAGCCAGGTGAGAACCCGTGGCGCCAGATGCATTTCGCCGCCGTACTTCTTGCCCTCCGCCATCATCACCCGGCCGTCGAGCTCCGGCAGACGTTCGCGAAGCTCCTTGGCGCTCAGCTGCTTCCCGCCGAGCTCGGCCAGCACCGCCCGGCGCGCCTCGGCGAGCCAGGCGGCACCGTCGGCCGTCACGCCACCGCGTTCGGCGTCCTTGACCACCTTCGCGTGCTCGGTGCCGGCCACGCGCTCCGACGGTGCGCCCAACACCGCCGGGTGCAGGCTCCGGGGGAACACGAACATGGTGCGGCGCATGGCGAGTTGCTTCACCAGCGACTTGGAGTCCCACAGCTCCCGCTCGTAGTCCCCGCGGGCGAACTCGTGCATGCGGGCGTGCAGCGACAGGTACGGCGTCGCGGGCTCCGTGGCGTGCAGCGCCACTACGGCGTCCACCGCCTCGGCCACCGTGTCGACGCGGTGCGGCGCCGCCAGGGCGTGGCGCCGGGCGAGGCGGGCCCGTCGTTCGGCGTCGTCGATCAGCCGCAACGCGTTCACCGTGGGCTCCTCTCCAGCGCGTGCCACAGCGCCCGCGGGTATACGCGGCCATCCCGTGGCACCGCCCGAGTCTATGCCGAGGGGCCGACAGCGGCGCCGAACTTCCGGGCGGCGGGGCACCACGAGTAGCCCACCGATCGGACTCGATGCTTATTTCGATTAGATTGCACGTCCTCGAACAACGGCGTAGACTTGCACTAGCGGGAAGGAGGCGGATCATGGTTCCCACCAGTACAGTTGCCGAGTATCTCGACGCCGTCGCCTCCTTCGAACGCGCTGCGGAGCAGCTGGCTGCCACCAACCCTGTGATGCTCTCCGGCCAGGAAGTACTCGGCTGCCTGCATCGCGTGGAGACCGCCGCCCGCAAGATCCCCGCCGCGCAGCACTGGCTCACCGAAGTCTCGATCGAACAGGGCCTGCACAACGAACTCGGTTACACCAGCACCAAAGAACTCCTGGTCGACCAGCTCCGCCTCGCCGGCGGCGAGGCGGCCGACCGGGTCCGCGGCGCCCGCAACCGCGCACCTCGCCAGGAGCGCGGATCCGCCCCCGGACCGCGTCTTCCGCTGGTCGCAGCCGCACAACGCGATGGGCGGATCTCGGAACGGCACGCCATCGCGATCGACAGGGCCGTCGACAAATGCGGCCGCAAGCTTCCCGCGCACCAGCTCGAACCCCTCGAGGAAATGCTGGTCATCGCAGCCGAATCCGTCACCCCTGACGACATCGCCGCGCTCGGCCGCAAGGCCTACGAGACCATCGACCCCGACGGTGCCGAGCCCTCCGCTGAGGACATCGCCCGCCAACGCGACCTGCATCTGGGCAAACAGCGCGACGACGACCTCATGAGCACGCTCGAAGGATGCCTGGCCCCCGAAGCCCGCGCGCTCGTCGACACAGTGATGGACAAGCTCGCCCGCCCCGGAGTGAACAACCCCGCCGACGCCGACAACCCCGTCGACATCGATGACCCCGACGCGATCGCCAACGCCGCCAAACGCGACAAACGGACCGCCGGGCAACGCCGGCACGACGCGCTCGCCGCCGCGCTCCGCGCCGGCATCGCATCCGGGATCCTCGGCCAACACCGCGGCCTACCGTGCATACCGATCATCACCCTCGGCATCGACCAACTCGAATCCCACACCGGCATCGCCACCACCGCCACCGGCGGCAGGCTGCCCGTGCCCGACGCCCTAGCGATGATGGGCGGCAACCCCAAGTACGTGCTGCTACTCGACCTCGCCGCGCGCCCGCTGTTCCTCGGCCGGGAAAAACGCCTCGCCACCGCCGATCAGCGGATCGCCCTCTACGGATCCGAGAAGGGCTGCACCGCCCCCGGCTGCGACGCCCCCGCCACCCGCTGCCAAGTGCACCACATCACCGAATGGGCCGACGGCGGCCGCACCGACATCACGACGCTCACCCTGGCCTGCGACAAGCACCACGGCAAAGTCGTCCCCGGAAAGGATCAGATCCGCCGCGGCTTCGAAACAGTGGTCCTGCCCGACCATAACCAGTACCCGGGCCGGACGGGATGGCGCCGCACCGCCGACCCCGCAGGCGACTACCGCGTCAACCACACCCATCACACGCACGAGCTGTATCAACAGGCCCAAGAGCACCACCGGCAACGGCACCAGGCCTACGCCGACGCCTGGCGCGCCGAGGACGAACGCGCCCTCTACCGCGACCTCGTCGGCACCATCCACGACGACATCGCGGCGATCCTCGACGGCCCGAACGGACCACCCACCCTCGAAACCCTTCTCTCCGAACACGACGACGACAACCACTGGCGCACCGAACCCCCATGGCCGATGGACGCCGCCGGGCACCGCGACGCGGCGTAGCCACGAAAGCGCTACGCCTGCACACCCAGGTTGCGCGCCAGTCGGTCCCGGCCGGGTCCGCTCAGTTCGTCGAGGACGACGGTGCGCCCGCCCATCGCCAGCAGGATCGCCTCCGCGGTACCGCGCACCTCGGGACCGCGGCCGAACGACCAGCCGATGTCGTCGGCGACGAGGCGCACCCCCTGCCCCGGATCGCTCCGCGCACGGGTGGAGCCCAGAGGGCGAAGTTCAGTGCCGGCCGGATGCGGTCCGCAGGGATCGCGCGCGGCAGACCCAGCGGCCGGCGGATGTCCTGCTGGTGGATCATGCCGTCCAACAGCGAGATCCGGCAGCCGAAACCGGAGGTGAGCCCCGTGGGACGGACGTGCTCGCGCAGGGCGGCGACCACGTCCCCCGTGGTCATCGCCCACAACTCCGCGAGCCGCACGTCGTTCGAGGAACTGCCCGGGTTCGCCCGGCCGGACACCATGCGCTGCAGCGTCTCCCGCCCGGACAGGAGGTCGTAGCCGATGTGGTGCAGCACCACGTCCCGGACGCTCCACCCGTCGCACAGGCTCTCCGCGCTCCACTGCTCGCCGGTGAATCCCTCCACCAGCTCGAGCAGGCTCCGCCGCTCCTCGGTCGCCAGACCCGCCACCGATCCGATCACGCTCGGGCCTCCTCCCTACTAGGGAACGATGTTGACGAGCTTGCCGGACACGACGATCACCTTGCGGGGAGCACCGTCGAGTAGTTCGGCGATCTTCGGGTCGGCGAGGGCGGCGGACTCGAGGGCCTCGTCGGACGCGTCGGCGCCGACGGTGATGCGCGAGCGCACCTTGCCCTTCACCTGCACCGGGATCTCGACGGTGTCCTGCACCAACCACTGCCCCTCGGCTACCGGGAACGGCCCGTGCGCCAGGGACTCGGTGTGCCCCAGACGATTCCACAGCTCCTCCGCGATGTGCGGGGCGACGGGCGCCAGCATCAGCGCGAGCGGCTCGGCCAGCGCGCGGGGCGCGCCACCGGGGTACTCCTTCGTGAGGTGGTTCGTGAGCTCGATCAGCTTGGCGATCGCGGTATTGTCGCGCATCTCCGCGTAATCCTCGCGGACACCCGCGATCGTCTTGTGCAGCAGGCGCAGCGAGTCGTCGGACGGCGTCTCGTCGGTGACGCGCACGGCGCCGGTCTCCTCGTCGACCACCGCGCGCCAGGCGCGCTGCAGGAATCGCTGCGCACCGACCACGTCCTTCGTGGCCCACGCCCGGTCCTGATCCAGTGGGCCCATGGACATCTCGTAGACGCGCAGGGTGTCGGCGCCGTAGTCGCGCGCGATGTCGTCGGGCGCGACCGAGTTCTTCAGCGACTTGCCCATCTTGCCGTACTCGCGGTTGACCTCCTGATCGCCCAGGAAGTACTTGCCGTCCCGCTCCACGACCTCGTCGGCGGGCACGTACACACCGCGCGAGTCGGTGTAGGCGTAGGCCTGGATCATGCCCTGGTTGAACAGCTTCCGGTACGGCTCGCGGGAGGTCACGTACCCCAGGTCGAACAGCACCTTGTGCCAGAACCGCGCGTACAGCAGGTGCAGCACCGCGTGCTCCACGCCGCCCACGTACAGGTCCACGCCGCCTGGATCCTTCGGCCCGTTCACCTCGGGCCGCGGCCCCATCCAGTAGGCCTCGTTCTCCTTGGCGCAGAACGCCTCCGCGTTCGTCGGGTCCACGTACCGCAGCTGGTACCAGGAGCTGCCGGCCCACTGCGGCATCACGTTCGCGTCGCGCGTGTAATCCTTGAGACCGTCGCCCAGGTCCAGTTCGACGTGCAGCCAGTCGGCCGCCTTCGCCAGCGGGGAGAAGGCTCCGAATCCGCGTCCTCGGGGTCGAACGCCACGGGCGCGTAGTCCTCGACCTCCGGAAGCAGCACCGCCAGATCGGATTCGGGCAGGGCGTGGGGCGCACCGTCGGCATCGAAGACGATGGGGAAGGGCTCGCCCCAGTACCGCTGGCGCGCGAACAGCCAGTCGCGCAGCTTGTACTGCACCGTGCCGCGTCCGGCGCCCGTCTTCTCCAGGTACGCGATCACCGCGGCCTTGGCCTCGGCGACGCCCAGGCCGTTGATGTCGAGATCGGCATTGGCGGAGTTCACCACGGGACCGTCACCGGTGTACGCCGCCTCGGCGACGCCGGCCTCGCTGCCGATCACCTCGACGATCGGCAGACCGAACTTCGTGGCGAACTCGTGGTCGCGCACGTCGTGGCCCGGGACGGCCATGATGGCGCCGGTGCCGTACCCCATGAGCACGTAATCGCCGATGAATACGGGGATCTCGGCACCGCTCAGCGGATTCACCGCGAACGTGCCGGTGAAGACGCCCGTCTTCTCCTTGCCCTCCTGGCGCTCCAGATCGGACTTGGCGGCGATCGAGCGGCGGTACGCGGCGACGGCCGCGGCGGGGGAGTCGGCGCCGTCCGTCCAGCGTTCGTCCACCCCCGCGCGCCAGGCGTCGGCGGTGAGCTCGTCCACCAGCGGGTGCTCCGGCGAGAGGACCATGTACGTCGCGCCGAACAGGGTGTCGGGCCGGGTGGTGAACACCTCGATCGGATCCACCTCGACGCCCGCCGGAGCGAAACTGACACGCGCGCCGCGGCTGCGGCCGATCCAGTTGCGCTGCATGGACTTGACCTTCTCCGGCCAGTCCAGCACGTCCAGGTCGTCGATGAGACGATCGGAGTACGCGGTGATCCGCATCATCCACTGCCGCAGCTGCTTGCGGTACACGGGGAAGTTGCCGCGCTCGCTGCGGCCGTCGGCGGTGACCTCCTCGTTCGCCAGCACGGTGCCCAGCCCGGGGCACCAGTTGACCAGCGAGTTGCTCTCGTACACCAGCCGGTACCCGTCGAGCACGGCGCCGCGCTCGCGCACCGTCAGGCCCGACCACTCGCGGCCGTCGTCGAGAACGCGCGCACCGGAGGCGAACTCGGCCTCCAGCTCCGTGATGGGCCGGGCCCGGTCCTGGGCTGCGTCGTACCAGGAGTTGTAGATCTGCAGGAAGATCCACTGCGTCCAGTGGTAGAACTCCGGGTCGGTCGTGGAGACGCGCCGGCGCTCGTCGTGGGCCAGTCCCAGCGAGCCGATCTGCTCCAGGTACCGCGCGATGTTCTTCTCCGTGGTCACGCGCGGATGCGTGCCCGTCTGCACCGCGTACTGCTCGGCCGGCAGGCCGAACGCGTCGAAGCCCATCGTGTGCAGCACGTTGGCGCCGTTCATCCGGTGGTAGCGACCGAACACGTCCGTCGCGATGAAGCCCGGGGTGCCCCACGTGCAGGCCCGCGCCCGACGGGTACGGGAACATGTCGAGGATGAACAGCTTCTCGGCGGGCAGGGTGCCCTCGGCCGCGGCCAGCGGCCCGACGGGGTTCGGCGCGTGGAACACGCCGCCCGCGCGCCACTGCTCACGCCACCGCTGCTCGATGGCGCCCGCGAGCGCCGCCGTGTAGCGGTGGGCGGGGTCGTCGAGGCGGCCTGGTCAACGTTCTGGGTCACCCCACCAGCCTAAATCCCGGCAGGTCGCCCGGCCCGGCCACCCCGGCCGGTTCCGCGGGCCGCCGCACCACCGAGTCGCGCTCGGCGAGGCCCGCGAAGACGAGAACGCCGATCCCCCTCGTGTCGCATGCCATCGACCGAGCGGGCGCCGATTTGCCCCGGTACCTAGACTGAACGAGTGCTCGTCCTGGTTCTGATCCTCGCCGTGGCCGCCGTGGCGGCCGTCCTCGTGGGCGCCGCCGGCCTCGCCGGGCGCCTGCCCGACACCGGTTTCGTGGGGGTCCGCACCGAGCAGACCCTGTCGGATCCGCTGCTCTGGCGCACCGCGAACCGGGTCGCCGGGCCGGGCATCGTCGCCTCGGGCGTGATCTTCGGCGGCGGAGCGCTCGTCGCCCTCGCCATGGATGCGCCGTGGTCCTACGTCGCCGTCACGGTCGCGGTGGTGGCGGGCCTGTTCCTCGCCGGCTTCGGCGCACTGCAGGGCGCTCGGGCCGCGTCGATCCAGGCCCGGCTGCAGATGCCCGACGCCACGTGTTGCAGCGCCGATGACTCGGCGGAGGCGGGCGGGGCACCGTCGGGCGACCCGGCCGAGGATTGCGGCGTCGCCGGGGGCTGCGGCGCCTGTGCGCTCAAGGGTATGTGCGACCACGAGGCGCGCCCCGCCTAGCGCCGATGCGGAAACTCCTCGACAAGCTCTCCATCGACGGCTTCATCCTCGCGATCTTCGCCGCCGTCGGCGTGGCGGCGCTGCTTCCGGCGCAGGGCCGCGCGGTCCCCGTGGTCGACGGTGCCGTCACCGTCGCGATCGCGGTCCTGTTCTTCCTGTACGGCGCGCGCATCCACCCCCGCGAGGCACTGGCCGGCCTCAAGCACTGGCGCCTGCACGTGGTGATCCTGACCTTCACGTTCGTGGTGTTCCCCGTGATCGGGGTGTTGTTGCGGTTCCTGCCGGAGGTGCTACTGCGGCCCGAGCTGTACGCGGGCCTGTTGTTCCTGACACTGCTGCCGTCCACCGTCCAGTCGTCGATCGCGTTCACCTCGATCGCGGGCGGCAACGTGCCGGGGGCGATCGTCAGCGCGTCGGTGTCCAACCTGCTCGGTGTGTTCATCACACCCCTGCTGGTACTGGCGCTCATGGCCACCACGGGGGAGGTGCAGTTCCACAGCAGCTCGATCGTGGACCTGTGCCTGCAGCTGCTGCTGCCGTTCCTCCTCGGGCAGCTCGCCCGACCCTGGTCGCCGAGTTCGTCACGAAGCACGCCGCGGCGCTGAAGTACGTGGACCGCGGGTCGATCGTGCTGGTGGTCTACGCGGCCTTCTCCGCCGGCATGCGCGAGCACATCTGGAGCCAGGTCTCCTGGGAGGGCGTGGTCCAGCTGATCGTGCTCTCGGTGGTGCTGGTGATCTTCATGCTCTGGCTCACCCGGTTCACCGCGGAGCAGTTCGGGTTCGACCGCGGCGACATGCTGGCCGTCCAGTTCTGCGGGACCAAGAAGTCCATGGCCACAGGCCTGCCGATGGCCGCGGTGCTCTTCGCCGGCCAGCCCGTGGGACTGCTGGTGCTGCCGTTGATGATCTTCCATCAAATCCAGCTGATGATGTGCGCGTGGCTCGCCGCCCGCTACGGCCGCGAGCTCGAGCCGGACACGGTCGCTGCCTAGTTCGCTTCACGATGTGGGTGCCGGTGCCTCGGAGGTTCTCCTGCGCACGTCCGAGGCCCGGAAACCCGACATCGTGAGCGATCGTCAGGCGACGGGGGCCTGCTGCGCGACCTTCGCCAGCAGCGGCTCGATCTTGGTCAGGATCCAGGCCCGGCTCAGCGAGGTGGGCTGGTTCATCGACACGATCGTGTGCAGGTCCGAGACCAGCGTGGTGCCGTTCGCCACCTGCGGCAGGCCGGAGTACCCGGGTAGGCGCGCCAGGTCCGCCTCGGTCGCGCCGTTCGGGTAGATCGCCATGAAGTTGGCCCCGATCGTGGGCAACTGCTCCAGCGACACCGGCGTGCGGCCGCCCTGCAGGTCCGGGTTCTTGGAGAACACCGGGTTCTCGCGGACCGACCTCGGCAGGGCCATGCCGAGCTCGGCGAAGAACGTGTTGGTGGCGTCGGCGGGCTGCGCCACCAGGTTGAACGTGCTCGACGCGGCGATGTACTGCGCCACGACGGCCGACTTGCCCTCCAGGCCGGGGTTGCGCTTGCGGACCGCCTGGACGTTCGCCTTGTCGTCGGCGAGCACCTTCGCGGCCTCGGCCTCCTTGCCCAGGATCCTGCCGAGCGCCTCGAGCTGGGTATCCCACGCCGACGAGGTGCCGTCCTTCTCGATGCCGCCCAGCACCTTGGACACCGGGGTCAGACTGTCGTAGTTCGCGCCCACGACGAAGCTGTCTCCCACGAACAGCTCCGGCCGGTACTTCGCGACCTCCTCGACGGGGATCGTCCTCTTGTCGGGCATCTTGATGATCGGGACACCGTCGAGCTTGTTGCCGTGCCAGGGCGCCGGGAGTGAGACCTGGCCCTCGACCACCGCGACCGGCTTGATCCCGAGCGCCAACAGGTTGTCGATCCCGTAGCCGTTGGCGACGATCCGGGTGGGGCCGACGGGGAACTCGGTCACCCCCTTCACCTGCGTGATCGTGACCGTCTTGGAGGCGGCAGCGGCGCCGTCGGAACTCGCGTCCCCGCACGCCGACACCACGAACCCGACGACAGAGACGGCGGCGATCACGCCGACCTTGAACCGCTTCATCAAGCCTCCTCAGACACCAAGAAGGCTAGACTAACCTAAGACGTCAGTTGACCGAAACGTCCACCGGATGGGTGGCCAACAGCGAGGTGGGGAAGCCCTGGCGGCGCAGTACCTTGCCCCACAGGTCCACCCGAG
Source organism: Tsukamurella sp. PLM1 (assembly GCF_023168325.1). Lineage (GTDB taxonomy): Bacteria > Actinomycetota > Actinomycetes > Mycobacteriales > Mycobacteriaceae > Tsukamurella. The sequence continues at coordinate 4,360,840 of NZ_AP025688.1, forward strand.
GCGGCACCAGCACGTCGGTGTGCAGCGAGCCGCACGGGATCCAGTCGTCGCGCTCGAGCTCCTCGTCGAGTTGGCCCATGCCCCAGCCGCTGTACCCGGCGAACACCCGCACACCGTCGAGCAACTCGTCCATCATCTCGACGTCGGAGTCGAGGTCGACGAGGACGACCCGGCCGGACACCTGCTGGAGGCCGCGAATGCCGTTCACGTCCACGCCCGCCTTGACCACGCCCAGGCAGAGCGCCGCGGTCTGGTTCACCGGACCCCCGACGAAAACCGCCTTCGGTTTGGCCGCCAGGTCGTGCCAGCGGGGAGTACCCCGTGCACCGCCGACTCGCTGGGGCGGTTGAGCACCACGCCGAGGCTTCCCGACTCGTTGTGCTCGATCATGAAGATCACGGTGCGGGAGAACGTGGGCTCGATCAGCTCGGGGGACGCCACGAGCAACGTGCCGGAAGACACCTCGGGACCCGCGTCGTCGGACGCGCCCGAACTCGCACCCGAGGACGCGTCCCGGGACGAGGATTCGTTGGAGCGATCGGGACCCACGCCTCCATCATGACACGCATTCGGCCGCCGGCGTCCGCCAACGTGGCGGGCGCCGCATCGTTAGGCTGTCAGGCGTGACATCCAGCGGCACGGAAGCGCCTGCGGCCGCGCCGAAACCCGCGTGGCGGACCTTCCGCGACCTGCCGGACCTGCTGCGCCTGCTCGGCGTCCGGCTGCTCAGCCAATACGCGGAGGGTCTGTTCCAGGCCGCGCTGGGCACCGCGATCGTGTTCAACCCGCAGCGCGAGGCCTCACCCGTCGACATCGCCGCCGGGCTTGCGGTGCTCCTGCTCCCGTACTCGGCGATCGGCCCGTTCGCGGGCGCGTTGCTCGACCGGTGGGACCGGCGGCGGGTGTTCATCGTCGCCAACCTGGTCCGGACGCTGCTCATCCTCGGATGCGCGGCCGTGCTGGCCGCCGGAGCGGGAGACCGCGATCTTCGTGGTCGCACTGGCGGTGGGCGGCGCAGGCCGGTTCGTGGCGTCCGGGCTGTCGGCGGCGCTGCCGCACGTCGTCGACCGGCCGCAGCTCGTCGCGATGAACTCCGTCACCACCACGCTCGGCGCCGGGGCCACGGCCGTCGGCGCGAGCACCGCGGTCGGCCTGCGGATGTTGTTCGGCTCCGACGACGCCGGCAGCGGGGCGGTCCTCGCGACTGCGGCGCTGGCCGCGCTGGCCGGCGCGGCCCTCGCCACCCGGTTCCCGCCCGGCGTCCTCGGGCCGGACCACGACGTGTCCGGTAGGCACGAGAGGCCGTCGCCGGCGATCAGCGACGTCGCCGCCGGGCTCGCCCACGGCGCACTCGCGGCCTGGCGCGCCCCGTCGGTGGCCGCCGCGCTCACCGGCATGGGCGCGCATCGCATCGTGTTCGGCTTCAACACCTTGATGCTGCTCCTGCTCACTCGGCACCACTTCACCGACGGCACGCTGGGGCTCGCCGGCTTCGGCTCCGTGGCGGGCGCGACGGCCGTGGGCATGTTCGTGGCCGCAGTGGTGACCCCGTTCGCGGTGGCGCGGACCGGCCGGCGCAACACCGTGGTCGGCGCGCTCGTGGTCGCCGCGTGCACACAGCTCGCCGTGCTCGTCATGAACTTCCCGGTCCTCGTCGCGGCGGCCGCGGTCCTGGGCCTGGCCGGGCAGGTGGTCAAACTCTCCGGCGACGCCGCGATGCAGATGGACGTTCCCGACGAGCGTCGCGGTCAGGTGTTCGCCTTCCAGGACGCGCTGTTCAACGTGAGCTTCGTGGGCGCGGTCGCGTTCGCCGCCGCCGTCGTCCCGTTCGACGGTGCTTCCCGCCCTCTCGCCGCCTCCGGCGCGGTCCTCTACGCGATGTCCGTCGTCGCGGTGCTCGCGCTGTACCGGCGCACGGGATCCCCGCGCCCCGCCCACGCGTCCCCGTGACGGGCGCGTCGGGAACCGTGGCGCGCGCTGGTGCGTCCAATTGATATGGGGGAGGACATGCAGGCGGTCGAGTACTGGTTCGGTGACGGGGACGGCCACGTCACCCGCTGGACGTCACCCTCGGTGCAGGGCTCGGTCCTGCTCGACTTCGACGGGGACGGCCGCGCCGACGACGCGATGATCGACCTGGACCACGACGGACGGGCCGACATCGCGGCGCTCGACCTGGATGACGACGGCACCGCCGAGACCCGGCGCCGCGACGACGGCAGCGGGCTGTGGTCACTGCCCGATCCGGATCCCGCACCCACCGAGGCGGGCGCACCGTCGGCCTGCCCGCTGCCACGGGACGCGCCACCCGCGACCAGCGCACCGTCGGCGCCCGGGACCAGACCGGCCGCGCCGAGCCAGGATTCCCGGGTCACGGCGGTGCCGGCGGAGCCCGGCCAACCGCCCCGGCAGGCGGTCATCGATACCGATGCCGACGGTGCGCCCGACGTCCTGCTGTTCGACACCGACGGTGACGGCACCGCCGACGGCGCGGTGAAGCCCCCGGCGTCGCGCGCTCAGCCCTGACGCTCGGCCCACCAGCGCCGAAGCTCGGCCTCGGCTTCGTCGCGGTCGAGGGGGCCGCGGTCGAGCCGTAGTTCCTTGAGGAACTTCCAGGCCGCGCCGACCTCCGGCCCGGGCGGCAACCCCAGCAGCTCCATGATCGCGTTGCCGTCGAGATCCGGCCGCACGCGCGCGAGATCCTCCTTGGCCGCGAGGTCCGCGATGCGTTTCTCGAGCCCGTCGTAGGTGGCTTGCAGCCGCGCGGCGCGGCGCTTGTTGCGGGTGGTGCAGTCGGCGCGGACCAGCTTGTGCAACCGGGGAGCAGCGGCCCGGCGTCGGTGACGTAGCGCCGGACCGCCGAATCGGTCCACTGCCCGTCGCCGTAGCCGTGGAAGCGCAGGTGCAGGAACACCAGCTGCGCCACGTCCTCGGTGACCGCCTTCGGGTAGGCCAGCGCCCGCATGCGCCTACGCACCATCTTCGCGCCCACCACCTCGTGATGGTGGAAGGAGACTCCACCGTTCGGCTCGTGCCGGCGGGTGTCGGGCTTGCCGATGTCGTGCAGCAGCGCGGCCCAGCGCAGGATCAGGTCGGGGTCCGACTCCTCGAGGTCGATCGCCTGCTGCAGCACCGTCATCGAATGCCAGAACACGTCCTTGTGCTGATGGTGCTCGTCGATGGCCAACTTCATGCCGGGGATCTCGGGGATCACGCGCTGCGCCAGCCCGGTGTCCACGAGCAGCACGATCCCGTCCACGGGGTGCTGGCCCAGGATCAGCTTGTCCAGCTCGGCCCGCACCCGCTCGGCGGTGATCCGGTCGATCTCGGGCGCCATGTCGGTCATCGCCGCGGACACCCGCGGCGCGACGCCGAAGCCCAGTTGCGCGACGAACCGCGCCGCCCGCAGCATGCGCAGCGGATCGTCCGAGAACGATTCCTCGGGCGTCGCGGGCGTGTCGATCACCCCGGCGAGCAGGGCGTCGAGCCCGTTCAGCGGGTCGTGGAAGTCCTCGGCGCCGTCGCGGCCGATCCGCACGGCCATCGCGTTGATGGTGAAATCGCGGCGCACCAGGTCGTCCTGCAGGCTTGTCCCGAACCGAACGACGGGGTTCCGGGTGACGCGGTCGTAAGCCTCGGCCCGGTAGGTGGTGATCTCGATCCGCTGGTCCGCGAACGCGGCGCTGACGGTGCCGAACTCGATCCCGGTGTCCCACATCGCGTCGGCCCAGCCGCGCAGCAGCTCCTGCACCTGCTCGGGGCGGGCGTCCGTGGTGAAGTCCAGGTCGCTGGTGAGCCGGCCGAGCAGCGCATCGCGCACGGACCCGCCCACGAGGTACAGCTCGTGGCCGGCGTCGGCGAACCGCGCGCCCAACGGCGCCAGCACGTCGGCCAGCCCGCGCAACGAGATGTGCGCGCCCGCCAGCAGGCGGGTGCGTCGCTCGGCGCGGTCGACTGATCCGGTCTCGGTCACGACACGCGAGTCTACTGCGGGGCGGAAAACGCGACGGTGGCGTATCGGACACCGACCGGCCAGTAGCATCGGGGGGTGACCTCAGCCGAATCCGCCGACTCCTCGGGCAGCCCCCAGCGCCCGGGTCCCGTCGGCGACGGCGCCGGGGAGGCGGTGCGTCCCGGCCGCGTCGGCGACGGCGGCGCGGTGGTCGCGGGCGCGGGCGCGCGCAGCTCTCGGCGGTCACCGACCAGAAGCCGGAGTCGGGCACCGCACCGTCGGACGGCGCGGCGGGATCCGTGAAGTCCGGCCGCACCCAGAGCGAGTCCGCTCCGAAGCAGAAGCGGCCCGGGCCGGGCCGCCGGCAGGACCCCGGATCCGGACGGTGCGCGAAACCTCCGCGGGCGGCCTCGTGGTGGCGGGGCTCGACGGTGCCGCCGAGCTGCGGGCCGCGCTGATCGGGCGCGTCGACCGCCGCGGCCGCACCCTGTGGTCGCTGCCCAAGGGCCACATCGAAGAGGGCGAGACGGCTGAGCTCACGGCCATCCGTGAAATCGCGGAGGAGACGGGCCTGACGGGCAACGTCCTCGCACCGATCGGGAAGATCGACTACTGGTTCGCGGTCGAGGGCCGGCGCGTGCACAAGACCGTGCACCACTTCCTGCTGTCGTGGGAGAGCGGCGACCTCTCGGCCGAGGATTACGAGGTGTCCGAGGTGGCATGGGTGCCGATCGGCGAGCTCGCCAGTCGGCTCACGTACTCCGACGAGCGCAAACTCGTCGCGGCCGCCCGCACGGTGATCGACGACCTGGCGTCCGATCCCGAGGAGCTGGCCGCCCGGGTCGCGGCCGCGCCGCGCAGCGAACCCACCGCCTACGAGCGGGCGGCTGCCGAGCGCAACGCCGTCCGCAACGACCCGCCCAGACCGCGTCGGCGGCGCGGCGGGCGCCGCTCGCGAGGACGCCGGGGCGGCGGGAGCGGTCAGACGTGATCCGTGCGGCCCGCCTGCTGTGCGTGCTGACGCTTCTGGTCGCGCTGACCGGGTGGGCCGTGCCCTCCCGCGCCGGCCTGCCCGACGCGCAGTTCGTGCGCATCACCGTCGACCGGATCACCTCGCAGGTCACCGAGTCCTCGCCGAACGAGGTCGTCGTCCGTGGCAGCGTCACCAACTTCGGCGACCGGGACGTGAGCGACCTCGACCTGCGGATCCAGCGGGCGCCGGCCGTCGCGACCTCGGCGCAGTTGCGCTCCGACATGGTCGCCGACAACAACGTCTACGACACACTCGGGCGGTTCGAACCGGTCGCGAAGGTGCTGAGGCCGGGCGAGCGGACCACCTTCACGGTGTCGATCCCGGTGCGCCCCACCCCCACCTCGACGGGCCCCACCCTGGGCATCGATCGGCCCGGCGTTTACCCCATCCTGCTGAACCTCAACGGCAAGCCCGCGTACGGGGAGTGGCGCGCCTCGACGACTCCCGCACGCTGCTGCCCGTGCTCGCGCTGCCAGGCGGCGGCACGGAGGAAGCGGGCACCGTCGACCGGCCGGTCACGACGTCGCCCAGCCAGCTCACCGTGCTGTGGCCGCTGGCCGACAACCCCAAGCTCGCGGGCGGCGTGCCGGGCGGCGGCGACACGGCCGTGCGGCTCGTGGACGACTCGCTCGCCCGGTCGGTTGCCGACGGCGGCCGGCTGGACGGGCTGCTGTCGGCCTACGAGTCCGCCACCAGCGGTCCGGACCCGCGCCGCTCCGCGCTCCGCGCCGCGGTCTGCCTGGCCATCGACCCCGACCTGCTGGTCACCGTCCAGGCGATGACGGGCCCGTACCGCGTCTCCCGTGATCCGGCGGATCCGCGCGGCCCGTCGACCGCCGGGAAGGGCTCCGACGCGGCCGCTGCCTGGCTCGACAAGCTGCGCCGCGCCGCCGCCGACACCTGCGTGGTCGCGCTGCCGTTCGGCCAGGTCGATCTCGAGGCACTCGGCCGCTCCGCAGCGCCCTCGCTCCAGCGCGCCGCCCTCGACTCGTCGGCCGATGTCATCGACTCGATCCTCGGGGTGAAGTCGGTGCGAGGCGTCACCATCCCCACGTCCGGGGTCCTGTTGTCCGACGGTGCGCGGCAGCTGCGCGTCCGACTCCTCGGCCGCCGTGGTCGCCGCGACCGCCGTCGGGGCTCCGGTCCGCGGCCGGGCCACGGCGTCGGGCATCGTTCCCGTGGGGCAGGGGATCGGCGCGGCGGTCTTCGATCCGAACGTGACGGCGGCGCTCGCCTCGATGGGAGGCGTCCCCGACGGCGTGGAGGACGGCGTTGCCCCGGGGCCGACGGGGACCGTCCGCTCCGCGGTCACCTTCGACCCCGCCGAGGAGTCCGCGGTGATGCGCCGGCAGGCCGCCGTGGGGTCGGTGACCGCGTCCGCGCTGGATCCGACGCAGCGGTACGCGCCGCCCGACGGGTGGGCGGCGACGACCGCAGCGGATCCGATCGCGGCGATCACCGGCCGCACGTCGCTCATCGTCCCGCCGCAGGTCTGGGCAGCCGGTCCCGACGACGCACGCGCCGTGCTCGACGCCGCGACCTCGCTCTTCGAGGCCGGGTTGGCCGCTCCGCGCACGTTCCGCGACGTCGTCGCGTCGGCGCAATCCGTGGGCCGCGACCCCGCCCGCGCGGCGGACCCGTGGAAGCTGCAGCAACCGTCGGGCACCGTGGCCTCGCGGGTCCCCGACGGAATCGTCGCGACCGCCGCCGCGCACGTGCGGCAGGTCGACCGGCTGGGCGCCGCACTGCTGCCCCTGCCCAAGACGCCGTTGACCCCGTCCGTCTACACATCGCCGCTCCGCGAGGACGCGGTGCGCGCGCTCCGGTGGGCACCCTCGCGCACCGCGGTCGACGGTGACGCCACCATCCGCATGACCGCGGCGCAGTCGTCGCTGACCGCACAGTTGAGCTCGGTGCGGTTCGTCAGCCCGGGCGGCGCGTACACGCTGGCGTCCGACAAGTCGCCGCTACTGATCGTGGCGCGCAACGACCTGCCGCTGCCGATCCGCACGGTGATCCACTGGTCGGCTCCCGAGGGCGTGACGATCGACGCGTCCGAGGTGCAGGAGCTGCCGGCCCGCGGCACGCGCCAGATCGAGCTCCCGACCACCGTCGACTACTCGCGGCAGATCTCGGTGCAGATGTCGTTGCGCACGAGCAGCGACATGCCGCTGGGCGACCCGATCTCGATCTCGGTCCATTCCAACGCCTACGGCAAGTCGCTGTTCTGGATCACCTGCGGCGTGGGGATCCTGCTGGTCCTGCTGGCCGGCCGGCGCCTGTGGCGCCGGTTCCGGGGCCGTCCCGACCCCGCCGACGCGGACCGTCCGCCCGCGGACGAGCACGAGAAGCGCATCGCGAACAGTTACGCTGCACATCGACCCGCTTCGCCGGGCCAGCAACCGAACGAGAACCCGGAACCGAAGGACACATGAGCCGCGCCGAGCCCCGGCACATCCCGCCGAGCAGTCCCGCCCCCGCGGGCGGCGACCGCGGCGGTACGTCGAGTCTCCTCCGGTCCACGGGCTCGGTCGCGGTCGCCACCCTGACCTCCCGCGTCACCGGGTTCCTCCGCACCATCCTGTTGGCCGCGATCCTCGGCCCGGCCATCGCCTCGGCGTTCAGCATCGCCAACCAGATGCCCCAACAGGTGTCGGAACTGGTTCTGGGCCGGTGCTCACCGCGCTGGTGATCCCCGTACTGGTCCGCGCGGAGATGGAGGACAAGGACCGGGGCCAGGCCTTCTTCGAGCGCCTGTTCACGCTGTCGCTGACCATCCTCGGCATCGCGCTCGTCGTCTCGCTCGCGCTGTCACCGGTGTTGGTCGGGATCCTGGTGGGGGACTCCAAGGTCGATGAGGGCCTCACCCAGGCGCTGGTGATCATGTTCCTGCCGCAGCTGGTCTTCTTCGGCCTGTCGGCCCTGTTCACCGCCATGCTCAACACGCGCGACGCCTTCAAGCCGGGCGCGTGGGCCCCGGTCGCGTGCAACACCGTGCAGATCGCGACACTCGTGACCTTCTACCTGATGCCGGGCGAGCTCACGCTGAATCCCACGCAGATGGGACAGCCGAAACTGCTGGTCCTGGGCATCGGCAGCACCCTGGGCGTCATCCTGCAGGCGATGATCCAGGTGCCGGCCATGCGCCGCGCGGGGATCAAGCTGCGGCTGCGCTGGGGGTGGACGACCGGCTCAAACACTTCGGGTCGATGGGCATCGCGATCGTCGCCTACGTGTTCATCTCGCTGGCCGGCTGGTACGCGGTCACACCGATCCTCTCGCACGCGTCCGACGGCGGGCCCGCGATCTACCAGTACGCCTGGATGGTGTTGCAACTGCCGTACGGCGTGATCGGCGTGGCGCTCCTGACCGCGGTCATGCCACGGCTCTCGCGCAACGCCGCGGAGGGCAACCGGAACGCGGTGCTCGACGACCTCTCCGTCGCGACCCGCATCACCATGGTCGCGCTCATCCCGATCGTCGCGTTCACGACGGTCTTCGGCCCCTCGATCGGGCGCGCGCTGTTCAACTTCGGCCAGTTCTCCCAGGCCGACGCCAACTTCCTCGGGACCGCGCTGTCGTTCTCCGCGTTCGTGCTGATCCCGTACGCGATGGTCCTCATCCACCTGCGGGTGTTCTACGCCCAGGAGCGCGCCTGGATCCCGACCGGCATCGTCATCGTCATCGTCGCCGTGCAGATCGCGCTGTCGTACCTGGTCCCCGTGTTCGTCGACGAGGGCAACCGGATCGTCGAGTTCGTGGGTACCGCGCGCGGCCTCGCGTACACGGCGGGCGCGGCCATGGGCTGGTACCTGCTGCGTCGCACCCTCGGTCCGCTGCACCTGACCAACGTGACCCGCACACTCGCGCAGACCACCACGGTCTCCGTGCTGGTCACGGTCACGGTGTACGTCATCATGCAGCTCGACGTCCTGAAGGAGATTGACCGCAGCGGTCCCGCCGGGGCGCTCTTCTACCTCGCCATCGCAGGCGCACTGTGTCTGACGTTGATCTACGCGCTGCTGGCCCTCTGGCGGGTGCCGGACGTGCTGGCGATCCTGACACCGCTGCGGCGCATCGCGGCGCGGTTCGTTCCGGCCCTGCGGCCGGAGGCACCGTCGGAGACGGCGGGCGGCACGAGTCGCGCCCCCGACACCCGCGAGATGCGACTCGACGAGCTCCAGGCGTACGCGAACCTCCGCCGCGAGGAGATCACGGCCCAGCTGCCGCGGATCGCCGACGACATCGGCCTCCCGTATGCTGGTCAAAGCCATGTTCCCCGGCGGTCGCAGCCGCACCCCGCCCACCCGACCGCGGGCCTCAGGTACCGCAGAAGAGGAGCATTCGCAGTGACCGAGGACGACTCCGCACCCAACCCCGAGCACCGGACTCCGGGGACGGGCCAGATGCGACTGCCGTCCCAGCAGCCGGCGCAGGGCGGCGTCCCCGCACCCATCGAACCGATCGACGATGCCCCGCGCGGGCCCGAGCTGATCCCCGGCGCGGTGGTCGCGGGCGGCCGATACCGGCTCATCGAGCACTACGGGGGCATCCGCGGGCTGCAGTTCTGGCAGGCGCGCGACATCAACCTGGACCGCGACGTGGCACTCACGTTCGTCGATTCCGAGCAGACCGCGCCGGTGCCGGAGCGCGGCGCCCAGATCAGCATGCGCGGCGAGGGCCCGCAGTCCATCCTCTCGCGCACGCTGCGCCTGGGTCGCGTGCACTCCAACGGCCTCGCCCGCGTGCTCGACGTCGTGCGCGGCAGCTCGGGCGGCATCGTGGTCGCCGAGTGGGTCCCCAGCAGTTCCCTGGCCGACGTGGCCGGCACGCACCCGTCCGCCATCGGGGCGGCCAAGGCCGTGCGTGCGCTGGCCGGGGCGGCCGAGGGCGCGCACCGGGCCGGGGCCGCGCTCTCGATCGACCACCCGGACCGGGTCCGCATCTCCCAAGACGGGCACGCCTTCCTCGCCTTCCCCGGCACCCTCGCCGACGCCTCGAAGGATTCGGACGTCCGCGGCCTCGGCGCGGTGCTCTACGCGCTGCTGCTCGAGCGGTGGCCACTCGACGACGCGACGGGTCGCGTCGTGACCACCGGGACGGGCACCGTCGCCGGCATCCGCCAGGCCGATGCCGACGCCAACGGCAATCCGGTGGAGCCGCGCGACGCCAAGCGCGACATCCCGTTCGAGATCTCGGCCGTGGCCACGCGCACACTCGAGGGCGGTCAGGGCATCCGCACCGCCGCGACCGTGCAGCAACTGCTCGACCAGGCGTCCGTGGTCGACGTGAAGACCGATCTGCTCGCGCCGGTGCGCGCCGAGGTCCCGCGGGAGGCCCCGCGCTCCGACGGTGCCGCCGCTGCGGGCGCGAGTGCGGCGGGTGCCGCGGGCTCCGCGCCGGCTGCGAAGAGGGCGGCCGAGGCGGCGGCCGCCGCGGAGCGCCCGACGGCGGCGAAACGGATCCCGTCGAAACAGTCGTTGCTCAGCCGCGGTGCGGGCGGCAAGAAGAACGTGCCGCTCCTGGTGATCGCGGCCTGCGCGGTCGCGCTGTTGCTGATCATCGGGCTGACCCTGCTGATCAGCAAACTGACCGGCGGCGGCGACACGCAGTCGAGCGTGGGTTCGCTGTACACCTCCAGCACCTCGACCTCGACTCCCGCCGCGGCGCCCGCGGCGCCGGGGTCGGCGTCCCGGTGAAGGGCGTCGACGTCGCGCTGGTGGACTTCGCGACCAGCCAGGACCCGTCGGCCAACCTGCGCAACGTGCTCACCGGGAAGACGCCGTCGTGGAAGACCGACACCTACCGTGCCGGACCGATGTTCGGCAACCTCAAGAAGGGTGTCGGCTTCCTCGTCACCCTCGACAAGCCGGTCTCGCTGACGCGGGGCACGATCACCTCGCCGAGCCAGGGCAGCACCGTCGAAGTCCGCACCTCCACCAAGGACTCCGTGAAGGAGCTCGAGGACACCTCGCTCGTCTGGTCGGGCACGCTCCGCAGGGCGCCACCGACTTCGCCGTCAGCTCCGTGGCGCCCCGCGCCAAGTACGTGCTGGTCTGGATCACCGGGCTCACCAAGGAGTCCGGCACCGAGTGGTACACCACGATCAATCAGGTCGCGTTCCAGGGCTCCTGATCCCGAGCGCCTCCGCACCGTCGATCCACACCGGTCCCGCGTCGGGAACCGAGATCACCAACGGTCGCGCGACCGTCGCATCGCGATAGTCCATGAAGCGCACCTGCCAACCGTCCGGCGTTCGCAGCGCCGATTCCACCCGCACTTCGTCGGGTATCTGCAGCCCCCGTTCGCCGGCGTGCTCCGCCGCCCGCCTCTTCGCCTCCGCCGGGGTCCGACCGGCCACCCTCCTCGATCGGTCCGCCGCCCGTCCACTGGGTGAGCCCGAATCCCACGACGGTCTCCCATGATTCGTCGATGAGCCGGTCCGGCACGAGGCCGCCGAACGCGGACCGCCACGAGGCCGCGTCGAGCCACTCGTACTCGCTCATGCGGACCAGGTGGAAGAGGGTTCCGTTGTGCTCCAGGCGCGCACCGAGCGCGGCCGCCGTGCGCCCGGTGCTGAACACGGGTGGCAGCGGCGCCCCGTCGACGGGCTCGGCCGCCGAAAGGCGGACCCCCTCGTCCCAGAACTCCGCCCAGCCGTAGTGCCCGGCGCTCACCCGATGATCCAGCAGGGTCACGTGATCCGCCCACGACGGTCCGCCCTCCAACAGCCCGGCGGGCCCCGGCGCGGCCGCGACCCGCCAGCCCGCGTCGCCGCACGAAAGGACGGCGCGGTCGGCGTCGAGCCAGGCCAACGTGGCGCCGGCGCTGGACGATGAGTCGTATCGCGCGACGCCGCGGGCGACACCGTCGACGGAGGCGCGAAACGGGAGCGGCGCACCCGCCGCGGCGAGCACCGGCCCCGCCGCCGCCAGCAGGCTCCATCGGGCGCGGATCACGCGGAGGGATTCGGCACGGTCGGACATGTCGCGATCGTCGCCCGCGCCGCTGAAGCCCCGCTTGCCCCGCACTTGGCGAAACCCGTCGGTGACCTGTTCTACCGTGCGAGGTGGGCCCGCACCGGGCCCGGACGGATTCGACTTCGGGGGACGAGATGAGCGGGATCGACGACGACGGCGTAGTCATCGGGGACGACGGGCTGGCCCGGCCGGCGTGGGCGACCGATGGATTGCTGCGCGACTACTACGACACCGAATGGGGCATGCCGATCCGGGACGAGCAGGGCCTGTTCGAGCGGATCGCCCTCGAGGGCTTCCAGGCGGGCCTGTCCTGGGCGACGGTGCTGCGCAAACGCCCCGCGTTCCGGGCCGCGTTCGCAGATTTCGCCCCGGACGCGGTCGCCGCGTTCGGCGAGGCCGACGTCGAACGCCTGATTGCCGACGCCGGGATCATCCGGAACCGGCAGAAGATCGCGGCCACGATCGGCAACGCTCGCGCCGTGATCGCCCTGCGGGACGACGGCGGCCTGGTCGACCTCGTGTGGTCGTTCCGCCCGGCGGCCACGCCCGCTCCCCGCACGATGGCGGAGGTGGCCACCACCTCGCCCGAGTCCGTGGCGCTGTCGAAGGAGCTGCGCCGGCGCGGGTTCCGGTTCGTGGGGCCCACCACGATGTACGCGCTGATGCAGGCCGTCGGCATCGTCGACGACCACTTGGTGGGCAGCCACCGGCGCGGGAGCTCGGGGGTGTGGCCCGCGGGGGCCTGACGGTGCGCCGGCCCCACCGGCCGGGACCCGCGGGCAGCGGCGCCCGGCAGCGACGGTGCGCCCGCCTACCGGGCGCAGTCGTCGGGGGTGCGACGTGGCCGTACCGGTGGCGTGTCGTGCTCACCGCCTGCTCGCGGAGCACGCTGAGCAGCTCCTCCGCCCGGACAGCAGCACCGGCCCGCGGAGCACGCTGTGCCCGTGCGCTGCCGCGGCGGCGAGCAGCTCCGGCTCCGGGGCACCGAGCACCCGGATCCGGGCGGGCTCTGCCCGGTGGGCGAGGCCGTCCGCGTAGTCGCCCGCGGAGCGCACGGGGGCGCCGTCCGCCGCGTCGCGCTCCGAACTGCGGGTCACGTCCAGGCGGGTGCCGGTGACCGCCGCCGCGAGGCGCAAACGCACCAGGTCGCGGGGCGCGGCGCCGGGGCCCACCCGCACCTCGAGGTGGGGGAGCGGCCGGTACCGGAACACGTTGGACTCGCTCGCGAGCCCGGTGCGGTCGTGTTCGACGCCGAACTCGGCGTCCCACGCCCGCTGGTCCGACGCGGCGGCGGCGCGCAGCCAATGCACATCGGCCTCCGTGAGATCCGACGCTCGGCCGATGATGCGCTCACTGAAGAGGGTGGGCGCCTGCACCGGTGCGTCGGGCTCGTTCCGGTCGCGCCAGAATCCGAACTGCGCCACGTAGTTCGGGCCACCCGCCTTCGCGCCCGGCCCGATCGAGGACCGCTTCCAGCCGCCGAAGGACTGGCGCTGCACGATGGCCCCGGTCATGTGCCGGTTGACGTACAGGTTCCCGGCCTCGACCTTCTCGCACCAGTGCGCGATCTCCACCGGATCCAGGCTGTGCAGCCCGGCGGTCAGACCGTACCCGGTCGAGTTCTGCAGGCGCAGTGCGTCGTCGAGCGTCTCGGCGCGCATGAGGCCGAGCACCGGACCGAACAGTTCCGTCGTGTGGAACCAGCTGCCCGCAGCCACACCGTCGAGCACGCCGGGGGACCAGAGCCGCCCGGCATCGTCGAGCCTGCGCGGCTCGACCAGCCAGCGCTCCCCGGCCCGGGCGCGGTGAGCCCGCGCAGCAGCTTGCCCGCTGCGGGCTCGATGAGGGGGCCCACGGTGGTGCTCACGTCCGGTCCCTCACCCACCACCAGGGTGCGGACCGCGTCCTGCAACTGGCCGAGGAACCGCCGGGAAGTGCCGACGGAACCCACCAGGATCGCCAGCGATGCGGCGGAGCATTTCTGGCCGGCGTGGCCGAAGGCGCTGCGCACCAGGTCGTTCACCGCGAGGTCCGGGTCGGCGGCCGGAGTGATGACCATGGCGTTCTTGCCCGAGGTCTCGGCGAGCACCTGCAAGTCGGGGCGCCACCCGCGGAACAGTGCGGCGGTGTCACTGGCCCCGGTGAGGACCACGGCGTCGGCGTCCGGGTGCGTCACCAGGCGCCGCCCCGCGGCGGCCTCGTCGGCGTTCACCAGCTGGACCAGATCCGCCGGGACGCCGGCGGCGTGCAGGGCCGCCACCGCCGCTGTGCCGCACCGGATCACCTGCGGCGCGGGCTTGATGATCACGGCCGCGCCGGCGGCGAGCGCGGCGAGCACGCCACCGAGCGGGATCGCGACCGGGAAGTTCCACGGCGGCGTCACCACGACCAGGCGATGCGGGGTGAAGGCGGCCTCCTCGTCCTGCAGGTCGAGGGCGCTTTGCGCGTAGTACCGGGCGAAGTCCACGGCCTCCGAGATCTCCGGATCCGCCTCGGAGACGGTCTTACCCGCCTCGTGGGCCATGACGGTGAGAAGCTCGCCGCGGCGGCGGGCCAGTTCGTCGGCCACGCGATGCAGCAGGTCCGCGCGCTCGGCGGGCGAACGTGCCGCCCACGCGCGCTGGGCCGCGAGCGCCCGCCCGACCGCGACGTCGATCACCTCCGGATCCGACACGGTCGCAGGCGGTTCGACGGTGACCTCCGCCGCCAGCGCGGCGCGGGCCCATGCCCGGTTGCCCGGCGTCGACGGGTCCGTGTCCGGCTCTCCGTGGAATGCGCCGTCGCGAGTGGGGGCGGACGGCGTCCCGGTGGTGCGCCGGTCCTGTACCCGGTTCGGTCCGTCGTGAACCGCGTCACGACGGTCGAAGGCGTCGCGGAACCTGTTCTCCTCCACCCTGATCGCCGCTGGGTCCGGGCTGAACATGGAGTACAGGAAGTTGTCGCTCGATGCGTTCTCCTCCAGCCGCCGCACGAGGTACGAGACGGCCACGTCGAAGTCGCCGGAGTGCACCACCGGCGTGTACAGGATCAGCGCGCCGACGTCGGCGCGGACGGCGGCGGCCTCCATCGGCGCCATACCCTGCAGCATCTCGATGTCCAACTGGCGCCGAACATCCCGCCGGTCCGCCACCTCGACCGCGAACGCCACGGAGAACAGGTTCTGCGATGCGACGCCGATGCGGAGAGCGTCGGCGTTCTCGGGTCGCAGCGCGGTGTCGACCATCCGCAGGTAGTTGGCATCCACATCGGCCTTGCTGCTGTACGTCGCCAGCGGCCAGTCGTGCACCTCCGCGTCGACCCGCTCCATGGCCAGATTGGCACCCTTGACCAGGCGCACTTTGATGGGCGCACCGCCGTCCGCCACCCGGCGGCGCGCGAAGTCCGTCAGCCTCGCCAGCGCGCCCATCGAGTCCGGAAGGTAGGCCTGGAGCACGATCCCGGCTGTGAGGCCGCGGAACTCGGGCTCGTCCAGCAGGGCGGTGAAGACCTCGATCGTGAGGTGGAGGTCCTTGTACTCCTCCATATCGAGGTTGACGAACTTGCCGCCGTCGCGGGCGGTGCGGTACAGCGGGCGCAGCCGCTCGACGATGCGGTCCCGGTTCCCCTCGAGGTCCCACGGAACGAGTTGCGCCACGACCGAGCTGACCTTGATCGAGACGTAGTCGACCGCGGGGTTCGCGAGCAGCTCGTGTGTCCGGGCGAGCCGGGCGTCCGCCTCGCCACGGCCCAGCACGGCCTCGCCGAGCAGGTTGAGGTTCAGCCTGACCCCTGTCTCCCGGGCGCGCCGAAGCCGCCGCTGCAGCTTGTCGCCGTCGGCGTCGAACACCAAGTGCCCCACCAGCTGTCGCAGCCGCAGTCGGGCGACCGGCATGGCGACGGATGGCGCGATGCCCGCGGCGACGGTCCCGGCCCGCAGCATCGCCGCATCGAGGGGCTCATGAAGCCCGATCGCGGGGCGCCCCCGGCGGGGCGGAGACCAGTCGTCGCAGCGCGGTCGCGGCCACCACGTCGTCCTCGGGCCGGGCGACCCGGTCCACGAAACCCATCGTGAACTCGACTCCGCTCGGATCGTGCAGCAGCGCCGCCAGACTCGTGGTGGCAGCCGCCTCCCGTCGCCCCACCTCCGCGGGGCGTCGGCCACGTGCCGCGGTCAGCCAGCGCCGGGCGCGGGCGACGGTGCCGCCCACCACGTCCCGCGCATCGTCGGGGAATGCGCCGCCTGGACGAGCACCGTCGACCGGGGCACGGTCGGGGGAGAAGGGGAACGTTCGACCATGAGAGGCCTCCTGAGTAGCTCGCGCAGTGAAATGGAGAATCCACAGCGACGGGTGCGCCACCTGGCCTGGTCCCGAGTGTAATCCGAGACACTGCGACACCGCGAGGGACATGTGCAATCCCGAATCCGATGCTCTCCGGGATTCGGGTCACTGAATAGGAAAGAACAGGTCTCGGAATGTGTCCCTGCGCCCTAGCATCCCTGCATGACCGAGCGGGGAACACCATCTCGCGGTCGACCGGGTCGGGGGCCCGGCGACCGACACCCAGAGCGCCGATCACCCCCACGCAGTCGATGCAGCGCGCTGCGATCCCGGCGAACCGTCCGACGAACGGCTACTCGAACGCGCGGCGCGAGGCGATCACGAGGCCTTCGCCCAGCTGTTCCGGCGGCACCGCAAGCAGCTCCTGGCGACGGCGCTGCGCACGATCCGCGTCCACGCGGACGCGGAGGACTGCCTGCAGGACGCGATGTTACGTGCGTACCAACTGTCGCCGGGATTCCGCGGCGACTGCAGGGTCGGCAGTTGGCTGCATCGCATCGTCATCAACTCGTGCCTGGACCGGGCACGTCGCAATCAGATCCGCGCGTGCCTTCCCATGCCGGACGACCTCAGCGGCCTCGGGTCCGACGAGGGCAAGTCCGCCGAGGACCTGGACCGCAAGCTGTCGGTCGACGCGGCGCTGCGACTACTGCCGGAGGACCAGAGGGCGGCCGTGATCGCCGTCGACATGCACGGCCTCTCCATTTCGCAGGCCGCGGCAGCCCTCGGTGTCGCGGAGGGCACCGTCAAGAGTCGTCGCGCCCGCGCACGCGCACGTCTCGAGCGCCTACTGGCCTGAGCGCGCCCGGCTCCGGCCCGGGTGTTCGCGTTCCGCACAACGGGTAGTGAACGGATCGGGAACCGATCGGGCCGCTGGTGCGTCCAATTGATGAGAGGAGGTTGCGACGATGGGACGACGGACGGGCCGCGCGGGTGGCGACGGCGAGCCGGAGCTCAGCCGGGCCCAGAAGGCCAGGCTCGATGCCGCGCTGGCCGAGTACCGGGACCGCACGTACGCGGAGTGGTCCGCGCCGGGCGGGGAGACCGACGTCTCGCCGCTGGCCGACCGCCGCATCGCCGCCGCACTCCGGGGTGCCCCGTCGCCCGCTCGGCCCCGCAGGCTCCTGCGCTACGGGCTCACCGCCGGTGCGGCCGCGGTCACCGTCGTCGCGGTCACCGTCGCGCTGAGCACGGTCGAGGAGCCGGCCGCCGAACCCGAGACCGATGTCCTCCTCGCGGCCGCCACGCCGGGCGGCCAACGAGGGCCCTTCGCCGACGGTGCCGCGCTCACCCGCTGTCTCGACGCGGCGGCCGTGCCGGCGGACCGGCGCACGCTCCTGGGCGCGGGCCCCGTCGATGTACGGGGCGACCCCGCCACCGTCCTCCTGCTCCCCGGGGCCGCGCTGGGCGACCTGCGCGTGCTGGCCGTCACCCCGGCCTGCGCCGAGGGGACGGC
Source organism: Tsukamurella sp. PLM1 (assembly GCF_023168325.1). GTDB lineage: Bacteria > Actinomycetota > Actinomycetes > Mycobacteriales > Mycobacteriaceae > Tsukamurella. The sequence goes on from NZ_AP025688.1 coordinate 4,378,580, forward strand.
ATCGTCGGTCCTGGTGAACCGCACCCTGCCCGGGAGCCGGGGCCGCGGCTAGACCTGCCGTAACCTGGAGGTCGGCGGCACGGGAACATCTTCAGGCCCGGCGCCGTTGCCACACATGTCGGCCCGGGAGAGCCCGGGCACTTCTTTCGAGGTTGGGTAGGTAGATGACTGCAGCTGGCACCGATATCGCGGACGTGATCATCATCGGATCGGGTCCGGCCGGATACACGGCGGGGATCTACGCCGGCCGCGCCGAGCTGCGCACCATCCTCTTCGAGGGCACCAGCTTCGGCGGTGCGCTGATGACCACCACCGAGGTCGAGAACTACCCCGGTTTCCAGGGCGGCATCATGGGTCCGCAGCTCATGGACGAGATGCGCGAGCAGGCCATCCGGTTCGGCGCCGATCTGCGCATGGAGGATGTGGAGTCCGCGCAGCTCGACGGTGAGATCAAGGAGGTCGTCACGGCCGAGGGCACCTACCGCGCCCGCGCCGTGATCCTCGCGATGGGCGCCGCCGCGCGCTACCTGGGGATCCCCGGCGAGGAGACCCTGCTCGGCCGCGGCGTGAGCGCGTGCGCCACCTGCGACGGCTTCTTCTTCCGCGACCAGGACATCGCCGTGGTCGGCGGCGGCGATTCGGCGATGGAGGAAGCGATCTTCCTCACCAAGTTCGCCAAGTCCGTCACCCTGATCCACCGCAGCGAGACCTTCCGTGCCTCGAAGATCATGCTGGACCGCGCTCGCGCCAACGAGAAGATCCGCTTCCTCACCGACACCCGGGTCACCGCCGTGCAGGGTGACTCCTCGGTGGAGTCGCTGGCGATCGAGAACACCGTTACCGGCGCAGCCGACACGCTCGCCGTCACCGGCCTGTTCGTGGCCATCGGCCACGATCCCCGTTCGGGCCTGGTCGCGGGGCAGGTCACCGTCGACGACGAGGGTTACGTGCAGGTCGAGGGCCGCACCACCGCCACAGGAGTCCCCGGTGTCTTCGCCGCGGGCGACCTGGTCGATCACACCTACCGGCAGGCGATCACGGCCGCGGGCAGCGGTTGTTCCGCGGCGATCGACGCCGAGCGCTGGCTCGCGCACCACCGCGAAGCCGCCGTCGCCCAGTAATCCGTACGCCCATCCGTACGTCCCCAGCAAGGAGAACTCCCATGGCCGAGATCGTCACCCTCACCGACGACACGTTCGCGCAGCAGGTCCTCGAGTCCGACAAACCGGTGCTCGTCGACTTCTGGGCCACCTGGTGCGGCCCGTGCAAGGTCGTGGCGCCGGTCCTCGAGGCCCTCGCCGCCGAGCACGGCGACAAGGTGACGTTCGCGAAGATCGAGGTCGACCAGAACCCTGGCGCGCCCCGTGACTACCAGGTGCTCAGTATCCCCACGCTGATCCTGTTCCAGGACGGGAAGCCGACCACCAAGCTGGTGGGCGCGAAGAGCAAGTCGGCCATCCTCAAGGAGCTCGACGGTCTGCTCTGACACGCCGTCGCGTTGGTGGCCGGGGCGCGCGGCCCGTATCGTGTACTCGATTCGAAGACCACGGGCCGCCGCCTGAAGGAAGAGACCGAAGGATTGTCCATGCCCCGCATCAGCCTCGGTGATCACGGCGGAGCCGTCGCGGAGATCCGCGGCATCCTCGCCGATCAGGGTTTCCTCCGCGGTTACGTCGCCCCCGCCGAACTCGTCACCGGGGGATGGACCGTTCCCGAGGCGGTGTTCGACCGCCGCCTCGACCGCGCCACCCGCGCGTTCCAGCAGCAGCGCGGACTCCTGGTGGACGGTGTCGTCGGCCCGGCGACGTACCGGGCACTGCGCGAGTCCACGTACCAGCTGGGCGCCCGCACGCTGAGCTACATCGCCTCCGCACCGCCCTCGGGTGACGATGTGGCGGCGCTGCAGGCCCGCCTGCAGAACCTGGGGTTCTACGCGGGCATGATCGACGGCCTGTTCGGCCCGCAGACGCACCTGGGACTGTCCGCGTACCAGCGGGAGTTCGGGCTCGTCTCGGACGGGATCTGCGGGCCCGCGACGCTGCGCTCGCTCACGTTCCTCGGGTCCCGCGTGACCGGCGGCTCGCCGCACGCCATCCGCGAGGAGGAGCACGTGCGGCGCTCAGGGCCGCGCCTGTCGGGGAAGAGGATCGTCATCGATCTGGGTCTCGGCGGTCCCGATCGCGGGCTCGCGATCCGGGGAACCGACGGTCACGTGGTCACCGAGGAGGAGATCCTCTGGGATCTGGGTTCGCGCCTGGAGGGCCGCATGGCCGCGGCCGGCATGGAGACCTACCTGTCCCGCCCGCGCGGCATGGACGCCACCGATAGCACCCGCGCCTACACGGCCAACACGTTCGAGGCCGATCTCATGATCGCGCTCCGCACGGCCCACTACCGCAACGACCGCGCGCACGGCGTGGCCTCGTTCCACTTCGGCAACACTCACGGCGCCAGCTCCAACATCGGGCGCAACCTGGCCGGTTTCATCCAGCGTGAGATCGTCGCGCGGACGCCGCTGAGCGACTGCCACTACCACGGCCGCACCTGGGACATCGTGCGGCTCACTCGCATGCCCACCGTCCAGATCGACATCGGGTACGCCACCAACCCCGAGGATGCGGCCGTTCTCGCGTCTCCGCAGATGCGCGACACGATCGCGGAGGCGATCCTCGTCGCCGTCAAGCGCCTGTACCTGCTGGGGGAGAACGACCGACCCACTGGCACCTACACATTCGCCGAGCTGCTCGAGCTCGAGGAGAACGCCGAGAACGCGCGCTAGCGCTCCGTCTCGCGCCCGGCCTTACCCACGGGTGCCGCAGCGTCTCCCGTGCCCTCCAGCGCGTCCCTGAGGGCCGCTTCGGCGGCACCCGCGGCGAGGAGCTGCTCCAACGCGTGCTCCACACCGGCCTTCCAGCCCAGGCCCTCGGACAGTTCCAGCCGCAGCCGCGGAACCGGTGGTGCGGTGCAACCGTCTCGAATCCCATCCCCTCGAGGAAGTCGGCATCGGTGAGCGGCACTGTCTCACAGCCGCAGGGACCGCAATTCAATTGCGCCACAACACTTTCCGTGGTCATTCCGACGGGAGTGAGCAGACCGAAGGCCTCCACCGCCCGGACGCCGCGGCGCACCAGATCGGTGCAGACCGCGGTGACCAGTTCCTCCTTGACTCGGTTCTCGGCCCCGGGCGCAGTGCCCACCCAGGTGAGCAGGACCGCATCGGGGCTGACCGGCGCGGTGGGGAAGTGGCCGGCCCGGGGCACACTCCGCGGCGGCGCGTAGAAGGCGGTGCCGACCACGCGCGCCATCCCATCCGCGGTGTGATCGATCGCGACCTGTCCGCACGAGCCCCACTCCAGCATGAGCATGGAGAGCCAGGCCTCCTTGTCGAACTCCGTGTCGGTCAAGGTCTCGCCGTCGGGCGCCACCTCCCAGTACACGCATCGGCGGATGTGCCGGGGAGGTCGTCGAACCCGGCCAGAGTCAGCGGCACGATCGTGAGGGCCATCGGCGGCTACCGATCGGACAGTAGGGCCACAATGCGCTCGAGATCGTCGGCCGAGCCCACTTCGACGACGATCTTGCCCTTGCGCTTGCCCATCGAGACCGACACCTTCGTGTCCAACCGGTCCGCGATGCGGTCCGCGTAGTCACGCAGACCGGGGTCCGCCGGCGGCCGCCGCTTCGGCGCTGCGGGGGCGACGGTGCCGTCCCCCCGGTTGGCCAGCGTGACCGCCTCCTCGGTGGCGCGCACCGACATACCCTCGGCCACGATCCGTGCCGCGAGACTCTCCTGCGCCTCCGAACCCGACTCGAGCGACAGCAGCGCACGCGCGTGCCCCGCGGAGAGCACCCCCGCCGCCACACGTCGCTGGACCGCGACGGGGAGGCGGAGCAGCCGGATCGTGTTGGTGACCACCGGGCGGGACCGGCCGAGCCGCGAGGCGAGCTCGTCGTGGGTGACCCCGAACTCTTCGAGGAGCTGCGCGTAGGCTGCGGCCTCCTCCAGCGGATTGAGCTGGACGCGGTGGATGTTCTCCAGCAGCGCATCGCGGAGCATGTCGCCGTCGGCGGTCTGCCGGACGATCGCGGGGATCGCCTCCAGGCCGGCCTCCTGACTCGCTCGCCATCGCCGCTCGCCCATGACGAGCTCGTACCGCACATCGCCCCGGGCGCCCGGGAGTGGCCGCACCACGATCGGCTGCATGAGACCGAACTCGCGGATCGAGTGGACGAGTTCCGCGAGGGCCTCCTCGTCGAAGACCGACCGCGGCTGCTGGGGGTTCGGCTGGATCGTCGACGGGGCGAGCTCCCGGTAGACGGCGCCGCTGTCGGTGAGCGCGTCGAGCTCGTCCGGGGACGGTTCGGGGGACACCCGGCGCCGCGAGCCCGACGGTGCCTCCCTCTGCGCTCGGGCCGCCGGGGGCTTCCCTCCCCGTCCGTCGCGTGCGGGGCCGCCGGATCCTGTCGGGCGCCGATGATGACGTCCGCAGCCGCGTTGCCGAGCCGCGGGCCCTCGTCTGGTCCCGTCGGGATCAGCGCCGCGAGACCCCGGCCGAGGCCGCCCTTCTTCTGGCCCGCCATGACTACACCTCCTGCCCGGCGCCGCGGAACGCGGCTCGCGGCCGGCGTCGAGGTAGCTCATCGCGCCGCGCGAACCGGGGTCGTAGTCGAGTACCGTCGTGCCGTAGCCCGGCGCCTCCGACACCTTCACGCTCCGCGGGATCGTCGCCCCGAGCACCCGGTCGCCGAAGTGGTTGCGGACCTCGGCGGCCACCTGGTCGGCCAACTTGGTGCGCGCGTCGTACATAGTGAGGAGCACCGTCGACACGTGGAGGTCAGGATTCAGGTGCGCCTGCACGAGCTCGATGTTGCGCAGGAGCTGGCCGACACCCTCGAGGGCGTAGTACTCGCACTGGATCGGGATGAGCACCTCGCGGGCCGCCACGAGCGCGTTGACCGTGAGCAGCCCGAGCGATGGCGGGCAATCGATGAAGACGTAGTCGATCGACTCTGACGCCGAGGAGTTGAGCGCGTTCTTGAGGCGCGTCTCGCGGGCGACCATGCTGACGAGCTCGATCTCGGCGCCCGCGAGGTCGATGGTGGCCGGCACACAGAACAGGTTGGGGGAGTGCGGGCTCTGGGCCATCGCCTCGTCGAGCGTCGTGTCGCCGAGAAGTAGCTCGTACGTCGACGGTACGCCGGACCGGTGATCGACGCCGAGCGCCGTGCTCGCGTTGCCCTGCGGGTCGAGGTCGACCACGAGGACGCGAAGCCCCTGGAGTGCGAGCGCGGCGGCGAGGTTCACCGCGGTCGTGGTCTTACCGACGCCGCCCTTCTGGTTCGCGATCGTCAGCACGCGCCGTGCGCGAGGCTTCGGTAGCGTACCGGCGCCTCCGGGTGTGAGTACCTGGCTTGCGCGACGGGCGGCCGCTGCGATGGGGGTGTCGTCTTCTACGGTTCCACGTGAAACGTCGAAGCCGGATTCGTGATCAGTCACGCGCTCTCCTCAGCTGTTGCCCCTCATCCTAGTGACTCCCCCCGATACCGTCAGCCCGGCATCCGGCTCGAGCGACGGCGGTCTTCCGACCGACCAGTCCTCCGCGCCTCCGGTCGTCGGTGTGTCGTCGGCGAGGCGCCGTCTGAGCGTGTTCCACGTGAAACCGGCGTGTCCGTCAGGGGTTGTTCCACCTGGAACATCGGGCCGGTCGACGATCGACGAACCTAGGGCGAGCTGCGTGACATCGGCCCACCGATCAGAGAACAGTCACGCGGGAGGCCGTGACAACACGCGCGCGACATCGGTCTCCTGCGACCGAACGCCGAAGCTGCTGGCGACGCTGGACGGTGGCCGCGGTCGGTGATCTACCCGATCTTCGGCCACCGTCGACCCGCGGCCAACTCACGTCATGTGCTCGTCACCCGGGCTGTCTCGGGGTGATGACATCGCCACGGTCTCCCGCTCCGTTCCCGGGCGCAGTGAACGCGGAGGCGATCGTCGAGCGACCGCGGCGCCGCCATCGTGTGACGCCACCGCCGCCACGCGCGTCGCCCGCCCGACCACGGACGAGCCTCCGGGCGGATGCGACCGCGCGCTCGCGTGTCGGCCTCGCGGATCTCCGCGAAGCGCGGACGGTCGGTCGCTGCGGTCTGGCTGCCTGCGTGCGGACGCCCGGCCGAGCGGACCTGCCCACGTCCGCTCGCCGCGCGACCACCGGTTCGGGGCGGATCGCCCGGTGCAATCCACGCTCCTCGCCAGCCGGACGCCGTCGCCTTCGGGAATCCTCCAATTGCGCACTTCGAGCGACCCCACTCGTCGCGCCCGGGGAGCGGGCCGTCCGCCCGTGCGGTTACGGCTCCGGCAGGCTCCGCCTCGTCTCCCGTCCGCTTCAACAGGTCGCCCGCGCGACACGGAGCGACCTGTCGAGATTCGACGACAAGAACAGGAGTTGCGGCGCACCCGCGGCCGATCGCCCTCAGGATGTCCGGCCCGGCGACGAGGACGCCATCGCATCGCCGAGTCCCGCCAGACTCACTACCGACGTGTTTCACGTGGAACCACGCGGCGGGATGGACCGCCGATTCGATCGCCGTTGCTGCACCCTTGCCTCCACCGCGTGCCGAGCGCCCACACCGACGGGCATCCGAGTCGTCGTTTCACGTGAAACGACAGTGTGCGCACCGAGCGCCCACACCCGCGTCCCCAGCCACAGCCCGAACCGCGCGGTGTCGCGGGTCCCGACGTCGCGACTGCATCGACGTCCCGGCCACGGAAGGTTCCGCGCCCGCGACCGGGGAGTGGAGTGGCGGTTGGTCGCAGGCGCGCTGGAGCGAGAAGCGCGGCGACGAGGCGGCGCGGCAAACAGACCCCGACGCACCGCACGTCTCCCGCCTCACGTCACGCGCCACTCACATCGCGTCTCGCGCCCGACGACGCCCTCCATCCTGGACGGCGACGGCTGCACACCCGCCGGGCTGCGAGGACGGACCGAAGTCCCGGACGGCCGAGCCTCGACGGACCCGTCCCGATCGGACGTCCCCATCAGACGTCCACTTCGGCCGCCGGCACCGCCCGCCGCCGCTGCTCCCGAAGCACCGCCCGCCGACGGCCGGTCGTGAGCACCCCTTTGCCCTGTACCCGCCGACCCGCCTGGCATGCCGTCTCGGCGCCACCGCCCACGCCGCGCTACACGGTGTGCGGTCCGCGCCCCGGCTGCGACCGCGGTGCGCGCCGCACCAGTACCGAATCACCCGTGCCCTCGCACGGCGCCGCGCACCGCTCCGGCCACACTCCGGCCTCCTGCCCACCGGGTTCGCGGTCTACTGGTCCTCCCGCCCGGGCTCGAGGGTCGTCCATGGTCCCGTCACGAAGTGCAAATCGGGGACTCGAACCGGACTCACGCCGGCCCACACCCCGCCCTCACCCGAGTGCGAGGTCCGATCGCGGTGTCGGTCGGAACCGCTCAGCCGGTCGAGTCTACGGGCGATGCGATCCGGTCGAGGGATCATCCGTGACCCGAGGACCGTCGGCATCGAGCACTGACCGTGCGCGCACCGGTCCTGCCCCACTCTCCACGCCCCCGGCCGCCCAACGCGTCGCGGGCGCCCCCGCCGTCGATCCGTCCGATCTCGCGCGTGAGCCTCGGCCCGCGCCGGGGAGGAACCATCGGGCTCGGACCCTTGAGCGACTTCGAGCGTCACTCCGCACGCACGACTGCCGCCCCGGAGGCCCTGTCCCATGCCCGGTGGCGTCCTCCTGGCTGATATTGGTACGGACGTACAGATAGTGCAGAGTCGGGACAACCCGTTCACGCCTCCGCCCGCATGGCTACGTCACGTGTCGTTACTACCCGTGGATCATCGACCACGCGGAATCCGCGTCCGAAATGCCTGATACGGGGTCACCGCCGGCGCTTGGCTCGCTTCTTCTGGGCCGTGCCCCGACGGGTCGCACGAACGACGATCGTCGCCGGATCGACGACGCCGACGCCGCACAGCACGACTTCCGGATCACTCAGCCCCGCCTTGTGGAGTACCGCTGAGTGCTCCTCGATCTCCTCCGCGGCCCGCGAGCCCTTCAGCGCGAGGAGCCGCCCGCCGTCGCGGAGCAGGGAGCGGACCACGGCGCCAGCTTCGGGAAGCCGGACACCGCGCGCGAGGTCACGGCGTCAGCACCGCCGACCGCTTCGATCACAGCCCTCTCCTCCGCGCGCCCCCGAACTACGCGCACGTTGGGAAGCCGGATACCGCAGAACTCCTCGAGGAACACCGCGCGCCGCAGGAGCGGCTCGACGAGAACGACTTCGACGTCCGGCCGCGCGATGGCGACCGGTACACCCGGGAGGCCGGCGCCACTGCCAATGTCGACCAGGGTCTCGCCCGCGTCGAGCAACTCGCCCAACACCGCGCAATTGAGCACGTGCCGCTCCCACAGCCGCGGCACCTCGCGTGGACCGATCAGGCCCCGGACCACCCCGTCGGTCGCCAACACCCGCGCGTACTCCTCCGCGAGAGCCAGCCGGTCCCCGAACACCTGCGCTGCGATCGGGGAGTGGGCGGCAACGCGTCGAGCCCGCCCTCGCCGTCCTGGGCCCCAGAAGCCTTGGCATCGGGTGCCGTGCCGTCGCGCCGTTCCACGTGAAACCTCCGAATGACAAGTCTGTAATTCATGCCGCCGGCGAACGCCGGCCGAAACGACGATGGGCCCCAGGCGCACGGCCCGGGACCCATCGTTCACCTCTGCACAGTCTAGGTGCTGGGCAGGACCACCACGCGACGGTTCGGCTCCGCGCCCTCACTCTCGGAGCGCACACCGTCGACCTTCGCGACGGCGTCGTGGACGATCTTGCGCTCGAACGGAGTCATCGGCTTGAGCGACTCCTTCTCACCGGACTCGGCGACCCGCTTGGCGACATCGGTGCCCAGGCTCGAGAGCCGCGTGCGCCGCCCGGCGCGCCACCCCGCGACGTCCAGCATCAGGCGGCTGCGGTCACCCGTGGACTGCTGCACTGCGAGGCGGGTCAGCTCCTGGAGCGCATCCAGGACCTCGCCGCGCTGGCCGACGAGCTTCGTCAGGTCGTCGCCGCCGTCGATGGCGACGATCGCACGCCCGCCCTCGACGTCGAGATCGATGTCGCCGTCGAAATCGAGGATGTCGAGGAGCTGCTCGAGGTAGTCGCCGGCGATCTCGCCCTCCTCGACCAGCTCGTCGTCCTCGTTCGCCTCGTCGGCGTCCGTTTCGACCGGGGCCTCCGCCGGCTCCACGACGGGCGCCTCGGGGGTCGTCTGCTCGTCCTCGACGGACACGTCGTCAGACATGGGTACTCCTTGGGGGAATCGATCTTCAGGGGTTCATGGGGGAAGGGCGCGCCGTCAGCGCTTGCGCTTCTTCCGCTGTTGGTTGCGCTGCTGCTGATTCCGCTGCTGCTGTCGGGCGTTCCCCGACGGATGCTGGGCCTTGGGCTTCGCGCCGGCGGCCGGCTTCGACCCCGCTGCGGGCTTCGCGCCGGCGGCCGGCTTCGCACCGGGGGAGGGCTTCGACGGTTCCGCATCCCCGGCCTCGTCCCCGCTCTCGTCCGCCGTCTCGGCGGCCTTGGTGAGCGCCACGGCGCCCTTCTTCTTCGGCTTGGCTCCGGGTTTGGGCGCGTTCTCCGCCCGCTTCTCCTGGGCGAGGCGCTTCTTCTCCTCATCCTCCTTGTCGAGCCTGCCGAACACGATGTGCTGCTGGAAGTACGTCCAGATGTTCTGCGTGACCCAGTAGATGAGGATGGCGACCGGCAGGAAGAAGCCACCGACCAGGACACCAATGGGGAAGACCCACAGCATGAGCCGATTCATGATGGCCGTCTGCGGGTTGTCCAGCGAGGCGACGGGCTGACGGGCGATCGAGGCGCGTGAGTTGAAGTGCGTGGCCAGGGCGGCGACGACCATCAACGGGATCGACAGCGCGATGATCCAGATCTTCTGGAAGTCCGGCTCGATGAACGCGTTGTCGGGCCCCACAGGCATGAACGCCTGGAACTGCTCGACCGGCTGCTGGATGTACGACGACAGCGGCACGCCGAAGAGACGTGCGTCCAGGAAGCTCTCGACGTCCTGCGCCGAGAAGAAGTAGTTCGGCGTGTGCCGCGTGGCGTAGGCGCTCATGTCGGGTGAACCGAACATCTGGGTCGCGCCGCCGCTCATCCGGTTGAAGGAGCGCAAGACATGGAACAGGCCGATGAACACGGGCACCTGCAACAACGCGGGGAGACAGCCGAGCAGCGGGTTGAAGCCGTGCTCCTTCTGCAGCTTCTGCATCTCCAGGGCCAGCTTCTGCCGGTCCTTGCCGTACTTCTTCCGCAGGGCTTGCATCTGCGGCTGGAACTCCTGCATCTGCCGCGTCGTCTTGATCTGCCGGACGAACGGCTTGTACAGGATGGCACGCAGGGTGAGCACCAGGAAGACCACCGACAGCGCCCAGGTGATCCCGCTGTCGGCGCCGAGGCCGGGCACGAAGGAGAACACCTTGTGCCAGACCCACATGATGCCCGACACCGGGTAGTACACGTAGTCCAGTGACCACGGATTGAAGTTCGACACGGGGCGATGCTCCTAGTCAGTCATACGGAAGAGGTTCTGGTGGCGCGGGTTCCGCGCGGTGGCGCCGGGCGCCGGTGGCGGACGGACTATTCCGGGACGGGGTCCCACCCTCCGCGGTGCCACGGACCGCACTTGAGCAGCCGAATGGTACTGAGGTACACGCCCTTGGCGGCGCCGTGCGCCGAAAGCGCCTCCACCGCATACTCACTGCAGGTGGGGGTGAATCGGCAGGTCGGCGGACGCACGGGGAGATCCAGGTCCGGTACAGCTGCACCAGACCGATCAGGGCCCGGCGGGGCGCGGCCCGCAGCATGGTCGTCGAGGACCTCGCCGTGGAGTCGCTCACAGCGCACCCAACTTCGTCAGTCCTGAACGCAGTTGCGCCGCCAGCTCGTTCGCGTCGTCGTCGGCCGCCGGGCGGAGTGCGCGGATCACCACGAGCACACCGTCGTCCAACTCACCGACGAGGGACGCGGCGGCGGCGCGCAGCCTACGCGATACGGAGTGCCGAATCACCGCGTTGCCCACCGCTTTCGACACGACGAGCCCGACGCGCGCCGGCACCGTCGCAGGATCGATCGCGGACACGACGAGGCCCGGTCCCCCCTCGGAAGCGGGAACCGGGCTGGAGTCGGTCGCTGTCTTCGCCACGTGCACCACGAGGGAACGACGGCCCACGCGCCTGCCACCCCTGACCGCCGCGGCGAAGTCGCGCGACGAGCTCATCCGATGGTGGACGGGTAGCACAGCGATGGTCTGCCTTCTCTATCGCCTTTGCACGAGCGCCACCGCACCCTGGAAGATGGGACGCGGTGGCGCTACGCGAACGAAAACTCAGGCCGTCAGCTTCGCGCGGCCCTTGGTCCGACGCGACGAGACGATGGCGCGCCCGGCACGGGTACGCATACGGAGACGGAAGCCGTGCACCCGCGCGCGGCGACGGTTGTTCGGCTGGAACGTCCGCTTGCCCTTGGCCACGGTGACACTCCTTGTTCAGTGGACGGCGCAGGTGCGCCGCCGATGGTTGGACGGAAACTCTTCGGCGGCACGTGAAGCTCGACTTGAGGTCGAACCCATCCGACGAATCGGCGTGCGCACAGACCGGTCAAGACTACTTATCCCCGCTGACAAGGTCAAACCGGAACACTCCGACCACCGTGACGTACCTCACACGCGCGTCACCGCGACACGCCGAGCACTCCCGACATCCCACGTCGGCCTGGGAGAATGTGCTGGGTGTTGAGTACTGCGCTCGGCTCTGTTAACTTTGCCGAATGCGATTGCTGAGCGCGGCCACGGCCCCCGTGGAGTCGGAGCACGGCAGCTCCCGACCGAACCTGCACGAGCGTGTGGCGGGCTCGGAGCCGCACCGTAGCCGGTGCGCCCCGAGCGGCCACCCACTAGCCCAGCGAAATCGATTCACGGCCGAAGCAACCGGCCGGCAACACCCGTTGTCACGGTTCTCCACACCTGTGGATGAAGCTGTGGAGTACAGTTCTGTCGCAGGTCGGGTGGGGTACCGATATGCACAGATCGACGTAGCACATGTGAGTAGAGATCGCCGGGCGAACCGGAGGCCACCCGCCTCCGAACCCGGCCGGAGGGCCTGATGACCGTTGATCCGCTGATCGAGACGTGGACGGACGTCGTCGACGAGCTCTGCGGAGACAACACCGAACGCACCCTCACGAAGCAGGAGAAGGCATGGCTGCGCCTCGTCCAGCCGCTCACCCTGACTGAGGGCTTCGCGCTCGTCGCCGTGCCCTCGCAGCTGATGAAGGACGCTATCGACCGCAGCCTGCGCGAGCCACTCGTGGCGGCGCTGTCCACGCGCCTCGGCCAGGACGTCGAGCTCGGCGTCAGGATCTCCCCCGACGCCACGCCGCCCATCGTCGAGAGCGAGCCGGAGG